>NZ_JBBOZR010000001.1:0-7500 GCF_038008705.1 Bacillus sp. FSL W8-0770
TTGGAAAATATCTCTGATTTATGGAATAGTGCCTTAAAAGAATTAGAAAAAAAGGTAAGCAAGCCTAGTTATGAGACATGGTTAAAATCAACAACGGCTCATAACTTGAAGAAAGACGTATTAACGATTACAGCTCCAAATGAATTTGCTCGTGACTGGCTAGAATCTCATTACTCCGAACTAATTTCAGAAACACTATACGATTTAACAGGGGCAAAATTAGCAATTCGCTTTATTATTCCTCAAAGTCAAGCTGAAGAGGATATTGATCTGCCTCCAGTTAAGCCGAATCCAGCACAAGATGATTCAGCTCATTTACCACAGAGCATGTTAAATCCAAAATATACATTTGATACATTTGTTATCGGCTCTGGTAACCGTTTTGCCCATGCAGCTTCATTAGCTGTAGCCGAGGCGCCAGCTAAAGCGTATAACCCACTCTTTATTTACGGGGGAGTTGGGCTTGGAAAGACGCATTTAATGCACGCAATTGGTCATTATGTAATTGAACATAATCCAAATGCAAAAGTTGTATATTTATCATCAGAAAAATTTACAAATGAATTTATTAACTCTATTCGTGATAATAAGGCTGTTGATTTTCGTAATAAATATCGCAACGTAGATGTTTTATTGATAGATGATATTCAATTTCTTGCTGGAAAAGAACAAACTCAAGAAGAGTTTTTCCATACATTTAATGCATTACACGAAGAAAGTAAACAAATTGTAATTTCTAGTGATCGACCACCAAAAGAGATTCCGACTTTAGAAGATCGTCTTCGTTCCCGCTTTGAATGGGGGCTTATTACAGATATTACGCCGCCAGATTTAGAGACACGAATTGCGATTTTACGCAAAAAAGCAAAAGCTGAAGGGCTTGATATACCAAATGAAGTTATGCTTTATATCGCAAATCAAATTGATTCAAATATTCGTGAATTAGAAGGTGCACTTATCCGAGTTGTAGCTTATTCATCTTTAATTAATAAAGATATTAATGCTGATTTAGCAGCTGAAGCACTTAAAGATATTATTCCAAATTCTAAGCCAAAAATTATCTCTATTTATGATATTCAAAAAGCTGTCGGGGATGTTTATCAAGTGAAATTAGAAGATTTTAAAGCGAAAAAACGTACCAAATCAGTTGCGTTTCCTCGCCAAATTGCAATGTATTTATCGCGCGAGCTTACAGATTCCTCTTTACCAAAAATAGGTGAAGAATTTGGTGGACGTGATCATACAACAGTTATCCATGCCCATGAAAAAATCTCTAAACTACTAAAAACCGATACGCAATTACAAAAGCAAGTTGAAGAAATTAATGGTATTTTAAAGTAGTAGCTGAATAGTGTGAATAACTTACCTTGTTTTACGCACAGTCTATCCACATGTAGATAGACTGTTTTTACATCCTTTATAGGGGTTATCCACATATCCACAAGCCCTATTACTATTACTACTATTTTTTATCTTTATTAATTAAATAAAATCTTATACTTACCGGAGGTTTTTCTTTATGCGTTTTACAATACAAAAAGACTATCTTGTAAGAGGTGTACAAGATGTAATGAAGGCAGTTTCTTCTCGTACAACAATCCCCATCCTTACGGGAATTAAAGTTGTAGCTACTGAAGAAGGGGTTACATTAACAGGAAGCGATGCTGATATTTCTATTGAATCTTTTATTCCAGTCGAAGAAGATGGAAAAGAAATCGTAGAAATTGCTCAATCAGGAAGCATTGTTTTACAGGCAAAATATTTTAGTGAGATTGTAAAAAAACTACCTAAAGACACTGTCGAAATTTCTGTAGAAAATCATTTTATGACAAAAATAAAATCTGGAAAATCAGAGTTTAACTTAAATGGTTTAGATTCTGCAGAATATCCGTTATTGCCACAGATTGAAGAACATCATGTATTTAAGATACCAACAGATTTACTTAAGCATATGATCAGACAAACTGTATTTGCAGTTTCTACTTCTGAAACAAGACCGATCTTGACAGGTGTAAACTGGAAGGTATATAACAGCGAGTTAACTTGTATTGCAACAGATAGTCATAGACTGGCACTTCGAAAAGCAAAAATTGAAGGACATAACATTGCAGATGAATTCCAAGCTAATGTTGTTATTCCAGGTAAGAGCTTAAATGAATTAAGTAAAATTTTAGATGAGTCTGAGGAAATGGTAGATATCGTTATTACGGAGTATCAAGTATTATTCCGTACAAAACATTTATTATTCTTCTCAAGATTGTTAGAAGGAAATTATCCTGATACGACACGTTTAATTCCAGCAGAGAGTAAAACGGATATTTTTGTAAATACAAAAGAATTCCTACAAGCAATTGATCGTGCTTCACTATTAGCAAGAGATGGCCGCAATAACGTTGTTAAATTATCAACTTTAGAGCAAGAAATGCTAGAGATTTCTTCGAATTCACCAGAAATCGGAAAAGTTGTCGAAGAAGTACAATGCGAAAAAGTAGATGGAGAAGAGTTAAAAATATCTTTTAGTGCAAAATATATGATGGATGCATTAAAAGCTTTGGATAGTACAGAGATTAAAGTTAGCTTTACTGGGGCAATGAGACCGTTCTTAATTCGTACAGTAAATGATGATTCAATTATTCAATTAATTTTACCGGTTCGTACTTACTAGGTAAGGAATAAGGGTTGCTAGTTTAAAGATGCTAGTGGCCCTTATTTGATTTTTGGGTATTACTTTCCTAATGCTAGTTTATTTAGTACAATGAAAGAATGAACACTTTCAGAAAGTGAGCGATTTTATGAAACGTATTAAAATTTCAACAGAGTATATTACACTAGGACAATTTTTAAAGTTAGCTGATGTAATTGATACAGGTGGCGCTGTAAAATGGTTTTTACAAGAATATGAAGTGTACGTGAACAACGAACTTGAAAATAGAAGAGGTCGCAAACTATATGCGAATGATGTTATTGAAATTCCAGGAAGCGGAACTTTCCAAGTTCAGGCATAAAGGGGGAGCCCTTTGTTTATTTCAGAAATACAATTAAAAAACTATCGCAATTATGAAAAATTAGAGCTTTCCTTTGAAGATAAGGTAAATGTAATTATCGGCGAAAATGCACAAGGGAAAACAAATTTGATGGAAGCTATTTATGTTTTAGCGATGGCGAAATCTCATAGAACCTCTAATGATCGCGAACTTATCCGCTGGGATGAAGATTTTGGTCAAATAAAGGGGAAATTACAAAAAAGAAACAATTCTTTGTCTTTGGAATTAAATATTTCGAAAAAAGGTAAAAAGGCAAAATTAAATCAACTTGAACAACAAAAGTTAAGTCAATATATTGGCGTGATGAACGTTGTCATGTTTGCCCCAGAAGATTTAAATCTTGTAAAAGGAAGCCCTCAAGTAAGAAGACGCTTTTTAGATATGGAATTAGGACAAATAGCTCCTGTATATTTGTATGAATTAAGTCAATATCAAAAGGTGCTCACGCAACGAAATCACTTGTTGAAAAAAATGCAAGGGAATAGTAAGAATGAGGAAACGATGTTGGATGTATTTACACTTCAACTAATTGAGCATGGTGCGAAAATACTGCAAAAACGTTTTGAATTTTTGCATTTGCTACAGGAATGGGCAGCTCCAATTCATCGAGGTATAAGCCGTGGATTAGAAGAGTTAGAAATTGTCTATAAACCAAGTGTAGATGTATCAGAATCAATGGATTTGTCGAAAATAAAAGAAGTATACTATGAAAGTTTTCAATCTGTGAAACAACGTGAAATTTTCCGTGGTACGACTTTAATTGGTCCTCATCGTGACGATTTACAATTCTTCGTTAATAGTAAAAATGTTCAAGTCTTTGGTTCGCAAGGACAACAACGAACGACCGCACTATCCCTAAAATTAGCTGAAATTGAATTGATTTATTCAGAGGTTAAAGAATATCCAATCCTTTTGTTGGATGATGTTTTATCAGAATTAGATGATTATCGTCAATCACATCTTTTAAATACAATTCAAGGAAAAGTGCAAACATTTGTTACAACGACGAGTGTCGACGGAATTGAACACGAAACATTAAAAGAAGCGAAAACAATTCATGTAACGAACGGCACTGTAGATTGTGAAATAGATAGGGAATAACCCCTGTTTAAATGGAAAAGTAGGTGATCTTTGTGTCAATGGAACAAAAGCAAATGCAAGAAAATGCATATGATGAAAGTCAGATACAGGTGCTTGAAGGACTAGAGGCAGTTCGGAAACGCCCTGGTATGTATATTGGATCTACAAGTGGAAAAGGGCTTCACCATCTTGTGTGGGAAATCGTAGATAATAGTATTGATGAAGCACTTGCAGGTTATTGTGATGAAATTAATGTTAGTATCGAAGAAGATAATAGTATTCGTGTAACGGATAATGGGCGTGGTATTCCGGTTGGTATACAAGAAAAAATGGGACGTCCAGCTGTAGAAGTTATTATGACTGTTCTCCACGCCGGTGGTAAATTTGGCGGTGGCGGTTATAAAGTTTCTGGTGGTTTACATGGTGTTGGGGCATCGGTTGTAAATGCTCTATCAACAGAATTAGAAGTATTTGTACATCGTGAAGGTAAAATCCATTACCAAAAATACGAAAGAGGTATTCCGGTTGCGGATTTAAAAGTCATTGGTGACACAGATCAAACAGGAACAATAACTCGATTTAAACCAGATCCGGAAATTTTCCAAGAAACAACAGTATACGATTTTGATACGCTAGCAACTCGTATGCGTGAATTAGCGTTTTTAAATCGCAATATTAAATTAACAATTGAAGATAAACGTGAACATAAGCAAAAGAAAGAATTCCATTACGAAGGTGGAATTAAATCATATGTTGAGCATTTAAATCGCTCAAAACAACCGATTCATGAAGAGCCTGTGTACGTAGAAGGTTCAAAAGATGGTATTCAGGTTGAGGTTTCTCTTCAATATAACGAGGGATACACAAATAATATTTACTCATTTACGAATAACATCCATACGTATGAAGGTGGTACACATGAGGTAGGTTTTAAAACAGCTTTAACTCGTGTAATCAACGACTATGGTCGTAAAAATAGCATTTTAAAAGATGCGGACAGTAATTTAACTGGTG
Source organism: Bacillus sp. FSL W8-0770 (assembly GCF_038008705.1). Classification (NCBI taxonomy): domain Bacteria; kingdom Bacillati; phylum Bacillota; class Bacilli; order Caryophanales; family Bacillaceae; genus Bacillus; species Bacillus sp. FSL W8-0770. The sequence continues at coordinate 5,139 of NZ_JBBOZR010000001.1, forward strand.
AGGATGTTCGTGAAGGTTTAACAGCAATTGTATCAATCAAGCATCCAAATCCACAATTTGAAGGACAAACGAAGACAAAACTTGGGAATAGTGAAGCGAGAACAATTACAGAGTCTGTATTCTCAGAGGCGTTTGAAAAGTTCTTACTAGAAAATCCTAATGTAGCGCGAAAAATTGTAGAAAAAGGTACGATGGCTGCACGTGCACGTGTAGCTGCGAAAAAAGCGCGTGAATTGACACGTCGAAAGAGTGCGTTAGAAGTTTCAAGTTTACCTGGTAAATTAGCTGATTGCTCTTCGAAAGATCCAGCAATTAGTGAAATTTACATCGTAGAGGGTGACTCTGCGGGTGGATCTGCAAAACAAGGACGCGATCGTCATTTCCAAGCAATTTTACCGCTGAAGGGTAAAATTATTAATGTGGAAAAGGCACGCTTAGATAAGATTTTATCAAATGATGAAGTTCGTACAATTATTACGGCGATTGGTACAAATATTGGTGGAGACTTCGATATTGAAAAAGCACGCTATCATAAGGTTATTATTATGACCGATGCCGATGTTGATGGTGCACATATTCGTACCCTATTATTAACGTTCTTCTATCGTTATATGCGTCAAATAATTGAGTGTGGTTATATCTATATTGCACAGCCGCCGTTGTTTAAAATACAACAAGGTAAAAAAATTCAATATGCTTACAACGATAAGGAACTTGAAAAAATCTTAGCAGAATTACCGGCCCAACCTAAGCCAGGGATTCAGCGTTATAAAGGTCTAGGGGAAATGAATCCAACTCAGCTATGGGAGACGACAATGGATCCAGAAGTACGTTCATTACTTCAAGTTTCCCTTCAAGATGCAATTGAAGCAGACGAAACATTTGAAATTTTAATGGGAGATAAAGTAGAGCCGCGTCGTAACTTTATCCAAGAGAATGCAAAATACGTGAAGAACCTTGATATTTAAATGAGTAATGACAGGAATCTAAGTATTCCTGTCTTCTACATATAAATCAATGTATGTGTAACGGAAATGTAAGAGGAGGTGCTCGTTGATGTCAGACAATCAACAACAAGCACGAATTCGAGAAATTAATATTAGTCATGAAATGCGTACCTCATTTTTAGATTACGCAATGAGTGTTATCGTATCTCGTGCATTACCAGATGTTCGTGATGGATTAAAACCTGTGCATCGTAGGGTTTTATATGCGATGAATGATTTAGGAATTACAGCTGATAAAGCGTATAAGAAATCAGCACGTATTGTCGGTGAAGTAATCGGTAAGTATCACCCTCATGGTGATTCAGCCGTTTATGAAACAATGGTACGTATGGCGCAAGATTTTAGTCAACGTTATATGCTTGTAGATGGGCATGGTAACTTCGGTTCTGTAGATGGAGATTCAGCAGCTGCAATGCGTTATACAGAGGCAAGAATGTCTAAGATTTCTATGGAATTAATACGTGATATTTCAAAAAATACAATTGATTATCAAGATAACTATGATGGTTCCGAAAGAGAACCGATAGTACTACCAGCGCGTTTCCCTAATTTATTAGTAAACGGTACAACAGGTATTGCTGTTGGTATGGCAACAAATATACCGCCGCATCAGCTTGGCGAAGTAATTGATGGTGTGTTGGCATTAAGTCATAATCCTGATATTACTATCGCGGAATTAATGGAATATATTCCCGGTCCAGACTTTCCGACGGCAGGTTTAATTTTAGGAAGAAGTGGAATTCGAAGAGCTTATGAAACAGGTCGCGGTTCCATTATGCTTCGTGCTAAGGTTGAAATTGAAGAGAAGTCAAACGGTAAACAATCTATTATCGTAACTGAACTACCTTATCAAGTTAATAAGGCACGATTAATTGAAAAAATCGCAGAATTAGTTCGCGATAAGAAAATTGAAGGTATTACAGATTTACGTGATGAATCAGATCGTAATGGTATGCGTATTGTCATGGAAGTACGTCGTGATGCTAATGCAAACGTACTATTAAACAATCTATATAAACATACAGCGCTTCAAACAAGTTTCGGTATTAATATGTTGTCTCTTGTAAATGGGGAGCCACAAGTACTAAATTTAAAACAAAATCTATATCATTATTTAGAGCATCAGAAGGTAGTAATTCGTAGACGTACTGCTTATGAATTAGAAAAAGCAGAAGCACGTGCTCATATTTTAGAAGGATTACGAATTGCTTTAGATCATCTTGATGAAGTTATTACGTTAATTCGTAGTTCAAAAACGGCAGATATTGCCAAGCAAGGCTTAATGGAACGTTTTGGTTTAAGTGAGAAACAGGCGCAAGCAATTTTAGATATGCGTCTGCAACGCTTAACTGGAT
>NZ_JBBOZR010000001.1:12500-27500 GCF_038008705.1 Bacillus sp. FSL W8-0770
GTAGGCGAGGAGAGAATCCTAAGGTGTGCGAGAGAACTCTGGTTAAGGAACTCGGCAAAATGACCCCGTAACTTCGGGAGAAGGGGTGCTTTCTTAACGGAAAGCCGCAGTGAATAGGCCCAAGCGACTGTTTAGCAAAAACACAGCTCTCTGCGAAGCCGTAAGGCGAAGTATAGGGGGTGACACCTGCCCGGTGCTGGAAGGTTAAGGAGAGGGGTTAGCGTAAGCGAAGCTCTGAACTGAAGCCCCAGTAAACGGCGGCCGTAACTATAACGGTCCTAAGGTAGCGAAATTCCTTGTCGGGTAAGTTCCGACCCGCACGAAAGGTGTAACGATTTGGGCACTGTCTCAACCAGAGACTCGGTGAAATTATAGTACCTGTGAAGATGCAGGTTACCCGCGACAGGACGGAAAGACCCCGTGGAGCTTTACTGTAGCCTGATATTGAATTTTGGTACAGTTTGTACAGGATAGGCGGGAGCCATTGAAACCGGAGCGCTAGCTTCGGTGGAGGCGCTGGTGGGATACCGCCCTGACTGTATTGAAATTCTAACCTACGGGTCTTATCGACCCGGGAGACAGTGTCAGGTGGGCAGTTTGACTGGGGCGGTCGCCTCCTAAAGTGTAACGGAGGCGCCCAAAGGTTCCCTCAGAATGGTTGGAAATCATTCGTAGAGTGCAAAGGCATAAGGGAGCTTGACTGCGAGACCTACAAGTCGAGCAGGGACGAAAGTCGGGCTTAGTGATCCGGTGGTTCCGCATGGAAGGGCCATCGCTCAACGGATAAAAGCTACCCCGGGGATAACAGGCTTATCTCCCCCAAGAGTCCACATCGACGGGGAGGTTTGGCACCTCGATGTCGGCTCATCGCATCCTGGGGCTGTAGTCGGTCCCAAGGGTTGGGCTGTTCGCCCATTAAAGCGGTACGCGAGCTGGGTTCAGAACGTCGTGAGACAGTTCGGTCCCTATCCGTCGTGGGCGTAGGAAATTTGAGAGGAGCTGTCCTTAGTACGAGAGGACCGGGATGGACGCACCGCTGGTGTACCAGTTGTTCTGCCAAGGGCATAGCTGGGTAGCTATGTGCGGAAGGGATAAGTGCTGAAAGCATCTAAGCATGAAGCCCCCCTCAAGATGAGATTTCCCATAGCGTAAGCTAGTAAGATCCCTGAAAGATGATCAGGTTGATAGGTTCGAGGTGGAAGCATGGTGACATGTGGAGCTGACGAATACTAATAGATCGAGGACTTAACCATATAATATGTAGCGATGTTATCTAGTTTTGAAGGAATATGCCTTCAATAGTTTGGTGATGATGGCAGAGAGGTCACACCCGTTCCCATACCGAACACGGAAGTTAAGCTCTCTAGCGCCGATGGTAGTTGGGACCTTGTCCCTGTGAGAGTAGGACGTCGCCAAGCAACTAAAAACACAAGTCATTTGACTTGTGTTTTTTTTATTTCCCATGAAATAGATTTGGTTCCATTAATAAAAAATTTGAAATATAGTAAGGGATTTTTTGAGCAGAAATACTTAAAAATTGATAAATAAATGGATAATCTTCAGAACTATAACTACCAAGTAAGTCATACCACCAATCTGTTTCATACCTAGAAATCATGCTTAAATTATAGAGCAATAAATAATGAATGAGGAGTTCAGGTAATATTGGCTTAGGATTTCTAGGATCAGTCGTAAGTGGCAAATAATAAGTATTAGTAAGATGTTCATAGTATAAAGGAGTACTGTACATAGGATTCCATGATTGAATGGGCGCTGTAAAAAGTAAATTCGATTCATTAGTCTTCTCAGGTACGTGCTGTATTGATAAATGCTTACAAGATGTTTCAATGTAACGAGAAAATCTCTCTTTAGTCATATGTAATCGATCTAGTAGGTTGACTGAAAAGGAGAGCTCATTTTTAATTGTTGAATCGATTTTATATAAAGTTGATCCTTTTTGACTATAACGAAATAAATTTTGTAATTCTGGAATATTTCCCATTAATTCTAACATGTTAAATTTTTCTGCTTCTAAGTGTTTCATGTGAAACAGTTGTTCTGCAACATGAGTAAATAATCCGTTTTTTTGTACCTTCACCTCATCTTCTAAAAATTGATACCCTTGTTTTTTTCGTTTGCGAGTTGTAACGCCATGAGCTAAAACAGTAGTGGATTCAGGATAGTTAGGGTCAATAGTTAGTAGGCATGCTTTAAAAAGTTGACTAATTCCATAAAATAACAACATTGGTTGAATGGAAAATGGAGCTGTCTTATATAATTCATAATAATTTTTCCCGTGTTCTAAGTAATAAATAAAGGGATAACAATTTTCAAAACTTTTTTTTTCGGCATCCTGAATAGAGGATTTTTCGTAACAACGGGCAAGATAACGTTGTACGTTTTGAGATGAAAAAAAGAAACTTAACTGCTGCCAAGTACAAGATGTTTGATGCATATATTACGCTCCTTTTATTGTCTAAAAATTCTAACATATATATACGTCCTTGACAGTATTTTAACCAATTGATAAGCTACTAATAATAATTTCTGGTATCATAGGGGGAACAATTATGTGGGAATCTAAATTTGTTAAAGAAGGTTTGACTTTTGATGATGTATTACTTGTACCAGCTAGGTCAGATATATTACCAAGAGAAGTAAGTGTTAAAACAGTTTTATCTGAAAGCTTACAGCTAAACATCCCGTTAATTAGTGCAGGAATGGATACAGTAACAGAAGCTGACATGGCTATTGCAATGGCTCGCCAGGGTGGTTTAGGAATTATTCATAAGAATATGTCTATTGAGCAACAAGCAGAGCAAGTTGATAAAGTAAAGCGCTCTGAAAGCGGCGTTATTTCAGATCCTTTCTTCTTAACTCCAGAACATCAAGTATATGATGCAGAACATCTTATGGGAAAATATCGTATCTCAGGTGTACCGGTTGTAAATAATTTAGATGAGCGAAAATTAGTTGGTATTATTACAAACCGTGATATGCGCTTCATCCAAGACTACTCAATCAAAATTTCTGACGTAATGACAAAAGAACAATTAATTACAGCTCCAGTTGGTACTACACTGGAAGAAGCTGAAAAGATCCTACAAAAGTATAAAATTGAAAAACTCCCTCTTGTTGATAATAACGGTGTATTACAAGGGCTTATTACAATAAAAGATATTGAAAAAGTAATTGAATTCCCAAACTCTGCTAAAGATAAGCAAGGACGCTTATTAGTTGGAGCAGCAGTTGGTGTAACAGCGGATGCTATGCTTCGCATCGATGCATTGGTAAAAGCTAGTGTAGATGCAATTGTACTTGATACAGCACATGGGCATTCTAAAGGTGTTATTGATAAGGTAAAAGAAGTTCGTGCTAAATATCCATCACTAAATATTATCGCTGGAAATGTTGCTACTGCTGAAGCAACGAAAGCACTAATTGAAGCTGGTGCAAACGTAGTTAAAGTTGGTATTGGACCAGGTTCTATTTGTACAACACGCGTTGTAGCCGGTGTTGGTGTACCACAATTAACTGCGGTTTATGATTGTGCAACAGAAGCTCGTAAACACGGCATTCCAGTTATTGCTGATGGCGGTATTAAGTACTCTGGTGATATGGTGAAAGCTTTAGCGGCAGGAGCACATGTTGTTATGCTAGGTAGCATGTTTGCAGGTGTTGCAGAAAGCCCTGGAGAAACTGAAATTTACCAAGGTCGTCAATTTAAAGTGTATCGTGGTATGGGTTCTGTCGGTGCGATGGAAAAAGGAAGTAAAGATCGTTACTTCCAAGAAGGCAATAAAAAACTTGTCCCAGAAGGTATTGAAGGACGAGTACCATATAAAGGACCTTTAGCAGATACAGTTCACCAATTAGTTGGTGGCTTACGTGCAGGTATGGGATATTGCGGAGCACAGGATTTAGAATTCTTACGCGAAAACGCACAATTCATTCGTATGTCAGGTGCTGGCTTACGTGAAAGTCATCCTCATCACGTACAAATTACAAAAGAGGCTCCAAACTACTCATTATAATGTCTTATATACAAATAGACAGAGATTTGATATCTCTGTCTATTTTTTTTTGATTATGTTAGAATAACGGTTATGTGAGTACATAGATATTGGGGGTAGCAAAAGTGAAAGGTATGTTTTGCAAAAGATTCATTGCTTTGGTAACAGTGCTTACACTAGCTTGTAGCATTTTTATGCCATATAGCAATGCATCAGCTGAAACAGGAGCCGCTTTAAACATTGAAGCAGGTGCGGCAATTTTAGTAGAAGCGAATTCTGGGAAAATTTTATATCAAAAGAATGCAGATGAATTATTATCCATTGCTAGTATGACAAAGATGATGAGTGAATATTTAGTTCACGAAGCAGTGGATAAAGGAAAACTTAAGTGGGACCAGAAAATTAAGGTTTCTGAATATGCATATAAGGTTTCACAAGATGCTTCATTATCAAATGTTGCATTAGAAAATGGTGGCTCTTATACAGTAAAAGAGTTATACGAGGCAATGGCAATCTTTTCTGCAAATGGTGCAACAATTGCATTAGCAGAAGCAATTGCAGGTAAAGAAGTAGACTTCGTAAAAATGATGAATGATAAATCGAAAGAACTAGGGTTGAAAAATTATAAATTTGTCAATTCTACAGGTTTAACGAATAAAGATTTAAAGGGAATGCATCCTGAAGGAACAACAGCGGATGAAGAAAATAAAATGTCTGCAAAGGATGTTGCAACTTTAGCACAACATTTAATTAAAGATTATCCAAAAGTGTTAGATACAGCAAAAATCCCTAAAAAAGAATTCCGTCCAGAAAAAGAGAAGTTTGCAATGTCGAACTGGAACTGGATGTTAAAGGGCTTAGTTAAAGAATATGATGGCGTAGACGGCCTAAAAACAGGCTCAACTCCAGAAGCAGGAGATTGCTTCACTGGTACGGTTGAAAGAAACGGAATGCGTTTTATTTCTGTAGTTATTAAAACAAGTTCTCATACAGCACGTTTTGATGAAACAAAGAAGCTATATGATTATGGATTTGCTAACTTTGAAGTAAAACAAATGTATAAAAAAGGTTCTTCAGTAAAAGGACAAGAAACAGTACGAGTAGAAAATGCGAAAGATAAAGATGTAGCAGTTCAAACGAAACAAGCAATTTCACTTCCAGTGCCAAAAGGAAGTAAAGATGTTTATAAAACGGAATTAAAAGAATCAAGTAAGGGACAAGAAGCACCTATTAAAAAGGGAGCTGCGCTTGGTCAAATGGTAATTACGCCAAAAGATACAAACGACCCTGGATTTTTAACTGGTAAGTCACTGCAAGTGGATCTTGTAACAACATCTGAAGTAGAAGAAGCAAACTGGTTTACTCGTGCTATGCGCGGAATTGGTTCATTCTTTAGTGGCATGTGGAATAGTGCTGTTGATACAGTAAAAGGTTGGTTTTAAAAGCTCCTCATGATAGGAGCTTTTTTTTATTCCTATTTTTCATACCGACTTTATGAAAAAGTAGTAGACAAGCATCTGATAGTTAGTGGTAGAATGTAAGAGTATTCTTAATTTTCGCCTTTAACGGGGGAAAGCAATTCACCTAGGGGGGTTTTTGTACATGACAAATGTAACAGGGACAGAACGTGTAAAACGTGGAATGGCAGAAATGCAAAAAGGCGGCGTTATTATGGACGTAGTTAACGCTGAACAAGCAAAAATTGCAGAAGAGGCAGGCGCAGTTGCCGTTATGGCATTAGAGCGTGTACCAGCAGATATTCGTGCAGCAGGTGGCGTTTCTCGTATGGCAGACCCAACAATTGTTGAAGAAGTTATGGGTGCGGTGTCAATTCCGGTTATGGCAAAATGCCGTATCGGTCACCTTGTAGAAGCACGTGTATTAGAATCATTAGGGGTAGACTATATCGATGAGAGTGAAGTATTAACTCCTGCTGATGAAGTATACCATTTAAATAAACGTGATTACACAGTTCCATTTGTATGTGGTTGCCGTGATATCGGAGAAGCTGCACGTCGTATTGCAGAAGGTGCATCTATGCTTCGTACAAAAGGTGAACCAGGAACAGGAAACATTGTAGAGGCAGTGCGTCATATGCGCCAAGTCAATGCAGAAATCCGTCAAGTTGCGAGTCTACGTGAAGATGAGTTAATGACATATGCAAAAAATACTGGCGCTCCTTACGAAGTATTACTTGAAATTAAACGTCTTGGTCGCTTACCAGTTGTAAACTTTGCGGCAGGTGGTGTAGCAACACCAGCAGATGCAGCATTAATGATGCAACTTGGTGCTGATGGGGTATTTGTTGGATCTGGTATCTTCAAATCAGAAAACCCAGAGAAATTTGCACGTGCAATCGTTGAAGCAACGACTCATTATGAAGATTACGAACTAATTGCAAGCCTTTCTAAAGGATTAGGTAATGCAATGAAGGGTGTCGAAATTTCAACGTTATTACCAGAACAACGCATGCAAGAGCGTGGATGGTAATTAAAGGAGAACTTTAAAATGGTGAAAATAGGTGTACTAGGTCTTCAAGGTGCAGTTCGTGAGCATGTAAAATCAGTTGAAGCAAGTGGTGCAGAAGCTGTTGTTGTAAAGCGTATAGAGCAACTTGAAGAGATTGATGGTCTTATTTTACCAGGCGGTGAAAGTACAACAATGCGCCGTCTTATTGATAAGTATGCTTTCATGGAACCACTTCGTACATTTGCAAAGTCTGGTAAACCAATGTTTGGTACGTGTGCAGGGATGATTCTTCTTGCAAAAACACTTATTGGCTATGAAGAAGCACATATTGGTGCTATGGATATTACAGTTGAGCGCAATGCGTTCGGACGCCAAAAGGATAGTTTTGAAGCTGCGCTTTCAATTGAAGGCGTGGGTGAAGACTTCATTGGTGTATTTATCCGTGCGCCGTATGTTGTAGAAGTAGCTGATAATGTTGAAGTGCTTTCTAAGCATGGTGACCGAATGGTAGCGGTAAGACAAGATCAGTTTTTAGCTGCTTCATTCCATCCGGAATTAACAGATGATCATCGTGTGACAGCATACTTTGTTGAAATGGTAAAAGAAGCGAAAATGAAAAAAGTTGTATAAGTAACTTGCAACTTGTATAAGATTATAGTAAATTGATGGTAACAATTTTATAAAATAAGCGTGTTGATAGGAAATAGTAACAAATGTCGTTTCTTATAGAGAGTCGATGGTTGGTGGAAATCGATAGAAACAGTTTGTGAATCCATCCTGGAATGGAATGTGGAATATCTTTTGGATTAGTAAGCATTCCCGGTGAAGAGCCGTTATTTCTACTTGAGAGGAAAGCGGTAATGCTTTCAACTAGGGTGGCAACGCGGGTTAACTCCCGTCCCTTTATATAGGGACGGGAGTTTTTTGTGTTTTATAAAATAAAAGGAGGAGTATATAATGCTTGATATTAAATTTTTACGTACAAACTTTGAAGAAGTAAAAGCGAAATTACAGCATAGAGGCGAAGATTTAACTGATTTCGGCCGTTTTGAAGAACTTGATACGAGAAGAAGAGAACTACTTGTTCAGACAGAAGAATTAAAAAGTAAACGTAACGAAGTATCTCAACAAATTTCTGTATTAAAGCGCGAAAAGAAAGATGCAGAAGCTCTAATTTTAGAAATGCGTGAGGTTGGAGAAAAAGTAAAGGATCTTGATAACGAACTTCGTACAGTTGAAGAAGACTTAGAAAGATTAATGTTATCTATTCCAAATATCCCTCATGAATCTGCTCCAGTTGGTGAAACAGAGGATGATAATGTAGTAGCACGTACTTGGGGAGAAGTGAAAGAATTTACTTTTGAGCCAAAACCACATTGGGATCTTGCTACTGATTTAGGAATTTTAGATTTTGAACGCGCTGGGAAAGTAACAGGAAGCCGCTTCGTATTTTACAAAGGTGCTGGTGCAAGATTAGAGCGTGCTTTAATTAGCTTTATGCTTGATCTTCATACTGATGAGCATGGATATGAAGAAGTATTACCTCCATATATGGTAAACCGTGCAAGTATGACGGGAACAGGACAACTTCCAAAGTTTGAAGAAGATGCATTCCGTATTGAAAGTGAAGATTACTTCTTAATTCCAACAGCTGAAGTACCTGTAACGAATATGCATCGTGATGAGATTTTAAATAAAGAGCAATTGCCTATAAGATATGCTGCATTTAGCTCTTGCTTCCGTTCTGAAGCAGGTTCAGCTGGTCGTGATACACGTGGCTTAATTCGCCAGCATCAGTTCAATAAAGTAGAGCTTGTGAAGTTCGTAAAACCAGAAGATTCTTATGAAGAATTAGAAAAATTAACAAATGATGCAGAACGCGTGTTACAATTATTAGAGTTGCCATATCGCGTTATGAGCATGTGCACAGGCGATTTAGGATTTACAGCAGCGAAGAAATACGATATTGAAGTATGGATTCCAAGCTATGGCACATATCGTGAAATTTCTTCTTGTAGTAATTTTGAAGCTTTCCAAGCGAGACGTGCAAATATCCGTTTCCGCCGTGAGCCAAATGGAAAACCAGAACATGTTCATACATTAAATGGATCTGGTCTTGCAATCGGACGTACGGTTGCAGCTATTTTAGAGAACTACCAACAAGAAGATGGTACAATTATAATTCCAGAAGTTCTTCGCCCTTATATGGGAGGAAAAACAGTTATTAAGTAAATTTAAACATTCATCGGTATGAGTGATTGGTAATTATGAGCGTTGTCAGTACTGTAATGTAGGAAGGGGAAAGTAAAATTTTCCTTTCCTCATAATTTATTTTAGTAGGGTTGACTAACTGTTTTTCTTTTGATATTATATTTGATGTCAATATGGAGGTATACCCAAGTCTGGCTGAAGGGATCGGTCTTGAAAACCGACAGGCGGCGAGAGTCGCGCGGGGGTTCGAATCCCTCTACCTCCTCCAGATATAATTGACAACAGCGCATATAAGTGGAGATTGGAGAACTCGTTACCAACACGTAACGAGTTTTTATTTTAAAACCAATCATAAAGTATGGTGTAAGGTAATTTTGTCCTTATTACACACTCATATTCCGATGATTATCTTCATAGATATGAAAGGAGTCAACATGGATCTTATTATACAAACGTTTCCTTTAGATGGAAAAACTTTATATTATGTACAATGTCCTGTCTGTAAGAACAATAGAATTTTAAACAGTGGTGCAAACGTATCACGCATTATTAGTGATGATACATTCCGTAAACTTTGTGGTTGTACTTGTGATGTAAAACAAGCTACGAGTAAAGTAGAGGCGCCAAAACAAGTTAAAAAAGCAGCTGTAAAGAAAGCGGCGGCTCCAAAACGTACAGGTAAAGTATTAACGGCAGTAATTAACGGGAAAGAAATGACTGTTAAAGAAATTGCTGAAGTATACGATATTAGTACAAGTACTGTTCGTCAGCGCATTAACGCAGGAAAACCTGAGAGTGAAATTATTGCTCCAACAAAGAAGAAGTAATTTAATAGGAAAACCCGTGCATATGCACGGGTTTTTTATTTTACAAGTTTACGTGTTTGTTTTAAAAAATGGCCAATTTTTTTAATGATTGGTTCGATTGAATCACTATCTTTTAAAATATCGTACTCATTAATATTTAAGCGTAATACAGGGCATGAATTAAAGTTGTTAATCCAGTTTTCATAACGTCCATGCATTTCTTTCCAGTACTCAATTGGTGTTTGCTGTTCCATTGGGCGCCCGCGTTCTTGAATACGATCGACAATATCATCGAAAGAACCTTCTAAGTAAATTAATAAGTCTGGATGAGGGAAGTAAGGAGTCATGACCATAGCGTCAAATAAACCTTTGTATGTTTCATAATCAGTTTCCGTCATTGTTCCTTTTTCATGATGCATCTTTGCGAAAATTCCAGTGTCTTCGTAAATGGAACGATCTTGAACAAAACCGCCACCATATTCAAAAATTCTTTTTTGTTCCTTAAATCGTTCTGCTAAAAAGTACACTTGTAGGTGGAAGCTCCAGCGAGTGAAGTCCGCATAGAACTTGTCCAAATATGGATTGGAATCTACTTTTTCAAATGATGTGCGATAACCTAAAGCATTAGCTAATGCAGTTGTCATAGTTGATTTACCCACACCTACCGTTCCGGCGATAGTGATTACTGCGTCATTGGGTATATCATATTTTTGCCTTAAATTCATTATTATTTCGACTCCTTTAAGAGAGTATTTTGAAGGGCAGATAGGATGACGTTTAAATCATCAGGATTTTTTACAAAATCCATATCGTCTCCATTAAATTTCAATACTGGTATTTCCGGATGATCTTTTTTAAAAGCATCCATTGCTGTTTCATAATCTTTTGTGAGTTGTAGTAAGTAATTTGGATCCATGTTTTTTTCAAATTCTCTTCCGCGCATGGCGATTCGTTTTTGCAATGTTTCTAGGCTAGCTGTTAAATAAACAATGACATTTGGCACAGGCATATCTTGTGTAAGGATACGATAAATTTGCATGTATTTGTCATATTGGGAGTCTTTTAATGTGCGGGATGCAAAAATTAAATTTTTAAAGATATGGTAATCCGCTACTACTGGTTTCCTTTGATTCAAATACTTTATGTTAATGTCTTCTAATTGTTTGTATCTATTACAAAGAAAGAACATCTCTGTTTGAAAACTCCATTCGTCGATGTCTTCATAGAACTTTCCTAAAAAGGGATTTTCATCAACAATCTCTTTTAGTAAGTGGAGTTGCATGTGAGTTGAAATTTCCTTCGCAAGTGAAGTTTTTCCAACACCAATTGGTCCTTCAACCGTGATAAATGGTACTCCGGTCACGCTGTTTCCTCCTTTCAATCAGTGATTTACCGTGACTACTAAAAACACAAAACAGAATTATTGTAGCACAAGAGGGAAGCGAGCGGGTTAATTTGATATAAAAAGTTAGAAAATAGATATATGTATTAATTAAATTTTATTTTGGTTGATGATGTTATAGTTGCTTTCAATGTAGTTTCCATTATTTTTAAAGCATGTATATTATCTTGGTCGTTGTTAGAGGCGATACAATCCTCTGGTACATACAATGTATAATTTCTCATATGAGCATCATTAGCTGTAAATAGGATACATATATTTCCGGCAACCCCTGTTAATATTAGATTTTCTATTTTTAAATAACCTAGTAATGAATTTAAAGGTGTTTCATAAAAAGCGGAATAATGTGGTTTAATAAAAATGTAATCATCAGAACTTGGAGCAATCTTATGGATTATGCTTTCGCTATATTCATTTGTACAATGAGTAATAAGTTGGTCGATATCAGATCTCCAAAGTTGATAATGGTCATTAACGTAAATTATAGGACAGCCGAAGGATTTCATTTTTTTCTTTAATTGTAAAATAGGGTTTGTTATAATTTCACATTTTTTAGCTAGAATGGGTCCGTGGGAAAATTGAAAGTCATTAATCATATCGATAATGAGCAAGGCGGTATTTTTCATATGTAATCCCCTCTCTTTTTTCTTTTAGGGTGGATTGAATTTGTAAAAGTTATCCCCTGTGTAGTAAATGGAAATAAGTGTACTTTATTTGTAATGAAAGGACTATGTTATGGAACAAGATCAAGATATTTATTTTATGCAATTAGCGATAGAAGAAGCTAAAAAGGCAGAGGAAATACAGGAAGTACCAATTGGAGCAGTTATAGTGTTAGATGGTGAGGTAATTAGTGTTGCCCATAATTTAAGGGAAACTGAGCAGAGATCAATAGCTCATGCTGAGTTGCTAGCGATAGATGAGGCATGTAAAAAATTAGGGACATGGCGTTTAGAAGATGCAACATTGTATGTAACATTAGAACCTTGTCCAATGTGTGCGGGTGGAATTGTTTTATCACGAGTGAAGCGAGTTGTATATGGTGCAAGTGATCCTAAGGGCGGATGTGCAGGGACATTGATGAATCTTTTAACGGATGAACGCTTCAATCATCAATGTGAAGTAGTATCTGGTGTACTAGAGGAAGAATGCGGTACGTTGTTAACAAGCTTTTTTAGAGAACTTCGTAAAAAAAGAAAAGCAATAAAAAAATTAGAGAAGAATACTGGGAACTAACGTATTTGCATTTTATAAAGAAACAAGTTATACTGATAATGCCTTTAATGAAGGCAACCGAATATTGGTTTTAACTTTGCCGTGCTAAGCGGGGAGGTAGCGGTGCCCTATACTCGCAATCCGCTCTAGCGAGGCCGAATCCCCTCTCGAGGTTATGTTGCTGTAAGGTCTGCCTTAAGTAAGTGGTGTTGACGTTTGGGTCCTGCGCAACGGGACCCCGTGAACCTTGTCAGGTCCGGAAGGAAGCAGCAATAAGCGGGTCTTCTCGTGTGCCGCAGGAGTGCCTGAACCGAGCTAACTGCTTGAGTAACGCTTATGGTACGTAATCGACGGAGGGTGCACGGCAGTTATATATGTATACAAAACTCACCTTAATACAAAGGTGAGTTTTTTGTATAGAAAATAACTTTTGGAATCTATAAACAGAATGGGTTATAATAAATGAGATAATAACCTTTGAGGGAGGCCGTATTTTCGTGTCATACCAAGCGTTATACCGAACATGGAGACCGCAAAAGTTCGAAGATGTAGTCGGTCAAAAGCACGTAACAAAAACGTTGCAAAATGCCCTTCTTCAAGAGAAAGTTTCACATGCTTATTTATTTTCTGGCCCGAGGGGAACGGGAAAAACGACAATTGCAAAAGTATTTGCAAAAGCAATTAACTGTGAACATGCTCCGGTAGCTGAACCTTGTAATGAATGTCCTTCTTGTTTAGGAATTACACAAGGATCCATTTCAGATGTATTAGAAATTGATGCGGCTTCAAATAACGGTGTAGATGAAATTCGAGATATTAGAGATAAAGTAAAATATGCTCCAAGTGCTGTAGAATATAAAGTATACATTATTGATGAAGTTCACATGCTTTCTATGGGTGCATTCAATGCGCTTTTAAAAACCTTAGAAGAGCCGCCAGGACATGTTATCTTTATTTTGGCGACAACAGAACCTCATAAGATCCCGCCTACAATTATTTCACGTTGTCAGCGTTTTGAATTCCGAAAAATATCAGTGAATGATATTGTTGAGAGATTATCAACGGTCGTGACAAATGAAGGTACGCAAGTGGAAGATGAGGCATTACAAATTGTTGCGCGTGCTGCTGAAGGTGGTATGCGTGACGCACTTAGTCTTATTGATCAGGCTATATCTTATAGTGATGAGACCGTTACGACAGAAGATGTATTGGCCGTAACAGGATCTGTTTCTCAGCAATACTTAGGCAATTTAGTAGAATGCATACGTGAAAATGATGTATCAAGAGCATTGCAAATCATAGATGAAATGATGAGTAAAGGGAAGGATCCAGTTCGTTTTATGGAGGATTTCATTTACTATTATCGTGATATGCTTTTATATCAAACTTCACCGCAACTAGAACATATGTTGGAACGAGTAATTGTAGATGATCAATTCCGTAAGTTGAGTGAAGAAATGCAACCGGAAGTGATCTATGAGATTATTCATACCCTTAGTAAGGGACAACAGGAAATGAAGTGGACAAATCATCCGCGTATTTTCTTAGAAGTTGTTATGGTGCAATTGTGTCAACAGTTTATGATGCAAGCAAATGGTACAGATCGTTTGCAAGCAATTATGAACAGGATGCAGCAACTGGAGAAAGAGTTAGAGCAAGTTAAAAAGAACGGTGTGCCAGCTGGTGTACAACAGGAAGTAAGAGAGACACGTGCAACACCAAAGCCGGTAAGAACAGGAAGTATGAAGATTCCTGTCGGACGTGTAAATGAAGTATTAAAACAAGCGAAGCGTCAAGATTTAGAACAATTAAAAGCTGTATGGGGTGAGTTGTTAGGAAGACTCAAATCATATAACAAAGTAGCGTTTGCTGTTTTACTAGAAAATAGCGAACCAGTGGCAGCTTCAGATGACACTTACGTTTTAGCATTTCAATATGAGATTCATTGTAAGATGGCGAGCGAAAATCGAGAAGCTATGGATACAGTAGAACAAGCTTTATTTGAATTGCTAAGTAAAAGGTTAAATATGATTGCCATTCCAAAAAGTGAATGGGGTAAAATCCGTGAAGACTTTTTACAACGTGAAGGTGGAGAGTCTGAAGAAAGCCCAGAGAAAAGGGAAGACCCTCTTATAGAAGAGGCAGTGAAATTAGTAGGGCAAGAACTCATTGAAATAAAAGAGTAATAATAATTAGGAGGAATTAATTATGATGCGTGGCGGAATGGGAAATATGAATAACATGATGAAACAAATGCAAAAGATGCAAAAGGACATGGCGAAAGCACAAGAAGAGCTTGGTGAAAAAACAGTTGAAGGTACAGCTGGCGGCGGAATGATTACAGTTATCGCAAATGGTCACAAGCAAATTCTTGAAGTGAAGATTAAAGAAGAAGTTGTAGATCCAGAAGATATCGAAATGCTACAAGACTTAGTATTAGCTGCAACAAATGATGCACTTAAAAAGGCTGATGAGCTTTCAAACTCTACAATGGGTAAATTTACAAAAGGCTTAAACTTACCAGGTGGAATGTTCTAGGAGGATATTGATACATGCATTATCCAGAACCAATATCAAAACTAATCGATAGTTTTATGAAGTTGCCAGGTATCGGACCGAAAACAGCGGTTCGATTGGCATTTTTCGTATTAGATATGAAAGAAGATGATGTGTTAGGTTTCGCGAAAGCACTTGTAAATGCGAAGCGAGATTTAGCGTACTGTTCTGTATGCGGACATATTACTGATCGTGATCCTTGTTATATTTGTAATGATTCACATCGAGATCAATCAGTTGTTTGTGTCGTACAAGAACCGAAAGATGTAATCGCGATGGAAAAAATGAAAGAGTATCAAGGTGTATATCATGTGTTACGTGGTGCGAT
>NZ_JBBOZR010000001.1:32500-80000 GCF_038008705.1 Bacillus sp. FSL W8-0770
GCGGCCGTAACTATAACGGTCCTAAGGTAGCGAAATTCCTTGTCGGGTAAGTTCCGACCCGCACGAAAGGTGTAACGATTTGGGCACTGTCTCAACCAGAGACTCGGTGAAATTATAGTACCTGTGAAGATGCAGGTTACCCGCGACAGGACGGAAAGACCCCGTGGAGCTTTACTGTAGCCTGATATTGAATTTTGGTACAGTTTGTACAGGATAGGCGGGAGCCATTGAAACCGGAGCGCTAGCTTCGGTGGAGGCGCTGGTGGGATACCGCCCTGACTGTATTGAAATTCTAACCTACGGGTCTTATCGACCCGGGAGACAGTGTCAGGTGGGCAGTTTGACTGGGGCGGTCGCCTCCTAAAGTGTAACGGAGGCGCCCAAAGGTTCCCTCAGAATGGTTGGAAATCATTCGTAGAGTGCAAAGGCATAAGGGAGCTTGACTGCGAGACCTACAAGTCGAGCAGGGACGAAAGTCGGGCTTAGTGATCCGGTGGTTCCGCATGGAAGGGCCATCGCTCAACGGATAAAAGCTACCCCGGGGATAACAGGCTTATCTCCCCCAAGAGTCCACATCGACGGGGAGGTTTGGCACCTCGATGTCGGCTCATCGCATCCTGGGGCTGTAGTCGGTCCCAAGGGTTGGGCTGTTCGCCCATTAAAGCGGTACGCGAGCTGGGTTCAGAACGTCGTGAGACAGTTCGGTCCCTATCCGTCGTGGGCGTAGGAAATTTGAGAGGAGCTGTCCTTAGTACGAGAGGACCGGGATGGACGCACCGCTGGTGTACCAGTTGTTCTGCCAAGGGCATAGCTGGGTAGCTATGTGCGGAAGGGATAAGTGCTGAAAGCATCTAAGCATGAAGCCCCCCTCAAGATGAGATTTCCCATAGCGTAAGCTAGTAAGATCCCTGAAAGATGATCAGGTTGATAGGTTCGAGGTGGAAGCATGGTGACATGTGGAGCTGACGAATACTAATAGATCGAGGACTTAACCATATAATATGTAGCAATGTTATCTAGTTTTGAAGGAATATGCCTTCATAGTTTGGTGATGATGGCAGAGAGGTCACACCCGTTCCCATACCGAACACGGAAGTTAAGCTCTCTAGCGCCGATGGTAGTTGGGACCTTGTCCCTGTGAGAGTAGGACGTCGCCAAGCAACTAAAAACACAAGTCATTTGACTTGTGTTTTTTTGTATTGTTAAAAAGAATGGGAAAGAAGTAATGGTAATACAAACACGTTGCCCAAGAGTTAATCATATTATATAAAAGATGGGTGTATATTTTTCTGTAAATTGTTAAGGATTAGAAGTATAAAATAGGTTCACTTAAATAGGGAGGGAAGGTTATGAAATTACAAAGTGAAGTTTGTATTGTTTGTGAGACGAAAAGAAAAGAAGGTATATATGTTTATAATAATTTAATATGCTATGAATGTGAAAAGGATATGGTGAATACAGAGACAGATGATCCGAAATATATACATTATTTAAAGCAGCTTCGAAAATTAGAAGTATCATATTTTTAAATAGGCATATGCCTATTATTTTTTTTGTTCTGTATAATAGATAGAGAATGAATAATAAGGAAGAGATGTAGATGAATCAAAATCGTATGCCTTTATATGAGGCGTTAATAGAGTTTAAAGAAAGAGGGCCGTTATCTTTTCATGTTCCAGGTCATAAGAATGGTTTAAACTTCCCTCAGGAGGCAATAAGAGAGTTTAAAGATATTCTATCTATTGATGTAACTGAGTTAGCAGGACTAGATGATTTGCATAGTCCGTTTGAATGTATAGATGAGGCACAACAATTATTGGCTGAAGTTTATAATACAAAGAGGAGCTATTTTTTAATTAATGGTTCAACAGTCGGGAACTTAGCAATGATTTTGTCTTGTTGCGGGGAACATGATATTGTTCTTGTACAAAGAAATTGCCATAAATCAATTATTAATGCTTTAAAACTTGCGGGAGCAAATCCCATTTTTTTAGATCCATGGATTGATGAAGCTTATAACGTACCGGTGGGAGTTCGTAACGAAATTATTAAGAAAGCAATTGAAAAGTATCCAAATGCGAAAGCGCTCATTTTAACGCATCCTAATTATTATGGTATGGGGATGGATCTAGAGGCAAGCATCGCTTTTGCACATGAACATAAAATACCTGTTTTGGTAGATGAGGCACATGGGGCACATCTGTGCTTGGGAGAACCATTCCCGAAGTCAGCATTAACATATGGTGCAGATATTGTAGTTCATTCTGCACATAAAACATTACCCGCAATGACAATGGGTTCCTATTTACATATAAATAGTCACTTAGTAGACGAAGAGAAGGTTACTACTTATTTAAGTATGCTACAATCTAGTAGTCCATCGTATCCAATTATGGCTTCCTTGGATATAGCACGCTTTACAATGGCGCGTATAAAAGAAGAAGGTCACAGTGAAATTGTTGAGTTCTTACGAAAATTTAAGGAACAATTACGTTCTATTCCTCAAATCGCCATTTTAGAATATCCGTTGCAAGATGAGTTAAAGGTCACCGTACAAACTCGTTGTCAGTTATCAGGGTACGAATTACAGTCTGTATTTGAAAAGGTCGGTATATATACAGAGATGGCTGATCCGTACAATGTCCTATTTATTTTACCCTTACAAGTAAATGGGGGATATATGAAGGTTATAGAGATGATCCGAGTAGCATTGCAACATTATGAGGTGAAAGACAAGAGGGAATCTATTCGTTATACTTATAAAGGTGAATTCTCTCTTTTACCGTATACGTATAAACAACTAGATGGATATGAAACAAAGATAGTATCTATAGAAGATGCTGTTGGAATGATAGCGGCGGAAATGGTGATTCCGTATCCACCTGGAATTCCATTGATTATGTATGGAGAGAGAATTACTTCAGAGCATAAAGAGCAAATTATGTATTTAGAGAGAGCAGGGGCTCGTTTTCAATGTAATACGAAATATATGAAAGTGTATGATATAGAAAGTAGGTTTTAGGATGAAGGGATTATTTGTAACAATTGAGGGCCCAGAAGGTTCAGGTAAAACAACGTTAATTAAAAGCTTATTGCCATATTTTGAAAAAAAAGCACAAAAGGTAATGGCGACAAGAGAACCAGGCGGTATTGCAATTTCTGAGGACATTAGGACGATTTTACATAAACAAGAATATACGATGATGGAAGCACGTACAGAAGCGCTTCTTTATGCTGCTGCGCGCAGACAACATTTAGTAGAAAAAGTTATGCCAGCACTTAATGAGAACTACCTCGTGTTATGTGATCGTTTTATAGATAGCTCTTTAGCATACCAAGGCTATGCAAGAGGATTGGGTATGGATAAGGTATTTGAAATAAATCGTTTCGCAACAGAGGACTGTATGCCTAGTTTAACAATTTATCTAGACATTGAGCCTGAGGTTGGTTTGGCTCGGATTGAAAAAGATGCAGGACGTGAAGTAAATCGACTAGATATGGAAGATATCTCTTTCCATAAACGTGTGCGCGAAGGGTATTTACAAGTTGTAGAACGTTTCTCGGATCGTATTGTATTGGTAAATGCTGATCAGCCGATGGAAAAACTTATAGAAGAAGTTGTTCAGATTATAGAAGATAAATTGTTATAATAGAAGGAAAGAATGAAATAAGTGAGGTATGCATTATGACGAAGACGTGGGAGCAGCTTTCTGCTATACAACCCATCGGTGTAAAAATGTTGATGAATAGCATTGCAAAAGAGCGTATATCCCACGCTTACTTGTTAGAGGGAGGGAAAGGGACAGGAAAGTTTGCGACAGCAATTCAAATGGCAAAGAGTTTCCTCTGTTCTGAGCGAAATGGGGTAGAGCCCTGCCATGTATGTACAAACTGTAAGCGAATTGATTCAGGTAACCACCCTAACTTACATATTGTAAAACCAGACGGATTATCTATTAAAAAGCAGCAAATTCATGATTTACAAGAAGAGTTTTCAAAAACAGGATTAGAGGCAAATAAAAAATTATATATTATTGAGCACGCAGATCGTATGACAGCAAATGCGGCAAATACACTTTTGAAATTTTTAGAAGAACCAAGTAGTGATACAACTGCTATTTTACTTACTGAACAAAGTCATCAAATTTTAAATACGATTTTATCTCGTTGCCAAGTTGTTACGTTTAGACCGTTACCTACGGAATCTTTAATTAGAAGATTACAGGATGAAGGGATTACAGCATCTTTATCGACACTTGCTGCTCAACTTACAAATAGTTTTGATGAAGCTTTAGCTTTATGTAGTGATGAATGGTTTGCACAAGCACGAGCTTTAGTGATAAAATTATGTGAAGCGCTCGAAAAAGATAAAACCTCTATTTTTTTTGTACAAGAAAAATGGGGAAAACACTTTGGAGAGAAAGAACAATTACAGCAAGGTTTAGATATGTTACTCCTTATTTATAAGGATTTATTATATGTTCAACTTGGAGAAGAAGATCGTCTTGTTTTTCATGATCAGAAAGAGATGTTTGAATCGTTTTCCTATGCTCAGAAGCGCATTGTATCAGCTCTCTTTAATATATTAGAGGCAAAAAATAGAATCAACGCTAATGTAAATGCGCAGCTTGTGTTCGAACAGTTAGTGTTGCGGTTGCAGGAGGGATGACCGTTTTGTATGATGTAGTAGGTGTTCGCTTTAAGAAGGCCGGAAAGGTATATTACTTTGATCCAAATCAGTTCGATATCTCTGAAAATGAGTTTGTCATTGTAGAAACGGTAAGAGGTATTGAATACGGAAAAGTAGTTATTACCAAAAAACAAGTTGATGAAAACGACGTTGTATTACCGCTAAAAAAGGTTATTCGTATTGCAAATGAAAATGATCGTACCATTGTTGAAGAGAACAAACATGCTGCCAAAGAAGCATATCAAGTCTGTCAACAAAAGGTAGTAGAGCATAATCTTGATATGAAACTTGTAGATGTAGAGTATACATTCGATCGTAATAAGATTATTTTCTATTTTACTGCGGATGGTCGGATCGATTTCCGCGAACTAGTGAAGGACTTAGCCGCAATTTTTAGAACAAGAATTGAACTAAGACAAATTGGTGTTCGTGATGAAGCGAAGATGCTAGGTGGTATTGGTCCATGTGGTCGTATGCTTTGTTGTTCTACTTTTTTAGGGGATTTTGAACCTGTATCCATTAAAATGGCAAAGGATCAAAATTTATCATTAAATCCTGCAAAAATCTCTGGTTTATGTGGTCGCTTAATGTGTTGCTTAAAATATGAGAATGATGAATATGAGGCAGCAAAGGAACAACTTCCTGATTTAGATCAACGTATACAAACCCCGCATGGTACTGGCCGTGTTATCGGATTAAATATTTTAGAAAGATTAATTCAAGTGGAACTAGTAGACAAGGAACGGATAGTAGAATATACGTTAGATGAGTTAGTGAATAAAGGGGTCGTTTCGAGTCAAACCACAGATTAATGAGGTGGGTGCTTGTGGAGAAAAAAGATATTTTTGAATCGGTTTCTAGTATGGAAGAGCAAATTGGACATTTATATAAACAGTTGGGAGAGTTAAAACAGCATCTTGCAGAGTTGTTGGAAGAAAACCAGCATATAAAAATGGAAAATAACAATTTGCGACACCGTTTTGAAGAAGTGCAGAATAAAGAAAAACAAAAAACTCAAAAACGTAAAGAAGTGAAGCCGAAAACAGATATTGGTGAAGGCTATGACAATTTAGCGAGACTGTATCAAGAAGGTTTTCATATTTGCAATCTACATTATGGAAGTGTACGTAAAGAGGGAGATTGTTTATTCTGTCTGTCATTCTTAAATAAAAAGTGAAATTACCTTTCCAATTATAATTGGAAAGGTAATTTTTTATACATGAAATAGGGTAGGTTAAGGGTAAGAAAAGGAGCAGTATATGAATTTATATGAAGATGAACGTTTAGATTACTTATTAGCACAAGACATGAAGATTATACAAAGCCCATCAGTATTTAATTTTTCTTTAGATGCCGTTTTACTTGCAGATTTTGCATGGGTACCAATTCAAAAGGGGAATTTACTTGATTTGTGTACAGGTAACGCGGTTGTTCCCCTTCTATTAAGTACAAGAACAAAAGGAAATATTACTGGTGTGGAAATTCAAGAACGCTTATATGATATGGGAGTAAGAAGTGTTCAATACAATGGGTTGGAGGAAAGAATTCACCTCATACATGGAGATTTGAAAGATATGCCAGAGAAACTTGGGCGTCATCAATATGATGTTGTTACATGTAATCCACCATATTTTCAAACACCTCAAACTTCAGAGAAAAATATGAATGAACATTTAGCGATAGCTCGTCATGAAATTATGTGTACATTAGAAGATGTTGTATCTGTAAGTAGTCAGTTAGTAAAACAAGGTGGGAAAGTAGCGTTTGTACATCGTCCAGGGCGATTACTAGACATTGTCACATTAATGCGTAAATATAAAATTGAACCAAAGCGTGTGCAATTTGTTTATCCTAAGGTTGGAAAAGAAGCAAATACATTGTTAATTGAAGGAATTAAGGATGGAAATGCAGATTTGAAAATTTTACCGCCTCTCGTTGTATATGAGAACAATAACGAATATACAAAGGAGCTACGTTCGATTTTATATGGAGAAGAATAAGCACTTTTTTTATGTGGTAGAGTGCTCTGATGGAAGTTATTATGCTGGATATACAAACCATATAGAAAAGAGAATTCAGACTCATAATAGCGGCAAAGGGGCTAAGTATACACGCGTCAGGCTTCCTGTTGTTTTAAAATATGTAGAGACCCACGATGATAAGCGTACAGCTATGCAAGCGGAGTATTACTTTAAGCAATTAACGAGAAAACAAAAAGAGGCATATATGCAAAAAGGAGAACGCTATGTGGCAACAAAAAAGCTTTCAACAAAATGAAAAGGGAGTTTTATATTTAGTACCAACTCCTATTGGAAATCTAGAAGATATGACATTTCGTGCAATCCGAATTTTAAAAGAAGTTGATTTAATTGCTGCTGAAGATACGAGACAAACGAAAAAACTTTGTAATTATTTTGAAATTGAAACACCTGTTACGAGTTATCATGAGCACAATAAAGAAGTAAGTGGGAAGAAACTATTAGAGAAATTAGAGGATGGAAAGAATGTAGCACTTGTTAGCGACGCTGGTATGCCGTGTATTTCTGATCCAGGTTACGATATTGTCGTTGAGGCAGTAGCTGAGCAATATCATGTAATTCCGCTTCCTGGAGCAAATGCAGCCCTTACAGCATTAATTGCATCCGGTCTTGAAACAAAGCAGTTTTATTTCTATGGTTTCTTGCAGAGAAACAAAAAGGAACGAAAGATGGAGTTAGAAAAGCTTCGTTATGTACAAACTACAATGATGTTTTATGAAGCGCCTCATCGTTTAGACGATACTTTAATTTCGATGCAGGAAGTGTTGGGAAATAGAGAGATTGTATTATGTCGAGAGTTAACGAAAAAATTTGAGGAATTTATTCGAGGGACAATCGAAGAAGCAATTGAGTGGACGAAGCAAAATGAAGTACGTGGTGAGTTTTGTATTTTAGTAGCTGGTTCAACAGAAGAACCTGCTCCAGAAGAACAATGGTGGGAATCTCTTTCGGTATATGATCATATTGAATATTATATAAATGAAAAAAGTATGAATTCAAAAGAAGCGATTAAAACAGTCGCTAAAGATCGAGATTTGTCGAAAAGAGATGTATATCAAATCTATCATGTCGATAAAAAATAAGCTTCTCATAATTGAGAAGCTTATTTTGCTGTTTCGATATAATCTTGAAGTTCGTTTAAGATTTGCTCAGCGCCTTCTTTGCTTAAGATGATTTTACCTTCAGCTAAAGAAAGGTTACCGTCAGATACTTCACCAGTTACTTGGCAAGTCATGTTTGGTTTATATTTCTTTAAGATGATTTTTTCGTCATCAACATAGATTTCAAGAGCGTCCTTTTCTGCAATACCTAAAGTACGGCGTAATTCGATTGGAATTACTACACGACCTAATTCATCAACTTTACGAACAATACCAGTAGATTTCATAATTTTTTTCCTCCTAAATAAATAGTTTATAAGTTTCGAGTCTATTTTTAGATTCGTCATTTTTCGACAAAATACCCTATGGACATATGATACCAATCATTTACATTTCCGTCAATTCTTAAATTCTATATTTTTTAAAAAGATTTATAGATTTCTTATTTCTTATATATAATAGATTGAGAGGAAATTCCACAATTATTTACAATATTTTCTGAAAAAATAATAAATTAAAAGTGGAGATTGTATATTTTTGTGAAATATGAGCAATAGATGATAAAGATATCGAGCATTAAGACCTAAATTTAAAATTAGGTTGGCGTAAAGAAGATAAGTTAGATTTGGGCTGCTCGTAAAAGCCCAATTAATGTGGGCTAATAATTAGTGGGGAGGAACAAAAACCCTACTGATTAAAGTTTCACTTTATATATGAGTTTTTGATATACTGTTTATAAATACATATGAGGTTATTCGGGAGGTTCAAAACAATGACAGAGGAAAATAAGTCCTTTTATATTACTACCCCAATTTATTATCCAAGTGGAAAATTACACATTGGACATGCTTATACGACAGTAGCAGGAGATGCGATGGCACGATATAAGCGTATGCAAGGTTATAATGTGCATTATTTAACAGGAACTGATGAGCATGGACAGAAGATCCAAAAGAAAGCAGAAGAGTTAAATATTACGCCACAGGCATATGTTGATAACATTGTTGCAGGAATTAAAGAGCTTTGGGAGAAGATGGATATTTCTTATGATGATTTTATTCGTACAACTGAAGATCGTCATAAAGATGTTGTCGAAAAAATCTTTAAGCAATTAGTAGATCAAGGTGACATTTATCTTGATGAATATGAAGGTTGGTATTCTGTACAAGATGAGACGTTCTATACAGAGCATCAATTAGTAGATCCAATTATGGAAGGCGACAAAGTAGTTGGAGGAAAAAGCCCAGATAGTGGTCATGATGTAGAACTTGTTCGTGAAGAATCTTATTTCTTTAGAATGGGTAAATATGTCGACAGACTATTAAAGTTCTATGAAGATAATCCACATTTCATTCAGCCGGAGTCTCGTAAAAATGAAATGATTAATAATTTTATTAAACCAGGATTAGAAGATTTAGCGGTTTCTCGTACTTCATTTGACTGGGGAGTTCGTGTTCCTGGTAACCCAAAACATGTTATTTACGTATGGGTTGACGCATTATCTAATTATATTACGGCGTTAGGTTATGGAACAGCAAATGAAGAGAAATATAAAAAATTCTGGCCTGCAGATGTGCATTTAGTTGGGAAAGAAATTGTTCGTTTCCATACAATTTATTGGCCGATAATTTTAATGGCATTAGATTTACCTCTTCCGAAGAAAGTCTTTGCTCATGGCTGGATTTTAATGAAGGATGGAAAGATGAGTAAGTCAAAAGGAAACGTAGTAGATCCAGTTACATTAATCGATCGTTACGGATTAGATGCATTACGTTATTACCTACTTCGTGAAGTTCCATTTGGATCTGATGGTGTATTCACACCAGAAGGATTTGTGGAGCGTATTAATTTCGACTTAGCAAATGACTTAGGTAATTTATTAAATCGTACAGTAGCTATGATTGATAAGTATTTTAACGGAGAAATCCCTGCATTTAAAGAAAATGTGACGGAATTTGATGAAACGTTAGTAGCGTTTGCACAAGATACTTTGAAAAAAGTAGAAGAAGCAATGGAGAATATGGAGTTCTCTGTAGCGTTAGGATCTATTTGGCAACTAGTTAGTCGTACGAATAAATATATTGATGAAACACAACCATGGGTATTAGCAAAAGATGAGAATGATCGTGAAAAGTTAGCTTCTGTAATGGCTCATTTAGCAGAAGTACTTCGTCAAACAGGTATTATGCTTATGCCATTCTTAACAGTAGCACCAAGCAAGATGTTTGCTCAGCTTGGCCTTACTGATGAAGCTCATAAATCTTGGGAAAGTCTATCTACAATTGGCTGCATTCCAGCTGGAACAAAAGTAGAAAAAGGAAACCCAATTTTCCCTCGTTTAGAAATGGAAGTGGAAGTAGAGTACATTAAAGAACAAATGAAAAGCTCTGCTCCTAAAGTAGAAGAGAAAAAAGAAGAAGAACCGAAGGCAGAAGAAATTACAATTGATGATTTCTTTAAAGTAGAATTACGCGTAGCTGAAGTACTATCTGCTGAACCTGTGAAAAAAGCAGACAAGTTGTTAAAAATTCAACTAGACTTAGGCACAGAAAAGCGTCAAGTTGTTTCTGGAATTGCAAAATTCTATTCGCCGGAAGACTTAAAAGGTAAAAAGGTTATTTGTGTAACAAACTTAAAACCTGTAAAATTACGCGGTGAATTATCGCAAGGTATGATTTTAGCGGGTGAAGAGAATGGCGTATTGTCATTAGCATCAATTGACCAAAATCTACCAAATGGTACAAAAATCAAGTAATTAAGACAAGAAAAGAGATGTTTCACGTGTAACATGTGTGAAGCGTCTCTTTTCTTTTTACACTCTCTATTTTTGCATTAAGATTGTAGTATTGTTATCGTTAAGTTATTAAAGAACTTATTTTTGTAGAATAAACTTGATTTCAATATAAAAGGAGTTATGTATTATGTTGTTTGATACACATTCACATTTGAATGCAGAGCAATTCGAAGAAGATTTGCAAGAGGTTATTGCCCGAATGAAAGAAGCGGGAGTTACTTATACAGTTGTTGTTGGTTTTGATGAAGTAACGATAAAAAAGGCGATGGAATTAGCTGAAGCCTATGATTTTATTTACGCTGCGGTTGGCTGGCATCCAGTTGATGCAATCGACATGACAGAAGAACATTTAGCTTGGTTAGAAGAACTTGCTTCTCATCCTAAAGTCGTTGCACTTGGAGAAATGGGCTTAGATTATCACTGGGATAAGTCTCCAAAAGAAATACAGAAAGAAGTATTTCGTAAACAAATTGCATTAGCGAAAAAAGTAAATTTGCCGATTATTATACATAACCGCGATGCAACTCAAGATATTGTCGATATTCTAGAAGAAGAGAATGCAGCTGAAGTAGGAGGCATTATGCATTGCTTTAGCGGTAGCGTAGAAGTAGCAGAGCGATGTGTTGATATGAACTTTTTAATTTCGTTAGGTGGACCAGTTACATTTAAAAACGCTAAGAAACCGAAAGAAGTTGCTACGGAGATTCCATTAGAGAAATTGTTAATAGAGACGGATTGTCCCTATTTAACGCCGCATCCATTTCGCGGGAAACGAAATGAACCGAGTTATGTAAAACTCGTAGCAGAAGAAATTGCGAATTTAAAAGGAATTTCTTATGAGGAAGTAGCAGAAATGACAACTAAAAATGCAAAAGTTTTATTTGGTGTTGAATAAAAAGAACGGGGGAAACCTGTTCTTTTTTATTTTGAGAAAAACTAGTAGAAGTAATGAAGAAAATAAATGTGAATGATGAAGTGTTACAATAAGGACAGGGAACAAAGATTTTTCTATTCTATTTTTTAAAATATAAGAATGGGGAAAATAATAATGGAAAAGTCGTCATTTTTTTGTTTTACTAAGTAGAGACGAAATGAGTGTGGAGGCAAGCATGAAAATAAAAGAGATTATCGTTGTAGAAGGTAAAGATGATACAGTTGCGATTAAGCGTGCTGTTGATGCGGATACAATTGAAACGAACGGTTCAGCAATCGGTGATCATGTTATTGAGCAAGTTAAATTAGCGCAGCAAAAAAGGGGCGTTATTATTTTCACAGATCCGGATTATCCTGGAGAGCGTATTCGAAAAATTATTTCTGACAAGGTTCCTGGCTGTAAGCATGCTTTTTTACCGAAGGAAGAAGCGCTTGCTAAAAGGAAAAAGGGTGTTGGGATTGAACATGCTTCTAATGAGTCGATTCGCCGTGCTCTAGAGAATATACATGAAGAAATGGAAGCTTACACAAGTGAAATTAGTTGGAGTGATTTAGTCGATGCAGGCTTAGTGGGCGGAGAAATGGCAAAGAGCCGCAGAGAAAGAATGGGTAAGCTATTAAAGATTGGTTATACAAATGCAAAACAGTTACATAAACGATTACAGATGTTTCAAGTTTCAAAGGAATCATTTGCAGAAGCTTATAAGCAAGTAATACAGGAGGAAAAAAAATGAAGGATATCGCAACGCCAAATCGTACAAAAGACATTGTTGAAAAGTATGGATTTTCATTCAAAAAAAGTTTAGGACAAAACTTTTTAATTGATACAAATGTATTAAATCGTATTGTCGATCATGCAGAAATTGGTTCAGAAAGTGGTGCAATTGAAATTGGACCAGGTATTGGTGCATTAACAGAGCAATTAGCGAAGCGTGCTAAAAAAGTAGTGGCTTTTGAAATTGATCAAAGACTATTACCAATATTAGATGAGACGTTAGCGCCATATGGTAATGTTACAGTTATTAATAAAGACGTACTAAAAGCAGATGTACATGAAGTATTTAATGAGCAATTTGAAGAAGGGCAAGATGTAATGGTAGTAGCTAACTTACCGTACTATATTACAACGCCAATTTTATTTAAATTGCTTGAAGAAAAGTTACCAGTTCGTGGATTTGTTGTTATGATGCAAAAAGAAGTTGGAGATCGTTTAGCTGCTAAACCTGGAACGAAAGAGTATGGTTCTTTATCGATTGCCATTCAGTACTATACAGAAGTTGAAACAGTTATGACTGTACCGCGTACAGTGTTTGTACCACAGCCAAACGTTGATTCTGCAATTATCCGCCTTCTAAAGCGTCCTAAACCGGTTGTAGAGGTGACAGATGAAACGTTCTTCTTTGAAGTAGTACGAGCAAGTTTCGCACAGCGCCGTAAAACTTTAATGAATAATTTATCAAATAATTTAAATGGTTTCCCGAAAGATAAGGAGTTATTGGATCGAATTTTAACAGAAGTAGGAATTGATCCAAAGCGAAGAGGCGAAACGCTATCTATTGAAGAGTTTGCAACATTAAGTAATGCATTAGTTCTTCATAAATTATCATAAGAATATGAAAGGGACAGTTCAAGTTGAACTGTCCCTTTTGTCACCTTTCTCTCTCTAAATTCATACTTTAAAAACAGGTAAGATGGCCTAATGAGTTTGGAGGTAGGAGAATGGTTTTACATGTTGGAGAATTAGTGGAACGATATTCTCATAAGAGGGATATTCTTTTTCGTATTATAGAAATAAAAGGCGAGATAGCTATATTGTTTGGAGAAGAAATTAGACTGGTGGCGGATGCGCCACTTGAAGATTTAATTAGTATAGATCAAAGAGAACATAAAAAAAGGGTGAAGCGTGAGAAAGAAACAATGGAGCGCACGTATCGTTTGTTTCAACAAGATTATGTACTGATGAAACAAAGGCATGAACATACTTCAACTGGTGGATACACAAGTGAGGTAAATTATTTTCAAATGCCGGGACGTGTATTGCATATAGATGGAGACCCTTTATATTTGCGCAAGTGCTTAGATTTATATAATAAAATTGGCGTTCCTGTTCAAGGTATTCATTGTAAAGAAACGGAGATGCATGAAAAAGTAGTAGACTTAATAGATCACTTTCGCCCAGACATTCTCGTTATTACAGGACATGATGCATATACAAAATCAAAAGGAGTGAAGGGAGATTTAGCGGCATATAGGCATTCAAGGCATTTTGTACAGGCTGTTCGTGAAGTGCGAAAAAAATATCCATCATTGGATCAACTTGTTATTTTTGCTGGGGCATGTCAATCACATTTTGAGGCACTAATTCGTGCAGGGGCCAATTTCGCTAGTTCACCATCTAGAATTAATATTCATGCACTAGATCCTGTATATGTAGTTGGTAAAATTAGTTTTACTTCATTTATGGAGAGAGTCAATGTATGGGATGTCGTACGTAATACAATTACTGGTGAAAAGGGACTAGGTGGAATTGAAACGAGAGGGATTTTACGAACGGGATTACCTTTTCAACATTACGAAGAGTAAGCAGGATACATATGTATCTTGCTTTTTGTATGGAAGGATTTAAATGAATTTGGATAAAAAGAGGTAAGAACGTAAAGACTACGTAATGATACTTTTACAATATAGTATTTCTTCTATCTATTCAAACGCAGGATGATATTAGCTGTGAATCGCGGTTAATAATTAGGATAGATATATCGTGCTTTAAGTGTTCAATCTAAATTACAGCGAGGTGTAGCGAAGTATATGTCAAAACGTTTAGATGAAATTAAAAGCGAATTAGATCACCATCTTGGACAGCGACTTATGTTAAAAGCAAATAGTGGAAGAAGAAAAACTGTGGAGCAATCAGGTGTACTAGCAGAAACATACCGTTCCGTTTTTGTTGTACAATTGGATCAACAAGAAGATGCGTTGCAACGTGTATCTTATAGTTATGCAGATGTTTTAACAGAGACAGTAGAGTTAACATTTTATGGAGACCCTCATAATGAGGTCATTTTATAATCTGTATATCATTACATATATTCCCATAAATGAAAAGCTATATTATTTTGCATACTAACTATACCGTAGCAAAATAAGGAGGGACTCTGCATTGAGTAGACGAAGAGGTGTCATGTCAAACCAATTTAAAGAAGAGCTAGCAAAAGAGCTTGGCTTTTATGATGTTGTTCAGAAAGAAGGATGGGGCGGAATTCGTGCGAAAGATGCTGGTAACATGGTGAAACGTGCTATAGAAATTGCAGAACAGCAATTAATGAAACGAAACCAGTAGTTGTAAGATACTTTCTATGCTACGGTAGCCGAGGAGACATTCCTCGGCTTTTTGTACTCTAAAAGGTGCCATCATTTTACATAAGTAGTTTCATTCTGAATGCTTTTCGTTATAATTAGGGAAGTGTCATCGTCTTACTATAAATTTATGGTAAAATAAACGATAAAAGATTGAGTACATAGAGTGGGTGAATAGATTGAAGCTACTAGTGAAAGCACCAGCAAAGATTAATCTGTCGTTAGATGTACTGGGAAAAAGACAAGACGGATATCATGAAGTGAAAATGATTATGACAACCATTGATTTAGCAGATCGTCTAGAACTAACGGAATTAGCAGAAGACCGTATTGAAATTTTATCCCATAATCGGTATGTCCCAGACGACCAACGAAATTTAGCTTATCAGGCAGCGAAATTATTAAAAGAGAAGTTTAATGTAAAAAAAGGTGTATCTATTACTATTGAAAAAACGATTCCAGTAGCAGCTGGATTAGCAGGTGGAAGTAGTGATGCAGCAGCGACATTACGTGGTCTTAATAAATTATGGAATTTAGGGCTTACAATTGATGAGTTAGCAGAGCTTGGTGCAGAAATTGGATCAGATGTATCGTTCTGTGTATACGGAGGCACAGCAATTGCCACTGGAAGAGGAGAGAAAATTGAGCATATAAAGACTCCGCCTTCTTGTTGGGTTATTTTAGCGAAACCACATATAGGTGTATCTACTGCTGATGTGTATGGAAATTTAAAGTTAAATCGAGTTACACATCCAAATGTAGATAAAATGGTTGATGTCATAAATTCTGGTGATTATAAAGGAATTTGTGATACTGTTGGTAACGTTTTAGAAGATGTAACATTTGGAATGCATCCTGAAGTTGCCCGTATTAAATCACAGATGAAGCGATTTGGAGCGGATGCTGTATTAATGAGTGGAAGTGGTCCAACTGTATTTGGACTTGTACACCATGATTCACGAATGCATCGCATTTATAACGGATTAAAAGGATTTTGTGAACAAGTCTATGCGGTACGTTTATTAGGAGAGCGAGAAACGCTTGAATAAAGACGTATAATACGTTATGATTTGTTTAGAATATTCGTGATTTGAGGTGAGAGTATGAAAATTAGAAGAAGTACAAGATTAGTCGATATGACTTATTACTTGCTACAAAACCCTCGTCAGCTAGTATCTCTCACTTTTTTTGCTGAAAGGTATCAATCGGCTAAGTCTTCCATTAGTGAAGATTTAGTTATTATTAAGCAAACGTTTGAACAACAAGGGGTCGGCACATTGCAAACGATACCAGGAGCAGCAGGAGGAGTGAAATATATACCGTATATAAGTGAAGAAGAGGCAGATCTAATTATTGATGAGCTTTGTGGCTTATTTGAAAACCCAGATCGTATTTTGCCTGGCGGTTACTTATACATGACAGATTTATTGAGTAATCCTCGCCATATTAATGGCGCAGGTCGTTTGTTTGCTTCTGTTTTTGCTAGGCAACCAATTGATGCAGTTATGACGGTGGCAACGAAGGGGATTCCACTTGCTTATGCAGTGGCAAATTACTTAGATGTACCAGTTGTAATTGCAAGGAAAGATAATAAGGTAACAGAAGGTCCGACTGTTAGTATTAACTATGTGTCGGGTTCTTCTAAACGAATTCAAACAATGACGTTAGCAAAACGCAGTCTTCCAGAAGGGTCGAATGTTTTAATTATTGATGACTTCATGAAAGCTGGCGGAACAATTCAAGGTATGATGAGTATGCTAGAAGAATTCAAGGCTAAT
Organism: Bacillus sp. FSL W8-0770; assembly: GCF_038008705.1. Classification (NCBI taxonomy): domain Bacteria; kingdom Bacillati; phylum Bacillota; class Bacilli; order Caryophanales; family Bacillaceae; genus Bacillus; species Bacillus sp. FSL W8-0770. The sequence continues at coordinate 49,192 of NZ_JBBOZR010000001.1, forward strand.
GTTGTTGGTATTGGTGTATTAGTAGAATCCACAGATATTGAAGAACGACTAATTAATAATTTTGTATCATTAATTCGTCTATCGGAAGTTGATGTGAAAGAAAAAACGATTCAAGTGGAAAAAGGGAATTATTCTCTTGCGCCATTTGATGAAGGGCTTGTAGAGGCGGAATAAAAGATAGAGCAGATAGCTCTATCTTTTTTATTTTATTTATAGATTATAAAATAGATGGACAAACTGCCTTTCGTACACTATTTTTAAAGAGTAAAATAAATAATAAAAGGGTGAAAAGTATGAAAGTTGTTCAAACAAGCAAGGCACCACAAGCAATTGGACCTTATTCACAGGGGATTATTGTAAATAACATGTTCTATAGCTCAGGACAAATTCCATTGATGGCAAATGGGGAGCTTGTAACAGGAGATGTAACAGTACAAACAGAACAAGTATTTCAAAATTTACAAGCGGTATTAGAGGAAGCAGGTGCTTCATTTGATACAGTCGTAAAAACAACAGTATTTTTAAAGGACATGGATGATTTTAATGCTGTGAATGAAGTGTATAGCTCTTATTTCTCTACTCATAAACCAGCTCGATCTTGTGTGCAAGTAGCAAAATTACCGAAAGATGTTTCCGTTGAAATTGAAGTGATCGCCCTAGTTAAGTAACCTTTTGTAAGCGATAACCTCCACTAATCTCTATATTCAACTACTTTAAAAATTTTTATCTTAAAAATTTTTAAAAAATTAAAGGGAAAATAGAAAATTTGTGGAATTTATACAAATATATCGCTTATTTAGAAAAGGGTGGTGAACACAAGATGGAAGTGACTGACGTAAGATTACGCCGCGTAAACACAGAAGGCCGCATGAGAGCAATTGCCTCTATTACTCTAGACCATGAATTTGTTGTTCATGATATTCGTGTAATTGATGGTAATAATGGATTATTTGTAGCAATGCCAAGTAAACGTACTCCAGATGGAGAGTTCCGTGATATTGCACATCCAATTAATTCTGGTACACGCTCTAAAATTCAAGATGCGGTTTTAACAGAGTATCATCGTTTAGGCGAGTTAGAAGAGGTTGAGTTTGAAGAAGCAGGTGCTTCGTAAAATTCGAATGAAAAGGGCTTTTGACAAAAAGCCTTATAATTTTGTAGCAAACTCCTGTAAGCATTTACAGGGGTTTGTTTTTTTTGTTTTATATTTGGAAACTTCATAATTTATTAACATAAAAAGAAGAAACTACTAATTTTTTCAAAATCATTTTAAATAGTATAGCTTATTTCTTAAAAAAGATACTAAAGAGTAAAACATCTTATAAGAATTATGGTAAAATTTAATAGTTAAAATGTGTTTCTTGAAATATATGATGATTTAGGATAATATCTTTAATGGATAAATAGGTTGCGATGGAGGGTCTATATGTCAAACAGATTTGCAGTGATTCTAGCTGCAGGTAAAGGCACACGTATGAAGTCAAAGCTATACAAAGTGCTGCATCCTGTATGTGGAAAACCTATGGTACAACACGTAGTCGATCAAGTATCTCAATTAGGATTGCAGAAACTTGTAACGGTTGTTGGACATGGTGCTGAAATGGTACAAGAACAGCTAGGGAACGTAAGTGAGTTTGCATTACAAGCAGAACAACTTGGTACAGCACATGCTGTAGATCAAGCTGCAAGTGTACTTGCAAATGAAGAAGGAACAACTTTAGTTATTTGTGGTGATACGCCTCTAATAACTGCTGAAACAATGGAAGCATTACTTCAGCAACATAAAGAAGCAGGAGCAATGGCGACGGTGCTAACAGCATACATAGAAGAGCCTGCTGGATATGGCCGTATTGTTCGTAATGAGAATGGTCATGTTGAAAAGATTGTTGAGCATAAAGATGCAAATGAGAAAGAATTAGCTATTAAAGAAATCAATACAGGTACGTATTGTTTTGATAATAAGGCTTTATTTGCTTCACTTTCTAAAGTTTCAAATGATAACGTGCAAGGTGAATATTACCTTCCAGATGTTATTGAGATTTTAAAAAATGAAGGTCATATCGTATCAGCTTATCAAACAGAGCAGTTCGATGAAACGTTAGGTGTTAACGACAGAGTCGCTCTATCGCAAGCGGAAATTATTATGAAAAACCGTATCAACCGAAAGAACATGGTAAATGGTGTTACAATTATTGATCCAAGTAACACTTATATTTCTGCTGATGCAATTATCGGTAGCGATACAGTTCTTCATCCAGGAACAATTATTGAGGGGAACACTGTAATTGGTTCTGATTGTGAAATTGGACCGCATACAGTAATTCGCGATAGTGAAATTGGAGATCGTACGACAATTCGACAATCTACTGTACATGATAGTAAACTTGGTACAGAAGTATCGGTTGGTCCATTTGCACATATTCGCCCAGATTCAGTTATTGGAGACGAAGTACGCGTTGGAAACTTCGTGGAAATCAAAAAAACTGTCTTTGGTAATAGAAGTAAAGCTTCACACTTGAGTTATATCGGGGATGCACAAGTTGGAGAAGACGTGAATCTTGGTTGTGGTTCAATTACGGTGAACTATGACGGTAAGAATAAATTCAAAACTGTGATTGGTAATGGGGTATTTATTGGATGTAATTCAAACCTTGTTGCTCCAGTAACAGTTGAAGATGGTGCTTATGTGGCGGCAGGCTCTACAATTACAGAGAATGTTCCATCAAAAGCATTATCGGTAGCACGTGCACGTCAAGTTAACAAAGAAGACTATGTTGATCAATTGCTGAATAAGAAAAAATCATAATAATGTGGAGGGTTAATCTAGATGTCGACTCAATATCTAAATTCTAATTTGAAAGTATTCTCTTTAAACTCTAATAAGGAACTTGCTGAGCAGATTGCAAAGCATATTGGAGTAGGACTAGGAAAATGTTCTGTTGATCGTTTTAGTGATGGAGAAGTTCAAATTAACATTGAAGAAAGTATCCGTGGTTGCGATGTATTCATTATTCAATCTACAAGCTTCCCAGTAAACGAACATATCATGGAATTACTTATTATGATCGATGCATTAAAACGTGCATCTGCGAAAACAATTAATATTGTTATTCCTTACTATGGTTATGCGCGTCAAGACCGTAAAGCGCGTTCTCGTGAACCAATTACATCGAAACTTGTAGCAAACTTGCTTGAAACAGCAGGTGCAACTCGTGTAATCACTCTAGATTTACATGCTCCACAAATTCAAGGGTTCTTTGATATCCCAATCGACCACTTAATGGGTGTACCGATTCTTTCTGATTACTTTGAAACAAAAGGTCTTAAAGATATCGTAATCGTGTCTCCTGATCATGGTGGTGTAACTCGTGCGAGAAAAATGGCAGATCGTCTAAAAGCGCCAATCGCTATTATTGATAAGCGTCGTCCTCGCCCGAACGTTTCAGAGGTAATGAACATTATCGGTAATATTGAAGGCAAAACAGCGATTTTAATTGATGACATCATTGATACAGCTGGTACAATTACATTAGCAGCAAACGCTCTTGTTGAGAACGGTGCTTCTGAAGTATATGCTTGCTGTACACACCCAGTATTATCTGGTCCAGCAATTGAGCGTATTCAAAATTCAAACATTAAAGAGTTAGTTGTAACGAACTCTATCGTATTACCAGAAGAGAAGAAAATCGACAAAGTACATGAACTTTCAGTTGCTCCATTAATCGGAGAAGCAATCATTCGTGTATACGAAGAAGAATCTGTGAGTGTATTATTCAATTAATTGGATAGAATGAGACGTAACCAAAATTGGTTACGTCTTTTCGTATCGAAAAAAGAAAGTAGTGGTACAAGAATGAAATTGATAGTAGGACTTGGGAACCCAGGTAGAGAATATGAATTAACAAGGCATAATATTGGATTTATGGCCATTGATGAACTTGCGAAGCGTTGGAACATTTCTTTGAATGAACAAAAATTTAAAGGTGTATTTGGTGCAGGGTTTGTTAATGGAGAAAAGGTAATCTTATTAAAGCCGCTAACATATATGAATTTATCTGGGGAAAGTATTCGTCCACTTATGGATTATTATAAAATTGATGTTGAGGACTTCGTTGTTATGTACGACGATTTAGACATTCCTGTAGGTAAATTGCGTCTTCGCATGAAAGGTAGTGCTGGTGGACATAATGGTGTAAAGTCAACGATTTTGCACTTAGGAACACAAGAATTTCAACGTATCCGTATGGGAATTGATCGCCCGAAAAATGGAATGAAGGTAGTCGATTATGTATTAGGGCGCTTTACATCTGAAGAGATTGCGGATGTTAACCATTCTATTGAAAAAGCAGCGGATGCATGTGAAGAGTGGCTAAATAAGCCTTTTCTTCAAATCATGAATACTTTCAATAGTTAAAAATGAGATTGGGAATATTTCTCTTTTGTTTTACCCATACTAGTAGTAATTGAATTTTTAGGAGGCTAGTATGGAAGGGTATTATTATTGCAGACACTGCGGAGGTAATGTAGGCTCCATTAACGCAGAAAAAGTATATAGCGACGTTTTATTTCAACTAACGGAGCAAGAAGTAGTAGAAATGATTCATTTTCATGAGAATGGAAATATATATATAAAAACGATTTGTGAATCGTGTCAAGAAACGCTCGCATCTTATCCTGAGTATTATGAGTATGAAAAATTTCTGCAATAAAATGTTGTCGCTTTGGCATGTCCAAAGCATTTTTCTGTTTTCCTTTTCCAAAATATTTGCATAAAATAGAATGACTTGCTCTTTATGTTGAGAGGAGTTTTAAAAATGATAGGTTTATTAGAGCAATTTTATAAAAATGAAGAGATACAATCGGTTATTAATGGGTTAGAAGATGGGTTAAAAGAACAACTTATATCAGGGATGGCAACGTCTTCTCGTTCATTATTAATGGCGGCTTTATATAAAAAAACAAAAAAATCACAATTAATCGTGACACATAACTTATACCAAGCACAAAAAGTACATGAAGATTTAGTGGCGTTACTTGGTGAAAAAGATGTGTGGTTATATCCAGTGAATGAACTGATAGCATCGGAAATTGGAGTTGCAAGTCCAGAATTGAAGGCGCAACGTATAGAAGTGTTAAATCGCTTGGCTGCGGGAGAGAATGGAATCATTGTAGCGCCAGTGGCAGGATTGCGTAGATTTTTACCAATAAAAGAATTGTGGAAGCAAAAGCAAGTTGAAATCAATCTAGGGCAAGAGATTGATTTAGATGCGCTCTTGCATACTTTACATCATATTGGCTATGAACGTAAGTCGATGGTAGAAGCTCCAGGGGAGTTCAGTTTGCGTGGGGGAATATTAGATATTTATCCTTTAACTGAAGAACTACCATTTCGTATTGAATTCTTTGATACAGAAGTCGATTCTATTCGATTATTTGATGTGGATGAACAGCGTTCTCAAGGTAAAAAAGAAAACGTTAGGTTTGGTCCGGCAACAGAGTTTTTATTTTCACAGGAAGAATTAAAATCAGGAATTCAGCATCTTGAAGAAGGCTTGACTAAGACGATGCAAAAACTTTCTGATGATAAACTAAAGACTAAAGTGCTTGAGACGGTAAGTCATGAAATTGAGATGTTGAAAAACGGGCAAAGTATAGAACAGATGTTTAAATACTTATCTATTTTCTATAAAGAACCTGCTAGTCTGATAGATTATTTACCAGAAGATGGTGTTGTAATTTTAGATGAGATTTCCCGTATTCAAGAAACAGCATCACATCTTGAAACAGAAGAGGCGGAATGGTATATATCACTTCTTGGTGAAGGAACAATTATTCAAGATTTATCTTTCTCTCACCCATTCGAGGGGTTTCTTCATCATAAAAAAAGAAGTTTTGTATATTTAACGTTATTCTTGCGTCATATCGCACACACACATCCGCAAAATATTGTTAATGTAACATGTAAAACAATGCAAGATTTCCATGGACAGATGAATTTGTTAAAAACAGAAATTGATAGATGGAATGAAGGGCATTTTACGACTGTTGTACTCGGAACAGATGATGAACGTGTGAAAAAATTACAACATATTTTAAGTGATTATGATATTGAGGCAGATATTGTAGAAGGTACAGATATTTTATTGCCTGGAAGGTTACAAATTGCTGTAGGTGATTTACATGCAGGATTTGAAATGCCGATGCAAAAGCTTGTTGTCATTACTGAAAAGGAGCTTTTTCATAAGAAAGTTAAAAAATCACAACGTAAACAAAAGCTATCGAATGCTGAACGTATTAAAAGTTATTCGGAATTAAAAGTTGGAGATTATGTAGTTCATGTAAATCATGGTATAGGTAAATTTTTAGGTATTGAGACATTAGAGATTAATGGTGTTCATAAAGATTATTTAAATATTAAATATCAAGGTAATGATAAGCTATACGTTCCAATTGAACAAATTGATCAAGTTCAAAAATATGTAGGATCTGAAGGTAAGGATCCGAAAGTTTACAAATTAGGTGGGAATGATTGGAAAAAGGTTAAAACGAAAGTTGAAAAATCTGTACAAGACATTGCGGATGACCTAATTAAACTATATGCTGAGCGCGAAGCTTCAAAAGGCTATGCATATACGCCAGATACGGCAGAACAACAAGAGTTCGAATCATCTTTCCCATACCAAGAGACAGAGGATCAGTTACGTTCTATTGACGAGATTAAAAAAGATATGGAACGCGGACGCCCGATGGATAGGCTCCTTTGTGGTGATGTAGGGTATGGAAAGACTGAAGTGGCTATTCGTGCGGCATTTAAAGCGATTATGGATGAAAAACAAGTTGCAATTTTAGTACCGACAACGATTCTTGCGCAGCAACACTATGAAACAATTCGAGAGCGTTTTCAAGATTATCCAATCAATATAGGCTTATTAAGTAGATTCCGTACGAGGAAACAACAAAATGAAACAATTAAGGGCTTAAAGGATGGAACAGTAGATATTGTAATCGGAACACATCGTATTTTATCTAAAGATGTTACTTATAAAGATTTAGGGCTTCTTATTATTGATGAAGAACAAAGATTTGGTGTGACACATAAAGAAAAAATTAAACAATTGAAGGCGAATGTTGACGTATTAACATTAACGGCAACTCCGATTCCGCGGACGCTTCATATGTCTATGCTTGGTGTGCGCGACTTATCTGTTATTGAGACACCACCAGAAAATCGTTTCCCAGTCCAAACGTATGTAGTCGAGTATAATCCAGCGTTAATGCGAGAGGCGATAGAGCGAGAGCTTGCAAGAGGTGGTCAAGTTTACTTCCTATATAACCGTGTAGAGGATATTGAAAGAAAAGCAGATGAAATTTCGATGTTAGTTCCAGATGCCCGCGTAACGTACGCACATGGGAAAATGAACGAAAGCGAATTAGAGTCTGTTATGCTATCATTTTTAGAAGGACAGCATGATGTTCTTGTAAGTACAACAATTATTGAGACGGGTGTAGATATTCCGAATGTAAATACGTTAATTGTATTTGATGCAGATCGTATGGGATTATCACAGTTGTATCAGCTTCGTGGGCGTGTTGGACGTTCTAATCGTGTTGCATATGCATACTTTGCATATAAACGTGACAAAGTGCTGTCAGAGGTTGCAGAGAAGCGTCTACAAGCAATTAAAGAGTTCACGGAACTTGGATCTGGTTTCAAAATTGCGATGAGAGATTTATCTATTCGTGGAGCAGGTAATTTGTTAGGGGCAGAACAGCATGGATTTATTGATTCTGTCGGATTTGATCTATATTCTCAAATGTTAAAAGATGCAATTGAACAGCGTAGAGGAACAGATGGTGCTGAAAATATAGTTAATGTTGAAATTGACTTAGAGGTAGATGCATACTTACCAGATGCTTATATTTCAGATAGTAAGCAAAAAATTATGATGTATAAACAATTTAGAGGTGTTTCTGCAATTGAGGATATTGAAGAATTGCAGGAAGAAATGATCGATAGATTTGGCGATTATCCACAAGAAGTTGGTTATTTATTACAAATTGCAAATATTAAAGTGTTGGCAATGAAAGAACAAATTGAATTAATTAAGCAGAATAAATTTGAAGTAACATTCCTGTTTTCTGAACAAGCAAGTCAAAATATTGATGGTGGAAAATTATTCATGCTCGGAAATAGTTTTGGACGTATGATCGGTTTAGGAATGGAAGGATCACAATTGAAAATTGTTATGAAAACAAATGGCTTAGAGACATCGAAGTGGTTAACGATTGCTGAAAATTTATTAAAAGGCTTACCAGATGTAAAAAAAGAAGTAATAAATGCCTAAAATAAGATAAAAAAATACAATTCGACGTGCATAGAAGAACTAATGTGTAAAATACTATATCTAACAGTTGGTGATTTTTACATGAACAGGTAAATTCACCACTTTGATCATCAGTAGAAAGTGAGGCAGCATTAGAATGAAAGCAACTGGAATCGTACGTCGAATTGATGATTTAGGCAGGGTCGTAATCCCGAAGGAAATTCGTAGAACTTTACGTATTCGAGAAGGAGACCCACTAGAAATATTTGTTGATCGCGATGGAGAGGTAATTTTAAAGAAGTATTCTCCAATTAGTGAGCTAGGTGATTTTGCAAAAGAATATGCTGATGCTTTATATGACAGCTTAGGACATAATGTGCTTGTGTGTGATCGAGATTCTATCATCGCAGTATCAGGCGTATCGAAAAAAGAATACTTAAATAAAAGTGTTGGCGATTTAATTGAAAAAACGATGGAAGAACGAAAGTCTGTTATTATGACGGATGAAAGTGATATCTCCATTATTGATGGTGTAACAGAAAAGGTTCATTCTTATACAGTTGGACCAATTGTTGCAAACGGAGATCCGATTGGAGCCGTCATTATTTTTTCAAAAGAAGCTATTATAAGCGAGATTGAGCATAAAGCGGTTAATACTGCTGCCAGTTTCTTAGCGAAACAAATGGAACAGTAAGGGTATATTGATTTTAGAAGTAGCAATCTTTCCTAATTATGATCTTTCTTTTTGAGAAATCAATTATTTGGAGATATATGTATATTGAATGAAGGTAGCACTTTGCTACCTTTTTTCGTTGAATATTTTTAACGTGTAGGAACTCATTATTACCCGTGTTGGGAAGGGAGTTTGTTCTTTTCTTTATGATATAATACGAGAGGTGAGAATAGAAAAAGGAGTTTTCTTGTATGGAAGCGAAGAAGTATCAAGCCTTTTGGCGTGGGGCTATTATATTAACGATTGCAAGTTTCGTTACAAAAGTATTAAGCGCTTTTTACCGTATTCCATATCAAAATATAGCGGGGGATATTGGATTTTATATTTACCAACAAATTTACCCGTTTTATGGATTTTGTTTAATTTTAGCTACTTATGGATTTCCTGTTATCATTTCGAAAATGGTTGCAGAACGATTAGAGCGGGGAAAACAAAAAGAAGCAGAAGAAATTATTTGTGTATCTTTTTGGTTCTTATTAGGAATTGGTTTTATAGGCTTCTTTACATTGTTTTTTGGGGCCGAAACAATTGCGGTAGCTATGGGCGATATACACTTAGATAAGTTACTACGTGTTATTTCATTTTCATTCTTATTGATGCCATTTTTGTCTGTAGCAAGAGGGTATTTTCAAGGATTTAATAATATGATGCCAACGGCTGTTTCGCAAGTAATAGAACAAACAATTCGAGTTTCTATTATTGTATTTTTATCGCTATTCCTAATTGCTCACGGATTTGATTTATATACAGTTGGTGCAGGGGCTATGTTAGGCTCAATTGCGGGTGGTCTTATTGGGATTATTGTACTTATATTGTATATGCGTCAAGATTTTCGTTCTATATTCTTCAAAAGTGCAGCGAGAATTAAGGGTAAAAGGAAGATAGTTAAAATCCTTTTTTGGCAGGGGTTAGCGATTTGTGTTAGTAATTTAGTGCTTATTTTTATACAGATGGCTGATTCAGTGTCCTTTTACAGCTTACTTATTGGTGCGGGAGAACAGGCTGAAAATGCAAAGGTATTAAAGGGTGTTTATGATAGAAGTATTCCGCTAATGCAATTAGGTACTGTTGTGACGACTTCTTTCTCGTTGTCACTTATTCCGATTATTACAGCGGCGAAGGAAAGAGGAGATCTTTCCTTTATTCAAGAAAAGGTAAAGTTAGCAGTGAAAATAACATGTGTTATTGGACTTGCAGCAGCTATTGGACTAACTTGTATTATTCAACCTACGAATATTATGTTGTTTGAAAACAGTGATGGATCAGATGTTTTATCTATTTTATCGTTATCTATTTTATTTAGTTCATTGTCAATTACGACAGCTTCTATTTTACAAGGATTGGGGCAAACGTTTAAGCCAGCATTATTTGTTGTATTTGGAGGTTGCTTAAAGTTAGCGTTAAATTATATATTCATGCCTTATTTTGGTGTGAAAGGTGCAGCCTTTGCGACTTTATGTGCGTTAATTATAATCTCTGGACTAAATACTTTGTTGCTTACGAGAGCTGTATCAGGGTCACTTATCAATAAGCGAAATATGTTAGGGATAGTAATTAGTGGTATCTGTATGGGATTTGTATTAATGATATTCACACGTGTGTTACAGATGTCTGGATTAGTAATTGATACGGAACATAGAGGAAGCGCGACACTTGAAGCGTTGTTAGGTGTAGCCATTGGCGGATTGACATATATGTTTTTTATTTTGAAATTACGTGTATTTACAAAAAAAGAATTAGGAACCGTTATGAAACAAGAGAAAAAAGAAGGTTCATTGAAGAAGAGTGGATAGAGGTGACTGGTTGTGAGTGGAATCATTACTATTTTAGGTTTAGGAGCTGGTGAATTAGATCAGCTAACGATGGGTGTATATCGAAAAATAAAAGAAGCAGACCATCTGTTTGTTAGAACGAAAGAACATCCAGTTATAGAAGAATTGGAGAAAGAAGGCGTACAATATACGTCTTTTGATGCTGTATATGAAGCACATGATACGTTTGAAATTGTATATGAAACAATTGCGAATAAATTGCTAGAACAAGCTGAAGGTACAGAAATTATCTATGCTGTTCCCGGGCATCCACTTGTAGCAGAAAGAACAGTTCAGCTACTGTTGGAAAAAGGAGAAGTTTCAAATGTTGAAGTGCGAATTGAGGGTGGACAAAGTTTCCTTGATCCTATGTTTGCAAGTCTAAAGATTGATCCGATTGAAGGATTCCAATTACTTGATGCTACATCATTTGAAAGAGGGCAATTAGAACTGCGTCAACATTTAATCTTTTGCCAAGTATATGATGCATTCGTTGCATCTGATGTGAAATTAACATTAATGGAGATGTTACCAGATGATTATGAAGTGTATATCGTAACAGCTGCAGGAACTTCATTTGAACAAGTAAAGAAGGTACCGTTGTACATGTTAGATCATGAAACGGAATTGAATAATTTAACGAGTGTGTACGTGCCGCCAGTTCAGGAGCGTGCGTCCTTGTATCAACAGTTTGATGTTCTTAGAGAAATTATTGCGGAACTTCGTGGTCCAAATGGTTGTCCGTGGGATAAAAAGCAAACACATCAATCATTAAAGAAATATTTAATTGAGGAAGCTTATGAAGTGTTGGAAGCAATCGATGAAGAGGATGATGATCACTTAGTAGAAGAATTAGGTGATATATTATTACAAGTTATGCTTCATGCTCAAATCGGAGAAGATGAAGGATGGTTCTCTATAGATGATATCATTCGAACTCTATCTGAGAAAATGGTTCGTCGCCATCCGCATGTGTTTGGAAATACGGATGTAAACAGCGCTGATGAAGTGATTGCAAATTGGGAAGAAATTAAAAAACAAGAAAAAGGATTCGTGAAAGAATCTGTTTTAAATGGCGTTCCCAAAAGTTTGCCGCAGTTACTACGCGCCTATGAAATTCAGAAGAAAGCTGGTAAGGTTGGATTTGATTGGGTTGATGTGCAACCGATGATAGAGAAAGCTTTGGAAGAATGGCAAGAGTTCCAACAAGAGGTTACAAATATGGATGAGAAAAAGATGCTGGGTGAGTTTGGTGATTTACTATTTGCATTTGTTAATATAGCTCGTCATTACAAAATAGATCCAGAAGAGGCGTTACGTTCAACTAATGAGAAATTTACTGGTCGTTTTTTATACATGGAGGCAAAAGTAGCTGAAATGAATAAAGAGATGAAAGATTTATCATTAGAACAGTTAGATGTTTTATGGGAAGAAGCGAAACAGACAGAGCGTTAATAGGGGGATTTGATATGCGTCTAGATAAGTTTTTAAAAGTATCACGTTTAATTAAAAGAAGAACATTAGCGAAAGAAGTAGCTGATCAAGGAAGAATATCTATTAATGGTCAAGTGGCAAAAGCAAGTTCTGATGTGAAAGTAGCTGACGAATTAACAATTCGTTTTGGTCAAAAAATAGTGACTGTGAAAATAAATGAATTAAAAGAAACAACTAAAAAAGAAGATGCAGCAAATATGTATAGCTTAGTTCGTGAAGAAAAAGTAAAAGCGGAAGAAGGCTTGTTCTAAAATCATTTATCCCCTCATACATTACTATTAGCTAGTAAAAACCTATGGGGGGATTTACGTGAATAATGGTTACTCACCTACGTCTTCTAATCAACAAAATGTTTCTGTAGAGCATGACATTATTATGCGTGGCAGGCGTATAATTGATATTACCGGTGTGAAGCAGGTAGAGAGTTTTGATAGCGAAGAGTTTTTACTAGAGACCGTAATGGGTTTTTTAACAATTCGTGGTCAAAATTTACAAATGAAAAATTTAGATGTGGAAAAAGGTATTGTGTCGATTAAAGGGAAAGTTAATGAGATGCTGTATATTGATGAAAATCAAGGGGAAAAAACTAAAGGTTTCTTTAGTAAGTTGTTTAAATGAGCTTAACAATTCAGTTGTATACAATGCTTTCAATGATTGGAATGGGTGCTTGGATTGGAGCGTCTTTAGATACATATCAACGTTTTTTAAAGCGCCAAGAACGTAAACGTTGGCTTGTATTTATACATGATATATTATTTTGGATTGTCCAAGCATTATCCGTCTTTTATGTATTGCTTCTCGTAAATGAAGCTGAGCTACGTATATATGTGTTTTTGGCATTATTATGTGGTTTTGCGGCATATCAAAGCTTACTGAAGGCACTATACATGAAGCTGTTAAATTTTCTCATCTATATTTTTATGCAAACAACATATTTTTTTGTTCGAATTATACAGCTACTCATGATAAAACCTGTTATTATTATAGCGCAGCTATTTATTGCATTTATATTATTCTTATTTCGTATACTGCTTTCAATTGGACATGTGTTATGGAAAATGGTGATTTGGATATTACTTTTCATATGGAAAGTTTTTTTCTGGCCTGTTCGATTTATTGCTTCGCTCATATGGAAACTTCTCCCTAATCGTGTTAAACTTTTTATAGTGAAACATATAGGGTTCCTGCAATATATAGCAAAATTGAAGGGACATATCTTCCAACTATGGGAGCATATAAAAAAGAAGTTAGGGGGACCTCGGAAATGAGGGAACTGAGACAAAGAACAATCGAAAAACAGAGTCCAAATCCTGTTAAAGAGCATATAATACAAACGGATGAGAACAGGAAGCGACTTTATCGCCGTTTAGCGGTTTTTCTTGTCTTTACTTTTACAATTATTGCGAGTATTAGTGTAACGTTTTATCAACAAAACAGTTCCATTAAAGCAAAAGAAGCAAAAGTTAAGGACATGAAAAAAGAACTGGATTCATTAACGAATAAAGAAAAAAGTCTAAAAGACGAAGTTCAAAAGTTAAATGATGAAGAGTACGTATTAAAGATTGCTAGAAGGGATTATTTCTTCTCTGGTAAAGGGGAGATAATTTTTCCTGTTTCTAAGTAGAGTATGTCTTATTGACACTATATTTTAGGATTATATATAATAAAGTAAAATTTGACTTTTTAACCACTAAGGAGGAGCATTTTTTTTATGTCAATCGAGGTAGGCAGCAAGTTACAGGGTAAAGTAACAGGTATTACAAATTTTGGGGCTTTTGTGGAGCTGCCAGAGGGCTTAACGGGTCTTGTTCATATTAGTGAAGTTGCTGATAACTATGTAAAAGATATTAACGATCACTTAAAAGTGGGCGACCAAGTAGAAGTAAAAGTTATTAATGTTGAAAAAGATGGAAAGATTGGTTTATCTATCAAAAAAGCGAAAGAACGTGAAAAAACAGAAGGAGATCGTCCACGCGGTGAGTACCAACGCGGTGGTGATCAACAACGTTCTGGACGTCCACAACGTAATAATCGCTCTTTCAACAGAGATAATCGCGGTGGCGGTAACGACCGAGCTCCGAAAGAAACATTTGAGCAAAAGATGGCACGCTTCTTAAAAGATAGCGAAGATCGTTTAACTTCTTTAAAGCGTAACACAGAGTCTAAACGTGGTGGCCGTGGCGCGCGTCGCGGATAATAAGGACGTTTAGTTTTTAACATATAGAGAGGTACCCAGAGTGATGGCTCAGGGTGCTTTTTTATATGTTAAAAATATTTTTAAAAAAGTTTTTGAGATGTGTTGACTTTAATTAGTATCTGATGTAAGATACTAATTGTCCGTTAAATAAGACGACATGGCGGTGTAGCTCAGCTGGCTAGAGCGTACGGTTCATACCCGTGAGGTCGGGGGTTCGATCCCCTCCGCCGCTATATTTAATTTAACGGCCCGTTGGTCAAGTGGTTAAGACACCGCCCTTTCACGGCGGTAACACGGGTTCGAATCCCGTACGGGTCATCTAAAAAGATCATGCAAATTTGCATGATCTTTTTTTGTTAAATAAATTAAGATATACAACACTTCTACAAAATCACCCTATATTTTCTGAATATTTAATTAAAATCTCAAAAATAACTTACATACCGTGTATATCTGTAGAGTTATTTCGAATAAAAAGTCGAACGATTATAAAAGTGAAAACTGTTGTTTTGACAAAAAAACCAACAATCATCTTTTATAATGACAGTAATTAAACTATGCAGGTGGTGTTAAAAATATGCCTAAAGCAGGAAGGAATACTATGAATACAAGTGCATTGGCAATGAATGAGAGTCAGCTTGGAGGAATAAAGTGGACGAGTAAGTTGCGAATGAAATTTGAGCAAGTTTTCTTTAGATGGGGATTTATTATTGTTGTTATTGGTTTTCTTTTGGGACGAGCATATATATTAACAAATATTTTACCGTTTGCACTGCCATTTTTTGCTGCTGTTTATGTTATGAAGCGGGATAAGATGCCGCTAGCATTTTTAGCTCTAATGGGAGGAGCTCTTTCGGTATCGATAGATAATTTGTTTTTTACCTTTGCATCTATCTTTACCTTCTTCATTTATAATATCTTCTTTAGTCGATTTACACGTAAAACTGTTGGACTTGTTCCATTTCAAGTATTTATCTCCGCATTAACCGCACACTTAGTTGTTGTATATTTTGCGCAACAAACTGTCACCATGTACGATTTACTCGTTAGTACCATTGAGGCTGGGCTTAGTTTCGTATTAACTATGATATTTTTACAAAGCGTCCCGCTTTTAGTGGAAAGGAAAGGAAAACAACAGGCATTAGAGACGGAAGAAATTGTTTGTTTGATTATATTACTAGCATCTGTTTTAACGGGTACAACAGATTGGTTTGTATATGATGCTTCTATTCAACATATTTTTACAAGGTATTTAGTGCTAGTATTTGCATTTATTGCAGGTGCTGCCACAGGATCCACAGTAGGGGTTGTAACAGGACTAATATTAAGTTTAGCAAATGTGTCTAGCTTGTCTCAGCTTAGCCTTCTTGCTTTCTCTGGATTGCTTGGTGGATTGTTAAAAGAAGGGAAGCGTTTAGGTGTTAGTTTAGGTTTATTAATTGGGACAAGCTTAATTACATTATATGTGGACAAACAGACAAATATTGTAACAACTTTAATTGAGTCAGGTGTAGCGATTGTTATCTTCTTATTAACACCGAAGCTTGTTTTGGATCGTATTGCTAAATTTATGCCAGGTACACAAGAGCATTCGCAAGATCAACAACAATATTTAAGAAGGATGCGTGATGTTACGGCAAATAAAATCAACCAATTTGCAAATGTATTTGCTGCTTTATCTAATAGCTTTTCTGTATATGGGTATGTAGAGGAAGAAGATAAAGAGACAGAAGCAGATTTGTTTTTGAGTACAATTACTGCGAAAACATGTCAAACATGCTTTAAAAAGGATCAATGCTGGGTAGTGAATTTTGATAAAACGTACGATTATATGAAACAAATAATGAATGAAACGGAAGAAGGAACCCTGCAACATAATCGTAAATTAGTTCGTGAGTGGGACAAGCATTGTGTGAGAGGGAAAAAAGTGACGGATTTAGTAGCGGGTGAATTAGATCACTTCTATGAGGGACAAAAATTACGAAAACAAATGAAGGAAAATCGTAGAATAGTAGCGGAGCAACTATTAGGTGTATCAAAGGTTATGGAGGATTTTGCTAAGGAGATACAACGAGAGCGTGAAAATCATCAAGTGCAGGAAGAACAGATTATGCAAGCATTCCGTGATTTTGGTGTCGAAGTAGAGCATGTTGATATTTATTGTTTAGATAGAGGAAGTATTGATATTGAAATGTTAATTCCAGTTGCATCTAATGAACATGGTGAATGTGAAAAGTTAGTTGCACCGATGCTTTCGGATATCCTTAAAGAAAATATTGTCGTTAAACATGAAGAAAAGTCTTCTTATCCAAATGGCCATAGTTTAATATCATTTGGTTCGGCGAAGACGTATTCTCTTGATACAGGATTGGCTACAGCTGCAAAAGGCGGTGGATTTGTTTCGGGTGACTCTTATGCGATGATGGATTTAAGTGTTGGTAAATATGCACTTGCAATTAGTGATGGTATGGGGAATGGGCAAAGGGCTCATATGGAAAGTAAGGAAACGGTGAAATTATTACAAAAAATACTCCAATCGGGCATTGATGAAGAAATAGCAATTAAGTCTATCAATTCAATTCTTTCTTTGAGAACGACAGAAGAGATGTTTACGACGTTAGATTTAGCTATGGTAGATTTGCGGGATGCGAGTGCAAGGTTTTTAAAGATTGGATCGACGCCGAGTTTTGTTAAACGCGCAAATAATATTTTGAAAATTGAAGCAAGTAATTTGCCGATGGGAATCATTGAAGATGTTGAAGTTGATGTGGTGGGTGAACAATTAAAAACGGGCGATATTCTTATTATGATGAGCGATGGGATTTTTGAAGGAGCACAGCATGTGGAGAATCATGAATTGTGGATGAAACGAAAAATTAAAGAATTGCAAACCGAAGACCCGCAAGAAATAGCTGATATCATTATGGAAGAAGTGATTCGCTCTTGTGATGGTTATATAAATGATGATATGACTATTGTAGTGGCAAAAGTGAAGAAAAATATGCCGAAGTGGGCTACGATTCCGATTGTAGGAATGCAGGCGCAGTAAAATGTAAGTGGAATGTTTATCTATAATTTGATTTTAAAAACCTAGGTGAATACCTAGGTTTTTTTGTGGAAAAAGGTAATGTTATTAATTTTGTGAATATACACGGAGGATGTAAGATAAAAATGTAATTTTTGTATATCTTTTTTTTGCACAATGTTTGTAAAAGTTGTACCATTGTAGACAAGGCAACTAACGTTGCTGTTCTTGTTTAATGAAAGGTGATTACGAAGTTGAAAGATACATTTGTTGAAAAAGTAGATGACTTTGTAAAGCAGCATGATGTATTAAAGAATGATTCAACAATTGTTGTGGGAGTTTCTGGTGGTCCTGACTCGTTAGCGCTTTTATATTATTTATTAGAAAAAAGAGCGGAAAAACAGTTAAAAATTGTAGTAGCTCATGTGGATCATATGTTTAGAGGTGATGAATCTCATGAGGATTTACGGTTTGTGCAGGGCCTTTGTGAAGAACTGGGAATTATTTGTGAAACGATAAGGATTAATGTATCACAATATCAACAGCAATACGGAATGAATGCACAGGTTGCTGCTAGAGAATGCAGATATGCATTTTTGGAAAGAATAATGAAGAAATATGATGCAAGATATGTTGCTCTTGGACATCATGGAGATGATCAAGTCGAGACAATTTTAATGCGTCTTGTAAGAGGGAGTACTCCGAAAGGATATGCAGGAATTGCAGTGAAGCGTCCTTTTCATAATGGGTATTTAATTAGGCCGTTACTTGGGGTAACGAAGGAAGAAATTGTTGATTACTGTAATAAGCTAAATTTAATGCCACGTATAGATCCGAGTAATAAAAAGGAAGTATATACAAGGAATCGATTACGTAAATATGTCCTTCCTCATTTGAAAGAAGAAAATCCACAAGTGCATGAGAAATTCCAAAAGTTTAGCGTGCAGATGCAAGAGGATGAGGCTTATTTGCAGGAATTAGCTTTTGAGAAAATGAATAAAGTAATTACAAAAAAAAGTGATAAACAAATTAGCTTATCAATTCCTGCCTTTGAATCCATGTCTATGCCTTTACAAAGAAGAGGGATTCAACTAATATTAAACTATCTTTATGAATATAAGATTCCATCTTCTCTTTCTTCCATACATATTGACAAGGTGATTGAGTTTTTTAAGCGGACACAACCTTCAGGTTCACTTGATTTTCCAGGTGATTTGAAAATTGTTCGTACATACGAGGAGTGTAGCTTTAGATTTAAACAAGAAATTGTTTCTCCTTTTTTACAAGATTTATCAGTACCCGGGACCATTACGCTATTGAACGGGGATGAATTTGTAACAGAGGTGAGCGAAGATATACCAAGTAACATGAATGAAACAGTATTTGTTGCTAAGTATAATGATATATCATATCCACTTCGTATTCGTTCTAGGGAAAATGGAGATCGCATGTCAATACAAGGTATGAATGGCACGAAAAAGATAAAAGCTATTTTTATCGAAGCAAAAGTACCGAAAGAAAAAAGAGAAGAATGGCCGGTCGTTTGTGATGCAAGTGGGACCATTATTTGGATACCCTTGTTGAAGCGATCTGCATTTGCAATTTCGAAAGAGATGGCAAAGAAGGATAAATATATGATTATTCACTACAAAAGCAAGGAGTCTTCCGGGAGGATAATGAAATGATGAATCAAGATATCGAAAAAGTATTAATTTCTGAAGAGCAAATACAAGAAAAGGTGCGCGAACTAGGTGCAATTGTTGCAGAGGATTATAAAAACACAGTACCTCTTGCAATTGGTGTATTAAAAGGCGCAATGCCATTCATGGCAGATTTATTAAAGAGAACAGATACATATCTTGAAATGGATTTTATGGCTGTATCTAGTTACGGTCACTCTACAGTTTCAACAGGCGAAGTGAAAATTTTAAAAGATCTTGATACTTCTGTAGAAGGTCGCGATATTTTAATCGTCGAAGATATTATTGATAGTGGTCTTACACTAAGCTACTTAGTAGACTTATTCAAATATCGTAAAGCGAAGTCTGTAAAAATTGTTACATTATTAGATAAGCCAACAGGCCGTAAGGTTGATCTGAAAGCGGATTATGTTGGATTTACTGTTCCACATGAATTTGTAGTAGGATATGGATTAGATTATAAAGAGCAGTACCGTAATCTTCCTTATGTAGGCGTATTAAAACCAAGCGTTTACTCAAATTAATTAAATATAGGCTTCACAATTGTATAGGAAAGTTTTTCTATGTTACGATTTACTATAGTGTTTATGCCGTGAGAGGAGGTTAGGAATGAATCGTATCTTCCGTAATACCATCTTTTATTTACTGATATTCTTAGTAGTAATTGGAATCGTGAGCTATTTTAATGGTTCGACACAAAAAACGACATCAGTTAGCTACGACAAATTCATTACTAAACTAGAAAGCGGTGAAGTGCGTAATGTGCAACTTCAACCGAAAAATGGTGTATTTGAGGTAAAAGGACAATTTAATAACTCTAGCCAAGGAGAACAATTTGTTACTTATGCACCAAATACTGAGGAATTACAAAAGAAAATTAATGATAAAGCGAAAGGTGCCGAAGTTAAGTATCAACCAGCAGAAGAAACAAGTGCTTGGGTAACATTCTTTACTTCAATCATTCCATTTGTCATCATCTTCATTTTATTCTTCTTCTTATTAAACCAAGCTCAAGGCGGCGGTAGCCGTGTTATGAACTTCGGGAAAAGTAAGGCGAAGTTATATAATGATGAAAAGAAAAAAGTTCGTTTCAGAGATGTTGCTGGTGCGGATGAAGAGAAACAAGAACTTGTTGAGGTAGTTGAATTCTTGAAAGACCCTCGTAAGTTCTCTGAAGTTGGTGCTCGTATTCCAAAGGGTGTCCTATTAGTTGGACCTCCAGGTACAGGTAAAACTTTATTAGCACGTGCTGTTGCAGGTGAGGCTGGCGTTCCATTCTTCTCTATCAGTGGTTCTGACTTCGTAGAGATGTTTGTGGGTGTCGGTGCATCACGTGTACGTGATTTATTTGAAAATGCAAAGAAAAATGCTCCTTGTATCATTTTCATTGATGAAATTGATGCAGTAGGGCGTCAACGTGGCGCAGGTCTTGGTGGTGGCCATGATGAGCGTGAGCAAACGTTGAACCAATTACTTGTTGAAATGGATGGATTCGGTGCAAACGAAGGTATTATTATCATCGCTGCGACAAACCGTCCTGATATTCTTGATCCAGCATTATTACGTCCAGGTCGTTTTGACCGTCAAATTACAGTAGATCGTCCAGATGTAAATGGCCGTGAAGCTGTACTGAAGGTGCATGCTCGTAATAAACCGCTTGATGAGAATATCAACTTAAGAGCAATTGCAACTCGTACGCCAGGATTCTCTGGTGCTGATCTTGAAAACTTATTAAACGAAGCTGCTTTAGTAGCTGCGCGTCAAGATAAGAAGAAAATTGATATGAGTGACATTGATGAAGCAACGGATCGCGTTATTGCAGGTCCGGCTAAGAAAAGTCGTGTTATCTCTGAAAAAGAACGTAATATCGTTGCTTTCCATGAAGCGGGTCATACTGTAATTGGTGTTGTTCTTGATGAAGCTGATGTCGTTCATAAAGTAACAATTGTCCCTCGTGGTCAAGCTGGTGGATATGCAGTAATGCTTCCGAAAGAAGATCGTTACTTCATGACAAAGCCAGAGTTACTTGATAAAATCACTGGTTTACTTGGTGGTCGAGTAGCTGAGGAGATTGTATTTGGTGAAGTGAGTACAGGTGCTCACAACGATTTCCAACGTGCGACGGGCATTGCAAGACGTATGGTTACAGAATTCGGTATGAGTGATAAGCTTGGACCAATGCAATTTGGTAGTTCGCAAGGTGGTCAAGTGTTCTTAGGAAGAGACTTCCATTCAGAGCAAAACTACAGTGATGCAATTGCACACGATATCGATGTAGAAATGCAAACGATTATGAAAGAATGTTATGCTCGTGCAAAAGACATTCTTACTGAAAATCGTGATAAGCTAGATCTTATTGCAAAAACGTTACTTGAAGTAGAAACGTTAGATGCTGAGCAAATCAATCATTTATGTGATTACGGCAGATTGCCAGAACGTCCAACATCTTCAGATGATGTGAAAGTAAACATCAACATGAAGAAAGACGATGAAGATAAAGAAGATAAGTAAGAAACGAAGGAGTGACTATCGTCACTCCTTTTTTGTTTGTTAAAACCTTTGTTAATTACTATTGAGAACTTAGTGGATAAAGTAATTTAAGTAAAACTAGTATTAAAAATTGAAATAGAGAGCAATCTTTTTGTAAAATGATGAGGATAGGAAAGCTGATTATATAAGTATGTGTGATATGATGTTTTTATAAGTTTTATACATACTGCACAAATATAGATTAAATAAGATAAGTGGTGAGAATATGATTTTTGTATTGGATGTAGGGAACACAAATGCTGTACTAGGTGTGTTTGAAGAGGGGGAACTTCGTCAGCATTGGCGCATGGAAACAGATCGTCATAAGACAGAAGATGAATATGGAATGCTTGTAAAGCAATTGCTTGAGCATGAAGGTCTTTCGTTTGAAGATGTGAAAGGTATTATTGTGTCTTCAGTCGTACCACCAATTATGTTTGCTTTAGAGCGCATGTGTGAAAAATATTTTAAAATTAAACCGCTTGTAGTAGGGCCTGGGATAAAAACAGGGCTAAATATTAAATATGAAAATCCGCGTGAAGTAGGCGCAGACCGAATTGTAAATGCAGTAGCAGGAATCCACTTATATGGAAGTCCGCTTATTATTGTTGATTTTGGTACGGCTACTACATATTGTTATATTAACGAAGAAAAGCATTATATGGGTGGAGTTATTACGCCAGGAATTATGATTTCAGCAGAGGCTTTATATAGCAGAGCAGCAAAACTTCCTCGTATCGAAATTACAAAACCAAGCAGTGTAGTTGGGAAAAATACAGTAAGTGCGATGCAATCGGGTATTCTTTATGGTTATGTTGGACAAGTGGAAGGTATTGTTAAGCGTATGAAAGAAGAAGCTAGACAAGAACCTAAAGTTATTGCAACAGGTGGATTAGCAAAATTAATTTCCGAAGAATCGAATGTAATTGATATTGTAGATCCATTTTTAACGTTAAAAGGTTTATACATGTTATATGAACGTAATGCAAATTTACAGCATGAGAAAGGTGAATAAATACGTATGAAAGATTATTTAGTAAAAGCGTTAGCGTTTGATGGAGAAGTGCGTGCGTATAGTGTACGTACAACAAATACAGTAAGTGAGGCGCAAAGACGTCATGATACATGGAGAACAGCTTCAGCGGCACTAGGGCGTTCTTTAACTGCGGGTACAATGATGGGCGCAATGTTAAAAGGTGAGCAAAAGTTAACGATTAAGGTAGAAGGTAACGGTCCGATTGGTCCTATCTTAGTAGATGCTCATGCAAATGGAGATGTACGTGGTTATGTAACGAATCCGCATGTTGATTTTGAAGGAACAGAACAAGGGAAGTTACGTGTATATCAAGCGGTAGGTACAGAGGGGTTTGTAACTGTAATTAAAGATATTGGAATGCGTGAACCGTTTATTGGTCAATCTCCAATCGTTTCAGGAGAATTAGGAGAAGACTTTACGTATTATTTTGCAGTTTCTGAACAAACGCCTTCTTCTGTAGGTGTTGGTGTTCTTGTAAATGGAGATGATAGCATATTAGCGGCAGGTGGATTCATCCTTCAAATTATGCCGGGTGCGCAAGATGAAACGATTTCATTTATTGAAGACCGTTTACAAAAGATTCCACCTGTATCAACGTTGATTGAACAAGGACTTTCTCCGGAAGAGCTACTATATGCAGTTCTTGGAGAAGATAAAGTAAAAGTATTAGAAACAATGGATGTTCAATTTAATTGCACATGCTCACGCGAGCGTATTGAGAGTGTATTAATTAGTTTAGGTAAAACAGAGTTAGAGCAAGTTCGTGAAGAAGAGGAAGAGACAGAAGTTCACTGTCATTTCTGTAATGAACGATACAAGTTCTCTAAAGAAGATATTACAAATTTAATCGAAAATTTGTAATAAGGGAATTAAGAGGAGCAATCCTCCAAATGAATTGACAAACAGGGAATTTTCTGACAAAATCTAAATATAGATAAAACCAATAAAAATACTCGGTGTTAGGAGTGACAGGAATGCGAGTGGCACAATCAGTTTCAGAATTAATCGGGAAAACGCCGATCGTTAAGTTGAACCGCATCGTAGAATCAGACAGCGCAGATATATACTTAAAATTAGAATTTATGAATCCGGGGAGTAGCGTTAAAGATCGTATCGCATTAGCTATGATTGAAGATGCTGAAAAAAATGGATTATTAAAAGAGGGCGATACAATCATTGAGCCGACAAGTGGTAACACAGGAATTGGTTTAGCGATGGTAGCGGCTGCTAAAGGATATAATGCAATCTTAGTAATGCCAGAAACAATGAGTATTGAGCGTCGTAATTTATTACGTGCTTACGGTGCGGAATTAGTATTGACTCCAGGGCCTGAAGGAATGGGTGGAGCAATTCGTAAAGCGACTGAATTAGCAAAAGAGCATGGCTACTTTATACCACAACAGTTCAAAAACCAATCGAATCCAGAAATTCACCGTTTAACAACAGGTCCAGAAATTATTGAACAAATGGGTGACCAATTAGATGCGTTTATTGCAGGTATTGGTACAGGTGGAACGATTACTGGTGCTGGTGAAGTACTGAAGGAAGCGTATAAAGATATTAAAATTTATGCAGTAGAACCTGCAGATTCACCAGTATTATCTGGTGGGAAACCAGGTCCACATAAAATCCAAGGAATTGGGGCGGGATTTGTTCCGGAGACGTTGGATGTAGAAGTATATGATGAAATTATTCAAGTGAAAACAGAGCAAGCATTTGAATATGCGAGAAGAGTGGCTAAAGAGGAAGGTATTTTAGTTGGTATCTCTTCAGGCGCAGTTATTTATGCAGCAACAGAAGTTGCGAAAAAGTTAGGTAAAGGGAAAAAGGTACTTGTTATTATCCCGAGTAACGGTGAACGTTATTTAAGTACACCACTTTATCAATTTGAATCATAATTAAACGCGATTGAAAAAGCATCCTTGAAAAAGGGTGCTTTTTCTTTTGGGATTGGAAATAGGAAAAGAGTGAATGACTAGAAAACTTCATGTAAAATAAGAGGTAGTATAATTAAATTATTTTCACTAGCCTTCGAGTATAATCAATCTCTATATAAATAACTTATGTAGTTTGAGCTGGTTAATCTAAGAGGGTGGGATAAAAGAAGACGGGGTGTTGATATGCAACGAAGAAAATCTTTAGCGCTTTCTATTCCATATCAGTTAGATTTCTTTAAGCAATATAAATTTCTTTCTCAGGGTAAATCGCAACATATTTTGTTAGAAAGCGGCCGTGGCGGTCGTTATAACATTGTAGGGCTGAACCCAGTAGCGGTAATCCGAGGGAAGGATGAAACGTTACATATAAGTGAAAGTGGTAAGGAAACAATAAAACGAGGGAATCCGTTAGATTTAATGCAAGAATATATGGAACAATGGAAGACGGACTATAACCCAGAGTATCCGCCTTTTCAAGGTGGTGCAATTGGCTATTTCAGTTATGACTGTATCCGTTATATTGAAAAGCTGCCTTCTCTTGCGGAAGATGATATTAATATACCTGACATCTTCTTTTTATTATTTGATGACGTATTTGTCTATGATCAAAAAGAACAAGTGTTATGGGTTATTACGCATTATGTAGATAAATATGAAGAGGCAAAAGAACGGCTAAATGAGTGGAAGAGTCTTTGGATGACAGAAGCGCCTGAAGTGACTGTGCCCTTTGAAAGTCCTGAAAAGAAAAGTGAAGCAGTTGCTTTTACTGAAGCCGGCTTTATGAAGGCAGTTGAATGTATTCAAGAATATATTGGGGCGGGTGATGTGTTCCAAGTAAACTTGTCGACGAGACAAGAAAGAACGTTACAGACACACCCACTAGAAATTTATACAAGTCTTCGTGAAATTAATCCATCTCCATATATGGGTTACCTGGAGCTTGGGGATTTTCAAATTGTTAGTGGATCGCCAGAGTTGTTAATTAAGAAACAAGGAACTGAAGTAAGTACAAGACCAATTGCTGGAACGAGATCTAGAGGCGCGGATGAGCAAGAGGATGAAGAATTAGCAAGAGAATTAATTGAGAACGAAAAAGAAAGAGCAGAGCATGTAATGCTTGTGGATTTAGAAAGAAATGATTTAGGACGTGTTTGTAAATATGGCACTGTAGAAGTGGATGAATTTATGGTAATTGAGAAATACTCACATGTTATGCATATTGTTTCTAATGTGCGTGGTGAGGTGGAAGAAGATAAAGATGCTTTTGATTTAGTGAAGGCTGTATTCCCTGGGGGGACAATTACTGGTGCCCCGAAAATACGTACGATGGAAATTATTGAGGAATTAGAACCTGTTCGAAGAGGGATTTATACAGGTTCAATCGGTTGGATTGGTTATTCTGGAGATACAGAATTGAATATTGTAATTAGAACGCTTCTTGCTAAAGATGGAAAAGCTCATGTACAAGCAGGGGCGGGAATTGTAATTGATTCAAATCCAGAAAATGAATATAAAGAGTCGTTAAAAAAGGCGATTGCTTTATGGCGTGCAAAAGAACGTAGCGAAGAAACGGTTAGGTGAGAGAAATGATATTAATGATTGATAATTATGATTCTTTTACATTTAATTTAGTGCAGTTTCTTGGAGAACTTGGACAAGAGCTCGTTGTTAAACGTAACAATGAAGTGACCATTTCAGATATTGAGAATATGAAACCAGATTTTCTAATGATTTCTCCAGGTCCATGTAGTCCTAATGAAGCAGGGATTAGTATGGAAGTTATTAAACACTTTGCTGGAAAGATTCCGATTTTTGGAGTTTGTCTAGGGCATCAATCCATTGCACAAGTGTTTGGTGGAGAGGTTGTCCGTGCAGAACGATTAATGCATGGGAAAACGTCGCTTATGCATCATGATGGAAAGACGATTTTTTCGGATATTCCTAATCCGTTTACTGCGACGCGCTATCATTCCCTTATTGTTAAGAAAGAGACGTTACCCGATTGCTTAGAGGTAACATCTTGGACAGAGGAAGGAGAAATTATGGCACTTCGTCATAAGACATTGCCGATAGAGGGTGTGCAATTCCATCCGGAATCTATTATGACTTCTCATGGGAAAGAGTTGTTACAGAATTTCATTTGTAAATACAGTCCAAGTGCAACGTTATGTTAATTTACGTAAATGGTCAGTATGTAGAAGCAAGTGAAGCGAAAATTTCTCCTTATGATCATGGTTATTTATATGGTCTTGGAGTTTTTGAAACGTTTCGTATTTATAATGGTCATCCTTTCTTATTGGATGATCATTATGACCGTTTAATAGAAGCGCTGGATACATTGCAAATTAAATGGACAATGACAAAAAATGATGTGATGCTTATTTTGAAAGATTTACTCGCTAAGAATGAATTGAAGCATGCATATGTACGTTTTAATGTATCAGCGGGTATAGATGAAATAGGATTACAAACGGAAATGTATGAAGAGCCTTCGGTTATTGTTTTTATAAAACCTTTAACAGCTCCAGGAGATGTAGTGGAAAAAGAAGGTGTTATTCTAAAACAAGTGCGAAATACACCGGAAGGAACATTTCGTCTGAAGTCTCATCATTATTTAAATAATATTTTAGGGAAGCGTGAAATTGGAAATGTTGTGAGTAAGGAAGGTATTTTTCTTACTGAAGCAGGTTATGTTGCAGAGGGTATTGTTTCCAATCTATTTTTTGTGAAAGGTGATGTTTTATATACACCTTCGTTAGAGACAGGGATTTTAAATGGTATCACTCGTGCGTTTATTATAAAGAGTGCTGAAGAATTAAATATAGAAGTAAAGGAAGGTTTCTTTACAAAAGATGAGCTACTTTCAGCGGATGAAGTCTTCGTAACAAACTCCATTCAAGAAATTGTTCCGCTTTATCGTATAGAAGCGCAGGATTTCCCGGGTAAAGTAGGAGTGGTTACAAAAAGTTTAATGTACCTTTATGGAATGCAAAGAGAGAAATTATGGAGCAGAAATGAATTACGAAGAGGAGATGTGTAGTTTGAAGTGGGATTATGATTTACGCTGCGGCGAATATACATTGAATTTAAATGAAAAGACATTAATTATGGGGATTTTAAATGTAACACCAGATTCGTTTTCTGATGGTGGGAGTTACAACGAGGTAGATGCTGCGGTACGTCACGCAAAAGAAATGCAAGGTGAAGGGGCTCATATTATTGATATTGGTGGCGAATCTACTCGCCCGGGTTTTGCTAAAGTATCAGTAGAAGAAGAAACAAAGCGAGTTGTCCCGATGATTCAAGCAGTTTCAAAAGAAGTAAAATTGCCTATATCTATCGATACATATAAAGCTGAAGTTGCAAAGCAAGCAATTGAGGCTGGTGCTCATATTATTAATGATATTTGGGGAGCGAAGGCGGAGCCGAAAATTGCTGAAGTCGCAGCTCATTACGATGTACCCATCATTTTAATGCATAACCGCGATAACATGGATTATCGTAATTTAATGGCGGATATGATTGCTGATTTATATGACAGTATTAAAATTGCTAAAAATGCTGGTGTGCGAGATGAGAATATTATTTTAGATCCAGGTATCGGTTTTGCGAAAACACCTGAGCAGAACTTAGAGGCGATGCGTAATTTAGAACAGTTAAATGTGCTAGGTTATCCGGTTCTCTTAGGTACTTCGAGAAAGTCCTTTATTGGGCACGTATTAGATTTGCCAGTAGAGGAACGCCTTGAGGGAACGGGAGCTACTGTTTGTCTTGGTATTGAAAAGGGCTGTGAGTTTGTTCGTGTCCATGATGTGAAAGAAATGGCGCGTATGGCTAAAATGATGGATGCGATGATTGGTAAGGGGGTAAGGTAATTGGATAAAATTTATATCCATGATATGGAGTTTTATGGTTATCATGGCGTGTTCCCAGAGGAGAATAAATTAGGTCAGAGATTTAAAGTTGACTTAACGGTGGAGTTGGATTTAAAGCGTGCAGGGGAAAGTGATGACTTAGAGCATTCGGTCAATTATGGAGAGCTTTTCGAATTATGTAGAAAAGTTGTTGAGGATAGAAAGTATAAGCTTGTGGAGAGTATCGCTGAAAATATTGCTGCAGATATATTAAAACAATATGAAAGTATTTCGCGCTGTACAATTAAGGTAATTAAGCCGGATCCACCGATACCGGGTCATTATCGTGCTGTAGCAGTAGAAATTACGAGAGAACGTCCATGAACAATATAGCTTACATTGCATTAGGGTCAAATATTGGAGAGCGTTATACGTATCTAACCGAAGCGATTCAGTTTTTAAATAAAAATCCTTATATTCAGGTTGATGATATTTCATCTGTATATGAAACTGAGCCAGTTGGCTATACTGACCAAAGTTGCTTTTTAAATTTAGTTATAAAAATTTCTACCAATTTATCACCACAAGAATTATTGAAAGTAACACAAAAAGTAGAAAATGACCTAGGAAGAAAAAGGGAAATTAGGTGGGGGCCGAGGACTATCGACCTTGACATTTTACTTTATAATCAAGAGAATATTGAAGCAGAGAATCTTATTGTTCCGCATCCGCGGATGTTTGAAAGAGCTTTTGTTATCGTTCCGTTGTTAGAAATTAATCAAGACATAAAACAAAACATTTCATGTTCACAAGTAGAAGAAATGAAAAGGCGAGAGGGAGTAACGGTATGGAAGCAGAAAAATGGGGAAGACGCATTCGTGCTTTTCGAAAGCTAAAAGGTTACACACAAGAAGGTTTTGCTAAAGCACTAGGGGTATCTGTATCTGTTTTAGGTGAGGTTGAGAGAGGGAATAGATCGCCTTCTCAAGATTTTGTAGTAGAAGTTGCTAAGGCATTAAATGTTTCGATAGAGGAATTAATGCCAAAGTGATTGTACAGGAAGGAGTAGATTGATTGTTAAAGATTGCAAATATCGAGATGAAAAATCCGGTTGTACTAGCACCGATGGCGGGAGTGTGTAACTCTGCATTCCGTTTAACAGTAAAAGAATTTGGTGCCGGCTTAGTTTGTGCTGAAATGGTAAGTGATAAGGCAATATTGCTTAATAATAAAAGAACATTAGATATGTTATATATCGACGAGAGAGAAAAGCCATTAAGTTTACAAATTTTTGGTGGAGAGAAAGAAACTCTTGTAGATGCTGCGAAATATGTAGATAAATATACGACAGCAGACATAATTGATATTAATATGGGTTGTCCAGTGCCGAAAATCGTTAAATGTGATGCTGGAGCAAGGTGGCTTTTAGACCCGAATAAAATATATGAAATGGTAGCAGCGGTTGTAGATGCTGTTGAAAAGCCGGTTACAGTTAAAATGCGTATCGGTTGGGATGAAGAACATATTTTCGCAATAGAAAATGCTAGGGCTGTTGAGCGTGCTGGTGGCCAAGCTGTGGCGGTTCACGGACGTACACGAGTGCAAATGTATGAAGGAAAAGTGGATTGGGATATTATTAAACAAGTAAAACAATCTGTAAATATCCCGGTTATCGGAAATGGTGATGTCGCAACGCCGCAAGATGCAAAGCGTATGCTTGATGAAATTGGTGTAGATGGTGTTATGATTGGTCGTGCTGCTCTTGGAGATCCGTGGATGATTTATCGTACGGTAAAGTATTTGGAGACAGGTGAATTAATGCCGGAACCAACAGTGCGCGAGAAAATTGATGTATGTATGTTGCATCTAGATCGTCTTATCGACTTAAAGAATGAAAGTGTCGCTGTAAGAGAGATGAGAAAACATGCAGCTTGGTATTTAAAAGGTGTTCGTGGTAATGCGAGTGTACGTAATGGTATTAATGCTTGTAACACACGGGAAGACCTTGCGAATGTGTTAGGTACATTTGTAGAAGAAGTGGAAGCGAAACAACAAACAATTTACGTTGGTTAATAATGGACATAGGAGATTGACATTCTTCTATACACTTCCTATAATTACGTGAAAGAAAGAAGAGCTGCCAGTTAGTTGCTGGCAGTTTTTCTAGTT
>NZ_JBBOZR010000001.1:85000-87500 GCF_038008705.1 Bacillus sp. FSL W8-0770
CTCGTCCGCTCAGGGTTAGTCAGGACCTAAGCCGAGGCCGACAGGCGTAGGCGATGGACAACAGGTTGATATTCCTGTACCACCTCTTTATCGTTTGAGCAATGGAGGGACGCAGAAGGATAGAAGAAGCGTGCGATTGGTTGTGCACGTCCAAGCAGTTAGGCTGATAAGTAGGCAAATCCGCTTATCGTGAAGGCTGAGCTGTGATGGGGAAGCTCCTTATGGAGCGAAGTCTTTGATTCCCCGCTGCCAAGAAAAGCTTCTAGCGAGATAAAAGGTGCCTGTACCGCAAACCGACACAGGTAGGCGAGGAGAGAATCCTAAGGTGTGCGAGAGAACTCTGGTTAAGGAACTCGGCAAAATGACCCCGTAACTTCGGGAGAAGGGGTGCTTTCTTAACGGAAAGCCGCAGTGAATAGGCCCAAGCGACTGTTTAGCAAAAACACAGCTCTCTGCGAAGCCGTAAGGCGAAGTATAGGGGGTGACACCTGCCCGGTGCTGGAAGGTTAAGGAGAGGGGTTAGCGTAAGCGAAGCTCTGAACTGAAGCCCCAGTAAACGGCGGCCGTAACTATAACGGTCCTAAGGTAGCGAAATTCCTTGTCGGGTAAGTTCCGACCCGCACGAAAGGTGTAACGATTTGGGCACTGTCTCAACCAGAGACTCGGTGAAATTATAGTACCTGTGAAGATGCAGGTTACCCGCGACAGGACGGAAAGACCCCGTGGAGCTTTACTGTAGCCTGATATTGAATTTTGGTACAGTTTGTACAGGATAGGCGGGAGCCATTGAAACCGGAGCGCTAGCTTCGGTGGAGGCGCTGGTGGGATACCGCCCTGACTGTATTGAAATTCTAACCTACGGGTCTTATCGACCCGGGAGACAGTGTCAGGTGGGCAGTTTGACTGGGGCGGTCGCCTCCTAAAGTGTAACGGAGGCGCCCAAAGGTTCCCTCAGAATGGTTGGAAATCATTCGTAGAGTGCAAAGGCATAAGGGAGCTTGACTGCGAGACCTACAAGTCGAGCAGGGACGAAAGTCGGGCTTAGTGATCCGGTGGTTCCGCATGGAAGGGCCATCGCTCAACGGATAAAAGCTACCCCGGGGATAACAGGCTTATCTCCCCCAAGAGTCCACATCGACGGGGAGGTTTGGCACCTCGATGTCGGCTCATCGCATCCTGGGGCTGTAGTCGGTCCCAAGGGTTGGGCTGTTCGCCCATTAAAGCGGTACGCGAGCTGGGTTCAGAACGTCGTGAGACAGTTCGGTCCCTATCCGTCGTGGGCGTAGGAAATTTGAGAGGAGCTGTCCTTAGTACGAGAGGACCGGGATGGACGCACCGCTGGTGTACCAGTTGTTCTGCCAAGGGCATAGCTGGGTAGCTATGTGCGGAAGGGATAAGTGCTGAAAGCATCTAAGCATGAAGCCCCCCTCAAGATGAGATTTCCCATAGCGTAAGCTAGTAAGATCCCTGAAAGATGATCAGGTTGATAGGTTCGAGGTGGAAGCATGGTGACATGTGGAGCTGACGAATACTAATAGATCGAGGACTTAACCATATAATATGAAGCAATGTTATCTAGTTTTGAAAGAATATAAAAAACTTGTTGACTTTAAAAGTTAAATGAGTTACAATGATTCTTGTCTTAAATGAATACAGTCTGGTAATGATGGCAGAGAGGCCACACCCGTTCCCATACCGAACACGGAAGTTAAGCTCTCTAGCGCCGATGGTAGTTGGGACCTTGTCCCTGTGAGAGTAGGACGTTGCCAGGCAATCCGGAGGATTAGCTCAGCTGGGAGAGCACCTGCCTTACAAGCAGGGGGTCGGCGGTTCGATCCCGTCATCCTCCACCATTTAGCCGACTTAGCTCAATTGGTAGAGCAACTGACTTGTAATCAGTAGGTTGGGGGTTCAAGTCCTCTAGTCGGCACCAGTTTTTATTGTAAGAGCCATTAGCTCAGTTGGTAGAGCATCTGACTTTTAATCAGAGGGTCGAAGGTTCGAGTCCTTCATGGCTCACCATTTTAATTAATATGCGGGTGTGGCGGAATTGGCAGACGCACTAGACTTAGGATCTAGCGCCTTTGGCGTGGGGGTTCGACTCCCTTCACCCGCACTTTTAATAAAATATCTCAAACATGTCTTGCGGAAGTAGTTCAGTGGTAGAATACAACCTTGCCAAGGTTGGGGTCGCGGGTTCGAATCCCGTCTTCCGCTCCAATTTTCAATATGACATGCCGGGGTGGCGGAACAGGCAGACGCACAGGACTTAAAATCCTGCGGTGGGTGACCACCGTGCGGGTTCGACCCCCGCCCTCGGCACCATATGCGCCCGTAGCTCAATTGGATAGAGCGTTTGACTACGGATCAAGAGGTTAGGGGTTCGACTCCTCTCGGGCGCGTTTTCTTTCGGGAAGTGGCTCAGCTTGGTAGAGCACCTGGTTTGGGACCAGGGGGTCGCAGGTTCAAATCCTGTCTTCCCGATACTTGTTTGGGGCCT
>NZ_JBBOZR010000001.1:90000-150000 GCF_038008705.1 Bacillus sp. FSL W8-0770
GAGGCGGAGCCGCAGCGAAAGCGAGTCTGAATAGGGCGTTTAGTACGTGGTCGTAGACCCGAAACCAGGTGATCTACCCATGTCCAGGGTGAAGTTCAGGTAACACTGAATGGAGGCCCGAACCCACGCACGTTGAAAAGTGCGGGGATGAGGTGTGGGTAGCGGAGAAATTCCAATCGAACCTGGAGATAGCTGGTTCTCCCCGAAATAGCTTTAGGGCTAGCCTTAAGTGTAAGAGTCTTGGAGGTAGAGCACTGATTGGACTAGGGGTCCTCATCGGATTACCGAATTCAGTCAAACTCCGAATGCCAATGACTTATCCTTAGGAGTCAGACTGCGAGTGATAAGATCCGTAGTCAAAAGGGAAACAGCCCAGACCGCCAGCTAAGGTCCCAAAGTGTGTATTAAGTGGAAAAGGATGTGGAGTTGCTTAGACAACTAGGATGTTGGCTTAGAAGCAGCCACCATTTAAAGAGTGCGTAATAGCTCACTAGTCGAGTGACTCTGCGCCGAAAATGTACCGGGGCTAAATACACCACCGAAGCTGCGGATTGATACCAATGGTATCAGTGGTAGGGGAGCGTTCTAAGGACAGTGAAGTCAGACCGGAAGGACTGGTGGAGTGCTTAGAAGTGAGAATGCCGGTATGAGTAGCGAAAGACGGGTGAGAATCCCGTCCACCGAATGCCTAAGGTTTCCTGAGGAAGGCTCGTCCGCTCAGGGTTAGTCAGGACCTAAGCCGAGGCCGACAGGCGTAGGCGATGGACAACAGGTTGATATTCCTGTACCACCTCTTTATCGTTTGAGCAATGGAGGGACGCAGAAGGATAGAAGAAGCGTGCGATTGGTTGTGCACGTCCAAGCAGTTAGGCTGATAAGTAGGCAAATCCGCTTATCGTGAAGGCTGAGCTGTGATGGGGAAGCTCCTTATGGAGCGAAGTCTTTGATTCCCCGCTGCCAAGAAAAGCTTCTAGCGAGATAAAAGGTGCCTGTACCGCAAACCGACACAGGTAGGCGAGGAGAGAATCCTAAGGTGTGCGAGAGAACTCTGGTTAAGGAACTCGGCAAAATGACCCCGTAACTTCGGGAGAAGGGGTGCTTTCTTAACGGAAAGCCGCAGTGAATAGGCCCAAGCGACTGTTTAGCAAAAACACAGCTCTCTGCGAAGCCGTAAGGCGAAGTATAGGGGGTGACACCTGCCCGGTGCTGGAAGGTTAAGGAGAGGGGTTAGCGTAAGCGAAGCTCTGAACTGAAGCCCCAGTAAACGGCGGCCGTAACTATAACGGTCCTAAGGTAGCGAAATTCCTTGTCGGGTAAGTTCCGACCCGCACGAAAGGTGTAACGATTTGGGCACTGTCTCAACCAGAGACTCGGTGAAATTATAGTACCTGTGAAGATGCAGGTTACCCGCGACAGGACGGAAAGACCCCGTGGAGCTTTACTGTAGCCTGATATTGAATTTTGGTACAGTTTGTACAGGATAGGCGGGAGCCATTGAAACCGGAGCGCTAGCTTCGGTGGAGGCGCTGGTGGGATACCGCCCTGACTGTATTGAAATTCTAACCTACGGGTCTTATCGACCCGGGAGACAGTGTCAGGTGGGCAGTTTGACTGGGGCGGTCGCCTCCTAAAGTGTAACGGAGGCGCCCAAAGGTTCCCTCAGAATGGTTGGAAATCATTCGTAGAGTGCAAAGGCATAAGGGAGCTTGACTGCGAGACCTACAAGTCGAGCAGGGACGAAAGTCGGGCTTAGTGATCCGGTGGTTCCGCATGGAAGGGCCATCGCTCAACGGATAAAAGCTACCCCGGGGATAACAGGCTTATCTCCCCCAAGAGTCCACATCGACGGGGAGGTTTGGCACCTCGATGTCGGCTCATCGCATCCTGGGGCTGTAGTCGGTCCCAAGGGTTGGGCTGTTCGCCCATTAAAGCGGTACGCGAGCTGGGTTCAGAACGTCGTGAGACAGTTCGGTCCCTATCCGTCGTGGGCGTAGGAAATTTGAGAGGAGCTGTCCTTAGTACGAGAGGACCGGGATGGACGCACCGCTGGTGTACCAGTTGTTCTGCCAAGGGCATAGCTGGGTAGCTATGTGCGGAAGGGATAAGTGCTGAAAGCATCTAAGCATGAAGCCCCCCTCAAGATGAGATTTCCCATAGCGTAAGCTAGTAAGATCCCTGAAAGATGATCAGGTTGATAGGTTCGAGGTGGAAGCATGGTGACATGTGGAGCTGACGAATACTAATAGATCGAGGACTTAACCATATAATATGTAGCAATGTTATCTAGTTTTGAAGGAATATGCCTTCAATAGTTTGGTGATGATGGCAGAGAGGTCACACCCGTTCCCATACCGAACACGGAAGTTAAGCTCTCTAGCGCCGATGGTAGTTGGGACCTTGTCCCTGTGAGAGTAGGACGTCGCCAAGCAACTAAACACGAGTCAAATGACTCGTGTTTTTTCGTGTTTTCTTTTATAATCCATAGTAATTAAAAAAATGTGCTTAAATAATTACCATGTTGATTAAATACAGGGGAATGTGGCTAGGATAGTGAATAAGCAAAAGAGTTGCAAATTTTATTAATACGTATATAATTAAAGTCAAAGATAGTCAAAGTCAATAAAGGTGGCGGATAAATGAGAAATATATCTGATATCATTGAGCAATATCTAAAGCAAGTTATTGACTTAAGTAATAATAATGTGATTGAAATCAAAAGAAATGAGATTGCGGATCGATTCGAGTGCGTACCATCTCAAATCAATTATGTAATCAATACCCGTTTTACATTAGAAAGAGGATTTATAGTAGAAAGTAAACGTGGTGGTGGAGGTTACATTCGCATTATAAAAGTCAAACTGCATGATGATATAGACATTATTGATCAAATGCTTCATATGATTGATCATAGCGTTGCACAAGGGAATGCAGAGAGTATGATTATACGTTTATTAGAAGAGGGAATTATAACAGGCCGTGAAGCAAAACTAATGTTAAGTGTACTAGATCGTTCTGTATTATCAATGGATATTCCTTCTCGAGATGAACTTAGGGCTCGAATATTATGCGCAATGTTAAGAACACTGAAATATAAATAAATACAGCTTTTGTAAAAGAATGATAATTAAGATAGGGCAGTTAAATATTGTAGAAGTTTTGAAAAAGAGCATGTACTTTTATTTAAATGGATTAAGGAAAGAGGACAATCTAGTAATGTATGAAAAGTATCATGAGGTAGATCGTTCCTGTTGTAAAGGTGGGGATATTGATGACTTGTCAAAACTGTAATATAAGACCAGCAACTTTACATTATACAAAAGTAATCAACGAGAAGAAGGCGGAAGTTCATCTTTGTGAGCAATGTGCAGAGCAAAGTGGCTATACGTCTTTCTTTCAATCATCACAGTCTAACTTTTCATTTCATGATGTATTTGCTGGTTTATTACACGGTGAATCAACAATGTTTGGAGAAGGAAAAAACGGGTGTTCAAATACAAATACAATAAGATGTCCAGGTTGTAAGATGACATACGAACATTTTACAAAGGTGGGACGCCTTGGTTGTGCTTCTTGTTACGATACATTTAAAGGACACTTAAACCCATTGTTAAAACGACTTCATGGTGGACATACAGAACATTGTGGAAAAATTCCGGAACGAATGGAAGGAAATATCCACTTAAAGAAAGAATTAGATGAACTAAAACTTATTCTGAAACAATATGTACAGAATGAGGAGTTTGAGAAAGCTGCTGAGGTAAGAGATGAAATTCGAGGGCTTGAAACTCAGCTTAGTGAGCATAGAGAGGGGGAGTAGTTCTATGTCACTGGACAAAATTATGAATGAAGCGATTAGTCCATGGATGAAGGGGGATGGCCCTGATTCTGATATTGTTTTAAGTAGTCGAATTCGTTTGGCTCGTAATTTTAAGCAATATCAATTTTCTACTATGCAAAACGAAGAGGAAGCTCAAAAGGTTCAAGAATTATTTAAAAAGAAATTTATAAATAAAGCGGTAGAGCCCTTTGGGAAGTTTGGACTATTAAAAATGAATGAATTAACGCCTCTTCAAAGGAGAGTTTTAGTCGAAAAGCATTTAATTAGTCCAAATCTAGCAGGGACTGAATATGGAGCATGTCTGTTATCAGAAAGCGAACACATTAGTGTGATGCTTAATGAGGAAGACCACATTAGGATTCAGTGCCTATTTCCAGGACTACAGTTATCAAAGGCGCTTCAAAGCGCCAATCAAATAGATAATTGGATTGAGAAAGAGGTTGAATATGCTTTTGATGAATCACTTGGATATATTACGAGTTGTCCTACTAACGTTGGTACAGGATTAAGAGCTTCTGTAATGATTCATTTACCAGGGCTGGTTTTAACAAAAAGAATTAGCCGTATTATACAAGTAATTCAAAAATTAGGTTTAGTAGTAAGAGGAATATACGGTGAAGGTAGCGAAGCGTTAGGTAATATATTTCAAGTATCAAATCAAATGACGCTAGGGAAATCCGAAGAAGATATTATTGCAGATTTAAAGAGTGTCATGCAGCAAATTATACAACAAGAAAAATTGGCCAGAGAATTAATTGTACAAAATTCGAGTATTGAGCTTGAAGATAAGGTTTATCGTTCTTACGGTATACTAGCAAACAGTCGTTTAATTCAATCTGCAGAAGCGGCAACTTGCTTATCGGATGTACGACTTGGTATTGATCTAGGATATATAAAAGGTATATCGAGAAATATTTTGACTGAGCTAATGGTTCTTACGCAACCTGGTATTTTACAACAATACGCAGGAGGACCTTTAGGACCAGAAGAAAGAGATTATCGAAGAGCAACCTTAATCCGTGAGCGATTACGTATTGAAAAAAACTAAGCGCAAGTAGGAGGCGATTTCTATGATGTTTGGAAGATTTACAGAAAGAGCACAGAAAGTATTAGCTTTATCTCAAGAGGAAGCAATTCGCATTGGGCATAATAACATTGGAACAGAACATATTTTACTTGGGCTTGTACGCGAAGGTGAAGGAATTGCAGCAAAAGCATTAATTGCTCTTGGATTGAGCCCGGAGAAAGTGCAAAAAGAGGTAGAAGCGTTAATTGGACGTGGAACAGAAGCTTCTCAAACTGTACATTATACACCTCGTGCTAAAAAAGTTATTGAATTGTCTATGGATGAAGCGCGTAAGCTAGGACATTCTTACGTTGGAACAGAACATATTTTACTTGGCTTAATCCGTGAAGGTGAAGGTGTAGCGGCACGTGTTTTAAATAATTTAGGCGTAAGCCTCAACAAAGCAAGACAACAAGTGTTACAACTTCTTGGAAGTAACGAAGCAAGTTCAGGTCACCAAGGTGGTTCATCGACAAATGCAAATACACCGACACTAGACAGTTTAGCGCGCGACTTAACAGTTGTTGCACGTGAGAATCGTTTGGATCCTGTTATTGGACGTAGTAAAGAAATTCAACGTGTAATTGAAGTGTTAAGCCGTAGAACAAAAAACAATCCAGTGTTAATTGGAGAGCCTGGTGTAGGTAAAACAGCAATTGCTGAAGGGTTAGCACAGCAAATCGTAAATAATGAAGTTCCTGAAACGTTAAGAGATAAGCGTGTTATGACACTAGATATGGGAACAGTGGTAGCTGGGACGAAATATCGTGGTGAGTTTGAAGATCGTTTAAAGAAAGTAATGGATGAAATACGTCAAGCAGGGAATATTATTCTATTTATTGATGAACTTCATACATTAATCGGTGCAGGTGGAGCAGAAGGTGCAATCGATGCATCAAATATTTTAAAACCATCTTTAGCACGCGGAGAATTACAATGTATTGGTGCGACAACTTTAGATGAGTATCGTAAATATATTGAAAAGGATGCAGCTTTAGAGAGACGTTTCCAGCCAATTCATGTTGATGAGCCGAGTCTAGAAGAATCAACTCAAATCTTGAAAGGTTTACGCGATCGTTATGAGGCCCATCACCGTGTGTCTATTACAGATGATGCAATTGATGCAGCTGTGAAACTTTCAGATCGTTATATTACAGATCGTTTCTTACCAGATAAAGCAATTGATTTAATTGATGAAGCTGCTTCAAAGGTTCGCTTACGTTCTTATACAACACCACCAAACTTAAAAGAGCTTGAAGTGAAGCTTGAGGAAATTCGAAAAGAAAAAGATGCGGCTGTACAAAGTCAAGAGTTTGAAAAGGCTGCTTCCTTACGTGATATGGAACAACGCTTACGTGAGAAATTGGAAGATACAAAGCGTCAGTGGAAAGAACAACAAGGAAAAGAAAATTCAGAGGTTACGGTAGAAGATATTGCAAATGTCGTTTCTACATGGACACGTATCCC
This sequence comes from Bacillus sp. FSL W8-0770, assembly GCF_038008705.1. Taxonomy (NCBI): domain Bacteria; kingdom Bacillati; phylum Bacillota; class Bacilli; order Caryophanales; family Bacillaceae; genus Bacillus; species Bacillus sp. FSL W8-0770. Next base: position 96,372 of record NZ_JBBOZR010000001.1, read on the forward strand.
TGTTTCTAAACTTGCACAAACAGAGACTGATAAATTATTAAACTTAGAATCCATTCTTCATGATCGTGTCATCGGCCAGGATGAAGCGGTAGTGGCTGTAGCGAAAGCTGTTCGTCGTGCAAGAGCAGGACTGAAAGATCCGAAACGTCCAATTGGTTCATTTATTTTCTTAGGACCAACAGGTGTAGGTAAAACAGAATTAGCAAGAGCGTTAGCGGAATCTATGTTCGGTGATGAGGATGCAATGATTCGCATTGATATGTCTGAGTATATGGAGAAACATTCAACTTCTCGCTTAGTTGGTTCTCCTCCAGGATATGTTGGGTATGAAGAAGGCGGACAATTAACAGAGAAGGTTCGTCGTAAGCCGTATTCAGTTGTCCTATTAGATGAAGTAGAGAAGGCGCATCCTGATGTATTTAATATTTTACTACAGGTATTGGAAGATGGTCGTTTAACTGATTCTAAAGGACGTACAGTTGACTTCCGTAATACGATTGTTATTATGACGTCTAACGTTGGTGCTGAGGCGTTAAAACGTAACAAACATCTTGGATTTAACGTACAAGATGAAAGCCGTGATTATTCGGATATGAAAGGTAAAGTAATGGATGAGCTGAAAAAGGCATTTCGTCCAGAATTCTTAAACCGTATTGATGAAATTATCGTATTCCATATGCTTGAGAAAAAACATATTCAAGAAATTGTGACTCTTATGGTAAATCAGTTAGTGAATCGCTTAAAAGAACAAGAAATTGAATTGCAATTAACAGAAGGGGCGATTGCAGCTATTGCTGATAAAGGGTTTGATCGTGAATATGGTGCTCGTCCACTACGTAGAGCAATTCAGAAGCATGTAGAAGATAGACTATCGGAAGAACTTTTAAAAGGTGCTATTGAGAAAGGACAAAAAGTTATGTTTGATGTAGAAGGGGAAACATTTGTCATTCATAGTGCTGAAAAGGTAAAATAAGTATAGACAAACTAAGAGGGCTACGAGATAGCCCTCTTTCTTGTACGAGAAGGTCAAATGTTTATAGATGAAAGCGAAGTGAAATATAAAAAGATATGGCTAAAAAGAAAACAAAATTCACATGTCAAGAGTGTGGTTATCAATCACCAAAATATATGGGTAAATGTCCAGGGTGTGGTCAATGGAATTCGCTTGTTGAAGAGATGGAACCCGTTGTATCATCCAGACGCCTAAATTATGCAAATGCAATTCAAACAGAAGTAACAAAACCAAGACGTCTTACAGAAGTAGAAACAAAGTCTGAGGCACGTATTGAAACAAAATTTCAGGAGTTTAACCGTGTACTAGGTGGCGGAATTGTAGATGGATCTTTAGTACTTATTGGTGGGGACCCTGGGATTGGAAAATCAACGTTATTATTACAGATTTCCTCGCAATTAGCAGATGCTTCATATGATGTATTGTATATATCAGGTGAGGAGTCAGCAAAGCAGATTAAACTTCGTGCAGATCGTTTACATGTAAATGGTAGTAATCTATTTGTTGTATCAGAGACAGATTTACAGCGTATTGCAGCACATATTGAAGAGATGAATCCTGCTTTTGTTGTTATTGATTCTATTCAAACGATACATTTACCTGAGGTGACATCAGCTCCTGGTAGCGTGGCGCAAGTACGTGAATGTACAGCAGAATTAATGAAACTTGCAAAAACAAAGGGAATCCCAATTTTCATCGTAGGACATGTGACAAAAGAAGGTGCAATTGCGGGGCCGCGTATGCTAGAACATATGGTCGATGCAGTTCTTTACTTTGAAGGAGATCGACACCATACATATCGTATTTTACGAGCTGTAAAGAATCGTTTTGGTTCTACGAATGAAATGGGTATCTTTGAAATGAAAGAACTTGGCCTTGCAGAAGTCTTAAATCCTTCTGAAATTTTCCTTGAGGAAAGACCAGTTGGAGTTGCAGGTTCAACAGTAGTTGCCTCAATGGAAGGAACAAGACCAGTTTTAGTAGAAATACAGGCATTAATTTCCCCTACTAGTTTTGGAAATCCTCGAAGAATGGCGACAGGAATTGATCATAATCGTGTCTCGCTTATTATGGCGGTACTAGAGAAAAGAACAGGTTTACTATTACAAAATCAAGATGCGTATTTAAAAGTAGCTGGTGGTTTGAAATTAGATGAACCGGCAATTGATTTAGCTGTTGCCTTAAGTATAGCTTCAAGTTTTAGAGATAAATCTACGGCACCAACTGATGCGGTAATAGGAGAAGTTGGATTAACTGGAGAAATAAGAAGAGTATCAAGAATCGAACAACGTGTACAAGAAGCAGCTAAATTAGGATTTCAACGTGCTATCATTCCTAGAAAAAATTTAGGGGGGTGGACAATTCCAGAGGGGATTGAGGTTGTAGGTGTTTCTAATTTAGGAGAAGCGCTTCGTTTGACATTAGGAGGCTAGGCTATGGAAGAAAATAAGCAACGTGTCAAAAGTATAATTAATATTTTACAGCTCGTGGCCCCGGGAACACCACTGCGCGAAGGGATAGATAATGTACTTCGCGCACAAACAGGGGGACTAATTGTTCTTGGGTATAATGAGCAGATTAAAAGCATTGTTGATGGTGGTTTTCATATTAATTGCGCATTCTCTCCTGCTAGTTTATATGAATTAGCAAAAATGGATGGAGCACTTATTTTAAATGAAACTGGAAGTAAAATTTTAATTGCAAACGCACAGTTAGTTCCGGATTCATCTATTGATTCTATTGAAACAGGTATGCGTCACCGAACAGCAGAGCGTGTAGCAAAGCAGACGGGCAGCCTTGTTGTGGCCATTTCACAAAGACGTAATGTAATTACACTATATCAAGGGAACTTACGTTATACATTAAAAGATATAGGTGTCATTTTAACAAAAGCAAATCAAGCAATTCAAACGCTAGAAAAATATAAGGCTGTATGGAATGACGGCATTACGAATTTGGGTATTCTAGAATTTGAAGAGGTCGTTACAATGTCAGAGGTGGTTCACGTTTTACATAGTGTTGAAATGGTGCTGCGTATAAAAAATGAAATATTGAGCTATATTCATGAGTTAGGAACAGAAGGTAGGTTAATTCGTTTACAGCTTACAGAATTACTAGCTGATTTAGAGGCAGAGGCAGCATTGTTAATTAAAGATTATCACCAGGAGAAAACACAAGACCATCATCAAATCTTGAAAAAGTTACAAGATCTTGCAAATACACAACTTTTAGAGGATAGTGATTTAGTTAAATTACTTGGCTATCCAGGACAAACAAGCTTAGAAGAAAGTGTGACACCTAGAGGGTACCGAATCACAAGCAAGATTTCTCGTGTTCCGCCACTTATTATCGAGAATTTAATTAATCGATTTAAAACATTGCAAGGTGTTTGCCGAGCAACTATTAATGAATTGGATGATGTGGAAGGAATTGGAGAAGTGAGAGCGAAGAAAATACGAGAAGGTCTAAAAAGAATTCAAGAGCATCTCTATATGAGTAGACACAATTAAGAATATTACATTGATTCTATAATATAACGACACTAGAACATTTTTGGTATATGATATGATATATTGGTAAATAAAACTATTTACAAAAAAACACGTCCGCTTTTGCATTCGGCGTTTTGATTAGCGAAACAATGGTTAATAATGAGTAGGAGGTGGTTGGATGTTAAAACGGATTGTACAGCTCTTCTTTTTAGTGATCGGGGGAGCGTTAGGGATTTACTTAATCCCAAAAATTATTAATGTATTAGATATCGGTGCGGTTCCTTTGTTGGAAGGATCGTATGTTCGTGCAATTATTGGTGCAATTATTTTATTTTTAACAACATTTTGGCTTGTAGATTATATTGTTCAACTTATTAAGCATATTGAAGAGGCTCTTGTAAAGGCGCCTGTAGCAGATGTTTTATTTGGTACATTAGGATTAATCTCTGGTCTTATTGTTGCATATTTAATTTTGATACCAATTCGTGAATTTACAATTCCAGTTATTAGTACGGTGTTGCAAGTGTTCTTCACCCTTTTACTTGGATATTTAGGATTCCAAGTAGGATTTAAAAAGAGGAATGAATTGCTAGGATTATTTACATTACCCCAACGCGGAGGTAAGAAGAAAAACAATAGTGAGAATGAAGAGGTAGAGGTCGAAGCAGAAAAATCTACGACTCATTGGAAAATTCTCGATACGAGTGTAATTATTGACGGACGTATTGCAGATATTTGCCAAACAAAGTTTTTAGAAGGAACAATTGTCATTCCGCAATTCGTATTAGAAGAGCTTCAGCATATTGCCGATTCTTCAGATGCTTTAAAGCGTAATCGTGGCCGCAGAGGGCTAGACATTTTAAATCGTATTCAAAAGGAGATGCCAATTCCGGTAGAAATTTATGAAGGCGATTTCGATGATATCCAAGAAGTAGATAGCAAGCTTGTAAAGTTGGCAAAAATCACTGGTGGAACTGTAGTAACAAACGATTTCAATTTAAACAAAGTTTCTGAATTACAAGGGGTTACGGTGTTAAACATTAATGATTTAGCTAATGCGATTAAACCAGTCGTACTCCCTGGTGAAGAATTAAGTGTTTATGTTGTGAAAGATGGTAAAGAACAGAATCAAGGTGTTGCATACTTAGATGATGGTACGATGATTGTAGTAGAAGATGGTAGAGAGTATGTGGGTTCACAACTTGATGTACTTGTTACTAGCGTATTACAAACATCGGCTGGTCGTATGATTTTCGCAAAACGTAAATTGCTAGAAAAAGCATTATAAGTAGAGGATTATTAATATGTATACATTAATTATTCCGGCAGCGGGCCAAGGGAAACGAATGGGTGCTGGTAAAAATAAGTTATTTTTACTTATAGATGAAGTACCAATTATTGTGCACACATTGCGTGCTTTTGAAAAAGATAAAGCGTGCAAAAGTATTATTATGGCAATTAACGAAGAAGAACGCCCGTATTTTGAAGAGTTGATGCAGAAGTACCAGATTGAAAAGCAGGTACAATTTATTCAGGGTGGAGCCGAAAGACAAGATAGCGTATATAACGCACTTCAGTATGCGAGTGGTGTCGAATATGTTCTTGTTCATGACGGGGCGCGCCCGTTCGTAACGAATAAAGTGATTCGCGATGTATTAACTGCAGCAGAAAAATATGGAGCTTCCATTTGTGCAGTGCCAGTAAAAGATACTGTTAAGAAAGTAGAGCAGGGTGTTGTTGTAGAAACGGTAGAGCGGTCTCAACTTAACGCTGTACAAACACCACAAGGATTCTCTGTTTCTCTTTTGCTAGAAGCTCATAGAAGCGCAAAACAAAGTTGTTTTCTTGGCACAGATGATGCAAGTCTCGTAGAACGCGTTGGGAAGCAAGTTGGTGTAGTAGAGGGGAGTTACTATAATATTAAAGTGACGACTCCGGAAGATCTATTAATTGCTGAAAGTTTCCTACGTGTTCAGAAGAAATAACGTTGATGATGTGTTAATAAAGAAAAGCTCGGCAACAGCCGGGCTTTTCTTTATAAGGATAGCGATATAATATAGAGTCATAAAGCTCAGTAGTTTAGCTTAAGGAGGAAGTAAGGATGTTTCGAATTGGACAAGGTTTTGATGTACATGAATTTGCGGAAGGGCGTCCGTTGATTATCGGTGGAATTACAATTCCACACGAGAAAGGATTAATTGGTCATTCAGATGCAGATGTATTGTTACATACGATTGCTGATGCATGTTTAGGTGCGATTGCAGCAGGAGATATCGGAAAGCATTTTCCTGATACAGACCCAGCTTTTAAAGATGCAGATTCAGCTGTATTGTTACAAAAAGTTTGGGAATTTGTGCGTGAACAAGGTTACGAGTTAGGAAATTTAGATTGTACAATTATTGCTCAAAAACCAAAAATGGCACCACATATTGAGAGCATGCGTAAGCGCATTAGTGAACTGTTAGAAACGTCTATCAATAACATTAATGTAAAGGCAACAACAACAGAAAAATTAGGATTTACAGGTAGAGAAGAAGGGATTGCTTCTCAAGCGGTTGTTTTATTACAGAAAAAATAATGGTTTTTAATTCGTAAGATGGATAATCACATTTTTTTGGTGTACAATTATAGAATGTGTTGACATTAAGAATGGAAGGTGTACCAATTATGGAAAAGCAAGTGAGAGTGCGCTACGCGCCAAGTCCAACAGGACACTTACATATCGGAAATGCGCGTACGGCATTATTTAATTATTTATTTGCTCGTCATTTAGATGGCAAATTTATTATTCGTATTGAAGATACTGATGTAAAACGTAACGTGGCTGGTGGAGAAGAAAGCCAATTAAAATACTTGAAATGGCTCGGTATGGACTGGGATGAAGGTGTTGATGTTGGTGGTGAATTTGGACCATATCGCCAAACAGAGCGTTTAGATATTTATAAAAAATTATATGAAGATTTATTAGAGCGTGGTCTAGCTTATAAATGTTACATGACAGAAGAAGAGCTAGAAGCAGAGCGTGAAGGACAAATCGCTCGCGGTGAAACACCTCGTTACGCAGGTAACCACCGTGAATTAACTGAAGAACAAGTGAAAGAATTTGAAGCTGAGGGACGTATTCCAAGTATTCGTTTCCGTGTACCAGCTGATCGTGACTACACATTCAAAGATATTGTAAAAGATGAAGTTGCGTTCCATTCAAATGATTTCGGTGATTTTGTTATTGTGAAAAAAGATGGAATTCCAACTTATAACTTTGCAGTAGCAGTAGATGATCATCTAATGGAAATTACACATGTACTTCGTGGTGATGATCATATTTCAAATACACCGAAACAAATGATGATTTATGAAGCTTTCGGCTGGGATATTCCACAATTCGGTCATATGACTCTAATTGTTAATGAAAGTCGTAAAAAGTTAAGTAAGCGTGATGAATCTATTATTCAATTTATTGAGCAATATAAAGAGCTTGGGTATCTTCCAGAAGCAATCTTTAACTTTATTGCACTACTAGGTTGGTCTCCGGTAGGAGAAGAAGAAATCTTCTCTAAAGATGAGTTTATCAAAATGTTCGATGCAGCTCGTTTATCAAAATCACCTGCATTATTTGATTCTCAAAAACTAAAATGGATGAACAACCAGTATATGAAAAAGCAAGATTTAGATACGGTTGTAGAGTTAAGCTTACCGCATTTAGTGAAAGCTGGACGTGTGGGAGAAACTTTAAGCGAACAAGACCAAGCTTGGATTCGTGATGTAATTGCTTTATACCATGAACAAATGAGTTTTGGAGCTGAAATTGTAGAGCTTTCTGAAATGTTCTTTAAAGATCATGTTGATTATGAAGAAGAAGGACAAGAAGTATTAAATGGTGAACAAGTACCTGAAGTACTTCGTGCATTTGCTGGTCAAATAGAAGCTCTAGAAGCAATGGAGCCAGCAGCAATTAAGGCAGCGATTAAAGCAGTTCAAAAGGAAACAGGACATAAAGGTAAAAATTTATTTATGCCAATCCGTGTTGCAACTACAGGACAAACGCATGGTCCAGAGCTTCCGAATGCTATTGCACTTCTTGGAAAAGAAAAAGTTTTAAATCGTCTTCAAAAAGTAATTGGTTAACATTTTCTAGGTTTAGAAATATAATAAGTATACCTAAAACCTAATAAGGAAAAGCGACGAGAAGGAGAAGTAGAAAATCAGGCTTTTTACAGAGAGAACCACCTTTAGGCTGGGAGTGGTTTATAAGCGGATTTTTGAAATGCCCCTTCGAGTCTTCTGCTGAACAGCGAATTGCTTCGTGGGATGTCTTAGGCCGCAAAGTAAGCAGAAGCGGTGTACACCGTTATCATGGATGAGTTTGAGGCTTTTTTAAGCCTAAACAGAGTGGAACCGCGCTTAAAAGGCGTCTCTGTCAATATGACAGAGACGCCTTTTTTTTATACCGTGTAAATAGGTATGAATATAGAATTTATCTCCTTATATAAAGAATTAGGGGAGAAGTGATGAGTTAGGGGAGTTAGTTCGTTCGACAAAAAAGCAGCCCATAAAGGGGAGGGAACACCGATGTTTAAGAGGCTTCGGGAAGATATTGAAGTCGTTTTTGAACAGGATCCAGCGGCAAGAGGTTATTTCGAAGTCATTTTAACTTACTCTGGATTACATGCAGTTTGGGCCCATCGAATTGCACATGCTTTTTATAAAAGAAATTTTTTCTTTCTTGCACGTTTTGTTTCACAAGTGAGCCGCTTTTTTACTGGCATTGAGATCCATCCAGGAGCAACTATTGGTCGACGCTTTTTTATAGATCATGGAATGGGAGTTGTAATTGGAGAAACTTGTGAAATTGGTGATAATGTAACGATTTATCAAGGGGTTACATTAGGTGGTACAGGAAAAGAAAAAGGGAAGAGGCACCCAACAATTCAGGATAATGTATTAATTGCGACGGGTGCTAAAGTTCTTGGGTCTATTACTGTGGGAGAGAATTCTAAAATCGGAGCAGGGTCTGTCGTATTAAAAGAAGTTCCTGCACATTCTACAGTTGTAGGTATACCTGGCCGTGTCGTTATTCAAAATGGAGTAAAGATTGGTCAAGAATTAAATCACTCTGACCTTCCAGATCCGATTTTTGATAAATTAAAGGCTATGGAAGTAGAACTTGATAAATTGAAGAAACAATTGGAATTAAAGGTAGAAAGGAAGGATAAAAATGACTATTCACATTTATAATACGTTAACACGTCAAAAAGAAGAGTTTGTTCCATTAGAAGAAAATAAGGTAAAGATGTATGTATGCGGACCTACAGTTTATAACTACATTCATATTGGGAATGCAAGACCTCCTATGGTATTCGATACAGTGCGTCGTTATTTAGAATACAAAGGATACGATGTGCAATATGTATCTAACTTTACGGACGTAGATGATAAATTAATTAAAGCGGCAAATGAATTAGGTGAAGATGTACCAACGATTGCTGATCGTTTTGTTGAAGCGTACTTTGAAGATGTAACAGCACTAGGTTGCAAACACGCAACAGTTCATCCTCGTGTAACAGAAAATATGGATATCATTATTGAATTTATTCAAGAACTTGTGAATAAAGGGTATGCATATGAATCAGAGGGTGATGTGTACTTTAAGACGAAGGAATTCGAAGGTTACGGTAAATTATCACATCAACCAATCGCAGATTTACGTCACGGTGCTCGTATTGAGGTAGGGGAAAAGAAACAAGACCCTCTTGATTTTGCTTTATGGAAAGCTGCGAAAGAAGGAGAAATCTTCTGGGAAAGCCCTTGGGGGCAAGGACGTCCAGGATGGCATATTGAATGCTCAGCAATGGCGCGTAAGTACTTAGGGGATACAATTGACATTCATGCTGGTGGGCAAGACTTGGCGTTCCCGCATCATGAAAATGAAATTGCGCAGTCAGAGGCATTGACTGGAAAAACGTTTGCACGTTACTGGATGCATAATGGATATATTAATATTAACAATGAGAAGATGTCTAAATCGCTGGGTAACTTTATTTTAGTTCACGATATTATTAAGCAATACGACCCGCAGTTAATTAGATTCTTTATGTTATCAGTACACTATCGTCACCCGATTAACTTTAGTGAAGAGTTATTACAAAGTACGAATAATGGACTGGAAAGAATTAAAACAGCTTATGGAAACTTAAAGCATCGTATGGAGAGTAGTACGGATTTAACGGACCATAATGAGAAATGGTTATCTGAAATAGAGAAATTCCAGACTGCATTTGAAGAGGCAATGAATGATGACTTTAACACTGCAAATGCAATTACCGAATTATACAACGTAGCAAATCATGCAAATCAATATTTACTTGAAGAGCATACATCTAAAGTTGTGATTGAAGCATACGTAAAACAACTGGAAACGTTATTTGATATTTTAGGATTAGAATTATCAAAAGAAGAATTACTGGATGAAGAAATTGAAGAGCTTATCCAAAAGCGCATTGAAGCTCGTAAAAATCGCGATTTCGCATTGTCTGATCAAATTCGTGACGATTTAAAAGAACGTAATATTATTTTAGAAGATACCGCTCAAGGTACAAGATGGAAAAGAGGATAAGGATGATTGATGCAAAGCAATTAAACAGCTTGGCGTTAGCGTATATGGGTGATGCGGTATATGAACAATATATCCGCTATCACCTCCTTCAAAAAGGAAAAGTTCGCCCTAATCAATTACATCGCTTAGGGACGAGCTTTGTTTCAGCAAAAGCACAGGCGAAAGTTGTTTATCATTTATTAGAGACGGCATTTTTGACAGAGGAAGAAGAGGCGGTATTAAGAAGAGGGCGTAATGCAAATTCAGGTACAGTTCCGAAAAATACGGATGTACAAACATATCGACATAGTACAGCCTTTGAAGCGCTAATTGGTTATCATCATTTATTAAATAATCGTGAAAGATTAGACGAAATTGTATATAAGGCAATTGCAGTTTTAGAAGAAAAGGAAGGGGGCACATCATCATGACTAGTGAATATATTATCGGACGTAACCCTGTAATTGAAGCGTTAAGATCAGGGAGAGATATTAATAAAATTTGGATCGCAGAAGGTGCTGCCAAAGGACAAGTACAAATTGTACTAGCGTTAGCGAAAGAAAATAAGATTATTTTACAACATGCACCAAAGAAAAAGTTAGATCAATTAGTTGAGGGTAATCATCAAGGTGTAATTGCTCAAGTAGCTGCATATCAGTATGCAGAGTTAGAAGATTTATTCAAAGTGGCAGAAAAACGTAATGAAGATCCGTTCTTCTTGATTTTAGATGAGATTGAAGATCCGCATAACCTAGGTTCTATTATGCGTACTGCTGATGCAACAGGAGCTCATGGAATTATTATTCCGAAGAGAAGAGCTGTGGGACTTACCGCATCAGTTGCGAAAGCATCAACAGGAGCGATTGAATACATTCCTGTTGCGCGCGTAACAAACTTATCTCGTACAATTGATGAATTAAAAGAGCGTGGACTTTGGATTGCTGGTACAGATGCCAAAGGGAAAACGGATTACCGTAATTTAGATGGTACAATGCCGATTGGATTAGTAATTGGTAGTGAAGGAAAAGGTATGAGTCGTATTATTGGTGAAAAGTGTGATTTCTTAATCACTCTACCGATGGTTGGTAAAGTTACATCCTTAAATGCTTCAGTAGCCGCAAGTTTGTTAATGTATGAGGTATATCGTAAACGTCACGAAATTGGTAAATAAAAAATGAACGATATTTTAATCGTTGACGGCTACAACATTATCGGAGCTTGGGGAGATTTGAAGAAACTGCGGGATGTAGATTTACAATCATCAAGAGATGCGCTTATTGATAAGATGGCGGATTATCAAGGTTATACAGGCACAAAAGTGATGATAGTCTTTGATGCCTATACAGTCCATGGTATTGAAAAAAAGATGAAACAATCTCGTGTAGAAGTAATATTCACACGAAAGAATCAAACTGCAGACGAAAAGATAGAGCAACTTGCGATAGAGCTTAGAAATATAAATACACAAATATATGTTGCGACTTCTGATTATACAGAACAATGGGTTATATTTGGGCAAGGTGCCCTTCGAAAATCTGCGCGTGAATTAGAGTTGGAAGTACAAGCGATGGAACAACAAGTAAGAAGGCGTACAAAAGACACGAAAGAACAGCAGCCCGCCATGCGAAAGATATTTAGTAAGGATATTACAGAAAAATTAGAAAAATTAAGAAGAGGAGAGCGTTGAAGCATTGACGCTCTTTATCTTTTTACTGTATAATATTGCTAAATAAATAGCGGTCGGAGGGATCAAGGTGGAAGCAGGCTTCGTAAGTATAGGCGACGTTACATTTCGTGATTTAGAGGATGAGGCAATCGTTGAGTTAGTTCGAAAAGGTAATACTGACGCTCTAGAATATTTAATTCACAAGTATAAGAACTTTGTTCGTGCGAAATCAAGATCTTACTTTTTAGTGGGTGCCGATCGAGAAGACATTGTTCAAGAAGGTATGATAGGGTTGTTTAAAGCAATTCGTGATTATAAAGAGGACAAGCTGTCTTCATTCAAAGCATTTGCTGAACTATGTATCACTCGACAAATTATTACCGCTATTAAAACGGCAACAAGACAAAAACATATTCCTTTAAATTCGTATGTGTCTTTAGATAAGCCGATTTACGATGAGGAATCTGATCGAACGTTATTGGATGTTATTTCTGAAGCGAAGGTGACTGATCCTGAAGAGATGATCATTAGCCAGGAAGAATATACAGACATAGAATCAAAAATATCTGAATTATTAAGCGATTTAGAAAGGAAAGTGCTTTCTTTATATTTAGATGGTCGTTCTTATCAAGAGATTTCAGAACAGTTAAACAGGCATGTGAAATCTATTGATAACGCTTTACAAAGAGTAAAGAGGAAATTGGAACGATATATGGAAATGAGAGAAAGTACAACTTTAAATTCATAAGAAGTAACAAGTGCTGCAGGTGTAAAATAAATCACCTGTTTTCTTTTGTAGAGAGTACAAAATGCATGTCATTGACATTGTCTTTTATTGTATGATACATTTTTAGGGACATAATGTTACAAGGTTGGTGTAACTAATGAGGAAAAAAGTTGTACTCTCATGTGAAGAGTGTAAAAATCGAAACTACTCTACTATGAAAGATACGAGCTCAATAGAGCGACTTGAAATAAAAAAGTTTTGTAAAACATGCAATCAGCATACAGTTCACAAGGAAACAAAATAAATAATTGAAATAATACACTGGAGGTCCCGCAGATGCGTTTAACGAACTTTTTCGGCGATGTAGGTCGCGAAATGAAAAAAGTAAGTTGGCCTAAAAAAGATGAATTACTCCGCTCAACAGCGACTGTTGTTGCTACAGTTGTGTTCTTTGCGATTTTCTTCGCAGTAGTTGATATGGGCATTTCTTCTTTAATTCGGTTAATTCTTGGTTAATTCTTGAATAAGAAGCACTTATCCATGATATAATGTTATTTATAAGAACTGTGTAAAAGCCCGGTGAACGGGTTTTTTCATTTGCGCAAAAAAATGTACGTCAGGGAGGGAAGGACGCTCGTCCTAAATGAATGGAAAAAAGTTGGTATGTTGTCCATACTTATTCTGGATATGAAAATAAAGTAAAAGCAAACCTAGAGAAACGTGTAGAATCAATGGGTATGCAAGATAAAATTTTCCGTGTTGTTGTCCCGGAAGAAGTAGAAGTAGAAATGAAAAACGGAAAAGAAAAATTAATGAAAAGAAAAGTGTTCCCAGGTTATGTATTAGTAGAATTAATCATGACTGATGACTCTTGGTATGTTGTACGTAACACGCCGGGTGTAACTGGGTTCGTTGGTTCTTCTGGTTCTGGATCTAAACCATCACCTCTATTAGAAGAGGAAGTTGTTACCATTATGAAACATATGGGAATGGACAACGAAGTGGTTGATTTCGACTTTGAACTTCATGAGACAGTACGTGTAAATGAGGGGCCATTCGCAGATTATACAGGTGCTATTGAAGAAATTGATGTGGAGAAGAAAAAGGTTAGCGTGCTTGTGGATATGTTTGGTCGCGAGACTCCAGTTGAACTTGACTTCCATCAAATTGAAAAATTATAAAATGAAACTTGAAATGAATTGTAAAAAGTGATAATATCTTTTAAGTCAGTACGTCTTCGTTATCGGAGACGTTTTTTGAAAGATTTTATCCTTACAGATAAAATATGACGTGGGAGGGCAAATCACTGTCCAATTGACCACATCACGGACTTAAGGAGGTGTGTCTCGTGGCTAAAAAGGTAATTAAAATGGTAAAGCTTCAAATTCCTGCAGGTAAAGCTAACCCAGCTCCACCAGTTGGTCCAGCATTAGGACAAGCAGGTGTTAACATCATGGGCTTCTGTAAAGAGTTTAACGCTCGTACAGCAGATCAAGCTGGTCTTATCATCCCTGTTGAAATTACGGTATTTGAGGACCGTTCATTCACTTTCATTACTAAAACTCCTCCTGCTGCTGTTCTTCTTAAGAAAGTAGCTGGTATTGAGTCTGGTTCTGGTGAACCAAACCGTAATAAAGTGGCAACTGTTAAGCGTGATAAAGTACGCGAAATCGCTGAAACTAAAATGCCTGACCTAAACGCTGCTAGCGTAGAAGCTGCAATGCGTATGGTTGAAGGTACTGCACGCAGTATGGGCATCGTTATCGAAGACTAATTCGATTTGTTTTTAAAAAAGGTTGCGGGTCTGGAATTCCAATTCGCAACCTTTATTATCGTAAATGATTATCGTTTTTAAATAAATGGATGGCGCTCATCCTCAGGTTATACCTGAAAACAGGCGTAAACGTGGGAGGTTATTCCGCTAAAACCACATTCGAGGAGGAAATAAAAATGGCTAAAAGAGGTAAAAAGTACGTAGAAGCTGCAAAGCTTGTTGATCGTGCAGCTGCTTACTCTGCAACAGAAGCAGTAGAATTAGTAAAGAAAACAAACACAGCTAAATTTGATGCAACTGTAGAAGCTGCATTCCGTTTAGGTGTTGACCCTAAGAAAGCTGACCAACAAATCCGTGGTGCAGTTGTTCTTCCACACGGTACTGGTAAAGTACAACGTGTATTAGTATTTGCTAAAGGTGAAAAAGCTAAAGAAGCTGAAGCTGCTGGAGCTGACTTCGTAGGCGATACTGATTACATCGGTAAAATCCAACAAGGTTGGTTCGATTTCGATGTAGTAGTAGCAACTCCTGACATGATGGGTGAAGTTGGTAAACTTGGTCGCGTATTAGGACCTAAAGGTTTAATGCCAAACCCTAAAACTGGAACAGTTACTTTCGATGTAACTAAAGCTGTTAACGAAATCAAAGCTGGTAAAGTTGAATACCGCGTTGATAAAGCTGGTAACATCCACGTTCCAATCGGTAAAGTATCTTTCGAAGATGCTAAATTAGTAGAAAACTTCAAAACAATTGCTGACACTTTACAAAAAGTTAAGCCAGCTGCTGCAAAAGGTACTTACATGAAGAACGTAACAGTTGCTTCTACAATGGGACCTGGCGTACGTGTAGACGTTTCTACATTAGCGTAAATTTTGGAAGTTGACTTCATAAAGAAGTTTTAATATAATCATTTATGTTGTGAATTTAATTAGTGTACCGTAGACAGTAGGTGTCAATAGACTTAATTTCCTACCTAGGTGTTAATATACGAAGCGGAATCTTTTTTCTGTGACTATATGCCTCCATGTCTACAAGTTGGGCATGGAGGTTTTTAGTGCACTTTCGGTACATCTTCTATATAATCTACAGGAGGTGTAATAACATGAGCAAAGTAATCGAAACTAAACAACAAGTTGTAACTGAAATCGCGGACAAACTTCGCGCTAGTAAATCTACAATCGTTGTTGACTACCGTGGTTTAACAGTTTCTGAAGCAACAGAATTACGTAAGCAATTACGTGAAGCTGGCGTTGAGTTCAAAGTTTACAAAAACTCTCTAACTCGTCGTGCTGCAGAATCTGCTGAAATGGCTGAGTTAAATGAATTCTTAACAGGACCAAACGCAATCGCGTTCAGTAACGAGGATGTAGTTGCTCCTGCGAAAGTATTAAACGACTTCGCTAAAGATCATGAAGCTTTAGAAATTAAAGCGGGCGTAATCGAAGGTAAACTTGTAACACTTGATGAGGTTAAAGCAATCGCTACTCTTCCATCACGTGAAGGCTTACTTTCTATGCTTCTTAGCGTTCTTCAAGCTCCAATCCGTAACCTTGCACTTGCTACTAAAGCAGTTGCAGACCAAAAGGAAGAGCAAGGCGCTTAATTTTTTAAAAGATAATTACGTATTATCGATAAAACAATACAAACCTATTTAAGGGAGGATATTTACAATGACTAAAGAACAAATCATTGAAGCAGTTAAATCTATGACTGTATTAGAACTTAACGACTTAGTAAAAGCTATCGAGGAAGAATTCGGCGTAACTGCTGCTGCTCCTGTAGCTGTTGCTGGTGGCGCTGGAGAAGCTGCTGCTGAGAAAACTGAATTTGATGTGGAACTAACTAGCGCTGGTGCACAAAAAATCAAAGTTATCAAAGTTGTTCGTGAAATCACTGGTCTTGGCTTAAAAGAAGCTAAAGAATTAGTTGACAACACTCCAAAAGTAATCAAAGAAGCTGCTGCTAAAGAAGAAGCTGAAGAAATCAAAGCTAAACTTGAAGAAGTTGGCGCTGCTGTAGAAGTTAAGTAATTAACTTTTGATGCTTTAAAAAAAGCTCGCTCTCATGCGAGCTTTTTTTTTAACTGTAAAGAAAAGAGGTGGCCATATGGCAGACCATTATTTTTCTAACGACCCTTCTAGTAAAAGTGATCGTAAGCGATGGGAGTTTGCCCTTCGTGGATCTCGATTCACTTTCTTATCTGACCATGGGGTGTTCTCGAAAAACGAAGTGGACTTTGGTTCCCGTCTTTTAATTGAAGCGTTTCAAATGCCAGATATTAAAGGTGATATATTAGACGTAGGTTGCGGATACGGTCCTATTGGTTTGTCGTTAGCGAAAGAGTTTCAAGGTCGTGAAGTTCACATGGTGGATGTGAACGAGAGGGCACTTGGGCTTGCGAAAGAAAACGCCGCTAATAACAAAATCGAGAATATACGTATTTTTCAAAGTAGCGTCTATGAAAATGTAGATGGTAAGTATGCTGCTATTCTATCTAACCCTCCAATTCGTGCGGGTAAAGATATCGTACATGAGATTTTAGAAAAAGCTGTGGAGTATTTAGTTCCAGATGGAGAGCTTTGGATTGTTATTCAAAAGAAACAAGGTGCACCGTCTGCGCTAAAAAAACTAGAAGAAGTATTTTCTGAAGTTGAGGTTGTAGAAAAGAAAAAAGGATATTATATCATAAAATCAAAAAAACGTTGACGGTTATTTTTGGCTATGTTAACATTATACAATGCCAATATATGATTTTCTGCGTTGAGAAAGATGTATATTTTTGTTTCTCTTGGAAAAGATAGTAAAATCAGCAGATTATGAAACAGAATGATGGTTTTCTTATAGAAGCCATTTTTCTTTTTTGAGCAGGTAGAAAGACTCAACGTATTTATCTTTAAGAGAAAGAGACTACGCTAATAGCAGTAGTTGTATTTATTTGTGATTTTGCACAAATTTTTTTGTGCATTTATAATACTCATGATTTGAGGGGTGAAGCAGTTGACAGGTCAACTAGTTCAATACGGACGCCACCGCCAACGAAGAAGTTATGCCCGTATTAGTGAAGTATTAGAGTTACCAAATCTTATCGAAATTCAAACCTCTTCTTATCAGTGGTTTCTTGATGAGGGTTTGCGAGAAATGTTCCAAGACATTTCTCCGATTGAAGACTTTACGGGAAATCTATCGCTTGAATTTATCGACTACAGCTTAGGTGAACCTAAATACTCTGTAGACGAATGCAAAGAGCGTGATGTGACGTATGCAGCACCACTTCGTGTAAAAGTGCGTCTAATCAACAAGGAAACTGGTGAAGTAAAAGAACAAGATGTGTTCATGGGAGATTTCCCACTCATGACAGAGACTGGAACATTCGTAATTAACGGTGCAGAACGTGTTATCGTTTCCCAGTTAGTTCGCTCTCCAAGCGTATACTATAGTGGCAAAGTGGATAAAAACGGAAAACGTGGTTTTACTGCTACTGTAATTCCAAACCGCGGAGCTTGGTTAGAGTATGAGACAGATGCTAAGGATGTTGTATATGTGCGTATTGACCGTACGCGTAAACTTCCTGTAACTGTTTTGTTACGCGCATTAGGGTTTGGCTCTGATCAAGAAATCACCGAGCTTTTAGGTGATAACGAATACTTAAGCAACACATTAGAAAAAGACAACACAGATAGCACAGAAAAAGCATTGCTTGAAATTTATGAGCGTCTACGTCCTGGTGAACCACCAACAGTAGAAAATGCTAAGAGCTTACTTGTGTCTCGTTTCTTCGATCCAAAGCGCTACGATTTAGCAAATGTAGGTCGCTATAAGATCAACAAGAAGTTACACATTAAAAACAGATTGTTTAATCAACGTTTAGCTGAAACATTAGTGGATCCAGAAACTGGTGAAATTTTAGCGGCAGAAGGAACAATCTTAGATCGTCGTACACTTGATCGCATTTTACCTTACTTAGAGAAAAACATTGGATTCAAAACAGCGAAACCAATGGGTGGAGTGGTAGAAGGCGATGTTGAGCTGCAATCTATTAAGATTTATGCTCCTGAGTCGGAAGGCGAACGCGTAATTAATGTAATTGGTAATGCAAACATTACTCGTGATGTGAAACACATCACACCAGGTGATATCCTTGCTTCTATCAGTTACTTCTTCAACCTACTATACAAAGTAGGGGATACAGATGATATTGACCATTTAGGAAACCGTCGTCTGCGTTCTGTTGGAGAACTATTACAAAATCAATTCCGTATCGGTCTTTCTCGTATGGAACGTGTTGTTCGTGAGAGAATGTCGATCCAAGATACAAATGCGATTACACCACAGGCACTAATTAATATTCGTCCTGTTATTGCATCTATTAAAGAGTTCTTCGGAAGTTCTCAGTTATCTCAGTTTATGGACCAAACAAACCCATTAGCAGAGTTAACTCACAAACGAAGACTATCTGCATTAGGACCTGGTGGTTTAACGCGTGAGCGCGCAGGCTTTGAAGTGCGTGACGTTCATTACTCTCACTACGGTCGTATGTGTCCGATTGAAACACCAGAGGGACCAAACATCGGTTTGATTAACTCATTATCTTCGTTCGCGAAAGTAAATGAGTTTGGTTTCATTGAAACACCATACCGTCGTGTTGACCCAGAAACTGGTCTTGTAACAGGGCATGTTGATTACTTAACAGCAGATGAAGAAGATAATTATGTTGTAGCCCAAGCGAATATGAAATTATCTGACGAAGGTGAATTCCTAAGTGAAGATATCGTAGCTCGTTTCCGTGGTGAAAACATTGTCACAAATAGAGAACGCATCGACTACATGGATGTATCTCCAAAACAAGTAGTGTCGGCAGCGACAGCTTGTATTCCGTTCTTAGAAAACGATGACTCTAACCGCGCACTTATGGGAGCGAACATGCAACGTCAGGCGGTTCCGTTAATGAATCCGGAATCTCCGATTGTAGGTACAGGTATGGAGTACGTATCAGCAAAAGACTCAGGTGCTGCAGTAATCTGTAAACATCCTGGTGTTGTTGAGCGCGTAGAAGCACGTGAAGTTTGGGTACGTCGCTATGTAGAAGTTGACGGTCAAACAGTAAAAGGCGACTTAGATCGCTACAAAATGCAAAAATTCATTCGTTCTAACCAAGGAACTTGTTACAACCAACGTCCAATCGTAAGTGTTGGAAATGAAGTTGTAAAAGGTGAAATCCTTGCGGATGGTCCTTCTATGGAATTAGGTGAACTAGCACTTGGACGTAACGTGCTTGTTGGCTTCATGACTTGGGACGGTTATAACTACGAGGATGCGATCATCATGAGTGAGCGCCTTGTAAAAGATGATGTGTACACTTCTATTCATATTGAAGAATATGAATCAGAAGCTCGTGATACGAAGCTTGGACCAGAAGAAATTACACGTGACATTCCAAACGTTGGGGAAGACGCATTACGTAACCTTGACGAGCGCGGTATCATTCGCGTTGGTGCTGAAGTAAAAGATGGAGATTTACTTGTTGGTAAAGTAACACCTAAAGGTGTAACAGAATTAACAGCTGAAGAACGTCTATTACATGCTATCTTTGGAGAAAAAGCGCGTGAAGTACGTGATACATCACTACGTGTACCACACGGTGGTGGCGGTATTATCTTAGACGTAAAAGTATTCAACCGTGAAGATGGCGATGAATTGCCACCAGGCGTGAATCAACTTGTACGTGCATATATCGTTCAAAAACGTAAAATTTCTGAAGGTGACAAGATGGCCGGACGTCACGGTAACAAAGGTGTTATTTCTCGTATTTTACCAGAAGAAGATATGCCTTACTTACCAGACGGTACGCCAATCGATATCATGTTAAACCCATTAGGGGTACCATCTCGTATGAATATCGGTCAGGTATTAGAGCTTCATCTTGGTATGGCAGCAAGATACCTTGGCATTCACATTGCAACACCAGTATTCGATGGTGCTCGTGAGGAAGATGTTTGGGGCACAATTGAAGAAGCTGGTATGGCAAATGACGCGAAAACAATCCTGTATGACGGACGTACTGGTGAACCATTCGATAACCGCGTATCTGTTGGTGTCATGTATATGATCAAACTTGCGCACATGGTTGACGATAAACTTCATGCTCGTTCTACTGGACCATACTCACTTGTAACGCAGCAACCTCTTGGAGGTAAAGCTCAGTTCGGTGGACAGCGTTTCGGTGAGATGGAGGTTTGGGCACTTGAAGCTTACGGTGCTGCTTATACTCTTCAAGAAATCTTAACAGTGAAGTCTGATGATGTTGTTGGACGTGTTAAGACTTATGAAGCAATTGTTAAAGGCGAAAATGTTCCAGAACCAGGCGTTCCTGAATCATTCAAAGTATTGATTAAAGAGCTGCAAAGTTTAGGTATGGACGTTAAAATGATGTCTAGCGACGATACAGAAATTGAAATGCGTGATACAGAAGATGACGATGACCATCAATCAGCAGATAAATTGAATGTCGAAGTTGAGACAACTAAGGAATAATTGGGATAACCTGTAGACTAAAAGGGAGGTAGGCCCCTTGATAGATGTAAATAACTTTGAATATATGAAGATTGGACTTGCTTCACCTGACAAGATTCGTTCTTGGTCATACGGTGAAGTTAAGAAACCAGAAACTATTAACTATCGTACGTTAAAGCCTGAAAAAGATGGCTTGTTCTGTGAGCGTATTTTCGGACCACAAAAGGACTGGGAATGTCATTGCGGAAAATACAAACGTGTACGTTATAAAGGTGTAGTTTGTGATCGATGTGGCGTTGAAGTAACGCGTGCAAAAGTACGTCGTGAACGTATGGGTCATATTGAATTAGCTGCTCCTGTATCTCATATTTGGTATTTCAAAGGTATCCCGAGCCGCATGGGACTTGTCTTAGACATGTCCCCTCGCGCGCTTGAAGAAGTAATTTATTTCGCTTCTTATGTTGTAACAGAAAGTGGAGATACACCACTTGATAAGAAGCAATTACTTTCTGAAAAAGAATACCGTGCATATCGTGATCGATATGGTAGCACATTCCAAGCTGCTATGGGTGCAGAAGCAATTAAAAAGCTACTACAAGACATCGATTTAGATAAAGAAGTAGACTTCTTAAAAGAAGAATTAAAAACAGCACAAGGACAACGCCGTACTCGTGCTATTAAACGTCTAGAAGTATTAGAAGCATTCCGTAACTCTGGAAATGAACCGTCTTGGATGATCTTAGATGTTCTACCAGTAATTCCACCAGAACTACGCCCAATGGTACAGTTAGACGGTGGACGTTTTGCTACTTCTGACTTAAACGACTTATACCGTCGTGTAATTAACCGTAACAATCGTTTAAAACGTCTATTGGACTTAGGTGCACCAAGCATCATCGTTCAAAACGAAAAACGTATGTTACAAGAAGCTGTAGACGCATTAATCGATAATGGTCGTCGTGGCCGTCCAGTTACTGGACCAGGTAACCGTCCATTAAAATCACTATCTCACATGCTTAAAGGTAAACAAGGACGTTTCCGTCAAAACTTATTAGGTAAACGTGTTGACTACTCTGGTCGTTCTGTAATCGTTGTAGGACCGAACTTAAAGATGTATCAATGTGGATTACCAAAAGAAATGGCGCTTGAACTGTTCAAACCTTTCGTAATGAAAGAGTTAGTTGAAAAAGGATTAGCACATAACATTAAGAGTGCGAAACGTAAAATCGAGCGTGTACAACCTGAAGTTTGGGACGTTTTAGAGTCTGTGATTAAAGAACATCCAGTACTTCTAAACCGCGCACCAACACTTCACCGTCTTGGTATCCAGGCGTTTGAACCTACATTAGTAGAAGGTCGCGCAATCCGTCTTCACCCACTTGTATGTACTGCATACAACGCGGACTTTGACGGTGACCAAATGGCCGTTCACGTACCTTTATCATCAGAAGCTCAAGCTGAAGCTCGTCTTCTTATGTTAGCGGCACAAAACATCTTGAACCCGAAAGACGGTAAACCAGTTGTTACTCCATCTCAGGATATGGTATTAGGTAACTATTACTTAACACTTGAGCGTGAAGGTGCAATCGGTGAAGGTATGGTCTTCAAAGATGCAAACGAAGCATTGCTTGCATATCAAAATGGATATGTTCATCTTCATACACGTGTTGCAGTAGCTGCAAGTGCAGTAAACAACGCAACATTTACTGAAGAGCAAAAGAGTATGCTTCTATTAACAACAGTTGGTAAATTAATATTTAACGAAATCTTACCAGAGTCGTTCCCTTATATTAATGAACCAACAAATTCAAACCTTGAAAAAGAAACACCAGCGAAATATTTCGTTGAAAAAGGTGCGAACATTAAAGAAATTATTGCTAGTCGCGAAGAAGTGGCGCCATTTAGCAAGAAAATCCTTGGTAACATCATTGCGGAAGTATTCAAACGTTTCCAAATTACAGAAACGTCTCGCATGCTTGACCGTATGAAAAACTTAGGATTCAAGTACTCTACAAAAGCTGGTATTACAGTTGGGGTATCTGACATTCTTGTATTAGGCGAAAAAGATGAAATTCTCCACGAAGCACAAGCAAAAGTAGATAATGTAATTAAACAATTCCGTCGCGGTTTAATCACGGAAGAAGAACGTTACGATCGCGTTATCTCTATTTGGAGTAATGCAAAAGATGTTATCCAAGGAAAACTGATGAAATCCTTGAATAAACGCAACCCAATCTTCATGATGAGTGACTCAGGTGCCCGTGGTAACGCATCTAACTTTACTCAGCTTGCTGGTATGCGTGGTCTTATGGCCAATCCATCTGGTCGTATCATCGAACTTCCAATCAAATCGAGTTTCCGTGAAGGTTTAACAGTACTTGAGTACTTCATCTCTACGCACGGTGCGCGTAAAGGTCTTGCTGATACAGCACTTAAAACTGCCGATTCTGGTTACTTAACACGTCGTCTTGTTGACGTTGCACAAGATGTAATCGTTCGTGAAGATGATTGTGGAACAGATCGCGGTTTATTAATCGGTGCGATTAAAGAGGGTAATGAAGTTATCGAGTCATTATATGATCGTCTTGTTGGACGTTTTGCAAGAAAAACTGTAAAACATCCTGAAACAGGTGAAGTATTAGTTGCTGAAAATCAATTAATTACTGAAGATATCGCTCATATCGTTGAAAATTCGGGTGTTGAAACTGTAAACATTCGTTCAGCGTTTACGTGTAACACTCGCCACGGTGTATGTAAGAAGTGTTACGGTCGTAACTTAGCAACTGGAACAGACGTAGAAGTAGGAGAAGCGGTAGGTATTATCGCAGCTCAATCTATCGGTGAGCCAGGTACACAGTTAACGATGCGTACATTCCATACAGGTGGGGTTGCCGGAGATGATATCACTCAAGGTTTACCTCGTATCCAAGAGATCTTCGAAGCTCGTAATCCGAAAGGTCAGGCAGTTATCAGTGAAATCGACGGTGTTATCGCAGCGATCAACGACGTTAAAGATCGCCAAGAAGTAGTTGTACAGGGTGAAGTTGAAGCTCGTACGTATGCTATTCCTTACGGTGCTCGTCTGAAAGTAACTCCAGGACAGCCAATTAGCCACGGTAAAGAGTTAACAGAAGGTTCTATTGATCCGAAAGAATTACTAAAAGTAACGGACATTACGGCGGTTCAAGAATACTTATTACGTGAAGTTCAAAAAGTATACCGTATGCAAGGGGTAGAAATTGGTGACAAACACGTAGAAGTAATGGTACGTCAAATGTTACGTAAAGTTCGTGTAAGTGATGCAGGTGAAACAGATGTATTACCAGGAACATTACTAGATATCCATCAGTTCACTGATGCGAATGCTAAGGTCTTACTGCAAGGTAAGCAACCAGCAACAGCTAGACCTGTTCTACTTGGTATTACAAAAGCTTCACTTGAAACAGATTCATTCTTATCTGCAGCATCGTTCCAAGAAACAACTCGTGTCTTAACTGATGCAGCAATTAAGGGTAAACGCGATGAACTTCTAGGATTAAAAGAAAATGTTATTATCGGTAAACTTGTTCCTGCTGGAACAGGTATGAATCGTTATCGCAAAGTGGATCTTGTAAAAACAACACAAGATGACATGAATGTAGAAAACGATGAGGTTTATGTGGAACAGTAAAATTTTCCGGCATAAATTTTGTATAAAAACAATTAATCTTAGTTGACATTGTATGAGTCAAAATGTTACTATAATCAAGGTTGCTCCTGAACGATGCTTTGGAGGATATTTATATGTCTTATCAAAAAGTATCAACTGCTGAAAATGTAGTCGTTGGTCATAAACGCACATTGGAGGCAATCAAAAATGGTACAGTTAAAGAAGTTGTCATCGCAGAGGATGCTGACATGCGGTTAACCCATGCTATCATTCGTGTTGCAATGCAATATAACGTGCCCATAACAAAAGTTGAATCAGTTCGTAAGCTTGGTAAAGCTTCGGGGATTCAAGTGGGAGCTTCAGCAATAGGAATAATAAGTTAAAACTGTTTTTGTGAGGAGAGAGCATTTGCTCTTCCTTGCAAAAACTTTGTTTTCAACTAATAATGAACCACCTGGATATGTGGTCATACAAACATGCGAAGGGAGGATAATCAAATGCCTACTATTAACCAATTAGTGAGAAATGGTCGTACTGATAAAGTATGGAAATCTAAATCACCTGCGTTAAACAAAGGTTTTAACTCTTTAAAGAAAAAATCAACTGATATCTCTGCACCTCAAAAACGTGGTGTATGTACTCGTGTTGGTACAATGACTCCAAAGAAACCTAACTCAGCGTTACGTAAATACGCTCGTGTACGTTTAACAAACGGTATCGAGGTTACAGCTTACATCCCAGGTATCGGTCATAACCTACAAGAGCATAGCGTAGTATTAATTCGCGGTGGTCGTGTAAAGGATTTACCGGGGGTACGTTACCACATCGTTCGTGGTGCGCTTGACACAGCTGGTGTTGACAAACGTATGCAAGGACGTTCTAAATATGGTACTAAGAGACCAAAACCTGCTAAAAAATAATAACTTTAAAATGAAAGGAGGAACTCAATATGCCTCGTAAAGGACCTGTTGCGAAACGTGACGTGTTACCAGATCCAATGTACAATTCGAAGTTAGTAACACGCCTTATCAACAAAATGATGGTTGACGGTAAAAAAGGTAAATCTCAAACAATTCTTTATAATGCGTTCGATATTGTAAACGAACGTACTGGCAAAGAGCCAATGGAAGTATTCGAGCAAGCTCTTAAGAACATCATGCCTGTTCTTGAAGTACGCGCTCGTCGTGTTGGTGGTGCTAACTACCAAGTTCCAGTTGAGGTTCGTCCAGAACGCCGTACAACTTTAGGTCTTCGTTGGTTAGTAAACTACGCTCGTCTTCGTGGTGAAAAAACTATGGAAGAGCGTCTTGCTAACGAAATCTTAGATGCAGCTAACAACGCTGGTGCATCTGTTAAGAAACGTGAAGACACTCATAAAATGGCAGAAGCTAACAAAGCATTTGCTCATTACCGTTGGTAGGATTCAACGTAAAATAAATGTAAGCATAAACCGCTTTATTTGTCGCTTATGGAAGTGTGGAGAGGGAGAATGCCTCTCCCTTTCATCGGGCGCTCGTTTTACATAATGAGAGTACTGGACATACTGACATGTGTAACAATATAAAGTGGCTTTTTTGCTACTTAAAATAAAAAAATCCAATCCATATATGGAAGGAGCAAGACACCAAATGGCAAGAGAGTTCTCTTTAGAAAACACTCGTAATATTGGTATCATGGCTCACATCGATGCTGGTAAAACAACAGCAACTGAGCGTATTCTGTACTACACAGGACGTATTCATAAAATCGGTGAAACTCACGAAGGTGCATCTCAGATGGACTGGATGGAGCAAGAGCAAGAGCGTGGTATCACAATTACTTCTGCTGCAACTACAGCACAATGGAAAGGTCATCGTGTAAACATCATTGATACTCCAGGACACGTAGATTTCACAGTAGAAGTAGAACGTTCTTTACGCGTACTTGATGGCGCTGTAGCAGTACTTGATGCGCAATCTGGTGTAGAACCACAAACAGAAACTGTTTGGCGTCAGGCTACTACTTACGGCGTACCTCGTATCGTATTCGTTAACAAAATGGATAAGATCGGTGCAGATTTCTTATACTCTGTAGGAACAATCCACGATCGTTTACAAGCAAACGCACATCCAATTCAGTTACCAATCGGTGCTGAAGATGAGTTCAATGGTATCATTGACCTTGTTGAAGAGTGTGCTTACATGTACGGTAACGATTTAGGAACAGACATTCAACGTGTTGAAATTCCTGAAGAGCACAAAGAATTAGCTGAAGAATACCGTGGAAAACTTATTGAAGCGGTAGCTGAGCTTGATGAAGAAATGATGATGAAGTACCTAGAAGGTGAAGAAATCACTGTAGAAGAGCTTAAAGCTGGTATCCGTAAGGCTACAACTTCTGTAGAATTCTTCCCAGTAATCTGTGGTTCTGCATTCAAAAACAAAGGTGTTCAAATTCTGTTAGACGCAGTTATCGACTACCTTCCATCTCCACTAGATGTACCTGCTATTAAAGGTACTCTACCGGATACAGATGAAGAAGTAGAACGTAAGTCTAGCGATGAAGAACCATTCGCAGCTTTAGCATTCAAAATCATGACTGACCCTTATGTTGGTAAGTTAACGTTCTTCCGTGTGTACTCTGGTGTGTTAAACTCTGGATCATACGTGAAAAACTCAACTAAAGGTAAGCGTGAGCGTGTAGGTCGTATCCTACAAATGCACGCTAACAGCCGTGAAGAGATTTCAACAGTTTACGCTGGTGATATCGCTGCTGCTGTAGGTTTAAAAGATACTACTACTGGTGATACTCTTTGTGACGAGAAGAGCCTTGTTATCCTTGAGTCTATGGAATTCCCAGAGCCAGTTATCTCTGTAGCTATCGAACCAAAATCTAAAGCTGACCAAGATAAAATGGGTACAGCATTATCTAAGCTTTCTGAAGAAGATCCAACATTCCGTGCTCACACTGACCAAGAAACTGGCCAAACTATCATCGCTGGTATGGGTGAACTTCACCTTGATATCATCGTTGACCGTATGCGTCGTGAATTCAAAGTGGAAGCAAACGTTGGTGCTCCTCAGGTAGCATACCGTGAGACTTTCCGCGCTGCTGCGAAAGTTGAAGGTAAGTTCGCTCGTCAATCTGGTGGTCGTGGACAATTCGGTCACGTTTGGATTGAGTTTGAACCTAACGAAGAAGGTAAAGGATTCGAATTCGAAAACAAGATCGTCGGTGGTGTAGTTCCTCGTGAATACATCCCAGCTGTTGGAGCAGGTCTTGAAGATGCACTTAAAAATGGTGTACTAGCTGGTTATCCACTAGTTGACATTAAAGCTGCATTAGTTGACGGATCTTACCATGATGTCGATTCATCTGAGATGGCGTTCAAAATCGCTGCATCTATGGCACTTAAAGCTGCGGTTTCTAAATGTAGCCCAGTAATTCTTGAGCCAATGATGAAAGTTGAAGTTGTAATTCCTGAAGAGTACATGGGTGACATTATGGGTGACGTAACATCTCGTCGTGGACGTGTAGAAGGTATGGAAGCTCGCGGTAACGCACAAGTTGTTCGCGCTATGGTTCCACTTTCTGAAATGTTCGGTTATGCAACGTCATTACGTTCTAACACTCAAGGACGCGGAACATTCTCTATGGTGTTTGACCACTATGAAGAAGTACCAAAGTCTGTTTCTGAAGAAATTATCAAAAAAAATAAAGGTGAATAATTGATTTTTATCGATTGTTCAAGTATAACTACTTATGTAAGCTTAGAAAGTGGGACGTAAGTTTCACTTTCTAGTCTAAATATAAAATAACCTATATAAACTAAGGAGGAATTTAGAATGGCTAAAGCTAAATTCGAACGTTCTAAACCCCATGTTAACATCGGTACAATCGGCCACGTTGACCATGGTAAAACTACATTAACTGCTGCGATCACTACAGTTCTTGCAAAAGCTGGTGGTGCTGAAGCACGCGGATACGATCAAATCGATGCTGCTCCAGAAGAAAGAGAGCGCGGTATCACAATCTCAACTGCACACGTTGAGTACGAAACTGAAACTCGTCACTATGCACACGTTGACTGCCCAGGTCACGCTGACTATGTTAAAAACATGATCACTGGTGCTGCTCAAATGGACGGCGGTATCTTAGTAGTATCTGCTGCTGATGGCCCAATGCCTCAAACACGTGAGCACATCCTTCTTTCTCGTCAAGTAGGTGTTCCTTACATCGTTGTATTCTTAAACAAATGCGACATGGTAGATGACGAAGAATTATTAGAATTAGTAGAAATGGAAGTTCGCGACCTATTATCTGAATACGGATTCCCAGGCGACGACATTCCTGTAATCAAAGGTTCTGCTCTTAAAGCTCTTCAAGGAGAAGCTGATTGGGAAGCAAAAATCATTGAATTAATGGCTGAAGTTGATGCTTACATCCCAACTCCAGAACGTGAAACTGACAAACCATTCTTAATGCCTGTAGAGGACGTATTCTCTATCACAGGTCGTGGTACAGTTGCTACTGGTCGTGTTGAGCGCGGTATCGTTAAAGTTGGTGACGTAGTAGAAATCATCGGTCTTGCTGAAGAAAATGCTTCTACAACTGTAACTGGTGTAGAGATGTTCCGTAAACTTCTTGACCAAGCTCAAGCTGGAGACAACATCGGTGCTTTACTTCGTGGGGTTGCTCGTGAAGACATCCAACGTGGACAAGTACTTGCAAAAAGCGGTTCTGTAAAAGCTCACGCTAAATTCAAAGCTGAAGTTTTCGTATTATCTAAAGAAGAAGGTGGACGTCACACTCCATTCTTCGCTAACTACCGTCCTCAGTTCTACTTCCGTACAACTGACGTAACTGGTATCATCCAATTACCAGAAGGTACTGAAATGGTAATGCCTGGTGACAACATCGAAATGACTATCGAACTTATCGCTCCAATCGCTATCGAAGAGGGAACTAAATTCTCTATTCGTGAAGGTGGACGTACAGTAGGTTACGGTGTAGTTGCTACTATCGTTGAGTAATCTTAACTGATATAAAAAAACCTAAGGGATTTTCCCTTAGGTTTTTTGTTTGCGTTTATATAAGGGGGAAGAGAGTGTTTTTTTTGTTTTGACGAGTTTCTTCTATAGTAATATAAAAACAACAAAAGATAATCCAGAAACTGTAAAATGAATTCTGTTAGATGAAAACTTGAAATTCTTTAAAGTGCCATGTATAATAGCAAAAGTAGAGAAAAGCAGATGCAAACAAAAAGATGCTTGCATCTAGACGAATAACATTGTATAATAGACAATGTTGGTCTTTGACTGCGATGAAGTGGAAGGTTGCTGACACACCCGGCCGCTTTGCCATGGCATGGTGTGGGGAAATTTCCATGGAGAAGGTCTATTTTAGAAATAGGCGAACGAAGGAGGGAAAATAATGGCAAAAGAAAAAATTCGTATCCGTTTAAAAGCTTACGATCACCGTATTCTTGATCAGTCAGCTGAGAAAATTGTAGAAACAGCTAAGCGTTCTGGGGCAACAGTTTCTGGTCCGATCCCATTACCAACTGAAAAAACTGTTTACACAATTCTTCGTGCTGTTCATAAGTACAAAGATTCTCGTGAGCAATTCGAAATGCGCACGCACAAACGTCTAATCGACATCGTGAGTCCTACTCCACAAACAGTAGATTCATTAATGCGTTTAGACTTACCATCTGGTGTAGATATCGAAATCAAACTATAATTTATATAACTTAAAAATGTAGGAGGTGTAACTCATGACCAAAGGAATCTTAGGAAGAAAGATCGGTATGACTCAAGTATTTGCTGAGAACGGTGAGTTAATCCCAGTAACAGTTATCGCTGCTAATCCAAACGTTGTTCTTCAAAAGAAAACAACTGAAACTGATGGCTACAATGCAATCCAGTTAGGATTTGAAGATAAACGTGAAAAGTTAACTAACAAACCTGAACAAGGCCACACTGCTAAAGCATCTACAACTCCTAAGCGCTTCATTCGCGAAATCCGCGATGCAGACGTGGACGGATTAGAGGTTGGTCAAGAGGTAAAAGTTGACGTATTCGCTACAGGTGAAATCGTTGATGTAACAGGAATTTCTAAAGGTAAAGGTTTCCAAGGTGTTATCAAACGCCACGGACAATCTCGCGGACCTATGTCTCATGGTTCTCGCTATCACCGTCGTCCAGGTTCAATGGGCCCAGTTGCTCCGAACCGTGTATTCAAAGGCAAAAAACTTGCTGGACGTATGGGTGGAGACCAAGTTACTATCCAAAACTTAGAAATCGTTCAAGTTGACACTGAGCGCAACTTATTACTAGTAAAAGGTAACGTTCCAGGTGCTAAGAAATCTCTTGTAGTTGTTCAAGGCGCTGTGAAGGTTAGCAAATAATTCACAATAGGAAGGAGGAATTCCAATGCCAAAAGTTACTGTATATAACCAAACTGGTTCACAGGTTGGTGAAATCGAATTAGCTGAAGCTATTTTCGGTATCGAACCAAATGAAGCTGTACTTTTCGAAGCTGTAATGATGCAACGTGCATCTTTACGTCAAGGTACACACAAAGTAAAAACTCGCTCTGAAGTTCGCGGTGGTGGTCGTAAACCATGGCGTCAAAAAGGAACTGGACGTGCTCGTCAAGGGTCTATCCGCTCTCCTCAATGGCGTGGTGGTGGTACGGTATTCGGACCTACACCAAGAAGCTATGCGTACAAACTTCCTAAGAAAGTTCGTCGTTTAGCAATCAAATCTGCATTAGCTACTAAAGTAGTTGAGAACAACATTGTAGTTCTTGAAGACCTAGTGTTAAATGCACCAAAAACAAAAGATATGCTAGCAGTACTTAAAGGATTAACTGTTGAGAAGAAAGCTCTTATCGTAACTGCTGATGCAAACGAATCTGTAGAGTTATCTGCTCGCAATATCCCTGGAGTAACAGTAATCACTGCTGATGGCGTAAACGTTTTAGACGTGCTTCATCATGATAAGCTAATCATGACAAAAGCGGCAGTGGAAAAAGTAGAGGAGGTGCTTGCATAATGAGAGATCCTCGTGATATCATTAAGCGCCCAGTTATCACTGAACGTTCTATGGAAATGATGGCTGAAAAAAAATACACGTTCGATGTGGACGTTAAATCTAATAAAACAGAAGTTAAAGATGCTCTTGAAGCGATCTTTGGTGTTAAAGTAGAAAAAGTGAACATCATGAACTACAAGCCGAAAGCAAAACGCGTTGGTCGTCACGCTGGTTTTACTAGCCGTCGTCGTAAAGCAATCGTTAAGCTAACTGCTGACAGCAAAGAAATCGAAATCTTCCAAGGCGTTTAATTCTTACTAAAGAAGGAGGGAAATTGAGATGGGAATCAAAAAGTATAATCCAACTACTAACGGTCGTCGTAATATGACTACGAATGATTTCGCTGAAATCACGACTGATAGACCCGAAAAGTCATTACTTGCTCCTTTAAGCAAGAAGGCTGGTCGTAATAACCAAGGTAAAATCACTGTACGTCATCAAGGTGGCGGACATAAGCGTCAATACCGTATCATCGACTTTAAGCGTAACAAAGATGGAATTCCAGGACGCGTTGCTACGATCGAATACGATCCAAACCGCTCTGCGAATATCGCATTAATTAACTACGTTGACGGTGAAAAACGTTACATTCTTGCTCCTAAATCTTTAGAAGTAGGTATGGAAGTTATGTCTGGCCCAGAAGCTGACATTAAAATCGGTAACGCATTACCATTAATCAACATTCCAGTAGGTACTGTTGTTCATAACATCGAGCTTAAGCCTGGTCGTGGCGGACAATTAGTTCGTTCTGCTGGTACATCTGCTCAAGTACTTGGTAAAGAAGGTAAATACGTACTTGTACGTTTAACTTCTGGTGAAGTACGTCTTGTATTATCTGCTTGTCGCGCTTCAATCGGTCAAGTAGGTAACGAACAACACGAACTTATCAAAATCGGTAAAGCAGGTCGCTCTCGCTGGTTAGGTAAACGCCCAACAGTTCGTGGTTCTGTAATGAACCCGGTTGATCACCCACACGGTGGTGGTGAAGGACGTTCTCCAATCGGACGTAAGTCTCCAATGTCTCCATGGGGTAAACCAACTCTTGGATTCAAGACTCGTAAGAAAAACAAAGCGTCTGACAAATTCATCGTTCGTCGTCGTAAAAAATAATGGGATTGTAGTACGGTTCATTTCTAGAACCGTACGCCAATCACGAAGGGAGGCACCAAAATGGCTCGTAGCTTAAAAAAAGGACCATTTGTCGATGATCACTTAATGAGCAAAATGGAAAAATTAGTTGCATCTGAGCAAAAACAAGTTGTTAAAACTTGGTCTCGCCGTTCAACAATCTTCCCTCAGTTCATCGGACACACAATCGCTGTATATGATGGTCGTAAACACGTACCTGTGTACATCACTGAGGATATGGTTGGCCATAAGTTAGGTGAATTCGCACCAACTCGTACGTACAAAGGTCACCTTGCTGACGATAAGAAAACTAGAAGATAATGAGAGGAGGCACTTCAATGCAAGCTAAAGCAGTAGCGAGAACAGTTCGTATTGCTCCTCGTAAAGTTCGTTTAGTAGTAGACTTAATCCGAGGTAAGCAAGTGGGTGAAGCGATTGCTATCCTTAACCACACACCAAAAACTGCTTCTCCAGTTGTAGAAAAAGTTTTAAAATCTGCAATCGCAAATGCAGAGCACAATTATGAGATGGACATTAACAACCTAGTTGTTGAAAAAGTTTTCGTTGACGAAGGTCCAACGTTAAAACGTTTCCGTCCACGTGCAATGGGTCGTGCAAGCCAAATTAACAAACGCACAAGCCACATCACAGTTGTGGTATCAGAAAAGAAGGAGGGATAATCGATGGGTCAAAAGGTTAATCCAATTGGTCTTCGTGTCGGCGTTATCCGTGACTGGGAATCTCGTTGGTTCGCTGAGAAAGATTACGCTACATTATTACATGAAGACATCAAAATCCGTGAGTACATTAATGTACGCTTAAAAGATTCTGCTGTTGCTAAAGTAGAAATCGAACGTGCAGCAAATCGTGTAAATGTTACAATTCACACTGCAAAACCTGGTATGGTAATTGGTAAAGGTGGTACTGAAGTTGAAGCACTTCGTAAAGCTCTTAACCAATTAACAGGCAAGCGTGTACACATCAACATTTTAGAAGTTAAGAGAGCTGATCTTAACGCTAAATTAGTAGGCGAAAACATCGCTCGTCAATTAGAAAACCGTGTATCATTCCGTCGTGCACAAAAGCAAGTTATTCAACGTGCTATGCGTGCAGGTGCTAAAGGTATTAAAACACAGGTTTCTGGTCGTCTTGGCGGAGCTGATATCGCTCGTGCAGAATCTTACAGTGAAGGAACTGTTCCACTTCATACACTTCGCGCTGATATTGACTATGCAGCAGTTGAAGCTGATACAACATACGGTAAATTAGGCGTAAAAGTATGGATCTACCGTGGAGAAGTCCTTCCTACAAAAAAGAAAGCTTCTGAGGAAGGAGGAAAATAATATGTTAATGCCAAAACGCGTAAAATATCGTAGAGAGCATCGTGGTAAAATGCGTGGTCGTGCTAAAGGTGGAACTGAAATTGCTTTCGGTGAATTCGGTTTACAAGCACAAGCTGCTTCATGGATTACAAACCGTCAAATCGAAGCTGCTCGTCGTGCAATGACTCGTTACATGAAACGTGGCGGTAAAGTATGGATTAAAATTTTCCCTTCTAAACCTTACACTGCAAAACCTCTAGAAGTACGTATGGGTTCCGGTAAAGGGGCACCAGAAGGCTGGGTAGCAGTAGTAAAACCTGGGAAAATTATGTTCGAAATCGCGGGTGTATCTGAAGAGGTAGCACGCGAAGCATTACGTCTTGCAGCTCACAAGTTACCTGTGAAATGTAAATTCGTAAAACGTGAAGAAAATGGTGGTGAATCTAATGAAAACTAATGATATTCGTGAATTAACCACTGCCGAAATCGAAACAAAAGTTAAAGCTTTAAAGGAAGAGTTGTTTAATCTTCGCTTCCAACTTGCTACAGGACAATTAGAGAATCCAACTCGCATTCGTGAAGTGCGTAAAGCAATTGCTCGTATGAAAACTGTAGTTCGTGAAAGAGAGATCGGAATTAATCGATAAATTGAGGGGAGGTTTGCATAGTGAGCGAACGTAACCAACGCAAAGTTTATACTGGTCGTGTAGTGTCTGACAAAATGGACAAAACGATTACAGTTTTAGTTGAAACTTACAAAACTCATTCCTTGTACGGAAAACGTGTTAAGTATTCTAAGAAGTACAAAGCCCATGATGAGCAAAACCAAGCGAAACTTGGCGATATCGTTAAAATCATGGAAACTCGCCCGCTTTCTGCTACTAAGCGTTTCCGTTTAGTTGAAATCGTTGAAGAAGCGGTTATTATCTAAATAGACGAATCGGAATTTTTAGTCCGAAGGGAGGTTTCATAACATGATCCAACAAGAATCTCGTTTGAAAGTTGCTGACAACTCTGGTGCACGTGAACTTTTAACAATTAAAGTATTAGGCGGCTCTGGTCGTAAATATGCTAACATTGGTGACATTATCGTTGCTACGGTAAAACAAGCAACACCAGGTGGCGTTGTTAAAAAAGGTGACGTTGTTAAAGCAGTAGTGGTACGTACGAAGAGCGGAGCTCGTCGTCCGGACGGTTCTTACATCAAATTTGATGAAAACGCAGCGGTTATCATTAAAGACGATAAGAGCCCACGTGGTACTCGTATCTTCGGACCAGTAGCTCGTGAATTACGTGATAGCAACTTCATGAAGATCGTTTCTTTAGCTCCAGAAGTTCTATAATTTAAGGTATTGCCTTGCTAAGGAGGTGCAGAATTAAGATGCATGTAAAAAAAGGTGATAAAGTACAGGTAATCACTGGTAAAGACAAAGGAAAACAAGGCGTTATCCTTGTGGCTTTCCCAAAGCAAAACCGTGTTATCGTTGAGGGTGTCAATATCGTTAAGAAGCACTCTAAGCCATCTCAATTAAATCCACAAGGTGGAATTATTACTAAAGAAGCACCTATTCACGTTTCTAACGTTATGATTTTAGATCCGAAAACAGGTGAACCTACTCGTGTAGGCTTCAAAGTAGAAGATGGTAAAAAAGTTCGTATTGCAAAAAAATCTGGTGAATTATTAGATAAATAATTTTCTTAAGAAAGGAGGTCACTTCATTGAATCGCCTTAAAGAGAAGTTCCAAAAGGAAATTACTCCTGCTCTAGTGAGCAAGTTTAACTATAAATCTGTAATGCAGGTACCAAAAATCGAAAAGATCGTAATCAACACTGGTGTTGGTGACGCGGTATCTAACTCAAAAGCGTTAGACAACGCAGTAGAAGAATTAACACAAATCACAGGTCAAAAACCTGTTGTAACTCGTGCTAAAAAATCAATCGCTGGTTTCCGTCTTCGTGAAGGTATGCCAATCGGTGCGAAAGTAACTTTACGCGGCGAGCAAATGTATGAGTTCTTCGACAAATTAGTATCAGTTTCTTTACCACGTGTACGTGATTTCCGTGGTGTTTCTAAGAAATCATTCGATGGTCGTGGAAACTATACATTAGGTGTTAAAGAGCAACTTATTTTCCCTGAGATTGATTATGATAAAGTAAGCAAAGTCCGCGGTATGGACATCGTAATCGTTACTACAGCGAAAACTGATGAAGAAGCTCGTGAACTTTTAACACAATTCGGTATGCCATTCCAAAAATAATGGAAGCCAACGCTAAGTAGAGGAGGCGAAAACGTGGCTAAAAAATCTATGATAGCGAAACAAAAGCGTACTCCTAAGTTTAAAGTACAAGAGTATACACGTTGCGAACGCTGCGGTCGTCCGCATTCTGTATACCGCAAATTTAAACTTTGCCGTATTTGTTTCCGTGAACTTGCATATAAAGGTCAAATTCCTGGTGTTAAAAAAGCTAGTTGGTAAAACCCACAAATGGGAAGGAGGTAAAACACATGGTGATGACAGATCCAATTGCAGACATGCTTACTCGCATCCGTAATGCGAACATGGTACGTCATGAGAAATTAGAGGTTCCTGCTTCTAAAATCAAAAAAGAGATCGCTGAACTTTTAAAACGTGAAGGTTTCATTCGTGATGTAGAATACATCGAGGATAACAAACAAGGTATCCTTCGTATTTTCCTGAAATATGGTGCAAACAATGAACGTGTAATCACTGGATTAAAACGTATCAGTAAACCTGGCTTACGCGTTTACGCTAAAGCTGACGAAGTACCACGTGTACTTAACGGATTAGGTATCGCTCTTGTTTCTACATCTAAGGGAGTAATGACAGACAAAGACGCTCGTCAATTACAAACTGGTGGAGAAGTAGTAGCATACGTTTGGTAATATATATTTAAAACGAACGGAGGTGTGACCACATGTCTCGTATTGGTAAAAAGATTCTTGAAATCCCTGCAGGTGTTACTATTACAGTTGCAGAAGACAATACTGTAACAGTAAAAGGCCCTAAAGGTGAATTAACTCGTACTTTCAATGCTGATATGCTTATCAAAATTGAAGAGAATACATTAACAGTTGAGCGTCCATCTGAACAGAAGGAACACCGTGCATTACACGGTACAACTCGTGCTTTAATCGGAAACATGGTTGAAGGTGTAACTGAAGGTTTCGCACGCGGACTTGAATTAGTCGGTGTTGGTTACCGTGCTCAAAAACAAGGTGATAAACTTGTATTAAGCGTAGGTTATTCTCATCCAGTAGAAATGACTCCGGAAGCAGGTCTTGAAGTTGAAGTACCTGCACCAACTAAGATCGTAATTAAAGGTATCGACAAGCAACGTGTTGGCGAATTCGCTGCTAACATCCGTGCTGTACGTGCTCCTGAGCCTTACAAAGGTAAAGGTATTCGTTACGAAGGCGAAGTTGTTCGTCGTAAAGAAGGTAAAACTGCTAAGTAAACCCGTTAGGTGAGAGAAAGGAGTGACAAGAATGATCACTAAAGCTGATAAAAATGCGACTCGTAAGAAAAGACATGCACGTGTACGTGCTAAACTTACTGGTACTGCAGAGCGTCCACGTTTAAACGTGTTCCGTTCTAACCAACATATTTACGCTCAAGTTATTGATGATGTGAATGGTGTAACGTTAGTAAGTGCATCTACTCTTGATAAAGACCTTGCTCTTAACGGTACTAGCAATATTGAAGCTGCTACGAAAGTTGGAGAATCAGTTGCTAAGCGTGCTGTAGAGAAAGGCGTTAAAGAAGTAGTATTTGATCGCGGTGGTTACTTATACCATGGCCGTGTTAAAGCTCTAGCTGAAGCTGCTCGTGAGGCTGGATTACAATTTTAATGGTCAAAGGAGGGAAAATTGATGCATCGCATTGACCCAAGTAAATTAGAACTTGAAGAACGTGTAGTTACGATAAATCGTGTCGCGAAAGTTGTTAAGGGTGGTCGTCGTTTCCGCTTTGCTGCACTAGTTGTAGTTGGCGATAAAAACGGTCATGTTGGATTCGGTACTGGTAAAGCACAAGAGGTACCAGACGCAATCCGTAAAGCTATCGAAGACGCTAAGAAAAACTTAATCGCTGTACCATTAGTTGGTACAACAATTCCACACACAATCAACGGTCATTTTGGCGCTGGTGAAGTATTCTTAAAACCTGCTGCTGAGGGTACTGGTGTTATTGCTGGTGGACCTGTTCGTGCGGTCCTTGAATTAGCTGGTGTACAAGATATTCTTTCGAAATCTCTTGGTTCTAACACACCAATCAACATGATTCGCGCTACTGTGAACGGATTAAGCGAACTTAAGCGCGCTGAAGATGTTGCAAAATTACGCGGTAAATCTGTAGAAGAGCTACTAGGTTAAGGAGGGAAAACAAATGGCGAAAAAGTTAGAAATTACCCTCACTCGTAGTGTAATTGGTCGTCCACAAGATCAACGTGCGACGGTAGAAGCTTTAGGTCTTAAAAAGTTGAATTCAACTGTAGTTAAGGAAGAAACTCCTGCTATTCTTGGTATGATCAACAAAGTTTCTCACCTTGTAACTGTAAAAGAAGCTTAAGGATAACTCATTAATATAAGGAGGTGCCTGGGAATGAAACTTCATGAATTAAAACCTGCAGAAGGTTCTCGTAAAGTACGTAACCGTGTCGGTCGTGGTATCGGTTCTGGTAACGGTAAAACTGCTGGTAAAGGTCATAAAGGACAAAACGCACGTTCTGGCGGCGGTGTTCGTCTTGGCTTCGAAGGTGGTCAAACTCCATTATTCCGTCGTTTACCAAAACGCGGCTTCACAAACATTAACCGTAAAGAGTTTGCTATTGTAAACTTATCAACGTTAAATCGTTTTGAAGATGGTACAGAAGTAACACCTGAATTATTGCTGGAAACTGGCGTTATCAGCAAGTTAAACGACGGTGTTAAAGTTCTTGCAAGCGGAGCAGTAGAGAAAAAACTAACTGTTAAAGCGCACAAGTTCTCTTCAAGTGCTAAAGAAGCAATTGAAGCAGCTGGCGGATCAGTTGAGGTGATCTAATGTTTCGTACAATCTCCAACTTTATGCGCGTTGCTGAGATAAGACGTAAAATATTATTCACTTTAGCGATGTTAATCGTATTCAGGATTGGCACGTTTATCCCCGTGCCATTTACAAATGGAGACGTACTGAAGGCACAAGATCAATTAAATGCTTTAGGTATTCTAAATACATTTGGCGGTGGAGCCTTGAAAAACTTCTCCATCTTTGCGATGGGAATCATGCCGTATATTACAGCATCCATCATCGTGCAATTATTGCAGATGGATGTTGTTCCTAAATTTTCGGAATGGTCGAAGCAAGGTGAAATGGGCCGTCGTAAATTAACGCAATTCACGCGTTACTTTACAATTGTTCTTGCGTTTATTCAGGGGTTTGGTATGTCAATCGGTTTTAACGGTATGGTAGGTGGACAATTAATTTTGAATCCAGGTTGGAGCACTTATTTATACATTGCTACGGTACTGACTGCTGGTACTGCATTTTTAATGTGGTTAGGTGAACAGATTACAGCTAAAGGTGTAGGTAATGGTATTTCCATCCTTATCTTTGGCGGTATTGCCGCAGCGATCCCAAGTGTTATATCTCAAGTGTATCAGCAACAGTTTCAAAATATCGGAGATCAATTGTTCATGAGTATCGTTAAAGTTGCATTGATTTTACTAGCTGTGCTAGCAGTTATTGTGGGTGTTATTTTCATTCAACAGGCTGTTAGAAAGATCCCAATTCAATATGCGAAGCGTGTAACAGGAGGAAATGGTGGTTATGCTGGAGCACAAAACACACATTTACCGCTTAAGGTAAATAGTGCTGGTGTTATTCCAGTAATTTTTGCTGTTTCATTCTTAATTACGCCTCCGACTATTGCACAGTTCTTCCCGAAACATGATGTATCGCAGTGGATTATTGCAAACTTTAACTATTCTCACCCAGTGGGAATGATCATATATGTTGCGCTCATTGTAGCCTTCACATATTTCTATGCATTTGTTCAGGTTAATCCAGAGCAAATGTCAGAGAATCTAAACAAGCAAGGTGGATATGTTCCAGGTATTCGTCCGGGTAAGAATACGGAACAATATCTAACAAAAATCTTGTATCGTTTGACCTTTGTAGGATCAATTTTCCTAGCAGCGATTGCAATCTTACCAGTTATCTTTACGAAATTGGGAAATCTTCCTCCATCTGCACAGATCGGTGGAACGAGTATGTTAATCGTTGTCGGCGTTGCTTTAGAAACAATGAAGCAGCTAGAAAGCCAACTGGTAAAACGCCATTACAAAGGGTTTATCAAGCAGTGAGTAAGTGGGAAGAATTGTCTTCCCTACATGCTCATGTACTCTGAGGGGGAACAAGGATGAACTTAATTTTAATGGGGCTTCCTGGTGCTGGTAAAGGTACACAAGCCGAACAGATTGTTGCCAAGTATAACATCCCTCACATTTCAACAGGAGACATGTTCCGTGCAGCTATGAAGGCTGAAACTGAAATGGGTCTACAAGCAAAATCTTTTATTGATAAAGGTGCACTTGTTCCAGATGAAGTTACAATCGGAATCGTTCGTGAACGTTTAAGTCAAGACGACTGCGTAAGAGGTTTCTTACTAGACGGTTTCCCACGAACTGTTGCACAAGCATCAGCTCTTGAAGAAATTATGAAAGATCTTGGCAAAAAAATCGACTATGTTTTAAACATTAATGTGGATTCAGGGTTGTTATTAAAACGCCTTACAGGCCGTCGCATTTGTAAAGAGTGCGGTGCGACTTACCACTTAGAATTCAATCCACCAGCAAAAGCTGATGTGTGCGATAAATGTGGTGGCGAATTATATCAACGCTCTGATGACAATGAAGAAACTGTAGCAAATCGTTTAGATGTAAATATTAAGCAAACAAAACCTTTGCTTGATTTCTACGAAGAGCTTGGTTACTTACAAAGCATTAATGGTGAGCAAGATATCAATAAAGTATTTGCTGATATCGATGTTCTCATCGGAGGCTTAGCGTAATGATAATCTGCAAAACTCCTCGCGAGATAGAAATCATGCGAGAAGCTGGCAGGATCGTTGCTTTGACTCATCAAGAGTTGAAACAGCACATTACTCCAGGAATTACAACGAAAGAGCTCGATCAAATAGCGGAAAAGACGATTCAAAAATATGGTGCTACGCCATCTTTTAAAGGATACAACGGATTTCCGGGGAGCATATGTGCTTCTGTAAATGAAGAGCTTGTACACGGAATTCCAGGGAAGCGCAAGCTCAAAGAGGGCGATATCATCAGTATCGATATTGGTGCGAAATACAATGGGTACCATGGAGATTCTGCATGGACGTATCCAGTTGGAAACATTTCTGAATCTGTTCAAAAGCTACTTGATGTCACAGAAAAATCGTTGTATCTTGGTCTAGAACAAGTAAAACCAGGCGAGAGATTATCAAATATCTCACATGCGGTTCAAACCCATGCTGAAGAGAATGGATTCTCGATCGTTAGGGAGTATGTTGGTCACGGAATCGGGCAAGACTTACATGAGGACCCTCAAATCCCGCACTATGGTCCACCCAATAGAGGCCCTAGATTAAAGCCGGGAATGGTCATCTGTGTTGAGCCGATGGTGAATCAAGGAAGACGATATGTAAAAACACTATCTGATGACTGGACAGTGGTAACGGTAGATGGTAAATGGTGTGCCCATTTTGAGCACACGATTGCTCTTACAGAAGCAGGATACGAAATCCTTACCACTTTATAAGTAGCTGGCTCTCCGGGATTTCAGAGCAGTGTAAAATGTTACTGATTTGAAGAAGGGAGAACTATTGAATGGCTAAAGATGATGTAATTGAAGTCGAAGGTACCGTTCTTGAAACGTTGCCAAATGCTATGTTCAAAGTAGAATTAGAGAATGGGCATGTCGTATTGGCTCACGTTTCTGGTAAAATCCGTATGAACTTCATTCGTATTTTACCAGGAGACAAAGTTACGGTAGAATTATCTCCGTACGATTTAAATCGTGGTCGTATTACGTACCGTTTTAAATAATATAGCACTCCGTAATCTTTAAGGAGGTTCGAGACATGAAAGTAAGACCGTCAGTTAAACCAATCTGCGAAAAATGTAAAGTTATTCGTAGACGTGGAAAAGTAATGGTTATTTGTGAAAACCCTAAACATAAACAAAAACAAGGTTAATCAGAAGGAGGTGCATTCGTAATGGCACGTATCGCAGGTGTAGATATTCCTCGAGACAAACGCGTTGTTATTTCTTTAACTTACGTATTCGGCATTGGTCGCACAACTGCTGAAAAAATTCTTGCTGAAGCAGGTATTTCTGAAGAAACACGAGTTCGTGATTTAACGGAAGACGAATTAGGACGTATCCGTGATATCATCGATCGTATTAAAGTTGAGGGAGACCTTCGTCGTGAAGTATCTCTTAACATCAAACGTCTAATGGAGATCGGTTCTTACCGTGGTCTTCGTCACCGTCGTGGTTTACCAGTTCGTGGTCAAAACTCTAAAAACAATGCTCGTACACGTAAAGGTCCACGTCGTACAGTAGCAAATAAAAAGAAATAATAAGTAAAGGAGGTTGAACTAACAATGGCACGTAAAACAAACACTCGTAAAAAACGTGTGAAAAAGAATATTGAAGCTGGTATAGCTCATATTCGTTCTACTTTCAACAACACAATCGTAACACTTACAGATACTCACGGTAACGCACTTTCTTGGTCTAGTGCTGGTGCACTTGGTTTCCGTGGATCTCGTAAATCTACTCCATTCGCTGCGCAAATGGCTGCTGAAACTGCTGCTAAAGCTGCAATGGAACACGGTTTAAAAACTTTAGAGGTTACTGTTAAAGGTCCTGGTGCTGGTCGTGAAGCTGCAATTCGTGCTCTTCAAGCTGCAGGTCTAGAAGTAACAGCAATTAGAGATGTTACTCCAGTTCCTCATAATGGATGTCGTCCACCAAAACGTCGTCGTGTGTAATTTTTCTGTATAGAATTTTCCCTTTTGTCTATAATGGATATGATGCATTATCGAGAAATTTCGTACAGAAACATCGCTTGTTGTGCACAATCGGGAACTGCCTAAGGGGGACTTTCGGTTAGACAGGGGTTATACCTTTGTTTAACCGGGGTTTCGACGTTTTGAAGGAGGGTTTAGTTAATGATTGAAATCGAAAAGCCGAAAATCGAAACGGTTGAACTTAACGAAGATGCTAAATATGGTAAATTCGTAATTGAACCGCTTGAGCGTGGATATGGTACTACTTTGGGTAACTCCTTACGTCGTATTCTTTTATCCTCACTCCCTGGTGCCGCTGTTACTGCTATCCAAATCGATGGCGTATTACATGAATTTTCAACAGTTGAGGGCGTAGTAGAAGACGTTACGACGATCATCTTAAACTTGAAAAAGTTAGCTCTTAAAATCTACTCTGAAGAAGAGAAGACGTTGGAAATTGATGTACAGGGCGAAGGTATTGTCACAGCTGCTGATATTACTCACGATAGTGATGTAGAAATCTTAAATCCAGATTTACACATTGCAACGTTAGCAAAAGATGCGCATTTCCGCGTGCGTTTAACTGCAAAGCGTGGCCGTGGGTATACGCCAGCTGATGCAAATAAAAGCGAAGATCAACCAATAGGAGTAATTCCTATTGATTCTATTTATACTCCAGTATCACGTGTGACTTACCAAGTGGAAAAGACACGTGTCGGACAAGTGGCTAATTATGATAAGCTTACGCTTGATGTATGGACGGATGGAAGCATCGGGCCAAAAGAAGCTATCTCTTTAGGTGCCAAAATCTTAACTGAGCATTTAAATATCTTTGTTGGTTTAACTGATGAAGCACAAAATGCTGAGATTATGGTCGAGAAGGAAGAAGATCAAAAAGAGAAAGTTCTTGAGATGACTATCGAAGAACTAGACCTTTCTGTTCGTTCTTATAATTGCCTAAAACGTGCAGGAATTAATACTGTACAAGAGCTTGCGAACAAAACAGAAGAAGATATGATGAAAGTTCGTAACTTAGGACGTAAATCCTTAGAAGAAGTTAAACATAAACTTGAGGAATTAGGTTTAGGTTTACGTAAAGACGACTGAGGATTTAAACCCATCAACAAAGGAGGGAACTACGAATGGCATACAGAAAATTAGGCCGTACAAGTGCGCAACGTAAAGCTATGTTACGTGATTTAGCTACTGATTTAATTATCAACGAGCGCATCCAAACGACAGAAACTCGTGCAAAAGAACTTCGTTCTGTAGTGGAAAAAATGATCACTTTAGGTAAACGCGGAGATCTTCATGCTCGTCGTCAAGCAGCAGCTTTCATTCGCAATGAAGTAGCTAACGCTGAGACTGGTCAAGATGCACTTCAAAAACTATTC
This sequence comes from Bacillus sp. FSL W8-0770, assembly GCF_038008705.1. Lineage (NCBI taxonomy): Bacteria > Bacillati > Bacillota > Bacilli > Caryophanales > Bacillaceae > Bacillus > Bacillus sp. FSL W8-0770. The sequence continues at coordinate 140,787 of NZ_JBBOZR010000001.1, forward strand.
GCTGATGTAGCTCCACGCTATGCTGAGCGCCAAGGCGGATACACTCGTATTGCAAAAATTGGTCCACGTCGCGGAGACGCAGCACCAATGGTAATTATCGAGTTAGTATAATGATAATTAAAAGGGCAGGACAGTTCTTTTCAAGAAACTGGTCATGGCCCTTTTTTTTAAATATAAAAATAGGCTAACTGTGCGAAGGAAAGGGTGCCTTCTATTGAAAAAAGAGAAACTTCGGATAGAAAATATATCATTTCAATATCCTGGGGCAGCCACTTATGCATTAAAAGATGTTTCATTTTCCTTATATGAGGGAGAATGGGTATCTATTATTGGACAAAACGGTTCAGGAAAGTCTACACTTGCAAAATTATTGAATGGTTTGTTTTTGCCAGAAGCAGGGACTATTACAGTAAATGATACAATGGTTTTATCAGAGGAAACAGTATGGGATGTTCGAAAACAAATTGGAATGGTATTTCAAAATCCAGATAATCAATTTGTTGGAACAACAGTGCAAGATGATGTTGTATTTGGCTTAGAGAATATCGGAATGCCAAGAGAACAAATGATTGAAAGATTAGAACAGGCCTTGCAACTTGTCCGTATGGAAGATTTTCTTAATGATGAGCCTCATTCCTTATCCGGTGGGCAAAAGCAGCGAGTGGCAATAGCAGGCGTTTTAGCACTTCAACCATCTATCTTAATATTAGATGAAGCAACGTCAATGTTAGACCCTCAAGGGAGACGTGAAGTAGTAGAAACGGTTAGACAACTTGTTACTCAAAAAGGTATTACTGTGTTATCGATTACGCACGATTTAGAGGAAGCGGCACAGTCAGATCGTGTCATTATTTTAAATAAGGGAGAAATATTAGAGGAAGGGACTCCAGAAAAAATTTTCAAATCCTCTCATATGCTCCAAGAAATTGGCTTAGATGTACCGTTTTCAGTAAAAATAGCAGAATTATTAAAAAGAAATGAAATTCTCTTGCAAAATACGCATCTTACAATGGAAAGCTTGGTGAACGAACTTTGGAGATTACATTCCAAAAAGTAGAGCATCGTTATCAATATAAAACTCCATTTGAAAGACGCGCACTTTATGATGTAGACGTGTCGTTTCCAAGTGGGGGCTATTATGCCATTATCGGTCATACTGGTTCAGGTAAGTCGACGATGATTCAACATTTAAATGGTTTATTGCAGCCGACAAATGGTACAGTTCAAATTGGTGAACATTTGATTTCGGCAGGAAAGAAAGAAAAAAAGCTAAAGCCACTACGTAAAAAAGTAGGGGTTGTCTTTCAATTCCCAGAACATCAGTTGTTTGAAGAGACTGTGGAGAAAGATATTTGTTTCGGCCCTACTAATTTTGGAGTATCTGTAGACGAAGCAAGGCAAAAGGCTAGAAAGGCAATTGAACTTGTAGGGCTAGAACCGGAACTGTTAACACGTTCTCCGTTCGAATTAAGTGGTGGACAAATGAGACGTGTTGCAATAGCGGGTGTACTGGCGATGGAACCTGAAGTGCTTGTATTAGATGAACCTACAGCAGGACTAGATCCAAAAGGGCAGAACGAACTTATGGAGATGTTTTATAAGTTGCACAAGGAGAAAGGTCTTACAGTTATCCTTGTAACGCATAATATGGAAGATGCTGCTCAGTATGCGGAGCAGATTGTAGTTATGCATAAAGGAACGGTCTTTTTGCAAGGAAGTGCAGAGGAAGTATTTTCACATGCTGATGAACTAGAGAAAATTGGTGTGGATCTTCCTATGTCATTAAAGTATAAACGTGCAATTGAAGAGAAGTTTGGTATTTCAATTCCAAAGGCTACCTTATCTTTAGAGGATCTTACTCATGAAGTTGTGCAGGTGTTACGAAAAGGTGGTCATGAATCATGCAGCAGTTGATTATTGGGAGATATATCCCGGGGAATTCACTTATTCATCAACTTGATCCACGTACGAAGCTGCTGATTGTCTTTTTATATGTATTTGTTGTTTTCTTAGCAAATAATGCGATTTCATATGGATTTTTATTTTTATATGCACTCATTGCTTTATTTTTTGCAAAAGTGCCGATTCGTTATGTACTTTCGGGCTTAAAACCAATTTTATGGATTTTTCTTTTTACATTTTTCCTGCATATTTTTACAAATAAAGAGGGGGATGTACTATTCCAGCTTGGTTGGTTTTCGATATATGAAAAAGGATTAGAGCAAGGGATATACATTTCTGTACGATTCTTCGTTATTATTTTAATGACGACATTATTAACGTTAACGACGACACCTATTGAAATTACAGATGGTTTGGAGACGTTATTAAAGCCGTTGAAGCGTATAAAGGTTCCTGTTCATGAAATCGCATTAATGATGTCAATTTCTCTTCGTTTTATCCCGACATTAATGGATGAAACGAGTAAAATAATGAAAGCACAAGCGTCACGTGGTATTGATTTTGCCGGGGGACCGATAAAAGATAGAATGAAAGCTATTATTTCACTGCTCGTTCCTCTGTTTATCAGTGCTTTTAAGCGTGCAGAGGACTTAGCCATTGCGATGGAAGCTCGTGGATATCAAAGTGGTGAAGGACGTACTAAATTTAGGCAACTACGCTGGAAAACAAGCGATACAGTAACGATTGTCAGCTTATTTTGTTTAGCTTGTATTTTGGCATGGGTGCGATCGTAATGGAGAATAGAGAAATGGATAGAATAAAATGTACGGTTGCATATGATGGCATGCATTTTTGTGGTTATCAAATTCAGCCGAACCATCGTACTGTTCAACAGGAGATAGAAAAAGCATTGCAGAAATTGCATAAGGGAGAACTTGTTCGTGTTCAGGCATCTGGTAGAACAGATTCTACAGTTCATGCAAAAGGACAAGTAATACACTTTGATACTCCTTTGTCTCTTGAAGAGTGGCAATGGAGTAATGCTTTAAACACAATGTTGCCAGATGATATTGTTATTAGGCAAGTAGAGAAAAAAACAGAAGAATTTCATGCACGTTACGGTGTTGAGAAAAAAGAATATCGTTATCGTGTATTATTATCAAAGACTGCGGATGTATTCCGTAGAAATTACGTATATCAATATCCATACCCGCTCGAAATCAATTCTATACGAAAAGCAATTCCTTATTTTATTGGAACGCATGATTTCACTTCTTTTTGTTCAGCAAAAACTGACAAAAAAGATAAAGTGCGAACAATTTATGAAATCGAGTTAATTGAACAAGATGATGAAATAATTTTTCGTTTTGTAGGTAATGGATTTTTATATAATATGGTCAGAATTATTGTTGGTACGTTACTTAGCGTAGGGCAAGGAAAGCTTGATCCTGATAGCATTCCAGAGATTTTAGCGAAACAAAATCGTCAGTTTGCTGGAAAGATGGCTCCAGGTCATGGGCTTTACTTATGGGAGGTAAACTATAACAACTAATCCTGGTGTAACATTTGCTTGACATTAGAAACTCAAAAGTATATCATAACATATGGTATTGTTTCTAAAACCACGATTAGCCCCGGAAGGAAATCGTGTTTAAGATAAACAATAGATTTTTTCTATGGAAAAGATAACGAGGAGGGAAACACATGCGTACGACTTTTATGGCAAAAGCTAACGAAGTTGAGCGTAAATGGTATGTGGTTGATGCTGAAGGTCAAACTTTAGGTCGCCTTGCTAGTGAAGTAGCATCCATTTTACGTGGTAAAAACAAACCTACATTTACACCACACGTTGACACGGGTGATCATGTAATTATTATTAACGCTGAGAAAATTCATTTAACAGGTAATAAATTAAACGATAAAATTTACTACCGTCACACTAACCACCCAGGTGGACTTAAGCAAAGAACAGCTCTTGAAATGCGTACAAACTACCCTGTACAAATGTTAGAGCTTGCAATTAAAGGCATGCTTCCAAAAGGACGCTTAGGCCGTCAAGTTTCTAAGAAACTTAACGTGTATGCTGGAGCAGAGCATCCACACCAAGCACAAAAACCAGAAGTTTACGAACTTCGCGGATAATTAATTAAAGGAGGGCTTACTTTGGCACAGGTTCAATACTATGGCACTGGACGTCGTAAGAGTTCAGTAGCGCGCGTACGCCTAGTTCCAGGCGAAGGACGCGTTATCATTAACGGTCGTGATTTTGAAAACTATATCCCATTTGCTGCATTACGTGAAGTAGTGAAACAACCTCTAGTTGCAACAGAAACTTTAGGTAACTACGATGTACTTGTAAACGTAAATGGTGGTGGATACACTGGTCAAGCTGGTGCTATTCGTCACGGTATTTCTCGCGCTTTATTAAAAGCTGATCCAGAATACCGTCTAACACTAAAACGTGCAGGTCTATTAACTCGTGACGCACGTATGAAAGAGCGTAAAAAATACGGTCTTAAAGGCGCACGTCGTGCACCTCAGTTCTCAAAACGTTAATTTTTGCGAACTACAAACCCCAACCATTTTGGTTGGGGTTTTTTATGTTTCATTCCTCTTTTGCAATTTTTATAGCTTGGAATATTTTAGTGCTACCGCCACGCGTATGCTTCTTCTTTAGAAGTTTAGACTAATACGTATTAGGGAGGTTTATAAGTACTATGAATGTCATTGTTAGCTTACAAGAAAAACAAAAAGAAAAGCAGTTAAAATACGAGCGGAAGATGTTGCGGGAATTATCATTAAAAACATTGCGTTCAAATATTCGTGATGCCTTTCAAATGCAAGAGCTTCATCGTCAGTATGAAGATTACTGTATTGAATTAGGGATAGAATCTTATTTATTAGGAGCGAGATACAGTAAATTTGGTTATTATGGTGAATCGTTTTTTGATGTGAAATATAGAGCTTTAGAAGAAGAACAACAATTAACTGAAACGCTATTTCAATTTTTAACGAGTATGACTATGCGAGAAATAAAGTTGAAAGATGAGGAATTACTTTTTGAATCTTGTCAGCAGTTTATAGGATTGTGGTGGCAAGAAGGGTATGAAAAAGGTGAAAGAAGATATCGATTAAAGCTTCATTAAGACAAGCATAAACTTTCCTCTTGTCCCATATAAGTAATTAGAGGGACTAGCTGGAGGAGGAAAGGTATGAAGAGAATTCGAATTATCTCTTTTGCACTCGCTGCGGTTGTATTGTTTTTTTTAGTCAAACAAGAATTTCAAATTACAAAATCGTGGCGTGCTTGGAATTTACCCTTATCAGGGAAAGTAATCGTATTAGATGCTGGGCATGGTGGACCAGATGGAGGGGCTGTTGGTGGAAAGGATATTATAGAAAAGGATATTACGCTTGAAATTACAAAAAAGGTACAAGACTATTTACAAGAACAAGGTGCACTAGTTATTTTAACGCGTGAGGGAGATTATGATTTAGCTAACAAAGATACAAAGTCATATAGCAGACGTAAAGCAGAGGATTTAAAAAAACGTGTAGAAATCATCAATAAACCTGATGTAGACTTTTTTGCAAGTATTCATTTAAATGCTTTAACTAGTAGTGGATCGAAAGGCGCACAAACGTTCTATTACCGCTCTTCAATTGAAAATGAACGTGCTGCAAAATTTATACAGGCTGAATTGAGAACAAGTTTAGAAAACACGAATCGTTCTGCTAAGACAATTTCGCATGTATATTTATTAAAGTATTCTAAAACACCAGGTGCTTTAATTGAAGCTGGCTTTTTATCGAATGTGAACGAAAGGTATATGTTAAATTCGGAGAAATATCAGCAAAAGGTAGCAGCTGCAATATACCGTGGTATACTACGGTATTTCACGGAAAAAGGAAATCCTCCAGAATAAGGAGGATTTTTTTGAGCTTCTCTCGTTAACGAAGTTTTCGGAAAATATGTTATACTGGAAATGTAAACGCATTTATTTCAAGAATAAGCAGAGATAAATTCAATTAACATTACGTTATTTTTTCATACAGGGGGCTGGGCTAATTATGGTAAGGAAAGAGCAAGTGGTTGAAGCGTTAGAAGGGATTGTAGATCCGTTTTTACATAAAACATTAAAAGAAACAAGTGCAATTAAAGAGGTAACAGTCAAGCCAGAGAAGGAACATGTGAGTATCAAAATTGCAATCGTAAAAACCGGTACAGCGGAACAAATGCAGTTGCAGTCTGGAATTGTAAAGTTAGTAAAAGAACTTGGAGCAGCAACAGTTGGACTTCGTTTTGCAGAATTTACAGAAGAGGAATTAGCTCAGTTTGCACCGGAACAAGAAGAGCAAAGTGAATCTTTATTGTCACCTAATTCAAAAACAACATTCTTAGCAGTAGCGAGTGGAAAAGGTGGCGTGGGAAAATCAACTGTTTCCGTTAACCTTGCAGTTGCTTTAGCTCGTTTAGGAAAAAAGGTTGGTATTATTGATGCGGACATTTACGGTTTTAGTGTGCCAGACATGATGGGGATAGAAAAACGTCCTATCGTAAGAGGTGACAAGATAATTCCGGTGGAACGTTTAGGTGTAAAGGTAATCTCAATGGGCTTCTTTGTAGAGGATAATGCACCAGTTATTTGGAGAGGACCTATGCTTGGGAAAATGTTAAACCACTTCTTCACAGAAGTAGAATGGGGCGATTTAGATTATTTAGTACTAGATTTGCCACCAGGCACAGGTGATGTTGCGTTAGATGTGCACTCAATGTTGCCATCTTGCAAAGAGATTATTGTAACGACGCCTCATCCAACAGCTGCGTTTGTAGCAGCGCGTGCTGGAGCGATGGCATTGCGCACTGAACATAGTATTCTTGGTGTTGTTGAGAATATGGCATATTTTGAAAGTAAGGTAACTGGTGAGAAAGAATATGTATTTGGAAAAGGCGGGGGAGATAAGTTAGCTACCGAATTACAAACAAATGTTCTTGGGCGTATTCCACTGCAACAACCCGATTGGAATAAAGAAGACTTTGCTCCTTCAGTATATGAAGATACACATACAACGGGCATTATTTATAGTAAAATAGCTGAAACAGTAATTGATAAAACAGCTGTTACACAAAAATAAAGTGAATCTTTAATCAGTGGGGTTTACCTGTTACTGACAACAATAAGGCTGTAAACCTTTCGCTTAACTAGAGGGGTCCATTTTGTCTATTAATAGCAAGATAAAGTAATAACGAGTGAACAATGTATACATTGTTCACTCGTTATTATAGTTATTATTTTTTACTGTTCTTCCTTCTTCTCGTCTTGAGAACCACCGTCACCGCCTGCTTCTTTCTTACCGGATCCGCCTTTTTCAGCTTTTTGCACACCTTTACTAATGATATCAATCATCTTGGCTTGGAAGAGTGGACTTTCAGCAGTTTCTGTTAGTACTTGTTGTAGATATTGACGGTATTCTTTACTCTTCATTGTTTGTAACATCATTTTTTCTACTTCAGGATTTTTCATAATTTCTATAACGCCTGCTTGGTATTCAGGGTCTTTTAGTAAGGTTTTCATTAATTGAGTTTGTTCTTTCCCCATACTTTTAGCAAACTTTGATGAGAACTCAGGATCTTTAAAGAGCTTTTCCCAGAATTGTTGCCCTTTATCGGATACCATGGCATCTTCAATCGTTTTCTTTACTACTGTTTCATCGAGTATGAGTGCTTGTTTCATTTTTTCGTCAGTTAATACATCTTGAATAGCTTTCTTACCTTGATCTGTTTTTAAAATATCAACAATCATTTTCTTTGTTTGATCGTAATCTAGTTCGGATTTCGTTTCTTTTCCTTGTGCGCATGCTGCAAGTGCGATAAGTAGAAAAGAAGAAACGAAAATGAATAGCATCCGTTTCATAAGTTGGAACTCCTTTCAGCACAGTTCTCTCTTTTTAATATAAATATCTTTAAGGAATTTATACATGAACATGGCTAGCTTTTTGAAATTGTCATTGATACAATTTAATTAGAAATATAAGGATAATGGGGGATGTGTTGTGAATAGCCGCAAGTGGGTACGACTATTTTTAACGACGTTGTTTCTTGGTGGGATTAGCACAGTTATTATTGGTTTTGTTTTGGAGTGGGACAAGCACAATGAATTTTTTCAAAATTTCGACGGTAAGGAGATTTTAGCAGTATCTTTCTGGCTGATGGGTGTAGGATTTATTTTTAGTGTTATAAGTCAAATGGGATTCTTTGCATATTTAACAATCCACCGTTTTGGACTAGGGATGTTTCGCTCATCTTCTTTATGGAATGCAGTCCAGCTCTTCTTTATTGCATTCGTATTATTTGATTTTGTGTATTTAAGATCTGTACTTATTGCAAATGGGGAAGTCTCGTTAGGGAATAACATACTTGTTGCTGGAATATTATTTGTGTTTGGAGCAATTGTTGCTTATGTAAAAAGCAAAGAAACAAATAAAAAAGCATTTGTGCCAGCTCTGTTCTTTATGGTTGTTGTAACAATCCTTGAATGGGTACCGGCGCTTCGGATTAATGATACAGATTGGTTATATTTAATGGTTATACCGCTATTGTTATGTAACGCATATCAATTACTTGTATTACATCGTTTAATCGGAAAAACAAGTAAATCAGCTTAATAGAGAGATTTTATACACCAGCAGTTATAATGCTGGGAATGGTATGATTAAAAAAGCTCTACCACCTTCTTGAAAGGTAGTAGAGCTTTTTATGCGTGAAGAGTAGTAGGGAAGAAGCTACTTCACATCTTCACTTTTCGTACTTGTGTTGGAAATAAGTTGTGACACGGATATTTGCTCATATCCATCACTTTTTATTTTTTGCAGGAGCAGCGGTAAAGCTCTATTTGTTTGAAGGGCAGAATCGGATGCGTGTAATAAGACGATATCTCCACCTTTCAAATTATTAGAGACAGTGGAAACGATGTTATTTACACCTGGGTTTTTCCAATCGTTTGAATTATTACTCCAATGCACGACGGTGTATCCAAGTGATTCTGCGATTTTAAGGGTTGCTTTGTTAAATTCGCCACTAGGTGGACGCAACAGCTTGACTTGTTTTACACCAAGTTTCGTAAAAACATCTTGTGCTCGTAAAAGGTCTCGTCTTATTTCATTTGTCTCTAGAGAAGTGTAGGATGTGTAATTGTACCCCATACTACCGATTTCGTGTCCGTCTTTCATGATTCGCTCTACAATATCGGGGTGTCTTTCGGCCCATGCAGCAGAAAGGAAGAATGTTGCATTCTTAATTTCTCTTTCTTTA
>NZ_JBBOZR010000001.1:155000-237500 GCF_038008705.1 Bacillus sp. FSL W8-0770
AAAGCTACCCCGGGGATAACAGGCTTATCTCCCCCAAGAGTCCACATCGACGGGGAGGTTTGGCACCTCGATGTCGGCTCATCGCATCCTGGGGCTGTAGTCGGTCCCAAGGGTTGGGCTGTTCGCCCATTAAAGCGGTACGCGAGCTGGGTTCAGAACGTCGTGAGACAGTTCGGTCCCTATCCGTCGTGGGCGTAGGAAATTTGAGAGGAGCTGTCCTTAGTACGAGAGGACCGGGATGGACGCACCGCTGGTGTACCAGTTGTTCTGCCAAGGGCATAGCTGGGTAGCTATGTGCGGAAGGGATAAGTGCTGAAAGCATCTAAGCATGAAGCCCCCCTCAAGATGAGATTTCCCATAGCGTAAGCTAGTAAGATCCCTGAAAGATGATCAGGTTGATAGGTTCGAGGTGGAAGCATGGTGACATGTGGAGCTGACGAATACTAATAGATCGAGGACTTAACCATATAATATGTAGCGATGTTATCTAGTTTTGAAGGAATATACATTAAAATTTCTTCTTGACATTTCGAAAGAAATGTTTATAATGATAAAAGTCTGGTAATGATGGCAGAGAGGTCACACCCGTTCCCATACCGAACACGGAAGTTAAGCTCTCTAGCGCCGATGGTAGTTGGGACCTTGTCCCTGTGAGAGTAGGACGTTGCCAGGCTAATATTATTCCGCAGTAGCTCAGTGGTAGAGCTATCGGCTGTTAACCGATCGGTCGTAGGTTCGAGTCCTACCTGCGGAGCCATTATGCTTCCATAGCTCAGCTGGTAGAGCACTTCCATGGTAAGGAAGAGGTCACCGGTTCAAGCCCGGTTGGAAGCTTGGGAATAGGTTTAAAACTTTTTTGGCCCGTTGGTCAAGTGGTTAAGACACCGCCCTTTCACGGCGGTAACACGGGTTCGAATCCCGTACGGGTCACCACTTTTGGAGGATTAGCTCAGCTGGGAGAGCACCTGCCTTACAAGCAGGGGGTCGGCGGTTCGATCCCGTCATCCTCCACCATATATATTTAAAATGTCGGAGGGGTAGCGAAGTGGCTAAACGCGGCGGACTGTAAATCCGCTCCTTCGGGTTCGGCAGTTCGAATCTGCCCCCCTCCACCATTTTCTTTAAAATAACCTGAGAGGGTTTATTTTTTTGAAAAGATAACCATACTAGTAAATATTAATGGGCTATAGCCAAGCGGTAAGGCAACGGACTTTGACTCCGTCATGCGCTGGTTCGAATCCAGCTAGCCCAGCCATTTACGAGCCATTAGCTCAGTTGGTAGAGCATCTGACTTTTAATCAGAGGGTCGAAGGTTCGAGTCCTTCATGGCTCATCATTTTTGCGGAAGTAGTTCAGTGGTAGAATACAACCTTGCCAAGGTTGGGGTCGCGGGTTCGAATCCCGTCTTCCGCTTAATTAATAAGGGGCCTTAGCTCAGCTGGGAGAGCGCCTGCCTTGCACGCAGGAGGTCAGCGGTTCGATCCCGCTAGGCTCCATCTAAATAAAAAAGCTTACATCATATGATGTAAGCTTTTTTTGTTTTTAAAAAGACAACTTTTATACTTGTCGTTTAAAATGAAGAAAACGTAAAAATAAGGGATGGGGAGATAATTGTGAAAGTTGTTATTGCATCTGATTCATATAAAGAAAGCCTAAAAGCTATAGAAGTATGTGGAGCTATTGAAAGAGGTTTTAGAGCAATTTTTCCTAATGCAGAGTATGTGAAAATACCAATTGGAGATGGAGGAGAAGGGACGGTTGAATCACTTGTTGATGCTACAGGGGGGAGAATTATATCAATTAGTGTGACAGGACCGCTTAGAGAAGGTATACAAGCTTTTTATGGCATTTCTAAAGATAAAAAGACAGCGTTTATTGAAATGGCAGCAGCATCAGGATTACAGCACGTTCCAGTAGAAAAGCGCAACCCACTTATTACAACGACAAAAGGAACAGGAGAACTTATATTACATGCGCTAGATCAAGGAGTGGAGTACATAATTTTAGGACTTGGAGGAAGTGCTACAAATGATGGTGGGGCAGGTATGTTAGCAGCTTTAGGAGTAAGATTTATAAATGACAAGGGTGAAGTAATAGATCCATCTGGAGGCACATTACATTCGATTGTTGCTATTGATTTTTCACGAATGGACCCACGCTTAAAGGGGGTAAAGATAGAAGCGGCATGTGATGTGGATAATCCATTAGTCGGAATGCAGGGAGCATCTTTCATATTTGGGAGACAAAAGGGTGCAAATGTAGAGATGATGAAAGAGCTAGATGAGAATTTACAACATTATGCGAATATGCTTAAACAATATGTATCTTTTGATGTATCTGAAATACCTGGTGCAGGGGCAGCGGGAGGAATGGGAGCGGCTGTTATTTCAGTGTTAAAGGGAGACTTGCGGAGGGGCATTGAAATTGTATTAGATTACACAAATTTCAATAAACATATAGAAGATGCAAATCTCATTATAACTGGTGAAGGTAGAATAGATAAACAAACTGCATATGGAAAGGCTCCTGTGGGTGTTGCGGGGCGTGCGAAACGTTTTTCGGTGCCTGTAATTGCTATTGGAGGGTCTGTATCATCTGATTATTCAGCTGTGTACGAGAAAGGAATAGATGCGGTATTTAGTATTACAACGAGACCGATGACACTAGAAGAAGCATATAAAGTAGTAGAAGAAAATATTGAAATGACAACAAAAAATATTGCAATAGTATGGAAAATAGCATCAGAAAAACACTTCTAAATGTAGGAGTGTTTTATTATTATTATTTAATAATAGTGATTGCGATTGTTTCATTAAGTTAACTTTATACATAGAATAGTCTTAAAATTTTGTTTTCAGCATAAATATAAGTGAATAAATTGTATATCCATACAGAAAAATGTCGAGTTGAGTCAGACTATATAAAAGATTTAAAATATTTAGTGAAGGCATAAAAGGGGGATACTATCTATGAAAAAAGAAATCTCAGTTATTGGAGTTCCAATGGATTTAGGACAGATGCGTCGTGGAGTTGATATGGGACCGAGCGCGATCCGTTATGCAGGGGTAATTGAAAGAATTGAAGAAATTGGATATGACGTTAAAGATATGGGAGATATATGTATAGAGAGAGAAAAAGAGATAGATGAAAATACAAAATTAAGAAACCTTACACAAGTTGCAACTGTATGTAATGAATTAGCAAGTAAGGTGGATCATATTATAGAAGAAGGTCGTTTTCCACTTGTATTAGGTGGTGACCATAGTATTGCTATCGGTACATTAGCTGGTGTAGCAAAACATTATAAAAACTTAGGCGTTATTTGGTATGATGCACACGGTGATTTAAATACAGAGGAAACTTCACCATCTGGAAATATTCATGGTATGTCACTTGCAGCAAGTTTAGGTTATGGACATTCTTCACTTGTAGATTTATACGGAGCATATCCAAAGGTGAAAAAAGAGAATGTCGTAATTATCGGTGCGCGTGCATTGGATGAAGGAGAAAAAGATTTCATTCGCAATGAAGGTATTAAAGTGTTCTCAATGCATGAAATTGATCGGATGGGGATGACGGCTGTTATGGAAGAAACAATCGCATATTTATCTCATACTGATGGTGTACACTTATCATTAGATTTAGACGGTCTTGATCCTCATGATGCACCAGGTGTTGGAACGCCTGTAATTGGCGGTCTATCTTATCGTGAAAGTCATTTGGCGATGGAAATGTTAGCAGAAGCTGATATTATCACATCTGCTGAATTTGTTGAGGTAAATACGATTTTAGATGAGAGAAATAGAACGGCAACAACAGCAGTTGCTTTAATGGGTTCTTTATTCGGTGAAAAACTAAAATAAATGTAAGAAAAGCAACTGAGAAGTTGCTTTTTTTATTTGAAAATAGGCGTATAATAATGATTTATATTATACTGTACAATAAAAATGGTTGACATCTTACCAATTTGAGCTAAAGGGGGTTGTTTGTAATTGTCGTTTGTTTCATGTATGGTATAATTAACTAGTTGTTGGAAATACATACAGATAGAGCATAAAACAATATTTCAATATATGGATAGAATTGCTCGTAAGTAGGAGGAAGGGATAGCATGCCTTTTGAAGATACGACCATTTTGAAATATCTTAGTACGGCATTAGATATTGCCATTGTATGGTTTATTATATATAAGCTAATTCTTATAATCCGAGGGACGAAAGCTGTTCAACTTTTAAAAGGGATTACAGTTATTATCGTCGTTAAGATGATCAGTATTTTCCTTGAATTGCGTACGCTATCTTGGCTAACTGAACAAGTATTAACGTGGGGATTTTTAGCCGTTATTATTATCTTTCAGCCAGAATTGCGAAGAGCACTTGAGCAGCTAGGGCGCGGAAGTTTATTTTCGCGTGTTGGAACACATGAGGATGATGAACCTGAAATGGTTGCAACAGCGATAGCAAAAGCAACCGAATATATGGGGAAACGTAGAATTGGTGCATTAATTACTTTGTCAAAAGAGACCGGTATGGGTGATTATGTGGAAACGGGTATTCCGCTGAATGCAAACGTATCGTCGGAATTACTTATTAATATTTTTATTCCAAATACACCTCTTCATGACGGAGCGGTAATTATGCAAGGAAGTACAATTAAAGCAGCAGCATGCTATCTTCCATTATCAGAAAGTCCGTTTATTTCTAAAGAATTAGGAACTAGACATCGTGCTGCAATGGGAGTTAGTGAAGTTACTGATAGTATTACAGTAGTTGTGTCTGAAGAAACTGGTCAAATTTCTTTAACGAAAAATGGTAAGTTGCATCGTGATTTGAAGACAGAACAGCTGAAGGATATGTTATTAGCTGAATTTAGTGGAAACGAAAAAACGACTTCTTCGTCTTTATGGAATTGGAGGAGAAAGCGTCATGGATAAGTTAATGGAGAATCATTGGTTTTTAAAAGGGATCTCATTACTATTGGCGTGTATGCTTTTTATGTCAGCGACGTTAACTGAAAAAAATACGACATCAGGTATATTACCTTTTGCAAATGATACGAAAGAAACATTAACTAATTATGCTATTAATCTTAAGTATGATGAGGAGAAATATATTGTAAGTGGTATTCCAGCAGAGGGCGTTAAGGTGAAATTAGAAGGCCCAAAAGCATCAGTTGCTACAGCAAAAGCAAAAAAACAATTTGATATACCGATTGATTTGCGAGATAGTCCAAAAGGAACTTATGAGATTTCTTTAAAAACGAACGGGCTTCCAGATGATGTGAAAGGAACAGTTCAGCCATCAACAATTAAAGTTACTCTTCATGAAAAGGCGAGAAAATATGTTCATGTAGATCTGAAATTATCAAATGAGGATCAGATGCCAGCGGGGACTACACTAGAAAAATCAAGCCTTAAACCGGATACTGTTGAGGTAGTTGGGACGAAAGAAGAAATTGAAAGTATTTCATCTGCCAAAGCGTATGTTGATTTAAAAGGTGTTAATAAAACTGTTACAAAAACGCCCGAAGTTACATTATACAATAAAGAAGGAAAACGTTTAAATGTAAGAACAAGTCCATCTAAGATTAGTGTAACGTTGAATGTGGCAACGCAAACTACAGCCAATAATACTGAAAAAACTGTTCCTGTAACGTATACGAAGAAGGGGAGTTTAGCAGAAGGATTGGCAGTTACAAATATCAGTGTTGAGCCGAGAGAAGTAACGATAGCAGGTCCAAAAGATATTTTGGATAATATACAATCGCTAGAGGGGGTCGAAGTAGATCTTAGTCAATTGACAGAGTCTACAACATTCGATGCCTCTGTTTTATTACCCAAGGGTGTAACAAGTGCAAAACCGAATCAAGTGAAGGTTTCGGTGGGAGTGCAAAAAACAAAACAAACGAAAACAAAAACGATTGATGGTATCCCAATCCAGAAAAATGGACTTTCTAAAGATGTTACTGCTCAGCTACTTTCGCCGCAAGATGGAAAGATAAGTGTTGATATTTCAGGAGAAGCAAGTATAGTAGATAAAATAACAGCTGCTCAAATAACAGCGGTAATTAATCTGCAAAATGTATCTCCAGGAACGAAAGATATTTCCATTCAAGTGAGTGGTCCTGGTAATATTTCAATAGAGCCAAAACAAAAAAGTGCTAAAGTTACTATTGTGAAGAAAGAAAAACCAGATAAAGAAGTACAGGGTAACGGTCAACAACCGGATTCAAACACCGATCAAGAAAATCAAAATGAGAAACCAAAAAATCCTGAACCTGATTCAGAAAAAGAACAGGAAAAGAATCAAAACCAAAATCAAAATCAAGATAAAGATAAAGAAACGAGTCAAGAACCAACAGTAGATAATCACAATCAAAAAGAGCAAGAAAAAGGAGCGAATCATAATGGGTAAATATTTTGGTACAGATGGAGTACGCGGAGTTGCAAATAAGGAGTTAACACCTGAATTAGCTTTCAAAATTGGACGTTTTGGTGGTTATGTATTAACAAAAGATACAGATCGTCCAAAAGTAATTATCGGTCGTGATACACGTGTATCTGGCCATATGTTAGAAGGAGCTTTAGTAGCAGGGCTATTATCAACTGGAGCAGAAGTAATGCGCCTTGGCGTTATTTCTACACCGGGCGTTGCTTATTTAACAAAAGCACTAGACGCACAAGCGGGTGTTATGATTTCTGCATCTCATAATCCAGTACAAGATAACGGTATTAAATTCTTTGGTTCAGACGGCTTTAAATTAACAGATGAGCAAGAAGCTGAGATTGAAGCTTTATTAGACAAAGAAGTTGATGAACTACCACGTCCGACAGGTACTAATCTTGGACAAGTGAGCGATTACTTTGAAGGTGGACAAAAATATTTACAGTACATTAAACAAACTGTTGAAGAAGATTTCTCTGGCCTACATATCGCTTTAGATTGTGCACATGGTGCAACTTCTTCTCTAGCTCCATACTTATTTGCAGACCTAGAAGCTGATATTTCAACGATGGGAACTTCCCCAAATGGTATGAATATTAATGAGGGTGTAGGATCTACACATCCAGAAGGCTTAGCTGAATTGGTAAAAGAAAAAGGAGCGGATATAGGACTTGCTTTTGATGGCGATGGCGACCGTTTAATTGCTGTAGACGAAAAAGGAAACATCGTTGACGGTGATCAAATTATGTTCATTTGTGCGAAGTACATGAAAGAAACTGGTCAATTAAAACATAATACAGTTGTTTCAACTGTTATGAGTAACTTAGGTTTCTACAAAGCACTTGAAGCAAATAATATTACAAGTGATAAAACAGCAGTTGGTGACCGCTACGTAATGGAAGAAATGAAGCGCGGAGGTTACAACCTAGGTGGAGAACAATCAGGCCATATTATCTTACTTGATTACATTACAACTGGTGATGGAATGTTAAGTGCACTTCAACTTGTAAACATCATGAAAATGACGAAAAAGCCATTATCTGAGCTTGCAGGAGAAATGACGAAATTCCCACAATTGCTAGTAAACGTTCGTGTAACAGATAAAAAATTAGCATTAGAAAATGAAAAAATCAAAGAAATTATTCGTGTTGTAGAGGAAGAAATGAACGGTGATGGTCGTATTCTTGTTCGTCCATCTGGAACAGAGCCACTTATTCGTGTAATGGCAGAAGCACCAACACAAGAAGTTTGTGATGCATATGTACATCGCATTGTAGAAGTTGTGAAAGCCGAAGTTGGCGCTGAATAATTAGCTGAATTTATATGAAAAAGGAGCACAAAAAGTGCTCCTTTTTCATATGTTTTATAGACGATGAAAAAAATTTCATTGACGGTTTATCCATGTTTGTTATAAGATGGTCTTGTTCTTTTTCTCAAAGGAAATATTGTAAATTATAAAAGCGCCAGAACTACAAATAGTGTAGTTGACGAGGTGGGGTTTATCGAGATTTCGGCGGATGACTCCCGGTTGTTCATCACAACCGCAAGCTTTTACTTAAATCATTAAGGTGACTTAGTGGACAAAGGTGAAAGTGTGATGAGAGAAGAGGAACGGATGAAAACTAGCTGTATAAGTATATACGGACTTAAACCCAATCGAGAGGAAGGTGAAAGCCGTTACAAGCTTACAGGGCTAGCAATATGTAATCCGTTTTTTAGTATAAATAAAAATGGTATCGGACTATGTCGTTACATGTTCGCAGAGCAGTGTAAGCATTTGTAACGGCGACTAAACATGTGTGGAATCGTAGGATTTATTGGAGAGCAAGATGCAAAGGAAATTTTATTAAAAGGTTTAGAAAAGCTAGAATATCGTGGATATGATTCAGCAGGTATTGCAGTACAAGCAGAGAACGGTGTTGTTGTATACAAAGAAAAAGGCCGTATCGCAAAACTTCGTGAAATCGTAGATGAGAACGTAGCAGCAAGCGTAGGTATCGGACACACACGCTGGGCTACACACGGTGTTCCAAGTAAAGTAAACGCGCATCCGCATCAAAGTACATCAAAACGCTTTACATTAGTTCATAACGGTGTAATTGAAAACTATGAATTAGTGAAAAAGGAATATTTACAAGATGTAACGTTCGTAAGTGAAACAGATACAGAGGTTATCGTACAGCTTATGGAACAACAAGTGAGCACAGGATTAAGTGTAGAAGAAGCGTTCCGTAATACGCTATCTCTTTTACATGGCTCTTATGCAATCGGATTACTTGATGCTGAAAATCCAAACATGATTTATGTTGCTAAAAACAAAAGCCCGCTATTAGTAGGTGTTGGTGACAACTTTAATGTTGTGGCAAGCGACGCTATGGCGATGTTACAAGTTACAGATCAATTCATTGAGTTAATGGATAAAGAAATCGTAATCGTAACGAAAGAAAGTATTACAATTAAAAACTTACAAGGTGAAACGATTGAACGTGCACCGTTTACAGCGGAATTAGACGCAAGTGATATTGAAAAGGGAACATATCCTCATTTCATGCTTAAAGAAATCGATGAGCAACCACTTGTAATCCGTAATATAATTCAAAAGTATCAAGATGAAAATGGCGAAATTGAATTAAATCAAGACATCCGCAATGCGATTTTAGATAGCGATCGTATTTACATCATTGCATGTGGAACGAGTTATCATGCAGGTCTTGTTGGAAAACAATTTATCGAGAAGTTTGCAAAAATGCCAGTTGAAGTACACGTGGCAAGTGAATTCTCTTACAACATGCCATTATTAACAGAAAGACCATTCTTCATTTACATTTCACAAAGTGGTGAAACAGCTGATAGCCGTGCAGTACTTGTACAAACAAATGAAATGGGTCATAAAGCATTAACAATTACAAACGTGCCTGGTTCTACGCTTTCTCGTGAAGCTGATTATACACTTCCGTTATACGCTGGACCAGAAATTGCAGTTGCATCAACGAAAGCTTACACAGCACAGCTTGCAGTACTTTCAATTTTAGCGGCTGATATTGCTAAAGCAAAAGGTGAAGTTCTTGATTTCGATTTAACACACGAACTAGGACTTGTAGCAAATGCAATGATAGAACTTTGTGATCAAAAAGAAGAAATGGACGCATTAGCAAAACAATTTTTAGCAACAACGCGTAACTGTTTCTTCATCGGCCGTAGCGTAGACTTCTACGTAGGATTAGAAGGTGCGTTAAAACTAAAAGAAATCTCTTACATCCAAGCAGAAGGATTCGCTGGAGGAGAGTTAAAACACGGTACAATCGCTTTAATTGAAAATGGTACACCAGTTATCGCACTTGCTACACAAGAGCACGTAAACCTTGGAATTCGTGGTAACGTGAAAGAAGTAGTAGCACGCGGGGCTAACCCATGTATCATCTCAATGAAAGGCTTAGAAATGGAAGGTGACAGCTTCGTATTACCAGCTGTACACGAAGCGCTAGCACCGCTAGTAGCAGTTATTCCATTACAACTTATCTCATACTACGCAGCACTTCACCGCGAGTGTGACGTTGATAAGCCACGTAACTTAGCTAAGTCTGTTACTGTTGAGTAGGAGATTGGTAGGTTAATAAATATAGTTATGCGTTTGAAATAAATTTTGATAGTTTATAAAAAAGTCTGATCGTTTATAATAAATTAAAACTAAGAAAAGAACTCTGTAAAAATCATTTTACAGAGTTCTTTTAGTTATTTATTGTTTTACATAACAAATTGTTACTTGTTCGTCTATGTGGAAAATCTGTAATGCTTTACCATCTAAATTTTTAACCTCATATGATGAATAAATAGGTCTTTCCAATTTCACTTCTTGACCATTTTGAGTTCCTTTTTCCACCATTAGCGTTAACTGATGGGAAGAAACGTCTGCTTGGTATGTTCCTGTTAAGTAATTATCTTTATTTGGATAAGAACCATTTGCATATGTTTCAAATGTCTTATCTGCTTTTAGGACTAACGTAGTTTTGACTCCGTCTCCGTAATCAATACCCCAATTACCTACAAGCTCTGTACCGTCTTTATAGTTGTTCTGTACATTCTTAAACTTAGCCGAACCCTCGTCTGGTGTATCAATTTTTCCTTTGAATATACCAGTTTTATCTTGGGTACTGTATGTTTTAACTGTATTACCACTAGATAAACTCGGTGAGTTAGAAGAACTAGTACCACTTGTTGTAGAAGTAGTTGTTGAACTACTCTTAGCTTCCGCTTTTAACTTATCAAATACAGGTTTCCAAATGCGTTTTGCTTCATCTAATTTATTGTTTGCTTTATCTATGATTGCATCATCCGTATCTTTAAGTGTTTTAGAGTAATCAAATAACTTCGATACTTCTTTGAAAGATTCTTTTAACTTTTGAACAGCTTTTACAATTTCCTTATGATCTTCCTTGTATTTTCCTGGTGCATCTATACGCTCTATTTTATTAAATACTTTATCTAAGTCTTTAATACTATCTCGTACCTCTTCATTTGACTTACTTCCCTTTTTATTATCCCTCACAGAAGCATCATAGTAATCTAGACGTCTTAATAAGTCTTCTTCAATGTCTACCATAAGTTGTGGGTAATCCTCAGGTAAAACCATAATCATCTTAACATCTTTACTTTCTTCTTTTGAGTTAGTTGATTTTTCCTTTGTTTCAGATGATTTACCTTCTGTCTTAGTTTCTTTACTTTCTTGTTTACCAGATTCAGCATTTGTTTTTTCTTTTTCTCCAAATAAACTAGTTACACTACAAGCTGACATAGAAACTACTAATCCGGATGCTAGTAAAATTTTACCTGTACTCTTTTTGAAATTCTTCATATGATTTTTCAATTCTCCCTCTAAAAACATAAAATAGATGTGCTTTAGCCCCTTTAAAACTAAAAAACATACCCCTTCTATATTTATTTTATAATACCTTTCTATGTGTAATATTTTACAATTAATTACAGATTCGGTCAAAATTTATCTTAGTTTAACGATGTTCACAAAAAAGATGCGAAGCTTTATTCTTCAAGTAAAGATTCTAAGTGAGTTTTGATTAAAATTTTTTTATGAAAATCTCATACTTAGTTAAAAAGAGTAATTCTATTTTGATCAATCGTTTTTTCAAAATGAATTTTTTTGTTGTTAAATAAAGATTTGTGACTTCATTTTTATCAAATTTTATTCCAAACCAACATATAGTTATAGCTTTAAAATAAATTTACAAATTTGTATCTAAAAGGGGTGTTTTTGTGTCGAAAAAGAACATCTAAAATTGATAAGCGGAAAGAGCCCTATAGATTAAAGTTTTACTTTATCGGATTCACTTTTATTTATCTGAATTTTCCGTTACTATTTTAAGTATCCGTGAACAATTTCCTTTATTACGACAAGAAGAGACGGTAGATTCATGGACATTACAAGGGGGCTTATTATATGAAAGTGAAAGCAAAAACATATTTAAGTATAGAAGAGATTATTTCATTACCAACCGTATCAAGTACAAACATAAGTGATGATGGTAAAAACGTAGCATTTGTTAAGAAGACGGCTGATTGGAAAGACAATACATATAGGAATCATGTATGGATATATGAAAAAGATAAGAAGCAGAGTTACCCATTATCAAATGGGGATATAGATAGTACACACCCATTATGGTCTCCAGATGCTAGGTGTATCGCATATCTTAGTCCAGTTGGTGATGGGGAAAATCAGATATTTGTTAAGTCGCTAGATGATTATAGCGAAGTTCAAATTACTGATGAGAAAGAAGGAGTCAGTACATTCGAATGGGGGCCTACTGGCAAGGAGCTTTATTATGTTACGCAGTCAAAAGAATGTGAGGAGATAAAGAAACGTAAGGACCTATATGGAGATTTTCAACATATTGGTAAGGAACACCAGAATAATTGTTTATATTACATTGAAATAGAAAAGGTGATACAAAGTGATACAGATGAACACGAGAACAGAGTTGTTTATCAATTAACGGATGGTAAGGATTTTCATATCCATGAATTTGATATTTCAAATGATGGTAAAAAGGTTGTATTTATGGCGACACCAAGCTCAAATATGGCAGATTATATAAATGGAGATCTATACATACTCCATATTAAAGCTGGAGAGCTACAAAAGCTAAATGTGGATAAATTGTTGGGAGGGAGTGTTTGCTTTTCTCCTGACGGCAGTAAAATATGTTACACAGCAAGCATAAGAGAGAAGGATTACTATAGAAACCATATACAAGATAGTACGTTAGAGATATATGATATAAATACCGGAGAGGTAATTCAACCTGTAACAGATTTTGATAGTACGGTTATGCCATTACAGTGGACAGCTAAAGGGATTTTAATTAGGTGGCAGAATAAAACGAATTATCTTATTGGATTGCTAGCCGAAGATGGCACTGTGGAAATATTAAGCGAAAAAGTAGATGGCTTTATAATGGATGCTTCTATAACAAAGGATGGAAATCATATAACCTATAATAAGGCTATAACAAATGAAACCTTTGAAATCTATTTAGACGATAAAAAAATAACGGATGAAAATAGCTTTTTCAAAGGGAAACTTAAAAGTAACAGGGAAATCATCTCATGGAAAAGTAGTGATGGTCTTGAAATAGAAGGTGTTTTATCAACGCCAGTAGAGTTTGACACTAATAAAAAATATCCTTTATTAGTAGTAATTCACGGTGGTCCGGCTTGGGCATCTTTTCCGATATTTTCAGACTGCTTCAATGAGAAATATCCGATTGAACAGTTTGTTGAAAAAGGCTTTATCGTTTTAGAGCCAAATTACAGAGGAAGTTCAGGTTATGGTAATGAATTTTTAAAAGCTAACTATAGAAAACAGGGGATTGCTGACTACGACGATGTTATATCAGGAGTTGATAAACTAGTTGATCAAGGGATAGTAGATAAAGATAGAGTAGGAGTTATGGGATGGAGCAACGGTGGATATGTATCAGCTTTCTGTTCTACATTTAGTAGCAGGTTTAAAGCTATTTCAGTTGGCGGTGGAATAACTAACTGGAGTACCCATTACGTAAATACAGATATACCTTACTTTATTAGAATGTATTTAGGAAATACTCCATGGAATGATCCAGATATATATACGAAGACATCACCTATGACGTATATTAAATCAGCTTGTACGCCTACCTTAATTCAACATGGGGAAAAGGATGCAAGAATTCCAATTACAAATGCATATGATCTATATCAAGGATTAATGGATATGGAAGTTGATACAGAATTAATTATATTTAAAGGAATGGCATATAGTTCTGACCAACCAGGAGTTCATGTGGCTATTATGAAGCAGAACTTGAGGTGGTTTTCACACTATATGCTTGAAGAGAGTATGGAGGGTTTTAGGACTTTGTAATAGATGTTTGTACAAGATATATGATCGAAACGGTCTTCATATTGAGATGATTTATTATAAAATATATACTTAAACTACTATCAGTACATATATCAGGGAGGACTAATATGACAGGAAATAAAAATGACTTATTAGTAGAAAAACGTGAAGAGTTATTGAAAGTATTGCAAGCTCGTTTTGAGAAAAACATGAACCGCCATGAAGGTCTTGAATGGGCTAAAGTTGAAGCGAAGATAGAAGCTAATGCTGAAAAATTATGGTCACTTAACGAAATGGAAGTAACTGGTGGTGAGCCGGATGTTATTGGTTATGATGAAGAAAAGGACGAATATACTTTCTATGATTGTTCAAAGGAGAGTCCTAAAGGCCGCAGAAGTCTTTGTTATGATCTTGAAGCGTTAGAATCAAGAAAAAAGCATAAACCAGAAAATAACGCTATTGATGTTGCCAATGCTATGGGCATTGAACTATTAACGGAAGAACAATATCGGGAATTGCAACAACTTGGAGATTTTGATATGAAATCATCGAGTTGGGTACAAACACCTTCAGATATTAGAGAGCTTGGTGGTGCTCTATTTTGCGATTATCGCTTTGGACATGTTTTCGTGTACCACAATGGAGCAGACTCTTACTATGCTGCCAGAGGTTTTCGTGGTTCGTTAAAAGTTTAAATTAGGATAAATAAGAAAAAGAGCCTATATTCAGGCTCTTTTTCTTATTTATATTTTAAAAGTAAATTCTTACTACGCAGTTTTACTTAATTTATATATTCCGTGGTTGTTTTTACGGAAAAGTTTAGGGAAAACATAGCCATCTAATCCAATACGTCCAGCGTTCTGCCCTGCAACTAAAATGAACATAGTCAAAATAAGCAGGTTTGGGTTTACACTAACAGTTCCGCTTAATAAAAATGAAAGATTCATTATGATTCCGAAAAATGCAGCTGTTTTTGTTAATCCGCCTAAAATTAAACCTAGACCTACTAAAATTTCTCCCCATTGAACTAAAAAGCTAAATAGGTCTGCGTTTGGAAGGACAAAATGTTGAAGGAAATCTGCCCACCAACTTTGTACTGCAGGGTGGTCCCCTGATGCTTGAGCAATAGCACCCTTTAGAAAGCCACTTGCGTCAAAAGATTGTCCGAAGACTTTGCCTATCCCAGCAGCGAACCATGTATATCCTATGTAAAGCCGTAAAAGTAATAATATGAAAGTAGCACGTTTATCAGTTCTTAAAAAATTGATAACCATTGAAATCCCTCCAATATTGTATTTACACGTTTATTATATATCCAATGTGAAAAGATTCACAATGGAGAGAATGTGAACAAGGATAGGTTGTGAATAATTGTTTTATTTTTTGTAACATTTTATCTGCTTTGATAAACTAAGAATAGAGATATATGTAAAGGAGACAAAGACTCAATATGTGGATGAACTTGTAATGATTAGAAACTACTAGATAGATAAATTTTGCTCTCATAAGCGAGGGTTTATTTAGTTATCTGTAAATCATTCAAGGAATGCATATTTGGCTTGTACATCCCTTTTATAAGGATAGGTGTCTATTTTATGTATCTGTCTTTTTTGTGGGAAAGTTTATATCTCTTATATAAAATATGCGTCCTTTAAACTTGGAGGAGTATATGATGAACCAATTAAAAAATAAAGTAGCAGTTATTACAGGGGTAAGTCGTCTAGATGGTATAGGGGC
The DNA here is from genome assembly GCF_038008705.1 of Bacillus sp. FSL W8-0770. Classification (NCBI taxonomy): domain Bacteria; kingdom Bacillati; phylum Bacillota; class Bacilli; order Caryophanales; family Bacillaceae; genus Bacillus; species Bacillus sp. FSL W8-0770. The sequence goes on from NZ_JBBOZR010000001.1 coordinate 170,577, forward strand.
AGCGATTTGTAAAGAATTAGCTGAATCAGGATACGATATATTTTTTACGTATTGGACAGCTTACGATAAAGAGATGCCTTGGGGCGTTGATAAAAATGAACAAATACAATTAAAAGAAGAGTTACTAAAAAACGGTGTTAAAGTATCAAGTATGGAGTTAGATTTAACTCAGAATGATGCACCAAAAGAGCTTATAAATAAAGTTACTGAACAATTAGGGTACCCTCATATATTAATTAATAATGCAGCATATTCTACGAATAATGATTTCTCTACGTTGACTGTTGAAGAATTAGATAAGCATTATATGGTAAATGTTCGTGCGAGTACCCTGTTAAGTAGTCAATTTTCTCGGGGATTTGATAAGAAATCTGGTGGTAGAATTGTTAATATTACTTCGGGGCAATTTCAAGGTCCTATGGCAGGAGAACTAGCTTATGCGACAACGAAGGGAGCTATTGATGCTCTTACTAGTACGTTGTCAGCAGAGGTAGCTCATTTAGGAATAACAGTGAATGCAATTAATCCAGGACCAACCGATACAGGATGGATGACTGAAGAGATAAAACAAGGGTTAAAGCCGATGTTTCCTTTTGGCAGAATTGGTGAGCCAAGGGATGCAGCTAGACTCATTAAATTTCTAGTAAGTGAAGAAGCCGAGTGGATTACTGGGCAAGTTATTCATTCAGAAGGTGGATTTAAAAGATAAAAAAGAAGGCATCTCACCAGGGTGAGATGCCTTCTTTTTTAATCTTTCTTCAATCTTCGTGCAACACCATTCCCTAAAGACTGTAATCCTTGAACGAGGATAATTAAAATAAAGACAGTTGCATACATTACTTCAGGCTCGTAGCGTAAATGTCCGAAGCGGTATGCTAAATCCCCTAGCCCGCCAGCACCTACAAGGCCAGCCATTGCTGTTGCGCCGATTAAGCCGATCGTTGCGATTGTTAATCCGAGTACAAGGGAGGGACGTGCTTCTTTCACCATAACGTGCCAAATGATTTTTATAGTAGAAACGCCCATCGCTTGGTAGGCTTCAATGACACCGCGATCGACTTCTAGTAAAGCTGTCTCCATTAAACGTGCGATATAAGGGGCTGTGAAGACGACAAGCGGTACGATAACACCTTGCACGCCAATGGACGTTCCCATTAGAAACTTTGTAAAAGGTAAGATGAAGAATAATAGAATGATAAATGGAAGAGAGCGAATGATATTAATAATTGTATTAAGAATAGGATAGATGATTTTATTTTCACGTTGCCCACCAGGTCTCGTTAAAACAAGTGTGACGCCAAGTGGCAGTGCAATAAGGATCGAGATGAGTAATGAAATAGATGTCATTTGAAATGTTTGGATTGTTGCTTCCCATATGACTTTACCCCATTCATCCAAAAAGGACTTGTTTCCCATAGTCTGTTCTACCTCCTTCTACGATGATTCCTTGCCCTTGTAAAAATGATAAAACACGGTGGATTTCATTTTGTTCCCCTTGCATATGAACGACTAGTTTCCCATATGTTTCATGTTTTAACTGCGTAATATTACCGGATAAAATATTCGGATACACTTGGAAACGTTTTGTGGCAACGGCTAAGGCAGGTTCCCCTGAAGTAGTGCCAATAAATGAAAGTGTTACAATTTCTCCAGTACTTTGTAGTTCTTTCTGTACCTCTTCTGGAATTTTCGCTGCAAATGCGCTATTTACAAATTTCTTCGTTGTTACATGTTGTGGGTTTGTGAAAATATCTTTTACAGTCCCACTTTCGACTACAGATCCATGTTCCATAACAGCAACGCGGTCACATATACGCTGGATGACATTCATTTCATGTGTAATGAGTAAAATCGTAATTCCGATTTCTTCGTTAATCTTTAATAACAAATCAAGGATAGAATCGGTTGTTTCGGGATCTAATGCGCTCGTTGCTTCATCACTTAATAACACTTCAGGTTCATGTGATAGCGCACGAGCAATTGCAACACGCTGTTTTTGACCACCAGAAAGTTCGCTTGGATACGCATCTTTTCGATTAAAAAGATCGACAATGCGTAAATACTTTTCTACTCTTTTTTCAATTTCTGCTTTTGGAATGCCAGCAAGCCGTAACGGTAATGCGATATTTTCATAAACGGTAACAGTTTTAAGTAAATTGAATCCTTGGAAGATCATTCCGATTCTTTGTCTCGCTTTTGCTAGTTCTTTTGTCGATAATGTTGTTAAGTCTTGTTGGTTTACAATGATATTTCCTGTCGTTGGTTTTTCTAATAAATTTACACATCGAATCAATGTACTTTTACCAGCGCCACTATACCCAATGATTCCAAATACCTCGCCTTTTTCTACTTTAAGGGAAGTAGACTTAAGAGCCTCAACATTCCCTTTTTTTGTTGTAAATACTTTGGATATGTTTTGTAATTCAATCATTATCGTCAGCTCCTACCAAGATGGTAAAACTGAACCATCAAATTTTTTCTCGATAAACTCTTTTACTTCCTTAGACTGATAAGCTTTCTTTAATTTATTTACAACGGCATCATCTTTATTTTCAGTACGAACAACGACCCAGTTCACATATGGTGAATCTTTTCCTTCGCGGAAGATAGAATCTTTCGCTGGACTTAATTTTGCACCTAATGCAAAGTTTGTGTTAATAGCAGCTGCTTTCACTTCACTTAGTTGTGTTGGTAATTGAGATGCCTCTAATTCGACAATCTTTAATTTTTTTGGATTTTCAATTACATCTTTTGCAGTCGCTTTTTCTGTAGCCTTCGGATCAACTTTTAAAACCCCTGCTTTTTCAAATAATTTTAAAGCTCGAAGTTCATTCGTTGGGTCATTTGGTACAGCAATTGCGTCGCCCTCTTTTAAGTCTTTTACATCTTTTATATCTTTAGAATATACGCCCATAGGGAATGTTACTGTTGAAAATACTTCAGCTAATTTCATATTGCGTTCAGCTTTAAATACATCTAAATACGATTTCGTTTGGTAGCTATTTACATCAAGGCTTTTTTCATCTAAAGATACGTTTGGCGCTACATAATCATTAAATACTTTTATATCAATTTCGAGACCATCTTTTGCTGCAACTTCTTTTACCTTTTCAAAAATTTGTTCATGTGGTCCACCTGTTACACCGACAGTAATCTTTTTCTCGTCTAATGCTTTTACCTCTTTATCTGAACTCACGCTACATGCGCCTAATAATAATACTGCTCCGCTTACAATGCTTAATAATACCTTTTTCATCTATAAATCCCCCTTCATATACGTTCCAAAATAAAAAGCACCTCCCAAAAATAAGAGAGGTGCCGAATAGACGAAATAGATTCCTCTCTTATCTTCCAAAACGAAAACTCGTTTTGCAGGAATTAGCACCTTAGCTTATACGTCATAAGCTCGGTTGCCGGGCATCATCGGGCCAGTCCCTCCGCCACTCTTGATAAGAGTATGTGTATGTAGTTTTGAATATGGTACTAATAGTAAATCTTACAAAAAGAATTGTCAATAATATTTTCAGAATATATTTTACTTTAAGGTAATCGAAACGTTCCCCTTTTTATGTCCTTTTTCTACATATATATGAGCTTCAGCAATTTCTTCTAATCGGTAAGTTCTATCAATAACAGGTTTTAGCTTTTCTGTTTCAGCTAGTTGTTTTAGCAGGTTCATATCTTCTTTACTGACCTTTGCCATCATTCCGTTCACAGATACATATTTTCCATTAGGCATTAATGCATCTGTACAAAGAGACTTTTTATATTTTCCAACTGCATCAAATATAATATCGTAGTGCTCGCCCCGCTTAGTAAAATCTTCTTTCATATAATCAATTACGTTGTCTGCCCCTAAAGTTGTTACTAAATCGAAATTCGAACTACTACAAATGGCTGTGACAGTCGCCCCGAAGTATTTAGCAAGTTGTATGGCAGCTGTCCCTACTGACCCAGAGGCGCCATATATAAGTACTCGTTGCCCTTTTTTTATCTGTCCTTTTCTAAGGAAGTGCAATGCTGAAGTTCCGCCGAAAGGAATAACGGCAGCTTCTTCATATGTCACATTGGTAGGTTTTAATGCTATTAATCCACTTTCATGCACGCATGTGTATTCCGCATAACCACCAAGGTTTAGTTCTGTTAATGCAAAAACTTGATCTCCTTTTTTAAATTGTGTTACATCTGTTCCAATGTCTTCAATTTCACCGGATAACTCTACGCCAAGTATAGGTTTTCTCGGTTTTCTGAAACCTAATATGATCCGCATAGGAATCCAAAATAAGAGTGGGCTATTAAAGCCACGTATTCTACAATCTCCAGTCGATACACTTGTTGCGTGAATTTTAACTAATACTTCATTTTTTTTAGGTTTAGGCTTTTCTACATTTTGAAGCTGGAGAACATTAGGTGGTCCGTACTTTGTACAAATAATCGCTTTCATAATGACCTCCTGAAATGAGTTGTTATTATTTACATCATATTTAAACTTTTTCTCAAACATGTTGTTATATAGGAAATAAATTTAAAGATAAATATTACGAATTATATAGATTTCATAGGAAAAGAGATGATATTATTTTTGGGAAGGAGGGGACGTTATGAAAAAACTTATTTTAATTTCAAGTTTAGTACTTGCAGTCGGTCTAGGAGTAGGGTGTAGTAATGAGAAAACAAAAAAGACTGACGAACCGAAAAAAGAAGCTGTGCAGAAAGAAAAGGAATTAACAGCGAAGGATGTTTTTAATAAAGCGAATGAAGCTTTTAAAAACGAAGAAAATGTAACGATGACATATGATGTGGGAATAAAGGCTGAAGGAACAGAGATGAATGTAATAAAGGCTAAAATGCAACTAGAGCCGAAGAAAAAAAATTCTCGTTCTGAAATGAATGTTTCTGGTACAGAGGTTGTTGTTTATGATGTGGGTGGCAAAATTGCTGGTCAGTTAAAAAATCCTAATACGGGTGAAATTATGTCTGTACCAGAGGAACAATTGAATGCTAACGGAATGAACGCGACTCAAGGAATGGTAGATAATTTAGAGATTCCATCGGAAATTTTAAATAAAGTGAAGATGGAGAAAAGTGGAGATAATTATAAGCTGAAGTTTGCATTAAAAGGGCAAGAGACAGAGAGTATGTTAGCTAGTATGGATGAAAAGCAGAAACAAATGCTACAAGGCCAAAATGCAAAGATAGAAGAAATAGATGGGGAATATATTATTACAAAAGATTTTAAATATGAATCAGCAAAGATAGATATGGTTATGAGTAGCAATGGTGAGGATAAAGCGCACATTATTACGGATGCAAAGTTTACATCGTATGATAAATTTGATCCAATACAATTGCCAGCAGCAAAGTAATCACTGTCAAGAGAGGTACCTGAAAGAACGGGTATCTCTTTTTGTTGCTAATAAGGAGAGTGTCCTTTGAAAAAAAGAAAGATAGCAGTGGTCATTGTCGCATATACGGTTTTGCTTGCAACGTCTGTACATACGTATAAAAAACAAATTGATCATCCTATTATGAGTGATGTAGGTAAATTGCTTCCGACAAAAATAAAACGTGTTGAAGGTGCTACGGAAGAGCACTCGTTAATAAAATTAGTGCGAGATGCAAAAGTTTCAGGAGAGAAAATTTCCATTGCAGGCATGCAACATAGCCAAGGAGGACAGACATATTATCCGAATGGCACGATGCTCGATATGAAAGGATATAATAAAATATTAGAATTTGATCCAGAGAAGAAGCGGATTACAGTTCAAAGTGGTGTCACCTGGAATGATATTCAGAAGAAAATAAATCCTTATGGCCTTGCGGTACAGGTCATGCAGTCTCAAAATATTTTTACTGTTGGCGGTTCATTAAGTGTAAATGTACACGGGCGTGATATTCGTCATGAGGCACTGATTGATACAGTAGATTCATTTAGATTGTTAATGGCAGATGGCACGGTACGTAATGTAAGTAGAGAAGAAAATGCAGAGTTATTTCCATATGTCATTGGGGGTTACGGTTTATTTGGAGTTATTTTAGATGTGACGCTGAAGTTAACAGATGATGAATTATATGAAATGCACACGAGAATGATAGATTATAAAGAATACGCATCTTATTTCAAAGAGAAAGTGAAAAGAGATGAGAATGTTCGTATGCACTTAGCGCGTATTTCTGTTGCTCCAAATTCATTTTTAAAAGAGATGTATGTGACAGATTATACTTTGGCACAAAATCAAAATATGAGAGAAGAGTACAGTGAATTAAAGGAAGAAAATATTATAGCTGCACCGAAATTTTTACTTGGTTTATCACGTTATAGTGATTGGGGAAAGAATACATTTTGGGATATACAAAGAGGTTATTTTGAACGTACAGATGGAAATTATGAGACGCGTAATAATGTTATGAGATCAGATAGTGCTTTTATGGAATATGAAAATCCAAATAGGACCGAAGTGTTACAAGAATACTTTGTGCCTATAGATGCTTTCACAGAGTATATAGATGATTTACGTAACGTATTAAATGAAGAAGAGTTTAATTTACTCAACATTACGATTCGTTACGTGGAAAAGAATGAAAATGCAGTTTTGTCCTATGCGAAAGATGATATGTTTGCGCTGGTTCTTTTGATTAACCAGGGACGCTCAGAGAGTGAGATAAAGAAAACAGAGGATGTCATTCGAAAGATGATTGATGTTACTTTAAAGCATAATGGTAGTTACTATTTGCCGTATTATTCTTATCCAACGAAAGAGCAGTTAAAGAGGGCATATCCTCGCATTGAAGAATTTCTCAAGAAAAAGAAGGAAGTAGATTCAGAAGAGAGATTTGTGAATTTATTTTATAGGGAGTATACGAAATGACATATAGAAGATTTGTGGCTTCGCAAAGTATCATCATGATGGCAGGAAGTATGGTATTTCCTTTTTATATATTATTGCTTCGAAACGTTGGAAATAGCTTCTCGCAATTTGGCTGGGCGTATGGCTTATTTGCTTTAACATCAGCACTTGTATATCCACTAGTGGGAAAGGTATCTGATCAAGTAGGGGATAAAAAATTATTAATCATATACGCTTGGTCCATGGCAATCTTAATGCTTTGCTTTCCAATTGCCACGGAAGTTTGGCATGTGTATATTCTTCAAATTGTAATGGGCGTTTTAGGTGCTGTGCAGCGTAATACTGAGAAGACTTCGTTAGCACGAAAGGTTGCGCAGGAAAAGGCTGGTTATGAGATTGGAAAATACCATGTGTGGACATCCATTGGCGGAGCAGTAGCGGTTATTGCCACGGGATATTTAGTAGATTTCTTTACAATTGGTACAATTTTTTATATTGCATCTATTTTATATGTAGTGAGCGGGATTGTATTAAGTAGTAAAAAAATATAACTATTCCTATTTTCACCTTAATACCCTTTATTTGTTATACTAAAAGGGAATACAAAAGAAAAGGGGACAGTGCCTTTGATGAAATTTGTAGTTTTAGCTATTCTTACTTTGTTTTTGATTCCATGGACAAGAAGTAGTAGTAAGCTTCGAGCAGTGGATAAGAAGGGAGATAAGAAGGTTGTAAAGGGTAAGAAATCATCTATTTTAGTTATTCCTGTTTTATTTTGGATAGGTATTGCAATCTATGAATACTTTTGGCTAATTGATGATCGAGTAGATTCGATTCTTACTCATTATTCTGTTGCAGTAGCAATTTTAATTGGGCTTGTTTTATTTTCACAAGATCAAATAGGGAAATTAGAAGGTACATTAAAAGGACTTCTAATGTTTATTTTACTCGCAAGTTACGGCTACTTTGGTTATTTGCACGATATAGTAATCTCGCAAAAGAAATATGATTCTGTTGTTAAGGTAGAGAAAGATATTTCAGAGCCATTTACTGAAAATGACCAGCCGTTTACAGTGCCGCCAAAGACAGCGGAGAATAAGATGAAAAAAGTATTTGGTGATATTCCAAAAGTAGCTTATTTTGAGCTAGGAGAATTAACGCCACAAATGGTAAACGGCGAAGCTTTATATGTAGCGCCGATTGAAGTTTCAGGTTTTTTTAAAGCACGTAAAGCTGAGACAATTCCAGGGTATGTAACGATGTCAGGTACGAATCCTGATGCGGAAGCGAAACTGCACCTCGGTTATAAAATGAAATATGTGCCAAGCATGTTTTTTGGTAATAATTTAGAGCGTGTGGTAAGGCAAGCAGAACCAAATTTAATCTTTAAAGGAAAACCTAAATTTGAGGTTGATGATAAAGGAAAACCATATTATACAATGACGTATGGTGAATTTATTTCAGGAAGATCTGGATTTGAGGTAGAAGGTGTTGTCGTAGTAGATGCACAAACAGGTGAAGTGAAAAGATATGATAAAGGAAAGGCACCTAAATTTGTTGATGGTGTATTAAATCATGAGACTGCATCTACGTTAAATACGTACTTTGGTAAATATATTCACGGATTTTGGAATACGAAATTTTCACAAACAGATATGAAAATTCCGACTGAGTGGGGAACGAAAGAAGGCGTGACCCCGATTTTTGGTAAAGATGGAACACTGTATTATTTTACAGACTTTACTTCTCCAAAAGAAGGAGTAGATTCAGCTCTAGGCTATTCATTAGTAGATGCACGCACAGGCAAGCTATATTATTATAATGGAAAAGAAGTAAAGGGGATTATGGATGGTTCAGCAGCTACAGAAGTAGTGGATAATTCCTTTAAGAGAGAGAAATGGCATGGGACAATGCCTGTCATTTATAACGTATACGGTAAACCAGCTTGGATTATTCCGGTTGTTGATGACGGAGGCCTAGTACGTGCGCATACAGTTGTATATGCTGCTAATGCAAAAATATTTGCGACAGGTTCTTCGCAGAAAGAAGCGCTTGAGAATTATAAAAACGTAATGAGCGGTAATGGTGATACATTTAGACCAACCTCAACAGGAAAAGAAGCGCAAAAAGAAGGTATTGTACAACGTGTATATAAAGAAAAATCTGGTGAAAATACAATCGTGTACGTACTTTTAGAGAATGAACAAAAGGTATTTATGATACCAGTGAAGAAATTTCCATATGCTATGTTTACAGAAGTAGGAGATCCAATTCAAATTACATATTTAGATACGGGAGAGACGATGGCCTCGGTATCTAAATTTACGAATAGCAATGTGAAAAAGTAAAGCGGTAGAATTTCTATCGCTTTTTTTACATTATGAAAGAGGAAAATGCACTGTACTTGACGTATGTTTATGATGTAACTATAATTGTTACGATTCAGTGTGTATAGGAAAGGGTGAATTGAAAAAGTGAATGAAGTTAATCACGAAATATATAAACCTGTAAAGGCAAACAGGTTGTGGATGATTCTTGTATTAGGGACACTTACGGCAATTGGGCCATTATCTATTGATATGTATTTGCCTTCATTACCGAAGTTAACGGATGACTTGCAAACAGGTGCATCCCTAGCGCAGCTTACATTAACAGCTTGTTTACTTGGGCTTTCAGTAGGGCAATTATTTGTTGGCTCAATTAGTGATATTTACGGAAGACGCAAACCACTTATTATTGCTCTTATTATTTATGTTGCTTCTTCTTTACTTTGTGCTGTTGCGCCATCTATTTGGACATTAGTATTATTGCGCTTCCTACAAGGAGCTTCAGGATCAGCCGGGATTGTTATATCACGTGCGATGGTAAGAGATATGTACTCAGGTTCTGAAATGACGAAGTTTTTCTCACTGCTTATGTTAGTAAACGGAGCAGCACCTATTTTGGCACCGATTATTGGGGGGCAATTGTTACAGTTTACAACGTGGCGCGGTGTTTTCATCGTTCTTGGAGCAATTAGCGTATTCATGTTAATCTCAGCTACTTTTGTATTACGTGAAACATTACCTCCTGAAGAAAGAGAAACGGGTGGTTTGTCAGGGACTTTGGCGACGTACGGAAAATTGTTAAAGGACCGTCTGTTTATGGGATATGCATTGTCACAAGGATTAGTAACAGCGGCAATGTTTGCATACATTTCGGGCTCACCATTTGTGTTGCAGAACATATACGGAGCATCACCACAGCAATTTAGTTTATTCTTTGCGATTAACGGCATCGGTATTATTATTGCTAGTCAGGTAACGGGTCGTTTAGCGGGGAAAGTGAATGAGAAGACATTATTTGTTGCGGGTATTATTATCGCAGCTGTTGGTGGTCTATCTTTACTACTGACAATCGTACTAGGAATAGGTTTAATTGGTGTTTTATGTTCGTTATTCCTTGTTGTATCAAGTGTCGGGGTTGTATCAACAACTGGGTTCTCATTAGCGATGAGAAATCAGAAACAAGCTGCAGGAACAGCATCAGCTTTATTAGGTTTATTACAGTTTATTTCAGGAGCTCTTGTTGCTCCGCTAGTAGGTATCGGTGGAAGTAATACAGCATTACCGATGGGTATTGTTATTGCGCTTTGTGAAGTAGGAGCAGTGTTATGTTATCTATTTATGGCCAGAAGAAGTGAGAAACAGTTTGAACTGCAACAAAAACAAAATCTAGAGGCTTAACAAAAAAGAACTGATTCAAAGGGAATGTTTGAATCAGTTCTTTTTTCATTTCTTTGAAATACCTCATACAGTTTTGTAAGGTGATGTAGTAAAGCATTGCAAAAATTATTTGTATAAAGTGACGATACTGTGACAAACATGTTGGTATATATATTACGGTGTCGTCTTAAGTGTAAAAAGTAGGATGTTCTCGGTATAATAACAAGTGGAGATAAAAGAAACTATAATGAGTAATAGTTGTAGATAAAAGGAGAAGAAGAGATGAAGAAGGTTTTGGGTATTGCCGTAATGGGAGGAATGCTCCTTCTAGCAGGATGTAATGGAAATAAAGATACGAAAGAACCGAAAGAAAAGGTAGAGCAATCTACAGAACAAACAGAAGAGATGAAAGAATACCGTGCAGTACATGAAAAATACGATATGAAAATGAATAAAGAAATTAATAAAGCACTGCAGTTATTTGAAGTAGCAAAAGAAAAGGGCGGTAAGGAAATAACGACTGCTACATATAAAGAAGATGTGCAAAAGGTAACAACGAGCATGTTAGAAGATATTGATCATATACGTAAAGAAATTCGTGTGCCGAAGTCGAAAGAGCAAGAACATGAAGTATATGTTGGTTTCTTGAATGAATCGGAGCAAGCAATGAAAAAATTACAGAAGTTAGCTAAAGAAGAAGATTCATCGTTGATTCGTGATATAGAAATTAATTTTGCAACAGCATCAACATACTATAAACGTTTTCAAGCAGAAATGAAAAAATAACCTTGCCTGTGCAAGGTTATTTTTTCTTCTTACTACCGCCTACTTCTTTATTTTATTTCTCTTTTGTATTCTTTTTTCGTTCCATCAGAGAAGACAACTTCTAAATCAAATTTTTGATAGTCTTTATCAAGTTTGAACACGTTCACTACTTGATCGATTACTTCTTGGTCAGCAGTATTTTTATCAAATTTTAATTCTTGTAAGAGTGGGCTTAATTTTGTGATAGCCTCGTCTCCTGTTAATTTTACATCTGCTTTATGATCTTCAATTTTTGCTTCCATTTTCTTATCAGCTGCTACATTTTTATAGTCTGCTTCGTAGTCTTTCTTTGTATCTTGGTAGTCTGCCTTTAAATCGAATTCATTGAAGTTTAGTTTTAAATCTGCAGGAGCCTCATTTTTTGCTTCTTCAGTCGTCTTTTTATTAGAAGTTGTGTCTTCTTTTGCAGGAGCTTTACATCCTGTTAATGCAGGTACTAGCATAAGAGCTAATAAAACTGATAGTAGAATTCTCATTATAAATTCCTCCTTATGTAAATTCGTTCTATACAAGTTTTTCCCAAAAACATGTAATTATGTATGTGTTGAAAATAAATTATTATTCTGTAGTTGCAAGGGCTAATCCGCAATTTAAATCAAAAAAGATTTGTATGTATATGGTAAATTGAAGTTGTGAGGAGGGGCTAAAATGCATGAAGAATATAAAGAGATAATAAAAAAATCAATTGAATATATAGAGAATCACTTACATGAGGAGCTTACAACAGAAAGAGTGGCATCTCACAGTGCAGTATCGATGTACCATTTTCATCGCATCTTTCAAAGATATGTTGGGATGAGTGTAACAGATTATATTCGAAAGAGAAGGTTAACTCATGCTGCGCAAGTTTTAGTGTCAACGGAGAGAGCTGTTATTGATATTGCAGTGCAATACGGTTTTTCCTCACAAGAGGCATTTACGAGAGCTTTTAAAAGAATGTTTCAATTGCCACCAAAGAAATATCGAAAGTACTTTCAGTCATTTTATATAGAAAGAGAGGGTGTTTCAATGCAAAAAGGTATACCGAAAGGATGGATCTTAAGTGGAAGTCATCCTGCTGAATATGAGATGGGTTTAGATTATGAAGTTGTCCATCAGGGGAAAGTATCTGCATACATAAAAGCAAAAGAGAATGTTACGCACGGAGGATTTTCAACATTAATGCAAATGTTCCGAGCGGATAAATATGTAGGAAAGAGATTACGTTTTACAGCATTTATTAAGAGTGAAAATGTAAGAGATTGGGCAGGATTGTGGATGCGAGTAGATGGAAAAGATACAGAACCGCTCGCTATGGATAATATGCAAAATCGCCCCATTAAAAATACGAATAACTGGCAATCGTACTCGGTTGTATTAGATATAAAAGAAGAAGCACTTGGTATTGCATTTGGTGTTTTATTATCAGGAGAAGGTTGTGTGTGGCTAGATAGTATTCGATTTGATGAAGTAGATGAAAAAATTCCTTCAACAGATTTGGCAGAGAACTTTTATGAAACACTTTTAGAAGAGCCAGTGAATCTACAATTTGAAGAAGTAGAAAAATAAAAAACAAGGAGAAAAGATATGCTCAAATATGTAAAACTAATAAGTATTAGTTTAGTAATATCGTCTTGTATTATGGGAATTAATTATTTAGTTAGCTATCTTTGGTCAGGGCATATACCTTCTTTGACGTGGAGAACATATTTGATGTTTGTGTTTATATTTATGATGAGTTTTGGTTCAATGCAAAAAGAAGGAAAAGAGGATTATTGACAATAGTCTTCTTCGCCTTTCTTTCATTAACACAAATGGTTGTAACTGTTTTTGGAGATGCAGGTATGATTTTCAATATCATCTCACTATCGTTACAACTTGTAAGTTTGGGTGTAATTGTACCACATGAAATGCTTTCTAAAACATATCAAACAATCGGTGAATTATTTCCTGCAATATATGCAGGAAATGGCTATTATACAATAATATTTGGAGGAGTTAGTTTAGAAAGAAATATTATTTCATTATTAGTTATTGTATTGGTTATACAATTAGTAGCAGGTATGATTTTAGCTATAAAAGGAATGGCAAAGGGAAGAGGAAGCTCTGTAGTTAAAGTTGTATAAAAGTAAAAAGGTATCCTTCATGGGATACCTTTTACTTTTGTTACTTTGCAACTTCTGTCCACTTGTAGTTAAACTCACCACCGAAGTCAGTTGTTACAAGTCCTTTAATGAAAGAGCGTTGTAAGTAAGAACGACCTTGTTGGTATAAAGGAGCGACAGCGCCGTCTTGTAATAGAATTTTTTCAGCTTGCTTCATTGCTTCAAAGCGTGCTTTTTCATCGCCAGCTAAATCTGTTTTCACTTTATGAATTAGCTCATCGTACTCTTTGTTAGAGTATTTATCGAAGTTATAAGCACTATCTGTTGTAAATAGATCTAAGAATGTAATTGGATCAGCGAAGTCAGGGCCCCAGCCGTCAATACCAATTTCATAGTCACCACTTAATAGTAGTTTTAGCTGTTGTTTACGTGGTTGTGGTTTTAAATTCACTGTTAATCCGTCTAAGTTCTTTTCTAATTCACCTTTTAAATATTCACCAGTCTTTTTAGCTAAAGCATTGTCACTTGTTAATAGTTCGATTGTTACTTTGTCAGTACCAAGTTCTTGTTTTGCTTTTTTCCAGTTTTCTTTCGCTGTTTTCACATCATCCTTGACTAGATTTCCATTTTCTTTACGGAAGTCGTTGCCTTCCGGGCTCTTTGCGAATTTCGCAGGAACCATTCCTTCAGCTGGAACAGCGCCGTTATTTAAGATTGTTTCTACGTAAGCTTTTTTATTCATTGCGCCGTTAATAGCAAGGCGTGCATGTTGATTTTTTAATGTTTCATTTTTCTGATTTAGTCGTAAGAATTGAATGCTGACTTCAGCGCGTTCTTTGAAGTTTGGATCGCTCTTATATTTATCAACAAACTCTGCAGTTAAAGCAACACGATCAATTTGTCCTGAATCATATAAGTTCACTTCTGTAGACTTATCTTTAACGACATTGAAGTTGATTTCTTCTAGTTTTACCGTTTTAGCATCCCAATAGTTAAGGTTTTTCTTCAATTGGAAGCTTTGTTCATGTTTCCAGTTCTCTAATGTGAAAGCACCGTTGTAAATTAAATGATTTGTTTCTAAACCATATTTATCGCCTTGAGACTTTAAGTACTCTTCATTAATTGGTAAGAATGTTGAGAATGTCGTTAAGCTTAAGAAGTAGGGAACAGGACGGTCTAGTTGTACTTCTAACGTGTTGTCATCAACAGCTTTGACCCCTAGTTGATCAATTGGCAATTGTTTTTGGTTTATTTGTTTCGCATTCTTTATATCGAAGAATAAGAATGCGTATTCAGCTGCTGTATCAGGATTTACGGCACGTTGCCAAGCGAAGGCAAAGTCCTTTGCTGTAACAGGAGTACCGTTTGACCATTTTGAATCACGCAGATGGAATGTATATTTTGTTTTATCGGGACTAATGTCAACCGACTCAGCGACACCAGGAACCGGTTTATTATCTTCTCCCATTGCATATAACCCTTCAAAAACATTGCGCATTACGTTCATGGATTCCCCATCCGTTGCTTTTGCAACATCCATTGTTGGAATTTCTGAAGCGAATGATAAGTTAATTGCCTGTTTATCAGGTGCTTTATCGTTTGCTTTCGCTCCGCTTGCATTATCTTTATTTCCCCCGCAAGCAGTTAGTAATAGACTTGCCCCTAAAACAGATGCAACAACAGGTATAACTTTTTTCTTCATTGTTCGTTCCTCCCTAAATGTGTTGTTCGTAACGTCATAATGTCCATGTCTGAAGTAGCTATAGAAGGAGATAAAACCTATTATAAATATTTGTTTATAGGTAATCAGGTGTTCTATATGTATATACATGTTGATCTATAATCTATCGTTATATGTTTCAACGTAGTAGACATTATATTTTGATGGTGAAATATTTCGTTTCTTTGATTATTTAGAATATTAACACTGGAAAGAACTATATGTCAATAATAAAAATAGATTGTTAATTTCTTAGAATAATATATTGAAAAAGCGGATTCTCATGTGTGAGAGAACCTATTTTTAATATATTTTGCTAAAAAAACAATTGGTGTGGGCTAATAATAAGTGGGGATGAAGAAACCCCCACTTATTAAAGTTTCACTTTATTTTTCAATTTTTGCCCACTTGAAGTTTAATTGCCCTGCAAAGTCTACTTGCACAACTCCTTTCACATAAGAACGTTCTAAATAAGATTCGCCTTTTTGGTAAAGAGGAGCGATAACAGAGTCTTTAAATAATATTTTCTCGGATGCTAGTAATGCTTCCCAGCGAGCTTTTTCATCACCAGCTAAAGTTGTTTTCACTTTTGCTATTGTTTCATCGAATTCCTTATTAGAGTAATGATCTAAGTTATAAGGGTTATTCGTTGTAAATAGCTCAAGGAATGTAATTGGATCCGCAAAGTCAGGGCTCCAGCCATCAATTCCGATTTCGTAGTCACCTTTTAATAAAAGCGAAACTTGTTGCTTACGCGGTTGCGGTTTTATATTTACTGTTAATCCATCTAGATTCTTTTCTAGTTGTCCTTTTAAGAATTCACCAGTTTTCTTATCAAGGTCAGCATCACTCGTTAATAATTCTAATGTTATCTTTTCAGAACCAAGCTCTTGTTTAGCTTTTTTCCATAACTCTTGTGCAGATTTTGTATCAACTTTTGTTAAATCGCCATTTGCAGTACGGAAGTCTTTTCCTTCAGGTCCTTTTGCAAAGTTTTTTGGAACGAGACCAAATGTTGGTGTAGATCCATCATTTAATAACGTATTTACAAAGGATTTTCTATCAATTGTTTGATCAATTGCTTGGCGTGCAGAAACGTTTTGAAGCACTTTGTTTTGTTGATTCATACGTAAAAATTGTACGCCTACGTTTGGACGTTCTTTAAAGTTAGCATCCTTTTTATATTTATCGACGAAGTCAGATGTTAGTTTTATACGATCTAATTGTTTTGACTCGAATAAATTTACTTCTGTTGATTTTTCTTTTACGACGTTAAAATTGATTTCTTCTAGTTTGACAGTATCTTTATCCCAATAGGTAGGGTTTTTCTTGAATTTAAAGCTTTGTTCGTGCTTCCAATCGCTTAGTGTAAAAGCTCCGTTGTACAAGATTGTATTATCTTCTAAAGCATACTTATCACCTTGTGCTTTAAAGAATTCCTCGTTAATTGGTAGAAATGTTGGGAACGCTGTTAAGCTAATAAAATACGGAACAGGACGCTCCAATTCTACCTCAAACGTATGGTCATCAACTGCTTTTACACCAAGTTGGTCGGCTGGAAGTTCTTTGTTGTTAATTCTTGTTGCGTTTTTAATATCAAAGAATAGAAATGCATATTCAGAGGCTGTTGCTGGATCTACGGCTCTTTGCCAAGCGAACACAAAATCTTTAGCTGTAACAGGAGTGCCGTTTGACCATTTTGAATCTCGTAAATGGAATGTGTATTTCGTTTTATCGCCACTTACTTCATGAGATTTTGCAACACCAGGAACAGGTTTGTTACCTTCACCAAGATTATACAAACCTTCAAATACGTTTCTCATTACTTGACCAGAATCAGTATCTGTAGCACGAGCCGTATCCATTGTTCGTATTTCAGTAGGTGAAGATAAGTTTAAAACCTGTTTACTAGGTGCCTCGTCTTTTGCATTTGCTCCGCTTGCTTCGTTTTTATAACTACCGCAACCAGTTAATAAAATACTTACTCCTACAACTGATGCAATACCGGGTACAAACTTCTTTTTCATTTGATTTTCCTCCTAAATAATTAAGTTTGGATGATGATGAGGGAAATGAAAAATAAAAAATCCCTCTTTTCATATTGAGAAAGAGGGATTTTTACGTACAAGTTATGCACCCGTATATAAACGAAGTCCCTCATTCTATCTTTCAAGCATAAAGCTTGCAGGAAGTGGCACAGTATTCAAAATGAACCTGTTGCCGAGGTTTCAAAGGGCCAGTCCCTCCACCTCTCTTGATACAATGAGTAAACGAATAAATTTTATTAATTTTTGTGTTTCTTTGATAATTCAAAATCTTACACCTTGAATAATGAAGTGTCAACTAAATGAAATATAGTTTAAATTTTCAGTTTTCTTAAACGGAAAAACCACTGCATAGGGCAGTGGTTTTTCTACTAGAAGTTAAAGTTATCTGGATCTGGACCAACGCGACGATCTTCATTTAAAGCTTGAATTGCTTTCATATCATCAGCACCTAATTCAAAGTCGAAGATGTTTGCATTTTCAATAATGCGATGTTCTTTAATTGATTTGGGAATTGTTACAACTTCGTTTTGTAAATCCCAGCGTAAAATAATTTGCGCAGTTGATTTATTATATTTTGTCGCAATTTCTTGTAACGTTGGATTATCTAGTAGTTGTCCTTGCATTAATGGTGACCAAGCTTCAAGCTGAATATTATGTTCTTTACAGAATGCATGTAACTCTTCTTGTGCTAAACGTGGGTGGTATTCCACTTGGTTGACCATTGGCTTAATTTCAGCAATTTCAAATACGTCTTGTAAGTGGTGAATGTGGAAATTACTCACACCGATAGCGCGAACACGGCCATCTTTATAAAGTTTTTCTAATGCTTTCCATGATTCGGTATATTTCCCTTTTACAGGCCAATGTACTAAATATAAATCTAAATATTCTAGACCTAATTTCTCTAATGTAGTTTCAAATGCTTGAAGTGTTGTTTCATATCCTTGATCGCTATTCCATACTTTTGAGGTAATAAATAATTCTTCGCGTGAAACACCGGATTCACGAATCGCTTGTCCAACGCCTTCTTCATTTTGATAGATTGCTGCAGTATCGATGCTGCGGTAGCCATTTTTAATTGCTGCTTTTACAGAATCAATTACTTCTGAACCATCTTCTACTTTAAAAACACCTAAACCAAACCAAGGCATTTTTACACCGTTATGTAATGTTGTATAGTCTTTTAAACTTGTTAAAATCATATTATTTCCCCTTAGCTTTTTTGTTTGTTGCTTCTACTGCTTTTTGAATTGCCTCTGAAAAATTATATTCGTATAAAGTTTTGAGACCCTCAGCTGTGGAACCACCTGGCGTTGTTACTTGTTCGCGGAGGTTAGCTGGATTTTGCGTTTGTTCGAGCATAGAAGCAGAGCCAGAAATCATTTGAATGACAAGATGTTTTGCGGTTTCT
The DNA here is from genome assembly GCF_038008705.1 of Bacillus sp. FSL W8-0770. Classification (NCBI taxonomy): domain Bacteria; kingdom Bacillati; phylum Bacillota; class Bacilli; order Caryophanales; family Bacillaceae; genus Bacillus; species Bacillus sp. FSL W8-0770. The sequence continues at coordinate 189,217 of NZ_JBBOZR010000001.1, forward strand.
TCATCGACTCCATAACTTTTTGTTGTTTCAATTAAGCTTTCAGCAAAGTAATAAAGGAAGGCTGGTGCACTTCCAGTAACTGCAGTAAGCTGATGAACTTCTTCCTCAGTACAAAGTTGCGAAGTACCAATACCTTTTAAAAGCAGTTGCAGGGTTTCTTGATGCATCTCATTTACTGATTGTCCCATTGTATATAAGGAGATAGATTTTCCAATTTCAGCAGCTGTATTAGGCATAATCCAAGCAACAGGCGTGCCCTTTGGGAGTCTAGCTTCTAAATAAGATGGTCCAATGCCGGCTGCGACTGTTACGACTAGTTGATTTGATATTAACGGAGATAGCTCAGCTAATAACTCTTCATGAGCAGAAGGTGGCATTGCTAAAACAACCGTATCAACAGATGTAACATGCTGTTTCCAATCTGTTGCAGTAGACACATTATATCGATGTTGTAACTGTTTTAGCTTTTCTACGTTGCTTCGATTAGAGACGATAATTTCTTCGATGTACTCTTTGCTTGTTTTAAGTAATCCGGAAAATATAGCTTCTGCCATACGACCGGCACCAATAAATAAAATTCGATGTTTAGTTAGCATATTCTTTATTCCTTTCTAGTAGAGATATGTTATAAAAACGATATCATCTTTAAGAGAATGTTGTAAAAAGAAAAGACTTACCGTAGATGGAATGGATAATGAGAAGGCGGAAATTCATGCTAATATTAACTGTTATTAATCTCTTTATATGTGTAGCTGGTTTGCTAGAGTGGAAGAGCAATTATAGGGGGCAAGAACATACAAATAATTATATCTAGAAAATAATTAGAATTGAAAAACCCCTGAAGCATATATGCTTCAGGGGTTTACTAATAGAATATAAGATTATGCTTTTGTCATACCAAGTAATACAGCGCCGCCGATAATTAAAACACTACCTAGTGCAATAAAGATCAATTGACGTTTTGTTTTCTTTTCACCTAAGAAGACAATCGCACCAAATGTTGAGATAACGATTCCAGTTTGAGATAATGGGAAGCTTGTTGCTACTCCAACACGTGGTAATGAAAGAAGTAAGAATAAGTTTCCAGTTCCCCATAGTAAACCAGACAAAGCATTACGGATTGCATATTTGTTAAATGGTTTATGTTTAGACGTCAGTACAACCGCACCAACAAACATACCAACTGCTTGTGGTAAAATAGCAGACCAACCATCAATATTATACCAACGAATAATAATTACATATACAAGATAGCCGAAAGTAGAAACAATTAAAGTAAGAAGTCCTTTTTTTAATTGTCCAGGTGGCTGAGCATTTTCTTTATCATCTAATGATGTGAATACAACACCAACTACAATTAATAGGATTGCAATCGTTCCCAGAATGATCGTTGTAGTAGTAGTCCACTCACGGAAAGCGATAACCCCAAAGATAGAAGTTGCAACAAGTTGCATACCAGTAGAAATCGTTACAGTAGTTGAAACACCTAGTTTTTCAACTGTTTTTAATTGGTTTACTTGTCCTAAAGCCCAGAATAAACCTGAAATAAAACCAACAATTAAGATTGTCATTGTTAAAGCTGGTTGAGTAAATACATACATAATTGTTGCGAAGAATAGAGCACCGATTGTCATACCTACCGTTTGGCTATATGCACCACCGCCCATTTTTACGCTTACTAATAAGATGTTTCCCCATGCAATTGCAGGAAGAAGCGCTAATAAAATGTCCATTACAAGACTCCCTTCGGTTTGCTATACCAATATAGTTACATATCGTTCTAACGATCGGTAATGCCCCACTAATAGAGTAGAAGATTACCGATCGCTAAAACAGGATGAAGAATTCACAATATAAATGCGTTTTCATTTCTTCATTTTTTGAAACACCTCCATATAATAACAGGAAATTGCCTATTTTAGAAAGTGAATTCAAATAAAATGTATATTTAAATAAGAGGTAAAATTCAGTTATTTCCCATTGGTATATTTTATTTCCTAAGAAATAAAGAAGCAGCTTCGACAAAAGCTGCTTTAAGAGTTAGTGATTCTTTTATTAATAAGTTGAATACATAGTAGAAATACGAGTGACATACCGATAGTAATAACTACAAGTGTCCAGGCGAGTTGCATATTACTTGCATCAATAGCCATGTAAATTGCAGTTGGGATTGTCTGTGTTTTACCAGGAATGTTCCCGGCAAACATGAGTGTAGCACCAAACTCACCGAGCGCGCGGACAAAGCTCAAAATCATCCCGCTTAGTAAGGCAGGAAATGCGAGTGGAAGTGTAACGTGCAGAAAAACTTGATATTCACTTGCGCCAAGGTCACGAGCACTTTCTTCAATTTGTACATTTGCGATAGAAAATCCCGTTTTCGCTGATTGGTACATAAGCGGAAATGCAACAACTGTAGAAGCGATAATCGCAGCAGTAGATGTGAACATAATAGACTGCTGAAATAATGATTCAACCCACTTTCCGATCGGGCTGTTGTTTCCAAAGATGATAATGAGAAAGAAGCCGATAACAGTTGGTGGAAGTACCATTGGTAATAAAAATATGGTTTCTAATAGTACTTTATATCGCCATGAGGAGCGAGCTAGTGCTCGCCCGACAATTGTCCCTAAAATTGTAACGAGAATAGTGGCGCACGCAGCTACTCTTAAAGATAGAAAGACAGGCGATAAAATAGCATCAATGCTCATAGTAATTACGACAGAACTGTAAATCCATATTTCTTAAAGATAGATTGTGCATCTTTTGACTGCAAATACTCATAAAATGAAGTCGCCTCTTTCTTATGTTTAGATTCCTTTATAACACCTAAAGGATAGTGGATTGGCTCATGAGAAGTAGCTGCTGCTGTCTCACCAATCTTTACTTTATCCGAAATGAGAGCATCTGTTTTGTATACGATGCCAGCATCGACATTCCCTGTTTCTACATATGTTAACACTTGGCGAACATCTTTTGTAAATACGACTTTATTTTGAACATCATTCCAAAGGTTTTCGTGTGTTAGAGAAGCCTTTGCATATTTGCCAGCAGGTACAGATTCAGGTGTACCAAGTGCAATTTTTTTGATTTTCTCATCTTTTAAATTTTGAAATTTTGTAAGTGAACTATCTTTAGGGATGACTAGAACTAGTTCATTTCCAAGAAGATTTTTCCCTTCTTTTTCACTAATGAATCCTTTTTTTACAAGGGTTTGGAATTTATCTTCTGCTGCAGAGAAGAATAAATCAGCAGGTGCACCTTGTTCAATTTGTTGTTGAAGTGCTCCAGAAGCACCGAAGTTAAAAGAAAGTTTGATATTTGGCTCTTTTTCTTTATATTGTTTTTCGATTTCTTTTAATGCATCTTGTAAGCTTGCAGCAGCTGAGATAGTCAGTTCAACTGTTTTATCCTCTTTAGCAGCTGACTTTGTATGCTTTTCCCCACTTGTACAAGCAGCACTAAATATAAGAAGGAAAGAAAGTATAAGTGCCCCGATGGAACGTAATGTAAATTTATTCATAAAAAAATCCCCTTTCGTTTTGATACATCTAATTATAACTAATTATATCTAAATATAACTAGTTATAATTGAATGTAATTTGAACATATATCTATTTTTAAAAAATAGGAGAAATATTCTTTTCTTTGTTACAATGAAAGGAGAAAGTGAGGAATCGTCTATGGATCATCATTCCTACACAACGGAAGAAGTAGCAAAGCGATTAAAAGTATCAAAATTAACTGTATACGACTTAATTAAAAAAGGAGAACTTCCTTCTTATAGAGTTGGTAGACAGATGCGCATTGATGCAACAGATTTAGATCAATATATAAAACAAATGAAAACAGGAAAGGTACAAGTTACTCCTGTAAAAAACGATGGTAGTAGTATCTTGAACACGTGTATTATTAGTGGTCAAGAACTAACGTTAGATATGTTAGCTAAACGTATAGAAAATCGTTTGCCAAGTTCTAATGTTTTAAGGGCGTATCAAGGTAGCTTAACGAGTTTAGTGAAAATGTATCAAGGAGAAGGAAGTATCGTTAGTTTGCATTTGTTTGATGGTGAAACTGGTACATATAATGTTCCTTACGTAAAACGCATTTTAGTAGGACAGCCATGCATTATGATTAATTTATTGTCCAGAAATGTAGGATTTTATGTCCGAAAAGGAAATCCGAAGAGAATAAAGGCATGGGCTGACATATCCGGGTCCACTATAAAGTTTGTGAATCGAGAAAAGGGTTCTGGTATTAGAGTGTTAGTCGATGAACAATTACGAATCCAAAAATTAAATAAAGCTGATATTAGTGGATATGAATGGGAAGAATCGAATCATCTTGGTGTTGCCACGCAAGTTGCAAATGGAAAAGCTGATGTAGGAGTAGGTTCAGAAAAGTTTTCGCAAATTGTAAATGTGGACTTTATTCCAATCATGAAAGAACAGTATGATTTAGTAATTTTGAAGAATAAAGAAAATGAAGAGTTGATTGAAGTTGTGAAAGACATTCTGCAATCGGAAGAATTTCATAATGAATTAAATGCGATTGGCGGATATGATATTACGAAAACAGGTCAAATTGTATATGAAACAAACTAAAAAGCTGCTTGTCTATAAGACGAGCAGCTTTTTCTATATATAAAGGGGGTTGGGGAAACAAAGTGTTAAACAAGACCTTGAGCAAGTGTATAAATGAAAGCCGTAAGAAGAGTGGCTCCACTTGCAAGTCCGATAAAGTCTGATTTGTTGAAAGTAATGTTGTTCATTATAAACTCTCCTTATTTGTTTAATGTAGTTGCAACAGCTTTTGCATCGACAAGTGCGGATAGCACCATGCCCATTGTATTTAAAAGTTTATTTGATTTCATATTGTTCATCATGCGTATCCGCTCCTTTTCGAATTGTTGTTGCCCTGCTTATGTCTTAATTATAGGAAATATGTCTACTTGCAACTATCGAATTAGCTTACGAAAGACTTACACTTTTGTAAGAAAAAAAGACATTCGTGTAAGAATGTCTTTCATAGCATATTGATATGATGATGTTCTTCAATTGTTTTTAAAAAACTACGCATTGAATTCGTCATATAGCTATCTTTACGGCGTATGAAAACCGTTGAAATACTGCCGTATTTTTCAGGGATTGCATGACAATGTACCTTACCTGCTTTAGAAAGATGATGGACAGCAGACTGTGGTACGAGTGTAATTCCGAGGCCGAGTGCAACGCTGTTTAATATTGTCTCTAATATATTGAATTCCATAATTTTTTTTGGTAGCAAACCTTCATCTTTAAGCCAACGTTCTAGTTTGGAGCGGTATCCACATCCTTGGTTAAAAACGAGTAGAGGAGTTGTTGTAAATTCTTCTATATGAAAGGCTTTATTTTGTGTTATAAGCATTAATTTCTCTGTACTAACATCGTATTGTTCGATTAGTGGATGTTTAATAGGACCTGATATAAAGGCGCCATCCAATTGATGATCTAGTACTTCTCTAATTAATTCTTCTGTTAGACCCGCTTGTAATGATAAATCGACATTCGGATAGCTTTTATAGTAAGAAGATAAAATGGTAGGCAGTGTACTTACTGTTTCGACTGTACCGATTTTTAATATACCGGAGGGTGTTTCGCTATCTAAAAATACTTGTTTTAGTTCGTCGACATCTTGCAAAATTTTACTAACATAAACGAGCATTTTTCTTCCTTCAGCTGTTAAAGTCATTCCTCGTTTATGGCGGTAAAAGAGTGGGGTTTTTAATTCGTTTTCTAGTTGTTTAATACGTGCAGTTACATTTGATTGTACATAATTTAATTCCTTTGCTGCGCTACTTACACTACCCTGATCGGCAACGCTTTTAAAGATTTGTAAGTCTCGTAATTCCATTTTGTAATCCCCCTTGATGTTAACTATCATTATAAATGATAGTTAACATCATTTTGAATCATTTTACGTGATATATTTTTTCTTTTACAATTCTCTTTGTGCAAATAGAAAGAAACGGGGGATTGCGGTGAGAAGAGGTCAAATGATAATAGGGGCTTTAGCGTGTTTAATTGCGAGTATGTCATGGGGAGCGATGTTTCCAGTTGCTGATCATGCGCTAGAATACATAGATCCATTTTATTTTTCGCTTATTCGCTATGGAGCAGTGGCGATAATGCTGATTGTATTGTTGTTAATGAAAGAAGGAAAACAGGCATTTCGTTTAGAGGGAAGAGGAAAGTTACTCGTCTTTTTTGGAACGATGGCATTTACAGTATATAATGTCCTCATATTTTTAGGGCAAATGTTGATGGGTAAGTCGGGTGTAATGGTAGCTTCCATTATGGAATCACTTATGCCGATGATTTCTATTTGTATTTTATGGGGATATAAGCATATAAAACCGAAGAAGTATATGATAACGAGTATGGTTATTGCTTTTGTAGGAGCTGTGTTTGTTATTACAAAAGGTGACATGAGTTTCTTTGTAACATTGAAAGATAATATGTTCTCATTAGCATTTATATTTATTGGTGTTGTAGGCTGGGTTATTTATACGATGGGTGGTCAAACGTGTAGTGATTGGTCAACATTACGTTATTCTACGTTGACGTGTGTATTCGGTACGACTGTTACAGGAATTATAACGGTAATTATTACGTCGCTTGGATATGTTTCAGTTCCTAGTATGGGAACGATTTCTATTGTGAAGTATGATTTGTTATTTATGATGACATTGCCAGGTATAGTAGCGCTACTTGCTTGGAACTACGGTGTGAAAATTTTATCATCCATTAATGGGATTTTATTTATTAATTTTGTACCAATTACGACTTTAGTTATTATGATGATGCAAGGGTATCAGATCACAATGTTTGATATTATAGGGACTGTACTTGTTATTACAGCGCTTATTGGCAATAACGTTTGCCAGAGAAAAGAAGAAAATATAAATAAGAGAGTTTTACAAGAAGAACAATTACGTCAAGCTGTTTAATAGGCAAATGGAGGATTTTACATGTTAGAAAGTTTATTGTTTTTCTTCGCCGTCGGAGTTGCCTGTGAGCTTGCAGCAATTAATCGAAATGGTCGTAAAAAGATAAAACAACAAGCTGAGCTGATACAGCTTTTAAAAGAATTGAAAGAAAGAAAAAATTAAAAAGACGACCGGGCATAGACGGTCGTCTTTTTCTATATAAAGGGGAAAGGGGACACAAAGTTATACAAGCGTAGCAGCGTAAATAAAAGCAGTAAGAAGAAGAGAGCCGCTAGCTAATCCTAAAAAATCTAATTTGTTAAAAGTAATGTTATTCATAATACATTCTCCTTACTTGTTTAATGCAGAAGCAACAGCTTTTGCATCGAAAAGAGCCGATAATACCATGCCCATTGTATTTAAGAAATTGTTCGTTTTCATTTTGTTCATCATATCAATCGACTCCTTTTCGAATAGTTGTTGCCCTGTTTCTGACTTAATTGTATGAAATATAGTGAGAAGTAACTATCGAATTAGCTTACAAGAAAATTACACTTTTGTAAGAATTGAAATTTAACAATTCATACTTATTTTTATTACCAACTCCTAAAACTTAGTGTTATAATTGTTGTAAGAATATGATTATACTTCGGATGTTTAGAAAGGAACGAAATAAATGTATAAACCAATTACATTTTTGTTGAAATATATATTTAAAACAGCTGGGAAAGTAGAAGTGCAAGGAAGAGAAAAGCTACCAGAAGGTGGTCCGTATGTTGTTGCGTGTACACATACAAGTTTTATGGATGTATTAATGTTAGCTACAGGGATGTACCCAACTCAAATTCATTACATGGCAAAAAAAGAATTATTTGAAGGGAAATTCAAAAATTGGTTCTTTAAAAATGTAAATGCATTCCCTGTAGATCGCGCGAATCCGGGACCGAGTACACTTAAAATTCCATCACGTTTATTAAAAGAAGGAAAGGTAGTAGGGATTTTTCCAAGTGGAACGAGATCAGCGGAAGATGTTTCATTAAAAGCGGGTGCTGTGACAATTGCGATGCGTTCTAATGTTCCGTTAGTACCAGCAGCTTATGTTGGTCCATCAAGTGTAAAAGAATTAATAAAGGGGAAAAAGGCACAATTGATTTTTGGAGATCCAATTCAAATTGAGGGTGGAGAACAAATAGATCGAAAAACCGCTATGAAAATGATGACAGATCAATTAAATGAGAAGTTTGAGGAGTTAAAAGAAGCTTTGCAATCAAATCAAAAATAAGAAAAGACGACCGGGCATAGACGGTCGTCTTTTCTATTACTATTTATAATAAAGGGGAAAGGGGACACAAAGTTATACAAGCGTAGCGGTGTAAATAAAAGCAGTAAGAAGAAGCGAGCCACTAGCTAGTCCTAAAAAATCTAATTTGTTAAAAGTGATGTTATTCATAATATATTCTCCTTACTTGTTTAATGTAGAAGCAACAGCTTTTGCGTCGATAAGGGCGGAAAATACCATGCCCATTGTATGTAAGAAATTGTTCGTTTTCATTTTGTTCATCATATTAATCCGCTCCTTTTCGAATAGTTGTTACCTTGTCTCTGACTTAATTGTATGAAATGTTGCGGAAATTCACTATCGAATTAGCTTACAGAAAAATTACACTTTTGTAAGAGAAACGAATGAAGGTGTAATGATAAGAAGATTTGACATATGTTCATGAGATTCATTAACTTAAAGGTAGAGGTGAGTGTATGGCTAATATTAAAGATATTGCAAAGATGGCGGGAGTTTCAGTTACGACTGTTTCGAGAGTGTTGAATGATCACCCATATGTAAGTGAAGAAAAAAGGAAAGCGGTTATAGAGATAGTTGAGAAATTGAATTACTCGCAAAATGCAAATGCTGTTCATTTATCAAAAGGAAAAACGAATATTGTTGGTGTGATTTTACCGTATATTAATCATCCGTGTTTTGATGCGATGGTGAGCGGAATGATGGAGACTGCGTTAGCGCATAATTACAGGGTGCTACTTTGCCAAACGAATTATAATAAAAAAGAAGAAATGAAAAGTTTACATATGTTAAAAACAAAACAATTGGATGGTCTTATTATTTGTTCACGTGCAAATGATTGGGAAACGATAGAACCGTATGCTTCTTACGGCGCAATAATTGCTTGTGAAGACAATGATATTTCAAACATCTCAAGTGTATATACGAATCATTCAGCGGCCTTTCAATTAGGAATGGATTATTTGATTGAGAAAGGTTATAAAAAAATTGGCTATTGTACGGGAAGAAAATTAGGGCCGAGTAGTCAAAAGCGTTTTGATGTTTATAAACAGCAATTGCAATCTATAGATGAAGAGGTTAACGAAGAATGGATTTTTACAGAATGTTTTACACTAGAAGATGGTGTAAAAGTGGCTCATAAGTTAAAAGAGATGCAGGATCTTCCTGGAGCATTAATAGTAGCAGGTGATGAAGTTGCGATTGGGGTTATGACAGAGGTTGAAAAATTAGGGATTCAAGTTCCTGAGGATTTAGCGATTATTGGCTTTGATAATCAACCTATCTCGCAAGTGTTACAATTGACAACTATTGATCAAAATTTAAAGGAGATAGGGAAAACTGCTTTTGAAATGTTGCATAGAAAAGTGAATGACGAGAGTTCTAAACAAGAAAAGCTGGAAATTCCATACGAACTTGTGGAACGCTCTACAGTTTAATCTTAATCCGTTATGTGTATAATCGCATAACGGATTATTTTTTTGAAATATCTTTGACAGGAAACGCGTTTCATACTTTATAAAGGAGTTAAACCGGTCTGTAATATCCATGGATTCTTTTCAAGTGTTAAAGCAGTGAATAGAATTTGGAGGAATATGCATGAATGAACTTTTATCGAGTATGAAAAAGTATGTAGATGATGATGAAAAGATTTTGGTTTTTGTGGTAGGGATCTTTGAGAAGGATAATTTCATGTTATGTTATCAACATGGAATTTTTGTTGCCACTACTAGACGCCTCCTGTTTTACGGGAAATTTCCTTACTATCCTTCAACATTTAAAGAGTACTCATATTTGCATATAGATAGCATAGATTTTCATCCGTACTTTGAGTTTACTTGTAATCATGAAACCATTCGCGCTAAGTATATTCAGAAAGGGAATGTGGAGCAATTTGTCCGTGCAGTTAGAGCAAATATGAATAATTAATCAACCCTCTGTTTAAACATAATATTTCAATTTTTAAGAGGGAAAATGCGGAATAAAAACCACTTCTAAACCTCTAGGAGATAGTGATACAATGTCAAATGGGGGGAGGGTATGAACTATGGTTAATCAACGTATAAAGGAAATAACACTAATTACAATTGGTTCATTATTATTCGCAATTGGTATTAATTACTTTGCAATTCCAAACCGTTTATCGGAAGGTGGAATTATTGGTTTAACGGTTGTTACGTACTACTTATTTGATTGGTCACCAGGGATTGTGAATTTTGCTATAAATGCAATTTTACTAGCTATTGGTTATAAATTTTTTGATAAGAAAACAATGATTTATACAATTTTAGGGATTGTAGAAACATCTTTGTTTTTATACGTTACAGAACATATTGAGTATCATGTAAATAGTGATACATTATTAGCAGCTTTATTTGCTGGTTTATTTGTGGGTATTGGATTAGGCTGTATGTTCAAAGCCGGAGGTACATCGGGAGGGTCAGCAATCTTAGCTCGGTTAGCAAATCAATATTTAGGTTGGAGCGTAGGTAAAGGCGTACTAATTATTGATATTGTTGTAATTGCTGGTTCTGTATTTATAATAGGGCAAGAAAAGGCAATGTATACACTTGTAGCTGTGTTCATCGGAGCGAAGGTGATTGATTTCATTGTAGAAGGAATGGATACAAAAACGGCTGTTACGATTATTTCGAATCAACCAGATTTAATTCGTGAAGCTATTACGAAAAATATGACACGCGGTGTTACTGTATTAGAAGGGCGCGGCGGATATACTGGTAAAAATAAAGAAGTTTTATATGTTGTTATTAATAAACAAGAGCTTGTTAAGTTAAAACAAGTTATTAGCCGGGTAGATGAAGATGCTTTCGTTGTTATACATGATGTACGTGATGTACTTGGCGGTGGCTTTAAAGCAAGCTAAAAGGTGAACGAGTAAATTCGTTCACCTTTTTTAATTCTTACAAAAATGTAAGTGTAATGTAATGAGATTCAATAGTAGATTTTATTCCCCCTTTTTAAAATGGATGTATATATATCCTGCAGAGGAGGAATGTTTATTATGAAGAAAAAAATGATCACTACTATAATAGCGATGATAGTGATAGTAGTAATGTTACTGCCTACGAAACTTGGACCGGTTATCGATAAATATAATCCATTTTATAAGACGAAAGAATACTATACGGTTGTGAATACAATTGGTCAGCATATTGGTGATGAGTGGTATGAATATGAATTTATTGCATTCGATGAACGTGGTAGAGAGCAGAAAATAAAGAAAACGGTTAAGCATATGTTAAAGAGAGATGAAGCATTAAAGGTTTTTGCAAAAGGACGTTACGGTGAATCGATTGAAGAGATTGAGGTTGCAAATATTCCTATAAATGCGAAGAGTAAACTTTTAACGATGAGATAGTAAAATATACCCCCAGCTATTTTTTGTCGAAAATAAAAATACCAGGTAAGGGTATTTTAGGAGTTAATAAAAAAGCCTTAGTCCATATAGACTAAGGCTTTTTTATTATATAAAGGGGAAGGGGGTACATTGTAGTAGCGTGGTTGAAAGGTATAAGAAGAGTAGCTACTAGCAATGCAATTTGGTTATTTGAGTGTTCTTCTTATTTGGCTTACTTTCTAACTTTATTGTACGAAATATAAGTAAGGGAAACTATCGAATTACATTACACATAACTTACAAACATGTAAGTCTTCTGTAATGTAATTCGATAGTTAAAAGATAGTAATTTTCATATAGTGTAACTAGAAAGTCTTAATGTATTACTTTCTGTTTGTAATGAAGAATGAAAAACCAACTAATTTTTAATAATCCTCATCTGAATAAAGATGAGGATCCTTTTTTAAACCTTACAACATTGTAAGGTTTACGTAAGTTAATTCGATAGTAAATTTGTCATATTTTTTGCATAATAGATACAGATAGAAAAATAATTAGGGATCTAGTAAGAAGGGAGAAAAATGGGATGCGTAAAGAAGAAGTAGTGAAGTTACCAATTAAAGATTTCTGTAGCTACTTTACTGTTGCCGTAGTGTGTATTGGATTATTTGATATCATAACAAACTTAATTGTTAAATAATATAGATGCTAAAACAAGAAAGGAAGTCCTTTCTTGTTTTTTTTTATGGGGGCATAAAGATGAAATGGATTGATAGTCATATACATGTTGATCAATATAAGGATGAAGAGAAGAACAGATTACTGAAAGAGGTGGAAAATAGTAATGAAATAAAGGGGCTTATTGCTGTATCTATGAATTATCAATCTTGTAAGGAAACGTTATCTTTAGCGAAGAAGTATCCCTTTATATATCCAGCGATAGGGTTTCATCCAGAGCAACAGATTCATAAAGAAGAGTGTGAACAGATTTATAAACTTATTGAACAGAACGCAGAGGAAATTGTTGCGATTGGTGAAGTAGGTTTGCCCTATTATTTGAGGAAAGAAGATGAAAGCATTGCTGTAGATCCATACATAGCTGTATTGAAAAAATTTATAGAACTAGCTAGTAAGTATAATTTGCCGATTATATTACACGCAGTTTATGAAGATGCTGACACTGTATGTGATTTGCTAGAGAAATATAAAGTTTCACGTGCACATTTCCATTGGTTTAAAGGAAGTGATGAAACAATGAAACGGATGATGAAGAATGGTTATTATATTTCGATTACACCGGATGTTTTACATAAGGAGAAGATTAGAAAAATTGTTTCGTATTATCCGCTTGAATATATGATGGTAGAAACAGATGGACCGTGGGAATTTCAAGACGATGTTATGACGCACCCGAGAATGATTCGAGATGTATTAAAGGAAATTAGTTCTATACAAAACATATCCATTGATAAGGTCGCAAAAACAATATATGAAAATACAAGTCGATTTTATTTGAAAGGATAGGAGAATTATAGTTTTAATCATATAACGGAAAAAGTGAAAATTGAATGTATTTAATAAAATGCCACGGTTTGATATATGACAAAAAACCACCAAGCGTTCCGCTCGGTGGTTTTGTATTAGGATTCTAATTTCTTCGCACGTTTTAATAATAAAAGAAAGACAATGATAACGAACCCCAGTATAAGGAAGAAGCCATATTGCTTTATATAATCAATTATGTCATTCGCACTGGTTGGTTTTTCAACGTGAATGCCGTCTTTATTCGTCGTAATATGAATATCTTTCATTTTTACTTCATTCTTTTCCTTTTGTAAATCAATCCATTCTATATTTGGAATACTTTCTAGAGCTTTTAACACTTCTTGTAATGGTTTCACACCTAAGTAAGGATGATAAAATGCCCCAATAATCCCATCGGATAATTTAGAAACAGATAGAGCACGTTCTTTCATTTTAGCAATAGTTTGTGGCGTATCTTCTTCAATAAATCCGACTGTTTCAGGCAATAGTTTCATTCCATGTAAAAATGAAGGAGTACTTGTATAATATGGTGAGTGCATGGATTTCCAAGTTGTATCATTTAACTGTAGTTGTCCTACATAAGTTGAAAAGTACCTTGATAATATTTCATACCCCTTCTGAGACATCGTGTAATGGGGTGCTTCAAATGCGACGGGATATAGTTTAGCATCTACAAGTTCTTGAATGCCTTTTTCAATATGCTCAGTTGTATATTTTTCTTCAAATTCTTCCCCTTTTTTTACGTATGCATTATATGCTTCTATATTAGGGAAGGCATCTTTTGTTTTTGGTTTTTCATGTTTCGGTTGGCGAATTGGTTGATCTGTCTTTACGTCCCAAAATTCAAAACCTTCCCCAGTTTCACTATCATAAAATTGGTGTGTATAACCATGCATAATAATTGCTGCACCATCATCTTGCATAGAGCGTAAAAGATCAACTAGTTCTGGTTTATCTTTTAAATGTATTATCTTTCCTGTATCTGGATCTTTATATACCGGAATAACAGTAATCATGTAAGGCATCTTTTTCTCTTTTAGTAATTTAGCAATTTCTTTCAATTGATTTATATCTGCTGCTGGGTGAACATCCTCAAGACGTAAATAAGCTTCAACTTTATTTTTCGTTGGTTTTTGGCTGAAATAAGAAAATAACATTTCACCGACGTAATGAGACATCCAATCAAAGAGGTTAGGTGTTGCAACATAATAAGATATTTCATGCTGAACGATTAGTGGGTTAGTGTTATTTGAGCTTAAAGCGTTAGCAAGCACAGTTCCATTCGTATCAAATGATTGAATTAATCGTTCCTCTTCTAAGGTATTTTTTAGCTTCTTTTCTGGATATTCAATTTTATTAACTCGTATATCGTCACTCTTCAATGTAATGAAAGAAAAACGCTTAGATAATTGTTCAACATTTTGTCCTAATACTAATACAGGGCCGGAGAAGTTTTCTAGAAATTGTTTCGTTTCATCAGAAAACGCTTCTTTTGTTTGACCGATATAAACAATATGTGTATAGGAGGATACGTTATTAATTGAAGTTGCTTCTTTTAAGTTTTTTACGGTTATATCATTTGTAAAATGTCCTAATTGAGTATTAAGGATTTGAACATTATTTGAAACTTTATCGTCTTGTGTACTATACAAAACAAGTACTTTTGGTTTTGATGATGTTTGTGCAGAGGTGTAGGTAGGGATGAGTAGTAAAATGCTGAACAAGAGTGTTAGGCATTTTTTCATTTTGTACGCTCCTATTCTATATATAGAGTTCAGTTTACAATTATATACAATAAATGCGTTATAGTCTATGAAAGTTACATTTTTGCACGTATTTACCAGCTGTTTTTTCACAAAATCGGTCTAAAGCATGATGATAATACGTATAGTTATTTGCTATGATAAAAGAGTAATAGAATGTAGGTAATTGTAAAGGGAAGGCTGAAAGGGGACAAATTTCAGCGGAGAAAGAGGTAGAGGTAGTGAAGAAATTCTTTGTAGGATTTTTAGTTGTTCTTGGAGTATATTTATATTTCCAAGGAAAGTCTGAAGGAATGGATAAGCTAGTGAATGGAACAAGCTATGTTGATTCAGAAGAAGCAAAACAGATGAAACAAATCATTATAGAGGAAGCGAAGAAAGTAAATCTTCCGGAATGGATACCTCTTGCAATTGCCGAGCATGAAAGTCGATTAAATCCAAGAAGTGTTGGAGATAATGGAACTTCATTTGGATTGTTTCAACTACACCGCGGCGGCGGGCTTGCACCAGAACATTTAACTGATGATGAGCTGAAAGATCCACGTACAAATGCGCAAATTGCAATGCCGCATTTAATGAAAGGATATAAGCGTGGGGTGCAAAAAGGTTTGACTGATTTTGCATTACTGAAATATATAGCGAATACATCTGGATGGCCAGGGAATTTAGGGCCAGAGTGGACGGATAATAACATGAAGTATAACATCGGACTAGAAGATGTGTACTATCGAAATAAAGGTGTAATAAAGTGAAACTTTAATCAGTGGGGGAGTCTGTTCATCCCCCGCTGATTATTAGTCTTCACCAATCGGGCTTTTACGAGCAGTTAATCTTCCGCCTAAATTCTAGCGTTTTCCGGATTTTGAGGTGGAAGTTTTACTGCTCGTTAATGCGGGGTAACAGAGTAGGTTTTCTATACCTACTCTGTTTTTTTATGAATAATTTCATCCTTTTCTTTCGTGAAATACTGCGTGAGTTGTATTTTCACCTCTTCTAGTTTTGTAGAAACTTGCGGTATTTTATATCCTACATACAATGGTGAAACGACAAATCTAGGTACAACTTTACAAATGATTTTTCCATTTAAGTAATAGAAGAATAAGTTATAACTACTGCATCCTTTATGGAAATCTATCAGTATGTAACGTACAGTTTGCTGAATGTAATTTGCCATTTCATCTATATATGAAATATTATCAATGATTATATTGAATTCAGTGAAGCCAATAATGGGACGCTCTGAAATATTAAGTTCAATGCGTTCATTTTTTTGAACAATTACCCCTTGGAAATTTTCTTCTTCAATATTTTCAAGATAATTTACATATTTCATTCCGATAATTTGCATGTGTGCATGATGCAAACTTCCACCTGAAAATGGACCGTGATTTTTGTATAAAATTACAGATGCAAATTCTTCGTTCTTCTGTAAGTGTAACCAATGTTGAATAGAAAATTGCATTAATTTTCGCATATGTTCTTCTGTATATGTTGCGATATGATCTTCGCAATTATCCGTTTCAATCAGCACCGTTTGAAATGTATCTTGTAATGTAGGAAATTTATTTTTTAACCAAATAATAGAACCATCAGTTGCTAAAATATCCGTTAAATGTTCTTTATCGCAAAATGGACATGCAGCGCTTCTATTCCGAATACTTTCTGGTTTTTGTTTACCGATATCGTTTAAAAAATATAGTTGTTGTGTATCCATTTGTATATATGCCCCTTTAAAATATGTGTAAAAATCCCGCTTAATACATTCGGGAAAAGGAGAAGGAAATCCTCTAAAGACAATATGGAAAAAATAAAAGACAAGATATCCTCATTACGATAGGGTACCTTGTCTTTTATTTTTTCTCTAATAGTGTGTATGGATAATATAGAACATTTTCATTATTTTTCTTTTTTCTATTTTTTATTGTGTATAAAGTAATTGCTGTGCTTGCAATTATAATAATGGCTTTCTTCATATTCATATACCCCTTTTTATTGTTGGTTTAATTCTTGGCTAACTGCTTTTGCATCGACTAAAGCGTGTAAAATCATTTTCACCATGTTCATCATATTTCTTCACTCCTTTTTATAGTTCATTTAGTTCTTTTACAACTGCTTGTCCGTTCACTAATACCTCAAAGATTGCTTTTACGATTTCTTTCATTATGTTTGTTTCCTCCTTGTGTTTGTCTCTCTTGTTTTACATCTTTATTGTATAGGGAGGCATCTTTTCGTACTATCGCTTTCCATTACGTGAACATAACAGTTTTGTAAGATTTGATGTCACTTATTGAAATGTTTAGTCTATCTTCATTATTTTCAGAAAAATGACTATTCAAACATGAAACGGGAAAGTATAATAAAGAAGTAAGTATTAAATGCCGTACGAAAGAGGTGAATGAGATGAAACGTTCTTTAGCTGCGCGTGCCAAATTTTTAGATTTTATCTATTTTTGTCGTGCGATTTTTCATGATGTAGTTGTTAACGGGATACGTCTGTCCTTTTTTAACAATTGCATAGTAGCTATTGAACGATAGAAATCTCTTCACCCATTTTTAATAAACGTGTGAAAAGGGAGCTATTTGGCTTCCTTTTTCTATGCCGAAAACCATGGGGAATGTTTCTTTCCCATGGTTTTTTATATTGAAAGGAGTACGGAAAATGACAATTTGTAGTGTAAATAATGTAACGAAATCTTTTGGTGGAAACATCATATTTGAAAATATATCGCTTGAAATAAAGAACGGTGAACGTGTTGGATTAGTTGGTCGAAACGGTAGTGGGAAGACTACAATCTTTGGGCTTCTAACTGGAATGGAAAGTTTGGATGCAGGAGCCATTCATATGAAGAAAGGTACACGTATTGGTCATGTGGCGCAAATTCCGAAATTTGATGAAGATATGACTGTATATGATGTATTGAGTTCTGCTTTTAAAATAGAAAAGGAATTAGAAAGGGAAATGCATGCTTTAGAAAAACATATGGCGGAAGAACAGGAATCGTCTGCTTTACAAAGATTAATGGAGAGGTACGGAGTAATCCAAGAAAAGTTTGCATTCCTTGGTGGTTATGAAATAGAAGCGAATATTATGAAGGTAGCAAATGGTCTACAGGTGACAGAACTATTTCCTCGATCATTTCTGGAGTTAAGTGGGGGGGAGCAAACAAAAGTCAGCCTTGCATACATGCTGTTGCAGAAACCAGATTTACTTTTACTAGATGAGCCAACCAATCATTTAGATTTATTTGCGGTAGAATGGTTAGAACAATTTTTGAAAGAATACAATGGAACGGTTATGGTCATTTCACATGATCGTTATTTCCTTGATGAAGTTGTAACGAAGATTTTTGATTTAGAAGATGGAGAGATTCACGTGTATCATACAAACTATTCTCAGTTCGTTGAGGAAAAGGAAGAACGGTTGCTTCAGGAGTTTCAAGCTTATCAAGAACAGCAAAAGAAAATAAAGAAAATGAAAGAAGCAATTAAGCGACTACGTGAATGGGCAAATCAGGCGAATCCTCCGAATGAAGGATTGCATAAGAGAGCGAGAAGTATGGAACGTGCACTCGAGCGCATGGAAAAACTAAAGAAACCTATTTTAGAGCGAAAACAAATGGGACTTCAGTTTGAAGGCCAAGAGAGAAGTGGGAAAGATGTTGTTGTAATGAAAGAAGTGAGTAAAGGATTTGCTGACCACCCCTTATTTAACGAAGTGAATTTACATGTTCGTTTTCAAGAGCGTGCGGCCATCGTTGGTCGTAATGGTACAGGAAAGACAACGCTACTAAAATTATTATTAGAAGAAATAGAACCAGACGCGGGAGAAATTCGAATTGGTAGTAGTGTGAAAATCGGTTATTTATCACAGCATGCGTACGGAAATATGAAGAGTAATGTATTAGAGGCTTTTAGAGAATATGTAGCTGTAACAGAGGGAGAAGCGAGACATATATTAGCTAAGTTTTTATTTTATGGTCCAGCGGTGTTTAAGAAAGTAACGCAGCTGAGTGGTGGAGAAAAAATGAGGTTAAGACTTGCGCAACTTATGTATCAAGATATCAATTTTTTGATTTTAGATGAGCCGACAAACCACCTCGACATTGAATCAAGGGAAGTTTTAGAGGAAGCTCTTGAACAATATAATGGAACGATTTTAGCTGTTTCACATGATCGTTATTTTTTAAATAAGTTATTTGAAAAGACGTATTGGATTGATGAGCGTAAATTATTTGAGTTTGCAGGGAACTATGCATGGGCTCGTCAAAAGTGGGAGGAAAAGCTCGAGAAACAAGTAACAAAGCAGAAGCACCAAGGAAGAAAAGGTGTGGAAACAGCTCCTGTAAAAAAGAAAGAATCTAGGAATGTTGAAGAGATCGAAACAGAGTTAATGCATGTAGAAGAAGATATATATACACTTGAGTGTAAGATGGAACAAG
This sequence comes from Bacillus sp. FSL W8-0770, assembly GCF_038008705.1. NCBI lineage: Bacteria > Bacillati > Bacillota > Bacilli > Caryophanales > Bacillaceae > Bacillus > Bacillus sp. FSL W8-0770. The sequence goes on from NZ_JBBOZR010000001.1 coordinate 208,580, forward strand.
TAGTTGATGTTGAAATGCTTGAACAATTGTATGAGGAAAAAACGAAGAAAGAGTTGTTACGAGCAGATTTATATAATGAATTAGAGAATATGGTGGAGTAATGAGTAGAAAGCCACTTCCTTTCAGTTTTGCTGGAGGAAGTGGCTTTTTTCATAATGATATTTTGCTTTAAAGGTTAAATGAAGCGATGTGTTTCACGTGAAACAGTAACTTAGATAAATCCATTTTCCTCAATTTGCATAGTTTGTGAAACATATGAAAATGATAAGGTGAAAAATAAATGTCATTAGTGGTTTTTCGATAGGAGTAATTACAAAAACAAAGGCTAATTATTTCCCGAGAGATAAAGTGAGGGCTTTTACGGGCACCCCGACCCTGACCTAACTTATTTTGCTTTCGCTGAATTTTGAGGTGGGGGTCTTACTGCACGGCAAATAGCGGGATAAATATGTGTAACAGAGACTAGTGAATGAAAACAAAAAGAGAGCAAAGTTACAGCTTTACGCGCTGAACTCTGCTCTCTTTTTGCGTGGCATCTTCTCTCGTTGAAATTATAATAGCGATCCCGAGCATGATAAAAAAAGCTAAAAAGAGGACGAACTTTGGGAAGAACGGGAATAGTAATAGCGCTCCGACTATCATAAGTGTTAATAATACGTAGTGCAGGACGTATTGGAATAGGTTGTCCATATTTTCGCCCCCTTTTTGGTAAGTGGTTATTAGTATTCTATGTTTCATGCTGAAGGAATAGAAGTGAATTTTTAATTTTTTTATAAGAAATAAAAGAGAGCGATTGAAGAGTTTATTTCAACAAGTAAACGAAATTATGATGGATATTATAATCAGAAAGTAGATGAATTAGCTAAGCAAGCATTAGAAACGTTGGATATTGAAAAGCGAAAGGAAATTTATAAAAAATTATATCAAGAGTTAAGCGAAGCCCCGCCTGTAATCTTCTTGAATAATAGCAAAATGGTGTCTACACATCATGCACGAATTCAAGGATTATAAGAAGGTGACTATAACGGAGTTTTATTAAGTTTACCTAAATTAAAGATAGAATAATAATTTTAAAAAAATTCTTGAAATATTTATTTAGAAAGAATTGACAAAATATAACTGAAGATATAAGCTAATAACCATAAAGTCTACCGGAAAGGTCGGAATAAGATTGTTACCCCTCAAAAACATCTATTTTTTTACGATTAAAACCGACTTTTCCGATTGGCTATAAAATGTTGCTGTGGGAGGCATACATAAGGCAAGCAGTTCATAAGGTTTAATTATTAAAAAAAGAAAAGTTAGGGTGGGGACAATGAAGAAAAAGACAAAAAAATGGGCTGGTGTATTTTCGGTATTACTGAGTAGTTCGCTTGTGTTATCTGCTTGTGGGGGACAGGAGGATGCGGCTTCTACAGAGCCGGTTAAACAGCAGGATTTAAAAAGTGTGAAAATTGAAAAGATTGCTGCGACAGATAAAACGAAAGTGCCAGACAAGGCGAAGAATAGAAAAGATACGTTAGTAGTTGGTATTAGTAAGCCAGGCGGCGTATTTTTACCATACTTTCAACAAAATGGTTGGGATGGAAACGTAACTTCAGTTATTTTTGCATCTCTCGTATCAACCGATAAACAAGGGAAACCAATTCCAGAATTAGCTGAGAAGTGGGACGTTTCTTCTGATCAGTTAACATATACATTCCATTTACGTAAAGATTTGAAATTTAGTGATGGATCGCCATTAACGGCGGATGATGTAGCTTTCACATTGACGCTTTTACATGATAAGGCATATGAAGGTGAAGTAGATATCTCTCAATATGCCGTTAAAGGTGGTAAAGAATATAAAGAAGGAAAAGCAACTTCAATTGAAGGTATTCAAGTTGTTGATCAACAAACAATTAAAATTACAACTGAAAAAGTGAATTCACAAGCTATATTTGTTTTAGGAGGTACAGTACTATCAAAAGCTTATTATGGAAAAGATTATAAGCAAAATACAAGCTTAGATTACTTAAAAGATTTATATGGAAAGCCATTAGCTGCGGGTCCATATAAATTTGAAAAGTATATTCCAGGTCAAGAAGTTCGTTTTGTAGCAAACGAAAATTATTATGCGGGTAAACCAAAAATTCAAAACTTTATTTATAAAATTACTTCTGGTGATACGAAGCTTCAGTTATTCCAAACAGGAGAAGTTGACCATACTGGCTTAGGTACCGGTGATGAGGTTCTTGAACAGGCTAAGGCTTTAGAATTCGCAAATATCCAAATCGAAACAGCGCCGTCATTTAGTTATATTTATATGAATAATAATAAGCCTTACTTAAAGGATAAAAAGGTTCGCCAAGCACTTATTTACGGATTAGACCGCAAAAAATATGTTGATACAGCGTTAAAAGGATACGGTACAGTAGCCAATGTACCAATTCATCCAACTTCTTGGGCTTATACGGAAGAAGGAGTTAATAAATACGAATATGATAAAGAAAAAGCGAAAAAATTATTAGATGAAGCAGGGTGGAAAGTTGGTTCGGATGGAATTCGTGAAAAAGATGGTCAAAAATTAAAACTTTCTTATTTCGGTCCAAGTTCGGCTAAAGATAGTGATTTATTAATTCCGATTGCGAAAGAGAATTATAAAGAAATAGGTGTAGAGTTTAATCCTGAATTTATGGACTTTAATACGATGCTTTCTAAGGTAAACAAAGGAGATTATGATTTAGCTTCTGTTTCGACACCGATTACAAGTGACCCGAGTGAAACAGCTGGTGAATATTTGTCTACTGCAAATGAAACTAGTCTTGGTTATAAGAATGCAAAAGTAGATGAGCTAATTCAAAAAGGTATTGAAACTGTAGATATCGAAAAGCGTAAACCTATTTATAAAGAATTGTATAAAGAATTAAGTGATGATCCACCAGTAATTCTATTAAACTACCGTAGAACAATTACTGGTTATAACGGGAATATAAAAGGAATTGATCCCGAAAAGTACAACAGTATTAGTGCAAACTTACCAGTATTATCATTTGAAAAATAACGATAAGAATGTATAAGTAGAAGACATTTTTTCATTCGGTTAGTAATGTGCCGCTTTGAAAAAATGTTCTTCTATTTTAAGCATAAGATTGGAGAGAAAAAGGGTGAAAACATATATTGTTCGTAGGTTGTTACAAATGATTCCTACACTACTTGGTACATCAATTATTATCTTCGTCCTGTTCGCACTTCTTCCTGGGGATTATATTGATTCAAACCCGAAAATTACACCGGAAAGAGCAGCTGAACTGAGGGAATTATATGGGTTGAACAAACCGATTGTTGAGCGTTATTTTCATTGGTTAGGTAATGCATTGCAAGGGGACTTTGGCTTCTCGCTTCAATATCAAGAGCCTGTAACGTCATTATTAAATAAATTTATTTGGAATTCTTTTAGTGTAGCAATTATTGCATTGTTTTTTATTTGGCTAATTGCACTTATTATCGGTGTATTCTCGGCGACGAAACAACATTCTTTATTCGATAAACTTGTAACAATCGGTGTTTTTGCAGCAATGTCATTCCCTTCATTCTTTATCGGCTTGTTTTTAATTAAGGTGTTTGCGGTTGACTTTAAGTTATTACCGATAGGTGGAATGATTGATGTTGGCAGTAATTCAACAGGATTTGCTTACGTGATAGAAGTTGCAAAACATATGATTTTACCAGTATTTATTTTGACACTTCTTGGGGTCGGCTCGCTAACTCGTTATTTTAGAACAAGTATGTTAGAGGTTGTAAGACAAGATTACATACGAACAGCAAGAGCGAAAGGTTTGAAGGAGAAGACGGTTATTTATAAGCATGCATTAAAAAATGCAATATTACCAGCAATTACGTTATTAGCATTTGAATTACCGGGATTGTTTTCTGGGGCAATTATTATTGAACAAATTTTTAACTGGCCAGGGATTGGTAATATTCAATTAGAAGCATTAAATTTCCGTGACTATACAGTATTGATGGCATTTACGATGTTTCTTTCTTGTTTAACAATCGTTTCAAACTTTTTAGCAGATATCGTATATGCAGTTGTTGATCCAAGAATTCGGTTGAAGTAAGGGGGGAAAGAAATGGAGACTGTTACAGTAATTACAGAAAAAAAAGAAAAAAAGAGCAGAAGCGAATCATCACCATGGCGACAAGCTTTTAAAAAGATAAAGAAAAATAAGATGGCACTTGTAGGGTTTTATGCATTAATTTTTATGTTTTTATTTTGTTTTATCGGTCCGTTCTTTTCTCCATATGCATCAGGGAAAATACAAGTTGCGCTCATTAACAAACCACCTAGTGTTTCTCATTGGCTTGGTACAGATCAATTAGGAAGAGATATTTTAACAAGGCTTATGCAAGCGGGACGTATTTCATTAACCATTGGTTTAGCTTCAATGGTTTTATCGGTTATACTTGGAGCTTTATTAGGAGCGATTGCAGGTTTTTATCGTGGGATTGTGGACAATATTATTATGCGGCTTGCAGATATTTTAATGTCAATGCCAGGATTACCGTTACTTATTATAATGGGTGCGATTTTATCAGAGTGGAAAGTACCGTCTGATTATCGTTTGTATGTCATTATGATTATTTTAAGTCTAGTAGGTTGGCCAGGGCTTGCACGCCTTGTAAGAGGGCAAATTTTATCACTTAGGGAGCAAGCATTTATGCAAGCTGCGGATGTGTTAGGAATAAAAGATTACCGGAAAATTATATATCACTTAATACCTAATGTTTTACCCATTTTAATTGTTGTATCCACATTAGGTGTTGCAGGTTCTATTTTGGGAGAATCCGCACTAAGTTACTTAGGTCTTGGAGTCGTTCCACCTACACCATCATGGGGGAACATGATTAGCGCAGCTAACTCATTAATCGATTTCCAAAAGCGTCCATGGTTATGGATTCCGCCCGGTTTTGCAATCTTTATAACAGTTGTATCAATTAATTTACTTGGTGATGCACTTCGTGATGCGTTAGATCCAAAGATGAGACGGTAGGTGAGAAGATATGAGTAAAGCGGTAGTAGAGCTGAAAGACTTACAAACACACTTTCAAACGGAGGAAGGAACAGTAAAGGCTGTAAATCATGTTAGTTTTGCTGTTCGAGAGGGTGAAACAGTTTGTGTTGTAGGTGAATCAGGTTGCGGAAAGAGTGTAACAGCTTTATCTATTATGGGACTTATTGCTGAATCAGGCAGTGTAGTGGGTGGAGACATTTTATATGAAGGAAAAAGTCTTTTAGGAATGAAAGAGAAAGAACTTCGTAGTTTACGAGGCAATGATATTGCAATGATTTTCCAAGAACCGATGACATCGCTAAACCCCGTCTTCACTGTAGGGGAGCAAATTGTAGAAACGTTAAGAGAGCATGAATTACTTAGTAAAAATGAAGCATATAAGAAGGCAATTGAGTTAATTCGTAAAGTTGGCATAGCCCGCGCTGATGAAATCGTCCATTCTTATCCGCATGAACTGAGCGGTGGGATGTTACAACGTATTATGATTGCTGTTGCGCTTAGTTGTAATCCTAAGTTATTAATTGCAGATGAACCAACAACAGCTCTTGATGTTACCATTCAGGCTCAAATATTGGATCTACTAAGACAAGTGAAAGAAGAATTTAAAACGTCGATTTTATTAATTACACATGACTTAGGTGTCGTAGCGGAAATGGCTGATTATGTTGTCGTTATGTATGGCGGGAAAGTTATTGAAGAAGCCCCAGTACTAGAGATATTCCAAAATCCAAAACATCCTTATACGAAAGGATTATTGAAATCAAAACCAGTAATGGGAAAACGAATAGATAAACTATATTCTATTCCAGGGCAAGTTCCGAATTTAGTTGGTTTAGGTGAGTTTTGTTACTTTAGTGGGCGTTGTGAGCATTGTATGGAAATATGTGACAAAGAAGCCCCGAATCTAAATGTAAATGATGAAAATCATAAAGTAGCTTGCTGGTTATATGAGGAGCGTGCGGAACAATGAGTGAACCATTATTAGAGGTGAAAAACCTAAAAGCATATTTTCCAATTAAGGGTGGCGTATTTAGTAGAACAATTGGGCATGTAAAAGCAGTTGATGGAGTAAGTTTTACTATTAATAAAGGTGAAGTGTTTGGTCTCGTTGGTGAATCAGGGAGCGGGAAAACAACAATAGGAAAAACAATTTTACGCCTCGTTCAAAAAACGGAGGGAGAAGTGAAGTTTAAAGGAAAAGATGTTCATTCTTTATCCAAGGATGAATTAAGAAAACATCGCCCTAATATGCAGCTCGTTTTCCAAGATCCATTTAGCTCATTAAATCCGAGAATGAGAATTGGAGAAGCGCTTGGAGAGCCAATGTTGGCCCACGGATTAGCAACGAAAGAAAATGTGCGTGAAAAGGTAATTGAAGTATTGGAGTTATGTGGATTAGCTCCTTATCATATTGACCGGTATCCCCATGAGTTTTCTGGTGGACAACGTCAGCGTATCGTAATCGCAAGAGCTATGGTATTAAATCCAGAATTCATTGTAGCTGATGAACCTGTAGCGGCACTAGATGTATCTATCCAAGCACAAATTATTAATTTATTTAGTGAGTTACAGGAGAAAAAGGGATTATCTTATTTATTCATTTCGCATGATTTAAGTGTAGTAGAACACTTATGTACGAAAATCGGAATTATGTATTTAGGTACGATTGTGGAGACAGCACCGCGTGATGAGTTATTTACCAATCCGCTACATCCTTATACGAAAGCATTGTTATCAGCTGTTCCAATACCAGATCCAACAGTGAAGCGAGAACGAATTATACTAGAAGGGGATATTCCAAGTCCAGCAAATCCACCTTCGGGCTGTCGTTTTCATACACGTTGCCCATTTGCAACGGATGTTTGTAAAAAAACAGTACCAGAATTCCGTAATGTTGGTGTAGAGCATTTTGTTGCTTGTCATCACGTATAAAAAAGGACTCTTTCAAATTGAAAGAGTCCTTTTTTTATTTACTAGATGAAGTTTGTTTCAATACAAATTGCTCGATTGCGTGAGCAACACCATGTTCATTGTTTGTTAGTGTTACAACATCACATAGCTTTTTTACATCTTCTTCAGCGTTGCCCATTGCAACAGATAAGCCTGCTACTTCTAACATTGGTACATCATTAAAATTATCACCAATAGCAACTGTATCTTCAATAGGGATATTAAAATGAGCTGCCATCTGCTGTATCCCGTTTCCTTTATGTCCATTCTTATCCATAATTTCTAAGTTAGTAGGAGCCGATGCTGTAACCATAATATCAGCATCTTCTTGTAATATACTTAATAGCTGTGCGCGATGCGCTGCATTAAACGTTAAAATGAAGAATTTAGATATTTCTAGTTCTTGGTTATTTACAACATCTTCTATTTTTTTGAAATCAGTAATTAGGTTCGATTTCTTTTGCTTTTCTGTAATTCGTTCAAGTTCCTCTAATGTAACATCAAGCGCATGCTTATTTTCTTCGAATGCTTGCATCACTTGATCTTGCCATGTATATGGAGAATAAACTCCTTTATTTGTATATAGCTTATATGGGAAACCTTCAGATTCTAGTAATTTTGCAAGTTTGTACACTTTGTCGTTTTGTATACAACGCGAGTTAATTACTTTTCCATCCACATAAACAATAGCCCCATTGCTTGCTCCGACTGGAAGAGATAATTTATATTCTTCCAATAGCTTTAAAGCATCCTCTTTCGCACGACCAGAACAGATCATTACAATATGACCGGCTTCTTGTGCAGTTTGGATTGCTTGTAGGTTTTCTTTGGAGATTTCAAGATTAGATGATAGTAGTGTACCATCCATATCTAATGCGATTAATTTCAAAATGACCACCTCTTTGTTTTTATTATACATAGTTATATAGAGGAAACATATAAACTTATCTTGGAAAGACGGTATTTTATCTCATATTAAAAGTAAGTAAAGATTAGATAGGTTTAGTGGCACTAAATAAACAATTTGCAACAAAAATAGAGAGGAATATGACTACATTTCACTTTATGACTGTAATGTTACACGAATGTTACAAACGTGAACTTAGTGAAAAACGCATTAAATAAAGGTTTTTGAGGGTTATTATAAAAAACGTAAAAAAAGTGTAATAAATTTTACGTAATTATATTGCAACGTAATAATAGTTATGTTACATTAATGTTACAAACGTTACGTTATCAAATTTAATGTAACGTTAACATAAAAACTATGAAATAAACATTTCTTAGAAATTACATATAGATAACTTATAAAAAGGGAGGATAAATGACATGAAAGAGCAAGTATTACAAGTAACAAAAGGTGACTTCGTAGGATCAGCAAGTGGAGCGGTAGTATTAACAGCATTAATCGTATTTTTATCAAGCGTATTAGTATAATAGAAGTTTTGTAATAAAAGAAGAAGAGAGGAGAATGAAAGATATGAAAGAGCAAGTATTACAAGTAACAAAAGGTGACTTCGTAGGATCAGCAAGTGGGGCAGTAGTATTAACAGCGTTAATCGTATTTCTATCAAGCGTATTAGTATAATAGAAGCTTTGTAACAAAAGAAAAAGAAGGGAGAATGAAAGATATGAAAGAGCAAGTATTACAAGTAACAAAAGGTGACTTCGTAGGATCAGCAAGTGGAGCGGTAGTATTAACAGCATTAATCGTATTTTTATCAAGTGTATTAGTATAATAGAAGTTTTAAATTAAACAAAAAAGGAAGGAGAATGAGGGATATGAACAGTGAACAAGTGTTTCAAGTAACAAAAACAGATTTATTAGGATCCTTAGGTGGAGCGGTAATATTAACATCATTTATTCTATTCCTTGCAAATGTATTAGTATGAGATATATAAATACAATCATTCAAAAAAAATAAAGACTCTAACGTATTAGTAAGTAGTTAATATGTTGGAGTCTTTTTTATATTCTTCTTATATACCCTCAAGTATTAAAGTTACCTCATTATCCAGCATTCATGGCTAATTAAACGCTGCGGTTGAAACTTGATTCAACGAATAATCAAAAATCTACTGAATAAAATCCCGCTTTATTTCAAAGAGAAAAAAGTCGAATTTTATATGTAAGAAAAAAAGAGGAATTTGACAGAAAAGATAGAAAATTTTAAAGGTCAGAATTTGTTAGCTTGCTAACTAATTTCTATTAATTAATGTTGGAAGCGTTTTCGGTTGGTTTTAAGTATGGACCATTTAATCTATTTACAGGGGGATGAAGATATTATGAAACAAAAATCTATGGATACGCTAGCTGCACAAATGGAGGACTTTTTTCCAGTACGTGATGTAGATCATTTGGAATTTTACGTAGGGAATGCAAAGCAATCGAGTTATTATCTTGCGAGAGCGTTCGGATTCAAAATTGTGGCTTACTCTGGATTAGAAACTGGAAACCGTGAAAAGGTATCTTATGTTCTTGTGCAAAAAAATATGCGTTTCGTTGTGTCTGGAGCTTTAAGTAGTGAAAATCGTATTGCAGAGTTTGTAAAGACTCATGGTGATGGCGTGAAGGATGTGGCACTACTTGTTGATGATGTTGATAAAGCATACTCAGAAGCAGTGAAACGTGGTGCCGTCGCAATTGCTCCACCACAGGAATTAACAGATGAGGACGGTACATTGAAAAAAGCAGTTATTGGTACGTATGGTGATACAATTCATACGCTTGTAGAGCGTAAAAATTATAAAGGGGCATTTATGCCAGGATTCCAAAAGGTAGAATTTAATATTCCATTTGAGGAGTCTGGTTTAATTGCTGTTGATCATGTAGTTGGTAATGTTGAAAAAATGGAAGAGTGGGTTAGTTATTACGAGAATGTTATGGGCTTTAAACAAATGATTCATTTTGATGATGACGATATTAGTACAGAGTATTCGGCGTTAATGTCAAAAGTTATGACGAATGGAAGTCGTATTAAGTTTCCTATTAACGAACCAGCAGACGGAAAGAGAAAGTCACAAATTCAAGAGTATCTAGAATTCTATAATGGAGCTGGTGTACAACATCTTGCTTTATTAACAAGTGATATTGTTAAAACAGTTGAAGCGCTTCGTGCAAATGGGGTGGAGTTTTTAGATACACCTGATACTTATTACGATGAGCTAACTGCACGAGTTGGAAAAATCGATGAAGAAATTGATAAGTTAAAAGAATTAAAGATCTTAGTAGATCGTGATGATGAAGGTTACTTACTACAAATCTTTACGAAACCAATTGTAGATCGTCCGACTTTATTTATTGAAATCATTCAACGTAAAGGTTCTCGAGGATTTGGTGAAGGAAACTTTAAAGCGTTATTCGAATCAATTGAAAGAGAACAAGAGCGTCGCGGAAACTTATAAGATTTGTATCCACCAGCAAAAGTCCCTTTGCTGGTGGAAATTTCATTTTTATAAGGAGGAATCAGGATGAAATTTGTTACATTTCGTCTTCCTTCAAAAGAACTACGGGCTGGATGGCTTGAAGGTGACAAAGTAATAGATATGAATCTTGCTAGTGAAGGGAAAATCCCTTCTTCTATGATGGATTTTTTAGAGAAAGCGGATGAGTATGTAGAAGTAGTGCGGAATATTAAGAATCCAAATAAGGGTATATATGCTTTAGAAGAAGTACAATTGACAGCTGCTCTTCCTAATCCGAGTAGTATTCGAGATTTTTACGCATTTGAACAACATGTAAAAACAGCTCGTGGACGAAGAGGATTAGATGTTGTGCCTGAATGGTATGATATTCCGGTTTTTTATTTTACTAATCATCGTGCTGTAATTGGTTCCGGTGATTTTGTAATTGGTCCGAAAAAGTCTAAAAAGCTTGATTATGAGTTGGAGATTGCTTGCGTAATAGGAAGAGAAGGGCGAAATATTTCTCGAGAGCAAGCAGAGGAATATATTTTTGGTTATTGTATTATGAACGACTGGAGTGCGAGAGACTTACAAGCAACAGAAATGAAAGTAGGTCTCGGTCCAGCGAAAGGAAAAGACTTTGCAACTTCATTAGGAGCACATCTCGTTACGAAAGAGGAATTAGACGTTTATCGTAATGGTGATCGATATAATTTAGAAATGACTGCTCATGTAAATGGAAAACTATTATCAAAAGGAAACTTCCAAGATATTTACTATACATTTGCTGAAATGATTGAACGTGCTTCAGAGGACGTTACGTTATATCCAGGAGATGTGATTGGTTCTGGGACAGTAGGAACAGGATGTATTTTAGAACTGGGTACAGAAGAGTGGCTACAAGATGGAGATGTTGTAGAACTGTCGATTACTGGTTTAGGTACACTACGTAATACGATCAAAAAAGAAAAGGAAGCGGGTGATGGGCATGTTTTATCGTCACATGGGAGAACTACCTCATAAACGACATGTACAATTTCGTAAAAAAGATGGGTCGCTTTATCGTGAACAGGTAATGGGAACAAAAGGTTTTTCTGGTACGCAGTCTATTTTGTATCATCATTATATGCCAACAGAAGTAGGTCATTCTGCATTATCGCATTCTTGTCAGTTGCAGTATGAAGAGGATGTTGCTCTTTCTCATCGCCACTTTCGAACGAAAGAAAGTAAAAAAAGTGGTGATGCAATAAGTGGACGGAATTTCATACTTGGAAATGAAGATTTGTTAATTGGAGTAGTGAGTCCAACAGAAAAAATGGATTATTTCTATCGTAATGGTGATGGCGATGAAATGTTATTTGTTCATTATGGAACAGGGAAAATTGAAACGATGTTTGGAACGATTCACTATAGAAAAGGCGACTATGTAACGATTCCAATTGGAACGATTTATCGTGTTATTCCAGATGAAGGAGAGACTAAGTTTCTTGTTGTAGAGGCAAATAGCCAAATTACAACGCCGCGTCGTTATCGAAATGAATACGGACAATTGTTAGAGCATAGTCCGTTTTGTGAAAGAGATCTTCGTGGTCCAGAAAAATTAGAGACATATGATGAAAAAGGCGAGTTTGTCGTAATGACAAAATCAAGAGGCTATATGCATAAACATGTTTTAGGACACCACCCGTTAGATGTTGTTGGATGGGATGGCTATTTATATCCGTGGGTATTTAATGTAGAGGATTTTGAACCAATTACAGGGCGCATTCATCAGCCACCGCCAGTACATCAAACATTTGAAGGACATAATTTTGTTATTTGCTCTTTCGTACCACGTTTATACGATTATCATCCAGAGTCAATTCCGGCACCATATTATCATAGTAATGTTAATAGTGATGAAGTTCTTTACTATGTAGAAGGAAACTTTATGAGTCGCAAAGGTGTGGAAGAAGGTTCTATTACACTTCATCCGAGCGGGATTCCTCATGGGCCGCATCCGGGGAAAACAGAGGCAAGTATAGGGAAGAAAGAAACGCTTGAATTAGCTGTTATGATAGACACATTCCGTCCGCTTCGTATTGTAAAACAAGCACATGAAACAGAAGATGAAAAGTATATGTATAGCTGGATTGAACAAGGTTCATATACTGTGAAATAAGTAAAAAAAGGCATGCTCTCAATAAGGGAGCATGCCTTTTTCACGGAATCGACATGTATAATAATACCAAAAAAATAATGGGAAGATATATAGAAAGAATAATAAGGATCGTGCCTATTTAGAAGAATTTCTACTTGTTTCGACAAAAGTATTGACTAGGAAAAGCGTAATGAGTAAAATGAAAAAGCAAATTAAAAATTTTCAGAAAATTTAAAACTTGGAGGAGTAAAAGATGAAGCAAATTTTTCAAAAGAAGCCAATTGCAAAGTTAATGCAAGAAAGTAAGCAAAAAACGTTAGCAAGAACATTGGGTGCGCTAGATTTAACTATGCTTGGAATCGGAGCAATTGTTGGAACTGGTATTTTTGTTCTAACGGGTGTTGTGGCAGCGAAACATTCTGGGCCAGCTATTATATTATCATTTGCGATTGCCGCGTTAGCTTGTGCCTTTGCTGCATTTTGTTATGCTGAATTTGCTTCTTCAGTTCCTGTCTCGGGCAGTGTGTATACGTATACATACGCGACGATGGGGGAAGTGTTCGCATTTTTAATTGGCTGGGACTTAATGCTTGAATATTTACTTGCTACATCTGCTGTAGCAAACGGTTGGTCTGCATATTTTCAATCTTTATTAAAGGGGTTTGGAATTCATATTCCGACTATTCTCTCCTCGGCTCCTGGTACAGGAAAGGGTGGAATAATTGATCTACCTGCAGTTCTAATTATTTTAGTGATGACAGTTCTTTTATCTAGGGGTGTTCGTGAAAGTGCACGAGTAAATAACATTATGGTATTTATTAAAATAGCAGTTGTTCTTATTTTTATCTTTGCTGGTTTTAATTATGTGAAACCTGAAAACTGGACGCCCTTTATGCCATTTGGTTTAGATGGTGTAATGGCTGGAGCGGCTACAGTATTCTTCGCATTTATAGGATTTGATGCAGTTTCAACAGCGGCAGAAGAAGTGAAACGTCCGCAACGTGATTTACCAATTGGTATTATTGCATCGTTATTAATTTGTACAGTTCTTTATATCGTTGTTTCGCTTATTTTGACAGGAATTGTTCCATACGGCCAGCTAAATATATCAGATCCAGTTGCTTTTGCACTTCAATTTATTGGACAAGATGGTTTAGCGGGGGTAATTTCAGTAGGAGCAATTACAGGAATTACAACAGTAATGCTAGTTATGATGTATGGGCAAGTTCGTGTTTCTTATGCGATGAGCCGAGATGGTTTACTGCCGAAGCGTCTTGCTAAAGTTCATCCGAAATTTAAAACGCCATTTTTAAATACATGGACAACGGGGATTATTGCGGCACTGATTTCAGGATTAATAGATTTAAATGTTTTAGCACATCTTGTAAATATGGGGACATTGTCAGCATTTGCACTTGTAGCTGTTGCGGTAATCGTAATGAGAAGAACTCATCCAGACTTACCAAGGGCATTTAAGGCTCCGCTTGTACCATTTTTACCAGCATTAACAGTGATTTTCTGTTTATACTTAATGCTTCAATTATCAGGGACAGCGTGGATTAGTTTTGGGATATGGATGGTTATTGGTATAGCGGTTTACTTCTTATATAGCCGAAAACATAGTGCTTTAAATAATAGTAAAAAAGAAGAAGATGTTGCAAATTTATAAGCGAAAAAATCCATTCTAATTCTGTTAGAATGGATTTTTTTATTTGAAAATTTACATTTTTCTGAACTTGTTATAAGATAATTGTTGGCTAACTAAAGGGGTGGAATGATGAAAAATACGTGGCGTGAGTTAAGGGAGATGGACCGTAACGTATGGATTCGATTTATTGGAGAGACGTTAAATGGAATTGCAATGATGATGTTAATGCCTTTTTTTGCATTATATTTAAAAGATAAGGTAGATTCGTTGTTGGAAGTTGGGGTTATTATGGCGCTTTCTCCAATTGCTGCAAGCTTTGGATCACTTATAGGAGGGAGAATTGCTGACATATATGGAAGAAAGCCTATTATGATATTTTCTATGGCAAGTAATGCATTATTAATGCTCGGTTTTCTATTTATAGAAGGATTTATTCCGTATGCAATTTTATCTATTTTTTTAGGGTTGAGTAATTCTTTATTTCATCCAGCTGCATCAGCTATGGTCGCGGATGTAACGGCACCAGAAAAAAGAACAGAGGCATATGGTTTATTACGAATGGGACACAATATAGGTGCTGCGATTGGTCCGATAATGGGAGCATCAGTAGTTGTGTTGTCAAAGAACCTTGTATTTATTATTGCCTCTTCTACAATGCTATTTTATGCGTTACTTGTATTACTTCTTATTCAAGAGACGATGCCAAAGAGGATAGATAAGGAAGAACATAAAGAAAAGGAATCTGGGGCAGTTTGGAAAATTTTAATGCGAGATAAGGCATTAATGATTTACTTATTAGCAGGTATTATCATTTCGATGGGGTTTTCTCAAACGGAAGGCATGCTGCCACTACATTTTGATAATGAAATGAAGCGTATTTTTGGAACGAATAATCCATATCCATATTTAATGGCGTTAAACGGACTATTAGTTGTTTTATTCCAGTTTCAAATTTCAAAATGGGCTACGGACAAACCAGTCGGGAAGACGATGTTATATGGTGCATGTTTATTCGGGATTGGATTATTTTTTATAGGGTGGTTACCGAAGTGGTTTGGAGAATTTAATACAAATGCTACAATTATTTTAATAACACTACTGTTCGTTTATGCTATATATACGTTAGGTGAGATGATTATGTCGCCTGTACAGATGACATTTGTAGCAAATTTGGCCCCTGAGCATTTGAGAGGGACTTATATGGGAGCTGCAAGTTTGCAGTGGATTACAGGAAGCGCATTTGGTCCACTTTTGGGAGGTTTTTTATTAGATCGATTACTTGGTCACTTTCTATTTACAATTTTAGCTGTAGGATGTGTAGTTGCAGGTATTGTATATGTTTCTTTAGATCGCCTTGTGGAGCAAAGGCAAAAAGAAACACTAACCAAACAATCTTCTTAGTGAATAGGTGATATACACAAAAAAGGGGATTTCTACATATTTTAGGTACATAACTAGATTAGATTGCCATTTTATTTTGTGCAGCTATATAGAAAATGAAATGAAAAACCAATAAGTGATGTTATTTAATTATTTATGGAAGTTACATTTTATTTCAAATAGGAACTACCTATTTTTATAAAAAGTGCTAAAATAGAAAAATGAAAACAATTGGTTAGGGTGATTTCATTGACGAAAATTAAATTAGGTTTATTATATGGTGGAAAATCAGCTGAGCATCAAGTTTCGCTACAGACGGCTCTTGCTGCTATTAAAGCGTTAAATCAAGATAAATTCGAGATTCATCCAATTTATATTACAGAACAAGGTCAATGGGTACGCGGTGAGCGTATTGAAGGCGAAGTAACAGATGTTGAAGCTTTAAAAATGAGCGGTGCAGAAAATGCGATTTCTCCGTTATCATTAAGTACAGAAATTATCCCATCTGCAGCTTCTGAGGAGAATGCTATTGACGTTATTTTCCCATTACTACATGGACCAAACGGTGAAGATGGAACGGTTCAAGGACTATTAGAATTAATGAATATCCCTTATGTAGGAAATGGTGTTCTAGCATCATCTGCTGGTATGGATAAAGTTGTTATGAAAAACATCTTTGCAGAGGCTGGTTTAAAACAAGCAAAATATGCATCCTTCATTCGTAGTGCATGGGAAAAAAATCGTGAGGAAGCTTATTCTAAAGTAGAAGATAAGTTAGGATATCCTTGCTTCGTAAAACCAGCGAACCTTGGTTCAAGTGTTGGTATTAATAAGTGTAAAAATCGTGAAGAACTTGAGGATGCATTTGTAGAGGCATTCCAATTTGATCGCAAAATTATTGTAGAAGAAAATATTGTAGGTCGTGAAGTAGAAGTTGGGGTACTAGGTAATGATGAGCCGAAATGTTCAGTTGTAGGTGAAATCGTTCCGAAAAAGGACTTCTATGATTATAAGTCGAAATATATCGATGGTGATACGGCGCTAATTATTCCAGCTGAAATGACAGAAGAAGAATCTAATGTAATTAAGCGTGATGCAATTATTGCATTCCAATCATTAGACGGTGCAGGTTTAACGCGAGCTGATTTCTTCTTAACGAAAGATGGAGAAGTGTATATTAACGAAGTAAACACAATGCCAGGATTTACACCGTTCAGTATGTTCCCTCTATTATGGCAACATACTGGGTTACCGTATCCAGAATTAATCGAAGAGCTAATTCGTTTAGCGATTGAACGTCACGAAGAAAAACAAAAAATTAAATATACAATCTAACAAAAAAGGAGGAAGCACTATTCGTAGGAATAGTGCTTCCTCTATGTAAGGAGCGTTTCTATATGATAAAGCGAATGTTAAAGCAAGTGGAACAGATGGTAAATGGTACTGGATTAGCAGAGCAATATGAGGGAATTACTATTCAAGGCGTGTCTATTGATACAAGAAAAATTGAAAAAGGAAACTTGTATGTTCCGATTCAAGGGGAGCGCTTTGATGGACATGCTTTTGTAGATAAAGCTGTTGAAAATGGAGCTGTGGCTACATTATGGATGAAAGATGTAGCGAATCCACCTGAGAATCTTCCGGTTATTTTTGTGGAAGACACGCTATCCGCATTGCAAATGTTAGCGAAAAACTATCGTGATCAATTGGATGTTAAAGTTGTAGGTGTAACGGGTAGTAACGGTAAAACATCTACGAAAGATATTGTAACAAGTCTTCTTGCGACTAAATTCAAAGTGCAAAAAACAGAAGGGAACTTCAATAACCATATCGGATTACCTCTTACCATTTTAAACTTAGAAGAAACTACAGAAGTAGCAGTATTAGAGATGGGTATGTCAAGCCGAGGCGAAATTGAATTCTTATCTAAGTTAGCTCGTCCTAATGCAGCTATCATTACGAATATTGGTGAGGCACATTTAATGGATTTAGGATCTCGTGAGGCAATTGCTGAAGCGAAATTAGAAATTGTTACAGGGTTACAAGAAGGTGGCGTGTTCGTATATAACGGAGATGAGCCTTTATTAACGAATCGTGTTCCTGAAATGAATTTAGCAACAGAAACGGTTACGTTTGGTGATGCAAGAGCAAACGATTATTATCCAACGACTGTAACATTACAAGCAACTGGGACACATTTCAAAATGAATAGAGATGAAAATATTTCATTCTACTTACCGGTGTTAGGAAAACATAATGTGTATAATACACTTGCTTCAATGGCAATTGCGAAACATTTTGGTGTAACGTGGGAAGAGATGAAAGAAGGTTTAGTAACACTTCAAATGACGGGCATGCGTATGGAAATTGTGAAAACAAATAGTGGTTTAACAATTATCAACGATGCTTATAATGCAAGTCCGACGGCTATGGAAGCAGCATTCCATTTAATGAATGGTTTAGATGGTTTTGCTAAAAAAATCGTTGTGCTCGGTGATATGTTAGAACTTGGAGATCAAGAAGTACAGTTCCATTATGAGGTAGGAAAATTAATCGATCCAGCAAAAATCTCGCATGTATTCACATACGGTAGATTAGGGGCTCAAATTGCTGAAGGAGCGAAAATTAATTTCCCTAATGAACGTGTAAAGGCGTATGATAATAAAGAAGAGTTAGTAAAAGATTTACAAGCAGTAGTCGATGTGAAAGATGTTGTATTAATAAAAGCATCTCGCGGTATGAAATTAGAAGAAGTAATTACGATGTTGAAATAATTGGTGTATATAAATAGGGATGATAGTTACGAAAATAGAAGAAACTTATAATAAGCGCTTACAGTAAATATAAAAAAATAAAAGTGAAGAAAAAAACTCTGAATATGAAAATAAGGTAACAGTTGGGTTTGCTTTTTACACATACAAAACTTATAATTGATAAAGTGTAATAACGTTTAGAAGTATTTTCGTGAAGAATATACGCCCGTTTATATACGTGAGCATTCAGGAAAAGGGCTTTTCCGCAAATTCGGAAAACGCCTTTTTTTAAATGATAAGTATAGGATAGAAAAGGAGAAGTAACATTGACAACATTTCGAGAATTAGGATTAAGTGATTCTTTACTGCAATCTGTTGAAAGTATGGGCTTTGAAGAGGCTACACCAATTCAAGCTGAAACAATTCCACATGCATTGCAAGGTAAAGATATTATTGGGCAAGCGCAAACAGGTACAGGGAAAACAGCAGCATTCGGATTACCACTATTAGATAAAGTGGATACACATAAAGAATCGGTTCAAGGTATTGTTATCGCGCCAACGCGTGAATTAGCAATTCAAGTTGGAGAAGAATTATACAAAATTGGTAAGCATAAACGTGTTCGCATTTTACCAATTTATGGTGGTCAAGATATTAACCGCCAAATTCGTGCTCTAAAAAAACACCCACACATTATTGTTGGTACGCCGGGTCGTATTTTAGATCATATTAACCGTAAAACACTTCGTCTGCAAAACGTAGAGACAGTTGTTCTTGACGAAGCGGATGAAATGTTAAACATGGGCTTCATTGAAGACATTGAAGCAATTTTAACAGATGTGCCAGAAACACATCAAACATTACTATTCTCAGCGACAATGCCGGATCCAATCCGCCGTATTGCTGAGCGTTTCATGACTGAGCCTCAACACATTAAAGTAAAAGCAAAAGAAGTAACAATGCCAAACATTCAGCAGTTCTATTTAGAAGTGCAAGAAAAGAAAAAGTTTGACGTGTTAACACGCTTATTAGATATTCAATCTCCAGAGCTTGCAATCGTATTCGGTCGTACAAAGCGCCGTGTTGATGAATTATCAGAAGCATTAAACTTACGTGGTTATGCTGCAGAAGGTATTCATGGTGATTTAACTCAGGCGAAACGTATGTCTGTATTACGTAAATTTAAAGAAGGTTCTATTGAAGTTCTTGTTGCAACAGACGTTGCTGCACGTGGTCTTGATATTTCAGGCGTAACGCACGTATATAACTTCGATATTCCACAAGATCCAGAATCATACGTTCACCGTATCGGTCGTACTGGTCGTGCAGGTAAAAAAGGTATTGCAATGCTATTTGTAACACCACGTGAATCAGGACAATTAAAAAATATCGAGCGTACAACAAAACGTAAAATGGACCGCATGGATGCACCGACACTTGACGAGGCATTAGAAGGTCAACAACGTTTAATCGCTGAAAAGCTTCAAAGCACAATTGAAAATGAAAACTTAGCATACTACAAGCGTATTGCAGAAGAAATGTTAGAAGAAAATGACTCTGTAACAGTAGTAGCTGCTGCTTTAAAAATGATGACTAAAGAGCCGGATACAACTCCGATCGCTTTAACATCAGAACCACCTGTTGTTTCAAGAGGCGGCGGTTCTAAAAAACGCGGCGGTAACGGAGGCGGATACCGTGATGGTAACCGTAATCGTAGTCGTGATGCACGCGGCGGTGGCGATGGACGTAATCGTGACCGTAACCGTGATGGACGTAATCGTGACGGAAACCGTGATCGCAATCGTGATGGTAACCGCGATCGTAATCGTGATGGTGGTAGTCGTGGTCGTAGAGGTGAAGGCCAAGGGCGCCCTGGTTCTTCAAATGGACGCGGCGAAAGAAAACATCATAGCCGTCCACAAGCTTAATAAAAAAAAGAGAATGCCCTTTGCGGGCATTCTCTTTTTTTATTTCTATAATTGTGCATACTACATAATAGTTATGATAGAAAAGGGGCTGTTATATGCTTGTAAGGCTTGGTTACGTTGCGATGAGTGTACATTTGAAGAATGCATCTCCATCTCAAACGATGACGTATGCACAGTTTCAGAAATTAGATGATCGTGCTGCTGCAATTCGTAAACTTGAAAGAATTGCTAATTCCAATTTAGAAAATTGTTTACGTTTATTAAAGCATAATAAAGGGCATGACATATCTTTCTTTCGGCTCAGTTCAAAGCTCATTCCTTTAGCGAATCATGAGGAATTGCTAGAGTGGAACTATATTCGTCCTTTAAAAGAAAATTTAAAAAAACTAGGTGAATATGCAGTTCATATGAATATGAGAATTGATTTCCATCCAGATCATTTTGTTGTACTAAATTCACCTGAGGAGAGTGTTTTTAAACAATCTGTAAAAACATTGCAGATGCACAAAAAATTATTAAAAGGTATGGGGATTGAACATAAGCAACGATGTGTACTGCATGTTGGAGGAGGATATAAAGATAAAGAACTTGCATTAGAGCGCTTTATAGAGAATTGGTCGAATGTCCCAAGGGGTATTCAAGAAATGATTATATTAGAAAATGATGATACAACCTTTACGTTAGAGGAAACATTATATTTAGGAGAAAAATTAGATATTCCCGTCGTATTTGACTTGCATCACCATATGATGAATAATGAGCAAGAAGATTGGTATGAAGACTGGGCACGTGTCGTTCATACGTGGGAAACGTCTTTGTTGCCGGTTAAAATGCATATCTCTAGCCCTAGAGAGGGAAAAGATCCAAGAGCTCATGCAGATTATATTAATGTAGAGGCATTTTTATCTTTTTTAAGAAGGATAAAGGGAAGTGTTCCGCAAATTGATTGTATGATTGAGGCGAAGATGAAGGATGAGTCTTTATTTCAATTAATGAGAGATTTAAGTGAACAAGTAGATGTAGAAATTATCGATGGTGCAAGCTTTTATATTAAATAAGCTTTGCACCATCGTTTTTTTTGGTTAAAAAAGGGGTTAAAATGCCACCGGTTATTAAACCTGTTAAATGACTGATCGGATTGGCAGAAGGGTTAAAGAAAGTAAATAGCAGTAATAGAAGAATCATAATTGAGAAAATGGCAATTTCTTTTGGTTTTGAAGAGCGGTATCGATTGTACAATAAAAATAACTGTGCACCTAATAGTCCGAAAATACCACCTGATGCACCTGCGTGAATATATTCAAGCGGCATCATAATAGAAGAAGAAATATTTCCAGAAATTCCAGAGAGAAAAAATAGAATAAAAAAAGAAAAGTGTCCGAGTTGTTTTTCGATAGAAGAACCAAGAGCAAACAAAAAAATACTATTAGAAAGAAAATGTTGTAAGTCTACGTGTACGAGAAGAGAAGTTATGACACGCCACCATTCTCCTTTAGCGATATATTCATTAGAGGCTGCCAGTGGCAAGAGAAAAAAGTCGCCTAATATCATCATGACTAAATGAATAAGAAGTAAGGTAAGAATAGTCGGTTGTAAAGAAATATGAGTGGATCTTATTAGCATACGGTTACTTTCACCCCTTTTGCATCAGAAAGATTCTCTGTTATTCTTATCAATATGAAAGAAGAAAGTTAAATAGAAGAAGGGGATTTCGAAATGATTATAGGGATTGGTATCGATATTATTGAATTAAATCGTATTGAAAAAATGCTAGATGGAAAGCTTAAATTTATGGAACGTATTTTAACGGAAAATGAACGTAATGTTGCTATGGAGCTGAAAGGAAGTCGCCTTACAGAGTTTGTAGCTGGAAGGTTTGCAGCGAAAGAGGCGTATTCAAAAGCTGTAGGTACTGGTATCGGAAAAGAAGTGAGTTTTTTAGATATTGAAGTGAAAAATGATGAAAGAGGTAAGCCAATTCTGATTACAAGTACAGAGTATATTGTTCATTTATCAATTAGTCATAGTAAGGAATTTGCTGTTGCTCAAGTTGTTTTAGAAAGCTCGTCACGCTAGTCTGCATATTTTATATCTTTGTCTCATATATTTGAGGTAGCGATAAGGAAGGTACATCTTCCATTCATTTATAGGGGCAAAGGGGCTGAATTGATGAAAAGGCGTCTGTTTTTAGTTCTTGTCGGTTTGTTGACCGTTTTTGTGTTGGCGGGTTGTATGGAAAAGAAGCAAGATGATGTCGTGAGAGATTTAGAATCAAAAGTAAAAGGGATGAAAAGTTATCAAGCTGAGGCAAAATTATCTATTAAAACAGGCAATGAGCCTCAAGAGTATAACGTAGAGATTTGGCATAAGGAACCGTCTTTTTATCGTGTGAATTTAAAAAATGCAAAAAAAGATCAGAGCCAAATTATTTTGAGAAATGAAGAAGGTGTATTTGTATTAACGCCAGCACTTAATAAGAGCTTCCGTTTTCAAAGTGATTGGCCGCAAAATAGTAGCCAGGCTTATTTATATGAATCACTTGTAAGAGATATTTTGCAGGACAAGAAAAACCTTACTTTTGAGAAAACAGATAAGTATTATATTTTTAAAACAAAAACAAACTATCAACATCAAAATATGTTGCCGAGACAAGAGATTACATTGAATAAGAGCGACTTGACTCCAGTTTCAGTGAAGTTGATGGATAATGATCAAAATGTTCTTGTGAAAGTAGATTTCTCTAAAGTGAAATTCGATGCGAAATTTGATAAAGGTGCATTTGATACGAAACAAAATATGTCTAGAGCACAGATAGATGTTCAAACAACAGCGAAAGAAGACAAACCGTTTGCTATTTTGTATCCACTTGATACACCACAAGGTATGACTCTGCAAGATGAAAAAGAGTTGAAGACAGACAGTGGCAAGCGTGCGATACTCACATACACTGGAAATAAGAAATCCTTTACTTTAATACAAGAAAAGGCAAAAGTTGCAGAGGCATCATCAGCGGTAAGTGTAAGTGGAGAACCAGTTGATCTTGGGTTTACGATTGGTGCATTAACGAAAGACTCTGTAACGTGGTCGCATAACGGAGTAGAATATATGCTCGTGTCTAAAGGTTTAGAGCCGAAGGAGCTGTTAATGGTTGCTCGTTCAGTTACAGCGAAGCAGGTGAAGTAAACTTCTTAGACGTGGTGATATATGTGCACCACGTCTTTTCTTAGTTTGAAGGTGGATTTCATAAAAGAAGCATATAAAAGAATAAGCTTCGCATATCGTGTATAAGGAAGTGTATTTATGGAAGAAGCACCATTTTACCGTGACACTTGGGTGGAAGTGGATTTAGATGCCATTTATAACAACGTTACACATATTAAAGAGTTCATCCCAAGTAATGTAGAGATTTTTGCTGTAGTTAAAGCAAACGCATATGGGCACGATTATGTACCGGTGGCTAAAACGGCATTAGAAGCAGGTGCAACAAGGTTAGCTGTTGCTTTTTTAGATGAAGCTTTAGTGCTTCGGAGGGCTGGTATTACTGAACCGATTTTAGTGTTAGGTCCCTCGCCGCCGCGTGATGTAAATGTAGCTGCTGAAAATGATGTAGCGCTAACTGTTTTTCAAAAAGAATGGGTGGAAGAAGCAATTAAACTTTGGGATGGTTCATCTGTAATGAAATTCCATATTAACTTTGATAGTGGTATGGGGAGAATTGGAATACGTGAAAGAAAAGAGCTAAAAGAATTTTTAAAGAGTTTAGAGGGTGCACCGTTTTTAGAGTTAGAAGGAGTATACACGCATTTTGCAACGGCAGATGAGGTTGAGACTTCGTATTTTGATAAGCAATATAACACGTTCTTGGAGCAGTTAAGTTGGTTGAAAGAATTCGGAGTGGATCCTAAGTTTGTTCATACAGCTAATAGTGCTGCGACGTTACGTTTTCAAGGGATTACATTTAATGCAGTGCGAATTGGGATTGCAATGTATGGATTATCTCCTTCTGTAGAAATACGTCCTTTTTTACCATTTGAATTAGAACCGGCGCTATCACTTCATACGAAAGTCGCTCATATTAAACAGGTAATTAAAGGTGATGGAATTAGTTATAACGTCACCTATCGAACGAAAACTGAAGAATGGATTGCGACTGTAGCGATTGGCTATGCAGATGGGTGGCTTAGAAGGTTACAAGGATTTGAAGTGCTTATAAATGGTAAAAGGGTACCGATTGTAGGGCGAGTAACAATGGATCAGTTCATGATTCATCTTCCTTGTGAAGTGCCACTTGGTACGAAAGTTACGCTTATTGGAAGGCAAGGAGATGAGTATATTAGCGCTACGGAGGTTGCGGAATACTCAGGGACTATTAATTATGAAATTATTGCAACGATCAGTTTCCGTGTGCCAAGAATATTTATACGGAATGGTAAGGTTGTAGAGATAATTAATTACTTGAACAATATATAGAAGGTAGTATGATTGCTTCTTGTCATTGGAGTGACTGTTCATTGCTGGATAATAAGCTCTTTTTGATGAGAAGCTTTTTACTTATAATCATTTTTTATATAAGTTGCACGTAAGTTTTGAAGAGGGGTTCTATTGTTTTGAGTTAGTTATGAGATAAAAAATTTAAGAAGATGAATGTTTTGTTTGTGAATTGGAAAACATAAGCAAGGAATAAGGAAGTCTTTGCAACAGGCTCCATACAATGGTATTATTACAATAGGTGTCATATATATATTTGGGTGTGTAGTTGACGGTGGAGGTGTATTTTTGTGTCCGAATCAAGTGTAACTACTGAAATCGTGGTTCGGTTGCCAAAGCAAATGGTAACGGAATTGGACGGAATTGGAAAACAAGAGAATAAGAATCGCCATGAACTAATTTGCCAGGCAACACAATTGTTATTGCGTCAACATAAGACGAAGAAACGCTACCAACATGAATCAATGCGACGTGGGTACATTGAAATGGGAAAAATTAATCTTGGTATTGCATCTGAAGCTTTCTTAGCAGAGTATGAAGCAGCTCATACAGTAGAACGCTTAGTTAGCGGGGGGTAATATTTTGATTGTAAAACGCGGCGACGTGTATTTTGCAGACCTTTCCCCAGTTGTTGGTTCTGAGCAAGGAGGCGTTCGTCCGGTTCTTGTCATTCAAAATGACATCGGAAATCGTTTTAGTCCAACGGTGATTGTAGCGGCTATTACTGCACAGATTCAAAAAGCGAAATTACCCACTCATGTGGAAATTGATGCGAAAAAGTATGGTTTTGAGAGAGATTCTGTTATTTTACTTGAGCAGATTCGAACAATCGATAAGCAACGCTTAACGGACAAAATCACTCATTTGGATGAAGTGATGATGAGTCGTGTAGATGAAGCGTTACAAATTAGTTTAGGACTAATAGATTTTTAAATCGGCAGTTTAAGTTGCTCTCTTTGAAGGGCAACTTTTTTTATTATAGAGGAGGTTACGGTTGTATATGGAAATGGTAGATAATCGACAAGCGTTAATGAAAATGTTAGTGAAAGAATTAGGCTTTACCGAAAAGCAAGTTCGTCATGTTATTCAATTAACAGAAGAAGGTAACACAGTTCCATTTATTGCTCGTTACCGAAAAGAATGGACAGGCTCTTTAGATGAGGTGCAAATTCGTACGATTTTAGAGAGATGGCAATATATGATGCAACTTGAAGATAGGAAGGAAGAAGTTCTTCGTCTTATTGATGAGAAGGGGAAACTGACAGAAGAGCTACGACAGCAAATTGTTAAAGCTACAAAGTTGCAAGAAGTAGAAGATCTATATCGTCCATATAAAGAGAAAAGAAGAACGAAAGCGACAATCGCTAAAGAAAGAGGATTAGAACCATTAGCTGAATGGTTATTGTTATATAAGAAAGAAGATCCGGCTAAAAAGGCAGTGGAATTTATTAATGTAGAGAAAGAAGTGCAATCTGCAGAAGAAGCTTTACAAGGTGCACAAGACATTATTGCAGAAATGGTTTCAGATGAAGCTGCGTATCGTAGTTGGATTCGAAATGTTACTTTTAGAAAAGGTGTTATGTCTTCGTCCGTGAAAGATGAAGAAAAAGATGAAAAGAATATATATGAAATGTATTACAGTTATGAAGAACCATTGCAAAAAGTAGTACCACATCGTGTATTAGCAATGAATCGTGGCGAGAAAGAAGATATATTGAGAGTTGCTGTTGTTCCGCCAGTAGATGAGATAGTAACTTTCTTAAATAAGAAAGTAATTCGTGATAACGATTCGAAAAGTGCACATTATGTACAATTAGCGATTGAAGATGGTTATAAACGATTAATTCAATCTTCAATCGAAAGAGAAATTCGTAAAGAATTAACAGAAACAGCTGAAGAACAAGCGATACATATTTTCTCTGAGAACTTACGTAACTTATTATTACAACCTCCGATGAAAGGGAAAGTCGTGCTAGCGGTAGATCCGGCATATAGAACTGGTTGTAAATTGTCTGTAGTAGATGATACGGGGAAAGTACTACATATCGATGTTATTTATCCGCATCCACCTGTTCGTAAATATGATGATGCAAAAACGAAAGTTCTTTCTATTATAGATAAATATCAAGTTGAAATGATTGCAATTGGTAACGGGACAGCATCTAGAGAAACAGAAGAGTTTATAGTAGATGTATTACAAAGTGTGAACCGAGATGTCTTTTATATTATTGTAAATGAAGCGGGTGCTAGTGTATATTCAGCTTCTGATTTAGCTCGTGAGGAATTCCCAAATTTACAAGTTGAAGAGAGAAGTGCCGTTTCTATTGGAAGACGTCTGCAAGATCCACTTGCTGAACTTGTGAAAATTGATCCTAAATCAGTTGGGGTTGGACAATACCAACATGATGTATCTCAAAAGAGACTGAATGAGTCATTAACATTTGTAGTAGAAACAGCTGTTAACCAAGTTGGGGTTAATGTAAATACGGCTTCGGTTGCATTGTTACAATATGTTTCAGGTTTATCGAAAACTGTTGCGAAAAATATTGTGGCAAAGAGAGAAGAAGATGGGAAATTCACAAAGCGCACGGAATTAAAGAAAATCCCGCGTTTAGGTGCAAAGACGTATGAACAATGTATAGGTTTCTTACGTATACTAGAAGGAGCGAATCCATTAGATCGAACAGGTATTCATCCAGAGCAATATAAAAATGTTGAATTGTTATTGAAGAGTCTAGGGTTATCGATAGATGACGTAGGACAACCGCAATTACAAAAGAGATTGGAAGAAGTAGAGATTTCTAAGTTATCTCAAGAAACAGGAGTTGGGGAGCCGACGTTAGTTGATATTATAGATGCGCTTATTAGTCCAGAAAGAGATATGAGGGATGAGTTGCCTAAACCACTTCTGAAAAAAGGGATTTTGAAATTAGAAGATTTAAAACGTGGTATGGAACTAGAAGGAACAGTTCGTAACGTTGTTGATTTTGGTGCTTTTGTTGATGTTGGCGTAAAGCAAGATGGTTTAGTACATATTTCTAAACTTAGCAAACAGTTTGTAAAGCATCCGTTAGATGTTGTGTCAGTAGGGCAAATTGTAAAAGTATGGGTAGATGATATTGATACAAAAAAAGGACGCGTTGCACTATCTATGTTGCCGATTGAATAGTAAGAGAAGAGAGCAGACGAAACTGCTCTTTTTTTATGGAATAAAAAGTGTAATGGATTATGAGCTTTGATGTATTTTGCTATAATAAAACCAGCATTCATTTAATAATTTAATTTGATACCGGTTTTTTTCGAAATATGCACGTTGCATTTGTTTTTTTAGCCACGTAGGCATAGGAATCCCTCCTTGTTTAATCCTGCTCTCAAAAATCTAAAATGCTATTGATGAGAGGTTGGTGAGTGGATTTCTATTCATGTTTTGTTTTTAGAAACCACGTTTCTTACATGAGGATGGGTATATGTACTATTTAATATATGTATAAGAAGGGAGAAAAGTGTAAAAATATTTTTTTGTTTAGGAGGAATGAGAGTGGATGAGCAAGAAATTCAGCGACTAGTGGAAGAAGTGTCACTACAATACTTTGAGGTACCGTTCTTACATAAAGCAGTGTTTAATAATAGATTACGTACAACTGGTGGGCGTTATTTATTGAAGAGTCATAATATCGAACTGAATTATCGATATTACGAAGTGTATGGTGAAGAAGAGTTAGTCGGGATTATTAAACATGAGCTTTGTCATTATCACTTACATATTGCAGGAAGAGGGTATAAGCACAGGGACAGGGAATTTCGTGAGTTGTTAAAGAAAGTTGATGCACCACGTTTTTGTAAACAAATGATTAATGAAGAGAAGGAAAAAAAGATTTATAAGTATGAATGTATGGAGTGTTCACTTCAATATGTAAGAAGGCGTCAAATAAATACAAAAAGATATGTCTGTGGAAAGTGTAAAGGGAAACTCAAACCGATATCGAAAAAATCTTGACAGTAAAAACGCAATCCAGTATATTATAAACATGTCACGTTTGAACAAGATGTTGTTAAAAACTTCTTGACTTACAGAGAGAATTTTTATAAGATACAAATTGTCTTCATTATTCCGCAGTAGCTCAGTGGTAGAGCTATCGGCTGTTAACCGATCGGTCGTAGGTTCGAGTCCT
>NZ_JBBOZR010000001.1:242500-257500 GCF_038008705.1 Bacillus sp. FSL W8-0770
GATATTGAATTTTGGTACAGTTTGTACAGGATAGGCGGGAGCCATTGAAACCGGAGCGCTAGCTTCGGTGGAGGCGCTGGTGGGATACCGCCCTGACTGTATTGAAATTCTAACCTACGGGTCTTATCGACCCGGGAGACAGTGTCAGGTGGGCAGTTTGACTGGGGCGGTCGCCTCCTAAAGTGTAACGGAGGCGCCCAAAGGTTCCCTCAGAATGGTTGGAAATCATTCGTAGAGTGCAAAGGCATAAGGGAGCTTGACTGCGAGACCTACAAGTCGAGCAGGGACGAAAGTCGGGCTTAGTGATCCGGTGGTTCCGCATGGAAGGGCCATCGCTCAACGGATAAAAGCTACCCCGGGGATAACAGGCTTATCTCCCCCAAGAGTCCACATCGACGGGGAGGTTTGGCACCTCGATGTCGGCTCATCGCATCCTGGGGCTGTAGTCGGTCCCAAGGGTTGGGCTGTTCGCCCATTAAAGCGGTACGCGAGCTGGGTTCAGAACGTCGTGAGACAGTTCGGTCCCTATCCGTCGTGGGCGTAGGAAATTTGAGAGGAGCTGTCCTTAGTACGAGAGGACCGGGATGGACGCACCGCTGGTGTACCAGTTGTTCTGCCAAGGGCATAGCTGGGTAGCTATGTGCGGAAGGGATAAGTGCTGAAAGCATCTAAGCATGAAGCCCCCCTCAAGATGAGATTTCCCATAGCGTAAGCTAGTAAGATCCCTGAAAGATGATCAGGTTGATAGGTTCGAGGTGGAAGCATGGTGACATGTGGAGCTGACGAATACTAATAGATCGAGGACTTAACCATATAATATGTAGCAATGTTATCTAGTTTTGAAGGAATATGCCTTCATAGTTTGGTGATGATGGCAGAGAGGTCACACCCGTTCCCATACCGAACACGGAAGTTAAGCTCTCTAGCGCCGATGGTAGTTGGGACCTTGTCCCTGTGAGAGTAGGACGTCGCCAAGCTATTTATATTGTCGCGGGGTGGAGCAGCACGGTAGCTCGTCGGGCTCATAACCCGAAGGTCGCAGGTTCAAATCCTGTCCCCGCAACCAAATGGTCCCGTGGTGTAGTGGTTAACATGCCTGCCTGTCACGCAGGAGATCGCCGGTTCGACCCCGGTCGGGACCGCCATTTCATATAAAGAAAAGAACGAAACAAGTTGTTTCGTATTTTTTTATTTGTTTTAACAAAAAACTAATAAAGACAGTCAAACTATCCTTAGGACAACTCCTAAGGACTTTTTTATATATTCAAAACCTGTATAATAAAGAGCAGAGAACATTGTGAGTAAAGTAGGTGAAGTCTGTGAGTAAATATGAAGTAACAACAAAATCTTCTGAGGAAACACAAAGGTTATCAGAAAAACTAGGTGAGCTCGTAGAGGCACAAGATGTAATTATTTTAGAAGGAGATCTTGGAGCTGGTAAGACGACTTTTACAAAGGGACTAGCAAAAGGTCTTGGAGTGAAAAGAGTTGTAAATAGTCCTACCTTTAATATCATTAAAGAATATAAAGGTAGGTTACCGCTATATCATATGGACGTGTATCGCTTAGCAGAAAGTGAAGAGGACTTAGGCTTTGATGAATATTTCTACGGTGAAGGAATTACGGTAGTAGAATGGGCTCATTTAATAGAGGCATATTTACCAAATGAAAAGTTACAAATTAGTTTATTCCATGCTGGAGATGACACAAGAAAAATTATACTCGAGCCAATTGGAGATCGCTATATTAGATTATGTGAGGAGCTATTACAAGATGAAAGTACTAGCAATTGATACTTCAAATTACGTAATGGGTGTATCCCTTATTGAGGAAGGAAACGTAATTGGGGAAATCATTACAAATTTAACAAAAAACCATTCTGTACGTCTTATGCCAGCTGTAGAGAAACTGTTAAAAGAGTGTGGCGTAAAACCGAAGGAATTAACTAAAATCGTTGTAGCTGCTGGACCTGGATCCTATACAGGTGTTCGCATAGGCGTGACAGCGGCGAAAACATTAGCTTGGTCACTTCAAATACCAATTGTAGGTGTATCAAGTTTAGAGGTAGTAGCTGCAAACGGTGCTAACTTTAACGGGTTAATTTGTCCTTTATTTGATGGAAGACGTGGGCAAATTTATACTGGGTTATATACATATGAAGGAGAGCAGTTAACTTCAATAGAAGAAGACCGAATTATTCTTATTGTGGACTGGTTGCAAATGTTAAAAGATAAAGGACAGCCTGTTTTATTTATCGGTAACGATGTTAAATTGCATAAAGAAACAATTATAGAACATTTAGGTGATCAAGCTGTATTCGCTCCATTTACTAAAAATAACCCAAGACCAAGTGAGCTAGCATTCTTAGGGTTACAAAAAGAAGACCAAGATGTGCATACGTTTGTTCCAAGCTATCTTCGTTTAGCTGAAGCTGAAACAAAGTGGTTAGAAAGTCAAAACAAGTAGGAGCTTGCAGAAGATGGATATGATATTTAGAAAGATGGAGCTTGATGATATTGCTCAAATTGTAGCTATTGAAGAAGCGTCTTTTTCAACTCCTTGGACTGCAGATGCCTTTCACCGTGAATTAACGATGAATGAACATGCACATTATCTTGTGTTAGAAAAAGATGGTCGTGTAGTCGGGTATTGTGGATTGTGGATAATTATTGATGAATCACATATAACAAATATAGCTATTTTGCCAGAATACCGAGGTCAAAAGTTAGGAGATGCCCTATTGAAAGCAGTTATTTCTGAAGCGAAAGAACTAGGGGTAAAAACAATGACACTTGAAGTACGTGTATCAAATGAAGTAGCAAAGCAGTTATACAGAAAATACGGATTTCAAAATGGTGGGATTCGTAAACGATACTATGCAGACAATCAGGAAGATGGTCTCGTAATGTGGGTGAATATATAATGGAAAAAAATACGATTATACTTGGTATTGAAACAAGTTGTGATGAAACAGCAGTAGCAGTTGTTAAAAATGGAACGGAAATTATTGCGAATGTCGTTGCATCACAAATTGAAAGTCATAAACGTTTTGGCGGCGTTGTACCAGAGATTGCATCCCGTCATCATGTAGAAGAAATTACAGTTGTGTTAGAAGAAGCTTTAAAGGAAGCAAACATCACATTTGATGATATTGATGCAATTGCTGTAACAGAAGGTCCTGGTTTAGTAGGAGCACTTCTAATTGGAGTAAATGCAGCGAAGGCAGTAGCGTTTGCACATGATATTCCGTTAGTCGGTGTTCATCATATTGCTGGTCATATTTATGCGAACCGTTTAGTAAAAGAAGTTCAATTCCCGTTATTATCACTTGTTGTATCTGGTGGGCATACAGAACTTGTTTATATGAAAGAACATGGTTCATTCGAAGTAATTGGTGAAACACGAGACGATGCAGCTGGAGAAGCATATGATAAAGTAGCTCGTACGTTATCTATGCCATATCCAGGTGGTCCTCATATTGATCGCCTTGCACATGAAGGAGAACCGACAATTGATTTGCCTCGTGCATGGCTAGAACCGGATTCATATGATTTTAGCTTTAGTGGATTGAAATCAGCAGTTATCAACACTGTGCATAACGCAAAACAGCGCGGTATAGAAATTGCGCCAGAAGATTTAGCGGCAAGTTTCCAAGAAAGTGTAATAGATGTACTTGTAACGAAAGCAGCTCGTGCAGCAGAAGCTTATAATGTAAAGCAATTACTTCTTGCTGGTGGAGTAGCTGCTAATAAAGGACTTCGTGCGCGATTAGAAGAGGAATTTGCACAAAAAGAAAACATTGAATTAATTATTCCGCCGCTATCTTTATGCACAGATAATGCAGCGATGATTGCAGCGGCAGGGACAATTGCTTATGAACAAGGTAAGCGTGCAACATTAGCCTTAAATGCAAATCCAGGATTAGATATTGAAGCATAGTTATGCACATAATTAACCACAGGTTGTGGATAAAACCCATATTGTCTGTTGATAATGTGGGTTTTATTGTGTATATAAAATGTTGATAACTTTTTTGTTGATTGTGGATAATGTGGAAAAGTTATTTTAAGGTTTATTTTATAAAGGTGGATATGTGTATAAACTTGTGGATAAATAGGATGATGTCAGACCTTTAAATTTGTTCTTTTTCGGGAAATAAAAAGTAAGAAGATATCTCCGAAAAACATTTTGAAACATCCCCCTATTATAGAAGATGCTAATATTGTCAATTTTTGTCGTTAAATCGATATTTTGTGTCGAATTGTTAATATATATAGGGTTACAATAGATATATTTGAAAAATCGTTGGTATATTCTAAGTTACGATTGATATACTCAAAAATTGTTTCTGTATTAAAAGAAAAAAAGATGTCGCATAGTCAAAAATCCTGACTTATGAGACATCTTCCTTATTTAAATATGCTTATACATGCAGCTCTTCCCATTCTGCCATACAAGTTTCAAGTTGTTCTTGTAGCGTTTGCTTTTTAGTTGTAATTTCACTAGCTTTTTCATAATCTGCATATATTTCTGGTAAGCAAAGTTGATCTTCTAGCGTAGCAATTTCTTCTTCTAATTCTAATATACTTTGTTCTAGCTCTTCAATTTTTCTAGTGCGTTGACGCTCTAGTTTTTTACGCTCTTTTTCTTCTAAATAATTTAATTTCTCTTGTGCAACCACTTTTTGAACAGGAATGTCACTTTCTTGCTGTTCAAGTTCTGCACGTTCAATCATTTCATTTTTCTTTTCAACGTAGTAATCGTAATCCCCTAAATATTCCTGTGCACCTTCTGTTGATAACTCAACCACAGTCGTTGTTACACGGTTAATAAAGTAGCGGTCATGTGAGACGAATAGAAGAGTCCCTGGGTAATCAATTAAAGCATTCTCCAAAATCTCTTTACTATTTAAATCAAGGTGGTTCGTAGGCTCATCTAGAATTAACAAATTCGACTTTTGCATCATAAGTTTTGCAAGAGCTAATCGAGCTTTTTGTCCACCACTAAGAGAAGATACTGGTTTCAGTACATCATCTCCTGTGAATAAAAAATTCCCGAGTATAGTACGGATTTCTTTTTCAGGTTGCAGTGGATATTCATCCCATAATTCATTTAAAACCCGTTTAGAAGATGTTAAGTTTGCTTGTTCTTGATCATAATAACCAACAGATACATTTGATCCGAAAGAAACATCACCATTTAATAGTGGTAACTTATTCACAATAGACTTTAACAATGTGGATTTCCCAATTCCGTTTGGACCAACTAAAGCAACACTATCTCCGCGAGTTAAGCGCATAGTTACATGTTCAATTATAGGGTTCTCATCATAGCCGATGGTTGCATCATTTACTTGTAAAACATCATTTCCACTTTGCTTTTCAATATCGAAGTGGAATGATGCTGACTTAGAATCCCCTAATGGTCTCGTTAATAATTCCATTCTGTCTAGTTGTTTACGACGACTTTGAGCACGTTTCGTTGTAGAAGCGCGAGCTATATTCTTTTGAACGAAGTCCTCAAGTTTTGCGATTTCATCTTGTTGTTTTTCGTAACGTTTCATTTCTTGCTCATATAATGCTGATTTTAAGTCTAAATATTTACTGTAGTTACCAACAAATCGTCTGCTTTCTTTATTCGAAATTTCATATACTTGTGTAACGAGTTTGTCTAAGAAATAACGGTCATGTGAAACGATTAATATTGCGCCAGGATAACCTTGTAAATATTGCTCAAGCCACGTTAATGTTTCGATGTCTAAATGGTTTGTAGGCTCGTCCAAAATAAGTAAGTCTGGTTTTGTTAATAATAATTTCCCGAGAGCTAATCTTGTTTTTTGCCCGCCGCTTAAAGTAGAGATCGTCGTCTGGTGCGTTTCAACTGGGAAGCCAAGGCCGCTTAAAATGGAGCGAATATCCGCTTCATATTGATATCCACCTTGATCTTTATAATTGAGTTGCAATTGGTCATAATCAGCTAACAATCTTTCATATGTAGCTTCGTTTGAAAAGTTTTCTTCTTTTCCCATTTCTTGCTCAAGCCTTCGAAGTTTTGTCTCCATTTGCTGTAAGTGAGTAAAGACGGTTAGCATTTCATCCCAAATTGTTAAAGACGTTTCTAGTCCAGTATTTTGAGCTAAATATCCGATTGAGACATCTTTCGGTTTTATAATTTCGCCACCATCATGAGATAATTCACCAGCGATAATTTTTAATAATGTAGATTTGCCTGCTCCATTCCTTCCAACTAATGCGATACGATCTTTTGTTTGTACTTCCAATTTTATGTTTGCAAGAATCGTTTCTGCACCGTATAATTTCGAAAGCGCGTTTACTTGTAATAAAATCAATGTTTTCACCTCAAATAATTTCTTAACTTTGCCATGTTTATATTTCTCAATCATACTAAAAATAGTGTATAGTTTAAAATAAAGAGAGAATACTTCTTCTCTTTATTATACAAGGAATTTAATGAGTGCTAAACTTCTGTATTTGATTAAAGTATATGAATAAAGATAGGAAGAGAGGAGAGGTCATATGGATCAGCAAAAGATTCCACAAGCCACTGCTAAAAGATTGCCTCTATACTATCGATTTATCCAAAACTTATCTCTTTCTGGTAAGCAGCGTGTTTCATCGGCCGAATTGAGTGAGGCAGTAAAAGTAGATTCCGCAACAATACGAAGAGATTTTTCGTATTTTGGAGCGTTAGGGAAAAAGGGATATGGATATAACGTAAATTATTTATTATCATTTTTCCGCGAAACACTTGATCAAGATGATATAACACGTGTAGCACTTATTGGAGTAGGTAATTTAGGGACCGCTTTCTTACATTATAATTTCACGAAAAACAATAATACAAAAATTGAAATGGCATTTGATGTTAGTGAAGAGAAAGTTGGAACAGAAATCGGGGGCATTCCTGTATATCATTTAGATGAATTAGAAGAGAGATTATCAAATGATATACAAGTGGCAATATTAACAGTACCGGCTACAGTAGCACAAGCTGTAGCAGATAGATTAGCTGAAACGAGCGTGCATGGTATTTTGAATTTCACACCAGCGCGATTAAACGTATCAGAGAATATTAGAATTCATCATATTGACTTAGCTGTAGAGTTACAAACATTAGTTTACTTTTTGAAAAACTATCCACAATAAAACGCAGAGGAAGCGACCTCTGCGTTTTATTATTGTTTCTTCTTTGTGAATTTAATTAATATAAGGCGAAGTGCCAAATTAAAATCAATTGTTGCCATAACTGCAAATAGTATTGTCCACATATTCCAGATTGTATCTGTCACGTTCGTAATGGCGAAGCGTGTAAAGATACATCCAAGAAGGAAGTATAGTGCAGCCATGAACAATGGTGAGTTTCTCATACAAAAAATCCTCCGATAAAGCCTTGCATTTTTTCAGCTTCTTTAATCATTTCTTGAATTTGTTCATTGCTCATAAAAATTTGCCCAATAGCGACCAATGTATTCATCGCAACATGAGCTGCAATCGGAACGATAATCCGTTTCGTCTTCACATATAAGAAGGCGAATACGAGCCCCATAGCAGTGTATACCAATAAATGAGTAAAATCAAAATGAATTGCTGCAAATACAAGCGAACTAATGATAGCTGCGATAAAGAAGTTAAACTTCTTATAAAGCGTGCCGAATAGAATTTTTCTAAATACGATTTCTTCTAAGATAGGTCCAATTATAGATACAACAATAAGGAACCAAGGTATCGTTCTTGCGATGTCCATCAGTCTGTCTGTATTCTCAGATCCACGTGGAACCCCAAATACATACATTTCAATCATACCTGCAATGGATTGTGAGATGATTGCTAAGAAGAACCCGATGAAAATCCATCCAATAGTAGCTGGGACAGAAGAGCGCATTGGATCTAAATGCCTGTCACGAATATCTGTTCTAAGTAACCAAAGTACGATACATAATGCAACAAAGAAGCTAATAATTGCCCAGTGTCCCGTTATGATTTGTCCTTTTTCCTCAATGGTAAATCCTCTATTATCGTAGAGTCCTGTTTTTAGGAGAAGTGGTAATCCAACAACGCCGGATAACTGCATTAAAATGTATGTAACGATAATCCACCAGTATTGTTTCTTCAAATGGTTTAACCATCCTTTCTAACTATAGTGTATGAGATAAGTTAGGATAACATGTAAATATGCTACCTACGATATAAACCTCACTTGAATTATGTTTTTTTCGTAAATCCTTATTTGAAATTATAATAGAAGACAGGAGAAAGTTGTGTGTGTAGCGAAAACAACTTAGGGTGTCCTTTCATATTGTAACATACGAGCAGTGGAAACAACGATTCATATAGTAAAGGCAGTATTCTATATAGAAAGTTTATATAGTGATTTGCGAAAAAATTATGATTTTTTTACTTGCAAAAGAAATTGAGATTATTTATTATTATAAGTGTGTTAGCACTCGGATGACTTGAGTGCTAATAAAAGAAATTTACATAACAAAATGAGGAGGTTATTGTTCATGCTAAAGCCATTAGGTGATCGCGTTGTAATTGAGCTTGTTCAAGCAGAAGAAAAAACAGCAAGTGGTATCGTATTACCAGATACTGCAAAAGAAAAACCACAAGAGGGTAAAGTTGTTGCAGTAGGTACTGGTCGAGTGCTTGAGAATGGTGAGCGTGTTGCTTTAGAGGTAGCAGCAGGTGATCTTATCATCTTCTCAAAATATGCAGGTACTGAAGTGAAATATGAAGGTACAGACTACTTGATTTTACGTGAAAGTGACATTTTAGCAGTTATCGGTTAATTATATAAATCTTAAAAAATCCAAGGGGGTCAATTATTATGGCAAAAGATATTAAATTTAGTGAAGAAGCACGTCGTTCGATGCTTCGCGGTGTCGACACTCTTGCAAATGCAGTAAAAGTAACGCTTGGACCAAAAGGTCGTAACGTTGTACTTGAGAAAAAATTTGGTTCACCACTTATTACAAATGATGGTGTAACAATCGCAAAAGAAATCGAATTAGAAGATGCATTCGAAAACATGGGTGCGAAATTAGTAGCAGAAGTTGCTAGCAAAACAAATGACGTAGCTGGTGACGGAACAACAACTGCAACTGTATTAGCGCAAGCTATGATTCGTGAAGGTCTTAAAAACGTAACAGCTGGTGCGAACCCAATGGGTCTTCGTAAAGGTATCGAAAAAGCTGTTACTGCTGCAATTGAAGAATTAAAAACGATTTCTAAACCAATCGAAGGTAAATCTTCTATCGCACAAGTAGCTGCTATTTCTGCTGCTGACGAAGAAGTAGGTCAATTAATCGCTGAAGCAATGGAGCGCGTTGGTAACGACGGCGTTATTACTTTAGAAGAATCTAAAGGCTTCACAACAGAATTAGACGTAGTAGAAGGTATGCAATTTGATCGTGGATATGCATCTCCTTACATGATTACTGATTCTGACAAAATGGAAGCAGTTCTTGATAACCCATACATCTTAATCACTGATAAAAAGATTTCTAACATTCAAGAAATCTTACCAGTATTAGAGCAAGTGGTACAACAAGGTAAACCACTTCTTATCATTGCTGAAGATGTAGAAGGCGAAGCGTTAGCTACATTAGTAGTGAACAAACTTCGTGGTACATTCAATGTAGTAGCTGTTAAAGCTCCTGGATTTGGTGACCGTCGTAAAGCAATGCTAGAAGATATCGCGATCTTAACTGGTGGCGAAGTAATCACTGAAGAATTAGGCCGTGACTTAAAATCTGCTACAGTTGAATCTTTAGGACGCGCTGGTAAAGTTGTTGTAACGAAAGAAAACACAACTGTAGTTGAAGGTGTAGGAAGCACAGAACAAATCGAAGCTCGCATCGGTCAAATCCGTGCGCAATTAGAAGAAACAACTTCTGAATTCGATCGTGAAAAATTACAAGAGCGTCTTGCAAAACTTGCAGGTGGCGTAGCGGTAATTAAAGTAGGTGCAGCAACTGAAACTGAGTTGAAAGAACGCAAACTTCGCATTGAAGATGCACTTAACTCAACTCGTGCAGCAGTAGAAGAAGGTATCGTTGCAGGTGGTGGTACTTCACTTATGAACGTATACACAAAAGTAGCTTCTATCGTAGCTGAAGGCGACGAAGCAACAGGTATCAACATCGTACTTCGCGCACTAGAAGAGCCAGTTCGTCAAATCGCAATCAACGCTGGTCTAGAAGGATCTGTAGTTGTAGAGCGTCTAAAAGGCGAAAAAGTAGGCGTTGGTTTCAACGCAGCTACTGGCGAATGGGTTAACATGCTTGAGTCTGGTATCGTAGATCCAGCTAAAGTAACTCGTTCTGCACTTCAAAACGCAGCATCTGTTGCAGCTATGTTCTTAACAACTGAAGCTGTAGTAGCTGACAAGCCAGAACCAAATGCACCAGCAATGCCTGACATGGGCGGCATGGGCATGGGCGGTATGGGCGGAATGATGTAATTCCGTTTGCCCTAAAAAACATCCATTTCTATATAGAAATGGATGTTTTTTTATGTTTTTTAGAAAAGGAAATGAATTTCTGTAGAATTTTGTCGCTTTCTCTCTTGACCATATTGATATTTCATTGTTAGAATCTAGGAAGATAATATAAAACGATCCTTCATATATCCTCAATGATATGGTTTGAGAGTCTCTACCGGGTTACCGCAAACAACCTGACTATGAAGGCAGTGTGTCTTATATTTATAAAGAGCGGAGACTATCTTTCTTTATAAAGCCAGGCCCCTGCCTTTTCTTTGTTATGAGACTAGAGGCGGAGGACTGGCTTTTTTTATTATATTGGTAATGCTTTTCGCCAAATTGGTGAAAATATTTATATACGAGAACTAACGTTGGGGTGATTATTTTGAAGAAACAACACGATACAATTATCGTTTTAGATTTTGGAAGTCAATACAATCAGTTAATAGCACGTCGAATTCGTGAGTTCGGTGTATACAGTGAACTTCATCCACATACAATTACTGCAGAAGAAATTAAAGCAATGAATCCAAAAGGGATTATTTTCTCTGGTGGACCAAATAGCGTATACGGTGAAGGTGCATTACATTGTGATGAAAAAATCTTTGAACTAGGTTTACCAATCTTCGGTATTTGTTACGGTATGCAGCTTATGACGCAACACTTCGGTGGTAAAGTAGAGCGTGCAAATCACCGTGAGTACGGAAAGGCTGTTCTTAAAGTAGAGAACGAATCAAAATTATATGCGAACCTTCCAGAAGAGCAAGTTGTATGGATGAGCCATGGTGACTTAGTAACTGGTTTACCTGAAGGATTCGTAGTAGACGCAACAAGTGAGTCTTGCCCAATTGCTGGTATGAGCAATGAAGCGAAAAACTTATACGGTGTACAATTCCACCCAGAAGTACGTCACTCTGAGCACGGTAACGATTTAATTAAAAACTTCGTATTCGGCGTATGTGGTTGTTCTGAAGGATGGAACATGGAGAACTTTATCGAAGTAGAATTAGAAAAAATTCGTGAAACTGTTGGAGACAAAAAAGTACTATGCGCACTTAGTGGCGGTGTAGACTCTTCTGTTGTAGCAGTATTAATTCATAAAGCAATCGGCGATCAATTAACTTGTATTTTCGTTGACCACGGCTTACTGCGTAAAGGCGAAGCAGAAGGCGTTATGAAAACATTTAGCGAAGGCTTCCACATGAACGTTATTAAAGTGGATGCAAAAGAACGCTTCATGAACAAGTTAAAAGGTGTAGAAGATCCAGAACAAAAACGTAAAATCATCGGTAACGAATTCATTTACGTATTTGATGATGAAGCGTCTAAATTACAAGGTATGGACTTTTTAGCACAAGGTACACTTTACACAGACATCGTTGAAAGTGGTACAGCAACTGCACAAACAATTAAATCTCACCACAACGTTGGTGGACTTCCAGAAGACATGCAGTTCAAATTAATTGAGCCTTTAAACACGTTATTTAAAGACGAAGTACGTGTATTAGGATCTGAACTAGGAATTCCTGATGAAATCGTATGGCGTCAACCATTCCCAGGACCGGGTCTTGGTATTCGTGTATTAGGTGAAATTACAGAAGAGAAATTAGAAATCGTTCGTGAATCTGATGCGATTTTACGTGAAGAAATTATTAAAGCGGGCTTAGACCGTGAAATCTGGCAATACTTCACTGCACTTCCTGGTATGCGTAGCGTAGGTGTTATGGGTGACGAGCGTACTTACGATTACACAGTAGGTATCCGTGCAGTAACATCTATCGACGGTATGACAGCTGACTGGGCACGTATCCCTTGGGACGTATTAGAGAAAATCTCTGTACGTATCGTAAACGAAGTAAAACACGTTAACCGTATCGTGTATGATGTAACGAGTAAGCCACCAGCAACTATTGAGTGGGAATAGTATTTATAAAAAGATCCATCTATTGCTTATGCATAGATGGATCTTTTTTGTTTTGGCGTTAATACGAACGAAACTATAAAAGTTTATGAAAATGTTCGTTTTTAAATTGACAAAACTACTTCGTCGAGTTAATATGATTATGTAATTCAAACGAAAAGTGAATATTATAGCCGTCGTATAATATCGGGGATATGGCCCGAAAGTTTCTACCTAGCTACCGTAAATGGCTTGACTACGAGGCGTTTGTATAAAGATGAGGGGAAACTTGTCTTTGTTTATAGAACGCTTCCATGTATATATGCAATGGGAGCCTTTTTTATTTCTCGGGATAAAAGAGGGCTAGGGTGAAATACGGCGAGTAATCATATAACGGGGGAAACATAGGATGAAACGCTATTTTCAGTTTGATGAGCTCGGTACGAATTATAAGACTGAGTTCATAGCAGGGTTAACGACATTTCTATCTATGGCTTACGTACTATTTGTCAATCCTGCTACGCTGTCGCTTGGAAATGTTAAAGGGTTACCAGCAGGTACAGGGATGGATCCAGGTGCAGTATTCGTTGCTACGGCATTAGCGGCAGCGATCGGTTCGTTAATTATGGGTATTTTCGCGAAGTATCCAATTGCTTTAGCGCCAGGTATGGGAATTAACGCGTTCTTTGCTTATACAGCAGTGTTAACGATGGGTATTCCGTGGCAAACGGCCATTGCCGGAACATTAATGTCAGGTATTATCTTTATTATTCTTACTGCTTCAGGTATTCGTGAAAAAATCATTAATGCAATTCCATCGGAGTTAAAGTTTGCAGTAGCAGCAGGTATTGGATTGTTCATTGCTTTCCTTGGATTCCAAAATGCCGGAATTATCGTGAAAAATGATGCGGTTCTTGTTGGGTTGGGGGACTTAACAAAGGGCACAACGTTACTAGCAATCTTTGGGGTTGTTACTACGATCATCTTCATGATTAAGAAAGTTAATGGTGCAGTATTCTACGGTATGATTCTTACAGCGATCTTAGGAGTTGCAACAGGATTAATTGATACTCCGAAAGCTGTGGTGGGAGCAATACCGAGTCTAGAACCAACGTTCGGCGTGGCGTTAACGCACTTCGGAGATATTTTCACAGTTCAAATGGGGATTGTTATTATAACGTTCTTCTTTATCGATTTCTTTGATACAGCAGGTACGCTTGTAGCGGTTGCAAATCAAGCAGGATTAATGAAGAACAATAAATTACCACGTGCAGGAAAAGCGTTATTTGCAGATGCGATTGCAACTGTAATTGGTGCGATTTTAGGTACATCAACAACAACGTCTTACATTGAATCGTCTGCAGGGGTAGCAGCAGGAGGACGTTCTGGATTTACAGCAGTTGTAACAGCAGGATTCTTCTTACTGGCACTATTCTTCTCGCCATTACTAAGTGTTGTAACGCCAGCTGTAACGGCACCGGCTTTAATTATTGTAGGAATCTTGATGGTTTCTTCCTTAGGGGAAATTGATTGGAAGAAATTCGAGATTGCAGTACCAGCATTCTTTACAATTATCTCTATGCCACTTACGTATAGTATCGCAACTGGGATTGCGATTGGATTTATCTTCTATCCAATTACAATGGTTGTGAGTGGTCGTCGTAAAGAGGTTCATCCAATTATGTATGTTATGGGAGTTTTATTCGTACTATATTTCATCTATGTTCGTAAATAAAAGGGGTTTTTAAAGGTCTAGACTTAAGGGGAGTCTAGACCTTTTTTGCGTCTTCAGAAAATCTTAAGGATTTCCGAGCGTTTTTCTTCAGAAGTTTTCCTATAATAGAAGTTAGGGATTAAAAAAGTGATGGGGGAGATATTGTGGCACACGAAACAATACTTGTCGTAGATGATGAAAAAGAAATTCGGAATTTAATTACAATCTATTTAAAGAATGAAGGATATAAAGTATTACAAGCAGGAGACGGAGAAGAAGGATTACGTCTATTGGAAGAAAATGAAGTACATCTAGTCGTATTAGATATTATGATGCCGAAAGTGGATGGTATTCATATGTGTATGAAGGTAAGGG
Organism: Bacillus sp. FSL W8-0770; assembly: GCF_038008705.1. Lineage (NCBI taxonomy): Bacteria > Bacillati > Bacillota > Bacilli > Caryophanales > Bacillaceae > Bacillus > Bacillus sp. FSL W8-0770. Next base: position 256,993 of record NZ_JBBOZR010000001.1, read on the forward strand.
AAGCGAAAGAAATGCCTATTATTATGCTTTCTGCGAAAACGCAAGATATGGATAAGATTTTAGGGTTAACAACGGGTGCAGATGATTATGTAACGAAACCATTTAATCCATTAGAGTTAATTGCACGAATTAAATCTCAGTTACGCCGTTATATGAAAATGAATGGTTTCGCTGTCCAAAATGAGGACGAGTTAGAAATTGGGGAGATGAAAATCAACATCTCGACCCATAAAGTTGTTGTAGAGGGAGAAGAAGTGAAACTAACTCCGAGGGAATTTTCAATTTTAGAATTGCTAGCTAGAAATCCAGGTATGGTGTTTAGTGCGGAGCAAATTTATGAAAAGGTGTGGAACGAACGATCTTTCCAGTCTGATAATACTGTAATGGTGCACATTCGGAAAGTGCGTGAAAAGATTGAGGAGAATCCAAGGAAACCTAGATATATAAAAACAGTATGGGGAGTGGGGTATAAGATTGAAAAAGATATTTAATCCGTTTACTTATATAA
>NZ_JBBOZR010000001.1:262500-270000 GCF_038008705.1 Bacillus sp. FSL W8-0770
TAGGCAAATCCGCTTATCGTAAAGGCTGAGCTGTGATGGGGAAGCTCCTTATGGAGCGAAGTCTTTGATTCCCCGCTGCCAAGAAAAGCTTCTAGCGAGATAAAAGGTGCCTGTACCGCAAACCGACACAGGTAGGCGAGGAGAGAATCCTAAGGTGTGCGAGAGAACTCTGGTTAAGGAACTCGGCAAAATGACCCCGTAACTTCGGGAGAAGGGGTGCTTTCTTAACGGAAAGCCGCAGTGAATAGGCCCAAGCGACTGTTTAGCAAAAACACAGCTCTCTGCGAAGCCGTAAGGCGAAGTATAGGGGGTGACACCTGCCCGGTGCTGGAAGGTTAAGGAGAGGGGTTAGCGTAAGCGAAGCTCTGAACTGAAGCCCCAGTAAACGGCGGCCGTAACTATAACGGTCCTAAGGTAGCGAAATTCCTTGTCGGGTAAGTTCCGACCCGCACGAAAGGTGTAACGATTTGGGCACTGTCTCAACCAGAGACTCGGTGAAATTATAGTACCTGTGAAGATGCAGGTTACCCGCGACAGGACGGAAAGACCCCGTGGAGCTTTACTGTAGCCTGATATTGAATTTTGGTACAGTTTGTACAGGATAGGCGGGAGCCATTGAAACCGGAGCGCTAGCTTCGGTGGAGGCGCTGGTGGGATACCGCCCTGACTGTATTGAAATTCTAACCTACGGGTCTTATCGACCCGGGAGACAGTGTCAGGTGGGCAGTTTGACTGGGGCGGTCGCCTCCTAAAGTGTAACGGAGGCGCCCAAAGGTTCCCTCAGAATGGTTGGAAATCATTCGTAGAGTGCAAAGGCATAAGGGAGCTTGACTGCGAGACCTACAAGTCGAGCAGGGACGAAAGTCGGGCTTAGTGATCCGGTGGTTCCGCATGGAAGGGCCATCGCTCAACGGATAAAAGCTACCCCGGGGATAACAGGCTTATCTCCCCCAAGAGTCCACATCGACGGGGAGGTTTGGCACCTCGATGTCGGCTCATCGCATCCTGGGGCTGTAGTCGGTCCCAAGGGTTGGGCTGTTCGCCCATTAAAGCGGTACGCGAGCTGGGTTCAGAACGTCGTGAGACAGTTCGGTCCCTATCCGTCGTGGGCGTAGGAAATTTGAGAGGAGCTGTCCTTAGTACGAGAGGACCGGGATGGACGCACCGCTGGTGTACCAGTTGTTCTGCCAAGGGCATAGCTGGGTAGCTATGTGCGGAAGGGATAAGTGCTGAAAGCATCTAAGCATGAAGCCCCCCTCAAGATGAGATTTCCCATAGCGTAAGCTAGTAAGATCCCTGAAAGATGATCAGGTTGATAGGTTCGAGGTGGAAGCATGGTGACATGTGGAGCTGACGAATACTAATAGATCGAGGACTTAACCATATAATATGTAGCAATGTTATCTAGTTTTGAAGGAATATGCCTTCATAGTTTGGTGATGATGGCAGAGAGGTCACACCCGTTCCCATACCGAACACGGAAGTTAAGCTCTCTAGCGCCGATGGTAGTTGGGACCTTGTCCCTGTGAGAGTAGGACGTCGCCAAGCAACTTTAAGACGAGTCAGAATGACTCGTCTTTTTTGTGTTTTATAAAAATAAGAATGGCTGGTAAATCTCAGTTTATTAAAATTTCACTTTATTGTTCACATCAACAAGTTCAAAACGCTCACAGACGAGTAACATATCTTCAGAGAAATTAAGACCAAGCTCATTTAGTTCCTTTGTAAAAAAACGAACATGGGTGTCTCTCCAGTAATTATAAGTACGATCTCCTTCGCCTTCAGCGATAGCGAATTCTTCGCTTACTTCATTCATTGGTGTTACAGTTACTTCTATTGTCTTAATAATAGCTACAGGTTCATCATTACTATTGAGTATAATACTATAATCAATAGTAGTCGGTAGTGATTCATGTTCTAATTCATAAAAAATGTGACCGGAGCATGTAGCGGTTTTAATACCGTCAATTACTAGTTGTGCAAGATAATTAGGGGCATCCCCAAATTGCCAAGCTGTAACAGATTCTGGTTTTTTGTTGTTTCCCCAATAAGTATCCCAATATGTTTGTGCTAATTGATTCATTTTTATCGTTACCTCACTCTAATTCATATTTAGTCTCTTTATAATTCCTAGGAAATTTACTTACTTATTTAGTATGTCTTTGTACTCATTTAAAAGTTGTAGCGGTGTGTTGCAAATTAAAAAGATACTATGTGGAGTGAATATAGTTTGTAAATATGTTCTGTACATATATGGAATCTTTAATTTTCCAATTGCATTTTATGATAAAGGATGTAGTTACTTAAAGAACGTTCAGAGTATGAATGGTAGTTTATTATCACTATGCCATATTGAAGTGAGTAATACTAGAGTTAAAATAGATGAAAAAACTGATATTCTAAATTGAATATCAGTTTAATAATATGTGACTTATATGCATCTATAGCAATACGAAAAGCGTAAATAAGATAGCCAACAAAATACGATAGTACGCAAAAGGTTTTAAACCTATCTTCTCTAAAAGCTTTAAAAAAGTTACTACCGCTAGCATCGCTACTATAAAAGAGGTAATGAATCCTACCGCAAACATAGGGATGTCATCGACACTTAAATACTTCCAACTTTTTAGTAAGTCTAAGCCTGTAGCCCCAATCATTACAGGAAGAGCTATTAGAAAAGAGAATTCAGATGCAGTCTTATAATTTACTTTTGCTAATAGACCTCCAGAGATAGTAGAGCCAGCTCTAGAGAAGCCAGGGTATACTGCTAAGCACTGAAATAATCCGATTGTTAAAGCTTGGCGGTATGTTAAATCGTCCAGTGAATAGGCTGCTGCCTCTTTCTTTTTTACTTCTGCAAAGAGCATAAGAATTGCACCTGCTACAAGTCCAATCACAACAGTGTATGGCTGGAATAAGTATGTTTTAATAATATCATGTAGTAGCAAACCAGCAACCACTGCCGGAAATACGCCAAGAAATACATGGAACGCGTTGAATTTTTTTTCTTTCTGTAGAAGAGGCTTAATATTACATAAAGAAACGAGACGTTTATGATATAAAATTGCAATGGCTAAAATTGCGCCTAGCTGAATAACAATTTCAAACGTTTTCGCTCTTTCTCCCTCAAAGCCTAATAAATGCCCGACTAATATAAGATGGCCAGTAGAGGATATAGGTAAAAATTCAGCTAATCCTTCTACAATACCGAGTATGAAGGCAATAATGATATCGCTCATAGTTTCACTCCTACAAATTAATGAATGTCTACTTTTTTAAAATAGAATAGTGTTGCAATAAATCCGGAAATTGTCGTTACTGCAATGATGATATAAGAATACTCTGGTGGATATGTCGGTTGTAATTCGTTATTTGCGATATCTAGAGTAGCGGTCCACGGAAATAAATCTTTATGCTTGGAGTTTACGAGCATAAGATTAGTCATTGTAATAATGACTGTTAATATAATGGGCGGTACATAGCTCTTCATTACAAGAGTTAGTAGCACAATAGGTGAAGACAATAGAAAGAGAAGTCCACCACATATTAAAAATTCTAGGAAAGAACCTAAAAGTAAAGAAATGTTAAAGCCAGGGAAGTTCCCCAATAGCCCTAATATTAAAGTAAGTGCCCAAGCGACTAAAGTTAGCATCATAATCCAAAGAAAGAGAATGATGAATTTACTTATAATAAAGCTAATGCGCGACACGGGGATAGTTAGTAAATTTTTCAGTGTATCTTCTGCATATTCGCGGGTAAGCAAATATGCAACCACTACTCCATATAAGGGGAATCCTATAACTAAAGTAGTATATAAGTTAACGTCAGTGAATAATTGATGGAACCAAATAGTTGGAGTAGGCTGTTTTGTTTTTATATGTATATAAGAGGCTACTACAACTAAGAAAGGTGCGACACCAGCACCAATAATGCTAATTAAAAACATATTAGAGCGTTTTAGTTTTAAGAGTTCTGTATAGAGTAGATTAACCAATTGTTCCACCTCCAACTAGTTTGGTGAAATAATCTTCTAGTCTATCTTCGCTTATCATCATTTTTAATACTTCAACATCATTAAGAACGAACGTTCTGTTTATGTATCCTTGTTGTCCAAAATGAGAGTAAATACGAATATTTCCTTCATCATGTACTTCATAATCAAAAATTTGAAGATGATTTTCTAATAACATCACAGCTTTATCGTCATTATTCACTTGAAACTCTATGTACTTACGGTTTGCTTTGCGCAGCGTATCAAGAGAAACCTCTTCTAGTAACTTTCCTTCATGAATAATTCCGATACGATCGACCAACTGTTCTATCTCGGCTAATATGTGACTAGAAATGAGTATTGTTATATTTCTTTCTTGAGCTAAAGAATGAATAAGTTTTCGCATTTCTTTAATACCAATAGGGTCTAGTCCGTTAGTTGGTTCATCTAATATGAGTAGCTCAGGATAATGGAGAAGAGCGCGTGCAATTCCTAAGCGTTGCTTCATTCCTAAAGAATACTTTCCTACTAACTTTTTTGTCTCATGCTGCAAGCCTACTATTTCTAATGCTTCTTCGATAGCATTCTTTTTGTGAACCCCAATTATCTTTGCATTAATTAGTAGGTTTTCTTTTGCAGTTAAGTTTTCATAAAATCCTGGAACTTCAACTATAGAACCAATTCTGCTTAAAATATCTTTTTGATTTTGGAATAAGTTCTCTCCGAATATTTCAATCGTTCCGCTTGTAGGTTTTATAAGACTAAGCAGCATACGAATGGTTGTTGTTTTACCAGCACCGTTGCGGCCTATGAAGCCATAAATCTCTCCTTGTTGAACATTAATATTTAAATTATCTACTGATTTTTGATTGCCATATACTTTAGTAAGGTTAGTCGTTTTTATAATTGTATTTATAGGAGACACCTGCTTTCTATAAGTTCTTACTTACATCATAAAAAGGAAGGCTTAACTGCATATTAATCATTTCTTAACTATTTCTTAAAAGTATTGTGTTTTGGAACAGAAAAGCCAAAAGTAGTTCGTTTCCATGGAGTACTTTCAACCCATATATGCCCACCATTTTTTTCAACGAGTGCTTTAGAAATAGAGAGTCCGAGACCGCTACCACCAAATGAAGAGTTTCTTGATTGTTCGCTTCGGTACATTCGCTCAAATATGTTTTGTAAATCATGTTGTGGAATACCAGGGCCTTGATCCCAAATATGAAGTTTGTATTCTGCATCAGCTTCTAGCAGTTCGACTCCTATTGTTTTCCCATCCTTTCCGTAATAAATTGCATTTTTCATTAAATTACCGATAATCCGCATAATGCTTAGATGATCTGCGATGATAGGACAAGTAGACTCTGGTATGAGAATTTGCAGTTCGATGTTATGTTTTGAGAGCTCAGGTAAAAATTCAATCAAAACTTCTCTAGTAACTTCAGAAAAGTCGAGTTCTTCTTCTTTTAGTGGAAATTCATTAGCGTCTAGCTTCGCCATATTGAATATTTCATCAACTAGGTGCTTTAAGTTATTTGATTTCATGTAGAGTACTTTAAGATATTCTTGTTTTTCTATTTCAGAAGCAGCAACTCCGTCTTTCAAAGCATCTATATATCCGATAATGGAGGTGAGTGGTGTTCGTATATCGTGGGAGATACTAGACAAAAGTTGTTTTCTGGATTCCTCGGATCTTTTGGCTTCAATCTGAACCTGCTCTAATTTAGCAATTAGCTCGTTTATTGAAAAAACGATATTATGTAATGAGTGGTCATTGCTTGTGAATAATCTCGTTTGTAAGTTTCCTTTTAGTACACGACTTAATTTAGTATCCATTGCTTTACGATGTTGAATGAATTGTATTCTTGAAAAGAAGAGATAAATTGTAATTAAGATAAGGATAATAAATAAAGACATTTTTAATCTTGGGCCCATTTGTATGTTTAAAATCCCGCAAATGATAAGTTGTAATGAAATAAGGAAGAGGGTTTTATCAGTCTTCAAGCTTTTCACCTACAAACTTATAACCAATTCCCCATATAGTCTGAATGAATTTTGGATTGGAAGGGTCAATTTCTATTTTCTTTCTAAGTTTTCGAATATGTACCATAACGGTATTGTCATCTTCTATATAATTATCGTCCCACACATTTCGGAAGAGCTGTGTTTTTGTAAATACTTGCCCTGGGTTTGAAGTAAAGAATTTTAACAGTTCCAATTCTTTTCCGGTTAAGCTAATTTCTTCTTTGTTTGTATGAACTGTGTATGTATTTAAATTGATAGTTAGTCCTTTAAAAGATAAAGTTGTTTTTTCTTGAGCAGTATTGTTACTTCCGAGAACTAAAAAACGCCGCATAAGAGCTTTTACTCGTGCAATTACTTCGTGAATGCTGAAAGGTTTCGTAATATAATCATCAGCACCAATGCTTAAACCTAAAATTTTATCAACTTCGTGATCTTTAGCTGTGAGCATTAATATAGGTACGTTAGTTTTATCTCTAAGTTTTTTACATACCTCGATTCCATCTATTTTGGGCATCATAAGATCTAATATAACGAGGTTATATTTATTTTGATTAAATAAATGCAAGGCTTCTTCGCCGTTGATTGCAGTGTCTACCATGTATAATTCTCGTTCTAAATATATTTTTAATAAATTTCGGATTTCTTTATCGTCGTCTGCTATAAGGATACGTATATCTTTCATATCTTCACCTGCTTCTAATAGAGTTTTATTGATAGTACAATAACTCTCTAATTATATACTAGTATTTGTTAAAATAAGGTTGCTAGTTTTGTTGGAGGAAAACGTCCACACAAGTTAAGTCTAGAGTTCAAATTAACTTGAATATATTTGGAAAAATAAATTAAAGAGAAGCAGAAGGTGTGCTCCGATAATGAAATCCTATAGAGACGTATCTAGCTAAAAGAGCATAAAAATATTAAATTGAAATTCTTTATAAAAAGGTGTTGACGATTATACTTTAGAGGTGTAATATAGAACAAGTCGCCGATGACATTAACATCGCAAGCGACAAACGAAATGAAAAACTTAGTTGACATTGAAAGATGAAAATGTTAACATAAGGAAGTCGCAAATGAGCGACCAAGTAGTTCTTTGAAAACTGAACGAAACAAACAACGTGAAACGTCAATTTTTATTTTAGATGCTAGACAAACTAACTTTATTGGAGAGTTTGATCCTGGCTCAGGATGAACGCTGGCGGCGTGCCTAATACATGCAAGTCGAGCGAATGGATTAAGAGCTTGCTCTTATGAAGTTAGCGGCGGACGGGTGAGTAACACGTGGGTAACCTGCCCATAAGACTGGGATAACTCCGGGAAACCGGGGCTAATACCGGATAATATTTTGAACCGCATGGTTCGAAATTGAAAGGCGGCTTCGGCTGTCACTTATGGATGGACCCGCGTCGCATTAGCTAGTTGGTGAGGTAACGGCTCACCAAGGCAACGATGCGTAGCCGACCTGAGAGGGTGATCGGCCA
>NZ_JBBOZR010000001.1:272500-280000 GCF_038008705.1 Bacillus sp. FSL W8-0770
CATTTAAAGAGTGCGTAATAGCTCACTAGTCGAGTGACTCTGCGCCGAAAATGTACCGGGGCTAAATACACCACCGAAGCTGCGGATTGATACCGAATGGTATCAGTGGTAGGGGAGCGTTCTAAGGACAGTGAAGTCAGACCGGAAGGACTGGTGGAGTGCTTAGAAGTGAGAATGCCGGTATGAGTAGCGAAAGACGGGTGAGAATCCCGTCCACCGAATGCCTAAGGTTTCCTGAGGAAGGCTCGTCCGCTCAGGGTTAGTCAGGACCTAAGCCGAGGCCGACAGGCGTAGGCGATGGACAACAGGTTGATATTCCTGTACCACCTCTTTATCGTTTGAGCAATGGAGGGACGCAGAAGGATAGAAGAAGCGTGCGATTGGTTGTGCACGTCCAAGCAGTTAGGCTGATAAGTAGGCAAATCCGCTTATCGTGAAGGCTGAGCTGTGATGGGGAAGCTCCTTATGGAGCGAAGTCTTTGATTCCCCGCTGCCAAGAAAAGCTTCTAGCGAGATAAAAGGTGCCTGTACCGCAAACCGACACAGGTAGGCGAGGAGAGAATCCTAAGGTGTGCGAGAGAACTCTGGTTAAGGAACTCGGCAAAATGACCCCGTAACTTCGGGAGAAGGGGTGCTTTCTTAACGGAAAGCCGCAGTGAATAGGCCCAAGCGACTGTTTAGCAAAAACACAGCTCTCTGCGAAGCCGTAAGGCGAAGTATAGGGGGTGACACCTGCCCGGTGCTGGAAGGTTAAGGAGAGGGGTTAGCGTAAGCGAAGCTCTGAACTGAAGCCCCAGTAAACGGCGGCCGTAACTATAACGGTCCTAAGGTAGCGAAATTCCTTGTCGGGTAAGTTCCGACCCGCACGAAAGGTGTAACGATTTGGGCACTGTCTCAACCAGAGACTCGGTGAAATTATAGTACCTGTGAAGATGCAGGTTACCCGCGACAGGACGGAAAGACCCCGTGGAGCTTTACTGTAGCCTGATATTGAATTTTGGTACAGTTTGTACAGGATAGGCGGGAGCCATTGAAACCGGAGCGCTAGCTTCGGTGGAGGCGCTGGTGGGATACCGCCCTGACTGTATTGAAATTCTAACCTACGGGTCTTATCGACCCGGGAGACAGTGTCAGGTGGGCAGTTTGACTGGGGCGGTCGCCTCCTAAAGTGTAACGGAGGCGCCCAAAGGTTCCCTCAGAATGGTTGGAAATCATTCGTAGAGTGCAAAGGCATAAGGGAGCTTGACTGCGAGACCTACAAGTCGAGCAGGGACGAAAGTCGGGCTTAGTGATCCGGTGGTTCCGCATGGAAGGGCCATCGCTCAACGGATAAAAGCTACCCCGGGGATAACAGGCTTATCTCCCCCAAGAGTCCACATCGACGGGGAGGTTTGGCACCTCGATGTCGGCTCATCGCATCCTGGGGCTGTAGTCGGTCCCAAGGGTTGGGCTGTTCGCCCATTAAAGCGGTACGCGAGCTGGGTTCAGAACGTCGTGAGACAGTTCGGTCCCTATCCGTCGTGGGCGTAGGAAATTTGAGAGGAGCTGTCCTTAGTACGAGAGGACCGGGATGGACGCACCGCTGGTGTACCAGTTGTTCTGCCAAGGGCATAGCTGGGTAGCTATGTGCGGAAGGGATAAGTGCTGAAAGCATCTAAGCATGAAGCCCCCCTCAAGATGAGATTTCCCATAGCGTAAGCTAGTAAGATCCCTGAAAGATGATCAGGTTGATAGGTTCGAGGTGGAAGCATGGTGACATGTGGAGCTGACGAATACTAATAGATCGAGGACTTAACCATATAATATGTAGCAATGTTATCTAGTTTTGAAGGAATATGCCTTCATAGTTTGGTGATGATGGCAGAGAGGTCACACCCGTTCCCATACCGAACACGGAAGTTAAGCTCTCTAGCGCCGATGGTAGTTGGGACCTTGTCCCTGTGAGAGTAGGACGTCGCCAAGCAAGCTTAAGACGAGTCAGAATGACTCGTCTTTTTTGTATGCTTTCATACCTCTATCAATTGCATTTTTAACCCCTTCTAAATAAGAAAATCCATATTTTTTATCTGGTTCTAAGTAAGTTCCTTCCGCCCACTCGTTCCATGCGTTAATAAATAAAAACTCGCTGTTATAAAAAGAGTAAGTCCGATGAATTTGCTTGCTTAAATATATGGTGAACTTTTCAGGGGTAGAACCTACAAAGATGCTGCTATTTGCGTTTTTACGTCGTGCAGTATTATCCCAATCAACAAAAGCACCGGGAAAAGTTTTTTTCTTTGGGAGCGATCGTTGTAATATATACATCCATACTTTATCGTAGTCCCAAACATTTAATTGCATATCAAAATCATATATTACCTTATTTATGTCTGAAGAGCTATCATGGGCAATTGTATAGAAAGGTTCAAACTGAATGCTAGCATCGAATCCATTTATATTAGGTAGTGGAAAACTGTTTAATGTTTCAGCAAAGTATATACCTTTTAAACCATTTTCTCGCGCTAATGCATTCCAGTAATTAAGCATTTTTTCACAATCAGGAATATGTCCTGGACGATAAATAATGAATAGGGGTTTATCATCTATATAAATATATCTCTCATCTTGGAAAGCTTGTAATAAATAATCAAAGTGTTCCTTCCAATCAGATATATCTCCGTAGTCTTGAGGCATTAATATATGTTTATCGAGACCATCCCAAGATTTTGTCCATGGTTCATTTGCCCAAGAAAGACAAAAAGGGAAGTCAGGTTCTTTCATCTTTAGTACCTCATTAAAGGGGGTTTCTAATAGTCTTTTTCCCTTAAACCAGTAATGATAATAACAAAAACCATATATACCGGATGCTTTAGCGATTTTTGCTTGCCACTTTCTTACGGAGGGGGTAGTTAAGTCGTAATAAAAATCTTGATAAGGTTCCCTAGGTTGATAATGTCCTGAAAATAAAGGTCGTGCACTTTTAGTATTTGTCCATTCAGTAAATCCTTCCCCCCACCATCGATCATTTTCTTTTATTTGATGGAATTGTGGTAAGTAAAAAGCGATTATTTTCAAGTTATATCCCCCTTATATTATTCGTAGTTCAAGTAGTGGGAAGTTACTATTGATTTATTAAATCACTGAATTATATAGTATTTAGAAATTTTTTACATATTTTTTACTAATAAAAACATGTAAAAATTCAGCATCTAGCCCTAGTGATCTATCCTTTTGTAAATAAACAATTGTATACATATTTGCGTGTGTATAAATATATTCAATCATATCCTGCCCCCAATCGAACGTTACTAAAGATCCATTCTCATCAATAGGGTTTCCATGATAAATGGGCTCTTCAATATATTCAATCACCTCTTTATTCATTTTTGCTCTTTGCACAGTTTTTGTGAGTGTATGATACCAAGGGACAGTAAATACATGAGCACCGCCAGGTTTTAATACTCGTTCTATTTCTTTAAAGGCTTTGTTTGGTGTCATTACATGCTCAAAAACGTCTTGAGTAATGAATAAATCAAAAGATTCATTTTCAAAAGTCATGTCTTCTAAGTTTTCACATCTAATACCTTGAAAGTATTGGCCAAGAGGATAATTTCTAAAGTATTGAGAATAAGTATAGTTTTTACAGTTTTTTAATAGTAGCTGAGTCGTAATTCCTCCAGGAGAGGATTCGTGAATATTATAGGAATCCCATTTTGGAAAAAATGTATGTAAAGCATGGATTAAAGCTCGCTGCCTTGGTATAGAGTTACATGTAGAACATAAATAATGATCTCTAAGCCAATCATTATGCTCTATAAATGTAGCTTTCTTTTCGCAAATAACGCAGTACCCATTATTGTGTTTCAAATTGATTTCCACACAATATCCCTCCTATGTTAATAAATGCAATCTATGTATGGAAAGTATGATACACGTCAACAATCAGCGAAATCAAAGGAAATGGGTGAAAGTTAGGTATCTCTTAAAATTACGATTAGGGAAAGAGAATAATTAACTCCCACTCGAATTAAAGTTTCACTTTATGCTATGCGATGTATCAGCTTTTATTCGTGGAAAAATGTATAGACTTAAAATATCCCTTTCGTGTATGGGTACATTTCAAAATCCTGTGCGTATATTTCTGTAACTAAGTCCATAGTTTCTTTATCATAAAAGCTTTCGTATGTTGGAAATCGGGGAAAGCCTGGATCTGTAATGCTAAGTTCTGCATAGCTTCCTGCATAAATCATCTTGTGAGCGCGATGATGATCTGAATTTGTAAGAAGTGCTAAATTAGATTTCGTTAAATCGTACATGTGTTCTATCTTAGTGATTTGTGTATTAAAATCTTCTAAAGGAATATAGCATTGAATGAAGTTTTCTTCACCAGGGACGTATTGTTGACTAAAATGTATATCTAATGCTAGGGAATTGGAACCGAATGCCTGAACGTAATATAAAAATTGTTTAAATGATATTCCTTGATTACTATATTTATCATTATAAAAATAATGACGGATGCTCTCCCATTGTGGGCTAGCATATGGATTGTCAGCAAGTAATAAAAATGAGCTGACAGCCCTTGTATAAGGATTTCGTACAAGTTTACAAACATTTTTTTTAGCCTCTAGAAGACTATTTTGTAATTGTTGAATGTAATTTGTACTGTTTTTATACACCCAGAACTCATAGTAATGAATAAAGTCATTGTATTTCTTTGCTTCAGTAAATAATCCAATTTGAAAAAAGAACCAATTAGCTAATGAGGTGCATCCGCTTCTATGACTCCAAAATAGTATAAGGGGAAAGTCTTTATGGTAATGGGGAATTCGATCTTTATGTAGGATTACATGATTTAAAAGTTCTTGATTTATATTTTTCATGAGTTTCGCACTCCTTTTTTGAGAACCTTGTGTATTTAGAAGTTTTTTTATGGGTTAAACAAGTGAGGATTGTTTATTAAATATATTCATGGGGATGAGTAAATATTATGAGTGTTTTTGCAGTCAACCTTAATAAGGAAGCTATTCTAAAATGAAAATAGAAAATAAAGATAATGAAAATTTATAACAAACATACAATGATAAGAGGATGAATAATCAAAATGATCCAGTTTATTTGTGTATATTTTTAAGTTTGACGATAGGAAAAATTTATTACTAGAGAGATGATATTATGAGGAAGAATAATTATTTAATAGTAGGTGGAAATAGTTTCATTGGTATCAACCTCGCATTGGGTTTATTGAAACAGGGGCAAAATGTAAAAGTATTTTCCAGACATATAAATAATTTTCCTCAAAATATTATAAGTGAAGTTGAATTTATTAAAGGTGATTTAGAAAATGTTGAGGATATATATAAGGCTTTAGTGAATATAGATATTATTATTTATTTAGCTGCGACGTCTAACGTAGCAACTTCAATTGAAGACGTTTTTGGCGATATTAATAGCAGTCTATTTTTTCTTAATTTCATGGAAAGTGTTAAAGAATTTCGTATTAAAAAAATTATATTAGCTTCTTCGGGAGGCACAGTTTATGGTGAACCTGAATATTTGCCTATTGATGAGAAACATCCATTAAGACCACTTTCCCCGTATGGAATAACAAAAGTTTCGCTGGAGAATTATTTGTATTTTTATAAGAAAAAATATGGAATAGATTATGTTGTATGTAGATATTCTAATCCGTATGGAAAATACCAAAACCCTTTAAAAAAAGTTGGGGCGATAAATTGTTTTTTGTACCAGCATCTCAGTAATGAAAGGATTCATATATATGGGAATCCAGAGGAGATTATTAGAGATTATATTTATATCGATGATTTAGTTGAAATTACTATACAACTAGCACAATTAAATCAATTGAAATCTTGCGTATACAACATAGGGAGTGGCAAAGGTCTTTCTTTAAAACGAATTATAGTGGAATTAGAGAAAATAACAGAAAGAAAAGTGGATTTTATCTGTTACAAACAAAAACAAGAGAACGTTCAAAGAATCATTTTAAATATTGATAAGGTAAAACAAGAATTGAATTGGGAACCTAAAATAGATTTTAAACATGGGATTAGATTAAATAAGCTATGGATTGAAGAGTTCTTATGTAGTAAAAAATAATAACCCACGCTCTACTTGTATATAAGCAGAGCGTGGGTTATTATTTTATTTCTTTTTCTATAACCCAAAGGTCTTGATGTTCCCACCAAAATCCTTCGGTATACTTTTTAATAATTGGGTTATGGGGTAATAATTTAATTTTGTCACACACGTAAGAGGGGCTAACTATCGTTTGTCCGTATTGATTCACATCTAAATCAAATTGTTCACTAGAAGAGAGAAACCAATAGCCCTTTTCATTTAAATTTGGAAACCCAAAGTATTTTTTGCTTTGATAGCCATGGGTTGTGAAAATGAATAAACCACCAGGTGAAACAGCGTTATACAATGTTTGCAGCCAACGAAACCAAGTTGTATCAGGCATATGAGAGAAAAAGGATAGACAAAAAACGATATCGTACGTAGAGGAGTCCAATTTTAACTGTTCAGGCTCAGGATGAGATAATATAGAAGAATTATTTAATTTGTTTTCAATAAAGGAAATAGCCTCTTCGTGTATATCGCAAGCGGTTATACTCAAATTCGCTTGTAGATTTAATAAATGACGTGTTACGCAGCCGTATCCGGATGCAAATTCTAACAATTTAATTGGATTGACTGTAGGAGGATAAAGGGAAGTAATTAAGTTTAAAAGTATTTGTGCTGAGTTTTGCCCATCTTTAAAGTAATAATCTATCGCTTCTTTTTTTGATGGGAAGACGGGATTAGTGACAATGAACTGAAAGATATGATCCTCAGGATGGATACTTGCATTCACATTATAGCTGTGTGCGATTTGAGAAATTAAATCTTTATGTTCCTCTATAAAGTCTTTCAAAGAGTATTCCTCCCTTGAGTAATAGTAGTAACTTACAAGAGATATTGATGGCATAGAAAGCACACGTTTAAATTTTTAAGTATGTTTTAAGATACTTTCTATATGTATACATTTTTATTTTAGAAATGTCGTCGATAGTAAATTTTTCTTTAATGAAATTTTGCATTTGCACAACTTCATTGTAATGGGAGTATGAATCTTCTGTTCTCGTTACGCTATTTGAATGTCGTCTATGATAGTTTAAAGGGGCTGGATTGAAGTAAATATCTCCCTCTGTAAGAAGAGAAACATAGAAGAACCAGTCGCCAGCTATTTTGAACTTCTCTAACTGTTTTTCCGTTTTCTTCATATCTATATTTTTAAAAACTACACTTGAAACATTAGGTATAGTGTTTTTGATAAGTAACGTATCTTTTATTTCTTCGACTCCTTTTCGAAAATAGGGGGCTTTCCATTTTTCTTTATCGATATCATTTGTGTAATTTAAATAATGATTAGCCAATACATTTCCTTGTTCATCTATTTGTTTTGATTGTGTGTAACTTAAGGTAATATTGTTATTTATATAAAACCCCTGTATCACC
>NZ_JBBOZR010000001.1:285000-287500 GCF_038008705.1 Bacillus sp. FSL W8-0770
GCTCGTCCGCTCAGGGTTAGTCAGGACCTAAGCCGAGGCCGACAGGCGTAGGCGATGGACAACAGGTTGATATTCCTGTACCACCTCTTTATCGTTTGAGCAATGGAGGGACGCAGAAGGATAGAAGAAGCGTGCGATTGGTTGTGCACGTCCAAGCAGTTAGGCTGATAAGTAGGCAAATCCGCTTATCGTAAAGGCTGAGCTGTGATGGGGAAGCTCCTTATGGAGCGAAGTCTTTGATTCCCCGCTGCCAAGAAAAGCTTCTAGCGAGATAAAAGGTGCCTGTACCGCAAACCGACACAGGTAGGCGAGGAGAGAATCCTAAGGTGTGCGAGAGAACTCTGGTTAAGGAACTCGGCAAAATGACCCCGTAACTTCGGGAGAAGGGGTGCTTTCTTAACGGAAAGCCGCAGTGAATAGGCCCAAGCGACTGTTTAGCAAAAACACAGCTCTCTGCGAAGCCGTAAGGCGAAGTATAGGGGGTGACACCTGCCCGGTGCTGGAAGGTTAAGGAGAGGGGTTAGCGTAAGCGAAGCTCTGAACTGAAGCCCCAGTAAACGGCGGCCGTAACTATAACGGTCCTAAGGTAGCGAAATTCCTTGTCGGGTAAGTTCCGACCCGCACGAAAGGTGTAACGATTTGGGCACTGTCTCAACCAGAGACTCGGTGAAATTATAGTACCTGTGAAGATGCAGGTTACCCGCGACAGGACGGAAAGACCCCGTGGAGCTTTACTGTAGCCTGATATTGAATTTTGGTACAGTTTGTACAGGATAGGCGGGAGCCATTGAAACCGGAGCGCTAGCTTCGGTGGAGGCGCTGGTGGGATACCGCCCTGACTGTATTGAAATTCTAACCTACGGGTCTTATCGACCCGGGAGACAGTGTCAGGTGGGCAGTTTGACTGGGGCGGTCGCCTCCTAAAGTGTAACGGAGGCGCCCAAAGGTTCCCTCAGAATGGTTGGAAATCATTCGTAGAGTGCAAAGGCATAAGGGAGCTTGACTGCGAGACCTACAAGTCGAGCAGGGACGAAAGTCGGGCTTAGTGATCCGGTGGTTCCGCATGGAAGGGCCATCGCTCAACGGATAAAAGCTACCCCGGGGATAACAGGCTTATCTCCCCCAAGAGTCCACATCGACGGGGAGGTTTGGCACCTCGATGTCGGCTCATCGCATCCTGGGGCTGTAGTCGGTCCCAAGGGTTGGGCTGTTCGCCCATTAAAGCGGTACGCGAGCTGGGTTCAGAACGTCGTGAGACAGTTCGGTCCCTATCCGTCGTGGGCGTAGGAAATTTGAGAGGAGCTGTCCTTAGTACGAGAGGACCGGGATGGACGCACCGCTGGTGTACCAGTTGTTCTGCCAAGGGCATAGCTGGGTAGCTATGTGCGGAAGGGATAAGTGCTGAAAGCATCTAAGCATGAAGCCCCCCTCAAGATGAGATTTCCCATAGCGTAAGCTAGTAAGATCCCTGAAAGATGATCAGGTTGATAGGTTCGAGGTGGAAGCATGGTGACATGTGGAGCTGACGAATACTAATAGATCGAGGACTTAACCATATAATATGTAGCAATGTTATCTAGTTTTGAAGGAATATGCCTTCATAGTTTGGTGATGATGGCAGAGAGGTCACACCCGTTCCCATACCGAACACGGAAGTTAAGCTCTCTAGCGCCGATGGTAGTTGGGACCTTGTCCCTGTGAGAGTAGGACGTCGCCAAGCAAGAACCTAAGTCATTTTGACTTAGGTTTTTTTGTGTTTATTTTTATTATTTTAAATTTAAAGGTAAGAATTACCTTTATAAGAATATAGTCCAGATGTAACAAGAATGTTTGTGATCTTATATAAAAAGGTTATATGAAAAGTAGCAATCTAGCTCTTTTAACATAACCTTTTGTGTTTTTAAAGGATTTTACATTAGAAAAAATCTATAATTAAGGTAGTTAACATATATTTTTGATGGGTGTGGGGGATTATGAAAGAAATATGCATGTTATTAGTGGCTGTTATATTATGGGGCACAGCCATTGCGCCAACAAAATGGGCGTTAGAATCTATTCAGCCGTTTACTTTGTTGTTTATTCGTCTTTTCTTTGCAGGTGGAATTTGTATGCTATTCTCATTTAAGCAACTACAAAAATCAGTTGTACATAAAAAAGTTCCATGGAAAAGAATGAGTTTGTTAGCTTTTACCGGTGTAGCTGGTTATTTTATGTTTACATCCTACGGTATTTCTTTAACCAGTGGATTACATGTGAGTATTATAGATGCTGCATTACCATTAGTTACAATTCTTTTTTCAGCACTCTTTTTGAAAGAGAAAATTCGATTGAATTATTGGATAGGAATTATATTGGGTGCTATAGGAGTACTCTTTATTACGATTCCATCTAAAAGTGCTAATCAAGAAGTGTCTTTAATAGGAGATATACTGATATTATTAAGTACTTTTCTATTTGCTTTCTACACAGTTTTGCTAAAACGGCCAAAACAAGAACAGTA
>NZ_JBBOZR010000001.1:292500-505000 GCF_038008705.1 Bacillus sp. FSL W8-0770
AACTCGGCAAAATGACCCCGTAACTTCGGGAGAAGGGGTGCTTTCTTAACGGAAAGCCGCAGTGAATAGGCCCAAGCGACTGTTTAGCAAAAACACAGCTCTCTGCGAAGCCGTAAGGCGAAGTATAGGGGGTGACACCTGCCCGGTGCTGGAAGGTTAAGGAGAGGGGTTAGCGTAAGCGAAGCTCTGAACTGAAGCCCCAGTAAACGGCGGCCGTAACTATAACGGTCCTAAGGTAGCGAAATTCCTTGTCGGGTAAGTTCCGACCCGCACGAAAGGTGTAACGATTTGGGCACTGTCTCAACCAGAGACTCGGTGAAATTATAGTACCTGTGAAGATGCAGGTTACCCGCGACAGGACGGAAAGACCCCGTGGAGCTTTACTGTAGCCTGATATTGAATTTTGGTACAGTTTGTACAGGATAGGCGGGAGCCATTGAAACCGGAGCGCTAGCTTCGGTGGAGGCGCTGGTGGGATACCGCCCTGACTGTATTGAAATTCTAACCTACGGGTCTTATCGACCCGGGAGACAGTGTCAGGTGGGCAGTTTGACTGGGGCGGTCGCCTCCTAAAGTGTAACGGAGGCGCCCAAAGGTTCCCTCAGAATGGTTGGAAATCATTCGTAGAGTGCAAAGGCATAAGGGAGCTTGACTGCGAGACCTACAAGTCGAGCAGGGACGAAAGTCGGGCTTAGTGATCCGGTGGTTCCGCATGGAAGGGCCATCGCTCAACGGATAAAAGCTACCCCGGGGATAACAGGCTTATCTCCCCCAAGAGTCCACATCGACGGGGAGGTTTGGCACCTCGATGTCGGCTCATCGCATCCTGGGGCTGTAGTCGGTCCCAAGGGTTGGGCTGTTCGCCCATTAAAGCGGTACGCGAGCTGGGTTCAGAACGTCGTGAGACAGTTCGGTCCCTATCCGTCGTGGGCGTAGGAAATTTGAGAGGAGCTGTCCTTAGTACGAGAGGACCGGGATGGACGCACCGCTGGTGTACCAGTTGTTCTGCCAAGGGCATAGCTGGGTAGCTATGTGCGGAAGGGATAAGTGCTGAAAGCATCTAAGCATGAAGCCCCCCTCAAGATGAGATTTCCCATAGCGTAAGCTAGTAAGATCCCTGAAAGATGATCAGGTTGATAGGTTCGAGGTGGAAGCATGGTGACATGTGGAGCTGACGAATACTAATAGATCGAGGACTTAACCATATAATATGTAGCAATGTTATCTAGTTTTGAAGGAATATGCCTTCATAGTTTGGTGATGATGGCAGAGAGGTCACACCCGTTCCCATACCGAACACGGAAGTTAAGCTCTCTAGCGCCGATGGTAGTTGGGACCTTGTCCCTGTGAGAGTAGGACGTCGCCAAGCAAGAACCTAAGTCATTTTGACTTAGGTTTTTTTGTGTTTATTTTTATTTACCGAATGCTATAATCCATAAATTTAATAAAGCTAAAGACGAAAAAGAATGAAATAGCCACTAAAGTAATACTTAAAATAGGACACATTATTTCTATCATAAGTATATATTTTAAATAATGAGATGCTATAAATAAGTATTTAATAATTACAGAAATTACTACAATAGAGAAAAATAAATAGGATAATAGCATAGTTCTTTCTTTAACAGTTATCCTCCTTAGAAATTAAATCGTTATAATAATACAAGAGTGTATATATTTTGATTTAAAACATACTGAAGTGCCATTTAAAAGATTATACGTAAAATAGATGTCTAGAAATATATATTCTAATTCCCTTTTCTTCTTGCATATAGTTGCAATTCTTCTTTTGAATATAACTAAAACACGAACGTTATTGACTACTAATAAAAAAACATTCGATTATTTATTGACATTGTTTATGAAATATTGTTAATATAACCATAGAAACAATAATATAAGACCTCATATAATCGCGGGGATATGGCCTGCAAGTCTCTACCTAACGACCGTTATTCGTTAGACTATGAGGGAAAGTCACTCGGTATTTTTCTATTCACAAGGGATACGTATGCCTGAGTAGAGCGCTTTCTCTCATAGTAAAAGAGAAACTGTTCTATTTCAGGCTTTTTTTATTTGAATCGGGGGGATTCTAATATGAAATCACTAGTTGGAGTCATAATGGGAAGTACGTCAGACTGGGAAACAATGAAATATGCTTGTGACATTTTAGATGAATTAAATATACCGTATGAGAAAAAAGTTGTATCCGCTCATCGGACTCCGGATTATATGTTTGAATATGCAGAGACGGCTCGTGAACGTGGATTGAAAGTTATTATTGCTGGAGCTGGTGGAGCAGCACATTTACCAGGAATGGTTGCAGCGAAGACAAATCTTCCTGTAATTGGAGTTCCAGTTCAATCAAAAGCATTAAACGGCTTAGATTCATTATTATCCATCGTCCAAATGCCAGGAGGTGTTCCAGTTGCAACTGTTGCAATTGGTAAAGCCGGTTCAACGAATGCTGGATTACTTGCCGCACAAATACTTGGATCATTCCATGATGACATACATGATGCATTAGAATTGAGACGAGAAGCGATTGAAAAAGATGTGCGTGAAGGTAGTGAGCTAGTATGACGAGAATCATTTTACCTGGAAAAACAATCGGCATTATTGGAGGCGGCCAGCTAGGAAGAATGATGGCATTGGCAGCTAAGGAGATGGGATATAAAATTGCTGTTTTAGATCCTACAAAGCATTCGCCATGTGCACAAGTTGCTGATATTGAAATTGTTGCACCATATGATGATTTAAAAGCAATTCAGCATTTAGCAGAGATAAGTGATGTTGTCACATATGAATTTGAGAATATTGATTATAGATGTTTACAATGGCTTGAAAAACATGCGTACTTACCACAAGGTAGTCAGTTGTTAAATACAACGCAAAATCGTTTTACAGAAAAGAATGCGATTGAGAAGGCTGGGTTACCAGTAGCAACGTATAGACTAGTTCAAAATCAAGATCAGCTTACAGAAGCAATTGCTGAGTTATCATTCCCTTCTGTCTTAAAAACGACGACAGGTGGATATGATGGGAAAGGACAAGTTGTTTTAAGAAGTGAAGCTGATGTTGAGACAGCAAGAAATCTTGTGGATAAAGCAGAATGTATTTTAGAGAAATGGGTGCCTTTTGAAAAAGAAGTATCAGTTATTGTGATTCGTAGTGTAAGTGGTGAAACAAAAGTGTTTCCAGTAGCAGAAAATATTCATGTAAATAACATTTTACATGAATCTATCGTTCCAGCTCGCATTACAGAAGAGCTTTCTCAAAAAGCAATTGCTTATGCAAAGGTACTTGCGGATGAATTAGAACTTGTGGGAACACTATCTGTAGAGATGTTTGCTACAGATAATGGTGAGATTTATATTAATGAATTAGCGCCAAGACCTCACAATTCAGGACACTATACACAGGATGCATGTGAGACGAGTCAATTTGGTCAACATATTCGAGCAATCTGTAATTTACCTCTAGGAGAAACAAATTTGTTAAAACCAGTTGTCATGGTAAACATTTTAGGCGAACATATAGAAGGGGTCCTAAGACAAGTGAATAGATTAACCGGGTGCTATTTACACTTGTATGGAAAAGAAGAAGCAAAAGCACAGCGAAAAATGGGGCATGTTAATATTTTAAATGATAATATTGAAGTCGCTCTAGAAAAAGCGAAGAGTTTGCATATTTGGGACCATCAAGAACAACTGTTGGAGGGAAAAAGATGATTAGTCGTTATACACGCCCTGAAATGGGTGCGATTTGGACGGAAGAGAACAAATTTAAAGCGTGGTTAGAAGTTGAGATTTTAGCTTGTGAAGCATGGGCTGAGCTTGGCGATATTCCAAAAGAAGATGTTAAAAAAATTCGTGAACATGCATCATTTGATATTGATCGTATTTATGAAATTGAAAAAGAAACACGTCATGACGTAGTTGCATTCACTCGTGCTGTATCCGAAACGCCAGCATTAGGTGAGGAACGTAAATGGGTTCATTACGGTTTAACATCTACAGACGTAGTAGATACAGCGTTATCTTACATTTTAAAACAAGCGAATGAAATCATATTAAAAGACTTAGAAAACTTTGTAAGCATTTTAGCTAACAAAGCGAAAGAGCATAAATACACAATCATGATGGGAAGAACACATGGTGTTCATGCAGAACCAACAACATTTGGTTTAAAACTTGGTCTTTGGTATGAAGAAATGAAACGTAACGTAGAGCGTTTCAAACAAGCTGCTGATACAGTTCGTGTTGGTAAACTATCTGGTGCGGTTGGTACATATGCAAATATCGATCCATTCGTAGAAAAATATGTTTGTGAAAACTTAGGATTAGAAGCAGCACCAATTTCAACACAAACATTGCAACGTGATCGTCACGCACACTACATGTCAACACTTGCACTAATTGCAACATCTATCGAAAAGATGGCAGTTGAGATTCGTGGTTTACAAAAGAGTGAAACACGTGAAGTTGAAGAAGCTTTCGCAAAAGGTCAAAAAGGTTCTTCTGCAATGCCACATAAACGTAATCCAATTGGTTCTGAAAATATGACTGGTTTAGCTCGTGTTATCCGCGGTTATATGATGACAGCTTACGAAAATGTTCCATTATGGCATGAGCGTGACATTTCTCACTCTTCGGCAGAACGCGTAATTTTACCAGATGCTACAATCGCATTAAATTACATGTTAAATCGCTTTGGTAATATCGTTAAAAACTTAACTGTATACCCAGAGAATATGAAACGCAATATGACAAGAACATACGGCTTAATTTATTCTCAGCGCGTAATGCTTACACTAATTGACAAAGGTATGGTACGTGAAGAAGCTTATGATATCGTACAGCCTAAAGCGATGGAAGCTTGGGAAACACAAGTACAATTTAAAGAGCTTGTAGAAGCTGATGAGCGTATTACAAGCAAGTTAACACAAGAAGAAATTAATGAATGCTTCAACTATGAGCATCATATGCAACACGTTGATACAATCTTTGAACGCCTTGGATTAAACGAAGCGTAAAATTTCATATGGCACAGAATAGAGTCATTCTGTGCCATTCTTTATAAAAACATTATTCACATTTTTCAAACTACAGGGGGCTTGCGAAATGCAAAAGCTAGAATTGCTGTATGAAGGTAAGGCAAAAAGAATTTATCGTACAGAATCAGCAGATATGGTTTGGGTAGAGTACAAAGATAGTGCGACTGCTTTCAATGGGGAGAAAAAAGAGACGATTACAGGAAAAGGTCGTTTGAACAATGAAATTACAACTTTATTGTTCAGAAAGTTACAAGAAGTGGGAATTAAAACACATTTTGTTGAGAAGTTATCTGAAACAGAACAACTTGTTAAAAAAGTGAGTATTATTCCTTTAGAAGTTGTCACAAGAAATGTAATTGCAGGAAGTCTTTCAAAACGATTAGGAATGGAAGAGGGAACTGTACTTGCAGAACCAATCGTAGAATTTTACTTCAAAGATGATGATTTAGGAGATCCGCTTGTAACGGAAGATCATATTCGTGTATTAAACGTTGCATCACCAGAGCAAGTAAGTGTATTACGAGATATGGCTCTACAAATCAATCAAGTGTTGATTGATCATTTCGCAAGCTGTCGTGTAAGATTAGTAGATTTTAAATTAGAGTTTGGTGTAACAGAAGAAGGAGAAATCATTTTAGCGGATGAAATTTCACCAGATACTTGCCGTTTATGGGATGAAACGAGCAATGAAAAGTTTGATAAAGACGTATTCCGTCGCGATCTTGGAAATTTAACAGATGCTTATGAAGAGATTTTAAAACGTTTAGGGGGAATTTCACATGTATAAAGTTAAGGTATATGTAACATTAAGAGAAAGCGTATTAGATCCACAAGGAACAGCAGTAAAAGGAGCACTTCATAGTCTTTCATTCACAGAAGTACAAGACGTTCGAATCGGAAAGTACATGGAACTAACAATTGATAAATCTGTATCTGATTTAGATAGCAAGGTAAAGGAAATGTGTGAAAAACTATTAGCGAACGTTGTAATGGAAGACTTCCGTTATGAAGTTGAGGAGGTTGTCGCACAGTGAAATTTGCCGTAATAGTATTTCCGGGTTCGAACTGTGATGTCGATATGTTCCATGCAATTAAAGATGAGCTTGGCGAAGAAGTAGATTACGTTTGGCACGATACAGAGAATTTAGATGAATATGATGCAATTCTACTACCAGGCGGATTTTCTTATGGTGACTACTTACGCTGCGGTGCTATTTCTCGCTTTGCTAATGCAATGAAAGCAGTGCAAAAAGCTGCTGAGCAAGGAAAGCCGATTTTAGGTGTATGTAATGGATTCCAGATTCTTGTTGAATCAGGATTACTACCAGGAGCGTTAATGAGAAACGAAAACTTAAAATTTATGTGTCGCACTGTTCAGTTGCGAGTTGAAAATAATGAAACGATGTTTACATCACAATATGGAAAAGATGAAGTAATTAATATTCCAATCGCGCATGGTGAGGGGAATTACTATTGTGACGAAGCGACTCTTAAACAATTAGAAGAGAACAATCAAATCGCATTCCGTTACGTAGAAAACCCTAACGGTAGCGTTTCAGATATTGCTGGTATTGTAAATGAAAAAGGAAATGTACTTGGTATGATGCCACACCCAGAGCGTGCTGTAGATGAATTACTTGGCGGTGCTGAAGGGTTAAAAGTCTTTCAATCTATCTTAAAACAGTGGAGGGAAACATATGTCGTTAATGCTTGAACCAAATCCAACACAAATTAAAGAAGAGCGTATATATGCGGAAATGGGGCTAACAGACGAAGAGTTTGCCATGGTTGAAAAGATTTTAGGTCGTCTGCCAAATTATACAGAAACAGGGTTATTCTCTGTAATGTGGTCTGAACATTGTAGTTATAAAAATTCGAAACCAGTTCTTCGTAAGTTTCCAACGACAGGTGAGCGCGTTCTGCAAGGACCTGGAGAAGGTGCTGGAATTGTAGATATCGGTGATAATCAAGCAGTTGTATTTAAAATGGAAAGTCATAACCATCCTTCAGCTATTGAACCATATCAAGGAGCTGCAACAGGTGTTGGTGGTATTATTCGTGACGTATTCTCTATGGGAGCACGTCCGGTAGCTCTATTAAACTCACTTCGTTTCGGTGAATTACAGTCACCACGTGTGAAATATTTATTCGAAGAAGTAGTAGCAGGAATTGCAGGATACGGTAACTGCATCGGTATTCCGACTGTTGGCGGCGAAGTACAATTTGATCCATGTTATGAAGGAAATCCACTTGTAAATGCAATGTGCGTAGGTTTGATTAACCACGAAGACATTAAAAAAGGGCAAGCGCACGGTGCTGGTAACACAGTAATGTACGTAGGAGCATCAACTGGTCGTGACGGTATTCACGGTGCAACATTCGCGTCGGAAGAACTATCTGAAAGCTCAGAAGCGAAACGTCCAGCGGTTCAAGTAGGGGATCCATTTATGGAAAAACTTCTTATTGAAGCGTGTTTAGAATTAATTCAATCCGATGCACTTGTTGGAATTCAAGATATGGGTGCGGCTGGTTTAACATCATCTTCTGCAGAAATGGCAAGTAAAGCAGGAATGGGTATTGAAATGTACTTAGATGATGTACCACAGCGTGAAACAGGAATGACACCATATGAAATGATGCTATCTGAATCACAAGAGCGTATGTTAATTGTCGTGAAAAAAGGTAGAGAACAAGAAATAGTAGATTTATTTGAGAAGTATGGTCTTGCAGCGGTTACGATGGGGAAAGTAACGGAAGATAAAATGCTTCGTTTATTCCATAAAGGTGAAAAGGTAGCTGAAGTTCCAGCAGATGCTTTAGCAGAAGAAGCACCAATTTATCATAAGCCATCAAAAGAAGCAGCATACTTTGCTGAATTCCAAGCAATGAAAATGGAAACGCCAAAAGTAGAAAATTATAAAGAAACGTTATTCGCTTTATTACAGCAACCAACAATTGCAAGTAAAGAGTGGGTATACGATCAATACGATTACCAAGTTCGCACAAGCACAGTTGTTACGCCAGGTTCAGATGCTGCAGTTGTACGTGTACGCGGTACAGAAAAAGGATTAGCAATGACGACAGATTGTAACTCTCGCTACATTTATCTAGACCCAGAGATGGGCGGTAAAATTGCAGTAGCAGAGGCAGCGCGTAATATCGTATGTTCTGGAGGAGAGCCACTTGCAATTACAGATTGCTTAAACTTCGGTAACCCAGAAAAACCAGAAATCTTCTGGCAGATTGAGAAATCAGTAGACGGTATGAGTGAAGCTTGTCGCACATTACAAACACCAGTTATCGGCGGAAACGTATCGATGTATAACGAGCGTAGTGGTGAAGCTGTATATCCAACACCAACTGTTGGGATGGTCGGACTTGTGCATGACTTAAAACATGTAACAACACAAGAGTTTAAGCAAGCTGGTGATTTAGTGTATGTAATTGGTGAGACGAAAGCTGAGTTTGGCGGAAGTGAATTACAGAAAATGATTCACGGCAAAATTTTCGGTCAATCACCAAGTATCGATTTAGATGTAGAATTAAAACGCCAAAAACAAGTATTAGAAGCAATTCAAGCTGGTCTTGTTCAATCTGCACATGATGTTGCTGAAGGTGGTTTAGCAGTTGCGATTTCAGAAAGTGCAATTGGTGCTAAAGGCTTAGGTGCTACTGTGAAATTAAATGGAGAAGCAACAGCAGCATTATTCGCTGAATCACAGTCTCGCTTCGTGATAACTGTAAAACGTGAAAATAAAGAGGCGTTTGAGAAAGTGGTAGAAGCAATCCAAGTTGGAGAAGTAACAAGTACAAATGAAGTAACAATTCATAATGAAGAAAATGAAGTATTACTTACAGCAAATGTAGATGAAATGAGAAAGGCTTGGAAAGGGGCAATCCCATGCTTGCTGAAATAAAGGGGTTAAACGAAGAATGTGGCGTTTTCGGAATTTGGGGGCATGAAAATGCAGCACAAGTTTCATACTACGGATTGCACAGTTTACAGCACCGTGGGCAAGAAGGCGCAGGCATTGTCGTAAATAATGGGGAAAAAATCGTCGGTCACAAGGGGTTAGGTTTAATATCAGAAGTGTTTTCAAGAGGTGAGCTAGAAGGATTAAATGGAAAATCAGCAATCGGACATGTACGATATGCAACAGCTGGTGGAAGTGAAGTTGCTAACGTTCAACCATTGTTGTTCCGTTTTTCCGATCATAGTATGGCGTTAGCTCATAACGGAAATTTAATTAACGCAAAAATGCTTCGTCGTGAATTAGAAGCAGAGGGCAGTATTTTTCAAACTAGTTCAGATACAGAAGTACTTTTACATCTTATTAAACGTAGCACGAAAGATTCTTTAATTGAAAGTGTAAAAGAGGCTTTAAATAAAGTGAAAGGTGCGTTTGCGTATCTTTTACTAACTGGAAATGAAATGATCGTTGCATTAGATCCGAATGGGTTCCGTCCGCTTTCAATTGGAAAGATGGGGGATGCTTACGTTGTAGCATCTGAAACATGTGCTTTTGATGTAGTAGGTGCAACATACATTCGTGATGTAGAACCGGGTGAATTACTTATCATTAATGATGAAGGAATTCACGTAGATCGTTTCACAAACGATGTAGAACATGCAATTTGTAGTATGGAATATATTTACTTTGCACGACCAGATTCTAATATTGCAGGCGTTAATGTTCATGCAGCACGTAAGAATATGGGGAAACGTTTAGCGGCAGAAGCTCCTATTGAAGCAGATGTTGTTACTGGTGTACCAGACTCTAGTATTTCAGCTGCGATTGGCTATGCGGAGGCGACAGGTATTCCATATGAGTTAGGATTAATTAAAAATCGTTACGTTGGACGTACGTTTATTCAACCTTCTCAAGAACTGCGCGAGCAAGGGGTTAAGATGAAGCTTTCCGCAGTAAGAGGTGTAGTTGAAGGGAAACGAGTTGTTATGATTGATGACTCTATCGTAAGAGGAACGACAAGTAAACGAATTGTTCGTATGCTTCGTGAGGCTGGAGCGACAGAAGTTCACGTAAGAATTGCTTCACCACCTCTGAAATATCCATGTTTCTATGGCATTGATATTCAAACGAGAAAAGAATTAATTGCAGCAAATCATACAGTAGAAGAAATCCGTGAAATGATCGGAGCAGATTCTTTAACATTTTTAAGCGAAGATGGATTAGTAGATGCAATTGGACGTCCATATGAAGGGAAATATGGCGGCCTATGCATGGCTTACTTTAATGGGGACTATCCAACAGCTCTTTATGATTATGAGCAAGAGCTTTTAGAAAGCATGAAATAAGAAAAGTGAGAAAAGCTTCTACTTCTTTTGATGTAGAAGCTAGATCCTTTCTTAAAATAGCCCGCCCTGGATGGGGAGAAATTAAAAGACGAGGTGTAAATAACGATGGCGAATGCATATAAGCAAGCAGGAGTAGATATTGAAGCTGGATATGAAGCGGTATCTCGCATGAAAAAACACGTACAAACAACTATGAGAAAAGAAGTACTAGGCGGTTTAGGCGGTTTTGGAGGTATGTTTGATCTATCAAAATTTGCATTAGAAGAACCTGTATTAGTATCTGGAACAGATGGCGTGGGAACGAAATTGATGCTCGCTTTTATGGCAGATAAACATGACACAATTGGTATTGATGCAGTAGCAATGTGTGTAAATGATATTGTTGTCCAAGGAGCAGAGCCGCTTTTCTTCCTTGATTATATTGCTTGTGGTAAAGCTGAACCTAGTAAAATTGAAAACATCGTCAAAGGTATATCAGAGGGCTGTCGCCAAGCTGGTTGTGCATTAATCGGTGGAGAAACAGCTGAAATGCCAGGAATGTATTCTACGGAAGAATATGATTTAGCTGGTTTTACAGTTGGGATTGTTGATAAAAAGAAAATTGTAACAGGTGAAAAGATTGAAGCTGGTCACGTGCTAATTGGCTTAGCATCTAGCGGTATTCATAGCAATGGTTACTCTTTAGTACGAAAAGTGTTATTAGAAGATGGGGAACTATCTTTAGAGCGTATTTATGGCCGCTTAGAACTACCTCTTGGTGAAGAATTATTAAAACCAACGAAAATTTATGTCAAACCTATTTTAGAACTATTGAAGAAACATGAAGTATACGGTATGGCGCATATTACAGGTGGTGGATTTATTGAAAATATTCCACGCATGTTGCCAGAAGGAATCGGTGCTGAGATTGAACTAGGATCTTGGGAAATTCAGCCGATCTTTAGTTTGCTTCAAGAAGTTGGAAAACTGGAAGAGAAAGAAATGTTCAATATTTTTAACATGGGTATTGGTATGGTAGTAGCAGTGAAGGAAGAAGATGCAAAAGATGTTGTTCGTCTTCTTGAAGAGCAAGGAGAAATGGCTCGTATTATTGGACGTACTATACAAGGAGCTGGCGTTACTTTTAATGGGGGCACAGCACTATGAGTAGATTAGCAGTTTTTGCTTCTGGAAGTGGATCTAACTTTCAATCTCTCGTTAATGCGGTAGAAGAAAAAAGATTGGATGCAGAAATTAGTTTATTAGTATGTGATAAACCAGAAGCACGAGCTGTTGGACGGGCAAATTATCATCATATTCCGTGTTTTGCTTTTTCAGCGAAAGCATATGAGTCAAAAGAAGCGTTTGAAAAAGAGATATTAAAGAAGCTAGAAGAATATGAAATTGATTATGTTATTCTAGCTGGATATATGCGTTTAATCGGGCCGACGTTACTAGAAGCATACGGCGGGAAGATTATTAATATTCATCCATCATTACTACCGAGCTTTCCGGGTAAAGATGCTGTCGGTCAAGCGTTAGAAGCAGGTGTGAAAGTAACTGGAGTAACAATTCATTATGTAGATGCAGGTATGGATACAGGGCCAATTATTGCACAAGAAGCAGTGGTTGTTTCTGAAGGGGATACGAGAGAAAGCTTACAAAAGAAAATTCAACAAGTTGAACATAAATTATACGTAAATACAGTGAATCAAATTGTTCAGTCTGTGAAAGAATCAACTGTTAACTAACATACAACCAGGGGTGAAGGATAAATGAAAAAGCGTGCATTAGTAAGTGTTTCAGATAAAACAGGAGTAGTAGAATTTGTTAAAGGGTTACTAGAACAAGGGATTGAAGTTATTTCAACAGGTGGTACGAAAAAGTTACTAGAAGAAAATGGCTTACAAGTAATCGGCATTTCTGAAGTAACTGGTTTCCCTGAAATTATGGATGGCCGTGTGAAAACATTACATCCAAATATTCATGGTGGTCTATTAGCAGTTCGTGATAATCAAACACATGTAACACAAATGAATGAGTTAGGTATAGAGCCAATTGACTTTGTTGTTGTTAACTTATACCCATTTAAAGAAACAATCGCTAAGCCTGATGTAACATTTGCTGATGCAATTGAAAATATTGATATCGGTGGCCCGACAATGATTCGCTCTGCTGCGAAAAATCATAAATTTGTATCGGTAATTGTAGATCCAGTAGATTACGATGTTGTATTAGCAGAACTGAAAGAAGACGGTGAAGTAAAAGAAGAAACGAAACGTAAATTAGCAGCGAAAGTATTCCGTCATACAGCGGCATATGATGCGTTAATCTCTAACTACTTAACAGAGCAAATGGGTGAAGAAAGTCCAGAAACATTAACTGTGACATTTGAGAAAAAGCAAGACTTACGTTATGGCGAGAACCCACATCAAAAAGCAACTTTCTATAAAGCGCCATTCGCAGCAACTTCTTCTGTTGCATACGCAGAACAATTACACGGTAAGGAATTATCGTATAACAATATTAATGATGCAGACGCAGCGCTTAGCATCGTAAAAGAATTTACAGAACCAGCAGTAGTAGCAGTAAAACATATGAATCCATGTGGTGTTGGAGTAGGAACTAATATTCACGAAGCATATACTCGTGCTTATGAAGCAGATCCAGTATCAATCTTCGGCGGTATTATCGCAGCAAATCGTGAAATTGATAAAGCTACAGCAGAAAAGTTACATGAAATTTTCTTAGAAATTGTTATCGCACCTTCGTTCTCACAAGAAGCTTTAGAGGTGTTGCAAAGTAAGAAGAACTTACGTTTATTAACTATAAATATTGAAAAAGCGACAAGTGCAAGCAAAAAACTAACTTCTATACAAGGTGGACTTCTTGTTCAAGAGGAAGATACGTTATCATTAGATGAAAGTACAATTTCAATTCCAACGAAACGTGAACCTTCAGAGCAAGAATGGAAAGATTTAAAACTAGCTTGGAAAGTTGTAAAACATGTGAAATCAAACGCAATTGTTTTAGCGAAAGATGATATGACAATTGGTGTTGGTGCGGGACAGATGAACCGTGTAGGTTCTGCAAAAATCGCAATTACACAAGCTGGTGAAAAAGCACAAGGTAGCGCGCTTGCATCTGATGCTTTCTTCCCAATGCCAGATACATTAGAAGAAGCAGCAAAAGCAGGAATTACAGCAATCATTCAACCGGGCGGATCAATCCGTGATGAAGATTCTATTAAAGTGGCAGATACTTATGGGATTGCTATGGTGTTCACTGGCGTACGTCATTTCAAACACTAATAGAGGATGTTTAAAAAGTCCGGTTAAGATAACCTTCGCATGTCGTCGTTGCATCGCCAGTGCGGTACTCATGTAGGAAAGCTACACTCCGTGTCCTCCTGGCAAATGCGCCTAGACCTGCTTGGTTCTCTTAATCCTCTTTTTAAACCTTTATTGATATGGATGTTTAAAAAGTCCGGTCGAGATAACCTTTTATTGATATGAAAAAGCAAAC
This sequence comes from Bacillus sp. FSL W8-0770, assembly GCF_038008705.1. Lineage (NCBI taxonomy): Bacteria > Bacillati > Bacillota > Bacilli > Caryophanales > Bacillaceae > Bacillus > Bacillus sp. FSL W8-0770. The sequence goes on from NZ_JBBOZR010000001.1 coordinate 306,378, forward strand.
TAGGAGCATAGCTTCTAGTTTGTACTTATTTAATTATTGGGGGATGAAATATGAATGTTTTAGTAATTGGCCGCGGTGGGCGTGAGCATGCTTTAGCTTGGAAGTTTGCACAATCTGAAAAAGTAGAAAAGGTATATGTAGCACCAGGTAATGAAGGTATGAGAGATGTTGCAACACCAGTTGATATTGATGAAAATGATTTTGATGCATTAGTTTTATTTGCAAAAGAGAATAATGTTGAGTTAACTTTCGTTGGACCAGAAATTCCGCTTATGAATGGAATTGTTGATCGTTTTAAAGAAGAGGGACTTCGCGTATTTGGTCCGAATAAAGCGGCTGCTGTTATTGAAGGTAGTAAAGCTTTTACAAAAGAGCTTATGAAAAAGTACGATATTCCAACTGCGGCGTACGAAACTTTTACAGATTATGAAGAAGCAGTACAGTACATTCAAAAAGTTGGTGCACCAATCGTTATTAAAGCTGACGGCCTAGCTGCTGGTAAAGGTGTAACGGTAGCGATGACGCTTGAAGAGGCATTACAAGCTGTGAAAGAAATGCTGCAAGATGTGAAATTCGGCGCGGCAAGTAAGAAGGTTGTTATTGAAGAGTTTTTAGATGGACAAGAATTTTCATTAATGGCATTCGTGAATGGAACAACTGTACATCCAATGGTAATCGCCCAAGATCATAAAAGAGCTTTTGATGGTGATAAAGGTCCAAATACGGGTGGAATGGGTGCATATTCTCCAGTACCACAAATTCCAGAATCAGCAGTTCAAGAAGCGATTCAAACTGTATTGCATCCAACTGCTAAGGCGATGATTGAAGAAAACCGTTCGTTTACAGGTATTTTATACGCAGGTCTTATTTTAACAAATGATGGTCCGAAGGTAATTGAATTTAATGCACGCTTTGGTGATCCTGAAACAGAAGTTGTATTACCTCGATTAGAAAACGATTTAGTTGATGTATGTAACGCTGTATTAGATGAAAGTGAACTAACGTTACAATGGTCAGAAGAAGCGGTAATCGGTGTTGTACTTGCTTCTAAAGGATATCCAGAAGCATATAAAAAAGGTGATATTATTAGCGGACTAGATGCACTGCAAGATGTGATTGTTTTCCATGCAGGTACAGCAATGAAACATGGGGACTTTGTAACGAACGGTGGCCGTGTATTATTTGTTGCTTGTAAGGCAAATAGTTTACAAGAAGCAAAAGATAAAGTATATAAAGAAATCGGTAAAATTGAGAGTGATGGTCTATTTTATCGAAGTGATATAGGATATCGTGCAATTGGGCATGAGATGACGAAAAGTTAATATGTAAAAATCCCGCTGAGGAATCAGCGGGATTTTTTATGCATCTTTATCTTTTTTTAATTTCCCTTTTTGCTTTGCCATTTCTCGAAGTAAATACTCGATGTGTGCATTGACGCTACGAAATTCATCATTTGCCCATTTTTCGATGACTGCGTGTAATTCAGGATCAATACGTAATGGAAAGCTTTTCTTTTTAGCCATAATTACTTATAGCCCTTAGTATAGGCTTCCTGTATTAATAACTGGCTGCGCACCTTTATCTGAAACGATGGCAACTAATAAGTTGTTTACCATATTTGCTTTACGCTCGTCATCGAGTTCTAGTACGCCTTCTTCATCTAACATATGGATGGAATCTTTCGCCATCTTCACAGCACCTTCAACAATTTCTTTTCTAGCAGCTAATACTGCTTTTGCTTGCTGGCGTTGTAGCATTGCATGGGCAATTTCTGTTGCGTAAGCTAAGTGCGTTAAACGAGTTTCTAATACTTCTACACCAGCAATTTCAAGACGCGCCTCTAACTCACGTTTTAATTCTTCAGAGATTTCTTCAGTATTTCCGCGTAACGTAACGCAGGTTTCATCTTGGAAATTGTCATAAGGATATTTTGTTGCAACATGGCGGATTGCCGTTTCGCTTTGAATTTCTACAAATCGATCATAATGTTCAACACCAAACATTGCTTTTGCAGAATCAACAACTTTATATACGATAACAGCTGCAATTTCAATTGGATTTCCATCAACGTCATTTACTTTTAATTTTTTACTGTTAAAGTTTTCAACACGTAAAGATACAGTTTGACGGAATGCGAACGGAATCGTTAAAAATAAACCGTTTTGACGAATTGTTCCTAAATAATTACCGAAGAACGTAATAACCTTCGCTTGATTCGGTTGAACAATACCGATACCTGTAGCGAGAACTGCGGCTAATATAATAGTTAGTGCCGCTCCTATGAAAATTTCTTGTGCAAGGAAAAATACACCGATAGCAGCTAAAATCAAAATTCCAATAATACCGAGAAAACCATTTACATAAAATACTTGTTTTTCTTTCATATGATCGCCTCCTGATATAAAAATGATATCACTTTTATATCATTTTAAGCAAGAGGTATGCATCTAATTTTCTGAATTTTATTGGTTGATATCTTTTATATACATTTTAAGGTTCAAAAAGAGAATGTACGTTCTGTTTTGTGGTAAAATAAAGAAGACTTAACCGCCCACTGCAGCAGCTAAGTCCCTTTGAGAGCATCTTGCATCGTGACAAATGATTCAAAGCGGTTTTGCCAGGATTATATCTTCAATCGCTGACTCAATCTCTTTGTCAGAAGCGTCATAACTTCCTTTTGACTCTGGCTTGTCATGAGTGGAAGTTTGATTCACTTCTTCTTTAGCATGTCCTTTTTCAGCAAAATTCATGCTAGGCATTTTAAATGCCCCCATGTTCATGTATTTTCCGAATTTCCACATTTCAACAACAGGGCAGAAACGAACAATTCCTTCTGCAACTTTCATTGCACCAATCCATAGAAAAATGTTAGACCAAGTGCACCACGGCTTGCGTACAAGTTTAGTTGCACTACATCCGAAGAGGACGAGCCCAAGTGTAATTCGAATTAGAGCGTTTATTGTCCCGATATTTTGCTTCATTAGAAAAACACTCCTTTTTATGAAAGTTGAAATAGATAATACTATTTCTTTTATTAGTATCCCGTTTGATTTTTGGGATATGTAATCCAACATTTGACGTGGAAAAAGATGTTGGAATGTGCGTGTGTGTAAGTAACTTTTTTTGTTATAATGAAAGAATGCATAAAAGAAACTTCAAAATTAAATCCTCTAGTTTAAAAAATATGGAAGAGGTAATTCCAAACTTAATTCTCCGTTTTAAACAAATATTTAAGATGAAGTTAAAACAATAATGATGAAAATAAACTGTTATTTTGAACAGAAATATATATAACTAGAGAAAAGGAAGGGTGTTTTCATGTACGATATTTCCGGATGGAAACATGTATTTAAGCTTGATCCAAATAAGGAGTTAAGCGATGAACATTTAGAAATGATTTGTGAGTCTGGAACTGATGCGGTTATTGTAGGCGGAAGTGATGGAGTTACAATTGATAACGTATTACACATGCTAGTTAGCATTCGTAGATATGCAGTTCCTTGTGTATTAGAGGTTTCTGATGTAGAAGCAATTACACCAGGATTTGATTTTTATTACATCCCAAGTGTTTTAAATAGCCGAAAAGTAGAATGGGTAACAGGTGTTCATCATGAGGCATTGAAAGAATTTGGGGATATTATGGACTGGGACGAAATTTTTATGGAAGGGTATTGTGTTTTAAATCCAGAAGCGAAAGTAGCCCAGCTTACAGAAGCGAAATGTGATGTAACAGAAGATGACGTTATTGCATATGCTCGTTTAGCAGACAAGCTATTACGTTTACCGATATTTTATTTAGAATATAGCGGTACGTATGGAGATGTTGAACTTGTTAAAAATGTAAAAGCAGAATTGAAACAAGCTAAGTTATATTATGGCGGTGGTATTTCTAATGCAGAACAGGCGAAAGAAATGGCACAATATGCTGATACAGTAGTTGTTGGAAATATTATTTATGATGATATAAAATCGGCGTTAAAAACAGTTAAAGCAGTAAAAGGAGAGTAGGTGCAGGCGTATATGAGTATGACAGATAAGTTATTAAACGGTTTAAATCCACAGCAACAAAAAGCAGTACAAACAACGAATGGACCACTTCTATTAATGGCAGGTGCAGGTAGTGGTAAGACACGTGTGTTAACACATCGTATTGCGTATTTACTTGGTGAAAAAGGTGTAGCACCATGGAATGTACTAGCTATTACCTTCACAAATAAAGCAGCTCGTGAAATGCGTGAGCGTATTGATACACTTGTGGGACCAGAAGCAGAAGATATTTGGATTTCGACGTTTCACTCTATGTGTGTACGTATTTTACGACGCGATATCGATCGTATTGGTATTAATCGTAACTTTACAATCTTAGATTCAGGTGATCAGCTAACTGTAGTCAAAAAAATTATGAAAGAGCGCAATGTTGATCCGAAGAAATTTGAGCCGCGCTCTATTTTAGCGGGTATTAGTAATGCGAAAAATGAACTGTTATCTGCGGATAAATATGCAAAAAAAATTACAATGGCTGATCCATATGAAAAATTAACGAGCGATGTATACACAGAGTATCAAAAGCGTCTTTTGAAAAATAATTCATTAGACTTTGATGATTTAATTATGACGACGATTCAGCTATTTGAACGTGTTCCAGAAGTATTAGAGTTTTATCAGCGTAAGTTCCAATATATTCATGTTGATGAGTATCAAGATACGAATAAAGCGCAATATCTTCTTGTTAAACATTTGGCAGCGCGTTTTAAAAATCTTTGCGTTGTGGGTGACTCTGACCAGTCTATTTATCGCTGGCGTGGTGCAGATATTTCTAACATTTTGTCATTCGAAAAAGACTATGAGAATGCACAAGTAATTCTGTTAGAACAAAACTATCGTTCGTCACAAAATATTTTAAATGCAGCGAATGCTGTTATTGAAAAAAATACGAATCGTAAGCCGAAGAAATTATGGACAGACAATCAAGTTGGAAGTAAAATCTCGTATTATCGTGCTGCAACTGAAAAGGACGAAGCGTATTTTGTTGCAAAAAAAATTCGTGACGATATTCAAATGGGGAAACGAAAATATACTGATTTTGCAGTGCTATATCGTACGAATGCTCAGTCTCGTATGGTCGAGGAGATTTTCCTTAAATCTAACATTCCATATAAAATTGTCGGGGGTACGAAGTTCTACGATCGTAAAGAGATTAAAGATATTTTGGCGTACTTACGTTTAATCGGTAATCCAGATGATGAAATTAGTTTTGCACGTATTATAAATGTGCCAAAGCGTGGCATTGGTGCGACTTCTATCGATAAAATTATTAATTACGGTGTGCAAAATGGAATTTCATTAACTGCTGTATTTGATGAGATTGAGCATGTTGGAGTAAGTGCAAAAATTACAAAGGCAGTAAAAGAATTCGCGAATTTATTAAATAACTGGGTAAATATGCAAGAGTATTTATCTGTTACAGAATTAGTAGAAGAAGTTATTGAAAAAACAGGCTATCGCGATATGTTGAAAAATGAACGTTCTTTAGAAGCGGAAGGTCGTTTAGAAAACTTAGACGAGTTCTTATCTGTTACGCAAACATTTGAATCTCAAAGCGAAGATAAGAGCCTTGTTGCATTCTTAACAGATTTAGCACTTGTTGCTGATATTGATCGTGTAGATGAAGACCCAACTGCTGGTGAAGAAGTTATTTTAATGACGATGCACTCGGCGAAAGGATTAGAGTTCCCGGTTGTCTTTATTGTTGGCTTAGAGGAAGGGATATTCCCTCATACTCGTTCTCTTATGGAAGAGGATGAAATGCAAGAAGAACGTCGTCTTGCTTATGTAGGTATTACTCGTGCAGAAGAAGAGCTATATTTATCTAACGCGCAAATGCGTACATTATTTGGTAGAACAAGTATGAACGCTGCGTCTCGATTTATTACAGAAATCCCGACAGAACTAGTGGAATCATTAAATGAAACAGCGCCGAAGCGTGAAACATCGTTTGGTACAAAAGGCAGAACGGCAAGTAGCGGCAAAACGACAATCACAACAGCAACACGCTCTCGTTCAGCTTTCGCGCGCCCTGCAGCTAAGACGACAGGCGGCGAACAAATTGGCTGGGCAGTAGGAGATAAAGCTTCCCACCAAAAATGGGGAGTCGGTACAGTTGTAAGTGTAAAAGGTGAAGGTGATGCAAAAGAATTAGATATTGCGTTCCCAAGCCCAATTGGTGTTAAACGTTTGTTAGCAAAATTTGCACCTGTGACGAAACAATAGGAAAGGAATGAGGATATGTCAAAAGAGATAGTAAAAAAACGTATAGAAGAATTACGTGACTTGTTAAATACATTTAACTATCAATATCACGTATTAGACAATCCTTCTGTTTCTGATGCGGAATATGACCGTAATATGCAGGAGCTTATAAAATTAGAAGCAGAGAACCCAGAGTTTATGAGTGAAGATTCTCCCTCCGTTCGCGTTGGGGGGACTGTTCTTGATATATTTGAAAAAGTAACACATAAGTCACCAATGTTAAGTTTAGGAAATGCATTTAACGAAGGAGATTTACGTGATTTCGACAGAAGAGTACGTCAAGGAATTGATGGTGCGAATGTAAGATATATATGTGAATTAAAAATTGACGGGCTTGCCGTTTCGCTTCATTATGAAAAAGGACGCTTCATTCAAGGGGCGACACGTGGTGATGGTGTAACGGGTGAAGATATTACTCAAAATTTAAAAACGATTAAAGCTATCCCACTTCGTTTAAATGAAGAAGTAACGTTAGAAGCAAGAGGCGAAGCTTATATGCCGAAGCGTTCATTCGTTAAACTAAATGAAGAAAAAGAGCAAAATGGAGAAGATGTATTTGCGAATCCGCGTAATGCAGCAGCAGGTTCAATACGTCAACTTGATCCGAAAATTGCAGCGAAGCGTAACTTATCTATGTTTGTGTATGGTCTTGCGAATGTAGAAGAAAAAACAATTTCATCACATAGTGAATCGCTGGATTTCTTAGGTGAACTTGGATTTAAGACAAATCCAAATCGCCGTACATGTGAAACAATTGAAGAAGTTATAGCTTATGTAGAAGAATGGCAAGAAAAACGTCCGCATCTTGATTATGAGATTGATGGAATCGTTATAAAAGTAGATGATGTTGCTCTTCAAGAAAGTCTAGGAACTACAGCGAAGAGTCCAAGGTGGGCGATTGCTTATAAATTTCCGGCTGAAGAAGTTGTAACGAGATTAACAGGCATTGAATTAAGTGTTGGCCGAACAGGGGTTGTAACACCGACTGCAGAACTAGAGCCAGTGAGAGTTGCTGGTACGATTGTTCGTCGTGCTTCTTTACATAACGAAGATTTAATTCGTGAAAAAGACATTCGAATTGGTGACTACGTTGTTGTGAAGAAGGCTGGAGATATTATTCCTGAAGTTGTGAACGTTATTTTTGATAAGCGTACTGGTGAGGAAGAAGAATACCGCATGCCAACTCATTGTCCAGCATGTGAGAGTGAACTTGTTCGTTTAGAAGAAGAAGTAGCACTTCGTTGTATAAATCCAACTTGTCCTGCTCAAATTCGAGAAGGGTTAATCCATTTCGTTTCAAGAAATGCAATGAATATTGATGGACTTGGAGAACGTGTCATTACACAACTCTTTGATGCTGATTACATTCGTACATTTGCTGATTTATATGCATTGACGAAAGAGCAATTATTACAGTTAGAACGTTTTGGTGAAAAATCAGCAACAAACTTAATACAAGCAATTGAAAATTCTAAAGAAAACTCGTTAGAGCGATTATTATTTGGTCTTGGAATTCGCCACGTTGGAGCGAAAGCAGCACGTACATTTGCAGAGCACTTTGAAACGATGGATGAGCTTGTAAAAGCAACGGAAGAAGAACTAAAAGCAATTAATGAAATTGGCGAAAAAATGGCTCAATCTGTTGTGACATATTTTGATAATGAAGATGTATTAGAGTTATTACAGCAGTTTAAAGAGTATGGCGTGAATATGACATACAAAGGTATAAAAATTGCAGATTTACAAAATGTTGAATCTTACTTCGCAGGAAAAACGGTTGTTTTAACAGGTAAGCTAGAAGTTATGGGACGAAGTGAAGCGAAGAAGAAGATTGAGGCATTAGGTGGAAAAGTAACAGGAAGTGTTAGTAAGAGTACGGATTTAGTTGTTGCAGGTGAAGCAGCTGGTTCGAAATTAGCACAAGCGGAGAAACATAATGTTGAGGTTTGGAATGAAGAGAGGTTCTTACAAGAGCTAAATAAGTAAGAGGTGCAAACTTACCATGAAAAAAATAGCATTAGCGGTATTAAGCCTTGGCCTACTTGTAAGTGGGTGTAGTGCAGGTGCCGACAAAGATGAAAAAGTGGCTGGGAAATCGGGGAAAGCAAAAGAACAATCAGTTGTTCCAAAATACGCTATTTCGGATGAATATTATAAGACGACTATTCCATTTGATGGTGGAAAGGCACGTGGTTTAGTGGTGCAAGGGTTAAATAGTCGCCTTGATATAGATGAATTTGAAACAGGATTAATGCGAATTGCAAAAGAATCATTTAGTACGAAAGATAATTTTTTAAAAGGCGGAAAAGCTCTAGATACTCAAACTATACAGATGCTTGTTAAAAGAAAACGTACAGATGCTGAACAAAAGGAACTAGAGGAAAAATTAAAAAAAGATGCAGTTAAATTTCCTAATATAGGATTAAATCCTGCATTAGGAACAGGATCCGAATCACTAGAAGTGAAAAATAAAAAAAATCCAATATATATTTCAAATATTTTAGAGCATGATTATTATGTGAAAAAAGGCGATAACGGCGAGGAACGTGTTGGTATGGTAGTTGGATTAGCGATGAATTCTGTTCAATATTTTAACGAAGAGCATGGTTACCCACGTGAAGCTGCAATCCCAGATGAAAAGATGTTAGCTGAAGGGAAAAAAATGGCGCAAGAAATTTTGAAAGTCATACATCAAAAAGAACCTGAAACAAAAAATATTCCGATAACATTTGCGATTTATCGCCAAGCTCCAAAGTCTTCGCTCGTGCCAGGTAATTTTGTTTCTTATGCAAATGTCGAAAAAGGTAGTGAAACGGTTGAAGATTGGAAACAAATTAATGAAAAATATTATTTGTTCCCATCAGAGCAAGCGAAAACAGATAATAAACGTGAAGATCTTGCAAGAGTATCCAACTTTAAGGCAAAACTAAGCGATTATTTCCAAGGCGACTATACAGCTGTTATTGGTACTGGTATGTATAGAGATGATGAATTAAGAGAAATGAAGCTTGATATTCCTGTCCAGTTTAATGGAAAAGCTGAAATAGTTGGTTTTACACAATATGTGGCAGGGCTTGTTATGGAATACTTCCCGAATTATATGAAAGTACAAGTAACGATTAAATCTGTAGAACGCCCAGAAGCTATTATTATACGTGAAGCAAAACAAGATGAACCACTTGTGAAAATTTTAGATTAAATATGAAGGCTGTTCCTCTATGGAACAGCTTTTTTTCTTATGTAATTTTGTTATAATTTAAAATGTTGTAAAAAATAGGGGTAAGGGGTAAAGCTCATGGAAGAATTAAGTTTTCAAGTCATTATTTTATTAATTGCATTCGGTTTTTTAGCGGCTTTTATTGATTCCGTTGTTGGAGGAGGAGGGTTAATTTCGCTTCCTGCACTTATGTTTGTTGGTCTATCGCCAGCTTCGGCAATTGCAACGAATAAATTAGCGGCAACAATGGGGACGTTTACGAGTGCGATGTATTTCATTCGATCAGGAAAAGTTGATTTTAAAATTGTAGGAAAGTTAATCCCGTTAACTATTGTTGGAGCTGTTGCAGGTGCTTTAGTAGTAAAATTTATTCCATCGGATATTTTACGCCCATTAGTACTTGTAATGTTGGTATTTATTGCTATTTATATTATTGCAAAAAAGAATTGGGGAAGTGTGTCTACCTATAAGAAGATGACGCAAAGAAAAACATTAATATTTTTCTTTGCTATTTTAATGATAGGATTTTATGATGGTTTTTTTGGACCAGGGACAGGGTCGTTTTTAATTTTTGTATTTTTATTAATTGGCTTGGATTTTATTCAAGCGGCAGCATCTGGAAAACTTTTGAACTTTGTTAGTAATATTGTATCTTTAATTACTTTTTTATTCTTAGACATAATTCATTTTGAATACGGTATTATCATGGGATTATCAATGATCTTAGGTGCTTATTTTGGATCGAAGTTTGCGGTTCAAAAAGGTGTTGGATATGTAAGGACTTTATTTTTGTTAGTTACTATATTATTGATCGGGAAAAATGTTTTGGAATATACTCATATTTTGTAGATTCATACGCATGTATGAATCTCTTTTTTTTATTATATTTTAAAAATTTATTAATTTTTAAAATATAAGTCTAGGAATATTTGAATAAATCTAAATTATCGTGTAGAATAATGTTGTAAAATGTAAACGTTTTTCTAAGGGGAGGCTAAAAAAATGGTAGTAGCATACAAACATGAGCCATTTACAGATTTTTCAGTGGAGGCTAACAAATTAGCGTTTGAAGAAGGTTTAAAGAAAGTAGAATCTTATCTTGGACAAGACTATCCATTAATTATCGGGGGAGAAAAAATCACTACAGAAGACAAAATTGTTTCTGTAAACCCTGCAAATAAAGAGGAACTTGTTGGTCGTGTTTCAAAAGCAAGCCGTGAGTTAGCTGAAAAAGCAATGCAAGTAGCGGATGAAACATTCCAAACTTGGAGAAAATCAAAGCCAGAAATGCGTGCAGACATTTTATTCCGTGCTGCAGCAATCGTTCGTCGCAGAAAACATGAATTCTCTGCTATTCTTGTAAAAGAAGCAGGTAAGCCATGGAATGAGGCAGATGCTGATACAGCAGAAGCAATCGACTTTATGGAATATTATGGTCGTCAAATGTTAAAATTAAAAGACGGTATTCCAGTAGAAAGCCGTCCAATTGAATATAATCGTTTCTCTTACATTCCATTAGGAGTAGGTGTTATCATTTCTCCTTGGAACTTCCCATTCGCAATTATGGCAGGTATGACAACAGCTGCTTTAGTTTCTGGTAACACAGTATTACTAAAACCAGCTAGTACAACTCCTGTAGTAGCAGCGAAATTTATGGAAGTATTAGAAGAAGCTGGCTTACCAGTTGGCGTAGTAAACTTCGTTCCAGGTAACGGTTCTGAAGTTGGTGACTACTTAGTAGATCATCCTCGTACACGTTTCGTAAGCTTCACGGGATCTCGTGATGTAGGTATCCGTATCTACGAGCGTGCAGCGAAAGTAAACCCAGGACAAATTTGGTTAAAACGTGTTATCGCTGAAATGGGCGGTAAAGATACAATCGTTGTTGATAAAGAAGCAGATCTTGAATTAGCAGCTAAGTCTATCGTTGCATCAGCATTCGGATTCTCAGGACAAAAATGTTCTGCATGTTCTCGTGCAGTAATCCATGAAGATGTATACGATCACGTATTAAATCGTGCTGTTGAATTAACAAAAGAATTAACAGTTGCTAACCCAGCAGTATTAGGTACAAACATGGGTCCTGTTAATGACCAAGCTGCATTTGATAAAGTAATGAGCTATGTTGCAATTGGTAAAGAAGAAGGTAGAATCTTAGCAGGTGGCGAAGGAGACGATTCTAAAGGCTGGTTCATCCAACCAACAATCGTTGCTGACGTTGCAGAAGATGCTCGCTTAATGAAAGAAGAAATCTTCGGACCAGTAGTAGCATTCTGTAAAGCGAAAGACTTCGATCATGCACTTGCAATTGCAAACAATACGGAATACGGTTTAACAGGTGCTGTTATTACTAACAACCGTGACCATATTGAAAAAGCACGCGAAGACTTCCACGTTGGTAACTTATACTTCAACCGTGGATGTACTGGTGCAATCGTAGGTTACCAACCATTCGGTGGCTTTAACATGTCTGGTACAGACTCTAAAGCTGGTGGACCTGATTACTTAGCACTTCACATGCAAGCAAAAACTACTTCTGAAACTTTATAAGAAATAGTAGAGGAGCTCTTCACAGAATGTGAAGAGCTCCTTTTAAAATTGAACCCCCATATATTACCGTCGTTCGAAGAGAATGAGCTAAAACCTATTAATAGCGTGATAAACATGTGAACAGAAATAAAATGATGAGAAAAGTTGACTTATTAGTCATATTTTTTAGTATTCATTTTGAGAATTTCCTGTATAATACAATTTGAAAGAAAATCTATGGTTCGACAAGGAACACTCCTTTCAGTTTTGCTCACTGAAAGGAGTGTTTTTTTATGTAGCTAAAAATTCTTGCGTGTTTATTACATTTGCATATACGCCATTTAAACTAGCTAAAATTGTATTGTGAATATAAACAGCTGGTATAGTAGCGTTCTTAAAAGAAAGGTCTTTTGTAGCACAAGCGTCATGTATAACGGTACATTGAAAGCCAAAATCGAATGTAGCCCTTACTGTTGCATCGATACACATATGAGTCATCATCCCGCATACAACGACATGTTCAATATTTAAACGTTTTAATTGCTCTAGGAGATTAGTTTCTCGGAAGCTATTTGGATAATGTTTGACTATAACTGTTTCTTCTCTAAGTGGACGTACGCTTTCATGAATATGTACACCTTCTGTATTAGGTAGGAAAAAAGTAGCGTCCTCTTTTATAGCTACGTGTTGGATATGAAAAATAGGTTCGCTGTTTGTTCTAAAGTGTTGTAATAACTGATTAGCATATTCGCTTGCTTCTACTGGATTACGCAATTCCATCTTTCCATTTGGAAAATAATCGTTTTGAATATCGACGAGTAAAAGAGCTGTTTTCATATATTTATCTTCCTCCGAGTTTCATATTCAAATAAATTTATTCAATTCGTAGAGAGGATTCTCCTGTTTAAAAATATGAGGAAGAAGAATTTTAAATAACCTTGAAAGTTACTATTTTTCAGATGAATATTCATCTGAAAATTTTAATAAAGGAATAATTAATATTTTTCTAAAAAATGTATTGACTCTTATTATTCTGAGTTCTATAATGAGAATTAATTAAACGACAATTAAATCGATACATTCTTATCCAGAGAGGTGGAGGGACTGGCCCTACGATACCTCAGCAACGGGTTTTTTAATACCGTGCTAACTCCAGCAAGCCATATAAAGGCTTGGAAGATGAGAAGATGTGAACGAGTACATATAAGTGCTCTCCTTCTTATCTTTATGGTTGATAAGAAGGAGGGCACTTTTTATTTTACCTCGAAAGCTCTGCTTCAAGTTTTTACAGCATATAGGAGGGAAAAAAATGATTTCTTTTACCAATGTAAGTAAAGTGTATGAATCAGCTGGCCAATCTGTTCATGCGGTGGAGGATGTAACATTATCAGTTGAGAAAGGCGAAATTTTTGGCATTATCGGTTTTAGTGGCGCTGGAAAGAGTACGTTATTACGCCTAGTAAATATGTTAGAGAGACCGACGGCAGGAACGATTTCAATAGATGATAAAGATATTACATCATTATCGACGAAAGAATTGCGTAAACTAAGACAAAGAATCGGAATGATTTTTCAAAGTTTTAATTTATTTAATTCAAGAACAGTATTTGGAAATATTGCTTATCCATTAAAGTTAGCGAAAGTACCAAAGAATGAGATAAAAGAAAGAGTAAATGAACTGCTGAAGTTTGTAGGGTTAGAAGATAAAGCAAACTATTATCCAGAGCAGCTATCAGGTGGGCAAAAGCAGCGTGTGGGCATTGCTAGAGCACTTGCGACATCGCCAGATATTCTTATATGTGATGAGGCAACATCAGCCTTAGATCCAGAAACAACGACAGAAATTCTAAACTTATTAAAGAAAGTAAATCGAGAATACAATTTAACAATTCTTCTTATTACACATGAAATGCATGTTGTGAAAGAAATTTGTCACCGTGTAGCTGTAATGGAGAAGGGGAAAGTTATTGAAGAAGGAAAACTGTTTGATGTTTTTACGCAACCAAAAACAAAGACGACTCAAAACTTTGTACGTTCTGTCATTAATGATCATTTACCGGAAAGTGTTCTAGCGAAAATTCAAAATGGTGGTCAAATTTATCGTCTAACATTTACTGGTGAGGAGACAGGACAGCCGGTACTATCATATATCGCAAAAAACTATAACGTCGATGTAAATGTACTGTACGGAAATATTATTGAACTTCAAAATGTGCTATTTGGAAATCTTCTTGTAGAGTTGCAAGGTGAGCAGAGGGAAATTCAAAAAGCATTACAACATCTAAGACTGCAAGTGCAGCTGAAGGAGGTAGAAGCTCATGCGAGTTGATTGGAGTATATTTTGGCCGCGCATACTAGATGCGACGGGGGATACCCTCTTAATGGTAATTGTAACCCTTATATTCGCTACAATTCTGGGTATACCTCTAGGTTTACTTTTATATGTAACGAGAAAAGGAAACTTTTTAGAAAATAAATGGGTCTTTTCTATTCTTAACATCATAATTAATACAATTCGTCCGGTACCATTCATTATCTTTTTAGTAGCCTTGAGTCCACTAACAAGAAGTGTTATCGGAACGACGATTGGAACAGCAGCGGCAATTTTCCCGATGACGTTAGTCGCATCAATTGGTATTGCTAGAATGGTTGAAACAAACCTTGTTTCCGTTCCGAAAGGAGTAATTGAAGCAGCGCAAGCAATGGGCGCCTCGCCAATTAGAATTGTTTTTGAAATCCTTGTACCAGAAGCGTTAGCACCATTAATCTTAGGTGTCACATTTATGACAGTTGGTTTAATCGAATTTTCTGCAGTTGCTGGGCTTGTCGGTGGTGGAGGTCTTGGTGACTTGGCAATGACATATGGTTATCAACGTTTTGATACATCAGTTATGTTCGTAACGGTCGTGTTACTTATCATTCTCGTACAGATAGCTCAAAATTTAGGAAACTACTTTGCGAAAGTCTTGTTACGCAGATCATAAAAAGGAAGAGAGGAAAAGAAAATGAAGAAAATTTTAGCATTTGCATTATCAGCGATTGTAGGAGTCTCAGCATTAAGCGGCTGCTCAAGTGGAGACACGGGTGCAGGAGCGAAAGAAAAAGTAGTTCGCGTCGGTGTAACTGGAACGGATGGAGACGCTTGGGAAATTTTGAAGAAAAAAGCTGAAAAAGAAGGGATTAAGATTAAACTGGTGGAGTTCTCTGATTACACAACGCCAAATAAAGCGTTAGCTGATGGAGATATTGAATTAAACTCATTCCAGCATATTGCTTTCTTAGAGCAATTTAAAAAAGAGCATAAGTTAGATATTACAGCTGTTGGTACAACGCAAATTGCGCCAATGGGTTTATACTCTGAAAAATATAAGAAAGCAAATGAAATCCCAGATGGTTCAGAAATTGCAATTCCAAACGATCCAACGAACCAAGCACGTGCATTAAAACTTCTTGATGCAGCTGGATTATTAAAGCTTAAAAAAGACTTTGGTCTATTTGGAGATCCAAGTGGTATTGCTGAAAATCCGAAGAAATTAAAAATTACACCGGTTATCGCACAGCAAACACCTCGTGTGTTAAAAGATGTTGCAGCATCAGTTATTAATAACGGTGTTGCTGGTCAAGCTGGATTAGATCCAGCGAAGGATCCTATTTTCTTAGAAGATCCAAAGAATGAAAATGCGAAGCCATATATTAATATTTTTGCAGCTCGTACGAAAGATAAAGATGATCCAACATTGAAAAAAGTAATTGAACTATATCATTCAAAAGAAGTAACAGATGCAATTAAGAAAGAAACAAATGATGGTTCCATTTCAGTAGATCTTTCACTTGATGAGCTTGAAAAAATCGTAAAATAATCATTGGGTTTAATGGACTAACAGAAGGAACCCCTCCGCTGTTAGTTCGTTCAACATATAAACTTAACAAACAAACCCTAATTCTGTACCTTCCAATTTTGTATAACATAGAATCCAATGTTTGTTAAGTAGAGTGATAGACCAGGAATTTTCCTGGTCTTTTTTTATGAATGAAAGTAGCTAGCGAACAGTAAGGTGATCCAAATTATAATGGGATAAGAAAATAAGCTGAAAAGGAGTGTAATTACGAATTGCTTTGGATGAATTAAGTGTTTTTTTGATAAAAAAAAGAAAATAGAAAAGAGAGTAATGAAAAATGCTGATATTACGCCGGGGTTATAAGAGCGATAAATGAAAAACAAAATAATATGTTGAACAGAGTTGAAGAAGATGGCCCCTTGTATAAAAATAATCCAGCATATAGAAGACAAGAAGTTAAGTTGATATAGAAAGACGATAAGTAATACAAAGATTGTTAATACGGAAATGGCGATGAAAAATTGTTGGCTAGTTATAAGACGGATTGAAAATTGATTAGCAAGGTATTGTGGCATTTGGAAAGCTTCTTCAAGGTTATGAATGAAAAATAATAAGGGAATGATCCAGAATATAGTAGTGGAATGTTTTTTCATCAATTTACATCACTCCAATAAAGTATAGAAAGCCTAAAAAAGGCCCTCTATACAGAGATGGTTATTCAATTATGATATTTTTTAAATTAACTTCATGATGCTCTCGTTCTTTCAGATAAGCAGCTAGTTCCTCTTGTAAAATATTTAATATTTGCTTAGCTGATTGTTGGATTGGATTAGGTAGCTCTTCTAATATATGCATCCCGACTTTTACTTTTGTACGAATTACCCTTCGTAGTAATTCCTCATGCATGTACTACACCTCCAAACCGAATATTTAGTATATCTTCTTCAAATTTTGCTCCTTGAATAGAAAGGTGTGTTAATGTTTTTGGTAACGTGATGTTCCGTTTAACAGAACCCGCTCGAATAATAAGTTCATCACCTTTTTGATTTAAGGAAAGTTCACTTTTGTTTGAGAAGGGAATGGACAGAACGAAAATATACTCATCGCCATCCTTTTTTACATATTGAGTGCGCCCGTTAAATTTTACTTCTGTAGGGGAATGATCAGTTTTAAATAAAGAATCTCCTACACGTTCTAACATAGACAAACCAACAACTTCTTGTTCAAACATTGGAGCTTCGTAAATAGGAAGGGGTTGAAAACTATCTTGAATTAATGTTTTATATTTCTTCTGTGTATCTTTCCATGCCTGAAAATAAGGATCGGTGACAGTGTTAGGGATGACGCGGTTAATCATAATGGCATCTACGTTATAATCGTATAAATTCAAATAAGTAAAGCTGCGCTGGGCTTCCTTAATGACCATTTTTTCAGGATTTACAACGATGCGGATACTTGTTACTTCTCGATTTGATAAAATATCTCTCATTTCTCCGAGCTTTTCAAGTGTACTTGTTAATTCGTCCATAATATCGTCGGTTGGAAGAGGAACACCAAGGAGTGGTTGAGCTACAGGACGAACGACTTTTAAAACTTTTCTTTTAATAGGAAATAATTTTTCCATCCACCAGCCGAGCATGTCTGGAAAGCTTAACATTGCTAATGTTTCTCCTGTTGGAGCACAATCAATGATAATAACATCATATGTGTTTTGTTTATAATAATCGAGTACGCGAAGTAGGCTAATTAAATCTTCCATACCAGGAAACATCGTTAACTCTTCTGTTGTAATATCATCAGCTGCTTTGGAAGTGAAGAGTAGTGTAATATATTTCTGTAATTTTCCCCAGCCTTTTTCCATTTCATAAATTGTATTAATTTCTTGTGCCCACAAATTTTCACGAATTTCTAGTGGTTCAGAAGATAGCTTTATACCAAATGAATCTCCTAAACTATGAGCAGGATCTGTGCTCATTACTAATGTTTTTAATCCTTGTTTCGCACTTTGAATTGCTGTTGCTGCTGAAATGCTAGTTTTTCCTACGCCGCCTTTACCTGTATACAAGATAATTCTCATCATTTATATCCCCTTTGTTTCGAATGTCGAATATTACGAGTGTCGAAGTAAATGGTTGAATAAAAACCCAGATAGGGTTTTATTCAATCGGAATGTTTTTCATTTTAGGTGTAGAAATCTTTTCTTCTGTTTTTTGCTGTGACGTAGCGATGTGATTCATGATTTTTTGGAAGATTTGTAGTAAGAATGCTTTTTCTTCTTCTGATAATGCTTCTGTTACTAAGCTAAAGTAATGGGCCGCATTTTGTTTTACTTCTTGAACGAGCATTACGCCGTTTTCTGTTAACCGAATTAATACAATACGTCGGTCATTTTCATCACGGTAGCGTTCAATATATCCCTTTTTTACAAGGCGATTTACAACGCCCGTTGTTGTACTCATCGGTATATCAAGAAGATCAGCAATTTTCGTCATTGTAATATCTGTATTTCGTTCCATCCAAAGTAAACAAAATACTTCTGTTTTAGAAAGTGTTAAATCTAGGCTTACCCATTCTTCAGGATAGAAAAGTTTCTTGGCGTTATCTAGCAGTAAGTCTAAAAAATGTTCATATTGCAACAATTAATTCCACTCCCGTATATTTCGAGGTTCGTAATATTTATTTTTATTTTATGTAGAATAGAAATAATTGTCAATGATTTTAATTGTTTTTTCAGATTAGGCAGAAAACTTTCTTTAAAATAGTATTCTTTTATGATAGATTTATAAATATAAAACTAGAATTTACATAAAAATCCATCATGGTAAATATACTTATCTATAATGGGTATACAGCTAACGAGGGGGAGAACGATGAGAAGACGTAATACGCAAGCGTTCACGTTTTTAGCATGGACTTCATTTGTTTGTGCGCTTTCAGGTATGCTAATTGGGATTTATACGTTAGATGAAACGCTTAGTGTAAAAGGATACTATTTAATTGGAACATTATTTTTAACGATGTCTTGTTTTGTATTACAAAAAACAATTCGTGATAATGAAGAAGATAACGAGAGATTTCCGAAAAATAAACCGTTAGATAAAGAGTAAATTGTAAAGAAAGGCATTTGCCTTTCTTTTTTTATGTAAAAATGGCGTAAGTACTCTGTGTTGACTTGCTTGAAGTACTGAAAATTTGGTATCATCAATAGTATTGTAGATTGAACGATATATTATGGAGGTGGCCTAGCCGTGTCAAGAATTTCCGTTGAGAATGTAAAGCACGTAGCACATTTAGCACGTCTTGCAATTACTGATCAAGAAGCAGAAAAATTTCAAAAACAACTAGATGCAATTGTTACATTTGCAGAACAGTTAAATGAATTAGATACAACAGATGTAAAACCAACAACTCATGTATTAACTATGAAAAATGTTATGCGTGAAGATGTACCAGAAAAAGGTTTACCAGTTGAAGAAGTATTAAAAAATGCACCGGATCACAAAGATAATCAAATCCGTGTTCCAGCAGTATTAGAATAGAGGAGGGGAATTTCGATGTCATTATTTGATCATTCAGTATCAGAGTTACATAAGAAGTTAAACAGCAAAGAAATTTCCGTTACGGATTTAGTAGAAGAATCTTACAAACGTATTGCGGATGTTGAAGATAACGTAAAAGCTTTTCTTACATTAGATGAAGAAAATGCACGCGCAAAAGCGAAAGAATTAGATGCAAAAATCGGTGCTGAAGATAATGGTTTATTATTCGGTATGCCAATTGGTGTAAAAGATAACATTGTAACTAACGGTCTTCGTACAACTTGTGCGAGCAAAATGTTAGCAAACTTCGATCCAATTTATGATGCGACAGTTGTGCAAAAGCTAAAAGCTGCTGACACAATTACAATCGGTAAATTAAACATGGACGAGTTCGCAATGGGTTCTTCAAATGAAAACTCAGGATTCTACGCTACGAAAAACCCATGGAACTTAGATTACGTTCCGGGCGGATCTAGTGGTGGTTCTGCAGCAGCTGTAGCAGCAGGAGAAGTACTATTCTCTCTAGGTTCTGATACGGGTGGTTCTATCCGTCAGCCAGCTGCATATTGCGGTGTTGTAGGTTTAAAACCAACTTATGGACGCGTATCTCGTTACGGATTAGTAGCATTCGCATCTTCACTTGACCAAATCGGACCGATTACACGTACAGTAGAAGACAATGCATACTTATTACAAGCTATTTCAGGTATTGACCGCATGGATGCAACTTCTGCAAACGTTGAAGTTGGAAACTATTTAGCTGGTTTAACAGGCGATGTTAAAGGTTTACGCATTGCTGTACCGAAAGAATACTTAGGCGAAGGTGTTGGCGAAGAAGCTCGTGAGTCAGTACTAGCTGCTTTAAAAGTATTAGAAGGTATGGGCGCAACTTGGGAGGAAGTATCGCTTCCACACTCTAAATACGCTCTAGCAACGTATTACTTACTATCTTCTTCTGAAGCATCTGCGAACCTTTCACGCTTTGATGGCGTGCGTTACGGTGTTCGTTCTGATAATGTAAATAACTTATTAGATCTTTACAAAAACACACGTAGTGAAGGTTTCGGTGATGAAGTTAAACGTCGTATTATGCTTGGTACATTTGCGCTTAGCTCTGGTTACTATGATGCATATTACAAGAAAGCACAACAAGTACGTACATTAATTAAAAACGACTTTGAAAATGTATTTGCTAACTATGATGTTATTATTGGACCAACAACGCCAACTCCGGCATTTAAAGTGGGCGAAAAAGTTGATGATCCAATGACAATGTATGCAAATGACATTTTAACAATCCCAGTAAACTTAGCGGGTGTTCCAGCGATTTCTGTTCCATGTGGATTCGGTGCTAACAACATGCCACTTGGTCTACAAATCATTGGTAAACACTTCGATGAAGCGACAATTTACCGCGTTGCACATGCGTTTGAGCAAGCAACAGACTATCATACAAAAAAAGCAAGTCTGTAAGGAGGCGAGCATAGATGAATTTAGAAACAATTATTGGTTTAGAGGTTCACGTTGAGTTAAAAACAAATTCGAAAATTTTCTCTGCGAGTCCAACAGAATTCGGAGCGGAGCCAAATACACAAACAAGTGTAATTGACTTAGGATACCCAGGGGTACTTCCTACTTTAAATAAAGAAGCAGTTAACTTTGCAATGAAAGCTGCAATGGCATTAAACTGTGAAATCGCAACGGAAACGAAGTTTGACCGTAAAAACTATTTCTATCCAGATAACCCGAAAGCTTACCAAATCTCTCAATTTGATAAGCCAATTGGTGAAAATGGTTGGATTGAAATCGAAGTAGACGGTAAAAAGAAACGTATCGGTATTACACGTCTTCATTTAGAAGAAGATGCTGGTAAATCAACGCATACAGCTGATGGTTCATTAGTAGACTACAACCGTCAAGGTATGCCTTTAATCGAGATCGTATCTGAGCCAGATATGCGTACGCCAGAAGAAGCATATGCATACTTAGAGAAGTTAAAATCAATCATTCAATACACTGGTGTATCTGATTGTAAGATGGAAGAAGGTTCCTTACGTTGTGATGCGAACATTTCTCTTCGTCCAGTTGGACAAGAGAAGTTCGGTACAAAAGCGGAACTGAAAAACTTAAACTCATTCACTTACGTACAAAAAGGTCTTGAGCATGAGCAAGTGCGCCAAGAAAAAGAACTGTTATCTGGTGGCATCATCCAACAAGAAACACGTCGTTATGATGAAGCAACGAAGAAAACAATCTTAATGCGTGTGAAAGAAGGATCTGACGATTACCGTTACTTCCCGGAGCCAGACTTAGTTGAACTTTACATCGATGATGAGTGGAAAGAAGCAGTTCGAGCTTCTATTCCAGAACTTCCAGATGCACGTAAAGCTCGCTACGTTGCAGAACTAGGCTTACCAGCTTATGATGCACACGTGTTAACATTAACGAAAGAAATGTCTGATTTCTTTGAAGCAACTGTTGCAGACGGTGCTGATGCGAAATTAACATCGAACTGGTTAATGGGTGAAGTACTTGCATACTTAAACAAACAACAAAAAGAATTAAAAGACGTTGCATTAACGCCTGCTGGTTTATCTAAAATGGTTCAATTAATTGAAAAAGGTACAATTTCTTCTAAAATCGCGAAGAAAGTATTTAATGAATTAATTGAAAAAGGTGGAGACCCAGAAGAAATCGTTAAAGCGAAAGGTCTTGTTCAAATTTCTGATGAGGGTACACTTCGTAAAGTTGTAACAGAAATTCTTGATAATAATGAGCAATCTATCGAAGACTTTAAAAACGGTAAAGACCGTGCAATTGGCTTCTTAGTTGGTCAAATTATGAAAGCTACAAAAGGACAAGCAAATCCACCACTTGTTAACAAAATCTTACTTGAAGAGATTAATAAGCGATAATAGTAGTGACTTTTAAAGATTAAGCAGAAAAACACCCGTACATGGGTGTTTTTCTAGGTTAATCAAACGTTTGTTTAAATGAGACAAAATCGTTTAAACAAACGTTTGATTAACTGTCAAAAGTGGAAAAATGTTTGTATAGCAACTATGGTATGATAGTTGCAAAAAGGTGGGAATAATGATAAATCTAAACATAGAGGTTTTTTTCATCTCATGAAATAATAGATAGTTATTATTCGTTATATGTAAATTTTTATGGAAGAATGGATAGAAATAAAGTGAAACTTTAATCAGTAGGAGGTTCATCCACCATTGATTATTAGCCCTCACCAATCGGGCATTTACTGCCCGCAAATAGCGGGATAAATTTTGGAGTCAAATAAAAAAACCATTGAAATGAATATTTACTTTTGATGGACTACACGAATCGGGTTCTTACTGCCTGTTTGAGCGGGATAAAAGAAGGATAGCAAGATGAGAGGAGGTAGGCATGGGAATACTGAATAGAAGTTCAGTATGTTCTTTTTCGATACATAAAGAAATTTCCTGTGCTAATAAATGATGAAGCGAGCAAGAATTATTTATAATCCTACTTCTGGGCGTGAGCTATTTAAGAAGAGCTTACCAGAAGTATTACAAAAATTAGAACAAGCTGGCTATGAGACATCTTGTCATGCGACAACGGGTCCTGGAGACGCTACTGTGGCGGCGAGGCAAGCTGCGGATCGTAAGTTTGATGTTGTTATTGCGGCTGGTGGCGACGGTACATTAAATGAAGTAGTAAACGGTTTAGTTGGGCATGAATTCCGTCCGAAATTTGGAATTATTCCAGTTGGAACGACAAATGACTTTGCACGTGCAATTGGTGTACCTCGTTCTATTGAAGAGGCAGCAGATATTATTTGCGAAGGAAAAACAGTGCCATTAGACCTCGGTAGAGCGAACGATACATATTTTATTAACATCGCTGGTGGCGGTCGTATTACAGAATTAACATACGAAGTACCGAGTAAGTTAAAGACAGTATTAGGACAACTTGCTTATTACCTAAAAGGTATCGAGATGTTACCATCATTGCATCCGACATATGTTGAAATTGAGTATGATGGAAAGTTACTACAAGAAGAAATTACGATGTTTTTAATTACGAATACTCGTTCAGTAGGTGGATTTGAAAAGGTAGCACCGTATGCATCTATTAACGATGGGTTATTTGACCTATTAGTACTGAAAAAAGGTTCTATCGCTGATTTAATTAAAGCAGCAACACAAGCACAACGTGGTGAACATATTAATAATCCAAAAGTGTTATATACACAAGCGAACCGAATTAAAGTACATTCACCAGATAAACTAATGATTAATTTAGATGGTGAGTATGGTGGAGATGCACCGATGGAATTCGAAAATATATATCATTGTTTAGAACTATTTGTTCCTGAACATCAAGAGGATGCCCTGTAAAGGCATCCTTTTTTACTTTGTTAAAATGAATTGTAAATTGGGAGTTAGTTTGATTTTTATGGTATTTTTACAATTCTTTTATTTTACATCCATACTTTATTGATACACTGGAAGAGATAAGAAATGAGAGGTAGGGTAACTAACTGTTACGATTTATTTAACCGATTATAACCAATGTTAATTAAATATATCAGTAAGCCCTGCTAGTCAAGTGATTGGCTAGTAGTGAGGGTTAACTGCGGGCAATCCCTAAAGCTGATTGAACTACAACGTGGCTAGAAATAGCGAGCGTGAATGTTGCGAAAGCAGAAAAAATCAATCAGATGGTGCAAGGTTAAATCCTAAACACTAGAACAATGGGTCTTCCGCCTCGAATCATCTAAGTCAAAAGTGATAGGATGAACGTTCAACGACTATCTCGTATAACTGACGAGAGTACATCACAAGCCTATGGTGGTGGAAAAATCCTCTATCTCTAAAGAGATAAACATATAGTCTGCGCTCATGTGAAAACATGAGAAGTTCATAAGAGAACTGGCTAAGGAATTGCGCCCTTAGTTGAACAAGATAAATTTTATTGAATCTATCAAACTTTATTGATTTTATCGAACGTACGTGCTATGTTTGGTTCGATGAGGTGAGAATAATAATGAAATTTTCACGAGTTAGTCAAGTATCGGAATTAACAGGTTTGCATCCGAGTGGTCTCAGGAGAATGCTGGTGGAACACGCTACGATTCAGAAGAACAAATCTTTCATTAAAGGAGTTACATTCTGATGATATTGGCGAAGAAAGTTAGACTGATTCCAACGCCTGAACAAGAAAAAGTGCTTAGAAACCATGCTGGTGCTGCAAGATTTGCTTATAACTATTGTAAAAGAATAAGTGATAGATATTATAAGCTATTTGGAAAATCTGTTTCACAGTTAGCTTTACAGAAACGATTTACAAAGATCAAGAAGCGAAAGAGATATGAGTGGTTACATGACATCAACGCACAAGTTCCTAAACAGGCTTCAAAAGATTTTGACAAGGCGCGAAAACATTCGTTCAAAAAGTACAAAAATGGTTATCACACTTCTTATAAATCCAAAAAAGATTTAATTCAAGGGTTTTATGCCAATTATGAAAGACTGATTATAGGAAAGAAAGTAGTTGATATTCAGTCTATTGGAGAAGTGAAAACAAGCCAACAACTACCAAGAAACAAAAAGCCATCCAATCCAAGAGTTACCTTTGATGGTCGTCACTGGTGGATTAGTGTAGGGTTCCAAGAAGACTTTGAATCACAAGAACTAACCAATGAGTCGATTGGTGTGGATGTTGGTTTAAAAGAGCTGTTTGTAGCTTCTAATGGTACGAAAGAACGAAATATAAACAAAGATGCTAAGGTTAAAAAACTTTTGAAAAGGAAAAAGTCAGCACAAAGAGATATGTCTAGGAGATTTAAAAAAGGTGTAAAAATTCAATCTGCCGGATATGAAAAAGCGAAAGCTGAGCACCTGCGGTTATCTAGGAAAATTACGAATATCCGAAATAACCATATCCATCAAGCAACAGCTAAATTGGTGAAAACCAAACCAATGAGAATTGTTGTGGAAGACTTATCTATTTCAAACCTGTTAAAAAACAAAAAACTATCGAAAGCATTTTCATTTCAAAAATTAAACTTCTTCTTTCAATGTTTGTCATACAAGTGCGAGAAGTATGGCATTGCGTATGTAAAAGCTGATAAATGGTTCGCCTCAAGCAAGATTTGTTCATGTTGCGGCATGAAATACGACCATTCAGTTCAACCAGAAGGACAGTGGAGTTTAAAAATACGTGAGTGGCGTTGTGCTTCATGTAATAGCCATCACGATAGAGATTTAAATGCTTCGATAAATTTATCAAGATGGGTAAAATAAAAGCTTGATAATAGGAGGTAACGATACTGCCTCGTGTGGAGTGTTATACCCCTCGTCCCTTTGGGGCTGCGAGAACACGATGAAGCACTAACTTGTGTGAATTTGATTGAATTGTATAGATTTAGTTAAGTTTATCGTATCGGTGCTATGGAGAAGGTAAAAGCGATATTATTTGATAAAGATGGGACATTAATGGATTTTCATTCAATATGGATAAAAGTAGCTGAAGAACTTGTAGCTGAATGTATAAGTTTATATCATTTACCAAGTACAATGCGGCAGACCTTATTAGAAGAGATTGGTGTAGAGGGAGCATTTGTTAATCCAAGGAGTGCAATAGCTGCTGGAACAAGCCTTGATGTAGCGAAGGGGCTTTGTAATTATATTGAGTCTGCTAGAGAAGAAGAGATGCATCAGTGGGTAAGTGAGAAGTTATTTTCCCTTATGTATGAGCATCGTTCGCATATGAAAATGACAGCAGACTTACCGAAAGTGTTACAGGCATTAAAAGATAAAGGATTTATATTAGGGGTTGTCACGGCGGATGATTTCGCACCAACAGAATTATTTTTAAAACAATATAAGTTGGAGAACTTTTTTGATTATATTATAGCCTCGGATACATTCCCTGCGCAAAAACCAGATAAAAAGATTATAGAAGTGTTTTGTGAGAAATTTAATTTAGCATCATGTGAGGTTGCGGTTGTTGGAGATACGCCAACTGATTTACATTTAGCCCAAAATGGCGATTGCTATGCAATTGGGGTGCTATCTGGTACGGGAGACCGTCCAACATTAGAACCACTTGCTGATTTAGTGTTAGATTCTGTTGAAGAGTTTATTTCTCAATCGGGTGAGTTTTTCTGGGAGAAAGAAAAGTCTAATGTGTAAGGAAAATAAGTCTATAAAGACTCTTAATGAGTCTTTGTAGACTTATTTTTTATGCCTGGATACAAAGAATATAGGATAAATGCTAGAAAAGAAAGTTGGCATACATTTTGCAATAAAAAGAGAAAACAATGTAAAGAAAAGGATGGGGTACGCAATGAACACAAAAAAATTTGCTAAAATAAATGAACAAATTCCAGGACCGAAAGCGGCATCTTTATTAGAACGCCGTCAAAATATAGTACCAAAAGGAGTAAGTAACGGCATCCCAACGTTTGTACAATCTGCAAATGGTGCTCTTGTAACAGATGTTGATGGTAATCAGTACATTGATTTTGCAGGAGCAATTGGGACAATTAACGTAGGGCATTGTCATCCAACGGTTAAAGAAGCGCTCCATAAACAAGTCGATCAATACATTCATACTGGATTTAATGTCATGATGTATGAGCCATATATTGAATTAGCGGAAAAGCTTGCGGCATTGGCACCGGGAAGTTTCGATAAGCAAGTCCTCTTTTTAAATAGTGGTGCAGAAGCAGTTGAGAACGCGGTGAAGATCGCTCGTAAATATACGAAGAGACCTGGTATTATCGCATTTTCTAAAGGTTTCCACGGGCGTACATTAATGACAATGACGATGACAAGTAAAGTGAAGCCATATAAATTTGGGTTTGGTCCCTTTGCTCCAGAAGTATATAAAGCGCCATTTCCATACGAATACCGTCGCCCAGAGGGATTAACGGAAGAGCAGTATGATGATTTTATTATTGAAGAGTTTACGAACTTCTTCATATCGGAAGTAGCACCAGAAACAATTGCAGCTGTTGTAATGGAACCTGTTCAAGGGGAAGGTGGATTTATCGTCCCAAGTAAGAAATTTGTTCAAGAAGTACGCCGCATTTGTTCAGAGAACGGCATCTTATTTGTAGCGGATGAAATACAAACAGGCTTTAGTCGTACAGGAAAATATTTTGCAATTGATCACTATGATGTCGTTCCAGATTTAATTACAGTGTCTAAATCATTAGGTGCTGGTGTACCGATAAGTGGTGTCATTGGACGTAAAGAAATTATGAATGAGTCTGCACCAGGTGAACTTGGTGGAACGTATGCAGGAAGTCCATTAGGGTGTGCGGCTGCATTAGCTGTTCTCGATGTAATAGAAAATGAGAAATTAAATGATAGAGCGATAGAATTAGGAAAAGTCGTAATGAACCGATTCGAAGAGATGAAAAATAAATATCATTGCATCGGTGATGTGCGTGGGTTAGGAGCAATGTGTGCATTTGAGGTCGTTCAAGATCGTAAGACGAAAGCACCTGACAAAGCGTTAACAGCTAATCTATGTACAGAAGCAAATAAGCGTGGGTTACTGTTATTATCAGCAGGAACATATGGAAATGTTATCCGTGTGTTAATGCCTTTAGTTATTACAGATGAGCAACTTGAAGAAGGATTAACAATAATTGAAGAATCGTTGCAAGCTTGTTATGAACAAACAAACATCGCTCGCGTTTAAAAACTGAAGTATAAATAGCAAACATTCTAGCTGACTCTATATTAAATGCAGAAAATTCACTTTATAATAAAGGTAGTGAAGTGGATCGATGGATTTGAAGTTAGGGGTGGCTAGGATGGTTGCAGAAAAGGAACGAGTGTTAATGGATTTAAAAGATGTATTTGAATATGCGTTTGACGAAATTTTTGTTACAGATGAGCAAGGGATCGTTGTGCGTGTAAATAGTACATGTGAAAGGCACTACCAACTAGCTGCCGAAGAGTTAGTTGGTAAGCATGTAAAAGAACTACAAAAGGATGGAATCTTTTATCCATCAGCGACATTAGAAGTGATTGAAAAAAAGAGGCCAATTGAACTCGTTCAAACTACAAAATCAGGAGAGTATTTACACGTTCGTACAAGGCCTGTTTTTGATGATGAGGGAAATTTAAGAAGAGTGATTAGTTATTCTCGCGACCTTACTGAACTCTATCAATTACGTCAAAAGGTAGAGGAAATGGATAATCAGCTAAAAACATATAAAAAAGAATTAAGAGAAACATATGAGCATGAAGGACTTATTTTTAAAAGTCTAGCTATGCAAAAAATAGTCGATACAATCAAAAAAGTATCTGTAGTGGATAGTACTGTTCTCGTTTTAGGCGAGACTGGAGTAGGAAAAAGTCGATTAGTACGCCATTTACATGAAGTGAGTCACCGTAAGCATGAAAGTTTCTATGAAATTAATTGTGCGGCATTGCCAACTAATTTAATTGAATCAGAGCTTTTTGGATATTCAGGTGGGTCTTTTACAGGTGCGAATCGTGAAGGGAAAAAAGGACTATTAGAATCCGCGCATAAAGGAACTCTTTTTTTAGATGAAATCGGTGAAATGCCGCTGGAAATTCAAGCGAAGCTTTTGCAAGTATTGCAAGAAAAAACATTTCGTCCTATAGGCGGAAGAGAATTAAAAAAAGTGGATGTCCGAATTGTGGCGGCAACAAATAGAGATTTAAGCGAGATGGTGAAACAAGGAACATTTCGGAAAGATTTATACTATCGTCTGAATGTCATTCCAATTGCAATTCCCCCGCTTAGGGAAAGAACAGAAGATATTTTGCCGCTTATTTATCATTACTTGCAGCAATTTAATAAAAAGTACGGACGTGATGTGAAACTAGCGCCGAGTACGTTACAAATGTTTGTTGGATATCCGTGGGAAGGAAACAATAGAGAAATAGAGAATGTAATTGAGAGAATTGTTATTACTGTCGATGATGTTGTAACGGTAGAGGATTTGCCACTCTCTATGCAAGAGGCTGCAGTTGAACAATCGGGGCAAAGCCTTTATAAAATGCTGGAAGAGGTAGAGAGAAATATTATTCTTAAAGCGTATAAAACGTATGGATCAAGTTATAAAGTAGCTGAGTTTTTGCAAATTAGTCAATCTGCTGCTACTAGGAAAATTAAGAAGTTCATAGAGGAGGAAGAAAACATTGGATAAAAAGGCGACTTTTGTAAGTATAGATAAAAAGGCGATGTATATAAATGGTGAGTGGATTACACTACAAGAACAAATTGAAGTAAATAATCCTGCGACGAAGGAAATATTTGCAACTGTACCAAAAGGCGAAGTAACAGAGGCAAAGCAAGCTGTTGATGCTGCACATGAAGCTTTTAAAACGTGGTCTAAGTTAACGGCAGCAGATCGTGCAACGAAGTTAAAAAAGTGGTTCATGCTTATTGATGAAAATAAAGAAGAGATCGCAGCGCTTATGACGAAGGAACAAGGAAAGCCGTTTGCAGAAGCGCTTGGTGAAGTAAATTATGCAAATAGTTTTGTTGAATGGTATGCAGAAGAAGGGAAACGTGTATATGGTGAAATGATTCCTGCTTCTCATCCGAATAAGCGCATTTTAGTTATGAAGCAACCAGTTGGCGTTATGGCAGCTATTACACCTTGGAACTTCCCAGCTGCTATGATTACGAGAAAGGTAGCCCCAGCGCTTGCAGCAGGCTGTACAGCCGTTGTGAAACCGGCAAGTCAAACGCCGCTAACTGCATTGAAATTAGCGGAATTAGCCCATGAAGCAGATATTCCAAAGGGTGTAATCAATATCGTAACAGGTAGTGCAAAAGCAATTGCTGATACATGGATGGAAGATGGTCGCGTTCGAAAAGTGTCCTTTACAGGGTCAACGGAAATCGGGAAAGAGTTAATGGCTAGTGCGGCGCAAACGATGAAAAAAGTTTCGCTTGAGTTAGGGGGACACGCTCCGTTTATCGTAATGAATGATGCAGATTTAGATAAAGCAGTAGAAGCGGTGATTGGTTCGAAATTCCGTAATGCAGGACAAACGTGTATATGTACAAACCGAGTATTCGTTCAAGAAGAAGTATACGAAGTATTTGTAGAGAAGTTCCAAAAGGCAGTAGGGCAGTTGAAAGTAGGAGACGGTTTCGGTGACGGAACGACTGTCGGGCCACTTATTGATGAGAATGCAGTTTCAAAAGTACAAGAACATATTGAAGATGCTATTCAAAAAGGTGGAACAGTTTTATATGGTGGTCAAAAGGTCGCAGAGTTAGAGGGACATTTCATTCAACCGACTGTAATTGGGTTGGCAAATGATACGATGCTTTGTATGAATGAAGAAACATTTGGGCCAGTGGCACCAGTTGCGAAATTTAAAACAGTTGATGAAGTAATCGAACGTGCAAACAATACACCATACGGTTTAGCTGCGTATATTTTCACGAAAGACATTAGCCAAGCATTCCAAATTAGTGAAGCATTAGAGTACGGTATTATCGGTCTAAACGATGGTCTTCCATCAGTTGCACAAGCACCATTTGGTGGATTTAAAGAAAGTGGTATCGGTCGTGAAGGAGGCCATTTCGGCATCGAGGAATATTTAGAAATTAAATATATTTCATTGGGATTATAAGTAGTATACTAGAATCTCTATAAGGTAACAGAGAAGGAGATTCTAGTATGGTATATTGGCTATTATTACTTGTTACAATTATTTTTGAAGTAGCTGGAACAATTGCGATGAAATTATCGAATGGTTTAACAAAGCTCGTTCCAAGTGTACTGATTTTTGTATTTTATGGAATTTGTTTTAGCTTATTTGCTATCGTCGTTAAAAAGATCCACTTAAGCATTGCATATGCCATTTGGTCTGGCGTTGGAACGTTACTTATTACAATCATTAGTGTGTACTTTTTTAAAGAGCATATTAGTTTATTTCAAGCATTTTGTATTCTTTTTATTGTTTTGGGTGTCATTGGGCTTAAGGTTTCATCGGCATCATGAAAGCTATCTTTTGTAGAAGATAGCTTTTTTCTATTTGTGCAGTTAACAATTAATACGACAAAATATGACAAGAAAGAGTAAAGCGTTTTGTTATGATACATATGAAATATTGTCTTATGTGGAGGAAAGAGTATGTTAAAAAAGGTAAGTCAAATTGTTTTAATTTTTGGCATAGCTTTTAGTTTAAGTGCTTGCACTGAGACTAAAGATAGTAATGAAAGTAAACAAGAAGATGTTCAAGATAAAGTGTATAAAATAGGGGAGACAGTAGACGTAGATGGTTTGCAAGTAACTATCGATTCAGTTAAATTAGGATATCCGGATTATGATGAGAATAAAAAGAAAGAGGAGATTTTGGGGATTATTTTCAAAGTAGAAAATAATAGTAAAAAGGAAATACCTTTTGCATTTTATGAATTTGAGATTACCGATAAGAAAGGTACAAGATTTAAAGAATATAATAACCCTGATAGCTTTATTAGTAAAAAGTTAGCACCAGATGAAAAAATTCAAGATATCATGCTATTTGACGTAGCGAAAGAAAATACGTATATCGCTACGTATAGACCGGAGTTTACGCATGAAAATAGAACGATAAAATTTGAATTGAGACCAAATAAATAAAGAAACACATTGGATTATCCAATGTGTTTCTTTATGGTAATAAATTTAAAACGCCCAGTTACCTTTACGGAAGATAGGCTCATGTCTGCCATCAGCAGTAATACCGTCAATATCAAGCTCAGCTGATCCAATCATGAAGTCGTTGTGTGTGATACTAGCGTTTGCACCGTTTTCAGCAAGTTCTTCTTTAGACATTGTTTTTCCGCCAACTAAGTTAAATGCATAAGCATTTCCGATTGCAAGGTGGCAAGATGCATTTTCGTCAAATAGTGTATTGTAGAATAAAACATTTGTGTTTGAAATTGGTGAGTCATGAGGTACTAAAGCTACTTCTCCTAAGAAGTGAGAACCTTCATCTGTTTCTACTAAATGTTTTAAAGCTTCTTCACCAGCTTCAGCTTTATAGTCTACGATACGCCCGTTTTCAAATGTTAACGTGAAATTATCGATAATATTACCTGCAAATACTAACGGTTTTGTACTAGAAACTTGGCCGTTTACACCTGTTTTAAGTGGCATTGTAAATACTTCTTCAGTTGGAATATTAGCCATAAATGGTACGTTCTTTTCATTTAAGCTACCAGCACCAGCCCATACATGTTTTTCTGGAAGTTCGATTGTTAAATCTGTTCCAGGACCTGTATAGTGAAGAGCTTTATAATGCTTTTCGTTTAAGTAATCCACTTTTGTATGTAATGTTTCATCATGTTCTTTCCATGCTTCTACAGGATTTTCTAAATCAGCACGAGTAGCTTTGAAAATAGCATCCCATAACTTGGCTTCTTGTTCTTCTGGCGCTACGTCAGGGAATACTTTCGCAGCCCATTCTTTCGTAGGAACAGAAATGACACACCAGCTTACTTTATCTGCTTGTACGTAATCACGGTATACTTTCATTGCTTCTCCAGCTACTTTATGAGCTGTTGCGATACGCGATGGTTCTACACCTTTTAATAAATCAGGGTTTTCTGCATAGATAGACATAAATGCAGCGCCTTCTTTTGCTAATTCTTCACGAGCATGTGCTTTCCAAGATGGAAATTCAGCGAAAGCTTCTTCAGGAGCTAGATCGAATTTTAAGCGTGTTAACGTCTCATCATTCCAATCTACATATACGTGTTTTGCACCAGATTTATATGCTTTTTCTGTAACGAGGCGTACAAATTGTACAGCTTCAAGAGGTGCACTAATTGATAAAGTTTGTCCAGGTTGAATATTAACACCAACATTAACTGCAAGAGCAGCATATTTCTCTAACGTTTGTTCAAATGACATATGTATAATCTCCTTTAATTTGAAAGATTTCTTACTATATATAATACAAGAAAATTCTAAAAATATATATAAATATAAAGTAAAAAGAGAGCTCAAAATGTATTGAGCCCTTATATTTACTTAATTGAAGAAGCAAACTGCTCTACAGTCGTTGTATGGTGTATACGAACGCGCTTCATCTTTAACAATTCATCAGGTTCACCCTTCGTAATGAATTGCCCAGGCTTTGTCGTCGTCGCAAATTGATAATACTTCTTCGTTTCTGTAACAACCTTATCATCTACATGACCGAATGGATAAGCAATCGCGATAACAGGCTTACCTGTTATTTTTTCTAGCTTTTCTTTTGAACCTTTTAACTCTTCCTCATAGTTTGTAATTTTCGGTAAGTCTGCATGTGTTGCAGTATGAGATTGCACCGAGAAAATGCCGGAATCAACCATTTCTTTTATTTCAGAAGTAGACAATGCTCCTTCTACATCAACGTTATCAACAATCATATATTCTGTTGCTGCCGGTTTAAAAGTATCATCTTTTAGCTTTTGTAAAATGCGAAATGCATTCATATTATTTTTCATACCGTCATCAAATGTAACGAAAATCGGTTTATTTACTTTATTTATATCGCCCCAGCGTTCAAACGTTAAAAGCGTATAACCATTGTCCTTTAAATGTTTCATTTGTGCTTCAAAGTTAGCTGGTGATACGAATAAGTCTTTAATGCCTTGACCATGATAATCATCAATTGCGTGATACATAAGAACAGGAACCTTTTGTTCGAAAGTAATAGTAGATTTCGTAAGCGGGATTGTTTTCCCATCTTCTTTCATTCCTGTTGCTTCAATTTGGAACTCACCGCGTTTTCCTTCAAATTCCTTTATATCAAAAGGAAGTGTGAATTGTTTCTCTTTTTCTTTAGAAGAAAAAGATTTAGCACTTTCCTTGCCATCAGCTGTGCGCCAAATTTTATATTGTACTTCATTTAAAGAATCTTTTATGTCTGTAATATGAATACTTGTGTTTGTAGATTCGTGTGTAACTGAATTATATGAGATTTTACCTTGTTCTTGCACAGTCTCTTCTTGTTTCTTAATCCCTTGAGCCGTTTTCTCTTTTTTAGGTTCTGGACTTACATTGTTAGTATTACAGCCTGCTAGAATGGCAGACGTACATAAAGCAATTGCTGCGTATTTTCTCATAAAAATCACCTTCTATTGTGTAGTATGTTGCATATTGACATTAAAATCCCCACCGCTATAAGAGTGGTGGGGATATACCCTTGTTCATCATATCATTTGAAGAAAATGAGGGGAATATGATTTTTAGGAGGTTATTAATGTAATAGATTAGTGACTTTGAATAGATGTGTTTTTTTGTTTCTTATTAGAATTAATAATAATATAACCGACTACAAAGATAAGAGGAATAATGAAGACATAGATAGGCATTCCCCATACATAATAGCTTTTCAGGGTTAAGACTAGTAAATGTAAGAAATCGAAAAGGGCGTGAATTTTCATAAGGTCCTCCAATGTTTTTTACAAATTATAACATTTAATACTTGTTATTTGTATAATTTGGAAAGTTATTTAAGCTAATTTTAAAGTAAGAAGAATACATATTAATATGCAATTTTGCATAAGGATATGTATTTTATTAAAATATAAAGATTTTATACTATAATGAAAACCGCTATAAAACTAAGTAAGAATAATGTATGGAGTGGAGAATAGAAATGAAATATAAAAAAATAATATATATCTTTTTCATATCGCTATTTATAGTTGGTTGTCAAAGTGAAGTGAGTAAAGCGAATAGCGTGGAAGAGTATATTCCATCGCATCTTATGAATGCGGAAGTGACGGCGGATATTATGACACTAGAATTTCCTTATGAGATAAAAGAGAAATTAGAGAAAATAGGAAATAAAATGAGCGATAGTATTACAAATAATTTAGATTGGTATTTGAAGTATGCCGAAGAAGAAATTATACCGAAAAAAACGTTTCCTTATCATCAAAACTTAGGTATTACAAAAGAAGAATATGATTTTATGATAGATAAAATGAATAATGCAGAATATGTAAATACCAAAGACGGAAAACTCTTTTTTAAACAGAAAGATCATGAAATTCAAATTCTCTCTGATGAAAATTTGAAGCTAATTAAAAATATTCGAATTGATACAGAGAAGAATATAATTAAAACTCCTTTAGGAGAATGCGAATATGAAGGTGAAATAAAGGCGTCGGATGAACAAAAAGCTACTGGTCCATGGAGTGGGAAGATGTGGACTTTAAAAAGCGATGGATTACTTTATCATTTTTCATTAGGAAAGTTAAAAAACATAAACAAATCTATCATTTACATTTCAATAAAAGGTATATATAAAGATAGGATTATCAATACAGAAGAAGCAGTTGAATTTCACTCGGTTTCATAAAGAATCAAAAAAACACCTTACTTGTTAAAGTAAGGTGTTTTTTTATTAAATAAACAATCCAGCGATTGTCGCAGATAAAATAGAAGCAAGTGTTGATGCAAATAGCATTTTCCAACCAAATTTAGAAACAACGCTTCCTTGCTTTTCAGAAAGGGCACGGATTGTACCAACGATTGCACCAATTTGGCTAATACTTGCGAAGCTAATTAAGAATACTGTAACGATTCCAACTGTACGTGGAGCTAATGTTGTAGCTGTGTCTTTTAAATCAAGGATTGCTACAAACTCGTTTAAAACAATCTTCGTACCCATAATACCACCAGCTGGGATAATATCTTGAGTTGGAATACCCATTAAGAATGCGAATGGAGAAAGTACGTAACCGAAGATTTGTTGTAAAGTAACAGCATGTCCCATTGCGCCTGAAGCTGCACTAATTACGTAGTTTACAACTTCCATCACACCGATAAAGGCGATCATTAATGCGGCAACGATACCAGCTACTTTTAAACCATCAAGCGCACCGTTAATCATTGCGCCGATAAAGCTGTCTCCGAATAGAGTTCTATCAAATTTCTGAATCACTTCATCTTCTTTCTTCGTATCAACTGGTGTTAATAACGAACAAACGATTAAGCTTGAGAATAAGTTTAGCGGAAGAGCTGCCAGTACGTATTTTGCATCTAACATCATTACGTATGATGCTGTAACAGAAGCAGAAACGGAGCTCATCGCAGAACAACAAATGATAAACATACGGTTTTTATTGAAATGCTGTAAATCGTTTTTAATAACGATTAACGCTTCACTTGAACCGAAGAATACAGAGTTTACTGCGTGGAATGACTCAACACGTGGTAAACCAGTAATTTTTGAAATAGCACCGCCGACAACGCGAACGATGAATGGTAAAACACCTAAATAACTAAAGATTGAAAGTAGTGCTGAGAAAAATACGATAATTAATAATACGTTTAAGAAAAAGACAAAATCTCTGTGAATTCCATTAAAGAGAAAATCGACACCTGTCGTACCAAGTTTAATTAGTTTGTTGAAGACTTTACTAATGAAAATAATGATTTGTTGACCAATCTTTGTAGCAAACATAAACCAACCGATTAAAATTTGGAAACCAATCATAATTGCAATTGCACGGAAGTTGATTTTACTTTTGTTGTTTGACAAAGCAAAACATAAACCTAACACGGCAATAATACCGATAATGCTCATTACATATTGCATGTAGTTGCCCCTTTCAGAAGTTCGTATAAAGTTTGTACATAAAACGCTCGTTATATTACTAAAAATAAAGGAATGAGGTTTTATGTCATACGTAAGATGTCTGACCTTTTAGAAAAATAAAAATAAAAAAAGACCCATATGGATTCACTTTCATCTATGAGAGAAAGCTAATCAATATGAGTCCTTTTTTGCGCATAGGCTAATATTCATTAGTTTTCCCCATAGTCCAGCAATTTAAGGTTGCCGGGTAGAAACTCTCGATCCATATTATCAAGTATATATGAGGTAACATCGTCCGTATTAAATTAGTAGTAGCGTAACATTAACAGAGAAGTATCGTCAATAGCTTTTTTTCTTCCAATAGAAAAAGACCATATAAGTATGATAAAATGTAACGCAGTGTTATGAAAAAGAGAGGTCGGAAAATGAGTACTAAAATGACGCCACCAGTTGAGAAAAACGAGTTTATAGATGTAGTATTTGAAGATTTAACACATGATGGTGCCGGTGTTGCGAAAGTAAAGGGCTATCCTATTTTCGTTAAAAACGGATTACCAGGTGAAGAAGCGCAAATTAAAATTATTAAAGTGAAGAAAAACTTCGCATTTGGTCGTTTAATGAAGCTTCATACAGAAAGTCCATATCGTAAAGATGCTG
Source organism: Bacillus sp. FSL W8-0770 (assembly GCF_038008705.1). NCBI lineage: Bacteria > Bacillati > Bacillota > Bacilli > Caryophanales > Bacillaceae > Bacillus > Bacillus sp. FSL W8-0770. Next base: position 344,047 of record NZ_JBBOZR010000001.1, read on the forward strand.
AATGCCCAGTATATAATCAGTGCGGCGGTTGTCAGCTTCAGCACTTAACTTATGAAGGACAATTACAAGCGAAAGAAAAACAAGTACGTGACGTTATGCAGCGTATCGGAGGACTAGGTGATGTTCCTGTTCATCCTGTACTTGGCATGAAGAATCCGTGGGTATACCGTAATAAAGCACAAGTACCAATCGGAGAACGTGAAGGCGGACTTGTAGCTGGTTTTTATCGCCAAGGAACGCATGACATCATTAATATGGAATCATGCTTAATTCAGGCAGAAGAAAACGATACATTAATCCAAGAAGTAAAACGTATTTGTGAAAAGCACGGTATCACTGCGTACAACGAAGAGCGTAACAAAGGAACACTTCGTCACGTAATGGCTCGTTACGGACAAGTAACAGGGGAAATTATGCTTGTCTTCATTACGCGTACAGCAGAATTGCCGAACAAAAAAGCAATTATTGAAGAAATTGCAGCGAAATTCCCAGAAGTAAAATCAATTGTTCAAAACGTAAATACGAAGCGTACGAATGTAATTTTCGGAGACAAAACGACAGTACTGTACGGATCAGAATACATTCATGACTTTATCGGTGACATTAAATTTGCGATTTCAGCACGTTCATTCTATCAAGTAAACCCAGAACAAACGAAAGTGCTTTACGATAAAACGTTAGAATACGCAAAATTAAATGGTAACGAAACAGTAATCGATGCCTATTGCGGAATCGGATCAATCTCGTTATTCCTAGCGCAAAAAGCGAAAAAAGTGTACGGCGTTGAAATCGTCCCAGAAGCAATCGAAGACGCAAACCGAAACGCAGCACTAAACAACATGACAAACGCTGAATTTGGCGTAGGAGAAGCAGAAGTAGTCATTCCAAAATGGTACAAAGAAGGCGTAATCGCCGACACAATGGTCGTAGACCCACCGCGTAAAGGCTGTGACGAAGCATTACTAAATACAATCATCGACATGAAGCCAAACCGCGTCGTATACGTATCATGTAACCCAGCAACATTAGCACGTGATTTAAAAGTACTAGAAGAAGGCGGATATAAAACGCAGGAAGTACAACCTGTTGATATGTTCCCGCATACGACTCATGTGGAGTGTGTGGCTTGGCTTAAGTTGGTATAATAGGAAAGCAGTTGATATAGGGGAAATCTATACCACCTGCTTTTTGGTTTACAAAAATACCATTCATAAGCGATTTTAGTTAAAATAAATATTGCTGATTTTCACAAATTATAAATTAAGATTTTGAAATTGTATTCATAGTGAGAGGATTTGAATTTGAAATGATAGATAATTTTTGGCGTGAATTACCACGACCATTTTTTGTACTTGCACCAATGGAAGATGTGACAGACGTTGTTTTCCGTCACGTAGTAAGTGAAGCAGGTCGTCCGGACGTATTCTTCACAGAGTTTACAAACTCGGATAGCTATTGCCATCCAGAAGGTATGAAAAGTGTACGTGGCCGTTTAATTTTTACAGAAGATGAACAACCGATGGTAGCACATATTTGGGGAGACAATCCTGAATACTTCCGTCAAATGAGTATCGGTATGGCAGAGCTAGGATTTAAAGGTATCGATATTAACATGGGTTGCCCAGTTCCGAACGTTGCATCAAGAGGAAAAGGTAGTGGCCTTATTCTACGTCCAGACGTTGCAGCAGAACTTATCCAAGCAGCAAAAGCGGGCGGACTACCTGTCAGCGTAAAAACACGACTTGGCTTTAAAGAGTTAAGCGAGTGGGAAGATTGGTTAACGCACATTTTCAAACAAGATATTGCAAACCTTTCTATTCACTTACGTACAAGAGAAGAAATGAGCCAAGTAGATGCGCATTGGGAACTAATTCCGGAAATTAAAAAATTACGTGACCGTATCGCACCAAATACGTTAATAACAATCAATGGAGACATTCTTGATCGTAAAATGGGGCTGGAACTTGCTGAAAAATACGGCATTGATGGCGTAATGATCGGACGAGGCATCTTCAAAAATCCATTTGCTTTTGAAAAAGAGCCAAGAGAGCATAGCAGTAAAGAGCACCTAGATCTTTTAAGACTACAACTTGATCTTCAAGATCAATATGCAGAAGTACTGCCACGCTCAATCACAGGGCTTCACCGCTTCTTCAAAATTTATGTAAAAGGCTTCCCCGGAGCTGCTGAATTGAGAAATCAATTGATGAGTACGAAATCGACTGATGAGGTGCGTGCTTTGTTGGATAAGTTTGAGGATAGTGTTGGTGTGGCTCAGGATAGTGAGACGGTTTAACTTTTAAGCACTTAAATCATTTCATATGTAGTGCATGACATGAGTGAGTTGAAAATAAGTGCAGAGCTGGAAAAGAACAGTGTATTTGAGAAATCAAAACACTGTTTTTTTCTTTTAGTTAATGTTAAGAGAGAAATCTTTTTATAGGCATATAAAAAACATGTAAGAGCTCTGTAGATACAATGATAGAGAAAAGTTCGGGTAAGACTATAAAACATATCTTTAAAATGTTAAAGTATTAATTTAGTGGACAATAACTAAAAGGCTAGATTAAACATGATAATTTAAAGCAGGTTATAGCATAAACTTTAACCGCTGAATAAATAATCAACATTTCAGGAGGGAAACCCAATGGCAATGAGCAACAACGATATATTAAAAAGAGTACGATACGCTTTAGATATAAGAGATATAGATATGGTGGAAATCTTTAAACTTGGCGGGATGGAAGTAACGAAAGAAGACGTAGTTGATATGCTTACAAAAATAAAGAGAGCTCCTCAGCATGAAGCTGAAAATGATGAGGTAGCTGAAGATGAGTACGTAAAAACATGCGATATGATGATGTTAGAGGCATTTTTCAATGGATTTATTACTTTAAAAAGAGGGAAGCAAGATCCGAAACCAGGACAACCGGCACCTGTACAAAGCAAGGAGAGTGCTAATAACCTTCTTCTAAAGAAAATGAAAATCGCACTATCTTTAACGAGTGAGGATGTACTTGATATATTAGATAGCGTAGGCGTTACGGTAACAAAAGGAGAGTTAGGCGCTCTATTAAGAAAAAAAGGTCATAAAAATTACAAAGAGTGCGGCGATAGATACGCAAGGAATTTCATTAAGGGATTAGGTGTAAAGTATAGAGGATAATGAGTTCGTTAAAGCAGTAAATGATATAATAGGTAGAGTAGGACGTTTGTATCCTACTCTTTTTTATTTGTAAAATAATACGCTAGGTGATGAAATGGTACATACATATTTAGGTGAGACAATTAATTTTCATATAACTTATAAGAAGAAAAAGTCCGTGCGTCTTTTTGTGGATTCGTATGGAAATGTGGAAGCGCAGGCTCCGAAAGGGACACCTGTTGAATACTTAGTCCAGTTGCTAGAGGAGAAGTGGGATTGGATTCAGACAACTCGTAAGGAAATGGCGGAACGAGCGCATGGACCACAGGAAAAGGATTATGATCAAGGAGAGGGCTTTTTGTATTTAGGGAATACGTATCCGATACAGATTTCCCAAGATGCAAGCATTGAGCAAGACAACGCAGTATTTGAAGGGGATAAGTTACATATTTATGTGAAAGAGCTTAAGGATGAGAAAATACAACAAGCTTTAAAACGATTTTACTATAAGCAGTGTAAATCTTTAGTAGAGAAGAGTATTAAAGTGCATCAAAGTAATTTCAAAACAAAACCACGTTCTATTCGTATTACAGATAGTAGTCGTACTTGGGGTACTTGCGATTCGAATTTACAACTAACATTCAATTGGAAGCTAGCAATGGCACCACAGCGAGTAATTGACTATGTAGTTGTTCATGAAATGTGTCATATGGTTCATTTAAATCATGATCGATCTTTTTGGCGTCTTGTCGGGAAGATAATGCCTGATTATAAGGAAATGGAGAACTGGTTAGCTTTATCTAGTTGGAAGATGACGGTTTAATGTTGCGCTTTGTATAGGTTGCAATTATTGTCAATCTTTGTCGGTAAGTCGATATATTTCGAAAATCGCTGATATATTTGAAGTTGCGCCGATATATTTCGAAAATCGCTGATATATTCGGAGTTGCGCCGATATATTTCGAAAACCGCTGATATATTTGGAGTTGCAATCGATATGTTCAATGAAGAGAAAGTAAAAGGAGAGGTCACAGCAGACATCTCCTCTTTTCGAGTATATAGATTATCGACCAAACTTCACAACAAAATCCCCATCCACTTTCGCCATCTCATACCCACGATACCCCTCCAAAAGCAAAGCCTGCTGTCCACTAGCATCACTCATTAGAATACTTTGAACATCCGTCAAATCGCTTTCTTTATCTCCGCGCAATTTCTTCACAAAAACATACCGCAGACTACCACCATACTTTTCCTTCAGCGCAGCAATCTCCATTCCTTGCGCAAATTTATCCTTCAAGCTCGGAATGTTAAAAGGAGCAACGGTGCAGCATACGTAATCATATTTGCTGTCTTCTTTTTGCAATTCTTCCATAATGACTTTCGCTAATATTTTTTGCATCCCATTTCCTCGGCAGTTCGGATGAACGTTTGAGATTTCTTGATAGATGACGCGGTGCAGTTCACTTTCTGATAGACCAATATCAAGCCCTAAATGTTCATCGTCGATAGGAGGGACGAGTAGAGCGCGAAATGCGATGAGTTTGTTTTCGATAAAAGCACCGATCATCATGCCGTTTCCTTCTAGAATGTATTGAAATTCTTCTTGTGAGAGTGGTTGTAAACGACTTTTATCTTCTAGTGCTTCAATTACGATGTTTTGTAGTGATAAAATTTGTTCGATGTGCTCTAGTGATAGTAATGTAACGTGAAATGATTCGTTATTTTGTTTTAATGTTCCTTTGTATAGAACCGTCATATGATAGTCCTCCTTTAGCGTACAACGTCTTGAAAGACGGTTAGTTCTTGTAGTGTATCTTCGTTTATTTCAATGCCGAGTCCGGGCTTTTCGTTTAAGCGAATGAATGGTACATCGTAATGTAAGTTTCCAATGTCTTTCGTGAATTTTAATGGTCCTGTTAGCTCTACGCTCGTAATGATTTTCTTTGAGAAAGCGACATGGAATCCTGCGGAAGAGGCAACAGATGATTCGACCATTGATCCCACTTGGCATTCAATGCCGGCCATTTCAGCTTGATGAGCGAGCTTTACAGCTGGATGTATGCCACCGCATTTCATTAGTTTTATATTCACTTTATCAGCAGCTTCTAATTTAATAATTTGGCGCATTTCACGAGAACTTTTTAGTCCTTCATCAATCATAAGCGGGAGGTCCGTCTTAGAACGGATATGAGCCATGGCATCAATATCGTCCGCGATAACAGGTTGTTCAATCCAGTCAATGTTTAAATGTCCTAATGAACGCAGTGCTGTTAATGTGTTTGCGCTATTTTTCCAGCCTTGGTTTACATCAACGCGAATAGCGATGTCATTTCCTACGCGTTCTCGTACAGCTTCAATACGTTTCACATCTTCTTTTACATTCGTACCAACTTTCATTTTGAAAGATTGGTAACCTTTTTGAATCATAGAAGCAGCTTCTTCAGCCATATCTTCAGGATCGGCAATACTTAAAACGTGAGTGACAGGGAATTCTTCATGATAGCGCCCGCCAATTAATTGATATACAGGTTGATTTAGTTTTTTGCCCATTATATCAAAACAAGCAATATCAATTGCAGCTTTCGCTGTTGGAACACCGTAAATTGTATTGTCCATCATGTCGTGTATTTTTTCGATATTCATTGGATTTTTCCCGATTAGAGCAGGGGTTAGCGTATGTTTTAAAGTATGGAAAGTACTTTCCCATGATTCACCTGTGACGTGATCATCAGCAACGCCTTCACCGTAACCGATAATACCTTCATCTGTTTCCATTTTGACGATAATAGAGGGCATATCAGAATAAGAGCCATAACTAATAACAAACGGATTGCGAAGCGGTAAACGAATTGCGTAAAGATGAATAGCTGTAATTTTCATTGAATAGAAACCCCTTCCTGTTTACAATAGTTTTGTACATTTGATATAGTTGACGTTAAATAGTCGTTAATTAATGATAAGGAGTTAGAGAAAATGATGATAAAAATTGCAGTTGTCGGTTCAAAGGAGTTTATGGAGAACCTTTTTCCTATTGCTCAAAAATTAGAAGGAATAGAAATTGATCCATATATTTACCTTCATCCGGCGGAATCTTCTGAATTATTAAAGTGTCTAAAGCCTTGTGATGTCATCTTTTTCTCAGGTGCTTTACCTTATTATATGGCAAAAGAAATAAGAGAACAATTACGAATTCCAAGTACATACTTACAGCAAGACGAGACAACTGTCGCATCTTCAATTCTTTCTATCATGTATCATCAAAGTATTCAACCACATAACATTTCCATCGATTTAGTAGACCGCTCGTTTATTACAAATGTGTTCCATGATATTGGTATAAAAGAAAGCCCGCAAGTGTTGGATTATGAAAATATGCTGTGGAGTAAAGATGAAATAAATAGAGTTATCGATTTTCATGTAGCTAAATATCAATCTGGAGAGGCTCATTTAGCTTTAACTAGTATTCACGCTGTTTACGATGAGCTTCAAAAAATAGGTGTTCCTTCAGAGCGTATGATTGATCCAACACAGTCCATTATACATGGGCTAAAAGATGCAAAAATAAAAGCTGAGTTAGCAAAAAGCTATTCAGCTACTGTTGGTGCCTGTATTATTTCTTCCTTAGAATTACGAGCGAGTTTGCTTGAAAAACTAGATGTCATTTCAAAAGAACTACGTGGTTCATTTAAACAAGTGGATGAAATGACATGCATTTTGTATACAACTCGTGGTGATATCGAATCAATTATTAAAACAAATGCGATAGATAACTTGTTTGCGAGCGTAGAAGGAACGATAGCTATTGGATTTGGTTATGGGAAAACCGTGAAAGAGGCGGAGCAAAATGCAAAAATTGCTCAAAGTTTTGCAAAGAATAATCCAATAGATCGTTGTTTTTATATACTAACAAGTGATAAAGATTTGTTTGGTCCGTTCCCGAAAAAACAGAGAGTACAAAGTTTGAAAAATGATAATCCGGAACTAATGAAAATAGCGAAGGAAACGAAGCTTAGTCCGGCCAACTTGTCAAAAATCATTCAATTTAGTCAATCGCATCCGTCATTGAAGTTTACAGCAGCTGACCTTTCTGAGTACTTACAAGTGACTCGAAGATCGACAGAAAGGTTGTTAAAGAAATTAGTTGATTACGGGTATGCTCATATTTGTGGCGAGGAAATGCCCTATCAACAAGGGCGACCTCGCGCACTATATGAACTGAATTTACCGCTATTTTTAAGCTTCTAGTTGAGCTTTTTGTTTCTTTAGTAATTCTGTTTTTTCAATGTCTGATAGTTTTACAATTGTGAAGCCTGTTATGCCATAAATGATTGAGATAATAGGTACGATGAAATTCAAAATAGCATAAGGGGCATATTCAAATGCACCTACGCCAAGTGTAGCGAGAATAAATACACCGCACGTATTCCAAGGAACGAAGACAGAAGTTAATGTTCCGCCATCTTCTAATGCTCTGGATAAGTTTTTTGAATGTAGTCCTTTTTCTGTGTATGCATTTGCGTACATTCTTGAAGGGACAACAATTGAAATATATTGTTCAGAGCAAGTAAGGTTTGTTGCAAAACAAGATGCGATAGTAGAAGCGATAAGCCCTTTTGCTGATTTCGCTAACTTTAAAATTTGATTTACAATTGAGCGAAGAATACCTGTATGTTCTAATACTCCTCCGAAAGTCATAGCGACAATTGTCATAGAGACTGTATTCATCATCGAATCTAAGCCACCGCGGTTAAATAGTTCGTCTACTAGCTTGTTTCCAGTGTCTATAACAAATCCAGCTTGGAGTGCACCGACAGATGCTGAGACAGAACCACCTTGAATAAAGACTTGTGATAAAAATCCTAAAATAATACCGACGAGAATCGCTGGTATAGCAGGGACCTTTTTTGCGACCAATACCATAACGACTACGGGTATAATGAGTAGGAAAGGTGAGATAACAAAGTTTTGTTGCAATACTTGTAACGTTTGATCGATGCTCTTCGCATCAATATTGTTAGCGCCGAAGCTTCTTCCTAAGAGAGCATAGACGATAAGAGTAATAATTAAACCTGGAACTGTAGTAAATAACATGTGACGAATGTGTGCGAATAAATCTGTATTTGTTAATCCTGCGGCTAAGTTAGTTGTGTCTGAAAGCGGTGACATTTTATCGCCAAAATAAGAGCCTGAAATAATGGCACCAGCAACCATTGGAGCTGGGATTCCCATACTTAGGCCAATTCCCATTCCAGCAACACCAATTGTCCCCATTGTAGACCAAGAGCTACCAATTGCTAATGCAACGATAGAACAAATGACGGTAATGGAAACTAAAAATAGTGATGGAGTTAAAAGTTTTAAACCGTAATAAATCATCGTTGCGACGATTCCACCGCCAATCCAAGCACCAATTGTTAAGCCAACAAGAATAATAATGACGATAGCAGGTAATGCAAGACGAATCCCTTTATACATTGCTTCTTCAAGATCATTCCATTTGTAACCGTAACGCCAAGCGACAATAGAAGCAACGGTTGTACCGATAATAAGTGGAACGTGAGGGGTTTGTTTTAATACAACAATTGTAACCATCATAACTGCAACGGTAATGATAATAGGGATAATCGCTATTCCAAAGGGTATTTCTTTTTTCATAAAGTTCCTCCTTGTTACGTATGTTTGTTTGTATTTTTAGAATTGTCGTAAAATAGACGTTTATTAGGTTATGATAACTAAAAGTTTATGTAAGCGTCAACATAAAAAACAGAAAATAAGGAATGTTCTAGTTGTTTGTTTAGTTTTTAATATAAGTGCAGAGTAAGGTTTTTAAGTATTTAAAAATAAATAATTGACTTTTTTCTTAAAATTCAATATGTTCATAAAAACATCTGTTTTTCATAAGTATAATTAACCCGAATCGTTTGTAATGTGGGAAGGAGACTGGAACGTTGAAAACATTAGAACTACAAGAGCGCTTAACGGAGATTTTTCAGCATTTACACGAAAACCCTGAAGTAAGTTGGAAAGAATATGAAACGACAGCGTATATTACTGACTTTTTAAAAGAAGAAGGAATTTCATATAGAACATTTGATGATTGTCCAGGTGTAATTGCTGAGATTGGAGGCGGGAATCCAGTTATTGCGATTCGTGCTGATATGGATGCACTTTGGCAAGAAGTAAATGGAGAATTTAAAGCGAACCATTCATGTGGCCATGATGCTCATATGACCATTGTAATGGGACTTATTTTACAATTGAAAAATATGAGATGGAAAAGTGGTACGGTTAGATTTATTTTTCAGCCGGCAGAAGAGAAGGGTAATGGTGCTTTGAAGATGGTGGAGAAAGGTGCTGTAGATGATGCTGATTTCTTATTTGGCGTCCATCTAAGACCAATTGAAGAACTATCTTTGAAACAAGCAGCCTCATCTATTCGCCATGGAGCAGCAGGATTTTTAGAGGGTATGATTCATGGGGAGGATGCACACGGGGCAAGACCACACCAAGGTGTGAATGCGATTGATGTCATTTCCATGATTAATGTCGGTTTGAAAAATATTTGGCTGCCACCGCAAAGTTCTTATTCAGTAAAAATGACGAGATGCCAAGCTGGTGGTGATAATTTAAATATTATTCCGGGAAATGGTCATTTCAGTTTAGATGTAAGAGCAGAGAGTAATATACTATTAGAAGAATTAAAGAAAAAGATTGAGCATGTAATAGAATCAGCTGCATCGATGGGGTCGAAAACTTCATACGAATGGATGGATCTTGCACCAGGAGCAGAGGTTTCCGAAGAAGCAGAGCGCTTTATGCGTAAAGGTATTCTCGAAGTGTATGGGGAAGAGAGATGCACAGGGCCTCTCTATACGACAGGAAGCGATGATTTCCATTACTATACAGTGAAAAGACCACATTTAAAAGCTGTCATGCTTGGACTAGGAGCAGACCTACAACCTGGATTACACCATCCGTATATGAGATTTGATCATAGTTGTATTATGGATGGGGTAGAAATATTGAAACAAACTGTATTGAAAGTGTTAGAAGACAGGGGCTAAAGAGCTCCTGTTTTTTTGTCGTGAATTGTCGGTAAATCGATATATTGAGAAAATCGTTAATATATTTGAAGTTATGATAGATATATTGAGAAAATCGTTGATATATTTGAAGTTACGATAGATATATTAAGAAAATCGTTAATATAATTTCACGTACCTATTAATTTGATGAAAAATGAGCCTCCAGTACATGGTGTATAATAATAAGTACCATTTTTTAATAGGAGAAAACGAATGAACGAACAATATTACGATGCAGTTTTACATATAAAAACAGTCGGTGAGCAAAAAGGGTTTAACAAGTCTATGCATTATCACCGCTATGAACCGACGCCGTATAGCGGGTTAGATGAGTTATTGAATCAATATGAAATACGAAGTAGCGACCGAATTGTAGACTTTGGGTGCGGAAAAGGGCGATTAAACTTTTATATGCATCATAAATGTGGGGCTTCAGCAGTTGGAATTGAAATGAATGAAGAATTTTATAAAGAAGCGATGGATAATCGAGATCGTTATGCCCGAAAGGCACGAAACAGTAAGGGGAAAATTCAATTCCAATGTTGTTTAGCGCAGGAATATAAGATTGATCCACATGATAATAGGTTTTATTTCTTTAATCCGTTTTCTGTGCAAGTGTTTATGAATGTAGTAAATAACATTTTGCTTTCAGTAGAAAATACGGGGAGAGAAGTGGATATTATTTTATATTATCCTTCTGAGGACTATATTTTCTTCTTAGAAAATCAGACTGCGTTTGAGCTGAAGAAAGAAGTTAGATTGCCAGGTGCTTATGAGAAGAATGGGAATGAGAGGTTTTTAGTTTATACATTAGGGTAATAAAAAAACAGGTGCCAAGGCACCTGTTTTTTATTAGTTACGGATTAAGTAATCAAATGCACCTAAAGCTGCGTTTGCACCTGAACCCATAGAGATGATGATTTGTTTGTACGGATTATTTGTACAGTCACCTGCAGCAAACACTCCTGGTACGTTTGTAGCGCCGTGCTTGTCTGTTACGATTTCACCGCGAACGCGTTCAACTGTTTCGCCTAACCAGTCTGTGTTTGGCACAAGACCGATTTGTACGAATACACCTTGTAATTCAACGTGATGAACTTCTTCAGTTTCACGATCGATGTAAGAAATACCGTTTACTTTATCAGTACCAGTGATTTCTTTCGTTTGAACGTTTTTCAGAACAGTTACGTTTGGTAAGCTGTTAAGACGCTCTTGTAATACAGCATCAGCTTTTAATTCTGGCATGAATTCAAGAACAGTTACGTGCTTAACGATACCTGCTAAGTCGATAGCTGCTTCAATACCAGAGTTACCTCCGCCGATAACTGCTACGTCTTTTCCAGTGAATAATGGACCGTCACAGTGTGGGCAATATGCTACACCTTTATTTTTGAACTCAGCTTCACCTGGTACGCCAACATTACGCCAGCGAGCACCTGTAGAAACGATTACGCTCTTACTTTTCAGAATAGCGCCGTTTTCAAGTTCCACTTCAATAAGTTCTTTTTTCTCTAAACGTTTCGCACGTTGTAGATTCATTACATCGATGTCGTATTCTTTTACGTGTTCTTCAAGGCTTGCTACTAGCTTAGGACCTTCAGTCTTTTTTACGCTGATGAAGTTCTCAATGCCCATAGTATCCATTACTTGACCACCGAAGCGCTCAGCAACGATACCAGTGCGGATGCCTTTACGTGCTGCGTAAATTGCTGCACTTGCACCAGCAGGGCCCCCACCAACAACAAGAACATCGTATGGATCTTTATCAGAAAGCTCTGATGCATCTGGACCGTTACCCATTTTAGCTAAAATTTCTTCAAGTGTCATACGACCGCTTCCGAAAGATTCGCCGTTTAGGTAAACAGTTGGTACTGCCATGATGTCTTTGCTTTCTACTTCCTCTTTGAATGCAGCGCCATCAATCATAGTATGTGTAATACCAGGGTTAAGAACGCTCATTACGTTAAGAGCTTGTACAACATCAGGACAGTTATGACAACTTAGGCTGATATAAGATTCAAAATGATATTCGCCTTGAATGTTTTTAATTTGATCGATTAATTTTTGTTCAACTTTTGGAGCGCGTCCACTTACTTGTAGTAAAGCTAACACTAATGATGTAAATTCGTGTCCTAATGGAATACCAGCGAATACGACACCAGTGTCTTCACCAGGGCGGTTTACGCTAAAGCTTGGTGTTCTCTCTAATTCAACTTTTTCTACTGTAATCTTAGATGACATAGTAGCTAATTCGTCTACTAGAGCTAACATATCTTTAGATACGTTATCGTCTCCCGCGCTTACCTTAAGTAAAATATCGTTCTCCATTAATTGAAGGTATTGGGATAGTTGTGTTTTTATATCTGCATCTAGTATCATTTTGATCGAACTCCTTAGATTTTGCCTACAAGGTCAAGGCTTGGTTTAAGTGTTGCAGAACCCTCTTGCCATTTAGCTGGGCAAACTTCACCTGGGTTGTTACGTACGTATTGAGCAGCTTTAATTTTGTTAACAAGAATGCTTGCGTCACGGCCGATACCGTCAGCATTGATTTCCATAGATTGGATAACGCCGTCTGGATCGATGATGAATGTACCACGAGCAGCAAGACCTTCTTCTTCCATTAAAACGTTGAAGTTTGTAGTGATTGTGCGAGTTGGGTCACCAATCATGATGTACTCGATTTTGCCGATAGTTTCTGAGCTATCATGCCATGCTTTGTGAGTGAAGTGAGTGTCTGTAGATACAGAGTATACTTCAACGCCTAAGTCTTTTAGAGTTGCGTATTGGTTTTGTAAGTCTTCAAGTTCAGTTGGGCAAACGAATGTGAAGTCAGCTGGGTAGAAACAAACTACACTCCATTTTCCTTTTAAACTTTCGTCAGTAACTTGGATAAATTCTCCATTATGGTAAGCATTAGCTTTAAACGGTTTTACTTCTGTGCCGATTAATAACATATTAAAATTCCTCCTAAATGTTGGTTTTGAGCATCAAAAAATAGTGTGCTCATAAAATATATTTTTTAATTAACTATAATAATTCTAATTCGATATTAATTATCATATAGAAGTGGTTATTTTGTCAAGAGAATAAACCAACTTTATACCGATTTAATTAATATTTATTCTCAATTAAGGCTAACAGGGAATGGAAAGGTAACTTTAAGTTTATAAATTTTCAATGATTGTTTGAAAGAGTAGTGTGTATGTTAGAGATATGGTGTAAGTGTAAATTCTTAGGAAGGAAATATTTCTTAGAAGTTATGTATTTGAAAAGGAACTGCTTATTTCTATTTTACAAAGAATTGTGCGATAAATAAAATAAAATGAATCGAAATCTTTTTGAACAATTTTTGTCATCTCAAATATATAATTAGGAAGTATATTACGCTGATAGTTAGAAATATTGACTCAAAGTGCTAACGAGATATAATAAAACCTAGATATACCTTTCAAAAAGAAGAATACATATTTATAGGATGAAAAAATTCAACCTATTATTTTTTATAGCTTTTAGAAAACGCTTACAATTGGTGTGGAGGGGAAACCATGTCTAAGTTCACAAATTATTTTTTAATGGAAGCTAGCGATGTGATTGCATATGTGAAAGAGAAATTATCTAAGTTTGAACATGCAAAGGGGCTAAAGTGTAAAGAAATAGGTGATGGCAATTTAAATTATGTGTTCCGCGTTTGGGATGAAAAAGAGAACATCTCTGTCATCGTAAAGCAAGCTGGGGATACAGCTCGCATTTCAGATGAGTTTAAGTTGTCGACGAATCGTATTCGCATAGAATCAGATGTTTTGCAGTTAGAGGATGAGTTAGCACCTGGACTTGTTCCTAAGGTGTATTTATTTGATAGTGTGATGAACTGTTGCGTAATGGAAGATTTATCGGATCACACAATATTACGTACAGCACTTATAAATCATCAAATATTTCCGCAGCTTGCTGACGACTTAACTACTTTTATGGTAAATACACTTTTATTAACATCTGATGTTGTAATGAATCATAAAGAGAAGAAGGAACTTGTGAAGAATTATATAAATCCTGAATTATGTGAGATTACAGAGGACCTCGTATATTCAGAACCATTTACAAATCATAATAAGCGTAATGAGTTATTTCCTTTAAATGAGGGATGGATTAGGGAGCATATTTATAGTGATAAAGAGCTTCGTATGGAAGTAGCGAAACGTAAATTTTCTTTTATGACGAATGCACAGGCATTGCTTCATGGTGATTTACATACTGGTTCTGTTTTTGTAAGAGATGATTCTACAAAGGTTATTGATCCTGAGTTTGCTTTTTATGGACCTATGGGATATGACGTTGGGAATGTAATGGCGAATTTAATGTTTGCTTGGGTGAATGCAGATGCAACGATGCCACCTGGAGCTGAGAAAGATACGTATATGGATTGGTTACAAACTACGATGGTAGAGGTAATTGATTTATTTAAGAAGAAGTTTTTAGATGCTTGGGATATTCATGTGACCGAGATTATGGCGAAGGAAGAAGGCTTTAACGAAGTATATTTACAATCTGTATTAGAGGATACAGCTGCAGTGACAGGTCTTGAATTAATCCGCCGTATTGTTGGATTAGCGAAAGTAAAAGATATTACTTGTATTGAGAATGAGGAAGCACGTGCTAGAGCGGAGCGAATTTGTCTTAAAGTAGCGAAGAGTTTTATTTTACGAGCGAATCAATATAGAACAGGTACAAGTTTTGTAGAAACGTTAAAAGAACAGTCAATGCACTACGCGGAGTAAGGGGAGAATATGATGGAAGAGCAATTAATACCAATTCAGTGGAAAGATGATGCTTTAGTTTTGTTAGATCAAACGTTATTACCGAATGAAATTGTCTATGAATCATTTAAAACAGCTGAAAGTGTGTGGAATGCCATTCAAGTAATGAAAGTACGAGGTGCACCAGCGATTGGTGTTTCAGCAGCTTATGGAGTGTATTTAGGGGTAAAGGAATTTGCTGAAAGTACGGAAGAAGGATTTATGGATGAAGTAAGAAAGGTATGTACATACTTGGCGACATCAAGACCGACTGCAGTAAATTTATTTTGGGCACTTGAAAGAATGGAAAGTGTAGCGGCAGATAATATTCATTTATCAATCTTACAGTTGAAAGATAGATTACTAGAAGAGGCAAAAGAAATTCATAGAGAAGATGAAGAAATTAACCGTCAAATTGGAGAACATGCATTAACATTATTCCGTGATGGAATGGGAGTATTAACACATTGTAATGCTGGTGCGTTAGCGACGACTAAGTATGGTACTGCGACGGCTCCAATGTACTTAGCAAAAGAAAAAGGATGGGACTTAAAAATCTTTTCGGATGAAACACGTCCAAGATTACAAGGGTCAACGTTAACGGCATTAGAACTACAGCGAGCGGGAATTGATGTTACTGTCATTACGGATAATATGGCAGCTATGGTCATGTCACAAGGGAAGATTGACGCCGTAATTGTTGGATGCGACCGTGTGGCAGCGAACGGTGATATAGCAAATAAAATTGGAACATTAGGCGTATCTATTTTAGCGAAATACTACAACATTCCGTTTTATGTAGCAGCGCCAACGCCGACAATCGACTTGAAAACACCGACAGGAAAAGAAATTCCCATCGAGGAAAGAGATGCTTCTGAAGTGATTAATCGCTTCGGACAATATTCTGCTCCGAAAGAAAGTAAAGTATATAATCCAGCATTTGATGTTACTCCACATGAAAATGTAACAGCGATTATTACAGAAAAAGGGATTGTAAAGGCACCGTTTACGGAGAATTTAAAAAAGCTATTTCAATAAATAGATAAATATAAAAGTCAGTCATCATAAGCTTCATACTTAGGGGGATGTATAT
This sequence comes from Bacillus sp. FSL W8-0770, assembly GCF_038008705.1. Taxonomy (NCBI): domain Bacteria; kingdom Bacillati; phylum Bacillota; class Bacilli; order Caryophanales; family Bacillaceae; genus Bacillus; species Bacillus sp. FSL W8-0770. The sequence continues at coordinate 360,169 of NZ_JBBOZR010000001.1, forward strand.
GTTATTACAAAAAGAAAGAGAAGAAATTGTAGCGTATGGAAAGAAAATGATTTCTAGTGGTTTAACAAAGGGAACGGGCGGTAATATTAGTATCTTTAATCGTGAACAAGGTCTTGTTGCGATTAGCCCAAGTGGTTTAGAGTATTATGAAACAAAGCCTGAAGATGTGGTTATATTAAACTTAGGTGGTGAAGTAGTAGAAGGAGAGAGAAAACCATCAAGTGAATTAGATATGCACCTTATTTACTATAGGAAGCGTGAAGATATAAATGCGCTTGTGCATACACATTCTCCTTACGCGAAGACGATTGCGTCATTAGGATGGGAGCTTCCGGCTGTGTCATATTTAATTGCTTTTGCAGGTCCGAATGTGCGCTGTGCACCGTATGAAACATTTGGTACGAAGCAATTAGCAGAGGCTGCTTTTGAAGGCATGATTGATCGCCGTGCTGTTTTACTTGCGAATCACGGTTTAATTGCAGGTGCAAATAATATAAAAATGGCATTTACTGTTGCGGAAGAAATTGAGTTTTGTGCACAAATTTATTATCAAACGAAAAGCGTCGGAGAACCGAAGTTATTGCCAGAAGATGAGATGGAGAATTTGGCGAAGAAGTTTGAAGGATATGGGCAGCAGTAGAATGAAACAAAGACACCCTCAAGAAAAAATCTTGAGGGTGTCTTTTAAGCTTTTTTAAGCAACAAATACATAAAGTAAGGAGCCCCAATTAAAGCAACGACAATACCTGCTGGAATGCCATTAGGATCAACGATATTTCTTCCAATTGTATCTGCTAATAATAATAGCCATCCGCCGATTAAAAGGGCGATAGGCATGAAGATTTGATGTCTTGGACCTACTAAAGATTTCGCGATATGAGGAGCCATTAATCCGATAAAGCTAATTCCTCCTGTTACGGAAACAGCTGCAGCTGCAAGAGCAACAGCTGCAACTAATAAGTACCTACGTTCTTTTTCAATTTCAATTCCAACACCGATTGCGACTGGTTCGTTTAATGCTAAAATGTTTAATCGATTTGCTTTATAGAAAACAAACGGAATTAATACGATTAGCCATGGGAGCATTGCTAAAACGAATATCCAGTCATCTCCCCAAATATTTCCGGCAATCCATTTTGAAATAAAGTCTACTTTCATACGATCTGCGGATGAGATAAGGACAATCATCGTTCCAGATAGTGCAAATGCAAAACCGATACCGGTTAATGTTAATCGGATTGGCTGAAGTCCAGTTGATTTACTATATGAAAATACGTAAATTAGAACAGCTGTCAGAAATGCTCCGATAAATCCAACTACAGGTAGTAAGTAGAGAAATGAACCTACATCTATTGGAAAGTATAAAAAGAAAATAGCAACAGCAACACCGGCCCCAGAGTTAATACCAAGAATACCAGGTTCAGCTAAATCATTTCGAGTAATTCCTTGAAGAATAGCTCCTGATAAAGCGAGAGCCATACCAGCTAATAATGTAATGACAATTCTAGGTAGCCTTAAAGAGTATAAAACAAACTCCTCTTTAAACGTCCCTTGCCCCATTAATGTTGGGAGTAGTCGATCATAAGATAAAGATGCTGAACCAAGTCCCATTCCAACTACAATGGTTGTGATGATTACTATAAGTAAAGTGAGTATAATGAGACGCTGTTTTCTTAAAATAGATTGCATCATGAGAATGTTTTTCCTCCTTTACGTACAATGAATAGGAAGAATGGTAACCCTACAATCGCGACAATTGCTGCAACTGGTGTTTCGTATGGAGCGTTAATAGTACGTCCGATTGTATCTGCAAGTAGCATAAAGGAAGCTCCAGCAATTGCTGACATCGGTATAACAAATCGGTAATCTGGACCGACAATTGGGCGTACCATGTGAGGTACCATTAAGCCGATAAATGCCATATTTCCGACAAGAGCTACAGACGCACCAGCAAGTAATATAATAATGATAAATAGAATGGTTTTAATAACAATAATTTTTTGACCTAGTCCAATAGCAACTTCTTCACTGAAGCTAAGAACTGTCAATTTTTTTGCTAGTAAGATAGCGATAAAGATACTAATTGAAATGACTGGAATAATAATTTTTAATTGGCCCCAAGTTGTTCCAATTACGCCCCCAGCAGTCCAAAGTGATACCTCTTGTGAAATTTTAAAGTAAATGCCGACTCCTTCTGAAATTGCGAGTAGAAATGCTGAAACGGCAGCACCGGCTAATACAATTCGAAGAGGGGACAGCCCGCCTTTTTTCACCATACCAATTCCAAATACCATAATCGCACCGATTGCAGCACCGATAAAGCAAGCTAATGTTAAGTAAAGATAGCTGATGGAAGGGTTGAAAGCAAGTGTCAGTGCAAGTGCAGCATTTGCTCCACCAGATAGCCCTAGTAATCCAGGATCTGCAAGCGGATTTCGTGTTAATCCTTGCATAATTGCTCCAGAAACAGCAAGTCCAGCTCCTACAAAAATTGCAGCTACTTCACGTGGTAAACGAATTTCTCGAATAATAGATATTTTGTCCCCTTTAGCAGAGGAAGTGAGCGCTAACCATACATCTTTTATTGAAGTATCGGCAGCCCCTAATACCATTGCCACCATAAAAATAAGAAAGAATGCAATTATGCTCAAAATTAGTTTGTATGTAAAAGCTATAGAACGTGGATTGTCGTGATCTTTTGTCATTCGTTTCACATCTTTTCTGTTCATAGAATAAAGGAAGAGGAATTCTTAATTTAAGAATTCCTCATGTTTGTATTATTTACCAAGAAAGCTCTTCTTGAAGAAGTCTAGTTGGAAATCTAATGTAAGTGGATCATTGAAATAGAATTCCATCATGTTTGCTTCATATACGCGATTATTTTTTACTGCTGGGATGTTTTTATATGATTCTGTCTCTTGGAATGAGTTATCAGTATCTTTATTTTTACTTACGATTAAGTAATCACCAGCAAATTCAGGTAATACCTCAGTAGATAATGCGTAGTAACCTTCTTTTAATGCTTTTTCTTTTACTTTTTCAGGCATTTTTAATTTCATTTCTTGGTACAGAATTTCTGTTCCGCGGCCCCAGTTCTCGCCGTATACATAAAGCTGTTTGTTGAAGTTTTCTACAACAGAAACTGTAGCATCTTCACCGATTTTTGCTTTAATTTCTTTACCAGCTTCTTGTGCACGTTTCTTGAAGTCATCAACCCAAGTTTTTGCTTCTTTTTCTTTGTTTAATAACTTACCGATTTCTAAATGCTGTGTTAAGTAATCAACTTTTCCGTAAGTGTATGTTACAGTAGGCGCGATTTTCTTTAACTTATCGACATTTTTAATATTTGATAAACCGATGATTAAATCTGGATTTAGTTCAGCGATTTTTTCAACATTTTCATCTGATACTTCAGCAACATCTTTAAGTTTGCTATCAAAACGTGGGTTTTGTTTAGACCATGAATCTACCCCAACAAGATTTACACCTAATGACATTACGTTACCAGCGAATGATGATAATACAACAACGCGTTTTGGATTTGCAGGAACTTCTACTTTACCATTTTCAGATTGGTATGTAATTGTTTCTGATTTGCTACCTTTTGCATCGTCCTTTTTGTCTGTAGAGCTATTGCTACAAGCGCTCATAACAAGAACGAAAAGGACTGTTAGTGAAATAAATAACTTTTTCATTGTCTTTCTCCTTTAACATAGATGATATGTGTATACAATAATTTGTTTAACTGTAATCTTTTTGAAATAGTAGTGGTAATGCAAAATAATTTATTAAAAATCTTGAATATGAGATTTTATAATATAGTAATAACCATATTAATGAAAGAAGATGTAATCTCAAATTTGCTAATTATTAACAAAATGATAATGATTATCACTATTGATTCTTTAAATAATATAATTTTATATAGGTGTATTGTCAATAGTAATTTTGATTGTAAATTTTGCGGAAACAGGTTATATTTTATTGAGAATGATAATCAATGATTAATAGCTGAGGAGTGAGCACGAATGAATCGAGAAGAATTGTTTGATGTAACCGTGATAGGCGGAGGACCTGCAGGGCTTTATTCAGCTTTTTATAGTGGACTCAGAGAAATGAAAACGAAAATAATAGAATTTCAACCACATTTAGGTGGAAAAATACATGTGTATCCGGAAAAGATGATTTGGGATGTAGGAGGACTATTGCCAGTTACAGGTGATAAGTTAATTGAACAACTTGTACAGCAAGGGTTAACATTTAAGCCAGAAGTTGTATTAGATACAAAAGTAGAATCGATTATTCGTAATCAAGATGGTACTTTTACATTAAAAACAAGTACTGGCGAAGAACACTTTTCAAAAACAGTTATCGTCGCAACAGGAAGTGGTATATTGAAACCGCAAAAGTTATCTATTGAAGGTGCTGAGCGATTTGAAGTATCGAATTTAAATTATACAGTTAAATCTTTAAAGCGTTTCAAAGGTAAAACAGTTATTATTTCCGGTGGAGGCAATTCTGCTGTTGATTGGGCAAATGAATTGGAACCAATTGCGAAAAAAGTGTATGTAACGTATAGAAAAGAAGAATTATCTGGTCATGAAGCACAAGTAAAACAACTTATGAACAGCTCGGCGGAGTGTTTCTTTAATACATCGATTACAAAATTAATTGCTGGTGATAATCATGAAGCAATCGAATATGTAGAATTAACAAATCATGAAACAGGTGAGGTTTCTCATTTACCTATTGATGAAGTTATTATTAATCATGGATATGAACGCGACATTACATTATTAGAAAATAGTGAGTTAGACGTTGCAATTATAGATAATTATTATATTGCAGGTAATGCAAATAGTGAGTCTTCAGTAGATGGATTATATGCTGCTGGAGATATTTTAAAGCACGAAGGGAAACTACACTTAATTGCAGGTGCATTCCAAGATGCGGGAAATGCTGTGAATAAAGCAAAACAATTTATCCAACCAGATGCAAGTGAGTATGGAATGGTTTCTTCTCATAATGAAGTATTTAAGAAGAGAAATCGCGAACTGATTAAGCAGATGATGAAATAATAAGGAACAAGTATACCCCCACGTATTTCTCTATTCAAATGGATGAGAGATGTACGTGGGGGTTTTCCTGTTTACTATATTTTCTATCATTATAATGACACCGGTTTCATCAGTTCATATGATATGAACATTTTATTGGTAAAGCATCCTAGAAAACAATTTAGCTATGTTTTGCTTACGCAGAACATGGCTAAATTACGCTGTCCCTTTAGCGCGTTCATTAGGAAATGGCATATTTAGTATAGAAGCAATATACTGTTTTCCATGCATTCGAGCTAATGATTCTAATATTTGGCGAACACGTTTTGTAAGATGACCTTGTTTTTTGATGGCTTCACAATATGCGTCATAGAAGGCATATTTAGCCCAAAGGAAATCATCTTGTTGGAATAAGAAGTGATTTTTGTACCATTCACCAATTGTATGATAACAATTGTTTTCATGTATTGCTGTGCTTTGAGAAAGAAAACGATCAGATAAAGATACATTCAAATGAGAAATTGTGTTTTCTGTTTCAACTTGTAGTGTTTTTTCTAACATTGTAATGATGTGACGAGTAGCCATATGTTAACTCTCCTTTGTGTAAATGGGTAATACCATTCTATATTTAAAAAATTCTTACTATATAATACTATACAATATATGGAATGCATCTACCTGCTTTTTGAACTGCATTTACAAAATCTTTTTTATTTGTTTACAAAAATAAAGTAAGATACAGTATAGATGAAAAAATAATAAAGGAATGAACGCATTGTATATAACAGTAGAAGAGACTGCGGAGTATTTGAATTTACCAAAATCGTATATTGAAGAGTTAATTCAGCAAAAGAAAATTCGTGCGCTATTCGATGGAGAGCAATATTTAGTAAATAAAGAACAATTTAATACACATTTAGAACAAATGGAGAAATATAAGCAATTAGTGGAAGAAATATTGAACGAACCAATTCCAGAAGATATGGATGTTAAAGACGAAGATTAAACTATGGAAAATCCCTTATGAAGATATGCAGAAATGTATATTCATAAGGGATTTTTTGTTTGAAGATATCAAAAACATAAGGAGTTCTTAGCCTTTCTTCAAATTTTGATAGGTAGTAGTCTACCATGTTAAAAGCATATTTTTTTCTAGCTAGGACAAACATAGAGAACGTAACCTGTACAGATACATATACTATCAGTGCAAAAGCTTATAAATTAATGGAAGGGGTTTTCTCGTGAGTTTATTTCATTGTGATTTTCTGAAAGACTTAATTGGATCTTTTGTGAGAGTAAACAGGGGTGGTCCAGAATCTCAAAAAGGGACAATAGTCGCTGTATGTTCGGATTACTTTGTATTAAAGAATGAAAAAGGAGAGCTCTATTACTATCAGATTCGTCATCTGAAAAGTATTACAAAAAATGCGAAAGATTGTAAAGCAGATGATTGCAGATGGTTGGAATGTGAATGTGAAGATGACTTTGAAAAGTTACTTCAAAGCTTCAAATATTGCTGGGTGAAAATTAATCGTGGTGGCCCAGAGAAAGTTGAAGGTATTTTACAAGATGTTTCTTGTGAATTTGTGACACTAATTGTAAAAGAAGAAGTTATATTAGTTGCAGTATCTCATATTAAGAGTGTAACAGTACCTTGTAGAGAGAGCGAAGAAAGCGAAAGTGAAAGTGAAAGTGAAAGTGAAAGTAATAATTCAGGTCGAGCTCGCGCACAAAGACAGTCAAGAAGAGGAAGATAATAAGAAAGGAGGATATAAATTTGGAAAGTATATTATGCTGTGAACAAATTAAAGGCTTAGTCGGTGAGACTGTAAAAGTAAATCTTCGTGGACCAGAGAGTCGAGTGGGGGTACTTGTATCGTTAGGAAGAGATTACCTTACATTACAACTTCCTCTTGGTGAATTAGTATATTACCAATTGAAACATGTGAAAAGTCTAGTTAAGAAAGTGAAAGAAAGTAAATGTGGCGATGGCTATGTTTCATGTTTCTGCTCTGATGATGATACTTTTGTCGATGTATTACGTGACTTGAAGTATAAGTGGGTAAAGATTAATCGTGGCGGCCCAGAGTGTGTAGAAGGCTTATTAAGTGAAGTGCATGAAGAATGTATTACGCTAGTAAACGGTGATGAAGTTATTTATATCATTAATTATCATATTAAGAGTGTGAGTCAAGTAGTGAAATGTAAAAAGAATGAAGATGAATAATGTTTAATAAATAAGAGGGGCATTATGAGGGAAAGAGAAGAACAATTTCTTATTTCGATAGTATGAAAAGGAATTACTTACTATTAAGACAGAACATTGCCCTGATTATTTTTTTGAAACGGAAGATTGGAAAGCTGAAATTCATAGGAAGGAGGATATAGATGAATGAGTTAAACAAAAGTATTGGGGAAAATATATATGTTAAATTAATCGGTGAAAAAAGGTTTAAAGGTATATTAATAGACGTAGGAAATGACATTATTGTTCTTTACAATGGACAAGACTATGTATATATATCTTTATATCATGTACAATACTATAAATTTTTAAGACCACATGACGAAGACATACTAAAACCAGATGTTGATTCTGTAATTAAGAGGGAATCCCCTTCAATTTCTTTGAGAAAAGTATTAAGTACTTCTAAAGGGATTTTTACAGAAGTTTATGTAGCAGGAAATGCTCCAATACATGGTTATGTTACAAGTGTGATGAACGACTATATTGTTTTTTATAGTCCGGTTTATAAAACGGTATATATATCTTTAAAGCATTTAAAATGGTTAATTCCGTATAAAGAAAACCAAGTACCGTATGCCCTCAATAAAAATGAACTCCCCGTAAATCCGTTAAATATTACATTAGCTAGAACATTTGAAGAACAGCTTATTAAAATGACTGGGAAAATTATGGTGTTTGATTTAGGTGAGGAGTCCAATAAAATTGGAAAAATGGCGAAAATTGATGAAGGTCATATTGAAATATCAAAAGCACGTGATGCAAAAATGTATGTGAATATTCAACATGTAAAATCCGTCCATTGTCCGTAGATTAGTTGGAAGGGCTGACTTTTTCTTTTATATGCAGAAGAAAAGGTCGAGCCTATTTGTTTTAGTTTAATTTGAAGATGAGGGGAAAAATGAATTGAATATAAACATAGTATAGTGTGATTTTTTAAAAGGTAACTTTGCACTAACTTATAAAAATTGTGTACGAGCTATCTTTTTATGTATTCAATTTATTTTTTGAGGAGGAGTTGCTCAACTAATTTATTAAAGGGGTTTTGTTCGTGGAGCAGTTTCCGAATTCGTTATCAATTACATTGCTTGGTAGTGCTGGTGGAGCAGCAAAAGCAGTTTTAGCAATTTTAAATCAAGCGATAGCAAATGAAAAAGATCCAATTTATGAAGTATTAAAGAATGCCAAATTTCATTTAGTGGATATAAAACAAAAAGATAGGACTTATTATGATGAGTTGTTTTCGAATTTGAAAGGTCAATTATATTTATATGAGATAAACCTTCAAAATGTAGTGGAATTTAAAAAACATTTAAAAGAAAAAAGTACGAGTGTTGTGATTGATGTTTCAGGGGCAGATACAGTTAGAGTATTAAGCTGCTGTAATGAATTAGGAATTTGTTATATTAATTCAGCCTTGGAAAATGAAGCAGTAGATCAGGACGACAGCTTAATCGGCTTTCAGCTTACGGAAAGATATACAAGGTTTGAGAAGGAGAAAGAGAAATTTACAAATACAAAAGCGATTATAGGTTCAGGTATGAATCCAGGTGTTGTTCAATGGATGGTTGTTGAGCTTATGAAGGAACGACCAAATGAAAGGCCAAGAGCATGTTATATTGTAGAACATGACACGTCGTTTTTGCATGATACAGCACTTATAAAGCCACATACACTTTATGCTTCATGGGCAGTAGAGCGATTTTTAGATGAAGCAATCTGGAGTTATCCGATGTATATGAGTCATCATCGGCCTCTTTACTTTTATGAAGATGTATATGCTTCAGAGTATAAAGTGAAGTTAGGAGAAAAAGAATTCTATGGTTGTTTAATGCCACATGAGGAAGTATTAATTTTAGGGAAAAACTTCAATATGGAAGTTGGTTTTCTTTACCGAATTAATGAGTATACAACAAATATAATTAGACAGAACTTAGATCAAGTAGAAGATTTATGGAACTGGAATCGTAAAGTGTTTAATCCAGCGGAAGAAGAGGTTGCTGGAGAGGACTTGGTCGGTGTGTTACTCGTTTATGAAAATAGTGAGACATATATGTATAATGTAATGAATAGTAGCCAAGTTTTTCGTAAATATAAAACGAATGCAACGTATTTTCAGGTAGGTTGTGGAATTTATGCGGGCTTGTCTAGTTTACTTTTAGATCAATTTGAACAAGGTGCTTATTACGTCGAGGAGTTGTTATTAAATACAGAAAGTAAGTACGGTGAGTATTTAAATTTATATATGAAGGATTTTGTAATAGGGCATAATAATTTTACTGATGGATTGTTACATGATAGGGTAAGGTGGATATAAGTTGTTACTAAAAGGAAGGAGAGATCTCCTTCCTTTTAGTATTATAAGGTTAAATATTGCCCTGAAAGCAATTTCATACTTATACTTTAAGGAGATAACAATGAAAGTTTTTTGTATCGATCAAGGGGAGTTTTTATATGAACAAATACAAGAGCTTGATTTATGAAGAAAGAAGAGCCTTAAAGGTATTTATATTATTATTTTATATTATATTCTTTTTATATGACGCTATATATTATTTTGTATATCCTGCTATGAATATTAGTGGAACAGCGGTAGGGTGGCCAGAAGGTAGTCTTGGGATAGGTGTGCCTATATTTGTAATAGCATTATTTCCTATTTCTATATATCTTCAAAAAAGAGGGTATGTATATTCTGTAAAATATTTATTTTTATTTGGATACATGTTTATCAATCTTGTTAATAATTTAATGATTTATTTGCGAACGGATAGACCTTTTGAACATGGTAGTATGGTAGAAATGTTGTTAATTTTATTTGCCCCAGTTTTCGTGAATAGAAAATACTTTTATTTAGTTTCCTTTAGTGTAATTGGAAAGTACGTATTTTTCACATTGCTATTACAAGATTTAAAAGTGATAATTCCACTTGTTTTATGTGTATTTTATTTCATTATTTCACATTCTTTATTAAAACGATTTCAATCTTATGTAAGAACAGTGGTTGAAATGATGAACAATATGAAAGAGACGGAAAATTTAGCTGTGATTGGGACTATGTCTACAACAATTGCCCATGAAATTCGAAATCCACTAACAGCGTTAAAAGGGTTTACGCAAATGCAAAAAGAAAGAAATCCAACTGATACGATGAGCTACGACATTATGCTACAAGAAATTGAAAGGGTTAATGGATTTGTTAGTGAATTGATGTTGTTAGGGAAACCAAAGCCAACAAATTATGAAAGGTGTAATATACGAGACACCCTTCTATATGTTGTGCATCTAATGGAAAGTTATGCAACGCAATATAGAGTTAAATGTAATTTACAAGTAGATGGAAATCTACCGGCTATAAACGGTGATGATAAGCAATTAAAACAAGTGTTATTAAATATCATTAAAAATGGAATAGAATCAATGCCAGAGGGTGGAGAAATTCATATCCGTGCATATCAAAAAACGCAAGGACATTTGTGTATTTCTGTTGAAGACCAAGGATGTGGTATAGAGAATGAGAAGTTAGAAAAAATCGGCAAGGCGTTTTACACAACAAAGGAGAATGGTACAGGACTTGGATTAATGATTACATATAAAATTATTAAGGAACATCAAGGGAGTATCACGATCCAAAGTAGTCTAGGAGTAGGAACGAAAGTAGAAATTTTTCTGCCGACCGTTTAATGTATTTGAGAAAAGATTTTTCAGAAAAGTGTTCTTGTTGTGTAAATATAAACATTTTATAAAATGTTTCAAGAAGGGTTTTTTTTATAAAATACTTCGTTTATAATGGAGGAAAATATCGACATGAGATTGATTGCTCATGTAACGGTTCAGTAGTGTTATGAAAAGATAAGAAGGGGTGCACGCGCATCCTTTTTTCTATGCAGATATTATGAAAGAGGTGGTATGATGGAATTAACATTAAATTCGACTGTATGTTTACACACGATTCAATTTCGAAAAGAGCAAAAGAATTATACTGTAAAAGACACAATTACAGGAGAAAAATATGAAATGCCGCCACTTTGGATTGATGCATTGGCAATGATGCGTGACGGTTTTTTATTGGGGGAAATTGAGGAGAAATTAAAAGAAGAGTATCCATCCGAAGAAGTGAATATGTTAGCATTCACGAAGCAACTGTTAGAACTAGAACTTGTTGAAATGGTAGATGGGGAAGAAATAGCTTGTACAAAGAAGAAAGAGAAGGATTATTTAGCTTGGTTACGTCCTCATGTTGAGCAATTCTTTCTTAATTTAAATAAAAAAAATAGAAGCAAAGGTCAATGATGATCTTTGCTTTTTTGTATAGTTTGTTTAAAAAATTACAGCAAATGCTCTTGCAAAAGCACCGTCGCTATCTTTAATTTTTAAAGGTGCTGCTGAGAAGAAGAAACGTTTCGTGTGAATGGCATCTAAGTTTGTTAAGTTTTCGATTAAATAAATATTATTCCCAAGTAGTATGTGATGAATTGGTGATGTTTCTGTCGTTACCTCATCAGGAGAAATAAAATCTAAACCGACAGATTTTACTTTTAATTGTACTAGTTCCTCGGCTAATTCTTCAGAAAGATAAAAAGCTTCTTTCTCATACGCCTCCGTGTTCCATTTAGTAGATAGATTGGAATGGAGAATAACAATATCTCCTTCTTTTATATCAGCATCGTGCAGTACTTCTTTAGGTAGTTTTCGTTCTTGTACATGAGTTACATCAATAAGAACAGCTTCACCTACAAATTGATCCAGCGGTAATTGATCGATGGTCGTTGCGCCTGAAATAAAATGCGCAGGAGCATCACAATGCGTGCCAACATGAACGACAGAATGAAAATCTGTAACTTGATAGCCTGATTCTTCAACACTTGTAACAGCTTCTAGTTGTATTTTAGGTGTTCCAGGAAATTGAGACATATTATTTTCAAATGTTTGTGATAAATCAATTACTTTCATTTTACATACCTCCAATATATGTTTTTCAAATAATAAAAAGCTCATCCTTCAGTATCAAGAAAGATGAGCTTTACATGCTAGTTGAGTTTTATCTTCCAAAATGCAATGCATTTTGCAGGAATTAGCACCTATTCAGTTCGTATAAACTGAGGTTGCCGGGCTTCAAAGGGCCAGTCCCTCTGCCTCTCTTGATAAAGAAGTATTCAGTTTCGGAATCTTAATTTTCTGATAGTTAAATTGTAATTCATTTCCTTTTTATGTGCAATACAAAATAGGTATTCACCCAAATAAAGCTGCTCGCATATTGTAGCTTATGTAAATAGAATGCTGCGAAGGAGTGAGTGCAGTGACAGGAAATGTATTGAATTATTATGCTGGTGGTAATACAGCTAGGGGATTTCACAATTTATACGAAGAGAATTTAAAAGGATTAGACAGATTATTTATCTTAAAGGGTGGTCCAGGAACGGGAAAATCTTCTTTAATAAAGGCAATAGGTCGTGAATGGGTTGGAAAAGGATATGATATTGAATTTTTACATTGTTCTTCTGACAATAAATCGGTTGATGGTGTAATTATCCCACAATTAAAAGTAGGAATTGTTGATGGGACATCACCGCATGTTATTGAGCCAAAAATGCCAGGAGTTGTTGAAGAGTATATAAATTTAGGAATTGCTTGGGACTCAGATAAACTAAGAAAGCAGAAATTAGAAATTGAAAGATTTGTTTCAGAAGCAAGCAAAGCTTTTCAGTCTGCTTACGCACGTTTTAAAGAGGCATTGGTTATACATGATGAGTGGGAGAAGATATATATTGATAATATAGATTTTAATAAAGCAAATGAACTAACCGATCAGCTAATCCAGAAATTATTTGCAGATAAAAGCAGGAGACAATCGCTTGTCAAACATCGTTTTTTAGGAGCTGCAACACCGAAAGGAGCAGTTGACTTTGTTCCTAATTTAACAGAAGGGTTACCACATCGTTATTTTATAAAAGGCCGCCCAGGCTCTGGAAAATCAACGATGCTCAAAAAGTTAGCTAAGGCAGCTGAAGAAAAAGGATTTGAAGTTGAAGTATATCATTGCGGATTTGACCCGAATAGTCTTGATATGGTTATCGTAAGAGAATTAGGCTTTGCAATTTTTGATAGCACCGCACCGCATGAATATTTTCCAAGTCGTGAGGGTGATGAAATTATTGATATGTATGCCCTTATTGTTACGCCAGGGACGGATGAGAAATATGCGAAGGAAATTCGTGATGTTTCCATTCAGTATAAAGCAAAAATGAATGAGGCAATGTCTTTCTTAGCGAAAGCAAAATCGGTTCGTGATAAATTAGAACGAATTTATATTGCTGCTATGGATTTTTCGATAGTAGATGCATATAAAGAGGAGATTCAAAAAGAGTTTGAACGAATTGCTGCTACTGTAATCGAAAAGCAACAATAGAAGTTTTATTAGGCTGTCAGTAATTTCTGACAGTTTTTTTAGTATGTAGTAAAATTAATAGTGTATTGTCGAATTTCCAAGGAAATAATCAAAAAATGGAGATGTTATGAAATGAGAGAGAAAATCGAGTTGGAGTTAGAAAGAATTGAAAAAGAGAATGATGTAAAAATTTTATTTGCGGTGGAATCAGGGAGTCGTGCTTGGGGGTTTCCATCGAAAGATAGCGATTATGATGTTAGGTTTGTTTATATACATCCGGTAGAATGGTATTTATCAATTCATGACAAACGTGATGTAATTGAATATCCAATTAGTGATGATTTAGATATAAGTGGTTGGGATATTAAAAAGGCGTTGCAACTATTCGCGAAATCGAACCCAGCTTTACTTGAGTGGATTCGATCACCAATTTTTTATTCGAAAAACTCTAATTTTCCAGAACTACTTCAACAGATGAGTGAGAAGAATTTTGATCCAAAAGCAACGATATATCATTATTTACATATGGCGTCGAAAAATTATCGTGAATTTTTGCAAGGTGAGAATGTAAAGCTGAAAAAGTACTTTTATGTATTACGTCCTATTTTAGCTTGTAAGTGGCTAGAAGAGAAAGCAACTTTACCACCTGTAGAATTTGATCGATTGATTACAGAATTACCATTAGAACGTAGTGTATTAGATGAGATTGAAAAGTTGTTAATAAAGAAAAAAGCAGGTACTGAATTAGATGTTGGATTGAAAATTAAGGTGCTAAATCAATTTTTAGAAGAACAAATTCATTACTATGGGCAATATGTAAAAGGAATTGAAAAGGGATCAGGGATCGATATTGAAATTTTAAATACACTATTTCGAGACATGCTGTTTGAAGCATATGAAAAAGAGCACAAGTAAGTTTGTGCTCTTTTTATTTTGTAGGAATGAAGAAAACAGATATAGCTGCGATAAGACCTGCAAAGGAGAATAAGTAAAAATTCCATGCTAAGTCATATTGCATTGTCATTATAATACCGATGAGAATAGGGCCAGCAATTGCACCAACTCGGCCAAGTCCCAGTCCCCAGCCTAAGGAGGTAGCTCGGATATGTGATGGGAAGTATTGTGTTACATATGCATTTAATATTTGAGTAATACCGACCGATCCAATACCAGCAAGGCCAATTAAAAGATAAATGATTGTAACAGATGGCTTAATTGTTAATAGTCCGATACATATGGCTGCCATAAGATAAGAGATGCTAATAACAATTTTTGCGCCTATACGATCAGCAATTGCTCCAGCGAATAACGCACCAACAGCTGCGGTAATATTTAGCATAAGTAGAAAAGACAGACTAGATCCAAGAGGATATCCCGCCTGGCGCATCATCTGTGGTAACCAAGTATTTAAACCGTATATTAAAAACATTCCCATTATATAAGTGATCCAAAAAAGTAGTGTTGCTTTTATGTATTCTTTTGAGAATAAAGTAAAAAATCCATTTTTCTTTCGTATAGTAGATGGAGCTTGATGAGTTTTATTTTTTACATGAAATTCAATTTGAAAACGATTAAGAATTTGGTTCACTTCTTCTTGGCGATTACGTGATAATAAAAATTGAATGGACTCAGGTAAATAGCGAATAATGAAAGGAATGAGGAGTAGTGGAATCATTCCGATACCAAACATAATTCTCCATCCGAAATCTTCTAACATAAACATAGACAAAATAGCACCTAATACGATACCTAAAGGATAGCCAGTAAACATAAGAGCATAAATAAAAGATTGCCTTTTTTTTGGTGAATATTCAACAGTAAGTGCTGAAGCCGTTGGGATAACACCGCCTAATCCGATTCCTCCTATAAATCGAGATAATCCAAATAACTTAGGAGAAGAAGCGATAGCCGCTAAACCCATTGTGATAGAAAAAAGTGCTAAACAGCATATAAGCGTCCATTTACGCCCAATTAGATCTGTAATCGTTCCAACTAGAATAGCCCCAATAAACATCCCAAATAAAGCATAGCTTGCAATTGTACCAGCGTGCGCTGGTGATAGCGCCCAGCTTTTGTCTTCTAGGAGCTTTGGTAGAACGGCACCGTAAATACCTAAATCATATCCATCAGCTAAAATGGCTAGCCAACAAATAAAAACAACAAGTTTTGTAATAGAGCTTGAAAAGATAGTTTCTGTAGATTCTAGATGAGGTGGAGCTGAAGGTTGCATAATATTCACCCCTTTTAATTTGTAGCTGAATATATTATTTTATTTAATGTTAATATTTCCCTCCCTGTGTCGAAATTTATCTGAAAAGATTTTATAACAAATAAAGAAGTTCAACAGTAATTCTGTTGAACTTCTTTATTTGTTTACTCATTATCAACTCGTTTTAACGGTTGATCTGCTGGGCCTTCAAGAACGTCTCCCTCAATTGAAAAACGAGAACCATGGCAAGGGCAATCCCAAGTACAATCACCATTATTCCATTCAACTTCACAGCCGAGATGTGTACAAGTTGTATCGACGATATGTAATTTTCCTTCTTTGTCCTTATAAGCACCTGCTCGTTTACCGTTAACATGTACGACAGATCCTTCACCAACTTCGAGATCTTCTGGCTTACGTAATGCGGTTTCAATCTTACCTTCAATTAAATGTTTCGCAACATCAATGTTTTGGGAGAGGAACGTTTTTATATCTGGATTTGCATGGAAGCGTGATGGTGCATACAGTTCTTTATAGGGACTGTGGACTTTTAGGATGGAGTCCTTCAGTAGGTGAGCGGCAGCAGTTCCAGTTGTCATGCCCCATTTGCGATATCCAGTTGCAACAAAGATATTTGGATTTCTTTCGTTAATATGTCCGATATAAGGAAGCTTATCTAGAGTGATTAAATCTTGTGCTGACCATCTATAAGGAACTTCGTCTATTCCAAAAGTTGCTTCAGCAAAAGAATAAAGTGCTTCGTAATGAAGCATCGTATTTATTCCTTGTCCTGTTTTATGACTCTCTCCGCCAATCAAAATTAATTTTTCTCCATTGTTTGTTATATAGCGTAAGGAGCGCTTTGGATCATCAATACTTAAATACATGCCACCTGGATAATCCGTTTTTGCTTTTATTGCAAGAGCGTAGGAGCGTTCTGCGTACATTCGCGTAAAGAAAAAGCTATTTGCATCATAAAAAGGAAAATGTGAACAAGAGACGACATATTCACAAGTGATATGATGGCCCTCTTTTGTAATTATTTGTGGATGATCTCCCTTTTCCACATCCATAGCTGTTGTTTGTTCGTAGAGCTTTCCGCCCATCTCCACAAACTTTTCTAAAAGTGTTTTTAAATAAAGAAGGGGATGGAATTGTGCTTGATTTTTCATTATAAGCGCAGATTGTACTGGAATAGGAATCGATAGAGATTGAACATAGTCACAAGGTATATTTAATTTTTGATAAGCTTCATATTCTTTCGATAAATTTCTTAATCCGTTATCGGTAGTTGTATATAAATATGAATCTTCATTTGAGAAATTACAGTCGATTTTATATGTTTGAACAGTTTCATTTATGAATTGTAGAGCCTGATTATTTGATTCATAGTAAAGCCCGGCCTTTTCTACACCGAAATGGTTTATTAATTCATCATAAATAAGATCATGTTGTGCTGTTACTTTCGCTGTTGTATGCCCAGTCGTTCCGTTTAAAATACGACCAGAATCAATTAAAACAACATCGATGCCTTCTTTTGCAAGTAAATAGGCAGTAGTAATACCTGTAATACCAGCACCGATAATAGCAACTTTCGTCTTTATATTTTCGGATAAACGAGGGAAAGTAGGAAGCTGAGTAGATTCAATCCAATAAGATAGCGGCAGTTGTGGAAATGTATCACTTGTCATTGCGGAAACCTCCTGATTTTAGAACAATTTTCCTTTTAATATTTCCATATTATATGAAATTTATGTGTGTTGTTTTAGAAGTAGTCTATTTTTATTAAAAGAGGTTATAAATTATTTTAATATAATTAATTAGGTGGGGCATTATGAAGTAGTGGGATTTATATAAAACTAAATTCAAGTGATTCTGTTTGTTGATTACATAGGGAGTTATTGAATGAGATAGAGTCTATGGCATTTAAGAAAATGTCTATATATAGTGGGTAAATCCTTATGGAATCTATACATTTTCTTTAGTGAAATAAAGTATGATTATAAAAATATAACCACCTTTTATTACTAGGTCATAAAAGGTGTTGACAATATAGAAATTCTATTGTTATGATTCATCATGTGGAAAGGTTGATAGAGAGTAAAAAGAGAAATGTTTTTCATTGATAATAAAAGCGAAAAATAAGTGACGATAGAGTGAGTATATTTTCCTTATAATAGATGCTTTTTGGATCATCTAGTAAAATCAATCTGGAAGCAAGAATTGATATATGTAAGTTGCGCAAGGCGCGGCATAAGAAAGGAGCAAAAGGATGAAGGAGCTTCATACGTTTGGGTGGTATGCAGCACGTGTATCACCACATTTGCCGAAAAAAGCATTTAAACCAGTGCCTACTCGTTTATTTGGTGGACTGGCTTATTTGCTTGTGGCATTGGCGGGGTTAATATCGATTGGTGTATTTGAATTGAATGTGTGGGCGAATCTAGGAATTGCGATTGTTCTTGGATTATGTTTTGCTTCACTTGGATTTTTAGGGCATGAAATTTTACATGGAACTGTTGTAAGAAAGGCATGGCTTCGTGATTTCTTAGGCGCGATTGCATTTATGCCATTATCAACAGGGCCAAAGCTTTGGAGAAAGTGGCATAATGCAACGCATCATGTTCATACACAGCATGAAGAGAATGATCCGGATGCATGGCCGACACTTGAGAAACTTAAGAAGAGTAAGTTTTTGAGTTGGGTATATCGTATGCCTTTACATGTACGTTCATTCTTTAGTTTTCTGTCACTAACAATTCAATTTACATTGCATTCGACTCGAATGTTCTTTCATTTTATAAAAGAGTTCAAGTCATCCAATCAAAAATCTGTATGGCTTCAACTTCTTTTGCCTTGGACAGTTTGGATTAGTTTATTGTTTATTATGGGACCTGGAAAATGGTTATTTGCATATGTCATTCCGTTGTTAATTGCTAACTTTATTGTAATGGCATATATCGCAACAAATCACCGCTTAAATCCAATTGTTCCAGTAAATGATCCGTTAGCAAACTGTTTGTCAGTAACAGTGCCGCGCTGGGTAGACGTTTTACATTTCAATTTCTCATATCATACAGAACATCATCTGTTTCCTGCTATGAGTTCTAAATACTATCCGTTAGTAAAAGAGAAGATTAAAGAAATGTGGCCGGAACGCTATCATGAGATGCCGATGACAAAAGCTTTGGCAGCGCTATGGAATACACCACGTGTGTATTATCAAGGAAGTGAATTAGTGGATCCGCATAGAGAGCATTTCTATGGTTCTTTAGGAAATGGACTAGATCCTCATAATATTTCATATCGTGAGGAACATATAGAGGAAGAAAAGAGTATTAAAAAAGTAAATCAGTAAAAATTAATATATTTTTGCAATGAAAAAGCAAGCCATCTCAGGCTTGCTTTTTCTTATAAAGAAACTTCCTTTTTGTTCTTTTTATGGAATTGGACGGAGTTAGTTTCTTTTCGTTGTAGTCGTTTTTCTAAGAGATTAACAAAATAAGTAAATAGAAGAACAAGTACGAGATAGTATACACCAACGATTATGTAAGTATCTAATTGTTGGAAGTTACCTGCTGCAATTGATAAACCTGATCCCCATAACTCGGACAGTCCTACGTAAGCGACAAGTGAAGAGTCTTTTAATCCGATAATAAATTGGTTTCCTAGAGGAGGAAGAGACAGACGAAATGCTTGTGGTAATATAATCCGGCGCATAGCTAAAGGGTAAGGCATACCTAAGGAGCGAGCGGCTTCCAATTGTCCCCGGTCGACGGATTGAATGGATCCACGGAAAATTTCCGTAATATATGCACCGTTATGAATTGCTAAAGCGATTGCTCCTGCCCAAAAAGGGGAGAAAACAATGACAGATGTAATGCCAAAATAGAGAATTGCGATTTGAACGATTAAAGGTGTACCACGAATAATAGCAATATAGATATGAGCAATGCTATTTAAAACTTTGTTATTCGAGATTCGAAAGAAAGCAAATAATAATCCAATTAATGAACCGAGTACTAGGGAGGTTAATGTTAATTGTAATGTGACAATAGTAGCCTTTAAGAGTGTGGGATAGGTAGAGATAAAAATTTCAAACATGTGTTTCACCTCATATTGTATAGATTTTAGTAGAGAATGAAATGCCCCACATAAAATGAACATTTAATCAGTGGGGCACTGTTTATGAATCTTTTGAATGGCTAACTTACTTCATTTTTTCCTCTTCACCGAGAATATTACGCCCGAACCATTTTTTACTGATCTTTTCATACGTACCATCTTTAATGATTTCATCTAACGCTTTATTTACTTTCTCAACCATTTCTTTATCATCTTTGCGAATAGCAATTCCCATTTCATCAAGATTTAATGGTTTTCCGGCTTCTTTTATATTTGATTTTCCTTCTTTTATCATACGTAGACCAACCATTTGATCCGTAATTACTGCGTCAACACGCCCAGGCTCTAAATCCATAAGAGCAGTAATATCGCTGTCATATTCTGTGATTTGATCTGTATATTTTGCAACAAGATTTTTAAAGGTACTAGCTTTTACAACACCAATTTTCTTACCTTTTAAATCTTCTGGAGAAGAGATAGCGTTATTCTTTTTAGCTACAAAAATTTGGGCGCCGGAGCGATAGTACGGATTTGAGAAACTAACAGCTTTTAAGCGCTCCTCTGTAATTGCCATACTACCCAGTATTACATCATATTTCTTCGCTTGAAGACCTTGAATCAGCGTTTCCCATGGGTTTGTAACTGGCGTAGCCTTCATGTTCATCTTTTTAGCAAGAGCTTCACCGATTTCTACATCAAAACCGACAAGTTTGCCGTCATTTTCTTTATAGTTAAAAGGTTTGTATAATCCACTCATCGCATAGCGAAATTCTTTTTCACCATTTGTTGAAGTAGTGGAGCTTTCTTTGCTACAAGCTCCTAGTATGAAAGATGTACATAGTGTAATGCTAGCAACAATGGTTAATAGTTTTCTTTTCATAAAACCCCTCCTATATATTGATCATACAGATGGTTTTTTAGTATGTTATTGAAATATTTTATTTGGATGATTAGTTGTGCACCGTATGAATGTATTCTTTTTCGTTCGAAACAAAAGTTACATTATAAAACGTTGCGTAAAAATTGTTTTGCCCGTTCATGTGATGGAGCTGAAAAGAATTGTGCTGGCGGAGCATCTTCTACAATCTTTCCATCATCCATAAAGATGACGCGATCAGCTACATCTCTTGCGAAATTCATTTCATGAGTAACAATAACCATTGTCATCCCTTCTTCAGCAAGTTCTTTCATAACTTGCAATACTTCTCCAACAAGTTCAGGGTCTAAAGCTGAGGTAGGCTCATCAAATAGCATAATCTTAGGGCTCATTGCAAGAGCTCGTGCAATGGCAATGCGCTGTTTTTGACCACCTGAAAGAAGATGAGGAGTTACATCTGCTTTATCTTGAAGGCCGACTTTTTGGAGAAGTTGAGTTCCAATATCCTTTGCATTTGCTTTCTCTAATTTTTTTACGTGAATAGGTGCTTCTATGATGTTTTCTAGTGAGGTCATATGAGGAAAGAGGTTAAAGTGCTGAAAAACCATACCGACATTTTCACGGACTTTATTTAAATTTGAATGCTTTGGATCAATTCGCTCACCTTGTAAGTGAATTTCGCCTTCATCGTACATTTCTAAAAAGTTAAGACAGCGAAGTAATGTACTTTTACCAGAACCACTGGCACCAATTAAAACAACTACTTCTTTTTCTTTTACTTCTAAATCAATTCCTTTTAACACATCAAGTGAACCGAATGATTTTACTAGATTTCGAACTTGAATCATACAAAACCCCCAGTTAAAAATATATTTTACAAATGTTGCCCCTTATTTCTGTTATTAGTCATAAATTGTCAGAATCCTTTATTTTTTTCGTGCAATTTGATATTCAAAGAAATAATATTTTTTAAAATCTCTATATCCTTCTATAATGAAAATATGGATAATAATATATAGGTAGTATTTATATTGCTTATAAAAAGGGGGAAAGGGAAGATGGAAAAAGAAAGGAAAACATTTTCTTTTGGATTACGTACACAACTTATGCTATTCACTACAGTTTTAGCTTTCATTACATATTCAACAAGTATCTTTTTTATTTACGTGATATACGATTATTTTCAAAGTTATGTAAGTCAAACTGTATATAATATTATCGTTATGTTGTTAGGGGTAGTATGGTCTGGAATTTTAGCATATGGAGCAGCCGTATTTTTAATTAAACCGCTTCGCAAGTTAGAGGAGGCGGCAAGAAAAGCAGCTGAGGGTGATATTCGTGAAGATGTTCCATTACCGAAGACAGATGATGAAATTAAATCTTTAAGTGTTGCATTTAATATGATGTTAGGAAACTTAAGGGGCATGGTAAAAAATATTGATACAACATTTTCGTATACAAATAATCAAGTACAGCAGATTAGAAAACAAACAGGCGAAGCAACGAGACAAGCGCAAGGTGTATCTGAGACACTTGCAGAAATTTCTTCAGGCGCTGAGCAATCAGCGGCATCAATTCAAGCAATTGTTTCTGCTGTTGATACAACGACTTCTATTGCAAGTGAAGTAGAAGAAAAAGCGAAGCAGTCTGATACATTGTCTTCAGAAATGGTTGAAGCTTTAGGGCATAGTACTCGTGTCTTTACGTCTTTAATTCAAGGTATTCAAACATTGGCAAAAGAAAATGAAGATTCAATGCAAAATGTACAGAAGTTAGAAGAACGAATGAAACAAGTAGAACATATTGTGTCTGTTGTGAGTGCGATTGCTAGCCAAACGAATTTATTAGCACTAAATGCTTCTATTGAGGCAGCTCGCGCAGGAGAGCATGGAAGAGGCTTTGCGGTTGTTGCGGAAGAAGTACGGAAACTTGCTGATGAAAGTGATCATTCTGCAAGAAACATATCGCAGTTATTACGGAATATGCAAGATGAAGTACAACAAGTTGCAATGAAAATGACAGAACAAGTGAAAATAGCTAAAGAAGAGGCGAAACGTGGGGAAGCTACGGAATTAATTTTAAAAGAAATGTCATCAAGTGTTATGGAAGTAGCCGATGCAACTCAGCAAATTAGTAGTTATATGAATGAACAAGTGAGCCACATTCATCAAACAGGAGCACAAACAAAAGCTGTAGCAGCAATTGCTGAAGAAACGTCAGCTGGTTCGCAAGAAGTAGCGCGTGTGACGCTACAACAGTCTAAAAATATGATAGCAATCGATCAATTATTAAAGGATTTAGAGAAGCAAGCAACTGATTTGAAACAAACAATTGAACGATTTTCAATGTAAAAGGAAGAACAGAATGCTGTTCTTCTCTTTTTTATTTAGCTTGATTTAATATTTACAGTTAAACTATGAACGTTTCCGCAACATTCTTTTCTGTCCCTTTCGGATGAAAATTATAGCGAGCTATAATATTAAAAGGGGTGTCTTTTATGAAAAAAGAAAAAAGACAACGGTTAATTAAACAATTTGTAAAGGAGTATGAAATAGATAAGCAAGAAAGATTAGTAGAATTGTTAGCAAAAAAAGATGTATTAGTAACACAAGCTACGGTTTCTCGCGATATTCGTGAGTTAAACTTAACGAAGGTACCTTCTCAAGAAGGATTAATGATATATAAAGTTTTCTCAGAAGAGCATGTACAAACTGATATAAAGTTAAAGAAAAAATTACGAGAAGTGGTTGTAAAAATTGATTGTGTAGATCAATTAATGGTTATTAAAACATTACCTGGTAATGCACATGTTATTGGTGTTTTATTTGATGAGTTAGATTGGAAAGAAAAAATAGGATGTATATGTGGAAATGATACATGCCTTATAATTTCACAGTCGAAATCAGATAGGGAGATTATAGAAGAAAGATTAAATTTAATTATTTAGATGCAAAAATCCTGTTTTTAATAAAATTAAAAACAGGATTTTTGTTTAAATACGGAAGTTAAATATTCAACATATATGCGTAATATATGTATTTTTTATTGAGAAAGCGAGATAGTTTGTTATAAAAATACATATTCGTATGATTTTAAAAAAATAACTTGTTTAATATTTCACAATGATAATGTGGATACTTTCACAAAGATGAAAGTGCAGAGCATTTATTATGTACTTGTAAGACATCAAACATATTTAAAAGGAGGTACAACAAATGAAACATCCGATACATGTTACTTCAGAAATTGGGGAATTACAAACGGTTTTATTAAAACGACCGGGTAAAGAAGTGGAAAACTTGACGCCAGATTATTTGCAGCAATTATTATTTGACGATATTCCATACTTACCAATTATTCAAAAAGAGCATGATTATTTTGCACAAACGTTACGCAATCGGGGTGTTGAAGTTCTTTATTTAGAAAAACTAGCCGCTGAGGCGTTAGTAGATAAAAAACTTCGAGAAGAATTTGTTGATCGTATTTTAAAAGAAGGACAGGCCGACGTAAATGTTGCACATCAAACTTTAAAAGAATATTTACTTTCCTTTTCAAATGAAGAATTAATTCAAAAAATTATGGGCGGTGTACGGAAAAACGAAATTGAAACAAGTAAGAAGACACATTTATATGAATTAATGGAAGATCACTATCCGTTTTACTTAGATCCAATGCCTAATTTATATTTTACTCGTGATCCAGCAGCTAGCGTGGGCGATGGCTTAACGATAAATAAGATGAGAGAACCAGCGCGTAGACGTGAATCATTATTCATGGAGTACATCATTAAATATCATCCAAGATTTGCAAAACATAATGTACCAATCTGGTTAGATCGTGATTATAAATTTCCAATTGAAGGTGGCGACGAGCTAATTTTAAATGAAGAAACAATTGCGATTGGAGTATCTGCTCGTACTTCAGCTAAAGCAATTGAACGTTTAGCTAAAAATCTCTTTAGCCGACAAAATAAAATTAAGAAAGTGTTAGCAATAGAAATTCCAAAATGTCGAGCATTTATGCATCTAGATACAGTATTTACAATGGTTGATTATGACAAGTTTACAATTCATCCAGCCATTCAAGGGCCAAAAGGGAATATGAATATTTATATTTTAGAAAAAGGATCAGATGAGGAAACTCTTAAAATTACACATCGTACTTCTTTAATGGAAGCATTAAAAGAGGTATTAGGCTTAAGTGAATTAGTTCTTATTCCATGTGGAGGAGGAGATGTAATTGCTTCTGCTCGTGAACAATGGAATGATGGCTCGAACACATTAGCAATTGCGCCAGGTGTAGTTGTTACATATGATCGCAACTATGTATCTAATACGTTATTACGGGAACACGGTATAGAAGTGATTGAGGTGCTAAGTTCGGAATTATCTCGTGGTCGTGGGGGTCCACGTTGCATGAGTATGCCAATTGTTCGTAAAGATATTTAGTATAAATAACGGAGAAAGTAGGGATGAATTATGTTAATGACTAGACCAAATTTAAAAGGAAGAAGCTTTCTAGCAGAAAAAGATTTTACACAAGAAGAATTGTTATATTTTCTAGATTTGGCAGCAGAATTAAAAGAGAAAAAGAAAAATGGTATCCCGCATCATTATTTAGAAGGTAAAAATGTAGCGCTCTTATTTGAAAAAACTTCTACTCGTACGCGTTGTGCATTTACAGTAGCATGTACAGATTTAGGGGCAAATCCTGAATATTTAGGGAAAGGTGATATTCAACTTGGGAAAAAAGAATCTGTAGAGGATACAGCAAAAGTGTTAGGGCGTATGTTTGACGGAATTGAGTTTCGTGGATTTAATCATGAAACTGTAGAATCTTTAGCACAAAATTCTGGTGTGCCGGTTTGGAATGGATTAACAGATATGTGGCATCCAACACAAACACTAGCAGATTTATTAACAATTAGAGAACATATAGGGAAATTGAAAAATGTGAAGCTCGTTTACGTTGGCGATGGACGAAATAATGTTGCTAATAGCTTACTAGTTGGTGGAGCAATCGTTGGAATGGATGTACGTATTTGTACACCGGAATCTTTATGGCCTGCACAAGAAGTAATTGATTTAGCAAAAAAATATAATGAACAGGTAATGATAACAAGTAATGTGGAAGAAGCTGTTGCGAATGCAGATGTAATTTATACAGATGTATGGGTGTCTATGGGGGAAGAAGAAAAATTTGCTGAACGTGTCGAGTTATTGAAACCTTATCAAGTAAATATGAAAATGATTAAAGCAACAGGGAATGAAAACGTGATTTTCTTACATTGTTTACCTGCATTTCATGATGTTGAAACGATGTATGGCGAAGAAGTTTATGAGAAATATGGGTTGAAAGAAATGGAGGTAACTGACGAAGTATTCCGCAGTAAACATTCAAAAGTATTTGATCAAGCTGAAAATAGAATGCATACAATTAAAGCGGTTATGGCAGCTACTTTAGGAAACATGGAGTAAAGAAGAAAGGGAGTCTTCCTTTCTTCTTTCTCCTCCTTTAGACACTATCATTCACTATTGCTTTTGTATTGTTATTGCAATTTAAGAGAGGTGAGTGGAATGGGTGAAGATAAGAAATTAGGGTTGTTTACACTAACGGCTCTTGTAGTTGGGTCTATGATTGGCGGTGGAGCCTTTAATTTAGCGAGTGATATGGCAAAAGGTGCTGGTGCTGGAGCCATTATTATTGGCTGGGTTATAACAGGAATTGGGATGATTGCACTTGGATTATCTTTTCAAAATCTAACTGTAAAACGGCCAGATTTAGATGGTGGTATTTTTAGCTATGCAAAAGCAGGATTTGGTAATTTTATGGGGTTTAATAGTGCGTGGGGATACTGGTTATCTGCTTGGCTTGGAAATGTAGCTTACGGTACATTATTGTTTTCTTCATTAGGATATTTCTTCCCAATCTTTGAAGGCGGGCAAAATGTAGCGTCCATTATTGGTGCAAGCGTATTATTATGGTGTGTTCACATGTTAATTTTACGTGGAGTTCAATCAGCAGCACTTGTGAATTTAGTAACTACAATCGCAAAATTAGTACCTGTATTTGTATTTATTGTCATAGGAATCTTCGCGTTTCATATTGATACGTTCTTAGATGGATTTTGGGGGCAAACTGGTTCTTTTTCATGGGGAGCAGTTGGCAGCCAAGTTAAAAGTACAATGCTTGTAACTTTATGGGTATTCATTGGGGTAGAAGGGGCTGTTGTTTTATCCAGTCGAGCAAAAAATAGAAGTGATGTAGGGAAAGCAACCGTTATTGGCTTAATTGGTACACTCATCATTTATATTTTAATCACATTATTGTCTCTTGGACTTATGCAGCAAGCAGATATTGCGGGTTTGAAAAATCCGGCTATGGCTTATTTATTTGAAAGTGTTGTTGGAAAATGGGGTGCTATCTTTATTAATTTAGGTTTGGTCATCTCTGTATTAGGTGCTTGGTTAGGTTGGACTTTGCTCGCTTCTGAAATTCCATATTTAGCGGCTAAAGATGGAGTATTTCCAAAATGGTTCGCAAAAGAAAATAAAAATAAGGCTCCAGTAAATTCATTGTGGATAACAAATGGTTTAATACAAATGTTCTTGTTAACATTCGTTGTTTCTGATCAGGCGTATAACTTTGCATTCTCTTTAGCATCTTCAGCTATTTTAATTCCATATGCTTTTTCAGCATTTTATCAACTGAAGCATAGCTTAAATTCTGAAGAAGTAGATCGAAATAAAAATATAGTAATTGGTTTGATAGCCAGTATTTATGGCGTGTGGTTAGTTTATGCAGCTGGTTTAGAGTATTTATTATTAACAATGACTTTATATGCGCCAGGTATTTTTATTTTTTACAATGTTCAAAAGCAAAAGAGTTCGAAGCAAATATTTACTCGAGTGGAATTAGCATCATCCGTAGCAATTGGTGCTTTAGCATTCTTTGCGATTTATGGATTAATTACAGGCAGTATTACTTTATAAAGCGCTGTGAAAGCGAAATCAACTGGAGGGCTGGAATATGGCACGAAGAAAAATTGTAGTTGCACTAGGGGGAAATGCGATACAGTCTGGAGAAGCTACTGCGGGAGCGCAGCAAGAAGCGTTGGAAAAAACGGCAGAACAACTTGTGAAAATAATGGAAAATGATGTGGATATAGTAATTGCGCATGGAAATGGCCCACAAGTGGGGAATATTTTATTACAGCAAAAAGCTGCAGAAACGGAAAAGACACCTGCAATGCCATTAGATACTTGTGGGGCAATGAGCCAAGGAATGATTGGATATTGGATGGAAAATGCGATTGAAAAGGCATTGAAAAAACGGAATATAAAAAAAGACGTAGCAACGGTTATAACACGCGTTGTTGTGGATAAAAAAGATGAGGCATTTAAAAATCCAACTAAACCAATCGGTCCTTTTTATACAGAAGAAGAGGCCAGAAGATTAATGGATGAAACAAAAGCAGTGTTTAAAGAAGATGCTGGTAGAGGATGGAGACGTGTTGTTCCATCACCGAAGCCTGTAAGTATTCATGAACATAAAGTGATTAATTCTTTGGTCGAAGATGGAAACATAGTGATAGCTGTTGGCGGAGGTGGAATTCCAGTAATTGATTCCGAAGAAGGGTTAAAAGGAACTGAAGCGGTTATCGATAAAGATTTCGCTGCACAGAAATTAGCAGAATTAGTAGATGCCGATACGCTCGTTATTTTAACTGCAGTTGATCATGTGTATGTAAATTATAATCAACCGAATCAAAAAAAATTAGAGCATGTCACAGTGAATCAATTAGAAGAATATATTGAAGAACAACAATTCGCTGCGGGAAGCATGCTTCCGAAAATTGAAGCTGCTATTAATTTTGTTAATACAAATCCAAAAAGAAAAACAATTATTACGTCTTTAGAAAAAGTATATGAAGCACTAGAAGAAAAAGCTGGTACTATTATTTCAAAACAGAATGTATGCATGTATGTTTAAATTCTTATGTACGCTACTTAGTAGTAAAAAAGAATGGAGTTAGTAACTTCATTCTTTTTATTTATTAATATTTTTTGTACTCATTGTTCATAAAGTTTTCATGATGAAATCTGAATATGTAAGTTAATTATGATAAAATTCAAATTGAATACGCTTTCTTGATTTTTTCGCTCCAACATACAGCAAGAGAGAGGGAATTTTATGAATAGACGGAACGTAGTGAAAGACTTAAAGCAGTTCGAATTATTTGCTCATTTAACAGAAAAAAAATTGAAAGGCTTAACAGAGTTTGTTTATTGGCGAACTTATAAAAAAGGTCAATTTTTATTTTTAGAAGGGGATTCAAGAGAAAGAATTTACTTCATGTTAGATGGTTTTGTAAAGTTAGAGCGGGTTAATCAAAATGGGAACTTATTATACGATGACTATGTGAAGCGATATTCTATTTTTCCTTATGGTGGTATGTTTACAGACAGAGGATATAACTATACAGCAGAAGCAATGACGGATGTGGAGGTATATTATATTCCAACGGTAATCTTTGAAGATATGGTAAAGTCCAGCAGAACGCAATTGATGTACGTTGTTCAGCAATTATCATCTATATTAAAATTGAACGAAAATCGAGTGCAAAATATTACAATTCCTAATGCACAAGATCGTGTTATCCAAACGTTAAATTATTTAATGCAGGATTTAGGAGAACAGAGTGGAGAAAAGATTGTAATTTCATGTCCACTTACAACAATTGAAATATCCAAAATATCTGGAACATCTCGAGAGACAGTTAGCAGCGTATTAAAACAATTAAAAAATGATAGCATTGTTACAATTTTAGATAAAAAAATTACAATACATGATCCAACATATTTTGAAGAAATCTCTATGTGAAAATTGTATATTGATTTTTTAATTCATAGTGTATATTAATAAGGTTCTTTATATATTTATAAGGAACTTTTTTACGTTATCCTCTATAAAAAGATTGTATAGTATGGTAATAATAGCTAAAATCGATAATAAAATACAAAGTGAAGGGGAGAAAGAATGATTCGTATTGAGTATGATCGATTAGTAGCTATTTGTTACAGTATAGGGGTTTTGTTATTATTAAAAATTCCAAATGATAATGAATTAATTGGGGAAAAACTATTCAATGTCTATAAGGTTCCGATACATACGTATGTTTATATGGATTATAAAGTCTCAAATATATTGATTGTTTCTTTCATACTACATGTAATTGCATTTATATTATTTTTAAAATGGCTAGGAAAAAAGGAGTCTAGTACATTTAGAAAAACGAATAAGATAAAAGTAGTAGGCATTAGTATTTTGATTGTAATGATGCCGTTTATTTTAAATACAATCCTCCAGACATTGAATAAAACATGGTACTACGCAGGAAAAACAGGGGTAGAAGCAATAGAATATAAAAAAGAAGATAGCCAGTGTAGAATGGAGAAAAATGGAGAGAATATCCAACCGAAGTGCATTGTTACTTTAAAAAATTATCGTAATCATTCACAAGCATTAAAAGTTGTTTTATACGATAATGCAAACGAGAATTCAAAAAGCTATCCAGTACCGAAACCAGTCTATTTACAAAAACATGAGACAAAGCAATTCGAATTTCAAGTTCCTGTTTCTTATAATAGAGGTATTGAAAAAGATAAAGTACCAAATATTAAATTACATTCATTGCATGAAAATGATACGAAATACAATTAATCTGTAAGTAAAAGTTTATGAGTAGGAGCAAGAATTTGAAACGATATAGAAAATCAACTTGAATCATCCAACATACTGCGAGGTAACGGTATATTGGATGATTTTTTAATGTTATCCCCTTTTTTCACGTATGAAAAGGAGGAATACTTTGTTGGAAATGAAAAACATCACAAGGATCATACATGGTTTTTACTTTACGTAATCTGTGAAAGTTAGAGCCATAATAACTAGTTTGCCAATTTTTAATATCGATATCGGGCCAGTTCACATAGTCACCTAGTGTATAAGGATCTAAGCTTTCTCGTAAACCTTTAACCCAGCGTATATTTCGATTTTCTTCATCATCGCATTTCCAAGAGGTAATGTATTCTTGAGCAATAATTGCTTTACGATGAAAATAAGCCGTTTCATTCGGCGAAATATTTTCAACAGCACCTATGATCGATTGATGCCAAATACTAGCATCTTTATTTGGTGCATGAGAAAGAAAGTATTGCATGATTTGAATGCCTTTAAGGGGAATAGGTTTATAGACATAGGAACCAGAGCGCTTGAAATTTTCAGGGATGTTACCGCTATTAAAAAATTCAACAGCCTTTATATAAGGAACTTCTTCTATAAAGAGAGAGGGGCTACCAGTTTCAAGGAGAGGTGAAGAATGAGATTTACCTTTGTGAGAAATAAATAAAGCATAAGAATAAAGAATCTACATAGAGTTCAATGAAAACAGTTGCAAACTGTTCATATTTTGTTATGATAGTGTTACGAAAACGTTTGCATAAAAATCCGATGGGATGCAAAAGGAGAGAATGACTATGAATAAGACATGGTGGAAAGAAGCGGTTGCTTATCAAATTTATCCACGAAGCTTTATGGATTCAAATGGTGATGGTATTGGAGATTTACAAGGTATTATTGCAAAACTGGATTATTTAAAAGATTTAGGTATAGATGTAATTTGGATTTGTCCAATGTATAAATCGCCTAATGATGATAATGGTTATGATATTAGTGATTATCAAGATATTATGGATGAGTTTGGTACAATGGCAGACTTTGATGCTTTACTAGATGAAGTTCATAAGCGTGATATGAAGCTTATTATTGATTTAGTTATTAATCATACGAGTGATGAACATCCATGGTTTATTGAATCACGTTCATCTAAAGATAATCCGAAGCGTGATTGGTATATTTGGCATGATGGTAAAGATGGTGCGGAGCCAAACAACTGGGAAAGTATTTTTAATGGTTCGGCATGGGAATATGATGAAGAAACAGAACAATATTATTTACATCTATTCTCACGTAAACAACCAGATTTAAACTGGGAGAATAAAGAAGTTCGCGAAGTACTATATGATACGGTTAATTGGTGGCTTGATAAAGGTATTGATGGTTTCCGCGTTGATGCGATCAGTCATATTAAAAAAGAAGAAGGCCTCAAGGATATGCCAAATCCAAAAGAGTTAAAATATGTGCCATCTTTTGATAAACATATGAATGTGAAAGGTATTCAACCTTTATTAGAAGAGCTAAAAGAAAATACATTCTCTAAGTACGATATTATGACTGTTGGTGAAGCAAATGGTGTTAAGATTGAAGATGCTGAGCTATGGGTTGGAGAAGAGCAAGGTAAGTTCAATATGGTATTCCAATTTGAACATTTAAGTTTATGGGATGCAGAGAAGAAGAAAGACCTTGATGTTGTAGGATTGAAAAAAGTATTAACGAAATGGCAAAAAGGATTAGAAAATAAAGGATGGAACGCTTTATATATTGAGAATCACGATAAACCACGTATCGTTTCAACATGGGGAGATGATAAACAATATTGGCGTGAAAGTGCAACAGCTCTAGGGGCGATGTATTTCTTTATGCACGGTACACCGTTTATTTATCAAGGCCAAGAAATTGGTATGACAAATGTTCAGTTACCAAATATTGAAGATTACGATGATGTAGCAATTAAAAATTTATATCGCGAGAAAATTGCAGAGGGCGTACCACATCAAGATATGATGGAGATTATATGGGCTTCTTGCCGCGATAATTCACGTACACCTATGCAGTGGAATGATGAGATGAATGCTGGTTTCACAACAAGTACACCTTGGTTTAGCATGAATCCAAATTACAAAGAAATTAATGTTGAAAAGCAAAAAAATGAAGAAAAGTCTATTTTCAATTTCTATAAGAAAATGATTGCCCTGAAAAAAGAGCACGATGTACTGAACTATGGTACGTACGATTTACTTTTAGAAGACGATCCACAAATTTATGCATATACACGTACGTTACAGGATGAAAAAGTCATTGTAATTAGTAATATCTCAAAAGAGGAAGCTGTGTATAATGAGGGTTCATTTGCACTAGAACGCAAACGTTTGCTTTTAAATAACTATGAAGTTGCGGAACATGAAGAAGTAACAACAATTGCTTTAAAACCTTATGAAACAAGGGTTTATCGCATTTCATAATAAAAAAGGATGCTCTTTGAGCATCTTTTTTTATGAAAAAAAATAAATTTCTATTGCAAAGTGAAAACGCTTTTATTAAAATAGATTTATGAAAACGGTTGCGTAAAAAAAAAGAAAAATGATATGAGGAATCGTTTTCATAAAAGGGACAGAAATTATAATTTAAATCATTATGTTGTTATAAATAAAGGGGAGGAAGAACAGATGAAAATTACGTCTTTTGATTTTTGGCAAAAGTTCGGGAAAGCTTTATTAGTTGTTGTAGCCGTAATGCCAGCAGCTGGTTTAATGATTTCCATCGGTAAGTTAATTGGTATGTCTGCTGGGGATGTTAACGCAGTTCATACAATCGCTCGCGTAATGGAAGACATCGGTTGGGCAATCATTACAAATCTACACATCTTATTCGCAGTAGCAATTGGGGGATCTTGGGCGAAAGATCGCGCGGGTGGTGCATTTGCAGCGCTATTAGCATTCGTCTTAACAAACCGAATTACAGGAGCTATATTTGGCGTAAACGCTGAAATGTTAGCGGATTCAAAAGCGAAAGTTTCTTCAGTAATAGCGGGAGATTTAATTGTAAAAGATTACTTTACTTCTGTACTTGGTGCACCTGCATTAAACATGGGAGTGTTCGTAGGGATCATCACAGGTTTCTTAGGAGCTACTTTATATAACAAATATTATAACTATAATAAACTGCCACAGGCATTAGCATTCTTTAATGGAAAACGATTTGTACCATTCGTTGTAATTCTTTGGTCTACAGTTACTGCGATTGTATTATCACTTATATGGCCATTCATCCAAAGTGGGTTAAATGAATTTGGTCGCTGGATTGCAGCTTCAAAAGATAGCGCACCAGTTGTTGCACCGTTTGTATATGGAACGTTAGAGCGTTTATTATTACCATTTGGTTTACACCATATGTTAACGATTCCGATGAACTATACAGAGCTAGGCGGAACATATACGATGTTAACTGGTTCAAAAGTTGGACAAGTTGTAGCAGGACAAGATCCATTATGGCTTGCATGGATTACAGATTTAAATAATTTACTAGCAAATGGAGATACGAAGGCATATAACGATTTATTAAATAACGTTGTACCAGCTCGTTTCAAAGCTGGACAAGTTATCGGCTCAACAGCAGCGTTAATGGGGATTGCATTTGCGATGTTCCGTAACGTGGATAAAGAAAAGCGTGCAAAATATAAACCAATGTTTTTATCAGCAGCATTAGCAGTATTCTTAACAGGTGTAACAGAACCAATTGAATTCATGTTCATGTTTATTGCTCCAGTATTATATGTTGTATATGCTATTACAACAGGACTTGCATTCGCGCTAGCTGATTTAATTAACTTACGTGTTCATGCATTTGGATTTATTGAGTTAATTACTCGTACACCAATGATGGTTAACGCAGGTTTAACAAGAGACTTAATCAACTTTGTTATTGTTTCATTAGTGTTCTTCGGTCTTAACTTTACACTATTTAATTTCTTAATTAAAAAATTCAATTTACCAACACCAGGGCGTGCAGGTAACTATATTGATAATGAAGATGAGGCATCAGAAGGAACAGGAAATGTACAAGACGGTTCACTAGCAACAAAAGTTATCGATTTATTAGGTGGAAAAGAAAATATTGCTGACGTAGATGCTTGTATGACGCGCTTACGTGTAACAGTAAAAGATTTAGATGTTGTTGCACCAGAAGCACAGTGGAAACAAAATGGTGCTCTAGGGCTTATTGTAAAAGATAAAGGTGTACAAGCGGTATATGGTCCGAAAGCTGACGTATTAAAGTCAGACATTCAAGATATGTTAGGTGCGTAATAATATGAAATTGCTAACTTTAAACTGTCATTCTTGGCAAGAAGAGAATCAAATAGAAAAGATACAATACCTTGCTAAAGTAATTCAAGAAGAAGAGTACGATGTCATCGCATTGCAAGAAGTAAGTCAGTCCATACAAGCTGAAAATGTATGCGGTAACAAGAAAGAAGATAATTTTGGACTTTTACTATTAGAAGAGTTAAAAGCGCTACATGTAAAAGATTACAATATTGCTTGGGATTTCTCTCATATTGGTTATGACGTGTATGAAGAAGGATTAGCGATTATAACGAAGCATAATATTATAAAAGAAGATACGTTCTTCATTTCAGAGAACGAGGATACAACGTATTGGAAAACACGTAAAATTGTAAGTACAACAATTGCTTATAATGGTAAGGATATAACGTTTTACTCTTGCCATCTCGGTTGGTGGAATGATGAAGAAGAGTCATTCAAAGGTCAAGTTGATCGTTTGATGGAGCGTGTAGATAGCAATAAGCTCGCCTTCTTAATGGGGGATTTTAATAACAATGCTCGGTTGGAAGGCGAAGGTTATGAGTATATGATGCAAAAAGGGTTGTATGACACATATGAATTAGCAATAGAGAAGGATGAAGGAACGACTGTCCAAGGTGAGATTGCTGGTTGGGATGAAAATAAACATAATTTGCGAATCGATCTAATATTGTGTAACCAAAGTAAAAAAGTTCATTCTTCAAAAGTTATTTTTAATGGTACAAACAGAAATGTAATTTCAGATCATTTCGGTGTAGAGGTTCAATTGGATATATAATAGAAGAAATCCTCACAGAGAATAAAAGCTGTGAGGATTTTTTTAGGAATACAAGTATTTCCAAGAGAAAATACTTGTATTTTTTATGACATTTCATATATATTTGTTATTATTGAATGTAAAACCGATTTGGTCATTTTGTATTCATACTTTGACTCACTTCGTTATATAATGAAGTAAGTGAAAGTTAATGGGAAAAAATAGTGCGTTTTTGGTTAATACACGATGTAGAAAGTGATATAATTGCAAAATGCATGTATCATTTTCTAAAGAAGGAAAAATATATAATTAGGTGATAACTTCTATGAAACAAATTTGGCGTATTTATAAGACAGATTTACGGAATGTAGCCAAACATTGGGCTGCAATTGTTATTGTTTTAGGATTAATGATTTTACCATCGTTATATGCATGGTTTAACATTAAAGCTTCTTGGGATCCGTATGGAAATACAAAAGAGGTTCCCATTGCAGTTTCTAACCAAGATGCAGGTTCTAATTTAAGAGGGAAAGATATTAATATCGGGAAAGAGATTGTAGACTCCCTTAAGAAAAACAAAAATCTTGGCTGGAAATTTGTAGATGAAAAACAAGCAATTTACGGAGTTGAGCGTGGGGATTATTATGCAAGTATTACGATTCCAAAAGACTTCTCTGAAAAAATCGCAACTGTTCTGGATGAAAATCCGAAAAAACCAGAACTGGATTACTATGTGAATGAAAAAGTAAACGCGATTGCACCGAAGATTACAGCAAAAGGTGCATCAGGTATTACAGAAGAAATTAGTAAAAACTTTGTTAAAACAGCAAACGGTGAGATTTTTAAAATTTTCAATGACCTTGGAATCGATTTAGAAACAAACTTACCAAGTATCGAAAAAGTAAAAGATCTTGTCTTTAAGCTAGAAGCGCAGTTCCCAGAAATGAATACACTCATGGATAAGGCGTTAGATGATGCAACTCGAGCAGAAGATGTTGTGAAAGTAGCGCAGAAAGATTTACCTGTTGTAGAGAGTGTAATAAATGATGGGCAGGAAGCATTGGCGAATTTAGATAAGTTCTTTGCAAGACAAGATCAAACATTAAAAAATGCTCCAGGGACGATAAGAAATGATTTAGTAGCAGCACAAGGCGTTATGGATAGAGCTGCTGCATTTACTGACTTTTTAATGAATCCAGGTGTTGATTTAAACATCCCTGATTTGTCTGGAATGAATGGATTACCTGAATTCCCGGCGAAACCAGATCTTTCTAAGTTGAATAGTGATGGGTATAAAAATATAGCACAAAGTATTAATCAAACAGTAAATAATGTTTTAAGTTCATCACGTGCAGGAACAGCTTATGGAAAAAGTGTTGTAAATGGATTGCAAAATGGGCAATTTGATCCAGAACAAGCAAAGAAAGATTTAAATGCGGTATCAGATCAATTGCAAGCTCGTACAGAAGGTATTTCGTATCTTATTAATGTATTTACTGAACTTCAAAAATCGGCGACGACTGATTTTGGTCAAAGCTTTTTCCAAGGGCGAGTGGATCGCTTAACTAAGCTGAAAAGCGGTATGGAAAATGCAAACAACGGTATTAAAGATATTGTAAATGTTATTGGTAAAGGACAAGAAGTAAAGAAAGATGTAACGGATGTAGCGAATCAAAAATTAGATGCAGCAAATGGATTAATTGATCAAGCTGAAAAAGATTATAATGAAACGTTTGTAGCAGATTATAAAAAAGCAGTTAGCACAGTCGATCAAGCTAAAGTTGATGCAAATACAGCATATGATAATGCAAAAGCAGATTACGATAAAGTAAAAAATGGTATTGAAGGTGCAAAAGCAGACTTACAAAAGGCGAAAGAAGATGTAAAGAATAGAGGTATTAACGATTTAGATTCAACGAAAGTAGCTTTAAATAGTTTAAATGGTCAATTCCAATCTGGAATCGGTTTAATTGATGATATGATTCCAGTTCTAGAAAGTACAAATAAGGTTTTAGCGGATGTAAATAGTGATAAAAACCTTAATAATGGAATCGCAAAATTAAACAAAGCGAAAAGCAGCTTACAAAAAGGTGTAGAGGCAACGAATAAGGGAATTACACTTCTTAACAATGGCCAGAAACCTACAAAAGATGTAATTGAAAGTATTAACAACGCTGCGAAGGGCGGATCAGCTCAATTAACAGATGTATTATCGACGTATGATTCAGAAATTGTACCTAATTTCAATACAGCAATTGCTCGTACAAAAGAGATGTCGAAAAATACAACTCAAATTTTAAATGATGCAGACAAAAAGCTTCCAGATGTTAAAAAATTACTAGAAGATTCATCAAAAGGCTTAGTAGACGGTAGAAAGAAATTAGTAGACATTAAAGCTGAAATGCCGGAGACTGAGAAAAAGATTAAAGAATTAGCAGATAAAATTCGTGATTTTGAATCTGAAGAGGATTTAAAAGACATCATACGCTTATTGAAAAACGATGTTGAGAAGCAAAGTGATTACTTTGCGAATCCAGTAAATTTAAAAGAAAATAAATTATTTGCGATGCCGAACTACGGTTCAGCGATGTCACCATTCTATACAGTGCTTGCATTATGGGTAGGCGCATTATTAATGGTTTCATTATTAACGGTAGAAGTACACGAAGAGGGCGCGAATTATAAGAGCCATGAAATTTACTTCGGACGTTTATTAACATTCTTAACGATAGGTCTTTCACAAGCGTTTATCGTATCGATGGGAGATATATTCTTACTCGGTACGTACGTAGTCGATAAGTTCTGGTTTGTATTATTTAGTTTATTTATTGGTGGAGTCTTCGTTTGTATCGTATATTCACTCGTTTCTATTTTCGGAAACGTTGGGAAATCGATGGCGATCATTTTACTTGTACTACAAGTAGCAGGGTCGGGCGGAACATTCCCAATTCAAATGACACCGAAATTCTTCCAAGCGATTTATCCGTTCTTACCGTTCACATACGCAATTAGTGCAATTCGTGAAACGGTAGGCGGAATGCTTTGGGATATCGTAATAAGAGATTTACTTGTGTTAAGTGTTTTCGTAGTAGTTATGATTGTTGCTGCGTTATTACTGAAAACACCAATTAACAAATCAAGTGAAAAATTTGTTGAGAATGCAAAAGGAAGTAAAATCATTCACTAAAATAAAAGGTTCCTACCGATAGAGGTAGGAACCTTTTTGTTTAATCAAATTTTAATTTTTTTAATGCTTCCGCGAATGGGTTATTTAATGGTTCTTCTTCTTTTTTCTGTTGTTTCATATATTTTTGAACGTCGCGTTTATCGGCTTTGTTTCCAGATTCTTTTTTACGTCGCTCTTGGAATGTTGATAATTTCTCGCGATAGCCACATTTACATGCGAAAATTTGGCCTGCACCCTCACCACGTAATTCTAGTTTCTTTTTACATTGCGGACAGCGAGCATTTGTTGTACGAGATACATTTTTACGATGACCACATTCACGGTCTTGGCATACGAGCATTTTCCCCTTTTTTCCATTTACTTCTAGCATTGGTTTACCGCAATCTGGACAAGACTTTGTTGAAATGTTGTCATGTTTATATTTCTTATCACTCGATTTAATTTCAGAAACAATTTCTTTCGTATAGTTCTTCATTTCCGAAATGAATACTTCTTTCTTTAATTTTCCTTTTGCAATTGCTTCAAGTTTTTGTTCCCACTCACCAGTTAGTGTAGGTGATTTTAATTCTTCTGGTACTAAATCAAGTAATTGACGACCTTTTGATGTAATGTGAATATCTTTACCACGTTTTTCAATTAAGAAAGAATTGAAAAGTTTGTCGATAATATCTGCACGTGTCGCTACAGTACCTAATCCACCAGTCGATTTTAACGTATCAGCAAGTTGTTTATTTTGCGTATCCATATATTTTGTAGGATTCTCCATTGCTGAAAGTAAAGTTGCTTCATTAAAGCGTGCAGGTGCTTTCGTTTGACCTGATGTTTGCATAAGTAACTTTACAGTTAATGTATCGCCCTTTTCAATGTGAGGTAGAATTTGCTCTTTTACGTCATCAGTTACATCATCGTCTTCAAATCGATTTTCGTATACTTCCTTCCAACCAGCATGTAAAATCGTTTTTCCGCGTGCAATGAATATTTCATTGCCGACCTTTGTGCGTAACGTTAGTTGTTCGTATTCGAATGCTGGGAATAAAACAGCTAAGAAACGTTTTACAACTAAATCATAAATTTTGCGTTCTTTATCTGTGAATGCTGCGAAGTTAACGTATCCTTCTGTTGGAATAATCGCATGATGATCGCTTACTTTACTATCATCAACAAATGATTTGTTAGGTTTGATAGGCTTTTGTAATACTTTATGTGCGAAGGGACGGTATTCTCCAACACCACATGCTTTTAGACGTTCTGGAAGTGTTCCAACGATATCAGATGAAATGTAGCGTGAATCTGTACGAGGGTACGTTAGTACTTTATGCTGTTCATACAATTTTTGCATAATATTTAATGTTTCTTTAGCAGAGTAACCGAACTTTTTATTTGCATCACGTTGCAATTCAGTTAAATCGTAAAGACCAGGAGAGAATGACTTCTTCTGTTTCTTATCAATTTCCACAACAGTAGCATTTTGTTTATCTAAACTTTTTACAATACCATCGATTTTTTCTTTATTAAAACTACGGCTATTGCCATTTGCATCTTGCCAAGTAAGTTTGAGCTTCTCCATTGTTTGAGCTTCGATGCCGTAGTAAGTTTGAGCTTTGAAGTTCTTTATTTCATCCTCACGACTAGCAATCATAGCAACAGTAGGGGTTTGTACACGGCCGCAATTTAACTGGGCATTAAAGCGAGTCGTTAAAGCACGAGTTGCATTAAGACCGATATACCAGTCAGCTTCTGAACGTGCAACTGCTGAAGCGTATAAATTGTCATAGGCTTTACCTGGTTTTAAATTTGCAAAACCATCTTTAATTGCTTTATCGGTTACAGAAGAAATCCATAAACGTTTGATTGGTTTATTTAGCTTAACTTTATCGATAATCCAGCGTGCGACTAATTCCCCTTCACGTCCAGCGTCTGTTGCTACAATAATTTCATTTACATCTTTTCTAAGTAGCTGACTTTTTACAGCATTAAATTGTTTACCAGTTTGTTTAATAACCGTTAATTTCAAACGCTCAGGTAGCATCGGTAAATCTTCTAAATTCCACTTTTTATATTTCACATCATAACTTTCTGGATCTGCTAATGTAACGAGATGACCTAAAGCCCAAGTTACAATATATTTACTACCTTCAAGGTAGCCATTTCCTTTTTTATCGCACTTAAGTACACGAGCAATATCTCGTGCAACGGAAGGTTTTTCAGCGATTACAACGCTTTTTGACATATTAAAAACATCCTTTCAAATTTCCATAAGTTAAATATAGCATACATCTTCTTGAGATTCAGTTTCGCTCCATATTTGATCGGTTTTTAGTGGGATGAACAAAACACTCACTGATTAAAGTTTCACTTGATTATGTTTATTGTTATATAGGTTGCTTCTATATTAAATAGAAAAGTAAAGAACTTGTTATTTTAGTAGAATAAGAGTAGACTTTGAAGTAGATGAATAATAAGCACATGGGAGTTTGTGGATGCAAACTGAGAGTATGACTAGTCCGTCATTGACCATTTGAACCTGTTGGATAATGCCAGCGTAGGGAGAGTGTAAAAGCACATGTTCAGCACTTTGCGTACGCGCAAAGTGTCTTTTTGTGTATCTCCCATCATTATAGTTAGGAGATGAAAAGGATGAATATGAAAGAAATTAGTAAAGTAGTGGATTTGGTGAGAGAATCTAATCCGCTCGTTCATAATATTACAAATGTTGTTGTAACAAATTTTACTGCTAACGGTTTGTTGGCACTTGGAGCATCGCCTGTAATGGCGTATGCAAAAGAAGAAGTAGCAGAAATGGCTAGCATTGCTGGAGCGTTAGTATTAAATATGGGGACACTTCGTCCTGAAGAAGTAGAAGCGATGTTACTCGCGGGTAAATCAGCAAATGCGAACAATGTGCCAGTACTATTTGACCCAGTTGGTGCAGGAGCAACTTCGTATCGAACAGAAGTTGCGAGACATATTCCAGCCGAAATAGATTTAGCAATTATCCGCGGAAATGCGGCTGAAATAGCAAATGTTATTAATGAGAAATGGGAAATTAAAGGGGTAGACGCTGGTACTGGAAATGGCAATGTTGTAAGTATTGCAAGGCAGGCAGCAGATGAACTAAATACAGTTGCGGTCATTACTGGAAAAGAAGATGTTGTTACAGATGGAGAGAGAACTATTGTTATTCGAAATGGTCACCCTATTTTAACGAAAGTTACGGGAACAGGTTGTTTACTAACTTCTGTAATAGGAGCATTTGTAGCAGTGGAAAAAGATTATGTAAAAGCAGCAGTAGCCGCATTAACGTTTTATGGTGTAGCTTCGGAACTGGCAGCTGCTAAGGCGGTAGAAAAAGGGCCTGGTAGTTTCCA
Source organism: Bacillus sp. FSL W8-0770 (assembly GCF_038008705.1). NCBI lineage: Bacteria > Bacillati > Bacillota > Bacilli > Caryophanales > Bacillaceae > Bacillus > Bacillus sp. FSL W8-0770. The sequence goes on from NZ_JBBOZR010000001.1 coordinate 402,442, forward strand.
AATTGAATTTTTAAATCAATTAGCGAATACAACTTCAGGTGATATTGAGAAGTATGGGAAGATTGTGGAGTTAGAGTAAGAGGGAGTGAAAGAAATGGCACGCATTGAAATAGATAAAATGTCTAAGCTATTGCAAGTGTATTTTATTATGGGAAGTAATAACTGCACGAGGGATCCTTTAGCTGTATTGAAAGAAGCGTTAGATGGTGGAGTGACACTTTTTCAGTTTCGCGAGAAGGGGGAAGGTTCTTTAATCGGAGAAGATAGAGTGCGCTTTGCAAAAGAATTGCAGACGCTTTGTAAGGAATATAGTGTTCCTTTCATTGTAAATGATGATGTAGAATTAGCCATTGAATTAGATGCAGATGGTGTTCATGTTGGACAAGATGATGAAGGAATTACATCTGTTCGTGAAAAAATGGGAGATAAAATTATCGGCGTATCTGCTCATACAATTGAAGAAGCACGCTTTGCAATCGAAAATGGAGCGGATTATTTAGGTGTTGGTCCTATTTTCCCAACGAGTACGAAAAAAGATACGAAAGCGGTTCAAGGAACGAAAGGATTAGCTTATTTTAGAGAACAAGGAATTACAGTGCCAATCGTTGGTATTGGTGGGATTACAATTGAAAATACAGCGGCAGTTATAGAGGCGGGTGCGGACGGTGTTTCAGTTATTTCAGCAATTAGTTTAGCGGAATCTGCGTATGAAAGTACGAGAAAATTAGTTGAAGAAGTAAAGAGAAGTTTGTAGGGAAGGAAGTGTAGTATTTTAAGTGCTACATGAAGAAATAGACTGCCCAAAATTTAAACAAATATTTGATTAAAAAAGCACAAACCTTTTTAAATAAAGGTTTGTGCTTTTTCTTTAAAACATAATTGAAATTAAGAGCATTCCAATTCCGATAGAAGTAAATGTTGCAATTAGGCCCGGAATCATAAAACTATGATTTAATACGTATTTACCGATACCTGTTGTACCAGTACGGTCAAAGTTAATGGCAGCAACGATTGTTCCATAGTTTGGAATGAAGAAATATCCATTTACTGCAGGGAACATCGCAATCAGTAGCGCTGGTGGAATACCAAGAGATAGTCCAAGTGGCATTAAGGCACGAACTGTTGCTGCTTGGCTGTACAGTAAAATAGATAGAATGAATAGTGCGATAGCAAATAGCCAAGGTGCACTTGTTACTAAATGCTGAATCGATCCTTGAATCATATTTAAGTTTCCATTAAAGAAAGTATCTCCCATCCAAGCGATACCGAAAATAGCAACAACTGCTGTTGCTCCTGCTTTAAAGACGTTACCAGATACAATGCTTTCTACATTTGGTTTACAGAAAATAATAATAAGAGCCGCGATAGTTAACATAACCATCTCAATTGTGTTCGGCATGGAAAGACGGGCTAACTTCCCATCAACTATCCATCCTGGACGAAGTGCTTCAAATGAACCAAGAAGTACAACAAGGAAGGTTCCTACAAGGAAAAGGATAACTGATAATTTTGCGCCCTTTACACCTACAAATTCTTTTTTCTCTTCAAGCTTAGGAATTAATCCTTCTTTTAATCGTTTTAAGTATTCAGGGTCTTCATTTAATTCTTTTCCCATCTTACTAGCAACAAATGCAGCTATCATACAAGCGATGAAAGTAGAAGGGATACTTACTTTTAAAATATCTAATAAGGTGATTTTATAGTCAGCTAACATTGCTAAAAGTGCAACTGTTGCAGCTGATATAGGACTAGCTGTAATTGCTTGTTGGGAAGCAATTACGGCAATTGACATTGGTCGTTCTGGTCTAATTCCGGATTCGCGAGAGACTTCAGCGATAACAGGAAGTACAGAATAAGCAACGTGACCAGTTCCTGCACAAAGTGTAAATAAATAAGTAACAATTGGAGCAAAGAATGTAATGCGTTTTGGATTTTTTCGTAATGCCTTTTCAGCTAGATGAACAAGGTAGTCCATTCCTCCAGCGGCTTGCAAAGCACCAGCAGCTGTAATTACTGCCAAAATCATAAGCATTACATCGATAGGAGGCGCCGTTGGTTGTAAGTGGAAGACAAAAACGAGTATTGCCATACCAACTCCACCCATTACTCCTAAACCAACTCCGCCTAGGCGTGCACCAATAAAAATACAGAGTAACAAGGTAAGAAATTGTAGCCAAAACATGATAAACTACCTCCGAAATTCATTAGTTAAGATATATTCGAATAGTTTAATTTGAATGAAAATTAAATAAATACCCGAAGAAATCCTTGTTATTTATACATTTTTTATTATATAACATAAAAAAAGTAACATTCACGTACTTTTTGAAATTATTTTGAAAAAGCAATTCATTAAAAATTTGTATTTATATCTCTAAATAAGTAGACATTTTGATTTATATGTTGTAATCTTTGAAAGAGAATAAATTAATTCTCATAGAACTCCCATATCGTTCAACTCGTTCAGCGAGAAAGGCAAACTGATGGAAACATGAGGACGCAAAACTACAGGAGCTAAGGTCGAAAGGCTACGCTAGCCAGTTACCGGACGGATAGGGTTGGTCTTGGCCAATGCTTTTACATTGGCTTTTTTTTATTCTCGAACATATTGAGAAACATTTTCAAACAAAATATTCATATATTTTGTTTTTTTTGTTTATGTTGATTAAGGAAGGTGGATATTAATGAAAAAATATTGGCATAAGTTATCGTTCCTTCAAAAGAACGTCTTATTAACCGTATTAGTTATTTTGACACTTGTTGGAAGTATGGGTGCATTAAGTTTCAACATGTTTCAAAATAGTATGATGTCTTTATTTGAAAGGCAGTCTATTGAAACAGGAGAAATAGTATTGAAAAAACTGGATGTAGAATTAGTTAGAGACATGGCGAAAGATCCTACAGCCGAAAAAGTGAAAAAAGAAAAGTTAACAGAGAAATTAGATGAAGTATCAAAAGAATTGAAAAGCGTTGGACAAACGTATGTTACAGGAGCAAAGCCGAATGAAAAGCGAGAATTACAACTCGTTGGTTTGACTACAGAGTTAACAAATGCGTTTCCTATAAAGCCGGGAGATTATTATGAACAACCCGCTCATTGGATGAAGGCATACGATAAAGTGATTGATACGAAAAAGGCTCAAATGACAGAAGTATATGAAGATGAAATAGGTTCGTGGGTGACAATATTAGAACCAATTACAGATGGAGAAAACAATATTGTTGCAATTATTGCGGCTGACTTAGATGCTTCCATTGTTCCTATTACAAAAGAGAAGTTTATGATACAGGGCTTACTCTTCATCATTATTTCATTAGCAATTGCGACTATTACTCAATTCTTTATCGTGCGTCACTCGCTAGCTCCATTAAAAGATTTACGAGAAGGGTTACGTAAAATAGGTGAAGGTGACTTAAGTATTAAATTAAAAGAAAGACCAGATGATATTGGAATTATTAATGTTTATTTCAATAACACGATTGAAAAATTTAAAGGGATTATAGATAAAGTAAGGCAAACTGCTGAGCAAGTTTCTTCTTCTTCACAAGAATTGTCGGCGAGTACAGAGGAAAACAGCATGGCAGTTCAAGAGATTGCAAGTTCTATTGAAGGTTTAAGAGTAGGGGCACAGTCTCAAAAAACTTCAGTACAACAATGTTTAGGAATTGTACATGGAATGGAAGATAAGGTAGAAGAAATAACTGGGGCTGCAAAACAAGTTGCGGTTGCTTCTGAAGGTATGGAACAACATTCAATTGAAGGTAATGAAGTGATTGGACAAATTATTAATCAAATGAGTTTAATCCAAAATGCAGTACAAGATTTATCTTCCATCATTTATTCGTTAGAAACAAGGTCAAAAGAAATTAGTGATATCGTAACTGTAATTACAGGTATTTCAAATCAAACAAATTTATTAGCTTTAAATGCTTCTATTGAGGCTTCACGTGCTGGAGCAGCTGGAAGAGGGTTTGCAGTTGTTGCTGATGAAGTACGAAAATTAGCAGAACAAACGGAAGCGTCTGCAAAAGATATAGCGAAATTAATTGGTGAAACACAAGCTGAGACAGAAGATGCTGTAGTTTCCATGCAAAAAGGTTCAAAAGAAGTAGAAACTGGAATTTCGCTTGTTCAAAGTAGTGGAGATTTCTTTGAAAAAATCTCAAAATCAGCGCAATCTGTTACAGATCAAGTAAAAGCTGTTTCCGGTAATTCGAGTGACATTTTACAAAATAGCCAGAATATTGTTCAAGTCGTAAATGAATTATCACATATTGCAAATACTTATGCCAACAGCAGTAGTAATGTTGAAGAAAGCATGAAAGAGCAAGAAATATCAGTACAAGATATTGCAGAATTAGCGACTTCTTTAAGTTGGCTTTCTCAGGAATTACAAGAGCTTATTGGTGAGTTTAAAAGCGAATAAGGAGAAAGTTCAATTCTAATCAAGGGGATCCTCTCTTGATTATGAATTGAACTAATCTGCCCGTTAATAAGGGATGAAAAAGGTGTGAAAATTCACACCTTTATTATATTTAAGAGAGGAATTTACATAAATATGAAATTAGCAATTTCTTATAGTGAGATGGTAAAAGAATTTTTAGGAAAAGTAGAAGGAAGTATTAAAATACCTAAAGATGTGCAAGGAACGGAACTTAGGATAAAAAGGAAAACGGAACTGTTTTCAAATTTGACTCACATTGTGGATTTAATAGGAGCGACTACAACGTGGTTATATCATATTTCTAAAGAAAAACATATTGTCGTGCTTTATCATGTAAGAGGAAGTTTATTTCCAATTACTATTGAAGTTTCTAATTTTCTCTCCTATGAAAGTTTAAATTTTCAAATTGAAGAGCAACTGGAGCAAATTAAAGAAATGAATGAGGAAGAAATAGAAGAGTTTCAAAACGGTAATACATTATATGAAATGTCACCTATTATTATTGGTGAAACATATTATGAGCTAAAAGACACGAATACATTACAATTTGTATTTAGTAAAAATATGCAAAGTGTAGAAATAATATTTAATAGTGTTAATTGGAAAGAGACAACGATTACTAGTTATGCACAACAAATACAAGGTGTTTTAGTTGGTATATCACAAAATACTAATAAGTATATAAAACATTTTAATATTATTACAGAGGCCGAGATGGCACTTTATAGTCAAGTGAATGATACGACAGCAGTATATCCTGAGAAAAGTATCGTCGATATGTTCTATAATACTGTTACTCAATTTCCAAATCGTATAGCTTTATCTTCAAGGGAAGGTACTTTAACTTATGAGGAGCTAAATAAAAAAAGTAATCAAATAGCTCATATGTTAATTAAAAACGGCGTCCAATTAGGAGACTATGTTGGAATATTTATGAAACGTAGCATAGACACAGTAGTAAGTATGGTAGCTATATTAAAAGCTGGTGCAGCGTATGTTCCGATTGATCCAGATTATCCGGAAAGTAGAATACAGTACATTATTCAAGATAGCCAAGCGAAAGTTATATTGATGAAAGAAACGCCTATAACATGTGATGGGGTTCAAACAGTTTCATTGTATGATAGTGAAACTTATGAAGATATAGATGTAAAGTTGTCTATTCATTGTGATGATGTAGCTTATATGATTTATACATCGGGTTCAACAGGGAATCCAAAGGGAACGATGTTAGCACATAGAGGCGTTGTTAATCTGTACACTTGGATGAAAAAGCAATATGAATTGACAGAAGAGGATGTATTTGCTCAATTTCCTTCCTTTAGTTTCGATGCTTCTGTATGGGAGTCATTTGCTTCTTTATTCTGCGGAGGAAACTTGTATGTACTATTAGAGGAAGAGCGATTGTCTGTAGAGGCATTTGCAAATGCAATCTATAAAGTGAAAGCAACTTCAATCTTGGCATTAGCAACAATTTTTGTTCGACAAGTAGCAACTTATTTAGCAGAAGAAGATATATATAAGCTAGCTTCCCTAAAAAGAATTGCGATTGGTGGTGAAATGTTGCCTGTAGAGGTTATTAAATTGTGGAGAGAAAGAATAGGTACAAATGTTGAAATTTATAATGTATACGGACCGACAGAATGTACTGTAGTGACGACAACCTATAAAATACCTAGTCAGTTAAATGAGGATGTTGCGAGTATTCCCATTGGTAAACCATGTGCTAATTATCAAGTTATGATTTTGGATGAGAATATGAATCTTTGTCCAATTGGTGTACCTGGTGAATTATATATAGATTCAGTGGGATTAGCAAAAGGGTATTTTAATAAGCCTAATAAAACAATTGAAGCTTTTATTCCGAACCCTTTTAATCCTATAGTTAATATATATAAAACAGGTGATATCGTTAAGTTGCTAGAGGATGGAAATATAGAGTTTTTACATCGGAAAGATGATCAAGTAAAAATTAGAGGACATCGTATTGAACTAGGAGAAATCCAAAGTAAAATTTCTCATAATCATAATATAAAAGAAAATGCTGTTTTTGCTAAGAAGAGTAAGGAAGGTAGCCAATATTTAATCGCGTTCTATACAACTTTAAATAAAAAAGAAATACCAGAATTAGTTTATCAGTTACAAGAGCAATTACCAGATTATATGGTGCCATCTAAACTAATTTATATTAATGAATTACCACTTACACCTAATAAAAAGATTGATGTTAAGAAGTTAGCTCAGTTAGAAGAAAAGTATGAACCGGTTCGTCTACAAGAATATGTTGCACCTTCTAATAAAGCAGAAAAACAAATAGCGAACGCTTGGGCAGAAGTATTAGGAATTTCAAAAGTTGGAGTACATGATGATTTCTTTACAATTGGTGGACATTCATTAAAAGTATTACGAGTCTTAACATTGTTAAAAGAAGATTTCTCACATTTAACAATTCAAGATTTCTTTAAAGAAAGAACGATATATGGATTAGCTCGAATTGAGCGAGAAGTAAAAGTAGAGAAAGAAGAAGTATTTCGTGAATATAAAGTGATTCACGAACCAGATACTATCACGTATGCAAACGTTTTGGAAGAAACCCAGATTTCAAATGTCTTTTTAACAGGAGCTACTGGTTATTTAGGATCACACATATTATATGAATTGTTGAGAGATACATCTGCTACTATTTATTGTTTAGTAAGACCAACGAAAGATGTGCAGCAAAGAATTATAGATACATTAACAGGCTACTTTAATGATATATGTGAAGAATGGTTACAGCGTATACAGGCCGTAGCTGGTGATCTGGGAGAAGAGTATCTTGGGATGAGCGAAGAAGAATTTATGTTCATCAGTTCTAAGATGGATACGATAATTCATTGCGGTGCAGATGTAAGACATTTTGGAGATGTAAAACAATTTGAAAATATAAATGTCCAAGGAACTAGCCGTATGCTAGCATTAGCTGAGAAAGGTGCTACATTCCATTTTATTTCTACAATTGGTATCCCGTTAGAATTAGCGGTAGATCAATGGGATACATACATGAAAACTGGTGATTTTAATTACAGTGTAGACTTAGAGAATGTATATTCAAATAGTAAACTACAAGCGGAAAACATTGTTCGTGAAGCAATGAAAAATGGTTTGCGCGGAAATATTTATCGTGCAGGTAATTTAGCATGTCATTCAGAAACAGGTTCGTTCCAACAAAATATTGATGGAAACGCATTTTATCGTCTTATTAAAACAATGCTATTAATTGGGAAAGCACCAAATGTGAAGTGGAAAGTTGATTTCACACCAATTGATTTTGCTAGTAAATCAATTGTATCGTATTTACAAGATGCGCAAATTGTAGGAGAGACGTTACATATTTGTCATCCACATCAAATTGAGTTTGAACAATTTATACAGCTAATTGGAGAGTGTGGATACAATCTTGAAATGGTTCCACTTTCAGAATATGTAAATACCGGACTTGCATTAGCGAAGGGAAATGAAGTAATAGCAGAGTTAATTGCTTCTCAAGTTGCAGGAGATGGAGCACAGCAATCTGAAATTGTAATGGGTACGCGTAGAACGAATGAATGGATTAAGAAAAAAGAATTGATAGTACCAGCAATTAATAAAGAATTTATACAGCAGTTATTAGCTCATGGTGAAAAAGTTGATTATTTTCCAAAAATAATGAAATGATTATGCATGCTTTTGTTTGTTCAATAAAATAAATCATGCTACAATGAAAACGAATTAAGGACCGGGGAGCCAATTGGCTGAGAGGATGTAAGTAAACATCGACCCTCAACCTGATCTGGATAATGCCAGCGTAGGGAGTTACTTAAAGTGATGTAGCATATGTTATTCTGTAATAACTTGCATACAAGGCTTTCCTACGCAGTAGGAAAGCCTTTTCTTATTTTTGAAATTTAATTTTATAAGGGGGATTTTATTATGTCACAACAAGTTACAATGTCATTTTCAGTAGTACCACAAGCGAAAACGAAAGATGTATATTCTGTTGTCGATAAAGCAATTGAAGTTGTGCAACAATCGGGAGTTCGTTATGAAGTGGGGGCAATGGAAACAACTTTGGAAGGAGAATTAGATGTACTTCTTGATGTCGTTAAACGTGCACAACAAGCTTGCGTCGAAGCTGGAGCAGAAGAAGTGATTACTTCTATTAAAATCCATTATCGTCCAAGCACTGGTGTAACAATAGATGAAAAGGTTTGGAAGTACCGTGATGAATATGCAAAACCAGAAGCAATCTAAACTTATTACAACTATTTGGCTTATCCTTCTCATTGCGATATGGGAAGGATCTGTTTCATTATTTAAAATCGAACCGTGGATTTTACCAAAGCCTTCTGCCATTGTTCAAGAATTAATTGGGATGAAAGATTTACTATTACCAAATACGATGCAAACACTGCAGGAAGTTATAATTGGACTATTCTTTGCAATTTTATTGGGGACGAGCATCGCAATTATTATGGACGTTATACCGTTATTTCGTATTTTAATAAATCCATTGCTCGTTATTTCGCAAACAATTCCAATTGTTGTACTTGCACCGCTATTTATTATTTGGTTTGGATATGGGATGTTGCCGAAAGTAATGGTCGTAATACTTGTTTGTTTCTTCCCAATTGCGCTTAGTATTTTAGAAGGTTTTCAAACAGTAGATAAAAACATGCTGAAACTGTTACAAACAATGAAGGCGACGAAATGGCAAGTTTACCAGAAAGTAAAATTTCCAGCAGTGCTTCCATACTTTTTCTCAGGTTTAAAAATTGCAGTTACATATAGCGTAATGGGGGCAATTATCGGAGAATGGCTCGGTGCAAGTGAAGGATTAGGCGTTATGCTTACGAGGGCTACAAAATCCTTTTTGACTGCCCGAGTATTTGGTGTTGCAGCAATCATCGTTATAGTGACATTATGCCTGTATTTTATCGTAGAGTTTATGGCAAGAATAACAGCACCATGGATATATAGAAAGGACGGCAGAAAATGAAAAAAGGTTTGAAAGTTATGTTAGCTGCCTTAGTAGCGGTAGGTGTGGCTGGATGTAATCCGGCGAAGAAAGAAGAAAGTGCAAGTAAAGATCAAAAAGTAAAAGTAGTATTAGATTGGTTTCCAAATACGAATCATACTGGCTTGTATGTAGCGCAAACGAAAGATTATTACAAAAAGCAAGGATTAGATGTAGAAATTATTCAACCAGGTGACAATGTAACAGCAGAGCAAATGATAGCATCAGGAAAAGCAGACTTCGCAATAAGCGCACAAGAAAATGTAACGTTAGCTCGTGTAGAAGGAATTCCTGTTGTATCTGTAGGAGCGATTATTCAGCATAACACTTCAGCGTTTGCATCGCTGAAGAAAGATAATATGACGTCCCCGAAAGATTTTGAAGGCAAACGTTACGGCGGCTGGGGAGGACCAGCAGAAGAAGCGACATTAAAGACGATTATGGATAAACATCAAGCTGATTTTAATAAAGTTGAAAAAATCATCTTAGGACAAACAGATTTCTTTAAATCAATTGGCCGTGATGCAGATTTCGAATGGATTTATTACGGTTGGGATGGTATTGAAGCGAAGCGTCAAGGAAAAGAGTTAAATACGATTATGGTGAAGGACTTAGATCCAGCGCTTGATTTCTATAGTCCTGTTATTATTACGAGTGAAAAACATACGAAGCAAGATAAAGACTTTGTGAAAAAGTTTATGAGTGCAACGACAGAAGGTTATAATTTTGCAATTAAGGAACCGAAAGAGGCTGCTGATATTTTAATTAAAGCTGTTCCAGATGTGAATAAAGATTTAGTTCAAGAAAGCCAAAAATGGTTAAGTACGAAGTATCAAGATGATGCTAAAGCATGGGGAGTACAGAAGGAAGAAATTTGGACGAATTACATGAATTTCTTATATGACAACAAAGTTATTAAAAAGAAAATCGATGTAAAAGATGCTTTTACAAATGAATTCCTTCCAAGTGAAAAATGAGCGGATTACAAATAAAAAATATAGTGAAATCTTTCGACGGAAAGAATGTATTAGAGAATATTAGTGCCTCTATACAAGAGGGAGAGTTTGTTTCCTTTGTAGGACCGAGTGGTTGCGGGAAAAGCACATTATTAAACATGATTGCAAATGTTGAAAGACCAACAAACGGGAACGTAACGTATAACGATAAGCAAGTACAAGAACAAGATGTTGTTAGTTATATGCCACAACAAGATTTATTGCTACCGTGGCGATCAGCTTTGCAAAATATCGTTCTTCCATTGGAAATCGAAGGGAAACCGAAAAAACAAAGGCTAACAGAGGGAATGGAAGCATTAAAGCAGTTCGAACTAGATGAATATGCAGACCATTATCCAGATGAATTGTCTGGTGGTATGCGTCAAAGAATTAGTTTTCTGCGCACATATTTATGTGAAAAGCCAATTATGCTGCTTGATGAGCCTTTTGGTAAATTAGATGCATTTACAAAAATGGAAGTACATAGCTGGCTTTTAAACTCTTGGCATCAAGAGAAGCAAACAATCGTTATGGTTACACATGACCTAGATGAGGCAATCTTGCTTTCAGATCGCGTATTTATTTTATCTCAAAGACCAGCGTCAATAGTTGGCGAGGTACAAGTGAAATTACCTAGGCCGAGAACGATGGATATGTTAACATCACTCGAATTAAAAAAGGATAAAGAAGAGATTTTAAGTGTGTTAGCTCCTTATATGAAAAAATAGAAAAAGCTGATGTTTTAATTTTAGACGAACCGACTAATCATTTGGATGTAGAAACTAAGATGGCTTTATAGGAAACATTACAACAATACAAAGGAACGGTTTTAATTGTCTCACATGAACCTTCTTTCTATGAATCGTGGATAACAAAAGTATGGAATATAGAAGATTGGAATGCTGAACAATATGAATAAAGAAAAGGCATTAGCTTTTATGAGCTAATGCCTTTTCTTTGTGATTAACATGATTTTCGAGAACTCTTACATGAGAATTGTATGAAGAAGCACTCTTATGGTGCGCTTATAAGCGTGCTTTTTCTTTTGTTATATTTATAATAATACGAAAGCCTTTCCCTAACAGGTGACTATCTTTCTTTATATATATAGATAGTTCAAAATGGAATAAAAATAATTCCTTTATGTAAAGGATAATATGGATATTATAGGAAGACAATAGAAATTAAAGGAAATTCATGTAAAATTCAAATGAACTCCATACAAACTTCATATTAGAAATTAAATATAATTATAATAGGTTATTGTGATATTTTTGATTTTTCATAAAATTAAAAGTTTGAATTTAGGAGGTATTGCTCAAACCTAAATTCAAACTTTATTGAAGTAATTAATGGATATTACGTCTAGTTTTCGCTAATGACGGCATTTAAAAGTTCGGCAGGATTACCTGTTCCTGCACCGCCAATTGTAATAGATCCACCAGGAGGAATTTCACCATTCCATCCTGCGTTCGTAATTACATAATGATTATTTGTTTTACTACTAATTTTAGAATCCCAAACTTGTGTTAAATTGCCGCTATAATCAAATTCTAATTTCCAATTTTTAATAGGGTTCGTTCCATTATTTTTGATTATAATCGAGAAGTTATAACCGCTGCCCCAATTCGAAGTGACTGAAAATGTAGCAGTACCATTTCCATCAGGAGGTGTCGTATTAGCTTCATCCGTTTTGACAGTAAGAGCGGTAGGTTGTGATTTATTTCCAGCAGCATCTTTGGCAATTACCGAAAATGTGTATTCCGTATTAGGTTTTAAGTTTTTAATTGTAATGCTATTTGTTGTTGTACTCCATTTCTCTTCTCCAGCAGTAATTTCATATTCCGTAACTCCTACGTTATCAGTAGATGCAGTCCAGTTTAATTGAACTGAGTTTGAATTTTTATTCGTAACTACAATGTTTTTAACATTCGTTGGTGGCTCAGTATCTTTTTGATTAATAGGTCCACCAAGTAATTCTTTTACTAGCGTATCAAGTAATTTTGGACCACTGCAACTATATTTTGGACTTGTACGGCAATCTCCGCTTAGTTCCCAAAACATTGCTCCACTTAAACCTTTCGTCTTTATATAGTCTGTTTTGTATTTCATAGATTCATTGTCATCGTAGCTAATAAATGTGCCTGTAGTTGCATTATATAAGTAAGGTACTTTAGCTGTGTCATTCCAGTAGCGTACAAAACCATTTTTATTAACGTAATTGGCTGCTAAATCACCGTAATCATACACACCTGTGTCACCGGTAGAGTAATCATCCCAAGTACCTTTAGAAGCAAGTTTCCCATCACTACCTGGTTTGCAAGGTTGATATTGTCCGTTATTTTCTTTGCCACAACTTTTCCAGCCACGTCCGTAAAAGGGTACGCCTAATACTAGTTTATCGACTGGAACACCTTCATTTGTATAAACATTTATAGCACCATCTACGTAAAAATTCGTATTTGCTGCTGGGTCATTTGGATCCTTATATAGAGCTGCATTATGATTAGAAGTAGCTTCCCATCCGCCGTGGAAATCATATGTCATAATATTAATCCAATCGAGTATTTGAGAAATTTTCTTTAGTTCTGTATGATCAGCGTAGCGTTGACTTGCACCTGAAGCGATTGTTAGTAAATATTGTTTGCCATCTTCAGCACCTGCTTTATTCAAAGCATTTCGGACGTCTTGAAGAAGGAGAGTGAAATTTTGTTTATCTTCAGGATGATAACTACCACCAGGAATCGTTTCAACGCCCGGATATTCCCAGTCTAAATCTACGCCATCAAACCCATATGCGCGAAGAAAAGCTACTGTAGATTCAGCAAATACTTTTCTTGTTTTTTCATCAGCGGCCATATCAGAAAAGCGGTTAGACCAAGTCCAGCCACCAACGGAAATAATTGTTTTTAAGTGAGGATATTTAGCTTTTAATCGTTTTAGTTCCCCGAAATTTCCGCAACGGGCATATTTATCGCAATCTTCCCAAGTTGTCCCTGAGCCAGGATACGATTTGGTAACATCAGCCCATGGTTCCCCGAGTACGAGAGTACCATTAGGAACCTCTTTATTTTGCAATGGTACACCAGATTCTTTACAGTTCCACGTTTGTTTATTTGGATTATCAGGATGAGTAGAAGGGTTTCCATGTTTTCCATTCCAACAAATATCCGCGAAAGCATAGTTAAGGTGAGTAAGTTTTGATGCATCAATGTCAGCAACTTGATAATTACGTCCGTAAACGCCCCACGAAGGAAAGTACCCAACAATTTTTTGACTTTGCTTTGGTGAATCTGCTAATGCGAGATTTGGAGTAATAAAATTTGTGAGAAAAAGAGGTAAGAAAAGTAGTAGGGATAGTAATAGCAGTGTGAATTTTTGAGACCTCATAGCCATTTCTCCTTTCAAAATAAAAGATATATTTAAAGGCATACGCCAATAAATCAAAATGAATCTAGACGTATAAAACGTCTAGATAAAATGATCAGACATCACGAAGTCTATACAAGGGAGCTGGGGGTGATTAAATCGTAACAAATGTAAGATTTAGTGTAAACGCTTTATTAAATTGAAAAAGACTTTCTCAATACAAAAAGGCTTGAATACAAACTGTATATGAAAACGAAAGATCGGTATGGGAGGAAAAAGCTCATTATAAATAAATTTGAGAAAAAATTGTATGGAGCCAATTATTAAAGGCATAGAAAGATAAGGAAATATCATGTAAAATAATAGTAAAAATATGTAAAGGAGGGAATAGTGTGGATGTGTTTTTGAACATTGCTGAAGAAAAAATTCGACAAGCAATAAGGAATGGTGATCTTGATTATCTTCCGGGAAAAGGAAAACCACTACAATTAGAAGATCTTTCAATGGTACCTCCAGAACTTAGAATGAGTTATAAAATTTTAAAAAATGCGGGAATGATTCCACCAGAAATGGAACTACAAAAAGATATATTAAAAATAGAGGATCTAATTGCTTGCTGTTATGATGAAGAAGAGAGAAAGAGATTACGAGAAGAGTTAACAGCAAAAACGCTTCGTTTTCAGCAGGTAATGGAAAAGAGAAAGGTTAAAGATAGTTCAGCTTTTCGTATGTATCAAGACAAAGTATTTCGTAAATTACGCTAAGAGGGATAAGATGACTACATTTAAAACGATAGAAGAATTAGCGACCTATATCGAAGAACAACAATTGGTACTTCTGTTTATTAAAACGGAAAATTGTGGTGTTTGTGATGTTATGCTAAGAAAAGTAAATTGCGTATTAGAGAATTATGATTACGTAGAGAAAATAGAGATATTACTACAAGACATGCAGGAGATTGCGGGGCGATATGGAGTATTTACAGGGCCAACAATTTTATTATTTCATAATGGAAAAGAAATTCTTCGTGAATCACGCTTCATTTCACTTGAAAATCTAGAGAGAACCATTCAATTATTCGAGGAATAAGGGAGGCTTTTAAATGGAATTTATTATTGTCATACTATTATTTGTTGTAGTTGGAACAATCGTAACAGCAGTTCGATCGAACAAAAAGAAGGTAAATCTTACAAAACAAAATAACATTCATAATTCATCTAACAGCTCATCACCATTATTTTTCTTTGCTGGATCTGATAATGATAGCTCGCATGATGGCGGCTCACATGATTGTGGAGGATCTTTTGGGGGAGATAGCGGAGGAAGCTGTGGTGGCGGTGGTGATTGATAAAAATGCGCCTTATATAGGCGTATTTCTTTTTAAACAAACGTTTGATTAGTCGGCTTACATATGCATAAACACAGTTAAACAAACATTTGTTTAATATTTTAACATACTAAGGGGAATGGAAATGAAAAGGGAACCGAAAGTGAAAAATAAGGGGAAAGTAGTGTTATTTTTATTAGCTGCGGGAGGCGTATTTCTTGTTAAATTAGCATTTAAATTTGGAACCATACATATGATTCGAACTTGGTTTGAAAGTACGTTTTCTTAAATAAGGAATATAGCCTCTTGCGATAGAGGTTTTTGATTTGTTATTATTAGACTGAACGGTCGGTTTAAAGAGGTGTGAATATGAGAAGAAGCGCAGAAGAGATAAAGAAAGAAATTGCATATAAAGCAGAAAGTCTATTTTCACAGAAGGGCTACGCAGCTACATCTATGGAAGAGATTTGTGAAATTACAGAGCGAAGTAAAGGAAGTATTTATTATCACTTTAAAAGTAAAGAAGAATTATTTTTATTTGTAGTAAAACAGCATACGTATGATTGGATTGAAAAATGGAATGAAAAAGAGAAGTTGTATAGCACTAGTACTGAAAAACTATATGGTCTCGCGGAATATCATGTAGAGGACATACAGCAACCAATTTCAAATGCAATAGAGGAATTCTCTATGAGCCAAGTTGTAAGTAAAGAGATTCTGGATGAACTGTTAGCTTTAACTAGAGAATCATATGTTATGTTTGAGAAATTAATTGAAGTAGGTATACAGTCTGGAGAGTTCCGTGAAGATAATACTCGTGATCTTATGTATATTGTAAACGGATTATTATCAGGACTTGGAGTGCTTTACTACGAATTAGATTATAAAGAGCTGAAACGTATTTATAAAAAGGCAATAGATGTATTGTTAAAAGGAATGGCAGCTGAATAATAGGTCAGTTGCTTTTCTTACAAAATAAATTAGACCGAACGGTCGGTTTATGAAAGGGGAATGAAAATGAACGCTTTATTTAAAAACCGAGCATTTATGCTCGTTATGGCGTCTGATATTTTACAACAATTTGCAATTTGGATCAGAAATATGGCTCTTTTGTATTTTATAATGGAGCGAACGAATAATGATCCAGTTTCTGTTTCGTTGTTATCAGTTATGGAATATGCACCTATTTTTATTTTCTCGTTTATCGGTGGTGCGCTAGCTGATCGCTGGAATCCGAAAAGAACAATGGTCGCTGGAGATGTATTAAGTGTACTGTCTATTATAGGAATTGTCTTGTTGTTAAAGCTGGATTATTGGCAGGCTATATTTTTTGCAACACTCATTTCCGCGATTGTAGGTCAGTTTTCTCAGCCCTCATCTTCGCGTATATTTAAGCGCTATGTAAAAGAAGGAGAGGTAGCAAATGCGATTGCATTTAACCAAACATTACAGTCATTATTTCTGATTTTTGGACCAGTGGTAGGATCGCTTGTGTATACACAACTTGGTTTATTTACATCACTATATAGCTTAATCATTTTATTTTTGTTATCTGCTATCGCCCTTTCATTCTTACCAAAATGGGTTGAAAAAGAGCAGGTGGCGAGAGACTCATTAAAAAATGATATAAAAGAAGGTTGGAAGTATGTTCTTCATACGAAAAATTTACGTTTGATTACGATCACTTTTACAATTATGGGTTTGGCTGTTGGATTAACGAATCCATTAGAAGTATTCCTTGTAATTGAACGTTTAGGTATGGAAAAAGAAGCTGTTCAATATTTAGCGGCAGCTGACGGAATAGGTATGTTACTCGGTGGTATTGTTGCTGCAGTTTTCGCTTCAAAAGTGAATCCGAAAAAGATGTTTGTATTCGGTATGGGTATATTAGCGATTTCATTTTTAGTAGAAGGGCTATCTACATCATTTTGGATTACTAGTTTCATGAGATTTGGAACAGGTATTTGTTTAGCTTGTGTTAATATTGTTGTCGGTACGCTTATGATTCAACTTGTACCAGAAAATATGGTTGGAAGAGTAAATGGAACGATTTTACCACTGTTTATGGGGGCAATGCTAATTGGAACTTCATTAGCTGGAGGATTAAAGGAACTAACTTCACTAGTTACTGTGTTTTGTATAGCAATGGCACTTATTTTATTAGCGATAGGGCCAGTTCTACGCATGCAAATAAAAAAAGACGATGTTGCTAATAAAGAGGCACTAACAAATTCGTTAGTTTCGAAATAACTATTGTAAGGGAGCAAAATTGCTCTCTTTTTCTTTGAGGAACTTTTGACAACTATATGAGCCAATTATATACTGATGTTGTAAAAATAATTTTACAGGTTAGGAGCAATGGTGTGAAAAATCAAATCTATGAATTACGCACTGAAAATAATATTTCACAAGGCGCATTAGCTGATAAATGTAAGGTTTCTAGACAAACGATAAATGCAATTGAGAATAATAAATATGATCCAAGCCTAGCGTTAGCGTTCCGTTTAGCTGAAGTATTAGGAACAACTGTTGATAAATTATTTTTGTACAAGCAGTAGAGTCGTTCATTATAAGGCGCACCTTTAAAAATAAAAAAGATCCTCTTCTTATGAGAAGAGGATCTTTTCTTATAGCGTTTTAGTCTTTGGACTAGGTGGTGTAACGGATGTATTATTTTCTGGAACTCTAGTTAGTAAGAATCCTCCGATAATAAATAGAACAATAATACTAAGAACACCAGCGTTTGTTTTTCCTGTTAATTGCGTTGTAACACCGACTAATACCGGACCCATAATTGCGGCAAACTTTCCAAATATATTATAAAATCCGAAGAATTCATTAGCAGATTCTTTTGGTACTAGTTTTGCAAAGTATGAACGACTTAGTGCTTGAATACCACCTTGAGATGTAGCAACTAACATTGCTAAAATCCAAAAATCAAGTGTCGTTTTTAAGAAATAAGCATATGTGCAAATAATGATATAAATAATGATACCGACATATAGCATTTTTTTGCCAGTAAATGTTTCAGATAATTTTCCGTATAGTAAAGCAAATGGACAAGCGACAATTTGTGTTACAAATAATATGATTAATAGATTCGTTGCACTAATACCGAGATCGGTTCCGTAAGCGGTAGACATAGTAATAATTGTATCGACTCCGTCAATATAGAAAAAATAAGCGATTAGAAACATAAATACAGTTTTATATTCTTTAATATTTTTAAAAGTATTAGCAAGACGTTTGAAGCTCATTTTAATAGGTCTTGGATGACGCTCAATATAGTGTGTTTGCTCTACGTTTTTTAGCATTGGAATTGTAAATAACCCCCACCAAAGAGCTGTTATTGCAAAGGAAATTTGACTAGCAATGCCGACCGATAAGGGAATAGTTCCTTTTTGAGAAAGAATAATAAGAGCGATACAACCGATAAAAGGAATTGTACTCCCGATATAACCTAATGCAAATCCTCTTGTAGAAATTCGGTCCATTCTATCTTCAGAAGTGACGTCTACTAAAAATGCATCATAGAAAATGTTTGCTCCAGCAAAGCCGATTAAGGCGAGCATATAGCACCCTAGCAATAAGTACCACTGAGAGGTTGGAACGACTGCTAACATACTTGTAAATACGATACCGAGTCCAAAGAAGAATGTGAAAAAACGTTTTTTAAATCCTTTATAATCAGCAACTGTGCCAAGAATAGGAGCAAGTATAGAAATTAAAAGTGTTGCGAATGAGTTTGCATATCCCCAATATGCTGTTGAAGTTGCCCCAGATAGTCCAGCTTCTTTTGCAGCTGCTTTAAAGTAAATTGGAAATAATGCAGTTGTAATGACGAGCGAGTATACAGAGTTCGCCCAATCGTATAATATCCAGCTTTTTTCTTGTCTGGACATTTTTTTCATATAATGTTCCCCCTTAAATTTGTTTTACTAACAGTGTACAAAAATAAAAATTATAAAAAGAGAAACAGTGATGAATTTTACATAACTTTTACATATATACACAGTTCTTTACAATTGGAGTAAATCCTCTACAGTTGCTCCGTCTGTTTCACCTAAGTGTAAACCTAGTAGTCTAGCGATAGTTGGACCTTCATCAATAAGTCTCATATATGGGATTGTCACACCACTTTTTATACCTTTTCCGGCAGCGATAAAAATTGTTTCATAGTTAGGTTTTGTTGGAGAGTATCCATGCGTACCAAATGTATATTTTTTACTAGACGTAACATCTTTTTCGGTAATTTCTTTTATAAAATCTCCTGTATAGTTTTCAGTGAAATAATACCCTTCTCGTGCTTCTAACATGAATAAACAATTACCGTCTGCACCGCAGTCTTTCGCAGCTTCATCATGAAGTATAAATTCAATTCCGTTTTGTTTATTTTGAAGTAGGTCTTCAAGGAGTAGTTGTACCTCGCGAATTGTATCCGTATCATTTTTGTCCTTTACATATACATAGGCAGAGCCGTCGCAACTTTGGCAATAGGCTTTCCAGTCTACTAATTTTCCTTTTTTATTAAGAGATATAAGTCCTCTTTGATGGAATAGCACATTTAATTGGATGGATTTGTTTTCACTTAAAGCGCTATGATCACCAAGGGCAATAATTGTACTTTCTTCGTATAGGTCACTTTCTTTTAGTGCTTGAATAATTTTTCCTAGACGTTCGTCATGTCTCTGGATAGCAGCTATTGTTTCGTTAGATTCAAAGCCGTGATAGTGTCTTTGGGTGTCTAGATCGGTGAAATGTACAAACATGACATTAGGCTTTTTCGTCTGGATTGTATGCACAGCAGAGGCGAGGACGAAATCATCCAGCTCTGGTTGTGATAAACCATTTCTTATATGGCCGAAACGACGATTTAAATCTAATTGGTATAGTGGGCTACCGCTAAATAAGGAAACTAACACTAGATTTTGCCAAGGTCTATTGGGGAAAATTTCTGGTAAATTGTAATTGATGTTCGCTCTTCCAGTAACAGGCCATAGAAGGGCGGCTGTCGTTAAATTTGCTTTGCGCGCTTCATCATACAATGTTGTTCCTTTTATTGATTTTCGGTACCAATGCCAATCAGGTGATTCACGCCCTGGTTGAAGTAACGTATTGCTAACAACACCGTGCTTGTTAGGGTAATTACCGGTTACGATTGTTGAGTGGCTTGGATATGTTACAGAAGGATAAATTGGTTCTACTTTTTCGACAACCGTGCCTTTTTTTATTAGAGATTGGAAATGAGGTAGTTTTTGTAGTATAGGAAAATCTAAAGCTGATAAACAGTCGAATGATAAAATAATGACATGGTTTGTTAATGCTTTATCCATAAAGTTCCCTCCTGATTATATAAAACCTATTCTTATATATTACTATTAATACCTAGTAATAAAAATGTATTTTTAGGTGAAAATTTATTATTTATTTTCAGAAAAATTAAACATATAATTAAGTATAAGGGAATCTATGGAAGGAGGAAACACTATGGATTGGTTAGATGGATTTGGTATCTTTTACATCATTGGTGGAATTACGATTATCCTTGTATTTGCTATTTCATATTTACTAAAGAAACAGTTTCCAGACAAACAGTTCGATATTATATTTGCACTTAGTTTAATACTTCTTTGCTTAGCGTCCTTTCCCGTTACAATGATGGTTATTGGTGGGTGGGAAGGAATGGGATATGGATTTATTGGTTTCTTTGTCCTACTTGGTACACTTATCGGTATGATTGCACATCAACTTGTGAAAATTACGCGGAAAAGCTACGTATAAAACTGTAAAAAACGAAAAGAATATATAATAATAAGAAAATTAGCTATTGTTTTAAAAAAGAATTTGTATTATGATAATCAACAAATTTATTTCGTTATAACGATGAAAAAGGACTAGTACATGTTCAACCTTTTTAGCAGAGAGAGAATCCGCCAGGCTGAAAGATTCTTAAAAAGGCAATATGGAACCTGCCTTTGAGTTCTGCATATGCAGCGGGAATTTCCCGTTATCAAAAGAGAGCATGCGCAATTTTTGTGCATGAATCAGGGTGGTAACGCCGGCAAAGCTCGGTCCCTATTTAGGGACGCGGGCTTTTTTGTATTTTCTAGAAGGAGGAAGACTGACTATGGCAAAAGAACAAGTGCAAGCCATTACGAAGATGGAAGAGGACTTTGCGCAGTGGTATACCGATATTGTAAAAAAAGCCGAACTTGTTGATTATTCAAGTATAAAAGGGTGCATGATTTTACGTCCGTATGGTTATGCCTTATGGGAGAATATGCAGAAGGTGATGGATGAGAAGTTAAAAGAAACTGGCCATGAAAATGTATATATGCCAATGTTTATCCCAGAGAGTTTATTGCAAAAAGAGAAGGATCATGTTGAAGGATTTGCTCCTGAAGTAGCATGGGTTACGCATGGTGGAGATGAAAAGTTAGCGGAAAGACTTTGTGTACGTCCTACATCTGAAACTTTATTCTGTGAGCATTTTTCAAAAATTGTGCAATCCTATAATGATTTGCCAAAGTTATATAATCAGTGGTGTTCAGTAGTTCGTTGGGAGAAGACAACTAGGCCGTTCCTTCGTACGACTGAATTTTTATGGCAAGAGGGTCATACAATCCATGAAACGGCAGAAGAATCGCAGGCTGAAACATTAAATATTTTAAACTTATATGTTTCTTTTTGTGAGGATTATTTAGCAATACCAGTTATTAAAGGACAAAAAACAGAAAAAGAGAAGTTTGCTGGAGCAAAGGCAACTTATACAATTGAAAGTTTAATGCATGATGGAAAAGCACTTCAAACAGGAACCTCTCATAACTTTGGGACGAATTTCTCAGAAGCATTTGATATTAAGTTTTTAGATCGTAACGGTAAGTGGCAATATGTGCACCAAACATCTTGGGGTGTATCAACAAGAATGATAGGCGGGCTAATAATGGTTCATAGTGATAATAATGGACTTGTAATGCCACCAAAAGTCGCTCCAGTGCAAGTTGTTATTGTACCGATTGCTCAGCATAAAGAAGGAGTTTTAGCAAAAGCAACAGAGTTACAAGCGCATATTCAAAAAGTTGCACGAGTAAAAATAGATGCTAGTAATAAAACACCAGGATGGAAATTTAATGAGTATGAAATGAAGGGGATTCCAATTCGATTAGAAGTTGGCCCTAAAGATATTGAAAAGAATCAAGTTGTACTTGTAAGAAGAGATACGAAGGAAAAAGAGTTTGTACCAATGGATCAATTAGAAGAACGTATTCCAGCATTACTTGAAGAAATTCATATTGCTTTATTTAATAAAGCAAAAGCATTTCGCGATGAGAATACGTATGTTGCGACAAATTTCGAAGAGATGAAAAAAATAGCTGACGAAAAGCAAGGCTTTATTAAGGCAATGTGGTGCGGGGAATTAGCTTGTGAAGAAAAACTAAAAGAAGAAGTTGGAGTATCTTCACGTTGTATGCCTTTTGAGCAAGAGCATTTAGCTGAAGAATGCATTTGTTGTGGCAAAGAAGCTAAACAAATGGTGTATTGGGGAAAAGCGTATTAATACTTTTTCTGATAGGTGATAAAAAGGACTTTGGGCTGCATAATAAAATATAATCCAAAGTCCTTTTTAGTTTTATACTGTATTTCATGTATTCTTTTGATGGAAGGATGCTGCTCTTATTTTACGTTTTTACGACGAATAAACAGTAACATACCAATTAGGAATGTTGAAAGACACATTAAAATAGATATAGGGTAATGCGTTGCAGTATTAGGTAATTTATCACCTTGTTTTTTTGTATTATCTTTTACATTATCCCCTTGAGAACCGTTGCCCTCCTCAGAATTGCTATCGCCTTTAACACGATTGCCACCTTGAGAGCCATTACCACCTTGAGAACTGCTATCACCTTTAACACGATTGCCACCTTGAGAGCCATTACCGCCGTGTGAGCCACTGCCACCAGAGCCGTTGCTACCAGAGCCGTTACCACCAGATTCATTGCCACCAGAACCGCTGCCACCAGAACCACTGCCGATAGAACCGTTACCGCCGGAACCGTTGCCGCCAGAGCCACTGCCATCAGAACCGTTACCGCCGGAACCGTTGCCGCCAGAGCCACTGCCATCAGAACCGTTACCGCCAGAACCGTTTTCACCAGAGCCGCTGCCACCAGAACCGTTACCGCCGGAACCGTTGCCGCCAGAGCCACTGCCACCAGAACCGTTACCGCCGGAACCGTTGCCGCCAGAGCCACTGCCATCAGAACCGTTACCGCCGGAACCGTTTTCACCAGAGCCGCTGCCACCAGAACCATTGCCACCAGAGCCACTATCGTCCTGAGAACCGTTATTTCCTGGAGGTTTATTATTATCCTTTGAGTTTCCTTCTGCAAAATGATCGCTATTTTGTACAATAGCGTTTGTTAATGGTTGGAAGTTTTCAGTTGCGGCATTACCGATATTTAAACCGCTAAAAAAAGATAAAGAGAGTGTTGATGCTAAAATGAAGATTTTCGTCATGGTTTTCCTCCTAAGAAATTAATATTCCATCAATACATCCCTTTGTAATATTTCTTAGGAAAAAGAGTTTTATGCAAAAAAAACTATATATAGAAAAAGGTGGTGTATTTGTCAAAGCAGAAAAGAGTTAATGTAGATTTTCTACAAATAGTAGAGGTGGAGAATTTACATTCATAACGGTAGAGGAAGTGGCAGTAGATGAAAGTGTATATAGCGTTTGATATTGGCGGTACGCAAATTAAGTATGGTATTGTTTCAGAAATAGGGAGAGTATTAAAGCATAAAACAGTTGCAACAGAAATTCATTTAGGCGGAGAACAAATTATTCAAAAACTTATATATGTATCCAAAGAAATAATGAATGAACATACTATTGCAGGAATTGGTATTAGCACTGCGGGAATTGTTGATATTAATAAAGGAATTGTGATGGGAGGTGCCGATCATATTCCGGGATATAGTACTATTCCTATTATTGATAGATTGCAAGAGATATTAAAAGTTCCAGTATCGATTGACAATGATGTGAATTGTGCAGCGTTTGGAGAAAAGTGGAATGGTAGTGGAAGAGAGAAAAAGAACTTTATTATGCTCACCATTGGAACAGGAGTTGGGGGAGCAATTTTTATAGATGGAGAATTGTACCGAGGACATTCATTTAGTGCTGGTGAATGGGGGAATATGCTAATAGAAGGAAAAACGTTTGAAGAGGTTGCTTCGATTTCAGGATTAATTCGGCTTGTAAGAAAATATAAAGGCAAAGGCGAGTGGAATGGGAAAAGAATTTTCAAGTTGTATGATAAAGGAGATCGGGAAGTTGCTCAAGCAGTTGGGATCTTCTTTAAACATTTGGCAATCGGAATTAGTAATCTTGCTTATATTTTTAATCCAGAAACGATTATTATTGGTGGAGGAATTACCGATAGAGGAAATGAGTTTTTAAAAGAAGTAAAAGAAGAAATCAGTAAATACTTAAATCAAGAGATTTATAATAATTGTGAGATTGAACTTGCACAAAACGGTAATTGTGCAGGAATGATTGGTGCTATTTACCACTTCTTACATCATCATAAGTAAATTATATGAATGTTTTCATATAACTGAGAATTTATCCTTTTTATCGCTAGGTAAATAATGCTACAATATAAGAGAAGAATACAATATTTTCCGATTTGGAAAATGCTTTGTAGAAAGGGAGAAACTTCATGCCTATTATTTTAGAAAAAGGTCAAAAGATCGATTTAACGAAAGGACAACCAAAAGTAGCAAAACTACAGGTTGGCTTAGGCTGGGATCCAATTGGGCAATCAGGTGGATTTCTGTCTTCATTATTTGGAAGTAAACCAAATGTAGATTGTGATGCATCTGTTGTTATGTTAGAAGGAGATCGTTTTTTAAACAAAAATGATTTAGTTTACTTCGGAAATAAACTTTCTACTTGTGGTAGTATTATTCATTCAGGAGATAATTTAACAGGTGAAGGCGCTGGTGATGACGAAACAATTTTCGTAGAATTACATAAAGTTCCGAGCCGTATTAATCGTTTAGTATTCGTTGTAAATATTTATGACTGTGTAAATCGTCGTCAAGATTTCGGGATGATTCGTAATGCATATATTCGTATTCAAAACCCGCAAACTGGTGAAGAATTAGCACGCTATAATTTATCGGATAATTATGCTGGCAAAACGACTCTAATTGCAGGTGAAATGTATCGTCACGGAAGTGAATGGAAGTTTTCAGCAGTTGGAGAAGGCACGCAAGATAAAAACTTAAGTGAGATTGTATCACGTTATCAATAAAATAACCGAGGAGGAATTGTATATGGCATCAATTTCATTGAAAAAGGGACAAAAGGTAGACTTAACAAAAACGAATCCAGGTCTTTCGAAAGTTCTTGTAGGACTTGGTTGGGACACGAATCGTTATGACGGACAAAACGATTTCGACTTAGATGTTAGTATTTTCTTAGTAGGTGCGAATGGTAAAGTTTCAGGAGCTGAAGATTTCGTTTTCTATAATAATCCAAAAGGTGCGAATGGTGCTGTAGAGCATTTAGGAGATAACCGCACTGGTGAAGGTGAAGGCGATGACGAAGCGATTAAAGTAGATTTGAAAAATGTTCCTGCTCACATCGAACGTATTTGTTTCACAATTACAATTTATGATGGAGAAGGCCGTAGCCAAAACTTCGGACAAGTTTCTAATTCTTTCGTACGTATTCTCGACGAAGAAAAGAATGCAGAATTAATTCGTTACGATTTAGGAGAAGATTTCTCTATTGAAACAGCCGTAGTAGTAGGTGAATTATATCGTCATGCAGGTGACTGGAAATTCAATGCAATCGGAAGTGGATTCCAAGGTGGATTAGCGTCTCTATGTAATAACTTTGGTTTAGATGTAGAGTAATAGATTTGATTTGTATATCCATCGGTGAAATGTATGTTTACTGATGGATATATTTTTAAAGATAAAAATATAGAGGTGAATATAGATGGTTATTCAATTACAAAAAGGCCAGAAAATCGATTTAGGTAAGACAAGCCCTGGTTTAACAAAAGCAGTAATTGGTCTTGGATGGGATATTAAATCTTATGACGGCGGAGCCGATTTCGATTTAGATGCATCTGCCTTTTTATTAGATGCAAACGGAAAATGTACGAAGGAAACTGATTTTATCTTCTATAATAATTTACAGTCTCCTTGTGGATCTGTTTTACATACAGGAGATAACCGTACAGGTGAAGGTGAAGGTGACGATGAGCAACTTGTTGTAGATTTGAAGAAAGTTCCAGCAGATGTGCACAGAATTGCTATTACAGTTACGATTTATGATGCGGAAGGCCGTAGTCAAAACTTTGGACAAGTAGGAAATGCGTTTGTTCGTTTAGCGAATGAAGAGACGAATGAAGAAGTTCTTCGTTTTGATTTAGGGGAAGATTTCTCCATCGAAACAGCAGTTGTCTTTTGTGAATTATACCGTCATAATGGACAGTGGAAGTTTAATGCAGTAGGAAGTGGATTCCAAGGTGGTTTAGGTGCGCTTGTAAGAGCGTATGGCTTGGATGCATAGAAAGGAAACGATATTCGTTTCCTTTTTTTGACCTTTCTATAAATCTAGCAAAGAATAGGGGATAAAGGTAAGATGAGTATTTTGCAAGGAATCCTTGATACGTATGCTCAGTTTTTCGACTTGGACATGTGGATTAAAGTGTTGCAAGATCCAGTATCTTGGGGATTAATTGGTACACTTGTTGTACTTGAAGGGTTGTTATCTGCTGATAACGCACTTGTGTTAGCAGTAATGGTAAAACACCTTCCTGAAGAGAAACGTAAAAAAGCATTATTCTATGGACTTATTGGAGCTTATATATTCCGCTTTATTGCAATTGGAATTGGAATGTTCTTAATTAAATTATGGTGGGTAAAACTTCTTGGTGCACTTTACCTTGCTTGGTTATCAGTAAAATACTTTATTGATAAGCGTAAAGGTGCAGGTGAAGAAGAGGAAGCTCATGGTATGAACCAAAACAGTATTTTCTTCAGAATGTTCGGTGTCTTCTGGGGAACAGTTGCAATGGTCGAATTAATGGATATCGCATTCTCTGTAGATAGTGTACTTGCTGCATTTGGTGTATCTAATGAAGTTTGGATTTTATTATTAGGCGGAATGCTAGGTATTTTAATGATGCGTGGTATTGCCGGTGTATTCTTGAAATTGTTAGAGCGTATTCCAGAGCTTGAAACGACAGCATACATTTTAATCTTAATTATTGCATCGAAAATGTTACTGTCTTTAATCGAGATTGAGATTAGTCATACACTATTCTTTATTATTTTAGTTGTAGCATTTGGAGCAACATTTATAATTCACTACATGAAGAATTCTGGACAAGCTAAAGAAGAAGTTGCAGCTACTAAAGAAGACAATAAATAATTGAAATGGGTTTGCTCGTTTTGTGAGCGCCCATTTTTTATAACCAAAAATAGTTTATAATAGAAGAAGGACTTAGAAAAAACGTAAATGTTTTTGGAGGTGAACTGTTGTGTTTTCACGTTTTACACTTCAACCATATGCATTAAAAGATGAATCAGATTTAAAGCAATTTGAAACGCTTTTAGAAAAACGTCCACAATATGAACTGACAGAGAATGAGATGAAATTTAGTTATATAGCATGTCGAATCCTTGGCGTTCCTAATGATGTAGATGAATATTTTAATGAACTGTTTGATTATAGTGAAGCGAAAGGAATCGAAGTTTTACACGAACAAAATTTAAACAAAGTGATTGATTCGGAAAAGCTTCGTCATATTCAAGAAGTGTTCGGATTACATCAAGAAGCACCAAATGGTCTGACAGTAAATAGGTTAGTTGCACACTTATCTGGGAAACAACTTTTACCGAAAGTAGACAATCCTGATTTACAGCATTACATACATACGACGTTTATTTCACTATTGAAATTATATGAGAAACAACATAATCAGTCGTTAAAGACAGAAGGCTTCCGTCGTTTCTTAATCGACATAATTAAACTAAGCGAAAATTACGTAGCGAAGTGGTTCTCTACAATTAACTATAAGAAACAAATGCCGCGTATCGTTTGGTATGGTGATGCACAGGAAAGCCGTATATATTTCTTATACTTTCTTATTATGCTCGGTTGTGATGTGCTTTATTATCATCCAGAAGGAAAAGATGGATTTGAGAATGTCGATGAAGAGGGAAGGACCTTTATTGTGTCTCATCCAGGCCGTATTTCTCTTGAACCATTTCCAGATCGCCGCCGCGAGCGTGTGGCAACAGTAGCGTATCAAGCTTCAAAAGAAATTGAGCAAGTACTTCACCACGATAATTCACTGCTGTACAAGCCGTGGCAATTCCGTTCCTATACGCCTGTAGCTCGTACACTAAAAACAACATATGATGAACTCTTTTTAATTACGAAAGAAAAGGCGTTTGTACGTCCGACATTCTTTGTTGAAAATAAACACATTTATATCCCTTCTTTATTTGCGAAAATATCAGGTGTTTCAAAGAATGATAAAGAGTATTTTCAACGATTAAAGGCTGTTACATCATTTGATAATAGTTTATTAATTAATACATTCCCGTTTACGAAAGAACAAAAAGCAAATTTCCAATATCATTACCGAGATGCATTAGACCGTGGGGGGAAATTACATCCTGATCTAATTATGAATAGCCATTGGTGGCCGCATAAGCGTTTACCGGAAGGTTTACAACATGGGATTGCAGAAGCGATTATCCATACGTGTGAAAGTGAAATGTGCAAACCAATTGCGAAAGAGACGAAACAAGATGTAGCGCTATATGTTTTCGCGCAACTTTCTCAAATACCACCGAATATTTTAGAACAGCTTGAGAAATTTGATTATTCACAAGATGTACCGAAAATTGTTATATTTAATAATGAGAAGAGTGGAGAGTTAACTCGTTCTGATGCTGTTTTATTACTATTTTTAAATCAAATTGGAGTAGATGTATTCCATTTCAATCCAACAGGAAGAAACGATATTGAACCGTATATTGAAGCGGGGGCATTTGATTCCCATTGGCTTGAAGAGGTTAATTTCGATCTTGAGTTTCATGGTTCATCAGCTTATAAAAATTTATCACAAACAATAAAAGGACTATTTCGTCCATTTTTATAAGGAAAGGGAGAATACTATATGAATAACCCAGTCGTACTAGATCCGAAAACAGAATTAAATGAGCAAACAGCACAAGATGTTCGCTTACAACTTAGAAAAGATGCGGATGTACAACGTATTTATAATGCGGTAGATATTAAAGATCAATTAGAATTAATTGAACTTGGAAAAGAACCTTCTATGGAAATTTCACGTTTTGCTGATCAAATTTTACATACAATGTCATTATCAAAGATAGAAGATTCTGGTGAATTATTAAAACAGCTTGGTAAAATTATGGACAGATTTGATAGCAAAGACTTTGCGGAAGAGAAAAGTGGTTTCTTCTCACGTATGTTCAAAAAAGCGGATAAAATGATAGAACAAATTTTTAGCAAGTATCAAACGATGGGCCGTGAAATTGATAAAGTATATGTGGAAATTACGAAGTACCAAGATGAGATGAAAAAATCAATTGGTACGTTAGATGGCTTGTATGAGCAAAACTTAAAATATTATTTAGACTTAGAGAAGTACGTAGTAGCAGGAGAAATGCTATTAGAGCGTTTAAATACAGAATTAGTTCCGATGTATGAAGAGCGTGTGCGTAATAATGATCAATTAGCAGGTATTGAATTAGAGTCGCTTAAAAACTCTGTTGAAATTTTAGAGCAACGTATTGATGATTTAGAAAAAGCACGTATGGTTGCGTTACTTACAGCACCACAAATTCGTATGATTCAACGTGGTAATAATAAATTAATTGGTAAAATTAATACAGCATTTATTACAACGATTCCTATTTTTAAAAATGGTATCATTCAAGCGGTAAATGCGAAGCGTCAAAAGCTTGTTGCAGATTCTATGGCTGAACTGGATCGCCGTACAAATGAATTACTTAAGAAAAATGCACAAAATATCGCAACGCAAAGTGTAGAAGTAGCAAGATTATCAGGTTCTTCTAGTATTAAGATGGAAACGCTTGAGGAAACTTGGAACATTATTTCAAGAGGTATGCAAGAAACACAACAAATTGAAGAGCAAAACAAACGTGAGCGTGAAGAAAGCCGCAAACGTATGGCTACATTAACTGAAAACATTAAAAAAGAATTACAAGGGTAAATGAAAAGGCAATGAGGAAGAGTCCTCATTGCCTTTTAGTTTCTCTTCACTAATTTAATAATCTCATTCACAACAAGTGGAATGATACTTAATAAGAGAACAAATCCCCAATCTCGCATCGTTAATGCATGTACACCGAATATATTTGCAAGGGGCGGGATGGAGATGATACAAACTTGCATAAGAACACCGATAAGAAGGGAGAAGACTAAATATTTATTGGTAAAGATCCCAATTGAAAAAATTGATTTCGTTCTTGAACGCAAGTTAAATGAATGAACGAGCTGAGAAAAACTAAGAACGACAAATGCCATCGTTTGAGCGTGTAATAGAGCATCGTCATCAATTCGTTCTGGGAAAAGAGGGAATAAATTTGTATCTCCAGTATAGAATTTTGCTCCGGCGATAAAAGCTATTAGCGTTAACAGTCCAATGATAACCCCATTGAAAATCAGAAAAGGAATGCTACCACTAAATAAACTTTCTTTCGCATGTCGTGGTTTTTCCTTCATCACATCTGGATCTTCAGGATCAACCCCAAGTGATAATGCAGGAAGTGTATCTGTAATTAAATTCACCCACAAAATGTGAATAGGTCGTAGAGGTGTTGCCCAGCCAAGTAAAATGGCTAAAAATAAAGCGATAATTTCTCCGAAGTTACAAGAGAGTAGGAAGAGGATTGATTTTTTTATGTTACGATAAATATTTCTACCTTCCTCAACAGCCTTCACAATAGATGAGAAATTATCATCTGTTAACACGACATCTGCTGCCCCTTTTGCAACGTCTGTTCCTGTAATGCCCATCGCTACGCCAACATCCGCTTGCTTTAAAGATGGAGCGTCATTGACACCATCACCAGTCATAGAAACAATATTTCCCTTTGCACGCAATGCCTTTACAATTTTTACTTTATGTTCTGGAGAGACTCTGGCGAATACATTTAAATGATTAATTTTGCTTGCTAGCTCTGTATCTGAAATGTTATCTAATTCAGTTCCGATCATAATTTCAGATATTTCTTCAGCAATACCAAGTTCTTTGGCAATTGCAAAGGCGGTATCTTTATGGTCACCAGTAATCATAACTGTGCGAATACCGGCTTTTTTACATTCTTTAATTGAATCTTTCACTTCAGTTCGTGGTGGATCAATCATACCGACAAGACCAATAAAGATAAGGTTTTCTTCAAGATGATTTATATCCACATCGTTTGAATCGTATTGTTTAAATGCGAATGAAAGTACTCTTAAAGCTTCTTGAGACATTGATCCGGCAGCTTCTAATATTTGATTTTTATCAGAATCAGTTAAAATCTCGATTTTGCCGTTTTTAAAAATATGGGTACATCGAGGTAAGAGCTTATCAATAGCGCCTTTCGTCATGCTATAGTAGCTTCCATCGTATGTATGTACGGTTGACATCATTTTACGATCTGAATCGAAAGGTACTTCGTTAACACGTTCATGTATTTTTTCTAAATAATCTTTTTGCATGTTAAAAGTGGTTCCAGCAACGAGAAGTGCAATTTCAGTCGGGTCTCCCGTTTGTGATTCGTTATTATAAGACGCATCATTACATAGCACCATATTTTCTAACAATAGACGTTGCGCATTATTATTTACATTTAAACTTTCTAAGCGATCGTATGTGTTATCACTATAAAAGTGAGTAACGGTCATTTTATTTTGCGTTAACGTACCTGTTTTATCTGAACAAATAATTGTGACAGAACCGAGGGCTTCAACAGCTGGTAGTTTCCGAATGATAACGTTTTGTTTAATCATACGTTGCACACCAATTGCAAGAACGATGGAAACGATAGCTGGCAAGCCTTCTGGAATAGCTGCAACGGCTAAACTAATAGCAGTCATAAACATTTCTAACGTATCCCGGCCTTGTAAAAAACCGATGAGGAACATAATGATACAAATAGCTACAGCGACAAAGCCTAAATATTTTCCGACTTGTGCTAAGCTTTTTTGAAGTGGTGTCATATCATCGTCTGCTTCATGTAAAAGGGTAGCAATCTTACCAATTTGTGAGTTCATTCCAGTTTCAACAGCAACACCGACGCCTCTTCCGTATGTTACAAGAGTAGACATAAAGGCCATGTTTTTTTGATCGCCGAGTGGTACTTGTTCATCACTTTGCATGGAAGGGTGGTAGATTGCCTCTTTATCAACAGGGACAGATTCACCAGTTAGAGCAGATTCTTCAACTTTTAAATTTGCGGTTTCAATAAGGCGTAAATCGCATGGGATATATCGTCCGGCATCGAGCATAACGATATCCCCTGGAACGACGTGTTCAGATGGAATTTCTTTTAGTTCACCATGTCTCTTGACGATAGCTTTAGGTGTTGCCATCTTTTTTAGTGCCTCTAAAGCTTGTTCTGCTTTAGATTCTTGGACAACACCGATAACAGCATTTAAAACTACAACAAGCGCGATAATACTGGCATCCGCCCATTCACCTACAAAGGCAGAAATAAGGGCAGCAATAATAAGGACATATACGAGGACGTCATTAATTTGGGCGAAAATACGCTGCCATAAAGTGCGTTTTTGTTTTGTAGCTAATTCATTAGAACCGTATTGCTTTAAACGTTTACTTACAATTTCATCTGTTAAACCGTGTTGTTCGTTTGTTTCTAGGTCAATTAATGTTTGATCTTTCGTCTTACTGTACCAATTGCTCATAAGTAAGCACCTCCAGTAAAAACAGTTAGCAATGGTAGTGTTGCTATTATTTGTGAGTAGTATGTATGGAGAAAAAATCTAAGATGAGGTTCTACTTCTATTGTACAATATTTTACAGTTGGTTGAGGGAAAGAGATGAGTTGTCATGAATTTGTTGGAAATAAAAAAGAGCCTCATATAAGAGAGGCTTTTTTACTTTTTAATTAATGTACCTAATTCTTCTGTAATAGCTTGCATTTCACTAATGCTGAATGTTTCACGTTTCATAACATGATCATAAATGTCACGTAAATCTTCGTACATTTCTTCGTTAAAACTAGCAGCTCTCATCGCTCCAGCATTAACCATACGTAATTTTTCTTTAATAGCTTCGACCATATATTCAACGTTTTCTTCTGACTTTACGGATAAATCCACCGAAGTGTCCCCCTTTAAAATAACATAAGGCTATCTTAACATTTTTTATCATTTTCGTTAATGAATCTTTTCAATCCCATTAAATTAGTAGGGATTTCCTTTATATTTAATAATTGGTTGTTTATACTATAAGTATATATTAAGAAATGCACCAAGAAGGGAAGAAACAAAAGTATGGTTCAAGTATTGTTTGTTTGTCTTGGGAACATTTGCCGTTCTCCGATGGCAGAAGCGATTTTTCGAAATCTTGTCGTAAAAGAGGGACTTGAAGAGAAAATTGTCATTGATTCTGCAGGAACTGGAGATTGGCATGTTGGCCATCCGCCACATAAAGGAACACAAAAAATTTTAAAAGAAAATGCAGTCACTTTTGAAGGAATTAAAGCAAGGCAAGTAGAAAAAGAAGACTTAACAAAGTTTGATTATATTATTGCCATGGACAACAAGAATATAGCAGATTTAAAAAGTTTAGGTAAAACTGGAGGCTATATTGGTAGGCTGTCCGACTTTGTTCCAGACGGTGGCTGGACAGACGTTCCTGACCCTTACTATACAGGGAATTTCCAAGAAGTATATGACCTTGTAACAGAAGGGTGTGCAAAGCTATTAGCTTTCATTCGAAATGAACAAGGAATATGAGGAAGCTTAGAAAGAAATACTTTCTAACATAAGAAATGAAAGGGTGAAGGAATATGGCAAAGAAAAATAATATTGCTCGAAACATTGCGATTGGTGTAGCGGCAGGTGTAGCTGTATCCATGTTAAAGAAAGAAAACCGTGAAAAAGTAAAAAATACAGCAGAAAAAGCAAAAACAAAGATGATTGAAATT
Source organism: Bacillus sp. FSL W8-0770 (assembly GCF_038008705.1). NCBI lineage: Bacteria > Bacillati > Bacillota > Bacilli > Caryophanales > Bacillaceae > Bacillus > Bacillus sp. FSL W8-0770. The sequence goes on from NZ_JBBOZR010000001.1 coordinate 436,861, forward strand.
GGTGAAAATGCAAAGATCAAAGAAAAAGTGCAAACTGTTACAGATAAAGGACGCGAACTTGCTGATTTCAATGTGGTAAAAGCGAAAGTAGCAGAAATTAAAAAATTAACGCCATCTGTTGTAGAGACGTTAAAAGAAACGAAAGAAATTTTTAGTAAGAAAAAAGTTGAGCCAGAAGAAAAGCCAGAAACGATTGAAATTCAAGCTGTATCTCCAAAGGTAGATGAGCTGAAAGCAGAAGAAGAGCCAGTAGTTGCTGAAGATGGTGGTATGAAAGAAGCGCGTGAATTATTTATGAAAGACTCAAATGCAGTGGAAAAAAAAACTGAAGCGTACATTGAGTTAAAGCAAGATAAAGAAGAGAAGAAAAGCGTTTAAACATATATGAGAAAAATTTTAGAAAAGGTGAGAAGAAATCGTACTTATTCGTTTGGTAAAGATTTATATGACCGGACGATGCGCGATGATGTAGCGGGCTTGGCAGCACAGCTCGCTTATTTCTTCTTGCTTGCAATTTTTCCTGGGCTCGTTTTCTTAATTACGCTTCTTGGATTTATTCCCATTCAAACAGAGGATGTGCTTAGTTTATTAGAGGTTTATGTACCAGATGATGCAATGAACTTAATTGAGGTAAATGTAGATAAAGTTGTAAACCAGCAAAATGGTGGTTTATTATCATTTGGTTTATTATCCATGTTATGGTTTGCCTCAAATGGTGTTAATGCGGTTATGAATGCTTTTAACCGCGCTTATGACGTGAAGGAAACACGTTCTTTTATTACAACAAGAGCGTTATCAATTGTGTTTACATTAGCCATTATTTTTATGATTGTCTTTGCGTTAATTGTTCCGGTATTCGGACAAGTTATTGGAGCAGCAGTGTTTAAAGCACTCGGTTTATCAGATAGTTTTTCTTTCGTGTGGAGCATTACACGATTAGTAGCGAGTTTCTTCGTGCTATTTGCTTTGTTTAGTTTCTTATATACATTTGCCCCAGATCGAAAGTTAAAAAGAAGAGAAGTTATTTCAGGGGCGTTATTTGCTACTGTAGGATGGATTGTGGTATCGTACTCATTTGCTTATTATGTAGATAAGTTTGCGAATTACGCCAATACATATGGTGGTCTCGGTGGTATCATTATTTTAATGTTATGGTTTTACTTAACTGGATGGGTAATTTTACTTGGCGGTGAAATTAATGGTTTACTCCACCATTATAGAACCGGTGACAATAATTCCCGTAATGAATAATGAGCTCTTGTTCCATAATAAAAAGGAACAGGGGGGATATTTCATGAGTAATAATAAAAAGAACCATAACAATAAAAGTAATAATAAACAAAAGAGCAGTTCGCATCCAAAGCATAAAACGAGTAGCAGTGCGAACGGTCATAATAGCTATCATTAAAAAAAACGGGTCCTCTATGAGGGACCCGTTTTATTTGTTGCCTTTTAATAATCGTAAGCCATTCAAAATGACAAGAATCGTACTTCCTTCATGGCCAATAACACCGAATGGAAGAGCTAAAAATTGCAAGAAGTTTGAACAAATTAGCATGGCAATAACGGCTAGCGAAAAGATTACGTTTTGCTTCACAATACGGTTCATTCGTTTTGATAAACGAATTGCTTGGGAAAGACGAGATAGTTCGTTCTTCATCAGTACAACATCCGCAGTTTCTAAAGCTACATCTGTTCCTTCTCCCATTGCGACACCAATGCTAGCAGTAGCTAGTGCAGGTGCATCATTTATACCGTCTCCGACCATTGCTACTGTACCGTATTTTTCTTTTAACTTTTTAATCGTTTCAACTTTTGTTTCTGGTAAACATGATGCGTAATATTCCTTTATATTACTTTCAGAGGCAATTGCTTTTGCCGTTTCTTCATTATCTCCAGTAATCATAATTGCTTCGACACCAATGCTTTGTAATTCACGAATAGCAGCTATTGTTTCTTGGCGAAGCGTATCTTTTAAAGCGATAAGTCCAAGAATGCCTCCCTCATCACTAATATAAACGACAGTTTTACCTTCCTTTTCAAGTGAGGCAGAAATACCATTATGAAATGTTTTTGTTTCTTCACCGATAAAATCAGCTTTACCTATTTTATAAGCGTTGTTTTCGAATATTCCTTTTAGCCCAAAACCAGTTACATCTTCAACCTTTTCAGGTTTTTTTAATGTAATGTCGTACGCATGTTGTGCATATTTAACAATAGATTCAGCCAAAGGATGTGTAGAGTGACTTTCAATGGATGCTGTAATAGAAAGTACTTCTTTTTCTGTTATATTTTCTCGAACATATACATCTGTTACGGTAGGTTTACCTTCCGTTAATGTACCTGTTTTATCAAAGGCGATTGCTCTTACTGAAGCGAGTCGTTCTAAATGTATGCCACCTTTAAAGAGAATTCCATTTCTTGCTCCGTTAGAAATTGCAGATAACGTTGCTGGTGTAATGGCAGCAACGAGTGCACAAGGAGATGCGACTACAAGTAAGATCATAGCGCGATAAAACGTTTCATTCCAGCTCCAGTCAAGTAAGAAATGAGGAACGAACATCATAAGCGCAACAACGAGTAGTACACCTTTTACGTATGTTCCTTCAAACTTTTCGATGAATAGTTGTGATGGTGATTTTTCACTTTGTGCACTTTGGACGAGACGGATAATCTTTTGGAATAATGTTTGATCGTTCGGCTTCGTAATTTTAATTTCGATAGCACCACGTAAATTTACAGTACCTGCAAATACTTCATCGCCATGTCTTTTCTCATTTGGAATAGGTTCTCCCGTGATTGCTGCTTCATCGATATTTGTTTCACCGTTATGAATCGTACCGTCAGCAGGAACACGTTCACCTGGTTTAATTAAAATAATGTCGTTAATTTGTAACTCTCCAACAGGAACACGTTCCTCAGTTCCGTTGGAAATGCGTAATGCTTCTTCGGGTTGTAAGTCAAGAAGAGCGGAAATTTCTTTTTGGCTCTTACTTAATGTATAAGATTCCATAGCACCGCTGAGCGCGAAGATAAAGATTAAGATAGCCCCTTCTGCCCAGTAGCCAATAATTGCAGCACCAATAGCTGCAAAGAGCATTAGCATTTCAACATTTAGCTCTTTTTCTTCAATCGTATCTTCAATGCCTTCTTTCGCTTTTGCATATCCACCAACTATATAAGCAAGGATATAGCAAGTAATACCTACATTCATTACATCGTTCTTTGTGAATAACCAGCCAACTAAAATAAAAATACCAGATGCTACTGCAAATGCAAGTTCATAATGTTTTTTTAATGTGTCCCATAAAGAGGGATGGGAAATTGTTTCTTTTGACTGTAACGTTTTTACTTCTGAGTTCATTACTACCCGCTCCTTCCGCATTCTTATTGAGAAAAATAATCAAAATCGAAACCCCTATAAAACGACGAAAGCTGCCATCCATAATGGATAGCAGCATTTCTGTTGAATCTGTTTTTAATAGTTCTTATGTTGTAATTATTCTATAGTATATCATATGTTTTCATGAGATGGTACGGTTTTGTTTCAAGTATAAACGGAAAACTTGTGTTTTCGCAACTCCTCTGGTATATATGAATATTGTTCATAAAAAGGTCGGAAAGGAAGACAACAAGTGAAGACAGAGAAAATTTTTACCCATCCGATTGGCGTATTTATTGCTGCAATAGTAGCAACTTTTTTATGGGGAAGCGCATTTCCTTTTATTAAATTAAGTTATGTTGAACTTGGAATTCAACCACAAGAAGTTGGAGAGCAAATATTATTTGCCGGTTATCGTTTCTTTTTATCTGGAGTCATGCTCTTATTATTCTTTAAAGTGTTAGGAAAAGATATGAGCTTCAAAAAAGGAACAGGGAAACAGTTAATACAAATTGGTTTATTCCAAACGTTTCTTCAATATATCTGTTTTTACATTGGAATGAGTTATAGTTCAGGAATTGAAGGAGCTATCATTTCAGGAACATCATCATTCTTTCAAATTTTACTCGCCCATTTTTTATATAAAGATGATGCTCTCAATATGAGAAAATTAATTGGGGTATCTATTGGTTTTTGTGGCGTCATTTTAGTAAATGTGCCGAGTGATGGTAGCTTATCATTTCATTTTGGGATCGGAAGCTTATTACTTCTTAGTGCAGCAATGCTGTATTCATATGGAAACATATTAGCAAAAGAAGGTAGTAAAACATTAGATATTGGTTATATGACAGCATACCAAATGATTTTTGGTTCTATAGGATTATTATGTATAGGGGCTTTACAAGTTGGAGTCATGCCATTTACATTTAGTCTACATGCACTACTTATGCTAATTTATTTATCTTTCTTATCTGCAGCTGGTTTTTACATTTGGAATACAATTATGAAGTATAACAAGGTTGGAAAAGTATCTATGTATATGTTCTTTATACCCGTATTTGGTGTGTTATTATCGAGCATGATTTTAGGTGAAGCAATTCATTCATTTGTGCTACTCGGTTTAGCATGTGTAGCCGCGGGAATCATTGTGGTAAATAGGACACCAGCTAAGCAAAAAATGGAGCAAGAAAAACAAGTAGCATAGAGAGCAGAAAAGCGATTACAATGGAAGAACAGTACTGTTCTTCTTTTTTTATAGAAAAAGGATAATAGACTAAGTGTAACGAAAAAAGATACAAAAAGCATTTATTGAGGAGAAAATATTATGAATCTACTTTACGTGGTGTTAATTGGGCAAATATTTCTTTTTTTTATTGGTGCAATTTATGCAATGGGGCAGACAAAAAGAACGAAAGATAATATGCCGTTACCTTTAGCAATTCGTCTTATTCTTAGTTTTTCTTTAACAGGTAGTGCAATTTGCATATGGTTACAAGATCCATCTGTAGAGTATAGTACGTGGGTTGCACTTGGTATGACTTTATCGACTGTGGGAGATTTGTTTATGGCTGGGCTGATTCCAATTGGTCATCGATTAATTGGAGGGATGGTTACTTTCGCTCTTGCTCATTGTTTTTATGTAAAAGCATTTTTGCAAACAGGAATTTCATGGAATGGTTTTTGGATTGGCTTACTCGTATATGGGCTCTTTCTAATTGTAGGATGGTTCTTCTTTATCCGAAATGATAAACAGGATAAGTTGTTTACGATAGGAGCTCTAATTTACGGATTGTGGGTTGGAGGAATGGCTTGCTTTGCATTCGCCTTATATTATGAAAATACAGGGATATGGTGGATACCAGCGTTTGGTGGCTTACTGTTTGTAATTTCTGATTTCATTATTGGCGTGACAGATATCGGAGGGCGTAAATTGAAGTATGAGCCACTTTGGATTTGGTTTACATATGTAGCTGCTCAAATGTGTATTATATATGTGGGATTATAAAAAGATACTCTCAAAAATAGTGGATAGACTATTTTGAGAGTATCTTTTTTGCTTGTTAATTTGATCAGTATTTTTATTTTGAAATTCCCAATATTCTAATTTTATAATTCAGAATTTTGTAGAAAATCATCGGTCGTATTATTTATAATAAAAGTAAAAAGATGATGAGTTGGTGAAATGATGCAAAAGAAAAAACGTTGGCGTGAATTCTTTGGAACTATTGCAATTGCATGTTTATTGGTGTTTTTGGCGAAAATTTTTGTGTTTTTTCCGACGACTGTAAAAGGAGCATCTATGAGGCCAACGTTGCAAGATGGAGATAAGGTGATTGTTAATAAGTTAGCAAAACAATTTGAAAGCTATGGGAGAGAAGATATTATTGTTGTGAAAACAGATAATTTTTATGTCAAAAGAGTGATTGGATTGCCTGGAGATATAATTGAGATGAGAAATGATCAATTATATGTAAATTCTGAAGTGAAAGATGAAGAGTATTTGGATAGTAATAAAAAACAAGCAGAAAAAAAACTTATGAATTTAACAGAGGACTTTGGACCGATTACAGTTCCTGAAAATAAGATTTTTGTTATGGGAGATAATCGCTTAATAAGTAAAGATAGTAGAAATGGTTTAGGTTTTATTGATAGAGAAGATGTGTTAGGAAAGTTAGCAGGCATTTATTATCCGTTTGAACATATGAAAATAATAAAGTAAAAAAAACCAAGCAAATTTTAGTTTGCTTGGTTTTTTTGTTAAACAATAGGAGATTCGTTTGATACAAAGATATCTTCATGTTTCTTTGTAGTACTTAAAACAAATTTATGTTGTAGTAATTGTAGTTTAAATAACGCCAAAGGATCATGATATGTTTCTGGATTGCTTCTTAGCGTCGCTAATGTTTGCTCGTCTTCCTGTATCTCAAGTTGAGCTGCATCTACATTTTGTTTCAATATATTAAGTGGATCTTTGAAGAACATCATGATATCACGTTCTAATGCACCTTCAAATACTTCAAATTGAAGGAAGAATTGTTTGGAAATTGTGTGAGCAATTTCTGTATAGTCTTCTGTTTCAATATATTGTTTATATTTGTTGGCGAGCATAGATTGGTTTTTTTGCATATTACCAAATAATTTTCCGGCACTTTTTAAGAAAAACTGTGTCGGTGTAAAGCGTAATAAAATATTGATGTTCGTTACTGTAATTCGATTTGTCATTCGTGCAACATCTCGATTCCAATCATCTAATAATTTGAAATCGCAAGGAAGTTTCATACGTTCTTCTTTATATAATTTATTAAACGTTTCACTCATTTCATCTAAATAAGCTTGAGCTTGAATAAATTCATTATGTGCGGTTTCAATCCACTCTTGAATAGACCCAGTAAATTTAGGAAGAAGTACCTGTTGTACATGCTTTTGAACACGTTCATTCATTGCAGCATTTAATTCTTCATGAACTAGTTTGAAATCACTATCTTCTTGAACAAGATCAGAGCAACTCTGTAATAATTCAGGAATTTGAGAATGTATATCTCGTGTAATTTCTTCTTTCGTTAAAAGATAGGATTCGGTAATAGAGCGAATTTTATCTTTTTCAAGAGCAGTAAGGTTATTAATAAATCCGGTAAGTTTCACTGAGATGTGTTTATTCCAGCGTACGGATTTTACTAATGTATTTTCTAATTCCACACGTTCATTTATGAGATAAGCAATTGTCTTTTGTGTAAACCATATTAGCTTTTCTATACGTTCTTTTTCTATATCGCGTTTTGCAAGAGTAGAGAGAATAGATTCTGTTACATCTCCAAGTTGCTGGCTACTCTCTTGCGAAGGAGAGTATGGGAAGAATTGTGCATCTGGAAAATGTACTTTAAGTTTACTAATTAGTTTTTCATTAGTAGTCGTATTATTTGTGTGTAATACGAAGTGAATTTGTAAGTTTGGTACTTGTTCACGTAAATAAATTAATGTATCAATTTCTTTACTATGCAATGGTGAAGAAGAATTTAATACGTAAACAAGACTATCTGCTGCTTGTAAGTATTCAAAGTATGCATTGTTTTTATCCAATTGCTCTTGAATGGATGGTGTAAGAAGAAATGTAAACTTATTTTTTCTTAAAAACCTACTTGGTAGCTTAATTTCTATACATTTTTTCTCAATTTCTGACTGAGCAGATGTAGCCGTTATTTGATGGAGTTCATCAAGGTTAGGGATATTTCGTATATCTAACTCGGTAAATTCTGTTATTTCAGTTTGACTAGCGTCTTTAAATAGAATAGGAGTTGTTAAAGTTTCAGTTAAGATGTTCTCTCCCAATATTGAATTAACAAATGATGTTTTATCATGGTCACTAGTTCCAGCTATTAGTAGTGGTGTGACATTTAAATCACATAGTTCATGGACTAGTAGCGTAAATTGATGACTTAAATCTACATCATTTTTCTCAGCCCATACAGCGATTGTTTCGAATAAATGAGAAACTGTTTCCATATTTACATCTGCTTCAGCTGATGTATTAGAAAGTAAGGATCCAGCACTTTTTACGAGTAATGATTCTAAAGTTGTAGGTGAGACTTCATTCCATGCTAACACTGCTGCAGAGACAACTAGAGAATCTTTTGCTTTCGTTAAACTAAACCAATTTGTTAATAAATTTGGTACAAGTCCGTTTAATTCATGCATAAAATGATTTCCGGTAATTAATGCAAAGTATGTTTCTTGATAGCGAGTAGAAATTTCATTCCAATCGTCATTATTGTCTGTTTCAATATGCAAGAATAAATGATTAATACTTTGAATCCAAGGAAGGTATAAGGATTCATGTTGATAGCTATTCCAAAGAGCAATAACAAGTTCTTTAAATTGAGCTTGATCAACAGCATATAGAGCTTTTAAAGACTCATAGAAATATTCAGGCTTAATATTTTTTGTAAATCCTTTGTTTATGTAATTTATTAACGTATCAAACCAGTGTAAAGATTGTGTTCGAATACCTTCTTGAACAGCTAGTTCGATAGCGTTGTTCCAATCTTCTTGTTTTTCATAGAAAGAACGTGCAATTGCAGTAATATTTGGATAATCCGGTTGGAATGCAACAGCTTCACTAATCGTCTTAAAAGCGAGTCCTAAACTATCTTGTTCGATATAAAGAGAAAGAAGTTGTAAGGAAACCTCCATCGTAAGAGTTGTATCTTCCGTTTGAATAGATTGATAAATTTCTTCTGCCTTTGGTAAGAATCCTAGTTCAAAATAAGCATCTGCAATATTTTTTGTCGCCCAAAGTGCAAGAGCATTATTTACTTTTTCCCATTTAAATATAGCTGCTTCAAAATCTTTATTTTGATAATAAAATTCACCTTGAGCAAATCGAATATTAGAAATGTTGGAGAATTCATTTTTAGATTCATTTATATATGCTTCACCGAGTACTTCGGATGCAGGAGTAGAAGTTTCTTCTGTTAAAAATGTTTTATAGTAAACTTTTTGAATAAATTGATTTTCAATGGTCATGTTCGTTCCCCCCTGTATAATTTAGAAAAATGATGTCGTATGTAAAAGGGTGTATGTTCTTTTAATAGGTAGAAGTTGCATTATATAGACCAAACTATGTTTTTGCTAGATATATCATTTTTCTTGAGAGTTAAACCGTTGCGAAAAGTAACTTTCCTTTATTGTAACAAAAAAACACGCATATGAATTTTTATTTTTTATCGGGTTATTTGCGGGCAGTAAGAATCTAATCTCAAAATTGTTGAATGTAAGTAAGTTATGTGGGAGTCGGGATGTCTGTAGAAGCAAGATTGGCATAGGTTAATAATTAGTAGAGGATGAACAAAACTCCCACTGATTAAAGTTTCACTTTATCTCTGTTAAAGGAAAGAATAGAAGTAGAGTTCATTATAAAAACAATGTATAGTGAATATGTATACCATGTTTGCCTTAAAGATAGAAAGGGTACAATGTGGAATAACGATCGTGCATAGGATGTGTCTTCCGAATGGAACAACATATTGGCGAGTTAATCGCGCATTATGGCTATTTTGGAATTGTTATAGCTTTGGCTGGTGGGATTGTCGGATTACCGATACCAGACGAGTTTTTATTGACCTTTGTTGGTTATAATGTTTCAAAAGGAGTTATGTCAGGAACTGCTGCTTTTTTAAGTGGGATGGCTGGTGCGATGTTAGGGATCACGTTAAGCTACATATTAGGTTTAAAACTTGGGCTCCCTGTTTTAAAGAAATATGGGCCGAAAATTAGAATTAAAGAACATCACATTGAAAAAACACATATTTTATTTGAAAAATATGGGCCATTTCTTTTAATGATTGGTTATTTTATACCGGGAGTACGTCATTTAACGGCATATTTTGCTGGGGTATCAAATTTGACACTTTGGCGTTTTTGTTTGTACGCTTACGGTGGTGCGCTCATTTGGATAAGTGTTTTTATTGGGCTTGGCTGGAAGTTAGGCGAGAAGTGGCGCTTCGTTGAGTATAGTTTACATCATTATGGAATATGGATTTTATTAATTTCAGCAGTTGTTACATGTGTTGTATGGTTGTACATAAAGAAAAAGAAAAAGAAAAACCGCTAATAGCGGTTTTTTAGCTGAAAGCAATAAATAATACACCAGCTGTAATAAAGACTACACCAACACCGGTCATAAAGTTTAACTTTTCACCGAGGATAATCATAGCGAGAATGATAGAAAATACGACGCTTAATTTATCGACAGGAGCTACTTGTGAAACCTTTCCTGTTTTGAGGGCAAGAAAATAAAATAGCCATGACGAAGCACCTGCAACCCCACTTAATGTGATAAATAGCAGTGCTTTTTTATTTAGCAGTACGTCGCCGATATTTTGAAATTTACCTTGTATGATAATAACGCCTATCATAAATAATGCCATAATAATAGATCGAATTGTTGTTGCAACGTTTGCATCGATGCCGTCTAAACCAAACTTTCCAAAAATAGATACAAGGGCAGCAGCAATTGCTGATAATAGTGCAAATAAGAGCCACGAACTCATAGTAAAATTCCTCCAATCTTACAGTGTTATACATGAAAATGATTCTCATGTATAAAGTTGAAGCAATTGAGCTTTATAGAAAGCGCGACTTCAACTTAACTTCTTGCTCCACCTGAATTTTAAGGTGGGAGTTTTACTGCCTGTAAATAGTGGGCTAAATAACGAAATAATCCCCACCTTATATTTTTAATAAGGTGGGGATTATTATACTACTCTGCAATTTCCTCATATAAAAAGTACGTTACATTATAAATATGTTCTACTTCATCGTCTGTCATAAACAATAATTCGTCACGCTCAATCCCTTTTTTCTTTTCAATAAACTCAATCATATTTTTGCGTTCTTCTCTCTTCATCAATTTTATTTCTCCTCTCAATCTGTTTTAATACAGTTTATTTAAGTTACTGCTATTATATAACAGAATCTTTGGAAAGTTCCACCTATTTTATTATTTTTTTTAAAAGAACTTTTCGACAAAACAAGCCCACCTAAGGGGGGGCTTGTTTTATTTTATAGTCGTAAAAACTCAGGCTCCGTCGTACCCGCACCATCAATGTAATAAATTGTGTCGGGATTGATTTTGATCAATACGTAATTAGGGTCTTCAGGACCGAGTAACCAACGTTTTAAGCTATTATTCCAAAACTTGTTTTTTAATGTTGAGTCTTCCTCGATTGAAGCTAACCCTTCAACTTCAATATAATCTTCATCTAATTTTTTTCCTTCTCGTCCGAGTAGTACATGGACATTAGGATTTTGTTCAATATCTGTTATCTTTTTTGATTGTCGATCTGTTGCAACATATAGTACAAAATCTTCATGGAAAAACATCATAAAGGCGCTATGCGGTTTCTCATTTCGTACTGTAGATAATACACCAGTACGTTGACCTTGAATAATAGTTGCGATTTTTTCTTTTAAGTGCATAATTTTAACCCCTTTTCACAATTTATAATTCTGTCTGTTTAAACAAGATAATTTAAATATCTTTCATACTGTTTTCTTCAATCCGATTTTTTAAACGTAATTGTGATGAAATCGGACAAGTTAGGAGAAGAATAATAATAATATTGAGGAGAAATACATACGATGGAAGGATGAAAAGCATGTTTAATAAAATATTTCTTATAGTAGCGCTTATAGGTGTACCACTATCTGTACTTGGAAAAACACTTCATTGGCCAGAAACAATTATGTTCGCTGTGTATTGTATTACGATTATCGCATTAGCTGGTTTTATGGGGAGAGCAACAGAGAGTCTAGCAATTGTTTCTGGTCCTAGAATAGGCGGATTATTAAATGCTACTTTCGGTAATGCTGTTGAACTTATCATTTCAATTTTTGCACTTCAAGCAGGGTTAATTGAAGTGGTGTTAGCTTCTTTAACCGGTTCTGTACTTGGAAATTTATTATTGGTAGGAGGGTTATCTTTCTTTGTTGGAGGTCTTAAATACAAAAGACAAAGTTTTAATGTATATGATGCAAGGCATAATTCAGCTTTATTAATATTTGCTGTTGTTGTGGCCTTTGTTATTCCAGAGATCTTTTCAATGAAGATGGACGCTGGCAAGACGTATCAATTAAGTATAGGTGTTTCTATTATTATGATTATCATGTACCTTGCTGCATTACTATTTAAGTTAGTTACGCACCGTGGTGTATATCAACATAAAAGTGACGAAGTAGCGCATGAAGAAGAGCCAGAGTGGTCAAAAGGGAAGGCGCTCCTTATTTTAGCGATAGCAACACTGGCAGTAGCTTATGTGTCAGAGGCACTCGTACATACTTTTGAAACTGTTGCAAAGTCATTTGGCTGGTCAGAGTTATTTATAGGGGTTATTATCGTTGCAATTGTTGGGAATGCAGCGGAACATGCGTCTGCAATTATTATGGCTTATAAAAATAAAGTAAATATTGCAGTCGAAATTGCAATAGGCTCTACATTACAAATCGCCATGTTTGTTGCTCCTGTATTAGTATTGCTATCTATGTTCTTCGCGCAAAGGATGCCTTTAGTATTTACCATACCAGAACTTGTGTCTATGATTACAGCTGTTTTCTTAACGATTGCGATTTCAAATGATGGAGATACAAACTGGTTTGAAGGTGGCACTTTACTAGCGGCGTATGTCATTATGGGAATTGGTTTTTATTTATTATGAAAAATAGGCATAACAATTGCGCTCAGAGAAAACAATAAACGAAGTAGTATATATACCTACATAGGAAGGAGCCAGACAGGTGAAACGAGTATACAGCATATGTCTTTCAACTATGGTCTCGTTTATTTTATTATTTCCTAACATGAGTTTTGCAAAGACAACAGTAGGAACAAAAATGCCTTCATCTGTTTTAAATATTTCTAAAGACAATACATTTCCAAATGATGCGCAAGATTTACCGCGTTTACAGCCGAGTAAGTTTGCTCAAGAATTATTAAAAACAGCAAATATTAAAATTGAAAATCCGGACTTAATTCGAATGTTTAATGAAACGACAATTTCGAATGCGCCGCTTGCGGTAGGGTACCGAGCAAAGATTTATTTAGGGCAATGGGCTTTACATTATGAATCGATTGATACATCGGTTAATTGGGAATATAAACAAGTAAATCGCAATGTTTACGATAATCGTGGAGGAGATCGCCTATATCCACTTCGCTATAAGCAAGAAACACAAAAGACGGTTGAAGGCGATTTAACAGCAGATATGAAAGATGCTGCAGATGTGAAAAAAATGATGCTTCTCAAAGCACTTGAAAAAGTACAATTCCCCCTTTCGTTTAAAACGACCATTGGTTATGGTACTGGACATGAGCGTGTGTATAATATTAGTCCGAGTCAACTCGGATATTTATACGCTTATACACCAGCAGTAAATGAAAAAGGAAAAGTAACATTTGGAGAAGTGTATCTTGTATTAAAGGGAAATCAAAAAAGACTTGTTGTGAAAAATATTACTTCTCAAGGAATTGGAGCTGCTATTCCAATTCATGATCATTTGTATTTTAAATTCATTTCTTCTTCCCACTCGCAATAACATGAAAAAACGTCAGCTTATAAGCTGACGTTTTTTTATAATGTAATGTTTGCTGTTTTTGATAAGAAATCTTCTGTCGGATAGTAGCTGTTTTTTACAAGAACATTTGGTCCAAGACATTTTACTGCAGGACAGTGACAGCTTAATGATTTTGCTGTTTTTGAAGCGCTCCATTTTTCATACGCTTCTTGTAATGTGTTTGTTTGTATGTTTCCTAGAAGTGGAACATCACCAAAATCAGTAACGATAATATTGCCATCAAAAATATTTACATTTAAGCGTGAACGACCATCTGGATCGTTACGAACAGTTACATTTTTGCTCTCTTGTAACTTTTTAAATGTGGCAATGTCTCGCTCGTCATCGCTACAAGCATAGAAAGGTAAAGTTCCAAATAACATCCATACATTTTCATCGCGAATTTCTAGTAAATGCTCAATCGCATCACGAATTTCAGCTTTTGTTAAAATCTCTAGATTACTCGCGAAGTCACTTGGATACATTGGATGAACTTCATGACGTTTACAGCCCATCTCTTCGACGATTTGGCGGTGAATATGTTCAATATGTGGTAGAGTTCTTTTGTTTAACATTGTTTCGGCAGATACAAGTACACCTGCATCTGATAGAGCCTTACTATTTGTAATCATTCTTTCGAATAATTTTGCACGTTGTTCGTAAGTAGGCTTACGCTCCATCATTGCAAATCCGCCTTCAACGAAGTCATCGATTGTTCCCCAGTTATGAGAGATATGCAATACGTCTAAATAAGGAATAATTTGTTCGTAACGTGCTAAATCTATAGTTAAGTTAGAGTTGATTTGAGTGCGAACGCCTCGTTCATGGGCGTATTTTAAGAGTGGTGTTACATAGTTGTCGACGGATTTTTTTGACAGCATAGGTTCTCCGCCAGTAATACTTAAAGAACGTAAATGAGGAATCTCATCTAATCGTTTTAATAAAAGATCCATCGGAAGCGGATTTGGGTCTTTCGGCTGTAACGTGTAACCAACAGCGCAATGCTCACAGCGCATATTGCATAACGTCGTCGTTGTAAATTCAACATTTGTTAATAGTAGTTTGCCGTACTCTTCAAGGTCCATATACGCTTCCCATGGATCGTAAGAAGGAGTAATCGGCTTCATTTTTTGTGATATCGTCATATGAAATACTCCTTTGACTATTGAAATAACAATTTGTCCATTCTCTATAATAGAAGAATATGTGCTTTTTATAAAGTGAAACTTTTTAGCATGAAAAGAGAGAGGGCTTACATTATAGTGGATGACTGTGACAAAATTGATGAAATTTCATGCCCATAGCAATCGTTTTTGCGGTATAATAAAAGCAACTCGAATTAAAAGGAGAGTGCCTTCATGGGAAAAGCAATTCAAGATAAAGATACACAATTAGTATATTTAAAAGAACGTTTAAATATGTTCATTGAAGTAATTGATACAATTGAACCCGAAGAAGTAGAATTAGAAGATGTAGATCGTCTTCTTGCAATGTTAGATGAATTAGAATTAAAATGTGAGCAATTTAAAAAAGACGAATAATATATTAAAAAGGCTACCAATTCCAATTTGGTAGCCTTTTTCTGTTCGGGTAATAGAAGGACGATAGAAAAAGAGGTATAATCAAGTTGTGAAAAATTTCATTTATGCTCTAATAGCGTGAAATAAATAGTTAAAGAGCATAACAATTGAATTTTCAGCTCATAACGTTTTGGTAGCGTTCACAATTGAGGGGGAAGTAACAATGGAAAAGCTTCAAGAAAGCATGTATCAACTAATTGTTGAAACGTCAACGAACTTACCGAAAGATGTTCGTCGTGCGATTCAACAAGCGAAAGAGCGAGAAAATGCAGGGACTCGTTCTGCGATGGCACTTGGCACAATTACAAATAATATTAAAATGGCTGATGATAACATCTCGCCGATTTGCCAAGATACAGGGATGCCAACGTTTAAAATTTATACACCAGTTGGTGTGAATCAATTAAAGTTGAAGGAAGCTATCTATAATGCGCTTGAGCGGGCGACAAAAGATGGTAAACTTCGTCCCAATTCTGTTGATTCTCTTTTTGGAGATAATAGTGGAAATAATTTAGGACCAGGTACACCGGTGATTAAGTTTGAACAATGGGAAAAAGATTATATTGATGCACGTTTAATCCTAAAAGGTGGTGGCTGTGAGAATAAAAATATTCAATATAGCTTACCGTGTGAACTAGAAGGACTTGGACGAGCTGGCCGTGATTTAGAAGGGATTCGTAAATGCCTTCTTCATGCAGTATATCAAGCACAAGGGCAAGGATGTAGCGCTGGTGTAATTGGTGTTGGTATCGGGGGAGACCGCACATCAGGTTATGAATTAGCAAAAAATCAATTATTCCGTACATTAGATGATGTCAATCCAGTACCAGAGTTACAACATCTTGAAGAGTACGTATTAGAAAATGCGAACAAGCTTGGCATTGGTACGATGGGATTTGGCGGAGAAACAACTTTACTTGGTTGTAAAATTGGCGTCTATAATCGTTTGCCAGCTAGTTTCTATGTATCTGTTGCGTATAATTGCTGGGCATATCGTCGCCTTGGTGTGAAAATCCATCCTGAAACAGGAGACATTATGGATTGGCTATATCAAGAAGGGGAAGATACACTTCAGCATGAAGTACAAGAAAAAACAGAGCAACGTGAGATTGTATTAGAAGCACCAATTACAGAAGAGCAAATTCGTGAACTTCGCGTTGGTGATGTTGTAACAATTAATGGCATGATGTATACAGGTCGTGACGCAATCCATAAGCATTTAATGGATAATGATTGTCCAGTAGATTTAAATGGACAAATTATTTACCACTGTGGTCCAGTTGTTGTGAAAGATGACAATGACAATTGGCAAATTAAAGCGGCAGGTCCAACGACAAGTATTCGTGAAGAACCGTACCAAGGCGATATTATGAAGAAATTCGGTATTCGCGCTGTCATTGGAAAAGGCGGTATGGGTGCGAAAACATTAGCGGCTTTAGAAGAACATGGCGGTGTATATTTAAACGCAATCGGTGGTGCAGCGCAATATTATGCTGAATGTATTAAAGAAGTGAAAGATGTTGATTTCTTACAATTTGGTATTCCAGAAGCAATGTGGCATTTACGTATCGACGGTTTTAAAGCAGTTGTAACGATGGACTCTCATGGTAATAGCTTACATGCAGATGTTGATAAAACATCACTTGAAAAATTAGCTAGCTTTAAAGAGCCAGTATTTAAGTAAATAAAAAATGCATCTCGAATGATTCGAGATGCATTTTTTTGGTATATATAGAAAAACATGTTCAGCATGAAAGAATGCGTTGCAACAGAAACTACAAGTACGATTATATATGGAAAGGAGACTATTTATGAAATATAAATGGTTATATATCGGTCTCATTTTTTCAATTATGATGGCACTTGTTCCAGTTTCAGCACTGGCTTATACAAATACTCCACATAACTGGGGAATCCCGCGTCCTAAAAATGAAACAGTACCAGATGCAGGAAAGTTATATACAGATTTACTACAAAAAAATGGCGGGTTTTATTTAGGAGATACGAAGAAAAAAGATATTTATTTAACATTTGATAATGGATACGAGAATGGATACACAGGGAAAATATTAGATGTATTAAAAGAGAAAAAAGTACCAGCAACTTTCTTTGTAACGGGGCATTACATTAAAACACAAAAAGATTTATTGTTAAGAATGAAGGATGAAGGACACATTATTGGAAACCATTCTTGGAGTCATCCTGATTTTACAGCGGTAAATGATGAGAAACTTCGTGAAGAATTAACGAGTGTAACGGAAGAAATTAAAAAAGTAACTGGGCAAAAAGAAGTGAAATATGTACGTCCTCCGCGCGGTGTATTTAGTGAAAGAACGTTAGCTCTTACGAAAGAAATGGGCTATTATAATGTATTTTGGTCACTTGCATTTTTGGATTGGAAAGTGGATCAGCAAAGAGGATGGCAATATGCGCATAATAATGTTATGACGATGATTCATCCAGGATCTATTTTATTACTTCATGCAATATCAAAAGATAATGCAGAAGCACTTGCAAAAATCATTGATGATTTGCGCGAGAAAGGGTATCATTTTAAAAGTCTAGATGACTTAGTAAAAGGCAATCAACCGTAAGCATGTATGCTTACGGTTTTCTCATGCTATAATGATGTGTAAAAAGGATGGGGAAACGTATGTGGAGCGAGCATGTTACGTTAGAGTATCCGTATCATTTTGAAGAAGTATTAAAACGTTTATCTTTTGATCCTCTTAACGTCATTCAATTAGATGAGAAAGTTATTTATATCCCGCTTTGTATCGACGAGGAACAGGTTGTTGTTCGCTTACAAGGGATTGGTACTGTTCAAAATCCACAGTTTTGGATTTCTAGTCAGACAGGAGATCCAGAGAAAGTCATGAAACGAATGAGAGCCATTTTTCATTGGAATGAACCGTTTCAAGATATACAAAATCATTTTTTAAACACATCATTACGTCCACTATTTGAAACATATGCTTATACTCCAATTATTTTAGAATTTGATTATTTTGCTTGTCTGCTTCGCTGTATCATTCACCAACAAATAAATTTGAAATTTGCTACTGTGTTAACAGAACAATTTGTGAAACGGTATGGAACAGAGAAGAACGGTGTATTCTTTTTCCCCACTCCGGAAATAGTAGCAAATATTTCAATAGAAGAATTGAGAGAGCAGAAGTTTAGTCAGCGAAAGGCTGAATATATAGTAGGATTAGGTCGAAGTATTGTCAGTGGTACATTAAATTTAGCGAGTATAGAAAATGGGACGGAAGAAGACATTTCAGCACAATTGTTGCCAATTAGGGGAATTGGTGCATGGACAGTGCAAAACTTTTTAATGTTTGGGCTTGGACGGAAAAATATGTTCCCGAAAGCGGACATTGGGATTCAGCGTGCAGTGCAAGGTATATTTCAATTAGATGATAAACCTGATGATGCATTTTTAGAAAAATTGAAACAAGAGTGTGAACCATACTGCAGTTATGCAGCGTTATATTTATGGAAAAGTATAGAGTAGAGGTGTAATAATGATACAAAAGCAACATGAGAGTAAGTTGGAAGTTGGTCAAACGTTTCCTGTGACAATTAAACGTCTTGGGATTAACGGAGAAGGCGTTGGTTATTTTAAGAGACAAGTTGTTTTCATTCCAGGGGCATTACCAGGAGAAGAAGTTGTTGCAGAAACAACGAAAATTCAGCGTGGCTTCGCTGAAGCGAAAGTGAAAAAAGTTCGTAAAGCTTCACCGCATCGTGTGAAAGCACCGTGTCCAGTATATGAGGAGTGTGGCGGTTGTCAGCTGCAACATTTAGATTATAAAGAACAATTGAATCAAAAGCGTGATATCGTTGTACAAGCATTTGAGAAGTACATGAAAAATAGTATGGAAGAGAAAATTCGTCCAACGCTTGGCATGGAAAATCCATGGCATTATCGTAATAAGAGTCAATTACAAGTGGGGCGTAAAGACGAAAAGGTTATTACAGGGCTATATAAACAAAACTCACATCAGTTAATTGATATCGCTCACTGTATGATTCAACATAAAGCAACGAATGAAGCGACAAAAGTTGTAAGACGTATTTTAGAAAAATTAAATGTTTCTATTTACAATGAGAAAAAACAAAAAGGTTTAGTACGCACAATTGTAACACGTACTGCAGTTCAAACAGGTGAAGTACAAGTTACACTTATTACAACAAAAGAAGAATTACCAAATAAAGAACAATTTATTGCAGAAGTACAAAAACAGATGCCAGCGGTTAAATCAATTATGCAAAATGTAAACTGGCGTAAAACATCTGTTATTTTTGGCGACAAAACATTTAAATTAGCTGGAAAAGAAGTAATTCAAGAAACACTTGGTGATTTATCATTTGAATTATCAGCACGTGCGTTCTTCCAGTTGAATCCAGAGCAAACCGTTGTTTTATATAATGAAGCAAAAAAAGCCGCTGCGTTAACAGGCGATGAGAAAATTGTAGATGCGTATTGTGGCGTTGGTACAATCGGTCTTTGGCTTGCAAATGATGCAGCGGAAGTACGTGGTATGGATGTAATTCCAGAAGCGATTGCAGATGCAAGAAAAAATGCAAAGCGTCACGGATTTACAAATACGAAATATGAAGCAGGTAAAGCTGAACAATGGTTACCGAAATGGGTAAAAGAAGGATGGCGTCCAGATGTAATTGTTGTCGATCCACCACGTACAGGTTGCGATGATAAATTACTGGAAACAATTTTAAAGGTGAAGCCGAAACAAGTTGTGTATGTGTCTTGTAATCCTTCTTCATTAGCACGTGATGTACAAGCATTAATGAAGAGCTATGAAGTGGAGTATGTGCAACCAGTTGATATGTTCCCGCATACTGCGCATGTTGAGAATGTAGTTAGATTAAATTTGAAATAAGAAGGATTAAAAATGTTGATGTGGTTAACTACATCAACATTTTTTGTTATATTAGTAGCTAAATCACGTTACGTAATCAATATCCATACTTTCTGTATGGATTATATGAAATTATTTGCTGCACTCAAAAAAAATTTGTAAAAATATACAGTGTTCAGATTGTATAGACCACTCTGTATTAATAAATTACAATATGGATGTAACATAGCAAATTTGCTATAGAAAATAAGCTAAAAGGGAGAAGATTTATGAAAAAATGGTTGGCATTATTTGTTTTGGGGATGGTTTCTTTATTTGCAACTTCTGCACATGCGGAATCATATGAAACAACAAAAACATTAAAAGTATATGAAAGTCGTAGTTTTAATTCGGCTGTGAAAAAAGAACTGCAGCCAGGAGAAAGGGTTTATGTTACAAATCAACATCCTAGTGGATGGTGGAAGATAAGTGGTGGATTTATCGCACCAGAGGGCGCTAAAGTAGAAATTAATCGAACTTTTGAAGCTTTTGATTGGATTAATATGGACAGTGCGAAGTACGTATTTAGTCCTCAAACTGTTATTGCACGTGATGGTACACTAAGAGGTGAAATTTTGATTGATACATATTTGGGGCAGAAGTGGACAAGTGTAAATGGAATGCCACAAATAATGAAGCAGAATTTTGCAGCATACAGTAGCCCTGAAGCTAAAAATCCAGATGCTTGGTTCGCTCCACAAACGGTTAATATTTTGCAGACAAAAGAAAACGGTTGGTCTTTAATTAATACGTATTTAGGGCCAAAGTGGATTGTTCGTTATCCACACGTGGAACATATTAATCGTGATTTTTATGCATACAATGAACCTAAGTACATGCATCATGGTGTGAAATTCTCAGCCCAATCTGTAAGAGTACTTCAACAAGGAGAAAATGGTTGGAAGAAAATTAAGGCTGAGGTTGGAGAAAAATGGATTGCGCCACAAGGGTCTTATTACCATGTCCTAAATGTGTTTACAGCATTTGATCAACCTTTCGGTAGAGCAATCGGCACTTTTGCACCACAAACGGTATTTGTGGTTGAAGAATCTACAACATCATTTGGTTGGTTAAAAATTAGAACATACTTAGGAGATTCCTGGATTCGAACGAATCGTAATTAGTAAATAGATTACTTTATTCCTTTTAGAATGAAGTAACAATATGTTATAGTTCCCTCATATGGAAAAGCTGTATGAGGGATTATATTTTTAGGTCAATAAGACAAGGAGAATACGATGCATAATTATAAATTAACGATTCAGTACGACGGCGCACGTTTTAAAGGATGGCAACGTCTTGGTAATAACGATAATACGATTCAAGGAAAAATCGAAAGTGTCATATCTGAAATGGTCGGAAAAGAAATTGAAATTATTGGTTGTAGTAGAACAGACGCTGGTGTACATGCTTTGAATCAAGTTGCTAACTTTCAAAGTGATGAGAAGTTAGTGGAACATAAAGTGAAAAAATATTTAAATCAATATTTACCTAATGATATTAGCATTACGAATGTGGAAGAAGTACATGATCGTTTCCATGCTCGTTACAATTCTAAAGCAAAAACATATCTGTATAAAATTTGGAATGAAGAGCATACAAATCCATTTATGCGTAAATACAGCATGCATGTGAATAAAAAATTAAATGTGAAAAGCATGAAAGCAGCTGCGAAACATTTAGTTGGTTCACATGACTTTACTGCTTTTTCAAATGCGAAATCAAAGAAAAAATCTATGGTTCGAGAAGTATATACACTTGATGTGATGGAAGAGGCAGGGTTTGTACAAATTAGAGTAAGTGGTAACGGCTTCCTTCATAATATGGTAAGAAAAATTGTCGGGGCATTAATTGAAGTTGGATTAGGACAATTAGACGCTGAAGCAATTCCAAACATTTTAGAGGAAAAGCAGCGCAATCAAATTAATTGTCTTGCTGAGGCAAGTGGGTTGTATTTAGAGAATGTTGAGTTTTAATGGCAAATAAAAAAATCGGGCTAAGTAGCTCGATTTTTTTAGTATTACGAAGATTTCTCGTTTTTTATACGTAGCTTCAAATTCCAAAAAGCAGCAAGCATAATAGCTGCAAAGGAGCCACTAATTGTTCCTAATAGCTTTGCATAAGGAAAGCTACTCATATCACCATTAATGAATAACATTATACATAGAACAGCAGGGAGAAGGTATAAGTAGTGTAATAACTTTAATTTTTTATCATTACTCATATATATAGCCCCTTTCTAGCATGTTATATGTTTATTATAACATATTTTACCAAGTTATTTTTGCACTTGGAGACATGTTTATTTCATATGTGTAAATGCAGTTTTTTAATTCGATATTGTAAGTTTTGCCTACTTAATCCTAAAAATTTTGCAGCTTGTGAAATGTTGCCATGATTCTCTTTAAGAATTTGATTAATGTAGTTCTTTTCCATTTTTTCTATTGTGTGTTTTAAAGTTTTAGGTGCATGAGTATTGTGATTAGTTAGTGCATGTTGCATATTGAATTCTGTTTTTATTCGTTCACGAAAGCGAGTAGGCATATGAAACGCTGTAATGATGGTTTCATCTTCTATCAAGTTCATGGAACCTTCAATTATATGTTCCAACTCCCGTACGTTTCCAGGCCAATCATATGCATAGAAAAATTCTCTTACATTTACATCTACATCGGTTACATTGAGCCCAAATTGAGTATTATATTTTTCAATAAAGTGCTGAACAAGATCTGGAATATCTTCTTTTCTTTCACGTAAAGGCGGAAGACATAAAGTAACGACGCTTAATCGGTAATATAAGTCTTCTCTTAATCGATTATGTGCGATGGCTTCGAAAGGATCTTCATTGATAGTTGCTATAATACGAACATCAATTTCTTTTTCGTGTGTGCCTCCGATTCTTCGTATTGTTTTTTCTTGTATAGCTCGTAGTAACTTCGCTTGAAGTGCTGGACTTAATGAGTTGATTTCATCTAATAACAAAGTTCCTCCGTTCGCTTCTTCGAATAAGCCTGATTTATCTATTGCTCCTGTAAAGGCACCTCGATTTGTGCCAAATAGTAGGCTTTCCATTAAGGTATCAGGTATAGCGGCACAGTTTTGTGAAATAAAGGGTTTGGTTGAACGCTGACTTTCATTATGGATGCTTTGTGCAAATAGTTCTTTACCAGTGCCTGTTTCCCCTACGAGAAGTATGGAGGAAGATGTACGAATTACTCTTTTTCCTTCTGTAATGATTGATTGAATGGCTTCAGAATCACCAATTATGTGATCAAAGGTAAATTTAGTGCTTTGTTTTCGAGAAGGACTTATTTTTATCGTTTGTTTTAAGTTACTAATTTCTTTTGATATTTCAATAGCGCCTTTAATTTTTCCATTTTCTATTATAGGGAAAGTATCGTTAATCGTTGTAATTTCTTGTCCTTTATTGTTAAAATACGTTTGTTTTATATTTTTCTTTGTTTTTCCAAATTTTAATGCCTCTATAAGAGTACTATTTTTATTTTCTTCAAATGCAAATACCTCTAAAGGACTTTTATATAATACATCTGAGCGTTCCATTGATTCAATTTCCATCATTTTGCGGTTATAGACAATCGTTTTACTTTCCTCATTAATAATATGAATCCCGATATCGAGTTCATTGATTAAAGTTTCATATAGCATATTCATTTCAATAAGTTGTTTGAAATTAATTTCTTCTGTATGCATGTAACATCTTCTCCTCATTTCACCCTATGAAGACTGACTTTTTATAATTTTATTAAAATTCTTATAAAATCGCAAAAAAATTTTGCTATTTTTCGTTTAAAACTTTTTAAATGATCGAAAAATTTTGCGGTTGTGCACATTTTTTTGTATGAAACTCTCATTTAATATATGAATTAGAGACTTGGTACGTATTTTGCATAAATAATATTCGAAATCTCTAGAGGGGAGAATATGAATTTTTACAGGATATACAACGTTTTGGTGTCAATTAATAAGAGGGAGGAATTTATAAAGTGAAGACAGTTATAGAAGGTGTGTATAGTCCTTGTTATGGAAAAGTAGAGAAGTTATTTGTTACGGAAAGTTCTTACGTATACGAGTGGGAGAAATTAGCGTTAATTGAAACAATAGATAAACAGAAAGTAGAAATTAAGATAGGGATCAGTGGTTATATTGAATCATTAGAAGTAGTAGAAGGACAAGCTATTGCTGATCAAAAATTATTAATAACAGTAAGGGATGACCTTTTAGTAACAGGCAGTGATTAATGTAAGTGACGTGTATTTTTGCTCTTTTCAATCATTATTTTTACAATGAATACTTTTAAAAACGCTTACATTAAATGGGTTGGCAAAGTGAAAAGGGGGGATTTATATGATGGATCAAAACCAAGGATTAAAAAGAGAATTGAAAAGTAGGCACATATTTATGATTGCACTCGGTGGAGTTATTGGTACAGGACTTTTTTTAGGGTCAGGTTATACGATTCATGAGGCTGGACCTGGAGGAGCAATTGTAGCGTATCTTGTCGGTGGATTTGTAATGTATTTAACGATGCTCTGTCTTGGAGAATTAGCTGTTGCGATGCCTGACGCAGGGTCTTATCAAACGTATGCGACAAAGCATATTTCCCCTGCAGCAGGTTATGTAGTGGGATGGATGTCATGGTTAAACTGGTCTGCTACGATAGGTATTGAATTAATTGCAGTTAGTATTTTGATGAAACGTTGGTTTCCTGATGTACCGTCATGGATTTGGTGTGTAGTGTTCGCGGTACTGCTCTTTGCTATTAATGCGTTATCTTCAAGAAGTTTTGCGGAAGTGGAATTTTGGTTTGCAAGTATTAAAGTAATTACAATTATTGCATTTATTATTTTAGGCGGGGCGGCAATGTTTGGTTTTCTAGATATGAAAGGAAATGAACCAGCACCGATATTCTCTAGCTTTACTGATTACGGGGGACTGTTTCCGAATGGATTATCAGCCATTTTAATTACGATGATTGCAGTTAATTTTTCTTTCCAAGGAACAGAACTAGTTGGTATTGCAGCAGGTGAGAGTGAAAATCCAGAGAAAACGATCCCGAAGGCAATTAACAATACAGTTTGGCGTATACTTGTTTTCTTTGTACTATCTATTTTTATTCTTGCTGGACTATTCCCTTGGCAGCAAGCAGGAGTAATAGAAAGTCCATTTGTAGTTGTATTTGATAAAATTGGTATTCCTTATGCAGCCGATATTATAAATTTCGTTATTATTACAGCAGTTCTATCCGTTGCGAATTCAGGATTATATGCAACTTCTCGTATGCTATGGTCTATGTCTAATCAAGGAATGATTAGTCCGATTTTTGGTAAGTTATCTAAAAACGGTGTTCCTATTTATGCATTGATTGTAAGCACAATTGTAGGTTGTCTCTCATTATTATCAGGTATTTATGCGGAAGATACAGTTTATTTATGGCTGCTTTCTATCGCTGGATTTGGAGCGATACTAGTTTGGGCATCTATTGCTCTATCTAACTTATTAGCTAGAAGGTCATACATAAAGCAGGGCGGGGATGTGAAAGACCTGAAATTTAAAACACCGCTGTATCCATTCGTACCACTGCTTGCGTTAGTATTAAATGTAACAGTAATCGTTGGCATGGCCTTTATTCCAGAACAAAGAATGGCATTGTATTGTGGTATTCCATTTATGATTGTTTGTTTACTGTTTTATCGTGCTACAAGAAATAAGGGAAGTAATGTAGAGCATATTGAAAAGACAAATACAACGGAAGTAGAGAGTTTATAATAGTGATCAATTAGGAGACTGTAAAATTGTAAACAGTCTCTTTTTTTGTGAAAATAAAGCTGGAAACATACTATGTATGCAAAGGGGAATTAGCGATGAATCGAGAAATTTCGCAGTTGTTAAAACAAATAGATTCAAGGAAAGAGGAATTGTTAGAACTTACAAAAACATTAATTCGTTTTGAAACACCAGCACCGCCAGCGAGAAATACAAATGAAGCGCAAGAATTTGTTGCAGAGTTTTTAAGAAAACGAAATTTTAGTATTAATAAATGGGATGTATATCCGAATGATCCGAACGTTGTTGGGGTAAAAAAAGGAATAAAAAGTGACTCATATAAAAGTCTTATTATTAATGGGCATATGGATGTAGCTGAAGTGTCAGCAGATGAGGCGTGGGAAACAGATCCATTTGATCCATTTATAAAAGATGGCTGGTTAGTTGGACGTGGCGCAGCAGATATGAAAGGTGGGCTGGCTGGAGCGCTATTTGCCATTCAACTTTTACAAGAAGCTGGTATTGAATTACCTGGAGATTTAATCTTTCAATCAGTAATAGGGGAAGAAGTTGGAGAGGCAGGAACACTTCAATGCTGCAGGCGAGGTTACGATGCTGATTTTGCAGTCGTAGTGGATACGAGTGATTTGCATATGCAAGGGCAAGGTGGTGTCATTACTGGATGGATTACAGTGAAAAGTCCGCAAACGTTTCATGATGCAACGCGCAGACAAATGATCCATGCTGGAGGACGTTTATTTGGAGCGAGTGCGATTGAAAAAATGATGAAAATTGTGCAGAGCTTACAAGAATTAGAGCGTCACTGGGCAGTCATGAAAACATATGAAGGCTATCCATCTGGAACAACAACAATTAATCCAGCTGTTATTGAGGGGGGAAGGCATGCGGCGTTTATTGCGGATGAGTGCCAGTTATGGATAACAGTGCACTTCTATCCGAACGAAACACATGAACAAATAATAAAAGAAATTGAAGAATATATTGGAAAGGTAGCAGCTGCCGATCCATGGTTAAGTGAAAATCCGCCACAATTTAAGTGGGGCGGAGAATCAATGATTGTAGATCGTGGTGAAATTTTCCCTTCATTAGAAGTAGATAGGGAACATGCAGCTGTAAAAAAACTTAGCTCAGTACACGAGTCTATTTTATCAAAAAATGCAATTTTAGATATGTCTGCAACGGTAACTGATGGCGGTTGGTTTAGTGAGTTTCATATTCCAGCGATTATATATGGACCAGGTACATTAGAAGAAGCACATTCTGTAAATGAGAAAGTTGAAATTGAACAGTTAATTGAATTTACAAAAGTAATAACAGCATTTATATATGAATGGTGCCACACGAAAAAATAGATTTGTATAGTAAAATCGTACGAGTATGTATACTTGTACGATTTTTTAGTGAACTATTTCAGAGGTGAAAATAAACAACTGAAATAGTTCTTTATTTTGCTATGTCTTTCGTTTTATTTCAAGTAATTTCTCTTTTGCTAATTCAACGGCGATCGCATCATCTAAATAGCCAATTGGAAAGAGATAGTCGGGAATAATATCTGTCGATAAAATGAAATACAGTAATGCGCTTCCAAGAACTGCACGTTCTTCTTTTGAAATGGTTTCATTGCAAAATTGTTGATACATATCTGTTAATTGTTCAATAAAAGGACCAGCACTATCAATTTGCTCTAATTTGCTTGCGAAACTGTCATGAATACGTTTTTCGCCTTCTGTTGTCTGGGCATAGCGTTCGTAATTTTCGAGTTCTTGTTTTACGCGAGTTGTAGTGTAATCGAAATCGAATAAGTTAGAGGATTGCAGCGTTTGCTGAATGGTATCAAGAGATGTGTACATATCTGTTTTTTCTTTATTAATGTGAGGAGAATCAGGGTACATTTCATCAAATAACAATTGGGGTGGAACTTGAAGACATTCTGCAAATTTTTGTAGATGTTTTTGTTTTGGCGGTTGTTTACCATTAATAATTCTTGAGACTGTTGCAGGATCAATATTTGTAAGTATTCCTAGTTGGCGCATAGATAAGGCGCGTTCTTTTAAAAGTTTTTTTATTAATTTGCCAAGCCGATCATTCGGGTTTTCATTAGCCATAGTGTAGGCACTCCTTTTTTAGTGTTGAAAAAATATTGAGCATTTATTACAAGTATATGAAACAGACAGGCACAGTTGCTCAACATTTTCATAATATGCATTGAAAAGTGAGAAAAAGGGGTGACTATTTATGAGTACGGTAGGCTTATTTTCAATTTTTTTAATCGGGATCGCTTCTAATTTAGATAATGCAGGTGTTGGAATTGCATATGGCATTCGTAAAATTCGTATTTCGTGGTTTAACAATTTTATCATCGCATTCTTTGGATTTTTATTTACTTTACTAGCTGGATTTTTTGGAAACTGGATTGCGTTATTTATTTCAGAGTTTACAGCAAATCTGATTGGAGCAATCGTTTTAGGGGTAATCGGTGTGTTTATTTTGTGCCAGCCTTTCTTGGGTCAAAAAAATACTGCAGGTTCTAAAGATGATAATGTACTTATGGGCATTTTACGTGATCCGGAAAAAGCAGATTTTGATGGTTCTAAAACAATTAGTTTCTCAGAAGCAATTGTTTTAGGAGTTGCGTTGTCTATTAATAATATTGCAGGTGGATTTGATGCAGGGGTAACAAATTTAAATCTTTGGCTTACAGCGACTATTTCTGGGGTGTTTAGTTTTATTTGTATTAGTGGTTTTGCGTATGTAGGAAAACGATTTTTAGCAGAATACTTAGGGAAATGGGCGACAGTTATCGCAGGACTATTATTAATTCTTATTGGGATCGATCAGTTGTTGTAAGGAGAGTAGAAAACAAGGTTCGAGTATTTCCTTGGAAATACAGCAAGAGATTGCATATATCGACGTACTTTTCTCCATACTAATACGGATTTCTTTTAAGAAAGGGGGATTTGTATGGGACGCGGGAAAGCATTTGATCATAAGAAAAAAGGGCATGATCATCAACCACCTAAAGGTGCGTTCATTCATAAAGATGTAAATGAACATACTTTGGAAGAGGAAGAGCTACCAGTAAATATTGAGGCGTATAAAAATAGTTTAAAAAAACATTAAAAGCACCTACATAGGTGCTTTTTTACCGTATATCTTCAATTAATTGTTCGGATTCTTCATGCATACTGTACTCACTTAATACTTGAATGCAAAGCCACTTTAATTCCTCAATCGTATGCTCAAGTTCTTCAGGAAGCACATGATAAATGTCTTCAAGTCCCATCCCGAAATGAATAAGTTCAAGTACTTGATCATCGATGTTCCGATCCATTAATAATTCAAGTACTTCTAAATTGAATATGTATCGGTGAGCTTCGTCGAGTGAAACAACTTTTAACTTCAAGCTTTCTACAATACTCAATATAAAAAGAAGGATTGTTTTTTCAAGAACAGGTTGTTTTCCCATTTGAAATATTAGTTTCATCTTTCACACCTCCACATATAGCGCTAGGTTGTACTATATTATTCAGGAGGGGGGAACAAATATGCATGATATAGAGAAACTTTCAGCACTGTTTTTGTAAGAGGATTGATAACTGACAAAAGTGAGGTTTTGGCGAAATAAAAAATCCTGCTAGTATAGCAGGATAACTCGCGATTAAAAAATGCTCCAACCTTCTTGAGCAGAAAGAAGTTCAAGAATTTTAAAACCGGCAATACTATTTCCGTTTGCATCTAAAGCTGGTCCGAAAATACCGATTCCCATGTCTCCTTTTACGCAGCCAAAAATACCACCGGCTACACCACTTTTTGCAGGAATACCAACACGAATTGCAAATTCACCAGATTCGTTATACATACCACATGTGACCATAAATGTTTTGCAAATTTTTGTAATATGCTTAGGGATAATTTGTTTTTTCTTATATGGATCATATCCATCCATTGCAAAAATTAAGCCGATACGTGCTAAATCGATGCAGTTTACTTCAACTGCGCATTGACGAGTATATAAATCCATAAGTTCTTCAATATCACAATCGATAATTCCGTTTTGTTTCATATAATAACAAAGTGAACGGTTTAGGTAAGCTGTCTCTAGTTCTGAATCGGCAACTTTAGAGGAATAATTAATAGTAGGATTATCTGTTATTTCACGTACAAAATGAAGAATACGTTCCATTTTTTCCTCGTTATCTTTTCCTGCTAGCATGCTTGTAATAGCTAAGGCCCCTGCATTTATCATTGGATTAAGGGGTTTGGATGGACTTGTCGTTTCTAACTTAATAATAGAATTAAATGGGTCACCCGTTGGTTCCATTCCAACTTTAGAAAATACATATTCTTCACCACGGTCTAAAAGGGCAAGGGCAAGTGTAATTACTTTGGAAATACTTTGAAGAGTAAATAGTGTTTGTGAGTTGCCTGCATGGATATATTCTGTTTCTTTATGGAAAATGGCAATCCCTAAATCGTCTGGATTTGCATTTCCTAGTTCGGGGATATAAGTAGCAAGTTTTCCTTTTTTCGTATATGGTTTTACTTGTTCTAACAACTGTTGTAAGTTGTTTGTTTCAATGCACTGCATAGTACCAACGCTCCTATTTTGAATTAACTAAGTTTACTTTTCCCGATATGCTCGGAAATAAATAATAACATGAAAAAGTGGAATGATAAAACGAAAGTTCAATGTGCTATAATAGGTCTTTCGTTTCGAGTATTCTGTATTTTAAAAAGGAGAATTTTCCTTTTATATAACAGTTTGGAAATAGGAGATTTATCCATAAAAAGTTCAGAAATAAAAACTACACATCTATACAACTATATGTTATTATGGTTATGTAATAGAAAGCGTTTTCTAAAGCGTACTTATAATGATAACGATTTCATAAATTTGATTAGGGGGAATTAAAATGTTGCAGTTTTTACAACGTATTGGTAAAGCTTTAATGCTTCCGATCGCAGTACTACCAGCAGCAGGATTATTGCTTCGTTTAGGGCAACCAGATGTATTTGATATTCCTGTTATGGCACAGGCCGGCGCAGCAGTTTTTGATAACTTAGCACTTATTTTTGCAATTGGTATTGCAATCGGTCTTTCAGTGGATGGTAGTGGTGCAGCAGGTCTTGCAGGTGCAATTGGTTATCTTGTTATGAAAAATAGTATTGATGCACTTAGCAAAGGGTATTCAACTGCTGAATTACAAGGTAAATTAAGTAAAGTCCAAGATTTAATAGGTAATAGCGCAAATGTAGATCCATCTAAGCTTGCGGATACAATGACACAAGTATCTAAGGCTGCTGAATTATCGACTAAAGTAGATATGAAAGTCTTAGGTGGTATTATTGTTGGTGTTATAGCAGGACTTCTTTATA
Organism: Bacillus sp. FSL W8-0770; assembly: GCF_038008705.1. Lineage (NCBI taxonomy): Bacteria > Bacillati > Bacillota > Bacilli > Caryophanales > Bacillaceae > Bacillus > Bacillus sp. FSL W8-0770. The sequence goes on from NZ_JBBOZR010000001.1 coordinate 468,033, forward strand.
ATAAATTCCATAAGATTAAACTTCCAGAATGGTTAGGTTTCTTTGCTGGAAAACGTTTCGTTCCAATTGTTACATCAGTCGTGATGCTGATATTAGGAATTCTATTTGCACAAATTTGGCCAACAATTCAAAATGGTATTGATGCATTAGCTCATGGAATTGTTAATTTAGGTGCAATTGGTTCAGGATTATTTGGTTTATTAAACCGTTTATTAATCCCAATTGGTTTACACCACGTAATGAACACATACTTCTGGTTTGTATTTGGGGACTTTACAAATGCAGCAGGTAATGTTGTTAATGGTGATATTGCTCGTTTCCTTGCAGGTGACAAAACAGCAGGTATGTTTATGACTGGTTTCTTCCCAGTTATGATGTTCGGTTTACCAGCAGCATGTTTCGCAATGATTGCAGCTGCTAAACCAGAAAAGCGTAAAGCAGTTACTGGTATGTTAGCTGGTCTAGCATTAACTTCATTCTTAACTGGTATTACAGAGCCTATTGAATTCTCATTCATGTTCTTATCACCAGTATTATATGGTATTCATGCTGTATTAACAGGTCTTTCTTTATTCATTACAACATCGCTTGGCATTCATGATGGTTTCTCATTTAGTGCCGGTGCAATCGATTACGCTTTAAACTTCGGTATTGCAACAAAACCAGTCTTACTAGCAGGTATCGGTTTAATTTACGCAGCAATTTATTTCATAGTATTCTACTTCTTAATTAAGAAGTTCGATTTAAAAACTCCTGGTCGTGAAGATGACGATGAGTTAGTTGAAGATGGTGAGGCACCAGTTGCAGGTTCAATTGGTGAAACTTACGTAGCAGCTTTAGGCGGAAAAGAAAACTTAACAGTTATTGATAACTGTGCAACACGTCTACGCTTACAAGTAAAAGATGCTGGTCAAGTAAATGAAGCAGCATTAAAACGTGCTGGTGCAAAAGGTGTTATGAAATTAAGTAATACAAGTGTCCAAGTTATCGTAGGTACAAATGTTGAATCTGTTGCCGATGATATGAAAAAACACGTATAAATAATGAGATAAGAGGATGTCCAAAAAGATTGATAACATCAATTTTTTAGAGGATATCCTCTTTTTTTTGTTAATAATTTAACGGGAATCTTACTTTTGTAAATTTTCTTTTTCTTTTTTGTACATATAGGTTGGTAATATGTGCAGTGCGTGATAAAGTAGGGATGATATAGAGTGGATTATCCATAATCTACTAAAACGAATCTTTAGTAAAGGAATTAAATTATTGGTGAGTAAGGGGAAAAAAGCAATTATGGATCAGGAAAAAAATAATGCGAATGGGAAAGTACGTCGGCCGATTGTATACATAAAAAGAACAATCATTCTCGTCTTACTATTATCACTTGTATATTTCATGTATACAAAAATTGTTGCGCATAATAAGAAAGAAGAAACTTTAAAAGCGGCAGCAGAAATGAAGAAACAAGAAGAGCTAAAAAAGAAAGAAGAAAAAAAGAAACAAGAAGTACAGAAGCAAAAACAAAAAGAGCAGGAAGAACAAGTGAAGCAAGCGCAAGCTGTGGAGAAGCTTCCCGAGGGACCACCTCAAGAAATTAATGAAAACGCTCAATTGGACCAGTATTTACAAAACGCAGGATTTAGCGGGACAGCTGTTATTGTGAAGAACGGAAAAGTTCTTTTGAATAAAGGGTACGGTATGGCAAATAAAGAACAGAAAGTACCGAATAATTCAGAGACGACTTTTTATATTGGTTCTATTTCAAAGGCGTTTGTAGCAACTGCTATTATGCAGTTGAAAGATCAAAATAAATTACAAGTAGAAGATACTGTTGCAAAGTATATTCCAAATTTTCCTCAAGGTAATAGTATTCAGCTAAAACATCTATTAACACATACATCAGGGATTCCCGAATATGAGCAGGGAAAAGAAGATATTTCTCATGAAGAACTGATAAAGCGGATAGGAAATCAAAAGCGTATCGGTGGTCCAGGAGAGAAGTGGAAGTATTCTGATTCGAACTACTCTATACTTGCATACATTGCCGAGAAGGTAAGTGGACAGTCGCTCGAAGAATATATTAAACAACATATTTTTGCTATTGCTGGTATGAAACATTCTGGTTTTGGTACAGCGTTAGAACAAACAAGATTCCCATCAACGGGTTATAAAATAGTAAATAATAATATGACAACACCTAATATTCCGAGCATGTCACAACTATATGGTTGTGGTGATATATACACAAGTGCGCATGATTTATATTTATTTAACGAAGCACTATTCTCTGGTAAATTAATTTCAAAAGAGAGTTACGATCAAATGTTTACGGGTGGAAAAAAGGATTACGGGTTTGGATGGTACGTAGACCCAGGAAGCTATTCGAATCACGGTGTAATGCCAGGATGGAATTGCTTAAACGGATTTAGTAAAAATGGTAGTGTATATGTTGTTTTATTATCTAACATTCAAAATAACATTAAATCATTTGGTAAAGTGAATAACGATATTTATTCGATATTGCGGAATATTGAAGTGTAAGAAACTATCCTTTTGGATAGTTTTTTTTATGCCTTGAACCAAATATTTCTTTTAGAAAATGTATGTCTTACCTATCACAAAAATATCTATTTTGTATACATTAAGATGTATGGATGTGAAATTTTATAATCTAAAAATAATAGGAGGAGAAGTGTATGTGTCTGTTCAGAAAATATTGGCATAAATTATCGAGAGTGTTTAATAGGCAATTAGAATATTTTTTAGATAATAAGTTATTACCTGCTGTGGAAAGACTTTTATTTTCACAAAACTTCGCGAGATTTATCCAAAGAAACTCTAAGCAAGCTACTGAAGAAGTTATTGAATCAAGTAGATTTCAATCTATTATTTGTAAAATTTTAAAAGAATGTACTACATCACCTTTTAAAGAAATTGCAGAGCAGTATTTAGGTAAAAACGTAGAAATTACTGTGACAGTGGGACAGTTAACAGGCGTTATTGTAGCAGTTGGTGATGACTTCTTAACATTGCAAGAAGGAATAGGAACAGAAGTTTTATTACCATTTACAAGTATTATATCAATTAAAGAAGCGTAAGAAAGGAGCGTTATATATGTTATTTACTGATGAATTACGTAACCATGTTGGGGAACTAGTGCAAGTTGTGACAGCTGTAGAAATCATTGCAGGCGTTCTTTTATCTGTGACGGATGGGGCAGTAATTGTTCGTACTTCTCCTTCTTATGGACCACCAGAAGATGTAGTTGTGCGTATTCCTATTATTGCTTATGTTCGCTTGGAAGGGTAAGAGTGATACAAGTATGAGAGTGTCAGTTGTTATTCCAGTGCATAATGAAGCAAGTACTTTATCAAAAGTTTTAGTAGAAGTAAGAAAGCTCGAACCATATGAAATTATCATAGTAGATAATGGATCGACAGATGGTACGAAAGAAATAGCGCTACAGCATAATTGCCGTGTAATTTATTATAGATATTCCCTTGGTAATGATGTGGGACGGGCAATTGGTGCTAGAGAAGCAAAAGGTGAAATTGTTTTATTTTTAGATGGTGATATCGTCATGAAAAGTGAAGAATTATACAATTTTATTAAAGGAATACAGCAAGGACATGAGATTGTTTTAAATAATTTAACATGGTCCGTTTATTTGAAGATGAGACCGCATTATACGACGGTTGGAAAATATATGTTAAATCGTTATTTGAACAAGAAGGAGTTTGTTGTAGGATCTTTAATTGCAATACCACATGCGATAAGTCGTAAAGTGATTGAAAAACTGGGGTGGTGGAATTTAGCAGATCCAGCATTATTTCAAGCGATGGCGATGTCTAGAGGAGTAGATATTTCTGATATGGCTTCAGTTGATGTCATTTACACAAATAAAGTTCGTCCTGTCCATACGGGCACATCACCTGGCTCGCCTTATCCGAAAGCGACTAGTCGTATTATGGGTGATCATTTGCGTGCTTTACAATACGTAATCGAAACATACGGTAATCGCGGTGGTTTTTCAGAGGACAATAGAGATAGAGCGTTTGTAGGAAAGTATAAACCAGTTTTATTACAAAAGAAAAAAGCGAAATATAGTGCCATTATCCCGGTATCAGAAGAAAAAATAACTATAAGGTCTGTTATACAAGAAGTGAAAGAAGCAGGTGTAGATGAAATTATAGTTGTCGCGAATGGAGCAGATGTTGAGACTGTTAAACAGGCAAAGCTAGAGAATGTTATTGTAGTTGAATTTACGAAGGCGCTTGGACATAATGTAGCACGAGCAATAGGGGCCATGCATGCTACGGCAGATATTTGTTTATTCGTTGATGGTGATTTTGTTATTCCAGCAAAAAAACTCACTCCATTTTTACATGCTGTTGAAGATGGAAATGACGTGGTGTTAAATGATTTACAATGCTTATTAGATATGTTTCATCCAGCAGATCCAATTAGTATGGGAAAATACTTTTTGAATTTGGTAGCGAAAAGACCAGATTTATGGAATAACTCACTAACTGCTGTACCACATGCCATTCATAAGAAGGTAATAGAGAAAATAGGATATAACTCCCTTATCATTCCGCCATTAGCACAAGTGAAAGCTATTTTAGAAGGATTCTCTATTACAACAGTAGAGTTAGTAGATGTTATAAAAACAAATCAAGTACGTCCAGAGCAACACGAATTTGTAAATGGGCGTATTTCAGCGTTTGATCGTATTTTCGGTGATCAACTTGAGGCGGTTACGTATTTATTACAACGTACGGACGAACGTGGTGGCTTTACTGATGGAGATAGAGATAGAGATATCATTCAACAATTGAGAAGGGAAGAAGAGAATACAAATGAATAGTAGTAAAGTAGCTATTATTGGGTTAGGGTATGTTGGCCTTCCTTTAGCGGTACATTTTGCAGAAAGAGGGCATACAGTACTTGGATTAGATAAAGATATTAGAAAAATAGACTCAATTATAAAAGGAGAAAGTTATATTCCAGATGTTTCTTCTAAAGAGTTACAAAGTTTATTGACGAAAAAAAAATTAACAGTAAACACACCGGATCAAGGCATTGCTGATTTTCAAAGTAGTGATTATGTTATTGTCACTGTCCCGACTCCAATTAATGAACAAAGAGAACCAGACTTAAGTGCCCTCATTTCAGCTTCGCATTATATACAACAAAACCTTCAAAAAGGACAAACCTTCATTTTTGAAAGCTCCACATATCCAGGCACACTTGAAGAAGTCATCCTACCTATTATTTCTCAAAATAGTAACAAGGTAGGGGAAGATTTCTATATCGGATATTCGCCTGAGAGAATTGATCCAGCAAATAGTCAATATTCAGTTCAAGCTATTCCAAAAGTTATTAGTGGACAAACAGAAAAGTGTAGACAAAAGGTACAGGATTTATATAGTACCATTTTTGACGAAGTTGTACCTGTTAGCTCTCCGAAAGTAGCAGAGATGTGTAAGCTATTTGAAAATATTCAGCGCTTAGTTAACATTTCTTTAGTAAATGAACTAAACACACTATGTGAAAGTTTAGGCATTGATTTTTATGAGGCCATTGAAGCGGCATCTACAAAACCATTTGGGTTTACTCCATATTGGCCAGGGCCAGGGATAGGGGGACACTGTATTCCAGTAGACCCTTTATATTTTCAATGGAGAATAAAAAAGAATGGGGCAATTAGTCAATTAATTGAGGCAGCACATATAATTAATGAAGAAATGCCAGAGAAAATGGTCCGGAAAGTAAAAAGTGTGGTGCAATCACCTGCAACGGTGTTAATTGTAGGGATTGCGTATAAAAAAGATGTAAATGATTTGAGAGAATCACCAGCGTTACCGATTATTCAATTATTAAGAAATCAAGGATACGAGATAGAATATCATGATCCTTATATTTCTTTCGCGGAAATTGGAGATAAGGTGTATCAATCTGTTTCTTTAGATAAAGAAAAAGTTAAAAAAGCGGATTGTATTTTAATTTTAACGGATCATTCTAATATTGATTGGAAGCTTTTTAAAGGAATGGACCGAGTAATAGATACACGCGGGATTGTAAAGAAGGTGAGTAAATGAGTAAGAAATGTTTAATTACAGGTGGGGCCGGATTTATCGGGTCGCATTTAGCTGAAGAGTTGATGAGAAGAGGTTATGAGGTCACTGTTGTGGATAACTTTTATAAAGGTAAAAATAAGTACCATGAAGAGTTAATGAAAAAAATCCGTGTTATTCCAATAAGTGTTTTAGATAAAAATTCTATTTATGAATTAGTAGATCAGCATGATGTCGTGTTTCATTTAGCAGCAATTTTAGGTGTGAAAACAACAATGGAAAAAAGTATAGAGCTCATAGAAACGAATTTTGATGGGACGAGAAATATTTTACAAGCAGCGTTAAAAGGAAAGAAGAAAGTAGTTTTTGCTTCTACTTCAGAAGTATATGGTAAGGCCAAGCCGCCTTTCTCTGAAGAGGGAGATCGATTATACGGGGCAACTTCTAAAATTCGTTGGAGTTATGCAGTTTGTAAAACGTTGGAAGAGACATTATGTTTAGGATACGCATTAGAAGGTTTACCGGTAACGATTGTTCGATATTTTAATATTTATGGTCCAAGAGCGAAAGATGGTCCGTATGCAGGGGTAATCCCGCGATTTATTAGTGCGGCTTTGCAAGGAGAAGACATTCTCGTATATGGAGATGGAAAGCAGACACGTTGTTTTACGTATGTGAGTGATGCGGTAGAAGCAACAATTCGGGCAATGGATGAGAAGGTAAATGGTGAGATTATTAATATAGGTTCTGAGAATGAACAGAGTATAAAAGAAGTAGCAGAAGTAATTAAAAAATTAACGAATTCTTCTTCGAAGATTGTACAAGTGCCTTTTGAAGAAGTATATCCTCATGGTTTTGAAGAAATTCCAAATAGAAGACCAGATGTAACAAAATTAAAAAAGCTTGTTCAATTTCAGGCGAAAGTAACGTGGGAAAACGGATTGAAGGAAACAATTAAGTGGTTTCGTGAACAAAACAATGGCTAAGTCATTATCTGTTATTATTCCTGCATGTAATGAGGTCGATACGATTTCAGACGTTATTCAATCGGTAAGACCATTAAATCCAGTAGAAATTATTGTAGTAGCAAACGGTTGTAATGATGGAACAGAAGATGTTGCAGATCGTTTAGGGTGTAAAGTAATCAAACATACAGAGCTACTAGGGAACGATGTTGGACGTGCAGTCGGCGCAAAACATGCGATAGGTGATGTATTACTATTTATAGATGGTGATTTTGCTATTCAAACTTCAAAATTAAAATTATTCCTTAATCCGATTTTATACGATCAGGCAGATGTAGTTTTAAATAATTTGGATGCATTATTTTTAAAAAGGCAAAAACCTACTTCTATTACAGTATGGCGCCAAATATTAAATGCAATGTTAGAGCGTGAAGAATTAAAAATTAATTCTTTATTAGATGTACCTCATGCGCTGACGAAAGAAGTCGTTCAAAGCATCGGATATGAATGTTTTGTTAATCCTATTGTGGCTCATTTACGCCTACTTCAAAGTAAATGGAGAATTAGTCGTCATTGCGCCATTGACGTTATTACGCCAAATAAATTTCGTCCATTCCAACATGCTGCATATGGAACAAATCTTTCCCAATCTGAAAAAAGAATGATAGGTGATCATATAGAAGCAGTAGCGGCACGGATATTAAGCAGTGATGAGCGCGGAGGATATTATGATGGAAATAGGAAAAGGGATAGTGTCTATCATACTTTAAGTTTTGAAGAGTTTTATCAAGGATGGGGCGTCACATCTAATTTGTATAAAGGAAAGCAACTATCTGTTGTTATTCCCGTACAAGATGAAGAGAAAACAATCGGAAACGTTATAGAAGAGCTTCGCAAAATTGAACCCTTCGAAATTATCGTTGTCGTAAATGGTTCGTCAGATAAAACGAAAAAAATTGCAAAAGACAAAGGGGCAACGACAATTGTATATAAAGAAGCACTCGCAAATGATGTGGGGCGCTCACTTGGAACGTATTTTGCAAAAGGAGAAATTGTGTTATTTATAGACGGCGATTTTATTATTCCAGCGAGTGAGCTATATCCTTTTGCAAAAGCTATAGCAGATGGAAAGGACGTCGCATTAAATGATTTAAATCATTATTTAGATTTAAGAGTACCGCTTCATCTTGTAACTGCATTTAAGTATGCACTAAATTTAGCTTGTGATAGAAAGGATTTAGGGGTAGGCTCACTTATTGCGGTACCTAATGCATTTAGCCAAAAGTGTTTGAAAGCAATTGGGTATAAATCTTTATTGTCACCTTGTGTAGCACAAGTGAAGGCTCTTCTGTCTGGATTTGAAATTGCATGTGTATATCGTGTTGAGGTTGATAAGATGAACCGTATTCGTCCCAGTGAACATTTCGCAAAAATAGGTCACCCTCCAGCTGTACTTCGAATTATAGGTGATCATATAGAGGGGCTAGAGCAAATAATTTCATTAACAGACAATCGTGGCGGATTCTATGATGGCAATAGAAAAAGAGATGTTTTATAGAAGTAACAAAAAAAGTGTACAACATGTGTACACTTTTTTGTTCTGTTATAAAAACTATAACAGATTAGGAGATAAGAGTATTACAGCTCTACAATGGGTATTGTTCTTATATTACAAAATAGGACTCGTATATAAGGATACCAAAAAAATACAATTAAGGAAAGGGTTAATTTTAAAGACTTTTAAATGAAGTTAACACTATATATATAGTAGTTTGCTCAATATTTCACAAACATGTCACAACTATTTCGTTCACTTTCGTAAAAAAGTAGTATTCTAAGTGTGTAAGCTGTTATATAAAAAATCTTAGTCCTGTACTAATCAAAAATGGAGGAGATTAGGATGACTCAAGTATTAGAAAATGTTAAAAACGCATGGGAAAACTTTAAAGGTGAAAAATGGAAAGCAGAGATTGATGTTCGCGATTTCATTTTAAATAATGTAAACGTTTTCGAAGGAGACGAATCTTTCTTAGCAGAAGCAACTGAAGCAACGAAACAACTTTGGGATCAAGTAATGGATTTAACAACGAAAGAACGTGAAAACGGTGGCGTTCTTGATATGGATACAAAAATTGTTTCTTCTATTACATCACATGCCCCTGGATACTTAAATAAAGATATTGAAAAAGTAGTCGGTTTCCAAACTGATAAACCATTTAAACGTTCTTTACAACCATATGGTGGTATTCGTATGGCAGAACAAGCTTGTGAATCTTATGGATACGAAATGGATAAAGAACTTAGTCGTATTTTTAGAGATTGGAGAAAAACTCATAACCAAGGTGTATTTGATGCATACACACCAGAAATGAGAAATGCACGTAAATCAGGTGTTATTACGGGTCTTCCAGATGCATACGGACGTGGACGTATTATCGGTGACTATCGCCGAGTAGCGTTATATGGTATTGATCATTTAATTGAAGCGAAAAAAGCTGATTTAAATTTAACTGGCGGTGTAATGAGCGAAGATACAATGCGTTTACGCGAAGAGTTATCTGAGCAAATGCGTGCACTTCAAGAGTTAAAAGAAATGGCCGCTTCTCATGGCTTCGATATTTCTAAGCCAGCAACAAACACGCAAGAAGCATTCCAATGGTTATACTTCGCATACCTTGCAGCGATTAAAGAGCAAAACGGGGCTGCAATGAGTCTTGGGCGTACTTCTACATTCTTAGATATTTACATTGAAAGAGATTTAGCAAATGGTACTTTAACAGAAGAAGAAGTACAAGAAATTGTAGATCACTTCATTATGAAATTACGTCTTGTGAAATTCGCAAGAACACCTGATTATAATGAATTATTCTCTGGTGACCCAACTTGGGTAACTGAATCTATCGGTGGTATGGCATTAGATGGTCGTCCATTAGTAACAAAGAACTCATTCCGTTTCTTGCATACATTAGATAATTTAGGACCAGCTCCAGAACCAAACTTAACTGTTCTTTGGTCTAAACAATTACCAGAGAACTTTAAAAACTACTGTGCGAAAATGTCTATTAAAACATCAGCAATTCAATATGAAAATGATGACATTATGCGCCCTGAATACGGCGATGATTACGGTATTGCATGTTGCGTATCTGCAATGAGAATCGGTAAACAAATGCAGTTCTTCGGAGCTCGTGCAAACTTAGCGAAAGCATTATTATATGCGATTAACGGTGGTAAAGATGAAAAATCTAAAGCACAAGTTGGTCCTGAGTACGCACCAATTACTTCTGAAGTATTAAATTATGAAGAAGTTATGCATAAGTTTGATATGACAATGGAATGGTTGGCGGGTCTATATTTAAACACATTAAATGTTATCCATTACATGCATGATAAATATAGCTATGAACGTATTGAAATGGCACTTCATGATACAAACGTTCTTCGTACAATGGCAACAGGTATTGCTGGTCTATCTGTAGTAGCAGATTCATTAAGTGCAATTAAATACGCAAAAGTAAAACCAATTCGTGATGAAAATGGTATTGCAGTTGACTTCGAGATTGAAGGAGATTTCCCTAAATACGGTAACAATGATGATCGTGTAGATGAGATTGCTGTAAATCTTGTAAAAACATTTATGAATAAACTTCGTAAACATAAAACATACAGAAATTCTGTTCATACAATGTCAATCTTAACAATCACATCTAACGTTGTATACGGTAAGAAAACTGGTAATACTCCAGATGGCCGCCGTACTGGAGAACCATTTGCACCAGGTGCGAACCCAATGCATGGACGTGATACAAAAGGTGCATTAGCTTCATTATTATCTGTGGCTAAATTACCATATGAAGATGCACAAGATGGTATTTCTAATACATTCTCTATTATTCCGAAAGCACTTGGTAAAGAAGATGATGTACAAGTACGTAACTTAGTATCAATGCTTGATGGCTATGCAGTAAAAGAAGGCCACCACTTAAATATTAACGTATTTAACCGTGAAACATTAATGGATGCAATGGAACATCCTGAGAAATATCCACAATTAACAATTCGCGTATCTGGTTACGCTGTAAACTTTATTAAATTAACTCGTGAACAACAAATTGATGTAATTAACCGTACAATGCATGAAAGCATGTAAATGAAAAAAGTGTCCCTTCGCTCTTAATATATAGCGAAGGGAGGCTGTTTCAATAAAGGAGGAAGTAACATGGTAAAAGGAAGAATACATTCTGTAGAGTCTTGTGGTACTGTTGATGGCCCAGGGATTCGTTATGTCATATTTACACAAGGGTGTTTATTACGTTGTCAATATTGTCATAATGCTGATACGTGGGAAATCGGTAAAGGTAAAGAAATAACAGTTGAAGAAGTGATGCAGGATGTGACATGTTACCTTCCATTTATTGAAGCTTCCGGAGGCGGTATAACAGTTAGCGGTGGAGAGCCATTATTACAGCTAGACTTTTTAATTGAGTTGTTTAAAAGGTGTAAAGAGGCTGGTATCCATACAACAATCGACTCTTCTGGTGGTTGTTATTCTGAGGAACCAGAATTCCAAAATAAGCTAGATATTTTAATGGATTATACAGATTTAGTTTTATTGGATCTGAAACATATCGATTCCAAAAAGCATCGTAAATTAACAGGGAAACCAAATGAACATATTTTACAATTTGCTCGTTATTTATCGGATAAGAATAAACCGATTTGGGTACGACACGTATTAGTTCCTGGTGTTACGGATAATGAAGAGGATCTACAAAAACTATCTAGCTTTATTCAAAGTCTGTCTAATGTTCAAAAAGTTGAAGTGTTACCATATCATAAGCTTGGTGTATATAAATGGGAGGCGCTTGGACACAAGTATCCACTCGCAAATGTAGAACCACCTACTGAGAAAAATGTAGAACATGCTAAATATATTTTACAAGCGGTCTAATCCAAATATTGGATTAGGCTTTTTGCTTTCTTTACAATAAAATCTAGAGTATATATTGATAAAAGAGTATACTGAAAATAGAATATCCATAATTTTGTACGGAATAAATGGAGAAATTTACATAATTGTAAAGGGAAATCAAAATAGTAAAAAGAATTAAGAAGTAAAAGAGTGAGTATCATGGAATAGAGAACATTTGTAAGTTATTGCGAAAGCTCTTATAGGAAAGTATAATGTAAAGATATGAGCACAGATAGGATTAAGGGGTCAATCTTATATGCTTTGCATATCCACGACAGGTACATAGCTGAAAGGGAATTATTAAAATCTGTTTATGTAATTTTTAAGGAAAATGTTTTTCCTATTGTCGTATATGCAATATGGAGAAACAAAAAGCTAGGAGTGGATTTGTTTGATAAAAAACCCCAAGGTTTTAATATTAACTGCACATTACGGTAATGGTCATGTGCAAGTAGCAAAAACATTAGAACAAACATTTCGCCAAAAAGGAATTGAAGATGTTATTGTATGCGACTTGTTTGGAGAATCACATCCATTTATAACTGACATTACAAAATATCTATATTTAAAAAGTTATACAATAGGAAAAGAATTATATCGTTTGTTTTATTACGGGGTAGAAAAAATTTATGATAAGAAAATAGCATCTTGGTATGCGAACTTTGGAAGGAAACGTTTGAAAACACTTTTACAGGTGGAGAAACCAGATATTGTAATTAATACATTTCCAATTATCGCTGTACCAGAATTAAAGAAACAAACAGGTATTTCAATTCCTGTCTATAACGTATTAACGGATTTTTGCGTGCACAAAATATGGATTCATCGAGAAGTAGATCGTTATTTTGTTGCAACGGATCATGTGAAAGAATTGATGGTTGATATCGGTGTACCTGCGGAACAAATTGTTGAAACAGGAATTCCAATTCGGAGTAGTTTTGAGTTAAAGGTAAATCCAGAAATCATATATAATAAATATCAGTTATGTAAGAATAAAAAGATTTTACTAATTGTAGCAGGTGCTCATGGGGTATTAGGAAATGTAAAAGAACTATGCCAATCATTTATGTCAGTGCCTAATTTACAAGTAGTTGTCGTTTGTGGGAAAAATGAAGCTTTAAAACAGGATTTATTAAGTTTACAGAAGCAAAATTCCGATGCATTAAAAGTGTTTGGGTATGTTGAAAATATTGATGAATTATTCCGTGTTACTTCTTGTATGATTACGAAGCCAGGCGGAATAACATTAAGTGAAGCAGCAGCGTTGCAAGTACCTGTCATTTTATATAAGCCTGTTCCAGGACAAGAAAATGAAAATGCGATGTACTTTGAAAGAAAGGGAGCAGCAGTTGTCATTCGCGATGATAGTGAGGTTTTTGCAAAAACAGAGGCATTATTACAAGATGATGTGAAGCTTCTTCAAATGAAAGAAGCAATGAAAAGCATCTATCTTCCAGAGCCAGCTGGCCATATTGTAGATGCAATTTTGGCGGAAAATCATGCAGAACCGCGTCATATACCTATTAAATCACCTGCTCTTGCACAATCTTTTACTTAATATGAAACCCTCTTTGTATATGTAAAGAGGGTTCTTTATTATTTTTAAAGAAAATTTAGTGAGTTATCCACAAAAGGATTGCGCTTTCATTAAACAGTAAAGTCGGAATATTAACAACTATATCCACATTGTCCACAATTTTTAGAAAAATATCCACAATTAAAACAGCTGATATATGCTTTAATATAGAAAAATATTAAATGTTTTTGAAAATCACTAACAATTTCATCAGTTTTGTGGATAAAGTTGTCCACAGCAAAAAAGTCCCTTATGTATAAGGGGCTTTTTTGCTTACTTCTATCAGTCGAGAAAATTATGTAATGAAAATGAATAATTAGGGGGGAAACTTCTAATTATTCATTTTCACTTTAAATGCTTTTCGAGCGATATCCTGCTGCACGATCTGCTTTTTGAAATTCGCGTTGATAGAGAACTTCTTGTGTACTAGATAATGTGTTTTTTGCTTTATCACGTTTCTTTTTATCCATTACAAATCACCTCGTGTCTTAAAGTTACTATTTATCGTTTCCAAAGACATGAGGGGATATACGCATATGGAAAATGTTAACGATTGATTATCATTTCAGAAAATTTAGATTACGCTTCTTTTAATTGATGAGCATCTTGGAAGGTTGTATCTCGCATTGTAGCAAGTGTGTATTGATCTTTTGGAATTTCATATAAGTTATACACTTCTTCGTTTGCGTTAATTTCATCATATACGGCTTTTCTTGTTTCGTTTGCTAGATTCACATATTGCAGTTTTTCTGCAGCTTTAATAGAACGAATATTTATTTTACGAATACGCATGAAAATTGTTTCAATATCTAATTCATAGAAAAGTTCACTAAAAAATGAATCTTTTGCCAATTTGTTATAGCCTTTTCCATGATATGGTTTGCCAAGCCATGTCCCGAGAAATCCAGCTTTTTCTTGCACATCAAATAAAGTAATTGTTCCGATAGGGTTACCCCATTCATCTAAAATTGTGCGTGAAATTAATTCACCACGCTCTTCAGCTTCAATCGTTTGTTTCGTTAAGAATAAATATTCTTCATAAGAATAAGCCTTTTGACGCACAAAAGGGAAGACAGCTGGATCCACCATTAACTCGTATAGAACGTGGCTGTCGTGTAAGTCGCGTTTTTTCAACATACTAACTCCTCCTCACACGAGGGTAGCATGACGAAAAAACACCCCACCCTCGAAATTTTTATATCAATCTTTAAAAAATTTCGGGGTGGGAATCGAACCCACTAGAACCAGTTTCTAACGCTGGTGGCGCACCATTTGCCTTCCCCATTCATCAATTTGAAAATGATAATCACGACACAAATTGATTATGGTTTCATTCAGTTTATAATCGTATAATACTTTATCTAGTCAAAAAAATAAACTAGTTTTTTTTATTTTTTTTGTAAATTATTTTTCCATCAATCATAGTTAGTACAGGCTTGGCTAAATAATGGAAAGGATGATGAGTCCATAGCACGAGATCGGCGTCTTTTCCAACCTCGATGCTTCCAATTCTATCCTCTAAACGCAAATTTCGTGCTGGGAATATGGTGATTCCTTCTAGTGCTGTTTTCTCGTCTAACCCTTCTCTTACTGCAACAGCAGCGCAAACATTTAAATATTGAATGGGTGTATAAGGATGATCTGTTGTGATAGAAACTTCCACACCATTTTTTGATAATATATGGTAAGTATCCCATGTTTTGTTTTTTAGTTCGATTTTAGAACGGCGTGTCAGAGTGGGACCAACTGAAACCTTCAAATTGTGTTTTGAAAGTTCTTCAACAATAAAGTGTCCTTCTGTGCAATGTTCAATGCGTAAATCGAGATTGAATTCTGTTGCAAAGCGTAGAGCAGAACTAATATCATCTGCTCGGTGAGCGTGGATACGTACGGGTATTTCACGACGTAGTGCTTTTAAAATAGGAAGCATTCGAAAATCAGCTTCGTGCCCGTAGTGTTGTGCTTCATAGAATGATTCCCGAAGTAACCCCATAATCCCCATACGTGTAATGGATTCTTTTGTTCCATTACTATGGACTTTTTTAGGATTTTCTCCAAAGGCAATCTTTAAACCAGCAGGTTCTTGAATAATCATATGATCAATACAAGTTCCAGCTGTTTTTATTACACAAGTAGTACCCCCGATAATATTTTGACTGCCAGGCATAACGTGAACGGTTGTAATTCCGTTTTGTACAGCGTCTTGAAAGGCAATATCGAAAGGATGGATTCCATCTAAAGAACGAATATGTGGTGTTGAAACTTCAGATGTTTCATTGGCATCATTTCCAGCCCAACCAGTACCTTCATCATAGAGACCAAGGTGAGTATGGACATCAATAAAGCCAGGTAAGAGATGGAGTGCTCGTGCATCTATAACGGTCATATCTTGAGTAGGTGGAATAAAAGGTTTGACCTCGGTAATTCGCTCTCCTGTAACGAGTACATCTCCTTGAAACTTTTGAGATGTAATAGGGTATACAATGGCTTGTTTGAGCAATATTTTCATAGGTACCTCATTTCTGTTACTTTATAATGCTAATGGAAGTTAAGGGAAAGTAACTGAAAGGTTATTTGTATGGTAATGCTTCGGATCCTAGAAAATGAAAGTTTTGAAAGAGCCCATGTAAAATTGTGTTTTAGAAGTACTACATTGTATGCGAAAGTATATTTTGTAATGCATGGTCTATTTCTGGAAATGTGTATTGGTATCCATGTTCAATTGCTTTAATGGGTAATACACGTTGCCCTTCTAGTACAAGTATGCTCATTTCACCTAATAAAGTTTGAATGATAAAAGAAGGTACAGGCAACCAATGAGGCTTTTTCATTATAGTTGCAATGGTTTCTCCAAATTCCTTCATTCTTATAGGTGTTGGTGCTGTCATATTAAGAGGACCATCAATTTCTTTTTTGTGTATAATGAAATCCATCATACGAACGACATCGTCTATATGAATCCATGATAACCATTGCTTCCCAGAACCAATGGTGCCGCCGATATAGAATTGATAGGGAAGTAGCATTTTTGGAAGAGCTCCTTCATTTGCACCTAATACAACTCCAAATCTTGCGTAGATTGTTCGTATTCCGAGAGAACGTGCTTTAGATGCTTCTTGTTCCCATGAATATACTGTATTTGCTAAAAAGTCATTTCCAGGAGTCTCATGCTGTTCTGTAAAAGACTCTATTTCAGACGTTCCATAGTATCCAATAGCACTTGCGTTAATAAATGTGTGTGGCTTTGTATGGAGTCCCTGCAATTGTTTAATGAGTCCTTTTGTTGTTTGAATTCTACTGTTTAAAATGGCTTTCTTTTGTTGCTTTGTCCATCTACTATTAATAGACTCTCCGGCTAGATTAATAACTACATCAATAGAAGAGAGGGGGAAGGTTTGTAAATCTGGTGTCCATTGAACATACTGAAGGTTAGGATCGGAAGTTTCAGTAGTTTTTTTTCGTGTGAGAATGTAAACAGTATATCCTTTTTGAATAAAAAAAGTAGAAAGGGATTTACCGATAAAGCCTGTACCACCAGAAATTGCGATTTTCACAAGTATTTCCTCCTCATTATATATATTCTTGAAAAGAAAAAATGTTCCTCGACTATGTTAAAATAATAGAGAGGTGAGAGTATGGCTGTCATTACAAAAATAGAAGTACAAAAACGATCGAAAGAACGATTTAATATTTATATTGATAAAGGTCAAGGCGAAGAGTACGGATTTAGTGTGGATCAAGTAATCTTAATAAAACATGGATTACAAAAAGGCTTAGAAATTGATGAAATCGAGTTAGGAAATATTTTGTACAATGAAGAAGTGCAAAAAGCATATTTACAAGCAATCTCCTATTTATCCTATCAAATGAGAACAAAACAAGAAATAGAAGATTTTTTACGAAAAAAAGAAGTGGGACAGGCCATCATCTCTGAAGTCGTTTCGAAATTATTACATGACCGATATATTAATGATAAAGAGTATGCTGTTTTATATACGCGAACGCAAACTAATGTGAATCGAAAAGGTCCAACTGTTATTAAAAGAGAGTTATTAAATAAAGGTGTTCAGGATTTAATTATTACACATAGTTTACAAGAATATCCGAAGGAAAAGCAAATTGAGAATGCCTTGTTTCTCATAGAGAAGAAGAAAAAATCTTATCAAAAACATTCTTTTTTACAAATGAAACTAAAGTTAGATGAGATGCTTGTTCGAAAAGGATATTCTAGAGAAGTAATTCAAATTTGTTTGGAAGAATTGAAAGAAGAAAAAGATGACGAAAAGCAACAAGAAGCGTTACACTATCATGGGAATAAATATTATGAGAAATATAAGAAGCATGATGGATGGACATTTGAAAACAAGATGAAACAAGCGTTATATCGAAAAGGATTCTCTATTGATGAAATCGAGATATTTTTGCAAATGAAACGCGAAGAGGAATGAGGAGAATAAGATGAATATGCCAAAACGCTACAGTGAAATGACACCGCATGAGCTAAGGGAAGAAATTGGCGCTTTGAAGGAGCAAGCAGTAAAAGCTGAGCAGCTTGGGATTGTCAATGAATTTGATGTATTAATGAGAAAAATGGCAATGGCTCGTGCTTATATGACGGATATAAACAAATTCCGTATTGGTGAAACATATGAATTAGTAGAAGAACCTGGTGTATTATTTAAAATTACGTATTTCAATGGGGTATTTGCTTGGGGATATAAGCAAAATGATAATGAAGAGATTGGCATACCAATTTCCTTATTGCAAGAAAAATAAAAACCAGAGAGCATATATCTCTCTGGTTTTCATCTTTGGTAGGCGTTAAAGGAGATAGGAGATTCTAAAATTGGCGTTTTTTACATTCATTTGCCAATATAATGAGAGACTGGGTTTGTTGCGTCTGTCCGTTAACTTGCGCTTTCGCATGTTTTGGACGAGTCCACGTATGGTTAAATAATTCAGAACGACTATCTAAGCGATCACGGTAGCTCATCTTTATCACCTCGTGTAGGAAGTTAATTTAATTTGTATTACTCTTCCTGCTGATTTGCAGCACGCATACGTTCTTGTGGGTGCGTGTTAATTGTGCCGTTAGGTCGTTTCGAAGCGAAGCGTGATTTCGCTTTCGGTTGACCGTCGATTTTGCTGTTGTTTTTTGACTCAGACCAAAATTCGGCTTGTTTACCCATTACGAACGCCCTCCTCATTATCGGTTGATACCTCTTTAAGAAGTATCAATTATAGAATGTGCAAAATTGAAGAAACTATCCTTTAGAAATGAAGGGATAAATAGGTAAAAGGAGATTATAATATGAATGATATTTATGAAACATTAACGAAAGAATTATTAGACAAGAATGACAAGCTTTCTTACGCACAAGCTCGTGCGTGGGTTGAGTTACTATGGGAAGATTTTCAAACAACTTATGCAAAATCAGGTCGTTATCAAGGCGATGAAATGACAGAACAAGTGGTACGATCATGGATTAATAATCATGGTGTACGCCTTCATGAAATGCGTACAAATAATCCGAAGTATAGTCATTTAATTAATCAAGAAGATCATTTGAAACATTAAAAAAAGCGACTTAAGTCGCTTTTTTTAATGTGGAAGTAATTCCAGTTTTTTTCGAAGCTTTTCTTCACTAAAGATCCATCCTGTATAGGAACTAATAATATTTAAATTGTGGTCGAGCTGAACGATTGCAACAAATGGATAATAATCTTTACTTCGATATCGTAAATCAATGAATCGTACTTCATAATAATGGTCATGATCAAAAATATCCCAGCGATATACAGGAGAGAAAGATAGAAAGGCCGAGATGTTTTCATCTTGTTTAGCTGCTCGCATAATATTATTGTCTGGGAACGGTACCCGATCGAACTTATCATATATCATGATGTTACCACGGTGCCATCTCGCAACGTAGTAATAATCAGCCGTAACGATTGCTAAATGGTAATGGTAAAATCGGTAAGAAGGAGAAATGATAATCTTTTCGACATTTTTGAAACGTTTGTGTACAACGCTTCTTATATTTCTGTGCATCATAATCCGTCCGATATAGTAAACAATCATTAATATATATGCCGCTAAAGCTGTATATCCCTTATGAGAACCGACGAGCATGCAAGCAATTGCAAGTATATGGATAAAGAAAATTACGGTATCGAATGTATTAATCACGCCGAGTGCGACCCATTTTTTTGTGAAAGGCCGTAATGCTTGTGTACCATAGGCATTGAAAATATCTACAAAGACGTGAAGGAAGACAGCAATAAATGACCAAAGCAGTAGATGAAGATATGGAGCGTCTGAAAAGAAGGCGAAAGAGATGCCACTTATAAGGAATGACCAAAGAATTACCGCAGGAATAGAATGAGTAATCCCACGATGATTTCTTATATATTTAGCGTTATTACGCAATTTTAAAACTGTGTCAATGTCAGGAATGTTGGAACCAGCAATTGTAGCAAGCATAACAGCTTGGGGGCCAATATCACTTTGTGCTATGGCTGGATCTAATGTTGCTAAGCTACCTAAAGTGATACCCATAACAAGGTGAGTGGCTGTGTCCATAGAAATCCACCTCCGTTTTTTATTAATGTAACTCTTTTTATTCGATACCTCAAGTCCTTTGCCTTCTATTTCCTGTATCATCTTACTTAAATTTTTTCCTAAAATCTTTATAATAGTACTTATATGCAAAAAAATGAGGGGGATCAAGTTTGACACTTGAAATACTAAACAATTTTAATATAGAGCAGTTTCAAAATGATTTAATTGGTTGGTTTGAAGAAGAACAGCGCGACTTACCATGGAGAAAGAATAAAGATCCATACCGCGTTTGGGTTTCTGAAATTATGTTACAGCAAACAAGAGTAGAAGCTGTAAAACCATATTACGCAAATTTTATGGGGAAGTTTCCTACACTTGAAGCGTTAGCGAATGCAGATGATGAAGAAGTATTAAAAGCATGGGAAGGTTTAGGATATTATTCTAGAGCACGTAATTTACATGCGGCAGTAAAAGAGGTAAAAGAAGTATACGGCGGAGTTGTACCAAGTGATGTAAAGAAAATTGAAAAGTTAAAAGGAGTGGGACCATATACAAAAGGTGCTATTTTAAGTATCGCATATGGTATACCAGAGCCGGCAGTTGATGGAAATGTTATGCGTGTATTATCTCGTATTTTATCAGTATGGGATGATATTGCAAAACCAAAGACTCGAAAAGTTTTTGAAGAGATTGTGCGTGAAATTATTTCAGTAGAAAACCCATCTTATTTTAATCAGGGATTGATGGAATTAGGTGCACTAATTTGTATTCCGAAAAATCCAGCATGCTTACTTTGTCCTGTACGTGAACATTGCAGAGGATATGCTGAAGGTGTTCAAAAAGAATTACCAGTAAAAAGTAAAGCGAAAGCTCCTAAAATGGTACCTATTGTTGCAGGTGTACTTCAAACTGAAGACGGTCGTTACGTTATTAATAAACGTCCAAGTACAGGTTTGTTAGCTAACATGTGGGAGTTTCCGAATGTGGAACTTGGAGAAAGTATTCGAAATCAGAAGGAACAGCTTATAGATTATATGAAAGAAAAATTTGAGCTCGAGGTTTCTATTGATGAATACGCAATGAATGTACAACATACGTTTACACATCGTACTTGGGATATATTTGTATTTTACGGAAAAGTAACAGGTAATATTGTTGATACAGATACATTAAAATTTGTATCAAAAGAGGTATTTGAGCAATTACCTTTCTCAAAATCACACCGTACTATTTATGAAAATTGTGTGGAGAAAATTACAATGCAATAAATAAAAAAGTGTTCCCAATCTAGGGAACACTTTTTTAATCGTAAGAAATTTTTGTCCCATGAGTCCAACTAGCTTCACCTTCTTGTAAGCCGCCTCTTGATTCGATTTCTACTACAATTTCTTTGTAAATACTTTGCCCTTCTACATTTAAATAAGGCAGAACCTGTTGTAGTGAGTGATGAAAATAAGCTAATTCATCTTCTTTCCATTCATTTTTTGAAATCATCGTTAGTTCAGTCATATCGCGTCCTATATACATATTTACACCTCCATTTTCTATAGTTTGAATGAGTAACAAAAGTTATATGCGGAAATTTTAAAAAAGAAAATTACGGATAGCTTCTAAGTGAATTGGTTACATTATTGATTGTGGAGGTGAGAAAGATGAGTAAAAAACAACAAGGTTATAACAAAGCAACTTCTGGTGCTAGCATTCAAAGTACAAATGCTAGTTATGGTACAGAGTTTTCAACTGAAACAGATGTACAAGCTGTAAAACAAGCAAACGCACAATCAGAAGCAAAGAAAGCACAAGCTTCTGGTGCACAAAGTGCAAACGCTAGTTATGGTACAGAATTTGCAACTGAAACAGACGTGCATTCTGTGAAAAAACAAAATGCTAAGTCAGCTGCAAAACAATCACAATCTTCTAGCTCAAATCAGTAATGAAAGAAAAACACTTCTCTAATTCGGGAGAAGTGTTTTCTTTTTGCGTGGATCGTTGTAATGAAAAGAAAGCGAACGACATAACTTCTAATAAGTCAACAAATGTAGTCAAAGGAGAAGGAAGTTAACAATTAGAATTATGTAATTAGGAATAATAACTGATGAATAAGTCCAAAAGGGGGTAAGTAATGAACGATTTTGATAAGTTGGTAGGGGAGCAATTAGAAACGATGGATGAGTTGTTAAAGTTACAAGCACATCTAGAGAAGTATCAACAAATCGAAATGAATGAAAAAGATACGTGCGATAAAAAAGAACTGCATTTTATCCGTCAGGAAATATATAGAACAGAAGTAGCGTTGAAGATGTTACATGAGAAATTTGAAGAACAAACGAATAGTGTAATTCAATCTTTTGCAACTGAAAAAATGATTTCAAATTTAGGGTAAGATATATTGTTATCTTCAGGTGAAAAGGCCTTCTTTGTATGGAAATAGAGAAGGGCTTTTTCTATTACATGTCCTCGCTTATAAATAATGCAGTACAATCCCTATCTCTTAAGAAGAGTTGGGGCATAGTATTCAACGATAAACCTCCTGCATATTCAGTTTGAAAAATAGAGTCTTATCCCTTTAGTTTTAAAATTTCGACAAAAAAGTTATAATAGAAAAAAAGTGAATGCCGTTCAAAGGGCATTTGCAGTTGAAAGAAGGGAGCATATATGGGATTTCCCAAAGAAGGAGAAAAAGTACAAATACATAGTTATAAACATAATGGCTCCATTCATAGAATGTGGGAAGAAACAACAATTTTAAAAGGGACACAGAGTCTTGTAATCGGAGCGAATGATCGTACAGTAGTTACAGAATCGGATGGCCGAACATGGATTACTCGTGAACCAGCAATTTGTTATTTTCATGCCAACTATTGGTTTAATGTGATTGGGATGCTTAGGGAAGATGGCGTATATTATTATTGTAATTTAAGCTCACCTTTTGCGTATGATCCTGAAGCATTAAAGTATATTGATTATGATTTAGATATTAAAGTATATCCAGATATGACATATACGCTTCTAGATGAAGATGAGTATGAAAAACATAGTCAAATTATGCAGTATCCACCTGTTATTGATACAATTTTAAAACGAAATGTAGCACATTTAACACAGTGGATTCATCAAAGAAAAGGTCCATTTGCACCAGACTTCGTAGATATGTGGTATGAACGATATTTAATGTACAGAAATTAAAACAAACCTGCAGGGGGCTTCCCGGCAGGTTTGTCCTATTAGAGGGGGGATTATGTGCAAGGCATAAAAAGATATTTACAATTTGTTAAACCATATCGATGGCTTATTGCTATTACAATTATTATTGGACTAGTTAAGTTCGGTATCCCACTTATTATGCCGTGGTTATTAAAGTATATTATCGATGATGTAATTCAAGGCGCGGGCTCACTTCAAGATAAAACATCTCAATTAATAACAGCGATTGGAATTGCTTTTTTTATTTTTGCGGTATTAAGACCACCGATTGAATATTATCGTCAATATTTCGCCCAACGTATCGCAAATACAATACTGTATGATTTGCGGAAGCATATTTTCGGTCACTTACAAAAGTTAAGTTTACGTTATTACTCCAATACAAAAACAGGGGAGATTATTTCGCGTGTCATCCATGATGTAGAACAAACGAAGGATTTTGTAATTACTGGTTTGATGAACGTCTGGTTAGATACTGCAACAATTGCTATTGCTATCATTGTTATGTTTTCTATGAATATAAAATTAACATTTGTTGCGTTATTGATTTTACCTATTTATGTAATTGCAGTGAAATATTTTTTCGGACGTCTTCGGAAATTGACGAAAGAGCGTTCACAAGCGTTAGCGACGATGCAAGGGTATTTGCATGAACGTATTCAAGGAATGCAAGTGACACGTAGCTTTGCGTTAGAAGAGTATGAGGGGAAGCAGTTTGAAAAAAGAAATAATGAATTTTTAACGAAAGCATTAACCCATACAAGTTGGACGGCAAGAACATTTTCGGCAGTAAATACGTTAACCGATTTAGGTCCGTTACTTGTGATTGGTTTTGCAGCATATGAAGTAATTCAAGGGCAGTTAACGCTAGGAACGATGGTAGCTTTTGTTGGATATATGGATAGTTTATATAGTCCGCTTCGCCGCCTTGTTAATTCATCTACAACATTAACACAATCTTTTGCATCGATGGACCGTGTGTTTGAACTGTTAGATGAAAAATACGATATTGTTAATGTACCAAATGCGGTACAAACGAAAAAATTAAATGGAGAAATTGTATTTGAAAATGTTTCTTTTCGTTATAATGCAGATGAAAAAGAGATATTACACAACTTGTCATTAACTATGCAGCCTGGAGAGAAAGTAGCGCTTGTAGGAGCGAGTGGGGGAGGAAAGTCATCTCTTGCTAGTTTGATCCCGCGTTTCTATGATGTTTCTGAAGGCGCGGTTTATGTAGATGGCATAGATGTAAGAAAGTACAATATGAGAAATTTGCGTAGTCATATTGGAATTGTACTGCAGGATAATTTATTGTTTAGCGATACAATTGGAGCTAATATTTTATATGGAAATCCGAAAGCTACAGAGAAAGAAGTGATTGCAGCTGCCAAAGCTGCGCAAATTCATGATTTTATTATAGACTTACCAGATGGTTATAATACTGTCGTTGGAGAACGTGGTGTGAAGCTATCAGGCGGGCAAAGACAACGCGTGGCAATTGCACGAGTGTTTCTAAAGAATCCGTCGGTACTTATATTAGATGAAGCAACTTCAGCATTAGATTTAGAAAATGAAAGGTATATTCAAGAGGCGCTTCAGACGTTAGCTGCTGACCGGACAACGATTATAATTGCACATCGATTAGCGACGATTACACATGTTGATACGATTATTTACATTGAAGACGGTGAGATTAAAGAGACTGGTTCTCATGAAGAGTTAATGCGAAAAAGAGGATTTTATTACAATTTATATCAACTTCAACATATAACAGAAACAGCTCCTTTAGCATAAAAGGAGCTGTTTTTTTATTCGTCTTCTTTTTTATCATCGATTTGGAGTTCTTTTTCTGGTTTATGATATGTGTAGAAGCTATCTACAAGCAAATCTAAATGCTCTACTTCTTCACTATAGTTAATGATGGAAGAAATAAGAGGGAAGAGATGTAACCATGTTTTATATGCTTCTTCATCGTCTTTATTTTGATATTCCATAAAGATATCAATTAATTCTTGTTTACCTGTTTCAACTTCATCAAGCATTTCAACTGATTGTTGTTTTTTTGCTTTACCAATAAATTTTAATAAAACTTGTTCATGATAATGCGTTAATGAGTCAAGTTCGTTTTGGATAGATTCCTGAAATTCTTCTGGCATATAGCGCAGTTCATTTTCAGTACGGTGTAATGATTTTAACGTACTTAAAGCACGGCTTGTTGTCGCTAACATTTGTCTGAATAAAACGAGCTTACGAATTTTTGCGAACTTTACTTTTTTCGTATAGCTTCTTTCTTCTTTATACAGCAAATAGTAATGATTTAGTTTGATCATTTTTTCTTTCATACGATCAATATCAGTTTTTAGCGTTGTAAAATCAGAAGCCTGCCTGCTATTCATTCGAATCCATTTTACAATTTCTTCTGTATTATCAACGATACGATGATAAAGTTTTGTTTCATATTTTGGCGGCATAAATACTAAATTTACAAGTGAAGCCGCAATAATACCAATCATAATCGTCGCAAATCGAAGTAAGGCAAAACTAAAGAAATCTTCGCCTTGATACTCCATAATGGCGATAACTGTTACTAAAGCAATTGATATTGTGTTTTCTAATCGTAATTGTAATGTAAGAGCAATTACTAATATACATGTTAATCCAATAATAAAAGGATTATGTCCAAAAGCAGTAGCAAATGCGATAGCAAATATCGCACCAATTACATTTGCTTGAATTTGTTCAAGTGCTGTTAAATAAGAACGGTATACAGACGGTTGAACAGCAAAGATAGCTGAAATTCCCGCAAATACCGGACTCGGTAATTGAAGTAAAATACAAGCAAATAAAGCTAACGTGATGGCAATACCCGTTTTTAAAATGCGAGCACCAAGTTTCATACCCTTAATAAGATCCTTTCTCTTGTCATAATGAATGTACAACATGATACTATACATTCATTACAATATGTTAGCAAGTGATATTTTAGTGACGTTAAAAGAAATTAGTTTTCATTTTATCCCGCTAATTGTGAGTAGTAAGATTACTGCCTCAAAAATTAGAAGCTAGATGCCGGTAAACGCTCGATTGGTGTAGGCTAATTAAAGTTTCACTTTATAATTTTTCCTAATTCCTTTTAAACATCAGTTTTTAGTAAAAAAACCTGCTGAATTTCAGCAGGTCTCAAATTGTTACTATAGATTACTATGAGAAGCGTACTTCGTCAATTTTTTCTTAATAATGAAAATTACTCATTTTACTCTGTTGAGATAGATGGGTCTGCCTGTTCTTTTTTCGGGATAATCTCAAAAAACTGGTTCTGTATATCATCTAATAATGCTGTTAATAAAGCAACTTCCTCATATTGCTCATGTTCGTTTAGTACACGAATATAGTCTAGCAATAATTCAGTTACATCTTTCAAACCATTTTTACTAATTGATTGTAATGTAACATTTGCCCCTTTTGCAATTCTTCTTTTTAAGGCCTGTTCTGTTAGGCCTAAGTTTGAATCATGACGTAAATAAACAACACCGCCAGTCATGCCAGCACAAATCCATGGACCAGGGTCACCTAAAACAAGCGCTCGCCCATTTGTCATATATTCAAAAGCAAAACCTTTAATATTGGAGTATGCCCCTATATTTCCTTGCTCTTTTTCACGGAGTGGTTTTGTTATTCTACCTCCAATTATCATGTCTGCCCCAGAAAGGCGAATGCCAGCGCGAGCATCAGCGTTCCCTTGCACGTATAGTGCCCCTTTTTGTGCACCATATCCAAATCCTTTTCCGACAGAACCGTTATAATATACTCCGTCTTTTCCTTTTGATTTCGTTATATAAATCCCACCACCAAAGGAAGTTTTACCAATGCCATCTTGTGCGCCGCCATTTACGTGTATAAATAAATTTTCACTATTGTAAGCGCCTAACCCATTTCCGGGAATAGAACCATTCGTATACTTTAATGTAAGTGGTTCAAGTTGAGTAGCTTCATATAGTTTACTGCGAACGCGATAACATGATTCTAGACCACCCATAACGCGTTGCTCTACACCAACGCCTACTAATTCTTTTGAGTCAGCGGAATGAACTGTCTTAAATTGTTTTTCTGGTACGCCATCTGTTGTTGTAACAGATGGATGTTCTATTATTTGTAATAAATTACGTAAGTTTAATAAATTTTCGCCTCGAACTTGCTCTAATAAATCAGAACGCCCAACAATTGCTTGTAAATTTGTATACCCAAGCTGTCCTGTTAATTGTTTTAGTTCTATACCGAAAGAGGTGAATAAATTTAGCAGGCCAGTAACTGCGCTTTCTAATTCGCGTGGGACGAAGCGGCGTAACCCATGTTCTTTTGCTTGTGCTTCAGACTCGATTTGTGTCGCAATTCCGACATGGCAAGTATCTAGATGACACCCACGGCAAGTAGTGCAGCCGATTGCAATCATTGATAGTGTGCCAAATCCAATACGGTTTGCTCCGAGAAGCATGATTTTCAAGGCATCATTTACACTTCGAATACCACCATCTGCCCAAATCTCTACTTTATGTCTCATGCTCGCTTCTAATAAAGCGTTGTGAGCGGCTTTAACACCAATTTCTACAGGAAGACCTACATGTTGCAAGGCGTGAATACGTGCAGCACCTGTTCCGCCATCGAATCCGCTAATGTTAATAAAATCAGCACCAGCTTTGGCGATACCGACAGCAATTGTTCCGATATTAGGAACGACAGGGACTTTCACGGCTACTTTGGCAAGTTGATTAGCTGTTTTAATTTCCGTAATCATTTGAGCTAAATCTTCAATTGAATAAATATCATGGTTATTAGAAGGTGAAATTAAATCTGAGCCAATTGTCGCATTACGTGCTTCAGCGATTTTGGCTGTTACTTTTGAACCAGGTAAATGCCCACCTTCCCCAGGCTTTGCGCCTTGACCGATTTTGATTTCAATTAAGTTCGATGAGTTTAGTAGTTCGGCATTTACTCCAAATCGCCCAGATGCCACTTGTTGTCCACGTGTATGTGGATATTTTCCAATCATATCTTTAATTTCGCCGCCTTCACCGTTCAAGCTAATCATATTTAGCTGATCGGCCGCTTCTGCATATGCGCGAAAGGCAATTTCGTTTTGAGAACCAAATGACATAGAACTAATAATGAATGGAAAATCATGGTTTTTAATGCCGATAGATACTTCTTCAGTTGGAACGACATGTTTTGTTTGTTTCGTTTGAACAAGGTGTCTGATTGCGATGGGATTATTCTCTTCTAGTTCACTTAACTTGTCACGGTAATCATCATAAGAATTTCCTTTTGCAACATCGCCGATTGCTTTCCAAATTCGCGGGAATATATGAAATGATTTTCGCATTCTAATTTTAGGATTGTTATAATCATCCGCTCGCATTTTTGCATCTTCAGCAAGTGATTCAAGTGAAAAAGCTAAATCATTTGAACCGAAGAAATTTGTAATCTGTAATATATTTGCGATTTCTTCATGTAACCCAATAGATGAATAGAGACGTCCGTAACCACGTAACTCATGAATTCCAATTGTTGAAATGACTTTTTCTAATCCTTTATTAAGTGCATTATACAGATTCGTAATTGGTGTTTTTGTTCCGTCATTTACAGTCGCGAATAATAAATATGGATTAATACCATCTGCTCCTAATCCATATAGCGTGACAATGTCATGTAAGGAGCGAAGGGCACCAGAACGTATAACGAGAGAACAATTGCGGCGTAATTTATTTTCACTTAATGCTTGATGTACTTTAGCAGTAACTAAATGTGGATCAATCCACAATCGCTCATTTAGATGGGCTTTTGCGTCATCTAATACTAGTAGGGAAGCACCGTTGTTAACAGCAGCTATCGCTTCAGAACTAATGCGGCTTAATGCACATTGTAGAGTTTCTGACGAGCTGAATGTAGCAGAGATTGTGGCGATAGAGTTATGAGTTTTAAATAGCTCTATGAGTTGTTCGTACGTAATTGTGTGTAATTCCTCTGCAATAGGTTGTGCCACGCTTCCTTCTAAAATAATTGGTGAAAGCATTTCAACTACAAATGGCCGTTTTGCGCCGCTTAATAAACTTGGACGCTCTCCAAGTACAGTACGTGTAGAGAAGTGTTCAATTTCACGGTCACGGTCAATTGCAGGGTTTGTAACAACAGCTACACTTTCTTTAATAAAGTCAGCGATATTTCGTCTATCAGTATCAAGTGCGGCAAGTGGTGAGTCATGCCCAAGTGAGCGTATTGGCTCAACGCCTTTTGTTGCCATCTGTTCAAGAAGTTGAATATGTTCTCGGTCCCATCCGAAAGCGACGTATTGTTTCGTTTCAACTTGAACAGAATCACATAGCCCTTGGATTTTTTTCGTTTCAGGGATAGATAAATTTAAATGGTAATTGGTAGTATCAATTCGCTTTTTAAAACGGTTATATACTTGGATTTGATATTTGTCATATTCATAAAGAACAAGTTCATCTTGTTCATTCCATTTTAATCCGACTTTTTCTCCAGGAGCGAGTGGTTTTGGTTCTGCTACATATTTAGTTGGTGATACAACTCCAGGTTCAGAAGAGAAAATATAAGAGCTCTCTGTCTCTACTTTCCATACTGGGCGTAATCCAAGGGAATCAACGCTGAAAACAGCTTCATCTTTAAAACGGGAAATGATGCCAGCTGGTCCTTGGGCAAAATGTCCCCATGCTTCACGTATATACGTATATAAATCTTGTAAAGGTGTTTCATAAAGTTTAATTTCATTAATAATTGGTGGGAATAGAATTTCCATTGCTTCAAATAAGCTGTAGTTGTATTGAACAAGTAGGGTTTCTAAGGTGCGGTTTAAATCTTGAGAGTCACTGCCTCCTGCAGTAAGTGGTACATCAATCATTTCGGCTTGATCGCGTAATTTCGCAATTGTGTTAATTTCACCATTATGTCCGAGAATGCTAAATGGTTGTACACGAAAAAAATTAGATAATGTATTAGTAGAGTAGCGGTTATGTCCTAATGTCATAGTTGAAGCGATAAGCGGATGTTGTAAATCATTATAGTAGGCAACAAGCGTATCACCAGCACCTAGAACTTTATATACAACATGATCACGACTTAATGAAGCAACATGAATTGCTTCGTTTTCCTCTATTTTTATTGTGACAGAAAATAATGTTTGCTCAATATTTGTAATTTCGTTTTCTGAGATAAGGGCAACTTGCCAAAATAAAGGTTCTTCTTGTTTACCAAGTGGACCGAGCGCATCTGAGTTTGTTACATCATCATTTTCGAAAATGATAGTAAAGTTTTTGTTGTTTAATTGCGTACGAATATAATTTTTTAAGGCAGTAATGTCTTCTTTTTTATTTAGAAAAAAATGTCCAACGATAAAGTGGGGATGATCCACAATCGTTGGATTATATCCGCTACTTTTTAGTTTTTCATTCCAAAGCGTTTTTGGTACATCAATGTGAATGCCGATGCCATCGCCCTCGCCATTAATGAAACCAGCTCTATGATTCATTTTGACGAGTGATTGTATGCAAAGATCAATGTTTTCTTTTGTAGCAATTTTTCGTTTCTCCATAACGGAAACGATTCCACACGCATCATGTTCTGCATTTCTATAATCTCGAAATAAAGACGGTGTCCATGTATTTTTTTTATTGAGCATCCGTCAATCCCCCCTCTTGTAAAAGTTAGAATAATCTCACTATTTAAGGTGCGAATCACCTTGTACACAGAGATAGTAATGCTGTAAAAGAATATAAAACAGATAATTATGAATAATTATACTATTAATACGGAATTTATGAAATAGAAAAAAGGAAAAAAGAAAGGTGAGCTTTCTTTTTTCCTTTTAATGATGGGATTATTTATTGTCTGCTAGGGCAGCAAATGCTCTGTCGACAGCTTCGATTGTATATTCAATATCTTCTTTTGTATGTTCTGTAGTTAAGAACCATGCCTCGTATTTAGAAGGTGCTAAGTTAATTCCTTCTTGAAGCATAAGCTTGAAGAATTTACCGAACATTTCACCGTCTGTATCTTGTGCGGCATCGTAATCTTCAATTGTATTTGTTGTGAAGTATACAGTTAAAGCCCCTTTTAGACGGTTTAATGTAATGTCGATATTATGTTTCGCTGCTTGTTCTAAAATTCCTTTTTCAAGCATTGCACCAAGTTCATCTAATTTCTCATAAAGCCCTTCTTGTTGAAGCACTTCTAGACAAGCGATACCTGATGCCATAGAAGCAGGGTTTCCTGCCATTGTACCAGCTTGGTATGCAGGTCCAAGCGGAGCAACTTGTTCCATAATTTCTTTCTTACCACCGTAAGCACCGATTGGTAAGCCGCCGCCAATAACTTTACCAAGCGCTGTTAAGTCAGGTGTCACACCAAGTAAGTCTTGAGCACCACCGTACATAAAGCGGAAAGCAGTAATAACTTCATCATAAATTACTAGTGCGCCAGCTTCGTGAACAAGTTCATTCACTTTTTCAAGGAATCCTGGTTTAGGCTCTACAATACCGAAGTTTCCAACGATTGGTTCTACAAGGATAGCTGCTACTTCATGACCCCATTTATCTAAAGCCTCTTTTAAAGTTTCTACATTATTAAATGGAACGGTAATAACTTCTTGTGCAATACTTTGTGGTACGCCAGCTGAGTCAGGAGTTCCTAAAGTAGAAGGACCAGATCCAGCTGCCACAAGTACTAAATCAGAATGACCGTGGTAACAACCAGCGAATTTCATGATTTTTGTGCGACCTGTATAAGCACGAGCAACACGAATCGTTGTCATCACTGCTTCTGTACCAGAGTTTACGAAACGGACTTTATCTAATGCAGGCATTGCTTCTTTTAACATTTTTGCGAATTTTACCTCTAGCGCTGTTGGTGTTCCATAAAGTACCCCATTTTCAGCAGCTGTTGTAATTGCTTTTGTTATATGCGGATGAGCATGTCCAGTAATAATAGGACCGTATGCTGCTAAATAATCGATATATTTATTTCCGTCTACATCCCAGAAATAAGCGCCTTTCCCACGTTCCATAGCAACAGGAGCGCCGCCGCCAACTGCTTTAAAAGAACGAGAAGGACTATTAACACCGCCAACGATATGCTCTAAAGCTTCTTTATGTAATGCTTCTGACTTTGTGAATTTCACTACAATTCATCTCCTTACAAAAATCTATGTATTATTCTAACATGTTTTTCGAAAAGACGTATTGTTTGTGATAGCGCAGGCAGTTGGGTAAACTATTCGTTGTGACATTTAGGAGGGGGGTCCGATTATGAAATCGGTAATTGAGGTACAAGGGTTACGTAAAGAGTTTACAGCCTATTCAAGTCGTCCGGGCTTAAAGGGTGCATTTCGCGATTTATTAAATCGTAATTATAAAATAGTACCAGCAGTAAATGATGTATCTTTTACTGTAAAGCAAGGTGAAATGGTTGGTTATATCGGTGAGAACGGTGCTGGTAAATCAACAACAATTAAAATGCTTACGGGGATTTTAACTCCGACATCAGGGCAAATCACAGTAAATGGAATGAACCCACATAAACAAAGAGAAGAATTTGTAAGAACAATTGGTGTTGTTTTTGGACAGCGTTCGCAACTTTGGTGGGATATTGCAGTACAAGAATCGTTTCGTTTATTAAAGAAAGTGTACGGTGTATCAGACGCTCAGTATAAGGAGCATATGGAGCACGTAATTGAAACGTTAGATATAGGGCCTTTATTAGATAAACCAGTTCGAAAATTATCTCTTGGTCAAAGGATGCGTTGTGAATTAGCGGCAGCCTTAATTCATAATCCACCGTTATTATTTTTAGATGAGCCAACAATTGGGTTAGATGTACTTGTGAAATTGAAAATACGTGAATTTTTAAAAGAAATGAATGAACGTTATAAAACAACAATTTTATTAACAACACACGATATTACTGATATTGAAGCTTTATGTGAGCGCGTTATCATGCTGGATGAAGGGAATATTATGTATGACGGTTCTTTAAGTAATCTTCGTACGCAGTGGGGAGCAGAGAAGGAAATTCACTTTCAGTTTGTTGCACCAGTTTCCTATCAGGCTTTATCAATGGTTATGCCAGATAATCATGTTGTTTGGTCGAAAGCGAAAGAGGAAAATGCATGGGTTGCAAAAATTCCGAATGAAGAAGTTATTATTTCAATGCTTATTTCTAAAGTAGTACAAGCATTTCAAATTAAAGATTTAAAAATTAACGAAGTGTCTACAGAGGAAATTATTCGTAACATTTATGAAGAAGGTATTACGCATGGGTAAGTATATTGAAATGATTCGAATTCGCTTTTTAATGATGCTTGCGTATCGTACAAATTACTATAGCGGGATTTTAATTTATACGATTAATATCGGTGCTTACTATTTTTTATGGCAAGCAATTTATAGCGGAAAAGAGAATATTGAAAGTTTATCTATTTCGCAAATGACCACGTATATCGCAATCGCGTGGATGGCACGTGCCTTCTATTTTAATAATATAGATAGGGAAATTGCGATGGAGATTCAAGAAGGACGTGTGGCTGTAGAATTAATTCGTCCGTATAACTATTTGGGAATGAAAGTTATGCAAGGTCTTGGCGAGGGAATATTCCGTTTTGCCTTCTTTTCCATTCCAGGCATGGTTATCGTTACGTTATTATTTTCGTTGCAAATTACAACGAATTTTCAAACTTGGTTATATTTCTTCTTATCTTTAATATTTAGCTTTATTATTAATACACAAATTAATTTAATGACGGGAATGCTTACGTTTTTCCTATTTAATAATAGTGGGATTATGTATGCAAAACGCGTTGTTATTGATTTATTTTCAGGTCTATTATTACCAATTAGTTTTTATCCGTTATGGGCCCAAAAAGCAATGATGTTTTTACCATTTCAGGCTATTAGTTATATTCCAAGTATGATTTTTTCTGAAGGTATACAGGGGAGTAAGTTGTATGAGGCTTTAGTATTTCAAGTGATTTGGGCGATTGTACTTATTATTCCAATTGTACTCATGTGGAGAACGGCGAGAAAACGTCTAATTGTACAAGGGGGATGATGAGATGATATATATAAACTTATTTTTACAATATGCAAGTCAATATATAAAAACGAAATTGGAGTATCGAGGCGATTTTATCGTTGGTTTACTTTCTGATTTATCGCTTCAAGCAGTTAATTTAATATTTATTCTCGTTGTATTTGGGCATACACAAGCATTGAAGGGATGGAGTCGAGAAGAGGTAATCTTTATTTATGGTTTCTTTTTAGTGCCATTTGCCATCTTTTCAGCTTTCTTTAATATATGGGATTTTAATGATCGATACATTATTAAAGGGGAGATGGATCGTGTATTAACGCGACCGATCCATAGCCTATTTCAAATTATATTAGAAAGAATGGAACTTGAATCTTTAATTGGAGCTATTACAGGGATTGTTGTAATGGGATATGCAGCTGTGGAGTTACAATTATCTTTTTACTGGTATGATTTCTTCTTATTTATATTGATGGTAGGAGGAGGAGCACTTGTATATGGAGGGATATTTGTTACGCTGGCGAGCCTTGGTTTTTGGTCGGATGCGAAAAGTTCAATTATGCCTCTTATGTATAACATAGGTAATTACGGGCGCTATCCTGTTAATATTTATAATCGTGTAATTCGTTTCATTTTAACGTTTGTTTTACCGTTTGCATTTGTTGGAGTATATCCAGCGGCATACTTTTTAAGAAAAACAGAATGGAATAGTTATGCATTTGCGACGCCAATGGTTGGTATTATCTGTTTTACGATTGCAATCACCCTCTGGAACCAAGGGGTAAAAAGGTATCGTGGCGCGGGTAATTAATTATAGAAGCTTGTTCGTTTCTAAGGGATAAATCAGTTCTCCACCTCATACATATAAAATGAGGTGGAGGACATGTTATGGGGATTTATTCTATTAATTGCAGCAATCGCTATTTTGAAAAGTGTCCAATTATTATGGAGTTCCTATTCGGATTCAACGCGTTTTTTTTCGCTCTATAATTTGGCCACATTATTTTTAATCTATACAACAGTACTAATCGCATTTGGATTAAGTTACGTTGTATTAGAGGAAATGGGTTTCGCAGTTTTGAAAGAGGACGGAGAAAGTTTGAACGCTCATTCTTTTCAACTCGTCGAAGTTTGTTTATATTTTAGCGCAGTTACTTTATTGTCTGTTGGATATGGTGACATATCTCCGATTGGAATTGGGCGATGGATTGCAATCGCAGAAGCGCTAATTGGATATACACTCCCTTTTGCTTTTGTGATGAGGTCTGTAATAGACAATGAAAAATAAGGAAGCATTTGTTATAGTAAAGGAAAAGAGTAGGAGTGATAACTATGATTACAGTAGGAGAAATGGCACCAGAATTCACATTAGAGGGAAGTAACGGAGAAGAAGTTCGCCTAGCTGATTTCCGCGGTAAAAATGTAGTTCTCTATTTTTATCCGAAAGATATGACGCCAGGATGTACAACTGAAGCATGTGATTTTCGTGATGCGTATGGAGTATTTCAAGAGAAGGATACGGTTATTCTTGGAGTAAGTCCTGATTCAGCGAATAGACATTTGAAATTCATTGAGAAACATGAATTGCCATTTACACTTTTAGTAGATGAAGATCATAAAGTAGCAGAGTTATACGATGTTTGGAAGTTAAAAAAGAACTTTGGGAAAGAGTATATGGGAATCGAGCGTTCTACATTCCTTATTAATAAAGACGGTGAACTTGTAAAAGAGTGGCGTAAAGTGAAAGTGAAAGGACATATTGAGGATGTTCTTTCTTATATAAAATAAATCTACATTGGAGATAAAATATGCAGAAACAAGGCAAGTGTCTATACATATTTTACTCCCTTACATAAAGTGGAAGTGTAGGGCATACCTCCTCAGATGATAGTATTCCAAGTGCGATTATGTCGCACTTTTTTCTATGGAATATATGAAGAAAAAAGGGAAAGATACATAAAAACAAGTCCTGAATATAAAAATAAACTACATACTTATAGTAGAAATATTGACGATTTATAAGAAAAGGAGTACACTCTTTATAAGAATTATAAAATAATAATCCGTATAGAATCGGGGTGCATGACGGTGGTCAAAGAAGAATTAAAAGAAGCGCTAGAAATGCTGAAAAATACGGGTGTACGCATTACTCCACAGCGTCATGCTATTTTAGAGTACCTTGTGGAATCAATGACGCACCCAACAGCGGATGATATTTATAAAGCATTAGAAGGTAAGTTTCCAAATATGAGTGTTGCAACTGTCTATAATAACTTACGTGTGTTTAAAGAGGTTGGACTTGTAAAGGAATTAACTTATGGAGACGCTTCAAGTAGATTTGATTATGTTACAAGTCAACATTATCATGTGATTTGCGAAAAATGTGGTAAGATTGTTGATTTTCCTTATGGAGGCTTGGAAAAGCTGGAAGAGGAAGCTGCGAAAACGACAGGCTTCGTTATCAATAGTCATCGCTTAGAAATTTATGGCGTTTGTCCAGAGTGTCATAAGGCGTAAT
>NZ_JBBOZR010000001.1:510000-710000 GCF_038008705.1 Bacillus sp. FSL W8-0770
TGACACCTGCCCGGTGCTGGAAGGTTAAGGAGAGGGGTTAGCGTAAGCGAAGCTCTGAACTGAAGCCCCAGTAAACGGCGGCCGTAACTATAACGGTCCTAAGGTAGCGAAATTCCTTGTCGGGTAAGTTCCGACCCGCACGAAAGGTGTAACGATTTGGGCACTGTCTCAACCAGAGACTCGGTGAAATTATAGTACCTGTGAAGATGCAGGTTACCCGCGACAGGACGGAAAGACCCCGTGGAGCTTTACTGTAGCCTGATATTGAATTTTGGTACAGTTTGTACAGGATAGGCGGGAGCCATTGAAACCGGAGCGCTAGCTTCGGTGGAGGCGCTGGTGGGATACCGCCCTGACTGTATTGAAATTCTAACCTACGGGTCTTATCGACCCGGGAGACAGTGTCAGGTGGGCAGTTTGACTGGGGCGGTCGCCTCCTAAAGTGTAACGGAGGCGCCCAAAGGTTCCCTCAGAATGGTTGGAAATCATTCGTAGAGTGCAAAGGCATAAGGGAGCTTGACTGCGAGACCTACAAGTCGAGCAGGGACGAAAGTCGGGCTTAGTGATCCGGTGGTTCCGCATGGAAGGGCCATCGCTCAACGGATAAAAGCTACCCCGGGGATAACAGGCTTATCTCCCCCAAGAGTCCACATCGACGGGGAGGTTTGGCACCTCGATGTCGGCTCATCGCATCCTGGGGCTGTAGTCGGTCCCAAGGGTTGGGCTGTTCGCCCATTAAAGCGGTACGCGAGCTGGGTTCAGAACGTCGTGAGACAGTTCGGTCCCTATCCGTCGTGGGCGTAGGAAATTTGAGAGGAGCTGTCCTTAGTACGAGAGGACCGGGATGGACGCACCGCTGGTGTACCAGTTGTTCTGCCAAGGGCATAGCTGGGTAGCTATGTGCGGAAGGGATAAGTGCTGAAAGCATCTAAGCATGAAGCCCCCCTCAAGATGAGATTTCCCATAGCGTAAGCTAGTAAGATCCCTGAAAGATGATCAGGTTGATAGGTTCGAGGTGGAAGCATGGTGACATGTGGAGCTGACGAATACTAATAGATCGAGGACTTAACCATATAATATGTAGCAATGTTATCTAGTTTTGAGAGAACATAAAAAACTTGTTGACTTTTAAAGTAAATAAGTTATAATAATGATTGTCTCAAAAGAATAATGTCTGGTAATGATGGCAGAGAGGTCACACCCGTTCCCATACCGAACACGGAAGTTAAGCTCTCTAGCGCCGATGGTAGTTGGGACCTTGTCCCTGTGAGAGTAGGACGTTGCCAGGCAATATTATTCCGCAGTAGCTCAGCGGTAGAGCTATCGGCTGTTAACCGATCGGTCGTAGGTTCGATTCCTACCTGCGGAGCCATTGGAGAGCTGTCCGAGTTGGCCGAAGGAGCACGATTGGAAATCGTGTATACGTCACAAGCGTATCAAGGGTTCGAATCCCTTGCTCTCCGCCATAGGATTTATAATATTTGGCCCGTTGGTCAAGTGGTTAAGACACCGCCCTTTCACGGCGGTAACACGGGTTCGAATCCCGTACGGGTCACCACTTTGGAGGATTAGCTCAGCTGGGAGAGCACCTGCCTTACAAGCAGGGGGTCGGCGGTTCGATCCCGTCATCCTCCACCATATAAATTTTATATGAATAGTATTATCGCGGGGTGGAGCAGCACGGTAGCTCGTCGGGCTCATAACCCGAAGGTCGCAGGTTCAAATCCTGTCCCCGCAACCAAATGGTCCCGTGGTGTAGTGGTTAACATGCCTGCCTGTCACGCAGGAGATCGCCGGTTCGACCCCGGTCGGGACCGCCATTTTAATAAGGCTCGGTAGCTCAGTCGGTAGAGCAGAGGACTGAAAATCCTCGTGTCGGCGGTTCGATTCCGTCCCGAGCCACCATTTATTTTAATAAAATACGCCGGCTTAGCTCAATTGGTAGAGCAACTGACTTGTAATCAGTAGGTTGGGGGTTCAAGTCCTCTAGCCGGCACCATGTAAGTTTCGGAGGGGTAGCGAAGTGGCTAAACGCGGCGGACTGTAAATCCGCTCCTTCGGGTTCGGCAGTTCGAATCTGCCCCCCTCCACCATTTACATAGGGGCATAGTTTAAAGGTAGAACTGAGGTCTCCAAAACCTCCAGTGTGGGTTCGATTCCTACTGCCCCTGCCAAAATATATTTACACAACATGGCGGTTGTGGCGAAGTGGTTAACGCACCGGATTGTGGCTCCGGCATTCGTGGGTTCGATTCCCATCAGTCGCCCCATTTTTATTTTAAAAATTACAAATAATCTAATGGATACTTACATATAATTAAGTAAGAATTCGATGGGCTATAGCCAAGCGGTAAGGCAACGGACTTTGACTCCGTCATGCGCTGGTTCGAATCCAGCTAGCCCAGCCATTTTTGCGGAAGTAGTTCAGTGGTAGAATACAACCTTGCCAAGGTTGGGGTCGCGGGTTCGAATCCCGTCTTCCGCTCCAATAAATTTTATATGGCGGCATAGCCAAGTGGTAAGGCAGAGGTCTGCAAAACCTTTATCACCGGTTCAAATCCGGTTGCCGCCTTTTCTTTTGTGCCGATGTGGCGGAATTGGCAGACGCGCACGACTCAAAATCGTGTTCCTTCGGGAGTGTCGGTTCGACCCCGACCATCGGTATCATGAACGGCGTAAAAAAGCTCTATACGATTAGTATAGAGCTTTTTTGTTTTCTTTTCATTACATGACAAAATAAGCAGAAAAAATATTGTATATACAATATTTTTTTCGAGTACTCTAGAGAGAATTTCTCCACCCCGGTGACATGAAGTTAAATCCGATACCACCAGTAGATATTAGTACATTATCAACGGTTAAGTTTGTAACCTCTAAAAACTTCTTTTCAAACCCTTCTCTGTTGTACTTATACATAGTTGAGTGGTATGCCCACATATGCGTTGAAGTACTTAACCAGTCCCCTAAATCTTTTAATTTAGGGAACGACTCAAATTGAATTGGTTCATCTAATTTCATGAATCTCACTTGATAGATAGTTGGGTTTAACTTTTCTTCTATCCCTTTAAGACTATGTGCTTTTTTCTCATTTGAATGTGTCATAATTCTCCCTCTCTCTTTTCTTCAAATTTTTCCCTATTTTTATTATACAACAATAGAAAGTAATTATGGGAATATTATGGAAATAGGTGTCAGCAATATAAAAGACTCTAACAGAAATGTTAGAGTCTTTTTGTTAAATTATACTATGTGCTTCTAAAATTCGTAATAAACGTAGGAATTCATGTATAATATAACTTGTCGAAAGAACAAAATGATAGTGATTTATATTATGTCTGTAATATGAATCAAAAATGAACTTTTTATATTTCTTTTAAAAATGTGTTGAACACACATTATATTTCATATTAATATTTTTATGTAGATTTAAAACGGGAAAGAGAGTGGAAAGTATGGGCCGTAAATGGAACAATATTAAAGACAAAAAAGCATCAAAAGATGCAAATACAAGCCGTATATACGCGAAATTTGGGCGTGAAATTTATGTGGCAGCAAAACAAGGCGAGCCAGATCCAGAATCAAACCAAGCGCTAAGAGTTGTATTAGAGCGTGCGAAAACATACAATGTTCCAAGAACAATTATTGATCGTGCAGTTGAAAAAGCAAAAGGCGGTTCAGAAGAAAATTATGACGAGCTTCGTTATGAAGGATTCGGACCAAATGGAGCTATGGTTATTGTAGATACACTTACAAATAACGTAAACCGTACTGCAGCAGATGTACGAGCTGCATTTAGCAAAAACAGTGGTAATATGGGTGTGAACGGTTCTGTAGCTTACATGTTTGATGCGACAGCTGTTATCGGCCTTGAAGGTAAAACATCAGATGAAGTTCTTGAAATTTTAATGGAAGCAGATGTAGATGCACGTGATATTCTAGAAGAAGAAGATTCTGTTATCGTGTATGCTGAACCAGATCAATTCCATGCAGTACAATCTGCACTTAAAGGTGCTGGCGTTGAGGAGTTTACAGTTGCAGAATTAACAATGCTTGCACAAAGTGATGTAACACTTCCTGAAGATGCTCAAGCACAATTTGAGAAAATGGTTGATGCATTAGAAGATTTGGAAGATGTTCAACAAGTTTATCACAACGTAGACTTAGGAGAGTAATACGATAGATGACCCTTTTCGCTTAGCGGATAGGGTCTTTTTTTATGAAGTTAATTAAGGTGATGAAGTATTAAAGGTATTTTGTTGTAGGTAGTGAATATGATTATAGGGATATATAATATTCATTATCTCTAGGAGGCTTAATATGGAACATAAGACACCAAAGCATATAGTTGCTGTAGCAGGTTATTTAACAAATGAAAAAAATGAAGTGTTATTAACAAAAGTGCACTGGCGAGCTGATACGTGGGAGTTGCCAGGAGGACAGGTAGAAGAGGGCGAAGCGCTCGATCAAGCTGTCTGTAGGGAAATAAAAGAGGAAACAGGGTTAACGGTGAAGCCTATCGGAATTACAGGGGTTTATTATAATACCTCTATGCATATTCTAGCTGTTGTTTTTAAAGTAGCATATATAAGTGGTGAAATAAAAACTCAACCTGAAGAGATACAAGAGGCTAAATTTGTTGATTTAAATGAAGAGAACATAGATGAGTATATAACGCGTCCTCATATGAAATCCAGAACGCTTGATGCAATGAGAGCAACACATTTTATTCCGTATGAAACGTGGGAAGTACAGCCGTATAATTTAATAGGAAGATTGTAAAGAAAAGAGTAGCCGATTTGAGATACATTCGAATCACTACTCTTTTTTGTATACTGTTTAAGAAAAAGGTCAAAATAATAATAGCACTAGTATTGATTTGTAGAACGTTTGTTCTGTATAATAAATCTATATGTTATATACATTTAGATTACTAGATAGTCAAAAGTATATATATTTGTAGATGATATAATTAAAGTGTAAAGTGAAAATATAATAGTCTTAAGGGTTTCTCTTTTATTGGTTATTCGTGCTTTAACATAACCTATATTCAATATTTCAGATGAATAGTAGATAAAAAAATACTGTGATACAATACTTTTTTATCCCACTATTTGCTGGGCAGTAAGCCTGATTGATGAGGGCTCATTAAAGTTTCACTTTATACCTTACAATGATGTAAGGTACGTGTAAGAGAAATCGATGGGATATTTTTTTACAACAATGTATTCTTAAAGTAAGAGTTATATGCTGTGTGGAAAAGAGGTGTTCAAGATGAAAGAACGAGTATTATCTAGGGTGAACTATCATCAAAAAGTTGCATTAAATCCAATGACTAAACTTTTTTATAAAGCCATTATATTATTATTATTGTTAAGTTGTACGTTATTATTCATTGGAAATGTAATGATTGAGAAAAGTGATATT
Source organism: Bacillus sp. FSL W8-0770 (assembly GCF_038008705.1). Lineage (NCBI taxonomy): Bacteria > Bacillati > Bacillota > Bacilli > Caryophanales > Bacillaceae > Bacillus > Bacillus sp. FSL W8-0770. Next base: position 515,425 of record NZ_JBBOZR010000001.1, read on the forward strand.
AGTAAATTACATGTACCGGCTAAGTTAGAGGTGCCAGAATCATTAACACATGCATTTATTGCGACAGAAGATAAAAGATTTTATCATCATAACGGTTTAGATTATATAGCAATTATTAGGGCCTCAGTTGAGAATATAAAGGCTGGTGGTGTCGTACAAGGAGGAAGCACGATTACACAACAGCTATCTAAAAATGCCTTTTTAACAAATGAACGTACATTTTCTCGTAAGTGGAAAGAGATTTTTTATACGAAAAAAATTGAACGCACATTTACGAAGGATGAAATTTTAAAATTATATGTAAGTAATATTTATTATGGAGAAGGAGCGTGGGGAATTGAAAAAGCAGCAAACCTTTACTTCGGTAAAAAGGTGAACCAATTAACGTTGGCTGAAAGTGCAATGATGGCTGCTGTAGTAAAAGCACCTGCTTATTACTCACCTGCCCAAAACTATGATAAAGCAGTAGAGAGACGAAATGTCGTTTTGAGACTAATGGAGAAAGAAGGCTATATAAGCCATGATGAGTATGTTCAAGCAGTTAGTGAGAAATTAGTAATTCGTCATGATATAAAAATAGAGCAGTCGATGTTAAATAGCGCGCGTAAAAAAGCAGTAAGTTAAGAGAAGTTCCTACAGAGGAGCTTCTTTTTTTGAATAAATTGTGACAAATTGTGACACAATATCGTCACAATTATTGTGTTTTTGTAATTTATGTGAGCGTGTTCATTGCGTGACGTATATAAGTGTTGATATTATGTGTATTGTGTACAATGCTGTATACAGAATATGAATTTAAAGAGGAATGTATATGAAATCAAATAAACTCATGGCTCTTGGTATAGTTTTTTCTATCGCAGTATTGATTGTAATTGGAACAATTGCGTATAGCATCATAAATGACAAAAAAGATAAAGGGAATGAGATGTTTGCTTATTCTACGCAACAATCTTTAGGGAAAGATGATGCTCCAGTTAAGGTAGTTGAATTTGGAGACTTTAAATGTCCTGCTTGTCGTACTTGGGATGTAACAGTATTACCTCGATTAAAAGAAGAGTATATTGATAAAGGCAAAGTGCAGTTATATTTTATTAACTTCCCATTTATCGGAAAAGACTCGGATTTAGGTGCAGCAGCTGGTGAAGCAATTTATAAACAAGATAAAGATTCATTCTGGATTTTCTATGATGAGATTTATCAAAATCAAAAGAAAGATACGGAAGAATGGATTACAGAAGATTTGCTTCTTAGCATTGTGAAAGAGAAACTTCCAAAAGTTGATGTAGAGCAATTTAAGAAAGATTTACACAGTAAAGACATTAAAGAAAAAGTACGTAAAGATTCAGATCGTGCTCAAAAATTAAAAGTTCAAGGTGCTCCTTCTGTATATGTAAACGGAAATCTTGCAAACCCTGATTTCGATAGTATGAAGAAGGCAATTGATAAAGAATTGAAAAAGTGATGAGGTCTCTCATCACTTTTTCGACTTTTTTCGATAAAATTCTTGCCTCTACTTTTTTTACATGCTATACTACTTTACATAAGTTATTCTAATATCTTATATGTAATTCATATTTGCGGGTGTAGTTTAGTGGTAAAACAAGAGCCTTCCAAGCTCTGGTCGAGAGTTCGATTCTCTTCACCCGCTCCAAATTTTATTAAATGTTTTTCTATAAATTGTGATCAACGCAGTGTTTCGTTTCCGAGATAAACGAGGCATTGCGTTTTTTAATGTTTGAAAAACCTAATTACATGCGAAAATAGAAGTAAATAATAGTATTCCAAAAGTGAATTACTAACCAATAGAGTCGTTACATAAGGGATGGATTCATCTGAGGAGGCGATTAAGAGTGGATTTTGAACAATTAAAGCAAGATGTAATTGCGTATAGTAAAACAATTGGCATAGATAAAATAGGCTTTGCGAGTGCTTCTCCTTTTGAGGAATTAAAGCAGCGCTTAATCCAGCAACAACAATTAAATTATCAATCTGGATTTGAAGAGCCTGATATAGAGAAGAGAACGAATCCGCAACTGTTATTACCGGGTGCTAAATCAATTATTGCGATTGCTTTAGCATATCCTTCAAAATTAAAAAATGCACCATTAAGTAAGCGTGGAGAACGCCGTGGGATTTTTTGTCGTGCTTCTTGGGGACAAGATTATCATCTTGTTTTACGAGATCGTTTGCAAAAAGTAGAAGCATATTTAATTGAAAAACTTCCGGATATAGAAGTGAAGTCCATGGTTGATACAGGTGAATTAAGTGATCGAGCTGTATCAGAGCGTGCAGGCATTGGATGGAGCGGTAAAAACTGCTCTATTATTACACCTGAATTTGGTTCGTACGTATACTTAGGGGAAATGATTACAAATGTTCCATTCCCGCCAGATAAGCCGATAGAAGATCAATGCGGGGGCTGTACGAAATGTATCGATATTTGTCCTACCGGTGCTTTAATACAGGGGGGACAGTTAGATTCGAAGAAGTGCATTGCGTTTTTAACACAGACGAAAGGGTTCCTACCTGAAGAATATCGCGATAAAATAGGAAATCGTATATATGGATGTGATACGTGTCAGACTGTTTGCCCGAAAAACAAAGGAATGGATTTTCATAATCATCCTGAGATGGAGCCGGATCCTGAGCTAGTTAAACCATTATTAACGCCACTTTTAACAATTAGTAATCGTGATTTTAAAGAGAAATATGGGATTATGTCAGGGTCATGGAGAGGGAAAAAACCACTGCAAAGAAATGCGATTTTAGCATTAGCACATTTTAAAGAAACATCGGCAATTCCTGATTTAATTGGTGTTATGAAAGATGACCCAAGACCAGTACTACGCGGAACGGCAGCATGGGCACTTGGGAAAATTGGCGGAGATGGAGTAGGCGAAGCGATTGAGAAAGCGATGGAACGTGAGAAAGATGAAGAAGTGCTTCATGAAATGAATCGCGGGCTTGAATTGTTAGCACAGAAAAAAGAGTAGATAATATTTCCCTTTTTCATATTGTAATATGGGAGGGAGACAGAATGGTTGTAAAAACGAAGATTGAAAACCAAGTACAACAATTTTTAGCATATATAACGGAGAAAAGAACGAATGTGGATGGTATTGCTGAGGATTTACTACAAATGGCAATGAGAAAGAAACAATTGTTTCAAAGACGTAGTGCACATATAGTGAAAGCAACTGCGGATGTTTCTTTCATTAGACAATTAAATAGTAATGACCATCAAGAAATTGATTATCAAATACATTTTAAATATTTAATTAAGCATAAAGAATTATTTTATATTGAAGAGGAACAATTAAAACGAAGAGTTTGTTTAAATAATAGTCGGATTATAGGCGATTATGCTATTGAAGTGTCAGAAGAAATTAGAATGGGTGAGACATTAGAAAGGGAAATTACGAAAGAGAAGTACGGTTCTTATCAGTATAATCGTTTAGAGGCAGTGAAATATGCAGAGCGTTGGTGGGATGACCGAAATCCTATGTATCGTAATTTCCCTGATAATTGTACGAATTTCATTTCTCAATGTCTTCATACTGGAGAAGTACCTATGAGCGGATATCCTAATATTCGTAAAGGATGGTGGCAAAGGGAGAATCAGTGGAGCTGGAGCTGGGCTGTTGCACATTCTTTTTATTGGTATTTGTCAGGTGCTACAACAGGACTTCGAGCAGAGGCGGTAGAGAGGCCAGAAGAACTTATTCTTGGAGATGTCATTGCTTATGATTTCGAGGATGACGGAAGATGGAATCATACGACGATTGTAGTAGCAAAAGATGCAGATGGTATGCCGCTTGTAAATGCACATTCAGCGAATAGTCGTCGACGTTATTGGAACTATGAAGACTCTAGTAAATATACACCACAAATGAAATATAAATTTTTTCATATTATTAATGGGTAGAGATTTTTCGCTCAAGTGGTATAATACGTAGTAGACAAAAAACAGAGGTGAATATCGCGTGGGAGTACATGTTGTTTTATATCAGCCAGAAATTCCAGCAAATACAGGGAATATTGCTCGTACTTGTGCAGCAACTGGAACAGAATTACATTTGATTAGACCGCTTGGATTTTCAACGGATGATAAAATGTTAAAGCGTGCAGGATTAGATTATTGGCAGCACGTAAAAATTACGTACTATGATTCAATTGAAGAATTTTATGAAAAAAATAAAGACGGTGAATTCTTCTATTTAACAAAGTATGGCGAGAAAGCTCATACAGCGTTTGACTATAGCAAGCGCGAGAAGGATTACTATTTTGTATTTGGAAGAGAAACAAACGGCTTACCAGCTAATGTAATCGAAGAAAACTTTGATCATTGTTTACGTATTCCAATGACAGATAAAGTACGTTCATTAAATTTATCTAATACAGCAGCAATTTTAATTTATGAAGCGTTCCGTCAACAAAATTACCCTGGATTAGATTTAGAAATCGTTTATTAAAAGTCGCCATATGGCGACTTTTTTTTATAAAATAAAAATAATATATAATCATACATTTAAAAGAGAGGACATAATCATATAGAATGGGATATATGATTAAAAATAGATAAGACGGGTTGAGATAAATATGAAGGAAGAATATAGTAATCAAAATACCTTTTTAAGTATGATAGATATGGATTTAATTAGACAAGGATTATTACATGCTATTCAAGATTTAGTATTCATATTGAAAGTTATTGATAATGAAACGTTTCAATATATGTATGTGAATAAAATAGGAATGGATTATGCTAGGTTAAGCGAAGAGTGCTATGGAAAAACCTTTGCAGAAGTATTACCAAAAGATATAGCGGGGATATTGCAAAGGCAATATGCAAAAGTAGTGAGAGAAGCGAAAGCACACACCTTTTGTGATGTAGTCAATTTACCAAAAGGTGAGATACACTATGAATCTTCACTTAATCCTGTCTGCGACGAAGAAGGAATATGTCAATTTGTTATTTGTATTACAAGAGATATTACAGCTCAAATTGAGGAGAAGACAGAGATAGAGGAAAAACAAATGTTATTTAAGTCGTTACTGGAATATAATAATGACTCAATTATATCTATAGATTCTATAGGGAGAGTTACATATGCAAATCCGGCAACGTATGAAATATTTGGATACCGGTATGAGGAATTAAATAATAAATTTATTTTTGAATTCATTAATAAAGAATATGAAAAAGATTTTCAAATTATATTTAAGGGATCGATGCAAGGAAAAGCAAAACAAATTGTTTCAAAGAAATATGTTCATAAAGAAGGGTACGAGCTATATATTTCTTTGAGAACTATCCCGATTATTGTGAACGGTGAAATTGTTGGGATTTATATTGTTACGAGAGATGTTACAAGGCAAGTATTAAACGAAATGCGAACAGAATATTTAGCTTACTATGACCAGTTAACGGGATTAATGAATAGAATTTCATGTACAAATAAGTTAAATACTTTTTTAAATGAGAGTGTAAATTTTGCACTTGTATTTATAGATTTAGATGAGTTTCATCGTATTAATGATACATTTGGTCATAAAGAGGGAGATAAAGTATTACAAAAAGTTACAGAATGTTTAAGCAATCTAAAAATAGAAGATATGCACTTATTTAGAGAACACGATGATCAATTTGTTATGTTGATAGAAAATATAACGAAAGAATATGTAGAGGAAATTGCAAAAAGCATACTGAAAAATATTAGTGAATATTTTGTAATCGAAGAAGAAGATGTATATTTAAGTGCGTCAATTGGAATTGTAATGGCTCCAGCAGATGGAGAAGATGAAAAAATACTATTTCAGAGAGTCGATGCTGCTTTAGAAAAAGCAAAAGAAAAAGGAAAAGGACACTATCATTTTTATTGTAGTGGATTAGACTGTGAGCGTGAACAAAGGTTTATAATAGAAAACCAGTTGCACCGTGCTATAGAAAAAAATGAATTTTTCTTATATTATCAGCCACAAATTAATATTGAAACGAAAAAAATAGCTAGTATGGAAGCTTTAATAAGGTGGGAGAATAAGGAATTAGGATTTGTTTCTCCAAACCAATTTATTCCGTTGGCAGAAAGAACAGGATTTATTATTAAGCTGGATGAATGGGTAGTAAATCAAGTGTGTCAGCAATTGCGCGAATGGTTAAATAAAGGGTATGATGTGGTCCCAATTGCAGTTAATATTTCAGCTAGACACTTTCGTTCTATTACATTAATAGAGATGATTACACGGGCTTTAAATAAGTACAATGTACCAACTCATTTATTAGCGATAGAGGTTACAGAAGGAGCTCTTATACATAAAGATATATCGAAGAGAGTGTTACTACAATTAAAAGAGAAAAATTTAAAGATTCATTTAGATGATTTTGGAACAGGCTATTCATCTTTAAGTTATTTAAAAACATATCCAATTGATACTTTAAAAATTGATCGTTCTTTTATGGAAGGTATACATATAGATGAACGTGATACGAATATTACAGCTGCAATTATTCATTTAGCTCATACTTTAGAATTAAATGTAATTGCAGAAGGAGTAGAAAAAAAGGAGCAAATACAGTTTTTGAAAGAAAAGAATGTGAAGCTTGTACAAGGCTATTATTATAGCCGACCACTATCCAAATATGATATGGAAAATATGTATTATAAATAAAAAATGATGTGCTAAAAGCACATCATTTTTTATGTGTACCTGGTTTGTCATTGTAACCGGATGTAAAAATAGCTGTAAGAAATGTGAGTGATACACCTAAAATTAATAATAATTTCATACTAATATCCTCCTTACTTTTTTCGGTTCATGAGTTTTATTTATTACCCAAAATGTATGTAAGGTTCTTAGAAGAAAAGAATTTATTTATAATGAATAGCAGTGTAAAAATGTTAATACCTATATTATACAGAATTTTCTTTGAATTTTGGAGAGAATTTTAGTGTGCTATTATATATTTCGTTTTGATTTAAAGAATGTTTAAGGACATCCTAGCATACCTTTTATAATAATCCGATTGAACAAGGAGATGGGGGAGGAGCTATAATGGATATTCTAAAAAAGATTGAACAGCATCGAGCAGCAGAAGAACGTTTACAATGGGAAGGTACGTTTGCGGAGTATTTGGAGCTTGTGAAAGAAAGACCATGGGTGGCTCAAACAGCACACTCTCGCATTTACAATATGATAAAAGATGCTGGAATTGAAGAAGTTGATGGTAGAAGAAAGTATAACTTCTTTAGTAATCAGCTCTTTGGATTAGAGGATGCTCTAGAACGTCTTGTAGAGGAATATTTTCATCCATCTGCAAAACGATTAGATGTTAGAAAAAGAATTTTATTATTAATGGGTCCTGTTAGTGGAGGGAAATCAACGTTAGTTACAATGTTGAAACGAGGATTAGAAACATATTCAAGAACAGATCGCGGAGCAATTTTTGCAATTAAAGGATGCCCAATGCACGAGGATCCACTGCATTTAATTCCACATCATTTACGAGATGATTTCTTTGATGAGTATGGGGTTAGAATTGAAGGGAATTTATCACCACTAAATGTCATGCGTTTAGAGCAAGAATACGGATCAAGAATTGAGGATGTAGTTGTAGAGCGTATTTTCTTCTCTGAAGATCGCCGTACAGGGATTGGTACATTTAGCCCGTCTGATCCAAAATCACAAGATATTGCAGATTTAACAGGTAGTCTGGATTTTTCTACGATTGCAGAATATGGTTCAGAATCAGATCCGCGTGCGTATCGATTTGATGGAGAATTAAATAAGGCAAACCGAGGAATGATGGAGTTCCAAGAGATGTTAAAATGCGATGAGAAGTTTTTATGGCACTTATTATCACTTACGCAAGAAGGGAATTTCAAAGCGGGAAGATTTGCGCTTATTTCAGCAGATGAATTAATTGTAGCGCATACGAATGAAACAGAGTATCGCTCATTTATAGCAAATAAGAAAAATGAGGCATTGCACTCAAGAATTATTGTAATGCCAGTTCCTTATAATTTACGAGTAAGTGAAGAAGAACATATTTATGAAAAAATGATTCGTGAAAGTGATGTATCGAATGTTCACATTGCACCACACACACTTCGCGTTGCAGCAATGTTCACCATTTTAACTCGTTTAAAAGATCCGAAGCGTCCGGATATTGATTTAATTAAAAAGATGCGTTTGTATGATGGAGAAACGGTAGAAGGTTATAATGCGATTGATGTAGAAGAATTACAACGCGAATATCAAGATGAAGGTATGAAGGGTATTGATCCTCGTTATGTCATTAACCGAATTTCGTCTACAATCATTCGAAAAGAGGTACCATCTATTAACGCGTTAGATGTACTTAGATCTTTAAAAGATGGGCTAGATCAGCATCCATCCATTAGTAATGAAGACCGTGAACGTTACATGAACTTCATCTCATTAGCGAGAAAAGAATACGATGAAATCGCGAAGAAAGAAGTACAAAAAGCGTTTGTTTATTCATATGAAGAATCAGCTAAGACGCTTATGGATAATTACTTAGATAACGTCGAGGCGTACTGCAATAAATCGAAATTACGTGATCCGTTAACAGGAGAAGAAATGAGTCCAGATGAAAAATTAATGCGCTCAATTGAAGAGCAAATTGGAATTTCAGAAAATGCTAAGAAAGCGTTCCGTGAAGAGATTTTAATTCGCATTTCTGCTTATGCCCGTAAAGGAAAACGCTTTGATTATAATTCACATGAACGTCTTCGTGAAGCGATTCAGAAAAAACTATTTGCTGATTTAAAAGATATAGTGAAAATTACAACGTCAACGAAAACGCCGGACGAAAATCAGCTTAAGAAAATCAATGATGTTGTTGCGCGTTTAATTGATGAGCATGGCTATAATTCTTCTTCAGCAAATGAATTACTACGCTATGTAGGTAGCTTGTTAAACAGATAGTTTGATAACAAAACGCTGTCTCTTGTATTTTGCGGGACAGCGTTTTATTATCCGTTCATATGTGTATAAAGTGTCATACCTTGTCCAAATGTAATAAATTAAGATGCAATTTTATGAATTTATTGTCAATTATTTTTACAATATGCATATGATAGAGTAACCAACCATTCATACGAAAAAAGCCAACACAATACAATATGTTGCAAAGTAAAAATATGTGCAACAATGCATTGTGTTTCTTTCTTATCAGTGGCTGAATATTTCTTTCTATTATGTGAGTGGCAAAATTTTGTTTAGGATGCTCGGGGTATTGTATGAAAAACGTTATAAATGTTTATGGGATGATTTTCTGTGGGCAGTTACCTTTCAAACATTCTAGCTTGGACATTACAGAACAAAATTTATAGATTGCTGTTCATACAGGAAGACAATTACAGTAAGGAGGGAAAGGAATGGGCGAAGAAAATCAACCAAATTATACGATTTCACAGGAAAACTGGTCCCTCCATCGCAAAGGATATGACGACCAACAGCGCCATCAAGAAAAAGTACAAGAGGCAATTAAGAATAATTTACCCGATCTTGTAACAGAAGAAAGTATAGTTATGTCTAATGGCAAGGATGTTGTAAAAATACCAATTCGTTCTCTAGATGAATATAAGATTAGATACAATTATGATAAAAATAAACATGTTGGGCAAGGAAACGGTGACAGCAAAGTTGGTGATGTCGTTGCGAGAGATGGATCAGGTGGTCAAAAACAAAAAGGGCCAGGAAAAGGGCAAGGAGCAGGAGATGCAGCTGGGGAAGATTACTATGAAGCTGAAGTCTCTATTTTAGAATTAGAGCAAGCGTTTTTCAGAGAGTTAGAACTGCCTAATTTAAAGAGAAAAGAAATGGATGAAAACCGGATTGAACATGTTGAATTTAATGACATTAGAAAAACAGGATTATGGGGAAATATCGATAAGAAAAGAACAATGATATCCGCATATAAACGAAATGCAATGAGTGGTAAAGCATCTTTTCATCCAATTCACCAAGAAGACTTAAAGTTCCGCACTTGGAATGAAGTATTAAAGCCAGATTCAAAAGCTGTTGTATTAGCGATGATGGATACGAGTGGATCGATGGGAATATGGGAGAAATATATGGCACGTAGCTTCTTTTTCTGGATGACAAGATTTTTACGCACAAAGTATGAAACAGTAGATATTGAATTTATTGCCCATCATACGGAGGCAAAAGTAGTTCCAGAGGAAGAGTTTTTCTCAAAAGGAGAAAGTGGCGGAACGATTTGTTCTTCTGTATACAAAAAAGCACTCGAACTTATCGATAATAAATATTCACCAGACCGCTATAATATTTATCCATTCCATTTTTCAGATGGTGATAATTTAACATCAGATAATGCTAGATGTGTAAAACTTGTTGAAGAGCTAATGAAGAAGTGTAATATGTTTGGGTATGGGGAAGTGAATCAGTACAACCGCCATAGTACACTCATGTCAGCCTATAAAAATATTAAAGATGAAAACTTTAGATACTATATTTTAAAGCAAAAAGCAGACGTATTTCATGCGATGAAAAGCTTTTTTAGAGAAGAATCAGGTGAGAAAATGGCATAACCTCTTTTAAAGAGGTTCTTTTTTTGTAAACTTTTTATTTTTCTAGTTGACAATGATAATGAAAATCATTATCATTTATTCGAGAAATGATTACATTTCGAATTATATATTTCGGAGGAGATGTAAAGTTGAAACAAAATAAAAGAAAACGTATAAATGCAATGATTATAGCGGCAGCGTTATCACTTCCGTTTGCTGTTTATTCAACACCTGCTTTAGCGGCAGTAGCAATTGAGGCGAATAAAACTGGACAAGGTTTAGAAGATGGTACATATGAAGCTGTTATTAAAGCGTATAAAGATAAAACGAATGAAGAGTCTATGGCAGCTGTTTATATAAAGGATCCGAAATTAACAATTGAGAATGGAAAGAAAATTGTAACAGCAACATTAAGTGATAGTGATTTCTTTCAATACTTGAAAACAGAGGATATTCATACTCCAGGTGTGTTTCATGATGTGAAAGTAATATCAGAAGATAAAAAGAAAAATGGAACGAAAGTGATTCAGTTTGAAGTAGGGGAATTAGGAAAAAGGTATAATATGCGAATGCATATTTATATTCCAACAATGACCTATGATAATAAGTACCAAGTACAGTTTGAAGTAAATACATTGAATTTAGAGAACAATGTTCCAGAAAAACAAAAGGAAAATAAAGAGGATAAAGTGGATCAACAAGATGGAATTGGAAATGTAATAGTAGATAAGCAACTACAAAGGCATATTAATAAATATAATTTGAATAGAGAAAATCTAGATACCCCAATAACTAAGGAAGATTTATTAAAAGTTAAATCTTTAATAGTCGTTGAAGCTAAAAATAAAGGAATACAAGACGTAAGCGGTCTAGAATATATGACGAACTTAGAAAACTTAACTTTGGAAGAAGTTAAGTTAAAAAATATAAAATTTATCTCGGAATTGAGACAATTAAAATCATTAAGTATAACCTATGGTGAACTTGAAGATATTGGACCTTTGGCTGAGTTAGAGCATATTGAGTTTTTAACTTTGAGAAACAATAAAATCTCAGATTTAAGCCCATTAAGCCAAATGAAGAAGATTAAAATGCTAGATTTAAATAGTAATTATATAAAAGATATTAAACCATTATTTACAGTGAAATCTTTAAAGACTTTGACTGTGGCAAATAATCAAATTAGTAATGATAACCTTGCTGGAATTGAGCAATTGAAAAATGTAAAAAACTTATCTTTAAGTAACAATGGACTTACGAATATTGAACATATTACATCAATGAAAAAATTAGTAGAGTTAGATCTTGCTAAAAATGAATTAGAAAACATCGAACCTTTATCAAGATTATCTACTGTACAATCACTTAATTTAGAAGAAAACTATATTTCAGATATAACGCCACTTAGTCACTTAACAGACTTATATGATTTAAAGCTAGGTTCAAATGAAATTCGTGATGTTAGACCTGTTCAAGAGCTAGGAAAAAGAATATATATCGATATTCAAAGACAAAAAATCTTTTTAGATAATGTAGAAAAAGATAAGGAAGTTAAAATACCTATTTATAATTTACTAGGAGAGCCACTTGATACTATTCAATTGAAGAGTGAAGATGGGATAGTTAATAATGGTTCTGTTAAATGGGGGACTACTGGTGAAAAAACATACGAATTTACGTTGGATATAAAGCCAGAAGAGAACCGTATTAAGTTTAATGGAACAGTAATTCAAAATGTTGTTGAAAGATTAGACGAAATCAAGGAAACAATAAAAGAGGATAATGAACAAAAGGAAAATGTAATTCTCGATAAAACTTTACAACAACATATTAATAAAGAGAATTTAGGTAGAGAGAATTTAAACGCTCCTATTACAAAAGAAGATTTATTACAGATTAAAAAATTAGAGATACTTAAAGAAAATGGAAATGAGATAAAAAATATAACAGGTTTAGAGTATATGAAGAACTTAGAAAAACTCACTTTAGAAGGAGTAGGCCTGAAAAATATTGAGTTCATCTCAAACTTGAAACAATTGAATAATGTGAATGTATCTCATAATCAAATTGAAGATATAACACCACTATCTTCATTGGAAAATTTACAGTGGTTAAATCTTACAGATAATCGTATTAAAGATGTAACGGTTCTTGGATCAATGCTAGACTTACTTAGTTTAAAATTAGCTGAAAATGAGATTCGTGATGTAAGGCCATTAATACAATTAGGTCAGTGGATAACAATTGATGTTAGAAGGCAAAAGGTCATTTTGGATGATGTAGAAATAAATAAAGAAGTGAAAATTTCTGTATATGATTTAGAGGGAGAGCCAATTGAAAAAATTACACTAAAGAGTGAAGGTGGAACGCTTACTGATGAGGGAATCATTTGGCGTACTTTAGGAGAAAAAATATATGAATTTGATTTAGATGCAGATCATTATGAGACTGGCATATTATATAGTGGCATTGTAATGCAGAATATAGTAGAAAAATTAATACCAAAAGAAGAAGTGAAAGAACCGGTAAAAGAAGTTGAAGGAACAAAAGAAGTTGAAGAAGCGAAAGAACCAAAGAAAGAAGTAAAAGAATCAGCAACAGGATTGGATCAAGAGCCAAAAGGGAATAATCAAGTTGTTGAAAACGAGGGAAGAAAAGCAGACACTTTAAATAAACAACATACTAATAAGCCAGAGGAAGGCAAGAAATTTTTACCATCAACAGGCGGTGAAGCTAGCACTTCGACTTTACTTTCTGGCATAACACTTGTTCTTTCCGCACTAAGTATGTTCGTATTTAGAAAGAGATTATTTAAGAAATAAATAACGTTTAATCTTATTATTATATATAATTAATTTTTACTTTTTTGAGAAGACATTATCATGGCGGTTTTATTAGAAACATGCATATGATGATGTCTTTTTTTACTAGAGAAGGATATTACTAGTGATTGTCTAAGTGTATTAGAAAAGGAGGGGAAGTTATGCATATTAATTCTATTTCAAAGATCGAAGAAGCTGCAGAATTTATTTCGATGATGAATAAAGATATTACGCAGCATGTTGGTTATGCGGGGAAAATCATGAAGAAATATTGGACGCTATTCTTCATGGTTTTTCTGATATAGGGTGGGAGAAGTCTTTTGTCGTTTCTTATAATGATAATAATGAAATTGTAGGTGTATTAGGATTTGATATAGATGAGATAAGCGAAAGTGCGGAGATTTGGGGGCCTTTTATTATAGCTTCGAATTGGGGAGAGATTGCTTTAAGTATGTGGAAGAAACTTATCGAGAAAATTCCACTTCATATTCAAAAGTTTCATGGATTTTATCACGTGAAAAATAGTAATGGTATCGACTTTATGAAATATTTACAAGCTAAAAAACAAGAGAAACATAGCGTTTTAATTTTAAAGAAAACTAATGTGGAGCAATGTACAATAAATCAAGTAGAGGAAGCATCTCAACAAGTATTTGAGCAGTTTATTGTTTTACATAATAATATTTTTCCTAATACATATTATGAAGGAAATGAAATCATTGAACGTTTAAGTGATACGAATAAATTATTTGTAAGTATGAAGAATGGTAAGTTAGAAGGTTATGTATATGTTGAAGTAAATCCGGAGTTTCATGAAGCGAATATTGAATTTATTGCAACCGCTGAAAATAGTAGAAGAAAAGGTGTCGGAGAGCGGATATTGCAAGGGGCAATTCAGTATATTTTCTCTTTCCAAGGGATGAGAGAGATAGTACTATGTTTGAATACGAATAATGATCGTGCGATGAAATTGTACAAGAAAGTAGGTTTTGAGGAAAAAGCATGTTTACAACACTATATAATAGAGTGAAAAACCCATTCATATGAATGGGTTTTATTACGGATTTAGAAGTGATTTGAGGCGCCAATCGTTACATAACCTTTTTTATTTTTTTCGGCACTTCTTTCGTTTGCAAATTAACATCTTCTTTTCGTAGCTCTTTAAAGAGTGAAGTAACCATAAGAACGACTACAATAGAAAATGGTAGCGCAGCAATTATAGCTGCGATTTGTAGTGCATTTAATCCTCCAGCTTGTAATAAAATAGCGGCAATTATCGCGATTGTTAATCCCCATATAAGTTTTAAACTATTTTTCGGTGATAAACTTCCGTTACTCGTTTGCATGGAAACAACAAATGTTGCTGAATCGGCAGAAGTAACGAAAAATGTGGCTACTAAAATTAACCCGATAATCGTTAAAAATGTAGAGAATGGTAGGTGTGAAATAACAGCAAATAATCCAATCTCTGTACCATTTTTTGCAATTTCATCAGCTATTCCAAGCGATTGGAACATTTCCATATGGATTGCGGTACCACCAAATACTGCAAACCAAAATGTACAGATAAGAGTCGGGACTAATACAACTCCAAAAATAAATTCTTTTATTGTGCGCCCTTTAGAAATACGAGCGATGAATGTACCGACGAATGGAGACCAAGAAATCCACCATCCCCAATAGAAAATAGTCCAGTTTTCAATCCAAGAAGAAGATTTTTCATTAAATGCTCCTAAATTTAATCCCATACTAGGCAAAGCTCCAATATAAGAACCGAGTGTAGATGTGAAATATTTCATAATAAATACGGTTGGCCCTAAAAATAAAAAGGAGACGAGTAAAATACCTGCAAGAGAGAAATTTAAGTTACTCAAATATTTAATCCCACGATCTAAGCCAGTTTGTGCACTCGTTAAATATAAAACGGCGAAGATGGCGATAAGTACGAGCTGTGTAAGTAAAGTGTTATGAATAGAAGGGAATAAATAGCTTAATCCTCCAGCAATTTGTTGAGCACCAATCCCAACAGATGGTACAATGCCAAATACTGTGGCTAAAACAGCTAAAATATCGACTGTTTTTCCGATACGAGAATTTTTCGATCGATTAAATAATGGAGTAACTGTAGCCCCGATAGTGCTACCTTTTTGTTTGCGGAATGTGAAATATGCAATTGTTAAAGCAACCATTGCGTATAGTGACCACGGAAAGAGACCCCAGTGGAAAAATGAATATTGCATAGCGAGTTTGGCACTTTCCTCTGTCCCCGCTTTTCCTGTTAATGGATCTGTAAAATGTGAAATCGGTTCAGCGATTCCATAAAAGAGGAGTCCAATCCCCATTCCTGCTCCAAACAACATGGATAGCCAAGATGGATAATTATATTTTGGCTTTTCTCCATCTTTACCAAGACGAATAGAACCGTACTTAGAAAATGCTAAATAAGCAGCCAAAATAATCATTGTAGTCATAAGTAGAGAGTAAAACCACCCAAATTTATTGAGGATAAATGAGTTTAAAGAAGATGTAACACTTTGTAAATCGTAGCCTTGTATCCAACTTGCTGGGGTAATTCCCCATATAATGAATAATGTTGTTAGCAAGAAGGAGATATAAAATACACTGTTTTCTTTTTTTATCATAGAATCCCACCCTTATTTAATAAAGTTAACAATTATAATAATCATAACAATTAAGTTTTTAATTGTCAAAAAATTCCCTTTTTATAATGTGAAAGGATGCAATTGGTTTTAGGGAGGTAAAGAGCAATGTGTTCACGATATGTACAAATTATAGGAAGAAATAATATGAAATATTGCATTTTATATTGTTACATCCAGATTTTATGTTAAATTCTTGAATGGAATATTAAAATAGGGGGCAAGGATATGAACAAGAAATCAAAGATCAATAAAGTGATGCTTAGCATTAGTACAATGGCTTTATCGTTAGGCGCACTTCAAACTCATGCAGCAGCGGAAGAAAAAGTACCGTATAACGTGTTGAAAACGAAACCGGTTGGAATTGAAAAGTCGGTAGATGAAGTTGGACATATTTCAAAAGTTGATGAAACTTTATCATTTCAAGAACGTTTAAAAGTAGGAGATTTTTCACAGCGACCAGCATCTATTACGAAGAAAACTGCAGTAAAGCAAGTTAAAGAAAGCTATTCAATGGCTGATTTAAACAAAATGAATGATCAAGAATTAGTTGAAACGTTAGGCAGTATTAAGTGGCACCAAATTACAGACTTATTCCAGTTTAATGAAGATGCAAAGGCTTTTTATAAAGATAAAGGAAAAATGCAAGTCATTATAGATGAATTAGCTCATAGAGGTAGTACATTTACGAAAGATGATTCAAAAGGAATTCAAACGTTTACTGAAGTGCTGCGTTCAGCTTTTTATCTTGCATTTTAT
The DNA here is from genome assembly GCF_038008705.1 of Bacillus sp. FSL W8-0770. NCBI lineage: Bacteria > Bacillati > Bacillota > Bacilli > Caryophanales > Bacillaceae > Bacillus > Bacillus sp. FSL W8-0770. The sequence continues at coordinate 532,222 of NZ_JBBOZR010000001.1, forward strand.
AATAGTGAATTAAGCGACTTAAATGAAAGAAGCTTCCAGGACAAATGTTTACCTGCTTTAAAAGCAATCGCAAAAAATCCGAATTTTAAGCTTGGTACAGTTGAACAAGATACAGTCGTATCTGCATACGGTAAATTAATTAGTAATGCTTCAAGTGATGTTGAAACGGTTCAATACGCATCGAATATTTTAAAGCAATACAATGATAATTATACTACTTATGTAAATGATCGAATGAAGGGACAAGCAATATACGATATTATGCAAGGTATTGACTATGATATACATTCGTACTTAACTGTGGCTCGTAAAGAAGCGAATGAAACGATGTGGTATGGAAAAGTAGATGGGTTTATTAATGAAATAAATCGTATTGCTCTTCTAAATGAAGTAACGCCAGAAAATAAATGGCTCGTTAATAATGGCATTTATTTTGCTAGCCGTTTAGGGAAGTTTCATAGTAATCCAATTAAAGGATTAGAGGTTGTTACACAAGCAATGCATATGTACCCGCGCTTAAGTGAACCGTATTTTGTTGCGGTAGAACAAATTACAACAAATTATAATGGTAAAGATTATAGCGGGAATACAGTAGATTTAGAGAAAATACGTAAAGAAGGAAAAGAGCAATACTTACCAAAAACGTATACATTCGACGATGGATCAATTGTGTTCAAAACAGGAGATAAAGTATCAGAAGAAAAAATTAAGAGACTATATTGGGCTGCGAAGGAAGTAAAGGCACAGTATCACCGTGTAATTGGAAATGACAAAGCGTTAGAGCCAGGAAATGCGGATGATGTATTAACGATCGTAATTTATAATAGTCCAGATGAATATCAGTTAAATAGACAATTGTATGGATATGAAACAAACAACGGTGGAATTTATATTGAAGAGACAGGTACATTCTTTACATATGAGCGTACACCAGAGCAAAGTATTTATAGTTTAGAAGAGTTATTCCGTCATGAATTTACTCATTATCTGCAAGGGAGATATGAAGTTCCTGGTTTATTTGGAAGAGGAGATATGTATCAAAATGAAAGGCTAACTTGGTTCCAAGAAGGAAATGCAGAGTTTTTCGCAGGATCTACTCGTACGAATAACGTTGTACCAAGAAAGAGTATAATTAGCGGATTATCATCTGATCCTGCAAGCCGTTATACAGCAGAGCGTACACTATTTGCTAAATACGGTTCTTGGGATTTCTATAATTACTCGTTCGCATTGCAATCTTATTTATATACACATCAATTTGAAACGTTTGATAAAATTCAAGATTTAATTCGAGCGAATGACGTGAAAAATTATGATGCTTATCGTGAGAATTTAAGTAAAGACTTAAAACTAAATAAAGAGTATCAAGAGTATATGCAGCAGCTAATCGATAATCAAGATAAATATAATGTACCGGAAGTAGCAGATGATTATTTAGCTGAACATGCAACGAAGTCGTTAGCAGCGGTGAAGAAAGAAATTAGTGATACGTTGCCTATGAAAGATACAAAAATGACAAAACATAATTCTCAATTCTTTAATACATTTACATTAGAAGGTACGTATACAGGTAGTGTCACAAAAGGTGAATCAGAAGATTGGAAAGCAATGAGTAAAAGAGTAAATGAATCTTTAGAACAATTGGCGCAAAAAGAATGGAGTGGCTACAAAACTGTTACAGCATACTTCGTCAATTATCGTGTGAATAGCTCAAATGAATTTGAATATGATGTAGTTTTCCACGGTATCGCAAAAGATGACGGAGAAAATAAAGCTCCAACGGTTCATATAAATGGTCCTTATAATGGACGTGTAAAAGAAGGTATTCAATTTAAAAGTGATGGCTCAAAAGATGAAGATGGAAAAATCGTTTCTTATTTATGGGACTTTGGAGATGGAAGCACAAGTGCAGAGGCTAATCCAGTACATGCATATGAAAGAGAAGGAACTTACAAAGTTGCGTTACTAGTAAAAGATGATAAAGGGGGAGAGAGCAGAAGCGAAACAACGGTTACGATTAAAGATGGAAGTTTAACAGAATCAGAACCAAATAATCTTCCAGAAGAAGCGAATTATATTGGGCTAAACACTACTATAAAAGGTAGCCTTATCGGCGGAGATCATACTGATGTTTATACATTTAATGTAGCATCAGCGAAAGATATCGATATTTCCGTTTTAAATGAGTATGGGATCGGGATGACATGGGTGCTTCACCATGAATCAGATATGCAAAATTATGCAGCTTACGGTCAAGCTAATGGAAATCATATAGAGGCAAAAATGAATGCAAAACCAGGTAAGTATTATTTGTATGTATATAAATATGATAATGGCGATGGAACGTACAAATTATCAATAAAATAAGTGCTTTTCCAATGTATGTTTAACTTTACTTTTTGTGGAAAATAGTATATTATATAGATATATAATATATCGGTTATTTACTAGGAGGAGCCTGTCACAATAGGCTTCTCCTGTTCTTTTTTAGGGGGCCTGTCTTACAGGCTTTTCTTTAAAAAGTAAATAACTGAAAATTAAGAACAATAATCTTTGAAAGAGGTGGGGCATACACATAACAAAAAAGGGATTGTTTAAGAGAGGGGGATAAGAAATGGTTTTGTTTGGTTATCCACTTGAAACAATTTATTTATACGGATTTATTATTGCTACTATACTCACTGTGATTTATATCTTTTTTGGAGATATATTTGAATCCATATTTAGTTTTGGAGGCGGATCGGTATCCGTTGTTACTTTATTACTTAGTTTTTTCGCCATGTTATGTGGACTTAGTTATATAGGAGAATATTTATTTTCCTTTAATAGCATTCTTATTTTCGGGGCTGCATGTGCTATATCCTTTATTGGTGTATTCATAATGAAAATACTAATTTTAAAGCCGATTGCAGAAGCAGAACAAAATACTGTGCAACGTATGGATGAGTTCATAGGTTGCAAGGGGGAAGTCATTACAACAATTCCTACAGAAGGATTTGGAGAAGTACTAATCTCCTCTCAATTTGGAAGTAATGCAATTCCAGCTAAAACAATTGGGAAAAAAGATATTTCACAAGGAACTGAGGTTATTATTGAGGGAGTCCAAGATGGTGTTTTACTTGTACAAAACATCGCTTATTCTTTAAAAAAACCAAAATTATAAGGGGGAATTCACATGACGATTCCATTAATTATTGGTGGAGTGTTACTCGCAATTTTAATTCTACTCATTTTAGTATTTATTACGAAGTATCGAACAGTTGGACCAGATGAAGCGTTAATTGTTACAGGGAACTGGCTTGGTGGCGGAAAAAATGTAGTTACCACTGATGATGGAAAGAAGATTAAGATTATTCGCGGTGGCGGTACATTCGTAGTTCCAATTATGCAACGAGCAGAGCCTTTAAGCCTATTAAACTATAAGTTAGAAGTGGGTACACGTGATACGTATACGAAGCAAGGTGTTCCAGTTACAGTAAATGGTGTTTCTATTATTAAAGTAGGTTCTACGATTGAAGAAGTATCTACAGCAGCTGAGCAATATTTAGGAAAAGAAACAGAAGAGTTAAAAGTAGAAGCAAAAGAAGTTTTAGAAGGTCATTTACGTGCGATTTTATCTTCTATGACAGTAGAAGATGCGTATAGTAATAGAGAGCAATTTGCTCAAAAAGTACATGAAGTAGCTTCTACTGATTTAAAGAAAATGGGTCTTCGCATCGTTTCCTTTACAATTAAAGAAATTATGGATAAGAATGGTTACTTAGATGCACTTGGTCAGCCGCAAATTGCGACAGTGAAGCGTGATGCAACAATTGCGAACGCAGAGCGTGAAAAAGAAGCACGTATTGAAAAAGCACGTGCTGAAAAAGAGGCAAAAGAAGCAGAATATCAACGTGATGCTCAAATCGCTGAAGCTGAAAAACATAAAGAATTAAAAGTACAATCTTATAAGAGAGAGCAAGAACAAGCTCGAGCAGACGCGGATCTTTCTTACGAATTACAACAAGCGAAAGCACAACAAGGTGTTACAGAAGAGCAAATGCGCGTTAAAATCATTGAGCGTGAAAAGCAAATCGAGTTAGAAGAAAAAGAGATTGCGCGTCGTGAAAAGCAATACGATGCAGAAGTTAAGAAAAAAGCAGATGCAGATCGCTATGCTGTTGAGCAATCAGCGGAAGCAGAAAAAGTGAAACAAATTAAAAAGGCAGATGCGGATCAATATAAGATTGAAGCTGAAGCGAGAGCTCGTGCAGAAGAAGTACGTGTAGAAGGTTTAGCGAAGGCGGAAATTGAAAAAGCGCAAGGTCAAGCAAAAGCAGAAGTACAAAAAGCACAAGGTACGGCGGAAGCAGATGTTATTAGATTAAAAGGTTTAGCAGAAGCAGAAGCGAAACAAAAAATTGCAGAGGCATTCGAGTTATATGGCCAAGCGGCAATTATGGATATGGTTCTTAAAATGCTTCCAAGTTATGCGAAAGAAATTGCAAGCCCACTTAGCAATATTGATAAAATTACAGTTGTCGATACAGGTGGCGGTGGTAAAAATAGCGGCGCCGGAAAAGTTGCAGGTTATGCGACTGATTTAATGGCAACGATGCAAGAAACGTTAAAAGCTTCTTCTGGAATTGACTTAAAAGAGCTATTAGAAGGATTTGCAGGAAAAGGAGCGGTACAAAAATTATCAAGTGATAAACCTGTTGTATCTGCAGTAGAAGATGAGAAAAAAGAAGTAGAAAAAGATAAAGAATAGTAAGGTGGAAAGAACCTCTAGTAAGTGAAATACTAGAGGTTCTTCTGTGAATTATAATATTTCGAATAATATACATTTTTATACATTGTTTTAATTATTTAATTTATATAGAATGAAAAATATATGTATCAATTCTTTATGATGTAGAAAAAGATAGAGAGTCTCATCGATACATTTAAATCGTATTATTTTTATAGAAAGATTAAATGTTAATTAATTACATTTAAAACGGTATGGAGGGGTAGAAGTATGTTTCAAGGGAAATTAAGGAGTAGTAGTTTAAAAACAAAGTTACTTGTATCATTTATTATTATTTTAATTCTTCCAAGTATTGTAATTGGTTGGACGTCTTATCAACAGGCGAAGACGAATTTTAATGAAACGATTTTAAACTCGGCGAAAGATAATATAAAAATTTTGGATAATGTAATTAATAAAGAATTGGATAGTAAAAAAGTAGATGCAACTTATTTTACGAAATTATTCACACAATCAAGTTACCAAGCAGATCAAATTCAAAACATACAAAATAAACTAGAAGAATACAATAAACTGCATCCAGAAATGGAAGCAATCTATACAGGATCTAGTAATGGACAGTTCATTCAATCACCAGCTATTCAGATGCCAGATGGATATAATCCTACAGAAAGAGATTGGTATAAAGAGGCCGTGAAGAAAAGTGGAGAGGTAATTGTAACTGCTCCATATAAGTCCAAAACGACAGGGAATATTGTTATTACACTAGCAAAACAAAACGAGGATAAAAGTGGAGTTCTTGGGATTGACTTAATCATTAATAATATTGTTACTACTTCCAAGATGGTTAATATCGGTAAGGAAGGATATGTAGCGATATTTGATCAAGATAAAAATGTAGTAGCGCACCCGAAAATGAAGCCAGGAGAGAAATTAGAAGAGAAACTTAGTAAAGAATTGTATAAACAGGAAGCTGGAGATTTTTATTATTCATTAGATGGTGAAGATCGCAATATCACTTTTAAAACGAATAAGAAAACTGGATGGAAAATAGCAGGAATTATGCCTTCAAAAGAAATTATCGAAGCAGCTAACCCTATTTTCTATAAAACAATAACTGTTATTGGTATTTCATTAGTAATTGGTGGGATTTTAATTTGCTTCATAATTGCTTCTATTATTAGTCCGTTAAAACAACTTGTTATATCATCGAAAAAGATTAGTGAAGGCGATTTAACAGAGTCAATTACAGTTCATTCTAAAGATGAAATTGGGCAGCTAGGAGAAAGTTTTAACGAGATGGCTGCATCGTTACAAAGTGTCATTTCCAATATAAACACTTCAGCAAGTCATGTAGCGGCATCTTCAGAAGAATTAACAGCTAGTATGAAGCAGACAAGCGAAGCAACGGAACAAATTACACAGGCGATAGAGCAAGTATCAAGTGGTGCAGAAATACAAACGAAAGAAGTTGAAGAAGGAGCAACATTGTTAGAAGAAGTTACAGAAGGAATTCAGCGTGTTGCAGATAGTTCTTCATTAGTATCTACAGCCTCTATGTATACGAAGAAAAAAGCTGAAAATGGTGGGAAGTTAGTTGAACAAACTGTGAATCAAATGCAATTAATTCATGAGTCTGTTTCGCAGTCAGACAAAATCATTGGTTTGTTAGACGATAAGTCGAAACAAATTGGAGCAATCCTTGAAGTGATTCAACATATTGCTGAACAGACAAATTTATTAGCGTTAAATGCGGCAATTGAGGCTGCGAGAGCTGGAGAGCAAGGAAGAGGATTTGCAATTGTAGCAGATGAAGTGCGAAAGCTAGCAGAACAATCAGGACAGTCTTCTACGGAAATTGGGAAACTAGTGAAAGAGATTCAATTTGATATAAAAGAAACAGTAAGCTCTATGAATCAAGTTGGAGTAGAAGTACAATCAGGACTTGTAGTTGCAAATGAAACGAAGCAAAGCTTTGCTGAAATATTGAAATCTACGGATGATACAGTTGTACAAATTGATAACATGGTAGATGTAGCAAAACAAATGACGGTAGATGCAAAACAAGTAAGTGCATCTATTAATGAAATTGCAGCTACAATTGAAGAAAATGCAGCAAGCGTTCAAAATATTGCTGGTTCCTCTGAGGAACAATTAGCTTCAGTAGATGAAATAAATGCAGCAGCAGTCCATTTATCACAAATGGCAGAAGAATTACAAGAGATGATTAGTAAGTTTAAAGTGTAATAACGAATGTTAAGAAACGAGGTAGTAATTTTACTTCGTTTCTTTTTTTATGAAGAGAAAAAGAAAGAAATATAGAGTAACCGTGTTATGATTAAGTATAATTAAAGAGACTGTATATTCTTTAAATTCTATCTTTAATCATGTTAGGGGAATGGTTTTGAAATTAAAAAAATTAAAACTCCAACCGAGAATTACATTAACTATTAGTACACTTATTTTAGTTGTACTTATGCTAACGAGTTATTTATTTTATTACATATTATCTGAAACGGTAGAAGAGCAAATTGGCAAAAGGGCTTTGCATGTTGCGAAAACAGTTGCTGCTATACCTGAAATAAAGGAAGCTTTTCAAAAAGAAAACCCAGCTTCTATTATTCAGCCGATTGCAGAAAGAATTCGAATGGATACAGAGGCTGACTTCATTGTAGTTGGAAATAAAGAGGGGATTCGATATGCACATCCTGAGCGAGATAAAATAGGAGAAGCGATGATTGGTGGAGATAACAAAGGCGTTTTATTAGAAGGAAAATCATATGTTTCGAAAGCAACTGGATCATTAGGCCCTTCATTACGTGGAAAAGTTCCAATCCGTAATCAGGAAAATGAAATCATTGGTGTGGTGTCTGTTGGATTTTCAATGGATGATATTCATGGAGCGGTAGAGGTGTATGGAAAGCGTGTATTTTGGATTACAATAATAGGGCTATTAATTGGAGTAATCGGCTCTATATATTTAGCGGCAAGTATAAAAAGAATGATGTTCGGTATGGAACCAGAAGAAATTTCATCTTTATATGAAGAGCATAGTACAGTGATTCAATCTGTACGTGAAGGGATTATTGTAATCGATAAAAATGGCATGATTAGTTTAGTCAATCAAGCAGCTTATGATATTCTTTCGCTAGATAAACAACAAAATATTATTGGGGAATTTATTTTAAATGTAATTCCTAATTCAACGATACTAGATGTACTTCAAACTGGTGAAGAACAGTTTGATCGCCAATTAAATATAAAAGGACAGGCTGTTATTGCGAACCGTCTACCTATTAAAGTAAAGAATAAAGTAACTGGCGTTGTATCGAGCTTACGTTTGAAATCTGAAATGGATCAGTTAACAGCAGAATTATCTCAGACGAAGCAATATACAGAGGCATTACGAGCGCAAGCGCACGAATATAACAATTTATTGTATACGCTTTCAGGTCTTATCCAATTAGAATCATACGAAGATGCTTTAGAGCTTATTCATAAGGAAACAGCGGTATATCAAGATTTTGTTCAATTTATTATGAAGCGGATTCAAAATCCATGGCTAGGTGGAATTTTAATTGGATTTTATAATAGAGCACGAGAGTTGAAGATTGATTTTATGCTAGATAGAGAAAGTGGTTTAGACAAATTAAGTCCACATATTGAGAGTAATTATGTCGTTTCTATTTTAGGAAATTTAATTACGAATGCATTTGAAGCAATTGAAAAAAATGAAGAGAATGATAAGAGAGTAAGGATGTTTGTAACTGATATTGGAGAAGAAATATTAATTGAAGTGGAAGATTCAGGGCAAGGGATTCATGATGAAATAATTACTAGCATATTCTATAAAGGCTTTTCGACGAAAGAAGGAGGAGAGCGAGGATATGGATTAGCAAAAGTGAAAGAGTTAGTAGAAGATTTAAATGGAAGTATTGCAATCGAAAAAGGGGATTTAGGTGGTGCGTTATTTATTATTGCACTACCGAAAGAGAGAGGCGAATAGTAATGGGTGAGGAGATTGAAGTATTAATTGTAGAAGATGATATTCGGATTGCTGACATTCATCGTCGTTTTACTGAAAAAATTGAGGGATTTAAAGTAATTGGAACGGCAACGACTGGAGAACAAGCGAAAGAATGGCTAGAGCTTGTGAAGCCACAGCTTGTGTTATTAGATGTGTACTTACCTGATATGCAAGGAACGGAACTTGTCACATATATTAGGCATCATTTGCACGATACAGATATTATTATGATTACAGCGGCATCGGAAACAGATGTAGTGAGGCACGCCCTGCGGGGCGGAGTAACAGATTATATTGTAAAGCCACTAATGTTTGATCGATTTAAGGCGAGTTTGGAAAGTTATCAAAAAAAGATTGTGCAGCTGAAGAAAAATAATCAATTATCTACAGAACAAATAGAACATTTATGGTCTCAAAGAGGCGTAAAGGGAAATGAAATGGAATATGCCCCGAAAGGGATAGACCCCTTAACTTTAGCAAAAATAAAAAAACATATGTTAACAGTTAATGAAGAAGGGATTACAGCAGAGGTACTAAGTTCAATGGTAGGCGTAAGTCGATCAACTGCAAGGCGCTATTTAGAGTATTTAATATCTGGGAAGAAAGTCCACGCAGAGCTAATATATGGGAGTGTGGGGAGACCGGAGAGACGGTATTTTCTTGTTTCTTCATAATAAAAAACAGTAGAGGATTTATTTCTTCTACTGTTTTTTGCGTCTTATATTGGAATAATCCCAATTACAATGCCAGTAATCAACATCACCATTGTCGTTCCAACTGCCCACAATAAAGTAAAACGTTGATGTTCACCAAAATCAACTTTTGCCATCCCAACTAATAAATAAGTGGATGCAACAAGAGGACTTAATAAGTGAACGGGTTGCCCAAGTAAGGAAGCACGTCCCATTTCAGCTGCACTAATTCCGTAAGTAGCAGCAGCCTTAGTTAAAATAGGTAATACCCCAAAGTAAAATGCATCATTGGACATGAAAAATGTGAATGGCATACTAAGAAGAGCTGTAATAATTGGCAATTGTGGTCCAAGTGCATCTGGTATAAGAGTTACTACACTGTTAGCCATGGCATCTACCATTTTTGTTCCAGATAAAATACCAGTGAAAATACCGGCAGCAAATACGAGAGAAACAACTGCTAATACATTCCCTGCATGAGAAGCAATACGTTCTTTCTGTTGCTCTAAGTTTGGATAGTTAATCATAACAGCGATAGCAAAAGCGACTGTAAATAAAACAGGTAACGGCATAACTTCTAGTATGAGACAGACAAGTAATGTAGCGGTTAATAAAAAGTTAATCCATAGAAGTTTAGGACGTTTATGCACTGCGGCTTCGACAGTTGCAGCTTGCTCATCCATTGTTTGCATTTGTTTTAAATACTGTACATCCATAATTCCTAAACGTTTTCTTTCTTTTTTTCCAAGATAGTAAGCAACGAAAACAACCCAAATTGCACCAGCAATCATTCCTGGAATAAGAGGTGTAAATAATTCGGAAGCCTCAAGTCCAAGTGCGCTCATAACACGAGCTGTGGGTCCACCCCAAGGTGTAAGATTTGTTACCCCCGCCCCTAACATAACAACTCCAGCTAATATGAGGGGGTTCATTCCAAGGCGCTTATATAGTGGATACATTGCGGAAACTGTAATCATGTATGTTGTTGTACCGTCACCATCTAGAGAAACGATAATAGTCAATATAGCCGTTCCGATAACGATTTTTAAAGGATCTCCTTTTACAAATTTTAAAATCTTACTAATGACAGGATCGAATAAACCGCTATCAATCATAATCCCAAAATATAAAATAGCGAACATAAGCATAATACCAGTAGGTGCTAATTTTTGAATTCCCTCTAACATCATAGGCCCCATATTGGCATAGAATCCGCCAATTAATGCAAAAACACTCGGAATTAATATTAATGCTACTAGCGCTGACATACGTTTCGTCATAATTAAAAACATAAAGACAAATACCATCGCAAATCCAAGTAGTGCTAACATGTGATTTCCCCCTCAAAAGAATGATTGCGCTTTCAAAATAGAATAAAAATTCAGAAAAAGGTTTTTTATTTATAATAAAAGCATCTATTCAAATGGTAAATAATTTGAAAAATAACATCATTAGAAGCATAATTTTTATTTTGTTCATTTTGTTCACGGTAGTTAATTTGAATTTTTAAAAAGTAAGCTGCTCCTCGTAAGAATGGTAGAATAAGATGAAAATAGTGAAGTGTGAAATAGGGAGTAGATGTTATATGAAAACGAGAATTGAAGAGATTTATAGCTCTTATGAAGGAAAAGTAGAGGAGATTTTTATTAATGAATCTTCTTACGTATATGAATGGGAGAAATTACTGATGATCCGAAAAAATGACGGTGAGCTTAAAAAAATTGCAGTCGGGATTAGTGGAAATATAAGATTGGTAAATGTAGAAGTTGGACAGGAAATTAGTGAGGATACATTATTAGTTAAGTTAGAAGATGATTTGTTAATTACAGGTTGCGAGTGATGAGAGATGTGTAGAAATAACTACACATCTTTGTTTGTTTCCTATATTACAAAAAGCACATTGTTTTTTCACAAATTTCACACAACCTTTTGGTATTCTTTTCGTGGAGTATACGGTTTCTAGGGAGGAATATTGATGAAAGTAAAATATGTCGTACTTGCTATATGTTTATGTTTCGTATTTACGGTAGTCGGGTGTGGGAAAAAGGAAACAGCAGCTGTTGCCATTGATGAGAAACATGATAAATGTGATATTTGCCAAATTGGGGTAACAGATAATCAATTTGCAACAGAAATTATTTTAGAAAATGGAAAAGCGTTAAAGTTTGATGATATCGGTTGTATGTATAAATGGATGGAGATCAACTCAGGTGAAAAGACGAAAGAGAAATTTGTTCGAGATTATGATTCGAAAGATTGGATTTCGTTAGAAGAGGCTACTTACGTATATGATAAAACAATAACGACACCGATGGCTTATAATGTCATTTCATTTAAAAATAAAAAAGATGCAGAGAGCTTTGTATCTAACTATAAGGGTAAAGTTCTTTCGTATAAAGAGCTAGCAGAGCATAAATGGGAAATGAATAAAGAGATGATGGGGAAACCGAAAGCAGGAAATCATGGTGGACATCATTAATAGAAAAAGACAACTATGTAGTTGTCTTTTTCTATTATTACTCAGGTGCAAATATAGAAAAGGTGTAAAATTTTTAGAAGAACGGTTACAATGGAATATAGTAACCTAAAGCAATCATTTATCCCGCATTAACGGGCAGTAAGATCCCCACCTCAAAATTTAGTGAAAGCAAAGAAGTTAGGTGGAGTCGGGCTGCCCGTAAAAGCCCGATTGGTGTGGGCTAATAATTAGTGGTGGATGAACAAAACCCCCACTAATTAAAGTTTCACTTTATGTACTTTTTAGAAATGTATACAAATGCGGTAAAAACGTGCTAAACTAATTGCTTCATAATGTTAATGATGGGGCCATCAGGCGTATCATTTCAATAGGTTGAGAAACATAGTATAAGCTTAAGATAATCCGATTAAAGAAGGAATCTAAAGGGCTTATGGATAAATGTACTCAAGAAGAGTTATTGTATGTGATGGAGGAATGGTTAAGAAAACATTATCTTTCATAGGAGCTGTAGTTGTGAGAAAACAAAAAATTTTATTATGTATTTTATTAGGACTTTTAATGACGGTAGTGGCTTGCGATAAGCAAGAAGAACCAGAATCGAAACCGGTTCATGTGAAAAATGAAAAGAAAAAAGAGAAGCATAAAGAACAGGAAGAATCTAAAGAAGAGAAAAGTATAAATTTAATGGACAAACAGTTGTTACTTTCAGCTACCCTTGGAGACACAGAGACAGCTATGAAGTTGATTCAGGATGGAGCGAATATAAACGTAGAAGGTGACAACGGAGAAACGCCTGTCCTTGCAGCGACGTACCAAAATCATGTAGAGACAGTTAAAGCATTAATTGGTGCAGGTGCTAATATTGAAATTAAAGATGAGAAAAAAAGTAATCCACTTCTTTATGCAAGTAGAGAAGGATATACGGATATTGTAAAAGTATTAATTAATGCAGGAGTTAATACGAAAGAAACGACTAGGTCAGGTGGGACAGCACTTATTTCTGCATCTGAGCGTGGCCATGTAGAGGTTGTTAAAGAATTATTAGAGCATACAGATATTGATGTGAATTATAAAAATGAACGTGGTGGAACAGCGCTATTAGAAGCAATTGTATTAGGAAATGGTAGTGAAAACCATAAGAAAGTAATTCAATTGCTTATTGATCACGGTGCAGATGTAAATATGGCTAACAAGGAACATCTGACGCCACTGCAATACGCTGAAAAAAGAGGTTTTAAAGATATTGTAAATATGTTGAGGGTAGCTGGAGCGAATGAAGTAGTACAGCCACAACAGCCAGTAGAGTAAAAAACGAAAAATAATCCCATTTAGATAGACAGAATGAAGAAATCAGTTAGTATGATGGATTCAGTAATGTGTATTTGAATGGGATTTTTATTTTGAACATGAAAAATAAATTATGAATGGATGGTAAATGGAGTAAATAAGGAGGCAACCTTATTTGGCAATTGTAAAAAATGAAAAGGTAGTTTCTGTTTGTTTCAGTGCCAGAAGTACGCCCGTAGCTGCTGAGGCAAGTGTGGAAACTTTAGCGGAGTTTCAAGGGAACGGATATGGTACTGATGGTGTTACAGCCTGGGCGATATCAATACAAGAAGAAAAAAGCATTCCACTTTATAGTACTTCTTGGAATAATTATGCTTCACAAGCCGTTGCGAGAAAACTAAAACTAATTAACTATGGAATGAATTTGCATATCACTTAAATTTTAAAGATAGTTGTTTGCCGTTGGGATTTATTTGTATATCTAGATTAATATTAAGAAAATATGGTGAATATTAACATTCGATTAACACCTAATTAACAATCTATCAAAACTGACTTAATAAATGCGTAATATAGTAAAGGTAACAAAATAAATAGGGTAGAGAACATTTGAGAACACCCACTTACATATAATGTGCCACTTTCTTAGGTGTGCTCTATTCCCTAGAGTTCAAATAAGGAGAAAGGCGTTCTATGTAAGTAGGTGTTTTTAGTTTGGATAAAAATAGAACAGTTAGGTGGAAAAAATGTTTAAAGAACCTTATATTGCGATGATAAAGGATTGGAAAGGATACAAAGCATACAAAAAATTGCCGAAAACAGTTTTTCTTATGACTGGTTCAATGCTGGAATTACCAGAGCGTGTATATGAATTGCAGAAACATGGACATGATGTATTTCTTCATTGTGATTTTATACAAGGCTTAAATACGAATACAGAGGAAGCGCTTTTGTATATTCAAGATGTTATCGGGGCACAAGGTATTATTTCAACAAAGGGTTCAACAATTCGAAATGCTAATAAAATTGGATTGAAAACAATTCAACGTATTTTTATTGTAGATACTTTATCTCTTACTAAATCAATTGAAAATTGTAAAACGACTAAACCAAATGCAGTAGAGATTATGCCGGGGATTATGCCTTCTATTATTAAACAGCTAGTAGAGGAAATAGAGTTTCCTATTATTGCAGGAGGGTTGATTCAAACGCGAGAAGATGCGGAAATTGCAATTCGTGCAGGAGCAAGTGCGATTTCAACAAGTCATTATGAAGTATGGATACAAGAAGAAAAAAGGAGTGCAACCTTGTGATTGAATTGAAAAATGTTTCAAAGGTATATAAAAATGCAGAAGAGACAGCGGTTAAAGGCGTATCGGTTCATATTAAGAAGGGTGAATTTTTTGTTTTAGTTGGACCTTCGGGATGCGGGAAAAGCACATTATTACGAATGATCGCTGGCTTAGAAGAGATTTCTTCAGGAGATTTAATTATTAATGAACGTGTTGCAAATGATCTAGAGCCGAAAGACCGTAATCTATCAATGGTATTTCAAAATTATGCATTATATCCACACTTATCTGTAGAAGAAAATATTTTATTTGGACTTAAGGTAAGAAAAGTACAAAAAGAAGAGCGACAAAAGCGATTAATGGAAGCTATTGAAATGGTAGGACTGAAAGAGTATGTGAAAATGAAACCAGGCCAATTATCAGGCGGACAAAGACAGCGTGTTGCACTTGCCAGGGCAATTGTGAGTCAAGCAACAATCTGTTTAATGGATGAACCACTTTCGAATTTGGATGCGAAATTACGTGCGCAAATGAGAATTGAAATTAGAGAAATTCAGCAGCGATTAGGAATTACGATGATTTACGTTACCCACGATCAAATAGAAGCGATGACTATGGGAGATCGTATCATGGTTTTAAATAAAGGAAGTATACAGCAAGTTGGAACACCACTTGACATATATAACGAACCTGCAAACGAATTTGTTGCAAGCTTTATAGGTTCTCCTTCTATGAATATAAATGATGGGGAAGTAAATAAAGAAAAAGGTGTATTACATATAGGGCAATTGCAAATTCCATTATCTATTAGACAGTTAAAGCAATTACCAGAAGGAACAATTCGCATAGGCATGCGCCCTGAGCATATTGCACTGTCTGAGGAGGGACAAGAAGTGACGTTGCAATCTGTAGAAGTATTAGGGAATGAATCTATATTGAACTTTGCGGTAAATGGAACAACTTGGAGTGCGAAAGTCATCGGACAGTTAATCTTGAACAAAGGTGACAAAGTAAAATTATTATTCTCGCAAGAAAAGTTATGCTTCTTTAATGAAAACACGAATGAACGCTTAAAAGTGGTAGCTGAAGAAGAGTTGAAAGTGGTGGCGAAATAATGATTGGGGTAAGTAAGTTACCAGTTCAAACAAAGGTGTCAAAAAAGAAAAAATTATGGGGGAGAACGAAAGATTTAAGAATAGGATTATTGTTTTTGGCGCCATCTATTTTGTTATTTTCGATTTTTTTGTTCTATCCATTGTTTAGGACGATTTACTATAGCTTTTATTTAACCGATATACATGGGGAAGCTAATCTTTTCGTTGGCTTAGAAAATTATCAATACTTATTCTCTGATCCAGCCTTCTACAAAAGTATAAAATCAACTTTATTATTTGTTTTATATACAGTGCCTACGAGTATTATATTTGCTTTGTTTCTTGCATTGATTGCAAATGGAAAAGTAAGAGGTATTGGGTTATTCCGAGTTCTGTTTTCTTCAACGATGGGAATATCAGTAGCCGCTAGTGCAGTGATTTGGCTATTTTTATTTCATCCAAGTGTAGGATTATTTAATAATATATTAGCCTCTATGAACCTTCCTGCAATCGCATGGTTAACGAGTCCGGACTGGGCACTATTCTCTGTATCAGTTACAACAGTTTGGGTGAATACAGGTTTTGCATTTTTAGTTATATTAGGTGGTTTACAAAATATCGATACGTCGTTATATGAGAGTGCATCTATAGATGGTGCTAGTTATTTATATAAACTTCGCCGTGTTACATTACCGATGCTATCACCAACTTTATTCTTTATTGTAACAGTAACATTAATTAGTGCGTTCCAAAGCTTTGGGCAAATTGATATTTTAACGCACGGTGGACCAAATGATGCAACGAATTTGATTGTGTACTCGATTTACAAAGAGGCGTTTGTGAATCATCAATTTGGAACAGCAAGTGCACAAGCAATGGTATTATTTGTTTTCATTTTCATTGCTACATTACTTCAATTTAAGTTTGCTGAGAGAAAGGTGCATTATAAATGATTGTTAAACAGTGGAAACAAAATTTCCTATTATACATGCTGCTCATTATTAGTGCAGTAATGGTATTTTTTCCTGTACTGTATGCATTTTTAATAAGCTTTATGACACCAGACGATATTCAAATGAGAAGGTTATTTCCGACTCAATTTACTTTTGATAATTTTATTAATATTTTTCAAAAGGTACCGCTTTTTACATACTTATATAACAGTTTAATTGTATCGACAGTCGTTATGATTGGACAACTTATCGTATCAAGTTTAGCAGCTTATGCTTTTGTTTTTCTTCAGTTTAAAGGGAGAAACTTAATTTTCTTCCTGTTTATTTCAACGATGCTGATTCCGTGGGAAGCAACGATGGTGCCTAACTTTTTAACGATTCAAAACTTTGGTTGGATCAATAGTTTTGCTGGGATGACAGTGCCGTTTTTTGCAACAGCTTTCGGTATTTTCTTGTTACGTCAACATTTTATGACACTTCCGAATGAACTGAAAGAAGCTGCGTTTATTGAAGGGATTGGAAATATAAGATTTTTATTCAGCGTTGTAATTCCGTATTGTAAAACGAGTTTTATTACGCTTGGAGTATATAGCTTTTTAACAACATGGAATATGTATTTATGGCCACTTTTAGTGACCACTGATGAAAAAGTAAGAACAGTGCAAATCGGTGTGAAGCAGCTTCAGTCTCAAGAAGTTGCAACTGATTGGGGAAGCGTAATGGCCGGTGTTACGGTTATCGTTATTCCAACATTGATTTTACTATTTTTAGGGCAAAAGCAATTACAACAAGGATTAACAAAAGGTGCAATTAAATAACTAAGAGAAGGTGAGATTTAAATGAGTCTAGTTAAAAAAGGTGCTGCGCTATTAATGGTAGCAACAATGGCATTATCTAGTGCCGCTTGTTCAAATAGTAAAACAGAAGGAAAACCTGAAGCACAGGCAAAAGTAGCACCAGTTGAAAAAAATGGTGATAAAACTGTAATTCGCTTCTGGCATGCGATGGGTGGAAAAACACAAGGAGTACTAGATGGTCTTGTTGCAGACTATAATAAGTCGCAAAATAAATATGAGATAAAGGCAGAGTTCCAAGGAACATATGAAGAGTCTTTAACGAAATTTAGAACGATGTCTGCAACGAAAGAAGCGCCAGCTCTTGTTCAATCGAGTGAAATTACAACGAAATATATGATTGATAGTAAAAAAATCACACCAATTGATAGCTGGATAAAAAAAGATAAGTACGATACGTCAAAATTAGAAAAAGCAATTACAAATTATTATTCAGTTGATGGAAAAATGTATTCTATGCCATTTAATTCATCTACACCAGTATTAATTTATAATAAAGATGCTTTCGCAAAGGCGGGCTTAGATCCAGAGAAAGCTCCGAAAACATATGCGGAATTACAAGAAGCAGCGAAAAAGTTAACGATTAAAGAAGGCGGAAATGTAAAACAATATGGATTCTCCATGCTTAACTATGGTTGGTTCTTTGAAGAATTGTTAGCGACACAAGGTGCTTTATATGTAGATAACGAAAACGGCCGTAAGGATGCTGCAAAGAAGGCGGTATTTAACGGTAAAGAAGGACAGAAAGTATTTGGAATGTTAGATGATTTAAATAAAGCTGGCGCACTTGGAAAGTATGGAGCAAGTTGGGATGATATTCGTGCCGCGTTCCAGTCTGGACAAGTTGCTATGTATTTAGATTCTTCAGCAGGTGTTCGTGATTTAATTGATGCATCTAAGTTTAATGTAGGTGTTTCATATATTCCGTATCCAGAGGATTCGAAACAAAATGGTGTTGTTATTGGTGGAGCATCATTATGGATGACGAATATGGTTTCAGAAGAAACGCAACAAGGTGCTTGGGACTTTATGAAATATTTAACGAAGCCAGACGTACAAGCAAAATGGCATACTGCAACAGGCTATTTCTCAATTAATCCAGATGCATATAATGAGCCATTAGTAAAAGAGCAATATGAAAAATACCCACAGTTGAAAGTAACAGTAGATCAACTGCAAGCAACGAAGCAATCTCCAGCAACACAAGGTGCTTTAATTAGTGTATTTCCAGAATCAAGAGATGCAGTTGTAAAAGCATTAGAAGCGATGTATGACGGGAAGAATAGTAAAGAAGCGTTAGATGAAGCTGCCAAAGCAACAGATAGAGCAATTAGCATTTCAGCTCGTACGAGTCAAAAATAAGAGAAAGCCGTATCCTTAAAAGGGATACGGCTTTCTTTATAGGGAGATAAGGGATCAAAGAAATGATGAAGTCTTATCTCTTTTATATGAGTAAAGGGTCTAGAGTGAATGTTGTCCTTTTCATTATTTATTTAACTCCATTGCCACTTGTTTACCATTTACGAAAACCTCTACTACCGCTACTACAACTTCCATTACTTTTTTCATCGCTCATCTCTCCTTATTTTTTGTTTCATTTCTTACTCTCAGTATAAGGAAATACAGTAATTACAACTATCGAATTGGATGACAAGAGACTTACATTGTTGTAAGGATAATAGTTTAGTTTGTAATAAAGTGAAACTGTAATCAGTGGGGGGCTTACTGCCCGTTAATGCGGGATAAATTTGATTTAAGATTAAGATTCGGAAGTTTCTGTTGTTTTGAACTATAATTAGAAAGAGGGGGGATAATATGAAAAGAATTCTTGTTATTAGTGATATTCATGGAGAGATAGAAAAGTTCGAACAGTTATTGGAAGAAGCACAATATGATGCGAAACAGGATCAATTAATCTTACTGGGAGATTATGTAGATCGTGGTCCAAATGCGCGTGCTGTAATTGAAAAGGTAAGAGAATTGAAAGAAGAGGGAGCACTCATTTTAAAGGGAAATCATGAAGATATGATGATTAAGGCGTTAACGACAAATGAGGAACGTTCATGGAACCATTGGGTAAAAAGAAATGGTGGAGATAAGACATTATATAGCTATGGATTTGTAGAAGAGGATATTGCGGTTAATGACAAAGACTTCCAAAAACCGATTTTACACTCTCATGTATTAGAGGAACATATAAAGTTTATTCAAGAATTAGATCATTACATTGAAACAGAAGAGTATATATTTGTACATGCTGGGGTTGAACCGATGAAACGAGTTTCTGAATCTGAACCATATACGTTAATGTGGATCCGTAATGAATTTCATAATGGATATAGCGGTGAAAAGGTTGTTGTATTTGGGCATACGGAAACAAAAACGCTTCATGGTAGTGAGGATTGCGGAGTGTATTTTGGTAGTAATCGTATTATTGGAATTGATGGCGGGGCTGTGTACGGTGGTCAGCTAAATTGTTTGGAATTGCCGAGTAAAAAGGTATATGTAATAAAAAATTGAAAGAGATAAGAGGAATCTTATTTCTTTCAATTTTTTATTAAGCTAAATTTAAGACAAAGTTTTTATAATAAAACTTCAAAATTTTAGAAGGAAATAGTTAAAAATGAAACGTAATGTAACTACATTCTTTTGTTATGAAGAGAAGAAATGTAATAATAAATAGAATTGAACTATTTGATGGAAGGTGAGAGCATGCGCTTACTTGTAGTAGAAGATAATGCCTCGTTATTAGAGTCTATCGTACAAATTTTGCGTGATGAATTTGAAGTAGATACGGCAATAAATGGAGAAGATGGATTGTTTTTAGCTCTTCAAAATATATATGATGCAATTTTACTGGATGTGATGATGCCAGGGATGGACGGATTTGAAGTAATTCAAAAAATACGTGATGAAAAGATTGAAACACCAGTCCTGTTTTTGACAGCGAGAGATTCTTTAGAAGATCGGGTGAAGGGATTGGATTTTGGTGGAGATGACTATATCGTTAAGCCATTCCAGGCCCCTGAATTAAAAGCGAGAATTCGCGCTTTACTACGCAGAAGTGGTAGTTTAACAACGCAGCAAACGATTCGTTATAAAGGGATTGAATTGTTCGGAAAAGATAAAGACGTTCAAGTAGATGGACAAAGTATTAAGTTGACATTGAAACAATATGAGCTGCTAGAGTATCTCATTCAAAATAGCGGGAAGATTTTAATGCGTGAACAAATTTTTGATCGTGTTTGGGGATTTGATTCAGATACGACAGTAGCCATTGTGGAAGTGTATGTGCATCATTTGCGTAAAAAATTAGAACCATTCGGTTATCAGAAAGATATTCAAACTGTTCGAGGTATTGGATATATATTAAAAGAACAATGAAAAAGGGAAGTATGTTTCAAAAGACACGCATTCGTTTGACTATAGTGAATTCATTAGTATTTATCCTATTAATAGGTATATTAGGTAGTATTATTTATTCATACACATATAAGCGTATTTATAATGAAGTGGATCAATCTATAAAAATGATGGCTCAGTATAGAGAAAAATTAGATGTTAAAATACCACCAAGAAAACGTATGGAGAATATCCAAATTGGAGATCCGCGAGTAACTAGAATAACTTGGAATGGGAAAATAGTGAAAATAGAGGGCGATAACCGTAAATTCCGTTCTATTTTTGAAGAGAATTTGGAAAAGTTTTCTCCGGAAAAAATAGGGGAGTTACAAGATATCAAAGTACAAGGACGATATTTTAGAGCATTTTCGCTTCAAAAAGATGGAGAAATAGTTCAAATCGTGCGAGATATAACAGCGGAAGAAGGAATGTTAAATACTTTATTTTTAATCCTCGTTATAGGTTGTAGCATAGGAAGCCTCTGTGCGATAGGTATCGGCTTTTTCCTAGCTGGCAGAGCACTCGTACCTATTCAAAATTCATGGGAGAAACAGCAGCAATTCGTTTCTGATGCATCACATGAACTCAGGACACCACTTGCAGTTATTCAATCAAAAACGGATGTTTTATTTCAGTCACCATCCGCTACGATAGAAGAAAAAGCGATGGATATTTCTACAATTTCAAAAGAATGTAGGCGGTTATCGAAACTCGTTAGTAATTTATTATTGCTAGCACGTTCTGATTCTAATCAAATTGAGATGGATAAGAAAATATTTGAACTTGATAAATTGTTAGAAGAAATAGTAGCTCCATATAAGGAGATTGCTTCTTATCAAGAAAAAGAAATGATGCTAAAAGTAGAACGTGGTGTATCTTTTATGGGGGATAGAGAGCGGATTCATCAAATGATGGTCATACTGTTGGATAATGCGATGAAGTATACAAATGAAGGTGGGCATATTCAAATTGATTGCACGCAAACGAGTAGTTCAATTCGTATACAGGTGAAAGATGACGGGATAGGAGTGAAAGAAGAAGATATTCCAAAATTATTTGATCGTTTTTATCAAGGGGATAAAGCAAGAAGTACGTCAGAAGGAGCTGGATTAGGTCTTTCAATCGCAAATTGGATTGTAGAAAAGCATTACGGAAAAATATCAGTAGAGAGCAAATGGGGAGATGGCACTTGTTTTGAAGTGATTTTCCCTAAAAACCAAAAAATATAAGTAAAAAGACGACCTTGTTTTTACACAAGGTCGTCTTTTTTTAAGGTAAAGTTAAGAAACTATTTATATTATGTATGGCATAAAGAAAGTTCGTTACATGAAGAAGAGACTAGGTGTATGTGAGTGGGGTTTATCAATCATAATGTTATCTCAAGCAGCGATGAGATGTATGTATAGTATTAAAAAAACTAGGGGAATGATGGGAAAGAAAGTATAAGAGGGAGGAATTAATTTTGAAAAAGAAAATGATGACGGTATTCACTATTGGAGTAATGAGCTTAAGTATATTAGGGGGTGCCTCTCCTTCTGAAACACAAAAAGGAAAGACTGATTACACGCAGCGCAGTAAAGAACAATTAAATAATGGTAAGATACATGCAGTGCATACAGAAGAAAAAGCAGAGAAACTAGGTATTGAAACGGAAGGAAAAGAACAAATTACACTAGAAAAAGAAATTCATGAAACAGAAGTAGGAAGGGAAGCAGAGCAGTTAGGCATATCGATTGAAGGAAAAGATGTTGGGACGTTGTCAGAAGAAATCTATGAAACAAAAGTGAAGCAAGAAGCGTTAAAACTAGGCATATCTATAGAAAATACATCAATTGTAAATTTAATTAATCAAATTAATATGATTAAAATTAATGATGAAGCAGATAAATTAGGTATTTCGACAAATGGAAAAGAAATAGAGGACATTGCAGAAGAAATCTATGGAAAGAAAGTAAGAGAAGAAGCAGGGAAGTTAGACATTTCTCAAAAGGGAAAAGAAATTGAAGAATTAGCACAAGAGGTGTACGAACAAAAAGTGCAGGAAGAAGCAAAAAAATATCATATTGATTTGTATGGGAAAGATATATATCAAGTATTAAGAGAA
The DNA here is from genome assembly GCF_038008705.1 of Bacillus sp. FSL W8-0770. NCBI lineage: Bacteria > Bacillati > Bacillota > Bacilli > Caryophanales > Bacillaceae > Bacillus > Bacillus sp. FSL W8-0770. The sequence continues at coordinate 555,135 of NZ_JBBOZR010000001.1, forward strand.
ATTAATGAACAAAAGGTGCTACAATTGGCAGATGAGCTTAATATGGACAAAGCGAACATGAATATTCAAGAGCTAACAGAAAAAATAAAAAAAGATCAACCTGAGAGAGAAAAAGAACTAAATTTTGTACCAGTGATTCGAACGGATGCTGACGCATTTTATTCTTATTTAACGAACTAAAAAGGGCGTGAGAGTGATACGGAGGTTTAAGTGGTATATATGTATAGCATTACTAGCTATAGCGGTATGGAGTGTATATACAAATGGAGTTACAAAGTATGTGGAGAAGTTGACATTCTTCAATATACAAAACGGAAAAGAACCGGAATTTAGTAATAATGATGAAAAGGTCATTTTATCAAGTGTACCATTAATTCAGCAACTACCAGAGCTAGATCGAGGCTGTGAAGTGACAAGCTTAGCGATGATGTTACAATACGCTGGTGTTTCAGTGGATAAGATGACATTAGCAAATGAAATAAAAAAAGTTGATTTTATAGATGATGGTGTGCGCGGGAATCCAAATGAAGGATTTGTAGGTAATATTTATACATTTTCTGAATCAGGATACGGTGTATATCATGGGCCACTTTTTCAGTTAGCGGAAAAATATTTACCTAATAAAGCTGTAGACTTAACAGGGAAGAATATAGAAGAAATTTATAAGAGTGTAAAAGCAGAACAACCGGTAGTCATGATCACAAATGCAACATTTGCGCCATTAGATGAAGATGAATTTACTACATGGGAAACAAATAGTGGAGATGTTTCTATTACGTATAATGAACATTGTGTAGTGCTTATTGGATATGATAAGGAATTTGTATATATTCGAGATCCTCTTAATGAAAGTTTAGATGTAAAAGTACCGAGAGAAAGTTTTGAAAAGGCATGGATGCAAATGGGGAGTCAGGCGATTAGTTATGTGAAAAGCCCTAAATGAATGAGTAAGGAAAGAGATGTAAGGAATTGTAAGAGGAGTTTTTGTGGGGGCTTTTTGTTACGAAATAAGAGAACTTGAACTTATTATATAAGCTGAAGTTCTCTTATTTTTTATGCTTAAATCTTTAGAAGTAGTAAATATGTAAAAATGCATAATTGACAAAAAAATTACATGTTATCATTATATATTGTTTTATATATGTTACTTGTATAAAATTACACAAGTATTCACATTACATAAAGGAGGCTTATTATGCAAAAAATATTTAACTGGGTTAAATGTATGAGTATCAAGAAAAAATTAATCATTTCATTTTTTCTAATTTTAACTATACCAGGACTTATTATCGGTGGTGTTTCATATCAAACTGCCAAAACAAATTTTGAACAACAAATCACAGGTAAAGCAAAGGAAAACATTTCGATTTTAAATACTGTTATTTCTCAAAATATAGAAGAGAAATTTGTTGATGCAGCATACTTTGCAGACATCTTAACAGAGGATACATATCCAAACGGACAAGAAGAAATAGTAAGAACAAAGTTAGCGCAATATATAAAACTTCATCCAGAAGTAGAAGGTATTTATATTGGAACGCAGACAGGAAAGTTTATAAGAGAACCATTTATCAAAATGGATGATGAGTATAATCCAACAGATAGATCTTGGTATAAAGAAGCACATGAAAATAAAGGGAAAGTAATTGTTACTGCACCATATCAATCAGCATCTACAAAAAATATGGTAGTAACAATTGCAAAAGAAGTAAAAGATGGTAAAGGTGTTATAGGAATTAACTTAAATTTAGATAACATCTTGAAAATTTCCAAAATGATTAACATTGGTGAAAAAGGTTATGCAGTTATTTTAGATCAAAATAAGCAAATTGTTAGTCATCCATCTAGAAAACCAGGTGCAAAAGTTACTGATCCTTGGATTAAACCGATTTATGAAGAAAAACAAGGAAATGTCTCTTATACAGAACAAGATGATAAAAAGAATTTAATCTTTGCAACAAATGAGAAAACGGGCTGGAAAGTAGTTGGAGTTATGTTTGATGAAGAAATTAACCAAGCTGCGAATCCAGTATTTTATAAGACTTTTATTGTTATTGCTATTGCTATTGCATTTGGTAGTATATTAATTTATTTCATTACAAAGTCTATTACAGGGCCATTACGAAAAATAGCTGAATCGGCATATAAAATTAGTAAGGGAGATTTAACAGAGAAAATTACAATCCATTCCAAGGATGACATAGGGAAATTAGGGAATTTATTTAATGAAATGTCTACGTCTTTACAAGATGTTATTACCCAAATTAGCTTTTCAGCAGAACATGTTGCAGCATCGGCTGAAGAGTTAACAGCGAGCGTACAGCAAGCAAATGATGCGACAGATCAAATTACAATTGCGATGGAACAAGTATCAGGTGGGGCTGAGTCACAAAGTCAAGGTGTTGAAGAAGGTGCTGCTACATTACAACAAGTAAATACAGCAATTCAAGATGTAACCGGAAGCGCAGAGTCAATTTCTATTTCCTCATTACATGCCCGTGAAAGAGCTGAAGAGGGAGAAGATTTAGTTGAACAAACCGCAAAACAAATGCAGTCTATTTCTAGGTCGGTATCCGAGTCAGATGCTATTATTAAACTTCTTGATGAGAAATCAAAGCAAGTAGGAACTATTTCTGAAGCAATTCAAAACATTGCAACTCAAACAAACTTATTAGCTTTAAATGCGGCTATTGAAGCAGCAAGAGCAGGTGAACAGGGACGAGGATTTGCTATTGTAGCAGATGAGGTTAGAAAATTAGCAGAGCAATCAGGAGAGTCATCTGGAGAGATTGCAAATTTAATTGCAGAAATTAAGGCGGATATTGAACATACTGTTAAGGCGATGGATAATGTGAATGGAGAAGTTCAACAAGGCCTTGATGTTGTAACAAAAACGAAAGTAAGTTTTACGGAAATTTTAAGTTCTACTACACATATTGTTTCTCAAGTTAATCAAATGGTAGAAACAACGAAGAGAATTGCTGGAGATGCAAATGAAGTGACAAATGCTATTGATGAAATTGCAGCTGCTGCAGAAGAAAATACAGCTAGTATGCAAAGTGTTGCAGCTTCAACAGAAGAACAGGTTAATTCCATGGAGGAAATTAGTTCAGCTTCGCAAAACTTAGCTGAGATGGCAGAAGAACTACAAGCGATGACTAGTAAATTTAAAGTATAATAACAGCAGATAAGTAAGGTGAAAATAATATCACCTTACTTATTTTTCTATTCAGCAATTAGGGGAGTCATTAACAGGATGAAAAAAAGAAAAAGACTATGGAATTTATGGAAAACGATTACATTGTTAGTTTGTACAGTTGTAATTTTTTCTTTACTTGTGACAGATATATTAATTAGTCATAATGTAGAACGGACGACGGAGGATAGCCAAGCAGAGAAAGCAAAAACAATTGCACACATTGTGGCGAATGATTCGATTGTAATCGATGGTTTGGTTGGGAAAGCAGATACCTCTGCAATCCAAACGTATACAAATAGAATATTACAAAACACAGGTGTTCAATTTATTGTAGTTATGGACATGAATGGAATAAGAAAGTCACATCCAAATCCTCAAAAAATAGGGCATCATTTTATTGGGGGAGATGAAGGGCCTGCATTGAAAGGAAAAGAACATGTATCGTTAGCAGAAGGAACTTTAGGTATTTCCATGCGAGTGTTTGTACCAATATTTTCTGAAACAGGTGAACAACTTGGAGCAGTGGCTGTTGGTATTTCAGCAGATAATGTAAAAGAGAGAGTTAAGGAAAGTAGACATATCATTTATATTGGTGTCGGAGTGGGTGTATTAGTCGGAATTATAGGAGCAATATTGCTAGCTAGACATATAAAGAAAAGTTTATTCGGTCTTGAGCCGCACAGGATAGCAAAAATTCTTGAAGAAAGAAATACGATGCTACAATCTGTAAAGGAAGGTATTATTGCTGTAGATAAAGAGGCTAGAGTAACGTTAATTAATAATGAAGCGAAACGTCTATTTAAAAAAAGCGGACTTGAAGAAGATTTTATCGGTAAAGATGTTGAGTTGTATATGCCAAATTCACGTATAAAAGAAGTATTGCAAACGGGAGAAGTACAATTAAACGAAGAACAAAATATTTATGGAATTACGATTGTGACGAATCGAGTTCCTTTATATGTAAAAGGAGAAATAGTTGGTGCAATTGCAACATTTCGTGATAAAACAGAGATTAGAAAACTAGCAGAGGAACTAACTGGTATTAGACTATATGCAGAAGCATTACGGGCACAATCTCATGAGTTTATGAATAAGATGCATGTCGTATTAGGGCTTACACATATGAAACAGTATGAAGAATTACAGAAGTATATAAGCGGCATGGTATCAGAGCATCAATATGAAATTGGTGGAGTTATGAAAAGAATAAAAAGTCCAGTATTTGCTGGTTTTTTACTAGGTAAGCTCAGCTATGCTAGAGAGAAAAATATAAAATTAATTATAAGTGAAGATTCTTATATGCCGGAAATAGATGATGAAAGTATTACTCATGAACTTATTACGATTGTCGGAAATTTAATTGATAATGCATTAGAAGCAGTGACGAATTGTGAAAAGAAGCAAGTTGAAGTTGAGATACAACATGGGGATATACTAACTATTACAGTACAAGATACGGGAAAAGGTATACAAGAAAAAGAAATAGAGGAATTATTTACGAAAGGTTATTCCACAAAGGGAGATAACCGCGGTTATGGTTTGTATCTTGTAAAAGAAAGTATACAGCGAATAAATGGGGAAATTCATATGCATTCATTAGTAGGAAAGGGAACAACGATAACAATTGAAATACCTAAAGGTAGGGATGAGAGGCAAATATGATTAAAGTTTTAATTGTAGAAGATGACCCGATGGTAGCAATGTTAAATACGCATTATTTAGAACAAGTAGGAGGGTTTGAACTTGTTCAAGCAGTTAACTCAGTAAAGTCAGCGATAGAAGTATTAGAGAAATCACGAGTAGATTTAGTATTACTTGATATTTTTATGCCTGAAGAGACTGGGTTTGAGCTTTTAATGTATATCCGGAACCAAGAAAAAGAAATCGATATAATGATGATTTCAGCTGTACATGATATGGGGAGTATTAAAAAAGCATTACAATATGGAGTTGTAGATTATTTAATTAAACCATTTACATTTGAACGATTTAAAGAGGCATTAACTATATATCGAGAAAAATTTACTTTCATGAAAGAACAACAAAAAATTAGTCAATCGGAATTAGATTCGTTAATTTTACAAAAAGAAAAAAGAGAGCCTACTGTCACTAAAGAGCTTCCGAAAGGTTTAACGAAGCAAACATTGCAATTAATTTGGCAGAAGATTGAGTCTCTGAATGGAAGAGTATTTACAACAGATGAAATGGCACAATTAGTTGGAATTTCAAGAGTTTCTATTCGAAAATATGTAATGTTTCTGACTGACATTGGGGTGTTAGAAAACGAAATGATGTACCAACATGTGGGAAGACCTGTAAGTAAATTAAGATGTGTTGATCAAAAGAAAATAGAGTTTTACGTATAAGCGACTTAATATAAGTCGCTTATACTTTTTTTAATTACAAAATCAATTACAAAACTTACAAAAACTATTTTTACTATTGAAAGCGTTTTAATATTGTTATTAAGAAAACGAGGGGGTGCCATATGGGAATTCAAAAGAATGTGGAAGCGGTATCATTTTCTGAAGGAAATGAAGTACAAAGAGAATCTTTCGCTTCTAAAATTATGAATGTAAAAATCGGTGTTATACCTTTACCATTATATGTAGTATTGGCTGCTATTATTTATGGGGCATCTGTATATAATAAATTGCCAGCAGATATGATTGGTGGATTTGCAGTTATTATGATCATGGGGATTTTCTTAGGCGATATTGGGATGAGAATTCCAATTTTAAAAAATATCGGCGGTCCAGCAATACTTTCGTTATTTATTCCATCATTACTTGTATTTTTTAACTGGATGAATCCAGCTTCAATGGAAGCTGCGACTATGTTAATGAAAAAATCGAACTTTTTATATTTATATATTTCTTGTTTAGTAGTCGGAAGTATTTTAGGAATGAACCGTAAAGTGTTAGTACAAGGTTTCGTTCGCATGTTTATTCCTTTAGTAGTAGGGACGTTAGCTTCTGTAGCAGTAGGATTATTGGTGGGTTCATTATTTGGATTTGAAATGAAGCACACATTCTTCTTTATCATCGTACCAATTGTGAGTGGTGGTATCGGGGAAGGGATTTTACCATTGTCGCTAGCTTATAGTGATATTTTAAATGAATCATCAGCAACGTTTGTATCACAGCTTATTCCAGCAGCTATTATTGGAAATATGTTCGCAATTGTAAGTGCAGGGTATATGAAGCGTTTAGGTGAGAAGAAACCGGAGCTTAGTGGTAACGGTGTATTAGTGAAAACAGACAATCAAGCAGAATTATTAAAAGAACAAAATACAGAGAAGCCAATTGACTTCTCATTAATGGGAGCAGGTTTATTAATTGCGTGTACGTTCTTCATCTTCGGAGGATTTGCTTCTAAGTTCATCGGTATTCCTGGGGCAATCATTATGATTTTCTCAGCAGCGCTTGTGAAATACTTTAAATTAATGCCAGCAAAAATGGAGCAAGGAGCATTCCATTTATATAAATTTATTTCGAAGAATTTAACTTGGCCTTTAATGGTTGGATTAGGATTGCTATATATTCCGTTAAAAGACGTAGCAGCAGTTCTTTCAGTAGGATATGTTGTTGTGTGCGCATCGGTTGTTCTTACAATGGTAGCATCAGGTTTTCTTGTAGGGAAAGTGATGAAGATGTATCCAGTTGAATCGGCGATTGTAACTGGATGTCATAGCGGTTTAGGTGGAACTGGAGATGTTGCTATTTTATCGGCTTCAAATCGTATGGAATTAATGCCGTTCGCGCAAATTTCGACTCGTTTAGGCGGGGCGGCAATGGTTGTAACGGCGACAATATTATTAAAGATGTTTTCATGATCAAACAAGCTAGCTATATTCATATAGCTAGCTTGTCAAATTAAGGGGAGATTATAAGTATGTTAGCAAATCAAATTAATGAAAGATCATTGTTATTGCATAAAGAATTAGTAGGGAAAATTGAAATTACAAGTAAAGTAGAAGTAAATTCAGCGGATGATTTAAGCCTGACGTATACACCAGGTGTAGCGGAGTCTTGCAAAGCAATTGCGGCAAATGAAGAAACGGTGTATGACTATACAGCACGTGGTAATATGGTGGCAGTTGTCTCAGATGGAACAGCGGTACTCGGTTTAGGAAACATTGGACCGAAAGCGGCTATGCCTGTTATGGAAGGAAAAAGTATTTTGTTTAAGAAGTTTGCGAATGTAGATGCTTTCCCATTATGTTTAGGCACAACGGATGTAGATGAAATCGTTACCCTTGTGAAAAATTTAGAGCCTACATTTGCAGGGATTAATTTAGAAGATATTGCAGCACCGCGTTGTTTTGAAATTGAAAAACGATTAAAAGAAGAAACGAATATTCCTGTATTCCATGATGATCAACATGGAACAGCTATTGTCGTTTTAGCAGCTGTTATTAATGCATTAAAAGTTGTTAGCAAACAAATGGATAATGTGAAAATCGTTATTAACGGTGCGGGTTCGGCAGGAATTGCAATTGGAAAATTATTATTAAAGGCTGGTGCAAAGCACATTACGCTAGTTAGCCTAGAAGGTATTGTTTGTGAAGGTGAAACATGGATGAACGAAGCACAAATTGAAGTTTCAAAAAAGACAAATCGTGAACATGTGCGTGGAACGTTAAAAGAAGCGATTAACCAAGCTGATATTTTTATTGGCGTATCTGCTCCTAACGTATTAACGAAAGAACTTGTACAGACGATGAATGAGAAAGCAATTGTGTTTGCAATGGCGAATCCAATTCCAGAAATCTTCCCTGAGGATGCATTAGAGTCTGGGGCAGCTGTAGTAGGAACTGGGCGCTCGGATTATGCGAATCAAGTAAATAATGTATTGGCGTTTCCTGGAATATTCCGCGGTGCGTTAGATGTGCGCGCAACTGATATTACAGAAGAGATGAAATTAGCGGCAGCATATGGGATCGCTAACATCATTACTGATGAAGAACGTAATGCGAATTATGTAATCCCGAATCCATTAGATAAAAGAGTTGTTCCAAGTGTTGCGGAAGCAGTAGCGAAAGCAGCTATTGATTCAGGCGTGGCACAAATTACGAAAATACCACGTTATTAATAGCTAAAAGCAGTGCCTAAAAGGCACTGCTTTTTTGAGATAAGAAATCAAAATAATGAAGAAGTGTAGAATTATTTATGTTTCTTCACTATTTATTTAATTCCATTGCAACTTGTTTACCATTCACTAAAACCTCAGTTACTGCTACGATTACTTCTATCATTTTTTTCATCTCTCATCTCTCCTCGTTTCATTTCTTACTTTAAGTATAAGAGAAGAGAGATAATTCAACTATCGAAGTACATGCCGTAGAAATTACATTGTTGTAAGAAAGTGGTTTATTTTTGTCACTTTACTCAGCGGTGATTACAAACTGATCATAATATTTTTCATTCACATATATATTTAATAACCATAATCCAGATGAAGGTAGTGACATAGTGAGAGGGAGTTCGTTTGCAGTAGAATCGATTGTATTTGAAGTGGTCCAAGTTTGTTTGGAAGTTTCTTTTTGAAAGAGTACTGGTGTCGGAGTTACAGATCCTTGTTTTAGCGCAATAATAGACAATTTTCCAGTTGGTATTTCAGAATCTAGAAAGTACCACATTATTTCATTTTGTTCATTCGCGATAATAGGACTATCAGCCATTGCGATTTTTCCTTCGATGCCTTTTAAAGGTATTTTTCCGTCTATGAATGAGGGGGCTTCTTCCCAATTTACATCTTTTAAAACACTAAGATGAAAGAAGGAAGGTGCGTTCACTTGATTGGATGACGTTGCGACAGCTTCAGTTTTAGATGCTTTTGAATCAGGTTGTGCTGGTGTGCATCCAGTGATGAGGAAGGAGAGAAGTAGCATAGTTCCGATTTTTTTCATGGTGCCACACTCCTAGTTTTTATTGTTAGTGTAATTGTATTTGCTAGAAGGCGGGACAATTCCTTTAAAGTATAAAAAGAGGTCGTAAGTTTTGTACGACCTCTTTTGACATTTTTTATCCCGTAAAAGCCCGATTGGTGTAGGTTAATAATCAGTGGGAGATAGCCCCACTAATTAAAGTTTCACTTTATATTTGTTCCGTTGTATAGGTTGGTTCGGTTTCTTTTTGAGGCATCGTCAAAAAAATAACGGACAGAACGATACATACGCCGCCTAATAATTGATATGTTCCAAAAGATTCATTTAGCCAAGTAATTGAGACGATGGCAGCTACAAGGGGTTCAATGCTAGATAAAATGCTTGTTTCTGTTGCTGCTAAATATTTAAGACTACCGATATATAGAAGGAAAGAAAGGGTACCACTAATAATGATAAGAATAAGCATAGAAAAAGTTTTTAGTGTAAGGGTTTGTGAAAAGTGATTCCACCCGAATGAACGATTATAAATAAGTAGTGCAATTCCTCCGATTAACATCCCCCAACCAATTACTACAGTTGTCCCGCATTCTTTAATGAGAGAAGCCGGATGAAGGGTATAAAATGCAAATCCAATTGCTGTTAATAGTCCAAAAATAATAGCTTCTTTAGATAAAACAACATTTTCAATTGAGCCATTTGTAATAATAAAGTATGTTCCTATTAGCGCGGCTATAATTGCGAATAGTTGCATGGAAGCAGGGAATTTTCTTTGTTCAAATGCAACATACATGGTAATAAGAACAGGACCTAGAAATTGAAATAGCGTTGCTGTGACCGCGTTACTAATATGAACCGTTTCGATAAAGGCGTATTGCGCACCAAGCATGCCGAGAATAGAGAAAATAATAAGTTGTATAGAATATCTAGAGTGTTTCCAAATTTGAAATATGTTTTGTTTCTTTATAAGTAAGAAAGACAAAATAAATATTCCTGCAAGTAACAATCGAATTGTTAAAAAATCAATTGAGGATACATTAGTATGCTGAAATAGCCACTGAATCATTGGACCAGATAATCCCCATAATGTAGCCCCTGTAATAATCATAATGAGTCCGATACGTCTACCATTGTTCATTATCATGTTTCTCCTCTCCGGTATTTGATTTTTGATGTGTGACATGATAAAAGGAATTATATATAACTTCTGGTACTGTAAAAAGTATCAGATTTTAGTTTTATTAAGGGGTCAGATATTATGTTAGAATTAACGCCTAATTTAAATATGAATAGTAAAAAGGCATTGTATGTGCAATTGTATGAGTATATAAAAAAAGAAATTAAAGATGGATCGATTGTCCCTTTTACGAAATTACCGGCTAAGCGAAAGTTAGCGATACATTTACAAGTAAGTAAAAATACAGTAGAGGCAGCGTACGAACAATTACTTGCAGAAGGTTATATTGAGTCGATATCGAGAAAAGGTTATTTTGTATGCAAGATTGAGCAAATGGTTCATATAGAGGATAGCGGAGATAGAATAGAAGAAGTACCGTTTCAGGAGAAGAGTTATAAATTTGACTTTACACAAACAGGAATTGATACAAATGCTTTTCCATTTAATATGTATCGGAAAATTGTAAATGAAGTATGGCAACCGCATAATAACGAACTTCTCTTTCTAGGACACCCTCAAGGGGAAGCAAGCTTAAGAGAAGAGATTACGAATTATTTGTATGAATCTAGAGGTGTGCGTTGTTCAGCTAGTCAAATTGTATTAGGAGCGGGAACACAAATATTAGTGAAACTATTGTTTCAATTGTTAAAGGAAAGCAATTATGCAGTTGAAAACCCAGGGTATCATAGGAAGATGGTTGTTTTTGAACAGGGAGAAGCAAGAGTCAAAATGTTATCTTTAGATAGAGATGGAATTTGTATTGCAGATTTAGAAAATAGCAATGCGAATGTTGTATTTGTTACACCTTCCCATCAGTTTCCATCTGGAATGATTATGCCTATTACGAGAAGGATGCAGCTTTTACAATGGGCAAAGAAAGAAGAGAGCAGGTATATTATTGAAGATGATTACGATAGTGAATTTCGTTATTCTGGAAAGCCTATACCGGCGCTGCAAGGGTTAGATACAGAGGGGAAAGTTATTTATATGGGGACGCTATCTAAAGCATTATTGCCATCGCTACGGATGAGCTATATGGTGTTGCCGAAGAAATTAATTAAAAAGTATCAACAGCAATATTTATTTTATACACAAAGTGTTTCAAGAATAGATCAAGAAGTGATTAGAAGATTTTTAAATGAAGGATATTGGGAAAAACATATTCATAAAATGCGTGTTGTCTACCGAAAGAAGAGAGATAGACTTGTTTTTGAAATAGAGAAGTATTTCTCTAATCGTGTTGAAGTGATAGGAGAAGATTCCGGACTACACATTTTATTAAAAGTGCATAATGGAATGCGGGAAGAAGAATTAATTCAAGAAGCTGCGAAATATAGTATTAAAATATATCCTGTGTCTACGTACTATAAAGACGGTACGGCGCCTGAGAGTGTAGTTTTACTTGGGTTTGCGATATTATCAGAGGAAGAGATTGCGAAAGCGATTCAATTATTACAAACGGCATGGTTTACAAGAAAGTAAAAAACATCCTCCAAACATGAGGATGTTTTTTATTATTTATTTTCATCTAAGAATAAGACCATATGCTCTTCGTCCCAATATTGTCCGTTATATTTTAATGAACGTTCTTGTACACCGAATGTTTTAAAACCTAATGATTCATAAAGTTTTTTCGCTCCATCGTTGCCAACAACAACATCAAGCATAACTTGTTCTACTTCTAAAGATTTAGCAAGCTCAAGACATTCTTTAATAAGTGCTTTTCCTGCTCCAAGTCCGCGTGCTTTTGGAGATACATATACAGAACCGATTTTAGCTTTATGTTCTTGTTTTACATATGGTTTCGTTTCCAGTGTTGCAACCCCGATTAATTTTCCATCTTTAAATGCACCTAGCGTATAGTTTTCATCTTGTGCTAATTTTTGTGCTTTATATTCAATCGCACACTCTTTATTAATAATATCTTCATAAGAAGAGCTGAATGCTTCAGGGTTTTGCTTTAATCCTTCTACGCGAAGTTCTAAGTAAATTTCTGCTTCGTCTTTTGTTAATACATGGATATCCAATTATATCACCCTCCAAATCTTTGCAAATGTACCTTTATTTTATATTGAAATAAGAATAATTTCAAAAGCTTAGCTTATATGAGCTGTTTTTATGAACAAAATAACACCAGTAGTGTTTACTACTACTGGTGTTTTCACACGCATATTATTCAAAAGGTAGCTTGATTATGAAGTTTGTTCCCGCTCCTAATTGGCTTGTTACTAGAATAGAACCGTTATGCAATTCTACAATTTCCTTTGCAACAGCTAGCCCGATGCCTTTTCCGCCTGTAGCTCGTGTTCTAGATTTATCAACACGATAAAAACGGTCAAAAATATGCGGGATATCTTCTTCAGGAATACCTTCACCTTCATCTTGTACACTTATTGTAAAAGAATCTGTTTCCATGAGTACACGTATCGTAATGGATGTGTTTTCTGGCGAATGTTGATAAGCGTTGTGTAATAAATTTAACATAACTTGTTCCATACGTCTTTCGTCTATACAAACTTCTAAATCATCTTTGCAATATACATGAAGTTGCATTTGCTTATTCGTTAATGTTGTTTTTGTTTTTTCAACCATTCGTTCTAAAAATGGCTGAAGAAGCACTTTTTGTTTTTTTATAACAAATTGGTGTTGTTCTAATTGTACAAGCATAAATAAATCTTGGACGAGATCGGTTACACTATCCGTTTCATCCTCAATGATTTGTAAGTATTCTTCTCGCTCCTCTTTTGTTAAAGAGTCTCTCTTTGCTACCTTTGCATAACCTTTCATATAGGTCAATGGAGTTAATAGTTCATGAGCGACACTAGCGAGAAATTCATTGCGCTCTTTTTTCATATACGTAAGTTCACTCGATAAATCTTCAATTGTTTTTGCTAAACTTCCGAGTTCATCATTCCGTTTAATACCTAATTGAATTGGCTTATTTAATTTTGACATTTTTTCTGTCGCTCTCTTCATTTTTACAAGTGGTTCTGTAATAACGCGTGAAAAAACAAAGACAGAAATTGTTGTTAAAATAATTGTTAAAACGCTAATGATAAGAAATTGGTTCATGAGTTTAAGTAACATATTTTCTAGGAAAGATGTTTTTAATAGCATATATAGCTTTCCTTGAAACTTTGTTGTGTTAAGTGGGCTTACTGTTGTGATGAACTTTGATTTTTTCCAGTTCCTTTCAACGACCAATCCGCCGTCTGGGACAGTTTCTGTTTTACAAGTAAGTTGTTTTTGCATATCTTTTGTTACGGGTTCTGAGGTGGAAATAATTTTGCCGTTATGGTCAGTAATAATGATAGCTATATCGGAGTTAGAAATTGATTCCGATTCAACTAAGTGTGCAGCCTCATTCGTAATATCGAATTCAGGATACACAGGGCGTTTAGGACTTTTATTATGTTCAGCGTGTTTCATTTCTTTATAATATTCATCCCGTCTCTCGCGGCTTTTAATTTTTTTACTATAGCGATTACCTTTCTCTAAAAGAGCATCTGTTTCCTCTACAATACGCATTTTTGAAAGGCTTTTATAAAAAGATACGAAAGCAATTGTTTCAATACATAAAGCTAATATTAAAAAGTATGTCCCAATTTTAAGGGAAAGTTTACTCATTTTTTCACCATACCTTATTCATAATAAAGAGTCAGTGGTATACGATTTCCCACTGACCGAAGTAATTATTCACTTTTCCATTTATATCCGACTTTATAGACCGTTTCTAGGTAATCTTCAATTGGAAATCCTTTTTTGCGTAGTTTATCACGGATATTACGAATGTGTGAATCAATTGTTCTATATTCGATATCTGTTTCATAGCCCCAAATTTTTTCGATTAAATCATCTCGGCTATAAGCACGGTTTGTATTTTGCAAAAATAGTCCGAGTAACGAAAATTCGATAGGAGTTAATGAGATTTTTTCATCATAAACTGTGACAGTATGTTTCGTTTTATCCCACTCAATACCATTGAAACTAACAAAGCCATCTTTTTTTGTACGGCGTAATATAGCCTCGATTCGTGCGACTAATACATGCTCATCAAATGGTTTTGTAATATAATCATCTGCGCCCATCGTGAGGCCTTTCACCATATCGTAGTTTTGATTACGAGCTGTTAACATAATGATAGGAACATTGGAAATTTGACGAATTTGATAGCAAGTATCCCATCCATCCATATTTGGCATCATAACATCTAATAAAATAATATCGAATTCTTTTTGTTCGATTAAATTTAGTGCTTCAAGGCCAGAGGTAGCTTTCATGCAAAAATAGCCGCGAGGGCTTAAGAACAGATCTAATAATCGTAACATACGTTCTTCATCGTCTACTAATAAAATTTTTACCATAATCTTGTGCACCCCAAACTGTTCATTCTACTTGTATAGTTTACATGAAAATAATAAAAAACTCTTTTTATGTGATTGAGTGGAAGAGTTATTTTTCGCTCAGAGTAATTGACATAAAAAATGCACTAGTTTTGCACAACTATTTTTTATAATAGAAAACGTAGCGACACAAAATACCCTATGTTGCGACATAACGTCATGTCATTTTATTTATAAAATGACAATTCCATTCTATTGTGTATGTGAGATAGAGAGGGTTTTCGTATTCACCTCGCATCGGATAAGAAAAATTTCCTATCTCACACTTTTTTTAAAAGGAGATCATACACATGAATTCAAAAGAAGAAATTTCAAAAAAAGAAAAGCAAGATCGTAATACGGTTGTCATGTGCGTTGCCGTATCTATGGTTATTATTATAAGTTGCGTAAATAAAATTTTGGGGATTTTATAATATAAAAAAAGCTGATTGCTTCTTAAGAAGCAATCAGCTTTTTTCATTGTTAGGGGAGTATTCCTATATGATAAACCAAGGTAAAATTGCTAACCCAGAAGTTACAATTGCTGTAGTAAATATTAAAAGCATAGCTCGTTTGTTTTGTTTCATGTCACATTCTCCTCTACATATCAAGTACATGCGATCGGCGTGGGATGTAGTTCCCCACTGAGTAAAGTTTCACTTTATATTTTTAGTATAATGAATGGTAAGGATTGGTACGATCGATAAAGGTGACATGAAGATTACATTGTTGTAATGCAAAAAAACATCTTTCTTATTAAGAAAGATGTTTTTGGAAAACTCCCCCGCTATTTGTGGGCAGTAACTCCCATCTTAAAATTCAGCGAATGCGAGGGAGTTAGGTGGGCGATAACTGCCCGTAAAAGCCCGATTGGTTCAGCTAATACTCAGTGGAGGATGGAAAAATCACCCACTGAGTAAAGTTTCACTTTATATTGAAGTATTAATCATTTAAGAACAGAACCATATGTTCCTCGTCCCAATATTGACCGTTATGTTTTAATGAACGCTCTTGTACGCCGTAAGTTTGGAAACCTAATGACTCATATAATTTTTTTGCTGCATCGTTACCAACTACAACATCGAGCATAAGTTGTTCTACATGTAATTTATCGGCATTTTCAATAATTGCTTTAATTAGAGCTCGTCCTGCTCCAAGGCCACGCGCTTTTGGAGAAACAAAAACGGAACCGATTTTTGCTTTATGTTCTTGTTTAATAAATGGTTTTGTTTCTAAAGTAGCGATACCAATTAAATCATTATCTTTGAAGACACCTAGAGTATACTTATCCGGATTGCTTAATCGTTTAGCCATAGCAGCCACAGGATTTTCATGTTTAAGAACATCTTCATAAGAAGAGCTAAAAGCTTCCGGATTCTTCGTTAAACCTTCCATACAAACTTTTAAATATATTTCTGCGTCCTCTGTTGTTAATAAGCGAATTTCCATAGTTGTAACCTCCCTGGTGGATTTCAAATAAATCCATTACTTTTATAAGATTGAGTATATGTTTTGTTAGTATTCTCTTTTAATTTGTAAAAGAATGAAAAGATATATGCTACAATGTTTTGTTTTAATTATGTAATGAAATTATATATTAACTTTGTTAACTATTCAAGTGTTTAATATGTTACATTTTTATAACTAAAATAACTCCTCGATTGAGGAGTTATTTTTTAAACATTGGATTGATAGCCATCAATTCGTTTTGGATGTGTGTAAATATTACAAGATTCATTTCTAATAAACCCTACGACTGTAATGCCTAAATCATGGGCAAGTTGCAATGCCAGTTTTGTTGGAGCGGATTTAGATAGAACAATTTCACATCCGATTTTTGAAACTTTGAGTAAAATTTCGGATGAAATACGTCCGCTAAATGCGATGATTTTTCCTTTAATGGATATATCGTTACGCAAACAATGACCATATATTTTATCTAATGCATTATGTCTTCCAATATCCATTCTTGATAGGAGGATATTGTTTCGATCACATAGCGCGGTATTGTGAACACCGCCAGTTTGGCGAAATGTAGTAGAAGATTGTTGCAAGGTATTCATTAAGTGAAAGCATTCTTCAGGAGTAATTTTTACATGTATATCATGTAAGTCTTTTGCTTTTGCTGCGTCGTTTACGAAAATAAAACCTTGTCTACCTTTTCCACAGCAAGAAGTGATGTATCGTTTATTATATAAAGTTTGATAGAGCGGATTCACTTTTGATGATTTTACATGGACAATTCCGTTATCTTTTTGAACCCATAGTTCTTCAACATCTTTATAGGAAGAAATAATCCCCTCAGAAATTAAAAAACCAATTACCATATCTTCAATATAATTTGGTGTGCATACGACTGTTACATATTCTTCACCATTCAACTTAATAGTAATAGGAGATTCTGTAACAATCTCATCAAGCCGTTTTGAAAATGTACCAGATTGATAGCGTACAATTGTATAAGTCTCTTGCGTAGGCCCCATATTAAATTCCCCTTTTATATGTATTTCTCTCCCACATTTATCATAAAACAATGGGAAAAATAAAAACACCTATTAACAAGAAGAGCACAGATTATTTTGGTTATTATTGTATATGTACGATATAATAGAACTGTAGAATAGTGATAATTTCAAGCTTTCGTAGTTATACCTTATAACATCTAGAATCGACTTCATAAGAAAGTATTTGGGTAGAGCGTTTCAAAAATATGTACAGTAATGCGATTTTGAAAACGGATTCATAATTGTGTTGTACAGTTGGTTGTAAGGAGAGGGGAAACTATGGCAGAACAGACAGTCCGTGTAACCGTCGATGGTAAAGAATTTTCTGCATCAGGTGAAAAGACGATACTACAATTATTTAACGAGAGTAATTTGGAACATCCTCAAATTTGTCATGTACCAGAAGTAGATCCAATTCAAACTTGTGATACGTGTATTGTAGAAGTAAATGGAAAGTTATTGCGTGCTTGTTCAACGAAATTAGAGAACGGTATGCATATCGAAAGACAGTCCCAGCGTGCAAAAGAGGCACAGACTGAGGCAATGGATCGAATATTAGAGAATCATCTACTGTATTGTACCGTTTGTGATAACAATAATGGTAACTGTAAAGTCCACAATACAGTACATATGATGGGAATTGAGGAACAGAAATATCCGTATGAGCCAAAAGTAAGTGCGTGTGAAGTGGATATGTCACATCCGTTTTATCGGTATGATCCAAATCAATGTATTGCTTGTGGGCAGTGTGTAGAAGTATGTCAAAACTTACAAGTGAATGAAACTATATCGATTGATTGGAGCTTAGACCGTCCACGTGTTATATGGGACAATGGTGTAAGTATAAATGACTCATCTTGTGTAAGTTGTGGGCAGTGTGTAACAGTATGTCCATGTAATGCGTTAATGGAAAAAACAATGCTGGGTGAAGCTGGATTCATGACAGGATTGAAACAGGATGTGTTAGATCCGATGATTGATTTTGTAAAGGATGTAGAACCTGGATATAGTAGTATTTTAGCAGTTTCAGAAGTAGAGGCTGCGATGCGTAAGACGAAAGTGAATAAAACAAAAACAGTTTGTACATTTTGTGGTGTAGGTTGTTCATTTGAAGTATGGACGAGAGACCGCCACATTTTGAAAGTACAGCCTGTTTCAGATGCGCCGGTTAACGGTATTTCCACATGTGTAAAAGGCAAATTTGGATGGGATTTTGTAAATAGTGAAGATCGCATTACGAAGCCATTAATTCGCCAAGGAGATATGTTTGTTGAAGCTTCATGGGAAGAGGCTCTTGAAGTTGTTGCATCCAATATGCAGCATATTAAATCAGAATATGGAAGTGATGCATTTGGATTTATTTCTTCTTCGAAAGTAACGAATGAAGAAAATTATCTTATGCAAAAACTAGCCCGTCAAATATATGGAACGAATAATGTAGACAACTGTTCCCGTTATTGTCAATCTCCAGCAACAGACGGTTTATTTAAAACTGTCGGTATGGGCGGGGACGCTGGAACAGTGAAAGATATTGCGGAAGCAGGCCTTGTCATTATCGTTGGAGCAAATCCAACAGAAGGACATCCTGTACTTGCAACGCGTGTAAAACGTGCACATAAATTACATGACCAAAAATTAATTGTGGCAGACCTTCGTAAACATGAAATGGCAGAGCGTGCGGATTTATTCATTCATCCGCGCCAAGGAACTGATTACGTATGGCTCGCTGGTATTACGAAATATATTATTGATCAAGATTGGCACGATAAAAAGTTCATAGCTGAAAATGTGAAGAATTTTGATGAATATAGCAAAATGGTAGAAAAGTATACGCTTGATTATACAGAAGAAATCACGGGGATTTCGAAAGAAAATCTGAAAGAAATGGCTCGTATGGTATATGAAGCAGATGGTACTTGTGTACTTTGGGGAATGGGTGTAACTCAAAATACTGGAGGAAGTACAACTTCAGCAGCAATTTCAAATCTATTGCTTGTTACGGGTAACTATCGTCGTCCTGGTGCAGGAGCATACCCATTACGCGGACATAATAACGTACAAGGCGCTTGTGATATGGCAACATTACCAAACTGGCTTCCAGGTTACCAAGCGGTTTCAGATGATGCGCTCCGTGCGAAATTTGAAAAAGCATACGGTACTACAATTCCGAAAGCACCAGGCTTAAATAATATTGCAATGTTACTTGCGGCAGATGAAGGAAAACTGCGTGGTATGTATGTTATGGGTGAAGAAATGGCTTTAGTAGATTCGAATGCCAACCATGTACAACATATTTTAGCGAATTTAGATTTCCTTGTTGTTCAAGATATGTTCTTATCGAAAACAGCTCGTTTTGCTGATGTTATTTTACCAGCGGCACCAAGCTTAGAAAAAGAAGGAACGTTTACAAATACAGAGCGCCGCATTCAAAGATTATATGAAGTATTGAAGCCGCTTGGTGATTCAAAACCAGACTGGTGGATTTTACAAAAAGTAGCTCGTGCACTTGGCGGGGATTGGAATTATGAAAGTCCAAGTGAAATTATGGACGAAATCGCGTCACTTGCACCGTTATACTCTCAAGCAACGTACGACCGTCTAGAAGGATGGAATAGTTTATGTTGGGGTAGTCATGATGGTAGCGATACACCGCTATTATATGTAGACGGATTTAACTTCCCAGATAAACTCGCTCGTTTATCATTAGATGAATGGGTACCACCAGTTGTAGCACCAGATGAGTATGATTTACTTTTAAATAATGGTCGTATGTTAGAACATTTCCATGAAGGAAATATGACGAATAAATCGGCTGGTATTTTATCTAAAGTATCTGAAGTGTTCGTTGAAATCTCCCCGGAACTTGCCCTAGAGCGCAATGTGAAAGATGGTGGTCTTGTAGAATTAGCATCACCATTTGGGAAAATTAAAGTACAGGCACTTGTTACAGATCGTGTAACGGGGAAAGAGCTATATTTACCGATGCATGCAACGGTAAATGAAGAGGCAATCAATATTTTAACTGGAACGGCGACAGATCTTTATACGTGTACACCAGCGTATAAACAAACGATGGTAAAGATGCGTGTACTACGTGAAAAAGGGAAGCGTCCGTTACCATCTTCAAACCCGAGAGATAAAAAGCGTAATCCGCAAAATGGTGTTGAAATCCAGCAAAAATGGCAAAGAAAACAATACGTATCACTTGTGGACTAGGGGGCGGAGATAGTGGCGAAAGAAATTACTGTAATTAAAAAGAAAGTTGTAACAGAGGAAGAACAGAAACAGCAAGTAGCAGATGAACTTCTAAATGAGCTATCTAATAATCGTGAAGCAGTAGAAGAAACGATGCAGCTTTTAGCACAGTTGCAGAAGGCTGGTATATTAGATGCAGCAATTAGTTTACTTGCTGCGAAGGAAGATGTTTCAAAAATCGCTGTGGAGCAATTAAATCGTGAACCAGTTAAAAATGCACTCAACAATATGATGGGGGCAGGAGAAGCGTTATCTTCAGTTGATCCAGAAATAACGAAGCAAATTACGTCAAGTTTAGTTACAGGATTGCAATTTGCAACAGATGAATTAAATAGTGGTAAAAAAACAAAAGTAATGGATTTCTTTAAAGTATTAAAAGATCCAGATATCAATAGAGCTATTACATTCGGTTTTAGCTTTTTGAAAGCATTTGGACAAGGCCTAGAGAAAAAATAGAATAAATGAAAAAGTGATGGGAAGTAGCCATCACTTTTTTCATTATATGTATAAGAGTGTTCATGTTAAGCGGAATATATTATTATTAAAAAGATGGATTAGAACTTGAAATATGGAATCCATCTCAAATACCGTTTTAGAATTTGGAGGAATATATGCAACACCGTAAAAAACTATCTATACCAGGAGTAATGAGACATTCCTTTCAAACAGTTAAATTTGCTTTTTGGAATGTATTAACTTTTCAACTTGCTTATAAATTATTAGCAGCGATTGTGTTTGTTCCACTATTTGGAATCATTTTTAATAAGTTATTGTATTTTGCTGGTTATGCAAATGCGACAAATGATGAATTATTAGCGTTTTTAAAGACGCCTTATGGCATCTTAGCAATCGTAATTTTATCATTGTTAGCACTGTTTCTTATCTTTACAGAATTTGCAGTGCTTATTATTATTTCGTATTTCGCTCATAAAAGACAGAAGGTGAAATTACGTCCGATTTTATATAAAACGGTAACGTATTTACCTACTCTTTTCACATATTGCTTACCAGGATTTATTTTATATGCTGTCGTATTGTTGCCTCTTTTAAATATGGGATATGAAACGGCATTAATCCCGCAAATTCAAATTCCTAACTTTATTACAGGAGAACTGTTTAAGACAACGATGGGACAAGTTGGTTATTACACGTTCTTTGCTGTAGTCGCGTATTTGAATCTTCGATGGATTTTCGTTCTACCCATTGTTGTTTTAGAGCAAAAACCATTTCGCGTGGCAGCACGTAAAAGTGCAACTTTAGTAAAGGAAAGCTTTTTTAAAGTACTATTCTTTTTAGTAGGATTTTTTATTTCAATTGGAATTGTATATGTCGTGTTTTTGGGAATATATTTATTGTGCCTATGGGGTGTTTATGAATTTACAAACCCGAAAGGAACATTTGCATTATTAGCTGAGTCAACGATTTCTGTATTTTTAACGAGCACATTGTATTTATTCAGCTTTATCGTGACGCCATTTTATATTATGGCGATTACGCGATTATACTTACAAAAGGTACCGGTTGAGGATGTTTTATTAGAAGAAGGATTAGATTATTCGAAAACGAAAGCAGATAAATGTTTCTTCCAAAAACATCGTTGGAAATTCATTGGCGTATACATTGTAGGAATTATTACTGCCGGAATGGTCGTTGCTTTCATTGTAACGTTTATTTCAAATTCATATAAAGAACCGATTATTATGGCGCACCGCGGGTATATATCAAAAGGTGTAGAAAATACGAAAGAAGCTGTGCAAGGTGCTATTGATGCAAAAGCAGACTACGCTGAAATAGATGTATTACAAACGAAAGACGGTGAACTAGCGGTTATACATGATTTGAAGCTGAAACGTCTCGCAAATGCCAATGTGCATGTGTCAGATTTAACGATGGCGGAGTTAAGGCAACTTACCCTTAGTCAAGATGGACTTTCAGGACAAATAAGTACACTTGATGAAATCATTAAGCTAGCAAATGGCAAAATCAAACTTAATATAGAAGTGAAGCTTCATGGGGGCGAAAAAGATTTTGTAAACAAAGTCTTAAAAACGATTAAAGATAATGAATTTGAGAAGCAATGTGTAATTCAAACGTTACACTATCCACTTATTAAAGAGTTTAAGCGTGCAAATCCAGATATAAAAGTAGGGTATATATTGTATGCAAGTAGAGCTAACTTAAAGAATGTGAAGGCTGACTTTTACGTAGCAGAAGAATATATGTTAAATAAGAAATTAGTAAAAGAAGCAAGGAAGTTAAACAAACCAATTTACGTATGGACAGTAAATGATATGGAAAATTTAAAGGCATATTATAAGTTGAACGTAGATGGTATCATAACCGATTACCCTGAAGATGCACGTGAAACAATTAAGATGTTAAAAGAGCAAGAAGCGGAAGAAAGTGATCTGTTTGATAAAATTACTGAAACGACAGATGATTTATTTTCTAAGTTATTTATAAGTTACCCAGCTGCTAGCTAAATGCTAGCAGCTGTTTTTTTGAAAAGAATATATCTCTAAAGTATTGAGTAAAATAATAACTGTATATGTATACGTTATCGCTTAGGTTTCTTACATTGTTAAATTATTGTCAAATAATAAAAGGTTGCTGTTTATTTTGAAGAGGTATAATAAAAATAGAGTGATAGATAATGAAATGTCACGAAACCCCCAATAGAATCAATGTTTTATATATTTACACTATTCTAAATATATAAACTTTATAAAAATGGTATGTTAGCGTTTTCATAACTTTTAAGTTATGCTAGAATAAGGACATAAGTTATTAATTATTACAAAAAGAAAAAAGAATCTCTTTTTTCTGTTAATTATAAGGGGGCATTTCATTATGCGTATTGGGGTACCAGCAGAAATTAAAAACAACGAAAACCGTGTGGCAATGACACCAGCAGGTGTTGTACATTTAATTCGTAACAATCACGAAGTATTCATTCAAAAGGGTGCAGGTTTAGGATCTGGTTTCACAGACGCTCAGTATGTGGAAGCGGGAGCAAAAATTGTTGATACAGCTGAAGAAGCTTGGAACATGGAAATGGTTATGAAAGTTAAAGAACCAATTGAAAGCGAATACAAACACTTCAGTGAAGGCTTAATCTTATTCACATACTTACACTTAGCTCCAGAGCCAGAATTAACAAAAGCTTTAATCGAGAAAAAAGTTGTTTCTATTGCATATGAAACAGTACAATTAGAAAATCGTTCATTACCATTACTTGCACCTATGAGTGAAGTAGCTGGTCGTATGGCTGCACAAATTGGTGCACAATTCCTTGAGAAGAACAAAGGCGGTAAAGGTATCTTACTTGCAGGTGTTCCAGGGGTTAAACGTGGTAAAGTAACAATCATCGGTGGTGGACAAGCTGGTACAAATGCTGCTAAAATTGCAGTTGGACTAGGTGCGGATGTAACAATCATCGACTTAAGCGCAGAACGTCTTCGTCAATTAGATGACATTTTCGGAAACCAAGTAAAAACTTTAATGTCTAATCCTTACAATATTGCAGAAGCTGTTAAAGAGTCTGATCTTGTAATCGGTGCAGTATTAATCCCAGGTGCAAAAGCTCCAAAACTTGTAACAGAAGAAATGATTAAATCAATGGAACCAGGTTCTGTTGTTGTAGATATCGCGATTGACCAAGGTGGTATTTTCGAAACAACTGATCGTATTACAACTCATGATAACCCAACTTATGAAAAACACGGCGTTGTTCATTATGCAGTTGCAAACATGCCAGGTGCGGTTCCACGTACATCAACTCTTGCATTAACAAACGTAACAGTACCATATGCAGTACAAATTGCTAACAAAGGCTACAAAGAAGCTTGCCTAGGCAACACTGCACTATTAAAAGGTATTAACACATTAGATGGCTATGTAACATTTGAAGCAGTTGCAGAAGCTCACGGTGTAGAGTACAAAGGTGCTAAAGAATTATTAGAAGCAGAAACAGTATCTTGCTAATAGAAGCATTATACAAAACAAAATCGAACAATAT
This sequence comes from Bacillus sp. FSL W8-0770, assembly GCF_038008705.1. Classification (NCBI taxonomy): domain Bacteria; kingdom Bacillati; phylum Bacillota; class Bacilli; order Caryophanales; family Bacillaceae; genus Bacillus; species Bacillus sp. FSL W8-0770. The sequence continues at coordinate 579,557 of NZ_JBBOZR010000001.1, forward strand.
ATAAAACAACATGATAAGAGCTAAGAGTGAAGATCTCTTAGCTCTTCTTGGCAAAAGGGGGCATACATCGTGGCCAACCTATTTAAAAAGAAATCCGTTACGCAATTGTTAGGGGAGAGTAAAAGTAAAACTTTGACGAAAACGCTAGGGGCATTTGACCTAACAATGCTAGGGATTGGTGCGATAATTGGTACAGGAGTTCTAGTATTAACTGGATTAGTAGCAGCAAGAGATGCTGGTCCAGCAGTTATTTTTTCATTCATGATTGCAGCCATCGTTTGTGGATTTGCAGCATTATGTTACGCAGAGGTTGCTTCTACACTTCCTGTTTCAGGTAGTGTGTACACATACTCATATGCAACAATTGGCGAGTTTGTAGCTCATTTAATGGGATGGACATTACTATCCGTATATGTTGTAACGACTGCCGCAGTAGCTGGCGGATGGACTGGTTACTTCCATAACTTAGTGAGTGGATTAGGGCTTGAAATTCCAAAAGCACTGCTAACGATTCCGTCTCAAGGTGGTATGGTGAATTTACCAGCAGTTATCGTTACATTAGTTATAACTTGGTTATTATCAAGAGGTACGAAAGAAAGTAAACGCGTGAATAACATAATGGTATTAATTAAAATTGGTATCGTTGTTTTATTCATTGCAGTTGGTGTATTCTACGTGAAACCAGAAAACTGGATACCATTTGCACCGTACGGTTTAAGTGGAGTTTTCGCGGGGGGAGCAGCAGTATTCTTTGCTTTCTTAGGATTTGATGCATTAGCAACTTCTGCTGAAGAGGTAAAAAATCCGCAACGTGATCTACCGATTGGTATTATCGCTTCGTTAGTCATTTGTACAATCATTTATGTTGTAGTTTGTCTCGTTATGACGGGGATGGTTTCTTATAAAGAATTAGATGTACCAGAAGCTATGGCATATGTGTTAGAAGTTGTAGGACAAGATAAAGTAGCTGGTATAATCGCAATTGGAGCTGTAATTGGTATTATGGCAGTAATTTTTGCTTACATTTATGCAACGACACGTGTATTCTTCGCGATGAGCCGTGACGGTTTATTGCCAGAATCTTTCGCGAAAATTAATAAAAAGACAGAAGCGCCAACATTTACAGTTTGGTTAACAGGAATTGGTAGTGCTTTAATTGCTGGATTTATCGATTTGAAAGAATTGTCGAATTTAGCGAATATTGGAGCGTTGTTAACATTTGCGATGGTTGGTGTGTCAGTTATTATTCTTCGTAAAACACATCCAAAATTACAACGTGGATTTATGGTACCACTTGTACCGATCTTGCCGATTATTTCGATTGCATGTTGTCTATTCTTAATGGTAAATCTACCATTAAAAACATGGATGTACTTCGGTGCTTGGTTAGCAATTGGAGTAGTTGTATACTTTGTTTATTCGAAAAAACATAGTCATTTAAAAGACGATGGAAGTTCGCAGGATAATTTAGAACAAGCTAATTAAAAGGGATATAAGTATAGTAAGCCTTGTGCGTCTAGGGAGCGCGCAAGGCTTTTTCTTTTGTTGAAATAAAGGGGATGTATATTACTTTGTTGAATTTTTATGTCGGAATATGAAAAAAGGGTGGGGGCAAAATGGAAGAAACAAAAGTTGTTGTTGGAGCAGAGGGTTATAATAATAACCCTGGTTGGTTACATACGAATGAAGAAGAATTAAATTTATTACGGAGAGAAACTTGGCTTGATAAATTTCAACCTAATTCTTTATCAGTAATTTTGGCAGAACATGTATGGGAGCATTTATCATATGAAGAAGGAATTGAAGCTGCAAAAATTTGTTATGAGTTTTTAATAGAGAATGGATATATTCGTTGTGCAGTACCAGATGCATTTTTTCCAGATGAAGAATATCAGCAAGGAGTACAAGTAGGTGGACCTGGTCCATTAGATCATCCTGCAGCAAGCCATAAAATTGTTCATAACTATAAAACAATCACATCCATGTTTGAATCAGCAGGTTTTCAAGTGAGGCTCTTAGAATACTGTGATGAGAATGGTAAGTTTCACTATAATGATTGGAATGAGAAAGATGGATTTATTTATCGTTCGAAACGTTTTGACCATAGAAATCGGGATAATCAGTTAGGATTTGTTTCTTTAATTGTGGATGCGGTAAAAAATGAAAAGTAAGTAAAAAGGGGTGTGCGAATTGTGCATCCTTTTTTGTATGAGAATATAGAGAGTGCGGAAAATATGTATACGATTTATTAAAATGTGAACGGAATGTTCATAAAAAAATTCAGATTTCATTGACACATATGAGTGGGCGCTCATATAATAAGAGTATAAGATATATGAATGATTGTTCATATGTTCAATTAAAGAGGTGAGCTATTATGGCTGGAAATAAAGTAGAAACACCACAAGAGACATGTTCTCAAACGATAATTCATGAAGAAGTTGTAGAGCAAGTAAAACAAACAATTCCAACTGATGAAAGTTTAAGTAAAGTAGCAGAACTATTTAAAGTATTAGGTGACCGTACACGTACGAGAATATTACATGCGCTATTTGAAGCTGAAATGTGCGTTTGTGATTTAGCTTATTTATTAGGAATGACACAATCATCTATTTCGCATCAGCTTCGTGTGTTAAAGCAAGCGAAACTTGTGAAGAATCGTAAAGAAGGAAAGGTTGTTTATTATTCGTTAGCTGACCAGCACGTAATTCATATCTTCGAGCAAGCGTTTGAACACGTAAACGAAGAAGAATAAAAAGAACGCGAGGAGGGAGAACGATGGCTGAAGCATTGGTGAAAAAGAAACTGATGTTAGAAGGTTTAGATTGTGCGAACTGTGCAATGAAAATTGAAAAAGGTGTTGGGAATATAGAAGGGGTAAATTCTTGTTCTGTAAACTTCGCAACAAAGACAATGATCTTAGAAACAGCACAAAATAAAGAAAACGAAGTTGTTACGGAAGCGAAACAACTCGTTACAAAATTAGAACCGCATATTAAAGTTCAAGAAGAACAAAAAAATAAAATTGCTAAAGAAGTATTTATATTAGAAGGTTTAGATTGCGCGAACTGTGCAATGAAAATTGAAAATAAAGTGAAGGAAATGCCAGCTGTCTCAGAAGCAACTGTTGATTTCGTATCGAAGAAATTACGAGTAGAAGTTGCGAATAAAAGAGAACTAGAAGCGACTGTAGCAAATATAACAAATGTCGTTCAAAAGTTAGAACCAGATGTGAAAGTTGTTCGTGAAGAGAAGAACGGTCATGACCACGGACATAGTCACGATCATGGTGAAGCGAATGTGAAAAAGATGGTAGGGAGATTAGTGGTCGGCGGAATTTTGACAGCAATTGCTGCATTAGCGGGCTTACCACAAATGGTAACAATTCCGTTATTTGTCCTTGCTTATTTATTAATAGGTGGAGATATCGTTTGGAGAGCGATAAGAAACATAACTCGTGGCCAAGTATTTGATGAAAACTTCTTAATGGCAATTGCAACTGTAGGAGCTTTTGCAATTCAACAATATTCTGAAGCTGTAGCAGTAATGCTATTTTACCAAGTAGGAGAACTATTCCAAAGTATTGCGGTAAACCGCTCCCGAAAATCAATTACTTCATTAATGGATATTCGTCCTGATTATGCGAATGTAAAGATCGGAAATGAAACGAAGCAAGTATCACCAGAAGATGTGAAAATTGGCGATTATATTATCGTTAAGCCAGGTGAGAAAGTGCCGTTAGACGGAAAAGTAATTGAAGGAACATCAATGGTAGATACTTCAGCATTAACAGGTGAATCTGTACCACGTGAAGTAGAAGTTGGAAATGATGTATTAAGTGGCTTTGTGAACCAAAATGGTGTGTTGACAATTGAAGTTACAAAAGAATTCGGTGAATCCACTGTATCGAAAATTTTAGATTTAGTTCAAAATGCAAGCAGTAAAAAAGCACCAACGGAAAACTTTATTACGAAGTTTGCACGTTACTACACTCCAGTTGTAGTTATTACAGCGGCGATCATGGCGTTTATTCCACCACTTATTTTAGAAGGAGCTACATTCTCTGAGTGGATTTATAGAGCTTTAGTGTTCTTAGTAATCTCTTGTCCATGTGCGTTAGTTGTATCCATTCCTCTTGGATTCTTTGGAGGTATCGGTGGTGCATCTAAAAGTGGTGTGTTAGTAAAAGGTAGTAACTATTTAGAAGCTTTAAATGATGTAAAATATATTGTTTTTGACAAAACAGGAACATTAACAAAAGGTGTTTTCAAAGTTACAAAAATGGAACCGAGCGAAGGTACTACAAGTGAAGAGTTATTAGAGTATGCGGCATTTGCTGAAGTATATTCTAACCATCCAATTGCCCAATCTATTCGAAAGGCATATGGAAAATCAATTGATGAAAAAATAATCGATGATTATAACGAAATTTCTGGTCACGGTACAGTCGTAAAAGTACAAGGAAAAGAAATTTTTGCAGGTAATGCAAAATTAATGAGAAAAGAAAATATTGAATTTAAGCAACCAGAAACAGTAGGTACATTAGTTCACGTTGCTGTAGATGGAAGATATGCAGGTTATATTGTTATCTCTGATGAGGTAAAAGAGGATTCGAAACAAGCGATTCAAAAGTTAAAAGAACTAGGTATTAAAAAGACAGTAATGTTAACTGGTGATGCAAAACCAGTTGGTGAAGCTGTCGGTAAAGAATTAGGCTTAGATGAAGTTCATGCGGAATTACTACCGCAACAAAAAGTAGAAGAGATTGAAAAAATTGATGCAGCGAAGCACGGAAAAGAAAAAATTGCCTTCGTTGGTGACGGTATTAACGATACACCAGTATTAGCCCGTGCAGACGTTGGTATTGCGATGGGTGGTTTAGGATCAGATGCAGCAATTGAAGCGGCAGACATTGTTATTATGACTGATGAGCCTTCAAAAATTGCGACAGCTGTAAAAATTGCAAAACGTACAAGAAGTATAGTGTGGCAAAATATCATCTTTGCTCTAGGTGTAAAAGGGATCGTTTTATTACTTGGTGCTTTTGGTATTGCAACAATGTGGGAAGCTGTTTTCTCAGATGTTGGTGTGACACTACTTGCAGTGTTAAATGCAATGCGTGTATTAAGAGTGAAAGATTTATAAAAAAGAGGACGCGACCCGCGTCCTTTTTTTATTGGTGATTTTGTTGAAATTGACTCAATAAAATAATACTAAATATTATTTTACTTTTAAATGGCGTAATATTAAAATTTACAAATAAAATACATTCGTCTTATTATTTTAATATATTTTTTACAAATATCCATATAGTATTGAAAAAACAGAGAAGGGGAAACTTCTCTGTTTACTTTTGTATGTTTTTTTCAACTTGTTCTCGAACTGTTTGAATGTAATTCATTTTATGATCCCAGCACTCTTGGCTTAAATCGACAGGGTATTCTTCAGGATTTAAAGTTCGCATATATTCTTCCCAAAATAGAGAGAGACTCTGTTCATTATATTTTTGAATATCTAATATACTTGGTAGTTCATATGTTCTTTCACCGTTAACGAAAATATCTTTATGCAGTTCACGGGCTTCAAAGTTTGTTACGAATTTACTTATATATGTGTGAACTGGATGGAACATTTTTAAGCGCTCTTCTTTTTCAGGTTCTTCAGAATCTAACGCAATATAATCGCCTTCTGCATGATCGTTTACCCGATTGATAATACGATAAATTCGTTTCAGTCCTGGAGTGGTAATTTTTTCAGGATTAGATGAAATTTTAATCGTATCATTTAATTTTCCGTCAGTATCTTCAATCGCAACTAGTTTGTAAACAGCCCCCAATGCAGGTTGCTCAAAGGACGTAATTAATTTTGTCCCAACGCCCCATACGTCAATTTTTGCTCCTTGAGATTTAAGGTGCATAATTGTGTATTCATCTAAATCGCTAGAAGCGATAATTTTTGTAGTTGTAAACCCTGCTTCATCTAATAGTTTTCGTGCCTTTTTCGATAAATAAGCCATATCACCACTATCAAGACGTATGCCATAGAAATCAATACGATCCCCAAATTCTTTTGCAACACGAATCGCATTTGGAACACCAGATTTCAATGTGTCATATGTATCAACGAGAAAGACGCACTTTTTATGAGTTTCAGCGTATTTTTTAAACGCGACGTATTCATCGCGATATGCTTGAACGAAAGAGTGAGCGTGTGTGCCAGCTACAGGAATCCCAAAGCGTTTCCCAGCACGAACGTTGCTTGTAGAGGAGAAACCACCAATAAAGGCAGCACGCGTCCCCCAAAGGGCAGCATCGAACTCATGGGCACGTCTTGTGCCGAACTCTAAAAGCTCATCATTACTTGCAGCATGTTTCATACGTGCTGCTTTTGTGGCAATTAATGTTTGGTAATTCACAATATTTAAGAGGGCAGTCTCAATAATTTGTGCTTCACCAAGTGGTGCATCAACACGTAATAAAGGCTCGTTATTAAATACAACTTCACCTTCTTGCATACTGCGAATCGTCCCAGTGAATTTCATATTTTGTAAATAATGAAGGAATTCTTCTTCAAATTGTAATGCTGCTAAATAAGCGATATCGCTTTCAGTAAAACTGAAATTTTCTATGTACTCTACAATTTTCTCAAGGCCAGCAAAAACAGCGTAGCCGTTCTCAAATGGAAGCTTTCGAAAATATAAATCAAAAACAGAACGGCGATTATGAATACCATCTTTCCAATATGTATAAGCCATGTTGATTTGATATAGGTCTGTATGTAAGGCATAACTATCGTCTTTATAATGAGTCATCGCGAGAACACCTCCATAATTTGGTTATAGTATACCAATTTTTCACCATTCGTAGCAAAGAAGAGATATTGATGTGAAGTCAAGAGAGAAAAAAATGAAATTATGCATATTTTTTAGAAAATTTATATTTATCAATTTATATTTCTCCAGATTTTATGTATTATTAGAGTAATGGGGGTAATGAGAATGGAGGAGGACAATGCAACAAACATTAGAAAAAATAGGCAAACAAGTCTTTTATAAACGGCTACAGCAAAAAATGACACAAGAAGAATTATGTCAGGGCATTTGTTCTGTCTCATACTTAAGTAAGATTGAAAATGGAAAGATTGAAGCATCAGAAGAAATTCTACAATTGCTCTGCACAAGACTAGAAATTGCTGTGACGGATTTGAGGGATGTAGAAGAAGATGTGAAGGGGAAGCTGGATGAATGGTTGAATGCACTAGTTCATTTGGACAAGCAACAAGTAGAACGTATATATGAAGAGTTGCAAGGTGAAATGAAGCATGTGTTGGATTTTGAAATTATAAATTATTATAAACTGCTGTATACACGTTATTTAATTATGAAAAGGGATTTTCCTGCTGTCGAAAAAGAGTTAGAGAGCTTAAAGAAGATGTACAAAAAGTATTCACCATTCCAAAAATTATTATATACGTATAGCAAAGGGTTATATTATTTTTTACAACATAGATATAAGAAGGCATTGGAGTATTTGACTCGAACAGAAGTAATGGCAAAGGAACAAGGTTATCATGAGAATGGAATATATTTCAATTTAGCTCTTGTTTATAATGAATTAGAAGTTGAACATATGACTTTACATTTTGCTAATGTAGCAATGGAAGGATTTAAGAATGAATATAAATTCCGTTATGTGATAAATTGCCAGTTACTTATTGCGTTGAGTTATATACAAAAAAAGCAATATAATGAAGCACTATCTATTTATAATAATATTTTGAGGGAAGCAAATTCTTTTGCTGATAAAGAAAGTATAACAGCTATTGCTTTAAATAATTTAGGCTTCTTGTACTATAACTTAAAAGATTATGCAAAAGCAAAAGATTATTATTTACAATGCCTAAAGTACAAAAAGGAAGAGGATTTAAATTATATTGATGCAGTGTATGAGATCGCTTTGCAGTGTATTGAATTAAAAGAATTTGAAGAAGCGAAAGATTGGATTAATAAAGGGATAGATGTTGCCAAGAGGGATGAAAAGTATAAAAGTATGCTATATATACTTTCAATGCTTAAGAATAAATACTTTGAAACGAAAGATGTTTATAAAAGATTTTTAGAAGTTGAGGCAATCCCATTTTTTAGAGGCGAAGAAAATAAAAAGGAATTAAAAATGGTGTATTTAGAACTAGCAGGATATCACGAGGAATTACTAGAATTTAAGGAAAGTAATAACTACTATAAATTAGCAATTAATTTATTAGAAGAAAAGGGAGGAAAATAATATGAAAAAAATAATTATTAGTGCTTTGGCTTTGGTAGCTGTATTAGTGGTATTGGAACCGCAATATGCTTGGACATCGGATATTTATGGTCAAGGAGAAAAAGTAGTAGAATTAATAAATTCTTAACAGAAACCCCTTTCCAACAGGAAAGGGGTTTTTCAATATTTGTTCCTCAAAATTCTACAAAACTTGAGAAAAAAATTATTTGAATTTTTAGTATATTAATAGTGGAAACATAATGCTAATATGAAACTACTCTTTTTCAAAAAAATTTTTTATTAGGGGGAAGGTTCATGAAAAAGAAAAGTTTAGCGTTAGTGTTAGCGACAGGAATGGCAGTTACAACGTTTGGAGGGACAGGCTCTGCATTTGCGGATTCTAAAAATGTGCTCTCTACGAAGAAGTACAATGAGACGGTGCAGTCACCTGAGTTTATTTCTGGTGATCTAACTGAAGCAACTGGCAAGAAAGCTGAATCTGTTGTGTTTGATTACTTAAACGCAGCAAAAGGTGATTACAAGCTAGGGGAAAAGAGTGCACAAGATTCTTTCAAAGTGAAACAAGTGAAGAAAGATGCTGTAACTGATTCAACAGTAGTACGTATGCAACAAGTTTACGAAGGAGTGCCTGTATGGGGTTCTACTCAAGTAGCTCACGTAAGTAAAGACGGTTCTTTAAAAGTATTGTCTGGAACAGTTGCACCTGATTTAGATAAAAAGGAAAAGTTGAAAAATAAAAATAAGATTGAAGGCGCAAAAGCAATTGAAATCGCGCAGCAAGATTTAGGGGTAACACCGAAATATGAAGTAGAACCAAAAGCGGACTTATATGTATATCAAAACGGTGAGGAAACAACATATGCATATGTTGTAAATCTAAACTTCTTAGATCCAAGCCCAGGAAACTACTACTATTTCATTGAGGCAGACAGCGGTAAAGTATTAAATAAGTTTAATACAATTGATCATGTGACGAATGATGATAAGTCACCAGTTAAGCAAGAGGCTCCTAAACAGGATGCGAAAGCTGTTGTAAAGCCTGTAACAGGAACGAATAAAGTAGGAACTGGTAAAGGTGTATTAGGAGATACGAAGTCGCTTAATACAACGTTATCTGGATCATCTTACTACTTACAAGATAATACACGCGGGGCAACGATTTTCACATATGATGCGAAAAACCGTTCAACATTACCAGGAACATTATGGGCAGATGCAGATAATGTTTTCAATGCAGCGTATGATGCAGCAGCAGTAGATGCTCATTACTATGCAGGTAAAACATATGATTACTATAAAGCTACGTTTAATAGAAATTCTATTAATGATGCAGGAGCGCCGTTAAAATCGACAGTTCATTACGGAAGTAATTATAACAATGCATTCTGGAACGGATCACAGATGGTATACGGAGATGGTGATGGTGTAACGTTTACTTCATTATCTGGTGGAATTGATGTAATTGGTCACGAGTTAACGCATGCTGTTACGGAAAATAGTTCAAATCTAATTTATCAAAATGAATCAGGGGCTTTAAATGAAGCGATTTCTGATATCTTTGGTACTTTAGTAGAATTCTATGATAACCGTAACCCGGATTGGGAGATTGGTGAAGATATTTACACACCTGGTAAAGCAGGAGACGCACTTCGCTCTATGAGTGATCCTACGAAGTATGGTGATCCAGACCATTATTCTAAGCGTTACACTGGTTCAAGTGATAACGGTGGTGTTCATACAAACAGCGGCATTATTAATAAACAAGCTTATTTATTAGCAAATGGTGGTACGCATTATGGTGTAACTGTAACTGGTATCGGTAAAGATAAATTAGGTGCGATTTACTACCGTGCAAATACACAGTATTTCACGCAATCTACTACATTTAGTCAAGCTCGTGCTGGTGCAGTACAAGCTGCTGCAGACTTATATGGTGCAAATTCTGCTGAAGTAGCAGCAGTTAAGCAATCATTTAGTGCTGTTGGTGTAAACTAAGGCTTTAAGGAAGAGCTAGTAATAAAATACCTCAAAAATAAAGAAGGAGCATAGGCTCCTTCTTTATTTTTTTCTCCATTTTTTCCACAAATAAAACAATCCAATAACGCCTGCGATTGTTACAACCCACTTCGCTTCATTTGTTCCGTTCATGACTTGGTATGCCGAATATACTTCAATCAATAAGGCCGGTATTTTACCTATTGTACTGGCAATACTGAAGGAGAGTAATGACATTTTCCCTAGAGCTGCAAATAAAGTCACGATACTTGATGGGATGAAAGGTATCAATCGAAACGATAGAACGAGTAGAAAGGCCTCTCTACCTTCTACATAAAGAAGACGCTCTACCTTTGGGTACTTATTTACTTTATCGTGAGTGAACTTTTGAAGGCCCAGGCGGTAAATATAAAACGAGATAATAGCCCCTAAGGCCTCACCTGCGATCGAAATGATTGTGCCATTTGTTACACCGAAGAGCTGTATATTAATGGCGGTTAAAAAGATGCTAGGAATAACACCTAAAAGACTAATGATGATGTTAATTAAGATACTAAGTGGAATTGCGATTGAATAGTATTCTGTTAAGAAATTTTGAATCGTTTCAGCCATTGTTTAAAATCCTTTATCTTTTTTTGCATTACACCATATTTCGATTGTATAGGCAAGGGAAAATTTACATAATGTAGAAAAACGTTGATAAGAAGGGGTATTTATACCTTATATGGGTATTAGGTATATAAAAATAGGGGTATTTTAAATCATTTAAAAAACAGTATAAAAACCTTTTGTGTAAAAGAGTTTATAATTATATTATTGGTGATTTTATTCGGGAAATAATTATAAAATATAGGGGGGTATATATTATAAAAGGCGGAAAATAGAGGGTTGATGAAATTGCGCGGGTAAATATGGAAAAATAGATGAAAAAAATGAAAACTGATAGATTTTTTCGTTGTGAAATTGACTTTTAGTGAAGTTGCGATAATAATCATGGAAGAGGTGATATGATGAAACGAATAAGCAGTCTTTTCTTCAGTAGTTTATTGGCATTAGTGCTAATCTTAAGTGGATGTGCAGGAAAAGAACAAAAAACAGAGAAACAGACAGGTAATCAAGCTACATCGGTAGAAAAAATTAGTGATAATATTTTAGATGAAATGGAAGGACCACCTAAAAATGGTCATACGATTGAAAGACATGTAGGCAAGTCAGAAGAGGATTTGAAGAATCGCTTGAAGACAGATAAAGTGTCAGCCGCAAGTACATACTATGATAAAGAAACAGCGACGAAAGCTGTAAAAGATAGCTTGAAGCAACATGACAAGGAAATTCAAGATTGGTTAAAAAATTCTAAAGAGGCTCGTCTCGTAATAAATACAACTCATTCATTCCCTGTTGGAAAGACGGTAATAAAGAAAAATATGAGTGTAAAAGACAAATTAGTAAAAACTGTTACTGTTTTAGCAAGAGATAAGTCAGGGGAATTAGGGTTTAAGATTATTACTTCTTATCCATCTGATAAATAAGAAGGGGGAGTACATTATGTATACGACATTACAATACTTTCTTAAATCGTACTGTACGTTAAGTATTCATGAGGATGAAATAGTAAGCGTGATGGAAGAGTTTATTGAACAAGAAGACGAAGAAATTGTTTTGAAATTACGTGATGAATTAATAAATATGAAGAAAAAGAACGCGTGGGAAGAGGCGTGTGTATTAGCTGCGAAGCAAGGAAACCGTATGTGGTCTTTAGAAGAAACGAAAGAGCATCTTGAAACTTTTTTACTATTACTGCAAAAGAAAAAGGCGTGATTTACTCACGCCTTTTTCTTTATGCTATTTGGTTGATATTATCTATTCTTTTGGAGCGCTTTTATATACACTTTTTGAAATTTGTCCATTTGATATTACTTCCCCGTTTTGTGTTACTTTTTTATACGTAACCGCTGTGATTTTATCACTAGTCCTACTAATTACTTGAGAAGAAACTTCAACATTTTTACCAGTATTTGTACCGAAAATGCGTGTAGTAATACTACCTCCATTTGAAAATGCTTGAATATAAATATGATTGCCTGTATTATTTTTAAATTTTAAATCTGGACCATAATCTGCTACTGCTGCATCTTGCCCAAGTGGTAAATAATTTACTGGCATAGAATGATTGCTTCGAGAAACAATTCCTAAATCAGCCCTTAAAGCTGCGCTGTATAAAGTACTACTGACTTGGCAAACTCCTCCGCCTGCACTTTGTATTACTTTACCTTGTGAATATACTGCTGCAGATTTGTAACCATGTGCAGCATCAGTTACGCCAACGCGGCCGTTAAAACTAAATGTTTCATCAGGTGCGACAATAACCCCACTTAAAGTATTAGCTGACTTATTTACGTTAAATGATTGATTTCCGTTACGGCCAGCCATTGGAGTAGAATATTCAGCAATGACTTCTTTAATACCCATTTTCTGTATATCTTCTGTAGAACGTTCTGGTTTTATGAATGTAACTGGTAATGTAACATCTGATTTACCAGTAGTAATAGCTTCGTTTGTTAAACTGTTTAGTTTTCCTTTATCAATTTTTTCTCCGTTTTGGCTTTGACTAACATTTACTGTTGAGCCTTCAATGCTTAATTCTGCATTAACAGGATTTTTTAATGTTTCATTATATTTATCTTTTATAAAGGTTTCATAAGCTGTTGCATTTAATTGTGGTGTTAATTTATAGTCACGTTTTAATTCACCGTTTTCAGCTTGCTTACGCATTTTGTAACGATTCATTACGTTTCCTTCTTGTTCTTTAAAGATTTTGTCAATAATATCTTTCTCTTTATAATTTACTCCTAAATCTTTCCATGTGTAAGTTTGTTTATCGTTTTGGAATATGTAGGTAAGGGATTTTTGATCTAATTCAGTTACCCTTTGATTAATAATTGCTTGAATATCTTTCTTATTTTTTCCATCGAGAGAAATACCTTCAAATGTAGTATTTGGTAATGCAGTAGTATCTAATTGATTATTTAATTTGGATACATATTGATATCCCCCAACACCGCCTACACAAAGTAATATGCCCCCAGCAATTGCAGAACCAATCAGTATTTTACTTAGCTTCATTTATTTCCCCCCAGAAATTTATGTATAAATATATGTATTACATTTTTTGTATAAAAATGATGAAAATAACATTATGTACGTACTAGTATACTATTATTTTCACTGTGTGTGTAATGTTTTCATAAAAAATGTTACATCGCTGTAATAATTGTCACTTCTTGTCACAATGTGTATGAAAAATATGTTGAAAAATATAATAAAAAGGCTGTCTAGAATGATCTAGCAGCCTTTTTATTATAATTTTTTATGTTCATTTTTATTCGTAACACCGAGATGTTTTTGAAGGGTAGTTGAAATAGTATCGACGCTTTTTTCATTTGGCACGTAATAATAAATACCACCTATATATTTATCTGTACCTTCTACTTGCATTTTTTCCATCTTTAAATTTGAATCCATTGAATTTTTTGTAATTGTCATCATATCATCAAAAGTTAAATTGGTTTTTAAGTCTTTATCGACAGCGTCTAGTAGGCCACCGATTTTATTAATGGAATTAAGAGATAGTGCCTTTTCAGCAATGGCCTCTAATACAAGCTGTTGTCGTTGGCCACGCATATAATCACTATCGATGTGACGAGTTCTAGCTAGTGCCAGTGCCTCTTCTCCATTTAAATGTTGACGTCCTTTTTTTAGATGAATTGCATCTGCTTCATCTTTACTATTTTGCTCTGTGAATTCAACTGGAACGTCCACAGTAATGCCACCAAGAGAATCAACAATTTTAATAAAGGATTTAAAATTGAATTTTACATAATAATCAACTGGAACATCTAAAAAGTTCTCTACCGTATCAATTGTGCTGTCTACACCACCGAATACGTGCGCATGTGTGATTTTATCGTATTTATCACGTGATTTAATGTAGACGCGTGAGTCACGTGGAATGCTTACAAGTTTAACGGATTTATCGTTTTTATTAATTGTTGCAAGTAATAACGCATCTGTTCGAGTTGCTTTTCCATAACCTTTTTCCCTAATATCACTTTCGTCAACACCCATAATTAGTACGGAAATATTGTCGGTCATAGGTTTAACAGCTTTTTCACGTTTACTGGACTTATCTCCTCGACCTAGTTCAGCATAAGCATTATTTAAGACGGACTTTGCTTTACTGTATATATGGAAGGAATAGCCTCCTGCTCCAAGTCCTACAATTAGTAATGGAATAAGAAGGAACCAAAGTAGGCGTTTTTTCTTTGAGCGTCCTTTTTTGGCTCGCGTATCTTTGTTCGTGTCGGATTTCATCATTTTTTCTCCTTTAAAACTATCAAAGTGTATACATTTAGAAGTGTATTCAAACACATAAAAAATATTTTACGCTAAATAAAAGCGATTGTACATGTATAAAAAATAGATGTCTTGATTATTTATCCCGTATTAACGGGTAGTAAAACTCCCACCTCAAAGTCCAGTGAATGCAATGAAGTTAGGTGGGAGATAACTGCCCGTAAATACCCGATTGGTGAAGGCTAATAATCAGAGTGGGGATAGCCCCACTCTGATTAAAGTTTCACTTTATAAGACATCTATTCGTTATTGTATACAAAAGATAGGGATAAGAAAATGATAAAATTTTACCTAATTACAACATAATGCTTACGATAATTGCAGATAAAATACTAACGAGAGTAGCTCCATATAGTAATTTAAGGCCAAACCTCGCAACAACGTTTCCTTGTTCTTCGTTTAGTCCTTTTACCGCACCTGAAATAATACCAATGGAAGAAAAATTGGCAAAAGATACAAGGAAAACAGAAATAATACCAACTGTACGGGGAGAAAGGCTATTAGAAATTTTACTAAGGTCCATCATTGCGACAAATTCATTCGTTACAAGCTTCGTTGCCATAATGCTGCCAGCTGCTACAATTTCAGAACTTGGTACACCGATAAGGAATGCGATAGGTGCAAATACGTAGCCAATTAATTGTTGGAACGTAATACCGAATATAATGAGGAACAGGTCATTAATACAACTAATTAAGGCAACAAATCCGATGAGCATAGCGCCGACAACAATGGCTACACGAAAACCATCAAGAATGTATTCTCCAAGCATTTCAAAAAAGCTTTGTTTTTCACCTTTGATTTCTAAAATATCTTCGTCATCTTTAACGTCGTAAGGGTTAATGATGAGTACGATAATAAAACCGCTAAATAAATTGAGAACGAGTGCAGTTACTACATACTTAGGTTCAATCATTGTCATATAGGCACCTACGATAGACATAGATACGGTTGACATAGCGGAGGCACAAAGTGTATAAAGACGGTGTTTTGGGATTTGAGCTAATTGCTTTTTCACTGTAATAAAAACTTCTGATTGGCCGACAATGGCAGAGGCGATAGCGTTGTAAGATTCTAATTTTCCAAGACCATTTATTTTACTAAGAAAGTACCCGATCCAACGAATGAAAAATGGTAGTATTTTGAAATGTTGTAATATACCAATTAAAACAGAAATAAAGACGATTGGTAATAATACAGTAAGGAAAAATGGCATTTCACCTTTATTTGCAAGACCACCAAATACGAAATTTATTCCATTAGCAGCATACTCGAGTAGCTTTGTAAACAAACTGGAAATGATTCTAATAAGTATGAGGCCGATTTCTGTATTTAATAGTAAATAGGTTAAAATTAACTGTATAATAAGCATGATAAAAATTGGTTTAAATTTAATATGCTTCTTATTATTGCTAGCAATATAAGCGAGCAAGAAAACAACAATTAATCCGACGAAAAAAGTAATGAATTTCATGGTAAGCCCCCTAAAAGAGATATTCTGCTATATATGTTTTTCATTTCAAGGGAGAATATGCATCTTTGGTAAAGAAAGGAATAGAGAGAGTATGAATATATGTAGAGTGCATCACGTTGCAATTATTTGTTCGAATTATGAGACGTCAAAGGATTTTTATACTAGAATATTAGGGTTTAAAGAAATGAATGAAGTATATAGAAAGGAACGAGATTCTTATAAATTAGATTTATGTGTAGGAGAAGAGTATCAAATCGAATTATTTTCATTTCCAAATCCGCCTGAGCGCAAAAGTTTTCCAGAAGCAGCCGGTCTTAGACATTTAGCATTTGCTGTTACAAATATAGAAGAAGCTGTGAAGCATTTAAATCAATGTGGTGTTGAGACCGAACCGATCCGTATTGATGAAATAACGGGGAAGAAATTCGTCTTTTTCCAAGACCCTGATGGTTTACCTTTAGAATTGTATGAGGTTTGAAAATTGGTGGATTTTATATAGAGTTGCTTTCCAATAATTGAAGAAACTAAAGTGAAACTTCTTTTTAAAAGGAGGTGTAACTTTAGCTAAGAAAGCTAAAGAGCATATGTGGATATTTTAAAATTATTGATGGTAGTCATTCTTATTGGGTTAACAGCATTTTTTGTGGCTGTTGAATTTGCAATTATTAAGGTACGTAGCAGTCGTATTGATCAACTCGTTAGCGAAAAAAGACGAGGTGCACTGGCCGCTAAAAAGGTAACTACAAATTTAGATGAATATTTATCGGCCTGTCAGCTAGGTATTACAATTACTGCTTTAGGGCTCGGGTGGTTAGGGGAACCAACCATTAAACATTTACTCGAGCCGTTGTTTTTAAAATTGCAATTCTCACCTACAATTTCCAGTACAGTTTCATTTATTATTGCCTTTGCAGTAATTACATTTTTACATGTTGTCATTGGGGAACTTGCTCCAAAGACATTTGCTATACAAAAAGCAGAACAAGTTAGCTTATTGTTATCTAAACCACTTATTTATTTTTACCGAGTTATGTATCCGTTTATTTGGGCTTTGAATGGTTCAGCGAGGGTTGTAACTGGTTTATTCGGATTACATCCAGCTTCTGAACATGAAGTAGCTCATTCAGAAGAAGAATTAAGGTTAATCTTATCTGAGAGCTATGAGAGCGGAGAGATTAACCAAAGGGAATTTAAATATGTAAATAATATTTTTGAATTTGATAATAGAGTAGCAAAAGAAATTATGGTACCTCGTACGGAAGTTGTAGGCTTATATGAGGACGAACCATTTGAAACACATATTAAAGTAATCGCGCAAGAAAAGTACACGAGATATCCTGTATTTGGTGAAGATAAAGATGAAATTATTGGGATGGTTAATGTAAAAGATTTATTTATTCGTTATATGGATGGTAGTCGGGACGAGGAGTGCTCGATTATGTCATATACAAGGCCCGTTATTGAAGTGCTAGAAAATATTCCAATTCATGATTTACTATTACAAATGCAAAGAAAACACATTCCATTAGCTGTATTGTATGATGAATATGGTGGTACAGCAGGGATTGTTACACTAGAAGATATTTTAGAAGAAATTGTTGGAGAAATTCGAGATGAATACGATGAAGATGAGAATCCACCTATAGAGCATGTAAGTGAAGGTTATAAAATCGTAGAGGGAAAAGTGCTTATTAGTGAAGTAAATGATTTGCTTGGCATACATTTAATTGCTGATGATGTAGATACAATTGGTGGCTGGATTATGGTACAAAAACAAATCGTTGCTGAAGGAGATGTTATTGAGAAATACGGTTTTTATTTTAAAGTCCTTGAAAAGGATATGCATCAAATTAAACGAGTGGAAATAAGGAAAGTAGAAGAATGATTTTCTATAAACTTTAATAAAAAGGATATGCAGAAAAATAAATGTTTGCGCTTTCAAAAAAGGTACTATATAGTGAAGGTGGATACTGAAAAATTCTTCTGAATGATACTCGTGTTTTTCGAGGGCGGATTTTTTGGATAAGGATTTAGAATGAAAAAGTATAGGTGATAAAAATGATAGCAACGAAGGATATACGTATAGAAAAAGATTTTTTAGGTGAAAAAGAAGTACCAAGTGCAGCTTATTATGGTGTACAAACATTACGTGCCGTAGAAAACTTCCCAATTACAGGATATCGCATTCATCCATCACTCATTACAGCAATGGCAATTGTGAAAAAAGCGGCGGCGCTTGCGAATATAGATACTGGTTACTTAGCTAAAGACATTGGACATGAAATTGCAGAAGCAGCGCAAGAAATTGTTGATGGAAAGTTTCATGATCAATTTATCGTAGACCCTATTCAAGGCGGAGCCGGAACTTCTATTAATATGAATACAAATGAAGTAATTGCGAATAGAGCGTTAGAACGTATGGGATATGAAAAAGGGGCGTATGCGAAAATTAGCCCAAACACTCATGTGAACATGGCCCAATCAACGAACGATGCGTTTCCGACAGGAATTCATATTGCAACTCTTATGATGTTAGAAAAGCTTCTTATTACAATGGAAGAACTTCATTCTGCTTTTCGTAAAAAAGCAAAAGAGTTTGATCACGTTATTAAAATGGGACGCACACATTTACAAGATGCAGTTCCAATTCGCCTTGGACAAGAATTTGAAGCGTATAGCCGAGTGCTTGCGCGTGATATAAAAAGAATTAAACAGTCTCGTCAACATTTATATGAAGTGAATATGGGGGCGACAGCTGTTGGTACAGGATTAAATGCAAATCCTACGTATATTGAACAGGTGGTAAAACATTTAAGAACGTTTAGTGGGTTCCCACTTGTTGGTGCAGAGCATTTAGTTGATGCAACGCAAAATACAGATGCATACACAGAAGTATCTGCAGCACTTAAAGTATGTATGATGAACATGTCTAAAATTGCAAACGATCTTCGTATTATGGCGTCTGGGCCACGTGTTGGGTTGGCTGAAATTCAATTGCCAGCACGTCAGCCGGGTTCATCGATTATGCCAGGTAAAGTAAATCCAGTTATGGCAGAAGTGATTAACCAAGTCGCATTCCAAGTAATCGGAAACGATCATACAATTTGCTTAGCATCAGAAGCAGGACAATTAGAGTTAAACGTAATGGAGCCTGTGCTTGTATTTAATTTAATTCAATCTATAAGTATTATGAATAATGGATTCCGTGTATTCCGTGAATATTGTATTGAAGGAATTACAGCAAATGAAGAATTGCTGAAGCAATATGTTGAGAAAAGTGTTGGAATTATTACAGCAGTTAATCCTCATATTGGTTATGAAGCAGCATCTCGTATTGCACGTGAAGCGATTGAAACAGGAAAATCTGTTAGGGAGTTATGTTTAGAGCATGGTGTACTGACAGAAGAGGAATTGGATATTATTTTAGATCCATTCGAAATGACTCACCCTGAAATTGCTGGAGCTTCTTTATTAAAAAATAAAAAAATGTAATGTGAAAAACACCGATCCATTTGGATCGGTGTTTTATTTTTAAAAGATATTAAATACAGCGTTTAATTGAAGTAAGCTAATAACAGCTAAGAAGATTAAACTGTATTTCATTGCTGTTTTAAATAGAGCAGATTCTTTACCAACTAGTCCAACTGCGGCACAAGCAACTGCTACAGATTGTGGTGAAACCATTTTTGCCATTGTACCACCTACTACGTTTAAGGCAACGAGTGTAGAAGGGACGATGTTTAACTGGTCTGCTGTTACTGCTTGAAGTGGTGCGAATAAAGAACCACTTGAAACTACTGAACCTGTAATGAATACGCCAATCCATCCTAAGATTGGAGAAAGAATTGGGAATGCATTACCAGTAGAAGAGAATGCAAGTCCAAGTGTAGATGACATACCAGAGTAGTTCTCTACGTAAGCTAATGCGATAACGCTACAAATTGTATATACTGGGGCTTTTAATTCTTTCATTGTTTCAATCATTAATTCTTTAACCATTTTACCTTTTACGCGGTAAACGATAAGTGAAACGATAATTGCTAGTACAATCGCAGTAGTTGTAGAAGAGAATACATCAAATTTGAAAACAGCTGCGAAAGGTGTATCAGCTTTTGTAATTGGTGTAGTTTTCATAACAGCATTATGAAGACCAGGGAACTGAATGTTAAATACTAAGTTTGCTAACGCACCATCTGGAGCAAATAAAGCTTTAATCGGTTTTAAGTTAAAGATTGTTACAAATGCAGTTAAGAATACGAATGGAGACCAAGCATATAAAATTTGATTGAATGTATGTGATACTTTAGTTTCTTGTTTTTCTTCTTTAGTAGAAGATTTTGGTTGCCAAACACGTAAGAATAATGCAAGAGCAATCATACTTACAACGGCTGCAAAAATATTAGTAAGTTCTGCGCCTAAGAAGTAAGTTACAGCGAATTGAGTAATAGCGAAAGAAACACCACTTACAAGAATACCTTGCCAAGTTTCTTTAATACCTTTAATTCCATCGACCATTGAAACAAGTAAGAAAGGTAAGATAACACTAATGAAAGGTAAAATAAGAACAGTTTGACGACCAATAGTTAATGCGTCAAGTTGAGTTAATTGTGCTGGTACTGTAACTGGAATACCCATAGCACCCATAGCACCACCAGCAATATTAGCTACTAAACAAATACCTGCTGCTTTTAATGGATTAAAGCCCATACCTACAAGTAGTGCAGCTGTAATAGCAACTGGAACCCCTAGACCAGCTGCGCCTTCTAAGAAAGCACCGAAAGAATAAGCGATTAATAATACTTGTAAACGTTGATCATTTGTAATGCTTGAAATACTATCGCGAATAATATTGAATTGCTCTGTTTTAACAGTTAATTTGTAAAGGAAAATTGCGGCGATAACGATAGTACAAATTGGATAAAATCCAGATAAAACACCGAATCCGGCAGATGCTACAGCTACTGTTGCTGGCATTTTATAAACAAATATTGCAAGGATAATAGCGACAATCACACTATAAAGACCAGCCATGTAACTTTTCATTTTGAATCCCATTAAACAAATGATGAAACAAAAGATTGGAAGTGCTGCGATTAGTGCAGATAACCAAATATTGTTTAACGGGTCATAAATTTGTGTCCAAGTACTCATAATAATGACAACTCCTATCTATTATATGTGAAGAAATTCACATTATTTGTGAAACAATTCACAATCAACTTACATGCTTAGTATATTCTCCTTCAACACTATTGTCAACGTAAAAAAGTATAATTATTCCATAATAGTGTTAAAAGAAAAGCTTTGTTCATAAAGTAGACAAAAAACACACTCAAATGAATTTAAGTGCGCTGTATAAACTATGTGCATATTATTTTGCTTATTCAGATGGCATGTTCCTTATAGGTGTATATTAGATGAAGTCTTTTATATTAAGTATAAAGTTTGATATATGCAATTATCTGTCCTGTTTGATCTAGTGGGGGGAACGGTGAGTGGATTTAATAGGAAGTTTTGCACAACAATCCAACCGCTTGCAATACGAATAAAAAATAAGAAACAAATTTTTAATATCACATCATCTCTTTTTACTGAAAATTCCTTTTAGCGTAACAAAGAGGTTAATTATAGTTCAACTACATTACGATAGGTTATCAATTATAGACGGTATTTTACAATACCGTTACTGTGCATTTCAATGAGGTGAAAATATAACAAAAAGCCTGATAAAACAACGTTTGCAAGCAAAGTATTCGTAGGCCATTATTTTGCTTTTTCGTTATATCATATAGTATAATATTCAAAATCAGCAAGGATTTTTTCCTGAATTTTTGCTGATAAAGATGGAAAAAATTTTCGGCTTTATAGGTTGATAAAGTTATGTCGTAACAGGAAATATAAGAACAGATATATAAATAAATAAAAAGAACATAAAAACGCAAATAAAAACGAAAATGAGGGGAACTTTATGAGCCAAAATCAATTCGAATGTCGTATTTCAGAAGAAGATGTACAAATGTTAAGAGCGTTAGCTCACCCACTTCGTCTACGTCTAGTAATGGAACTTATGCAAAGAGGAACATGTAATGTAACACAGCTACAGGAAGTATTAGAAATTCCACAATCAACTGTTTCACAACATTTAACGAAGTTAAAGCAAAATAAAGTAGTACGCTTTGAAAGACGAGGATTAGAAGTGTATTATCAAATCCATAATGATAAAGTAAGTGCGGTAGTAAAAACATTATTTTCTTAAAATTTGAATATTATGGAAAAAGACGTGTAGAATATACGTCTTTTTTTATTTGTCAGAAAGGTAGCGAGAGAGTAAATATTAGCATGTTAGGAAGAAATGACTATCAATCAACATGCTGCCTGACGGAATATATTCTAAAAGGAAAAGAAAAAATAAAAAGGAGTGTAGTAAGCAAAAGGAGGGATAGTAGTATGGATGTGAAACGTGTGAAACAAATCTTATCTTCTTCAAGTAGAATTGACGTTACATATGAGGGCGTACCAGTATGGATTGAGAGCTGTGATGAGCAGAAGGGGAGTGCTCAAGTGTATGATGTATCTAATCCTGGTGAGAGCGTTCATGTGGACGTGACAGCTTTAGAGGAGAAGTAATAAAAAAGACGCTTCTAATTTTAGAAGCGTCTTTTTGTTATTCCATCATATGTGCAATTTTCTTAGAGAACATAAGAAGTACTAATCCCAGTACAATTACGATAATACCGATGCTTGCGAATACTTCTAAATATCCTAAAGATTGAGTGAAAGCGGCTAATTGTCCTGCTAATAAGTTTGCGAAGCCAGTACCAGCTAACCATACACCCATTAATAATGATGCTAATTTAACAGGAGCAATTGCACTTACCATAGATAATCCGATTGGTGATAAGAATAACTCACCGATTGTGTGAAACATGTAAGTGAATACAATGAATAGTAAGTTTGCTTTCATTGTAATGTTACCTTCATCGCTACCAGTTTTTAAAACAGCTAAAGTTAGAACTAAATATCCAATCCCTAGTAAAATCATGCCTAATGCCATTTTTGTTGGGATTTTCAAATCGCCATTTTTTGTTTTTGAAAGCTTAATCCATAACGCAGAAACAGGTAATGCTAGTAAGATAATGAATAGTGGGTTTACAGATTGGAACCAAGGTGTTGGAATTGTAAATCCACCAATTGTACGATCTACGAACTTATCTGTGTAAAGTGTTAAAGAACTACCAGCTTGCTCAAATCCTGCCCAGAAGAATACTACGAAACAAGTTAAAATTAAAATTGCAGCAGTACGTTTTTTCTCTTGTGTTGTTAAAGGTTTTTTCTCAATTGCTTTTGCATTTTTTTCTTTAGATTGTTTACCTACAACAGTTGTTCCGATAGACCCTAAGTAACGAGGTGCTAAGAAATTAAAGGCAAGCTGCCCAATAATCATACCGATACAAGCTGTTAAGAAACCGTATCTATAATCTGCGAAGTAACCGCAAATGAATGGAGCGATAAGAGCTCCTAAGTTAATCCCCATGTAGAAGATAGTGAAGGCACTATCACGACGAGAATCGTTGTCGCTATATAATTGACCTAATAAAGTCGAAATATTTGGTTTGAAGAATCCGTTACCAATAACTAATAATCCTAATCCTAAGAAAAGTCCAGTTTTTGTGTTCATTGAGAATAATACAAAGTTACCAATTGCCATGATGATACCACCAATAGTAATGGCATGTCGCTTCGTAATGAAATGGTCAGTTAACCAACCACCAATAATAGGTGTGAAGTATACTAACATTGTGAAAATACCGTAAATTTGAACTGCAACTGCTTTATCAAATCCTAAACCGCCGCTTACTAAGCTCGTTGTTAAATAAAGAACTAATAAGCCACGCATTCCGTAATAACTAAATCTTTCCCATGCTTCTGTAAAGAACAACAAGTATAACCCTGGTGGATGTTTTTTTGGTGATTGTTGCTCTCCAGCTTTGTCTAATTTTAAAGCTGCATCCATTTTTGTTTCCCCCTAATCCTGTATAACGGATATTTATGTAATCATTTTAATTTACAAAATATTTAGAAGTCAATAGAATTATATGGAAATAGAAAGAAAATTTCTAAAAAAGTTCTATTTTTCTTCGACCGTTACTGTATTTTGCCCTGAAAACGAGATGATAAGCGTTTTCAAATGTAATAATTGAATTCTAAAAGAAAATAAAATAGTGATTAATCAGAAAATTTAGATTAAAACATTTATTCTGATATAAAGAAAATATATTCTATTTACTTTCTCAATATAACATATTGGGAATAAAAATACAAAACGAAATAATGTGACATTTAAGTGAATTGAAAAATAACCAGCTCCACAGAAGGGAGCTGGTTAAGGAAATATTATTTAACAAAGCGTTTTTCGATGTCATCTAATAGTAGGTTAGCGGCCATTACGCCACCAGCTGTATTCCAAATAACGTCATCAACTTTGTATGCTTTACCATTTTTTACTGCATTTAAATTTTTAAATAGAGGATCGTTTATATACTCTTTTTCTAGTTCAGATCCTTTTTTCTCATTTCCTTTATCGAATGTGAAGTAGAATAATACGTCACCATCCATAGCAGAAATACGCTCTTTAGATACGTTACGCTCTGCAAAATCATCTTTATTTTGATCTCCAGGACGTTTAAATCCAAGTTCTTTTAAAATAACACCAGAGAATGTATCGCCATGATAAATACGAACATCACCAGGCATGAAACGAACCATAGAGATTTCTTGGTTTACTTTATCGCCAAGTTTGCCTTTTAAATCTTTTATACGTGATTCGTAATCAGCTACAACTTTTTGACCTTCTTTTTCTTTATTTAATGCTTTTGCATAAAATTTGAAGTTATCTTTCCATTCACCACGTAATGTTTCTGAGAACACAGTAGGTGCAATTGCTTTTAGTTGTTCGTACACTTTTTCGTGGCGCATTTTATTACCGATAATTAAGTCTGGTTTTAAAGAAGCAATTGTTTCAACGTTAACTTGTCCTTCATCACCAACAACTTTTACATCTTTCATTTTATCCTTAATATGTGGATACCATGGGTCACCAGTCCAAGACTTTACAGCACCAACTGGTTTCACACCTAATTCAAGTAAAGCTTCAGTTCCTTCATTTGTTAAGATAACTACACGTTTTGGATTAGCAGGAACTTCTGTTTTACCCATTGCATGTTCTACAGTAACCACTTCTTTTTTATTATCTTCTTTTGTAGATTCTTCTTTGTTATTTGATTTTCCACAAGCGCTTAAAAGCATTGAAAATGCTAGTAAAAATACAAATACTGTAAACGATTTCTTCCGCATGAAATTCATTATGTACCCCCTACATGTTGAGAATATTTTTCAATAGCAAGCATGATATTAAGCCTTTATCTTTTGATTGTCAATACATATGGGTGAAAATAATTCTCATTTCCGTTGACAATGAGAATTAAGTTGAAATACACTAACAACGTATCATTATACATTGAAGGGGAAACGCTGCATGTTATTAAAAACAAATCGAGCAAAATGGATTGGATTATTTGTTGGAATCATTGCAGTCGTTATTTGTATTTGGGGAAGTATTATTTTCGGGTATACAAATACGAGTTGGAAACTAGCATTGGATGCTTTTTTCCATTTTAACGGTTCCAATGAACATATTATTATTCAAAATGTACGTCTGCCTAGGGCGTTAATTGCAGCTAGTGTTGGTGCTAGTTTAGCCATTGCTGGTTGTCTTATGCAAACTTTAACTAAGAATCCACTTGCTTCTCCAGATTTTATTGGATTAAATTCAGGTGCTGCGTTCTTCATAGTTGTAGCAATTGTAATCTTTTCAGTAACATCATTATCAGCTTTCACATGGATTGCCTTTTTAGGAGCGGCGGTTGCAGCTGTACTTGTATTTGCTTCTAGTTCTTTAGGAAAAGAAGGAACTACTCCTCTTAAGTTAACGTTAGCAGGGGTCGCAATTAGTGCGTTATTTTCATCATTAACACAAGGATTACTTGTGTTAAATGAAAAAGCACTTGAAGAGGTATTATTTTGGCTTGCTGGATCTGTGCAAGGGAGAAAGTTAGAAATTTTACAATCTGTATTCCCATATTTATTAATAGGATGGATTGCATCTCTTATGATGGCAGGGAAAGTAAATACATTGATGATGGGAGAAGACGTCGCGAAAGGACTTGGACAACGAACAATTTTAATGAAATCATTCGTGTTACTTATTATTGTACTGTTGTCTGGTGGTTCGGTTGCGGTTGCTGGCCCAATTGGATTTATTGGAATTATTACTCCGCATTTTGCGAGATTTCTTGTTGGAGTTGACCACAGATGGAGAGTGCCTTATAGCGGATTGTTAGGTGCAATACTACTAATATTGGCTGATATAGCAGCAAGATATGTCATTATGCCACAAGAAGTACCAGTAGGAGTTATGACAGCATTTATTGGAGCTCCATTCTTTATTTATATTGCACGTAAGAGAGGGCTTAGCAAATGAAGAAATATATTCCGTTTCGTATAGGAAAAGGTGAGCTCTCGTTTTTAATGTATAAACGAGCTTGTCTCGTCTTGTTAAGTTTACTAGTTGTTTTAATAGGATTATTCTTTGCGAGCGCAGGTATGGGAGACATGAAAATTGCTCCTTATGACGTATGGCAAGCAATTACTGGAAATGGCGATGCGATGTCAAATATGGTTGTGAATAAGTTTCGTATGCCACGTATTTTAATTGCTATCCTCGTAGGAATTGCGCTTGCTGTAGCAGGATGTATTTTACAAGGTCTCGTTCGAAATCCACTTGCTTCTCCGGATATCATCGGGATTACGGGCGGGGCAAGTGTTGCAGTTGTATTGTTTTTAGCTATATTTAGTGATAAAAATAATGCGCTAACTGTAAGTATTCATTATATGCCGTTAGCAGCCTTTGTTGGGGCAACGATTGTGGCGCTTTTTGTATATTTATTTGCATGGAGAAATGACGGGTTATCGCCGATTAGTCTTGTTTTAATTGGTGTGGGGTTTTGGGCATTAACGAAAGCGGCAACGACTTTGTTTATGTTGTTAGCACCAATTTATCAAGCGAGTCAAGCGAATGTATGGATTACAGGTACTGTTTATGGTTCTTCATGGCAAAACGTTATGGTGCTTGCACCGTGGGTTCTCATTTTAACGGTAATATCATTTATAGCTGCTAGACATTTAAATGCGCAAGAGCTAGGGGATGATATTGCGGTAGGACTTGGTGTTCCTTTAACGAAGTCACGCGTATTCATGTTATTACTTAGTACGGCTTTAATTGGGGGAGCAGTTGCCTTCGCCGGAGGAATTGGATTTGTCGGTTTAATGGCACCTCATATTTCACGAAGGCTAGTTGGTTCTTTATACGGTGCATTACTCCCAGTTGCAGCTATTGTTGGTGCAATTCTAGTACTTGCTGCAGATTTAATTGGGCGTACAGTTTTCACACCACTTGAAATTCCAGCAGGGGTATTTACATCAGCAATTGGTGCACCTTATTTTATTTATTTACTTTATAAAAGTCGGAATTCATAAAGGGAGATGAATATGCAAAAAGCATTGGAGACGAAACGTTTGACGTTGTCTTATGGTGAAACAATTATTATCGATGAGTTGAATTTAGAAATTCCAAAAGGTGAAATTACAATCTTTATCGGTTCCAACGGTTGCGGGAAATCAACTTTATTACGTTCACTAGCTAGATTATTAAAGCCAACAACTGGTGACATTTTGTTAGATAATCAAGCTATTCAAAGTATGCAAACGAAGCAAATTGCTCGTCAAATGGCAATTTTACCGCAAGGACCGCAAGCACCTGAAGGGCTTACAGTATTGCAACTTGTAAAACAAGGACGCTATCCATATCAAACATGGCTGAAACAGTGGTCAGAAAAAGATGAGGAAATGGTACAGAAGGCACTTGCAGCAACAGGTATGACAGAATTTGCTGAGCGTGATGTGCATGCTCTTTCAGGTGGACAACGACAACGTGCTTGGATTGCAATGACGCTTGCACAAGATACAGATATTATTTTACTGGATGAGCCTACTACATATTTAGATATGACTCACCAAATTGAAGTGCTAGATTTATTATTCGAATTAAATGAAACAGAACAAAGAACAATTGTTATGGTATTACACGATTTAAATTTAGCATGTCGCTATGCAGATAACATTGTAGCCATTCAAGATAAACAAATATATGCACAAGGTAAACCTGAAGAAGTGGTAGATGAGAAACTAGTACGTGATGTATTCCGAATGGAGTGTCAAATTAGTACGGATCCGTTATTTGGAACACCGCTTTGTATACCTCACGGAAGAGGAAGACGTGTAGTTAAAGAAGTTGCTCAGGCAATGAGATAAAAAAACGATGAGTGATTCATCGTTTTTTTATTTGGTACAAGAAAATAAGAGGAAGAGAGGAATACGTAAGCGACGTTTATACTCTTCTTCATCTTGAAAATAGGTTGGATTTGGTGTAGCTTCTTTTAATGATGTAATGGTAAATCCGGCTTGCTGTAATAATGTAAAATAATCTTCCGTTGTACGATGATATTTAATAACTTCTTGGTCAATCCATGGTTCAACCCGTTTGCCTAGTTTAAAGTAATCATCGACGAGCCAACTCGTTCTTTTACCACTTGTTTGTAAGCTTTCAAACGAAGAAGTAATAACGGGATGTTGAACGCTAAAGGTAAAGGTGCCATTTGTTTTTAAAGTTTGAAACACATTTTGAAAAATGGTATCAAGATGTTCAATATAATGTAAGGCGAGTCTAGATGTTACTAAATCAAAAGTGGAAGAGGGGTAGGTATAATCTTTGAGGTTTAAAAAATGAACAGTTCCATTTTTATTTTCTAGTTGTTTTTTAGCTTTTTCATACATAAGTTCGGAGCCTTCAATGCCGGTGTAAGAGTAGCATCCCTTTTCTAATAATTCCGCGCCAAACTTAGCATCACCACAGCCTAAATCGAGAATTTGTTTTCCTCGTACATGACCAATGAGCTGAAAGAATATTGGTTTTTCAATGGATTCATTTGGGCTATTTTCTCGGTATCTTCGTTTCATATATTGTTCGAAAAATGCTGTGTTATTGTATACATCAGATTCTGTAAATGCCATGTTTGAAACCTCCCGAAATATTTTTTTAATTCTATCAAATATGAAAAGTAAATAATAGATTTATTGTAATGAATCATATATAATCTAAAATTGTAAGCGGTTACTTTAAACTATTTTTCTATAATAAATTCTGAAAACGTGTTAAGCTAGTAGAGGGATTATTAGAACTATTAAGACAATAATCCGCTTACATGAACGATGGGAGGCTTCACGATGTCTAGTAAAACACTTGCGAAATTTTTAGAAGAAAATTTAGAGGATTTAAAATCAAAGGGGCTTTATAACGTAATTGATCCGCTTGAGAGTTCAAATGGACCGATCATTACAATTGGCGGAAAAGAATATATTAACTTATCTTCAAACAACTATCTTGGATTAGCAACAGATAGTCGTTTGCAAGAAGCAGCAATTGGTGCTATTCATAAGTACGGTGTTGGAGCAGGGGCTGTTCGTACAATTAACGGTACTTTAGATTTGCATATTAAGTTAGAAGAAACAATTGCAAAGTTTAAACATACAGAAGCAGCAATTGCTTATCAATCAGGATTTAACTGTAATATGGCAGCGATTTCAGCCGTTATGGATAAAAATGATGCAATTCTTTCAGACGAATTAAACCATGCTTCTATTATTGATGGTAGTCGTCTATCAAAAGCAAAAATTATTGTTTATAAACATTCGGATATGGAAGATTTACGCCAAAAAGCAATTGCGGCGAAAGAATCAGGTCTTTACAATAAATTAATGGTAATTACAGACGGTGTCTTTTCAATGGATGGAGATGTTGCAAAACTACCAGAAATTGTTGAGATTGCAGAAGAGTTAGATTTAATGACATACGTAGATGATGCACACGGTTCAGGTGTACTTGGAAAAGGTGCAGGAACTGTAAAGCACTTCGGTCTTTCTGATAAAGTTGATTTCCAAATTGGTACATTATCAAAAGCAATTGGGGTAATTGGTGGATATGTAGCAGGGAAACAAAATTTAATTGACTGGTTAAAAGTTCGTTCACGTCCATTCTTATTCTCTACAGCATTAACACCAGCTGATGCAGCAGCTTGCATGAGATCAATTGAAATCTTAATGGAAAGCACAGAGTTACACGATCGCTTATGGGAAAATGGTCGCTACTTAAAACAAGGATTAAAAGAACTTGGCTTTAACATTGGGGAAAGTGAAACGCCAATTACACCTTGTATCATTGGGGACGAAGTATTAACACAAGAATTTAGTAAACGTCTAAATGAAGAAGGTGTATACGCAAAATCTATCGTGTTCCCAACTGTAGCAAAAGGAACAGGGCGCGTTCGTAATATGCCTACAGCAGCTCATACGAAAGAAATGTTAGATGAAGCAATTCTTAAGTATGAAAAAGTAGGAAAAGAAATGGGCATCATTTAAGTAACGACATCTTTTGAATAGCTTGCAAATGAGGAGTGGGGAAAATGAAAAAAATTCTAGTAACCGGTTCTTTAGGGCAAATTGGTTCTGAACTAGTAATGAAACTTCGTGATGTATACGGCGCATCAAATGTTATTGCAACAGATATTCGTGAAACAGATAGTGAAGTAGTAACGTCTGGTCCATTTGAAACGTTAGATGTAACAGATGGACAAAAACTACATGATATCGCAAAGCGTAATGAAGTAGATACAATTATTCATTTAGCAGCTTTACTTTCAGCAACAGCAGAAAAAAATCCGTTATTCGCATGGAACTTAAATATGGGCGGACTTGTAAATGCATTAGAAGCAGCTCGTGAATTAAACTGTAAGTTCTTCACGCCAAGTTCTATCGGTGCATTCGGTCCATCGACGCCAAAAGATAATACACCGCAAGATACAATTCAGCGTCCTACTACGATGTATGGGGTAAACAAAGTGGCAGGAGAATTACTATGTGATTATTATCATCAAAAATTTGGCGTAGATACGCGCGGTGTCCGTTTCCCAGGTTTAATTTCTTACGTAGCTCCTCCAGGAGGCGGAACGACTGATTATGCAGTTGAAATTTATTATGAGGCGATTAAAAAAGGTGCATACACCTCATACATTGCTGAAGGAACGTACATGGACATGATGTATATGCCTGATGCTTTACAAGCGATCATTTCATTAATGGAAGCTGATCCAAGTAAGCTAGTGCATAGAAATGCATTTAACATTACAGCAATGAGCTTCGAGCCAGAGCAAATTGCAGCGTCAATTCGTAAACACATTCCGACGTTTACAATGGATTATGCAGTAGATTCAGCTCGTCAAACAATCGCTGATAGCTGGCCAAACTCTATTGACGCAACTGCAGCAATGAAAGAGTGGGGCTTTAAAGCAGAATACGATTTAGACAAAATGACAACTGACATGCTGGCTAAGTTAAAAAAAAAGCTCACAGCTGAGTTAGTGATGAATTAATAGGAAGAGTCGATTCTTAGGAATCGGCTCTTCATTATTTTTGGGAGGAGAGAAGTCTTATGCAAAGAGTTGATGTCGTATACGCACTAATACATGACGAAGAAACAGATAAAATATTAATGGTACATAATGTAGAACAAAACGTTTGGTCATTGCCAGGTGGGGCTGTGGAAAAAGGTGAAATATTAGAGGAAGCACTAATAAGAGAAGTGAAAGAAGAGACAGGTTTAACCGCCTTGGCTGGGGGGCTTGTTGCGATCAATGAAAAATTCTTTGAAGAATCAGGGAATCATGCACTATTTTTTACATTCCGAGCGAATGTAGTAAAAGGGGAACTTATTGCGGAAGATGAAGGTGAAATTTCTGCAATAGAGTGGGTAGATCGAACAATTGCGAATGAGCGTTTCCCATACTATGACGGAGGATTTGAATCTTTATTAGAAGTAGCCATTCCATACAAGTTTCAACCAGAAACAAAGTAATTGAACGAAAAAACAGGAGCCACAAGGCTCCTATTTTCTATTCAATCGTCTTCAGTAATAGTTTTTTCAGCAATGGTTTAATCTTCAATCGTAAATCTTCAGCATGATTTGCAACTAAGAAGTGATGGTTATAAATGTTTTTCATCAATTGATAAGTTGCTTCTTTCGCTTCGCCTTCTTCGATGAAGATACCGATTACTTCCATACCACTTTTACGCGCGAGTTTAACAGCTTCATGCGTATCTAAAATTCCGTCTTGTTGATAGTCTAGCGCAGAAGGCTCACCGTCTGTGAAGACTAGTAAGAATTTATGTTTCTCAGGTCTTTTGGCAAGTTTTTCAGAAACGATACGAATAATATATCCGTCGCGGTTATCTTCTTCTTCACGAAGTTGCATAATTTCTGGACCAACGTTTGGCAACGTTGAGTTTTTATAATTTACAACTTCATGGATAACGTTCGGCTTATCTTCAGGTTTAGCGCTAGAGGCATCTTCCCAAAATCCGCTAATAGCGTGCGGGATTTTTAAAGACTTTAAAGCTTCATGGAATAGTACAACACTCTTCTTCGTTTCTTCCATTTTGTTATACATAGAACCAGAACAGTCAACTAATAGTTGGAATGCAACATCGAGTTCTTGTGACTCTTGTCCTTTTTTATAAAACATACGCGGTTGTTTTTCGGTATAAATACGAAGGAATTTCTTACGAAGTCTTCCGTAATATTTATCACTATTCGCATTCGTTTTATTTTCAATTGTTTTTTCGATAATTTTCTTTAATTCTTTTACATCTTTATTGACGACTGATTTGATAGCTTGGTAATCTTTTTTCTCATCTGAGTTTGGTTTGCGAGCTTCTTTAAATGTATGAGAAGCACCTACATTATACTTACCGTATGCACCGTCGTGCTGGCTAGAAGCGTGTGAAGCCCTTGCTTCTTCTGTATCAGCGCCATCAAAGTTGGATTGTGTACTTTTTTGTGAGGTACCTTGTACAGAACCAAGTGCTTGGTCGCCATCTTCTGATTCACGGGCAGTATCACCCATCATATTAGTTTTTGTTCCGCTTTCTAATTCAAAGCGTAAAAAGTTCTCGTTTTCGTTATTTTTATTTTCACGATGCCATGTGGAGAAACTTTCATCCATTTTGTTTTTATTTTCATCGTCATCTATAAGCTGCGTATCATCATTTGCTAAATCTTCGACGCGACAGTTCTTTTCGTCTGCAAGGACAGATAAGTAAAGTGGAGCATGTCCGAAATAGTTGTTAAGCATATCGCTTTCAAGAAGCGCCTCTAAGCGATAGCGAATTTTCTCAACGATATACATAATATCTTCTGTATTACGTGCTTGGAATGTTTCATGTAAAATCGCTTCAATTTGCTCAAAATATTCATTATTAAACATTTCGTATTTATCGCTCGTTAATGAAAGATAGCATAGACAAAATAGACGATCACCGTGATAATTACGAACACGGTTTATTTCATTTTGAGAGCCGAAATAATTGCGGTACATTTCTTTTCGACGTTTAAAAACATGCTTCGTGCCAGGACGTAAGTTCTTTACGATTTCCTCAACGCGTAAATCTTCTAATAGAACAAATAATTGTGTTAAAAACTTTTTTAGGGGCGATTCTTGCAATTCAATCGCATAAGAACGAATTAAAGTCATGTCCGAGTAATGTTTATTACCAAGTGCTTTTAAGAACACTTCGCTTTTTAATCCGATTACTGTATCTTCTTCTTTTCGATCATCCCAAAAGTGA
This sequence comes from Bacillus sp. FSL W8-0770, assembly GCF_038008705.1. Taxonomy (NCBI): domain Bacteria; kingdom Bacillati; phylum Bacillota; class Bacilli; order Caryophanales; family Bacillaceae; genus Bacillus; species Bacillus sp. FSL W8-0770. The sequence continues at coordinate 613,574 of NZ_JBBOZR010000001.1, forward strand.
CTAATGACAACTTTCTTTTCAATTTCGTCGTAGTATGCTTTATAGCCATATTCAAGATAGGCATCGTCTTCTTTTAGAAGGGCATACATTAAGTTTTCCATTTGTAGAAACAGTGACGCATCAATTTTTTTGTCACTAAAAATTTGTCTCATAAATTATCCCTCAAAGAAATAACTTTCTGCTAATTCACGGACAGTCATTTGTTCTGTTTCATCATTAAGTTTTGCAATTATGCTTCGTTCAATCGCTCGCATAACAGGAATATATACACCTAAATCACATGCGTCGATAATACCACGAATACTTGCTGCTTCTTCACTTACACGTCCATCGCGAGCTAAAGGCATAAGGTCGCTTGCAAATGCAACAAACTTTTCAATTGTTGCAACATCATTTAATTTTGATTCTGCTAATAATAGTTCTTTTAATGTATCACCTTGAATGTAAGGAACTTCAATAATAACGAAACGGTTTTTTAACGCTTCATTTAGTTCACTTGTTCCAACGTAACCTTCGTTAATCGCAGCAATTACACGGTATTCGTCATCACCGTATACAACCTCTTGTGTAAATGGGTTTGTAATCATTTTACGGTAATCTAATGCGCCGTGAAGAAGTGGTAACGTTTCAGGTTTTGCCATATTGATTTCGTCAATATATAGGAAGTGACCGTTCTTCATTGCTTTCATAAGAGGACCGTTAACGAATGAAACTTCAGATGCACCATCTTTCGTTTGTAGTGTGTTGTATCCTAAAATACCCTCTACATCTAAGTCGACAGAGCAGTTAATGCTATGCATTGGTTTTTGGAATAAAGAAGAAAGAGTTTCCGCTAGTACTGTTTTACCACTACCAGTCGGTCCTTTTAATAGAATATTCTTGCCAAGAAGAAGTGCTGTAATCGCATCTTCAATAATGCTATTATCAGACGCTTTATATATTTTCGTTCCGATTAAATGTGCATTTTCACCAGCTTCTTGTTTATTCTTTTCATGAATCGTAGAAAGCTGTTGTTTTAAATCAGCATGTATATGAAATTGTTCTAACATGTATTTCCCACCTAACATTATTTTCATAAAGTAATACATCTTATGATAACTTGTTTTAATATGGTATGCAAAGAAAAGGAAGGAGGATAAAGGGAAAAGAAAAAGCAATCAAGATGAAGTTGATTGCCTACAGTAAAGGAGAAATGAGCCTCATGAAAGACTCCAATATGCGTTTTTTTATACTTCTTTTTTGGAAAGAGTTCCATTTAATTTCAGTTGAATGTTTAAAATCTTCTTCAAAATCACGTTTAATGTCGTGAACTGTTTTTGATTCATAAAGCACGCTAATAATTTCGTAATTCAATTCAAAGCTACGTACATCCATGTTCGCTGTTCCAATAGTTGCAATTGTATCATCAACGAGTACAATTTTTGCATGCATAAAACCATCTTTATAACTGTAAATAGAAGCACCAGCTTTTAAAAGCGGAGTGAAATAGGATTGAGATGCTTGATCACTAATGATGCTATCACTTTTACCTGGATATAAAATCCGTACATCTATTCCGGCAATTGCACTTAAGCGTAATAATGTTAAAGTTTCTTGATCTGGAATAAAGTAGGGTGTAGCGATCCAAATGGATTTTTTTGCAGAGCCCATAACAGCTAATAATGTATTACGAATACTTTTATCATCGGAGCTTGGTCCGCTTGCTACGATTTGAACAGCACCTTCTGCATTTGAAATCTCTTTACCTGGGAAGTATTGTCTATTCATGAATTGATCCCAGGAATAAGTATTTAAACCACTAGAGGCATAGAGCCAGTCTTCTAGAAAGATTGCTTGTAATTTATATAATGCTTTTCCTTCTATTTTTAAATGACTATCACGCCAAACAGGAAATTTTTTGGAACGGCCAAGATATTCATCACCGACATTGAGTCCTCCGGTAAAACCAATTTTTCCATCTACAATAACAATTTTTCGATGGTTACGATAATTGACAGTTTCAAGTAACCAAGCTGAAAAAATAGGGTCAAATTCTACAATTTCAATCCCAGCTTCTTTCATAGGTTGCAAAAATCGCCGTCGTAACGTATTACTTCCAAGGCCATCATAAAGGAAGCGTACAATAACACCATCTTTTGCTTTTTGTATTAAAGCATCTCGAACTTTTGTACCAATTTCATCAGATTTATAAATGTAGTATTGAATATGTATATGATGCTTTGCCTGCTCTATAGCTCGCAAAATTTCTGAAAATGTTTGATCTCCGTTTGTTAAAAGTTTTGTAGTTGTTTTATCTGCGGCAGGACCACCTCCAAATTTTTGTATGACTTCTGTTAAATGTATGGAACGTTCATTTAGTGGGACTGTGAGTAATAACTCTAGTCTTCTTCCTTCTAATATTTCACGGAATAATTTTCTTTGTTCTTCTGAACGATGGAGATGTTTTTTTCTTCTCCAGCGGCTGCGTCCGAAAATAGCGTATAAAAGCACACCTATAATAGGAAGAAGTGCTAATACTAAAAACCATGCTAACGTACTTTGTGGAGATCTATTTTCTATAAAAATAACGAATGAAATTCCGACAATTGTGATGGACCATAGAGCACCGACAAATGTATATAACGAAATATACGATGTATTTAATAGGAACAGAACGATAGATACAATTGTAAATATTAATAGTAATTGAACGATAGGCTTCTTCATTTCTATATAATTCCCCTAATCTTTTTTCAATATAGACTTCTTAAATAGAAGATGTAATATGACATCTTTATTATAAGGTGTTTTGCTTTTTTTACAAAATATAGACATTTCACCTATACTTTCCGCATTTGTCCTACATACAGTGTACTATCCCATTTTTTATCCCACTCTTAACGCATATGAAAATGAAAAAATCGAAAAGGAGCGGAGAAACATGAATTATATAGAAAATAATGGATTGTACTATCGAAATCATCATCATGGAGGACACAATCATGGTGGGCACAATCATAACGGTGGACATCATCACCATGGAGGACACAATCACTATGATCACCATCATCATCACGGAGGCGGATGGGGCTGGGGTGGTGGTAGTTCATGGGGAGGCGGATTTTTCCCTGGAAGCTTTGCAGGAGGAGTGTTAGGCGGACTGACAGCTGGTGCATTAACAGGTGCAACAAGTGGAGGATATTATCCAGCTCCATATCCAGTAGCTTATCCATCGCCATACCCTGTAACGTATCCAATGCCATACCCAGGTTATCAGCAAATACCATATTCGTATTAAATTAAAAAAGAGGCTATCCTCTTTTTTAGTTTAATACAGTATTTATTTATAAAATAATTCCAAAGTTAAGGTAGAAATATGTTAATATTTTGTTATTGTAATTCAAAAACATACACATTAATGTAGATTTTCATATTATTATTCGTGAATAGTTATGTAGTATGATCTAATTTCTATTTCGTTATTAAAAACAAAGAGATCAGATATGAGTGGTATTAGTTGGAAACAAGGCTTGCATAGAGCTACTTAAAAGGATTGCGGTATAATAAGGCGCGAAGTAATTAGAGATATGGGAAGCTACCAGTTATAATTGAAACGGTATAATATTGCTTTTTATTACAAATAATATTATGTTATTTTAATCGGTTTATTTAAAAAGATAATTTATGTAAAGGGCTAGTATTAGAAAATGAAATATCTCTATTTCTATGAAGAGAAACAGGTTGTGTTTTAGTCAGATAGAAGCAAGGAGAGATGCGCATGCTAGAACAGAGAGGTCATGCATTATATGACTCTTCGTTGCGAGATTTAAAGTTAGCATTAGATGAGTCTTCAATTGTTGCAATTACAGACCGAGAAGGTCTTATTACATATGTAAATGATAAATTTTGTGAAATCTCTAAATACAAAAGGGAAGAATTAATTGGAAAAGATCACCGTATTTTAAATTCAGGTCATCATCCGAAAACCTTTTTTCAAAACTTATGGAAACGTATTTTGAATGGGAAAGTATGGACAGGTGAGATTCGGAATCGAGCAAAAGATGGTACATATTATTGGGTCAAAACAACAATTGTTCCATTTTTAAATGAAAAAGGAGAGCCATACCAGTTTATCGCAATACGAAATGATATTAGTAGTAGAAAAGAAGCGGAACAGAGGTTGCGACTAAGTGAAAGTCGTTATAGGGAACTTGCCTATCATGATGCTTTAACGAGTTTGCCGAACCGTTTGCAATTAATAACGACCGTTAATAAATTGATTGCAGATAAAAAAGAATTTGGTATGATTTACTTTGATTTGGACCGTTTTAAATTAGTAAATGATACGTTAGGTCATATGATAGGGGACTTACTTTTAAGCGAAGTCGCTTCAAGGTTGCATTATGTACTAGGAGAGAAAGATGTTCTGGCTAGGCTAGGTGGCGACGAATTTGTGCTGTTAACAAAAAATCATACGCAAGATGATATGAGGCAGTTAGCGACATCTGTGTTGTCATGTTTCCAGGCACCATTTATTCTTGAAGGCCATGAAGTATATATTTCAGCTAGTCTAGGACTTTGTTCTTATCCACAAGACGGACAAGACGTGGAAACATTATTGAAAAACTCCGACTTAGCTATGTATAGTGCAAAAGAACAGGGGAGAAATGCTGCATGTTTCTTTACAGATGAGCTACGCGCGAAAATAAATCGTAGAATGAAAGTTGAGTTTGCTTTGCAAAAGGCAATTCGTGATGAAGAGTTAGATGTAGTATTGCAGCCTATTATTGATTTGAAAACGAAGAGATATTCTGGTATAGAAGCTCTAGTACGCTGTATGACAGAAGACGGACCTATTTCACCAAACGAATTTATCCCGGTAGCTGAAGAGTCTGGACTTATTATAAAGCTAGGAGACTGGGTATTAGAAAAATCGTGCCGATTGTTTAAAACATTGCCCAATTATCAAGAAGGACTAAAGTTATCAGTGAATTTATCTATACAACAATTAATGCAGAAACGTTTTATTTTCTCTGTACGTAGCATTTTAAAGAGAACTGGTTTTCCTCCGAACCGTTTAATATTAGAAATAACGGAAAGCATAGCAGTCCGCCATTTTGATTATATTATTGCTACATTACAAGAATTAAGAAATATGGGTGTTTTAATTGCTTTGGATGATTTCGGAACTGGCTATTCTTCCTTATATTATTTAAAACAACTACCACTGGATATTGTAAAAATTGATCGTAATTTTATTCGTGAATTTCATTATGATCACGCACAACCAGAACGAACGATTGTAAAATCCGTTATTGAAATTGCTCATAGTTTAAATTTAGCAGTAGTTGCTGAAGGAGTAGAAACAGTAGAGCAAGAGAGTTTGTTACAATCAATGAGCTGTGATTATGTACAGGGATTTTATTATGCGAAACCTTTATCTGTAGGAGAGCTAAAAGAAAAGTTAATTACAGATTTTTAATAAAAAAGAGAAGCCAGCAGCTTCTCTTTATTTAATCCGTTTTTTGTGAGTCTTTCATTAGTACTGGATAAAGAATAAGACCTAATACGAACAATCCAATTCCTAAGAAGAATGTTTTTAAATCAGCAGTTCCCGTTTTGATAACCCAAATAGAGTATACCAACGCTAATGTCGTAATGATTCCATCTTTTACTCGAGATCCGGGCAGTATATCATACGTTTCTCCTGTAATAACTAATTTTAATTGGTACAAGGTAGAAACAAGGTATGGAATTAAATAGGCTAATGTTGCTACGACGATAGCGAAACTATACGCTTCTGAAACAGTACCAGAAATCGTTGAAAATAAGAAAATTTGCGTCATTATATTTGTAATCAATAGTGATTTTGAAGGACTACCTTTTTTATTTGTTTTCCCGAAAAACTTAGGGAAAAGTCCATTTTTTGCTGCCTGGTAAGGTACTTCTGAACTAACAACAATCCAGCCAACTGTAGATCCAAATAAAGATATAAGAGCGAGTAAGGCCATTATATATGCACCTTTATTTCCAATTGCTAAATTTAATGCATCTACTAACGGTTTTTGAGACTCCTTTAAAGCATCTTGCGGAAGAGCTCCCATTGTAAGTAAAGTAATTGACATGTAAATAAGAAGAGCGATAATTAATCCGAAAATCGTAGCTTTTTTTACATCGCGCTGTGATTTTGCACGGTTAGAAAGCATAACCGCTGATTCAATACCGATAAATGCCCAGAGTGTTGCAATAGCAGCTGAATTGATTTGGCCACCTAACGAGATAGATTGTCCTGCTTCATTCATAAAGGTTTGACCGTCTCCGAAATTAGAAGCATTGAAAATGAATAATGTAATTACAATAAACATTGTAAATCCGATAATTTTTGCAATAGTAGCAAGTAGATTCATATTTCCAGCTCGATCAATATTTTGAGAAAGAATATATTGAATTCCCCATAGCATAAGGCTACATACAAGGAAAGTTAACCCTTTTCCGAGTTCTAGTGAAAATCCGTTTATTGAAAAAAGAATTTGCTTACTTTGTAAAACTGGAAAGAATGTTGATAAATATCCAGCAAAGGAAATAATAACAGATGCTGTTGCAGCCCAGTTAGCAGCCCAATATCCCCATGCCATACTATATCCTGCAACTTTACCAGCTTTTTTTGAAGGAAACATCGCTTGAGCATAGCTTTGTGGTCCAGCTTTTAATTCTGGTTTACGAATCGCTAAATTTCCAAATACAAGTGCAATCATAAATACGCCAAGGCCTGTAATACTCCATGCGAGTGTAGAACCCATTGGACCTGATACTTGTGCTAAATTTGCTGGAAGCATAAATACGCCACCGCCAACCATATTCCCGATAACAAATGCTGTTAAAACCCATAATCCCCATTTTTTCGTTTCCATTTTTGTTAACTCCTTTGTAGTAAGTTTTGCTTAAACATCATTTTTTACTAGCCTTTTGACAATAAAAAAAGAGCCATGTAGATAAAAAAATACCTACATGGCTCTTTTGCCAAAGCGTAGGTACAACGGGAATAACCCTTGTACCTACGCGTAATTTTTCCGCTAGGTTTCAAGGGTTACGTATGATGATGATGTTTTTGTGCAAATGTAACTACAGTTGTTGTATAAGTAAGCATAGTTCTTTGCTCCCTTTCTCCTCTGATTTTGAAGTTAGTATACTACATGTTTTTTTGAATGAAAAGAAAAATATAAAAATTTTTATAAAAATACGTTTTAAAGATTAAATATTTACCTATATTTTTCTTGTACTGGAAAATAAGTGAGAGATTGGCAGAAGAGTGAAGCATGTTATAATACATATAGAATTAGAAGGTGACAAGGGGCTATTGTAGATGATGAGTAAGTATGAACAAATTTATACAGAAATCAGTAAATCTATTGATAATAAACAATTAAAAGAGGGATGCAAAATCCCATCAGAAACAGAATTAATGAAGCAGTATGAGGCAAGCCGAGGCACGGTGAGAAAAGCTGTAGATTTACTGCAAGAGCGTGGATATGTGCAAAAAATTCATGGAAAAGGTGTTTTTGTTTTAAAGCGAAAAAATATTGAATTTAATTTTGGTGGTATTGTAAGTTTCCAAGAAGAAAATGAACGTTTAGGACGTCATTGTATTACAGATGTCGTAGAAATGGAGAAAATTGAAGCGACGAAAGACGTAGCAAAGTTATTAAACGTGAAAGAAAAAACAGTGATTGACCATATTAAACGTGTACGAAATATTGATGGAGAAAAAGTAATTTTAGATATAAATCATTTTGTATCTGAGTTTGTTCCAGGATTAACGAAAGAAATTGCAACTGCATCGATTTATAAATACATCGAGAAAGAGCTTGGGCTACATATTAGTTATTCGCAGAGGGTAATTGAAGTACAGCCATGTACAGAGGATGACAGAAAGTATTTAGATTTAAATGGAACAGACTATGTTGTCGTTGTGAAAAACTTTACACATTTGTATGATGGAAGTCAGTTTGAATATACAGAATCACGCCACCGTTTAGATATTTTTCACTTTTCGGATGTGGCACGCAGGAAGTAAAGAGGTGGAACAAAATATTGTTTCATCTCTTTTTTTTATAAAAAAAACACAAACTCGTATATACGAGTGTTGACTAACTTATATATACGAGTTAATATGTAATTGTAAACGGTATCAAAAAAAGAAAAGAGGGACGGGAATATGGGGAAAGACTATCGTAAAACAGCAGAGGAAGTGTTGCAGTATATTGGTGGGAAAGACAATATTGAACAAGCTGCACATTGTGTGACGAGGCTCCGTATCGCTTTAAAAGATGAAAGTAAAATAGATAATGATAAATTACAGTCTGTTTCATTAGTGAAAGGAGCGTTTCATAACGCTGGTATATTTCAAGTTGTAATTGGTCCAGGAGATGTAGATCGTGTTTACGCTGAATTGATAACGCTTGCGGGTATGAAAGAATCGACTGTAGCTGACGTAAAAGACTCTGGAAATCAGAAGTTAAATCCAGCTCAAAAGTTTGTAAAAATATTTTCAGATGTATTTATGCCGATATTACCAGCGATCGTAACGGCTGGTTTACTAATGGGTATTAACAATCTATTAGGCGCAAAGGACTTATTTTTTGATGGGAAAAATTTATTAGATGTTTATCCGAACTTAGGCGGGCTTTGGGATTTAATTAATATGATGGCCAATACAGCATTCGTATTCTTACCAGCACTTGTCGGGTGGTCAGCAACGAAGCGTTTTGGTGGTAGTCCAATACTAGGGATTGTTATGGGATTAATGCTTGTGCACCCGGCCTTATTAAACGCTTGGGACTATGGAAAAGCAGCGACTGGTTTAGACGGACAAAAGATTGAGTACTTCGATATTTTAGGACTGTTCCAAATTGAAAAGGTAGGGTATCAAGGTCAAATCTTGCCGGTTTTAGTAGCTGCATTTGTGTTAAGTAAAGTAGAAATTTTCTTAAAGAAACATGTACCAAATGCAATTCAATTATTAGTTGTACCAATTACAACAATCGTTGTGACAGGTGTGTTAGCATTAGGAATTATTGGTCCGGTTACACGTCATATTGGAGATTTATTAACAGTAGGATTAGTAGGTGTATATGAAACAGTACCAGTAGTTGGAGCAGTATTATTTGGAGCGTTATATGCACCACTTGTAATTACAGGTATGCATCATATGTTTATTGCAATTGATTTACAATTGATTGCACAACATGGCGGTACATTTATTTGGCCGATGATTGCTCTTTCTAACATTGCGCAAGGTAGTGCGGCACTTGCGATGTTCTGGATTTCTAAAAATCAAAATGATAAAAGTATGGCATCAACATCAGCCATTTCAGCATACTTCGGTATTACAGAACCAGCGATGTTTGGTGTGAATTTACGAAATAAGTTCCCGTTTTATGCAGCGATTATAGGGTCTGCTGTGGCAGCGATATTCATTACATTAAATGGTGTATTAGCACCTGCTATCGGAATTGGGGGATTGCCAGCATTTATTTCTATCATTCCGAAATCGATTCCAATGTTTATTGTCGGAATGATTATTGCAGTTGTAATCCCATTTACTTTAACATGGTTATTTGCAAAAAGAGTGAAACAGAAGTAGGAGGAAGTTAAACATGAAGGATTGGCATAAAAGTGTAGTCTATCAAATTTATCCGAAGAGCTTTAATAGTTATTACAATAGAGAAACCGGTGATATAAAAGGGGTTACAGAGAAACTAGATTATTTAAAAGAACTCGGAGTGGATTATATTTGGTTAACACCGATATACCAATCACCACAAAATGATAATGGATATGATGTAAGTGATTATTACAGCATTGATCCATCTTACGGAACGATGGAAGAGTTTGAAGAACTTTTAGCAGAAGCGAAAGTACGTAACATTGAAATTATGCTTGATATTGTTGTAAATCATAGTTCGACTGAACATAAGTGGTTTAAAGAAGCGAAGGAAGATAAAAATAGTCCATATCGTAATTACTATATTTGGCGTGATGAAAAAAATAATTGGCAGTCTAAGTTTGGTGGATCTGCTTGGAAATATGATGAGAAGACGGAGCAATATTATTTACATCTATTTGATGAAACACAAGCTGATTTAAATTGGGAAAATGAAAAACTGCGTGAAGAAGTATATGATATGATGCGCTTTTGGCTGGATAAAGGGGTAACGGGATTCCGATTAGATGTCATTAATTTAATTTCAAAAGACCAATGCTTTTTAAACGATGAAGGTAGTACTGCGACAAGTGATGGACGCAAGTATTATACAGATGGCCCGCGTGTTCATGAATATTTACAAGAGATGAACCGAAATGTTTTTGCAGGAAAAGATGTCATTACAGTTGGAGAAATGTCATCTACGACAATTGATAATTGTATTAAATATTCTAATCCTGAGCGTAATGAATTAAGCATGACGTTTAGTTTCCATCATTTAAAAGTAGATTATCCGAATGGTGATAAGTGGACGAAAGCAGAGTTTGATTTTATTAAATTAAAAGAGATTATGTCTAACTGGCAAATTGAAATGCAAAAGGGCGGAGGATGGAATGCGTTATTTTGGTGTAATCATGACCAGCCTCGCATCGTGTCACGCTTTGGTGATGATGGAAAGTACCGAAACGAATCTGCAAAAATGTTAGCGACAGCCATGCACATGCTGCAAGGAACGCCTTATATTTATCAAGGGGAAGAAATCGGTATGACGAATCCTAAATTTGAGTCCATCGAGCAATATCGTGATGTAGAATCGTTAAATATATACGATATAAAGCTAAAAGAAGGGCTATCAAAAGAAGAGATTATAGGGATTTTAAAGCAAAAATCTCGTGACAACTCTCGCACTCCGATGCAGTGGAATGAAGAGATGAACAGTGGTTTTACAACAAGTACACCTTGGATTTCAGCGGCTGAAAATTTTAAAGAAATAAACGTAGAGAAAGCATTAGAAGATAAAGAGTCCGTATTTTATCATTATAAAAAGTTAATAGAGCTTAGAAAAACGTATGATGTAATTACAGAAGGAGAATATGCTATTTTGGATAAAAATGATCCTAAAATTTGGGCATATACTCGTACTACAGAAAGTGAAGTACTACTTGTTATAAATAACTTCTATGGAGAAGAAATAACGTATTCAGTACCAGCGCACGTTCAGTTAGATGGAATGAAACAAGAAGTACTACTGTCGAATTATAAAGATGCCAGCAAGGATATTGCAAAACTTAACTTAAGACCATATGAATCAATTGTGTATCGATATACGAAATAAAAAGGTTGTATGCCCGAGCGGCATACAACCTTTTTATTTTAAGACACCACTATACAAAATGCTTACTTCTACTTCAGGTTTGAATTTTACTTTTGCATAATCTTTATTCCAATTTTTTTTCTTCCATAAGTTAGGATGATAAGCGATAAGATGTCTTCCAATACCGAAAGCATCACAATTTGCTTTTTGTAGTTTTCGTGTTATTTTTTTCGCTTCTTTCGTGAGTTGTTTAGAAAGTTCTTTATTTAGTTTTTCTCTATCGTCCATTGTATACATATTATCTCTTGGAGATTCAAGTGCTATAACTTTTAATTGGAGCTTAATGTGAGCATAAACATTTCCTTTTTTATCTGTTGTTATTTTTAAGTCGCGTTTTAATTTTCGATTACTAATTTCCATTGTTAAATAATCAGATGTCTTCTCAGATTCATCACTAGTCAGTTTTTGGGTTATACGGGCACTTGTTCCCATTTTTCCGGTTAATAACACGAATAAAACAGATTGTTGCAAAGGTAAATGCCCAGTTAATTTATCATTGTTAAATAAAGCTAACCCGTTTGTAACTACTTCTTTTCCTTTTATTTTTATAGAAGGAAGGGTAAAGTCTTTACCGGGATCTAACATTTTTGTAGCAGCTGTTTCTAAAGTTTCTTTTGGAAATACACTCATATCTTCTAAGCTTTTCACTTTTTTCTTTAGAAAATCTCCAATTAGTAAATTTCCTATTTTCTTTTTTTCGAGTATCTCCGATGTTTCACCATCTACTGCAATAAGTTTTACTAAAGCAGTTGGGTTTGTTGGATCTCGAAAGCTGACATCTAAATAGGGGAGTATACCCTTTTTTAGAATTTTGGTTCCGAGTAATTGAACACCATATTTAAAATAGCGAATATTCCCAGTCACATTTTTTTTTAGGGCATCGCCTGTATCCATTATGTTATGCCCGGTTGCTGAATATATTTCATTCTCAAATGAAGATTGCTCTCCGCTTGAACTTTTTACGAGCTCGATTGTTTGCTGGAGTTTATTCTCTTCCGTAATATCAGCTCCAACGCTATAAGCTAAACTTGCCTCCCTTAATGGTTCTTGATCCCAACAGCCAGAAAGGAGGGAACTAGCACATAATATTAAAAGTAATTTAACTCTTTTTGGGAACATACTGTTCTCCTTTCTTCTTTCTTATTATTGAATAAAGTAGAAATAAAAGAGGGAGAACAACGATGAAAATATAGGTGAACTTATCAGTGAAAGTTGAAATTACTTTTAATTCTTCAGGTGTATCTATAAATAAGGCTACACTAAAAGCAATAATACCAACGATTGGAACAGCCTTTTTATGATTAGCAAGGTTGAATATATGTCCAATTCCGATTGAAGCAGCGCAGTAATAACTAGCAATAGAAGCGACAACTGTTATCATCCAAATTGGGATGAAGATTAGGTCCGTTCGATCTATAATTCCAATATGCAAGGAGCGTAATAAGTAAGCAACTGGCTCTGGAATAAGCTCAATTTGCTTTGGACTAAATACGATAAAGCAAATCCAAACGGTAAAAGTATAAAAAAGAGTTACAAATCCATTGGCGATAGAAATGGCCTTCAGTTTTGCAATAGAACTCCCATTTACTTTTGGAAAAGCGATAAGAATAATTTCAAAACCATACATGGCTGTAATTGTTTCCTTGGATGCTTGAATTATATTCCACCATCCGGCTTCTGTAATAGGAAAAATATAAGAGAAATCAGCTCGTGAAAGCCCTAGGGCAATTAAAAGGGCCATTGGAATAATGAGAATAGAGGCCATGACATAAAATCGTACGATGACTTTAAATGTGTTATAAGCTACATAACAACAAGCTACTGTACATAATATGAGAATTGCAGACCACGGAGTTGCGTGTAAAACCCATACTTTAATGACGTTACAAGCATTCAACATAACCGTCATACCGATAAGGGTAAAATAAAAAACATAAGAAAAGCCCAATAGTTTTCCTAACTTATTACCAAATAGCATACAAACACTTTTATACATATCTGCATCAGGAAATCGTTTTAAGAAAAGCCACATAAGTAAAATAATAAGTTGAATGGCAAGCCCCGCAATGAGCGCAGAAATCCAACCACCACCTTTTGCTATCGGATGAAGCCGGTTAGGTAGAGATAGTATACCGACCCCAATTTGGCATTGAATAACGAAAAAGGTAAATTGAACAAGTGAAATTTTACTTTGCGTGTTTGTCACCGTCCTCATCCTCTCTCGTTACATGTTGGCGCTGCATTTTTTTCGGTTTTGGATCATGTGGTCTTTCCCAAAATGACCAAATTGGTAGTCTTATGAAAGAATCTTTCATATCTTTAATCCGCATCGGGGCAACAGGAGAAAGATATGGTGTATGAAATGAATGAAGCTGACATAAGTGAACGAAAGTTATAATGAGACCGAATGATATTCCTACATATCCGAATATGGCAGCAAGGAGCATTAATGGAAAACGAAGAATCCGAACTGCTGAACTCATATCGTTTGATGGAACGAGAAAAGATGAGATTGCAGTTAAAGCTACAACGATGATCATTGTGTAAGAAACGAGTCCAGCTTTTACAATTGCATCCCCAATTACTAAACCACCTACAATACCGATTGTTTGTCCAACGCGGCTCGGCAAGCGAATACCAGCTTCTCGTAATAACTCGAAAATTAACTCCATTAAGAGAGCTTCAAAAATAGGAGGAAGCGGTACTTTCTCTAATGAAGCTTTAATCGTATACACAAGTTCGAGCGGTAACACATCAGGATGAAAAGCAACAGTTGCAATATATAAAGCTGGTAAGAGAAAGGCAATTAAAAAACTTACTAAGCGAATCATTCGGACGAAAGAACCGACAATCCAACGGTTATTATAATCATCTGGTGATTGATAGAAAGCAAATAACGTAACAGGAACGATGAGTGCTGTTGGATCTCCATCAGATAAAATAGCAACACGCCCTTCCATTAAATTAGCAACAGTTCTATCTGGACGCTCTGTATTTAATTGCTGCGGAAATGGGGAGAAAGACGTATCCTCTATAAATTCTTGTATGTATCCTGGTGGCATAAGTGCATCCGTTTTAATGGTTTCCAATCTTCTTTTCACTTCTATAACTAAATCGTCATTCGCTATATTTTGCATATAAGTAATTGCCACTTTCGTGTGCATTTCTTCACCGAGTGTAAAATACTTAACAACTAAATTTGGACTCTTAATGAGTTTACGAATAGAGGTTAAATTAGTTGCTAGATCCTCTACAAAACCAGTATGTGGACCGCGCACAACTCCTTCATTATCAGGCTCTGCTATATCTCTCTTTAAAGATAAGGTTGTTTCGAAAATACAAAAACTGTCGACGTGTTCATGAAAATATAAGGATTTACCTTGTAATAAAAGTTGTATCCCATAATTTAAATTCGTTTCTTTTTTCATATTTAACGTAGAAAAAGCTTTATCTAAAGATAAATCTGATCGCGTTAATAATGGCTCAAGGACTAACTGATGAATTAGATTTGGATCTGCTAAAGATTCGATATATAAGATTGCTCCTTTTCCGTTTTGAAAAGGGAGATCTAATTTTTTTATATCATCAGAATGAGAAAGTTTATTTTCAATGTAATTAATGTTCTCCGGAAGTGATGGAAACATATGCTTTTGTTTTTTACTCTCTTGTTGTTCTTTTTGCTCTGTCATAATTTCCACCTCTCTTAAAGTGCAATTGTTTCTGTTAATTTTTGTCGTTTGTGAGAAATTTATGCTTGAATTATTTTAAAAAAAGAGGATTGAAGGTTACGTTACATTGTCTTTTGTGCATTATTCAATTTCATAGCAGTACTTCTAACATTTGTGTCGAATTAAGAAGATATATAGGAGGGATATATATGGAAATAGCTGTAGAACGTGTTTTTACGAAAGAGATTTTAAAAAGAGCAGCGAATTTGTTTCATGTAACAGTGGAAGAAAAGCCACTTGGAGATTTTGAGAATTATATTTTTAAGGCGAAGGTTGATAATGATGAAGATTACGTATTACGTTTAACACATTCTTCTCATCGTTCTAAACAAGAGGTAGAGGCTGAACTAGATTTTTTACGATATGTTGCGGAGAATGGGGCAAAGGTAGCAGGACCTCTTTATTCAACGTCTCGAAATCTCGTAGAAGAAATCGTAGCAGAGGATGGAACGTTCTTTTCCGCTTCTTTATTTACATATGCAAAAGGTGAGCAAGTAAAAGGAGAGGAATCGCCTTATTGGGGCGAGCCTCTCTTTGAAGCATGGGGAAAAGCGATTGGGCAACTGCATCGCCTTACAATGGAATATCCTAAAACAGACTACCGTGATACGTGGGAAGAAGACGAAAGTGGAATTGTTAATGAATTAGAAGATGGTCAAGTGAAAAAGATTGCAGCGGTACTAATGGATGAAATTAAGGCCCTTCCAGTTGAAAGAGAAACGTTCGGTCTTATGCACGGTGATATCCATCAAGGTAATTTTCATTATGATGGTAAAGAGCTAACAATCTTTGATTTTGATGATGCGGCTTATAATTACTTTATACATGATTTAGCGATGGTTCTATACTACTCTGTTCTATTTACAACGTGGACAGCAGAAGAGAAGACAGATTTTGCTCGTAAACAGTTACAAGTGTTACGAAAAGGATATGAGTATGAGCACAGGCTGGCGGATAGTTGGTATGAATCGTTGCCACTATTTTTACGTTTACGTGATATAGGTTTATATGGAACGCTTCAGAAGAAGTTTAAAGGGAAAGATATGCCTGATAACTTCTTGAAATTATCAGAAGAGCTATACGAAAGAATTATTAAAAGAGAAGCAATTGTGAATATATAATACATTTAGTTCAAAACAAAGTATATAAAACAAATATATACTTTGTTTTTTTATACAAAAATATGTTTACTTTATTAAAATAATATTGTCCTAGATTCGGTATGCACTTATAATTTTATATATATTCTGAATATTCTTTATAAAGAAGGAGGGGGAATGTTGGAAACTTTCGTAAATTGGTTAAATAATATTGTTTGGAGTCCAGCACTTGTTTATTTATGTTTAGGAGTAGGTTTATATTTTTCTATTCGAACGAAGTTTTTACAAGTAAGGCACGTAGGAGAAATGGTGAAGCTGACATTTCAAGGAGAAAAATCAGAGGCTGGTGTTTCTTCATTCCAAGCGTTAGCACTTTCGTTATCAGGACGTGTTGGGACAGGGAATATCGCTGGGGTAGCAACAGCGGTTGCATTCGGTGGACCAGGAGCTGTATTTTGGATGTGGGCAGTAGCCTTTTTAGGGGCAGGATCAGCTTATGTAGAATCAACACTCGCGCAAATATATAAGACGAAACATCAAGGGCAGTTTCGTGGTGGACCTGCTTATTACATCGAAAAAGGTCTAGGAGTTAAATGGTATGCTTTAGTATTCGTTGCAGCGACAATTCTTGCAACAGGACTTTTACTACCAGGCGTACAAGCAAATAGTATTGCTGTAAGTTTAGAAACGGCTTTTGGTATTAATACTACCGCATCAGGGGCTATATTAGTTGTTGTATTAGCTCTTATCATTTTCGGTGGAGTAAAGCGAATTGTTAACGTAGCGCAAGTTGTCGTACCTTTTATGGCAATAGGCTATATTTTAGTAGCTTGCGTCATTGTTGCTATGAATATTGAAAAATTGCCAGAAGCATTTATGTTAATTATAAGAAGTGCATTTGCATTAGAAGCTGCTTTCGGTGGTATTATCGGTTTAGCAATCTCTTGGGGGGTAAAACGTGGTATTTATTCCAATGAAGCAGGGCAAGGAACTGGACCACACGCAGCAGCAGCAGCCGAAGTATCACATCCAGCTAAGCAAGGTTTAGTGCAAGCATTTTCCGTTTACATTGATACATTATTTGTTTGTTCAGCAACAGCATTTATGATGATTATTACAGGCATGTATAACGTATTTGATGCAAGCGGAAAAAACTTTATCGTTAATAAACTAAATGGTGCTCAGCCAGGACCAGGATATACACAGGCGGCGGTAGAATCTGTTTTCCCTGGATTTGGAAACGTTTTCGTTGCAATCTCGTTATTATTCTTCGCGTTTACAACAATTATGGCGTATTACTACATTGCAGAAACGAATATTGCGTACTTAAATCGTGATAAAGACCGTCCTTGGATGTCTATGGTACTAAAGTTTGTATTTTTAGGAGCTGTATTCTATGGATGTATAAAAACAGCAGCAACGGCTTGGGCTTTAGGCGACATTGGGGTAGGAATTATGGCATGGGTAAATATCATTGCGATTTTACTATTACAAAAACCTGCATTAGTCGCATTAAAGGATTATGAAAAACAGAAAAAAGAAGGAAAAGATCCAGTATTCGATCCAGGGCCATTAGGAATTAAAAATGCTGATTTTTGGGAGCATGAATACGGGAAAGATAAGAAAGAAGAAGTATCTTAACAGAATAGAAATGAAGAAGCAAAGGGGAAACTCTTTGCTTTTTTTTATGGACAAATTGAAGCTAAAAGTTATTTTTGGGACTATTTTTGAATATAAAAAGAATGTACATGCATTGTTAGGGGAAGGGGGAGTATGTTGATAGAATTTCGTAATGTAAATAAATATTATGGTAACTTTCAAGTTTTGAAAAATATTAATGTGCAAGTGAAAAAAGGCGAAGTGGTAGTAGTTGTCGGGCCTTCAGGATCAGGAAAAAGTACATTGCTTCGATGTATAAATCAATTAGAGGCAATTACAGATGGAGAATTAATTGTACAAAATACAGAGGTACACAATAAAAAAACGGACATGAATGAATTGCGGCGAAATATTGGGATGGTCTTTCAACATTTTTATTTATATCCACATAAAACGGTTCTTCAAAATATTACATTAGCACCGATTAAAGTAAATAAAGTTTCCAAAGAAGAAGCAGAGAAAACAGCAATGCTTTATTTAGAGAAAGTAGGAATCCCAGAGAAGGCTAATGTATATCCGCATCAATTATCCGGAGGACAACAACAAAGGGTAGCAATTGCTAGAGGACTTGCGATGCAGCCGGAAATTATGCTGTTTGATGAGCCTACGTCTGCTCTTGATCCAGAGATGATTGGAGAGGTGCTTGATGTTATGAAGGCCCTGGCTAAAGAAGGGATGACGATGGTTGTTGTCACGCATGAAATGGGATTTGCGCGAGAAGTAGCAGATCGGATTTTATTTATGGATGATGGTCAAATTATTGAAGATACAACACCGGCGCAATTCTTTGCAAACCCTGAACAAGAAAGAGCTCGTTTATTTTTAAGTCGGGTGCTAAATCATTAGAGGAGGAATTTTATGCTTAAAATGAAAAAATTATTTACTTTAATCGTATTTTCATGTTTATTCGTGCTTGTTGTTGCTGGATGCGGAAGTAAGAAAGATGAGGCAAAGGAAACAAATACGAAGCAAGGCGGGGCTGTTGAGCAAATTAAGAAACGAGGGAAATTAGTAGTTGGGGTGAAGAATGATACGAATTTATTTGGATTAAAAAATCCTTCAACAGGGCAGGTAGAAGGATTCGATGTTGATGTCGCGAAGGCACTTGCGAAAAAGATTCTTGGAGATGAAAAGAAGCTAGAGCTGAAAGAAGTAACGTCTAAAACACGTATTCCAATGCTGAAAAATGGTGATATTGATGCAATTATTGCAACAATGACAATTACGGAAGAACGCAAAAAAGAAGTGGATTTTTCAGATGTATATTTTAAAGCAGGACAATCGTTACTTGTGAAAAAAGGAAGCAATATTAAGAGTGTCGATGATATAAAACAAGGCGTTAAAGTATTAGCTGTAAAAGGGTCAACATCTACAAATAACATTCGTCAAAAGTCACCAGAAGCGACTGTATTAGAGTTTGAAAATTATAGTGAGGCATTTACAGCGTTAAAGGCAGGTAAAGGTGATGTGTTAACGACAGATAATGCGATCCTTTACGGAATGGCAAAACAAGATTCTAATTATGAAGTAGTAGGAAAAATTTTCACAGATGAACCGTATGGAATTGCAGTGCAAAAAGGGGCAGATGATTTAACGAAAGAGATTAATACTTTAATTAAAGACATGAAAGCAAGCGGAGAGTATGACAAATTATATGAGAAGTGGATTGGACAAAAACCAGAAAAGTAGATAGTAAAAGTGAGAGGATGAGAGTACTCATCCTCTTCTTGTAAAGAAAGAGGGGAGAATATGTGCCTGATTTTTCTATATTAACGAATAACATTGATATGTATTTAGAAGGATTTAAATATACAGTTATGTCTAGTGTAATTGCATTGATAGGTAGTTTTATTTTAGGAGTAATTTTGGCAGTAATGCGTATTGCACCTATTCGTATTTTAAATTGGATAGGATCAGCTTTTGTGGAGTTTGTAAGAAATATTCCACTCGTATTAATTGCATTTATATTCTATTTTGCTTTACCTGTAATAGGAATTACTTTAAATGGTTTTGTAGCAGGAACAGTTACGCTTACGGTATATACGGCAGCTTTTATTGCAGAAGTAATTCGCGCTGGTATTTTATCAGTTGCGAAAGGGCAAATGGAAGCTGCCCGCTCTTCAGGGCTAACGTATGTGCAGGCGATGTATTATGTTGTCTTACCACAAGCTGTGAAAATTGTAATTCCCCCTTTAGGAAACCAGTTTCTCAATTTAGTTAAAAACTCCTCAATACTTGGAATCATTGCTGGTGCTGATTTAATGTATCAAGGAGATTTAATTTCAACGAAGACGTTTGTTACGTTTGATGTTTATATATTTGTCGGGATGTTTTATTTAATATTAACAATTCCGCTCAGTATGCTAGTGCGTTATTTAGAAAAACGCTTGGCAAAGGAGGCGGTGTAAATGGATTTCAAGGGAGCAATTACAGGAGATCATATTCTATTTTTATTAAAAGGATTACTTATAACATTAGAGGTAGCGCTCATAGCAATTGTACTTAGTTTTATTATTGGAAGTGTAATCGGTATATTGCGCTACACGAAAATACCTGTCGTCTCACAAATATTAGGAGTTATAGTTGAAGTGATTCGAAACTTACCACTACTGTTAATTATATTTTTCACGTATTTTGCACTTCCAGAAGCAGGCTTGAAATTAGAAATTATAACAGCTGCAATTGTTGCTTTAACAATATTTGAGGCAGCAATGATATCTGAAATTGTTAGAAGTGGTTTATTGTCTATTGAAAAAGGGCAGGTTGAAGCCGCAAGATCTTCGGGATTAACTTATGTGCAAGCGCTTTGGCATATTATTTTGCCACAAGCATTAAGGAGAATGGTTCCGCCGCTTGTCAGTCAATTTATTTCATTGCTGAAGGATACGTCGCTAGCGGTTGTTATATCACTCCCTGAGCTTATGCATAATGCTCAAATTATTAGCGGGCAAAATGTGAATTACATGATTCCAACATTTATATTAGTAGCTTGTATGTACTTTATCGTAAATTATAGTTTATCAATTTTATCGAGAAGATTAGAACTTCGTTGACTCTTACAATATATGTAAGGGTTTTTTCCTTGTTTCTCCTTATTTTCCTCTAAATAGAATCTAAATCTTGCAATAATTCGATTTTTATATTATTTTATCAGAAAAGTTTTAATTTTATATAGAAAATGTAATCGCTTTCGTGTATATTTTTATTATCAGAAAATTTTAACAAGATATAGGGGTATTGGTAGGGGGAGGATTTAGATGCAGCAACCAACGAATGAGAAATTACATCGCACGATGAAGAGTAGACATTTATTTATGATCGCACTTGGTGGTGTAATCGGAACTGGTTTTTTCTTAGGTTCAGGTTACACTATTAATCAGGCTGGACCAGGGGGAGCCATCCTTTCATATTTAGTAGGCGGATTTATTATGTATTTAACAATGCTTTGTCTTGGAGAGTTAACGGTAGCTATGCCGGTTTCAGGATCTTTCCAAAAGTATGCAACGAAGTTTATTGGACCAGGAACGGGCTTTATGATTGGCTGGTTATACTGGCTTGGCTGGGCAGTAACAGTGGGGCTAGAATTAACGTCAATCGGTTTAATGATGAAAAGATGGTTTCCAAATGTTGATGTTTGGGTATGGTGCCTTGTATTCGGTGTTATTTTATATGCTTCAAACGCAATTTCGGCAAAAAGTTATGCTGAATTAGAATTTTGGTTTTCTAGTATTAAAGTAATTACAATCCTTGCATTTGTTGTTCTTGGTGGTAGTGCATTATTAGGATTTATATCATATGACGGAAAAGAAGCAGCACCTCTTTTCTCTAACTTTGTAAGCGATGGTGGACTTTTCCCGAATGGACTAGCTGCCGTACTACTTACAATGATTACAGTTAACTTCTCATTTCAAGGAACAGAGTTAATCGGAATTGCAGCGGGAGAAAGTGAAAATCCAGAAAAAACAATTCCACGTGCGATCCGTAATACAGTATGGCGCATTATGTTATTCTTCATTTTAACAATGACAATTTTAGTAGGATTAATTTCTTGGAAAGAAGCAGGTGTAATTGAAAGTCCATTCGTAGTCGTATTTGATAAAATTGGTATTCCATACGCAGCTGATATTATGAACTTCGTTATTATTACTGCGTTATTATCTGTAGCGAACTCTGGATTATATGCAGCGACGCGTATACTATGGTCACTTGCAAATGAGGGAATGGCACCAACTTCCTTCCAGAAAGTAAATAAGCGTGGTATTCCAATTACAGCGCTAGTCGTAACGATTGCGGTAGCTGGATTATCTCTATTCACAAGTTTCCTTGCAGAAGATACAGTATACATGTATTTATTATCGATAGCTGGTTTATCGGCTGTTTCAAGTTGGATCATTATTGCTCTATCGCAACTTCGCTTTAGAAGTCAGTATATAAAGGGCGGAGGAAAGTTAGAGGACTTAAAGTATAGAACACCACTATACCCGATTGTTCCAATTTTAGCTTTAATTACAAATAGCATCGTTGTTATTAGTTTAGCGTTTATTCCTGAACAAAGAATGGCGTTATACTGTGGTATTCCATTTATCATTTTCTGCTATATATATTATTATATTAGTAAGAAACGGCAGAAACCGATGAAAGTGGAGATGGAAAAAACAAATGAAACTAACAATCAAACACGATGATATAGAAGCAGATTTATCGTATGGTCAATTAGCGATTGGAAAAGAAAACGGTTATTCACCGTTACAATTACTCGTTTCTTCTATCGCAGGGTGTAGTGCAATTGTCTTTCGAACGATTTTAGAAAAGAAACGTATTCCATACGATACGTTTACAATCGAAACTGAAATTGGTAGAAGTGAAGCGTTATCGAAGCCAGTTGAAAGTGTTCATTTGCACTATAAAATTAAAGCAGAAAACATTACAGAAGAGCAGCTGGACAAGGCGCTGCAACTTGCAGTGAAAAATTGTACGATTGTTCAATCTGTAAAAGATAGTATAAAGGTTACGGAAACAATTGAACTAATAAAATGAAACATAAAAACGTGAGAATACGGCTCTCACGTTTTTATGTTTTTAATAAAGGAAGAAAGTATGATGGAATGTTTAGGTTGTAAATTAGCAAACGAAGAGGAAAAAATATATAAAATATATAAAGATGACTATGTAACTTGCTTTTTAGATCATGCGCCTTTCTACCCAGGACATACTTTAATTGTGCCAAAGCAACATGTTGTAGAAGTAGATGAATTAAATGATGTTGTAGCAAAATCCGTTATGGATGCTTCTAAGCTTATTGCAAAAGCGATTAAGATAGTATATAAACCTGACGGAGTTACAGTTTGTCAAAATGGTGGAGTATTTAACGAGTTAACACATTACCATATGCATATCGTACCAAGATATAAAGAGCGTTCGTTTGCTGAGTTTTATATGGTACAGCCGGGACAAAAGAAGAATCATAATTTGGAAGAAATAAAGACGTTGTTAAAAGAAGAGATAGAGAAAATACTGCACACTAAAAAGGCGTAAGAGAATTTCTCTTACGCCCTTTTAGTCTTCATACATATGTAAAACTTCTTTCGCACGCATACGTAAACCATCTATCAATTCTATCGGTTCTAAAACTCTTGCATCTTTTCCGAGTCTATAAAATAAAGGGGTAATAAAATTGATTTCTCCTTTATCAATTGTTGAATGTATATATCCTGTCCCGTTTTCGTTTGTTACAACGAATTCTTCAAGGTAAGGCACGCTTTTACATTGGCGTACGCCTTCTGTTGACAGTAAAACATGTAACTGAGTAGGATTATGTACTACGTGAGAGTTAGAGGCAAACCACTCTTCTAAATTCATGAATGTATCTTCATTTTCTTCCGTTGATAATATAGAAAGAATACGATCGACGCGATACAGTAATGTTTTTTCTACATTAAAATCATAAGCAGGTAAATACCATAAACCATCATGCGCATATACACCGATAGGATGAACGTGTTTTGTTTTGATCCTTGATTTAGATTCGTATTGAAAGTGTAAATTTTTATTTTCAATAGCCGCTGTTAACACTTCGTTTAAAAGTGGTGTCTCAATTGTTCTTTTCGGATTCCAAAAGGCGATATAAGAACGTATTTTGTCAACTTTAGCTTTCGCATCATGTTGTAGGGAGCTATATAGTTTATGTGTAACGGAATTTATTTCTGTGTTAAAAGGCAAGTCTCTGTAGTAGCTTAAAGATTGAAAGGCAAAAAAGATAGAGACTGCTTCTTCTTCGGTAAATAAAATAGGTGGAATTACTCTATTCGTTAATACTTTATATCCTCCGTTGCGACCTTGTTCAGCGTAAATGGGTAATCCCATATCACTTAAATCTAAAATGTATCTATGGACAGTACGAACAGAAATATTAAATTCATCGGCTATTTCTTGAGCTGTAAATGCTTTTTTCGCAGAAGCAAATATAAGAATATCTAATAAGCGTTTAGCTTTTGACAAATGTATCACCTTTTTTCTTTTTAAACATGACATAAATTGTCGTGTTTTATTGTTAGTATATTGTTTACATCATAATGTTATCAAGATGAGGTATAAGGAGGAAAAAATATGTCACGTGAAATAGTTTTATTTATTGCGGCGAGCTTAGATGGATATATTGCGAAAGAAGATGATGATTTACAGTGGTTAATGGAAACCGAAGGAGAGGGAGATAACGGTTATACAGAAATGTACGAAACTATTGATACAATAATTATGGGAAAAAGAACGTATGATTATGTAGTAGAGCATATAGAACCATTCCCGTATTTAGATAAAAAATGTTATGTTTTTTCTAACTCAGAAAAAGGTTCAAACGAACACGTGGAGTTTGTAAATGAAGATGTAGTGGAGTTTACAAAAAGGTTAAAAGCACAAGAAGGATCTAAAATATGGATGGTCGGTGGAGGGAGTCTCTTAAGAGAGTTCTTTAAGAATAATCTAATTGATGAATATGTTGTTACGATTACACCTCACATATTAGGTTCTGGAGTTCCGTTATTTCAAGACAAGAACCCGGAAATTAATTTAACTTTAACGGATACGAAACGTTTTGGGCAATTTGTAAATTTATATTATAAAGTAAAGTGATAAAAAACACGACTATTGATGATAGTCGTGTTTCTTTATGGATGGTAATGAAATTATAAAGCAAGACCCATAATCGACTTCGCTCGTTACAGTAATATTTCCGCCGTGTAGTTCTACAATTTCTTTTACGATAGATAGTCCTAAACCAGTTCCGCCTGTAGCTCGTGTTCTCGCTTTATCAACTCGATAAAAACGATCGAAAATGTGAGGGAGGTCTTCAGGCGAAATACCTTCGCCTTCATCTTCAATTGTAATGAAAATACGTCTATGTTCTTCTGTAACAGAAATGTTTATATGAGAATGTTCTTTTGAATGCCTATAAGCGTTATTTAAAATGTTTATTATAACTTGTTCAAATCGCTGTTCATCTAAGTTTACTACCAGTGTAGGAGGACAAGAGAAAGAAACTTTAATGTACCTTTCTTTATACATAGCGTTAACTTTTTCGGCTATGCGAGTAAGGAAGGTGTGTAAATGTACTTCCTTTACTTGAATAGAAAAGTTATGTTGTTCCATTTGTGCAAGTGAAAATAAATCTTGAACTAAGTTTGTAATGTAATCAGACTCATCTTTTATAATAGATAAATATCGCAAACGTTGCTCAGGAGATGTGGTCTCTTTTAAAGCAATGTCAGCGTAACCTCTTACGTATGTTAATGGTGTTCGTAATTCGTGAGCAACACTTGCTAGAAATTCACTTCGCTCTGTTTTCATATAATGTAAATCATTTGCGAGCGTTTGAATAGATGATGCTAGTTCACCAATTTCATCATTTCGAGTAGTCGTTAATGAAACGGACAAATCGCCTTTACTCATTTTTTCAGTTGCATGTTTCATGTGTAACAATGGTTTTGTTAATAAACGTGATAATAGGAAAATTGTGATGACTGTGAGTAGAAACGTGATGGCGCCAGCAATAATGAATTGTTTCGTTAATCCATTTACCAACTTTTCAATGGATTTTGTTCCAAGAAACATATACACATACCCTTCATGTTTTCCAGCTACTATGATAGGACTAACTGTACATATATAATTAGATGTTTTCCAATGATTTTCTATAATCGCTCCGTTATGGTCTGTTCGAGTCTGCATGCTACTAATGTGATTTTTTATAGTCGTGTTTATTTCGTTAGATTTAGCTAGCACTTCTTTATTTGTATTTGTAATAACGACAGTTGTTTCAGCTTCAGATTCCATTAATGCTACGTGAGAGATGGTTTGCTCATCGTAATATTTTTCAAGTACATCTCGATGACTATTTCCTCGCTTTAATAAAGCTGTCATTTCTTCATTTACTCTAGTGTTTACGAGACTATAATAGAGCAAAATAAAGAGAACACTTTCAATTAAAAGTGTAACAATTAAAAAATAAAATCCGAATTGAATTGAAATTCGTTTCATCGTTTTGCCCCTTACTGTTCAGTATCAACCCATCGATAACCTACTCCATACACGGTTTTTAAATGATGATCAATAGGGAAATTTGCTTTTCGCAATTTATCACGTAAATTACGAATATGCGAATCGACTGTGCGATCTTCTGTATTTGTGTTTAATCCCCAAATTCGTTCGATGAGCTGATCACGGTTTAATACGTAGTTCACATGGCGTAAAAATAATCCGAGTAAAGAAAATTCAATTGGTGTGAGAAGGAGTTCTTCACTATGGACAGAAACGAAGTGTTTTGTTTCATCCCATACAATACCGTGATATTGGATTTGTTTATGTTCATTTGTACGTCTTAAAACGGCTTCAATTCTTGCGAAAAGTTCTTCTTCATGGAAAGGTTTCGTTACGTAATCATCGGCTCCAAGTTTTAATCCTTGAACGACATCTACTGTTTGATCACGAGCTGTAACCATAATAATAGGAATGTTACTAAAAGATCGGATTTTTTTGCACGTTTCCCATCCGTCCATCTTTGGCATCATAATATCGAGTAAAACAAATTTAAAGTTTCGATTTTCTATATGTAAAATAGCTTCTTCTCCTGAAGTCGCACATACGCAGTTATATCCAATTGGGGTAAGATAAAGCGTTAATAATTCAAGCATTCTCGGTTCATCGTCTACGAGCAGTATATCAATCATAGAGAGCCCTCCATATTTATAATCGTTACTTAAAGTGTAATGCAAAATCATGAAGAAATGGTGCAGATTATGATGCGTCTGCATAATTTCTTCAGAATTGCTTGTTATTGTGGAGTTGAAATTACATTTTAGGTAATCATATTGGCTCAAAAATGATTAATACGGAGGCGGTATAGTGAAAAAAATGACCCGAATTTTTGGGATAACAATAATTACAGCAGTTGGTCTTGCTGCATGCGGACAAACGAATACAGACCATAAAAACCATGAATCTACAAAAGAGAAGAAAACAGAGCAAAAGGAAATGAAAATGAATCAGGAGGTAACGGCGCCAAAAGAAATGAACGAAGGTGCATCTAATGATTTATTAACGACAAGTCTAAAAAATGTGACGAGGTTAAATACAAATGACCCCCTAAAAATGGCAGTATTAACTTCGCAAACGATATGGCCAGCAACTCATAAGGAGAACCAGCCAGGTGCTGTTATTTTAGTACCAGCAAGCGAGTGGCAATTAGGTATTGCGAGTGCAGACCTTATTCATCATCCGAATAACGGGCCGATTTTATTTATAGAAAAAGAAAAGATACCGGAAATGACGTTAAAAGAAATAAAACGATTAAATCCAATCGGAACGAAAGACGGAACACAAATTATGGTGATGGGAGATGTAGGTACTAGCGCGCTTGAACAATTAAAAGGTTATAAAGTAAAACAAATAAAAGAAACGGACCCAGCTATATTTGCGAAGGATGTTGATAAGGAGTATGCCGATATAACAGGAAGCTACCCAAATAGTGTTATTATTGGTTCGTCTGCAGAAGAAGGCCGTTTATATACAACACCCGCTGTAAATTGGATTTCTCATATGCCGGAACCACTACTCTATACAGAAAAGAATAAAGTGCCAGAAGCGACAATAGAGGCATTAAAAATGAGAAAAGACAAAGCAAATATATATGTATTAGGGCCAGAAAAAATTGTTTCAAAAGAAGTGGAAAAAGAGCTGAGCAAATACGGGAAAGTAACGCGTATTAGTGGAGAGACTCCAACAGAAAATTCGGTTGCGTTTGCGAAATTTAAAGATGAAAAAACAAAATTTGGCTGGGGATTCACAAAACCTGGTCACGGTTTATCATTTGTTTCAAGCAAAACACCAGATTTAGCAGTTGCTGGGGCACCTTTTTCACATATGGGTAAACACGCACCTGTTGTCTTGTTAGAAGAAGGGAAAGCTTCACAACCAGTGTATGACTTCCTTGCAAGCATTCAGCCGAAGTTTAAAGATGATCCAACACTTGGACCATATAATCATGGCTTCTTATTAGGAAGTACGAGTGATATTTCATTTGAAACACAAGGAATACTAGATGAGAGGTTAGAAATTGTTCAGGAAAGTGGTCAAGGACACGGTGGACATTAATGAAATGAGCAAAGACGCTACTGATATAGCGTCTTTTTCTTTAGGAAACTTTTACATAGTAAAAAATCTTCTACTCGTTATATAATAGCTTTCGTGCAGTCGGCTGATTTTCTTATGGAGAAAATCAAATGATAAAGGAGTAGAGGAGTGGTATTTTGTTTCAAACGATAAAAAATGATTGGTTTTCTAATGTGAGAGGGGACGTGTTATCAGGAATTGTCGTTGCTTTAGCATTAATTCCTGAAGCGATAGCCTTCTCTGTTATCGCTGGTGTGGATCCGACCGTTGGGTTATACGCAGCCTTTTGTATTGCAGTTACCATTTCATTTGTTGGCGGAAGAACTGGGATGATTTCAGCTGCAACAGGTGCAATGGCATTATTAATGGTGACGCTCGTTAAAGATCATGGTTTGCAATATTTATTTGCTACAACAATATTAACAGGTATTGTCCAAATTATTTTTGGCGTGTTCAAACTGAGCTCATTTATGAAGTTTGTTCCGAAATCTGTTATGAGTGGTTTTTTAAATTCACTTGGAATTTTAGTTTTTACAGCGCAATTGCCACATTTTAAAAATGCAACTTGGCAAATGTATGCACTCGTTGTATTAGGACTTGCAATTATATATTTATTTCCACGTATTACAACGGCTGTACCTTCTACGCTTATTTCAATTATTATTGTGACGAGTATTGCACTTATGAGCGGATTACAGTTGAAAACAGTAGGGGATATGGGAAGCTTGCCGAAAGAATTACCACTCTTTAGCATTCCTGACGTGCCTTTTACAGTTGAGACATTAGGGATTATTTTACCGTATGCAGTTATGCTTGCAATTATCGGTTTACTAGAATCATTATTAACAGCTTCAGTTTTAGATGATATGACGCATACGGAAAGTAATAAGCATAAAGAGGCACGCGGTCAAGGGATCGCAAACATTGTTGCTGGTTTCTTCGGAGGAATGGCAGGTTGTGCAATGATCGGTCAATCTGTTATTAATATTAAATCAGGTGGACGAGGTCGCCTATCAACATTTGTAGCGGGCGGATTTTTAATCGTATTACTATTTGTTTTAGGAGATTATGTCGTTCATATTCCGATGGCAGCTTTAGTTGCAGTTATGATTATGGTTTCAATCGGAACGTTTGATTGGAACTCTGTAACAACAATTCATAAAGTACCAAAAGGAAACGCATTTGTTATGATCGTAACAGTTGTGATTGTCCTAATTACACATAATTTAGCATTAGGTGTAATTATCGGAACAGTAATTAGTGCGGTTTTATTTGCATTCAATATGGCAAAGATTCACGTGAAACATTTATATATTGAAAATAAGAAAATATATGAAATTCACGGTCAACTTTTTTTTTGCATCTACAGCCGACTTTATAAATAATTTTTCATTTAATGAAGATGTAAAAGAAATCGAAATGAACTTTACTCATGCGCACGTATGGGATGATTCGGCAGTGGCATCAATTGATAAAGTTATCATGAAGTATGAACAAAGTGGTGTGAAAGTAACTATAACAGGATTAAATGAACGTAGTTCAAAACTTGTTGCAAATTTAGCTACTTATAATAAAAGAATTGCTAGTTAAAAGCCTCCTTTTTAGGGGGCTTTATTATATAATACGAATAGGATAACGAAAAGGGGATTCAGCATATGTACAAACAAATTATATTAGCATGTGACGGTTCTGAACATGCACTTCGAGCAGCGGAGCATGCAACCTATATTGCGAAATGTAGCGAAGAAACAAATGTTGAAGTTGTGTACGTAGTAGATAATAGAACGGCAAAATCAGATATTATACAAGGTCAAACAGATTTAGAAACAATATCGGCTAGTCGAAAAGATAAATTAAAAGAGATTGAAGGTTTATTAAAGAAAGAGAACATTTCTTATACAATTACGATATTACATGGTGATCCTGGAGATACAATTGTTCAATATGTAAATACAGGAGATATAGATCTTGTCATTGCTGGAAGTAGAGGGCTCAATACACTGCAAGAAATGGTGCTGGGAAGTGTAAGTCATAAAATAGCAAAGCGTGTGAAATGTCCAGTGATGATTGTAAAATGAAATAGAATGTAACGAAGACCTTAGTATAACTGAGGTCTTTTTTTATGTATAAATGACTCTTATTTGTGGAAATACTAGATATATAAGTTGAAAAGATGTTAACTTACAAATTTGTAAGTTAGTTGTTAGAGAAATCGATGTTATGAAATTTTCCCCATTGGTAAAATAAAAGTATCAAAGGGGAGATAGGGAGGATGGAAGCAATGAAATCATTTCAAAATTTGTCATATAGCCAAGGTGTCAGTCTTATTTGTTTAGGGGGATTTGCTGCATCTGTTACGTTAGCTGTTTTAATAAAGGTGTTTCATCAAATCTTTTAATCTTATAGTAGGGAAGGAATTGGTTGTTATCATTAGTAGGAACAGCAATGAAAATAAAAAATAGCTCTTAGCATGTATGTAAATGCTAAGAGCTATTTTTATGCTTGTTATATATTATTTAAGCTTGCTTTTGTTTTACTGACCCTGTATTTAAAGTAAGAGCAAGGAAGAACATTGCAAGTACACAAGATGCAAGTAATAAGATGAATCCGCCATCCCATCCGAATGCATCCACGATAAAGCCCATAGCTGCACTAGCGAAAGCGGCTCCGCCTAAGTAACCGAAGAATCCAGTTAAGCCTGCTGCAGTTCCAGCAGCTTTCTTTGGTGCTAAATCTAGAGCGTGTAGACCAATTAACATAACCGGTCCGTAAATTAAAAATCCAATTGCGACAAGTGCGATACTATCAACCATTGGATTACCAGGAGGGTTTAACCAGTAAACAAGAACTGCGATAAATACACCGACCATAAATAGAATACCAGCAGGTGCACGACGTCCTTTAAATAGTTTATCACTCATCCATCCGCAAAGAAGTGTACCTGGAATACCAGCCCATTCATATAGAGCGTAAGCAGTACGTGAGCTACTATGAGTAAAGCTTTTTTCTTCTACTAAATAAGTAGGAGCCCAGTCTACAACGCCGTAACGTACGAAATATACGAAAACGTTCGCAATAGCGATGTACCATAAAAACTTATTGTTTAATACGTATTTAAATAAAATTTCCTTTACTGAAAGCTCGCGTTCGCGGTCTTTTACTTTTTCATCTGGTGGATATTCCCCAGTATGTTCTTCAATAGAAGGTAGTCCACAGGATTGAGGCGTATCTTTCATCGTAATTAATACATAAATACCAACTAAAATTGAAAGAATACCTGGGAAGTAAAAAATACTTTTCCAGTCATCTGCGAAGAAGTATAAGCCTAATGTTACAAGTGAAGGCATAAGCGCTCCGCCAACATTATGAGCGACGTTCCAAATAGACATTTTTGTACCACGTTCGCTAATAGAGAACCAGTGAACCATCGTACGACCACAAGGAGGCCATCCCATACCTTGTACCCATCCATTTAAAAACTGAAGTACAAACATAAGTATAATGCTCGTTGTAATGAAAGAAAATGAGCCGAAAATAATATTAATGATACCTGATAAAAATAGCCCAGCTGCTAAAAAGTAGCGAGGATTACAACGATCGGATACGATACCCATAAGAAATTTACTTAATCCGTAAGCGATAGAAACTGCTGAAAGGATAACCCCAAGTTCCCCTTTACTAAAGCCTTGCTCGATTAAGTATGGCATTGCTAGTGAAAAGTTTTTTCGAACAAAGTAGTAACCTGCATAACCGATGAAGATACCTAAGAATACTTGTAAACGTAATTTACGGTATTCGCTATCAACGCGATCAGCTGGTAAGCGTTCCGCGTGGGGCGCAGGTTTAAATAATTGTGTGAAAAACATAAAATGAAAATCCTCCCCTAATTAATTCGAAGCGTTTTAAGACAGAGAACATAAAAAGGCCATGAAATATAAAAAAGTTTCCTTTTTTATGATTCATAGCCGTGTACTCCGTTTCTCCGTGACTGTCAATATTAACTTCGTCGAAAATTATACAACTTTGTGACAAAAATGTAAACGTTTTTATGAATAAAAGTATTGACGGATTTTGTTCGTGGGATTAATATTTAAATACATTAAATATTTTATTGTTTAAATAAGAGGTGGATAACATGCCAAATGATATGACGCATATCGATAAAATTCAAGCTCTTGCCTTTTCGATTGGAAAGAAAATGCAGACGGAGTTATTAGAACAAATGCAAGCGACAGGACTTACACCACCGCAGTTTTATATTTTAAAGATTTTAGATCATTATGGGGCTTCAAGAGCGACAACATTAGCGAAAAAGATGTATGTGAAGCCTAGTGCGATTACAGTGATGATTGATCGTCTAATCGATCAAGAACTTGTAGAACGCTATCACGACAAAGATGACCGTCGCGTTGTCATCATCGAGTTAACAAAAAAGGGGAAAGCTAGAGTAGAAGAGGCAATGACAGCTCGTAACGAGCATATTGCAAAATACTTTTCACATTTAGAGTTGCAAGAAAGAGAAGATTTATTACGTCTCTTTGAGAAGTTAGAAACCATTATTTGCGGGACACAAGAGAAAAAAGAGAATAACTAAGAGGAATTGAGGAGATTACATGGAGCAACAAGAAAATCAAAATAGAAAGTTGTTGTTAATCGGTTTAGTAATCGCGATGCTATTTGCTGCATTAGATGGAACAATTGTTGGTACAGCAATGCCACGTATCGTCGGTGACCTAGGCGGATTAAGTTTAATGACATGGTTAACGACAGCTTATATGTTAACATCAACGACAGTTGTACCAATTGCAGGTAAATTAGCGGATTTACTTGGTCGTCGTAACGTATATATAACAGGGCTAGTTATTTTCATGATTGGTTCGGCGTTATGTGGTATGGCGAATGGTATGACAGAATTAATTATTTTCCGTGGTATTCAAGGTCTTGGTGGCGGTATTATGATGCCAATGGCTATGATTATTATTGGAGATATGTTCACGGGAAAAGAACGTGCGAAATGGCAAGGTATTTTTGGTGCGTTATACGGTCTTGCTTCTGTAATTGGACCGCAAGTTGGTGGTTGGATTGTAGATGCAGTGAACTGGAGATGGGTATTCTACATTAACTTACCGGTTGGTATTTTAGCAACAATCTTTATTGCAATGGGATTAAAATCGCATAAACAAACAGGACCAATTAAAATTGATATCGCTGGAATCTTTACGATGATTCTCGGTGTTGTAAGTTTATTACTTGCGCTAACGTTTGGCGGAAAAGATTATGCATGGGATTCTTGGCAAATTATCGGTTTATTTGCACTAGCTGTAATTGGTATCGTTAGCTTTGTTATCGTTGAAACGAAAGCTGAAGAGCCAATTTTACCAATGCATTTCTTTAAAAATCGCACATTTACAATACTGAATGCGATTGGATTCTTTATGAGTATTGGAATGTTCGGCGCGATTATGTTCGTACCATTCTTCATGCAAGGTATTGTAGGAGTAAGTGCTGCTGAATCAGGAACAATTATGACTCCAATGATGATTACAATGATTGTGATGAGTATTATCGGTGGGCAACTTGTATTAAAAGTTGGTGTAAAACCACAAATTATCGCAGGTATGCTTATTATGGCCGGTGGTTTCTGGTTATTAACAACGATGGATATGCACACAACGAAGCTTACAGCTACTTCTTATATGATGGTTATCGGTTTAGGAATGGGTCTTGTAATGCCGACATTAACATTAGCGTTACAAGAAAGCTTCCCGAAAAAAGACCTTGGTGTTGTAACATCATCAAGTCAGTTCTTCCGACAAATCGGTGGTACATTTGGTATTACAATTTTAGGATCAATTATGAATAACACTTCAGGTACGACATTAACAAAGAATTTAGTACCTGTATTAGATACATTCCCGAAAGAAGCGGGACAAATGGTAACGAAATTTAAAGATATGATTCACACAGATCCACAAGGTTTATATTCGATGCTATTTAGCCCAGAGGCATTAAAACAAATGCCAGAAGCGTTCGCTAACAGTATTGTACCTATTTTGAAAAACTCTTTAGTAGACTCGCTTCATACTGTATTCTTAACAGGATTAGTATTTATCGTAGTAGGTGCCATCTTTACGATTTTCTTACAAAAAATTAAATTATCAGATCGTAAAAAAGATGCTAAAGAGCCTGTTGTAGAAGAAAAAGAAAAAACTGTATCATACTCGTAATGAAGAAGCATCGCCTTATGGCGGTGCTTTTTTGAGTATAACCTTAAAAGCTTTTTAGTGAGAAATGATTGACGTATTTTTAGAAATACGTTATATTATTTTCTGTAAACGGTTACATGAAATGAGGAGAAAAGAGAATGAGTACGATCAAAGACGTTGCGAAATTAGCGGGAGTATCTGTTGCGACCGTTTCCAGAGTTCTAAATAAAAATGGATATGTTCACGAAGATACATTAAAAAAGGTAGAACGTGCAATTGAGATGTTAGATTATAAGCCTAGTACAGTAGCGCGTTCACTGTATAATAAAAAGTCTCGTTTAATTGGCTTAGTTGTTCCAAATATCGTGAATCCATTCTTTCCGGAAGTTGCACGTGCCGTAGAAGATGTAGCACATAAACAAGGTTACACAGTTGTCCTTTGTAACTCTGATGAAAGTTTAGAAAAAGAGAAACAATATATTGATGTACTTAGACAAAATAATGTAGATGGATTTATTGTAGCAACGAATCCACAAAATAGTGTTAATTACATGAATGTATCTGTTCCAGTTGTTGCGATTGACCGTATGTTTAATGAGCGTATTCCTACTGTATATGCAGATAACTATGCAGGAAGTCAGGCTGCGACAAAGTTGTTACTAGATAAAGGATGTAAACATATTGCACATATTCGCGGTCCACGTGATGTGAGTACTGCAAATGAACGCTTTGAAGGTTTTGTAGACGTTATTACGCAAAATAATCTTTCGTATATGATTGCAGAGAGTACGTTTGATCCAGCAAATAGTGAGCGTGTAGCGATGGAATTATTAGAAGAATACCCGCATATTGATGGTATTGTTGCTGGGAATGATTTAATTGCGATCGGTATTGTAAAGGCTGCACTTCAAAAGGGGATTGTCATTCCAAATGATTTGCAAATTATCGGATTTGATGGCATTTCTTTAACGGAAATGATGTATCCATCTATTACGACAGTTGCACAACCAATATATGAAATGGGGAAAATTGCAACAGAGTTGTTGTTAGAGCAAATGGAAGGAAATACATTAAAAGAGAAACACTATCGTTTGCCGATTGAAATTATAGAACGAAATACAACGAAGTAAGGAGATGAAACAGATGCCAAATATTGCAGTAGTAGGGAGCATTTCAATGGACTTAGTGGCTGTTTCAAAAAAACGGCCGAAAGCAGGAGAAACAGTAATTGGTGAAGCGTTTCATACAATTCCAGGAGGGAAAGGAGCAAACCAAGCAGTTGCTGCAGCTAGATTAGGAGCAAATGTAGCAATGGTTGGAGCGGTAGGAAATGATGATTATGGAACAGTAGTTAGAAAAAATCTAGAGAACGAACGCATTTTTATCGATTATGTGGTACCGGTTACAGATAGAACGACAGGAATTGCTCATATCGTTTTAGCAGAAGAAGATAACAGTATTGTTGTCGTACAAGGGGCGAATGCTCTTGTAAATAAGTCAGTTGTAGATCGCTCCAAAGACCTTCTTGTAAAAGCGGATATGGTTGTTCTTCAACTAGAAATTCCACTTGAAACAGTAAAATATGTATTGGCTATTTGTGAGGAACATAATATTCCTGTTATGTTGAATCCAGCGCCAGCACAAGTTTTATCAGAAGAAATTTTAGAAAAAGCGACTTATATTACGCCAAATGAACATGAGTGCCGCATCGTATTAGATGATTTTACATCACCAATTGAAGATTTATTGGCGAAGTATCCCAATAAATTATTGATGA
This sequence comes from Bacillus sp. FSL W8-0770, assembly GCF_038008705.1. Classification (NCBI taxonomy): domain Bacteria; kingdom Bacillati; phylum Bacillota; class Bacilli; order Caryophanales; family Bacillaceae; genus Bacillus; species Bacillus sp. FSL W8-0770. Next base: position 650,042 of record NZ_JBBOZR010000001.1, read on the forward strand.
CAGAAGGTTCTAACGGTGTTCGTTTCCATAATGGCACGGAGATTGTACATGTTCCTAGCATTGCTGTTGATGTAGTGGATACAACTGGAGCTGGTGATACATTTAATGGTGCGTTAGCAGTTGCACTTTCTGAAGGAGAGACACTTCAAAAAGCAATTCGTTTCGCGAATATTGCCGGTGGTCTTTCTGTAACGAAACTTGGGGCGCAAGGCGGCATGCCAACGAGAGATAAAGTACGTGAAGTGCAGGTGATTGTTGGATGAAGAAACACGGCGTATTAAACAGTGAGATTGCATCAATCCTTGCTTTACTTGGGCATACGGATACGATTGTAATTGCTGATTGCGGTTTACCAATTCCTGACGGAGTAAAAAGAATTGATTTAGCTGTTGAAATTGGAAAACCTAGCTTTTTAGATGTATTGCAAGTGGTAGCTGATGATATGGCAATCGAAAAAGTGACGTTAGCAGAAGAAGTCATTATAAATAATGCGGAAGTAAATAAAGAAATAGAGCAGAAATTAATAGAGCCAGCATTTGAGTATGTATCTCATGAGCAATTTAAAGAGCATACAAAGAAAGCGAAGGCGATTATTCGTACAGGCGAGGCTACGCCTTATGCAAATGTAATTTTACATGCAGGCGTGATTTTTTAATAAAGGGAAGTGATGGGAATGCATATTGAAATGAAAAACATTTCAAAGGCGTTCAATGGAAATCCTGTTTTGAAGAATGCACAGTTTATGATTGAAACAGGAGAAGTCCATGCATTGATGGGGGAAAATGGAGCGGGTAAATCAACACTCATGAAGATTTTAACAGGTGTATACAAAAAAGATGGTGGGACAATCACAATTGATGGGCAAGAGCGCACCTTTAAAAATGCGAAAGAAGCTGAAGAGTACGGCATCGCATTTATACATCAAGAACTAAACATATTGCCGAATTTAACAGTAGCTGAAAATATGTTTCTCGGTAAAGAGTTAATGTATGGGAAAACAGGTATTTTACGCACTCGACAAATGAATGCGATTGCGCAGCAGCAACTAGCGGAGTTAGGGTTGCATGTAAGAGGCGCTATGTTAGCAGAGGAATTATCGGTTGGACAACAGCAAATTATCGAAATTGCGAAAGCATTAATGACAAACGCGAGCGTTATTATTATGGATGAGCCTACTGCGGCACTGACGGATCGTGAAATCGAAACGCTCTTTACAGTAATCAATAAGTTACGTAAAGAAGGTGTTTCATTCGTGTACATTTCGCATCGTATGGAAGAGATTTTCTCAATATGTGATGCTATTACGATTTTGCGTGATGGAGAATACGTCGGAAAGAGATTAATTCCAGAAACATCATTTGATGAAGTAGTGAGTATGATGGTGGGGCGCAGCATTGGTGAACGTTATCCAGAGCGAAATAGTCAAATTGGTGATGTCATTTTTGAAATGCGTAACGGAACGAAGAAAGGGAAATTTGAAAATGTTTCGTTTCAAGTGAGGAAAGGTGAAATCCTTGGTGTAGCTGGTTTGATGGGGGCTGGTCGCACTGATATTATGAAAGCGATATTTGGTTATGAACCTTTAGACTCTGGACAAATTTTTATAAATGGACAAGAAGTAAAGATTGATAGTCCAATAGATGCAATTAGACAAAGAATTGCTTTTATTACAGAAGATAGAAAGTCTGAAGGATTAGTGTTAGATTTTTCAATTCGAGAAAATTTAGCTTTACCGAATTTAGAAAGTCTTTCAAAGGGAAGTATTCTAAGCAACGAGCTAGAACAACAGTTTACAGAGGATATGATGAAGCTTCTTAATGTGAAAGCATCTAGCGGAGAGCAGGCAGTGAAATCTCTTTCTGGTGGAAATCAGCAAAAGATTGTAATCGCAAAATGGCTAGGCATTCATCCGCAATTACTCATTTTAGATGAGCCAACAAGAGGTGTTGATGTTGGAGCGAAAAAAGAAATTTACTCTATTATGAATAAGCTTACAGAGCAAGGCGATGCCGTTATTATGGTATCATCTGAGCTTCCGGAAGTTTTAGGGATGAGTGATCGAGTTCTTGTTATTCATGAAGGAAAAGTCGGCGGAATTTTAGGGAAAGATGAGGCATCACAAGAGTCTATTATGGCACTAGCTACAGGGGGAGAGTAAGGATGGCTAAGAAGGGGAATGTATTACAACAACTCGGTTCTTTAATCGGTTTAGTATTAATTATCGTCGTAATTACAGCTTTAAATCCAGCGTTTATTGAAATTCCAAATTTATTTAATATACTGCGTCAAGTATCGATTAATGCGCTTATTGCATTCGGAATGACCTTCGTAATTTTAACAGGGGGTATTGACTTATCGGTAGGTTCTATTTTAGCATTATCAAGTGCACTTGTTGCTGGAATGATGGCAAGTGGCATGGATCCGTTCCTTGCAATGGCAGTTGGATTATTAGCAGGTCTTGTAATGGGAATTGTAAACGGTATCATCATTGCGAAAGGAAAAGTAGCTCCATTTATTGCAACTTTGGCAACAATGACTATTTTTCGTGGGTTGACGCTTGTTTATATGGACGGACGTCCGATCACTGGTCTTGGTGATCATTTAATGTTCCAAATGTTTGGCCGCGGTTATTTTCTTGGTATTCCGGTACCAGCTGTTACAATGATGATCGCTTTCGCAGTACTGTACTTCATTTTGAAGAAAACGACATTTGGTCGCCGTACATTTGCAATTGGTGGAAATGAAGAAGCAGCAGCACTATCAGGTATTAATGTTACGAGAATTAAAGTAATGATTTACGGTCTTTCCGGAATTTTGGCAGCGCTTGCAGGTATTGTCTTAACATCACGATTAGATTCTGCACAGCCGACTGCAGGTACTTCTTATGAATTAGATGCAATTGCAGCAGTTGTATTAGGTGGAACAAGTCTTTCTGGGGGAAGAGGATGGATTGTTGGTACATTCATCGGTGTACTTATTATCGGTGTATTAAATAACGGTTTAAATTTATTAGGTGTATCTTCTTTCTTCCAACAAGTTGTAAAAGGACTTGTAATCTTACTAGCTGTATTAATTGATCGCAGAAAAGAAGCGTAATGGAGGGACAGTTCATGAAGAAATGGTTACTTATACTCGTTGCATGTATTATGGTCATTACTGCTGGTTGTTCAATGGAACCGCCAGAATGGGCAAAGGATTCTAGCGATAAAGGTCGAAATAAAACTATTAAAGTTGGATTCTCTGTTTCAACTTTAAATAATCCCTTTTTTGTAACTTTGAAAAAGGGTGCAGAAAAGAAAGCGAAAGATAGTGGCATTGAATTAATTGCTGTTGATGCACAAAATGATGCAGCAAAGCAAACGAACGATGTTGAAGATTTAATTCAAAAGGGTGTCGATGTAGTTGTTATTAATCCGACCGATTCAGATGCTGTTGCTTCAGCAGTAAGTGCGGCAAATGCAGCAAATGTTCCTGTTATTACAGTAGACCGCGTTGCGAATTCAGGTAAGGTTGTTTCTCACATTGCTTCTAACAATATCGAAGGTGGTCAAATGGCTAGTGATTACATTCGTGAATTAGTTGGCGAAGGAGCAAACGTTGCTGAGTTAGAAGGAATCCCTGGATCTTCCGCTGCTCGTGAACGTGGGAAAGGATTCCATAACGTAGCCGATAAGTCTTTAAAAGTAGTTGCAAAACAAGCAGCTGATTTTGATAGAGCGAAAGGATTATCTGTTATGGAAAACATTTTGCAAGCAAATGGTGATATTAAAGCCGTGTTTGCGCATAACGATGAGATGGCATTAGGTGCACTTGAAGCATTGAAGTCTGCTGGAAAAACAGATGTAGTCGTTGTTGGATTTGATGCAACAGACGATGCAGTGAAAGCGGTTAACGATGGGCGTATGGCTGCAACAGTTGCTCAAAAACCGGAATTAATCGGGGAGAAGGCGATGCAAACAGCAAAAGAGATAACACAAGGTAAAAAAGTGGACAAATCTATTCCGATTGAATTAGAGCTTATTAAGAAAAATAAATAAATATAAAATGAAAATTAGGAAGGAAGAACAACAAATGAAATTCTTTATTGATACAGCAAACGTTAACGAAATTAAAGAGGCAAATGAATTAGGTGTATTAGCTGGAGTAACGACAAATCCATCACTTGTAGCAAAAGAAGGCGTAGATTTCCACGAACGCATTCGTGAAATTTGCAACGTTGTAGAAGGACCTGTAAGTGCAGAAGTAATTAGCTTAGAAGCTGATAAGATGATTGAAGAAGGAAAAGAACTAGCGAAGATTGCTCCAAACGTTGTAGTAAAAGTTCCAATGACAACAGAAGGTTTAAAAGCAGTAAAAGCGTTCTCTGATTTAGGAATTCGTACAAACGTTACATTAGTGTTCTCAGCAGTTCAAGCATTACTTGCGGCTCGTGCTGGTGCAACATACGTTTCACCATTCTTAGGTCGCTTAGACGATATCGGTCATAACGGTATGGATTTAATTCGTCAAATCGCAGAAATCTTTGCAATTCATGGCATCGAAACAGAAATCATTGCAGCATCTGTACGTCACAGTGTTCACGTAACTGACGCAGCATTAAACGGTGCACATATTGCAACAATCCCAGCAAACGTAATTGCTTCATTAGTGAAGCACCCATTAACAGATCAAGGAATTGAGAAATTCTTAGCTGATTGGGAAAAAACACAAGAGAAATAATAGAAAAGCAAGAATCCTAGTTTAATTGACTAGGATTCTTTTTTTATTTAAAAGAATTTTCATGCAATTTTGCATATTGTCTTTTAAATTTGTTATATAAGATATTTAATATATATCACATAACTCTTTATTTTTCATATTTCGACATAAAGTGAAACTTTAATCAGTGGGGGCTTTGTTCATCCCCCCACTGATTATTAATTGAACCAAGGGATAAAAAGATAGAGGGTCTGACCAGAAAACTGGAGGGCATGATTCTATAACAAAAAGCTTAATGTTTATAGAATTATGTCTTTTTATATAGGGAGGGTAGTAAACAGAGATTTTGACAAAAATGCACCAATTTATCTGAATTTTAAGTTTTATAAAAGGGGAGAAATGGAATGAGAAGAAAAGCACCATTTAAAGTGTTGTCATCATTAGCAATTGCGGCAATTATCGGATGTACATCTGTAATGAGTGCTCCGTTAGCATATGCAGAAACGGCAGCAAAAAAGAAAGATAATGTATCTACAACACCAATTGATTACAATTTAATTCAAGAAGATCGTTTAGCGGAAGCACTGAAAGAAAGAGGAACAATTAATCCATCATCTTCTAAAGAAGAGACGAAAAAAGCTGTTGAGCAATATATTGAAAAGAAACAAGGAGATCAGGCGAATAAAGAAATTCTTCCAGATGCTCACTCACAAGAAACGTCTGATTTCACAAAAAAAGTAAAAGAGAAAAAGATGGAAGAAAAGGAAAATGTAAAAAAGGCTGAAAAAAATGTTAGCCTTGAGCAAAAGCCAGAACCAAATAAAAATCAATTGAATGGGCAAGTTCCAACTTCAAAAGCAAAGCAAGCTCCATATAAGGGATCTGTTCGATCGGATAAAGTATTAGTGCTACTCGTTGAATTTAGTGATTATAAACATAATAATATTGATCAAACACCAGGTTATATGTATTCGAAAGACTTTAGTAGAGAACATTATCAAAAGATGTTGTTCGGTAATGAGCCTTATACTTTATTTGATGGTTCAAAAGTAAAAACGTTTAAACAATACTATGAAGAGCAGTCTGGTGGTAGTTATACGACAGATGGATATGTAACGGAGTGGCTAACTGTTCCAGGAAAAGCATCTGATTATGGAGCTGATGGTAGCAGTGGTCACGATAATAAAGGTCCGAAAGGTGCACGTGATTTAGTGAAAGAAGCTTTGCATGCAGCTGCTGAGAAAGGACTAGATTTATCCCAGTTTGATCAATTTGATAGATATGATACAAACGGGGACGGGAATCAAAATGAACCTGACGGTGTAATTGATCATTTAATGGTAATCCATGCTGGTGTTGGTCAAGAAGCTGGTGGCGGTAAATTAGGTGATGATGCGATCTGGTCACATCGTTCAAAATTAGCAGTAGATCCAGTAGCGATTGAAGGTACGAAATCAAAGGTAGATTACTTTGGTGGTAAAGTAGCAGCACATGATTACACAATTGAACCAGAAGATGGAGCTGTAGGTGTGTTTGCACATGAATTTGGACATGATCTTGGATTACCAGATGAATATGACACGAAATATACTGGAAATGGTTCACCAGTCGAAGCTTGGTCATTAATGAGTGGAGGTAGTTGGACAGGGAAAATCGCAGGAACAGAGCCGACTAGTTTTTCACCACAAAATAAAGACTTCTTACAAAAGAATATGGGTGGCAACTGGGCAAAAATATTAGAAGTAGATTACGATAAAATTAAGAGTGGTGTGGGAGTTCCTACCTATATTGATCAAAGTGTTACGAAATCAAATCGTCCAGGCGTTGTACGTGTTAACTTACCAGGTAAAAGTGTTGAAACGATTAAACCGGAGTTTGGAAAGCATGCATATTATAGTACAAGAGGCGATGATATGCATACAACGTTAGAGACACCATTCTTTGATTTAACAAAGGGAACAAATGCAAAATTCGATTATAAAGCAAATTATGAGTTAGAAGCAGAGTGCGATTTCGTCGAAGTACATGCAGTAACAGAAGATGGAACGAAGACGTTAATTGATAGACTTGGAGAAAAAGTAGTCCAAGGAGATAAAGATACAACAGATGGGAAATGGATTGATAAATCATATGATTTAAGTCAATTTAAAGGCAAAAAAGTGAAACTACAATTCGACTATATTACAGATCCGGCTGTAACATATAAAGGTTTTGCGATGGATAATGTAAATGTAACTGTTGATGGACAAGTTGTATTTTCTGATGATGCAGAAGGAAATTCTAAAATGAATTTAAATGGTTTTGTTGTTTCTGATGGGACAGAGAAGAAAGCTCATTATTACTACTTAGAATGGAGAAACTATGCGGGATCAGATAATGGATTAAAAGCAGGAAAAGGTCCAGTGTACAATACAGGTCTTGTCGTTTGGTATGCAGATGATAGCTTTAAAGATAACTGGGTTGGGATGCATCCAGGTGAAGGATTCCTTGGTGTTGTTGACTCTCATCCAGAAGCGCTAGTTGGTAATTTAAACGGGAAACCAGCATACGGTAATACGGGCATGCAAATTGCAGATGCTGCATTTTCATTTGATAAAACACCAGCATGGAGTGTAAATTCATTAACACGTGGTCAGTTTAACTATTCTGGATTACAAGGTGTTACAACTTTTGATGATTCAAAAGTATATAGTAACAAGCAAATTGCAGACGCAGGAAGAAAAGTTCCAAACCTTGGACTTAAATTCCAAGTTGTTGGACAGGCAGAAGATAAATCGGCAGGCGCTGTTTGGATTAAACGCTAATAACATAAAAGCACATTCTTCATATGAAGAGTGTGCTTTTTAATTTGTACAGTAAGTTATTATTTTAGCTTATGTAATACAAGTCTCTGTTCATATGTAGTGTATCAAATTATGTGGGGAAAGGAAATATTTCCGAGGAAATTGTCGAAGTATCGTCGGTATTTATACACCTTTTTTGTAAAAGAAGAAATGTAGTATTGCCTTTACAGTTTAATTTATTTACATTGTTACTTGGTTACTTGGTTACACACAAAAGTAATATATTCGGCAGTAAAAGAGCGCTATTGGATAGTGCTCTTTTTGTAGATAGAAAGGAGTTGAGTTAAATGAAAGAAATAATTGAATGTCCACAGTGTGAAGGAGAGATTACTGCGCAACATATTATTGATCTCCCGCATCCTTTTTCATTCAGATGTCTACACTGCAAGGTGAAGTTAAAAGAAATGAGAATCACACCGTGCTTAATATTAGCAGCAATTTGTATCATTCCACTGTTTATTATAATTGGAGAGAGTATTAAGGAATTACTAGTAAAATATTTTTCTATTATAGATGATGTACCAACTGTACTTATTTTCTTCTTATTTTGTTATCCATTGTATTATTTCTATGAAAAATATAATGCTATATTGTTTATTAAATACGGCTTATTGAAAGTTAAAAGTTGAATTGAATAGGAGATTATCATAATGCTTTGGAAAATATATTTAGTTATTGTAGCAATGTTAGCTATTATTTCGTTAGTAAGGGGCATGTTTCAAACACCAATTCAAAAGTTTGACTTTGTAGTTTCTATTATTACGTGGATAGGGCTCTTTGGTTTTGTATTTGATATACAAATATTAACCTCAATTGTTTGGAAATGTATCTTCTTGTTTAGCGTCATTTGGACTTTAACTGCAGTTTTTGTTTTTCGTTTATATGAAGAGCGAGATGAGCCGTTACCTTTTATATTTAAATTAATTGGCATTATTCCAACGCTTCCATTATATTACGGATTATATCAATATGCATTTTAAAAAAGACAATGATGGATTATCCCATCATTGTCTTTTTTACTTTGCTTCTTACATAAATCATCCCAGCAAATGTTAATAAAAATGCTGTCCCGATAATGAAGCTGATGCTGGGTGATGCTCCGATTGCGCCGACTGTAAAGGAGCCAGCAACAACTCCTAATGAGAAGAAGGCATAAAATAATCCGAATGCCTTTCCGCGATTATCGTCTGTAGTATTTTCAACGAGTAAAGCGTTAATAGACGGGAAGAGGATTGCGAATCCAATTCCATAAATCATCATTACGATAAAGAGCATACCTTTTGTAGCAAATAATCCGAGTAAAGATAATGCGAATGCCATAACTGCAATTCCGATTAGCATTAGTTTCGAACGATTAAATCGATCGTAAATACGATTTGTTGGAAGCAAGAAGAATAGGATAGCAGTTATACCAAATATACTTAACATCATGCCTGTTGTGGATGCTTTAAGCGCTAATGCCTCAACTTTTACTGGTAACATATAAGTGACAATTCCTTGTGAAAACATTAATGTGAAAGCACCAATATATGCTTGTAATAACGGTTCTGATTTTAAAAGTTCAACCATATCTTCTTTGTTCATCATTTGCGTTCTTGATGTATCTTTTCTTGATACGTTATTTGGTAAGAAGAATAGAGATACGATCGAACCAAGAGCCATTAAAATAGAAATAGTAATGAAGACCCATTCTACGCCAGCTGTTGCTTTCATAATACCGCTGAAAGCCGGTCCTACGATTGCGGCTGTTCCAACAGCAGCACCAGATAGAGCCATTGCTTTTCCTTGTCTTTTTGCATTTGTTTGTTTTGATAAGAATGTAAAGGCAGCAGGAATTAAAAAGCCATCACTAAATCCATGCATAAAGCGAACAACTAATAGTTGTTCACCACTTTGAACAACGGTGTATAACAAGACTATGAAACTCGTAATTCCCATGCTTATATAAAGGATTTTTTTTGCACCAAATTTATCGACAGCTGCTCCAGCAATAATATTACCGATCATATTAGCGAATGAGTACATACCGACAACTAGCCCGATAATAAGAGGGGTTCCTCCAAGGCTTTGAGCGAAAGTACTCATAATAGGTAATTGTGAAAATGTATCTAAAAAAGCCACGATAACGATAAAGTAAATAAAATGTTTCAAGCGATATTCACCTCTCCTATGCTATTATGGCACAATGCTAATTTCACCTGCAATGAAATTGAATTAACAGATGTGGAAAAAAGTACAAAGTGACAAAATATTGAACGTTATTTGTAAAAAATTAGTAGAGATGCGATTGTTTTTTTGAAATATATGGATAGAAGTATTATAATAGAATTGTAAACTTCACCAGGTTAAGTATATACATAGAGAGGGATGTATAAAATGAAAGCACTACTTTGGCATAATCAACGTGATGTACGAGTAGAAGAAGTACCAGAACCAACAGTAAAACCAGGAACAGTGAAAATCAAAGTTAAATGGTGTGGTATTTGTGGGACAGACTTGCATGAATATTTAGCAGGGCCTATTTTTATTCCAACAGAAGAACATCCATTAACACATGTGAAAGCACCTGTTATTTTAGGGCATGAGTTTAGTGGTGAGGTAATAGAGATTGGTGAAGGAGTTACATCTCATAAAGTGGGAGGCCGCGTTGTTGTAGAACCAATTTATTCTTGTGGTAAATGTGAAGCTTGTAAACATGGACATTACAATGTTTGTGAACAACTTGTTTTCCACGGTCTTGGCGGAGAAGGCGGCGGTTTCTCTGAATATACAGTAGTACCAGAAGATATGGTTCATCACATTCCAGATGAAATGACGTATGAACAAGGTGCGCTTGTAGAACCAGCAGCAGTAGCAGTTCATGCAGTACGTCAAAGTAAATTAAAAGAAGGGGAAGCTGTAGCAGTATTTGGTTGCGGTCCAATTGGACTTCTTGTTATCCAAGCAGCTAAAGCAGCAGGAGCAACTCCTGTTATTGCAGTTGAACTTTCTAAAGAACGTCAAGAGTTAGCGAAATTAGCAGGTGCGGATTATGTATTAAATCCAGCAACTCAAGATGTGTTAGCTGAAATTCGTAACTTAACAAATGGTTTAGGTGTAAATGTTAGCTTTGAAGTAACAGGTGTTGAAGTTGTACTACGTCAAGCGATTGAAAGTACAAGCTTCGAAGGACAAACTGTAATTGTTAGTGTATGGGAAAAAGACGCAACAATTACTCCAAATAACTTAGTATTAAAAGAAAAAGAAGTTATTGGTATTTTAGGATACCGTCACATCTTCCCAGCTGTTATTAAATTAATTAGCTCTGGTCAAATTCAAGCAGAGAAATTAATTACGAAAAAAATTACAGTCGATCAAGTTGTTGAAGAAGGATTTGAAGCACTTGTAAAAGATAAAACACAAGTGAAAATTCTTGTTTCACCTAAATAAGATAGAATCGAATAGAGTAGCCCTTTTCTAGAAATAGAAGAGGGCTACTTTTTTTCTATACTGAAAGGTGATAGACTTTCCTTTGACTAAATGTATTTTTGTTTGGAAGGGAGAATCTAATGCTTTCATTTTTGTTAACTTTAAAGCGAATGTTAAGAGCCTGTTTACGAGCGTGGAAAGATAAAGAATTTCAAGTATTATTCGTATTAACAATTTTGACTTTAATATCGGGTACGATTTTTTATAGTACAGTTGAAGAATTACGTCCTATTGACGCTTTATATTTTAGTGTGGTCACGTTGACGACTGTCGGTGATGGGAATTTTAGTCCGCAAACTGATTTCGGAAAGATATTTACAATCTTATACATATTTATTGGGATTGGATTAGTGTTTGGATTTATTCATAAGTTAGCAGTTAATGTACAATTGCCAAGTATATTATCGAATAGAAAAAAAGAGTAAAGCATTCAGATGCTTTACTCTTTTTTTACATTAGTTTAGACAAGCCTTAATAATAGTTTATTAAAATGAAAGTGTATTCATTCATTATATTCACTGTGTATAAAGTTATAATGATATGAACATTTGCATATTTTAATTTATTGATAGAAATTTCGTGAAAGGTGGGATATTCTAGTCATAGGTTAACCGGACGACATCATAGGATCCTAACAAAATGTTTACAATAATTCAATTATAAAATGGAGGATTTTATATGAAAAAGAAAGTACTTGCTTTAGCGGCAGCTATTACATTAGTTGCTCCATTACAAAGTGTTGCATTTGCTCATGAAAATGATGGGGGACAGAGATTTGGAGTTATTCCGCGCTGGTCTGCTGAAGATAAACATAAAGAAGGCGTGAATTCTCATTTATGGATTGTAAACCGTGCAATTGATATTATGTCTCGTAATACAACACTTGTAAAACAAGATCGAGTTGCACTATTAAATGAATGGCGTACGGAGTTAGAGAACGGTATTTATGCTGCTGACTATGAAAATCCTTACTATGATAATAGCACATTTGCTTCACATTTCTATGACCCTGACAATGGGAAAACTTATATTCCGTATGCAAAGCAGGCAAAGGAAACTGGAGCTAAGTATTTTAAATTAGCTGGTGAGTCTTACAAAAATAAAGATATGAAACAAGCATTCTTCTATTTAGGATTATCTCTTCATTATCTAGGGGATGTAAACCAACCGATGCATGCAGCAAACTTTACGAACCTTTCGTATCCACAAGGGTTCCATTCTAAATATGAAAACTTTGTAGATACGATAAAAGATAACTATAAAGTAACGGATGGAAATGGATATTGGAACTGGAAAGGTACGAATCCAGAAGATTGGATTCATGGAGCGGCAGTAGTTGCGAAACAAGATTACGCTGGCATTGTAAATGATAATACGAAAGATTGGTTCGTGAGAGCTGCTGTATCACAAGAATATGCAGATAAATGGCGCGCTGAAGTTACACCAATGACAGGTAAGCGTTTAATGGATGCACAACGTGTTACTGCTGGATATATTCAGCTTTGGTTTGATACGTACGGAAATCGTTAAGTATTTAAAAAAGGTCAAATCTCAGAATAGAGTATTTGGCCTTTTTATCACTATACAATACATGGAGGTATGAAACGTGAAAGGTAAATTGCTAAAAGGTGTACTTAGCTTAGGTGTTGGTCTAGGAGCTTTATATAGCGGAACGTCAGCTCAAGCAGAAGCGTCTACAAATCAAAACGATACATTAAAAGTGATGACGCATAATGTATATATGCTATCAACAAACTTATATCCGAACTGGGGACAAACTGAGCGTGCTGATTTAATCGGGGCGGCAGATTATATAAAGAATCAAGACGTAGTTATATTAAATGAAGTGTTTGATAATAGCGCATCAGATCGTTTATTAGGGAATTTGAAGAAAGAATATCCAAATCAAACAGCAGTATTAGGTCGTAGTAGTGGAAGTGAATGGGATAAAACGTTAGGAAACTATTCATCTTCAACTCCTGAAGATGGTGGCGTTGCGATTGTGAGCAAATGGCCAATCGCTGAAAAGATTCAATATGTATTTGCAAAAGGATGCGGGCCAGATAATTTATCGAATAAAGGATTTGTATACACGAAAATTAAGAAAAATGATCACTTTGTTCATGTAATTGGTACGCATTTGCAAGCGGAAGATAGTATGTGCGGAAAAACTTCACCTGCATCTGTACGTACAGACCAATTAAAAGAAATTCAAGACTTTATTAAAAATAAAAATATACCAAATAATGAGTATGTGTTAATTGGTGGTGATATGAACGTAAATAAAATAAATGCAGAGAACAAGAATGACTCAGAGTATGCATCTATGTTTAAAACATTGAACGCTTCTGTACCATCTTATACTGGACATACAGCGACTTGGGACGCAACGACAAACAGTATTGCAAAATATAATTTCCCTGATAGTCCTGCTGAGTATTTAGATTATATTATTGCAAGTAAAGACCATGCGAACCCATCGTATATAGAGAATAAGGTGTTACAGCCGCAATCTCCACAATGGACTGTTACATCATGGTTCCAAAAATATACGTATAATGATTACTCTGATCATTATCCAGTAGAGGCGACTATTTCTATGAAGTAGTTTCAAAAAGTTTCTTCGTAAAGAAGAAACTTTTTTTATTTGCAAACAGGAAAATCACACTTTCTTTCCAATATGTATAAGACATATTGAGAAGAGGAGAGAAAAATGTGGATCGAGGAATTTTTAAAGAAGTTCCATTACCTTGTGCATTTTTGGATGAAGTGGCTTTAGATAGAAATATTCAATCGATTATAGAGTTAAGTGGAAATAAAAAGATTCGTATAGCGAGTAAATCGTTACGCTCTGTTCCGATTATGCAAAAGATACTAGCTGCAAATGATCGATTTCAAGGTATTATGTGCTTTTCACCTAGAGAGATTTTATTTTTAATAGAACAAGGATTTAATGATTTATTGCTTGGATATCCTGCTTACGATGAAAGAGCTCTGTATGAAATTAGTTTGTTAACAAAGGAAGGTTTCATTATAACTTGTATGGTGGATTGTGAAGAGCATATTGTGTATTTAGAAAACATTGCTGAGCAATCTAAAGGATGTTTTCGTGTTTGTTTGGATATTGATATGAGTAGTCGCTTCTTTCAATTTCATTTTGGTGTACAAAGGTCCCCAGTAAAAAATGTGCAGGATGCGTTGAAAGTAGTAGAAAAGGTGAGAAGGTCATCATATTTAATGTTAGATGGTGTAATGGGATATGAAGCTCAAATTGCCGGGGTGGGCGATTATATACCGAATCAATGGTTGAAAAGTAAAGTGATTTCGTATTTAAAGCAGAAATCAGTGCTAGAAGTTAAAGAAAGAAGAGAACATATTGTAAAAGCAATACAAAACATTGGTATTGAGCTAAGGTTTGTAAATGGAGGCGGAACAGGAAGCATAAAAACAACCGAGAAAGATAATTCAGTTTCAGAGATTACAATAGGTTCTGCTTTTTATTCTCCGAAGCTGTTTGATTATTATAAAGAGGTGAAATTTCATCCAGCGGTCGGATTTGCCTTACCAGTTGTGCGTAAACCAGTCCCGTTTATTTACACTTGCCTAGGTGGTGGATATATTGCTTCAGGAGCAGTTGGAAAAGATAAAGAGCCTGAAGTTTGGAGACCGAAGGGTGCAAAATTATTAGCTTTAGAAGGTGCTGGCGAGGTACAAACGCCAATTTTTTATAACGGCGAGGAACGAGTGGATATAGGAGAGACCATTTTGTTTCGTCATAGTAAGGCTGGTGAATTATGTGAACGCTTTCCTTTTTTATATCGTGTTAAAAAAGGAGAGATTGTCGGGGAGTATTCAACATATCGGGGGGATGGCCAATGCTTTCTATAAAGGGACAAAAGTGGAGAAATTGGACAGGGAATGTAGAAGGAACGCCGCATTATACGATGTATCCAGAAAGTATACAAGATGTAGTAGAAGTTGTGGGGCTTGCGCGAAAAAAGGGAAAGAAAATTCGTGTTGTCGGTTCAGGACACTCGTTTACCCCCCTTGTGCAAACGGAAGAAGTTTTAGTTTCTTTAGATGAATTGAAGGGTATTGTGAATATTGATGCAGAGAAGATGGTTGCTGAAGTATGGGCAGGAACAAAGTTATATGATTTAGGGAAGTTACTTGAGGAAAAAGGTTATGCGCAAGAAAATTTAGGGGATATTGATTCGCAATCTATTGCAGGAGCGATTAGTACGGGGACTCATGGAACGGGTATTACCTTTGGGAGTTTATCAACACAAGTTATAGAGATTACGGCAGTTCTATCTAATGGTGAGAGTATAGTTTGTTCGGAAGCTGAGAACGTAGAATATTGGAGAGCGTTTCAGTTGTCACTTGGAATGTTAGGTATCATTGTAAAGATAAAATTGAAGGTTATTCCAGCGTATTCACTCGTTTATGAAAGTGAAAAACAGTCATTATCCACTGTAATGAACAAACTAGAAGAATATAAGAAGCATCGTCATTTTGAATTTTTCGTTTTTCCTTATTCTGATGAAGTACAAGTGAAACTTACGAACGAAACAACGAATAAAGGCAGTGATTTGAAATGGCATAAACTAAAGGTGGAGTTACTTGAAAATAGGATGTTCTCTTTACTATCTAAAGGATGTAAATGGTTTCCTTCTATAAGTAAAGGCGTGAGTCGGTTATCAGCTAAAGCTGTACCAAACACAAAAATAATTGGCCCGAGCTATGAAGTATTTGCTACATCACGTACGGTGCCATTTTATGAAATGGAGTATAGCATTCCTTCAAAGTATATGAGGACGGTTGTAGAAGAAATCTCAAATCTTATTGAAAAGAAAAAGTATAAGGTGCACTTCCCAATCGAATGCCGCTATGTGAAAGGGGATGATATATGGCTTAGTCCGGCCTATGGAAGAGATTCAGCATATATCGCTGTTCATATGTATAAAGGTATGAAATATGCTGCTTACTTTGGCGAAGTGGAAAAGATTTTTCTGAAGTATGAAGGGCGTCCACATTGGGGGAAAATGCATACATTATCGTATGAACAATTACAATATATATATCCAGAGTTTCATTCGTTTTTACAGGTGAGGAAATCTCTAGATGAACTTGGAATGTTTTTTAATCCTTATGCGGAGAAGTTATTTATCCCGCTATTTGTCAGGCAGTAAGACCCCTACGTCAAAATTCAGTGGAAGCAAAGAAGTTAGGTGAGGGCTAATTAAAGTTTCACATTATGTATATGAAAAAGCTGACAAATAATTATTTGTCAGCTTTTTTTAGTGTAATTGCATTTCTTGTATGACTAATATGTTCATAAAATAGTAGTTTATCCCGGCTAAATACATGTAGTAAAACATGAATAATAAATAGGCCGTTAATGATGAATAGGAATAACAATGTAACGAGTAATATTAGAGGCTCTGTGTGATTTAAAATAGAGCTACTAGAAAGAATATAATTGATTCCACCTAACGCAAAATAAAATATACCGTAGCGAATAAATAGTTCTTTTAATGTAATACGATTTGATTTTCCTTTCACGTGAATGCGAAGCAATGCTTTCCCAATTGTTTTTCCGTTAGTAAAGTATGGAATAATAATAAAGTAAATAAGGATTGAACACGTAATGAAAATGAGTTCATACATATTGGTGTAAGATTGCATATTAGAAACGAAGAAAGAATTTCCTTTGTTTTTAACGACAGGTACGACGATAGATAAGAAAATCCAATCAATTTGCATCGCGATAAGGCGACGAATGAATCCGACTGGTTTCGTTTCCAAATCAATATGACTATCTAACTCGTTTGTCTTCGGAAGGAAGTACGTAAATATTGGTGCAATGATAAAACCAATTACGCCACCTAATGTATTTAAAAACAAATCATCGATATCAAATAATCGGTATGCACAATTGTATATACCGTATAATCCAGTCACTTGTGTTAGCTCGAAAAATAGTGAAAGGAAAAAGGAAATGCAAATTGTTTGTAAGAAACTACGTCGGAAATAATAACGTAAGTAAATACCGAATGGAACAGTTAATAGAACGTTAAAGGCAACTTGTAAAAACGCAGACTCTTTTAATAAGTAGAAATAAGTAGCTGGTTTCGTTAAAACTGCCGATGTATGACTACTAATCTCTTGTATGAAATAAAATGGTGCGAGTTGCATGTGTTGTGTATTAGCCGGTTGTAGGCTACAAGTATCAAACGTTTGTGGCAACGGCAAAATAACAAGAAAATAGGCATTTAATAAGTAAAGTAATAGTGAGTATAAAATAAATGAGCGCCATTTATTTAAATAACCGTATTTTCGATAATTAAATATTAAAAAAGGGATTAAAAGAAACATTGCTAAAAAAGGAAATAAAATAAATGCTGTTTTCACTGGAAATAAATATGCAGTCAAAGTAAAACTCCTTTCAATAAAAATTCGTTTATCATTATAGCGCTAAAAATATTTAAATACAAAGTTAAAACCTTTCGAAATAGAAAAAATTACTAATTTGATAGGGATTAAGTTATAATAAATTTAATATAAGGATATTGTGATTATATAAGTTGAGAGAGGGTACAAGAGATGCGATATGAACTTTTTTCTGTAAGTGGGGATCATATTACGACTTTTGAAAGTGCATGGCGTTTTCAGGAGGGAGAACAGATTTTTGTTCATGATGATCAAACAAAACGAAACTTTATTATTATTCGGCTGACGCATGATGTATTTCAACAAAATAAACATGTTATTCGTTTGTATTGTCAAGAGAAGAAAGTGTATGCATAAGAGAAGCCCTCTTACAGTATGAAAAGTAAGAGGGTCCTTATCTCGTTATTTGTGAACAGCCCAATTGATGAGGGCTGATTAATTTAACTTTATCATTTTGGCCCTCGTTAGGAATAAAAAGAGAAGGATTAATGCACATAGGTAGCATTTGATTTGGAAGAAAGGATATAGCCTTGTATTTTGTGCTTCAAAGTTTCATTGCCTTCTTTTTGAGAAAGCCATGTATGGTAATCTTGTTGTGTTTTCCATAACATACGAATCATATACTCTGCCTTATCATTTGTACGATGAACAGGTGAAAACTCTATGTTAATACAACCGTTCGTTCCGGGGGAAGGATAATATTGTTTAAGCCCATAAAGTAGCTCATTTTCATATTCGTACTTAATGTGAATGAGTTTTGTAACTATAAACATATAAACACCTCTTTTACGATAATAGTAGGAAAGATAGAATTACTGTAATAGTGAACTTGATAAATATTATACTATTCTGAAAATTGTAAGTGAATAATAGGTTTTAACTTAATAAAGGTATAAAAAAGCGAGTCATTCTATTACACTAGATGACTCGCTTTTAATTTGTAAGTTTTACTTTATAAGAAAATAAGAGTAAGTACACCTACGATAATACAATAGAAAGAGAAATATTTTAAATTTCCTTTTGCCATAATGTTCATAAACCATTTTAGTGAAATATACGTCATGATAAATGTTGCGATGAATGCAACGACATATGGTACGAATAATGTGTCTAGATTTGGGTCATTTGCAATGTCTGTAATGCTTAACAATAAGCCACCTAAGCTAACAGGAATGTATAGTAAGAATGAGAAGCGAAGAGCTGTTTCTTGCTTCATACCAAGTAACATTGCTGCTACGATTGTGGCACCAGATCGGCTTATTCCGGGAATCAGTGCACAAGCTTGTGCTAATCCGACGATGATTGCATCTTTCATAGAAAGGTCGCCATCATTTTTACGACCGCGTAAATTTCTAATAATCCAAAGGCCGACAGCAGTAATAAGAAGGGAAACCCCAACCATCTTCACACCTTTTAAGTACTGATCGATGTAATCTTTAAATAAAACACCAATAACACCTGCTGGAATGGTTGCAATAACAAGATAAATAATAAAGAAGAAATCTGATTTTGCGTCTTCTGCTCTTGTAAATATATAAGAGAGACCATTCTTCGTTAGACGAATTAAATCATTTCTATAAATAAGTAATACAGCTAATAATGAAGCTGAATTAACAAGTAGTTCGAAGCTAAACCCTTCTATTTTTAGTCCTAGCAAATGTTGTGCTAAAACGAGATGACCACTTGAAGAAATCGGAATTGGTTCTGTTAGTCCTTGGAACAGACCGAGAATTAAATATTTTAAAACGTAGTAAAATTGTTCCATAATAACCTCCTTGTTTATTAGTTGAAAGAAACAACTTTTCCATTATAACAAAGATATGGATGAATATTGAAAAGAAATAAATATTCAAAATAAAATAAAAATCCCTTATAGCAGTATAAGGGATTCTTAATTTTAATTAAGAAGTCACTGTTCCTTGAAGACTTTTAGATAATTGAACATCGACTTTTTCAGCATCATGAATATGATTCATAATAGTAGTATTTAATTTTTGGAACATTTGTTGTGTGTTAGCGAATTCTCGTAATATGTCATCATTACAAGACTTTTGGTTTTCGATAGCCTTAATAACATTTGTAGCACCATTTTGTAACGTTTGAATCATAACTAAAATATTTTCAATTCTAGCATTTGTATCGGCGCTCATTTCTACACCTTCATCGACTAAATGTAAATTATCTTTTGTGTTATCATATGCTTTTTCAATTTCTTCTTGTATTTTTTTCGTTAAGTTGCCGATGTTTTTTGTACTTTCTGCTGTACTTTCCGCTAGTTTTCTTACTTCATTGGCAACGACGGCGAATCCTTTACCGTGCTCTCCAGCACGTGCGGCTTCAATACTCGCATTTAATGCAAGTAAATTTGTTTGTGCTGCAATGTTTTGAATGACTTCTACAATTTGCTCGATTTCCTTTGAGCGTTCGCTTAGATGATTCATACTATTAGACGTGCGTTGAGATTGTTCACCTAATTTATTAATTACAATAAGTAAACGGTGAACGGATTCTTTTCCTTCATTAGAGCAGTCAATAATTTCTGCAATAGACTGAATTAAGCTTTGTTCCTTTTGTAACATTTCATTATTTAACTCATTGGAATGTGTCGTACGTGTTGAAACATTTTCGAAACATGAACTTAACTGTTGAACTAAATTTTGAAGTGTATTATGTTGGTTATTTACAAGTTGATGCTCTTGGATAACGCTTTGTACACGATCGTGGATAGTAGAAATAGTCTCTTGCTTTTCGATATCTTTTTGTTTTAATTCTGCTTCTAATTCTTGTATACGCTCTTCTAATTGAGCAATTGTATGTTGGAGTGATTTTTTTTGAGTAAACATGTATTTATTTCAACCGCCTTCGAAAGTTATATTTTCTCTATATTTGGATTTTAGCATCTTTTGTATTTTTTAAATATAGGAATTGTTAAATATTTAAGAATCTATTACATTTTATTCATAATTCTCTTTTTTTCGTCACGAAAAATAAACTGTATTTAATCGTTTTGTAAACAAACTGTAAAATAAATCATGTATAACTGTATAAGAAGGGAGTCGGATTATGAACTATTTTAAGCGAATCAGCTGTCTAGTATTAGCAGGAATTATCGGTCTTTCTAGTACAGTCGCTGTTAAAGCAGAGTCAAACGACGAGAAACTTAACAACATGCAACAGCAATTGCAACAAAACGATGCAGAAATGCAAAAGAAAGAGCAAGAGAAGCAAGCTGTTAGTAAAGAAATTAAAGGTATCGAAAACGAACTACATAATTTAAATAATACAATTGCAAAAAATAAAGAGGATCAAGCTGCTATTCAACGTAAAATCGATGAAACACATAAGCAGATTGAGCAAAAAAAGCAAGAAATTGTCGTTTTGGAGGATAAAGTCCTTGCTCGTAAAGATATTATGAGAAAACGTATGGTTTCTGTTCAAAACAGTTCAAATACAAGTTTAGTAGTAGAAGTTGTAGTAGAGTCAAAAAACTTTGCAGACTTCTTACAACGTATGAACGCAGTTTCTACTATTCTAGAAGCTGATAAAGAAATTTTACGTCTACAAGAACAAGATCTTCGTCAAATTGAAGAGGACAAGAAAACAATTGACGAAAAAGAAGCATCTTTAGTAGTAGACAAACAAAAATTAGCAAAAGCGCAAGCTGAACTGCAAGATAACTTGAAAAAACGTCAAGATAACTTACAAACAGTTCAAGCTAAATATAATGAAGTTGCAAGTCAACTTAATTTAGCAGCGGAAGAAAAAGCTAAAATTGAATCAAATATGAAGACAGTACAAGAAACGATTGCTCGTGAGCAAGAAGCAGCAAGAATCGCAGCGGAAGAGCGTGCAAAAGCAGAAGCGGCTGCAAAAGCAGAGCAAGAAGCTTTAGCGAAAGCACAAGCAGAAATTGCTGAAAAGCAAAAGCAGGAAAAAGCTAGTAAACCAGCTGAACCAGTTGCTAATAATAATTCGAAGGTAGAACCTACCAAACCTGCACAACCTGAACCACCTTCTAAGCCAACTGCTGGTGGGAAAGAAATTTATGTAGAAGCTACAGCTTATACAGCTGATCCAGCGGAAAATGGTTATGCACCAGGTCAACAAGTATTTTCTGCATGGGGACACTATAACTTAACTGCAAACCCAGGAATGAAATTAATTGCTGTAGATCCAAATGTTATTCCATTAGGTAAGACTGTAAATGTTGAAGGTTATGGAGTAGCAATTGCAGCCGATACTGGTGGAGCTATTAAGGGGCATAGAATTGATGTTTTAATGCCAGATAAAGGTTCATCAAGTAGTTGGGGCAGAAGAACAGTTAAAGTTACAATTTTAAACTAACACGTAATCCAACTTTACAATACGTAGAGTTGGATTTTTTTATAATAATAATGTTAAGTTGAGTTTACATTTTGTTAAGGATAGCATACAATAATGGTGAGAGGTGGTAAATTTGACCATTTTAAACAGAGTAAAAGAATTAAGAGCTCGTTTTAACTTTACGCAAAGCGTATTAGCAGAAAAGGTTGGAGTAACGAGACAAACAATTGCAGCAATTGAAAAAGGGGATTACGTTCCTTCGTTGTTATTGGCACTTACGATTTGTGATGTGTTTCAGTTAAAGATGGAAGATGTGTTTGTTTTAAATAAGGAGGGGGAAAAGGATGAATAGAATTGTTTTTTCTTATATTATAAATGTACTCTATACTGCACTAGCATGTTGGACATTTGTTGAATTTTATAGTGTTATTACAGAGTTAGCAGATATAATTAAAAACGAGAAATTCCCGTTTGAAGTATGGTTTAATGGAGTACCATTCATTTTATTATTTATTGGAGCAATTATAGTTACAATTTTTTATAGAATTCAAAAGAAAAAATATAAGAATTTATCTTTTTGGATGTATCCATTATTATTTCCACTAGAAGATGAACGTGAAAAAGCGATTACGGATAAAGCTTGTAGAACAACATTTGTATCGTTATGGTTTGTGTTACCTTGTGCAGTTGGATTTTTAACTTTTTCGCCTATTATTAATGAATATCTTCCTGGATACCCATTATATATTCTATTTTCTATTTTCTTTATTCAAATGACAGTATTTCACGTATCACTATACAGAAATAAATTAGCTTAAAAAGAAACCTTCTTGCACCGGCAAGAAGGTTTCTTTTTAAGCTAATACTTGTACATATAGCGATATTATTTTATCATTTTATATAGAGTAAGATTTTGTAAGGGAAAGGAACTGTGTATGAATAAGCAAAGAATTTATAGTATAGTAGCAATTCTGCTATTTGTTGTAGGTGGCGTGTTAATTGGAAAGCCATTTTATGATGGATATCAGGCTGAAAAGAAACAGACTGAAAATGTGCAGGCTGTTCAAAAGATGGATTATGAAAAGCATGAGACGGAATTTGTAGATGCTTCCAAAATTAATCAACCAGACTTGGCGGAAGTAGCGAATGCATCATTAGATAAGAAACAAGTAATTGGTCGTATTTCGATTCCAAGTGTTTCAGTAGAACTGCCTGTTTTAAAAGCTTCTACTGAAAAAAACTTATTATCAGGTGCAGCGACAGTAAAAGAGAATCAAGTTATGGGAAAAGGAAATTACGCATTAGCAGGACATAATATGTCTAAAAAAGGTGTTTTATTTAGTGATATAGCTTCTTTGAAAAAAGGCGATAAAATTTATTTGTATGACAATGAAAATGAATATGAGTATGCGGTTACTGGTGTATCTGAAGTGACTCCTGATAAGTGGGAAGTTGTAGAGGATCATGGGAAAGATGAGATAACGCTTATTACATGTGTATCTGTAAAGGACAATTCTAAGCGTTATGTTGTTGCTGGTGATTTAGTAGGAACGAAGGCGAAGAAGTAAAAAAGAAGGGGAACTCTTTAAAGAGTTCCCCTTCTTTTTTACTAATGTTGAGAAATAATAGAATATTTCGGTTTGTATTTAATTATTCTTCTATTTATGTATAATAAATTTAGAATTCTATATTTTGGGAGGAACAAGAGTGAGACAACAGGTGAAGAAACTTCTTTTAACAACGAGTATAGCGTTATTGGTAGCTCCAATTTCAGCTTATGCGCATCCAGGGCGTACAGATGCTAATGGCGGACATACGTGTCGTACAAATTGTGAGAAGTGGGGATTACAGTACGGGGAATATCATTATCACAATAAACCAGCTTCTAGTAGTGGCGCAACGAGCCCAGCTCCTAGTCAGAATAATAATAGTGCTGTAGAAGCTGAGAGACAAGCAGAAGCACAGCGCAATACTGAGGCTGAAAAACAACGTGCTGCAGAAGCACAGCGTAAAGCTGAAGAAGAGAAACAACGTGTAGCCGAGGAACAAAGAAAAGCTGAAGAGGCACGTAAGCAAGAGGAAGCGCAGCGCCAAGCTGATATGGAAAAAGGTCAACTTGAAGGTCAAAAGAATGGAGAAACTGATTTTAAAGCAGGAAAAAATGATGCAGAAGTGCATGTAGCTGGAAAATCTGATGCATATAAACAAGCGTTTAAAGCGACTTATGTAGCCGCATGGTCTTTAGAAGAGCAGAAGAAAACGCATTTTGAAAAAGGAAAAGAACAAGGTTTAGCACAAGAGACGATGGACGATAGTCAAGTTGCTCCAGAGTTTAAGGTAAACTTTGCAGACGGGTTCAAAGTAGGGAATAAAGAAAGAACCGAAAAAATTGAAAAAGAGCAAGCTGAATTAGGGGAAAAGACAGGGAAAGAACTAGCTGAAAAGAATCCTGAAAATAGAGAGAAAGAAGTATACGTGAAGGCATATGAAACAGCGTATGAAAAAGGCTATAAGTCTACAAAAAAGGCAGTAGAAAAGGCTGGCTATAAGTATGCATTTGAAAACTATGATTTAAAAGTTCCTGCTAAGTATGAACGAAATGAATTGTTAAAGAAGTGGTTTACTGAAGGATTTAAATCGAATAAAAAAGCAGCGGAAATTCGAGAAGAAGGGTATAAAAAAGGAGACAGCTGGTTCTCATTCTTCTATAAGAGTTTCGTACCAAGTGAATATAAAGAACATAAAGAGCTGTACGAACAAGCAATAGAAAAAGGTAAAACAGCATAAAAAAGATGAGGAGAAATTCCTCATCTTTTTTAATCCATCCATTTCACTAATTTCTTAGAAATTAATAATAAAACACAGCCTAATACAATTGCCACAGCGCCAATAACTGTGAATACTTCAGCGTATCCAAGTGAAGTTGTGAAGCTTGCGAGTTGTCCGCCTAAAATGTTGGCGATACCTGAACTTGCTAGCCATACACCCATTAATAAAGATGCTAATTTTACCGGAGCAAGCGCACTAACCATTGATAGTCCGACAGGTGATAAGAATAGCTCACCTAACGTATGGAAAAGATACGTAAAGACGATAAACAGTAAGTTTGCTTTTTCTGTAATGTTATGTTCATCACTACCTGTTTTTAATGTAGCGATAACGAGAATGATATAACCGATACCGAGTAAGATCATACCAAGTCCCATTTTAGTTGGGATTTTTAAATCACCCTGCTTGCGAGTTGCAAGTTTTGCCCATAATGCAGAAATGACTGGAGCAAGTAAAATAATAAATAATGGATTGACCGATTGGAACCAAGATGTTGGAACTTCCCATCCGAACACAGAGCGGTCTACAAATTTGTTTGTATATAATGTTAATGAGCTACCAGCTTGTTCAAAGCCAGCCCAGAAGAAGACAACGAAGCATGTTAAAATGACAATAACTGCGGTACGTTGTTTTTCTTTTTTTGTTAACGGTGTATCTCCTACTGATGGTTGTCCAGCAGCTGTTTGTAAATCACGAGTTGGTTTTTTACCGATATTACCAAGGAAGCGATTTGATAGTGTTGTAAATAAAATTTGTCCAATGATCATTCCGATTGAAGCGGCTAAGAAACCGTAACGGAATCCGTAATGTACAACGCCATCAACTGTTGTTTTGAATAAATTTTCTGATAAAAATCCACAAACGAGTGGAGCTAAAAATGACCCGACGTTAATACCCATATAGAAAATGGTAAATGCACTATCACGTTTTGGATCGTTCTCTTCGTATAATTCTCCAACCAGTGTAGAGATGTTCGGTTTGAAGAATCCGTTACCTATAATAATAAGCGCTAATCCGAGGTATAGACCTAATTGGTTTTGCAAGGCAAATAGTGTAAGGTTACCGATTGCCATTGTTATACCACCAATTGTGATTGCTTTTCGTCTACCTAGAAAACGGTCTGTTAAGTATCCACCAATCATTGGTGTGAAATAACAGGCTCCAGTATAAAATCCGTAAATAGAGAGTGCCCATGCGGGACTAAACCCAAGACCACCGCTTACTAAAGCTGTCGTTAAATATAATGTTAATAATCCTCGTAATCCATAGTAACTAAATCTTTCCCACATTTCTGTAAAGAAGAGTAAGTATAAACCTGGAGGATGTTTCTTTTTTCTTTGTTGTTCTCTTTCTAGTTGTATCGCTGATTCCATGTTATTTTCCTCCTGACACAAACAAAAACAAAGTTAATAATTTTGTACATTTAATATTTTACCTTATTAACTATTATAAGTCAATAAAGGTTGATTTTTCAGAAGAAATTGGAAAAGAGGAATAGCTATAGAATGGGTGTTTCTTTTGTGATAGACTATGGACTATGTTTTCTTTGTAAGGAAGCGGGTTATTGTACTTTTTTATATGTGAAATTGATTTCATAAAAGATGAAATTAAAGAAGGAGAAAGAAATGAAATTGTTACAGAAAAAAGAAATTTTACTTATTAGCCTTATGTTATTCTCTATGTTCTTTGGAGCAGGGAATCTTATATTTCCACCTTTCCTTGGGTATGAAGCAGGAGAACATGTTTGGATTTCATTAGTAGGGTTTATTATATCAGCAACAGGTCTTCCTATATTAGGTGTTATCTCTATTGCAAAAGCAGGAAGTTTTCAAACGTTAGCGGGTAGGGTTCATTCTTCATTTGCAATTATTTTTCCATGTATCGTGTATGTATTTATTGGACCTGGGCTTGGTATACCACGTGCGGGAAGTTTAGCTTTTGAAATGGGGCCAGGTCAGTTATTCCCTGAAGCAGGAAGCGGACTATTGTTGTTTTACACAGTTATTTTCTTTAGTATTGTTTACTGGTTAAGTTTATCTCCATCTAAATTAATGGGATTGTTTGGAAAAGTATTGACGCCGTTATTATTATGTATGATTGCACTTATTTTTATAAAGAGTATGTTTACACCGGTAGGAGATATGAAAGAACCAATAGGGAACTATGGACAAGCTCCTATGTTTCAAGGGTTTTTAGATGGATATTTAACAATGGATGCGTTAGCTGCTTTAATCTTTGGAATTGTTATTGCAAATGCATTACGTGCAAAAGGTATTGAAGATGATAAAAGTTTAGCGAAATATATGAGTATTGCTGGCATTGTGGCAGGATTATTATTATCGATTATTTATGTCATCCTTGGATATGTGGGGGCAATTAGTGGCTCATTAGGAACATTCGATAACGGTGCGAAAGTGTTAGCGCAAGTTATGACTACATTATTGGGGCAGGGCGGAGTCGTTTTATTAGGTCTTATTTTTACTATCGCATGTTTATGTGTTTCAATTGGACTTGTTACGTCTTGTAGTCAATTTTTTACGAGTGCATTTCCGAAAGTATCTTATAAAGTGTGGGCATTTATAGTAAGCGTTGTTAGTATGATCTTAGCTAATTTAGGATTAACGCAAATTTTAAAAGTATCAGTTCCAATTCTTGGATTTATTTATCCAATTGCATTAACTCTTATTATTCTAGGGTTATTCCATAAGTATATTGGAAAGTATGCATACGTATATGCAGTAAATGTTTTGGTTGTAGCGATATTTAGTGCAATTGATATTTTAAATAAAAATGTAATGATGAATCAGTGGACGTCAGCATTAAAATACATTCCGTTTTATACAGAAGGTGTTGGGTGGATTGTTCCAGCTATTGTAGGCATGTGTCTTGGTTTCATCGTTAGCATTGTTTTAAATAAGAATAACTGAGTAAAAAGGTGTTTTCCGATTTTGGAAGACGCCTTTCTTTTTTGGAAAAAATACTATTGAAAATGAATAGACTAAGAGTATGATAAAGATAATTGGTAATATATAGGTTTAATGAGAGTTACAAATGAGGGGGGAGCGTATGAAGAAGGATTTGGATAAGAAAATAGAAGCACTCGAAACGGCAATTGAAACAATTCAAGAAGCACTTGCTGAATTAAAAGTGAAGCAAAGGGAAATAGAAGTAGAAAACGCTCAGCAACATGTTAGTAAGAACAAGAAAGAATATATTGAAACGGTAATGGAGGAAAAGCCAAAAGAAGAAATAGTTAAGATAAAAGAGCCTTTGCAAGAACGTGAGGTAAAACAAGTAGATATATCTGCTTTTAAACCAGAGCCATTTAATATTATTAAGTTTTGTCAAACATGGTTACCGCGTGTATTTGTCGGTATTATGTTGCTTGGAGTGATCTGGTTATTTAAAGCAGGGGTAGATGCTGGCTTATTAACACCAGCGATACGAATTGTGTTTGGTATCGTATTATCTATCGGATTGTATTATATAGGAGATATTCAAATTAAAAGAGAGCGGCAGGCGTTAGGGTTAGTATTAGCTGGAGGAAGTATTACCGGGATTGTTCTAACAACGTTTGCAGCACATTATTTATATGGATTTATTCCGGCAAGTGTCGCGTTTCTCTGTAATATTGCATGGGTTATTTTAGGTATTTATTTAGCGAAAAGATATCAATCGGAATATCTCACTATTTTCGTAGCGGTCGGAGCGTTCTTCGTACCATTCTTGTTAAATAGTACGACTCCTAATCCTTATATTTTCTTTGGATATGAGACAGTATTAACACTTAGTTTATTATGGTATGCGTTGAAAAATCGTTATAAATACTTATATATGATTTCTTACGCTGTTGCTGCCATTGTCCTTTTCGTTTTCTTTGCTGTTATGTCAATGTTAGTAGAGAACTTGCAAATACAGTTAACGATTGTATATGGTTTGATTCATTTACTATTATTTTGGCATATGTTTACGGAGAGAAGTTTTATACTAGAACCACGTTTGGCGATATTTAGTGCAAATGCAGTGTTCTTTATACTAGCTATTTCAAAAATACCTGATTTTACAACATGGGGATTAATTATTAGTGCAATCGTGCATGCCGCTATGTTCGTATTTGAATATAGGAAAAATAGACATTCTACATTTACAAATCTCTTATTTGGTTTCGCAATGGGAGCATTTAGTTTAGCAATTTTATATGAGTATAGTTTAGTGAATGCAGCGATTGTACTATTATTACAAGGTTTCCTCGGCATGGTCACTTCTATTAAAGTAAAACAACAGATAAAATTGTATGTTAGTGCGACGGTTTACGCAATTGGAATGATACAGACTATTTTTAGCCCGTTTGATCAATTTATTTCGGCAGGCTTTGTTGCTCATCTTATTTTAATAGGAACGTTCTATTATTGCATGAGAGAAGCGAAAGAAGTATTAGCGAGCTTCGGCAAATATATGTATTCTATAGTGCTCTATTGGTTTATGATAATTGTATTTATTACAATTACGAGAATCGGTGAAGTTTTATCTACAGATGGAAGCGTAATTAGTGTATCAGTATCGTTATTATGGATGGTATATGCATTATTTGCGGTTTGGTTTGGAAGAAATAGAAATATGAATGAAATATTATATGCTGGTTTAGTCGTTTTAGTCGTAACGGTAGGGAAGTTATTCTTACTTGACTTACCAGAGGTATCGATGATGATTAGGGCAGTGTTATTCCTAATCGTCGGTAGTATAGGTATCGTTATTTCAAGAATGTTTTTCTCGAAGGAAGAGAAGTGAGAAGAAGGCAATCCATGTATGGATTGCCTTTTTTATTATTTCTTATTAATTGTTACAGTTTCATTATATTTCGTTGTTGTATTTTGGCGTAGACGAAGCGTTGCTTGTCCAATTGTATTTGAATCAATCTGTACATTTACAACTTTCTCAGCAGAGCCTAAGCTGTTTGTTGTGAAAGAAAATGCACTACTATATCCAAAAGTAGATGGCCAAGTGCCGTTTGCATTTTGTACTTTAGCCACTTGTGTTCCACCAGTAGTGAAGATACCTAAAGAATAGTTGTTATACGTTGTATTAGGTAGTAAGTTGTTTACTTGAATCTTCATTTGGAAAATTTCATTGTTTGGTAGAATGCTAGGGTGTGTAACGACGTAGTCGCTTGTTGTTACCGCACCGTTATAACCGTATGAACCTGGTTTAAAAGTATTTGTATTAAACCATTGATAACCTGCATTTGGTGCACTCCAAGGTTCAGGTTGTGGTTCTGTTGATAAGCTTGGCTGTTCAAATGTTTGTAGAGCTGTAGGTGAATCAAGTTGTAAACCATTTACTTGATCTAAACTTGTAAATGTCTCTTTATTTGATAACCAATTTACAATGTTTTCTAATAAGATAGCATCGTTTTCTTCTTTATAACCATCGTAAGTTTTCTTTGTTTGGCCAGAATCTTCACGAACGTACTTTGGCGTAGCATCTTCAACAGGAGAAGAGTCACCAATAAAGGCAGCTTTTCCAAGTCCTACTTTTGCAATTGCAGCATATGGGCCTTCTGCAATACCACCGCCATTATAAACGCCGCTATCAACAGCGTTATTCCATTTTGATGGATTTTCTGGAAGGTAAACAAGTCCTTTTGCTAGTTTTGGATTTGTAATTGCCAGAGTAGAACCAGCATGCATTGCTACAGACGAAACACCTTTTGTAATTCCGAAAGATTGTTCAGGCGATACAATTGTTTTCGCTGAAACATCACCAAGTGCATTGTAGCGGAAGCGAATACCGAAGTTGTCAGAGAGCCAATCAGAGCTTTCTACTCCTTGCATAGCTTGTGAATTTGTTTCTTCATTAGACATTCCTTTTGCTGGATTATCCCAAGCACCGCGTCTATATCCATTAAATACTTCAGAAGAGTCCCAGCGATTTTTATTACGATCTGCATTGTAATGATCAGCAATAAAGAAGATACTACCACCATTTTTTACATATTGTAACATAGCGTCCTGCTCAGATTTTTTGTAAGGAATATTAGCTTCTGGAACGATAAATACATTGTAATCTTTTAAATCTTCGTACGTAATAGGTGTTGATTTACGAAGTTCCTTTACGTGATATCCGTTTTTTGCAATGCCGTTTCCGAAGTCAGAAAAGCCGCCGTCAATAACCCAGTCAGCTGTCCCAGCAGTTTGACCGTGTGTATTATCAAATAATACTTTCTTCCCATTGTTTTGATTTACAACTTTTGCAGCAATTTCAGGAGCTGGGTCTACAGAGCTTTCGGCATAAGTAGACGGTATGAACGAGGTCCCTATACTTAGTGTAATTGCTGTTGCTAAAGAAAATGTAATCCATTTTTTATTCTTCATAGAAGAATCCCCCTAATAATAAATATATGTGCTTTAATAATGTAATTTATTTTTCTGTAAAAATAAAGACGGAAAACATAAAAAATATTAAAAGATTGTAAAAATACCGTGAATTATGTTGAGAAATATTTATATAGATATAAAAACATCCCTTCCAAGTAATAAGGAAGGGATGTTTTGCTTAACTAATTTTTGAGTTAGGTGTTTCATCAATCTTATGAAACCCTTTCATGTAATATACGATTGCTAAGCCGATAAGCCAAATTGGGCCAACAATCAATGCAATTCGTGTATCTTCTGAATACGCCATTATACCTAATACTAATATAAGGAAAACGAGTGAGAAATATGAGCTTAATGGGTATAAAGGCATTTTATACGATAACCTTTGTTTATTTTGAGTAGGCAAGCTTTTACGGAATTTAATTTGAGCAACTAATATAATGCCCCAAGTCCAAATTGCGCCGAAAGTTGAAATGCTAGTAAGCCATGTAAATACCTTTGCAGGTACGAGATAGTTTAATATAACACCAATGAGTAAAATGATAGCAGTTGCTACAATTCCTTGGCTTGGAATGCCATTTTTATTTAAACGACCAAATCTTTCAGGAGCTTTTTTCTGCTGAGCTAATGTATATAGCATACGGCCTGTACTAAATAAACCACCGTTACAAGAAGAAAGAGCTGCTGTTAATACGACAAAGTTAATAATACCTGCTGCTTTTGCGATACCAATTTGCTGGAATGTTAATACAAATGGACTGCCTTTCTCACCAAGTTCGTTCCATGGATAAATTGCCATCATAACGAATAATGCCCCAACGTAAAAGAGTAGAATTCTCCAAAATACGTTATCAATTGCCTTTGCGAGTGTTTTCTTCGGATTTTGAGCCTCACCAGCTGTAACACCGATTAATTCAACGCCTAAATAAGCGAATAGTACCATCTGCATGGAGAGTAGTAACCCAGAAAATCCATTTGGGAACCAGCCACCATGTGACCAAAGATTTGAAATACCAGTAGCGATACCACCGTTTCCGAATCCGAATAAAATAATACCAGCTCCGACTACTATCATACAGATAATTGTGACAATTTTAATGAGAGCAAACCAAAACTCAAGTTCTCCAAATACTTTTACCGATAAGAAGTTAAAAGCGCTCATTAATAATAGAGCAAGTAATGCCCAAGTCCAGCGCGGGATATCAGGGAACCAGTACTGCATGTAAATGCCAGCTGCTGTAATTTCAGCCATACAAGTAACAACCCATAAGAACCAGTAATTCCAACCAGTAATATAACCAGCGAGTGGTCCAATATAATCATATGCATATTTACTAAAAGAACCAGCAACAGGTTGTTCAATTGCCATTTCCCCAAGCGCTCGCATAATGAAAAAAATAACGAGACCGGCAATCATATAGCCTAGCAAAATAGAAGGACCTGCTAGTTTAATGGCGGAAGCGGATCCTAAAAATAGCCCAACGCCAATAGCTGAGCCCAGTGACATTAAAGTAATATGTCGTTCTTTTAAACCACGATTTAAAGTTCCAGATTTGTTTGTGTGCTGCATAAGAAGAATCCCCCTTGTAGAGTGAACGATATTTGAATGTGTTTGTTAAATATTTAACTATTTCAAATTATAAAACATTTCTATCTGTTATGCTACAAAAATAATCATAATGAACTGTACTACATCTGTACTTGTCAGACTTAAACTTAAAATTCGAACTATTAGGGAATATATTGACTCTTCTTTTTATTGATTGTTAAGATTAAGTATTATATTTTCTCACATACTAGTAAGAAAAAGAATGTGTGATAATAATTCAGGTGTAGGAAGGGTACATAAGCATGTTTCAATTACAAAAATATAACACTTCTGTGAAGCAAGAGTTTTTAGCTGGCATCACAACTTTTTTTACATTTGCGTATATTCTTGTCATCAATCCAAAAATATTATCTGATGCAGGTGTACCATTTGACCAAGCGTTTACAGCAACAATTATTGCAACCGTTGTTGGAACAGTAGGTATGGCGATTTTCGCGAATTACCCGATTGTTATTGCTCCAGCTATGGGAATGAATGCATATTTTGCTTATTCTGTTGTACAGAAGGCAGAAGGGATTACATATGTAGTTGCCTTTTCAGCTGTATTTGTAACGGGGATTATTTTTCTTTTATTATCTTTTACTTCGTTTAGGCAAAAGTTAATTTTAGCAATTCCTGATAGTTTAAAGCATGCAATTGCAGGTGGAATTGGACTATTTATTGCTTTTATTGGATTGCGCCTTTCTGGAATTATCGTGGATCATCCGTCTAATTTAGTTACGATTGGTGATTTTCATTCTCCAGCTGTTATTTTAACTTTAATTGGTTTAATATTAGCGGCGGTATTAATGACATTGCGTGTGAGCGGTGCATTATTTATTAGTATGATTGTGACAGGAATTATTGCCTTCTTTACAGGGCAATTGAAGTTTGCTGATAAAATTGTGGCGATGCCTCATTTACCAGAGGGTATCATCGTTTCAAACCCAATCAATGCCTTTTCAGATGTAATTGAATACGGATTATACGGCGTTGTATTTTCATTTTTACTTGTACTTTTATTCGATACAACAGGTGCATTACTCGGTTTAATTAAACAAGCAGGTTTAATTACAGACAATACAGAGAAGCGTTTTGGTAAAGCGTTTATTGCAGATGCAATTGGCGGGACTACAGGTTCTATCTTTGGAACAAGCCCAACAGCAGCGACGATTGAATCATCAGCAGGTATTGCTGCAGGTGGTAAAACTGGATTAACAGGGATTGTAGTTGTTGGTCTAACAATTATAACGGCATTTTTTAGTCCTGTTATTGCTTCTTTATCAAGTGTAGCCGCTATTACAGCTCCTTCATTAATTATAGTAGGTAGTTTAATGGCACAAAGCATTCGAGATATTAATTGGAATGAATTTGAAGATGCGTTACCAGCATTTTTAATTTTTATAGGTATTCCGTTAACATCTAGTATTGCAAATGGAATCGCAATTGGATTTTTAGTATATCCAGTCTTGAAAATTGTGAAGGGTAAAGGGATGGAAGTGCATCCATTACTATACTTATTTGCATTCTTATTTGGATGTCATTTATTCTTATAATATAAATATAGGAGAGGGCCTTCTTATGGGAGGCTCCCTTTTTGTGTATAATAAAGTGAAACTATGGGCAGTAGGGGATATCCTCACTGTGTATTAGCCCGCACCAATCGGGATAAGATGAAAACTTAATTGGTTTTGTAAAATATAAATTACTTAATGGAATATATATGTTACAATATAGATAGAGGAGGAACATGAATGGCTGTAAGTAAAATAAAAGTCGCGCGTGTTCAGTTAGATTTAACACAGCAACAATTAGCAGAAAAAGTAGGCGTTACAAGGCAAACGATTAGTTTAATTGAGAAGGGGAAATACAATCCATCTTTAGATTTATGTTTAAAAATTTGTTATGCAGTAGATAAAACGTTGAATGATTTATTTTGGGAGGAAAAGGAGTGGTAGGATGAAAATCGTGAAAGATGAACGTTTAATGATTGAAGGGTTAAAACATATTAGATTAGCTTTCATCTTACAAAATATCGTCATACTAGCTATCGTCTTTTACCGCTATGTCTTGCAAGGGGCAGGATATGAAAGTGTTTCGGATTTATTAATGGTATTTATGGGCGGGATAATAATTATTAACTTTTTAAATCTGAAAAATTCAGTGGAAGTGTATGAGCATACGGGCGGAGTGTCGCGTCGTTATTTTATGAAGCTATTATTCATTCCGGTGGGTATTATTATTGGGATTTTAGCTATTTGTATCGTTGTAACACCAGATATTTCGATAAAGGAAATTAGTATGACAGGACTTATTATGTTTGCTTGTTTTTTAGTTCCTAGTTTGTTTATATACATATATATGAAAAAAATAAAAAGAGAAGATTGAAATATAAGAAAGGCTTTCCCGTATTGAGGAAAGCTTTTCTTATATCTTTTTATACAAAACTTTATGAAGGCCAATTGGTTCAATTTCAAAAATTTCACCATGCTCCTGAAAGCCTAATCGCTTGTAATAGTCAGTTACAGTAATTCGGCCATTACACCATAACATATTTGCTTGACGCTCTTGTAAGATTTGTTCTGCATTCTGAATTAAGGAGCTTCCAGCGTGGTTGTTTCGAAACTCAGGTAATGTGGCCATTCCTCGTAGACGATAATGAATACCGGCTGGTAGGTCAGGGTATATTTCTTTTGAGAAGGAAGCGATACTAATTAGTTCATCGTTTATAAATGCGCCTAAGTGGAAGGTGTCTGTTTCATAATCGGAAGGATATTTACAATCTGCTAATGTTTGATTGGGGCGTAAAATTTTTTGACGTAATACGTAAGTTTCAGATCCCTCAATATTTTTCACGATAATCATATTAACATCCTTTCTTATAAGGCCTTTTCTGTTAATTGTATAAAGAAATAAGCAGGTGCGGCGAGAAGTCCGAGTATGCTAGCAGTTCCGAGAAGGAGTGAAAGTAGGAGGCAAGAATATTTTATTCCATTCGATTTTTTCCATCCGTAACTACAAATCTCAATACTAACACCGATGAGAATAATGGCAACGAGTATTTCTGCTAATAATAAAAGAGCTAAAGTTACAATAGACATAATGTGATCCATCCTCATAATATGTGATAGTAACATTTTACCATATGAAGTTAAAAAAATGCCCCTCAATTATGTGAGGGGCATTTTTTTACTCTAATATGTTTTTTAGTGTATCGATATGTTCTTTTGAACCTGTTACAAGTAATATGTCACCGTGTTGTAGTCTTGTATCACCATGTGGTATTAATGCTTTGTTACCGCGGTAGATCTGAATGACAAGTACATCACCTAAAAACGGGAGGCGGCGAAGCGCAACGCCGTTATATTTATTGCTGCGCAGTTCAACTTCACGTACTGTTTCGTTTGCTGTTGTAATTAAGCGAACGAGACTAGGTTTATCAATAAGTGCACGTAATAAAATACGTGTAGAGTTAATTGTTGAGAATACAGCGATATGTTCTTGCGTTGCTTTTTCTTGTAGAAGTGGATCTTCTACACTTGCAATAACATGTTCAACACCTAGCTCTTTTGCATGTTCTGCCAATAATAAGTTTTGTTCATCATCGCTTGTTGCAACAACGACGCGATCTGCATCAAATGCTGTTTGTTCAGTTAATGATGCGATTGTGATGTCATCTAATTTCACGATAGGGAAGTCATGTGATTTCGCTTCTTCATCATTTATTTTGTTTTGACGCATCATATATAGCGTTACGTCATAATCTTCTCGTTTTAAATCTAGTGATAACGGAAGGGTAATTCTGCTCGCGCCAATAATAGCTACTTTTGGTTTTGGTGTTTCTACTTTTGGGAACATTTTTTTAAACAATATAGGTGCAAAAATACAAGTAATAACTGCGCTTAAAATAAGAGAGGCAGATAAACTTGGACTGATGATCTCCAGTTTTTCACCAATTTGTGCAGCCGCAATAACTAGAGAAAGTGTCGATGTTAATAAGATTGCACTTCCAAGTACGATATTACGTGGATACCATTTTCTTAAGACGAGTGATGGTAAGAGTTTCGAAATAAAGAGTCCTACAATTAAGATTGGAATAATGAGCATGCTAGAAGGTTCTTTGAAAATAGACCACACCTCTAGATTTACACCAACCATTACGAAGAAAATAGGGATGAAGAAACCATAGCCGATAGAATCAAGTTTTTCCACCATATCTTCATTTGGTGATAATAACGATACAAGTACACCTGCTAAGAAGGCGCCTAAAATATTTTCTGCTCCAACAGATTCCGATAACCCAACTAAGATTAAAATGAGTGCAAAAACAGCTCGTGTATCAATTTGTACACTACCAGCTTTTAAACTATCTAAGTATGGAATGTTTTTAAAGCGTTTTGCAATAAAGTAAATGACAATACCGGCACCGAATAGAATAAGTAAGAGCCACATACTCTGACCGCTTTCGGAATTTAATCCGACAAAAACAGCGAGTAAAATCATTGTAACTAAGTCTGCAATAACAGCAACTAATAAAATGATTTGTCCGATTGCAGTTTTTCCTAGGTTGTTCTCTTTTAATGTTGGTACAACAACACCTAAAGAAATAGTTGAAATAATTAAAGTCATGAACATTGCATTATCTACGAATCCTAGCCATACGAATAGTAATGATAGGGCATAAGACAAGATGAAAATAAATAAGAAGATAATGCTTGCTACTTGAAATGTATTTGGCTCGTTTGTCGTATTTTTTTTCCCTTTTTGTTTAAAGATAGAAAAATCAATTTCTAAACCGCTTAAGAACATGAGGAAGATAAATCCTAATGTTGATAAAACTTGAAGCCATATATCTGGCTCAATAATATTAAACCCACTTTTACCTACAAAGATTCCTGCAATAATTTCTGCAACGACAACAGGAAGTGCTTTTAATTTAAAGCGTTGTAACAAAAGGGGAACGAAAAACGCGATTGCAACGACAACCATAAGTGATAGAACAGAAGTATGATGTTCCATTGCGTTCTCTCCCTTCAAATAAATATAGTACCTATTTAGCCATATAATAGGTAGAAAAGCAACGCATATGGATTCGATTTCATAAAGAAAGATTTTTCTTAACATTTGTCATAATAAGTATATTTTTCATGATTCTGTTGTTAATTCCGTAATGTGGATGTAATAGGGGAGGGGATAAAAAAAGACTGCTGAGGAATCTCAGCAGTCTTTTTCATGTACATTACATTG
Source organism: Bacillus sp. FSL W8-0770 (assembly GCF_038008705.1). NCBI lineage: Bacteria > Bacillati > Bacillota > Bacilli > Caryophanales > Bacillaceae > Bacillus > Bacillus sp. FSL W8-0770. The sequence goes on from NZ_JBBOZR010000001.1 coordinate 687,865, forward strand.
AGAAGAAGATCCATACAGTTAAACCAACTGTTGCAGTTGCAACGAAGAAACTGTATATCATTGTAAGAATTTGAACTCTTCCTTCTCCTTCTTTTAAATGCATGAACATAATTAATTGTAACAATGCTTGCGCAACAGCCATTATGATAATAGTTGTTAAGACTGTTGAAAGTGGCAATGTTGTGTAAAGTGCCACGTATAACGCTAGAAACGTTAATGCAAGCGATAAAATAAATCCGAAAACGTGTGACCAAGGGAATCCGCTATGCGCATGTCCGTTTGCTTGGTTGTTATTTTGACCCATTTACGCCACCATCCCGTTCAAGTAAACTAGTGTGTAAATAAAGACCCAAACAAGATCGAGGAAATGCCAGTATAAGCTGATAATGAATACTTTACGAGCTGTAACTGGTGTTAAACCTCGTTTTAAAATTTGGATAATAACACAAATTGCCCAAATGATACCGCCTGTTACGTGGGCTCCATGCGTTCCAAGAAGAACGAAGAATCCAGATAAGAAGGCACTTGTTTGAATTGTTGCACCTTCACCAATATACATAATGAATTCTTCAATCTCGAAGAATAGGAAACCTGCACCTAAAAGTAATGTAAGGACGAACCATCCAAGCATCGCTTTTTGGTTGTGCTTACGCATTTCGTGAATTACGATACCACATGTGAAACTACTTGTTAAAAGTAGTAATGTTTGAATTAAAAGCGTTTTAAGTTCAAACAGTTGCGCTGGTGTTGGGCCATCTGCCGTACGACCAGCAAGGACTAGATAAGAGGCGAAAAGTGTTGCGAACAGCATAATTTCAGCCCCAAGAAAAATCCAGAATCCTAGGATATTCAATCTGCTTTGTTCGGATTGATATTCCAAAGGTAAGCTTTTATCTAAAGCCGCCATGTCATTTCACCTCTCATGCTATATGTTCTGTTTTTTTAATTTCATCAACACTGATATAGTAACCTTCATCATAATCGAATGAACGATAGATTAAGCAAGCTAAAATACCAACTCCACCGATTGCTGCAAGCCAGAACCAGCTAAATACTAATGCGAAACCTGCAAGACCGAAGAATCCAGACGCAATAATAGGCACACCAGAGTTACTTGGCATGTGAATTGGTTTGATATCTTCTGCTGCTGGTGTAACTGTTTCTCCGCGTTTTTTCATGTACCAGAAAGCATCAGCTTCTTTAATTTCAGGAAGCTTCGCGAAGTTGTAATGTTGTACAGGAGAGTGAGTTGCCCATTCAAGTGTACGACCATCCCATGGATCTCCAGTTGTGTCACGTTCACCGTGACGTGCACTCCAAATTACGTTGTAGCAAAGAAGTAGGAAGCCGATACCCATCATTACCGCACCAACAGATGCGATTTGGTTTAGCCATCCCCATCCAAGACTTTCAGAGTAAGTGTACATACGACGAGTCATACCGTCTAAACCTAAGAAGTACATTGGGAAGAAACAGATGTTGAATCCGCTCATAAAGATCCAGAATGTCCATTTACCTAGGCGTTCATTTAACATATGACCAGTCATTTTTGGATACCAGAATGTGAATCCAGCAAGCATAGCGAATACTGTACCTGCGATTAATACGTAGTGGAAGTGAGCGATTAGGAAGTAGCTGTTATGGTATTGATAATCAGCTGCTGCCATTCCAAGCATAACCCCTGTAACCCCACCGACTACGAAGTTTGGAATAAATGCCAATGACCAAAGCATTGGAACTGTAAAACGAATACGTCCTTTATACAGTGTAAACAACCAGTTAAAGATCTTAACCCCGGTTGGAATCGAAATCGCCATTGTCGAAATCGAGAAGAATGAGTTAACCGCTGGACCTGCACCCATCGTGAAGAAGTGGTGAAGCCATACGACGAAACTTAGTAAAGAAATTGCAACCATTGAGTATACCATCGCACTGTAACCGAATAGACGCTTACGTGAGAATGTACTAATGATTTCAGAGAAAATACCGAATGCCGGTAAAATAACGATATATACTTCAGGGTGACCCCATACCCAGAACAGGTTGGCCCATAACATCGGCATACCGCCGCTCGCCATCGTAAAGAAGTGAGCATCGAATAGACGGTCAAATGTCATTAATGCAAGAGCAACTGTTAATACTGGGAAAGCGAAAATAATGATAATTGTTGTAATTAAGATTGACCAAGTAAACATTGGCATTCTCATTAAAGTCATACCAGGTGTACGCATTTTTAAGATAGTAACAAGGAAGTTAATACCGGTCATTAGCGTACCGAGACCTGAAATCTGTAATGCAATTGCGTAGTAGTTATTTCCTACGCCCGAAGTAAACTCTGTACCTGCCATTGGGAAGTAAGAAGTCCACCCAGCGTCTGGAGAACCACCAATTACGAAAGCGATGTTGAATAACATTGCTCCGACAAAGAATAACCAGAAACTTAAAGCATTTAAGAACGGATATGCAACGTCACGAGCACCAATTTGTAATGGTACTACAAGGTTCATTAATCCCATAACGAATGGCATTGCCATGAAAAGAATCATTACTGTACCATGTGTTGTAAAGATCCCGTTATAGTGTTCAGCGTTTAAATAAGTTGTTTCTGGGAATGTTAATTGTGCACGGATCATTAAACCATCCATACCACCACGGAATAACATGATAACCGCAGAAATAATATACATAGCTCCGATTTTTTTATGGTCAACAGTTGTTAACCATTCGTCCCAAAGCCATTTCCATTTTTTATACTTTGTTAGTACGAAAATGATTGCTAATGTCACAAGAACGATAGAAGCGTCTGCACCGTAAATAATCGGGTCACCTGTGACAAAGAATTCATCAAGCTTCACTGTGTTCACTCCAATCTGTTGGAATAATAGCTATTATTTTTTGTTTTTGTAGTAGTTGTAATCACAATATTCAAGTGATTTTGGATCTACATAACTTAAGTGGTGACTAGAGAATGTCATACGACCAACTACACCAGGTTTAACAATTTCGTTGTACTTAGCTTCTGTTAGTTTAGGAGCAGTTTCTTGTACTTCTTTAACCCACTTGTCATATTTCTCTTTAGTTTTTGCTTCAACTTCGAACTCCATGTGTGTGAATCCTTCACCAGAGAAGTTCGCACTACGGCCTAGGTAAGAACCTGGCTTATCAGCTTGTAAATAAAGATCCATAATCATGCCATCCATTGTGTACTTCATACCACCAAGTTCTGGTACCCAGAAAGCATTCATTGGGCCGACAGAAGTCAGTTTGAATTGAATTGGTACACCAGCTGGGATGTTTAAATAGTTAACGGTTTCAATTTTTTCCTCTGGGTAACTGAATAACCATTTCCAGTTTGCAGATGTAACATAAATTTCAACTGGTTTAATATGTTTGGACTCTTTCGGAACCTCTTCCGAAGCATAAGTTGCTTTTACTGTTGGAATCGATAATGCGATAACGATAATAACAGGAACAAGCGTCCAAATAATTTCTAGTAATGTGTTACCGTGTTGTTCAGGTGGCTCATAGTCCATATTCTCTGGTTTTTCACGATAACGAATCAAGATGACTGTAAACAGAATGAATACAATTGCGATAATTAATGACATAAGCAAGAATGACCAAACAATTAAATCATACTGTGCTTTTGCAACAGGTCCTTGCGGATTTAATACTGCGAGTTTTTTATCACAGCCACCGAGGAACAGAAGTAATGATAACGGAAGAAGCGAAGCCAACTTCCAAAACGCTTTCTTTAGTTGCACGATTGAAAATCTCCTTTCTCCTTGGATTGAAACTATGCCAATAAAACAATATAAACCTATTAATTTATAGAAGGCAATAGTTTTTGATATATTGTTAAAAAATAGACACAAATGCACACTTTTTAAGGTGAATATCATTTGTAACTTGATTACATTGTAAACTATTTTCCAGAGAAAAACGTGATTGTGAAAATTTTAAGATAAATAAAGTTATACCAGGATATCCAAGAAATAGAAAAAAGCTATCTTATGATAAGAAAGATAGCTGAATATTTTGTATATTTAGTTTATTTCTTGTGTGACAGTTCGTGGCTGTTCAAGTGTGACAATTTTTTTATATTTAACTTGGTATAAAATGTAACAAATAATCATAAATGGAATGCCGCAATAAAGAGCAATTCTTTGATCTGGAATGAAAGCCAAACTAACAAATGTAATGAAATTGAGCGAGAACGCTACGATTGGAACGAGTGGATAGAGCGGTGTACGATATTTTAAATTATTTATGTCGCCACCATTTTTCACGAAATTTCTACGGAAGAAAAACTGTGAAGCGGCGATTGACATCCAAACTACAACGGCAGCCATTGCTGCAATAGATGTTAAAACTAGAAAGACAGTATCTGCCGCAAATACACTTGTTAGTAAGGACAGGCTAGCGAAAATTAGGCTGAAAATTAATGCATTTAGCGGTACACCTTTTTTAGTTAATTTCGTAAATGCTGGACTTGCCATTCCTTGTTTTGCCATCGCCCACAGCATACGAGAATTTGCGTATAGACCAGAGTTAGCAACGGATAATACAGCTGTAATAATAACAAAGTTCATAATGTCTGCTGCATATGGGACACCGGCTACATCAAATACAAGTACAAAGGGACTTTCGACTAGATTAGCCTCTTGCCATGGGAGTAAACCTACAACAACTGATATCGCTAAGACGAAGAAGAAGAGAGTTCGCCAAATTGTGTTTTTAATTGCTTTTGGAATTGTTTTTTCAGGATTTTCACTTTCGCCTGAAGCGATTCCAATTAATTCTGTTCCTTGGAAGGAGTAATTTACTGTAATCATCGTAAGAAGAACAGCTAATGCACCATTTGGAAATAGCCCGCCATTTTCAGTGAAATTATGAAGCATTGGAGCTGGCTTTCCATTAAAGTCTAGTAGACCGAACATAACAGCGCCGCCAAGTACGATGAAAATAACAATTGTTGCGACTTTTACACTTGCGAACCAAAACTCTGCTTCTGCATATGCTTTTGCTGATAAAGCGTTGACGAGGAAGAGTGCCGCTGCAAATGTAACGCACCAAATCCATGAAGAAACGTCTGGAAACCAGCGTTTCATTAAAATACTTACAGTTGTTAACTCTACGCCAACTGTAACAGCCCAATTTAACCAATACATCCAACCGACAACAAATCCAAAACCAGGTGAAATGAATTTGCTTGCATAACTTTGGAATGAACCTGCTTCTGGCATAGCAACGGATAATTCACCAAGACATAACATCGTTAAATACATAACAAATCCACCGACTAAAAATGCAAGAATAGCACCACCAGGTCCGGCATTATGGACAATTTGACCAGATCCCATAAATAGCCCGGTTCCGATAACACCGCCGAGTGCAATCATAAATAGGTGTCTACTTTTCATTGTTCGTTTTAAATCTGTTTGTTCAATTTGTTGATTCATATGCCCTCACCCCGTATTTTCTTGAATGTGTGAACTTCGTTTTATTCTGAGTTTTTAATCATTAGTGGGGGATGCAACACACACTCGGTTTATTTGCTATGAAATGAATGGAGTATGTAAAAAAAGAACTATGACTAAATACTCTAAGAATGTTTGTTAACATGGTGATATCTTCACTATGTTAACAATTTTGATTTTAGCAAAATATTCTGTAAATGTATATTTATTTTTCTTTTTATTAAAAATAATTAGAATTTTTATAATTCATTCTATGAGCGATAATTCACATGATCTTTCTAGCAAACTAGTAAGAAGAAGGGTACAATGATAAGAGTTATGTCTGTAAAATAATAATTAATGGAGTTTTGTTTATAATGAAAAAGTTAAAATATCTTTTTGTTTTTGGGATTATAATTGCTGCTGCGTTTTTTATAGGGAAAGATAAAATCATGCAAAAGGCGCAAGTTCTACGCCTAGAATTTCTATCTGAAATGAAAGAAGCAGCTATGATTGAAGATGTTCCGTTTATTAAACAATTACCAGAATTACCTCGAGGATGTGAAGTGACAAGTTTAGCTATGTTGCTGCAATATAAAGGTGTACAAGTAGATAAGATGCAACTTGCTAGCGAAATTCATCGTGTTCCATTTGAACAAAATGGTTTGCGTGGAAATCCTTACGAGGGATTTGTGGGAAATATTTATACAAAGGCAGAGCCTGGATATGGTGTGTACAATAAACCAATCTTTGATTTAGCAGAAAAATATGTTCCTGAAAAAGTAATTAATTTAACAGGTAGAGACATGCAAGATATATATAAAGTAATTAGTTCAGGCTCTCCGGTATGGGTCATTATTAATACGACGTTTAAGCCGCTAGCTGAAAGTAGTTTTGAAACATGGAATACGAGTTCAGGCGAAGTGAAAATTACATATTATGAGCATAGTGCAGTAGTAATTGGATATGATCAAAACTTTGTATATGTAAATGATCCTCTTAAAAATAATCCACGTTTGGCTGTTCCGCGAGCAGAATTTGAGAAAGCTTGGGAGCAAATGGGAAAACAAGCAATTACTATTTTATAATAAAGAAAAAGTCATCTTTTGGATGGCTTTTTCTTTTTAGTTTATCATCACTGAAAATTCAGAACATTCTTTTAAAAGTTAACAATTCACGTTATAATAACATTTAACTTGGTGAAGAAGGGGAGAAGAGAAATGGATGTTGCAAAGGAACTTGTTTTGTTAAAAAATCAGTTAGTTGAGTGGAGAAGGCATTTTCATAAGTATCCAGAGTTATCTTTTCAAGAAGAAAAAACATCGCAGTTTGTGTTCGATATACTTCGGAAATTTCCATGTTTAGAAGTGTCACGGCCGACTAAATATAGTGTGATGGCAAAGTTAGTAGGTAAACATCCGGGCAAAACAGTTGCGATTCGCGCCGATATGGATGCTCTTCCTATTCATGAAGAAAATGAGTTTGATTTTATTTCTACATATAAAGGTGTAATGCATGCATGTGGTCATGATGGACATATAGCGATATTACTTGGGGTTGTATATAAGTTAGTAGAAGAAAGAGAGAAGATTAAAGGGGAGATTCGTTTTCTATTCCAACATGCTGAAGAGAATTTTCCTGGTGGTGCAGAGGAGATGGTTGCTGCAGGTGTAATGGAGGGTGTGGATTATATTATTGGTGCTCACCTTTGGGCGTCGTTAGAGGTTGGGAAAATAGGTGTTATTTATGGTCCTGCAATGGCTGCACCGGATGTTTTTAAAATTAAGATAGAGGGAAAAGGTGGACATGCTGGAATCCCTCATGAAACGGTGGATAGTATTGCAATCGGAACACAAGTCGTTTCGCAACTTCAGCAAATTGTATCTCGCCTCACGAATCCATTAGATTCTCTCGTAATATCTGTTACGCAATTTCATGCGGGGACAACTCATAATGTAATACCAGAGCAAGCCGAAATTGAAGGGACAGTGAGAAGTTTAAGACATGAATTACGAGGTGAAACAGAGAAGAAGATTGAGCGGATTGTGAAGCATATTACGGAATCTTACGGAGCGAAATATACATTTTCATATGAATATGGGTATCGACCAGTTGTAAATGACTATGAAGCTACAGAGCTTATTGAACAAACGGCATTACAACTTTATGGAAGGGATAGAGTTGTTCGTTTACAGCCGACGATGGCTGGAGAAGATTTTTCAGCGTTTTTACAAAAGGCACCGGGGACATTCTTTTTTATCGGAGCGGGAAATAAAGAGAAAGGTATTATATATCCTCACCATCACCCTCGTTTTACGATTGACGAAGATGCATTACCGATTGGAGTGGAAGTCTTTGTATCAGCCATTATGAAATTTATAAGTAAAGGAGAATGAGATGAAGAAAATACACATTCTAGCGCTTATCCCAGTTCTTTGTTTAGTAGTTGGGCCAATATTTGCGAATTCAGTTACTCCTTACGTATTAGGGATGCCATTTTTATTATTTTGGGTATTATTATCAGTGTTTATTACATCTTTTTGTATGGGGCTTGTGTACGTGTTTGATCCTGCTAATAAGGAGGATGTAAAATGACTGCATTACTTATCATTATTTTATTTTTGTTTCTCGCACTATTTTTAGGGATTCGGGCACAACATGGAAAAGATATGAATTTAGAGCAATGGTCAGTTGGGGGAAGAGGGTTTGGCACTATTTTTGTTTTTCTCCTTATGGCAGGTGAAATTTATACGACGTTTACATTTTTGGGAGGAAGTGGCTGGGCGTATAGTAAAGGAGCACCTACCTTTTATATTTTAGGCTATGGCGCTTTAGCTTATCTTTTATCGTATTTTTTATTGCCACCGATTTGGAAGTATGCGAAAGAGCATAACCTTGTTTCACAGTCGGATTTTTTTGCGAAGAAATATAGAAGTAAAGCGCTTGGGATTATTGTTTCAATTGTTGGTGTTGTTTCCATCATCCCATATCTTGTTTTACAGTTAAAAGGACTGGGAATTATCGTTTCAGAAGCTTCTTACGGAAGGGTGTCACCTGTTGTTGCGGTTTGGATTGGTGCTATTGTTATAACTATATATGTAATGGTTTCAGGTATACATGGTTCGGCTTGGACGGCCGCTTTGAAGGATATTATGATACTGTTTATCGTTATGTTTTTAGGTATATATTTACCGTATCATTATTATGGAGGATTTCAGCCGATGTTTGAGGCTGTAGAGGCAGCGAAACCGGGATTTTTATCTTTACCTGAAGAAGGAATGAGTATTTCTTGGTTTGTTTCTACTATTATATTAACGGCCCTCGGTTTCTATATGTGGCCTCATACATTTGCTTCTGCTTTTTCTGCAAAAAATGAAAAAGTATTTCGTAAAAATGCAGCAATTATGCCATTGTATTCTTTAGTTTTACTTTTCGTATTTTTTGCAGGATTTGCTGCTATATTACAGGTTCCGGGATTAAAAGGAGGGGATGTAGACCTTTCATTGTTCAGACTTGCTCTTCAAACGTTTGACCCTTGGTTTATTGGAATTATTGGTAGTGCGGGAGTATTAACGGCATTGGTTCCGGGTTCGATGCTTGTTATGGCGGCTTCTACATTGTTAGCGAAAAATATTTATCGAACGATAGTTCCAGCTGCTTCAGATAGACAAGTTGCTAAGATGGCAAAATTATTTGTGCCTGTAGTAACGCTCGTGGCAGTTTTATTTACATTTAAAGGAGGAGAAACGATAGGAGCGCTTCTATTAATGGGATACAGTATCGTTACACAACTTTTCCCTGCACTTGTATGTAGTTTGTTTCCACGTCAAATTATTACGAAGCAAGGAGCTATTGCAGGAATGGGAGTTGGGCTATTAGTGGTCGCATATATTACCTTATCTGGTTCAACTATAGCCACGATGTTTCCGAGTTTCCCGCAGTATATAAAAGATTTGAATGTAGGTATAGTCGCATTGCTAATTAATATAATTGTGATGTTTGGAGTCAGTGGATTTACAAAAGGTGTATTTATAAAGAAAAACACTATAATAGTGGAAAAGTAATTCGTTTATCCCGCATTAACAAGCAGTAAGACCCCCACCTCAAAATTCAGCGGAAGCAAAGAAGTTAGGTGGGGGCCCTGCTGCCTGTAAAAGCCCGATTGGTGAGGGTTGATTAAAGTTTTACTTTATTAGAGCTATCTTTGAAAAGAGATAGCTCTTTTTTGTATATATTTTCTTCAATTAGCGGAATCTAACTAAAAACTTGTTGAAAAGGAAGTTAGGTGGGGAAATTGTTAGAGCTTGAAGGTAACTTATTTGAAGTTATGAAAGAAATTAGGGATGAGTTAGGTTCACCTAATGATTTAACAATTAGAGAAGTTGCTCTTGCTGGGAGTTTTACACGTTGTGCGGTTGTATTTTTATGTGGGTTAACAGACAAGGATAATGTTTATAAATATGTAGTTCGTACTCTTCAATATGAAGAAGTGCAAAATGAAGCGGCTGTCGTTCAGACGTTATTGGATCGTTTTATTTCTATTGCGGAAGTGGGTAAGAAGACAACATTTCCGGATATTATAAATGCGATTTTAGCGGGAGATACAGTTATATTAATTGATAATATTCAAACCGCTATCATTATTAATAGTAGGGCTTGGGAGAAGCGAAGTTTAGAACCACCAGTGACAGAAGATTTAATACGTGGACCGAGAGTCGGATTAAATGAAGATATTAATGTGAATAAAATGTTAATCCGACGCAGCTTACGCGATCCCAAGTTGAGGTTCCAATCTTATATTATGGGGAAGCGATCGCAGAAAGAAGTAACCCTAGTATATATAGATGATATTATTAATCCTCACATTGTAAAAGAGTTAGATCGCCGTCTTCAATCAATAGTGACAGATGTCGTTTTGGAAACAGGTACGATTGAACAATTAATTCAGGATAATAATTTATCCCCATTTCCACAGTTTTTGAATACAGAGAGGCCTGATAATATTATAGCCTCATTAGCGAAAGGGAAGGCGGCCATTTTAGTAGACGGATCCCCGTTTGCTCTTATTGCACCACTTGTGTTTGTTGATATTTTTCAATCTGTAGAAGATCATTACGAGCGCTGGGTGATTGGAACGTTATTAAGATTTTTACGTATGGGTTCAGGCATAATTGCGGTTTTGTTACCAGCTATGTATGTAGCACTTGTATCTTATCATCAAGGACTTATTCCTTCTAAACTGGCTTATTCAATTGCAGGTGCGAGGGAAGGTGTTCCGTTCCCAGCATATATTGAAACGTTAATGATGGCCTTGACTATGGAATTAATACGAGAAGCTGGAATCCGATTGCCCAAACCAATGGGACAAACGATAGGGATTGTAGGAGGTCTTGTAATTGGAGAAGCTGCGGTAAATGCAGGGATTGTAAATCCGTTTTTAGTTATTATTATTGCAGTTACTGCGATTGCTACGTTCTCGCTTCCTGTATATAGTATTACGATTACGTTCCGGATTTTACTTTTCGTCTTTGTATTAGCTGCAACTGCTTTTGGGTTGTATGGGATCATTCTAGCTCTGATTGCACTTGCTGTTCATATTACAAATTTAACAAGTGTTGGTATACCGTATACAACTCCAATTGCTCCTGCATTTTATAAAGATTGGAAAGAAGAATTTATTCGCATACCAAAAGCGATGTTGAAAGATAGACCGGAGTACTTACAAACAAAAGATTCTACAATACGTCCAAAGGAGCGAAAATAATTGAAACCATTTGAGTATGGCGATGAAGAGATTGGATCTCGGGAAATTGGGTTTGCGGTATCATCGACCATTATTGGTATAGGGGCATTGTCTATGCCAAGAGATATTGCTAACCAAACTTTATTTTCGGACGGTTGGATTATTTTGCTTTTGGGTGGATTGATCTGTGCAGTTTTAGGCTGGTTTGTGACGAGAGTGGCTATCTTATTTCCGAAACAAAATTTTGTTCAATATACGAGTGCGCATTTGACGAAGCCTGTTGCATACACAATTAGTAGCATTTTAGTATTAACGTTTGCTGCTTTGACAGCGTATGAATCGCGAATGATTTCAGTTATTTCTCAAACGTATTTATTTAGTGATACACCAATACAACTACTGTCTTTTTTCTTCTTATTAGTTGTTATTTATGGAATAGCAGGATCAAGAGCAGCCTTATTAAGGTTAAATGTTTTATTCTTGCCTATTGTTTTAATTGCGATAGTACTTCTTTCTTTATTGAATATAAATTTAATGGAAATAAATAATTTACTACCAGCTTTTCAAACGAAAGTAAGTCAATATGCTGTTGGAGTTAAAAATTCTATTTTTACGTTTATTGGATTTGAAGTAGCGTTATTTTATGCGGTTTTGCTGAATGATAAGACAGCGAAAAAAGCGCCAATGGCAGTTGCGAAAGCGGTGATGGTAAACGTGCTGTCATACATTTTAATTTATGTAACTTGTATTAGTGTTTTTACTTATATGACAACACGTGGATTGACATATCCAACAATTGAATTAGGGAAAGAAATTGAAATTGGTGGAGGATTTTTAGAAAGGTTTGATGCGATTTTTTTTACGACTTGGATTATTACTATTTATAACACGACAGCAATGTATTATGACGTTGCATCTTTATTGTTTTGTGCTATGTTTCCGAAAGTGAAGAAACATATTTTTATTTTCGTAAGTGCCCCAATTATTTTTATGGCGAATATGATACCTAGTAGTTTGAATGCTTTATCAAGTTATGGGACTTATTTAGCTTGGATAGATATGGGGTGTGTTGTGTTAGCACCTTTGCTCGTTTTAATTGTATATAAAATAAAAAGAAGGAATGGTGGAAATGAAACACCTTCTTAAAATTATAATGGTTATGGCTTTAACTGGATTTATGAGTGGGTGTTCTGAGTTAGAAGAGATAGAAGAAAGAGGATTTGTAGTAGGAGCGGCTTACGATATCGTGAAGGAAAAGAAAGCGAATCCAATTATGAAAGGGACCTATCAGATGGTACTCCCCAGTAAATTGTCTCAACAGGGTGGACAAGGGGGTGGGGATAGCGAAAATTATATTAATGTTAGTGCAAAAGCAGATAGTGTATTTGAACAAATAAGAATAATCGCTAAAAAAATTAGTCGTACGTTATTTTTCCCTCATATACAGGTGATTATTTTCTCTGAAGAATTACTTTCACATCCATACATTTTACAAAATACGTTAGATGTATATATTCGCGATCATGAGATGAGAAGAAATATTCGTTTGTTCGTTTCTAATAAAAATGCCGAAGCTATTTTAAAACAAAGTGCCAAGCCTGAAAATTTACCGGCGCAGTATATTGATATGTTAGCTGAACACCCTCCGAAAAATGCCCAAATGATTGAGGCTGCAAGAATTGGTGAGGTACAGGAAAAGATGATCTCTAACCGAAGTTTTGTATTACCTATTCTTGAACTAACAAAACAAGGGGTACAAATGAACGGTGCAGCATTGTTTCGTGGAAAGGATAATAAGTGTGTAGGCAATTTGAGTGGGGAAGAAACAGTAGGGATGAATTATATAATAGGTAAAAAAATTGGAGGTTTTTTTACCATCCGTAAAAAGAATCAACTTATTACATATGAAATTCATAAGTTACGTCGAAAAATTAAAGTATCCACAACGAATGCTACAAAACCAAAGTTTGATATTCATTTATCTCTGGAAGGCACATTGGCTGAGTTGCATTTTAGTGATCATAAAAAGGTTTTGAATGAAAAGCGTTTAGAGAAGGATATATCGGAAGAAATGGAGAAGCGTATTCAAAAATCAATTAAACTTGTTCAAAAAAAATATAAGGTAGATGTACTAGAGTTAGGGGAAGTGTATAAGCGACATAATTATAAAGAGTGGAAAAAGGTAAGTAAGAATTGGGATCAAGGCGAAAATTACTTTAGTAATGCTGAAATTACTGTTCATGTTCATCCAACAATTGAACATTCAGGTTCAGCTTTACCGAAAAGAGTGAAATAAGGTGATGAAAGTTGTTTACTGGATTAGGAATTAGTTGCACGATATTAATGGCAGTTCTTCCAGGAACTATATATTTTATTCATAAAAAACTCACAACGTATGGAGCACAGCCGTGGAATACTGATGTGCAAAAAAAGAAACCTGAATAATTTCAGGTTTCTTTCGTGCAAAGCATATGTGAAGGGGGATACCTTCTATGTATGCTTTGCTTTATACAAGCCCTAACCAATGTACCAATTGTGTAGAGAGGAATGTAACAACAATGGCGATAACGGTAGGGATTGCAAACGATAAGAATGTCCATTTTGCACTTTTTGTTTCTTTGTATATATTAACAAGTGTTGTTCCGCACGGGAAATGAAGAAGTGAGAACAACATTGTGTTTAACGCTGTTAACCAAGTCCAACCATTTTCTAGGAATAGATTTTTAATTTGATTAAAATCATCTATTTCAGTTAAAGCCCCAGTTGATAAGTAAGACATTAATAAAATTGGGATTACAATTTCATTAGCGGGTAGTCCAAGAATGAATGCAGCTAGAATAAACCCGTCAAGTCCTAACATTTTAGCAAATGGATCTAGGAAGTTTACAAAATACATAAGTAAGCTTGTGTCACCGATAAAAATGTTAGCAAGTAACCAAGTTAATGCAGCCGCAGGGGCAGCAACAACTATAGCTCGTTTTAAAACATAGATTGATTTATCGAGTGTTGCGCGAACAATTGTATTCCAAACTTTTGGCTTGCGGTACGGAGGTAACTCAAGTGTGTAGTGAGTTGGAACCCCTTTTAAGGCTGTTTTTGATAGTACCCAAGAAACGGTTAATGTCATAATAACACCAATTACAACCATTCCAACTACAACACCAGCAGTAACCAATGTTTGCATACTGCCTGTATAACCAGCAGCCATAAATAGTGAAGCCATTAAAATTAACATAGGCCAGCGACCGTTACAAGGAACGAAGTTGTTCGTTAAAATTGCTAGCATACGTTCACGTGGTGATTCAATGATACGTGTTGACATAATGGCTGCTGCATTACAACCAAATCCCATTGCCATTGTTAAAGATTGTTTCCCGTGTGCGCCGGATCGTTTGAATAAGCGGTCCATATTAAACGCGACACGTGGTAAGTATCCGTAGTTTTCTAATAGCGCGAACATAGGGAAAAAGATTGCCATAGGTGGTAACATAACGCTAATAACAGCACCGATACCACGGAACAAACCAAGTATTAAAATGCCATGTAACCATTCAGGTGCATGCGCTGCTTGGAACCAAGATGTTAAATATCCTTCGGCCCATCCGAAGAATTCGGCAATCATATCAGATGGTACGTTAGCGCCTGCAATTGTAAGATAAAAAATAATAGATAAAATACCGAGCATAATTGGGAATCCCCAGATTGGAGATGTGAAAATTTTATCTAGTTTTTCGGAACGATATAATTTATCAGTATTTGTATATTGGACAGATTCTTTACATATGCTTGCAGATGTTCGGTAAATATCTCCGACTATATCATCTCGTATATCTTCTTTTGAAAGTGTTTGTGCATGTTGAATAATATAGTCTAATGGAAGAGCTTTACTGGCTGAGTGAGATTCCATTAATTACGACCTCCCTTACAAGTGGTTCATTATGGTGTTTTTGAAGTGTAGTTAAGAAATTTTTATCTCCATCTAATATACGTAACGCAATCCAACGTGCTGGATACGTATCACCGAACACTTTATAAATTTGTGGTTCTAATTTCTGAATCATATTTTCGATTTTTTCGCTGTAAGTAATTTTAATTGGTGTTGGAATTAGTTTTTTATTTGCTACTCTTGCAATAACATTTAGCAAATGACCAATACCTACTCGGTTACGTGCTGAAATTTTAACGACAGGTACACCAAGTGATTTTGCTAATTTCTTTTCATCGATAACAATCCCTTTTTTCTCGGCTTCATCAATTAAGTTAATGCAAATGACTACATTATTTGTCATCTCCATCACCTGGAGTGCTAAATTTAAATTTCTTTCCATAGCAGTTGCGTCTATAACAACTACAGTTACTTCTGGTTTTTCAAATATAATATAATCCCTCGCTACTTCTTCGTCTGCGGAATTTGAGTATAGTGAGTAAGTTCCCGGTAAATCTATTAATGTATAATTACTTCCGTTATGTTCATATTCTCCTTCAGCTTTTAAAACAGTTTTTCCCGTCCAGTTTCCAGTATGTTGTTTTAAGCCTGTTAAAGTATTAAACAATGTACTTTTCCCTGTATTCGGGTTACCAGCTAAAGCGATACGATGTTTGCTCATCTGAAATCATCTCCTATTAATACCCCGAAAATAAGGGAGCTTTCTTCTTTACGCAGTGCAATAGTTGTGTTGCTCACTTGATAAGCGACCGGATCTCCAAGTGGACTGCGTTGCAATACTTTAATCGTCGCCCCTGGGATAAATCCCAAATCTAATAAGCGTCGTTTCATAGTTCCTTCTAATTGTATCTTCTCAATTTGTACAAACTCTCCTATTTTAAATTCGGAAAGTGGTTTTATATTAGCCGATACCATAAAAGTTACCTCATCTCTATATTTTTAGTTTGAGTTTAAAAAGTTTCCTTAGGTAAACTTTTTGTTAGTAATATAGTAGACTACATTGGATGATGCTGTCAATTGGTACTTTAAAAATATTCATTTAATTTTAGAATTGTTCCAATTTATTTAGTTGTACTAAAAAATATTACTGAAATTCTTTTTTATGTGCATCAATTAGGCATGTAAAAGTTACAAAATACAGCGTAATTGTAAATGTAACTTTAATTAAAAGGGAAAAAGAGAGAAAAACATTTACATTGGATTTACATTGTTAAGAATAAATTTACATTACAGCTTAAATGGTGTGGATTTTGTTGGGTTCTTTAACTATAAATGTTGGGATTCCTAGTTTTTAAGGATTATTATCGTCATTTACTTAAAATTAAAAATTGCTTAACACTTACATAATATTATTGTCCTACAATGAATTTGTGTTCGAAAGAAGTAGACAAATGTGAAAAGTGATAATCCAAATGGGGGTACAAGACATGGTTATGAAAAAGGGTATTAAATTTTCTTTAGCAGCTTTAGTGGTAGCGGGTTCATTAGTGGGATGTGGAAAAGCAGAAGAGACATCAGGTAAAGATGCTAAAGGAAACGATAATGCAAAACAAGAATTGTCAGGTACGATAGCAGCTGCAGGCTCTACAGCACTTCAACCTCTTGCAGAGGAAGCCGGAAAGAAATTTATGGAGAAAAATTCAAACGTTTCTATTCAAGTGCAAGGTGGCGGTAGTGGAACTGGAATTAACCAAGTAGCTTCTGGTGCAGTCCAAATTGGTAACTCAGATGTTCCATCTGCAGATAAAATAAAAGATGCTAATAAGGCGAAAGAATTAGTAGATAACAAGGTAGCGGGTATTGCATTCGCACTTGTCGTAAATAAAGATGTAAAAGTTGATAACTTAACAGTACAACAAGTACAAGATATCTTCACTGGAAAAGTAACAAACTGGAAAGAAGTAGGCGGGAAAGATGAAAAAATCAACGTGATTAATCGTCCAGCTTCTTCTGGTACACGTGCTACATTTGAAAAAACAATTATGAAAGACGCGAAAATCAATGATGGAACTGGTACTACACAAGATTCTAACGGTGCAGTAGAACAAGCAATTAACTCTACTCCAGGTTCAGTAAGTTATTTAGCGATGTCTTACATGGTCGGCGAGAAAAAAGGTGCGCTACAAACAGTAAAAATTGATGGTGCTGAACCGAAAGTTGAAAACATTGCGTCTGGTAAATATCCATTTTGGTCTTACGAGTACATGGTAACAAAAGGTGAGGCAAAAGAAGCAACAAAAGCTTACATTGACTATGTAAAAGGTAAAGATTTTGAAAAGCAAGTAGAAGATATGGGTTATATTCCAATGTCTAAATTAAATAAGTAATAAAATTTATGGGGCTGGCTGCAAGGCCAGTCCTGTTCATTTCAATTTATGAAGTGGGGTCTGTCCTGTGATGAAGGGGAAAAAACAAATTAATTACGTAAAAAGTGAATATATAGGAAGATCACTTGTTACGTTTTGTGGTATTTTTATTGTTTTAATTACATTAGCTATTATTGCGTTTATTTGTGGTAAAGGTATTCAATCTTTTACACAAAGTGGTATCTCATTTACTGAGATGTTAACATCGACAAAATGGAATCCAAATGCTGATCAAGGATCCTTCGGGGCTTTAATTTTCATTGTAGGTTCAACGGTGGTTTCGTTAGGTGCGGTCATTATTAGTGCGCCAATTGCTATAGCTCTTGCTATATTCATGAATTTAATTTCGCCAAAGTTTGGAAATAAAGTATTGAAGCCTGTTTTAGAATTATTAGTTGGTATTCCTTCGGTTGTATACGGATTATTAGGGGTTACGATTTTAGTGCCGCTATTACGTGATTCGTTTGGGGGAGTGGGCTTTAGTTTAATTGCGGGTATTGTTGTATTAAGTATTATGATTTTGCCAACTATTGCTAGTATCGCTTCTGATGCAATACGTTCTGTTCCATTTGATTATTTAGAAGCTTCTTATGGTCTAGGATCAACGAAATGGCAAGCGATTAGCCGAGTAATTGTTCCTGCTGCGAAGAAAGGGATTTTAACAGGTGTTGTTTTAGGTTTAGCGCGTGCTTTTGGTGAAGCGCTAGCGGTTCAAATGGTAATCGGGAATACGATTAAATTACCAGAAGGAATATACAGTCCGACAGCGACGTTAACTGGTATTTTAACAATGGACATGACAAATACATTAAACGGAACTGCTTGGAACAATGCGCTATGGACTTTAGCGATGATTTTACTTGTTATTTCATTCCTGTTTATTTTAGTAATTCGAGCGATTGGGCAAAGAGGTGAGCGATAATAATGAATGCAAGAACGGTAAATAAAGTTTGGACAGGTATCTTTTATACGATTGCAGCTTTAGTTGTAGCTTTGCTAGTGTTCTTAGTGTTTGAGATTTTACAAAAGGGATGGGGTTTTTGGGATCCTAATTTCTTGTTTGGAGAACCAAGCAATACAAGAGCTGGTGGTGGGATTGGTCCGCAGTTATTCAATTCCTTCTATATGCTTGTTATAACGCTTATTATATCTATTCCTCTTGGATTAGGTGCTGGAATATATTTAGCAGAGTATGCAAAGCAAGGACGTTTTTTAAACTTTGTTCGTTTATGTATCGAGACAATGGCATCTTTACCTTCTATTGTTGTTGGTTTATTCGGTTTGTTAGTGTTTGTTACAATGACTGGTTGGGGATATACAGTAATGGGTGGTGCCCTTGCTTTAACTATTTTAAACTTACCGGGCTTAACGCGTGTTTGTGAAAATGCGATTTCAGAAGTTCCTTCTAATGTGAAAGAGGCAAGTCTTGGGCTAGGTGCAACGAAGTGGCAAACGATCACTCGTATTATTATTCCGTCGTCATTACCACAAATCATTACAGGTGTTATTTTAGCTGCGGGTCGTATATTTGGTGAAGCAGCGGCATTAATTTATACAGCGGGTTTAACATCTCCGATTTTAAATTCAGCAGCGGACTTCTCAAGTCCTGCTCATCCTTTAAATCCATTTAGACCAGCTGAAACGTTAGCGGTTCACATTTGGAAGTTAAATTCTGAAGGAATTATCCCGGATGCGAAGTTAATTGCGACAAAATCTGCAGCTGTATTAATTATTATGGTATTACTATTCAATGTTATTTCACGCTTAGTAGCATCTATATTACACAAGCGCTTTACAGGAACGAAAAGAAAAAGTAAAACGACGAAAAAGGTAAAAGCGGCATAAATTATAAAGAAGAACTCTCTACTTATAAATAGGGGGTTCTTTTGTATTTTAATTATAGAAGGAAAGGGCGTAACGATTGTTGAATTTGTGATTAATTATATAGACGAACAGATGTAATTTAGATTGTGGATTCTAGTGAATCTCTAGAACGGTATGCGGAAAAAATGATGGATTATATGAGTAGGTAGAGAAAAAGGGTTATCTTCATTCGTGAAGATAACCCTTTTCTTTTAAATATCAGGTGTTTCTGTAGAAGTGCTTATTTTTCTACGGGAGCGTCTTTTTCTCCCGATTTTATCTAATAGTTCATACATAACTGGAACAACTACTAATGTAAGAAGAGTTGAGACTGCCAAACCACCGATGACAACGACGGCTAAACTTTTTGATACCATACTCCCTGCTTGGGATTGGCCAAATAGAAGTGGGAGCATAGCAACGATTGTTGTAATAGCTGTCATAATAATTGGGCGTAGTCTAGTAGAACCTGCTTCAAGTAAGGCTTCTCTTGTTTCCATTCCGTGTTCCCGATTTTGTTGGACTCTTTCTATTAATACAATAGCGTTTGTAACAACAATCCCGATTAACATTAATGCGCCGATTAAGGAATTTACATCAACAGGTGTTCCTGAAATGATTAATCCTAAAATACCGCCGACAGCAGCTAACGGTAAAGAGAATAGGATTGCAAAAGGAGCACGTGCTTGCCCGAAGGTGATAACCATAATTAAATATACAATCCCTATTGCAATCCCCATAATTTTGAATAAATCTGTAAAATTCTCTTGCATAGATTCAGTAGCTCCTGCGATATTTACTTTTGCACCACTAGGTAAATCTAAGTCAGTTATCGCTTTATTTACTGCTGTGTTTACTTTACTCAAATCTTCATTTGAAGCTTCGGCTGTAATTTGGATTGTTTCTTTTCCGTCTTTATGGAAAATTTCTGTTTGCGTTTGTTTTTCTGAAATAGTTGCGATGTCTTTTAAAGGTATTGGGCCATTAATAGGTGATAGTATGTTTGTATTTAAAATATCTTCTTGTTTATTAATGTTTTCTTTTTTGTGTTCTATCATAATAGTAGTTTTTTCATTATTAATTGTAATTTCGCCAATAGGTGATTTCTTCATAAGGAATGCTACTTGTTGCGCAGCTATTTCTGGTGTTAAACCTAGTTGTTCAGCCTTTGTTTGATCAATATGAATTTGCCATTCTTTCTTAGAGTCTTCTAAATTTGTTTTTACTTTAGAAAGATCATCCATGCTTTTTAGTTTTGTTTCAACGATAGTAGCCGCCTCTTTTAAATCCGCTTCGTTAGTAGCTGTTACGTTAAATTGTAAGTTATTGCCGCCGCCAGAGCTTGAATAACTTGTTTTTATATAATCAAGTTCAGCAGGCTCAAAAGTTTTATTTTCCTTTTTTAACTCTTTAATATATTGATTAATATCAGAACCTTTTTTAAAGACTACGAATATACTAGCGAGGTTATTTTTAGTTGTTTGCCCCCATTGTGCATCTTCTGCGCTAGATCCCATTCGTAAAATAACGTCTGTTATATCCGAATTAGAAAGTAATTTCTTTTCAAAATCAAATGCTTTTTGTTTTTGAGATTCAGCATTATAATCGGCTGGAAATGTCATGTTAATAGATAACATTGTGTCGTCTTCAGATTTTATGTTTGCTTTCGGTAGTAATATATAGGCCGCAATTGATCCTGCAAATAATAAAAATGAAGTAAGTAGAATAATGAATTTATGAGAAAGAGCCCACTTTAATGTAGCGACATATCGTGATGAAGAACTTGGCTTTCGATGCTTTGTTTTTTTGAGTAGTAAAAAAGCCATAAGTGGAACAACTGTTAGTGCAACGATTAAGGATGATAGTATAGAATATACAACTGCTAATACCATAGGTAACATTAATTTTCCGATTGCTCCTGATACGAGGCCGATAGGTAAAAAAACAGCGACCGTTGTTAAAGTAGAAGAAGTAATTGCGACTGCGACTTCTTTCGTTGCATCGAGAATGATATCTTTAGAGAAAGAATCTTTTTGTAAACGGCGGAAAATATTCTCGATGACAACGATACTATCATCGACGAGACGTCCAATCGCAACAGCTAAACCACCGAGGGTTAAAATGTTAAGCGTAATGTTAGATTGATGTAGTAAAAAGAGTGTTAATAAAATAGATAATGGAATACTGACAACAGCGATGAGTGTTGTTCGGAAGTTACGTAAAAAGATTAAGATAATTAGAGTTGCAGCGATTGCTCCAAGTATTACTTCTTTTCCCATGCTAGTAACAGCATTTTCAACTTGTTCATGGGTTGAAGCCAAAAGTTTAATAGAAAATTGATCTTTATATTCCTTACCTATCTCTTTAACTTTTTTATCAATCTCTTTTCCAATGGCAACTGCATTTTTACTCGGTTCTTTCATGATGATTAATCCTGTGCCTTCTTCTCCGTTTATATGTGAAATTGTATCGTAGTGTTGTTTAATTTCAATTTGAGCAATGTCTTGCAATTTCACTTGGGGTGCCACAGTGATGTTTTTAATGTCATTTACATTTTTTATGTCCCCAATGACGCGGAGGTTGTATTCTTCCTGATTAACAGTAATTGCCCCAGCTGGAGTAGAAGTTTCTTTTCCTTGTAAAACAGTTAGTACCTGCTGTGATGTTACGTTTTTGTTTTTTAATTGGTTCGGATCAAGTACGATAGATAATGCAGAGGTGGATTTTCCGAAAAACATAACGTTGGCAACACCATCAAT
>NZ_JBBOZR010000001.1:715000-4635000 GCF_038008705.1 Bacillus sp. FSL W8-0770
GAGCCATTGAAACCGGAGCGCTAGCTTCGGTGGAGGCGCTGGTGGGATACCGCCCTGACTGTATTGAAATTCTAACCTACGGGTCTTATCGACCCGGGAGACAGTGTCAGGTGGGCAGTTTGACTGGGGCGGTCGCCTCCTAAAGTGTAACGGAGGCGCCCAAAGGTTCCCTCAGAATGGTTGGAAATCATTCGTAGAGTGCAAAGGCATAAGGGAGCTTGACTGCGAGACCTACAAGTCGAGCAGGGACGAAAGTCGGGCTTAGTGATCCGGTGGTTCCGCATGGAAGGGCCATCGCTCAACGGATAAAAGCTACCCCGGGGATAACAGGCTTATCTCCCCCAAGAGTCCACATCGACGGGGAGGTTTGGCACCTCGATGTCGGCTCATCGCATCCTGGGGCTGTAGTCGGTCCCAAGGGTTGGGCTGTTCGCCCATTAAAGCGGTACGCGAGCTGGGTTCAGAACGTCGTGAGACAGTTCGGTCCCTATCCGTCGTGGGCGTAGGAAATTTGAGAGGAGCTGTCCTTAGTACGAGAGGACCGGGATGGACGCACCGCTGGTGTACCAGTTGTTCTGCCAAGGGCATAGCTGGGTAGCTATGTGCGGAAGGGATAAGTGCTGAAAGCATCTAAGCATGAAGCCCCCCTCAAGATGAGATTTCCCATAGCGTAAGCTAGTAAGATCCCTGAAAGATGATCAGGTTGATAGGTTCGAGGTGGAAGCATGGTGACATGTGGAGCTGACGAATACTAATAGATCGAGGACTTAACCATATAATATGAAGCAATGTTATCTAGTTTTGAAAGAATATAAAAAACTTGTTGACTTTAAAAGTTAAATAAGTTAAAATGATTCTTGTCTTAAATGAATACAGTCTGGTAATGATGGCAGAGAGGTCACACCCGTTCCCATACCGAACACGGAAGTTAAGCTCTCTAGCGCCGATGGTAGTTGGGACCTTGTCCCTGTGAGAGTAGGACGTTGCCAGGCAAAATGGAGGATTAGCTCAGCTGGGAGAGCACCTGCCTTACAAGCAGGGGGTCGGCGGTTCGATCCCGTCATCCTCCACCATATATGTCGGAGGGGTAGCGAAGTGGCTAAACGCGGCGGACTGTAAATCCGCTCCTTCGGGTTCGGCAGTTCGAATCTGCCCCCCTCCACCATTCTTAATTAATGGGCTATAGCCAAGCGGTAAGGCAACGGACTTTGACTCCGTCATGCGCTGGTTCGAATCCAGCTAGCCCAGCCATTAAGAGCCATTAGCTCAGTTGGTAGAGCATCTGACTTTTAATCAGAGGGTCGAAGGTTCGAGTCCTTCATGGCTCACCATTTTAATGAAATATGCGGGTGTGGCGGAATTGGCAGACGCACTAGACTTAGGATCTAGCGCCTTTGGCGTGGGGGTTCGACTCCCTTCACCCGCACTTTTAATAAAATAACTCATACATGTCTTGCGGAAGTAGTTCAGTGGTAGAATACAACCTTGCCAAGGTTGGGGTCGCGGGTTCGAATCCCGTCTTCCGCTCCAATTTTCAATATGACATGCCGGGGTGGCGGAACAGGCAGACGCACAGGACTTAAAATCCTGCGGTGGGTGACCACCGTGCGGGTTCGACCCCCGCCCTCGGCACCATATGCGCCCGTAGCTCAATTGGATAGAGCGTTTGACTACGGATCAAGAGGTTAGGGGTTCGACTCCTCTCGGGCGCGCTTTTATTAACGGGAAGTGGCTCAGCTTGGTAGAGCACCTGGTTTGGGACCAGGGGGTCGCAGGTTCAAATCCTGTCTTCCCGATATTCCCAAAAAACATGGGGCCTTAGCTCAGCTGGGAGAGCGCCTGCCTTGCACGCAGGAGGTCAGCGGTTCGATCCCGCTAGGCTCCACTTTATTTAATATATGTCTCGGAGGTATACCCAAGTTCGGCTGAAGGGATCGGTCTTGAAAACCGACAGGCGGTGAGAATCGCGCGGGGGTTCGAATCCCTCTACCTCCTCCATTTTTTCTTTAATGGTTTAGACATATAATAATAAAATATTTATTTTTTCCTTCATGGAGGTATACCCAAGTTCGGCTGAAGGGATCGGTCTTGAAAACCGACAGGCGGCGAGAGTCGCGCGGGGGTTCGAATCCCTCTACCTCCTCCATTTTTTAAAACTTTATATTGTCGCGGGGTGGAGCAGCACGGTAGCTCGTCGGGCTCATAACCCGAAGGTCGCAGGTTCAAATCCTGTCCCCGCAACCAAATGGTCCCGTGGTGTAGTGGTTAACATGCCTGCCTGTCACGCAGGAGATCGCCGGTTCGACCCCGGTCGGGACCGCCATTTATGTTGGCTCGGTAGCTCAGTCGGTAGAGCAGAGGACTGAAAATCCTCGTGTCGGCGGTTCGATTCCGTCCCGAGCCACCATTTTTTTATGCCGGCTTAGCTCAATTGGTAGAGCAACTGACTTGTAATCAGTAGGTTGGGGGTTCAAGTCCTCTAGCCGGCATCATTTAGGGGCATAGTTTAAAGGTAGAACTGAGGTCTCCAAAACCTCCAGTGTGGGTTCGATTCCTACTGCCCCTGTAAAGTATATGGGCCTATAGCTCAGCTGGTTAGAGCGCACGCCTGATAAGCGTGAGGTCGATGGTTCGAGTCCATTTAGGCCCACCATATATTATTCCGCAGTAGCTCAGTGGTAGAGCTATCGGCTGTTAACCGATCGGTCGTAGGTTCGAGTCCTACCTGCGGAGCCATGGCCCGTTGGTCAAGTGGTTAAGACACCGCCCTTTCACGGCGGTAACACGGGTTCGAATCCCGTACGGGTCATACAAAAAAGAGTCAGCATTATGCTGGCTCTTTTTTATTTTGTTAATCCTTTTTATTACGTTACTTTCCAGAAATAAATAAAGGAATTTTGGAAAAGCTATGGTATGTATAAAAAGGAGGAAATAAATAATGACACGAGTTAGAGACTTAATGAGTACCCATATTGTACATTGTACACCGCTAGACAATGTATATGAGGCAGCTGTTAAAATGAAGGAAGAATCAGTTGGATTAATTCCTGTTGTTGAAAATGAGCAAGTTGTTGGGCTTGTTACTGATCGTGATTTAGTCGTTCGAGGGATTGCTGAAAAACATCCTGGATCTAATAAAATTACAAATGTAATGACAACAAATATTATCTCAGTTTCTCCAAATGATTCTATTGAAAAAGCTACAGAGCTAATGGCACAGCATCAAATTAGACGATTACCAGTAGTTGATAGTGGTCAACTTATTGGCATGTTAGCACTAGGAGATTTAGCTATAAGGGAATCAGCAGATGATCAAGCTGGATTTGCCTTGAGCGAAATCTCAGAGCATACAGAGTAAATTGAAACTTTTATTAACCGAGAGTCTAATGGTCACTCATAAAGAGCTAAATTATATATAAAGTTCAGATACATTATTCTAGTATATATGGATTAAACTAATATGTTAGCGTGATGTATCTGAGACATTATATAATAAGGATACGGTTAATAATTTCGACAGTTTTTTTTAATTTGTTATTCTTCATTTTTAATAAGAGAAAAGATGATATACTGATAGATATAAGTATTATGAGGGATTTTGAATATAACAATATTAATTTTTAGTGGTGCGATAATAAATTAATATTTCCTACATAGATGAAAAGGGAAGGGGAATTATATGAAGGCTGTACAGGGCGATCCAAATTGGAATTTGGTTACAGATACATATATAGAACCAAATAATTTCGCTGAATTATTTTCTTTGCTTGTACCTTGTCACCCAAAAGGTCAGGGGAAAGAACGAACTATATTAGTATGGAAAGAAAAAGAATTTTATAAAGAAGAAAATTTAGCGGCATTTATCGTATATGGCATGAATAAAGCAAAGAAATTACCGCAGTTTCATAAAGATGAAATTCCAACTTTAGTGCGTATCCTTCGCTTATGCCAAGAGATTGGTTGGTATGAAGAGGCAAATGATTTTATGATAGCGCAAGGATTAGCTGAGTTTGTTCATACTTCATTGGAATATGAAACATGGGATCTTTTGACGCAATCAGTTGCTTTAAATTATTTAATTATTAAATATCGTATAGGTGAATTGACAGATAGGGATATTGAAATTTGGGATAGAGTTAAATTTAATGAGAAGTGTATAACCGATTGTAAACATTTATTATCTCATAAAGAAGTATTGGAATTTACATTCTTTTATATGTGCAAGAGAGCGAAATCATTATCAAAAGAGCAATTAAATAGTGATATGATGAGTTTAGCAATGTATTGTAATACTTTTGTATATGATTTGTATACACATGATTTATTACGGAAATATCGTAAGTGTACAGATTTCCTATCATATTATGGACCTAGTCAGGCAGTTTTAGCATGTCAAAGAGCTGTATTATCTCAAATTTCCGATCGCTTAGACCCATTAAAGACAACGCATGTAGATGATTATTTATATGTGATGAAAGAAATGATGGAGCATATGACGATAGGAGTAATGGATCGATACGGTCATTTTATTGGAAAGCTACTATCTTATGTGCCATTTTTCGAAATGATACAAGTTCCACAGCATGCATATTATTGTGAAGAATTACTGTATATTTGTAAGGGAATTGAATATAAAGAAGAAACACTACGCAATTATATATTTATACAATTACATGATTGTTTACCATCATTCTTTAGGCTATTTCTTAAAAATAAGCGTTACGCAACGATTCATGATATTCTTTTCTATTGGTGCGATGACGAACAACGAATGAGCTTAGAGAAAAAATATAATCTGAGCTTTATTTATGAAAAATATGCTTGTGGATAAACAATATTTTCGATATGAAAAATTAATATAAATTAAAAAGGATCTCCAGTTTATGTGAGATCCTTTTTTGTTAGTAAAACAAGGAGAAAGTGATTAAGACAAGAAACAACATTCCATATAGGAGAAGTTGTTCAGTATAACTTCCTTGTATACCAAAAAAATTATTGGCTTTCTTATACAAATTCAATATGTATTTTATTAGAGTATCTTTGAAAGATTGGTACACAGTGTCTCCTCTTTCTAAGCTTCTTGTTCTTGTTTTTGTTTATAAGGGACATTAATATATCTAGCTACAAATAATAAAACAGCCATAAAGAATACTGGAAATACAGTAGATAAATAAAAGCCATTACTAATTATATTTGTTATGAGAGCACTCAAAAGAAATATAGCATTATAAATATGGGCAATTTTTTGTTTTAGTTGCACTTGAAATGATTCCATCATAATTTCTAATGCAACAAAAGCAATAATAATAGATAAAAATACAATGTTTGTATTGTAAATGATTAAACAGCAGATTAAACCTAAAAAGGCTACGTATTCAATTATAAGAGGTATATTGCGTGGCATACAATTTACCTAACTAAATATGGCAGTGGATTTACTGCATTTGTTTTTTCAAAATTCCATTCTCCATTATGTAATTCAAAATGAAGATGTTGCCCGTATGAATGACCTGTGTTTCCCATATGACCTATTAATTGTCCAGTTTGTACTTGATCACCAGCTTGTACAGTGCGATCCTTCATATGAGCATAAACAGTTGTATATAATTTCCCATTGATTTGATGCGCAATGAAAACAACATTGCCATAGCTAGCTGAATAATAAGATTTCACAACTTTACCTGCAGCAGCAGCTTGGATAGAGACGTTTCCTGGAGCGGCAATATCTATACCATAATGCATTTGTTCCCAGCGTATATCAAAGGTTGAGCTAATTCTTCCTTGAGCAGGGAATTTGAAAGCAGCTGGAATTGATGAAGGTTGATCTGTTTTAGCTTGTGGTTGATTTTGTACTACATAGTGTTTTGCTACATATCCGTATCCTGTGCCAAAACGAATTTTATACCAAGTTCCTACAGTTTCTACTACTTGTACTTGTGTACCGTTTTGTAATGAACCGAGTAGAGCGCTACTTGTACTAGCGTTGCTACGTACATTTAGATTAGGTGTTGCAACAGTATATTTTGTATTATTTTGAACGGTGATTCCTTTTACTAAGGGTTGTGAACCATTAGAGATGAATGCTTTTTGTACGTAACCTGTTTGGCCATTATGCGATATTTTATACCATTCGCCTTGATCTTCTTGAACGGTAATAAACTTGCCATTTGGTAATACATCTAAAATGGAAGATTCTAAATTAGGTTCAGAGCGAACGTTTAATGCATTAGCATTAACGATGTATTGATCATTAGAATGAAGTTTGTTTTTTAGTAAAATAGTATCTTTTTGTACATAACCTACTTTATTATGAACAGATACTTTATACCACTCATTAGTTGTTTCAAGGATGTTCACTTTTGTATTAAAGCGAATTGTATCAATTGATGTGCTTTTTACGTTATCTTCTGTATGTAATGCTACTTGATCGACTTTGACATACCCAGTTTTAATATTAGATAATTGTTCAGCGTTTGCTTTTTGTACATTTGTTTCACCCATAGAAGGAAGTAAAGAAGCAATCGCTACAGTAGTTGCTGTTAAAGCAGTAGCTTTCATATTCATGGAATAGAGACCTCCTCTAGTTGTATAGTTGTAATTTTATTATAGTATAAAGATATAATATAGTGGGTGTATTCACATAAATGTAATATGAAATCAATATAAAAATAAATTTTTTGAGGATAATGATTCCTTCTTATGCAATTAATTGGGGTTTTATTTTCTAAAATAGAATGTATGTATTGTATAACTTTGATATTATGTTGATAATTAAGAAAATTAAAAAAGTTGATGATGTCTTATTAGGGTGTTATACTGACAGTGATAATTTTATAGTTTGCTAGGAGAGCTGGTGTTGCCAGCTGAGAGTAGGCCGTAAGCCTTTGATCCTTTTTATTACCTGATCTAGATTATGCTAGCGTAGGGAAGCAATTCGGACACTAACAATGAGTCCCCGTTTCTTTGCGTATAGAAACGGGGCTTTTTTATTTAAAAATTTCATATTGAAACCACTAGGGGTGCTTGATTTGCTGAGAGAGGAATAATCCTTAACCCTTACAACACCTGATCTAGGTAATACTAGCGAAGGGAAGTGGAACATCGAATAAATGTATAACTTTATTTGCTGTAACCACTTCTTATATATAGAAGTGGTTTTTTATTTAGATACCTATATTGAAAGGGGATAGAGAAATGAAATTTTGCGATAGATTATTAGAAACTGTGCAACCGGTTTGGGAGATGAGTCATAATCATCCGTTTGTAGTGGGTATGGGAGATGGCACGTTAGAAAAAGATAAATTCCAGTATTATATTATTCAAGATTATTTATATCTGCTAGATTATGCAAAGTTATATGCGATTGGTGTTGTAAAAGCAACGAATCCACAAGTAATGGGAAAGTTCGCTGAACAAATTGATGGAATATTAAATGGCGAAATGACAATCCATAAACAATATGCAAAAAGACTTGGAATTTCTATAGAGGAGATAGAGTCTGCGAAACCATCTGCTAAAAATTTAGCTTATACAAATTACATGATGTCTGTATCTCAAAATGGCACACTTGCGGAATTAATAGCAGCGCTTCTTCCATGTATGTGGAGCTATTGGGAAATTGGAAAGCGTTTAAATGATATTCCTGGAGCAAGAGATCATGAGTTTTTTGGTGAGTGGATTCAAGGATATAGTTCGGAAGAATACGGTAATCTGTGTATTTGGTTAATAGATTTATTAAATGAAATGGCAGTGGGAAAGTCTGAGACAGAACTAGAAAGATTAGAGGAGATTTTCTTATATTCCAGTCGATTTGAATATTTATTCTGGGATATGTCCTATCGTAAGGAGATGTGGGGATTTGAGGAGCAAGAACATACTACAGTTTCATAATGTTTCTTTTCATTACGATGAGAAACCAATCATCCATGAATTAAATGCTTCTATACATGAGAAAGAGTTTGTCAGTATTATCGGACCGAGTGGATGTGGGAAAAGTACTTTATTTCGCCTTATTACAGGTCTAGAAAAGGTAAGTACTGGACAGATAGAACTGACAGAAACAAAGCACCATCCTGTAGGATATATGCCGCAAAAAGATATGCTTTTGCCGTGGAGAACAATTATTGAGAATGCTGCCCTGCCGCTAGAGTGCCAAGGTGTACAGAAGAAAGAAGCACAAGTAAAGGCAAAGGAACTGTTACATAAATTTGGTTTGCAAGGGTATGAGAAAAAATATCCGAAAGATTTATCTGGTGGTATGAGACAACGTGTATCTTTTATTCGAACTTTATTAACAGGCGGGGAAATATTGCTGTTAGATGAACCATTTAGTGCGTTGGATGCTTTAACGAAGACCTCTTTGCAAGAATGGTTGTTTGAACAATGGCAAGAGTGGGAAAAAACAATTTTATTCATTACTCATGATGTTGAAGAAGCGTTATTTCTTTCAAACCGAGTTTTAGTAGTGGAACAGCAGCCGATAACGACTTTGACTGAGCGGACTGTACCGCTTGATCATAACAGAACACGAAAAGATTTATATAAACCGGAAGTATTAGCGCTGAAAGATGAGCTTCTTAGTATGTTACAAAGGCAGGTACTTGTGTGATGAACCGATTGAAAGAATTAGTTCCTGCTATTACACTTTCTAGTATTTTACTAGCTGTGTGGGAAATAGGAGCAAGAATTGTAGATGAGATGTACATTTTACCGTCACCTTCTGCGATTGTAATGAAGATATGGAAACTAAAAGACATATTATTTACAGTTCATTTACCTGCAACGTTATACGTCGTTTTAATAGGTGTTGTTATCTCTATCGTATTAGGTGTAGGGCTAGCGATGTTAATGAATGCGAGTACATGGATGGAGAGAGCATTTTATCCATTATTAGTTGCTTCACAAACGATTCCGATTACTGCGCTTGCTCCGCTATTTGTTTTATGGTTTGGATACACAATTTGGAGTAAGGTTGTTGTCACAGTTTTAATTACGTTTTTCCCAATTGCGGTCAATACGTATGATGGACTGCGTAGTACGAAAAAAGAATGGGAGGAGCTCTTAGTTACATATGGAGCAACAAAAAGAGATATTTTTCTTAAATTAAAGTTGCCGTCTGCTCTTCCTTATTTTTTCTCAGCTTTAAAAATTGCAGTTCCGCTTAGTGTTATCGGAGCAGCAATTGGAGAATGGCTCGGTGCACAAGCTGGGCTTGGATATTTCAGTAAGAGAATGATGACGCAGTTAGATGGAGCTGGCGTATTTGCACCTATTGTATTGTTATCATTATTAGCTATTTTCTTCGTCGTAATTATTTCCATATTAGAAAAGAAATTCATTAGTTGGAGGAAGTATTCATGAAATTTTTAAAGCGCATCTTTGTGTTTACATTATTAATTGCAATAATTGCAGGATGTTCGAGTAATTCAGCATCAGACAAAAGTAAAAAAGAGAAAGAAATAACAGTCATGCTAGATTGGTATCCAAATGCGGTACATAGCTTTATCTATGCAGCAATTGAAAAAGGATACTTTAAAGAAGAAGGTGTAAAGGTAAATATTAAATTCCCTTCTAATCCGACTGATCCATTAACGCTGGCAGCAGCAGGGAAGGTGACAGTTGGCTTGTATTATCAGCCAGATGTTGTTATGGCGAGAGCGAATGAGCAAATTCCAGTGAAATCAATTGGAGCTGTCGTACGTTCACCATTAAATCATGTTGTATCACTGAAATCAGCGGGCATTCGATCACCGAAAGATTTAGAAGGAAAAACAGTAGGATACTCTGGAACACCTTTAAGTGAGATGTATTTAAAAACGATGGTGAAAGAAGCTGGTGGTAATCCTGATACAGTGAAAGTAGTTGATGTTGGCTTTGATTTAGTACCAGCATTAATTACGAAGAAAGTAGATGCGGTAACAGGGGCATACATTAACCATGAAGTACCTGTTATGCGTCATGAAGGCCATGAACCAGCGTACTTTAATCCAGCTGATTACGGAGTACCAAACTACCATGAGCTTGTGTTTGTAACAGGTGATAAAACGTTGAAAAAAGATAAAGAAGCGTTGCAAGCTTTCTTACGTGGTACGAAAAAGGGCTATGATTTCATGAAGAAAAACCCAGATGAAGCATTGAATATTTTATTAAATCATCAAGAAAAAGAAAACTTCCCACTTGTGCCAGAAGTTGAAAAGGAAAGTATGAAAATTTTATTAGAGAAGATGGAAACGAAAGATGAGCCATTTTTATCAGATTCAAAAGAATCTTGGGAGAAACAAAATAAGTGGCTGAAGGACAAAGGAATGACGAAAGAAACCGTCCCAGCCGATGAACTATTCGAAAATATTTTAAAGTAGGCGAATGAATATGAAAAATGAGCTCCACGTAATCTCAAATGGCCATATGCCATTCGAAGAGTTAGTGAATGTAGCGATGCAAATTGAGAGTGAGATTGATTATTTGCATATTCGTGAGCGTGAGAAGAGTACGAAGGAATTATATGAAGGTGTGGAAAGTCTATTAATGGAGGGCTTTCCGGCTTCTAAAATTGTCATAAACGATCGAATTGATATTGCAATTTTATTAAATATACCTCGTGTTCAACTAGGATATCGAAGTACAGATGTAAAGTCAGTGAAAGAAAAGTTTTCGTATTTGCATGTCGGTTATTCTGTGCATTCGCTAGATGAAGCAATAGTAGCTTTTAAAAATGGAGCGGATTCACTCGTTTATGGCCATGTATTTCCGACAGATTGTAAAAAAGGTGTGCCAGCGAGAGGGCTTGAAGAAATTTCAGACATTGCAAGGTGTTTATCTATACCGATTACAGCAATTGGAGGAATTACCCCAGAAAACACAGTGGATGTTCTTACTAACGGTGTAAGTGGTATAGCAGTTATGTCTGGGATTATAAGTAGTAGTAACCCGTATAGCAAAGCGAAATCTTATAAGGAATCAATAAGAAAGTGGGCGGAAAAACATGTGTAAGAAGTATGATGTAGCGATAATTGGCGGTGGTGTAATTGGTAGTTCAGTTGCACATTTTCTAGCAGAAAGAGGACATAAAGTAGCGATTGTAGAGAAGCAACAGATTGCATCTGAAGCCTCGAAAGCAGCCGCTGGTTTACTTGGGGTGCAGGCAGAATGGGATGAATATGACCCGCTATTTGACCTTGCTAGAGAAAGCCGTGCTATATTTCCACAACTTGCAGCAGTTTTACGTGAAAAGACGGGTATTGATATTGGATATGAAGAAAAAGGAATTTATCGTATTGCTCAAAATGCAGATGAGAAGGAAAGAATTCTTCACATTATGGATTGGCAGCAGAAAACAGGTGAAGATTCTTATTTTCTAACGGGAGACCATGTGCGGGAAAAAGAGCCATATCTATCCGAATCTATTATAGGAGCAGTATATTATCCGAAAGACGGTCATGTTATTGCACCAGAGCTTACGAAAGCATTCGCACATTCTGCGGCAATTTCCGGTGCTGATATATATGAACAGGCAGAAGTATTTGATATCCGTATTGAAAATAATAAAGTGACTGGAGTTATTACAAGTGAAGGTATTGTCACATGTGAGAAAGTCGTTATTGCAGGTGGTTCATGGAGCACGAAGTTACTAGGTTATTTTCACCGTGATTGGGGTACATATCCAGTTAAAGGAGAAGTGGTTGCGGTAAGAAGTAGAAAACAACTTTTAAAAGCACCTATTTTTCAAGAAAGATTTTACATTACTCCAAAGCGCGGTGGACGTTACGTAATTGGGGCAACAATGAAGCCACATACGTTCAATAAAACTGTGCAGCCAGAAAGTATAACTTCTATATTAGAGCGTGCTTATACAATATTGCCAGCTTTAAAAGAAGCAGAATGGGAAAGCACGTGGGCAGGATTACGACCACAATCGAATCATGAAGCTCCTTATATGGGAGAGCATGAAGAAATAAAAGGTTTATATGCTTGCACGGGCCATTATCGAAACGGTATTTTATTAAGTCCTATTTCTGGTCAATATATGGCCGATTTAATAGAAGGAAAGCAAGAGAATCATTTGCTAGATTCATTGCTTTCTAGAAGCGTTTAGAAAGGGGATGGAAGTTTGAATTTAAAAATTAATGGTAACCAAATTGAAGTGCCAGCGAGTGTAAAAACAGTAGCTGAGCTACTTACACATTTAGAGTTAGATAACAGAATTGTTGTAGTAGAGCGTAATAAAGATATTTTACAAAAAGATGATCATACAGATACATCTGTTTTTGATGGAGACCAAATTGAGATTGTAACTTTCGTAGGAGGCGGTTGATTATGTTAAACATTGGACCATTTTCATTTCATTCTAGACTTTTATTAGGAACAGGTAAATTCCCTGATTTTGACGTACAGCAAAAGGCAATTGACGTTTCTGAAGCTGAAATTTTAACGTTTGCAGTACGTCGTATGGATATCTTTGATGCAAAGCAACCTAATTTATTAGAGAAACTTGATGTGAAAAAATATACGTTATTACCAAATACAGCAGGAGCAAAAAACGCTGAAGAGGCTGTTCGTATTGCAAAATTAGCAAAAGCCTCTGGGCTTTGTGACATGATAAAGGTAGAAGTTATTGGTGATGATAGAACGTTATTACCTGATCCGGTAGAAACGTTAAAGGCATCTGAAATGTTACTGGAAGAAGGATTTATCGTACTTCCGTATACATCTGATGATGTTGTATTAGCACGTAAATTACAAGAGCTTGGCGTGCATGCAATTATGCCAGGAGCATCTCCAATTGGATCAGGACTTGGTATTGTAAATCCATTAAATTTGAGCTTCATTATTGAACAAGCAACAGTACCAGTTATCGTTGATGCCGGTATTGGTAGCCCAGCTGATGCAGCATTTGCAATGGAATTAGGAGCAGATGGCGTGTTATTAAATACAGCTGTATCAGGAGCAAAAGATCCTATTAAAATGGCACAAGCAATGAAATTAAGTATTGAAGCAGGTCGTTTAGGATTTGAAGCAGGTCGTATTGCACGCAAGCGTTGTGCAACGGCAAGTAGTCCTTTAGAAGGAATGAGCGTAGTTGAATAATCGATATTCTCGCCAAGAACTATTTTCTCCAATTGGAGAAGAAGGACAGCAAAAGATAAGAGAAAAGCATGTGCTTATTATCGGTGCAGGTGCATTAGGTAGTGCAAATGCAGAGATGTTTGTAAGAGCAGGTGTTGGCAAGATAACAATTGTTGACCGTGATTATGTAGATTGGAGTAATTTACAAAGACAACAATTGTATGCAGAGAGCGACGTAAAGAATAATCTTCCAAAAGCTATAGCGGCTAAAAAACGTTTAGAAGAGATTAATAGTGATGTAACAATAGAAGCTCTCGTTCAAGATGTAACAGCTGAAGAGCTAGAAGAACTTGTTACAAATGTTGATGTAATTATTGATGCGACTGATAATTTTGAAACACGCTTTATTGTGAATGATATAGCACAAAAATATTCTATTCCATGGATTTACGGTGCATGTGTAGGTAGTTACGGTCTTTCTTACACAATCCTTCCTAGTAAAACACCATGTTTATCATGTTTATTACAGTCGATTCCGCTTGGCGGGGCAACATGTGATACAGCGGGTATTATATCACCTGCTGTATCTCTTGTCGTTTCTCATCAAGTAACAGAAGCTCTTAAACTGTTAGTAGAAGATTACGAATCACTTCGAGATGGGCTTGTATCGTTTGATATGTGGAAGAATGAGTATTCATGTATGAATGTGCAAAAGCTTCGCCAGCATAATTGTCCCTCATGCGGAGAGAATGCATTATATCCGTATTTAAATAAAGAGAACACATCAAAAACAGCAGTTTTATGCGGGCGAAATACAGTTCAAATTAGACCACCTCATAAAGAGGAAATGAATTTTGAACAATATAAAGAGTTGTTGGAAGGTCGTGTGAATGATTTAAATATAAATCCATATTTACTATCATTTTCTATTGAAGACAAGAGGTTAGTCGCCTTTAAAGATGGCCGTGTGCTCGTACATGGAACGAAAGATATAAGCGAAGCAAAAACGATTTATCATCGCTATTTTGGATAGAAAAGGATGAGTGGGATGAAAGTGAATAAAGCTTTAACAATTGCAGGGTCTGATAGCGGCGGCGGTGCTGGAATTCAGGCAGATTTAAAAACATTCCAAGAGCTTGGTGTATACGGAATGACGGCTATTACGGCAATTACTGCTCAAAACACGCTTGGCGTTCAGGGGGTATATCCTGTTCCGTTAGAAGGTATTACAGAACAGTTGAATTCAATTGGTACGGATTTAACACCAGATGCAGTGAAACTAGGAATGTTATTTAGTAGTGAAATAATTCAAATTGTTGCAGAACAAATTAAAAAGTTTGGCTGGAATAATATTGTACTAGATCCCGTTATGATTGCAAAAGGCGGTGCATCATTATTACAGCAAGAAGCAGTTCAAGCATTAAAAGAATATTTATTACCAGTAGCAACTGTTATAACACCGAATGTCCCAGAAGCAGAAGTGTTAACTGGGATGGAGATTCATAATGTTGAAGATAGTAAGGAAGCTGCAAAAGTATTGCACGAATTAGGTGCTAAATATGTGCTTATGAAGGGCGGACATGCAGAATATCAAGGTAATGAAGTAATTGATTTCCTCTTTGATGGAGAAGAATTTATTGAGTTTAGAAGCGATCGAATTCCTTCAAAGCAAACGCATGGAAGTGGGTGTACATTTGCTTCAGCGGTTACAGCAGGACTTGCGAAAGGATACTCAATTCAAGATGCTGTTCAAGAAGCAAAACGATTTATTAGTATAGCAATTGAAGAGCCATTGAATATTGGTAGTGGCCATGGACCGACGAATCATTTTGCATATAAAGTGAATAGAACGCGTGCATAGGTAAGTGAAAAGCCAGTTTTATAACTGGCTTTTTTTCTGTTTACTTTTTCAAAATACAGGAGTAATATATCAGCCAGAATACATTTTTTTGTAAACGCTGAGTCCAATTATATGGAGCGGAGGAACCAATTTGTGCGTAGGCACTAGGGGTGAATCTTTCAAGTTTGAAAGTAGGGCTACTCTCAAAGTCCGAATCCGACAGCTAACTTCGTAAGCGTCTTGAGAGAGGACGGTGCCATGATGGATACATCACTTCATCGATCTGATTAGTATAGGGGAATATCAATCTATGTTTGATTTCTTTTATACTAAGGAGGATGAGGTACATGGAACTAACACTTATTTGTGTTGGAGAAGAAAGTAAGGTAGATAGTTTAAGAGATCTAGTATCATTTCAACATGAGTTAATTATTTTTACAGCAAATGAAGAGATAGCGGCTGAAGTTAGGAATTGTGGGTTTGATTGGACTTATAGCTGCAGTAAGGAGCAGGACTTTACTAGTATTTGTGAGTGTATTAAGAAGGTGATTTTACTAGGGGATGAGCTTCCAATCGTTAGTTTTTTCACAGAACACATTCGCTTTTCTTTTCAAGCACCTATTACTGTTGTTACAAGGAATAAACGATATCCAGCGAGGCTCTATGAAACAATTGGAGCTAAGTTTGTCGTGTTTACAAATTGTGATAATATTTCTTTTTTATTTTTTGAATAGGGCGGGGGAAGAAATGATGAAGGTATTATTACTTGGAGATATAGCAAATCGTTGGGCAGTATCGGTAGAGCGAGTTCAAGAATTGGTTCAGATCGATCCCCTTTTTCCAGGGCCGTATATTATATTACCATCAAAAGATGCTTTGTATTTAGAGGTGGATATTACCGAGTATGAGCAGCTACATGCAGAATTGACACAAGTTTATATTCGCGGGAGAAATTTACGTGCATTTTTACGAGGAGAATAAAGGTTGAATAAAAAGAGCGAATGCTGAGTGCAACAAGCTATGCACTTCATCTCATTCGCTCTTTTTATTTCATATTTAAAAGGTCATTTTTAAGAAAAGAGAAGAGAAATAAAGAAAATAGATGAAATAATAGTAATAATCTTCAATGTAAGCGTTTAAATGAATGTAAATATTATTATTTTCAGTAATTTACCCCTTTACAAGTGAAATATAGAGGAGTATATTTACTCTCATAAATCATTCATAAAATTTCCAAAAAAACCTAAAATCGCTGAGTTCCAGAAATGGAGCGGGGGAACCAATTTTGTGCATCGTCACTTGGGGTGAATCTTTCAGTTTTGAAAGTAGGGCTACTCTTTAGGCCCGAATCCGACAGCTAACCTCGTAAGCGTTTAGAGAGGAGGTTTACTTTTTGTTGTTCATTTTTTGAACACTGAGTAGAGCTCAGTGTTCTTTTTTAATATTTAGATGGTAAATTTTAACAAAAACAAAGCGAGGGATAGCTATGTTAGATGTTGTAATGGTCGGGATTTTTATTTTATTAGTTGCATCAATGGCAAGTCTTGCAAGTTGGTCAGATAAAGTTGTGAAAGAAGGAAAGCAATCATGATGATTGTCTTATCAGTTATTGTCGCAGCAATTACAGTGTATTTAGTGTATGCATTATTAAATCCAGAGAAGTTTTAATTAGGGGGGAATCATTCATTATGATTTGGGTTGCAGTCATTATTACAATGCTCTTGTTTATTTTAGTAGCAAAGCCAATGGGGATTTATTTAGAAAAAGCTTTTCAAGGTAGCAAAATGCTAGATAAAGTATTCGGGCCTTTTGAAAAACTTATTTTTAAAATTACGGGTGTAAAAGAATACAATCAAACGTGGAAACAGTACGCATTATCATTAGTTTTACTCAACGGATTTATGATTGTTATTGTATATTTCATTTTCAGATTACAAGGTGTGTTGCCGCTAAATCCAGCGCATATTGAAGGGATGGAGCCTACGCTCGCTTTTAATACAGCGATTAGTTTTATGGCTGATACAAACTTACAGCATTATAGCGGTGAAAATGGTTTATCCTATTTATCACAATTAATCGGGATTACATTTTTAATGTTTGCGGCACCAGCAACGACATTGGCGCTCGTTATGGCTTTTATAAGAGGACTTGCTGGAAAAGAACTTGGTAACTTTTTCGTTGATTTTACGAGAGCGTTAACGAGAGTGTTTCTTCCTATCGCATTTATTGCGGCACTAGTTTTTGTCGCACTTGGCGTACCGCAAACGTTAGATGGAGCGGTTACAGCACAAACGATTGAAGGTGCAAAGCAAAGTATATTACGTGGACCAGTTGCATCATTTGTTTCCATTAAGGAACTTGGAAATAACGGCGGTGGATTTTTCGGAGCAAACTCTACGCATCCTTTTGAAAATCCAGGACAAATGAGTAATATTTTGCAAATGATGCTTATGATGTTATTACCAACAGCACTTCCATTTACGTACGGACGAATGGTAGGAAATAAAAAACAAGGTCGCATCCTTTTCGTGTCACTATTTATGGTATTTTTACTAGGGTTTATAACGATTACGACATCTGAACTAAACGGGAACCCGGCATTAAATGGAATGAGTATCGAACATGTACAAGGAAGTACAGAAGGGAAAGAAGTACGATTTGGAACAGTATTTTCTTCACTATACGCAACAGTAACGACAGCTGCTGAAACTGGGGCTGTTAATACGATGCATGATACGTTAACACCAATTGGCGGTCTAGTTCCACTTGTAAATATGATGTTAAATACAGTGTATGGCGGCGTTGGAGCAGGCTTTGTAAACATTATTATGTATGCAATTATCGCGGTGTTTATATCTGGGTTAATGGTTGGACGGACACCAGAGTTTTTAGGTAAAAAGATTGAAGGTAAGGAAATGAAATTAATCGCGGTCACGATTTTATTTCATCCATTGCTCATTTTAGGATTTTCGGCATTAGCTCTTTCAACAAATTTAGGGACGGATGCTATCTCTCATTCCGGTTTTCATGGTTTAACGCAAGTTGTATATGAATATACATCGTCAGCTGCGAATAACGGATCTGGATTTGAAGGATTAGGAGATAATACACCGTTTTGGAATATTACGACTGGTTTAGTTATGTTTTTAGGACGCTACTTCAGTTTAATTACGATGCTAGCAGTGGCAGCTTCGCTGAAAGAAAAAACGGTAGTGCCAGAAACAGTCGGAACGTTCCGTACAGATAATAGTTTATTTGGTGGCATCTTCATCGGAACAATTGTAATTGTCGGTGCATTAACATTCTTCCCGATGTTAGTACTCGGTCCAATTGCAGAATTTCTTACATTGAAGTAATGGAGGGTAAATGATGAGACCGGTAGTAGTAAAAGAAAAACAATTAAATGAGTCACAAATACATGCTGTAGAAGATGAAGTTAGACAAGCGAAAACGATGGATCGTGATATCGTAACACATGCGATGAAGCAATCCGTTGCGAAATTGAATCCGAAAGTCATGATAAAGAATCCGATTATGTTCGTTGTGGAAATTGGATTTATCATTACGTTCATTTTATCTTTTCTTCCAAGTAGTTCTAGTAGTATACCAGGTTGGTTTAATATAACAGTTTCTCTCATTCTATTATTTACAGTTTTATTTGCGAATTTTGCAGAAGCATTAGCAGAAGGTCGTGGTAAAGCGCAAGCCGATTCTTTAAAGCAGTCGAAGAAAGATGTGTTTGCAAATATTGTAAAAGAAAATGGAGACATTGTCCAAGTTTCAGCAACTGATCTTACAAAAGGTGACGTTGTTATCGTAAAACAAGGAGAAATGATTCCGAATGATGGCGAAGTAATCAAAGGATTAGCATCTGTAGATGAATCTGCAATTACAGGGGAATCAGCTCCTGTTATAAAAGAAGCAGGCGGTGATTTTTGTTCCGTAACAGGTGGAACGATGGTCGTAAGTGATGAAATTACAATTGTCATTACGAGTAATCCTGGTGAATCATTTATCGACAAAATGATTTCTTTAGTAGAAGGAGCTGCTCGTCAAAAAACGCCGAATGAGATTGCTTTAAATACAGTATTAACGAGCTTAACTCTTATTTTCTTAATCGTCGTTGTGACGTTGCCGATTTTTACAAATTATTTAGGGTTTCAAATTGATACTGCTGTGCTAGTTGCATTATTAGTTTGTTTAATTCCAACGACAATTAGTGGTTTGCTATCAGCGATTGGTATTGCTGGGATGGACCGGGTGACAAAATTTAACGTGTTAGCGATGTCAGGGAAAGCAGTAGAAGCTGCGGGCGATATTAATACAATTATTTTAGATAAAACAGGTACGATTACTTTTGGGAATCGAATGGCTCATACATTATTACCTGTAGGAAATGAAACGATTGAGCAAGTTGGAAAGTGGGCCGCTATTAGTTCTGTTTTAGATGAAACACCAGAAGGTCGATCTGTTATCGAGTATGTGCAGGGAAAATCTATATCATATAATAGAGAACTTGCAGAACAAGGTGAGTTTGTTCCGTTTAAAGCAGAAACGAGAATGAGTGGTGTTGATTTACAAGACGGAACGAAAGTGAGAAAAGGTGCTGTAGGTGCCGTTATTGAATGGGTTGAGTCACAAGGCGGAATAATTCCGAAAGATGTAAATCAAAAAGCAGACTTAATTTCAAAAGAGGGCGGAACACCACTTGTAGTTGCAGTAGATAATCGTATTTACGGTTTAATTTATTTAAAGGATACAGTAAAACCGGGTATGCGTGAGCGTTTTGAACAGTTACGCCAAATGGGGATTAAAACGGTTATGTGTACAGGTGATAATCCGTTAACGGCAGCAACGATTGCAAAAGAAGCTGGAGTAGATGAATTCGTTGCTGAGTGTAAACCGGAAGATAAAATTGCTGTTATTAAAGCAGAGCAAGATAAAGGGAAACTTGTAGCGATGACAGGTGATGGTACAAATGATGCTCCGGCATTAGCGCAGGCCGACGTTGGATTAGCGATGAACAGTGGTACGACAGCAGCGAAAGAAGCGGCCAACATGATTGATCTAGACTCGAATCCAACGAAAATTATTGAGGTTGTAGGAATCGGTAAGCAATTATTAATGACGCGAGGTGCTTTAACGACGTTTAGTATTGCGAATGATATAGCGAAATATTTTGCAATCATTCCAGCAATGTTTACACTTGCGATTCCGCAAATGGAAGCATTGAACATTATGAAATTAACATCACCACTGTCAGCGATTTTATCAGCATTAATATTTAACGCTGTTATTATTCCATTACTCATTCCGTTAGCGATGAAAGGTATTGCATATAAACCGATGAGTTCTAATGCATTGCTTAGCCGAAACTTACTTATTTATGGGCTTGGTGGAGTTATCGTTCCGTTCATTGGAATTAAGGTAATTGATATGATTGTCGGCTTGTTTATATAAGGAAGAGGGGAAAAAGATGGAGAAGAAACAAAGTATACTATCACCAATTATCCGTATTACTTTTACATTTCTAGTATTGTGTGGACTTGTATACCCACTTATTGTTACTGGTATTGCACAAGCAGTGATGAAGGATAATGCGGATGGAAGTCTAATATATAATGATAAAAATGAAGTGATTGGTTCTAAATTAATTGGTCAAAACTTCACGGATCCACGTTATTTTCAAGGGCGTGTTTCTAGTATTGAATATAAGGCTGAAGCATCTGGTTCAAATAACTATGCACCATCTAATCCAGATTTAGCAAAGCGAGTAGAGAAAAGTATTGCGGACTGGAAGGAAAAAAATCCAGCTGTTCCAGTTACAGAAGTACCGATAGATTTAGTGACAAATTCAGGTTCAGGGCTTGATCCTGATATTAGTCCAAAGGCGGCCTCGGTGCAGGTGAATCGCATCTCAAAATTAAC
The DNA here is from genome assembly GCF_038008705.1 of Bacillus sp. FSL W8-0770. Taxonomy (NCBI): domain Bacteria; kingdom Bacillati; phylum Bacillota; class Bacilli; order Caryophanales; family Bacillaceae; genus Bacillus; species Bacillus sp. FSL W8-0770. The sequence continues at coordinate 735,831 of NZ_JBBOZR010000001.1, forward strand.
GAATATTCCGAAAGAAAAACTTAATCAATTGATTAAAGATCAAACAGAAGGTGCTGCGCTTGGTTTATTTGGAGAGACCCGCGTAAACGTCTTAAAGCTAAATTTGGCATTACAGAAATTAATGAAATAGTAACAGTGCTACCTCAATCTAATGGATTGAGGTAACGTTGTTTCGAATGAAAGGTAGTGTTTATTTTGTATGCAGATGATTATGAACCGAAGTTTCAAAGGCGAACGCCAGAGGAATATTTAGAATATATTCGTCAGCAAAATCGCGGAAAGTTAAAGCTATATGTCGGAGCAGCTCCAGGCGTAGGAAAAAGTTATAAAATGCTCTTTGATGCAAGAGAAATGAAAAAAGATGGAATTGATATTGTAATTGGTTTAATTGAAACGCATGGAAGAAAAGAGACGGAAGAAGCAATTGCTGATTTAGAAAAAGTTCCTTTAAAAGAAATACAGTATAAAGGAAAGGTATTTTATGAGCTTGATGTGGAAGGAATAAAAAAACGCGCGCCGCAAGTAGTCGTAGTGGATGAACTTGCTCATAGTAATGTTCCTGGTTCTAAATATAAGAAACGTTATATGGATGTGCAGGAATTGTTAGAGGCTGGTATATCGGTATTATCAGCTTTTAATATTCAACATTTAGAAAGTGTTCATGATATTGTAGCTCAAATTACGAATGTAAAAGTAAGAGAACGAATTCCAGATTTTATTTTACAAAAAGCAAATGAAATTCAGCTCGTTGATGCAACGCCTGAGGTATTAAGGAAGAGACTAATAGACGGAAAGATATATAAAGAAGAAAAAATTCAGCAAAGCTTACAAAACTTCTTTACACTTAATAATTTAGGAGCACTTAGGGAATTATCACTTCGAGAAGTTGCTGATGATATGGACGAGAAAATTAGCCAAACAGTAATAGAACCAATTGGCGTAAAAGAAAAAATTCTCGTTTGTGTACAATACAGTTCAACAGCGGAGAAATTAATAAGACGGGGATGGCGCATGGCTGATCGGTTAAATGCTGAATTGTACGTATTAAACGTTGAGAGGGAAAATATAGATTCTATTTCAGCTGGAAAAAAGCAGACGATTGAAGAGTGGAAATCGTTAACCAATCAATTTGATGCGAGTTTTGTATTAGAAGAGGCGAAAGGGAGAAAACCAGCGGATGTTATTATTGAAGTCGCAAGAAGATTACAAGTGACGCAAATTTTACTTGGACAATCTGCAAGAACAAGGTGGGAAGAAATACGAAAAGGCTCTATTGTAAATGAAATTATGAGACAAACAAAGTATATTGATATTCATATTGTTGCGGATCAAAGAGGGTAAAATAGAGCCGACATTTTGGGGGCTCTATTTTAATTTTTGTACAGCATGAAAACTTAGCATTTTCATTGCATATAAGATTACAAGTAAAAACATAATTGCGCCTAGGAAGAAAATCCAAAAGTAATTTTGGTTAAATAAAAGAAATCCACCTATAAGTGGCCCTGTACCCATACCAAGATAGCGGATGAAGTTGTATATACCGATAGCTGTTGCACGCTCTTGTATGAATTCTTCTGTTAATAAAGTAGTGTGAGTTGGCATAGAAAGTCCCATACTAAAACCGTACAAAGATGTAACGATAATGATGAAGGGGATATTGATGCTATATGTGAAAGAGAATAAAACGACACATATAATATTGAAGAAACTCGTAATAAATAAAGCTTGCTTTGTTGTGAGGCGTTTTTGCAAAAACTTGTAGCAAAAACTTCCTAGCATGATAGAAAGAGACATTGGTACAAACATAAGACCAATTTTATTTACAGTTAAATGAAATGAATTTGTTAAAATACTCGGTAAAAAAACGAGAAAGCAAAAGTAAATACAAAATTGAATGAAGCCAATAAGAGTAATAGAAAATCCAGTTTTATTTTTTAAGATAAGAGAGTAATTCTTTTGTGCTTTAGACTGCTTAATTACATTTGGCTTTGTTTCTGGAAGTAGTGAAATGTTTATCATTAATAAGATAATGCCAAGTGTAGATAAAAAGAGAAATACAGATAAGTGACCATTTATACTGCCAAGATAACCACCTATGAGAGGAGCCATTGCAGGTGCGAGGGCAAGTAACATTTGGTATAGGCTCATCGCTTCTCCGCGTTCTTTTCCTTCAAATAAATCGCCGATAATCGTTGCTGAAACTACAGGTGTAGCCGCTATTCCTATAGCTTGAACAGCTCTAAAAAAGAGAAATAAATAAATGTTTGCCGAAAAAGCACATCCGATTGAAGCAATCGTACTAATAATTAAACTAGGAATAAGGACAGATTTTCTCCCTTTTGTATCAATTAAAGGGCCATATATGAGCTGCATAATCGCAAGAACGAATGTAAAAAGTGAAACTGTTACATTTACAAGATAAAGAGAAGTATGAAAAGAATTTTGAATCATCGGTAAGATAGGTGTGTAAATATTTTGAGCGAAGGAACCGAATAAGGCACTAATACAGATAACATATAAAATGAAATTTAGTTTAGATTTTTTCATCTTGTTAACCCCCTTGTAATTTAGTTTCCTAGGAAACTAAATTTATTTTAACATGATTTTCTCACTTGTAAAGATGAAAAAATAATTTTAAAATGGTATATAGTTAAATTGTTTCTTCGGAAACTTAGGAGGCGAACGGATTGAAGCATGCAACGAAGCAAATGGAAATACTGTCGGACATTCGTACACTTTTGCATAAAAAAGAAGAACATTTAAAACGACAAAACGAGAAGTTTCTTCGTGAGACAGGTGTAAGTAGTATGTCTTTATCTGAGTTACATGTAATCGAATGTATCGGAAAAAATGGTTTGATGAATGTAACGGCAATTACGACAGAAATGGGCATGACGAAGGGAGCAATCTCTAAAATTTGTACAAAGTTGTTTCAAAAGCAATTCGTTGAGAAGATGCAAATGTTAGATAATCAAAAAGAAATCTTCTTCCGCTTAACGGAAAGTGGGAATGAAATATATAAAGCTCATGAAAAATTGCATAAGCAAGCTGAAGAAAAGTGGTTGTTACTTTTAGATGGATATACGAAAGAAGAGCAAGACTTTATTCAAAGGTTTATAAAGGATGTCTCCAATCATTTGGAAATATAATTGGAAGAAAAAACTCCTTTTTCTCAAGTCTTTTAAATATAATTTCTGAAAGAACTCATATATAATAGAAAAAGATACTTAACATGGTGAATAATTAAAGAGTCAATATATATAGAGGAGAGAGTAACATGCTTGAAAATACGGGGTTAGTATTAGAAGGCGGCGGTATGCGTGGTGTGTACACGGGCGGGATATTAGAATACTTTATGGAACAAGATTTATATTTTCCATATGTAATCGGTGTATCAGCTGGTGCTTGTCATGCAGCGTCGTATCTTTCTAGACAAAGAAATAGAAATAAAACGGTCAATATTGATTATGCATCACATCCGAAATATTTATCGTATAAAAACTTATGGAGAAAACGGCAGTTATTTGATATGGATTTCATTTTTCATGAAATCCCAGAAAAGCATGTTCCGTTTGATTTTGAAACATACTTTAATAGCCCGGAACGTTTCCTTGTAGGAACGACGGATTGTGAAACAGGACAATCAGTTTATTTTGAAAAAGAAGGAACGAATGATGATGCGCTAAATTTATTACAAGCGTCTAGTTCATTGCCTTTCATTGCACCGGTAGTAAATTATCGTGGTAAGCAGTTATTAGATGGCGGGATTTCTGATCCAATTCCAGTTCGTAAAGCACAGGAAGATGGATTTGAAAAATCAGTCGTTATTTTAACGAGAAATCATGGCTACGCGAAGAAAAAATCAAGGTTTGGATGGGTTGCAGCGAAAGCTTATAAAAAATATCCGAACCTTGTTAACACGATGCTGAATCGTTATGAAGTGTATAATGAAACACTTCACTATATTGAAAAAGAAGAACAAGCTGGCAATTTATTTGTTATTCGCCCAGAAGTGCCGCTTCAAGTAGATCGTATGGAAAAAGATACAGCAAAACTACAAAATTTATACGAGCAAGGCTATGAAGATGCAAAGAGACAGTTTGCAGATTTAAAGGCGTTCTTGCAAAAATAAGTATTAGGCTGCGGAGAAGAGTTTCTCCGCAGCTTTTTTATATTGCTACTTATACGTTACTTTTTAAAAATGTATGAATGTTTAAGTGTTTAAAGAGTTTGTAAAACACCGGGGTTTCTTGTTGAGGAGAATTTATTTGAAGGATATTATGATGATGTAGCGCTACTAAACTATTAAATTTATGAGGTGATTGTTAATGAAAGGAAAAGTTTTTTCAATTACGACTTTAGTATTATTAGCAACATCAACCTCAACAAGTGCATTCTATCCAACTCTAAGCGGTAACCTACTATCTTACAGAGCTCAAACTACTACGAATCAAAATGCATCTCGTTGTTCAGTAGCAATTTCTTTTATTAAATCAAATGGAAATAATTCATATATTGAAAGCGCTTCATACAAATTAGGATCCCATGAATCTGGAAGAGCATTAAACGCAACTGTGAGTAATGGTGCATATAACGCCTTTGGTGCAAAAGGACTATACTCGGAGCATTATGCAAATGAGAATAATGACTATCAAGAAGATACACACAAAGGTACTTTTGATAGTAATGGTAACTTACGATTACAGTGGTAAAAAGCATTAAACAGTTGTCTTTATAAATATTTAGATAAGGAGAAGGGGATGTTCATCATCTCCTTCTTATTTAAAAGGAGCACAGACATGTACCTAGCTTTTAAAAATATAAAAAGCAATAAACTGTTTTTCTTAATTCTCCTTATGTCATTTTTTATTTCTTTTCTTTCTATATCAATAGCCGCACTTTTAACAGAGTCTAAACGAAACTTTATATCTGCTTTTCAAATCGGTTTTCCAGAGAAGAACCAAGTTTTAACTGTTCCGATAGCGAATGCAACTGAATTGGAAGAGATAATTCCTTTCATACAAGATACTTTCGTTAAAAGTGATATTTATGTAGAGCATTTAAAAGCATTAAATAGTTCAGGGGCAACAAAGATCATAGCTGTGAATTTAAAAGATGATTATTATTGGAAGCCATATATTTCTGAAGGACAATATTTTCATCGTGAAAATGTAAACGATATGGTTGTTGGCGATCAAACGAATGTAGAGGAGTTATATGAATTTGATGATACATATAAAAAAATAGGAACTATATCAAGAAAAGACAGTGACGTCGGTGTAGCAGGCATATACGTTCCACTTCAAAACTTACCTACTATATCTAAAAAAGGTATTATCGCGAGTAAACAATTACAATTAACAGTTGTTAATCCTACATCATCTATTCATAACGAAATAAAAAAGTTTATGGGTAGGAGTAAAGAAGTGCTTTCGGGAGATGTTCAAATACTGAATGAACGAGATCTTCAAGAACTACATGTGACACATATAGATCCAGCAAATAAGTATTATTATAAATTTATTCTTGTTGCAATTGTTTCTGGCATTTCTGCGGTTTTATTTTGGATTTATAAAAAAGAAAGAGAGATTTCATTAAAAAAAGCAGTAGGTGCCTCTAATATATCTATTTACTGCGAACTATATATTCAAATTTTGTTTATTTCTCTAGCAGCGATGTTCTTAGTTTTTATTACGTTAGAAATATTTTCGGGAACAATTCATACTTATTTTCAGACATACTTAGTAAAACCGTTAACACTATATGTATTGATATACAATGTTGTTTTTATAATTTTTCTTACAATTTTTGTTACTGTAATTCCAATCAAGCACATTATAAATATATATCCCGGAAAACATTTAAGAACGTAGGAGGTCTTCATGTTTTTTATATTTGATTCTATACGGTCTGTGAAAAAACGGTTGTTACCAAGTTTGATTATAGTAATTTCTTTAATTATTGCATTTTCTTCAGCAATAGAATTTGTTAGTAATCTTTCGGGATATCGAAAAATGATGACGGTAGCAAATAATTTATCGACTCATAAAAATTTCTATGAACTTTATGCGACGCAAGATATAACCTTGTTTAGCGAAGAAAAAGCGAAAAATGATTATCAATATTTCATGCAAGGGTTATCTAATATGATACCAATAACAAATAAAACTAATTATCTGTTCCGTAACTATTCACTTAGTTTAAAAAAAGAAAATGGAACGATAAAGACTCTTATTGTTGATAAAGATATTAATAAGTACTTTCGTATACGAATTTCACAAGGAAGATATTTTGAGGAATCGGAATTTCATAAATCAGTATTTGATATTAGACCTGTTATATTAGGGGCTAATTATATAGAAAAGGTATCTATTGGTGATGTTATACCATCTGGAAAAATGAAGCTAAAAGTAATTGGCTTTTTAGAAAAAAATTCACCATTTACATATCCTCGAAGTGGTGAAATATCGGATAATCGTATTACATTATTAGATGACATGGCGATTTTACCAATTGGAACAGAAGAAATAGAGTTCTATAGTGTAGAACTTTTATACAATGGGTTAATTATAGAAACAAATGAGAAGATAAATATAAATGAACTTCAAAAGAAAGTATTAAAGGTAACAGAAGGTAAGGGTTATTCGTATTATGTTACAAATCCGAATAAATTGTTAGAAAACGAAAAACAAGGTATTGATAATATGTCATACCCCTTATTATTAAGCGGTACAGTCTTATTTTTTTCATTTCTATCTATTGTATTAACATCAATGGCAGCACTTTATATGGAGCGTAAAAGTATTTCTATTAAATCAGCGTTAGGTGCAAGCACTTTTCAAATATGTCTTCCATTTATTATTGAGTATATGTTGCTATTCGTTTTAGCGATATGTATAGGCATAATGTATTTTCAATGGGAGAATAGCGGAGTAATTGAAATTCAGAAAGGGCTAGAAAATAGTATAGTATCTTTCTTTGGAACGTTAAAAGTCTCTATAGAATCATTGGTTGTTATAGGTGCTTTATCACTTGTAATGATCCTCGTTATATATGCAATCATTTATTTCAATGTACTAAAAATAAAAAATACATATATGAAAGAGGTGTTATAAATGATTCAGCTCGCAAATGTGGCTAAGGGATATGGAAAGAGTAATTTTAGTGCTTTACAAGATATTAATCTTACAATAGAAAAAGGCGAAATGATAGCCATTATGGGACCATCTGGTTCTGGGAAATCAACCTTGCTTAACATTATTGGTTTAATTGATAGCCCCTCTACTGGAAAGTATTTTTTAGATGGAATGGATACGAGTACATTCAAGTCAAATTATCATAAGTATAGAAACACGGAAGTTGGATTTGTGTTTCAGAACTTTTCGCTATTAGATGATTATACAGTTGTTGACAATGTAATGCTTCCGCTTATATATAGAAGAATTTCTCATAAGAAACGTATGCAAATATCAAAAAAAATGCTGAAAATGGTAGGGCTTGAGAGGCATATTAACAAATATCCTTACGAGTTATCAGGAGGAGAACAGCAAAGAACAGCAATAGCAAGGGCTTTAGCACAAGATACAAAAATTATACTTGCTGATGAACCGACTGGTGCTCTTGATCAAGAAAATGGGGAGAAAATTATGAGTATTTTACAAGAGATTAATAAAGAAGGAAAAACAGTGCTAGTTGTTACACATGATCAAAAGGTAGCTGCATATTGTCAGAGGACGATACGGTTACTTGATGGTTGTATGGTATAATATGGATAATGTTATGTGAAGAGGTGATACATATGGAAAATGTCTATAAAGGACTTAGGCATATTGGGTTTATTATGATGTTTATTTTTGGTAGCGTATTTTTACTTCGCTGGTTTATTCATGATGAAATGTTAATAGATCAACTTATTGGTTTTAGTGTGGGCATAGTAATGGTTATTTCATCAGTTTTCATTCAAAAGTATAGTAAAGAATTAAAGGTAGAAGAGAAGTATTAAAAGGTTATAACCTTCTTCATATTTTGGAGGTGCCTTTATAGTTTGAATGATTGTTGTAAAAGAAAAGTAGAGCATCGGATTTCGATGCTCTACTTTTTTAATGTGGTAAGAATATCAATTGATAAGCAAACAAAATTCCAAATACATATACAAGTGGGTGAACAGCACGGAATTTACCTTTTGCCACTTTCATAAGTGGATATGAAATAAATCCAAGTGCGATACCTGTTGCGATACTTGATGTAAGAGGCATGCTTAAGATTACTAAAAATGCTGGGAATGCTTCATCAAATGCGTCCCAATCGATGTGGCGAACTGAACCCATCATAAGACTACCAACGATAATTAATGATGGAGCAGTAATAGCTGATACACCAGAGACAGCACTTACTAATGGTCCGAAGAATGCTGCTAGTGCGAATAGAACAGCTACTGTAACAGTTGTTAAACCAGTACGACCACCAGCTGCAACACCAGCAGATGATTCAATGTAAGCTGTTGATGGTGTCGTTCCGAACATAGAACCAATAGTTGCTGAGAATGAGTCAGATAGAAGAGCTCGTCCAGCTTTTGGGAGTTTTCCGTCTTTCATAAATCCACCTTGTTGAGCTACCCCAAGTAATGTACCTGTTGTATCAAATAATGTAACAAGGAAGAATGAAAATACAACGCCGTATAATCCGTAGTTAATTACGTCAGATACAGCAGTAATTGGATTTGAAACGATAATTCCTTCTGGTAATCCAGGCATTGATGTAACACCGTTTGAGAATGTTAATTGTCCTGTGAAGAAAGCGATAATACCAGTTAATAGCATACCGATAAATAGTGCGCCATTTACATTTAAAGACATAAGGATAATAGTAATTCCAAGTCCAGCTAATGCTAGTAGAACTGGAGCAGAGTGAAGATCACCAAGTCCAACTAAGTTTGCATCATTTTTTGTAACGATACCTGTTAAACGTAAACCGATAAAGGCGATAAATAGCCCGATACCAGCAGTAATTGCATGTTTTAAGTTTTCAGGAATTGCTTCCATTAATTTTGTACGGAAAGATGTAAATGATAGCAAAATTAAAATCATACCTGCTACGAATACAGCAGAGAATGCAATTGCGAAAGTCATGCCTTCATGCGCTTTTACAACAGAGTAAGAGAAGTAAGCATTTAATCCCATACCTGGCGCGATTGCGATTGGTAAGTTTGTAAAGATTGCCATAAATAATGTTCCGACAACAGCAGCAATAATTGTTGCTGTAAATGCTTGTTCAAATGGAACACCTGCATCTCCAAGGATAACAGGGTTTACGACAATGATATATGCCATTGTTAAGAAGGTAATAATACCTGCCATAATTTCAGTTTTAATAGAAGTTTTATGTTTTGAAAGGTTAAACATATAAACATCCTTTCTGTTTACGAATAATTTTCACAACAGTTATATATAATATTCGTTTTTTATCTATTTTGCAATAGTTTTGCATAAAAAGTTTATAACAATTCATATTTTGTGTCTTAAATTCGAATATTAATCGTAAACCGATGTGTGAATTTCAGCTTTTTATTGTGCACATGCTAAGGAAAAGGAGTTGAAAGCAGCTATGCCACAGCAAAAAAACTTTATAACAATGCCTGCGCAACATCAAAATAAGCAGCCTGGTATTGAATCATTAATGAGCCCCCTTCCGCAGTTTGAAGATCCAAATTATCAAGGAAGTGAAAAGTTAAAAGGGAAGAATGTGTTAATTACGGGAGGAGATAGCGGAATTGGACGAGCAGTTTCCATCGCTTTTGCAAAAGAAGGAGCAAATGTTGCGATTGCTTATTTAGATGAGGAAGAAGATGCAAAAGAGACGAAACAACGTGTTGAAAAAGAAGGTGTAAAGTGTGTATTGTTGCCGGGGGATTTGAGTAATGAACAGCATTGTAAAGATATTGTGGAAGAGACCGCTCGGCAGTTAGGTAGTTTAAATATTTTAGTGAATAACGTTGCACAGCAATATCCGCAGCAAGGGCTAGAGTATATTACAGCAGAACAGCTAGAAAAAACATTTCGTATTAATATTTTTTCTTATTTTCACGTTACGAAAGCAGCCCTTTCTCATTTGAAGAAAGGGGATGTCATTATAAATACGGCATCTATCGTTGCATATGAAGGAAATGAAACGTTAATTGATTATTCCGCAACGAAAGGAGCAATCGTAGCTTTTACAAGATCACTTTCTCAATCGTTAGTGCAAAAAGGGATTCGGGTAAATGGTGTTGCACCAGGACCGATTTGGACACCGCTTATTCCATCGAGCTTTGATGAGAAGAAAGTCTCTCAGTTTGGGAGCAATGTCCCAATGCAAAGGCCTGGTCAACCATATGAGTTAGCGCCGGCATACGTATATTTAGCGTCTGGTGATTCTTCTTATGTTACTGGACAAATGATACATGTAAATGGGGGCGTTATTGTAAATGGATAGTTTTCATTTATAAGAGCAAAGTAATGTTAATTCCACTTATTATAGTGAGCGCTAGGGGGGATATAGCTGAAAAAGTTATGTTTCGTCATACTATTATTTTTCATCCTACCGGTTAGTGCTTTTGCTAATACAGATCATTTAATATTAGTGAATCTTACGACAAATCAGTTGTCTTTTTTTGAGAATGGAAATTATACAAAAACATTTCCAGTAACGACTGGAAGAGATCGTACACCTACGCCTGAAGGTAACTTTTGTATTATAACTAAATTTAAAAATAAAGAATACCATCGAAAAAAAATACCTGGGGGTGCACCGAATAACCCTCTCGGTACGAGGTGGCTTGGACTAGATAAGAATGAATATGCGATTCACGGGACGAACCGGGAATGGACGATTGGAAGTAGGGAATCAAATGGTTGTATTCGCATGCATGACAGGGATATACAATGGTTATATGACAGAGTACAATTACAAACAAAAGTAATCATTTCTCGTTTTCATACGAGCCCCGAATATGAAGCGAATAAGCTTGGTTATCGCGTTGTGAGCTGGAATGGTCGAAAAATAGAAGAAGAACAAATTGGAGTACTAACGCTAGTAGACCGCGCGGATATATATTGGCAAGAACCAAATGGACAGTTAACGAAAGTGAAAACGGTATTGCCAAATGAAAGATATCCAGTGTACTCAAAACGAAAAGATGGAATATATTATATAGGAAACAATTCGTATATTATAGATGAAACAGGAGAGAAAATTCGTTACGAGCAAATTCCTTCTTCGATTTTAAGTAATATATATAAACGGAAATACAATGTTCCGTAATGGCTACCGTATTATAGACGGTAGCTTATTTATACTTGGAGTTTAACTGCAACTATTGTATTTTGCTGAATATAATACAGTACAGATAGGGGGCGGTTATATTATGAAAAGTGAATTTGCGTTTAAAGTTTTTTTAGTAACGACCTGTTTATTTATCGTGTATTTATATGCGTTTCTCGTCTTTTCTTTTTATGTTCCATATGTTGATTTAATATTGTTCTTCGGATTTATTTGGGCGTTTGTGAAAGCGAGGGAAGGAGAGAAGAGTATATATCGGCGCATTACCTTATGCGGGACGGCCGTTCTCGTTATTTTGTACTTTTTTATTATGCATGATTTTTGGAGGGGAATGTAAAAAAGCATACGATTAATCGTATGCTTTTATATCTGTTAATGATGGAAGAGAGGCAATTGCACCGTAATTTGTACATGTGATAGCGCCTACTTTATTTGCAAAGGAGATAAACGCTGTTAAGTCTTTGAAATGATACGAAAGTGTATGTTCACTTTGGGCAATCTGATATAACATTGCTCCAACGAAAGCATCACCAGCACCAGTTGTATCGACTTGTTGAATGGAAATAGAAGAGACAATGGTTTGACCTTCATTTGTCGCAAGAAGTGTACCGTCTTTTCCAAGTGTAATAGCTACTACTTTTGCGCCATAATTTAATAATTTGAGTGCAGCTTGTTGTAAATCACTCTCTTTAGAGAGCATAGTAGCTTCCTCTTGACTTACTTTTACGAAGTGTGCATGTTTTATAAAGGTTAGACAATCTTGAGAGAATTGTTCTGTATTTGTAATGAGTGCACTTCGATAATTTGGATCAAAAGAAATAAAATGGCCGTTATCTTTCGCATATTGTAACAACTGAAAATACGTTTCTTTTAATGGGCTTGATAGTAAAGCTGTCGCTGAACCGAAATGTATTAAATCATTCGTTTGTATTTTTGATAAATCAATGCTATTGAATTGATATTCACCATCTGCACCACGCATAAAAGTAAAATCACGTTCGCCATCTTGATCGATGGATACGAATGCAAGTGTTGTTTGTTTATCTTTTATGAGCATGGATGTATCGACTTGCGCACGCTGTAAAGTTTGTTCAAGAAACTCACCAAATGGGTCATTTCCTACTTGCCCCATAAATGTAGCGTGTCCACCTAATTTTGTAATCGCAGCAGCAACGTTAGCGGGTGCTCCACCAGCTTTTTTTTCGAAATCTGAACCGTTTACTAAAGAAACGTTAGTATTTCGGCACACAAAATCAATTAATAGTTCACCTATACAAAAGACATTTCTCATACAATCCCTCTTTTCAGCTTATATTGTGTGATGATAAAGTTTAGTTTTGCATCTGAAAAGATTGCGATATGATGTTTCATGTCTTTTCGAGGAAAAACTCGGGACGTAAAGACTGTTGAACCATCGTATAAGAAAATTTCCACGATGCTTTTATCTACAAATATTTGTAGTTCTATCGTATCTTGAATATCGATTTTTTTACAGCGTTCAAATCCATATTCTCCGCCAAATTGATGGTAGAAGTTGCCCCTGTCTATAGAAATAGTACCTTGTTCCCGATTAAATGTAATGGGGAAACATTCCTCCTCATTGTGGAAGAGAGAAAGCCCAAAACGCTTTGCATCTTCTGTTTTAAGTGTAACAATTAATTCATAGGAGCCTTTATCATCAAGCGTTGATAATACATTTAATCCAGCTGTTATATCTCCTGAAATTTCTTTTTTTGTTGTTCGTAGTTTTGTTAATTCTGAAACTGGTTTTTGTTTTAAGATGTTATCTTCTAATGTTAATTCACGTGGAAGTGTTAGGCAATGAGCCCACATATAATCATCAGAAGGATATGTGATTTCACTTGATCCTGCCCAAGCAAACAATAGGCGACGACTAGTAGAGTCTTCTAAAGTTTGAGGGGCATAAAAATCGAATCCTTTATCAGCTTCGTAATAGGAATCAACATGGAAATATAAATTTTTAATATCGAAATGGCCTATGGCATAAACGACATTGTATATATTGTGAAAGTTTTCGCCGTCTTTTTCAATTCCTTGCGGTGAAAAGAGAAGTACATCTTTCCCTGATAATTGGAAGTAATCGGGGCATTCCCACATAAATCCGAATTCTTTTAAATTTGTTGTAATTTCGCCTTGGAAATGCCAATTGTATAGGTCTTGTGATTTGTATAGTAATAGAGTTCCTGTTTTATTTTCACGTTGGGCACCGAGTAACATATAGTACATATCATTATGTTTCCAGACTTTTGGATCACGTACATGTTTTGTATATCCGTCAGGAATTATATCAATAACAGGATTATTACTATATTTCGTCATCGTATATTGTGAATCCATTGTTGCCATACATTGTTTTGCATCACGGGAATCATCAGGCTTTTTTATATTCCCTGTATAAAGTAAATGAAGAAGGCCATCTTTTACGATAGCACTACCAGAATATGCACCGTGTGATTCATAGCTTTCAGTAGGGATGATGGCTACAGGCATACGCTCCCAGTTAATAAGGTCTTTTGACTTCACATGCCCCCAATGCTTCATTCCATGAATGGGACCAAATGGATACCACTGATAAAAAACGTGATATTCATCATTGTAGTAGGATACACCGTTAGGATCATTCATTAATCCAAATGGTGGGTGGATATGATAAATTGGTTTCCATGAATCTTGGTTTGCAATTTCATATAAAGAATGTAATTCGTCTTTATTAGATTGCAGTATTGTTTTATATTTTGACATAGGTTTTCACCCCGTTATTATTTACTTTCTTTATATAAAATGAATGTGGCAACAAAAGCAGTGATAACTGCAATAGCGAAACCAATTATATAGTGAATCATGTTCATCATGCCAAGAGGTGCAACAATTGTAAGCATCGGAATACCTGTTAAACCGTATGCATTAGCCGCCACTTGCATCCAAACAACGTAAGCGCCGCCAATTGCGCCGCCAATAGCTGCTGCAATAAATGGTTTACCAAGTTTTAAATTGACACCAAAAATAGCTGGTTCTGTAATTCCTAAAAATGCTGAAGCTGCGGCCGGAATTGCAATTTCTTTCGTTTTTTTGTTTTTTGTTTTGAAATAGACAGCTAAAGTAGCACCGCCCTGTGCAACGTTCGCCATTGACCAAATAGGGAGTAAGAAATTGACACCGATATCTTTATTTGCGAGTAAGCCTGCTTCAATAGCGTGGAAGCTATGGTGTAAGCCAGTAAGAACGATTGTTGAATACAATCCGCCGAATATAAGTCCAGCTACTGGTCCTGCAAATTGATAGATTGTATTTAAAAGGTACGTAATGCCGTCACCGATTTTATATCCAATTGGTCCGATAATAATAAGTGATAAAAAGCCAGTTATAATAATTGTTAAGAATGGTGTAACTAATAAATCTAAAGAGTTCGGAACACGTTTTCGAAGTTCTTTTTCAATTGTACTCATAACATATACGCATAATAAAATAGGTAAAACAGTACCTTGATAGCCAATCATATCAATATCCATACCAAAGAAATGTAAAACAGTTGGTTTTGCATTTGAAAGAGTCCAAGGATTTGTTAAGCTTGGGTGAGTTAATATACCACCAACAACTGCACCTAAGAAAATGTTTCCACCAAATTCTTTAGCGGCACTAACTCCAATTAAAATAGGTAAAATAATGAAAGCTGCACTTGAGAACATATCAAGTAATTGGATAAGTGAGTGATCTCCAGGAACTAATTTAAACGCTTTCAACATTCCGAGTAGACCCATAAGTAAACCGCTTGCGACGATAGCTGGAATAATTGGAACAAAAATATTAGATAGTGTCTTTGCTAGGCGGGCGATAGGATTCATTTTTTTCTTAGGTATATCGTTTGATGTTGTAGAATCTAGTTCGGCTATTCCAATTAGTTTTGAGAATTCATCATATACTTTGTTTACTATGCCAGTTCCAAAAATAATTTGATATTGCTCGGTCGTTGCGAAAGCACCTTTTACTCCATCGATGTTTTCGATTTCTGCAGCGTTTATTTTCGTATCATCCTTTAATATAAGACGAAGGCGAGTCGCGCAATGTGTGGCACGGACAATGTTTTCCTTTCCACCAATGTTCTGTATTACTTGAGTTGCAATTTGTTTCATATCCATAAAAATTCCCCCTTACTATAAATTTTCTTATATGGAACCGGTTCCTTAAGGAACTAAAATAAAAAACAGGGAAATGATGTTGAAAATCCTGTTTTTAAAATGTGGAACCGGTTTTAATTTTATTATAGAGCGCCTTTATATTTTGTCAACGCTTTCTTGGATTTTTAATGTATAACGAGAGTGTAATATTTTTGGTATAGTTTTGTTTTCAACAAGCTGTGAAAGAGAAGTGGCAGCAAGCTTTCCAGCATACTCATAGTCAAACGCAATTGTCGTTAAACTAGGGTGTACCATTTCTGAAATATCATATCCACCGAATCCTGTTACAGAAATATCACCTGGTACAGAAAGGGAGTGGGAGTGAATGACTTTCATTGCGCCAAGAGCGATGTTATCTGTAGCACATACGATAAGAGTTGGGCGATTATTATCTAAAATATGTTGTACTTGTTTCATGGCATCTTCTATGCGGAAAGTTGTTTCGTAATATGAAACGTTGCAAGTTGGTTCTAAATTTTCAATTGCTTTTTGAAAACCATTTTTTCGATTTATTCCAACAGAAATATCATCTTTTCCTATCCCTAAATAGGCAATATGTCGATGGCCTTGTGATAAAACGTATGCCCCTAACTCATACGCTGCATCATAATCATCGTGAACGAGGCAATATTGATTTTTATATTCTTGCCCGACGAATAAAATAGGGATGTTTGAATTAGCCATAATTTTTTGATGTTCATTCGTTAATGTTTTTGTTAATAAAATAATGCCAGCTACCTTTTGTTTTATAAAGTTTTCAATTGCTTGTATTTCAGTTTCGGTTGTTTGATTTGCATTTGCTACAAGCATTTGATAGTTATTTTCCTGTAATGTTTTATCGATCCCGATAAGTGTTTTCATTGTAGCGAAGGAGTCTAATCGGGGGATGATGACACCAATTAAATTTGTTGTTTTTGCTTTTAAACTTTGAGCAAATGTATTGGGAGAGAAATTTGTTTCCTGAATAATACCTTCGATTTTAAGTTTTGTTTTATCACTTACATATCCGCCGTTTAAGTAACGAGAGACTGTGCTTTTTGCAACTCCAGCCAATTTGGCGATATCTGCAATTGTTTTAGCCATAGTATTTCACCTTCGTATTCATAAAAATGTTAACTTTATTATAGGGAGAATTAGAGATGACGTAAACAAGAAGAGGGAAAGAAAAAACCACCTCACGTATATGAGGTGGAATAATTGTTAATATTTAGGCTTAAATGTATGACAACAAGTTTCTACACTCGTTGCTACAGAACTTTCTAGCGTCTCGTTTGTTAAAACAGCAGCTGTATATGAATCATTTTCAGTTTGACCAGTTTCATCTGCATCAGGCTGAACGATGATCGCACTTGCTTGACAAAAGTTACCTTGTCCCCAAAAAGAACAGTTGGAAACAGAACATCTTACTTCTGGCATAAAACCCCCTCCTTATACATTAGTGTGGGATTTTACACCCATTTCATGTGTAGAAGGAGTTTCCTTTTCTCGTTACTTTTTCGTTTGCTCAAGCCATTCTTTTAATTTATCTTTCGGCTGTTCACCGCTAATACGGCTCACTTCTTTGCCATCTTTAAAATGAATGATTGTTGGTGTTCCTTGAATTTTATATTCATCCCAAGGAGCATCTAATTTTTCAATATCCATAACTTTCATATCAACGTTTAAGTCTTTAGCCATTGGCACTAGGACAGGAGATAATTTTTGGCAATGAACGCAAGATGTTTGATAAAAGTATACTGTTTCTTCTTTTTTCTCTTTTAAGTTCTTTTGAAGATCTGAAAGAGAGATTTTATTTGTGTAGTAGTCAGGACCGTTTGTCTTACTTTCAGTAGGATTATCAATCTTTTGGCTAGTTGAAGCGTTTTTTTCTTCCATTTGTGTTACAGCGAAAATTGCCGCAAACAAGGCGATAATAATACCACCAAATATAAGCATTTTTTTCATTCTTTCATCTCCTTATTTGTTTTTGATGACAATAAAGCTACAAACAGCGATTGTAATAAAGCCGATAAGTGCTAAAAACGGGATTGTAATAAAACCAAACCAGTTTATAAATTCTCCGGTGCAGGGTACACGACCGCAAGCTGCTCCAGCAGCTGAAAACGCTGGGACTTTTTGAATTGCATAGTGATATAAAGAAATACAAGCACCAATACTTGCAATTGGTAAAGAATAACTTGCGATGCGATAATCTTTTTTTGCTACAGCGATACCGAGCCATAAAACGAATGGATACATAAAAATACGTTGATACCAACAAAGTACACAAGGCTCAAATTTCATGATTTCGGAAAAATAAAGACTTCCCAGTGTAGCGATAAAAGAAGCTCCCCATGCGGTAAGTAAAGCATATTCTTGCTTTTTTTCTCGTCCCATATTTTATACCTCTCTTATAATAGTTACATACTAAATTATAGTATGAAGTGGTATGGAAAAGAAAGAAAAAATATGTTTATCAATAAAAGTTTTATGAGGAGAAACTTTTATTGATATAAAAATTTAAAAAAAGCGCCATTCTCCGGAAGAGAATAGCGCTATAGTTTACATTTGAATTTGTTCTACTTCTTCTACATGCGACTTTTGGGATGCGTGGTCAATATATTGAAATAGGAGCTGCAATTGTTTATCAACTTCTGGCAGTTCCTTGCTGTATTGATAAGCGTGTAAAAAATGCTCAATACGCTTAGAAAATAATTGATCGTTCGTTTGAACCATAAGAACGAGTAATTTATCCCAATTACAGCAATACGTGTAATAGAGAGCTTTATCATAGTCGTTATATGTTTGCACTGTGTACCCTCCTTACCGAGAGTTATATATAGTGTGTGATAAGTAAGGAGAAATACACTTGAAAGAATTTGTTAAGAAAAAATGAGAATGAAAAGAAAAAACGAGGAATTCCCTCGTTTTTTAAGCTTTTGGCATTGGCGTAGGTGTTGGTTTGCCATAGCCTTCTTTGTATTTATTATCGATATAGTTACGAATTTCAAGCGTTGATTTTCCTTTTTGTTTCATGGAAGCAGATTCAACTGCAATTTCTAGGCAATTGACGCAAGTCGTTGCATGGGAGTCCCAAACAACTTCACCATTCTTTTTAATTTCACGAATAAAGCAGTTTTTATTATTTTTATGTCCTACACTTTCACCGCAACCACAATAGCATGGAATCCAATCTAATAGCTCTGCATTTTGTCCAGCGACGGTGTAGATATCTTTCATTTGTGGATCAAGCTTATCTAAGAAGGTTGGAAGTGTGTCGACTCCTTTTGTTTTCTCTTGAATGTCAGCTTGCTGAGTGTGCGATGCGTGGTCATGTTCTTCTTGTTTTGATTCAGAAGATTTTTGGTCATTTGTACCAGTACTTCCGCATCCAGCAAGAATTAAGCTTAGTACTGCAAGTAAAGAAAATACATACTTTTTCATTCGCTTGTCCCCTTTACAAATGTATTAATCAAATTGTATCAGAGATTACGGTGTATCGGTTGAAGATTTTTTTGACTGATTTTTGAAGCGCCATCTTAGCGAATGGAATAGAAATAAAATTGGGATATAAGCGTATACAATATATAAACCCGCTTGAGATAGTACGGTATTTAATGTGTTGATACTTTCACGGTTTGTGAAAAGTAGAGAAGCTGAAAATATGATGAAAATAAAAAACGGTAATGTAAATTTAAATGAAATATGAAAGGAACGCTTCATCGTTTGACATGATGACCAAATGGTTAAGCAAAGGTTTGGTAAAATAATTAAAAACCAAACGAAAATAATAATATATTCAAAGCGCTGAATAAAAGGAACTTTAATTATTTTTAACATCGTTAAAGTAGGCCAAATAGTACGGTTTAATTGTCCCTCGCTGTAATACATAAAAGATACGATAGCTAAAACTACATAAATTAAGGTGCTAAAAGCAATTCCAGCATGGGCCCATCTTTTTAAAGATTTTCCTTTTTCAATAAAGGGATAAAAGATAAGAATTGTTTCAAACCCTAGAAATTCCAATGCAGAGTGTTTTGCAGATATAAGCATGTCAAAAGGTGAATGTGTAAAAATAGGTAAAATATTACGAAAATGTGCATACTTCATCGGATAGACTAAAAAGAATACAACGAACATAGGAAGAACAATACCCCAAAAACATATCCCTGTCACAGAACGGAAGCCACCTTTTATAATGTAGTAAGTGACTAATAAAAACATAAGCGTAAGCTTCCATAACTTAATGGTAGGGAAAATCCAAACTTGTATCACTTCCATATATGTACGAAGAACAGTAAGGCAAAATAATAAGCAATAAAGAGTGAAAATTACAGAAAATATAGAGCCAACCCATTTTCCAAAGGTTGTTGTATGAATACTAATTAAATCTCCGTCTTTTTCAAGCATTTTTAACATACAAAACAGTACAATATGAGTTGCAATACCTGCAATAATAAGAGAAATCCAAGCATCATAACCTGCATTTTTCAAAATTACACGTTGATATCCGAGAATTCCTATACCAATCTGGAGAGAATGCAATAAAATAAATGCAAAATATGGAGATACTGTCTTTGTTTTATTCATTGTATTCATTGCTTATTTCACCTCACTATTCTCCGATTCCAGATTGTACAATATTAAGATCTAAATTTATATCTACCGCTACATTTTTATACATATTTCGAATTTGTCTTATATTCCATTTTCTCGTATGGCTTCTAATTTCATCTCGTATTCCTAACGGATCAATTTCCTTTTCTTGAAATTGTTTTATTAAATCTTCACAGTCTTTTTCGACATTTCGTTCAATTTGTTTTTTTATATAGTTGATATTTGTTTCTTTTCTTAAATCAATCCAATTAGGAGAGTTTTTAATTAATCCATTTAATTTTAAATGGATTTTTACTTTTGGTATGTCGCCAGTTTGATCTATATCATATTTGTTTTTCCCAGCTAAGTTTTGTATCACAACCATACCTTTATGTTTATCCTTTTTTATTGCTGCTTCGTAACGTCCATTTTTCGTAGGATTAATAAGTAATTTTGCTAAAACAGAATGTCTTTTATCCGTATACATGACGACTTTATCGCCTTTTAAAAAGGCAAGTCCTTTGACAGCGACAGAATGATTATCGTCCATTTTAATATAAGGAACATAGGCATCACATACAGAAGAGTAATAATTATATAAAAAAATGTTTAATTCAGTTTGTGGAATGTTCTCATTTCTTATATTTTGCTCGAGTAAATCAGCAATATATAAAGACCCATTTTTTTTCCCGTAATTTAAAAGCTCTTCAGCCGATCCATCTACAATGGCTAGTTGTACATCACGCCCGATATTTGGGTCACGTTGTAAGTTAGTAATAATCTCTCTCATTCCGCGTTCTCCTAGAGCCTTTCCAAATAGGACGACACGCATTTGACCTACAACAACATTGTGAGGAGATTTCGCATTCAATCGTGAAGCAATTGTTTCAAGTGAACGGGCAGATGTTGTTTGAGTCTCTGGCTTAGACTTTACACCATGTGTGTACTCTGGGAATAGAATAGTTCCTTGGAATTTTTTGTTTTTTGTGATGTCAAATCCAGCAATATGAATAATACGCTGTGCATCCACTATATACGTTTGTGTACAGCCAGTTTGTAAAACGAAGAAGATAATGATAAGGTGCAATAAAATTTTCTTCATTCATTCTCACCATCACGTTTTTGCTTCGATTTGTTTGGATTGTAGCGCCATTTTGATTTTGGTCTAAGAAAAGAAGGTCTTTGAGCCGTTTGGCTAAATGGTAATCGAAGAAAACCTTCTGCTGTACCTAAACCACGAAATGGATATAAAGGTAATAAATAAGGTGATCCAAGTGATTTTAATTTAATTAAATGAGCTAAAATAAATACAAATCCGACAGCGAGGCCTAATCCTCCGAATGCACCCGCTAAGAGAATAAGCGGAAAGCGTAACAACCGGATAGTAGAAGACATCTTTACAGTCGGTGTTGTGAAAGATGCAAGGGCGGATAAAGCAACTGCAATTAATAAAATTGTACTTGTTAAAGCTGCTTCAACAGATGCTTGTCCAATTACAATCCCCCCAACAATCCCAATCGTTTGTCCGACTTTCGTTGGTAAACGTGCTCCTGCTTCACGAAGCAATTCAATTGTAATTTCTAAAAAGAGTGCTTCTAGAATAGGAGGGAAAGGTACGTTAGCTCTCGAGAAAATAATAGGACCTAGTAAATCAGCAGGAATCATTTGATAATGATATGTTAAAGCCGCTGTATAAATAGCGGAGGAAAAAAGAGAAAATATAGCTCCGAAAAAACGAATAATACGAAAGAACGATCCAATCATCCACGGTAAATAATAATCTTCTGGTGAAATGAAAAAATCCAGTAACGTTGTTGGTCCTGATAAAGCATATGGAGAGCCATCTGTTAAAATTAAAACTTCCCCGTTAATTAATGCAAATACAGCTCGATCTAGTCGTTCTGTAGGTAATAGAACAGGAAAAGGTGAATTGCTATTATCGCTAATAAATTGCTCAATCATAGTTGCATCAAATGGCACATCAAAGTCAATGTCTTCTAACCGTTGAATTGCGGTGTTGACAAATTGTTCATTTGTAATTCCTTCTATATAAGCAACTGCTACTTTCGTTTTTGATATAGATCCGACGGTAACTTCTTTAAAAATGAGTTGCTCCGTTACGATATTTCGGCGTAATAAGTGGATATTTGTATCAAGGTTTTCAACGAAACCGATTTTAGGCCCGATTACGCTATACTCATTTTCTGTATCGTTATATAATCGTTTTCCTAAAACAGTACTTTCGGCACGAATTAAAGCATATTGATCAGGATTCGAATTGTTTTTTAAGCGTATTAAAATATATCCACCTAATAATTTTTCACGAATATCATCAATAGAAGGGGAGGTAATAATGTCTTCAATAGAGATAATATTACATAAATCAGAGATGTTTTGGATTTGTTCCGATTCCTTTTTTATAGGAGTTAAAATGAATTGTTTAATAATAAGTGCTTCCACGACAGATTTATAATAAAACAAGCACAACGTTTCATCTTTAAGTATGTTATAAGAGACAAAATCGCTTGATTCTTTCATGGTTTGTATAAATTCTGGGATAGAACAAAGTGTTTTTGTATTAGTCTTTTTTGATTTCTTAGATGATAAACCGAACATTTTCTCACCCCTAACTTACATCATTTACTTGTGTTAGTTTTTGGGAAAGACGGGAATTTATACTTAAAAATTGAAAGTTCATAAAGAAAAGGAAGAGTAGTGAAAGCCTCTTCCTTTTTAGCATTTTAATTTGTTTTTTGTTCTTTAATAGACTTCACTAATTTCATCATTTCCGCTCGTATATCTTCTCTTTTTACATTTAATTTTTCGGCAATTTGTTTAATGTCCATTCCATCTTTTTTCATCTTTAATACATCATCAAGAGGGGTATTGCTTTTTTGAGAGATGATTGTTAACACAGTAAGATGACGCAATTTGATGTTATATTCTTTCATTTTTTGCTTTAGCTGATCCGGTGTGGATTTTTGCATAGTTGCTAACTGTTGTAGCAGTGCTTGCTTTGTTTCTTTATTCATATGATGCTTTTTCAGCTTACTTGGATCTACACCGAAATGCTCGGCTGTTTTCTCCCAAGATTTATTTTGCTTATAGTAAGCTAAAACATCTTTTATTTCTTTATTACTAATTCTTGCAATATGAGCAGCTTTCCAAATTTCATGTTTGTTATAGCCGAGTTTTTCTAGCGATTGCACTTCTTCTTCTGGAATTGGTTTATGGTGATGCATTGTTACTTCTTTTGGTGTGGCAGCGGATGTAGGGAAGGTGGATATCCCGCATAATAATGCTGCCATAGTCATACAAACAGCGATTTTTTTGTACATGTAAACTCCTCCTAGATGGATAATGTAGAAAACTGTACACATATCATTTCCATAAAATGTGAAATACTTGTGAACAAATCAAGTTTTTTTATTCACAGTATGAAATGACGTTTTTAGAAGTTTTCCAACATAAAACATTGATTAATAGTAAAAAACTAAGGTATAATCGAAATTGAAAATCAATATCAATGATGACGATAAACTTATACATATAGATAAAAATAAGGGAGAGATAAATATGACTACATATACTTCCATCGCTAATGTGATTAAAGAAAGACGCTCTGTTCGTACATTTACAGATAAAGTAGTAGACAAAGAGTTATTAATTGAACTATTAAACGATGCAACATGGGCACCAAATCATAAACACCGTGAACCATGGAATTGTAAACTATACATCGGAGAAGGCCGCAAGAAATTAGTAGATGCAGTATTAAACTCTTTCACGGAAGAAGAAAGAGCGAAACGCGGTAAAATTTTATCAGATCGTTTTTTAAGCACGCCTGCACAAATCGTTGTATATATAAATGAAGATCCGCGTCAAATTCAACGTGATGAAGATTATGCTGCAACATGTGCATTCATGCAAAACTTCCAACTTCTTGCTTGGGAACGCGGATTAGGTTGCGTTTGGAAATCAGGCGGATTAAACTACAATCCATTATTTATAGAAGGAATCGGTTTAACAAGAGGCCAACGTATCGTTGGAATTCTTCATATCGGCTATTTCGATAAAGCGCCAGAAGGAAAAGCACGTACTCCGATTACGGAGAAGATGGAGATTATTGAAGGTTAATAGATGAGACATTCTCGTTTTTGCGGGGGTGTCTTTTTATTATGCAATCAATCCTCATGAAAGCTTGTTCTTCATCATACACTTTCTTAAGGGAAAGTGTAAGGAGGGAAAATAATGAGAGCAAGTGACGATAAAGCACTGCAATATGCGATTGCGGAAATTACGGAAATTGCGACTGGATTTGGGCTTGATTTTTATCCGATGCGTTATGAAATATGTCCAGCGGAAATTATTTATACATTTGGTGCATATGGGATGCCGACAAGGTTTTCACATTGGAGTTTTGGAAAACAATTTTTCAGAATGAAATTACAATACGATTTAGGACTTAGTAAAATATACGAACTCGTTATTAACTCTGATCCATGTTACGCCTTTTTATTAGATACGAACTCTTTAATTCAAAACAAATTAATTGTAGCGCACGTTTTAGCACACTGTGACTTCTTCAAAAATAATATTCGTTTTTCAAATACGAAGCGAGATATGGTAGAGAGTATGGCCGCAACAGCGGACCGTGTGAAAGCGTATGAGCATAAGTACGGAAAAGCAGAGGTAGAAACATTTTTAGATGCAGTACTTGCCATTCAAGAGCATATTGATCCGTCGCTTATGCGTCCGAAGCTCGCATGGAGTATTGATGATTTAGAAGAGGAAGAAGTAGAAAAGAAAAAGGTATCGCAATACGATGATTTATGGAATTTAGATAACCGAAATAAAAAACAAGAGCGCTCTAATATACGTAAAAAGAAGAAAATCCCACCGCAACCAGAGAAGGATTTACTTCTCTTTATTGAAGAATATAGCCGTGAGTTAGAAGATTGGCAGCGTGATATATTAACGATGATGCGCGAAGAAATGTTATATTTTTGGCCGCAGCTTGAAACGAAAATCATGAACGAAGGCTGGGCGTCCTACTGGCATCAACGCATACTTCGTGAAATGGACTTAACATCTGATGAAGCAATTGAATTTGCGAAATTAAATGCAGGTGTTGTACAGCCATCAAAAACAAGTATTAATCCATACTACCTCGGTATTAAAATCTTTGAAGATATTGAAGAACGGTACAACAATCCGACTGAAGAAATGAAGCGACGGGGCGTAAAACCAGGATCTGGCCGTGACAAAATGTTTGAAGTACGCGAAATTGAATGGGACGTATCGTTCCTAAGAAACTACTTAAATAAAGATCTTGTTATGCGAGAAGATATGTACTTATTCCAGCGCCAAGGAAAAGAATATAAAGTAATAGATAAAGAATGGGAAAATGTGCGTGATCAACTCGTAAATATGCGGACAAATGGTGGGTTCCCGTATTTAGTAGTAGAAGATGGAGACTACTTAAAGAACGGAGAATTATATATTAAACATAGCTACGAAGGAATCGAGCTCGATTTAAAATACTTAGAAAAAGTATTACCATATCTTCATCAACTATGGGGAAGAACGGTGCATATGGAGTCAATTGTGGAGAGTAAGGGTGTTGTGTTTTCTTATGATGGAAAGATGGTGCATCGGAAGTATGTGTGAGGGGAAGAACGGACATAGGATACTGTGTCCGTTCTTTTTTATTTGGAACAAGGTCAAATATGCTATTCTTGAAAAAAGGGAGTTATATAGAGAAATGGAGCGATTAAAATGAGCAAAGTAGGGGTATGTAAGGTTGATATTACGCCGCCAGTCGGTATTGATTTTGTCGGATATCATAGAGAGACAGGAATAAATAATATTGAAGAGCGTATTTATGGGACAGTTTTTGTATTTGAAAAAGATGAAATGAAAACTGTGTTTATAAGTATTGATAATATTGGAATGTTAGTAGAAGATACGAATATGATTCGTGAGCGAGTAGCAAGTAGGCTTCATGTTCCATTTGAGCGAATAACGGTTGTTTATACTCATACGCATTCCGGTCCAGAGACAGTCGGTGATGATCCGCTAGTGCAGTCGTATAAAATGATTTTAGCAAATAATGTAGTACATGGTGCTGTTACTGCGAATAACAATTTGAAGCTATGTGAAGTTGGCTGGGGTGTTACGACAGTTGATATTGGGGTAAATCGAAGAGAGAGAACATCTGATGGAAGAGCGAAGATGGGAACAAATATAGATGGTGTTGTAGATAAGCGAATTGGTATGTTAGCAATAAGAGATGCTGAAACGAAGGAGTTATCTGGAGTTTTAGTGTTTTGTACTGCGCATCCGAATGTTTTAAAAGGTGATAGTGATGAATTATCAACGGATTATCCTGGAATGACGAGAGAGATTCTAGAGAAGTTAGTGAACTGTCCTATTATTATCGTTCAAGGTGCCGCTGGAAATGTGAATGCGAAATATCGCGGTTCAAGGGAAGCGTTAAAACAAATGGCTTACATACTTAGTGGACATATATTAACGATGTTACCAACAGTTACATATAGTCCAATTGTAAAATTAAGGACAGTTTCAAGTATGATGCAAATGAAGTTGAAGGATATTCCTGAAATTGATGAGATACGAAGCATGGCTCGATTAGCCGAGAAGCAGTGGGGCGTGAATACGGATGAATGGCTTGCTATCGTATTAGAGAAATATAGGCAAGGTATTCGGAAGTTACGTATAGATTTAGAAGTTCAACTGTTTCAAGTTAATGATGGTATGTTTTCAGGTATACCGATGGAACCTTTTTCAGAAACTGCCTTAGCAATGAAAGAGAGCCTTCAAAATGAATTGGCTTTCTTTGGTGGATATATGAACGGATATCTTGGTTATTTACCGACAAAAGACGAATATGCATATGGCGGATATGAAGTAGAATTAAGTCCTATTGTGTATGGAACAGTTACAAATTTGTTAATGCCACCGGGAGAGAATACTGCGGAGTTGATTGTGAAAAAGGTTATGGATTTATGTAATATGGTGAAACTTTAATGAGACAGGTTTTTGAACGCAGAGTAAAGAATATGACTTATTGTTTGATTTTGTTAAGTCAATGTAATTAATAATGATAATCATTATTAATTACATTGACTTCTAAAAAAAGAAAAACTAGAATTTATAAAGGGATCTTCAATTGTTCGCTATCATTTGTATAGGAGGTAAGTTATGTTGGATAGCTTTATTTCTATAAGATGTAGGTTGGCTCTTTATAGTTTTGGTGTTCTTTTTATCTTTTTTTGTACAGTATTTTTGGTGAATCAGAAGGTGTATGCAGAAGATGTACCGTGGACATCAGTTTCAAATGAGGGAGAACGTGTACTTTTTCAAGAACAATCTTTGTATAGTAATGATCGAAGGGGAGAAGATCTTGTTTCACCTTCATTTGAAGGGCGTAAACATGGTGGGGAAGATTGGGGAGCCTTCTTAGAAAATACGAAGTTAAATTATTCACCTAACATTCTTACCTATTCTGTTATAGGAATAGATGATCGAATACGGGTTAATGATACAACTTCATATCCGTATAGTGCTGTAGTCCATATAGCAACTCAGTATAATAGTGGAGAAATTTATGGATGTACAGGAGCACTAATTAGTAAAGATACAGTGCTGACAGCTGGACATTGTATTTACAATAAAGAAATTGGTGGATGGGCGACAAATATTATTGTAACTCCAGGACGTAATGGAGGACAAGCACCGTATTTACCTTATAAAGGAACAAAACTTTACTCGGTAAGTGGATGGACTGATAACGAAAATTCAAATTATGATTATGGAACGATTAAATTAAATGGGTCTCCAGGAGATTATACGGGTTGGATTGGATATAGAACTACCTATGTAGAATCACCAAAAGGTTTACTTGCGGTGATTCCTGGATATCCAGCTGATAAAATAGGAAATGAACGTTACACAATGTGGAGAGATTATGGTCCAATTGAAGGTGTTAATCCTAGCAGACTAACATACAAGATTGATACTTATGAAGGGCAAAGTGGATCACCTGTATATCATTATTTTGATACAGGTATCAAAATAATAGCCATTCATACAAGAGGAAATAAAAATATGAATTTTGGAAATCGGATAACAGACAATGTGTTTAATAATATTAAAAGATGGTCTGAATAAATATAGTAAATCCATTTGGATTCATTTTCTTAGATTGTGGTATTTAAGAATTTTAAGCGAAATATATTCAACTTCAAGTGAAACTATTGAGTTTGGAAATTTAAATGTAGGTGTAGTTCAGTTATCTAAAACAAGTATTCCCTCATACTACACCATCTTTAGGTATTGATGTAATAGTAAAGAAAGTTATAGAACAGAACTATATGAAAAAGAACTTGGAAATATCTAAGTTCTTTTTTGTTTCAAATTTGTGAAAGAAAGACATATTGATTGAAATTAAATTTTTCATACTCTATTATATACCTATACAGGTATAGGTTTTTGTGTGATACATGAAAAAATTAAATAATAAATAACATGGAGGTTTGAAATATGTCCAGAAAGATAGTTGTAGTAGGCGGAGTTGCTGGCGGGGCATCAGTAGCTGCAAGGCTTCGTCGTTTAAGTGAAGAAGATGAAATTATTATGGTGGAGCGCGGTGAATATATTTCATTTGCAAATTGTGGCTTACCATACTATATTGGCGGTGTTATTACAGAAAGACAAAAGTTATTAGTACAAACTGTTGAAAGAATGTCAAAGCGCTTTAATCTAGATATACGTGTATTGAGTGAAGTTGTAAAGATTAATAAAGAAGAGAAAACAATTACGATAAAGAATGTAACTACAGATGAAACATATAACGAGGAATATGATGTTTTGATTCTTTCACCAGGGGCGAAACCAATTGTTCCACCTATTCCGGGCATTGAAGAAGCGAAGGCGTTGTTTACGTTACGAAATGTACCTGATACAGATCGTATAAAAGCGTATATTGATGAGAAGAAACCACGTCATGCGACGGTTATTGGTGGAGGATTTATTGGAGTGGAAATGGTTGAGAATTTAAGAGAACGAGGAATTGATGTTACTCTTGTAGAGATGGCGAATCAAGTAATGCCACCAATCGATTATGAAATGGCAGCATACGTACATGAACATATGAGAAATCACAATGTTGAGCTTGTTTTAGAAGACGGTGTAGATGCGTTAGAAGAGCACGGGACTGTTGTACGTTTAAAAAGTGGTTCAATCATAAAGACAGATATGATTATTTTAGCAATTGGTGTGCAACCAGAGAGTAGTTTAGCGAAGGATGCAGGGTTAGCACTAGGAGTTAAAGGAACGATAAAGGTAGATGAGCGTTTTCAAACGTCGGACCCGCACATATATGCAATTGGTGATGCGATTGAAGTGAAAGATTTTGTTACAGAAACAGAAACGATGATTCCTTTAGCGTGGCCAGCTAATCGTCAAGGTCGCATGTTAGCAGATATTATTCATGGCCATACAGATTCTTTATATAAAGGTACGATGGGAACTTCTGTGGCTAAAGTTTTTGATTTAACAGTTGCTGCGACGGGCGTAAATGAGAAAATATTAAAACGATTAAATATACCCTATGAGGTAGTACATGTGCAGGCGAATTCGCATGCGGGATATTATCCGAATGCTACGCCAGTGCTAATAAAATTAATTTTTAATAAAGAAAGCGGAAAAATTTATGGAGCGCAGGCGTTAGGGCGTGACGGTGTAGATAAGCGTATTGATGTTATCGCAACGGCAATGAAGGCAAACTTAACTGTAATCGATTTGCCGGATTTAGAATTATCATATGCCCCGCCCTATTCTTCTGCAAAAGACCCAGTAAACATGGTGGGGTATGCGGCAAGTAATATAGTAGATGGTTTTGTGGACACAGTGCAATGGCATGAAATAGATCGTATTGTTGACAATGGTGGATATCTTATAGATGTTCGGGAGCCGAATGAACTAAAACAAGGAATGATTAAAGGCTCTATTAATATTCCGTTAGATGAATTACGTGATCGATTGGATGAAGTGCCAATGGACAAAGAAATATATATCACTTGCCAACTTGGTATGAGAGGGTATGTTGCAGCGCGCATGTTAATGGAAAAAGGATATAAGGTAAAGAACTTAGATGGTGGCTTTAAATTATACGGAACAGTAGTACCAGAACGTGTTGTATATTAATATTTTTTCATCTTCCACTTCAAAATTTGGTGGAAGATGAAAGCCTATATACTAAGGTTTCACTTCTTGTTTTGTGAACATATAAGATAAATATTAAAAATAGGGGTTTACAAAATACCCTATAGGGTATAATATATTGTCATAGGTTATAAATAGTGACATAATGGTAATGAGGTGATTATAGAATGGAATATAATCAAGATATGAAAAATAGATTGAAACGTATTGAAGGTCAAGTTCGTGGTGTACTTCGTATGATGGAAGAAGGAAAAGATTGCCGAGAGGTTATTACACAGTTAACGGCATCTCGTTCTGCACTTGATCGTACAATTGGACTTGTTGTTGGGACAAATTTAGAGCAATGTTTGCGTGAACAGTTTGAAAGTGGTAATGGTTCAAATGAAGAGTTAATTAAAGAAGCTGTTCAATTACTTGTAAAAAGCCGATAATCTGTCAGACATAATTGTTGACAGATTTTCAAAAACATTTTAATATACCCCTACAGGTATATGTATATAAGTTGTGGAGGAATCAATTATGAGTATAAAAGTGGATATGAGTTTAGATTGTAAAGGGTTGGCTTGTCCGATGCCGATTGTGAAAACGAAGAAGGCGATGGAAGGATTGACGTCAGGGCAAGTGATTGAAGTTCAGGCAACAGATAAAGGATCTACTGTAGATATACAAAGTTGGGCGAGTAAAGTAGGTCATCAATATATAGGGACGAAACAAGAAGGTGATGTATTGATGCATTACGTTAGAAAAGCAAATGAGCATGAAATGAATGAAATAGTGAAATATCCTCATACAATTACGAATGCTGAATTGGAAGAGATAGTATTAAGTGGTGAAGAGTGTATTATAGTAGATGTTCGTGAAGCGGCGGAATTCGCTTTTGGTCATATTCCATCGGCTATTTCAGTTCCATTAGGCGAACTTGGTAGTGCGGAATTAGATCAGACGAAGCAAATTTACGTCGTTTGTCGAACTGGTAACCGTAGTGATGTAGCTTGTCACATGTTGAAAGAGAAAGGTTATGCAAATGTGAAAAATGTCATCCCAGGCATGTTAGAGTGGAAAGGGAATGTGGAAAAATAAAATTTTTTAAATAAAAATATACCTACGGGGGTAATGAGATGAATGTTAAAGCATTACAAGCAAAAGATGTTGCAGAGAAAGTTTTATTCGGAGAGTTGTTTATTTTAGATGTTCGTAATGAGGCGGATTATGAAGGTTGGAAAATTGAAGGAAAAGAAGTTACTTCAATGAATGTGCCGTACTTTGATTTATTAGAGGGTGTAGATCATATTGTCAGTGAACTACCTAAAGATAAAGATGTTTTAGTAGTATGTGCAAAAGAAGGGTCTTCTATATTTGTAGCAGAGCAATTAACAGAGGCTGGATTGGAAAATATTTACTATTTATCTGGTGGTATGAAGACTTGGAGTGAATATGTAAAGCCTATAAAAGTGGGAGATTTAAAAGATGGCGGAAGTATGTATCAGTTTAACCGTCTTGGAAAAGGTTGCTTATCATATATGGTTATTTCAAACGGTGAAGCAGCAGTTATTGATGCAGTAAGAACAGTTGAAGCGTACGAAGAGTTTGCGAAAGAGCATGGCGTTACGATTACGAATGTAATGGATACACATTTACATGCAGACCATATTTCTGGCGGACGTAAGTTAGCGGAAAAAGTAGGTGGTACGTATTGGTTACCGCCAAAAGATGCAGAGGAAGTGGTGTTCTCATATAAACCACTTGTTGAAGGATCTGTTATTACGGTGGGGGGTACTAAAATTGAAATTGATGCATTATACTCACCGGGGCATACGATTGGAAGTACGTCATTTATTGTAGATGATTCCTATTTATTATCAGGTGATATTTTATTTGTAGATTCAATTGGGCGTCCAGACCTTGCTGGGAAAGCTGAAGATTGGGTAAGTGATTTACGTACTACTTTGTATAGCAGATATAAAGAACTATCTCAAAACTTAGTTGTGTTACCGGCTCATTATTCAAAAATAAGTGAAATGGACGAGAGTGGTATCGTTAGTGCTAAATTAAAAGATTTATTTGCGTATAATGCAGGGTTAAATATTGAGGATGAGGGAGAGTTTCGTAAAGTTGTAACGGAGAATTTACCACCTCAACCGAATGCATATCAAGAAATTCGTCAAACAAATATGGGGCGATTAAATCCAAGTCAAGACGAAGAGCGTGAAATGGAGATTGGTCCAAACCGTTGTGCTGTTCATAATTAATTCGATTTCAAATGTAATAAAAATAGGAGGTATATAAGATGAAAGTGAAAGAAGTATTAGATGTAAAAGGATTAGCATGTCCAATGCCAATTGTAAAAACAAAGAAAGCAATGGAAGCATTACAATCAGGAGAAGTGTTAGAAGTACACTTAACAGATAAAGGTGCGATTAAAGATATTCCAGCATGGTCACAAAAAGGCGGTCATGAAGTGTTAAAACACACGGAAGAATCTGGTGAATTAAAGTTCTGGATCAAGAAAGCATAGCGGTTCAATAATAAGTGGAAGATTACATCCTCTGCTTATTATTGAAAGTAAAGAGGATAATCATATATGTCTTATATAGTTATATCTCTAATAGTATCGATGCTAGGAAGTTTAGTAAAACGTTACATTCCGGTTTTAAATGTTGCATATATTTCGTTAGAACAAGTAAGGAAAATGGAAAGTGTTGTTGTAGATGTACGCAATTATACAGAGAGTCACAGTGATAACACTTCTAGAATTATGTGTATACCGTATGCGTATTTAAAACGGTATTATCATGAAATACCAAATAAGCCTTTGCATCTTATTGTTCATAATAAAGTGGATCGGAATTTAAGTGTTCGTTTTTTAAGAAAGAAAGGGTTCCATATTCAAAGCTATAGTATATATTTGGACGGGAAAAAGGCATAGAAGGAGTTTAAATAGTTTTATGGATGTAAAGACAATATTGAATGTAATCTTAATTGTACTTGTATCGTGGTTTATTATTTCTCGCTTCTTACCAGTTAGAGGAGTAAAAAATATTTCAGGAAAAGATTTAAAACGTATGATGGGGCAAAAGAATAAACAATTTATCGATGTACGTACAGTAGGTGAGTATAGAGGGAATCATATGAAAGGGTTTCAAAATATCCCACTAAATGAGTTAGCGAGTAAGGCAAATCAGTTAGATAAAAATAAGGAAGTAATTGTTATTTGTCAGAGCGGGATGAGAAGTAAGCAAGCAGCAAAGGTATTAAAGAAATTAGGATTTCAGCACGTTATCAATGTTTCAGGCGGTATGAATGGTTTGTGAGGAGGGAATTTAAAATGAAAGAAATGACAGTAAAAGAATTGGAAGAAAAATTGTTACGTAAAGAAGCAGTAAATATCGTGGACGTACGTGAAGTAGAAGAAGTAGCCGAAGGGAAAATTCCAGAAGCGTGTAATATTCCACTAGGACTATTAGAGTTTCGTATGCATGAGTTGGATAAAAAGAAAGAGTATATTATCGTTTGTCGTTCTGGCGGAAGAAGTGCACGAGCAGTTCAGTTTTTAGAGAGCTACGGTTTTCAAGCAATTAATATGGTAGGTGGTATGTTAGCATGGGAAGGTAAAGTCGTATAGTACAGAGATACATGATTTGAGCCTTTTTATAAATGATAAAATACCCCTATAGGTAATCGGAGGGAGAACAACATGGAACAACAGAAGAAAACAACAATCGTTTTATTTAGCGGAGATTATGATAAAGCAATGGCTGCTTATATTATTGCAAATGGTGCAGCGGCGTATGATCAAGAGGTAACTATTTTTCATACTTTTTGGGGATTAAATGCTTTAAGGAAAGATGAGCATGTGAAGGTAAAGAAAACTTTTATAGAAAAAGTGTTTGGAAAAATGATGCCACGCGGTGCGGATAAGATGGGATTATCAAAAATGAATTTTGCAGGTATGGGACCAAAGATGATTAAAGGTATTATGAAAAAACATAATGCGATGCCTTTACCAGATTTAATCGATTTGGCGAAAGAACAGGGGATTAAACTTGTCGCTTGTCAAATGACAGTAGATTTATTAGGGTTAAAAGAGGAAGAGATTATGGAAGGGGTAGAGTTTGCAGGAGTAGGAGCTTATTTAGCAGATGCTTCGGATGGGAATGTAAACTTATTCATTTAATTCATCTTCTTTCTAGAAGGGAGGGGATGTAAGATGAGCTTAGTCGTATTACTTTTTATAATTGGATTTATAGGATCGTTTATATCAGGAATGGTTGGAATTGGCGGTGCGATTATTAATTATCCGATGATCTTATACATTCCGGTATTGCTGGGATTTTCTGGCTATACATCACATGAAGTGAGCGGTATTACAGCGGTACAAGTATTCTTTGCAACTTTTGCAGGCGCTTGGGCATACCGGAAAAGTAATGACATGAATAAAACGTTAGTTATGTATATGGGAGCTAGTATATTAATAGGAAGCTTCATAGGGAGTTTCGGTGCTAACATATTAGAGGAACATACAGTCAATGTTGTTTATGCAGCATTAGCTACAATTGCAGCTATTATGATGTTTGTACCGAAACAAAATAATAGTGGAGATGTGAAGTATAATAAATGGTTAGCAAGCTTGTTAGCGTTCGTTGTAGGGGGAGCTTCAGGCATTATAGGAGCTGGAGGTTCGTTCCTTTTAGTTCCCATTATGCTAGTTATTTTAAAATTACCACTGCGCATGACGATCGCAACATCTATCGCTATTACGTTTATTTCCTCAATAGGGATTACTACAGGAAAAATGGTTACTGGGCAAGTAGTTATCATTCCAGCTCTAATTATTGCGGTTGCCAGTATATTTGCTGCGCCACTTGGAGCACGAGTCGGGAAGAGGCTAAATCAAAAAGTACTGCAATATGTATTGTCCACTTTAATTGTAGGCACTGCTGTTAAAATGTGGATCGATATGATATCAAAATAAAAGGATGGTGCTGCTTACAGCCCATCCTTTTATTTATTGCCCGTAAACCTAACGGATTATAGTTTTACTTTATGTCCAAATAACTTTCATTAAGTTTTTATATTCGTCATTTGCTAATTTATATAGCATTCTCGTATGTTCAAAGACAAGTGCTGGATTAAAGTTTGGTTCTGAGAATGCAAGAGATGTTGAAATATCAATTGCATTTTGCTTATTTAATGTGAATTTTGCAAAGCGATAAGATGTATTTAATTCATTGATGACATGTAAAATATCATTTGTTGATGTTGCATCAGGCACGTGAGCAACATTGAAGCAGTATATATCCACCGTAGGATGTTCGTTTTGGAAAGCAGCGATAAGTTGAATCTTTGCGCCAGCTTCAGTCTCTAATCCTACTGAAAAATGAACAGAGCCATCATTTTCATCTATATTTTCTTCCATGTATATATCGTTAGATTTTAAGTAGTCTTTAAAATCTGAGATGTTATGTTTTACTGCAGCTTTCATATGTATGAGCCCCCTGATAATTGGAATAGATTGCTACTATTTATTATAATTTAAAAATATTAAAAAAGATAGTTAGAAAGTTCTGATTTTTATATTTGGAAGAATATAAAGAAGCGGTTCTCTACCTCCATAGAGAACCGCTTCTATATTATTCATTGTCATTAGACGATGTTTCTGTATCTTCACTGCTATTTTTGTTCTTATTTTTCACTTCATTGTTATTTGATTCACGTTCACTTGAATTTTCAGACTTAGATTCTTTTGTCTTTTTCGAATCAGAGTTTGAGTCAGACTTTGTATATGCAGGTAGCCCAAGATGAGTACGAAGTTCATTTGTAACATTAGCTAATTCTTTTTTATCTGGATTGTAGTAGTAAGTTCGACCACCACCAGCAGATTTGCTACAAGTATCGTCACCTTTTGCCATGTAGCAATCATCACCTTGGATTTGTAATTTCTCAATTTCCGAATCCGATCCATATTTATAGAATGAAAGCATATCATCAAATGTTAAGTTTGTAACGAATTGTCCGTTAATATCATCAATGATGTTGCCAACTTTTGTTACAGAACCAACACTTGTTAGTTTCTTTAAAATAGCCTCGATAACGAGTTGTTGACGTTGTCCACGCATTGCATCACTATCGATGTGCCTTGTTCTAGCAAGAGCAAGAGCTTCTTCGCCATTTAGCTTTTGAACACCTTTTTCTAGATGAATAGCCTCAGCATTATCATTGCTATCTTGCTCAGTAAATTCAACTGGTACATCAACTTCAACACCGCCCAAGTCATCGACGATTTTTATAAATGATTTAAAGTTGAATTTTACAAAATAATCGACAGGAACATTCATTAATTTTTCAACTGCATCAATGCTTGCTTGTGGTCCACCATTTTTTCCGTTTTTAGCAGAACCGAATGCATGAGCGTGTGTAATTTTATCTTTTTTCTTTTCTATTGGAATATAAGTATATGTGTCACGTGGGATACTTAATAGTTTAACAGTTTTGCTATCTTTATTAAATGTTGCAAGTAAAAGCGCGTCTGTTCTTATAGCTTCACCATATTCTTTTCCACGGACATCGCTTTCATCGACACCCATTATTAAAACAGAGACATTGTTTGTAATAGGTTTTACAGCCTTATCACGTAAATCAGATTTATCACCGCGTGCTAAATCGTGTGCGGCATTTCGAACAGCAGAAGATGCTTTATTTACTAAAAACCAAGTATAACCGCCGCCTATTAATAAAACGAATAGTATAGCGCTTATAATAATTTTTATTTTTTTCTTATTTTTTTTCGGTTTATTGCGTGTATTTTCTTGCAAAGATGGGTTTTGCTCCATTTCCTGTACTCCTTCATTTGGATTGAAATACGACACTCATATCCACTTATTATAATGAAATTTAGCGAAAAAAAACATTACAAAACATTTACATTTCGTAAAAATTCAATATATTTATAAAAAGTCAGATTTTCTATATATTATTTGTCAGATGTAGAATAAGTATAAGGGCTTTTAGTAGAAATGAAAATATATATTATGAGAAAGTGATAGGGAAGTAAGATTTGTTGAAATATAGCCAAGAAGAAATGAGTAAGCTTACTTATTTCTTCTATATAATAAAGAAGAATTTGACGGATAAAGGAGAGAGCATAATGAATCATACATCATTCCGAGCAATCGTTGTGAACGAAAAGGAAAATCATCAGTTTGTAAGAAAAGTTGTTGAGAGAGAAGTAAGTAGTTTACCTGAGGGAGACGTATTCATACAAGTTCATTATTCTTCATTAAATTATAAAGATGCTCTTTCAGCTACTGGTAATAAAGGTGTTACGAGAACATATCCTCATACGCCAGGAATTGATGCTGCAGGAGTAGTTGTGAGTAGTGAAGATGCTACCATTAAAGCAGGAGATCAAGTTATTGTAACGGGATATGACTTAGGTATGAATACCTCTGGTGGTTTCGGAGAATATATTCGCGTGCCATCATCTTGGGTCGTGCCTTTACCAGAAGGAATGTCATTAAAGGAAAGTATGATGTATGGGACAGCAGGTTTTACTGCGGCGTTGTCGGTATATAAGCTTATTGGGGCAGGAATCAAGCCTAATATGGGAGATGTTTTAGTAACGGGTGCTACAGGCGGCGTAGGCAGTGTAGCTGTTAGTATATTAAGTAAGTTAGGGTTTAACGTAGTAGGAGCGACAGGAAAAATGGAAGAGAAAGATATGCTACTACGTCTAGGAGCGAAAAAAGTGATTCATCGCGCGGAATTGAATGATGAATCAGGAAGACCGATGTTAAAAGGGATATACGCCGGAGTTATTGATACTGTAGGTGGACGTATGTTAGAAACAGCTTTAAAAACAGTAAAGTATGGTGGTTGTGTAACGACATGCGGTAATGTGGCAGGCCAGGAATTACAAACAACGGTATATCCGTTTATTTTACGAGGCATAAGCCTTTTAGGGATAGATTCTGTGCAATGTCCAGCAGATGTGAGAAGTGATGTGTGGACGCTCTTAGCAAATGAATGGAGTAATAAAGAGTTAAGATCTTATACAGGAGAATGTACATTAGAAGAATTAGAGGAGAAGTTTACACTTATATTGCAAGGAAAGTTAAAAGGAAGAACAGTTGTTAAAATATAATAAGAAAGAGACGCTTACGTTAGCGTCTCTTTCTTATTATAATGATTGTTTTAAATTGATTTTTCCTTGTTCGCCTAAAACACCGTCAGCGATATTTACAGCGTGATCGCCAATGCGCTCTAAGTTACTTACCATATCGACGAAGATGATACTTGCATCACCTGAACAGCTGCGTTCGTTTAGACGTAATACGTGACGTTTACGAAGAACACGTTCCATTTGGTCGATTTTGCGTTCTTTAGCAATAACAGTTTGAGCTAGTTCAGTATCGAAGTTTGTTAAAGCTTCAACTGAGTCTTGTAGTGTTGAAATTGTTAATTCCAGCATTTCATTTAATTCAGCTAGTGCTTCGTCTGATAGTGAAACACGGTTTGAAATTTGGAAATCTACAAGTTCTACAAGGTTTTCTACATGATCACCGACACGTTCAATATCTCCAACAACACCTGCTAAAACGGAATGTTTTTCAGAATCCGTAGGCGAAAGCGGCTTTTCTGATAGTAAAACTAAATACTCGGTAATTTTTTTATCTAAATTGTTAATAGCTCCTTCTAATTGAGTAGCCATGTCAGCGTGTTTTTTGTCTTGTGTATTTAAAAATTGGTTTGCTTCTTTTAATCCATGTAATGAAAACTCAGCCATACGGATAATTTCTTTTTGAGCTTCTGTTAAAGCGATAGCTGGAGATTGCTCAATAAAAATTGGGTTTAAATGCTGCGGTTTGAAATCAATAGCAGAATCTTCGCCGCGAATAAGTTTTGTTACAATCCATGCTAATACAGCGATAAATGGGAATTGAATAACTGCATTTGTTACGTTAAATGTTCCGTGTGCAAATGCAATTGTCATTTCTGGATTTAAGTTTAATGATGTTTGGAAATATTGAATTAAGCTTGTAAATGGTACTAATAAAATCGTAAATATAATTGTACCGACGATATTAAAGATAACGTGAACTAATGCTGCACGTCTTGCGGCAATAGAAGTACCGATTGCTGCTAATACAGCTGTAATTGTTGTACCGATGTTATCACCGAATAATACAGGAAGGGCAGCTTGTAAATCGATTGCACCTTGACCGAATAGTTCTTGTAAAATACCGATAGTTGCACTTGAACTTTGTACAATTAAAGTAAAGACTGTACCGACAACAACTCCTAAAATTGGATTATCACTCATATTAACCGTTAATTCTTGGAAGGATTCTAAAGAGCGAAGAGGTTTCATACCTGTGCTCATTAATTCCAAACCGAAGAATAACATACCAAAGCCGAATATAACTTGACCTACAGAATGTACTTTTTTATTTTTAAAGAAGAATAATAAGATAGCTCCAACTGCCATAATTGGGAGAGCGTATTCTCCGATTTTAATTCCGATAATAAATGCAGTAACTGTCGTACCGATGTTTGCACCCATAATAACACCGATTGCTTGTCTTAATGTCATAAATCCTGCACTTACAAGTCCGACTGTTAAAGCGGTTGTTCCTGAACTGGATTGGATTAATACCGTAACTAACATACCTGCTAGTACACCCATGAGTGGGTTTGTTGTAAAACGATCTAGAATATCACGAAGACGATCTCCAGCTGCTTGTTGCAGTCCATCGCCCATGTATTTAATCCCGAATAAGAAAATACCTAATCCACCAATGAACTGGAAGATCATATCTTGAACATTATATTCCACGCATTCCACTCCTTAAATTTCATGTACGATGTAATTATTAACTGAACCTTGAGTCACTGTAAACGGTTTGCTAGTAAAATTTACACTAAATTTACAAAGGGTAGAAAAGTTTACAATACCTTAAAGAAACAGCTGTATTTTATTGGTTTTCATCATGTGTAAATCTTAATTTTGTAAAAAAATCACACTCTTTAGAATAGTGTTTTTCATTTGAATATCAAGGAAAGCGTCTGCGAGTTCATCGTATATTTTTTGATGAAAGTTAAAAAAATATGTAGGAAAATGCATGTAGTTTTATAACAGCAAAACGAGGGGAAATAATTCTTTTAACACGATAAAAAAGCCACTGAATTATCCAGCAGCTTTTTCCGTGTTTTTATCGCCATGCTTTTGTTTTCTTATGCTTGTAATGTAAATGAAGAGAAAAGCAATAAGTAATAGAGAGGAGTAACGATATACAGTTGCATAGTTTGTAAAATGAGCAATAAATCCAAATATAATCGCTCCAGCGCCGATTCCAAGGTCAAATGCGGAGAAGAATGTAGCCGTTGCTACGCCGCGTCGATGCGGTGCTACGCGGTCAATCATCCATGCTTGTAGTGCAGGTTGGATCGCTCCAAAACCACTTCCGTAACATGCTGCAGCAATAATTAAGCTCGGAATTGTCGTCGTATACGACAATAAAATAATGCCTGTAAAAGTTATAATAACTCCCGGAATGATGACGAATGTATGGCCTTTCGCATCATATAGCTTTCCAGAGAATGGACGAGTTACAGCGATTGCTAGTGCGTTACATAAAAAGAAGAGACTAATATCAGCTATGCCGACTTCTGTAGCAAATAGAGTGATAAAACTTCCGATTCCTCCGTACATTAATGTAATACATAATATTAATAATGAAGGAAGTAAAGCTTTACGCTCAATAAATCCATCGAGAAAAGTACTAGATGATTGTTGTGGAGGCTGTTTCGATTTTTGGATTTGAAGTAGTTTCGTTAATATTAATGAAACAATTGTGCACGATAATGCACATAAAAAAAGAATTGTGAAGTTATATGTTTGCATAAGCCATAGTCCGATAAGTGGACCGAGGGCCATTGCAATTGTTCCAGAAAGGCCAAAATATCCCATGCCTTCTCCGCGGCGAGCTGAGGGAATTAAATCAGAAACGACAGTTCCATATGTAGTCGTTGTAATACCGAAACCAGCTCCGTGTAAAATACGAACAGCAAGCAAGAGAAAGATAGTTGAGGCGAAAAGGTAACTGCCCATAGCGAGTAAACAGATAGCAGTGCCGATCATTAAAATGATTTTTTTATTGAATTTTTGCAAGGCGTTCCCAGTTAGCGGTCTAACAAAAAGTGCCGCAACGGTAAACATGCCGACAACAAATCCGATATTGGAACTTGTGCCACCAATTTCTTTCACATAAACAGGTAAGGTTGGAATTAACATTTGAAACCCTAAAAACATACATAAGTTTGCAAAAATTAAAGCAACAAACTCTTTTGTCCATAACGGTTCTCGTTTTACGAGTATTGCTTCTCCCATATATTCATCCCCTATATAAAATTTTCTCTTTTCTTTCGAGTATATGTATTGGTCAATGCAACAGTCAAGGAAGGTGTCTTGAAAACGGATAACAATTTTTAAGATGAAAAACTGACAAATTTGTGTAAAAGCTACACAACTATGAAAAAAAGATGTAAAGTATAGATGTATAGACTTGTAGGTGTTAAGAATGATAGAAATTGTTTTTTCTTTAAAGAAAGCGGATTCAAAAGAGTAGTGAACAAGAAGGGGATATATACTTTTTTACTACATATATTTGAAAAGGTTTACAATATGATGAAGAAAGAGGCGTGTACATATGAGACGATTAGGTATTTCTATTTATCCAGAACATTCAACAGTAGAGAAAGATAAGGAGTATTTAACATTAGCAAGTAAATATGGATTTACACGTGTGTTCACATGTTTATTATCTGTGGATGGAGAAAAAGAGAAAATTATAGAAGAATTTAAAGAAACGATCTCTCATGCGAATGCATTAGGGTTCCAAGTATTAGTTGATATTAGTCCATCTGTTTTTGAACAATTAGGTATTTCGTATAATGATTTATCATTCTTCCATGAATTAGGTGCGTACGGTATTCGTTTAGATGTTGGTTTCTCAGGATTAGAAGAATCAATTATGACTTATAATCCGTATGGTTTGAAAATTGAGATTAATATGAGTAATGGTACGAAGTATGTAGATAACATTATGAGTCATAGACCAAATCGTGAAAATTTAATTGGTTGTCATAATTTTTATCCGCATCGTTATTCAGGATTATCATACGATCATTTCATTAAATGCTCGAAACAATTTAAAGATTACGGTATGAGAACGGCAGCTTTTATTTCATCATTTGATGCAACATACGGACCTTGGCCAGTAACAGAAGGGTTATGTACATTAGAGCAGCATCGTGAATTACCGATGACAACACAGGCGAAGCATTTATTCGCGACTGAATTAATTGATGATGTTATTATTGCAAACGCATATGCGTCAGAAGAAGAATTACAAGCACTAGGTGCATTAAATAAAGAGAAACAAACATTTGATATAGAAATATATGATACAACGACAGAACTAGAAAGAATTATCGTATTAGACGAACCACATTTTTATCGCGGAGATGTATCTGAATATATGATTCGTTCTACACAAAGTCGTGTGAAATATAAAAAAGAAGAATTTAAACCTCATAATACGCGCGAAATTAAGCGTGGAGATTTATTAATTGATAATGAACAATATGGCCAGTATAAAGGCGAATTACAAATTGCATTAAAAGATATGGTGAATACAGGAAAAACAAATGTAGTTGGTCGAATTGTAGAAGAAGAGATTTTCTTACTAGACTATTTACAAGCATGGGATAAATTCGGATTTACATTAAAGAAATAGAGAGAATATAAAGGGGAAAAACTACTGATTTCAGCAGCTTTTCCCCCTTTATATATAAAGAGCGAGAGGAAGAGCTATGACAAAGGTGCATCAGCGATTAATTTCTATTTTAGAGGAATTTTTAGAAGAGAAATCGATGTTAAATCGAGCTTTTTTAGCAGGCCGTTTACATGTATCAACGAAGACGATTCAAAAGGATATAAAATTATTAAATGATATATTGGAAGAAAACGGAGCGAAAATCGAATCGCAAAGAGGGAATGGGTACGAATTAGAAATTATACAAAAGAAGAAATTTGAAGACTTTTGTGTGAGTCTATTTCAAAAACAGACGGAAAAGATCCCAACTTCTTATGAAGAAAGAATAGCGTACATTCTGCAGCGTGTTTTAATGACAGAGGGATATGTGAAGCTTTCAGAATTAGCGGAAGAGATGTATGTGAGCAAATCAACGGTCAATTTAATTATGAAAGATGTTACAGATATATGTGGTTGCTATGAATTACAAATTGAGAAGAGACCGTATTATGGTATACGTATTGTTGGAGAGGAATTTAATATTCGTTCTTGTTTATCACAATATGGTTTACCGCGTTATGATCATACTCCGTTTCATGAGCAATTTGAGCAGACGGAGACATATTTATCGCTACCTCATATATCACTCATTCGTTCAATTATATTAAAGTATATTGAAGGCGGAACAATATATTTATCTGATATAGAAATTGATAATTTAGTCATTCATATTGCAATCGCATTAAAGCGTTGTCAAAGTCAACATTATATGAAAGGACTGCATGCGGAGCAATCAGAACTTATACTAAAGAAAGAATATACAATTGCGAAGCAGATTTTAGGAGATTTAGAGAAAGAGTTGAAATTTTCATTTCCAGAAGAAGAAGTATTATATGTGACGATGCATTTATTAAGTACTGCTGTTACAACGAGAGATCGCTATGAAAATGTAGAAGAGCTATTAGGGAAAGATATATATGCATTTATGCAACATATTCTTTTTAAAGTAGCGGAAGAACGGAATCTTATTTTTTATTATGATGAAGAATTATTATTTGGATTTGGTATTCATTTAAAAACGTTATTAAATCGTTTGAAGTATAAGTTAAATACGAGAAATCCTCTTTTGGCAGAAGTGAAAAAGAATTATCCGTATGCTTTTGAAATTGCGGTTCTTGTTGGAGATATCATTGGTGAATATACGGGTGAATCGATCCCTGAAAGTGAAATTGGTTATATTGCAATTCACTTCGGCGGAGCGATGAGCCGTTTGCAGGAGCAAAATCAAAAGAAAAGATGCTTATTAGTTTGTGCGACTGGTCAAGGAAGTGCACAACTATTAAAATATAAAATTTTATC
Source organism: Bacillus sp. FSL W8-0770 (assembly GCF_038008705.1). Classification (NCBI taxonomy): domain Bacteria; kingdom Bacillati; phylum Bacillota; class Bacilli; order Caryophanales; family Bacillaceae; genus Bacillus; species Bacillus sp. FSL W8-0770. Next base: position 780,337 of record NZ_JBBOZR010000001.1, read on the forward strand.
ACAGTTCCGAGATAAATTAGAGATTGTAGGTATTACAGGCTATTATCAATTGAAAGTAGAAGATCTTTATAAAGAAAAAATAGATTGTATTATTAGTACGATTCATATACCGAGTGGCTTGCCTGTTCCAGTTATAAAAGTGAATTCAATATTTGATGATAAAGAGATTAAATCGATTGGTCAGCGGTTGTTTACGCATGTGAATACTAGTGTGCAGCCTTATATTAAGGAAGATTTAATCTTTTTAAATCATAATGCTTCTACGAAAGAGGATGTTATTCAGTTTTTATGTGAGAAAGCTGCTGAGAAACGCTATGTACCAGAAAACTTTTATGCTTCTGTTATAGAAAGAGAAAATACGTCTCCGACAGCGGTTGGGAATTCAGTTGCAATCCCGCATCCGATGCAGTTATTAAGTGAGGAAACTTTTCTGATGTTTTGCACACTTGAAAAGGCTGTTGATTGGGGAGATAAAAAAGTACAAGTAATTATTTTATTTAGTGTAAAGCGCAATAATAATGAAGATTTGCAAAGGCTTTATGATTTTTTATATGATATTATGTCTAGTCAAACTACGATAGAGAAACTTACTCAGACCGAGGTAATTGAAGATTTTCAAGAGATTTTATTATCATTTTGAAAAAGTATATAAAAACTTCCGTTACATAACGGAAGTTTTTTATGTTTAATTGTATGCGTTTTCATAATAAGATAAAAATATAGAAAACATATAGCTTGGGGGAATTTAAAATGGCTGATATGCAAACTCCATTTGCGTTAATTTTACATGGTGGCAATGCGAGAAGCGCGGCGCTTGAAGCAATTGCTTTTGCAAGACAAGGAGATTTCGGGAATGCCGGTGAAAAGATGAAACTTGCTAGTGAGGAAATTTCAGCAGCGCACCGTATTCAAACGGATTTAATTCAAGAAGAGGCAAGAGGAAATCATGCAGAAATTAGTTTACTGTTAGTGCACGCACAAGATCATTTAATGAATGCAATTACAGTGAAAGAACTGGCTGAAGAATTTATTGCTCTTCATAAACGAGTAGAAGAGAAAGTGACCGTATAAGATGTACATTTTATTATGTTGTGCAGCAGGTATGTCAACGAGTATGGTCGTAAGAAAAATGCAAGAAGAGGCAAAGAAACAGGGGAAGAATTATAAAATTAAGGCGGTTGATTCAGAACTTGTGAAACTTGAAATAAAGGAAGCAGATGTCGTTTTAATCGGTCCACAAGTGAAATATTTATTTCCAGCTGTAGAGTTTCTTGCGAACTCATACAACATACCAGTTGCGATTATAGACCAACGAGATTATGGTATGTGTGATGGTTTGAAAGTGCTTAAGCAAGCAGAACAATTAGTTTTAGCATAATTATATCTTTTTAAATATAAACATTATAATGTTATAAAGTTTATTTCATTCTTTTATAGTAGAGAGAAAGAGGAGGGCTATTGATGAATGGGTTTATGAGTTTTATGGAACAAAAGATTATGCCAACAACGCAAAAGATTGCAGGACAACGACATTTATTAGCAATTCGAAACGGGGTTATTTCTACATTACCGTTAACGATCGTCGGATCATTTTTCGTTATCTTTTTAAATTTACCAATTGATGCATATATGGAATGGATTGCACCGTTTCGCCATATTTTAGATATTCCATTTCGATTTACAGTAGGACTAATGGCATTATACGCAGCGTTTGGTGTAGGGGCTTCGCTCGCGAACTTTTATCAGCTCAATCAGTTAAGTGCAGGGTTATTATCTGTACTCGCCTTTTTACTAGCATCAGTTGAACCAATTCAAATTACGAAAGCTGTACCAGGTGTTATTGATGCAGGTAGATATATTTCAGTAGGAACATTAAGTGCAACGTCTTTATTTGGCGCAATTGTTACAGCATTAATTGCAGTAGAAATTTATCATTTTATGATTAAGCATAATATCTCGATTAAATTACCAGATAGTGTACCACCAGCAGTTTCAAATTCGTTTGCAGCATTAATTCCAACATTAGCAGTTATTCTTTTATTCTGGGGCATTCGCTACGGTTTGAAATTCGATGTAAATACAACAATTACATATTTAATCGCACCATTAAAATCAGTATTAGTAGGAAATAATTTATTCGGTGGTTTATTAACAGTATTCTTAATCGTGTTTTTCTGGTCATTCGGTATACATGGACCAGCGATTTTAGGACCAATTATTCGTCCGATGTGGGATTCAGCAATTCTTGAAAATATGGAAGTATTCACGGCTACAGGAAATGCACATCAGTTACCAAACTTATTTACAGAGCAGTTCATTCAATGGTTCGTATGGATTGGCGGATCAGGCTCAACGTTAGCTTTAGTTATTATGTTTATGTTCTCTAAATCTAAGTTCTTAAAAGAGTTAGGTAGATTATCATTCGTGCCAGGCTTATTCAATATTAACGAACCAATTATTTTCGGTGCACCAATTGTAATGAACCCAATCTTAATTATTCCGTTCGTTATTACACCGTTAGTGACAACGACAGTATCATATTTCGCAGTTGTTTCAGGTATGATTCCACTTATGATGGCGAAACTGCCATTTACGATGTTAGCACCAATTGCAGCGGTGATTAGTACGGACTGGACAATTATGGCTGGTGTACTTGTACTTGTTAACTTTGTTATCTCGTTCGTTATTTACTATCCATTCTTCAAAATGTATGAGAAACAACAATTAGCAGGAGAGGAGAAAACAGAATGCTCGGAGCAATTATCATCTTAATTACATTCGTGGTCGGACAGTGTATTGCCCATTATTCGAAATGGGTACAAAGTAAATCTTTATTAGTGTTACTATTAGTATCAGTTTTATTTATCGGTTGTTCAATGGGTGCATATGTAATGTTAGGATTGCAATCACCGTACGTAATTATTGTACCGACAATTTTATGTGCAACGTGTTTATCTGCAAAATATAGATTTACGAGCATGGCATTAATACAACGTGTGAAGGAGATGCAAAAGCATGGAGCGTAAATTAGGAATTTCACTTTACCCAGAACATTCAACGAAAGAAAAAGATATGGCTTATATTTCCGCAGCGGCACGACACGGTTTTTCAAGAATATTTACTTGTTTGTTATCTGTGAATCGTCCGAAAGAAGAAATTGTAGCTGAATTTAAAGAGATTATCAATCACGCAAAAGATAACAATATGGAAGTTATTTTAGATGTAGCTCCGGCTGTGTTTGATCAGCTTGGTATTAGTTATAGCGATTTATCATTCTTCGCGGAGTTAGGCGCAGACGGTATTCGTTTAGATGTAGGCTTCGACGGGTTAACTGAAGCGAAAATGACGAATAATCCGTACGGTTTAAAAATTGAGTTAAATGTAAGTAACGATATTGCGTACTTAGAAAATATTCTTTCGCATCAAGCGAATAAATCAGCTTTAATTGGTTGCCATAATTTTTATCCGCAAAAATTCACTGGTCTTCCGTACGATTATTTCATTCGCTGTAGTGAACGCTTTAAAAAGCATGGTATTCGCAGTGCAGCTTTTATTACATCACATGCCGCAAACATCGGTCCATGGGATATTAACGACGGATTATGTACGTTAGAAGAGCATCGTAATTTACCAATTGAAGTACAAGCGAAGCATTTATGGGCAACAGGGCTAATCGATGATGTCATTATCGGAAATGCTTATGCGAGTGAGGAAGAGTTAGAGAAACTAGGAAACTTAAATCGCTACATGTTACAGCTAAAGGTACACTTTGTAGACGAAGCGACTGAAGTAGAAAAGAGAGCCACGCTGCAAGAATTACATGTAAGGCGCGGTGACATAACAGAATATATGGTACGTTCTACAGAAGTGCGTAAAAAGTACAAAGACTATGACTTCCCAGTGCGCGAAAGTGTGCTGCAGGAAAGAGGGCAAGTTGTAGTTGGAAACAATTCATTTGGTAAGTATAAAGGTGAACTGCAAATCATTCTGAAAGAAATGCCGATAGATGAACGGAAAAATATCGTCGGTACAATTGCGGAAGAGGAGTTATTCTTACTAGATTATGTAGGAGCTTGGACGCAGTTTACTTGTGTGGAATAGGGAAGAGAAGGAGAGGATGCTGTGGCATTCTCTTTTTTCTGTTGATATAGTAGTCTATCGTATATAGAATGCAAAGAGATAGATTTGATTTTGACGGGAGCGAAGGAGATGGAAGAGTATATAGATGGTTTATTAAGGCGGATGGCTGATGAAGATACAGAGGTTAGGCATCGTGCTTATGATGAAGCAAAAGAGCTAGATGACCTATTAACGTTTCCTTATTTACAGCAGAAGGTAACCAAAGCAAAAAAAATAGCAATGAAGAAAGATATGTATTATGTAATGACGAAACTTGCTATTAATACGAAAGAGATCAGTATTGCTGATTATCTTATAGATTGTTTGGAATGTGAACAAAACCCGACTTTGTTAAGTGAACTGCTTAGTAATATTTATACACTGCCAGAAGTAAGTGATACAAATAAAATTATTCCGTATATTTACCATAAAAACGATAGTGTTCGTTTTTGGGCAGTTTCTTCCTTAAAGTTATGTAAATCATTAGAAGCGGAGAGTGCTTTACTAAAGTTGCTGGATACTCAAGAAAATAAAGATGAGATTACAAATATTTGTTATACCTTGCTTGAGATTGGAACAAATCAATCGATTCTGCCGTTAACAAAGCTTTTATATAGTAATAGTGCCTATGTTCGTTCAACTGTTATTGAGGTGTTAGCAAAAATAGGGGGATCGGACTTACAAATAGTTTATATTGAAGCTTTACAGGATAGAAATGTGATGGTGAAATATGAAGCTGTTCGAGCTATTTATACGTATGGCGACGAAATGGCAATGAGACCAATTTGCGAACGTGTGAATAAAATTGTTGCTAGAAGACGGAAAAATGAAGCAGAGCCTACGGATGAAGTAGAGATTATCATTGCTCTTCGTTTCTTACATAAGTTTGCTAATCATGAAGAAGTTTTAAAGATATTTGATAAAGTGTATAAAAAACGTGGAAACTTGTTTGTGTCGGAGAGGAAGTGGCTTCGAGACAATATTACTTACTTTCAAGAGAAAGAAAGAATGTAAGAATCATAAAAAAAGAGCCAGCCTCAACGATGAGACTGACTCTTTTTTACTAACTAGTTTAATACTTTAACTGTAACTGTTTTACGTCCCCAGCTACTTGATGTACCTTTATCTGGCATTAAAACGTCGATTTTATTACCTTTAATAGCTCCACCAGTATCACCAGCGATTGCTACTCCGTAACCTTCAACCCATACTTTTGAACCTAATGGAATTACACTTGGATCAACTGCAATAAGTTTCATGTTTGGATTAGCTGTTAAGTTATGACCTAAAGCTGATTTTACTTGGTCGCCTGCTTTATAACCATTTTCAAGTGGATCTGCTGTGTAAGCTGTTGCTACAACACGTAACTCACGAGAAGATGATGGTGCACTTGTTTCAGTTTCTTTTGCAACAGGTTGTTGTGTAGCTGGTTTTTGAGCTTTAGCAGCTTCACGAGCTTTAGCTGCTTCTTGAGCTTTAGCAGCTTCACGAGCTTCAGCTGCTTCTTGAGCCTTAGCTTCTTGAGCTTTGGCTGCTTCTTGAGCCTTAGCCGCTGCTTGAGCTTCAGCATCTGCTTGAGCTTTAGCTGCTTCACGAGCTTTAGCCGCCTCTTGAGCTTTAACTTCTGCTTGAGCTTCAGCATCTGCCTGAGCTTTAGCTGCTTCTTGAGCCTTAGCAGCTTCACGAGCTTTAGCTGCTTCTTGAGCTTTAACTTCTGCTTGAGCTTCAGCTGCTTCGCGAGCTTTAGTTGCTTCTTGAGCTTTAGCTTTTGCTTGAGTTTCAGCTACTTCCTGAGCTTTAGCAGCTTCACGAACTTTAGCTGTATCTTGAACTGTAGTCGTTTTTTCAACTTTAGCTACTGGTTGAACTTTAACTGGTGCTTTACCTGTTAAGTAAGGAACATGAACATAAGCTGTTTTTCCGTTATATTCAAATTGAATCCAATCATTTTGTACTTGGTGTGTTGTTTCAATTATATCATCTTTTTTCAACTTACCAAGAATCTCTGAGTCTGTGTTTGCTCCAGCACGTACGTTTAATACGTTTGCTGTTACGTAGTAAGTGTCTTTTGTATAGTCAGCGCTTATGAAAGCTTCTTTACCGCTATTCAATTGAACTTTTGACCAACCATTTTCTGTATGTAAAACATTTACTTTATATCCATCTAATAATTTTCCTACAACTTTTGATTCAGTAGTTGGGTTTTCTCGTACGTTTAGTACGTCAGTCGTTACGATTGTTTCTGCTTTAGCAGATGTTGTGAAAATCCCAAGACCAAAAACCGCTGCTGTTGCTATACCCATAAATTTTTTCATAATAGCCTCCATTGCATTTGTTTTCGTTGACCTCATTATAGCAACCATTATTTTCTTATTTGCGAAAAACATAAAATTACAAAGCTTTCGTAACGGGGCATTAATATTCTGTAACAATTCCATAAATATCCTGATAGCGCTTCCTTGTTGTTTTTTGGCGTATCAGGGCATATGAAACACAAAATGAGTAGTATTTCAATTACTGTAACGTTAATAATATTACAGTAATATTTCTAGGTGATATCTATAGCGTTACGGAAGTAGCATATTTTACTGTTTGAATGGAAAATTAGTTATAAAACGATAATCTTTTTAGGCGTGAAAATATATAAATGAGGTGAAATTTAATAAAATATCGGTATAATTGTTACAAAATCAGTCGAAGTATGGAAAAAATTACGCCTTGATTTTCGTCTGTTACATAGTATTTTTGCAATAATAGAATTAGATAATAGCCTTAGTACCTATAAATAATGAAGAGTATTAGAATGATAGTTGTAACGTGGAACATATATAATAGAAGAAACTCAATTTAGTAGATAAATAAAAAACGTAGGAGTGTAAACTCCTACGTTTTTGTTTATTCATATCGTAAACATTCAATTGGATCCAGTTTGGCAGCTTTGTTAGCTGGTAGTAAACCGAATATAATACCGATTAACATGGAGATACCTACTGCAAGAAGTCCAAGTTCTTTTGAGACAACGAGTGGCCATCCAGCAAAGATTGAGACGATCCAAGCGAAGAAAATACCGAGCATGAATCCGATGAAACCACCAAGTCCTGTTAAAATACAAGATTCGATTAAGAATTGTGTTAATACTTTACCACGTGTTGCACCAAGTGCTTTACGAATACCAATCTCACGTGTACGTTCTGTTACAGATACGAGCATAATGTTCATTACACCGATACCACCAACAAGTAAGGAGATAGCAGCAATACCACCAAATACCATTTTCATCATACCGATTGATTCGTCTAGTTGTTTCGTAAATTCACCTAAGTCTTGTGCTTCGAATTTGTGCTCAAATTTAGGAGCTTTCATTTCGTTTAAGACAGAAACGGCTTGTTTTTCTACACTTTTACGTTCTGTCGGAGAGGTCATTGTTAATCTTACAGAGTCATACTCATTTACTCCTGAAATGACAGGCGCATTTTCAAGTGATGTATAACCTTCAGGCATAGGCATTCCAAAGTCGTTTTTCGTTTCGTATACACCAACTATTTTATACGGCTTTCCTTTTATATCTGTGTATTGATTTGATTCCCAACCACTACTAAATAATTTGTTGAAAGCTTCTTCATTTAATATAACAGCAGGGATTGCTTGGTTTAGTTCACTGTCATTTAATTCACGACCGTGAACTAATTTTATTTTCGAATCTGTCATAAAGGCGCCTGTTCCACCTTTTAAATCAAGATTTACATCTTTTGAACCAGCAGATGCTTTTACTTTCATACTTACGTCTGGATACACATCTTTAACGCCTGGTACAGTTTGCAGACGGTTTAGCATATCAGGTGTGATTTTGGCACTATCTGTTCCGTAATCAGGATTGTTGTAGTAAATCGTTACTTCGTTATCTTTTCCTTGGCCTAATTCTTTTTTAAACTTTGCGTTTGTACCATCACCCATTGAAATGATAGTAATAATGGCACTAATACCGATAATAATACCTAACATCGTTAAAATAGAACGCATTTTATGAGCAAAGATAGAGGAAAGGGCCATGCGTATATTTTCACTCGTATTCAAAATTAACCTCTCCAATCTTGGACGATATTTCCGTCACGAATTACAATTTGACGTGCTGCAGCTTCCCCGATTTCACGGTCATGGGTAATCATAATAATTGTTGAGCCTTGTTTATTTAATTCGTAAAAGAGGTCCATAATTTGTGTACTCGTTTTCGTATCAAGTGCCCCCGTCGGTTCATCGGCTAAAATGAACTTTGGGTTATTTACGATTGCACGTGCAACAGCGACACGCTGCTTTTGTCCACCTGATAATTCGTTCGGTAAGTGAGTAGCGCGATCAGCTAAACCGACTTTTGTTAAAGCAGCTAATGAGCGCTCGCGTCTTTCTTTTTTATCGACTCCAGCGTAAATAAGAGGTAGTTCTACATTTTGAAGCGCTGTAAGTCTCGGTAATAACATGAAGTTTTGGAATACGAATCCGATCTCTTTATTACGTACGTGTGCAAGTTCTGTTTCAGTCATGTTTGAAATATTTTGACCGGCTAGTTCGTACGTACCTGTCGTCGGTTTATCTAAGCAACCGATAATGTTCATTAATGTTGATTTACCAGAACCAGAAGGTCCCATAATAGAAGTGAATTCTCCTTGGTTCAGTGTTACGTCAATTCCGTGTAATATTTGAACGGATTCTGCACCATTTTGGAAGGATTTCGTGATGCCTTTTAAGTTAATCACTGGGCGACAACCTCCATACCATCTTTTAAGTCTTTTTCAGGTTTAGAGATAATTTCCTCTCCTTTTTTCACTCCAGAAACTTTTGCTTCGCTATCAGTCTCGAATTCAACAGTAACTGCTTGTTCTTTCGCCTTACCGTCTTTTACAACGAAGACAACATTTTTGTCACCTTTTTTCACGATACTGCTTTTCGGAACAATTGTACCAGTTGCTTCGCCAGATTTACTTGTTACGTAAACGTGGAAGCCGTTTTGTAATTCGTCACTATTATCTAATGTGACAGTGAATTGATAGTTAGAAACAGTTTTATTTTCATCCATGCTCTTTAATGGTGTAGAACCGATTTCTGTTACTTTTCCTGTCCAAGTCTTACCAGCGACAGTTTTTGATGAAATAGTTACTTCTTGCCCAACTTTCATACTAGCAAGCTCATATTCAGAAAGTTGACCTTTTACTTTAAATTGACCAGCGTGACGAAGAGTAATTCCGCTCATACCTGTTTTTTCGTCAGCAGTTTTTACGATATCATCAATTACGCCATCAGCAGGACTTGTTACAGAAAGAGTGTTTACTTTCTCTTTTGCTGCTTTAATCATTTCATCAGCTTTTTCAACTTCAAACTTTTTCATTTCAAGTTGTGATTCTAATTGCCCAACTTCAACTTCTGATGCTTTTAATGCTTCAGCAGGAAGGCCTGCATTTTTATCTTTTTGTAATTTTTGTTTCGCCGCATCAATTTGTTTTTGGAACAACGTTACTTCTTTTTGTGCGATTTTCTTTTGCATTTCTGCTTCTGTTATACCTTGATTCGCAGTCGGATCATTGTATTTAAATAGAAGCTGACCTTTTTTCACTTCATCGCCTTTTTTTACAGCTAATTCATATGTTCCTTTTGTTGGATCGAATGAAATAGTTTCAATTCCATTTGGAATAACTTCGCCACCAAATTTTTGCGCGTTTTGGATTTGTTTTTCAGTTACTTTATATCCGCTATATGCCATTGCTACTTCTGAACCGCCCCCAGCAAATGCAAAGTATGATCCAGCTGCAATTCCGATTGCTACTACACTAGTAATTAACACCTTATTTTTCTTTTTCATCTATTTATCACCTTTTCGTTCGTTTTAGTATCTACATTAAGTATAGAAGAGGTGAAGAATCTGACAAATCGTTTTAGCTTACAATAACCTTACAGTTTTGTAAGGTATGAATATGTAAATGTAAGGTAGAGGTTGTCCTATTGTAAGCAAATGAATTGACTCGTTGTTTCTTTCTTACAATAATATTGTATGAAGGAGAGGAGGAAGGAAGATGGAAGCTTATTTTAGTGCGCATCCATTAAAACCGTTTATTCCATACTCAAGGCAACATGCCATTATATTATTTATTATGTTGGTGGGGATATTTTTTCTGTATCAATACCAAGATTTATTACGTCAAAATGAGTGGAATATAACGGTTCGATATGCGATTGCATTTTTATTTATAGGTAGTGAAATTGGGCTTCATATGTGGGAGTGGAAAGCGGGGATTTTTGAGCTAGCTACTTCATTACCGTTTGAGTTATGTACAATTAGTTTATTGTTAGCGTCGATTATGATTGTAACGAAAAGTTATCGAATATATGAGATTGTATTTTTTACGGGAATTATTGGTGCATCACAAGCCATTTTAACACCAAATTTGCAATATGCTTTTCCGCATTTTCGTTTTATTGAATATTTTATCGCGCATGTATTGCTTATTTGGGCACCACTCTTTATGACTTGGGTGGAAGGCTATAGACCGACCTTGCAATCTATTAAGCGTACGATGATATTTTTAAACATATTGATTCCGCTTGTTTCGTTTGTGAATTACAAAACAGGTGGTAATTATATGTTTTTAGCTCATAAGCCAGAAACAGCTTCATTACTCGATATGTTAGGACCGCATCCTTACTATATTATTTCATTAGAACTCGCAGCGCTTATTGGGTGTTTTATTTTATATATTCCGTTTGCGAAAAGAGAAAGGCATGCGCATAAAGAATCACTAGGATCATAGCCTAGTGATTTTTTGTCTTTGAAATATTTACAATTCAGAAAATTAAGAATAAAATTAGAGGATAAATTATATATAGAGAGAAGGGAAAACGTGGTCAAAAAAGTTTTTCTAAATGGAATGGAAGTGACGATTCAATTTCTTATTTCGATTTTGGGGATTATTATTTTAGGGGCTTTGCCGAAATTATTTTATGGATTTAAGGTGGATGTATCAAAGTACATACAGAGTTTAAAAGAAGTGTTTGTGAACTTAATGGATATTTCCAATTTGCAATATGTGAAAGGGAAATTTTTATTTCCACAGTTGTTCGTCCATTATAAAGAAACGATTATTATTTTTTTGGCTACTTTTTTCATTTCATTATTTATAGCATTTTGCATTGTTTATGTCATTATGAGTAGTTCAACGCGTATACAACATCGAATTAAATCATTTCTTATCTTCCTAGAATCCATTCCAGATATTCTTCTTATTTTAGTATCACAAATTTTAGTTGTATGGTTTTTTAAACAAACAGGTTTTTTACCTTTTCAAATCGCGTCAATTGGAGGCGAGTCGATTAGAGGGTTGCCAATATTGTGTTTGAGCATCCCGACTACGATTATGTTTGTAAAAATGGTAGTGCTTCGTTTTGAAAATGAACTAGAAAAAGATTATGTACTATTTGCTAAGGCGAAAGGGCTGGGGCGCTTTCATATTTTAAATCGTCATATTTTACGAAATGTGTTGCTTAGTACATTATTCTTTGCGAAAACGAATATCTTTTTTATGTTATCTAATTTATATATTATAGAATGGATTTTTAATACGGGTGGTATTTTTATGTTTTTGAAATCGTATGAGGGTATTAGAGTTGAGGTTTTCATCGTTAGTATGCTGCTTATATATATCCCGATATTTATTTTATTCAAGCTGTTTCATTATTTCATTCCAGCTGCGATGAAGGAGAGATTATAATATGTGGATGTATATAAAACGCGATAAAAGATTTTGGATAAGTATTGGATTTCTTCTCATATTAGTTCTTTTGAGCATCGGAAATACGTTATGGAATGATGGACACATTAGACAAGTTACATTGCAATATGATGCGGATGAAAATCCACAAGTGCCACCGTTTTCACCTTCATTCCAATTTTTACTCGGGACAGATCGGAAAGGATACGACCTTTTACATTTAGTTATTGAAGGCGCGAAGTGGACGATTGGTATATCTATTTTAATTGCGGCACTTAGAATGGTAATAGGTGTGTTCTTTGGTGTTGTACTTGGAACATATGTAAGAAGAGGTTTTTCAAAGATTGAGGCTTTTTTTGATAGTTTCACAGTTATTCCGACAGTTATGATTGCGTATTTTTTTCTTCAATTTGCAAATCTATTTGGAAGCGGAGAGGAGACAACAACCTTTTTTGAAAGGGCTTCGTTTCAAGTGGTATTACTTGTACTGCTTGTAATGCCAGTTATTGCACTGTATGTTGCGAAGGAAGTTCGTAAATTGCGAACGGAAGAATTTGTTGATGCCGCGCGCATATTAGGCGGATCGAGAAGACGTATTGTTATAAAACATCTTTTTCCGCATCTCTATATGACTTTTATACTCGTATTTCTTCAACAGTTTACACAGAGCCTTACTATTTTACTGCACTTAGGATTACTTGAAGTGTTCTTTGGTGGGACTGTTACGTTTGGTGGACCTATAAAAGAGGTGGAATCTTATACGCATGAATGGTCAGGTTTAATTGGAGTATACTTTAGATCATTAACAGTGCATCCATGGATTCCTCTCGTCCCAATTACATTTTTTGGGCTTACTATTTTTTCAGGAAATATGATTGTGAAAAGTATAGAAGAGGCGATGTTGAAAGTAAGGTTAGGCGGAGAGCTAAAGAAGGATGTTGTAGAAGAGGAACAATCTGTTGTGCAGTCAAAAGAAGAGTTATTTACTTTTAAGCATACGATGTGAAGAGAAAGAAGAAGCAAGCATGGATTTCATGCTTGCTTCTTTTCTTTATTTTGTAGAAACTTCACCTGCAGCTTCTGTTTGCGGAATAAAGTATCCAATTATACCACCGATTATTGCTGGAATGATCCAGCCAATTCCTAAGTTATAAAAAGGAATGGTGTGTACGATATTAGCGATAAAATCTGGTATCATTTCCACATTATCAAGTGCGTGAATACAGCTAATAATAAATGCTGCGATCATCGCTCCGATGTAGACAGAAGGTTTACGTTTCGTATATTTATCGATAAATGATACGAAAATTAAAATGATTGTAATTGGGTACAAAATAATTAATACAGGTAGTGTGATTTTAATTAATAAGCTTAATCCTAAGTTTGAAATAACGAAACTAAAGATACAAACGTATAGCACAAGCTTTTTGTATGAAACATTTGTTAGCACTGTTGTGAAGTAATTTGCAAATGCACTTACAACGCCAATTGCCGTTGTTAAACAAGCGAAGATAATGGCGATACTTAATAAAATATTACCGCTTGTCCCAAAGAATTGATACATAACAGTAGCTAATAGTTGACCACCGTTTTCGAATTGCCCTAAGTTTCCGTTTGAAGCTCCGATATAACCGAGTAAGAAGTAAACAATTGTTAAGAATAGAGCAGCGATACTTCCGCAAATGATTGTATATTTCGCGATAGATTTCTTCTCTTGTATACCGTTTTGACGAATTGCATTTACAACAATTGTTGATAGTACGAGAGCGCCAATTGCATCTAACGTTAAAAATCCTTCAAGAAATCCTTTGAAAAACGGGATGTCTTTATAGTCACCAATAGGTTCTGCAAACGTCCCTGGTGAAAGAATCGCTTTTGTTGCCATAATTGCAATAATTACAAGTAAAATTGGCGTTAATATTTTACCGATATGATCTACTAGCTTGGATGGATTTAATGATAAGAAGTAAACGACTGTAAAGAAAATCGCACTAAAAACTAACATAGAATACCATTGATCTGGGAAAAGTGGTGCAATCCCGATTTCATAAGATACAGATCCAGTTCGTGGAATAACAAATAGTGGGCCGATTGAAAGATAAATAATGATAGCGAATACTGCTGCGAATTTTGGATGAACACGGCTCGCTAAAGTGTTAAAACTACCACCAGCAAGGGCAACAGCAACGATAGCAAGTAAAGATAAACCGACGTCTGTAATAATAAACCCTGTAATGGAAACCCACATATTTTCTCCGGAAGAAAGACCGAGAAGGGGCGGGAAAATCATATTACCAGCACCGAAGAAAACTGCGAATAGTAATAAACTAATCGAAAGTATTTGCGCTGGTTTTAAAGTTGTATGCATATAAAGAAAATCCTCCTAATGAGTGTTTTTGTCGAAAATTCAAATAATTTGTCGAGTAACTGTTATTATTTTAAAGGTCTGATGACTAGAAAGCAATAGGGAATTTTGAAAATATTAAAAAATAATGCATTAAATCGAATAAATATACTATTTATATGTTTAATAGGAAGGATTTAACTTTTAACATAAAAAAACACATATCGCTAGGATACGTGTTTTAAAAAAATATTTTTTTATCGCGTTCTTCTTTTAAAATTTCAACTGCTTCTCGGAAACGTTGTGAATGGACAATTTCTCGTTCACGTAAGAAGCGTAGGCTGTCATTTATATCTGGATCATCTGATAAGTTAATGAGCCATTGATATGTTGCGCGTGCTTTTTCTTCAGCTGCAATATCCTCGTATAGATCGGCAATTGGATCACCTTTAGCCTGTATATAGGTTGCAGTAAATGGAACACCAGCAGCGTTATGGTAATGAAGAGCACTGTCATGATCAGCGTAATGAGGGTCAAGACCAGCAGCTTTCATTTGTTCAGGGGTCGCATCTTTCGTCAGCTTATAAACCATTGTAGCAATCATTTCAAGGTGAGCAAATTCTTCTGTACCAATATCAGTAAGTAGGCCAATGACTTTATCAGGAATTGTATAACGTTGATTTAAGTAACGTAGTGCAGCAGCTAATTCTCCATCTGCACCACCGTATTGCTCGATTAATAATTTTGCAAGTGCGGGATTGCAAGTTCCCACTTTAACTGGGTATTGTAATTTCTTTTCATAAATCCACATAGTTTCTCTCCTTTATATTTGCCATGGCCAAGGACCTTTGCTCCATTCCCAAGGGGCATTAGAATAGCTATTTCCAAACTGTTGGAGTGGTCCGTATTTTTCTTCCATCTTTTGTTTTAATACTCTCCGTTTATAGGAAAAATCATTAAATTGATTAATCGCAGCGGTGTCATCTGGATGTGTATCTAAATAAAGAGTGAGTTCAACTAGTACAAAGTCTAATTCTTGAAGCTCCAGTAAAAGCTGATAGTATTCTTCTGGTAGCGATTGATTCACGTCAGTAGTCACCGCCCTTTTTTATAAGGATTTTCATAATAGTCATAAAAAACAGGCCATAAAGTCCCTTTTTGTAGTGCTTCTTTTGGTGTGAATTGCGGCAAGTTTGGCGGTTGAAAGCCTAAAAATAAATTAGGAGGAGTAGAATAATATTTTTTTCCGATAGGAGGACAAGGATCGAGAGGGCTATGATAGGGCACGAATGATCTCATATATTTATTCACGAATAAACCTCCTTACATGTTCATTACTACGTATTGTATTCAGACATAATGAGCATTTATGACACATATAAAAAAGTAATAGGTACGGGGGGAATGAATGTGGAGACTGTGAAACAATTCATTGTATTGGAAGTAAAGAACTTAAAGGAAACTCTGTATTTTTATGAAGGGATTTTAGGGATAACACCTAGTTCAGAAAGGCCGCAATTAGATATTACAGGGGTTTGGTATGATACTGATTCAACGAGAATTAGTTTTGTGATGAATCGCAGTTTGGGCGGGCGTGAGAAGAGTGTTACGGACTCAGTTGATGTTCTAACCTTTTCAATTTCTAACATAGGGAATGTAAAGAAGAGGTTAGTATTTTATAAAATCGCATATACAGAAAACAAAAGTGAGAAGAGTATTGTGGTACAAGACCCGGATGGATATAAACTTCAAGTGATAGAGAAGGATGAATAGACGGAGGGGATTTAGTGGAGAGAAATTATGAAGAAAGTGCGTTGTTTGAGCATCAATTTTGGTTAAAGGTACTTACTGATCATGCACAATTTTTACTGGATGCATTAGCTCCGAAGGAAAAAGAGGATATAAAAAAAGCTACTTACTTTGTTGAAACATTTACGAATTTGTTAAATAAAGTTCGGAATGTGAATCTGATGGCATTTTCAAAAGAGGCAGAACAAGCCGCTAAGGAGATTCGGGCGTTTAAATTAAATATTATACAGAAACAGCTGGAAGGGAAAATTACTATTCATTTTACGCCAACTTTTATTAATCATATGGTAAACGAAGTGGAAGAGTATATAACAGTTTTAGAGTTTTTGAAGAAAGGGGAAGTTCCGCCTGTTTTTCATGAATTACATTATCATCTCGTTTGGTTAACGGATGCGGCTGGTCATGCAGGCTCTATTTCTGGTGGATTAGATCTTGTTGAAAAAAGATTGAAAGAGAAAAGCGAAGAATTTACGAAGCATTTTGAACAATTTTACTTAAAGGCAGTTGAAATGACAGGGTATTTACGGACAGAGCTGCATCATTTTCCTGCATTAAAGAAGTTTACGAAAGATGTTTCACTTGAATTGAAATTATTTTCGCATTTTTTACATGAAGTGGAAGAGCTCGAGTTATCTCATGAAGTATTAAGTGCATTATCAGCTAGAATGGCAGATCATATGGCAAGAGAAGAATGTTACTACTTATTAAAACTAGCTCAATCGTCTGGACTTGAAATGCCGAAATGTAATCCGCTTTAAAGAAAAAGAGGTCAATTTTATTTGGCCTCTTTTTCTGTTTTATTGTCTCTTTTTATTTTTGCTTGTTCAATGCTTGCCTGTAATGTCTCCATAATATTAATGATGTTCGGAGCTGGAGAGATGGTTTCGGTTTTTTCCTGCTGTTCAATTTTGTTTTCGATTAGTTCGGTAAGGGCTTCTTTATACTCATCTGTATACATCTCTTGTTCAAAAGGATTTGTAAGATGGTGGATTAAATTGATTGCTGCTGTGAGTTCTTGTTTTTGAATCGGATAATTTTCGTTACTTGGTAAGTTAGGTGTATTTGTTATAGCGCGAATTTCATTAGGGTAGTGAATAGTTTGCAACATAAGACCATCCTCAAAGTTACGGATAATAGCTAAATGTTGTTTTTTTCTAATAGAAATATGAATAAGCCCAAGTTTATTTGTACGTTCAAGAGCTTCTTTTAATAATAAATACGATTTTTCATGTCCTGGGGTAGGACCTATAAAATAAGAGCGATCATAAAGAACAGAATCGATTTCGTTATTTTGGACAAAAGATATAATACGAATGGATCGTGGTTCAAGAGCTTGTTGTAATTCAGCTAATTCTTTTTCATCCATAATAATATATTTATGAGGTGCGTATTCATAGGCTTTTACAATATCGTTATCATCAATTTCTTCATCCGTACAATCAGGAGCAAATTTTTTATATTTAATAGGTGTTAAACATTCTTTATGGAGGCTTAAAAATTTTATATCGTTTTCTTCTACGGCACTGTATAGTTTAATTCCTATATTTAATAGTCCAAGTGAAAGTGCACCTTTCCAGACGGTATGCAAATGAAACATCTCCTTTCGTTCAAAAATGATTATGTATATTATGAGATAGTAAGAAATTTCCTATACGTTTTTTGTTTTTTACGAAAGGGATTGGGATATAAAATATATTGACAAGCCCTCTGAAATATTTTAATGTGAGTGTATAAAATTGTGTATAAAGGGGAGTAACTTATTACAGTAAAGTCGTCATTACAGGGAGAAACCCTCGGCTTTATTGGCAACGTTTCGTTGTTAGTGAGACCTTTACCAGCAATGGTAAAGGCCCCTTTCTGTCTTTTTGAGGACCCTTACCATATTTGGTAGGGTCCTTTTCGTATACAAAGAGAGGAGATATAAAAATGAAAAAACTTATTAGTAGATTAAGAGTTGTATTTCATGTTCGCCGATTTGTTCCATTCCTATTTGACTTTTTTACTTCAAAAGAGGTTTCAATAAAGAAGAAAATTTTATCTGTTGCTTTTTTAGTTGGTTATGTTGCGATGCCGCTTGATTTAATTCCAGACTTCCTACCGTTTATCGGTATTTTAGATGATATTGGAATTGTGTTATTTATTTTGAACCGAATTGTAAAAATGGCGCCAGTTCAATTACAAGAAAAGCATAACGTAAACGTAGGATAGGAGTTAAAATATGGAGCAAATGATTTTAGATATAATCGAGTTTTTAAAGCAGTTTTCTTATTTTGGAGTTGTATTGGCTTTAACGTTCGAATTTATTCCGGCAGAAGTTGTTTTGCCTATGGTTGGGTATTGGGTATACGAGGGAGATATGACTTTTTGGCTAGCTGTATTAGCTGGAACACTTGGCGGAACGACAGGACCGTTAACGTTATACGCACTTGGTTATTATGGTGGTCGTCCGCTATTAATAAAATACGGAAAATACTTCTTTATTAAAGAAGAACAAATTCAAAAAGCAGATGATTTCTTTGAGAAATATGGACCAGTTGTAGCATTTGTTGGACGCTTTGTACCAGGGGTTCGAACGCTTATTTCTGTTCCGTGTGGTATGGCGAAAATGAACATATGGAAATTTAGTATATATACATTTGTAGCAATGTTCCCGTTAACGACTTTGTATGTTTATTTTGGAATGAAATTAGGTCCGCATTGGGAAAAAGCAGCGGATGTTGTTGGACAATATATGCTACCGATATTAGGAGGCGTTATTCTTATTGTTGCTAGTATCTTTGTCTATAAATATATGAAGAAAAGAAACAAAACGGAATCTATCTAGTCATTTGAATATTTTTTGAAAATAGATGAATAGTACAGGCAAAAGACTCTGAGGGACATACACATATAGGGAATATAAAAGAGAGAGGGGAAACAACTATGTCTTGTGAGTGCTCAGGGTCAGCATTAACTTGTTGTCCAGATAAAAATTATGTGCAAGATAAAGTGTGTAGTCCGTGGTCTGCTACTGTAGTTGCAACAGCAATTGATAATGTTCTCTATACAAATAATATTAACCAAAACGTAGTTGGTACTGGTTTTGTTAAATATGATGTTGGACCAGGCCCAATTACTGTAGAAGCGCTTGATTCTGCTGGGGGTACAATTGATACACAAACATTAAACCCAGGAACGAGTATTGCTTTTACGTATCGTCGCTTTGATAGTATACAAGTTGTGTTACCTGCAACACCTGCTGGAACGTATCAGGGAGAATTTTGTATTACAACACGTTATCCACTTTCATAGCAGAATAGGAGAGGATCGAAATGGGAATGAGAAGTTCCAGTTTGTCTTGTTGTTCTAATAAAACACTTGTGCAAGACCAAGTATGTACAGACTGGTCTATTACAGGTGCTGGTACTCAAATTGTATATACAAATAATATCACGCAAGAAGTATATGGTTCAGGTTACGTGAAATATGATGTAGGTGCGAACCCGATTACAGTTGATTTTTTAGTTGGAGCTACAGTAATTGATACAATTACTGTACAACCGCAAAGTAGTGGTACTTTCACTGTCCGATATTTTACGACTGTTCGAATTACTACGACAGGAACAACTGTTAATCAAGGAGAGTTTTGTATTACTGTACGTTATCCGATTTCATAAAAAAGCATACCGTAAATGGTATGCTTTTTTATTGAGAAAGCAATGAAATTGGTATTCTATAAGCAACATGTAAATTCGCAACAGTACTTACCTTCTAAATATAGTGAAGGGTTACTTTGTATATTGATAATACTGACTGACTCTAAGTCTTTTCCTGTGTAAGATATTGTATTACCAGGAAACACAGTGAAAACATTAGTTACTGCTCCAACAATTTGAATCATAATTGCTTCCGTGCTGCTAGTACTATTGTAAACCGAGACAGTACCTGATATAAGTAGTATCCCATCACTTTGCCACAGTATCATTAATTGTGATCCATCTTTGACAGAGGGGATGGTGTTATTCGTTATGAGGAAATTTCCTGCAAATTCATTTGTTACTCGTTCACAATTTGGATTTGGAGGAGGGGGCGGTGGACAAGGGTCTGGATAAATGATAGATAAAGGAGCGAAACAGCCAATATTTTTTTTGTTCTTCAATACAACCCCTCCTTTTAAGTTGTCTTTTATTACTATTAAATGTAAAAGCATGGCCGATGTGTTAAAAAAAGAAGGAAATATTAAAAATTAAGATTGTCTAATAGGCTTAAACCTTAACTTATCATTAGTGTTATAGAAAAGATTATATGTAAATGGTCATAGGAAAAGAATGATTAGACTCTTTTAGACAAAAGGTGGTTGTATACCATAGTACGAGGAATGTTGGACTTAATTTCTAATTAACTGTATATTTACAAAAATCTAATAAAGTTCATTTGTTATTTAAACGACATTAACATATATTAGATAAAATAGCCCTTGTAATGAATCAATTATTATGAGGAGGATTCACGTGGACAGAAATGCTTTAAGAAAAGTAAAAGGCCTTATTGGATTATTAATGGTTTTTGTATTAGCATTCGTATCATTTCCGTGGAGTATATCAGTCAAGGCGGAAGAGAAAAAGCAAGAAAAGGCATCAAGTGAGAAGAAGATAGTTTTTCCAGTTGTAAGTGATGTGCATATTAAAAATAGTGGAAAGGATGATACGTTTCGCTGGAAAAGAGCGATTGAACAGTTTAATACATTAGCACCAAAGCAAGATGCGTTTGTTATTGTAGGTGATTTCACAGATACAGGATCAGTGCAGCAATATGATCGTTTCATGCAAGTGTATAATGAAAATGCAAATAAAGATGCAGTGCGAATGAATTCTCTCGGTAACCATGATTATTGGAACGGTTTATCCGTAGAGGGTGCACAGAAGCGTTTCTTAGAAAAAACAGGTATGGAATCAATTTATTATCATAAGGTGGTAAAAGGTTATCACTTCCTTGTTATGTCTCCAGAGAATGGAACAACACATGGTTATTATTCGGACAAGCAAATTAATTGGTTAAAAGAAGAAATGGCAAAAGCACAAAAAGATGATCCAGAAAAACCGATTTTTGTATTTTTACATCAACATATTAAAGATACAGTGTACGGTAGTCAGGAATGGGGAACACAAGATAGCGCAAAAATTAATGCAGTGTTAAAAGAATATCCACAAGTTATTACGTTTTCAGGTCATTCACATTATCCGTTAGATGATCCGAGATCGATACATCAAAAAGACTTTACATCAGTTGGTACATCTTCAGTAAGTTATATGGAAGTTGAAGGTGGTAAAGTACAAGGGAATATCCCGCCAGGAGCTAGTACGTTAAGCCAAGGTTTATTAGTAGAAGTAGATGAAGAAGAAGTGACGATTAATCGCCGTGATTTCCATACGAATTCTTGGACAGGCGAGCCTTGGAAAATTAAATTACCAGCAAAGAAAGAAACATTTACACATGTAGAAGATCGTGATAAAGAAAAGCCTTACTTTGCTAAAGATGCAAAGCTTGCTGTATCAAATGTAACAGAAAATGCGGCAACAGTAACATTCCCGCAAGCATTGGACAACCTCCTTGTTCACTCTTACCGTGTGCAGGCTAGAGATAAGCAAACGGGTGAAATAAAAAATAAATTGTTAGCATTCTCAGAGTTTTATCGTGATCCAGTGCCGAAAGATCTTACGTTTACGCTTGCAGGGTTAGATGGCGGGAAAGCATATACACTTGAAGTAGTTGCGATTGATTCATTTGGCAATGAAACCGCACAGCCGTTAACTGCGGAAATTACTACGAAAAAAGATAATATTGACCCGAATGTGAAAGTACCAAAAGCTGATGTTTTCGATGTAAACTTTGCAGATGGTACATTTAAAGACAATTCACCATTTGGTACAAAAGGTGATGTGAAGGGCAATGTGACTATTGAATATGATAAAGCATTGAAGAAGAATGTTATGAAGTTAAACGGAAAAGCAAATACATTTGGATACCTTCCATTTTCAGCAGCACAAAAAGAGAAAATAGTAAATACGTTTACATTAGAAACTGTATTTTCAATGAATGAAATTCGCGGACAAGGTATTTTGCAAAATACAGAGAGCGGCGGAATTGGATTTGAGTCTACAGGAAGTGGATATGTTGAATTATGGGCTCACATTGGAGGTAGCTATAAACGTGTTGGTGTTCAATTAGAAGCGAACAAAACGTATCATTTAACAGGAACGTATAACGGAAGCGAATTGGCAATTTACGTAGATGGTAAAAAAGTAAATAGTCAGCCAGCTCAAGGAAAAGTTTATAACCCGAACGTACCATTTGCATTTGGAGCGGATCCTGATAGTAACGGAAATGGTGGTATTCCGTTAAATGGACAAATCGCGTTAGCAAAATTATATAGTAAAGCTTTAAGTTCTTCAGAAGTATTAGCATCATACAATGAGTTTTCTAACCGTACGAAGTTAGAGCAAGTAAATGCGTTATTTGAAGAGCTTGGAAAAGTAAAAGAAGTGTTAGTTAGTACGTATGAATTTGGTGATAAGCCAGGTCAATATTCAAAGGAAGCCTTTCAAGAATTAGAGAAAAGCTATAACATTGCAAAGCAAGCATTTGAAAATGTAGGAAGTACTGGGGAACAAATTATTCAAACATATACCGAATTAAAATCAGCTAATGTAACATTCGTACAATCAAAAGTGGCAGAAGAACAACCAAAAACAACGAAAGAAAAATTACAGATCAATATTGAATCTGCAAAAGCAGTAGTGAAGAAAACGCAAGCTGTAAATGTAACAGATGGTTCAGTGAAATCATTGCAACAAAAAATTACAGTTGCAGAAGCTGTATTACAAGATGTGCAAGTAAAAGATGCACAGGTAGAAACGATGAATCGTACATTAGAGTATGCGATTTCACTTGTTGAAAAAAGTATGAACAAATAAGAGAGAAGAAAAGAAGCTTATCATGATAGGCTTCTTTTTTGTTATACTAAAAGTAGCATAGAAAGAAGGAGCGAATAATTTGGAACAGAAAAAGCTAAAAAGAATTCTTGAATATGTATGGATCGCGGTTGTGCTCCTTGTAGGATATTATTTATTAAAAGATAAAAGTATTTGGGTTTTATTCTTAATGACGTTTTTATTAGCAGGATTAGGAACGTTATTTATTAACTTCTTCTTTGATAGTTTGAATGCCTGGAAGAAGAAAAAGAAGGGGACGAAGTAAAGGAGGGAATATATGCAAAAGTGGAAGCTCATATATCAGGTGATTATTTTCTTAGTGCTTGTGGGTATTGGAATGATCAAATACTCGACACCAATAGGAAATTGGGCATGGTTTACAGCTTGCATCGGCATATTTTTCATTTTACAATCGTTAACGAAAAAATATAATAGTACAGAAAGATAGCTCGCCGTTTTATCGGCGAGCTATTTTGTTATGCTTTTTTCTGTTCATCATTTGTTTTTTCAATAGCTAAATGACTATGCTTTCTAGAGTAGAAGAAATAGAAGCATAAGCCGACTATAAGCCAAACTGCAAAGCTAATCCATGTTGTTTTAGACAAATTGATCATTAAATATAAGCAGCAAAGAATCGCAACAACTGGTAATACAGGTACGAAAGGTGTACGGAATCCGCGTTTTAAATCAGGGTGTGTTTTTCGTAAAATAAGTACTGCGCAGCAAACGAATGTAAAGGCTGTTAATGTGCCGATGTTTACTAAATTCGCTAGCAAATGTAAGTCTAAAAGGCCTGCTAATAAAGCAGCAACAACGCCAGTAATCCACGTATTTAATAAAGGGATTTTTACTCTTTTATTTACACGTGCTAACGCTTTTGGAAGTAGACCGTCACGGCTCATTGCATACGAAACGCGAACTTGTCCATACATAACGACTAAGAGGACGGTTGTCATTCCAGTCATCGCTCCAACAGCGAGTAGTCCTGCAATTGTATCCTCACCAACGAAATGCAATGCAAATGCAACTGGATCAGAAACGTCTAATTGCGTATAAGGAACCATACCTGTTAAAACGAAAGATACAATCATATATAAAACAGTACAAATAAGAAGAGAACCGATAATACCAATTGGTAAATCACGCTGCGGTTTTTTCGTTTCTTCTGCAGCGGTTGCGATTGCATCAAATCCTAAGAAGGCGAAGAACACAGTGGCAGCGCCAGTAATAATACCGTCGTATCCGAATGGAATGAACGGTGTCCAGTTTTCAGGTTTTACATATTTTGCGCCTGCTACGATAAAAGCGATAATAACTGCTAGCTTGATAAGAACCATAATATTATTAATGCGAGCGCTTTCGCGTATACCGAAGCTTAAAAGACCGGTAATGATTAGTAAAATACAAACAGCGGGTAAATCGATGAGGCCACCTTTTCCTACGCCAGGGGCCGAGGCGATTATGGCGGGCAGGTGTATATTGAAACCTTGTAGTAATGATTGTAAATAACCAGACCAACCGACAGCTACTGCTGCAACGGCAAGTAAATATTCGAGCATTAAACACCATCCGACGATGAAGGCGACGACTTCTCCGACTGTCATATATGCGTAAGTATACACACTTCCTGAGACAGGAATAGAAGAAGCAAATTCAGCGTAACAAAAGGCTACACAAGCACAAGTAAATGCAGCAATAAGGAATGATAGCATAATACCAGGACCAGAATGTTTTGCTGCAACAATACCTGTTAATACAAAGATCCCTGTCCCAATTACGGCGCCGATTCCTAAAAACGTTAAATCGAGTGCAGTTAATGTTCTATCTAGCTGCTTTGGTGATTCAGTACTAAGCGCTTTTTTTCGTAATAATGACTTCACTTTGGACTCTCCCCCCGTTTTTTCATTTCCATAACTGCGACTATAGTATGAGCCCATTAAAAAAGAGTAAGTAAGGAAGTGGAGGTGCAGTTATGGTATGTAGTTTTTTAAAATTGCTGGATTAATCTTAATATAATTCAGAATATTTTGTCAAATAAAAATATGACAAATAAAATGCGGATCAATAGGGGAAACTACTTGCAGAAATGGACGAGGGTTAACGACCCACTGATTAAAGTTAAAGTAGGAGCAGATGCTATGTTATTTTATTTTGAACTTGTCGTCATTTTACTTTGTACGAAATTAGCTGGTGACATTAGTGTGAGACTTGGTCAGCCTTCTGTACTTGGTAAGTTAATTGTCGGTATTATTATCGGTCCGGCTGTACTCGGTATTATTAATAGTTCTGAACTGATTGATGAACTGAGTGAGATTGGTGTTTTGTTACTTATGTTTATGGCGGGACTTGAAACGGATTTAGAAGAGTTAAATCGGAATTTGAAATCGTCATTTGCAGTAGCGGCTGGTGGAATTATTTTTCCTTTCATCGGTGGTTATGTAACAGGGTTGCTGTTTGGATTAATACAATCCCATGCCATTTTTTTAGGGTTATTACTTTGCGCGACATCGGTTAGTATTACGGTGCAGACGCTACGTGATTTAGGAAAAATGAATACGAGAGAAAGTACAACAATTTTAGGTGCCGCCGTATTTGATGATGTCATTGTCGTTATTTTATTAGCATTTGTTATGAGTTTTTTAGGAACGCAAGATGTGAATATAACACTTGTTATCGTAAAGAAAATTATTTTCTTTGTAAGTATTGTTTTTATTGCATGGAAAGTCGTTCCTTGGATTATGAAAATGCTTGTCCCGCTTCGTGTAACAGAAGCGTTAATTAGCGCGGCTCTTATTATTTGCTTCTCTTTTTCTTATTACAGTGAAATGATGGGAATTGCAGGCATTATTGGAGCATTTGCAGCAGGAATTGCTATTTCTCAAACAGAGTATAAGCATGAGGTGGAACATAAAATTGAACCGATTGCTTATGCAATATTTGTTCCAGTATTCTTCGTAAGTATCGGAATGGAAATTACATTTCAAGGGATTGGAAGCCAGCTTTGGTTCATTATTATTATGACTCTCATTGCAATTTTCACAAAGTTAATTGGATCAGGTTTAGGAGCGAGACTGACAGGATTTAATCTCCAATCTTCTATTAGTATTGGTGCGGGGATGGTATCACGTGGTGAAGTAGCGCTTATCATCGCTGCAAATGGACTTACGGCGAATTTATTAGCGAAAGAAAATTTCACAGCGATTGTTATTGTTGTTATATTGACGACGATTATTACACCGCCACTTTTGAAGAAATATTTTGTATAGAGAGGAAGGGCTTATCTGATGTAGGTAAGCTCTTTTTTTATTCCTAAAAGCAATGATCATATAGCATGAAGGGTTTGTAATTATGGTAAAATCTATGTATGTGATATGACAAGGAGAGGGAAGTGTGAAGATTACGAAGGAGAAGGTTATCGGTGTAATCGTACTTATTGCAGTATGTATACCATTTACTGCATGGAAAGAATCAAAAGTGAAAGATTTTCCGGTTTCTATTTTTTCGGAAGAAGCAGATGGTGAGTACGGTCAGAAGCTGAAATATACTGCTTTTTTACCTGATGTTGCGATTTGGATGAACGGTTGGGAAAAGAAGTGGACAGAAGGGGAAAGAACTGTTTATCAAAAAGGGAATCGCATTGTAAATGTGTTTCATCCTCCTGGCGATGATGGTTATTACCTTCTTGAAGCAAGAGAAAATAAGTGAACGCAACCGTAAGAAGTGGAGGTTAAATAGTGAAAGCTTCAACATTACTATTTAAAATTGAAAGTAATATGGATCAATTTTCACCAGCTGAGAAGAAGGTTGCCATGTACATAATGGAGAATGCAGAGATTGTACCGAATTTAACGACGAAAGAAGTGTCAACGAATGCAGGCGCAAGTGAAGCGAGTGTCGTTCGCTTTTGTAAATCGATTGGAATCGGAAGTTTTAAAGCATTTAAGATAGCACTCGTTCGTGAATTAACGATTGCTGATTATAATATTAACGATTTTTCAGTGATGAATACAGAAGATGGACCGTATGATTTATTTAATAAAGTTACTTATGTGAATAAAGCTGCAATTGAGGCGAGCGTGACGGCGATAGATAAAAAAGAACTTGAAAAAGCTGCAGATCGTATTGTAAATGCCGATAAAATTATCTTTTATGGAGTAGGCGGATCAGCTACTCCGGCGATGGACGGAGCTTATAAATTTACAAGGCTCGGATTTACAGCGATGATGCTATCTGATTTTCATATGATGTTGCCGCTTGTGACGAATTTAAAAGAAGGCGATATATTTGTTGCGATTTCAACATCTGGTCGAACGAAAGATGTGCTTGAAATGGCGCAGTATGCAAAGAGGCAAGGTGCAACTGTTATTGGAATTACGAAACTAGATCAATCGTCACCGTTATATAAAGAAGCGGATATTCGCCTTTGTATGCCAGATGTAGAACAAGATCATCGTATTGCGAGTATTGCTTCGAGAATGACGCAATTGAATATGATCGATGCTTTATATGTGATTACTTTCAATCGAATTGGTAATAAAGTATTGAATCAATTTATGGAGACGCGAGAAGAAGCATTGCGGTTACGGAAGTTAAAGTAGAAGAAAAGATGAGGAGACTCATCTTTTTTTATCCCGCTATTTGCCGTGCAGTAAGACCCTCACTTCAAAATTCAGCGGAAGCAAAGAAAGTTAGGTGGGGAGCAACTGCCCGTTAATGCCCGATTGGTGCGGGCTAATAATCAGTGGGGATGAACAAAACCCCCACTGATTAAAGTTTCACTTTATGATCTTTGACAAAAATATGTCATGTTGTGAAATTTTATTTCATAAAATAAGAAAGAGTCATTGATTTTTAGTTTCTTAAAGTTATAATAAAAGTGTGAAATATAATTTCAAAGAGGGTGGCAATATGTTAGAAAATTTATCGACAGAACATCGTAATGAGAAAACAATGAATTTGGATGAGATGAGCATAAAAGAAGTGTTGCAAAGTATGAATGAAGAAGATCGAACTGTTGCGTTAGCAGTTGAAAAAGAGATAGAACAAATTGAAAAGGTTGTACAGACTGTTATTAAATCTTTTGAAGAAGAGGGACGTTTAATTTACATTGGTGCTGGTACGAGTGGTCGTTTAGGTATTCTAGATGCAGTGGAATGTCCGCCGACATTTGGCACGGATGATAAAATGGTGCAAGGATTTATAGCAGGTGGATTGAAAGCGTTTACTAAAGCGGTGGAAGGTGCTGAAGATCGCGAAGAGTTAGCAGAAGAAGATTTAAAAAGTATTGGATTAAATGAGAAAGATACAGTGATTGGAATTGCTGCAAGTGGCAGAACTCCTTACGTAATTGGCGGCTTGAAATACGCACAGAGCGTAGGAGCGAGTACAGCGAGTATTTCTTGTAATAAAAATGCTGAAATAAGTAAATATGCAAAGTTAAATGTGGAAGTAGAGACAGGTGCAGAAATATTAACAGGATCAACGCGTTTAAAAGCTGGTACAGCACAAAAATTAGTGTTGAATATGATTTCAACAGCTTCGATGATTGGTGTAGGAAAAGTATATAAAAACTTAATGGTAGATGTTCAATCCACAAATGAAAAGTTAGTAGAACGGTCAAAACGAATTATTGTGGAAGCAACAGGCGCTAGTTATGAAGTAGCGGTAGAGTATTATGAAAAGGCAGAACGTAACGTAAAAGCTGCCATTGTTATGGTGTTGTTGCAGTGCGAATATGGGGAAGCACTGGAGAAACTAAAATGCGCAAAAGGGTTTGTGAAGAAAGCACTATAAAATAATAGGGAGGGGGATTCTATTATGAAGAAAGAAGAGAGAATGGCCAAGGAAATTTCGGAGCAACTTGGAGGAATAAAAAATATTCGTAGTATTGCTCATTGTATGACGAGACTACGATTAACGCTTCATGATGAAAGTAAAGTAAACATGGACCTTTTGAAAAAGGTTGAAGGTGTTATGGGTGTTATAGAAGATGAGACGCTTCAAGTTGTCGTTGGTCCAGGAACAGTAAATAAAGTAGCAGCTGAAATGGAAGGCTTAACAGGACTACGAATTGGTGAGGTAGCAGATCATCACCTTGAAGATATTGGGCAAGAGATGAAATCAGAGATTAAGAAGAAAAATAATACACCGGTGAAAAACTTTTTACGAAAAATAGGAAGTATTTTCATTCCGTTAATTCCAGGACTTGTTGCGTCAGGAATTATAAACGGGGTTGCTAACTTTGCGAAAAACGCTGGTGCTGATCCAAATGCAACGTGGTTACAAATGTTACTACTCATTGGCGGCGGTATCTTTACATTCTTAGGAATTTTAGTTGGTTGGAATACAGCGAAAGAGTTCGGCGGGACACCGGTTCTTGGGGCAATTGCTGGTATTTTAATTTTCAACCCGGCGATGGCAAACGTAAAATTGTTTGGTGAAGCATTAGTGCCCGGACGGGGCGGATTATTCGCAGTTATTTTTGCAGCATGGCTTATGGTTGTAGTGGAAAGACAAGTTCGAAAAGCAGTGCCGAATGCAGTTGATATTATCGTGACACCACTCATTACTGTATTAGTTGTAAGTATCGTAACGATGTTAGCCATTCAGCCATTAGCAGGTTTCTTATCAGATGGTATTACGAGCGGAATTAATGCTATTTTAAATATTGGCGGAGCATTTGCTGGCGCAGTACTTGCGGGAACGTTTTTACCTCTCGTTATGGTCGGATTGCATCACGGTTTAACACCAATTCATATGGAATTCATTAATCAAACACACGTAACACCTTTATTACCAGTACTCGCAATGGCTGGTGCTGGCCAAGTGGGCGCAGCAATTGCGATTTATGTGAAAACAAAAAACAAACGACTTCGAAATGTAATTAAAGGTGGATTGCCAGTTGGCTTTTTAGGAATTGGTGAGCCGTTATTATACGGGGTTACATTACCACTTGGGAAACCGTTTATTACTGCTTGTTTAGGAGCGGCTGTCGGTGGTGCATTCCAAGCAGTTATGCAAACAGCTTCTCTTGGAATTGGCGTATCAGGGCTATCTTTAATTCCGTTAATTGCTGACAATAAATATTTACTATATTTCTTAGGTTTAGTAATTGCATATGCTTTCGGATTTATCTTTACGTACTTCTTCGGATTTAAAGAAGAAATGGCAGAAAACATATAGAGAAAGGGATTCCTTTCTCTTTTTCTATTAATAGAGAGGGAGATTTATATGATCGGAGTTTCCATTTATCTTTCAAAAGAACGAGTAGAGAAACAAGAAGAGTGGCTAAAAGTAGCGAAGGAAAATGGGTTTACATCTATTTTTACATCACTGCACATTCCAGAAGATGATCCAAATACGTATAAAGAGTTAATTCAAATATTAGGGAAAAAAGCTCTTGCACATGAGATGGAGCTAATGGTTGATGTTTCTCCAAAATCGTTACACCATTTAGGGCTAACATATGAAAATGTGGAAGAGCTATTGGACTGGGGCATTACCGGTTTAAGAATGGATTACGGCATTGCGCCAAAAGAAATTACAAGCGTATCTCATAAGATGAAAGTAGCTTTAAATGCGAGTACGATTACAAAGTCATTTTGGAAAGAATTACTTGCAGAACATATAAGAGTAGAGAATGTAGAAGCATGGCATAATTTTTACCCGCGCCCAGAGACAGGACTAGCAAAGTCTTTCTTACAAAAACAAAATCAATATTTACAGAAGTGCGGAATAAAGACGATGGCATTTATTTCAGGAGATGCGGAAAAACGTGGTCCGTTATATGAAGGGTTACCAACGTTAGAAAAACATCGCAATATGCGCCCGCTTGAAGCGTACTTAGAACTTGTTCAAGATTGTGGTGTTGATAAAGTATTGATTGGAGATATAAGCGCAAGTTTAGAAAGTATGCAAGAAGTAGCTAGTGCAAGTAGAGGGATTATTCCATTGCGTTACAAATCATTTATAACTGATAAAGAAGTATTAAAAGTGGTAGAGCAAGTGCATACAAATAGACTAGATCCGGCTCGTGATGTTATTCGATCTGTAGAATCAAGGGAAGGAAATAGAGTGGTGATAAAGCCGATGCATACAATTGTAAGAAAGAAAGGGAGTATTACAATTGATAATGAATTGTATGGTAGATATGCAGGGGAGATGCAAGTTGCCACACATGATTTACCTGTAGATGAGAAAGTGAATGTTGTTGGAATGGTTGTGGAAGAGGACGTTTCTTTGCTGCCTTATATTGGCGCTGGAAAAATGTTTCAACTTTTTCTATGCGATAGAATAAAAGCTTGAATTAGCGCTATTTTGTAAGAAAACATTATCCGTAAAACGGATAATGTTTTTTGTTTTCTTTAAAAAAGTATTTGACGAATGAAATAAAATACCGTATTGTTTTGACTTGTAAATAAAAGTTCACCATAACAAAACAAAAAGGAGAGTTCAAAATGAATCAATATATTGGGAATTTAATTATTCGTATCGTGTTAGGAGTTACGTTCTTTGCACATGGTTTAGCAAAGTTTCAATCAGGTATCGATAACGTAGCAGGATGGTTTACAAGCATCGGTTTACCAGGTGGCCTTGCATATGGCGTAGCAACAGTTGAATTAGTTGGTGGTATATTATTAATTATCGGTTTAGGTGTACGATATGTAGGATTGTTATTCGCTCTTATTTTAGCTGGAGCTATCGTAAAGGTAAATGGAGCAGCAGGTTTATTAGGAGATGGAAAGAATCCAGGATATGAATTAGATCTTGCATTATTATCAATGGGTGCGTATTTATTCGTAGTAAAAGCAGAAGGATATGTAGATCGTTTCTTAAAAGAGAAAGTAATGAAAACGAAGTAAATTTTATTTATAAATTGTTGACTTGAAGAATTATTGTAACTATAATGATTACAACTGATGAATTACGAATGAAACAATTTAAATATTTTTTTACACAAGATGTAACTGCATTGGTTACGTCTTGTGTAAAAATAAATAAACGGGAGGAAGTAATATGCCTAAATCAAATTTAGAAATTATTCAAAGCACGTATGAAGGATCAGCTTCTTCGAATGCAAAGCATTTAGCAGAAGCCCTCTCTGAAAAAGTGGAATGGACAGAGGCAGAAGGTTTTCCGTACGGCGGAACATATAAAGGCGTAGAAGCTATAATGGAAAATGTATTTAGCCGTTTAGGATCAGAATGGGATGATTATAAAGCAAGTGTAAATACATATCATGAAGTAAACGGAAAAGATGTAATTATTGCTGAAGGTATGTATTCTGGAGTTTATAAAGAAACAGGAAAATCATTTGAAGCAGAATTTGTTCATGTATGGCAACTTGAGAACGGAAAAATCGTGAAGTTTAAGCAATATGTAGATAGTCATATTGTTAGGGAAGCGATGAAGAGATAATGCTTTTTAAATGGATCGTAGGTATATGCATTACAATTATAGTAATTTTCTCGTCTATAGTTGGCGGAAAGAAATTGCTTGCATATGTGGAAAAAGAAAATAAAAATATTCAAACCGAGCGAGCGGCAAACGAAAAAGAGAAAAAAGCTGCAGAAGAAGCTCCGCAAATTAGTGAAGGTGAAATTATTTCTACTATGCATAAAATGGTGCACCAAAAGGTAAAATCCTCTGAAAAATGGGGATTTGTAGAGATGACAAAAAAGGAAATTTCTAATGTAAAAAGAGATATTGAAAATAGTACAGGTTTTCAATATAAAATGAAGTTATTTTCTATTATAAATAGGTGGGAAAAAGGAGATTTTTCTCAAACTGTTGAGGAGCATAACTTTTTATGGAGCCTTCAAGGTGGAGATACTGGCAAGGCGACGGAACGTTTATCGCCAGAAGAGGAAAAGCAGTATATAAGAGAAATGAAGAGTAAATAAAAACATCGCCAACCTAGATGACGATGTTTTTTCATTAAGAATGTTTTCGTATTAAAGGTCTAGTTGGCTGAACGGCAACAGTTTTGAAATGAGAAAATAAATAACATCCTGTTACAACGACAACTGTCCCTAAAATTTGTATCCACGTTAATTCTTCTCCGAGGAATATGAATGCTAAAATGGCTGTGAAAATTGGATTGAAGTTTAGAAAAATACCTGATGTAGTTGCGCCTAATTTTTGTACGCCAATATTCCAAAATACCATACAAAGAACTGTCGAAATAAGCCCAGTATATAAAAGTGATGTGATGAAAGAAGTATTTATATTTGAAACAGTGAAGCTACCTATGTTGAACGGTAGTAATAAAATAACGCCGAAAATACCAGAGTACAACGTTGCCATAAGTGGTGTAGTTGTTTTTGTTGCCCATTTACTACAAACAGAATAGATTCCCCAAATACAAACTGCTGCAATCATCCATAAATCACCGCTATTAAAATGTAGTGAAAATAAAAGCGAGAAATCACCTTTTAATAGGACGAGGATGACCCCGAAGAATGAAAGAATCATGGATAGGATTTGAAGTGTATTTATTTTTTCTTTTAGAAATAATACTGAAAATAATGCGATTGAAATTGCATTCAATGTAGAGATAAGACCTACATTCGTAGCGGATGTTTTTTCTAATGCTAAAAATTGAAAGATGTTAAAAAGAGCGACTCCTGAAATTCCCATGAATATTAACGGAAGTATCGCGGTACGTGGTGGAAGGATTTTCTTTTCTTTAAACCATACCATTGGTAATAAACAAACAATCGCAATCAGCCACCTTAAACTTGTCAGTGTCATCGGTGATGCATGATCGACGAGTGATTTTCCAACGACGAAATTTCCTCCCCATAATAAGCTCGTTAGTAATAGTAAAAAGACGTAAAAATAAGGCATGATAAAATCCCCTTTTTTGTAATCAATACTAATTGTAAATAATTTTAGCATTTTTCTTTATTATGTAATATATTCTTTTGTATAATGGTGAAAACTCGATAAAATATTTAGTTTAAAATGATATTTACAGAAAAATATTCAGTTTTATATAAATTATAAGTTGTTTTTTCGAATAATCATCGGTAAGAAAAAAGGAGGAATTGTAATGGAGTCGTCTGTTATTAAAGTGTTGGATGATTTGGATGTACAAATTTTAGATATATTGCAGAAGGATTCACAAGTAAGTAATGCAGAGCTGGCACGTCGCGTTAATTTATCACCGGCTGCGATGCATGCAAGAATAAAAAGGTTAGATGGGGAAGGTTTCATCGATAAGCAAGTTGCGATTTTAAATCAAGAAAAGCTTGGGTTTGATTTATTATGCTTTATTTTTATGAGTACGAATATTCATCAATTTGACAAGTTGGAAGTGTTGGAGAAAGAATTAGAATCAATGCCGGAAGTGTTAGAATGTCACTGTTTAACAGGAGAGTACGATTATTTATTAAAGGTTGCAAATCGTGATCGTAAAGAACTAGAGCAGTTTATTAGAAAGCTGAATAAGCTTGGTATTACACGTATACAGACGAGTTTGGCACTTCGTGAAATTAAATATTCAACAGTATTGCCGATACGAGATGAGGAACCGAGCATCGATTAGATTGCTTGGTTTTTTGTTTGTATAAAGTGATTGACGAGGAGAAAAGAGAGCTGTATTATTATATAAAATTATGAATTAAAATTCATTTAAAGTTATAAATATTAATATCGAGGGCAAGGGGATGTAATATGAAAATCTGTAATGCGGTGACGAGTGATGTGAAAGAAATTTATAGTCTTATTGAGGTTTATGCAAAAGAGGGAGTTGTTTTACCACGTTCTCTTTTGTCTCTTTATCAATATTTGCAATGTTTATATGTTATGAAAGAAGACGAGAGAATTGTTGGAGTTGCTGGATTGCATGTATTGGGGGAAGATCTTGCAGAAATACGATCGTTAGTAGTTTCGCATACATATGCAGGGAAAGGGATAGGGCGTATGCTCGTAAATCATGTAATGGAGGAAGCTACGAAAATAAATGTAAGAAGAGTAATTTCCTTAACATATGAAACAGTATTTTTTCAAAAGTGTGGATTTGATTTTGTAAATAAAGAAACGTTGCCAGAGAAAGTATGGATTGATTGTAGACATTGCCCAAAGGTGGATTATTGTGATGAAGTGGCGATGGTGCGGTATGTTGGATGAAAAATTTATAGGGAAAAAGTTCCCACTATTATTTACATATATAGTGGGAATATATATTTCCATAAGAAATGGACAGGTTATTAAGAATTTGAATTCTTTTGTCTTACGGCAAAATTATAAAGTGGATCTTTAAGTTCATAGTTATACGTTAAACCGTCAACAATTCCTACAACTTTATCATTATCATAAAGATCGAGCATAAATTGTGCCATTTGTTTTGCAGTGTGGAATTTCGGTACAACATTATCGTATTGGAATTCATCAATATCAAATGAACGCTTTGCAAATTCTGTTTCAGTTGCAGCAGGAGCTAAAACTTTTGCTTGCAGTTTTGCGCCTTGTTCTTTCAGTTCGTGAGACAACCCTTCTGTAAATGCACTTACATAGAATTTCGTAGCGCAATACGTAACAGCATCAGCAACAATTGTGTATCCGCCGCCCGATGAAACGTTAATAAGCTGTGTTCCATCAACCATTGAATAATCTCGAACGAAAAGAGAAGAGAGTATTGTTAGTGCTTCTATATTTACATGTAACATCGTTTCGATTTTATTTAAATTTTGTTCAGCAATTGAGGCGAAATTACCAAAACCTGCGTTGTTAATCCATGTTTCAATTTGAAAAGATTGTAGGCTTTCATAAAGTTTATAAACATCTGCAGTAACAGATAAATCAGTTTTTCGAATGACAACATCCAATTCTGGATGCATTTCGTTAATTTTCAATTTTAATTCGTTTAATTCTTCTTGTCTTCGAGCTACAAGTACTAAATTTTTTCCGCGAGATGCAAATGCTAAAGCTGCTTCATAACCAATTCCGGAACTTGCGCCAGTAATAACCGTGTATTTCATATAAAATCCCCCTAAATTCAAATTCATTTATGGTTAGATTGTATTTGTTAGAGTATACTCTAAGTCAAACGTTTTTTATAAATTTGATACGGTTATAAAATATATGAGGGTAAGCATGTGAAGGGAGTTTTAGTATGTACACAATTAGCGAGGTAGCAAAATTATTAGGCGTGAGCACACATACACTACGTTATTATGAAAAGGAAAATATATTAATTGCAAATCGTGATACAAATGGAAATCGACTTTACGAAGAGTCACATATAAAGTGGTTGCAGTTTGTAATGAAATTAAAACAAACGCAAATGCCAATAGCGAAAATAAGAGAATACGCTAGATTATATACAGAAGGGGAGCATACAACAGAAGCTCGTTTACAGCTCCTAGAAGATCATAGGAAATCTATTCAGATTCAAAGAGAAAACTTAGAAGTTACAGAGAAGATGCTTGAGAATAAAATTAGTGCATACAAAAACTCATTGGAAAATAAATAGATGGTTGTTATGTGATGAAAAATGGATTTGATCTATAAGTATTTCATCATAGTGTATGGATAAATAAAAAAGAGCAGCTAGCAAAAGCTAACTGCTCCATTCAAGGGATCTCTCCAAGGGGGAGTGGAGAAAATATTATGTTACTAGCATTATTGACAGATTATTAAAAAATATACAAATAGGATGAAAGAAATTTTAAATAAACTTTCGGCATTGACAATTTTTAAAATGTTCATGTACAATATATATGAATGACATTCAGTCATTTTTGTGTGACAGGATGCAGTTAGCTTAGAAATGGAACAAATACAATGGTAAATGAGGATGATAGTTGTTTTTATATAGTATTGATGAAAGAGTATATTTTTTTAAAATAAAAATGACTGATAGTCAGTCATAAGAGGTGAGAGGTATGAAAAATAGAGCTTGGTTATATGTCATATTAACATGTATCTTTGAAATTTTTTGGGTGTTTGGTTTTAATACGGCTAATACTTGGTGGCATTGGATTATTATTTTAGGAGTTATCGCTGTTGATTTTCACTTCCTTTCTAAAGCGTGTGAACATCTTGCAACAGGAACTGTATATGCTATTTTCGCTGGAGCTGGTACGGTAGGTACTTTCTTAATGGATGTATTTCTTTTCGGTGGAAGTTTCAGCGCAGGCAAACTATTCTTCATTCTTATGGTAGTAGCCGGCGTTATCGGTTTAAAGTTAGCTGACAATAAAGAAGAAACTGTGGAAGGAGTTGCTTAAAAATGGGTTGGTTTTTCGTATTTTGTGCTGCAATTAGTGAAATAGTCGGTGTGATAGGACTTAAAATGTATAGTAAAGATAAGACATTAGCCAATGGTGCGATTTATA
This sequence comes from Bacillus sp. FSL W8-0770, assembly GCF_038008705.1. NCBI lineage: Bacteria > Bacillati > Bacillota > Bacilli > Caryophanales > Bacillaceae > Bacillus > Bacillus sp. FSL W8-0770. The sequence goes on from NZ_JBBOZR010000001.1 coordinate 817,676, forward strand.
TAGGTGGGTTTGCTACATCCTTCGCATTTTTGTATACTTCCTTCTTATTTTTACAAGTAAGTGTCGCGTATGCGGTTTGGATTGGTATCGGAACAGCAGGTGCAGTTTTGTTAAACATGTTCTTGTTTGGTGAGTCGAAAAGTAAAGCGCGTATCATTAGTGTGTTTCTTATTGTATGTGGAGTGACAGGATTAAAGGCACTTTCTTAAAGATATATTGTATTTTTATCTCCTAATTGTTTATTAGGAGATTTTATTATAAAAAAATGATTTCCTCTTAGAGTTCACTATCATTGACAGTACAATCGATTATCTTATAAAATGAGTGACAGTCATTCAATATGCGTGTGAAAGGGTTTAGATGATGAATAAAAAAGAGAAAATTGTCTATGCAGCTATTGAAGTGTTTCAGGAAAAGGGCGTCGAAAAAACGAAGATTTCTGATATCGTGAAATTAGCTGGCATTGCGCAAGGAACTTTCTATTTATATTTTCCTTCTAAGTTATCTGTTATGCCTGCAATAGCAGAAGTGATGGTTGAAAAGATGATACTTGCAGTGAAAGAAGAAGTGCAAAACGATGCGCCTTTCTCAAGTAAAGTGACGCAAGTAATAGATGCGGTGTTTCACTTTATAGCTGAATATCGTGAAATACAAGCTTTAATGTATGCTGGTCTTGCATCTACAGAACATATAAAAGAGTGGGAAGCTGTGTATGAGCCTCTTTATATGTGGCTAAGTGAATTTTTAAATGAGGCAAAAGAAGCCGGTGAAATTCGTGATTCGGTTCACGCAGAGCGAACAGCGAAGTTATTTATCGCTCTAGTTGAATCAGCAGCGGAACAAGTGTATTTATATGATCATAAAGATGATGAGCAAGTCGATTTGCAAAAGGCAGAAGTACTAGATTTTTTAACACATGCACTACATATAAAGAAATAGTGAGATGAACCTGTCTGAAAAGGTAGGTTCATTTTTGAGGAAAACTGAATGATAGTCATTCACCTGATGCGTATGTATGTGTGGAAGGATAGTGTGAAATTCTAACGAGTAGGGGGCATCTCTACTCATGACCAGCCCACAAATAGAAGGATAAAGAAAAAGCTTCTTGGGCATTATTTTTTGAGAGGAACTTACGGGAAGAGGTGTTAAAAAGTGAAGAAACCGATAAAAGAACAAAAGATGGTATTGGTCATTCTTTTGAGTAATATATTTATCGCTTTTCTAGGGATTGGATTAATCATTCCGGTTATGCCGTCCTTTATGAATGATATGCATTTAACAGGGAAGACGATGGGATATCTCGTTGCAGTGTTTGCAATGGCACAGCTCATTACTTCACCTATTACAGGCCGGTGGGTTGATCTTTACGGTAGAAAGAAAATGATAATCATTGGATTATTTATTTTTGGTGTTTCAGAGCTTCTTTTTGGATTAGGAAAAGATGTATGGATGCTTTATGTAGCAAGGGTATTAGGCGGAATTAGTGCTGCTTTTATTATGCCTGGTGTTACGGCATATGTTGCGGATATTACATCTATTCAGGAACGTCCAAAGGCGATGGGATACTTATCTGCGGCTATTAGTACTGGATTCATTATAGGTCCTGGAATCGGCGGATTTATTGCAGAATACGGTATACGTGTGCCGTTTTTCGTTGCAGCAGTAATTGCTTTTATAGCATGTGTGATTTCGATCTTTATTTTAAAAGAACCGTTAACGAAAGAAGAACTTGCAGAGATTTCTTCTAATACGAAGGAATCAAGTTTTATTGGTGATTTAAAGAAATCATTACATCCAATGTATGCAATTGCATTTATTATCGTATTTGTACTCGCATTCGGATTATCAGCGTATGAAACAGTGTTTAGCTTGTTCTCTGATCATAAATTTGGCTTCTCGCCGAAAGATATCGCAGCAATTATTACAATTAGTTCAATCTTTGGGGTAGTTGTGCAAGTATTTATGTTTGGCAAATTGGTAGACATGTTCGGTGAGAAAGTGTTAATTCAAATATGTTTAATTGTAGGTGCAGTATTAGCATTCGTCTCAACTGTAGTCTTTAATTATTGGATTGTACTTCTCGTTACTTGCTTCATTTTCTTAGCATTTGATTTACTTCGTCCAGCTTTAACGACATTTTTATCAAAAGCAGCCGGAAAAGAGCAAGGATTCGTCGCTGGTATGAACTCGACTTATACGAGTTTAGGAAATATCGCAGGACCAGCGATGGGCGGAATATTATTTGATATGAATATTCATTATCCATATGCATTTTCAGGCGTTGTTTTAATAGTTGGTCTCGCTATTACATTTATGTGGAGAGAGAAACAGTTGGCTGAAAGTTTTGCGAAGTAATAAAACCCCTTACGACGTGAGGTAAAGTGACCCCCGACAACGGGACACATATCAAAACACCTAAACCATCTGTTCCCTAAATTCTTTAGGGGATAGGTGGTTTGGTTTTCATTGAATTTTCACATAATTGTAGTGATGAATGTATTCTAGCGCAATCTTTCGCACAGTTTGGATACTTTTGTTATCTTTTGTGAATCGAAAGCTTCACTTTTTAAATGGCGAAAGAAGCTTTCCATGACGGCATTATCATGGCAATTTCTTTTACGGGACATGTTGGTGATGATGCCGTTTTGTTTGGCATACGCTTGAAATTCCTTCGCAGTATAAATACTTCCTTGATATGAGTGAAGGATGATATTTTTTACTTTTCACCCTCTCATTGCTTGTTTCAATGTCTTCGTCGCTAATGTCAGTGTTTGTAATTCGTTGATGACACAACTAATAATTTCGCGATTAAGGGCATCCATGATCGTTGATAAATATAAGGTACGCTCTCCTAATAAGAGATACGTCACATCCGTAAACCTGGATGTATTGAATTGACACTCCAATCGATCAGGGGCTACCATTGGTTCCGCACCATTGATATATTTCTTTTTTTCGACGTCCTTTACTTTCTCTTCTAAATGGGATACCACCCGCATTTTAACGAAAGTATACGCTAAGCAAATTTTGACATAAAAAAAGCCGATTTTTCTACTCTAAGAAATTTTCGATTCTAATTCGTTATAGGTTAGTTGTTACTTTGTGTGCTTCATATTCTTTCACTATTTTATAAAAGTATTTTTCTTCAGTTTTAATAGTTTCATAAACTTAACTCCTATTATTTTACTATTTTTCTACCTTGGATAAATTTCTTGTGTGAATATTTTACATATAAAATTATCTCTTTACATTTTCTACCATAATTATACCTCTACAAACTAATATTGATTTCCCAATAATCTGTTTTAATATTTAAATCTTAAAAGTAATTAATCTTTTATAGGAAGATATTTTTAAGCACATTTATTTTGCTTAAAGGTATCTTTAAATAGCATAAGTGAACAAGGCTTGCTGGAAGTAATGAAATAAGAGCAATATTTAAAATAAGATTGCAAAATGCAGAGAGTTTAAAAATTTAATGAAAATTTTATATTTGCCCTACATTTTATTTAATTAATTTTCTCTATCTTATACATGTTGGAATTCATATAATACCTTTCTGTTAAAGAAGGAATTGTACTGAGCTACGCATTAGATAAAAAAGTGATAATGAAAGGTAAATGTATAATGAAAAAAATAAAAAAGTTAATTGTTCCAATTAGCTTTAGTTTATTGCTAATTGGATGTAGCGGTAAAGAATTGAATGGGAATTGGAGATTAGCGGATAATGACACTACTTGTCCTGTTTCTTACCAGTTTGATAAGAAAATCGAAGTTAATCCAGAAAATAAAAAAAAGAAAACTATATGGTTAATAGAGATGCATACTCAAAAAATAGCAAATGAATATAAAAATGCAGGGACATACACTTGGCTTGATAATGAATGGATAAATATTGATTATGGAAACAATTTTACTCAAAAACAAAAAATGGTACAAGATAAAGACAAATTAACAATTTATTTTCCATGGGTAGAAAAAGTATGTACGTATAAAAAAACAAAGTAGGATGCCTTCAAAATTATAGAAGAAACTATGGATTGATAAAGGAACTTTAGATGTATGGCTAAAAAGCAATCTAGATATTATATATATTTGATATGTATGTAATGGAATACAAGCTGGTTTTGCTTGTTATCTAGTCAATGATACTTTATTCCAAACTTGGCTGTATGCGATAAGTTCTATTCATAATGGAGCTACATTTTCAATGAGGGAAAATATTAGAATGATGCTAGTAAGGTATTTAAAAATATGCTTTATTAGAGACATTCTGCACTTTCCTTCTGAAAATGATAAGATTTCAATGTAGAAACGTGGAATTTTATAGCCATTCAAAAAATACTAAAAGAATTTGTCTTTTTAAGGGAATGATAGGAATTCAAACTATTTTCAAAAAGAATGAATTACACATTAGTAATTTTGCAGATGAAATTAATAGAGTAATCAATTTTTTATTTGAATATAAGGAAGAAAAAGAAGAGGTAGGATAAAATGAAGCCGATTACAATTCTAATAGCTGATGATGACTTGAAGATTGCTGAATTAATTGAAATACATTTAAAAAAAGAAGGATACCAGGTTGTAAAAGCAACTGATGGAGAAGCCGCAATTGAAATTATTCAATCGCAGGCAATTGATTTAGTGGTTTTAGACATCATGATGCCAAAAATGGATGGTTATGAGGTGACGCGTCAAATCCGTACTAAACAAAATATGCCAATTATTTTCTTAAGTGCGAAAACATCTGATTTTGATAAAGTGACGGGTCTTGTACTAGGTGCAGATGATTATATGACGAAACCTTTTACACCAATTGAATTAGTTGCACGTGTGAATGCTCAACTTCGCCGATTTCTTACGTTAAATCAACCGAAAGTAGAAGAAACATCTGTTTTAGAGGCTGGAGGCGTTGTCATTGATTTTGAGAAAAGAACGGTACATGTATACGGAGAACGAATTGATTTGACACCAAAAGAGTTTGATATTTTATATTTATTGGCAAGTCATCCGAAAAAAGTATATAGCCTTGAAAATATTTTTCAGCAGATATGGACAAATGATTATTATGATGATAACAATAATACAGTTACGGTGCATATTCGTACTTTACGAAAGAAACTTGGAGAAGATAAAAGGAAGAACAAGTTAATAAAAACGATATGGGGAGTAGGTTATACTTTCAATGGCTAAAATAGTAAAAAGTTTTAGGTTTAAAATGATTGCCTTGTTTGCACTAAGTATGATGTTAGCAGCTTTCGGAACATATATAATTTATAAAACATTAGGGTTCTCTTTTAGAATGATGGTTAGTCATGAAGACTATGTAGCAAATAGAGTGGTTGGGGGAAGTATTTATTTCTCTTTCCTTTCCTTCACTTTGCTATCTATTTTATTCTTTTTCTTTTTAACGAAACCTTATTTAAGGTATTTTGATGAAATTTCTAATGGCATTCATCATCTCTCTAAAGGAGATTTCACACATAAAGTTTATATTTCATCAAATGATGAATTCAGCGATATTGCACGCGCAATTAATATTGCAAGTGAAAAATTAAAAGAGGCGGTTGAACGAGGAGACTTTGCAGAAAGTAGTAAAGATCAACTTGTTGTTAACTTAGCTCATGATTTAAGAACACCATTAACATCTGTCCTAGGTTATTTAGATTTAATTCTCAATGAGAAAAACTTAACTGCGGAACAAATTAAATATTATTCTACAATTGCATTCGCAAAATCACAACGACTTGAAAGTTTAATTGATGAGTTATTTGAAATTACACGAATGAACTATGGTGTACAACAAATAGATAAAAAAAACATTAATATAAGTGAATTGCTCGTGCAATTAGATTTGGAATTATATCCATTATTAGAGAAAAATCAATTAGAGGCTAGATTACATGTTGCACCAAATTTAACTATCAACGGTGACGGGAATTTGTTAGCACGAGTATTTGAAAATCTTCTAACAAATGCGGTTCGATATGGAAATAATGGGAAGTTTGTTGATATGAATGGATACATTGAAGATGGAGACGTTGTTGTACAGATTATTAATTATGGAGAAAGTATACCAGAAGAAGAGTTACCTTATCTTTTTGATATGTTTTATACAGGTGATAAAGCAAGAACAGTACAGAAAAATAGTACGGGTCTTGGATTATTTATTGCTAAAAATATTGTTGAGAAACATAATGGGAAGATTTCTGCAGAAAGTAATGTAGTGAGAACAATTTTTGAAGTGAGATTACCAAAAGAAGAGAATTGAAAAATTTAATAAATATTTAATTATTACCCCACTTTTTATTTAATTAATTTCTTCTATCCTATTTATAGGTTAGGCCAAAGAGAAATTACTAATAAAAGGTGGGGCTTTTTATATTGCGAAAAGTATACGCCTAGATTTTTATCACAATTTGATTTTAAAAGAGATATGTTAATACTTTGAAATCTAATTTATATATAATTTCTAAAAATGTTAACTAATTATACAAACGGAAATAATGGTCTCCAAAAATAAAGTACAAGAAATAGTGAGGATAATATGAAGACAGTAAATAAGGTAGTCATTGTTGGTGTATTAACAGTTGGTATAGGAGCTGGGGCTTATATGAATTTTGCCGGAAGTTCTGAACCAGTTATGACCTATAAAACATCTGAAGTACTAGAAAAACAAATCGAAAATCAGCAAAAGTTTGCTGGTGAAGTGATTCCAAATGGAATGGAGATCATTTCATTTGATCCAACAAAAGGTACGAATGAACTAGCTGTTAAAAAAGGCGATGAAGTAAAGAAAGGACAGCTTCTGTTTAAATACAATGATCCAACTGTTAAACAAGGTGTAACAGAAGTGGAAATGCAAAAGAAAATTGCACAAAAAGAAGTAACATTACAACAAAAACAAATTGATGCAGCAAAACAAAAGCTACAAAAAGATAAAAATGCTGGTCTTCCTGCAGAAGCAGTAAAAGCGTCAGAGATTGAAATTCAACAATTAGAATCACAGCTTGAAATGAAGAAGTTTGAAGTAGAAAAAGCGGATGAAATGATTAAAGTAGCAAAAGAGAAAGTAAACACACTTTCTGTTATGAGTCCTGCTGACGGTGTAATTGATGATATTATTACAGCTTCTAATGAAAGAAACGGTATGAGCGGAATTACACTTCGCCATGCAGGTCCATTTAAAGTAGCAGGTCAAATGTCTGAATTTGAACTTGCTAATGTAAAAATTGGACAAGAAATAACAGTTTCATCAAAAACTGTAGCGGGTAAAACATGGACAGGAAAAATAACAGAAATTGGTTCTACACCATTAAAAAGTATGGATGAAAACAAAACAGTTTCTAGTTATCCATTTACTGTGACGTTAGACAATAGTGAAGGCTTACAAAATGGTTTCCACGTATACGTAGAAACTAAATCAGGCGAAGCAAAGGGTACAGTCATTCCAAAGACCAGTATTTTAAAAAAAGGTGATAAAAACGTTGTCTTTGTTGTAAAAGACGGAAAAGCAAAAGAACAAGTTGTTACGGTTGAATTTGAAACAAGTAATGAAGCAAAAATTTCCGGAGTGAAAAAAGGAGAAAAAATTATCTCTAGACCTACTGTAAATCTAAAAGATGGTATGGAGGTTGCCACGCAATGATTAATTTACAAGGCATTACAAAATCTTTTCAAAATGGTGAAGAATCCATTCAAATATTGCACGGAATTGATGTAACGCTAAATCAGGGAGATTTCACTTCTATCATGGGGCCTTCTGGTTCTGGTAAATCAACATTAATGAATATTATTGGGTGTTTAGATAAGCCTACGACAGGTTCCTATGAATTAGCTGGACAAAATATTTCAAACATGTCTGAAACCGAGCTTGCGCATGTTCGTAATAAAGAGATTGGATTCGTATTTCAAAACTTCATGTTACTGCCACGACTTACAGCGTTGCAAAACATTGAATTACCACTTATTTATGCGGGAGTCGATAAAAAGGAAAGACAAGAGCGTTCATTAGCAGCCTTAACAAAAGTTGGTTTAGCTGATCGCGATACCCACTTTCCAAATGAATTGTCAGGTGGACAAAAACAACGCGTTGCAGTTGCACGCGCAATTGTAAATAACCCGAAATTTATTTTGGCAGATGAACCAACAGGTGCACTAGATACGAAAACAAGTGAACAAATTGTAAATCTATTTTATGAATTAAACAAGCAAGGTTCAACGATTATTATGATTACTCACGATCGTGAAATCGGGGAAGCCGCAGCACGTCAAATCGTTATTCGTGACGGAAACATTGTTCAGGATTGGAGAGAATAAAATTGAATATACATGAAAATATACGTATGGCTATCTCTTCTATCTTTGCCCATAAAATGAGATCTATTTTAACGATGCTGGGAATTATTATTGGAATCAGTGCGATTATTACAATTCTCGCAACGGGGGATGGAAATACTGCAAAGATGCAAAAAGAGATTGAAGAGAGCCGCCATATGGATGAAATTAATATAGAGTATATCAACCCAGATTTTCCGCTGGAAATAGCGAAGATTACACCAGATATGGTAAAGCAATTAGAAGTAATACCAGGTGTAAAGGATGTGTACCCACATGTGAATATGGACGTAAAAGCATATGTAGGTTCAAAAGAAGCTTCTCTTAATTTAAATGTGGGAACAGGTAATTTTATGCAGGATCACAAACTACGAATGATACATGGGCGTGAGTTAACAGAGACTGAGCTGGAAAAACCAATTCCTGTTTTGATTATCAGTGAAGCTCTATTTAAAAAACTATATGATACATGGGAAAATGATTTATATATAGATATAAAAGGAAAACCATATAATATTGTCGGGGTGTACAAATATGATAATATATGGCAATCAAATGTGTATGCAGGATATACCTCGGTTGACAATGCACCGTTGATCTCAGGTGTTGAGGAATATAATGCAGTGACCATTAAGTTATCTTCTTCTAGCGAGCGAGAAATTGTAGGGAAACAAGCTGTATCTGTATTAAATGGATTGAAACCACCAGAATTTGAGCATCTATTTACAGTAGAGGATGAGACAAAAAACGATTTGGTCGTAGAAGAATCATTAGATACGATGAAAATGGTATTCACTGGTGTTGCTGGAATCTCTTTAATCGTAGGTGGTATTGGTGTGATGAATATCATGCTTGTATCTGTTACAGAGCGCACACGTGAAATAGGTGTTCGAAAAGCACTTGGTGCAACGAGAAGGGAAATATTAATGCAATTTCTTATTGAAGCTTGTATTTTAACAGCATTAGGTGGAGTAATTGGTTTTGTGTTAGGTATTTTCTTTGCTTGGGTATCGGCAATCGTAGGTGGATGGCCACTTGTTATTTCAGTAAATCTAGGTCTACTATCTGTTGGAATATCTATATTGATTGGCATTGTCTCTGGTATACTTCCAGCAAATAAAGCAGCTAAACTAGACCCAATTGATTGTCTACGATATGAATAATAGTTGTAGGTGAAAGATAAGATATTCTAGAAAAGAGTAAATACCCATATGGGTATTTACTCTTTTTGGAAATAAGGATTTTCATGGTATAAGCAAAAATCTAAACAATCTTAACTCTAATTTTATATAGATTTCTTGGCTGTAAATACTAAGAGGAGAGAGGAATATAAAATGAAAACAGTGCTAGAAGCAAAAAATATTAAAAAAGTATATGACACAGGTGGAAATACATTTGAAGCGTTAAAAGGGATTAACTTACAAGTACAAGAAGGAGAATTTGTTGGGATTATGGGCCCTTCTGGTTCAGGTAAGACAACTCTATTAAATGTTCTTTCAACAATTGATCATGTGACGAGTGGTGAGATTTTAATAGATGGAAAAGATATTGTAAAAATGAGTGATGATACGTTGGCATTATTTCGGCGCAATCATTTAGGTTTTATTTTTCAAGATTATAACTTATTAGATACGTTAACGGTCAAAGAAAATATCGCATTGCCTCTCGCTTTATCAAAGGTGAAGGTTAGTGAAATTGATCGGCTTGTTCTTGAAATCTCTAAGAAGTTTGGCATGGATCATATCTTAAGTCAATACCCATATCAAGTATCTGGGGGACAGAAACAACGCTGCGCAGCATCACGTGCCATGGTTACGAATCCGAGTATGATTTTTGGGGATGAGCCAACTGGGGCGCTTGACTCTAAATCAGCAACGGATTTATTAGAAAGTATGAAGTCATTAAATGAATATGATAACTCAACCATATTAATGGTAACGCATGATGCGTTTGCGGCAAGTTATTGTAAACGAGTGATTATGATTAAAGATGGTGAATTATATAAAGAATTACACCGTGGAGAATTAACACGTAAGCAATTCTTCCAACAAGTCATTGATGTAATGTCTTCCATTTCTGAAGATAAGGCTGATGATCTTATCTAATATGGCCATTTATAACATAATGTGTGATTAAAACAATGTATATTTTGTAGAAATAGTTTTTAGGAGGTTAAAATAAATGACTTTAATTGAAATCGTTCAACGAAATATAAGGCGAAATTTTAAGGAGTATATACTTTATTTTGTATCTTTAGCTTCGAGTATGCTGATTTATTTTATATTCGCGTCACTTCGATATAGTACGCAAATAAAAAAAGAAATGCTTAATAATGTAATGATTAATAGTGTTCTTCAGTCTTCAAAAGTGATACTCATTATTTTTATAGCCATATTTATTATTTACTCTACTAATTTTTTTATAAGAAAACGTAAAAAAGAGATAGGGTTATATTCTTTACTAGGTATTACTAAAAAACAAATTGGTACGATGTTATTTTGTGAAACATTAATAATGGGGGGCGTAGCTTTAATAGTTGGGATATTGATTGGCAGTATAAGTTTTAAGTTATTTTTAGAACTTCTAATGAGTTTGATGAAATTAAATGTGCCAATTACGTTCGAGTTATCTATAAAGGCCATAATAGACACAATTATTGTTTTTTTATCGATTCTATTATATACAGCTTGGAAAAACTCGCGCTTAATTTATCAATTTCCATTAATTGAAATGTTCCAAGCGAATCATAAAGGAGAGAGTATGCCAAAAGGATCTAAATATTTGGCATATATAGGTCTTATTTTAATTGGCTTTGGTTATGTTTTAGCATTCTTTTTTCGCGAAGTCGTAAAATTTGTGCAGAACCCTGAGGACCCTATGCGTCCGCTAATGGATCCTAAAATAATCCCGTTATGTATTTTGATTGCGATTGTTCTTGCAACCTACTGTCTATTCACGTCTTATACAGTTATTGTATTAAAGAAAATTAAAAGTAAGAGCAATATCTATTTTAACGGTATGAATATACTAAATATTTCACAGTTGTTATATCGAGTAAAAGGAAATGCCAAATTACTTGCGACTATTGCTATCTTAAGTGCCACAGCTTTAACGGCTGTTAGTACAGTTGTATCAGGATATTATGTAGGGCAATCTGAAACAAATGAAGATTTTATGCAACTGTATGGAGTTACATTATTTATTGGAAGCTTTTTAGGAATTATATTTGTACTAGCAACGGGTTCTATTATTTATTATAAACAACTATCTGAAGCACATGCTAATCAGAAATACTATGAGGTTCTTCGTAAGATAGGTGTTACGAAAAAAGAAGTAAGAAAGTCAATTTCTAACCAAGTTAGCTTTAGTTTTATTTCACCTATAATAGTCGGACTTACTCATAGCTTATTTGCTTTACCAATAATAAACAACATGCCTATATACAGTATTATGATTCCTATTTCCATTAGTTCTATTGCATATTGCATAATCTATTTTGGATATTATATATTAACTGTTAATTCGTATTTTAGAATTGTGTATAAATAATAAATTCTTTTGATATTGCGTAATAAAATTAGGAAATACAACCTATCAAGTTCTAAAGAATAATGAAATGAACAAAAGCCGATACCCTTAACGTGTAGGGAATCGGTTTTTTCTATATGGGGTACCGCCACATCGCTATCAAGCTAAGAAAACAAAATTCCTCCTAAAATGAAAAAATAAGCTATTCTTTCTGTAGAATCGTAGGAAAGGATGGCGTTTTTTAATTTTTATAGATACTTTGTGGTAACCTCAAGTAGGAGGATTTAGCACAGTCAAATAATAATATCTTTTGTCTAGAAAGGAGAATGTTTTTTGAAATATAAATTAAGAAAAAAATTAAGCGTGTTTTTTATAGGATTATTAGTACTAGTACTAATCGCTTCTATTTTCGTTTATTATAAGTTTTTAACACCTTCAGCAGATATTCAACAATACAAGGCATATTATGCTCCAAAAACAACACAAAAAGTATTGAATCACGGTGAGGTAAAGGTCACATTCTTAGGAACATCATCTTTACTATTTGATGATGGAAATACGCAATTAATGATTGATGGTTTTATTTCTAGGCCATCCTTACCCAAAATATTGTTCAGCAATATAAAAACAGATGAAGATACTGTGGATAAAATTTTTAATCAAATAGGGGCTGATAATAATAAACTTAAGGGATTATTTATTGCACATACACATTATGATCATGCGTTTGATTTAGCTTATATAGCTAAACGAACTGGAACACATGTATATGGTTCAGAGTCAGCAACTAACATAGGTATTAGTGGTGATATAAATAAGAACCAGATGTCTGTATATGAAGTAAATAAGGGTATGAAGTTTGGTGATTTTACTGTTACTGTCCTTCCAGCGAAACATTCACCAACCTTTGATGAAGGAGAAAAAATAAAAAAGCCACTTAAACAACCAGCTAAAGCCCTAGATTATCATGAAGACTCTTCATATGATTACTTGATTACGTATAATAATAAAACTTTTCTTGTTAAACCAAGTGCTAACTATATAGAAGGTGTATTAGATGATATTCGAGCTGATGTCCTGTTCTTAGGAATAGGGGGATTAGGAAAGCAGGAAAGAAATTTCCAAAATATGTATTACGAGCAAGCTGTACGAAAAGTACAACCGAAGCTTGTTATTCCAATACATTGGGACGATTTCACCAAACCATTGACAGATACACTTGAAGCAATGCCTAAATATGCGGACAATACTAAAAATGGATTAGATTTTATAATTCAAAGGACAAAAGCAGATAAAATTGATCTTCAAATACTACAAGGTGTTAGAAGTATTTACTTCTAAAAAAGGGACCCACCACACCTCTATCAAGTTAAGAAACATAAAAAACGATAATAATGAACTTCCGTGCTAAAAAAGCTACAAAATTTTCATTTAGGGACAAGCTGTTCTGTTAGCTTGATGGCGATGTGCCTGTACCCCTATATCATCTTTCAGATCTTTCGTTCGTTGTAATGAGCGATAAAATGTGGAAGGGGTAATTCTAATACGTTACGCAATTCTTTTACTGTTATTTTTGTTTGTACATTTTTCCATAAAGTAACTACAGTTTCTGATTTCAGCCCCTTTCGATTTCTAGATAATTTCCCCATACAAGTAATTTTGTTTTTAGGTGTTTATTTTCTATACGTAGCTATTCTAATTCACTGAGCTCTTTTGGTCTTTTTCCATAAGAATATTGTTTTCCTACAGGTTGTTGAAACTGATACGTTTGATCTGTACGATACCATTTCATCTATATCTTAATTTGGGAAACATTTTTAATTCCGAGTTTCTCTATAATGGTCCAATTGGAATACCCATCCTTTTTCATTTCAATCACTTTCCACTTTACTTCTTCGGGGTAATGAACTCTTATTTTTTCATGTACCACTATTCGGGTTCACTTCACTTTAACGGTAAGGCTTTTTTGTTTTATAAGCTTAATCCAAACCGTTTTAATTCAATAAAAATCCCCTCTAATTGCTTTCCTTTATCCGTTAATGTGTACTCTACACGAGGCGGAACTTCTGGATATACTTTTCTCGTTATAATGCCTTGAGATTCTAATTCCTTTAGTCGAAGCGATAATGTTTTTGGACTAATCCCATCCATTGATTTTTGTAAATCACTAAAGCGTAATGTTCCTTCGATAAGAAGATCACGAATGATTAAAAATGTCCATTTTGTACTAATTACATCAAGTGTTTTAGCGATAGGACAAGGTATGCCCGGTAAACCTTTCGTTAATTCAACTGGATCTATATTGCTCATGGAACTAGCCTCCATAAAATTTTTTTAGATGAATTTGCTTTATAGTATCACAAAACTATACTTTTGGTAACTATATGAAAAAAATATCACTACTTCCATAAAGGAAGTTAGTGCATATACAATAGCAATACGAAACAAAAAGGATTTATATAAGGAGGTGGTGATTTCCATGGGGATAAAAAAGTTACTTGGATTTCTTAGTTTGTTTGTTATTTGTATTGTGCTTGTAGCATGTGGTGTGGAACAAAAAACTGAAGTTCAGTTATTAAAAGAAATGCCAAAGCCAAAAGCAATGACAATTGATCCCTCACTAAGTAAAAAAGAAGCGACAGAAATGGTTCATGCGGCGCAGCGTTTTTATGCATTTTGGGATACAGGTAAGGAGGAACTTATTCCGCAGACTGTTACTAAAGATTTCTTCGATAATACATTGCCGAAAGGGCGACCACAAGGCATTGAAGGATTAAAGTTTGCAGCGCAAAATTTTCGTAAAGTTGTGCCTGATATACATTGCGAGATTGAAGACTTATTAGTTGTTGGTGATAAAGTAACGGCCCGTCTTTCTTTTACAGGAACGCATAATGGTAAGAAAATTAATTTTTTTGCAATTGATATTTTACATGTGAAAGACGGAAAGATAACAGACGATTGGCATTTAGAAGATAATCTTACACTACAGCAGCAACTCGGCTTAATAGCTGAAGAGTAGATCATATAGGGGAGAGAAAAACGATGAAAAATATATTTATTATAAATGGACATGAAAAATACGGTACAAAGGAAGGACGATTAAATAAAACGTTAGTAGATTATATGGTTACTGTATTAGGCGAGAATCATCATGTGAAAACAACAACGATTCAAGATGGTTACAATATTAAAGAAGAACAAGATAAATTTTTATGGGCCGATGTTGTTATTTATCAAACACCAATTTACTGGTTTAGTGTACCGGGCTTATTTAAAACGTATATGGATGAAGTATATGAATACGGTTTGTTCTTTAAAGGTGCAGATGAATATGGAACAGGTGGTTTATTAAAAGAGAAAGAGTATATGTTCTCTACAACTTGGAATGCACCTGAAAAAGCATTTGGAGATAAGAAGAAGTTCTTTGAAGGAGAAAGTTTAGAATCAGCGCTTAGTCATTTACACCGCGTGCAAAAGTTTCTCAGTATGAGTCCGTTAAAGAGTTTTGCTTGTTATGATGTGGTGAAGAATCCGGATATAGAGAAGTATTTATTGAACTTGAAAGATCACTTAGATGGAGTAATTAAATAATAGTATGTGAAGAAGGTACTGCTAAGGATGTAGTACCTTCTCCTTTTTTAATGACTCACATTTTAAGACATGGATGGCTGTATCCATAACTTCGCAAAATTTGCCCAACCGAATGAATCAATTGTTACGTTTTTTAAAGAAGAAGGGTATGTTTTTCTTTTTAGAACGTGATAGTTAAATAAAATGATGTGTTCTGCTTGTAAAAACTCTTCAATCTCATACATGAGTTCATAGCGCTTTTCTTTATTTTCTTCTAATAAAAATGTATCTAGTAAACAGTTAATTTGTTTTTCGTAGTGCGGGTCCATGAACCGATTTACGAAGCAACTTTTATTTTTAAATACATTTAAGAATGCAATTTCATGATTGGCAGCAAATACTTCTCCCATGAAAATAATATCAGCATGTTTATCAATAGAGCGATTCATATAATCTGAAACGGGAAATGGGTGAAGCTCTACTTGTATACCTAAACTTGCACATCGTTCTTTTAAGAAATATGCATCATTTGCACTATCTTTAAATGCGAAGAAGTAAATATGTATCGTTTCTCCATTATATGTACTCTTTTTCAAATACTCTTTTGCCTTTTCTAAAGAGTAGGATCTTCTTGTTGCAAGGCGGCTTCTATCAGGGAAAAAGCTTGATGCAGCAATTGTCCGTCTACCCTCTATGTTACGAAGTATCATTTCAACATCATATAGTTCTCTCCAAGCTTTTCGAAAGTAAATGTCGTGATGAGGACCAGGTTTTGTAAAGTTGAAGCTAGCATAAATACAACCTATTTCTTCTATTTGTATATCATGCCTTTCATTTTCCTCTTCGTTTGGTAGTTCATAATCAGCATCTATTTGCACATGGTCAGGAATACCCCAAAATTCAATACGGTCTAATAATGCGCGCTCTTTAAAATAATGGGTGAACGCTTCGAGTACGATATTATCTTCAGAGTAATGAGCAAGTTTGAAAGGTCCAGTACCTATATAATGATGATTTTGAATACTCGTATCACGCGGTAAAATTGCGAGCTGCATTGAACTTACATAGTGTAAGAAAAATAAATTTGGTTTTGCTAAATGGAATCGAATTTGCAGTGGTGATGGTGTTTCAATTTGAACAATTTCTTCTGTTAACCATTCGAAAGGGGATTGAACTTGCTTTAGTCTTTCAAATGAAAACTGTACATCTTTAGAAGTTAAAATTGATTCATTGTGAAAATATATATCTTTTCGTAAATAAAAGGTCCACGTAAGTCCATCTTCACTTAATTCCCATGTATGCGCAATGTGAGGCTCCATTTTTTCAGTAACATCGTTATAGACAACTAACGTATCAAAAATTTGACTCGTAAGATGACTCTCTGTAGTTACAGCCACAAAAGCTGGATCTAATGGGAATATCTTTCTCGATATAGGAATCTTTAATACGTCGTACATATCATTTGAGGGTTCGTATCCAAAATGATGATGTAGTTTATTTTCTATCTTTTTTTGAAGTGCGAGGGGGAGGGGTTCTTTTAAAAGAAGAAAGATATCTTTTAATTTTTCTTGGGCTAACAGTTCATCTGTATAGGACTCAATCGCTTCTACGAAATTATGTATAAATAGAATTTCCGTTTTATTTCCGCGGCCTCGCCCTGGAGTCCAGCTAATTAATTGCTCCTCGCTCATTTTCTTTAATAAAATCTTTACGTTTTTCGTACTGCAATATAAAACATCCGCTAATTCTTGTAAGCTATTTCGCATATGTTGTTGATCTTGTGCATGTAGTCTTAGTCTAATGTAATAGTCCATAATTTTCATATATACACTTCCTTCTATCATAAAAGGGGAAACTCTTTAGAATATTCTAACCTTTTTCTTCCTTTTTTTCAAAGTAAAATAAGTAAGCATAAGGAGGGGAAACAATGGGATTTTGGAGTATGCATCGAAATATAAAAATTAGAATTATAACATCGTTTTTAACACGTACTGTGTCTACGATGATTTTTCCATTTATGGCGATTTATTTTTCCGTAAAGTTAGGTAGTGCGATTGCTGGTGCGTTACTACTTATTAATGTCATAGCTTCATTAGTAATTGGTTTATACGGTGGATATGTTGGAGACCGGCTTGGGCGTAAAAAGGTTATGATTATCGGTCAAAGTATACAAGTCATTTCCATTGCTTGTATGGGAGTTGCGAATTCGGATTACGTTGACTCACCATGGCTAACATTTGTGTTTATGTTAGTGAATAGTTTAGGGTCTGGACTTATGAATCCTGCGACAGAGGCGATGTTAATTGATGTGAGTACACCTGAAAATCGAAAAGTGATGTACAGCATTAATTACTGGGCTATTAACTTATCCATTGCAATTGGAGCGATATTTGGTGGATTACTATTTGAAAACTATAGATTACAATTGTTTATCGTATTAACGCTTGTTGCCATTATGACTTTATATGTGATGGCTGTGTATATGGAAGAAGTGTATGTAGCACGAAAAACGATGGAGAAGAAAAATGTATTAAAAGATATGGCAGATAGTTATAAAGTCGTGATGAAAGATAAAGCATTTTTAATTTTTTGTGCAGCGAGTATATGTACATTATCGTTAGAGTTTCAAATTAATAATTATTTAGGTGTTCGCTTGCAGAAGGAATTTGAAACGGTGCACTTTTTATTCGGGAATGGTTTTACGTTTGATTTAACAGGGATTCGCATGTTGAGCTGGATTTCTGCAGAGAATACAATTTTAGTTGTGTTATGTTCAGCACTTCTTATTAAAATGCTGAAAAGCTTCAACGATTTGAAAATTTTATATGTAGGCTTATTTATTTACACGATTGGATTTGCAATACTCGGAACGAGCAATAGCTTATGGATTTTATTAATTGCAGGGCTTTTCCAAACGGTAGGCGAGATGATGTATGTGCCAGTGCGTCAATCTATTATGGCAGATATGGTGCCAAATGAGGCGAGAGGTTCATATATGGCGATTAACGGAATGGTCTTTCAAGTTGCAAAAATGAACGGGGCATTAGGTGTTATGCTAGGTTCATTTATTGCATCTTGGGGTATGAGTGCTCTGTACTTTATCGTTGGTATGAGCAGTATTTTATTATTTATGAAGGCGATAGGGAAAGAGAAGTATGAGGGGGAGGTTTCTCAGATTGGATAAAACGATATGAAAAGCGATGCTAGAAATCGCTTTTCATATGGCTTTTAAAACGGATCAACTTCAGCTAAATCAGGATTGCTATTTGGGTTTGTTAATAAGACTTTCAGCTCACCTACTTCAGAGAGCGCAACGAGGATATAACCACTAATAAGGATGACGAGTCCGATGACCCTTAATGTTTGCAGTGTAATATCACGGCTATTGTTTTCGGAGTTGTCTTGGGGAGTTGAAGGTGGATTGTTATTCATAAATAGGGCTCCCATCTTTTGTATTTATATATGTGCGAAATCATTATTTAACTTATGGATAGGAATTATATAGTCATTTTCACTATATGAGAAATGCCTATGAAAAGTGATAAGGAATTTTTGGGCGAGAAAAGGGGGGAATCCAAAAGATTATTAAAACTGAACTTTTGGATTCCCCTCTTTTTATTTATCTTGCTATTTGTGGTGGTCGGTTTTCCTGTAAACGACCAGTTGGTGAGGGCTAATGAATCAGTGGGGGGATGAATAAAACCCCACTGATTCATTATTTTCATGTAAATAAAAGGAGGTTAGTTAACCAAAGTAGTTATCCCAATATACGCAACGATTCTTCAATAAACGCCGGGATGTCTTCCGGTTGTCTACTTGTTACTAGCTGATTTTGACATACGACAACCTCTTTGTCATGAAAGTTCCCGCCGGCATTTTTTAAATCGACTTCAATAGATTTATATCCAGTTACATCGCGTCCTTCAAGTGTTTGTGCAGTGATGAGTAGCTGAGGTCCGTGACAAATAGCGAAAACAGGTTTTTCCGCATCCATAAATGCTTTACTAAAGCGAACAAAACGTTCATCGGCACGAAGTATATCTGGAGAAAATCCACCCGGTATGAAGAGGGCATCAAAGTTCTCTGGAGAAACATCATCAATACTTTTATCAATCACGACTTCACTTTTTCCTTGCTTACCGTGTACCGTTTTCCCTTTTTCCATTTCAATAGTTGTGAATTCATATCCCTTTTGTTTAAAAGCTTCTACTGGCTCTGTGTATTCTGTATCCTCGAAGTAATCCGTTATTAAAATAGCAATTTTTTTACTCATTCTAATCCGCTCCTTATATTATATTATCGGTTCCAGAATCTTCCTTTGGCAATGCCTTCTATAAATGATTCAATTGAAGTATTTGTTAAGTTGTAAACTCCTGCTCCATCCAGTTTAATCTTACTATGGTCCAAAGCATGAGGATTACTAAGGACATGAGCTATCGGTTTAAAATGTTTAAAAGTAGTTTCTGCAAATTCTAAAACAGGAGGTTGAATGACAGACTCACTACTAAACACTAATACTGCATCAAAAAGGGAGGAGTCTGTTGTTGTATAAGTATCAGTTACTTTAATGGAATCATTGAACTGATAAATTTTATTATCTATGAGACTATAGTTAATTCGGTGTTGTACAAAAGCTTGAATCCATTCGGACAGAAGTGAGACGCTTGGGTCACCATTTAATAGAATTGAAACATTTTTGGAATCAGATTTAAAAATAGTATTGGACATACTTAGTGCAGGTGATTTTGCATCTGAATTTACTTCGTGATTTTCCTTAGGTAAAGGAGCTCCAATAATGTTAGCGACTTCTTGTGCTAATTGACGATCGACGTGGTTTAAGAGAGCAATTACATTTGCCTTCACCATGTCTGATTTACACTTCCCAACTTCAAAGCAAAAAGCTTCTTTTATGTGCTGCTTTTCAATAGGGCTCATACTATTGTAGAAAAGTTTAGCCTGAGAATAAAAGTTAAGAAAGCTTTTACTGCGACCTCTAATTTTATGCCCATCAATCTTTTCTTGATAATGTTCATATCCTCCTTGTTCGGCTTGGACGGTTGCAGGTTGATTGTTATTTAATCCATTAGGATGATAGCTTGTTTGACCGCGATGAATCTGCATTTGATGCATACCATCACGTTGATTATTATGAAAAGGACATACAGGCTGATTAATAGGAATTTGATGGAAATTAGGGCCCCCTAAACGAGATAATTGTGTATCTGTATAGGAGAATAATCTTCCTTGCAGAAGAGGGTCATTTGAAAAATCAATACCTGGTACGACATGACCAGGGTGAAAAGCTACCTGCTCTGTTTCAGCAAAGAAGTTATCAACATTTTTGTTCAGTGTCATTTTACCAACTAATTTTACGGGAACTTCTTCTTCTGGCCATAATTTCGTTGGATCTAAAATATCAAAATCAAATTTATGTTCATCTTCTTCTGGAATTAGCTGTAATCCAAGCTCCCATTCAGGATAATCCCCTTTTTCAATTGCTTCGTATAAATCTTGACGATGAAAATCAGGATTTTTCCCGGCAATCTTTTGAGCTTCATCCCATACTAATGAATGAACCCCAAGGGTAGGTTTCCAGTGAAACTTTACGAAATGGGCTTTTCCTTCTGCGTTAATGAGTCGAAATGTGTGAACTCCAAAACCTTCCATCATTCGTAAACTACGCGGAATAGCTCGGTCGCTCATTTGCCACATGACCATATGAGTGGACTCAGGATTATGCGCAACAAAGTCCCAAAAGGTATCATGAGCGCTAGCTCCTTGAGGAATATCATTATGTGGTTCTGGTTTAACTGCATGGACAAAATCAGGAAATTTAATAGCATCTTGGATAAAGAATACTGGCATATTATTACCCACTAAATCATAGTTTCCTTCATCTGTATAAAATTTTGTGGCGAATCCGCGTACATCTCTTACTGTGTCGTTGGATCCTTTAGAACCTTGAACGGTTGAGAACCGTACAAATACAGGTGTTTTCTTTGAAGGATTAGTAAGAAAATCTGCTTTCGTATATGTTTCTAAAGATTCATAAAGCTGAAAATAACCATGAGCGCCAACCCCGCGTGCATGAACAATCCTTTCGGGAATTCGTTCGTGATCAAAATGGGTCATTTTCTCACGAAAGTGAAAATCCTCCATTAAGGTTGGGCCTCTTAAGCCCATCTTTAAAGAAAATTCATCTTCAGCTATTTTTACCCCTTGATTTGTTGTTAAAGCATGTTTGCATTGATTGTCAGTAACGTGATGCTTCAATTGTTCCGTTTTTTTATTCACAATATAGGCCCCTCCTTTACTCTGTTAATTAATAGATACCCTTTTTATTAGGTCGTAAACATGTATTATCGTTTTTGTATGTAAAAATAATAAAATATCGGTTGTTTCAGTGATTCTTGTTTTAGGAAGCAAAATAAAAAAGCCAAGGATAATTTATTTTCTCCTTGGCGTTTAAGATATTTCTTTTCGTTAAAACGAAGAAACGCGTTGCTTCGTTTTTGGTACAATAATAAATTTGATCCAGAGTAACCCGACAATCATAATGATAAGGCTATGTAAAAATTGACCTGTAGCAATGAGTATAACACTCGAAAATACAATGAGTTGAATACTTAGCAATATAAAGATTAAGCTAAGAAATTGTTTCATTCTTTCTTCAGTATGGATTGGATATAATGCTACAATAATATTTCCCGAAAAATATTTCCATAGTGAACGAAGCTGCATAGAGATCATATATAAAACGATGTAAGCGATAGCGCCTTTTACGTATATATTTGGTATGAAATATAAGGCGAAAGCACCGATCAATCCTAAGCGAATATATATACCGAAATAATCATTTCCACGTAAAAATGCTAGTGTATGTAAGTAGAAGAAAGTTGCTCGTTTTTTATGTAATAAAGGTTCAATCCAATTTGTAAGCCATTTTCTTTTATTTACTTGTTTATTCAGTTGCGGAACATCTGTGAAAATGTTAGCAAATTGATAAAAACGAACGTTCATTTTTTCTTCTTGCTCAATTATGTAATCCCACGGTATTCGTTTTGTAGGCTGTTTTTTCGTATATAGAAGTAGGAAAGCAAGTAGTAAGAGTAGTCCGCCCAATATGAGAACATTTGCGGAATAAAACAGCATGTAAATGATTAGGGCGTTACAAGTAATACGAATGATCAGCCATATATTTTTTTCGTGACTATCACGCCACATCCAATGTATGTACATGTTCCAGGCTTTCGTAATCATTAACACGATAAAGATTGTACATAAAAAAGGTACAGTTAATTGTAATGATTGCATAGTAAGTGGAACGAGAATAAGGAACGTAAATAACAATGGGAAAAGCTGAATGATGTAATTGTATAGAAGAGATTTTTTGAAATAAGATGTTAATTTCTCTTCTAGTGCTAGTAAATAGACAGCATCAGGTTTTTGAATAAATGTACGGATAGGGCATCTCGTTATAAGGAATGTAAGTACAATCGTTATAATTATTAAAGATATTCCTTTAGAAGGAGATGCTTTTAGAAACTGAGCATAATAATATGCGCCAACGCATGAAATAAAGATAAAGCTATATAGTAAACCGTTAATCATACGTGCAAAGTATGTAATGATATTTTGAATATGTTGTTGGAAGCGACTGCTCCATAGCGATTCGATTGACATGTTTTTCACCTCTTTGTTCTATTATATATGTTTTACAAAAGAAAAAACGAGCAAATTGCGTTATGCAACTTGCCCGTTTTTCTTTTCGTTATTTTTTTTCTGATCACGATTCATTAATGGATAGAAAGCAAATCCAATTACGAATAAACCAATTCCGAGAAGGAACGTTTTTATATCGGATGCGCCAGTTTTAATAACCCATAGTGCGTAGCAAAGTGCGATAACTGCGACTATGCCATCTGTAATTCTTGCCCGCATTTCATTTTTATATGTTTCACCAGTTGCGACTAGTTTTAACTGGAAGATTGGTGAAACGAGATATGGAATGAGGTAGGCCAGTGTTGATACGGTAATAACGAATGTATAAGCTTCCGCAATGGTTCCTGATAATGTTGAGAATAGGAATACTTGCGACATAATGTTTGTTAATCGTAATGAGTAAATTGGACTTCCTTTTTTATTTGTTTTCGTGAAGAAGGAAGGGAAGAAACCTTCTTTTGCTGCTTGATAAGGTACTTCTGAGCTTAATAAAATCCAGCCTAAGATAGAACCGAACAGGGAAGTAAGAGCAAGTAATGCCATCAGTTTCCCGCCGCCATGACCCATTGCAGCATTTAGTGCATCTGCTAATGGACGTTCAGAAGCTTGTAATTTATCAACGTGAAGTACACCCATTGTTAAAATTGTGATTCCTAAGTAAATCGCAACTGTAATAAGTAATCCCGCAACTGTTGCACGTTTTACCGTTTTTGGAGAAACAGCACGGTTTGATAAAAGAACGGCTGATTCAATTCCGATAAACGCCCAAAGCGTTGTAAGAGCAGCTAAATTTACTTGTGAAAGAAGACCATGTGATGCACCTGATTTATCAATCATCGGTGTGTACCATTGTCCAAACTTAGAAGCTTCGAATGCAAATAACGTAACGACGATGAATAAAAGGAATCCAGTTACTTTCGTTGTTGTTGCTAAGAAGTTTAGTTTTCCAGCTCCGCTTACACCGTTTGTTAATATAATATGAGTTCCCCAAAGTAAGATGGAACAAATCGTAAATGTAATTAGTTTTCCGACTTCTACGTTAAACGAGCCGATTGAAAATAGTAGTCGCGTATCTTTCATAATTGGGAAGAAGAGTGATAAATATCCCGCAAATGATGTAATGATGGCAACGTTACTTGCCCAGTTTGCAACCCAATATCCCCATACCATACTGAAGCCAGCCATTTTTTTCTTTTTTGGTGTTGAGAATAAAGCATATGCATGACTTTGTGGCCCTGTCGTTAAATCAGGACGACGAATTGCTAAATTACCGAAAACAAGAGCTAGCATTAAAACACCAAACCCTGTAGTTAACCAAGCTAAAGTGACACCGAGTGGGCTTGCTGTTTGTGCCAACGTACTTGGTACCATGAAAATACCAGCGCCAACCATGTTACCGACAACGAAAGCTGTTAGTACCCAAAAGCCCCATTTTTTTTGTTGCATAGAAAAATACCTCCAAAGTTAGTATAACCAAGTCAAGCGAGGAGATATGTATGTCTTCCTGAGTCAGGAAGAGAAGTCCCAAACAAAACAAAAAAAGCACGTAATCTGCCGCTACATGCTTTCTATCTTATAAGAAACCCACGACATACCTCTCGATAGCTCTCCACAAACGAAACGTTTGTGACAGTTCTGCACTTATTAAATGCAGACCCAGCAAGCGTGCATGGTGGACACGACTTACTTCGGCAACCATTCCTTTCTCATTCCTTCATCAATGCCACTACATCTCCTGAAATGATACTCTTAATGATTGCAACCTCTACCTCACCGAGATACGAATGAGGATTTAAATATTAAATTAACGTCTTTAAGAGTAACAAATGAATTTTTATACGTCAATGGATATAGTAATAATCAGATTATAGAGAAGAGTTTGTGATTAAAAGTAAGAGGGATTGTTATTTGATATTTGAATTTTCGTAATATAATACATGTTATTAGCGCTAGATGATTGAAAAGGGGATGAAGTAAATGTCTGTATGTCATAAACATTCAGTAATAGGTGTGCTAGATTCGGGTGTTGGGGGATTAACAGTTGCGAGCGAAATTATAAGACAATTGCCTAAAGAAAGCATTTATTATATTGGTGATAATAAGCGTTGTCCGTATGGGCCAAGAAGTGTAGAGGAGGTGCAATCTTTCGTATTTGAAATGGTTGAGTTCCTCAAACAGTTTCCATTAAAAGCGCTAGTCGTAGCATGTAATACTGCTGCAGCTGCTGCATTGAATGCGCTGCAAGAAGCACTTTCCATTCCAGTTATTGGCGTTATACATCCAGGAGCAAGAGCGGCAATTAAAGTTACAAAGAAAGGGGAAATCGGGGTAATTGGAACTGTAGGTACGATAAAATCTAATATGTATGAAAAAGCATTACACGAGCTGGATACATATTTGGAAGTGCATAGCTATGCTTGCCCGACTTTAGCCACAGTTGTAGAAAATCAATTAGAAGATACAGCATATGTCACGCAGCAAGTGAAACAAGCTTTACTTCCATTAACGAAAGAAGATATAGATACGTTAATTCTTGGATGTACGCATTATCCACTTTTAGAGTCCTATATAAAAAAGGAACTAGGAGAAGACATAACGATTATTAGTTCGGCAGAAGAAACAGCTATAGAGTTAAGTACCATTTTACAGCACAAAGGAATTTTGTCTGACAATCTGAATCCGAAGCATCGCTTTTTTACAACGGGATCTGTTTTATCATTTGAACATATCGCTGAGCGATGGCTAGGGTATCAAATTTCTGTAGAATATGTACATTTGCCTATGAAAAATGCGTGTATACATAATTAAGATTTAGTAAATTACTTTTTTTAATAAATGAGGTTCGTTTCATAAGAAGGAAAGAATAAGCTTTTAATTGAAGTGTTTAAGGGCAGTTCAATTAAAGGGGAGATTGGATTATGGAATTATTAAAATCTCAATTATTTGCTTTAGAGTATATTTCAAAATATGCAGAGAACGAAAAACGTGGGGCTAAAGCAACGATTAATCATATACTTAAAATGTCTAATATTACAGATGAAATATTTGAAGAAGCTGTCGCTAATTTAAAATCTCATGCAAGGATTGCTTTACACTTTCATCCAGACAGACTAGATTCGAATATGAAAAGTGTTGCTGAAGCATTGTTTGAGCAAGGAGTATATAAAAGTCAGTTTGAAACATTGCTATCTAATGGAAGCGTATCTGCTTACCCTGGTGGTGAACGTGACCTTTGGGAAAAGAGAATATTTGGAGGAGCATATCAATTAGAAGGCGTAACAAATGATCAACGGCCAAAATATGGAGCGCTAAATTTAATGTTACATCCAGATGGGCCGGCTCCGCGTTTTGGTTCATGTTATTTTCTCTTATCTCCAAAAGTTTCTTCGCGCTCTACATATACGTATTTAGATTCACATCAAGATCCGAAAGAAAAGGGGACTTATGAGGAGTTTGATATGATTTTAGCTGCTCTTTTGGAAGAGACATTTGTAAGAGATTTTGCAATTGGTGAAGGAAATTTGACTCCAACAATATTAATTAATCATTTACTAGCTAACCTGAAAAGGCCGTTTATAGATTTAGTAAGCAAAGAGCCAGCCCGTAATCTTAATCATTATATCGAAGCGCAAATTCATGGAGAGATTTCTCTTAAAGAAGACGTAGAGGTGCTTGTTGCAGATCCTTCATTTAAGGGTACGGATGTAGGAAGAGTTTTAGAAGAAATTTGCCTGAAGTATGCGATTGATTTGTATTGGCACATCGGTTTTGTACTTATGGTAGACGAAGTTCCGATGGATTTTAGAGGTTCAAAAATGCCATCTTTAGCAAGACGCATTGCACGGAATCATTGCATCGATGCAAATATAATTGGCTCTGCTGTAGTGGATTTGAAACGCAATCCATTATCTTGGAGTGATCGTGGAACTTATGAAGAAGTGCTTCAGGAATTAAAATTATTATGGCATGTTTTAGTTCGATTTGGAAAACCAAATCGGAAGTAGAACGAAATACTCCGTTTTTCGGAAGTATTTATATAGAAAAGAAGCTGATTTAAAAATAGATCAGCTTCTTTTTATAAGATTAAACTAAGTTTAATACAGTTACTTTTTCACGTGTCATAGACTCAAGGCTCTTACGAATACCTTGTGCGCCCATACCTGAACCTTTTACACCGATGAATGGGAAGTGGTCAGGGCCGCGCTCTGTGCGTCCGTTAATTTGTACAGAACCAGTTTCGATTTTGTTAGCAATTGCAAATGCTTTGTTAATGTCTTTAGTGAAGACACTTGCTTGCAGACCGAACTCTGATTTGTTAGCAATTTCAATTGCTTGTTCATCTGAAGAAACACGGATGATTGGAAGGATTGGGCCAAATGGCTCTTCCCAAGCAACTTTCATCTCTTCTGTTACGTGATCGATTAATGTTGGGTAAATTAAGTTACGCTCACGTTTGTTACCGATAACGATTGTAGCACCTTTTTCTACAGCGTCGTCAACTAAACCTTGAACGAAGTCAGCAGACTTGTCGTCAATTAATGGAACGATTGTGCTGTCTTGTTCTGGAGATCCAACTGATAGTTCAGCTACTTGCGCTTTTAATAAGCTAACAAGCTCGTCTGCTACGTTTTCGTGTACAAGTACACGTTTAATAGCTGTACAACGTTGACCAGAGTAAGAGAATGCACCGCTTACGATATGGTTTGCAGCATCTTGTAAGTCAGCATCTTCACGAACGATACCAGGGTCTTTCCCGCCAAGTTCTAATACAAGTGGAATCATTGTAGCTTTTTTCGCTAAATGTTTACCTGTGTTTGTACCACCTGTGAACGATACCATATTGATGCCTTCGTGTTCTACTAAGTAGTCACCAATTACAGAACCGCGTCCTGTAGCTACGTTTACAAGACCTTTTGGAAGGCCAGCTTTATGTAGTGCTTCAACCATTTTGATACCGCTAATTGCACCTTGAGTTGCTGGTTTGAAAATAACAGCGTTACCCATAATTAATGCTGGTGCAAGTTTTGCAGCAGATAAGTTTACTGGGTAGTTAAACGGTGCGATTGCTAATACAACACCAAGTGGTGCGCGTTGGATGATCGCAAGTTTAGATTTTGTACCGCCCGGGAAGCTATCGCCCATCATGCTTTCTCCGTGCATATGTAAAGCTTCTTCGATAGTGTAACGAATGAAGTCAGCTGTACGAACAACTTCTTTCTTCGCATCTTTATATCCTTTACCGACTTCTTTCATAATGATATCGGCAATTTCATCCTGCATATTTACGAGCTCATCAGCCCATTTATATAAATATTTTGCGCGATCTTGTAGAGAAGCTTCTGCCCATGATTTTTGAGCTTCTTTTGCAGATGCAATTGCTTCATCCACTTCTCCGCGAGTAATTGCTTGTACTTGTCCAATTACTTCGTGTAAGTATGGAGATGGAATTTCGATTGTTTCTCCTGAAGAGCTTTCTCTCCATTCTCCGTTTAAATAAAATTTGTACGTATTGCTAGTTGTCATGATTAGTCCTCCTAAAATAGCAACTTGTAAGAGTGAGTATAAGGTGATTGTAGGGGGTTTGATAACATTTTTCAAATGAAATGTTTGTGAAAACGATTTCTTATTCTTTTTTTATTTTGTATGCCCTTTCTTACAGAACATTCCCTTATTTCAAAATGGTGTATCATATATTTTTATTTGAAGTGTGAAAAAATAATTGACAGAATACTCAATAAAGTTGTAAGATTATAAATGGAAAATAAATGAAGGGGGTGTGCGTAATGATTGTAATCGTAAATGTAATGAGCTTAGCTCTGTTAAATGGCAGAAAACATTCATATCATTACGCAACCCGTACGGATATATAGGGCATCTTTGTCTTATAAAAAGCGTACGTTGCGTATATCGTAACGTACGCTTTTTATGCATTCCTGTGCATATCGTCAAGCGGCGGTATGCTTTTTTTTGTTTATTTTCGCTTGTTTAGTTCCGATAAAAAACTTTGGAAGGTGGAAAAATGTGATGAGATTGTATGGGTTACGAAATGTAAATGTGATGGGTCTGGATAGTGGATAAAGAAATGAGAGGTAAACGAGAACGAGAAGGGAGAGGTTACATTGTTATCAGTATTACTAAAGTTAAAATGGTTTTTTAGGGAGCACTGGAAGAGATATAGTATTGCCATTGGAGCTCTTTTAATTGTGAATATAGTTGAAGTTATTCCCCCGAAAGTGTTAGGGGTTACGATAGATAATATAAAAACAGGAACGTTATCGAACGAAGCAATTATGCAATCTATTCTTATTTTAATAGGGGTTACAATCGTTGGGTATGGTCTTACTTTCGTATGGCAACATCAATTGTTTGGAGGTGCATTTGTACTTGAGAAAACGATGCGCTCTAAATTTATGGGGCATTTACTTAAGATGACGCCGACTTTTTATCAAAAAAATCGTACTGGCGACTTAATGGCGAGGGCAACGAATGATTTAAAAGCAATCGCTATGACAGCTGGTTTTGGTATATTAACGCTTGTGGATTCTAGTTTATACATGCTTACGATCGTTTTTATGATGGGATTTACAATTAGTTGGGAGCTTACATTTGCAGCGCTTATTCCGCTTCCAATTATGGCGTATGCGATGAATATATATGGAAAGAAATTGCATGAAAGATTTACCGTTGCGCAAGATGCGTTTGGTGATATGAACGATAAAGTGCTTGAATCAATCGCTGGTGTGCGTGTTATTCGTGCATACGTACAAGAGAATGCAGACGAGGAAAGATTTCATCACTTAGGAGATGACGTCTACGAAAAAAATATGAAAGTAGCGAGAATTGACGCATTATTCCAACCAACTGTGAAAATGCTTGTTGGCCTTAGTTATTTAATCGGTTTAGTGTACGGGGCATATCTTGTATTTCAATCAAAGGTAACACTTGGTGAACTTGTTTCATTTAACGTGTATTTAGGGATGATGATTTGGCCGATGTTTGCAATTGGTGAATTAATTAATGTTATGCAAAGAGGAAATGCTTCGCTTGACCGTGTGAATGAAACGTTAGCGTATGAACCAGATGTAAAGGATCCGAAACATCCAAAGCTTGTGCAAGAGCCGGATTATATTCAGTTTGATGACGTTACCTTTTCATATCCTTCATCAACTGAAACAAATTTAAAAAAGGTTTCGTTTACCTTAAAACAAGGGGAGACGCTTGGGGTTGTCGGAAAAACAGGAAGCGGGAAAACGACGCTCGTACGTCAGCTTCTTCGTCAATATCCACTTGGAGATGGAGATATTGCAGTTTCTGATGTGACATTAGATAAAATGACGAATGAAAATGTACTCGGCTGGATTGGTTATGTACCGCAGGAGCATATTTTGTTCTCAAAAACAGCGCGAGAAAATATTTTATTCGGAAATAGGGAAGCGACTGAAGAAGAACTAGAGAAAGCAATTGAAATTGCTGCGTTTAAAAAGGATTTAGAGTTTTTACCAGAAGGGTTAGAAACGCTCGTTGGAGAGAAAGGTGTTTCTTTATCAGGAGGGCAAAAACAAAGGATCTCGATTGCAAGAGCTGTTATTCAAAATCCAGAAATTTTAATTTTGGACGATTCTTTATCAGCTGTAGATGCTCGTACGGAAGCAGCGATCATTGAAAATATAAGAACGGAAAGAAGCGGAAAGACGACGATTATTACGACGCATCGTTTATCTGCAGTGCAACATGCGGATTGGATTCTCGTTATGGATGAAGGCGCAGTTATAGAAGAAGGTACGCATGCTCAGCTTATCCAGAGCGGAGGCTGGTATGCTGAACAGTTTGAAAGACAACAAGGTGAAAGTGAAAGTGCGGATAGTGGGGTGAAAATATGAGCGTTTCAAAACGATTGTTTCAATACGCGATGAAAGTGAAAGGGACGATTTTTGCTGCGATGTTAATGTTATTTATTTTCGTCATCGCAGAGCTTGCTGGTCCTTTCGTCGCTAAAACGATGATTGACGATCATATCGTCGGGATAGAGAAACCTTGGTATGAAACAGTACAGAGTGAAGATGCTGTTTCGTATAATGGGGCTTTTTATAAGCGAAGTGATCGCTTTGAACAAGGCGAGAAAAAAGGAAAAGAAGTACGCGTGATGCAAGTCGGTTTTCAATATTATTTTGTACCGAATAAAGTAAATGTAGAAGGATCACGTACTGTAAAAGGGGATATGATTACCGTTCAAAATGGTAAGGCGGTGCAAGTTTATAAAGCGAAAGCATTAACAAAGGAAGAAGTATTTGCATTTTATAAGCCAGAAATAAACCGTCTATTATTACTTGGTGGTGGCTATTTTGCTTTATTAGTAGTCGTATCATTATTTGCATACGGAAAGCAGTTCTTCTTGCAAAA
This sequence comes from Bacillus sp. FSL W8-0770, assembly GCF_038008705.1. NCBI lineage: Bacteria > Bacillati > Bacillota > Bacilli > Caryophanales > Bacillaceae > Bacillus > Bacillus sp. FSL W8-0770. The sequence continues at coordinate 849,233 of NZ_JBBOZR010000001.1, forward strand.
GGCAGCGAACAAAATTATTCAAATTATGAGGGAAGATGTTTTTTCTCATATTCAAACGTTGCCAATTCGGTACTTTGATCATTTACCGGCGGGGAAAATTGTTTCGCGTGTGACGAATGATACAGAGGCCATTCGTGATTTATATGTAACGGTGTTGGCAACATTCGTTTCTAGTATCATCTATATTATTGGGATATTTGCTGCGCTATTTTTATTAGATGTGAAGCTCGCTTCATTATGTTTATTAATTATCCCAATTTTAATTGTTTGGGCGATTCTTTATAGAAAATACGCGTCTGTATACAATCATAAAATGCGCTCTCGTTTATCTGATATTAACGGAACAGTAAATGAATCCATTCAAGGGATGCCAATTATTCAAGCGTTCCGTCAAGAGCGTGAAACGAAAAAAGAGTTTGAAGAATTAAATGGCGATTATTTTAAGTATCAAAATAAAATTTTGAATTTAAATGCAGCAACTTCTCATAATTTAGTATCCGTATTAAGAAATATCGCTTTCACAGGTGTGATTTGGTATTTCGGTGGCGCTTCATTAAGTGCTACAGGCGTCATTTCTCTAGGGATACTGTATGCGTTCGTTGATTATTTAACACGATTGTTCTCACCGATTACAAATATGGTGAATCAGCTTGCTAACTTAGAACAATCGCGTGTTGCATCAGAGCGTGTTTTTGAATTGTTAGAGGAAAAAGGAGAAGCAGTAGAAGAAGAGCGTATGCCTCGCTTACAAGGAAATGTGAAGTTTGATAATGTATCGTTTTCTTATAATGGGAAAGATGAAGTGTTAAAAAATATTTCTTTTGAAGCGAAACAAGGGGAGACCGTGGCACTTGTCGGTCATACTGGATCAGGAAAAAGTTCTATTATGAACGTACTCTTTCAGTTTTACGAGTTTGAAAAAGGAAAGCTTACGATTGATGGTCATGATGTAAAAGAGATGCCGAAACAAGCAACTCGTGAACATATGGGAATTGTACTGCAAGATCCGTTTTTATTTAGCGGAACAGTAGCATCTAATGTAAGTTTAGAAAATGAAAAAATTTCAAAAGAGCGCATCGTAAAAGCATTGCGTGATGTTGGTGCTGAAAGATTTGCGAACAATATAAATGAAGAAATTACAGAAAAGGGAAGTACGCTTTCCACTGGAGAACGTCAGCTTATATCGTTTGCTAGGGCGCTCGCTTTTGACCCAGCCATTTTAATTTTAGATGAAGCGACATCTAGTATCGATACAGAAACAGAGGCGATGATTCAACAAGCACTAGAAGTTGTAAAAAAAGGAAGAACGACATTTATTATCGCTCACCGCCTTTCAACAATTAAAAGCGCAGATCAAATTATTGTGCTTGATAGAGGAACCATTTTAGAAAAAGGGTCTCATGATGAGCTAATGAAAAAGCGCGGGCGTTATTATGATATGTACAAAACGCAAATGGAAGGGAACCAGAGCGCTTAATAGGTATGGGAGAGAACTTGTGATTTTCACAAGTTCTTTTTTTAGTGAATCAGGGCATTTAAATAAGAAGTATTATTTTACCTTTCGTACAATAAATGCTATATTAAAAAATGTTACTTATTTTTTGTATGTAGCATTATTTTTCCCTTTTGTTTGATTATGAAGAAAAAGGATAAACTAAATAAGAACATTTTCATTGAAAAATTGTTCAAGATTGCATACAATCAATATAGTTTTTAAATTCCTATCAGAATACTTGGAGGATTACTATCATGAAGAAATTATTTTCAGTGCTTGCAGTAACTACATTAGCGATCGGGATTGTAGCCGGCTGCGGTAAAGAAGAGAAAAAAGATACAGCTAGTCAAGACGCGTTACAAAAGATTAAACAAAGCGGTGAACTTGTAATTGGTACAGAAGGTACATATCCACCATTTACGTTCCACGATTCAAGCAATAAATTAACTGGATTTGACGTTGAATTAGCAGAAGAAGTTGCAAAACGTTTAGGTGTAAAACCTGTATTTAAAGAAACACAATGGGATAGCTTACTTGCTGGTTTAGATGCAAAACGTTTCGATATGGTTGCAAACGAAGTTGGTATTCGTGAAGACCGTCAAAAGAAATATGATTTCTCTAAACCGTACGTTTCATCTTCAGCGGCATTAGTTATTGCAAAAGATAAAGATAAGCCTGCTACATTTGCTGATGTAAAAGGTTTAAAAGGAGCACAATCTTTAACGAGTAACTATGCAGATATTGCTAAGAAAAATGGTGCGGAAATTATTGGTGTAGAAGGATTTAGCCAAGCGGCAGAATTATTAGCTTCAGGACGCGTTGATTTTACAATTAATGATAAGTTATCAGTATTAAATTATTTAGAAACGAAAAAAGATGCAAAAATTAAAATTGTAGATACTGAAAAAGAAGCTTCAGAAAGTGGATTCTTATTCCGTAAAGGTAGCACTAAGCTTGTACAAGAAGTAGATAAAGCGTTAGAAGATATGAAAAAAGACGGTACGTATGACAAAATAACGAAAAAATGGTTCGGTGAAAATGTATCTAAGTAGTGCATTAGTTTCAGATCGATTGTCTACTTGGATAGATATTATGCAGACTTCCTTCATGCCTATGCTGAAGGAAGCTGTTTTTACAACAATTCCATTAACGCTTATTACATTTATTATCGGGATTATACTGGCAACGTTAACAGCGCTCGCACGTATTTCAGGTAGTCGTATTTTACAATGGATTGCTCGTATCTATGTATCTATCATTCGCGGAACGCCACTTCTTGTACAATTATTTATTATTTTCTATGGACTTCCAACTCTTAATATTGAAGTTGAGCCATATACAGCAGCAGTTGTTGGATTTTCATTAAATGTCGGTGCATATGCATCTGAAATTATTCGTGCTTCTATCCTTTCCATTCCGAAAGGGCAGTGGGAAGCAGCTTATACAATTGGGATGACATATCCACAAGCATTAAAACGTGTTATTTTACCACAAGCAACGCGCGTATCAATCCCGCCGCTTTCGAATACATTTATTAGCTTAGTGAAAGATACTTCGTTAGCATCGTTAATTTTAGTAACAGAAATGTTCCGAAAAGCGCAGGAAATTGCGGCGATGAACTACGAGTTTTTAATTGTTTATTTTGAAGCAGGTCTTATTTATTGGGTTATTTGTTTCTTATTATCAATCGTACAACAGATGTTAGAAAAGCGTTCAGAACGCTACACATTAAAATAATCCTTTTACAAAAGGAGTTTTTGTTTTTATGATTTCAATTCAGCACTTACAAAAAAGTTTCGGAGATAATACCGTACTAAAGCATATAGATTTAACAGTTGAGAAGGGCGAGGTTGTTGTTATTATTGGGCCGTCTGGATCTGGTAAAACGACATTCTTACGTTGTCTCAATGTATTAGAAACACCAAACGCTGGTAATATTCGTATCGGTAATAAAGAGCTTAACTTCTCTCAAAAAGTAACGAAGAAAGATATTGTTAATCTTCGTACGCAAACAGGTATGGTATTCCAGCACCATAATTTATTCCCGCATTTAACAGCACTTCAAAATGTAATGGAAGGGCTCGTTACAGTGAAAAAGATGGGGAAAGAAGAAGCAAAGAAAAAAGCACACTATTTCCTTGAAAAAGTTGGTTTAGCAGATAAAGTGGATTTATATCCGTTCCAATTATCAGGCGGACAGCAACAGCGCGTTGGAATTGCGCGCGCGCTTGCGATGGAGCCGGAAGTGTTACTATTTGATGAGCCGACGTCAGCGCTTGATCCTGAACTCGTTCAAGAAGTTCTGAAAGTAATGAAAGAACTTGCTAAAGAAGGCATGACGATGGTTATTGTAACGCACGAAATGCGTTTTGCACATCAAATTGCGAACCGTGTTATTTTCATGGATGGTGGTGTCGTTGTCGAACAAGGTACACCAGAAGAAGTATTTACAAATCCAAAAGAAGAACGTACGAAGAAGTTTTTACAAATGTTGCAATAAATTAAGGAAGGTCTCAAGGCATATGCCTTGAGACCTTTTTGCCATATATATTTATTTGTGGAATCCGCCAAGGCTTTGCTCAGCCATTGCAACTAGACGTTTTGTGATTTCTCCACCAACTGAACCGTTAGCGCGAGCCGTAGAATCTGCTCCTAATTGTACACCAAATTCTTGAGCGATTTCGTACTTCATTTGATCGATTGCAGCTGTTGCACCTGGTACTACTAATTGATTTGAAGAATTTTGGTTTGCCATAGGAATATATCCTCCTTAGAGTTATAAAAGTTTTTTTGGTTGGACTAGCTGGAGTTGAACCAGATTATCGCCCCGATTGGCGCTAATCCATCGGTAATTAAGTTTGTACTCATAGTATGGATGTTACCTAGAAAGATATACAAAATAATAATTTGTAAATTTTGTAAAAAAAACTTATTGATTTCGTAAATTATGAAATAAGAGTAATCGTTGTATTTTTAAGAAAACAGGCCAAACTAAGGAGGATATTAAATATAATTTTCTCATTGTAGCCTGCTACTTGTAGGCTAATTATTAGCTTCTTATATAGGATTCATTGAAATAAAAATGAGATCGGTAGCAACTTTATAGTTCTATTTTTAAGTAGAGATGGAGTGACCGCGGATAGGTGGTGCTCTCTTCACTCTAAAAAAGAGAGGCTTTAAACGATAACGTATGGAGGAATCATGATGGGAATTTGCCCGCTTTGCAACGCATTAGAATCACAAACATATTCTTGTCAAAATTGCCAAAGTATACTCCAAGATTATGGGAAGTCTGTAGATTATATAGACGATTATAGTGCCTATATGGATCAAGAATTATTAAGTGCAGTAGATGGTTTAACGCATAATAATTCAAATGAATATTGCAAACATATTTTTTATTGCGGAGTATGTAATGTGGAAACTGAGGTTGTAGTAAAACTTGTGTAAATAGAAAACTTCCACCTTATTATCTAGGTGGAAGTTTTTGTTTTTGCATTTGTGAGTGAATCATAGGAGAAGGGATACATTCGGTGTTTGATGAAGTCCCGGATTTTATTTGGGACATTTTTTCTTTTGTATCACGTAAAGAATGTTCAGTTAAGTAGATGGCATATTCGTAAAATAACTGGCGTGTCAGTTCACTTTGTTCTTTTAATTTGGCATCTTGGAATACAGTTCGCCCAGGTTTAGAGTTGGCTTCAAATAACCACGGATTTTCCTTTGTGTCTAAACCGATATCGAAACCAATCTCACCGATGTTTCCAGTTACTTGCTCGTCGAGTGCATAACTTATTTGCAGAGCTGTTTGTTTTAATTTATTTTCAATTTGAACTTGCTTCGTTGAATCTGGAAAAAGCTCTTGTAGCAATTTTGTATTACCGCCGCTATTTACATGCGTTGTTAAACTGCCTTTGCCGGCGATTTTGGCGACGATTGCACTAACTATCCAATTACCGAAATGATTTTTATTTGTATGAATGCGGAAATCAACAGGTTGACCATCAAAGCGAAGTAACGAAATACCTTGCTGTACGATAAACTTTTTTAAATCATGCCCTTTTAATACGTGGTTTAGAAGAGTTTCTAATGATTGATACTTTCTCAGTTTGTTTTCTTCATTTTCGCGATAACGACAGTAGTAGCAATTTTCTGTTTGAGAATAAAATATTTGATGAATATTTCTACCAAAGCTCCCGTGTATTGGTTTCATGTACACTGATTTATATGTGCCAAGAAACCGTTCTACTTGTTCGAAATGCTGAAATGCTTCTGTATTTGGTAATAAGGGTTTAATTGATTCGTCTTTCATAAGAAGTTGATGAACTTCCCATTTATTGAAAAACCCTGGGTTAAACCATGGAATGGAGTAGTCTTGTTCTAATTTTCTTTTTGCTCTGACAATTGGTTTGTAATTTTCCGCTTGTCGATTCGGTAGTCGATCGTAAATGACGTTTGGTAAAGGAACCTTTTTCTTTATCCATTGTTTCTCTCGAAAGAAATATCCTTCAATTGTTTCTTCTTCCCAGTTTATATGTTGAACGCCAAAGACGAATACGAACGGTCGTAATGAGAATGGTGGTGTTAACAACTCACTGAGAGCAATTGAACGATTTCCTAAAGGATTAGAAGAATCATCGTTAAAGCCAGTTGTGAAAATGCCGATTAATGGTCCGAAAATAATTGTTTGGTTTTGTGTGAATGCATGAATAGTAGTTGATTGAGGTAGTAAAAGTTTATCGGCAATATGTTTTCCGATAATAATTTCGCGAGTAAAGGAATAATGAATTTTTACTTCTTCACTTGCTATATGACGTATGCCGAAGGAGAGGGATGTAATAGGTGGCGTAATAGAAAAAACGTAAGGTAAAGTAATACTATTTGGATGTTCATCTGAAATGTTTAATGTATATATATGTTCTTTCAAAATAGGTTTACCTCCTTTCATTATGGTGTAAAGCGACTGAATTTAAGTGGTCCGTGAAATATCTTTTCAGCTAATGAATCACTATGACGAATGTATTGTTCGTAAGGAGGGATCGTGTTGACATACATAAGCCAGATTGCACCTTTTTGATCCATAATTGTGGAAAGTTCTAGTTCAAATAATGAAGAATAAGACTGATCTAGTGTTTGGAATACTTCATTTATAATGTCGTGTAAAGCGTCGTGTAATAGTTGCACACCTGTACTAGATAGTACGTATTTAATTTTTGAAAATGAATGCAATGAATCATCGTCCGTTGCGGAGGGTAAAAGTTGATTAGGAAATGAACTTTTTTGTATAAATTGACCGATAACCTTCCAAGTTTGTTCTTTGTTTTTTTGCAAAATGGTTCGAATGTGCAGTGGATATGTTAATTGATTTGGTGGTTGTAGCATAGTGTGCGCTATGTAACGTGATGAACGTATGTTAGATTTACACCAAGATATAAATTCGTCTGTGCGTTTGATTGGAAGAGAAGTATGGTATTTTTCATTTACTGTATCGATCTGAAACGTTTTATTTTTGTAAGCAATTCGATATAAGTTATCTTTAGAATGTATATTAGTGGGGCGTATAATAATATCTTTAGTTTTTAACAACAGTTTGAAAATGTTTTGTATCGTCGCAATTTCAAATTTTGGTATATAAGGAGACAGTTTTTTATTAGTGAGAAATAAATCATGTAGTTCACTTGAATTAATAAGTGTGTTATTTAAAAAGGTAGTGGAAGGACGATTGTGCAAAGAGTGAATAATTGATTTTGCTTTTTCAAAGTCTGTTTCCTCGTGAAAAGAATAACGATCATATATATAAGAAGGAATAGGGAATGTTTGCTTTTTCCATTTTCCTGTATCTGTATCGTAAATAAGACCAGAAACAAGGTCTGTTTTAGGATCAATACAAAATGGCGTAAACTGGGCAACGACATTATGATAAAGCCGAGCGCGTTTAGCGATTTCGGTGTAATACGTTTGCTCATAATGAAGTTTAGAAGTTAAAAGGCCGAGAACCAACGAAATCACTCCTTTACTACTATTTGCATAATAGGCGAAGCTATATATTGCAAATACGTTTTTATACCATTATACTTTTGTCCGTATGATGATATGCTATAGTTTTGGAGAAGTGAAAGGTTGATTGTAATGAATATATGGTTAAATATGTTAACGACGACAGGACTCGGAGCAATTATTGGAGGATATACGAATCATTTAGCGATAAAAATGTTATTTCGTCCTCATCGTCCTATTTATATCGGAAAGTTTCAAGTTCCATTTACACCAGGGTTAATTCCGAAGCGGCGTGATGAACTTGCTGTTCAATTAGGAAAAATGGTTGTAGAACATTTGTTAACACCAGAAGGAATCGGAAAAAAGCTAACAAATGAAGAGTTTCAAAAAGGTTTAATTCACTGGGCGCAAGTGGAAGTGGATAAAGTAATTACGAATGAACAATCACTGCGATATATGTTAGAAAAATGGAATGTAGCACATGTAGAAGAAGAAGCAACTCGAAAAATCGAACATGTGATTACAGAAAAAATTCATGCATTTTTAGCAGAGTATTATACATATACATGGGAACAGGCTTTACCTCATTCTGTACATGAAAAGATAGAGAATGCGATTCCGAATGCCTCGGCGTTTATTTTAGAGCGAGGAATTAGCTTTTTTGAAAGTGAAGAAGGGAAAGCGCGTCTTTCAAAAATGATTGATGATTTCTTTGCTTCTCGTGGAACGCTACTTAACTTAGTTGGGATGTTTTTAGGAAATGTAAGTGTTGTGGATCGTGTGCAGCCAGAAGTTATTAAGTTTTTAGGGCAAGATGCTACAAAGCAGCTTTTAACTGACGTACTGCAAAAAGAGTGGGAAAAGTTAAAAGGAAGAGATGTAAAAGAATTAGAAGCATTTGTAGAGAAAGAAATGATTGTAAGCTCCGTGCTGTCAGCAGTTAAAGTAGAGGAAACAGTGAGTAAGTTTTTAAATCAATCTGTTCAGCAAGTATGTGAACCAGTTCGAGAAACAATTATTGAAAAAGTGGTTCCAAGTGCAGTAACGAAAGGCTTAAAGTGGGGAACAGAAAACGTAGAGAGTATACTAAACAATCTACACCTTGCGGAAATTGTCCAGCAAGAAGTGTCTACATTCTCAACAGAAAGATTAGAAGACTTAGTTCTGTCTATTACGAAAAACGAATTAAAAATGATTACGTATTTAGGAGCGTTATTAGGCGGAATGATCGGGCTCGTACAAGGATTGTTACTATTGTTTCTTAGATAATAAGGTGAGTACATAGAAATAAAAGTGAAATTTCTTCACATCTCTTGCATAGTTTGATATGGTAAGAAGAGGTGCGTATGTAAATGCACTGAAAAGGCAGTGCGTATGAAAAGCGCTAGCCTTCTAAAGGAGGAAAAATAAAATGACAAAGAACATTCATGATGTTGCATATGAATTACAAAAAGCAATCGCTGAAAACGATGACTTCAAAACTTTAAAAGAGAGCTACGCAGCAGTTCAAGCTGACACAGCTTCAAAGAACTTATTCGATGAGTTCCGTACAATGCAACTTAGCCTACAACAAAAAATGATGCAAGGCCAAGAAATCACTGAAGAAGACAACCAACAAGCACAAGAAGTTGTAGCTCGCATTCAACAAGATGCTAAAATTACAAAATTAATGGAAACTGAGCAACGCCTAAACGTTGTAATCGGTGACGTTAACAAAATTATCATGAAGCCACTTGAAGAATTATATAGCGCGCAACAACAAGCGTAATAGTGGAAGACGCTCCTAGTTTAGGAGCGTCTTTTTTGTTTAGGGAATTTAATAGTTATATCACAAAAACTCCCTTTCAAAATAGCCATTTCTTATTGATTATTTTGAAAGGGATATGTAACACATCGGTTAATTTTTTTTATTGCTGTTAATTGAAGTTTTAATATTTTTTTCGTTCAAAAACTTTTCAATCTCTTTTTGTTTCCTCCCATTTATTTTCTCAAAGCGCTTTGTAAAAGAAAAATTGGCCTTGAATAAGTTACCATCTTGGGCGAGTTTGTCTAATTCTTGATCTAGCTCTACTGAAAGTGCTGTAGACGATGAAATAAATTCATATATTTCTTTTGAAGGCTTTTTGTAATCATCAGGGATTGTATTGTTACTAATAAAATTATGGAAGTTTGCATCATTTTGCTTCGCTAACTCTATTAGTTTTTGTAATTTTTCTCGGTCAGATTCAGTGAAATTCTTATCAGAATTTGTTGAAGCGAGAGGAATTATATTTTCAGCTAACTCCCAACTATAATCTATATAATTTTTTATATTTTGTCTCATTTCGTCTTCACTAATATTTTCGTTTTCCTTTGAGGAACTAAATATATTTTCTGGAACTTTAATAGCAACATCTTTAATAGATTGTACATCGTTTTCTTCCTTAGGTTGTGCACTGTTTGAACAAGCTGATAGAAATAAAATTGTAAGTAACATGAGTGGATATAAAATATATTTTTTCATAGTAATCTCCTTTTACATTCATTAGAATCTTTGTAAAATAGCTACATTCCATTTCAAATACTTAACTAAAGCTACGTATAGATGTTTTATTATTTGATAACATATGACTGATATTAGTAAGCCGATGCAAAAAGCTATGAATACATTGTAAACATCGGAATAACTGATTTGATGAAACCCTTTAAAGAATCCTAACCCTATTAATAAGATAGGTGAAATAATTAATAACGGTGTAGCAATTATAAGTGCTAGAAGAAGCGGTAATAGAAAGAGTAATACGAAAAAGGCGATAATGATAAATATAAAGTTTAAAAGACTTAAGCTCATAACAGAAAACAGTGCCGTCATAATGTTTTTTAGGCTGCGCCTATTGTCAGCGTTGCTTATTGCATATGAAACGTTAAGTTCTTTAGCGATAGTTTTAGGGTTTCCTAGCTTTTTAGAAATTTCCTCTTCAGATATTCCATCTTGTTTACCACTAATAAAATGAGTTTCGTACTCCGAGATAATATCCTCCTTTTCTGAATTAGGCATATTCCGTAGGGAAGAACTAAGTTGCTCTAAAAATTCACTTTTGTTCATAACAATCACTTTCCTTTATAAAATGATGAATTACAGCTGAGAATCCTATCTTTTTTCTAAACAGCACACACAATCTATATTTACTTTTTGAAAGGCGATATACTAATTGTAAATAACATTCCAAATAATGGTTATTCCATTATTTACAAATATATCATTTGCTATTGTTCTTTGCAAGGTACTATAAATTTGTTAATAATGTGAATAGGTGGAAGTATTTTTGTACATTTTTAGAAGAGATATAAAAATGTTATTTTAAGATAAACAAAAGGTTGTAAGCGCATTCTTTAAATCTTGTCAAAATAATATCGAATTCATATTGTTGGAAAAATAATGCATTTGTAATATAATGATAAATGATACTTCACCACATTAATTAACTAGGTGAAGTTAAAATCTTTATTACACACATTATGAAATAAAGGGTGATTAGTTTTGAGTACAGGTGTAAAAGCAAACGACGTGAAGACAAAAACAAAAGGAGCAGATCTTGTTGTTGATTGTTTAATTAAACAAGGTGTTACACATGTTTTCGGTATTCCAGGAGCGAAGATTGACTCTGTATTTGATGTACTGCAAGAAAGAGGACCAGAGTTAATTGTTTGTCGTCATGAACAAAACGCAGCATTTATGGCAGCTGCTATTGGTAGATTAACAGGGAAACCGGGCGTATGTCTTGTAACTTCAGGACCAGGGACATCAAATTTAGCGACAGGTCTTGTTACTGCGAATGCGGAGAGTGATCCCGTTGTTGCTTTAGCTGGTGCAGTTCCGCGTACAGATCGATTAAAACGTACGCATCAATCTATGGATAATGCTGCACTATTCGAACCAATCACAAAATATAGCGTAGAAGTAGAGCATCCTGATAATGTGCCAGAAGCACTATCGAATGCATTCCGAAGTGCGATTTCCACAAATCCAGGCGCTACTTTAGTAAGTCTGCCGCAAGACGTTATGACTGCGGAAACGACTGTAGAGTCTATCGGTGCGCTTTCTAAGCCACAGCTTGGAATCGCTCCCACACATGATATTACATATGTAGTAGATAAAATAAAAGCAGCGAAATTACCAGTTATTTTACTCGGTATGAGAGCGAGCACAAATGAAGTGACGAAAGCCGTTCGTAAATTAATTGCGGATACAGAACTTCCTGTCGTTGAAACATATCAAGCGGCTGGTGCCATTTCACGTGAGTTAGAAGATCATTTCTTCGGCCGTGTTGGACTATTCCGTAACCAACCAGGTGATATTTTACTAGAAGAGGCAGATCTTGTTATTTCTATCGGTTATGATCCAATTGAGTATGATCCAAAGTTCTGGAATAAACTTGGAGACAGAACGATTATTCATCTTGATGACCATCAAGCAGATATCGATCATGATTACCAACCAGAGCGTGAATTAATTGGTGATATTGCCTTAACAGTAAATAGCATCGCAGAAAAGTTACCGAAACTTGTGTTAAGTACGAAATCAGAAGCAGTGTTAGAACGATTACGCGCGAAATTATCAGAACAAGCAGAAGTTCCAAATCGTCCTTCAGAAGGTGTTACACATCCGCTTCAAGTGATTCGTACACTTCGTTCTTTAATTAGTGACGACACAACCGTTACATGTGACATCGGTTCCCATTCTATTTGGATGGCGAGATGTTTCCGTTCTTATGAACCACGTAGATTATTATTTAGTAACGGTATGCAGACGTTAGGTGTTGCACTTCCTTGGGCAATTGCTGCTACTTTAGTAGAACCAGGTAAAAAAGTAGTTTCCGTATCAGGTGACGGTGGTTTCTTATTCTCAGCGATGGAGTTAGAAACGGCGGTACGTTTAAATTCTCCAATCGTCCATCTTGTTTGGAGAGACGGCACATATGATATGGTTGCATTCCAACAAATGATGAAATACGGCAGAACATCAGCTACAGAGTTTGGCGATGTTGATCTTGTTAAATATGCGGAAAGTTTCGGGGCGTTAGGTCTTCGTGTTAACACGCCTGATGAATTAGAAGGTGTATTAAAAGAAGCATTAGCAGCAGACGGTCCTGTCATTATTGATATTCCAATCGACTACCGTGATAACATTAAATTAAGCGAAAAATTATTACCAAACCAATTAAACTAATGGAGGCAGATTTGAGATGACTGTTGCGCAATTAATTGATATTGATGCAAAAAAAACGAAAATGAGTAATGAAGTATATCAAACATCTACAATGCTTGCGCTATTAGATGGTGTATATGATGGTGTGATTAGCTTTGAAGATTTGAAAAAACATGGTGATTTCGGCATCGGCACATTTGATCAATTAGACGGTGAAATGATTGCATTTGATAATGGATTTTATCATTTACGTTCAGACGGTTCAGCGGAAAAAGTAGAGCCAGAAGAAACAACGCCATTTGCAACTGTAACGTTTTTTGAAAAAGAAATGAGTTATACGGTAGAGCGTTCGATGAATCGTGAAGAAGTTGAAGCGTTATTACATGAATTAATGCCAAGTAAAAACTTATTTTACGCTATTCGAATGGACGGTACGTTCCGTGAAGTAAGAACGAGAACTGTTCCAAGACAAGAAAAACCGTATACACCACTCGTTGAAGTGACGAAATCGCAACCAATCTTTTCGTTTGAAAATACAGAAGGTACGCTTGCTGGATTTTGGACACCAGATTACGCACAAGGTATTGGGGTAGCTGGATTCCACTTACATTACATTGATGATGAAAGAAGCGGAGGCGGACATGTTTTCGACTATGTTGTAGAAAACTGCACGATCCAAATTTGTCAAAAAGCTCATATGCATTTAGCACTTCCAGAAACAGCAGATTTTATGGCGGCTGAATTATCAAGAGAAAACTTAGAGGATAATATTGCAACTGCGGAAGGTGCGGAGTAAAAGGAGAAGACTGTTCCACTTTGGAACAGTCTTCTTTTATTTGTCGGTAAGTCGATATCGTTTATTTCTTTGAAACAAACGGATGTCCCTCATAATAAAAACGCCACGGATAATGTACAGCTTCTTCTGCATAGTCGATATTAATACGAGGTCCTGCTGTTATTTTATATTGTAATGATATGTGTTCTTCTTTTGGAACTAATTCAATATGTAACGTATCACTTTGTAACGATACACCGCGTTCTTTTAAAGTGATGCCAAGTGCACGGCATAGTTTGCCAGGACCGTTCGTTAAATTTTTGTACTGCGCTTTTGTAATTTCGGTCTTATTGTAGCGCGCTAGTTTTATTTCTTCTATTCCATCTACCGGCTCAAGAGCTCGAATGAGAACACCTTGCGGGGTGCCCACTGGCGCTGTAATAACGTTAAAGCAATGATACATACCGTAAATTAAATATACGTAAGCATGCCCTGGTGCACCAAACATAACTTCTGTGCGATCTGTCCGTCTGCCTCCGTAACTATGTGCGGCCTTATCATCTGGGCCTTTATATGCTTCTACTTCTACAATGATTCCGCTTCGCTTTATTCCGTCTACAATATGAACAAGTTTTTGCCCGAGTAATTTTTTTGCGACTTCTAACGTGTCGCCTTCATAAAAAGAAGGAGGTGCCTGCATTGTACTATCTCCTTTGCTAAGTGTATATGTATATAGTAAACCAAATTTTCAGTAGTAATTCTAACTCGTTCTATTTGCTACATTTATTTCATAAATTATGGATAGAGTACAACAGCGAAGAGGGGGAGTGCGACATGATTTATCGCTTACTAGCTCTTAATATAGATGGGACACTACTATACAACAATGGAAAAATTGCAAAAGGATTACGAGAAACAATTGAATTTGTGAAAAGAAAAGATGTATATGTTACGTTATTTACGAGTCGTAATTTTCAATCCGCTCATAAAGTAGCAAAGGCGTTAAAATTAGATTCTATATTAGTGACACATGGTGGTGCTTTCGTTTCAGCAACGTTAGATAAGCCGTACGTTCAAAGAAGATTATCTGAAGAGAAGACTTTTAATATTGTGCAAGTGTTAGAGCACTTTGATTGTAACGTACGTATTTCTCATGAACGGTTTTCAATCGGAAATCGTGAGAGAAATACACCAAACTTAATTGCGCGCACTGTATTATCAAGTGCAGACCCGTTATTTTATCCAGTTCAATTTGTAGATTCGTTAGGTGATGCGCTTCGTGACCATCCGGTAGCGGCGCCAAAAATTGATGTTATTTTCCAAACGAAAGGTGAAAAAGAAAGAGGACTGAACACATTAAGAAAAGCATTTCAAGATGTAGAGTATGTTGAATGTGATTCAAAACGAATAGAAATTTTACCGCAAAATGTATCAAAGTTACGTGGATTACAATTGCTTGGAGAGCATTTAAATATTTCGCTAAATGAAATGGTTGCGATTGGAGATAGTATGGAAGATTTAGAGATTATTGAAAACGTGGGACTTGGGGTAGCAATGGGGAACTCGCCTGTAGAATTAAAGCAAGCAGCAGATTGGATTACACGTTCAAATAGCGAAAACGGTGTAGAGTATATGATTAAAGAGCATTTCCGTAAGCAATTCCCGCTTCCGTTTTTGAAGAATCATAAAAATACACCGAAACGATGACAGAAAAACGTAGCTTTTTGGCTACGTTTTTTTGTTTATCTTATTAAAAACAGTGAAAGCGTTTTAAAATATGAATTGTGTATGAAATCTATACAATTCACTTGAATCCTTTAGAAAACTAATGTAAAGTGAATGATGTTGCCAAAATAGTTACACCACATGAAATATTCTTCAGATTAATTTTATTGGGCTCCCATACGTAAAAGTATTTCCGCATGACAGTTTAGTTCACGTATTATTTCAAAAATGAATTGTAGCAATCTTATTAAGTAGTTGTAGTGTTTCTTTGTTTTATTTAAATGGATTATTTTAAGTTAATGTGAGTAAGGTTTGGTACATATGATATGTACTTCTTTTTGTGGTTTTAGGAAGTTTAAAAGGGGGAATGAATTTCTTGAGGAAATCATTTAATCAAAAAATTAAAAAGTTAAGTAGTAGTTTAATAGTTGTATTACTAATATGTATGAATTTTTTAATCCACTTACCATTTAAAGCAGAGGCAGCTACAACAGAATTAAAAGGTTTAGGTGATGTATCTTATTACAATGCCATCATTTTTGGAGATCATAGTGCAACGAGTGCGGATATTGAAGGTGCGATGGCTGTTCAGAAAAATATGAACGCATCAAGTTATACAGTCGTAGCGGCTGCAACTGGAGCAAATAACTTAGCTGGAGCAACTTGGGTAGATGAAGGATATCCATCATTATTACTAGGCGGTCAATTTACGAAAGCGGGAGCAGGACAAGTAATTATTCAAGATGGAACAGTGGCGATGACAAAAGACGGTGACCCAGATGGCGCAATGAAAACATCATATGACCGCATCTCTTATAAAGAGCAAGCGGAGATTGATGCTAAGTTTAAAGAATTTAGAAAAGACGTTGATGGTGTAATCGGGGATGCAAGTAAACTACAGACTGATAAGCCAAAACCTAATATGAGCTTTGGCATCGGTGAAGATTTAAATAACCCTAATATTTATGTCTCTTCAGGCCAAACTGGAAAGAAAACATTTGATGTAAAAGACGTTTTTCTTCCGAATGTAGAGAATAAAGACTTTATTGTTATTTATTCAGATGCAGAAGAAGTGAGTTTTGGTGGCGGTGCAATTTTGTATGATACAAGAAATACTGGGATGGCGACGGATTTAATTAATACATCTCAAGCATACGATCCTAATTCATCTTTTACTGAGTTAGCTAGTAAGGTAATTTGGGTATTTCCTAATGCTACAAAGATAACAACTAAAGGTTATGGTGTAGTAGGTAGTGTGTTTGCACCTAATGCAGTTGTAGAAACAAAAGGTGGTTCTATTAATGGACAAGCCTATGTTGGAGGATTACACCAAAGAGATGGTTTTGAGGTTCATAACTTTAAATTTAACTGGCCAAAGTGGAATAAACCAGCAGTTGAAAAAGGACATTTACAAATTAAAAAAGTTGATGAAAAAGATGAAAATATTGTTTTAAAAGACGCAAAATTTGATGTTATAGACAAAGATAATAACGTTGTGGCTACTGTTACAACAAACGAAAAGGGTATTGCGGAAGTTAAAGATTTACCACTTGGTGACTATTTTGTAAAAGAAATAAATGCACCAGAAGGATATATAAAAGTTGATACACCAGTCAAAGTAACAATTGATAATACAAACGTAATTGAACTTGTTATGAAGAATACGAAAAAAGTAGAGAATGGCCAATTTAAATTATTGAAAAAAGATAGTGAATCTGGTCAACTTCTACCAGGTGCAAAATTTGATGTTATCGATAAAGATGGGAAAGTTGTGGAAACAATTGTTACAGATGATAAAGGTGAAGCCTTATCGAAACAACTTCCAGTTGGAAGCTATACATTAAACGAAGTAGAAGCACCGAAAGGATATGAATTATCATCTAGTTCAGTTTCTGTTAATGTAGAGGCTAATAAAGTAGTGACTGTAGATGTGGTGAATAAAAAGATCCCCGAAAAAGTAACAGGTCAATTTGAAATTGTGAAAGTAGATGCGGAAGATAAAACGAAAGTATTATCAGATGCAGAATTCGAAGTGTATAAAGATGGTAAAAAAGTAGATACGTTACGAACAGATAAAACTGGTAAAGTAGTTTCTCAGAAATTAGAACCAGGAACATACACATTAAAAGAAACAAAAGCACCACAAGGATATAAATTGCTAAAAGAAGAAATTGAAGTCGTTGTGGAAGCGGACAAAGTAGTAGAAGTACAAGTAGAAAATGCAAAAGAACTAGGAAGCTTACAAGTAATCAAAAAGGATGCAGAAAGTGGAAAAGTTCTAGCAGGTGCGGAATTTAAATTAAAGAACGAAGCTGGTCAAGTAGTTGGAGAAGCGAAAACAACGAATAAAGACGGTGTTGTAAAATTCGAAAACTTAGTGCCAGGAAAGTACACGTTAGAGGAAACGAAAGCGCCGGAAGGTTATAAGGCGTTAGAAGTAACAGTAGAAGTAAACGTTGTAGCGAACGAAGTAGTAAAACAAGAAGTTACGAATGAAAAAGTAACAGGTCAATTCGAAATCGTGAAAGTAGATGCGAATGATAAAACGGAATTGTTATCAGGTGCAGAATTCGAAGTGTATAAAGATGGTAAAAAGGTAGCGGAACTGAAAACAGATGAGAGTGGAAAAGTGATGTCACCAAAATTACCGCTAGGTGAATACACAGTGAAAGAAACGAAAGCACCAGCGGGCTACAAGCTTTCAAATAAAGAATGGAAAGTAACAATTCAAAACGAGAAAGAAGTAGTAAAAGTAGAGGCAGAAAACGAAAAAATCTTAGGTTCTCTACAAATTATTAAAATGGATGATAAAGATCAAACGAAACGCTTAGCAGGCGCAGAATTTACATTGAAAGATGCGAAAGGAAATGTTGTAAAAGAAGGAATTACAACAGATAAGTCTGGAACGGTTAAAGTAGACGGACTTGTGCCAGGGGAATATACGTTAGAAGAAACAAAAGCACCAGAAGGTTATGAGTTAACAAAACAAATAATTCATGTAACAGTTGACGGTGAAAAAGTTGTTGATGTAAAAGTAACGAACAGTAAGAGTCTTGGTCAATTCGAAATTGTAAAAGTAGATGCGGAAGATAAAACGAAAGTATTATCAGACGCAGAATTCGAAGTGTATAAAGATGGTAAAAAAGTAGATACGTTACGAACAGATAAAACTGGTAAAGTAGTTTCACAGAAATTAGAACCAGGAAAGTACACATTAAAAGAAACGAAAGCACCACAAGGATATAAATTGCTAAAAGAAGAAATTGAAGTCGTTGTGGAAGCAGACAAAGTAGTAGAAGTACAAATAGAAAACGCAAAAGAACTAGGAAGCTTACAAGTAATCAAAAAGGATGCAGAGAGTGGAAAAGTTCTAGCGGGTGCGGAATTTAAATTAAAGAACGAAGCTGATCAAGTAGTTGGAGAAGCGAAAACAACGAATAAAGACGGTGTTGTGAAATTCGAAAGCTTAGTGCCAGGAAAGTATACGTTAGAAGAAACGAAAGCACCGGAAGGTTATAAAGCGTTAGAAGTAACAGTAGAAGTAAATGTTGTAGCAAATGAAGTAGTAAAACAAGAAGTTATGAATGAAAAAGTGAAAGAAGAAATTACAGGTCAATTAGAAATTACAAAGGTAGACGCTAATAATACAAATAAAATATTAGCAGGCGCAGTGTTTGAAATTTGGAAAGACGGAACAAAAATCGACACATTAACAACAAATAAGAGCGGTAAAGCGACTTCTAAGAAGTTAGAACCAGGAGATTACACTTTAAAAGAAATCCAAGCGCCAGAAGGATATACTTTATCCGATAAGGAAATGAAATTTACGATTTCTAATGAAAAAATTGAATTTGTAAAACTTCAAATTACAAATAAAAAAGATACAGAAAAAGGTCCGGAAAAACCAGGTGAAGGAACAGAAAAACCAGGTGAAGGAACAGAAAAACCAGGTGAAGGAACAGAAAAACCAGGTGAAGGAACAGAAAAGCCGGGTGAAGGAACAGAAAAGCCGGGTGAAGGAACAGAGAAGCCAGGTGAAGGAACAGAGAAGCCAGGTGAAGGAACAGAGAAGCCAGGTGAAGGAACAGAAAAGCCAGATGAAGGAACAGAGAAGCCGGGTGAAGGAACAGAAAAACCAGGTGAGGGAGTAGAAAAACCTAATTTACCAGAAAAAGGACAAGGTTCTTCTAATAATCAACAACTTCCAGCTACAGGACACAATACGAATTACGTTCCATTCATCGGTTTTATGCTTCTGCTATTAGGCATACGTTTAAGATTCATGGCTAAAAATAGCTAAAAGATGTATAAAAGGCATCAGAGATATATAATCTCTGATGCCTTTTAAGTGAATACAGATAAAATGAAAATATCTATATGGAATGATAAATATGTTAAGCTTCAATTACGCTAAGCATTCTGTTTATAAATGCAGCTGCGTGTGCACGTTGTGATGGTCCTTTTGGTACGAATTGATTAAATTCATTACCTTTTACAATTCCATATCCATACACTCTTTGTACTTCTTCTTTAGCGTAAATTAAGTTTTGGTCTACGAATGGTAGTTCAACTTGTTTTGCAAAAATACCAGCGTGTTTTAGAGAACGATCGATCATAATAACAGCTTCTTCGCGTGTAATTGTAGTATTTGGATCAAATGTATTATCACCACGTCCGCGGATTATACCTGCGCTTGCTGCACGATTAATACCGTCTCTTAACGATGGGTGTACTTGTTCTAAGTCTGTGAAATTAGCATTTCCACTTGGTAATTGTAAAGCACGAGTAATTAGTGTAGCAAATTCAGCACGCGTTACAAGACGTTCTGGGAAGTACTTGCCGTTCCCTTCTCCTTGCATAATGCCTCTAGCTGCTAATTGACGAATGTCTTGTTCATACCATCCACCTGTAATGTCATCAGTTACGGGATTTTTTTGATTTTCCTTATAGTATGTTTCAGTTCCTTTTAAGAAAGCATCCCATTGTCCGCGTTGAATCATAAACGCAGGGCAGTTTTTTCCTGACCAAAATTGGTGTTTTTGGACCTTATCTAGAGAAATATTTAAGTCGTTCATTAAATAAGCTGCCAATTTACGGGCATTTTCTACCGCTTTTTCATAGTTTCCATCTTGATTAACGGCAATTTCAATTCCGATAGATTCATAGTTTCCAGTTTTATTTCCAGCATGCCATCCAACTTCATTTACTGGAAGATGTTGATAAATTTCTTTATCATCTACTGTGAAATGCCAAGATGCGGCGCGATCAGTTGTTCCGCGTGCTTGATTATCTAAGAATTTTGCATGATTTAGAGCATTGGCACCCTTCGCTGTATTAGCTGTTTCGTGAATCGTAATATATTTAGGTACCATCGGGTAGCCAGGGCGAATATCGTCATTTCCTTTTGGGACAATCATTTCTTTAAATGTAACGCCATAAATATTGTTTGTTTGTAGAGCTTCTGGCGATCTCAATAAACTATTTTTAGCAGTACGACTGTTTTTTAATAATGAAGCTTTTGTACCTTCAAATGTAGCAGAAGGTGCATAAATCCATTTTGTTGTTTCATTTATTTGGACTTTAAACCAATTTCCAGCTTGTTCAGTAGGAGTTATGACTTGTGGCTGTAGTTTCCCTTCTTCTTTAAATGATTGGAACGGAAGGGCATGTATGGAAGCTTCTTCTTTTACGATTAATTTTTGATTAGATAGTTTATGAATCTCTTGAACTTCTAAGCTATTATCATTGTTATCTATCCATCCAGCGCCAGTTGGCGTCGTTATGTAATAAGCATTTCCTTTTTTCTTTGTCGCCGTTACGACTTGTTCTGTAATCTCGATATTCGATTTGTTTTTTAAATCATTCGCGGTATATAATGAATGTTTTTTTGAAGTGTATAGTAGGAATTGACCAGTAACCTCGATATCTTCTTCATGAGTACTATGCTCATTAACATGCTCTTTAATACTTTTAAAAACTTGATCTTCCGTATATACTTCAGCGGATTTTTCAGCACTCTCTGCAAATGAATAAGTAGGTGCAAGAACAGTTTGTAATGCAAGAGAGAGAGTTAAAACACTATAAAATTTCTTTTTCATATTTTTTTTAACACATTAGATTATGGAATCTAGTGTTAACATTCCTCCTTTTTATATTGTATTTTCACTATGTATCGATTTTAGTACTAATAAATTTTAACAAGAGAAAATGATGATGTCTATATACAGGAGCGATATTCATAAAAAGAATTATTTGAAAAAATGTAAGAGAAACAGGTAAAACCTTCTGTATTGACCTGTAAACGCCCTTCAAGTAAACTAAAGAGAGTTTGCAAATGAAAAGGTGATAATGTTGTTAATTTCAATTAAAACGTTACAAGATGATCGTTTTTTACGTCCGCTACAAAATATTGGCGGCTTATTTTTTGAAGATAGTACGATTGGATTTGAACAAGAGGAAGCAAATCTTATCGTTGATATACACATTGAGGATAATGTGAAAGCATCCGCTCAATTAACGGATGTTAGCACAGGAAATGTGTATGAAGAAACATTCTCGAAAGATTTATCTGCTTTCACAGATGAAAAAGAGCGTATGAAGCAAGTGAAACACGTTGTTTCTTATGTATATCTTTCTGTTCTTCAGCAGTTAACTGGTATTGAACAAAGCTGGGGTATTTTAACGGGAGTACGTCCGACGAAACTTCTTCATAAAATGCTTCAAAATGGTATGTCAAAAGAAGAAGCGCATCAAGAGCTTCGTGAAAGTTATTTAATTCATGAAGAGAAAATTGAACTTCTTCAGCGCATTGTTGATTGCCAATTAGCAGTTGTTCCGGATTTATACCGTTTGAAAGAAGAAGTAAGTATTTATATCGGTATTCCGTTCTGCCCAACGAAATGTGCATATTGTACATTCCCGGCTTATGCGATTAATGGACGCCAAGGCTCTGTTGATTCGTTCTTAGGTGGTTTACATTATGAAGTTCGTGAAATTGGTAAGTTTTTAAAAGAAAAAGGTGTAAAAGTTACGACGATTTATTACGGCGGAGGTACACCTACAAGTATTACAGCAGAAGAGATGGATATGCTGTATGAAGAAATGTATGAAGCGTTCCCAGATGTGAAAAATGTGCGTGAAGTAACAGTTGAGGCAGGTCGCCCAGATACAATTACGCCAGCAAAGCTAGAAGTGTTAAATAAATGGAACATTGACCGTATTAGTATTAATCCGCAGTCATACCATCAAGAGACACTAAAAGCAATTGGACGTCATCATACTGTAGAAGAAACAATTGAGAAATACCATTTAGCTCGTGAAATGGGAATGAACAATATTAATATGGACTTAATTATTGGTCTTCCTGGTGAAGGGTTAGATATCTTCAAACATACGTTAGATGAAACAGAAAAGTTAATGCCAGAATCATTAACAGTTCATACGTTATCATTTAAACGTGCTTCTGAAATGACGCAAAACAAACGTAAATATAAAGTAGCAGGTCGCGAAGAAATTACAGCGATGATGCACGAAGCAGAAGAGTGGACGCAAAAGCATAATTACGTACCATATTACCTATATCGTCAAAAGAATATTTTAGGTAACTTAGAGAACGTTGGTTATGCAATGCCGACGCAAGAAAGTATTTACAACATTGTCATTATGGAAGAAGTACAATCAATTATCGGACTTGGCTGTGGTGCATCAAGTAAATTTGTTCATCCGAAGACGGGAGCAATTACTCACTTCGCAAATCCGAAAGATCCAAAATCATATAACGATGGCTTCGTAAAATATACAGAAGATAAACTGAAAATTTTAGAAGAGCTATTTGCATAAGAAGAAAGAGGTTGTTCCGAGTTGGAACAACCTCTTTTTATCCTGCAGTAACGGGCGGTCCGATTATATCTTGTCAGTTTTTGTCGGTAAGTCGATATATTCGAAAAATCGTTGATATAATTCGAGTTGCGCTGATATATTTTGAAAATCGTTGATATATTTCAAGTTACGGTCGATATATCTGGAAAATCGTCGATATAATTTCATTTACCGTTTAGCGGCACCGTATGTAAAACTATGTCGATAATAATCAGAAAAATTAGTCAAATCATTAAAGGACAATGTCTACTTATGGACGAAATGATAGATTTATGAAAGAGAAAAGGGGGAAATTGTTGGCATGTACATGACGATAGGGAGAATTTTTGATTTATCAGTTGGTAAGTATCCGAATAAAGAGGCGTTAGTGGAACCTGAAAAGAATATTCGCTGGACGTATAAACAGTGGGATGAACAAATAAATAAAACGGCGCACGCTCTATTAGAAGACGGAGTAAGAAAGGGAGATACTATATCTGTTTACTTATATAATTGCCGTGAATTTGTAAACGTTTACTTAGCCTGTGCAAAAATCGGAGCGATCTTTAACCCGATTAATTTCCGCTTAAAAGCAAAAGAAGTATCTTATATTCTTCAGGACGCATCCTCGAAAGTCGTTGTCTTTGAAAAAGCAGTTGAGTCAACTGTTGCTATAATTGAAAGAGATTTTCCAAATACATCTTTTTGGTCTATAGAAAACGATAAACCTTCCTATGCAAGTTCCTACCATGAAAAAGTGAATGCAGCATCTTCTGAGAAAGTAAATATCGAAATTGATGAAATGGATTATTGTTCAATGCTTTATACGAGCGGTACGACAGGTCATCCGAAAGGCGTATTACATCGTCATCGTGAAATGACTGAGCATAGTATGATTTGTACGTATTTCCTTAAATATAATAGAGATAGTGTAGGGCTTGTTGTGGCGCCTTTATATCACTGTGGTGAATTAAATGCCGGAATCATACCACGCATTCAAGTTGGTGGAAAGAATGTTATTTTGCATCATTTTGATACAGAAACAGTATTACATACGATTCAAGAAGAAAAGATTACGACGTTCTTTGCAGCGCCGACAATGTGGAATATGTTGTTGCAAAAAGATTTAGCTCAGTATGATTTAACTTCGATGAAGATTGGTATATACGGCGGAGCAGCAATGGCACCGGCGTTAGTGAAGGAATGTAAAGAACGTCTTTATATTGATCTTGTTCAAATATACGGAATGACAGAAATGGGGCCAGTTGTTGCGTTTCTCGTAGAGGAGGATCAAATTACGAAAGCTGGTTCAGCAGGCACGCCATGCTTTAGCCATGAAGTTCGTATTGTGAAACCGAACGAGGATGCACCGGCAGAACCAGAGGATGTATTACCTCCTTATGAAGTGGGAGAAATTATTTTGCGCGGCCCAACTATGATGGCTGGCTATCATAATCGTGAAGAAGCGAATAAAAAATCGATGTATAAAGGATGGTATCATTCTGGTGATCTAGGCTATTTTGATAAAGACGGTTATTTATTGGTTGCTGATCGCGTTGATGATATGGTAATTAGCGGTGGCGTAAATATTTATCCTCGTGAAATTGAAGATTTCCTTCATAGTCATCCTGGTATATTAGATGTGGCGGTACTTGGTGAGCCAGACGAATTATGGGGAGAGCGTGTTGTGGCAGTTATTGTGAAGAAAGATGAAACAATAACAGAAGCTGATTTAGAAACGTATTGCAAAGAAAGTGATGAACTAGCAGATTATAAACGTCCGCGTCATTATTTATTTGTAGATGAACTTCCGCGTAATGCGAGCGGGAAGTTGCAGAAATTTGTGCTGAGGGAGTCGTTGAAAGGTGCGAAAAAATAAAAAATGAAGGATGCCCCATATCTATGGGGTATCCTTCATTTTTCTATATTAAACAGAAGAAACAATATCTTTGTTAATTCTCATTTCTTCTTGGTGAAGGTTAATTAGCGCATTTGAAATAAGGTGGAAAAACAAAGTGGATGTAATACAAAAAGAAAAGGCACCCTAAGGTGCCTCTCTTCGACTTGAACCATTTCATTTCATACGAATCTATCCGTATTACCATTACCCCTTTGTTATGAGTGTAAACACATACTATAAAGCAGAATCGTCTATATACACTAGATTGTTAGTTCACAAAAGACAAGAGATTTGAGATCAATATTGAAGTGACGCCACATCCCCTATAATAATTGATATGTTACGCCTTTTAAAAGAAGCTGCTTTATAGAACGTGCCCACAAGTTATATTTTACTACATGTAATATTCATTTAGTGTATTTTTTGGTGAATATGTATAATTACATAAACTGTATGAAAAAAAGAGAGTATACTCTGATATTGTGTGATAAAGATAAAGCCCGCCTACGGAATAGGGGGCTTTTCTTACTTTTTATAAATATTTATTCCAATTATATTATCAGATGAGTCTAAACGAATATAAACGTCATCTGATAAAAGGTGTGCATTATATATTCTTTGTTTATATGTTGATATCTCGAAGCGTTTTCCATTTAATTCACATTCTAGAATAATCATATCGCCATGTTCTTTCCAATTTATTAATTTAGCAGTTGTATTCATATAAACCTCCTCTGAATCATTTTATGAAAATTAGTAGAGATAGTGTGAGAAAGGAGTTTATATAACAAAAAAAGACACCTTAAGTGTCTTCTTTGATTACTATAAAAGTCGTTGGATGAAATAGGTTTCTATTTTTATTTACGTGAAAACCCTTCTTCATCAAGGTATTCCGCAGCTTCTGGATAAGAGTTGAATGTACCGTCTAAGTTTACACCAGCGTACACGTTCCACATGTCATCCTCTGAAATAAGAGTAAGAATATGACCATCTTCGTTCTGCCATTCTTCTTCTTTCGCAGGTTCTACAGGTGCTACTACTTCTTCTTGTGATAGAAGGTCAATTGATTTCTCAATTACTGAACGTAACTCCTCTGCTGAAAACTCACGGATGTTAACCATACCTTTATCATCCGTTTTGTAACCTTTAATACCGCTTGCATACACAAATCCATTTCCATTTGGGTGTAAATGAAATACAACGTTCTTTTTATCTAAACGACTTTCTTCAAAGTGGAAGTTTACACGTTTTAATGATACGTTCTTTCTTTCTAGTTCTGGGAAAGATTCAATAATCGATAATTTTTCTTCAAAAGTTAGCATATTGCCTCCAAGTATATAGTAAAAGATTTAATTTGTTCATTATAGCATAGTTGCAATTGTTTCCAAAGATAAGGGGAAAACTTTTCGTTGAATACGTTTACGTCACGAGAATGTAAAAAGTGAGCTAACGAATGTATCTTTTTAGGTGTACAATGGAACATGGACTTTATACAAAGGTGGTTTTTTTATGTTTCAAAAAATAGCAAAGGAATGTTTAGCAGGATTTACTGTTGCGATTGTTGCGTTACCACTTGCGATTGCGTTTGGTATTGCCGCGACAGGAACGTCTGAGGGAGCGCTTGTTGGATTGTATGGTGCGATTTTTGCAGGTTTATTCGCAGCGTTATTTGGCGGGACACCTGGGCAAGTAACAGGGCCAACTGGACCGATTACCGTTATTGCAACAGGAGTTATTGCGACGCACGGGTTAGAGGCAAGTTTTATTGCCTTTATGATGGCAGGATTATTTCAAATTTTATTCGGTGTATGTAAGCTCGGTTCTTACGTTCGATATATTCCGTATCCTGTCGTTTCAGGATTTATGAATGGTATTGCATTAATCATTATTTTAGGCGAAATAAAACACGTACAAAATAGTTTTCTACTTGTTGTGTTAACGATTATTGTAATGATTGTTTCTGGCAAATGGATTAAGGCGATTCCGTCTAGTTTAGTAGCACTAGTCGGTGTGACAGCTTTGCTTCCTTTATTTTCTTCTCTACTCGAAGGACTTACAGTAAAGTTACCGATTATCGGAAATCTTTCACTAAATAAAGTAATTGAAAAGATTGGAACCATTCCAGAAGCGATGCCTACGCTTCATATTCCATCTTTAAGTGGAACAGGAATAGCAGCACTTATTTTACCAGCGCTTAGTATTGCTTTATTAGGATCGATTGACTCGTTGTTAACATCGGTCGTAATGGATAATGTGACAGGTACACGTCATAAAAGTAATAAAGAGCTCGTTGGACAAGGTATCGGTAATATGATGAGCGGATTGTTTGGCGGATTAGCAGGTGCAGGTGCGACTGTAAGGTCTATCGTGAATATAAGAAGTGGCGGTAAAACGGCACTTTCGGCATGTATGCATAGTGTTATCTTATTTATTTTTATTATGGGTCTTGGTTCGGTCGTACAATATATTCCACTTGCTGTATTATCAGGTATTTTAATTTTAACTGGTATTGGAATGTTCGATTGGGGAAGCATGAAAAAGATGCATGTCGCTCCTAAAGGTGATGTCGTTGTTATGCTCGTAACGATGATTGTAACGGTGAAGTTCGATTTAATGATTGCTGTTGCCTTCGGTATTATTCTTTCGTTCATCATATATATGGTGAAATGTAAAGAACGTAAAACTTCTATCGTAAAAGAAAAAGAAGAAACGTACACAATTCAAGGGCCGCTCTCTTTCCTATCAGTAGATCGTATTTTCTCTACTTTACAAGATGTGAAGTCACCGGTTGTTTTACGTATGAAAGATGTGCGTTATATGGATGTATCAGGAGCTATGGCATTATTAAATTTTGTTGAGCAATCAAATAAAGTAGGAGCAAGTGTAAAGCTTGAGCAAGTACATCCGAGTATTGAAAAAACAATCGCAGTAATGGCAAGCGATGAACAGAAAGAGCAATTGAAAATCTTAAGTGTTTAGATAGTAATTAGAATATCTCACAATTTTACATAAATTATAATGTAGAGTTGTGGGATGTTTTTATAATGTTTTTAGTAATATGTATCGCAGTGACAGAGAGGAAGGGCTCTTTTGGCGTAACAGAAACGCTTATAGTGTGTACATATATAATGGAAGGAATTAGAAAAAATTGTGAAGAGACAGGCTTAAATGGGTTCGCTTTTCTAGTTTGAAAAAAAAACCAAGTATTCAACCTATAATAAATTTGTTATGATAACCAATGGGATAAAATGAATCCCTATCGCTTAAAACAATATGTTTGAGAGTATATGTATAAAAGAAAAGAGAAAAAATATGAATAAAACATTTGTAAAAGGAGCAGCAATTTTAACCATTACAACTTTTTTGTCAAAATTGCTTGGTAGTTTTTTTCAAATTCCATTACAAAATATTGCAGGAGATGAAGTGCTCGGTATTTTTCGCCTTGTTTTTCCTGTATATATGATTGCTCTTACATTATCAGTAGCCGGAGTTCCACTTGCAATTTCGAAACTAATTGCAGAGTTGAACGAAAAAAATAAGCAAAAGGAAATTGCGAAATTATTTAAATCAGCGTCAATTATTGGGATAGCATTTGGCATTTTCGGCTGTTTAGTCATTGTATTATTTTCTATTGAAATTGCGAATATGCTCGGTGGACAAGAAACTAGAATGCCGTTGCTTATTACTTCATTAGCATTACTCATTGCGCCATACATGGCGGTGTATAGAGGGTATTTTCAAGGTTTCGGTGATATGAAACCAACAGGGGTATCACAGGTCATTGAGCAATTTGTACGTGTGTTTTTTATGTTAATAATTGCTTACATACTAGTATCATGGGATAAGAGTAATACTGTTATTACTAGTGGTGCGATGGTTGGCTCTTTTCTTGGAGTCATTAGTTCGCTTATATATTTGCGTATAAAATATAATAGAAGTCCATACTACAATAAAAGCAATTCCTATTCGCTCCGAGATTTAAGAGAAAACGGCAAAAAGATATTGCGGGTATCGATCCCAATCGCTATCGGAGCTTTATCAATGCCACTTTTAAATTTAGTAGACTCGCTTACAATACCGCATGTATTACAAGGATCATCAACAGAAATTCAAGAACAATTTGGAATATACAGTCGCGGTTTTGCATTCACGCAAATAATTGTTATTTTTGCAAGTGCAATTGTATTTCCGTTAATACCACTCTTAACTTCCGCATTGGCCAAAAGAGATATAAATTTGGCGAAAATAACAATTCAAAATACAAATCGACTAGCGCATGTTTTGACAGCGCCGTTAACAATATGGTTGATGGCATTAACAGTACCGTTAAATGTCGGATTGTTCACAGATGTAAAAGGCAGTAGTATGTTAACAGTTATGATTGGCAGTTCGTATTTTACTGCGGTTATGGTATTATCAATAGGTGTTTTACAGGGCATTAACCGTTCTGCACAAGCTGCATGGATTGTTATTGGTGCGAGTTGTGTGAAAGTCGTGTTAAACATGATGTTCGTGCAGAAGTTTGGCATAGATGGAGCAGCGTATAGTACACTAATTACTTACGTATTGATTTGTATTGTAAATCATTTGTATATTCGAAGCTATATTGCCTATTCTATTCATTTAAAAAGCTTTTTCGGTGTGTTAGCAATAGCATGTATTTTGGGACTAGGATTGTATGAATTATGTAATGTGATAGATGGTACAACTTCAAGAATTATGACGTTATTATTCAGTGGTATAGCATTAAGTATTACAACCATTTTGTATGGTGTATGTGCTTTGAAATTAAAATGGATATCAATAAACAAAATACCATTTTTGAAAAGATAAATATAGAAATTTAATTTTTTATTATAATTCATATGAACTGATAAAGAGGAAACTATGTAGGGTATCAAGTGTTTAGGTAAGGAATGGGTACCAGTTTATGTTAGATGAAATAAACGGTTACCTAGTTTTGGAGGAGATTTAGGGTGCGTTTAGTCTTATCAGGATATTATGGTTTTTATAATGTTGGAGACGAGGCGATTCTACAATCAATTATTGAATCGTTAAGTAAAGAGAACCCGGATATAGAACTAGTAGTACTATCAAATGATTCTAAATATACAAAGGAAATGTATGGTGTAGAATCGGTAGATCGCTGGGATATAAAAGCTGTTTATCATGCGATAAAAAACAGTGATGGAGTCATTAGCGGTGGCGGGAGCCTTCTTCAAGATCAGACAAGTACGAAGAGTATTCTATATTATACGGGTATTATGGGACTCGCTCGATTATTAAAAAAGCCGTATTATATTTATTCACAAGGAATAGGTCCAATTACAAAAGGATATAATCGTCTATTAGTAAAATGGAACTTGTCAAAAGCTTCCTATGTATCAGTTCGAGATGAGGATTCGTTTTTATATTTAAAAGAACTTGGCATAAAAAACGATATTGAAATTGTTCCAGACCCTGTTTTAACATGGAAACGGACAAAACAATCGGATTGGTTGCAAAAGCATTCGATACATGGAAAAGTAATTGCGGTTAGTGTGCGTTATTGGAATGCAAAAGAAGATTATATAAAAAAATTAGCTGAGGCATTAAAAAAATTAAAGCAAGAAGGATACCAAATTCTATTTGTTCCAATGCATGAGCCATTTGATCAAAAAGCTTCGCGTGAAGTAGTAGACTTAATGGGAGAAGAGACGTATATGCTTCCGTATAAAATGGATATCGACGAGAAAATATTCATTTTATCACAATGTTCATTACTAATTGGTATGCGTCTTCATGCACTTGTTTTTTCTGCCGTAGCCAAAACTCCAATGGTCGGGATTTCATACGATCCGAAAATTGATTCGTTTTTAAGTCAAGTGAATCAGCCAGTTATAGGGAGTGTGGATGGCGAATGGAGTGCTGAGTATTTATATGAAATTGCGAAAAAGCAATTAATGCAACAAGGAACTGTGCAGCAAGAGTTACAATTGACAATAGATGAGCTTCGGTTGCAAGGCAAACAGGCAACAAAGAAACTCATTGATCATATGGAAAAAGGCACTTTATTAAAAAAGTAAAGTGCCTTTTATTTTGTTTTGAATTTAATGAAAATTCTAATTAAAAAACGTTTTATTTTAATTCCTATTTATTATGCTAAAATGATTGTGATTATTATATAATCAAATTTGTGATAATAAATTCGTAGATTACGAGGAGGGTAAACTTGAAGACTTTTTCAAAAGGTATAACAGCAGTGGCATTAACGGGATCATTACTTTTAACTCCTATTTCAAGTTATGCGGCAAATGATGATATTACAGGACATATGTTTGAGACGAATATGCGCTCACTTATTACTAAAGGAGTTTTAATGGGGTATGGAGACAATGTATATGCGCCTGATAAATTAGTAACAAGAGCAGAGTTTGCTACATTCATAGCAAGGGCTTTAAATTTACCGAAAGCTGATTCGAATTTCGAGGATGTGCCGAAGACTTACGGTTTATATGATGGTGTAAGTAGAGCATATGGAGCAAAAATTATTAATGGTCGTACGAACGAGACATTCTCACCAAATGATGTGATTACACGTGAAGAAATGTCGATAATGGTAAAGCGAGCGTTAGACTATAAAAATATTAAAGTAGCTGTAAGTCCGCTTACCTTTACTGATAAAGATAGTATTAACTATAAAGAGCATGTACAAGTTATGGTGGCTACTCAAATTATTAAAGGGTATCCAGAAGATAATACATTTAGACCACATTTATCAGCTACAAGAGGGATGGCTTCAGCTATGTTGGATCGCATGCTTCAGACGATTGAAAAAAACGGAAATAGCAATCCTGTAGAAACTAAGAAATATGTTGTGACAAATGTAAGAGAAAACGGAACAGAGCAAGAAGTAGAGCGCTATAATACGTATAAAGAAGCGGTTACGGCTGCTCAAAATAAAGGTATGAATGCGGTAAAATACGAGAACGAATTTTTATGGATTAAAGATGGTTTTGCAAGTGCGAAAAGAATAACTGGGCAAAACATCATTAATATTTATGATGAGAATTTGTCAACAGTATATACGTATATTCAGTATGGAACAGAATTGAAAGTGTTAGAAGTTGGCGAAGATCGTGTGAAAGTTCAACTTTCTGGTTTGACAGGTTATGTGAAGAAGAATGAAATCACTTTAATTCCTACAAATGAAATGAAACAGTCGTCTTATTATGTGAAATCAGATGGATATTTATACCATAAATATTATACATATAATACAAGTTCACCTGGATATACAGAATTTAGATATGGTGTGGCACCTTCTTTCATGAAGCAAGGACAGCAAATGTATAGTGTAGATGGAAAGACATTTGGAGACGAAACTTTCTATCAATATTTCAATTATTTATCATTACGTTCGAAAACAGATTATACAGCTGAACAACTAGATAGTTATGTGAAATCGATTAAACCAGACTCTCCATTAATTGGTTTAGGAAAGAAATTTAAAGAAGTAGAAAGCAAGTATAATGTAAATGCATTATTCTTATATTCATTAGCAATTCATGAAAGTTATTATGGAACAAGCGCTCTTGCAAAAGACAAAAATAATTTATTTGGTTTAAAAGCAACAGACGATAGTCCGTATGGTAACGGAGAAGCATTCAATTCAAAAGAAGATTGTATTGAACATGCAGCAAAATTATACATGAATGAAGGATATTTAAATCCAGGACATTGGCGTTATACAGCAACATATACAGGTGATAAAGCTGCTGGTTTAAATGCGAAATATGCATCTGATGCGAACTGGGGTAAAAAAGTAGCGGGGCATATGAACCGTTTTGATTCTTATTTAGGTAAAAAAGAATACAACAAGTACAAACTTGCACGTGTGATGAATAACGTGGAAGTGAAAAAGAATCCTAGTATATCAAATGAGCGACTGTATCGTTTAAATACAAATGTAGTTGTCACAGTTACTGGTGAAGAGATAATAAATGGAAAAGCGTGGGTTAAAGTTATTTCAGATAATCCTACTGTAACAGAAGCGTATATTGCAAAAGAAAGTTTAGAATACGTAAAACATTAATTAAATAAAAAAGAAGGTGCTACTAATATTTCGTAGCACCTTCTTTTTATTCAATTTCAAAATCAACAATGATATAAGCGAGTATAACAACGAAGAAAATACTAACGGCTGGCGCTGTTAATACGTGGCCAGACATAAAGCCAATGCCAAGTGATAGAATGAGTGTGCTCGCTAATAGCATATACTTTACTTTCATGATTTTCTTAAAGTTTGTGATCATGCGGATAAATAATTTAATACCAAAGTATAGAAGAGGTATTAAGTAAATAAGGAAACCGACAATTCCAAAGGCGAAAAATAGGTCATGGAAGTCCATTTCAATTAATTTAATTTTATCTGTGTAGTTACCAGCGTAACCCATTCCGAATAGTTTTTGTGAAAGCGGTGCGTCTTTATAGTATTGTTTGTATGTTTTTAAGAATTTGTCGCGATCACTGTAAATTAAACTTTTTACTTCAGAATCTGTAAGTTCACCTTTTGCATGTTTTTTTGCATCTTCTGGATCTGCTTTAATTACTTTTCCTTCTTTTCGATCTTTCTCTTCTTGCACTGATTTTTTGTATTCGTATATTTGCATGTGAATGCCCATATTTTTTGCGATAGGAGTATGCGGTGTAAGAGCAATTAAACCTCCTAGTATAACTGCGACAACAACGGTATTTACAATATGTGTGAATCCTTTTCCTTCTTTTTTACGATTTATCATATATTCAATGAATGAGAAGAAAAGTGCTACGCCTAATGTAATAACAATTGCGCCATATCCGACTTTCGTTCCGACCATAATACTTGCATACATCGCAAGTATTGTTGGAATCCAGTAATATATTTTCGAGAAAGAAGTTGTTTTATGAATCGAATATAAGACAATGATTGGGAACATAATGGCGAAAAGAGAACTTAAATCATTTCCAGCGAAGAACCAACCTCTTGAACCGATTTTTGAGTGAGGATAGCTTGGGAAATCCGTTCCAGTTTGCATTGCGACAATCATTGTAATGCTTAAAATTAAAGTTGCATATAAGAAATATGTAATGATTTTATGAAATACATACTCTTTATTTTTTAGCTCTTTAAAGGCGATAATATATCCAAACAGTAGCACAATTGGATATACGCTCTTTAAGATGAATTTAACTTCTTCTCCAAATGAAACTGGAGATTTAACCATCATATTATTTACAAGACCAATTGCGAGTGCGATTCCGAGTAAGCATAAATAGAGGATGTACTTTTTCGCATCTTGTTTTTTGTGATGAAGAAGTAGGTACCCTAATGCAAGAAGCATAAAGGCGAAACGGACTACAACTCCAACTGTTGCGCTCATGTGTAGTATATAGATTGAAAAAGATGTTAATAAATCTAAAATTGGTTGAAACACAATGAATAGCAATAGGAAATGTGGGAAGTAGTTATCCGTTTGTTTCAACTTATTAACCATATGTTCCTCCAGTTCTTCATTCCTTTATTACAACACCCAAAAGATGGGTATAAAGCCTTTTTTACATAGTAAGGCGAATGAATTTCAATATTTGTTTTTTATCAAACTTAAGAATACACCATTTCATTGTAATGGTAAATAGATGAAAAGCATGGATAAACCGACTTTAATTTCTATATTTTTCAACGGAATTGTATGTTTTATACGGTAAATGTACAAATTGCGAGATTATTAGACAGAAAATTGAGAAAAAAGAAGGATTTTTCAGTGGTTTTCTATAATTATATAAGTATAATCTTTATGGAGAAAAGAGGGGTATATATAATGGAAATAACAAGTAAAACAGAATCTGTCGTTGTGAAATATGAAGGCCACGTTGCAACGGTTATGGTCAATCGCCCAGAGGTGTTAAATGCGTTGGATGAGCCGACCTTAAAAGAGTTATTACAAAAGTTGAAAGAAGTAGCGGAAAGTTCTGCGCATATCGTTGTGTTATGTGGGAACGGCCGTGGTTTTTCTGCGGGTGGGGATATTAAATCGATGCTTTCAAGTAATGATGAAAGTAAGTTTGATGGCATTATGAATACCATTTCTGAAGTTGTCGTGACATTATATACGATGCCAAAGCTTGTTATTAGTGCAATTCATGGACCGACTGCAGGTCTTGGGTTAAGTATTGCGTTAACAGCTGATTATGTAATGGCGGATATATCATCTGTTATTGCAATGAACTTTATTGGAATCGCTTTAATTCCAGATGGAGGCGGTCATTTCTTCCTTCAAAAGCGTGTCGGTGAAAATATGACGAAGCAAATTATTTGGGAAGGTAAGAAGTTATCAGCGACAGAAGCGCTTGATATCGGCTTAATTGATGAAGTAATCGGCGAAGATTTCCAAACGGCTGTGAAACAAAAAATTAATGAATGGTCACAAAAACCGATTAAAGCAATGATTCAAACGAAGCAAATTTTATGTGAAGTAAATCGCTCTAATTTAGAGCAAACATTGCAATTAGAAAAGCGTGGTCAATATGCAATGAGACAAACAGCGGATCATAAAGAAGGTATTGCTGCGTTTTTAGAGAAACGTTTACCAGCATTTAAAGGGGAATAAAGTTTGTCCATTCCTCACTGATTATTAGCTCGTTAATTCGGGATAAAGGGGAGAAAGTGCTAACACATTTTAGTATAATTGTGTTAGCACTTTTTTTTAGGAGTAATACATGAAGAAAATAATCGGTGTTATCAATATTATTTTGCTTACATATTCTGATTTGCATAGTACACCATCTTTGGCAGTTCGGACTGCGTTATTTTTTGAGGGACATCCAAGTGTTGCATTTTCTGACGGGGTGACGAAAGAAAAAGATGTGAAAAAAGAAGCGATTCCAGATGAGTACCAAACTCTATATGGTAAGGAAGAAAACTCAGAGCACTATTTCTTTCCGCCTGTAAGAGCACATGAATCAGAAATTGATATGTTAAGTGCATGCGTGAAGAAAAAATGGTTTTTCTATAAAGCAGAGCTCGGATGTTATTAAATATAGGAGGATGAATGATGTCAGCATATAACAAGTTAGTAAGAGATCGTGTTCCAGAGAAGATTTTAATGTCTGGAAAAACATATACAGCACAAAAATTAACAGGGCAAGCATACATACAAGCTTTAGCGAAAATTGGAACGGAAGAAATTCGTGAATTTGCTTCTATGAAAGAACGCGAACATGCGCTAGATTCTCTTGCGGATGCGCTAGAAGTTATCATCTCATTAGCACGTGCAGAAGGTGCATCGATTGAAGATGTAGAACGCCTTCGTAAGCAAAAAGAGATAGAGCGCGGTGGATTTGAAAAAGGGATTTATTTATTAGACGTTTCAGAAGAATAGTTTTATAGGAAAAGCATAGCGTTAATGAGTAACGCTATGCTTTCTTGTTGCAATGAAGCTAATAATGAAGAAGATAGCTGTTAATATCCAGCCGATTGTAATAGAAGTAGTAGTATGAACGGCATAAGAGATTTGTAAACAAAATAATGATGCTAAAAACCAAATGAGTGCAATGTGTATATATTTTTTTGATATATTCATATTTCAAGGCTCCTTTTGTATACTAAAAAGAATTTTACTACAATTTAGAAAATTAGGCCATATAAGTAGAGGTTTTCTGGCGAATTTTGTATACTGAATAGTAGAGAAAATGAGGAGGAAACGACAATGGCACATCATGCGAAAGAAACGATGGAACTGATTAAGGAGCTTGTCTCTATTCCAAGTCCATCTGGAAATACAGCAAAAATTATTAATTTCATTGAAAACTATGTCAGTGAGTGGAACGTAGAAACGAAACGTAATAATAAGGGAGCTCTTATTTTAACGGTAAAAGGGAAGAATGATGCGCAGCACCGCTTATTAACGGCACACGTTGATACGTTAGGTGCGATGGTGAAAGAAATTAAGCCTGATGGTCGCCTGAGTCTTTCTATGATTGGTGGATTTCGCTGGAACTCTGTAGAAGGGGAATATTGCGAAATTGAAACATCAAGTGGCAAGACATATACAGGAACGATTTTAATGCATCAAACATCTGTACATGTATATAAAGATGCAGGTGAAGCAAAACGCAATGAGAAAAATATTGAAGTTCGTATTGATGAGCGCGTATTTTCAGCTGATGAAGTACGCGAATTAGGAATTGAAGTAGGAGACTTCGTTTCATTTGATCCGCGCGTTCAAATTACAGAGAGTGGATACATAAAATCACGTCATTTAGATGACAAAGTAAGTGTTGCAATTTTATTAAAATTAATTAAAAGATTACAAGATGAAAACGTAACATTACCATATACGACGCATTTCTTAATTTCTAATAATGAAGAGATTGGATACGGTGGTAACTCTAACATTCCAGAAGAAACTGTTGAATACTTAGCAGTTGATATGGGAGCGTTAGGTGATGGACAAGCATCTGATGAATATACAGTATCTATTTGTGCAAAAGACTCTAGCGGCCCGTATCATTATGCACTGCGCAAACATTTAGTAGAGCTTGCGAAAACGAATCATATTGAATATAAAGTAGATATTTATCCGTACTACGCATCTGATGCATCAGCTGCGATTCGCGCGGGATTTGATGTGAAACATGCGTTAATTGGAGCGGGTATTGATTCTTCCCATGCATTTGAACGTACGCATGAAAGTTCTATTGCGCATACAGAAGCATTAGTGTATGCATATGTAATGTCTAATTTAATTGAAGAATAATTTCATAGATAATAGAGAGCTGATTAAAGATATTATTTTTAATCAGCTTTTTATTTGGCAAAGCGATTAGGAGACATGTCCTAATCGCTTTTTTATTCCGCTATTTGCCGGGCAGTAAGACCACTACCTCAAAATTCAGCGAAAGCAAAAAAGTTAGATGGGGGCGGGCTGCCCGTAAAAGCCCGATTGGTGAGGGCTGATTAAAGCTTTTTATATACATTCATTATAAGTTATATATATGCGATTTTTTTTATACGGCCGGAAACGTATTTACTATAGATATATAATGTTATACACTATGAAAGGAATTAATTAATAGTTAATATTTTTTAGTTAGCTTGATTAAAAAAATGAATGAATATGAAGTTTTGAGAGGAGATTTATTTTTCATGAAGTACAAAGCAATAGCCGCAGGTTTATTAGCAGCAAATTTACTAGCACATCCAATTAGTAGTTTAGCAGAAACGAAGAAATTTCCTGATGTTTCAGATAGTGCGTGGTCAAAAGACGCAATTTATTATTTAGTAGAGAGAAATGTAATTAACGGTATGCCAGATGGTAACTTTATGCCATACGGAAATTTAACACGCGCTCAGGCAGCAAAGATTATCGCAACAGCAATTGGTGCTAAAATAGATCCGAATGCAAAGCCGTCTTATAATGATGCAAAAAATAGTTGGGCAGCTTCATTTATTGCAGCCATGGAAAAAGAGAATATTATTAAAGGGCGAGAACCAGGAGTATTTGATCCTGAAGGAAAAGTAACTCGTGCTGAAATGGCAGCTATGCTTGTAAGAGCATATAATCTGAAAAGCAAAGTAACAGGACCAGTTCCTACAAAATTTGCTGATTTAGAGAATCATTGGGGTAAAGAAGAAGTTAATATTTTAGTAGAATTAAAACTTTCTTTAGGTACAGAGGATGGCTGGAAACCGAATGATTCTATTACGCGTGAACAAGCAGCTCAACTTACTGCGCAAACAGATAAATTTAGCAAGAATAGTGATCGTCCAGTAGAAACAAAGAAAATGTACATAGATAGAAAATTCATTACATATCACGCACCATCATTAAGTTCTGGGATTAGTGCAAATCAGCATAATCCACAAATGGTTGAAATTAAAGAAGAGCGAGATGGATGGATCAAAATTGCAACAAGTAAAGGTGATAAATGGACACCTTTAGTAGAGAAAACAGAAGTTATTAATGAAGGATTCACTACTTATGCAGAAGATTCTTCTTCTTCAAAAGTAATGGGAACACATAACGCACAACAAGTAACTGTTATTGAAGAGAACGGCAGCTGGATTCGTATCCGCATGGGCGCTGGTTTCCAATGGGTTAATAAAAATCAATTAAATCCAGTCAAGCAAGGTAACTTCTTAGAGGGCAAAGCGATTATCATTGATCCAGGTCATGGTGGAGTTGATTCAGGTAATCCAGGTTATTATGAGAAAGAAAGTGAAACTGTATTAGATGTATCATTGCGATTACAGAAGATATTTGAGAAAAAGACACCATTTACTGTGTTATTCACTCGTACAGATGATACACGTCCAGGAACAAGTGCTTCTGATTCTTTAAAGAAACGTGTAGAATTTGCTCAAAAAAATAATGGGGATATTTTTGTAAGTATCCATGGTAATGGTACGGAAAGTAAAAATGGGCAAGGTACAGAAACGTTTTACTATGAATCAGCGACAGCAAGAGGAACAAATCCTAACGTATCAGAAAGTCGTTTACTAGCAGAAAAAATTCAAGAACGTCTTGTAGATGCACTGGGAACAAAAGATCGTGGTGTGAAAAAAGGCGATTTATACGTAATTAGAGAAAATACAATGCCAGCTGTATTAGCAGAATTAGCATTTGTAGATAATAAAAGTGATGCAGATAAAATAGCTACACCAGCGCAGAGACAAAGTGCAGCGGAAGCAATTTATCAAGGTATTTTAGATTACTATGAAGAAATGGGTAACAACGTGTCTTCTTTCCGTTAATAAATAATAAGAGATTGCCATTGGCAGTCTCTTTTATTTATTAACGTTTCTCTTTATTTCCGGCATATGATATCATTTAATTTTATATACAAAAGAAAAGTATTTGAGTAATTGTAATCAGAACAATTTTAAACGATAGAGGATGATAATAGATTGAATAATCATAGTAAAACACCTGCCTGTATATATACGTATGCATTTCGTGAGGAGGAGCGTGCTTTATGTTACTTGGAAATGCGCTCGTTCTTTGGAATGGAGTCCCACGTTAATATTTTAAAAAGTGATGTCAAAATTGACCCGAGTAGAAGTGCGTTTATAAAAGAGCGCGTTGAGGTTATGTATGAAGGGGACGACTTAGAAAGTATCTTAAAACAAGTGGAACAAATTGATTTGGCGGGAGCGACATTTAAAGTTATCTTCGTTAAAATCAATGACCTCGTTGGAGAGAATAAAATTGAATATGGAGAAAGACGTCTTATTGAAAGAGACCTCGGCATGCATATTGAAGGAGAAGCGGATGTTCGTAATCCAGAGCGTGTATTCGGGATTGTTCCTCTTGGAGGACGCTGGTACTTCGGGCACTATGTAGAAAGCGAACCAGTTTGGTATCATCACATAAAAAAACCGCATAGCTATTCGACATCTCTTAGCACACGTGTTGCGAGATCAGTTGCAAATATCGCTGTACCAAATCCAGAGGGAGTACGAGCAATTGACCCGTGCTGCGGTATTGGAACAGTAGTAGTAGAAGCACTTTCTATGGGGATTAACATCGTTGGTAGAGATATAAATCCACTTGTAGTTCTTGGAACGAGAAAAAATATCGCGCATTTCGGATTTGAAGGAACAGTAACAAAAGGTCCAATCGAGGAAATTACTGAGAACTACGACGTTGCCATTATCGATATGCCGTACGACCTATTTACGCACGCCACACCAGAAGATCAACTATCAATTCTCTCAAGTGCACGCCGCATCGCGAAAAAAGTAGTCGTTGTCACGATGGAAACAATGGACGACATGATCCATGAAGCAGGATTCGAAATTACAGATCGCTGTATTACAAGAAAAGGATCATTTACTAGACAGATTCTTGTTTGTGAATAAGAAAGGAAGGTCACCCGTTTGGGTGACCTTTTTTGTTTGTATTGATGTGTAATTGGTTGGTGGTTTAGGTAGATGAATTAGCGAAATTTGTCGGTAAGTCGATATTGCATGTCGAATCGCCGATATATTGTGTTGAATCGCTGATATATTCCGAGAATCGCCGATATCGTTACATTAGAATGTTACTGTTCTTTTAATTTTTCTTGTTGTGCGATTAATAAATTGCGTAATATGTGCCCGCGGTAACTTTCTAGTTTTCGTCCTTCATGATAGCGTACGCCTAATTTTTTTAGTTCAGCTACGTACCAGCCCTTTGTTCCGTAATACATGGGATCACTTCCTTTTTGCTTTTGAACAGTATATGTTGGGGGTGGAAGTAACTTTCCATTGAAAATAATAATGATAAAAGGAATTTTGCATGTGTGTACCAGTGAAATTGCAAAGTTATCGAGGTGTTTTATAACGTAACGTCCAAGCCGTGTATAAAAAAGTAGACAGTTGTATATGAATTTGTTGAAAAAAGAATACACATTGCTGAGGGGATTTGAAAAAAAGTAATGCTATACGCTTTGGCATGATACTTGCGTTGGAAATAGTATCAACGTATAGGGGAGAGATCGAAATGAAGGTTAGTAAAATATATACAACGATTGATGCACACGTAGCTGGGGAACCACTTCGAATTATTACGGGCGGAGTGCCAGAAATAAAAGGGGAAACGCAGCTGGAAAGACGCGCGTACTGCATGGAACATTTGGACCATCTTCGTGAGGTTCTTATGTATGAACCGAGGGGGCATCACGGAATGTACGGTTGTATCATTACACCGCCAGCAAGTGCTCACGCTGATTTTGGCGTATTATTTATGCACAATGAAGGTTGGAGTACGATGTGTGGACACGGTATTATCGCTGTTATTACAGTTGGAATTGAAACAGGTATGTTTGAAGTGACAGGTGAGAAACAACAGTTCATTATTGATAGCCCTGCTGGGGAAGTCATTGCGTACGCAACATATAACGGGAGCGAAGTAGAGTCCGTATCATTTGAAAATGTTCCTTCTTTTGTATATAAGAAAGACGTTCCTATTAAAATAGATAACTATGAATTTCAAGTAGATATCGCGTTTGGCGGAGCTTTTTATGCGGTAGTAGACTGTAAAGAATTTGGCTTGAAAGTCGATTTCAAAGACTTATCTGCTATTCAAAAGTGGGGCGGTAAAATTAAGCACTACATTGAGAGCCAGATGGAAGTGAAGCATCCACTTGAAGAAGATTTAAAAGGAATATACGGCGTTATTTTCTCAGATGAACCGAAAGGGGAAGACGCAACTTTACGAAATGTAACAATCTTTGCTGATGGGCAAGTAGACCGTTCTCCTTGCGGTACAGGAACTTCTGCGAGAATCGCAACTCTTTTTGAAAAAGATGCTTTACAAAAGGGAGAAATTTTCGTCCATGAATGCATTACTGACGGGAAATTCGAGGGGGAGGTATTGTCGGTAACCGCAGTAGATACATATGAAGCTGTCGTTCCAAAAGTAACGGGGCATGCCTTTATTACAGGATTTCATCAGTTCGTTGTAGACCCGAGAGATGATTTGAACCGTGGATTTTTGTTAGGATAGAAGGAGGGGGTGGAAAGATATGCTAGTCATAAGTGCGAACGAACAAAGAAACTTAGTAAATATGAATGAAGTTATTGAATACGCGGCGCTTGCTTTAAAAGAATTTTCCGCAGA
This sequence comes from Bacillus sp. FSL W8-0770, assembly GCF_038008705.1. NCBI lineage: Bacteria > Bacillati > Bacillota > Bacilli > Caryophanales > Bacillaceae > Bacillus > Bacillus sp. FSL W8-0770. Next base: position 891,791 of record NZ_JBBOZR010000001.1, read on the forward strand.
AAGAACAATCACGCCAATTCGAGGTTCATTACCATTTGCGAACGAGAAAAATACGGCATTAATTATGCCTTCAGTAGCTGAAGGGCTTGAGGCACTTGGCTTAAAAGTAGTAACAGTAGTCCCCGAGAACAAAAAGGTAGGAAAGAAAACGATAAACGGGATTGTGATGCTATCAGACTTTCAAACGGGAGAACCGCTCGCACTTTTAGAAGGATCCTACTTAACGATGATTCGAACAGGCGCCTTATCAGGAGTAGCGACAAAATATTTAGCTCGTCATAACGCAAAAACGTTATGTATCATCGGGACGGGTGAACAGGCGAAGGGAATTGCTGAAGCTGTATTTGCGGTAAGAGCTATCGAAAAAGTCATTTTATACAATCGAACAGAAGAAAAGGCGTATGCATTTGCGGAGTATATACAAGAGAGATTCAACAAACCTGCATATGTTCACACAAATGCAAATGAAGCAATAAGCGAAGCAGACATCATCGTCACAACTACGAACGCATCCACACCAGTCTTCTCAGAAAAACTACAAAAAGGCGTCCACGTAAACGCCGTCGGCTCATTCAGACCGAGCATGCAAGAACTACCCTCACATGCCATAGCTAAAGCAAACAAAGTAGTAGTCGAATCAAAAGAAGCAGCACTAGACGAAACAGGAGACCTTCAAGTTCCGATAAAAGAAGGTCTATTCAAAGCAAACGCCATTCACGCTGAACTTGGTCAAATCATAAGCGGAGAAAAAGCCGGACGCGAAAATGATGAAGAGATTACTGTTTTTAAATCGGTTGGTTTGGCAGTAGTAGATATTATTGTTGCGAAGTATTTGTATGAGAGAGCGGTGGAGCAAGGAGTAGGGAATAAGATTGAGTTTTGAGACTGACTTTTGGTGGTCTTTTTGTCAGGATGGGTGTGCTAGTATTTATAATTGAAGCCTTTTAATATTATGTTGAAATATATGAATTCTGCGCAGACATCACATCATTCATTCAATTGGTGTATGAAAAAAGTTGCACCTCTAATTATTAGAGATGCAACTTTTTACCATTCACGCCATTCTTCTGTTATGTCTTCTTCAGATTCTAGACCAGCTATTCTTGCTGCTGTATCGATAAATTCATAGAGATCTTCTCTTTCCATTGTTTCGATAAAATAGTCATGTTCGTCATTTAATTCATTTATGTTAAGAACAACCTCTTTAACAACATGCATTATTTCAACTTCAGTTGGATTTTTTCCAAATTGCTCTAAATTATTTATGTAAGTATCAAGAACTTTATTTGTTGCACTTATATTTTCTTCAGTGAAAAATTCCCCATCTTCATCATTCTCAATCCATTGGGTTGTTGGTTTGTTTTTTTTCAGTTCATCAAATGTCATGATAACCTCCTAAATGTGTTTTTTGTCTTTAATCCCATTCTACATTTCCGAGTATATATAACAATCATTTTAGAGGGATTTTCTGTAAGTTGCTAGTTTTTTTACTCATTTTACGAGGTTACTTATTCGTGGTCTTCTTATTTTACGTAAAAGAAATTGATTATTCTTAATCATTCGACAAGATACAATAATTTAAGATTATATTTTTTGCTATGATAAGTAAGAAATTTACATATCGTGTTATTGGGGGATAAAAAGAGATGTTGAAAAAATTTACTACATGTATTTTAGGTGGCGCTTTAGTATTCAATTTATCTGGTTGCAGCAATACATCCGACAAAACTTCTTCAGAATCTAAAGAAACCAATTCTAAACAAGAAGAAAAGAAAGTGCAAACAACCGATGAGGCGAAAACGAAAGAAAATACAAGGCAGAAAAATACAGAACAAACAAAAGAGAAATCAAAAATAAAAGAAAAAGAGTATGCTGTAAACAAGGATTTTCATACACCTAAATTTGATGTAACTGTAAAAAGAGTTGTAGAAAGAGATAAGGTTGGTAAAGAAAGTATAGGATTCCAAAAGCCTGAAGATGGACATGTCTTTATTGTTGTAGAAGCAGAAGGGAAAAATATCACAAACGAACCGATGAAATTAGCCGTTTTACCATCAGTGGATTTAGTGGATGAAAATGATAATGCTTACCAAAGTGATGTGTGGGCAGCTAGTAGTTATGCGGTTGAAAAAGGCGAGACATCTACTATTACTAAGGGATTAAAACCAGGGGAGGTAATGAGAGAAAGTAAAGTTTACGTGATTAATAAAGAAAAATTTGATACAGGAAAGTGGTATGTAGTTGTTAACCATGAGTATAAGGAGCAAATTAAATAGTGTTTATTTATGAAGAGGAGATGGCTCCTCTTTTTTTTACAAGTTAACACAGAATTTCGTTATAATGTAGAAATTTAATGTTTTCGAAAAAAAGAATTGACTTCTATATTAGTTGTAACTAAAATGGTTACATAAAGATGTAATTAATTTAGTTACAACTAATATCTGCTAAAAATATGATTTATATATTTAATTAAGGATGGTGGTCCATACGTTGCCACCCGGTGTAGAAAGTTACTAACACATTCAAATCAATGCATATTCTAAGCTTTAGTATTTTCTGTTACGGGGCAATAAGGTGCAATTTTATCTTTTGTTAAAAACCTTGGTGGATCTTTCTTTGGAAATATTAGTTTTGGGGAAATATAGTAAGGTATCTAAAAAAGAACAAGGTATAAAAAGATGTACCTATATAAACCAAAAATTTAGTTGAGCTGGATAATAAAAAAGGTAGGAGATTTAAATGGAGACGAAACAAGATAATCTTATTTACGTATGGGATGCATATTGTGGATGGTGCTATGGTTTTTCAGAAAGTATTAAAGGATTTTACAAAAACCACACTGAAGTGCCATTAACGGTTTTATGTGGAGGGTTATTTTTAGATAATTTACCAATGAAAAACTTCTCATATATAGAAGAAGGAAATAAAAGAATTAATCAACTTACAGGTGCTGAATTTGGTCCTTCCTATCAAAAATTGGTGGAGGAAGGGACTTTTAAAATGAATTCGAAAGATGCTGCAATTGGCTTTTCAGCTTTACGCTCATTAGCGCCAGACCGTTTATTAGAATTCACTTCGGCTATGCAAAAAGCGTTTTATTATGAGGGCCAAAGTCTGAGTGATCCTGAAACATATCGCAAGATTGCAATCGAGCATGGTTTGGACCCTGAACAAGTATTAGAACGTTTAAATGCTCAAGAAACAATAATAGATGTCCAAAATGATTTCAATAAAGTTCGACAGCTTGGTGTTAATAGCTATCCTTCATTACTTTTACAAAAGGATAATCAAATTATTCCTGTTGGTGGTGGCGTAATGACACCGGATAAAATTGAAGCGCGTTTTAAAAATTTATATTAAGAAAATTTAGTATACAGTAGTAAACATGTTATCTTAGACCACCTGACGTTGATCTCCGGAATATTCGCCAGTACCAGTACTATTACACTTTTAGATAAATGGGAGTGGGAGATTTTATCCCGCTTTAACGGGCAGTAAGACCCCCACCTCAAAATTCAGTGGAAGCAAAGAAGTTAGGTGGGGGATCAACTGTCCGTAAAAGTCCGATTGGTTCAACTAATAATCAGTGGGGGATGAACAAAACCCCCACTGATTAAAGTTTCACTTTATCGGAACAAGCTAAAAATATGATAATTAGTTAATAACTTTAACAAAAGGAGAATAACATACTATGTTTAAAACAATCGATACAAATCAAAAAGATGTGAAATTAACGGTGTTTAGTTCGGACGAAAAAAGCTTTATGGTCACAGCAACATTAGTTGAGAAAGCAGGACATGCATTTTTAATAAACTCAAAATTTACGCAGTCTGATTCGAAAGAAATTGTAGAGTATTTGAAAAAAAACAACTTATCTCTAGATAAAATCTTTATTATTCATGGGGATCCAGACTACTACTTTGGATTAGAGAGCATTAAAGCCTTTTACCCAGAAGCTATAGCGTATGCAACAGAGTCTACTGTTGAACATATCGTTCATTCTGTCTTAGGGAAATTAAAAGTTTGGAAAGACGTCCTTGGAGAAAATGCACCAAGTAACGTGGTATTACCTCAAGTATTTAAAGAAAAAGCGATTGATTTTCAGGGGTTAACATTTGAACTAGTAGGCTTAGATCATTACAGAACTAGCCTATTTAATAAAGAACTAAAAGTATTAATTGGTGGTATCGATGTATTTAACGAAATACATGTATTCTTAGCGGATACTAGCTCAAAAGCGGCTATGGAGGCATGGATTGAGAACTTGAAAGTATTACAAGCATTACATGCTGACATAATTGTGCCTAGCCATGGATCAATCGAAAAATCCCTAAATAATCAAGCACTTACTGCGACAATGGATTATCTAAGAACGGCGGTTCAAGCTTCTGAGGAAAGTGGAACTTCAAAAGATTTTGTGGCAAAACTTGAAGCAGCATATCCAGGCTATGCAAATAAAGGTGTATTAGAATTAAGTGCAAAAGTTGTAACAAAAGAAATGCCTTGGGGTTAATGATATGAATAAATATCAAAAACTATTACATGAAACGTATGTGTTAACTGGCGAAGGGGAATTGGATGCGTTCAAAACGTATTTAAGTGAAAATGTATCTTGGACAGAAGCTGCTGGGTTTCCATATGCAGGTACTTATATAGGTCCAGATGAAGTAGTGAAAAACGTACATGAACGTCTTGGCACAGAATGGGATGACTATAGCGCTAAAGATGAAATTTATGCTTTTAATAACAATACTGTTATCGTTTATGGAAAATATAGTGGAACATATAAAGCTACAGGGAAGTCATTTGTAGCAGATTTTTGTCACCTTTATAAGTTTGATGAGAACGATAAGGTTAAGAAGTTTATTCAAATTGTGGACAGTGCAACTGTTAATGAGGTATTAAGTTAGAATTAATCGTTTCTAATATGCCTTGTATAGGGGGAGGTTAGGATAAATGAAATTCCTAACATTACCCCTGACATTACATTTTGGGGAAGGTTTCTCCTTCTTCAAGCTTTTTATAGAAGAAAACTTATTTAAGTAGAAGAGGTAGGTATATATGAAATTAGAGAAAAGTTTAATCATAACAATTATTTCTGTATTTATTTTAGGAGTAGTTTCGACTTTGGTATATCAAGCTTCCAACGGTAATAACAAAGGGAACTCAATAAAGAGTGAAAATGTCGCTTCTGTATCAAAAGAAGTAAAAGAAAATGAAAAGAATAAAAAGATGGTAGTTGATTTCTATAATGAAGTTTTTAACAAACATAATATCGATATTATCCCTAAATATGTTAGCGAAGATTATAAGCAACATAATCCTTTTGTTGCTGATGGACGAAAAGCCTTCATGGATTTCTTTAAGGAGGATTTTGTTAAAAATCCTAATTCCTCTGCAGAGATTAAACGTGTAGTAGCTGAAGGGGATACAGTTGCTCTTCATGTACATTCTCGTACTAATTCTCAAGATAAGGGAGTTGCTATAGTGGATATATTTCGTATCAAGGATGGAAAGATTGTCGAACACTGGGATGTAATTCAAGAGATTCCAAGTGAAGCAGCTAATGATAATACGATGTTTTAGTTAGAAGATATATTTAATAATTGTTTAAATGATAGTGCTGTATAGAGTTTAGAAATTTAGATAAGTAAAGGAGATGTCCTAGTACCATGCCTGGGACATCTCCTTTTTGTTTTAATGATATTTAATTTATTGTTATTTGTATTTTTTTATGTACTACTATTCAAGTACATATCATTTCAGGCGGTTTTCTTTTATCCCGCATTAACGGGCGGTAAGATCCCCATTTCAAAATTCAGCGGAAGCAAAGAAATTAGGTGGGGGGGCGGGCTGCCCGTAAAAGCCCAATTGGTGAGGGCTGATTAAAGTTTCACTTTATGTTTCTATATCTTTTCCCTCTTCTACACCAGCAGAAGCAAATCAGATAAAAATGTAGGGCTTAAGTAACTAAAATAAAGAAAAAGCCATACAAGTAGTATGACTTTCTTTGCAGAACAATTAAGCTTGTGGTGCAGGCGGTCTTCCATTGAAGTTAGAACGTTTTGGAATTCCTTAAATTAAGAACAGAGTGGGATTAATCCTAGCCCAATTACTAGCGCTGTTTTCTACATACCTTACTTTTTTACGAACAGATTTCAACTGATTTAATAATTCATCACTATTAAATCGTTATAAGCTTCTTTTATACAATATTTCATACAACAATATCAGCTTCTCGATTTTTTGCAACAGGCCCCATTTTAATGACTTTAATAAGGATACGTATAGTAACGAAGAGACGATTCTATAAATACATAAAAATCGTCCTTTCGTTTTGCAAATGATGCATTAATATCAGTCTCATACTATTTTAATGGTAGGGGTAAAAATAGTTTCTTTTTAACCTACGCTAAATTGTTATAATTTTTTTTGCTCTAGAGGCCAATTCCATATCATGTGTAACAAATATTATCGTTTTTCCATCTTCATTAAGGTCTTTTAATATATTAAACACTAAATCTCGATTATTGTTATCTAAATTACCAGTTGGCTCATCAGCTAAAATGTAGTCGCATTTTTTAATAAGTATTCTTGCTAAAGCGATTCTTTGTTGTTCTCCACCACTAAGCTCAAAAATTTTTTTCTTCTCATAATTAGGCAAATTCACTTTTTGTAAAGCTTCTTTTATTATTTTTCTTTTATCGATATTTTTTTGATATTCTAGGGCTATTAATAAATTTTTCTCTACCGTTTCGTTTTCCATTAAAGCGTAATTTTGAAATAGATAAGCTAATTTTTCACGTTGCAATAGTAAAGTTTGCTTTTTGTTTGGATTCATTTGTTCTTCTATAATTATATCTCCAGAGTCGCTTTGTTCTAATAAACCAATAATATTTAATAACGTCGTTTTTCCTTTTCCACTTTCCCCAACGATTGCGATGAAGTCTGTATCTTCAATCTTCAATGAGAAGTCTTTTAATACAACTTTATTACCAAATTTCTTATTTATATTCACTAATTCAATCATTACTAATGTTCTCCTTTTATGATAGCATTGAATGTTTGATTGCTTAATTTCTTATCAAAGAAATAGCTTATTAAAATTTCTAAGATTAGGATCAAAATACCTATAGAAATCACATAAGTATCAATAACATATATAGATACAGATATAATAGGTATAATATTTACTAATAACAATAAAGTAATCATAATTTTATTGCGCTTTATAGCGCTAAATCCAAATAATTGTTTAATATACAAATTGAACTTGTTTTTTTCATAGTAACTAGAAATAGTGTTATAAGTTATTAGAAAATTCGAGACGATTAATATGATCATTGCGATCAATAAATTTTCTTTTTCTGTTTTTAGGTTTTGAATTTCAAACGCTAAACGATCATATACTGAGGTGATATTTTGTATAGTTGATTGAGCCTCATTTTTAGTAATAGTAGCCCTTATACTATCGTATGGTTGCTCACTATTAGTTTTAAAATAAAATTCAGATGCAACATATGACAAATAAAAGGATTGATTGAAGATACCTGTATCAATAATTGCAATAGGATCTCTAATGAGATTTTTATCTTCCGCTTTTATAGTTGAATCATAAGTAAAATAATCTTGATTATTTTTTACATATATAATATTTATATTTAACTCTTGTTCTTTAGTATTATTTTTCTCTCTTCCTAGTTCCTCATTATAAATGTTATCAACTTCAACTTTTTGGAAATAAAAATATTTTCTATAATTCTTATATATTTCCTTCTCATATTCCTTTAATTTTTCAGGCACTAATATATTCATAGTATTCGAATCATGAATAATTTGCTCTTTGATTGTTTTTTTAACTGATTTAATAGGATTATAAGATAAATAGTTTGAATTTATAGTAACACTATTTCCGGAAGGTTCTAACTTCGGATCCCCATTTTCATTATTTAAATCATAGATATACTTTCCATCTATTTTGTCATAATTTGACGTACTAATTAGAAAGCCACCATGTTGTTTTTCCATATCCAAGTAAAGGTCTTTCATTTTTTTGCTAATTTTTTCTTCCGCACCTAAATCGTCGCCCTTAGCGAAAGTAACTTGAGTTTTATAAATATGTTTAGTTTTTGACCAATTAGATAAATTATCTATCTTTTGATTGAGTTCATTCGATAGGATTTTCCAATGATACGTGGACAATAACATTACGACTATAAATAGAAATTTTAAAGTGAAATTTAATGTGCTAACTAATATATATGGCTTGTTACCTTTTATTTTTGAAACATTTATATTTCTAGTAAAGGCTACTATCGTAATTATTGTGATAGGTATAATTAAAATAAAACTCAATGTAATTGCTATAATCCAAAAAATACATGATAATTCAAAATAAAAATCTGTACTATCTGTAAATATACAATACATAATAAATAATACATAAATCATAAGACTTGATAGTATCATGATTTTCCCTAAATTAAAGATAAAGAAGCTAACTATTTTTTTTCTTGTATAGCCCAATGTTTGCATGATAGCTATATCTTTCAATCTACGAATGATATAGTGAATAATCGCAACAAAGATGCATAATACAATCAAAAATATACAAAATATTTGAAACCCATTGCTCTCAAGTAAATATATAAAATTGGCTTTATTTTCGCCAAAAATTTCTGTTTTAGCTACATTTTCATTTAGTTCTTTTAACATGGCATTTATTTTTTCTTTATCTTGAGTCGAGATATAGTACATACCACTTCCATCAAAATTTTCATCTGCACTTAAAGGTTGGATAGTTATTTTAGTTTTCGAATCTATTCTTTTTATAATACCAATTTGATCTGTGCTCTCAATTTCAGAAGTACTTATAAATTTGTTTGAATTTACTTCTGGAAACTTCCCTGATTTTAACTTGATATGGTTATTTAAACCAGTATCAGTTGTAAAAATATGTAAATCATTTTCTCCCGGGTATATGTATTTTGAAATATTCACATTATATTTCTTTGCTAAACTTTGTAAAAATTCAATGTAATTCTTAGTGTAACTTTTCTCTTCTTCAAAATTTAAAGTAATACTAGTTGTATTTTTATAGAATAACTGTTGTGTTTTATATTCTTTAAAAATATTTAAAGATAAAAATGCAGTTAATGCCAGCGTTGCTGCCATTAAAATAAAAATGATTTTTTTCATGCAAACACCTCTTAGAAAAATCTAATATCACTAATTATCTATATTCAAAAACAAGAGAAGTTTTTAAACTTCTCTTGTTTTTGAATATTATTTATTATCGTAATTCGCTTTATTTGTACCACTAGATGTCCATGTAGCTTTTGCTTTGCTAAATACATCTTTCTTCTGCCATTTTCCATCATTGTAGACGCCTTTTCCATTTGTAACTGTTGCTCTACCTTGTTTTGTATAATGTTTATATTCGGAAATGACGTTTCCATCTCTTTTTCCTCTAATCCAATACCCACCGTCTGCTTTACCAGACGTTACACCTGCGTATAACTGAGGTTTATTGCCAGAATTGTTTTCATCTGCTACAAATCCTTCAGTTATTGTGCTATCCGCTGTCACAATTTCGGACTTTCCAACTGTTTTTTCTGCGGCAAATACATTCATTGAAGCTGGAACTACTAAAACACCTGCAGCAATTGCACCGATAATAGCTTTTTTCATACTAATTCCCCATTTCTATCAGTTTATATTTTATTAAGATTTTACAATAATGGAAAATCTTACAATTTAAATTTACCATATCCTCATTTTTTTGTAAATAAAAAGTAAATTTTCAGTTTATAATAATTGTTTTTAATTCATTGTTCATATATTCATCTTTATTATTTTTGCGGGATCAAGAAAGGGTATTTTAAGATTTAAATGTTAGTTGAAATAATAACGCCTTTCAAATAAGTTAAGAGGTTTTATTATTATTTTATGAGAGAACAACAGCGAAAAAAGCAGTGAAATAGAAGTTTCTAGTAACAAATATTACTGTGGAAAATTTAATAATTATTGGTAATATTGGGATATACTTATATGTTAACATAATATAGGATTGTATTGTTATTAAAAATTAAAATATTCAAAATTAAAAAAGATCAACTCTATTAAAGAGTTGATCTTTGTAGTGGAAGTAGTTTTTAATTGGACAAATTACCCTATGAAAAGAAAACAGTTCTGGTGCAAAAATAAAATACAATAACTTAACATGGCACAATAATATTTGGGACAGAATCCAATACATATTATTAAAATTAAGATAGTTCAAGTCGGCAGAAGGCACCTTTAGGTGTCTTTTTTTATGAATTTCAAGCCCACCTATTTCCGTAGGTGAACTACTTGTGATTTTACACAATTAAGTTATAGCAAAAGCATTTATATCGAAAGTAATTAAAATTAACTTTGTAACCCTAATAATCTCCATTGTTTTATTATCTTTTATTTTAAAATGAAGTCTTTTCCCTATACGTTCACTAATTACAATATTTCCAAAGGCTAATTTACGCAAATGTTGTACAATCAAATCCTCTGTAATTCTTGTTTGCTTACTTAAATCAAAAACTGACAACGATCTATATGTAATCAATTTACAAACAATTGATAAGCGAGTAGAATTCCCTAATAACCCTAAAACTTTTATATTTTCTGTATAGAAGCTAAAATCCATATGAAAAGCATGTAACAGATCTTCCAACCTCCTAAAATAAGATGAATATCAACCAAAATATCTTAACATAAAAATAGTGAAAAACCTAAAATATTCCAATTGTTCATTGGGAAAAATAATACTTGAATGGGAGTCCAATACATATTCTTAGAATTAAAGTGATTCAAATCGGAGGAAGGAACCTTTGGGGTGCCTTTTTATTTATGGAGTTTATTAGAAAATATTTGAAATATAATACAGTAGATTATATTATTATGTGTGTATGATTTCTGGTTTTAAAAATTACAAAAATTAATAGGGGGGAAACAATAATGAAGTTAGGAAAATTAGCATTAATTGGGGCATTAACTTTTAGCGGTTTTACTGCAATAGAAATGAGTAAACCTACCTCACAAGCAGCTGCAGCTTACTCAGATCCACTTAATGATGATTGGAGATTTAAAACCATTGTGGATTTACAAAATTCAGAGGAAAGTACATATCAACCAGATTGGAAGATTGGGAATTTAATAACTGGTGATACATTTTACTTAACACAGCACTTTGGTAGAGAACATTTTGGTGCGCAAATGAAAATTTTTAAAATCCACACAAATGGTACCCTAGAACGATTCCAAACAATAGAACCAGAATTTATTCCTGGAACAGAAATTTGGCAAACCCCTATCACAGATAGCTATACAAGCGGTACTTATGTCGCTGCAATTAAATATCGTGGTGAATTCACGTATTCAAATCAATTTACAATCAATTAGGGATATAACGTGATCATTTATTTTTTACGAAACCCACCCTTTTGCTTCCGACGGCGACGAGGAAGCAAAAGGGTGGGTTTTTTGTTATCTTTTTCTAAAATTTGTTTCCTAAAAACATACGCAGACACTTCACGTACAATGGCTTTCACAAATTCTTTTAGAAGCTCAAACAAAAACTCCATAGGTATATTACCCCCTTTCCTTCCAAATGGAAAGAAGGGATAACCAATCAAACTCACAATAAACAGTTAATCCTATTTTATTATACTAGTACAATCTCACCAATATAAAAAAGACCACCATTACTGGCAGTCCTTTTTTGGTAGTTTTAGAAATTAAATTATAACATATTAATATACAAATTATAAATATACTTTTACAAAAGATACTATAAGTTTTTTATAATTCTTGATTTCTCAATTTCCATTGCATACTGAATTTTCCTGTAAGTATTAATAACTACCATTAAAATTATCAATCCACTAGATTATTAGAAAAAACTGGTTATCTACATAATTGTTTGGTAAAATATAGATATAATTTAAGAGGGTAAAGTTAATATAGATCAACTAAGTAATGCTAAGAAAATGTTTTATTGCATAAAAAAAGGCTCCATTGCTGGAGCACTCAAAATAAACAAACGAATTAAAACAAGAAACAGACAATTTAACTATATAGATAAAACATAAATAAATCTATATATATGTAAAAATGCATATAAAAACTCTATTTATTGATGCTATAATAGATTTACTCGATGATTGTTATATTTTTTTATAGTTTTTAAGCAATAAATACCTTCTTAACACCAAGTGTACAAGAAAAGAAGACATCTTAAGTGATGTCTTCTTTTCTTATATAATAACAACACAATAAAATTAAGATGGTTCAAGTGGGAGGAAGGCACCTTTGGGTATCTTTTCTTTGTCAAATTTGCCTAATAGGTGCAGCACCACATTGCTATCAAGTTAAAAATTTTTTCACCCAAAACAAAAAAACGAGCTGAATTCACATAAATAACTATGGAAGAAAACAAAAACTTGGGATTAAAGAACTTGTGATGTATGACTATATTGGCTGTTTTTATCCAGAAGGATACATGAATCCTGATTATACATTTGTATTTAATCATGAGGATATTGAAGGAATTATATTTGTAGGTTTTATAGATGAGGAAGAAGAGGCATTTGTAGGATTGCTTAATTGAATAGGATCTAGAAACAGGTAATCTTCAAATTTTGATAAAACTAGCAATCTCCACGCCGAAATTGGTTAAATTATAAGGGGGAAAAGCTGGTCACGAAAATGATGAAGAGATTACTATTTTCAAATCAGTTGGTTTGGCTGTAGTAGATATTATCGTTGAGAATTATTTGTATGAGAAAGTAGTGGAGCGCGGGACGGGATTGAGTTTTGAGGGACTGCCTTTTGGTGGTCTTTTTTGCATAAAATCTTGTAAAGTAAGAAAAAGTTGAATATTAATATTCTAATATTCAATAGAAAGATAAAATGTTTTAAAGTTCAAAATAATACATTATAATATATTTAGTAAAATTAACCAATTTATATTTTGCTCATTATGTATTAAAGGGGAAATGAAAATGGCTGGACAAATTCGTATGTCACCAGAGGAGCTTAAATCAAAAGCAGCTCAATATGGACAAGGTGCAAATCAAATTGAGGACATTTTAAGTCAACTACAAAATTTACAAAATGAATTAAGAGGAGAATGGGAAGGTCGTGCTTTCGAAGGTTTTGATCAACAGTTCAATCAATTAAAGCCAAAAGTACAAAACTTCGCACAGCTATTACAAGAAATTAATATGCAGCTTAATAAAACTGCAGAAGCTGTTGCTTCTCATGATGAAGAATTATCACGTAATTTCGGTTTGAAATAAAAATTGTCATACTCTATATAACAGGCATTTCAAATGAGCCATACAGCTTATAGTGTATGGCTCATTTGATTGCATGCCCAACTTAGCTGGACACATGTTTAAAAAGAGTGATATTAATAGGGAATTTTCATATATTTATTGGGATTTCTTTGGCATCTTCTGAAAATTAGAGAAAGGATTTGAGTGATGGGACAATTTCAAAGTAATTTTCAAACGGTACAACAAATTGCTACGCAGATGAGAACAGCTTCGAATATAATCCAAAGTGCAACAAATCGTTCTATAACAAAGGCGACGCGTACAACACTATCTGTTAATTCCAAAGCACAAGAAGCGAATCAACAAATGTTAGATTTTACGAAACAATTTTCCACTGCCTTTCAACAAGCGGTCGATAATATTCATTCAGTAGCCCAAGAGTTTGAGAGAATGGATAACGAACTTCACAACACTTTTCGCTAATGTGACAACCTACGTAAAGGTAAAATGGCAGGAGGAATATAATGAGTCAAGATATTGAAAAACAAATCAATCAAGTAAATCAAAAGTTAAGAAGTGTATTTGAAGAACAAGACCGAAATCAATCCGCGATTCACATTCAGGAGCAAGCGGAAGCAGATTTTTATGAATGGAGAGGTCGAAACCATCGTTTGTTTGATCGAATTTTAGGAACTTGGCATGGTGATAGAGAAATGTCTCAATTTTTTATGAATACATATCAAGAGGCACAACATATTGAACGAAAAGTCACATTTGAATTAGAAAACCAAAAAGAAACGTTGCTTAAAGAAAGACGAAACCTTAGTGATTTAGAAAACGACCTTTCCTATCAACAACAACAATTAGCGAGGGAGGTCAATGCATGAGCTTAAATATGTATTTAGGAGAAGTACAAGGCCAAACTCAAAGTATGAATGCTGTATGTAACGCTACTATTCAAGGTATGGAACAAGTCATTCAGTCAATTGATGCCTTTGCAATTGATACTGTTCTACAAGGACAAACTTATAGCAGTGCAAAATCATTTTTTGTACAAACCTTTCGTCCTTTAGCGCAAGGAATCATTTATCTGTGTGAAGAGTTAATTCGCCAGAACGATGCTTTTCCAAGTCAATTTCAATCACAAGTCGCTTCCACAGATGTAATTGAACAAGAAATATTAGAACAAATTCGAGAAATTGACCGAATGAAAGCAAGTATGGAAGCCATCAGTCAAGCTATGCCAATCCCAGGTATGGAAGCTATGGTAAATCTTTTTACTGTGATGAGGCAAAAACTGTAAGAAAAACTAGAACATCTATATGAATTTAATTATACTTCTAGTAGTAATTATGATACTGCTCTCCAACTAGCTGTTAGCATTGCGACAGGTTTGGCGGAAGTTCAAAGTGGAAAAGGCTTTAGTCCTGCAAGTGGTACATTTAGTACGCAAGGGTTGAATATGGATTGGATAGCGCCTATTCAGAAAATTACAGAAAAGAAAATTACAGAAAAGAAAACTCTTGAAGCAGATAAGAAAAAGTCACGAGACGAAGATGCTAAGTTCATGGAGGGATCAGTAAAGGGTAAAGAAGGAAAGCGAATTGGATTTGAGGCTGAAGGGTCTATAATGGGAAAAAAGAGCAGCTTCTCTAATGGTGATAAGCTTACTAAGGAACGATATATTGATGAGCTTTCAACAAAGGCTATAGCTGGGCAATTGGATGTGAATATACCCTATGATTGGAAGAGTTTAAAAGAAGATGTATTTGCTAGTAAAGTTATTGGTTTAAAAGGGGAAGCAGGTATTTTAGATAACTCATATAAATTTAAATCCACAATTCCTTTCATGACACCTTTAGGTATTATACAATTAAAAGATAGAGAGGTTACAGTTACTCAAAAAATTTTTTCAGGAGAAGTTGTAGCAGGTATTGACGATTACTCCTTAAAAGCAGCATCGGAAGCTTCTACACTTAAGTATGAAGTAGAAGTAAGTATGCTACATTTTCCAGATTGGTTGCCAATTATTGGAGATACAGATCTAAAAATTAAAGGTGATTTGGGATTGGGCGCAATAGGTTTGAAAGGTAGCGTTGGAAAAGAAACTGGTATAACAGTTCCTGTTTTAGAGGGGTTTACTGTGGGAAGTAGTTTTAAATTTGAAAAATCTGAGGAGAAAAAATGATATGAAAACACCATCGTATAAACCATTATATATTTTAGTTTATGTCGTAATATCCGTATCTATTATAGGGTTAATGATTACTCCATCCAACAATTGGTGGGAAAAGTTGTTAGGAACTATCGTTCTCATTCTTTTGGGAGCAGGTTTAATATGTTTTTTAAAATTTGGACGGTGGGCGCAAGAGAAATTTTATGATAAATTTACAAAAAAACGGGATTAATATAAGACTGGAGTAATTAAGATATGCGTACAATAAATAGAATTCTGACTTTTACTGTATGTATTATGTTTATGTTGTTAATTGGGGCTTCTTCTACTATACGGTTAGAAGATAAAATTTTACTTATAGGTTTGCTGCTAATTTGCAATGTTATTGCATACTTTACAGTAGAGTATATCTATAAACGTATAGACAATAAGAAAAAATAGTAGATTTATAATTCTCGGAATTTATTCAATATTTAGGAGGCAAAAGTATCAATGAAACTATTACCAATTGGAACAGTAGTTAAGCTAGAAGATATGGAACAAAGCGTTATGATTATTGGAAGAATGGCTATTTCAGAAGATAAACGTGAATTTGATTATGTAGGTGTTCTTTACCCTATTGGATTTATAGGTAATGAGAATGTGTTGTGTTTTAACTACGATAAAATCACAGAAGAAATGCATAAAGGATACATGACAGATGAAGAATTAGTTTTACGTGAAAAGTTATTAGAAATGTAAATAAAGCTTTTGTTTATAAATATCCTTTTAGTAAGAATACTTTAAACGTTTTGGTAGAAATCTTTAAAAGATGACATGCTATAATTTAGCATGTCTTTTTTATGAAAAAAATTCTTCCTATCTAAATATCTTCCTTTCTGCCAATTTCATATGCTGCTCTAGATGCTTCGAATAACTTTTGATTACGTTGGTATTTAACTTGTTTTATGATAATTGTGGCATACTGATTTAAGGTGGTTTTGGTGCGAAGTTCTTGCAAGTAATCTACTAAACTTGGACATACCAGCAAAATCTCCGGCTTTTTGAAATTTTTGATAAGCCTAGATCTTATTAATGGGTTGATCTTCTTTTCGAGAAGGGAATAATATTTCACAGAAGGTGTGAAATGGGATGTTGATTTAGATGATGATGGTGAAGATGATAGTATTAAAGATATGGTGAAAACGGGTGTGAAAAAAACTTAGTCAACAGTAGCGGGGTGGTTTAATTCACATGAAAAAAAATACAGATTTTAATAAAAAAGCTTTTGAATATTATATGGCTCTTTATGCTGTAAATGATATAAGATCGACTATAATTACTCTTGTGATTGGGATAGCAGATATATTTGTGCTTTTACCTGCTTTTGCGAATCCTGTTCAACCGATATATATGTACATAATAGTTCCACCAGTTGCTTTTTTAAATGTATGGGCAATATGGATTGTTATAAATCCTAGGAAGCGACAATTACAATACACTCTATTTCGTGGGGTATTTGGCATCGTATGTTCAGTAGGATTATTAGTTATAACCCAAAAGTTTGCATATGGAATGTTAGGATTACAAACTCCTATCTATTTTATTTTTTCGGTTGGTTTGTATATTTTTGCTTTGCATTATTATTATAAAAATCATATTAAAAAACTTCAGGAATCAATCAAAAAATCAAAATCATCGAAAAAAAACTCTAGTTTTGGAGTAGTGGCTTTTGTAGGATTGGGTCAACTCATTGCTAATATCAGTCTTGGTTTTGCAACACAAAAGATGGTAGCAATTGTATTAATGTGTGTATACTCCATGCTTTCGTTTATGTTGTTTCATTTCATTATGGAACTCCATAGGTACTATTATTTAAGGAAGCATATAGAAGATGGGGGTAGAACACATGAAACCTTTTAAAGAGGTTTATTGAATTTTAAGTATTGTGATTTATGGAAGGAAACAAAAACTTATGGTTAAAGAACCTGTGATGTATGACTATATTGGCTGTTTTTATCCAGAAGGAGGAAAGCTGATATGCAAGCATTTAAAGTTGGGAAATTAGTCACATTCGTTGCAATTATAATACTTCTTGTAGTTGCTATTTTATCTCCTTACAACTTATTTAAAAAGATTTATTTTATTATTGGTGTTCTTATTATTGGCGCAATTTCACTTGGTACAAATAAATTCTTTGAACTGATACACAGTAAATTTAATAAGAAATGATATTACTTATGTGATAAAGAAATTCCCCTCTAAATCCTTAATGATTTAGAGGGGAATTTCTACAATATGATTTTACTGGATTACGTGGAACTAAATTAGTCCATCACCATATTGGTGGTAGTCAAGCTGTTGGTGTTCCGCTGCCACTACATCCTGGTTTTGGAGGGATTCATAACGCAGAAAAAACGATTGGAGCATGGGGGAAAAGATGCAGGGATTGAACCACCCCCATATTCTAATGCAGCACATCATCTAACACCTTGGAATGATAGTAGGGCAGAAAAGGCACAAAAATTATTAAAGGAATTTGGGATAGACCATGATTCGGCGGCTAATGGAGTATTTTTACCTTATAAAGTTAATAAATACGTGACTACTGAAGTCTTACACATAGGGAAGCATAGTTCAGAGTATATACTTGAAGTAGAGAGAGTATTAAGTCTTGTTAAGAAACGGGGCGGTACTCAAGAAGATGCTGTTGACGCCTTACATGATATAAGAGAACGTTTATTGAATGGTGAATTAAAATTAAATAAACCGAAGAAAGAGTAATCTTATAATAGAAAAATAACAAAGGAGAGTAAAAATGAAAATTTGGGAATTAAAGAGTTCATTTGATGACTATGAATCCTTTCAACTATTGAACTTAGAAGAAGATTCTAAAAAGTATTTTGAAGGGAAAATTGACTCGGCAGTAAAAGCATCTGATTCATGGGGAGAAATACGTATTAAATGTGTAGAAGAAGGAAATCAAAGTGATTTGCCTCATTTTTGGGGAGAAGTTGGTACGCCAATGGTTAGTGGGAAAGCTAAAAAATTTTTAGAGTCTATACTTGGTGATAATGTAGAATTTCTTCCCCTAATTCATGATGTGACGGGAGAAGTGTATTATATAATTAACGTTTTAAATGCACTAGATGCTATTGACTATGAGAAAGCTATACTAAAGAAACTACGTTCTGGCTTAGTAATAGATTTCAAAAAATACGCATTCTTACCTAATATGGTTAAGAACCAAACGATATTTAAAGTTTACTTAAATGAAATATTACATATTCCTTCCGTTTTTGTATCAGATGAATTTAGAAATACATTGTTAGAAAGTGATTTAAAAGGTTTTGAATTTATCGAGGTATGGGATTCAGAAGCAAACATGTAAAAGAAAGTCCTAAAATAGTTGATAGGAGTTAGTGACATGGATGTAAAGGATTTAAAAATTCTAAGAATGTTAAACAATTATGAGGGAAATGAAAAAGAAATTTTTGAACTGATTCAAGCTGAAGCAATGGTGAAATTTATATGTGGAAAAATCTGATTTTAGAAATTGAAAAAATAGAGAAAAGTTTTAATGATAAACTGAATACACCAGCAACAGATAGTGAAGTTAAGAAATTAAGAGAACGCATGAAAAAGAGTTTTAATGTTGACCTCCCGAGTGAATATGAGGAGTTTCTTAAAACTGTAAATGGATTAGATTTTAACGGGCTAGTACTTTATGGAGTTGACTCTTATTTGTTAGATACAGAAAGGGACGAATCAATTTGCGGGCTTATAGAAACCAATGAGATTTGGTATGAAAATGAATTTCAAAAAGAGTATCTTTTCCTTGGAGATTCAAATATAGCATGGTTCTGTAAAAACTTATCTGATGGTACTTATTTAGAACTTGATAAACCATCTGGTACAGTGATGAATACATATAATGATTGCAACACAATGCTTGAGGAAGCATTGAAAACAGCCCTTCTTTAATAGGAGGTAGTAAAAATTATGTTTAATTTTTTAAAAGAATATGTTGTAGCAGACAGAAGTGTCCGTTCTAAACAAAAACCTATTTTCTATCCTATATATCAAGATGAGATAGATGAGGCAGAAAGCTTATTACAAATGGAACTCCCAAAAGAACTAAAACGCTTTTATCAAGAAATAGGTTATGGGTTTTTAAAGTCTGATAAAAGAACGTTTTTCAACAGATTTATGGACCCGATTTCAGTTGTAGATTTCCGTTTAAGGCAAGATATTTATGAATATAATCCAAACCTAGATGATGATTCATTAGTGTTTTTTGAAGTAACAGAACTTAACTTTTTAACCATTAAATTTAAAGAGGAAAATGAATTAGGTCAATGTCCTATTTACTCTGAAGATGAGAAAATAGCGGATTCTTTAGAAGAATTTTTAATTAAAATGGATGAAAATCCTGACTATTATATTTAATGGATATTAATTCTATTTTGTAGAGTGTGCATTATTGGTTCGTCCTTTTGAGAAGTGTTTTCTAGCTTATGTGATTGCAAAGACAAATAATAATTAATTATGAGTAACAAAAGTAAGACTTATGTGAATTACGCATAAGTCTTTTTAATATTATCCCCAAGTTAAGAAGATTGAGGGGGAAAATTCTCATGAATCTAGGGGAGCTAGTTTAAAAGAAATTAAAAGACAATTAAATATACCTAGATTTCAACACCCGATTAGTCAAAAAATGGTACCATTAACAGATAGTAATGGTAAAAGGATATTAAATGATAATAAACAGCCTATTATAACTCGAGAATTAACATATGAAGTAAAAGGTCAAAAAATTATAATTCAAGATCATTCAGAGGGTCATAAGTTTGGAGAAGGTGGAATTGGAGATCAGTCACCGCATCATAATGTAAGACCTGAATACAATACACGAACAGGACAGGTAGATCGTATGGAGGATCATTATTATTTTGAGAAGAGAAATAATAAATAGGGAGTATAAAAATGATTGATCAATTTAAATTTTTAAATCCACAAGCGTTAATTAGTATTTTTGGGAAAATACCAAAGTTTGAAGAATCAGAGTTATTAGATGTGCGTCTTAAAAGAGATGGCCCTACTTTAGTTATTCAATTGATGACAAAGGAAAATGTTGAAAACAAGCCAAAAAGATGGGATAAGTGGGATGTAATTTATGTAGAGATATCTTTCTTTACTATTCATAATTTAACAATAAAAGGTTTAGGGACAGAAAATATAATTGATTATTTTGAAATAAATACGATAGAAGAAGGTTTATTAAGAATTAAGTGTAAGAATCAAATGTTAGTTGAGTGCTCGTTTGGATGGGCAAAGGTGGAAGGGGTAACCCCAGGTTTAATAGGATTACCATAATTTTGATGGGAAGTAGATAGTTAATTTTTATAATATTCATATTTTAATGTTTTGGGGTTAAATAAGGAATGTATAAAGGACATTTGAAACGTTGATAGTGTTGCAAACATATGAAGCGGAAATTACTAAAATTAAGATACCTGATTATATACCTGTATTAGATGATTATGATAGAAGTGTCAAAGGTGAGATTATAATAGGTGGGTATGGTTATAGATTCCGCAGGAGTTTCATTTAAGTTTGAGAAGGAAGCGAGATAATAGAATGCAAAAATTTTCAAAAATAGTTATATGTGTTGGTGCGTTAATAATGATTATACTAGGCATGATTGTACATGATACATGGAAGGATAGGATTTATTTTTCTTTAGCTGTACTTTTTGTTACCGTACTTTCTTTACTATGGAATATAGTTGCTTATAATATTATGGATAAATTTAGAAAAAAGGAGAATAAATAGCTATGAAACTTTTAATGATCGGAACAATAGCAGGGTGGTTTAATTAACATGAAAAAAAGTATAGATTTTAATAAGAAAGCTTTTGCACATTATATGGCTCTTTATCCTGTAAATGAAATAAGAGTCCACGTAATTGTTCTTGTCCTTTTGGGGGCAGACGTGTTTGTTCTTTTGCCTGCGTTTGCGAATCCTTTTCGGTTACTCTATGTATATATAGTAACTCCTCCAGTTGTTTTTTTAAATTTGTGGGCGATATGGATTGCTATCAATCCTCGGAAACGACAGTTACAATACAATCTATTTCGGGGAGTATATGGCGCCATATGTTCAGTCGGATTATTGGTTATAACTCAAAAATATGCTTATGAAGTGTTACAATTACAAACTCCCATCTATTTTATTCTTTCATTTGGTTTGTATGGTTTTGCTTTGTATTATTTTTATAAAAATCATATTGAAAAACTTCAGGAACTAAGAAAAAAATCAAAATCAGCGAAAGGAACTGGTGGTGTAAAAGTAGCAGCTATTGCAGCAGGATCGGGGCAGTTAATTGCTAATATAATTCTTAGCATTGCAACACAACAGATGGGGGCAATTGTATTTATGTCTGCATGCACAGTGTTTTCGTTTGCTTTGTTTTATATGATTATAGAACTCCATAAGTATTATTATTTACGGAAGCATATAGAAGATGGAGGGAAAATACGTATAGGCTTTTAAAGAGAATTTGTTGCATTTCAAGTATATAATCGCATTCTTCTTATAGTTGGTTAAAGGATAGAAAAAATAGGAGGGACAAAAAAGGTTGTAATTTACGAGAGAAAACAACTACTTATGGTTGAAGAACCTGTAATGTATGACTATATTGGCTGTTTTTATCCAGAAGGATATATTGATCCTGATTATACATTTCTATTTAATCATGATGCTATTGAAGAAATTGTATTTGAAGGTTTTATAGATGAGGAAAAAGAGGCATTTGTAGGATTGCTTAATTGAATAGGATCTAGAAACAGGTAACCTTCAAATTTTGATAAAACTAGCAATCTCTACGCCGAAATTGGTTAAATTATAAGGGGAAAAGCTGGACGCGAAAATGATGAAGAGATTATTATTTTCAAATCAGTTGGTTTGGCTGTAGTAGATATTATCGTTGCGAAGTATTTGTATGGGAATGCGGTGGAGTGCGGGATTAGGAATAGGGTTGAATTTTGAGAGACTGCCTTTTGGTGGTCTTTTTTTCATGAAATCTTGTAAAGCAAGAAAAAGTAGGATATTTAATGATTAGAATTGAATATTCATATTCTAATATTCAGTAGAAAGATAAAACGTTTAAAAGTTCAGAATAATAGATTATAATATGTTTAGTAAAATTAACCAATATATATTTTGCTCATTATGTATTAAAGGGGAAATGAAAATGGCTGGACAAATTCGTATGTCACCAGAGGAGCTTAAATCGAAAGCGGCTCGATATGGACAAGGTGCAAATCAAATTGAGGACATTTTAAGTCAACTACAAAACTTACAAAATGAATTAAGAGGAGAATGGGAAGGACGTGCTTTTGAAGGTTTTGACCAACAGTTCAATCAATTAAAGCCAAAGGTACAAAACTTTGCACAGCTATTACAAGAAATTAATATGCAGCTTAATAAAACTGCAGAGGCTGTTGCTTCTCATGATGAAGAATTATCACGTAATTTCGGTTTGAATTAAAAACGCTTTATTCTATATAACAAGCATTTCAAATGAGCCATACAGCTTATATTGTATGGCTCATTTGATTGCATGCCTAGCGAGCGATTGATAGGGGTATATATTTAATGAGATTTCTTTGATGCGTTTGGAAAACTTATAGAAAGGGTTTGAAAGAATGGGACAATTTCAAAGTAATTTACAAACAGCAACGCAAATGGGATCAGCCTCTGATAGGATTCAAAGTGCAACCAGTCGTTCTATAACAAAGGCGGCGCGTACAACGTTGTCTGTTAATTTCAAATCACAAGAAGCGAATCAGCAAGTTTTAGACTTGACGAAACAATTTTCCGCTGCCTTCCAGCAAGCGGTTGATAATATTCATTCGGTAGCTAAAGAATTTGAGAGAATGGATAACGAACTTCACAATACTTTTCGCTGATGTGACAACCTACGTAAAGTAAAATAGTAGGAGGAAAAAGATGGGTCAAGATATTGAAAATAAAATTAAAGAGTTAAATCTAAAGTTACGAAATGTATTTGAAGAACAGGACCGAAATCAATTCGCGATTCAAGCTCAGGAACAAGCGGAAGCAGATTTTTATGAATGTAGGAGTCGAAATCGTCGTTTGTTTGAACGAATTTTAGGAACTTGGCATGGTGATAGAGAAATGTCCCAGTTTTTTATGAATACGTATCAAGATGCACAACATATTGAACGAAAAGTAACATTTGAATTGGAAAACAAAAAAGAAACATTGTTTAAAGAGAAACGAGATCTTAGTAATTTAGAAAACGCCCTTTCATATCAGCAACAACAATTAGTAAAGGAGGCTAATTCATGAGTTTAAATATGTATTTGGGAGAAGTACAGAACCAAACTCAAAGTATGAATGCTGTATGTACGGCCACCATTCAAGGTATGGAACAAGCGATTCAGTCGATTGATGCTTTTGCAATTGATACTGTGTTACAAGGGCAAACGTATAGCAGTGCAAAATCATTTTTTGTACAAACTTTTCGTCCTCTAGCACAAGGAATTATTTACTTATGTGAAGAACTAATCCGTCAGAATAATGCCTTTCCAAGTCAATTTCAATCACAGGTAGCTTCAACTGATGTTATTGAACAAGAAGTGTTAGAACAAATTCGAGAAATTGACCGAATGAAAACAAGTATGGAAGCTGTCAATCAAGCTATGCCAATTCCGGGTATGGATGCTATGGTAAATCTTTTTATTGTTATGAGGAAAAAACTGCAAGAAAAGCTGGATCATTTGTATCAATTCAATCAGACCTCTAGTAATAATTATAGTACAGCAATTCAATTAGCAGCGAGTATTGCTGCAGGTCTTGCGGAAGTCCAAAGTGGAAAAGGTTTTAATGCTTTAACAGGGATATTTAGTGTGAAAGAATTAAATATGGAATGGACGGTGGCTATTCAAAAAAAATCAGAAGATAAAGTTCATGCTGTTCAAATTGAAAAAGAAGCTGTTAAAAATGATTGGTTTTTGATGGATTCAAAAGAGGTAAAGGAAAAAGCTGAGGAAACAGCTAATGGAGTAGCAACAGTTACGGGAGTAGTTGTAAAAGGAATTGGTAGTATAATAAATGGTAAAAAGTATGAAAAATCATTTACTGAGGAAAAGGGATATGGTGGTATATTTATTAAAGGTCTTACACTTGAAGCAGAGCCATTTGTAAGTTCTCGTACTTATGATAGATTTGATGTAAAAGATAAAGAAAAGAGAGAACAAACCTATGGACCTATGGTTGGTTTTACAGTAGCCCAAGCTGGAATAGAACAAGAGAATATTAAAGGATTTGGAATAGGAGCTGAGGCTAAAGTAGCGATTGCTACTGCAGAGTTAGGTGCTCATGTGGAAAATGGAAACTTACATATAGGAGCTGAAGCTACTCTAGTAAAATATGAGAGTGCTATAAAAATTCCTATTCCATTTATGGATAAAAAGTTACAAATTGGGGGATCAGCATCGCTTGGAACACTCGGGGGATCTTTTGAAGCTGGAAAAAGCGGATTCAAATTCCATGCACCATTTGGTCCTGGTGTAGGTTTATGGGGATTTGGTTTAGAAGTTAGTGTTAAGGAATAAAGGAGATAATTAGTATGAATAAAAAAGTGAAAAATTTTAAATATCTTATGATTATATTAGCTTGTATTGCAATTTTTGGTACAATTTTACCTAATGCATTGGATCCAAATGAAACATTAGCAGGTAACATTTCGGTTGCAGTTTTTGGTACAATTGGTACTTGTTTGTTGTTTTCTATTACTTATTTCATTATAAAAAAGGCTATTTTAAGAAGGGGAAACTAAGATGGTACAAAATTTAGAGTTAGAATTACTTCCAATAGGTTCTGTTGTAATGTTTAAAGATTGGGAACATCCATTAATGGTTTATGGAAGAAAACAGATGGATTCTGAAACAAAAAGAACATGGGATTATGTATGTTGTTATTTTCCTCATGGTAATATTTCTTCGGAGTATAATTTCTTTTTGAATCATGAAGATATTTCTAGTGTTTTACATCTTGGTTTTATTAATGAAACAGAATTAGAGTTTCAAAAATTATTTAAAAAAGAAGTTGAAGAAACACGGTGATTTTTTTAAGCTGTTAGTGTTTTTGAAATAGTTAATGAATGAATGTTAAGACATATATATTTAAAGGAAGGGGACTCTCTATGAAATTACTTCGTTCATTTCTCATTTTGACTCTTGTTGTATTGTTAAGCGCATGTAATACAGCAACAAAAGTCACAAAGGTTCAAAAAAATGGCGAAACGACTTTAACAATTGGTTCTTTGCAGGGGTATTACGATTTACAAACGCTTAAAGCTGAAAAAGGAAATGTGGAAATTCCTTATGAGGCAGCAGTTGAAGAAGGTACGATTTTATTGCAAGTCACAAAAGATGATAAGGTCATTTATGAAGAAGAAGTCACTTCTCAAAAAGAAGGTTTGCTTTCTTTTGAAGCGCCAAAACCCGGATCATATGATTTAATTGTACGTGTGAAGGGTAAAGAAGAGAAAGCAAAAGGAATTCAAATACATACAAAGCTATAAAAAATGGCAATTGATTTTTACCTGTTTGCCAATTCTATTTCTAGTTGGTTTTGGTAATACATGCTTATTAATTTTAAAAAGTAAACGTAAAGTAGCTCCAAAATATACAATAAAAATTGATTTTAGAGCTACTTTCACTTTTGGTGATTCTTAATAAAACATTTAATAAATTTTATAATAATTTAATTCTAATCATTAAAAATCCTACTTTTTCTTACTTTAATAGTTTCTAAAATATAAATAAGAATACCTAAACCAAATATCTTTTCAGCATTAGAAATATTATTACCTAATTTAATAATAGGTACATTTAATCCGAATTTTTCACTCCATTCTAAAGGCATATATCCTTTTTTACAGTTTATTAATATACGATCATCTATTGTACGAAAAGATGTTTCAAAAAAATCAAATTCAACTTCTATCTCAGAAAGTTTTATCTCTTTTTCATTTATTAAAGAACCACGTACCATTCCAAATCCTTGTATCATATTTTCTTTAAACATACCTACACAATTATAATTTGAATCATAAATAGCCCAATCATAATTTTCAATTTCACTATGAAAGTATGCAAGAATTTCTCCATCACTTGCTTCTAATCCAAAAACTTCTTTATTTTTTAAAATAGGTAATGTTGAAGAAATCATCTTTGTTCCTGCTACATATCTTCCATCAGGAGTATATAAACCTAAATGTTTATTATTGCTGGGTAATTCTAACAAAACATAAGTATCAATATCCCAAAATGTTAAATCATTTTTAACTATATTTTTTTCTAGTAAATTTCCTTTGCTTAATTGCCAAAATCCAATACTAAAAAATACAAGAGAAGCTATAATAATTAAGATTACTGGTCCCCAATTAATGTTACCCCAAGTATTATACATACCAATTAATCCATAAAGAAAAAGCCCAGTTCCAATTAAACACTTAAACTTCCCCTTTTTTTTATAATACTCAAATAATTCCACGCAAACACCTCTATCAGTTGATTTTAATACTCCAATTATTCTTTAAATATAACAAAGAAAAAATGTATAATCTAACGTTTTTTCGAAAATATAATTAAAAAATAGTAATTCTAAATAAATTAAATTTGAAATGTATCAAGAATATTATCTTTTTTTTCTTTGTTGATACCAATGTATTTTAGTGTGATTTGTGTTGTGCTGTGATTTGAAATTTCTTGCAACATGGCTACATCTTTAGTAGGTGGGGCTAATTTCTTAACACTTGTCGCAGAAGTAGGAAGTGGTGGGTTAGCATCACCAATTGTTCTTCCATTAGATGCAGTTGCTACAGCGGCTGGTGTTGTTGTACATGGTGGATTGGTTTGGGATAAATCGATTCAAAATGCTAAGGATACTCTTCAAAAATTCGAGTCTTCTCCATCTTCTGGTGAGCGTATTAATAAAGTTAAAGAGAATGGTAAACTTAATAAAGAGGAAAATGCTACTAAAGGGATGGATAATACCAGCAATAAAACCAGCGGAGATAATCCAAAAGTAATTGAGGAATTAGAGGAACCTGTTATTGATGGAAAGCGAGTTGGAAGTGGAGAAAAGATTGATAAAGTAAAACTTATTTGGGGAAGAGATGAAAAAGGAAAGCCTATCATAGTAAAAGAGTTTCCTCATGTCCCTAAGGAACATGGCTTTTCTGATATTGTTGATAATTACTCAAGATTTGCTGATGAATTTCCATTAGTAGGAGGAGATCGTATTAGTAGAATATTCTTCCAAATAGAAGGAAGCAACGGTGGTAAAAAAGGTGTCTTTGAGTGGATTGTTGAACCAAATGGAAATGTAAGTCATAGAAGATTTATTGAAAATGGTACTGTTACAGGGAAACCAAATCAAGTTCCCAAAAAGTAAAAGGAGAATTATATGGATTTAATAGATTTTAAGAACAAAGGTCTTAAGTATGATTGGAAAACTATTTATACCGGTGTAAATAAAAAATATTTCGAACCGAATGTCATTTCTGATTATGCGGTGGAACTAATGGAAGCCGGTGATGATGAAGCTTTTGTTAATGAACTAGCTTGGGGAATAGATTCTAGTGATTTAGATAAAATTTTGTTTGAAATTAAAGATTTCCACTTTCCTAATCTAGAAGAAAATAGTAAAGAATTACAGAATGAGATAAGTAAACTCAGATTCGTTTACTTATCTAAGTTAAAAGAAAAGATTACTGATGAGGATGAACTATTAAATAGAATTGCAGAGTTTTATGATAGACATGATTATCCTGAAGATATGACAAGTTTTATTACTTATATGCCCCAAGATACCCCAACTACGAAGGAAGATTTGTTAAATAGGTTTTATAAATTTTTGGATTCAGAGAAAAAATTTATTGAATAGCTACTTTGCTAGATTCTGAGGGCAAGAAATGAATTTTTTGAAGAACAAGCCTTCTTTAAGATTGAATATTTCAATGAACCATGTTATCTAGCTTGGAGTAAGTGAAGAGAAAGTTACATATGGAGAATGATCAACAAAAGAGACCTAACATTTGCGGTCTCTTTTGTTGATTTAAATTAAAAAGTATCATTTAAGTGGATGCCCTTTTATACCTCTTACTTTACATACAAATAGGCTTCAATTGCTGATACATAGTATCTTTTATCCTTGCTATTATGTACTTTGTATTGTGGCGCTCCATTCACAGTTACCTTTACATCAATGGTAAATCCTAATCTTACCTCTAAAGCACCAACAACATCTTTACCCTGCCAAGAAAGAGATTCATCGAGTTCAGATAAACGAAGAACACAGAATACATAATTTTAACTAGACTTATTATTAACTAATGTATCCCCACCACCAAGCTCTGCCTCAATCTGCGAAGTCTTCGATGACTCATCCATACGCCAATACGTAATAAAGCTGATCGCGATACATCCAGCTACGTAGAAGTAGAATAGTGACTCCATTCCGATACTCTTTAGCCATAATGCGATGAACTCAGCTGTTCCGCCAAATATCGCGACTGTTAGTGCATATGGTAAACCTACGCCGAGTGCGCGAATTTCAGTTGGGAAGAGTTCTGCTTTTACAATTGCGTTAATCGATGTGTAACCAGTAACGATAATGAGACCGACCATCATGAGTAAAAATGCTACGATTGGTTCTGTCGTTTTTTCCATAAAGAAGAAGATTGGTGCTGTTAGTAATGTTCCGAGAATACCGAATGCCATTAATAGTGGGCGTCTTCCAATTTTATCGGATAGTAGTCCTGCAATTGGTTGAAGTACGACGAAAATAAGTAGTGCGACAAAGTTAATCCAGCTTACAACTTCTTTCGGAAGACCGACTGTGTTTACCATGAACTTTTGTAAATATGTTGTGTACGTATAGAATGCGACAGTGCCTCCTAATGTTAGGCCGACTACTGTTAATACTGCTTTCGGGTGTTTCATAAGAGCGCGAACAGTTCCTGCACTTTCGCGTTTTTGTGATTTTATGTTTGCGAACTGCTCCGATTCATCCATCGTGCGGCGAAGCCATAATACAGCTACTGCGCCCATCGCTCCAATAATGAACGGAATGCGCCAGCCCCAAGCTTTCATATCGGGTTCGCTTAGCAATTGCTGAAGAACAATTTGAACGCCTAACGCAACCATTTGCCCAGCAACGAGCGTTACATATTGGAAACTTGAATAAAAGCCGCGGCGACCACTACTAGCCATTTCAGATAAATATGTGGCAGAAGTTCCGTACTCTCCGCCAAGTGATAATCCTTGTAGTAAACGGGCAAGAACTAAAATAATTGGTGCCATAATACCGATACTTTCGTAACTAGGTGTACAGGCAATAATTAAAGAACCACCGGCCATAACCGTAATCGAAAGTGTTAATGCTGCCCGGCGTCCGTGCCGATCTGCATAGCGTCCCATTAATAAACTTCCGATAGGGCGCATTAAAAACCCAACTGCGAAAATAGCTGCTGTGTTGAGTAACTGACTCGTTGGATCTCCTTTAGGAAAGAACTCTGCTGAGAAGTAAACAGCGAAAGCAGAGTAAACGTACCAATCGTACCATTCAATTAAATTGCCGACAGAACCTTTGAAAATATTGCCGGCGACTCGATTAGATTTTGCTTGAGCCATAATAATTCCTCCTCTTGCTTATAAATAAAATGATAATTATGAAAGCGTGTTCATTATAGTTGAATTGTACTGTCTGTAGAATAAAATCTCAATATTATGACAATTTTATTCTTTTTGTACTTTATGTACATGGAGAGTTTTAATAGTTGCTTCCTTATTCGTTTTGTCATAATAATAGAAAAAGGAGATTGATAGTTTAGAATATTTTATCAAAGGATATGAAGTATGAAGAAATCACGAAAAGTGTCATTGCAAACGAAAATAGTAAGCTTAATTATTACGTTAATTTTATTTGTTGTTCTCCTATTAGCAGGAATATTTGTTTACATTCAGTCCGTTGATACGAAGCGCCAAGTGGAGCAGCTAGCACTACAAACAGCGAAGTCGCTTTCTTTTATGCCAGCTATAAAAGATGCTTTTCAAAATAACGAGCATAAAAATACGATTCAATCCATTGCGGAACAAGTTCGGGAGCAAGCTGGTGCAGATTATGTAATTATAGAAGATCGTTATGGGGTTATGTATTCACATTCTAATTCTGAGTTGATTGGAACAAAGAGTAACAATTCATATAACTATGAGGCACTCACTTTTGGTGGTTATTATACGCTCGAAGGAAATGGTACAAGCGGTCCAGTTTTAATGGCGAAAGCACCCATTATTGTTCATAACGGAGATTACGATCAAGTAGTAGGCGTTGTGACAGTAGAGTTTTTAATAAAAGGCATTGAATCTAACATATTGAGTAGAACGAAAGAAATTATACTCTTTTCCTTAGCTGTATTACTAGCTGGAATTGTTGGTGGCATTCTTTTAGCACGTAGCATTCGTAAAGATACACTCGGTTTAGAGCCGAATGAAATCGCAGCGCTATACCATGAAAGAAGTGCGATATTACTATCTATAAAAGAAGGAATTATAGCTATTGATCAAAACGGTTTTATTACGATGATGAACACCTCGGCAGAAGAAATGCTACATGTAAATGGTGATTATATGCAGCAGCACATTTCAAAAGTTTTACCGGAATTTAATATGGAAAGAGTGCTAGAAAACGATCAAGAAATCGCGTTTCAAGATAAAGTGTTTATTTTAAACATGACACCGATACTTGAAAATAACAGTACGGTAGGAGTTGTATGTAGTTTTAGAGATAAAACAGAACTGCAAAACCTTGTGAACACAATATCTGAGGTAAGAAAGTATTCTGAGGACTTACGCGCTCAAACACATGAATTTACAAATAAGCTTTTCGTTTTATCAGGATTACTTCAGTTAGGACATTACAAAGAGGCGATTGAATTTATCCAGCAAGAATCTAATATTCATCAAAGCCAAAATCATATTTTATTCCATCAAATTCATGATGCAAAAGTACAAGCAATTTTATTAGGAAAAATCGGAACAGCATCTGAGAAGAAAATTGATTTTCATATTGAAGGAGATAGTGCGCTTCATCCGTTACCAGACCATATAAAAGTATCACACCTTATTACGATCCTTGGAAACATAATCGATAATGCATTTGATGCGGTGAGTGAACGAGAGGAAAAGAGAGTTTCCTTCTTCGTTACGGATATTGGGCACGACATTGTATTTGAAGTGATAGATAGTGGAGCTGGGATACCGGCAGAAAAAATCACGACCATTTTTCAAAAAGGGTTTTCAACGAAAGGAAATGATCGTGGTTACGGACTAGCAAACATGAAAGAAATGGTAGATGTACTAGAGGGAACAATTGAAATTCAAAACGAGAAAAATGGGGGAGCGATTTTTACAATTTACCTTCCGAAAACATTGAGAGAAAGTACATGACAAACAGGGGGATGGGCATATGTTGAAGGTTGCAATTGCAGAGGATGATTTCCGCGTCGCGCAAATTCAGGAAGAGTTTTTATCAAAAATAAAGGACGTAAAAGTGATTGGAAAGGCATTGAACGCGAAAGAAACGATGGAACTACTACAAAGGGAAGAAATCGATTTACTTCTATTAGATAATTATTTACCAGACGGAATCGGAACAGACTTACTGCCGAAAATCCATGCCGACTTTCCAAACGTTGACGTCATTATGGTTACGGCGGCAAATGAAAACCATATGCTAGAAAAAGCAATTCGAAACGGCGTAAGCAACTACCTTATAAAACCGGTCACGTTAGAAAAATTCGTCCGCACAATTGAAGACTATAAAAGAAAGAAACAATTATTACATAGTAACAATGAAGTGAATCAAGCACTCATCGATAACTTCTTCGGCATTTCGCAAACACAAGACATAAAAAACTTACCGACAGGTGTGGATCCGTTAACACTGCAAAAAGTGAAAGGGATTATAAAAGGATTCGAAGAGGGCATTACAATAGAAGAAATGGGAGAACAAATGGGTGCCTCCAGAACAACCGCAAGAAGATATTTAGAATACTTAGTAGCGACCGGCGAATGCACAGTAGAATACACATACGGCATCATCGGACGACCAGAACGGAAATATCGCATAGGACGAGGACTATGAAAAAACGATTATTACTATGTATATGGATCATGACAGGAGTAATAGCTGGTTGTTCTGTAGAAAAAAAGAAAAAGAATAAAGTGAACATAGAAGAAGTAGAAATCGTTGCACCAAACGTTCAAGGAGCAGGATGGGACTTAACGGCACGAGCGATGCAAAAAACGCTAACAGAAGAAAAAATCTTCACAAAACCAATCATTGTTACAAACAAAGTAGGTGGCAGCGGTGATGTCGGATGGAAATATACGAAACAAAAAGGCGGTCACGTACTAGCGATTAACTCAAGCTTACTCATAACGAACAACCTACTAGGCCACAGTAAACTAACATATAAAGACTTCACGCCGCTCGCAACACTTGCATCGGACTGGGAAGTCGTTGTCGTCTCGAAAGAATCAAACATAGAAAACGCAAAACAACTAATGGAACAACTAAAACAAAACAAGAAAAACTTCAAAATCGGCGTTGCACCAGGCCTAGGAAACGACGATCACCTATCATTCGTACAAGTAAGCAAAGCATTCGGCATAAACCCTGCCGAACTACAATTCTTCGTCTACGAAAACAAAGAAAAAATCATAAACGCCCTAACGAACAAACAAATCAGCGCCGCAACCATGACCCTATCCGAAGCCGAAAAACAATACAAAGCCGGCAAAATAAAAATACTAGCCGTATCCGCACCAAAACGACTAGACCGCCTACCAGAAATCCCAACATGGAAAGAACAAGGAATCAACGTCATATTCCAGCACTGGAAAGGAATTATGGGCCCGAAAGATATGACGGAGGAAGAGGTTGCTTATTGGGATGGTGTGATTAAGAAGATGGTGGAGAGTGAGAGTTGGAAGGGGATTTTGAGGGAGCGGGGGTGGGAGAGTTTTTATAAGGATAGTGGGGAGAGTAGGGGGTTTTTGGAGGAGTGTCATTTTAGGTATGAGGAAATGGTGAAAAAAGAGGCTTAAGAGGGAAGTATTCAATCAGGCTTTATTTTTGTAGTTACTTCTATATAATATAAAAGAGATGAGAGTGTTAGGCTAATTGTATTAAAAGGGCTAGATAGGGATAGATAAAATCTAGCTTACTGATTAAAAATATATTAGTCGTTAAAAGATATAAAAGGCATTTTTCAGTCTATAAAGTGTGGAAACATAAAGTATAGAGTTTCTGTGAGATTTAAGGAGGACATAATGAAGAAAAATATTTATGTTGTTGGAGCAGTAATTGTTCAAGATGAGAAAATTTTATGTGCACAAAGAGGACCATCTAAATCGCTACCTCTTATGTGGGAATTTCCAGGTGGGAAAATAGAAGAGGGAGAAACACCTCAAGAGGCGTTAAAGCGTGAAATTGATGAAGAAATGCATTGTAGCGTGCAGATTGGTGAGCAAATTGATTATACAGCCTATGAGTATGATTTTGGTATTGTTCATTTGAAAACTTTCTATTGTAAACTTGTTGAAGGAAGTCCGGTTCTAACTGAGCACGTAGCAATTAAATGGTTATATCCGAATGAACTAGCAGCTTTAGAGTGGGCACCTGCGGATATCCCGACTATTGAGAAATTATCAAAAGAATCGATTGTAAAGTAATTTGAAAAAAACTATTCGTTTTATACGGATAGTTTTTTATATTTGTAATAAATTTGCACTTTAAATCAGTGAGTAATACAATTAATATAAAAAATTGTCATAAATGGTGATCATATGGAGAATTTTATTCAAAAATTAGAGGGGTCTTTATATAAAGGGTTTATTGATCAAAAACATAATCATCCTGGAATATATAAGCCGAAATTATTAGTAAACAATACGAAAAAAAATGAAAATGTTTTAAGCTCATTATTGGAGGAGCTAGAAAATAGTACATCTTTTATTTTCTCAGTAGCTTTTATTACAGAAAGCGGGCTAGCGACTTTAAAATCACATTTCCTTGATCTTAAACAAAAAGGGGTTAAAGGACGTATATTAACATCTACATTCTTAAACTTTAATACACCAAAAGTGTTTAGAGAGTTAATGAAACTTGAAAATGTAGAAGTAAGATTAACAAATTTATCTGGTTTTCATTCAAAGGGATACATATTTGATAATAAAACACATTGTTCATTAATTGTCGGTAGTTCAAATCTAACTGCACATGCTTTGAAGGTAAACTATGAATGGAACGTTAAGTTAACATCGCATGAAGATGGAGAGATTGTACAGCATTTTAAAAACCAATTTGAAGAAGTTTGGGAGCATTCTCAAGTATTAACCGAAGAGTTGATTGCAAATTACGAAACAATATATGAGCAAGCTGCAGAAAATAAGTTACTAGATCGAGTTATAGAATTACCTGGTCAATATCACAATTCAATTGAAGAAGCTTTGAAAATTACCCCAAATAAAATGCAACAAGCTGCGTTACAAGAAATACAAGCTATTCGAGACGCCGGAAAAGAAAAAGGCTTAGTTATCTCTGCAACAGGAACGGGGAAGACATATCTTTCAGCATTTGATGTCAGAAATTTTGCACCTAAACGGATGTTATTTATTGTTCACCGAGAGCAAATATTAAATAAAGCGAAATCCGATTTTCAAAAAGTTCTTGGTGGGATAGATGAGGACTTTGGAATTTTATCAGGGTCAAATAAACAAATAAATGCTAAATATTTATTTGCGACGATCCAAACCATTTCAAAAGAAGAAAATTTACAGCAATTTGATCCTGGGTTATTTGATTATATTTTAATAGATGAAGTTCATAAAGCAGGTGCTGGTTCTTATCATAGAGTTATTGATTATTTTAAACCGAAATTTTTAATGGGAATGACCGCTACACCTGAACGTACAGATAATTTTAATATTTATGAGCTATTTGATTACAACATTGCTTATGAAATTCGATTGCAAGAAGCACTTGAAGAAGATATGCTTTGTCCTTTCCATTATTTTGGAGTAACTGATTTTGAATATAATGGTGAAAAGATAGATGACACTACTGTTTTATCTAAACTTGTTACGGAAGAACGAGTAGATCATATAGTTGAAAAAGTAAAATATTATGGTTTTTCTGGTGAGAAAGTAACAGGACTAATGTTTTGCAGCCGAAAAGATGAGGCAGAACAATTATCACATGCCTTAAATAATAGAGGTTTTCGCACATTTGCATTAACCGGCGATCATTCCCAAGAGGAAAGAGAACTGCGGGTGAATCAATTAGAAAATGGCATACTGGATTATATTTTAACAGTAGATATTTTTAATGAAGGTATTGATATTCCGAGTGTGAACCAAGTTGTTATGTTGAGACAAACTCAATCAAGCATTATCTTTATACAGCAGTTAGGGCGTGGACTTCGAAAACACGATTCGAAAGATTTTGTTACGATTATTGATTTTATTGGAAACTATAAAAATAACTATTTAATTCCGATTGCCCTTTCAGGAGATAGATCACAAAATAAAGATAATATACGTAGATATACAAATGACACGAGTTATATTAAAGGTATTTCAACAGTTAACTTTGAAGAGATAGCGAAAAAGCAGATCTTTAAAGCGATTAACAATAGTAATTTAACAGCAATGAAAGTATTGAAGGAAGCTTTTGCTGAGTTGAAAAATAGAATAGGAAGAACTCCATATCTATATGACTTTATAGTAAACCATTCTATTGATCCAGTTGTACTTGCAGAAGGATATTCGAACTATTATCAGTTCTTATTGAAAATGAAAGAAGATGTCCCTGCATTAACAGAGTACGAAAATAAAGTTTTAACGATGTTTTCATTGGAAGTATTGAATGGAAAACGTAAAAACGAAATCGTTTTGTTAGACTTATTATTAAAGCAAGAAAAAGTTGATAAGGATGAGTATATAAAACAACTTGAAGAATCTAATTGCTTAACAGATGATGAAACGATTACTTCAGTACAACGAATTTTTGAATTAGAGTTTTTCTCACAAAACAGTCAAAAGAAATATGGAGAAAAGCCAATTCTCTCTTTACAGGACGATAAGATGTATATGTTTAATGATTCTATCCGAAAAAGCTTAGAACAAAATCAATACTTTAAGCGTATGGTTATGGACATTATTAAAAGTGCAAGGAAAAAGAGCAAAAACTATGAGTGTGATAGTAACCTTACTGTATATAAAAAATACTCAAGAAAAGATGTGTGTAAACTTTTAAATTGGCATAATGACGAGAGCTCAACTATGTATGGTTATAAGACAAAGTACTATACTTGTCCAATATTTATCACATACCATAAAAATGATGAGGTAGAATCCAGTGTGGACTACGGTGATGAATTCCTTAATCAAGATGTTCTTAAATGGTATACAAGAAGTAATAGAACATTAAAATCAAAGGAAGTTCAAACAATTATTGATGCTAAAGAAAATAATATTGACGTCCATATTTTTGTGAAAAAAGATGATGACGAGGGAAGCGACTTTTACTATTTAGGAAAAGCGACACCTGATAAAGCAAGTGTAGAACAAACTGAAATGAAAGATAAAAATGGAAAAGAACTACCTGTTGTTACGATGAATATGATTATGGAGAAATCAATTGATAATAAGATCTATGATTATATAAAGGACGGTAATGTTTTGTAGGTATATTAAATTTTTAATATCTTTATGTTTCTAAAATTATTAAGCGAATATAGATGGGGCTGTATCAAAATGACATCGGAGTATGCTTTTGATATGGTCTTTTTTATTGGAATTTAATATGTTTTTTATTAGATTTGTGGATTCATTTAATTGGTTTAAGTAGAATGTGGAGATGGGTCTTTCTAATCGAAGTAAACCGATAACTAGCCCCTCCTAAGCCCCTTACAAGCCCCTACCAAGTAATAAATCACTAAGAAAAAACATAACAAAACAAAAACACCAACAAACACCGTAGTAGGAGTCGAAAAAAATTTTGAAATAATACGCCAAAAACCCTGCCATCCTCCCATATATATTATGAAGGGGCTTTTACTTTTGAACGGAGACGGGAGGAACTTTGATGGCGGTGTATCGTACTGTGCAGGTGAATTTTTGGCAGGATGATTTTGTTTTGGATTTGACGCCGGAGGAGCGGTATTTTTATGTGTACTTGTTGACTTGTTCGAAGACGACGCAGTGTGGGATTTTTCCTTTTCCGAAGCGATTAGCTGAGATGGAGACGGGTTATAACAGGGAGACTGTTGATAAGCTTGTGCAGCGCTTCATTGATTATGGGAAGATTCTTTATGATGCGGATACGCGGGAGTTATTCGTTTTAAATTGGCTTCGTTATAATCCTGTGACGAATACGAATGTGGAGAAGTGTGTGCTTCGTGAGCTTAAGGGTGTGAAGAATAAGGAGTTTGTACATATGTTTCTTCAGAAGTGCGCTGAGGAAGAGCTAAGTGTTCCGATGCTTTTAGCGCATTTCGGTATGCCGAGTGATTTGACTGTGGATGATGTTGAGCCGATTTGTGAGGAGACAGAGGAAGAAGAGGTTATAGAGGAAGAGACGGGAAGTCGCGTGTTTTCTTTTTATGAGCAACATTTCGGTAGTTTGTCTCCGCATACTGTGGAGGAACTGAGTGCGTGGATGGAAGATTTGTCAGAGGAGCTTGTGCTGAAGGCTCTTCAAATTGCGTTTGAGAATAATAAGCGGACGGTTGCTTATGTGAAGGGCATTTTGAGAGGGTGGCACGGGAAAGGTTTTACGAAAGTTTCTGAAGTTGAGGCGGATACGGCGAGCTTTAGGAAGAAGGAGTCGTCTGTTAGTACGGGGGAGACGGAGGAGTTTTTGGCGAGGTGTGAGGAGTGGGAGAAGAATGCGCCGTCTGAGGAAGAGTTGCAGCGCTTTTTAGCGGAGCGCGGGTGGCGTCCATGAGTATTCAAAATGTGGAGGCGGAAAAGACGGTATTAGGTTCTCTACTAATTGATGGAGAGCTTATTAAGGAGTGCCGTTTGACGGAGCAGTATTTTTCTCTGTCGGTGCATAAGTCTATATTTCAGTTAATGCGAAAAATGGAAGAAGAGGGGCAACCGATTGATCTTGTGACGTTCATTTCTAGGGTAGATCCGAAGTTTTTAGAGGGGATCGGGGGCATGGAGTATTTTATAGGATTAATGGATGGTGTGCCTACAACTGCCAACTTCTCTTATTATGAGGGGCTTGTTCGAGGTGCCTGGAAAATGTATCAGGCGGGTGTTCTCGGGCACAAGATGGGAGAGCGTCTTATTGCGGAGAAGAATGAGAAGATTATTGGTGAGACGATTACGGCACTTTGTGAATTAGAGGAGAAAGACTCTGTATGTGAGTTTGATTTGAAGGATGCGCTAGTTGATTTATATGAAGAGCTTCATCAAGATGCGAAAGAGATTACTGGTATTGAGACTGGTTATATATCGCTCAATAAAATGACGTGTGGACTTCAGGAAGGTGATTTTGTCGTTCTTGGTGCGCGTCCTTCTATGGGGAAGACTGCGTTTGCGCTAAATGTTGGAATGCATGCGGCGAAGTCTGGATCGGCGGTTGGATTGTTTTCATTAGAGATGAGTAATAAGCAATTGTTAAAAAGGATGGCGTCTTGCGTAGGTGAGGTGTCAGGAGGTAGGCTGAAAAATCCGAAGCATCGTTTTGCGATAGAGGACTGGGAAAAGGTGAGTAAGGCATTTGCGGAGATTGGTGAACTGCCATTTGAGATTTACGACAATGCAGGTGTTACGGTGCAAGATATTTGGATGCAAACTCGTAAGTTAAAGAGGAAGCATGGGGAGAAAAAACTTTTAGTCATTGTAGATTACTTGCAGCTTATTACGGGCGATCCGAAGCATAAGGGTAATCGATTTCAAGAGATTAGTGAGATTTCTCGTAAGCTTAAGGTATTGGCGCGTGAATTAAATGTTTGTGTAGTGGCGTTGTCGCAATTGTCTCGTTCGGTAGAAGCACGTCAAGATAAGCGACCTCTTTTATCTGATTTAAGAGAGACCGGACAAATTGAGCAAGATGCGGATGTCATTATGCTTATGTATCGTGAAGATTATTACGATAAGGAAACGAAGCAGAAAGAGATGACGGAGATTCATGTGGCGAAGCATCGGAATGGACCTGTGGGGAGTTTTAAGCTGAGGTTTTTGAAGGAGTTTGGACGGTTTGTGGAGGGGAAATAGTTGAAAGACTTGAGTATGACTTTGCAAATAAAGCATAAGTTTTTCAGTTCATTAACTTATGCTTTATTCTTTGATTCTTTGAATATCTTTCTTATTTCCCCATAAAGAAAGATCGTCTCTCTGCAGTAATCCATTGCTCCAAGTCGTCTTGGCTACGTCGGACAAGTCGATTTACTAAAACATCGTGCCATACATAATCCTCTAGTAAGTATATATGAACGGGGTCATCTGTATAAAAAGCAATATTACGCTCTTCAATTGATGGTCCGTAAATCATTTCTTTAGAATCTATCGATAAAATAAACCAATGTTCTGTAGAGAGGGTTTCTGTATAAGGTGTGATACGATGAGCTTCTAGATTTTTAATTGGATTTTCAACATGTAAGGTAATACCTTGTACTGAAACTGTATTAGCTACCTCACATAGTTCCTCTTTTAACGCTTCATACATCTCATCCCACATTGAAATGACAATACGTTGTTCTGCTTTTTTTATTAGTGCCTGACAATAGCTAATGATTGTTTTGTTGTCTTTTAAAGTAATCACTCGATTATCCGTCTTTTCCTCGGAAGTTTCGAGTTTTTTTAATGAATCACTGATTCCTTCATAAGTAGACTGCCATTCTGATTGAGCTTTCTGTAAAAAGATTTCAACAGGTAGAGGTGAATAGCGAGTGGTGTCATTTATATCTTCTTTCATGACAATTCCTTTTTCTACAAGGTTACCTAAAATCTCATAAATTCGTGCTCTTGGGACACCTGAATCCTTACTCACTTGGTAGGCTGTAGCAGGCCCCTGTTTAACAAGAGATACATAAGATTTAGCTTCATATTCATTAAAACCAATTTTTTTAAGCTGTTGTACTATGTGATCCACTTTTTTCGTCCTCCGATGTTTGCTGTTATATTTCAACGTTACAATAACTCTTTACATTTAGCAAATTGATAGTTACTATTACAATAGTGACTAAAGGGGAGGCTACTAGTATGGATTTGTATTTAGACCCGTCTATATTAATTATTTTGATTGTTTTTGGGTTTGTGGCTGCATTTATTGATTCAGTTGTAGGTGGTGGTGGACTCATTGCCTTACCAGCTTTATTATTTACAGGGCTGAATCCGGCAAGTGCAGTAGCCACGAATAAACTAGCATCAACAATGGGGAGTGCAACTAGTAATATTGTGTTTTATCGTTCTGGTAATCTTGATTTGAAATCGGCTTTGAAATTATTTCCAATCACTTTCATAGGCTCTATAGTAGGTGCATGGACCGTTCATTTAATGAACCCAGAAGTACTGAAGCCATTGATGTTGGTAATGCTTGGTGCAGTCGCTATTTATACGATATTTAAAAAGGATTGGGGTAGTATTTCTACTCATAAGAAATTATCTGGTCGACACGTCATTATTTTTACCTTTTTTATTTTTGTTATTGGTTTTTATGATGGATTTCTAGGGCCTGGCACAGGTTCGTTTTTAATGTTCGCTCTTTTATTTATTGGGTATGATTTTTTAAAAGCAGCAGGTAATGCGAAGCTTCTTAATTTAGGAAGTAATGTTGGTGCATTGTTGATGTTTATGTATGTAGGGCAAGTAAACTATGTGTATGGTTTTATAATGGGGATTGCTCAAATTGCTGGAGGGATTGTTGGATCCAAATTCGCTATAAAAAAAGGAAGCGGGTATGTTCGTGCTCTTTTCATTACAGTAACTTGTTTATTGTTAGCGAAAAATCTGTATGACTATGTGCAGTAAATGATTTTGAACATCTTTTCTTCAAGGGACGTAGAAAAAGGTCAAATACTACAATTGAAAAATGTTAAGGGATAATTTATTCAACGAACCATCACAACAGTGATTAACTATGTAAGCTACATAGAATATAAGAAGTATCGGGAAAAATGCTCATTAATAAAGAGGCTGTTTTATAATCCGGTTTCATCCGTTTATAAAACAGCCTCTATGTATCTGAAAATCCGAACCTTGACTAAAGACTACGTAGAATCTCCAACCCTTTTCTTGTTAAATGAATCCCTGCTCTACCTTTTTTTATTTCCACATACCCTTTCATCTTCAGGAAGTTCAATCGGTGTCTAACCTGTGCCTCAGTTAATTTCATTTCGACTTCTTGGCTCTTTTCAGAAATAATTCTTCGTCCGATTGCCTTTCCTTTTTCTTCATAATTCATGATAAGGGTAAGGATGAAAAGTGATTCTTGATCAAGAGCGTTTGAATTTGAAGAAAAGGGTTTAATATTTTCTGCCTGATCGCTATTTGTTTTCTTATGTGGAGGCTTTTGAAAATAATGTTGATTAGGCAAATCATTTTTTGTTATTTGGTTTCCGGTACGGACAGCAAGCATATAATCTATCGTATTTTTAAGTTCTCGTACATTTCCGTACCATGGATATCCTTGCAGTTCTTCAATTAGTTCTTGTTCAATTTTGACTTTAGGGTCCGATAGTGCGACAAAATGTTTAGCTAATAATTCAATGTCATTTCGGCGCGCCCGTAATTCGGGAAGGTGTATAAAGAGTACTTTAAGCCTATGGTATAAGTCTTCTCTAAACATATTTTCTTGAATCATTTTCAGTAGATCCTTATTGGTTGCTGCAATAATTCGGACGTCTATCGGGATAATTTGGCTTCCGCCAACACGCATAATCTCTTTTTCCTGCAATACTCGAAGGAGTCGTGCTTGAAGTTTCAGGCTAATATCTCCAATCTCATCTAAAAAAATAGTGCCGCCATTTGCTTGTTCAAATAATCCCATTTTCCCGCCCTTTTTTGCTCCGGTAAACGCTCCGTCTTCATAACCAAATAATTCACTCTCGACTAAATCATCCGATAAAGCACTAAAGTTAACGGCAAGAAAAGGGCCACTATTTCGCTGGGAAGCATTATGAATAGCACTTGCAAATAACTCTTTTCCGGTACCACTCTCACCCTCAATTAATACAGTTAAATCAGTCTTAGCTAACCTTTTGGCAATTTGTTTCGTGTCTTGGATCGTAGAGCTAATCCCAACGATATTATGAAAATTGTATTTTGCTACATAACCTTTTTTGACAAATTCTTTTCTCAATTTCCGTTCAAATCCGATGGTCTTAAGGGCATTTCTAAAAGTAACAATAATCGATTGATCATTTATATGTAGGCGTTCTACTATTACATCCGAGCCGTTTACAACAAATATTCCGCTTTCTTGTTGCTTATTCAAAAGGATGAAGTTTACTAAATCGATATTATCAATAATGGCATCAATCGGATGACCAATAGCATTTTTACTTTTTATTTTCAGCATGCTTTCCAGAAATTCATTAAAGACAACAATTCTTCCTTCATAATCAATAGCTAGTATGCCATCACCAACACCATCAATAACTTGATGAAGTTGTCGATGAGCTTTAGCTAAATTCTTTGTTAAATCTACTATTTTTCGATAGTATCTCTCAGAAACGTGGTTACCTGATTCCTCCATTAAATGAAATCGATCTAGAATGGACATGATTGTAGTAATATCTATTAATCTATGGCCAATATTAATTACTTTTTCTACAAAATCAGGGATAATTTCAAGTTCGCCAGGTGTGATTGCGAGCTTGATCATTTGTATATTCGTTTTTCCAGGATAGTATGGGACATATTCAATATGGTTTAGCCCTAATTGACGCATCGTTTCAATTGATTCGTATACTGTTTCATGATTATCATTCACATATAGGGCTTGTGTTCCTTCTGGTAAAAATAAAAGCTGGTCTACGTTTTCATAATTTAATGTTCGTTTTGCTATTATTACTTCGCAGTTTTCCCCAATAAAGTCTTTCACCGTTTCTATCGTAAATGTATTAGGTAACAAGATTAATGTAGAATGAAATACTTTTGGAATACTTTCTTCTACAGAAAAACTTTCGATATCTATGAGATCACCTACCATCTCCGTTAGTTGTTGATGTAGGGCTTTTCGTGTTTCTTTTAAAACGGTGATCAATACAATGTGGTTGGTTTCAAATTTGTTCATAGAGCACCTCTTTAGTTGAATGGAATTGGTCTAAAGTTGGTTATTAATTGGTCATTATGTAACCAATTAATAACCAATTATAATACATTTCAGTATAGTAAACACCGATAAAACGACAAAATATTTAAAAATATGTAAATAATCACTTTAATTTTAATGTTGGCACGATATTTGCTTATATCAATGGTGTGTAAAGAAATAGGGAAATGAGTAGAGTCATAATTTACATATTTAATTCTTTACCACTTGCTAGAAAAGGGAGGTTAAGAGTATACAATTTCAACAGAGAAAGACAACGAAACCATTTAAATTATGAGGTGAGAGAAAATGAAACCACTAATTGGTGTTACTGGGTATTATGTTGATCATAGTGAAATAGGGAAGGAGGGCTTGCGAGGGCT
Source organism: Bacillus sp. FSL W8-0770 (assembly GCF_038008705.1). Lineage (NCBI taxonomy): Bacteria > Bacillati > Bacillota > Bacilli > Caryophanales > Bacillaceae > Bacillus > Bacillus sp. FSL W8-0770. The sequence goes on from NZ_JBBOZR010000001.1 coordinate 936,076, forward strand.
ACCAGGTCAAGATATGGCTCTCTTTTCTTATGACTACATCCGCTCCCTTCAAAGGGCAGGTGCAACGGTTGTTCTACTTCCAATTGAGGGAGTGGATCAAATTGAGTCCACACTTAATCAATTAGATGGATTGTTATTGGCTGGTGGCGCGGACATCAATCCAATTTATTACGGTGATACTCCAAAATCATATATAGGCACTGTAGAGGAAGAACGAGATAATTTTGAATTAAATCTGGCAAAGCAGGCTTTAGAAAAAGATATTCCTATTTTAGGAATTTGCCGAGGATTACAGGTGTTAAATGTTGCAGCTGGTGGATCTCTTTATCAAGACTTAGAGCACGAGATGGGGCCAGAATATTTCCATGTTCGAGAACAGTTCCGTAAATGGCAAGGCTCTCATTCTGTAGATCTTCTGGAAGAGGGGAAAATTTATGAGGCTATTGGCCAAAAATCTTTAATGGTTAATTCTTTTCACCATCAAGCAGTGAAAACATTAGGGAAAGATTTTGAGGCGAGTGCATGGTCCTTTGATGGTGTAATAGAGGCTATTGAATCGAAGGCTCATCGTTATGTAGCAGCGGTTCAATGGCATCCAGAAATGATGTCGGAAAGGGATGTCTTGCAGCAACGTTTATTTAACCAATTTGTAAATGAAATTAGTAAAAAGGTAGTTAAATCATAGCGTGTTATAAATAAAAGAATTGGTGGATAGCTTGGTATGTCATGGTTGTGGGGAAACCAGGCTGCCGGCTGCTTGTAAAAGTAATAATCATTGGGGGATGAACAAATCCCCCAATGATTAAAGTTTCACTCTATTGCAAAGGGGATTGGTATATGAGTCAAGTATCAGAGAAGGCAGTTTCATTTAAGCCAGAAGAAAAAAAGGAAAAAAAAGAATGGAAAATAAACGTATTTGCAATGTTACTTGTCTTGCTAGTTATTGCGGCTGTTATTACACATATATTGCCGGCCGGAAAATATGAACAGATTGAAAAAAATGGGTATACAACAGTAGATCCAAATTCATTTAAATGGATTGAATCAACGCCACTTGGATTTTTTGATACGGTAAAATCCATTCCTACAGGGATGGTAGAAGCTGCTAATATTATCTTTTTTATTCTTATTATTGGAGGTTTTTTTGGTGTATTAAAGGCATCCGGTACAGTTGAGGCTCTTGTTTCAACGATGGCAAAAAAACTCGCTAACCGTGAAAAGTTAATGATTCCTATTATCATGCTGTTCTTTGCACTTGGCGGGTCATTAATGGGGATGGCTGAGGAAGCTTTAGTGTATGTACCTCTATTTATTCCGCTAGCTCTTGCGGTTGGATTTGATACGATAACAGGAACTGCGATGGTACTAGTAGGAGCGTCTGTTGGATTTACAACGGCAATTATGAATCCGTTTACAGTTGGGCTTGCGCAAGGGATAGCGGGTCTTCCTATGTATTCGGGGATGGGGTTCCGCCTCGTTTTATTCGTAGTCATATATGTAATTGCTGTTACATTCGTTTATCGTCATGCGATGAAAGTAAAGAGGGATCCTGCAAGTGGAATTTACGGAAAATTCGATACAAACAAGCAAGACAGCCTACTAACAGCGAAAGTAGAGTTAACAAAAAGACATAAATGGATATTAACGGCCTTTTTAATCAACTATATTATTCTTGTATTCGGTGTTATTAAGTACGAGTGGTATATAAAAGAAATTGCAGCCTTATTTATTATTTTAACTATAATCATTGCAATTCTCGGCAAGATATCTCTTGATGATACTGTAGAATCTTTTACACAAGGATCGGCATCTTTAATCGGGGGAGCTTTAATCATTGGTGTATCACGCGCTATTTTAGTTGTCTTGAATCAAGGGCATATTATAGACCCACTACTGTATCAAGTATCGGAAGGAATGGAACATATTTCTCCTTTTTTAAGTGTTGTTGGAATGTACAACTTCCAAGTAGCGATTCATTTTATTTTAGCATCAGGTAGTGGTCATGCAATGTTGACAATGCCTATCATGGCGCCACTTGCAGATTTATTGGACATTACACGCCAAACAGCTGTATTATCCTTTTCATTCGCGGATGGTATTGGAAACATTATTTTTCCCACAGGTGGTACGCTAATGGCTGGATTAGCAATTGCAGGAATTTCATGGACAAGGTGGGCAAGGTGGATTCTTCCTTTAATTCTAATTGAATACTCAATCGGTTTAATAGCAGTTATAATTGCTCATCTTATTGGTTATGGTCCGTCTTAATAAAAGGTGGATATGCTTTCAATTATAGAAAGTTCGGATTTGAAGAAGATCGCTAAATAATGATGATAGAAAAGCCCGGTTTAGAAGGGCTTTTTTTTCTATGTAAAATTTCATTTGTTTTGTTTACATAATATCTTTACAATCATTTGATAAAATATATGTAACTGCATATTGTGAGGGTGGGTGGTTATCCCTTCTTTCCATTTGGAAGGAAAGGGGGTGATAATATGGAGTTTTTGTTTGACCTTGTAAAAGAATTTGTAAAAGCGACTGTACGTGAAGTTTCAGCGTATTTTTTGCGGAAGCAACTTCTGGGTAAGGACAACAAAAAACCCACTCCGCGCCGTAGGAAGCAAAAGGGTGGGTTTCGTAAAAAATAGTAACGTGTAATAACCACCACCCTATACGGTAGCAGTTAAGGAAGAGATGTTAGCGCATCTCTTCTTTTTATTATATGCCATTTTATTTGATGTCATACTTATATAGTATTCTACGGAAAATATATCATATTCCTATTTTGTGGTCAATTTGATCCCGCTTTAACGGGCAGTAAGACCCCCACCTCAAAATTCAGTGGAAGCAAAGAAGTTAGGTGGGGGTCGGGCTGTCCGTAAAAGTCCGATTGGTTCAACTAATAATCAGTGGGGGATGAACAAAACCCCCCACTGATTAAAGTTTCACTTTATTGCATGATTGAAAAGGTGTAGTCTTATTCCTCTTCAAACTGAAAAATATCCCTGTTAATAAGTTGGTGGAGATACCTATCCATTTCAGCAGCAGAAACTTTTCTTTCATTTTTAAACCACCATGCGCTTAATGAGGTGATTGCCCCTGAATAAAACTCAATGATTAAATCATTTGGCATCGTATGATTTTTGCGCAGTTGATGTAACGCTTCTATTTCTTGTTTTCTCGTTTCGTGACTTAAATACTGTGTCCGGTTAATAAATTGTTCATCAGACATTTGCGTTTCTAATATTTTACCGATTTCTTCATGGTGTAGAAATTGTTCCATTACTTGAAATGGTTTACTTAATCGATCTGAAACGGGTATTTCAGCAATCATCTTGCTGTATCGTTTAAATCCAAATGCTAATAAAGCATCTTTATCTTCAAAGTGTTTATAAAAGGTTGTTCGGTGTACCATCGCGCGGTCACATATTTGGTTAATTGTGATCGTACTATATTTCTGCTTTGATTGTGTCATTAATTCAAATAAGGAATCCCATAGTAATTTATGTGTACGTCTAATACGTAAATCAATTTGTTTTTCATTATCGTTCATCTACAATTCTCCTTTTTTGTAGATTAAATATACAGTGGCTGAAAATTGATTCTCCCTTTTTAATCTACATATGTATATTATATTACATGTGTTTAGGTATATTTATCGTTTTTTTAGCAAGAAACAGGAGGAGAATTTGTAAATGAATATGACAACTAAGAGCCCTGCAAGTGGCAAAGTTGATACTTCTAATTTGAAACATACCCCCATTTTAATTGCATTACTTCTAGGGGCAATGGTTGCATTATTAAACGAAACGTTACTTGGTAATGCGTTAACCGTATTAATGAAAGAATTTGGCGTAACAGCTTCAACGATTCAATGGCTTTCTACAGCTTACATGTTAGTAGTTGGGGTTTTAGTCCCAATTACAGCGTTACTTCAGCAATGGCTCACAACGAGACAAATGTTTTTGATCGCTATGGTAACGTTTTTAGCTGGTACATTAATTGCGGGATCCGCACCGACATTTTCTGTTTTATTAGTCGGCCGTATCGTCCAAGCTGTAGCGACGGGATTAATTACACCGTTATTAATGAATACGATTTTAATCATTTGTCCACCTGAAAAACGTGGTGCCACAATGGGATTAATCGCACTTGTGATGATGGCAGCTCCGGCAATTGGTCCTACATTATCTGGAGTAATCGTAGACTCACTAAATTGGCGCTGGTTATTCTATATTGTTATTCCTGTCGTGATCATTTCCATTATGATTGGAATGAAGTACATTCAAAATGTTTCAGAGTTAACAAGGCCAAAAGTAGATTACCCATCAATCCTTTTATCGACACTCGGATTTGGCGGACTTGTGTATAGCTTTAGTGCATCAGGTGATTTAGGATGGTCTGATACGAAAGTGTATGGCGCTTTACTTGTTGGATTTATCTCATTATGTATTTTTGTCGTCCGACAATTAAAAATTGAGAATCCAATTTTAGAATTACGCGCATTTAAAGTCCCGATGTTTACATTATCAGTTGGATTAATCGTCATTGTGATGATGTCGTTATTTTCAACGATGACTTTATTACCGATGTTCCTGCAAACAGTTTTACTCGTTACAGCTTTTAAATCAGGAATCATCATGCTTCCGGGAAGTGTTATTAGCGCCATAATGGGACCAATCGCAGGTAAACTATTTGATAAATTTAGTCCGAAAGTTATTATCGTTCCCGGTATTGTGTTAGTGGGGATAGCAATGTTCTTATTTAAAGGCATTACTCCTGATACATCAATGGTACAAATTATTATTATGCATAGCGTATTAATGGTTGGACTCATGTTTGTTATGACAGCACAAACATACGGTTTAAATCAATTAACACCAGATTTATATCCGCACGGAACAGCACTGTTTAGTACACTGCAACAAGTAGCTGGCGCAATTGGTACAGCTATATTCATATCGAAAATGTCTTCAGGAACAACTAGCTATATGGAAAGCTCCGCAAATCCACTGGATCCAGTAGAGAAGTTAAACGGTTTAACATCCGGATTCCAAGGTGCATTTACACTTGGGCTAGTCTTTATCATTGTTGCTTTTATCGTATCGTTGTTTTTAAAAGAAGAGAAAAAGGGAGTAAAGGCAGCGAGGGTTTTACAGAACGAACATTAAGATTTATATAAAAAAGACATCTTTCCCTAAAAAAGATGTCTTTTTTATATTTTTTTCGTAACACTTGTTTTTGATGTCTTAATACATAAGAATTGGTATGTAAAATATTTGTATTTTTTGAACATGAATAATTATTGAGAATAACGATGCAAAGCCGTGCTAATAACTAAAAGTCCAATAATGAGAGAAAGTGTTCTTATAATAAGTTCTGCCACTAATAGTTCACCAAATGATTTAGTGACATCGTATATAGATCCTGTTATGAGAATAGGTGCAATCATAATTATAATTCCAATTATTATTTGAAGAAGTAGATTGATGTTTTTATTCAAGACAATCACCTCCAAAAAAATAGGGAATGAGAATATGATTTTTTTTGTATTATAAAATGATTATATCGTATTACATTAGACGATATAATCATTTTTAAATAGTAGAAATTAGAGACTCTTCAATAAAAAGGAATTAAATATGGTATTCTTTAGTTAAGATATGTAAACGAAGACGGGGGAAATGAAGATGGATAAGAAGCTAAAGTATTGGCTAGCATCTATTATAGGGGGAGTAGTACTTGCAACTGGTATGACTTATGGAATATTACAGTTTGCTGAAGTCCCGCTTAAGGGTGAGGACCATGTTTTTGCAGAGGTTAATAAAGAAGACATACTATCGAATGAAGCAGAAGTGAAAGGTTCAAATGCACAACTTCACATTACAGTAACTTCTACTGAAGAAGAAGTTATTTCAGCTATGCATAGCATGACTCATCAAAAAGTAAAAGCGTGTGAAGGAAAGGGAGCAACCCCTATGTCCAAAAAGAATGCAGAGAAAGTAAGAAATATTCTAAACGGAAACAATTTCAAGAACAAAGAAGAGCTATTAGCAATTACTGAAAGATGGGCAAATAGAGATTTTAGTAAAATTGTAGAAGAACATAACTATTTTATTAAACTTCAAAGTGGCAAGATAGGTGAAGCTACAGTGATGGATAAGGTAGACGAGCAAGTATTCTGTCTCAATACTTTCGGTGATGATGTAACGGCCGCATTAATTAAATCAGGAGATCTTCAAGCGCTGTAAGGTGTTTTTTCTCTGATATAAAGAAAGCCTCAAGTATTCATATACTTGAGGCTTTTCCAATGGAAAGATAGGAATGGTCCGAATTCTTTACATTAAGAACAAAGTGGAATTACTCCTAAACCAATTAATAAAGCTGCAGCAACTGCTGGAATTGGTACAGGAATTTGAATACCTTCTACAAATAAGAAATATTGACCACTTACTATTTTAAAACAAACTAATTGCATGGCTATTCCTCCCTTCTTTTAGGATTAATACATTATATTAATTTATCTATCTATTGATATAGTTAAATTATTTATTTTTAAAAATATAGTTAATATGTGAATAGTTTTCGAAAGGACCTGCTCAATCAATGCGGAAAAACATAAGATGAAACGAATCCATTAAAATACATGAGTGAACCTTAGTTTTCCCCTCTTATCTAAAGGAGGAACTATTATGGGTTATGGTGGTAGTTGTGGCGGTTGTGGCTTTTCTGGAGGCTTTGCTTTATTAGTTGTGTTATTCATTTTATTAATCATCGTTGGAGCTTCTTGCTTCTGCTAAAAACTATTGGAAAAGACACTCATATAGAGTGTCTTTTCTTTCGTGCAAAATGATTCCTGACAATAGCCAACTGTATAAAGTATACGGTATACTTTTGCCTCATTAGACATATAAAAATGTTGGAGGGATGTTATGAAACTAGTAGGGAAGCACATTTATATTCGGCTTTATAAAACTGATGATGCTAACGAGTTAGCTAACTTACATATTAGAAATCGCGAATTTTTTCAACGAGTTTGTCCATTGCTCCCAGAAGTTTTTTATACAGAAGAACATCAAAAAATACGTCTTGAACAAGCTCTAAAAAAGACAGCTGAAGGGCAAGTATACCCTTTTGGAATCTTTTTAAGAGAAAATGATAAGCTTATCGGAGACATTTCATTAACTCAAATTGTTAGGGGAGACCTCCAAAGCTGTTATACGGGATTTACTTTAGATAAGGAGCATAATGCAAAGGGCTATACAACAGAGGCTCTTCAACTTGTTGTAGATTTTGCTTTTAGGGAATTAAAGCTACATAGAATTGAAGCAGGAGCGATGCTTGATAATATAGCATCTATTCGTGTATTAGAAAAAGTGGGGTTTAAAAAAGAAGGTATAGCGAAAGAAAATATAAGGATTAATGGCAAATGGACAGATCATCAAATATTAGCTATTATCAATAGTTTGGATGTGTAAGTTTATTTTGATTCCAATAAAGATAATCATGTAACTCTTCAAACTCTACCAACAGTTTTATAGAGACCTGTACAATTTTCGGATCAGAAACTAACCTTACAAGTCTTGAAATTCCACCTAACTCTACAATTACTCTATTTGAAAATTTTACAACTAACCACACTAAGACTCTTATTCGTTTTAGTTTTAGCTTTGTATTTGCTGCGTTCGTCACATTGACTAGTAGAACATTTAAATCCACAACTCCACAAACAATTAGATTAACACCAGGGAGATACAAGGACTTTCTTATTTGAGGATGTTAAATGCCACTTCAGTTAACGCCTCATCAAGGCCATTATTTATCCAACAAACAACATATATTTGTTGTGATAAATCAAATTCATATTACTGTGAGAATAGTGACTATGGTTAGTATTAGTTATTAAAGAGAGCTTTGGCGCTTTTTTTATTTTCTTTCGACATAATATGACAATATATGAATTAATAGTTTGGTATTATTATCTAGAAATCTTACATTTATCTACAAATTATTATTGTATTTTCAGGTTTTTAAATGTAAAATATTTCAATGTAAATACATACCATTTAGGGGGATAAAGAAATTTATGAAAAAATTATTAGCTTCAGCAACAGCGGTAACACTATTAACAGTGGGGTACAGTTCTTCTGCATTTGCAGCTAAGAGTCCTAATGATACAAAAAACTGTGGTCATTTTAAAAGTCAACAAGATGCTCAAGCATTCTGGGATCAAAATGGATATGGTGTTGGAAATGATCCACACCGTTTAGATAATGATAAAGACGGCATTCCATGTGAAGATTATAAATATCCAAAGAGCACAAATACTACAACAGAAAATAAAGAAACTACTAAACCTCAAGAACAACCTAAACAAGAAAATACTAAACAGGAAAACACTAAACAAGAACCTGTTAAACAAGAAAACACTAAGCAAGAGAATTCAAAACAAAATAACCAAACAACAAATAATAAACAAGAACAAACTAAGCCTCAAACAACTGCAAAAGAAACAAAGAAAAATACTAATACAGTTGTGAAAAAAGAAACGAAAAAACAAGGTGAAAAATTACCTAATACAGCATCAAACGGTGTTACAATGATGTTAGCAAGCTTAGGATTAGCATTAGCTGGTTCTGTATTAATGTTCCGTCGTAAAAAGACAAACGCATAAAATAGTTCCTTAAAACGGCAGGAGAAATCCTGTCGTTTTCAAATGGAGTGATAAAAGTGAATAAAAAACAATGGATAGGCTTATGTTTAACTGTTATTGGACTTACTATCTTTTCCTATTATTTTCTAGAATGGTATAGTGCTAGACAATCAGCAGAGTCGTTAACAACTAACGAGGCTAAACAATATGAGACCTCCACACCTTCTAAAGAAAATGAAACGCAAAACATCAATCAAACAGAGACAGAGACAAAGATTGACACTTCATTACAACCTGAAGAACCTGTACAAATTCCCGCTTCAAAGGTAAACCATCAGTTAGGAGATAAAGTAGCATATTTAATTATCCCTAAAATACAAAAGAAATACTCTATATTTTGGGGAGCTGATGATAAAGTACTAAAAAAGGGTGTAGGTATGTTTGTTAGTGACTTAACTACTACACCAGCTGGAAATGGTCATACAGTTTTAAGTGGACATAGAGATACTGTTTTTACCGAGCTTGGTGAATTAAAGGAAAATGACCAACTTATCGTAGAATATGAAAATAAAACATATACATATGAAATTAACAAGCATTGGATAACAGATTCAGAAGATCGAACAGTTATTGTAGAAAAAAGTGAGCCAACATTAACATTAACAACTTGTTATCCTTTTGACTATATAGGAGACGCTCCAGATCGGTACATAATTGAAGCATCTCTACTTTCCATTCATTGAGGATGGAAAGTCCAATACACATTAATTTTAATAATATGTATTGGACTCCCATTCAAGTATCATTTTTCTTAATGAATATTTGGTATATTTTAGGGTGTTTTTTACTATTTTTATGTTAAGATATTTTGGTTGATATTCATCTTATTTTAGGAGGTTGGAAAATCTGTTACATGCTTTTCATATGGATTTTAGTTTCTATACCGAAAGTATAAAAGTTTTAGGGTTATTAGGGAATTCTACTCGCTTATCAATTGTTTGTAAATTGATTACATATGGATCGTTGTCAGTTTCTGATTTAAGTAAGCAAACAAGAATTACAGAGGATTTGATTGTACAACATTTGCGTAAATTAGCCTTTGGAAATATTGTAATTAGTGAACGTATAGGGAAAAGGCTTTATTTTAAAATAAAAGATAATAAAACAATTGAGATTATTAAGGTATTAGGATTACTAAGTTAATTTTCATTACTTTCAATATAAATGATTTTGCTATAACTCAATTGTGCAAAATCACATTTAGCCTGCCTACGGAAATAGGGAGGTTTTTAATATACAAAAAGGCGCCCATATAAGGGTGCCTTTTCCAATAGTTTTTAGCAGAAACAACTGCATCCGATAATGATTAATAAAATAAACAATACAACTAATAAAGCGAATCCTCCAGCGAAACCGCAGCCTTCGCCGCAACTACCACCATATCCCATAACAATAGTGCCTCCTTTAGATTAGAGGGTAAAACTAGGGTTCATTCCATGGATTTTAATGGGTTCACTTTACCTTATGTTTTTAAGAATTAATTGAGCAGGTCCTTTTGAAAATAGAAAAAAGACGCCATAAGGCGCCTTCCTTTTAGGTAGATAAGACTTTAGTTTTCCAATCTAAAGAAATTTTGTATCAGCTCTTTGAGAGTATATCATGATATTCGCTTGATTTATTATGCATTATTACATATCATTGTAAATCCCTCTATTTTCCATTTGATAAAATGCAATCCCAATATTGTTAATAATTAAATAAATATTTCTACAAATTGAAAATATTTACAAAAGATATAAAAGTGATACATTTAAGGTGCAAGTTATAAAAAATATTTAAGGGGGATTTATTATGTTTAAGAAATTAGTAGTAGGAACATTAACAATTGGTATCGTATTAACTGGAGGGATTGGAGCAACATCAGCAAGTACAGAAGGTGTAGATAATACTAAAAATTCAGCACCAATTATCCAACGTACCCAAATACTTAAAGATGATTTCAGTCTGATAAATGGTGAAAGAGAAGTATCGTTCGAGCATGTAAAAAAAGCAGATATGAGAGTTCATATGACAAACAATACTAAAGGTACACTTGATTGGTCTTTAAAAGACTCAAAAGGTAATGTTATTGGTTCTGGATCGTTAGCAGCAGGAAAGGGTTTTACAAATACGTACAATACTCTTCCAAAAGGTAAATATAAGCTTAAAGTTACTCACAGAAATGGTGGTTCTGGATCATTCTATGCAGCTGCTCGTACTTTAGACTAGTATATATAGAATCATCTTAAGTATATTAAAGAAGAACAATCAGGGAGTTTGAGGATTAAGGAGTTTTGTTATAATATCATCGTGCTAATGCAAAATCAAAAAAGGCCTACCTAGGAAAATAGGTGGGCTTTTTAATGCAGAAAAAAAGACACCCAAAGGTGTCTTCTGACTTGAATTAATATTTCAAACCGGACGGTTCGGTCTGAAATAGAGTTAAGATATTAACAAATTAATTTTCTTAATATTCACCTGTAGCATATTCTCTCTTATTCTTTTAGTTAAAAATAATAAATAGCAATCACTGCTAGCGAATTATTAATCATGTGCATTATAATTCCCACATATAAACGCCCGGTTAACTTATAAGTACAACCTAAACCAATTCCCAAAAGGAAATATGGAATTGTTTCTAAAGAAAGAAGACTAACATGCATACCTGCAAAAATAGCTGAAGAAACAAGTACACCTAACCAGGAATTTTTAAAAATTCCATGCTGTATAACACCACGATAGACAATTTCTTCACCAATGGGTGCTACTAGAGCAATAGAAAATGCGAAGACTAAAATGGGTAACGTTACTTGGCTTTCTAATTCAACTTGATTAGATGACTGAAAACTTATAAAGTCTGCTAGTAACAGCGGTAGGGATTTACATACTACAGTTAGTACTAGACCTAAAAGTAAGCTTTTTGGCAAACTCATCGTAAAATTATTTTGATTTGTAAAAGGCTCTTTAGATCTACGATAATAAAAATAAATTATTAGAACAACTAACAAATCAATTGCGTCAAACGAAATGCTCATCCCGCCAAACTGTTCATCACTAATGAAATAAACTAGTGCGATAAGTTGCTTTAAAATCATATAAAACACAAAAATCCCTAACGATATTGCCGACATTTTATTGAATCGACATTGTTTTTTTAATATACCAAACACAAAAAATCCTCCTTGAAATAATTTTAATTCGTAGAACATGATAACAAAGTCTAACTTCTTTTGCACTACTTATATAATAAAAATACAATTTAAATATATCTAAATTATATAATATCAACTTAGAAATATTTTAAATAAATGGTAATAGGGGTTATCATTTACTACACCTACGGAAATAGGCGTGCTTTCTATTCATAAAGAAAAGACACCCTAAGGAGCCTTCCTCCGACTTGAATCATCTTAATTTAAATAATATGGGGCCCGCTAACATATTAAAAAGTACACATTTACGAATCATGTCTGGACCAACTCTATCAATTTGCTATACTTATATTTGGAAGTTTTATACATATAGGTGAAGGAAGGAAATTAGTTGAGGCAAGTACGTGTTGATCCAGATAAAATGGAAGAGAATTTTTCACAGACAGAAAATATGAGCCGAATGATTATGTATGGGGAACTGTTTCTACAGTTGTAGGTGGCACTCCTAAAGTTATTGGTCGAGTATTTGGTAAATATGGAGAGTTAGAGCAAAAAGCGAAGGATTTAGGGAAAGTATCAAAGGTAACTGAAGAGATTGGATGGAGTATGCCAAGAGGTGGCGGCGTCATTGATGGACGTAAGTACTCTGAACATGCACTTGAAAGAATGGCACCTGATACAGTTCAAGTTCGAGCGGAGCTTACAAAACGAGCACGTGAGCGAGCTGAAAGAAAAGGGTATACATTCGGATCAGATAAATACATGGAAGAATTAAAAAAAGTTGATCCTCGAGGAATGACTCCAAATGTAGTTGAAGATATTATAAAAACGGGCACTCGCAAACCAGGAGACAATCCTGGTACTTGGAAATACGTTAGAGACGAAGGCTACGTAGTTATAAATGATAAAGGTGACGTTATCACAGTTGTTCCCGCAAAGAAAAAAGAATAGAATGAATAGCATAGTAAGTAATCTATGACAAAAAGGTTGAGGAATATTGGATATTAAACATGATAAGTATGAGTTACTAGAAATTTTCGAAAGCGAACCAGAAGATTACTATATTCCAGGTGCAGGTGCGTATCGATATAGTAAAATTGATAAACTTGGATTTGAACTGGTTATGAATATGTTCTATTATGATGCAACAGTTGAATTAATAATGCTATACGAAGACAAACGTATCATAGAAACCAAGATGGAATCAGTGAAAGAAATATATACTCGTAATGATTCACTATACATTCTAGGTACAGAAGAAAAGAAAAAAATCGAAGTAAAATTCAAGCCACATTTTACAGTTACAATAAATAAGTTTTAAAAACTTGAAATCAATGTTCGTAAATATTCTGAACATGCTTTAGAAAGAATGGCTCCGGATACAATACAAGTTCGAGCTGAATTAGAGGCACATGCCAAAAGTAGAGGGCTTGTACGTAGTACACAGAAATTTAAAGAATTTGTTAATCCTAGAGGTATCACAACTTCTGTAGTAGATTTTCTGTGCCTTTCCATTGGAAAATCAAGACTGATATAAAAAATGAGTAGAAAAAACAAGGCTTTTACTTCGTGGATACCGCTACAAAGTAAGAGCCTTGTTTCATTATATTTGTTCATACAGTTTTCCTTGTAGTCTTCTGTTTTCATCCTTCAATCTCTTATTCTTTATCAATTTTTCGAACAGGTTGATAGCAAAAGTTTTTTATACAAAATAACATCAAAAAATACGTCTTGAACAAGTATGAAAAAAGAAAGCTGAAGGGCAAGTAATCCTTTTGGAATCTTTTTAAGAGAAAATGATAAACTGATCGGAGACATTTCATTAACTCAAATTGTTAGGGGAGACCTCCAAAGCTGTTATACGGGATTTACTTTAGATAAGGAGCATAATGCTAAGGGCTATACAATAGAGGCTCTTCAACTTGTTGTAGATTTTGCTTTTAGGAAATTAAAGCTACATAGAATGGAATCAGGAGCAATGCTTGATAATATAGCATCTATTCGTGTATTAGAAAAAGTCCTACATAAGGGGACTTTTTCTAATACATATAGATTAAAATAATAATAGAAATTTTTTATTTTTTTCCACAACTATTAATTAAATCATATTGTTTAGAAATCATTTCATTTCGAATTTGATTGAGATGTTTATTTAATGTTTCTTTTATTGCACTACCTGTTTTGCTTTCAAAACTTTTGTTTAATTCAATTCCTTGTTCAGATAAACTTTTGCATACATCATGAAATGCTTCTTTGTTTTTTTGAATGGCATGTTTTTGGCTTGCTACTATGCTATTTGTTTTGAATGCTACATCAGTTTTTAAAAGTGATTGTTGCATTTCTTTTTCTAATTGCTTTTTAACAGCTTGCAACTCATCTATAATAGTTCCAACTGCACCAACTGTAGCTTTTTCTATTTCTTTCTCTATTTTTTGAATTTCCCCTATAAAATCCATCATATTATCTCGCCGCCAGTCCTTCAAAATTTGTTCCTAATTGATTATCTTTATCTCGTAATGAATTAGCTGCATAAGCAATATCATCTCCAAAATGAATCAATTCTTTTTGTTTTTTCCGTAAAAGATGAATTAGTTCTTCTGCTAGTTGTATATCATGAAAATAGTCTTTTCCGTTTTGGGATATTTTTGCAACCTCTCTAATTGCTTCATCTACTTCATGTTCTTCTAACAGATGATATTTTCCTCCAGGTCCTGTCTCATGCTTCAATTGACTCTTTAATTTCGCAACTTCCTCTTCTTCTTGTTGTTGAAATCTTTCTATATTTCTAATAATATCAGATAATATATCGCTTATTTTTTGTATCTCTTTTGCATGACGAATGATATCATCTGGTTCTAATTCTAGTCGAACACTACCATTATTGTGGAACATTTCTAGAAATGTTGACATTGGATGTTGTCCCATAAATACAGCCGCGAGAATACTATCTGTTCCATTACTTTTTGTTGTAAATTGTTTACCAATCATAGGTGCTCCAAATTGATTGAAATTTCCTACAGCATCTTCTTTATGAGTATAATCTACTACTTTATTTTCCATTACGCCTTCATCTACTCGTTTTTTTGCTTTATCACTTAGTAATCTATAAATATTTGGTGCAGCATATGTTGTTGCATAACAATTCATTTCTGCTGCTACATACTGGGCTTCAGCAGCACCTTTACTATGTCCGGTAGTGTGAATAGAAGTAGGATTATATTTTTTCTTAATTTTTTCTGTAAATTCTAATGCACTATCAAATGATGTCGGAGCTTTTCCGCCTGCTACACCAAGGTTCTTTTTCTGTCCAAGTGTAATTTGAACTATATCTGTGGTTTTATCTCCATCGAATCTATCAAATTCAGTACCACGGAATGCAATGATTACATCGTCATACTGTTTTTTACCAGGCTTATACTTATTTGCAGGTACTACAGCGATTGCTTGTAATCCATTTTTCACTTTTGTGTCATCTGCATCAAATGTTTCTATAACTTTCCATTCTTGACCATTAGATCCTTTGATTTTTGCCTCTTCGTGCAAAAAATCTTTATTATAAACGTTATCTGATAGTTTGAAATAATCTTCATCTGTCGCAATTGGATTCTTTTTAAATTCACTCATATGTCTCAACTCATTTCATGGTATATTTTAACTATATTCAAATACAAGGGGATTTTAAATGAAAAAGAAATTGGTAATTGTTTTATCCATTATTTGTATTATAGCAGGAGGATATTTTACTATGGAATATTTAAAACAAAAAGAAATTGAAGAAAAGTTTTGGAACGAGCAAAAAGAACGAGTAGAAAAGTATATTCACTATAATATTAAAGATGTAAAATCGATTACATTTAGAGAACATAAGGTAAGTCCAATGGGCGTTCCTCATATAAGAGGTTATATAAATGGTGATAAGGGATTATGGTTTGATGCTGGTATAGGTACTACGGAAAATTTTGAAGATGATTTTGGATGTTCTGGGGAATTAGATAAACTTATAAAAAAACCTGATAAGTCGGTATCTGAAATTGAAAAAGAAGAGAAGGAAAAGAAACAAGAGTAGTCTTTGTACTATTCTTGTCTTCTCTATCCCATTTTAAGAAGAATACATTGGTAGGCTTTTTATAAGGAGATTTCTAATGAAGAAAGCAATGATTTTGGTTATATCTGCTGTGATACTCATAGCAGGAGGATATTTTACTATGGAATACTTAAAACAAAAAGAAAAAGAAGAAGAGTTTTGGAAAGTACAAGAGGCACGAGTAGAAAAGTATATTCACTATAATATTAAAGATGTAAAATCGATTACATTTACAGAAAATAAGATAAGTCCAATGGGGGTTCCTCATATAAAAGGTTATATAAATAATAATAAAGAATTAGATTTTACAGCTAGTATAAGTACAACTGAAAACTTTGAAGACAAATTTACGCTTTCTGGAGAATTAGATGAAATGATAAAAAAACCTGCAAAATCTGTATCTGAAATCGAAAAAGAAGAGAAAGAAAAAAAACAAGAGTAGTCTTTGTACTACTCTTATTTTCTGTATCCCATTTTAAGAAGAATACATTGGTAGGCTTTTTATAAGGAGATTTCCAATGAAGAAAGTAATGATTTTGATTGTATCTGCTGTGGTGATCATAGCAGGAGGATATTTTACTATGGAATATTTAAAACAAAAAGAAATTGAAGAAAAGTTTTGGAACGAGCAAAAAGAACGAGTAGAAAAATATATTCACTATAATATTAAAGATGTAAAATCGATTACATTTACAAAAAATGATGTAAGTCCAATGGGAGTTCCTTCTGTAGAAGGATATATAAATAATGATAAGGAATTATGGTTTGATGCAAGTATAAGTACTACAGATAAATTTGAGGATAAGTTTGGTTGTTCTGGGGAATTAGATAAAATGATTAAAAAACCAGCAAAATCTGTATCTGAAATTGAAAAAGAAGAGAAGGAAAAGAAACAAGAGTAGTCTCTTTAACTACTCTTGTTTCTTTATTCTAGGGGTACCGCCCATCACCGTTAAGCTCACAGAACAGGTTGCTCTTAAAATGAACTTCATTGCTATAAAAGACTCTAATTTTTCGTTTTGGGGCAAATATTATATAAAATAATAGCTATCTCTGAATCACTAGTTTTAAAAAGCCTTCACGCAATAATGATTGCATGAAGGCTTTTGATGTTTGCTTATTTTTTTGTCTCGTTAACCCATGTAATAATGTCCTGGATGACGTATTCGGGAACGTTAGCAGGGATTTCATATTCACTAGGGAGGCTTAATTCCCCGTCACCCTCCGTGAAGAAATGATTCAATTTCGGATATTTTTTGAACTGAACATTCCCGCGGTTTGAAAGTCCTTTCTGCCATTTTGTATATTCATCTTTTACTGTTACTTGATAATCACGTGCTCCTTGCAGAATGAGTAAAGGCTCTTTTCGTGATTTTGCCTCTTCAACTGGACGCCACCTAGAAACATCATACATAAAATGAGGTGACCCAAAATTGTAGCCAGCTGGAGGATGATTAGGATTGAAAGTAGGATCCTGAATAAAAGCGACCTGTCTTTTTAGTTCATCGATTTCTTCCTTTGACGCCCCAAGGTATTGAGAATGATCAATAGCAATGTCAGTCAAAGGGCGTGCAGGTGGTGCGAGTAAGATGCTTCCTCGGACAAGTGTGGAAGGTGCTTTGCTTAGTATACGTGGCATTGTGCCAGCTCCTAGGCTATGTCCAAGAATGAAAATATTATTTGGATCAATGCCTTCCTGCTGCGCTGCTGATTTTGCTGCAAATATAGCATCATCTGTAGTATCACGGTCTAACGTAACAGGTTCTGTACTCATCTTTAATGCATGTTCTAAGGTGCGTTTTTCATAGCGCAACACTGCAATTCCGTTGGATGAAAGGCCCACCGCAATGTCTCGTAAGATTTTTGTTCCCATATATGTGCTATCGCGATCATGGATGCCAGCACCATGAACAAGAACAACTACGGGCAGTTTTTCACCACGCTTATGTTTCGGAACTGTTAATGTCGCTGGTAACGGATAGGTGGAATTTCCAATGACGATTTCACGTTCTTGATAGGAGTCAGGTTGATCATAGCTAGGATGCGGGATAGTATAAGATTCCTCGGGTGGCCTTTCTCCAATTTCATCTACTTTCCCGCCAGGTGTGAATTTAAGGAGTAGCGGTATGGTAGTTCCTTCGGTATCTGCTGGAATTTCCACCGTCTGATGGACCAAGTTTCGTTCTTTTATCACGGGGATTCCCATGCTTTTTATCCCGCTCCAACCACTTTGTGTCCACCAGTTTTGTAATGTGGTTGCTGTAAACTTGGATTGAAAAGCAGCAGACGTCAACTGTATTGCCTCTGCATACTTACCTTGCTGGAGATATTCAAAAAATAATGATGTACGCTCCGTTAAAGAGACTAGTTTCTTTTCAGCAGATTGTTCCTCATGTGTATCTGCGTGAATAGTTGTTGTAAGCGGGAAAGATGAAACGCCTAAAGAAAAGAGTAGGGTAAAGGTAAGGACTGATTTTTGTATTTTCTTTTTTTTATTCATGTTTCAACCTCCAATATGTGATGGTACAAAACAGGTATGGTAATTAGAATTCTGGTGCGAAAACTTCAAAATATTTGCAAGCAATCTCCAAAACTTGGACATACTAATATTATTATTCTAAAAAAATGTAGATTTCTTCTCTTGTTACATGCATATTAATCCCAGAAATAATCTTTCTTCCTTCACTTTATATTTTGATTATACGAAGCAAAGCTCTCGTTTTTCTTACTTGATACTTACAAATTCCTTAAGTAGAGGATATTTTAAAATTTTGGCTGTATGAATATGTAGCGGTACTCCTATGTTAAGAGATAGCTTAAGGAATGAGGATTATATTGTTTTTATAAAGAGTTGATGTTATGTTTGTTTTGTAACATATGGTGTTTTATGCATGTAGGAGGATTTATTGAAGAAATTATTAATATTGTTTTTATTAGCTACATTTTGTCTACAGATTACAGGATGTTCTAATAATATGGGTACACTAAGGGAGAAGTCTAAAACTTTAACAACTGTGAAGTCTAAACGCATCAATAAAGGGTGGTACAAACATATGTAATAGTTTGTATCACCCTTTATTGATGTTAAAAGTCATAAGAAAAAGGTTATAGATATTTTTCATAAAGAAAAGACACCCATATAAGAGTGTCCTTTCTAATAGTTTTTTAGCAGAAGCAACTGCATCCGATAATGATTAATAGTATAAAGAGTACAACAAGCAAAGCAAATCCTCCAGCAAAACCACAGCCTTCTCCGCAACTGCCACCATAGCACATAATAGTTCTTCCTTTAGGTAAGAGGATTAAAACTAAGGTTCATTCATGTATTTTAACGGGTTCACTTTACTTTATGTTTTTAAGAATGAATGGAGTAGGTTCTTTTGAAAATAAAGAAAAGCCCCCCTAAAGTGCCTTCCTTCGACTTGAACCATCTAATTTTAATAATATATTGGACTCCCATCCGAATACTATTTTACTATGTTAATTTTTTTGTTCATTGAGGGGTACCGCCACATTGCTATCAAGCTAAGGCTAAGAAAGGTCAGTTTCAGAAGGGATTTTTTCTTATTCTAAAAACCAGTGCAAATCATTGGGGATTCTGCATATCAAATAAATCCTAACGGGTTTCATTTTTAAAATTAAGCGGCTTAATTATCAGACATGGTCCAATTGTAAACGACACCTAATATATTAAAGACTGTTTTCTCCCTGTATCGATGGGGATTTTCGTCCGTTTCGCTGTAAGAGTTTCAGCAGGCGAAGAAGAATATTTGAAAATCTAATATTTTTTAGAATCGTAACCTTTATAGGTGGAGTTGTATTAGTAAATTCATGATAGCTATAATAAAAATTTTTAAACAATACCAATTAATTTTGTATTTTAAAATTAATACTTGCAAATCCAATACGCCTCGTATACAATCTGTATACGAAATGTATACGAATTGTATACAAAATGTAACGAGAGGTGAAAATGATGGCAGAAACATATCGTAAAGCTAAGGTATTAAAATTTCTAGACAAATTACGTGAAATGAAAGAGATGAATATAAAATATTCACAAATGTATTTGATAAACTTAAAAGAATTAATTCCTCATATGGAGAATGATATGTTTTTTCTAGAAAATGTAGAAGAAATAGAAGATATTTTAGAAAATCTACAGTTTAAGAAAGAGGAAGAAAATATTGTTTTATCAAGAGAGCAACTCATGTTTTTTAAGGAAGCAACTAATGCTATAACAACAATTAAAGATATCAATATTATTTTAGAAGAAGCTGGAGAGTTTTTTGACTTAGATATTCCTGAAAGAAAAGTGAAATCTGGAATGGTAAATTACAAAATCCAATCCATTGATCCAATGGATATGACTGGTATTAAAAAGCAATATTATATTATGTTAGGGGAAATTGGTGTATCATACCCTGATGGAACAGGCGATGAAGAATTTGTAGCGGCTGCAAATAAAGTATTTCTGGAGTATGTTACACATAATGATATTACAAAAGTAGATGATGGTTTTATTGTTTCGCTACCGGTATTTGCTTCTCATCAAGTGATAAAAGATTTAACGAATGCAGATTTAACAGTTCTTGCAATGATTCCTATAAAAGAAAAAGAATAAGAAGTCATAGAAAATAAGTAAATGGCTGAATTGAAAAATCAAGTATTAGAGATTTTAGAGGAAATATGTGAAACCGATATAATAAAAGAAAATCCATAAAAAGCTTTGAATTTCTTGAGCAAATAGTTATAATTCATCAAATACAGAAATAGACATACAAAAATACCATCCTTTCCTATGATTCTACAGAAAGAATAGCGTATTTTTTATTTTAGGGGGATTTTTGAAGAAGGAATTAATACAATATGTAAAAATACTCTGCTATCTAGTGAACAGTTTTATACTTTCCGAATAATAGTCAAATAAATGGATGATACTATACTTATATAATCATTATCAGGAGAATCTGCAGATTTGCAGATTCTTTTTTATTTTATCGAAAGTAAACTTTTAGCCAGCAGTTTATTTTCCTACTATCAATTTTTATACGTATTTGGTGAAAAATCAAGGAGCTGCAAAAAAATACTATACCGAAAGTTCGGTATAGTAACGTGCATATAAAAGATTCCACTTTGGTATATCTCCAAAAGAGTCATAAAAATCTATGTTTTTTTTATTCAGTTGCAAACTACAAAACTTCTTTTTAAAGAAATGTATGTACATACAAATTATATTTTATTCCATAACTCTCTAACTTTTGTTCATGGTAGCCTGATATTGAAAAAATATAATATTTGGTACGACATCACTTTGTTTTTTTATAAAGTTTTGTAATTAAACTATAATATTGTATTTTTTTTTGTATTATTGAAATTAGTAATAATAAAATGTATTATTGAAAAGCACAATTTATAATTCAAGTAATCAGGACTATGCGCCCATTATAATTTGAACATTCAGAAATTATAATATTGTCTAAAAATGAGGTGAGATTCATAGAAACAGTACATATTAAATGGTATGGAATGTATAGTATAAATGATTTTTATAATAGGGAAGAAGCTTCTAAGAAGGGGATATTTGCAATCTCTAGAGTATGTGCTAAGAGTGTAACATTGCTATATATAGGACAAACCAAAAGAAGCTTTATACAAAAGATAAGGGAACTTAATAAGGAGTGGCCTTTCGATGAGAGCGAATTAAAGATTACATTAGGAATAATAGAATTCCCTAGTGGTGAAATTTACTCTGAAAAGAAGGTAAAAGAGATAAAATCCCTTTTGATTTTACGACATACCCCATTAGAAAACGAAACATCTTTATTATACTATAGAGGGAAATTTAATTTAAAAATTATAAATAAGGGAAGAAGAGGTTTAATTGTTAAAAAGCTTTCTACAGGAGATCTAATATGGACATAATTGGAATCACCTTTGAATAAAATTGAAGGTTTCTTAAGTGCAGAAGCTTATCAATTTTTAATGTATTAAACTATTTTGAATAACATATGTCAGATACTTGAAAAAACACAAATTTTATTATGATATGAAATCCTGTATGGAAAGTGTAGTTTATTTCTATTGTTTAATAAAAATATTAAGAATTTTAGGGATAATACATAAAGAGTAGAGGAGAAAGTAAACACGGAGGTTTGAAGAATGGGACAAGTAAGCAGATTTCAAGAAAAACAACAGAATCGTCGTCAAAAGGCAATTTTTAATATTGCATTTACTTTGGTATTAGTGACAGTTGGTATAGTGACATACCAATTGTTTACCCCTTCTAATACATCAACGAAAGCAATTGCTCAAGAAAAGAAAGTAACAAAGATAGAAGAGAAGAAAACTGAAGATAAAGAAACAGCAAAGATAGAAGAGAAGAAAACTGAAGATAAAGAAACAGCAAAGATAGAAGAGAAGAAAACTGAAGATAAAGAAACAGCAAAGATAGAAGAGAAGAAAAATGAAGATAAAGAGGCAGCAAAGATAGAAGAAAAGAAAAATGAAGATAAAGAGGCAGCACAGCTAGAAGAGAAATCAAAAACAGAAAAATCGGTAAAAACGAACGGAACTGAAAATAATGAGGAAGAAAAAACGGCATCTCAAGAAAAGGGTTCTCAAACTAATCCTTCTTGGAAGCCAATTGGTACCGAGCAAGGAGCAAAACCTGAAATGAAATTTAAAGAAGGAACAGTAGATTGGAGTGAGATGAAAAAAGCAATTTCTTATGCTGTTGATGTTCCAGAGAGCCAATTGATTTTCGATTTTATTGGGAATAATGGTAATAATAAAGCCTACGGTAATGTACGAGATAAGCAAAATAATAAAAAATATAAGGTTAATATTGATTGGGTAGAAAATCAGGGGTGGAAACCAGTATCTGTACAAGTGGTAAGATAAATAATAGAAATGTAATGATGTAAATCAGCTGTCCATATGGACAGCTGATTATTTTTTTTGCTTAGCGTATTTTTTTGAAAATGCTGGTGGTACCTCGTTGAGAAACAGGAATTAAATCTATATTTTGTTTTATTTACCTCACTACTTTATCCATAACTTCTTTATATTTATAATAGTAATTAGTTTCAAATAAATAGTTGTACGGAAGAAAATGTTCCTTGTAAGTAGTAAGCATCCTTTGCAATTTTAATTTATAATTATTTATAAAAAAGAAAAGACACCCTAAGGTGCCTTCCTTCGACTTGAACCATCTTAATTTTAATAATATATTGGACTCCCATCCAAATATTATTTTACCATGTTAAATTGTTTTATTCATTGAGAAATATAGTTTCATTTTATATTTAAAAGAATTCTATAGGCTAGAACCACCTATTAATTAGGGGGAACTGATATGTTAAGCTAATATTATAGTACTTCTAGAACGGAAATTTTTTTTAATATGTATACGAGTCACATATTAAAAAAAAGACACTCTCAAGAGTGCCTCTCCTTAGCAGCCGAATCCGCCGCCCCAACAGCTAGCGCCAACGATGATTAATAAGATGAAGAGCACAACAAGTAAGGCAAATCCGCCGCCGAAACCACAGCCTCCACCACAACTACCGCCATAGCCCATATTAACTCCTCCTTCCATAAAGACCATTTATTAATGGATTTAATTTACTTTATGTTTTTAAGGATGAATGGAGCAGGTCCTTAAAAAAATAAAAGGATTTTAGAAGTTAAAAAGAGTTGACGACCTTATTTTTGTCACCGGCATTTCGTCTTCTACATATTGTATTTTATTCTGTGTATTGGGGGAAGGAGGATCTTATGGCTAATTCTGAGATGATTTTACGTTTACTTACGGATTTAAAGATTGAACAACAATTGTTGAAAGAACAGTTAGAGAAAATGCAAACAGCTGTGACCATTCTTGAAGAAAAATCAGTGACGCTTAAAGAAAAACCAGCGACGCTTAAAGAAAAAACAATGACTCCTGAAGAAAAACCATCTGTTACAAAGCAAAGAGCTTTTTCTGGACGCCCAACATCTTTTCGTGATTGGAGAGCATCTGCTCAAAAAAATTCATAAAACTATAAAAAAAGAAGACATCAATTAAGCTGTCTTCTTTTCTTATCCAATCCAAATGAGTTAAGAAGGTATATCCATATTGCTTTAAAAATAAGAAGAAAATAACGATTGTCGACTCCTATTTTAGTATAGCGTATAATAATCTATATATTTATGTAATTTTACATAAATATATAGATTATATAATGTTAAGCGTATATATTTTAGTTGTCTGTTATTTGTTTTAATTCATTTATTCTTATTATTTTTTAAGAGCCCCAATAATGGGGCCTTTTTATAATTGTGTTAAAGTAGAAACCCCTCAAGCATAAGGAGGGGTTACATAACTAGGAAAATAGTTATTTGTGTTTAATGAGAGGAAGTTCAGGGTATTGTTTCTGAATTTCTTCTAAATGATTTTCGCTTTTGCCTTTTAAAGTTTGATCGAAAAAGTTAGTTACTAGTTTATTAATCAGTTTATAGTTTGTGGCTACATCTTCGCCAGGTTCATTAATAATAGGTGAAAATGCTGCTAAATCTGTAAAACTAGTATGGTTTGTTTTTGGAATTACCACTGTGTACACGCCCGGTTTTTCAATAGTTTTATTTCTTGAATAGACTATTTCCAATAATTCATTTTGGATTCCGGTTGTCTTTGGATTCTCAGCCTCTTTCATAAAACGAATCGTAGCTTCAGCATTCATCAACATGAATGGTTTTTGAGGACCGTCTTTAGGTAGTGGATCGCCATATAATCCGCCATCCATATCAATTGCAGCTTTAATACGCGTATCCTTCACTAACATTTGTGCGGCAGTTGCTCCACCAAAAGAGTGACCGAACATTCCAATTTTGTCATAGTCAATTAAGTCTGCAATAGTTTTAAAACTTTTATCGAAATTGCCTTCTATTACTTCATTTAAAACAAAAGTAGTATCCTGTTCCCATTTTTGAACTATGGTATTTAAGGCGGTAGGTGTATATTCAATTGGTATAGAGTCTACACGGTTTCCATTAGGGAAAATCGTTGTTGCTGCATATCCTGTGAAATTAAGAGCGATTACTACATAGCCTTGACTAGCTAATTCCTCTAACTGGAATGTATTTTGTTGACCATATAATCCCATCCCATGGCCGAATAAAAGGAGGGGGAATTTTTCTTTATCTTGAAGTGGCTTAGCATTCTGATAAGAATGTGTTTTTGTCAGCCCTAAATGTGTCGTTACGATATATGGAGCACCGTTTGTTACTGCCAATTGTTCAGCCAGCTCGTTTATGTTCTCAAAATAGGCAGAAGGCTTCCCTGATCCTTTTGTGGCAGGATAGTATACTTGTATCATTAACTCACGATTTCCCTGACTATTTGGTACAGTTGTTTCTTTTCGATTTGTATCAATTAAATGAAAAGCTTTCGTTCCTACTGTATATTTTCCAGTAGGCTCCGGGAGTGTTATGATCGGAAAAAGTAAAGGTAATGTAAACATTGCGATAGCAGTTACGATAATTCCTAAACCTTTTAAAACTTTCATCACTAACTTTTTAGAAACGGCTGTAGTTTTTGGTTTCAAAAAAACTTGTAATGTTAAAACGAACAATAAGAAATAGGCGGGAATCATACGCCAGTTTGCACCAATTACAATGATGGTGGCAAATAATAATGCATAATTTATTAGTAAAAGGACTCCATTTTTTTTCGTCAAACCCCTTTTGATAAAGATGGGAATGATACTAGATAAAAGTAATACAGCAACAAAAATGATTTCTAACATTTTTAGCTCCTTTCCTAATCAATATAGATATAGATTGATAATTTACAACCTTCCCAATTATATAACTATAATTGATGATTGTATGCATGTAAGTAAGTTTAGAATGTTTTTATATAACATTTAAAAAAGTACTCGTACGAGTACTTTTTCTTAAATGAATTATTATTTATTTTTAAACCGTTCCCCATAAATGATAAACCATACCGATAACAAAAAATGCTAGTCCTACAAACAAAACGATTAAAGCAAGCATCCCGTTTTTATTATGCTCCATAAAGTCAGCTCCTTTTTAAGTTGTATACAAAAAGCCTTTATTCATAATTATGGCTAAAGGTTCCACTTCTCATACTCTTTCGTTTACAAAGAAAAGACACCCATATAAGAGTGTCTTTTCCAATAGTTTGTTAGCAGAAGCAAGAAGCTCCAACGATGATTAATAAAATGAATAACACAACTAATAATGCAAATCCTCCAGCAAAACCGCAGCCTCCGCCGCAACTACCACCAAATCCCATAATAGTTCCTCCTTTAATAAGAGGGGAAAACAAGGGGTCACTCGTGTTTTTTAACGGATTCCATTTACTTTATGTTTGACGCATGAATGTGAGCAGGTCCTTTTGTATTTCATTAATATTCATCAGCATTAAATTCTTTAATGAGTGAAATATCGTTTGTATCAGAGTTAAACTTAAATATTTTAATTTGACCAAAGTCATCTTTATGTGCAAATGTATTTTCACCGATTTGGGTCATATTGCTAATATTTGGGGCAGAACTGCTGCCATGATCATTGATTTCTACCACTCTTTCACGATCCCAAAATGCAATGACAATGATCAAGATAATAAGGCATATACGTATGTTACGTAGTTCTCTTGCTAGAGGATGCTCCATATGATAGTCTCCTTCTTCAGTTAATAGATTTTGTGTATAAAAGAGATATTTTCCATGAGAATATAAATAAAAAAGACACTGTAAAAAGTGTCTTTTTTATCTAATTTATGCGCATTGCTTAATAAGACGCTAGTTCCTCAAGTTAAATATGAGTAACTATGTAGGGTAGTTCTATTATAACATTTTAACCATTAATGGGTCTATATGGAATTTTATCAATATTTATGTTTGATTATTCAGAGTGATACATGTGGTGAAATATGTAAGTTACCTACAGTAATTGTAAAATATAATGATGTATATAACTAGTCTTGTAATGAACTTTTACTATATTTAAGATTGAAATAGGAATGAAAAAAGCACAAAGAAGGAGCTGTAGCATATGGGCGCTTGGGGAACTGGATTATTTGATGATGATACGACTTGTGATGTGAAAGAGCAGTTTATTGAATATATAGAAGAAGGTAATAATGTAGAAGAAGCAACTAAGCTCATTTTAGAAGAGTATGTAGATGAGTTTGATATAGAGGAAGATTTAGAAGTAATGTCTTTAGTATACATTGGTCTTGCGGCAATACAATTGGAGAAAGGTTGTCTTCAAGAAGAAGTTCGCAACAATGCGATTGCATTAATTGAGCGAGGGGCTGACCTTGAGCTTTGGGAAGAAGCTGATGAGGAAGATTATGAAGAGAGAAAGAAAGTTTTAGATAAATTCAAGCAACAGCTGATTAACGGTTAGTATTTTTCAACATGAAAAGGAGACATCTTAATGGATGTCTTCTTTTTTCATTGTGAATAAAGTCCGGAGCTATATTTCCCTTTACACGAACATAAAGGTATAATATAGTTTAGTTAAGTTAACTAAACTAAACTATATAAAAGCGTGACTGGAGGAAGAACGCTATGATGAGATCATATAAAGAAGTAATTAATGAAATGAATCGAGCCTACACGGAACTCTACATTTTACTATTTCAAGATTTAAAGGATGAGTTTGGTCTTACTGGACAGCAAGAGAGCATGCTATTTCATATTCATTTAAATGAAAACACGACAGCAAATAACATTGCGAATACGTTTAATATAACGAAAAGTGCGGTGAGCCAAGTTTTATCGAAATTGGAAAAGCAACAGATGATTTCAAAACAAGTGAATCCGAATAATAAAAGGGAGTATTTCCTTACACTTGGTCCAAACGGTAGTAAGTATATGGAGCAATTGTCGAAGTTAGATGATGTATTAATTGAGAAGTATTTCTCGAAAATTGATATTGAAGCGTTGCAGCAAATGACAGAGACGTTAACGAAAATAAATAAAGTGATATTGGAAGAAAAGCAGAAGGATCTTGATTGTAATGAGTAAGAACTTAGATGAAGCAATTAGTAGAAAGGAGGAGAAGCATGTGATGAGTTACATACCAAATATGATTACGATAGCAAATTTTGTGTGTGGGCTTTTGGCTATTCATGCTGTTTTCGTTGACGATATGTACGGTGCAGTTATGTTCATTATTACAGGTATGGTCCTTGATTTGTTTGATGGCATGATCGCTCGGAAACTTGATTCTGTTTCAGAAATTGGTGGAGAGCTGGACTCATTTGCGGATTTAGTTACTTTTGGTGTGGCACCATCTATTCTTGCATATAATGCTTCGTTAAAAGATTTGCAGTCTATCGGGATGATATGCGCGCTCGCTTACAGTATTTGCGGAATGCTTCGGCTTGCGAGATTTAACACACAGCAAAGCAAACTCCCAACATTCATCGGAATGCCCATTCCATTCGCGGCGATGTGTCTCCTCATTTTATGTCACCTAAATAATCCAGTTTCCGTGGCATTTGGTACAAGCGTACTCGCGTATTTAATGGTGAGCAAAATCAAATTTCCTCATTTTAAAAAAGATATAGCTGAAAGCTTGGATTCTGAAAGATTGGATTGATAATACGGAATTACAATGAGAAAGATAAAGGAGAATAACATGATTCGTATGGCATTAAGATCATTCAACATACAAATGTATTGTTTGCTAGGCGTAATGTTATTGGGATGGCTCGTGACACCTTTTTCAGCCCAGTTTGTCGGGATAAGCATTGGCCTTTTGGTGAGTATGTACTGCGCCTGGATTTTAGGAAGGCGTATTGAAAAGTTCGGAGATAGCATTGTAAAAAAAGAAAAAGCACCGATGCTCGGAATGATAAATCGGTTCGCAGCCGCAATACTCGGCGCGATTATTATGTATGAAATTGAACATCATGAATTCATGTGGACATTTGCAGCTGGAATTATGGGTGGGTACTTCTTGATTATTATTAATTTGGGGTATTACAGTATGAGGGATGAGAAGGGATAGATGGGTAAACTCTCAAGTATAGAATGATATACTTAAGAGTTTACTCATTTTAAATTTATCTATTACTTGTTGTAACATATCCATTAGAAAAATCCCCATTGCTGTACTGTTTAGCTTTTTCAGTACGTCTAACAATATAACATATATATTCATTATTTTTGGAAATCTTAATCTATTAAATGTCCCTTTTTCGGAGGTCACTTCATTTCGCTAGAAGGCTTTTTTATTTTTCCCGAGAATGAACAGTAATATATAATCTAATTTTCGTGAATGTAATGGGGAGGCAGTAAAATTTGAACAGAAAAATTTGGTTTGTATTCACTTTTTTTGCTCTTTTAGTATCTGGTTATATTGTTGTCCAATATTCTATTATGGATGGATTTCAAACAGGGCTTGTAAAAGCGAAGCTTATGTTTGGATCTAAATTAAGTGCGTTCTGGTATATGATGCTATTTATACATATTACAACTAGTATAGTAGCATTAGTAATTGGTCCTTTCACATTATCCACTAAATTTAGAGAGAGGAATATCAACCGTCATCGAATAGTTGGGAGAATCTACATGGTTGGTATATTATTAGGAGGCGTTTCTGGACTATACCTATCCTTTTATGCTACGGGAGGATTGGTAGCGAAGCTAGGCTTTGGTTTGTTATCTGTATTTTGGCTAACATCAGCATATCAAGCGTTACATAGAGTTAAGAATAAAAAAATTAAAGAGCATCGGAACTGGATGATTAGAAATTATTCTTTAACCTTTGGAGCAGTTACATTAAGAATTTGGCTACCCTTGTTTATCGTTCTATTTGGAATAGAGCGGTTTGAACTTAGTTACGCTATTATTGCTTGGTTAGCATGGGTACCTAATTTAATTTTGGCAGAATTATTTATAAGAAAAAGACTTAATAAAGGAAAATACGAAGGAAATGAGGATTTACATTTTTGATGTGAATCTGCTGTTATATTGAGGACAGAATTCTTCAGTAATTCAATACTTTTATAGGTGTAAGCATGGCGTTACCTAACAACGAATAGCGGATTCCTAATAAGAGTAATAATAAAAACTAACATAAAATTTAAGAAAAATTTTATATTTACCCCACTTTTTATTTTAAAAGTTTTTCCTATCCTATAAACAAGTTACATCAAGGAGGAGACTGAAAATGAAGGAGTGGGGATTTTTTATTTTTAGTATATCCCCTATATTCGAAGACAAAGTAGAAGATTAAATATATGAACAAAGTACTGGTTCTTAAACTATATTCTAAAATAATAGATGAAAATGTAAAGTTAGGGGATTCCACATGCATACAGGAGTTTTGATTAGTTATTTGTATACGTATTTTTTCACTATAATTTTTTGTGTTTTGTTTCAAATTGGATTTTATTTTAAAGCGAAAAGAAACATATCTATTCGGCATTTTCTATGGGTATATGTTTTTCTATTCTATCTTTCGCTAGTGTATAAGGTGACGCAAATCGCGACTGTGTGGGATATAAGTAGATATGAAACGTGGATTCGTGTAAGTCAAATCAACTTGACTCTATTTGATACGGCAGGTAGTACGACGTATCTTTTAAATATTGTACTGTTTATGCCGTTCGGCTTTCTATTACCGACTATTTGGCCGCAGTTTAGAAAAATGAAAAACACCGTATGCGCGGGATTCCTTTTTTCATTGGCAATTGAGTTAAATCAATTACTAAATAATAGAATTACAGATATTGATGATTTATTTACGAATACCCTTGGGGCGATAGTTGGGTATGTATTATATACAGCGTTATTTAAATTGATATTGAAAAGAGAGGAAAAAGAGTTTGATACGAACTCTCCTTTAGTCATAAAATACGAGGTTGTTTTTTGTTTAGTGTGTTCATTTGTAGGTGCAATGTTAATTTATCATCCAGCTTTATTTGGAAGACCTGTAATCATCCAGTGAGGTAATTACGAATTTCTTTTGAACGCTCGTGCGATATTTCAATTTGTAAAAAGCCTTTAACTTGTTATAGTTAAAGGCTTTTATCATCATAATTTTTACTTACCAATTACCCACTCTAACATCCACCTTCAACCACTTCACCCAATCCAAATCCTCTACCTTAAGCAAACTAAGCGAAACACCTTTCATATCTAAAGAAGTTAACAGTGTACCAACTTTTACGAATGTAACTTGCAATCCTTCCAGTTCACACAAACGGCGAATATCATTTGCGAAAATGTATTGTTCCATTAATGGCGTTGCACCGAGTCCGTTAATAAGGATGGCAAAGTTGTCTCCTTTTCTCCAGCGATAAATGCTTTTAAGTTTGTTCATTAGTTCGATCGCTAATATTTCAGAAGAGGATAGTGCTTCTTTACGGTAACCTTTTTCGCCGTGGATACCAACGCCATAAAAGACTTCATCTTCGTTTAATGTGAATGAAGCTTTTCCTTTCACTGGATCGTTTGCAGGTGAAAGAGCAACTCCTAATGTGTGTAAGTTTTCTGTAACAGAACGGCCAATTGTTGTTAGTTCGTCTAAAGAATGACCTTCAAGAGCAGCCGCACCAAGTATTTTTTGAACGAAAACAGTACCAGCGACGCCGCGTCTTCTTTTATTAAAAGAAGCATCATCTTCAATTGAAACGTCGTCATTTACGATGATGTGGTCAATTTTTCTTCCTTCTTCTTTAGCGATCTGCTCAGCCGCTAGAAAGTTCTCAACGTCATCTTTAAAGTTTTTAATGATGAATAAAATACTTTTATCTTTTGGCATGAGGCGAGTAGCCGCTACAATTTGTTCCACTGTAGGCGGAGTGAAAATGCTGCCGTTTACTGCCGCTGTAAGCATACCTTTTCCTACATAGCCAATATCAGCGGGTTCATGTCCGCTACCACCGCCGCTTATAATCGCGACGTTTTGCTTTAGTTTTTCGATATCCTTTACATAAATGATGTTATTTGTTTCGTCGTAATTTACTTTGTCGTTATGTTCAAAATAAAAGCCATGCAGCATATCTTGAACAATATTTTGTACATCATTCATAATCTTTTTCATTGCTTTTGCCACCCTTTAATTACTTTGCTGATTGCTCAAGTAATAGTAGTAATTGATTGTTTATCATATTTTTCATAAGAGAAGACATAATGGAAGGATCTACTTCGCACTTGCTTTCAATCCAATCTTTTATCGTTCCAACGAAGCCGTGACTATAAAAGGAGGCAATCGTATTTTTTGTCTCATCAGAAAGGCTGAATCCACAGCTTACAGATAGTTCATCAATAATCTTCATATATAAGTTTTTCGTATGCTCAAATAAATAGTGATTAAACGAGTTTTGCTCAATAACTTTAAAAGCATTTCGGTAAAATTTTTGATTTTCATAAAAGTAATCAAATAATAAATCAAAAATGTTTTCCCATTTTTCATAATCGAGAAAGTCTATAATATTTTCTTTCGTTTCTTCTCTATAAATCCAGCTTAATAGTTCAAATTTATCTTTAAAATGATAATAAAAAGTTTGCCTACGCATTTGACAGTGTAACATAATATCGCTCACTGATATTTTATGAAACGACTCTGTTTCCATTAAATATTTCAATGAGTTCGCGATTATCTTTTTAGAAATTATAGAAGAGGTCATCTGAATCATCCCTAGAATGTTAGTAATATAAAAATCCTATCTATAAATGAGAGCGGTGTCTTTAGACAGATTGTCCATTTTGTCCGTTTACTATAAAACGCTTTCATTTTAACATGAGTAGTAAGAAGAAGATTTCAAATATATCACAATATATTAAAGGAATTGAGGGATAATCACAATGAAAAAGATTATAAACAAACCAGAAACATTAGTAATGGAAATGTGTAACGGAATGGTTATGGCTCACCCAGAGCTTGAACTTTTGAAAAAATATAAAGTTATTAAGAAGAAAGAAATGAACGAAAACAAAGTAACGTTAATTAGTGGCGGCGGTAGTGGCCATGAGCCGGCACATGCAGGATTAGTCGGAAAAGGAATGTTAGATGCGGCGGTGTGCGGAGATGTTTTTGCTTCTCCTTCACAAATTCAGGTATACCAAGCAATTAAAGAAACAGCTAGTAAAAAAGGAACGTTATTAATTATTAAAAATTACAGCGGCGATATTATGAATTTCAAAAACGGTGCGCATTTAGCGACGGAAGATGGAATTGAAGTCGACTACGTAAAAGTGGACGATGATATTGCGGTAGAAGATAGTCTGTATACAGTAGGACGCCGCGGCGTTGCAGGAGTTATTTTAGTTCATAAAATTGCCGGCGCAGCAGCGGAAGCAGGTATGGATTTAGGAGCGGTGAAAGCTGTCGCAGAAAAAGCAGCGGCTAACGTGCGTACAATCGGTTTAGCGTTAACGTCTTGTACAGTTCCAGCGAGCGGATCACCTACTTTCACACTTGAGGAAGATGAAATGGAATACGGCGTAGGTATTCACGGCGAGCCAGGAATTAAACGTGAAAAAATGTTGTCGGCTGATGAATTAGCTAACCGTATGACAAATGATCTTGTAAAAGATTTAGGAGTAAAAGATGGCGAAGAAATTGCACTTCTAGTTAACGGTTTTGGCGGAACACCACTGCAAGAACTTTACTTATTTAACAACGCCGTTACGAGAGAATTAGCTGCAAGAAACATTAAAATTAATAGAGTATTCGTCGGTAATTATATGACGAGTATCGATATGGCTGGTATGTCTTTAACTGTAATGAAATTAGATGATGAGTTAAAAACATTACTATCAAAAGAATGTAATACACCAGCGTTTAAAGTAGATGGACCAGTTGAAAGTGTAGAGTATGTAAATGTACTTGAAGAAACAGAAGAGAAGGAAGTTTCATTTGAACTAGAAACGGCGGAAGAACACGCTGTTATTAAAGATAATGTCATTACATTAAACAACATGATTTATCTCGTTGATAAAATGAGCGACGTTATTATTAAAAATGAAGTACCGTTCTGTGAGCTAGATACGCATGCTGGCGACGGTGACTTCGGAATGAGTGTTGCAAAAGGATTTAAACGATTAAAACGTGAATGGCATTCTATCGTAGATCAAGAGAATATAACGATCGGATCATTCCTTGATGGTTGTTCGATGATTATTATGGAACATTGCGGCGGCGCATCTGGTCCAATTTGGGGCGGTGCATTCCGCACAGCTAGTAAAGCAGCTGGCGAAAAACGTGAGCTAACAGTGAAAGAATTCGGTGAAATGTTACAAGCGGCACTGAAAGGTATACAATCTATCGGTGAAAGATCATTCGGTAGAGGAGCAGTAGTTGGTGATAAAACACTTGTTGACGCGCTTGCTCCATGTGTAGATTCTTGGTTAGATAGCGCCTCAAACGAAGTAGACGTAAAAACTGCCTTTGAAAAAGGTGCAGAAGCAGCGGTTAAAGGAGCAGAGTACACGAAAGAAATCGTAGCACGCATGGGCCGCGCTGGTACAGTTGGCGAAAGAAGTTTAGGATACCCTGATGCAGGTGCACATGCGCTTGGAGTTATCTTTACGGAGATTGCGGGTAGTTTGAAATAGGAATTAGCAAGTCCCTCTACCTTAAGGTGGAGGGACTTTTATATAGTTGATATGTAGAAGACTTCTTTCGGTGCTCTCCCTGTAAAATATGAGTTTGTTACTATTTTTGATAAAATCTTATTTCAAAAATACAACTAATATTTCTCAACATTAATATATTGAAAATAGTTAGAATATTTAAGATAATCATTTGTGAAGAAGTAAATTATAAAAAAAGGGGGAATTTATTTTGTTACGTCGTTTATCTATTTGTACAGTACTAACAGCTTTTATATTTACTTTATTTACATTTAACGGCTCTGCTTTCGCGGCTACGAATACTACTGAAAATGAAACAGTAGTAGCAGCTTGTGCAAAGGGAGGTACGGTAGGTGTATATGGTGCAAAGATGCGCAGTGGTTATACTGTCGATTCACCTGTCTTACATACATTTAATGATGGTACGAAAATTACTGGAACATGGGTAACTGGTGAATATGTTCAAGGTCATTACAGTAATTCTAAACAGTGGTTAAAAGTTACATATAAAGGGATGACAGGTTATGTATCCCATACAACACTATATAACGTTTGCTCATAAAACTATGTACCATAATAGCTTTGGATATATTGAGCTAATCTCTTCTAGAGATTAGTTCTTTTTTATCTCTTAGTTTTTAATGGGGCATTTTTTGAAAAAGACCAACGATTCATTAAATCGATGGTCTTACGTTTATATAGTATTCATTTGTATCTATATCAAATTTTTCATTGCTTTTTGCTTATTTCAGATTTAGTTTGTTTGTGATTGCAGCTTATCAATTTTCCAGTATGTTTGTAGAGGGTCTAAAGAGCTTTCAATATAAAACATATATTCATCTGCGGTACGTGGTACTTCAAAAGCTATTTTCAATTCTACCGTTTCATTTGGTTTAACTTGTATATCAGAAGGGTTTTGATCAAGCACCTTTCCTTTATAGATCTTTCCGTCTTTTTCATCTTTTAAGTTATATTTTAATTCTGATAATCCAATCGTTTGACCTCGTACATTTTTTACAGAGACATTAACAATGACGGAATCGTTGCTAGCATTTAAATATGCACTTTGAACAGCGGTCAAGTAATAGCCTCCCTTAACACTCTCACCAACTAATAAAATACCTTGTTCCAAGCGGCTTATCTCTTCTTTTTCTTCAAAATTTATTAATTCTTCATTTTCATTTTTTGCGGTTGGTTCTTCTATTGGACCATTTTCAACGGCACTATCTGTTTTATCTTGTGTGCAAGCAGCCGTAATACTGACTAATACTAGAATGAAAGTAAGTAATATAGATAATTTTCTCATAAAATTTATCTGTCTCCTTAAGTTTCTCAATTTTGTGCAGCTATACATATAAGATTAACATAATGTCTCATTATTGGCTCAAAATAGGGGATCTTTTAGACATCTTATTCTTTTTACTTTTAATATACATTCGATTGGTTCTCGCGATATTTGTTAATCTTTTAAAACATTGGCTTAGTAATACCAAGGGTTATTATAAATATATTAATTACATAATTTGTCCATATCAAAATGAACGTTTTTTGCATTTAATATATTGTAAATATATTTTATTTTGGAAGGATCTGATTATATGGCTCATAAATCTACTGGAGTGTTTCGAGTTCCAGTTTCTGAAAATGGGATTATTCCAACTGCTCTCAACATTATGTTAAACAATGATTCACGCTGCCATACTAGTAATGTAACGGTAACTGTTAAGAGAAGTCGAAACACCTTTTTCCCAACTCAAAATGAATTAGTTGAAATCTCTCGTACTTTTGTTTCTTTAGAACCAAACAGAACAACTAAGATTGTGTTGTTTACTCCAGAATTTCAAATAGAAGATTTCCTTGATGTCATCATTAGTGGAAATAAAGAGGATGTTAAGGATGTTCTTGTATATTCTTTCTTAGCAGATTCAGTAGGTCACAATCTGCCATCTACTGTTTTCAGAAATGCAGAATACACTTTTGCTTGCTGACACTGTGATAATGTATTCTTTACTGTCGTATATCTAAATTGAAATGTTACAAGTAGCACTTCACGGCATACAATCTATCGGTGAAAGATCGTTCGGCAGAGGAGTGGTAGTTGGTGAAAGAAGTTTAGGATATCCAGATACACATGCGCTTAGGGTACCTTTACAGAAATTTTGGGTAGCTTGAAATAGAAATTAGAAGATCCCTTCTACCTTAAGGTGGAGGGGTTTTCTTAATATTATTTTTTGATATATATTGCTAAGTATGTTCCAATAATTCATTCTATTGTATTGAGAATAATGTCATCTACATCAAAAAAACGGCTTATAAAAGGAACTAGTATTTGAGGTGGGTTTATTAACGAATTTTATATATAGCATGAATGAAAATGAGATAAATAAAACAATATTCCTTATTATGTTTTTAAAAATTAATTGAGCAGGTCCTTGTAAAAATAAAGAAAAGACACCTAAAGGTGCCTTCCGCCGGCTTAAATTATTTTAATATTATCGATCTAAGTTTAAAAGCTATAAGGATTTTTTCTGTAGGATTTGTAAGTAGTTTTTATGAAATTATGAGTGGTTATTTTTGTTTTCGAAATATTCTTCTTTAATTATTTGTAATTTTTTTTCGTTTTTTGTTAATTCAAATATAAATAATGATTTTCTCATGTTATTAGCAACATCTTCTTCATTATATTGTTTAAGCTTTAATAAATTTGAACCTTTTCCATAGTATAGTTCACCCAATAAGTAAAAAGTATTTAGATTAATAGCTAATTGGATACCCTTATCAATGTATTTTATTGCTTCTTCGTATTGATATGTGTAACTTAAATTTTTTGCTAAATTATAAATGATTTTCAATTTAATTTCTTTATCTCTAGGAAAATCTAATTTGTTAAAATTATTTAAACATCTTTTAAGGATAGTAATACTTTTTTTGTATTCTTTGTTTTCTGCATGAAGTATAGCCATTGTATGTAGAATATCTATTTCTCTCTCTGATAAAAAATCAATATTGGTTACAGTTAGTTTTAGTGCATTATTTAAAAGAGTTAAAGCCACTTTTGTTGAGTTATTCACACAATATATAGCAATTGCTTCATGCCATATTAGAAATTGTTTATCTTCTTTTGTTTGAAAATTATTTGTGTATTTTTCTCTTGTTACTATTTCATAAAGCTCTTTATATTGATGTTGCCTTATGCAATCCCTCATTACGTATTTTACGTTTTCTGTATATTTTAATTTCTTGTTTTGAGTTAGTGCAAATATACTATTTGGATCAACACCGAGTCTTTCTGATAATTGATATAACAATATGCTAGACGGATAAATCACACCTTTTTCGATCTTACTAATTTGACTTTGTGAACATATTCCGTGACATAAGTCGGATTGTGATATATTTTTTTTAATTCTAAGTTCTTTAATGGTAATACCCAAATCGTTAAATTCCATTTTTTCACCTACTATTTAGCACTTTATTAATATAAGAACATTCTCTAACCTTAATGTAATGTAAAGTTAATATAGTTGCAATTATTGTTTTAAAGGGCTTATCGTTTCTATAAGATGGTAAGATTTTTTTATGTACAAAAAAGACACTCTAAGGTGCCTTCTTGCGATTTGCTCCATTGTAATATGGTATTGGATGCCAGTCCAATTATTATTTTAACACGTTAAATAGCTTCGGTTATTGAGAAAAAAGACAATTCATTATTTGAATGCAAAAAGTCCTAGGGGGACTAGGACTTTTTGCTAGAATGAATATGATTTAAAAAAGGACTTATATAACGTAACATATGAATGTTTCGTAAATGTATCAAAAAAGTGAACAAAAGCGTTAATTTAAATAAAAAAAGCTCCGCGATAAAAGCTGCGGAGCTTCATAAGGTCGAGTTATGTCGTACTCACAAGGGATTTTAACATGAATGTTGTGGTAAAAATACTGGTAAATTTATCCCGTAAAATCCCGATTGGTTTAACTAATAATCAGTGGGGGATGAATAAAACTCCCACTGATTAAAGTTTCACTTCATTCGAAGGAATTCATGTTTTATAAATTAGATTATGAGAGTTGATATTCTCCATATTGACCAGAAAAGAACTAAAAATTCTAGTGAAATTCCAAGTGTTCGTTTCCTAGTTTTTTGAAATTCTTTTATTAAATAGCCAACAGCACTAATTGCTATAAGAATGAAAAGAATAAGTTCGAGTGTAACTGGCATTTTATCTACCCCTAATACTGTAATTTATTATATAAAGATTATAAGATATTTTTGTGGCTAGTGGTGAAAAATTCAATAGAACTATTTCTAAATGGAGTAAACCTTTCAACGGACCAAGCAAAGGTCAATACAAAAAGTGTTATACAATATACGCATGGAGAGCCGTGGGGCTAAAGAAATATTGGAGTATAAAGAGTTGTTAGATCAAAGGATTATTACAGAAGAAGAGTTCGAAGTGTAGAAAAAAGTAATTATTAGGTATATAGATGAAACGCTCAAATGAGCGTTTTTTTTATTTATATATTCGCAAGTAAAATAACATAATATTACTATGAATCCTTATAACAATATGAATTTTTGCATATTTTAAAATTTAATATATCCCTTAAAAACTTTTAATTGTATAATATATTTTGTCATATTTTTAGATTTTTCGACATAAACCAACAAAAATAGAGAACGTATTGGGAGAAGACATTATGTATACAAAACTATTAAAATCAATTACATCATTATCATTTATTGGTGGTGCGTTGTTATATACAAATGGCAGTGATGTGAAAGCTGCTGAAGTGGGTGTTTTTTCTGATGTGCCGACATCACATTGGTCATATCCTGCGATTAAAGATTTAGCAAGTAAGAATATTATTTCTGGTTATGGAAATGGGATATTTGGTTTTGGAGATGTTGCGACAAGGGAGCAAGTTGCGGCTTTAATTTATCGAGTGTTAGTACCGAATAAACAAGGCGGTTCGTTTAGTAATGATGGAACTCGTTACGTATTAAAGGATGGATCTACGTTTAAAAATCCTTACGGTGATATTAATCAAAATTCTACAATGTTCCCAGAAGAGGTATTAACTTTAACGAATTTAGGAGTTTTTAAAGGTGATGAAAATGGCCAATTTAGACCGAAAGCTTCTGTGAATCGTGCGGAAATGGCACAAATTCTTACGAATGCTTTCCATCTTGCGGCAAAACAAAAACATACCTTTAAGGATGTTCCAAATCCATTTTGGGCAGAAAATGCAATTAGTGCAGTGCAGTCAAATGGAATCGCAGATGGCACAGGGAATGGGAATTTTGAACCGTATGGCACAGTAACACGTGAACAGTATGCGCAGTTTTTATATAAAACTTTGAAGTATAAAAATGCTGATGTGAAAGATACAGGGGATGCGGCATTATTAACAGCGTTTAAAGAGGAAGTACAAAAGCGTATTAATACATACGAGACAAATATTACACTGCCATATAAAACGAAAAATAATAATACAGACGAAGTGATGAATACACTTTTTAACGCATATAAAGAAGTGGCAAGTAAAAATGAGTATACAAATAATAATAGATCGAATGTTTCATATGGACTTTCTGGATCACCTGGAAATTATACGTTTACGCTTAAGATTACATATCGTGAAACGAAAGAACAGACGGAATATGTCATGAAACAAGCGAAAGCAATCGTTTCTTCTATCACTCAAGTTGGAATGGATGATCACGAAAAAGTGAAGGCGATTCATGATTACGTAGTAAAGCATGTTTCTTATGATACGTCTTATAAAGCTTACACAGCATATGAAGCACTTGTAAATCGTTCTGCGGTTTGCCAAGGTTACGCACTATTAACTTATCAATTATTAAAAGAAGCAGGAATTGAAAATCATTT
Source organism: Bacillus sp. FSL W8-0770 (assembly GCF_038008705.1). Lineage (NCBI taxonomy): Bacteria > Bacillati > Bacillota > Bacilli > Caryophanales > Bacillaceae > Bacillus > Bacillus sp. FSL W8-0770. Next base: position 976,503 of record NZ_JBBOZR010000001.1, read on the forward strand.
CGTGACAGGAACTGGGGACGGACAACCTCATGCTTGGAATTTAGTGAAAATCGAAAACAAATGGTATCACCTTGATACAACATTCGATGATCCGGTTCCAGATGAGCAGGGCCGCGTAACGTATTCGTATTTCAATTTATCAGATGAACAAATCGCAAAAAATCATGAGTGGAACCGCGGAGACTATCCGCAAGCGACAACAAATTATTATAGTACACTGACAAATAAAATTGCGGCAGGTAGTAAGAAAACGCCTGCATATCAGCAAATATTAAAAGATACAAAGTTAAACTATCTAGGAAATGAATATATTGCAAATAACTATACTGAATTAAAAAATAAAATGCAGCAACGCTATAGTGCAAAACCAGAGAAAATTGAAGTGTTATACAAGCAATCAATGAATGGTGCACTACAAGATGTGAAAAAGGTAATTGGCGAAATCGATTATCCGCAAGGGGCAAACCGAGTTTCTTATAAAGCGGAGCCGTACAATGCGAAAGAAGGGTATTCTTTAGTGACGATTACGTTTACGTATTAAAAACAACCTAGATCCTATAGGATCTAGGTTGTTTTTTATTATTCTTCGACAAAACATGACAATATACAGATAAATTCTTTGCTACTATGAGATGAGAAATCTTACATTAAAAAAACTGTTTAAAATAACTAATACAGATAGGCGGAAAAAAATGAACCGAAAGTTACTAATGGTATTAACATGCGGTACATTGCTTATGGGAATGGCTGCTTGTAGCTCAAATGAGAAGACTACAACTGAACCAAAACCTAAACAAGAAGAAAAGGTTCAGGAAAAACCGAAAGTTCAAATCATTCAAAAGCAGCAAAAAGATAGTTATGTAGTAAGTGAAGATGAACTCTCTAAAGCAGCACAGTCGATTGGTGAAATCCAAAACGAGCAAACTATAAATGATATGATGATACATATGTCTTTACAAAAACTCACATTCAATGGGAATAATCTTCATGTTTCCGGTACCCGTGATGTAGGGCGATTTCAAATGACGAAAGAAAACATTCAATACTTAAAAAACAACTTAAATGTTATTAATAATGATGAAAAACCAAAATATGAATCTATTCTGAACAAATGGTATGATGGAGAGTTCGAATCTGTAGTTAAAGACTTTGAAGAAATTCATTATTTACGTTCAGGAAAAAAGCAAAGTATGGAGGGATCTAAACTAGCTAAAAAAATTGATAGTGATGAAAAAGAATTTATTCTCCATTTCTTTGGTCAAGAAGGATTAGATATCCATAATAAAGAGTGGAAACAGGGCGAGTTATAGAAGTAAAACTGAATTTCTCTTCACTAGGAAGTACAATGTTTTACGGAACAAAAAAATAATGAAATTCCCTTAAATATAGTCCCATCCGGAGGTTGTCTATACTGAGATTCAATAGATACACAGTAAGGCTTATTTTTCTAGCCATTGGCACAAATGCTGCATTATCTATGTGGATTAAGCAGGGACTTTTAGGTGTCATCAATGCTATTATTTTCTTGTTAACCGCTGCACGGAAGTCCAATACATATTATTAAAATTAAGATGGTTCAAATCGGAGGAAGTCACCTTAGGGTATCTTTGCTTTTTTATAAAAAAAGAAAATTGTACGTTTAGACGCATTTTAAATACAAAATAACCGATTCCTTATACGTTAAGAAACCGGTTATTTATTCCCCCACTTTTTTAGAGGGCTTTTTCTTATAATGGTCTTAAATGATTGATTTAAGGTTATAAACTTAAATCATAAATAAAATATAGAGTAAAAACTATATACGAAATAAATGTAATGAAAACAAGGAAACATATAAACTGAGAATTAGATACATATTGTTCTATTCTTTTTTTCATGTTAATTCGTATTATTTTTCAAATGTGAAGTATCAATTGGAATTTGAGCTTTCCAAGAACCAATTACTTTTCCAATTCTAGTTATATTTACGTCTAAAGTAAGAGGCTGTTTAAAAACGTCTTTTTCTTCAGTAGTTATAACAAATGTAGCAACACCTTCAGGTCTATCATTATCACGAATGCCTATTTTATCTAACTTTTTACCTGCTGCCATAAGTTCAAAAGGAAGATAATCATCTGAATCATGGATAAATGATAGTCTCCCGTCATTTTTAATCTCAGGGTTTTCCTCTTGTTGCCCATTAATTTTACCATCATTCTCAAGATCTAATCCTGATGTATCAAATTCAAATGGTACTAAACTTCCGTCCGCTTTTTCCATTCTATAATGAACTGATATACGTGAATCTACGATAAATACTTCTTTGAGATGTACAGTAATACCTTGATCTGTAATTTTTTCATCAATAGGAATATATTTACCATTCTTCATCATATCTTGTGTGATACCATTTTCATCTTTTATTCCTTCATTTACAACTTTATCATTTGTAATTGCATTAGAAAAATAGGAAGCAACATTTGTAGCCGCCACTTGTACTTGTGGAATCATTGCTGTTGTGAAAAGTGCTGCTGCAGCTACTGCTGTATAAATAAAACGTTTTGATTTTTTACTCATGTTTGTAAAGAGTCCCTTCTTTTGTTGTTTTTTGTGATTTATATTAGAAACATTGTCTAACTTGGAACGACTTTCAAATGTTTTCCATGCTTGTTCTATATCAATTTTGATTTCTTGTGGTGAATTTGCAGATTCTTCATCTAGCATTACGTTTTCCCATTGATTTAATTTACTAATTTCTATTAATAAATCTTGGCATGCTTCACATGTATCTAGGTGTTTTGTGAATTCCTTTCTTATATCATGAGAAAGTTCTCCATCAATATATGTTTGAATAAACCCGATATCATAACATTTCATTTGTTATGCCTCCTCCATTTGTTTATAAATCTTGCGAAATTTCATTTTGGCTCGGACCAATAATGTTCCAATAGAAGATATTTCAATTTGAAGTACTTCTGCAATTTCTTTATATTGAAAACAAGAGAATTTCATTAGTAAAAGGGTTCGTTCTCGATCATTCATTTTATTTAGTATCGTTTGGACCTTTGTAATTTCTTCTTTTCTTATCCAATCATCGTCTAATGATGAAACATTGTGTACTTCATGGTATTGTATTTCTTTATCAATCTTCGCTTGCTGCCTTTTTTCAGATCGAAAATGGTTATAGGCTACATAAGTAGAAGATTTAATCAACCATCCAGGTATGTTTTCAATTCCTTTCCAATCACTACGATATAATTGTAAAAATACTTCTTGTGCTAACTCTTCAGCGATAGATTGATCTTTAACAATCCAGATGATTTGTTTCACAGCGTAAGCATAGTACTGCTTAAATAAATCTTCAAAGGTCATATCAGAAGCATGACTTTCTTCATTTTCTATGGTTAACATGTTCGTTTAAACCTCACTTTCAATTTGATACCTGTATTATAGAGAAACCAGAAAAACGGATTTTGTGACAGTTTTTCTGGATATTTTTTATTATGTACTAAAAAAAGCATTCATCTGATTAAAAAGATAAATGAAAACATAAAAACTATAACTCTTGCAGTAGTTGTCTATTAATGTACAAGAAAACAGTTAGTTTGTTGCCAAATTGTATCTAAACGTACAATTTCATTTCTTCTATTTTCATGAATATGTATAATTACATAAAATTTCAAAGAAAAAGAGAGTATACTTTCATATTGTGTAATAAAGATAAAGCCCGCCTACGGAAATAGGCGGGTTTTTTTTACTTATAAAGAAAAGACAACCTTTAAGGTGTCTTCCTTTTGAAATCTAGGTTGTCCAGTTTGTTTTACTTTGGTGCAATAGCGATATTGTTGGGAATAAAGTTTCACCATATTGCTATTAAACTAAAATATTAAGATTGCACTTAAACGAAATTTATAGCATTGAAGTTCATTTTGGAGGGGGGAATGTAATACTACATTTTTAAAGTATTCGTTACACTTGAACCTCTGCACATTGCGTAGAGCTTTTTTCATGAAGAAAGGACACTCTAACGTGAGCGTCCTTTCGATAGTTTTTAGCAGAAGCAAGCAGCTCCAACGATGATTAATAAAATAAACAATACAACTAATAAAGCAAATCCTCCAGCAAAGCCACAGCCGCCACAACTACCACCAAAGCCCATAATAGTTCCTCCTTTAAATAGGAGGAGAAAAACAAAGGTTCACTCATGTGTTTTAACGGATTCCATTTACTTTATGCTTTTTACGAATAAATGGAGCAGGTCCTTTTCAAAATAGATTTATTCTTAGCAGGAGTTCAAAGGAAAAACAGGAGAATCCATATTATTCTTTAAGAGCGAATAGATAGAAATCCGCTTTTATACCTTTCATTAAAAGAATACTAGCATTATATATTATAAGGAATACTTGTCCTTAATTGTAAATGAAAGGGGGGAATTGATATGAGCTATGGCTATGGTCATCCTCCTGGAAGATGTCATAAACATTACAATGAAACTTTGTCAACGGGTGTATTACGTAGACATTCCGCTACGTTATTTCTTACTGTTGAAGCTATGAATGTTGATCCAGATGATACTCGTAGAGTAACAGTTGAAATGTTTGATTGGTCATCTGGTTCTCCGGTATTGTTACCATTAATAGACCCTTCAACACAAACATTGCCACCTAATCGATATGTTACTTTTCGTTCAGCAGCTCTTCCTCCAGCACTTTTTGCTTATGAAGTAAGAATCATTCGTCCGAAAGATAGAGATGTTGTTACGAATGTTTTTGGTCTTAGTGCAATCGTATTTAATCCACAAGAAGGAAACAATGTTTTACAACATGATTTAGCAAAATTAGACCTTAAATAGATTTTATAAAGGTCTATTTATTGAGCATGATTAAAAAAAGAGTAGGATGTAATCCTACTTTTTTTTAACGTTAATTAGAATTTTAAAAGAAATCCTTCATTATTTTAGCATCTTTAATATTCACTATCACACCTTCTACCTTATCTTTCTTCTCATCTTTAGCAATCGTAATTTGCTCCTTATTATCAGCCCACACAAGAAATTCTTCTTTTGAGTCATCTTTATATGTAACAGTAATAGTAGAATGTGCAGATTCTCTCTTTTTTTGATCTAGTGTGATTTGTTTAGGAGTGCCTTTTTGGACTGCTGAAACGATAGATTGTATCATTTTTTCGTTGTCTGTTTGAGATTTGGAAGTAGTATGATTTGTTGTTTTCAGTATTTCAATGTCTGTAATATTAGCGGAATTTAATTGAAAGGTATTTTGTGTATGTTCTTGCTTAACTTGTGAAGCTTTATCTGTAGCCGAGGTGCTTGTACAACCTATTAAAGTGAAAGATAGAGCGGTTAGTGCGCATATAGATATGATTTTTTTCATAGTATCCCTCCTTAAGCTTAATTATATCAATTTTCTGTTAATTTAGGTAGTTATTGTAAGGAGAAGATGTTTTAAAGTGGTAAATGATGATGTTCATTCTCTATTAAAATCAAAATTCACATAACTTTTTTCATATTTTATGTTTAACATTTCGAAAATGGGTGTACTACATATAATATAACAAATAATTCATTTTAAAGGAGGAAGTTAAAGATGGAAACGAAGTATAGTAAACCTTTTGTATATGAATTTATTACGGAGAAAGAGGTCATGAATGCGGCGAATGATCTCGTGAAAAAAGGAGTAGACCAAAAAGATATTTACGTATTAACGCATGAGAAAGATAGGACAGATAGAATTGCGGACAATGCAGACGTGAATACAATTGGGATAAAAGAGGAGGGACTTGGGACAAGCATTATTAACGTCTTTCAAAAAACAGGAGATCAGTTAAGAAATAAAATGCAAGAGTTAGGGCTTAATGAGGAAGAAGCGAACTTTTATGAAGAAAAACTGGATGAAGGGAAAATCTTGTTATTCGTTAAGGATTTAGAAAGAGTCGGTGAATGGTTACAAGAAAGAAGATGCATGTATTCTATTTAAATTTGTATCCTTTAAATCTATAAATCTATTCCGAAAAGGAGATTGTAAATATGAGTGAGAACGGACTAAAAGAACAGGTTAAAGGTAAAGTTGAAAAGAAAAAAGGACAAGTAAAAGAAGGAATTGGTGAAGTTACAGAAGATAGAGAGTTGAAAAATGAAGGGAAGTGGGAGAAGACGAAGGGAACTATAAAAGAAAAAGTCGGAAAAGTGAAACAAAAGATAAGTGATGGATTGGATAATAAAGAATGATACATGTTTATCAAGCTTTGGTTACATACCAAAGCTTGATAAATCAAATATAAAAACAATATAGGAGGTTTAATTGTGGGACTTATTATTACGTGTATTGTAGGTGGACTTATTGGTGCGTTAGCCGGAATGATTACGGGAAAAGACTTTCCTTTAGGTATAGTTGGTAATGTGATTGCTGGTTTAATTGGATCTTGGGTAGGTAGTGCGTTATTTGGTCATTGGGGTCCTGAATGGGGAGGCATCTTTATTCTTCCAGCGTTATTAGGTGCAATCGTCTTTATTTTAATCGTTACATTCTTCTCTAGAATGCTGCGGAAAGCGTAAGTATGATAATGAATAGTAATCTTAAGTTTATTATATATAACTATAAAGTGAATGAACTGATAAATATACATAAAAAAGCATCCAATTGAACTAATTTGGATGCTTTTTTAATGTAATCTGCATAGGAATGAGCGGGGGATGAAGGCCCCCGCTCATTGAAATTACACTTTTTATTATGTATTAAACCATCGTTACTTTTTCACAATTATTTATCTTTACGACCTGCCTTGGCTCTATATGAGATAAGTCCTCGCTATTACCTATATCAACTACAATTGTATTTGTTAGTATGTTAATAATGGAACCAACTAACGTTGTAGCATGATCGTGTCGATAAGAAAATTGAACAAAATCTCCCTTTTTAAAGTTGTGCTCTTCCATAGATAGATCCCCCTAAAAATAATGTTTATACATTATACATACACAAAATTATAAGTTTTAAACATTTATTAGTACGATTTAAGTGTTAAGCCGAGAAAGGTGTAGAAAATTTATTTATAATGAAAATAAAAAAATATGTTTAAAATTAATTTTTATGGGTAATTAAATAGTAAGAGTTTGAGATAAGGGGGCGGAAATGATGAATTTGGCAATAAATATTTTGCAAAATGATGTAGGTTATACAGTACAACTTAATGGTGAAATTGATGCTTATACGGCATCAGATTTGAAAAATAAGATTATGCCTATTGCAAGCGAAAAAGAGGTTCATATTGTAGTAGATTTTCATAACGTAGATTATATGGATAGTACTGGTTTAGGCGTTTTTATAGCTCTATTAAAAGCAGTTAAGAAAAATGATGGAAAGCTAGAGTTTATTGGTGTATCTAAAAGACTAAAAAGATTATTCGATATTACAGGACTAACAGAAATATTAAATTTGAATTCCGATTTTGAAAAAGTAGAAAGAAGGTGACTAGGGATGATGGAGAGATTTGAAAAGATAGAAATGAAAATTCCTGCAAAAGCAGAATATGTGGCTATTATTCGTTTAACAATGGCTGGTGTTGCGAATCGAATGGGCTTTGCTTATGACGATATAGAAGATATGAAAATTGCTATTAGTGAAGCATGTACAAACATTGTACAACATGCATATAAAGAAGACGTTGGAGAAATTACAATTGTCTTTGGCTTATATGAAGATCGATTAGAAATTATGGCTGCGGATAATGGAGTTAGCTTTGATTTTAATAGCTTAAAAAGTAAAGTTGGTCCGTATGATATTAATAAACCAGTAGAACATTTGCCAGAAAATGGTTTAGGTTTATATTTAATCAATACGTTAATGGATGATATACAAATTATGCATGATGAGGGCATGACAGTTTTAATGACAAAATATATACAAAGAGAGCAGGTGGAGAATGATGGAAATCCAATCTCAACCTACAAATCTTACTAAAGAAGACGTTATTAAACTAATTGCAGACTTCCAACAAAACCAATGTGATGAAGCACAGGAAAGATTGGTTAATCACTATAAAAATCTTGTATACTCCATTGCATATCGCTATTCAAAAGGTGGGCCGATGCATGAAGATATTATACAAGTAGGAATGTTAGGGCTCTTAGGTGCAATAAGAAGGTATGATTATTCGATAGGGAATGCTTTTGAGCCGTTTGCAATACCTACAATAGTAGGCGAAATAAAGAAATATTTACGTGATAAAACTTGGGGTATTCACGTTCCAAGGCGAATTAAAGATTTAGGCGGGAAGATTAAACTTGCGATAGAGGAGCTAACAGATCGTTTCCAGCGTTCACCGAAGATTATAGAGATTGCAGATCATTTAGGACTATCCGAAGAGGAAGTGCTAGAAATTATGGATGCGAAAAATAATTATCGCGTATCTTCCTTAGATGATGTAGTTGAAAATTCATCTGATGGCAGTTCGGTAGCGAGGATTGAATCTGTAGGTGAAGTAGAGCAAGGATATGAAGAGACAGAAAGGCGTCTCGTTTTAAAGGATATTTTTAACGTATTAAATGAGACAGAAAAGAGTGTTATTCATTATATATTTGGAGAAAATTTAAATCAAAAAGATACAGGGGAACGGTTAGGTATTTCACAAATGCACGTTTCTCGTATTAAAAGACAAGCGATAAGTAAATTGAAGCAAGCAGCATTTTTAGATACATAAAAATTAAAAATCATTATGTTTAAAACATGAGAAAAGGGGTAGTTATTAAATATAGGAGGAGATATAAAAATGTCACACGATGTGAAAGAACTAATCGAAGGATTGAATGAAGATTTAGCAGGAGAATACTCAGCAATTATTATGTATAACCATAATGCAGCTACAGTTTCTGGTATATATAGACAAGTGTTAAAACCTTTCTTTGAATCTGAAATTAGTGATGAACAAGGACATGCCCTATACTTAGCGGAGAAAATTAAGACGTTAGGTGGTACACCTACTACAATCCCTTTACCAGTGAAACAAGTAGAAGATGTTAGAGAAATGTTAGAGTCCGCTAGACAATCAGAATATGAGACAATTAAGCGTTATGAAACGAGAAAAGAACAGGCAGCGAAATTAAATATGACAGAGTTAGTTGTAAAACTAGAAGATATGATTGCAGATGAAACAAATCATATGGAAGAATTAGATCGTCTTTTAAATGACAAAGCAATGGTGTTAAATTAATAGTGGAAATTTATAGAATGAAAGAACAAACTCTCATTTCTGGGGGTTTGTTCTTTTGCTGTATAAAAATTATGTTAGAGTAGGAAATTTTCATTTTGTAACTGAGTATGCAATACTAGAAAAATAGAAAATGATAATAGATTTACATTTTAAATAAGAAAAGGGGAAATAACTTGTGTCCATTTTAATTGTCGATGATAATCCGGTTAACATCTTTGTAATTGAAAAAATTTTAAAACAAGCCGGATATCAGGATCTTGTATCGCTGAATTCTGCACAAGAGCTTTTCGAATACATTCAATTTGGAGAAGATTCTTCCAGGTATAATGAAATTGATTTAATCTTATTAGATATTATGATGCCTGAAATTGATGGACTTGAAGTTTGTAGGCGATTACAAAAAGAGGAGAAGTTTAAAGATATTCCTATTATTTTTGTTACAGCTTTAGAGGATGCCAATAAATTGGCCGAAGCTCTTGATATGGGGGCAATGGATTATATTACGAAACCTATAAATAAAGTTGAACTATTAGCACGTATGCGTGTAGCGTTACGCTTGAAATCGGAATTAAATTGGCATAAAGAACAAGAAGAAAATCTTCGGAATGAATTAGATTTAGCTACGCAAGTACAAAGAAACTTATTAAGTAGCCCATTAAGAGAAGATTATATAAAAATTGAAGCAAGTTACTTACCTTCATTTAAATTAGCTGGAGATATGTATTATTGGTATAAAATCGATGAAAACCGCTACGGTATTATATTATTAGACGTGATGGGACATGGTATATCTGCTTCATTAGTTTGTATGTTTATTTCGTCTGTATTACGTGAAACGATTAAATCTTTAATCGATCCAGAACTTGTCATTAAAGACTTAAATAAATATATGACTCTTTTACATAATGAGAATGACGATATTCCATATTATTTTACAGCGATATATTTAGTAGTAGATACAGAAAAGAGAACGATTGAATATGTAAATGCAGGGCATCCTTCTGGATACGTTTTAGTTGATGAAACAAATATGGTTGAACTAAATCGCGGGAGTTGTGCGGTAGGATTTTTTGATGAAATAAAAGTTGAAAAGACAGTTATACCTTTTGAGAAGAACGCTCAAATCGTATTGTTTACAGATGGTGTTCTTGAAGCAATTGCAAATGATGAATTTGAGGCTGAAGAGAAATTACGTACTTTTACAGAAAGAAAATGGGGAGATTTAGAAGGCGAGATAGAAGGGTTTTACAAGGAAGAACAAAAGAAAGCGCAATCAGATGATATGTGTCTAATTATGATACAGACGAATGCGAAATAAAAAGCGTATGAAATCCAAACAGAGGATTTCATACGCTTTTTATCCCGCATTAACGGGCAGTAAGACTCCTACCAAAAAATTAGTCTGAAGCAAAGAAGGTAGGTGGGAGATCAACTGCCCGTAAATGCCCGATTGGTTCAACTAATAATCAGTGGGGGATACCCCACTGATTAAAGTTTCACTTTATTGTATTTTTTGATAAATTTGTTCGCTAGGATTAAATTGGGTATAATGCGGCATTATATTTGAAAAACGAAGCGTTTCTTTATTTCCTAAACATAGAAAACCATTGTGACTTAAACTTTCATAAAATAGTTGCTGCACTTGATTTTGAAGTTTACTTGTAAAGTAAATTAAAACGTTACGACAAAGTATAATATGAAACTCGTTAAAAGATTGATCAGTTACTAAATTATGCTGTGCAAAAATAATGTTTTGTAAAAGTGATGGATTAAAATAAGCAAAACGATTATCTGTTGAATAATAGTTAGAAAATGCTTGTGTACCGCCAGCTTGTAAATAATTTTTCGTATAAGTTTGCATTTTATTTAACGGGAGGATAGCTTGTTTTGCTTTTTCTAACACATTTGTATTCATATCTGTTGCGTAAATAACCGACTTTTCACTTAATCCTTCTTCGTGAAGTAAGATGGACATTGATAATACTTCTTCACCAGTTGCGCATCCAGCATGCCAAATTCTAATTTCAGGTTGCTTTTTTAATTCAGGAATAACATGCTCTCTAAGCGCTTTAAAAAAGGCAGGGTTACGGAACATCTCAGTTACATTAATCGAGAAATCATTTAATAACTGTTCTAAAACCCCTTCCTCGTGAATTACTTTTTCAATTAATTTTGAAATGGTAGGGATATTAGAGAGCTGCATTCTATTACAAATTCTTCTATAAATAGATGTGCGAGCATATTGGCGAAAATCAAATCCTGATAGTTTAAATACTGCTTCTAATAGTAATTCAATTTCTAAGTTCGTGCGCTCATCTGTATCTACTGATGGATCAAAATTATAATACTTATTTTCCACTCCAACTAAACCTCACTTATTTTATTAACCATACACTCATTACCGAATAGAGTTGATGTAGATTTAATGGTTTACTTATATAATCTGAAGCGCCAGCAGATAAACATTTTTCCTTATCATTTGGCATTGCTTTAGCAGTTAATGCGATAATAGGTATTTCACTTAACCCTAAGTTCATTCGGATATTTTCCATCGTTTCATAACCGTCCATATTAGGCATCATAATATCCATTAAAATAAGGTCAATATTTGTATTACTTTTTAGTATTTCTAAACACTCTAAGCCGTTTTGGGCAGTAATAATGTTGGCATTTTGTTTTTTTAATGCGTTTTGTAACGCAAATATATTTCGATGATCATCATCGACAATTAAAATGGTTTTCTCTTGGAAGACGTTATTTGTTTCGGGAGTAACGATAGTTTCTTCAACAACTTCAGCAGGAATAACATCTTCTATCGTTGCTGCGACTTCTAAATTGGATAACTGTATATCTGGTAATCCATTTGGAAGGTTAGGAATATATACCGTGAAAGTACTACCTTCTCCTACATTACTCTCTAACGTAATCCAACCACCTAACAATCTAGCAAACTCTTTACAAATAGATAAACCTAATCCTGTACCACCATACTTCCGAATCGTTGCGCCATCTGCCTGTTGAAAGGCTTCGAAAATAAGTTGATGCTGTTCTTTAGCGATACCAATACCAGTATCTTTTACTGAAATTGTAATCCAATCTTTACTTATAGACTGCATATCATGACTTAAATTACTTGTTTCTATCGAATCGAAATGTAAAGAAACGGATCCTTTTTCTGTAAATTTAAATGCATTGGATAATAAGTTTTTAATAATTTGCTCAATCCGTTTTGCATCTGTATAAAACAGATCAGGAATCGTATCACTGTCTTCAATAGTAAATTCGACATTTTTTTGTGCAGCTATATGTAAAAAGTTTTGATGCATATTGGCTGCCATGTCACTTATGTTCGTTGCTTCAAAAATGATGTCTAGTTTGCCTGCTTCTACTTTAGATAAATCGAGTATGTCATTAATTAAAGTAAGTAAGTCTTTCCCTGATGAATGAATGACAGTTGCTAATTCAATCTCATCGTCGGATAAATTGTTATCATGATTTTCTCTTAACATTTCAGATAATAGTAAAATACTATTTAACGGTGTGCGTAATTCATGTGACATATTTGCTAGAAATTCAGATTTGTATTTTGAACTACGCAACAACTCACTTGCTTTTTCTTCTAATTCTGATTTAGTAATTTGTAAGTCAGCTGTCTTTTGCTCCGCCTCTTCCGTTCTAGACTCTAATTGTTCATTCGTTGTTCGTAATTCTTCTGCTTGCATTTGTAGTTCTTCCGCTTGCGTTTGCAATTCTTCTGATTGAACTTGTAACTCTTCTGTCATTGCTTGTGATTCATGTAAAAGAGTTTGAATTCGCATACGTCCCATAATGCTATGGATTGTTAAACCTAGATTATCAACGGTTTGTTGAATTAAATCTTGATGTAAATCTGAAATCTCAGTTACACTTACTAACTCCATTACTGCGATTACTTCATCCTCAAATAAGATAGGGATGATTAATAGATTTTTAGGACGTATTTCTAATACTCCGCTAGTGACATAACGAAACTCTTCGGGTATATCCCTGAGAATAAAACTTTTCTTTTCTAAGGCAGACTGTCCAATGAAACCTTCACCCATTTGAATGGATTGTTTCCCAATATCAGCACCTTGATCGGCGAAAGAAGCTTTTTTCACATAGTAGACAGTTTCTTCATATTCTTCACGTACATAAAATGCACCGCAAGAAGTTTGCGTTTTTTGTATAATTCCACTAAGAATTTTTTTACCTAACATCTCAATAGAAGATACACCTTGATACATTAAAATTAATTCTGCAAGCTCCGTTTGTAACCATTCTCTTTTCGATATTTCGTCTAGTAGGTGATTCGTTGTATGAGCAAGATCTTTTATTTCATCACGTGTGTTTACATGAATTCTTTCCGTGATTTTTTCTTTAGAAGAAATGGATTTAATAGCTTGAATTACATTTTTAATCGTTTTTGTAATGGAATTCGAAATATAGAGTGAAATGATAATAGAAATACAAGAAAGTAAGAACAATAAACTGTATAACCAAATCTCTAATTTATTATTTTCAGTATCTAATTGTGCTGCTCTTTTTTTCGTTAATTGCTCCTCAGTGCTACGGAAGTTAGTTACCTGTGACTGTAATGACTGAATTTGAGTCGTGTCGATTGTTTGTACATTATTACTATTATGATTTGCAATTAACGGGTGAATCTCTTTATTTATCCAACTAATAATATTTTCGTTAATCTGTTTTAATTTTTCTTGCTGAGATGGGTTATCCTCTAATAATGAGAAAAGATCTTGATAATGCTTTTCGTAATCCTTTTCCGCAGAATTAAGAGATTGTACGTAATTTGGATTATTAGAAATGATAAACCCTTTCGCTTTATTTTCAATTGTTAGTAAATCTTTCTCCACTTGATTTGTTAAATTGAGAACTTTAAAATCGTGATCAATAATAAAATTACGAGATTTTTGTAAATTAGAAATCTCATTGTTCAACATAATGAAAGAAACAAGTAAGAACAAAATGATAACTAAATAACCAGCCATAATTTTGTAGCGAATACTAAATTTTGCTTTCGAGTTCATTAAAAATTCCTACCTTCAAGGTTATTAAAACTTTTCTATTTTAAAGAATGAAAAACGTAATATATATTATATCAGTTTTCATAAGGCTAAACTAGAAATCCCCCTATTGTATTAGGGGGTTCTTTTTTTATAGAGGAAATCATTTTGAAATATAAAAACATATATGAAAGGTAGTAAACGAGGGAATAGAGGATAACAAATATTCTAAGAAGGGAAGAGTGTTCTTAAAGCTCTTTTTGCATCTATTCCTTCAAAAATAAATAATACAAGATCTCTCTTTTTTACAGTAAGGAAAAAGGATACTAGAGTGCTTAAGTTTTTAATAGAAGTAAGTGTTCCGTGTTTACTTATAAATACATTCGTTTGAAATGTTGTCATTAAAGCATAAAAATGATGAATCTGAGTTATTGTAGGTGTTTCATTATAAGAAATAGTAGTAGAGTGAATGGCGTTCATCGTAATATTCCTTTCCATATAGTAAGCATAACAATATAAACATACCCGTTTTAAAAAGTGTTAAACATATAAATAAGAAAAAATATAATTATAGTTTTTTACGTTTAGAAAAGGTTAGGAAGGGTATACATATACTACAAAGAGATTAACTGAAGATGAATTGTAAGATGTCTATGTTTAGTAGATTAGTCTATCAAAATATACTTTTACTTTAAATAAAAAGGAGCCTGGTATACATGAATGAAATGATGATTAATATTACATTTGATTTAATTTACTTGTTAAGTAGTTCACTTGTAGTGCTTTTACTATTCGCTTTTTTCGTAAATGGTTATGTTAATAAAAAGATTAGTGTATACAGAAATGAAGAAAAATAAAGATACATTATATAAAACTTTAGGAGGTTAATAGTTATGAATGTAGATAGAAAAATAGTAGGTGTTTTTAGAACAATTGATGATGCGGCACTCGTTATTAATGAATTAAATGAAAAAGGATACTCAGCAGATAACATTTCAGCTATTGCGAAAGATCAAAAGGAAATTGAACATCTGGAAGAAAAATCGGGTGAAAAAGTGAATAGCGAAACTGCACATAAAGCAGATATCTTTTCAGCGACAGGGCTTGTAGCTGGAGGAGTAGCAGGCGGACTCGGTGGTTTATTAACAGGTCTTGGTATACTTGCCGTTTCTGGAATGGGTCCAATTGTAGCAGCAGGACCAATTGCAGCAGCTATTGGAGGAGCTGGTATTGGCGGAGGAGCTGGAAGTTTAATAGGAGCATTTATCGGCTTAGGAATCCCTGAAGACCATGCTAAAAAGTATGAAGAATATATTTACGATGGAAATATATTAATTTTAGTAGATGCAAAATTAGATGATAAGTTAGAAATATATAAAATATTTGATAAGCATAATGCCTATAACTCTGATTTCTTTAAATAAAATGTAAACAAAGTGAATATCGTTTTTGATCTTACAACTTTGGCGCGGCCGAGGAGTCGTATGACTATAAGAGAGGAAGGGCTTATAGTAAAAGATCAAGTCCTATTATGATATTGAGAAGGGAAGAGGTGTCTATTCGTGATTGTAAAAATATTAAAGGATAGTAGCAATAGTTTCCTTTGCACAGTTCAAAGTAAAAATGGAGATCAGTATGTGAAAAAATGGTTTAGTAAACATGAAAATAATAAAGAATTAGGGCGACCAACTTTTAAAGAAGTAGAAAAGGATTGGAAAGAAAATAGAGACTCGTTTATGTATCCTAATGTTAAAGCGCTTTATTGAACATAATGGGGGTTTTATTCTTACAAAATTGTCACACTCCTGTAAGGTAATTCAATAGATTAGATATTTTTTCTGTGTCATAATAAAGACATAAGAAAGCGCATTAAAAAACTACAACTTATTAGGAGAGTGTCAGTCATGATTGTAACAACAACGTCTGGAATTCAAGGTAAAGAAATTATTGAGTATATCGATATTGTAAATGGTGAAGCTATTATGGGTGCAAATATTGTCCGCGATTTATTCGCTTCCGTTCGTGATGTTGTCGGTGGTCGTGCTGGTTCTTACGAAAGCAAGCTAAAAGAAGCTCGTGATATCGCAATGGATGAAATGAAAGAACTTGCAAAACAAAAAGGTGCGAACGCTATCGTTGGTATTGACGTAGATTACGAAGTTGTTCGTGATGGAATGTTAATGGTTGCTGTAAGTGGTACAGCTGTACGTATATAAGTAAATAAAAAACAGGCTCCCCCTTAAAGTTCATGCTTTGAGGGGATTTTTTTGTTTCATGATTAAAGTTAAAATGAAGAAGAGTTGATGGCGTATTATAAGTACAAAAAATAAGCAAAACGTTATTGTAAAAGATGCTAGGATTGGGGGTATTGCACGGGAATTTAGATACTAAGCAGCCGCACCCGCTTATTTCAAATATAGTATATATCGTTTTCAAGGAGAAAAGTAAGAAATACAGCAATCTTTATATTTGTTTAACGAGAGTGTTAACTTTATGATAAATAAAAAAATTGTTATTTGAGGTAAGGGGAGAAATAATGGTATGAATAACGAGAGTGTATAGTTTATAGAAATAAACGATTGAGCATGTAAAGGGTTGTATTACATAAAATTTATAATGAATAGAGGCGGTTACATTATGTTTTGGTTAGGGTGTTTTTTAGGATATATTGTAGGTTCAGTTATTACATGTGCTCTACTTTACTATGGGTATAGATCCAATGAAAATAAAAAAGTGGATATACAAAAGAGGGAGGAGAGGAAAGTCAATAAAAAAGGTGTATAGGATGTGGAAGGTAAGGTGATAATGTTGATGCAACAATAAAGGACAGTACATATTTTATATGACGATTATGTACTGTTCCGCTTATTCTTTTTGGATTATGAAAAATTGTTGCCTGTCTTGCTATAAATTTCATAGGCGAAATAACCAAATAAATAGCCTATTCCAGACCCTAAACTAATGGAAAACAGTGAGAAATCTGGGGAAAACATACCGGAAATCAAACCAATCATACAGCCGACAAGCATTCCCATAGGTATGAAACTATCTAATAACAGTTGAGCTTTTTGAGATTTTTTCTTACCTAATTTTCCGTTCTTATATTTATGTTCCAATCTTTTAATTACAAATACTACAATTCCACCAACTATTACAACAGGCGCGATTGCCGTGATTAGCCACATGTGAAAATCTCCTTTCACCTTTTAATAGGATTATACCAGATACTTACAATTAGGTGTTCCTAAACGTACTATCTAGTCTATTTAAATGGCCAATCAAAAAGACTCCTTCAATTGTAGTCAGTAACCCGTCAAAAAAACTTTCCCTTTCGTTTTCTCCGCAGATTGCACAACATCAACCGCCGTTTTCACATCCGCTAAGTCATATGTAGAATGGACTTTCATAAAACGTAATTGCTCATTTTCTACTAGACGAATTAAGTGACGAAACGTCTCCTGCCATTTATATGCTGACACATTTTTATTCCAATGTCGTAAATGAAATATGTTTGCGTGTACTTTTGCTTTTGTGACAATCTCGGCCCAGTTCACTTGTATTCCTGATAGAAGACCGATCGTTAAAAAATGCCCGTTTGGACGTAAGGAAAAAGCTAATTCATTTCCATCCGGTCCTCCGATAGAATCAATCGCAGCATCCGCACCAATCCCGTTTGTTAATTCCATAACAGTTTCATAAAGCGGGGCAGTGGAAGTATCAATTACATATGCAGCACCAAGGCGCAGTAATTCTTCTGTATGCTTATTATTTCTTGTAACGGCAATTAATCGGAAATTTAAAATTTGGGATAACTGCGCAAATAGATGTCCAATAGCGGACCCACAAGCATTCACTAATAAAACGTCATTACGCTGTAAGTTTAACGTTTCTGTACAAGTAACCCACGCCGTAAGGGGATTAATATACATTTGTGCCGCTGTGAAATCATCAATGGAATCAGGAATAGGGACTACAAAATCAGCTGATGTCTTCACATATTCTTGCCAAGTACCTTCCCCGCGTAAAGGTAACACTCGTTTACCGATAAGCTCTCGAGAAACAAAAGCGCCAACATTTTCTACAATACCAACACCTTCATAGCCAGGTATGTTAGGTAAAGGAATTCTATGAGCGTATGCTCCTGTGATGGGAATTAAGTCAGATGGATTAATCGGTCTAACTAGCATACGGACGAAAACTTCATTATCTTTCAGTGGTTCTATATTTTTATATTCAACTTGTAATACGTCTTTTGGATTGCCAAACTTATGAAATTGAATGCATGTTCCAAGCAAAGTAATTTGCCCCCTTAGTTTGATTGGGTTTATTATAGCATTTTTAGTTTGGGTGGTTACTTTGTTGGTGATAAATAGGGTTTTTAATTTACGTATTTATCATAATTTTATAAAATGTGTATATAACTATAAAATGGGGGGATTTCTTCATGTGTACTAGTTTGACGTTACAAACTAAAAATTTCCAACATCTTTTTGCGAGAACAATGGATTTCACATTAGATATGAATCAGGAAGTAATAATCATTCCTCGGCGTTATCAGTGGAACAATATAACTGGTGAAACTATCCGAGCGAAAAAGGCTGTTGTCGGAATGGGAATTAATCATGAAGGAAGGGTCATTATGGCGGACGGAGTAAATGAAGCTGGTATGACGTGTGCCACTCTCTATTTCCCGGGATTCGCTACTTATAGTAACAGTATAGATAACCATAAAACGAATTTAGCGCCATTTGATTTTGTGGCTTGGAGCCTCACGCAATTTAATTCTGTTGAAGAGTTAAAAAAATCTGTTGATAACATTTCCCTTATAGATATACCATTACCAGTTTTAGGAATTACCCCACCGCTACATTGGATTTTAGCAGATAAATGGGGAGATTGTATTGTACTTGAGCCGACAACTGATGGACTAAAAATGTATGACAATCCATTAGGAGTGATGACTAATAGTCCGGAGTTTAATTGGCATTTACAAAATTTAAGACAATATATTGGACTTAAATCGCAGCCATTTGCGCCAACGGAGTGGGGAGATGTACCATTAAGTGCTTTTGGCCAAGGTTCAGGAACGATGGGACTTCCTGGAGATTTTACCCCGCCATCAAGATTTGTACGGGCAGCATATGGCAAACAAAACATTCAAGGTATAGAGAACGAAGAAGAGGGGATATCGGCTATTTTTCATATCTTATCAAATTGTGAGGTTCCTAAAGGGGCAGTAATAACAGAAGACGGAACATTAGATAATACCATCTATACGAGTGCAATGTGTATGGAATCTGGAACATATTATTACCATACTTACGATTGTAGACAAATTATAGCTATTCATTTATTCAATGAAAATTTAGATACAGCTGAGATTAAAACTTATCCGTTTCAACGGAAACAAAAAATATTTTATGAAAACTGAAGCGCCCCTGAAAAAGTGAGACTGATAAAAACACCTCCATTTAATTTGCATACTTAGTATGCGAATTTAGGAGGTGTTTTTTATCATTTACCAATATTCAGGTTTACTTCTTGCTATTCTATTAAGCCGAAGCTCTCTTCATTCTCTCAAGTAAACTAGACAACACATGCGTACGATACGATTCTAGTTTTTTACCTTCATAAGTACGGATACCTAATTTTTTAAGTTCTTTTACATACCAACCTTTGCTTCCGAAATACATGTGATCGCTCCCCTTCAACTTTGTTTTATTTATTCTGATTGCATATGGAGGTACAGGTAATATAATGAAGGAAATGAATTTCGCGCGAAAATGGTTAACTTTGTTGCAAAAGACATATATACTAAAGATAGTATACAACGAGGTGGAGAAGACGTGATTATAGAGAAGCACGAAATTCAAATTGACCAAATTACTAGCGGTAAAGTGAATATCTTTACTTTCTATCGAAATAGAAAGCAAATTGATGATCATTTTTTACGATTGCAAGAACCATCGCTTACAGCAAACTACTTCTTCCATTTTCATTTTGATGCAGAGAGCTTGCATCTACTGCAGAAAGAGTTTCCGAGCGTATATCCGTACGACGGTAGTGAAACGATTCACGACTGGACGGAAAAGATGAAAGCAGAATTGCAACATCAGATCCAAACAGGTAAATGGAATAAACGCGTACGTATCGGTAATCGTATTCTAGATGTGGTGTTTACGTGGTGTGACGAAGATATAGTAGAGTGAAAAAGAAGCGGATGACGCTTCTTTTTTTAGCGCTGGAATAAAACGAGCTTACCTGCAGTAGATGTACAGCGATGTGTTTTTTCATACAATCCTTTTTCTTGTAAGATAGATTCACCTTTTACTTTTGCTTCTTTTTCAGTTGCCGCCTCGAATGATTCGTCTAATGCTTTTGAACCATCTTTTTCAAAGACTGTTAGAACGTATACTCCCATGAAAATTCCCTCCAATAATTAAAATCAGAATCTTATAATTATTTTGACATAAAACGCTACAATATGCAAAGAAATATATGACATTGCGTGGTAAAATAGAATGAAACTTTAATTATCGAGAATATTTTTATTCTCGATAATTATTAGTTTTCAGCGATTTTAATTTTGATAAAATGAAACTTTTGAAAGATAGAAAGGATCGTTATTTGTGAAACAAGTAAAGTTTATACATGCGGCTGATTTGCATTTGGATAGTCCGTTTAAAGGGATGGAGATGAATGTTGCGCAGTCTGTGTGGGAGAGAATGAAGCAAAGTACGTTTGAATCATTTGAGCGTATTGTTGATAAAGCGATTCAAGAGCGCGTTGATTTCGTATTACTAGCTGGGGATTTGTATGATGCGGAGACGAGAAGTTTGAGGGCGCAAGTGTTTGTGCGTGAGCAAATGAAGAGACTTTCACAATACTATATCCCTGTTTTTATTATTCACGGTAACCATGATCATTTAGGGGGAAGCTGGGCAGCAATTGAGTTTCCAGAAAATGTTCATGTATTTACTGAGCCTTATGTAGAAGAGAAATCATTTTATAAAAATGGTGAGCTATTAGCTTCTATTTATGGTTTTAGTTATTTGCAGCAAGCGGTAACGGATAATATGACAGCGCAGTATACGAAAATGAGTGATGCGCCTTTTCATATTGGTATGCTTCACGGAAGTGTGGAAGGAGATGCAGAGCATAATCGCTATGCACCGTTTCAAATTCGTGAGTTGAAAGAAAAACAGTTTGATTATTGGGCTCTTGGCCATATACATAAACGTGAAATTTTATCAGAAGAACCATACATTATTTATCCAGGGAACATACAAGGTCGTCATCGTAAGGAAACAGGCGAGAAGGGTGCATACCTTATTGAACTTACGAAAAAAGGATCGCAGTGTTCATTTTTCCATACGGCGGATGTTGTGTGGGATGAGATAGAAGTGAGTATCGATGGACTTGAAACGGTTGATGAACTTATGACGAGCGTATCAAGTGCGATAAATGAATGCCGAAGAGAAGAAGAAGGGACATTATTAACTGTCATATTTACAGGACAAGGCCCACTTTCACCTTATTTGCGCGACGAAAAGCGTGTGGAAGAGATTTTTCACATTTTAGCATCTGGAGAAGAGCGAAAAGATTTCGTATATGCGATGAAGTGGAAAAATGAGACGGTTTCTTTTGCGGAAATCGAACGTTTGAAAGCGGAAAATCATTTCATCGGTAGTGTGCTAAAGGAGTTAGAAGCTTTCACTAATATGGACGGAGTATTGCGCACTATTTGGACATCTCCTGTAGCGCGTAATAGTATTGAATCTTTTACAGAAGAAGAGAAGAAAGAGATTCAAAAGGAAGCAGAAAATATTATTTTAGAACAATTATTCCAGCAAGAGAGGGATAAAAAATGAGAATTGAAAAACTCCATATTTATGGGTACGGAAAATTAGAAAATGTGGAAATGGATCTTTCCTTGCTGACAGTGTTATACGGTGAAAATGAAGCGGGGAAATCGACAATTCGCTCATTTATGAAAAGTATTTTATTCGGTTTTCCGACGAGAGGACAGCGCCGTTATGAGCCGAAAGAAGGCGGGAAGTATGGCGGTGCGATCACTGTGCAAACAGAGCAGTACGGTCGTTTGAAAATTGAGCGATTGCCAAAGACGGCAGCTGGCGAGGTGACCGTTTATTTTGAAGACGGGAAAACGGGCGGAGAAGAAATTTTAAACGATATATTAAGCGGGATGAATGAAAGTTTATTTGAATCTGTCTTTTCATTTGATATGCATGGCCTTCAAAACATTCATCAGCTCGGCGAAGCGGATATTGGCAATTATTTATTTTCGGCAAGTGCAGTCGGAAGTGATGCTCTATTGCAGTTAGATAAAAAGCTAGAAAAAGAAATGGACCAGCGCTTCAAGCCGAGTGGTCGTAAACCAGAAATTAACGTATCATTGCAAGAGATGAAGAAGCTGGAAGAGAAGATGAAAGAGTGGCAAGGGAAAATTGGCACGTATGAAAAGCAAGTGGAGCAGTTAAAAGAAAGTGAAGAGAAACTTGCTTCTGTTCGCGGGGAAAAAGAGAATGCAGAAAAGCGGAAGCAAGATTATGAAATATTAGCAGCGCTTGAGCCTCTCGTTATTGAAAAGCGTGCGCACGAGAAAGTGTTAGAGAACGAGAGCGGGCAGTTTCCTGTAAACGGAATGGCGCGTTATGAAGCAATTAAGGCGAAGATGGAGCCGCTTCAATTACAAGTTGATTCGCTCCACAAGAAAATTGAGACAGTGCAATCGGAAATTGCCTCGATTCAAATAGATGAAGAGTTTTTACAAAAAGAAAGTTATGTAGAAGAACTTCGTATGCAGCATATGTCTTACGAAAATGCACGCCAAGAAATGCGTGATTTGACAGGAAGTATTACGAATATAAAAGAAGAACTGGCAGAACTAGAGCAACAAATTGGTGCTACTTTTGAAAAGGAAACAGTTCTGTCGTTTGATATGAGTTTGGCAACGAAAGAGTTAATTACGCAAACAGTGCAAAAGGCGCGTGAATTAGAAACGCAAAAAGCACAGCTTGATGATCGTTTTAAAGTAGCGCAGGAGCAATTAGAAGAACAAGAAGAGAATATAAGACAGATTAAGCAACAAATGTTAGCGGATGAAGAGCGAAATGCGTTAGCTGAGAAAGAGAAGTCGTTCCAAGATGCGGCGTTTATCGGTATGGGCGCAGAGAGAATGAAGCGCAAGTACGAGGAAAAAGCAGGAGCGGCTATGCAAAAGAAAAAGCAGTGGCAAAGAGTTTGTCTTCTGTTACTCCTTATTAATACAGGCATTTTATTCACGAGCTTATTTATAGACAATCGCCCGCTTTTATTTATTAGTGTCATCGTATTTGTAGGGATTGTTCTCGCCCTTGTTTTATATAAAGATCCATCAAGCGGATTACAAGAAGAGCTTCTTACTCTTCAGCAAAGTGCCGGCGGGAGACAAAGTGAAGAAGCGATGTCTGTACGCTATGAGTTAGAAAAAGATGAAGAGATTCGGAAGTTATTTGAGCGCGAGTCTTATAAGTTACAGCAGTTGGAACGAGCGTATGATAAAGTCGTTTCATCGTATGAGGAATGGGAGAGAGAAACGTTCCAGGCGGGAGAACAAGTCGATGCATATAAAACGCGCTATATGTTTCCTGAATTTTATACGTATGCACACATATTGCCGGCGTTTGAGCGTATTGAAAAAATGCAGCAATTATATCGGGAGTTAGAGAAGCAAGGTACGCGAAAATCTTCATTATATGAAATGATTTCGCAATTTGAACATAAACTAGAAACTGTTATCGGTAGTGCGGAGTATAGTAAGCTACACGAGGCACAAAGCCGTATGCAAAATGAGAAAGAGAAGCGCCAAACTTGTAAGCAGTTAAAAGAAAAACTGGCGGAATGGCAAGAAGAATATGAGTTTATGCAAGAACAATTAAAGCAATTACTAATAGAACGAGATGGTTTATGGCATATTGCAGAGTCTACAGATGAAGAGATGTTTTTAGAAGCAGGTAAACTGGCGGAAAAACGTGAGGATGCAGAGAAACAAGTGGGGCGTTTATTACCGCAAATTGATCTGTTGGAACAGCGTTTAACGAGTTTATCATTAGCTGAACATTATGAAGCTGATGGTTATGAAGAGAAATTAAAGAGAGAAATGACAGTCGTGCAAAATTGTCTGGCGCAAGAGAAAGAATTGACAGAGCGTATTGCGAAACATCGTATGGAAATTGCGAATTTAGAAGAAGGTAGTACGTACGGCGATTTAATGCATGAATGGGAAATGAAAAAAGCGCAAGTGCGTGAACAAGTGAAGAAGTGGGCTGCTTATGCGGCCGCAAAGACAGTGTTAACGAAAACGAAGCACTATTATCATGAAGTTCATCTTCCTCGTATTTTACAAAAATCAGAAGAGTATTTCGTCTATTTAACAGGCGGACGCTATAGTAAAATCTTTTCACCGTCAGAGGCAGAACCGTTTATCGTTGAACGTAACGACGGTATGCGTTTTTACAGTCATGAACTAAGCCAAGCGACAGCGGAGCAGTTATATTTATCGCTGAGATTTGCACTCGCGAAAACATTCGAACATGATTATCCATTCATTATTGATGATAGTTTCGTGCATTTTGATGCGGTAAGGACGAATCGAACGATTGAACTTATAAAGGAAATTGCAAAGGATAGACAAGTCATATTCTTTACATGTCATGCGCATTTACTCGCGTATTTTACAGAAAAACAGATTATAAAATTAACACATATGCGTAAAGAAAATGAGTTGTAGTGTGCTATACTAAAAGTAACTGATTTGGTGGAGGAATTCGAATGAAAAAGAAAATTGCAGAATATGAAGTTGGTGAACAAGTCGATATTTTCTTGTTAATTAAAACAGCGACAAAAGGTATCGCAAGCAATGGAAAGCCATTTTTAACAGTAATCTTACAAGATCCAAGTGGAGACATTGAAGCGAAGCTATGGGACGTATCACCAGAAGTTGAGAAACAATATGTAGCGGAAACAATCGTGAAAGTAGCTGGTGATATTTTAAACTACAAAGGACGTATTCAATTACGTGTGAAACAAATTCGTGTTGCGAATGAAAATGAAGTAACAGATATCTCAGACTTCGTAGAAAAAGCACCAGTGAAAAAAGAAGATATGGTTGAGAAAATTACGCAATACATATTTGAAATGAGAAACCCGAACATTCAGCGTCTAACAAGACATTTATTAAATAAGCATCAAAACGAATTTTTAGACTATCCAGCAGCGACAAAGAA
This sequence comes from Bacillus sp. FSL W8-0770, assembly GCF_038008705.1. Lineage (NCBI taxonomy): Bacteria > Bacillati > Bacillota > Bacilli > Caryophanales > Bacillaceae > Bacillus > Bacillus sp. FSL W8-0770. The sequence continues at coordinate 1,002,037 of NZ_JBBOZR010000001.1, forward strand.
CCATCACGAGTTCGTATCTGGACTAGCTTATCACGTCGTATCAATGCTTGATTTAGCGAAAGCTATCTCAAATCTATATCCATCGTTAGATAAAGACTTACTATATGCAGGCGTTATTTTACATGACCTTGGTAAAGTAATCGAACTATCTGGCCCAATTTCTACAACGTATACGTTAGAAGGAAATTTACTAGGCCACATTTCTATTATGGTGAACGAAATTGGTAAAGCAGCAGACGAATTGCAAATCGATGCAGAAGAAGTATTAATTCTTCAACACATCGTTCTTTCTCACCACGGAAAAGCAGAATGGGGTAGCCCAAAACCACCATTAGTAAAAGAAGCAGAAATTCTGCATTACATCGATAACTTAGATGCAAAAATGAACATGATGGACCGTGCATTAGGACGCACAAAACCAGGCGAGTACACAGAGCGTGTCTTTGCTCTTGATAATCGTTCGTTCTATAAGCCGACGTTCCATAATTAATAGTGTGAATAAAGTGGCCTCATTAAGTGTTAATACGCTTAGTGAGGCTGTTGTATAATGATAATAAAGTTATTGAATTTTGATTATTAAAAAGCTAAGAGCCTTACTACATTCTACGTAGCAAGGCTCTTTAAAGTTGTTTCAAATTACATCCATCTGTTCGTTCAAGTGTAACTATTCGCAATTATTTGATATTATACAGGTGAATAGAAAGATAAATTAAAATTTAGTTTCGTAGTTGTAAAAGGAGGTTATTTATATTATTCTCTTATAATTTTCCAAAAAGGAGAGTTTATGAAAAAGATTATTGTTTTTGTATTAACGATATTTATATTATTCTCAGGATTTGCAACACAAAGTTATGCGTTGTCAGATTCGCAATCTGCGGCAATACAAGCGTTGCTAGATGATGCCTGTCGTATATCAGGTGTGCCGGGAATGTCAATCTCAATACTTGCTGATGATGAAGTGTTCTACTTTTCTTCAGGGTATGCAGACCGTGAAAAGGGGTTGTCTGCAAGTGAAAATACACTCTATGAGTTAGCCTCGGTCAGTAAAGCTTTTACCGGTATGGGTATTATGCTATTGGAAGAGCAAGGGCTGCTCTCAATGACTGACCCTGTCCAAAAATATTTACCTTGGTTTACATTAAAGTATCAAGGGAAACCTGTTGATATGCAAAGTCTTACACTAAATAACTTTCTTCACCATACCAGTGGTCTAACAAATATTAGGCATCTTCAAAATATTCCACAAGGCAATACATCGGATATGTTGCAAAAGACTGTGGAAATGCTCGTTGATGCTGAATTGGCGTTCCCTCCCGGTGAACAGTATAACTATGGAACCGTTAATTATGACGTATTGGGTTTGGTTATTGAGATTGTGTCGCGACAAAGCTATGAAGACTTTATGAAGGAACAGGTATTTCAGCCGCTAGGTCTTCACCAGACGTATGTTTATAAAGAAGATGCTCAAGCTACTGGACAGTTGGCACAGGGCTACCGTTCTTCCTTTTTTATGACAACTCCATTTAAAGCTCCGGATTATGCTGGGAATAAACCCGCAGGCTACATCATTTCTAATACAAAAGATATGGCTCGTTGGCTGGGCATACAGATGGGTATCGTGCAGGACATACCCGAAATATTTCACACGGTTATCGAAAAATCACATAGGGGTGATATGTCTGTTTCGGCTGTCAACGGTATGTATTATGCGGCAGGTTGGTCCGTAAATGCCGAACAAACGATTATAGAACACACTGGGGGCAATCCAAATTTCAGAACCGAAGTAGTCATACTGCCAAATGAACGAACAGCCGTCTCCTTGCTGAGCAACGGCACAAATACCAATACAAACATGGTACTAAAAGTTAAAGATATATTAGAAGGCAATCTAACTCAGTCATATGAAATAAGCGGCACACAGCTTTTGGATATCATTTTGTCGTCTATCACAATTATTTTTTGCCTATTGGCCGTTTTGCTATTTCTCTTAGGATTACGCAGAAGGAGAACGAATGAGCGACAGCCAATGACAAAAAAGAGAATAACCGTAACAGTTATTTTCCTGATCGCTACGATTGCTCTGGGTATACTGTGCTGCGCTTTCGATTGGTCAACAATACTTATGTGGCAAACATATAGTGTTCTTACAGCTTTGATTTCGTCAGCATTATTAACAGCAAGCATTACATGGCTTGTATACACTCACCGATAAAATACCTCGCTCCTAAGATAAGCATAATGTTAAGTCATTAAAGTCCGATTGGTGAGGGCTGATAATCAGTGGGGGGGGGGAGAAAACCCCCACTGATTAAAGTTTCACTTTATTAAAAATGAAATAAAATAGTTAAGAAGTACGCATGGGTGTAACGAAGAACTAATAAAACATATCTTGCCACTAGAATGGGGGCATATCAACTTTTAAATTGAGTACCGCCAGCATTTCAGAAAAAATATGTTAAGCAAAAAATACAGTAAGCTGTCCATATGGGCAGCTTATTTACATAATTCTCGATATTGGAAGTTGATTAATATCAGTTCATTTGTTTTTCGAAAGGAGTTATTTTGTTCGTTCAAAGATAATATCAAAGTAATTCGCGTACCCCATAGTTGGTGGCGCAAATAGTTGATTTTATAGGGGGAAAACCTGTAACTAAAGCCTAAGATAGGTGTTTTTGTTTAAATTTTGCTTAATTCTCACTAGTAATTAACTAAAAATTTAGAAATCGTTATATAATGAATTTAATTTAAAATTAGGAGTGATTAAATTGCCAGATATGATAAACCTCGTTCTTTTCATCATTATAGCGAGGTGTTAAAACTTCTAATAGAAAGCATATTCGATTAAGAAAGAAGGGGTAGTTATGAAAACTAGTGAAGAAACGCATTGGCAAAGGTTTAAACGTAAGAGTAAATCCCCGAAAGAGTGGTTAAAGAAAGTATACGAATTTTTTATTAATGAACACGTATGGGATGCTATCTTTAAAGTGTTCCTTAAACTAGTATGGGCAGTAAAAGGTATGGGGAAAAGCTTGAAACGGGTAATAGAAAACATATTCAATTAAATTCTATTCTTTCATAATTTCCTCATACGATCGATAATTTCCAATAAATTTGTTTTATATAATGGAGTGTGAATACAACAGTTGATACAGCAATGGCTATAATACCTATATGTGCGTAAAAATTGAAGTAATCATATTTCTGGAAGAAAAATTCAAGGACAGGAAATAAAAGAGTAAGACTAGCAATTAATATTAATTGTTCTTTTTTCATTATCATGCCTCCTTCTTTGTATAATTCAGCATTGATAGAAACAATTTCTATATGAATATCCTATACATGATCAGTTAACATAACGTCCTATTATCGGTAGCAAGGAAAAAGGAGGAACCCTAATCTCACAAGGGAACCTCCTTTTTTTGTTCTATCAATCTATGCAATTTTTTATACATTCCTATTCTGGTGCGGTTTTAGGGTTCTTGTCTGTTATTGGATTAACGAAAAAACTGTATAAAATCTCGCATACTCTTAGCGTGTTTTTTTCAAAAATGCTGGCGATATCTCACATCCATCAACTTATGAATTTTATAATGTCCTCAAACCAAGAATTTCTCGTGTTTTTAGTCCAAAATGTTATTTAATAAAAAAATATCTCGAATTCGAGATAAAATACTTGCTTTTTAATCACTTGAGTTGTAAAGTGATAGTAACGAAAGTAATTGAGCCATATGAAAAACATACAATCAGTTGTTTTTGAGTTAAAAACGAAAGTAACTTATGCAGTAAAAACTAAGATGAATTTACAAAAACATAATGAGAATAAATTGAACAGCTAAAAAGCATATTATTTTTTTATCATCACTTGACTAGTAAAACGAAGCGGAGGAATTAAAAATGTATAAAATTAAAGGGCATCATCACATTTCAATGGTTACGAAAAATGCAAATGAAAATAATCACTTTTATAAAAATGTGCTTGGATTACGTCGTGTGAAAATGACAGTGAACCAAGATGATCCGTCAATGTACCATTTATTTTACGGAGATAAAACAGGAAGTCCGGGTACAGAGTTATCATTTTTTGAAATTCCTTTAGTAGGAAGAACATATCGCGGTACAAATGCGATTACTCGAATTGGATTACTCGTTCCTTCAGAGGAAAGCTTACATTACTGGAAAGAACGATTTGAGAAATTTAATGTGAAACATAGTGAGATGACAACATATGCAAATCGTCCTGCTTTACAATTTGAGGATGCTGAAGGTCTTCGCTTAGTACTACTCGTTTCAAACGGAGAAAAAGTAGAGCACTGGGAAAATTGGGAGAAATCAGAAGTTCCTGCAAAGCATCAAATTCAAGGAATGGGTTCTGTAGAAATGACAGTTCGTAGACTTGATAAAATGGCGAGTACACTTACAGAGATGTTTGGTTATACAGAGGTTAGCCGCAGCGAAGAGGAAGCAATTTTTCAGTCCATTAAAGGAGAGGCTTTTGGAGAAATCGTTGTGAAATATTTAGATGGTCCTACTGAAAAGCCGGGCCGCGGTAGCATTCACCATTTAGCAATTCGTGTGAAAAACGATGCAGAGCTTGCCTATTGGGAAGAACAAGTGAAACAAAGAGGCTTCCATTCTTCAGGAATCATTGACCGTTTCTACTTTAAAAGCTTATATTTCCGTGAATCAAACGGAATCCTATTTGAAATTGCGACAGATGGACCAGGGTTTACAGTTGATGGAGATGTAGAACATTTAGGAGAAAAACTTGATTTACCACCGTTCTTAGAAAATCAGCGTGCAGAGATTGAAGCGAATTTAGCACCTATTGAAGAGAAGTAATAGAAGAAAATATACAACTTTAACATATAAATGAAACCCATTGGAGGAATATAAAATGAACCAATTAAAAGGAATTCACCACGTTACAGCGATTACAAGTAGTGCAGAAAAAAACTATGAGTTTTTCACTCACGTTTTAGGAATGCGTTTAGTTAAGAAAACAGTAAACCAAGATGACATTCAAACGTATCATTTATTCTTTGCAGATGATAAAGGTAGTGCAGGAACAGATATGACATTCTTTGACTTCCCAGGTATTCCAAAAGGAGTACACGGTACGAATGAAATTTCAAAAACTTCATTCCGTGTTCCAACTGATGCAGCATTAGAGTATTGGGTGAAACGCTTTGACCGTCTTGAAGTAGAACATACAGGAATTAAAGAGCAATTTGGTAAGAAAACTCTTTCTTTCGTTGACTTTGATGACCAACACTATCAATTAATCTCAGATGAACTTGATAAAGGGATTGAATCAGGTACACCATGGCAAAACGGACCAGTTCCATTAGAATATGCAATTACTGGTTTAGGGCCTGTATTCATCCGTATTGCAAACTTTAGTTTCTTCAAAGAAGTGTTAGAAAAAGTTTTATTATTTAAAGAGGTTGCGCAAGAAGGAGAATTCTATTTATTTGAAGTGAATAAAGGTGGAAACGGTGCTTCTGTCATTGTAGAACATAATACGGTTCTTCCAGAAGCACGACAAGGTTTTGGTACGGTTCACCATGCTGCATTCCGTGTAGACAATCGCGCTGTATTAGAAGAATGGATTGAGAGAATCAGTAGCGTTGGACTTCCTTCATCTGGCTATGTAGACCGTCACTTCTTCGAATCATTATACGCAAGAGTTGCACCACAAATCTTATTTGAATTTGCAACAGACGGCCCAGGGTTTATGGGAGATGAGCCATACGAAACACTTGGCGAAAAATTATCTTTACCTCCATTCCTAGAGCCAAAACGTGAAGAAATTGAAAAATTAGTTCGTCCAATTGATACAGTGAGAAGTACGAAGGAATTTATTAAAGAGTAAAAATAGAGATAGTAAGTAGGAGAGCAAGTAGTTTTAGCGGAGTGCTGGAACTGCTTGCTTTTTATTTGTCCTGTTAAGTTTTCTGACAATTGTTTCTCAAGTTATTAAAAAGGAAAAGTTTGGTATAATTAATTAAAATATTTAATTTTCTGATAATTATTTTTCAATACATAGAAAAGGAGTGGTAATATACAATTTTGATAATTGTATAAAAATCCTAATTTTGTAATTTTGGAGAAAAGGGGATGCGAGTGTATGGGAGCAGATGTAGTAACGCGGGAGCAAATGAAACACTTATTGGATGATTGGTATCGTGTAATGTTGCAGCAAAATATAGAGAAGGCCACGGAAATGAAAGAGGAGATTGAAAGTAAGATTAGTGGGTTGGACGTGGATCAGGATGTATTGATTTATCATGCGTTGTTGAATTTTAGGTATCAAGTTTTGAATGATTGGGTTTCGATTAAAGAAGGTCACTTTAATCAAGTAGAACCTTTTGAAGTTCCGCAAGAAGGTTTGCTAGCTTATTATTATCATTTGTTTAAAGCGCTTTATTTTAGAATGGTTGAAAATTATGAGGAAGCTAGTAAAGAATTTGAACAGGCAGAAAAATTATTAGAATATATTCAAAATCCTTGTGAAAAAGCAGAATTTAATTATCGTTTAGGTGAATTTTACTATCATACATACCAGGAAGTGAAAGCTATTCACCATATTCAAAAAGCGAAAGAAGAATTTATAAATCATCCTGAGTACCAAATTAATGTTGCATTATGTGAAAATATATATGGTTTATGTTGCGTGGAATTAAAGCAATTTGAATTAGCTGAAGAAAGTTTTAATATTGCTTTAGATGTATTCCAAAGATTAAATCATAAAAAGTACGTTCTGATGATTAGAAACAATTTAGGTTGGTTATATGGTACTCAAAATCTATCTGATTTAGCCATTCGTCATGCTTCTGAAGTTGCTGAGAAATTACCTAAACATTATAAAGCGATTTTTACAGTGGCTGAAGAGTATTGGAAATTGGGTGAAATTGAGTTAGCGCAAAAATATATTGCGATGGGAATTGAAACATGTAACGAATTAAAAAATAAAGAATTTCAATATCGTTTTATGATATTGGAAGAATTGAATAAGGGCTCTAATGCAAATGAAATGGAGAAAATTGTATTAGAAAGCATTTCGTATTTTGAAAGTAAAAATCTGTTAGAATGTATAAAAGAATACAGTGAAAAATTAGCAATGCAATTTTATGAAGAAGGTAATCATATCAAAGCAAGTAAATATTTTTATATAAATAATAAGGCGAATAAAAAATATTTAGAAAAGGGAGCTTTGAAATAATGAAAAAACTTAGCAAATTAATAGCGGGATTAGCAATTTTGGGGGCTTTAGCCATAGGATTAAACAGCTCTACTGAATCTAATCAATACGCTAGTCGAGGAGATACGGGTGGAGCACCAGCAAGACCAGACTACGTTAACATTAGTGACACAGGCGGAGCACCAGCAGATAATAAAGGCGACGGCGGAGTAAGCCAACTATAATAACAAAGAAAGGGACTTCAACATGAAGTCCCTTTTTCTATTTTTAGGCCATGTAGAGAAAAGAATTGACTTACTTTAAATGTGTAACTATAATAGTTACAGAATAACCATTAGTAATAGAAATGAGTTATATTTTTTTAGTATAATTGTAACTGTTTTAGTTACAATTAAAAAGAGAACATAAAACAACCAAAAAATGTAAAAACTTTAAATAGCAACTCAAGAAAGGAGACGGGAACTTTGAAACGGTTTAAGTTTTATTTGATTAGCGGTATTGTGCTTGTTTTGCTTATCGTATGTAACTTCGTTGATAAGCCGATTGCGAAGGTTGAAGAAGTGAAAGATACTGTTATGATGAAGCTGAATACGAAAGAGAGTATGGCGCAAATTGACGGGCAGACGATTTATTTTAAGCAAATTGGTGAGGGAAAACCTCCTTTACTTATGTTGCATGGGTTTGGTGGTTCTTCTGATGGGTTTAGTGATATTTATCCGGAACTAGTGCGAGATCATACGATTATTGCGGTTGATATTTTAGGGTTTGGGCGTTCTTCTAAGCCGGTTGATTTTCAGTATTCGTTTCCTGCGCAAGTGAATTTATATTATAAGTTAATGAAGAAGCTCGGATACGATCAGTTTGCGGTGCTCGGCCATTCAATGGGCGGAGAGATGTCCCTCAATTTAGCGTATTTATATCCGGATGCAGTGACGCATCTCATCTTGGCGGATGCTACAGGGATAGAGTCTTTCCAGCAAAAAGAAAGTTATGAAGTACCACCGCTATCGACGGACTTACAAACTGTAACCGAGATTACGAAGTATAATAAAAATGAAGTGAAAAATAGTCGTGATGATAAAGAGCATTATGATCAGCTTACGAAAATGAGAGAGCGCCGCATCGCGATGAAAGCCGATAAGATTAAGGTGCCGACTTTAATTATATGGGGACGACACGATAAGAGCGTTTCTTGGAAAAATGGTGAACTGTATCATGGGCTATTTGCAAATAGTACGTTTCATATTATTGAAAAAGGATACCACGCACCGTTTCGTCAAGAACCAATTGAGTTTATGGAATATGTACAAGCATTTTTCGCGAAGCATCCACAATAAAAATTTTAAGCATAAATCCACTTCTTTCCTCATAAAGTGAAACTAATAAGGCTTGTCTAAGGAAAGGAATGAAGTGATTTGGAAACTTTACCATGGTGGGTGTATCTTGTGATTGTCGGGATTGTACTAAGTGGCTACATGGTTTTATATACTTCGAAAAAAGAGCAAGATATGGATAATGAGTTTATTGAAAAAGAAGGCGAAGTATATATGAAGCGTTTAGAAGAAGAGCGTGAGAAACGTAATCAGGAAAGTGATAAAGATTCGGTATTGCTTTAATAGAAATTTTGAAAGGTTACCACCTAGTAGGATTTTACATCTCGGTGGTAGCTTTTTTTCTTCTGCGGGAGCAGTATATGTTCATCAAGCTAAGGTTATATTAGTTTAATTTTACATGTATAAGAGAGTCATCATAAACTTTTATTGATGGTATTTATATATTTTTTTACTCATAAGAATGGAACTAGTGGGGATTTTACTGGGGGGGGATTAACAATGCATAGGGATGAAACTTCATTACATCCGGATACAGGTGTTACATCTGTAATGTTTGTTGAGCGTTCATTAAATGAAATTCGTTTTTGGTCTAGAATCATGAAAGAGCATTCTTTTTTTCTTCGCTTAGGATTTAGATGCGAGGATACTCAACTAATTGAAGAGGCTAATCAATTTTATCGATTGTTTGAACATATTGAACAAATAGCGCATTCCTATACAAATGAAACAGATCCTGAGCAAATAAAAAGATTTAATGCAGAAGTACAACAAGCCGCAACTAATATTTGGGGATTTAAACGAAAAATTTTAGGATTAATTCTCACATGTAAATTGCCAGGACAAAATAACTTTCCACTTTTAGTTGACCATACAAGTAGGGAAGCTGATTATTTTAGAAAACGTTTAATACAATTAAATGAAGGTAAATTAGATGCGCTTCCTGATGCTATTATTAAAGAAAATGTTTTCTTTTTACGGATTATGGCAGACCATGCTAAATTTATTGGCCATCTTCTTGATCCATCGGAAAGAAAGCTTGTAGATACAGCACGGAATTTTAGCAATGATTTTGATGAATTGATGTATCAAGCAATTGACTTAGAATCTATGAAACCACAATCCCAAACAGCCCCTCTTTTAGATCAATTTTTAGATCAAAATCGTGTGTCGGTTGCATCTCTTCGGGATTTTAAGAAAACAGCACGTGATTTAATTGAGCAATGTAAAATAAAGAGTATCATTCATCCGTTATTAGCAGACCATGTTTTCCGTGAAGCTGATAGATTTCTTGAAATCATTGATATGTATGATGTTCATCTTACAAATATTCAATCACAACCTAGATATTAGAAGATAAGGAAAGATAGTATTTTACTTTCGATTGAGAAGTTAACAATTTATTGTTAGCTTCTTTTCTTTGTGATTAAAATTTTCTTTTAAGGACTACATAAATCCCTTTGACCAAATATGTAATTCTTTGTAAAATGATATATATGGAAAGATTATGAATATACAGGAAATCTATGGATAGTAGATTTTAATAAATTATTCGGGGGAAATTTATTAGTTAAGTATATTAACTTGTTTGCACTACATTTTACAAATAAAGGGGTATTAGTAATCATGAAAGCAAAGAAATTAGTAAGTTTAGCGTTACCAGTTATGTTATTGAGTGGTTGTATTACAATTGAAACTGATGGTAAGAAAGCTGAGCCAAAGAAAGAAGAAACGCAAAAGGTAGAGAAAGAGAATAAGACTTCTGAAAAAGAGAGTAAGTCAACTGATAGCAAGAAAGAGGATAGCTTATCTGTAGCGAAAGGTGAAGGTACAAACAGTAGTTCATCAAGTAGTCAACCAAGTTCTTCTTCAAATAATTCAACTTCTTCTAGTTTTTCAACTGGTAAGGTAACTGGTTCAGATGTTGAAAGGTACAAGGCAGATATCATAAATAGTGCTACTCAAATTGAAGATACAATGAAATTAATTGAAGGAATAGCAGATTCAGACGTAAAATCATACAAACAAAAGAAAAGTGAAGTACAACTGAGTTTAGGTGGAGCAAAGGCAACTGCAACGAAACTGAAGAATCTACAAGCGCCTCCTGAGTTACAGGGAGAACAGGCGAAGATAAAGCAGTCGATGGAACTGTATGCGGATTGTTTTCAACTTCTCTTTGATGCATTAGATCAAGAAGACGAAAGTAAAATGCATCAATCAGTAAGTAAAGCACAAGAAGGTTCGAAACTGTTTGAAGAGGCAGCGAAGAGTATCGGTAGTAAAACCAACTAAGAATAAATTATTTTAAGAGGTACTTGTGGGTGCAGTTGGTGCAAGTGAAGAGTTAGGAATTAGTTATGGGAACACATTACAAATTTATCAAATGGACGATAATGTTCGTATTCGATATATAAAACAATAAATAATTGGTGAAAAACTCTGTAATAAATTTTACAGGGTTTTTTGTTAGTTCTAGTTTATTTTTTGTCTTCCTAAGCGCTAAGCATACTAGTATAAGTTGAGAAATGAACAAAACGATAATGATAGGCAGATGATGTAACTCCATAATAACTGTAACCATCTAAAGCCCAATTCATACACTATGATGGAGGCTTTTTACTTACTAATCGGATGAAAAAGGAGTGTAATCATGAAGAAACGTACTGTTAATGAAGCGGGAGGGAATGTGCCACAACCAATCCGCAGCGACGGAGCTGGTGCGATTGATTCTGGACCTCGTAATGTTATGCGGGATATTCAAAATCCGAATATGCTTGTTCCGCCTATAACGGATGCAGGGTTAGTTCCTAACTTGAAGTTTTCATTCTCGGACACTTCTATGATTTTGAAACAAGGCGGGTGGTCTCGGGAGATTACTGCTCGGGAACTACCGGTTTCGACGACGATTGCGGGAGTAAATATGAGTTTAACGGCCGGTGGAGTACGAGAACTACATTGGCATAAAGAAGCGGAATGGGCGTATATGCTTTTAGGACGGGCGCGCATAACGGCTGTTGATCAAAATGGGAGTAATTTTATTGCTGATGTTGGGCCAGGTGATCTTTGGTATTTTCCTCCTGGTATTCCGCATTCCATTCAAGGATTGGAACATTGTGAATTTCTACTCGTTTTCGATGATGGGCATTTTTCTGATTTATCTACTTTAGCTATTTCTGATTGGTTTGCGCATACGCCAAAAGAAGTGTTGTCGGCTAATTTCGGAGTACCTGAGAGTGCTTTTCGTTCTATTCCTTCAGATCAAGTTTATATTTATCAAGGAGAGGTGCCAGGTTCGCTTGAAAGTCAGGAAATTCAATCGCCGAAAGGAGAAGTTCCTTTAACATTTAAACATGAATTGTTAAAACAAAAGCCGATTAAGACTTCTGGTGGTAGCGTCCGAATTGTAGATTCTACAAATTTCCCTATTTCCAAAACAATCGCAGCAGCGCTCGTTGAGGTTGAGCCTGGTGGAATGAGAGAACTTCATTGGCACCCGAATAATGATGAATGGCAATATTATTTGACAGGGGAAGCGAGAATGACTGTGTTTCTTGGAAATGGTACCGCTCGTACATTTGATTATAGAGCTGGCGATGTCGGGTATGTACCGTTTGCGACAGGGCATTATATTCAAAATACAGGTACCGAAACATTATGGTTTTTAGAGATGTTCAGAAGCAATCGTTTTGAAGATGTATCGTTAAATCAATGGATGGCACTGACTCCTAAAGAAATAGTGGAGAGTAATATACATGTTGGCCCGCAAGTAATGGATTCCCTGCGTAAGGAGAAGTGGCCTGTTGTGAAATATCCGGGGTTTTCATATAGTCCGAAAAATGATTAGTAAAAATGAAAATTTGCGCTATTCTTTCTGGAGACTGATAAGAAGGGATGGCGTATTTTTTATGCCTAATCTAGTCTTAACTAGTATCTGTTCGTTGTATTATTGTTCGGGAAATTATTATAGAAGAAAAATATATGAAATCGACATACTACATAGCTTTATTTTCAGGTGTAACGCACAAGTTGCACAGCTAACGCAACGACAACTCGCTTTACTCTTCATTATGTATTTGTCCATACTAGACATAGAGAGGTGATAAACACAGTATGATTTTTAGTGAGCGTTTAAAAGAAGAAAGGGAAAAAAGAAATTGGTCGCAAAATGATTTGGCTGAAAAACTTCATGTGAGCAGGCAATCTGTTTCGAAATGGGAGACGGGAAAGAACTATCCGAGCATTGAAATTATTATTCATTTAAGTGATCTATTCGGTATTACAATTGATGAACTGCTAAGGAGTGATGAAGAATTGACGCAGAAAGTAATTGAAGATAGTAAGCAATTGGCATATCCAAAATGGAAGGTGTTTTTTGATAGTCTATTTATGATAGGAGTATTTTTGTTTATTGCAAAAATCGTTGTATGGATGCTAAACAAATTTGCTGGAGCAAGTATTACAATTGTAGCAGATGCGCCATATGTAATGAATCTTTTGCCTCTTGTATTCATGATTATAGGTGGTATAGGTTCTGATAAGTTGAAGAAAATATATAGATAAGAGAAAGATTTGAAAGAAATCCCCAACACTAGCTGTTCTTTTCACTTAAATTGTGTACTATAAAGGATAGGATGACATAAAGAAGGGGACATATAGAATGGAATTTCATGAACAGAAGATTTTGCCGGCAGTGAGGCAAATTAAAGATTTGGAAAAGCTATTACATAGTTCGTATGAATATATCGTTATTTTAGATATTCATGTCGGTCAATTGAAAAGTGTTATATCACTTGCGAAGCAATATTGTAAAAAGGTGTTTTTACATGTGGATTTAATTCATGGTTTGCAGAGTGATGGGCATGCGACGGAATATTTATGTCAGGAGTTTAGACCGTACGGGTTACTTTCAACAAAGGCGAGCGTTATTATGAAGGCGAAGCAAAAAGGTGTTGTGGCAATACAACGCATCTTTTTAATCGATTCGAGTGCAATGGAGAAGAGCTGCAATCTTTTAGATAAGACGAAACCGGATTATATTGAGGTACTTCCTGGAGCATTGACGGACGTTATTGCTGAAGTGAAAGAGCGTACTGGTGTACCGATTTTAGCAGGTGGTTTTATTCGTACTGTAGAAGATGTGGAAAGAGCTTTAAACGCTGGTGCGACAGCAATTACGACATCAAAACGCGAACTATGGAAACATTACCAAAAAAAGTGACGAAAATGTGAATTTTTTCGTTGACACCGCTTTCATTTACGGTTAACATTATAGACAAGTTAATAAACGTGACGGAGAAAAGTAGAGATCCACATTTCATTGTTTCTATATAAATTTATATAGAAGCGTGCAAGCTGTGGGTCTTTTTCTTTTTACAAAAACGAATGGCCATTCATTTTACCTCTATCACATTTGGAAGCGTTTAAATTGATTGTGGAGGGATACTATGTCAGCATTTTTAGGAGAGTTAATAGGGACTGCGTTGTTAATCGTACTTGGTGGCGGCGTTTGTGCTGGTGTAAGTTTAAAGAAATCGTTTGCGAAAGATTCAGGTTGGATTGTTATTACAATGGGCTGGGGCTTAGCAGTAGCGGTTGCAGCGTATGCGGTTGGATCAATTAGTGGGGCACATTTGAATCCAGCTTTAACAATAGGATTAGCATTTAAGGGAGCGTTCCCATGGAGTGACGTACCAGGTTATATCGCAGCACAAATGATTGGGGCAATTATCGGGGCAGTTATCGTATATTTACATTACTTACCACACTGGAAAGAAACAGAAAATCCAGGAACAAAGTTAGGTGTATTTGCAACAGGTCCAGCAATTCCGAACACATTTGCAAACCTTTTAAGTGAAATGATTGGAACATTCGTTTTAGTATTTGGTATATTAGCAATTGGTGCAAATAAATTTGCAGATGGATTAAATCCATTTATCGTAGGTTTCTTAATTGTAAGTATTGGTTTATCATTAGGTGGGACAACAGGATACGCAATTAACCCAGCACGTGATTTAGGTCCGCGTATCGCACACTTCTTCCTTCCGATTGCAGGAAAAGGCGGTTCAAACTGGAAGTATGCATGGATTCCAGTAGTTGGTCCAATTTTAGGTGGATCACTTGCAGGTTTATTCCATCAAGTTGTATTTGAAGGAAAACAAAATTCAGCACTTATTTATGTGATTATCGCAACTGTGATTGTACTAGCAATCTCTTATATGACAAGTAAAAAAAGCGGAAGCAATACAAATAGTAGAAAAGTAGCATAAGGGGGAAACCGATATGAAAAAATATATTCTTTCATTAGACCAAGGAACAACAAGCTCACGCGCAATTCTTTTCAATAAAAAAGGTGAAATTGTTCATTCAGCTCAAAAAGAGTTTACACAACATTTTCCAAAGCCGGGCTGGGTAGAGCATAATGCGCAAGAAATTTGGGGATCTATTTTAGCAGTTATCGCAACTTGCTTAAGCGAAGCAGATGTAAAACCAGAACAAATCGCTGGTATCGGTATTACGAACCAACGTGAAACAACGGTTGTATGGGATAAAACAACTAGTAAACCAATTTACAACGCAATCGTATGGCAATCTCGCCAAACAGCTGAAATTTGTGATGAGTTAAAAGAAAAAGGTTATAGCGAAATGGTTCGCGAAAAAACAGGTCTTTTAATTGATGCATACTTCTCTGGAACGAAAGTAAAGTGGATTTTAGATAACGTTGAAGGTGCAAGAGAGAAAGCAGAAAACGGGGATCTATTATTCGGAACAATTGATTCATGGCTTGTATGGAAACTATCTGGTGGTAAAGCACACGTAACAGATTACTCAAACGCATCACGTACGTTAATGTTTAACATTCACGACTTACAGTGGGATGATGAGCTTCTAGACATGTTAACAGTACCAAAGAGTATGCTTCCAGAAGTACGTCCATCATCTGAAATATATGGAGAAACAATTGATTACCACTTCTTCGGTCAAAATGTACCGATTGCAGGTGTAGCTGGTGACCAACAAGCAGCATTATTTGGACAAGCTTGTTTCGGTGAAGGTATGGCGAAAAATACTTACGGAACTGGTTGCTTCATGTTAATGAACACAGGTGAAAAAGCAGTAGCTTCTGAGCACGGTCTATTAACAACAATTGCATGGGGAATAGATGGTAAAGTAAACTACGCATTAGAAGGAAGTATTTTCGTAGCAGGTTCTGCAATTCAGTGGTTACGTGACGGAATGCGTATGTTTAAAGATGCAAGTGAGAGTGAAGTGTATGCGAGTCGCGTTGAATCAACTGATGGTGTATACGTTGTACCAGCATTCGTTGGACTAGGAACACCTTATTGGGATAGTGAAGTACGCGGCGCTATGTTTGGTGTAACACGCGGTACGACGAAAGAGCACTTCATTCGTGCAACGCTAGAATCTTTAGCTTACCAAACGAAAGATGTATTATGCGCAATGGAAGCAGATTCAGGTATTGAACTGAAAACATTACGCGTTGATGGCGGAGCAGTTAAAAATAACTTCTTAATGAAGTTCCAAAGTGATATTTTAGATGTTCCTGTAGAGCGTCCAGTGATCAACGAAACAACGGCTCTAGGTGCAGCATACTTAGCTGGTCTTGCGGTTGGATATTGGAAAAACCAAGATGAAATTAAAGAACAGTGGCATATGGACAAACGCTTTGAACCAACGATGGAAGCGAAAACAAGCGAAGAGCTATATGCTGGATGGAAAAAAGCAATTGAAGCAACAAAAGCTTTCAAATAATCATAAACAGTGTTATAATGGTGACAAGTTAATAATTCGGTAGGAGATTTGGAGAGACCACAACGCGCTATAGAGGCGAAATCTATAGCGGAGTTTGTGGTCTCTTTTTTCGTTATCAAAGGGAGGAATTACCATGAAATTTTCAAGTAAACAACGTAAAGACGTATTAAACGGAGTAAATAAACAAGAGTTAGATGTGATCGTAATTGGTGGAGGTATTACTGGTTCTGGTATTGCATTAGATGGAGCAACACGTGGGTTATCAACAATTGTGTTTGAAATGCAGGACTTTGCAGCAGGTACATCAAGTCGTTCAACGAAGCTTGTACACGGTGGTCTACGTTATTTAAAACAACTTGAAGTGAAAATGGTAGCAGAGGTGGGTAAAGAGCGTGCGATCGTATATGAGAACGGTCCCCATGTAACAACACCAGAGTGGATGTTACTTCCGTTCCATACAGGCGGTACGTTCGGATCATTTAGTACATCAATTGGTCTTCGTGTATACGACTTCTTAGCAGGTGTAAAACGAAGCGAGCGCAGAAAGATGTTTAACCGTGAAGAAACATTAAACAAAGAGCCTCTTGTAAAAAAAGAAGGATTAAAAGGCGGCGGTTACTACGTAGAATATCGTACAGATGATGCGCGTCTTACAATTGAAGTAATGAAAGAAGCAATTGAGCACGGCGCAAAAGCTGTTAACTATGCAAAAGTAGACAGTTTCTTATATAAAGATGGAAAAGTATGCGGTGTACGTGTAATCGATTTACTAGACGGAGAAGTATACGAAGTTTACGGTAAGAAAATTGTAAACGCAGCTGGCCCTTGGGTAGATACACTTCGTGAAAAAGATAACTCGAAAAAAGGAAAAGTACTTCAGTTATCAAAAGGTGTTCACTTAGTAATTGACCAAAAACGTTTCCCATTAGGTCAAGCGATTTACTTCGATACACCAGATAAACGTATGGTGTTCGCGATTCCTCGCGGCGGAAAAACTTATGTAGGTACAACAGATACGTTCTACGATAAAGACGCAGCTGTACCACAAATGACAACTGAAGATCGCACCTACATCATTAATGCGATTAACTACATGTTCCCAAGCGTGAAAATTACAGAGAAAGACATTGAATCAAGCTGGGCTGGTGTACGTCCGTTAATTTATGAAGAAGGTAAGAGTGCATCTGAAATTTCTCGTAAAGATGAAATTTGGACTTCTGAATCTGGTTTAATTACAATCGCAGGTGGTAAATTAACAGGATACCGCAAAATGGCTGAAATGGTAGTAGACTACGTAACGAACTTACTACAAAAAGAAGGTCATAGCGCATATCCGAAGAGCGACACGAAACATATGCCAATCTCTGGTGGACATGTAGATGGTTCACACGGATTCCCAGCATTCGTTGCGAAAAAAGCTGGCGAAGGTACGAAATATGGTTTAACAACAGCACAAGCAGAAGAATTCGCGAAATTCTACGGTTCTAACGTTGACGTACTATTTGACTTAGCGAAAAAACATAAAGACGAAGCGAAAGAATACAACATGCCGCTTGACGTTCTAATCCCACTTGTATACGCAATGGATTATGAAATGACAGCAAAACCAGTTGACTTCTTCGTACGCCGCAGAGGCGCTGTATTCTTCAACATCCACTGGGTATACGAGTGGAAAGAAGCAGTAATCAACTACATGGCTGCGAAACTAGGCTGGAGCAAAGAAGAACAAATGAAATATACAGCAGAACTAGAAAAAGCACTAACAGACGCTGTTATTCCTGTAGATCAACAAGAACAGGCAGCTGCGTTAGCATAAAATAGAGAACCACCTGAAGGGGAGCCTTTAGGTGGTTCTTTTTTTATGGAATATTCTTCTAACTATATTGCATAACGACATATGTTGTTATACGATGTATATAAGGTGGTGGTATTGTTGGACAAAGAAATCTTGAAGGGAAGTATAGATATTTTATTACTTTCTATCATTGCAAAACGTGATACATATGGATATGAAATAGCTCAAAGTTTAAAGGATGCAAGTGAAGATTTGTATAGTATGGGGCAGGGAACTTTGTATCCTGCTTTAAAGAGATTAGAGAAAAAGGAGTTTCTTGAATCTTATTGGAATGAATCTGAGAATGGGATGAAAAGGAAATTCTATACTATTACAGATAAAGGGAAAAAAGAATTGCAGAAGAAAGTGAATTCTTGGGAGAGTGTAACAGCATTAATTCAAGCTTGTCAGAAAGGAGTTATTTATGAGTGAATTTGATGAGTATATTAAGTCTATTTTAGCCTATTCAGAACTTAGTGATATTGAACAGGATGAGTTATTTCTAGAAATGTATGATCACTTGAACAGCTTGAAAGAAGAATATATGGAACAAGGTATGAATGAAAAAGAAGCGATTTATAAAGCGATTCAAAGTTTTGGAGAATCAAAAGTTATTGGCGTAGAGATTAATAAATCGGTATACGAAGTTCCTAGACCATTAAAGGTATTATCAAAAATTTTATGTATTCCTTATATAATCATTTGTTTTATTGTCTTTTTAGGAACGTTTATTTCAACTTCTACATTTGACTCTGTTCGCAGTTTGACAGGTGGGACTGTCTATCATCCCATTGAATTTTGGCAGCAATTTTTACATATATCTGATTTAGAAACGTTATTACAACTTTTTGGAATAACACTTTGGCAAGTTAAAGATTTTATTGCACATCCAGGTCCTTGGGGAAACTCAACTTATTGGTTAAGTGTTTTACAACATATAATATTAGTAGTTCCATTTGGATTTTTCGTTCCAGTGCTGATTAATAAAGTGACTAACTATAAGAAAGCTCGTAAGTGGTATGTTATGACCTTTCTTGTTTGGGAGATATTACATTTACTAACTTTGTCTGATGTTTTTGATGTGTGGCGGATTGCTATAAATATGCTCGGTGCGTCGGTAGGATATCTTTTATTTATAAGCATGATACAAATAGATAATAAATTTAGGATAATGCGCAAGAAGATATTTGAAAATTAGCTTGCTATTCTGTAGTTTAAATTATACAAATTTAGTTTGATGGTAATAGAGTATTGCTGAAAACATAGGTGCTATAAATGATGAGAGCGGCACAGCTGAACTTGAAAAAGTCTAGCTGCGTTAGCGTAAAATAGAGAACTACCTGAAGGGGAGCCCTTTAGGTAGTTTTTCTCTTGACTAAAAATAAATAAAATGTGTTACAATAATGATAGAGTATGTAGTGTGAATTTTGCATAAAATAAAAAAGACAGAAGCCTGAGAAACTTCTGCCTTGTGTAACCTAACTTGCTATTGTGGTGGTAGTAGGTGCGGTTATAAGACAATTACATTAACGTTTTAGCCGAGAACCGCCCTTACCTTTTCCACGAAGCAGGGTGGTTCTCGCTTTTTTGTATACAGAAATTAGCCACGGACCAACGTATCTTCTACCGATGACAACGCCAGCTCCGGTTAGGATACCATACACTAATTTAATTATAAACATCGCGATTATATTATCACCTCCCCCCTTTTTTCAAAATGGAAGAGATGATTGCCACACCTACTAGTTATAGCTTATTAAGTTACGTATTCATTGTATTATGTTTTAAAATAGGGAACAAGATATATGGATGAAAATTCCTGTTTTTAAGCAGAACATTAGTGTCAGGGGACAAGAAGTAAATAAATATTTATAAAAAAACGGTATGGACATTACCATCCGTATTTTTTTATGTATTTATAAAACTTTTCCATACAGTGCGTCGTCTAATATATGGGAAGGAGGAAATGATGTGGATGAATTAACGATAGAAGCGTTTGAAATAGAAGATAAGGAGGACCTTATCGACGAAATAATGAACAAGTATGGACAAGAAGTCCTGCAGCTTGTGTATTCGTATGTGAATAATAAAGAGGTTGCGGAGGATGTAACGCAAGATATATTCGTGAAATGCTATAAATCTCTTCATACATATAAAGGGAATTCGAATGTGAAAACATGGTTATGGAGAATTGCAATCAATCAATGTAAGGACTATATAAAAAGTTGGTATAACAAAAAAGTTATCGTTACAGAGGATGACTTTACGTATATGGAGAGTCAAAAAGAAAGTGTCGAACAAACAGTTATTCAAAATGCTGAGGATAGTAGGTTGGCTTCTGCGGTAATGAATTTACCGATAAAATATCGAGAAGTCATTTATCTATTTTATTATGAGGAATTATCAATTAAAGAGATTGCTACAGTAATAGAAGTAAAGGAAAATACGATAAAAACGAGACTGAAAAAAGCGAAGGAGCTTTTGAAGGAAGGATTGGAGGAATAATCGAATGGAAGGTCGATTAAAAGGCTTGCGAAAATCAATGGAGAACACAACGTTTAAACATTTGAGTTTTTCTGATCGGCACCAAAAGCGGGTGCACGAAAAAATCAATCAATCGTCCGAAAAGGAAGAAGACATCCTTTTAGCAGTGTTGCAACTTCTTATGAATGAAAAAACAGGTTATGAATTGATGCAGTTACTGCGGGGGAGAGGAATTCAAAAATTCGAAGGTGATGAAGGATCTCTATACACTTTATTGCATCGTCTAGAACAGAATCGCTTTATCCAATCTAGCTGGGATCATGCGGGAGCTAAATATTATCAATTAAATGATAAAGGAAACAAGATGCTGCGAAAGGCAGAGAAGAATGCTACGAAGGCACGATTTATATTAAAAGGATTAGTACAGGAGTGAGGCGGAATTGAACAAAAAAGGGGAGCGTTTTGTAAGCGAAGTTACGAATCATATTAAATCAAAAGAAGCGAAGAGCTTTGTAGCAACGGAACTAGATTTTCACCTAAAACAGGCGAAGAACACATGGATAGAAAAAGGTTTGAGTGAGGAAGTCGCTGAAAATAAAGCGGTGGAACAAATGGGAAGTCCGATTAAACTAGGGCAAGAACTTAATAAACTTCATAAGCCAAAGGTGGATTGGTTTTTACTTATTTTATTAGTGGCTGCTATGGGGTTAGGTTTTTTACCGGTTTTTGTTTTTGAATATACGAATGAAGTAATGATAAATAAGGTGATATTTATTATTCTCGGTGTTGTAACAGCGATTGGGATGATGTTACTTGATTATCGGAAATTAGAGAGAATGGGATGGTTGTTTTATATAATCGGAGTAGTTGTCCTGTTAATACTATACTGTTTTTCAAACGCTTCAATGATTGGAGAACCGTTAATACAAATCGGTCCAATTGCAATTGACTGTCTAATGGCAGTGCCTTTCTTTTTTCTAGCTTGGGCTTCTTTTTTTAATAATAGTAGGTTAAAGATTATACATCTTGTGGTTTTATATTTATTTTCTTTGTACTTATTTTTGATTGTATCCACCCTTTCGTCAATTTTTATCTATATTACGATGGTATTCGTTATGCTTTGGTGGAGTAAGCTAGGAAAGAAAACGTCGTTGATTATTACGGTTGTACCTATTTGTTTATTTATTATTAAGGTATCCGTATCATGGTCTTCAGGATACCACTTAGATAGACTTTTAGGGTATTTAAATCCTGAGAGTGATGCAGGTGGCGCAGGATTTATGTATATACGATTAAAAGAGGTAATGTCATCAGCAGGTTGGTTTGGTACATATGGAGATATGAAATTCATCCCTGCTCCGGATACTGATTTTGTATTTGCAAGTTTGACTTACTATTATGGGTATTGGCTTGCATTAATTCTTGTCTTCGTTCTTTCTCTTTTTGTAGCAAGATTAATAGTCATCTCTTATAAAATAAATGATCGGTACGGTAAATTGCTACTCGTTGGTGGATTGACTCTTTTTGTATTCCAGTTCATTTATAATGTTGGAATGATACTAGGATTCTTGCCGCTTGCTGCTATATCCTTACCTTTTATTAGTTACGGATTAACGCCGACTGTATTTCATGCGCTTATAATGGGGATTGTGCTGAGTGTATATAGACGTAAGGGCATTTCATTCAGAATTAGAAAAACACCTTGATACTTATATAAGTTGTATATAAAAGAATGCATTATTATGATCAAGTACAAACGTAAATAGATAGTAGAAGAGGGTTATCATAAATAACCCTCTTTTTGTGTTTAAATAAGTGCACTCTCTTTAATAGAAATACATAATTCAGAACGAGATATCGATTCAGTTAGTTGTTGTAAATAGGAGTATTCTTCCGCATCTTTTTTGGAAGTGTCAGGATCTAATGAAGGTGAGGATAGAAGTACGTCAATCGTAAGAATGTCTGCATCGTGAGAAGTGATGTGATAACCTGCAAATACAGGGCGTTTTATGAAATTTAAGTAAGTGCGTGTTTGCATGCGTATCACTATTTTATGTACAATAAAAGAAAAGCCTCTTATGAGATGGGGAGAGAAAATTTCATGTCCAGCCAACAATTAGTGAATTTACGCATTGATTTTGCTTTTAAACAATTATTTGGCACAAGTGGAAATGAAGATATTTTAATTGCTTTTTTAAATGCGATGTTACAGGATTCTTTAGAATCACCCATTGTTTCGTTACAATTTGCAGATCCACATTTATACAGGGAACATGAAGAAGATAAGTTATCTATCTTAGATATTTCAGCTACATTAGACACAGGAACAAAAGTCAATGTAGAAATACAACTCAATAATAATCATGATATGATTAAACGTAGTTTATATTATTGGGGAAGGCTATACACAGCTCAACTTCAAAAGGGAATGCCATACAGCTCTCTTCATAAAACAATTACAATCAATTTGTTAAATTTCGTTATGTTTCCTGAATACGAGGCATTCCATACAACAGGAGTTTTATGGAATCGACAACAACATAAAATATTGAGTAGTGATATCGAAGTTCACATCGTAGAGATTTCGAAACTTATGCAACAGTGGCGGAATGAACAAGTAAATCCTTGGGAAGATTTGTTTGTTCGTTGGTTATTATTACTTCCGGCAAACGAGGATGAACAACTAACCCAAACATTGGAGGACATTGCGATGAACCAAGATCCGATTTTACAAAAAGCGATGAATAAATGGGAGCGTATGAGTCAAGATTCTTCTTTCCGACAAGCATATGAGGCAAGAGAGAAAGCTTTGATGGATGAAGCCGCAAAGTTCGCTCATGCTCGTAATGAAGGAAAGAAAGAGGGAATTGAAGAAGGTAAGATTCAATTAATTCGTGGAATGCATAAAAATGGAATGCCAATCGAAGATATTGCAAAGTTTACAAATTTACGTTTAGAAGAAATACGAAGCATTTTACAAGTCTAAATGATAAAAAGAACACCTCCATTGAATTTGCATACTTAGTATGCGAATTCGGGAGGTGTTTTAATATGTGTCCCGTTTTCGGGGGTCACTTCCATCATTAAGGTGTTTTCATTATAAGCTCAAAACTCTCCGAATTAGCCCCAAGTATAAAAGGACTAACCTCGCCAACGCTATAAAGTTGCAATTCATGCATTGCGCGTGTGCAAGCAGTGTAGAACAATCTACGAATGCTCTCATCGCTGTACACATCTTTAGAAGCATTGTAAATAATAACAGCATCAAATTCAATACCTTTCGCTAAGTAAGCAGGGATTACGACAATGCCTTGCTCATACTCGGCTGAGTTACTCTTCACGAGTTTAATATTATCGATATGATTAAGTGCTTCGTATGCAGCTGCGCTTTCAGCTGCAGATTTACATATAATTGCGATCGTATTGTGCTGCTCTTTTTGTAGTTCAGCAACTTTGGCAGTAATACGTTCGTGCAGTTCGCTCTCATTCGATACTTTCGTCACTGTAGGTTTCTCGCCGTCACGTTCAAAGGCGTGAATGTTCTTGCCTTCCGGTACGAGAGCACGTGTAAATTCAATAATCGGTTTTGTTGAGCGGTAGCTACGAGTTAAGTTAATGCCGTTTGTTTCGTCTGGACCGTATAAATTTGTAAGTGTATCGAAATTAACCGTTTCACTCGCATGAGCAAATATCGCTTGGTTAAAGTCGCCGAGTACTGTCATTCTCGCGGCAGGGAAGAGACGTTTTAAAAACTCGAACTGAAACGGCGAATAATCTTGCGCTTCGTCTACGAGTACGTGTTTAATCGATCTGTTCGTTTGGAAGCCTTCAATTAATTCTTTTAAAAGTAAGAATGGAGTCGCATCCTCGTAATATAGTTTTCCTTCATCAAGCATGTTTACTGTTAAGGAGCAAATGTCATCCCACTCTTTCGGTTTTTTCTCAGTAACCCATGATGCATCTGTGAAAAGTTGTTTATATATGCCTGTGAAATTGATAAAGCGTAATGTTTGAACACCTTTACGAAGGGGCTTCAATTTTTTACGGACAATCATACGTCCAAGTACTCTCGTTTCTTTTTCAAAATCATTAAAGGAGTTGTCGTCAAACTCTCCTTTTTTCTGCAAATATTTATAAGCTTTTTGGTATTCATCTTTACTAAGTAATTCAATTTCTTCTTCTACCCAAGGCTTTTTCAGTTCTGCTTTTTCAAGTGCATCTATTTGCTTATTTAGCCAATCCGTTAACTTCTCAATTCGACTATGGAAGCGGAGGGAGGAGTCGGTATTGTAAAATTGTTCTGTAATTTCTTTCGCAGAAACAATCAGTTTTCCTCTAAATTTCATTCCTCTAAATAGCATGCCTGAAGATTCAAGAGATTGTCTGTACGCTCTAATCATCTCGAAAAATTGAGTGGATGCTTTAAATCGGATGCTCGCATTTCTCGTTTTATAGGTAGGATTATTCGTTTCAGTTAACATATATTCTAATTGTTCATAAGGATCTTCAACTTCAAATGACTTACTTAGTCTATGGTTTAAATATTCTTGGAATGTAACTTGCTGCATATTTTCTTCACCGAGTTCAGGTAGTACGTTAGAAACGTAGCTATTGAACATAGAGTTAGGAGAGAAGAGAATAATTTGATCTGCTTTTAGCCATTCGCGATATTTATATAGTAAGTAGGCGATTCGTTGCAATGCAGCTGATGTTTTACCACTACCAGCGGCTCCTTGCACGATAAGGAGTCGGCCTTCATCGTGACGGATAATTTCATTTTGCTCGCGCTGAATCGTAGCAACGATGCTTTGCATATGTTTGTTCGTGCCTTTTCCAAGCGCTTGTTGCAAGATTTCATCACCAATTGTAAGGCTCGTATCGAACATAGAATCAATCTCGCCATTTTGAATAATGTATTGTAATTTTTTCTCCACATTACCGTGGATTACGCCGCCTGGTGTACTGTATTCAGCAGGTCCTGGTGGATAATCATAGTACACACTCGAAATAGGTGCGCGCCAGTCATATATAAGGAAGTTTTCTCCGCTTGCATCAGTAAGTGTAGCGACGCCGATATAAATTTGATCCGCGGCAGATTCTCCTTCTTCTTTGAAATCAATTCGTCCGAAATAAGGTGCTTTATGCATACGTCTTAATGCGGCAAGTCGATTAAAGGTGTGCTTATGGGTAATTTGTGTGACAGCTAGTGACTGAGCTTGTTGTCTTAAGTTGATAACTGTTTCAAGATAATCATCGAAAGTATCAGTATTCACTTTCACATCATCCCAAAAGTGTTTACGAATATTGATTACTTCTGCTCGGCGTCTGCCAGTTTCGTTTTCCAGTTTATCAATTTGCTCCGTAATTGTTTCAATTACGGTATCCAATCTTTTTTGCTCTAGATCAAGTTTTTTGTTCATACGGTAAGCACTCCTTTAAAAGTGAAAAATAGAGGTTGACTGAAGATGTATTTTGGTGTAAAATTAAGATACGGATAAATACGTTCCTTTTGTTTCGGGAAACGTGTTTCTGTTCTAATTTAACATAGTTTTTTCATTTAATCAATGATAATAAGATAAACCTTGGTTCTACGTGGCGTGGATCAAGGTTTTTTTGTGTTTGAAGAGGGAGTCACGCTTGTTGTCGTTTTTTGTCGGTAAGTCGATATATTTCGAAAATCGCTGATATAATTGGAGTTGCGCTGATATAGTTTGAAAATCGCCGATATAATTTCATTTACCGAATCTAGATATAACTACCGGGAGAAGAGGAGATAAAAAAAAGCTCGGGCCGAAGCCCAAGCTTTTTTTACTTCATTATTTCTTTTCGTCTTTCTTAGCGTCAGCTTTTTTCTCTTCGAAAAGATCTTTTAAATCTTTATCGTCAACTTTTACGTCAGCTTTTTTGATTTCTTTCATCATAAGATCGTTCATAAATTGAGCATCTTGTGTTTTTTCTTGAACTAGTGATTTTTTAATATCAGTTTTTGCTTTATCGAAATTTGCATCTGCGTGATTATCAGTTACTTTGATGATATGGTAACCGAATTGTGTTTTTACAGGTTCGCTTACTTCACCTTTTTTCAACTTTTGAGCTGCTTCTTCAAATTCTTTTACCATTTTCCCTGGTCCGAAGAATCCTAAGTCGCCACCTTTTTCTTTTGAGCCTGTATCTTCAGAGTATTGTTTTGCTAATTCTTCGAAAGATTTACCTTGAGCAAGTTCATCTTTCACCTTTTTAGCAGTTTCTTCATCTTTTACAAGGATATGACTTGCTTTAATTTCTTTTTTATAATCCTCGAATTTTGCTTTTACATCTTTATCAGTAATCGATTGTTCAACCGCTTTTTCTTGAGCTAATTGAGCACGCACACCAGTTTTTATCGTTTCTTCTTTAATACCTTGTTGTTTTAATAGTGTATCGAATTGATCACCGTATTGTTTTTTCATTTCATCGAACTTTTTGTCTACATCTTTGTCTTCAACTTTGTAGTTTTTAATAAGTACTTTTTCCATAACCATGTTGTTTAGTACTTGTTTACCAGCTTGTGTCTTCATTTGATCGTAGAATTCTTCTTTTGTAATGTCACCAGCTTTAGATGTAACAATTTTGTCTGATGATGATGTTCCACATGCTGATAATGCGATTACACTTGTTGCGGCTAAGGCAAGCATAGCTTTCTTCATTCAATAAACACTCCTACTATTATGTATTTTTAATTTATCCTACACCAATGAATTTTGATTCATAAGAGCCCGATTAAGTCTCACTGATACTTTTGCTTTTTTATATTGGTAAAGCGCGCTTAACAGGGCTTACCGTGGCTGAGGATAAAGTTTTGATGAATGTTTTGTTCTATAGTATAAGCAATATGTACAAAATTTAATATATCATATTTCGAACCGTTTTCATATTGATAAAGAAAAATTAACCAGCACGTGTCAGATTTTGAAAGTGTGCCATATTGGGCGCATGCCGCATATACAGAATAGAGGAGGGGATGGGGATGAATTCTCAACTTATTTTATTACTTGTACTGTTTATTTTATTGGTTATTGTAGGTATAATTTGCTTATAGAGGAAAAAAGTGAGGAAGGGGCTTTCCTTCCTCACTTTCCATGAAATATAATTTCTATATAACTAGAAATTAATAAAATTGTTATACATACATTAATAACCCGAAAGACACCGGGCTGGCGGCTCGCAGCTATTTGTTTTCGTTCACACAGTGTATGTGTCATGAAATTCGTGTAAAATATAACAAGAAGTGCGAATGCGACAAAAACAACTGTTATAAGTGTCATGAGGCGAGACCTCCTTTTGGCTAAAATACATATACATATATTGTATCACACGATATTTTGTTCGTGTTACAAAATTCAGAAATAGAAGACTTTGTGTTAGAAAGTGAGGGAGAAAATGGACGTTGTTAGAAGATTAGAACAAGCTGAATACTATGTAGACTTATTATTTAAAATGATTGATGAAGAGAAGTGTCCATTTTATTCTTTGATCATAAAGAAAAAAGCTCGTAAAAAAGATATTGAACGTATACTAAATCTTTGTGAAAAACTGAACGAGCAATATGTAGTGGAGAAAGCAGAAGGGCTTCTTTTGTTCGATGCGCTGTTAGATCAATTTGAAAAAGCGCTTCCACATCAGCTCGAAGTACACGAAACTGCGGAAGCGCTAGCAAAACAAGGTTTATTTAAGCCGCTTATGAATGAATTCTTAAGCATGATTGCGAAAAAATAAAGAGATTATTTCTTAACTAACTTTTGATCGGATTCTGTAAAGTTCTCTTCAATATCTTCTAATGATTTCTCAAAAATATCGATAAAGTCTTGTCCGTAAATGTTACGCAGGATTGCAATCAGTTCGATATTTTCTGGGAACTTCCCATAAAAATTACGAAGTGCAAGAGCCCCATTAAACACTGAATTATTTTCAGGGTCATACTCTTCCATTAAGCGAAGTAGTAATTCTTCCCCTTTGTCTGTAATTTCAATGTACGTATTTCGTTTATCATCTTCTTTTTTCGAGAATACAAGATAGCCGCGTTCTTCCAGCTTTTTCGAGAAGTTAAACGCTGTTGATACGTGCATAACTCCAAACTTAGCAATCTCAGAAATAGAAGCCCCTTTTAAATGATAAGCGATTGTTAAAATATGATGTTCATTAATATTTAAATCGTAAGGTTTAATCCACTGCTGCCAATCTTTCTCTACACATTTCCATAACGCTTTCGATAATTGAGCAATGCGTTGGCTGAAAATCATCGCTTCTTTTACCGAGTAATCTTTTTCTCCACTTTTCATTTACTCACCCACTTTAACATTCTTTTTTCATTACTATCTATTATGCCAGTAAAATAAAAATTAATAAAGTCTTTTTGTGAGAATTGTGAAAATTTTTCGGAAAAATGACATTCTATACAAATCATGCATAACTATGGAAGCGTTTTATGAGTCGTGAATACATACGTTGTCCTTACATGTTAAGTGATAACATATATTGTAAATGCATAAAAACACGGCATATCTATACGATATGCCGTGTCAAGGTCAATTTATATAAAAAATATTTGTTATATGCAAAAAACTAAGCAGGAATTTGTTTACGCTTTTTCTGGAACAGCTTCTTGTAGTTTCTCAATTGACTTTTGGATGTCCAAAATTTCTTTCTCAATATGGCGCTTGTTTTGAGAAATATCTTGCTTCCAGTTAGAAAGCGTGTCTTGCATGTCATCTTTTAATTCTTGAAACACTTCTTTACCTTCTGAAGCAGTTTCAACAATTTGACGCTTTAATAATTTCGTATCAGCTGTAATATCAGCTAAAGTCTTTTTAATATCATTTCCTTTTTCTTTTAACTTGCCGCGCATGTCTTTACCAGAAGAAGGAGTTGAGAAAAGAACAGCTAGTCCAGCAACTGCTCCGCCGCAAATAACACCTGTAATAAAGGATTTAGCTTTTGACATAAAAGGAGACCTCCTTATTTTTTGTTCGTATTCATGATGGGAAAAATATGCATATCTTTCTTATATGTGCTATGCACAAACAATCATCCCTGAGCATTTTAAGTAAAGAAACAAGCCATGCGGAATTTGATGACTTCAGGGAAGTGGCTTGTTATGTATTACGCCTTCTTATAGTGTCATTATTTCACACTATTTGCAATTGTACTTGCGATGTTTTGTAAATTTTCCATAGTGTATTCATTTTGATGTGATTTCCAAACAGCACCGAAACCATCTTTTTCACCGTAGCGTGGAATTAAATGAAGGTGGAAGTGGAACACAGTTTGTCCAGCTTTTTCACCGTTATTGTTAAGTAGGTTAAAGCCAACTGGATTAAACTCTGCTTTAATCGCATTTGCGATTTTTGGAACGACAGAAAAAATGTGTGATGCGATTTCTGGCGTTAACGCAAAAATGTCTTGTTTGTGAACTTTTGGAATAACAAGAGTATGTCCTTTTGTTACTTGACTAATATCTAAAAATGCAAGCACATGTTCATCTTCGTATACTTTTGAGCAAGGGATTTGCCCGTCAATGATTTTACAAAAAATACAATTGTCTGCTGTATGATTCATTGATCTCATCCTTTCAAATATCCTTAGCCGTATTTTACCATAATTACATAAGAGAACAAACACGAAAAACAGGAAGCTGACTCAGCTTCCTGTTTTCTGAAGAGGGATTGAAAAAGCATTATCGTAATTTACGTTTCGCAGACACCTCATTTATTTAAGAAATGCACGGTAAATCGGCTAAAGTTTCTGCCGTAGACACCCCATTTTCAAGTGAAATGAATTGCAATCTTTTTTAAAATGAAATTGTTTATTTTTTAAAACAGTATATGCTCTTTCAGAGACACCCCGTTTCGAAAATGAAACAAATGATCTGGTTATGTGTAAATTTCATTGTCCAACTTGGACACCCCATTTCATGATGACTTCACTATGTTGTTGTACTCATCAATTGGTGGTTGCTTTTTCAATGTGTTCCTTCTTCAATAATTATGATGTCCGCTTTCGGAAAAATATATGCTAATAAATTTAAAAATTTTTTTTGAGTACATGGATACTATGTAGTACAGCATAATTTTTGGTAAGATGAATATAGAATGAATACTAATGAAGAAAGTGGTGTCGTATGAGCGAGTTATTGCGTGTAGAAAATGTTACAGGAGGATATACGAAACGACCTGTATTAAAAGACGTTTCGTTCTCTGTTAATAAAGGCGAACTTGTCGGCTTAATCGGTTTAAATGGAGCTGGTAAAAGTACGACGATTAAACATATTATCGGTTTAATGGAACAGAAAAAAGGAACTGTCACAATTAATGGGAAAACAATTCGTGATGATATGACAGCGTACCGTTCTAGCTTTTCATTCATTCCGGAAACGCCGGTATTATATGATGAATTAACGTTAGAAGAGCATTTGAAATTAACAGCTATGGCGTATGGCGTTGATGAAAAACAATATGAAGAACGTGTAGGACAACTACTACAAGAGTTTCGTATGAAAAATCGTTTAAAATGGTTTCCATCTCATTTCTCAAAAGGAATGAAACAAAAAGTAATGATTATGAGCGCATTTTTAGTGGAGCCATCTCTTTACATAGTAGATGAACCTTTCGTTGGATTAGATCCGTTAGCGATTCAATCCCTTCTTCAAATGATGGACCAAATGAAAAAGAGTGGTGCCGGTATTTTAATGAGCACACATATTTTAGCGACGGCAGAGCGTTATTGTGATTCGTTCATTATTTTGCATCAAGGTGAAGTAAGAGCGAAGGGAACATTATCTGAACTGCAATCACAGTTTAATATGCCAGGTGCAACGTTAGATGATATTTACATCGCGCTAACAAAGGAAGAAGATTATGAATAGCACAGCGTTATGGAAAGAACGATTTCGTCACTTTCTAAAAGAAGTTCGTACATATAGTAAATACGTATTTAATGATCATTTGAAATTTATTTTCGTGTTCATCATTGGTGCGGGAGCGTATTATTACCAGCAATGGTTACAAACGATAACACCTTCGTTTCCGGCGGCGCTCGTAATGGCAGTATTAATTGGACTCGTGTTAACGGCTGGATCCATTCAAACATTATTAAAAGAAGCGGATCTCGTTTACTTACTGCCAGTTGAAGAAAAGTTAAAACCTTACTTCACAAAGGCATTTCTTTTTACATTTATGATCCAGTTATACATAATCGCAATCGTAGCGGCAGCGCTTGCCCCGTTATACTTCCAGCAAATGAAGCAAACAGGAGCGGCTTACATATGGATCGTACTTGCATTTGTCATTGTAAAAGCGTGGAATTTATTTGTAGCGTGGGAAAAGTCATTTTTAACAGATCAAAATATACAAAGAGCGGATTGGTTCATTCGTTTTATCCTAAACGGTTTATTTGTATATTTCCTTGTAGAACGTACTTCAGTTCTTTTCATTGGTGGAATCGTCCTTCTCATGGTGTTATACCTTGCTATCATGCATCAAATGGTAAAGGGAAAGCCACTAAACTGGGAGTATTTAATTTCTGAAGAAGGTAAGAAGATGATGCTGCTGTACCGCATCGCGAACATGTTCGTTGATGTACCAGCATTAAAAGAAAGAGTAGCACGCAGAAAATGGCTCGATTTCATTCTTTCGATGATTGGTGAAAAGCGTACATATTTATACTTATATACGAGAACGTTTTTAAGATCAGGTAACTATTTTGGATTATATGTGCGTTTGCTCGCTCTTGGAGGAGTTATTTTGTACTTCATTCCGTTTTTATATGGACGATTTATCGTAAGCCTTATTTTCCTATACTTAATCGGTTATCAGCTCTTAACTTTATGGAAACATCACCGCATGAAGATTTGGCTTGATTTGTATCCGGTAGGGGGAGAAGAGAAGAAGAAAGACTTTCTTACTTTATTAAACGCGATTCTAATCATAGGGAGCGTAATCTTTACAGTTATATTTGCACTAGCAACGAAAGATTTCATGATGACAGGAATTTTACTTATCGTAAGCATATTATTTAGTATCGGTTTTGTTTACCAATACGGGGCGAAGCGCATTGAGCGTTTAAATTGAAAGGAATGAACCCATGATTACATACGAAGAGAAGGTTATAAAAGAATTGGAGCAGTGGAAAGCTACATTCATGAAAGATTCTTCTATGATGACACGGTTCTCCAAAAAAGTGCAGACGAAAGTGCAACAGCTCATTCCGGCGAAAGTACAAAAGGTACTAACAGAGACGATTCGTATGATGGTGCAAACGATCAGCGCCGGGTCAAACTTTATAAAGCCGAAGCTAAAAGAGACGACATGGTCATTGCAAAGACGAGACGATGAAGTACGTAAAAAAATGGATGAGTACAAAAAAATAGCAGCGGCAGAAGGAGCAGGGACGGGGGCTGGCGGTATTCTCCTCGGTCTTGCTGACTTTCCGCTTCTACTTACAATTAAAATTAAATTTTTATTCGATGCAGCAACGTTGTACGGATTTGATACGAGTAAACAAGAAGAGCGTCTTTTTATCCTTCACGTTTTCCAGCTCGCCTTTTCAAGTGACAATCACAGAAAAGAAATATGGAAAGCAATTGAAACGTGGGATACAGAAAAAGAAAATCATATGGACTGGGAAAAGTTCCAAACAGAATACCGAGACTATATCGATTTAGCAAAAATGCTTCAGCTCGTCCCGGTAATCGGTGCCCCAGTCGGCGCATATGCGAACTATCAATTGCTGCAAAGACTTGGAGAAGTGACGATGAATTGTTATCGTATGCGATTGCTGAATAGGGATTAAAAAGAAGGCGTCCTACATGTGTAACGTAGGACGCCTTTTCTTAGAAGCCAAGTCCGATATAGCTAACTCCAACTATAATCAATACGATAAAAAGTACAATGATTAATGAAAATCCGCTCTTACCAGCTTGTCCTGCTTCACCGCCGCCATTACCACCACTACCGCCATTACCACCAAGTCCCATATGATATCCTCCTTATTGTTATATGTTGCTTTTACTTTATAATTTTCTGTAATTTCCAATAAACACCTTCTAGAACGCTAACTAAATTGAAAATCATTTCGTTTTATTTTATAATTTACTTACCGACCGGTAAGTAAAAACAAGTGAGGTACAGTATGACGAAGAATTTACAAACATCGCAAAACATTGTAGAGGCATCATTTAAACTTATGGCAGAACACGGCATTGAGAAGATGAGTCTTTCCATGATTGCGAAAGAGGTAGGTATTTCAAAACCGGCTATTTATTATCATTTTTCTTCTAAAGAAGCGTTAATCGATTTTTTATTTGAAGAAATTTTCTCTGGATATCATTTCGTGAGTTATTTCGATAAAGAGCAATATACGAAAGAAAACTTTGCAGAAAAGTTAATTGCTGATGGTTTACATATGCTCTCTGAATATGAAGGGCAAGAAGGGATATTACGCGTTATCAACGAATTTATCGTAACTGCATCGCGAAATGAAAAGTATCAGAAACGCTTATTTGAAATACAAGAAGATTTCTTAAATGGTTTCCACGATTTATTGAAGAAAGGCGCAAGACTTGACGTAGTGTCACAACATGAAACGGAAGAAAATGCTCATACGCTAGCACTCGTGATCGATAATATGAGCAACTATATGCTCATGGGATTCCAGTTAAAGTATAAAGAAATTTGGATTCGAAATGTGAAAAACGTCATGAAGGAGGAGTAAAAATGAAAATGCAAAAAAACTGGTGGCTCGGTTTTCTTGGATTTATTGGGGTTTATAAAATACCAGGTATGATTGAAGCTTTTCAAGCGGATGGAAATTGGATGAAGTTAATCGGTTTCATTTGGCTACTTTGGTTCGGATATTTTATTCCTGAGAAGAAAGAAGATTAAATTTCAATTTTCTGTAAAGTTACGTAAAATATAGATTGAGAGAATTCATATATTAGATTACTAGATTTGGAGTGGTTACATGGATCCATTGAAAAATGAAATTCACCCTGACATGGTCAAGGTGTGGAAAGCGCGTTCTTTAATTGAGCTAGGAATCAGTATTATAGTCATTTTGGCATATCTTTTCTTTATGATTAAGTTTAATTGGTGGGCTTGGATTTTCTATGTGCTCATCGGATTAACAATTGTATATACACCGTTTGATTACTTTACGTTTCCGAAACTACGTCAACGTTATTACAGCTACCAACTAAATGAAGAAGAACTTGAAATTCAGCATGGTCTTTTCGTCGTAAAGCGCGTATTAGTACCGATGATTCGTGTGCAGCACGTTACGATTGAACAAGGGCCAATTATGAGAAAATACGGATTAGCAGAATTACACATTTCAACAGCAGCAACTTCTCATAGCATCCCAGGTTTAACGATGTATGAAGCTGAAATGTTGAAAACGAAAATCGCAGAATTAGCGAAAGTGAGTGATGAGGATGTATAAAAGGCAGCATCCAATCACGATGTTATTAGAGTTAAAAATAACAGACTTTATACCACTCATTATTTTTCTTTTTAGCTTAAGGGGAAAGTTTCCATTTTGGTATTTAGTTCCTATTGGTTTTGCGTTGATCACAATTATTTCAGCTATCGTAGGCTGGTATTACAAAGTATACTGGGTCGAAAATAACGTATTACATGTGAAACAAGGTCTCTTTGTGAAAAAGGAGAGCTACTTAAATAAAGAACGTGTTCAAACAATTAATACAAGTTCTAACGTACTATACCAAATGCTCGGTTTGAAAAAAATTCAGATTGAAACAGCTGGCGGGGGCGATGAAGCAGAAGTTAGCTTAGCTGGAATTACGGTAGAAGAGGCGACGGAGCTTATTACTTTGCTAAATGAGCCAACTCCAGAAGTGAAAGCAGAAAAAACGTTAGACGAAGCAGCAGAAAATACAGTAGAAAAAGCAATTGTTACAGAGGAAAAACAAACGACAGAGTACAAGTTAACGTGGAAAGAGATTTTAATAGCGTCTGTTACATCTGGTCAATTTGGAGTATTGTTCTCTTTAATCTTTTTCGTTTATCACCAAGTAGATGAGTATATTCCGAAATGGATAAAAAATAGTGTGACGTCATATGTAATGGACCACGATATATATGGCTGGATTTACATGGTAGCTATTCTACTTGTCGTTTCTTGGATGATATCTACAATTGGCTACGCGTTAAAACACGGTAACTTCACAGTGAATCGAAAAAATGATGAAGTCCGTATTTCGCAAGGGTTACTGGAGAGAAAAGAACTCGTACTAAAATTGCACCGCATTCAAGGGATTACGATAAAAGAAGGCATTTTACGCCAACCGTTCGGTTATTGTGCTGTGCAAGTAGAAGTCATTCAAAGTGAAGGGAAAGAAGAAAAAGTTACACTGCATCCTATCATTCGAAAAGATCGAGTGCAACAATTACTCGCGCATTTACAATTACCATACGAACTGAATGCAAGTATTACTTCGTTACCAAAAGCAGCATTGCGCCGCTATCTCATTGATAGTTTTATCTTTTTCGCTATGCTCGCAATCCCGCTTACTGGAATAAGCATATACTTTGAAAAGTATTACATCATGTGGGCATTACTACCGCTCGCAATCCTTATCTTTACACTTGGATACGCAACATTTAAAACAAATGGCTACAGTGTTAACGGAGAACAAATTACACTTGTCTATCGTAGCGTCGGAAAATATACAGGACTTATTAGAAGAAGACATGTCCAATCAATGGAGAAGACACAATCATATTTCCAGCGCCGTGCGGATTTATGTACGTATAAGTTTTCGAGTGCATCATCTAGTTATAAAATAGAGCATACGAGAGTAGAAGATGCGGAGAGAATGCAGGATTGGTATAAGAAGAAAATAAATGAGATGTAACTTGAGAAAGCTTGCCTATTATGAAAGGCAGGCTTTTTTGTTATAGGGAAAAGAGTCGTTTAATCCATATATTAGTACAACTACAGCACACATGTATCAATACGTATGAAAAAAGGTAATATGCTTCTGTTTTAGGAAAATATGTGGGATTTTTGATATAAATGGTATAATAAAATGGAAATAGTATTAGGAGGTTATATATGATAAGTCAGTTGAAAAGAGAAGCACTTGATGCATTAAAAGGAAGATGGGGACTAGCGGTAGGGGCAACCTTATTAATTGGAATCCTTATTGGAGCTGTTGAAATGCTAACCACAGGTATTTTCTCGATATTTTGGGGTTGGGAAGAAGCAAGTGATTCACTTACAGTAAGTATTATAGTAATGCTTGTTATTGGTCCATTAACAATAGGTGCCTATTATCTTGTTTTAAATGCAATTCGTGGGACTGATGCTCGCATTGGTCATATATTTAGATGGTTTAGCGATGGAAGTAAGTTGATGAAGTCGTTTTTAACATATTTACTAATGTATGTATACTTGACTCTATGGACATTACTTCTTATTATTCCAGGTATTATTAAATCATTTTCTTATTCTATGACATATTTTATTTTGAATGATCATCCAGAATATACAGCGAATCAAGCGATTACTGAGAGTCGTCATATGATGAATGGACATAAAATGGATTACTTTTTACTATGCTTAAGTTTCTTAGGTTGGTTCATTTTAAGTATTCTTACTGTAGGAATCGGTTTCTTATGGTTAGCACCTTATTTCTACGCGACATCAGCCGCATTTTATGAAGAGATTTCAAAAGAATATTATAAAAAAGAAGGCACTACTTTCTAATAAAACATATAAACTATCTCCCCTAAAGAATGTAGGGAGCAGATAGCAGATGGTTTAGGTGTTTTGATATTTGTCCTATTTTCGGGATTCACCTCAGGATAAGGTATAGATTTTTATATAGAAATGCTACCCTCTATGTTTTATCATAGAGGGTTATTTTTTTATGTAAAAATGATAGGAAATAATGAACAATATATGTAAAGAAAAAAGCGAGGTGAATGAGAGTGAGCAAATTTTTAATACTGTATTCATTTTCTATATTAAGTTTCTTTATTTCAGCAACAGCACTTGATTTATATGATAGGATGGGAAACGATAGTGAGCTGGTTTCGCCGAACATAATTGGAAAGATAATTCAATCTACTGCGCAAATGGGAGTCCTTACATTGTATTTCGGAGTACCTATTATTTTAGGTGGCTGTCTACTTGGTGAGCTATTGTTTAGAGGTATCATTTTACGATTTAAACTAAGCTATATTATATCTTTATTATTATATCTATTTTTAGCTTTTAGTATTGTTTTCGTAACGGTAGGCATTCCAACTACATATGAAGATTCTAATACATTTTTCATGGGGATAACTATGATTTGTGCTGTTACATTCTTTGTGAGTCGGAATATATGGGAAAACAAGTTAATAATGGAGTGACAAAATGAAATACACCTGTCCATGTTGCGGATATAAAGTTTCACTTTATTGGATCAGTTAGAAAACCGACTAGTGAAGATGTGAAGGATGCTAGTTGGCAGCGAATTTGTTAAGTAAAATGTTATTACTCAATTCAATGGGAGTAATAACATTTTTTATTTAGTGCTGAAAGAATTACTGCCGTCTTATAAAGTAATAAGAAGGACTAAATCGGTAAATTTTATTAATGGATATATTAGGAATGAATATGAAAGTATAGATGTATAGTCAATGTTGTGTATTTGATGTTATCATATTGAATGATATGGAAATTTTTAATAGAATAAGTAACTAAAAATTCAAAGGTAATGAAGCTTTTGTTGTATAAAGAAAATATTTAGTAGTAATCAACAATATTAAAAATAAGATTCGTATTTATATAAATTTAGTAGAAATGGGGTTTTAAAAAGGAATGAGTATAAGCATAACGCGGCAAAAGATTTTGGCGGCCGCTTCTCAAATTGTACAATGTAAAGGGGTTGCTAAATTAACTTTAGAAGCAGTGGCAAAAGAGGCGGGTTTAAGCAAAGGTGGATTATTGTATCACTTTTCAAATAAAGAAGCTTTAATAGAAGGTATGATAGTCCGAGGGGTAGAGGATTATGAAGGGGCCATTTACAATAAAGTAGCGGAAGACTCAGAGAGGAAAGGGAGATGGGTTCGCTCTTTTGTAGAGGAAAGATTAAGTAATGAGAGAAGAACAGAAGAGTTGTCTAGCAGTATGATGGCAGCACTCATGTTAAAACCTGAATTACTTGAGCCATTACAACAATCATTTCAGCAACTGCAAAAAAATATAGAAAATGATGAGATAGATTCAGTTTGTGCAACAATTATTAGATTAGCAGCAGATGGATTATGGTATTCGGAATATTTAGGGGTTGGAAGACTAAGCCCCGAGTTAAGAGAAAAAGTGATTCAAGCTCTTATTGTTAATTCATATAAATATAATATACGAAATATATAATTTTAAAATGATTCACCATTGCTTCTTTAATGTAGTGGTGAATTGTTTTTTTTATTAGAAAAATAGAACAATTTTATAGAGTATTGAATTATAACCGTCCAGACGGTATAGTAATATTTGGTTTAAGAGGAAAATGAAACAAAAAAAGAATAAAAGATATTTTTAGCACACTATTCGAAAGGATAGGCCGCAAAGCTTAGAGTCTACGGTAATACATATTGGTTACTAAGATCGTCTGGTTGCACATTTTTGATGCAACCGGACGGTCTTTTTTTGTTATATAAATATAAAAAATAGGAAGGAACTATGCAAATGAAAAGTACTAAAAGACATATTTCAATGGTTTCATTAGTTTTTCTAGTATTATTTTCAGTGCTGAATGTGTGGGCTCCAGTTATTCAAGCTGCTGTGATGAAAAGTCCAGTGGACGAAATTAATATTTCCCGTACTGATGGCACGACATCTGAACCATATCAAGCCTCAGATGGTATGAAAGTAGAAGTGAAGTGGTCAGCTAAAGAAAAAATAAAAAGTGGAGATCAATTCACAATTGATATGCCAAAAGAGTTTCGAAAAGACCTTATGAATATGAGTTTTCCTTTAAAAGATGCTGAAGGAAAAACAGTTGGTACATGTGAGATGAAAAAGGGTCTATTAACGTGTACTATGGGTGATTACGTAGAAGGAAAGAACAACATTAAAGGTTCTTTATTCGTAGAATTCTACTTTGGTCTAGAAGCATATGATGGTGTTAAAGAAATTCCATTAGAATTTAACGTTGATGGTCAAATCGTAAATAAAGAAGTAAATGTAAGTAATACGACAGAGAGACCGAAGCCACAACCCAATACGGAAAATCTATTGAAATGGGGTTCTTATAATCAAGAAGATCCGTCTATTGCTGATTGGCTTGTATATGTAAATGCAACTGGAACAGAAATGCAAGATCTTAAATTAACAGATACATTAGGACCTGGGCATGAGTTAATTACAGACAGCGTATTATTAGAAGAGGCTGTATTTGAAGATGGTTATGCACCAACAAATATTAAGCCAGCAAATTTATCTAACATTAAAATAAATGCAACAAAGACTGGATTTACAATTGAATTTCCAGACAGTTCAAAAGGCTATATTTTAAGATATAAAACAAAGGTTACAAATCCTGCTGCAAAACCTCATAAAAATACTGTGAAATTAGAAGGTAAAAATATTAAAACTGAAGAAAAAGTAGGACAAGTATTTGTGAGTGGTGGGGGAGGATCCGGTTCAGGTGACGATAATCCACCTAGCATTGAAAAAAATATAGTTGATGAGAATGGCAAGCTTGTAGAGAATGAGCAGCTAACACAAATGAATCAAGTTATTCAATATCAAGTTGGTACACATATACCAAACGATCCTCCTAAATACACATCAATGGTAATTAGTGATGATTTAGAAGATGTTTTAGAAGTATTAGAGGCAAAAGTGTATGATCAAAATGGCCAAGATATTACTTCTAAAGGAACGCTAAAGATAGATAAACAAAGAAGTGAAGTAACATTTACGTTTGATGAGAATTTTGACTATAAGTCATATGAAGACCAGATAATTAATCTTAGTATCAAGGCGAAAATTAAAAATAATGCAGACTTATCTTCTTACGTAGATAAGAAGATTCCTAATAAAGCGGAATTACATTTTGATGATAAAACATTAACATCAAAAGAAGTAACTATTACACCGCCTGAAGCTCCAAAAGATGGTACAGTATCGCTTCATAAAATAGATTCTGAGAATCCGAACAAAGGGTTAAAAGGTGCCGAATTTGAAGTTCGAAATAGTGCAAATGAAGTTGTTGCAAAACTGACAACGGACGAAAAAGGTTTTTCAGTACCTCAAACTTTAGCTCCGGGGACGTATAAAGTTTATGAAACAGTAGCACCAGAAGGATATCAAAAATTAACAAGCCCAGTAGAGGTTACACTTCAAGCTGGAGAAACAAAAACAATTGAAATTAAAAATACTGTGCAAAAGGGTCAAATTGAAATAAAGAAAATTGATTCGGAAAATGGTGAAAAACCATTAGCAAATGCAGAGTTTGATATAGTAAAAGACGGTGTAGTAGTCGAACATATTGTTACAGATAAAGATGGTAAGGCAACCTCTAAACCGTTAGCACTAGGAAAATATATTTTAAAAGAAACGAAAGCACCTGAAGGATACCAATTAAAAGAAACAGAGTTCGAAGTAAATGTAACAGGGGACGGCATATTCCCAATACAAGTGGAAAATGCAATGGTTGACAAAGGTAATATAGAAATCACAAAAGTGGACAAAGAAAACGGGGCAGTATTAGCAGGTGTCGAATTTGAAGTCCAAGATGAGAAAGATGGAGTAGTAAGAAAAGTAGTAACAGATAAAGATGGAAAAGCAAACGTTTCAGATCTATCAGTAGGAAAGTACAAATTAGTAGAGACGAAAAGCTTACCAGGTTATAAAAAGCTAACAGAACCAGTGCCATTTGAAATTACAAAAGGTATGACAAAAGCTTTAGCAATAAAAGTAGAAAATGAGCAGTTAGACAAAGGCTCA
This sequence comes from Bacillus sp. FSL W8-0770, assembly GCF_038008705.1. Classification (NCBI taxonomy): domain Bacteria; kingdom Bacillati; phylum Bacillota; class Bacilli; order Caryophanales; family Bacillaceae; genus Bacillus; species Bacillus sp. FSL W8-0770. The sequence goes on from NZ_JBBOZR010000001.1 coordinate 1,043,651, forward strand.
GTAGAAATTACAAAAATAGATAAAGATAGCCAAAAAGTATTAGAAGGCGTAGTCTTCGAAGTGCAAGATGAGCAAGGCAAAGTAGTAACAGAAGTAAAAACAGATAAAGATGGTAAAGCAAAAATCTCTGATTTATCAGTAGGGAAGTACAAATTAGTAGAGACGAAAAGTTTACCTGGCTACAAAAAGCTAACAGAACCAGTATCATTCGAAATTACAAAAGGTATGACAACAGTCCTATCATTGAAAGTAGAAAATGAACAGTTAGATAAAGGTTCAGTAGAAATTACAAAAGTAGATAAAGACAACAAAAAAGCATTAAAAGGCGTAGTCTTTGAAGTGCAAGATGAAGCTGGAACAGTAGTAAAGGAAGTAAAAACAGATAAAGATGGTAAAGCAAAAATCTCAGATCTATCAGTAGGAAAGTACAAATTAGTAGAGAAAGAAAGTTTACCAGGCTATAAGAAACTAACAGATCCAGTATTATTTGAAATCAAAAAAGGCATGACTGAAGTTCTATCATTAAAAATAGAAAATGAAATGGTAGATACGGGAAATGTAGAGATAACAAAGATAGATAAAGATAATAAAGCACCGTTAGCGGGAGTAACATTCATCGTCCAAGATGAAAAGGGTAATGAAGTTACAAAAGTAACGACAGATAAAGATGGAAAAGCAAATGTTTCAGATTTACTTGTAGGAAAGTATGAATTAGTAGAGGTAGAAAGTTTACCTGGTTATAAAAAGCTAGAAAAACCAGTATCATTTGAAATCAAAAAAGGCATGACCGAGGTTCTATCATTAAAAGTAGAAAATGAAATGGTGGATACAGGGAATGTAGAGATAACAAAAATAGATAAAGATAGTAAAGCTCCATTAGAAAATGTTGTATTTGAAGTACGTGATTTAAAAGGAAAAGTAGTTGCAAAAGTAACGACGGATAAAGAAGGAAAAGCAAACGTTTCAGATTTATCTATCGGGAAGTATGAGTTGGTGGAAGTAGAAACACCGGCAGGATACAAACCACTAGAAAAGCCAATTTCATTCGAAATTGAAAAGGGTAGAGTAACAGCGCTAAAGCTAAAAGTAGAAAATGAATTAGTGGATACAGGAAATGTAGAAATTACAAAAGTAGATAAAGAAAATAAAGATGCTTTAGCTGATGCAGTCTTTGAAATTCAAGATGAAGCAGGACAAGTAGTCGCTAAAATAACGACAGATAAAAAAGGACAAGCACAAGTTACTAATTTATCAGTCGGCACATACAAGTTAGTAGAAGTAAAAGCACCAAAAGGATATAAACAATTAGTAGATCCGATTACTTTCCAAATTGAAAAAGGCATGACAAAATCTCTTGCTTTAACAGTAGAAAACGAAATGTTAGACAAGGGAAATGTAGAAATCACAAAAGTAGATAAAGAGAGTCAAAAAGTATTAGAAGGCGTAGTCTTCGAAGTACAAGACGAACAAGGAAAAGTAGTAACGGAAGTAAAAACAGATAAAAATGGTAAAGCAAAAATCTCAGACTTATCTGTAGGAAAGTACAAATTAGTAGAGAAAGAAAGCTTACCAGGCTACAAACAATTAACAGAACCAGTATCGTTTGAAATCAAAAAGGGTATGACAAAAGTTTTATCATTGAAAGTAGAGAACGAACTGTTAGATAAAGGTTCAGTAGAGATTACAAAAGTAGACAAAGAAAGTGGCGCAGTATTAGCGGGCGTAACATTCGAAGTGCAAGATGAAAAAGATAAAGTAGTAACAAAAGTAACGACAGATAAAGAAGGAAAAGCAAAGATTGCTGATTTATCAGTAGGAAAATATAAGCTAGTAGAAGTAGAGAGCTTACCGGGATATAAAAAACTAGCGAAACCAGTATCGTTTGAAATTACAAAAGGTATGACAGAAGTTTTATCAATAAAAGTGGAGAATGAACAGTTAGACAAAGGTTCAGTAGAAATTACAAAAGTAGACAAAGAAAGTGGCGCAGTATTAGCGGGCGTAACATTCGAAGTGCAAGATGAAAAAGATAAAGTAGTAACAAAAGTAACGACAGATAAAAATGGTAAAGCAAAAATTGCTGATTTATCAGTAGGAAAATATAAGCTAGTAGAGGTAGAAAGCTTACCAGGATATAAAAAACTAGCGAAACCAGTATCGTTTGAAATTACAAAAGGTATGACAGAAGTCTTATCATTAAAAGTAGAGAATGAGCAGTTAGACAAAGGTTCAGTAGAAATTACAAAAGTAGATAAAGATAGTCAAAAAGTATTAGAAGACGTAGTCTTCGAAGTACAAGACGAACAAGGAAAAGTAGTAACGGAAGTAAAGACAGATAAAAATGGTAAAGCAAAAATCTCAGACTTATCTGTAGGAAAGTACAAATTAGTAGAGAAAGAAAGCTTACCAGGCTACAAACAATTAACAGAACCAGTACCGTTTGAAATTAAAAAGGGTATGACAGAAGTTCTATCATTAAAAATAGAAAATGAAATGGTAGATACGGGAAATGTAGAAATTACAAAAATAGATAAAGATAATAAGGCACCGTTAGCAGGTGTAGTCTTTGAAGTTCAAGACGACAAAGGCAAGGTAGTAACGAAAGTAACGACAGATAAAGGTGGAAAAGCAACAGTTGCAGATTTATCAGTAGGAAAGTACAAGTTAGTAGAAGTAGAGAGTTTACCAGGCTACAAAAAATTAGAAAAGCCTGTACCATTTGAAATTACAAAAGGTATGACAAAATCTTTAGCGTTCACTGTAGAAAATGAAATGGTAGATACGGGGAATGTAGCAATCACAAAAATAGATAAAGACAGTAAAGCACCATTAGAAAATGTTGTATTTGAAGTACGTGACTCAAAAGGCAAAGTGGTTGCGAAAGTAACAACGGATAAAGAAGGAAAAGCAGACGTTTCAGATTTATCTATTGGAAAGTATGAGTTAGTAGAAGTAGAAACACCAGCAGGCTACAAACCACTAGAAAAGCCAGTTTCATTCGAAATTACAAAAGGTATGACGAAAGTCTTATCATTGCAAGTAGAGAATGAACAGTTAGACAAAGGTTCAGTGGAGATTACAAAAATGGCCGCTGAAAGCAAGGAAGTCTTATCAGGAGCTGTGTTTGAGGTTCATGATGAAAAGGGAAAAGTAGTAGTGAAAGTAACAACAGATAAAGATGGAAAGGCAAAAATCACAGATCTATCTGTAGGTAACTACACACTAGTAGAAGTAGAAGCACCAAAAGGATATGAAAAATTAACTAATCCAATTCCATTTGAAATTACAAATGGAATGATAAATGCAGTTCAATTAGAAGTATTAAACAAATTGAATCATTTAGCGCCACCAGGCCCAGAAACACCAGATCCAGAAAAGCCTGGAACACCAGATCCAGAAAAGCCTGGAACACCGAATCCAGAAAAACCTGGGACACCAGATCCAGAAAAGCCTGGGACACCAGATCCAGAAAAGCCTGGGACACCGAATCCAGAGAAACCTGAAAAAGAATTACCGAAGACAGGGCAGAAAATGCCTGTGGAACCATATATGGGAGCACTTCTTGTAATGATGAGTTTTGGATTACTCATATTAGGTAGAAAACAGCAGAGATAATAAAGGTGAAAAGGTATCCTCAAAGTATTTGAGGATACCTTTTTTAGCATAAAAAAAAGCATCTAGCAAAAGTACTAGATGCAAATAAAAACACAAGGGAAGACAAAATCCTTCCCTTTTCCCGTATGTAATTATATCAAAAAATTTATAAAAAACTACCTATATTTAAAATATAATTTTTAAAAAAGTTATATACATAAATAATTGCAATATGCGCAGTTTTATCTTTCTGAAAAATCTATTTCTTTATTTTTGAATATTAAGACTAATGTTGATAAATCTTCAGATAATTAGAAAAAATACCCGAAAGGATATATAATATTGCTTAATAAATAATTTTAATGAATTACGTATATTTCATTTGGTGTATTAATTGAATATCATAATTTTTAATTTTATTAAGCAAGAATCTCGGTTACTTATTGCATTTCTAACATAGGGTGAGATAGAAAAATACAATAGTGTGGAGGTTTTTATAATGACGTTTGTTCTTAGTAAAATGAGTGGCTTTAGCATAGAAGAAAAGGTACATGAATTTGAATCTAAAGGATTCCTTGAAATCTCAAATGAAATCTTTTTACAAGAGGAAGAGAATCATCGTTTATTAACACAAGCACAGTTAGATTATTATAATTTGGAAGATGATGCATACGGTGAATGCCGTGCTAGATCTTATTCAAGGTATATAAAGTATGTTGATTCACCAGATTATATTTTAGATAATAGTAATGATTACTTCCAATCTAAAGAATATAACTATGACGATGGCGGGAAAGTTAGACAGTTCAATAGCATAAATGATAGCTTTTTATGCAATCCTTTAATTCAAAATATCGTGCGCTTCGATACTGAATTTGCATTTAAAACAAATATAATAGATACAAGTAAAGACTTAATTATAGGTTTACATCAAGTAAGATATAAAGCTACTAAAGAAAGACCATCTTTTAGTTCACCTATTTGGTTACATAAAGATGATGAACCAGTAGTGTTTTTACACCTTATGAATTTAAGTAATACAGCTATTGGTGGAGATAATTTAATAGCTAATTCTCCTCGGGAAATTAATCAGTTTATAAGTTTGAAGGAGCCTTTAGAAACTTTAGTATTTGGACAAAAGGTCTTCCATGCCGTAACGCCACTTGGAACAGAATGTAGTACGGAGGCTTTTCGTGATATTTTATTAGTAACATTTTCTTATAAGGAGACAAAATGAGAGAGAATAAAATAATTATGATTTCTGGAGCCAATAGCGGTATAGGTCATGCTTGTATAAAATACTTTTTAGAAAAATCATTTCATGTAATAGCGCTTGATATTAATAATAATAACTTAATAGATTATATGAAAACAGATATGCCTTTGAAAGTAGTGCAAATTGATTTAAGTAATAGCGAAGCGATTCATAATCTTTTTACTCAATTAGATTTAGAAAAGCTTTCTCCTGATATATTAATAAATGCAGCTGGTATTCGAGAGATAACACCTGTTTTACATTTATCCGATGATATGTTTAAAAAAGTAATTGATGTAAATTTAGTAGCCCCATTTATCCTTTCTAGGGAAGTAGCTAAGCGATGGTGTGAATCGAAAATAAAAGGTTGTATTGTGAATATAGCATCGGTTTCTGGATTAATGGCTGAACCAGAGCGAGCTGCTTATGTTGCATCAAAGCATGCTTTAATCGGATTGACTAAACAGATGGCTATGGAATTTGGGAAGCAAAATATAAGGGTAAATAGCATTTCTCCCGGTGTTATTAGAACTGAACTTACAGAAGAATACTTTAGTAATACAGCCTTGATGTCTATGATAAAAAGTAATCAATCTTTAGATACTTGGGGGGTGCCGCAGGATATTGTTTCATGTATTGAGTACTTGATTTCTGATCAGGCCCGCTTTATTACTGGTTCTAATTTTGTAATTGATGGTGGTTGGACTGCTGGGAAAAATTTATAATTGAGTGTTTTTGAGGAAAAGCACCTGTCCTTTTTTAGGCTGGTGTTTTTCTCACTATAAACCGAGTTTTTATTGGAGGGGGATTAATTTGCTTCAAAAAAGTTTTAAGCAAGAGAAAACGGTACCGGCTTTAAAGATGATAGCATCAATGGTTATCTTTGGATCAGTTGGATTTTTTTCAGTTCAAACAAACTTACCTTCGTTTGAATTAGTGTTTGTAAGGTGTATTTTTGCGACAATATTTTTAAGTGTATGCTGGTTGCTTACAGGGCAATATAAACAAGATAAATGGGAACGAAAAGAAGTTATTCAAGTTTTAATATGTGGCTTTTTCTTAGTATTTAATTGGGTTTTCTTATTTAAAGCCTTTGAAAATATGTCAGTTACAATTGCTATCTCGGTTTATCATCTTGCACCCGTAATTGTACTGTTAATTGGAAGTATCGTCTTTAAAGAAAAATTAACATTCATATCTATCATTTCAATAATTGTGTGTTTTGCAGGAGCTTTATTAATTGCTGGTATCGATGGAAGTTTCTCTGTCGGTTCATTAATGTCTTCAGGTATGATATGGGGATTTCTTGCAGCTCTCTTTTATGCATTTACAACTTTATTTGGTAAAGGGATTAACAAAATGAGTGCGTATGCAATGACATTTTTACAAACATTCTTGGGGATATTTCTTTTAATACCATTTATAGATTTAGATGCTTTTAGTGGCCTCACTCAAAGTAATTGGACATATATTATAGCTACTGGTTTTATTCACACAGGGATAGTATATTATCTGTTTTTTGATAGTTTACGCTATTTATCTACAAAAACAATCTCAATATTAGTTTTTTTGGATCCGGCAGTGGCAATATTATTAGATACTGTACTTACTGGATTCCGTCCAACTTTAATGCAAATAACAGGAATTCTTTTTATTTTTATTGGCATGACTTTAACATTAAAAAAATCTAAAGATAAAAAACTGAGCCAAAAAGAAAAGCGAATTGAAAGCGATACTAGTATATCTCAACAATAATGAAATATATTGTGTATAAAACGATAAACCTTGCATGAATCATGTAAGGTTTATTTTAGTTCAATATAATTCATATTTATAATATATAATTTTCAAAACTGAGGTATGTTTTTCTTTAATATGCTTTTGATTCAAATGTTATTATTTGACTATAAATTTACAAAAATGTATATGAAATCTTATTTTTTGATAATATATAAGTAATAAATTCATAGAATTGGAGTGATGAGGTGCAGCCGTTAGAAAGAGAGATTCATTCTAATATGCTGAAAGTGTGGCGAATTCACGCTTTAATTGGGGCGGCAGTTATACTAACAGTCGTAATTGCGTATTTCTTTTTTATGATTAACTTTAACTGGTGGGGCTGGTTGTTTGGACTATTAGTAACAGGAGCTATTACATTTATTCCACTTGATTATTTTGTGTTTCCAAATTTGCGTCAGCGCTATTATAGTTACAGATTAAATGAAGAAGAGATTGAGATTCAAAAGGGAATGTTCGTTGTAAAACGCGTACTTATTCCGATGATCCGTGTGCAGCACGTAACGATTGAGCAAGGGCCGATCATGAGAAAGTATAATTTAGCAGAATTACACATTTCAACAGCCGCAACTTCTCATAGTATTCCAGGTTTAACGAAAGAAGAAGCAGAACAGCTAAAAAGACAAATTGGAGAACTTGCGAAAGTGAGTGATAAGGATGTATAAGAGGCAACATCCGATTACGATATTGTTAGGTATTAGAGTTGCGAGTTTGTTGCCACTTATTATTCTTGTTTTATTTAAACCTGATGAACAAGTGGAACCTTGGTATTTATTTTATCTTTTCCTTCTGGTTGTTTTATTCATCATGGCTATTTTTTCAGCAATTAAATGGTATTTTAAAGTGTACTGGATTGAGAATAATATTTTACATATAAAGCACGGTGTTTTTGTAAAGAAGGAAAGTTATTTAAATAAAGAACGTGTGCAAAATGTTAGTACGTCTTCTAATGTCATTTATCAGATGCTTGGGCTTATGAAGTTAAATATAGAAGTAGCGGGTGGTGGTAGTGAACCAGAAGTGATGTTGGCTGGTATTAAAGAAGACGAGGCAAAACATTTAATCTCTTTATTACATAAGAAAGAAACTACTGTAAAAGAAGAAATAGAAGAGGAAGAAAGCAAGACGGTTTATCAGTTAACAGCGAAAGAGGTTTTAGCAGCAGCGATTACATCTGGTCGGTTCGGACTAGTGTTTTCTGGACTGGTACTTCTTTACACAAAGTTTGATTTTGTTCTTCCTGAAGGATTCACAAGTAAAGTAGAAGCGTATGTGATGGGAAACGGTGTTTATAAACTAATTGTAATAGCATTAATTTTAATGGCAATTTCATGGATTATTTCCACGGCTGGATATGTGTTGAAATATGCAAACTTTAAAATTGAGCGAAAAGGGGAAGAAATTCGTATCGTTCAAGGGTTATTTGAAAAGAAAGAGTTTGTCTTAAAATTGCACCGAATTCAAGCGATTACTGTAAAAGAATGTATGCTTCGCCAGCCATTTGGTTATTGCGCTGTTGAAGTGGAAGCAATTCACAGTATTGGAGCAGCAAGTAATGAAGTGATGCTGCATCCTTTTATGAAGAAAAAAGATGTACAGCACCTGCTCACATATTTAGAGTTACCTTATGAAATTGAAGCGGAGATCGCTCACTTACCAAAAACAGCGTTGCGTCGTTATTTCATTATGGGCTGGTTAATAAGTATCATACTCACAGTTCTAATTGCTAGCGTAAGTATATATTTAAAACAATATATTGCATTGTTTGTTATTTTACCGTTATTTATCGTGTTTTCGTTACTTGCGTATGCTAGATATAAAAGTGGCGGTTATGAATTAAGAGAAAATCAACTAACGGTTGTATATCGTAATTTTTCGAAATATACAGGAATAATGCGAAGAAGACATGTTCAAGCAGTAGGTTATAATCAATCGTATTTTCAAAGAAAGGATGAATTATGTACAACTCTTGTAGCGGTAGCTGGGCGGGGTTATGAAGTAAAGCATATGAGAAAAAAAGATTCACTTCGTATATATAATTGGTACAAAGAAAAAGGAAACACCGGTGTGTAATGGTGTTTCCTTTTTGTGTCATGATTTGTCGATAAGTCGATAAATTCGAAGAAACGCTGATATAATTCGAGTTGCGCCGATAAATTCGAAGAAACGCTGATATAATTCGAGTTGCGCCGATAAATTCAGAAAAACGCTGATATAATTTGAGTTGCGCCGATAAATTCGAAAAAACGCCGATATAATTTCACATACCGCGGTTTCCGAACTCCAAACTCAAAAAAATTAAACTAACACATCAAAAGTAGTCACAAAAGAAGGGCGAGAGAAAATACTCTGTTGCTGTTCGGCATGTGGATGCGCTTGAGCCTGAGGTGTTCCTTCTGCTTGCGTGGGACGTTTTTTATGAGCGTTTTCGAATGAACGTGATTCTGTCCAGTCTTTAAAGTTTTGCTCTGTTTCCCACATCGTTAAGATGACATATGTATCGTTACTTAATGGGCGTAGAACACGGATCGCTTGGAATCCTGGTTCGTTTTCGATAAGGCCTGCGCGGTTTTTAAAGCGGTTTTCAAATACAGGGCGACCTTCGTCTGTTACAGAAATATTGTTACAAACGATATAGCCAGGTTGTCCTTTAAATTCACCGACAGCATCTAGTACGTCATACTGAAGTGAGCCTTCTACAGATTCTTCTGTATTTTCTTTATAAAACATATTTTTCTCATCATTTTTTGCAGTGAAATGTGCTTGTTCTAGAGGTGTTTCGTATGAAATAATAGCCTTCATTTTAATGCCCCCTTACTAGTTTGTTTCTATTATATCAACTCTCTTAAAAAACTTCGAAGATTATATACATAAAGATACTTCTTTTTCAAATAATAAATGTACCATCATTTGGAAAGAAGGACGATGTATGAAGAAAGTAAAGTGGACTTTATTAGGCGGCGTCGCAACGTTCGTAGTAGCGATTGTACTCTATAAACTTATCGTGTTAGCTGGTGGCTATATGATGGATGAAAAGCAGCTCGTTTTCCACTCTTCATCACGTATCGTTGACCAGAAAGGGAAAGAAATTACGAAATTATACGTAGAAAATAGAGACCTCGTACCGATCGAGCAAATTCCGAAGTATGTGCAGCAGGCGTTTGTTGCGGTGGAAGATTCTCGGTTTTATGAGCATCAAGGGATTGATTATCCGTCTATATTCCGTGCTCTTTATAAAGATACGTTAGCTAGAGAGAAGGTAGAGGGTGGTAGTACCATTACGCAGCAACTCGCTAAAAACGTCTTTTTAACTCGTGAAAAAACATTTACGCGCAAATTGAAGGAAGTCGCAATTTCTCTTCAATTAGAGCAAAAATATACGAAGCAACAAATTCTTGAAATGTATATGAATCATATTTATTTTGGTCATGGGGCTTACGGCATTCAAGCGGCAGCAAAGTTGTATTTTAATAAAAATGTTGAGGATTTAACAGTAGAGGAAGGGGCAATGCTTGCAGGCCTTCCGAAGTCACCAAACGGATATTCACCGTACTATTCTGCAGAGAAGAGTAAGGAACGCCGTGATCTAGTGTTGTCACTTATGCATAAACAAGGCTATTTGACTGCAGAAGAAAGCGTTCGTTATCAAGGGAAGACAATTGCTCTATATAAAAATTTAGATGAGAATGAGCTTGCATATATGCCGTATATTGATATGGTCATAGATGAAGCCGCTCGTTTATACGGATTGTCTCATCAAGAAGTACTTCGCGGAGGATATACGTTTGTCGTACCTATGGATGAAAAGATTCAAAAGGTAGCATATAACCAGTTTCAAGATGCAAGGAATTTCCCTGGGAAAGAAGAGGGGGCGCAAGGTGCTTTCTTATTAATGGATAATCGTACGGGAGGGATTAAAGCGGCGATTGGGGGAAGAAAGTACGTCCCGAGAGGATTTAATCGTGTTTTTGCCAAAAGGCAGCCTGGATCTGTTTTAAAACCACTTATCGTTTATGCACCAGCACTAGAAACGAAAAAGTATAATCCGTATTCTTTATTAACGAATGAAAGAAATTCTTTTGAAGGGTATGAACCTCGAAATTATAATCATGAGTATTCAAAAGAAATGACGATGTATGATGCGATTTTAGAGTCGGCAAATGTACCGGCAGTTTCTTTATTAAATGAGTTAGGGGTAGAAGAAGGAAAGCAATATTTAGAAAAAGGAAATGTTCATATTGCAGATGCTGGTTTAAGTACAGCGCTTGGCGGATTGAAAAATGGCGTTTCAACATTTGATCTTGTAAAAATGTATCGTTCATTTTTAGCAAATGGAAATATTATCGAGCCGCACGTTATTGATAAAGTATTAAACAGACACGGTGCAGTCATTGGGGAATCTCCAAAAGTAGAGACGAAAATCTTCTCGAAGCAGACAGCATGGTATATGACGAAAATGCTAGAAGGAGTTGTGAAGGAAGGGACAGCGAGAGTTGGTGTATATAACGGTGCGCTAGCTGGAAAAACGGGTACAACTTCATTGCCAAATGACGATAAGGGAGCAAGAGATATGTGGTTCGTTGGTTATACACCGAACTTAGTAGGCGCTGTTTGGATTGGTTATGACCGTACGGATAAGGAGCATCAATTGCAAGGAGAAAGTGCATCTGCGACAAAATTGTTTAAGAAAATTTTAACGAAGGCTAATGTAGAACATAAAGAGAAGTTTATGAAGCCTGAAGGTGTGGAAACAATCGGCGCTCCGATTCGGCTGCGCAAAATTGAAGATGTAAAAATGAAACTATCATTTAGCCCTTTCGGTTTATTTAAAGCAAAATTAAGCTGGACGCCACTTCCAGATAACAGAATTATGTACCGAATCTATAGAGTGGAGAACGGAATTCATACGCATGTTAGCACTGTAAATGGTGCTGGGGAATATGAGGAAAAGTTCGTTAACATATTTTCAAAACCGAGCTTTTACGTTGTACCATATAATACACAAACGAATCGTGAAGGAGAAAAGTCAAAAGTAGCTAAACCATAGTTTTTCTCTGTGTTATAATAAGAATGTTGTGAAAATAGTAAGCGTTTTTAAGAATGTTTGTGTCAATTTAATGAACAACGTACATAATATTATGCATTTTGTTTTTACAAGCTGTATAGTAAAAAAAGATAAATATCGAACGTATTCGAAGCATTGGTAAGGAAGGGAGCAAGGGTCTTGGTAAGAACTATAAATGAGACATTTTTAAAAGCATGTAGGGGGGAACGTACCGATTATGTACCAGCATGGTATATGCGTCAAGCAGGTCGTTCACAGCCGGAATATAGAAAGATTAAAGAAAAGTATTCTTTATTTGAAATTACACACAATCCAGAGTTATGTGCTTACGTTACAAAATTGCCGGTTGATCAGTATAACGTAGACGCAGCAATTCTTTATAAAGATATTATGTCACCACTACCTGCAATTGGTGTGGATGTAGAAATTAAATCAGGTATTGGCCCAGTTATCGATAACCCAATCCGTTCTTTACAAGACGTAGAAAAACTAGGGGAAATCAATCCAGAAGATGACGTACCGTACATACTAGATACAATTCGTTTATTAACGACAGAAATGTTAGACGTACCGTTAATCGGTTTTTCAGGAGCTCCATTTACATTAGCGAGCTATATGATTGAAGGTGGTCCATCTCGTAACTACCATAATACGAAAGCGTTCATGTATGCAGAGCCGAAAGCTTGGTTTGCTTTAATGGATAAACTAGCAGATATGGTTATTACATATTTAAAAGCGCAAATTAACGCAGGGGCAAAAGCAGTTCAAATTTTCGATTCTTGGGTTGGAACAGTAAATGTAGCAGATTATCGCGTATTTATTAAACCAGCAATGGAGCGTATTTTTGCAGAAGTTCGTAAGATGGGTGTTCCAATGATTATGCACGGCGTAGGAGCTGCACACTTAGTGAATGAGTGGCACGACTTACCGCTTGATGTAGTCGGCTTAGACTGGCGCTTACCGATTGAAGAAGCACGTGCACGTGGCGTTCATAAGGCGGTACAAGGTAATATGGACCCTTCATTCTTACTTGCACCATGGTCTGTTATTGAAGAACATGTAAAAGGTATTTTAGATCAAGGGATGAAACAGCCGGGTTATATCTTTAACCTAGGTCACGGTGTATTCCCAGAAGTAAATCCAGATACATTAAAACGTTTAACTACATTTATTCATGAATACTCTAAAGGGCAGTTAGCGAAGTAAAGGAGCATTGCTGTATGAAAAAGAAAATTGGTTTGCTTGTAATGGCATACGGAACGCCATATAAAGAAGAAGATATTGAACGTTACTATACACATATTCGCAGAGGAAGAAAGCCAAGTCCTGAAATGCTGGAAGATTTAACAGAGCGTTACCGTGCAATTGGTGGTATTTCTCCTTTAGCTACTATTACATTAGAGCAAGCTAAGAAGTTAGAGAAGCGTTTAAATGAAGTACAAGATGAAGTAGAGTACCATATGTATCTTGGCTTAAAACATATTGAACCATTTATTGAAGATGCGGTGAAAGATATGCATAACGACGGAATACAAGATGCAATCGCACTTGTTCTTGCACCTCACTATTCTACGTTTAGCGTGAAATCATACGTTGGACGAGCACAAGAAGAAGCTGAGAAACTTGGAAACTTAACAATTCATGGCATCGATAGCTGGTATAAAGAACCGAAATTTATCCAGTACTGGGTTGATGCAGTGAAAGGTATATATAACGGTATGTCAGATGCAGAGCGTGAAAAAGCAGTATTAATCGTATCTGCACATAGCTTACCAGAGAAAATTATTGCAATGGGCGATCCATATCCAGATCAATTAAATGAAACAGCGGATTATATCGCGCGCGGAGCTGAAGTAGCAAACTATGCAGTAGGCTGGCAAAGTGCAGGAAACACACCAGATCCTTGGATTGGTCCAGATGTACAAGATTTAACGAGAGAACTAAATGAAAAGCACGGTTATACTTCATTCGTATATGCACCAGTTGGATTTGTTGCGGAACATTTAGAAGTTTTATATGACAACGACTTTGAGTGTAAAGTTGTAACGGATGAAATTGGTGCGAAATATTATCGTCCAGAAATGCCAAATGCATCGGACGCATTTATTGATTGTTTAACAGATGTTGTATTAAAGAAAAAAGAATCTGTACTGTAAGAAGAAAGGGGGAGCCTGCTTGAGGAAAAAAGTTGTGATCGTCGGCGGAGGCATCACTGGATTAACAGCAATGTATAACTTACAAAAAAATATTCATGAAAAAAACTTGCCGATTGATACATTACTTATAGAAGCATCGGGTAAACTTGGCGGAAAAATTCAAACCGTTCGAAAAGATGGATTTACAATTGAGCGCGGACCGGATTCTTTCTTAGCACGAAAAGAAAGTGCAGCTAGATTAGTGAAAGAATTAGGTCTTGGCGATGAACTTGTAAATAATCAAGCCGGTCAATCATTTATCCTCGTAAACAATCGGTTACATAAAATGCCGAATGGATCAATGATGGGAATTCCAACGCAAATTACGCCGTTTCTATTTTCCGGGCTGTTCTCCCCAATTGGTAAACTAAGAGCTGGTTTTGATCTATTAATGCCGAGGTCAAAGCCAGTATCTGACCAATCACTCGGACAATTTTTCAGACATCGTCTTGGAAACGAAGTGGTTGAAAACTTAATAGAACCGTTACTATCGGGTATTTATGCAGGGGATATTGATGAAATGAGCTTAATGTCAACATTCCCGCAAATGTATCAGATTGAGCAGAAACATCGCAGTATTTCACTCGGTATGCGTACGCTCGCTCCGAAAGAAGAGAAAGCTGAACCGAAAAAGGGAATGTTCCAAACAGTGAAAACAGGTTTAGAATCTATCGTAAAATCTCTCGAAGCAAAGATGCATGAAGGTACGATAATAAAGGGAACTCGCATTGAAAAAGTTACAAAACAAGGTGATGGTTATACAATTACTCTTAGTAACGGAAAAGAAATAGAAGCGGACGCCATCGTAGTGGCAACTTCGCATAAAGTATTGCCGTCCATGTTTGCTCAGTACAAGCAGTTTCGTTTCTTCCGTAATATTCCATCCACATCCGTTGCGAATGTGGCACTTGCTTTCCAAAAGTCTGCAATCCAGCGTGATATTAATGGTACAGGATTTGTCGTATCACGAAATAGCGATTACACCATTACAGCATGTACGTGGACCCATAAAAAATGGCCGCATACAACGCCAGAAGGAAAAACACTCCTTCGCTGTTACGTTGGACGTGCTGGTGATGAAGCGGTTGTAGAACAAACTGAAGAAGAACTCGTTCAGCTCGTACTAGAAGATTTAAAGAAGACGATGGATATTACAGAGGATCCAGAGTTTACAATCGTAAGTCGCTGGAAAGAAGCGATGCCTCAATATACAGTAGGCCATAACGAGCGAATGAAACAGCTCACAACATTTATGGAGAAAGAGTTGCCAGGTATATACTTGGCAGGTAGCTCCTATGCTGGCGCTGGACTTCCAGACTGTATGAATCAAGGTGAGGAAGCTGCAAAGCGTGTATTATCTCATTTGGAGAAAGTAATAGATGCTGAATTAATCGCACAATAAATTATAAGAAACGCCTTCAATCATATTGAAGGCGTTTCGTTTATTATATGAAATACTTATTCGCCAATAAACATATATAAGTTATTTGGCTTTATAACAGCATCTCCTGCATAAATAACCCACTCTGTTAAGTTATCAAAATCTAAATGATAACTATTTCCTTCACTCATATCTTCTATAAAATATGGTTCATTGATGAGTATTCCTTGAATCAGGTCTTCTGTAATATGTTGCATTTCAAACCACATATGTTCGCTTTTACCCTCTTCATAGGAAACACCAAACTTAGCGAGAAAACGAAACTCTTCATTGGATTTTTCAATTTGAAAAATGTTGCTGAAATACCCAAAAGTATTTTTCGCATTGTAAGCCATACGATCGGTTTCACTATTTGTTTTATAGAACATGAGCCCTGTAGCTTCCTCGTGTTCTTTAAAAAAACTTTCAATATATTCTCCTGAAGTATTAAATTTGAATAAGAGAACAGATGGAGATTGATGGTATTCATCTCGGGCATCCATTCCGCCTAAGAATGTATTTTGTGCATCTATTGGTTGTAGTTTCACTTCTTCATCCTCGATTGAAGATAATTGGTCCATACACGTTTTATGCCCTATATAAGATAATCCTTTTTCCCACGGAACAGCGACTGTATGTATAGAACCTTGCTGACTATGTGCGATAACGATAGGCTCATTCATAGGGACTTGTCCATTCTCAACGGCATTATTAGCAAATGTTTGAAAGAGATCGCCAATGCCGTAGTAGGAAGAAATGCGATTTGGAATAATTAACTCTATTTCAGTTACGCCTGCTCTTAAAAGACCATGTGTATGAAACCAATATTGCGTAGGCTCGCCTTCTTTATCGTCTTCATAAACGGAATGAATAACGTATAAGTCAGGAATGTCAGGTAATAATTCATTTTCAACGTGATATTCAATATAGCTTCTAGATATCACTTTCATTGCTGCACTTGAATCGATTACAAATAACAAATCTGGGGCGAGATTCCATAAGAACTGTAACTGCTGGAAAAAGCAGTCCAGTACATCGCCTACAAATAGCGTACGAGTGAAAATTTCAGTGCCGAAAGCTGCATCTTCAAAATTACGATCTACGATTGTAGCATCTTGTCTATTGTACATTTTATATCCTTCTGGATCGTTCGGTTCATCAATATGCAGTTCATACGGTATGACTGTTTCACCCATATGTAATTCAACAATAAGGCTTGTCTCATCACTATAAACAATTTTTAAATCATCAACTTTAGTAGCGATCGTTTCTAGTCGCTGTTTTAACTGCTCAATTGTAATTCTAGTTGGTATAACGGCAATCATATCTGAAAAATGACGTTCTAATGTTCCATTCATAGCTGCGCGGTATGTTTCTGTTTGCACTTCCATCCAATCACTCCTATTCAAATGAATCCATTTTACATGCCAATTAAATGTCGATATTTTCTGTTTTCTCTCTCTAACATTATAGAGTGTATTTGTAGAAGGTGTAAAATTATTATTTTGTATTATAGTTTGAAAGCTTGTAAATTAAATAAATCTTTTGTAAAATTTGTCGAAATATAGTTCTATATAACGAATCATTTGTTATGATAGAAATGCTGAGAAAATATGAAATAGAGAGAGGAAAATGGCTGTGAAGAAATTGTTAAGTGTCTTTTTATCATTCTTGCTATTGCTTTCATTTACTGGAACTTTAGCGCAAGCAGAAGAAACTGCTTCTATGTCAGTAGAAAAAGCAATTCAAGTATTTAAGCAGCAAGGGAAAACGAAGGGGATAGTAGAAGGATATATTGTTGGATATACGCAAAGTTCTTCTAAATATACGAAGGATCCAGCTAAGTTTGATGATACAAACGTAGCAATTGCAGATTCGCCAAACGAAACGAATCCAGACAAAATCATGCCCGTTCAGTTACCGAAAGGTGATGTGAGAACGGCAGTGAATGTAAAAGATCACCCTGAAAATATCGGGAAGAAAGTTAGTTTGACTGGGACCCTTGAATTATATTTTAGTAACCCAGGTCTAAAATCAGTAACAGCTTATAAGTTTCAAGGTGAAGGACAAAACCGTGTTAGCGATGTAGTAGCTTCACCGAACGGTGGAGAAGTTGCTAAAGGAACAGCGGTAACATTAACGACGAATACAGAAGGCGCAACAATCTACTATACGTTAGATGGCTCTAATCCTACTAATAAAAGTGTTCGTTATAATGGACAAATTATAGTGAATGAAAATAGTGTAGTGAAAGCAATCGCAGAAAAAGAAGGACTTACTCCTTCAGCAATTTCGACATTTTCATTTATTATCGTAAATAATGAACAAGTTCGTATTCATGACATTCAAGGGAAATCACATATGTCTCCTTACAACGGGAAGAAAGTAAACAATGTGGAAGGCGTTGTCACAGCGCTTGATAAAAACGGCTTTTATATAGAAGATAATCAGCCAGATAAGGATCCAGCTACTTCAGAAGGTATGTACGTATATAAAAAAGATGCGAATGTAGCAGTAGGAGATCTTATTCAAGTTGATGGAGTAGTAGAAGAATATGTTGGACCAGGATATGCAGAGCGATTTGAAACAGACTTAACGACGACTGAAATTAAAGCGAGCCGCGTTGCTGTAATCGCAAAAGATCAATCTTTGCCAGCACCGATTGTACTTGGGGAAAACGGTGTGAAAATCCCGGACCAGATTATTGATAATGATGCATTTGGTTTATTTGATCCAAATGAAGATGCAATCGACTTCTATGAAAGTATAGAAGGTATGCGTGTTACGATGCCAACACCAAAAATTATTACACCTCAGAAAAACGGAAATTTATATGTAACAGTAAAAAATGGTGGAGATAAAATAGTAACACAATATGGCACACCTCTATTAGATGAAAATCAATTAAACCCAGAGCGCCTTTCTGTAAAAGTACCTCGCGATTATGTAGCAAAAGTAGGAGATACTTTTACTGGAGATATAACAGGGGTAGTAGGATATGATTACGGTTCTTTCCGTATTTCTCCAATAACAGAACTGCCAGCTGTAGTGGATGGTGGATTTAAGCAAGTAGGGGCAAATATTCAGCCACGTCTTGATAAGTTAACGGTTGCTACATATAACATTGAAAACTTCTCAGCGAATAAAAAAGAAACAACAGATGAAAAAGTAAAAGCGTTAGCGTATTCTATTAAATACAACTTAAAAATGCCAGATATTATCGGTGTAGAGGAAATGCAAGATAATAACGGATCAATTAATGACGGTACAACAGATGCGTCATTAAGCGCAAAACGTATCATTGATGCAGTTCTAGAAATTCGTGGACCGAAGTATGAGTATGTAGAAATCGCTCCAAACAATAATCAAGATGGAGGAGCACCAGGAGCGAATATTCGCGTCGGCTTCTTCTATAATCCATCACGCGTGAAATTAGCGACGGTACCGAAGTTACTTGATAAAAATGTTGTTCGTATTGGAGACGAAAATCCATTGTTTGAAAGTACACGTAAACCGCTAGCGGCAGAATTTACGTTCCAAGGACAAAACATTGTTGTCGTTGCAAATCACTTAAACTCAAAACTAGGAGATGCAACGCCATTTGGAAAAGTGCAGCCGCTCGTATTAAAGAGTGAAGACAAACGAATTCAGTTAGCACAAGAAGTAAATTATTTCGTGCAAGGAATTCAGAAAAAGAATACAAATGCACCAGTTGTTGTGTTAGGTGATATGAACGATTTCGAATTCTCTAAACCACTCAAAACACTAGAGGGAACAATCTTAAAAGATATGTTAAACACAGTGCCGAAAGAGAATCGTTACACGTACATTCACGAAGGAAATGCACAAGTGTTAGATCATATTTTAGTAACAAACAATATCGCACCACACACAATTGTAGACCCAGTACACTTAAACTCAAACATTATGAAAGAACACGGACGTGTAAGTGACCACGACCCAGTACTTGCTCAAATTGATTTGAAGAAGGCTTCTTAAAGTGGGGAACGCTTAGGTGACTAAGCGTTCTTTTTTTGCATCGTTATAGAATAGTATAAAGAGATGATTCCTTTTTTTGTAATCTAATGATAAAATTGATTGAATATTTAGTTTTTAATAAGGGGGACAACAATGCAGTTACAAATAAATGGAAAGGTAATGAATCAGTTTGCAATTTTTTTTAGTACGATCATCATGCTTCAGTTTGTAGCTGATATAACAGGACTTACAAGCAATCTAGATATTACGTATAACTTAATACATACAGCAGCTTCTTATATAACATTTAGTTTGGCGGTTATTTTCACTTTAATAGGTGCAAGAAGAGAATTAAGTAAATATGCAATTGTTTCATTATGTTTAGTTGTAGGTATTAAAGCGATTTATTTTGTAGCGGTCGTTATTTTATGGGGAGTGGCAGGTACGCCATAAGTGAATAGTAAATAAACCCTAATTTCTAATATAGTAAGGAAATTAGGGTTTTATTATACTTGAAACGCTTTTCTACACCGCTCTCTTTTTTGCAGTCTTCTTTTATATTTTTTTCTATCCCGCTTTACTCCTTGTATATACATAAGTAAGCTAACGAAAAGGAAGAAAGCACATTGCGTCATTAAAATATATGGTGACATGCCTTGCAATGGTTGTTTCGGATCATATAAATGAAAAGGTGCTCCGCCTATTGAAGGAAGTATTGTATTTAGCAGGACGTAAGGAATGGAGGCGGCTGCAAATGGAAAGAGAATTGCCATATAGTCTTTCTGTGACCATACAGATGCAGCAAGTCCTAAAAGGGCCATTAAACCTGCAAATAAAAAATTAATTCCGATATATACAGCAATGTAAGTGAGAGGCGCATCAAAATATAGGTTTGCGAACATTCCATCAGCATTTATGATGCCTGAACCAACCGTAGGTGTTCCGTCTGGAATGGTTAATTTGCAAAATAATAACGATAAGATGAATGGAAGTGTATAAAGAAATCCTCCGCAAAAAAAAGTAACAATATATTTCGCTACTGAATAAGGAAATATAGAAATCCCCTTACTCACAAACGGTTTAAAACCATCGGACTTATCCGAATTGTAACTTGTACTAAAGGGGAAACTCGCAATAACTGGCATTAATAATAAATAAACATCCATTTCATTGTCGCGAAATCCAATCCATTTTAAATCTGTTGATATAGGACCATTTGCTGCGTTTCCTAAATAACGAATTACATAATAATAGTGATAAATGCAAATAAGAACGAATCCACTAAGCATCATAATTAAAGAAATACGACTACAAAAAGCTTGCTTTATATTTAAACGAAGTGCACGCATCATGACTGAAAAAGCCTCCACTGTTTTGATAAACTTGTCTATTTTCTATATTACTATTAATTGTAAAGATTTTCTTGTTTTTTTATTTTATTATTTGAAAAAGAGGAATTTTGTTGTTGGTAAGTAAGGTTTAGCTGAAATTAATTTTTCTAAAATATGGTTGACAATTAAGTATTACATTTGTAATCTTAATTATGGATTACAAATGTAATACTTAGGAGTGAAACATACGATGACAAATCAATTACCTAAAATATCTGAAGCGGAATTAGAAATTATGAAAGTACTTTGGTCGAGTTCTCCGCAAACAGCGAATGAAATTATAGAAGAACTGGAAGATGCAATGGATTGGAAACCGAAAACAATCCGCACATTAATTAATCGATTAGTGCAAAAGGAAGCCGTTTCTTACCATCAAGATAAAGGGCGTATGTACGCTTATTACCCGTTAGTATCACAAGATAATTATTTGCAAGTGGAAACGAAATCTTTACTAAAACGTTTTTGCGGTGCAGCGTTTAAGCCATTACTTGTTAATTTCTTAAAAGAGGAGAAATTATCTTCAGAAGATATTAATGAATTAAAACGCATTTTAGATGAGAAGACAGAGGAGAATAAGAGGAAGGATCGATAAAAATGATAAACACGCTTATAAATGTATACCTTCCTCATTTTTTTGATTGGCTTATAGAAACGTCACTTATGGCTAGCATATTAGTCGGATTTATTTTATGTATAAAAGTTCTATTTCGAAATAAATTAACCCCCCGGTGGCAATATATGCTGTGGATCGTATTAATGATAAGACTCCTTTTACCGTGGTCGCCAGATAGCTCTTATAGCATTTACTCATTACTTTCTTATAGTTCTAGCGTATCGGAAGTTATTCCAAAAAATATGCCGGCTACTGAGAATATAGTGAACATAGAAAGCGACCGAAAAGTGGAATTGGAATCAAATTCTAAAATGGTGACAAAAACTAGCGAACCGGAAGTAAAAGTCAGTTCGGAAAAACAGACTACATTTTCTTTATACAAACTTGCTTTGTATGTGTGGCTAGCTGGGGTAATCATATTAGCAGCCATCACGTTTCTTACAAATAGACGTTTATATTCTTACATAAAGAAACAACCGGATATTACGGACGAACAGGTCACTACAGTGTTTAATCGCTGTAAGCAGTCTATGAAAATGAAGAAGGCAGTTTCATTACGTCTTGCAGGAAAGATTGCAAGTCCAACGGTTTTTAGTTTCTTTCGCCCGAAAGTATTACTATCAAAAAAACATATGAAAGTATTAAATGAACAACAATTACAATATGTCTTTTACCATGAGTTAGCTCATATTAAGAGAAACGATGTAGCTGTAAATTGGATGATGTACAGTTTAATCCTATTAAATTGGTTCAATCCAATTCTTTGGTACGCCTATTTTTGTATGCGAGAAGATCAAGAATTAGCCTGTGATGCATATGCACTTACTTTTATAGATAAAGAGGAGCAAATTGCATACGGTCATACAATTATTACCCTTTTAGAACACTATTCCTATCAATTACCAAGCCTAGCAAATTTAAGTAGAAATAAACGAACACTAAAAAGGAGAATCATTATGATTAAAAAATTCCAAAAGAAATCGTATCGTCTTTCTTTACTTGGAGTTATTGTCATAGTTGCTATAGCATCTCTTTCTTTATTCAACGCACGTGCAACGGAAGGGAAAGAAAAACAAAAGGATAAAGTAGAGCAGTCAAAGGATGCTTTCCAAAATGCTGTAGATATGCTGTTTGGTACAGAAGAAAATGCAAAAAAAGAATATAGGTATTCAGCAAGAGTGTATGAAAATAAGACAGATTATTTATATTTAGCTGAAAAGGCTTTAACAACAGATGAGTTCCAACAGTACATAAAATTGTATAAAGAAATTATTAATATACAGAAAAAAGGTGCTCCGAGAGATTCTGACTACGAGTCAATATTTTTTAGGGAAGAACGTTTAACAGAAGCTGATCGTGAAAAATTATATGCACTTTATGATCAATCAAAACCGTTTAATGAAAAAGTGGAAGAATCTTTAAATTACACGGTAAAGGAAGCGCAGGAACATGTAGATTTTCAAATTAAGAAGCCAACTTACACAATTGAAGGCTACGATCTAAAGGATGAAAAGGTAAGTTGTTTTATTAAGAGAAGACCCGAGTTAATTATAGAATTAGAGTATACAAACGGAAAAGGAAACTATACAACTTATCAATCACAAGTATTTGGAGAAAGTAAAGATCCGTTCCATGCTTTATTTGTTGTAGAAGAAAATATTGAACAGTACGAATTAGAAGGTAATCAAATATTCTATGCGACTCATAACTCGGATAGGAATTTACAAGGTATGAAGATGATTGTTCCAGCAAAAGGGAAAAATCGTGCATACCAAATCGTTATTATTAATCATAGTTTAGAGAACCCAGGAGAAGCAGTATTCGATAAGAATGTAAATAAAGAAGAATTAGAGAAAATTATGCTTTCTATGTTGAAATAGCAAAAAGGTGTTCTTAAGATGTATATCTCTAGAACATCTTTTCCTTTTCTCTTTTCTTCTGATAAACTATGGAAAGTATGATATACACTGACTGGAATTTTTTTATACTGGAAATAATAAAAAGAGAACTTGTATAGAATGTAAGCGTGTGGTAATATCAAAGATGTACTGATTGACTATATTATCCAATCGGTCATTTTTGGAGGTGACAATGTGGCGATAGATCGAAAACGTTCTATTATTGAAGCTGCAACAAAGTCTTTTTCAGCGTTCGGTTATAAAGCAACAACGATGGATCAAGTAGCGAAGTTAGCGAATGTAGGAAAAGGAACGATTTATACTTTTTTCAAAAATAAAGAAGAGCTATTTGGTGAAATTATTTCTAATTTAATTACAGAAATGAAGCAAGTTGCAGAAAATGCAATTCGTTCAGATGTTTCATTTTTTG
This sequence comes from Bacillus sp. FSL W8-0770, assembly GCF_038008705.1. Classification (NCBI taxonomy): domain Bacteria; kingdom Bacillati; phylum Bacillota; class Bacilli; order Caryophanales; family Bacillaceae; genus Bacillus; species Bacillus sp. FSL W8-0770. Next base: position 1,067,287 of record NZ_JBBOZR010000001.1, read on the forward strand.
AAAATGTACATAGAGCATTATATAGCATCTTGGAATTTAGAAAAGAACATCAGCTCATGATTAAATTAATTCAAGAAGAGCGCGATATGGGAACGAAAGAAGTACAAGAAGTGATGCAACAAGTTGATGTGGAAATCGTTTCTGTTATTCAATCGTATTTAAAGATTGCGATTGAAAAAGGTGAAATTAGCAAATGTGATCCAGAAATTACAGCATTTATTATGCTTCGTCTATATGTATCGCTTATTTTTGATTGGGAAAAAAATCACGAACCGCTAGAAAAAGAAAAAATTGCAGAGTTATTTGAACTTTATTTACTAAAAGGATTGTCAAACTAAGATAATCCTTTTAATTTTATAAAAAATGACCAAATGAAAAATGCGGTCATATATTTAAGTTAAGGGGGGATATAGAAAAATTATAATCATAATAAGAAAAAGTTGCATAGTAATAAATTCAGGGATAAGGCATATGTATGAACAAGTATAGCCTTTTTGTTTGGGTAAAAATGACTATATGAACATTTTGGTCATTTTATAAAAGGGGGAGAAATTATGAAAGGGAATCAGTTACTTCGGAAAGAGTTCACGGAAATTATAAAAAGTAAAAAAATATTAATTCCAATTATTGCGGTCTTATTCGTACCGATTTTATATGCAGGGATGTTTTTGTGGGCTTTTTGGGATCCGTATAAACAGTTAGATGACTTACCAGTTGCAGTAGTCAATTTAGATAAAGGCGCAGTATTTGATGGGAAACCAATTGAGGTCGGAAAAGGGCTCGTTGATAATTTAAAAGATAATAAAAGTTTTAAATGGGAGTTCGTAAGTGAAAAAGAAGCGAAGAAAGGAATGGAAGGTAGAAAGTATTACATGTTAGTGCGCATTCCAAATGACTTCTCCAGTAATGCTACAACGTTACTAAAAGACGATCCGAAGCCATTAAACTTAGAATATATTCCAAACGAAAGTTTGAACTTCTTATCTTCACAAATTGGCGGAACAGCCATTGAAAAAATTAAAGGTGAAGTAGCAAGCACGTTAACGAAAACATATGCAGAGAAAATGTTTGATTCCATTCAAGACGTCTCAAAAGGATTAGCAGATGGGGCGGAAGGAGCAAATAAACTACACGACGGATCAAGTGAGCTGCATGATGGTTCAAGTAAAGTGACGGATGGCCTTCATACACTTCAAGGGAAATCTGGGGAGATGAAGGATGGAGTTCAGAAATTAGCAGATGGATCTAATAAATTAGTAGATGGATCAGGCAAAGTAACAAACGGTTTAAATGTGCTAAATAGTAAAACAGGTGAAATGCAGGTAGGTATCGGAAAATTAGTAGATGGGTCAGGCAAAGTAACAAATGGTTTAAATACGCTAAATAGCAAAACAGGTGAAATGCAGATAGGTATAGGGAAATTAGTAGATGGGTCAGGCAAAGTAACAAATGGTTTAAATACACTAAATAGCAAAACAGGTGAAATACAGATAGGTATAGGGAAATTAGTAGATGGGTCAGGCAAAGTAACAGATGGTTTACACGTATTAAATAGCAATGCAGGTATCGGGAAATTAGTAGATGGATCAGGCAAAGTAACAGATGGTTTACATGCATTAAATAGCAATGCAGGTATTGGGAAACTAGTAGATGGATCAGGCAAAGTAACAGATGGTTTACATGCATTAAATAGCAATGCAGGTATTGGGAAATTAGTAGACGGATCGGGCAAAGTAACAGACGGTTTAAATACGTTAAATAGTAAAACGGGTGAGTTGCGTGATGGATCTGAGAAAGTGACCGGTGGCTTGAACAAATTAGTAAGTAAATCCGGTGAATTAAAAACAGGAACAACGGATCTATCAAATGGTATGGGAAAACTTGTTGAAGGGCAAAGCCAATTAGAGGAAGGTTCTCAAGCGATCCAAAAGGGATTGCAAGAGTTAAATAGTAACGTACAAAAGTCTGCTGCAGGCTTAGAGGAAATGCAGTCGAAAGTTCCTTCTATATTGAATACAGTAAATGAAAAAATAGATGGAGCTGGGGCGAATGTAAATCAGTTAAATGAACTTACACAATCAACAGCAGGAGATGCAAAAAATGCAGCACAAGAGGTAGCGAATTTACAAAAGCAAATTGAAAGTTTACCAAAAGAATATCAAGAGCAGTTACAGCCATTCGTAACAAGTGCTGTAAAAAGTACAGCGACAGTTCAGCAAAAAGCTGCCGGAGTAGCAGGTGGAACAAATAAATTAAATGAAGAAGTGAAACAATTAAAAGGTGAAATACATCAAACAACAAATGGGTTGCAAAAAAACTTACCAAATCCAGCAGGGATAAAAACTCTAGCAGGTGCTATTGAGAAACTAACGAGCGCACAAAATGAATTTGTTAGTAAGTTTCATGTATTTGGTGAGGGATTAGATAATGCAAAAATAGGTGCCGATAAATTAAAAGATGGATCAGTTCAATTAATTGATGGAGTAACGCAATTGCAAAGTGGCTCTGGAAAAGTGACAGCAGGATTAGGTCAATTATCTGCAGGAGTAAATCAATTAGCAGATGGGTCTGGTCAAGTAACAGGCGGTTTAGGAACATTATCTGTAGGAGTATCAAAATTAGCAGATGGGTCTGGTCAAGTAACAGGCGGTTTAGGGACATTATCTGTAGGTGTAACGAAATTAGCAGATGGCTCAAGCCAAGTAACAGGTGGTTTAGGAACATTATCTGCAGGAGTAAATCAATTAGCAGATGGGTCTGGTCAAGTAACAGGCGGTTTAGGTGCATTATCTGCAGGAGCAAATCAAATGGCAGGTGGTGTACATCAATTAGCAGATGGCTCAAGTCAAGTAACAGGCGGCCTAGGTCAATTATCTGCAGGAGCAAACCAAATGGCAGGTGGAGTAAATCAATTAGCAGATGGGTCTGGTCAAGTAACAGGCGGTTTAGGAACATTATCTGTAGGAGCAAATCAAATGGCAGGTGGAGTAAATCAATTAGCAGACGGATCTGGTCAAGTAACAACGGGCTTAGGTACTCTAAATGGTGGCCTAAATCAAATGTCAAATGGCTCAACCCAGCTAATCGACGGCGTAAATAAACTAGCAGACGGATCAGGAAAAGTAACTGATGGACTAGTGAAAGTAAACGATGGTTCAGGTGAACTTGCAGAGAAACTTGGCGAAGGAGCAGAAAAAACTGGTGAAGTAAAAGGGACGGATAAAACGTATGATATGTTTGCAAGTCCTGTAAAAGTGAAGACAGAGAAAATGGCGGAAGTTCCAAACTACGGAACTGGATTTACGCCGTACTTCTTATCACTTGGTTTATTCGTTGGGGCATTACTATTATCAATTGTATATCCATTACGTGATACAGTCGGTGTTCCAAAATCAGGGTTTAGCTGGTTTATTAGTAAGTTCGGTGTTTTACTATCGGTCGGTATTATTCAAGCGATAGTAGCAGATGTTATATTACTGTTCGGATTAGGTGTAGAAGTACAAAGTATTCCGTACTTCATACTCTTTAGCATCGTTACAAGCTTAGCATTTATCGCATTAATTCAATGTTTAGTAACAGCATTCGGTGATGCAGGCCGTTTTATCGCCATCATCACATTAATTATGCAGCTTACAACAAGTGCCGGAACATTCCCACTAGAATTGATTCCGAAGTTTTTACAACCATTCAATGCTTGGTTACCGATGACATACTCTGTATCAGGATTGAAAGCAGTCGTATCGAGTGGAGACTTTGACTTCATGTGGCAAAACATAGGAATGCTCATGATCTTTATCGTTGTATTATCACTTGGAACAATCGCTTCCTTAACTTTGATGCACAAACGACAATTTAAAAATGTTGCTGAAAATCAATCGGTTGAAGCGTAGATAAAAGCACCTTTTTGGTGCTTTTTTATTTTAATAGAGGGCATCTTTTCCTTAGTTCATCTATAAATCTTTCTAAAAGCTATAGAAACGAAAGAAAAGGAATTACAACAATTTACAGAGAAACATAGGGTAGAAGAGTTGATATGATGAAAGGCAATCTTACTTATTATTTTATCGTAAATCCGCTAATAATCTTTCTTGTTTATGCCCTTTCACCTATATTGTTTGATAAAGAAGTATATACAAGTATGAAAGATGCATTTGGAATACTTACGTTCTATTATGTGTTAATGGGTGGATATTACTTTATTGATATTTTAAGTGAAAAGATAAAGAAAAAAAGTGATGGAGGATAAAAAATGACTGAAAGTGAAATGAAATTCCGTGATACGACCATTCGTAACTTTTTCGATAAAGAGGAGCGCTTAAAATCGATTCCAGGTCAAAAGAAGAAGAAACTAGTATTGTTAGAGCTTTTAATTAGCAAGTTAGATGCTGGAAATCAATATACAGAAAAAGAAATTAATACATTTATAAAACAATATCATGATGATTTTTGTACAATTAGACGTGAATTTATTGTACATAGATTTATGGATAGAGAGGATAATATGTACCGTATAAACGGGAGAGAAGTTTGGACGAAGTGGGAGGAGTTAAAATAATGAATCAGCGAGGGGATCCCCGCTGATTATAAGCCTGTGCTAGTCTTGCTGTTTCTTTGTAGTAAGTCTATGAACGCTTCAACATTCGAACTTGTAATGTATCCAAGCGTTATATATTCATCTTCATAGTAAAATATTATTTTTTTGTCAAAGATTCTTCTCTTCGTTTCTATGGATAGAATTTTTTCATAATCAAATTCGGCAATGAATGTGTTTTTATATTGGCTAAAAAAGAGAAGTCTTTTATTAGTAGCAAGTAACATGCCAGGATATGGGACTTTATGCGTAATCATATAGCCAGTAAGTGAACATTTTAAAGTAGATAAAATCTTTTCTTCTTTATGTAATAGTTGTTTTGCAGCTGTTAAGATTGGATTCATTGCATACATTCCTTTTATTTTGATGTATGAATATTGTATCAAGAGTAAAAAGATTCTCAATATGCAATATTGCATATTGGACGTTTTATAGTTTTAATATTATTTTTTAAAAGAAAAAGTACGAGGTGATTCAATGATACGATTAGCAAAAGAGGCTGATGCAGAAGCAATAATGAACATTAGAAAAGAAATTATATTATCGGAAAATACTACAAAGTTTTTCATAGTATCTCCAAAGAAATTACCGAATGATATTGATGCAGAAAGAGAAAAGATACGGAAAAGTAATGAGAAAGGTAATCTTTATATTGTGTATGAAGTAGATTATAAGGTGGTAGGCTTTTTACTTTTCAACCGATATGAACTAGAACGGTTACAACACGCAGGCACAATGGGAATGGGGATTAAAGAGGCGTATTGTAATCAAGGCATCGGCACGAAATTAATTGAATTTCTTATTAGTTGGGCTAAAGGGCAGAAAGGTTTAGAGAAAATTTGCTTAGGTGTAGTTTCTGTTAATGATCGGGCAATTAAAGTGTACAAACGTATGGGTTTTGTAGAAGAAGGAAGACAACGAAAGCAAATTAAATATGAAGATGGATCATATGGAGATGATGTATTGATGGGCTTTTATATTAAATAAAGAATATATGGTATTAAGAAAAGGAATGTACATAACGTAAATTTCTAAAAGCAGTATATTGCCCATGCATTAACAGACTTTTACCTATGTATAATATTAATATAGTAAAATCATAACAACCGATATTGCAGTTTCCAATAATATACTATATAATCAATTTAAGAAAACGTTTTCATGCAAAGGGGGAGAATTTCGTGTCGACTATAGAGGACGTGGCGAAATTAGCAGGGTTATCAAGGACAACGGTTTCTAGGGTGATTAATAATCATCCATATGTTTCAGATGAGAAGAAAAAAAGGGTTCAATTAGCAATGAAGCATTTAGGCTTCGTTCCTAATTCTGCGGCGAGAAGGCTTCGTAAACAAAAAACGGAAACAATTGCGGTGCTAGTTCCAAGGATTACAAATCCTTTCTTCAGTAGATTTATTGAAGCAATCGAGATTGCTGCTTCTGAACATAAATATAAACTGATTATTTGTCAAACAAGATATTTACCGGAAAAAGAGATGGAGTATTTACAATTATTATCTACGAAACAAGTAGATGGGATTATTCTATGTTCACTAGAAAATCCGTGGGAAGATGTAGAGCCATACTTACAGCACGGTCCAATCGTGTTGTGTAATGAATATATTGAGGAAGCAAATATTCCAACAGTGAAGTTTGATCATGCGCAAGGAGCATACATAGCTGCGAAGCATGTGTTAGATCAAGGATATCGTAATCTTATTTTTTGCCGTGGTAACGAAACCAAAGTCGTTAGCCAGCAGCGAAAAATGGGCTTTTTACGTGCAATAACTGAGAAGAGCCGCCAAGTAGAAGCGATTGACTTTCTTGAAAACGCTTTCTCTTGGGAAGATGGAAAACGAATATTCCATGAAGTATTAAAGGACAAAAAAAATCCTACCGCGATTTTGGCAGGAGGCGATGAGGTAGCAGCTGGAATTATCTCAGAGGCGAAACGCCATAACTGGAGCATTCCAGATGATCTCGCTGTTATCGGTTTTGATAATCAAATATTATCGCAGATTACAGAACCAGGTATTACGACAATTGAACAGCCAATTGATGAAATGGCCCGAAAAGTTGTCGACCTGATGATGGATAAAATCCATACGAAAAATTATCGAAAAAAAGAATTGTATGAGTTTGAACTGGAGCTCTTGGTGAAAGGTTCAACGATGAAGGATAAGATGTTATTAGCCTAGTAGACTATGTCTGCTAGGTTTTTTTATGTTCACAAACTACTATTCTTCGTGAACGCAATCGTCACATTTGTTATGGTATGCTTCGTGTTGCTCATCAATTTCTTTCCCGCAGTGCGCACAAGTTTTCGTCGGTAAATTTCTGAAAAACTCCATTGGTTGATCGATCATGTCAATCCCTCCATTTCCATTTCTTACTATCATTGTATTAGTACAAAAAATAAAAGTCAACAACTGTTTTATAACAAAATTGAAAATTAATGAAAAAGTTTAGGAAATGGATTATAGTTAACAATGTAGGATGTAAGTAAAACATGCATTTCTACTCGGTTTTAGAAAGGATGGATACATATGAAAATGACTGTTGTCGGCTTTTGGGGCGGCTTTCCAGAAGCGGGAGAAGCAACGTCGGGGTATTTGTTTGAACACGATGGTTTTCGTTTACTTGTAGACTGTGGTAGTGGTGTACTAGCACAGCTTCAAAAATATATAACACCATCTCATATAGATGCAGTTGTACTGTCACACTATCATCATGATCATGTTGCGGATATCGGGGTATTGCAATATGCGAGATTAATTATGAGCGGGGCGAAGGGGCAACTACCGGAATTACCAATATACGGCCATACCTTTGACGAGAATGGATTCCATTCTTTAACGCATGAACCACATACGAAAGGAATCGCGTACAATCCAGAAGAAACACTTCAAGTTGGACCATTCTCGATTTCGTTCTTAAAAACTGTTCATCCTGTTACATGCTTTGCGATGCGTATTACAGCTGGAGATGATGCTGTAGTATACAGCGCTGATTCAAGTTATATTCCTGAATTCATTCCATTCACGAAAGATGCTGATCTTTTCATTTGTGAGTGTAATATGTATGCACATCAAGAGGCTGCAAAAGCAGGGCATATGAATAGTACAGAAGTAGCAAGTATTGCAAAAGATGCGAATGTAAAAGAACTTTTATTAACGCACTTACCGCATACAGGCAACCCATCTGATTTAGTAACAGAAGCAAAACAAATTTTCAGTGGCCATATTACGTTAGCGCATAGTGGTTACGTATGGAACTCATGAGGTGATACGATGTTATTTATTGATAATAAAGGGATTACAGATCCTAGAATAAACTTAGCGATTGAAGAATATTGTGTGAAGAATTTAGATATTAACGAAACATATTTACTGTTCTACATTAATGAGCCTTCGATTATCATTGGTAAAAATCAAAACACAGTAGAAGAAATTAATGCAGATTACGTAAAAGAAAAAGGTATTCATGTCGTTCGTCGTCTATCAGGCGGAGGCGCAGTATATCATGATTTAGGAAACTTAAACTTCAGTTTTATTACGAAAGATGATGGAGACAGTTTCAGCAACTTCAAAAAATTCACAGAGCCTGTAACGAAAGCGCTTAGTAAATTAGGCGTAAATGCAGAACTAAGTGGTCGTAACGACATTTTAGCTGAAGGTAGAAAAATTTCGGGTAATGCGCAGTTCTCAACGAAAGGTCGTATGTTCAGTCACGGTACGTTACTATTTGACTCTGAAATCGATCACGTCGTATCAGCGTTAAAAGTAAAAATGGATAAAATCCAATCAAAAGGTATTAAATCAATCCGTAGCCGCGTTGCGAACATTACAGAGTTCCTAAACGAAGAAATGACGACAGAAGAGTTTAGACAACTTCTTCTAGAAACAATTTTCGAAGGAGAAACAGAAATCCCAACGTATGAATTAACAGAAGAGGATTGGAAAGAGATCCATAAACTTTCTGAAGAACGTTACCAAAATTGGGATTGGAACTACGGAAAATCACCGAAGTTCAACTTACAACATTCACACCGCTTCCCAGTTGGACAAGTTGACGTTCGTCTTGAAGTGAAAAAAGGAACAGTAACAGAATGTAAAGTTTACGGCGACTTCTTCGGTTCACTAGATGTTCATGATATCGAAGAGCGTCTAACAGGCGTTCAATTCGATAAAGATGCATTCACTGTAGCTTTAGAAGGCGTAGATATCGCACGCTACTTCGGTAACATTACAACAGAAGATTTCTTACATTTATTCTTCTAAAAATAAGGGAGGTTGCGATAATGGGCAGCCTCTTTCTTTTTGCGTAGATTGTCAGGTTTTGTCGGTAAGTCGATATAACTGGAAAATCGCTGATATAAATGGAGTTGCGCTGATATATTTGAAAAATCGCCGATATAAATCGAGCTGCGCTGATATAACTGAAAAATCGCTCATATAATTTCATTTACCACAAAACATAAAATCACAGGACATTCGCCCCTCGTAAAGGAATATATATATACAAAAGGAGGCGAATCGAAATGAAAAGGGTAATGTACGTTGTATTATTACTCAGCTTCGTCGTCGGAATGACAGCGTGTAGCAGTGGATCGCCCTCAAGTCGTATAATTTTGTCTATCGGAAAACCAGCGGAGGATAATGTTATATATTTTACGCATACAGATAACAAACGAAAGATACATGATATACAAGACATGTTTCAAAATAAGAAGTGGAAAAGAAATGAAACATTCAGCACTGTTAATAAAACACCAGATGTCGTCTTATCAATAGATGAAGACAATACAGGGTTACCGGCATTATATGTTACCGTGTATTTTCATGAAAATGGAGCGGACGTTTTGAATTTGTATGGAGAGTATACGAACTTAAATAAAGAGGAACTTGATAAGCTTAAAGAAAAGATGAGTGCATATTATCCTAAAATGATTTTTGGTCTAGTGTTATAAATTACTTGCAAATAAAATCCCCTTATTTTTCCAAAGTAAACTAAGAGAAGGTGATCTGTCTATATGCAGTTAATAGAATATCACTTGCTACTTTAATTTTCTTTTAATATAATTAATTTAGAATTTTTAAATATTCTAAATTTTATAAAGGTGGGGTTTTTGTGAATCTCGTTCAATCTTTGGCTGAAACGGCAAAAAAGAAGGGGGATAAACCGGCTTATATATTTATGGATCAGTCGGTCTCATATGACCAATTAAACAAAATGGTCACAAGGTTTTCTAGCAATTTAGCAGAAATGGGCATTGGAAAAGGGGACAATGTCGCATTAGTTGTTGGGAACTCACCACATTTTTTGGTCGGTTTATACGGAACAATGAAAGCTGGAGCAACTGTTATTCCAGTTAATCCAATTTATACAGCAGACGAAATGCATTATATTTTACAAAATGGAGATGTAAAAACAATCATCGTACTCGACGTCCTTCTACCTGTTATACAATCTCTTACAACAAGACTTCCTTCATTAGAAAACATCATCATATGCGAAACCTCATCAGATTTTAACCATACAGAAACCGAAAAAATGAAAACGTTTACTAGTTTTGTGGGGACTGGAGATACAACTTACGAAGGTCCTGAACTAGATGAAGAAGATGTAGCGGTTATCCTATACACTTCAGGTACAACTGGAAAACCAAAAGGCGCTATGTTAACACATAAAAATTTATATAGTAATGCGAATGATGTTGCGTCTTATTTACAATTTACTGCTGACGATCGCGTCGTTGCGGCACTGCCAATGTTCCATGTGTTCTGTTTAACAGTTGCGGTAAATGCACCGATTGTGAACGGGGCAACAATTTTAATGTTACCGAAATTTAGTCCGAAAGAAGTATTCCGTATTTGTCGCACGTACGAACCAACGATTTTTGCTGGCGTACCGACGATGTACAATTATTTATATTTATTTGAAGAAGCAAGCGCAGAAGATGTGAAGACGCTTCGTCTTTGTATTTCCGGTGGTGCATCGATGCCTGTTGCTCTTCTACAAAACTTTGAAAAACGTTTTAACGTTATTGTTTCAGAAGGATACGGTTTATCAGAAGCATCACCAGTTACTTGTTTCAATCCGCTAGATCGTCCTCGTAAACCAGGATCGATTGGCACAAATATTTGGCATGTAGAAAATAAAATTGTAAATGAACTTGGGGAAGAAGTACCTGTCGGCGCAGTCGGCGAATTAATCGTTCGCGGACCTAACGTTATGAAAGGATACTATAATGCACCAGAAGATACAGCTGCGACATTGAAAGACGGCTGGCTATATACAGGTGACTTGGCGAAAATGGATGAAGAAGGTTACTTCTATATCGTTGATCGTAAAAAAGATATCGTCTTAGTTGGCGGTTATAACGTATACCCTCGTGAAGTAGAAGAAGTATTATATACGCACGAATCAGTAGCGGAAGTTGTTGTAATCGGTGTTCCTGATGAAAACTTAGGAGAAGCTGTGCGAGCGTACGTCGTTTTGAAGCAAGCAAACGTAACAGAAGAAGAACTAATGCATTACTGTGCGTTACATTTAGCGAAATATAAAGTGCCGAAAAGCATTGAGTTTTTAATAGAATTACCGAAGAATACGACGGGTAAGTTGTTAAGAAGAGCATTGAGAGAGAAAGCGATGCAAGTGTAAAAATGAGGCAACCATCTTTGAAGGTGGTTGCCTCATTTTTTTGTGCATTGATTAAGCTGTGGTGTCATATATTTAAAAATTCATATGACCAACAAGGAGGAGATATACATAGAACAGAAGGGATTAACGCTTACGGCGAGTGCAATATCTTATTTGTGAAATTATGGATGAACTCTGAAAATGATAAGAACGGTAATTTTAATCAAAATGGAGTAATGAACCGTGAATCAATGGCTACGGTGTTAGTAAATGCATATAAATTAGAATGGAATGAAAATAGTAAGTTACCAAAAGAATTTGCTGATTTGAAAAATCATTGGGCTCGAAGTATGCCAATATTTTAGTTTAGTAAGAAAATTCAAATTCCAAGTTGACACATATGAATTACAGAATTAAAATGAAAAGAAATCGAATACAATACATTAGAAGCTAATCAGATAAACTGAAGGCGCACAATGTTCACATTTGTGAATATATTGTGTGCCTTTTTCTATTGTATAAACTAAGGGGGCTTAACGATGAAAAAGTGGGGTAAGACAGCGTTTATGAAAAGTACAGGTGTTTTATTATCAGCAGTTGTACTTTTATCAGGGTGTGGTTCGGCAACATCCACTAGTAATTCTGAAGGAAGTGGAGATAAAAAAACAGTTGAGCTTTTAAATGTTTCTTATGATCCAACTAGGGAGTTATATCAAGATTTTAATAAAGATTTTGCGAAGTATTGGAAAGAGAAGCATGGGCAAACAGTAAATGTAAAACAATCACATGGGGGATCTGGAAGTCAAGCACGCTCTGTTATTGATGGCTTAGAAGCAGACGTTGTTACACTAGCACTTGCTTATGATATTGATGCCATTAGCAAGAAAAAACAATTAGCAGAAGATTGGCAGAAGCGACTTGCGAATAATTCCACTCCATACACGTCAACAATTGTATTTCTTGTTCGAAAAGGAAACCCGAAAGGCATTAAAGACTGGGATGACTTAACGAAAAAAGGTGTGTCTGTCATTACACCAAACCCAAAAACATCAGGCGGAGCACGTTGGAACTATTTAGCGGCGTGGGGATACGCATTGAAAAAATATAATAATAGTGAAGATAAGGCGAAAGAGTTTGTTAGCCAAATTTATAAAAACGTAGAAGTATTAGATTCAGGAGCGCGCGGAGCAACGACAACATTTGTTGAAAAAGGAATTGGTGACGTATTAATCGCATGGGAAAATGAAGCGTTATTATCCTAAAAAGAGCTTGGAAAAGATAAATTTGAAATTGTAACCCCTTCTATTAGTGTACTTGCAGAACCACCAGTAGCGGTTGTAGATAAAGTCGTTGATAAAAAAGGAACGAAAAAAGTAGCAGAAGGGTATCTTGAATATTTGTACTCAGAAAAAGGGCAGGAAATTGCGGCGAAAAACTTTTATCGTCCGCGTAATGAAAAAGTAGCAGAAAAATATGCATCCCAATTTCCGAAAGTTCAATTATTTACAGTAGATGAACTATTTGGTGGCTGGAAAAAAGCACAAGAAAAACACTTTAATGATGGCGGCGTATTCGATAAAATTTATCAAAAATAATGCACTGCTAAAGGGGGATGAGGTGAAAGAGGATGAGGAAGAAGCGTGTTTTACCAGGGTTTGGATTATCGCTTGGATTTACAATGTTGTACATGAGTTTATTCGTACTTATACCACTTTCTATCGTATTTATTCAAACTTCACAGTTAGGTTGGAAGAAGTTCGCTGGGGTTATAACGAACGAGCGTGTGTTGCATTCCTATCAAGTTAGTTTTACAACTTCATTTGCAGCTGCTATTGTAAATGCCATTTTCGGTTTATTAATAGCTTGGGTGCTCGTACGCTACAAATTTCCAGGGAAACGACTATTAGACGGACTCATTGATTTACCGTTTGCACTTCCGACAGCTGTAGCTGGTATTACACTTACAACGCTTTATGCGGAAAATGGATGGATTGGGAAAATATTTAGTCTGTTTCATATAAAAGTAGCTTTTACACCACTCGGAATTATCGTTGCGCTTACTTTTATCGGTTTACCATTTGTCGTTCGAATGGTGCAACCAGTGCTGCAAAATATTGATAAAGAAGTAGAAGAGGCAGCTTCGAGTTTAGGTGCATCCCGCTTGCAAATATTTGTGAAAATCATTTTACCAGAGATCTTTCCCGCTCTTCTTGCAGGTTTTTCACTCGCATTTGCAAGAGCATTAGGAGAATACGGATCTGTCGTTTTCATCGCAGGTAATATGCCGATGAAAACAGAAATTGCACCACTGATGATTATGACGAAACTAGAACAATATGATTATGCGGGGGCAACAGCTGTAGCGACCGTGATGCTTATTATTTCTCTCCTTTTCCTTCTTCTTATTAATATGATTCAAAGCTGGAGTAGAAGGCATGAACTAAAAAGTGAATAGGGGGAGAGAAAATGGAACCAACATTATTAGAAAAGAAAATAGTAAAAAGCGTATCAGCTAAAAAAGAATCTAAGCTTGTACCAGGCGTATTAATTACGATTACAGTTTTATTTTTATCTCTCTTTCTATTACTGCCACTCATAACTATTTTTCTAAAAGCCTTTGAAAGAGGGATGGATGTATACATTGCCGCTATTACCGATCAAGAAGCATTTTCAGCAATTAGATTAACGCTTCTCGTTGCGTTAATCGTTGTGCCGCTTAATACGATATTTGGGGTAGCGGCCGCGTGGCTTATTACAAAGTTTCAGTTTAAAGGAAAACAAGTATTACTCTCTCTTATTGAACTGCCGTTTGCTGTGTCACCAGTTATCGCAGGATTAGTATTCGTTTTACTTTTCACACCGAGGGGTGCTCTTGGCGAATGGTTACTTGAACATGGAGTGAAACTCATTTTCTCTGTACCAGGCATTATTATTGCAACAATCTTTGTAACCTTCCCGTTCGTTGCACGTGAATTAATTCCAATTATGCAGGCGCAAGGGAAAAGTGAAGAAGAGGCAGCTTTATCACTTGGTGCAAGTGGCTGGAAAATGTTTTGGCGCGTTACGATTCCAAATATCAAATGGGGTCTTTTATACGGCATGATTCTATGTAATGCCCGTGCTATCGGTGAGTTTGGAGCCGTTTCTGTCGTATCAGGTCACGTGCGTGGCATTACGAACACGATGCCGCTCCATATTGAAATTTTGTACAATGAATATCAATTTTCAGCAGCATTTGCAGTAGCGACGTTAATGTCATTAATTGCAGTGTTTACACTCGTTATAAAAAACTGGATTGAATGGCGAATGGAAAAACGACAATAAGGGGGATTACGGTGAGTATTCAAATTCAAGGTGTATCAAAGCAATATGGTACATTTCAAGCACTAACAGACATTCATTTGGATATTCCAAAAGGTGAACTTGTTGCCTTATTAGGCCCGTCAGGTTCTGGGAAAACGACGTTATTACGCATTATTGCAGGATTAGAAGAAGCGGATGAAGGTTCTATTTCATTTGATGGGGAAGATTTAACAGACATTCACGTGAAAAACAGGCAAGTCGGTTTCGTCTTTCAGCACTATGCGCTCTTTAAGCATATGAATGTATTTGAGAATGTCGCTTTCGGTTTAAAAGTAAGAAAGAAAAGCTTAAGACCGTCAGCAGAAGCGATAGAAGAAAAGGTAACAGAATTATTAAAGCTTGTAAAAATGGATGGCTTTGCTAAACGTTATCCAGCGCAATTATCTGGTGGACAACGTCAACGTATTGCACTAGCCCGGGCACTTGCAGTCGAACCGAAAATTTTATTACTCGATGAACCGTTCGGTGCACTTGATGCAAAGGTGAGAAAAGAATTACGCAGATGGCTCCGAAAATTACATGACGAATTTCAAATTACGAGCGTATTCGTAACGCATGATCAAGAAGAAGCGTTAGACGTTGCAGACCGCATTGTTGTAATGAATGAAGGCTGCATTGAACAAATGGGAACACCGGAAGAAGTATATGAAAACCCAGCAAGTCCGTTTGTATATGACTTTTTAGGAAATGTAAATTTATTTCACGGCCGCGTTCATAAAGGAAAGCTAAATGTAGGATCGGTCGAACTAGAAGCACCAGAGCATAAGCACGTTTCCAACGTAGACGGAATAGCCTACGTAAGGCCGCATGACTTATCAATCTCTCGTACGAAACAAAGCATAGATGCAATCCCGGCAAAAGTATCTTATTCTCACGCAGTCGGACCTGTCGTATATGTAGAATTAAAACGAGACGGAACAGATGAATATTTAGAAGCAGAAATTACGAAAGAACAGTTCAAGCAGCTGAACATTCAAGCGGGTGATTTCGTATACGTACAGCCGAAAGAAGTGAAAATGTTTATTCCGGAGGATTTTGTAATTTAAATAAAAACCGAACCACCATCTAAATGGAGGTTCGGTTTTCTTTATTTTTTCTCTACTAATTTCTTATTCTTCCAATCTAGTGTGAACAATTTATTAAATGTTTTTTGATCAACGTCTTTTACGTTGTTTCCAACCCAGTTTGCAGTTCCGAATGTGAAGCCTGGACGAAGTTGGTAGTCATCGGCGTGTTTTGTATAAGCGACTTGTAAGTTAGATTGATCTGTATTTTTTTCAGAGATAACAACAGCAATCATACCAGGAGAGAAACCGCTATTTGTTAATGCTGGAAGTTGATCCATCGGTATTAAATTACCTTTTGCATCAGATTCATATAGGTATGTGCGAGAGTACATGAACAGTTGGTTTCCATATAAAGAATGATAGGAGTCACGTGTGTAAATACCCCAGTTTTGATTGTTATATCCGTTAAAGAATACGTTCCACTTTACGTTTTTGTTCGTTTGGTCAATTAAATTTGTTTTATAACTAGTTTGTTTATAGCTTACAGAGTCAGACCAAGTGACTTGACCAGTTGCACCAGCTTCACCGCTAGGGCCATTAGGCGTTACAGAAGCTTTAACAGAGCCACCAAGTTGATAAGATACGCTAGATGTTACAGTCGTTTCTTCTACAGCATTTGTAGGTGCTACGTTAAAGAAACGAGCGCTGTTATCTTGAAGGTTAAATGCAACATCATATTGTGAAGGATAACGTAATGTTGCACTAGCACCAGGGATTGGGTAGTTATCAATAGGTGCATCACTTATAGTAGGATTTGCTTTTAGAAAACTACCAGTTGTATTAATAACGGCAATCTGTTTATCAGCGCTTGGGTCATCGATAAAAGTTACCTTTAAAGACATTGTCATATTATCAGCTTGATCATTATTAAATGTATTATAGCTCGTATGTGTTTTTGCATTTTGTCCGATATCTGTTACAACTTGCGATGTTGTTTGAGCATAAGCAGCAGGTGTTGAAAGAGTTACAGCGCTACTAGCAAAAACAGCAGATAATGCTAAACATTTTAAGTATGTTTTAGAACGTTTCATACAATCACTTCCTTTTATCTTTGTCGATATATGTCGTATTACATTTATATCGTAACATGAAAATAAAACGGAATGGATGGTTATGCATAATTGCATAGGTGAGTTTTGAACGATAAAGATAATAGAATTTCATCCAACACTTAAGACTCAAAAATGTCCATTACAGCCGTTCTTAAAAATTTTAAGATAATATGTTTATCAATGTTCTTATTATGAAGATTGAAGCGCTTAATATTTACGTTATAAGTGCATAACAAGTTATAATAAAAGAAATCAATAAGGAGGCTGGCTGTGAAGAATCTTCGTTATCTCAATATATTTACCATATTAATTATATACACACTACTTATGTTTTACATCGGCTGGAACGGATGGGTTTGGCTTCATGCGGTATTTGGCTGGGAATCTTGGGGATATTATGCTTTTATAGTCGCATTTATTTCATATGCGTACATTCTCGTGCAAGTGTTTAAGTTTTTGCCATTTCTGCGAACGATAGGTTCGATTTGGTTTGCTGTTATACAATATGCGCTTATGCTGTTGCCATTAGCTAATATTATGGTCTTTCTTTTACAGTTTTCAGTAGAGAAAGAAGCGGCAATTATTTGGACAGGAACGGCCGTGTTACTTGCGTTTATCTTTATTTTTGCATACGGAGTATTCAACGCATATAGCCCAGTAGTTAGAAAGTACGAGGTGCACATACCGAAAAAAGTAGAGGGACGTAAAAGTTTACGCATTGCGATGGCTTCTGATATGCATTTCGGTAAACTGTCTGGCGTTTCGCATTTAAAAAGGCTTGTTCGTCATGTAAATGAGATGGAACCTGATATTATTTTACTGCCAGGTGATATTATCGATGATCATCCAGGTGTGTTCATTCAAAAGAATATGGGACCAATCATGAAACAAATGAAAGCACCATTAGGCGTATATGGTGTTTTAGGGAACCATGAATACTATGGTAGAGCGGTTCCAGAGTTTTTACAAGAGATGGATAAGATTGATATTCGTATTCTTTTAGATGAAGTAATTACAATTGAAGATGACTTTTATCTCGTTGGAAGAAGAGATAAAACAGAGCGAGATCGTCAAAGCTTTGAACAATTAATGAGTACGGTAGATAAATCGATGCCTGTTATCGCAATGGATCACCAGCCATTTGAGTTGAAACAAGCAGCAGCGGCAGGTGTAGATTTATTATTATCCGGTCATACGCACCGCGGACAAATGGCGCCCAATCATATTGTAACGAGAAGAATGTACGAGCTAGACTGGGGATACGCACAAAAAGGCGCGTTCCACGCAATTGTTTCTTCTGGATTTGGGTTTTGGGGACCACCGCTTAGACTTGGTAGTAGGTCGGAGATTGTGCAGGTAGAAGTTACATTTGAATAGGGGTTATGAAATAGAGAGCTGATGGCTCTCTATTTTTTTTAATAAAAACAAATAACAATAAATATTTATGTTGGTGCTAATTTCATAAAAGAGATAAGATTATAAGACTCGATTAAAATAAAGGGGGATTGTAAGTGATCATATCAGATGTACTATACGGAGAATTTGAAGTGGATCAAGTAGTAGAAGAATTAATTTCAAGTAAGTCTATGCAAAGGCTAAAAGGTATTCATCAAAATGGCGCAAGTTACTTAATGAACGAGAAATGGAATGTAACGCGCTTTGATCATTCAGTTGGTGTTATGTTATTAGTTAAAAAATTAGGTGGTTCAGTAAAAGAACAGATTGCTAGTTTACTGCATGACGTATCGCATACTGCTTTTTCCCATGTGATTGATTACGTTTTTGATAATGAAGATGAAAGTTATCATGAAGAGATATTTAGTTCTGTTGTGAAAAACTCAGAAATTCCAGCGATTCTTGCGAAGTATGGTTATAACTATGAAGATATTTTGTTAGATGATTCGAAATGGACGTTACTCGAAAGGTCAGCACCAGAATTATGCGCAGACAGAGTGGATTATACATTACGAGATATGTATACATATGGGTATGTTTCTTTAGAAGAAGTTCACAGTTTTTTAGAAGATGTCATCGCTGTAGATGGGAAAATGGTTGTTCAAAGTGTCGAAATGGCAGAATGGTTTACAGAAACGTATTACAAGGAAGTAATCGATTTCTTTATGGAACCAATGAATATTTACGGAAATGATATGTTAGCGAAAACGTTAAAGGTAGCTCTTCATAAAAGGATTATTCATGCAGATGATTTTCTTCTTGAAGATGAGGAGCTTATTTCAAAATTGCAACAATGTAATGACCCCGAAGTAGAAGCTTTATTAAGCAAAGTTCATCGAAATGTAAAAGTAAAAGAAGATAGAAACGATTATGATTTACATCAGAAAAATAAAGTGCGTCTTATTGATCCGCCGTTACTTCGTGAAGGAAAAATCGTTCAGTCGTCTGTTGTGTCAGAAAACATAAGACAGATGAGTGATATTGGTTATGAAAAAGCGGTGAGAGGGATGTATGTGAAATTGATTTCGGAATAAAAAAGAAGTAGCGCATCTTTTTTAGAGCGCTACTTCTTTTTTATTAATTATCAAACCAATTCCAAATCTCAATATCTCCAAGAGTCGCATAACGTACGTGCGGGGAGTTTTGTAATTTTAATAACTCTTTCGATGGACCAGTAATAACAATTCCGTATACTTTTACACCGTTATCCTTTACATATTGATAACGTTTATCTAAGTTTAGTTCTTTCTCAGAAAGCGCTGCTATTTTGCTTACCGTTTTTTTATGGATAGAAAGGACGCGCATCATTTCGGTTACTTTGTCTTCTTGCGTTTTCTGCCCGTCAGTTTCATTATCGAGGAATCTTACATGTTCTGGAAACCCTATAGCTTCTCCGCCATGTAGGATATAGTCATCTACATTTTTTCTTTCTTGTCCTGTATCTAAAGCGTACCATAAAGGAGTTGGAGGGAGTTCTTGTGCCTCGAATATGCTATATAAAAGCGGTTCTAATTCTTTTAAAGTGTAAGCTTTATCAAAAGAAATTGCTACTTCTGCAACGGTTCCATCATGTACTTTTGCAAGTGTATCCCATACTTTTTTTGATGAATCCTTTAAATAATCACCCTGCTCTGTTTTTGGATGAACAAAGAAGAGTTTTGGTTGATAGAACGGATTCATCCAAGTTTGCTTCGTGATATCTACAGATGATAAGAAGCTTTTTGTTTCTATTGTACCGAGGGGCATTTCTTTTTTACCGACGGTTCTTACTAAATCAAATTGGCTATTCGTACGGAAAAAAGCTTCTACACTTGTTCCGCCTCCCATAACGCGGCTATTTGGGATAGTTGCTTCAAGTGCAAGCGAAGGAACCTCTCTAATTTCTTTTAGCCTTTTATCATTATTAGATTGAAAATAAAAGGCTGATAATACCCCGCCGATTATATAGATAACGATGCAAATTGATAATATAAAACCAAACGTTTGTAAACGATGTTTCCACTTAATTCTCCAAAAAGGAATTTTAAGATCTTTTGGAGGTAACTTTTTCTTAATTGGTTCTGTCTTTGTTAACAGCTCATCTAAGTAAGCTTCACACTCTTTACAAGACTCAATATGACTTTCTAACAGTTCTTGTTCATCATGCGTGAGCGTTCCGGTTTCATACTTCTTCCATAGTTTTTTAAATTCTGTACAGCCCATCTGTATCACTCCTTTATGCTTTTTATTTCTTTTCGTCCCCTGTGTAATTCAATTTTCACTTTCGCTAATGAGAGACCAGTCATTTCTGCTATTTCCTTATAGGAGAATCCATAGTAATCTCGTAGTAGCAGGGCATTTCGTCGTTCGAGCGGAAGAATGGATAAACTTTCTAACCAACTAGTAATCTCAGATTTTACGAAATATGCATGTTCTGTACTTGGAACGTTTGGTAAATGGAATTCTGCAACTTCTGTTGTTTTATATTTCTTTTCTTTACGATACCAATCGATAAAGGCATTGTAGGCAATTGTAAATAACCATGGCCTAATTTCTTCTCCTTTATAATAATCAATATGGACGAGCATTCGGTAAAAGGTTTCTTGCATGAGATCTTCCGCATAGTGGGAATCTCCGGTTAGGGAGAGAAGATAGCGAAATAAATCTTGCATATGCTCGGAGTAAATGTCTTCTAATGATTGTTTGCGTTTCACTACATTTCCCTCCCTTCATACATAACAACGAAATACATATAAAAAAGTTACAATTTTTTATGGAATTATAGTAAAAAACGTCAAGAATTGGATAGGATTCTCTTTTATCATAATACATATAAGGCGGGTGAACAGAGATGGAAAGCTATGAAACACAAATTCAAAGGTCAATTGATTATATTGAGGAAGATGTAATGGAAAAACAAACGATGCGTAATTTAGCACGTATTGCAGGTTTTTCTGAGTCGCATTTTCATCGTGTATTTCAGGCGTTAGTAGGTGATACAGTAATGGAATATGTTCGAAAGAGGAGGTTAGCCCGGGCAGCTTATCAACTTTCTCATACGGATGAAAAAGTTATTGATATTGCATTTGAGCATGGCTTTCAATCTCACGAAACGTTCACGAGAGCCTTTAAGAAATTATTTCAAATGACACCGAGTGAATATCGAAAACAAGAAATTGAAACACCGATGTATTACAGCGTGAATGTAAAGCAAAGAAAATTAAATCCGTATTTAGGAGGCATACAAATGGAATATCGTATTGTAAATAAACCAGAATTTTTAATGGCAGGTTATGAACTGAAGACGACAAGTAAAGAAGGGAAGAACCATCAAGACATCCCAGCATTTTGGCAAGAATATTTACAAAAAGATCTTGGAACAACGATTCCGAATCGTAAAGATACGAGCCAATGGGTAGAGCTTGGATTATGTACTGATTTTAATTTAGAAACAGGGGACTTCACTTATATTATTGGAATGGAAGTTACAGACTTTGAAAATGTACCAAATGAAATTGCAAAGCGTACTTTCCCTGCAGCGACATATGCAGTATTTACAACGCCGAAAGTTCCTCATAAAGAAATGGTATCGTCTATTCACCAAACTTGGAATGCAGTATTCTCAGAATGGTTCCCGCATTCAGGGTATGAACATTGCGGAGTTACAGAGTTTGAACTGTACGATGAGCGTTGCCACGAAGATAAGAGTGAGTTTGCACAAGTAGAGCTTTGGATACCGGTGAAGAAAAAATAATAAGGTAAGAGCGAATCATTGGGAGATGGTTCGCTTTTTTTATAAGTGGATTGTTAAATTTGTATTGTTTTATCTGTAATACATATGAAAATGGTAAAATAAAACAGCAATTAAATATTGCGGGTGGAAGGTTATGCCCTTTCTTCATTTGGTGAAGAAAGGAGGTGTAATCGTATGGAATTTCTTTTGCAAATTTTGTTGGAAATCACAAAAACTATAGCTAGAGAAGGTATAGTTTTGGGATTTAAGAAATTAACGGCAAAAAAAGCGCAAAAAGAAGACCACCCGTCTGCCTGCGAAGCGTGGGAAGTCTTCTAAGCGCAAATAAGCTTTAGTTGCAACCTTCCATCTTACGGTAATTAGTTGCAGTGACGGGGTGTTGGAAGCACCTCGTCTACTTCATTTTATGCAAAACTTAGTTAGTTTATACTTCTATTTATAGTATAACAGTTTAGAAATGTATTTGTTAATAGTTTTATTTTTACTTTGTATAGTAGGGAAGTAGGTTAGTATTGTCGGTTTTTGTCGGTAAGTCGATATATCTAGAAAATCGCTGATATAATTCGAGTTGCGCTGATATATTCAAAAAATCGCTGATATAATTCGAGTTGCGCCGATATATTCAAAAAATCGCTGATATAATTTCATATACCGCTAAAACACCCCCAAAAAAAACGATCTGCATAATTTCAATTACCGCAAAACTCTCCCAGAAAAGAAAAAAAGACGCCACATAGCGTCTTTCCTACGAACGAAACGGAAACACAAGAATAATCGTCGTTCCTTTTCCGAGTGCACTATCAACGGAAATTGTTCCGTTATGAGCATGAACGAGCTGTTTTGTAATGGCTAGGCCAAGTCCAGTTCCTATGTTGCTTTCTTCTGTGTTTGTTCCGCGGTAATATCGTTCAAATAGAAGTTCTTTCGTTTTTTCATCCATTCCTTTTCCGTCATCTGAAATGGAGAGTGTAAAGGAATTAGCGTTTTGTGATAGTTTTACGATGACAGTAGTTGTTTCGTTATTATGTTTTACCGCGTTTACGAGTAAGTTTTCGATAATACGCTGAAACCATTTTTCTTCAATGAAATATTGAATTTTATTTGAGCTCGGTACGAATTCAATATTTTGATTTTGGAGTGTTGGATTGTTAATAAATTGCAATAATACTTTTTGAACGAACTGATTGATTTCAACGTTTACGTGTTGGGCAGGAAGGCTGTTATTTTTTAATTGATACGTTAAGCTTAAATCATCAATTAATGTCGTCATATATTGAGATTTCTCTTTCATAACACTACCAAATTGCTGAATATCACGATCAGTCCAGTTATATTGATTCGATTCGAGTAATAATGCGTAGCCATATATAGAGCTAAGTGGTGTTTTTAAATCATGCGTTAGACCGGTAATCCATTCTTCTCGTGTTTGCTGGAGTACTTGCCTCATTGCATCATTTTTTTTGAGTGTAATAGAAAGGTGTTCTAGTGAACTTGTTACATCTCTAAACAAACGGAATGACCATTTTTCTTTACCAGATCGCCGGAACCTGACAGGTTTTCCTTTTTTACTAATAGGTTCTTCATACTTTCCACCAGCGATATTTTTTAGCCAGCGCATCGCATGTAATAACGGTTTTCCGAATTTATTACCGTACCAAATAGAAAGAATGACTAAATAAACAAATACGATAAGAAGGATTAATCCGCATCCGATGAGAAACTTCTTAGTAAATACATCTTCAATTTCGTCATCTGGATAGTAGTGCTCATTTTTTGCAGTTACAACGAGAAGGTTGCCACTATTTGCATCGTAAAAGCTAGACGTGTTTTCTTTATGATTCCATGGTTCTTTTGCGTTAAGAGCAGCTTGTATGGCAGAAAACGTTTTTTTCTTTCCATTTGGATAGGAGAATACTTCTTCGCCGCCACTATTAAAGATTTGAAGAGTAGCCTTTTCTTTAGAAAGTAACTGTTTTTCTTCTTCTGTTAATGTGAACGTATCTGTAGATACAGAAGGGTGCTCTTTCTGGATCGTTTTCAGTAATACATTGCTTTTTAACATACCACCATAAATAACAAGTGCTTTCTTTTCTTCTAATTCAATTTCCCAATATGTAAATTTATAATTGCTTTCGATATGATGCTGTATATATGCGACTAAAGATGTCTTCGTATAAGCATCCGGAACATCATTTGGTGTATTAAAGTGGTAGAGGATTTTTCCGTTTTCATCTACAACTTGGAGCCAATCATTTTTCTCCTTTATTAAATCTTGCACTTCAGATTGTAACGAAATATGCCCATCTTCTGAAGAGATGTATCTTGAAATTGTAAAACTATCAGAATCCGGAATGTTAGGTTCGTATAAAGTACTAGTAAGAAGAAAAATTAAATAAGTAAAAGCAGCAACTACAGCGATAAGTAATGTAACTAAAACAAAAACGTGTTGCATGATAAATTGAATAATAAGTCGTTTATTAAAATTCATATCGTCACCCTACTTTGTAACGAACTTATAACCAAGCCCGCGAACGGTTTTTATATATTCTGGTTTACTTGGATCGTGTTCAATTTTTTCACGTAGTTTTCGAATGTGGACCATAACAGTGTTGTCATCGCCATTATAGGCAGGTGCTCCCCAAACTTTTTCATATATTTCCTCTTTCGAAAATACGTAGTTCGGATTCTCGCAAAAGAAGAGTAGTAGTTGAAAGAGTTGAGCAGAACATTCGACAATGTGCCCATCTACTGTTAGTTCTGCAGAGTGCTGATCAATTTCAAATCTTCCAAATGAAATTGAGTGTGGTTTTTGTTCGTGTGGTACGGTTTGTTTCATATGTCTCCGAAGCTGTGCTTTCATACGTGCTACTACTTCTAATGGATTAAATGGTTTCGTAATATAATCATCTGCACCGTATGAAAATCCGGATATTTTATCTAAATCAGATGCTTTTGCTGATAGGAAGAAAATTGGACAATCTGTTTGTTGGCGAATGATTGGACAAATATCAAAACCAGATTGTCCAGGAAGCATTACATCTAAAATAATTAAATCGTAATTGTTTTGCTTAGTTAGAGATAAAGCCATTTCAGCTGATGTTGCAGTTGTAATATGAGAAAAGCCTTCTTTTTCAAGAATGGTAGTTAGTAATTGTAAAATTGCTGTTTCATCATCAACGAGTAAAATATTTGCTTGGTACATAAACATCCCTCCTAATTTTCTCGAATATCATATCATCATTTTGTAACTTATGGAATTTTTAAGGAAATTTTAAGGTTTTCTTTCGCAAAAAATTAAGAATCAAATGATATGATAAAAGTAACATAGGGGAGGAGATGAGTGTGAACCCGTTTCAAGTGATGCGAGCTAGATATTTTTTAATTGTATTTGCACTATTAATTTTAATAGCGAGAAGTAGTGGCGATTTGCTAACAAGTATATTTCATATACAAAATTCTTCTTTTATAAATATCCTTATATTCTATATCCTTCCGATGGTATGGATTTCTTATGAGTATAGAAAGCACCACATTTCATTTTCATTATTTGTTAATAAAAATGAAACATTTAACTTGGTACAAGTTTTATACATTACGGTTATGTTATGCATGTTTAGTTACGGGTATCTTATTTTGTATATGTATAGTTTTGCATGGATTACACCGGACTTTATTATGAACGCCCTGCATGAACCAATTGTAGATAGTACTGGGGGATATGTATCTCAAGTCATTAGGGTCGTATTCATCGCACCAATTATCGGGGAATTTGTTTTTCGCGGATTTTTACTTCAACGTTTTGCAACAAAATGGGGAACGAGCATAGCGACCATCGTTGTAGCAATATTGTTTGCGTTGTTACATGTTGATTTCCTCGGTGCAGCCATATTCAGCATCGTATTGTCAATCGTATATATTCGTACGAAAAGTTTACTCATGCCAATTGCAATACATATGTTAAACAATGCATTTGTAATAGGTGCGTCTTTTCTAATAAGTAGAGAAAAAATTATGAGTTTTGCCGATTTCTCAAATTATACGACATTCTTTCCTGGACTTATTATTTTTATAACAGGATTAAACTTAGTACTTATCTTTTTATTTGTTAATCGCAAATATTGGAGTAAAGAAGTGCCGGTTATATATGCAGAGCAGGAAAAGAGCTTTTCAGATGTAGTCGGGAGTAAATAAGATGAAGAAGACGGTTGAAAAAATATTAAAAGACATTATAGATTCTACGTCTATTACAGATATGTGTGATAAAAGCGTTTGTCATTGGCTTCAACCTGTAGTAGATACGATTGTGTTTCCAGAGTATTACTTATTTTCTAGTACTCATTTAAAAGAAAATATTATTTCTCTTCTTATTGTGTTCGGGGTTTTACTAATATTTGGTCTAATTGTAGAAGAAATGATGAAGCGCATCTTCAAAAAGAATGAAGAGAAGTATATGTGGATTCATAAAGTATTCGAGAAAGTAATGGTGGCTTTCCTTTTGTTTTATGGTATAAAAACAATCATTTACTTTATAGCTTTGAAACATCATTAATTCGAAATTTGAAAGGGGTGTATAAAATTATATGAATGAAACGATATCATCAAATAAGTTTTTTTATTTGATTTTACTTAGTCTAGTGTTAATAACGACAGTGAATGTTATTTTGCGCTGGGAGGAAGCTTATTTTTTCATGTATTTAGCGCTCCATTTGCTAGGGATTTTATGTATAAGTGGTGGAGTCGTTACTGAAAAAAAGAATGAAGAAAGCGTTAACTATATGTGTGTGATCGGTCTTGTTTTACTTTTAGCCGTACAGGGTATTATGAAATATAGTTCTTTCTCTTTACAAGATTTTAGTTTATTAATAGATGTACTTCCTTAAAGAGGCTTTTTATTTTATCTAAAAAGGAAGTAGGGTACGTGTTGGTTTGTAAGTGTACGGATTGTGAACCGAAGAAAGTGTTTAAAGATAGGTAAAACTCTTCTTATGTAGAAGAGTTTTTTTATGTAAATAAAAAGATCCAGAGCAATTCACATAATAAGCTTGTTCTAATTTAGCGTGTACGAACTTACAATAATAATAGACAGGCAGCATAGAGGAGGGAATAGCGTGAAGAAGGTTATCGGTTGGTCGCTTTTTTTGTACGTTGGATTTGCGTTACTTATATATTGGTATTTATTTGGATGGAATCATGAACTTATTCCGGACATGTATAAGGGAACGAGTGCAGATCCAGAAACGTTTATGAGTACGAGAGAGCTTACGCTAAGCCAAGATTATTCGCGCGTGAAAAATTTACTATACTTTTTAGCGACGCCTCTTGAATGGATTATTTTATTATTTGTACTTGTGCTAGGTATTTCAAGAAAGTTTGAGAAATGGTCGAAGGAAACGACTAAAATAAGTGTTTTGCAAGTTGCGATTTATTTCTTTTATTTATCATTACTGACAACAGTGCTTGCCTTACCGATGCAATGGATTGGCCGGAAAGTGTCCGTTGATTACGGCATTTCAACACAAAGTACACAAAGCTGGATAAAAGATCATGTTATCGGTTTTTGGGAAAGTTATGCGACTATGTTAATCGTAGTTACCGTTCTATTATGGCTTATCCGTAAATTTCCGAAGAGATGGTGGCTCGCAGGATGGGCGCTCTCTGTTCCATTTACAATCTTTTTAACATTCATACAGCCTGTCGTTATTGATCCACTGTATAACGACTTCTCGACGCTGAAAAATAAAGAATTAGAAACGAAAATTTTAGCGATAGCAGACAAAGCGGACATTCCTGCTAAACACGTATATGAAGTAAATATGTCAGAAAAAACGAATGCATTAAATGCTTACGTAACAGGAATTGGCCCTAACGCCCGTATTGTAATGTGGGATACAACACTTAAGCAGTTAAAAGATAAAGAGATTTTATTTATAATGGCCCATGAAATGGGGCATTATGTTATGAAACATATATATTTTGGCGTTGCAAGTTATGTATTGCTATCGTTTATAGGTATGTTTTTAATTAGTCGTATTATAAATATGTGTATTCGCAAATGGGGAGATACATTGCAAATTTCAAAAGTAGCATGTTTCTCCATGTTACCTTTATTTTTCTTAATTTCTTCTGTCCTCTCTTTTGCAGCACAACCAGCAACAAACTACGTTTCACGTATAGAAGAAAGAGCGGCAGATCAATATGCTTTAAATATGACGAAGGATGGGAAATCTGGTGTGAAAACTTTTCAATATTTATCAAAAACAAGTTTAAGCCAAGTAAATCCGCCTGCGTTAGTAAAATTTTTCTTATACACGCACCCACCAATTTTTGAAAGAATTCATACGTTTGAACAATATGAGAAACAAAGCAAAAAGGAGTAGCATGATAGCTACTTCTTTTTTTATAGAGATATAAGTTTCATATTGGGAATATTTATCATTGCTTTTTATTACGATTTTGTAAATAATAAGCTATAAAATTCTAAAAATCTATATATAAAGGAATAAAGGTGGAAAAATGTATTTTTTACAAAATTTAAAAGTGAAATATAAATTATTAGCGCTTATTTCATTAGCAGTTTTAGGTATGGTAATTATGAGCAGTGTAGCAATTAATTCTATTAATAAGATTAAGCACGATACAGAGGTTGTAGTAGATGATTATCAATATTCTGCAATTTTATTAGAAGGAATGCTTCGTACACAAAATTCATTAGAATATAACTTACTAGAATTAATTACGGCATCACAAAATGAAGTGGCAAATAAAGAGGGGATAATTGATAATATTGACAAGGATCTTAAAAAATATGATTCTTTATTAAAAGAATATGATGATGGTTTTAATTTAAGTAAGCAAGAGGATGAACTATTTCAGAAGATGAAGAAATCTTTGCCAAGTTATAAAGATACATATAAAAAATTATTTGAAAAGGCGAAGGCAACAAATGAGCCACAAATGGTAAATGAATTTCAGAAGGAATTAAAACCGAAGGGAATAGAGTTAGCTGGTTATGCAGTGGATCTAGAATCGTATGTTTCAAATTTAGCTGACCAAGTATTTAAAGATTCTCAAAAAATGATTGATCGTTCCGTTATTACCTTTATCATTCTTGTAGTAGTTACTACAATCGTTATATGTATAGTAAGTTATATTATTAGCAAGCTCATAGTTGCTCCTTTACAAACGGTTAGTCGTATGATGGAAAGAGCGAAAGAAGGAGATTTAACCGTACATGGTGATTATACTGCTAAGGATGAATTAGGTGTATTAGTAAGTAATTTTAACGAGATGATTGCAGGGCTAAGAACAAATATGCAAGAAGTAGAGAATAATATTCAGCTTTTATTCCAACATGCAGACGGAGTAGTATCTGCATCAGAAGTATCTAGTAGTGCAGCGAAGAAAATCACTATGGATATTGAAGAAGTTGCAAATGGTGCAGAGAGTCAAATGCAAGCAATGGAACAAACTGCGGGTGCGATGGAAGAGTTGACGCAAGGAATGCAGAGTATAGTCAATACATCATCCTCTGTAAATGAATTATCTGCTCAATCAGCATTAGATGCAGAGAGTGGTAACAAATTAATGAAACAAATGATTCAACAGATGGATACAATCCAAAATTCGGTACATAGCGGTGTGAAACAAGTAGAGACTATGAAAGAACAATCAGAAGAAATTGTTAAAATCATTGATGTTATGCAAGGTATTACCTCCCAGATTAACTTATTAGCATTAAACGCCGCAATTGAGGCTGCACGTGCTGGTGAAAGTGGTAGAGGATTTGCAATTGTGGCAGATGAAGTGCGGAAATTAGCAGAACAATCTAGTGATTCTGCAAAACAAATTGAGAATCTTATTACTCAAGTTATGGGAACAACGAACCATACGGTACATATGATGGGGAAAGTAGATAATGAGGTACAGGCAGGTACACAAGTAGTAATGCATACAGAAAAAGTATTTGGAACAATTACAGAAAAAGTACAGCAAGTATCTGAGCAAATTCAAACGGTATCTATGTCTACAGATGAAATTGCAGCGAGTAGTGAGGAAATCTCGGCTTCTGCAGAAGACATGGCTCAAATTTCCCAAAGATCATCTGACCGAACTGATAGGGTAAAAGAGTCTATTCAACAGCAAGAAAAATCTGTTCAAGAGATTTCGGTTTCAATTGAACATATGCATAACGCAGCAGGAAAATTAAAACAAATAGTTGCCCAATTTACTCTTCAAAAGTAGTAGCATATTTGAGTGTTAATAAATATAAAAAAATCATCCTCTTTTAAGAAAAAAGGATGATTTTTTTATCCCGTTATTTGCTGGGCAGTAAGACCCCCACCTCAAAATTCAGCGAAAGCGAGTTATCAGTGAAGGGGGATGCTACCTCTGAAATATAAACCATGAATATAGTAATCTCCATTAGGCATCTCCTTTAGGTGCCAATAAAGGGAAGTTATAAAGTGAAAAGGAGTTTTTAAAGAGATTGTAGAATGTTTTAGTATATAACACCTTAGATGTGACAACTTCCTTTTTGAAAAAGAAAGAAGGGGGTATAAAGCAGAAAGGTAGTGGGAATATTTCTTCTAGAAGATTTGCATTTTATCTTACATTCACAAAAAAAATAGTACTCCTGAAACAATGAAGTTCATTTTATTTGAATGAAATAGGGAGAGAGGATAATGAAGAAAAAAATATTGGGTGTAATGATGATTGCGACAATGGCAGGAGGTATATTTGCAGGGGCGAATGTGACACCTGTAAAAGCGGAAGAGTATCCACAAATGATTGTGTTTGAAGATGTTCCATACGGATTTTGGGCATATGATGCTATTATGGATTTAGCGTATCATAAAATTATATTAGGGTATGGAAACGGGAAGTATGGTGTTGGCGATCTTATAACACGTGAACAAGTAGCTGGGACTATTTACAGAACACTTGAGATAAAAGAAGAAGGGCCAGTAGCGAATCCATATAAAGATGTTTCTGATAGTACAACCACTTTTAAAAAGGAAATTTTAGCGTTAACAAAACGTGGTGTTTTTACAGGGGATGGCCAAGGGAATTTTAGGCCGAAAGCACCAATCTCTAGAGCGGAAATGGCTGTCATTTTAAAACGAGCATTTAATTTTGAAACGAAACAAAAACATACATTTAAAGATATTCCAAAAGGTCACTGGGCAGAAGATGCAATTAGTGCGTTACAATCTAATAATGTTGTGAGAGGAACTGGGAATGGCATGTATGAATTAAATCGCCCTGTACCTAGAGAACAATATGCTCAGTTTATTAATAATGCGATTATTAATTATCATTTGAAAGAGGATTGGAAGTAGAGTGAAATATGAAAGCACAAATAGAAAAATTTGTGCTTTTTTGTTTGTTTAAAAAAGAATTATTATTCGTATTTATGTATTTTTATGGTTATAAACAAGCTTTATAATCAACCCGATGAAAAAGACATGATGTGTAATATGATTCACAAAACCGTCACGAAATGTGTCGGAAAATATATTGTCACTATACCATTTATTCTGTATATTTTAAAAAAAACATATACATATTGGGGAGATAATTTGATGAGCAAAAAATTATTAAAAACAGCTACAGCATTAACAATTATGGGTGGGGTGTTATTCTCAGCAGAGAGTAATAGTGTAAAAGCGGAAAGTGCACCGTTGCAAAAAGCAAATACAATTGTATTTAAAGATGTACCAAAAGGACATTGGGCATATGAGGCAATTCATGAATTAGCGGAACAAGAAATTATTTTGGGATATGGCGATGGAATATTCGGTTTTGGGGATAATGTAACACGTGAGCAAGTTGCAGCTTTAATTTACCGTGTGTTTGATATGGAAGAACAAGATGAATATGAAAACCCATATGGAGATATCGATGAAAATTCAACAAGCTTTATCGAGGAGATATTGGCTCTAACGGAAATCGGAATTTTCCAGGGAGACGAGAATGGAAACTTTAGACCGAAGGCGACGTTAACGCGTGCGGAAATGGCACAAGTTCTTACGAATGCTTTTGACCTACAGGCAAAGGGATCTCATAACTTTAATGATGTTTCAGCAAATTCATGGGCAACGAATGCAATTAGTGCAGTACAAACAAATGGTATTACAATGGGAATCGGAGAAGGTAAATTCGGTCCGTCTATGAAGGTAACGAGAGAACAATACGCACAGTTTTTACATAGAGCAATATTGCATGATATGGAACAAGGGCAGTAATAAAGTTTAACTAGTCAAAGTGAAATTCAAAAATAATACAAAAAGGTCGTTGTTGTATAACAGCGGCCTTTTTTGTATGAAATAAAGCGCGAAAGAATAGCGTTTTGAAAAAAAACGAAATGAATTTTCAAAAAAAACTTCCTTTTCTGAAGATTTGTTATATAATATAAAACATGAAATCAAATCTGTTATAAAACAGTTTAAGAAGGGGATGCTAATATGTCGACGCAAACTTCACGGGTTACACTCGTTGGAGAAATGTTACCAGCGTACAGCGAAATATTGACACCTGAGGTGCTTAGTTTTTTGAAGGAACTACATGAGAATTTTAATGAGCGCCGCATAGAACTTTTACAAAAACGTGTAGAAAAACAAAAGAGAATTGATGCAGGGGAGTTTCCGAAGTTTCTAGAAGAAACAAAACACATACGTGAAGCGGATTGGACAATTGCCAAGCTGCCAAAAGACTTAGAGGATCGCCGTGTAGAGATTACTGGACCGGTAGATAGAAAGATGGTCATTAACGCTTTAAATTCAGGAGCGCATCTTTTTATGGCGGATTTTGAAGATTCGAATTCACCAACTTGGGAAAATGCAGTGGAAGGCCAAATCAATTTACGAGATGCAGTAAAGGGAACGATTTCACATGAAAATGATAAAGGGAAAGAATATAGATTAAATGAGAAAACAGCTGTACTCATTGTACGTCCAAGAGGATGGCATTTAGAGGAAAAGCATATGCAAGTTGATGGGAAAAATATGTCGGGTAGCTTAGTAGACTTCGGCTTGTACTTTTTCCATAATGCGAAAGCTCTTTTAGCAAAAGGGAGCGGCCCATACTTTTACTTACCGAAAATGGAAAGTTATTTAGAAGCGAGATTATGGAATGATGTATTCGTATTTGCTCAAAAATATATCGGCATTCCAAATGGAACGATTAAAGCAACTGTGTTACTGGAAACGATTCACGCTTCGTTTGAAATGGATGAAATTTTGTATGAGCTAAAAGATCATTCTGCTGGTTTAAACTGCGGAAGATGGGATTATATTTTTAGCTTTTTAAAGAGTTTCCGTAATCATAATAAATTCTTACTACCAGATAGAGCACAAGTCACGATGACGGCGCCATTTATGCGTTCGTATTCTTTGAAAGTAATTCAAACATGTCACCGCCGTAATGCACCAGCAATTGGAGGAATGGCGGCACAAATTCCGATTAAAAATAATCCAGAAGCAAATGAAGCAGCTTTTGAAAAAGTGCGTGCTGATAAGGAACGCGAAGCTTTAGACGGTCATGACGGGACTTGGGTTGCCCACCCTGGACTTGTACCGGTTGCAATGGAAGTGTTTAATCACATTATGAAAACACCAAATCAAATTTTTAGAAAACGTGAAGAAATATGTGTAACAGAAAGCGATTTACTAGAGGTACCGGTGGGAACGATTACAGAAGAGGGCCTTCGCATGAATATTAGCGTAGGTATTCAATATATTGCATCTTGGTTAAGCGGACGGGGAGCAGCACCCATTTATAACTTAATGGAAGATGCGGCAACAGCTGAAATTTCAAGAGCACAAGTATGGCAATGGATTCGTCATGAAGGTGGAAAACTAAATGATGGTCGTAATATTACGCTTGAATTAATGGAAGAATTAAAAGAAGAAGAATTAGCAAAAATAGAAAGAGAGATTGGTAAGGAAGCCTTTAAGAAAGGGAGATTCCAAGAGGCGACAACGTTGTTTACAAATCTCGTTCGAAATGATGAATTCGTACCATTTTTAACATTACCGGGTTATGAAATTTTATAAAAAATGAAAAGGGGATGGAACAAATGAAAAACGAAAGAATCGAGAAGTTACAAGAAAGCTGGGAATTAGATGAGCGTTGGAAAGGGATCACACGTCCATATTCCGCAGAAGATGTAATTCGCCTGCGCGGGTCAATTGATATTGAACATACGTTAGCGCGTCGTGGTGCTGAGAAGCTTTGGACATCGCTTCATACAGAAGACTATATTAACGCACTTGGCGCATTAACAGGAAACCAAGCGATGCAACAAGTAAAAGCTGGGTTAAAAGCGATTTACTTAAGTGGTTGGCAAGTAGCAGCTGATGCAAACCTTTCTGGGCATATGTATCCAGACCAAAGTTTATATCCAGCGAACAGCGTACCTGCTGTAGTAAAACGAATTAATCAAACGCTTCAACGTGCGGATCAAATTCAGCATATGGAAGGAAGCGATGATACAGACTATTTCGTACCGATTGTAGCAGATGCAGAAGCTGGATTTGGTGGGCAATTAAATGTATTCGAACTGATGAAAGGTATGATTGAAGCAGGTGCATCAGGTGTGCATTTTGAAGATCAATTATCTTCAGAGAAAAAATGTGGCCATTTAGGCGGAAAAGTACTACTACCAACGCAAACAGCAGTACGCAATTTAATTTCTGCACGCCTTGCAGCAGATGTAATGGGAGTGCCGACAATTATCGTTGCAAGAACAGATGCGGATGCAGCTGATTTAATTACGAGCGATATTGATCCTGTTGATAAAGCATTTATTACAGGAGAAAGAACACCAGAAGGGTTTTACCGTACGAATGCAGGTCTTGATCAAGCAATTGCGCGCGGTTTAGCGTATGCACCGTACGCAGACCTCGTTTGGTGTGAAACGTCAGAACCAAATTTAGAAGATGCAAAACGATTTGCGGACGCAATTCATAAGGAGCATCCAGGGAAGCTACTTGCATATAACTGCTCACCTTCATTCAACTGGAAACAAAAACTAGATGAAAAAACAATTGCAAGCTTCCAAAAGGAAATCGCATCTTACGGTTACAAGTTCCAATTCGTAACACTTGCTGGATTCCATTCATTAAATTACGGTATGTTTGAACTAGCACGTGGCTATAAAGAGCGCGGCATGGCAGCATACTCTGAACTACAACAAGCAGAATTCGCAGCTGAAAAACATGGCTACTCTGCAACACGTCATCAACGTGAAGTAGGAACAGGCTACTTTGATGAAGTGGCACAAGTGATTACAGGCGGAACTTCATCAACGACAGCGTTAAAAGGATCTACGGAAGAAGCACAGTTTACGAAATAAAAGGAAGGGGCACCTTTTTGAAAGGTGCCCCTTGTTATTTTCTAAACGATTCGAAAAGAGAGATTGAGTTGTCGGCAAAAAACGATACTAACTTTTCTTTATTACTAAATCAACTCCACTCAGCCCTATGATCACGAATAAACTTCATATCTTTCTCATAATGCTCTAGATGTCCTTCATCGATCATTCTTTGGAAATTCAAGTCGCCTTCTTGAGCTTTTCGTTTCATATATGTACATAACCCTTCTAATCGAAGCAACACCATTCCTAAGTAATCTTCATCCATATTTTTATCATAGGACTGAACGAACAAATTCACTCTCTCTTTAATACGATCTGCATGTTGCGATGAGTCATAATGAACGGCTTCACCGGATTCAGTATAATACACTCTACTTAAAGGCACACAAGTATAGAGTGTATAAGCGATATCCCATAGTCTTGGACCAGGAGCAGCAACATCGAAATCAATAATCCCTACTGGCTTCTCATTATTAAAAATAATGTTATATATGGCAAAATCATTGTGACATAAAACCTCAATGTTATTTGGAGTATGATCCATCGGTTTCCAATCAGCTAATAACGGAAAATCACTTACAGCATCATGGTAAAGGCGGAGCATCTTTGCTATTTCTTTTAATACATCATTAGATCGCATATATTCTTTTAAAGGATAATTGCCAGCTTCTCCTTCAATAAAGGATAAAATCTCTCTATCCTTTTCATCTGCACCTAAAAACTTTGGAGCATAATGAAATCCTTTGTTTTCTAAATGTTGCAATAGCTTATGAATCTTTTCACTGTCTGGCTTTAACTCTCGCCGAACAGTATTTTCAGAACGATATACGCTTGAGACGTTTCCCCCTGTTAGCCTTTCTTCTTTAGCGTAGTTTGACATGTGAAAATTCCCCCTGTGATTAAAAAATCCAATTCCAAATAGTGAATAGACCAACAACGGCAGAAAAGAGAAGGGAAGCAAGCAATGCTAGACAGCCAAAAGGAACTAGCTTATCTTTCCATGTTTCTTTATACTCATAAATTAACTCCTCTGCTACTTTCTTCTGCACTGAAGATAAAGGTTGATCTTTATACAAACCTTTTATATGGTTAGAATCGCCTTTAAACTTTAAAGCACGTGCAATATGATGAGGACTATTTCCCATTGATTTTTCAAATAATAAACATGATTCATGCATAATACCTGTTTTATGCTCTTCTAGATACCAGTAACGTCCAGCCATTTCTGGATATTGTAATTTATAATAAATATCTCCGAGTTGTTTTCGAAGATGTAATTCATTTGGGTATGTAAAGATGAGGCCATGCAATCTATCTCTTGCTTTTCCAAGATTATTATTTTCAATATCCTCTTCAATTCTTTTTAATGTTTTTTTAGGAATTTTATTGGTCATAAACTCCTCCTTATTTAGAATAGAGATAATTATATTTTATAAGAAATACTAAAAATTAGAAATTCTATTTTCGAAAAAGATTGTACATTTTATTTTAATGTGCTATGATGATGTCAGTTGAATAGTTAAATTAAGCAATCCATATGTTATCAAGTGCTGAAAACGAACGAGAAAAAGTATGTGAGAACTAGTTTATGTTTCGTATTTGATAATGTGTGGATTCTTTTTTTAGACAGGAAGACTAAAAAATTTAAAATTTGTATTTTCTTAGGAGGAAATAATTATGGCAGTAACAGGACAAGTAAAATGGTTTAACAACGAAAAAGGTTTCGGTTTCATCGAAGTTCCAGGCGAAAACGACGTATTCGTACACTTCTCAGCAATCGAAACTGACGGTTTCAAATCTTTAGAAGAAGGTCAAAAAGTTAGCTTCGAAATCGAAGACGGTAACCGTGGACCTCAAGCTAAAAACGTAATCAAACTATAATTTTATAGTTGATGATGGAAAAAAGGATGGCTAATGCCATCCTTTTTTTGTTGTGGAGAAAGTTTTTTTAGAGCCTGTTTTTATATCTAAATCTCTTTTTCGATGTTACAACTGGTAAAAAATTATCTGGAATGCGTATTAGTTTCTGTAGAAGAATTAGTTCAGCAAGAGCATTTGCTGCGTATGATAGTAAATAACTATAAATTTGTATTCTCTGTTGAAATGGGGAAATCTTTTCCAGATAGACCTTGAGTAACATCTT
Organism: Bacillus sp. FSL W8-0770; assembly: GCF_038008705.1. Lineage (NCBI taxonomy): Bacteria > Bacillati > Bacillota > Bacilli > Caryophanales > Bacillaceae > Bacillus > Bacillus sp. FSL W8-0770. Next base: position 1,104,705 of record NZ_JBBOZR010000001.1, read on the forward strand.
TTTTGTTAGCGTTGTTGTTGGAATTTTGTACGTTTTGAGATGATGTTTCTAACAGTTGTTCTTGTTCCTTACTAGGGGTATTCAGAGCATCTGAGGGAATGCTATTAACCTGCTGATTTAATGGATTTTCTTTATCCATAGTATACAACTCCTTTGTAGAATTCGATAAAAAGCAATGTAATTATAAATAGCTACTTATATATATTGTGTTTTTGAATGACATTATATACAAAACTTATATTGCAAAGTTAACTAATTAACGAATTGTTAGTGATGGATAAAGATGTACAAATTTGAATTTTTTAATAAAAATTAAAAGCGGGTAACAAGTACAAATACTCTTTCTCATGTTTTATATAAGGATCATATTACAAATCAAAAAAGATGTAGAGAACCTTGGAAGAAAATATAGTCGTTTTTTAGGGGGAAGAAGAATAAATAAAATGATACTACAAATGTAAAAAGGCATTCCATAAAGGAAGGCCTTTTAATGTTCTTGCCCTGATTTTTTCTTCTCACGTTTTTTACATTCTGGACATTTTGATTTACGAAACGGTTTGGCAAAGAATAGCAGAATGAAAAATAAACCGAATATAATACTAGCTGAGTTTTTCACGATAATGACGCTACTATTTTTCATTTGAATCGATGGTTGGATCTCTTTTTCTTCCATAGTGGCCCTCCAGATATTGGATTTACATTTTAATTATAGCAAAGTTAGTTGTTGTAATGATGTGAAATGAGGAATGGATAATAAATATTTATAGGTAGTATAAATGCTGTTTTTATAACTTTAAAATTAATTAATTTCTATATTGTGATTTTATTGTTTAACAAATGTTTGATAAATGATAAAAAATTGTAAAAAAGCGGAACTTGTAAGCTATTTCCTTTTCATAGATGCTAAAATTATATATGCAGCTGCTAATATAAATGGAAAAAAGGAGATAATGGAGTATGGAAAGTAAAGTGGAACGCTATGTCGAAAATTATGTTGTAACGAAAAATACGATGGCCTTACTTCCTGTTATTCTAAGTGAAAAGAAAATTGTTACGCGAGTCGTTGAAATGAATGATTCTTTTTTCGTATTTCAAAAACCTCTAGATATTATAGAAAGAAGTTGCCGCAAGCATGGCTCTAGTTTCTTAGGCAGAAAAGAAGGAACGAAAGAGTTAACTCATATTACACATAAAGCACCGATTGCGATTAGTCCAGCAGATCAACTTTATTTTTTCCCTACCTATTCTTACTCTAGAAAAGAGTGCGCGTGGTTGTCTCATTTTTATATTGAAAGTAATAAAGAATTAAAAGATGGAAATCTTATTATTAGATTTATAAATGGCTTTGCTGTGAAATTAGAAATATCAAAAACTAGTTTTGAAAATCAACAAAATCGTACAGCGAAATTACGTACTGAATATGAAGATCGTAGGAAAAAACAAGGGAATCCTTGTTTTAAAGAGGTCGATAAAAAAGAGGAATCAACATTAAGACCCGCTTATGAGAAGGTGTATTTTGTGAAGGAAGGCGAAGTGTGAAAGGATGGGGGAATCCCCATTCTTTTTTTGTTTGTCAGTCAATCTTTGTAGATAAGGCGATATATTAGAAAAAACGAGTTGTAATTGATATATTTAGAAAATCACCAGTATAATTTCATTTACCGATAAAAACCGAAAAACAATCTAAATAACAAAATGAACGACACGTCCTGTCGAATATTGATAGATTATCATAGCTAAATAATGAAGGAATTCTTATGAAAGATATGGAAACTTTAATAAATACATCTCCGTATGTCGTATCTACCATTTCCTCTTTCATATAAGCAATGATACAGTAGGGATAGTATTTAGAGTAAAGGGGTAAAGTGTAGAATGGATTTTCAGACAATCAAAGAGTATTTTTCACCAGAAAATATGGATCATATTGTTGAGAGTTATAAAGCGTTCGGACCACTTCTTGGTATTGGTTTACCGATGATAGAGGCGTTGATTCCAGCATTACCGCTTATTGTATTTGTACTGGCGAATGCTGTTGCATTTGGCTTTTGGCTCGGTTTTCTTTATTCATGGCTTGGATCAGTAATGGGTGCATTACTTGTCTTTTTCATCATCCGCCATTTTGGTCGCAGTCGTTTCTTTTCGTTTGTAAATAAGCATGAGAGAGTACGAAAAGCAATGGGGTGGATTGAAAGGAAAGGATTCGCACCGATTTTTGTTATATTTTGTTTTCCGTTTACACCGTCAGCGCTAATAAATGTTGTCGCTGGTTTATCCCGAATTAGTGTAAAACAGTTTGGTCTAGCGTTAGCATTCGGAAAACTTGTGATGATTTTTATTTTAACGTATATCGGTCATGATTTAATGTCATTTATTCATAATCCAGTGAAATCAGTTATTGTAGCGATTGGTATTTTTATTTTATGGTATGTCGGTAAGAAAATCGAAGTAAAGTTAGAACTACATTAAGAATAGTCTTCTTTGTAAAGGAAAGCTTCAGTATTAAAGGATAAGGGGAGAAGCAGATGAAGAAAACTTTGAAAAAAGAAGGCATAGAGTGGATACGAACAATTTTAATTGGTGTATTATTAGCTGTATTTTTTCGAACGTTTTTCTTTTCAACGTATGTTGTAGAGGGGAAGTCAATGATGCCGACATTGCAGGATGGCAATATGCTAGTTGTAAATAAGGTGAGTTATCAAGTTGGGGACTTGAACAGATTTGACGTTGTGGTATTTCATGCGAATAAAAAAGAGGACTATGTAAAGCGGGTTATCGGTTTACCTGGAGATCATATTGAATATAAGCAGGATAAATTATATATAAACGGTCAATTTATTGATGAGCCGTATTTAGAGAAGTATAAGAAAGAGATAAATGGAAGGCAACTAACAGGCGACTTTACATTAGAAGAGTTAACGAAAGAAAAGCTGGTGCCACCCGGGTTTATTTTTGTAGTAGGTGATAACCGGCTCGGGAGCTGGGATAGTAGACACTTTGGCTTTGTAAAAGCTGATACAGTTGTCGGTAAAGTTGATTTGCGATATTGGCCAATTCAAGAGGTGCAAACGAATTTTTCAAAAGGTTGATATAATGAAGTAGAAGTATAGAAAAGACAAACAACTCAGTTTGTCTTTTTTCGTGTACTATAATACAATTATAGTAGCAAACTAACGTTCGTTATGTAAGTGAAAGGTGGGGTTACATGTCACTTCGATTTGTGATTGGTAGAGCGGGAAGTGGAAAAAGTACACTTTGTTTACGCGAAGTGCAAGAAGAGTTAAAACAACGCCCGAGAGGGAAAACAATATTATATCTTGTGCCAGAACAGATGACATTCCAGACGCAGCAGGCGTTAATTGGAAGTGAGGATGTAAGAGGTTCTATTCGGGCACAAGTTTTTAGTTTTTCACGATTAGCGTGGAAGGTACTACAAGAAGTTGGCGGAGCGAGTCGTCTTCATATTGATGAAGCGGGTGTACATATGTTACTCCGTAAAATTGTAGAGTCTCGTAAAGATGGATTATCGGTGTTCCAAAAAGCAGCGGAGCAAAACGGTTTCTTTGAACATCTTGGCAGTATGATTGCAGAGTTTAAACGTTACAATGTAACGCCATCTAACGTATATGAAATGTGGCAACAATTAGATGCGCATAGTAGCAGTGCCGAACAAAAGTTACTAGCGAATAAAGTGTATGATTTACAGCTATTATACGATGATTTTGAACGTGCTTTAATCGGAAAATATTTAGATTCAGAAGACTACTTGCAATTGCTAGTGGAAAAGCTTCCGCAGTCTGAATATGTAAATGGTGCGGAAATTTATATAGATGGATTTCATTCATTCTCCCCGCAAGAGTTAGAGATTGTAAGACAGCTTATGATTTGCGGAGCGAGAGTTACGATCACGTTAACGATAGATGAAAAAACGTTAGCGCAGCCAGTAAATGAACTTGATTTATTTTATGAAACGACGTTAACGTATGAAAAAATCAAACAAGTAGCGCGTGAAGAGAAAATAGAAATTGAAAAAACAATTCCACTTATGGAACAGCCGCGTTTTCATTCTCCGGCATTAGCACATTTAGAAGCTCATTATGAAGCGCGTCCGAATGAAAAATTTAACGGTGAAGCGAGTGTAACGATTAGTACAGCTGCGAATTTACGAGCAGAGGTAGAAGGTGTTGCGCGTGAAATTCGTAAACTTGTGGCGGAGGAAAACTATCGTTACCGAGATATTGCGGTTCTTCTTCGTAATGGGGAAAGTTATTACGATGTGATGCGAACGTTATTTACAGATTACAATATCCCACACTTCATCGATGAAAAGCGTCCGATGTCACACCACCCATTAGTAGAATGTATTCGTTCTGCACTCGAGATTATTAGTGGGAATTGGCGTTATGATGCGGTGTTCCGCTGCGTGAAAACAGAGCTTTTATATCCATTAGACGTAAGAAAAGAAACGATGCGTGAAGAAATGGATGAATTTGAAAATTACTGTTTAGCGTACGGTGTACAAGGAAAGAGATGGACTTCAGAGGATCCATGGATGTATCGCCGTTATCGTTCTCTTGATGATACGAACGGGATGATTACAGATAGTGAACGTGAAATGGAAGAGAAAATAAATAGGTTACGTGACGTTGTAAGAACACCTGTTATTCGCATGCAAAAAAGGTTAAAGCGTGCAGGAACAGTTATGCAAATGTGTGAAGCAGTTTACTTATTTCTAGAAGAGCTGGATGTTCCGAAAAAACTAGAAGAATTACGTATACGTGCAGAAGAAAGTGGAGATTTCTTATTTGCGACAGATCATGAACAAGTATGGGAAGAAGTAATGAGCCTTCTTGATACGTTTGTAGAGATGCTTGGTGAAGAGAAAATGTCTCTTTCTATGTTTACGGACGTTATGTCGACAGGTCTTGAGGCGCTTCAATTTGCTAACATTCCACCGTCATTAGACCAAGTGTTAATTGCTAATATTGATCACTCCAGGTTATCTGACGTGAAAGCAACGTTTATTATAGGTGTAAATGAGGGGGTTATTCCAGCAGCACCTATGGACGAAGGTATGCTTTCTGATGAAGAAAGAGAAGTTCTTGGTGCAGCAGGGATTGAATTAGCGCCAACGACGAGACAAACTTTGTTAGAAGAACAGTTCGTTATGTATCAAATGGTAACGAGAGCATCTGAGAAGTTATATATTTCATGCCCGCTTGCAGATGAAGAAGGAAAGACGTTACTTGCGTCTAGCTTTATTAAGAAAATAAAAAGAATGTTCCCTAATGTGAAAGATTCATTTATTACGAATGACGTAAACGATTTATCACGTTCAGAACAAATTTCATACGTAGCAACGCCAGAAGTAACGTTATCTTACGTTATGCAGCAACTACAAACGTGGAAGCGATACGGATTTGAAGGGAATTTAGACTTTTGGTGGGACGTATATAATTTCTACGTAACTTCAGATGAATGGAAACAAAAAAGTAGCCGCGTCTTATCAAGTTTATTCTATCGAAATCGTGCGAAGAAACTAAGTACAGCAGTAAGTAGAGATTTATACGGAGATATAATTAAAGGAAGCGTCTCTCGTATGGAACTATTTAACCGTTGTGCATACGCTCATTTTGCGCAGCACGGTTTATCGCTTAGAGAGCGTGATATTTTCAAGCTTGATGCGCCGGACATCGGCGAATTATTCCATGCGGCATTAAAGAAAATTGCGGACAAGCTATTGCGTGAAAACCGTACTTGGGCGGATTTATCCATAAAAGAGTGTAAGCATCTTTCTGTTTTAGTAATAGAAGAAATCGCACCGTTATTACAACGACAAATTTTATTAAGTTCAAACCGTCATTTCTATTTAAAACAAAAACTACAACAAATCATTTTCCGTACGTCAATCATTCTTCGTGAACATGCGAAGTCAAGCGGATTCGTACCAGTTGATTTAGAAGTGCCGTTCGGTATGGGTGGTACAGGATCACTTCCGCCGATGGAATTCTCATTACCAAATGGTGTGAAGATGGAAGTTGTCGGCCGTATTGACCGTGTTGATAAGGCAGAAGATGAAAACGGGACGTTCTTACGTATTATTGATTATAAATCAAGTTCAAAAGCGTTAGATTTAACGGAAGTGTATTACGGATTAGCACTTCAAATGTTAACGTATTTAGATGTTGTTACTTCGAATGCACAGACGTGGATGAAAAAAGGTCACGCAGCATCACCAGCTGGTGTATTGTATTTCCATATTCATAACCCAATCGTTGAGATGAAAGGTGACGCATCTGAAGCTGAAATTGAAAAAGAAATTTTAAAGAAATTTAAAATGAAAGGACTCGTATTAGGAGATGCTGACGTTGTTCGTTTAATGGATAACAAACTTTCAACAGGAAGTTCAGATATTATTTCTGCTGGCCTGAAAAAAGACGGTAGCTTTAGTGCGCGTTCAAGTATTGCAAGTGAGCAAGAGTTTAACGTACTGCAAAAATATGTACACCATACGTTTGAAAATATCGGAAAAGATATTACAGAAGGTGTTATCGATATTGCTCCTTATAAAATGGGAAATAAAGCAGCATGTACGTTCTGTAACTTCAAATCTGTTTGTCAATTTGATGAGTCACTTGAAGATAATCAGTTCCGATCGTTAAAAGATATGAAAGATAGCGAAGCGATGGAGAAAATAAGAGAGGAGGTTGGCGGAGAATGATAGAAAATTGGCCTGAAAAACCAGAAGGTAGTCAATGGACAGATGACCAGTGGAAAGCTGTTGTAGCGAATGGACGTGATATTTTAGTTGCGGCTGCAGCTGGATCAGGTAAAACAGCAGTATTAGTTGAACGTATTATTAAAAAGATTATTAATGAAGAGAATCCAGTCGATGTCGACCGCCTGCTCGTTGTAACATTTACGAATGCAGCGGCGCAAGAGATGAAAAACCGAATCGGGGAAGCGTTAGAAAAGGTATTAATTGATGAACCAGGCTCTCAACACGTAAGAAAGCAGCTGAGCCTATTAAATAAAGCTTCCATTTCAACAATTCACTCATTCTGTTTACAAGTAATTAGAGGATATTACTACATGCTTGATGTTGATCCTCGTTTCCGTATTGCGAATCAAACAGAAAATGAATTGTTAAAAGAAGAAGTGCTAGATGACATATTAGAAGAAGAGTACGGAATCGAAGATAATACAATCTTCTTTGAACTTGTTGATCGTTATACGAGTGACCGTAGTGATGATGACTTACAACGTATGATTTTAGCGCTTCATACAGAGTCAAGAGCGCATCCAAATCCGGAAAAATGGCTTGATAAATTAGTAGAAGCATATGACGTAGAAGGAAAGACAATTGAAGATTTAGTATATGCTTCTTATTTATTAGAAGATGTGAAATTCCAGCTTGAAACAGCGGAACAGCATATTCGTAAGGCAACTGAACTCGCAATGCTTCCTGACGGTCCAGCGCCTCGCATTGAAACCCTGCAAGCAGATCTAGCTTTACTTGGAACGCTATCATCAGCTGCTCATGAGTCGTGGACAAGTTTGTATGAAGCGATGCAAAATGTATCGTGGCAAACGTTAAAGCGTATTAAGAAAAGTGATTACAATGAAGATGTTGTAAAACAAGTAGACTCTCTTCGTAATAAAGCGAAAGATGAAGTGAAGAAATTACAAGAAGAGTTATTTAGCCGAAAACCTGAAAGTTTCTTACGAGATTTTCAAGATATGCACCCAGTATTAGAAAAGCTTGTTCAACTTGTAAAAGTATTTACAGAGCGTTTCCAAGCGATGAAGCGAGATAAAGGAATGGTCGATTTCACAGATTTAGAGCATTTCTGTTTACAAATTTTAAGTGAACAAAGTGAAAATGGTGAAATGAATCCGTCAGCAGTGGCGCTCCAATATCGTAATAAATTTGCTGAAGTATTAGTCGATGAATATCAAGATACGAACTTTGTACAGGAATCTATTATTAAATTCGTAACGAAAGATTCTGAGAGTGAAGGAAACTTGTTCATGGTTGGTGACGTAAAGCAGTCGATTTATCGTTTCCGACTAGCCGAACCAGGACTATTCCTAGGAAAATATAAACGCTTCACACAAGAAGGATTGGGCGGTGGAATGAAGATCGACTTAGCGAAAAACTTCCGTAGTCGTCATGAAGTGTTAGCAGGTACGAACTTTATCTTCAAACAAATTATGGGTGAAGAAGTCGGAGAAATCGACTACGATGCAGACGCTGAATTAAAGTTAGGTGCTACCTATCCAGAAGGTGAAGATGTAGCGGCAGAACTACTGTGCATTCAGCAAACGGAAGAAGAAGTAATAGACGGAGAAGAAGGTGCAGAAGTCGAAAAAGCACAGCTTGAAGCTCGTCTTATGGCGCAGCGCATTAAAGCGATGGTTGATTCAGGTTATGAAGTGTATGACCGTAAAAATGATAGTATGCGCCCAGTACAATACCGCGACTTCGTTATTTTACTTCGCTCCATGCCGTGGGCCCCGCAAATTATGGAAGAGTTAAAATTACAAGGAATTCCAGTGTACGCTGACCTTGCGACTGGTTACTTTGAAGCGACGGAAGTAAATATTATGATGAACGTATTCCGCGTTATTGATAATCCGATGCAAGATATTCCGCTTGCAGCTGTACTTCGTTCTCCAATCGTTGGATTGAGCGATGAAGAACTTGCAACGCTTCGTGCTCATGGAAAGAAAGGCTCGTTTTATGAAGTAATGAGCTCATTCTTAAAAGGGGCACCACTTGAAGAGGAGCAAGAACTTCATGATAAATTAGAGTGGTTTTATAACTTACTGCAAGGATGGCGTGAATTCGCGCGCCAACAATCACTTTCTGATTTAATTTGGAAAGTGTACGGTGAGACAGGTTATTACGACTTCGTTGGCGGTTTACCAGCTGGAAAGCAAAGGCAGGCAAACTTACGCGTACTATATGACCGCGCAAGACAATACGAAGCAACATCATTTAGAGGATTATTCCGCTTCTTACGTTTTATTGAACGTATTTTAGAACGCGGTGATGACATGGGTACGGCGAGGGCCCTCGGTGAACAAGAAGACGTTGTTCGCATTATGACGATTCATAAAAGTAAAGGGTTAGAGTTCCCGGTTGTATTTGTAGCTGGACTCGGTCGTCGTTTTAATACACAAGACTTGATGAAACGTTTCTTATTGCATAAAGATTTCGGTTTCGGTTCGCAATTTATCGATCCGCGTAAACGAATTAAATATACAACATTATCACAGCTTGCGATTAAGCGTAAAATGAAAATGGAATTAATTGCGGAAGAAATGCGCGTACTATACGTAGCGTTGACGCGCGCGAAAGAGAAGTTAATTTTAATCGGAACAGTTAAGGATGCAAATAAGGAAATGGAAAAATGGCTTGATGCGAGGGAACATAGTGAATGGTTATTACCAGATCACATACGTGCCGGGGCGTCTTGTTATTTAGACTGGATTGCACCTTCATTATATAGACACCGTGATAGTGAAATGCTTCTTGAATTAGGACAAGGAAGTATTCCAGATGAAATTTACGGGTATGACACGAGCTGGAAAGTAGAAGTTGTGGACGGTAATACGCTACTTGCACCAGAGCCAGTTCAAGAAGAGAAACAAGAATTGTTAGAAGCGCTTCGTGAGAAAAAGGCTGTGCCGTTAGAAAGTGAACGAAAAGATGAAGTGTACGACAGATTAATGTGGAAGTACGGATATGAGGAAGCAACATCTCACCGTGCGAAGCAATCTGTTACAGAAATAAAGAGAAATTATCAATCAGAAGATGGTAGTGATAACGCCTTTATTAAAAAACTACGTGCACCAATTAAAACACGTCCGCGCTTTATGGAGAAAAAAGGGTTAACGTACGCAGAGCGCGGAACAGCAGTCCATGCCGTTATGCAGCATGTTGATTTGAAGAAGCCGATTACGGTTGAAGTTCTTCAAGAGCAAATTGCTGGAATGGTAAATAAGGAATTATTAACATTCGAGCAGGCGGAAGAAATAGCGATTGAAAAAGTAATTTCATTCTTTGACAGTGACTTAGGTAAAAGGGTATTAGCGGCGAAAAGTGTTGAGCGTGAAGTTCCATTTACGATGATGCTTGCAGCAGAAGAAGCATATCAAGATTGGCAAGGGAATAGCGGGGAATCGATTCTTGTCCAAGGGGTTATCGACTGCATGATTGAAGAGGAAGATGGCATTACGTTAATCGACTTCAAAACAGATACGATTGAAGGGAAATTTCCAGGCGGATTCGAACAAGCGAAACCAATTTTAGAAGATCGATATAAAGTGCAGCTTTCGTTATATGCAAAAGCACTGGAGAAAAGCTTGCAACATCCTGTAAAAGAGAAATATTTATACTTCTTTGATGGGAATCACGTTGTAAATATTGAAGAATAGAGGGGCTTGAAAATGGTAACGGAAAAAACGTTAAGAACTTGTGAACAGGGACACGAGTACTATAAAAGTAGCGATTGTCCAACTTGCCCAGTCTGTGAGAAAGAGAGAAAACCAAAAGAAGGTTTTCTCTCTCTTCTTTCAGCGCCAGCAAGAAGGGCATTAGAACACCATGGAATTCAAACTGTAGAAGAACTCTCAAAATATAGTGAAAAAGAAATATTAAAACTGCATGGTATGGGACCTGCGTCTTTGCCGAAGCTTAGGAGGGCTTTGGAGGAGAGCGGGTTATCATTTAAATAAAATGAAATAGTGCCTCTTCACTACTTACTTGTTTATACCACTATTTGTGGACAGTAAAGCTCTTGCTTATTAAAATTTTATTTTAATAATTTTGAATTAGATAAAAGAAAAAAGTAGGAGAATATCTCCTACTTTTTTTACGCTGTTCCAATCTGATCTTGATCTGCCACATCAGAATCAAATGTATTCGTTGCACTAACACCGTTAAACGTATTCACGACAAACCCAACATTGGAAGCTCCAGATCCGTTATAGGCTTTCGTGTTTTCTTTCGGAGATACGTTATAAAAATCTCCTAAGTTGAAAGAGCCGTTACTGTTTTGCACGACGAGATTTCCTACAACCGAAGGCATACCATCCACCTACTTTACTAAGCTTTTTAATTACTATATGAATTATTGTGCGGAAGGTTCATCCGTAATATATTGGCGGATTTGTATAATACGAGAGTTATTAAAACCATAATCAACATTTCCAATTTGAAAGCAACCAGAATTTAAAAGTGTGCGTAATTCAACGTTATTAACTTCAATAAAAGGGCATTCATTTACAATGTTTAATTTTACATCTGTCGTTCGTTTTGGAATTGTAATGTGTTCATCTGTAAAGATTTCAAAAGCATCAAAGCGACCTTCTCCCCGTATATAAAAAGGAATTTCACGGTGGACGGCAATAGCTCTACTTTTTAATTCCATTTGGTTTGCATCTCCAACTTGAAATACAGCAGCAATCCCTAAAGAAATAATAGAAACACTTTGGACAATAGACACATGATGCAACATAATTTCTCAGTCTCCTTAACCTGGAGTAGGAGGGACATCTGTTACTAATGGTACAAATGGACCCTCTGTAACTGTTTCAAATGGTGTATCGAGAATAGAAGATAGAATGAGGAGATTTGCATCTCCAATTAAAAAGAGTGCGGACGACGATACACCGTTCATTTTAATCTGTCCGACTTTTAACTCACGGTTTACAACGTTAAGGTTCATACATACTTACTCCTTTCGGAAATTTCCCGGTATGTGCTGAATAAAGGAGAGAAAGGCTTTGTCAATATCTTGTTTCATTGCCTGAATAATGATATCTCGTAAATAATCTGGATCTGTTGAAATACCTTCATATGATTGCGCTTGTGATAAATAATAAGGGAGTCGATGCTCCATCTGTTTTTTTATGTCATCCACCATCATTTGTCGATACATTTCATCAAGCGGTGTTCGCTCTTCTTGTTCAAAATGGAGAATACGATTATATGCTTCTTCATCTAAGTATCGATGCATTTCTTGGAGGATACCTTGATAAAAGTCTGGGTTTGTTTCGGTTTCAGGGTTTACCTTCAATGTTTCTGTATCCACTTGAAAATCTTCAATTTGTTGTCCTTTTGCTGAAAATGGGTTTAAACCAATATTTAAAGTACCATTTAAATTTTCGACTTTTAATTGATCGAATTTGTATTCCACTTTTCCTACAGAAGAGGAGGGGCGATTTTTTAATTCGTTAAGCTCTTCTTGGAGTTGGCGCACTTGATCTTCTAAATTCAGGATGGCTGCTTGTTGTGTTTGAAGAGCTTGTTGAAGTTGGTGTAAGTAAGTATATATATCTTGATTCATTTGTGAAACCTCCTTTTCAATAGGGAGGGTAAAAATATTCCTGCTATATATTTATGACAAGGATGTCTTAAGAAGAACTAGTTGATGGTTTGATAGAAATAATTTGTCCTTTCGCTTGTAATGGGCGAAGCGGCTCCGTAAATCCGCCCGTATTTGAAAATTTAGATAGGGCTTTAATACTTCCGGCAGTACCAATTTGGAACACAGAAGAGGTTGTAATGCTATCAATTTTAATGCTGTTAATGATGATGCTTTGGTTTACGTAAAAATTCAATACAATCGCCCCCTTTAAGTTGAACCAATTATCGCTTGATCGACGACATCTGAATCGTTGACAGTCGTTGCACTTTGATAATTGTAGACAGAAACGTTATCTCCAACATTAAAAGAGCCGGCCCCGGCGAAAGCACGTGAGTAACTAATAGGCCTAATCGCAAATACATCTCCAATATGAAAAATACCACTTGATCCAATATTGACGATACGAATATGTCCGACCATAGCTGGCATACAAAACACCCTTCGTTTTTAAAATTTTCTTTTCTACTATTGTATGGGCGTTTCCAATAAAATGTGTGTTTTTTTGAAATAAAAGACACACACACGCTATTGCGTGTGTGTGTCGAGTGTTTGATTTGGGTGAAAATCCGTATGTACATGCCAAATTACATTTAAGAGCCTGTCCAGTTCTTGGCTACAATCCACTGTTTTTTGAGAAGTCATTCCATAGCGTTCAGCAAAATAAATCATTTTTTCACGTTTTTTTTCAATCGCTTGCTCAAACATTGAAATCGGCTCCATCTCTAAATGAAATTTTTAGTATATATGTAGTACATATTATACAAAAACTCCATAAAAAAGAAATACCTTCGCTAAAAAAAGTAAAATTTCTACATTTTATGCCAAATATAAAGGCGTAACGAATAGGGTATGAGAAGAATATTGTAAAAATTAGCGTGTATGAGAAGGTTTTTTCCTTACGGATGCGAATACAATTAAAGGGCATGAGTTTTAGGATGGAGAGTGGAAATATTGCGTTTTGTAACGGCGAAGAAAGAAGAAAAGGTATTTGTAGGTATTGTGGATGAAGAAGAAAAAAAGGTATTACACTTAAGAGAAGCGCAAAGACAAAAAGGGGAAAAGGTTACAATCCCTATTACAATGTTAGAGTGTATTGAAAGAGGAACTGAATGCTTTGAGAAAGTATGTGAAATTGTAAATTGGGCAAAAGAAAACGGGGAAGCGGCGTATTATCCGTTAACAGAGGTGAAAATATTAGCACCGATTCCAAGGCCAAGAAAGAATATTTTGTGCGTTGGAAAAAACTATCGTGAGCATGCCATAGAAATGGGCGGAATAGAGTCTATTCCAGAAAATATAATGATTTTTACGAAAGCACCAACAACAGTTATTGGCATAAATGAGCAAATTAATGGTCACCCTCATGCAACGGACGAACTAGATTACGAAGGAGAATTAGCTATCATTATTGGTAAGCGAGGGAAGCAAATAAAAAAAGAAAAAGCGCTTGAGCATGTTTTTGGTTATACGATTATAAATGATGTAACGGCTCGAGACATTCAAAGAAAACATAAACAGTTTTTCCTTGGGAAAAGCTTCGATACATTTTGTCCGATGGGACCGTATTTAATTCATAAATCGGTGGTTAATGCGCCGAATGCATTACACATTGAAACGGTAGTAAATGGAGAAGTAAGGCAAACTTCCAACACAAATAAAATGATTTTTTCAATAGAAGAAATTATTTCAACGATAAGTAAAGGAATGACTTTAGAACCAGGCGATATTATCGCAACAGGAACCCCGGCTGGTGTCGGAAAAGGTTTCACACCACCGAAGTTTTTACATGCTGGTGATGAAGTGGTTATTACAGTAGAAGGAATTGGTACTTTGCGAAATGTAGTGAAGTGAAGAAAAGAGCTATCTTGTTAAAAGATAGCTCTTTTTTATGGCCTTGGGTTATAGAGGTAATCAATAACGGAAAAAGTGTAAAGACCAATGAATGCAAGTGTACAAATGCCAAATAGTATAACCGTAAGTGCGTTTTTTTCTCGTCCAAAACCAATGATAGTAAGAATAACAGCAGTCCAAAATGATGCTTTCAGTAGTGTGAATGTAGTAGGAGTTGAGTAGTGTGTATGCCATGTTGTGGAAAGTAGGAAGCCAAAGAATGTAACTAAAATAAAAGATGTAGCTAAATAGTTAATATGTTTACCATATCTTAATAGCATATCGCACCTCCTTTACGATTTTAAAATACAGAAAATTACAAAAAATCTTAATATAAATGAATATAAAAAGAAAGAGGTTGTCCCAACATGTCGGACAACCTCTCTATCATTACGATAATACAGCTTTAATTTTTTGGAATGCCCACTCTAAATCTTCTTCAGAGATTACTAGAGGTGGTGCGATACGAATTACGTTTTCATGTGTTTCTTTACATAGTAGACCAGCTGCTTTTAGTTGTTCACAGTAAGGACGAGCTGGCTCGTTTAATTCGATACCGATGAATAAACCTTTACCACGAACTTCAGTGATCATTGGATTGTCAATTTCTTTTAATTGCCCAACTAATTTTTCTCCTAATTGAAGCGAACGCTCTGTTAATTTTTCTTCTTCTAACACTTCAAGAGCTGCGATAGACACAGCACATGCAAGTGGGTTACCACCGAATGTAGAACCGTGAGAACCTGGCTCAAATACACCTAAAATGTCGCGGTTTGCTGCAACACAAGAAATCGGGAACACGCCGCCACCAAGTGCTTTACCAAGTATGTACATGTCAGGAGTTACATCGTCCCAGTCACAAGCGAATACTTTACCAGTACGGCCTAAGCCTGTTTGGATTTCATCTGCTACAAATAAAACGTTTTCTTTTTTACATACTTCAAGAGCTTCTTTTAAGTAACCAGCTGGCGGGATGTTAATTCCTGCTTCACCTTGGATTGGCTCTAAAATGAATGCAGCTGTGTTTGGTGTAATTGCAGCTTTTAACGCTTCTAAATCACCGTAAGGAATTACAACGATGCCAGGAAGCATTGGACCGAATCCACGCTTGTACTCTTCGTTTGAAGACATAGAAACAGAACCCATTGTACGTCCGTGGAAGTTATCTTCACAAACGATGATTTCAGCGCGGTTTGCTTCTACTTTCTTCACATCATAAGCCCAGCGACGAACTGTTTTAATTGCAGTTTCAACAGCTTCAGCACCTGTATTCATTGGAAGTACCATTTCTTTATTAGTTAGTTTCGCAACTTTTTCGTACCAAGGACCTAATTGATCGCTATGGAAAGCACGAGAAGTTAACGTAACACGATTAGCTTGGTCAATTAAAGCGTTAATAATTTTCGGGTGACGATGACCTTGGTTTACTGCAGAATATGCACTTAATAAGTCCATATAGCGGTTTCCTTCAGGATCTTCTACCCAAACACCTTCTGCTTTAGAAATAACGATTGGAAGTGGGTGATAGTTATTTGCTCCATATGTGTCTGTAAGTTCGATAATATCCTTAGTTTGAATCATGATTGTTCCCCCTTTTGTTATTACAAGAAGTTTGTAAATACTCTAAATATTATATCATTTAAATGTAAAAAAGCGAAACATTTCCTGAAAATAAATGAACATGTTATCATATAGAGTGAAAAAGTGTGAAAAGAGGAGGTAAGGGATACGATGGTACATATGCATATTACAGCATGGGCGTTAGGTTTAATTTTATTCTTCGTTGCGTATTCACTTTATTCAGCAGGAAGAAAAGGTAAGGGTGTACATATGGGGCTTCGCCTAATGTATATCATCATTATTGTGACAGGCTTCATGTTGTACATGAGTATTGTGAAGACAGCAACAGGTAGCATGCACATGTGGTACGGCCTGAAAATGTTAGCTGGTATTTTAGTTATCGGCGGAATGGAAATGGTTCTTGTAAAAATGAGCAAAAACAAACCAACAGGGGCGGTTTGGGGCTTATTTATTGTTGCGCTAGTAGCAGTATTATACTTAGGACTGAAATTGCCACTTGGCTGGTACGTATTCAAATAAAAATAAAACCACCTTATAATCTCAAAGACTTGGGAGATAAGGTGGTTTTTATTTTTTATGTCGCATCGATATGCAACTCTTCTCCATTTACTTTCGTAAAACGGAACATATTTTTATTTGACGTAGTGTGACGTACGAAATGGTGCTGCAGTGTACAGATCATTTCGTCGTTATCAAACAAAAGAATATTTACTCCTTCGCGTGACTCCTCTTTCGGTAAGAAGGATAAATAATTATGACAATACATGCAATCATATAAAGAGTAGTGAAGTGATTGCAATGATTCAGTTAATAATGTGAAGACAGAGTCAGGTAATTCCTCGAGCCATTCATTATAGCTAAGAAGTAACTTTTTTCGAATACGTACCATTTCACCATTTTGCAAATGGTGTTGCTCGTTGGCGATTTGTAATACATCTTGTTCATAGAAACGGGCTGGTAACCAATTGTTATTATACAAAATTTCAAACCCATCTTCGGCAATATCTTCTAATAGAAACGCTTCATCATTTTCATCATCAAAGAATACCCATTCATTGTTTATATATTCTACATTACCGACTGTATGAGCACGGGGCTGGTTATATAAAATATGTTTACGTTGTATCATATACGATTTCTCCTTTATGAAAAGTAGTTATTCCTGTTATAGACAGTTCGTGCGTTCTTTATAACTAGACACATCTAGACATAGGTGGGCATACAATAAAACACGTTTTACTGAGTGAGAATGCTATTCCATATGTGGATAGTAGGTTATCGTCAAGTTTTTCATTTTTTGATCCGCACTCTTAGGGTGGGGATTACTGCACGTTCAAGAAAAGAAATAAGATGGAAGGATGATTTATATGTGCGGGATTACAGGATGGGTGGATTATAAACGCTCATTAGAAGGAGAAAGAGATGTCGTTACGAAGATGGCTGAGACGTTAGCGAAGCGGGGGCCGGATGATAATAAAGTTTGGATTAAAGGAAATGTCGCATTTGGGCATAAACGGTTAATCGTTGTAGACCCTGAGGGCGGTAAACAGCCGATGACTTGTTTAAAAGATGAAACGAATTACGCCATTTGCTATAACGGTGAACTTTATAACACAGAAGACATTCGAAAGGAATTATTAAGAAGAGGGTATACGTTCAAAGGTCATTCTGATACAGAAGTATTATTAGCTTCTTATATTGAATGGAAAGAAGAATGTGTCGATCATTTAAACGGTATATATGCGTTTGCAGTATGGGACGAACAGAAAGAACAAGTATTTATTGCGAGAGATCGATTAGGTGTAAAGCCACTTTTTTATAAATATGATAGCGGACGCTTACTATTTGGTTCGGAGTTAAAAGCGATATTGTCGCATCCAGATGTGAAGGCGGAAGTAACATTAGAAGGGTTATCAGAAATATTCGGACTCGGACCGTCAAGAACGCCTGGCCACGGTATTTATGCTGGTATAAAAGAATTACGTCCAGGTCATGCGATGACATTTTCAAAGAACGGTTTATGTATATGGAGATATTGGAATGTAGAAAGTAAAAAACATGAAGACTCTTTTGAAGAAACAGTAGAGAAAACGCGCTTTTTACTACAAGATGCCATTACAAGACAGCTTGTTTCTGATGTACCACTATGTACCTTTTTATCAGGTGGTGTAGATTCGAGCGCTATTACAGCTATTGCGGCGAAAGAATACGAGAGATCAGGAAAAGGACAATTACACACGTATTCAATTGATTACGAAGATAATGACAAATACTTTAAAGCGAATGCGTTTCAGCCAAATTCAGATGCTCCGTTTATTAATTTGATGACAGAGACGTTTCAAACAACTCATCATCGTTGCGTCATTTCGAATGAAAAACTAGCAGAGTATTTAACGGAGGCGGTACTCGTTCGTGATTTGCCTGGTATGGCAGATATCGATTCGTCATTATTATGGTTTTGCTGCGAAATTAAACAAGATTTTGTCGTCGGCTTATCTGGAGAATGTGCAGATGAAATATTTGGTGGATATCCGTGGTTTTATAGAGAAGATGATTTACAATCGAGTGCATTTCCATGGATGCGTTCTACAGAAGCGCGTGAACAACTTCTAAAAAAAGAATGGAGAAATAAATTAAATTTACAACAATATGTACAAAGGCGTTATGAAGAGTCGATTCAAGAAATTCCTATTTTAGAGGGGGAAAGTCCGCTAGAAGCAAAAAGACGCCAATTATTTTATTTAAATATGGTATGGTTTATGACAACATTATTAGACAGAAAAGACCGCATGAGTATGGGGGCAAGCTTAGAAGTACGTGTTCCATTTGCAGATCATCGTCTTGTCGAATATGCGTGGAATATTCCTTGGGAAATGAAAATGTATAAAAACCGCGAAAAAGGTCTATTACGTAAAGCGTTAGAAGATGTGCTTCCGCATGACATCTTATATAGAAAGAAGAGCCCGTATCCGAAAACGCATAATCCGCACTATACGAAAGCAGTCACAGTATGGCTGCAAGATTTATTAACAGATAAAGGTTCAATTTTACACGAACTATTTGATAAAGAGCAGTTGAGCGGATTGATTCAGTCTGGCGGCAGTGCATTTCAATCACCTTGGTTCGGGCAATTAATGACAGGTCCTCAACTTTTAGCTCATTTAGCACAAATTCACGTTTGGTTTAAAGAGTATGGGGTAAATATTAAGGAATAAGGGAAAAGCGACTTACTTTTATGTAAGTCGCTTTTTATTAAAGAAATTGTCAAATGAAATTAAAAATCATATTAGAAAAAATACTTATTTAGAATAATTATCTTTACGTACTTATTATTGTTTGCTATAATTGGAAACAAATGTTCTTGAAAAAGATTCTCATTTATAAAATTGAGGTGTTATATAGATGATAAAGAAAAAAATAGGTTTACTCGTAATGGCGTATGGAACGCCAGAATCATTAGATGATGTAGAAGCGTACTACACACATATTCGCCACGGTCGTAAACCTTCCAAAGAGGCACTCCAAGATTTAATCGAGCGCTATAAAGCGATTGGTGGAATTTCGCCGCTTGCAAAAATTACGAAAGAACAGGCGCATAAATTAACAGATTCAATGAATAACATATTTACAGAGTATGAATTTACTTGTTACTTAGGTTTAAAACATATTGCACCATTTATAGAAGATGCGGTAGAAGAAATGAAGCGTGATAGGATTGAGCAAGCGATTAGTATCGTATTAGCGCCACATTACTCTACATTTAGCATTAAAGCGTATAATGACCGTGCTATTCGTCTTTCGCAAGAAATTGGTGGTCCTGTTATTGAACCAATTGAACAATGGTATGATGAACCGAAATTTATTTCGTATTGGGCAGACCAAATAAAAGAGACGTTTACAGAAATTGATAATAAAGAGAAAGCAGTCGTAATTTTTTCAGCGCATAGTTTGCCAGAAAAAATTATTGCAACAGGAGACCCATATGTAGAACAACTAAAGCATACGGCAGATTTAATTGCAGAAGCTGCAAATATTCAAAACTATACAATCGGTTGGCAAAGTGCTGGGAATACTCCAGATCCGTGGATTGGTCCAGATGTGCAAGATTTAACGAAAGATTTATATGAAGAGCATGGGTACGGATCTTTCGTATATTGCCCAGTTGGTTTTGTAGCGGAGCATTTAGAAGTTTTATATGACAACGATTATGAATGTAAAGTTGTAACGGATGAATTAAATGCCAAATATTTCAGACCAAATATGCCGAATGCACAATCTGCATTTATCGACTGTTTGGCTGAAATTGTTTCCAAAAAAGTGAAGGAAATAGTTGACAAAGATTTAGTTTTGAATAATAATTAATTTATAATGATTTTAAATAAATAATGATTACTACGAAAGAAAGAGGAGGATCCCCCTAGATGAATCCAAATAATCGCTTAACAACAAACCAAGGTGCTCCAGTTGGAGACAACCAAAATTCTCGTACGGCTGGTCGTCGTGGACCAGTATTATTAGAAGACTATCATTTAGTAGAAAAACTTGCGCACTTTGATCGTGAACGTATTCCGGAGCGTGTTGTGCATGCACGTGGTGCAGGTGCTCACGGTGTATTCGTAACGAAAAATAGTATGAAGCAATATACGAAAGCAGCATTTTTACAAAATGAAGGAACTGAAACGCCTGTATTTGTTCGTTTTTCAACGGTTATTCATGGTCAAGGTTCTCCTGAAACAGCACGTGACCCACGTGGGTTTGCTGTTAAATTTTATACAGAAGAAGGAAACTACGATATCGTAGGTAATCATTTACCAGTTTTCTTCATTCGTGATGCAATTAAATTCCCTGATATGGTACATTCCTTAAAACCAGCACCTGATACGAATATTCAAACGCCAGATCGTTATTGGGATTTCATGACGTTAAGTCCAGAATCTACACATATGATGACATGGGTATTTTCTGATTACGGTACACCAGCAAGCTATCGTGAAATGGAAGGTTTCGGCGTCCATTCATTTAAATGGATTAATGAAGAAGGCAAAATTGTTTATATTAAATACCACTGGAAACCACAGCAAGGTGTACGTAACTTAAATGCGAAAGAAGTGCAAGAAGTACAAGGGAAAGACTTCAATCATGCAACTCGTGACTTGTTCGATGCAATCGAAAAAGGAAATTACCCAAAATGGGATTTACACGTACAAGTTATGCAATTAGATGAAATGGACTCTTTAGACTTTGATCCACTAGATCCAACGAAAGTATGGCCAGAAGATCGCTTCCCATTAATGGAAGTAGGGACAATGACGTTAAATCGTAATCCGAAAAACTTCTTTGCAGAAGTAGAGCAAGTAGCGTTCTCTCCAAGTGCAACTGTAAATGGTATTGAGCCATCGGAAGATAAATTATTACAAGGTCGTTTATTCTCTTACCCAGATACACAGCGTTATCGTCTTGGTGCAAATTACTTACAAATTCCTGTAAACTGCCCATACGCAGCTGTTCAGAATCAACAACGTGATGGTGCGATGCAAGTGAATCAAAACCCATCTACAATCAACTACGAACCGAGTCGTCATGCAGAGAATCCAGTTGAAGACAAAGCTTACCGCGATTCAACTATGAAAGTAGAAGGCTATGTATCTCGTGAAAAAATTGAGAAACCAAATGACTTCAAACAAGCAGGTGAGCGTTATCGTTCATTCTCTAAAGAAGAGCAAGATAACTTAATTGCAAACTTAACAAATGATCTAAAAGACGTAAATGAACGCACAAAATTATTAGCTGTTTGTAACTTCTTCCGTGCAGATCAAGAATACGGTATGCGTTTAGCGCAGGCATTAAATGTTGATATTACGCAATATGTAGGAAATGCTCCGAAATAAATAGGAAAAGACGACCGGGCTTCGGTCGTCTTTTTTGTATAAAGTTATGTGGGGTATTTCGCATGTAAAACATGTCGGAATTTGTTGGTAAATCGATATGTTGTGTCGAACCGTTGATATATTGAAAGAAACAATCGATATATTTGAAAAATCGTTGATATATCCAAAAAACCGTTAATATATTTCCGGTTATACTAGGTGGGGTATGTTGCCCGGTGCGCAAAAAAGAGATGCAATCTATTACTAATAGATTGCATCTCTTTTTTAGTTTGCTCGCTCTGCATGTTCATAAGCTTTCTCACCATGCATCGAAATATCAAGTCCCATATGTTCCTCGTGCTCATCTACCCGGACAGGGAGGAAGAAGTTGATTGCTTTAATAATGGCATACGTCATTATAATTGTGAACGCATATGTTGCGCCGATCGCTACAAGTTGTTTCAACAGCAGCGAGGCGTTTCCGTAAAATAATCCGTTAGCGCCATCGCCGTTTACGGCAGTAGTTGCAAATAGTCCTGTTGCAATACCGCCCCAAGTTCCTCCGATGCCGTGGCATCCAAAGGCATCAAGTGTATCGTCATAACCGAATTTTGTTTTTAAGAAGAAAACGGCGCCAAAGCATAATATACCACCAATTGCTCCGATAAGAAGAGCTGAGAAAGGTGTAACGAACCCGCAAGCTGGTGTAATAGCGACTAGACCAGAAACAACTCCGCAAGCAGCTCCCATCGCAGTCGGTTTTGATTGGAAGAACCACTCTGAAAGCATCCAAGTTAATGCTGAGGCAGCAGCGGCTATATTTGTATTAATAAATGCAGTTAAAGCTACATCATTTAAAGATAATGCGCTTCCGACGTTAAAACCGAACCAGCCAAACCATAATAAGCCTGCGCCTAACATTGTAAATGGCAAATGATGAGGAGAAGAACCATTTATGTTTTTTCGTTTTCCAAGGAAAATAGCTAATACAAGACCAGCAACTCCGGAAGTGATGTGAACGACGTTTCCGCCAGCGAAGTCTAGTGCACCAAGTTCCCTTAGCCAACCGCCGACGCCCCATACCCAATGAGCGACAGGATTGTAAACGATCGTTGTCCATAGAAGGATAAAAATAAGAAAGGCAGAAAATCGCATTCTTTCAGCAAATGCACCTGAAATTAAAGCTGGAGTTAAAATGGCGAACATGAGTTGAAACATCATGAATAAATTGTGAGGAATAGTAGATGAGTAGTCTGGATTTGGTGCGTAGGTAACTCCGTTTAGACCGAACCAATCAAGTGTACCGATAAGCCCGTGCCGATCTGGTCCGAATGATAAAGAATAGCCGATAACAATCCATTGAATCGAAACGATAGCCATTGCACTATAACTATGCATCGTTGTACTGAGTACATTTTTGCTGCGAACCATACCTCCATAAAAAAGTGCCAATCCTGGTGTCATCAACATGACCATTACTGTCGTCACAAACATAAAAACTGTATCTCCCATATTCATGAGCTCTCCTCCTATGATGTTAGAAAAAACAACATCGTTTTGTTATGTTTCATATCATATTCGAAATTAAACTAAAAATCAACTAAAAATTCAGAAAATTATATACATGATGTCAGGAAACCTAACATGAATTATTTTGTGAGGATTAAAATCGACATATGCGTTTCATTCGGATAATTGGTATAATATTCTTACAATTAAAAAGCTTGGGGGATGCGTGTGGGAAAAATACGGACTAGGAAACTATTCATTTGTTTTTGCTTAGCTGTTGTTTTGTTTGTACCAATACATACTTTTGCAGACGAAAAAAGAGAGTGGAAAGATGAAGTTATATACTCCATTATGATTGATCGCTTCAATAATGGAGAACCGAAAAATGACAAACAGTTAGAAGTTGGTAATTTAGAAGGGTATCAAGGAGGGGATATAAGAGGAATTATAAAAAGGTTGGATTACATAAAAGAAATGGGTTTTACTACCGTTATGCTTTCGCCGCTTTTTGAAAGTGGAAAGTACGATGGATTAGACGTGCGAAATTTTAAAAAGGTAAATGAACATTTCGGGACAGACAATGATGTGAAAGAACTTGTAAAAGAAGTTCATGCAAAAGGAATGAAAGTTGTATTTCAATTTCCGCTTGGAGAAAACGAACGACAGGTAATTGACGCAATGAAATGGTGGATAAAAGAAGTTGATTTAGACGGAAGTTATGTTATACATAGTGAAAAAAAGCCGCGTTCCTTTTGGGATAACGCGCAAAAAGATATGCAAGTGATAAAGAAAGATTTTCGTATTATGACAAAGGAGGATAGCGAATACAATGAAAAAATAGTAGAATCGTTTTCTAAAGCAGATGTATCGGTGAAATCGTTATACGATGTGAGTAAAAAAGAAGGAGAATTTGTTACGTTCTTAGATAATCAAGAAACAAAAAGATATGCGCGTATTGCAAAAGAAAATATGTATTATCCGCCATCACGTTTAAAACTGGCGCTTACTTATTTGTTAACATCACCTGGAATTCCGAATTTTTATTACGGAACTGAAATTGCATTAGATGGAGGAAGTGTACCCGATAATAGACGATTAATGGATTTTAAGTCAGACGAAAAGTTTATGCAACACATAGCAAAACTAGGTGAACTTAGGCAAGCGAGACCGTCTTTACGACGCGGTACGTTTGAGCTTCTGTATGATAAGAGCGGGATGAGCATACTAAAACGAAAATATAAAGATGAAGTAACTTTAGTAGCAATTAATAATACGAAAGAAACACAAAAAGTCTCCTTACCTGCAAGTGTAATTGGTGAAAAACAAGAGTTAAGAGGATTGTTGCAGGATGAAATTATAAGAGAGGAAAACGGAAAATTTTATCTCGTTTTAAAGCGTGAAGAATCAAACGTGTATAAAGTTAAAGGAGAAACAGGTGTGAATTGGTTATTTATCTCCTTAATCGTTGGGGTGAATGTATTATTTATTGCGTTTTTAATTGCAGTTAAAAGGAAGCGTAGATGAGAAGTTGCTGGCTCTATGTTCATGTCTTCTTATTGTATATGTAAGTTTGTTCGGTGGCGCGATAGTATTTATTCTGTTGATATGAAATTTCTTAAGAGGAACGATGTGAGAATGAAAACTTCTCTAATGAGAGGGGGATTTCAGGTTAGGGAGAAAAAGCCTTCTTCCTAACCTGTTTTTGTGTCCATACGGATAGAGAAAGGCCTTTGAAATAAACAATAGTTGCATCTTTATTAAAAATTTATGCTTCTTTTTAACTCCATCCAAATATGATTGAAATTAAGATGGTTCAAGTCGGAGGAAGGCACTTTGAGGTGTCTTTTTTTTATGACCTTTATCATTAACTATTTAATGTTTTTTAAATGATTACATGACATATTTTTTTGTACCAAGCTTTGTTGATACAGTTAGACTTATCCGTTAGTGTATTCGTATTATTAGAACATCCTACAGTATTTAGGGAGAATGTGGCCAATAAAAACCATAATATTAATTTCTTCAAATAACCACTTCTAACTCTTTTTTAATTAACATTTTTTAAAATACTTATTAATTTTACATTACATTAAAGGTTGGAAAATATTCTTATACTCATAAATTGTTACGTTTTGGCGAGGAGAGGAATTATGAGTTATAGCAATTTTTAAGATGACTTTGGCCTAGGATGTAATTACTAAGAAAAGTAATTCAAATCGAAGGGGGAAACGTCTTGAGGTGTCTTTTTCTTATTTTCAATAAGGTCTGCTAAATACATGTATAAAACAAATTCTACAATAAGGCCTAGTTTAATCATACGGTCACTTGTAAAGTATGCGTATGGTTAGACCCTGTTCACTTAGCGATTTTCACCGCATATACCTTTTTCTATAGTTTGTTCTCGTAATATTGTCTCTACAAGACAAAAAAGAAAACTCCTCTAATTAAGAGGAGTTTTCTTTTTAGCGGTAGTTAATGAACTGTACGTCGATTGGTAAATCAGCGCTACGAACAGCTGCGATTACTGCTTGTAAGTCATCACGGCTTTTTGCTGTAACACGTACTTGATCATCTTGTACTTGTGTTTTTACTTTTAATTTCATTTCTTTAATGATGTTGTTAATTTTTTTCGCGTTATCTTTATCGATACCTTGTTGAAGTGTTGCGCGTTGGCGAACAGTGTTGCCAGTTGCAGCTTCAACTTTTCCGTAATCTAAGTTCTTAATTGGAACGTTACGTTTTACAAGTTTAGAGATAAGAACGTCTTTTACTTGCTCTAATTTAAACTCGTCATCAGAAGTTAAAACAAGTACTTCTTTTTCTAATTTAATATCACTTTTACTTCCTTTAAAGTCATATCGGTTTTGGATTTCTTTTAATGCGATATTAATTGCGTTTGTTACTTCAGGTAATTCTACTTTCGAAACGATGTCAAAAGAACTATCTTTTGCCATAGTTAGCACCTCCAAATAAATTTCTAATCTTGTTATGTACTGTACATACTAAAGTATAGCTGAAAACGAGTCTAGACTTAAGTGTTTTCGTACTTATATTCATGTAACCTCATTTTATTATAGTGAATTTTGGGCAGTTGGACAAATACAGGAAAAATCATGTTATAATTAACTTTTGTTTGGAATGATAAAAAAGATAATTTTATATATATAGAAGGGAATTAAAAAATATGTATTTGCAAATAGGATCGATTGAACAGGTAACTGTTTTACGCGAAACGGAAATCGGATATATGGTTGGGAATGAAGAAGAAGAAATTTTCCTACATAAAAACGAAGTAGCTGGAGAAATTGAAGAAGGCGATACGATTGATGTATTCTTATACCTTGATCACCAAAATCGTATTTCAGCAACAATGAAGGAACCAATTATTACAACTTATGATTGGAACTGGGTAAAGGTTGTAGAAGTTATTCCTAGTTTAGGTGTGTTTGTTGATATTGGTGTGTCAAAAGATATACTAATTCCAGCTGATGAGTTCCCGATTTATATGCCGGTATGGCCAGAAGTAGGCGACGAATTATATTGTACGTTAAAATTAACGAATCGTGATCGTTTAATCGCTCTTCCAGCGAGAGACAGTGATATGCAAGAAATTATCGTAGATGCAACGCCATCTATGCGTAATAAAAATGTAAATGGACGTGTATATCGTTCGCTTCAAGTAGGTTCATTCGTTTTAACAGATGAACATTTCCGTGCTTTCTTACACCATACAGAAAGAAAAGAACAAGTCCGCATCGGTCAGCGTGTAACAGGACGTATTATTGACGTCAAAGATGACGGTACAATTAACATTTCACTTCTTCCTCGTAAAGAAGAAGGAATGGAAGACGATGCTGCAGTAATTTATGCATATATGGAAGAACGAGGCGGAGCAATGCCGTTTTGGGATAAGAGCCATCCAGAAGATATTAAAGAACGCTTTAACATGAGTAAAGCTGCATTTAAGCGCGCACTTGGTAAGTTGATGAAAGAAGAAAAGGTTTACCAAGAAGAAGGTTGGACTTACTTTAAGAAATAAGATGAAAGATTAAAAAGCACCCCCTTATCTAAAAAGATAAGGGGGTGCTTTTTTTAATTTCCTTGCGGAGAAACAAGAGTAAATGTATCTTTCAAATCACTATCATTTATTTTAATATTTGCCTTTTTTAATTCCTCTTGTAACAATTTTTTGCTGAATACAGGATCAGCAGTACGTTCTTCCTCTAAGTTTTTGCGAATAGAGTTTTTTACTTCATCGTAAGGTTTTAAATCTTTTTTATCAGTTAATTTAATAACGTGATAACCGTTTGATGATTTTACGGGGTTGCTAATTTGTCCAACATTTAGTTTGTAGGCAGCCGTTTCGAATTCAGGAGCCATTGTACCTGAATTGAAGTATCCAAGGTCTCCGCCTTTATCTTTTGATAGTAGATCTTGTGATTCTTGTTTTGCTAATTCTTCAAATGAAGCACCAGCATCTAGTTTACTCTTTATTTCTTTCGCTTCATTTTCGTCACTTACTAAAATGTGACTCGCTTTAATTTCTGGCTTATAGTGGTCTTTTACGTCTTTCTCTGTAATGCTTTTCTTAATCGCTTCATTCATAGCAAGTTTGAACTTAATTTGATTTTTAAAATCCTCTTCATCTTTTAAACCATTATTTTCTAATACTTTTTTGAATTGATCTCCATATTGTTTTTTTACTTTTTCTACTTCTTTATTTACCTCTTCATCAGGTACTTTATATTTTTTTGTGATGACGTCTTGTGCCATCATTTCGTATAGCATGTCTTTTCCGTAACGATCTTTCAATTGTTTTTCGAAGTTATCCTTTGTAATGGTCGAGTCTGTTGCTGTAGCGACTGTAGCTGAGCCATTTTTTTGTTCGCAAGCAGATAGCATCAATATACTTATTAGTGCAGTAATAATGAAAATATGTTTCCCTCTCATGCCAACACCTCATCCGAATATGTTATCGCTATTGTAGAATATAGAAGTGAACATGAAGTGAATTTTTAATGTTTTTTTCCTTTAAAATGTAAAAAAGTACATCAACATAATTGTTGATGTACGATGGAATCAAAGGTGATCGGTCTTTTTAGAGTATGCACGTTTACCTTGCTGAATATTTTTTTGCTCTTGCTCATTTTTTTGTGTGCGTTTTGCGTTATTATCGCGTGCTTTTTTGTCGTTATCACTCGTATGTGGCATATGTATCAACTCCATTTCTAAACGTTGTACGTTTATCATTTCCTTTTTCGTAAAGACTATGTATAGCGGTGCATTTATGAAGGGTAAAGGTGGATTCGAAATGGATTTGAAGTTGAATTATACTGAACTTATAAAGAAGTTAATCGTTGTAATCATCGCAGGTTTATTAAACGCGATTGGGATGAATTTATTTTTAACGCCAGCAAAAGTGTATGCGAGCGGCTTTGCTGGATTGTCTCAATTATTATCACAAATATTAGGTGATTTTTTATCGATTCACATATCTACGGGAGTATTGTTTAGCTTATTTAATATTCCTGTCGTTATTTTAGCGTGGAAAAAGGTTGGAAAGGCCTTCACCTTTTTCAGTTTTCTTTGTGTTATATTTATGACTTTGTTTCTAGAGATCATCCCTGTTAGAGCGGTTTCGAATGATATCATATTAAATGCGATTTTTGGCGGGATTATTTCCGCAATTGGAGTAGGGATTGCTTTAAAGTGGGGTGCTTCTACAGGTGGATTAGATATTATCGCCATGATTTTATCAAAAATAAAAGATAAGCCTGTCGGTACATACTTTTTCTTTTTTAATGCAATTATCATTATCGCTGCTGGCTATGTATATGGATGGGAAAAAGCGTTGTATACGCTAGTGACTTTATATGTATCAACGAGAATTATTGATGCAATTCATACTCGTCATGTAAAGATTACAGCATTAATTGTTACGAAGAATGGGGCAGACGTAAGAAAGGCGATTCACTCGCGATTAGTAAGAGGGATTACAACGATACCAGCAACAGGTGCTTATACGAATGAAAATAAAGAAATGTTAATGATGGTTATTACCCGTTACGAGTTATACGAATTAGAGAGGATTATTAAACAAGTGGACCCAGGTGCATTTACAAATATACTGCAAACAGTTGGGGTGTTCGGATTGTTTCGGAAAGATTAAAGAGGACCAAAGTTGGTCCTCTTTTTTAATGTAAATTCGTGATGTTTTGCAATTGCTCTTGCATTTCACGGAGCTGAACTTTTTCAGCAGTTGAAGAGTTTGCGTAAGCGGATTGCAAAGCATTTTTTGCTCTATACACGAGATCTTGTTGCTCAGTACCGCTTGAACAAGATACGGCATTTTCAACAGCATCTCTAGCTTGTTGGAATAGTAAGTTCCCCATTTAAACCCCTCCAAAAGAAGAGTTACTTCTTGCTTTTTCTGCCTCAGCTAATGTACCTCTGTACGGGAATCTTGCATCATGCTTCATAACAGCATCGGCTCCTTGTTGGATAAAACGTTTTGATTTGTTCTTTTTACCCATTCGAAAAACCCCCTTTATTTAGCTGAAAACAATCGACGCAATGTCTCATGCGTCTACTTATAGTATGGACATTTGGCAGGAAACTATAAGTAGGGAATTTTTAGATTACAACCCAAGAACCTCTTCTAAATATAAAGCAATACCATCTTCTTCGTTCGTTAACGTCGTATGGTTTGCGAGTGATTTTAATTCAGGGATGGCATTTCCCATTGCGATGCCGTGACCAGCAAATTCAATCATTTCAAAATCATTATCTTCATCACCGAAAGCGATAATTCGCTCTTGTGGAATGTTGTAATGACTAGAAATTTTTTGTAATCCAACTGCTTTATTTAATCCGCTTTTCACAATTTCAATAATCGGCCAAGGTGCGCCCCATTTTCTATGGTCGATTACTTCCGCATGCATATCCGTTAAATGTTGACGAATTGCAGTAGAATGCTCGTCATGTGCGTCAATTAATAAGCAAGTTGGATGATCGTTTAAAATATTTAATAAGTCTCCGGTAAAAATCTTAGGAGAGCCGAATTCGAAAATATGTTTTTTATCTTCATCAATTTCACGAACATACACATCGTCCATTACTTCCGCGTATATATTTTTTACGCCAAAATCAAAGCAAGCTCGGACAATTTCTTGCGCTGTTGCTAGCTCAAGAGGAGAGTGATGTGTTCCCCAGTTTGAATCAAGAGGATGATGTACGTAAGCGCCGTTAAAGTTTACGATAGGTGTGTTAAGATCAAGTTCTTTATAGTAATCGTAACTAGCACGGAATGGACGTCCTGTTGAAATAACAACAATATGTCCCTGTTCCTTTGCTTTTGCAATTGTATGTTTCGTTCGAGTGGAAATTATTTTGTTGTCTGTTAATAAAGTGCCGTCTAAGTCTAATGCGATTAAATGTTGTTTGTTCATAATTTCACCTCTTATAATAATTTTTTTGTATCTATCTGTATTTCCGTTTTTAATATGCAGAAATAAGAGGTTAGACTCGGTGGAATCACCATAGATGGAAATTTCACTATATATCCATCTTACGTCTCAAAGTGCTGTGGTGTCTACTATTTATCGTTGGAAATTAAGAAAAGTCAACATCTTTTTAGAAAGTTCAAACAATGTTTCTTTCATTATGTACAAATTGTGAAAAGGGTTACATTGCTCGTGTGATGAGGCATATAATGAACATGTAATCTTCTCGTATATGTTTGACTCTCCTTTGAAACTAGCCTAGAGTAGGTTGGTTTCTTTTTTTTCTACAAGTAGGAAAGAAATCCCTGCTTACGCTTGTGTCATTCATATATATGTACAAGAATGAGATGTAGTACTGTTTCCTAAACATGACAGAAAAGCTTTCTTTTAAAATGGATATACTAATGAGGCAAGACGTCATGGAAGGAGAATGAAGATGGGACAAAATCGCAGGTTTCGTTCTGGACAAAAAGCGCCGAATGATGGCATTTACGTAGAAATTGGTGAAACGGGAAGTATGGTGAAAGATCCGCAAATGGTGAAATTAACTGCCGGTGAAAAGTTTCCGGATAACACGAATCATAACCGCCAGTGGACATATAAAAGAAAACCGTAACAGAAGCCGCAATCATTATTGCGGCTTTTTTGTCGTTATACATTGTAATTTCATTTACCGTATTTTTTAGCAGTATAATGAATGCTCTCTTTTTCTTTTTCAAATAATAAGTTTGAAAATACATAGGCAAAATTATTGTATAAAAAAGTCAGTTGGCGTATAATCAAATCAAAGGTCAAAGAAAGTCAAACTTTTGGAGGGCTGTAAAGATGGACTTAAATCAAATGACAACAAAAACACAAGAGGCGATTATGAGTGCCCAATCTTTAGCGGTATCTCATCATCACCAAGAGGTGGATACTGTTCATCTATTACTTGCATTATTAGAAGAGCAAGATGGATTAGCAGTACGTATATTTCAAAAAATGAATGTTGATATAGAAGCATTAAAGCAAGGTGCAGAAAGTTTAATTAAAAAGAAACCTTCTGTAACGGGGAGCGGTGCAGAAGTTGGAAAATTGTATGTAACGAGCGCTCTGCAACAACTGCTTGTAAGAGCAGGGAAAGAAGCAGAAAAACTGCAGGATGATTACATTTCAGTAGAACATGTATTGCTTGCTTTTTCTGAAGAAAAAGGCGATATAAATCAATTATTTACAAGATTGCATATTACGAAAGATAACTTATTACAGTCTTTAATGACAGTTCGGGGGAATCAAAGAGTGACTAGTCAAAATCCAGAAGCAACTTATGAAGCGTTAGAAAAATATGGCCGTGATTTAGTGGCGGAAGTGAGAGCAGGGAAAATCGATCCTGTAATCGGCCGTGATAGTGAAATACGACGTGTAATCCGTATTCTTTCACGTAAAACGAAAAACAATCCGGTTTTAATTGGGGAGCCAGGTGTTGGTAAAACAGCAATCGTTGAAGGATTAGCACAGCGTATTGTGAAAAAGGATGTACCTGAAGGATTGAAAGATAGAACGATTTTTGCGTTAGATATGAGTGCACTCGTAGCAGGTGCGAAATTCCGTGGTGAGTTCGAAGAGCGTCTGCAAGCTGTATTAAATGAAATTAAAAAGAGTGAAGGACGCATTTTATTATTCATTGATGAACTTCATACAATAGTTGGAGCTGGTAAAACAGAAGGAGCCATGGATGCAGGAAATATGTTAAAACCGATGCTTGCGCGTGGTGAACTGCATTGTATCGGGGCGACGACGCTCGATGAATATCGCAAATATATTGAGAAAGATCCAGCGCTAGAAAGACGTTTCCAACAAGTATTAGCAGAAGAACCAACTGTTGAAGATACAATTTCAATTTTACGTGGATTAAAAGAACGCTTTGAAATTTATCACGGTGTAAATATTCATGACCGTGCGATTGTAGCAGCGTCAGTTTTATCAGATCGATATATTTCAGATCGATTCTTACCTGATAAAGCAATTGACCTTGTTGATGAAGCGTGTGCAACAATTCGTACAGAAATCGATTCTATGCCAACAGAATTAGATGAAGTAACGCGCCGCATTATGCAGCTGGAAATTGAAGAAGCGGCTCTTGGAAAAGAAACGGATCGTGGTAGCCAAGAGCGTCTAAAAACATTGCAACGTGAATTATCGGATTTAAAAGAAGTTGCAAGTGGTATGAGAGCGAAATGGGAGAAAGAAAAAGAAGAAATTCACAAAGTTCGTGACTTACGTGAACATTTAGAACGTCTGCGTCGTGAATTAGAAGAAGCAGAAGGTAATTACGATTTAAATAAAGCAGCCGAACTTCGTCACGGAAAAATTCCAGCAATTGAAAAAGAGTTAAAAGAAGCGGAAGAAATGGGCGCGCATAATAAACAAGAAAATCGTTTATTACGTGAGGAAGTAAGTGAAGAAGAAATTGCAGATATTGTTTCACGCTGGACTGGTATTCCTGTTGCGAAACTCGTGGAAGGTGAACGCGAGAAATTATTACGCTTAGAGCAAATCTTATCAGAGCGTGTCATCGGACAAGAGGAAGCAGTAAGCTTAGTGTCAGACGCAGTTCTTCGTGCTCGCGCTGGTATTAAAGATCCGAACCGCCCGATTGGTTCTTTCATCTTCTTAGGACCAACAGGTGTTGGTAAAACAGAACTTGCAAAAACGCTAGCCCAGTCTTTATTCGATAGTGAAGAGCAAATGATTCGCATTGACATGTCTGAGTATATGGAGAAACACGCAGTGTCACGCTTAATTGGTGCACCTCCTGGATATGTAGGATATGAGGAAGGTGGTCAATTAACTGAAGCGGTAAGACGTAAACCATATTCCGTTGTTTTATTAGATGAAATTGAAAAAGCACATCCAGAAGTATTCAACATTTTATTACAAATGTTAGATGATGGGCGCATTACAGATTCGCAAGGTCGTACAGTGGACTTTAAAAATACAGTTATTATTATGACTTCAAATATCGGATCTGCTCATTTACTAGATGGATTAGAAGAAGATGGTTCGATTAAAGAGGAATCAAGAGACCTTGTAATGGGACAATTAAGAGGACATTTCCGCCCTGAATTTTTAAACCGTGTTGATGAAATTATTTTATTCAAACCTCTTACAACGAATGAAATTAAAAGCATTGTTGATAAAATTGTAAAAGAACTACAAGGTCGTCTAGCTGACCGTCACATTACAGTAGAATTAACAGATGCAGCAAAAGAATTTGTTGTGGAAGCTGGTTTCGACCCAATGTACGGAGCTCGTCCATTAAAACGATACGTACAACGTCAAGTGGAAACGAAATTAGCACGAGAATTAATTGCAGGAACAATTACTGACAATAGTCACGTAGTTGTTGATGTAGAAAATAACGAATTAGTCGTTCATGTGAAATAAAAATAAAAAAAGAGTTCGGATAAAATCCGGACTCTTTTTTTAGTGTTGTTCTACTGGCTCGTTTGGAATTGCAGCTGAAATTGCGAGTACTAACACAGCAAGAACAACTGAGAAAATAGACGCTTGGTTAAAGTCGTATGTACCGCCAGTCATAGAGCCGATTACATAGCTCATCATATGTACAAGTAAGAACGACCAAATTAATGCCCAAATGAAACGCATATTTTACACCTCTATTCGTTCAATCTGTCCTTATTGTAACACAATTGAAAAAAGAATATAGAAAAATATTTGTAGATTTTTCAACGCAAATTTGCATTCCGTTCATACATTATAAAAGAGTGGTTTTATATGTTTAGAAAATAAGGCGGGGGAAAAATGAGTATTACGGAACGTTTTTTTTACTTAGAAAAAGAACCATGTGTCATTTATTTACCGGAGAAGCCAAATGGATTTTCTGTAATGCTTCTTGGTGATTACAACTACTTTATTGAGAATGGTACAAGTTTATGGACACAGCATGCGGGTAGATCTTATTTTTTACATGGCCTTATTGAGCAAGGCTACACTGTCTTTTCTTCTAATTTATACGGAAGACATTGGGGAAACGACCAATCTGTTCGTCTAGCAAAACGTTTATATGACGTTGTGTTGAGAAAAGAGACATTGAATGCGAAAATGCACATTATGGCAGATGGTATGGGAGCACTTGTAGCACTTGAAATGATGAACAAATATCCTGAGTGTATACGCTCTGTCATTATGTTAAATCCGTGTTTAGATTTACCAGAATATGTGGAGTTTGAGAAAGAGCATAAGTTTTTTTACAAGAGACTGGTGAAGGAATTAAGTTTGGCGTATGATTCCAAAGAAGAAGAATTAGAATTAAAAATAAATAAGAAATCATTTACGCTTCTTCCATCTTGTGTACCTGTCAAAATTTTCGTATCAACACAAGAAAAAAGAGGAAGAAAACAGCAGTTGCGTAGATATGAGAAAATGAGGCAACTAAATCAATGTGATACTTCTGTCTTGTTCCATCTGCAAGATGTGAAATATAAAATGGTTAGGCAAACGACCGATTTCTTTAAAAAATATGAAGAAGAATTATGAAGCTCCCATATACATAAATGAGGAGCTATTTGTTTCAGAGGGAAAGGGTTGGTGGTATGGAACGCGTGCTGATAATAGGTGCACTTACGTTTGTAGGTTATCACCTTGTAAATAAAATGATTGCAGAAGAAGTGGAAGTCTATGGTCTTGATTTTGATGAATTCGATAGTATGACCAAAATTAATGAAGAGAAGTTATTATTAATTGGGCGAAATGCGTTATTTACGTATTATTCGATAAGAGATGAAGATGGATGGAGATCGGTTGAGGAAGAGAGATTCGATACTGTTTACTTTTGCTTATATGAGCCAAATCAGCAAAGTGGATTTCGGAATGAAAGAGTCATATTACAATATTTAAAGCGAATTATAAGAATGTGTGAAGAACAAAAAGTGAAGTTAAATTTAATTTCTTCTATTGAAGTAGGAAGTACAGATGAATCCGAAAATAAGCGCCTATTTTTGAAAGTAGAAGAAGGATTGAAAAAAGGGAATTTACAATATAGTGTATTTCGAGTTCCAACATTATATGGACCGTGGCAACCGTCCTTTATGATGTTTCATCAGCTTATTTTATCAGAATTAGTTGAAAAAGAGTGCCGTTGTACGATTGAGGAAAAGGGGAATGATTTACTTTACGTTGAAGATGTATGTGAATACTTATGGGAACATGGAACGAACGGGGCGCATCTTGGTATATACAATTTACTTAGTGGTAAACAGTCATTATGGGAAAAAGGTATGAATCTTTTACGCGCGGATGATAAAGTAAATAAAAATAATAGCGAAGTAAGAGATGAGGCTATCGAAGTAATTTCGATAAAAAGAAATACTCCGTTAGAATACGGTTTAAATAAGCAACTGGCACACATGAAAAAATATAAAGAGTTATACGAAGGGTAGTACGCGTGTTACACTATTGTATGTGAAAGTTTTAATGGAGAGGAAGAGTATAATATGAACGAAAAAAGCATGCAGTTTTTACAAATCGCAATGAAGCATTTACCGGAAGCAAAGGCAATTTTAGATGATAATGGAATTGCACTTGATATGGAGAAGGCACAGCCGGTGTTAGAGTTGTTAATGAAAGTTATGAACGAGGCTTATGAGCTCGGGAAAGCAGATAAAGAATAAAAAGCATCTTTTTAGATGGAAGAGAGGCTCGAACCGTGAACAGAAGCGGTTTGAGTCTTTTTATATTTGAGAGGTATGTTTCTGTTTCTTTTAATGAAAAATAAAGTGGATAATGCGTTAGCTTTCTGTTTTATGCGAAATATATTCTAGACAAAAATACATTTATGTTTTAAAATTAGTACCAAGTCATAATAATTGATATAAAACGGAGGGCTGCGATGTGAACGTGGGCATTTTAGGGATCGGAAGATATGTGCCAGAAAAAGTAGTCACAAATCACGATTTAGAAAAAATAATGGATACATCCGATGAATGGATTCGTACGAGAACGGGAATTGCAGAAAGACGCATTGCCGATGATACAATAGATACTTCATATATGGCCGTAGAGGCTGCAAAAAAAGCACTTGAAGATGCAGGGGTTAGCGGAGAAGATATCGATCTTATTTTAGTGGCGACAGTAACACCAGATCGTGCGTTTCCAGCAGTAGCTTGTGTCATTCAAGAAGCGATTGGAGCGAAACATGCAGCTGCAATGGATGTAGGTGCAGCATGCGCTGGTTTTATGTACGGAATGATTACAGCGCAGCAATTTATTCAAACGGGGACTTATAAAAACGTATTAGTAGTTGGTAGTGATAAGCTATCTAAAATTGTAGACTGGAATGATCGAAATACAGCGGTATTATTTGGAGACGGAGCCGGTGCTATCGTAATGGGAGCAGTTTCAGAAGGAAGAGGCGTTCTATCTTTCGAATTAGGAGCAGACGGAAGCGGCGGTAAGCATCTATATCAAGACGAGTATGTTATGATGAATGGCAGAGAAGTCTTTAAATTTGCCGTTCGTCAACTTGGTGAATCTTGTCTTCGCGTGCTGGATAAGGCTGGTCTTACAAAAGAGGATGTGGATTTCTTAGTACCGCATCAAGCGAATATTCGTATTATGGAATCTGCAAGAGAGAGATTAAATTTGCCACAAGAAAAAATGAGTATGACAATTGAAAAGTTTGGTAATACATCGGCTTCTTCAATTCCGATTGCAATGGTAGAGGAATTGCAAAACGGACGTATTCAAGATGGTGATTTAATTATACTTGTTGGTTTTGGCGGCGGATTAACATGGGGAGCAGTCGCTCTTCGTTGGGGTAAATAAGGACTGAGAGAAAAAAAGGAGTGTATTTTGTATGGAAAAAAAGAGGGTCGTAATTACAGGACTAGGAGCTGTTACACCGGTCGGTACAGATGTTGAAACAGCGTGGGAAAACATTAAAAAGGGTGTATCTGGAATCGGACGACTTACAAGAATTGATCCGGAACTATTTCCAGCAAAAGTAGCAGCAGAAATTAACGACTTTGAAGTCGAGAAATATATTGATAAAAAAGAAGCGCGCCGTATGGATCGCTTTACACAATATGCAGTAGCAGCAGCGAAAATGGCAGTTGCAGATGCAAAGCTTGAAATTACAGAAGAAAACGGACCCCGAATTGGTGTGTGGATTGGTTCTGGTATTGGTGGTATGGAAACATACGAAGAACAATTTAAGATTTTTACTGAGAAAGGCCCGCGCCGCGTGAGCCCATTCTTCGTACCGATGATGATTCCAGATATGGCAGCAGGTCAAGTATCGATCGCAACAGGAGCAAAAGGAATTAACACTTGTTCTGTAACGGCTTGTGCATCTGGTGCAAACTCAATTGGTGATGCATTTAAAGCGATTCAGCGCGGTGATGCTGATGCAATGATTACGGGCGGGGCAGAGGCGCCGTTAACAAGTATGGCATTCGCAGGATTTAGCTCAGCGAAAGCATTAACATTTAATGAAGATCCAGCAACAGCTTGTCGTCCATTCGATAAAAACCGTAGTGGTTTCGTAATGGGTGAAGGTTCAGGTATTTTAATTCTTGAAGAATTAGAGCACGCATTAGCTCGTGGTGCTCACATTTACGCGGAAATTGCTGGTTACGGTGCAACTGGTGATGCATTCCATATTACAATGCCGGCTCCTGGCGGTGAAGGCGGCGTGCGTGCAATGCGTCAAGCTTTAGCTGATGCAGGCCTACAGCCAGAAGATATTGATTACATTAATGCGCATGGTACAAGTACGGATGCGAATGAAAAGTATGAAACGATGGCAATTAAGGAAACGTTCGGTGAGCACGCGTATAAAGTAGCGATCAGTTCAACGAAATCAATGACAGGTCACTTATTAGGAGCAGCTGGTGCTGTTGAAGCGATCTTCTCTATTAAATCAATTACAGACGGAGTAATTCCTCCAACAATTAACTATGAAACACCAGATCCAGAGTGTGATTTAGATTATGTACCGAATAATGCGAGACATCAAGAAGTAAACGCAGTGTTAAGTAATTCATTAGGATTCGGTGGTCATAACGCAGTATTAGTATTTAAATCGTATAAATAATAGATAAA
Source organism: Bacillus sp. FSL W8-0770 (assembly GCF_038008705.1). NCBI lineage: Bacteria > Bacillati > Bacillota > Bacilli > Caryophanales > Bacillaceae > Bacillus > Bacillus sp. FSL W8-0770. The sequence continues at coordinate 1,143,594 of NZ_JBBOZR010000001.1, forward strand.
ATAAGGAGTTTTTTCGCAATATATTGCGAAAAAACTCCTTATTTATTTTTACGCCTTTTTCTCCTGTAGCATATACATAAGAAAAAGGAGGGATAAAGATGGGGATTGTTGAAACAGCTGAATGGCTACATTTATATTATGGGCGGCCAGAAAAACTTTGTGAGAAATTTACGAAGTATATTCCGTTGCCAAAAGAAAGGTTGTATCGCTTTTTAATTTCAAAAGGGATGTATCGCCCGATCATGCGCGGAGAAAAGGAAATTAAAGAATTAGAGGAAAAGGAAATTTGGAAAGAATTGAGCCTGGAGTATGATAAACTGAAAAACTGGTTAAAAGGTCCAGATGTCCCTGTCTTTATTTTATTATCAGATTCCTATAATCGAACTGTACAAGAAGAGTATAACGGTAGGGCTGGATTATCTATGCGTCATGTTATTTTCTTATTCGTATGTGGACGGAATTCGGTAGAAGAATTAAAAGTGTTATTAGCGCATGAATATCATCACATATGCAGGTTACATCAAATTGAGACGAAAGAAACAGAATATACATTACTTGATACGATGATTATGGAAGGGCTAGCTGAACAAGCAGTAACAGAAAGGTATACAGAAAAAAACAATGCACCGTGGACGGCGTATCTTTCAAAGGAAGAGGCTATTTATTATTGGAAAAATATTGTACATGAAAGAATAAGTATAAAACGAGGAACAAGGGAACATGACATCTTATTAAATGGCTTTCACTCTTATCCGAAGATGCTTGGCTATGCGCTTGGATTTCATATTGTCAAAGATTGTGTAACTTTGGAAGAAGAAGATACACTTTCTTTATTATCTATAGATGCAAAAGAAATATTGAATAAAGCAAGTACATTTCATATATAAAAAAACAGGATTTCTATTTCCTGTTTTTTTAATATTAATAGAAGAAAAAATAATAATTAGAATATATTTCCTCAAGTGGAATAAAGTTAAGCAAAAATGAACATAATGATTGGTACAAACAGTAGTGAAGTGAGGGGTAGTGAATGTTATATCTACATGATGTATGGGTAAATTGGTTTGAAGGTGAAGAAAATGGGTATAACGTTTGTCATTTTTACGAATGGCGGAAAGATGATACGATTGAGCTATTAGATCAAGTGCCATTATTAAAAGTAGATGCCACATTATATCATTACATCGAGAACGAATTGTTAGAGCTTCCGCAAAAAATGCTGGAAGACGTACATCATAAGGCTTATATTCGTAAAAATCATGAACGTTTGCAGCAAGAGTATTGCTTTGTTGTTACAGATGGAAAAGGAATTATTGCGATTGACACAATTGGCTACAATGTACCAATTCGCAAAAGCAGACTTATACCACGCCAAGAACAGATGGTATATGAGATGGTAGAAAACGTACAAGCAGAAAAGTATGAGTTCCAAGTAGAAGAAACAGAAAAAGAACATCACATTTTATCACCATCGCCTTTCATTATGAATGGCTTGACTCGTAAAGAAAGACAGCTAAAACAATTATTATTTATGGCGTTAGATCAATTACATACAACGAAAAATACAGCAGAAATTCGCTATTGGTTCACAGAGTGGGATCCATCAGCATATGGAATGGTTCAACATATGGAATTTGAAGATATTTGGGTTAAGCTGTATGATGAAGCGAAAACAGGCTGGTCTGATAAGCATGAACAATTATGCGAGCGTCTCGTAAAAGGACAGCCATTTTTTGAAAAGTTATGGGAAATGGAAAATGAGCAAAAGGTAAATTAAAAAACCGCCAATTGGCGGTTTTTTAATTTTGTAGTAATCCAGCTCCAGCGGCAAGAATGTTCGGTGGCTTCGCGCCTTCCTGCGAGGCAAAAAGCGCCTCGCAGGAAGGAGCTCCATCCCCCTCACATTCTGAACGAGCTGCTTCCGCTTTATGTAGAAATCCAGCTCCGGCTCCTAGCCCTTCGCGTCTAAGAACCTTCCCCACGAGAAGGTAAAAAGCACCTTCTGTGGGAAAGAACCTTAGCCGTCAGGGCTAAGCAGTCGCCTCCGCTTTATATGTTACCTACGTTTTCTGCTTAGTCCCATTGCGTTTTCTACTTTGCGTAGTTGTTTGAATGCAACGCGGTTTGCTTTTTCTGCACCTTTGTCTAGAATTTCGTCTAGTTCTGGTGAGTTGATTAGTTCGTTATATTTGTCTTGGATTGGACGAATTGCTTCTACGACTACTTGCGCTAGGTCGCCTTTGAAGTCGCCGTATCCTTTTCCTTCGTACATTGCTTCAATTTCTTCAACTGTTTTTCCAGAGAATGAAGAGTAGATTGTTAATAAGTTAGAGATACCAGGTTTGTTTTCTTTATCAAATTTCACAATACCTTTAGAGTCAGTAACAGCACTTTTAATTTTCTTTTCAATTGTTTTTGGTTCATCAAGCATACTGATCATTGATTTTGGATTCGGATCAGATTTACTCATTTTCTTCGTAGGTTCTGTTAATGACATAACGCGAGCGCCTACTTTTGGAATACGAATTTCAGGAATTGTGAACACTTCACGGAAGCGTTTGTTGAAACGCTCTGCTAGGTCGCGTGTTAATTCCATATGTTGCTTTTGGTCATCACCAACTGGTACGATTTCAGTGTTGTAAAGTAAAATATCAGCAGCCATTAATGGTGGATACGTAAGTAATCCAGCTGGAACTGAATCTCTACCCGAAGCTTTATCTTTATATTGCGTCATACGTTCTAATTCTCCAACGTAAGCAACAGATTGCATGATCCATCCTAATTGAGCGTGTGCTGGTACTTCTGATTGTACAAATAAAGTAGCTTTTTCAGGATCGATGCCGCATGCTACATAAAGTGCAGCAAGACTGCGGATGTTTTTACGAAGTCCGACGGGATCTTGAGGTACTGTAATCGCATGTTGGTTTACAATACAGAAATAACAATCGTGTTCATTTTGAAGCTCTGTAAACTGCTTCATTGCGCCTAAATAGTTTCCAAGTGTAATCGTTCCACTTGGCTGAATACCAGAAAAGATAACTGACATAAGTAATTCCTCCTAAAATTGAATGCGTGATGGGGGGAAGAGAAGGCAAACAAAAAAGCCCATTCATCCCAAAAACTATAGGGACGAATGGACCGCGGTACCACCCTAATTATTTCACTACTGTGAAATCTCTCTAATCCATGATAACGTTAGGATATAACGCCAAAGCCTACTACTTTCGGTTCGGTTTGGTGCTCAAAAGCCCATTCCATACTGTACAATTACTTGTTCACACCAACCACAAGCTCTCTGAAATTGCCTCAATATGTACTCTTCTTTATCATCGCATACATATAAATTTATTTATTGTTACTTGAGCTCTTTTAATATGAAAGAACTAAAGTTTTATAACAAAATGTTTTGCTGATTATTATATCATATGGGATAGTGTTTGCAAACTACATCAAAATAGTAAAGCTAATGAGGGTCGAGAACAACCCAAGGAAGATACCTGTAATACAAATTGGATATGTCCATTTGAATGAATATGTTTTATAAATACGTTCTTTCTTATCTGTAGGTTCCTCGACTTCTTCAATTAAAGAGTCAATCTTTTTGTTCGTACCAAATACTCTTTGGAATGCGTAAATGGTTACATTGAAAAAACCATTTTGAAATATGTATAAAAAACCGCCGATAAGAATAAAAAACAGTGCAATATAAAACAAAATGTTGACAAAGTTCAACAAAAATTGAGATGAAATGAGGAATGCACCAATACTAGAAGCAATCATCGCTATAAAAATTAGTATACAAGTATGAAAAAAAACTTTATTCAAAATATTCCCCTCCGTCAAAATATTACTAGAATTATTATACTATAAAAGCTATAATAAGTACTAGGATTAATTTTTTGAAAATTATACGCAATTAAAGGTCTGATTTTAAGATGATGGTAGCAATGTTAATGTATCCCTTTACGAAAAATTAAAAATATAAATATTTTATTAAAAATTTTAACAAAAAAACAAAAAACTATATTCACAATTGTTATATTATATGTATAATGAAAATTGTAGAAACTTGGAGATTATTCTTTCAATTCTACTTTTTAACAATTGAGGGTACAGGAAGTGCAATTAGGGGAGGCAACACAACATGAAGAAAAAGATACCGTTATTACTTGCATCAACTTTAACTGCAAGTATGTTGCTTAGTGCGTGTAGCTACCAAAAAGATGACGCAAAAGCAAAAGGGAAAGAGAACGCTACGAGTAGTAGTAACGGAAAACAGATTCTTAATTTAACAGAGTTATCTGAAATTCCGTCAATGGATGCATCATTAGCATCTGATTCTTCATCTTCTACAGCATTAAATAATACGATGGAAGGTTTATATCGTATTGGCAAAGATCAAAAGAGAATGCCTGGAGTTGCAGAAGATGTCGAAAAGCTAGATGATGGGAAGAAATACATATTTAAATTAAGAAAAGATGCGAAATGGTCGAATGGGGAACCTGTAACAGCTAAAGACTTTGTGTATTCATGGAAAAGAGCAGTAAATCCAGATACAAAAGCAACGTATTCATACATTATGTTCGATATTAAAAATGCAGAGAAAATTCATAAAAAAGAATTACCTGCTGACCAATTAGGTGTAAAAGCGATTGATGATTATACATTAGAAGTAGAATTAGACAATCCCGTTCCTTACTTTATCGATTTAACAGTTTATCCAGTATTTTACCCACTAAATGAAAACTTTGTAAAAGCACAAGGTGATAAATTTGGTTTAGAGGCAAATACAACATTATATAACGGTCCATTCGTTATGAGTGATTGGAAACATGAACAAAGTTTCCAATTCAAGAAGAATCCTTCATATTGGGATAATAAAACGGTTAAAATCGAAGAAATCAACTTTAATATTGTAAAAAATACAGCAACTGATGTAAATTTATATGAGACAAACGCGATTGATCGAGCGGCTTTAACGTCTGAATTTGTTGATAAGTTTAGAAAAAGCCCAGAGTTCCAAACAAGAAAAGAGGCAGGGGTTGCTTACTTAAGATTTAATCAAAGTAATCAGTACTTAAGTAATAAAAACTTAAGAAAAGCAATTTCAATGTCCTTTGACCGTGATAACATTGCAAAAGTTATTTTAAATAACGGCGCAATTGGAGCTTACGGATTTGTTGGAAAAGATTTCGCTGAAGGTCCAAATAAAAAAGATTTTCGAGCTGAAAATGGAAAGCTAGTTGAAACAAATCCAAAAGAAGCAAAAAAGCTTTGGGAAACAGCGAAGAAAGAGCTTGGAACTGATAAAATCGAACTAGAATTCTTAAACTTTGATAATGAAGATGCTAAAAAAGTTGGGGAGTTCTTAAAAGGTGAGATGGAAAAGAACTTACCAGGTTTATCAATTAAAATTAAACAGCAACCATTCGCACAAAAAAATAAATTAGAAGATTCTCAGCAATATGATATTGCGTTTGGTATTTGGGGACCAGATTTCCCAGATCCAATCTCATATTTAGATATGTTTGTTACGAATGGTTCTCAAAATAAAACAGGGTATTCTAATCAGAAATATGATGAGTTAATCCTAAAAGCTAAAACAGATACAAAAGATTTACAAGCTCGCTGGGACAACCTTCTAGAAGTAGAGAAGATGTTAATTAAAGAGGATGCAGTTATCACTCCAATCTTCCAAAAAGGTTCAGCGTATGTAGTAAAAGGTGCCGTAAAAGATATTATCCCAATTAACTATGGTGGTAAATTAACTTACAAATGGGCATCTGTTGAACAAAAATAATCTTTTTTTTCCATCGTTTACAAGGGTATATGCCTATGATGGGCATATGCTCTTATTTTAAAAAAATAAAAGTAAGAATATTTTAAACTATCTTATTGCTTTTGAGAAAAACGGGGAGGTGCTTGACTATGGGACGTTATGTATTAAAACGTTTCGTGTACATGGCTTTGACATTATTTTTAATTACTACAATGACTTTCTTTTTGATGAAATTACTTCCGGGTTCTCCGCTTAAAAACCAGGAGAAGCTATCACCGGCACAAAAAGAAATCATTCTTGAAAAATACGGATTGAATGATCCGGTACCAGTTCAATATGCACGTTACTTAGGTAACTTAGCAAAAGGTGATTTAGGGGTATCATTCCAATATGATAACCGCCCAGTAACAGACATGATTGTGGATCGTATTGGACCATCAGCCCAATTAGGTTTACAAGCGATTATATTAGGAACATTTATCGGTTTAATTTTAGGTATTGTTGCCGCACTTCGTAATAATACGTGGGTAGATTATAGTGCAACAGTTATTTCGGTACTCGGAATGTCGGTACCATCATTCGTATTCGCCGCATTACTACAATATTTCGTAGGGGTAAAACTAGGCTGGTTCCCAGTAGCATTCTGGAAAGGACCAGAGTTTACTGTAATGCCTACAATTGCATTATCGATGGGAGTTATCGCAACAATCGCACGTTTCTCTCGTGCAGAATTAATTGAAGTTATGCAAGCCGATTACATTTTAACAGCGAAAGCGAAAGGAATTAGCCAAGGCGTTATCATTGTCAAACATGCACTTCGTAACGCGTTAATTCCAGTTGTAACAATTTTAGGACCAATGGTTGCGGCATTAATTACAGGAACACTTGTTATCGAGCAAATTTATGCTGTACCAGGACTTGGGGAACAATTCGTTAAATCGATTACTTTAAATGACTATACAGTTATTATGGGAACTACGATTTTCTATAGTGCGATCTTCATTTTAGTTATTTTCATCGTCGATATTTTATACGGAATTATTGATCCTCGTATTCGTTTAGCGGGAGGGAAAAAATGATGAAAGATGTACAAAAATTATCTCCAGATTTATTTCAACAAGCCAATCAAAATAATGTTGATAATGAAGTCATTGCCCGTCCAAGCTTAACGTTTTGGCAAGATGTAAGAAGACGTTTATTCCAACATAAAGGTGCGATGCTTGGCCTTGTATTGTTAGTTATCATTGCGCTATTAGCGATTTTTGGACCGATGGTAAGTAAACACTCGTATAAAGAGCAAGATTTAGGTCGTGCGAAATTACCACCAAAAATTCCAGTTATTGAAAATGTTCATTGGTTACCATTTGACGGTACAGATCAATATGGTGTTGACCAATATGAAAAACGTGATATTAAAGAGTACTTCTGGTTTGGTACAGATGACCTTGGCCGTGACTTATGGACAAGAACATGGGAAGGTACACGCGTATCATTATATATCGCTCTTTTAGCGGCAGCAATTGACTTAGTAATTGGGGTTGCATACGGAGGTATTTCAGCATTCTACGGCGGTAGAGTAGATAACATTATGCAACGTATTATGGAGATTATTAACGGTATTCCATACTTAATCATCGTTATTTTAATGGTAATCATTATGGGATCTGGTATTTGGTCAATTACACTTGCGATGGCGATTACAGGTTGGATAGGGATGTCGCGTATTGTTCGTGGACAAATCTTAAAGTTAAAAAACCAAGAATATGTATTAGCATCTCGTACATTAGGTGCAACAAATACACAATTAATTGTGAAACATTTAATTCCAAACGTAATGGGACCTATTATCGTAATGACGATGTTTACAATTCCATCAGCGGTGTTTGGTGAAGCGTTCTTAAGTTTCATCGGTTTAGGAATTCAGCCACCATTTGCGTCACTAGGTTCTCTTGTAAATGATGGTTATAAATCTATTCAAACGTATCCGCATATGATGTTCATCCCTGCGGTTGTCATCAGTATATTAATTTTAGCGTTTAACTTAATGGCAGACGGATTACGCGACGCGTTAGATCCAAAAATGCGTAAGTAAAAGAGGGGAGAGGCAAAGATGAAAACATTGTTAGAGGTAAAAGATTTACAAGTCTCCTTTGATACACATGCAGGTGAAGTACAAGCTGTACGCGGCGTTACTTTTGATTTGAAAAAAGGAGAAACATTGGCGATTGTAGGAGAATCTGGTTCAGGGAAATCAGTTACTTCTAAAGCGTTAATGGGATTAATTCCGAATCCTCCTGGACGCATTAAAAATGGTGAAATCGTATTTGAAGGTCGTGACTTAACAAAATTAACAGAAAAAGAAATGCAGCAAGTACGCGGTAAAGATATTGCGATGATTTTCCAAGATCCAATGACATCATTAAACCCAACGATGACAATTGGAAATCAAATTATGGAAGGTCTAATTAAACACCAAGGGATGAGTAAAGCAGATGCACGTAAAGTTGCTTTAGAGTTAATTGACCTTGTAGGTATTCCAAATCCAGAAGCTCGTTTAAAACAATATCCTCACCAATTCTCAGGTGGTATGAGACAGCGTGTAGTTATTGCGATGGCGTTAGCTTGTAACCCGAAATTATTAATTGCCGATGAGCCGACAACAGCGCTAGACGTTACGATTCAGGCGCAAATTTTAGAACTTATGAAAGACATTCAGCAAAAAACAGAAGCAGCAATCATTTTCATTACGCATGACTTAGGTGTAGTAGCAAACGTTGCGGACCGAGTGGCAGTTATGTACGCTGGTAAAGTTGTTGAAATTGGAACTGTAGATGAAATTTTCTACAATCCGAAACATCCATATACTTGGGGTTTAATCGCATCTATGCCAAGTTTAGATGGTTCAGAAGAAGAGTTATATGCAATCCCTGGAACACCTCCAGATTTATTGAAGCCGCCAAAGGGAGATGCTTTTGCACCACGTAACCCACAGGCACTGAAAATTGATTTTGAAATGGACCCACCTTTATTTAAAGTAAGTGATACGCACTATGCGGCAACTTGGTTACTTCACGAGCAAGCTCCAGAAGTAAAACCGCCGGCAGTCGTTGAAAAACGCATTCTTCAAATGAAAGCAGGTGAACAACATGACTAAACAACGTGAGAAATTAATTGAAGTAAAAAATGTAAAGCAGCACTTCGACGTGAGTGGTGGTGTTGTCAAAGCGGTTAATGATATTTCATTTGATATTTACCGCGGAGAAACATTTGGTCTTGTAGGAGAATCAGGTTGTGGTAAATCGACAACTGGAAGAACGATTATTCGTTTATATGATGCAACTGCTGGTGAAGTGTTATTCGATGGTGAAAATGTACATGGTAAAAAATCACGCGCAGAGCTGAAGAAATTCAACCGTAAAATGCAAATGATTTTCCAAGATCCATATGCATCATTAAACCCTCGTATGACAGTAGGGGATATTATTGCAGAAGGTATCGATATTCACGGACTAGCGAAAAGTAAAAAAGAGCGCATGGACCGTGTTCATGAACTATTAAACACAGTTGGTTTAAATAAAGAGCACGCAAACCGTTTCCCACACGAATTCTCAGGTGGACAACGTCAGCGTATCGGTATCGCTCGAGCGCTTGCTGTAGACCCAGAATTTATCATTGCCGATGAGCCGATCTCAGCACTTGACGTATCGATTCAGGCGCAAGTTGTAAACTTACTGAAAAAGTTACAAAAAGAAAAAGGTTTAACATACTTATTCATCGCCCATGATTTATCAATGGTAAAATACATTAGTGACCGTATTGGTGTAATGTACCGTGGCCAAATCGTTGAGTTAACAACAAGTGATGAATTATATGCGAATCCAATTCATCCATATACGAAATCACTATTATCAGCGATTCCACTTCCAGATCCAGATTATGAGCGCAATCGTAAACGTATCGTATATGATCCATCACAGCATAATTATGGTAGTGAAGCACCAACAATGCGTGAAATTCGCCCAGGACATTTCGTACTATGTTCGGAAGCGGAGTACAAGAAATATAAAGAGATTTATCAATAAGAAAAAGAGCCATTCTTCTGTTATGGAAGGATGGCTCTTTTTCTACTATATAAAAGAATTGTATACATTTGTCGGTCAGTCGATATATTTAAAGAATCGCCGATATAAATCTCATGTATCATTAGTGATATCCATATGCAAAATTACTGAACTTGAACAGAAACATTCTCCTCTTGTTCTTCAGGTTTAACAAGCGCATAACGCTCCCATGCTCTACTTTTCCAGCGGAAGAACATAATAATGGCACGTGTCCATTCGTCGATGGCGATTGCTAGCCAAATACCAACGAGCCCCATATCTAAATGAAAGGCGAAAAAGTAACCTAGTGGTAAACTCATTAACACCATAGAGAATGCACCGATTAAAACAGGATATTTTGCATCACCAGCTGCACGAAGCGAATTAATGATGACGATGTTCATCGTACGTCCCGTTTCAAGTAGTACACTTAGTAAAAGAACACTTGCGCCTAACCCGATAATGTGCGGATTATCTGTAAACAGTCCCATTAATTGTGTACGGAATGTAATAACGAGAGCGACCATACATAAAGTTACACCAATTGCCCATTTTACACTTTTCCATAAGCGTTCGTATGCTTCATCTTTTTCGCCACCACCAACGAGGCGGCCAATAATAATGGCTGTTCCCATACCAATTGCAATTGCAAATAAATAAGTGAACATGGAAATGTTAGTAGCGTATTGTCTAGCAGCTAATGATTCCGTTCCTAAGTACGTTGCGTAATAAAGGAAGACGATTTGACAAGCTTGATACATCACTTGTTCAAATGCAGATGGAATGCCAATTTTTAAAATTTTCCCAATGTATTCTTTGGATAAAGTGAAGTAATATTGTAATTTCACACGATATTCCATAACGCGGTATAGTAACCAGAAGAAAACAATAAGTGCGATCAATCGACTGATAGCGGAAGAAATTGCAGCCCCTTGTACACCGAGCTCAGGGAAACCAAATTTCCCGAAAATGAGTACGTAGTTTCCAGCGATATGAATCATATTCATTCCGAGTGAAATAAACATCGCTTGCTTTGTAAAACCGTGTACACGGATAATTGCGGCTAATGAGTTAATAATAGCTTGTAGGAAGATGGCTCCTCCGACGATAGATAAGTAGTTTTGCGCATACGTTAGTACATCGCCTTGTAAGTTCATTGCGAGCATCATATGTTTCGAAAATAAAAGAAAACCAGCGCTTATAACGAGCCCAACTATTAAATTTAATGTGACGGCTAATGCTGATATTTTAGATGCTTCCATAAAGCGTTTGGAACCGAGGTATTGAGATACAACGATAGCAGCGCCGTTCCCGATGACTTCTAATACCAAAATCGCAATATGAAGATATTGATTCGCTGCACCAACCCCAGATACAGCATCGTCTGATAATGCACTTAACATGAAAGTATCAGCGATCCCCATTAACATAAAAAGAAAAACTTCTAGAAAAATAGGCCATGTTAATAAGAATAAACTTAATTTCTCAGTAGGCCCGTTTTTTGCCTGAATTGCTGCCATGTCCGTCCCCTCTTTACCGATATCTATTTTTAGCAAAATGTATCGTAACATACTTTCTTAACCTTTGCACTCATTTTAGCCTACATATTTTTATTATGAAGAGAGTGCTATTTTATGATAAAAACAAAAGGATAATTATACATAAAGTATTATGAGATATAAAATTCATTTTTCTCTGATAATTTAGAAAAGTATAAAAAATATTATTTTTAACACTTTAGTATGAATAATCAGCAATATGAAACGTTTACAAAGGTATATTTTTTAACGAAAAATTTTAATGAAATAGAAATATAAATATACAAAAAATATATTTGTGTGTATAATATGAATTATTAGAACATATATATATTTCTTTTTGTTTGAAAATGAAAGGGTTAACATTTTTTTGGAGGGTGGAAGTATGAAAAAAAAGATACCAGTTTTTGTAGCATCAACAGTAGCGATGAGCATGATGTTAGGGGCATGTAGCTATCAAAAAGATGAATCGCAAGCAAACGCTAAAGGGGATAGCGGAAAAAGCGGCGCGAAGCAAGTTATTAACTTAATTGAAACACAAGAAATTCCAACGATGGATCCAGCGTTATCAGCTGATGCAGTTTCTTCAAGAGTAATGACTAATACGATGGAAGGCTTATACAGTTTAGGAAAAGATGATAAGCTAGTTCCTGGTGTAGCGAAGGAATTCAAAAAATCAGAAGATGGTAAAAAATATACATTTAAATTACGTGAAGACGCAAAATGGTCAAATGGTGAGCCTGTGACGGCAAAAGATTTCGTATATGCATGGCAAAGAGCGATTAACCCAGATACAGCTGCGAAATCAGCGTACATTATGTATGATATAAAAAATGCAGAGAAAATTAATAAAAAAGAGATGAGTCCGGATCAATTAGGGGTAAAGGCGATTGATGATTATACATTAGAAGTGGAATTAGATAATTCAATTCCATACCTTGTAGATTTAATGGTATATCCAATCTTCTATCCTGTGAATGAAAAGTTTGTGAAAGAGCAAGGTACGAAGTTTGGTTTGGAAGCGAATACAACGCTTTATAACGGGCCATTTACATTAAGTGATTGGCAACATGAACGTAGCTTTAAAATGACAAAGAGCGCGTCATATTGGGACAATAAAGAAGTGAAGATTGAAGAAGTAAACTTTAATATTGTAAAAGATACATCTACGCCAATTAACTTATATGAAACAAATGCAATTGATCGAGCGTCGTTATTAGCGGAGTTTATTGATAAATATAAAGGAAAACCAGATTTCCAAACAGTAGAAGATACATCTGTATTCTTCCTTCGTTTAAATCAAAAAGATCCAGCTTTAGCAAATAAAAATATTCGTAAAGCAATTTCACTTGCTTTTGACCGTAAGCCATTCGTGGATACATTATTAAATAACGGTTCTAAGCCAGCGACAGGATTAATTCCTGATAACTTCATTAAAGGACCAGATAAAAAAGATTTCCGTGCTGTAAACGGGGATATTGTAAAACCAAACGTGAAAGAAGCGAAGAAATATTGGGAAGCTGGTAAAAAAGAACTTGGTAAAAATGAAATCGAATTAGAATTATTAAATGAAGATGTAGAGTTATCAAAGAAAACTGGTGAATATTTAAAAGGTGAATTAGAAAAGAATTTACCAGGTTTAACAGTAAAAATTAAACAACAACCATTCGCACAAAAACTAAAATTAGAAGATGCGGGCGATTATGTCATGTCATTCTCTGGATGGAGTGCGGACTTCCCAGATCCAATTACATATCTTGATATGTTTGTAACAGATGGGTCACAAAATAAGATGAAGTACTCTAATCCAAAATACGATGAAATCATTATGAAGGCGAAAAAAGATGGAAGCGATGTAAATGCTCGTTGGAAGAACTTATTAGAAGCAGAAAAAATGTTACTTGATGATGCTGCGATCGTTCCAGTATATCAACGTGGTAGAGCATATTTACAAAGAGATTCAATTAAAAATATGTATAACCATAAATATGGCGGCGATTTAAGCTTTAAATGGGCGTCAGTAGAGAAATAAGAAAAAAAGCAGGTGGTCACCTGCTTTTTTTAATACGTTCGTTTCTTATAAATGCCTTTTCCGCCAACTTGGTTCCAGCCAGATTGTACATCCAAACTTTTGTTAACAAACTTCATTTTTTCTTTTCCACCAAAGAGCTTTTCGCCGATGCTATTTGTAATGACACCAATCAATGCTGTTATTCCGATGATGAGGGCAGCAACCGTAATAAAATCAATAAAAAAAGCAATCATTTGAAAACTCCCCCTTTGCCTGTCTGTATGTTTATTGTATGAGATAAAAAATGAAAAAGAAAGAAATGTCAGAAAAATATTTAATTTACTTTAGAAATCATGTAGACAGGAGGGAGGATATTTGTTAAAATAAGAACAAATGTTCCTTTTTATTCTCATTTGTATAGTCTTACATTTCTTAATTGATTTATCAAGAAAAAGTAAGAAAACGTTCTCTTTTTCATAGGGAAGATTATAGATAAATAACTATATATTATATGAAAAATCTATGGGAAGTGAGTAGTAAAAGGGTTGAAAGTTATTGTTAAAGTACAGCTGAAATGAGCGTAATCATGTTACATAGCAGTGAAATACACGGGAGAGTTTTCTCAACTAGCAGGAAATTTACTGTATATTTCTTGCAAAATCTATTGTATAATGATTATAGAAGTTACTTATTAAAAGTAATTGTTGTTTATTATAAGTTGTTGCTTACATGAAATGTGATTTTTGTACTTTTCAATAAGACAAGTTATCACGAAAAATTGCTGAAGTTAGAAATTAAAACTGTATTTAGTACAGAATTTGTACTCTTTAAGGAGAGTGAGCTTTGTATGGTAACATTATATAGTTCTCCAAGCTGTACGTCTTGTAGAAAGGCGAAATTATGGCTAGAGGAAAATCATATTCCCTATACAGAACGTAATATTTTCTCAGATCCATTAACGATTGAGGAAATTAAAGAGATTTTACGTATGACAGAAAGCGGAACGGATGAGATTATTTCTACTCGTTCGAAAGTTTTCCAAGAATTGAATGTAAACTTAGAGTCTTTACCACTTCAAGATTTATATAAGATGATTCGTGACTATCCAGGGATTTTACGTCGTCCAATTATGATTGACGAGAAACGCCTTCAAGTTGGTTACAACGAAGACGAAATTCGTCGTTTCTTACCACGTACAGTAAGAACGTTCCAATTACGTGAAGCACAACGTCTTGTAAATTAATTATAATAATATGAAAACCTTCTACCTATTATATAGTAGAAGGTTTTTTTTAATGTTTCACATTGCGTAATCGAACTTGTTGTACAATAAAGCCGATGCATAAAATAGTGAAAATGAACAAATAAGGAATGCTTGCAGTGAAACTTGGATTGTTATGAAAAAAGGTTGCAAGTCTGTCTTCATGTGTAACCATTTTTCCTGCAGTATAGGCAAGAATTGCTGCACCGCAATAAATGAGGAATGGAAATCGCTCCATAAGTATTAAAATAAGTTTGCTGCCCCAAATAATAATCGGGATAGAAATGAGTAAGCCGATTATGACGAGTAAAAATCTCCCGTGAGCTGCACCTGCAATGGCAATAACATTATCAAACCCCATAACGAGATCCGCGAAAACAATTGTCCGCACAGCTTGAAATAAAGTTGTTTTTCCTTGAATAGAAGAAAGATCGTTGCTATTATCGGTTAATAAATTGACTGCAATTAATGTAAGTAAAACCCCGCCAATCAATTGTAGAAATGGAATGTCGAGTAAATAGACAGCTAGTATAGTAAGGACAATTCTTAGTACAATCGCTAAAAGAGTACCGATCAAAATAGCCTTATTTCGTTTCGATTCAGGTAAATTTCGGCTAGCTAGTGCGATGACGATTGCATTGTCACCACCTAATACAACATCGATACCGACAATCATTAGTACGGATGTTAAAAACTCTAAGTCCATTCGTCTGCCTCCATTTATGATGTTTTAATAAGCGAACTATATGTATGTGATGAAGAAAGTTGTTGTTAAATAATCTCTTCTAATAGAAGTTTCACTTTATTACAGTGTACGGGGGAATGTGGAAATGTATGTCCAAATTTTTTGTAAGTAAGAAATCGCTATAATAATATATTTACGTAGTTGATCGAGTAAAGATAGGCATATAACTATTTTTGTAAAATAAATCGATTTTATTTCCATTCTGGAGAATCTTATCATAAAATGAGAGTACAAGAATCTATTGATTTGTCATATGAGTGGGGAATCCCTTCATAACAATTCTAAGCAGGAAGGGAGAGTTGTATTTTGGATATTGAAAGAATTAATGATCATACGATGAAATTTTTTATTACGTACATTGATATAGAGGATAGAGGATTTAATCGTGAAGAGATTTGGTATGATCGCGAACGAAGTGAAGAGCTCTTTTGGGAGATGATGGACGAAGCTCGTGATCATGACGATTTCTTTATTGATGGACCGTTATGGATTCAAGTGCAAGCAGTCGATAAAGGGATTGAAGTACTTGTCACGAAAGCAGAGCTTTCAAAAGACGGGCAAAAGCTGGAACTACCGATAGGGGTAGACAAAATTATAGATATTCCTCTAGATGAAGGCATCGAATCATTATTCCAACAAGAATTAGTCGAAGAGGTAGAAGAACAAACAGGAACAAACTTTAATGAAGATGGTACGTTTGGCTTTTTAATTAAGTTTAATGATTTTGAAGATGTCATTTCATTAAGTCATCGTCTTATCTTTGAAGATATAAAAGATGAGCTGTATTCATTTGAGAACCGCTATTATGTATATGTGGAATTCGATGAAGTGCTACATGATGAAGAAGAAATCGATCGTATTTTAAGTATTATTTTAGAATATGGGGAAGAATCAACTTTAACAATTCATCGTGTAAGTGAGTATGGAAAACAAATTGTGAAAGAGCATGCTCTTGAAACGATTCGCAATAATTTTCCTGCTAAAACGTAGGCCGATTTCTGTAGTATGAAATCGGCTTTTTATATGAAGAATAGGAAAGCTTTCTTAGTTAGGAGGTAAGAGATGAAAAATACGTTAAAGCTGATTTTCTTTATACTGCTATTGTTCGCATTATTTGTTTCGTTACGTATGTTTATTGATGTAGCATTTTATTCAGATGTGATTGGGATAAAAGATGTTTCGATTTTAGGTATTATCAGTATTTTATTTACAGTATCTGCGTTTTTAATTGGTTGCGTTATTTTCTTAGAAAATCGACATCCATCTAAAACACTTACATGGTTAATTGTTTTAGGAATTTTTCCGGTATTTGGATTCTTCGCTTATTTATTATTCGGACAAAATTTTCGGAGAAAAAGAATGTTCCAAAAGAAGGCGTTACTTGATGAACAAGCGTTTTTACAATATAAGGGGCATGAAGATTACGAAGAACGGATTTTACGCAATCATAAGCATCAAGAGCTGTTATTTCGTTTAGCGGATCGATTAGGTGCTTTAAATATTTCATTTCAAACTGAAACGAGGACATTAACAAATGGAGATGAAACGTTTCGGGCTATTTTAAATGGGTTAAAACGAGCGAAACATCACATTCATATGGAATATTACATTGTGCGTGATGATAAGTTAGGAACAGAAATTAAAGATATTTTAATACAAAAATCGAAAGAGGGCGTAGTCGTTCGTTTTTTGTATGATGCGGTTGGAAGTTTTAAATTATCAAAATCGTATATTGAAGAATTAAACGATGCAGGAGTCGAAATGATTCCGTTCTTCCCTGTACGCTTTCCGATTTTAAACGATAAAATTAATTATCGAAATCATCGAAAAATCGTTATTATTGATGGAAATGAAGGCTTTGTAGGTGGATTAAATATTGGTGATGAATATTTAGGGAAGGATAAGTACTTCGGCTTTTGGCGAGACACACATTTATATTTGCGTGGTGAAGCTGTACAAAGTTTGCAGCTTATTTTCCTTCAAGATTGGTTTTATATGACTGGTGAGGCTGTGCTAGCCCCTGAATATTTACAAGCAAAAGCAGTTGAGGGTGATCATTGGGGAGGAGTGCAGCTAGTTGCAGGTGGCCCCGATAATAAGTGGGAAACGATTAAGCATTTATATTTTGCAATGATCGCTTCTGCTCGAAAATCTATTTGGATTGCAACGCCGTATTTTATTCCGGATGATGATATTTTATCCGCATTAAAGGTTGCTGCACTTGCTGGTATTGATGTTCGTTTATTAATGCCGAGTAAACCGGATAAGCGGACTGTCTTTTACGCATCGAGATCGTACTTCCCAGAGCTTTTAGATGCAGGTGTAAAGATATATGAATATGAAAAAGGTTTTCTTCATAGTAAAGTTGTCATCGTCGATTCTGATTTAGCTTCAATTGGGACAGCTAATATGGATATGAGAAGTTTTCATTTGAATTTTGAAGTAAATGCCTTTTTATATGATACAGATAGCATTCGAAAACTTGTTCAAGACTTTAAAGATGATTTAGAAGAATCAAGTGAAATTCATGTTGATCATTTTCATAAAAGACGTCTTCATAGACGAATTGTTGAATCAACATACCGCTTATTATCACCTTTATTATAAAAAGAGATGTCCGAAATTGGGACATCTCTTTTTTAAAAGGAATTTGTAACAAATTGTAGAATATAAGGAGCTGAAAGGGTGTGATTACGATATTTATCGCTAAAAGAGAAAACGGAGAGAAAATTCATTTACTCTATAATTGTAATGAAAAGCTTTTGCGCCGTATGCGTCAACAAGAACGATTCTTTTGTGTAGCTTGTGGAAAGGAAGTGCAAATGAAATTAGGGAAACAAAAAAGTTGGCATTTTGCTCATAAAAAAGTGGATTCATGTCTTGCCTTTTATGAAGCGGAATCAACGTATCATATGCACGGTAAAGAATTGTTATATAGATGGTTCAAGCGTCAAAACTTTCAGGTGGATATAGAGTACTACCTTCCAGAAATTAAGCAACGACCAGATGTTTTTGTAGAGAGGGCGGGCAGAAAAATTGCAATTGAATACCAATGTGCAAACCTCGCTATAGAACAGCTGTACAAAAGAACATATTCGTATTGGCAAGCTGGTATACAGGTCATTTGGATCGTTGGTGGAAATCAATTGAAAAAGCAATCTGCATATTGGATGAAATTTTCCTCACTTATGGCTTTCTCCTTACAATCTTATCCTCAGCCACTTCTTATTTTCTTCTGTCCGAAACAAAAATCATTTATGAAATGTGCATTTGTCACTCCCTTTTCTACAAATGTTTTTTTCTCACATACTATATATTTACCAACTGATACGACTACTTTTGAAATGCTTTTTTCTCCCGTTCCTTTCGGGAAAGAAAGATTGGGTGAAGAGTGGGAGAAGAGAAAGAACTACTTCCGCAAAAATGCCCTGCCGATTTGGAATTATAATTATAAGTCATTATTACGCCTCTTATATCAATTTAAATGTACTCCAGCAAGCTTTCCTTCTGAAATTGGTGTTCCACTCCCTTCTGCATTTGCTTTACAAACAAACCCATTTATATGGCAAGCTTTCCTCTATATGAAGTGTATAGGGGAGCTTGCAGTGGGAGAGTGTATTTCTCTTCAATACGTGTGTAGTTATGCAAAAAGGTATACGAAAAGGCGGATACTTCCGTACTTTTCAAAGCACATATGGAAAGTGGCAGTTACTGAATATATGACATTTTTATGCTATATAGGTGTTTTGCGTAAAGCGGGAACTTATACGTACCGGAAAATAAGGGATGTCGTGGTGTTAAAAACAGAGGAGGAAATTATGAAACATGATGAGATTTGCTTAATACATGCGCTATCTTTATTTGAGGCAAATTTTAACATGAGAGCAGGAAAAGGGGATATAATAAAGAATGATTGTGAAGGAATTACATAAGAAAAAAACGAATTGTACTTAAGTAGAGATATTTAAAGGAGGGCTTAAAGAATGTCTGAACAAAACAAAGCGAAAGCATTACCAGATCGCAACGAGATTGAAGAAGCAAGTACGTGGCGCTTAGAAGATATCTTCCAAACGGACGCAGAATGGGAAAAAGAATTCCAAGCTATTAAAGAGCTATTGCCGAAGTTAACTGAATTTAAAGGGAAACTTGGTGACTCTGCGGACAATTTACTTGAGGCATTGCAATATGAAGATGAAATTTCAATGCGATTAGGTAAGTTATATACATATGCTCATATGCGTTACGATCAAGATACAACAAACTCTGTATATCAAGCATTAAATGATCGCGCAACAAATTTATATTCACAAGTATCTAGTAGCACAGCGTATATTGTGCCTGAAATTTTATCGATTTCAGAAGATACACTGCAAACATTCTTGAAGGAAAATAGAGATTTAAGTGTATATGAACATGCATTAGAAGAAATTACACGTCAACGCCCGCACGTCTTATCAGAAGCTGAGGAAGCTTTATTAGCGGAAGCATCTGAAGTAATGAGTTCATCAAGCAATACATTCGGTATGTTGAATAACGCGGATTTAAAATTCCCATCTATTAAAGGGGAAGACGGAGAAGAAATAGAAATTACACATGGCCGTTACATTCAGTTTTTAGAAAGTGATGATCCTCGTGTTCGCAAAGATGCATTTAAAGCTGTATATGAAACGTACGGAAAATTTAAAAACACATTCGCAAGTACGTTAAGCGGAGCAGTAAAACGTAATAATTTCAATGCGCGTGTTCGTAAATATGATTCTGCTCGCCAAGCTGCACTGAGCAATAATAATATTCCGGAAGCAGTATACGATCAACTCGTTGAAACAGTAAATGACAACTTACATTTATTACACCGTTATATCGATATTCGTAAGCGTGCACTAGGACTTGATGAGCTTCATATGTATGATTTATATACACCACTTGTACCAGAAGTGAAAATGAATGTGAAATACGAAGAAGCGCAAGACCTTTTATTAAAATCTTTAAACGTACTTGGTGATGAATATGTTGATATTTTGAAAGAGGCATATGAAAATCGCTGGGTAGATGTGTATGAGAATAAAGGAAAACGAAGCGGTGCATATTCATCTGGTGCATATGGAACAAATCCGTATATTTTAATGAACTGGCATGATAATGTAAATAATTTATTTACACTTGCTCATGAGTTTGGTCATTCGGTGCATAGTTACTATACAAGAAAAACACAACCGCACGTATATGGTGATTATTCCATCTTCGTAGCAGAAGTGGCATCTACTTGTAATGAAGCGCTTCTAAATGATTATTTATTAAAAACGACAGAAGATAAGAAAGAGCGTCTATATTTATTAAATCATTATTTAGAAGGGTTCCGTGGTACTGTATTCCGTCAAACGATGTTTGCAGAGTTTGAACATATTATTCATAAGAAAGTACAAGAAGGACATGCTGTTACGCCAGACATGCTAACGGAAATTTACTACGATTTAAATAAGAAATATTTCGGTGACGCTTTAGTAATCGACGAAGAGATTGGTTTAGAATGGTCTCGTATTCCACACTTCTACTACAACTATTACGTATATCAATACGCAACAGGATTTAGTGCAGCGACAGCTCTATCTAAACAGATTTTAGAAGAAGGACAACCAGCAGTAGAACGTTATATTAACGAGTTCTTAAAAGCAGGAAGCTCTGATTATCCAATTGAAGTGCTGAAAAAAGCAGGAGTAGATATGGCATCTCCTGAACCAGTAAAAGAGGCGCTACAAGTATTTGAAGAGAAATTAAATGAATTAGAAGCATTATTATTTGAAGAAAAGTAATGAAAAAAGACGAGGGATTGTATCCTCGTCTTTTTTGTTGAATAGATTTAATGTCGATATTTGTTGAAGAGAAAGGTGGATTCCTTTGTTTTTTCTAACTGAAAGGATAGCTTTACGGCTGATTTTTGAAATTAAAACCCTTTGAATCGTTTTTTATAATTGAAATAAGAGAGTGTGATAACGATGATTCCGAATAAAAGAGGTAAGGCAATAATTTTAGGAAAAGCTTGTAGTAGAGAGAGGATGTACAAGAAAAAAGAAACGATGACAGCTAGAAAGAGAAGAGCAATATAAGATTTTTTCATAAATAAACCCCCTAAATGACCTTTTTTATAGCTTATTCAAAAATGAAAACGTTTAGAATGTGACAAAAGTGTGAAATTCGACAAAAGGGGTTGTCATCTGACGTCGAATCTTGTAATATAATAAGCGTGAACGAATTCACATACAAACATATACCCCTTTGTTTGAACGTGAAAATTTCTCCCATCCCCTTTAATATTTTTATAAGCCGTAAAGAAGAAGACCTGGTGTTTACACCAGGTCTTTTTCTTTTGCTATCCATTTCCAATAACGTTCGCATTTTACTTCTATCATTTGTACTTTTCGTTTCAGTTGTAATTTTTTTAGTTCGCGTTCAATTTCTTGTTGCGGACAGTCATAAATAAATGCTACTTCTTTTGAAGATATAAATTGTGTTGCTTCTAGTAGCACTTCTAAAGGTGGTAATGGTTCTGGCTCAATTTCACATTTTACAAGTTCTTTCAATAATTGTACGTATACATCGTAGGAATAATTTCCAGCGATTTTAATACCTTCTTCATCTGAGTTCGCATGAAAAAAGACGAGGGAAGGTATTTCTGTAATATGCATTTCATTCGTGAATTTCAAGTCACATTGGAAAGCTTTTTTTGCACTAGCAGAATGTAGATCTTTTTTAAATTCTTCTACATCAATATTGCTATCTCTCGCACATGCAAGTAATAGTTCGCAATCAGGGTTTGATACATTTTCAAGGAAAATGTATTCTTGGAGTTTTCGCAAAAACTTCGAACCTGCTTTTCGGCCTTGCAACTCCGCTGCCTTAATTGCCATCGAAACTAAATATGGTGTTGACGATGCTTCTTGCATATGTACCTTTCCATCACATGAAAAACCTTGTAAACTGGTTGTCTTTTCCCACACAAATCGAATATTAGCAGGTTTATTCCATTTGTGTGAGGAAGCGTTCGTTCCATCCACTTTTCCTGTTACGATATGACGAATAGAGAAGTATTTCCCGTATTCAAGCCATAGTTTAATAATAAAAGGCTCAATTTCCCAGCAATCTTTACAAAGTGGATCAATAAATAAATATGCTTCTACAGACTTATGCTCGCATGCGGAAGGAGATGGCATATTTATATGCTTTGCTTCCTGCTTATCCATTACACTTCACCTGTTTCGTTTGGAGTATTAACCATATGCTGAGCGGTTAATGCTAAACGTTCAAAAACAAACTCTCTTATATGACCATGCACTCCAGTATCATCCATTGCTTGCTCCATACATGATAGCCAAGCCTCTGCTCGTTTTGGGGTAATCTCAAACGGGAGATGGCGTGCTCTTAACATAGGATGCCCATGTTCTTCAGTGTACAAATTAGGACCACCTAAATATTGTGTTAAAAATTGCTTCTGCTTCCTAGCGGTTTCTGTTAAATCTTCCGGGAAGATGGGAGATAAGTCAGGGTGTTTACTGACATAGGAATAAAATGTATCTACTAATATTGCAATGCATTGTTCACCGCCAATTGCTTCAAATGGTGTCATCGGTTGCTTGCTCATCCTTTATAAACTCCTTTTTCCATGAAATGTATATCTATTGTAGCAATGGAATGTTCGAGAGGGCAAATAAACAGACTTCTCAAAGATTCTTTGCTTATTCTACGGGTGTAACCTTTTTTAGTGAGATGTATCCACTAGTGAAACATATTCACTAGTGGAATTTTCACTTTAGCGTGCTTTGTTTTGTTTGGCAAGGAAAAAGCGTTTTACTTTGTTATTTGTATGGCGAACAGGTATGTTATGTTGCGTTAATAAATCAATAAATGCAGCTTTTCCTGTTTCTTCATCTTGCACTTCAAATTCAATTTCATAATCATCGTGATTGTAATAGAAACTATGATCAAAGACAAGCGTTCCGCCTTTAAATAATGTTTCTGCTCTTTCTGTTGTTAAACTACCCATATATGTTAAAGCAGAAACAGGAATTTGTAATTTGTGTAATTGATCTACTACTGCTCCTTGAATGATTGTGTTTGTTTCCATCATCATTTTTGCTTCGTCTTCTGTTACGACTTGATGCGTTTCTAATAAACCGATTTCTGCAGGTTGTTTCAACGTTAACGTATAAGTTTCTCCTTTATGACGAATACGAAGTGCAGAGCCAGCTTCTTTTAACGAGAAGTCAGGTGTTTCAAAGTAGTGATTCACTTGTTTTGTAAATGCTTCAATAGAAAACGATTTACATAATGTATCGAATTCTTCTTTTGTAACGATATTTTTGAATTCAATTTCAATTTCTTGTGTCATTGTATAATCTCCTTTTGAAAAATAATTCTTTACACATTATCGCTTTTTCATAAATTTGGTTCAATGTTTTATTTGTTTGCGTCCATGTTATGATACAATAATACTGTTAAGTAAGACAGGAAGTTGAGATGGAGGAGTTAGAGCATGCAAAATAAAATCCAAGTTAAGAGCGTAGAAAAGAGAGAGAATGCTCTTATTTTTTGTGCGGAAAATAGTGAAATAGAGGTAAAGGAGTTAAGTGCACGTAATCATGTACTTGTAGACTCAGACAATTTATCATTTTTATATATCTTAGAAAACGAATCATCTTTCATTTATGTAAGTATTCCGCACACATGCTGGGAAGCAATGCATGAAGCGATGAATAACGATGTGGTTATGTTCGTTCGTGTGAATGAAATTGAAATGGAATTAGAAGGATTAAAAGAAGAAGTAGAATATTTAGTTGAAAATATTGAAGGTAATGCAAATTACGGAGAAGAACTAGTAACTGCTGTAGAAAAAGTATTTCTATAAGCAAATGGATTGATTTTGGTGGTGGTTGAAATGAATCGAAATTGGGAAGAATTTTTAGCACCTTACCACCAAGCGGTGGCAGAGCTGAAAGTGAAACTAAAAGGAATGCGTACTCAATTTACAATGTTAACAGAGCATTCTCCAATTGAGTTTGTAACAGGAAGGGTAAAGTCGGTTCCAAGTATTATTGATAAAGCGGAGAAGAGAAATGTACCGCTGAACCGGCTGAGAGAAGATATGCAAGATATCGCGGGCCTTCGAATGATGTGTCAATTTGTTGATGAGATTAAGCCTGTTGTAGAATATCTTCGAAAACGAAATGACTTTGAAATCGTGGAAGAACGTGATTATGTCACGCAGAAGAAAGATAGCGGTTATCGTTCTTATCACGTTGTCATTAGTTACCCAGTCCAAACGATTCAGGGTGAACAAAAAGTATTGGTAGAAATCCAAATACGCACGCTAGCAATGAATTTTTGGGCAACAATTGAGCATTCTTTAAATTATAAATATAGTGGACGTTTTCCTGAAGATATTAAAATACGCTTGCAACGCGCAGCAGAAGCAGCATTTTTATTAGATGAAGAAATGTCTTCTATCCGTCTTGAAATTCAAGAAGCGCAGAAAGCTTTTTCAAGAAAGCAAGAAACGAAAGATTCCGAATCATAAACTAAAGGGTGTTGTGCGATGAAATTTACAATTATGTCAAAGGGAGATCAATCATCAGATGCACTGGCAAGCACGATGAAAGAATACTTGCTAGATTTCGGATTTATAATGGATGAAAAGGAACCCGATATTGTAATTTCTGTTGGGGGAGATGGAACGCTTTTATATGCATTTCATCGTTATTATGATCGATTGGCTGAAACGGCATTTGTTGGTGTACATACAGGACATCTAGGTTTCTATGCAGATTGGTTACCGACAGAAGTAGAGAAATTAGTAATTGCAATTGCAAAAACACCATTCCAAGTGGTGGAATATCCGCTTTTAGAAGTTATTATTCGCTATGTGAATGGAAGTAAAGAGTCACAGTATTTAGCGATGAATGAGGCGACTGTAAAAAGTGCAGAAGGTACATTAGTAACAGAAGTAGAAATACGCGGAGAATATTTTGAAACATTCCGCGGAGACGGCCTTTGTATCTCTACTCCTTCAGGAAGTACCGCGTATAATAAAGCGCTTGGCGGAGCGATTATTCACCCATCTATTGAAGCGATACAAATTGCAGAAATGGCGTCCATTAACAATCGTGTATTTCGTACTGTAGGATCGCCGCTCGTATTGCCGAAGCATCATACATGTGTGTTAAAGCCAGCTGCAGGAATGAACTTACAAATTACAGTGGATCATTTAACGATGGTTCATCAAGATGTGAAATCAATCCAGTATCGCGTCGCAAACGAGAAAGTACGATTTGTTCGTTTCCGTCCATTCCCGTTCTGGAAACGAGTTCGTGACTCGTTTGTTGCAGATAAATAGAAAGGGTTATATATTTGAACAGATTTACATTGAAATGGGATATAGGGCCGGCTGAAGAGGGAACTTTAGTTAGGGAATTTTTGAAAACGAAAGGCGTTTCTAAAGCCGCTTTAACGGATATAAAGTTTCACGGCGGGGCAATTGAAGTAAATGGTCAACATGCGAGTGTTCGTCATCAGTTGCGTGCTGGTGAAGAATTACGTGTCTTTTTTCCAGTTGAGGAAAGAAGTGAAGGGATGATGGCAGAAGATATCCCTTTAAGCATTGTATATGAAGATGACGCGGTTCTTATCATTAATAAAGAGGCGAACATGTCAACGATTCCGTCTAGAGAACATCCGACAAGGAGTGTTGCAAATGCGCTTTTATCTCATTATGATAAGCAGCACCTTGCAAGTACAGTGCACATCGTAACACGTTTAGATCGTGATACTTCGGGGCTTATGCTTATTGCAAAAAATCGTTTCGTGCATCATCTTTTATCGAAGCAGCATCAACAAAAAGCTGTGAAACGAACGTATGAAGCAATTGTTCACGGAAGGATTGTAGAACGAGAAGGAATGATTGATGCACCAATTGGTCGAAAATCTGATAGCATTATTGAGCGAACGGTTTGTGAGGATGGACAAAGGGCAGTTACTCATTTTAAGGTAATTGATAGTACATATCATAAGACACATGTAGCGCTTGAGCTTGAGACAGGAAGAACGCATCAAATTCGTGTGCATATGGCTCATATAGGACATCCGTTACTTGGTGATAGCTTATATGGAGGGAGAAGGGATGAAATGAAACGGCAAGCACTTCATAGTAAATCTTTGACGTTTTATCATCCTATTTTAGAGAAAGAGATGTCTTTCACTATAAAGCTTCCAAGCGATATGCAAGAAGTGTTGCGGCATACTTAAAAAGGGAACAAAATTCTTATATTATAAAGAATTTTGTTCCCTTTTTTCTTAGCGGAATAATATTAAAATTTGGTTTTCACCCGTACGCTTTATAACGAAAAATCCACTTTCGGCTTTTGTAGCAATGCCATTGTCATTTGGACGACAATATCCATGTGCTTCGCAAGTGCCGTCATCATGTACTAACATTTGTCCAATTAATCCGACAGGAAGCCACTCGGCGCGATCTTTTCTTGCTACATATTTGCAAGTTGGATCCCATTCTGTATTTAAAAGAGGTTGTATTTCTTCGGCTTCCGTCCATACATATTGGCGTTTTCCAAAGTTATCTGTTTTATAACGTTTTTGCCAACTTAAAGCCCCGCTATTTCCTATAAGGGCAGGGGTTGCACTAGATATTCCTAAAATGAACGAATCGCGTGAAGTAGCTATCCGAATTTTTTCTTCGTTACTAAATGTAACGAAATAACCGACATCAATAGGTTTATAACCTTCGGTTTCAAACATTTGTGCAAAATCCGTTCCGCTTGCATTGTAAGACGCGCCCTCAATGTACATTTCTCCATTATGAGCAAGCCATTTAGCCCCGATATTATGGTCGGTGTCGCTTACACCATTTGCAATAAACCAAGAATAAGCTTCTTCTGCAGTGCCGAAGCGCCCCATAATATGGCTACCTGCAAAATGAGCTGTTGATGTATGATGACCTTCCGCATGAGAAGAGGATCCGTTAGCAATAGTTGCGTTTCCTTCTGCGTGTGCTGCTTCGCCTAAAGCAATTGTCTGTTTACCCTCCGCATGAGAATAAGCCCCGCCTGCTGTCGTTTCACTTCCCTCACTATGCGAACTATGTCCAGTTGCTTTTGAGTTTGATCCTTCTGCATGAGAGAAAGAACCTTTTGCGTGTGTTAATAAGCCTTCCGCATGTGCTGCCATGCCCTCCGCATGAGAGTGAAGCCCCTCTGCATATGCATATCGGCCGCCCCTTTTAACTTTTGTATTTTCAGGTGTAGGTGTCTCAATTATGAGTGGTTTTTCAATTTGTATATCATTCGATGAAGCTAATGCTTCTTTTATTTTTTTTACTTTGTTTATAATAGCAGCTGGAATTTCTGGTTCCACTTTTTTATTCATTGCTACAGAAATATTTTCTTCCGTCTTTTCTTCTGTTTGGTTAGAATGTAGTATCTGTTCATCTTGATTTGAAAGCTGTTTATTTTTTTGTTGCATCTTTATTTTTCTGCGATCGATTATGCGGCTCATCACAGCATTTTCTAAAGAGACATATGTTGGTTTTACTTTGCTTTTTTTTGATGACTCTTGTTCTTCCAGTTCTTCTATCGCTGCAGCCCGAATACTACACCAGTTGTTAATTCCGTACATGGGCAGATATAAAGGGGGAAATTTTCTTTTTTGTTTAGAAGATTTTTTCTTCATTCTGTCACCTCCTGCGACATTATATGTAGTGTAATTAAAAAAAGATGCACTTTATTGCATCTTTTTTTAATTACTTTACCTAGTTTCATATGAAATCTGCCTAAATAATGCTAAGTAAGGTAGTTATGAAATTGGACGGAATTTCTCAGCGACAAAAGGTAAAGAAGAAGGGACAGAGATAGTCTCCATTTCAGGATAACGTAATCCGGTTAATTTGCCACCAAATACAGCACCAGTATCAATATTGACTGTCTGATTGACGAATCGAGGTTCTTTTACTGGTGTATGTCCATATACAATCCAAGCTTGTCCCTTGTATTCTTGCGCCCAATCGCGACGGACCGGTGAGCCATCGGCATGCTTTTCTCCTGTAATATCGCCATATAATACAAAGGTTTGTACTTTTTTATCTCGTCTTCCTATGTAATCTTGCCGAATCCCAGCGTGACATACGATTACTCTTTTTTCGTCTAGTATGTGGTAGAGTGGTGATTGTTCATAAAGAGTGATAAACTTTTCTTTTATAATGTTTTGCTTATGAGAAGGAAGTGCCTCATATTCAGCAACAGTTGTTTCAAGTCCGTGAGCGACTGTTACATTACGCCCAAGGAAAAATCGATATAGTTTATTACAGTGATTTCCAGGAGCGTAATAAGCTTCTTTTTTATGTATGACAAGTTCCCATACAATTTCAATCATACGTAATGAATGAGGACCACGGTCTGTAATATCGCCAACGAATGCAAGTTTGCGTTGGTCAGGGTGAACCGGTAGACCGCTACTCCAGTTATATCCTAGCTTCTCTGTTAAATTTTGAAACTCTTGGAAACATCCATGAATATCTCCTATAATGTCATATTTCATATTTAAACCTCCATCGTATTTTTCATTAGTATATCTAAAAAAGGATAGAGATAAAAATATAGCGTTTTTGTGTTGTTCATTTAAACATAAAGATTTTCGTTCTTGAGCGAACATTTAAAATGAACCCAATCGCAATCATGTATGTAAGCAGTGAACTTCCTCCGTAGCTCATAAGAGGTAATGTTATCCCTGTAATGGGAAGTAATCCGATTGTCATCCCGATATTTTGGAATACTTGGAAAGTAAACATTCCGATTGTACCAGCGCAAATGTAACTACCAAAAGGGTCATTACTTTCTAAAGCAATATGAATCATTCGAAAAATGAGTAAGAAAAAAAGAGAAATAATGACACTTGCGCCTAGAAATCCAAATTGTTCAGCGACATTAGTGAAAATAAAATCTGTATGTGGTTCTGGAAAATATACTTGTCCATTTTCCCACCCTTTTCCTTGCATTTCTCCGGATCCAGTCGCTAAGAATGCTTGTCTTAATTGATATCCTTGTGCATCATATTTGTAAGGTGCTAACCATCCGTAGAAGCGATTTAATTGATATTCTTTTAAAATATGTGCTTTAAAGAAATCTGTGTGAGTAAAAAAAATATATATTAATGTAGATCCAGCCACGAAAGTAGCTGAAACTAATCCGAAAATAAAACGCCATCGTATGCCAGAAACTAGTATCATTGCTGCAAGCATCGCTGAAATGACCATTGTATTTCCTAAATCTGGTTCCTTTGCGATCAGTAGTAGTGGTGGCAAACTTGTTGCAAATATTTTTCCAAGTAGTAAAAAATCGTCATGTATTGTTTGGAGAAAATATTTCTCATTATGGTTTGCTATAATTCGTCCAATGACGATAATTAAAAATAATTTCATAATTTCAGAAGGCTGAAAATTTCCGATGCCTGGGAGCCTGTACCAAGCTGTAGCGCCTTTAATTGTAACGGCACCTGGTACTTGAAGTTCTAGTCCAATAAGTAGTACCATTGCAAAGCTGTACAAATACCAAGCGATTTTTTGATAACGGTCGAAATCGATAATCATAATAACACCAATGGCTATAAATCCAATGAAATACCATTGGATTTGTTTTAGTACAAAATTGACGTTTTGTAAAAATGGCGGTAAAGAGGCTTGCGCACTTGCAATAGCACAACAACTAACAATCCCAATGGCAAATAAAATAAATAGTAATACGTAGTCTATTTGATATTGAGAATTTGGATCTTTCAATGTAGGTATTCCTTTCTACTGCTCTTTATAGTAATGGATTTTATCCCGCATTAATGGGCAGTAAGACCCCCACCTCAAAATTCAGCGAAAGCGAGGAAGTTCGGTGGGGGATCAACTGCCCGTAAAAGCCCGATTGGTGAGAGCTGATTAAAGTTTCACTTTATAGTATGAGAAAGAATGTATGAACTATACAAATAATTCACATATAGTCCATACACTTTTGATTTTGCAGAGTAGTTTAATTGTTTAACTCTTTAATAATTATATCCAAACAATGGGAAAGACGTACATGTGCGTCAGGAAAAATATCTAGTTGATGAAGATAGTATTTTAAGGAACTTTTACACCATTGGTAAGCACTAAGTAGAGCTGCTCTATAGTCCGTAGTATTTTGTAAAAAGCCATATTCTTTTGCTGTTATAACAAGGTGTGTGAAATCTTCACAACCTTGAAGGAGCTTATTGTGTATTTGTTGTCCAGCATGGTAGCGAAATTGACTTAAAGGCTCAGAAATGTATATTGCATTTCCTTTAGAAAGTAAAGAAATCCATGAGGCCATATCAACACTACAAGAATATTGTCGCTCTTTAAGGGTGCCAAAAGGTTCAGTGAGCAATTCCTTTCGGAACAAAGTAGTTGTAGGCTCACCGATAATGTTGTGTCCGCCCTTTAACATCCAATTACCTAAAAATATCCCGTTTAATGGGGTATCTTCACTATATAACCTTTG
Source organism: Bacillus sp. FSL W8-0770 (assembly GCF_038008705.1). Classification (NCBI taxonomy): domain Bacteria; kingdom Bacillati; phylum Bacillota; class Bacilli; order Caryophanales; family Bacillaceae; genus Bacillus; species Bacillus sp. FSL W8-0770. The sequence goes on from NZ_JBBOZR010000001.1 coordinate 1,174,588, forward strand.
TGTTGGATGGGAATCACCTATTAGATTTCCATGATCATCAATACGTACTCGATAAGAAGTAACAAGAGCAAGGTTTTTATTGGGATCTTGCTCAAAATAGGCCATCATTTTTTGTATTTTATGCTTATAAAACACGTCATCGTCCATTAAAAAATTTATATACTCACCATTTGATTTTTCTATGAGCATAAGGTCATTGTGAAATTGTCCTAGAGTAGGGATATTTCGAATGTATGTTATATTTTTATAATTTGGTAAGTATTGTTCACGTATTAAAGTTGCTGTTTCATCATTTGTACTATCATCTCCGATGATGATTTCAATATTAGAATAAGTTTGTGCCAATGCACTTTCTAGAGCAATTTTGAAATAATGAGGCCGATTATAAGTGGGAATAAGGATGGAAACGAGAGGTGGATTTTTTTCATTCATCATACATAACTTCCTTTCAGAAGCTTTTTTTTGTAAGAACAATATCTTGGTAACTTGTATATTCATGTCTGCCGCACCATAAACCGTAATGCGGCTTATTGATTATTTCTAGGCCGTACTTATTCAATAGATTGCAAATATCTGTCTCAGGATAAGCAACTGCGAAATTCGGAATATCTTTATTTACAACGTAGCAATTTTCGATTCGATGATAAAAACCTAATGTACTTTGTCCTGCATTTAAATAATAGGCCGATTCAGGATTTATAAGAAAGAATGTAATGAAACATCTCCCGTCTTTTTTTAATACACGTACAATTTCAGATACGTAATGTTCTAATTCTTTTGGGAGAAGATGCGTAAATACAGAAGTTAAAAAGATAAAATCGAATGTCCCGTCTTCATAGGGAAAACGATATTGAGAGGCATCTTCTTTTCCTTCTGGATTATAGAATTGATTGTATATGTCAACATGTTCAAAGTGAAAATTATTACGCATAGTTGAAATATTATTTTGACACCAAGTAATTCCATCTTTAAACAAATCAAATCCATAATACGCTCCATCATCATGTAAGTAATTCAATAATGGTACAGCCATTCGGCCGACGCCGCAGCCTACATCTAATACTTTTTCATTTGGTTTTAAAGCGCCAATTTGAATAAAATGCTTTAGGAACTCTTTTCCAACTTTTTTGAAGTCGCCACCTACATATTGGACGAGTTCAGGAGGGGGGAGTAAAGTCATTTCTTTGTTAAGTTCACTCATGAGTATACCCCTTTCTTGTATGAGAAGATGCAGTAAATCTATTAATAAAATTTTTAATTTGTAGTGAGAGAACACAGGAAAACAATTGTTATATGTAAGGAGATTCCGAAAAAGAATACTTAATTGGATTAGAAGTGAGAGAAGGATGAGTGAAAATGAAATCTCCTATAGATTAAATCTTTTTTATTCTTTTCTCCAATAAACGCCAAATACATCAATTTTAGTAATAGGGGCTTTTAAATTTCGTTGGTTTCTAAAGTCTGTCACAGCCTCAGCGCATGGCGGTAGCCCGTAGTCATCGATAATTATATAGCCACCTTTAGAAACTTTATCATATAAGTTCACGAGACCATCCATTGTGGATTCGTACATATCACCATCAAGCCGTGCAATTGCTATTTTTTCAATTGGTGCTGTTGGTAAAGTATCTTTAAACCAGCCTTTTAAAAATTTCACTTGATCATTTAGTAAATCATATTTTTTGAAATTCTCTTGTACTTGTTCTAAAGAGACGCGTAAGTAATCGAATGTGTGCAAATAATCACCGTAATCTTTTGGATATTGTTCTAGATTCGGTGCTGGCAAACCTTCAAATGAATCAGCGACCCACACATTACGATTCGTAATGTTGTTTGCTTGTAAAAAACCATTCATAAAAATGCACGATCCTCCGCGCCATACACCTGTTTCAATAAAATCTCCCTCTATATTTTCACGAACAACAGTTTCCATTGCCTCTTGTAATTGGTTCATACGTTCTCGACCGATCATGCTATGTGCTGCTCTTGGCCAATCCATTCCATCATGGCGTTCACTTTTTGAAACATTTGGTTTTACAATTTTTAAGTTATGGTTTTCAGCATATTGCTTAATGAATAAAGGGAGGGGGACTGTAACTGGCTCGAATTCTAGTTCTTTCGAAATATGTAGAGATGCGGGTAAGTATGCCTCATATTCTAACCATATTTCAAATAAAATGGTCTTCTTTAGCAATTCGAGATAAAGCTGAACAGCAGATTTACTTTCCATATTTGTGCCTCCTGCAAAATGTCATACAACAATATGATTATGTACATAATGGACGTTTCATGATTGAATTTGAAATTGAAAAAGCAGTAAAACTGATATCAGTTTTACTGCTAAGTAAAAAATTAAGCAATTTTTTCAATAATAATGGATGCACTCGTGCCAAGAGCTAATGATAACCCAAGTCCTGTAACAATTACTTCAACTAATGATGGAGTTGTCGTAATTTGCGTAATGGCTTGAACAACGATAGGTGATCCAACTGAAATTAAACTCGTTCCAGTACCTGGTACAGGTACTCCGTTCACTTGGATTGTAAGACCTCCTAATAGACTTACTGCTGCAGTGTATACGATAACAGTAATTTTATAGAATCCAGTTTCACTAATTACGAAAGTATCAGCATCTAATTGAGAAATTGCTGTACCAAACTGAGATCCAACAGTATTAAATGGTACTGGAGCATTAAGTCCAAGATCCAAAGAAATCCCAGCGGAGTTAAATGCATATAGTCCTGCTGGAAGTCCTAGTCCTGATGGTCCAGTAGGTCCCGTAGGTCCAGTAGCCCCAGTTGGTCCAGTAGCTCCAGTTGGTCCAGTAGCCCCAGTGTCACCAGTAGGCCCCGTAAGTCCAGTAGCCCCAGTGTCACCAGTAGGCCCCGTAGGTCCAGTAGCCCCAGTGTCACCAGTAGGCCCCGTAGGTCCAGTAGCCCCGGTGTCACCAGTAGGCCCCGTAGGTCCAGTAGTCCCAGTGTCACCAGTCGGTCCCGTAGGTCCAGTTGGCCCAGTCGGCCCAGTCGGCCCAGTCGGTCCCGTAGGTACAGTCGGCCCCGTAGGTCCGGTCGGTCCAGTAGGCCCGGTCGGCCCAGTCGGAAGGGTAAACGGTGGTATCGGTGGTAATGTAGGTCCTACAAGATTAGGGTCAAATGCACTAGCTGATAAAGATTCATCGGGATTTAATCCATTTGAATAATTATTATTTGACATAAATTCACCTCCATAAAGCGTTCATTATATAGTAGATGCAAAACCGAAAGAAAATGACACGGACATTTGAATTATTGAAAAGAAATCTTAAACTACTTGAACAATTTAAAAAAATGGAAAGTTTAGTATATGTATAACATATGATTGATTTGGAAGAGGGTGATTATGTTGAACAAGCAAGGAATTACAATTAGTTTATGTATGATTGTTCGAGATGAGGAGGAGACAATAGCCCGTTGTTTAGACACAGTTGAAAAAATTGTGGATGAAATTATAGTGGTTGATACAGGCTCCGTCGATCGAACGAAAGAAATCGTAGAGAAATACACTTCTAACATATATGATTTCCAGTGGATTGATGATTTTGCAGCAGCAAGAAATTTTTCTTTTTCAAAAGCGACGCAAGAGTATATATTGTGGCTAGATGCAGATGACGTCTTATTAGAAGATGCTCAAGAAGCATTGAAACTTTTAAAAAGAGAATTAGATCCTAAAATTGATGCTGTTTCGATGCCTTATCACCTTGCAATGGATTCTAACGGGAAACCTTTATATTGTACAAAAAGAAATCGACTTGTAAAGCGTGAAAAACAATTTCAATGGTTTGGAAAGGTTCATGAGTATTTAGCTATTTCTGGTGAGGTTTTTAGTAGTAATGTTGCTATTACACATAAAAAAGAAAAAAAAGTAACAAATCGTAATTTGAAAATTTTTCAAAATACTTTAGCGGCAGGTGAAGAATTAAGTCCGAGAGATTTATTTTATTACGCAAATGAATCTACGGATAACCAAAAATATGATGATGCAGTTCTTCTATATGAAACATTTCTTAATCAAGACGAAGGATGGTATGAAGAGAAAATTTATGCATGTGGTAAGTTAGGAGATTGCTATGCAAAGCTCGGAATGTGGGAGAAGGCAATCGAATCTTGTGTGAAGTCGTTTCGGTATGACGTCCCTAGAGGAGAGAATTGTACAAGAATAGGATATATATATATGGAACAAGAAAAATATAATGAAGCGATATTTTGGTTTAAACTTGCTACGGAAGTACCAATGGCAACGGAAAGTCCTTTCCATAGTCCAGCTAGCTACACATGGCTACCCTATTTACAAATGTGTATTTGTTATAGCAGGTTAGGAGAGCAGGATAAAGCATATTATTACAATGAATTAGCAGCTTCTTATGTTCCGAATAATGCTGCAATTGAATATAACCGTAAATATTTTCGTGGAGTTTTTGATAAACCATATAAAGCGTAATAGGTTTCGTTTTTTGTAGAAATGATTTATCGTTATTCTAACTCTAATAGATTGGTTATATATTAGAGTATCAGTAACGTAACCAATATAGATAAAAAATTTTATACTGCTATTTGCGGACTAATAATCAATGGGGAGGAACAAAAACTGCACTTTATAGAATTCATATGAGATTTATATTTCTAATTCAATTTGCATAAGGAGTGTGTGAAATGAATCGCGAAAAAAGTTCTTTATATGAAGAAAAATCCGAACATTATTATAATGCAGCGAATCCGAATTTATTAAAGCATATAAAAAAGGAATGGAAAGAAGTTCTTGATATTGGTTGCTCGAGCGGTGCATTGGGAGCGGCTATTAAAGAAAATGGTACACGTGTATCAGGAATTGAGGCGTTTCCAGAGGCGGCAGAAAAAGCGAAAGAAAGACTAGATCATGTTATTTTAGGGGATATAGAAAAAATAGATCTTCCTTATGAGGAGGGGCAATTTGATTGCGTCATATTTGGGGATGTATTAGAGCATTTATTTGATCCGTGGGCTGTAATAGAAAAAGTAAAGCCATATATAAAGCAAAATGGTGTGATTTTAGCAAGTATACCAAACGTTGCTCATATTTCAGTATTAGCTCCCTTACTTGCTGGAAACTGGACGTATACAGAATATGGTTTATTAGATAAAACACATATTCGTTTCTTTACATTTAATGAAATGCTAAGAATGTTTTTAAAAGCAGGATATGTTATTAGTAAAGTAGATCGTGTATATGTTGATCATAAAATGTATGAACCGCTTATTGAGGAGTTATATGGAATTTGTAAAAAATATCGTCTTGGAAGTGGCTTCATGGCTGAGACAGTTGTATTTCAGTATATTATTGAAGCTGAAAAATCACAATTATGAGTGCTGCAGACAAAACAATATTATTTGTTACATGTATAAATGATCGGAAATTGTATGCAAACTGCGTGCGTCATATATTGCAATTGTTAGTACCGCCAGGGTATATTGTACAATTTATGCCGATTCGAAATGCGAAAAGTATGACGAGTGGATACAATCAAGCCATTTCGCATCCAGCGAAGTATAAAGTTTATTTACATCAAGATGTTTTTATTATAAATAGGGCTTTTTTATACGGATTACTTCAATTATTTGAGGAACATGAACACCTTGGGATGATTGGGATGGTTGGAGCGCAATATGTTCCTCCGACTGGCGTATGGAACGAAGGGCGTGGAATTGTAGGAAAGGTCATTGGTTATATGAATGATTTGTTTTATATGGCAAGTTTAGAACAACCATATCATGAATCAAAAACATTTATTCCTGTAGAATGTATTGACGGTTTATTAATGGCGACACAATATGATGTTCCGTGGCGAGAAGATTTATTTGACGGATTTGATTTTTATGATGTATCTCAATCATTTGAATTTAAAAAAGCAGGATATACAGTCGGTGTACCTGTACAGCGCGATGCTTGGTGTATCCATTATCATTTTGATGTGAATATGACGAACTATGAAAAGTATCGGAAAATATTTGTGGAACACTATATGTCAGATGTAAATAAGGAAGAATAAAAGGGGGGACAAAAATGAAAGATCATACAATATTAGTCGTTGTTTGTGTAAATAATGAGGAGCTTTTCAAACAATGTGAGAGCCAAATAAGAAACATTTTTGTTCCCCCAGGTTACACAGTACAAATTTTTCCGATACGAGATGCACAAAGTATGGCAAGTGCTTACAACCGAGCCCTTTCATATCCAGCGAAATACAAAGTGTATATACATCAAGATACATATCTTATTAATCGAGACATGTTTTCTACACTTATATCTCTGTTTAAAGAAAATGAAAAGCTTGGTTTAATAGGAGTCGCTGGGGCTCAGTTTTTACCGAATAACGGGATATGGTGGGAAGGGAAAAATTTAGTAGGGAAAGTGATTGAGTATAGAAGACGGAATTATCAATTATTAAATTTAGATCAGGTTTTTTATGGTAATCAACCATTTTTGTCAGTTCAGGCAATTGATGGTTTATTCATGGCAACGCAGTATGATATTCCGTGGCGAGAAGATTTGTTTCAAGGGTTTCACTTTTATGATGTGTCACAGTCTTTAGAGTTTCAAAGGGCTGGTTATTTAATTGGTATCCCAAATCAAGCAAATTTATGGTGTATTCATTACAACGGGGATGAGTTTGATGCGGATACATATGAGAAGTACCGGAAAGTGTTTGTAGAACATTACAAAGATATATTATCTCCATCATAAAGGAGAGATGCAAAGTGAAAGGAATTATTTTAGCAGGTGGTACTGGATCGAGATTATATCCAATAACGAAAGTAACGAATAAACATTTACTTCCTGTTGGTCGGTATCCGATGATTTATCATGCGGTATATAAGCTAAAACAATGCGATATTACAGATATTATGATTATTACAGGTAAAGAGCATATGGGGGATGTTGTTAGCTTTTTAGGGAGTGGTCATGAATTTGGAGTGTCCTTTACGTATCGTGTGCAAGATAAGGCGGGCGGGATCGCACAGGCGTTAGGACTTTGTGAAGATTTCGTCGGGAATGATCGTATGGTAGTTATATTAGGGGATAATATTTTTTCAGATGATATTCTTCCGTATGTTGAAGAGTTTGCAAACCAAAAAGAAGGTGCGAAAGTGCTATTGCAATCTGTAGAAGATCCCGAAAGATTTGGCGTAGCACATATTCAAAACCGAAAAATAGTTGAAATTGAAGAAAAGCCGAAAGAGCCGAAAAGTTCTTATGCGGTTACGGGAATTTATTTGTATGATTCGAAAGTCTTTTCTTATATTAAAGAATTAAAACCTTCTGCACGGGGAGAACTTGAAATTACAGATATAAATAATTGGTATTTAAAGCGAGGGGTACTTACTTATAATGAAATGAGCGGCTGGTGGACTGATGCGGGAACTCATGCTTCGCTTCAAAAGGCGAATACGTTAGCACGGGATATTAATTTTGGGAAACAGTTTAACGGAGAATAGGTGAGAATATGAAAGTTGTAGAAACAAATTTTACCGATGCAAAATTGTTAGAACCGAGGTTGTTTGGAGACGATCGTGGCTTTTTTTCAGAGAGCTATAATAAGCAGGTGCTAGAAACATTAGGGATAACGTATTCATTTGTACAGGATAACGTATCTTATTCGGCTAAGGCAGGAACGATTCGGGGACTACACTTTCAAAAAAATCCGAAAGCACAAACGAAACTCATTCAAGTTATGCAAGGGGCAATTTATGATGTTATCGTTGATTTACGAAAAAAATCACCGACATTTAAACAATGGAAAGGATATATTTTAAGTGCAGATAACCATCGGCAATTACTAGTGCCAAAAGGGTTTGCACATGGATTTTGCACGCTTGTCCCGCATACTATCGTTATGTATAAAGTAGATGAATATTATAGCGCAGAGCATGACTCAGGATTACTTTGGGAAGATAAAGATTTAGCAATTCCTTGGCCAGTAACCGATCCTATATTGTCCGATAAGGATCAGATATTACCATTACTAGAGGAATATGAAGATAGTTTTTAAGTAGGAGAGTTGTTTATGAATATATTAGTAACAGGTGGGGCTGGATTTATTGGAAGTAATTTCGTTCATTACATGCTACAAAGTTATGAAACATATAAAATTATTAATTACGATGCATTAACATATAGTGGGAATTTAAATAACGTAAAATCTCTTCAGGATCACCCGAATTACTCTTTTGTAAAAGGAGAAATTCAAAATGGAGAGCTATTAGAACACGTTATAAAAGAGCGAGACGTACAAGTGATTGTAAATTTTGCAGCTGAATCACATGTGGACCGTAGTATTGAAAATCCGATTCCTTTTTATGATACAAATGTAATTGGAACGGTTACTTTATTAGAACTAGTTAAAAAATATTCGCATATAAAACTTGTGCAAGTGTCAACGGATGAAGTGTATGGCTCTTTAGGAAAAACAGGGAAGTTTACAGAGAAAACACCGTTAGCTCCAAATAGTCCATATTCTTCAAGTAAGGCGAGCGCGGACATGATAGCTCTATCTTACTATAAAACATATCAATTACCGGTTATAGTAACGCGTTGTTCTAACAATTATGGACCGTACCAGTATCCTGAAAAATTAATTCCATTAATGGTTACGAATGCACTAGAAGGAAAAAAACTACCGCTATATGGTGATGGTTTAAATGTAAGAGATTGGTTACATGTAACGGATCATTGCAGTGCGATTGATGTTGTTCTGCATAAGGGACGTGTAGGAGAAGTATATAATATAGGTGGAAATAATGAAAAAACAAATGTAGAAGTTGTGGAACAAATTATTACTCTTTTAGGAAAAACAAAAAAAGACATTGAATATGTTACAGATCGTTTAGGGCACGATCGTCGTTATGCGATTGATGCAGAGAAAATGAAGAATGAATTTGATTGGGAACCGAAATACACGTTTGAACAAGGATTACAAGAGACGGTGAAATGGTATGAAAAGAATAAGGAATGGTGGAAACCACTAAAAGACCAGTAAGGGGCATGTTAAATGAAAGAGAGGGTTATCATAACAGGAGCAAACGGTCAATTAGGAAAGCAACTATTTGAAGAGTTAGACTCTGAAGAATATGATATATATCCATTTGATAAAAAGTTATTAGATGTGACAAATATATCTCGAATACAACAAGTGGTACAAGAAATAAAACCGCATATAATTATTCATTGTGCTGCCTATACGAAAGTAGATCATGCGGAGAAAGAACAGGATTTTGCGTATAGAATAAATGCAATCGGAGCTCGAAATGTAGCGGTTGCTTCACAATTAGTAGGGGCAAAGCTAGTTTATATTAGTACTGATTATGTATTTCAAGGTGCCAGACCAGATGGATACGACGAATTTCATAGTCCAGCGCCGATAAATATATATGGGGCCTCTAAGTATGCGGGGGAGCAGTTCGTCAAAGAGTTACATAATAAATATTTTATCGTTCGCACATCGTGGCTATATGGTAAATATGGAAATAATTTCGTGAAAACGATGATGCGATTAGGAAAAGAAAGAGATGAAATATCCGTTGTAGCGGATCAAGTTGGCTCTCCTACGTATGTGGCGGATTTAAATATGGTTATTAATAAGCTCATTCATACTTCTTTATACGGTACATACCACGTATCAAACAGTGGTTCATGCTCTTGGTTTGAATTTGCACAAAAGATATTTTCGTACGCCAATATGAAAGTGAATGTATTACCTGTTTCAACGGAAGAATTCGGGGCTGCAGCTGCGAGACCCAAATATTCTGTTTTTCAACATAACATGCTACGATTAAATGGTTTTTCACAAATGCCGTCTTGGGAAGAAGGATTAGAGCGGTTTTTTATAGAAACCAAAAGTCATTAACAAATTTCTGTTAATGACTTTTTTGTTTGCCTTTAAGCGGTTTTATGGTACTATAATTATAGTATCAGGTACTAATAACAAGTATAAGTATTTCTGGGAGGATATATCATGGAACTATTACAAGGGAAAACATTTGTTGTTATGGGCGTTGCGAACCAAAGAAGTATTGCATGGGGAATTGCTCGCTCTTTGCATAATGCAGGTGCAAAATTAATATTCACATATGCAGGAGAACGTTTAGAAAGAAACGTTCGTGAATTAGCGGACACATTAGAAGGACAAGAATCACTTGTATTACCTTGTGATGTAACGAATGATGAGGAACTTACAGCTTGCTTTGAAACAATTAAACAAGAAGTAGGTACTATTCACGGTGTAGCACATTGTATTGCTTTTGCAAATCGCGATGACTTAAAAGGTGAGTTTGTAGATACTTCTCGCGATGGATTTTTACTTGCACAAAATATTAGCGCATTCTCTTTAACAGCTGTAGCAAGAGAAGCAAAAAAAGTAATGACAGAAGGCGGAAATATTTTAACGTTAACATACCTTGGCGGCGAGCGTGTTGTGAAAAATTATAACGTTATGGGTGTTGCGAAAGCTTCATTAGAAGCGAGCGTGAAATATTTAGCGAACGATTTAGGTCAACACGGTATTCGTGTTAACGCTATTTCTGCAGGACCAATTCGTACGTTATCTGCAAAAGGTGTAGGCGATTTTAACTCAATCTTAAGAGAAATTGAGGAGCGCGCACCACTTCGTCGTACAACAACTCCAGAAGAAGTTGGCGATACAGCAGTATTCCTATTCAGTGATTTAGCACGCGGTGTAACAGGAGAAAACATTCACGTTGATTCAGGGTATCATATCCTAGGATAAATATAATATTAATTTTTAAAGGACAATCTCTAAATGCTGAGATTGTCCTTTTTATTTGTTCTGAGAAAGAACGATTTTTAACGAAAGTTCTTACTACGTAATGAATATAACTATAATAGTACACGATTTATTCAGCTACGTATGGAAGTGGGAGGGACGAGTGTGAAGAATAAAAATAAAAGTTCAACAGTTGGAAAACCGTTGTTATATATTGCGCAAGTAAATTTGGAACTTGCTGCACCGAAAATAAAAAGGATTATCTTAACAAACTTTGAAAATGAGGATCGAAAAGAGAGCAGTAATAGAAACGAAAATGCTGTAAGCAGTGCTGTGGAAGAGGTAATAGAACAAGAACAACAAGAAGAGCAGCAAGTGGAAGAAAAAATAGAAGAAGAAAAAGAAGAACACATAGAACAAGAAGAGCAAGAACCAGAATCAGTAAGAACTGTCCCGTATAATAAATCATTTAAGGATATGAATAATGATGAAAAAATTCATTTTTTACTAAACCGCCCTCATTACATTCCGAAAGTAAGATGCAGAATAAAAACAGCTACAGTCTCATATGTTGGATCGATCATATCGTATCGTAATGGCATTGTATCTATTATGCCGCAAAATAGTATGAGAGATATTAGGTTGTCTATAGATGATATCCAATCGATTAGTATGGCCGGTTTTTAAATATGTAAAGGTGGTAGAAAGCTTCTACCACCCCAATAGTTTTTTAGTTTACTTTACGATAGAAACGTCGCGTAAGCATTGAATTGCACAGAAACAGCTTAAATCAACAGTAATGCAAGTAGTTGTAGATATTAATCTTGCATTTGGTACAGCTAAAAACGTACAAATTGGATCGTCACCAGGTGGTACCGGAGAACTGTCACCTAATACTACAGTTAATACACGTAATACAGCACAGCTATCGTCATCTACACTTTCCACACGGAAAATTGGAGAACGGCAGCTAGTAAGGCTTGCTGATGGTGCGAATGCTTCAAAAGGTTCTCCAGTTTTTGTGTATAAAATAAAAGGGCGTGTATTTGCTACTGATGCAGTATTATGTGCACCTAAAAATGGGATTTCACAACCAGATCCACATGTTGTTGTAGAACAATCTTGTAATTCATTGATGAATTTAACAACGTCAACTACACAATGAGAAGAGCCATGGTGTTTATTTTCGTTACAACTCATTAATGTCACTCCTTATCTTCTTGTTTGTATTTACATTAATAAGATATTGGAGTCGAGGAGATTTGGTCACAATCTCAAGACCTTTTTTTTTAAATAGGCGAAAGAGGATAAGGGAAGGTGGAATTATGCTGTTTACAAGCTGGCTTTTATTTTTTATTTTTGCGTTAGCTGCCTTTAGGCTCACTCGTTTAATTGTTTATGATAAAATTACAGCCTTTTTGCGAAGACCATTTATTGATGAATTAGAGATTACGGAGCCGGATGGAAGTGTATCAACGTTTACAAAAGTGAAAGGTAATGGATTAAGAAAGTGGATTGGCGAATTATTAAGCTGTTATTGGTGTACAGGTGTATGGGTTAGTGCTTTTTTATTAGTCTTATATAATTGGATCCCTATCGTTGCGGAACCGTTACTTGCATTATTAGCTATTGCAGGAGCAGCAGCCATCATTGAAACAATTACAGGATATTTTATGGGAGAATAATATATTTTCATAATACGAGAAAAAGCGGAGTTTAAAAGAATGAGGGAACGGAAATAAAGAGTTGTTCATATAGTAAATAGACAGAATTGACAGTAGAGGAGATGTTTGCTGTGAGCAATAATCCAAGGCAGAATTCATATGACCTGCAGCAGTGGTATCATATACAGCAACAACACCAAGCACAACAACAGGCATATCAAGAACAATTACAACAACAAGGATTTGTGAAGAAAAAGGGATGCAATTGCGGGAAAAAGAAGAACACAATAAAACAATATGAAGAATGAAACACTCATGCTACTGTGAGTGTTTTTTATTATGTATAAAAAGCGGTATTTCTGTATTAGAAATACCGCTTTTTACTAGCTAATTTGTGCAACTGTTAATGCTGCCGCACGGATGTCTACAGTTCCAATTAACTCAACTGGCACAATTTGAATTAAGTCACCAGGATTTAAGTTAATAAGAATAACACCACTGGATACATCTACTTCACCAGTACCAATAACGTTAGAACGAACTGCTGTACCTGATCCAGGAATAATGTTAGCTGGTGTATTTAATGATAAGAAGAAACGACCAGCTTCTGGTGCAGTAGGTACGTTATCAAGACTAATTGTTAATGTATAACTAATTTGATAAATACCAGCTCGCAGAATTCGAATGCCATCTCCGACACTTACTGTATCGTTGATTACAGGAACAGTAATATTTGGGTTTGGACTTACACTAGGTAATAGTAGTGGTGTAAATAGTGAAGCGAACTGAGGTGCAGAAGCATTGAAAGCAAAACCAAAGGCAGGTAGTGTACTAGCTGGTTTTGCCTCGCAATCGATTTTAGTAAATTCGCAATCAGAAGAGAACATGTTTTTCACTCCTTTATCTGTTTCTACTTTCAGTTAATGAAAAGGACAGGTTCTATGTTCTAGACAAGTTCCCAATTTTAAGAAATTTACATAAGAATACTCTTTAAGCATGGATTGGGTGGCAGAATTATCTGCCACCCAATCCATGCTTAACTCATTATTTAGTTTTAAATAGAAACATCACGTAAGCATTGAATAGCGCAGAAGCAACTTAAATCAACAGTAATGCAAGTGGAGGTTGATATTAGTCTTGCATTTGGTACAGCTAAAAACGTACAGATTGGGTCGTCACCAGGTGGTACAGCGGTACCATCACCTAAAACTACAGTTAATACACGCAATACAGCACAGTCATCATCATCTATACTTTCTACGCGGAAAATGGGAGAACGGCAACTAGTAAGGCTTGAAGATGGTGCAAATGCTTCGAAAGGTTCTCCAGTTTTTGTGTATAAAATAAAAGGACGTGTATTCGCTACTGATGCATTGTTATGTGCACCTAAAAATGGAACTTCGCAACCAGATCCACATGTTGTCGTTGCACATTCTTGTAGTTCATGTATAAAACGAACGACATTCGATACACAGTTGAAATCACACTCATGTTGATGATCTTCATTACAATTGCAGCTCATTATGTTCACTCCTTCTCGTGAGTTCTGACATACACTATTACAATATGAGTGGGATATGGCTGATATTACGTTAATTCTTACGATAAAAACAAGGAATTTATATAGGAGGGATGTACATAGCGTGATATAAAAAAAAGACATCCTTATTTAGTGGATGTCTTTTCAGGTAAATCTTTTCGCACAGTATATAAAAAACGAGATATATCTAATTTCTTTCCTCTGAAAAATTGCGGAGAAGAAATGTAAAGTTCTTCTTTCGCACGTGTAATGGCGACATACAGTAACCGGCGTTCTTCTTCTAACGCTTCAGAAGTTTCCGTAACACGATCATTTGCATCTTTTAAAGAAGAAGTATGGGGCAGGATTCCATCACTCGCTCCAAGTAAAAAGACACATGGAAATTCAAGGCCTTTTGCGTTATGAATTGACATAAGTGAAACGGCATCTTTTTGCGGCATTGTTTTTAATGCTTCCATTTCTTTTTGACCTTGAATCGCCTCGTCGATAAATTGTAAATAAGCTGGAATATCGGTGAAACGAGTGGCAGACTCCATTAATTCTTCCAACATTTCTTCTTGTATGTCTTTATGCATTGTAAAGGAAGAACGATCGTTACTTTGCAAGTACTCTAAATATTTTCCTTTACCATGAATGATTTCTTTTAATGCTTTTTTCGGTTCTAATTCTTTTATAAATTTAATAAAATCGATGCGCTCATTTACCTTTTTCACTTGAAAAGGTTTTAAGCTTGGATTTAATAGTAAGAAATGAAGAAGAGAAGGGAAGCGCCCCTCACCATATTTCCATTGTTCACGTTCAATAAATGAAATACAATCATCACGTCCGATATACATCGTCGGCAATATGTTTGAAAGTGATTCTAGTCGAAACGGCTCAATCACAAGTCGTAGATGATCTAATACAGGCTTAATTAAAGAATGTTCATAAAATGATTGGCTCGCTCCGTGTTTAATAAACGGGATTTTATGGATGGTAAGCTGATCAAGTAACGAACGACTTACAGAATGTGTGCGATACAGTAAACAAAAATCTTTAAAGTTACGTTCACCACTCTCTACTTTTTCTTGAATAAGCTGCAAAATTTGATTTGCTTCATCAAGAGTCGTAGCAGGTCTTGCATAAAAAGGTTGTACACCTTCCTCACGAACAGAGTATAGCTCTTTATCAAAACGTTCTTGATTTAATTTTATAACTTCATTTCCAAGCCCGACGATAAAGGGATTGGATCGATAATTCGTATTTAGTGCAATGATTGTTGTGTTATCAAATTCTTTTGGAAAAGATAAAATAATTTGGTGACTTGCTCCTCGCCAGCCGTATATCGCCTGGTCGTCATCACCTGCGATAAATAAATTATTTCTTGGCGTGGCTAACAATTTTACAATTTCATATTGTGCATAGGATGTATCTTGAAACTCATCTACTTCAATGTAGTGAAAACGTTGTTGTAATTGAGTTAGTAAAGGAGCATTATTTTCTAACATATAATATGTTTCCAATAAGATGTCATCGAAATCAATATAATTGTATCTTTGTTTTACCTCTTCAAAACGTTCGTATACTTCTTTAAATTCTTGTTCGACTGGTGTTTTCGCTTTTACATCTTTCGGACGATTTAATTTGTTTTTCTCAAGTGAAATCATCGCGAGCATCGTTTCAGCATCATAATCGTCTTTTAAACGCAATTCTTTTAAAATTTTTTTTATCATAATTTGTTTATGTTTTTCATTTGCTAAAATTTGCTGATTATACCCTTGGCTACGAAGCAATTTTAAGAAAACAGAGTGGAATGTACCAGCAACAACGTAACTACTTGCTGCATGATTCATACCCGGTAACTTCGCAACACGACTTCGGATTTCTTCAGCTGCTTTTTGTGTAAATGTAAGTAATAAAATATTTCGTGGATGAACTTGTTTTACATTTACTAAATAACCTACGCGAGTTGTTAAAACAGATGTTTTTCCGCTTCCGGCACCAGCTAGTGTAAGAACAGGACCTTCTGTTGTACGCACGGCTTCTAATTGTTTTTCGTTTAAAAAAACATTTTGTTGTTCGAGAGCGCGGAAATAAGCCGCATCTACATCTTCTTCCATGATTAAATGGGTAGATGTTTTCGGAATATGATATGTCGCACGCGGAATATCAGCGTGTGTTAACGATTTTTGTGAAAATTTTTCTTGTGTCATATGTTCACCTTCAAAACTATAGCATCAACATTTAACTTTAGCGGAAGAAAAAGAAAATAGCAATGTAAAAAAACAGGAGGGATCACCTCCTGCTTTCAAATTACAATTCTTTTATCATTACGACGTGCGGGATATTAGCTTCCATAAATACATCAGAACTCGTTACATATCCAAGTTTTTTATAGAAATCTTCGGCATGTGTTTGAGCGTGAAGTTTCAATTTTGGTAGCGAATTTTCTTTTGCATACGCTTCAAGCGCATCCATAACAATTTTTCCGATACCTTTTTTTCGATGAGAACTTAGCACGCAAATGCGTTCCATTTTTCCGATACCATCAAGGGCGCGAAAACGTCCAGCACCGATTGGAACATCATTGTCATATATAACAACGTGTGTTGAAGTTTCTTCAAACTCATCGTACTCTTCTTCAGCAGAGACACGTTGTTCATTTACAAACACTTGTTTACGTACAGAGAATGCATCTCTTAGTTGTTCGTCCGTTTGTACAATCTGTGCGTGCAAATTAGTTGTTCCCCTTTCCAAGACGGAATGTTTCGTGTACAGTCCATGTTCCATTTTCTAATTGATATAGAAGATGGAAACGATCAATTGGTTGTTCGTAATAGAAATCTTTCATACGTAATCGGCCCAACACATCAGCATGCTCTGCATCTGATAAGCCTTGTCCGATTGTTAAATGAGGTACGAAAGCATATTCGCGTTCTTGCGTGAATAACCCGCTATGCATTTCTTCATTTAAGAAAGTAAGTTCAGGTGTTTTTTCTACTTTAAAGTAAAGGACGTTATTAACAGGTGCGAATGAACCAACTTTCCCAACATGAAGGGTGAAAGGGTTCGTTTTACTTGCGATTGTATGTAACTCGTTTACAATCGACTCTAATTGTTCATCTTGCGCCTCAAAGGGTGTTTTCAATGTAATATGTGGCGGAACTAATGCGTAGTGCGGGTCATAACGTTTACGCAATCCGTTCGCTTTATCTTGAATCATTTTAGATGGAAAAATTACAATGCCTAATTTCATGTTCCAATTCCTCCCTTTGTAAGTCTAGTTAGATTTTGAGATAAATAAATCTCTTTATCTATTATATCAAATTATTCTGAATACTGCTCTCTATTATTTCATTGATAGAATATGAGAGAAGGCTTTCGGTAAATCAGTCTGCCAATATTTCCAAGTATGATTGCCTTCAAATTCCTCATAATGCGTGATGAAGTTTTTATCTGTAAGAAGCGTATTTAACTCACGGTTCGGCCCTACGAAATCAGATACTTGTCCATCAGTACGCTTTACAGCCGTTTCTTCTGTACCGATGACGTGATACAGTTCTAACGCCTGTGGATCTTTGAATTCTTTTGCTAAGTTCATCACTGTCTCATCCACAAATGGTGATTGCATAACGACTTTACCGAATGTATGCGGATACATAAGTGCAGTCATAAAGGAAACTGTTCCACCAAGAGAATCACCAATTAAAACACGGCCTTTTCCCATTTGGTACGTTGGATAATTTTCATCAATATATGGTGCAAGTTCATGAGCAAGGAAACGAATATATGCAGCATTTTTTACTTCATTTGGGAAATATTTTTCTTTACGATCATGTACATTTTTATATGGAATACCGACAATAATTGTACGGTCAATTTCTTCGGTTTCACGAAGGCGCTCAATTACACGGTGCGCTTTACCGAGCTGAAAATAATCTCTACCATCTTGTGCAATTACAACTGTATGTTTGTGCAGTGGCGTGTAATTTACTGGTAAATAAACGAGAAGTGTAACGTCTTCTTGGAGTGATGCGCTATAAAATGAAATTTCTTCAATTCTCCCTATTGTTTGACTCATGTAGATCCCCCTAAATAAAAATTTACTGTAACGATTGTAAGAGCGACGCTTGTAGTGAAAAGGAAAGAAATATTCACTAATCGGTGCCTTAATTTCTATTTTACCATAATGGTACGAAGAATCTAAAAAATTAGTATTTAAGTTGCGAAAGAAAACGGATATAATGAAGTGGGATTTTTGACAGGTGAGAGGGGAGACAGGATTTGAAACAAGAAAAATCAATCGCACTACCATTAGCAATTTCTATAATTGCCATTTCGTTTGCAGCAGTTTTTGTAAAGATGTCCTCAGCACCATCTTCAATATTAAGTATGTATCGCTTATGGATTATCGTACTTATTATGCTGCCTATCGTATGGAAAAAAAGAGAGGAATTTAATAGGATTCAAATGAAAGATTGGGGCTTTTTAATTGGATCTGGTTTCTTTTTAGCACTTCATTTTCTTTTATGGTTTGAATCTTTAAAGCATACAACAGTTGCTAGTTCAACAATTATTTTGGCACTTCAACCGATCGTATCTTTAGTTGGAGGTTTTTTTCTATTTAAAGAAAGAACAACATATTCAGCCATTGCAACGATGGGAATCGCTATTTTAGGAGTAATGTGCATTGGTTGGGGAGATTTAGGTTTAAGTAAGCAAGCAATTTATGGTGACATATTATCCTTTCTAAGTGTAATAGCAGTTGTCGGTTATTTATTTATCGGGCAAACGACAGTGAAGAAAGTATCGCACTGGATTTATAGCTTTACAGTCTTTGCGTTCGCAGGTCTTTTTATGGGGATTTATAATGTCATATTACAAGTACCCTTTACAGGTTATACGAAGTGGGATTGGACTGTTTTTCTTTTACTTGCGGTTGTGCCGACAGTGTCACATGTAATTAATAACTGGCTGTTAAATTATGTGAATGCAACGACAATTTCAATGAGTATTTTAGGAGAACCTGTTGGAGCATCTATACTTGCGTTCTTCTTACTTGGAGAAAAATTAAATGCAATGCAAATTATCGGTAGCATGCTCGTATTGTTTGGTGTATCTGTTTTCTTACTGCAGCAACAAAAGCGAACAGCAAAAAATGTCGTAAACGAGCCGGTGTATACACAGGAATTATAGTGTTAGGGGAGAAAAGAGAAGTTATGATACTTCTCTTTTTGTTTTATAGAAATGCGGGCGTAGAAGGGGGAGGAAAATGGAAGAGATATTAAAGAAGTATATGAATAGATTTACAACACTAAGTGAAGAAGAGCAGCAAATGATCCTCAGTGAATTACAAATTGAAGAATATAAAAAAGGAACAGTGCTCCTAAGACAAGGAAATGTTCCGTTAAAATGTTATTTTGTATTAAAAGGATGCGTTAGGCAACATAGTATAGATGAAGCAGGGAAAGAAGTTACATCAAATTTTTATACAGAAGAACAGGCAATTTCAAATTTCAACCATCATAAACAAGATAAATCTTCATCTTTTTTTATTAATCTTGTAAAAAGTAAAAACTCAAATATTGAAATCAAGTAAAAGAGTGGCTACGAAGCCACTCTTTTACTTTGGATTTGTCATATAAGGGTGTACATGAATGACACATAGGTCACGGAATTTGCCTTCAGCAGTTGTGACAATTACGACTGCTTTACCTGTACTTTTTCCAGTAATCGTTACGGTGTCACCTTTTGGATATATGGTGATGATATCAGAATTCATATTTGACCAAATAAGCTCTTTATTCGTTGCTTGTATTGGTAAAATGGAAGCTGATAACACAATGTTTTGTCCCGTTTTTATTTTTAATTTATGTTTTTCCATATGAACACCGATGACTGAAATAACAGAAGGAGCAATTGAAATTTTAGGCGGGTTAGGTTGCATGTTTAAACAAGACGCAGAAGTATTTGTGATAGGTGAAAATTTTCGTGTTTGTTGTTGCTGGAAAGCTGCTAACATGTTGGAGTCCCCTTTCTGTATAAGTGCTGATACTCATACTATAAAGGAGTAGTGTTATGTTAAATTTAACGAAACATAAAGAATTTGTTAAATTTGATAAGAAGATTGTCGAACTGTAAAAAATCTCTGCTGTTATCATAACAGCAGAGATTTTTTTATAAATTATGACGATGTTGTTTTTCGAAATCCTCAAATTGCTCTTCAACTTCTTTTGAAGGTTGTGTTAGTAAACTAACAATTACGATGGCTAGTAAACTAATAGCGAAACCTGGAATCATTTCATATAAGAAATCTTTTAAGAATTTGAATTGAGTCCATATAATAACAGTAGCGGCACCAGAAATCATACCGGCAAGTGCGCCCCATTTCGTCATACGTTTCCAATATAAGCTTAATAAAATAGCAGGTCCAAATGAAGAACCGAACCCAGCCCAAGCGTATCCAACAAGAGCTAAAATTGTATCATTTTGTTTAAACGCTAAAGCGCATCCAACTAATGCAATAACAAGTACAGCCATACGACCGACAAATACAAGCTCTTTATCAGAGGCAGAGCGTTTAAAGAATGTACGATATAAGTCTTCCGTTACTGCACTTGAAGTAACGAGTAACTGAGATGAGATTGTACTCATAATTGCTGCTAAAATAGCGGCTAATAAGAATCCAGTAATAAGTGGATGGAATAAAATTTTTCCTAGTTCAAGGAAAATTGTTTCCGGGTTAGATAATGTTAACTCTTGTTGTGAATAGTAAGCAATACCGATAAGACCAGTAAACATAGCTCCGACAACAGAGAAAATCATCCAGCTCATACCAATTCTTCGTGCGCTTTTCAGTTCTTTTACGGACGAAATCGCCATAAAGCGTACGATAATATGAGGTTGTCCAACATAACCAAGCCCCCATGCGAATAAAGAAATCATTCCTAAAGTAGAGGCACCTTTAAAAATATCTAAACGTGTTGGATCTACAGAGCGGATTGTATCAAATGCAGGTCCAAGTCCATTCGAATTCATAATTGTTACGATAGGAACAAGAATAAGAGCGACTACCATAATGATTCCTTGCACGAAGTCTGTCCAACTTACTGCTAAGAACCCACCAAATAATGTGTAAGCTACAACAACGCCTGCAACAATGAATAATCCAACGTGGTAGTTCATACCAAATGAATTTTCAAATAATACAGCGCCTGAAACTAATCCTGAAGCTACATAGAAAGTAAAGAAAATCATAATAACAAGTCCAGATACTAAACGTAGCATATGAGATTTGTCGTGGAAACGGTGTTCCAAAAATTCTGGAATAGTAATAGAGTTATTTGCAATTTCTGAGTAGGTACGTAAGCGAGGAGCAACATAAAGCCAGTTTGCGTATGCGCCTAGTGTTAGGCCGATCGCAATCCAACTACTACTTAATCCAACGCTAAACATTGCACCTGGTAATCCCATTAAAAGCCAACCACTCATATCGGATGCTCCAGCACTTAATGCCGTTACTGCGGGGCCTAGTGTACGCCCGCCAAGCATATAATCTGTTAAGTTGGACGTTCGTTTATAGGCGAAATAGCCGATTACTAACATCCCGAGCATGTAAATAGAGATTGAAGTTAAAGTTAACATCTGCGTACTCATGAAGTTCCCCTTCCTTTTGTCATGTCTTTTGATGCGTTATGCATATTTATCCCGCATAAACGGGCAGTAAAACTCCCACCTTAAAATTGGCTGGGCAAGGAAGTTAGGTGGGAGAGCAACTGCCCGTAAATGCCCGATTGATTTAACTAATAATCAGTGGGATGAACAAACCCCTACTGATTAAAGTTTCACTTTATAATCTATCATGATTATTCTGAAAAATCCATATAGAAATACGAATTTTCAGAAATGTAAGCGTTTTTTGATGTCATTTTACTTTTTTAATATATAATATTCATACAAAAAACCTTATTTTTAATAGAGTATTTATTATATTTACATAAAAAGAGGTTGTTTTGTCAATATAATATTGAAAGGAAAGAAAAATAAAATTTTTAAAAAAGTATTGACTTGTGAAAAAAGTCAGGTCTATAATGAGTGCAACTTAAAAAAATGCAAGCGTTGATGAAGAAGAGTACACATGATGAACATGTCAGAGAGCTGATGGTTGGTGCGAATCAGTATGGAATTGATGTGGAATGGGCTTCGGAGCTTCCAAACCGAAACGAAAGAAGTAGGCTTTGGCGACATGATCTCATCGATACAAGAGACACGTATTGTTTTTGATACGGTAAAGTGCGTTACATTTGTAATGAATTAAGGTGGCACCACGGGAGTACCCGTCCTTTCTATAGGATGAGTACTCCCTTTTTGTGTATAAAAAATTAAATAAATGAAATCGTTTAAGTAAGAAGAGTACGTATATTAGAGACGTTACAGAGAGCCGGGAATAGGTGGGAGCCCGGTACGGTGCCATATACGGAATGGGCTTACGAGAGGTATGCTGAACAATTATTTTCAGTAGGCAACCCGGGTTCCGCCGTTACAAGGATAAGGTATAAATTTTGTACCTGAACAAAGCGGGATGCTTTTGCATCCAACACGAGGTGGTACCGCGGTATATTTATCGTCCTCTACATATTTTCGATATGTAGAGGACTTTTTTATTTTTCAGGGCGAGGTGAAGGACATGATGACGAAAGAAGAATTTATAAAACAAAAAAGAGAGAGAAAGACATTTTTAGTAATCACTGAAGAAGAAGGAGATAGCATTACGCCAATTTCTTTATATAGACGTATGAAAGGGAAGCAGAAATTCTTATTAGAAAGTTCACAGCTTCATCAAGATAAAGGGCGTTATTCTTACTTGGGATGTAATCCTTATGGAGAAGTGAAAAGCGTTGGTACGGAAGTGGAACGAACGATTTACGGCCGGGCAGAAAAGTTACAAGGTAATGTACTGCAAGTGTTAGAAGAAGTAATCGCACCATCACAAGTAGACAGTCCATTTCCATTTTGCGGAGGAGCAGTTGGTTATATTGGATATGATGTCATTCGGCAGTATGAAAACATTGGAGCGGATTTACACGACCCATTAAATATTCCGGAAGTACATCTTTTACTATATCGTGAGTTTATCGTTTACGATCATTTACGCCAAAAGTTGTCGTTTGTATATGTATGCAGGCAAGATGATTCAGCAGATTATGAAGAAGTATACGAAAGGCTACGAGTATACAAAGAGGAAGTGCTACAAGGAGAAGAAGCTGAAGTAAATGCAATACAATCCACATTATCATTCACTTCTTCTATAATGGAAAAAGAGTTTTGTGAGATGGTAGAAATGGCGAAAGAATATATAAGAGCGGGAGACATATTCCAAGTCGTACTGTCACAGCGTTTACAAAGTGAATGTATTGGTGATCCATTCGCGTTATATCGAAAACTTCGAATTGCAAATCCATCACCATATATGTTCTATATCGATTTTCAAGATTATGTTGTACTCGGTTCTTCGCCGGAAAGTTTACTATCAGTACGGAAGGATAAAGTGATGACGAATCCAATTGCTGGTACAAGGCCGAGGGGGAAAACGAAGAGGGAAGACGAGGAAATCGCAAAAGAACTGTTAGGCAATGAGAAAGAGCGAGCAGAGCATATGATGCTTGTAGATCTTGGGCGAAACGATATTGGTAGAGTGAGCGAAATCGGCTCGGTTACGATAGATAAATATATGAAAGTAGAAAAATACTCTCACGTTATGCACATTGTATCTGAAGTTTACGGAATATTGCGAAAACAAATGGGCGGATTTGATGCGTTAGCGTATTGCTTACCAGCAGGGACGGTTTCTGGAGCTCCGAAAATTAGAGCGATGGAAATTATAAATGAACTAGAGAATGAAAAAAGAAATGTATACGCTGGTGCAGTTGGATACGTTAGTTTTTCAGGAAATCTTGATATGGCGCTCGCCATTCGAACGATGGTCGTAAAGGATGAAAAAGCATACGTTCAAGCAGGAGCAGGAGTCGTTTACGATTCAGATCCAGTAGCTGAATATGAAGAAACATTAAATAAAGCGAGAGCGCTTTTGGAGGTAATGAAATGATTGTACTTATCGATAATTACGATTCATTCACATATAACTTGTATCAACTGTTAGGCGAACATGAAGAAGAAATTGTAGTTGTAAGAAATGATGAAATAACGATAGAACAGTTAGAAGAGATGAATCCAAGAGGAATTGTACTTTCACCAGGACCAGGAAAACCAGAGGATGCTGGCATTTGTATCGACGTCATCCGTCATTTTTATAAGAACGTTCCCATATTAGGGATTTGTCTTGGCCACCAAGCGATCATAGCTGCATTTGGAGGAGACATTGTTAGAGCAGAGCGTATTAAACACGGAAAAACATCGCGTGTGAAACATAACGGAACGTCAATCTTTTCATATGTTACACAGCCGCTAACGGCGATGCGCTATCATTCCCTTGTTGCAGAGCAAACGAGCTTGCCAAAGTGCTTTGACATATTAGCGACAGCGATGGACGACGGAGAAATAATGGCAGTCCGTCACAATTATTATCCGCTCTTCGGATTACAGTTTCATCCGGAATCAATCGCAACAGAAGAAGGCGGAAAGTTAATACGTGCCTTTTTAACAGAAGTAAAAGAGGAGGAAAGAGTATGAATAACTATCTTCGTAAATTAGTGGAGGGTCAACATTTAACAGAAGAGGAAATGTATAAAGCAGGACTACTTTTATTAAGTGAAAACATATTAGAAAGTGAAATTGCAGCTTTCTTAGTCTTACTGAAAGCGAAAGGTGAAAATGCAGAAGAAATATACGGTCTCGTTCGAGCTCTTCGCGAAAAGGCACTACCATTTTCGAACCATATACAAGGAGCAATGGACAATTGCGGGACGGGTGGTGACGGTGCTCAAACGTTTAATATTAGCACAACATCAGCATTCGTACTGGCAGGAGCAGGTGTAAAGGTTGCAAAACATGGTAATCGTGCTGTTTCTAGTAAAACAGGAAGTGCAGACTTATTAGAAGAACTAGGTGTAAATATTAGTAGTACGCCAAACGAAATTGATTATTTACTAGAGCATGTGGGCATTGCATTTTTATTTGCACCAGCGATGCATCCAGCACTAAGGCGCATTATGAAAATAAGAAAAGAATTAAACGTACCGACGATCTTTAACTTAATTGGCCCTTTAACAAATCCAGTGAATTTAGAAACACAATTTGTCGGTATTTATAAACGAGATATGTTATTACCAGTTGCACAAGTATTACAAAAGTTAGGCCGGAAACAAGCGCTTGTTGTAAATGGAAGTGGTTTTTTAGATGAAGCATCATTACAAGGGGAAAATCACGTTGTCATTTTAAAAGATAATGAAATAGTGGAAATGAGTATTGATCCAGAAAAGTATGGTTTTTCAAGAGTGAAAAATGAAGAAATTAGAGGGGGGAATTCAAAAGAAAATGCAAAGATTACGCTTGAAGTATTGAGCGGAGAAAAGAGTGTTTATCGCGATACAGTTTTATTAAATGCAGGCCTAGCTCTTTTCGCAAATGGAAAAACGGAAACGATTGAAGAAGGAATTAAACTCGCGGCACATAGCATTGACTCTGGAAAAGCATTAGCCAAATTAAACTTATTAATTGTAGCAAGCAACGAAAAATTAGAAAGGGTGAACTAAAGTGGGGACGATTTTAGATAAAATTGTAGAACAGAAGAAAAAGGAAGTTGCGGAGTTATATGAAATATATACACCAGTAAAAACAAAAAGAAAGACACATTCACTTGTAGAAGCGTTACAGCAGTTTACTGTCATTGCAGAAGTAAAGCGAGCATCACCATCAAAAGGAGATATCAATTTACACGTTGACGTACGAAAACAAGTGGGAACATATGAGAAATGTGGTGCAGGAGCAGTATCTGTTTTAACAGATGGTCAATTTTTTAAAGGATCGTTTCAAGATTTACAAACAGCAAGAGAAGAAAGTAACATTCCGCTTTTATGTAAAGATTTCATAATCGATAAGATTCAAATCGATAGAGCGTATGAAGCTGGCGCAGATATTATTTTACTAATCGTAGCGGCGTTAACGGAAGAGAAGTTAAAAGAGCTGTATAGTTACGTACTAGAAAAAGGATTAGAAGCAATTGTTGAAGTTCATGATGAGCAGGAATTAGAAATTGCGATTGTATTAAATCCGCACGTTATCGGTATTAACAACCGTAATTTAAAAACGTTTGAAGTGGATTTAAACCAAACGGAAAAGCTCGGGAAACGATTAAATGAGGAGAAATTACTTTGGATTAGCGAAAGCGGGATTCATTCAAAAGAGGATATTATTCGTGTTAAAAAAGCAGGAGCAAAAGGTGTATTAGTTGGGGAAGCGCTTATGACATCATCTTCTATTCGTACCTTTTTTGAAGATTGTAAGGTGAACATATGAAAGTGAAAATTTGCGGCATCACTGATATGGAAACAGCAAAACGTGCTTGCGAATACGGAGCAGATGCACTCGGATTTGTTTTTGCAGAAAGTAAACGGAAAATCACTCCAAAGAGAGCGAAAGAAATCATTCAGGAGCTTCCAGCCAACGTGTTAAAAATCGGTGTTTTCGTAAATGAATCAGTAGAAGTGATCCAGAAAATTGCAGATGAGTGCGGGTTAACACATGTACAACTACATGGAGATGAAGATAATTATCAAATCAGAAGATTGAATATTCCGTCTATAAAATCACTAGGAGTAACTTCAGAGAGTGATATGAAAAACGCTCAAGGGTATGAAACGGATTATATATTATTTGATAGCCCGAAAGAAAAGTTTCATGGAGGAAATGGAAAGACATTTTCATGGGAACTACTTGGGCATATGCCAAAAGAATTGCGAAAGAAAACGATATTAGCTGGTGGATTAAACGCTCTTAATATAGAAGAAGCAATTCGAACTGTTCGGCCATATATGGTCGATGTGAGCAGCGGAGTAGAGACAGAAGGAAAGAAAGATGTAGAGAAAATAAAACAATTTATTATAAAAGCGAAGGAGTGTTCCAAATGAACTACGCATATCCAGATGAAAAAGGACATTACGGTATATACGGAGGACGATACGTTCCAGAAACGTTAATGCAATCTGTACTAGAACTAGAAGAAGCATATAAAGAAGCGATGCAAGATGAGGCGTTTCAAAAGGAATTAAATCATTATTTAAAAACGTACGTCGGAAGAGAAACACCGCTATATTATGCTGATAATATGACGAAGTATTGCGGTGGTGCAAAGATTTATTTAAAACGTGAAGATTTGAACCATACAGGAGCTCATAAAATTAACAATACAATCGGTCAGGCACTACTTGCAGTGCGAATGGGCAAGAAAAAAGTTGTCGCTGAAACAGGAGCTGGACAACACGGAGTTGCAACAGCTACTGTATGTGCTCTTCTCGGATTAGAATGCGTCATTTTTATGGGAGAAGAAGATGTAAGACGTCAAAAATTAAATGTGTTCCGAATGGAATTACTCGGAGCGAAAGTAGAAAGTGTAGCGGCAGGTAGCGGTACATTAAAAGATGCGGTAAACGAGGCGCTTCGTTACTGGGTTTCACATGTGCATGATACGCACTACATTATGGGATCTGTTCTCGGACCACATCCATTCCCGCAAATTGTACGTGATTTCCAAAGTGTAATTGGAAATGAAACGAAAAAACAATATGAGGCGTTAGAAGGAAAGTTACCAGAAGCAGTCATTGCTTGTATTGGAGGTGGTAGTAATGCAATGGGGATGTTTTATCCGTTCGTACACGATGAAGAAGTTGCTCTTTACGGCGTAGAAGCAGCTGGAAAAGGCGTTCATACAGAAAAGCATGCAGCAACTTTAACGAAAGGAAGCGTCGGTGTCCTGCACGGATCAATGATGTATCTTCTGCAAAATGAAGAAGGGCAAATTCAAGAAGCACACTCTATTTCAGCAGGACTTGATTATCCAGGTGTTGGTCCAGAACATAGTTTGCTAAAAGATATCGGCCGCGTTTCTTATCATTCGATAACAGACGAAGAAGCATTAGAAGCATTTCAATTATTAACGAAAAAAGAAGGCATTATCCCGGCGTTAGAAAGCTCGCATGCTGTCGCATACGCATTAAAATTAGCTCCGAAAATGAAGGAAGATGAAGGACTTGTTATTTGTTTATCAGGCCGCGGGGATAAAGATGTAGAGAGTATAAAACGTTATATGGAAGAGGTGTAAAAAATGGGAGTAGAAAAAATTAAAGCAGCGTTTGAAAATGGCAAGAAAGCATTTATTCCGTACGTAATGGGCGGAGATGGTGGCCTTGAAAAATTAAAAGAAAGAATTCGTTTTCTAGATGAGGCTGGAGCAAGCATCGTTGAAATTGGTATTCCGTTTTCAGATCCAGTCGCAGATGGCCCAACGATTCAAAGAGCAGGAAAGCGAGCGCTAGAGAGCGGCGTAACATTAAAAGGCATTTTTCAAGCGTTAGCAGAGGTAAGGAAAGAAGTACAAATGCCCTTTGTTCTTATGACATATTTAAATCCGGTACTTGCATTCGGAAAAGAGAGATTCATCGAGAACTGTATAGAAGCAGGTGTAGACGGCATCATCGTTCCGGACTTACCGTATGAAGAACAAAATATTATTGCGCCGTTACTTCGAGAGGCAAACATTGCGCTCATTCCACTCGTTACCGTAACGAGTCCTATTGAAAGAATTGAAAAAATCACGAGTGAATCAGAAGGGTTCGTTTATGCTGTTACAGTAGCGGGCGTAACGGGAGTACGTCAAAACTTTAAAGAGGAGATTCATAGTTACTTAGAAAAAGTAAAATCACACGTCAACTTACCAGTAGTCGCAGGATTTGGTATTTCAACAAAGGAACATGTAGAAGAAATAATTACAATATGCGACGGAGTTGTCGTTGGAAGTAAGATCATTGAGCTTTTAGAAAATGAAAAGCAAGAAGAAATATGTGAATTAATATATGCAACAAAACAAAAAGAAGAGGCGTAGTCTCTTCTTTTTGTTTTGCGTAATAAATGTTAAAATATACAGAAAATACATATAATTCAGAGGGTGAGAAGGCATGCTAAGACGTAAACTACTATATCTATTTTTAACTGTACCGCTATACGCTTGGCTCATTAGCATGACGAAAATAGAGTTAATGGCTCTATTTTTAGGGTATGTATTCATCTTTTCCAATTTAAATCGCATTCAAGAACAGTCTATTTTAGAAATATGTCTATTTTCGATTAGTATAGAATTATTTAGTATCGTTTCGATTGTATTATTAAACGAATTATTTCTACGGATTCATTCATTTGCATTAATGAAATTTTGGAATATTATATTGCAAGCAATATGTACTTACATTGTGTTTGTTGTGTTGAAAGAAATAGTCGGAAAGCAGACAGTTTTTCAGGATAATAGAAAATGGGAGTGAATAAAAAGGAGCCGTTTGGTTCCTTTTTTGAATCTGTTGTAAAAACAATTGAAAATTATGTCATCTGTTATATAATAGTTAAAAATTGTATTTTTAATGAAAAGAGATGATAACATGGCCATATTGTTGGCACTTATCCCAATTATGATGATTTTCATTTGTTTATTTTTATTTAAACAAACGTCATTAAGGTCCTCGTTAATTTCTTATGCTGTGTCTGTTGGAATTGTTTTACTCTCGCCAATGTTTCAATTAGGGATAAGTGAAACTGTGCACGCAACGATTAAAGGATGGTTAATTTGTTTTATTGTCGGGTACGTTTTATTTTTCGGTATTTTTTTATTTCACCTCATGAACAAAATGGGGTACATCGATCAAGTAGCACGTTTTCTAGAAGCAGTTACTCAGGATCGCTTATTACAAATGCTGCTTATGTGTTTTGGCATTTGCCCGCTTATTGAATCAGTAAGTGGATTCGGTATTGGCTTTATGGTTGCAGCACCTATTTTTCTTTCACTAGGATATAAACCATTTCAAGTTGTACTACTCTCATTCATCGGCTTACTAGCTAGTTCATGGGGCGCAATGGCAACTGGTACGATTATCGGTTCGCAGCTAATAAATATGCCTCTTACAACACTTGGCACAAATACAGCGCTATTAAGTATTCCGATGTTTGCTTACTTCGTTATTCTTTCTTTACACGTTGTTGGCGGCTGGCAAGCGGTTATAGAAAAGTGGAAAGAAGGAGTAGGGTTCTTTCTATTATTTTCTCTCGGAATCTATCTTTCTAATGCGTACGTAAGTGTTGAACTAGCCGGGATATTAAGTTCTATCGTTACGATTACCTTTGGCTTTTTTATCATTAAATTAAAAGGAAAAAGTGGGCAAAATCTTATAACAGAACATGCGGCTGCAACGGAGAGAGAAGTATCCATTATAAAAATTATTAGCCCTTATATATTTCTAACAGTTTGTATTTTACTTTCTCGCCTCGTTCCAGCATTACATGATTTGTTCAAATCATATGCGGTTCTTGATTTGAAATCATACTCTTACAAACTAGAGTTACTATATTCACCAGGATTTTGGCTCGGTATGACTTGCTTATTTACTATTATTTTCTTCCGCATCCCGTCTAATATTATTAAACAATCACTCTCACAAACGATTAAACAATGGATTCCATTTGCTATTACGACGACAATGTTTATCGCCATTTCAGAACTAATGGGTGCATCAGGCATGCATTCATTACTCGCAAAGACAGCTGGTGAAACATTTGGAACCTTTTTCGTTTTCGTTGCTCCGTTTATTGGCGCTATTGGTGGATTTTTAACAGGTAGTAACGCAGGATCAAATGCAATGTTTATAAAACTACAAATGCAAACCGCACAAAACGTAACACTCCCGTGGCAATATGTCACAACACTTCAAAACACCGCATCATCAGTAGCGACAATCGCTTGTCCATCACGGATTACACTAGGTGCTTACTTATGTAATATCCCTTACCGTGAAAATGAACTATTAAAGAAGACGACGTTAATGATCTTTGGTGCGGTTTTGCTTGTAGTGGTAGAAGTTATTGTTTGGTATATGTTGAGAAATTAAAAATCCTCCTAACATAGGAGGATTTTTTTTATGAGTGGATAATGATTTAAATATGAATAGCTTCTACTAGATGAATAGGAGATGAAATGTATGCCCCTAAAAAACTACGGTGTGTTAAAAGGTACAGTTATACAATCAAAGATTGGAAAAGGGAAAACACCTCATTATCAAGTTCATTTACAGGGCGAGACAGGAGTAGATTATCGTATTGCAATTAACGTAAAGTCACAAAGTTATCCATCAGAAGTTTTATATTTTGCGAGTAACAATATTAAGTCAGAGGCGATTCATATTTTACCGACATTACCATTCGGTTTTACAGAAATAAAAAACAATGAACCGAAAGTAGCTTTAGATTATATAAGAGGAAATCTATTTGACTCAAATCAAATGATTCCTTTACCTCCCGAAAAAGCAGGAGCAGATAATGATTTAAATGAAAAAATAGAACGTTATATAAAACGAGCGATAGAAGAAAAAGCAATTATTTACGCGTTTGGCGAAAGATGGGGACCAGAAGAAAATACACCAGATTCCTATTTTCATTTCAAACCAGGAAACGGTATACATGATATTCATATGAATCAAGGGAATGTAGAAAAATGGCAAGGTGATGATCGCATATGGCAAGACGGAGGAATACTCATTCACTTTGAAAAGGAAGAAGAATGGATTGGTATCTTTCTTGCATTCCAATCACAGTCATGGTGTACCGATGAAGAGGGGCATGCTCGTGTTCCGGTTGAGCATTGTGATTATAAGGGGAATAATTAATAAGAAGAGGGCGTTTAAAAAGAACGCCCTCTTCTTATTTTATAAAACGAAAAACTAACAAGTGTAGAAATACAAGAGAAAAGCAGTGCTACACTAGAAAACGCAATGAGATACATATTATATTTCATAACCTGTCCAATTAGCTGGTTACTGTCGTATTGAAACAGTCCCGCGATGATGTTGAATAAAAATAAAACGATAAACATGACGATAACACCGTCTATTGATCCTTTAATGTCTGGTTTACTTAAAGCGATATGTGCGGAAATGCAAATGGCGATAAATAAAAATAACCAAAAGGAAGGATTCAATAAATTGCCGATTGTAAATAAGCTTTTCAATAATACAAACGTCGACAAGAGCATGTTTTGGATCATTTCTACATTAATAGAAGTAGAAGCAATCGTTTTTTCGAGAGTTGTATTAAATAAAAAATATGATTCTGGTACGAAATAGCGCATTAAAAGGATTAGTGCAGTAATACCAGAAATAATAGGCCCAATGCCGATGAAGAAATTCCCAATCCGTTGATACACACTTTTTTGATTGTATTGATGTTGTACGTAACCTAAAGCCCCTTGGCTTGTATCTGTCGGGAAGAACTGCGTTGCTACAATCTTATGACGGAACAGCACGCACATAATGGCATGTCCAAGTTCGTGAATAGGAACACCAATCCAAGCCGTTAATAGGAATCCTTTTCTTCCAAAAGCTCTCG
This sequence comes from Bacillus sp. FSL W8-0770, assembly GCF_038008705.1. Taxonomy (NCBI): domain Bacteria; kingdom Bacillati; phylum Bacillota; class Bacilli; order Caryophanales; family Bacillaceae; genus Bacillus; species Bacillus sp. FSL W8-0770. Next base: position 1,207,157 of record NZ_JBBOZR010000001.1, read on the forward strand.
ACCAATACATGCGTGTGAGAGATTCTAAATATCCTAATAAAAATCCAATTACAATGATAACGCCAATTAAAGAAAATAATTGGATTACGCTTGTAAGGAGTATTTGAAAAATTGAGTTTACCAATTCCATTGTCTTTCATCCAATCTGCTAAAAATGTTATTTGTTCTGTTTCATAATAGCATTTTTTTTCAAGATTACTAGCACATATATTTTCTTTCGGAAGAAGGATTTCAGAATCTTTTTCTTGTAGTCATGTTTTATGTACAAATTCATATATTGAATTTGTAACACCCTATACGGTATATCCTTAAGGAGGGATAAGAGAATGAAATGTCCGTCATGTCATACAGAAAATGCAGCGGAGGCAAAATTTTGCGGGAATTGTGGACATTCGTTAACGGAAGAAGTAGTGGCAAGTAGTGGCCAAGAAGAAGGGCCGGAACAAGCACGTGCGGCACAAGCAAAGGAAGCTCGGCAAAATGAAACGGTAGAGCAAGCGAAGCGGTTTGCGAGCGGCTATTTTCAATTTTTTAAACATGCATTACAAGCACCGACAGCGATTATGCAAAGCGGCGCTATTGAAGTACGAAATGGAATTGTAAGTCTTGTTCTTATTTGTTTTTTAGGAGCATGTATTTTTTATAGAATGATGAGTGCAGCATCAGCAGTTACGAGAACATTTGCACCAGATATATCTACTCCCACGTTTTTTGGAGAATCTATAACGGTCTTTTTCTTTTTATTAATTTTAACTTTATTTGTCGGATTTATTATTTTTGTAAGTGGTAAGATGATGAAATCATCTTTTTCGTTTCTTGAAGTATTCGGTATGTGGGGAACGATAGCGACGCCGGCTATTGTCATATTAGTCCTTTCTTTTCTTTTTAGTTTCTTATTAATTTTTTTCTTACCGATATTATTATCGGTAGCTGCAACTTATATAGGGATTAGTATAACTGTAGCCGTATTAAAGCTAGACAATGACGGATTAGATCTCGTTTACACACTTATTATTGCAAATGTTTTAATTGGAATTGCAACATTCATTGTACTTTGGTCTTACATTAGCACGATAATTCAAGCCTTAACACAGGGAATAACTGGCTTCTAATGAAAAGGTGGTTGACTGGATGAATGTATGTACAAAGTGCGGAATTCAGTTTGAAGATGGTGTGCAATTTTGTCAAAACTGCGGGACGAAGAGGAGACGTTCTGTAGTAAAGAAGAACATTAGCGGTGGTGCAAAAGTTGGCATTACACTGTTAGCGCTATTTGTTATAGCAATTATTGGATTGTATTTGTACGGATCGTCGTATTATACGCAGGTGGCACAAGTAGACCGGATAATTACGATTTTACAAGAGAGGGACGGAGAGAAATTAGCTGAGATCGTTACGGCAGATGATCCATCGGTTATGATAACGAGAGAGAGTGTAACGCCTCTATTTTCATATATAAAAGAAAATCCATCTTACGTAAATGAATTAAAACAATATTTGAGACAAGGTGAAAAACAACGGGACGGAATAGAAAAAGCTGATTTTTCATTAACGAAAGACGGAAAGTATTTCTTTATATTTGATCGATATAAATTGAAAGCAAAGACGTACTATACAACTTTGCTTACAAATGAAAAAGACGTATCGTTAAAAATGAACGGAAAAGAAATTGATAAGACAGATGACAAAAAGTTTGAGAAGCAATATGGGCCATTTCTTCCGGGAAATCAAGTGTTTCAATCAGAGTATAAAAATGACTACGTAAAATTATCTCGTGAGGAAAAGGTTGTACTTATGAAACAAAGCCAAAATAACGTAACGATAGATTTAACGTTGCAAGGTCAATATATTACAGTTCAAACGAACGCGCCTGGTGCAACATTGTATGTAAATCAAAAACCGGTTACAGCGCTGGCAGGAGAAGAAATTACATGGGGGCCTGTAGCGACTGATGGAAGTGCGACGGTTTATTTAGAACGAAATGGAGAAAGTGGACGAGAAACGACAAAAGTAGAGACGGTAACGGCACTTTCGTCTTATAATCTTCCATTTCAAAAGAAAAGTACAGAAAAAACAGTTGTTTATAATGTTACTCCAACGCCCGCGACTGGGTATGTATATAATGGTTTCATCTTTCCTGATAGTGATATTCGAAAATTAACGAGCGCAGATTTAACATATTTATCGAAAGAGCAGTTGAAAATTGCTAGAAATGAAATATATGCAAGGCATGGACATATTTTTCAAACGAAAGATATGCAAGCATATTTTGCAAAACAGCCTTGGTATAGAGAAAATCCTTATTTTAAAGGAACGTTAACAGATATCGAAACTTATAATATTGAACTAATCAAATCAAGAGAATAGAGCGCTTGAAAAAGGTACAGTGTATATTGCTGTACCTTTTCTATCGTTATTTGGCTGGAGCAGGTTCCCTAGAGAAAAAGATATGAAAGAGAAATGTGACTTTACTTGCCCCTCCTGATGTACTGGCTTGCACATCAGATAAAGAACTAGACGTTAAAGCAGCTTCAGAATGTGGAGGGACGATTATTTTAAGAGCATCTTTTGATTCTGATGATATCGTAACCGTTATTGTATCATCAGAAACATTTACAATTTTAACAGTACCGACTGGGAAGATGGCCTTGCGAGCGTGTGATGCAGAAGCGAAGCGGGTAGCTTTCCAAATAGTTTGAGAGAAAGTGTCATTGTCTGATAACCAAGCGCGAGCACTGTATAATGTTGCATTAATGGTAAATTCTTGTTCAAGCGGGAGGGCGGCTTTCGGTTCTTTCGGTTCCTCTGGAAACTGAGCGAGAAGACCAGCGCACATGTATGTTTCACCTACTTTCAATAGTTACTGTTATAGCATATTAAACATGTTGTTTATAAGACACGACAGTTACCTATTCATACATAAGTTTGTGCACCAAATTTGAAGATGAAATTCTCTTTCTTTACAATGGAAGTAGGTGTTATTTCTATAAAATATGGAAAACGTAAAGAGTATGTAAAAAAGAAGGAGTGGTAAAGTGAACTATGTCATTATTGGCGGAGATGCAGCTGGTATGAGTGCAGCGATGCAAATTGTTAGAAACGATGAAAATGCAAATGTTGTAACTTTAGAAAAAGGTGAGATTTATTCGTATGCTCAGTGTGGATTACCGTATGTCATTAGTGGTGCTATCGCTTCAACTGAAAAGTTAATCGCGCGCAACGTGAAGACGTTTCGTGAGAAATATGGAATTGATGCGAAAGTGCGTCATGAAGTAACGAAAGTAGATACGGAAAAGAAAATGGTGTACGCAGAGCATACAAAGACGAAAGATGTCTTTGAATTTTCGTACGATCGATTATTAATTGCGACCGGGGTACGTCCTGTTATGCCGGAATGGGAAGGACGGGAATTACAAGGCGTTCATCTTTTAAAAACAATTCCGGATGCTGAACGTATATTAAAAACGCTAGAAACGAATAAAGTTGAAGATGTAACTATTATTGGCGGTGGTGCAATCGGACTGGAAATGGCAGAAACATTCGTCGAACTTGGTAAGAAAGTAAGAATGATTGAGCGAAATGATCATATCGGTACGATTTATGATGCAGATATGGCTGAATATATACATAAAGAAGCAGATAAACACACTATTGAAATTTTAACGAATGAAAATGTAAAAGCGTTTAAAGGAAATGAACGAGTAGAAGCAATCGAAACGGATAAAGGTACGTATAAAGCAGATCTTGTTTTAGTGTCGGTTGGAGTGAAGCCAAATACTGATTTTCTTGAAGGGACAAATATACGTAAGAATCATAAAGGAGCAATCGAAGTAAATGCATATATGCAAACAAATGTGCAAGACGTATATGCAGCCGGTGATTGCGCAACACATTACCACGTTATAAAGGAAATTCATGATCATATCCCGCTCGGAACGACTGCCAATAAGCAAGGGCGACTTGCTGGACTGAATATGCTTGATAAACGAAGAGCTTTTAAAGGTACGTTAGGCACAGGCATTATTAAATTTATGGATTTGACACTCGCAAGAACAGGGTTAAATGAAAAAGAAGCAAAAGGGCTACACATTCCGTATAAAACGGTCAAAGTAGATTCTACAAATATGGCGGGCTATTATCCAAATGCAAAACCACTTTACTTGAAATTACTATATCGCTCCGATACGAAACAATTATTGGGCGGGCAAGTAATTGGAGAAGAAGGCGTAGATAAACGTATTGATGTGATTGCGATGGCGCTTTTCAATAAAATGAGCATTCATGATTTAGAAGACGTCGACTTAAGTTACGCACCACCATATAACAGCGTTTGGGATCCAATTCAGCAAGCGGCAAGGAGAGCAGAATAGCACTTTTTAAAGTGCTATTTTTTTACAATGAGGGAGTAAATAAAGTTTCACTTTATTTTGAATATACCGTTCCCCCTTGAAAACATAGTACGTATCGCTTATATTTTCATATAGTATTTATTTTTTAAACGAAGCAATGAACGAACCAGGGGGCGCAGTATGGCAATTAACATGAAAACAATTGAAGAATGGATTGCTGAATCAAATGCAAGACATGAAGAAGACTTTGGACACGTTGTGGAAGAAATGAAAGAAGTATGTGTCGGACTTGATAACGCGACATTAATTTATACGAAAAATGTATTTTGTTTCGGTAAAAAAGTAGAAGTCTTTTTCTTCTTTCAAGACCATGTCGTGATTGGACAAGAAAAAGACGAATATGTTGAGATTGAAAAATTAAAGTATGATGCCATTACAAATAGTAACTTAAAAACAAATGACAAAAATACTACGTTAGAATTAAAGTTTGCTAACGGACAATCTATTAATTTAGATAGTTTAAATGATAACTACGGTACGAAAAATTGGTTATTTGCTAGACAAATTAAGAGTATTTTTAAGTTAATCTAGTAAAAAAGCACGCCGTCCATCGGCGTGCTTTTAACTATGCAAAGCCCCTTTTAACCAATTCCGCGCCCGATATGCCCCGACTGGAACTTGAATAAGAGATGTTTCATTCCCAGCATCTATTCCATACAATTGATCACATGAATTTGTATCAAAACTAAGTAAAGGATGCCCGCCCATCCCCATCGCGGTCGCTGCAAAAACGAGTTTATGAACGAGTATACCTGCTTCCATTTGATGAATACGGTACCCTCTATAGCCTAGTGCATTTGTATAATAATCTTTCTTTCCGACTACATGTAAGCAAAGTGGTACTTGAAAAAGGTTTACGTTATCCATCGTCATACTAGACTGAAGTGGGTAGCGAAGGTCTCCATATCGAATTGGTTGTATGGAATGTGTTTTACTGTTATAAGCGTAAGCTCCGTTTTCAATATTTTTCACGTTATAAAAACATCCATATAAGGAGACGCGTGCATTTTCATTTGTATACTTACCGTCAAGGTCGTTGTAATAGGGGAAGGAGAGGCTCGCTTCTTGTAGTAAAGTAGCGAGCTCGGCTGCATCCCATTTCGTTAAAATAAAGTCCGCATCAGGAGAATATCGTTTTTTACAAAGTTGTAGGAAATCATACGATAACCGTTCTACTTTCGGTAGCTGTACAGCGTACGTATTATGTTGATAGTGCTCTTCATGATGTAGCGTTTGGAAGTGTGCTGTCGATTCGATCATAGAAGCTTCATTTATTTTTGTTATCATCGGATATTCACCTACATGTTTTGAGCGAACGAAATGTTCATGTGCGAGCGGCGGAATTTGTTGCAACAACTCATGAGAAGTAACTATTTTATTTTCACGGTAATTATTGTGAAACCAATTAGTTTCTGGTTCTGTACTTAAAGGAATAACGGCATACACACTTTCTTCACCTTCTGACAATCCGAGTAAATGGTTCAGTGCACGGTCTAGAAATTGAAAGTATACGCCGTTCGTATAACCGAACTGTTTTGTACATTCTAGCAATTGTCCAATGAGAACCCCGCTATCTAATCCTTGAAGTCGATATGAAAAGTTATTGTATTTAAAGAAGTTTTTCCAAAACATAGTGGATACGAATGCAGCACCGAAACAATCATGTATATTACAGCGATTACCGAGTGCGTCTGCCAAATAAGAATCGAAATTTCCTTCGCGAAGTAAAATAAGTCGGTGATGCGCGGCGTCATAATGGTAAATGCCGTCTGGATAATCGTCAATCTTTAAATAGATATACAATTCATTCGGGTATAAGGCACCGCCTGAAGGAATGGATCTACGTAATACATTTCTCTCGCTATTTAGCTGACATAATTGTGTTACACCAAATGAATACCAAAGGTAATGACCAATCTCATCTAAAGTAGGTGTAGTAGAAGAGTTCGGTAAAGATAACGGGATTTCTAAGGAGAGCGGGATGGTAGGTAAATTTCGATATAATTTATAAGGAAGCGGTGCGTCTTTCCAGTCCACCTCATGATTCGGCATAATTTCATCGATAGAGAAATGGAGATGATGTAAAAAAGTATCTAGCTGCATGAAATCCCTCCTTTACTATGGAAACGGATGTGGATGTGGATTTAATCTTTCATTCGTTAAAGGTTCGTCTGTATATCCAAGTGTCATCGGTACGGTATATACCCGGTCCAGTCCTGTAACTCGAGTAAGATGGTGACCAAACGTCATCGGTAGCATGCCTGGAATAATAACTTTTACACAATGTAATCCGTTCTTTTCTATGAGGGGAACGGTTTGATCTACAACGATTATTTCAAGATTAGATTGATGCAAACGATTTAAAAGTTGGTGGAGATCGGATGTTAAATCCATATCAAATGATTGTGATACATTCATTTCTTGGAACGTTTGCACCGGTGCATCTTCCCGTAAAAGGAAGTGAAGACGTTCTTCCGTTTCTTTCAATCCATACAGCATACTATGGTCTTCCATTTTATTAACAAAATAAGGATCTTGTAAGCACTTTTCGTAGTATTCTCTTTTGTGCTCGAGCTCATCGTCTGTTATAAGTAACATGCCTGCTATTTCTTGAATGGCGCTTTTTAAGGCTCGAATAGGATCTAAATGAGCGCCTCCTGCACAAACAACGTTCATTCCATTTTCACGCGTATTTTTTGCAATTACCCATAAGCTAGGAATGCCGTGTTCCATCGTCGCGTTAAAAGCGTGTAATTCATATCCGGTAATCGTACGTAACCGCTGAATCATTAATTGTAATTCTGTATCATTTGCTGAACTAAGATCAAGGCGGGGAAGAGGTAATTTGGCATACCAAGTGAGTAAGAAGGCATCACGCTCTACAATTTCTAAAATGCCGTGAAAAATCGCTTCTTCTAAACTACCGCCAATTGCACATCCATTTGATGTTTCATACACGAAAGCATCTCGATGACCGAGGCTATAATAAGCAATTGATTCAGGAACTAAAAGCGGTCTGTTTTGTGATAAAGAATATCCCCATACCCAGTTTTGCTCATAATCAGGATCAAACGGCTTGAATGGAAAGTTATCACGATTGTAATGTTCATTGGTATGTACACCGAGTGTGAGGGGATTTAGTGCATGTTCCTCTAAATCATGAAAACTACCGTGCACATTTGTTTTTTTTCCACGAGGCGACATACCGCAATATCGTTCTAAACCTTCTAAAATGGCAGTTGCTTCACTCACTGCAAATGAATGAGTTCGGCCTGCAACACCTTCATTTCCAAACATTAATGGCATGTTTATAATGACGTCAGCGAATGGTAATAAAGAATGCTGCATTTTGCCGTTCAACATACCGACCCGATAATCTAAATAGTCTCTCGTTAAAAATGTGTTTAATTCATGAATGGAACGGCAGCGATACGTTTCGGTGCTTACTTTTAAACTTGGTTGTAAAGAAACTTCCGCCGCATCCGCAGTATCATCAGGTAAATTACTACATACAGGACAGAGAGGATCTGGAAGAAAAGAATGCCGCGTACATTGTAATGTTTGTAAGTTTAGTAAAATAAGTTCATTTTCTAAAGAAGAATGGTTATGAGTTAATATTTTTTCTGTTTCTGCGCAAATAAGATGACACATTTGCAACATTCCATTTTGGGTGGCACGTACATCACGTCTCGTTACATTATCTGCTTTAAAGGCATATTTCCGCTGTAGTTCCCACATTTCTTTTTGATCAAAGCCAGCGATAAAACGGCGTCCATCAGAACAATGGGAACATCCGGGCGTAAGAGGATGAATGTAAGGACCGATAATACCTTCGCCAAATGAAGTAAAACCACGTAGCCACGGAATATGATTTGAGCGAAAAATTAGCTCAGCATCATGATGAATAGTAGAAGGAGATCCATCATGTAATACGAGAGCGAGATGAATATTTTCAGGAAGTTCTTCTGTAAGAGTATGCTGACGAATGATGGAATATTGTTTGCATAATTGATCATGTACATAGTCTGCAAGAAGGCCATCTCCTATAAGCAATATATTTTGAATCATAAACCGTCCTCCTTTGCAATTAATACCCCATACACACCGTCTAAGTTTTCTTTCAAAAATGGTTCAATCGCTAAATCAAATACGAAGGGGTAAAAATTATGTTCTTCTAAATGTTGTAAGGCGAGTTGTAAAGATTGTACGCTTGGAATTTCTTCTTCCGCTTGTATTTCCACTCTAAAAGAATCCGTGTCATATAAAATAATAGATGATTCAGGCAAGATATTAGCTCTGTAAGGAATTTCTTCATTTTGAACGTGAAAGAGTGATAGTTGTAGTGCGTTTCGTAACGCTAACGTCATATTAATATTAGATGCACCGTACCATCTATCATTTATACCAACCCAAACGACTGGAAAACTGAGAATCTCTTCACTCATTGCGATTTTAGGTGTTTCATGGATTGTAGAGAGAGCATCGTAATAAAATCTACAATGTTTATCTTGAATATCAGTTAAATCAACAGTTGTAAGTTCTTCTAGCATATGTGACTGCCGCTCATACAGTTTATTGTTTAAATGTTGTTGTAGTGCCCGGTAAAATCCTTCTGTCATCGTTTCTCCAGCACCGATACCGATATTGTTATGTTCAGGAATAAGGCGGTGAATGATTTCTGCTACATATGTTTCAATTCCTGTTAAACCAGCTTCTCGGCGTGCTTCATTATGAGTTAATCCACTGCGAGTCATAAGAGGCAGAAGGGGAGCTGGGCCATCTGATAATGGATTGGCTACTTGAATATAGCATTGTGATAACGGTAATTGATATGAATCTTGTTCATCCCATACATGGAATATACCGGCTTCTTTAGAAGTTAATGAGTCGAAAAAGCGGAATACATCAGTTGAAGTATGTTGGCCATACCGATGCTCAAGTTTTTCAGAAAGATTTTCTATCGTATCAATTGTAAAACTTTCATCAGTTGCAAGAGGGTGTTTTATAAAAGGATGCCACGTTCCTTCAAGTGTTTCATAGTTTAATAAAAAGAATTGTGATTCTTTTTCACGATATGAATCATCCGCGACATGTTTAAACAATTCAAAAACGATTACATTTGCTAACATGGCAGATGTAATTGGTGAGAAGGAATCCGATGAATTTTCATTTTGCAAAGTCGTTTCATGTAGCCGATGCCATGCGGATTCCCAGCATTCATCACGATTTTCTGTTACGACAGGTCCAGCTATACCGAGTGTTGATAAACAAATAGCTGGTATGAAATTCTTTTTCGTTTCTCTACAAATAGTGTGAACTGTTTTTAAACCGTCGATGTCTCCGTTTTGAGAAACATATAAAATCCAATCAAAAGGTTCGAATACTTCATGCAAGGGACGGTCAATTGTAGTATCGATTTCTTGAAGGAGTACACTGTTATCAACTTCATATGCACGTTCTATTAGCTCATGTATTCTGTCATAGTTTGTTTCATCCCGATCTGTAACGAGGTAATGAAATGTAGGTAAACCAGATTCTAATAAAGAAGAAACTAAGGAAGTGAGCATATCCCCAGAACCAAGTACAAGGACATTTGCTCCGCGGTATGTTTCAAACTTTAAAGCACCTGAATGAGAATCAGCTTCTAAAAATTCAATTTGTGAAGCATATCTGTCGAGTAATGTACTGTTTAATTCATGAGGTGCATCTTGATTTGCATCGCGAACGAAACCATTTTCATATAAAATCTCTCCAATTTCAAATACACGGTTTTGATAGGGGAGAGGGAGGCCATCGGTTATTTCGGCTAAAGAATAATTCCCGTTAAACATTGGCATTAATTTTTCAATCCAATCATAAATTCCATCACCGTCCATACGAAATGAACTGGCGTTATTTCGAAAATAGACACCCCCGTTTGAATCGGGGAGGAAGAAAGTATCCTTATTTACTTTAAGTTTTGCATGAATTGGAAGGTTATTCATTTTAATCCTCCTTACGTTTAGGCATACATTATTACCTTATGTCATGAAATTTGTCCCGTATGAACACAATAAAAAAAGGCTGTAGAATGATTCATTCTACAGCCTTTAATAGATTTTAATCTATCAACCTTCTAATAATAATGACTTTGGATCTTCAAGCATATCTTTAACAGCAACAAGGAAGCTAACTGCTTCTTTACCATCAACAATACGGTGATCGTAAGATAAAGCAATGTACATCATTGGGCGGTTTTCCATACGCTCGTTATCAATTGCAACTGGGCGTACTTGGATTTTATGCATTCCTAAAATACCAACTTGTGGGCTATTTAGGATTGGTGTTGACATTAGAGAACCGAACACACCACCGTTTGTAATTGTAAATGTACCACCTTGTAGTTCTTTTAATGAAAGTTTGTTGTCACGTGCTTTTTTACCTAATTCACGAATTTCACTTTCAATTTCAGCGAAATTTAATTGGTTGGCATCGCGTACAACTGGAACAACTAATCCATCTGGAGCTGCTACTGCAATACCGATATCATAGAATTTTTTAATGATAAGCTCGTCACCTTGAATTTCAGCATTTAATAATGGGAATTGTTTTAATGCTGCAACAACTGCTTTTGTGAAGAATGACATGAAGCCAAGACGTACATCATGTTTTTTCTCGAAAGCATCTTTGCGTTCTTTACGTAATTCCATGATCGCACTCATATCAACTTCGTTAAATGTTGTTAACATTGCAGATGTTTGTTGAACTTCTACAAGACGTTTTGCAATTGTTTGACGGCGGCGGGACATTTTCACGCGCTCAACTGGTTTTTCGAATTCCGTTTTTGCAACTGGAGCATGAGCTGGACTCTTTGGAGCAGCTGGTGCTTCTTTTGGTGCTGCAGCATGAGCTTGTACATCATGTGGTCTCACGCGTCCAAGTGGATCTGTGCTACGTACGTCGTTTAAGTCGATTCCTAATTCACGAGCCATTTTTCTAGCAGCTGGTGATGCGATAGGACGGTTTGTATTTGGTAAACCTTGTAGTGTTGCAGTTTGCTCAGCGTTTGGTGCCGCAGCTTTCGGTGCTTCAGTCGTTTCTTGTTTTGGTTGCTCATCAGCCACTGGTGCAGGTGTACTTACTGCAACTGGTGCTCCATTAGCATCTAAAATTGCGATAGTTGCGCCAACTTCAACTGTATCCCCAGGTTCGCCTAGTAACTTCGATACAATACCTGAATCTTCTGCAATGATTTCTACATTGACTTTATCAGTTTCAAGCTCAACAACGCTGCCACCTTTCTCAACTTTGTCGCCTACGTTGATAAGCCATTGTGAAATAGTTCCTTCAGTAATAGATTCTGCAAGCTCAGGTACTTTAATTTCGATCATTTTAAATGTCCTCCCCTTATTTGCCTAACGGTGTGTTTTTTCTTCTTTTGTCTTCGGTAATCTCCATTTGTTAGCCTGGCCTTGGGCAGAATATCTGCCCAAGGAACAAGCAAGAAAGCTTCATTGTTACTTTTTAGTTGCTGTAAACTTCAATTTCTTGTTTATCTTGACGGAAGTTATACTTTACATCTAAAGCATGTGCAACGATTAGTTCTTGCTCAGCTTTGTGAGCGAATGGATCGCCGCCAGATGGACTAGAGCGATCAGGACGTCCAATGTAGCCTGTTTTCACTTTATCTCCAGCAAGTTCGAACAGAATTGGAGCCATGTAATGCCATGCGCCCATATTACGAGGTTCTTCTTGAACCCAAATGATTTCTTCTAAGTTTTTAAAGCGTTTAATAATAGATTGAACTTTCTCAGCAGGGAATGGGTACAATTGCTCAATACGAACGACATGAACTTCGTCTAAGTTGTACTCATGTTTACCAGACTCGATTTCTGCTGCTAAGTCAATCGCCATTTTACCTGTGCTTAAAACAAGACGTTTTACTTTATTTGGTTTCATGCCAAGGTTTTCTTGTTCTAAAGCAGGTTGGAAACGTCCTTCGCTTAACTGACTAGCAGTTGAAAGCGTAAGTGGGTGACGTAATAAACTCTTCGGCGTCATCAATACTAATGGTCGAACAGCTTCCGTTCCTAAGATAGATGCTTGACGACGCAGGATATGGAAGTATTGAGCCGCACTCGTTAAGTTTGCAACTGTCCAGTTATTCTCAGCAGCTAACTGTAAGAAACGCTCTGGACGTGCACTAGAGTGCTCTGGTCCTTGACCTTCATAACCGTGTGGTAATAGAAGAACTAAGCCAGATTTTTGACCCCATTTTGCTCTTCCAGCTGAAACATATTGATCAAATAATGCTTGCGCAGTATTTGAGAAGTCACCATATTGCGCTTCCCACATAACAAGAGTTTCTGGAGCGAATACGTTATAACCATATTCGTAACCAACAACAGCAGCCTCTGATAACGGACTGTTATGAACAGAGAATGAAGCATTAATGTTTGGTAAGCGATGTAATGGTGAATATGTTTCATTTGTATCAGTATCGTGTAATACGATATGACGGTGTGCGAATGTACCACGCTGTGAATCTTGACCAGTTAAACGAATTGGCGTACCTTCTTGTAAAATAGAAGCGAATGCTAATGATTCAGCAAGTGCCCATTCAATTTTGCCGTTCTCTTCAAGAGCATCTTTACGGCGCTCAAGAATTTTCTTCACTTTCGGATATACGTTAAAACCTTCTGGCCAAGATAGTAGACCTTCATTAATTGCACGAAGTGAGTCAATCTCAACGCCAGTATCAATTGACTGAATACCTTTTGCAACAACATCTGGTACTTTAACGTGAATTGTTGCATCACTCGTATCAGCTGGTGGTACTTGTGCATAGTCGGATTTTAATTGCTCTTGTATAAACTGTGTAATTGTTTCAACCTCATCTGCATTTAGAACACCAGCAGCTTGTAATTGATCTGCATAAATTGCTCTTACAGTTGGATGGTTTTTAATTTTTTTGTACACTTGTGGTTGCGTAACTGCCGGGTCATCCATTTCGTTATGACCGTAGCGGCGGTAACCAATTAAATCGATTAAGAAGTCTTTTTTGAACAACATGCGATATTGAATCGCAAGGTTAGCAGCTGCAAGACAAGCTTCCGGATCATCAGCATTCACGTGAACAATCGGAATATCGAAGCCTTTTGCAAGGTCACTTGAATATTTCGTAGAACGAGAATCATAGCTATCAGTCGTAAAACCAACTGCATTGTTTGCGATAACATGAATCGTTCCGCCTGTTTGGTACGCGTTCAATCTGCTTAAGTTGAGTGTCTCAGATACAATACCTTGACCAGGGAATGCAGCATCACCATGAACTAAAATTACGAATGATTTTGAAGTATCTTGATCTGGAAGACCAGATTTTTTACGATTCTCTTGAGCCGCACGTGCGAAACCTTCTACTACAGGATTCACGAACTCAAGATGACTCGGGTTATTTGCTAATGTAACGCGAGTACTAACTTCTTCGTTACTAACGACTTGTTCTCTACCTAAATGGTATTTCACGTCGCCAGTCCAGCCAGAATTAGCCACTGCGCCTTCTATTTTTGCATGTTTGAACTCAGCAAACATGTGGCTATATGGTTTTTCTAATACGTGAGCAAGTACGCTTAGGCGACCGCGGTGAGCCATACCGATCATGACATCCTCAACGCCGTTCTTAGCACCTTCTAGAACAATTTCATCTAAAACAGGTACAAGCATATCAACGCCCTCGATAGAGAAACGTTTTTGCCCAACGAATGTTTTATGCAAGAATTGCTCGAAACCTTCAACAGCTGTTAAACGTTTTAAAAGAGCAGTTCGTTTTTTATTTGATAGTGGTTGACGCAATGAATTTGATTCCACCATTTGATGCAACCACGCGCGTTCTTCACTATCTTGTATATGAGAAAATTCATAAGCTAAAGATTTTGTATAAACGTCTTTTAATCTATGAATTACATCAAGTGCAGTGTGAATACCTTCTGGTGCATCTGGCCATACTGTTTTCGCTGGAATCGCTTTCAAGTCAGCATCGCTCAGTTCGTTCATTGCTTTCTCAAGAAGAGATTGTCCATTTGCAGCATCTTCCATCGGGTTGATGTGAGCCAACGTGTGCCCAAAAGAACGAATCTGCTCAACAAGTTGAACGACTTTAAGAATTTTTTCAATATTACCTGTGTTTTGAGGAGAAAAATGTGTTGCTGTGTTGTCCCCTGTTACGACATCATCTTGAAACGAAGGAGCTCCAAAAATTTCAAAAAGCTCTTGTAATTCCGGATCAACAGAACCTGCTCTAGTTACGTAAAGATCATACTGCTCAATAACATAACCAAGGTTCGGACCGTGGAACTTGGCCCAAGGGTTTGTCGTTGTATTCTTCCTCGTCATTTGTTTAAACCTCCCAATGCATATAATCCTTTTCCATACAAAGGTGCATTTTGCTCTTTTTCAATAAGTAATGAATCAATAATCAATGTAAATGTTTTTCTTTACTCTTATGTTATTACAATAATTTACATAATACCAAACACTATTACTTATCTGTTTTGTAAAAAAACATTCACAATAACTTATCACCCAAGTTAATCTTTCATGTTATAAAGTAATTTTACAGAAAAATGGGGTGGATATATTTGGTATGCCTATACTAATAGCTATAATTGTTGCATTTAAATATAGGTATAATAGTTAGAATGTTTCGATAAAAAAAGTTTGAATTATGTATATTGAAATAATAAGCGCTTTCATAGATATTATACAACAATATAACGGAATATAGTATAAAAAATAAAAAATTATGAATTTATCGTAAACTTTATTTAGATAGTGTTAAATATTGAAAGGAAAGTGAAGGATTTCTACAAAAAAAGTTGCTAAACATAAAAAATGCTCCATAAACAGTTAGTTTCTATAAATATGACGAAAAACACCGTAAAACAAATAACGCATTTCGTGAAATAAAGAAATAAATGAAATATTTTAAAAGGATAAAACAAATATGGAGATATTAAATTTTAAAAAAAGAAGTGAGGAGATATAGTAACAGTTATTTACAGTGTTCCGTGTTTCGCTTCAAAATAGACGTGCTAAAATTTAAAAAAGTTTCTTCTATATTATTGAATATACTTATGGCACTTACAATGAGTACCGTCTTTATCTCATTTGTTGTTTTAGCAAAAAGATATTAAGATGGAGGAGAGAAAGGAAGATTAACATATGCAAATGATGTATGCTTTTGGCATTGGGCTTGTATTATTTTTAGCCGTATTCTTATTTATTCGTAAAGACGTTCAAGGTGGGACATTAACGAAGCGAGGATTTTATAAATTAATCGGCTGTTTAGTTGTTATGCTTATAGCAATTATTGTAATGATCGTATTAATTAATCAGTCACTATAGAATGTAAAAACGGAACCTTACTTTGGTAAGGTTTTTCTTTATTGTTCAACCTGAAAATTACCACCAAATCCATTTTCTGAAAATAAATTGTGTTATATAATCCAATGAAATGATAGATAAGGAGTGTAGTATATGAATAAAAAAACTATCTTCTATTTATTAACTTGTATACTACTTGTAGCTAGTACTACTTATATAATATGTAACAAAAGAGAACAAGTGCCACCTATATTAGTATGGGACGAACAAGAATACTATGTTACGAATGAACCTGCCAAAGTAGAAGAAGTTGGGCAAAAACTTGGCGAAGTAACAAAGAAAATTAAAACAAGTAAAAAACCTACTAAAAATAGAGAATCTAATACATTACAAGAGAAAACAGAAGTATTCATAATGATTGAGGAAGAAAAAAGTGATTACCCGCCTTTAATCATAAAGGAAGCTTATAGTGATGAATATAAGGTAGTGAGGCCGATGTTGAAGCAAGTATTATGATGAAAAGGAGGTTCATATGCAGACACTAACTCCGCATCCGTAGTCGTTAAGAAAAATATTTGTCTTTTTCCTCTTATCGGTGCCGCTTACATTTTGATGAATAGAGGAGCAATACAAAAGAGAGATTACATTTTATATTTATTATTTGCTACTATGAATATATCACTCTGGTTATCGCTTATGATTTTTGATCGGAGTATGTGGATGGTAGCAGGGCATTATATAATTGGAGCAATTGTTATTGTTTTTTTAAATATAAATAAGAGATAATCCAGCAATCTTAAAGTTGCTGGGTTTTATTTTGATATTTATAATTAAGAAACAAATTTTGAATAGAGAGTAGTGGGCGTTATGAGATGGAAAGCAGGAACGTTTGAAAAAATAGAAACGAATGACTCATCTATTGAGAAACTCATACATACATTTAAGGAACAAAACGTAAATGGCGGAGTGGTTATAAGCTGTTTTAAAGTACATAACGAAAATTTTTTTAAAGAAATACCATATTGGAAAGATGGACACGAGCACTTCTTTAGAAGAATCTTTAACTCTTTAGATATAATCAATAGCTTAGAAGAGTTAAAAATACATACGTCAGAAAAATATAAGTTGCATTTTAAAGAGCAATGGGCAGTCATGCTTGATGGTAGCATTGCCGCTCAAATTTTGTCGGGCGGAGCATATGAAGGATTTAAGGAACGACCAGTTATCGCAAAACAATTAGCCGTGAATGTATGTCAATATATGTTCCAAGATCGCTATGAAGATATTAAAGTGTTCAAAAGCTATTGCCCTTGGACAGATTGGTTTTACGATGTTGCATGGGATGCTACTTGGATGGTGTTAGATAGTAGGGAGCAGAAAATGTGGTTCATTTGTGCTACGGATACAGATTGATAGAAGAGGGACCTTGTAGGAATGCTGCAAGGTCCTTTATCTTTTGGGAATTAATAGAAAATGAATCATATAAATGCTATACTAAAAAATGTTTGTAATGTCAGTTTCTTAATATTGTATGATGCTGACTTAATAGAAAAGATAAGAGGAGAATGAGCGTGCAAAAGGTAAAGAGATTATTGCTATTAATGATGGTAGTAGGATTAACAGCAGGTGTTTTAGCAGGGTGTGCAAATCCGAAAGATACTACAGAAGAATTTTTAACAGCGATACAAAAAGGTGATGTAGAAAAAGCTCGTACATTTGTCGAGAGTGACAAGGAATTTAATAAACTAAATGAAAAAACAGATGATGCTGAGGCAAAAGCAATGCTAAGTGCAATTACAAAGAACTTTAAATTTGAAAAGCTAGAAGAAGTATCGAAAAAGGATGACAAAGCAGAAGTGAAAGTGAAAATTACATCTGCTGATCTATCCGTTGCTGTAACAAAAGCAGTGGGAGAAGTTATGCCAATGGCGTTCGCTAGTGCCTTTAGTGAAGACAAAGAACAATCTGAAAAAGCAATCGAAAAAACAATGACATCAACTATCGTCAAAAACTTGGCAGATAAAGATGCAGCAATGGCAACTCGCGAAGTTACATTGAACTTAAAGAAAGACAAAGATGGCGACTATAAAATCGTTGCTGACGATAACTTGAAAGAAGTATTGTTTGCCAATGCGAAGTCTTTGGAGAAGATGTTTGGTGGGAAGTAATTGAATTAGATAAAAAGAGACACCATATCACGTAGAAGGTTGATATGGTGTCTCTTTTTTATGAACCTGGAGAGGTTTGAACTCAAGAAATTAATTCTATAAATTTTATATTATGATTTTTTGGTTTATGACATACAGCTAGTTGTAACAGAGGAGGTACTGTATTCTATGTTTTCTTATGCGGATCCTGTAACGTAGAAAGGTAAAATTTCTGGACCAGATTTTAATTAGTGTTCCTTCAGCTTTAATGAGGAGGTGTACGAAGATGTTGTGACTATACCTGCTGGGTATTATTAATTGTGAAGTCAAATAAGAAAACAATTTATTAGAGGAAGATTAGTTAGTTTAAGTATCAGATTTAGGTGTTTAACAGGGGGTACTAATTAATTTCAGTTCTTTCATGAAAAATTATAGAAAAAGTATGGATAAACAAATTCTTGTTTTAAGTGAATTTTGTGAATGTGGGGGCTGCTTTAAATAAAGATGGTCAAACACTATGTAAATAATTAGGAATGTTAAAATATGCAAAATTGCATATTAAATATTTTAAATCTTATGCTAACCTTATAATGCGAAATATAACATTTGTTGGTAATTATTCATTTTTGAAAGATAAAAAATGAATAATTACAGTGAATTGTATACCACTGTCCTATAGTATAAACGATAATAACGAAAGCTATTTGAAGTCCTTTGAAGGAAATAAGTTATTTAAAAAAATTCCATATAGAAAATTTGTTAAAATTTCAGATGTAACAAATGTCATTTTATTTTTAATGTCTGATAAAAGCGATGCCATTAGAGGGCAAAATATTGTGGTTGACTATGGATATACAATTGTATAAATAAATCATCTTGGGAATTAAGGGTGTGGATAATGAGTTTACTAATTAAAGATTTAACAAAGAAATTTGACGAGCATGTTGCAGTGAATAATTTGAATATCGAGATACCAAAAGGTGAAATGTTTGGATTCTTGGGCGGGAATGGAGCAGGTAAAACGACTACATTTCGAATGATACTTGGACTTTTATCGAAATCAAGTGGGACCATTTCATGGAATGGTAAACCTATAAATTATGGTGTTACAGATAAAATTGGGTATTTACCAGAAGAACGTGGTCTTTATGCGAAAATGACTGTCAAAGAACAAGTTAACTTTTTTGCAAAACTAAAGAACATGAAAAGTAAAGATGCAGAAAAAGAACTTCACTATTGGCTGGAGCGTTTTAATATTACTGAGCATCTGAACAAAAAGGTAGGAGAACTTTCTAAAGGCAATCAGCAAAAAATCCAGCTGATAACAGCGATTATACATAAGCCTGAACTCTTAATTTTAGATGAACCATTTAGTGGTTTAGACCCAGTAAATGTTGAAATGTTAAAAGACGCTGTTCTTGATATGCAAAAACAAGGGTCGTCAATTCTTTTTAGTTCACATCGTATGGAACATGTGGAAGAGTTATGCCAACACATTTGTATTATGCACAAAGGTGTACCTGTTGTTCAGGGTGACATTACCAAAATTAAAAGTGATTTTGGTAAAAAGAACGTTGTAATCGTTGGCGATCATAACTTTGACCAT
This sequence comes from Bacillus sp. FSL W8-0770, assembly GCF_038008705.1. Lineage (NCBI taxonomy): Bacteria > Bacillati > Bacillota > Bacilli > Caryophanales > Bacillaceae > Bacillus > Bacillus sp. FSL W8-0770. The sequence goes on from NZ_JBBOZR010000001.1 coordinate 1,226,680, forward strand.
TTGAAAGAAATAAAAGGTGTAGAAAGTATGAAGAAACGTAAAAATGCAGTTACTCTTAAAATTTCATATGAAGAAGTTTCACGTGTTTTATTTAAAGAGATAACAAAATTAGGGTATGTTAAAAAGTTTGCAGTAGAAGAGCCTACATTAAATGATATCTTTATTGCGAAAGTAGGTGCACAAAATGAATAGTTTCTGGACAATTTTTTTACAAAACTATAAATCTAAAGTGAAATCAAAATCATATTTTGCTATTACAATAATAGTTTCTATGTTAATTATAGGATTGATGAATTTTGACAAGATTTATAACTTGTTTGCAGGTAACGAGGACGATCAAGTTGTTGTTGTTACAGAAAAAGAAGAATTATATTCAACCATTCATCAAGTGTTTAAAAATGTCGATAGTAAGATACAAGTTAAACGTAGCACGGATAAACAAAAAGCAGAATCAGGTGTTAAAAATGGTGATTATACATATGCAATCGTTGTAGAGGAATTGAATAATAAACAATTAAAGGCTACGTATATAACTGAGACGGATGTAAATCAGCAAGATGTTAGCAAGGTTCAAACGATTTTATCTCAAATACAATCTTCTAATTTCGCCCAGCAATTGAATCTATCTCAAGATGAATTAAAGGTGTTAACAACGCCAGTAGAAATTCATACCAAAACGGTTTCAGATAAGGTTAAAGATGGAGAACATACTGAGGGTGTAGGGATTTTAATTAATGTCTTTATCATGCTAAATTATCTAATGATATTAATGTATGCTGCACAATTAGCAACAGATGTTGCAACAGAGAAATCTTCTCGTGTTATGGAGTTAGTTGTTTCAAGTATTTCGCCTACCAAACATTTATATGCGAAGCTATTCTCAACATTATTGGCTGGTATTACGCAAATCATAATTTGGGGCTTGGTCGCAACTGTTGGATATAAAACAGCAATTAATGATTCGAAAAATGATATTTTAAATAGTATTGATTTAAATTCTGTTGCTCCAACTCTAGTGTTTTATGGGATTCTATTCTTCACATTAGGATTCTTATTATATGGCTCATTATCTTGTCTATTTGGCTCTATCATTACGCGTATAGAGGAATCTTCTCAAGCTGTTATGCCGCTGATGTTTATGTTACTTGCTGCTTTGTATATAGCAATTTATGGAATGTCAAACCCAAGCAGCATGGTTGTTACCATTACTAGTTATGTACCTTTCTTCACTCCTATTGTTATGCTTGTACGAATTGGATTCCTCAATATCCCAGTATGGGAGATTGCGCTTGCATTAGCAATTCTAATTGCAACAATATGTATGATGATTGGTTTAACGAGTCGTGTTTACCGCGGTGGCGTATTAATATATGGTAAAGGTGCATTTAGTAATATCAAAAAGGCAATCAAATTAGGGCAAAAATAGGATTCGTCTATTCATTTCTAAACTTAAATTTACAAAGATCTGCATAGTTAAACTGTGTAGATCTTTTTTGTTGAGAAATTTATATAAATAAATATAAAAATTGCTGTATTAGGCTATTTTTCAAAGAGAATTTTAAAAAGCTCCCAAAAGAGAGTAAAGAATCGAGTTCTAGCGAACAACGTAGAGCGATAATTAATATAATTTATGTCTTTCTCCAAAATGGAGAAAAGAAGTAGGGAAAAATTTAGTTTTAATAATAATCATTTATTTGCTACATAAAGAAAACCCCTTGACTATCAAGGGGTTTTTCATATGACCCCGGAGAGGCTCGAACTCACGACCTCCACCCTGTCAAGGTGGCGCTCTCCCTGCTGAGCTACGGGATCCCAACTATAAATGTTACCATCAGCAATGTATTTTCATTTCATTCGTGTAATCGGAGAATTTGTACAATTTGTTGAGTATTGTAACATTTGATGTATTCCTATAATAGCAACAAACTTTAATGGTGTAAAGGTGTAATTTTCTGAATATTCATATTCTAATTTTTGTATAAAAAAATAAGCCCCGAAGAGCTTATTTTAATAATAATATCAACGCAATTATCAATGATATTTTCAAAAATACAATCATAAATAATGGAGCTTGTTCATAAGCTATCGTCCTGTAACTGTCATTCCTGCTGTGTAAATTGTATCAATAGAACCGTCAGCGCCTTTTATTTCGACTTTATAACGATATGTTCCATCCTCATAAATATCATCGCCATATCCTGTGAAAGTTGCAATTTCATCATTGCTTCCAGATGGGACCCATTGATTTTGCCAACGGAAGTTGGTTTCAAATTCTCCCCATCTATCGCCATATTTCTTTTCAAGGCTGACATTGTAATGAATTTCTTCAGCTCGGTCATTTGTAATTCTTGCAATTACGCTGTTACCAAAAGTAACTTGTGTAGAGTGTACCTGAACTGTAACACCGTTCACCGTTTCACCAGGACCACAAATGTAATGACAACCATCCCATTCGTCAGCATGTGCTTTTGGTGTTTCAATGTTCATAACCGTTAAACCGCCTAAAGCTAATGCGCCAGTTAATAATACTTTACCAAATGTTTTCACTTGAAATTCCCCCTAAGTATACTCTCAATTCGTTCGATAGATATCACATTAATCTAATGGAACGTTTTTTCCTTAAGTGTATTCGCTATGAATCTTTCATCTTGTAGTAATCTAATCACTACATAAAATTTCATAGTTTTGATTCCATATATGTATCATGATTTACATAGAACAAATCTGTTAATACGCTTTGGTTATTTACTTATTCCACTACTTCTTATTACCTTTTATTGGTAAAACGTTGGTTTTATTATATAACATTATTATCTATTTACAAGAGAAAATAATACTGTATGCAAAAATGCATAATAAAAAACACTGCTTGTATTCTAGATTACAGATTAAATGGAGTGTTGGGTTTCAATTAATATTTGAGTGGAACTTAATGCTAATTTTTTATGCTTAACAGTATGCATATATCATCGTTTATTAAAGTCATAATTGATAAACCTTGTTCAGGGGACGCTCTTCCTGCTGAGCTACAGAATCTTCAAAAGGGAAAGTATAAGCGATTATGCTAGTAATGTATGAAGGAATAATGATGAGAAGCGAATTCAGTAGAAAGTAGTCTTTGGATGTAGTGGTTATATTATTTACGATACCAATCCAAAGGACCTTCAGCACTCAAATCAACAAGAAAAGGGAGTAAGAAATGTAAAGGTAAGCTTATAAGTTCTGGCATAGCGTTCACCGTTTTCTTTGATAGATATTGTCTCATAAAACAATACGGACAATCCTTTTCAAATGTCACGAGTATTGCCCATACATCTTTTATTGTCCACTTCGTTTTACAATACGTACAACGCTTCATGAGGTTCCTCCTCATTTTAAGTTTTCTTCTAGTATACTCCATTCCATTGTAAGAAAGTCATTTGTATTTGGTGTGGTAAAATGTAAGTTGTTTTATTTTTATGTGAATCTATTTAGTCATTTATGAACAATTACATATCATTTGATATTTTTGCAGAATGATAGATTTTCAGTTTTAATATGCCAATTGGCCAATATATCCTTTTTACAATTTACTGAAAATCATGTATAACAGAGATACATGATTATTTTATCTCGCTATTTGCGGGCAGTAAGATCCCTTACTTCGAAATTCAGCAAAAGTAAAGAAGTTAGGTTCGGGTCGGAATGCCCGTAAAAGTCCGATTCGTGAGGGTTGATGAAAGTTTCACTTTATAAATATTCAGAAGTAGAGGGAGAAAAGTTGTAATGGTAAGAAAAACGTTCAAGATGCGCGTGTCTAAAAATAGAACGATTTCGATTAATGGATCGATTCTTGATGTGGATGTTACACATGATGAATTTTTACAAGAGTTTGTTGAGTGGGTTGATTCTAAAGGTTGGTCGTTTATGGGAATAACAGATGAGATTACGCCCGAGGAAGCTAGTCAAAAGTTAATAGATTCGTTGATTGATGAGAAGGATAAGAAAGAGTAATTCCTTCTTATTTTTATTGTATATTTATGTTCTTTATCGTAAAAGTATGATATAGTAAAAAATAGTGAAAATTCTTCCAATATAATACAAATTACATATGATTGGTAGATTTATTATTTTGTTAAGGAGTAAATGGAAAAGGGAGAGTCATATGGTAAATTTTAAGAAAATTTTGGTTTTTATTACAGTTATTTGTTCGTTTTTTTTGACGCCCATAACATTGCGTGCTGAGACGAATATTGGAGTAAATCCAGAACAAGTTGCACCACCACCTGCGGAAGGACCGAATGTTTTTAGTCAGTTTGCAACGACAATTGATGCAAAAACAGGAGATGTTTTGTATGACAAAAACGCATATCACCGCGCATTTCCTGCTAGTACGACGAAGGTGTTAACAGCGATTTTACTCATGGAGCATACAAAGCCAGAGGATCAATTTACATTTTCACAATTAGCATTAGATCAAGAGAAGAGTAATTATCAAATTGAGTTTCAACCTGGAGAGACAATTAATAGAAATACTGCGCTTATGATTTTAATGGTGCTGAGTGCGAATGATGTGTCGTATGCGATTGCGGAGCGGATTGGCGGGAGTGTTGAGAATTTCGCTAATATGATGAATGAGAAAGCGAAGCAATTAGGGGCGAAAGATAGCCACTTTGTAACACCGAATGGATTGCATGATCCGAACCATTATACGACGCCGTATGATATGGCTATGATTACGAAGGGTGTGCAAAAGTATCCTGAAATTTTACAAGCGATGAATACGAAAAGAACGACAGTTACGACGTCTAGGCAGACGGTGTCTATTTTTAATAAATCTAATTTTTTTGAAAATCCATATAGCATTGGCGGTAAGACAGGGTTTACGAATGAAGCACGTAATACACTTGTTTTATTAAATGAGAAAGATGGAAATCGTATTATAAGCGTAGTAATGGCTTCTCAAAGACCTGAAATTTATGAAGATTTGAAGCAGATGGCGGAATATTCTTTCGGTCAATTTACGAAGCAAATGGTGCTTGATAAACATAATTGGCATCAAAAAACAACATATTTAAATAAAGATGTTAATTCTGAGTTGGAACAAAGTGCGGAGCTTATGCTTAAGAAAGATGAAGGGAAAAATGTGAAAACTATTTTCCGGGCGGCTTCATTAGATAAAGAATCTTTATATCATAAAGGAATACATCGTGGTGAGGTAGTTGGTGCAGTTGATATTACGAAAAATAATCAAACAATTGCGACGGTAAATGTTCTTTCAACAGAAGATGTCACTTTTACGATGCCTAAAAAAGATACAACTATGCCTGAAGTAAAAGACTCAAATGTGAAAGTAATAAGTGTTGGGATAGGTGCGATTATATTATTTGGAGCAATTTTATATGTAGTGTTGCGCCGAAATACAAAAGGAATGAAATCAGAAGGTAAATAAATTACTAATAAAAAGACTGTGTAAAATTTTGGCACAGTCTTTTTTCTATATTTTAAATAACTAATAATTGTAAATTTTCTTATTGCAATAACTTAAAGTTCGTTATATCATTTACTTGTGTTCTTGTTAAAGAACAAAGTGGATATTGCATACTTCAAATAATATAAAACAACGGAGAGGGAGAGAGACGATGAAATTAATATGGAAGATAATTAGCAACGCGATCTCATTTGTTTTATTTGCATTGATGGTTTTTTTAGCTTTTGTAGTTATTTCTTCAAAAGCAAGCGGTGGTGATCCGACAGTGATGGGATATCAATTTAAGAGCGTTCTTTCAGGATCAATGGAGCCGACGTTTTTAACAGGATCAATCATTGCAATAGAACCAAACAAAGATGGTTCTAAATATCAAAAAGGTGATGTTATTACCTTTAAAGAGAAAGATCAAAAAATTATCACTCACCGTATTATCGGTGTGAAAGATACAAATGGAAAAGTAATGTATGAAACAAAAGGGGATAACAACAACGGACCAGATTTAGAGCCAGTACTTGCAGAAAATGTAGTTGGAAAGTATGCAGATATTACAGTTCCGTATGTTGGTTATTTACTGAATTATGCGAATTCAAAAGCGGGAGCAGCATTGCTTCTTATTATTCCAGGAGTCTTTTTACTTGGGTATTCCGCGATTTCTATTTTTGGTGCTATTCGTAGCATTGACGGAGAAAAGAAAGATAAAAAAGTAGAACAATCCGTCTAGTTCGTTTGGTTATACTTTCCGTTTAGGAAGTTAACAAATATATATTAAGGGGATATGGACATGACTTTAAAGAAAAAATTAGGAATGGGTATTACATCAGCAGTATTAGGAGCAGCTTTAGTTGGTGGAGGAACATTTGCATTTTTCAGTGATAAAGAAGTGTCAAATAATACATTTGCGGCTGGAACACTGGATTTAGCATTAAATCCATCAACAGTTGTTAACGTATCGAATTTAAAACCTGGGGATACAATTGAAAAAGAATTTAAACTAGAAAATAAAGGCTCTTTAAATATTAAAAAGGTTCTACTGAAAACAGATTATAATGTAGAAGATGTAAAGAAAGACAATAAAGATGATTTTGGTAAACATATTAAAGTAACATTCTTAAAAAATGTAGATAAGCATGAGACAATTGTGAAACAAACTACTTTAGATAAATTAAAAGGTGACACACTTACAGCTGTAGATAATGATTTATCGGCTTGGTTCTGGGATGAAAAAGGTATTTCAGCAGGTAAATCTGATAAATTCAAAGTGAAATTCGAGTTCGTTGATAATGGAAAAGATCAAAATCAATTCCAAGGCGATAAGTTACAATTAAATTGGACGTTTGATGCACAACAAACAGCAGGTGAAGAAAGATAATAAGAAAAAGGGCTATCACATGGATAGCCCTTTTTCTATTTTTCTAGTATTTGTCTATCAATTTTAATAGTTCTTTACTATAATATAGATAATGTTCTGTATAAAGAACGTAATGTTCGATGGGAGAGATTAAGATGCTGAAAAGACCGCGTAATTTTAAAAAGATGCTTATATTGCCGTGTATGTGTTCTATTACGTTTTATTTAGGATCTCAAATTATGACGCATACAGAAGCGGCGTTCATTCATGAAACGAAAGTAGAAGCGACGCTTTCTACAGCAATTATATTTCCGAAAACAGTTAATACGTTAAAAGAGCAATCTGAGAAACATAAACAGTTTATTGAGCGTGAGTATGGAACGATGAAGGGAAAATCGAAAGCAACTTCTATTGAAGAAATAAAACAGGCGATTTCTGTATGGCAACAAGGGCGTGAGAAAATTGTTGCTGAGAAGGAAGCCCTGCAAAATGTATATACTGAAATAGAAGCTCCTTACAATCAAATACAAGAAGAATTAAAGGTAAATAAAGATGAGTCGATGCAGCAAGTGTCCATATATGTAAATGAAGGCTTCCGCAGTATCAAAGAGAAGCGTGACTATATTGAGAAAGAAATTAGCTTGAAAGCTATTGATGAGCAAATTCAGGCTCTTCAGCAACAATTAAACGTTGCAATTGAAGCAGAAGAACAGAAGAAAGCAGAAGAACAGAAGAAAGTAGAAGAACAGAAGAAAGCAGAAGAACAGAAGAAAGTAGAAGAACAGAAGAAAGCAGAAGAACAGAAGAAAGCAGAAGAACAGAAGAAAGCAGAAGAACAGAAGAAAGCAGAAGAACAGAAGAAAGTAGAAGAACAGAAGAAAGCAAAAGAACAGAAGAAAGCAGAAGAACAGAAGAAAGTAGAAGAACAGAAGAAAGTAGAAGAGCAAAAGAAAGCGGAGTAACTGCTTTAGTGAAACAGCCGGAAAACAAGAATGTGGTGTAAGAGAGAGTGAACGAATAAGCAAGACTAGTAATATTTATACGAGTGTGAGGGAACGTTAGCCCTCACCTCTTTGTTTTTCTTTTTTCTTATAGTATTAAATGATTTGAGTGTGAAAAAAGTTATAAATTATCATTGTTTTTTTCTGAAAAGTCTAAATGATATTGAGAAATAAAAATAACTGAAAATATTAATAAATATGTGTTGTGTTTATATAGGGTTGTTCGTTATAATGAACATAAGGTTTTTAAAAAAGAACGCATATTAGCTAAGCTAATATAGTTTTCTTTACATCTCTTATTGGAAAATAAGTGATAAAAATATAAAAAAAAGCTAGGGGGAATTGATTGTGAGTCTGAAAAAGAAATTAGGTATGGGAGTTGCATCAGCAGCATTGGGGTTAGCTTTAATTGGTGGAGGAACATTTGCATTCTTTAGCGATAAAGAAGTATCAAACAATACATTTGCAGCTGGGACGTTAGACCTTACATTAAACCCTAAGACGCTTGTAGATATTAAAGATTTAAAACCAGGGGATTCTGTTAAGAAAGAGTTCTTATTACAAAACAGCGGTTCGTTAACTATTAAAGACGTTAAATTAGCAACAAAGTATACTGTTAAAGATGCAAAAGGTGATAATGCTGGTGAAGACTTTGGTAAGCACGTTAAAGTAAAATTCCTTTGGAACTGGGATAAACAAAGTGAGCCTGTATACGAAACAACTTTAGCAGACTTACAAAAAGTTGATCCAGATCTTTTAGCTAAAGATATCTTTGCTCCTGAGTGGGGAGAAAAGGGTGGATTAGCAGCTGGTACAGAGGATTATCTATGGGTACAATTTGAATTTGTAGATGATGGAAAAGATCAAAATATCTTCCAAGGTGATACATTGAATTTAGAATGGACATTCAATGCTAACCAAGAAGCTGGGGAAGAAAAATAATAAAAAAGCGGGTATTCCCGCTTTTTTTTATAAAGAAAAAGAAGTGCTGGTTGTAAGCACTTCTTTCTATTATTATTTTTGATTTTGCTTCCACTTTGTAAATTCAAGAAATTCACGAAATTGTTCTTTGGAGACACCAGAGTTCATTGCATCTTTAACGAGTTGTGTCCATTCGGAGTCTAGGTTAGTTTCCTTTGTTGTTTCATCATGAAGTAAAGTATCAACTGGAATTTGTAGAACTGCTGCGATCTTTTCAAGAAACTGAATGGAAGGGTTTTTTTGTAAATTTCGTTCTATAGAACTAATGTAAGATTTAGCAACGCCAGCTTTTTCGGCAAGTTCAGTTAATGAAATCCCTTTTTGTAAACGAAGGCGTTTTATACGTTCTCCAATCATATTTGCGCACCTTTCTATCAATATGTAGTTGTCTTATGATGTCATTATTATAACATAAACTTCGTTAAAAAGAACAAACCTATTGAGCCTGACTGGATGGCTTCATACGTTGGAAAAATTGCTCGATGTCTTGCATGGCGATACCAGCATCTAGAGCTTCAAGTATTAAATCAATCCATTCTTGATCCAGTGCGTCTGTCTTATCTTTGTACAAATGTAATTCCTCCCTAATTATCGGTCATAATTGCTGCTACAGAATACATGATAATGAAATCCGATTTTGTGTTTTATATAGTGAATTATCAAATATTGTGTAGATGAAACAAAGATAAAATCCCCATTAAACTCCCTCTATGGAAATTATAAATTGTTCGATAAAAACTTTCAATATTTTCAGAAAACATTGTTGAATTGTGATATATTCGTATGCTAACTATGAAATTTTTACAAATATATTAAAAACATTACATAATATGACTAAATATTGAAAAAATATTGAATTTTTAATAAAATTCAATTTGTAATACATATTATTTATTAGGGGAGGAAATAAGGGATGAACAAGAAACCGTTCAAAGTTTTGTCATCAATCGCATTGACAGCTGTATTAGGCCTTTCATTCGGAGCTGGCACTCAATCTGCATATGCTGAAACGCCTGTGAATAAAACAGCTACGAGCCCAGTTGATGATCATTTAATTCCGGAAGAACGTTTAGCAGATGCATTAAAAAAACGTGGGGTAATTGATTCGAAGGCTTCAGAGACAGAAACAAAGAAAGCAGTCGAAAAGTATGTAGAGAACAAAAAGGGTGAAAATCCTGGGAAAGAAGCAGCGAATGGGGACCAACTTACGAAAGATGCATCCGACTTTTTAAAGAAAGTGAAAGATGCGAAAGCAGACACGAAAGAAAAATTAAATCAACCAGCAACAGGCACACCTGCAGCGACAGGCCCAGTTAAAGGCGGTCTAAATGGTAAAGTACCAACTTCTCCAGCGAAACAAAAAGACTATAACGGTGAAGTTCGTAAAGACAAAGTACTCGTTTTACTTGTAGAGTACGCTGACTTTAAACATAATAATATCGACAAAGAGCCTGGATATATGTATTCTAACGATTTTAATAAAGAACATTATGAAAAAATGTTATTCGGCAACGAGCCATTCACATTAGATGATGGAAGTAAAATTGAAACGTTTAAACAATATTACGAAGAACAATCTGGTGGTAGTTACACAGTGGACGGAACAGTTACAAAATGGTTAACAGTTCCTGGTAAGGCGGCTGATTATGGTGCAGATGCTGCTAGCGGCGGCCATGATAATAAAGGACCAAAAGGGCCACGTGATTTAGTAAAAGATGCATTAAAAGCAGCTGTAGATAGTGGTATTGATTTATCAGAGTTCGACCAATTTGATCAATACGATGTAAATGGTGATGGAAATAAAAATCAACCAGACGGTTTAATCGATCACTTAATGATTATTCATGCGGGTGTTGGACAAGAAGCAGGCGGTGGTAAATTAGGCGATGATGCAATTTGGTCGCACCGTTGGACAGTTGGACCAAAGCCATTCCCAATTGAAGGTACACAAGCGAAAGTACCATATTGGGGTGGAAAGATGGCAGCATTCGACTACACAATTGAACCAGAAGATGGAGCGGTTGGTGTATTCGCACATGAATATGGTCACGATTTAGGTCTTCCAGATGAGTACGATACACAATATAGTGGTCAAGGTGAGCCGATTGAAGCTTGGTCTATTATGAGTGGCGGAAGCTGGGCTGGTAAAATCGCTGGAACGACGCCAACGAGTTTCTCACCACAAAATAAAGAGTTTTTCCAAAAAACAATCGGTGGTAACTGGGCAAATATCGTAGAAGTAGATTACGAGAAATTAAATAAAGGTATCGGTCTAGCGACATATTTGGATCAAAGTGTTACGAAATCTAACCGTCCGGGTATGATTCGTGTTAACTTACCAGACAAAGATATAAAAACAATTGAGCCGGCATTTGGAAAACAGTATTACTACAGCACAAAAGGTGATGATCTTCATACGAAGATGGAAACACCACTGTTCGATTTAACAAATGCAACGACTGCAAAATTTGACTTCAAATCATTATATGAAATTGAAGCAGAGTATGATTTCCTTGAAGTACACGCTGTAACGGAAGATGGTCAACAAACGTTAATTGAAAGACTTGGTGAGAAAGCAAATAGTGGAAATGCAGATTCGACAAATGGAAAATGGATTGACAAATCATATGATTTAAGTCAATTCAAAGGCAAGAAAGTAAAATTAACATTTGATTACATTACTGATGGTGGTTTAGCATTAAATGGATTCGCTCTTGATAATGCTTCATTAACAGTAGATGGTAAAGTAGCATTCTCTGATGACGCAGAAGGTACACCACAATTAAAATTAGATGGTTTCGTTGTATCTAACGGAACAGAGAAGAAAAAACATAACTACTATGTTGAGTGGAGAAACTATGCTGGGGCAGATAACGCGTTGAAATTTGCTCGCGGTCCAGTATTTAACACTGGTATGGTTGTATGGTATGCAGATTCAGCTTATACAGATAACTGGGTTGGTGTACATCCAGGACACGGTTTCCTTGGTGTAGTTGATTCTCATCCAGAAGCAATTGTTGGTACTTTAAATGGTAAACCAACAGTTAAGAGTAGTACACGATTCCAAATCGCTGATGCAGCGTTCTCATTCGACAAAACGCCAGCTTGGAAAGTCGTATCTCCAACGCGTGGAACATTTACGTATGATGGTTTAGCAGGCGTACCAAAGTTTGATGATTCTAAAACGTATATTAATCAACAGATTCCAGATGCAGGACGTATTTTACCGAAGCTTGGTTTGAAATTTGAAGTAGTAGGACAAGCTGATGATAATTCTGCAGGTGCTGTTCGTTTATATCGTTAATACAGTAAAACTACCGAGAGATTTTCTTTCGGTAGTTTTTTTGTGAGCAATGAATTTTATATAGCTGAAAAAGTCATATATAATGTAACCTTAAGAATAGAAATTTGTTATATATGAAGTCTATATAAATAATGAAAGAATTGGATAAAAATAGTGGGAGAAGGTGAGTGAATGAGTATTTCCTCTATTGTAAGTAGGCAAAAGGAATATTTTTTAAAAGGGCATACGAGAAGCATCGAAATGAGAAAGAATAATTTGAAGAAGCTTTATGAAGGCATTCAGCGTTTTGAAGAAGAAATATTTCAGGCATTGAAATTAGATTTAAATAAGTCAGTTCACGAGTCGTTTACAACGGAAGTTGGATATGTATTAAAAGAAATTTCCTTTCAATTGAAACATATGTCATCGTGGAGTAAACCGAAACGAGTTCGAACAGCACTCACTCATTTTGGATCAAAAGGAAAAGTAGTGCCAGAACCGTATGGTGTGACGCTTATTATTGCACCGTGGAACTATCCTTTTCAATTAGCAATTGCACCACTTGTAGGAGCACTGGCAGCTGGAAATACAATCGTTTTAAAGCCGTCAGAGTTAACGCCAAGCGTTTCAAAAGTGCTTAAGAGAATGTTAGATGAATTATTCCCAGAAGAGCTTGTAGCGGTAGTAGAAGGTGGCGTTGAAGAGAGTACATCTTTGCTGAGGGAACCGTTTGATTATATTTTCTTTACTGGTAGTGTTGGAGTTGGAAAAGTTGTAATGGAAGCAGCAGCGAAACAGTTGACACCGCTCACTTTAGAACTTGGCGGGAAAAGTCCTTGTATTGTACATAAAGATGCAAAGATAGAGATGACAGCAAGAAGAATTGTTTGGGGTAAGTTTTTAAATGCAGGGCAGACGTGTGTAGCGCCTGATTATATGTATGTGCATTCTTCCGTGAAAGAAAAGCTAATTGAGGCACTGCGACATGAAATTACAGAGCAGTATAGTAAAGAACCTTTGCGAAATGAAAATTATGTGCGTATTGTAAGTGAGCGTCATTTTGAACGATTATGTGGATTCTTACAAGATGGTCAAGTCGTAATTGGTGGAAACTATAAGAAAGATACATTACATATTGAACCGACAGTACTAGCGGATATTACATGGAAAGATACTGTTATGGAAGATGAAATTTTTGGTCCGATTTTACCAATCATAGAGTACGACAACATAGAAGATGTAATTGGCACAATCCAGCAACATCCGAAGCCGCTAGCGTTATATGTATTTTCTGAAGATAAAGAAGTACAAAAGAAAGTGACGAGTAATATTTCATATGGTGGAGGCTGTATTAATGATGTTGTCTATCATCTTGCCACGCCATATTTACCTTTTGGGGGTGTTGGAAGTAGTGGATTAGGGGGGTATCATGGGAAAGAAAGTTTTCGGACTTTTTCACATTATAAAAGCATTTTAGCCCAATCTACAGCATTCGACATGAAAATTCGTTACTCTTCTACAAAAAGTGCTTTAAAATTCATACGAAAGTTGTTAAAATGATGATGGTGTTTATCAGTAGGCGTAGCCGTATGATAATAGCCCCTTCGCAATGGAAGGGGTTTTTCTGTTCGACGTTATGTATCATGCGAAAATGAATCCAACATACTACATAAAGAATAGAAACGAACGCTTGTTAAATAATCATTTTTGTTTGGATCGAAACAAAAAATAGTCTATAGAACATAAATATTTATTCATGAATATAAAAATTAAAAATTTAAGGTAGATAGGACGGGAAAATGAAAAAGATTATTAAAGTTGAAGCAGTTGAAAAACATTTTGGAAATCAAGTGATTATCCCACCTCTTTCTTTAGATATTAAAGAGGGAGAGTTTTTAACAATTTTAGGACCGAGTGGCTGCGGGAAAACGACTTTACTTCGTATGATCGCAGGATTTGAAACTCCAACTAAAGGGAATCTTTTATTAGATGCTGAAAGAATTAACGATTTGCCGCCATATAAGCGTCATATGAACCTAGTGTTCCAACATTACGCACTATTCCCACATATGACAGTAGAGAAGAATATTTGTTTTGGTATGAAAATGCAGAAAGTATCAGCAGCAGAGCAGAAAGAGCGTGCTGAAGAGGCAATGCGTTTAACGCAGTTACTTGAGTTCCGTAATCGTAAACCTGCGAAGCTTTCTGGTGGACAACAGCAGCGTGTTGCAATTGCAAGAGCGATTGTAAATAATCCGCGTGTATTACTATTAGATGAGCCACTTGGAGCGCTTGACTTTAAGTTACGAAAAGACTTGCAACGTGAATTGAAAAACTTACAACGTAATTTAGGAATTACGTTCATATACGTAACGCACGATCAAGAAGAAGCAATGAGCATGAGCGATCGTATTGTAGTTATGAATAAAGGACATATCGAACAAATCGGAACACCGAAAGAAATTTATAATAAGCCGAAAACATTGTTCGTTGCGACATTCATCGGTGAAAATAATATTGTGAAAAACGGGGAAGGCTATGTAGCAATTCGCCCTGAAAATGTAAAAGTACGTTCGGTTGAAGAGTCAATTTTAAAAGAATACCATCTTGGACATATTGAAGATATCGAGTTTGTCGGAAATATGGAGAAGCTTTATGTACGTGATGAGAAAACATCAGAATTACTAATGGCATATCAAACTGCTGAAGAGGCAGCGCAGTGGAGCATTGGAGATAATGTATATGTAGGCTGGGAGCAAGAGGACGAGGTGACCTTAAATTGAAAAAAGGGAAATTACTCGCACTACCTACAGTCGCGTGGCTGTTAATTTTCTTCCTAATCCCGCTCGTATTCGTATTAGGATTCGCCTTCATGCAGCGCGGAGCTTACGGGACAGTAGAAATGCAATTTACGCTGGAGAATATATCCCGTGTGTTTGATCCTTTGTACTTAGGAACGTTATGGGAAACTGTTAAGATCGCAGTTATTACAACAGTAATATGTTTATTAATTGGTTATCCGTTTGCGTATACAATTACAATTGTTGACCGCAAATACCGCTCTATTCTTTTATTATTGGCAACGATCCCGTTTTGGATTAACTTTCTTGTTCGTTCATACGCATGGATTGTTATTTTACGTTCACAAGGTCTTGTGAATACGTTGTTATTAAAGCTTGGCATTATTAGTGAACCGTTAAATTTATTATATAATACTCCTTCTGTAATACTCGGAATGGTCTATTCTTTATTACCATTTATGATTTTACCAGTGTATGCAGCAATTGAGCAGCTGGATAAGCGTAAGCTAGAAGCGGCTTATGATTTAGGAGCAACACCAATAAAGGCATTTTGGAATATAACAGTGCCGATGACTATGTCAGGAATTGCGACTGGTTCTATTTTAGTATTCGTTTCTTCTATCGGAATGTTTGTTGTATCAGACGTGATGGGCGGATCGAAAGTAGCATTAATCGGAAACGTTATTCAAAATCAATTCTTAGGTGCACGTGACTGGCCATTTGGATCTGCGTTATCGATTATCGTTGTTCTATTCTCTGTTCTGTTAATTTACTTATATTATCGTGCAACGAAAGTATATAAATATAATGAGAACGGAGGGGAATAGGCAAAGATGAAGAAGTTTTTAGTTTCTTATTCTTGGTTAATTTTGTTATTCTTGTATTTTCCAATGATGGTTTTAATGGTCTATTCTTTCAACGACTCTCGCATTAATGCGGAGTGGGAAGGTTTTACATTCCATTGGTATACAGATTTATTTCAAAAACAAGATGTTATTGATGCATTTGTAAATAGTATTACGATTGCAGTTATAACAACGATTGTGACAACGGTACTTGGTGTATTCTTTGCAATTGCTTTACATCGTTATAAATATCGTTTCGAAGGGGCTATTAATGGCCTTGTATATTTACCAATTTTAATTCCTGATATTTTAATGGGATTATCTTTACTAATTCTTTTCAGCCAGTTAGGAATGGAACTTGGACAAACAACGATTATTATTGCACATATTACATTTAGTATTTCGTTTGTTGTTGTTATTTTAGCTGCGCGTCTTTCAAGTATGGGACGTGACTTAGAAGAAGCTGCAAATGATCTAGGAGCAACGCCTTGGCAAACGTTTCGTTATGTAACGTTCCCAGCAATTGCACCGGGAGTTATTTCGGCAGCATTATTAACATTCACATTATCAATTGATGATTTTGTAATTAGTTTCTTCGTATCAGGACCAGGATCAACAACATTGCCATTATATATTTACAGTATGGTTAAGCGCGGAGTATCACCAGAAATTAATGCTCTTTCTACAATTTTAATTGTTGCTATCGTAGGATTAATGGTTCTATCTGAAATCTTCCGGAACAAAGGTGCAGATGGTGAAGAAAACTCTGGAGGACACCTTCCTTTATAATACGAACGATATAGAAAGTACAAGGGGGTAATAAACCGATGAAATTAATGAAAAGAATAGCTGGCGCAGCAATTAGTTTTAGCCTTGTTGCTGGTGTGCTTGCTGGTTGTGGTGAAAAGAAAGAAGAATTAAATATTTATAGCTGGGCTGACAATTTTGATGAGCAAGTGCTAAAAGATTTTGAAAAGAAATATAATGTGAAAATTAACTATGACAAGTACGCAAGTAATGAAGAAATGCTTGCGAAATTACAAGCTGGTGGCGCAAAGTATGACTTAATCCAGCCGTCGGATTACATGGTTAAAACAATGGCGAAAATGGACTTATTAGCGCCGTTAGATAAAAAGAATATCCCGAATATCGAAAATATGGTTTCTAATTTCAAAACACCTGCGTTTGATCCAGAGAATAAATATTCTTTAGTGTACACTTGGGGTGTAACAGGGATTGCATACAATAAAAAGTATGTGAAAGAAGCACCTACAAGCTGGGCGGACTTATGGAATGAGAAATATAAAGGACATGTAACGTTACTGAACGATTCTCGTGAGGTATTAGGAGTGGGTCTTAAGAAGCACGGGTTCTCAAACAGTACGAAAGACGATGCACAATTAAAGACAGCAGCAGATGATTTAAAGAAGCTGCTTCCAAACTTATTAGCATTTGATACAGATAACATTAAACAAAAATTCATTACAGAAGATGCTTGGATCGGAACAGTTTGGTCTGGAGATGCAGCATTTATCGCAAAAGATAATAAAGATGTAGAATATGTTGTACCGAAAGAAGGCGGCACAATTTGGGCTGATACGTTAGCAATTCCAAAAGGTGCAAAACATAAAGAGCTTGCTGAGAAATTTATGAACTACTTACTAGATGAAAAAGTAAGTGTGAAAAACTACGAGTCAATTGGTTACAGTAATCCAAATGAAAAAGCTCATCCTCTTCATAGTAAAGAATACCGTGATAATCACATGATTTTCTTAACGAAAGAAGAGTTAGATCGTACAGAATGGCTTGTTGATGTAGACGATAAGTTAAAAGACTATGATCGTTACTGGACAGAGCTAAAAACAAAAGGTAAATAAGTAAGGAAATGCGGTTTCTAAAGTAGAAATCGCATTTTTTCATAGTAGGAGGAAATCGTTTGAATAAGAAGTTACATCAGTATGAGGTAATGTGTATCGGTTTGTTATTTGCTGTATTTGGTATTGTTGCTTGGCGCGTACATGCAGGTGGCGTTACAGTGATGGATACATATGTCCGTGGATTAGTAAGAGGGCTACAAACGGAAAGTTCTCTTATATTTTTCTCGTACTTTACAAAATTGGGATCAGCAATTGGGATAGTCGCTACGCTCGTCATAAGCTTGCTTGTTTTTTGGAAGAAGCGTTATTATGCTGCGATGATTGTATATCCAATGGGAATTTTAATAACACATCTTGTGAATAAAGGGATAAAAGAGATTGTAAAGAGAGAACGTCCGTCATTAAATGAAGCGCTAGATGCACTTGGATATAGTTTTCCTAGTGGACATGCAATGCTATCGATTATGACATTTGGATTTCTTACTTATATCATTGCTGCTAATTTGAAAAGCGTAGCTGGGAAATGTGTCACAACGATTTTGATGGGTATAGTAATTCTATCGATTGGATTAAGTAGAGTCATTTTAAATGTACATTACCCAACTGATATTTTAGCTGGTTACTGCGTAGGTGGTATTTTGTTAATTATCGCGATTTACTACCATCGTTTACTTACTGAGAGATTAGGGTTTAATAAAGAGAGATAGAAAAACGTCTGGAAAAACTATTATTATAGTTTTTCCAGACGTTTTTTGTTTATATCAAGATGTGATACAGTATAAGTGACAATTGAATTATTTAAAGTAGGTGAAAATGTGTGAAGACAAATGTACATAAAGTTGATAAGTGGGGGAAGTTAGGAGCTTTTTTGTATCAGTTTCGTTATACAGTAATTGTAGCGTTACTGTTGCTCGCAATCGCACTTGGGATTTTTGCTCCAAAGTTACCGGGAGTATTAGGTGGTGACGGTTTCCAAACGGAAGGCGACTATCAAAAAACAAAAGAAATTTTAGATCAAGATTTTAAGAAGTCTCAAGATACACTACTGCTCGTTTTTGAGAAAAATAAAGATGCTTCGCATGAGGAATTTAAAAAGCGAATAGATGAAATTGTAAAGAATGTTCAAGAGAAAGAGAGCTATGAATCTTTCCATCACCCAATCCAAAATAAAGAAATGCTACAAGATGACATCGGTTATGCGACAATTTTATTTTCCGGGAAAACAAATAAAGAAAGAATGGAAAAGACATTACAATTTGCTGATGAGATTGAGAAAGAAAGTAATGTAGCATTAAAAGTAACACCTACAGGATTTCCGAAAATTAATCAAGAGATTAATGAAAGAACGCAAAATGATTTAAAAGTAGCAGAAATGATTGGATTACCAATTGCGTTTCTTGTATTACTATTTTCGTTTGGTAGTCTTTTGGCATCAATTTTACCGATTTTGAATGGGGCGCTTAGTGTTATTAGTACGATGGGGATATTGTATTTCATCGGTGTTGATAAAGAACTATCTATTTTCGTGTTAAACGTTGCGCCGATGATTGGACTTGCATTATCTATTGATTTTGCGCTATTATTTGTGAACCGTTTTCGAGAGGAAGTTGCTAAACGAACGGTAAAAGAAGCGATAGCAATTACATATCAAACGGCAGGACGTGCGATTGTATTTTCAGGATTATGCGTATTTGTTGGGTTATCCGGTTTGTTTTTCTTTAAGATAGATTATATTCAATCTGTCGCTATTAGCGGAATGATTGTTGTCATTATGAGCATTTTATTCTCACTCACACTTCTTCCAGCACTATTATCGTTAATAGGTAAAAGAATATTAAAAAAGAATCAAGTAGCACATACGCCGGCAAAAGCATGGCGTAAATTTGCACAATTTGTCATGAAACATCCAATTGCAATGATTATTGTTGTTACAACATTTATTGTTATTTGCTTATTACCATTACGTACAGCGAATTTGCAGTTCCCTGGTGTTGAAGCTTTACCTGAAAAGAGTGATACAAGGATTGCATATGAAAAGTATGAAGAAGCATTTAATGAAACTTTCAAAACACACGCTGATGTTACGTTAGTTGTAGAGACGAAAAAAGATATGAAAGAAAAAGAAAGTCTACAAAAGATAGAAGAAGTCGTTCGAAAGTTAAAAGATGATAAGAAAGTACATGAAGTAAGAAGTTTATACGACGGGTTAACTGGAATGAAAGCAAATCAAGTTGTTGGAATATTGCAGTCGCCAGAATCAGCGAAACTAACTCCTGTATTTGAAGCATACACGCAAGGGAATAAGACGACGATAGAAATCTTTTTGAAAACAAAACCACGTACAGAGACTGCAAAACAGTGGGTACGTGACTTTAAAAAGAACTATAAAGAAACGGATGTTACGTATTATCTAGGCGGAATGACGACGTTTCAACAAGAATTAGAAGATGAAATTAAAGATAAAGTTGTAATTGGTATGTCTGTTATATTTGGATCGACCTTTGTTATATTATTATTTGCATTCCGATCTATACTCATTCCAATTAAGGCAATTGTTATGAATATACTTAGTTTAAGTGCAACCATTGGAATTGTTGTTTGGTTATTTGAAGGTGGTCATTTCGGTTTAGAAGCAAGTCCGGTTCTGTTTGTCTTACCAATCTTCATTTTTGGCCTCGTATTTGGGCTTAGTATGGATTATGAAGTATTTCTTATTTCACGTATTCATGAGCTCTATGAAGAAACAGGAGATAACGATCAAGCAACGTTAGAAGGGCTCGTTTCAACAAGTAGAATCATTACATCAGCTGCTTTAATAATGATTGTTGTAACTGGTGCATTCGCATTTACTGATATTTTACCAGTAAAGCAGATGGGTCTTGGCGTTGCATTAGCAATATTTCTTGATGCAACAATTATTCGTCTTATGCTCGTACCAAGCTTAATGAAGTTATTTGGAGACTGGAACTGGTGGTTACCATTTCCAAAAAAACGAGAAAAAGCATCGTAAAAAATGCTCATCAATATGATGAGCATTTTTTATGAATAGCAAAGCCTACATTTTGCAAATAGTATGTGATAAGAACATTACATAATAAGTAGGTGAAGGCAATGTTTCGTTATTTTAAGTTTAAGTTAAATGATACAGTACAGTTTGCTGAGAACGATGGGCATATGTATCGCATTGTCGGTTATCGGTTAGAAAAAGGATTTTATCCAAAAGATGAATGGACTCATATCATTTATGAACTACTTAGAGAATTTGACGGGTATACGATGGATGCAGAAGAGGAAGAACTTGTAAAGGTCGTTCAAGTAGAGGATGAGTATTACAAAATACAAGAAGTATCAGGTTATCGCTATCCAGTAAAAATGAAACAAAAACAACAAGTGATGAAAATAGAAAAGATGGACGATTTATTAGATGCTTACAATGATTATAAAAGGTTGGCGGATTTCTTTAAGGATTTATCGTATGAACAAAAAGCTGAAGAAGTATTGTTAGAAATGAAAAGACTTAGAGCTTGAGGGGCAGTCTATTATAAGACTGTCCTCTATTTTTGACAGTGCATCAAAGTGTGTTTTCCGTTACAATGAGAGAATCAATAGAAATAAGGTGATAAACAGTATGGAAACAAAGAAAAAGGGCGAATGGTGTGAAATTATCGTTCCAGCTAAATGGAATGGTATAAGTATTGAATCGGTATTAAAAGTAGAATGGGAAATACCGAAAAAGCTATTACATCAGCTTCGTATGGAAAAAGGTGTTACGGTTAACGGGGAACAAAGAAGATGGAATGAGCTTTTAAAAGAGAACGATAAGTTACAAGTCCATATGTTTGCGGAGGAAGAGTACGGTGTAGATCCAGAATATGGTGAATTACATGTAGTATACGAAGATGATCACGTACTTATCGTAAATAAACCAGAGCAAATGGACACACACCCTGCTGAAAAAGGTGGAACCGGGACGCTTGCAAATCTTGTTGCTTTTCATTTTCAAATGCAAGGTTTAGAGACGAAGGTGCGTCATATTCATCGTTTAGATAAAGATACGACAGGTGGTGTCGTGTTTGCTAAGCATAGAATTGCTGGTGCAATTATGGATCGTCTATTAATGGAAAGAAAAATTAAAAGAACGTACGCAGCGCTCGTTGAAGGGAAAGTAAAGAAGAAACAAGGAAAGATTGATGCTGCTATCGGAAGGGATCGCCATCATGCTACAAGGCGTCGTATTTCTCCAAAAGGTGACCAAGCTATCACATATTATAAAGTAGAAAAGTATTTTAGGAAGCAAAACACGACTTTCGTAACGTTACAATTAGAAACGGGTAGAACACATCAAATTCGTGTTCATATGAGTCATAATGGTAATCCACTAGTTGGGGATGTATTATATGGTGGACAAACAAAATATATGTCCAGTCAAGCATTGCATGCGATGAAGATAAATTTCTTGCATCCAATTACGAAAGAAGCAATTGAAGTTGATGTGCCGTTTCCTACAAATTTAAATAAAAAAATAAAAGAATTTCAAAAAGAAAATGCGTAAAGTATAAGTTTTAACTTGAAAAAAGTAGATTTTTGCAGGGATTTCTCTAAAAGAAGCGAAGCCGTTAAGAGAAAAGAGAGGTGAGAATCACTTGATCAAATATAAGTATGTACTTGGAATATTTTTCGCTTGTCTTTTACTTACTCTATTTCTCTATCCCTATTTACCAAATCGTATGGCAGTACATTGGAATGTAAATGGTGAGCCAAACGAGTTTATGAGTAAACAAGTTGTTGTAGCATTTATTCCTTGTTTTATTATTTTTTCATATGGATTTTTGTATATTATTTCACATAATATATTTAAGTTTAATGAAAGAGAGCATGGTATTATAGGCGGATTTATAAAGAAAATTACGTTATTTATGTTGTTTATTCATATGCTTATCCTCTTTATTAATTTTGGGGATTTGATATCCTTTCAAACAGGATTAACGATTGGGATTAGTATGTTTCTTTTTATGCTGAGTAAAGAATTTAAGAAAATAAAAGGCAAAGAAAAAGATCCAATTAAATTACAAAAAATTCGTTTAGTAAGTAGACGAATTTTTCAAGTGATGGCATGTGGCATATTGTTTTCATTGTTTTTGAACTTAGAGTGGGGATTTTATGTATTGCTTAGTGTAATAAGCTGTGGATCTATGTTGTTTATGTTATATATTTTCTATTCATACATAATAGAAAGCTATGAAACTTAAAAAAGAGTCTTCTCATGAGAAGACTCTTTTAATCTATTTATTTCGTAATAAATTGTTGTGTCCAGTAGTTGCCGCTTTCTACATAGCCAACACCGATGTGAGTGAAGCCGTTATTTAAGATGTTTGCACGGTGTCCAGCGCTGTTCATCCAAGCTTGTACTACTTCTTCAGGTGTACGTTGGCCTTGAGCGATGTTTTCACCTGCAGATGTATAAGAAATACCAAATTTCTTCATCATATCAAACGGAGATCCGTATGTAGGACTGTTATGATCAAAGTAGTTGTTTTTTTGCATATCTTCAGACTTAATACGTGCTACTTTACTTAATTCAGTATCGATTTTTAGTGCTGGTAAGCCTTGTTTTGCACGCTCAGCGTTTGTTAATTCAACAACACGTTGTTCGAACTCGCTTAAAGATTTTGCTTCTTCAGCAGGCTTTTGCTCAGCTGGTTTTTGTTCAGCAGGTTTTTGAGTATTGTTGTTTTCAGCAGGTTTTTGAGCTTCTGGTTTTTGAACTTCTTCAGCAGGCTTTTGCTCGGCTGGTTTTTGTTCAACTGGCTTTTGAGTTTCTGGCTTAGCTGTTGGTTGCTCAGTTACAACATTTTCAGTAGGTTGTTGACCAGGAATGAAGCAGTTTGGTTGGAAGTTTCCTTGTTGCCATTGTGCTAATGATTCAACTCCCATAGATTGTAAGAATGCTTGTAATTCTTGTTGGCTCATTTGTTTCATCATCACTTTTGAATGCTGAATATTTTGAACCTTTAAGTTAGATGGTTGTACTGTTGCAGCTTGTGCATCTAGAGAAGATACTCCTAAAGTAAGAGCTGTTGCAGCAGCTACAGATAATAAAACACGCTTTTTCATGATGTGTGTCCCCCTATATAAAGTTTTAATTTGTTTTCACACGATTTGTTTTTGACAGCCTGTCTGACTGACAAATTCATCGTAGCATACAATTTGCGAGAAAAAAGATGGAAAAAAATTCATAGACTTTAAAATTACCTAATTTATCCTAAGAGAAGGAGGGAGCAAAAATAAGAGAAATATAGAGTATAAAAGGAATTTATAGTGTTTTTATACTTGGTTTTAAGAGGGGGTTTTTGGATAAAGTTACCTAAATAGAAAATGAAGAATCCTATTGTATCAATGGTTTGAGCGATTTTTTGAGGAATATAATGGATTGATTTTTACAAAACTGTAATGTTTCTGTTGTTCTTTTTTATAATAAAGTAACATATTTTTAATGTTGTAGCAGACAAAAAAGCGGCTATCTCTTTACATAGACGAAGGAGATAGCCGTTTTCCTATTATTACGTATGTTACGAGTTATTACGAGTTAGTTTCAATTGCTTCTAATAATAAATCCACAATGTGAATTCCTCTTATCTTATGAGAAAGCCCTTCTCGCTCAATACCCAATTTCATTTGTAATAAACAACCTGGATTTGCAGTAACAATGGTTGCTGCTTCTGTTTCATGCACACGGTCCATTTTGTAATCTAGAAATTCCATTGATAACTCTGAATGAACAATATTGTAAATACCAGCAGAGCCACAGCAACGATCGGCATCTTTCATTTCTCGATATGTTGCACCTTGGATAGCCTCTAGTAACATACGAGGTTCAGAAGATGTGCGCATAACATTGCGTAAATGACAAGAGTCTTGATACGTAATAACTTGCGGCGTGAGTCGTAAGTCAGTTCGCTTATGGAAGTCTAGTTCTACTAGTATAGCAGTAATATCTTTAATCTTAGAAACAAACTGCTTAGCACGTTCAGCCCAATCCGGATCATCCTTTAAAAGATAATCATAGTCTACGAGGTAAGCTCCGCAACCACCTGCATTCGTAATAATATAGTCGATGTTTAAGTCTTCGAATGCTTTTATATTGCGCTTTGCTAATTCTTTTGCTCCACTCTTTTCACCAGCATGTCCATGCAATGCACCGCAGCAACTTTGTGTTTTCGGAATAACGATATCACAACCAGCTAATTGAAGAAGTTTCATCGTTGCGTTATTTGTTTCTAAAAACATCGTATCCATTAAGCAGCCTGTGAAGAATGCAACTTGTTTTTTCTTTGTACTTTCTGCAGGTAAAAATGAAGGACGATCTTTCATCGCTTTCATTTTAGGGACTTTTGGTAAAACGAGATCCATCGTTGCAAGTGTTTCGGGGAATAACTTCATAATCCCTGTTTTATGTGTTAGCGTTTGTAAACCAGAACGTTGATAAAATCCGATTAGTCCAGTTAATGTTCTCATTCGATTTTGATGGGGGAATAATCCTTCAAAAACGACTTTTCGAACAGCTTTCACTGGCACCGAGAATTTTTTATTTTGATTAATAATATCACGAGCTTCTTCTAATAAATGCCCATAATTTACACCAGATGGACAAACAGGCTCACAAGCACGGCAACCAAGACAAACGTTTAATGTATTCTCAACATCTTCATCTGGTTCGATTAAACCATCAACGACAGCTTTCATTAATGCGATACGTCCGCGCGGTGAATGTGACTCTTTATATCCGGATTGAATGTAGGTAGGACAAGTAGGTAAACAAAAACCGCATCGCATACAGTTTAGTAATTCATCTTCACTTAATCGTTCTTTAAATTCTTTTTGAATATTTTCTTTATTCAATGTCGTCATCGCTCAACCACCACTCTTTTTCGGGTGTCTTTCGCGAACATTTTTCCAGGATTCATAATGTTATTTGGATCGAAAGCTTGCTTTATTCCTTGCATAGCTGCAATACCTTCCTTACCTAATTTCATTTCTAAATATGGAGCTTTCATCGCACCAACACCATGTTCACCAGTAATTGTGCCACCAAGTTCAATTGCTTTCGCAAATATTTCAGCAAAAGCTTGTTCAGCTCGGTGCATTTCTTCTGCATTACGAGCGTCTGTCATACAAGTTGGATGTAAGTTACCATCACCAGCGTGTCCAAACGTACAAATAGGAATATTATATTTTTTTGCAATGGTATTAATAGCTTCAACCATTGGAGCTATTTGTGAACGTGGTACAGTTGCATCTTCTAATATTGTAGTAGGTTTTAATCGTGCGAGCGCTGATAGGGCACTACGGCGAGCGGTACGAAGCGCATCTGCTTCCGTCTCATCTTTTGCAACGCGAACATCAACTGCATTCATAGAGTGACAAACGTTAGCCATTTTTTCAATATCTCGATTGACTACTTCGGGTGGACCGTCTTGTTCGATTAATAAAATTGCTTTTACATCTGTAGGTAAACCGATTTGTGCAAACTCTTCTACTACTTCAATTGTCGGTTGGTCTAAAAACTCCAGTGTTGCTGGAATGATTTTATTTGCAATAATAGAAGAAACAGCACGTGCAGCTTCATTAATATCTTCATATAATGCAAGCATTGTTTTCTTTGTTTCAGGCATAGGAACAAGTTTTAATATGGCTTCTGTTACCACGCCAAGTGTTCCTTCAGAACCGATAAATAAACGAGTTAAATCGTAACCAGCTACATCTTTTGCTAATTTACCACCAGTGCGAATAATATCACCATTTGGTAAGACAAGTTCAAGCCCCATTACATAATCGCGTGTTACGCCATATTTCAAACCGCGTAATCCACCTGAGTTTTCATTAATATTACCGCCGATTGTAGAAATTTTCATCGAGCTTGGATCTGGTGGATAAAATAAACCTTTTTCTTCTACCGCTTTAATAATATCAAGTGTAATGACACCAGCTTGTACAGTAATTGTTAAGTTTTCTTCATCAATTTCTAAAATATTGTTCATATGGCGGAAAATAAGGACGATACCGCCTTCAAGTGGACATGTTCCTGCGCAAAGATTTGTTCCAGACCCGCGCACATACACAGGAATTTTGTGAGTGTTACATACTTTTAACACTTCAGCTACTTCATTTGTATTACGAGGAGCAATGACTGCATCAGGCATTGCTTGGAAGTTTGGAGTGGCATCATAACTATAAGTTAAACGCCCCATATTGGATGTATCTACATTATCTTCGCCAACAATAGATACGAATGAATGAATAATTTGTTTTTCTAACATTGGAAATCCCCCTCAAACTGTTAACGTGTTTAGTTATAATAAACAACGTGGTAACAGTGCTTTCATTATAATGATAAAAAAGTCGAGGGGTTCTTTCTATGTATAATCATCTAAAGATTAATCTGTTTTATCGTTCTTTTTTGTATGATTATCTAATAGGAGGAGTGCGAAGTATAAAACGTTTAAGTCTTTGAATTGTTTTGGATCAAGTCCTGTATGTTCTTCAATCTTTTTTAGCCTATAATGTAAGGTGTTAATGTGTATATGTAATTGTTTAGCTGTCTGTTTATAAGATTGGTTATAATCGATAAATAAGCGTAAAGTGTGCATAAGCTCAGGAGATGATAGTAAGCTTTCGATGGTACGCTCTAGAAATTGTTCACGCGTTTCGGCAGAAATATCTTGTAAACACATTTCTAAACGTAAATCTTCATTAAATACAATTTTTTTCGTTTCCAATGATACAGAAAGAGCACGTAATGCTTGTTCGTAACATATGTTCATATTGTTTGGGGTAACTGTTTGCCCAATCCCGATATATAAAGGAATAGAAAATAAAGCTTCGCAGTCTTGTTTTAACCGTTTTAAAAACTGATAAGTTTGTTCTTTGGAGCTCATCGCTGTAAATAAAATAAAACGATCATTTCCCCAGCGAACAAATAGATGCTCTTTTGTTAAAATATTTCGTACATGTTGCCATATTTTACGCTGGAGCATTGTGTCATTTTTGCCAATAGAAAACAAAACAAGTTGTTTTTTCTTATATAAATCAATGCCAAGTGTTTTGGCACGATCAAGAAAACTCGGGGACCACTCTGTATTTTGAAGCCAATCAAAGACAAAAGCTTCATAAGAACGGTGCTCAAGTTCTAATTGCTCTAAAAAGTAGTTTTCATGAATTAATAATTCGGTCATCTTACGCAATATTTCTCCGTAGCGTGAAATATTTTCAGGTTCTCCGGTAATCCCAATGACACCAATTACTTCATCATGAAATAATAGAGGAAGATTCATCCCAGCCTTTACACCTTGCAATCGCCTTTCATCTTCTTTTGTAATGATGACGGTTTTCTTTTGTTTAGCGCAGCGGAGTGCACCTTCATGAAATTGGCCAATTCTTTCTGTATCTGTACTTGCGATAATAACGCCTTCTATATTAATGATAATTATATTTTCTGTAATTAGTCTGCGTACTTCTCGTACAATTTTATTCGCTAAATCAGGAAATAGCATAATTGACACACCTCAAATTCTATTTGTTGTACATTATATATGTAAATTGAGTAAGAAAGGGGAATTTCACACTTTCCACACATTTATTTGTTATTTTACAATTATAACGAAATCATCTGAAGATGGAGGGAATCTTTTGAGAAAGTATGTTTTTCTTCTCTGTTTTTTATTTCTATTAGTAGGGTGTCAAGGAAGTTCATATACACCAATTGCTAAAGATAAAAATGTTATTATAACTACGAATATAAAAGAAGGCAGTATTAGTTTTATTGATAAAAAAGATAAAAAGTTAATTACGACATGGGAACTAAATGAGCCAATGGCCGGAATCACACTGCTTCCAAATGGCGATGAAATACTTGTATACGGTAAGCAATTAGAATATATGTATGTATATTCACTAGCGGAAGGAAGGCAAGTGGGAAAATATAAAACTGGAAAGGGCATTGTAAATGTGGTCGTATCAGCAGATAAAAAACAATTATTTGCTGCTGATCAAAATGTTCAAAAGGTAAGGTTCTTTACGATAAATGGGAAAGAGACAGGAAATGTTTCAACAGGAAAAGGGCCTATAACGATGGTAGAGTATCAGAATCGGTTATCTGTACTAAACTTTTATGATACGAAACTAACGACAATTGATACGAAGAAAAAAGAAGTTGTTCAATCCTTTATGATTCCGCCAGCATCAACAGGAGCGACGATTAGTCCTGATGGGAAAGAAATATGGATTGGCGGGCATGGTGATGGAAATCAAGTGAATGAGAAAGTATTAGTGTATTCTTTACAGAGCGGTGAAATGGTACGTTCTTTACACGCTCCATTTATGCCTGTGAACATAACGAAAGATAATAAGTACGTATATGCATTAAGCCACGGTTCGAATATGCTGAGAAAATTTGATACTAGTACGTATAAAGAGGTAGCTTCCGTTGAAATAGGCTCAAATCCATTTGCATTTTTGAAAAGCGGAGCAGAAGGATATGTAGCAAGTTATGATAGTGATGAAGTGTGTGTTATGGATATGAAGAGTATGAAAATAAAACAAACAATTAAAGTCGGAAAAGGACCGTTTCAACTCATAGAGAGGGAAGGGAAGGACAATGAATAAATATAGAGTGCTAGTTGTAGATGATGAAAGTGATATGAGGCAGCTTGTTGGAATGTATTTGGATAACTTTGGATATGAGTGGGGAGAAGCTGAAAATGGAAAAGAGGCTCTTAAAAAACTAGAAACGAATCATTATGATTTCGTTGTATTAGATATAATGATGCCAGAAATGGATGGACTTTCAGTTTGTAAAGAAATTAGAAAAACGTCAGATGTGCCGATTATATTTTTAACCGCAAAAGGTGAAGAGTGGAATAGGGTGAATGGCTTACGTATGGGAGCAGATGATTATATTGTAAAACCGTTTAGTCCTGGTGAATTGGTTGCCCGTATGGAAGCTGTACTAAGAAGATATACAAAGCAAGAACAGCAAGAAGAGATTCAATTTGGACCAATTCTTATCAATGAAAAAAGCAGACGAATTGAGGCGAATGGTGAGTCGATTTCTCTTACTGTAAAAGAGTTTGATTTACTATATTTTCTTTGTCAGCATACAGGACAAGTATTTAGCCGGGAGCAATTACTTGAAAAGGTATGGGGATATGATTATGCCGGAAGTACAAGAACAGTAGATACGCACGTGAAAACGATGCGCTTGAAGCTTGGAGAAAGTGGAAACTACATTCAAACTGTTTGGGGTGTAGGCTATAAATTTGAGGTGTAACATATGTTTACGATGGTACAAAAACTTTGGCTTACAGTAGTATGTGCAGTATGTGTAACAGTGTCCTTTCTTTATTTCGTATCTTTATACTCGTATGAAAAGTTATACGTTGATAATTTAAAAACTTCGTTAGTAATGGAAGGGAAAAGTCTTGCTGCTCAATATGATAAGCGTGAAGGAATATCAACTTTTGAAGAGAAAGTAAGATCGTTTGATCAAATATCTAGTTCAGACGTTATTTTCGTATCTAATCCGCGTGATTTAAGCGCATGTTTGCCTTTTGATGTGCATCATCATTCTCTTATAAGTGAAGGAGATAGGCAAACGCTATTAGATGGGAAAACTGTGACAAAAATAGGATATGAAGAACATTTTGACCGTAATATTATGGGGGTTGTCATTCCTGTATTGGAAAATAAAAAATTAGTCGGAATTGTCTATTCGTATATTCCTTTAAAAAGTATAAAAGATTTAATCTATGATATGGGTCTTATTTTAGCACCGTTAGCAATTGCTATGATTTTAATTACGATATGGGTTGGAAGAAAAATTATAATTGCAATTACGAAGCCACTTTCGCAAATGGAGCGGGTTGCAAATCATTTGGCTACGGGAGATTTTTCGGAGCGGATTACAGTTTCTTCAGAGGATGAAATTGGACGATTAGGAAAAGCATTTAATAAAATGGCAAATTCATTAGAAACAGAAGATGTAAAGCGTAAGGAATTTTTAGCAAATGTTTCGCATGAACTTAGAACACCACTTAGTTATATAAAAGGGTATAGCGAGGCTATTTTAGATGGTGTTGCAAAGGGAGCTCAGCAGGAAAAAGTAACTCAGCTAATTCATAAAGAAGCAGGTCGTATGCAGCGTCTCGTTCATGACTTGTTAGACTTAGCACAATTAGAAGGTGAGCACTTTCCGTTAAAGAAGCAACCTATCGTTTTTTCACAGCTGATTGAAGACGTATTAGATACGTATGAGATTAAGTTTATAGAAAAGGAAATTCATATTTCAACCAATTTAAATCCAGAGGTCATTGTCATGATTGATGAGGATCGTATGCAACAAGTGCTTCATAATGTGTTAGATAATGCGATACGATATACAAATCAAAAAGGAAATATCGTTATAACTTTAGAGCAAATCGATGATTACTGTGAATTAAAAATAAAAGATACAGGAATTGGCATTGATATAGAGCATTTGGAGAATCTTGGGGAACGCTTTTACAGAGTTGATAAAGCGAGAAGTCGTCAACATGGTGGAACAGGTTTAGGCCTTGCTATTGTGAAACAAATTGTTCATATACATGGTGGACAGTGGAAAATTGAAAGTGAAAAAGATAAGGGAACAACGGTTATTATTAAACTGAATGTACAGGATGAGGGGGGCATGTTCTAATTTTTAGGGCATGTTCTTTATATTGAAGAAAATATTTATCCCGCTATTCTCCGGTCAGTAAGACCCTCACCTCAAAATTCAGCGGAAGCAAAGAAGTTAGGTGGAGGCACTGCTGCCCGTAAAAGCCCGATTGGTGAGGGCTAATAATCAGTGGGGGATGAACAAAATCCTCACTGATTAAAGTTTCACTTTATACGTAAAAATATAAATTAATATGTAATAAATATCGAAAATTTGACTATTTTATGAACAAAACATTTGTACTTCTTATCAATTCGGTCTAAAATAGTTATGATGCAAAGTTCTTATAAATCGTTTCAATTGTTGTTTGGAAGATACTGA
Organism: Bacillus sp. FSL W8-0770; assembly: GCF_038008705.1. NCBI lineage: Bacteria > Bacillati > Bacillota > Bacilli > Caryophanales > Bacillaceae > Bacillus > Bacillus sp. FSL W8-0770. The sequence goes on from NZ_JBBOZR010000001.1 coordinate 1,258,357, forward strand.
GGTGATTTAACTGGAGTACAAATCTATTAAACCGAAAAAAATTTACGAAGAAGTATCTGAAGCTATTTTAACAATGATTAAAAATGGTACGTTAAAACCTGGTGACAAACTACTCCCTGTGCATCAATTAGCTGAGCAGTTTCAAGTTGGCAGATCTGCTGTTCGTGAAGCGCTAAGTGCGCTAAGAGCGATGGGCTTAATTGAGATGAAACAAGGAGAAGGTACATATGTGAAGAACTTCGATTCTTCTTCATTAACGAAATCATTAAACAATAGATTATTAATGAAGAAAGAAGATATTTTGAATTTATTAGAAGTACGAAAGGTGCTTGAAGTGGGGGCAGTTCGAGTAGCGGCGGCAAAACGTACGGAAGATAATTTACAAAATATGAAACATTGGTTAGATGAAATGGCAAAGAGCATTGGAGATGAAAAGGCTGGCGAAAAAGCCGATTTTCAATTTCATATGGGAATTGCAGAGTCTTCGCATAATAGCATTTTGCTTGAACTCATGAATCATGTTTCAGAGATGATTGCTGAAACGATTGGTGAATCAAGACGCATTATTTTATATGGTGAACAAACGACATCAGAACGACTTATAGAAGAGCATCAAGTTATATATGATGCGGTGTTAAAACAAGATGTAGAATTAGCGCAGCAAGCAATGCTAGATCACTTAACAAATGTAGAACATATTGTCACAGGTAAAAACGATATAAATTCGTAATTTAATCTTTTAAAAATTTAATTTTCTGATAAAATAGAGAAAGATTAAGTAAGCGTTTTCTTTAGAAGAGGGAGAGGATAGGCCATGGTTGAGCCTATTTCTTCTCTGCTAAGTCATCTGATGACCATATGTTTGTTGGTGAAGTTGTAAAAAGGGGGAGTAATAGTTATGAAAGTTACTTTATTTGTTACTTGTTTAGTCGATATGTTTGAAACAAATGTCGGTAAAGCAACGGTTGAAGTGTTGGAGCGTTTAGGTTGTGAAATTGAATTTCCAGAAGCGCAAGTTTGTTGTGGTCAGCCTGCTTATAATAGCGGCCATGTAGAAGCAGCAAAAGAAGCAATGAAACATATGATTGAAACTTTCGAAGATGCAGAATATATTGTTACGCCATCTGGTTCTTGTGCGACAATGTTTCATGAGTATCCACATGTTTTCAAAGATGATCCAAAGTGGGCTAAACGTGCACAAAAAGTTGCTGATAAAACTTATGAATTTACACAGTTTATTGTGGATGTTTTAAAGGTTACTGATGTTGGTGCAAGTTTACCAGGGGTCGCTACTATTCATAAATCATGTCATATGACACGTATGCTTGGAATAAAAGAAGCACCAGGAATTTTATTATCAAATGTAAAAGGATTAACTGTGAGAGATTTGCCAAACGTGCAAAATTGTTGCGGGTTTGGGGGAACGTTTTCAGTTAAGATGACTCCAATTTCTGAGCAAATGGTAGACGAAAAAGTAGATAGTGTAATGGAAACAGGTGCAGATTATTTAATCGGTGCAGATTGTGGGTGTTTGTTAAACATTGGCGGACGTATTGAGCGTTTAGGAAAAGAAGTAAAAGTAATGCATATTGCTGAGGTACTGAATAGTCGCTCATGAAGGGGGAACATAAGCTATGTCTATGAAAATCAGTGAGAAAAAATTTAATGATCGCGTTGGTGATGGAATTCAAGATTCGTTTATGCGCGGAGCAGTATCTTCTGCACAAACGCGTTTATATACGAATCGCTTAAAAGCCGCAGATGAACTAGGAAACTGGGAAGAGTGGCGTGAACTAGGTGAACAAATTCGTCAACATACGTTAGAAAATCTTGATTATTACTTAATGCAGTTAAGTGAAAATGTATCAAAAAGAGGCGGACACGTGTACTTTGCGAAAACGAAAGAGGAAGCAGCAAAGTATATTCAAGACGTTGCAAAAAAGAAGCAGGCAAAAAAGATAGTAAAATCAAAGTCGATGGTAACAGAAGAAATCAGTATGAACCATGCGCTTGAAGAGATTGGCTGTGAAGTGTTAGAGAGTGACTTAGGAGAGTATATCTTGCAAGTAGATAACGATCCACCTTCACATATTATTGCACCTGCACTTCATAAAAATAGAACGCAAATTCGCGATGTATTTAAAGAAAAGCTAGGCTATGAAAATTCTGATGACCCGTATGAAATGACAAAGTTTGTTCGTAAACAACTTCGTGAGAAATTTATGGATGCAGAAATTGGTGTAACTGGTTGTAACTTTGCTGTTGCAAATACTGGCTCTCTTTGTTTAGTAACGAATGAAGGTAATGCAGATCTTGTTATGTCAATTCCTAAAACACAAATAGCGGTAATGGGTATGGAACGTATGGTTCCGACAATGGAAGAATTAGATGTTTTAGTTGGTTTACTATGTCGTAGTGCAGTAGGTCAAAAATTAACAAGTTATGTAACAGTAGCGGGGCCAATTCAAGAAGAGGAAGTTGATGGACCTGAAGAATTTCATTTAGTTGTTGTTGATAATGGTCGCTCTCAAATTCTTGGATCTGAATTCCGTTCAGTATTACAATGTATTCGTTGCGCTGCTTGTGTTAATGTATGTCCTGTATATCGTCACGTTGGTGGACATTCATATGGATCGATTTACTCAGGACCAATCGGTGCGGTATTAACACCGCTTCTAGGTGGATATGATGATTACAAAGAGCTTCCTTATGCATCTAGTTTATGCGGAGCATGTACAGAAGCTTGTCCAGTAAAAATTCCATTGCATGATTTATTATTAAAACATCGTCAAGTCATCGTTGAGCAAGAAGGTCGTGCACCACTTGCAGAAAAACTGGCTATGAAAATGTTTAGTATGGGTGCTTCTTCAGCTGCTTTATATAAAATGGGTTCAAAAATGGCACCAGCGGCAATGAGTCCATTTACATCTGGTAATCGTGTATCAAAAGGTGTTGGACCACTTAAAAACTGGACGGATATTCGTGAATTCCCAGCTCCAAGTAAAGAACGATTCCGTGATTGGTATAAAGATCATAAGAAAGGCGGGGATAAATAATGACAGGATTAATTCAAAACCGTGATGCCTTTCTAGATAACATTGCAAAAGAACTTGGGCGCGCGCGTAAAACAGAAGGTGTAGAGCGTCCAGTATGGAAAAGTAATGTGAATATAGAAACGTTAAAAGATTATTCACAAGAAGAATTACTAGAAGTGTTTAAAGAGCAATGTACAAACATTCATACAACTGTAGTAGAAACGACAAACGACCGTTTAGGTGAAGACCTTCAAAAAGTAATCATGGAAAACGGCGGGGGACCTATTTTATTATCAGCAGATGCGCGTTTTGATGCATATGGTTTAACATCTTTATTTAAAGAAGAACTTCCAAAGCGAGATGTTGAAGTAAATGTATGGGATCCAGAGAGAAAAGACGAAAATATGCGTTTAGCTGAAAAAGCGAATATTGGTATTGCATTTAGTGATTATACATTAGCTGAATCTGGTACAATTGTTGTACAAAGTCATAAAGGTCAAGGGCGTTCTTTACACTTTTTACCGACTGTATATTTTGCTATTATTCCACGTGAAACACTTGTGCCTCGTATTACACAAGCAGTTCAGGATATGAACTCACGCGTAGAAAATGGGGAGACAGCGGCATCTTGTATTAACTTTATTACAGGGCCAAGTAACTCGGCTGACATCGAGATGAATCTTGTTGTCGGAGTACATGGACCATTAAAAGCAGTTTATTTCATCGTATAAAAGAGGGGAAAGCAGGCCAGGAAATGGCCTGCTTTTTAGTAGAATAAAGGATAATATGAAGTAGAAGTTCTCTCCTTTTTTTGCTATGTTTTTTGGGAAAGGAGAGGAAGGGATGTTCACTTATTTATATGCACTGTTAGCAGGGATGGTGTTTGGTTCTTTTTTTATGCTAGTTGCGATGAGGGTTCCATTAGGTGCTTCTATTATTACCCCGCGTTCACATTGTGATTATTGCAAATATGTGCTAAGGACAAAAGAACTAATCCCCATCATTTCATTTTATATACAAAGAGGCTGTTGTACGAATTGTAAGAGGAAAATTCCAATTATGTATGTAGCATTTGAATGTATAACAGGAGGTATATTTCTTCTTACAGTGTATATGATTGGAATAGAACGAGAGCTTATTATTATTTTATCCCTTTTTTCGCTACTTCTTATTATTTCAGTTACAGATTACTTATATATGTTAATTCCTGATTGTATTTTAATTTCGTTTGCCTTTTTACTCATTCTCGAAAGTGTTTTTGTACAATTAGTTACTTGGACAGATAGTATAGCTGGTAGTGGTGTTATATTTATTTTGTTATATTGCATGCAAAAGATATATCCAGAAGGGCTTGGCGGAGGAGATATAAAACTACTTTCGTTACTTGGATTTATAGTAGGAGTGAAAGGAGTTTTTATCGTTTTATTTTTAGCATCTTGTTTTAGTCTTTGTTTTTTCGGGATTGGTATCGGATTAAAACGTATAGAAGTACGAAAGCCAATTCCATTTGGTCCTTTTATTAGTCTCGGGGCAATATGTTATGTATTGGCCGCATATTCAAATTAGAGAGGGAATCGAAAATGAACGTATATATTGGATGATCAAAGAAGTTGCCCGTTCGGGTATGTGCCCGCAACTACAGTAGAATGTGCTTTGCAAATGGTTCGGGATTATGATGTGAATATTCTTTCTCTTGATTTTAATATGGGATGGGGAGCGAAAAATGGACTAGATTTTGTAGAAGCTTTTTGTACAGAGGGGTTATATGTAAATGAAATTCACTTTCATACGAATGATGTCATCGGTATGCACAAGATGAAACAGAGAATGGATAAGGGAAAGGAAGAAGGAGAAATTACTCCTCACCTTGTTATTAAATACGTGGGAAGCTAAAAACTCCAAAGTAAAACTTTGGAGTTTTTAATGTTTCATATGGGCTTGTAAAGGAATAATCTCTTCTTGTTGAGCTGTTGCGATTTCAGTTTCTTCCTGTTGAACTTCAGGCGTTTTCTTTGTTAAGTAGTGGTATACCATACCGACAAATACTGATCCGCCAATAATGTTACCAATTGTAACAGGAATTAAGTTATGAATAGCACCTGAAAAAGAAATTGTCTCAGGATGCGGTGAAACTAAAGATAAAGCAAAGAGTGATAAGTTTGCAATACTATGTTCGTAACCAGATAAGAAGAATGTGAAAACAAGTAGCATCATGACCATTATTTTTGCTGTGTCACCTTTAACCTGAGAAGGTAAGAAGCAAGCAAGACATACGAGCCAGTTACATAAAATGGCTTTAAAGAATAACTGCATTGTAGGTGTATTCATCTTTCCTTCAACGACTTTACTCATTAAGTGACCGTGATCAATTGCTTCAAAAATTCCAGTTGCGTAAAATAGTAAGGCAAAGAATAATGCGCCGGCTAAGTTACCTGCATAACAAGCAACCCAGTTACGAAGTGTATCAGAAATCGTTGTTTCTTTTCTTAAAGTTGCGACAGTAAAGTACATTGTGTTCCCAGTAAACAATTCAGCACCGCCATATATAATAAGTACGAGAGCAATCCCGAAAAACATAGAAGCGGCTAAATAAGTTGCTGGTGAATCTGCAATGTGAAAAAAGTTACCTAATTTAAAACATAGTACAATAATAAAACCGATATAAATACCAGCAAGTGCAGCACGAATGAAATATTGCATTGGGTTTGTATCTAGTATTTTCTTTTTGCTTTTAGCCAGTTTGACAACATAATCTAGTCCTTGTTCTAGCATGAGTAATACGCTCCTTTAGTAAATCTTCTATAAATACTCCTTATATGAATAAAGTACATGGAATTGTTCTTACTTTCAATAAGTTTGTGCAATGTTTCACAAAAAGGACATACATACATTAAGAAAACGTTTACAAAAGGTAGTATAATGGAATTTTTTCTGGACATTGCGAGGAAGAAAGGAAAAAGAAAAAGCGCTGTAATTACAGCGCTTTTTCGTCTAAATTCTTTTCCACTTTTACTTCTACTTCTTTTGAGAAGAACCAACCACCAACTGCGATTCCGACTAATACAATCCAGAATGTAAGCTTCCACGGAGTGGATTCTGGGAATGAATGTGGAATTACATTTAATGCAGGATGTGCTAATGTATAAACTGCTAGCTTCACACCAACCCAACCTACAATTAAGAATGCTGCAGTTTCAAGCCCTGGTTTACGTTTTAAGATTTGTACGAAAGCAGTTGCTGCAAATCGCATAATGATTAATCCGATAAGTCCACCTACAAAGATAACAACGAATTGCCCAGTATCAAGACTACCAATTGTACCTAGTCCTGTTTTTGGTAAAGTCATTGCTAGTGCAACAGCAGCTAAAATTGAATCAACTGCGAAGGCGATATCAGCAACCTCAACTTTAAATACAGTCCACCAAAAGTTCTCTTGTTTTTTCTTTGCTTCTTTTTCTTCTGTTTCTTCATCTGTATTCTTTTTAACATATGTTTTAAATAAGTGATTACCAGCGATAAACATAAGGTAGATGGCACCGATTGCTTGCACTTGCCATACATCGACTAAGAACGAAATCATAAATAACGATCCAAATCGGAAAACGAATGCCCCCGCTAATCCGTAAAATAGTGCTTTCTTTCGTTTTTCTTCTGGTAAATGTTTTACCATAATTGCAAGAACAAGAGCGTTATCAGCCGCTAAAATCCCTTCAAGTGCAATTAGGATGAGTAATACCCAACCATACTCCAATAATAATGATACATCCATGTACATTCTCCTCTCATCTCTATAACTTCTAAATAAGTGAAGAATTTCCCCACTATTTAGTTTCCCCATACTCCTGCCTATTAACTTTGGAAGAATCTGGAAATGAATGCAAAAAAGACCTCTGCCGTTAATAGGCAAAGGTCTTGCTAGACATATGTAATAAAAATGCCAACAAAGCCGGAAGAACTAAGTTCTACGTAATGACGACTTTGTTTCCAAGATATATTCTTGGACGCTACTCCCCTTTGGAGATATGTTATTGTATTCTCATTATATGGATAATTTATACGGTTGTCAACCTGTTAAAATATCTTCATTCGGATATTTTATTTTTCGGTTCTTTTTACGAGCAAATGAAAATGCCAATGTTAAAGGACCCATTTTCCCAAAAAACATCATAAAAATAATAATCGCTTTTCCAATTATAGTTAAGTGGGGTGTTAAGTTCATACTGAGGCCAACAGTCCCAAATGCTGAAAATACTTCGAAAGCACTCATCAATAGAGGAACTCGTTCAGTAATACTCAAAATTAAAATAGCAAAAAAGATAAATGAAATAGAAATAATAGTAATGGTTAATGATTTGACAATGAGAGTATCTTTAATGGATTTTTTAAATACGACAATATCTTCTTGTTCTTGTAAAAATTTAAATACACCAAAAAATATGATTAAAAATGTTGTTAACTTAATCCCCCCACCCGTTGAAGCACTACCAGCACCAATAAACATAAGTAGCATCATTAATAGCAGGGAAGGTTTTGACAATGTAGAAATATCAACTGTATTAAACCCGGCAGTTCGCGTTGAAATTGCTTGGAAATAAGAGGCCATTCCTTCTTCAAATGGGGTAAAACCTCTCATAGAAAGAGAGTTATGGAACTCGAATATAAAAATAAAAAGGGTAGCAATAATGTTGATGATTAGAGTAGAAGAGAGCATAAGTTTTGAATGTAGTGTAAGGTTTTTAAAGTTTTTCTTTCTTTTTATGTCTACGATCACTGTAAAACCAATTCCACCTAAAATGATGAGAGAGGAAATGACGAAATTGACAATAATGCTATGAGAATGGGACATTAAATTATCGCTCCACACAGAAAAACCAGCATTGTTAAAGGCTGAGATTGAATGGAAAAAACTATAATAGATCCCTTTGGTAACCCCGTATTTTGGTACCCATTCAAAAGAAAGAATTAAAGTAGCGATACATTCGACTGTAAAAGAGAATAAAAATAATGCTTTGGCAAGACGGATGACGCCGCCTATATTCGTTTGATTTAATGCTTGTTGTAATAAAATACGGTTTTGAAGACCGATTTTTCTGCCGAGCATAATCGCAATTAAGACAGCAAAGCTCATAATACCAAGTCCGCCAACTTGTATAAGCGTTAAAATGACACATTGTCCAAACAAAGTAAATACTTTTCCAGTGTCCACAACACCAAGCCCTGTAACCGTACAGGCAGAAACTGTTGTAAATAAAGCATCGAGCCATGAAATAGACGTTGTTGTAGCGATTGGAAGCTTTAATAAGCATGTACCTATAATTGATAACATGATAAAAGACAAAGTAAGAACGCGGGGAGGACTCATACGAATGTTAATCCGTTTCATGTTATATATCGTTCCTTTCTGTTTGCTCTTACTAGTATGTGAAAAAGTCCGATTATGTATGTGAAAAATAGAAAGAGGCAGAGAATATCTGCCTCTAAGCCATATGTTATATTATTATCCGCGTAATTGTTGTTGAGCTAAAGAAACAAGACGTTTTGTTACTTCACCGCCAACTGATCCGTTAGAACGAGATGCTGTATTAGACCCTAAGCTTACGCCGAATTCTTGTGCAATTTCATATTTAAATTGATCAAGTGCTTGTTCAGCACCTGGAACTAGTAATTTGTTTGTTTTTGCCATGATGATACACATCCTTATGAGTAATCCAGTCCAGATAAGTACTTATCTGAATTGGTACTGTTATTTTATGTGGAACCGGCGTGCTCATACGCGGAAGTAATCGGTGTGATTAGAAGTTATTGGATAGAAAAAAGAGTAGCAAATTTGCTACTCTTTTTTTAGTATTGTCGCTGTACCTTCCACGACAATATCATCCGATTGATTATATATATTTGTTTGCAACGTAATGATTTTTTTATCGTCACGCTTCTTAATAACCTCTGCCACAACGCGAAGTGTATCACCGATTTTGACAGGGGCACGGAATGAAACATTTTGGGATAAATAAATCGTATTTTTGCCTGGGAGTTTCGTTCCAAGGATGGTAGAAATAAAACTCGAAACGAGCATACCATGGGCAATGCGTTCTTTAAACATTGTCGTTTTTGCAAAAGAGTCTAAAATGTGAATAGGATTCACATCCCCAGTCAATTTTGCAAAATTGATAACATCTTCATCTGTAATTGTTTTTGTAAGGGATGCTTGATCACCGACTTGAATCTCATCATAACGAAGCTCCGGGACGGTTTGTGCTTCTTGGAATGGATTCATTTTGTCCTCCTTCTTTTCCATATCGAAAAATGCCAGCCATCTTGATGTAGTAGGAGGAAGAAAGAGTTTTGTTTGTGCTGCAGTTAGCTCCCACATTTTTCTTACTTGATGGAAGTAAATAGATTTTTTGAGTTTTCCTCGAACTTTTTTGCGAGTTCCAACTGTTTTGACTTGAACTCTTCCAAAAAACCCTCTAACTGTTTTTGAGCCTCTTCACGTTGTAATTGTTGTTGCACAATAAATTGTTTTGTTGTTTCTTCAAATTGACCGCTTGTTTGTGTAAGAATTGACAAAGATGTTTTTGTAGGAGAAACAGTAAGTTGATGCATATGAGCAGAAAGTTCCTTCCATTTGTCCTGCCACTCGTTAATTTGATCATTTAAGGAGTTTCCAGTTAATTGTTTCACGTAATCTGTATATTGGTTGTTGAACTGAGCAGTGAGTTGTTGTAGTTCTTTTTCTAGTTCATCTACTCCTGATGTTAATTTATGCAAAGCGTCTTGTTGTTGTTTTAATGTTTCTAAAGTAAGCTGCTCTAATTGTTTCCCAGCTGAAGAGAAAAGGGAAAGTGATTGAGACCAGTTTTTCCAAAATGCATCGACTAATTCGTATGGTTTAGTTTCCATTGTTTGACCCCCAAATGTTTTTTTGCATATTGTGAACGCAGATTACTCTGCTGTACCACCAGGTGAAGATGAAGAATCCTTTTCATCCTTTTCTGGAGAAGTAGAAAATGGAAAGAATGCATTGGTGTATAACGTGAAAAACGTTCGCAACATATTTTGATAATGTTCAAAAGAAGTCGCACATGTTGTTAAATATTGCTCTCCATATTCAGTTAAAGAATAAATTCTTTTTGCCGGCCCTCCATCGCTTGTATCCCAAGTAGAAGAAATAAGGTTTTCTTTTTCTAACTTGCGTAGTGTTCTATAAACATTACCTTGGTCAACAGAAGAAAAGCCGATATCCATTAGCATTTGAATAAGTTTGTAACCATGAAGACTCCAGTCTTTTAGACAGAGAAGTAAGAAGGGAACTAAGAAGTTTTTTGGCATGGAGTTTGGTTGTTTCGCTTGGTTGCTTTCCAAACTTTCGCGTTGTTCTGGTTCATTTTGTAGCATGATTGTGCATCACCTCATGAATCAGTTAGATGGAATTTTTTGCTTATAAGTGCAATTTACACTTATCTGTTTTTAAAGTCAACACATTTGTTAGAAAATAGAAAAAAATAAAATATAGACTTGAAGTTTTATTCAGAATATTAGAAAATAGTGAATAGGTTGAATTGTTTCAAAAACGAAAAAGGGAGTGTAGGTAAAGTGATTGATCAAAAATTCGATCCACTACAAGCATGGAAAAATGCTTATGAACAAACCGAAACATTTTGGGGAAAAGCGCTCAATGAAACAATTAAAACAGAAGAATATTCTGCTTGGATGGGCAGCGTTCTAGATTTGAATTTGTTTTATCAAAAAGCATTAAATGATACGACAAAAAACTATTTAGAACAAGTAAATGTGCCGACGAAAGAGGATATCGCAAGAGTAGCTACGCTAGTTATTAACTTAGAAAATAAAGTAGATAACATTGAGGAGTTTCTAGAGGAAAAAGTAGATTCTTTAGGACAAGCTCCTACATTAAAGCGTGATGTAACGAAAGTAAAACAAGATATTCGTACGCTTGAAACAAAAGTAGATCAAATTTTAGAATTGCTAGAAAAGCAAAATGCAGTACTAGCTAAACTACAAGTACCTGTAAAAGAAGAGGTAAAGCCTGCGAATAAGCCAGAAAATAAAAAATGATAAAAGCGCTTGTTTATAACAGATAAAAGAGAGAGGGAGAATCTCTTTTCACGTATAAACAGCGAAACATAATTATATATGGACTCTATAGTATGAGTACCAAAATGATTCATAACAATCGTTCACAAATTCATTTAAGGGGGAAAAGAAATGGTTCAATTAAATGGAAAAGTAGCAATCGTAACAGGTGGAGCAAAAGGAATTGGAAAAGCGATTACAGTAGCATTAGCACAAGAGGGAGCAAAAGTAGTTATTAACTATAATAGCAGTAAAGAAGCAGCTGAAAACTTAGTAAACGAATTAGGAAAAGACGGACATGACGTTTATGCAGTGCAAGCGGATGTTTCTAAAGTAGAAGATGCAAACCGACTTGTAGAAGAAGCTGTGAATCATTTTGGTAAAGTTGATATTCTTGTTAATAATGCTGGTATTACAAGAGATCGTACATTCAAAAAGTTAAATCGTGAAGATTGGGAGCGCGTAATTGACGTGAATTTAAGTAGCGTATTTAATACGACAAGCGCGGTTCTTCCATACATAACTGAAGCGGAAGAAGGAAGGATTATTAGCATTTCTTCTATTATTGGTCAAGCAGGTGGATTTGGCCAAACAAACTACTCAGCAGCAAAAGCAGGTATGCTAGGATTTACAAAATCGTTAGCGTTAGAACTTGCAAAAACAAATGTCACTGTAAACGCTATTTGCCCAGGATTTATTGATACTGAAATGGTAGCAGAAGTACCAGAAGAAGTACGTCAAAAAATCGTTGCAAAAATCCCGAAAAAACGTTTTGGTCAAGCCGATGAAATTGCAAAAGGTGTAGTATACCTATGCCGTGACGGTGCGTATATCACAGGTCAACAATTAAACATTAACGGCGGATTATATATGTAATGAAGTAAGAAAAAAGTGCATATCCATAGCAGGAATGCACTTCTTTTTTTAAGAAGGAAATCGACCAAAAAGGAGATAAAAAAATGACTACATTCGCAACAGAATGGGAAAAGCAATTAGAGCTATACCCAGAAGAGTACCGAAAAGCATACCGCCGAGTGAAAAGGGCGAGTGAAATTTTATTACGTGAACCAGAGCCGCAAGTAGGGTTAACGCCGAAAGAGGTTATTTGGACGAAGAATAAGACGAAGCTTTATCGCTACATTCCAAAACAAGAAAAAACACAAAGAGTTCCAATTCTGTTAATATATGCTCTTATTAATAAACCATATATTATGGATTTAACTCCTGGAAATAGTTTAGTGGAATATCTAGTGGATCGTGGTTTTGATGTGTATATGCTTGATTGGGGCACATTTGGTTTAGAAGATAGTCATTTGAAATTTGATGATTTTGTGTTTGATTATATTGCAAAAGCAGTAAAAAAAGTAATGCGAACTGCAAAATCGGACGAGATTTCTTTACTTGGTTATTGCATGGGTGGAACGCTAACTTCTATTTATGCAGCACTTCATCCGCACATGCCAATTCGTAATTTAATTTTCATGACAAGTCCTTTTGATTTCTCTGAAACAGGATTGTATGGCCCTTTATTAGATGAGAAATACTTCAATTTAGATAAAGCGGTTGATACATTTGGAAATATTCCGCCAGAAATGATTGATTTCGGAAACAAAATGTTAAAGCCAATTACGAACTTTGTTGGTCCATATGTTGCTTTAGTAGATCGTTCAGAGAATGAGCGCTTCGTCGAAAGCTGGAGATTGGTTCAAAAGTGGGTTGGTGATGGTATTCCGTTCCCAGGTGAATCATACAGACAGTGGATTCGTGATTTTTATCAAAATAATAAGTTGGTTAAGGGTGAACTCGTTATTCGCGGACAAAAGGTAGACCTTGCAAATATTAAGGCGAATGTCTTAAATATTTCCGGGAAACGTGATCATATCGCTTTGCCATGTCAAGTAGAAGCATTACTAGACCATATTTCTAGCACAGATAAACAATATGTATGTTTACCAACAGGGCATATGTCTATCGTTTACGGTGGAACAGCTGTAAAACAAACATATCCGACGATTGGAAATTGGCTTGAAGAGCGTTCTAATTAAAAATAAAAAAATCCAACTAGCCTATGTTAGTTGGATTTTTTTATGAAAAATAACAAAACATAGAAAGGAGAAATTTATATTTTAGGAGTATAATTATGAAACTTATGATGGGTAAGTTGTTTTGGAATACAGGAGTTTCTGTACCTTGTTATCCACTGTTAGAAAATGATATGATATGTGATGTGCTCGTAGTCGGAAGCGGCGAAGCTGGTGCTCATATAGCGCATTCGTTAGCGAAAATTGGCATGAGTGTTACACTTATTGAAAAAAGAGCCATTGCATGTGGTAGCACAGCTGCTAATACAGGTTTACTACAATTTCTTCATGATAAATCGTTAACCTCTCTTATCCATACATTTGGTAAAGAAAAAGGGGTGCGAGCATATAAGCTTTGTTATGAAGCGCTAAGAACAATGGAAGCGGTAATACCGACTCTTGATATTAATCCCCATTTTATTCTGCGAAATAGTTTATATTATGCAAGTAAAAGTGAGGATGTCTCATTTTTACAAGAGGAGTACAATACGTTACAGAATTATGGATTTCCTGTTGAGTATTTTACAGCATCTGATATTAAGGAGCGTTATCCTTTTATAAAACAAGCGGCATTATATACACACGGTGATGCTGAGGTAAATCCGTATTTATTAGCACATAGTCTTTTGCATAAAGCAAACCAAATGGGAGCTAATATATATGAACATACAGAGGCAATACATATAAAAAAACGCAAAAATGATTTAATTTGTTACACGAAAACAGGGAGTCAAATTGTAGCAAAGAATATTATTATGGCGACAGGTTATGAAGCGCTTTTTGGAAAGAAAGAAAAAAATACAACAGTAGACACCTCTTATGCAATTGTAACAAATGAAATAGATCAGTTTGAAGGCTGGCATGAGCGATCGTTAATTTGGGAAACGGCACGACCCTACTTATATTTTCGAACGTATCAAAACCGCATTATTGTAGGCGGATTAGATGAAGCGATGCAAATTCAAACAATCGGTGATACGAAATTATTGCATAAGCGTGATATCCTTATTAATATTGTAAAAGAGATGTTCCCGCAGTATAAAAATATACAGGCAGACTACTATTGGGCAGCCGCATTTGGTGGTACTCATGATGGTCTTCCCATTTTAAAAGAAGATGAAAAGATACATAATTTATTTTACGCATTGCCGTATGGAGGTAATGGAACTGTATATGGAATGGTCTTTGCCAAATTATTTGAGCAGTTATTTACAAATAAAGAAAGTAAAGATTTTTCTTTATTTAATCGATAGAAAAAAGGTAGCGAAGTGATGGAATGAGAGATATAAAAAAGTTTTTACAAAAATTACGTCCTGTACAACTCATCGTTTTGTTTTATTTATTAGCGGTAGTTGTATCGGTGATATTGCTTAGTTTCCCGTTTGTTACGAAGCCCGGTGTGAAATGGACATTTATAGATGCTCTTTTTACATCGGTTAGTGCGGTAAGTGTTACGGGGCTGTCTGTTATTACGATTTCAGATACGTTTACTACTGCAGGAATTATTGTTTTAGCTCTTATTTTACAATTAGGCGGCTTAGGAATTATGGCGCTTGGTACATTTGTTTGGATCATTACGGGGAAAAAGATTGGTTTGCAAAGAAGAAGATTAATTATGGCAGACCATAATCAAGGAAATTTATCGGGTCTCGTAGAATTGATGCGTTCTATTTTAATTGTAATTATTTCGATAGAACTTATTGGAGCAATCTTATTAGGTACAAGATTTTTACTTTACTTTCCGACTTGGCAAGAAGCTTATTTTCACGGTTTCTTTGCAGCTGTTAGTGCGACTACGAACGGCGGATTTGATTTAACAGGACAATCATTAATTCCGTATAAAAAAGATTATATTGTTCAAATGATTCATATGTTACTAATTATTTTAGGAGCGATTGGTTTCCCTGTGCTAATGGAAGTAAAGCAATTTCTTAGTAAAAGGCGACAACAATTATTCCGTTTTTCATTATTTACAAAATTGACGACAACAACATTTTTCACACTCGTTGTTGTTGGTACAATTATGATTTTTTTACTGGAGAGAAATCATTTTTTAGTAGGAAAATCATGGCATGAAACTGTATTTTATACATTATTTCAATCTGTGACGACGCGAAGTGGTGGACTTGCAACAATGGATATACGTGAATTATCACAACCGACGCTTTTATTTATGAGTATATTAATGTTTATAGGGGCATCTCCAAGTTCGGTTGGGGGCGGAATACGTACAACTACATTTGCTGTTAGTATATTGTCACTATACACCTTTGCAAGGGGCGGTAGAACAGTTAGAGTCTTTAAACGTCAGCTACATGAAGAGGATGTACTGAAAGCATCTGTCGTTATGACGATGGGGATTTTGTTATGTGCTACTGCGCTATTCATTTTATCTATTACGGAAAATGTACCGCTTATGAGCTTAATTGTTGAAGTTTGTTCTGCTTTCGGAACGACGGGACTATCAACAGGTGTTACGCCTGATTTAACAACTGTTGGGAAACTTGTACTTATTGTGCTTATGTTTATCGGACGCGTTGGTATTTTAACATTTATTTTAGCTAGTGGTGGAAGGGAACAACCACCTCGCTATAAATACCCGAAAGAGCGGATTATTATTGGATAGTATGAAACCATTCTACCTATGTTAGGTAGAATGGTTTTTTAGTCGTTAATGCCAAATTGTGGATGCATAAAAGCTTCATTTTTATTATCCACTTCGTTTTTTAGTAACTCTTGATTTTCTTCTGAAATCCACCCAATATCATTTGTCGGATGGATCCACTCATCGCCAGCCATAATGGCAGGATCTACTTCATCACTCCAATTGTTAAGCGGACTGTTCTCGGAATTATATTTACTGTCTCCAATTACAATATTATATTGATTCACAAAAGGTTGTTGCATCGTTTTTCCTGTTCCTTTAAAAGATGGAAAATTCATTTGATGCGGGAGCGTTTCGTCTAAAATGGGTGATTGAATCTTTTCTTTTTTCTTCAAAATTATCGCTCCTTTTTATAATGATTTCTTCATATGTAGTATTTCCATCTAACGCCTCTTATGTACTTGTTAACACTTGCCAGTAATAATTATTTTAAGTTGTTTCAAACTAGAGTAGAAAGTGATTTCTTGAGAGCAGGTGAATGTATTGGTAAAAAGAAAAGTGAAACAAAATGCGGCAATCAATAATAATAAAACTCCGAAAGAAAGCTTACCAGATGCAGAATTTGCATTAGAGTATGAAGGAGAAAATAGCGCAAAGTATGCGAATCGTAATTCAAAAAAAGGGAAACAAAAATGAGGCGTTTTTTACAAACGCCTCATTTTTTTGTGGGATTATAAAGGTTTTTTTAATTATTTGTAAATTTAGTGTTTTCTATTAGCAGAAAAATGCGAAAAAACATAGAAGTAGCAACGTATTACACAAAAACAAACAACAAACAAAAGATTAATGTTGGTTTAATACTGCTTTTACACTAGTTGTTTATATTTGAGTTGTACATAAGATTTGTAAAAGGAGAGAGAAACAGTGAAAAAAACAATCTTTAAAGCTGTAGCGACTGGAATGGTATTTTCGTTATTAATGGGGTGTGGTGCAAAGAAGGAAGAAAGTGCTGGAGCGAAAGTGAAAGATGACAAATTATCTGGATCATTAACTGTTTACACAGCAATTGAAGAAGAGCTTGTACCAATTTATCTTGATTCCTTTAAAAAGAAATATCCTGATGTGAAATTGAACATTGTACGTGATTCAACAGGAGTTATTACTGCGAAATTGCTAGCTGAAGGGAAAAATACACAAGCAGATGTTGTATGGGGAACTGCGGCATCAAGTCTATTAGCTTTAGATAAAAAAGATATGTTAAAAGGATACTCTCCAAAAGGAGCAGATCGTGTTCTTCCACAATTTAAAGATGATAAGCAACCTGAAAAATGGGTAGGAAATACTGCATTTATGACGGGGATTGCTGTAAATAAAGAAGAGTTAAAGAAGAAAAATTTACCGATGCCAGAATCATATGAAGATTTAACGAAACCAGAGTATAAAGGAACACTTGTTATGCCACATCCAGCATCATCTGGAACAGGATTTTTAACAGTTTCTGCATGGCTACAAATCATGGGTGAAGATAAAGGCTGGGATTACATGAAGAAACTTCATGATAATATGGCAAGTTATACGCATTCAGGATCAAAACCAGCGAAATTAGCAGGAGCGGGTGAATATCCAGTTGGCGTATCAATGGTTTATAGTGCTTTGAAAGAGAAACAAAAAGGTGCACCAGTTGAAGTTGTATTGCCGAAAGAAGGATTAGGTTGGGAAGTAGAAGCGAACGCACTTATTAAAAAAGATAATGCAAAAAATGAAAAATTAGCGCAAGCATTTTTAGATTGGGCGATTACTGATGATGTAATGAAGTTATACTTCGAGAAAAATGGATTTGCGACAATTAAAAATGGTTATAAACTTCCAGATGGATTCCCTAAAGATGTAACAGAAAAGTTATACAAAAAGAATGACTTTAAGTGGGCAGCAGAAAATCGTGACAAAATTTTAGAAAAATGGGAAAAAGAGTTTGGCCAAAAAGCAGAACCGAAAAAGTAAGTGAGTGGGAGAGAGAAAAAATGAGCGAATATTTATCAATTCAACACATTCAAAAACAGTTTGATGCATTTACAGCGTTAAAAGATATTTCTTTTACTGTGAACAAAAATGAGTTTGTATGTTTATTAGGCCCAAGTGGTTGTGGGAAAACGACATTGCTTCGAATTTTAGCAGGGCTAGAAGAGGCAACAACAGGTAGTATAGCTGTGAATGGAAAAGATATTACAGCATTACCTCCTGGAAAGAGAAACTTCGGAATGGTGTTTCAATCGTATGCATTATTTCCGAATTTAACAGCACTTGAAAATATTGAATACGGCTTAAAGACAAAAAAATATGGAAAAGTAGAAGTAAAAGAGAAAGCGCTAGAGGCGTTAAAACTTGTAGATTTGCTGAATGTAAAAGATAAATATCCTGCTCAAATGTCTGGTGGACAACAGCAGCGAGTGGCACTTGCACGTGCGCTCGCTCTGTCTCCAGATATTTTGTTACTCGATGAGCCGTTATCTGCTTTAGATGCAAAAGTACGTGAAAAATTACGTAGAGAAATGCGTGATTTGCAAGAGCAAGTAGGAGTAACAACTATTATGGTCACGCATGATCAAGAAGAGGCATTAACGATGGCTGATAAAATTGTTGTAATGAATCATGCGGAAATTATGCAGATTGGAACACCAGAGGAGATTTATCAAAGACCGGCCAATCCGTTTGTGGCAGATTTTATTGGTTCTATTAATTTCTTTTCGAAAAATAACGAAGAGCATGCAATTCGTCCTGAACATGTAACAATTGTACAAAAGGACGGTATTAAAACAGTTGTGGAAAGTATGGAATTTCGTGGATCTGTATATCGAACGGAAGTGCGAGTCGTAGAAGAAAACACACACCTTTATAATGAGAAAATTGTAGTGGATATATTAGCATCAGAAGTAGAAGTAGCTGATATTAGAAAAGGAAAGCCGATTCAAATCTCTTTCTCAGAAAATCATATGTTGTCATATGGAAAGAAGGTCATTGTATAGATGGAGATGTTAGAAAACTACAAGGTAGAAAGTGCGAAAAAAAAGATTAAGAGAAGTATAGGGAAAGAGGAATGGATCCAAAGGCTTGTAATTATCGGTATGATTCTTTCCTTCCTTGTCATACTTGTATTACCACTATTACAACTATTTACACAAGCTTTTTATAATAAAGATGGAGTTTTCATTGGTTTAGCGAATTTCAGTAAATATTTTACAACACCAACTTTAGTTCAGTCTTTACAAAATACGGTATGGATTTCGGGCGCAACAACAATTATTTCAGTTTCAATTGCATTCGTTTACGCATATGCAATTGCCCGTACGAATGTTTTTGGAAAGCGTGTATTTCAGTATGTAGCGTTATTACCATTGTTTGCACCAACGATGATGCACGGTATAGCACTTACATATTTATTTGGTAATCAAGGGCTAGTAACGAAAGGAATGTTTGGGTTATTTGAAGGTATACAAATCCCTTTATATGGACCAGTAGGAATTGTAATAGCTGAAGTTATGTATACATTTCCGCAAGCCTTTCTCATATTACTAATTGCCTTTCAAGGATCCGATTATCGTTTATATGAAGCTTCTAATATGCTAGGGGCGAGTAAAACAAAACAATTTTTCACGGTTACTTTACCTAGTGTAAAGTACGGATTAATTAGTGCAATGTTTGTTGTGTTTACACTTAGTTTCACTGATTTTGGGGCACCAAAAATTGTTGGTGGACAATATAATGTGCTTGCTACTGACGTATACAAACAAGTAATTGGACAGCAAAATATGTCGATGGGTGCAACAGTTGGAATGATTTTATTAATCCCAGCTATATTCGCATTTGCAGTTGATCGTATTACGCAAAGAAAGCAGGCGAATTTCTTATCTTCAAAAGCAGTACCATACAGAATAATAGCTAATAAGAAAAGAGATGTCATCTCATTCATATACTGTAGTGTGATTACATTTATGATCATTCTGTTATTTGTGGCAGTTGGTATTGCTGCAAGTGTGAAAGTATGGCCATATAATATGAGTTTTACATTTGAGCATTTTAATTTTTCGAGTTTAACAGGAGATGGACTTGAAGCATTTAAAAATAGCGTAATTGTTTCAGCAGTTACAGCAGTTATTGGGGCGATTTTAACATTTGTATTTGCATATGCAATTGAGAAAATAGACCAGCTACAATTCTTCCGAAAAACAGGTTACTTTTTCTCTATCGTTCCTTTAGCCATACCAGGTTTAGTACTCGGATTAGGATATGTCTTTTTCTTTAGTCAACCAACGATTCAAATTTTGGGACTATCAGTAACGAACCCGTTTCATTCTTTATACGGAACAATCGCTGTGTTAGTACTAGTAAATATCATTCATTTTTATTCTGTAACATTTGTCACGGCAACGACTGCTTTAAAGAAATTAGATCGAGAGTTTGAGCTTGTTTCGCAGTCGATGGGTATTCCGTTTTATAAAACATTCTTTAGAGTAACGGTACCAATGTGTTTACCAGCAATTTTAGAAATGGTAATGTACTACTTCGTAAATTCAATGGTAACTGTATCGGCAGTTGTATTCCTATATGCAGCTGATTTTAAACTAGCTGCCGTATCAATCGTAAATATGGATGATGCAGGAAATGTGGCGCCAGCAGCTGCAATGAGTGTGCTTATTGTTGTTACAAATATTGTAGTAAGAGTTGTATATGAATGGGGAACGAAAGCACTTCGTAACCGAACTTCACAATGGCAAAAAAGATAAGTAAGAAAGGTGATGGACAGAATGAAAATTGAAGCAGTTATTTTTGATTGGGCAGGGACAACAGTTGATTACGGATGTTTTGCACCACTAGAAGTATTCATGGAGATTTTTCATAAACGGGGTGTAGCAATTACAGCAGAAGAAGCTCGTAAGCCAATGGGGTTATTAAAAATAGATCATGTAAGGGCACTTACTGAGATGCCTCGTATTGCGAGTGAGTGGAATCGTGTTTTCCAACAATTACCAACAGAAACAGACATTCAGGAGATGTATGAAGAATTTGAAGAGATTCTCTTCGCTATTTTACCACGCTATGCTTCGCCGATTAATGGAGTAAAAGAAGTGATTGCTTCTTTACGTGAAAGAGGAATTAAAATTGGTTCAACGACTGGTTATACGAGAGAAATGATGGATATTGTAGCAAAGGAAGCAGCGTTACAAGGATATAAACCTGATTTTCTTGTTACGCCAGATGATGTTCCAGCAGGCCGTCCATATCCATGGATGTGCTATAAAAATGCAATGGAACTTGGTGTGTATCCGATGAACCATATGATAAAAGTTGGGGACACAGTATCAGATATGAAAGAAGGTAGAAATGCTGGAATGTGGACAGTTGGTGTAATTCTTGGCAGTAGCGAGCTCGGTTTAACGGAAGAGGAAGTGGAGAATATGGATTCGGTAGAACTTCGTGAAAAAATAGAAGTAGTTCGCAATCGTTTCGTTGAAAATGGGGCGCACTTTACGATAGAAACGATGCAGGAACTCGAAAGCGTAATGGAACATATCGAGAAACAAGAACTTATTATTTCATAAAAGGGGAATAGGATCATGACTGAAAATCACTACTTATTATTAACACCAGGACCATTAACGACAACAAAATCAGTAAAAGAAGTTATGCTATACGATTGGTGTACGTGGGATGATGAATATAATACGATGGTGCAAGAAGTAAGAGCTAAACTTGTATCGTTAGCGACGAAGGAAGAAGAGAAATATACAACAGTGTTAATGCAAGGAAGCGGTACGTTTTCAGTTGAAGCAGTAATTGGTTCTGTTATTCCGGCAAATGGGAAGATTCTCGTTTGTACAAATGGTGCGTACGGTAAGCGCATTGTGCAAATGGCAGAGATGTTACAGATTGATGTAGTGGTCAGTCAAACAGAAGAGTGGGAACCTACTAATATTGTAGAAGTAGAGAAGTTATTGCAAGAAGATAAAGAGATTACGCATATTGCAGTTGTTCATTGCGAAACGACGACAGGCATTATAAATCCAATTGTAGATGTATGTAAATTAGGAAAACAGTATGGAAAGGTTACAATTGTTGATGCGATGAGTAGTTTCGGCGGGATTGAAATAGACATTGCTGATTTACAAATTGATTTTTTAATTAGTAGTGCGAATAAGTGTATTCAAGGGGTTCCTGGATTCGGATTTGTAATCGCAAAACGTGATGAATTATTGAAGTGTAAAGGGCAAGGACGCTCTTTATCTCTTGATTTATATGATCAATGGGAAACGATGGAAAAACAAAATGGGAAATGGCGTTTTACTTCACCTACACATGTTGTACATGCTTTTTATCAAGCACTACTTGAACTAGAAAAAGAGGGAGGAGTAAGAGCGCGTTACAATCGATATTACAACAATCAAAAACTACTAGTAAATAGAATGGGAGAAATCGGATTTAAGCCACTAGTAGATGAGGAATACCAATCTCCTATTATTACATCTTTCATTTATCCAAAAGAGGGATTCGAGTTTCAACAGTTATATAACGAATTAAAGCGTTATGGATTTGTTATTTACCCTGGGAAAATTTCGAAAGTAGATACGTTCCGCATTGGAAATATCGGTGATGTACATGAACAAGATATTAATCGCTTAGTTGATAGTATTGCTAAAGGAGCTGTTATTGGGTGAAAGTGTTTTGCTTAGGTGGAGCAGGTAAAATTTGTCGCGAAGCTATTTTGGATTTAGTTCAATTTTCATCTTTTGAGACAATTACAGTAGCTGATTTTAACGAGGTAGAGGGCCGTAAAGTAGTAGAATGGCTCAACGACCCTCGTGTTGATTTTGTAAAAGTAGATGTAACGGATCACGAGGATACGGTTGCAAAAATGATTGGTTATGACATTGTAATGGACGGTACGACGATAAAGTTAAACAGATTGTCGACCCGCTGTATTGCAGAAGCAGGATGTCACGGTGTGAACTTAAATGGATTTGGTGAAGAAAATGAATCGCATGCTATATTTGTTGAAAATGAAAAGATATGTTTACCTGGATTTGGCATGACGCCGGGTGTAACGCAAATGATGGCAATGCATGCAGCAAATCAATTGGATACTGTAGAGTCTGTCCGTGTAAGTCACGGTTCGTATCGTCCGATTGCTTTTTCTGTATCAATTACAGAGACAACGACATATGAATATGATCCATATTTACCATTGCGTACAGTGTATGAAGATGGTGAATTTAAGCAAGTACCTCCGTTTGCGCGTCCGAGAGAAATAGAATTGCCAGAGCCTTATGGTAAGGCAACGCAGTATATCATTCCGCATTCTGAAACGATTACGCTAGCAAAGGCATTAGAAAATAAAGGTGTCAAACTGATAGAGACGAGAGGAACTTGGCCACAGCAAAATATGCAACTTGTACGTGCTTTATATGATTACGGCATATTGCGTAATGATCAGATTGAAATAAACGGGAAAGAAATAGGCATTATGGATTGTATTTCACAGTATTTATTGCAATCGAAAGAAGGGCAAGAAACAGAGCTTTATGGTTATGCACTTCATGTAGAAGTAATAGGTATGAAAAATAATGAGAAGCAAAGACATGTGTTATATCATACACATCCGTTATCTGATGGTTCTGTTGTAGGATGGGAAAAATTAAGAGCGTATACGAGAAACGTCGGTATTCCATTTGGGATTGCTGCAGAGTTAATTGCAAATGGAAATGTAAATAGGGTGGGTGTTGTTACGCCTGAAGAAGCCTTTGAAAATCCACAATTGATTTTTGATGAGCTAGCAAAGCGCGGTATTCATATTCATGAAGAAGTTTCTACTTATAAAGAAAATTATAGCTTTGTATAAGTAAGGACGTTTATAAGGGAGATATAAATGAGGTGAAGCTATGTCTGTAGTAGGAGAAGAAAGAAAGCGAACCATTCTTGAAAAGGTAGAATTTAAAGGGAAAGTAAAGGTTTCAGAATTAGCGAGAGAATTTGCTGTATCAACAGAAACGATTCGTCGATATTTAGAAGAATTAGATCGTGAAAAGAAGCTGAAAAAAGTGTATGGTGGAGCTGTTCAACTTCCAGGCGCTGGAGTAGAGGCACCAATGTTAGAAAGAGAAATGCTACATATAGAAGAGAAGAAAAGAATTGGTTATAAAGCAGCGACATTTGTAGAAGACGGTGATGTCATTGCAATTGATGATGGAAGTACACCGCTTCAAATGGTTCCATACCTTGTTCATCGTAAAAACTTAACGATTGTAACAAGTTCATTTCCAGTCGCAACACAATTAATTTCTTCTATTAATAAAAAGATGTTTCACGGTGAAGTTTTGTTTATAGGTGGAAAAGTATCTCCAAAGCATTCGCGTGTATCAGGGTCTATTTCTCAGCAAGTCATACAGCAATTTCATTTTCATAAAGCGTTCGTTTCGATTGATGGGTTATTACCTAGTTTTGGAGTTTCCAGCTTTGAATTAGAGAAAGCGAAATTGTCAGAGGCGATGATGAAATTAGCTGAGAAAACATATATTTTATGTGATCATACGAAGGTAGGCGTGAAAGGGAATTATCGTATAGCAGTAATTTCGCGTATTCAACACGTAATTTGTGATAAAAAAATGCCATATAGCTTTGAAGAAGAACTTAAGAAGCATAATATTCAGTGGACAGTTTGTTAAATACAGTGAAAGCACATAAACTCCCGCCTAATTTTTAGGAGGGAGTTTTATTATCTGTAAATCGTAAAATAAAAGATTTGCAGTTATGCAAAAAGTGGACACATTTTCTCACCTCTTTCATATAATTTACCAATACAAAAAAAGTTGGTCGAAGGAAAGAAGGGAGAACATGTCAGAACGAATATATAATAAACTTGTATTGTACGCGAATATTTTGCAAAAAATCGGTGTCATCAATGAGAAGGAAAAAAGTG
This sequence comes from Bacillus sp. FSL W8-0770, assembly GCF_038008705.1. Lineage (NCBI taxonomy): Bacteria > Bacillati > Bacillota > Bacilli > Caryophanales > Bacillaceae > Bacillus > Bacillus sp. FSL W8-0770. Next base: position 1,283,140 of record NZ_JBBOZR010000001.1, read on the forward strand.
AAATTCTTCATACGATAGGTAAAAAAGCCCTTTGAATAAAGGGCTTTTTTATTTTTTATCTTTAAAAATATAAATTTAATGTAATATTCTCATTGACAATGATAATGATATTCATTATCATTTATTTGTGGATAATTGATAATACTTATCAATTGTAAAGATTATATATGATAGGGGATATTATTTTGAAAAAAAATTACATGAAGGCGCTAGTAGTAGCGACAACATTAGCAATTCCATTTGCTACGTACTCTACTCCAGCATTAGCGGCATTAAAAGTTGAAGCAAATCAATCGGTAGCAGCAGCGAGTGATCGCACGTATGATACTGAGATTAAAATATATAAGGACCAAAAAGATGAGCCATCTATGGTTTCTCAATATATAAAAGATCCTAAAGTAACGATTGCAGCTGGCAAAAAAATTGTCACTGTAACAATGCAAGATAGTGATTATTTTCAATATCTTAGAATAGAAGATAGAAACCAGCCTGGTGTATTTCATGATGTGAAGGTTTTGTCAGAAGATAAGAGGAAGAATGGAACGAAAGTAGTTCAATTTGAAATTGGTGAGTTTGAGAAGAAGCACAATATGCAAATGCATATACTTATTCCAGCTATTGGATATGATCACAAATATCAAGTTCAATTTGAAATTAAAGATCCAACTGTAGGTAACAAAGAAACAGAGAAACCAGATGATAACTCTAATTCAGGCAATACGGAAACGGATAATCCAGTTGATAATCAAAATATGATAACAGATAACAAATTAAGAGAACTTGTGAATAAAAAAGTATTTAATAGAAAAGATTTAAATACACCAATTACGAAAGAAGAGTTATTACAAGTAAAGGATTTGTTTTTAAATACGAATGAGATACTTGATTATAGTGCATTAAAATATATGCCAAATTTAAAATCTTTAACAGTTGCGAATGCGAAGATAAAAGATCCGTCGTTCTTTGCGAACTTAAAGCAATTAAGTCATTTAGCTTTGCGTGGTAATGAATTTTCAGATGTAACGCCACTTGTTAAGATGGATAATTTAGAATCTCTTGATTTAAGTAATAATAAAATTACAAACGTTGCACCACTAACTGAAATGAAAAATGTAAAAAGTTTATTTCTATCAGGCAACCAAATAGAAGATGTAACAGCATTAGCGAAAATGGAACAACTAGATTACTTGAATTTAGCAAATAATAAAATTACGAACGTTGCTCCATTAAGCGCTTTGAAAAATGTAACATACTTAACTTTAGCAGGTAATCAAATTGAAGATATTAAAGCGTTATATTCATTACCTTTAACAGACTTAGTATTAACACGTAATAAAGTTAAAGATTTATCCGGCATTGAGCAAATGAAGCAATTAGAAGAATTGTGGATCGGGAAAAATGAAATAAAAGATGTTACTCCTCTAAGTAAGATGACACAGTTAAAACAATTACACTTACCTAACAATGAGTTAAAGGATATTACGCCATTATCAAGTTTAGTAAACTTACAAAAGCTTGATTTAGAAGCGAATTATATTTCAGACTTATCACCAGTTAGTAATTTGAAAAAATTAGTATTTCTAAGTTTTGTTGCAAATGAAATCCGTGATGTCCGACCAGTTATAGAAATAAGTAAGACGGCTTATATTAATGTCCAAAATCAAAAAGTATTTTTAGAGGAAACAGAAGTAAATAAAGAAGTAAAAGTACCTATATATGAAAAAGATGGTGAGGTTTCTACGAAAATCCGTCTGAAGAGCGATAACGGTACGTATAGTAATGGTGTAGTGAAATGGAGTACACCAGGTGAGAAAATATATGAATTTGGTGTGAAAGATCCATTCGCGGATACAGGAATTTTCTTTACAGGGTCTGTTATTCAAAATGTAGTAGAAAGTAAAGACGGTAATACGTCTAAAGAAGATGAGAAAACAGAAGTGGTAGAATTTAAAGATGTACCAAAGGGACATTGGTCAGAAGAAGCAATTAATTACTTAGCGAAAGAAAAATTATTTATAGGCTATGGAAATGGTGAATTTGGATTTGGTGATAACATTACTCGTGGACAAGTAGCTCTTCTAATACAAAGGTATTTAAAATTAGAAAATAATCTAGTACCAAAAACGGCATTTACAGATACGAAAGGAAATATGTATGAAACGGCTATTGATGCAGTGGTTCAAGCTGGAATTATGACAGGCTATGGAAATGGTATGTTCCGTCCAGATGGAGTATTAACTCGATATGAAATGTCAGTAGTATTACAAAGAGTATTTCAGTTAAAAGAAAATGAAAATAGTGCAGAGAATTTTAAAGATATACCAAATGACCATTGGGCGAAAGGATATGTGAAAGCTTTAGTGGATAATAAAATATCAAAAGGCGATGGGGAAGGGAATTTTTTAGGAGATAATTTCGTAACACGTGAACAATATGCACAGTTTTTATATAATGCAATAAAGAAATAAAGTGAAACTTTAATCAGTGGGGGTTTTGTTCATTCCCCACTGATTATTAGCCCTCACTAATCGGGCTGCCCGTTAATGCGGAATAAAAAATGAGGAAAATACGCTATTCTTTAATTAAAGAGTAGCGTATTTTTATGTACAAAATGAAATAGGAAATAGATAGAGTATAGACATATGAATAGCCTATTTTAAAGAAGAACCACGAAACTATATTGACAAAAAAGCGTTCTCATGTGATAATTCAATTAATTTTTAGAATAATCAAAAAATATTCCTTTTACATAGAAAGGATTCGAACCTTATATGAATATTATGCCGGGGGTGACGAAATGTTATTTTTTCTGAAGAAATGGAATGAATTAAAAGATGTGAAATCTGAATTGGCACTTCGTGATTGGTTTTATGGTACCAAAATTAGCTTATCGCTATGTACGTCAAAAGAGCCGTTAACATTCTTAGTAAATGTTGAAGGAAGAGATAAAGGGCTATTTTCGGAAGAAGATTTTATTGTCGTAAATTGCATGTGCGAGTCAGTATTTGAAAATGAAGAAAAACCAGCTGCAGAGTCATTTATGCATGCGGATATTTATAAAAAAAGTAGTGCAGGATGTATTTTACAAGTGCAGACTGTAGATAGTCATTTAATATCAGAGTTATATGGGGAAGAAGGAGAAGTAACGTTCGATAAACGCAGTGTGGAGCGTGTTTTCGGAAAAGAAGGTATAACAGAAATGACAATTCCAATTGTAGAAGATGAAAAAAAATTCGCTGATTTATTAGAAAGGAATGTTCCGAATTTCATTGAAGGTGGAGGAGTAGTTCTTGTTCATAATTACGGCATGATTGTGTGGGGAAAAACGCCAGAAGAGGCGAAAAAATGGCTAGAGGGTATAGAATATTTAATGAACTATCATGTAAAGTTATTAATGATTAAGGGGGCAAGGAGCTCTGTTATATAAAAATGGATGTGATATAGCTACAAGTTAATAAATAAATGAAAGCGTTTTAAAAATAATTTCACTCATAAAATATAGGTCTCCTTATTATATATAGATTACATGTTGACATGTAAGGAGGAACATATTTTGCGAGTTAAATATCATTTTCTGCCAAAGCAGCAAGTAACATTTTGCAAAATAAATGATTCTGGTGAAGAGGCACTGCAAATGATGAACGAAACGGGATTTCGAGCCATCCCGGTATTAGCAGAAGATGAGAAGAAATTCACAGGGATTATTTATAAAGTAGATTTATTAGAAAAAAAATGCAATAGCGGATTAGAGCATGTAAGTGCAGGAGATATGCTCGACGATTCCAATGCATTTATTTTTGAAAAGGATTCCTTCTTCAGAGCTTTTTATGTAATTCGTCGGCTTCCGTTTTTAGCCGTGCTAAATGATTATAATGAATTTGTCGGTATGTTAACGCATTCGAATATATTTGATGTTATTGAAGATTCATTTGGTATGCGAACAGGTGGTTATATATTAACAATTGCAACACAAGATTGTAAGGGAACGATTAAAGAGCTTGGGACATTGTTAAAAGCATATAATATCGGTGGCCTATTTACGCTAGATAACGGTGATCAATATATCCGCCGCGTTATTGTAAATATATCAGATGAGTTAGATGAAACAAAATTAAAGCAATTAATCGGAAAAATAGAGAAAAAAGGATTCAGAGTGAGTCATGTAGATTATATTTAAGTTAAAAAGAAAAGTACCTATCTGTTATATATAGATAGGTACTTTTTTGTCCCGCTATTTGTGGGCAGTAAGATCTTCGCCTCAAAATTCAGCGCAAGCAAAGAAGTTAAGTGGGGGCGGATTGCCCGTAAAAGCCCAATTGGTGAGGGCTGATTATATGTGAGTAATGAACTTTACTTTGAAACAGGAGGCGGGGATAATGCTAGATCAGATAAGAAAATAAAATCTGCATGCTCACGAATTTTAGGGATAGAAGTTTCAATAACGCGTGATGTAATTTCACCTGGGGGGCCCACATGCCCGATAGCTACCATAATAGGTTTTTCTTGAATTTTTTTGATGAGTAATTGGGCTTGTTTTGAAATATGCCCTGCTGTATATACATCATCAAAAAATAGTTGGTTTTCAATAATAGGAACTCCTAATTCTTTTCCGATTTTTGGGACGACACTATTAGGATTCGTTTTACTATCTAAGTAAAATAAACCGTGTTTTTTACAAGCAGCAAGTATAAGGCGAACAATTCTTTCATCCGCTGTTACTTTTGACCCCATATGATTGTTCATTCCAATTGCATGCGGTACTTCTTGAATCGCTTGTTCAAGTCGGTTGTTTATTTCTTCATCGCTTAAATCAGTTGTAATTGCTTTCGGCCCAAGCCATTCTTTTTTACCTTTTATAGGTTCCATTGGCATATGTATAATAACTTCATGTCCTTTCTTATGGGCAGCTATTGCGTCTTCTTTTGTGGAAGGAAGAAAAGGCATAACAGCAACAGTGAGTGGAATGGGAAGTGATAACATTTGATTAGTCCCCTTCATATTATTACCGAAATCATCAATGACAATAGCAACTTTATTCGTATGAGCATTTGCTTGAATAGGAAATAAGAAAGACGGTAAAAACAAAACAATGATGAATAATGCAATCGTATATTTTCGCATATAAATATTTCCTTTCTATTGTTATCCTGCTATTTGTGGGTAGTAAGACTCCCACCTCAACATTGGGCTGGATAGGTGGGAGATTCACTGCCTACCCGATTGGTGAATGCTAATTATCAGTGGGGGCTGAACAAAAAAACACTGATTAAAGTTTCACTTTATCAATCATCATTATGTTTTGCTTTTTTATATAAATTAAACAAAAAATGTCGAAGAAAAGTAGGTAGAAAATTAAGAATCCCCGGTTTACGTAGAATTTATAAAAAAAGAAGATGAAAAAAATGTCTATTATTGCGAATGTATTTACAAAGATAGAATAATTTGTAATAATTCTCAAAGTGAGGGTAAAGATTTGTAAATTACAGGGAGAAAATGTTAAATTTTCTGATTCTTCAAATTTGCATATGATTAAGTAGTTAAACAAGTCAATGGAGAAGTGAAGTTAAGAGCATGGAAGTATAATAAGGGGGATATGGATGTTTACTGTAAAAAGGAAGTACACATTAGAAAAGCTTTCACGTGATATTCATATGAAACGTGAAGAAATGATTCAACTAGGATTAACAAGTGGGCTAAATAGTAGGGAGACAATTCAAGTTAGTCAAGAATTGGACAAGCTTATTTTACAATATCAATGTTATAAAGAAAAACAAACACCGAAATGGTTTTCAATTATAAAAATACCTATTTTCCAAATCGGGTATGAAGGAAAATCAAATAATTTTTGGCGAATGCTTGTGGCTGGTTTTATGAAATAAGTATAATTACCCTTATAGGATAAGGATAATTATACTATGTGTAACGGAATTTCGATATGAACTGTCGTTCCTTCATTTTCTGTACTGTCGATAAAAATATGCCCATTATACATCTCTACAATTCGTTTACATATGACAAGTCCAAGACCTGTTCCAGTATCTTTATTAGTAAAGAACGGATGAAAGAGGTGTTTTTGAATATGTTGCGGAATCCCTTTTCCAGTATCTGTAATATGCAGTTGTGCGTGTGTTTCATTGTTTTTTACTACAATGGTTAGTGTATCATTAGAAGTCATGGCCTCAATTGCATTTTTGGTAATGTTTAAAACCACTTGTTTCATATGGTCTTTCGAACAACGGATATGAACAGGATGGTCTGGCAAATGTAAATGGAATACAATGTTATGTAAATTCGCCTCAGATTGAATAATTAATGCTACCTCATTTAGAATTGTTCTTACATCATATGTTTGTTCGATGATGGCGGTTGGCTTTCCTAGAATAAGAAATTCACTTACAATTTCATTGATTCGCTCTATTTCTTGTTCAATTACGGAAAAGTAGAACTGATCTTGTTCATCTTTATATTTCTCTTTTAATAGAGCGACGAGTCCTTTAATTCCAGTAAGAGGATTACGGATTTCGTGTGCTGTACTCGCTGCAAAAGTTCCAACTAATTCAATTTTCTGTAGTTCATTTTGTTGTCTTTCAAGTTTTGTTTGACGTTTTAACAACATATATTGAGCAAGCAAAAATAAAATAGACATTAAAAATAAAGTAGCTATACACTCTATTGCAACCCACTGGTATAAGGTTTTTTGATGAATGGGTAATGGAGAAACAGAGACCTTCCAATTTAATCTTTGGAGTGGGGTAGTAAGCATATTAGAATGCGTATCACTTGTGTCGTTATTATCATCGGTTAGAAAAACTACATCATGTTTATCAGTTACCTCAAAATGGTATTGTGGTTTAATGGCATTTAAAGAAGAGGAAATGTAATCAAAGCGTAAACTAGCTAATAATAATCCTGAGAGCTCCTTCTGTTTATTAAATATGGGGGCAGCAATCATAATAGCTTTATGTCCAAGAACGCGATCAGTAATGACTGATGATACAGTGGTTTTTTTAGTTTGGAGCGCGTCTTGAATATATTTACGGTCTGAAACATCTATAGGCTTTGATTCATCTTCAGATGCGATTGTAATGACTCCTTCTGGTGTAGCGTAATATAGACCAGAAAAGCGTGCATCGTTTCCATCTGTATCATGTACAATTTGTTTAATGCCATTTATATTACCAGTCTCGGTGCCTACAACTTTTGCAAGCATGTCTAAAGCAGAAATTGCTTCACCAAGATGATGATCCAAATAATCTCTATATAAAAAGAGAACTGTATGAGCAGATAATTTGTTTTCCTGTTTCATTTTATATGTATGATACGAATAAAATGTAGCACCAATCCCTATTGTCGGTAGGATAACAAGCAATATATATATAATTATGCTTTGGAATTTGACTTTCAAATGTGGTACTCCTTCTTTTTTTATTATCATTATATATAAACTATGTTAAAATTGTCATGTTTTTATTCAAGAATGATTTTTAATATATTAGGGGAGAGGAAATGGATGAGTGAATGCTCATTCGGAATTCACATGAAGTATGAAGTGGTATTTTCTTTTTATTGCTGAGAATTTAAGTGAAGGGTTGAAAGTTGTATGACATCAAATAATGAACGAGAAGATATTTCTCAATCTTTAAAAGTATTTATTGCATTATCTCGTGTACATCGTTCTGTTATGGATACTACAAATAAATCTATACAAAGTAACGGGTTAAATCCAACTGAATTTGCTGTATTAGAACTGCTATATCATAAAGGCGGTCAACCACTCCAGCAAATTGGTGAGCGCATTTTAATAGCTAGTGGCAGCATTACATATGTTGTAGATAAGTTGGAGAAAAAGGGATTAGTAAAGAGAATCCCATGTCCGAATGACAGACGTGTTATTTACGCGCAATTAACTGAGTCTGGCGAGAACTTTATTGCTTCTATTTTTCCGGGGCATGAGAAAGTTATACATCAGTCTTTTGAAATGTTAACGAAAGATGAAAAAGATGAATTACTTGATTTATTAAAAAAAATTGGGAAGTATGAAAAATAATATGTTCCAAAGGAGCTTTGGATAAATAAATCCAAGGCTTTTTTATTTGTAATGAACTCATGGCAGTCACTGCCGAAATTTGTTGAAAATTAAGAGGGGATTCGAGAATACGTATTGAATTATAATAAAGGTATGTAATGGAGAGGAGGCTCGTTCATGTCATTTAAAGACTATGAATATAAACGCCCAAATATTGAAGAGTTAAAAGAGAAATTTACTGTTGCTTTAGAGAAGTTTGATAACGCAAAAACTGTAGAAGAACAAAAACAAGTCATTCATTCAATTAATGAGATTCGCAACGATTTTGGTACAATGGGAAACCTTTGTTACATTCGCCATTCTGTTGATACGACGGATACTTTTTATAAGGAGGAGCAGGATTTCTTTGATGAATTCTCTCCAGTTGTACAAGGATATGGTACAAAATATTATAAGGCACTCATTAATTCTCCATTTCGTGAAGAATTAGAGGCGTATTATGGAAAACAATTATTTGCTCTAGCAGAATGTGATTTAAAAACATATTCAGATGAAGTCGTGAAAGATTTACAATTAGAAAATAAATTATCATCGCAATATACACAGTTATTAGCATCTGCAAAAATTGACTTTGCTGGAGAAGAAAGAACGTTATCGCAACTGATTCCGTTTATGCAAGGAAAAGAAAGAAGCGAACGTAAAGCAGCAAGTGAAGCATACTACGGATTTTTAGCTGGAAATGAGGAAGAACTAGATCGTATTTATGATGAGCTTGTTAAAGTGAGAACGAAAATCGCAAAATCTTTAGGTTTCAAAAACTTTGTTGAACTTGGATATGCAAGAATGTACCGTACAGATTATAATGCGGAGATGGTGGCTAATTACCGTCAGCAAGTGCTAGATTATATCGTTCCCGTTACAACGGAATTAAGAAAGCGACAACAAGCACGTATCGGTGTAGAGAAGTTAGCTTATTACGACGAAAACTTTGAGTTTGCTACAGGTAACCCAACTCCAAAAGGAGATGCGGATTGGATTGTTGATCATGGAAAGACAATGTATAAAGAGTTATCGGTTGAAACAGATGAATTTTTCAATTTCATGCTAGATAATGATTTATTAGATTTAGTTGCGAAAAAAGGAAAAGCTGGTGGCGGATATTGTACATATATTGAGAATTATAAAGCGCCATTTATTTTCTCAAACTTCAATGGAACATCTGGTGACATTGATGTATTAACACATGAAGCAGGTCATGCTTTCCAAGTATATGAAAGTCGTAAATTTGAAATTCCAGAATATAATTGGCCAACATATGAGGCATGTGAAATCCACTCTATGAGTATGGAATTCTTTACATGGCCATGGATGAAGCTATTCTTTGAAGAAGATGCAGATAAATATTACTTCTCTCACTTAAGTTCAGCACTCCTGTTTTTACCTTATGGTGTATCTGTTGACGAATATCAACATTATGTATATGAAAATCCTGAAGCATCACCTGAAGAGCGTAAGACAGCATGGCGTAACATAGAGAAGAAATATTTACCACATCGTGATTATGAGGATAATGATTATTTAGAGCGCGGTGGTTTTTGGCAACGTCAAGGGCATATTTATAGCTCACCGTTCTATTATATTGATTACACGCTTGCTCAAATTTGTGCGCTACAATTTTGGAAACGTGCAAGAGATAATAGACAAGAGGCTTGGGAAGATTATGTGAATCTGTGCCAACAAGGTGGAAGTAAATCGTTCTTAGAATTAGTAGAAGTTGCAAATTTAACATCACCATTTGCTGAAGGCTGTGTGAAAAGTGTTATTACAGAAATTGAAGCATGGTTACATGCGATTGACGACACAAAATTGTAAAAAACATGCGCTTTTTTTCACATGTTTAACATCGACATAATGGGAAAATGATGAGATAATAAAAGAAAATTCAGAATACTAAAGAGGTGTTTCTAATAAGGAGCACCTCTTTTCACAAACAAAAGGGGGGAACAAGTATGCTTCAATCTAATATGGATGTAAGTTTAGAAAGTTTAGTAAACTCATTACAGTCTACTCGAAGCACGCTATTATCAGAAATTGAAATGTTAAATGACACAGAAGTGAATGTAAAGCCACGCCGTGATAAATGGAGCATTATTCAAATTTTACACCACTTGCATTTAGTTGAACAATCTGTCACGTCTGCCCTTGTATATGCTTTACAAAAAAAGGAAAGAAACATGACTCCATTTAAAGACCTCCAACTTACGCTTGATCGCACACATAAACGAGAAGCTCCTCAGCAAATGCAACCAACAGAAACTTTAATGAAAAAACAGCAAGGAATTCAATTGCTAGAACATTCACGCCAAGAACTATTACACGCGCTTCATAGTGTTATAGATGAAAAAGATTTATTTGAAAATGGATTAAAGCATCCTGTTTTTAATGATCTGAATTTGTATCAATGGGTTCAATTTCTTGATTTGCATGAACAAAGACATCTTACGCAGTTAAAAGAGGCGAAACATGCAATTTTGCAACGCTAAAGTGGAAGAAGTGGGAAACCACTTCTTTTTTGATACGTGCATAGTTTTCTTTCTTATTTTGGAATACTACATGGAGAAAGAAAAGAAGGAGTTGAAAAAACATGTCTAAGAAGAAGCGAGAAGAAGAGCGCGCCTGGAAAGCACGTAAAGAAAATCAACAACCGCACGGAAAAGTGAAAGCTTTTGCTGAATTAGTTGAAGGAACAGAAAAAACGTGATGAGTATTTCATCACGTTTTTTGTATGAGTGGAAAAGTTAATAAAAAGGTTGTACCGATTCCTTTTTCACTTATAATATCAATTTTTCCATTCATAGCTTGAACAACACTGAATACGACCATCATTCCAAGTCCAGTACCTTTTTCTTTCGTTGAATAAAAAGGAGAGCCAAGACGTTTTACTTGTTCTGAATCCATACCGACTCCTGTATCTTTTATATATAACTGAATATGCTTATGATCAGGAACTAATGTGAAATAAAGATCACCGCCTTTTGGCATAGCCTCAATGCAATTTTTTAAAATATTTAATAAACATTGATTTAGTTTTTGCTTTTCACCAGCGATAAAAAAAGAAGTGCTTTGCTTTATATAATGAGTACGTACATTTGTTAAATTAGTAAGCGGTGTAATTAACGACAATGCATGTAGTAATTCTTCTTCTAACTGTAATGTTTGTTCTTTTTCAATGCTTGGTTTAGCAAAGGTTAAATAATCTGTAAGAACATGATTTGCTTGTTCGATGCCGTTAATGGCAATGTCGATATACAATTTTCGTTCCTGCTCAGTGCATGTATCTGATTGTAACAGTTGTAAAAAACCTTTCGTTGAAGTTAATGGATTGCGAATTTCATGAGAGATAGACGCTGCCATTTCACCAATTAAATGAAACTTTTCAGCATTTATAAGTTCGTTTTGGAGACGAACTTGAGTTTGTAATATGTGCAGTAAATATAAAATTAGAATCGTACCAAGCATTGAACATAACTCATACACAATAATATGCAGTATATAATCAGTCTTATTTGTAACCTTTGAAAGGAAGAAGGGTATCCAACTAAATCCGTATGTGAGACTGTAGATAATAGCAAGTGTTATTTTTATACGATTAGAAGTTTGATTAAAAAATTTATATGTTAATAGTAGAACAATAAATAGAAGAACAGAACCGATAAGAGATGGGAAAACACCTACCCCACCTAATAATAAGCGATATATGTTTAATACAACTAAGATAGAACCACCAGCAATAGGCCCTCCCGTTAATGTACCGACAATTAATACAATATGGCGCATATCAAATTGAAAACCATTATTTGTTTTTGCTGCAAATGTAATACAGAGTACGGTAGCAAGGCAACAGAGTACAATGAATATAGCTGAATTTAATTTAGGAGAGCGTTTCCCTTTTTGATTCCAAAATAAATGATATACGAGCATTGTAATCAGGATGAATAATATATTTAAAAAGAGATAAATAATAAAGGATTTCAGTGGGATGCCTCCTCTCTTCTTAGATTAAATTAATCATACTATAAAATGAAAGAAATGAAATAATAAATAGCGGAAAAATCAGAAATTTTTACGCTAGTATACAATATGTTACAATAAGCTGTGTCAATGAAAGAAGAAATTCCGTGCATCGCGCGGGAGAGGTTCGCGAACTCCCTCTATAAAAAACTATGGAAACAACAATATCCTTAGGTATTGTTTTGTTTTTTTATTGTGACAGTTCAAGAACGTTCTTTCTTCTTATTTATAGTAGAGAAGGAGAATGAGTGAAATGAAAAAAGAAAAAGCAGTTGTTGTTTTTAGTGGAGGACAAGATAGTACGACATGTTTATTTTGGGCAATAGAGCAGTTTGCAGAGGTAGAAGCTGTAACGTTTAATTACAATCAACGTCATAAGCTAGAAATTGATTGTGCAGCGGAAATTGCAAAAGAACTAGGAATAAAGCATACGGTACTAGATATGAGTCTATTAAATCAACTTGCTCCAAATGCGTTAACCAGAACGGATATGGAGATTACACATGAAGAAGGTGAATTGCCATCGACATTTGTAGATGGACGAAATTTACTCTTCTTATCATTTGCTGCTGTATTAGCAAAACAAGTTGGAGCACGTCATATTGTAACGGGTGTATGTGAAACTGATTTCAGTGGTTATCCAGACTGCCGTGACGTGTTTGTGAAATCGTTAAATGTTACTTTAAATTTATCTATGGATTACCCGTTTGTCATTCACACGCCACTTATGTGGATTGATAAGGCTGAAACATGGAAATTATCAGATGAACTTGGAGCATTTGAGTTTGTTCGAGAAAAAACATTAACATGTTATAACGGAATCATTGGTGATGGTTGCGGTGAATGTCCAGCATGTCAACTTCGTAAAGCAGGATTAGATACGTACCTACAAGAACGCGAAGGAGCGAATAACTAATGGATAACTTTTTTGGATTTCGCATCGTAGAGAATTTGCAAAAAATGGACAAGGATATTCAGCGTAAACAACTCAAATACCATAATAAAAGAGTAATGGTCAGCAAGGAATTTACATTTGATGCAGCACACCATTTACACTGTTATGAAGGGAAATGTAAAAACTTACACGGTCACACATATAAAGTTGTATTTGGAATTAGTGGATATGTAAATGAAATAGGTCTTGCAATTGACTTTGGAGATATAAAAGAAATTTGGAAAAATGAAATCGAAATTTATCTAGATCATCGTTATTTAAACGAAACGTTACCTGCAATGAATACGACTGCTGAAAATATGGTCGTTTGGATTTATGAAAAGATGGCAGAAGCACTAACAAAAGAGAATCGAGTGAACGAATATAAAGGAGCTCGCGTTGAATTTGTTCGTCTATTTGAGACGCCGACTAGTTATGCGGAAGTAAGACGGGAGTGGATGCTTGATGAGTAAAATCCCTGTCTTAGAAATATTCGGTCCGACTATTCAAGGTGAAGGAATGGTTGTAGGGCAAAAAACAATGTTTATCCGTACAGCTGGTTGTGATTATAGCTGTGCTTGGTGTGATTCTGCTTTTACGTGGGATGGATCAGCTAAAGATCAAATTAGACAGATGACACCAGAAGATATTTGGGATGAGCTTGTTGCAATTGGAGGAGAAAATTTTTCTCATGTTACGATTTCAGGTGGAAATCCGGCATTACTGAAAAATATTGAGTTTCTTCTTTCTATATTAAAAGAAAATGGAATGCGAACGGCAATTGAAACGCAAGGGAGTAAATGGCAAGATTGGTTACTTCAAATTGATGAGGTAACAATTTCTCCAAAACCACCAAGTTCAACGATGAAAACAGATTTTCATAAGTTAGATGCTATTATTCAGAAACTAGCAGGAAAAGATATTAGTTTAAAAGTAGTAGTATTCGATGATCATGATTTTGAATATGCAGTTAAGATGCACGAACGTTATCCAAAGGTACCATTTTTCTTACAAGTAGGAAACGATGATACAAAAACAGTGGATGATGCGATGCTTATAAAAAAATTATTAGATAAGTATGAATGGCTGATTGATAAAGCTGTAAATTGTAAAGAGATGAATGATGCAAAAGTATTGCCTCAGCTTCATGCGTTAGTATGGGGAAATAAGCGCGGCGTATAACGAGAAGGGATGTTTAAAATGACAGGAAGATTAGATGAAGATTTAAAAGATGTAACATTACTAGGGAATCAAAATACAAAATATTTATTTGAATATAGCCCAGAAATATTAGAGGTATTTGATAATAATCATCCAAACCGTGATTATTTTGTAAAATTCAATTGTCCTGAATTTACAAGTTTATGCCCGAAAACAGGACAACCAGATTTTGCAACAATTTATATTAGCTATATTCCAGAGCAAAAAATGGTAGAGAGTAAATCTTTAAAGTTGTATTTATTTAGTTTCCGCAATCATGGTGATTTCCACGAAGATTGCATGAACGTTATTATGAACGATTTAATTAAATTAATGGATCCGCGTTATATTGAGGTATGGGGGAAATTCACACCACGTGGTGGCATTTCAATTGATCCATACTGCAACTACGGGCGCCCAGGTACGAAGTATGAACAAATGGCTGACTACCGCATGATGAACCACGATCTATATCCGGAAACAATTGATAATCGTTAATAGAAAGAAAGGGCCTGTATAGTATACAGGCCCTTTCTTTCTATTATATTATGCATTTTGATTAATGACAGTATAGTTTTTATGACTTACAACTGTAAGAGGTTCCATATCTAGTTCTCTAAAATTCTTCATAATTGTTATATCAACAATAACAGAGTTTTGATTTACTTTTTGAACACGGCCTTGCATTCCACCTTTAAATTCGATGATATCTCCAGTTTCTGCGATCTGCATAAGCAACTCTCCTTGTTACAGTTTTCCCAAAAAAAGAATAAATTTGGGTTTTTTTATTTCCTCCTATTTTGAACCATATTTCCTACTTTGTAAATGTTTCCAAAGTAAAAATTCGAAAAATATTCACTTTTTGTAAGAAAATATGTAGAAAATCCATGTTTTTTAGAAAAAATAGCAAAAATGCGAGAATCTTTATATCGAGGTATAATGAAAAAGTAGAATAACCTGCTGAAGTGGGAGAAATTAGAGGCGGTAAAATGATGTTTGAATTTGTGGGGAGTGTTATAGCTTTAATTTTATTTTTATTTTCTTATATGCATTTAAAAAAGATTCGTCAATATGATACGAGTACATATTTTGATGGGATGGATGGTATCCATGCTTCGATAACACATGATAGTGGTGGGGAGATGTAAAGGTATATAACTTTATTTTCTTGCGTGGTATGATGTTTAGAACTAGTGCATAATAGAGTTCATAAGTGATGAATGGAGAGTGAAAAGAATGAAGATTTCTTTTATTCGTCATGGTTGTTTAAGTCGTATAAGAGAACCGATGACAATTAATTCATTTCACGAATGGATGAAACAGTATGATTCCGAGTCAATGATACAAAAAGCTAAAATACCGATAGAAACAATAGAGGCAATTGAAGCAGCGAAATTTGTCTTAACAAGTGATCAAAGGCGTGCTGTACAATCAGCAGCTGAATTGACGGATTCTTTATCTTTTATGCAAAATTCTCTTTTTAGAGAAGCTGAAGTTCCTTCATGCTTTTTTGCTCCGAAGTGGTTGAAATGCACAATTAAGGTATGGATGTTCATTGGACGAACATTATGGATACTTGGCTACCATAAAGATGTTGAGTCTTATAAGGAAGTAAGAGAGAGGGTAAGGCAAGCGGCTTACCTGTTACATCGTTATGCTCTCGTACATGGAAGTATAGCTCTTGTAGGTCATAATTATGTGAATGTAATGATTGGTGCCGAACTGAGAGCGATGGGATGGTCTGGTTCTCCTATTTTGCACAGAGAGCCATGGGGATGTACAACATATACGTTTCACGAGGCGATGGATGGAAATATATTAAATACAAATTTAACATAAAAGCACACGATTTATATAAATCGTGTGCTTTCTTTTTAAGATATAGAAATTTTGACGTTTAATGGTTTTACGAGATGAGCATAAGGTTCCCCTACTAGCATAACAATTTCATCTTTTTTATAACCTAACTTTTCGTATAGTGAATAGGCGCGTTTGTTTTCTAAATTAACAAGTAAAGCGATTTTTTTATGCCCTTTTTCAGTTGCATAGATTTCGGCAGCTTCAATTAATTTAGAACCTATACCTTTTCCGCCGTGTGCACTTGAAACTGATAATGTATCAATGTAATACTCATCAAGCTCAGCTTCTTTTTCTAACGTAATTGATTCATCTTTATGTAATGCTCTTAAGTGATGTACAATTGGTGCGTCAAGCTGTGTTGCTTCACTACCGTGATAAGCGACAATAATTCCAACTGCACTCTCGTCTTGTTCATAGACAAAACAGTTTTCGTAGCTCAGACGGTTATTTTCTTTTGAGAACCATGTCTCAAGTCCTAGTAATACTTCTGCTTCAACTGTGCTACCTGTGATTTTTTCAGCAATTTCATGCAGAGCATTATACAATAAAGGAGCTATTGCCATTGCATCTGTCTTTTTTGCTTTCCGAATCATAGTATCCCTCCTAGTTCTATTTGTATATTGTAGCATAGTGGTATGGAACTTTGCATAATTGAATGCCGAAATGTTTGATATAGAGAAGTAGCTATGTTAGTATATGATATTTAGTGGACATATAGTAAAACAATATTGTTTGCGAAATAACGAAAATAAAATCATGGCATAACAACGAGATAAAGTGAAACGTTAATCAGTAAGATTTTTTGTTCATTCTACGACTGATTAGTAGTCAACACCAATCGGACTACCTGCAAATAGCGGGATAAATTTACAGTTGTTGACCTATAGAATATAAGATAAAATAAAATATTGCAGAGAGGTGAAATACATGGATAAAGAATTAGCAAATACAATTTTAGATCAGCTAAAAAATGGTGAAATAAAGGAGTATGTTGTTACGAAAGATGTATTTTATACGTTCAGAGAAGTTGTTGTAAATAGAGAAGACTTTAAGCATTTCATTGGTAACGCACAGCGAGGCGGGCAAGTGATTTATACATATTCAGAAACGCCACGTTCATAAAGGAGAATTTTGATCAGCAGGGCATCTCTCATTGATTAGTAGCCTTCACCAAACGGACGTTTCATGCGGGATAAATAAAAGATAAAGGAGAGGGGAATTATGGGCGATTTTAAACAAGGCATTTTACCACATTGGGATTATATGTGGAAAGATAGAGCCGGCAATCGATTTATGGGAATGGTTATGTATCCAGAGAAACGAAAATGTTCAGCAAAAATGCTTCAGAAAATAAAAAGAGCATATGAAGAAGCAATAGAAATTAAAGTAACTGTACAAGTTCAACATACATATCAGTACGTAGAAGGACTGATTGTATACTTTGATGAAGAGGCTCCTGTATGTACAATGCTTGATAAAGATGAAAATCCACATCATATATTTGTAAAAGATATTTTGCGCATTGAGTACTCTGAATAAACTTTTCATAAATAAATTGAAGTTCCATAATAATAATCTTTTTCTATAATAGTTATCTTTTAGTATGTAACGAAAAACGAAAGTATATGTATAATATATTTAATAAGGTAAATTTGATAAATGTAATCGTTTTTTAGAGCAGATTATAGTTTCATATCTGTTCTTTTTTGCGTGATGCTGGAGAAATATATTTCTTCAGCATCTACCGTTTTATGACAAAATATATTGTTAACTTTTTTAAAAATAAGGTTAAATTCGTTGACAACTTTTTTGAAAAGCACTTTATTGACATGAGTTTTAGAATGTTGTTTCATAGTCATTGTATTGAAAAAAAACGGCTATCATGTCGAAAAGTAAAAGTTAAAAAAAGAAAGAATTTATACATATATCTTGTGTCTTATTTTGAAACGTAATACAATATATAGAGAAATCAAGAACAACATATAGAGAATATAGATTTGAGAGGGAGGGTCGGAAATGTTAGTTGCATATGATTCTATGACAGGAAACGTGAAGCGTTTCATTCACAAATTAAATATGCCGGCCGTTCAAATTGATGAAGATCTAGTAATAGATGAAGACTTTATTCTTATTACGTATACAACAGGTTTTGGAAATGTACCAGAACGTGTTTTAGACTTTTTAGAGCGCAATAATGAAAAATTAAAAGGCGTATCTGCAAGCGGCAATCGTAACTGGGGAGACATGTTCGGTGCAAGTGCTGACAAGATTTCTACTAAATATGAAGTGCCTATTGTATCAAAATTTGAGTTATCTGGAACAAATAACGATGTAGAATATTTTAAGGAAAGGGTGCGGGAGATTGCGACACATTGAACTGAATAATGAAATCACGCAAATGCAGGACGGTTTTTATCAGCTTCATAAAGATAAAGAGGCATTAGAAGTCTTTATGGAAGAAGCTAGAGAGAATACCGTTCCTTTTAATAGCGTGGCAGAGCGAATGGAGTATATGAAAGAACATGATTACTATTACAACGTTCTGGACGAGTATAGCTTGGAGGAAGTAGAGGAAGTATATAACATCGCTTATGGTGAAAACTTCGAGTTCCAATCTTATATGGCAGCATCTAAGTTCTACAAAGATTATGCGTTAAAAACGAATGATCAAAAACAATACTTAGAAAGCTATGAAGATCGTGTAGCAATTGTTTCATTATACTTAGGACGCGGTGATGTTTCGAAAGCAAGACAATTCGCAAGCATGATTGTAAAACAAAACTACCAACCAGCGACACCAACCTTTTTAAATGCGGGAAGAAGCAGAAGAGGAGAAATGGTGTCTTGTTTCTTGTTAGAGATGGATGATAGCTTAAATTCAATTGGCTTTAACATTAATACTGCGATGCAATTATCAAAAATCGGCGGGGGAGTAGCTTTAAACTTATCTAAGCTACGCGCACGTGGTGAGCAAATTAAAGGTATCGACAACGCTGCAAGTGGCGTAGTACCTGTTATGAAATTGCTTGAAGATTCGTTTTCATATGCGAATCAGCTTGGCCAACGAAAAGGTGCCGGTGCAGTATATTTAAACATTTTCCATTGGGATATTATTGAATTCCTTGATACAAAAAAAATAAATGCCGATGAGAAGAGCCGTATTCAGTCTCTATCAATCGGAATTATCGTTCCAAGTAAGTTCTTTGAGCTTGCTGAGAAAAACGAACCTTTCCATGTTTTCGCGCCTTATACGGTTTATAAAGAATATGGCAAGCATTTAGATGATATTGACATTGATGAAATGTACGATGAATTAATGAGCAATCCGAAAGTGAAGAAGAAGCCACTAGATATTAGTGCACGTGATATGCTTATTAAAATCGCTATGATTCAGCTTGAGTCTGGTTACCCATACTTAATGTTTAAATCAAATGCAAATAATCAACATCCATTGAAGGATATTGGAACTGTGAAGATGTCGAACTTATGTACAGAAATCTTCCAGCTTCAAGAAACTTCAGAAATAAATGATTACGGTACAGATGACATTATCCGTCGTGATATTAACTGTAACTTAGGATCGTTAAATATCGTAAACGTAATGGAAAATAAAGAAATTCGTGAAGCAGTTCATGCGGGAATGGAAGCTTTAACAGCTGTTTCTGATATGACGATTATTCCGAATGCACCAACTGTGAAAAAAGCAAATGACGAGCTTCATTCAGTTGGACTTGGAGCAATGAACTTACACGGATATTTAGCAAAAAATAAAATCGCTTATGAAAGTGCAGAAGCGAAAGAATTCGCTCGTACATTCTTTATGATGTTAAATTACTATTCTATTGAGAAAAGTATGGAAATCGCTACAGAAAAAGGCGAGACATTTAAAGACTTCGATAAATCTGATTATGCGAATGGCACATACTTCGAAAAGTATGAAACGACAGATTACAGTCCTGTAACTGAAAAAGTTCAGCAACTATTTGAAGGAATTCATATTCCGACAAAAGAAGATTGGACAAGTTTAAAAGAGCAAGTGCAGAAGAATGGTTTATACAACTCATATCGTCTTGCCATTGCTCCAACACAATCAATCAGTTACGTTCAAAATGCAACTTCAAGCGTAATGCCGATCGTAAGTCAAATCGAATCAAGAACATATGCGAATGCGACAACATATTATCCAATGCCGTATTTATCAAAAGATACGTTCTGGTACTATAAATCTTCTTACGATATGAATCAGTTTAAATTAATTGATTTAATCGCAGAAATTCAAGAACATATTGACCAAGGAATTAGTACAATTCTTTACGTTAATAGTGATATTTCAACACGTGAATTAGCACGTTACTACATCTATGCACATAAAAAAGGCTTAAAGAGTCTGTATTATACGAGAACACGTAAATTAAGCGTGGAAGAGTGTGTGGCTTGTACCGTTTAATGGCATATTGCCATACTAAATGAATAACCCAATAGTATGAGCAGGGTTATGAACCCTGCTCATACTTGGTTTGTTCTACTAAACGGTTAGCTTTTCATTGTTAGATGGAAATTTAACCGTTCAGTAGAACAATAATAGATATAGGGGTGATTCAATGCGCGCTGTTAACTGGAATAAAAAGGAAGATGATTTCAGTTTAATGTTTTGGAAGCAAAACATCGCTCAGTTTTGGACAGAAGAAGAAATCGCGGTTTCGTCTGACAAAAATACTTGGGTGCAATTATCGAAAGAAGAGCAAATTGCTTATAAGCGTGTATTAGGTGGTTTAACACTTTTAGATACGAAACAAGGTGGCGAAGGAATGCCACTTGTACTTGTTCATCTTGAAAATTTACAAGCGAAAAGTGTATTAGCTTTCATGGGAGCTATGGAAGAAGTACATGCGAAAAGTTATAGTCACATTTTCACAACATTAGCTACAGAAGAAGAAATTGATGATATTTTTGACTGGGTAGACAATCATCCGTTACTTGAGAAAAAAGCTGGTATTATTACTAGTTACTATCGTCGTTTATTAAAGCCTGAAGTAACGAAAAAAGAGTTATACATGGCAATGGTAGCAAGTGTGTTCTTAGAAAGTTACTTATTCTATAGTGGATTTTTCTATCCACTTTACTTAGCTGGTCAAGGTAAACTGACGGCAAGTGGTGAAATTATTAACCTTATTATCCGTTAACTTATGGCGGCTTTTGGTAGAGATACCAATTGAAAAACCCTTTTAATTGCTGGGACCCCCTATTGTAAATTTATCTGTATTATTATTGATGAATATATGCATTCAGGTTATTCTCTAACTATCAATAGATGGAAAGGAGAATAGCTGATAGGGCAATCAGCAGCGAAGCCTTTATCTAGCGATAACATGTACGGAATTTACTATTTAAAAATCAATGGGAAGTATTATATTGGTAAAGATGTGAACGTTTCAAATTTAAAACGAATTAGGGAACATATGTGGATGTTAAAGAGTGGTACACATTATAATAGGTATTTACAAGCAGTATACTGTAAATATGAATCCACTTTAGAATATGGAATTCTAGAGGAAATAGAATGTTCATTGGAAGAATTGAGTGAGATTGAGCAACAGTATATTTGGCTGTATGATTCTTATAATAATGGCTATAACTTGACGTTAGGCGGAGAAGGATTGGGTGGAATTAAATTCACTGAAGAACAATTAGAGAAGAAAAGGCAACGTGTTATAGGTGAAAAAAATCCACAATCAAAAATTACAGATGCACAATTTTTTGAGATTGTAGAACTACTAAAGTGCGGAAAGACAAATCCAGAAATTGCTGATATGTATAATCTTCATCCTAATTATGTATCTTTAATTCGACATAAGAAACGTTATAAATATCTTTGGGGAAAAGTGCAAAATTATATGCCGGTTAAATCTGAACACCAACTGAAAACAAGGGGACGTGTGACTCTTGAAATGTTTTTGGATATCGTTCAGATGCTACAAGCCGGTGAATCTAATGCATCCATTGAAAGAAAACATGGGTTATCGAGCGGCACAGGAAGCCGTATCAGACATCGAAAACTGTATAAACAGTGGTGGGTGCGATACGTAGATAAAGGAACGTTCAACGACTATCCCAATGGCGGTGAAATTCCGCAAGAGGAGTAGGGCCAAGCGGTGGGTGAGAATCCCTTAAATCGAAATGGAGGGCTACCTGAGAAGGTAGATGATATAGTCTCTTCTTACAGGAAACTGTAAGCTGTATAAACGGCATAGGAGTAGCGAACTTATGTGAAGGTAAAGGATGAGTCAATTCACGGCGTATTCGTCGGTATTTTAGCACAACAAATCTTCGCAGAACTTTCTGTAGAAGAGCAACAAGAAGTGCAAAAAGAAACACAAGAGTTATTAATGGAACTATATGAAATTGAAATGGCCTATACAGAAGAAATTTACACTTCTATCGGTCTTGTAGAAGATGTAAATCGTTTCGTTCGTTACAATGCAAATAAAGGGCTTATGAACTTAGGACTTGAGCCGAAGTTTGAAGAAGAAGAAATTAACCCAATCGTTTTAAATGGTTTACGTACAGATACGAAAAACCATGATTTCTTCTCTGTAAAAGGAAATGGTTACGTAAAAGCAACGAACGTTGAAAAGTTAGCTGACGATGACTTCGTGTTTAACTTTTAATATAGGATTATAAGGAAAAGCTGTCTTATTGATTGATAAGACAGCTTTTCTTTATAATTTTGTTTACATAACACTATTATTTTTGTATAGCGATTTATATTTGGGAAGTTCTATTCGGTTAACGGATAGAACTTTTTTGTAATTAAATGGGTATTTACAAACCTTTTGTATCAGTGTATTATTCAACTAGTACACCGATACAAAAGGAGGGAAGAAATGAAAATAGAGTTTTCTCCAAATACACCAATTTACATTCAGGTAATGGAATACATAAAAAAAGAGATCGTAACAGGACATTTATTGCCTGGTGATAAAATTCCCTCTGTCCGTGAATTAGCGAGTGAATTACAAGTGAATCCAAATACGATTCAGCGTACATTTCAAGAGCTAGAACGGGATGGAGTTGTTGTCACACGTAGAGGAATGGGACGGTATGTAACGAATGAAGGGGAGAAAATTATGGAGCTACGAAAAGAGATGGCGAAAGAATTACTTCATTCTTTTATAGATGGAATGGACAATTTAGGTTTTTCAGAAGAAGAAATTCTTACAATTCTTCGTTCTTCATTACATGATAAGAGGGAGGAGAGCCAATGATAGAGCTATTGAAAATAGAAAACTTATGGAAGAGATACGGATTAAAAGCAGTGATCCGTGAATTAAACATAGAGATTACGGAAGGGAAAATCGTTGGGCTTGTTGGAGATAACGGGAGCGGGAAAACGACGTTATTGAAAATGATTGCAGGCTTGCAACACCCTTCTGAAGGTAGTATTACAATAGACGGTAAAAAGGTAGGATTACAGACGAAAGAAATCGTTTCATTTATGTCCGATAAGCCAGTCTTTGATGATTGGATGACTGTAAAAGATGCTTTATTTTTTTACCGAGATTTTTATAAAGACTTCGATATTCAAAAAGCGGTAGATACGATTGCAGAATTTAAAATACCGTTAGAAGAAAAAATTACAGCATTGTCAAAAGGTATGGTTGAGAAGCTGCAGATTATTTTAACATTTTCTCGAAAAGCGAAGCTATACGTACTGGATGAGCCATTGGGCGGGATAGATCTTGTTTCTAGAGAACATGTACTTGAGCTAATACTTAAATTTTATCGTGAAGATTGTACGCTACTTATATCGACTCATTTAATAAGAGAAATCGAAAATATATTCGATGAAGTAATCTTTTTGAAAGATGGAGAAATAATATTGCATGAAAATGTGGAAGAACTACGATTTCAAAAGGGTAAAGCAGTACATGAGTTGTTTAAGGAGGCCTATGAGAAATGAATCAGCTTTTTCATTATCTGTATAATTGTAATAAGAGAAAGATAGCCATTATTTACTTTGGTTTTATTACAGTTTCATTAATTCTTTTATTTAATATGAAAGGAGTTTCAGGAGTTAGAATTTCAGGTAGGCAAGATATAATTATTATTATATTCTTTATCGTACTAGGTATAAATGGATTTGCAATTCTTTTAACAGGTGTATCGTCTTTTCGGAAAATGTTAAAAAACTCTATGCTACGTTATACTTCTATTTCAGCAAAAAAGTATATATGTGCAAATATTTTATTCTGTGTACTACTCTTTATGATTTTGCTAGGAATAGGAATCATTTTTCTATACTATTTTTCTTTAAATATTTACAATGGAAAAACTAATTTAGGTATTCAGCAAGCAATACACAGTTTATATAATTATGGAATATTACATCATATATTATCTATTTTTTTATGGGGACTAGATTTTCTTAATATGCTAGTTTCTATTTATTTTATTATAGTAATTGTAAAACTATTCAATGTGAAATCATCGATGAATAAAGTTGCTTGTTTAGTTTTATTCGTCATTTTTACCGCATTTAATGGAGGAATAACGTATATTTTTCAGCAAATAGAAAAGTATGTGTTTGCTATAAATAATATTGGATTTATAGATCAAAATGGTTTTTTAAATACATCATTTTATTCTGGTACAGAGGTTACAATTTTAAATCTATTTTTTAATTGTTTATTAACAATTATATTACTAGTAGTTACAGGTCACATTATCGATAAAAAACTAGAAGTCTAAAGGAGGAATCAGCATTGGGAAACGTAGTAGTAAAGTTAGAGAATGTTCGAAAAAAGATTGGTGGAACGGAAATTATTCGTGGTTTATCATTTGAGGTTCGTGAAGGAGAAGTATACGGATTCCTTGGGCCGAACGGTAGCGGTAAGACGACGACGATCCGTATGATGACAGGTCTTATTTCAATGACAGAGGGCGATATTACAATTTGTGGACATAGTATTCGCTCGGAGCGTGAAAAGGCACTAGAGCAAATTGGAGCGATTGTAGAAAATCCTGAACTATATGATTATATGACAGGAATGCAAAACTTAAAGCATTTTGCGAATATGGCCATTACACCAATTAGTAAAGAGCGCATTGCTGAGATTGTAAAGCTTGTTGAATTAGAGCATGCGATTCATAAAAAGGTGAAAACATATTCACTTGGTATGAAACAACGTTTAGGAATTGCACAGGCATTACTTCATCAGCCGAAAATCTTAATTTTAGATGAGCCGACAAATGGATTAGATCCAGCTGGTATTCGCCAAATTCGTGATTATTTACAACGTTTAGCGAAAGAAGAGAATATTGCTGTAATCGTATCAAGTCACTTATTGAGTGAAATTGAATTAATGTGTGATCGCGTTGTTATTATTAAACAAGGTGAGTTTGTACAAGAGTACAACTTACATGAAAAAGTGAAACATGATGAGGCAGTCGTTGTAGCGTTTGAAGTAGATGAAGTTCAGAAAGCAAATGAAATCATTAAAGGCAAAGCAAAAGGGAATGTAATTGTAGCATCTGTAACAAAAGACAACATTCCGCAACTTGTAAAAAAACTTGTTCATGCTGATGTGCTTGTATATGGCGTTACTGTTCAAAATAAAACGTTAGAGGATGAGTTCTTAGCGATTACTGGGGGAGTGAAAGCGTAATGTTTAAATTAATTCAAAATGAATTTTTAAAGTTGCATGCGAAAAAAGGTATGTATATTTTAATTGGTGTCATTGCGGCACTCGAAATTTTAGGTACTTTAGCAATGTTGAAGTGGGGAAAAGGTGATGAGTTTAAGGGGGCATATTTAGATTATGCAAACTCAGAGATTGGCTTAATTGTTTTATTTACAACGATTTTTGGGATTACACTTGCTGCCCGTACTCTTACTGATGAGTTCCAAAAAGGTACAATTAAACAATTGTTAATCCGTCCAAGAAAAAGACTTGCAGTTTTATTTTCTAAATATATTACAGTGTTATTAGCAATGTTATTTATCGTATTAGCTGGTATGCTAATTGCAATGATTATTGGCGGTATTGTAATGGATGGTAGTAAAACAGAATTAACATTAGGAATCGTAATGAAGTCTACTTTATATCAACTACTTTCACCGTTCTTTTTTGCAACACTTGCATTTTTCCTAGCAAATGTCTTTAGAAAATCTGTATTACCATTAATTATTACGATGTTCCTATTCTTCTTACAAGGTGCAATTAATATGGTATTAATAATGTTTGCAAAAGGTGTAGCGAAGTTTGTAGTATTCAACCATTTGGATTTAAGAGCTTACGATAGTAATAAATTAATCAATGGTGGAATGGAACCAACATTTACAGAATTTACGTTTACAACTTCATTATTACTTGTAGCTGCATACTTTGTTGTGTTACTTGTAGCATCAAGTGCATTATTCCAAAAACGTGACGTATTATAATAAAAGAAATCCCCGCTTGTAAAAACGGGGATTTTTATTACATAAATTTCTCTTAGATTGCAACCTGAAGAACAGCGATATGTTATTTTAAGAGATATGCTGTTTGAAATGATTTGAGAAAAATAGGAAGAATTTCAACTATATTCATATTATAATTTAGTTATCCTGCTATTTATAGGGAAAGGATTGCCTATAAAGTATTGATTAAAGTTTTATTGTATTTTTACTATCTTTTGGGGGGTTCTATATGCACTATGCATTTTCACGTATAAGGCTACGTAGCTTTTTTGGATGGATGATTATAGGGGTGCTCCTTATAATCATCCCATTAGGTCTAGCAAATGTTTCTGAGAATACGATGGAGGTTATTTCACAAATAACTGTATTTTTTGTATTTCCGTTACTTTGGCTATACGTAAAAACAAATAAAAATAATATTGTATTTAACAGTTTTTTTTATAAGCCAGGACATTTACCTTGGGGATTAATTGTATTAGCAACGATAATGGGAATGATTTCTTCAGTTGGCATATCTCAGATTCAATTTTACATATTAGCACATACGTTACCTAATTTCTTAGTTACTATGCTAGAAGACGGAAATGTTATTAATACGAGTAACGTATATATGACGATATTTACTTTCATTTCAGCATGTGTGTTAGCACCTATTATGGAAGAGGTTATTTTTAGGGGATTTTTCTTACAGCGAATGGCTTATAAATGGGGAATTAAAAAAGCTGTAATTATATCTTCAATTATTTTTGGCTTAGGACATTTTGATGTTATTGGTGCGTTCATGTTTGGTGTCGTTATGTGTCTTTTATATATAAGGACACAAAATATATGGACGAATATAGCTGTGCACGCTCTAAATAATTTGATTGCAACAAGTATGCAATTTTTCGGTGGAGAAGAAAGTGGTACAATCTCAATTACTGAATTACAAGCGCAAAGTAATTTATGGATTGGTATCGGTCTTACAGTTGTTGGATTACTTTGGTTAATTCCTTATGTTTGGAAACAATGGCGTACAGTAGAAGAAGTTGGCGTGCCACGAGTACGTTTTATAAATGAGCAAAAAGTAGTGAGTTCATCACAAGAAAATGAAGTGTATAGTCAAGTGATCGTAACCGATAGATTGATGGCCATAGAGTTACCAGATGAGGCTGTAAATAAGCTTCGGTTAGAAGAAAATGATTATGTAACAGTATCTGTAGAAGAAGATAAAATCGTTATAAAGAAAGCACATAATAGATAATTAAAAAGTAGCTCCTAAGGAGCTACTTTTTAATTTGTAATAATTTCTACACGAAAATTATTACCGTTCTTTACATATTTAATATCTGTAACAGTGCGGACCGTCTTTAAAATCTCCACTTTTTCACCAATTCGTGGGATGGTTGGAACATTGTCCCAAATACCAAGCAAGTCATCTAATTGTGCCGTTTTTTCATAAAACCAGATTTTCAATGTAAAGCCCCTTTCTCGAACTTTATGTATTTTAATACATGATATATTATTTTTATTCTTATTGTAAGGGGTTTTTTTATATTTTATGAATAAAAATAAATTAATCTTCTGGGAAGATATGTTCAATATCAGGAGTAAGAGATACTTCTGATAATACGATATGAGAAACGGTCGTTGCATATGAAGAAACATCATTGATAAATTCTTCCAGTTCAACGAGTGAAGGAACAGAAATTTTTACAATGTAGCATAAGCTTCCTGTTACTCGGTAACAAAAACTTGCAGATGGATAAGACTGAATAAACTGTTGCATACGTGTTGTATCACCATTTTTTAAAGTGATTTCTAAAATACAATCTAAAACGAGTCCTGCTTTTTTATAATCAATATCGATTGTGTATTTTTGAATAACACCTTCGCTTTCGAGCTTACGAACACGTTCTGAAGTAGATGGAGCAGATAAGTTTACTCGTTTCGCCAATTCACGCATCGAAAGGCGACTATCATTATATAATTCATTTAAAATTTTCCGATCAACACGGTCTAATTGCATTTGTAAATATACCTCCAGTAAAATAATGATTTTTGTAAAGGGAAAATATAAATTAAGATTCATATGAAATGTAAAGTGAACGTTATTTATTTTACAATAAAACAGAAGGAAATAGGAGGGGAAATGATGGAGAGAATTTTATTATCAAATGTAGGAGATACAAAGTTTCAAAAGTTATTAGGGCATAATTCGGATATATTACATTCGTGGAGTACGTTAGAAGATACACTGTACAATAAAGGAACTCTTTCAGCAGAGTTGAAGGAGCAAGTGAGAAGAACATTAGCGTATGGGAATGAATGTCCGTACTGTATGGCAAAAGGAAGACCTGATGATATGCAAAAGGCAGAGGAGATTGGTGTAGCCGTTACTTTTGCGCATACATTTGTTCATGACCGAAAAGCAATAGATGATACTATGTTTCACGTATTAAAACAATATTGGACAGAAAAAGAAATTGTAGAGCTTTGCGCCTATGTTTGCTTTATTACTGCGTCACAACAACTTGGTTTTCTATTTCAATTACAGCCAAATTAAGGGGGAAATGATGACAAATCAAATAGCACTTATCATAATCGATGTACAAAAGGCATTTCAATTACCAGATTGGGGCGAGAGAAATAATATTTTTGCTGAAGAAAACATGAGAATTTTATTAGAAGAATGGAGAAAAAGGGAACGACCAGTTTTTCATATTCAACATGTAAATAAAGAAAATGCTCAGTCAATGTTTTATGAGAGAGCGGAAACGGTAAACTTTAAAGAAGAAGTGCAACCACTACTTGGTGAAGTGGTTATTCAGAAATTCGTTAACAGCGCGTTCATTGGGACAAATTTAGAAGAGCAATTAAGAAAGAACAAATGTAATGCAGTAGTGGTTGTAGGATTAACGACAAATCACTGTGTGGAAACTACAACACGAATGGCAGGGAATTTAGGATTTACAACATATTTAGTGAGTGATGCAACGGCTACTTTTAGCCGTAAAGGTTTAGATGGTAAGGAGTATAGTGCAGAAGATATTCACAATATGACACTTGTAAATTTACATGAAGAGTTTGCTACGATTGTGACGACAAAAGAAGTATTAAAATTATTTTAAGAAAATAATTGCAAATTATGTAGAAAAAAATAAGAATATTTCGTATAATCTAAGTACAATCATTTTGAAAATAGGGGTGGCATCATATGGAGCAAATTTCAGTAAAGAAATTAGAAGAGGTACTTGTTGTAGCAGGGGATGATAAACAGAAGCAAAAGGAATTTTATGAATTGCTCTTATCTACTGAGTTTTATGTTGCTGGTTCACTAGAAGCAGAGGACGGGGCAACAGAGGGAATACTTCGTTTGCGTCATTTCCAAGGAGAAGGTAGATGGATCGTTCCGTTCTTTACACAAATGGAATTTGTAAAAGATGTGTTGCCAGAAGGAACGCCCCTTATTACGATACGTGGGAAAGAGTTATTTGGTAGCATTGAGAAAGATGCTACAGCTGTATTAAATGTTGGTACTGATATAAGTAAAACATTTATTCCAGAAGAAATTGCAGATATCTCATCTGGACGAATTTTTAATTATTATAAGTAAAAGGAAAAGCGTAATCGCTTTTCCTTTTTAATTTGAATATGGAGTGGCTATACCGGAAGAAATAGAGACTGTTTTATTATTCGTGTTTATTGTCGCTGTAGCTCCAAGTGGAATACCGATGTTTGGACTTATATGTCCAATTGGTAAACCGAATAGGACCGGTATATGATATGGTGCGAAATATTCATATAATATTGCTTGCAATGATTGAGATGGCTTTGAAGGAGTACAGTCGTGACAACTTGTGAAAATAACGCCCCTACATTCATTAAACTTTCCAGATAAAAGTAGCTGATTTAACATACGGTCAATGCGGTACGGTTCTTCACCAATGTCTTCAAGTAATAAAAGTGTATTGTCCGTATTTATCTCGTAGGGCGAGCCAATTATACTTGTTAACACAGCTAAATTTCCTCCAACTAACGTACCTGTAACTGTACTGTGAGAGCTAGGTACGATACATTCTGATGCAGATAAAATGGTTGAATACGGATGGAATAGCTGATTGAAAGAAGATAAAGAAAGAGAATCTACACCTTTCCCTAATTCTTCAACCATTGGGCCATGAAATGTCACAAGCTTTGCATAACGTGAAACAGCAGTATGTAAAGCTGTAATATCGCTATATCCCCAAAAGATTTTAGGGTTTTGCCGAATGATTTCATATTGAATGTGAGGGAGGAGACGAGCACTTCCGTAACCACCTCGTGCACAGAAAACGGCCTTCACTTCATTATTTGTAAATGCTTCATGTATATCGTCAAGCCGAACTTGATCACTTCCGGCTAAAAATCCATATTTCTCGTAAACACTCTTCCCGATTATTACGGATAACCCCATCTCTTGTAATACATTCACACCTTGTAATACATTTTCGATTGTAGGTGGACCAGATGGTGCAATGATCATTACTGTATCACCTTGTTTTAATGCATTTGGATAAATCATTAAGCTCAGCCTCCTTCTCTTTCAATATATTCGCTTCATATGAAGTTCAACCCTTGCAAAAGCAGGGGAAAGCTTATCAAATAAAGAAGATATAAAGGAAATAGGAGGGGAAATGATGTTTATAAGTCGAGTAACAGACATATTAAAAATTGAGTATCCCGTTGTTCAAGCCGGTATGGCAGGCGCGATTACGACGCCAGAACTTGTTGCAGCAGTAAGTAATAGCGGAGGATTAGGGACGCTTGGAGCGGGCTATATGAGCCCAGAACAAATTCGTGAAGCGATTTATAGAATAAGAGAACTAACAGATAAGCCGTTCGGTGTTAATTTACTTGTAACGAAAGAGATAGAAATAGAAGAAGAGAAGGTAAATGAGGCGAAAGTATTACTAAGCGGAGTGAATAGAGAATTAGGTATAGAAGTAGAAGGAACGTTAAAGCTTCCAAAAAGCTATAAGGAACAATTACAAGTGCTATTAGATGAAAAAGTACCGGTCGTTAGTTTTGCATTTCAAACGTTAGAAAAAGAAGAAATAAATGATTTAAAAAGAAGTGAAATAAAAGTTATCGGAACAGCTACCCATGTGAAGGAAGCGAAAGTACTTGCTGAGCTAGGAGTAGATATTATTATTGGGCAAGGTAGCGAAGCAGGAGGGCATAGAGGAACGTTTATTGGGAAAGAACGAGATGCTATGATTGGTACTTTTGCGTTGATACCTCAGTTAGTAGGGGCTGTTCCACATATCCCAATTGTCGCAGCAGGTGGTGTAATGAACGGACAAGGGCTTGTTGCGGCATTGGCACTAGGAGCAGAAGGTGTTCAAATGGGATCGGCCTTTTTAACAAGTGAAGAGAGTATTACGCACGATGTGTATAAAGAAGCGGTTTTACATAGTACAGATACGAGCACAACTGTAACTCGTGCGTTTTCTGGGAAATATGCGCGGGGTATTCGGAATGAATTTATAGAGAGACATGAAGGAAAAGAAGAAGGGCTACCGATGTATCCAGTGCAAAACGTATTAACTTCTAAAATACGCCAAGAGGCAGCGAAGCAAAATAAGGAAGAATATATGTCACTTTGGGCAGGACAGGCAGCATCATTAGCTCGAATCGAATCAGCTCAGCATGTAGTGGAGCGAGTTATGAAAGAAGCAGAGAATGCAATCGAACAATTACAAAATATATACAAAAAGACCACTTGAGTAATTCAAGCGGTCTTTTCATTAGTTTGCTTTATAAAATTGTTGGATGGCTTCGTCGATGTAAACCCAGCCTTTCCAACCTAAGTGCATATGATCTTTTAAGAAGTATTTATCGTATTCATGATTTGAGAAGTCGGCAATTGGATAACCAGCTTTTTTAATTTGCTCATGAACTTTCTTATAGTATGCTTCGCGGCGTTCTTTTGGGAAGCCAGCGTAGTCGTACCAAGGACCTTTTACAGGAACAGAAATGAAGAGTGGTTTTGCACCAGATTGTTTTAATAAATCAAGTACAATTTGTAAATCTTCATATTCTGGCGATTGGTCGTAAGCATCATTTTTTAAGTAACCTTCACGTTGCTTTAATTTTTTCTTAATTTTGCTATTGAAGTAACCATCTTCGATACCATATTCATTAGATCCAGATTCTGCTGCACCTGTTTGATCCGCATGTTTACGAGCTTCTTCCCAGTTCATTTGTTTTAATGAAGGATCGAGCTTCTCTTTGTGCGGTTTAATATTAAACATAGCTGTAAATAAATCTTTACGATCTAAAATGTTACGGTAAATATAAGCGAAAGGTTTAGCAGCAAGTGCTTTTACTTTATACTTCGTATCATCATAAGCGATGCCTTCAAGCGAGATTTTTAATAAAGTTTCTTTTTTTACAATCTCAAAGTTTAATAAACGCTTTGCAATTTGTTTTTTCATTTCAGGTTTTAAATCATTGTTGAAAATAAAGTGGTAACCTTGTTGTTTTGAAAAGTTAGGTGCAAAGTGCGTCTCGTCAATACCTTGTGGTACAAACCATTGCGGAGAAAGAACGAATACCATTTTCTTATCTTTCAATTGATCCATTGTAGATGCGAAGTTTAACACATGTACAAGGTCTTGTGTTCCGCCGCGTCCAAGAAGGAATGGCGTAAATCCTTCAGGCTTTACTTTAAAATAATTAGATGGATGGAAAGCATCCATACGTGCGAATTCCGATGAACCGTACATCGGAAGATATTTTGGATCTGCTAACATCTTTTGCTGTAAAATCATACTTTGAATTTTTTCTTCTTTTAAAGAAGTGGCAGCTTGTTCTACTTTTTCATCACTTAAAAGTGGAAGTAGGAAGCGCGTTGGAATAAGTAAGAATACAGCAAAAAGGGCCAATGCTAAAAGCATCGGACCAAATTTTGCTTTGTTCATCGGATTTCTTCCAACTTTTTAATAACCATGTTTGGTGTAGCCCACTCGTCACGGTCAAAATCAGAAATAGAAACTTCAATATCTAAACGCTCTTGGAATTCAACTAATAAAGATACTACAGCGAAAGAATCAAGGATACCTTCTTCAAATAATTGAACATCTAAGTTTTCTTTCACAATATCGTTTTCACATACTTCTTCTAAAATATCTAATACTTGCTCTTTGAATTCTGCCATTTTTAAAATCTCCTTTATATCCGAAATATATTATATGTGCAACTTCTTAATGGAATAAGAAGGGTGCATTAAAAGTATCTGTTAAGGTGTCCAGAGAAGATTAGGAAACCGAAACATACAACGTGGAACGTAATTACAATCGCAAGGATGCGTGTGAATTTATTGTTTGGCCAAAATTTATGCTTCTTGTTTTTTCGTTCGAAAATATCGAATAAAATAAACAGTGCGGCATGATAGAGACCATAAATAATATACTGCGCAACAGCGCTTCCTTGGATATGCCAAATTCCCATAATGAAGAAGTTTAAAAATGCACCGATATACGAAATTGTGTAACGGTTCTTAATTAACTTTTTCTTCGTTGCAAAAAATACGAAACGCATGTAGATGAAATCACGGAACCAGAATGATAAACTCATGTGCCAGCGGTTCCAGAAGTCTTTAATATTGCGACTAAGGAATGGCTTATTAAAGTTTTCTGGCGTTTTAACTCCCATCATATAACTTACACCAATTACAAAAGAGCTATAACCAGCAAAATCAAAGAATAGATATAAGCTATAGCTATACATGTAAATCATATTTGAAAAGATTGTATCGTGTTGAGCGAATGCTGGATCCATACAATATTGCTTTATTAAGTAAGCAATAATAAATTTATACAAGAAACCTTGGAAAATACGATTTAGTCCTGTATATAGTAAATTTTGATATTCTTCAGCGCTAGGTGGCTTTTGAATATCTTTTTGGAATCTACGGTAACGATCGATAGGTCCTGTTGAAATCGCAGGGAAAAATAAAACGAATTCCCAGAAGTTAAAGAAAGAAAGCTCTTTAATTAAACCATCACGAACTTCAAATACCATTTGAACTGCTCTGAATGTTACGTAAGATATACCTAGAAAAACAACAAGTTTTAACTCAGGTAGTAACGATGCAAATGGTGCGATTTTTGCCAAAATAAGAGGCAAAATCGATAAAATAACAGCTATGCAAAATGTGAATGTACTATTATTTTGTTTTCTTAAAATTAAATAGCCTTTAATTAGGGCATATTGCCAAATAATAAATGCGGCTAACATCATTGCTTGCTTCGGTTTATCTGAGAAGATAATAGCAATCATGACTAATGTTAATACTGCATTATATTTACGCAACATTTTACCTTTTAATCCAGCTATGATAGTAGGTATTAATAAAATGCCCACTATAGCGAAAAAATAAAATGATCCATATGCGGTCATGCTGTAACCTCACTCAATAATTTTTTGCGATCTACCTTTCCATTTGGTGTCATTGGAATAGAAGATTGATACATGAATTTACGTGGAATCATGTAGTTTGGTAATCGCTCATTGAGTTCTTTTTTGATTGCAGATGTTAATTTGAATTCTTTTTCAAATGAATGTTCTCCAGGAACAACAACCGCTAATAAATAATCGTATTTTTCACCTTTTTTAATTGGAACGATAACTGCACCTTCTACGTAAGAACACGCACGAAGGTGATGCTCAATTTCTTCTAATTCCATTCGATAACCATGCAGCTTAATTTGGAAATCAAGACGACCATTATAGAATAGAAGACCATTTTCAACATAGCCAGCATCGCCTGTTTTATAGGCGCGCTCACCGTCAATCATAGTAAATGCTTTTTCTGTTAATTCAGGGCTTCCTAAATATCCAACGCTTACGCTTGGACCGACAATTACGATTTCACCTTTTTCACCATCAGGTGCAATCGTGCCATCTTCTTTCATAATAAGAAGGCGACAGTCTGATTTACAATAGCCAACTGGAAGTGATTTGTATTGATTAAGCACTTCTTCTGTAACGTGAATACCTGTTACAGCGACAGTAGCTTCTGTTGGACCGTAAGTATTCATAATTGTTGCTTTTGGGAAACGCTCAATTAATTTTCTAGCCACTTCATTTGGTAACACTTCACCGCAGAATAAGAATGTTTTCATGTTCGGTAGCATACTTTCAGAGAAGGATGCTTCCATTAAACACATTTCAGCGAAAGAAGGTGTCGAAGTCCATACTTGAATATCCGATTGCTCTAAAGAAGCAAACAAGTCTTTTGGACGCGCAATCATATCTTTATCGATTGCCCAAAGTGTACCACCTGTTACTAATGATGGGTAAATATCCATTACAGATAAATCGAATGAGAAAGGTGCTTGATTTAAGAATACTTGCCCTGTTTGTAAGTTGAAATCTTCTACAGCCCATTTTGTAAAGCTAACAAGGCAGTTATAAGTAATCTGAACCCCTTTCGGATTACCTGTGCTTCCTGATGTGTAAATAATGTAGAAGTTCTCATCACCTTTTACCGCATGTTCAGGATTTGGAGTGTTCCCTTTATGAGTAAAGAAAATATCTTTTAAGTTGTCTTCACTTACGATGCGAACTGGTAAATCAGTTACAGTTACTGCTGTTGCCGATAAAAGTAATTTCGCACCAGAATTTTCAGCAATACGTTGTACACGATCAGCTGGGATAGATAAATCTACAGGAATGTAAGCATGTCCAGCTTTTACACATCCTAAAAAGTTAACAATCATTTCAGGTTGCATATGGCCATACACCATAATTGGTGAACGATCGTCTGGATACTCAGAAGAAATCCAATGTGCTAACGCATCAGAATCTTCCTTTAATTGTTTGTACGTAATTTTCGCATCTCGCCAAACAAAAGCGGTTTGATCAGGCGTTTCTGCAGCCCACTTTTCAATTTGTTCTAATAACTTCATAACGTTCCCACCCTAGAATTCATTGTAAATAAATGTACTTGTGTTTGTATCATGGAATCCATACAACCAAAGTAATGCAAATAAAATTGCAAGATAATAAACCGTCTTTGCAACCCATTGTGTGAGTGGTCGAGACCATATCTCTTTTAATCTTTCCATGTCTTTCCCTCTCTTAATGAAATAATAGCTCTTTGTAGGTATCATGTCCTACATTATTGTGAAAAAAACAAAATCCCACATTTTAGGTAAAAATAAGTCAAAAGGCTCTTTTTTGATATTAGCACTAAATACTAAAAAAGAAAATCCCTAACTTAGCAATTATATTACATTCAGTATGAATTTGTAATGGGTTTGACATGTAAATAGAAAGTGGATTGTGTGAATACATAAAAGTGGACTATAAGAATACGTAAAAATACAGTATTTGTTTTTATTAATCATTCAAGACGGAGTAAACTTTTAAATTTCTAGTTCTTTTGAAAAGGAGGAAATTATCATGAATAGAGTGTGGAAGAATCTAATTTCGGAAGAAAATATCGTGAAATGGAGAAGGCACTTCCATAAGTATCCGGAATTATCATTTCATGAAAAAGAAACTTCGCAATTTATATATGATACATTATGCTCATTTTCTTCTTTTGAAGTAACGAGACCGACGAAGTATAGTGTACTAGCAATTAAAAGAGGTGTGAAGCAAGGGAAAGTAATTGCGATTCGAGCTGATATAGATGCTTTGCCAATTCAAGAGGAGACAAGTAAATCTTATACATCTGTGAATAAAGGAATGATGCATGCATGTGGGCATGATGCTCACGCAGCTATTTTATTAAGCACAGCAGAGGTGCTATCAAATATAAAGGAAGATTTTGCAGGTGAGATTCGTCTATTCTTTCAGCACGCAGAAGAGGTGTATCCTGGCGGGGGACAAGAAATGGTTGAGGCAGGTGTAATGGACGGTGTTGATTATGTAATAGGTTTACATGTTATGTCTGGATTAGAAAGCGGAAAGGTAGGAATTGCGTATGGGCCGATGATGGCGGCACCAGACGTATTTACAGTTGAAATTCAAGGCAAAGGAGGACATGCGGCGCGGCCAGAAGAAACGATAGACCCTATTGCTATCGGAGCACAGATTATTACAAATTTACAACATATCGTATCAAGAAATACGAGTGCTTTTATGCAAAGGGTTATTTCAGTTACACAATTTCATGGGGGAACGGCTGACAATATTATTCCTAGTACAGCAACTTTAATGGGAACCGTTCGTTCATTTAATCAAGCATTGAGGGTGGAAGCAGAAGGGAAAATCGAGAAAATTGTGAAAGGAATTACAGAAGCACATGGAGGATCGTATACATATACGTATCGATATGGATATGATCCGGTTATTAATGATGAATATATTACGAAAATAGTAGAAGAAAGTGCACTACATTTGTTTGGGAATGAGCGTGTTGTGAAGCTTGAACCTTCTATGGGTGGGGAAGATTTTTCAGCATATTTAAGAAAAGCACCCGGTTGTTTCATTAAATTAGGAACAGGTAATGAAAATATATATACTTGTTATCCACATCATCATCCGAAATTTGATGTGGATGAATCAGCATTAATTTGTGGAGTGGAGCTATTTTTAGAGACGACTATAAGATTACTAAAATCATAGAAAAACAAAAAAAGGCAACTGCACTCTATTGCAGTTGCTTTTATTTCTTTCCGTCAGAGAGGGCTGAGAAAGAACTATGCTCATTCATAGTATATGAATAGCTAACGGACAAGCTTGTACATTTTAATCATTTTTTTAAAAATAGTTGTTGACATTGATAATCAATGTCAATTAATCTAAATGTAGTTGAAATTGATAATTATTATCAATAGGATGGATGCGACATGTTAATGAGAAAAAATTTTCACCTTCTGCGGAGGGGATTAAAAGATAAAAATAAAGATAAAGATGTTGATCAGCATATGGAATGGAAAAGAAATGTAATTCGGTCTGAATATGTAGATGAGAAGAAGAGCATTCAAACAGAAAAAGAGATACAAAGTAAAGGGAGAGGTTCAGTTGAGTAAGTTAGTAATGATTTTTGCAAGTATGAGTGGAAATACCGAGGAAATGGCTGACCACATTGCCGGCGTAATTCGTGAAACAGAAAATGAAATTGAAGTTATTGATATTATGGATTCACCAGAAGCTTCTATATTAGAACAGTATGATGGAATTATTTTAGGTGCATACACTTGGGGAGATGGTGATCTTCCTGATGATTTCTTAGATTTTTATGATGCAATGGATTCTATTGATTTAACTGGGAAAAAAGCGGCAGTATTCGGATCATGTGATTCGGCTTATCCGAAATACGGAGTGGCAGTTGACATTTTAATAGAAAAGCTACAAGAGCGCGGGGCAGCAGTTGTGTTAGAAGGACTAAAAGTAGAATTAACGCCAGAAGATGAAGATGTAGAAAAATGTTTACAGTTTGGAGCTGAATTTGTAAAACACCTTTCTTAATGGCAGAAGGGAGATGAAGAGCAAGTGCATGAGAAAATCTCAATCAAAACAATGACAGATTATCATTTGTATGATTTTATGCGTTGTCCGCATAAATTTTATTTTCGTCATATAAAAAGAAGAGAACCTTCTTCATTTGAATGGCAACAAATAGCACAAATGATTGTCAATCAAATTATTAACGAGTATTACACGCTACCTGCGGGTCAACAAACGAAAATTGTACTTTTAATATTAATAGAAAAGTATTGGAAAAAAGTAAGGATTAATATGTTTACTTCGAAGACGGAGTACTATATTGTATTAGCTAAGCTAACGGATCACTTATTACAGTTTGTTGAAAAGGATGATAGTCAGACACCACCATTGTTTTTATACGAGAAGTTTCAAACATATATGGAAGAGTTAGGTGTCCACATGTCATTGACATTTGAAGTTGGTGAGTGGAGTGCTGGGTCGTTTGTAATTAAAAAGTATGTCGTCGATGCGGATGAGGAAATGCTTGCTCTTTGTCAGAAGCTAATGACAGTATTCAGTTATAAAGCTTTCGGCGTTCTTCCAGGAAAGATTGAAGTTATTAATTTAATAGAAGGAACTAAGTATGAGTACATTCCAAAACAGGAAGATATTATAACTGGAATGGCTGATTTATCTAGAATGAAAGAAATGTTGCAACAACCCGAGCATTATACAGAGCGTCATTTTCGTTCTGAGTGTATAAGTTGTGCATTTCGTAGTGAATGCCAAGGGGAAGAAGTAAAGAAAGAAGCGGAGCAGAAGAAAAATATCGTACATTAAAGGATGCAACTTTGCATCCTTTTTTGTTGTTGACATGAAAAGCTTTTCATCATTTACCGTATATTTGTAGCAGATTTTAATAAAGGGAGGAATAATCAATGAAAGATGAAACGAAAGTATTTCAGTGGTTAAAAGAACAGAATGCTCCTTTTGAAATTCAACTGCAAATTTTACAAGCATTTCAACTGTATAAAGTCATTGTTGAAATGGATAAAAAATTAATGTTGTATGAGGAGAGAGTATATAGGGAGAGAATGTAATCTCATCCCTGCAGTATTATTTTCAGTTGTTCTGTACCCGATATGAATTCAAGTTCCTCGTTTCTAAGTTAAGTTATTCCACTTTACGATATCAGAATTTTCTTTCTATATGTTAAAATATAGCTATCATTATGAAGAAGGGCGGGAGTATTACGAAAAAAAGACTGTTAATCAGTTCTCTATGTATCGCTTTTATATTGTTATGGTCATATAAAGAGGAGGTTTTTGCTACCTTTAAACCGATTGATCAGTACGAGTTAAATAAGGAGTTAAAGAACAAAAGTATAGAAAATTTAACTCATAATGAAATGAAAAAGGTAGGAGAGCATTTTGTGACCGAGCAACTATCAGTGTTTGGGTCTACTAATAAAGAAGATGTGAAACGAAAAGGTGAAGAACTATTTTTAAATAGAGGGTATGAACAATTAATGGGAAATTATTATCCAAATCGTTTTCGAGATTTAGAGTATAAATTTACAAACGAGGAGATACGTGAAGAGACCGATGAGAGTTTTCTTTATCAAGCTGTAGCGTACGTTGCGGGTACTGAAAATGGTAAGAGAAGCGAAATGAAATTGAATTATGAAGTGAAAATTGTAAAGGTTAATAATATATTTATGGTGCTAGAACAAAAGCAGCGCGTACAATAAAGGAAATTCATTGCTCAATAGAACATTTTGGGGTGTGTACTACTTAATGCGGAATAAAAAGGCCCTCAAGGAATAAAGGGCCTTTAAAGATTTTCATTTTGTTGACCAAGTTCTTTTTGAGCAATATATAAATTTCCTTGCTCGACTTGTTTAAGGGTATGAACAGAATCCCCTGCATATCCTTTTTGTGTTTTAACAGTTCTTTTTGAACGATTGGAATCTTGTTTCTTCATATAATAGGCCACCTTTCATCAAAAATAAACGAAAATGATAAGTATGAGTAATACAGCAGCGAAAATGGTAATGCCCATTAAAAACGAAGTGTTTTTATATTTAGGTGGCTTATGTACATCTTGCCGATATCCAGGTGAAATTTCAGGGGCAAATTCTTCATCGAATGATTGCTTTTTTTCTTTGTCGTCCATATGTACCCACCTTTCTTGTTCATTATATTATACGTTACAAGAAAAAATATGCATAAAGAAAACAGCCGCTTTATTATTAGCGGCTGTTTTGTGTTGTATATTTTCGTTGTACTTGAAAGAGACGGATAAGTAGGAAGGCAGCGCCAAATGCTAGACCGATAATAAGACCGATCCAATAGCCTTTTGCGGCCCATTCTGTATACGTTGCTAATATATAACCTAGTGGTAGACCTATTATCCAATAAGCAATTAAAGTCATAATTAGAGCGACATTTACATCTTTATAACCACGCAGAGCTCCTTGTACAGGGGTTGCAATTGCATCTGAAATTTGAAATAAAATCGCAAAGATAAGAAATTCTTTTGCTAAATGATGAACTTTTGCATCTGTCGTATAAATAGAAGCAATTTGATCATCAAAGAAGTAGAGAAGAATCGAATATAATAAAGCAAAGGCAAGGGCTAATCCAATTCCAATCAGTCCGTATTGTTTTGCATTATCGAAACGTTTTGCACCAACTTCGAATCCGACCGCAATAGTCATTGCCATTGCTAAACTTAGCGGAGTCATATATAACAAGGAAGCAAAGTTCATAGCTGCTTGGTGAGCTGCAATAGTTGTCGTACTAAAATTACTCATCATAAGCGTTACCGCAGCGAAAATACTCGTTTCAAAAAAGATAGCAAATCCGATAGGGACGCCAAGCTTTAAGAATGCTGTCCAACTCGAAAGAGAAGGGCGGTATAATTGTTTGAAAATGTTGAAAGAGGCAAAAGGCTCTTTCGTCTGAATAATAATGACTGTAATAATTAAAATGCACCAATATGTTGCAGTGGAAGCAATTGCCGCTCCGACACCACCAAGTTTTGGGAAACCGAAGTTACCAAAGATTAATAAGTAATTTAATATTACGTTAATTGGTAATGATAGTAATGTAATAATCATCGTTGTTCGAGTTTTTCCTAATGCATCAATAAATCCACGTAAAACCGTGTAAGTGAATAAAGGTATAATTCCTATTGCGATAATACTTAAAAATTGAGCTGCAATACGTTCCACAGGTTCTTCTAAGCGCATGCCGTTTAAAATAGGTGAAACGACGAAGAAACCGATGAGGATAACAACGAAGCTAGCACAAATTGCTAAATAAACTGCTTGTATGACAACGTGAGGAACGTCCTCTTTTTTCTTGGATCCAACGAGCTGGGCAACAATGGGAGTCGTGGCCATTAAAATCCCTGTTAACCCAGTACTAACTGGAATCCATATACTTGTTCCAATTGCGACACCTGCTAAATCAGTTGGGCTTGCATGTCCTGACATTGTTGTATCAAAAAAACTCATCGCAAATAATGACATTTGCGTTACGAAAATCGGAAAAAATAGTAATACAAATTGCTTTAACTTTTGTGAGAATGAAGTAGTTTCTTTCATAAAATCCCCTTTCCGTATAAAAAAACAAACTCTTACTATCATACAATTTAATCAAAGATTAGAAAAGAAATACGCGCCTACAACATATGAAACCAATAAAAAAAGGATGCACTTTGAAAAGGGATAAGGTATTATGATAAGGTGTGAAAAAATTACATATTATTTGTTATTAAGGAGGCACTACTTGTGGCTGATTGGTTAATTGGTTTAATCATGGGTGCTGTTGAAGGGTTAACAGAGTTTCTACCAGTATCATCAACAGGACATATGATTTTAACAGGACATTTAATTGGATTTGACGATGAGAGAGCGAAAGTTTTTGAAGTTGTTATCCAAT
Organism: Bacillus sp. FSL W8-0770; assembly: GCF_038008705.1. NCBI lineage: Bacteria > Bacillati > Bacillota > Bacilli > Caryophanales > Bacillaceae > Bacillus > Bacillus sp. FSL W8-0770. The sequence continues at coordinate 1,326,042 of NZ_JBBOZR010000001.1, forward strand.
TGGGATCGATTTTAGCAGTTGTTGTTATATTTTGGAAACGTCTATGGTCGTTAGTTGGAATAGGTAAAGTAACAGACGGACCATCGTTAAATTTATTACATATTATTATCGGGATGATTCCTGCCGGGGTACTTGGCGTATTATTCCATAGCACTATTAAAGAGGTTTTATTTGGTCCAGGACCAGTTGTTATTAGCTTAGTAGCCGGTGGTATTTTAATGATTGTTGCTGAGAAGTTTTCGAAACCAAGTACAGCAAGAACGTTAGATGAAATCACATATAAACAGGCATTTACAATTGGAATGTTCCAATGTTTAGCTCTTTGGCCAGGATTTTCTCGTTCTGGTTCTACAATAAGTGGTGGTTTATTAGCTCGCGTGTCGCATACAGCGGCAGCTGAATATACGTTCATTTTAGCGGTACCGATGATGGTAGCTGCAAGTGGCTTAGATTTAATTAAAAGCTGGGATGTATTAAGCTCAGCAGATATAACGCTATTTGTAACAGGATTTGTAACTGCATTCGTTGTTGCGATGCTTGCAATTGTTTCATTCTTGAAATTATTATCTCGTGTAAAACTAACACCGTTCGCTTATTATCGTTTCATTTTAGCTGCGGTATTCTATTTCTTCATTATGTAAAATAAAAACCTGCCGAGCTCGGCAGGTTTTTATTTTACTAATTTTTCTATCATGTTTTCCATTACATGTTCCCAAAGAGAAGTATCATCAGCTAATGTAGCACGGAAATTAGCATACATTTCTTTTTGTTTTTCTTCGAATGTTGGATCTTCTTTTTCAGGTAATGTAGCGCGCATTGAAGTTACTAATTCTTGTACTTTTGGAGCGCGTGGTCCAAAGACGGCTTGTTCATTTCCATCTTTATCAATGAAAATAAAGATTGGAATCGCACGTGCTGTTCCATTTGTTAAATATTGATCCATTAATTCTAAGTTTTCATCGCGAATTAATAAACGCATGTCAATATTTGCAACTTCAGAAATTCGTTTCATAACAGGTACGCATAAAAGAGCATCGCCACACCAATCGGCAGTTAATACGATAACACGCCAGCCATCATTTTGACGTTCTTCTAATACAGGAAGTAATTCATTTGGAATTAAAAAGTTATTGTAAATGTGTAGTAGCTCGTATTGGTTTACTTTCATTTCATTCACATATGTATCAAAGGACATACCTTTATCAGCCCATTGTTGTAAGTTCATAATTAACACCTCTTTAGTAAGATTTGCTTTCATTGTACCAATTTTTATATAGAAAAGCTTGTATTCTTACTCTTTCTTGTCACTTAATAATTTATTTAATAGAAAAAAGAATAGTACGGCACATAATTCAGCTAAGTTGGACATTTGTACATTTTCTATCCAATCATCAGCAGTATGAATGACGAACCAATCTAGTGTAATTTCAATGAATGAGAAAAGAGTGATAGAAATCCAATTTGGCATGTTTTGAGTCGATGGATATAGCAGCGCTTTGAAGAAACTGAAAATAAAAAATGTAATACCTTCTAAGAAAGTGATTAATAAAAAAAAGAGAAGTAAAGCAGTACGTGAACTATACGCTATACCTGTAATTTGAAAGATTCCTACATATACAAAAAATATAAATGCAAAAACTATAATGAGAAAAAGAGCAATAATACTAATAATAATTATTTTATCTTTTTGGCTGAGATTTGAGAACCTCTCCTCCTCACGCATTAAAATCCCCCTTTTTCTGGAAGTTGACTTCATTTTATCATGAAATACATATTAAAAAACTACGAATTATGAGAAAATAAGATGACAAAAAGTAAGATTTCATGTAAAATTATTAATAAGGTTTTTATTTAACTAAATGAAATAAAAGGAGCTGTCAATGTTGTCTCAAAATCGAGAGCAATTAATGGAAGAACTATCGACAAATGTGTTTGCTATGTTTCGCACATTGCGTAATGATATCGGAAAAATATTCGGTGGTTACATACCGTGGAATGAATTCATCGTTCTGAGAATATTAAATCGTACGAATAAAGAAATGGTATCGCGTGTAGCAAATGAATTAAATGTGTCGAATAGTCATATTACAGCTGTTACAGAAAAATTAATTAATAAAGGTTTTGTAACTCGTTCACGTTCTACATCAGATCGCCGAGTTGTGTATTTAGAGATTACAGAACAAGGGAAAGATTTAGTTGCGAAAATGGAAGATGCGAAAAAACAATATTTACAAGAAAGATTCTCTGCACTTTCAGAAGATGAAATGAATGTAATGATTTCAATTTCTAAAAAACTTATTTAAGTGATTATAAACAAGAAAACGCTTACGTGATAAAATAGAAGGTCTTCCTTATATATGGGAGATCTTCTTTCGTGTGTAATAGATGTTAATAAATAAAATGTGTATGAAAAAAGATAGAGCGCCATACTACTAATACAAGGAAGGAGGGAGAAATATGACGAATCGTAACGGTAGTAAAGGGAGCGGTAATCAAGGATCACCAAAGTCCGGCCAGTTTAATCAGGAATTTAGCACTGAATTTGAAACTGGTAATGATAATAAAGGGAAAGAATATCGTTCTAAAAAAGGGAGTAAATCAAAAAAGGAGTGAATTAATTCACTCCTTTTTTGATTTACGATGCTGCCGATTGATCCGTATTATATTTTTCTTCTGATTTTGCGACAATCATTGCGCAAATTGCATCCCCAGAAATGTTTACAGCTGTTCTAGACATATCTAGAATACGGTCAATACCGATAATTAAAGCGATACCTTCTACTGGTAGATTTACTTGATTTAAAACCATTGTAAGCATTACAAGTCCAACACCAGGTACACCAGCAGTACCGATACTAGCTAGTACAGCAGTTAATACGACCATAGCTAATTGCGGTAATGTAAGTTCAACTCCGTATACTTGAGCGATAAATACAGTGGCTACTCCTTGCATAATGGCAGTACCATCCATATTAATAGTTGCCCCTAGTGGTTGTACAAATGAGCTTATCGCTTTTGGAACGCCAAGCTTATCTTGTGCTGTTTTCATTGCAAATGGAAGCGATGCATTAGAGCTAGATGTACTAAATCCAATTGCCATTACTGGTCCGAAATGTTTAAAGAAACGAACAATATTTTCTTTTGCTAATACCTTTAATAAGCCACCATATACAAAGACCCCGTGAATAATGAGTACTAACATAACGACAATCATATACTTGAACATCGCAGCGACGCCTGCAAGCCCCATTTTACCAACGGATGAAGCGAGCAAACCGAATGTTCCAATTGGGGCTAATTTCATAACGAGATTAACAAGATACATCATTAATTCGTTGCCCTGTTCAAGTAATGAATGGATACCTTGAACTCGTTTTCCTAAAATAGCTATACCGAGTCCAATCAATACGGCAAAGGCAATGATTTGTAACATGTTTCCGTCAGCCATCGCTTTTGCTGGGTTATCTGGTACGATATTTAGCAATGTGTCAACGAAAGATGTTTCAGTTTTTGCACCTTCATACTTAAGACCTTCTGTTTTAAAATTACCGCCAGCTCCTGGTTTTATAATAAGTGCAAATGTAACCGCTATAGAGATGGCAACCGCAGTTGTTACGAGAAAGAATGAAATTGATTTTAAACCGATTCTTCCAAGTTGTTTCGGATCTCCAAGGCCGGCAGCACCAAGTACGATAGAAATGAACACAACAGGAACAACTAGCATTTTAATAAGTCGAATAAACAATTGACCAATTGGGTTGAACACATATTGATTTAGTGGCTCAAAGATAGATGGAGCAGCTAAATTTAGAGTGAGTCCAACAACTAGACCTAGAAATAATGCGATTAAGATTGCTTTTGTTTGTTTCAATAAAATCCCCCCTTTTGTTTTTGTGAAATTTCTTTCTAAAGTAATTATACCGAAAAAATCCCTAATTTAACAATATTTTCTGAATTTTTTGGTTTTTGGGTGTAGATAGACTGATTTTGTGTTTGGAAAATAAAATAGACCATCACATAGGATGGTCTAGGGAAGGGGACAATTTATGTCAATTTAATTAGGGATGGAAGTTGCTTTAAGACACTGGGGAATGTCTTATAAATTAGGGAGGAACAACTTCAATACATATACTATAAAAGGTAGGTGTGACTCTCATGTGAACATAGGGTGAAAGAGAGAGGGAGTTTTAAATAAAAGGTAGAAAGACAAAAAAATAAGACCATCATTTATAAGATGGTCAAGGAAGGGGACAATTTATGTCAATTTAATTAGGGATGGAAGCTGTTCAAAGACACTGGGGAATGTCTTATGAATTAGGGAGGAACAACTTCGATACATATACTATAAAAGGTAGATGTGACCTCTGTGTGAACATAGAGTGAAAGAGAGAGGGAGTTTTAAATAAAAGATAGAAAGACAAAAAAATAAGACCATCATTTATAAGATGGTCAAGGAAGGGGACAATTTATGTCAATTTAATTAGGGATGGAAGTTGCTTTAAGACACTGGGGAATGTCTTATAAATTAGGGAGGAACAACTTCGATACATATACTATAAAAGATAGATGTGACCTCTGTGTGAATATAGAGTGAAAGAGAGAGGGAGTTTTAAATAAAATGAAAATTTAATGAGTGTTTTTTGTTCATCCCCTGTTGATTATTAGCCTTAACCAATCGGGCGTTTATTGCCCACAAATAGCGGAATAAAAGATAAAGCAAACAAAAAATAAGACCATCATTTATAAGATGGTCAATGGAAGGGGACAATTTATGTCAATTTAATTAGGGATGGAAGCTATTCAAAGACACTGGGGAACGTCTTATAAATTAGGGAGGAACAGCTTCGATACATATACTATAAAAGGTGGATGTGACCTCTATGTGAACATAGAGTGAAAGATATGGGGATTTGAAAGATAGTACATATGAAATTGTTATTGCTAGCAATATAGAATTAGGATATAGAGTTTTCCAGCATAAAACGAAAAGGAATCTGAATATAAATAAAAGTTGTAATCTATGAAAAAAAAGATTATGCTCAACTATATTATGAGAATATAAGGTTTGTCCCAATTATTTAAGGGCTTTTAAAAAGCTTTTTATTGTATGAGGGGAAGTTTCACTTTAATAAGGGAGTTAGTGATATGGACGTAACAAAAAAACAAGGGCTGTATAATCGTCTTATACGATTAAACCCACCACAAATATTAGCATTAGGCTTTTTCTGCTTAATTGTGGTTGGCGGTTTGTTATTAAAATTACCATTCGCAACGAAAGTACATATTAGTTGGGTAGATGCTTTCTTTACAGCAACGTCAGCAGCGACCGTAACTGGTTTGGGAGTAGTGGATACAGCAAGTACATTTACGATGTTTGGCGAAATTGTTATTATGTTTTTAATTCAAACAGGTGGTCTAGGCCTTATGACAATTGCCATTTTAATTGTTTGGGTACTAGGTAAAAAAATCGGATTACGCCATCGTTTATTAATTGGAGAAGCATTTAATCAAACAAATATAGGTGGTCTTGTAAAATTAGTAAAGCGTGTCTTTATATTTTCGATTTGTATTGAACTTATTGGGGTCATCTTTTTATCGTTTCGCTTTATTCCAGAGTTTGGTTTTGGAAAAGGTTTATACTATAGTATTTTTCATGTAATTGCATCTTATAATAATGCAGGGTTTGCTTTATGGCCAGATAATTTAACAAGATATGTAGGGGATCCCATTATTAATATTGGGATTTGCTCTTTAATTGTAATTGGTGGACTCGGTTTTACCGTATTAATTGATATATGGTATAGTCGCAGTTTTCGAAAATTATCACTTCACTCAAAAATAATGATTATTGGAACAGTAGTACTAAATGTTATAGCAATGATTGTGATTTTTGTATTGGAATATAATAATGTGAAGACGTTAGGGAATTTATCTTTAAATGAAAAACTATGGGCTTCCTTCTTTCAAGGTATTACTCCGCGGACAGCTGGATTTAATACGGTTGACTATGGAGGTATGGAAGAATCATCTATATTATTTACGATGATTTTAATGTTTATTGGTGCAGGAAGTGTATCAACAGGTGGAGGAATTAAATTAACGACGTTTGTTATCTTAATTACATCTGTCCTTTCTTTCTTTAGAAAAAAGGAGGAAATTGTTTTATTTCAGCGTACAATTAAAATGTCGACAGTAACGAGGGCCTTAGCGATTGCTGTTGCCAGTCAAATACTTATTTTAGCAGCGGTATTCATATTAATGCTTACAGAAAACTTCAGCTTTATTCAATTATTATTTGAGACAATATCAGCGTTTGGCACAGTCGGATTAACGATGGGAATTACTGCAAAGCTATCGGCATTCGGAAAATGTATTATTATGTTTGTTATGTTCTGCGGATTAATTGGACCATTAACACTTGTGTTCTCTTTAGCGCGACCAGCAAAACAAAAAATAAAATATCCATCGGAAGATGTGTTTACAGGATAAGGTATCCCGCGTTAAGCGAGATACCTTTTTCTTTTTTAGAACAGGGAGAACAATAGACCAATAAGTGCTACTCGGAATAAAATTGCGATAAGTGCAGCAATTCCACCGACAACTGCAGCGATACCGCCAGTTACAGTAGCTCCGCGATTATAAGCGTAAATACCGAGTAAAACAGAAACAAGACCAAATAGTGTTGGAAATGTAAATAGCGATAAGATAGATAGCGCAAGAGCGATAAAACCAGCAGTTGATCCAGCAGCGGACGATTTTACAACATCTTTATCGTCTTTATCATCGTAATCATAATCAATGCGTTGTGGTGCAACCTCAGCGGCGTACTCTTCTTTATAGTCACTATAATCACTATCTATTCTATCTCTTTTTTTATAATCATCAAATTTCTCAGTCAAAGTCATGACTCCTTTCATAACAAGGTTCAATAGTAGTATGTATCTCTTTTTCTTTTTTATCCCGCTATTTGTGGGAGTCGAGCTACGTACACATCCCACTGATTAAAGTTTCACTATACCGGAGCATGTACAGGGAGTAGTATCTTTTAAAAGAAGGAAAATGTTTTTTTGAAATAGGAAAAGTTAGTATGACTTCCTCTATTTTGGAAAATATAAAAAGGAATAATGAGGAAAGGGTGCAATACATAATGGAACATCCAATTGAAAATTTAATGAAAACGGCAATGACAAATTTAAAAGAGATGGTAGATGTAAATACAATTGTTGGGAGCCCGGTTTCAACAGCTGACGGAAATGTAGTATTAACAGTATCTCAAGTGGCTTTTGGTTTTGGAGCTGGTGGAAGTGATTTTAAAGGGGATTTCATCACTGAAAAACATAACGGTGGGCAAAATCAGCATAAAGAGAACAAACAACGGCATCCATTTGGAGGAGGAAGCGGGGCTGGGGTTTCCATTAGTCCAGTAGCTTTTTTAGTAGTTGGTTCTAATGGGGTACAAGTATTACATCTCAACAGCAGTACACATTTAATTGAAAAGGCTTTAAATACTGTACCAAGCACTGTAGATAAATTTGTGAATGGTCGTCAAAAGTGAACTTGCATTTTTTAGGAATTATGATATATTAGAAAAAGTGCGCTTTAGGATGATCGGAATAATTGAAATGTAAATATATATGATGTGTGGAATAAGGGAGAGGAATTTATGATTAATATCAAAAACTTAGTAGTTGGCTTATTTATGTTAGTTAGCGGCTTTGTTGTATATGTAATAAAAGAAAAAGCTCCATTCTAAAACAGACAAACCGTTAATGTCTGTTTTTAATTTACGGAAAAAAGTTGACAAGTTATTGTATTGGTGTTAGAATTTTAATTCGTGTCTCGGTTACAGCTAGTGTAAAGTAAATATCTCTTATGAATGCAATACGAAAAGTTTGCGAAAGATCGGGTAATTTTATCAACAACTTTTGTGAACAAACCCTATAAATTGTATTTGTAAGCTATATATGTATACTAGTGAATCAAGGAGCGGTCAGTGGAACCGTAATGATGAGAGAGAGGTAGGGCTTTCATCCAGTATATGTTACTTTCCCGTTAGGTGAATATAAAAAAGAGGACTCCTTTTAAAAGGGGTCCTCTTTCATTTTTTAAGTGCGACTTTCAACTTGTTGACAAATTTCATCCGTTGTTAAACCGTGAGCTGTAATGACTGATCCTTTAATTGATGTATCTGCAATGCCCATCACATTAGAATCTTGCCCAGTTACAACGCAACAATCACACCCTTGTGCATCCTGTTCTGAGTTAAGTGTAACAACTTCATGACCTTGTTGTTGAAGAGCTTGTTGAACGTCTGTTAATGAGTTTTCAACGCCAATTCTAGCCATAATTATCACCTCCTACCATCTAATTGCTAGTATGCTCAAGTTCACTGCATATATTTATGAAAAGACGGTAGGAAGTAAATCTTTGTTTAGTCGTTATATACGCCAGTAAGCATTTGACTAACGAATTGATCGTTTAATGTATCTTGTGCTGAAGAAGTATTTGAATGGATGTCGATTGAAGCAATAAAATGATTATGTTCTTTCGTATTTGGTTCTACCTCTACGTAATTATCGAATTTACAAAAACCTTTCGTATCCATTAGATCAAATAATTGCAGCATTTCTACTACCTCTTGTCTCGTTCCTTTAATTTGTACACACGCCATATTTATTTCCTCCTTTATTTTGACAAATTGTTTTTTAAAAATAGGATTATGATTACGAAATGAAAAATATGAATGTTATTTTTAGACAGCGCTATTTTTGTTATTTTCCCCCTTTTTCAGCAAAAGTCGTTATATATCCCCGGATTTATAAAATCGGACGTCCGTTTATTGAATACAATAGATTCGTATCAATTGATGAAAATCCTTCTTTTAAACAAATATTTTTTTAGTGGAAATTGGCGAAAAAAATTTTTTGACTTTTTGTAAACGTTAACAATGTTGTTAAATCAGTATAAGCAAAGAAGTACGTACGATTAAAAATTATAAATTTTCTAAAAATTCACTTGATTTATTTAGAAAGGAGAGTAAACTAGGAAACAATAAAAAATTCATAGAACATAGGAGGCGCTTCTAGTGAATGAGCAATGGATTTTCTTAAATGGAGAATTTGTTCCAAAAGATGAGGCAAAAGTTTCAGTATATGATCATGGCTATTTATATGGCGATGGAGTGTTTGAAGGAATTAGAGTTTATAGCGGTAATGTTTTCCGTTTGAGAGAGCATCTTGTCCGGCTGTATGAATCAGCAAAATCAATCCTTTTAGAAATTCCATATTCATTAGATGAAGTAACAAATATTGTTGTTGAGACGATTCGACAAAATAAATTATCTAATGGATACATTCGCCTTGTTGTATCAAGAGGAGCAGGAAATCTTGGATTGGATCCCGATTCATGTAAGAAGCCGAATGTAGTAGTAATTGCAGAACAATTATCTTTATTCCCACAAGAATATTATGAGAAAGGGATTCCAGTTGTAACAGTTGCAACGCGCCGAAATCGTCCCGATGTTTTATCCCCTCAAGTAAAATCTTTAAATTACTTAAACAATATTTTAGTTCGTATTGAAGCGAAATTAGCTGGAGTACAAGAAGCACTTATGTTAAATGATCAAGGATATGTAGCTGAAGGATCAGGAGATAACGTGTTTATTGTTAAAGGAAATAAATTAATTACACCACCAAGTTCTGCTGGAGCGTTAGAAGGTATTACACGAAACGCCATTTTAGAAATCGGCGAAAAATTTGGGTATGACGTAAGAGAAGAGTTATTTACAAGACATGATGTATATGTAGCTGATGAAGTGTTTTTAACAGGAACAGCTGCTGAAGTGATTGCTGTTACGACAGTAGATGGTAGAACGATTGGCTTAGGGCAAACAGGTCCACATACGAACCGTTTATTAAAAGAGTTTCGTAAGTTAGTTGTAGAAGATGGAGAGAAAATTTACGAAGAAAATAAAGTTGGATAACAACTTTTTTAACATAAGAAAGCGTTGATAGGGAGGAGTAGTTGATTGTGAAGCCTCACAGAGAGTCGGTGGTTGCTGAAAACCGATGGTTCACGTCGACGAACATCGCCCTTGAGTGCTAAGCTAAAGCATTTGTCTAGGCTTAGACGGTAGCTCCGTTATTAGCTAGATCCATTTATGGATCACTGAGGCAAGAGTATTCTTGCGAAGAAGGGTGGTACCGCGAAATCTTTCGTCCCTTCAGCACATAGCTGGAGTGTGGACGTAGGATTTTTTTATTGTATAAAAGTTTGAAAAAGGGGGCTTATAAGAACAATGTCTTCAAAAACGGAAGAGAAACTGGCAACTGGTGCACAGCTATTGTTAGAAGCGCTAGAAAAGGAAGGCGTAGAAGTGATTTTCGGTTATCCGGGTGGTGCCGTTTTACCTCTCTATGATGCATTGTATGATTGTGAAATTCCGCATATTTTAACAAGGCATGAGCAAGGGGCAATTCACGCTGCTGAAGGGTATGCCAGAATTACAGGGCATCCAGGGGTTGTAATTGCAACGAGTGGGCCAGGTGCTACAAATGTAATTACGGGTCTAGCTGATGCGATGATTGATTCATTGCCACTTGTAGTATTTACAGGCCAAGTAGCAACAACGTTAATTGGGAGCGATGCTTTTCAAGAGGCAGATATTATGGGACTTACGATGCCAGTGACAAAACATAACTATCAAGTGCGAAAGGCCTCAGATTTACCTCGAATTATTAAAGAAGCATTTCATATTGCTAAAACTGGAAGACCAGGACCAGTCGTTATTGACCTTCCGAAAGATATGGTAGTCGAGAAAGGTGAGCAATGTAGCAATGTACAAATGGATTTACCGGGATATAACCCTAATTATGAACCGAATCTACTTCAAATAAACAAATTACTCAAAGTAATTGAAACCGCAAAAAAACCGTTAATTTTAGCTGGAGCGGGTATATTGCATGCGAAAGCTTCGAAAGAATTGACAAATTTTGCTCGTAAATATGAAATCCCTGTTGTGCATACATTACTTGGTCTTGGTGGTTTTCCACCAGATGATGAACTATTTCTAGGGATGGGAGGAATGCATGGTTCTTATACAGCCAATATGGCGTTATATGAATGTGACTTACTCATTAATATAGGCGCGAGATTTGATGATCGGCTTACAGGGAATTTAGCTTATTTTGCTAAAGGGGCTACTGTTGCGCATATCGATATCGATCCAGCAGAAATCGGGAAAAATGTGCCAACTGAAATTCCTATTGTTGCAAGTGCTAAGCGGGCATTGGAAGTATTACTTGAACCAGAAGGTGGAAAAGAAAATCATCATGAATGGATCACTTTATTAAAGGGGAGAAAAGAACAATATCCATTCTCTTATAAAAGAAATTCTGAAAGTATTAAGCCCCAATACGCAATTGATATGTTATATGAAATTACGAAGGGAGAAGCGATTGTAACAACAGACGTTGGGCAACACCAAATGTGGGCAGCCCAATATTATCCGCTGAAAAATCCAGATAAATGGGTAACTTCTGGTGGATTAGGAACGATGGGGTTTGGATTTCCAGCAGCAATCGGTGCGCAAATTGCAAAGCCTGAAGAATTAGTTATTGCAATTGTTGGTGATGCTGGGTTTCAAATGACTCTACAAGAATTAAGTGTATTAAAAGAACACGCTTTACCCGTTAAAGTATTTATTTTAAATAATGAAGCTTTAGGAATGGTAAGACAGTGGCAAGATGAATTTTACAATCAAAGATATTCACATTCTTTATTACCATGCCAACCAGATTTCGTCGCTCTTGCGAATGCATATGGCATAAAAGGTGTTCGTATTGACGATCCACTTCTTGCAAAGAAGCAAATCCAGCATGCTATTGAATTACAAGAGCCAGTCGTAATTGATTGTCGTGTACTTCAATCAGAGAAGGTTATGCCGATGGTTGCGCCAGGAAAAGGTGTTCACCAAATGGAGGGAGTGGAAAAAGGGTGAAGAGAATTGTTACAGCGACAGTTCGAAATCAAAGTGGTGTTTTAAACCGAATTACAGGGGTTATGACACGAAGACATTTTAATATTGAAAGTATTTCAGTAGGTCATACAGAATCATCAGATATATCGCGAATGACGATTGTTGTACACGTTGAAAGTGAACAGCAAGTGGAGCAGTTAATTAAACAACTGCATAAACAAATTGACGTACTGAAAGTATCAGATATTACAGAAGAAGCGATGATTGCTAGAGAGCTTGCTCTTATTAAAGTAGCAACTTCTGTAGCGAGGGCAGAATTATATAGTTTAATTGAACCGTTTCGAGCCGCTGTAATAGATGTTGGGAAGGATTCCATAGTTGTGCAAGTAACAGGTACGCAAGACAAAGTAGAAGCGTTAATTGAATTACTTCGTCCATACGGTTTGAAAGAAATTGCTAGAACAGGTGTAACAGCATTTACACGTAGTATGAAAAAACAAGATAAGCAAGTTATGTTAATTCAATAATCATTTAAATATAGGGGGAAATGAAAATGGCAAAAGTTTATTATGAGAAAGATGTAACAGTAAATGTATTAAAGGAAAAGAAAGTAGCAATCATCGGATATGGCTCGCAAGGTCATGCACATGCGCAAAATTTACGTGATAACGGATTTGATGTAGTAGTAGGTTTAAGAAAAGGTAAGTCTTGGAATAAAGCGAATGAAGATGGATTTTCTGTATATACAGTAGCAGAAGCAGCGGAAAAAGCTGATGTAGTAATGATTCTACTGCCTGATGAATTACAACCAGAAGTATATGAAGCTGAAATTGCACCAAATTTACAGGCTGGAAACTCCCTCGTGTTCGCACATGGATTTAATGTTCACTTTGATCAAGTAAAACCACCAGCTAATGTAGATGTATTTCTAGTAGCGCCAAAAGGACCGGGGCATCTCGTACGCCGTACGTTCGCCGAGGGCGGGGCTGTTCCTGCATTATTTGCAGTATATCAAGATGCAACAGGAGTTGCGACTGAAAAAGCACTTTCTTATGCTGACGGAATTGGAGCAACGAGAGCTGGTGTACTAGAAACGACGTTTAAAGAAGAAACAGAAACAGATTTATTTGGAGAGCAAGCTGTACTCTGCGGCGGAGTGACTGCACTTGTAAAAGCGGGGTTTGAAACGTTAGTTGATGCAGGATATCAGCCTGAACTTGCATATTTTGAATGTTTACATGAACTGAAGCTAATCGTTGACCTTATGTACGAAGGTGGACTTGAAAATATGAGATATTCAGTTTCAGATACAGCGCAGTGGGGAGACTTCGTATCAGGACCACGCGTTGTTACTGAAGATACGAAGAAAGCGATGGGGGCAGTATTAGCAGAAATTCAAGATGGTACATTTGCAAGAGGCTGGATTGCAGAGCATAAAGCAGGAAGACCAAATTTCCATGCGACAAATGAGAAAGAGAATAAACATGAAATCGAAGTAGTTGGACGTAAATTACGTGAAATGATGCCTTTCGTACAGCCGCGAGTAAAGGTAGGGGTTAAATAATATGAAGCAGGTTTTGTTCATGGATACAACGCTTCGTGATGGCGAACAATCACCAGGAGTAAATTTAAATGAACAAGAGAAATTACAAATTGCTAGGCAATTAGAGAGGCTTGGTATTCATGTAATGGAAGCTGGATTCGCGGCAGCTTCCGAAGGTGACTTTCAATCGGTAAAACGCATTGCGAATACGATTCAAAATGCTACAGTTATGAGTTTAGCTAGAGCGAAAGAAAGTGATATTCGAAGAGCATATGAAGCAGTGAAAGGAGCTGTATCTCCCCGTCTACACGTATTTTTAGCTACGAGTGATATTCATATGAAATATAAACTTTGTATGTCTAAAGAAGATGTGTTAGATAGTATTCATCGCTCGGTTACGCTTGGAAAATCATTATTTCCGACAGTACAATTTTCTGCAGAAGATGCGACAAGAACAACAAGAGATTTTTTAGCTGAAGCAGTAGAAGTTGCGATTCGTGCAGGAGCGAATGTAATTAATATTCCAGATACAGTTGGATATACGAATCCGGAAGAGTATTATTCTCTTTTTAAATACTTACAAGAATCCGTTCCATCATATGAAAAAGCGATTTTTTCTTGTCATTGTCACGATGATCTTGGTATGGCAGTAGCAAATTCGTTAGCTGCGGTTGAAGGAGGAGCATTGCAAGTAGAAGGAACGATTAATGGCATTGGAGAAAGAGCAGGGAATGCAGCGTTAGAAGAAGTTGCGGTAGCTCTTCATATTAGAAAAGATTTTTATAAAGCAGAGCCTTCAATGACTTTAAAAGAAATTAAGGCGACGAGTATATTAGTAAGCAGGTTAACGGGTATGGTTGTACCGAAAAATAAAGCAATCGTTGGAGCGAATGCATTTGCTCATGAATCGGGCATTCACCAAGACGGGGTTTTAAAAGAAGTAACAACTTATGAAATTATCGAACCAGCGCTTATAGGAGAATCTCAAAATCTCTTTGTACTTGGGAAACATTCTGGCCGTCATGCGTTTACGGAAAAAATGAAAGAGCTTGGTTATGAATTTACAAATGAAGAGCGAGATGCGGCATTCGAAGCATTTAAAAAATTGGCTGATCGTAAAAAGGAAATTACTGAAGAAGATTTACGCGCACTTATGCTTGGTGAAGCAGCATTTGCAGCTCAGCAATATAACATTACGCAATTACAAGTGCATTTCGTATCAAATAGTACACAATGCGCAACAGTTGTGCTGAAGGATGAGGAAGGAAATGTATATGAAGATGCAGCCACTGGTTCTGGTAGTATTGAAGCGATATACAATGCGATTCAAAGAATTTTAGGATTAGAATGTGAATTGGCAGATTATCGCATACAATCTATTACACAAGGTCAAGATGCACTTGCTCACGTTCATGTTGAATTAAAAGAAGGTAGTCACCAAATATCAGGTTTCGGAGTTGCGCAAGACGTATTGGAAGCGTCGGCGAGAGCTTATGTCCATGCAGCAGGGAAATTAAAATCTCTTATAGCGCTTGTGAAATAAATATTTGATAGGTGAGAGAAGCTTTCCTCACCTATCAAATTAAAGTTCTAAAAATTCAGTTAAAAGGAGTGTTAAAAATGGAAAAACGTATCGTTTGTTTAGCTGGTGATGGTGTTGGTCCAGAAGTAATGGAAAGTGCGAAGGAAGTATTGCATATGGTAGAAAGGCTATATGGACATCATTTTCATTTGCAAGATGAGTACTTTGGTGGTGTTGCTATCGATTTAACTGGGCAACCATTACCACAGCGAACACTTGCCGCCTGTTTAGCGAGTGATGCGGTTTTACTTGGAGCAGTAGGTGGACCAAGGTGGGATAGTGCGAAAGAAAGGCCTGAGAAAGGATTATTAGCATTAAGAAAAGGACTCGGTGTATTTGCGAATGTTCGCCCTGTAACGGTAGAAAGTGCAACTGCACATTTATCACCATTAAAAAACGCTGATGAAATTGATTTCGTTGTCGTTCGTGAATTAACAGGCGGAATTTATTTTTCTTATCCGAAAGAGCGAACGGAAGAAGTGGCGACAGATACACTTACGTATCATCGCCATGAAATTGAACGTATCGTTTCGTATGCTTTTCAATTAGCGAATAAGCGGAAGAAAAAAGTAACATCTATTGATAAAGCGAATGTTTTAGAGTCTAGTAAATTATGGAGAACTGTGACAGAAGAAGTAGCACTTCGCTACCCAAATGTGGAAGTAGAACACATTTTAGTAGATGCAGCAGCTATGGAATTAATTCGGAATCCAGGAAGATTTGACGTTATTGTAACGGAAAATTTATTTGGTGATATTTTAAGTGATGAGGCTTCAGTATTAGCTGGATCATTAGGAATGCTTCCATCAGCAAGTCACGCTGAAAAGGGGCCTTCATTATACGAGCCTATTCACGGATCAGCACCGGATATTGCGGGGAAAAATAAGGCGAATCCAATTGCGATGATGCGTTCTGTTGCAATGATGCTTGGGCAATCGTTCGGATTAACGAGAGAAGGATATGCAATTGAAGAAGCAGTTTCTGCAGTCCTTAAATCAGGAAAATGTACAGCAGATATCGGGGGGACTGAAACGACAACTTCATTTACAAAGGCAGTTATTCAAGAAATGGAAGAGCAAGCGTTAGTAGGGAGAGGAAGATAATGGGGAAAAGGTTACTAGATAAGCTTTGGGAAAGACATGTAGTTGCGACTAATGAAAATGGATTGGATTTATTATATATCGATCTACATCTTGTTCATGAAGTAACGTCACCGCAAGCCTTTGAAGGCTTGCGGCTTACAAATCGAACAGTCCGCAGACCAGATTTAACATTTGCAACGATGGATCATAATATTCCAACGAAAGATGTTTGGAATATTACCGACCGCATTGCGAAGCAGCAACTAGATACACTTCGGGAAAACTGTAAACAATTTCAGGTGCCATTAGCGGATATCGGAGATGAAGAGCAAGGGATCGTTCATGTAATAGGACCAGAACTTGGACTCACACAGCCAGGAAAAACGATTGTTTGTGGTGATAGTCATACAGCAACACACGGTGCTTTTGGCGCACTAGCGTTTGGTATTGGTACGAGTGAAGTGGAACATGTATTGGCGACGCAAACGTTATGGCAACGAAAGCCGAAAGCAATGGGCATTGAGTTAAAAGGAAAGTTACCGCAAGGTGTTTATGCGAAAGATATTATTTTACACCTTCTTTCAAAGTACGGAGTAGCAGTTGGAACAGGTTACGTAATGGAATTTTACGGAGAGGCCATTCATGCTATGGATATGGAAGAGAGGATGACGCTTTGCAATATGGCAATTGAAGGGGGAGCAAAGGCTGGCATTATTGCACCAGATGAAAAAACGGTTGCTTACGTAAAAGGGCGTAAATATGCACCGAAAGACTATGAATCTATTAAGAAAAAATGTTCAGAACTTTATACAGATTTAGATGCAGTTTATGATTTACATATTCTAGTAGATGTTACGGATTTAGCACCGTACGTTACGTGGGGAACAAATCCTAGTATGGGTGTTCGGATCGATGAGAAATTGCCAGAAAAGCATGATGCAAATGACGAAAGAGCGTTTTCTTATATGGGATTGAGTCCCGGACAAAGTACGTATGACATTCCAGTTCAACATGTTTTCATTGGATCTTGTACAAATTCCAGGCTTTCTGACTTAGAAATTGCTGCATCTGTCGTGAAAGGTAAAAAAGTAAAAGAAGGTGTGCGAGCACTTGTTGTACCTGGATCTCAAAGGGTAAGAGAAGCAGCGATGCATAAAGGATTACATCGCATATTTGAAGAAGCTGGATTTGAATGGAGAGAGCCCGGATGCTCAATGTGTCTAGGTATGAATCCAGATCAAGTGCCTGAAGGGGAACATTGTGCCTCTACGTCAAATCGCAATTTTGAAGGAAGACAAGGAAAGGGAGCACGAACGCATTTAGTTAGCCCGGCAATGGCGGCAGCGGCTGCGTTATATGGTCATTTTGTTGATATTAGAAAGGAGAGTTATGATGGAGCCATTTCGTATTCATAAAGGTACTGCCGCAGTACTGATGAATGATAACATTGATACAGATCAAATTATTCCGAAGCAATATTTAAAGAGAATTGAAAGAACTGGGTTTGGGAAGTTTTTATTTGATGAGTGGCGATATGATAATAATCGCCAAGAAAACCCTAATTTCCCGCTTAATGCAAAAGAAAGAAAAGGAGCCAGTATATTAATCACAGGCGATAATTTTGGATGTGGCTCGTCAAGAGAACATGCTCCATGGGCACTTGCTGATTATGGTTTCCGCGTTATTATCGCTGGAGGATTTGCCGATATCTTTTATATGAATTGTATGAAAAATGGCATGTTACCGATTGTAATGGATAAAGATATGCGTGAACAACTTGCTAAAACAGATGCGAGAGAACAAATCACAGTTGATTTAGAAAATGAAATAATGACAACGAATACGCATAGATTCCATTTTACAATCGAGAAAATGTGGAAAGAGAAGTTATTAAATGGTTTAGATGAAATTAGTATTACAATGCAATATGAACAAGAAATAAAAGAGTATGAAAGAAAAGTGGCTTTACATTAAAAAAATGACGGAATATTAAAAATGTATTTACATTCAAAATTAACTGTTATATACTATGTGAAAATCAGAGGAGAAAGGGAGTAAGTATTATGAATATCGTGCAATCTATTACAATGCTTACACAACTACATCATCATACATGAAACCCTTGAACCTAGCGTGAAAACGTGTAGGTACAAGGGGTATTCCCGTTGTACCTACACTCTACTGAAGAGCCTTGTAGGTATTTTGTCTACAAGGCTCTTTTTATTTTCGGCTTAGGGGAATGAAATAGGCATACATTAGAAGGGGAAAGGTGTGAAAATTTAGATGACAAAATGGAAACGGGCAAATCCAAATGGAACGAGAGATTATTTATTCGAAGAATGTACGTTAATTGAAGAAGTAGAACAAAAATTAAGGCTTACTTTTTTAGAGAGAGGTTATGAAGAAATAAGAACACCTACAATTGAATTTTATGACGTTTTTGCATTTCAAAATAGACCGATAGATGAAGAGAAGATGTATAAATTTTTTGATGAAAAGGGAAGGATTATCGTTTTACGTCCAGATATGACAATTCCTTTAGCGAGAGTTATTGGAACACAGAGATGGGATACGCCACTTAAAGTGACGTATAGCGGGAATGTATTTCGAGCGAATGAATCCCATTCTGGAAAATATAATGAAATCGTACAAAGTGGTATTGAAGTTATCGGGATTGATAATGTAAGAGCTGAAATTGAATGTGTAATAAGTGTCATTCAAGCACTTCAAAAGTTGAAGGTGCAATCTTTTACAATTGAGATTGGGCAAGTACAGTTATATAAATGTATTGTAAAAAAACTCTCCATCCATGATGAAGAAGAAAGGGTACTTAGAACGTATATAGAAAGTAAAAATTATGCAGCCCTCTCAAATTTTATCGGAGAAAAGAAATTAGATCGATGCGATGAGACAGTAAGATTACTTGAGAAATTACCAAGGCTATTTGGAAATTTAGAAGTTATTGAGGAGGCAGAAAAGCTTGCTTCAAGTAATGAAATGAAAATGGCAATTGCAAGAATAAAAGAAATGTATGAAACAATTGAAACGTTAGGATATGGTTCTTACATATCAATTGATTTGGGCATGATTCAACACTTAGATTACTATACGGGTGTTATTTTCAAAGGATATATATATGAAATTGGAGAAGAAATCGTTAGTGGCGGAAGATACGATGAGCTAATTGGCAATTTTGGAGAAATGCTGCCAGCTGTTGGACTCGCGGTACAAGTAAATCAAATTGTGAAGGCGCTGCAAGAGCAACAAGAACCATATGAACGAAATCAAATTGAGATTGTGATTCATTATGAGTTAAATAGAATAGCGGAAGCAGAAAGGCTACGAAATTTAATTCGAAAGGATGGAAAAAATGCTTGGTTATCTCTATTCTCTAATTTAAGCGATACCTTTCAATTCGCAAGAAAAAATAAAATAAGAACGGTCGTTGAGGCAAAGAATGAATACTTAGTGGAATATGTATGGAATGAGAAATGGGTAGTCCAGAAAGAAGGAGAGGCTTCATGCGTAACATTCAAATTGCGTTAACGAAAGGAAGGTTAGAAAAACATGTCATTCCACTTTTTGAGCAGATTGGAATTGATTGTTCCGAGCTCAAAAATAAAGGTCGGAAGCTTGTATTTCAAAGTAAAAATACAAATATTTCATTTATTTTAGTAAAAGCGATTGATGTTGCTACTTATGTAGAACATGGGGTAGCTGATATTGGCATCGTTGGAAAAGATATTTTAATGGAAAACGAGAAAGATATTTATGAAATGCTGGATTTAGGAGTGGGGATTTGTAAGTTTTGTGTGGCATCTATTCCTACGTATAATCCGAAGAGTTACCGGAAGAAAAGAATTGCTACGAAATACCCGCATATTACTTCTACTTATTTTCATGATAAGGGAGAGGATGTAGAAATTATTAAAATAGAAGGTTCTGTAGAAATCGCTCCTCTTCTTGGATTGGCGGATGCAATTGTAGATATTGTTGAAACAGGAAAAACATTACAAGAGAATGGACTCATTGTATTTGAGGAAATGCACTCTATATCGGCTCGGATGATTGTGAATAAGGCAGCTTTAAAAACTAAAAAAGACGAAATATTCAGTATTGTAAATATGATGGAGCAAGAAATCTTATCAGGGAAATAGGAGGATTTAAAATGGAAATCATTTATGAAGACTTTAAGGAGGCATTATCTAAAATAAAAGTGCTAAGAGAAAACGCTAATATAATAGAAGAAACTGTTCAAAGAAGTGTAAGAGAAATCATTAGACATGTAAGGGAAGGAAATGATGAGGCTTTATCTTTCTATACAAAAAAGTTTGATGGTGTAGAGATGAAAGATTTTCGTGTAAGTGAAGAAGAAATACAGCAAGCGAGTATGTTTGTAGAGAATTCATTTTTAGAAGCTTTAAAAGAGGCGAAGAAAAACATTGTTTCGTATCACGAAAAACAAAAGAAGTATTCAATCTTCGATTGTGAAAGTAAAGGCATAATTAGAGGGCAGCTTATTCGGCCATTAGAAAATGTAGGTGTATATGTACCAGGTGGGACAGCTTCATATCCTTCTTCAGTATTAATGAATGTATTGCCGGCGAAACTTGCAGGTGTGAAAAAAATTGTAATGGTAACACCGCCGAGGAAAGGGGGAATTGATCCTCATATATTAGCTGCTGCAAATCTTGCGGGAGTAGATGAAATTTATACGATAGGTGGCGCACAAGCAATTGCTGCTTTAGCATACGGGACGGAATCGATTCCGAAAGTGGATAAAATAGTTGGACCGGGAAATTTGTACGTCGCTCTAGCGAAACGAGAAGTATACGGGATAGTAAATATCGATATGATTGCTGGTCCATCAGAAATTGTAGTTGTCGCGGATGAAACAGGTAATGCAAAATATATCGCAGCGGATTTATTATCGCAAGCAGAGCATGATGAGAGAGCAACGGCGATTTGTATTACAACGAATATGGAACTAGCTAAAGAAGTAGAAAAAGAGGTAGAAAGACAGTTAGAAACGTTACCAAGAAGTGAAATTGCACGTGAATCAATAAATAGAAATGGAGCCATCTTTATCGTTGCTTCTTTAGAGGAGGCACTAAAGTTATCAAATGAAATTGCTCCAGAACATTTAGAGTTACATATAAAAGAACCGATGAATGCTCTAGATTATGTGAAACATGCAGGCTCTATTTTCCTTGGGCCATATGCACCTGAACCGCTCGGGGATTATTTGGCGGGACCGAATCATGTATTACCAACGAGCGGAACGGCAAGATTTTTTTCTCCGTTATCAGTCGATGATTTCGTGAAAAAATCAAGTTTTATTTCTTATACAGAGGAAGCATTAAAAAATGTACAGCATCATATTGTAGAGCTTGCAAATAAAGAAGGGTTACATGCACATGCGAGAGCAATCCAAATAAGGTTTGAGGAGGAAAAATAATGCGTCAGTCCAGTCAAGCACGTGAGACGACAGAAACAAAAATTAAATTAAGTTTGCAGCTTGATGAAAGTACGAGTGTATCTATTCAAACGGGGGTTGGTTTTTTCGATCATATGCTGACTTTATTTGCTAGACATGGAAGATTTGGATTGCAAGTTGAGGCAGAAGGTGATGTATTTGTCGATGCACATCACACCGTTGAAGATGTTGGAATTGTACTCGGAAATTGCTTGAAAGAAGCATTGCAAAATAAAGAAGGAATTAATCGTTACGGTTCCGCGTATGTACCGATGGATGAATCTTTAGGATTTGTTGCAATTGATATAAGTGGACGCTCATATTGTGTATTTCAAGGGGAATTAACAAATCCGAAGCTCGGGGATTTTGATACAGAATTGACGGAAGAATTTTTTAGAGCAGTTGCACATGCTGCCAATATTACATTACATGCGCGCGTTCTATACGGAAGTAATACACATCACAAAATTGAAGCATTATTTAAAGCTTTTGGTAGAGCGCTTAGAGAAGCGGTCGAAAAAAATGCCAACATTACTGGTGTAAATTCAACGAAAGGGATGTTGTAATTGATTGCCATTATAGATTATGGAATGGGGAATATTCGCAGTGTAGAGCAAGCATTAAAATATATTGGTGCAGAGTACATTGTAACGAGTGATAAAGAAGAGATATTGAGAAGCGATGGCGTGATTCTACCGGGAGTAGGTGCATTTCCGAAAGCGATGGAAGTATTAAAAGAAAGAGATTTAGTGTGTGTACTAAAAGAAGTTTGTGACATAGGAAAACCACTCCTCGGTATATGTTTGGGCATGCAACTTTTATTTGAACGAAGTGAGGAACTAAAAGATTGTAGCGGGTTAGGTTTACTACCAGGTGAAATTCGGAAGTTAAAAGTTTCGTATAAAATTCCTCATATGGGATGGAATGAATTAAGGAAGGAAAGAGAATTTCCGCTTTGGAATGGATTAGTGGATGGTTCTTTCGTGTATTATGTTCACTCATATTACGCGGATTGTCCAGATGAAATTGTATGCGGAGTAAGTGATTATGGAATGCAAATACCAGGGTTTGTCGCGAAAGGAAATGTATTTGGTGCACAGTTTCATCCAGAAAAAAGTGGCGAAATTGGCATGCAAATATTAAAAAATTTTCAAGGAGTGGTAGAAGCATGGAAATCTTCCCAGCTATCGATTTAAAAGAAGGGCGATGCGTTAGACTTTATCAAGGAGAGTTTAGTAAAGAAACGGTGATGAATGAAGATCCGGTAGCGCAGGCGATCATATTTGAAAAGCTTGGAGCGGAAATACTACACATTGTTGATTTAGACGGTGCAATTGCTGGCGAGTCGTTAAATTTGCCCGTCATTGAAAAAATCTGCAAGGCGGTACGTATTCCTGTGCAAGTGGGAGGAGGAATTCGTTCACTTGTAACGGTGGAGAAGTTATTGTCAGCAGGTGTAGAAAAAGTGATTTTAGGAACAGCAGCTCTTTATGATAAGTCATTTTTAGAGGAAGCAGTTCGTCTATATAAAGAGAAAATCATTGTTGGAATTGATGCGAAAAATGGTTTCGTAGCAACGAGAGGTTGGCTTGATCTGTCTGAAATTTCTTACGTTAGTTTAGCGAAACAAATGGAAAGTTTAGGTGTTCAAACGATTGTGTTTACAGACATTTCGAAAGACGGGACGCTTGCAGGTCCAAATTTTGAACAATTAGCGATACTTCAAAAAAGTGTGGGCATTCGTCTCATCGCCTCTGGAGGAGTGGCATCTATTCAAGATGTGAAAAAGTTAAATGATATGAATATATATGGTGTCATAATTGGAAAGGCGCTTTACGAGAAAACGATTGATTTAGAAGAAGTGTTACAGGTAACGAAGTTATGTTAGCGAAACGAATCATTCCATGTCTAGATGTGAAAGAAGGGCGAGTCGTAAAGGGTGTAAATTTTATAGGATTACAAGATGTCGGTAATCCGGTTGAAATAGCTGAAGCATATAACGAGGCAGGGGCAGATGAAATCGTATTTTTAGATATTACAGCGACTCATGAAGGAAGAAAAACGATTATAGATGTTGTAGAAAAAACAGCAGCTAAAGTATTTATTCCTCTTACGGTTGGCGGGGGGATTTCAAGTGTGAAAGATATGTACAATTTACTAAGAGCTGGAGCAGACAAAGTTTCAATAAACTCAGCGGCAGTGCGAAACCCGAAGCTTATAGAAGAAGGGGCAGAACACTTTGGATCACAATGTATTGTCGTGGCAATTGATGCTAGAAAAGTAGCAGAAGGTAAATGGAACGTATACGTCAACGGCGGAAGAGTTGACACAGGAATGGATGCCATAGAATGGGCGAAGCGTGTTGTTAAACTTGGGGCAGGTGAAATTTTGTTAACGAGTATGGATGCAGATGGAACGAAAAGCGGATATGACCTTCGTTTAACAGAAGAAATTTCAAAAAGTGTTTCCATTCCAGTCATCGCATCAGGGGGCTGTGGTCATACGGATCACATTATAGAAGTTTTTCAAAAGACAACAGTTGATGCAGCGTTAGCGGCATCCATCTTTCATTATGGTGAGGCGACAGTGCAGAGTGTAAAGCGAAAATTAAGAGATGCAAATGTTGAGGTGCGGTTATGAAACCTAATTTTTCAAAAGGATTAATACCAGCAATTGTCATCGAAGAAGGTACGAAAGAAGTTTTAATGCTAGCTTATATGAATGAAGAAGCATATGAAAAAACGTTAGAGACGAAAAGAACATGGTTTTATTCTCGTTCGAGGCAGTCGTTATGGAATAAGGGGGAAACATCAGGGAATCTTCAATATGTGCAATCTTTATATTTAGATTGTGATCAAGATTCAATTGTTGTGAATGTGAAACAAGTAGGACCTGCTTGTCATACGGGAGAGAAGACATGTTTTCACTATCAAATTATATAGGGGGATACATATGGAAAATGCCTTTAAGTTGCTGTATCAAACAATTGAAGAACGAAAGGAAAGCCCACTTCCTGAATCGTATACAAATTATTTATTTTCAAAAGGAGAAGATAAAATTTTAAAGAAAATTGGTGAAGAGTGTGCTGAAGTAATTATCGCATGTAAAAATAATGATAAAGAAGAAGTAGTGAAAGAAATGGTTGATGTATTTTATCATTGTTTCGTTTTATTAGCTGAAAAAAATATTACATTGGAAGATGTCATGCGGGAGGTGAAAGAACGAAATGGAAAGCTTTCGAGAGTTGGGGATAGAAGGGAAATAGATACATTATAAGGGGGAATGTATATGAAAGTAGATTATCATCTTCACTTAGAAGAAGGACCGTATTCAATAGGATGGCTTGCTAAAATAAATGAAGCGCTGGAACGTTATGAACCGCTTCAAGAAAGGCATTCTATTGATTGGCTTATGAAAACACAAGAGCGTTTGCAAAAGCGTGTGAAGGAAGGGCCATTTACAACAGAATGGATGGACCTCTATTTAGAAGAAGCTGTGCGAAAAGGTATAACAGAAGTTGGGATTGTTGATCATTTATATCGTTTTCATGAAGCGAAAGGATATTATGAAAAATATGTAGATATTAGTGATTCTAAGCTCGGTCGTATACAGAAGGAATGGTTAGATCAAGTAAGGGTAGTTTCACTGTATGATTTTACAAAGGTCATTGAAGAGGCGAAAGAACGATGGAGTAAAAGAGGTGTCACACTTAAACTTGGAATTGAAGCGGATTATTTTATTGGTTGTGAAGGAGAGTTAAAAGAATTATTAGCGCTAGGAGACTTTGATTATATAATTGGTTCCGTTCATTTTCTAAATGGCTGGGGATTTGATAATCCAGATACGAAAGAATATTTTGAGAAGCATGACCTACGCGCATTATATGATATGTTTTTTAAAACAGTTGAGAGTGCGATTCGTACCGAGTTATTTGATATTATCGCTCATCTTGATAATATAAAGGTATTTAATTATCGATTGGATGAGAATGAACAGCTTTCTTATTATGAGGAAATTGCCTGTGCGTTAGTAGAAACGAATACGGCAACAGAAATAAATGCAGGATTATACTATCGTTATCCTGTTCGTGAAATGTGCCCAAGTCCACTATATTTACAAGTATTAGCTAAGTATGGTGTTCCAATTACGATTTCTTCGGATGCCCATTATCCAAATGATTTAGGGAATTATGTACAAGAAAATGTACAAACATTACTAGCTCACGGTGTTAATCAGGTTGCAACATTTACGAAGCGAGCAAGAGTAATGAGGTCGCTTGAAGAAGAAGTAACAAATTCAAAATGAAACGCAATTTTTTGATGAAAACCGTCCTTTTTGTTCAAAATAAGAAAGAATGAAAAGGAGGGTAAGAAATGGCGAAACAACAAAATAAACAAAATGTACAAGGTGCACAGCAACAAGCTTATACTTCTGAAACGAATGCTGAATCTCAATCGGTTATTGAGGAGCAAATTAGCGATACGGTTGCAGAAGGAACGATTGATGTGAAGCTTGGAAAAGAATCGCAGGAAAAAGCGTAAGAAAAGGGGAGAGTTGCATCTCCTCTTTTTTCATGGAAAAGTGTCGATTTTTAAAACTATAATCAAATTCCTTGGTTTTTATATGTGGATTTCTTACAATGAAATATAAGAGATATCTTATTTTCTATAGAAGAGGTGTTAGTAGTGGCAAAAATATTAGTAGCGGGAAAAATTCCGGAAATTGGATTAGAACTATTAAAAGATCATGATGTAGAAATGTACGATAAAGAGGAGTTAATTTCTATAGATGAATTAACAGAGCGTGTAAAAGATAAAGATGCATTGTTAAGTTTACTTTCGACAAAGGTGCCAAAAGAAGTTATTGATGCAGCCCCTCATTTAAAGATTGTTGCAAACTATGGTGCTGGTTACGACAATATTGATTACACGTATGCGGGCGAAAAAGGAATTGCAGTTACGAATACACCGAAAGTATCAACGGAAGCGACTGCAGAATTAACATTTGCACTTCTTTTAGCAGCGGCGCGTAGAATTCCTGAAGGGGATACGTTATGTCGTACGACTGGATTTAACGGATGGGCACCGTTATTTTTCTTAGGACGAGAAGTTCATGGTAAGACAATCGGAATTATAGGTCTTGGAGAAATCGGGAAGGCTGTTGCAAAACGTGCGAAAGCATTTGGAATGGATGTTTTATATACAGGGCCAAATCGTAAGCTTGAAGCTGAAAGTGAGCTGGGGGCAACGTATGTGATGTTGGAAGAATTATTACAAACAGCAGACTTTATTACAATTAACTGTGCTTATAATCCAAAATTACATCATATGATTGATGAAGAGCAGTTTAAAATGATGAAGAAAACAGCGTATATTGTAAATGCTTCACGTGGGCCAATTATGAATGAAGCAGCACTTGCTCATGCATTAAAAACGAATGAAATTGAAGGAGCAGCTCTTGACGTGTTTGAATTTGAACCGAAAATTACAGAAGAGCTAAAAGAATTAAAGAATGTAGTACTTGCTCCACACGTAGGAAATGCAACATTTGAAACTCGTGATGCGATGGCTGAAATGGCTGTTAGAAATATTTTAGCTGTATTAAACGGCGAAGAGCCAGTAACACCTGTAAATGAAAAGGTATTAGTCACAAAATAAAAAGAAACCTTCCGGACTCGGAAGGTTTTCTTATTTTTCTTTATTTGTTTTTTTAGACGGTCTTTGTCTAATGAATTGAGATAACATGTACAAAATATATAGTGGAATGGCAATGAATAAGAAAACAGAAAAGTTGCCAAATCCTGTTTGATACATTGTAATAATGATTCCAACTAAAAATAGTGTAATAATGATGCTATATCGTGGAATTGGTACATCTTTTAAACTTGGGATACGAATGCGGCTCACCATTAAAAATGCGAACGTTACAAATACAGTAATAAGAACGATTTTTGGAATGGTATGTGAAAATAACGTTAAGAAAGCAACAAGCCCTCCCGCTGCTGTAATCGGTACTCCAGTGAAATATTTCATTGAAGTAGAAGATGGTGTTACATTAAATCGTGCTAAACGATATGCTCCGAAAAGAGGGAATAATCCCGCTATGTATAATCCGATGATTCCGTAGTTTGAGAAAGATGTGTAATACATTAAAACAGCTGGTGCTGCACCAAATGTTACGACATCTGCAAGCGAGTCGAGCTCTTTTCCCATTTGTGAATCAACACGTAATAAACGAGCAACACGACCATCAAGACTATCTAACATCATCCCGATAAGTACTAAAATAGCAGCTGATTTATAATATCCTAAAGATGCATAGCCGATTGATAAAAATCCGCTATATAAATTTCCGAGCGTAAATAAGTTTGGAATAGCTGCTCTATACAAAATCTGATCCCTTGCTTTCTGTAATAAATTCTTAATTAGTGTATGAAAGTTTACTTATTTTATCATACCATAAATTTATTCCTCATACGAAAGAAATTACCAATTTGTGAAAGATTTCATAGAAGGATGGTTTGAAAATTAAGTGCAAATACAAAGAGGAAGCAACTTGTATAAAGTTGCTTCCTTTACTATTCAAATTTCGTTGTCATCGTTCCAGTTTTATATCGATTATTAGGATCGAAGCGTAATAAATCTCCATAAATTAATTTGTCGGAGAGTTTTAATTCTGTTTTTGCTTTTTCAATATACGGCTGACATAGCGTCATGTCAGCTTCTTCACCCGTACTTCTTTTGTAACACATATTTTTTGTATAAACATACTCTTCAGAAACAAAGCTACCATCACGCATTACCATAAGCGGGTCTTTCTCTTTAATAAATAAGTCAGTTCCAAATTCAACGGATTTATTTGTTTTAATACCAAGTAAATGAAGGAGCGTTGGCTTAATATCAATTTGACCGGATACTTTAGAAACAACTTTTCCTTCTTGGCCAGGTACATGAATAATAAGAGGGACTCGTTGTAATTGCATAGAATCGAATGGTGTAATAGTATCTTTTCCTAGGAACTGTGCCATAGCTGCGTTATGGTTTTCGGAAATACCGTAATGATCACCATAGATGACAATAACGGAATTATCATACAATCCTTCTTCTTTTAATTGTTTAATAAATAATTTAAGAGCTTCATCTGTGTAACGAACAGTTGGGAAGTAGCGGTTTACAACACCACTTTCCGAGTTGAATTCATCAACATATTGATCTTCCGGATTTAGAAGAAACGGAAAATGATTTGTTAATGTAATAAATTTTGTATAGAACGGTTGCGGTAAAGATTTTAACTTTGGAATAGATTGTTCAAAGAACTCTTTATCTTTTAATCCCCAACCGACAGACATTTGCTCCGTTCCTGCGTAATCATTTAAATTAAAGTAACGATCATATCCAAGCGCAGGATACATTACATCCCGATTCCAAAACGTTTTATCATTTGAATGGAAGACGGCAGAAGAATATCCGTATTTCTTTAATTGTTCTGGTGTCGCTGTGTATTCATTTGTTGCATGAGTAAAGAATACAGAACCACGATCTAGCGGATAAAGTGAGTTTTCAACGATAAATTCAGCATCAGAAGTTTTACCTTGTCCAGTTTGATGATAGAAGTTATCGAAATAGAAACTATCCTTAATAAATTCATTTAAAAATGGTGTAATTTCTTTTCCATTTATTTTTTTATTAATAACAAAGCTTTGTGTAGATTCCATTGAAATTAAAATTACATTTTTACCTTTTGCAGCTCCAAATAAGTTTTTATCAACTTGTTTGTCTTTTGAGTCTGTATAGTTTTTAATTTCAGAAAACCCATCCCCACTTGCAAATACACGCTCAGCTGAAGACTTGGATTGAAGCGTAATATCAAATAGATGATATGTGTATAAACCTAAATTCTTCACGACAGTTTGACGGTCAAATGAGCGTGAGAACATTTGTGGTTTATAAATAACTGATACAACAATTTGTAGTGCTAATAAAGCTGTTACACCGCTAAAGAAAGTTCGCTTCTCTGAGCGGGAAAGTGGTGCTTTGTCGCCAAATGATGGGAATTTACGCGAAATAAACATTAAAATAATTGCATCTGCAAATAAAAGTAATGTTTTGTACGTAAAGAGTTCTTTTATACTTGTCCCTAAATCAGCCATATTGTTTGTTTGGAATAAAACCGGGAAAGTAACGAAATCGTTATAGAACCCATAAAACATTGCGTTTCCAAATAAAATAAATGACAGTATAAAACTGATTCCAATTATAATTCGGTTTCGGTGCTTAGATGCAAGTAAAGCTAAGCCGAAAAATAAAAGTAACGCAGCTAGTGGATTGATAAAAAGCATGAATTCTTCAAAGAAATTATCAATTTTGATATCAAATGCTAGCTTGTACACAATATATGTTTTAATCCATAGTAAAACGACTGCAACGAGTGCAAATCGCAGTTTTGGAAACAGATGTTGTAGCATAATATACTCCTCTCCTAAAAAGCATGACAGTTCTTGTGAGTCAGTTTGCTTAAAGACTCATTTTATATATACGAACAGTCCTTTGTTATTATGATTATTATACTATGAGTATCATTATACGAAAATAAAAGAAGGTTGTGGGCTTTTTTATAATAATCGAGTAGAAAAAGAGTGATGGGAGACAATAAAACAGAATTTCTATGTATGATAATTATCGTACGCAGAAAGAATCGCGTGATAATACGGAGGTTATAATGCGAAAATTATTATATTTTATAGCATGCAGTAGTGTTATACTTTTTACTTCACCGAGTGTGTCGGTAGCCCAATATGATGCACCTCTTATGGAAGATGCACTTTATTCTGTTTTATTTCCAAAAATAAATAAAGCAATTGAAAAACAATATGGAAGTTTGAAACCTTATCAATGTCCTAAAATTATTAGTTTAAAAAAAGTGTATAGCGGTACATATTTATTTCAAGCAAGTATTGAAGTGACAAAGTATGAACGTGTTGCTGGGAAAATTGCTCCACCATTTGAGAAGGTAACGATTACATTTAATAACGAAGAAGGCGAATGGGAAGTAACAAAGGTATTAGTAAAGCGCTTACCAGACGATACGAAATTAAACTGCAAAAAAACAATATAAAAAATTGTTTGACAAATAAAATGGTCCTTTGGTATTGTTAATAGCAACAATTAGATGTTTGAAAATTAAATAGACTTACCTCATCTACTCTCAAAGGTAGAGGCCGCGATAGGAAAGAGTAAGCTATGGGAGATTTAATGGAATCTGTGATCATAGGTTGAAAGGGACTATTGCCGAAATATAAGAATAACCATCTTATTCATATATTGGGACTGCATTGAATAAATGTAGTACTGTCATAAGATTTATTTTATGGAGAGCTATTTGGAGATGTTGATGCGGTTTCTTATTTTGAGGAGATAACAACTCGTTTATTTTTTCAATATATATTTTTCCTAATAAGAAACGCGTGTGAACATTGTTCCGCGCGTTTTTTGTCTATCTAAAAGCGTGCTGCAATGAATAGAAGATTGGGGTTATGAGTTTTAGAGGAAATAAGGGAGGAATTTAAATGTATTTACACGGCACAAGCCGAATTAATGGGCAAGGACACTTAGAAATTGGAGGGTGCGATACGACGCAGCTAGCAAAGCAATACGGAACACCACTTTATGTATACGATGAAGAGTCTATCCGAGGAAAATGTCGAGCATTTCATCGTGCTTTTAAAGAAAGTGGTTTCTCTTATCAAGTAGCATATGCAAGCAAGGCGTTCTTGTGCATGGAGATGTGCCGAGTAGCTCGTGAAGAGAGTATGTCATTAGACGTTGTTTCTGGGGGAGAATTATATACTGCGCTCCAAGCAGGATTTCCGGCATCACGTATTCATTTTCATGGAAATAATAAAACAGAAGAAGAAATAGTGATGGCTCTTCAGGCGAATATCGGTTGTTTTGTCGTAGATAACTTCTTTGAATTAGAAGTTTTACACGATTTAGCGATGCAACATGGGAAATTTGTGAACATATTAATTCGTGTAACGCCTGGAGTAGAGGCGCACACACATGAATATATTACAACAGGTCAAGATGATTCGAAATTTGGATTTGGCGTTTCAAACGGTCAAGCGATGCAGGCAATTGGATTTGCTTTACAAAAATCAAATTATAATGTGCTAGGGATCCATTCACATATTGGATCACAAATATTTGAAACAGCTGGTTTTGTTCGAGCGATTGAAGTTCTTCGCCAATTTTTAGAAGAAGTGAGAGAGCAAACAAACTATGTAGTAAAAGTGTTAAATGTAGGCGGAGGATTTGGAATACGTTACACAGAGTCAGATACACCATTAACTCTTGAGACATATGTGCGAGCTGTAACAAGTGCAGTGAGAGAACAATTTACTGTATGTGAATATCCATTGCCAGAAATATGGGTTGAACCAGGCCGTAGCATTGTAGGTGATGCTGGGACAACACTTTATACAGTTGGATCTGTGAAAGATATTCCTGGTATTCGGAAATATGTATCAGTCGATGGTGGAATGACAGATAATTTAAGACCAGCTTTATATAGCGCGCGTTATGAAGCGATGTTAGCGAATCGAGGGAATGATGAGAATGAGGAACTCGTTTCGATTGCCGGGAAATGCTGTGAGAGTGGAGACATGTTGATTTGGGATATTCATTTACCGAAAGTCGCTGCTTCTGATTTACTAGCAGTTTCCTGTACAGGAGCATACGGGTACTCGATGGCGAATAATTACAATCGGATTCGAAGACCAGCCGTTGTCTTTGCAAAAGGCGGAACATCGCAAGTAGTTGTGGAACGTGAAACATATGAAAATATTATTGGGAACGATCGCATACGTATTAAAGAGCTTGTCTAAATAGGAAAAGGAGTTGTTCGTATGGGCAATTCCTTTTTTATAAAATAAAATAATTAAAATATATCGGAAAACTAGGATTGAAAAAAATCAGAATTGTGATAAAATACAAATACAAAGCTTATCAAGAGAAGCGGAGGGAACTGGCCCGAAGAAGCTCGGCAACCTGCTTATAGAAAGCAAGGTGCTAAATCCAGCAAAATGGGATCCATTTTGAAAGATAAGGTAAAATATATTACCGAACAGTCTTTTCGAAATGGGAAAGATTTTTTTTATGAATAAAAAGGGGGGCTGTTTGCGTGAGTGTACGGGAACATTTTGATGAAGTATCCGAGAAGATTGAAGCGATGCTTGCTGATATGAAATATGGTTCAATTACAATTGTTGTGCAAGATGGAAAAGTAATTCAGTTAGAGAAAAGTGAAAAAGTACGTTTAAAGTGAAAAGCGCTGACTAGAAAAACTAGAGGCGGTTTTAACCTATTTTTATTAGGTTAAAACCGTCTTTTTGCTTTTACAGGGGGAAAAAACATGTTGACGTATGAAACGTGGGAAGAAAATGTTGTTTCATTTTCGGAAGAAGACGAAACAAAAGGCGCGCTATCAGTATTAAAGTGGGCTTATGGAGAGTATAAAGATGAAATTGTCTACGCATGTAGCTTTGGGGTGGAAGGTATGGTATTGCTGCACCTTATAAACCAAGTAAATCCATATGCTAAAGTCGTATTTTTGGATACAAATGTTCATTTTCAAGAAACGTATGAATTAATTCGGAAAGTGCGGGAAAGATTTCCTTCATTGAATATTATAGAAAAACAGCCAGAACTTACACTTGATGAACAGACGAAGTTGCATGGTGAAAAACTGTGGGAGAGCAATCCGAATCTTTGTTGTAAGATTAGAAAAATTTTACCTTTAGAAAAATCATTAGTAGTGGAAAAAGCATGGATATCAGGCTTAAGAAGGGAACAATCAGAAACACGTAAGCATACAAAGTTTATAAATCAAGATCATCGTTTTCAATCTATTAAAGTTTGTCCACTCATTCATTGGACGTGGAAAGAAGTTTGGCGATATGTATACAAACATAGCTTGCCGTATAACCCGTTGCATGATATTGGTTATCCAAGTATTGGGTGTGAGAAATGTACGTTACCTGTTGGGGATGGTGGCGATTCAAGAGATGGTAGATGGGCTGGAAAAGTGAAAACTGAATGTGGTCTTCATTACCAATAAGATGAATCTTGAAATAAAGCTAAGAGAGGATATAGAAAAATGAGCATAGTAAACGAATTAGTAAACCGTATAGATGAGGCATATGACGTATCACAAATTGAAAAAGAAATTAAGTTAGACAATATTGCGTTAAGTGATTTAGAACTATTGGCGACAGGTGGATATAGCCCCCTTACTGGTTTTTTAGGGAAGGAAGATTATGATTCAGTCGTAGAAACGCTTCGTTTAGCAAATGGTAGTGTGTGGAGTATACCAATTACATTACCTGTAACAGAAAAAGTTGCAGAAAGCCTGAAAGTTGGAGAGGAAGTAAAGCTTGTCAACAATGGAAATATATATGGTGTCATTCAAATAGAAGATATTTTTGTACCAGATAAAGAAAAAGAAGCGTTACTTGTATATAAAACAACGGATGGGGCTCATCCAGGAGTGGAAAAATTATATGAACGACCAAACGTTTACGTTGGAGGAACTATTATTCTAACAAAACGCTTTGAAAATAATCAATTTCCTTCTTATCATTTAGACCCAATTGAAACGAGGGAAGAATTTAAAAAACGTGGGTGGAAAACAGTGGTCGGGTTTCAAACGAGAAACCCGGTACATCGTGCCCATGAGTATATCCAAAAGTCTGCTCTTGAAATTGTAGATGGTCTCTTTTTAAATCCACTCGTTGGAGAAACGAAATCGGATGATATTCCTGCTGATGTAAGAATGGAAAGCTATGAAGTACTCCTTCAAAACTATTATCCGAAAAATCGTGTCTTTTTAAGTGTATTTCCTGCTGCAATGCGTTACGCAGGACCAAGGGAAGCGATATTTCATGCGTTAGTAAGAAAGAATTTTGGATGTACCCACTTTATTGTAGGGCGTGATCATGCTGGAGTAGGAGATTATTACGGAACATACGAAGCGCAAGAAATTTTCACGAATTTTACGATAGAAGAGTTAGGAATTACACCACTATTCTTTGAACATAGTTTTTACTGCACGAAATGTGAAGCGATGGCTTCAACGAAAACATGTCCGCACGGAAAAGAAGATCATGTTATTTTATCGGGTACAAAAGTAAGAGAATTATTAAGAAACGGTGAGATTCCGCCGAGTACATTTAGTCGTAAAGAAGTAGTGGAAGTACTAATTAAAGGATTGAAAAAAGCAGTAGTAACAGAATAGGGAGAGAACGAGATGGATACGAATATTACTTGGCATACAGCGTCGGTTTCAAAAGATGAGAGAAGAGCGAAGAATGGACATCACAGTTTTGTAATTTGGTTTACTGGTTTATCAGCTTCGGGTAAATCTACAGTAGCGAATGCGGTCGCTCGTAAACTGTTTGAAAAGAATATTGGAAATTATGTGCTGGATGGGGATAACATTCGTCACGGTTTAAATAAAGACTTAGGATTTTCTGAAAGTGATCGCATGGAAAATATAAGACGTATTGGCGAAGTGGCAAAGTTATTTGTAGATCAAGGAACAGTTGTCCTTACAGCATTTATTTCACCATTTCGAGTAGACCGTAAACAAGTAAGAGATTTATTAGCGGCAGATGAATTTATTGAAATTTTTGTGAAGTGTCCGATTGAAGAGTGTGAGAAACGAGATCCGAAAGGGCTTTATAAAAAGGCAAGAAAAGGTGACATTAAGGATTTCACAGGTATTGATTCGCCTTATGAAGAGCCAGCACAAGCGGAATTAATTGTAGAAACGCACAAATATTCTATTGCAGAATGTGCGGAACAAATCGTGAAGTATTTACAAGAGCGTAGTTTTATATAGGGGGATAAACAATGAGTTATGAAAAAGTATGGGCTAACAATGAAAAATTAAATCAGACGGAGAAAAATAAATTAGAAAAAGATGGCTTAGAAATTTTTAATGATATTCCTTACTATGCGGAAAATGGATTCGAATCTATTCCGAAAGAAGAGTGGGATGCCTTTAAATGGGCAGGATTGTATTTACAACGTCCAAAAGAAGCTGGTTATTTTATGATGCGGGTAAATATTCCGTCAGGGATTATTACAAATGCACAGGCAGAAGTGCTTGCTTCTATCGCTGAAGATTATGGACGTGATGTAATAGATATTACGACGAGACAAGCGATTCAGTTTCACTGGTTAGAAATTCAGCAAATTCCAGATATTTTTAATAGATTAGCAAGAGTTGGGTTATCTTCAGCGGGGGCTTGTGGTGATATAACGCGTAATATTACAGGTAATCCGCTTGCTGGCATTGATGCAAATGAATTATTTGATACAACGCATATTGTAAAAGAAGTATACGATTACTTCCAGCACAATGAAGAGTTTTCTAATTTACCACGTAAATTTAAAATGTCTATTAGTTCTAATATTTATAACTCAGCAAACGCAGAGATTAACTGTGTTGCATTTACACCTGCTACGAAAGAAATAGATGGTGAGAAAAAAGTTGGTTTTCATATAAAAGTAGGTGGAGGATTATCAGCCCGTCCGTATTTAGCTGATGAATTAGATGTATTCGTTTTACCAGAAGAAGTGAAGGCGGTGGCGATTGCGATTGCTACTATATTCCGTGATTTTGGATATCGTGAAAAACGTCATTTAGCTCGGTTGAAATTTCTTGTTGCGGACTGGGGAGCAGAGAAATTTAAAGAGAAACTAATAGAGTATACAGGGCCTTTACAAAGTAAAGGGGAAAGTGCACTCAAAGGATGGAATGCAGGCTATTTTTATGGTGTTCAAGACCAAAAACAAGAGGGATTAAAATATGTAGGTTTTAATGTACCGGTAGGTCGTTTACATGCAGAAGAAATGTTTGAGATTGCAAGAATCGCAAAGCAATATGGAAATGGACAAATTCGTACATGTAACTCGCAAAACTTCATTATTCCGAACGTTCCTCCGGAAAATGTAAAAGGATTACTTAGTGAACCGCTGTTTGAAGCGATATCTGCTAGCCCGAAATCATTTATTGGTCATGCGGTTTCATGTACCGGTATTGAATATTGTAATCTTGCACTAGTAGAAACGAAAGAAAGATTACGAAAAATTGCAGAATACTTAGATACACAAATTGCACTCGATGTTCCAGTTCGAATTCATATGGTAGGCTGCCCGAATTCATGTGGTCAACGTCAAATTGCTGACATTGGGTTACAAGGTGTGAAAATGAAAACGAAGGAAAAAGGCATTGTTGAAGCGTTTGAAATATACGTAGGTGGAACATTATTAGATGGCGGTGCCTACAATCAAAAGTTAAAAGGAAAAATAGATGGCGAGGATCTACCTGATGTACTCGCATCATTTATAAGTTATTTCAAAGAGAATAAATTACCAGCTGAAACATTTTATGATTTTGTAGGTCGTGTTGGTGTAGATACATTACAAATAGCGTTAAATAACGTGTTAGAAGAAGTAATAGCGTCTTAGGAGGGACGATATGGATTTATATCGATTTGAAGCTGTGTTAGTAAATAGTATTGTTCCGATTGTTGTTGTTGCTCAAAGTGAAGAACAGGCATTTAAGCTTGCGGAGATTGAGCTTGAAAAGCATTTTTTACCGTTGCCAGAGGTAAAAGAGATTTCTTTGTTTGAAAAAAAGAAGATTCGAAAAGGTGCGGCATTTGTTATCCATGAGTAGAGATCAGTAATACGAAAAAATAAAAACTTCCATTCTTATATACGAATGGAAGTTTCATTTTAATAGAAGAAATGAGGAGAGATGATGGGAAAGGTTTATATTGTTGGAGCGGGTCCTGGCGATCCAGATTTAATTACTGTTAAAGGGTTGAAATGTATTGAGAAGGCAGATGTTATTTTATACGACCGACTTGTGAATAAAGAGCTGCTTTCACACGCAAAGCCTGACGCGGATTTAATTTATTGCGGAAAACTCCCGAATTATCACACGATGAAGCAAGAGACAATTAACACGTTTCTTATTAAGTATGCGAAAAAAGGAAAAGTTGTAACGAGGCTTAAGGGCGGCGATCCATTTGTGTTTGGTAGAGGGGGAGAAGAAGCTGAAGCATTAGCAAAGCAAGGTGTACCATTTGAAATCATTCCTGGTATTTCAGCTGGAATAGCTGCTCCTGCTTATGCGGGCATTCCAGTGACGCACCGTGATGCAAGTGCAAGTTTTGCTATTGTGACTGGGCATAGGAAAGAAGGTGCTGAAGAAGAAGTGAAATGGGAAAGTTTAGCGAAAGGTGTAGAGACTTTAGCGGTATATATGGGGGTTAGTAATTTGCCCTACATATGTGAGCAACTTATGAAGCATGGAAAAGATAAAAGTACGCCAGCTGCTATTATTGAGCAGGGGACGACGTCTATGCAACGCACAGTTGTTGGAACGTTAGGGACAATTGTAGATGTTGCGAAAAAAGAGCAAATTCAAAATCCGAGCATGATTGTAATTGGAGAAGTTGTCCGTTTTAGAGAAAAAATTCATTGGTTTGAGAAGCAGACAGAAAATGCTTATCAAGTAAGTGGAGTGTTGTAAAATGAAAGCCGTTCTATATATATGTCATGGAAGTCGTTTGAAGACAGCGAAAGAAGAGGCGATTCAATTTATTACATCGTGTATGAGCCGTATAGAAGCGACTATTCAAGAAGTTTGTTTTTTAGAGTTAGCGAATCCTTCTATTGAAGATGGTTTTCGTACATGTGTGAAGCGTGGGGCCACAGAGATTATTGCTATCCCTGTTTTTTTATTAGCGGCAGGTCATGTGAAGAAAGATATTCCGTTTGAATTGGTAAAGCTCAAGAATCAATATCCAAATGTTAAAGTGACTTATGGTAATCCGTTTGGTGTATCAGAAACACTTGTTAAATCGGTGTATAGCGGAAGTGGCATCGAACAGGAAGATAAAAATGAAGTGACGTTACTTCTCGTTGCAAGAGGGAGTAGTGATCCTGAAGTATTAAGAGATATAAACTGGATTGCTTCTTTATTTCAAACAAAAGAGAAGGTTAAAAAAGTAGAAGTTTGTTATTTAGCGGCTGCAGAGCCAAAATTTGAGAAGAAGTTAAAGGAAGTTGTAGAACGAAAAGAAAAGAACATCGTTGTACTGCCTTACTTGTTATTTACAGGTTTACTTATGAAACATATTGAGAAAGAAGTGCGCCAATATGAATTGGAAGAGATAAAAATCAGTCCATATTTAGGGAAGAATGAAGCGTTTCAAGATATGTTAATTCAGAAAACGACGGAGTTATTGAAAGGAGATCAGAATGTATCCACTTACAGTGCGAGTTAATGAGAAACGCGTTGTTGTTATTGGCGGGGGAAAAGTTGCAGGATTTAAAATTATTCCTTTACTCAAACAGGGTGCGGATATAGTTGTGATAAGTCCAGAATTAGATGCGAATTTAGTAAAACTTGTGGAAGAAAAGAAAATTCGTTGGTATCAAAGAGAATATGAAAAAAGTGATATTAAAAGTGCTTTTTTAGTTGTTGCAGCGAGTAGTGATTCAATATTAAATGAACAAGTTGCTGAAGATGCCGCCGAGAATCAATTAGTAAATGTTATTACAAATCCGGAAAGTGGTAATGTTCATTTTCCGGCAGCAATTCATCGTGGTTTACTTAATATAGCAGTTTCTACTGGGGGAGCGAGCCCTAAGCTCGCAAAAAAAATTCGAGATGAGATTGCAAATAAATATGATGAGACATATGAATTGTATTTAGATTTTTTATATGAAGTAAGGGTGAAGTTAAAAGATTTACAGTTAGAAAAGAGAGAGCGAAATATATTGCTCCAAGAAGTGTTGAAATCAGTATATGTGCAAAACGAGGGGAAAAGAGAAAGTTTTTTACGAGAATTAGAGGAAAAGGTTTTAAAATAATAAAAGATAAAGTGAGCTTTACAAATATAAAAATATAATTTATAATCACAAGTAACTTCAATAGATAAAATCGATGAGCAAGAAGAGTACGTATATTTGATGCGTTCAGAGAGCTGGGGTTAGGTGGGAGCCCGGTACGATAAAATATACAGAATGGGCTTGCGAGAGGTATGTTGAACATTGTAGTAGGTAACCCGGGTTCCGCCGTTAAAAGGATAGAGTATCGGAATTATTCCTGTACTTGAACAAGTGGGATTTATCAATCCAATTGAGGTGGTACCACGGTATTTATATTACATATATCGTCCTCTACATGCATATTTGCGTGTAGGGGACTTTTTTATTTTCTAAAGGAGGTGTGCGAGTATGAAATGAAAGTGTATAATTAACAAAAGTTTAAATATTCAGAAAAGGAGAATTTATGATGAAAGAAACACAGCAATGGACGTCGAAAATAGGCTTTGTACTCGCAGCAGCCGGAGCCGCAGTAGGTCTTGGTGCGATATGGAAATTTCCATATGTTGCAGGTAATGGCGGGGGAGGCGCATTCTTCCTTGTATTTTTACTATTAACTTTATTTATAGGTATGCCTCTTTTAATAGCGGAGTTTGTTATTGGACGTAGCACGCAAAAAGAGGCGGTTACAGCTTATAAAGTACTAGTGCCAAATAGCAAAGTATATCCTTGGATTGGTCGTATGGGAGTTGTTACTTGTTTTAGTGTACTATCTTTTTATAGTGTTGTAGGTGGATGGATTTTACTTTATTTATATTATAGTGTGACAGGAAGTTTCTGGAATAGAGCAGCTGATTATGGACAATTGTTCGGTGAAACGATTTCAAATCCGTTAAGTGCGATTGGAGCACAATTTATCTTTATGCTTTGTACAATTTTTGTCGTAAGTAAAGGGGTAGAGAAAGGTATAGAAAAGGCAAGTAAGTACATGATGCCGCTATTATTTATTTTATTTATTGCGATTATTGTTCGTGCGTTAACACTCGATGGTGCTTTTGCTGGAGTAGAGTTCTTCTTAAAGCCAGATTTTTCAAAGCTTACAGCAGATACGATTTTATACGCGATGGGACAATCTTTCTTCTCACTAACAGTAGGTGCCTCAGTAATGGTCACGTATAGTTCGTATTTAAAGAAAGAGGAACATTTAGCGAAATCAGCAACATCTATTGTGAGTTTAACTGTTTTTGTTACAGTACTTGCAGGATTAGCAATTTTCCCAGCGATTTTCGCATTAGGAGTAAAACCAACTGAAGGACCAGGATTACTGTTTATCGTCCTTCCAGCAGTATTTGCAAAAATACCATTTGGTCAATTTTTCTTTATTATGTTTTTAATTTTATTCTTCTTTGCGACTTTAACATCAGCAATTTCAATGCTTGAAATTGTAGTAGCATCTGTTGCGAAAGGTAATGAGAAGAAGCGTCCGTCAGCATCATTATTAATCGGTATTCTTATTTTTGCAGTCGGTATTCCATCAGCTTTATCATTTGGGATTATGAGTGACGTGAAAATATTCGGGAAAACATTCTTTGATTTAGTTGACTTTTCGGTAAGTAACGTATTGCTACCGTTAGGAGTACTAGCTATTTCATTATTTGTACCAAATAAAATGAGTAAAGAGTTATTGATGAAAGAATTAGAAGTGACGGAAACGAAGGGGAAAACGTTATTTAACATTTGGTTCTTCTTACTTCGTTATGTTATTCCGGTAACTGTAATAATTGTATTTTTAAATGCGATAGGTGTATTTAAAATGTTTGCATAAAAAAAGGCGGGGATCTCCCGTCTTTTTTTATGTGGATGTTGATGAGTGTAATAAACGATTATATGCTTTATAGGCTGTAGTGACTGCAAGGAATGAACCGATTAAAAATAATACTGAGCCGCCAAATGTAAATATCCGGCCAATATACGTCTCTCTAGCTTCTTCTATTTTTTGTTGTAATTGCGTATTCATATTGATCACCCCGTAAACTATAGGCATTTAGTTATAGTCTATGTAGAATGCCTATATTGTGTGAAGTGTAAATAAAAAACCTCGGTAGGCACCGAGTTTTTTTATAATCCGATATAAGGAGATGGGTCAACTGCGTTTGTCTTGCCGACATTCCATTCTCCAAGATGAAGTTCGAAGTGTAAATGTTGTCCGTATGATTGGCCCGTGTTCCCCATAAATCCAAGCTGATCGCCTTGTTTTACAGTTTGTCCATTCGATACAGAACGGCTATTCATATGAGCATATACTGTCGTATATGTTTTTCCGTTTATACGGTGAGATAAATACACTACGTTTCCGTAACTAGATGATAATTCTGAACGAATAACAACGCCATCTGCAGCGGCGATAATTGGAACCGTTCCCGAAGCAGCGATGTCAATTCCTTTATGGTTATCTAAAGAACGTACACCAAATCCGGAAGTTTTTGATCCAGCTGCTGGTTTGATAAAGCCACCGATGTTTGTATCATGTGGTGTTGGAGCTGCTTGAGTTGCTTGAGCAGATTTAGTAGCTTGTTGTTTGCGGGCCTCTTCTGCCTGGCGGGCTTCTTCCGCTTTACGAGCTTCTTCGGCCCGTTTTTCTTCTTCAATTGCTTTTTGCACAGCTTGACGTTGATTTTCTAAAATGCCTTTGGATTCTTCTAATCCTTCAATCTCTGAATCTACTTTTGCTACTTTCGTATGTAGATCGTTAATAAGAGTTTGTTGCTGTTGTTGGTTATTTTGTAATTCTTGCTGTTTTTGTTCTAGTTTTTGCTCAGATTCTTTCAGTTGTTGTTCTTTTTTCTCAACAGCCTCTTTTTCTGTAGTTACAGCATTTTGATCAGATGTTTGTTTTTTTACAATATCTGTATCGTTGTTTAATATTAAACTTACGGAGTACATATTATCAACAAGATCGGCAATATTTGAAGAATTTGTTAGTACCTCTGTAATGATATTTGTACGAGGTTTTTCTTGCATAGATTGTAATCGTTGTTTAATAACTTCCTGACGTGTATCTATGTTTGTTTGTAATTGTTCTATATGTTTCTTTTTGTCAGCAATTACTTGTTGAGTTTTGCTAATTTCTTTTTTTGTATCGTTTAATTCAGCTTCGTTTTTATTAATAGAAGTAGTTAATTCATCAATTTTCTTCTGTAATTCTTGAATTTCTTTTTCTATTTGTTCTTTCTCGACTGATTTATTTTGTAAGTCACTTTGTTTGCCTTCTAATTCAGATTGAATGTTAGATAATTTATCTTGATTTGTTTCAGCGTATACGGGTGAAAGTAACGGGGAAGCAAAAATCGTTCCTGCTGCTAAAACACTAAACGCTGCAAATTTCTTTTTCATAGTTGTCTGACTCCTTTCTCTATGAATGTTATATATCATAAGAAGAAGAGTGTCTATCGTTGTAATCATAATGTAAAGAAAACTTTATAAAATTGCTAAGTTTTGTCGGAATTTATCATTTTTCAACTGTAATTGTCATAGTACATACATTTTATTCATATGTGTAACAAAGGTATATTTTGGAATTAATCTGTAAAATGAAGAAGGAAAGTAATCGTTTTTATGAGGTGAAATATTACTTGGAAAGCTAATAAAACACTAGTGAGGAATCGTTCTCATGTTAGGTTTTCTGACATGGGTCTGCTTTTTGTCAAGAAAATTATTTGTGTTCGGGCAAAGTTATTTTGTTGTCAGATTTAAATTTTTGATTTATGATTTTTAACAGGGACAAAATGTAGTGAATTGTCGAATAATATGTAATACTCTTAATTTCTTAGTTTTATAGAGATAGAATGAGAGATAGAGTGACACATCGAAGAGGGGGTTACAACAAATATGAAAAGAATAGGACTTGCATGGCAAATATTAATAGGGCTTGCGCTTGGTATTGCGGTTGGGGCGATTTTCTTTGATAATCCAGCTGTTGTGAAGTACTTACAACCAATTGGTGATATTTTCATCCGATTAATTAAAATGATCGTTGTACCGATTGTTGTAGCAAGTATTGTTGTTGGGGTTGCTGGTGTTGGCGATGTTAAAAAACTAGGTCGACTAGGCGGAAAAACAATTCTTTACTTTGAAATTATTACAACAATTGCAATTATTGTTGGTCTATTAATAGCGAATATTTTCCAACCAGGAAAAGGCGTAAATATGGAGCAGTTAACAAAGACAGATATTTCGAAATATACACATACGACAGAGCAAGTACAAAGTCATTCATTTGCAGATACGTTTGTAAATATTGTTCCAACGAACATTATGAAGTCATTGGCTGACGGAGATATGCTTGCTATTATCTTCTTCTCTGTACTATTTGGTTTAGGTGTAGCAGCAATTGGTGAAAGAGGAAGACCAGTTCTTCAATTTTTCCAAGGTGTAGCTGACGCAATGTTTTACGTAACAAACCAAGTTATGAAATTTGCACCATTTGGTGTGTTTGCACTAATTGGTGTTACAGTTTCTACATTTGGTCTTGCTTCATTAATTCCATTAGGGAAATTACTAATTGTCGTATATGGGGCAATGATCTTCTTCGTCGTAGTTGTCTTAGGACTTACAGCGAAAATATTTGGAATCAACATTTTCCAATTCTTTAAGATTTTAAAAGACGAGCTGATCTTAGCGTATTCTACAGCAAGCTCAGAAACAGTTTTACCAAAAATCATGGAGAAAATGGAGAAATTCGGTTGTCCGAAAGCAATTACATCTTTCGTTATTCCGACAGGTTATTCATTTAACTTAGATGGATCAACTTTATATCAAGCAATTGCGGCTATTTT
Source organism: Bacillus sp. FSL W8-0770 (assembly GCF_038008705.1). Taxonomy (NCBI): domain Bacteria; kingdom Bacillati; phylum Bacillota; class Bacilli; order Caryophanales; family Bacillaceae; genus Bacillus; species Bacillus sp. FSL W8-0770. Next base: position 1,370,440 of record NZ_JBBOZR010000001.1, read on the forward strand.
CTTAGCGCAAATGTACGGTATTGATTTATCTATTACACAACAAATTACATTATTGCTTGTATTAATGGTTACATCAAAAGGTATCGCAGGTGTACCGGGCGTATCATTCGTTGTATTATTAGCGACACTTGGTACAGTAGGTATTCCACCTGAAGGCTTAGCGTTCATTGCTGGTATTGACCGTATTTTAGATATGGCTCGTACAGCAGTTAACGTTGTAGGAAACTCTTTAGCAGCTGTAGTTATGTCTAAGTGGGAAGGTCAATATGACGCTGAAAAAGGACAAGCTTATTTAAAAGAGATTTCTGAAAAGGGTCAAGCGGCTTAATTATAATATGAACAAGCTCTCACATAATATGTGGGAGCTTTTCTGTATATAGAAGAGGAGCAGACATAATGAAACGAAAATATGGTGACGGTTCTTCGTGGAAGAGACTAATAGAAAAGAGTTATACGGTTAAGCAAGTGGAAGAGGGAATGCTCGGAATACTGGATATAAAAAAGGTGAGAGAGCCTAGTTGTAAAGAATATGATGGTGAAGAACTTTGTATTGCAGCGGATCAGTATACGTGGATTCAATATTTCATAGACGGGAAAAACTTTGCGATTACCGCTATGTTAGATGATCAGAAAAAATTAGTGCAATATTATATAGATGTGGCGAAAGAATATAAAATAGACGATCGTGGTTTACCGTATTTTGATGATTTATATTTAGATGTAGTATTATTACCTAGCGGTAAGGTGTATGTATTAGATGAAGAGGAGCTAGAGTATGCTTATAAAAGTGGCGATGTCACGAAGGAAGAGTATGAGTTGGCTTGGTGTACTACGAAATGGATATTAGCAACAATAAATAATAGTAAATTTTATTGGATTTCAATATTGAAAGAAGAAATAGAAAAGTTGAAATGATTGTTGTATTCAAATTTTTGTATAATTACCAAAAAAATCTATACAAAAAATAATTGACTTTTGTTTTGTAAGCGAGTAAAGTTAGGGAAGAAATTATTATTAAAAAATAAATATGAAACCTTCTTATAAAGAGAGGCGGAGGGACTGGCCCTACGATGCCTCGGCAGCGGACTCGATTTCAGAGTGCTGTGCCAAATCCAGCAAGCGTGTGCTTGAAAGATGAGAAGAGTGTTTCTTATAGATGTATAAGACCTCTTCTCATCGGAAGAGGTCTTTTGTTATTCATTAGAAAAAGGTTGAAACTAGGGAGAGATGGTACTTTGAAAGAAACGAGAGAAAATGGTTTAGCTTTATTACCACTTGGGATATTTTTGGCGCTATTTATTGGTTCTGGAATTATTACAGGTGATTTCTATAAATTGCCGATACTTGTAGCGATTTCAATTGCTGTAGGAGTCGCTTTAGTGATGAATCGTAAAGAAAGTTTTAATGTGAAAGTAGAGCGGTTCGCTAAAGGAGCAGGAAATCCGGATATTATGATTATGGTATTAATTTTTGTGCTTGCAGGTGCATTTTCTGAAACTGCTAAAGGAATGGGCGGAGTAGACTCAACTGTTAATTTAGCGTTAACTATTTTACCGCCAGGATTTATCGTAGCTGGAATCTTTGTTATTGGTGCATTTATTTCATTAGCGATGGGAACTTCAATGGGAACAATTGCAGCATTAGCGCCGATTGCTGTAGGTATTAGTGGTCAAACTGATATCTCAATTGCGCTTGCAATGGCTACTGTTGTTGGCGGAGCGATGTTTGGTGATAATTTATCATTTATTTCAGATACAACAATTGCAGCTGTTCGTTCACAAGGAACAGAAATGAAAGATAAGTTTAAAACGAACTTTTTAATTGTGTTACCAGCGGCTATTATTACAATTGTACTATTAGTAATAGTTACTTCAGGAAGTGACACGCACATTAAAGCACATAACTTTGATTGGATAAAGATTTTACCGTACGCAGGAGTACTTATTACAGCGCTACTTGGCTGGAATGTACTTATTGTATTAACTGGTGGAACTGTACTATCTGGTGTTATCGGTCTTATAGATGGAAGTTACACGTTAGAAAGTTTCTTTAAAAGTGTAACGACTGGAATGGGCGGTATGATGGAGTTAGTATTACTTGCTATATTAATTGGCGGTATGGTTGAATTAATCCAATATAATGGTGGTATTCAATATTTAATGAATGTATTAACACGTAATATTCGTTCGAAAAAAGGAGCGGAATTTGGTATTGCTGGTTTAGTGAGTATGACGAATATGTGTACAGCGAATAATACGATTTCAATTATCTTTACAGGCCCGCTTGCAAAAAATATTGCAGATCAATATGAAATAGACCCTCGTAAATCAGCGAGTGTATTAGATCTTTTCTCATGTTGTGTGCAAGGATTAATTCCGTACGGTGCCCAAATGTTAACGGCAGCAGGATTTGCAGCGTTATCTCCGGTTGAATTGTTGCCATATGCATTTTATCCAATCTTAGTTGGAGTATGTGGGATTGCTTCTATTTTAATTGGGTTTCCAAGGTTTTCGAAAGTAGCTGAGAAAAAAGAGTATCATAAAACAGCTTAATTTAATATGAATGTTAGTAATTAAAAAACGTGCAGAGGATAGACTCTGCACGTTTTTTTGCGTAAAGGGCTGAATATGACTCGGTCTTAAGTCTGAGTTAAAAACGGTTCTTAAGCTCGTTATGGAAAGATGAAAAAATAGTTAAGATAAGAGTATCAAATCGAAGGGAGGCAAGCACAAGATGAAACAATTTCTAGCGTTTATCGCAGCCGGTATTTTGGCTTTAATTGCTCTTGGTAGTCTTGCTGGTATTGTAGGATTTGCAATCGGAGCAGGAGTTGTATATTGGAGCTATAAATCATTTGTGCGAGCTAAATCATTTTTTGGAAAGTTAGCTTGGGGGATTGTTGGTTTAATCGGTTTATCCATTGCACTTTCTCATTCGCCAGCATTAATCGGTATCGCTGCTTTAGTGGTTTTATACTACGGATACCGTGAGTGGAAAAAAGAAAAAGATGTAGTTGTTGAATCTGCTCCAGAAAGTTCTAAACCATATAGCAACTTTGAAGATGAGTGGAACAAATTAATGAAAAACTAAAACAATAAATCAAATTATAAAAAAAGTAGAAGAGAGGAAGATTTATAATGAAACAATCTTTATTCGGACGTGTACGCGATGCAATTTTAGCTGATTTTCATAACGTGTTAGATGAGAAGGAAAGAAAAAATCCAATTGCGATGTTAAACCAATATTTACGTGATAGTGAGCGTGAAATAACAAAAATTGAGAAGTTAATTGAGCGTCATAAAACATTAAAATCTAACTTTGCTCGTGAGCTTGAGCAAGCACGTTATTTCGTTAATAAAAGATCAAAGCAAGCTATCATTGCTCAAGAAGCAGGCGAATTGCAATTGCACGAACGTGCGTTAGAAGAGGTAGCTTATTATGAAGGTCAAGTAACTCGATTAGAAGAAATGTATGCAGGTGTTGTAGAGCAAATTGATGAGTTAGAGCGTCGTCTTTCTGAAATGAAAAATAAATTAAAAGAAATGCACGCAAAGCGTATGGAACTAATGGCACGTGAAAATATGGCACATGCAAATCGTCGTATGAATACTGCGATGCATAAAATGGATGAAAATAATCCGTTCTTACGATTTGAAGAAATTGAAGATCACATTCGTGACTTAGAAACTCGTATGAATGAAGAGCATGAGCGTGATACATTTGATATGAAAATTGCAAAACTTGAGCGTGAAATGAAAGAAAAGAATGATGTATCGTTAACGAAAGAGTTAACAAAATAATAGTAGTATATTATAAAACAGGCTTATGATATAGTGATAGGAGAAAAGGTGTTGGAAAGCAATGCCTTTTCTTCTATGTATATGTGACAAGAAGGGGGGAGCTGAAATGAAGAAACATTTTTCAAAGACACAATTAATGGGGATGCTCCTCATCATATTTGGATTCGGTCTTTTTCTTGATATGATACTTGGACATTTTGAACCAGGTGGTCTCATTTTTGCATTTATTATGCTTATGTTTGGAAGGCATTATCGTAAAAAGAATCGTTATGTACGGGGAAATGTATTTTTATTTGTTGGTGGTATCGTATTTTTATTTTTCTTATTTTCATCAGCAGCATTTGTTCTTGTCGTATTTGCTTGTTTAGCTTTAATTGGTTATCAATTGATTCAACAAGGGCATCAGCAAAAAGCAATGAAGGTTGAAATTAAAGAAAAAGGGATTATAGACGAAGAGAAGCAAATATATCGTACAGAAACATATTTGAAAAATATGTTTGTAGGCAATGTGCGAATGATGGATCATATTTATGAACTTGAGGATATTAATGTTCAATATGGTGCTTGTGATGTGGAAATAGATTTAACAACTGCTATGATTCCAGAAGGGGAAACGGTAATTGTTATTCGGGGTGTCGTTGGTAATATTCGTTTATATGTGCCGTATGATATTGAACTTTCTTTAAATCATTCTGTTATTGTCGGACGTGTGCTCTTGCCAGGTCATGAAGAGACAGGGTTTAACCGCAATGTTACATTTAGAACAGAGCAGTATAAAGAGGCTCCTCGACGTATTAAAATTATTTCTTCGCTTGTCGTAGGCGACACGGAAGTGAGGAAAGTATAATGAAGAAACAAAAAAATATTTCGTGGATGTATATTCGTTATTCTATGTTGTCCTCTGTTAGTATCGCACTCATTTGTACAATTGTATATGTATGGAAAAGCGAGCAACAAGTGTATGATTTATTATGGAAGGAATCCATCGCTTCTGTTCCAATTGGCTTGTTTATTATGACTACAAGTTTACTTATCGGGGGAATTGTAGGATATGCAATCGGTTATTATATAGAGCAGCGTATACAAGGATTAAATACTTTTCTATTTGAAGTAGAGCGAGGGAATTTTCCGAGCGATGTTTCGTTTACTGCAGATGATGAATTTCATGAAGTGGAACGAAAAGTAATCGTTCTGGCTCGTCGATTAGAGGAGCAAGCTGGACTCTTTCAAAAAGTAACGAATGAACGAGCTCATTGGAATGAAGAGATGAGACAAGAAGCGATTTCTCAAGAAAGGCATCGTTTAGCAAGGGAGTTGCATGATTCAGTAAGTCAGCAGCTTTTCGCAATGTCGATGATGATGTCAGCGATTAATGAACAAATAACTGAATTTCCAGATGTGACAAAAAAACAATTGCAACTTGTTGAAAATATGGTTGTAAATGCTCAATCAGAAATGAGAGCATTGCTCCTTCATTTACGTCCTGTACAATTGGAAGGTAAGAAACTGACAGAAGGTATAGAGGAATTATTAACGGAATTATCGCGAAAACAACATATGAAAATTGAATGGCTTATTGAGCCAATAGAATTAAAAAAAGGTGTAGAAGATCATTTATTCCGTATTGTGCAAGAAGCGCTATCAAACACGTTGCGACACGCGAAGGCAAAGAAAACAGAAGTGCGCCTTCGAAAAATTGATCAATATGCGATTTTAAAAATCATTGATGACGGCGTTGGGTTTGAAGTAGGGGTTAATAAGGCTGGTTCATATGGCCTAAGATCGATGCAAGAGCGTGTTCATGAAATTGGTGGGACACTTAAGGTACTTAGTTTCCCGGCCAAAGGTACACAAATAGAAGTAAAAGTACCGATTATGATTGAGAGAGGGGGAGAAGTATGATAAAAGTATTGCTTGTCGATGATCATGAAATGGTTCGTATGGGTGTATCGGCATATTTATCGACACAGCCAGATATTGAAGTAGTAGGGGAAGCTGAGAATGGAAGAAAAGGATCAGAATTAGCATTGCAATTAAGGCCGGATATTATTTTAATGGACCTTGTTATGGATGAGATGGATGGTGTCGAAGCAACACGTGCTATTATTCAAGAATGGCCAGAAGCAAAAATTGTAGTTGTAACAAGCTTTTTAGATGACGAAAAATTGTATCCTGTTATTGAGGCTGGGGCGACCAGTTACTTATTAAAAACATCAAGAGCAAGTGATATTGCTGATGCTGTACGAGCTACTTATGATGGAGAAACAGTATTAGAGCCGAAAGTTACCGGGAAAATGATGTCCCGTATGCGTCAAAAGAAAGAGCAACCTTTGCATGATGATTTAACGGAAAGAGAGTTTGAGATTTTGTTATTAATCGCAGAGGGAAAAAGTAATCAAGAGATTGCGGACGAGTTATTTATTGCACTGAAAACGGTAAAGACACATGTGAGTAATATATTAAATAAATTGAATGTAAGTGACCGTACTCAGGCGGTTATTTATGCATTTAGGCATCAATTAACGAAGTGATAAAGTGAAACTTTAATCAGTGGGGAGGTTGTTCCTCCCCCACTGATTATCAGCCCTCACCAATCGGGCTTTTACGGGCAGTTAATGCGGGATAAAGTGAAACTTTAATTGGCGGGGAATTCCTCGCTGATTATTGGCTCGATACAATATAGATTTGGCGTTAAAACTATTGAATGTTTTTATTGACGATAAATAATGTAAGCGTTATCATTGGGGTGTTAACAGTACATATAAAGGGGAGAATGTATATGTTAGTTCAAACTATATTCGGAATGGATAAGTCTAAAAAATTAGGGGATTATGTGAACGCATTACAAGCGCTTTGTGAACAATATAATGTTGAAACAGATAAAATTGCGATTATTGAGGCTACAGAGGAATACTATTTATTTTTAGTAAAGCAAGAAGAGCACTATGATGTTGTCAAGGTAGAAACAGTTGATACGAATATTGAATATTATACGAAGGCTTATAAAATAAGCAGTTTTAATCATACTGCGTATCAAATGTAAAAAAACTCCCTTTTGGGAGTTTTTTTTAGGAGGCTTTTACTTCGTGAGATTCGGTTACTAATGGAACTTTTTTCGTACCGCTTAACTTAGCCATTGCAAGACCAATAAGAGCTCCTACTAATGCTGGTATTAGCCAGCCGATTCCTTCATTATATAAAGGGATAAATTCAAAATATGGTGTGATAAATGAAACTGAAATACCACCTTGTTTTAATCCATCAAATACGCTCACTACAGCTGCTCCAATTAAAGCACCTACATAAACAGAGCGATATCCACCGAAGTATTTATGAAGTAATGATAGTAGTACGAGTACAATCGCAATTGGATACACAACAAGTAGAATTGGAACAGAGATTGCGATAATTTTCGTTAAACCTAAGTTGGCAACTAGTAATCCTAATGCGCAAATGATACTCGCGAACGTTTTGTATGAAAATGTAGTCAATAATGTTGAAAAATATTGGCTGCACGCAGATACGAGTCCAACGCATGTCGTTAAACAAGCGAGTGTAACGATAAGAGATAATAGGAGCAAACCGTATGGACCGAATAATTGTTGTACGATAACAGTAAGTAGCTGTCCGCCATTTTTTGCATATCCGAGCGAGACGCTAGTTGCCCCAAGCCAGCCGAGTGCACCGTATACAAGTACGAGCCCTGTAGCGGCAATAAGCCCTGCTTTTGCTGTGGCGATGGCAATGGACTTACGATCATTCACACCTTTAGAGCGAATTGCATTTACAACGATAATTCCGAATGCAAGTGCTGAAATAGTGTCCATTGTTAAGTAGCCTTCCATAAAGCCTTTGAAGATTGGAGAAGTTTGATACTCTTGCATTGCTGGTCCTGATTGCCCAAGTGGTGTAAATACACTTTTAACAAACAATAAGAAAATAGAGAGTAATAAAATAGGTGTTAATACATTTCCAATACGATCAACAAGTTTAGATGGATTCAAACTCAGCCAAAATACGATAGTAAAGAAGATGATTGTATATACAAATAGCACTAGGCTGCTAGAGCGGATTGTTTCTGGTAAGAAAGAACTAACCCCCATTTCATAAGCGACATTTGCAACACGTGGGATGCCCATAGATGGACCGATAGCAATGTATACAATTACTGTAAAGAAAATTCCGAATAATGGATGAACATGACTTGCAAGTTGCTGCATTCCATTTCCAGATAGAGAAATTGCGATAACAGTTAGTAGTGGTAAGCCAACTCCTGTTAGTAAAAATCCAATCATTGCTGGCCAAAAGTTTTCACCTGCATTTTGGCCAAGCATGGGAGGGAAAATTAAATTACCTGCCCCAAAAAATAAAGAAAATAGCATAAGACCCGTGAAAAAAATATGTTTTTTTGATACAGTGTTCATTGTTTTTCCTCCTTTTTTATTCATTTGTAAGAACACAAAAAACTCGTCCCTAAAGAAAGGGACGAGTTATATTTACCCGCGATACCACCCTAATTTACACATGTAGAAATAAATCTATATGTATACGGCTTTGCAACGTACAACATGATACGTGTTCCTTGTAACGGGGGACGGCCGGTAAGAACTTACTGTAACATTCGGTTCTACTTCTCGGAGATGATTTTCGGTTACGCGCTGAACGTTGGCTTTCAGCAAATCGCCAACTCTCTGGGGAACAGTTCTATAACGTACTCGTTCTCGTCAATGAATTTTTATTCAAGTATTCTGACAGTATTGTTGCATGTTTTTTTTAGAAAGTCAATATGTTTTTTGAAAGATATATTTATATACGGAAATATCGAAAGTGATATTCGTTGTTGTAAAGGAAATGATGAATTGTAAAATGGTAGTGAAAATTTGCGGAGAATTGTAAATTTTATAGAGAAAATTGATATTTATAGGAGTGAAGAAGGGATTGTTTGAATTTATAGAGAATAATACAACAATCCACTTGCTGGAAAGAACAAACCAAAAGAGGTGACTGAAATGCTTGCGATGGGAGTATTATTTGGCATTATTGCTATAATTGGTTTTATGTGGTTATATTATTCGCGTTCGTTTAAACAAGCAGAAGTTTTACTCTTTCAAAAAGGTAGTTTGTTGACAAATCAGTCTAGATATTTAGTATGTCCGAAGTGTGGAAGTGCACAGGCCAGAAGTGGAGGATATCAAGAGTGTTGCAAAATTAGATTATGAAAGAAAGGAAGCCTCACATTATTTTGTGAGGCTTCCTTCCTTACAACTTCATGGCGCTCCAAATTGTCCATCGATCTCTTTCAATAATAGGAGAGACGTTTTGTAATGCGGTCTGTATATGTTGTAGAAGTTGAGAAAGTTCATCATCTGTTAACTCATATAGAATAGATCGACCTGTTCGAGGAGATAAATCTTGCAATAATGCTTCTACAGAATCATGTATTTTTCGTATTTCCCATTGTGTTTGTGCGGGAAGTACATGAAGAGAATGTTTTTGTAATTCTGTCTGTATAGTGTTGGTTTTTGGACGTCTTTTTGACTCTATTTCAATAAGTTTTGGAAATAGAGAGAAAAAATATCCGCGAATGTGTTCGGGACTTCCTGGAATTGTACAATCTTCAATTGTTCGATCTTGTAAAATAAGTAAACCGTTTTTATTTAATATACGAGAAGCTTCACGTAAAAATGTAGGAATGTCTTGTAAATGATGAATAACTGCACGCGAAATAACTATGTCGAATGTTTCATTAGGGTATGGGATATTATGTGCATCACCGTGGATGAATGAAATGTTTGAAAAGTTGTTACAATTTTCTTTTGCAGCTTGTAATATTTCTTTTGAAAAATCAAGTCCCACAACATTTTTGGCTCCCATAAGAGCGAGTTCTTTCGTATAAATCCCACCACCACAGCCGATATCAATTATTTGCTTGTTTTGTATTTCTGTAATGTTTTTTACCATTTCAGCCCAAGAAATATGAGCGTTTCTTGTTGCATATGTGTACTTATTATTTTCATCATGAAAATTAATGGACATGATAAAGACCTCCTTTCAATGATTAGTATAGCGTATTTAATAGGATGTCACGTTTTTGTTTTGTGTATGAAGATTATAAGGATTTCTTATCGTAAGAGGAGGATTAATTTGAAAGGGAAATATGTATTGGTGTTGTTGTTTGTTATGTTACTAGCAGCTTGTGGTCAAGTTGAGCCGAAAAAAGAAACAAAAAAAGTAGAAGAGACGGTGAATGAAGTGAAAGAAACAATAGGGGTAACCGTTATACAAAAAAAACATAAAGAGAAAAAGTTGCAGGAATCAGAAGCGAAGTTAGTAATAGACATTTTGAATAAAGCTGAGAAACAAGAAATAACAGGAAGCTTCGGTGAACCTGAATATGAAATACAAATTAGTAGAGATGGGAAAAAAGAAACTTATTATGCATGGTTAAGGGGAGAAGATAGACGAGGATGGGTGCAATATAAGAAAGCTATGTATATGTTGAATGAAAAAGATACGGAAAAGCTTTTGGATATATTTCCAAATGTCTCAGAACAAAAAGAAGATGAGATGCAGGTAAGCCCTTTAACGGAAGTAACAAAAAAAGATTTGCAGATTACCGCGTTTCATATTAAAACAGGCGATCAAAACGTGAATTATACGGTACGGTATACGATTTCACAATCACTATACAATAAGTTAGTGAAGGAGCAAGAATATTATTTGCAACTCAATTTTCCAGAAAAAGTTCAAAAATTAATTGGAGCAAAAGAGAGTGAAATGATTTTAGGTGAAAAAGTAAAGGAAGGGTATAAGCAATATGAATTACATGCTACTGTTCCGATAAAAAGCGCTTCAGAATCACAATTAAAATCATTAGAAACATATTACGAAAATTATGATTTGAAAATATTAAACAGTGAAAAAGAAAAAATAGGTGTGTTTCAAAATATAATTCAGATTGTTAAAGATTATGGTGAAAAAATGAATTTTCAAAGATAAAGTGAGACTTTAATTAGCCCTTACGGATTGGAATGAATGTAAACTCGTCAAATCTATATGACCTTTCCTAGGAAATGATAATAGAGAGGGGAAAGCACCCCTCTCTATTACTTTGCTTTTGTAGATGGCTCATTCATTGATTTTCGTGTAATAAGAAAAGAAATCATAAGAGCGGAAAGGATGACAAGGGCAATAAATACGTGATTGGGCAACAAATCTAATAATAATACGTAACTAACGGTATAAAAAATAAGAGTTGAAGCTAAAAACGATAGAGCACCTATTATAAGAGATTGTAAATTCATTTGTGTACACCTCCTTTTATTTATATTTTTGGCTGAAAATGGATTATATAAACATTATTTCTAACAATAGAAAAAAATATGTCATAATAGAGAAAAGAACAAGCTTTGATGAATGATATGATTCATTAATGAGAGATAAAGGAGAGGAATATGAAAAATAATAAAAAAGGATTATGGGGAATTATTGTTGCGATAGGTCTATTTTTACTGTCTAAGTTAAAGTGGGTATTTGCAATTTTTAAATTAGCAAAGTTTTCAACGGTATTTAGTATGTTTCTATCGCTTGGCGCATACGCAGTTCTATATGGTTGGAAATTTGGAGTGGCGCTCATTTATTTGTTGTTTGTTCATGAAATGGGCCATTTATGGGCTGCGAAAAGAAAGGGGATCCCAACATCGCCAGCAATCTTTATTCCATTTATGGGGGCCCTTATTGGAATGAAAGAGATGCCGAAAAATGCGAAAGATGAAGCTTACATTGCCTATATGGGTCCGTTTTTCGGACTTCTGTCATTTTTACCAGCGATACCGCTTTATATAATGACGAAAGAGCCATTTTGGGCGCTTGTTATTTTGCTTGGAAGTATGATTAATTTCTTTAATTTAATTCCCGTTTCGCCGCTAGATGGTGGGCGAATTATTTCAGTTGTCAGTACTAAAATTTGGGGAGCAGGCCTTATTTTATTACTTGGCTATTCAATTTACTTTAAAAGTATTTTGGGAGGATTTATTGTTATTATCGGTTGTATGGAGTTATATAGAGTAATAAAGAGAGATGAGCCGATTAAGGAATTAGGGCATAAAATTGATGGGATGAAAGAATATGTTACTAGGCTTGAAGAGGAATTAAAAGAAACGGGTGCTGTACATCGGACTATATACGTGATGCATCATGAGATGAATGCATTAAGACAAAGAGAACGGGAAAAAGAGTTACAAATAGGTGAACTTCAAAAAATGGAAGTGTTAGAGTATCTTTTACCGAAGTTCGAACCGTTAGATTATGTTCCATATGAAGATGAAAAAGATGAGTATACAATTCACATAAGGGAAGCATTTGAAGCGTCAGAAAGAAAATTAAATGAATGGAAAACAGAAAAGGAACAACAAGAAAACTATTATAAAGTGGATGCGAAAACGAAATGGACAGTATTTGCTTGTTATATCGGATTAATGGCTATACTCGGTTACACAGCTTATGAAGGATATATTGTTTTACAAGAACATTTGCCAACGAGAAATGTATAGAAAAATATTGTCGAAATGATAGGAAGAATTTATACAGGAATTATATTTCTACGAGAGAAAGTTACAAGTATAGTCATACATTGTAATATTTTTAGTAGAGAAGGAGTTCTGTATATGAAGAAATTGTTAAGTGTATTCGGGATTATTATCGTGATGATCATTGCAAGCTATAGTCTTATGAAAGTGCTGTTACATTATGCGAATAAGCCTGCTGAGGTAAATACAATAGCTCAAATAGAAGATGTGCAAGAAGAGACAAAAGTGCTAAATTTTATTCGAATGACACATGAAAGCTATAATAATTTCTTAAATTACGGTAAAGCAGAGAATTATACAGACGGGGATTGGAATCAATTTAAGCAATGGTTTCAACAGCAAGAACAATCTTTAAAAAATATACACATGGAAATAAAGAATGAAAAAATAAAACGCGATGTAAATAGAAGCTATGAAATTGTAAAAAAAGGTGTGGAACTTCAAAATATTGAGTATGTAGTGTATGCCCACCGTGTATATCATGACTTGGATATTATCGTAAATAAATATAGAGGTGAAACGAATATCTGGGGATATACGGAGTTTGGCGATGGGAAAGATATAAAAGTAATTGAACAAGCTATACAAACAAAATAATAAGCTAGCTAGAATTCTAGTTAGCTTATTTTCTTTTGTAAATACAATGTTCATATATTATTCACAAAAACACCGTGTTAATAGTGATTAAAATCACAATCTGCATTATAAGATTCAGTTAAACTAAAAACAGTTAAGGAAATAGAGGAGTGGGATACAATGTTAAGTGCAAAAACAATTGAAATCGTAAAGTCAACAGTACCATTATTACAAGAAAAAGGCGTTGAAATTACAACGAGATTTTACGAAATTTTATTTTCGGAACATCCGGAGTTATTGAATATTTTCAACCATACAAATCAGAAAAAGGGAAGACAACAACAAGCGTTAGCGAATGCTGTTTATGCAGCTGCAACGTACATTGATAATTTAGAAGCTATTATTCCAGTTGTAAAACAAATTGGTCATAAGCATAGAAGTTTAGGTATTAAAGCAGAGCATTACCCGATTGTAGGTACATGTTTACTACGTGCCATTAAAGAGGTCGCAGGTGCACCTGATGAAGTTTTAAATGCATGGGGAGAAGCATATGGTGTCATTGCTGATGCATTCATTAGCATTGAAGCAGAGATGTATGAAGAAGCTGCACATAAAGAAGGTGGATGGAAAGACTTCCGCAACTTTGTGATTGTTAAAAAAGTGAAGGAAAGCGATGTTATTACGTCATTTTATTTGAAACCTGAAGATGGAGGGAAAGTTTCTTCATTCATCCCAGGTCAATATGTAACGGTTCAAATCAATATTGAAGGTGAGACATATACACATAATCGTCAATATAGTTTATCCGATGCTCCTGGGAAAGAATATTATCGTATTAGTGTAAAAAAAGAAAAAGGTGTAGATACACCAGACGGTAAAGTGTCTAATTACTTACATGAACATGTAAAAGAAGGAGATGTTTTACCAGTAAGTGCACCAGCGGGAGATTTCGTGTTAAATATGGATTCAACATTACCAGTTGTACTAATTAGTGGTGGAGTAGGGATTACACCGATGATGAGTATGTTAAATACGTTAATTGAGCAAGATTCAAAACGTAATGTATATTTTGTTCATGCAGCAATAAATAGTAATACACATGCAATGAAAGAAGACGTTAAGGCAGTAGAAAATGAATATGAACAAGTTAAAGCATATACTTGTTATTCTGCACCGACTGAAAAAGATTTAGAAATGAAGAACTTTGATAAAGAAGGTTTCATTGAAAGTGAATGGTTAAAAACTATTATTCCGACAACTGAAGCAGAGTTTTATTTCTGTGGTCCAGTAGCATTTATGAAGCATATAAATGCTGCACTAACTGATTTAGGTGTGAAACAAGAGCATATTCATTATGAATTTTTCGGCCCAGCAACAAGCTTACAATAAGCAAAAAAACGAGGTATTTATTTTACCTCGTTTTTTATTTGTTCTCGTAATAAACGGTTTACTGTTTCACGGCGTATACCTATCAGTTGACCAATTTCGGTTTGTGTTAATATTTCATATATAGGAATGTCACCTAAATATAGGGTGAACCATTCTTGTAAACGATGAAGACGTTCTTTCGGAGAGACGGTTGTCAATTGATCAATTCGTTGTTGCATCATTCTTAATTTAGATTGCAATTGCATAGCGATGTTAGCATACGATTCGGGATTTGCTTGAAGTCTCTCGTACCATTCACTACTAGTGATCGGTTCCACTTCTGTTTTTATTAAAGCGATAGCTGTACCGTGATATTCTTTCGGTGAAATTAAAGAATGATGAGGTATCGTTTCACCTGGAACGATAATGTTGAATAAAAATGGTGTTCCGTCTTCTTCTAGCCGAACTACTTTTAATAAGCCTGTTTTTATAAAGTATAAAGGACCGTCCTCGCCTTGACGGAATAGTACATCTCCTTTGTGTAGAATCAATGTTAGCCCCCCATTAATATGTTTCTATTTCTTCTATTTTAGCGTATATGTATATAGACAATATGCTATTTCAACAGCAATTTCATTGACGAAATGTATGCTATTACAGTAGTATACTATTTAGTGTGTAATAGTACTAGCAATGAATACGCTGTAGGGGGTTTAGTATATTGTTAGATGCGATGAGAATGACGGATATGAGAATTCCGGCGAATGCTATCATTCATGTAGAAGAGATGAAAGGTGGAGTCGTTTTATCCGTTGAAGTAGACGGCCAAATTATTTATACGATGGCTTATGATGAAGAAACAGATAGCTATGCTGAATTATATGATCGAAACGATAAGAGGGCGTGCCAAGTACATGAAGACTTCATGGGGTGGTCACTTCTTCATTAAAAAAGATGTCAATATGACATCTTTTTTTATTAAATCGATAGAATATACAAAGAAATGAAATATAAGGATAAAATTTGTAATAATTGATTTTGCATTGTTAGCACTCTGTAACTGCAAGTGAACTATTTTTTCGCTATCATAAAGATAACAGTCGCAGTTATAGGAGTGGTCAACTTGAAGAAAGTACATATTTCAAATTATATGTTATTATGTGTTTGTTTAATTTTATTTGTTCTCCTCGGAGGATTTTTATATTCATGTGTATAAGAAAAACGCATTCTAAAAAGAATACGTTATAAAAGGGAAATAATGATTAATCTAGTTCCAAGAATAATCAACGTAATACGTAATAAATTAATTACGGCGTTACCACTTAGTTTTGTATTAATGTAAGCCCCGATTTTTCCGCCAATCCATGCACCCGGAATCAGGATTAATGCATAAATCCAGCTGACATTTTCAAGTGAGATGTGAGTTGCAGAACTTACAATTGCTGATAGAAATACGATGAACATTGAAGTTGCTACTGCAATATGTGCTGGGAATGCAAAAAGAAGCATCATTGCTGGAACAAGTAAGGCACCGCCACCAATTCCAAATAATCCAGATATAAACCCAACTATAAAGGCGATAAAGATAGCAAGAAACGGTGGGAATTGGTAGTGTACAGTATTTCCATCATTATCTGTAAAAGAACGCTTAATTACAGACGTATTTGAGAGGGAAAGAGGTTTTAATTTGTCTCGAAGCATAAGTAGAATTGAGACGAATATAAGGAAAATCCCAAAGTATAAAGAAAATGTGTCTTGGTTTAAAAATTTATTTGCCCATGATCCGATAATACCACCAGGGCCGCTTCCGATAAATAAAATAAGTCCACTTTTATAATCTACTCGCTTATGCTTCATGTAAGTAAGGGTGGAAGATAGTCCTGTGAAAACGACTGTTACCATGGAAGTCCCTACTGCAAGTTGTGGTGATAAACTGTGTAATCCAATTAATAACGGAACAATAATAATTCCGCCTCCAAGCCCAACTAGGCTGCCGACTGTTCCGGCGATTAGTCCGATGAAAAGTAACATGATGTATTCCAAAATTGCCAACTCCTCTAAATAACTTATCCACCAATTATTATACACGCTTTTTAATGAGAAATAGGCTTGTTCACAAAAAAGTCGTCTTCCTAGAAAAATAAGGAAGACGACTTTTGATTAGAAAACAAAATGTAATAGGTAGTAAAACAGAGCAGCTAAAGAAGCTGAAATAGGAAGTGTAATAACCCATGTAATTAACATACGTTTTGCAGTTCCCCATTTTACCCCTTTCACACGGTGAGAAGCACCAACCCCTAAAATAGAAGAAGAGATAACGTGCGTCGTACTAACCGGTAAGTGAATGAATGTTGCACCGAAAATAACAAGTGATGATGATAAATCGGCAGCTACACCATTTACAGGACGAATTTTCATAATTTGTCCACCGACAGTTTTAATAATTTTCCATCCACCGACAGAAGTACCAAGCCCCATTGCGACAGCACAAGATAATTGTACCCAGAACGGGATATCGCTAGAAGTATGATAGTTATTAGCCATAAGTGCCATCGTAATGATCCCCATTGCTTTTTGTGCATCATTCGTACCGTGTGTGTAGGCTTGTAATGCTGCAGTGAAAATCTGGAATATACGGAAGTTCTTATTCGTTTTCGTTAAGTTAAAGTTTTTAAATACTACTTTAAAAATACTGTATACGATATAACCAATAACAAAAGCGATAATCGGTGAAATGATTAAAGCTTCAATAATTTTAATGAATCCTTTAAGATTTAGCGAGCTAATCCCAGCGGCCGCAATTGCAGCACCTGCGATTGCGCCGATAATTGCATGCGAAGAACTACTTGGAATACCGTAGTACCAAGTAATTAAGTTCCAAGCTATTGCCGCAAGCAAAGCAGCTAAAATTACAAGAGAACCATTTTGTAAGGCGAATGGATCAACGATATCTTTTGTAATCGTTTTTGCTACACCTGTAAATGTCATTGCGCCTAAAAAGTTCATAATAGCCGCCATAATAATGGCATGTCTAGGCTTTAGAGCTTTCGTTGAAACAGCCGTTGCAATAGCGTTTGCTGTATCGTGAAATCCATTGATAAAGTCAAAAGCTAAAGCGCAAATGACTACTAAAACGGTCAGTATCAAGAGTGTATCCATGATCAAACTCCTTACGCGTTCTTCATAATAATTGTTTCTAATACGTTTGCAACGCTTTGACAGCTATCAGCTACTTCTTCAAGCTCTTCGTAAATCTCTTTAAATTGAATAATCTTAATCGGATCTTTTTCACGAGAGAATAAGTGCTTAATCGCATGACGGCGAATATCATCACACTGTGATTCATAATCCTTAATCTTAATCGCATTTGTACGAATGTCGACTAATTTTTTGTTAGACATTAATTCAACAGAGTTTGCAATCTCAATCGCACATTGATTAATTGCTTCTACGAATTTAATCATGTATTCATCAGCTTCTGTAATAGAATACATTTCGAACAGACCAGCACTGTGATCTAATCCGTCTAATACATCATCCATACTCATTGCAAGTTGTAGGATGTCCTCACGCTCAATCGGAGTGATAAACGCTTTGTTTAACTCCATAATGATTTCGTGAATAAATGAGTCACCTTTTGACTCATACTCTTTCATGCGCATAGAAAACTCTTTTAAATCGCTAGCATTTTTAATTTTATACTCCACGAAAAACTGCGCGCCTTCTTTTAAATTTTCGGAAACATTCATTAACATTTCAGAAAATTTATCTTTTTTTGATTTAAAGACCATTATTGTTACCCCCACAAAAGTAATATATGTAAAATATATTGGCTAATCAATTCTAACAAAAAACTGTCGTTTTTTAAAACATTTTATCGAAAAGTTTACAAAAACTTAACATAACTCTCGTTGTTCTATTAATAATATTAATATCCAATAGTGAATATCTTACTTGTAGAATGTCCTTTTCTTGCAAAAAGTATGAATGTAAAAGAAAAGCTTTACACTATAGGAATGACTACGTTATTATAATAAATTTAAAAGGCGGTATATTCTTCCTTTTAAAAAGAAGAGTGTAAATAAATGAAGGAAGTGAACGAATGAAATTGAAGAACACTCATTTAAAAAAAATGCTTGAGTGGTTCAATAAGAGGAAGAAACTTCGTAATTCATTAATTGTATTGGGAAGTGTATTCGTTACTCTATTTATTGCTGTAAATATAATAATTTCCATTCAAGACATATCTGAACTAAAACAAGCTGTTCCACAACCGACTTTAATTTATGATGCAAATAATGAGGTCGCAACTAAATTAGCTTCTTCGAAAACAGAAGGCGTTAAAAGAAAAGATATTCCTGATATTATGGTTCAGGCAATTGTTGCAGTAGAAGATAAGGAATTTTTTAACCATCATGGTATTTATTATAGTGGAATTATAAGTGCGGTTTTTAAAAATATTACAGCAGGAGAAGTTGTAGCTGGGGGAAGTACAATTACACAGCAGCTTGCGAAGAATGTATTTCTGACACAAGATCGTACATTTTCTCGTAAAATAAAGGAATACTTTTTAACAAAAAAAATAGAACGTACTTATACAAAAGATGAAATTGTTGAAATGTATATGAATCAAATTTATTTTGGGGAAGGTGCTTGGGGTATAAAAAGGGCAGCAAAATCTTATTTTGATAAAGATGTAAAAGATTTATCAATTTCAGAAGCTGCAACGATTGCAGGCTTGATTAAAGCACCATCTGCATATTCACCTTATAAAAACTTTAACAAGTCAATTGAAAGACGTAATGTCGTATTAAGCTTAATGAAAGAGCAAGGGTATATTTCTGACGAACAGTATAATAAAGAAAAAGAGAGCGGTCTTTTATTAAAACGTGGTGTGGATGATAAATACAAGGGAAAATATTCTCAATATGTAGACTATATTGTTAGAGAAGCAATGGACAAGTACGAATTGACACAAAATGAAATTTTAGCGGGTGGTTATCGTATTTATACAGAGCTTGACCCGAAAAAACAACAGGCTGTAGAAGACGTTGTGAATAATGATAGTTATTTCAAAGATAATGGCTCAGACCAACTGATGCAAACGGGTGTAGTTCTTATGAATCCAAAAACAGGTGGTGTACCAGCTTTAGTTGGAGGGAGAGGACCGTACCAGTTTTTACAGTTTAATCATGCAACCCAATTAAAAAGACAACCTGGCTCAACGTTAAAGCCTTTAGCTGTATATGTACCCGCGTTAGAGCAAGGGTATGAAGTATACGATATATTGAAAGATGAACCATTTAATATTAAAGAATATAAACCACAAAATAGCGATCATACTTTTCACGGTGATGTGACAATGTATGAAGCTGTGGCAAAGTCGTACAATGTTTCGGCTGTTTGGCTATTGGAACAGATTGGATTAGATAAAGGGTTGAAATCTTTAGAGCGATTTGGTATTCCATTAGCGCCAGAAGATCGTACGTATCCAATCGCTTTAGGCGGTATGCATGTAGGAACATCCCCATTTGTAATGGCTCAAGCGTATAGTACATTTGCAAATGATGGTGTTCAAGTGGAAGCTCATGCGATTAGAGAGATACAAAATGCGGAAGGTGAAACGATTGGAAAGTGGTATAAGAAAGAGACACGAGTGACAAGCGAGAAAATTTCTCAAAAGATGACATATTTATTAAAAGGCGTTGTCGAAAAGGGAACGGGCGAAAAGGCGAAAGTTAATAATGTTGATACGGCTGGTAAGACAGGAACTACTCAAATTGTAAATGGCCCAAGCACCGGCGCAAAGGATTCATGGTTTGTTGGATACACACCAGATTTGGTAGGTGCGATTTGGGTAGGATATGATAAAACAGATAGCGATCATTATGTTCCGGGTGGTAGTCAAATTACGACGACAATGTTCCGGGATATTATGAAAAAAGCGAACGCAAATCCAGCTCAAAAAGCATTTCAGTTATCGCTCATATCTGAGGCTGATTATAAAAAACAATTGACTACAATAGAAGAGGAAAAACGAAGAAAAGAAGAAGAGAAGAGAAGGAAAGAAGAGGAACAACAAAGAAAAAAAGAGCAACAAGAGTGGATTGATAAAGTGAAAGAATGGATTCCTTCATTTTGGTAAAAGAAAGAGGCGAATAATGAAATTCGCCTCTTTTTTGTATGAAAAACAAAATGAAATTTTAAACGATTGAAATTATCCCTTCTCCGTACTAGTTACTACTCGTTAAGTATAATGTTCGTATTGCCAAAGGATTGAGAATCGTATGTGACAATTATTTTTCCTTTACTAATAGGTTCGTAAGGTAATTCTTCTTCGTAATTACCATTATTTTTATTGTGGATAGAAAGTGTAATTTCATCGATTTTTTTATTTGTATACTGATCTTTAATCGTTTCAGCAATTTGAAGTAATGCTTCGGAACTAGAAGCTTTCGTAATAAGCATTCCCGTTATAACTTTCTTTTCATTTTTTGTTGCATTAGAATAAGGGATGTTGCTTTGTTTCGTATACAAAATTTTGTATGGAACAGTTTTTCTATCTGCTTTTGAAATAGTGGAATATTTTAGAGTTAAAAAAAATCCTACACATAAAATAATGCATACCATAAGAGCAATCCAAATGCGTATTAGTGACATAACTCTCATTTTCATCCCTCTTTCATATCTTTGACTTCACTATTTATCATACAAAATGAGGATTAAGATAGAGTAAATTTGAGGTAAAGAAACGTAAAGAAGGAGCACTTATCCTCCCAAACAAGTGCTCCTTTTTATTAAAAGAGAGATTTAATAGACAATCAAAATCACATCTATTAATTATAAATGTGCTTAGTCCTACCAAAATATTATCGGAAATTGTGGTTAGTAAATTCGGAAGACAGATAGTGTCGCAGTTGTATCGCCCGCAGGTCCTTGAGGTCCTTGAGCACCAGTAGCCCCCGTAGTTCCTCCGCCTAGGCAACCAGATCTATATTGAACTAGAATAGCTTGACTAAGAGCTTGAAGAAGTCTTTCTGTAAGTTCTGACTTAGGGATGTTAATATGGCTACATGCTTTTAATTTGCAACAATCATTACCATAAAATACTTTTCCTTTATTTTTATTGTTCATCTTTTCATTCTTTTCTTTCATAGAATCATTAGTCATTACTATATATTAAAATGAAATTTATACTAAATTCGTGATGGACAAACTACCATTTCTAAAAAAATAAGAAATTGGCCCACCTAGAAAGAAATAAGTAAGATATAGAGAAAGGTTTATATAATGTAAAAAAGAAAAGTGCAACATAAAAAACTACATGCTAATTGTTGGGAGTGTTTAACAATTGGCATGTAGTTCGTGGATAGTCCTTTATTTACATTGATTTAATTTTTCAAGGGTTGTTTTAGGTAAGATTGGAATTGAAATAGTGAAAGTTGTACCATCTTCATTACTAGTCATTTTTAATGTGCCGTTATGATTTTGGATGATTTTTTTTGTTACTGACAAGCCTAGTCCTGTTCCCGAATCCTTCGTTGAGAAGAATGGATCAAAGATATATTCTTGAATAGCTGGAGGAATACCAATTCCATTATCTGTGAAAGTAATCCGAATGAAGTTATTAAGGCGATAACTAGTAATTTGAATAGAAAGAGGTTTGTCGCCTTGAGCATCGACGGCATTTTGAAATAGATTTAAAAACACTTGAACAAGTTCATGTCGATCAATATTGACTAAAATATCATCTAATTCATTAGAGAAGTTATAATCAATTGAAATATTATGCAAGGAAACTTCACTAGCTAGTAACTGTTGAATATAGTCACGTAAAAATGTATTGATGGGAAACGGTTCTCTTGTAAATTCCCGTGTTTTTGAAATGGCTAAAAATTTTGTAATAATATTATTTGCACGATCTAATTCAGGGATAAGCAAGTTTTTAAATAACTCTTTATTTGATGGAGAAACGCTTTCTTGTAAAAATTGTAAGTATCCTCGTACTGTTGTAAGGGGATTTCGTACTTCGTGTGCAATTCCAGCTGCGATTCGCCCTGCTAACGAAAACTTCTCTGCATCACGTTCTGTATTTAAATAATGAAAGACACTAATAACTCTAAAAATCTCCCCGTTATAATCGCGAATAATTCGGTTATTTATAATGCCATAGTTTTTGTCTAAAACTTCTTCATTATATATTTCTGTTCCCGTTTTTAATGTTTCAATTGCTTTAATTTTTTCTTCCGGCAAGTTTAGTAATTGTTGAATCGGTTTTCCGATAATATCATTTCGTATTATACCGAAATCATCTGCAGCAACTTGATTACATAAAGTAATATTCCCTTTACTATCGATAAAGGTTACATGATGTGAAAAGGCATCAAAAATATGTACAAAGTGTTTTTCAAGTTGTTCAAATAAAAATAATGAATCACAAGTAAGTTGAAAATGAGCCTCTTTATTCTCTTTTGGTATTTCTTGAATGGAATGAGTCGTTCTAGTTTTCTTTATTCGTAAACCAATATGTGGATTTTTGTATGTGAAATGATGTGGTAATTGATTCACAAGTTCTTCATAAAAACGTACTTTATTTTCTAGTTCTTCAATTCGTTTTTCATGAGATACAGTAGCATCGTTTGGAAGCATAAATAAATAACCCCTCATTTTAAAAATTCTTCCATATAGTATATCATATTTTTATAAGGATACTCTTAAAGAAAAGGCTACATGATGCAAAGTGTTTGGAAAGTGAATTGAAGATGAAGTTAAAAGGGAGGGGTATATGTGCTGTTTATTGGAGTGACAGGATGGGGAGATCATGATTCTTTATACATAAATCCCTATGAAAATAGAAATAAATTACGAACATATAGCGAGTATTTTCCTATTGTGGAAGTGGATAGTTCATTTTACGCAATGCAACCTGCACGAAATTATATAAAATGGGCAATGGAAACGTCGAAAGATTTTTCTTTTGTCGTAAAAGCGTATCAAGGAATGACAGGACATATGAAAGGTGAAATTCCTTTTTCTACGTTCGATGAGATGTTTGATGTGTATAAACAGTCTATTCTTCCTTTAATAGAAGCTGATAAATTAAAAACAATTTTATTTCAATATCCACCATGGTTTGATTGCAAAAAGAAAAATGTAGATTTTCTTCGATATACGAAAGAAAAAATGGAAGGTTTACCATGTGCAATAGAATTTCGAAATCAAACATGGTTTTATCCAGAAATGAGAGATAAGACGTTACAGTTTCTAGAACAGGAGAAATGGATTCATACAATTTGTGATGAACCACAGGCTGGGATAGGTTCTGTGCCACTCGTGTTAGAGGTTACGAATTCAGACATGGCATTAATACGTTTTCACGGTCGAAATGTTCATGGTTGGCTTGATAAAGGGGAAAATTGGAGAGCGGTTCGCTGTTTATATCGCTACAACAATAAAGAACTGGAAGAATGGGTTGAACGACTAGAGCAATTAAAAAAGAAAACAAAGGATATATACGTACTGTTTAACAACAATTCAGGTGGGGATGCAGCAGATAATGCGAAACAGCTTATGAAAATGATGAACATTACATATGGTGAGCCGAAGCCGGAGCAATTAAATTTTTTTGAATGATAATAAACAAGAAAGGCACTGTACAAACAGGGGGAATGTACAGTGCCTTTCTATATGAAAAAGAGGGGTAACAATGTTACTGAGCGTTTGGTTGATTCATCAATTGTTGGCTTCACAATAAATGATAATGGTTATCATTATCATTGTCAATGGTTTTTCTAAAAATATATAAAAAACTTTATATATTTTAAATAGAGATAAAAAAAGAACAGCAATTAATGCTGTTCTTTTCCATTGACGAATTGTTGTAAATCAAAAGGAGTTATCGCTTGGATAAATTCTTTTGAGATAAGTGTTTGAACGAGAGTGCTCTCAGAGATAGAAGCACCTGTTTTCTTTTCATAAGCTTGTTTTAATAAATCAAGTTTTTCAGCCGTTTCTTTTGGTAATTCAATTGTAAGTGTGTTCATAATTTCTCCCCCTTATTATTAGAGTACCACTACAGTATAGGAGAGACAAGAAAAGAGAATACGAAATATAAAAAAGGTTACCAAATTTTAAAATGGTAACCTTTTTTATGTATAAGAGTTATTAAGCAATACCGATATACTTTAAAGTTTTTGATGGAGTACTGTGATCAAAGAAGTGTTGTAAAAACGCAATATCAACACCTGATTTGTATGCACAATAACCCCAAGTTTTTCGAAGTGTATGTGAGCTAATCCCTTCTAATCCAACTTCTTTTGCGGCTTTGTTTAAAATGTACCATGCATGTTGTCTCGTAATAGATTTTGTTCCTTTTTGAGATTTTAACAATGGTTCATTACGTTTCCAAGTTTTACGTTCTTTCATGTAGTCTTCGATTGCGTGCTGTAAGTCTTCATTTACAGCAAACCATTTATGTTTCTTCACTTTTTCATTGTAAAATAAAATGGAATGGCGAACATTTTCATTTTCATCGATTACATCACTAACTTTTAATTGTAAGATTTCACTTACTTTTAAGCCAGAATTTACAGCTAATACGAATAATAAGCCATCACGTTTCGAAGATTGTAAAAGTATATTTTTGATAGTTTCTAATTGTTTTTCATTTTGAATAGGTTGTCCTGCTTGTTTCATTTCACGCACTCTCCTCTTTTATATGTGTAAAGGAAAGGATTAACTTGTTTCTTACTATAAAGGGAGAGTGTGAATTTCATGTGAACTCCTAGTGAAATTAAGACAAATTATTTGACTTCTTTTACTTTTTGTAAATTGAAATAGAATACAACACTGTTAGTCGTATTATACACACCATACTCGGCATGATGGAGGTCTAAAATGTTTTTTACAATAGATAATCCGAGACCGGTACCTCCAGTGTGACGGCTACGTGATGCATCTAGACGATAGAAGCGATCCCAAATTTTTTCAAGACTTTCTTCAGGGATAGGGTTTCCTGTATTCTCGATTTCGACTTTTACGGTATCTTCTGCTTCTATAATGGAGACTTGTATTTTTTCTCCCTCTGGCGTATAACGGATTGCATTACTTAGTAAGTTCACAACTACTTGCTCAATGCGACTGCGATTTGCTTTAACAAGTATAGAAGGGTCTGCATCGATGTTCACTTGTAAATGTTTTTCTTCCATGCTAAATAATAATTTTGTGTAGACTTGTTGCGTTAATTCACCGATTGAGAACGTCGTCATATCTAGTTTGTAAGTACCAGATTCCAACTTTGCTAATTCTAACATTTCAACAATCAGCCTGTTCATATTTTCTGTTTCTTCTAAAATAACATCAGTATAATACGAAGTATCCTTACTAACACCATCTTTAATTCCTTCTGCAAAACTTCTAATTACACTTAGCGGTGTTTTTAATTCGTGTGATACGCCAGAAATGAATTCTTTTCTTGTTTTTTCTAATTGACGTTCACGTTCAATATCTTGTTGTAACTTTGTATTAGCAACATTTAATCGATCGATTCGATCTTTTAAATTTACAGATAATGTATTGATACTGCCAGAAAGCCCGCCAATTTCATCGTCAGCTGTAACAGGTAATTTCTCGCTGAAATCAAAATTAGCCATTTTTTTTGTAACACGATTTATTTTAATTAATGGCTTAACAATGATTTTTGAGTAGTAGAAGGATAACAAAATAATTACGAGAAACACGATGATTAAGGCATAGACATAATAATCTTTTAAAACGAGCATCGCTTCATTAACAGGCTGCAAAGATGCTATCGCAAAAGCGTATTCTGTAATCCTTCCATTTTCTATAATCGGTTTTACAAAGATACTATTTTTTATATTTTCTCCGCCATCTAATATGAAAGTACTTAATTGGTTCGAGTTAGAAGTTCCCTCTCTAATCATATCTGCAAAATATTGAACGGCTTGTAATGTTTCAATATCATTTGCAAGACGAACCTCAGCTTTGGATGGGAGCTGTAACTTAGTTATAACACCTGTAAAGACGATTCGAGTTGTAGATTTGTATCGGCTTGCAAGTCTGTTCTTAGAAGGGTTACCATTAATTGACTGAAAATCCGAATAGAAATGTTCGTTCTGCCATTGATTATAATTCGTTCCTAATTTTTGTGGTGTGATTATATTATTCTCTTGTACAACTCCATCAACATTGATTATTACATCTTTTTTTAAACCTAAATTTTCGAATTTATTATATTCTTCTGGTGTTAAAAGATTATTGAGTGGAATGGAATACTGTTTATTATTGTTGGGATTAAATACATCGATATAGTAATTGTTATCACTTTTAATAATACCGTTAGAGTCCAAAAACTGCATATCGGCATTTGTTTTATCATGAAATTCTTGTTTTAGTTTTCTAACCTGCTCATAACTTTTATCACTTTTATCATAATTATCTACGAATTTTTCAAAAGCAGTTTGGACTGTTTTTACTTTCTTATTAATATAAAATTTCTCTAAAAATAGAGATTGTCCTAGGAAAAAAAGTAGGAATATGATTGTAAATAAAGTGGATGTTAATAAAAATAGTTTAAAGACGATACTTCTGTTTTTCACTACGTCACCTCTTATGAGAAATACTGTAAATGATTTCTTTATCCCGCTTTAACGGGCAATAAGACTCCCACTTCAAAATTCGGCGAATACAAGGGAGTTAAGTGGGAAATCAATTGCCCGTAAAATCCGATTGGTTCAACTAATAATCAGTGGGGGATGGAAAAAACCTCCACTGATTAAAGTTTCACTTTATTATAACAAACGTTACAAGAAAGTAGAGGGGAGAAATCTGTCTCTTTATAAAGTAGTTATTTATAAAAAGTCACATAAAAAGAACTCGCCAGACGTATGACAAGTTCTTTAGTGTATTATTGTTGAATTGCTGCATCTAAAGCGATTTCAATCATTTCGTTAAATGTAGTTTGACGCTCTTCAGATGTTGTTTCTTCGCCAGTGAAGATGTGATCGCTAACTGTTAATACAGATAATGCATTTACACCGTATTTCGCTGCTAATGTGTAAAGAGCAGTTGTTTCCATTTCTACTGCTAATACACCGTAATCTCCAAGTTTTTTAACCATGTCCATGCTTTCACGATAAAACACATCTGCTGTTAAAACGTTACCGACACGAACGTGTAATCCTTTTTCAGTTCCAGCATCATAAGCTTTCTTTAAAAGGTCAAAGTTTGCAGCTGGTGCAAAATCAAATCCTGGGAATGTTAAACGGTTCATATTAGAATCAGTACAAGCCGTCATTGCGATAATAACATCACGAACTTTTACATCTTTTTGAATTGCACCGCAAGTTCCAACGCGAATTAAATTTTTAACTCCGTAGCTTTGGATTAATTCGTTTACATAAATAGAAATAGAAGGAACACCCATACCTGTACCTTGAACAGATACACGTTTTCCTTTATAAGTTCCAGTGAAACCTAACATACCACGCACATTATTATAGCAAGTAACGTCCTCTAGAAATGTTTCAGCGATATATTTTGCACGTAATGGATCACCAGGTAATAGAATAGATTCAGCGATTTCACCTTGTTTTGCTTCGATATGTACACTCATAAAAAAGTCCTCCTTATAATGTATTGATAGAAATCAATATCATTTGCATTATACACTACGAATCCTTTCAATTAAAATCTTTTTATTATTTGTAATATGTGCAAAATAGGAGGATTTCATAAATCATAATCTAGAATATATATCTTAAGAAGTTTTGTATGAATAGAGACAATAAAAATGGTAGGTGATGTTTTGAAAAATCTTGTCATCGGGCTTATTGCGTTAGTACTTATTGTGGCAGGAGGATTTTACATAAAAAAATATCAAGAAAACGAAGAGACTGTAGGAGATGTTCAGGAAGTAAAGTGGGGTGTTTCAAATGGAAAGGGAAATGAGAAAGTAGATATTGTATTTCAGTTGTTAAACAACAAGAATAATGAAATTCGTGGTGTAAATGATCAAATGCGGGCAGTGATTGTAGATGGACAGTTAAAAAACATACAACAAATTAAACCCACATTTGCAGGGAACGGGTCATATAAGTTATCTTCCAAAATAGCGAAAGACGAAGAATATACAATATTTTTATACGAAGACAAAAATAAGTCCGTAGAGTCATTCGCTAGGAAGAATTTTGGTAGAACGAAAGAGGAGAACAATAAGAAAAAAGTGAAATTTCCAATCGACAGTGTACTTACAAAAAAAATAGGAGAGTATGAAGTTTCTCTTTTATTTGGCGCATTACATCCGAATGAACCAGTTACGTTAACATTTCAGTTTCAAGCGAAAAAGGGTGAAAAATTGAAATTGCATTCAGAGAGAGGAGAAGTAGAGTCACTCTATATCGTGGATGAAACGAAGGAGAATTTTTTATACGCTATGCCTGTAGATACGGATGAACAATTACAATACCGAATTACATTTCCTGCCGAAGGCACGTATAAAATGTGGGGGAATTTCTATATAAATGGTAAGAAGTATGAAAAAGAATTTATTGTACAAGTTCAAAAAAGAAAAAACAGCTAAGATTTTAGCTGTTTTTTCTTTTTCCTATTAATTTTGTTACAGAGAGCATTGTAATTGGTAAAGAATGATTCTTCCTAAATGCTAAATATTTACCGCTCCATGCTGGTTTATATTTTTCTTTAAAATGTCGTAATCCGCTGAAACTATACGTATAACGAACGTTATTAAAGATTGCAGCAGCCACTCGTTCAGACCAGAAAGACTGTGTGGATAAACCAACATTTGAAAGTGGTGCCATACCGATATTAAAGGAGTGGTATTCATTTTCTTTTGCCCACTGGAATAAGTGGATGAAAATTGCGTCCATAATGCCGCTAGGCGCATCTGGATAATATCGCATTAAATCGACAGATAATGATCCGTTTTGATATACAGGCATGAATGTTGTGAATGCAATAATTTTTCCATCCGCATCAGATAATGTTGCGATAGGAGCGCGACTAATATATTCACGATCGAAGTATCCGAGTGAAAAACCTTTCTCTTTTTTTCCACCAAGCCATGCATCTGAAACTTTTCTTAACTCTTCATATAATTCGTCGGAGAAAGGTGGCTCATGAATAGAGAATGTATAGCCTTCTCTTTCAAAACGGTTGAAAGTAGCTCGCATGCCAGCGCGTTTCTTTCCTGTTATTGTAAAGGTATTTAAATCAACAACAGCTTCTTCACCAAGCTTAAAGAAGTTATAACCAAAATCGTGGTATAAACTCATCCATTTACTTTCAATTTGATAGAATACACAAATGTATCCAAATCGATCAGCCTCAGCTAAAAACTCTTGCAATACAGTACGATAGGAGGAAGGGTCCCCAATTGGATCACCTAGTACAATAAGTCGTTTTCCAGTTATTGAGAAGAGAATGAGTGCTTTTCCATCACTACTGAAAAAGAACTGTTTATCTCCTAAAAAACCTAAATGACTAAGTACATTTCCACCATGTTCATCTAAGAAGTTTTGTAATCTTTTATCATTAGCTGGTTGCCCGGGAAATTCATTTCGATAACGATTTGCAATGAGTGAACCAATTAGTAAAAAAGTAGGAACAAAAAAGGCAGCTGCTAATGCACTTCGTTTCACTTGTGTAATATTACGAACGACAAAATCAGGTTTGAAAGCTTCTTTTGCACCTGCAAATAAAATACCTAAGTTTTTATATAAATATAACGTTACAAGTAGGAATATAAAAACTTTTACGATATCGGAAAGTGAGACTTCCATTTTCTCACGTACAAACCTTTTACGAAGCATATACAATACAGCGAGTACGATTAATAAAATAAAAGTTTCTTCAACATCAATTCCTTTTAGTGTGTTAAAAATAGCCGCTCCAATTAAAGAAACAATCGTCATATAATAAGAACGTTTTGTTCCGTAATATATCCCCCGCGAAAGAATGAGGAGGAGAATACCGAATGTTAGCGATAAGCTAAAAGAAAATTGAATAAGATGTTTTGGAGCTAGAATATGTAAGGCGTGTGCCCGATTTATACTTGTCGGTAGAATGGTTGATAAAATAACCATTAAGCCAGCAAATACTGTTAAAGCAGCAGATGCCCAAGAACCTAACTTTCCTAGAAAGTCACGCTGCAAAGTCCATATAACACCAGTTGTCTCTAATGCAGGCGCAATAAAAGGTTTATCTTCAAACTTTTTAATGGCTACTCCTGTCATTTCAAAAGCTGCAAAAATGAGACCAAGGCAGAAGGGCAAGATGTAATAGACGAGACGATATAATAACATAGCAGGGAGTAAAACACCTGTATCGATGCCGTATTGCCCAAGCCCAGTTAAGAAGACAAGATCAAATGATCCAAGGCCACCAGGAACAAGACTAACGACACCAGCTAAAGCAGCAATAACATATACGCCTAAAAACTTTTGGAATTCGATTTCAATGCCAAATAATAGTAATATGACGTACATAACAATACCAGCAGATACCCATTCGACTAATGAAACTAATGAGTATAAAACAGTTGGGTTTTTCTCCTCTTCTTCTTGTTCCTCTGTTTGCGTCGCTTTTCTATTTTTTAATTTAGAAAATCCGATATATATAGGGACGAAAAGAGCGAAGAAGATAAGAACAGGCCATAGCCATGGTTTTTCATGCAAAATAAATCTCGTGTCTAATATTCCGATGAGACCAAGAAATGAAAGAATGGCTAATCCATTAATAAAGGCAGTTGTCATCCAAGCGATACTTTTAATAAGTTTTCCATTTTCTTTTATATATGGACGATAAAGCATTGTGCGTACGCCGGCTCCAACAAGACCACCAAACCCGATAAATCCATTTAAAGTATTAGCAATCCACGAGATACGGAAAATCTTTTGGACAGGGATATCAGCTTTTAAGTAACGAAGCATAACATAGTCATAAAAGAACATTGTTGATACAGCGAATGCACCAAGTGTAATTGCTAAAAAGACTCCTCCAGTTGGAATGTTTTTAATTGTATCAATCGCTTCTAAAAAAGAAATGCCCGCTAATTCTTTTTTTGCTTGAAAGAATACAATTGTTAATACAACAAATGGGAAGACAATTTTCCCGATTTGTAAGAAACGTTTCCATGAAAACGACATAAATACAACTCTCCTTGTATAAGAAAACTGAGACAATAATATTATTATGACAAACTTCCAGAAAAATAAAAAGGTAAATTCCTGTATAGGCGAGCTATTTTTTATATAGGTATATTTAAAAGAATATTTTGTTTATCAGAAAATTAAGTTAGAATAAGATGAAAGAGGGGGAGGGGAGTATATGATTATAAAAGGTTACGTAGGATATGAGTTAGAAAAAGCGAAACCTAATACATCAGAAGATTTTTTTAACAGATCTGAAGTGACATATATATTAAATGGTAAAGAGAAAACTTTTTCGGTTTTATACGTTCGATATTTTGAAGAAGTTTTACAAGAAATTACTCCTTTTGAAGGAAATCCAGTGTATAAAGTAGAAGAACAAAACATATATTTGCGTGATATTGTAGCGATATGTTGTTTAGTGAAAGATAAGGAGCTTCGTGCGCAAAAACGTTTGTATTTAAATAATATGGAAGAATTTCAACAATATTTTGATGAGGGAACGGTGTCGAAAGTACAAGAAATATTGGCTGAATTACATAAAAATAAAAGAGTAGAAATAGCGTGAAATGGCAAAGGAGAGAGAAAAATGTCTAATTTGATGGTTGAAAATCAAACAGAACAAGTTTCTATATTTTTAGAAGATGCTATTAATTTGATAACCAATTATGTAAATTATCATACGTTACCTTCTTTATTAGAGGAAACACCAGCAGGGAATGAGCAATATTATAAAGGGGTATTAGCATCAATGAGACGACTTCTCGTTTTTTGCGAAGAAGGACAGGATGCATGTTTTGTTTTGTTGAATAGCCAGCCATTTCGAAAAACAGCAGCTGAAAAAATTTTATATAAGATTTACCATCAAGTAATTGCAGAGTTTTTTTCACCGAAGAGTGATCATTGGTATGAAAATAGTCGGTCTGCATATACAGGGAAAAATTCTATCGTTTTTCAACAAACACCACCTGCATCTTTGGAGCAAGTGATGAAGAGTTTAGAAGGTAAATTTCAATTGATGCGTGAAGAACTAGAATATTATGAGACGGATTATCAGACAAAGATGTTACACAAATATTGATTGAGGAAAAGAAGCTAAGGTTACTTAGCTTCTTTTCCTTTTGTACAGTTATATAAGGGATTTTCATTGAATATAGTTAAGTGGATAGCATTAGGGAGGTGCAACATGAATCAGCAAGGTGTATTTACAGATTACTTTCATGAAGTAGAAAATTGGTGTGAAAGTGTTCTTCACGTATTAGATAGCCGCGCAATGGAAGTGTATGATGTCCATATGCTTGCCTATAAAATTCAGACGTTATTAGAGCGTATGAAAGAGCATGAGTATGAAACAGATGCAGAGTTTATGTATGAAATAAGCGATGATGTAGAACATATTCAGCATCACTTGCAGGAAGTATTTATGCAAGAAGAAGAGGAATATGAATTATATGAAAGAGGGGATAGTGAACGAGCTGTCCCGATTGGAGGACATACACTCCCGCCATTACCTTATCCGTATAATGCATTAGAACCGTATATTTCTAAAGAAATTATGATGTTACATCATGATAAACATCATCGGAGTTACGTGGAAGGGTTAAATAAAGCAGAGAAGATGATGGAAGAAGCGAGAAAAACAAATAAATTTGATTTAATTAAGCATTGGGAAAGGGAAGCGGCTTTTCATGGATCAGGTCATTACTTACACACGATATTTTGGAATAACATGAAAAAAGACGGTGGTGGAAGTCCAAGAGGAGCTTTTTCACAACAAATTGAACAAGATTTTGGGAGCTTTTTACGTTTCCAAAAACATTTTACAGAAGCGGCCTCTAAAGTAGAAGGTTCAGGCTGGGCAATTCTCGTTTGGGTACCCCGGTCTGGAAGGTTAGAAATTTTGCAAAGTACACTTCATCAATTATTTACACAATGGGATACGATACCGCTCCTTGTACTAGATGTCTGGGAACATGCGTATTATTTACAATACCAAAATCGAAAAGATGAATATATTAAAAACTGGTGGAATGTTGTAAATTGGCCTGATGTAGAAAAAAGGTTTGAAACTGCGAAACAAATTGAATGGACACCATATTAGACGCAAATTCTCTGCGTCTTTTTTAATGGAAGTAGAAGGAAGATTTCGTTCATATTTTAAAAGGCCAAGCATACACTTGTACAAAAAGTGCCAAAAGGACGTGGGGGGAAATATGAGACGAATTTGTGTAATCATTACGCTTCTTATGATGTATGCAAGCGTTATGCCGATTCCTACATATGCAAAGATGAACAGCAATGTCAGTGCTCGAAATGCTGTATTAATGGAGCAACAGTCTGGTCGTGTATTATACGGAAAAGCAGAACATGAGCCTCAAAAAATTGCTAGTATAACAAAAATTATGACCGCTTTATTAGCTGCTGAATCAGGGAAGATGAAAGAAATGGTATCAGTTAGTAATGAAGCGGTGAGGGTGGAAGGATCGGCAATCTATTTAAAGCCTGGACAAAAAGTGAAGTTAGAAGATTTAGTATACGGACTCATGCTTAGATCTGGTAATGACGCAGCGCAAGTAATTGCTGAAAGTGTGGGTGGGAGTATAGATGGATTCGTATATTTAATGAATCAAAAAGCGAAAGAAATTGGAATGAAAGATACGCACTTCTCAAACCCTCATGGCTTAGATGGAGATGGATCACATTATTCGTCGGCTTACGATATGGCATTATTAACGAAATATGCAATGGGAAACGAGACATTTAAGAAAATCTTTGGAACCAAAACATATAAATCAGATTCTTGGGATTACCCGTGGAAAAATAAACATAAGTTGGTAACGTCTTATTATGAATTTGCAACAGGAGGAAAAACAGGCTTTACGAAGAAAGCTGGGCGAACGCTTGTGACAACGGCATCAAAAGATGGACTAGATTTAATTGTCGTAACTTTGAGTGCCTCTAGTGATTGGGATGATCATATGAATTTGTTTGATAAAGGTTTTGAACGTTTCAAACAAACGAAAGTTTTAGGACAAGGAGCAATTGCTGAAATAAATGAAAAGAAGTATGCCAACCATGTTTATACGAAAAATAGTTTTTCGGTACCGTTAACTGAAGAAGAAAAAAAGAACGTAGTATTAAAAGTTGAACTCCATAAAAGTATAAAACTTACGGATGGAGTAAAGGTTGGGAAGACAGACATTTATGTTGGTAATGAAAAAGTTGGAGAACGGAATTTATTTTATAGTAAACGGAAGTTAGTAGCTACAACGGGACTTTACTGGAATAATGTGAAAGAAATTTTTTCTTACATGATAGGTGTTGGGAACGATGGTTAATCTCGTATGGGTAGCGATGGCTGTCATTGGGATTGTATACGCCATGATAAATGGCACGATGGAAGAAGTGAATAAAGCTGTATTTGACGGAGCAAAAGATGCGGTAACGATTTGTATAGGACTTATTAGTGTTTTAGTATTTTGGCTCGGTTTAATGAAAATTGCAGAGGAAGCCGGATTGTTAAAAAAATTAGTTACGCTTTTTATGCCGATAGTAAAAAGGTTGTTTCCAGAAATACCAAAGGATCATCCGTCCATGGGATTTATTCTATCAAATATGATGGCGAACTTTTTTGGTCTAGGTAATGCAGCAACCCCTCTTGGTATTAAAGCGATGGAACAACTGAAAGAGTTAAATGGAGGAAAGGATTCGGCGAGCCGTTCTATGGTGACGTTTCTAGCATTAAATACATCAGCCATTACATTAATTCCTACGACAGTCATTTCCATTCGAATGACGTATGAATCAGCGAATCCTACTGAAATTGTTGGGGTAACATTTATTGCACAAGTACTTTCTATGATTGGAGCAATTTGGATTGACCGCTATTTTTACCGAAGAAGGAGTAGAAAGGGGCGGAAAAAATGAGTATTGTAAATACAATTTCCTTATGGGTAATTCCTTGTGTAATTGGTTTTATCCTTTTATATGGCACAATAAAGAAAGTACCGACGTATGAATCGTTCGTTGAGGGAGGAAAAGAAGGGATTCAAATTGCAATTTCCATCTTACCGTTTATGGTTGGAATGCTTGTGTCTATTTCTATATTCCGGTCTTCAGGTGCGTTAGATGCAATGATATCGGTAATGAAGCCAATGTTAGATTTGATCCATGTTCCAGCAGAAATTGTTCCACTAGCACTTATACGCCCTATTTCAGGCTCTGCTGGTTTAAGTATTACGACCGATTTAATTGCCACATATGGGCCAGATTCGTTTATTGGGAGATTGGCTTCTACGATGCAGGGGAGCACAGATACGACTTTCTATATTTTAACTGTATATTTTGGAGCGGTCGGGATTAGAAAAATGGGTGATGCACTAAAAGTAGGACTTTTTGCAGATTTAATCGGGATTATATGCTCAATTGTGTTCGTTTCTTTATTGTTTCAGTAATACTATTCATTTTTTACGCTATTTCGCTTATAATACGTATACGACCACTATTAAGGTGTAGCTTAATAGTGGTTTTTTTATGTGATATTTTTGACAAAATGATGAACTTTTATTGTGAGAAATATGAAAAATATGGACAA
The DNA here is from genome assembly GCF_038008705.1 of Bacillus sp. FSL W8-0770. NCBI lineage: Bacteria > Bacillati > Bacillota > Bacilli > Caryophanales > Bacillaceae > Bacillus > Bacillus sp. FSL W8-0770. The sequence continues at coordinate 1,406,552 of NZ_JBBOZR010000001.1, forward strand.
TAATAAAGGGTAAAAACATGATTTGACCTTTATATGTTTATTATCATCGCTATGTTGTTTAAGTAAGATGAAGCGAATAGCCGTAAAGCGTATGCGGTTGCCAAGTCTTTCTAATGTAAGGTAAGATAAATTCGAGGTGAAAAAAAGAAATGGAACGATTACAAAAAGTGATTGCGCAAGCAGGTATTGCATCGAGAAGAAAGGCTGAGGAATTAATTCAGCAAGGAAAAGTGAAAGTTAATGGAAAAATAGTGAAAGAGTTAGGGACAAAAGTAACTCCTCAAGATAAAGTAGAAGTAAATAACATCCCTCTTGAAAAAGAAGAACCTGTTTATTTTTTACTATATAAACCAACTGGCGTAATTTCAAGTGTATCAGACGATAAAGGAAGAAGTGTTGTAACGGACTTTTTCCCGGAAATTACACAACGTTTATTCCCAATCGGACGCTTAGATTATGATACGTCTGGCGTATTATTAATGACAAACGATGGGGACTTCGCAAACGTATTAATGCATCCTAGATATAAAGTTGAAAAAACATATGTTGCAAAAATAAAAGGGCCATTAACAGGTGAGAAAATTCGCATGTTAGAACGCGGTGTTACGTTAGAAGACGGTAAAACAGCACCAGCACGTGTGAAAATTATTTCTTGGGACAAGCGTAAAGAGATGGCTATTGTACAATTAACAATTCATGAAGGACGTAATCGTCAAGTACGTCGTATGTTTGAAGCGTTAGACTGTAAAGTAGTGAAATTAAAACGTGAACGTTATGCTTTCTTAGAAGTAGGAAGCCTGCGACCTGGTGATGCGAGAGAATTGACACCACATGAGGTGAAACAATTACGCGCGCTTGCTTCTACAAAGCCAAGATAAGCTATAGAGTTAAAAATTCACCAGTGGAGTGCTCTGCTGGTGATTTATTCAATACAACATTTACAGAAGATAATACATAACATTTATCGAGGAGAGGAGAAGTAATATGAAGAAAAATCGCTTATTATTTCGCGTTATTATTCTACTCATTTTATGTGGTGCTGTAGGATTTACCCTTTATCAAGGATTCTTTGCTAATAAAGAGAAAATGCAAATCGGAAAAGAAGCACCTAACTTTGTTGTGACGGATTTAGAAGGGAAGAAAATTGAACTAAAAGATTTAAAGGGAAAAGGTGTATTTTTAAACTTTTGGGGCACGTGGTGTAAACCTTGTGAAAAAGAAATGCCTTATATGAATGAATTATATCCAAAGTATAAAGAAAAAGGCGTTGAAATCATAGCGTTAGATGCAGATGAAACGGATATTGCAGTCAAGAACTTTGTGAACCAATATGGTTTGAAATTCCCAGTTGCCATTGATAAAGGACAAAAGATTATAGGAACATATGGAGTAGGTCCATTACCGACAAGCTTTTTGATTGATAAAGATGGAAAAGTAGTGGAGCAAATTATAGGTGAACAAACGAAAGAACAGTTAGAAGGGTATTTAAAGAAAATTACTCCGTAATAAAGAAAGCCTTTACATAAGGGGTGCGTGTCTATAGTGCCTCTGGTTTAAAAATTCTGAGTATTGCGGTAACTTGAGGTTAGAATATACAATAGTACATATAGATACAGGGGCGGTGAGAGTGTTGAAAGAAATTAAATGTGAATGTGGACATGTTAATCCGATAGGAACCGTTTTTTGTGAAGCTTGCGGGAAACCATTTGAAAGCAATGAAAATACAAAACTATTGGATATGCGCTATGAGGGGAGTGCACGGAGATCTCTCACGCAGACAAAAACGATAATCGATAAAATTTGGAGCTTTTTCTCTTCTGTAAAAGTGGGTGTATGGCTAATCGTAATAACTTTAGCTGCATCAGCGATAGGAACTATTTTTCCGCAAGAAATGTACATAACTCCAGGGATTGCACCAGCTGAATATTATAAACAAGAATACGGATTTTTAGGACAATTATACTATCAATTAGGGTTTAATAATTTATACGGTTCATGGTGGTATATGATTTTGATTGCTTCTATCGGTATTTCACTTGTGATATGTAGTTTAGACCGTGTTATTCCACTTTATAAAGCTTTAAAAAAGCAAGGCGTAAAAAGACATCCTAGCTTTTTAAAGAGACAGAGATTATATGGGACTGGTACACCGCAAGAAGGTGATCTGGAAAGAGTGCAAAAGAATTTAAAGAAAAGAAACTATAACGTGAAAGTGGAAGACGGAAACGTTTTAGCAGAAAAGGGACGCTTCTCGCGTTGGGGTCCATATGTAAATCATATCGGCCTTATTATCTTTTTATTCGGTGCGATGCTTCGTTTTTTACCGAGTATGTACGTAGACGAAGCACTTTGGTTACGTGACGGTGAAACGAAAGAGATACCAGGGACGGATGGACAATACTACTTAAAAAACGAGAAATTTATAAAAGAAGTTTATGATAAAAGTAAGGACAAGGAAGTTTTTGATGAAGCGATTGATCGTGTAGGCGATAAAATGATTGCGAAAAACTTCCAAACGAATGCCGTATTATATAAAGCAGTAGGAGAAAATATAGCAGGACAAAAACCGAAATTAGAAAAAGTAAAAGAAGCGGAAATTCGAGTGAATGAACCATTGAAATTTGATCAATTTGCAGTGTATCAAGTGGATTATAAAGAAAGTGAATTTAAAAGTATGTCCTTTAACTTGCAAAATAAAGAAAATAATCAAAAGTGGGGACCGATTAAAGTAGATTTAACGAATCCTAAGGAAAAATATGATTTAGGAACTGGTTATTCTCTGGAACTATTAAGTTATTTTCCTGATTTTTATTTTGATGAGAATGGAAAACCAAATACAAAAACGAAATTACCAAACAATCCTGCATTTGTATTTAAAATGTTTACACCTGAAACACCAGATGGTGAAGTGAGTTTTGTTGGTATTCAGCAAAATATAGAACCAGATGGAAACAACAAATATAAAATGTCGTTTGCAGGTGTTGAAATGCAAAATGCAACAGCACTTACTGTAAGAAAAGATTTAACGCTTTGGATTCTCGGCATTGGAGGATTTATATTTATGGTTGGTGTCATTCAAGGTATGTATTGGAATCATCGCCGTATTTGGATACAACGTGTTAATGATGAATGGTGGATTGCAGGGCATACAAATAAAAATTGGTTCGGTTTAAAGAAAGATATTGAAAGAGTAATAGAAGGTACAGCAATTCCACAGCCAAATGATAAAGTAATCGATAAAAAAATTAGTTAAGGTGGGGAAACGATATGGTGCAAATAAGTAGTAACTTTCTCTTTACCGCATTTATTTTATATTTAATTGCGACTCTATTTTTTGGGGGAGCCATTAAAGAAAAGGGTCATAAATGGGCAAATGTAGGAATAACGATTACAATTTTAGGGTTTATAGCACAAACAGTATATTTTGTTACAAGGTGGATTGCATCAGGGCATGCGCCAGTTAGTAACTTTTTTGAATTCGGTACATTTTTCGGCATGATGCTTGTAGGAGCATTTATTGTCATGTATTTTATGTACCGTGTAAGCATAATCGGACTATTTGCATTACCAGTTGCGCTTTTATTAATTGCCTATGCAAGTATGTTTCCGAGGGAAATATCTCCGCTTATTCCATCTTTAAAAAGTAATTGGTTACATATTCACGTGACGACTGCAGCAGCAGGACAAGCCATTTTAGCGATTAGTTTTATTACAGGCGTTATGTATTTATTGAAAAATGTAGATCAATCGACGAGAAGTAAACGTACATTTTGGCTAGAGACGGTAGTATTTACACTTGTTTGTACAGTTGGATTTATTGGAGTAACAACGGTATTTTCTAGTATGAAATATGAAGCGAAGTTTCAATGGATTGATAAAAATGAACAACAACTGGAAATGAAGTACAATCTTCCGGCTTTAGTTGGACCGCATGAAGGGAAGTTACTGACAGAAAATAAATTAGAACCGGCAGTTGAAGTTCCAGCAATTGTAAATGCAAAAAAATTAAATACTGTTATTTGGTCAGTGTTAGTTGGGACATTACTGTATATTGTATTAAGACTCGTTTTACGGAAGCGAGTATCGGCGGCACTTCAGCCGTTAGTAAAGAATACGAATAGTGATCTACTAGATGAAATCGGATATCGATCTATTGCAATTGGATTCCCAGTTTTCACATTAGGAGCATTAATTTTTGCGATGATTTGGGCTCAAATAGCGTGGACGCGCTTTTGGGGCTGGGATCCGAAAGAGGTTTGGGCACTTATAACGTGGCTCTTTTATGCTGCAGTACTACATTTACGATTATCTAAAGGGTGGCATGGAGAGAAATCAGCTTGGCTTGCAGTAATTGGTTTTGCAATCATTATGTTTAACTTTATTGTAGTAAACTTAATTATTGCCGGTTTACATTCATATGCATAGAGAAATAAAATAGGAGAGTGCATGTCACTTTCCTATTTTATTTTTGTCAACTTTTCTTCTTTTTTGAGAAAAACATGACAAAGTAGCGGTTGATTTTGTAAAATGATGTCGAGGACATTATATACAGTTCAAAAAAAATACATAGTTTTGGAAAAAAATTGAACAAAATTTATTATTCTTGTGAAGCATAATATGGGAAGTGAAACATTTAGAAGATTGCTTAAATAAACGAGAATAGCGCAACATAATAGTTAAAGAAGGGTAGGTGTGAACCGCTGAGGTGAGAGTACGCAGCGGGTAGAGATGGAAAATGAATCAAGAATTTTAATTGTAGATGATGAGGATCGTATTCGTCGTTTATTGAAAATGTACTTAGAAAGAGAACAATATACGATTGAAGAAGCAGATAATGGTGATACAGCTTTAGAAATGGCGTTGCAAAATGATTACGATTTAATCTTATTAGATCTTATGATGCCTGGTAAAGATGGCATTGAAGTATGTAAAGGGGTTCGTGAGAAGAAAGCGACACCAATTATTATGCTGACAGCAAAAGGTGAAGAAGTAAATAGAGTACAAGGATTTGAAGTTGGAACAGATGATTATATTGTAAAGCCGTTTAGTCCACGTGAGGTCGTGCTACGTGTGAAAGCGGTATTACGTCGTGCTGTACCAACAACATTCTTTACACAAGATACAACGACAAAAGATGTTACTGTATTCCCTCACTTAACAATTGATAACGATGCACACCGTGTTACTGCAGATGGCAATGAAGTAAACTTAACGCCGAAAGAATATGAGTTACTATTATTTTTAGCGAAAGCTCCTGATAAAGTATTCGATCGTGAGCAGCTGTTAAAAGAAGTATGGCAATATGAATTCTTCGGAGATTTACGTACAGTTGATACACATGTAAAGCGTTTACGTGAGAAGTTAAGCAAAAAATCACCAGATGCAGCGAAAATGATTGTTACTGTTTGGGGTGTAGGTTACAAATTTGAGGTTGTGAACGACTGATGCTTTGGAGAAGTGTAGTAGGGAAGTTATGGATGACCATATTACTTCTCGTTTCGTTTGTTCTTGGATTTGTTGCGATTTTACTTTCACAATTTTTTAGAACGTATTATGTTGATATGAGTGAAAATAGACTTCAAAAAGTCGCAACAAGTGTTACGGAATTAATTGAAGAAGGTGCCGATGTAAAAACGATTGAGAACATCGCGTACAAATTCTCTGATCCACTTTCAAGGATTATTATTGTAGAAGATGGCAAGGAAATCTCTTCTTCACCGAAACAAGAAGGGTTAGTCACCCTTACAATGGATAATTTAAAAGAAGATAAAGAATTAGCCGCTGTTTTTACGGACAAAAAAGAAATTAAGAACAACATTAGAAAAGCTTCTGATAGTAGAAAGAATAAAAGCACTGAAAATGATATTGTGATCGTTGGGAAACCAGTGCAATCAAAAAATCAAAGCGCAGTGTTCGTATATGAATCTTTACAAGTGCCAATAAAAGATATGGAGAGAACGACTGATTTCATTTTCTTAGCCGCTGGGATTGCGATTATATTAACAACTTTCTTTGCGTTCTTCTTATCTACTCGGATTACAGCACCGCTTCGTAAAATGCGTGAGGTTGCTTTTGAAGTGTCACGTGGGAAATTTGATGCAAAGGCTCCTATGGTATCTCAGGACGAAATTGGTGAGCTGGCAACGGCCTTAAATCAAATGGGTAAACAGTTGAAGTTTAATATGAATGCTTTGCAGCAAGAAAAAGAACAGTTAGCCAGTATTTTGAGTAGTATGGCAGATGGAGTTATTACGTTAAATCAAGAAGGTGAAGTCGTAGTTATTAATCCACCGGCTGAACATTTCTTACAAGTTTGGCAAGAAGAAAAAGAGATAGAGTTAAGTAAAAAATTACCTTCTGAACTTGTGGAACTATTCCATCTCGTTGTAGAAAGCGAGCAACAACAAGTTGTTGAAATTAATTTACAAAAAGGGAACTATGTAGTTCTTATGACACCACTTTACAATCAAACGAAAATTCGTGGGGCTGTAGCGGTACTGCGAGATATGACGGAAGAACGTCGTCTTGAGAAAATGCGTCAAGACTTTATTGCGAATGTATCACATGAACTTCGTACACCGATGGTCATGCTGCAAGGGTATAGTGAAGCGATTTTAGATGATATTGTGCAAACGAAAGAGGAAATAGATGAGTTTGTTCAAATCATTTATGATGAATCCGTTCGTTTAGGTAAACTTGTAAATGAATTGTTAGATTTAGCTCGTATGGAAAGCGGTCACGTAGAGTTACATATTGGTGAAGTGGACATACATCCATTTGTGGAAAAAATTGGTCGTAAATTCCAAGGAATTGCAAAGGATAAAGAAGTTGAACTAACAGTTGATTTCCGGAATCAGATTGAAGAATATGCGTTTGATGCAGATCGGATGGAACAAGTGTTGACGAACTTGATTGATAACGCAATTCGTCATACGAATGCGGGTGGACATGTAACGCTTGTAATTGATACGAAAAATAATGGCCTCATTTTTGAAGTACAAGATTCGGGTGCAGGCATTCCAGAAGAGGATATTCCATTTTTATTTGATCGTTTCTATAAAGCTGATAAAGCAAGAACACGTGGGAAAAAGGGTGGAACAGGACTTGGGCTTGCGATTGCGAAAAATATTGTTCAAGGCCATGACGGTAAAATTGCTGTATCAAGTGTTGTTGGAGAAGGAACTACATTCTCTGTATATTTACCGAATCGTATAATTTAGATATGTGTTTTTAAAGTTGATAATGAATAAAGTTCTGCTGTTTTTTATTTTTTTGTAAACTCAATTAAATAAAGAATGGTAGAACTTTTTTCTATCTTGATCGAATCAAGAATAACAAGAGAGGGGCTGTGAAGAAATGAAATTATATACAAAAACAGGAGATAAAGGAACGACAAGTGTAATAGGTGGCAGGGTTGATAAAGATGATATCCGTGTGGAAGCGTATGGAACAATAGACGAGGCAAATTCTCATATTGGATATGCAATGACTAAGGTTCAAGGCGGGGCTTTTAGAGATATTTACAATGAGCTCGAAAATATTCAACATGAACTATTTGATTGCGGAGGAGACTTGGCAATAGTGGAACAAAAAATTCCTTATAAAGTGACAATTGAGATGGTTGAAAGTTTAGAAAGAAAGATTGATTTATATATAGAAGAAGCCCCGCCATTAGAACGCTTTATTTTGCCAGGTGGTAGCGAGGCGGCGGCTACTATTCATATTGCACGTACTGTTGTAAGGAGAGCAGAACGCTCTATAGTATCATTGCAAAAAGAAGTGAAAATAAATGAAGTTGTCTTAAAGTATGTAAATAGATTATCTGATTATTTGTTTGCGATAGCTCGAGTAATAAATGCCCGATTACAAGTGAAAGATGTGGAGTATAACCGTAGTGCATTAGTTTTTCGTGATAAGAAAGAGAAGGAAGTGGAGTAATTCACTTTCTTTTTTTTGTATACTTTTTTCTGTAATATACCAAAATAGAGAAGGTATGGTGGTAATTAGAAAACGGAGGATGTATATGAAAGTTTTAAAATGCGGCGTCATGTTATTGAGTATACTGTTTGTATCTCAATTACATGTTTATGCAGAAGAAAATCGATGGACATGGCCTGTTGAAGGTCAGATAAGTGATTATTTTGGGACAAGGCATGGAAAACATTATGGTATTGATGTAGCTGCGCCGATTGGAACGCCTGTGGCAGCTATTCAAGATGGTAGGGTAACGAAGTCTTATTATTCAAGTAGTTATGGAAATGTTGTATTTATTAAACACGGAGAATATGAGGCTGTATATGCACATTTAAATAAGAGATATGTGGGGCAGGGAGATTATATTTCCAAAGGAGAAAAAATTGGAGAAGTAGGGAACACGGGAGAATCGCGAGGTGCACACTTACATCTAGAACTTCATCAAGGAAGATGGACGATGGCGAAAAAGAATGCGATGAACCCATTGCTTGTTTTAAATGAACAAAGAAATGAAGTTGTTTCTTCATCATTATATGTCGTACAAAAAGGGGATACTTTAGTTAGTATTGCACGGAAATTTAGTATGACACTTAAGGAAATTAAAGAAAAAAATGGATTGCAGCAAGAGCTAATTTATCCTAATCAACAATTATATGTTAAGTGAAGGAAACATCTCAAAAATTAAACTTTGAACAAATTTATGTTCTTCTTAAATAAGGTTCAATGTAAATGAAATTATATGGGCGCTTTTGCTAGAACTATTGAGTGAATTAGAGCATCTATATCTAAAAGAAAACCGTCCCAAAATTTATTTTGGGACGGCTTCTTTTACCAAAAAATAAAGACACATATAAATCCAGAAATAGCTAAATAGCTATATAAGTAAAAAACTTTTGTTCTTGTTTTCTCTTTTGTTCGAAACAGTACGATAGTCGGTTCAATTAAACCGATTGTCAAACAAAGTAGGCCAAGAAGCATACAACCAATCGAGATAGAATACAGGGCGATTTGTGGTGCTTGAAATGGAATCATCCATTTTAATAAAAATGCAATAAGTGCAGTGTAACAAATACTACCGATGTATTTATTCAGTGGTGTATTAGAACGAAAACCAGGAAGTTTTTTTAAGAAAGAGCGGGAAACAACTTCTGTTTGTAAAGATGTATGCTCTTCAATAATTTTTTGAGCTTCTTTTCCTTTTTGAAAAAGAGATAAGATCCAATTTCGCTCACCCTGAAAAATAAATTGAGAAGTTGTCAAATAGTGATCAATCTTCACTTTATTCCAACTCTTCCACGGATGACGCTCACACAATTTTAATTTACTTTCTGTTTTTTTATCATACTGATAAATACTGATGCCATCTTCATCGAAAGTAGCATAGTATGTCTCGTTTGAGAATGTGCCTAAATCAATTGGGCAGTAGAAAAGTAATTCTTTTTTTAAGTAAAAGTATTCTTTTCTTAAGTTTTTTTTCATTGCTTCTCGAATAGAATGTCTCTTGTCTTTTTTCATGACATTTCCTCCATAACTCAGAAAATGTTCTTATCTTAACAATTCAATATCTTATCACTTTTAATTATATATGACTAGGTAATTCAAAAGAGAAATGCCGAATAATAAAAAATATGGATTGTATTGTAAAATATCTCGCAATTTATTTTTTGTTACGAAAAATAAATAACTAATTTTAAATAAGTTACAATTTTTTAGTTCACAATGTTATGAGGTTGTTGTATAATGAAGGGGAAAATAGAATATCGGTCTATCTTCGGGGCAGGGTGAAAATCCCGACCGGCGGTGATGAACTATTTATGATTTTGTTCTAAGCCCGCGAGCCGTTAAGGCAGGATTTGGTGTGATTCCAAAGCCGACAGTATAGTCTGGATGGGAGAAGATGGAGGTTCAAGCGTTCAAAAAAGATATGGATTTGAACGTCTGTTTGATGTGCCTTAAATTCTCCCTTTGTGTAAAACACAAAGGGTTTTTTCGTTCTATGAAAAAATAGGCATAGCAGAACCTTTCCACTTTCCATGAGATGATCGATGGAAAAGGAGAGAGAAAAATGAAACAAAAAAACAGTGTAGTGCAGATGGTGAGTGTAGCGATGCTAAGTAGTATTGCATATTTACTAATGATGTTAGATTTTCCGTTCCCAGGGCTTCCGCCATTTTTGAAAATTGATTTTAGTGATGTACCAGCTCTAATTGCAGCAATTATCTTTGGACCAGTAGCAGGAGTGATTGTAGAGGCGATAAAGAACATTTTACATTACGGGATTCAAGGAAGTTTAACGGGAGTACCAGTTGGAGAGATTGCAAACTTTATTGCAGGATGCTTATTTATTGGACCAGCAGCTTTCTTATTTAGAAAGTATCGTACTGTGAAGAGTTTAACTACAGGATTAATGCTAGGGACAATTACAATGGCACTTATTATGAGTGTATTAAACTACATCATCATATTCCCGGCTTACACTTGGTTTTTAAATTCACCGGCTATGTCTAGCGAAGCTATAAGAACAACGGTTGTAACGGCAATCTTACCATTTAATTTAATTAAAGGGATTGTTGTAACAATTGTATTTGTAGCATTATTCTCACGCCTGAAAGTATGGGTGTTTGCAAAAATGAAAAATGCATAATATATATTAAAACCATTAGTAGTGTGAAACTACTAATGGTTTTTTATTAAGAAAAATAAAATTTAGATACAAAAAATGCCCCTCATCAATATGAGGGGCATTTTTTGAAGTTAATAAAAGACTATTCGAATTTTAAAGCGTCTCCGTCGAATGATTCGTCAGCAACTTTAATTGAGTCAGTTGGACAGCCTTCGAATGCATCCATCATATCTTCAATTAATACATCTGGAATTTCAACGATACCTTGGTTATCATCTAATGTTACAAATGCAATACCTTCATCATCATAGTCATAAATGTCTGGTGCAGCAGCGCCACAAGCACCACATGCAATACAAGTATCTTTATCAACGATTGTATATTTTGCCATCTTTTTTCCCTCCTGATAATATGTATGTGAAAAGCTCGCCATAAAAATTATAACCTTATTGTAAAACGGTTTGTAAAACTTTTCAACATAAAATTATAATGATAATGCTTATCAATTAGAGTGTCAACTTATTTTTGAATTATGTCATAAGATTTTCAAAATACGTAAATATGATTTCGTTTGATACAATAGAATATATACAAGTATATAGTTCTCATATGATAAGTTTAATGAGCGAAAGTAGATAGTGTAATTGTACTGAAAAGAATGAAGTTAAGATTGGAAGGTGGAAGCGGTCATGCAAATACAATATACTTTGTTGCATTGTTTAAAACAATTGAATGGTGAAAGAACCGTTTCTTCTATTTATTATTTACTAAAGGGCAAACGTTCTTCGCAAACTTTACAAGATGGAAATATGTTCCGAATTTCTTTTTTGTTCGGAATATACAAATCATTGAATAGAAATGACTATGATGGTGAAGTTGCAAAGTTGTTGCAAGCGAATTTTATTCAAGAAATACATGAAAATACATATGTGTTAACACCTACGGGTAAAATGCAGTTACATAAATGGGAGGAAGTTTATGCTTTTCCGGCGCATTTGCATGGTTTACATTATGGTGAATTAGGTGAAACATTTTGGAAAAGATTATCATTAATTATTCAAACTATATCAAATTTACAACAGAATAATACGAAGTTTATCCCAATTCAGCAAGATACAGAAATAATGATGTGGGTGAAACGTTTTCTAACAGGAATACCATATAAGAGAAGTGAGTTGGCGAGAAAACTATGGACGGAAGTATATAATCTTTTAGAAAAGAGCAATACGATAGAAGCGACGATTGTAACATATCGACTAACGGGTTATGAACGTATTGGTTGTACATTGCAACAATTAGCAGAAATTACGAAACAAGATATATTCAGGGTGTATTTTTTATTTTGGGGTACAATGCATTTCTTTATACAAGAAGTTCGTGATAAAGAAAATGAATTTCCACTATTAGCTGAAATTATATCTTATCCAAATGAAAGAGCTGAATTATTTAGTTTATCGACGAAAAAAACATATAATTTTTGGAGACAAGGACGTTCTTTAGAAGAAATAGCGACGATTCGGAATTTAAAGGTTGCAACGATAGAAGATCATTTTGTTGAAATTGCTTTGCGAGAAAAAGATTTTTCTATTGAAATGTTTATGGAAAAAGAAAAGATAGACAAAGTAATAAAAGTAATTGAAGCATTGCAAACGCGGAAGTTACGTGTTTTGAAACAAGCGGTTGGAGAAGAGATCTCTTATTTTGAAGTTCGTCTTGTATTAGCGCGGATGGAGGGTGTAAATGAAACTTGAAGAATATTTATATAAGTGGTTTGGATATTCTGAATTTCGTCCAGGTCAAAAAGGAGTTATTACAGATTTATTAGAAGGAAAAGATGTGATAGCAATGCTTCCGACTGGAAGAGGGAAATCTATGTGCTATCAGTTTCCGGGGCTTATGCGAGAAGGAACAGTGCTTGTTGTATCACCGTTATTATCTTTAATGGAAGATCAAGTAACACAATTAAAGTATGTTGTGAAAAACCGAGTAATAGCATTTAATAGTTTTCGGACATTAAATGAAAAAAGAGAAGCGATGAAAAAATTATCTTCATATAAATTTATTTTTGTTTCACCAGAGATGTTACAGTCGGAGTTATTAATTAGGGAATTGAAGAAAATTCATATTTCATTATTTGTTGTTGATGAGGCTCATTGTATTTCTCAATGGGGTTATGATTTTAGACCGGACTATAAAAAACTAAATATAGTTATTGAAAATATTGGTTCTCCTACAGTATTAGCATTGACAGCCACAGCGACAAAAGGGGTACTGCAGGATATCGCAAATAGTTTAAATTTAAAGGGTGCCGCGGAACATGTATACTCTATTGACCGTCCTAATATTGCAATGGATGTGCAATTTGTAGAGACGATAGAAGAAAAGAAAGAGGCGCTTTTAGAGCAGGTGATGTATTTACAAGGGCCGGGGATTGTATATTGCTCAAGTAGAGCGTGGACAGAAAGGTTAACGGAATACTTGAGAGGAAAAGGTGTTACTGGTGTAGCTTTTTATCATGGTGGTATGGAACATGAAGAGCGTATGTTAATTCAACAGCAGTTTATGAACGATCAACTGCAACTTGTAATATGCACAAGTGCATTTGGCATGGGGGTAAATAAGGCGAATACGCGATATATTATTCATTTTCATTATCCAACTAATATAGCTTCTTACTTACAAGAAATCGGAAGAGCTGGAAGAGATGGCGAACCGAGTATAGCTATTTTATTATGTAGTCCGTTGGATCATGATTTACCAATTTCAATCATTGAGGATGAATTGCCAAGTAAGTCACAAATACAATTTTTATTTTCTTTACTACAAGAAAGAATGTTTCAAACGAAAGAATTACCAATAGAAGATGTAGAAGAAATTTGTTATAATGCAGCAAGATTTAATGAGCAATATTGGCGTTTCGTTCGTTATCATCTCGAACAGGTTGGAATTATACAACAACGAAGATTATTATTAGAAGGTTTGTCAGATGAAATTATGAACCGATTAATAGCTGAAGTAGAAATAAGGTTGCGTAATAAATATAGTGAGCTAGAAAATATGAAGTCATGGATACAAGTTAAAGGATGTAGACGTGAATATGTGCTGCAACAGTTCGGTTATAGGAAAGAGCAAGAGTTAATTAATTGCTGCGATTATTGCGGTATTACAAAAGAAGATTATAAAAAAAGACGAGCGCAACAATCGGATTTCGACTATAATTGGGAAACAGAGTTACAAAAGCTTTTCGGCCTAGAAAAGATGGAGGAATGATGAACATTCAAAGGCATAATGTTGAAGATATGAGTCCGCAGGAAATAAGGCTGAATCTATATATAACACAGTTAATTATTATCGGTATTGGCTGTTTACTGGCATATATATTATTTCAAGATGTAAAAGAAGTCTTTAATTTATGGAAATGGGAACCAGTATCTATACTTATTATAGGTGGTTTGTTAGCGATTGGTATTGTGTTATTAGATTATGTTGCAATGCGAGTGTTTCCGGAGTCTTGGTTTGATGATGGTGGTATTAACGATAAGATGTTTCGAGGAATGTCCGTTCTACACTTACTCGTTATTACGTTCTTAATTGGTTTTGCAGAAGAATTTTTATTTAGAGGTGTAGTACAGACTCATTTTGGAATTGTAATTGCGAGCTTCGTATTTGCAGTGTTACATATTCGTTATATAACAAAGCCATTTTTGTTTTGTTTCGTCTGTTTCATTAGTTTTGTCTTTGGTTATGTATTTGAATGGACAGGAAATTTGTTTATAACAATCTTTGCACACTTTCTTGTTGATTTTATAATGGGACTCCAATTAAGAAAATAAATGGAAGGTGGTGGTGAACAACATGAGGAAACGAATTCCTGATTTTGAAGAGGAATTAGAAGTTGAGCGAGTGGAAGAAAAAGAAAGTTTACCGCCGCGTAGTGAAATTCATAGAAATAAAGAAAAAAAACAAAAGTTTAAAATAAATCACATTTTCGTCCGGGTTTTAACATTTCTATTCATTCTGCTGCCGATTAGTATTTTGTGGTACACGGATAAATATATTCAGGTGAAGGGTGATAGTAATAATGCCGGAAAAAGTGCGTTTGAAGTAATCTTCTTTGATTCAGCTAAATCTGAGTCGCAGAAACATTCTGAAAAAGTAATAACGCATACTGTGAAAGAGGGAGAAACTTTAGAAAGTATAGCGAAGCAATATTTTTCAGATGGAAATGGAATTGAAGTAATTAAAAAGTATAATAACTTGCAAGACGATGAAGTGAGTGCAGGTCAAGAATTAAAAATTCCGATAAAAGATAAGTCCACAAAGCAAGAAAGCTAGTGAGTTAAGCGATCACAGTTTGTTATAAAAGCCTAGGATTATCTTTATGAGGAGGGGAGTCAAAAATATGATATGGATTATATTATTCAGTACTCTCATAGGCATGGGGATTTTATTGCTTCTTGTGATGTATAAAGAAGCGATGCGTAATACGGTGTTGGAACATACTTTAGTATTTAAAGAATTTCCGAAAAGTTTTCAAAAAGTAAATGTGTTTTTTATTTCTGATATTCATAGAAGAGTCATTTCGAATTTGTTAATTGAACAAGTAAAAGGAAAAGTAGATCTCGTAATTATCGGAGGAGATTTAGCAGAGAAAGGTGTCTCTTTATCAAAAATCTCTGCGAATATTCAAAAGTTAAGAGAGATAGCTCCTGTATATTTTGTGTGGGGAAACAATGATTATGAGATAGAATATCATGAATTAGATGCGTTATTATTAGAAAATAACGTAAAAGTTTTAGATAATACAAGAGTGGTATTTGAGTCTGAATTAGGCGAGAAAATTTGTTTGCTCGGTATAGATGATGTTGGATTGCACCGTGATCGTCTAGATTTGGCATTGGCGGATTGTAAAGAAGATGGTTTTCGTATCCTAGTTAGTCACAACCCTGATATAATAAAAAAAATGTCTGGAAATGAACAGATTTCACTTGTCTTAAGTGGACATACGCATGGAGGGCAAATCCGATTATTCCCATCTAAAAAATATTTAAAAGGTGGCGTATATAACCATTTAAATACGATTCTCTTTGTTAGTAATGGGTATGGAACAACATTGATACCACTTCGTTTCCGAGCACCTGCTCAAACACACATCATTACATTGTGCGGAGGGAAATGATGCCAACTCTTAATGGGAAATACAATATAAAAGCCGTTTCGAATATAATTGGAGTTCAGCCGAGTACGCTTCGTGCATGGGAAAGACGATATCAAATTATTGCCCCAAAGCGGAATCAAGCTGGGCATCGTTTATATACAGAAGAGCATATTCAAATTTTAAAATGGTTAATGGAAAAAGTTTCTTCCGGTATGATGATTGGACAAGCAGTTCAATTATTAGAAGAAAATCGTTTGCAGAGTACAGTTCAAAAAGAGATACATTTCGATAAAGAAGTTGTTTTAGTGGACGATTTGCTACAAGCTTTGTTAAAATTTGATGAAATTACAATTGCTGCATTATTAAACGAAGCTTTTAGTATATATTCAACAGAGAAGGTTGTTGCCAGTATTGTTCTTCGAGTGACAGACAAATTATTAACGTCAAAAAATAATAATGAGATTTCAATGGTGCAATTTCAATATGCACTATCATTTTTACAAACGCGTCTAGGGATGGTGTATCACAATGCCTCAATGTTTTCCTCTTTACACAAAGTTATTGTGTTAGAAAAGGATGCATTGAAAGGATTTATTTTTTCAACTTATTTACGCTTAAAAGGATATGAGGCGATATATATTAGGACAAGCTTAGCTGAAGATGGTATGTTATCAGCGGTAGAGGAAATACAGCCGAAATATGTATTTATATCTTTTGCTGACGAACAAGAAATGAAAAAGACGATGAACTTTATAAATTTATTACAAGAAAAAAGGGAATCTCTTTCTGTTGGATTTATCGGAAAGCTAGGCGTTCTAAACCAGTTGGACATTGAAACAATCTTAATTGGTGATACGAAAGAAGAATGGGATGGATGGTTAAAAATGTCGGAATAGTTGTTCGAAAAGAACCATCTATTTTCTATTTCATATAATAAAAATTAGATGCATTGGTTACGTAGGGAGGGTATGAGATGAGGCTGGAACGATTAAATTACAATAAGATAAAAATTTTTCTAACATTTGATGATTTATCTGAACGAGGATTAACGAAAGAAGATTTATGGAGAAATGCACCGAAAGTACAGCAATTATTTCGTGATATGATGCAAGAAGCAAATAAGGAATTAGGGTTTGAAGCAGATGGTCCGATTGCAGTTGAAGTGTTTTCTCTACAAGCACAAGGGATGGTTGTAATTGTAACGAAAGAAAATCAAGAAATGGATACAGATGATGAGTTCCGTGACGAGTTTATTGAAATGCAAGTGACTCTAGATGAAAGTGAGCATATATTATATGAGTTTGCTACGCTAGATGACGTAATTAACCTGTCGAATCGCTTATATAACCTTGGTGTAACTGGCGGAAAGCTATATACGTGGGATGAGCGCTTCTATCTTTGGGTGGAAGAAGAGGAACAAATTCAATTGTTAAAGGCGGATTTTATAGCTATTTTAGCGGAATACGGTAATCCGTCTACAGCAACCATTTATCGCATCATGGAGTACGGTAAAGAATTAATGGATGTTAACGCGATAGAGCAAATACACAATTACTTTGTGAAAAAACAAAACCTCAGCTAATACAACATAGCTGAGGTTTTGTTTTTATTTGGAGAAGGGAAGGGATGATTGTAAATACTCGAACATACTTTTTGAAAATAAAATATGCAGTTTTATGGGAGTGTGGTTGATGGAAATAAAAAATATTTAAATATTTAAGTATTTTACTTTTCTAAAAGTAATAAAAGGACTATAATAATAGTGAAAACGCTTGCAATAGAAAATAGTTTGTATATATTTGTTAGCGTTTTCTATTGCATTCCAAATTTAAGGGTGTATACTAGGCAATGAAGGTTTACTAAACAAGTGAAATTACAGGGGGTTTACTTACTATGGTAGCCGAAAAGGGAACTCAAACAAAAACACAACAACAAAGGGAACAACATTTTGAACTATTGAATTCAACACAAATTGTTATTAGTGAAGCGTTAGAAAAATTGGGTTATCCAAACGAAGTATATGAATTATTAAAAGAACCAATTCGTATGATGACAGTGAAAATACCAGTTCGTATGGATGACGGGACTGTTAAAATATTTACAGGATATCGTGCACAACATAATGATGCTGTTGGTCCAACGAAAGGTGGGATTCGCTTCCATCCGAATGTAACAGAAAATGAAGTGAAAGCACTTTCAATCTGGATGAGTTTAAAATGTGGTATTGTTGATTTGCCATATGGTGGAGGTAAGGGTGGAATTATTTGTGATCCACGTGAAATGTCATTCCGTGAGTTAGAAAGATTAAGTCGCGGTTATGTACGAGCAATTAGCCAAATCGTAGGACCGACGAAAGATATTCCAGCTCCAGATGTATTCACAAACTCTCAAATTATGGCATGGATGATGGATGAGTATAGCCGTATTGATGAATTTAATTCACCAGGATTTATTACAGGTAAACCGCTTGTATTAGGTGGATCACATGGACGTGAAACAGCAACAGCGAAAGGTGTAACAATTTGTATTCGCGAAGCTGCGAAAAAACGTGGCATTGATATTAAGGGTGCACGCGTTGTTGTTCAAGGATTCGGTAATGCTGGTAGCTTCTTAGCTAAATTTATGCATGATGCAGGTGCGAAAGTTATTGCAATCTCAGATGCTTACGGCGCGTTACATGATCCAAATGGATTAGATATTGATTATTTATTAGACCGTCGTGATAGCTTCGGTACAGTAACAAAGCTATTTAACAATACAATTTCAAACAAAGAATTGTTAGAACTTGATTGCGATATTTTAGTTCCAGCTGCAATTGAGAACCAAATTACAGAAGAAAATGCTAATGATATTAAAGCGAAAATCGTTGTTGAAGCAGCAAATGGTCCAACAACATTAGAAGCGACTAAAATTTTAACGGATCGCGGAATTTTACTTGTTCCAGACGTGTTAGCAAGTGCTGGTGGTGTAACAGTATCTTACTTTGAGTGGGTACAAAATAACCAAGGTTACTACTGGACTGAAGAAGAAGTAGAACAACGTTTAGAAAAAGTAATGGTAAGATCATTTGATTCTATTTATGAAACAGCACAAGTTCGTAAAGTGAACATGCGCTTAGCGGCGTACATGGTTGGTGTTCGTAAAATGGCTGAAGCAAGCCGCTTCAGAGGTTGGGTATAAAATATTATATCTTGAGAAAACGTGATTTCCTTTCGAGGGAATCACGTTTTTTTGTTGAAGTATTAAATGAGGTGTTGTATATGGAGAATGAAATGCTGGAACGAGTAGAACAATTAGAAGAAAAGGTTAATAGGTTAGAGGGAGAACTCGCAAGAACGATGAAAGCTCGCAAAATAAGTACCGTTCGGATGTTCGGGGAAGGGCTACTGTTTCTGATATTTGGTGTGGTTGTAGTAGGGCCGATTATTGCCGTTGTAATCTCAATTTTTACTTGGCTTGCTGAAAAATAAAATAAAAATAAAAAAGAACGCTTGTTCTATGCGAACAAACGTGCTATACTCTCCTTAGATAAACAAAACGGAAATGATTTTAAGGAGAGATAAATGATGAAAATGACAGTAGACCAAAGATTTATGATGCCAGCAGATGTTGTAGAGCGAGTGGAAGTATTACGAAACAAACAAAGCAAGCGTGGCACATTATTACAATCGGTAAATAAATTTTTCGGTTTAGATACGAAAGAAGATTGTGTTTGGTTTTACGGTTTTTATGGAGTGGCTGTAAGTATCTTGTTGTTTATGGTGTTCACTTCAAATATTTTCGATTTTCTCTTCGCGTAAGAAATATGCGATAAGGACATTGCTACCGAATACATATATAAGGAAGTAAGGTAATCTTCTAGAGCGGGAGTTGGTAGCAATGGCGATGTTTCCTATAGAGCGCAATTATATTGGATATGGAAGTTCACGACCGGGGATTCCTCTGACTAAAGTGAGATTTATCGTAAGCCATGATACGGGGAATCCTGGAAGCAATGCGATAGGCAATCGAGATTACTTTAATGAATTACAACCGAAAGCTTCGGCACATACATTTATAGATGATAAAACAATATTGGAGATTATTCCTATAAATGAAGTTGCGTATCATGTTCGATATGGTGTGCCGACGGATAATGACTTATATGGCTATGACGCGAATAAGGCGGCCATTGGAGTGGAACTTTGTTATGGTGGTGATGTTAACTTTTGGGAAGCGTATAATCGTTTTACATGGTATCATGCGTATTTATGCCAAAACTTTGGCTTAAATCCGAAAAAAGATATCGTGTCACATAAAACGCTTGATCCAGCTAGAAAGATTGATCCTGAGAATGTATTAGGGAAACAAGGTATTAAATTTCAGCAGTTTTTAGCAGATGTCTATCGGATGTACGTTTCGTTTAGATGACAAATATATGAAAAATGAATACAATAAAGATAGGTGCCTACTGCTGTAAGTAGGTTTTTTCTTGTTTTTATAAATAGTGCATTGGTAGAAGACTAGGAGTGGACGAGTATGCAGAAAGAAACAGTTATTATAATCGGAGGCGGTCCGTGCGGATTAGCGGCTGCAATTTCGTTGCAAAAGGTAGGGATAAATCCGTTAGTAATTGAAAAAGGAAACATTGTAAATGCCATTTATAATTATCCAACTCATCAAACATTTTTCTCTTCTAGTGAAAAATTAGAAATTGGTGATGTAGCTTTTATTACAGAAAATCGTAAGCCATTTCGAAATCAAGCGCTTGCGTATTATCGTGAAGTAGTAAAACGTAAATCTGTACGTGTAAATGCTTTTGAGCGAGTGGAGAAAGTTCAAAAAGATGGAGAAGTTTTTCAGGTTGAGACGACAAAGCGTGACGGAAGTAAGGAAATGTATATAGGGAAATATATTGTTGTAGCAACTGGATATTATGATAATCCAAATTATATGAATGTTCCAGGTGAGGAATTGAAGAAAGTAGCTCACTATTTTAAAGAGGGGCATCCTTATTTTGATCGAGATGTAGTAGTTATAGGTGGGAAAAACTCGAGTGTAGATGCCGCGTTAGAACTTGTTAAATCTGGTGCACGTGTAACGGTACTGTATCGTGGAAGTGAGTATTCACCAAGCATAAAGCCTTGGATTTTGCCGGAATTTGAGGCGTTAGTACGAAACGGTACAATTCAAATGCATTTTGGAGCTCATGTGAAAGAGATTACTGAGCATACATTAACGTTTACAGTTGATGGTGAAGCTTTTACAATCAAAAACGATTTTGTATTTGCGATGACTGGTTATCATCCTGATCATAGCTTCTTAACGAAGATGGGTGTTCAGATTGATGAAGAAACAGGACGTCCAATTTATACAGAGGATAGAATGGAAACGAATGCTGAAAATATTTTCATTGCAGGTGTCATTGCTGCTGGAAATAATGCAAATGAAATATTTATCGAGAACGGTAGATTTCATGGAGATGCGATTGCGCAAACCATTGCATCAAGAGAAAAATAAAAAGGAGCTGTCGGGAAAATCTCGACAGCTCCTTTTTATTCGTGCATAAACATATTTTGAATGGATTCATGAGAATTTGTATTCTCTAATGCAACAAGTAATTTAATGCGTGCTTTTTGTGCATTTAAGCCGTATGTGAATACAATGCCCATATCTTTTAAGTGTTTACCGCCACCTTCATACGAATATACGTCTTGAACGATACCGTTGAAACAGCGAGAAACTAATACGACAGGAATACCTTTATTTAATAATCTTTCTAGGCTAGGCAGTGTTCTTGGAGGGAGATTACCTTGTCCAAGAGCTTCGATAACAATGCCGTCTACAGGAAGATTTTCGATTGCTGCTAATAATGTATCATCCATGCCAGCATATGCTTTTAGAACAACTACATTTTTAGACACTTTATTTATCGTATATGATTCGCGATGTACTAAAGCGTGATGGAAGACAACGCCGCGTTTTGTTACCATTCCAATTGGTCCGTATTGTGGACTTTGGAATGTTGCGACATTACTTGTATGTGTTTTCGTTACATTTGTAGCGCAATGAATTTCGTCGTTTAATACGACTAAAACACCTTTTTCTGCAGCTTCATCACAACTAGCAACTTTTACAGCTGATAAGAAGTTATATAGACCATCAGCACCTAACTCATTGCTAGAGCGCATTGCACCTGTCACTACGATCGGAATAGTTGCTTGTACTGTTAAATCTAAGAAATAAGCTGTTTCTTCTAATGTATCCGTACCATGCGTAATAACTACGCCATGAATGTTGTCTTGTTTTACTCTTTCATCAATGATGACTTGTAATTGTAACATTTCGCTCGGTGTCATATGAGGAGATGGTAGATGGAACACATCTTCAACGATTAAATCAACATCGCCTTCTAAATCAGGAATGAATTTTAAAAGAGGATTTTTTTTACCTGGTTGTACGACCCCAGTTTCTTTATCTTCCTCCATTGCAATTGTTCCACCTGTGTGTAAAACTAGGATTCTTTTCAATGCTTATACCCCTTTCAAGTAAAAAAATACATTTAGAACATAACATGTTTTGAGTAAATTCGACAATGGAAATGTATAAAAGTATGCCTCGAAAATGACAATAAAATTAACTGCTATATGTACGATGTATAAAATTACGAAACGAAATGTGCAAATATAGTATAGGAGGGAGAAATTACGTTGAAAAAGATGGAGAGAATTTTTATTCGTATATTGATAATACAATTCATTTGTCTTTCTGTTGTACAATTGTTATTTATACATAAGTCATCAGTGAAATATTTATCTAAAATTGTTTATTATGAGGGTGTTATGGTAAAAAACAAAGTGGAAATCTTGCAGGTGAATCGGTAGTTTTCATTTTCTTCTATGAAGGATTATGCTACAATAATTGAGGATTTAATGACGCGAAGCAAATGAGAAGAAGCAGGGTGAACACCTGCTTTTCGTTTTGTTTTATAAGTGAAAAAATGAGGTGTTACAATGGATAAACGAATTTCAATTGCTATAGATGGTCCAGCAGCTGCAGGGAAAAGTACAGTGGCAAAAGTTGTTGCGAAGGAACTTTCTTATGTTTATATTGATACAGGTGCAATGTACCGTACGCTTACATATGCAGCCCTTGAACAAAAAGTAGACATTGAAAATGAAGAGCAGTTAATGGAAGTTGTAAAGAATGTAAATATTGAGTTTCAGCAAGGAGAAAATACACAGCTTGTATTTTTAAATGGACAAGATGTTTCTGAAGTAATTCGTACACCTGATGTGACGAATCGAGTATCTATTGTAGCGAAACATCGCCTTGTTCGTGAAGAAATGGTACGTCGTCAGCAAGAGTTAGCGAAAAAAGGCGGCGTTGTAATGGACGGCCGTGATATTGGTACACATGTATTACCGGATGCTGAAGTGAAAATCTTTATGCTTGCTTCTGTTGAAGAAAGAGCGGAAAGAAGGCATTTAGAAAATTTAAATAAAGGTTTCGATTCTAATTTAGAGCAGCTAAAAGAAGAAATTGCTCAGCGTGATAAATTAGATTCAGAACGCGAAGTTTCTCCACTAAAAAAGGCTGATGATGCATTGGAATTAGATACGACTTCTTTATCAATTGAAGAAGTTGTCCAAAAAATTATGAGCATTGTTTCTGGAGTGTTTGCGAAATAAAGAAAG
Source organism: Bacillus sp. FSL W8-0770 (assembly GCF_038008705.1). Lineage (NCBI taxonomy): Bacteria > Bacillati > Bacillota > Bacilli > Caryophanales > Bacillaceae > Bacillus > Bacillus sp. FSL W8-0770. The sequence goes on from NZ_JBBOZR010000001.1 coordinate 1,429,983, forward strand.
GGGATAATCCTCTTTCTTTTTTTGTTTAAATAGAAATGTAAAGGATACGTGAATTGTGAGTCTCTTTCCTTGACAAATGAGCTGATTTGTAAGAAGTTAGTTAAAGAGGAATAAAACTGTCAGAATATATTCGCTATTATATTTCAAAACATACTTTTTTCAAGCTGGTTTTGCTGTATACTATTTATATAGGTTTAATATATTTTCTTGTGAATGTTATTGAAAAAGAGTATGTGATGAGAAATTCTTAAACATGCAAATGAAAACTTTGTTTTCATTTCGTATATACATAAAAAATGCTTTGTCAATTCTGTAGGGAGGTATTTCCATGGTAGAGAAAATGAATGAAGAAGTTATGGATTCAAAAGAATTACAAGTTGGTGACGTTGTTACAGGTTGTGTAACGAAGGTTGAAGAGAAACAAGTGCTTGTAAATGTTGGATACAAAACAGATGGCGTAATTCCAATTAGTGAATTAGCTAACGTTCATATTGAAAAAGCAAGCGATGTTGTAGAATTAGATCAAACACTAGAGTTGAAAATTATTAAATTAGAAGAAGATGATCTTGTCTTATCTAAACGTGCTGTTGATGCAGAAAAAGCATGGGTAGAACTACAAGAGAAATTTACTTCTGGTCATGTATTTGATGTTACTGTAAAAGATATTGTGAATGGCGGATTAGTTGTGGACCTTGGTGTTCGCGGTTTTATTCCAGCTTCACTTGTAGAAGTACATTATGTAGAAGACTTTACTGACTATAAAGGTAAAACATTAGCTGTGAAAATTGTTGAATTAGACCGTGAAAAAAATCGTGTAATCCTTTCGCATAAAGCGGTAGTAGAATTAGAACTAGATTCTAAGAAAAAAGAAGCAATTTCTTCATTAAAAGAAGGGGACGTTGTTGAAGGAACAGTACAACGATTAACTGACTTTGGCGCATTCGTTAATGTTGGTGGAGTGGACGGTTTAGTTCACATTTCACAAATTTCACACGAACGTGTAGAGCAACCTTCTGAAGTGTTAGAGCAAGGTCAAAAGGTTAAGGTAAAGGTGTTATCTGTTGATGCTGATACACAACGTATTTCTTTATCAATTAAAGCAGCTCAACCAGGACCTTGGGAAAACGTTGCTGGCGAAATAAAAGCTGGAGATATTCGTGAGGGAGTAGTAAAACGCCTTGTTACATTTGGTGCATTCGTTGAGATTTTACCGGGCGTTGAAGGACTTGTACACGTATCTCAAATTGCAAATCGTCACGTGAAAAATCCGAATGAAGTATTGGAAATGGGACAAGAAGTAAAAGTGAAAGTACTTGAAGTTCACGTAGCAGAGAAACGTATTTCTTTAAGTATAAAAGAAGCGCTTGAGGAAAATAATGTAACTGAAGATTATAGTCAGTATGAGCCAAATGCTGATTCTGCTACTTTCCAATTAAGTGATATTATTGGTGAACAACTGAAAAAATTAAAGAAATAATGAGGGGTACAAGTGGTAAGGGCAAAACGTAAATTAGATCATATTGAATACGCTCTTTCTACTGGTCAGTCTCGTACGCATGGCTTTCATGATATTGATTTTGTGCATCAAAGCTTGCCAAATTCAAATTATGACACAATAACATGTGAAACAAAAATCGGCGAACTTTCACTAAGTTCGCCGATTTTTATCAATGCGATGACTGGTGGTGGAGGAGAGAAAACGTTACATATTAATGAGCAATTAGCATATGTAGCGAAACATCATAACCTTGCTATGGCTGTAGGTTCGCAAATGGCGGCGTTAAAAGATGAAAGTGAAGCTGCTTCTTATAAGGTGATCAGAAAGGTAAATCCAAATGGTATTTTCTTTGCTAATTTAGGTAGTGAGGCAACTATCGAACAGGCAGAGCGTGCCGTTGATATGATTGAAGCGAATGCATTGCAAATTCATTTAAATGTCATACAAGAGTTAACGATGCCAGAAGGAGACCGTGATTTTACTGGAGTACTTCAGCGCATTGAGAAAATTGTTTTAAATAGTAAAGTTCCTATCATTGTAAAAGAAGTTGGATTTGGGATGAGTAAGGAAACAGTGCAGCAGTTAGCGAACGTAGGTGTAACAGCAATTGATATTGGTGGGCAAGGTGGTACGAATTTTGCTGCTGTTGAAAATGAAAGAAGACAGCGAATGCTTTCTTATTTTAATAACTGGGGCATACAAACAGCAACCTCGATTATTGAAGCAACCTCTACAAATAATAACCTCTCTTTTATTGCATCTGGGGGCATACAAACAGCGCTTGACGTAGCGAAAGCGATCGCATTAGGGGCGAATACAACTGCGTTTGCTGGTTACTTTTTACGTATTTTAATGCAAGATGGTATCGAGAAGTTAGTGGATGAAATTGAGCTCCTACATACAGATTTGAAATTTATAATGACAGCTCTTGGTGCGAAAACGATAGAAGAGTTGCAATCTGTACCTCTTGTTGTAAAGGGTGAAACGTATCATTGGTTAATGCAGCGTGGTATTGATACTGCGCATTATAGTAGGAGATAAAAAATCAACCGTTCGGTTGATTTTTTTTGTTCTATTCTTTTTCGTAATATAAAGTGGAGAAAGGAATTAGTATTATATAAAAATATCATTTCGTAAAAATTGCAATTGAAAAAGGGTTGAAAAATGTAGATGGTGTGTTGTCGAATTACTGGAGAGAACTTAATTTTTAATAGGAATAGGTGAAGATAAAAAGAAGTAATGGGAGGATATAGTGTGCAAAATATTATTTCAATATAAATAGAAAACATTAAACTGATTATGTAAAAGACGGTTTCGTACAATATCGAAACCGTCTTTTTGCATTAATTAGTGCTGGTTTTGTTTTCGAGCCTGTTCTGGTGTATCAAGTCCAGTTGCACCTGGATATTGTAGTGATTGATCACGATCGGATTCAACGCGGCGTGATTCTCGTAGTTTTCGTTCTTGGCGATCTTTACCCATAATGAATAACACCTCCTTGTTAAAAGTGTTGCTGTTATAAGAAAAAACTATGCGTAAATAAAGTGGATTAACTTTCATAAAAAGTTCCCATAATGGAAAACATAGGAGGTGAAGTTGATGGATGGAAGTACTTTTTATTTTGTAGCTTGGATAGGGTGGATCATTGTAACCTTTTTTATGAAAAAGGACCTTATTCGGTGGAAGTTAGGCGCTTGTATACTGATTTTTATAATTTGCTCTCCGTTACATGTAACGATCGCCTCATTCGTGGTATCAGTAAATGCTCTTTTACTTTGTATTATTTCTTTTATAGGGATCACGCTATATTCTGTCTGGAAAAAATTATATAGCTTACTTTCGGCGCTTATTATTGCAATGTTATATACAAGTTTTCATCTGTTAGAAATATATGATCCGATTTGGATTGTGGTGGATAGAGTGTTTCTGCTAAGTAGTGCTCTTGTGTATGCATCGGTGTTATTGCATGGAGATCGCATATTACGATTATGTTCTCTATATGTAGGGATGTTACAAGGAGAGCTGCTAGTGACATTTATTTTTAGGAAATTGAATTTTCCATATGATTACGGTAGTTTAGCATTTTTTGATATCGTCGCCATTTCTACATTATTCATGGCAATATTGTTTTGGATTGCAAAAGCATCAGTATACATGGAACGGTTTAAGAGAAAAACACGTAAAAGAAAGGCGAGGGTAATACATGACTGAATATACACCAGCCATTTTATGCGGCGTAATAGCGGGGACAGTTACAAGGGTGCTAATGCTTCGGACAGATACGCGGCAATATCCGACGAGGCTACATGGGAAAATTATTCATATTGCAATGGGGTTAATTGCAGCTGCTTTAGGAGCGATTGCAATCCCGTCTATTTTGAAAAAAGATTTTTCTGCCATTACATTTCTTACATTAGCAGCGACACAATTTCGTGATGTACGTAATATGGAAAGAAATACGCTTCAACAATTAGATGGGTATGAGCTCGTACCGCGTGGAAATACATACATTGAAGGAATTGCATTAGTTTTTGAAAGTCGCAACTATTTGGCAATGTTAACGTCGTTTGTGACGACGTTTGCATATATAGGGTTTCGTTCGTGGATTGCTGGAGTAATTATGGCGATCATCGCATTTTTTATTGCGAAAAAATTAATGTCTGGCAGAAGGTTACATGATCTTGTTGATATCGAGCATGTTCCGCTTCGGTTTGAAGGAGCGGGGCTATATATTGATAATATTTACATTATGAATATTGGATTGCCAGCAAGACAAGAAGAAATTATGAAATATGGTATGGGTTTTATTTTAAAGCCGAAATCAATTGATGCGATGGTTACAATCTCAAATTTAGGGCAACGACAAGCTATTTTACACGATGTTTCAGTAGCGTTAGGGATTTATAGAGATTCTGGTACACCAGCGCTTGTACCGTTAGCAAAGCGTGATTTAGAAGATGGCAGGGTTGGGATTTTTGTCCTGCCGCAAGATCAAGATGCAGAGAAAGCGATAGGTGTCATAGGAAATGTACCAACGTTAGAAAGTGCTGTCCATATGTCATCGGAAGCCCCGAAAGGAAGGGGAGATAAGAGATGATGTTAGAAAGTGTTATTCTGGCAGTTATAACAACGACTCCAGAAAAATTTGCAGGTGGTGCTCCTTTATTCGTTTGCGAATCGACAGAGGAACTAGAATTTGTTGCAAATAATTTAGAGGCAATTTTAGATGGTATTGCACATCGCTTACAAGAGAATGTATATATTATTGTGAAACATTAGCAACGTGTGTTATAATGTGAGGTGTTTTGATACGTTGAGAAATATTCTGGAATGCAAATCCCTTCTTGCACAAAGAAGGGTTTTTTACATAATAAACAGAAGCAAGTTGAAAGGATGAAAGTATATGCCGAAACCAGTAATAGCGATAGTAGGTCGCCCGAACGTAGGGAAATCTACTATTTTCAATAGAATTGTTGGAGAAAGAGTTTCAATCGTAGAAGATATTCCAGGTGTAACGCGCGATCGTATTTATAGCGCTGGAGAATGGTTAAATCATGAATTTAACATTATTGATACGGGCGGAATTGATATTGGAGACGAGCCGTTTTTGACACAAATTCGTCAACAAGCTGAAGTAGCAATTGATGAAGCGGATGTTATCATTTTTATGACAAACGGTCGTGACGGTGTAACAGCAGCTGATGAAGAAGTTGCAAAAATTTTATATCGTTCAAATAAACCGGTTGTACTTGCAGTAAATAAAGTGGACAATCCGGAAATGCGCAGTGACATTTATGACTTTTATGCATTAGGATTTGGCGAACCATTCCCAATTTCAGGTACACACGGATTAGGGTTAGGTGACTTACTAGACGAAGCTGCACAACATTTTCCAAAGATTGAAGAAGATGGATATGATGAAGACACAATTCGTTTCTCTTTAATTGGACGTCCAAACGTAGGAAAATCATCACTTGTAAATGCTCTTCTTGGTCAAGAGCGTGTAATTGTTAGTAATGTAGCAGGAACAACTCGTGATGCTGTCGATACACCATATAGTAAAGATGGAAAAGATTATGTAATTATTGATACAGCTGGTATGCGTAAAAAAGGAAAAGTGTATGAAAGTACAGAAAAATATAGTGTACTTCGTGCGCTAAGAGCGATTGAACGTTCTGACGTTGTTTTAGTCGTTTTAGATGGTGAAGAAGGAATTATTGAGCAAGATAAAAAAATCGCTGGATATGCTCATGATTCAGGGCGAGCTGTTGTTATCGTTGTAAATAAATGGGATGCAGTGAAAAAAGACGAAAAAACAATGAAAGCATTTGAAGAAAATATCCGTGCTCATTTCCAATTCTTAGAATACGCACCAATTGTTTTCTTATCTGCAAAAACAAGAAAACGTACACAAACATTAATACCGGTTATCGATGAGGTAAATGAAAGTCATAGTATCCGTATTCAAACGAACGTATTAAACGATGTAATTATGGATGCGGTAGCGATGAATCCGACGCCAACTCATAATGGTAGCCGTCTGAAAATTTTCTATGCAACACAAGTTGCGGTAAAACCACCGACATTTGTTGTGTTTGTAAACGATCCAGAATTATTGCACTTCTCATATGAGCGTTTCTTAAAGAATCGCTTACGTGAATCATTTGGCTTCGTAGGAACGCCGATTCACATTATCGCTAGAGCAAGAGACTAATGGAGAGGATGTGATTTTATGACAAAAATCACAGTAGTAGGAGCAGGTAGCTGGGGAACAGCGTTAGCGATGGTATTAGCTGACAATGGACATGATGTACGTATTTGGGGAAATCGCCCAGAACTTATGGATGAAATTAATACGAAACATGAGAATAGTCGATATCTCCCAGGCATTACATTGCCAAGCACGATCGTAGCCTACTCTTCTTTAGAAGAAGCATTAGTAGATGTAAATACAGTACTGTTAGTAGTACCAACGAAAGCGTACAGAGATGTATTACAAGAGATGAAAGAAATTGTTACTGAACCAATTACTTGGATTCATGCGAGCAAAGGAATTGAACCTGGTACGTCAAAACGTATTTCGGAAGTGATTGAGGAAGAAATTCCAGAGCACTTAATTAAAGATGTTGTTGTACTGTCTGGACCGAGTCATGCTGAAGAAGTCGGTTTACGACAAGCGACAACAGTTACGTCTGCAGCAAAGCGTATGGAAGCGGCTGAGGAAGTACAAGATTTATTTATGAATAGTTATTTCCGTGTATACACAAATCCAGATATCGTTGGAGTTGAACTTGGTGGTGCGTTAAAAAATATTATCGCATTAGCTGCTGGTATAACTGATGGTCTTGGATTAGGTGATAATGCAAAGGCGGCATTGATGACACGTGGTTTAACAGAGATTGCTCGTTTAGGAAGAAAAATGGGCGGGAATCCGTTAACGTTTGCTGGTCTAACTGGTATGGGAGACTTAATTGTAACTTGTACAAGTGTTCATAGCCGAAATTGGCGCGCTGGAAATATGCTTGGAAAAGGACACTCTTTAGAAGAAGTGTTAGAAAGCATGGGTATGGTTGTGGAAGGTGTAAGAACAACGAAAGCTGCTCATGAATTGGCAGAGAAAATGGAAGTTGAAATGCCGATTACAGCTGCTTTATATGACGTGCTGTTCAATGGGAATAACGTAAAAGATGCGGTAGGCTCATTGATGGGACGTGTTCGAAAACATGAAGTGGAAGCTATACCTGATTTACTGTAAAGAAAAGCGACAGAAGTACATTTGTACTTCTGTCGCTTTTTTTATTTTTTGGGTCTTTTCACCATTTTTTCATTTTTGCATAGGATGAAGAGTAACTTGAGGAGAGGGTGAAAAGAATGGATAATAACATTTTTAATAATATTGAGAAGGAAGCGAAAGTAAATAAAGAGGATATTTTTAAATTAGCATCATCTGTGCAAAATGCGAATTTACGTGATGAAACTGTACTTCGTCAATTAATTCATCAAGTGGCTCTTATGGCGGGACGTGAAGTGCCGAAAGAGCAAGAGGATCAAATTGTAAAAGCGATTATTAATAATAATATGCCAACAGATTTTGGCTCGTTAAGCAAAATGTTTAAAAAATAAATTATGAGAAACAAAGAGTTTGTAGATTGCATATGATAGCCATGAAAGAATGGGAATAGAGCTGTTTTTGGGCATATTTGGTCAACCGAAGCGAGAGATACAATCGCTTCGGTTTTATTTTTGCTTAGATTGGTGAGAAATGCTGGAAAACCTATTGATTAAAGTTATATATTCGCAATTTGTAGTAAAATGTTCTTTTTGTATTTGTTTAAAGATTTTAATTTGTTAAAATAGTATAAAAATAGATTAATAAAAAGGGGTGTGTATATGTCAGAAGGGCTTATGAAAATGTGGTTAGCTTTAGGGGCAATTGGATTTATGTTTTTTGCAGTAAGTTTTATTTTATTAAGTAGACATAAAATAAAGAATAAATTTTTGAAAGGGATTACAGCGTTAGTAGCGTACACCCTTATGATTGTGTCAGGAATTGTTATTTTTCTTGTTGTATTTAGTGGACCTGTACAGCAGTAAATGGAATGGTCTCGAAAATACTACATACAGAGCAAATTAGATTAGTATGAAAAGGTGATGCTAGTGAAAAAATTACATATTATTTTAATATTTTGTTGTATGAGCCTTTTAACGGGGTGTCTGTATCCGAAAGAAAATATGAAGCAAAATGCGGTTCCTTATGAAGATCAGCTACAGGTTGTTCAAAAAGCTGTTGTGACATTTAAGGAGCAAAATGATGGGATATTGCCAATTAAGACGAGGGATATGAGTACACCTATTTATCAAAAGTATCCGATCGATTTTCAACAGATTGCCCCGCGTTACATACAAGAAGCGCCAGGGAATGCGTATGAAAGTGGAGGAGTATATCAATACGTATTAATAGACGTTGAAACAAATCCAACAGTAAAGTTAATTGATGTTAGGATGGCTGAACAAATTCAGGAACTATCTTTAAAGCTTAGGATATATCGTGATGAACATCAATATCCACCTTTTAAAAAAGTAATTTCAGATGGTGTATATGAATTGGATTTCAAAAAACTAGGATATAAAGATGTGCCACAAGTGACAAGCCCATATTCTGGTAAAGGACTTCCTTTTGTAATTAATGAAAAAGGAGAAGTTTTTGTTGATTATAGAATCGACTTATATGACGCTTTGAAAAAAAATGAAGGGCAGTTTACGGAGGGAGAAGATATTCGAAATATACTTTCGAAAGGTTCCCCGTTTGTACCAGCTTATTCTTTACCGTACACAGTAAAGGATGGAGAACCAATTTTTTTAAAATGATAAGTCATGAACCTTTCTTTTAGTGAATAAGTTCTAGAAGAAAGGTTTTTTATGTTATACAACTTACGATGCAAACAAAAGATATTTTTTAATAGTCATATGAAATTGGACAAAATTATATGATATATTGTCCGAACTTCTAGAATACCATTATATTATATCAGATATTATAGGCAACGTTAGAGAAGGTATTAGTTGACTATAAACGCGGAATTATTCCCAAAAATTTTGAGGGAGGGAATCACTTGGAAAAGGTAGATATTTTTAAAGATATTGCAGAACGAACAGGCGGTGATATTTATTTTGGAGTTGTAGGAGCTGTTCGAACAGGGAAATCAACATTCATTAAAAAATTTATGGAACTTGTAGTTATTCCAAACATTGAGAATGAGTCTGACCGTCAAAGAGCGCAGGATGAATTGCCTCAAAGTGCTGCTGGTCGTACAATTATGACGACGGAACCGAAGTTTGTTCCAAACCAAGCGGTTTCTATCGAAGTAGATGAAGGACTTGAAGTGAATATTCGATTAGTAGATTGTGTTGGATATACGGTTCCTGGAGCGAAGGGCTATGAAGATGAGAATGGCCCACGCATGATTAATACCCCTTGGTATGAAGAACCTATTCCATTCCATGAAGCTGCAGAAATCGGCACGCGTAAAGTAATTCAAGAACATTCAACAATTGGTGTTGTAATTACAACAGATGGAACAATTGGTGAAATTCCAAGAAGAGATTATATAGAGGCAGAAGAACGCGTTGTAAATGAGTTGAAAGAAGTAGGAAAACCTTTCATTATGATAATTAATACGGTACAGCCGTATCATCCAGATACAGAGCAATTACGCCAAAGTTTATCAGAAGAATATGATATCCCGGTTATTGCAATGAGTGTGGAGAGTTTAAGAGAAACAGATGTATATAATGTACTTCGTGAAGCGCTATTTGAATTCCCTGTATTAGAAGTGAATGTGAACCTTCCGAGCTGGGTAATGGTGCTAAATGAAGGGCATTGGTTGCGTCAAAGTTATCAAGAAGCAGTTCAAGAAACTGTGAAGGATATAAAACGTCTTCGTGATGTGGATCGCGTTGTTTGGCAGTTTAGTCAATATGAATTTATTGATCGAGCGAGCCTAGCTGGCATTGATATGGGGCAAGGTGTGGCGGAGATTGATTTATATGCGCCAGATGAATTATATGATCAGATTTTAAAAGAAGTAGTAGGAGTAGAAATTCGAGGGAAAGATCATTTATTAAAGCTTATGCTCGATTTATCTCATGCGAAAATAGAGTACGATCAAGTGGCGGATGCACTGCGTATGGTTAAGCAAACAGGATATGGTGTAGCAGCGCCTGCATTAGCGGATATGAGCTTAGATGAGCCAGAAATTATTCGTCACGGTTCAAGGTTTGGTGTGAAGTTAAAAGCGGTAGCGCCATCTATTCATATGATTAAAGTAGATGTAGAGTCAACGTTTGAGCCGATTATTGGTACTGAAAAGCAAAGTGAAGAATTAGTTCGTTATTTAATGCAAGATTTTGAAGATGACCCGTTATCAATTTGGAATTCTGATATATTTGGACGTTCACTTAGCTCGATTGTTCGAGAAGGAATTCAGGCGAAATTATCTTTAATGCCAGAAAATGCTAGATATAAATTAAAAGAAACGCTAGAAAGAATTATTAATGAAGGATCTGGCGGATTAATTGCGATTATACTATAAGAAAAAATCCCTCTCACTGTAGAGGGATTTTTTGTTTTTTTGATTATAAAATAGAAAAATAAACAGTCATTATCTAATACATTGTTGTAAATTGTCAAGTTTCATCAGATTTTCACATTTTCAGAGTAACAATTTCCTTAAAAATATTGAATTATAAAGGAGAATCGTATAATATAGGCGTTGATAATGATTTATCTACATCTTTGTAGTATAGAATTTGCAAAAATTGCCTACAAATGAAAGTAAGACTCATTTTATGATCATTATACAGTCTTATCTTTGGGAGGAGGTGAATGGCATGAACAAGACAGATTTAATCAATGCTGTTGCAGAAGCAAGTTCCCTTTCTAAAAAGGACGCAACAAAAGCAGTAGACGCTGTTTTTGATTCTATCTTAGAAGCTTTAAAACAAGGTGATAAAGTACAACTGATCGGATTCGGTAACTTCGAAGTTCGTGAGCGTGCGGCTCGTAAAGGTCGTAACCCACAAACAGGTGAGGAGATTGAAATCGCTGCAAGTAAAGTACCTGCATTCAAACCTGGTAAAGCGTTAAAAGATGCGGTTAAATAATCCTTACATATTAACAGGGAAGAAGAGTTTCCTTTTTGGGAACTCTTCTTTTTGCTTTTAAAAACATAAATATGCTAGAATGTGTTCGTATCACTTTTAGGTTTTCGGGAGGGCTAGCGGATGGCAAAAGTTAATTTAGAACAAATTGAACATGCAGTACGCCTTATTTTAGAGGCGATTGGGGATGACCCAAATCGTGAGGGAGTACTTGATACACCAAAGCGTGTTGCAAAAATGTACGCAGAAGTGTTCTCAGGTATGCATGAAGATCCGAAAGAGCATTTGCATAAAGTATTCGGAGAAGATCACGAAGAGCTTGTACTAGTAAAAGATATACCATTTTATTCGATGTGTGAGCATCATTTAGTTCCATTCTATGGAGTTGCTCACGTTGCATATATTCCGCAAGGTGGAAAGGTGACAGGGTTAAGTAAATTAGCTCGTACCGTAGATACAATTGCACGTCGCCCACAACTGCAAGAACGTATTACATCAACAGTAGCGAACTCTATTATGGAAGTACTAGAGCCTCATGGTGTAATGGTAGTAGTAGAAGCAGAACATATGTGTATGACGATGCGTGGTGTAAAAAAACCAGGTGCGAAAACAGTAACGACAGCAGTGCGTGGTGTGCTTGAAAATGATGCTGCAGCGCGCAGTGAAATTTTATCGTTTATTAAAACGAAGTAAAGAAAAGCGGGAAACTGCTTTTCTTTTTTTTTTTAGTAAATAAATGATATAGTTTTAACTAGACAGAGTGAGATTAGAAAGATTGCTTACATGAATGGCAGGTGTAGCCAAGTTTTGGTTATAGAAAATAGAGTGTATGTGTTATAATAAGTTTTATGAATTAGAAAACAAGGGTGATTTTTTGTGTGTGACATCTACGGAGGGTATGCGGGTATAAAAGAAAAATTGATGGAGAAATTACGCCATCCTTACTTTATAAACTATATTGAAGAACCATTTATTGATGAAGAAAAGATAGCATTGTTATATGGTGCTTTAAAGAGTGCAAACTTACATATAGAACAAATTGAGCATTACGTAGTAACAATTATGCTTGTACAAATTGCGCTTGATACGCATGAAAGGGTATCAAATAAAGCAGGCGAGGAAGAGATTGAATTCCATAAATGTCGTCAATTAACAGTACTTGCAGGCGATTACTATAGTGGACTATATTATTATTTATTGTCTATGAATCGTGATATTGTTTTAATTCGTGCACTTGCTGAAGGAATTAAAGAGATAAATGAACACAAAATTATGTTATACCAAAAAGCGCATGAAACGACGGATGACATAATGAAAAGCGTAGTAACGATTGAGTCTGCGCTCCTTCAAAAAACATGTGATCATTTTCATTTATCACATTGGAAGCCATTTATCACATACGTATTAGGTGGAAATCGCCTTCAAAAAGAAATTCAATTGTATGCTGATAAGCAACATTCACCTGTTTTTCAAGCTATGCAAGATGCTTTAGGGGATAAAGCAGAAGTAGTGATTAATGGTTGGATGAAGGAATTGAGAAAGAAAGAAAAAAATTTTTTAGAAAATCACACAGACATAAATGAAATAAATTCTGTGTTAAGGAATAAATAGAAGACATAAGCAATTTTACATTGGAAGAAGGTACGAGCATGCAACAATCAAAAGAAGAAAGAGTACATGACGTATTTGAAAAGATTTCTGATAAATACGATGTGATGAATTCTGTAATTAGTTTTCAAAGACATAAAGCGTGGCGTAAAGAAACGATGCGAATTATGGATGTACAACCAGGCAGTCAAGCGCTTGATGTATGCTGTGGAACCGCAGATTGGACAATTGCGCTAGCTGGAGCCGTAGGTGAACAAGGAAAGGTTGTTGGCTTAGACTTCAGTGAAAATATGTTATCTGTCGGTAAGCAAAAGGTAGAGGCGTTACAATTAAAACAAGTAGAACTTCTACATGGGAATGCAATGGAACTTCCGTTTGAAGATAATACGTTTGATTATGTGACGATTGGGTTTGGTTTACGTAACGTACCGGATTATATGCACGTATTAAAAGAAATGACGCGTGTAGTAAAACCAGGTGGAAAAGTAATCTGTTTAGAAACATCTCAACCAACAATGATTGGTTTTCGACAAGGGTATATTTTATACTTTAAATATATCATGCCGTTATTTGGAAAGATGTTTGCGAAAAGTTATAAAGAGTATTCATGGCTTCAAGAATCTGCTAGTACGTTCCCAGGGATGAAAGAATTGGCTCAAATGTTTGAGCAAGCTGGACTTGAACGTGTGCAAGTGAAACCATTTACTTTTGGGGTAGCAGCGATGCATTTAGGTATTAAACCAGAATCAAAATAGAAAAAAGAAGTTTTAGGTTAAGGTGAACAATATGAAGTTACAACTTATGTACTCTTTTTTACGATCGGATATTAATGTGATAGAAAAAGAATTAAAAAAGACAGTCGCTTCTGAACAGCCATTAGTAGAAGAGGCAGCATTACAGCTTATTGAAGCTGGTGGGAAACGAATTCGTCCTGTATTTGTGTTGCTTGCAGGGAAATTTGGAGATTATAAGTTAGATGCGATTAAGCATGTTGCTGTTGCGTTAGAACTTATTCATATGGCTTCTCTTGTTCACGATGATGTTATTGATGCTGCATTTTTACGACGCGGCAGTGCGACTGTGAATGCGAAATGGGGAGATCGTATTGCGATGTATACAGGGGACTATCTGTTCGCTAAGTCTCTTGAATGTATAACAAATATCGAAATTCCAGAGGCGCATCAAGCGTTATCACATACTATTTTAGAAGTCTGTAAAGGTGAAATTGAACAAATTAAAGATAAATACAATTATAACCAAAATTTAAGAACGTATTTAAGAAGAATAAAGCGAAAAACAGCATTATTAATTGCCGCGAGTTGTCAATTGGGAGCGATTGCTGCTGGTGCTAATCGTGATACGGTAAATCGTCTATTTTGGTATGGGTATTTTGTAGGAATGTCTTATCAAATTATTGATGACATTTTAGACTTCGTTTCTACAGAAGAGAAACTTGGAAAACCTGCTGGCGGAGATTTACTACAAGGGAATATTACACTTCCTGCTCTATATGCGATGGAAGATCCCGTACTTCGTCAGAAAATCACATCTGTACATGAAAATTCAACAGCAAGTGAAATACAAGAAATTATTGATGCTGTAAAAAATAGTACAGCAATTGATCAAGCATTTGCATTTAGTGAACGTTATTTACATAAAGCTTTAGAAATAATAAAACCACTCCCACGTGGAAAAGCAAAGTACGCATTACAAAATGTTGCAAAGTATATTGGAAAACGAAAATTTTAATGTTTATTCTAAAAAATAAAATAATCTCTCTATTTCAAAACTATTGCACAATTGTGATAAGGGTGATAATATGTGTGTGGGGATATACAATTACATACATAATTCAGAAGTGGAGAGATTTTTTATGGAAAAAACATTTCTAATGGTAAAACCAGACGGTGTACAACGTGCCTTCATTGGGGAAATTGTAGCTCGTTTTGAGAAAAAAGGCTTTCAATTAGTTGGTGCAAAATTAATGCAAGTCACTCCGGAAATTGCTGGACAACACTACGCTGAGCATAAGGAAAAACCTTTCTTTGGTGAGTTAGTAGACTTTATTACATCTGGACCTGTGTTCGCAATGGTATGGCAAGGTGAAGGTGTAGTAGATACAGCGCGTAACATGATGGGGAAAACAAGACCACATGAAGCAGCTCCTGGAACAATTCGTGGAGATTTCGGTGTAACTGTTGCGAAAAACATTATCCATGGTTCTGATTCTTTAGAAAGCGCAGAGCGCGAGATTGCTATTTTCTTTAAAGAAGAAGAATTAGTTGACTACTCAAAATTAATGAATGAATGGATTTACTAATTATTTTGAAATAATTTGTAAACGCTTTAATCACTGTGATAATAGTAAAAAGTGCAAGGAGAATAGGGGTATTCTTCTTGCACTTTTTTTATTTTCAGTTAGTTACGAAGTTTGAGCTGTTATGATATGTTGATATTTAAATTAGGCCTATCGGAAATATAGAATAAGAAAATGGTCGATTTATGATATAATTTCTTTAATATTTTTAGAATGATAAAAGTTAATATAGTGAGATAAATACATATACGAAAAGAGGAATAACGTATGCGATATATTACAGCTGGTGAATCTCATGGTCCACAACTTACAACGATTATAGAAGGTGTTCCGGCAGGATTGTCTTTAGTAGCAGATGATATAAACGAAGAGTTAGCTAGAAGGCAAAAGGGATATGGGCGCGGTAGACGCATGCAAATAGAAACGGATCAAGTGCAAATTTTAAGTGGTGTTAGACATGGAGAAACATTAGGTTCCCCTATTGCACTTGTTGTTGAAAATCGTGATTTTGCACACTGGACAAAAATTATGGGGGCGGAGCCTTTAACTGAGCAAGAAGAAAAAGAGATGAAAAGGAAAGTGACAAAACCAAGGCCTGGGCATGCTGATTTAAATGGTGCGATTAAATATGGTCATAGAGATATGAGGAATGTACTGGAACGTTCGTCAGCGCGCGAAACGACGGTGCGTGTTGCTGCTGGTGCGGTTGCTAAAAAGGTGTTAGCAGAACTTGGTATTAAAGTGGCGGGCCATGTAATTGAAATTGGCGGTGTACAAGCTAAGGAGATTACGTATAGTTCAATTGAAGAATTAAAGAGTATTACAGAAGCATCTCCTGTACGTTGCTTAGATGAAGAAGCTGGTAACCAAATGATGAAAGCGATTGATGATGCGAAAGCAAATGGTGATTCAATTGGTGGAATCGTTGAAGTAATTGTGGAAGGGATGCCAATTGGAGTAGGTAGCTACGTGCATTATGATCGAAAACTGGATGCGAAATTAGCAGCTGCAATTATGAGTATTAATGCTTTTAAAGGTGTCGAGATTGGAATTGGTTTTGAAGCAGCGCATAGACCAGGAAGTGAAGTTCATGATGAAATTCTGTGGGATGAGGAGCATGGATATACACGAAGAACAAATAATGCAGGTGGACTAGAAGGCGGTATGACGACTGGAATGCCAATTGTTGTGCGCGGTGTGATGAAACCGATACCTACACTTTATAAACCTCTTCAAAGTGTAGATATTGATACGAAAGAGCCTTTTACAGCGAGTATTGAACGTTCAGATAGTTGTGCAGTGCCAGCAGCTAGTGTCGTTGCAGAAGCGGTTGTGGCTTGGGAATTAGCGACAGCTTTAATAGAACAATTCGGATTAGATCGTATGGAACTAATTCGTGAAAATATTGAGAAACATAATGAATATGCGAGGGGATTTTAATGGGAAACATACATATTCAAACGAAATCAAAAGAATATGATGTACATGTTGGTAAAGAAGCGTTGTCAAACTTAACAACGATCGTTCAAAATATGCAGCCAGCGGTATCTAACGTAATGATCATTTCAGATGAAGCTGTTGCATCACTACATTTACAGACAGTTATCGATGCATTACAAGTAGAGCAGCACGTGTTTTCGTTTGTTGTACCAAGTGGCGAAAAAGAGAAGTCTTTCGAAAATTTCTATGCGGCTCATACGTCGGCTCTTGAAAATAAATTAGATAGAAATTCTTTAATTCTTGCACTTGGAGGCGGAATGATTGGAGATTTAGCTGGTTTTGTTGCTGCATCGTTTATGCGTGGTATTCGCTTTGTGCAGGTTCCGACAACTTTATTAGCGCACGATAGCGCTGTGGGTGGGAAAGTAGCGATTAACCATCCGTTAGGTAAAAATATGATTGGTGCATTCCATCAGCCAGAAGCAGTTGTATATCATACACCGTTTTTACAGTCTCTTCCTGAAAAAGAGTGGCGTTCAGGTTATGCAGAGGTGATAAAGCATGCTCTTATCGGTGATGTGGAGCTATACCATTGGTTAAAAGAAGAAGTGCAAACATTAGCGGATCTTCATGATGAGAAGTTAATCCATATATTAACGAAGGCGATTCCTGTAAAGGCAAATGTTGTGTCACAAGATGAAACAGAGAAGGGTGTACGTGCTCATTTGAACTTTGGACATACGTTAGGACATGCTCTTGAAAAAGAGCTAGGGTATGGAAATATTACTCACGGTGACGGTGTAGCGGTTGGAATGTTATTCGCCATATTTTTAAGTGAGCAAGTGTACAAGGTTGATCTTGCTTATGAAGATATGAAGCAGTGGTTCTTGAAATACGGCTATCCAAAAATGCCAAGGGATTTGAATGTAGAGCGCCTCGTTCAATTGATGAAACAAGATAAGAAAGCAAATGCAGGAGCAGTTCATATGGTGCTTATGCAGGAATATGGGGTAGTGAATGTCGTATCTATTTCAGATGAGACTGTTCATATTGCGTTAGAGGCATTTCAAAAAGATATGGTTTAAAATGATAGCGAAGTGCTGTGAAGTGCTCATTTAGAGGTATTCTCGTAATAGTGACGGTTATGACAAAAGATTACAGTAAGGGGCTATAACCGTATTGTAATCAAATTGAATGAAATGACTGGGGGAAGAAAAATGAGAGTGAAAGAGCAATTGTTAACTTTGAGAGTGTATGTGCCTGGGAAAAACATTGAAGAAGTAAAAAGAGAATATGGTTTATCAAAAATTGTGAAATTAGCATCCAACGAAAATCCATTCGGTTGTTCAGCACGTGTGACAGAAGCATTAACTTCTTTAGCGAGCCAATATGCCCTTTATCCAGATGGATATGCCTTTGAACTTCGGACAAAAGTAGCGGAACATTTAGGTGTAAAAGCAGAACAACTACTATTTGGTAGTGGATTAGATGAAGTCATTCAAATGATTAGCCGAGCGTTACTACATGAAGGAACAAACGTTGTAATGGCGAATCCTACGTTTTCACAATATCATCACCATGCTGTTATTGAAGGAGCAGAAGTTCGTGAAGTATCACTTAAAGATGGTATTCACGATTTAGATGCAATGCTAGAGCAAGTAGATGAGAAAACGAAAATTGTCTGGATTTGTAATCCGAATAATCCAACAGGTACATATGTTGAGAAACAAAAATTACTTTCATTTTTAGAATCAGTTCCTAAGTCGGCTCTCGTTATTATGGACGAAGCATATTATGAATACGCGGAAGCAGAAGACTATCCGCAAACATTACCACTTCTTGAAAAGTATGAAAATCTTATGGTTTTACGCACGTTTTCAAAAGCATATGGTTTAGCTGCTTTTCGTATCGGATATGCGATTGGGGATGCGAAGTTAATCGGACAGCTAGAAGTAGCTAGGTTACCATTCAATACATCAACTGTAGCCCAATCTGTAGCACTCGCTGCATTAGAAGATCAAGCCTTTTTACAAGATTGTGTGCAAAAGAATGCTGAAGGTTTAAATCAGTATTATGCATTTTGTAAAGAATATAACGTATTCTATTATCCATCTCAAACAAATTTCATTTTCTTAAAACTTGGTATACCGGGTAATGAAGCTTTCGAACGATTAATGAAAAAAGGATATATCGTTCGTTCTGGTGCTGCATTTGGTATCGATGATGGTATTCGTATTACTGTCGGTTTGAAGGAAGAAAATGATGAAATTATAGAGTTGCTGAAAGAGCTTGTAAATGAGCAAGTACAGAAAGAAGAAACATATTCTTAAGAGATTGTGAAGGCTCCTAGTATAGGAGCCTTTTTTATCGCATTCAAAATAAAGGTTGAAGACTGCTAATTAAGTTATTCTGTAAACCACGGTTTGTATGGCTTGATAATTAGTGAGAGAAGTTATTTGCACGGTCATAAAAGAAAGCGGTACAATAGAAGATGATGATAAGGTATCGGTGTCATATCCGAACCTTTTGAACAATTAACTACTCTGTAAGAAGAAGTATAAGAAGAAGTATGCTCATTCTAAAGGTTGCGTTCTAACAGTGAGTTGCTTATGATAAATGAACAGAAGAGAATATTTTTTAGAATTAAAGGAGACGTTTATGCAAAAGTTTGAACAAGCTGTTTCATATATTGAAAATGGTGAAGCGGAAAAAGGATTACAATTATTAAAAGAACAATTAAAAATTGCGAATGATGAAGAGAAGTATGATATCGCTCGTTACTATCATACGCTTGGATTTACAGATGAGGCATTAGCAATTACTGAAGACTTACGTTTACTGTATCCAGAAGAAAGTGAATTCACTGTATTTTTAGCAGAATTATATATTGATCTAGATAAAGAAGATGAAGCGATTGAAGTGCTTCATGATATTCCAGAAAATGACGATTTATATGTTCAATCGTTATTACTTGTTGCAGATTTATTCCAAATGCAAGGTTTTGATGATGTAGCAGAGCAAAAACTATTAAAGGCGAAAGAAATGATGCCTGATGAACCTGTTATTACGTTTGGGTTAGCAGAATTATATAGTAGTAAAGGTGAAGAACAAAAGGCAATTACTTATTATGAATCGCTATTAGCGGAACATAAAGTAATGGGTGGTGTTGTGATCGCACTTCGCCTCGCAGAAACGTTAAGCGCGATCGGAAACTGGGAAGAAGCGATTTCTTATTATGAAGCAGGCCTAGAGGAACAAAAAGATATTCACTCATTATTTGGATATGCCTTTACATTATACCAAGGTGAAGAATATCAGAGAGCAATTGGTGCTTGGCAAGAACTAAAAGAATTAGACCCTGAGTACGCATCACTGTACATGTATTTAGCGAAAAGCTATGAAAAAGAAGGAATGCTTCAAGAAAGCTATGAAACGCTTCATGAAGGAATTAAAGTAGATGAGCTTTCAGTTCCATTTTATGTAGAGTTAGCGAACATTGCGGCGAAATTAGGGAAAATAGTAGAAGCAGAGGAAGTTCTTCAAAAAGCGCTTGAGTTAGATCCAGGGCATTTAGGTGCAACATTAAAATATGCATATATCTTAAAAGAACAAGAAAAGTACGAAGAGTTAATTGCAATTGTAGAGCGTGCTATTGATAGTGGAGAACCAGATACACAACTACTTTGGGATCTTGCGTATGCAAAAAAACAATTAGAAATGTATTCGGATGCATTAAAACACTATGAAAGTGCATATACTTCTTTTAAGAATCATCCAGACTTCTTAGAAGAGTACGGTTATTTCTTATTGGAAGAAGGAAAACGAAAAGAGGCGAAAGAAGTATTTACCCAGTTATTACAACTAGACCCGACACAAATTCATATTGAAGAATTGTTATATAATTTAGAGGATTTTTCATAAGTTGGAAGGAAACTGAATGCCGCTTCTTGAATCTAAAAAGAAAAGAGAAAGACAGAGGAGGGACTTAATTGCTATGAATACCCCTGTTTCTGTAAACGAGAAGAAGGATTTTGTAAAATGGTTTTTGAATAATTACCAACTGAAACAGCGTGAATGTGTATGGATTCTGAATTATTTAATGAGTCACGACCAATTGATGCATAAAGTCCACTTCGTAGAGCATGCAAAATATTGTCCGCGTGGCTTAGTGATGTCAGCGAATTGTGTGAAAGACACACCGTTTCACTTTTTTAAACAAAATGTTATGACAACAGATGCTGAAAAATCGTTTCATGATATTCGTTTAAATCGAGATGAGGATATTTATATTCAACTCAACTTTAAATCATCGTTTCAAAATGCGAATTATGTAGCTGTATTAGAAGAAAACCCATATCTACCAAAGCATATTGAAGTAAATGAAAAAGATCGTTTACTTGCAGAAAGGTTTTTGGAAGAAAGTGTATTTTCGTTTAGGAGAGAACGCCTTTTGAAACAAATTGATGAAGCGTTAGATAAGCAAGATAAGGAAGCGTTTCATAGATTAACGGCAGAGTTAAAGACTTTATAGAATTTATTTGGATTAATTAATTTTTACAAATTTCAGACTTTTATAAAGAAAAACTACCTATATTGGGTAGTTTTTCTTTTTTTACCTCTTTTAGTGTGGTTTAATATATATAAAGTGAAAGTTCTGTCATTTGTAAGTGAAGGAGGGAAGGGATTTGAAGTGGATTGTAAAAGATGTAGAACAGTTTGAGCAAGCAAGAGAGTATGTTGATACAGGAGTAATACCGCTGTTATCAATTTCGGCAGCAAAAGAAATGAAAATGGTTGTAGAACAAGGTGAATTTATCGAATTGTTGAGCACGGAATTGGAAAGAGAGTATAAAGGAAGAGTGCTTTTACTGCCTGCGTTTACGTATTTGGTAGAAAGTCAAAAGAATGAAAAAGGTCGTTTGCAAGAATGGACAAATCATTTACGAAGTGAAGGTTTTAAGCATATTGCTTATGTTACAAGTGATTTTTCATGGAAAAAGGATATGCAAGAATTACAGGGAGATTTATTTTGGTTTCCTTCATTAGCGTTAGAACAATTTAGTGATCAAGCAAAAAGAGAAGTTATTCATGCGCATATAAAAAATATAATGGTGATGTTGGAAGAGAAATGGGGAAACTCGCAATAAACAGAAAGTTCTTATTATTATGAGTAGTATGATATTGACCTGTGCATGAGCGTATTATATCATGATAGTGTCCTAGTTTTTATTTTTTATATAATTTATCACGAGGGGACAATTTCTGATAGAGGGGGGAAATTTTCGTGAGCGACAAAGAACATCGCGTGTCAAGAAGACAATTTTTAAATTACACACTCACAGGGGTAGGAGGCTTTATGGCTGCCGGTATTTTAATGCCGATGACGCGATTTGCGCTTGATCCGGTGTTAAGAAAAGAAGCGGGAACAGATATGGTTGCTGTTGCGCAAGTAAAGGATATTACAACAGAGCCGAAGCGTTTCGATTTTAAAGTGAAGCAGGTTGATGGTTGGTACAAGTCTGAAGAACCAAAATCGGCTTGGGTTCATAAAGATGAAAGCGGAGACATTGTTGCGTTCTCTCCAGTATGTAAACATTTAGGATGTACAGTTAACTGGAATTCGGACAAAGCACATCCGAATCAATTCTTTTGCCCATGTCACGGGGGGCGTTATACAAAAGATGGGATTAACATTAAAGGTACGCCACCCCTTGCTCCGCTTGATGTGTACGAGTCTAAAGTGAAAGATGGAACGCTGTATCTAGGAAAAGCGAAGCCAAGAGGGGGTGCAAAGTAGATGTTAAATAAAATTTATGATTGGGTGGATGAAAGATTGGATATTACACCAATATGGCGTGATATCGCTGATCATGAAGTACCTGAACATGTAAACCCGGCACATCACTTCTCTGCATTCGTCTATTGCTTTGGAGGACTTACCTTTTTCGTTACTGTAATTCAAATTTTATCTGGAATGTTTTTGACGATGTATTATGTGCCTGATATTAAAAATGCTTGGGAATCAGTTTACTATTTACAAAATGAAGTTGCTTATGGGCAAATTGTTCGTGGTATGCACCACTGGGGTGCTAGTCTCGTAATTGTAATGATGTTTTTACATACACTCAGAGTTTTCTTCCAAGGTGCGTATAAAAAGCCCCGTGAGTTAAACTGGATTGTTGGTGTTCTTATTTTCTTTGTTATGTTAGGTCTTGGTTTTACCGGATATTTATTGCCGTGGGATATGAAAGCTTTATTTGCTACAAAAGTAGGGATTCAAATTGCAGAGCAAACACCGCTCATTGGTCCTTATATTAAAACATTACTCGCTGGTCATTCCGAAATTGTTGGCGCTCAAACATTAACTCGCTTCTTTGCTATTCACGTCTTCTTCTTACCAGCAGCACTTCTAGGTTTAATGGCCTTCCACTTCATCATGATTCGCAAACAAGGTATTTCCGGTCCACTATAAGAGATTGCTAAATTAAAGGGGAAAGAACAAAAGGAGGGAGATTATGCATCGCGGCAAAGGGATGAAGTTTGTAGGAGATTCTCGGGTACCAGTAGCTCGGAAACCAAATATTCCAAAAGACTATTCTGAATACCCAGGGAAAACAGAAGCATTTTGGCCGAACTTCTTGTTAAAAGAATGGATGGTTGGTGCAGTTTTTTTAATCGGTTATTTATGTTTAACAGTGGCGCATCCGTCGCCGCTTGAGAGAATGGCGGACCCAACTGATGCTGGATATATACCACTTCCAGATTGGTATTTCTTATTCTTGTATCAGTTATTAAAGTATTCTTATGCTTCCGGTTCATTTACTGTAATTGGAGCATTTATTATGCCAGGGATTGCGTTTGGAGCATTACTGTTAGCTCCATTTCTTGATCGAGGTCCAGAAAGACGTCCATTGAAGCGTCCTGTGGCAACTGGATTTATGCTTTTAGCAATTGCATCGATTATTTTTTTAACTTGGGAATCTGTAGCACACCACGACTGGGAAGCTGCAAAAAAACAAGGAGCAATTGTAAAAACAGCGCCAGTTGATAAAAATGATGATGGCTATAAATTAATGCAAAAAAATACTTGTTTAACATGTCATGGTGACAATTTACAGGGCGGGGCAGCAGCACCGGCACTGCAAAACTTAACTTTAAAGCCAGAAGAAATTGCTAAAATTGCGAAAGAGGGAAAAGGTTCAATGCCTAAAGGTGTATTTAAAGGTACGGATGAGGAACTGAAGAAGCTTTCGGAATTCGTTGCAAAGTATAATAAAAAATAATAAAAAGCTGACTACAAAATTTGTAGTCAGCTTTTCTATTTAGTTGGATGAAGTTTGTTATAATAGAGTAGGATTTAATGAATGAATTACTTTGCTTGAAAGGTGTTGGACATACGGATTGGTGTACTTGTATGCAATGTTAAGACAACGCTCGGTATTATTATTTTTATTAATTGTTAACATATTAGGTACAATTTACGGATTTATATGGTACGGAAATCAATTGAAAGAAACGTCACCTATATTTTGGCCGTTTGTACCAGATAGTCCTATGGCGAGTCTCTTTTTTGTCTTTGTTTTAATTGCTTTTTTGGCAAAGAGAAACTGGGGATTAATAGAAGCGTTAGCGATTGTAACTTTAATAAAATATGGTATTTGGGCTGTTGTTGTAAACGGGATTATGATTTACGTAAAAGGGCCTATTGGCCTTATGGGCTACATGTTAATGCTTTCGCACTTTGCGATGGCAGTACAAGGATTTTTATATGCTCCATTCTATCGTATAAAAAAATGGCATTTTATAGTAGCAGCTGTGTGGACGTTGCATAACGATGCAATTGATTATTTATTTTGGCAAATGCCGCGATATGGAATTATGCATTTGTTTGTAGAGGAAATTGGTTATTTTACGTTTTGGTTAAGTATTGCTGTACTATGTATTACATATTATTGTTGCTTACGTGAGCAAAGGAAACAATTTTCTTTATGATGGTTAGAACATTTAGGGGGAGAACATGGAGAAAAATAAGAGTGGTACAAAAATATTGGATCGATTGATTACTTTAGTTGTTTCATATAGCATAGCATTTTCTATTTTTGCACTCGCAACAACGGCAGTTGTCTATGGAAAATGGCTGTATTATTTTGAAATTGATTTTTTAAATATTCCTGATTTAGCGGATATGACGAAGGATGAAATTAAAAGAAATTACGATGTGCTTATTACATATTTATCCCCGTTTTATGACGGAGCATTACATTTGCCAACATTAGATATGTCCACAAATGGCCGTATTCATTTTGTAGATGTTAAAAATATTTTAGTAAAGATTCAATATGTGATGTATGCGACAATTATGATTGCAGTGATAGGCGGAATTTATTTATTAAAAAAGAAAAATGAAAAGTTTTTACTGCACGGATCGATTTTAACAATCATTTTTCCGATAGCGCTTATGTTACCAATTGCTATTAATTTTGAAAAGAGTTTTGTATTATTCCATAAACTTTTATTTAGTAATGATTATTGGGTTTTTGATCCTGAAAAAGATCCAATTATATTAATGTTACCAGAAGAGTTCTTTATGCATGCTGCGTGTGCTATTTTATTATTCATTTTAGGTGGTAGTATACTTTGTTACAGTTTATATCGATATTTCGTAAAAAAGAAAAGGATGTCACAGAAAAAATTCTCTGCTTAAAGAGAATTTTTTTCTTTGTAAAATGATAATATATTTTTCGGTCTAGTTCTGTTCTATTCTTGTCCAAATTAACATATTTTGTACTAGTAGTTATAGGGGGGACCGGGATGAAGAGAACATTAATTGGATTGATAGCATTTCTAATTATAATGTTTCCGTTACGTATATATGCTGAAGAGTGGAATGAGCTAACAGGGTTGTTAGACGACTCGTTACAGTTAGTGAAGCGTAATGAAGATGAAAAAGCGGTACAAGTATTACAACATTTCTCGGAGCAATTTTTAATAAAGGGGAATGAAAAGAAGCAGGAAGTAACACCAGATCAAGTTAGAGTTATTTCTTTAGCTTACGATAAGGCGCAACAATCGCTCTCTGAAGAAGGTTTAGGTAAGCAAGCTAAAATTGATAATGTGCTGGCATTACAACTTGCTGTTGATGCACAAGTATCGAAATATCAACCACTTTGGATGGAAAGAGAAAGGAAAGTAATGGATGCCTTTTCTCAAATGGAAAAAGCGATGGAAAAAGAAGATGCTGGGCAGTTTCAACAAACGTTAAATACGTTTTTAAATGAATTCAATATTATTTATCCAAGCTTAATGATTGCTTTGCCAGAAAACGAGGTTCAGCGTGTAAATGTTCATTTATCTTATTTAGATGAATTTCGTAACGTTATGTTAAAAACGAAAGGCGGCCAAATGCAATTAGGGATTATTAAAGGGGATTTGCAAAAGATATTTCACACAGTAAAAAAAGATGAAATTGCACCCTCTCTCATTTGGTTTATGACAATTACTGGGGGACTTATTTTCTTCACATTAACTTATGTTGGATGGAGAAAGTATAAAGGAGAGAGAGAAAAAAGAAAAAGTAATGTACATTCTAAAAATAGATAATGCAATAAATAAAGATATGGATTGTAAGGTTTATTCATTGACAATAGTGGCAGAAGAAAATAGAATGAGAAGTACTATAATTAAAACTTCAATGGAGGTTCATGATGTTTTATTTAATTTACTTCGCGATCATAATGATCATACCGTTGTATGCACAGTCAAGAGTACGTAGTGCCTATAGCAAGTATTCACAAGTTTATTCAACATCAGGTATGACAGGAGCGGAAGTGGCTCGAAAAATTTTAGATGAAAATGGATTATACAACGTAGCTGTAGAAGAAACACCAGGTCATTTATCAGACCATTATGATCCAACCGCTAAGACGGTTCGATTATCAACAGATAACTATTATGGACATTCAGTTGCTGGTACAGCAGTTGCAGCACACGAAGTAGGACACGCAATTCAAGATGCAAAAGATTATAAATTTATGCGCGTTCGTCATTCGTTAGTGCCAGTTGCAAACTTTGGTTCGAATATGTCTTGGATTTTCGTCCTAATCGGTATATTTGCACAAATGTCTGGTTTGTTGTTATTAGGTATCATTTTAATGGCAGCAGGTGTTGTGTTCCAGCTCGTTACATTGCCAGTTGAGTTTGATGCGTCAAAGCGCGCAATGCAACAAATTGAAGCGTTAGGTATTGTATCAACAGATGAATATGGGCAAGCTCGTAAAGTATTAAATGCGGCAGCATTAACATATGTAGCAGCTGCAGCTGTAGCGGTATTTGAATTATTACGTCTCGTATTAATGTATACTGGTATGCAGCGTAGCGACGACTAAAGACTATCAATTTTGATAGTCTTTTTTTGTTGTATGGATTGAATTATATAATGTATTGCAAATAGAAATAATAGAAGTAATGCGGAAAGGCGGTGGGGGGAAATGAAATATCCAGACCATTTAGTAAAACAAGTGCAAGAGCGCAGTGCTCCTTATCAACTAGAAGGTTTTTTAAGTGGACAAGGTCCTGAAAATCCCAAATTTATGTTGTTAGGAGAAGCGCCTGGTGAAACAGAAATTCATAATGGGATTCCGTTTAGCGGGAGGGCGGGAAAACAATTAATGGATTTTTTAGAGCGTATTGATGTTACAAGGGAAGAAGTATATATTACGAGCGCTGTTCGAAGTAGACCTTATAAATGGCGAGAGAAAAAAGAAAGAAATGGTGAAATCATACAAAAAAAGTATAATAGAACGCCAAATCAGGGAGAAATAGTTGCCCATGCGCCTTTGTTAGATTATGAATTAGAGAAAATACATCCGAAGCTTATCGTCACGCTTGGAAATATCGGTCTTCAACGTTTAACAGGAAAAAATAAAAAAATCACAGATGTACACGGGCAATTATTAAAACAGCCCATTCAAAAATTAAAGGATATGCAAAGTGCAGAGTTTACATGGTCAGAGAAAGAATATCATGTTTTTCCGACTTTTCATCCAGCTTCCATTTTTTATAATCGGAGTTTATTGGAGCTTATTCATGAGGATTTTGAGAAGCTTAAAAGACTTGTAATAAAAAACTAGAAAAGCTAAGGCGCTTTTCTAGTTACATTTAATTATGTAAAGGGTTTTTATTTTCATCTAACGTAAATCCTTCACCAACTACATCATGTACATCACTTACAGCGACAAAAGCATGAGGATCTACAGAAGTAATGATATTCTTTAATTTCACGATTTCATTTTTAGCAACAACGCAATACAATACGTTACGTTCCACTTTTGTATACGATCCAACAGCTTTTAAAAAGGTTGCTCCGCGCTCCATTTCAGATAAAATTTTGGCAGCAATTTCATCGTTTTTCTCTGAGATAATAGTCGCTCCTTTGGCAGCATAAGCTCCTTCTTGCATAAAATCAATGACTTTAGCACCGATAAAAACAGCAACTAGCGTATACATGCCCTCGCGGTATGATAAATAGGTAAGAATAGAGACTACGATAACGACAGCATCAAACATAAACATTGTTTTCCCCATACTCCAGCCAACATATTTGTGAGCTAGTCGTGCGATAATATCTACACCGCCAGTAGTCCCGCCATATTTAAATATTATTCCAAGGCCGATACCGATAAATGCCCCGGCGAATAAAGCTGCGAGTGTCATATCATTTTGCAAGTTTAAATGTAAGTTGAGTACTTCGTAACGCTGGAAAATCCATAGAAATAAAGATACGCTAAAGGTGCCAATTAATGTATATAAAAATGTCGTTCTGCCAAGTAACCTCCAACCAATAAAAAATATAGGGATATTTAAAATTAAGTTTGAGTAGGAAGGATCAAACTTAAATAAAAAATACAATAATAGTGTAATACCAGTAAACCCACCCTCTGCAAGGTGGTTTTCAATATTGATATTGACAATACCGAAAGAAAATATAGCGGAACCGATTAAAATAAAAATAATATTTCGCATCTTCAATTTTGATGTCATATAGAAATCCCCCTAATTATGTAATGATTGCATTGCTCCGCTGAAACAGTAAAACATAATAATAAGTAATTTCTAGTTGCTAGTGAAAATAGTAAGAATTTGATTGGTGTGGGCTGATCTTTTGCGAAAAGCACAAAAGAAGGTTTCACTTTATCCCGCTCTAACGGCTGGTAGGAGATGAAGCAAAGAACCAGCCGTAGGAACCCGATTAGTTCAACTAATCTTTTGCAAAAAGCGCAAAAGAAGTTTCACTTTACCCCGTACCAACGGCTGGTAGGAGATAAAGCTCTGAAGAAAGGAGAACCAGCCGTAGGAACCCGATTAGTTCAACTAATCTTTTGCAAAAAAACGCAAAAGAAGTTTCACTTTATTATAGTCTATCCAAAAATGGGTCGCAAATAGGTGTTTGGCGGGGAATAATATTTGTCAAATCGCGATGAATTGGCTAACATGAAAGAGGAAGGATTAGAGGTGAATAGTATGGAAGCAAAAACGATGAAAGATATGCAGAAAGAAGTAGATGCATATATTGGTCAGTTTAAAGAAGGTTATTTCAGTCCGCTTGCAATGATGGCTCGTTTAACGGAAGAAATGGGAGAGCTTGCAAGAGAGGTAAATCATTATTATGGTGAGAAACCGAAGAAAACAACTGAAAAAGAAAGAAGTATTGAAGAAGAGCTTGGAGATGTATTATTTGTTATGATTTGTATGGCAAATAGTTTAAATATTGATTTAGAGACAGCACATAACATTGTAATGAATAAATTTAATACACGTGATAAAGATCGCTGGACACGTATTGATGAGGGAGAGAAAGAATAATGAAAGAAATTAAAGTAATTATCGCCGGACCAAGAGGACGTATGGGACATGAAGCAGTTCTTCTTATGGAAAGAACGGAACATTTTAATTTAGTAGCAGCAGTGGATTATAAGCATGGTGGTGAGAAGATTTCTGATTTACCTGGCATGCCAGCATTACATGCACCGATTTACGCTGATTTACATACTTGTTTAGATGAAGTAGAAGCAGATGTGTTGTTAGATTTAACAACACCAGAAGTGGGGAAACAACACGTTACACTTGCAGTTGAGCGTGGACTTCGTTCGGTTATTGGTACAACTGGATTTACAGAAGAAGAATTGGCACGTTTAACAGAGAATGCAAAAGAAAAAGCAGTAGGAACAATTATTGCTCCAAACTTTGCAATTGGTGCAGTTCTTATGATGAAATTCTCACAAATGGCAGCGAAATATTTCCAAGATGTTGAGGTAATTGAATTACATCATGATCAAAAATTAGACGCACCATCTGGTACAGCTGTAAAAACGGTAGAGTTAATTCGTCAAAATCGTGAATCAAAGCAGCAAGGTCATCCAAAAGAAGTAGAGCAACTAGCAGGTGCACGTGGTGCAAATGTAGACGGTATTCACATTCATAGTGTACGTTTGCCAGGGCTTATTGCACACCAAGAAGTAATGTTCGGTGGAGATGGACAAATGTTAACAGTTCGTCATGATTCATTCAATCGTGCATCATTTATGTCAGGTGTAAAACTATCAATTGAGACAGTAATGAACCTTGATCATCTTGTGTACGGTTTAGAAAATATTATCGACTAAAGGGGAGACAACGGATGAAAATTGCCTTAATCGCACATGACAAAAAGAAAAATGATATGGTTTCGTTTGCATACGCATATAAACCAATTTTTGAACAACATGAATTATTTGCAACAGGAACGACAGGGCTTCGTATTATGGAAGCGACTGGATTAGTTGTAACAAGATATCAATCTGGCCCTCTTGGTGGAGATCAAGAAATTGGTGCAATGATTGCAAAGAACGATTTAGATATGGTGATTTTCTTCCGCGATCCATTAACAGCACAGCCGCATGAACCGGATGTGAATGCATTGCTTCGTTTATGTGATGTATATGCGATTCCACTTGCAACGAATATGGCAAGTGCTGAAATGTTAATGCACGCATTAGAGCGAGGAGATTTAGATTATCGTAAGTTAAGAAAATGAGGGGAACAATTATGAGTGGATTACATATATTAGCGTTTGGTGCTCATGCCGATGATGTTGAAATCGGCATGGCTGGTACCATCGCTAAATATACAAAGCAAGGGTATGAAGTAGGTATTTGTGATTTAACAGAAGCTGATCTTTCTTCAAATGGAACGATAGAGTTGAGAAAAGAAGAAGCGAAGGTTGCAGCTCGTATAATGGGAGTAAAAACGAGGCTGAATTTAGCGATGCCAGACCGTGGTTTGTATATGAAAGAAGAGTATATACGTGAAATTGTCAAGGTGATCCGTACATATAAACCAAAACTAGTTTTTGCACCGTACTATGAAGATCGCCATCCAGATCATGCAAATTGTGCAAAGCTTGTGGAAGAGGCTATTTTTTCAGCAGGAATCCGTAAATATATGCCGGAACTTTCACCACATCGTGTGGAGTCTTTTTATAATTATATGATTAATGGTTTTCATAAATCGAATTTTTGTATAGATATAAGTGAGTACCTCTCTATAAAGGTGGAAGCATTAGAAGCGTATGAAAGTCAGTTTTCAACAGGGAGCGATGGTGTTAAGACACCGTTAACAGAAGGTTACGTTGAAACTGTAATCGCTCGTGAGAAGATGTTTGGAAAAGAAGTTGGAGTCTTGTATGCCGAGGGATTTATGAGTAAGAAACCGGTTTTATTACATGCTGATTTATTAGGGGGATGTAAATGAAATTAAAAATAGGTATTACATGTTATCCTTCTGTAGGTGGTTCTGGAGTTGTTGGAACAGAATTAGGAAAGCAATTGGCGGAACGTGGGCATGAAATTCACTTTATTACATCGGGTTTACCATTCCGGTTAAATAAAGTATATCCAAACATTTATTTTCATGAAGTGACGGTAAATCAATACTCTGTATTTCAATATCCACCATACGATTTAGCGTTAGCAAGTAAAATGGCCGAGGTTGCACAAAGAGAAAACTTAGACATTTTACATGTGCATTACGCAATACCACATGCAATTTGTGCATATTTAGCAAAACAAATGATCGGAGAGCGTATTAAAATTGTTACAACCTTACATGGAACAGATATTACTGTGTTAGGTTCCGACCCTTCGTTAAATAATTTAATTCGTTTTGGTATTGAGCAATCGGATGTTGTCACTGCTGTCTCGCATTCATTAATTAACGAAACACATGAGCTTGTAAAACCAAGTAAAGAAATTCAAACGGTATATAACTTTATAGACGAACGTGTATATTTCAAGCGTAATATGTCTCAATTAAAGAAAGAATACGGTATAAGTGAGAGTGAAAAAGTACTTATTCATATTTCGAATTTCCGTAAAGTGAAACGTGTGCAGGATGTTGTTCAGGCATTTGCTAAAATTGTTAAAGAAGTAGATGCGAAGTTGCTTCTTGTTGGAGACGGACCAGAATTCTGTACGATTTTACAGATAGTGAAGAATTTACATATTGAAGATCGCGTTTTATTCCTAGGGAAGCAAGATAATGTTGCAGAACTACTTGCGATGAGTGATTTAATGTTGCTTCTATCAGAGAAGGAAAGTTTTGGTCTTGTTTTATTAGAAGCAATGGCGTGTGGTGTACCTTGTATCGGAACGCGGGTTGGAGGTATTCCAGAGGTTATTCAACACGGGGAAACAGGATATTTATGTGAAGTTGGCGATACAACAGGAGTGGCAAATCAAGCTATTCAGCTATTAAAGGACGAGGAACTTCACCGTAATATGGGAGAACGAGCAAGAGAAAGTGTTTATGAGCAATTTCGCTCAGAAAAAATTGTTTCACAATATGAAACGATTTACTATGACGTACTAAGGGATGACAAAAATGGAAAGATTTAAAAAAGCTAGTTCTATTATTGAGACATTAAAGCAACAAGGACATGAGGCTTACTTTGTTGGTGGGAGCGTACGAGATCTTATTATCGATAGGCCGATTGGAGATATTGATATTGCGACATCTGCTCTACCAGAAGAAGTGATGGCTATATTTCCAAGAAATGTTCCTGTTGGTCTTGAGCATGGAACTGTAATTGTTGTAGAAAATGGTGAGCCTTATGAGGTAACTACTTTTCGAACAGAAAGCGAATATGAAGATTTTCGAAGACCTAGTAGTGTTCAATTTGTTCGTTCATTAGAAGAGGATTTAAAACGTCGTGATTTCACGATGAATGCAATTGCTATGACAGAAGAAGGCAAAATGGTTGATTTATTTGCTGGACAGGAAGCCATTCAACAGAGAGAAATTGTGACAGTTGGAAATGCTGCGGATCGTTTTCAAGAAGATGCCCTGCGAATGATGCGTGGTATTCGGTTTGTAAGCACGTTAGGTTTTTCATTAGAAATGAAAACGAAGCAAGCGATTGAAACGCATGGGCATTTGCTAGAACATATAGCAATTGAGCGTATTACAGTAGAGTTTGAGAAACTGTTAACTGGTACCTATTGTGTGAAAGGTCTCAAAGAATTAGTAGAGACGAAGCTATTTTCTCATTTGCCATATTTACAAATGTCAGAAGAGAGACTGTTAAAAGCTACGCAGTATAAATGGGATTCTTTCGAAACGGATATTGAGGCGTGGGCATTTTTCTTATATTGTATCGGAGAAGAACATCCATCTGTCTTTTTACGTCAATGGAAGTTTTCGAATAAAAAAATAAAAGATATTGTTGCAGTTTTATTGGCAATTCGTACTAGAAAGGAGAAGGATTGGGATACAGTCCTTCTTTATAAAACGGGAATTCATATCGCTGAAATGGCAGAGAGAGTATATGAAGCGATGATTGAAAGCTATGACCCTACATCTGTTGAACGAGTACAATTAATGTTTCATGCATTGCCAATCCAGGAACGTCAAGAAATGAATGTGACTGGTAATGATTTATTAAACTGGGCAAACAAAAAGCCTGGTCCGTGGGTTGCTGAAATGCTTCAGAAAATCGAAGAAGCAATCGTACAAGGAAACGTAGTTAATGAGAAAGAGCGTATAAGGGAGTGGCTGCAAGGATGCAATCTACTATAAGAAAGCAGTTATTGCAAGTTTTTTCTGAAGCGGATGGCGAGTTTGTATCCGGCCAAACAATTAGTGATAAACTTGGTTGTTCAAGAACTGCTGTGTGGAAACATATGGAGGATCTGCGGAGTGAGGGATATGAACTTGAAGCTGTGCGCCGATTAGGTTACCGAATTGCAAGTAAGCCAGACAAAGTGACTGCTAATGAAATTCAGTTAGGGCTACAAACGAAGCGGATTGGTAGAACAGTGTATTTTGAAGAAACTGTTGAATCAACGCAGCACATTGCAGCAAAACTTGCTTATGAAGGTGCAGAAGAAGGAACTGTCGTTGTAGCAGAAGAACAAACAGCGGGAAGAGGTCGTTTAAGCAGAAAATGGCATTCACCAAAAGGAACAGGGATTTGGATGAGTATTATTTTACGCCCGTCAATCCCAGTTCATCATGCACCGCAACTTACTTTGTTAGCGGCTGTTAGTGTTGCACAGGCAATTGAAAAATGTACAGGTGTAAACGTAGGAATAAAATGGCCAAATGATATTTTAATTCAAGGTAAAAAGGCTGTAGGTATATTAACAGAAATGCAAGCGGATCCTGATAAAATTAATGCTGTCATTATGGGCATCGGTATTAATGCGAATCAAAAGCAAGAACATTTTGATGAAGAAATTCAGCACATTGCTACTTCATTAGCGATTGAATCAGGTAAGCCGATTGTTCGTGCAGAACTTATGCAACAAATCTATTTACAACTAGAAAAATTATATGAAGAATATTTACAAAATGGTTTCTCTGTCATTAAAATTCTTTGGGAAAGTTACGCTGTGAGCATCGGGAAAGAAATTACCGCTCGAACGATGAGAGAGACAATTACGGGGTTAGCAAAAGGAATCACAGAGGATGGTGTATTACTTCTGGAGGATCATGAGGGGAAAGTACATCATATTCATTCTGCAGATATCGAAATTAAGTAAAAGAAGTTCCCCTTTTGGAACTTCTTTTTATTTCAATAGTTTTGAGTTGAATTTGTAACATGATAATAAATTCTTTTCATATTTAAAGTTCATTTCAAAATAGCTTCCGTCGAGTTGACCTGGCATGTTATTTGACGATTACTTTGCCTGTCATTCCTTTAAGAAGATGGTATCGACATATTAATTCATATGTACCAGTATTTTTAGGTTTCACGGTAATATTCTTTTCTTTTCCTGACTGGACTACGACGTCAATACCGAGTTTTTTCACTGTAAAGGTGTGCTCGTTTTTACCTTTATTTTTCAATAGTAATGTTGTTGATCCTTCAAGCGGAATCGTTATGACATTTGGATTAAAGTAATCATCATTTAGTTCAACCTCAATCACTTTCGTTAAATCGGTGGGTTGTGTTACGACATGAACTGAGGCAAATACTTGGGAGGATCCTAAAGACATCCACCATACAATCATTACAAGCAAACTGCTGAATCGAAATAACCACCTGTTCATAGACATCTGCAATTCTCCTTTGTTAAGTACTTTCCTCAATTAACCTGCATCATTAGTTTAAGAGTTATACTATATAGTTAAATTGATTACAGAAAAAATTAACTTGGACTTTTTTAACATGCGTTGAAAAAACATGTATCTTTTCAGGATTGAATTATCCATAAAAACTGTATAGCATATATACTCTCGTGTTAAATTTCATATACCGTAATAAGAATAAAAAATTATTTTTTCGAAAAAATGTAGTAATTCCTTTTTGTAGTTTGCTATAATTAGTTCGAATGTGGGCAGTATCAGAGCGAACTGCA
Source organism: Bacillus sp. FSL W8-0770 (assembly GCF_038008705.1). Classification (NCBI taxonomy): domain Bacteria; kingdom Bacillati; phylum Bacillota; class Bacilli; order Caryophanales; family Bacillaceae; genus Bacillus; species Bacillus sp. FSL W8-0770. Next base: position 1,465,399 of record NZ_JBBOZR010000001.1, read on the forward strand.
CCATGATTCGAAGTCATACGAAAAATAATAACTTGGATTCTGCCTTGATCCAATAACGGACTGGGACAGAGGGATGAATAATGCCGACTAACACACAACCCTTCTGCCCTTTTATGGCCAGAGGGGTTTTTTTATATGATTTCGGCCATCTCCTCTCTCCTGCATAAAGGAGGAGTAGTTTTTGAAAACAAAAACAGATTTTTTGAAGATGAAAGAGCAAGGTGAGCCGATTACAATGCTAACGGCGTATGATTATCCATCTGCTAAATTAGCAGAAGAAGCTGAAGTTGATATGATTCTAGTTGGAGATTCTCTTGGAATGGTTGTACTCGGATACGATTCAACAGTACCTGTAACAGTAGAGGATATGATTCATCATACGAAAGCTGTACGCCGCGGAGCGAAAGAGACGTTTATTGTAACTGATATGCCATTTATGTCGTATCACGTATCATTACAAGAAACGATGGTGAATGCACGCCGCATCGTTCAAGAGAGCGGGGCACACGCACTGAAGGTAGAAGGTGCTGGAGAAGTTATATCGACGATTCAATATTTGACGAACGCAGGAATTCCTGTTGTAGCGCATTTAGGTTTAACCCCTCAATCTGTAGGAGTGTTGGGTGGATATAAAGTGCAAGGAAAAGATGCGGAGAGTGCAAAAAAATTAATAGAAGATGCAAAGAAATGTGAAGAAGCTGGTGCAATAGCGCTTGTGTTAGAATGTGTACCAATGCAGTTAGCAGAACTTATTTCAGAGCAACTAACAATACCGACAATTGGGATTGGCGCAGGACAAAAAGTAGATGGGCAAGTGCTTGTTTATCATGATCTTATCTCATACGGCGTAAATCGTGTTCCGAAATTTGTGAAGCAATATACGTCTGTTCAAGAGGAGATTGTGCGTGGGATTTCACAATATGTTACTGAAGTAAAGACAAGGCAATTTCCTGAAGAAAAACATTCGTTCACAATGAAAGAGGAAGAATGCTTAGCGTTATATGGAGGAAAACAATAATGAAAATCGTAACTACAGTGCAAGAGATGCAGCAAATTACGAGCGAACTTCGTGCAAGTGGAAAGAGTATTGGTTTTGTTCCAACAATGGGTTATTTACATGAAGGCCATGCTACTTTATTACGTAAGGCAAGAGAAGAAAATGAAACTGTAGTTTTAAGTGTATTTGTAAACCCACTACAATTTGGCCCAAATGAAGATTTAGATCGATATCCTCGTGATATTGATAGAGATGAAAATGTAGCAAAAGAAAACGGTGTAGATTATTTATTTTATCCGAGTGTAGAAGAAATGTATCCAGCAGAACAAACAACAACGGTAGAAGTTGTGAAGCGCACGGACGTATTATGCGGTCAACAAAGACCTGGTCATTTTGCTGGTGTTGCAACTGTACTAATGAAACTATTTAATATTACGCTGCCAAAGCGTGCTTATTTCGGTATGAAAGATGCTCAACAAGTTGCAGTAATTGAAGGGTTTGTAACTGATTTCAATATTCCAGTTACAATCGTACCAGTTGATATTGTAAGGGAAGAAGATGGTTTAGCGAAAAGTTCTCGTAACGTGTACCTATCACAAGATGAACGTGAAGAAGCTCTTCATTTATACCGCAGCCTATGTATAGCGAAAGAAAGAATTGAGGCAGGTGAACGTAATCCCGAAATCATTACAAATCTTGTGAAAGAGTATATTGAGACGCATACGAAAGGCACTGTAGATTATGCAGATTTATATGCATATCCGTCATTAACAATGGTAGAGAAAGTCAAAGGAAGAATCATTTTAGCTATTGCAGTTAAGTTTGAAAATGTAAGATTAATTGACAATATAACATTAACAGTTAAATAAGGGGGAGCATCTATGTTTCGCACAATGATGAGAGCAAAGTTACATCGTGCAACTGTAACGGAGGCAAATTTAAATTATGTAGGTAGTATTACAATTGATGAAGACTTAATGGATGCAGTAAATATTGTAGAAAACGAAAAAGTCCAAATTGTAAATAATAATAATGGTGCTCGCTTAGAGACATACGTTATTAAAGGGGAACGCGGTAGTGGTGTTGTTTGTTTAAACGGTGCTGCGGCAAGGCTTGTACAACCAGGGGACAAAGTAATTATTATTTGTTATGGGCTAGTTACGGAAGAAGAGATTCATAAACAAGAACCAAAAATTGCAGTATTAGACGATAATAATCAAATTATTGAAATGTTAGGTGCTGAAAAAGCGGGTACGATATTATAAGTAGAAAGGCTATCTCCATTGCGGAGATAGCTTTTTTGTGCATCTTTTCATTAAGATGAGATAAAACGTGGTATAGTAACATTATATAAATTATTGTTGTTTGAAAGGTAAGAAATTGAGGTGTTACATATATGAGTAAGCGTTATGTCGTTGTTGATTTAGAGACGACAGGGAACTCCTGGAAAGATGGGAAGGATAAAATTACCCAAATTGCAGCTGTTGTAGTAGAAGATGGAGAGATATTGGAGATTTTTTCGTCTTTTGTTAACCCAAAGAGAGAGATCCCACCATTTATTACAGAATTAACAGGGATTGATGAAAGTCTTGTAAAACAAGCCCCGTTATTTCAAGATGTAGCCCCGATGATTGTTGAGCTATTACAAGGTGCGGCTTTCGTTGCGCATAATGTTCACTTTGATTGGAATTTTTTAAATGAAGAATTAAGGCAAGCTGGATATACAGAAATACATTGTCCGAAAATCGACACGGTTGAATTGGCTCAAATTCTTTTGCCGACAGCCGATAGTTATAAATTACGTGATTTAGCTAAGAAGCATGAACTAGAGCACGATCAACCGCATCGTGCGGATAGTGATGCTCTTGCAACAGCGGAATTATTTTTACAATTTTTAAATGAAATTGAAAAGTTACCACTTGTCACGTTGCAATCGCTTTATGAATTAAGTGATGTGTTCCAAAGCGATATAGCTGATGTGCTTTCTGAAAATATTTTAAAGAAAGTAATGCACGGTAAAGAAGATATAGCGGAGTATGAAATACATCGAAATATTGCGCTGAAAAAGCGGAACTATTCCTTAAACCTTGGAGAAACGTGTTCATCAAAGTTTGATGCTTTCTTGAATAAAACGATGGATAAATTGGAATCACATATGCCAAAGTTTGAAAGAAGAGAAAGTCAACAACTGATGATGAAAGAGATATATACGGCGTTAAGAGATTCTCGTTTTTCACTAATTGAAGCGGGTACAGGAACAGGAAAGACTCTTGCTTATTTGCTTCCTAGTCTTTATTTTGCAAAGAGAAAAGAAGAACCTGTCATTATAAGTACACAAACGGTACAACTCCAACAACAAATATTAGAAAAAGAAATTCCGTTATTACAAAAAATAATGCCATTTTCATTTGAGGCAGCTCTTCTAAAAGGAAGAAAGCATTATTTATGCTTACATAAATTTGAGTATGCTTTGCAAGAGGAAGAAAAAAATTATGATATGGCACTTACGAAGGCGAAGATTTTAGTTTGGCTATTGCAAACTGAAACAGGTGATCGAGACGAATTAAATATTCCTGAGGGCGGAAAGTTACTTTGGAATCGTATTTGTAGCGATGCGTATAGTCCAGGCGGTATGCAAAGTAATTGGTTTAGTCGTTGTTTTTATCAGCGAGCGAAGAATAAAGCTTTATTTGCAGATATCGTTATTACAAATCATGCGTTATTATTTCAAGATTTTTCAAGTGAAGAACCGTTGTTTGCTTCATGCGAACATATTATTTTTGATGAAGCTCACCATATTGAAGAAGCTGCGAGTAGAACATTGGGTGAACAGTTCTCTTGTATGTATTTTCAATTGGTTATATCTCGTCTTGGGACGCTAGAAACAGAAGATGTACTCTCCAAAGTATATAAAATGATGAAAAAATCAGAGCAAGCATCTCGTTCAACTTTCCGTATGATAAGTTATAGTTTGAAGGAACTTAAGTTTGATGCGGATGAACTCTTCCAAATGTTACGTACTTTTATATTTAAACAAACAAAGCAAGAGCAAGGAACGAATAATATGCCGCTCATCTATAGGTATAACGCAGAACTAGAAAAAGGTAAGTTGTGGGATAGTATCGTCGAATTAACAAATCGTTTTATATATGAATTAAGAAGGGTAGTAACTGCTCTTGAGAAGCAAGTGGATATATTGCAAAGTAAGTTAGAATGGGAGATGCATGTTGTAACAGGTGAATTTATGCATTTAATTGAGTTGCTGAGAAAGATGGCAGAATCATTACAGTTACTCGTATTAGAAAAGAATTCGTATGTAACTTGGATGGAGACTGAAACGAAAGGGACGATTCATTCAACAGTTCTATACGCACAGCCTGTCCATATTGGTGAAAGATTTGCTGATGAATTTTTAACAGAAAAAAAGAGTGTTATTTTTACATCCGCAACACTAACAGTTAACGATACGTTTGATTATATAAAAGAGGAACTTGGTTTACATGATTTCGCTCCAAATACTTTAAAGGTTCCGTCACCATTTCGTTATGATGAACAGATGAAATTAATGGTTTCAACGGATGTACCTTTTATTAAGCAAGTAAGTAATGAGCGATATATTGAATCTGTATCGGAACATATTGCAAAGATAGCAAAAGCCACAAAAGGCAGAATGCTCGTTTTATTCACTTCGTATGAAATGTTAAAAGAAGCGTATGCGAATTTAAAAAATAATGATGAATTAGAGGGTTATTTATTACTCACCCAAAGTGTGAATAATAGAAGTCGAAGCCGCTTAATTCGAAAGTTTCAAGAGTTCGACAAATCAATTTTATTAGGGACGAGCAGTTTCTGGGAAGGAATAGATATTCCTGGAGATGCCTTAAGTTGTCTTGTTATAGTCCGTCTACCATTTACACCTCCTCATCAGCCGATGATGGAAGCGAAAGGTGAGTGGCTAAAAAATCAAGGTGAAGATGTATTCGCTAAATTAGCGCTCCCACAAGCAATATTACGTTTCAAACAAGGATTCGGCCGCTTAATTCGAACGAATACAGATACAGGAACGGTAGTAGTGTTAGATCGTCGTTTGACGAGTTCTTCCTATGGAAAACGATTTCTACAATCGATTCCTAACGTACCTCTTTATGAAGGACCATTAGAAGAATTGTTAGTACAATTAGAAGAACCATCAAATGAATAAAAATGGAAGAAAAATACGCCTGAAGTACTTATAAACTTCAGGCGTAAAAAATGTGGGTAGGAGGAATTTTATTTTTCTTACTTCTTGTATACAAAATGTGTTGGTTTTCGACTTGAAACCTTTTTTTGCTGTACATGTCCTGCTATAATAGATGGGTGATGAAGCAGGGGTTGTAAAGAATGTACTCTTATTGTAACCGCATTGCGTTCTTCTATAATTAGAAATTTTTGTGTAACGGAGGAGTTTTTTCATGGATAAGAAAATCGAAGTACTATCAACGACGCGTATTAAATATTCGTCGGATTTGTATAAAATTGTTGATAGTTTAAATCGTACGTTAAAAGAGCAGGACCTCATGTTCGGACTAGCATTAGACGAAAAAGATAAAGAAACAGCTGTATTTACGATTTACAGAACGTAGTGATACAATGAAAAAGTGGATCTTTGCAATCATTATTGTTACCGTTGCTAGCGGAATATATGGGGCGTATGTTTATAATAAAGCGATGGGAAAGAAAATTCCAAAAGAGTCGAAATTTGTAGAAATTGCTAAAGAAAAAGCAAAGCTTACAAAGGTGAAATCTGTTGATTATTACAACGGAAAATCTGCATATATAGTCGTGCAAGGTACAGATGAAAAGGGAGAACAACTTATCGTTTGGGTGCCTGAGAAAAAAGGGGATACTGTAGTAAGGAAAAAGAGCGAAGGTATTTCTGAAAAAGAGGCTATACAAAGAACAATAGAGCAAGTCGGCAATGAAAGTAAGGAATCAAAAAGTAAGCCGAAAGAGATTATGAAAGTGAAATTAGGCTTTGAAAATGATGTACCACTATGGGAAGTTACATATATTGATGATGACAATCGTTATAGTTATTACTATCTTGAATTTAAAGATGGAAAATTTTTAAGACGATATAGCATTGAAAAATAGATGTAGGGGGAACTACAAATGAAATTAGCAAAGCGAGTAGCTGCTTTAACACCGTCTTCAACTTTAGAAATTACAGCAAAGGCACAAGCATTAAAAGCAGAGGGTCATGATGTAATTGCATTAGGGGCAGGGGAACCTGACTTTAATACACCAGAGCATATTATGGATGCTGCACATAAAGCGATGTTAGAAGGGCATACGAAGTATACACCAACAGGTGGATTACAATCGTTAAAACAAGAAATTGTGAAGAAATTTACTCGCGATCAAGGTATTGCGTATGATCCATCTGAAATTATTGTATGTAATGGTGCAAAGCATGCATTATATACATTATTCCAAGTATTACTTGATGAGGGAGATGAAGTTATCATCCCAACTCCTTACTGGGTAAGCTATCCAGAGCAAGTAAAGCTTGCTGGCGGTAAGCCGGTTTATGTAGAAGGTTTAGAAGACAATGAGTACAAAATTACAGCAAAGCAGCTGCGTGAGGCAATTACAGAGAAAACGAAAGCAGTTATTATTAATTCACCGAGCAATCCAACAGGAATGATTTATAGCAAAGAAGAATTACAACAGCTTGGAGAAGTATGTTTAGAACATGATATTTTAATCGTTTCTGATGAAATTTATGAAAAATTAATTTATGGTGGCGTAGAATATACTTCAATTGCCCAGCTTTCTAATGCATTAAAAGAACAAACACTTATTATTAATGGTGTATCTAAATCTCATTCTATGACAGGATGGCGTATTGGATATGCTGCAGGAAATAAGCAGCTTATTAAAGCGATGACGAACTTAGCGAGTCATAGTACGTCAAACCCTACTTCAATCGCTCAATACGGCGCAATTGCGGCATACGCAGGCTCACAAGAACCTGTGGAAACAATGCGTCAAGCCTTTGAAGAGAGATTAAACATCATTTATGATAAATTAATCCAAATCCCTGGCTTTACTTGTATTAAACCGCAAGGTGCATTTTACTTATTTCCTAACGTAAAAGAAGCTGTAGCTTTATCAGGATATGCAACAGTTGATGATTGGGCAAAAGCTCTATTAGAAGAGGAAAAAGTGGCTCTTGTACCAGGTACAGGATTTGGCGCTCCAAATAATGTTCGTTTATCATATGCGACATCTCTTGAACAAGTAGAGAAAGCATTAGAGCGCATCCATACATTTATGAAAAGTAAAGTGCAAGCTTAATTTTATATTTCATTCATGTAATATAAAAAACCTCCCTATTAATGGGGAGGTTTTTTTGACGGATTGTGGCAAAAAGAAATAGCTAAAGGTGTGTTATACTAGAGAGCGAGGTGTTTGGTGATGAAAAAGAAAATGATGTTACAGTGGTTTGAGCAGGGAAGCATTGCAATTCCAAAATTGCTTATGATGCATTATAAAAAATTAGGTTTAAATGAGACGGAATTTATGGTTGTACTTCATGTACACACATTTTTAGAATCAGGTAATTCGTTTCCGACTCCTTCAGAGATTTCTGAACGGATGACGATAACGGAAATGAAATGTATGGAAGTAATTCAGACGTTGATTCAAAAAGGTTTTTTATCACTAGAAGGTGGACAAAGATCAGAAGCGATGATGTGCGAAAGTTATTCTTTACAACCGTTATGGGAAAAAATATTACATTTCTTAATGGATGAATCAATAGAGGAAGAGCAAAAAGAAAAAAAACAGCTACAAGTAAATTTATATACAGTATTTGAAAAAGAATTTGGAAGACCACTTTCGCCGTTCGAATGTGAAACGTTAGGGATGTGGGAGGACCAAGATCAACATCATCCAAATTTAATTCAAGCGGCTCTTAGAGAAGCTGTAATGAGTGGAAAACTAAATTTCCGATATATTGATCGTATTTTATTTGAGTGGAAAAAGAATGGAATTAAAACAGTAGATCAGGCTCAAAATCAAGGTCAAAAATTTAGAGCGAATCAACAAAGGGCACAGCAAATGACAAAACAAGAGACGAAATTTACTGGAAAAGTGCCTTTTTATAATTGGTTGGAGCAGTAATATAGGAGGAAAAATATGCTTAACAAAACGCAAATCCGTTATTGTTTAGACACAATGGCGGATATGTATCCAGAAGCACATTGTGAATTGGTTCATGATAATCCATTTGAACTTGTAATCGCGGTGGCGTTATCTGCACAATGTACGGATGTACTTGTAAATAAAGTGACAAGAAATTTATTTCAAAAATATAAAACACCAGAAGATTATTTAAGTGTATCTTTAGAAGAGTTACAACAAGATATACGTTCTATTGGGTTGTATAGAAATAAAGCAAAAAACATTCAAAAATTATGTCAGATGTTGCTGGATGATTACAATGGAAAAGTTCCAGAAGACCGTGACGAGTTGACGAAATTACCAGGAGTAGGGAGAAAAACAGCAAATGTTGTAGTTTCCGTAGCGTTTGGAATTCCGGCAATTGCTGTTGATACACATGTGGAGCGAGTGAGTAAACGATTAGCTATGTGTAGATGGAAAGACTCTGTGTTAGAAGTAGAAAAAACATTAATGAAGAAAGTACCGATGGATGAGTGGGGAGTTACACATCATCGTATGATTTTCTTTGGACGTTATCATTGTAAAGCACAACGACCGCAATGTGAGGAATGCAGACTGTTAGAAGTATGTCGTGAAGGAAAGAAGCGAATGAAGGTGAAATAAAGGATGGAACGAGTTATAGAAATACCGAAAGAATTTCACTGTTTACCATTTTTTAAAGAAAGTGTAAATTTAATTAAGTATCATACAGACAATTCTTTTGAAGAGATAATACAAAATACTTACTTTATATTTGATATTGAAAGACAGTATGAGCCATGGAAGGAAATTGAAAACAGCATTCCAGCGATGTTGAATGTATGGAAAAATAAGCATGAAGACATTGCTATACTGTTTCGAAATAGAAATAAGCAAGAGGCTGAGGGACCAATGATTCTTTTTGCAGCTCACTTGTTATCGGTTGTCTATTGGCTAAATGAACAACCTGTTCATAGTTTGAATGAAATGCAAATAAATACGAATAAATTAAAAGTGCAACCTGTTAATTTTATGGAAAGATATTCATTCATTATAAAGAAACCGAGTAATTATCATTCTTATATTCAATTAGCGCAGTTGTATATCGAAATAGAAAAGCTGTATGTAAAGAAAATGATAACAAAAAAGTAGTCCGCTTCTCGTTAAGAGAAACGGACTTCTTTTTTTGTATATTAGGACTCTGTTGTAACAACAGCACCGTCTGCGTGAGGTGTATCTCCTCCGGGATTTTGGTGTTGCTGTTCTTGTTGTTTCTTAGCCTCTTCTTCAGCTTTTTTCTTGGCCTCTTCTTCAGCTTTCTTCTTAGCTTCTTCTTCAGCTTTTTTCTTAGCTTCTTCTTCAGCTTTCCTTCTAGCTTCCTCATCAGCTTTCTTTTGAGCTTCTTCTTGCTGTTTACGTTGTTGTTCTTGCTGTTGCTGTTCTTGTTGTTTCTTAGCCTCTTCTTCAGCCTTTTTCTTAGCTTCGTCTTGTTTTACTTTATCTTCATTAGCCTTTTTCTGGGCTTCCTCATCAGCTTTTTTCTTAGCTTCTTCATCGGCCTTTTTCTTAGCCTCTTCTTCAGCTTTTTTTGCATCTGGAGTTCCGCCAGGCGCAGTGAAGGATGCACCAACTGCTGGGCTTGTGCCAGTACCTTTTTTCGCTACTACAGAGAAGCTGTAAGTAACACCTGGTTTAATACCACCAAGAGTAGCTGTCGTACCACTTATTGATAGGCTACCACTTGAACCGTCAGTTGCTTTATAGCTGGCTGCATATGCATCAACTTCTGCTGGTCCAGACCAGTTTAGTGTAACTGTGCTAGCGCCATCAAAAGTGACATTCAGACCACTAGGGGCATCTACTTTAATTTGTTTAATTGCATCTTTTTTCGCACCTTTTACGTATAACTCTCCGTTTATTTCTTGTACAGAAGAAGGACGTTCAAAGCGTGATTTATCTGTAGCGAATTTGCTCATCATTACTTGGAACATTTGCTGTGCAATTCTAGTGGAGCGATCGCTAACATAATTTTTTGGACCATCTTTTTCGTAACCGGTCCAAACAGCCATTGTGTATTGTGGCGTATATCCAGCAAACCAGCTATCTCTGTTTGCATCAGCTGGGATGTCATATTTTTGAAGAACTGATTCATCAAAGTTTTGTGTTCCTGTTTTACCTGCTACGTCAACACCTGAAACGTATGCTGTTGGACCTGTACCACCAGAACCAGGTTTTACTACGTCACGAAGAACGTCAGTAACCATATAAGCTGTATAGTCTTGCATTGCGCGATGTTCTTTCGGTTTAAAGCTTTTCTTTTTCCCGTCCGGGAAGGTTACTTCTTTTACGAAGTGTGGTTTATTATAGTTACCACTATTACCAAAGGTTGCATATGCACCTGCTACTTCTAATGGAGAACTATCGTTACTACCGATTGCTGTTGATTCGTAGACTTTTCCTTCTTTAAAGGTCATGCCTAAACCTTCAGCAAATTCTTTTGACTTATTAAGACCAACTGTTTGTGCTGTCTTTAAAGCTGGAATGTTTAATGACTTTTTCAAAGCTTCACGTAGTGAAACGTCACCTTTGTAACTCTTTGTTGCATTTTGTATTTTCTTACCATTGGAATACGTATACTCTGAGTCGTTTAATTGATGGTATGTAGACCATTGTAAATTTTCAATTGCCGGACCGTAGTCGAAAATTGGTTTCATTGTTGAACCAACTTGGCGTTTTAAATCAGTTGCCATATTATGACCTTTGAAAGTAGACTTACTTTCTTTACGTCCAGCACCAATTGCTCGAACTTCTCCAGACTGTGTATCCATAAATACGAATGAACCTTGGAATTGATCGTCCGGATACTTAATAAGATTGCCATCCATAATTTTGTCGGCGTAATCTTGAGCATCTTGATCAAGTGTTGTATGAATCGTTAAACCATCTGAACCGATATTTACATCAGGATATTCTTTTTCAACTTCTTTTACAACCGCATCTAAAAATGCTTGATACTTCATCTCAGTTACTTCTGAAGACGGTTGAAGGCCCTCAGTTACTGGAATCTTAACGGCGTTATTCATTTCTTCTTTTGTTATATAACCATGTCGATTCATTAATGATAATACGACATTACGACGATTTGTTGCTCGTTCAACATTTTCCTTTTTTGTTGGATCATAAATGTTTGGACCTTGGGGTAAACCAGCGAGCATAGCAGCTTCATGTAATTGCAAGTCTTTTAAATCTTTACCATAATATTTTTGCGCTGCTGTCGCAATACCGTATGAACGGTTACCTAAATTAATCTTATTTAAGTACATTTCTAAAATCTCATGTTTAGAGTATTGTTGCTCTAATTTGTAAGATAAGTACCATTCTTGCACTTTTCTTTTAGCAGTTTTGTCCATCGTTAGAAAGTAGTTTTTAACGACTTGCTGTGTAATCGTACTACCACCTTGGGAACCGAAACCACCAGTGACATTTTCCATAACTGCTTTTGTAGTTCGTTTAAAATCAATTCCATTATGATCATAGAAACGCGAATCCTCAGTTGCAAGAAATGCATTTTCAACTACTTTTGGAATTTGATCATAAGTAACATGTGTTCGTTTTTCAGCACCGTATTCATAGAAGAAATTTCCGTTTTTATCGAGAAACTTTGTTGATAAAGGATTAACAAGTTTGGATTTGTCTAATTTTGGAGCGTCCTTTACCATAACAAAGAAAGCGGAAACGCCGGCTACAAGACCAACGATACCAAGAAGTAGACAACCTATAAGGAATTTCTTGAAAAAGGAGCCTTTTTTCTTTGGTTTTTCTTCTTTATGTGTTTTTTTCTCTTGATTTTTCACATGATTTCGTTCTGTACGAGAACGATAATTATCTGACATTATACTTTCTCCTACCTTTCATTCTCTCCCCCAAAAGTCGAAAAAAGAGCCTTAGTGATGACTCTATCACGAAAAATAAACCATGTCTAGTACACGGATATAGTCAATCCGAGGGTGATAACCGCATGATAATAAGGATCCATGCTCTTCTATTTCTTCTTTCGTAATCGACTTGCGTCCACCAGTATTTTGACGATTCCAAAATGCAATAATATGTTTTGCATCTAGTAAATAAAATTCATCAAAAAGTGTAAATTTAATAATAACAAATGCAATTCCATTATGAGCAACCACTTGCTTCATATGTTCAATTTGATGAAGGTGGAAGTTTTGAAGTGGGAAACTAGTTTTATTTTTGGTTTCCTTTGCTTCAAAATCGATGTATTTCCCTTTGTATACACCGTTGTAATCTGTTGTAGAAGGTTGTTTAAAATACGCTTCTTTTACCACTGCAGCACTTCGAGCGGGGTAATCTACTTTTACAATTTGAAGAGGTGTAGGCTTTTTATGTACACATGCAATATTATGGGTTAAGTAATATTGATTTGTTTCATTCAATTCCTCTTCAAGGGACATACCTCTATTACTATAAGTATGTGTTTTTATAGGTGTTTTTTGAGGTTGTGAAGCTTGATTATACCTTTTTCCATTTGGGTAACGAATGGTCATAGTGTGTCCACCCCCAACTTGCTAAGAATTACTTACAAAGGTGATTATATCAAAAAATGAAAAAAGATGTGACCTTTTTGATGAAAGGTATGATGACTTATTTATGTTTACATGGAATGATTATATAAAAATTAAACAAAATCGAGAAAAAAATTTTTGTACAGAGGAAGAAAAAGCAATCATTCACAATATTAAAAAGAAAACAGAAATAGCTAATGTGGACAATATTTCTCGGACACAATCTTATCAAGAATATTATTTAAGAAATAGTGAAATCAGGTGGGCCTTTTTAGCGAGTATGGTTTCGAGAAATGCGGGCTGGAATATGACTGATTTAGAAGGGAGATATTATGCTACTGTTTTACCTAGAACGGTAAAAAAACATTTATTTCTTCTGTACGAACAGGCTAATTGGATTATTTTTTTAGATGCATTTCCTCAGCTATTATTGTATGAGGAAAGTAAGAAGAGACATGCACCTCTCTTTCATTTGTTGCAATACTTCAATGTATCAATTTTTATGGAAAAAGAATGGTTACTTTTCTGGGAAAGAAGAGATATGAATAGACTTATGACAGCGCTTATTATAAATGAACAAAATAAAATTCAAAAACCAGTCATTGAGAACACATATTTTAAAAAACATGTATTCCATACTGCGCTTTTTAAAGTACAAGAAAGACTTCATATTAGTGCAGTTATCTTCCCAACAATTGAAGGGAGAATGTATGGGTTTTCGGTTTATCAATTTGAAACGTTACAAAAGCGTATAGAACTAGGAAAAAAATTAGCATGGTTATTGTTTCATCCAATTTATAATGGTTCGTTTTATAAGTTTGCACTGCAAACTACACATACTGGGTCTAGAGAAGATTATGAAGTTTACGCAAAGGAAACTCGAAAGTCTTATACGCCAACACTTAGAGATATTTATCCTGTTATTTTACATGAAGAAATAAAAATGAGAGATTGGTTTTGTGCAAATATGAAAATGAATGTGCTATTTGTACTTGAAGAACCTAAAGGGGAAGTTAATATAACAGAATGGTATAGAAGAAAGAGAGAACAAATCTATAGGCTATCTATCGTAAACCGTTTTGCTAAAAGAATCGATGAGTTCATGATATAATAAAAAAGAAGTCCCGTCTTCCATTTTGAAGACGGGACTTCTTAATTTGAAAAAATCCTGCTATGCGTGCTACAACTTTAATTTCAAAACGTAATGCTAGTAGGAGATTAAGGATGATTTGAAATTTAAATGTTCGTAATAAAGTCTCGCTTTATGTAGCAGGGAAGTTTGGACCATCTAGCTTTGGATTGCCAGTCTCGGGTTTATTTTGTTGTTTGTTTTGGTTTTTCTTTTTTTCATTTTTGTTCTTTGCCATTGTAATACACCTCCTTTTTGTATTGTTACCATTTCTATAAATGACATACGAAATGATTTCTTTGACGAATAACAACTAGTTTTGTCATGTGGGCAGGAGTGGTGAATCATTCGGCGAAATTACATGACAAAGGAAAAGCAAAGAAGGAGGCGTTTTGTATATGGCGATGGTTCAGAAAGAAGATGTAATGAAAAAAATGGATCAAATGTTAAGTTCTCTCGATTTGCTGGAAATGAATATAGGGATTAGAATGAATCATGCGTTAAAGGATGCGAGTGAAAAAATATGTAATAAGATAGAAATAACAGAAATGCATATTGAACATATGGAAAATAAATTAGTGCATCACGAAGAAAAAGGGAATTGGGTGAAGACATTTCAAAACGTCGTAGTGAGTGCATAATAAGGTGGGAAAGAAATGAAGAATGAAGCATTAATACAGTCTTCAGAAAAACTCATGCAGTATAATAATGAAGCGAATGTAAAAAAAAGAGAACTAACTGAATACGACTTTTATAAGGATATGAAACCGTTTGTAGATATAGTAGATGAGGAATTAAAGAAGTGGAAAGAACTAGCTTATAAGTGGATTAAAGAAGAAAAGCCAAAGTATATACATGTACAGCAAATTGATCAAGTATACGATAATTTACAAACGAATGTGTTGCAATGCTTTGTAAATAAAGGTAAAGGTAAACGATTCTTTGAAACACACCAAGCCATTTCGTATACTTTGCAAAATATAGTTGAGCAATGTAAATAACAAGAGGGAGAGCCCTCTTGTTATTTTTATGCTTCTGTCATTGTTGTAGGTTTTGTTGCGCCGTTTATTTCTAATTCTTTTATTAATGTTCGATAATCTGATATGCATATTTTTCCTTCGAGATACCAATGTCTCGCAAAGTCTAATAATTCATTTGCATTCTCTGTGCAATACCCCTTTTTTTGAGAAAACGCTTGTTTTAAATCCCCTAATACCATGTTGATTCCTCCCCCATGAGAATCTTCTTCTTAATTATCATAGCATGGAAGGGTTTTCTTTTTTAATTTTTTAAAAATTTAAACTTCCGACAAAAATAGACATATATTCCATCACACATATTATTTTATAGGTACATATTATATATGTAGAAACTTATGTGAAGGAGGAGAGAATGCATGTTTCAACAACCTAACGTATATCAGCAAACGAATCCATATGCACAGCAAAATATGTACCAATATAATACGGATACATATTTACGGTATAATATGTATCCTTTCGAGCCTTATTATGGAAATCAAAATTATTATCAACCGTTTGAAGTGTCCTTTATGAATCAAGCTCAACAACCACAACAGCAGCAACCTTATGTGAATCAAGCTCAACAACCACAACAGCAGCAACCTTATGTGAATCAAGCTCAACAACCACAACAGCAGCAACCTTATGTGAGTCAAGTTCAACAACCACAACAGCAGCAGCCTTATATGAATTCGCAATATTATATGCCACCACCATCGCCGTATGCTAATCAACAAGCGATGTTTTATCCACCAAAACAACCGTACCCGACGCAGGGTAAGCAAAAGCAACAACAGCCAAGTCAGTTTTCTAGTTTTGTTTCTCAATTTAAAACATCAGATGGGAACTATGATGTAAATAAAATGATGAATACAGCTGGACAAATGATGAATGCGATGAATCAAGTGACAGGTATTGTAAAGCAAGTTGGAGGCTTTTTTGGTAAGTGATGTTGAAGGATTGTCTATAAAAATAATGTAAATGAAATAAAGGACTAGACAAATTTCCTTGTAATAAATGGGTATATATAACAAACGGCTTTCTCTCTTTTCTCATACTGTAAAGTGTAATCAGATTTTTTTAACGAGAGAGGAGAGAAAAACTATGCATCATTGTCATCCTTGCTTTGGAGGGCATAAGCCTACAGGACCTATTTGTACGACTGCTCCTGTCATTCATCCGACGAAACAATGCGTAACACACTCTTTTTCAACAACGGTGGTGCCACACATTTTCCCAACACATACAACACATGTACATCATCAACAAATTAAAAACCAAAACTTCTTCCCACAAACAAATTCAAATGTAAATGTTGTGGACCCAATCGACCCAGGATTCGGCGGCGGATGTGGACCGTGTGGCCATGGTCATCATCATCACCACCACGGTCATCAAATATCTCCATTTGGGCCAGGACCGAATGTATCACCGTTTGGACCAGGACCAAATGTATCACCGTTTTTACCAAACAATGTATCACCAGTAGGTCCAAATATCGGACCAAACGTTGGTGGAATATTTAAAAAGTAAATGATATGTTAGAACTAGCGAAATGCTAGTTCTTTTTTTGTAATTGGAGTGTTGATATGAAAGTTATTGCAGTAACAGGATATAAGCCATTTGAACTTGGAATATTTAAAAATGATCATCCAGGGGTGGAGTGTATAAAGAAAGCGTTACACCGTAAATTAACCAATTTTGTAGAAGATGGTTTAGAGTGGGTTATAATAAGTGGCCAATTAGGTGTAGAATTATGGGCTGCTGAAGTTGTTTTTGAAATTCAAGTAGAATATCCAGATTTAAAATTAGCGGTATTCACTCCGTTTTTAGAACAAGAAGAAAATTGGAAAGAAGATAATCGTGAATATTACGAATTTATCCTTTCTCAAGCAGACCATGTTGATAGTATCACGAAACGGAAGTATGAAAGTCCAGAGCAATTTAAATTAAAAAATCAATTTTTTATTGAAAAAAGTGATGCGCTTTTAGCGGTATACGATGAAGAAAAACCAGGAAGTCCCAAATATATTGTAGAAGCAGCAAAGAAAAAAGGAGAAATAGAAAATTATCACAGTTATTTCATTCTTTTTTCTGATTTACAAGATATAATAGAAGAGGAACAGTGGAATAATGCAGAGTAAATATGTAATATAGTACTCGTATATATGATTGACAAAAAGCATTGTTTCTGAAAAAATTTAGTTAATGAAAGTTTTGGTAAAAATTTGAGGTGAAGAAAATGATTTCGGATAAAATTAAATTAACAGCGAAAGATATTTTAGAAAAAGAATTTAAAACAGGTATGAGAGGTTATCAGCAAGAAGAAGTAGACAAGTTTCTTGATATGATCATTAAAGACTATGAAGCTTTCCACAAAGAGTTTGAGCAATTAAAGCAACAAAATGCTCGTTTAAAGCGTGAATTAGAGGAACAAAAACTAGCAGTAACGCAAGTTCCACAACAACCTGTACAAACACCAGTTGCACAACCAGTTTATAACAACACGAATACGGATATTTTAAAACGCTTATCTAACTTAGAAAAAGCTGTATTTGGAAGTAAGTTATACGAATGATGTAAGGTGGGAAAAGGTTTAAGCATTTTACATAGAAAAAAACGTTGCAAAATCTTTTTGTTTCCACTATACTAATGGATGTCATAACGTTTGGGTAATCGCTGCAACGCCAACGTTGTAGAGGAAAGTCCATGCTCGCACGGCCTGAGATGGCTGTAGTGTTCGTGCCTAGCCAATTCATAAGCTAGGGTATTCTGGCTGTAAGGCTGGTTTAACGGCAGGGAAAAAACCTAAGTCCTTTCGGATATGGTTTGACTACCTTTAAAGTGCCACAGTGACGAAGTCCTTGAAGAAATGATAGGAGTGGAACGAGGTAAACCCCACGAGCGAGAAACCCAAATAATGGTAGGGGAATCTTTTCCAAGGAAATGAACGACGGGAAAGGACAGGTTTTATAACCTGTAGATAGATGATTGCCACCGGAGTACGAGGCGTGGGCCGTTTGTAGTACAAAGGAACAGAACATGGCTTACAGAACGTTATGAACCAACTATGAAATAACTCAGCTCTCCTTTGTTAGAGGAGGGCTTTTTATTTGTATGAAGTTATAAAGTATGAGTTAAAATGGTTAATGAGAAAATTTTTCGTAAAATGTAATGATTAATAGGACCAATTGCTATTAATTATTGTTTGAATATACATAAGAGGTGAATGCAAATGGGAAAAGTTACTTTAATTGCAACAGCGGCAATGGGTATTGAAGCGTTAGTTGCCCGAGAAGTTCGCGATCTTGGTTATGAATGTCAAGTAGAAAACAGCAAAGTAACATTTGAAGCAGATGAAAAGGCGATTTGTCGTACGAATTTATGGTTACGTACTGCGGACCGTGTAAAAATTAAAGTTGGCGAATTTAAAGCAACAACATTTGATGAGCTATTTGAAAAAACGAAAGCATTAAACTGGGGAGATTATATTCCAGAGAATGGTGAATTCCCTGTTATTGGTAAATCTTTAAAATCTGAATTATTCAGTGTTTCGGATTGCCAACGTATCGTTAAAAAAGCTGTCGTTGAAAAATTAAAAACAACATATAAACGTACAACTTGGTTTGAAGAAGATGGTCCATTATTCCGTATTGAGATTGCAATGCTCAAGGATATTGCAACATTAACAATTGATGCGAGCGGTGTTGGACTTCATAAACGTGGATACCGTATGGATCAAGGGGAAGCTCCGTTAAAAGAAACATTAGCTGCGTCTTTAATTAAATTAACAAACTGGAAGCCAGATCGTCCATTTGTTGATCCATTCTGTGGATCAGGTACAATTCCGATTGAAGCAGCATTAATTGGACAAAACATCGCACCAGGATTTAACCGTGGTTTCGCATCTGACGAGTGGGGCTGGGTAGGTAAACAAAACTGGCGTGAAGCTCGTCAAGAAGCTGAAGATTTAGCGAACTATGATCAACGATTACAAATCATTGGATCAGATATTGATCATCGTATGATTCGAGTTGCTCAAGATAATGCAGAAGAAGTAGGCTTAGGCGATTTAATTACATTTAAACAAATGCAAGTAAAAGATTTCACAACAAAAGAGGATTATGGCTATGTTGTAACGAATCCTCCATACGGAGAACGTTTAAGTGAAAAAGCACTTGTTGAACAATTGTACAAAGAAATGGGACAAGTATTCCGCCCATTAGATACATGGTCAGCGTATGTATTAACAAGTTACGAAGCATTTGAGAAGTGCTATGGAAAAGATGCATCGAAGAAACGTAAACTGTTTAACGGATTTATCCGTACAGATTACTATCAGTACTTCGGAAAACGTCCACCGCGTAATTCATAGTATAAAACTCCTCCAGCGCGCATATACTGGCTATTATGTAATGCGTAAAGGAGGAAGTGATATGGATAATTTCCAATTATCAATGATTCAAAAAGCTATTCACCGTACGTATGATGAGCTCGGAAAAGAAGTGGATAGTCAAGATGCGATTGTAGATGAAATACAAAAAGCACAAGAAGAATATTTGTCAGCTCTTTCACATGAAACAGCGATTGATAAAAGGTATTTAAAGTCATTAATATAGAAGAAAATTTTCCTTTTTCGAAAGGAAAATTTTTTTTCGTGTATTTATATGTATGGCAACAGGGGAAAGTAGCTGCACACATATGAGTAGCGGTTACTATATCTTTTTATAGAAAAACTTTTTGGTTGGAGGCTAAGGATGTTTACTGAGAAGAGATTACCATTTGAAGTAGGAAAACAAGACAATTTTTATGATAAGTTGAATGAGTGGATTGGAGATGTGTTTTACGACATCCTTCCGGAAAAAGGTTTTGAAGAGCGTGATGAACAAATTTTTATGGCGTTTCAATTAGAGCGTGCTTTCCAAGAAAAGAAAGTTATGTTCGCAGAAGCGGGTGTAGGAACAGGGAAAACTATTGTATATCTTCTATATGCAATTTGCTACGCGCGTTATACTGGAAAACCAGCTATAATTGCTTGTGCAGATGAAACGTTAATTGAGCAGCTTGTGAAAGAAGAAGGAGACATTGCGAAATTATCTGAAGCGTTAGGCTTATCTGTAGATGTAAGACTTGCGAAATCAATGGATAATTATTTATGTTTACGTAAGCTTGAAGATGTTATGAGTGGACGAGCTCCAGAAGTAATTGAAGACGTATATTATGAATTACCACAATTCGTATTTGATCATGGTACGATGCAAAACTTTACTCACTATGGTGACCGAAAAGAATTTCCACTATTAAATGACGAAGAATGGTCAAAAGTAAATTGGGATTACTTCCAAGATTGCTTCACTTGTGATTCTCGTCATCGTTGCGGTCAAACTCTTTCACGTGAACATTATCGTAAAGCAGCAGATTTAATTATTTGTTCTCAAGATTTTTATATGGATCATATTTGGACGTACGATGCTCGAAAGCGTGAAGGACAAATTCCATTATTACCAGAAAGTAGTTGTGTTGTATTCGATGAAGGACATCTTGTAGAATATGCAGCTCAAAAAGCTTTAACATATCGTTTAAAGCAAACGATGATGGAACAACTTTTAACGAGATTATTACAAAACGATATTCGTGAAGAGTTTGCACATTTAGTAGAAGAAACAATTTGGCAAACAGAGCGATTCTTTGATGTGTTACAAGAAAACAAAAAAGAAATTGCCGGTTCTGATCGTTTAGAAATTACTGTGACAGAAAAAGTAACAGCTGAAGCAAAACGACTTTATGCGAAAATTGGTGAAGTCGGTGATGCGTTAGTATTTGAAAGTGAAATGCATACAGTAAATACGTATGATTTAAATATCGTTGATGAACATTTAGATGTATTAGAACATTCACTTCGTCTATTCATGCATGAGAAAAATGTAATTACATGGGGTGAAGAAGGTGATGGAGCCTTCACGTTAGTAATTATGCCACGTGCAGTTGAAGAAGTATTACAAGAGAAAGTATTCTCGAAGAAAATCCCGTATATCTTCTCATCTGCTACATTATCTAATAACGATTCATTCGCATTTACAGCAAATAGCCTAGGGGTAAAAGATTACTTATCATTCTCAGTTGCCTCACCATTTGATTATGAAGAGCAAATGGCAGTAAACTTACTATCGCATACGAAAGAAAATGAGTGGGAAAGAAAGTGTCAATATACACTTGAAAATATACAGAAAACAAACGGACGTACACTTGTATTATTCCGTACAACGCAAGAACTTGCAGCGTTTAAAGAATATGTAAGTAAAGAACAAATGTCAGTTCCGTTCTTATATGAAGGGGATCAAGAAATTAGTCAGCTCGTTTCTCGTTTCCAAAATGAAGAAGAGACTGTACTTTGTGCCGTTCATTTATGGGAAGGTTTAGATATTCCTGGTTCATCATTATCACATGTTATCATTTGGTCATTACCATTCCCTCCAAACGATCCTGTGTTTGAAGCGAAACGTAAGCACGTAAATGATCCATTCTGGGATGTAGATGTACCGTATATGATTTTACGTCTTCGTCAAGGGATTGGCCGTTTAATTCGTACGAGCGACGATAAAGGTGCTATATCAATCTTCTTATCTGATACAGAAGATGAGAAAGTGATAGAAGCGGTGAAAAACGTACTACCAGTAGAAGGTAAAGAATTATAAGGAGAAAGCTTGGCGCTTGCCAAGCTTTTTTTCTATTATAAAAGGAAATTAGATTTTCATGTCGAATTAAGTTTGAGGTAGAAAAAGGAGGTTTTTATACAATGACAGTAGCTACATATGAAGTAGAAAAACAATTTTTAACATACGTGAAGAAGATACAAAATTACGGAGAAGCATTAAGCTTAATGTTTTGGGACTTGAGAACAGGGGCGCCTAAAAAAGGTGTAGACCAGCGTTCAGAAGTAATTGGCATGCTTTCATCAGAAGTATTTGCCATGTCGACTTCAGATGAGATGGGGAACTATTTAACAGAGCTTGAAGCTTTAATACGTGAAGATAAACTTTCTGAAACGACGAAGAAAATGGTTGAAGAGTGTCGTAAAGAATATGATAGAAATAAGAAAATTCCACAAGCGGAATACGAAGCGTATGTGAAATTAGAAGCGAAAGCAGAGAGTGTGTGGGAAGAAGCTCGCGAAAAATCTGATTTCGAAATGTTCCGCCCGTACTTAGAAAAAATTGTTGAATTTAAAAAGAAATTTATTACATATTGGGGTTACGAAACATATAAATACAATACATTATTAGACATGTATGAGCCAGGTATTACAGTAGAAGTTTTAGATCACGTATTTGGTCAACTTCGTGAGCGCATCGTGCCGCTTGTAAAAGAAATCTCTGAGTCTAAAAAAGGATTAAAAACAAGTGCTTTATCGGAAAAATTTTCAAAAGAAAAACAAAAGAACTTTACATTAGAACTATTAAAGCAATTGAATTATGACTTTGAAGCAGGTCGTCTTGATGAAACAGTACATCCATTCGAGATTACATTAAATAGAGGGGATGTTCGTATTACGACACGCTATGACGAAAAGGATTTCCGCATGGCTGTGTTTGGAACAATTCATGAATGTGGTCATGCTGTATATGAACAAAATATTGCAGAGAAATTTGAAGGTACACCGTTATGTAGTGGAACATCTATGGGTATTCATGAGTCACAATCGTTATTCTTTGAGAACTTTATCGGCCGTAATAAATCATTCTGGAAGAAAAATTATGATTTATTAAAAGAGTATAGCAATGGTCAATTTGATGATATGTCAGTCGATGAATTTTATGATGCAATTAACGAATCAAAGCCGTCATTCATTCGTATAGAAGCAGATGAGCTTACATACCCGCTTCATGTTATGGTGCGTTATGAATTAGAGAAAGAATTATTTGATGGTACATTACAAGTGAAGGACTTACCAGCAGCTTGGAATGATAAGATGGAAGCATATTTAGGAATTCGTCCGGAAAATGATGCGCAAGGTGTATTGCAAGATGTTCACTGGGCTGGTGGCTCATTTGGATACTTCCCATCTTATGCGCTTGGTTACATGTATGCAGCGCAATTTAAGCAAAGAATGTTAAAAGACATTCCGAACTTTGATGCATTGTTAGAAGAAGGAAACGTAACACCAATTCGTGAATGGTTAACAGAACATATTCACCAATATGGTAAAACGAAAAAGCCACTTGAAATTTTAGAAGATGTAACAGGCGAAGGGCTAAATGCAAATTACTTAGCAGATTATTTAGAAACGAAATATAAAGAGATTTATGAGTTGTAAAAAAAGAGCTGCTTAATTGCAGCTCTTTTTATTAAAGGGGATGAGAGAATGGGGTATACATATACAGTAATGAAGCAAGAAGAAGCGGAGGAAATCGCGTATAACTGGCATTATAAAGGGGAATATTCCTTTTACGATATAGAGGCAGATGAAGAAGATTTAGCTGAGTTTTTAGAGGGTGAGAGTAGAGGGAATCATGTGTTTTCTGTGAAAGAAAATGGTACTCTCATTGGGTTCTTTACGGTTTGTAAAATAAATAATGGAACGGTTGATATAGGACTTGGAATGAGACCTAATATGACTGGTAATGGATTTGGTTTACAGTTCGTGAATGCTGGACTAGCTTTTAGCAAAGAAAAATACGGATGCAAATATATAACACTATCAGTAGCGACATTTAATGAGAGAGCGATAAAAGTGTATAAAAGGGCGGGATTTGAAGCGGTTGGAACGTTTATACAGAAAACAAATGGTGGTTGTTTTGAGTTCTTGAAAATGAACTATATATGTAAACGTGATTAAAAAACAGAGGATCTTCTGTTTTTTTATTCTGATTTAGAAATATATGATACATATTGTTTACTTGTTGTAATTGAGGCTTTTGAAATTTTGGTAGAGGGTGTGTATGATAGAAGTTTAGTAGCAAATAGTAGGTTTAGCAAGGAAAGGTAGAGGTAGTATGATTACAATTAAAACGAAAAATGAAATAGATTTGATGCATGAATCTGGAAAATTACTTGCTTCATGTCATAAAGAAATTGCGAAAATGATAAAGCCAGGTATAACGACACAAGAGATTGATACGTTTGTTGAAATGTATTTAAAAAAGCATGGTGCCACATCTGAACAGAAAGGTTACAACGGGTATCCATATGCGATATGTGCATCTGTAAACGATGAAATGTGTCATGCGTTTCCGGCCGATGTTCCTTTAACTGAGGGTAATATTGTAACAATTGACACGGTAGTAAACTTAAATGGGGGGCTTTCAGATTCTGCTTGGACGTATAGAGTTGGAAAAGTTTCTGATGAAGCAGAAAAGTTGTTGTTAGTAGCTGAGAATGCTTTGTATAAAGGGATTGATCAGGCGGTAATTGGTAATCATGTAGGAGACATTGGCTATGCAATTGAAAGTTATGTAACAAATGAAGGTTTTTCTGTCGCAAGAGACTTTACGGGACATGGGATTGGTAAAGAGATTCATGAAGAACCAGCAATTTTTCATTTTGGGAAACAAGGACAAGGACCTCAGTTACAAGAAGGAATGGTAATTACAATTGAACCGATTGTAAATATAGGTATGCGATATTCTAAAGTAGATTTAAATGGGTGGACTGTACGAACGATGGACGGGAAATTATCAGCTCAATATGAGCATACAATTGCGATTACAAAAGATGGGCCAATCATTTTAACGAAGTTGTAATTGGGAATGAAAGAGTTTGCAAAACTCGAACAAAGATAGTGGTTTTTAAAAATTTGTACGTGTTTTTTTGATAAATGCTTTTCAAAGCATAAAAAGTACGTTATAATCCTTCTATAAAATAAATAGTTAGCTACACTCATATAATCGCGGGGATATGGCCTGCAAGTTTCTACCGAAGTACCGTAAATACTTTGACTATGAGTGAGGACGAATATAATTGCTTGTTTAGCATTCTTTTTTTGCGAAACTCCAAAAGCGCGTCTCTCACTTGTAACGAGTGGTGGCGGCTTTTGGAGTTTTTTTATTGCATAAGAGGGGGAACAAACATGAAAGTATTACAAGAAAAGATTTTGAACGAAGGAAAGGTTTTATCTGGTGACGTATTAAAGGTAGATGCTTTTTTAAATCATCAAATTGATCCAGTACTTATGCAAGAAATCGGAAAAGAATTTGCTAAACGTTTTAAAGAAGAGAACATTACAAAAATCGTGACGATTGAATCTTCAGGCATTGCACCATCGGTTATGGCTGCATTAGAGCTTGGTGTAAAAGTAATTTTTGCACGAAAACGTAAATCGTTAACGTTACAAGATAATATGTACGTTGCAAACGTATATTCATTTACAAAACAAGAAACAAATGAAATTTCATTATCTCGAAATCATATCGATGAAAATGATCGTGTATTAATCATCGATGACTTTTTAGCAAACGGTCAGGCTGCTTTAGGTTTAATGAGTTTAGTAGAGCAAGCCGGAGCGAGTATTGCAGGAATTGGAATTGTTATTGAAAAAGCATTTCAAGATGGAGGAAAGAAGCTTCGTGAACAAGGCGTTCGTGTTGAATCACTAGCAGAAATTGCATCACTTGATAACGGCACAGTTACATTTGTACAGCAAGAAACTGCGGAGGTGAAATAAACGATGAAGCAGCATCCATTTAAAATTGCATCGCTTGGTATGCAGCATATGCTTGCAATGTATGCTGGAGCAATTATCGTTCCGCTTATTGTGGGCGGTGGACTTGGTTTGAATCAAAAAGAGTTAACATATTTAGTCTCAATTGATTTATTAATGTGCGGCGTTGCGACAATTTTACAAGCATTATCAAATCGCTTTTTCGGTATAGGACTTCCCGTTGTACTTGGTTGTACATTTACAGCGGTTGGACCGATGATTGCAATCGGGAAACAATACGGTGTGTCTTCTATTTATGGAGCAATTATTGCTGCCGGGTTATTCGTTGTTATTTTTGCAAAATTATTTGGAAAGCTTGTAAAACTGTTTCCCCCTGTTGTCACAGGATCTGTCGTTACTGTAATTGGAGTTACACTTGTTCCAGCTGCTATTAATGATATGGCTGGAGGAGTAGGAAGTAAAGATTTCGGTAGTCTTGAAAATTTAGCATTAGCATTTGGTGTGTTACTATTTATCATCATTATGTATCGTTTCTTCGACGGATTTATTCGTTCAATCTCTATTTTGCTAGGTTTATTGTTCGGTACAATCGTTGCAGCATTTATGGGGAAAGTAAGCTTGCAAGCAGTTGGAGAAGCAGATTGGTTCCATGGTATTCAGCCATTTTACTTCGGTACACCAACATTTGAATTGACGCCAATTATTACGATGATTTTAGTTGCTTGCGTAGGGATTGTAGAAGCAACAGGTGTATACTTTGCATTATCTGATATTTGCAATAAAAAGATTGGTGAAAAAGAATTAACAAAAGGCTATCGAGCAGAAGGATTAGCGATGGTGTTAGGTGGTATTTTCAACGCGTTCCCATATACAACATATTCTCAAAACGTAGGGCTTGTTCAATTAACTGGAGTAAGAAATCGCGTTATTATTTATACTTGTGGTGGTATGTTAATCGTTCTTGGATTCATTCCAAAAATCGCAGCTATTACAACAATCATTCCGAAATCAGTACTGGGCGGTGCGATGTTAGCAATGTTCGGTATGGTAATGGCATATGGTATTAAAATGTTAAGTAGCGTTGATTTTGGTAAACAAGAAAATTTATTAATCGTTGCATGTTCTGTCGGAATTGGGCTTGGCGTAACAGTCGTTCCTACATTATTTTCACAACTTCCAGAAAGCATTCGTATTTTAACAGATAACGGAATTGTACTTGGAAGTGCGTCAGCAGTACTTTTAAATATCGTATTTAATATGGTGCCGCAGCGCAAAGTGAAAGTAGAAGAAGAGCCAGTATCTATGCAAAGTGCAGTAAGAGAAGCGTGAAAAAGCAAGGTCTCGTTATGAGACCTTGCTTTTCTTTTTAAGTGGCATCATTTTCCCGTACGTACCAAGACGCCAAATGTACTCAAGTGGCCCGTATTGGTAATGTGAAAGCCACCAGCGGCTAATAAAGATTTGTAACGTGTAGAAACTAATGCAGAATATTGGTCCAACCCATAATGGAGCAGGATAATAATTTTTAAGGAATAGACCAAATACAAGTAATGTAACAATTGTATGCGAGATGTAATTTGTTAATGCCATTCGTCCAACGTGTTGGAACGGACGTAATAACGTTTGCCATTTTTCTTTTTGTAATAAACGCATTAGTGTGAAAATGTAGAATATGAATAACGTTTTTCCGCTAAACATTGTAAAGACCTGCATATAAATTGGTTCATAAAATGGTTTTGATAAGAAGTAACGGACCATGAAGAACCACATTGGTAATGTAAAAAGGAACATAATAATTTGCCATTTTTTAAGCTTTGAATCTAACTCTTTCGCGCGGCGGAAAATATCCTTTTTCCCGGCGTATAAACCAAGTAAAAACAGCCCAACTGTTTCTGGAAGCATAAGTAAATTTAATCCAATTCCATCAGCGTAAAATGCATGGAAACGATTTTGTATTTGTGACAGCCAATCTTCTAATGGCATGATAGGTAAGGAAAAACCTAGCTCTTCCTTTGGTACCAATGCAACTGTAATACCAGCCATTAGCATAATGAATTGAAAAATACTCAATAAAACGATAGCCCATATTAAAATAGTACGAGGTTCTCTCTTATAAAATAAAAATAAGAAAAATCCAGCAATCGCATAAGTATGTAAAATGTCTCCGTCCCATAAAAGAACGTAATGTAAGAAACCAAATAATAATAAAATAAGTAAGCGGCGAACAAATAAAATTTTCGGATGATCTGTTTTTGCTTCAGCACGAGTCATAAAAATGTAAAAGCCTAGGCCAAATAAAAACGAAAAGATAGTATAAAACTTTGTTTGAATAAACATATCGTAAAATAGACGGATATAGCTATCTAGCCCTTCATAAACTCCTGAAATATCACGTGAGTCAATCCCAGCGATAACAGGCCAGTTCACAAGAAAAATACCTAGTACAGCTATTCCCCTAATAATATCGATGGAGTGGATCCTCTCGCCTTGTGAAATATTTTGTGTCATTTTTTTCCTCCTTGTTAAGTAATTCCCTTTTATTATACAAAATGTAAGATGGAGGGGATAGGGGATATTTCCATTTTTTTAAACTGTTAAGTTATGTAGGATGAGATATAATAAGAGTGCACAACAAGTTTTAACCTTTTTCAAAACAAGCAGTAAAGCTCCTTCTTATAAGGAGCTTTCTTTATGAAAAGTGTTGATAATGATTCTCTTTAATGATAAAATATATTTAAAATTGATAATCATTATCAAAAAGGTTGGTGTGTAAGTATGGTATATGCATTAGTAGCAGGTACAGTCGCTGTATATGCAGTTATTGCGAAGTATGTTTTAAATGGAGTAGGAACAGCAAAATGAGTGATATGACATAAAATCCCTTTCATTTGTAAAAAGAATGAAAGGGATTTTTTATTTTTAATGAGAATATGCTGAAAATTTAGTATGATAGTAAAGTGAAACTGTAATCAATGGGTAGGTGTAACTCTCACTGGTTATGAGCTCGCAAATAGCGGGGAAAAGTATATACATCTTGGATAAAGGGGAACAAGGGGATGACAAACATAGTACAGACAAACGGTATGAAAAAACTTGTTTGTTTTTATGAAGAGTGGCAAAAACACGGCGATGCAGAGAATAGTTTAAAGTTGTTTGAGGTGATTCAAAAATATAAACAAGAACAGCTTATGATAGCGTTCTGTGGTCACTTCTCTGCAGGGAAATCAACGATGATGAATCATCTATATAAAGCGCAGTTGTTACCAACAAGTCCAATTCCGACAAGCGCTAACGTTGTCAAAATTGAAAAAGGAATGGATCGTGTTGTTGTAACGGTTAAATCTGGAGAACAGTACGAGTATGACGGTGCATATTCAGCTGAAGAATTAAAACAAATTTGTAAAGATGGTGATGAGGTAATTGGTGTTCACATTTATCGGAATGATGCGCCAATTCCTGAAGGTGTTATGTTAGTAGATACACCAGGGATTGACTCAACAGATGATGCCCATCAATTAGCGACAGAATCAACGCTACATCTAGCAGACGTAATTTTTTATATGATGGATTATAATCACGTCCAATCGGAAGTGAATTTGCAATTTGTTAAAGAATTGAAACAACGTAATAAAACGGTTTATCTCGTTGTCAATCAAATAGATAAACATAAAGAAAATGAATTGTCGTTTGAGAATTATAAAGATAGTGTAAAGCAATCGTTCTCTAACTGGGATATTGAAGTAGATGGAGTATATTATACGTCATTACGAATGATGAACCATCCACATAATGAAATTGGAAGCTTAGAAACGTTAATTACTTCTATTATGAAAGAAAAAGAGCAGTATGTAAGGACTGGAATGGAGCGAGAAACAGAATATTTAATGGGGGAACATTTCTCGTTTATTGTTTCTGAAAATGAAAAAGCTCTTTTGAAATATGAGGAAGAGTTAGCATCACCACTTTCTATTTCAGAGGTAGTTGAAAAGAAGGAAGAGTTAACGGAAGCGAAAAATCGTGAGGCAAGTAAAGAGTCTCATGTGAGAAATGAATTTATAAAAGGCCTACAAGCTATATTAGATAACGCGTATTTAATGCCATTTGAAATGAGAGAATTGGCAAATGCGTACTTAGAAACGAAATTAACAAAGTTTAAAGTCGGTTTTCTATTTGCGAAAGGAAAGACGGAGCAAGAAAAACAAAGGCGTGTAGAGGCGTTTTATTCTGCCCTTCAAAAGACTGTTGAAACGCAGCTTGATTTTCATGTGAAGGAATTTATTGTAGCCTTCTTAAAAGAAGAAGGATTGTTCACGGAGGAAATTGGGAAAGACATATATGGGTTAGAAATTGCTTTCGGACCAGAAATGTTGGCTGAGGTAATTAAACAAGGCGCAGGTTTCACAGGTGATTACTTACTTCTTTATACAGCGGATGTAGCGAATGAACTAAAGAAGCGTTATTTTATAAAAGCACAGCAAATTTTTGATAAAAGTGCGGTCGTTTTAAAGCAAAAGGTGAGGGAAGCAGTTGCTCGTATTGAAGAAGAGATTGAAACATATACGATGTTGCAAACGGCGAAAGAAACACAATTACAATACAATAACAATTTGGCGGCATATGAAGACTATTTACGAAATGTTTGGCACGATCATGTTGCTACGCCTGAAGGTTTGCAAATAGATGAGATATTGCAAAGGGAAAAGCAAATTGTTAGTGAGAAATTTACACTACAAGAGCAGAAAATCGTAAATGATAACGTAGCGATTCATGAAGAAGAGCTGAAAGGAACGGCGGCTTTAAATATTCAGCGGATATTAGAGAAAGTGAAAAAAGCTGAAACGATATTAGAGCCATTGCCAGCGCTGAAACATGTACAGCAAGAGGTAATAGAGAAAAGAAGACGTGTAGAAACAAAACAATTTACAGTAGCGTTATTCGGGGCATTTAGTGCTGGAAAATCATCATTTGCCAATGCCTTACTCGGTGAGAAAGTACTTCCTGTATCACCAAACCCGACGACGGCAACGATTAATCAAATTTTGCCGGTTACAGAGGAAAAACCACATGGAACAGTAATTGTTCAGTTTAAATCAAAGCAAGCGTTATTAGAAGATATGAAAGCTGTTTATAAGCTGTTTCATTATGAGATTGCTACGTTAGATGAAGCGTTAGCACAAATTGATAAAGTTATGAAATATCCTTCACCAACTGGGAAGCAAAAAACAACATTTAGCTTTTTACGAGCGGTACAAAAAGGGTATGATGCAGTTTCTACTTATTTAGGAGAACAAGTACAAGTTACATTAGAAGAGTTCTCTGATTATGTAGCGAATGAAGAGAAATCATGCTTCGTTGAGTATATGGAACTTTATTATGATTGTGCTTTAACAAGGCAGGGAGTAGCGCTTGTAGACACACCTGGAGCGGATTCTATCAATGCTCGCCATACGGATGTTGCATTTCAGTATATTAAAAACGCAGATGCTATTTTATTTGTAACATATTATAACCATGTATTCTCTCGTGCTGACCGTGAATTTTTAATTCAGCTTGGTCGTGTAAAGGATACTTTTGCCCTTGATAAAATGTTCTTCTTAATTAATGCTGCGGATTTAGCAGAGTCTGAAGAAGAACTTGAAATGGTAAAAGGTTATATCGCAGATCAGCTACTGCAATACGGTATTAGAAATCCACGTTTATTTGCAATTTCAAGTTTATGTGCGCTTGAAGAGAAACAAGGAAAGAATGTTGAAAAAGAGAAGTATGGTATTTTACAAAACTCTGGGATTACTAAGTTTGAGGAATCATTTACGTCCTTTATGATGAGAGATTTAATGCTTGTTTCTGTGCATGCTCTATATGGTGCGTTGCAAGGGGCAGATCAGCTTTTAGTAAACATGATAAAGGGTGCAAAGCAGGGGAATGAAGAGAAAGAGAAGCAAACGAAAAAATATGAAGCAGAGCGTGATCAACTACTTCATATCATTTCTTCATATAGTGTACTTGCTGAAGAACAGGCGATGCAAAATGAAGTGAAAGAGTTGCTTTATTACGTGCAACAGCGTCTATTCCTCCGCTATAATGATGTGTTTACTGAATTTATTAATCCGGCATCACTTCGAACGGATGGAAATGTGAAAACACAATTGCAACAGTGTGTTATGGAATTAGTAGCATTTATTCAGCATGATTTATTACAAGAAATGCGTGCGACATCATTACGCCTTGAAAAATGGATAGACGAAGCGATGAAGCGTGCAAAGGATGAAATTGTAGTGAACTGTAAAGTAGAAAATGAATCAATTTCTATGAATGGAACAGTGGAGTATGAATACAAAGATATTACACATAAAGAACCGTTCCCTTCAGTTGAAATAAAAGATTTCAAAAAAGCACTGGCACATTTTAAAAATGAGAAAAGCTTTTTTGAAAAGAATGACAAGGCTTTTATGCAAGAAGACGCTAAATCTGTATTAGAACCGCTCGTATCAAACTATGTAGCTGATGAAAAACATTTATTTGTTCATCATTATAAGCAAGAGTGGGATATGAAGTGGAATTTATTCGAAAAAGTGATGCAGCAAGATGTGATGAACTATTATGAAAGTATATTGTTTGCATTGGCTGAAACGATCGATGTATCTCTATATGAACAAAGTAAAGAACAATTGCAAAAGCAGTTAGTAGAGATTGAAAAAGAAATTTATGTTATATAGTCGTTATGAGAAAAAGATTCGTTCAATTTTCTTTTGAAGTACAGTATCTAAAGATTTTACAAATCCAGCAAATTCATCGGTAGAAATCATATGAGTAAGAACGAGTCGTCTGCCATCTGGTGTTTCACCGCATAAGACGAATGAAGAAAATTCATATGTTTTGTTTTCAACTACTAATTTTGGATAGGAATACGTGTCGCTTTTCTTCTTCTTTCCATCAATAGAGATGACGTTGCATTTTTTCTCATTGTTGTCCATGGTGAATCCCTCCTTTCTATTATTTATGGTAGACAAGGAGGGTTTAGAACAATAGAGAAGGGGGAATTTTTTATGTCTGTTGTAATAGAACGTATTCCAAAAGAGGCTATACCGAAGGCTTTATTGTTACTTGCTGATCCAAGTGAACGGCAAATAGCTACGTATGTACAAAGAGGATTAACATACGTAGCTAAGCAGGGGGGGAGCGTTATCGGTGTATATGTTCTTTTGGAAACAAGGCCAAAGACGATGGAAATCATGAATATTGCGGTTGCAGAGCATTTGCAAGGAAAAGGGATTGGGAAGAAGCTATTAAGGCATGCTGTAGAAACTGCTAAAGGATATGGTATGTCAAAACTTGAAGTTGGTACAGGCAATTCTAGTGTTTCACAACTTGCTTTATATCAAAAATGTGGATTTCGTATTTTTTCTATTGATTTTGATTACTTTTCGAAGCATTATGAAGAAGAGATTATTGAAAATGGAATTGTATGTCGTGATATGATCCGCCTTGCAATGGAATTGAATAAAAACGTATAACTATTTAGGGGGAAGAGAAGATGGAAGTACATAAAGCAATTACAGCACATTCTCGTAAACAAAATGAAAGTGTAAAAGCATGTTTACAATTAGATGCACAGCGTGAAGCAGCTATTGAAGCTGCCGTATCTCTTGCGTCAAATGGGAAAGAATTTTCGGTTGATGTAATTAATGTTGTAACGAAGCAGATTAATGATCTTGCAAAAAATGGTGTTACCTTGCAGCGTAAATATGTTACAGAAGAAATGGTTATGGAGTATGTAAGTCGTTTGAAAGAGAAAGAAGGTCGTTAAAGATGATAGTTACAGTCGAATGGTTACGTGAGCATATAGAAGATGAGAATGTCCGTATAATCGATTGTCGTTTTGATTTAGCGAATCCTAATTGGGGTAGAGAAAAGTATGAAGAAGGACATATTCCTCATGCGTTATATTTTGATTTGAATTTAGATTTATCAAGTCCTATAGCAGAACATGGTGGCCGCCATCCTTTACCAAATATTGAGGAGTTTGCAGACAAGCTTTCGAAGGCTGGTATTGATGAACATACGACAGTAATTGCGTATGACAGTCAAGCCGGTGCAAATGCTGCTCGTTTATGGTGGTTATGTAACTATGTAGGACATGAGAAAGTATATATATTAGATGGTGGTTTCCAGGCTTGGAAAGAGAATGGACTACCGACAACAGCGGAAATTCCTGTTGCTATACGAAAAACATTCAAAGCTAATATACAAGATCATATGCTTGTAACGATGGAAACGGTCAGAGAGAATATCCGTGCAGGTGCGGATGTTACATTAATTGATTCAAGAGAGCCGAAACGTTATGCTGGTGTAGAGGAACTTGTCGATCATAAAGCAGGACATATTCCAACAGCAGTAAACCATTTTTGGAAGGATGGAATGTTGCAATCAGGACAATTTAAGAATAAAGCTGAGCAACAAGAACGATTCCAAAACCTGTCGAAAGATAAGGAAACCATTGTATATTGTGGTTCTGGTGTTACAGCGTGTCCAAACATCCTTGCATTAAAATTAGCTGGATTCCAAAATGTTAAATTGTATGCAGGTAGCTGGAGTGATTGGATTTCTTATCCAGAAAATCAAATTGCAAAAGAAGAAGATTAATCACTTGCATGCAAAAATAATTTGTATTAAAATAAGGTCACAAGCAAGAGATTGCTCGAAAAACTTTGTATTTTACACATTGGAAACAATGTGATAATATAACGACAAGTAAATAATACATCCTGCGGTGTGCGTAACTTATTTATGTCTAAAACCGATGTTAGTTATACGGAAGCTCAATATTTAGCGACCATCATCAAGCCTTCCTTGTGGAGGAAGATGTACGGTAACTGTGAGGGCATCCACCTGCGAGTAGCGGGTTTTTGGACATTTACGAGGAGCGGCACGTGCGGGGGTCTTATTTCAACTAACCTTATATAAAATTCCTACGGTGTACGTAGCTTATGCATGTCTTAAACCAATAAGTTTAATATGGAAGTTCAATATTTAAATGTAGCTAACATGCCATCTTTTTAAGAAGGAAGTTACAAACATTTGTGAGGGCATCCACCTGTGAGAGCAGGTTTATGGACATCTAGAGAGAACGGCATATGTGGGGCTATATAAAAACCTTACGTTTTATACGTAAGGTTTTTTTGTTGCATAGATATATTAATATTATCTTGATTCACCTGTGAAGTTTCCGTAATAAATGTAGCACTTTCTGTCTTCATCAATCTCTCTTGAATCCAAGGAGAATTCCATAGACATGCCGTCTCGCTGAATATATATAATATCTGAATGAAGAGATGGTAAAATTTCTTCGTAGTTCCATACATCTTGACTATCTACTAAGCTTGAACTCGTTTCACTTAGTTCTCTAATTTCAAAACCGATGTGGGAGTATGTAGGGTCTGAAGGGTCATTGGCGAAAACTTCTTTTTGAATATAAATAACTGCTGTTCCGTCTGGATCAACCGAAGTTGCAGTAACAACATAAGTATTTTTCTCTTTAATAAAATATTCACAAGTCATGCGTGCGATAATTTCAGAATTAGAAATATTGGCGTAGTTCCATAAAGCAGGATACCCTTTCGTTTCATCATTAAGTCGATATTCTAAGCGCATTTAATCCCTCTTCTTCCTTTTTCTTCTACTTTATCATGCCATCCTATATAATAGGAATAGAATTTAAAAAGGGGAGTGCGAAGGTGACAAAAACGAAATGGTTAGTAGGTGGTGTCGTAACGTCTTTAATGACTGGCACTTTATTTGGTTGCGCACAAGATCTTCCCCCAAAACCGAATGATAATAGTTGTTCTGATTGGGATTGGGATGATGAACTTGGGGTATGGCAGTGTGATGATAGTAGTTCAGGTTATCGTGGGCATTATTTCTATGGTGGGCGATACTATCAAAATAAATCCACTTTTAAAAATTCAACGGCGTTTAAATCGTATCAATCGTCTGCTGAATTTAAAGGTGGAATTGGAAGCGGTTCAAAGGGAGGATTTGGGGGCTAAAATATGTCGCAATACATAAGGGATCGAAAAGAATTTTATTTAAAATATCCGAATTTTTGGTCGGATTTATATGAATGTGAGTATAGTTTGTTTCATGTTTTTTCTATAACAAATCAGACTTTGGACCAATTACACTTAGCGACTGAACGAATGGGGAAAATATTTTTTAAGACTGCTAGACTGCTGCGTAATTTAAGTGACGAACAGCTTCTAGATCTTGGCTTTCCATCCGCGAGTTTATCATTCATTAGAATGAAAGGGCTTTATCCTGAATCTGTAATTTCGCGATTTGATTTTGCTGTAACAGAGGATAACAAAATTAAAATGCTTGAGTTTAATAGTGATACACCAACTTTTATTGTGGAATGTTTTCAAATGAATGGAAAAGTTTGTGAAAATCTAGGCTATGATGATCCAAACTCAGATCAAGAACGATTGCTATCTTCTGGTGTTACGAAAGCTGTAATGGAAGCGACAAAGGAATTAGACAATCCAAATGTTGTTTTTACAGCACATCATGAACATATCGAGGATTGGAATACGACTATGTATTTGAGTCAGCTATGCCATGTTGAAAATAAAGTAGTGCCAATGTCAGAACTTAGAATTACAAAAGATGCTCTAGTTGATAAAGATGGGGCGAAGATTGATGTTTTATATCGCCAAACATATCCGATAGAAGATTTAATTGAGGATCAAGATCCTGAAACAGGAGATTTGGTAGGTGTGGAACTGCTGCAACTTGTAAAAGCCGGAAAGCTTTTTATAATAAATCCTTTGTCAGCATTTTTACTTCAGCCAAAATCGATTCAGTGTCTTATTTGGGGGTTAGCAGAAGAAGAGGTCTTTTATACAAACGAGGAACAACAGTGGATTAAAGAATATATGTTACCTACATATTTAGAACCAGATTTATTTTTAGGAAAAGGTTCTTTCGTTCAAAAACCTTCATTTGGTAGAGAAGGAGATACAATTACGATTCGTGATAAGGATGAAAATATTATGCTTCAAAATGCACATCAAACGTATAAAACTGCACTGCCGATATTTCAAAAGTATACAGAACTGCCAGTCGTATCCTTGCAAACAGAAAAGGGGATGGAGAAACTGTCCTATGTGTTTGGTTCTTTTTTAATTGCTGGAAAAGCGAGTAGTATCGGTATTCGCGCGGGAGAAAAGATTACAGGAAATGAATCGTACTATTTACCGGTAGGTATAAAAAGGAGGAGGAAAAATGATTAATTTTTTATTATATTTAGCAGTAACACTTGGACTTTTATGTATTGGTCTGTTCTTGATGGAAGTGACAACGAAAGTTAAGGAATTTAAGTTAATGGCTCAAGGGAATAAGGCGGTAAGCTATGTGCTTGGAGGGCGATTACTTGGGTTAGCTATCGTTTTATATTCGACAGCAGCTAATTCAATTTCACTTCTTGATATGATTTCGTGGGGAGCAGTTGGGATTTTGGCTCAAATTATCGTCTTTTATTTAGCTGAGTGGCTTACACCACGCTTTAATATAAACAAAAGTCTTGAAGAAGATAATCAAGCAGTCGGTCTTTTTCTTATGTTTTTATCGCTTTCAATTGGGATTGTAATCGCTGGTTGTATAACTTATTAAAAACTTTACGTTTAAACGTAAAGTTTTTTATTTTATACCGCTATTTGCCGGACAGCCCGATTGGTGAGGGCTAATAATCAGTGGCGGATGAACAAAACCCCCACTGATGAAAGTTTCACTTTATATACGTTAGTTTGCCATACCATTTGAAAAAATTGTAGGCTACGGTTGACATCTATTTTAAATAAGAGTAACATTTTCAATGTAATGAAAATAAGTCTCTGTTAGGTGAGGCTCCTGTATAGAGAAATGCTACTGCCCAAAAATGTCGAGAGACGCCAATGGGTCAACAGGAATGATCGAATTAAGGTTTTTCTTAACGTAGCTGGTAATGTACCTATGCTATACAGTGCTAAAACTCGGTGAGGGAGAGGTCCGTAGATTTCTAATTATATTAGAAATCGTTTATTTGTGTATGTAATGGCCGCTACTCTCTTAAGGGTAGGGGTCTTTTTTGTTACCAAGCTATGAGTAATTTCATATTATAAACTATAAAATTAAACGAGGAGGTGAGGAGCATGTCAAATTCTGACTCGGTTCCGTTACCCATATACTTCAAATCAAAAATATATGATGTAGGCAGGAAACGATTTGTTCCTCCCTCTATATTTATCACAATGTAGCGTTTATAAAGCGCGAGACACTTTCACAGTAAAGTGGATAAATTGAGAAACAAAGCGTTTCTTCCTATGTTGTAAAGGAGGAGACGATAATATGTTATATGCAAACAAAACTGTGGGTAACACGTCATATAAACTAAGTAAAAAATCAATAAAAGAACAAACAATGCTCCAAAAAAATAAAGATTTATTAATTGAAATTGCAACAAGAGATGTAAAATCTGTATTTGCATATTTTAAAACAACAAGAGACGGACTATCAATGAAAGAGGCACAAAAACGTATTCAAGTATATGGCCGAAATGAACTAACTTCAAAAAGAGCACTTCTTGCGGAAGTAATGATGAAGCTAGGTGGCATGATTCCAGGTTTTTCAAAACAACGTGTGTGTGATGAATTACAACGTGAAACGATTACTGTATCTAGAGTAGAATATTCTAGTAGTACAGGGCTAAATAGTGAACTGAAAATGATGGAGATACCTGTGCAAGAACTTGTACCTGGAGATATGATTTTTCTTTCGGCTGGAGATGCTGTGCCAGCTGATGTACGTATTATTTATGCAGATGATTTATTAGTGAATGAGTCTGTGTTAACGGGAAACGAAGCGAATATAGAGAAGTTTGAGAGCTGCTATCACCTTGAACGTAAACGATTTATTCCATTAAAACGGATGAAAGATTATAATCCACTTGAGCTTGAAAATGTATGTTTTAAAGGTTCGCATATCGTTAGTGGAAATGCAAAAGCTATCGTTGTTTCTACTGGAAAAAATACGTATTCAGGTATCTTGCATACTTGTTGT
Source organism: Bacillus sp. FSL W8-0770 (assembly GCF_038008705.1). Lineage (NCBI taxonomy): Bacteria > Bacillati > Bacillota > Bacilli > Caryophanales > Bacillaceae > Bacillus > Bacillus sp. FSL W8-0770. The sequence goes on from NZ_JBBOZR010000001.1 coordinate 1,504,061, forward strand.
AGTAGAACGTCTTAATGTGTTAATGATGCTAAATATACAAAAACAATGTATAATAGACAAAGTTGAGCAAAAACGTAGAATGGTAATCTATTTATATAACCTTACGTGATAACGTAAGGTTATTATTTTTTTAATAGGAGAGGAATTATGAAAAAAGTATTATTAGTTGATGGTATGGCACTATTATTTCGTGCTTTTTACGCAACAAGTGTCTACGGACAATTTATGAAACGACAAGATGGAACCCCTACGAACGGGATTCATGGTTATATGAAACACTTATTAACAGCTACGCAAGCGATCGAACCAACACATATCGTTACATGCTGGGATATGGGAAGTACGACATTTAGAACAGAATCGTTCTCGAATTATAAAGCAAATCGTGCAGCGCCACCAGAAGAATTAATTCCTCAATTTGATTTAGTGCAAGAAATGACTGCAAAATTATCCATTCCAGTTATCGGTATGAAAGGCTACGAAGCCGATGATTGTATCGGTACGCTTGCAAAACAATATTGCAATGAAGCTGAAGTTTATATTTTAACAGGTGATACGGATTTACTTCAACTTGTTGATAAGAACGTTACAGTTATGCTTCTGCGTAAAGGAATTGGAAATTACGAATATTACACACCGGAGAAAATCATGGAAGAAAAAGGTGTAGAGCCGTGGCAAATCGTCCATGCAAAAGCTTTCATGGGAGATACAAGTGATAATTATCCAGGTGTAAAAGGTATCGGTGAAAAAACAGCGTATAAGCTTATTCAAGAGCACGGAACAGTATCCGCTGTACTAGAAAATGTAGAATCATTAACAAAAGCGCAGCGTACGAAGATTGAAAGTGATTTAGAGAACTTAAATATTTCGTTGCAATTAGCACAAATTCACTGTGAAGTTCCAATTTCATGTTTACTAGAAGAGGGATTACACACAATGGATGAAGAAAAACTTAGATTTGTTTGTGAAGAAATGAATTGGGGAAGACCTGAAATATTAATAAATATGCTATAAATAGTTTGGAAAGAGGGATGTTGCATAAGTCGAAATTTGACTTGGTGACACCTTCTTTTTGTTTTTGTAAACAGTATTATAGTAAATAAAATTATGTCGAACTCAATTTTAAATATATAAATGTTTCGACAAGATATAATGATAAAAGTTGAGGGGAATAGTAATTTTTATAATGAAGTGAATTAATTTCAACATAGTTTTAGAGAGTCTTTTTTTCGTGTTCACAAAGTTGTCAGAAAATAAACGGAATTTTCATATGAAGTTCAAATAGAATTCACAACAATCAATTATTATAAGGACACACAGATAATTCTTTATCTTTTATATAAACCATCCCCCAAGGAGGACAATGAAAATGAGAAAAAAAGTGAGAAAATCTTTTAAACAATTATTAATTGAAAATAAACAATCACTATTAAATAATAAAGAAAATATGAAAGAAATTGAAGAGAGAATTGAGAAACGACATGTAGCATATAGTGGTGCTAGTAATTAAATAAAATAAAAAAGATAGCCTATGTAGGCTATCTTTTTTATTTTATATTGAAAAAACGCTATTCATCTCTTTAATTTTGTAAATATGCAAGAAATTTTTATAGTGTTTTTCTATCAATATTACTCATTTTTCGAGGTTGAAATTGGTATATACCAATTTTTGAGATTCGCTATTCATAATATTACAAAAAATGTTACAATACACTCAAATTTATACTATAAAATCATTTTAATATGAAAAATTGGAATGAAAAGAAAGGAGAGGAATATGAATAAAGATGTCGCTTTGAAATGATTATTATCATTTCATTAGGAGTTGATGTAAAAAGATGAAGAGATACGAGGAATTGGATTCTATAAGAGGGATTTCTTCATTAATAGTAATGATCGGTCATCATTTAATGATTTTTTCAGCATTTCAAAATTACAGCTATGAAGATAATAAACCATTTGTTGTGTATCTATTAAAAGAAACGCCTGCTCGTCTTATTTTTAGTAGTGGTAACGAATCTGTTATTATCTTTTTTGTTTTGAGCGGATTTGTTTTGTATGAATCTATTCAAAAAACCTATAGTAGCTATGGGTCATACCTTTTAAAACGTATATGCAGAATATATATTCCCTATATTGTGGCAATAATTATAGCTATTATATGCCAAGCTACAATTAGTGAATATGGTATTTCTTATTTAAGTGAATGGTTTAATCGCTCATGGACGATTGAAAGTTCTCCAAGCTTAATAGCGCAACATATTTTATTGGTTGGGAAATATAATACAGATGCATATAACGGTGTGATTTGGTCACTTGTCCATGAAATGCGAATATCAATAATTTTTCCGTTAATTTTGATGATTTGTTTACGAAAAACGTTAAGGTGTTCATTACTATTATTGTTTAGTTTTAGTATATGTTCTGTCGTAATATTATTTTTGTTTCGCTCGGGCTTAACATTAACAAGCTATGCATTAACGTTGCATTATACGGTGCTGTTTTTATTGGGGGCACTAGTTGCGAAGTATAAAAATAATTTAATAGTTTTTTATAGTAATTGTACTAAAAATACGAAAATTGCATGGTTTTTATTTGCGATTTTACTTTTTATGTATGAAGGACTTATTGGAGAAATTAAAGTACTCAATAATTTTATATTTCGAGACTACGTAGTGGCGATAAGTGCAAGTCTATTTGTCATATTAAGTTTGTCAATATCAACTTTGTCATCCTTGCTACGCAATAAATACTTGTTATATTTGGGGAAGATTTCTTACAGTCTTTATTTATACCATATTATATCGTTGTTTTCCCTTATATACATGCTCCATGAAATATTACCGTTGCCTATTATTTTAATTTTTTCACTTATATTTTCGTTTATATTTGCAATGCTTTCGTATATATATGTAGAAAAATTTGCATTCAGAGTCGGAAAGTATGTAACAAAACAAGTGGATAGAAAGAAGAGAGGGGTATCTGTAAAGAGTGACTTGCAGGATGTTATTCAGAAAAGGGCGGTGAAATAATTGAAGCAAGAAATGAGTATAAAAGATTTTCAACAATTATTGAAAAGAAGATTCGTAACGATTATTTTAACGATGTGTTGTTTAACCGCTTCTTTAGTTCTTATCTCTATGTATGTTTTAAAGCCGTCATATCAATATTCAACGCAAATTCTTGTTGGGAATTTAGATGAGTTTAATAAGGAAAATTCAACAAATAAAACACAAGAAAATAAGCAACTAGTAACATCGTATGTTGATATTTTAAAAAGCCCATTAATTATTTCAACAGTCAAAAAAACTTTGAAATTAGAGCAATCAAGTTATGAATTAGCACAAAAAATCTCGGTAGTGAATACGGACAACTCACAAATTGTAACTGTTACAGTAAAAGATTCCAATCCGAAAGTCGTGAAAGACATTGTAAAGACATTGGCAGAGCAATCACAAAAAAGTTTTCAACAGTACACAAATGTACAAGGTGTGAAAGTGTTGACGGATCCTGAGTTACAGGAACAGGCTGAAAAATTGTTTCCGAAATTTCAACTGATCATTCCTATTTCTTTAATTGTTAGTTTTTTTGTTGGGATAGGTTTAGCTGTATTTCGAGATTATTTTGATGAACGTATATACACGGAACAAGATTTAGAGAAAATAACAACAGTCTCTGTTATTGGTCACATAAATATGAAACCGAATAGAAAACAGAAATCTACAGAGGTTGATAAACAATCATCTATATATCGAGGTGAACATGTCGATGTTTAGGACAAAGAAACAGCTGCCATTCGATCTGCATGATGATCTGATGAAAGAGCAGTTTTATACGGTGTATCACGAGTTGAAAAAATCTGGAAAACAACTGTTCACAGTTAGTTCAACGAAGGACAGAGGTGTTGTTGCCTCGCTTATAGTAAATATGGGTCTAGTGTTTGCTGAAATGAAGAAAAAGGTGTTACTTATTGATGTGAATTTTTCTGACCCAAAATTACATGTATTATTACAAAGTGATCACATGATAACAGTAAACGATATAATAAGCTCTTCCCCCTGTAATTATGAATCTTTTTCTAGTAATTTGTCTAAATACTTATATTGTATTCCTGCAAAAAAAACAGTACACACAGGGACGCCCTTAGTTGCTATGGATGAATTTGATAATGCAATTGCTAAGTGGAAAGAAGATTTTGATTACATTTTCTTTTATTCTTCTGAAGTATTTGATCTTCCTGCTACGCACATTATTGCAGGGAAATGCGATGGAGTAGTCTTAGCAGTTAAAAAGCGAAAAGATTCACTACGTACAGTGCAAAAAGTAATAGCGAATATAAATAGAAAAGAATGTGAATTAATAGGGATAATTTTATATTCTTGAATGTGGGGGTAACGATCCATGATTCGTGAAACAAATCAAGCCAAGTTGTATACGATTCCAGCTCAAGAAAAGCCTAGCATATTGAATCGAAGTGTAAAACGCTTGTTTGATATTATATTTTCAATCATATTGTTACTATTAACGATACCAATTATGTTGTTCTTTTGTATTATGATTACTTTAGAAACATCAGGGGCTCCAATTTACTTTCAAGAACGTTTAGGTATAAACGGGAAGAAGTTTAATGTATTTAAATTAAGATCAATGGTAAAGGATGCTGAAATAAATGGCCCACAATGGGCAAAAGAACATGATCCAAGAATTACAAAAGTTGGATTGTTTATAAGGAAAACGAGAATTGATGAATTACCGCAACTTTTAAATATTTTAAGAGGAGATATGTCTTTTGTAGGTCCTAGACCAGAGAGAGAGTTTTTTTATAATGAATTTGATGCGTATATTCCAGAATTTAAGGAACGTTTAATGGTAAAACCAGGATTAACCGGATGGGCACAAATAAATGGAGGGTATAATCTTGATCCAAAGGAAAAGTTGAGGCTGGATATGGAGTATATTGAAATGAAAACGATTCGGATGGACATCCGTATTTTATGTAAAACCGTTTTAATTGTATTGAACGGTAACGGTGCAAGATAAATATAAAGGTAAACAAACAACATATGTAAGTAGGTTACTTGCAAAGGAGAACTTGTATGGGTAGATCTATTCTAAACAATATTATCCATCTATTTTATAGTACGATTTTAGCTAACCTTCTTCAGGCCGTCAGTTTAATTGTTTTAGCAAACTTTTTTAACGCACAACATTATGGGATGTTTAGTGTTGCCATAGCAGTGACGTTTGTTATGTTATTCTTTACAGACTTAGGACTTAGTAATACGTTTCTTCGAGAAGGGGCAAAGGATGGAGCAGATTTAGAGCAGATTTTATCATCGTATATAAAAATAAGGATGATTCTACTTATTTTTATTTCTATCATCGGTTATATTGCTATTCATTATATGTATGCGGATAAAAATTTAATTTATATGATGATAAACGTAATGTTTTTCATGTTAATAGGATTAACTTGGCAAAACATAGGGATTGCCTATTTTCAACTGACGGAACGTATGAAGTATATAGCGCTCATAAAAGTTGTATCAGCATCAGTTGTCATTATAATTACATGTTTTTGTATTTTCGGAGAGTTACCGGTGTATGTAACGGCTCGCTTATATGCTTTTGGGTATATGATCGGCGGTTTATTCAGTATATATATCATGAGAAGAAAGACGAAAATGAATATGAAAGTCGTAATTCATAAAGCGTTATTTTGGCAATTAACTCCCTTTATTATAAGCGGTTTTTTAATAATGAGTACGCCACAATTAGCGCCTATCTTGCTTAACTATACATTGCCATTAAGTATGGTAGGTGTTTTTGCAGTGGCGTACCGGATGCCGGCAGCTTTATATCAAGTACCAGGGGTAATTGCAGGTGCATTTTTTCCAGTGCTTTTTAAGCATTATAACCAGAATAATATAGAAGAGCATACGAAATTAAATTTGCTTCAAATTAAATCAATGGCGATTGTAGGAATATGTATGACAATCGGTTTATATCATTTAGCACCATACTTTATTTCTATATTTTTTCATGAAGAATGGAGCGATGCAGTAGAACCACTCCAAATATTATCATTTCTTATTGTGCTACAAAGTTTAAATGTTGCCATTGCTGACGGTTTAACGACGAGTGGATGTCAAAATAAGAGGACTGTTGTGCAGTGTGTAGCATTGGTGATAGGTGGGGTTATGCTTTATAGCTTTAGTAGTATTGGTGGAGTGATAGGAGCGGCATACGCTATGGTTTTATTTGAAATCGTCGCTTTAGTGGGATACATAGCGGTAAGTGTAGTGAAGAAAAAAATTGTATTGCAAATTGTAATACCGTATACAATTTATTTTGGTGTAACCTTTATTGGAGTGCAATATATATTGCATACATATCATTTAATTGCGCTTGTTCTTAATATATTAATCGTAGTAGCTGCCATATTCCTATATGATTATGAGCTGAAAAAACTTCTTCTTTCTTTTATAAGAAAAATACGCAAAAAGGATTATATTACGAAACAGGGGATATAGCCTATGGAAAATAATATGAAAGTATCGATGGGATGGATTATTCTTCTAATATTATTTGTTATGTTAAGTAAATACAATTTATATATTGGATTTTCATTGAAGATATATATGATTTTTTTAGGCATATATTTTTGTTTAACAATTAAAAACTTTCATATTCAAAAGTTATATTTTCATGAAGTTGTATTTTTACTGTTTTATTTCATTTATTGTTTAAGTGGAATTCTTTCTATGTATTTAAATGCTAGTATTCGTATGATTTTTGGCGTGCTACTCGTTTTAGGATGCTATTTTATAATGAGGAATTTATTGAGGAATACTGAAATAGTGGTACTTGAATCATCTATTGCTTATGTAGGAGTAGTATTTAATGTTGTAAGTCTAATACTATATATAATTGGTTTACAATACTTTAGTTTATACGGTGGAGAAGAGAGAGAAATTTTTGCTGGGTTATTAGTGGATAGAGGATATCCACGATTAATTGGATTGCTAGATGATCCTAACATTTTTATTTTTTATAATACAATATTTTTTATGTACTATATGACGAATTTACAAAATATTACTAACATCTTAGGATTGATTTTATGTGTTACGACAAGTCTATTAACCTTTTCAAGGGGCGGTATATTAGCGCTTGTACTTGTCGTTTTTGTATATATATGTATGTCTAGTTTCGCCAAAAAAATAAAAATAATTATGAGTTTAGTATTGTTTAGTGTAGTTATTTTTAGTTTATCGAATAGTGTAATGGGGGGCCAATTAGATGATATATTAAATAAACGAATTTCTGATTTTTCCCATGATAATGGAAGTGGTAGATTTACATTATGGGAAGCTGCTTTTAAATATTATTTATCCAATCCATATATTGGAATCGGCGCTTTTAACTTTTCGAATTATTATGAGTATCAATTTAATGAAAAATTATATGTACACAATACATTTTTAGAAATTTTGTCTGAATCGGGTACAATTGGTTTTCTTCTATATAGCGCGTTTTTATTCATATTAATGTTCAAGCTAGCGCAGCATACTTTGTTTCGTGAAAAACCATATCTTCTATTGACTATGATTGCATTTTTATTTCAGATGATGTCATTGTCACTCATTATTAACGAAGCGTTCTTTTTATTTTTAGCAGTTGTTGTGAAGTATATTTCAATATATGAAGGAAGGGGAAAGATAGATGGTAAAATGTCTATCAGCACATAACGAGCCGCCTTATGTTTCTGTAATAACACCTTCTTATAATAGTATACGATTTATAGGTGAGACAATTTCATCTGTACAGAATCAATCGTATGAAAACTGGGAAATGATTATCGTTGATGACGGTTCAACCGACCAATCTGCCGCAAAAATTAAAGAGATAATAGAAGGAGACTCACGAATTAGGTTATTATCATTAAAAGAAAATGTTGGTGCTGCTAAAGCTCGGAATTTAGCGATCCAAGAGGCAAGAGGAAGGTACATTGCCTTTTTAGATAGTGATGATATATGGTTGCCACATAAATTGAAGACACAATTGTTATTTATGGAAGAAATGAATATAGCTTTTTCATATGCGTCGTATAGTTTAATTGATGAAAATGGTAATGAATTAAATCGTGAAGTGAGTGTACCAAAATCTGTTGACTATCATTATTTAGTAGGAAATACAATTATCGGGTGTTTAACAGTGATGATTGATCGTGAAAAAATTCCGTATGTCGAAATGCCTAGTATACAGCCGGAGGATACAGCGTTATGGCTGAACTTATTACATGAAGGGTATGAAGCAAAAGGGATACAGCAAGTGTTAGCAAAATATAGAATTGTTACAAATTCTGTTTCTAGAAATAAAATTAGAGCAGCTTTTCGGTATTGGAAATTGTTAAGGGAACAAGAACGACTGAATTCGGTGCAAATTTTTTACTATTTTAGTAAGTATGCTTATCATGCTTATAAAAAAAATAAAATCAATGTAGTTGGGAAGACGCAATTATGAATATACTGTTGATGACAGATAAATTGATAACTGGCGGAGCCGAAAGCTATTTCTGTAAATTGGAAAGTAATTTGCGTTATGATGATTTTAAGATTTATACAGCTGCAGGTGATGGAGAACTATATGAATCTCTTACTAGAAAAGAAAATTTTATATTACTTAGTCGATGGAATCATTTGAGAAATATTTATTATTTACGAAACGAAATTTGTAAACGAAAGATAGAACTTATTCATGCAAATAGTTTGCGAATGGTATTATATGCTTTTCTAATTCAAAAGTTTATTAAAAAAAAGATGAAAATTGTTTATACGAAGCATAATGTAACGATATTAGAAAAGAAAATGCCAACGCTTTTTCGTTATTTCATGAATAAATATGTAAACAATATTATTACAGTAAGTGAGTTTGAAAAGAATAATTTAATTTCAATTCATGTAGCAGAAGAAAAAATAAATACAATTTATAACGGTGTCGATATTGAAAAGTTTTTATTCCAGCAGAAAAAGAAAGAACCTACATATAAAATAGGGATATTAGCTAGATTATCCAAAGAGAAAAACCATCAACTATTTGTCAAAATTGCAAATGTGTTGAAAAAGAGAAATGATTTTATGTTTTATATTGCTGGTGATGGACCAGAGAAAGAATCGATTATGAAAGAAATAGAAAAATATGGATTGCAGCAAAGGATGAAGATGCTAGGGAATATTTCAGAGCCGCATGAGTTTATAGGGAATATGGATGCCTTACTTTTATTATCTTTTCGTGAAGTGTTTCCAATGGTAGTAATTGAAGCGATGGCTACAGGGACACCAATTGTTTCAATAGATGTTGGCGGAATACATGAAGCGGTAATAGATGGAGAGTCAGGTGTTTTGATATCTGAATATTGCGAATCCAAATTCGCAAGTGCGCTTGAGGAACTACAAGGGAATGAAGAAAAGGTAACTGCTATTAGATTGAAAGCACGAGAGAAAGCAATGAGATATTTCTCGTTAACTAAAATGATAGAGGAAACGAAAAATATATATGAATTAAACAAATGACCGAGTAGGTCGTTTGTTTTTTTTATTATAGAAACTTTTAAGAGACAACTCACATATTATATGAAAAAGGTAATATGAGGAGTGAATTTATTTTGTCAGAATATATTTCATCCCAAGAAGATTGTGCGCCAGAAAGTAGCGTTCATATTGATTGTTTTGGCGCAGTTCCAAACTCGGGAAATGATAGCTCATTAGCAATTCAGCAAGCTATTGATTATTGTGTAGCGAATCGAATTTCGACGGTTAGAATTACAGGGGTAAATACGTACAAAATTGTAAAGCCAATTGTTATTAAATCAAACGTAAGATTAGAGTTGGATCCTACCGTAACACTGCAAATTGATGGGGATTTTAATGCATTTGAGCTACAAAGTAACGCTTCGATAGTTGGTGGTACTCTTCAAGTTATAAATCCATTGTTTCAATCTGCTGTTATTTATGTTTCTGGTTCACAACAAATCGAAGTACCTAATCAATCTGTTATATCAAATATAAATATAATAAATACAACTCCATCGTATAAAGGAAAAGCTATACATTTTTATTGTCAAAAGGCATGGGATTTTATTAGTTTCTTTCAAGTTAAATTTATTCAAATTAAAAACTTTCAAACTGCAATACATTTGAAGACAGAATATATAAATGATATCAATACACCTTGCTGGATTAACGCCAATGTATTTCAATCTATATTTATTGATGGATGTGTGTATGGGATTGAAGTAGATGGAAATAGTGATTTGCCAAATGAAAGTTCAGGAAATACGTTTCATGATATTCAAGTGCAATGTAGACAACAAACGGAAAAAGTAATTCGTTGTTCAGGTGCGTATAATACATTTGATTGTATGATTTGGGATACGTACCGGATGAGTAGTGAACAAATTGTTATTGAATTTTCTTCCAATTCTCATCGTAACTACCTTTTTTCAAATCTGCTTTCGACAACTATTGTAGATAAAGGACAATACAATGTTTGTAAGTCTACTTATGAAGAATCCCTACGAATTCAGTTACCTTTGACGTTAAATAGACCTCATTTAATAGGAAATCAAGATGATATTTTAGTAAATGCTCAGCAGAAATATAATGTTAAACAAGTAAGTGGGAAAGTACCGTATGGGGGAAATCTAGCCAATTGCTTTAATTTAATAGATGAGCAAAGTGTAAACTATATTGACGTTCCAGATAGTAACCCAGTTGTCATTGAACTTGATTTTACGAAAAAACCAATACAAATGTTAAATTGTTTTGGAATGTATTTTGGGTGGGGAGAGAGTCCAAAGAAAATTAAAATTGAATATGCATTAAGTGCAACTGGAAGTTGGGTTATCGCGTTGGATGTTCCATTAAATGTTGGCGATACAATTATATCGAATATGAAGGCGAGTCAGTTATATAAAGTTAGAATTACATTAAGTGGTTATTCTCAAGACCATAAGCGTTTTCGAATTAATCGTATCTTTGCAAGATCTTCTATGGAAAATGGGAGTGCTTGGTTAGCGACAACTGGAGGAAGAATGTTTGGAGATATTGAAATAGAGGCAAGTAAAGGTATAATCATGAAGACTGCTAGTGGAGTGAAATGGAAAGTTACTATTAATGAAGCTGGCCAACTTATTACGACTAAAATAACTTGAGATGGTGTTTAATCGTATATCATTGGACGAGTTACAACGTAGTGGAATATAGGTAATGAAAAAGAGATTGTAATTTGGTTTCAACCAAACTACAATCTCTTTTTTGTTTCAATTACTTCCACCAAATCCAAGTCCAAAGGTAATTTCGTACATTTCGAGGAGTAATACGAATGAAGCGCTCACCGTCAAAGAAGCAATTTAAATTTGGAAGTGTTTCATCTGGATTTTCTGAAACAAAGGTGACGATGTTTTCGTTACTTGTAACGGTTACTGTAATTGGTGGGTCGGTAGGTGAGACTTGAAGTTGTAACGAAATATTGGCCGTATTTTTAAATTCATTATTAACAGGTGGACTTATTACTTGTACTGTGAATAACACGATAATTGTTTCGTTTGGTTCCAAATTAGTAGCGACTAGGAAACCGATATTCGGATTCGCTAGTGGAGAGCGTTCACCGTTAATAAAGACAGTGCCGTTTATAAATTGTAAACCTGCTGGAATAGTATCTTGTAATGAAATATTTGAGAGTGAAATTTTGGAAGTATTCGTAATGCGCACCGTGTAATCAAAATATTGATTTAAATAAGCAGAGCTGACGGAAGCATTTTTCGTGACTGTTGTAGTTATAAATTGAACTGGTATACGAACGATATTTGAATTAACAATGAAAGTAATAATTGGATCCTGTGGTGTCAATTGAAAGGCAGCGGTAACTGTTGCAGAATTTATAATTGTACTGTTTGAAGGAATAGAAGTTACGAGGACTTGAAATGTTATAGTTGCTACTGAATCTGCAGGTAAAGAGCCGATATTAATACCAGTGTCTGGACGAACATTTGGAACGGGAGTACCGTTAATTGTTACGCTGTTTTCTATAAATGTTGTACCAGCTGGAATTGTGTCTATAACAGAAGTGCTGATTGTCGGAATTGGGGAGTGATTAAATACCGCTAATGTGAATGTAATGATATCTCCTATAACGACAATAGATTTGTCAGCTGTTTTTTCAATACGAACCATTGGATCAATGACTGTCGTTGTAACGGTATTTGTTTGCTTTGTAATTGTAATAGGTGGTTTTGTTGGATCAATGATAACGGTATAGGAAACAGAAGCATCGTTATTAATTGTAGGTTGAAGAGTAGAAGAAGATATTGTCACTTGGAACGTAATAATGACAGAGTCATTAGGAGCAAGATTTCCTAACGTAATACCATTTTCAGGATTCTCATTAGGCTGATTGATTCCGTTAATCGTAACACTACCAGCAACAAAAGTCGTATCTATTGGTACGGTGTCTATGGCAAGAAGGTCTTCAATCGTTACATTACCGCTATTCGTAATCGTAATTGTATACGTTAAAGTTTGAGCAGGTAAGGCATTCGTTACATCAACAGATTTTATGGCAATGACATTATCATTTTGGACAGTAGTTGTGACGGTATTTGTTATAGTCGTATTTGTAACGGGTACGTTATTTGGGCTGACTATATAGTTAAAAGTAGTAATTGCGTTGTTGTTTAGTTCATTTGGTGTTGGAATAGAAGTCACAGTTACTTGGAATGAAACGATAGCGTCTCCACCTACAATTATAGTACCAATTGGTATGCCACTTACTGGATTCGCTCCTGGAAGAGTTTCTCCGTTTACAATGACGCTATTTTCTATAAACGTAGTACCTTGAGGGATAATATCTTGAATGATTACATCATTTACTGCAACATTACCGGTTTGATTTAGTGTAATCGTATACGTTAACGTATCACCAACCGTTGCAAATGCAAGATCAACAGCTTTATTACTATTCAAATTCGCGTGATTAATTTCTGTTGCGGCAGCTGATGAAATAATAGTTTCGGTAATAGGTGGTCGATCTGGTACCGTGTATTCATATTCAATTGTACTCGTGTTAGAGATTGGATTTGTTTGTGGAATCGAAGTAACCCGTACTTGGAATAGAATAGTTGCTGTCGTATTAGGCGGAATGTTATCAATTTGTATACCGTTAAGAGGGTTGTCATTTGGCCGAGCGTTGCCGTTCACGATAACACTATTCTCTATAAAGCTCGTATTTGCTGGGATGATATCTGTAACAATAATGTTTTCGACTTGTATATTTCCGTTATTTATGATGGAAATTGTATAAGGGATGATAGTTTGTAAGTCAGCATATTGGATAGGCGTTGTTTTTGTCGCAATTACATTAGCAGAAATAACTTCAGTGAAGGTAATATTGCTAGTCGATATTTGTTCTTCCACGTTTATTGTATAACGAGAAGTTGATTGATTTTGAACATGGCCGCTAGCAGGAAGAGCTACGACGGTAACAGAAAATGTGACTGGGATAGAAATATTAGGAGCAATCGTTCCTACAAGTATACCTACACTTGGGTTGGCGTTAAGCTGAGGAATGTTATTTACTAAAACGCTACCGTCAATAAAGGTTGTTCCATCAGGTATATTGTCTGTAAATACAACAGTAGTGGCATCCGTATTCCCTGTATTCGTTAAAGTTGTTGTATAAGTTAAAATGTCACCAATTGTTACAGAGGTCAAATCAACAGTTTTAAGTGAAATGATATCAGCATCATTAATTTGAACGAAAGTAGTATTGGAAGTAGTAGATTTTTGAATTGGCGCAAAGTCAGGATTGAAAATAAAGTCGTAAACGATGTTTGCAGTATTAGGTGTTGGATTTACAGCAGGTAAATTCGTAACGGAAACTTGGAATGTTATTGTAGCCATTTGACCTGCTGCGACATTAGGAATGGAAAAGCCGATATTCGGATCTGCTGCAGGAAGTACAGTATTGTTAACTATTACACTTCCTGGAATAAATACTGTTCCATCCGCTATAGTATCTGTAAAAAAGATGGAGTTAGTTGTAGTCGATCCATTATTTTGAATGAATACTGTATATTCAATGGTTTCATCAATGTTAGCTAATACAGTATTAGCGGATTTTGTAGCAATAAGAATAGCATCAATAAATTGTATATTTGTACTATTGGAAGAGGTTGTTTCTGAAATTGGTGGTCCGCTTGGGTCTGGTCGATACTCATAGTGAATGACGGCGATATTATTAATGTTATTTTGTGGCGGTATAGAGACTACGCTTACTTGGAACGTAACAATAATCGTATTATTTGGAAGAATTATATCAAGATTAATACCGGTAATTGGATTTTCGTTAGGTCTTGGTACGCCATCTACAAGAATGCTATTTGGAACGAATGTGGTGCCAGAAGCAATTGCGTCAAGTAGGAGAGTATTTGTAATAGGTATTGTACCGGCGTTTGTAACTGCGACTGTATATGTGATGATTTGACCGATACGTGTAATGGATCTGTTAGCGGATTTAATTGCACTAACATTTGCCGTTCGCACTTCAGTATTTACTGCATTTGATAACGATCTACGCTGAATAATTGGAGAACTAGGGTCAATTTGGTATTCGTACGAAGTGTCTGAAATATTAATGACTGTATTGCCCTCTGGTATATTTGTAAGTTGTACTTGGAATGAAATAGTGACTGTTTCATTTGGTTGTATCGTGCCGAGAGTTACTCCGTTTTCAGGATTAGCGCCAGGCTGAGTTACATTATTTATTGCTAAGCTATCCTCAATGAATATAGTACCTTCTGGAATGTTATCAATGAACACGGTATTGTTAGCCGGAACGGTTCCTATATTTTGTAGTGTATTTGTGTAGGTAATAATTTGCCCGATTGATATGAAATTTACATCCGCGCTTTTAACAGAAATAATATTTGCATTTTGAAGTGATGTTGTAACAATGTTAGAATTTGCAGAGCGATTTACTGGTGGGGCTGTAGGAATACTTACATATTGGTAAGTTGCTGAAGATTGATTTGCAATTTCGGTTTCAGTAGGTGGATTATTTGTTTGCACTTGAAATAGTATCGTTTTGGAACTGTTTGCTGGAATTGTTCCAATCGGTATTCCGTTTTCAGGATTTACACCTGGCTGAAGGACACCATTAATTGTGACACTATCGGGAACGAATGTAGTCCCAGCTGGAATAAAATCTGTGAAATTAATATTTATTGCGTCAACATTACCGATATTTTTCACTTCAGAAATATAAAGTATAGTTCCGCCAATATCTACAGTTGTTGGATTGGATGTTTTAGTAATTGTCAATTGTGCTTGCACGAAATTTGTAATGACGATATTACTAGTAGATGTTTCAGTAATAGGCGGTTGCCCTGGGTCTGGTTGGATTGTATATGTTGTATTGGATTGATTTGTAATCGATTCTTGCGAGAATGAATCGTTAATAAGAATTTGGAACGAAATAAGATGAGTAGCGTTTGCTGCTAGGGTAGGTAAAGTAACACCTACATTTGGATTAGCACCAAGTATAGTTGTTCCGTTAAGTGTAAAACTATTTTCTACGAATGTAGTATTTTGGGAGATAGTATCTGAAAATATGAGATTAGTAGCTGGAATATTTCCGGTATTTTCTAGTGTTATTGTGTAAGTCAAAATATCACCTGTTGTTGCTTGAGGTGCATTGACTGCTTTTAAAGAAAGGATAGTCGCATCCGAAATTTGTGTGAAAGCAGGATTAGACGTAATTGTTCGAGAGATGATAGGAGCAGTTGGATCGGCGATAAAAGTATAGTCAATACGGGCTGTATTAGAAATTGGGTTCACGCTTGGTATAGATTGAACGATAACCTGGAATGTTACAGTGACGATTTCTGACGGTGTGATGGAGTTTAATGGTATTCCTACGTTAGGATCGGCACCTGGAACAGAAACACCATTAATGGTAACGCTATTCGGAATAAATGCAGTTCCTTCTGGGACCAAATCTGTTAAAGTAACTGTATTTGCAGTAGTATTTCCGTTATTTTGAACGACTACTGTGTAAGTGATTGTACCGTCAGTAGATTGTACGAGAGAATCTGTACTTTTAATTACGGATAACGATGCATCAACAACAGCTGTATTAACCGTATTAGACGAGGATGTTGCTGTAACAGGAGGTTGACTTGGATCGACAATATACGTGTAACTTGTAAGTGCTTGATTTATAATCGCTCCTTGCGGTGGAATAGAACTTGCAAGAAATTGGAACGTAATAGTAGCGGAATCACCTGGTGCGATAATACCAACTGGAATACCGAGAGTTGGACTTGCATCTGGAAGTGAACTCCCGTTGAGCGTAACACTATTTGGAACAAATAATGCTCCTTCAGGAACTCCGTTAATGAGTAATACAGAGTTTGCAGGGAAGTTTCCAGTATTCGTTAATGTTGCTGTATACGTAATTACATCCCCGATAGATACAATTGAACGATTTGCTTGTAAAACAGTTGTAACAGTCGCGTTATTAATTTGTGTTGAAGCGCTATTAGAATTTATCGTGCCTGTAACAGGAGGAGAGGCCGGATCAACGATGAATGCGTATTGAATAGATGCTACGTTTGTAATCGGATTTGAAGGTGGAGTAGATGTAACTATGACTTGGAAAGTAACGGTTAAGGAACTACCTGCGCTAACTGTTCCGATATTCACTCCGTTATTTGGATTTGCGCCTGGAATAGTACTTCCATTTACAGCAAAACTATTTTCAACAAAGGTCGTTCCAGTTGGAACTGGGTCTGAGAAATTTACATTCGTAGCGTTTGTATTGCCGTTATTTTGAATCGAAACTGTATAAGTGATCCTATCTCCAATATTTGCAAAGGCTGTATTAGCAGTTTTTACAGCTGAAAGTATGGCTGTATTAATAGAAGTAACGAAGACATTCGTTTCCACATTGCCAGGCTGAGCTAGTAATGCATTGCCTACGTTATATTGGAAGTTAACAAATCCTAAGTTTTGGAGTTCAGGTGTGAACGTTGTTGGATTACTTACGATTTGTACTTGGAATATGATTGTAACAGTTTGATTTGGATTGATTGTATTTATGCCAACACCGTCAATGATAGAAGCCGATGGTAATGGAGTGCCATCAACAATAACTGATCCTGCAACAAATTGTGTCCACGATGGTAAAGGGTCTGAGAATATAGCGTTGTTAGCAGGAATATTGCCTGTGTTCGTAATAGTCGTTGTATACGTAATTGTATCACCAATCGTTGCAAAAGTTTTATCTCCTATTTTAATAGTATTTAAAATAGCACTTTCAATTTTTGTTGTCACGTTGTTAGAAATAATATTTTTTGAAACTGGAGGATTAGCTGGATTAACGATATGTTGAAAGCTAACGCTAGCTTGATTAGTAATTGGATTTATAGGCGGAATTTCATTGGCGATAATGTGAAATGCTACGATGACAGATTCGTTTGGCGCGATATCACCGATTGGAACGCCTGTAATGATGTCTGCATTTGGGATGGTAGTTCCGTTCAGTGTAAAGCTATTCGGTTCAAAGGAAGTTCCGTCTGGAATAAGATCGGTAAAAATAACATTCGTTGCACTAACATTTCCGCCATTTGTAATTGTAACGGTGTAGGTAATATCCTGCCCGATATCTACCGTTGATACATTTGAATTTTTTTGTGCAGTAAGGATAGCGCTATTAATTTGTGTTGTCGTTGTATTAGATTGATTGGAAGTTGTAATAGGTGGCTGGTTAGGGTCAACGACATAATGATATGTGGTAGAAGCAGAATTAGAAATAGGATTAAGTGTTGGAAGTGTAATAACAGTTGCTTGGAATGTAACGATTGCCGTATTACCACCATTAATGGAACCAATATTTACCCCCGTTGATAAATCAGCGTTTAGAATGGTTTGCCCATTAACTGTGAAACTATTTGGAACGAAACTTAAATTGCTATTAAGAATATCGATAATAGTTACATCAGTTGCGGTCACATTCCCGGTATTAGGGAGGTTAAGTGTAAATGTTATTGTATTACCAATGTCCGCGAAAGTAAGATCTGCTGTTTTTGTGCTAATAATAGTTGCGTTGTTTGTTTGAAGAAGTGTAGTGTTGGAAGTAGCTGCACTTGAAATGGGGGGATTAACAGGATCAACAGTAAACTCATACGTCGTTGCTGCTGTATTTGGTGCTGGGTTACTAGGGGGAATATTGTTTACTGTAACTTGAAAGACGATACTATATATTTCATTTGGTGGAAGTGTTGCAAGTAATACACCTGTATTTGGATCCGCGTTAGGTTGTAAAACGCCATCGACAGTTAATGTGTTAGGAACAAATGTGAGTCCACTTTGTAATGCATCTGTGAATACAATATTAGTTGCATCGGAATTGCCTACATTGGTAATAGAAGTAGTATAAAAAGCAGTTTGCCCGATATCTGCAAAGGATACACTTTCATTTTTCGTCATAGATAATATTGCTTCTTTAATTTGTGTTGAAACAGGATTACTAATTGAAGTTTCTGCATCAGGTGGTGAGACTAATTGGTACGATGTTGATGAGAAATTTACAATTGGGTTTTGGGTTGGTAATGAGGTCACATTTACTTGGAATGAAACAGTTACTGTAGCCCCAGCTGTTATCGGCCCAATATTTACACCGTTTGTTGGATCTGCACCACTTTGAGGAATTCCATTAATAGAAAATGAATTTGTAATAAATGTCGTTCCGCTCGACATAGCATCTGTGAAAATAACATTTTGTGCGGAGGAATTTCCATTGTTTGTTAAAGTGACAGTATAAGTGAGTGTATCTCCGATGTGGCTAAAAGCTTTATCAACTTGTTTCGATGAAAGAATGGTAGCAGTATTAATTGTAGTAAACGTTGTGTTTGAAGTAACATTTCTTGAAACAATAGGTGCATTGGGATCAGCGATAAATGTGTAAGAAGCACTAGCGGAATTGGCAATAGGATTTTGAACAGGGGTAGAAGTAGCAGTCACTTGAAATGCTATAGATATTGAGCTGTTAGGGGCAATTGATCCAATCGTTATGCCTGTATTAGGATTCAATCCAATTTGTGTGATTCCATTTATTGTAACGCTGTCAGTAATAAATGTTGTACCATCTGGTATAAGGTCAGTGAAAGTAATATTCGTTGCATTTGTATTGCCGTTATTCGTTAAAATTGTCGTATAGGTAATGGTATCGCCTAGTGTTACAAGCGTTTGATCGACCGATTTTATCATCGTTATCATAGCATCTAATACTGGGTTTGTGACAATATTCGTTGAAGTAGAAGTAGTAGCAGGAGTTCCGTTTGGATCAACAGTATAAGAATATAATATTGTATCGTTACCCATAATTGAACTTGAAGGAGGAACAGAAATAACATTTACTTGGAAGGTAACAGTTACTGTTTCACCAGGCGCGATATTTGGTATATTTACTCCGAGTGCTGGCTGTGCACCAAGCTGTTGGATGCCATTTATTGTGACGGAATCTGGTATAAAAGTAGTACTAGGAGGAATTGCACTTGTAAAAGTTATATTTGTAGCTGGTGTATTTCCTGTATTTGTAATAGTTGTTGTATACGTAAGTGTATCCCCGACGGAAATAATAGATTTATCCACACTTTTTTGGGTTGTTAATATCGCACTGTTAATAGTTGTCGAAACCGTATTAGATACATTCGTTTGTGATACGGCAGGT
This sequence comes from Bacillus sp. FSL W8-0770, assembly GCF_038008705.1. Lineage (NCBI taxonomy): Bacteria > Bacillati > Bacillota > Bacilli > Caryophanales > Bacillaceae > Bacillus > Bacillus sp. FSL W8-0770. The sequence goes on from NZ_JBBOZR010000001.1 coordinate 1,523,852, forward strand.
TGGCTAGGGTCGACCACATGTGAAAATTGTACAGAACTAGAATTAGAAATTGGATTTATACTTGGAATGTTTGTAACAAGCACGTTGAGGGTAATAACGGCCGTTCCATTTGGGTTTATATTTCCAATCTGAATCCCGTTAGCTGGATTTCCGATTTGCTGTGTACCAGAATCGTTTGTAAGAGTGCCAGATATGAATGTCGTTCCGTCAGGTAAAATATCTGTGAAAATTATATTTTGTGAAGTGACATTTCCAGGGTTATTTAATGTAATCGTATAAGAAATTGTATCGCCAATTGTCGCGAAAGTTTTATCTACAGATTTGATTGCCACAATTTCCCCAGAATTTATTTGTGTCGAAACGGGATTAGATGTCGTATTTCTTGAAACGAGTGGTAAATTAGGTCCTGTCATAAATTGATAATCAATGGAAGCTCCGTTTACAACTGGTGAGTTTGGCCCCCCAGGTCCAATTGTGAAAATTGGATTTGGAATGCTAACTACTTGCACACGGAAGGTAACGTTTGTAAAATCTCCTGCAATAATATCCCCAATTGGTATCCCATTCGCGGGATTTACCCCAGGTAATAAAACCCCGCCTACTCGAACGCTATCCTCTATAAACACTGTATTATTTGGAATTGGATCTGTAAAAATGATATTCGTAGCAGTTGTGTTTCCTATATTCTCCAATAAAACAGTATACGTTAAAAATGAATTTCCAGGTGCTACGTCAGAAAATAGTCGATCCACACTTTTCGTTGCTTGAATAATTGCTTCGTTAATTTGAACTAAAGTTGGATTACTTGTAGCTGTTTCTGTCACAGGCGGCTGGGTAGGATCAACAATGATCAAGTATGTTGTGCTAGATTGGTTCAAAGTTGGATTGGTAGCTGGTATTGAGCCAACGATAGCTTGAAAGCTAATTGTTGTCGTTCCTCCAACTGGAATTGAGTCTAAAGAAATCCCGCTATCTGGTCTAAATCCAAGTTGTGGGATGGTATTAATTTGTACGCTATCAGGAACGAATGAAAGTTCAGGTGGTAATATATCGATAAAAACAGGTGTGTTTGCGGTAGTATTTCCGCTATTAGTGAGAGTAGTTGTATACGTAATTGTATCTCCAACAGCAGCAAAAGCACTGCTTGCAGTTTTTGTTGCGATAACAGAAGCAGTATTTACTTGTGTAAAAGTTTTATTAGATTGAACTGTTCGTGAAACTGGCGGTTCATTTATATCTACAATAAAGCTATATTGAAGCGATGATTTGTTCGGGATGGGATTCGGGTTTGGAAGTGTTGTAATGTTTACTTGAAAACTGAGTGTAGCAGATGCATTTGAATTCAAGTTACCAATATTGATACCGTTTTGTGGATTTGCATTCGGAACGGTTACACCATTTATCTTAAAGCTATTTGGGATAAAGGTAGTACCGTTTGGAATTGTATCAGTAAAAATAATGTTGTTCGCAATAGTATTTCCGGTGTTTGTAATAGATGAAGTGAATGTAATTGTATCACCAATTGTAGCGAAAGTTGTACTAGCGCTTTTATTTATTACTAAAGTAGCGTCAATAATTGGTGTAACTGTTGTATTTGTTACGGTGCTACCAACAGCAGGAGATTGGTTTGGATTCACGGTATATTCATAATTTACAAGAGCATTATTTGTTAATGTGCCACTAGGTGGTATCGCTAAAATTTGTGCTTGAAAAGTAATGAATACAGTATCTCCTGGCGAAATATCTGCCAAGTGAACACCAAGTGAAGGATCTAATCCTGGTTGTGGAACATTATTGATAGTTACGGAGTTTTGGATAAATGAAGCTCCTGCGCCAAGCCCATCTGTTAAAACAGTTGCACTAGCAGGGATATTACCTGTATTTGTTACTGCAATCGTATAGGTAACGATATCACCAATTGCAGCTGTCGGTGTATTCACAGACTTCGTAGCGACAATAGTAGCGTTATTAATTTGAGTTGTTATTACGTTACTTAACGTATTAGCGGATGCTGGAGGTAAGTTAGGATCTACGACATACTGGTACGTTGTATTGCTTTGGTTCGGGATTGGATTTGGATTCGGGATAGAATTTACTTGTACTTGGAACGAGATAATCGTATTTGCATTCGGATTTATTGGATCAATGGCAATTCCGCTTGCTGGATTTACATTAGGCAGTGTATTCCTATTTACTGTTACACTATTTGGAATAAAAGACGTCCCGCTTGGGATAGCATCTGTAAATACTATATTTGATGCAGGTGTATTCCCGTTATTCGTTAAAGTAGTTGTGTACGTAATAATATCATTTACGTTAGCAAACTGTTTATCTGCCGATTTAGTAGCGGCAATTGAGGCGTTATTAATAGTTGTCTGTACAGTGTTAGAAGCAACCATCTGCATTACAGCTGGTTTGGATGGATCATACGTATATTGGAATGTTGTGCCTGATTGATTTGTAATTGGGTTTACAGCAGGGATAGTTGGTACAAAAACTTGGAATGCAACGGTGCGTGATGAATTCGCTCCTATCGTACCAATCGAAATGCCGGTAGCAGGATTTGCATTAGCTATAGGGACATTATTAATCGTTACAGTATTAGGAATGAAGAGGGTACCCGCTGGAATGATATCTGTAAATGTTACATTAGCAGCAGGGATATTCCCGTTATTCGTTAAAATAGTCGCATATAGTATGACATCACCAATATCAGCGAAGTTTGTACTCGTTAGTTTTGTAGCAACGATATTAGCAGTATTAATTTGTGTAGTTACTATATTGCTAGCAGTGTTTCTAACAAGAGCAGGTAAGTTTGGATCAGCGATAAAGCTATATTGAAGTGCAGCGCTGTTTTGAATTGGGTTTGGTGAAGGTAGCCCATTTGCACTTATTTGAAACACAATCGTTGTAAAACCACCCGAAGGAATGGAGCCCACTTGAAGACCGGCACTAGGGTCTGCACCTAGTTGTAAAGCACCACCTATAAAAATACTATTTGGAACGATAGTGGTGCCATTAGGGATTATATCGGTAACAATAACATTATTTGCTGTAGTATTGCCAAGATTAGCTAAAGAAATTGTATATGTGATTGGTTGCCCGACGTCGGCGATAGTTAAATCTACTTCTTTGACAATAACTACATTTGCTAAATTAATTTGTGTACTTACAGTGTTACTTACAGATGTTTCTATAGTTGGTGGATCGCCCGGATTTAAAATAAAGCTATACTGTGTACTAGATGAATTTAATGTTGGATTTTGTGTTGGTAAAGAGGTGACGGTTACTTGATAAGAGACGGTAAGTGAGCCGTTAGCAGCAATGGAAGGTAGCGGAACACCTATATTTGGATCTGCGTTATTTTGAAGTACACCATTAATAAGAAAAGTGTTTGGAATAAAGGTAGTACCGTCTGGATTCGTATCTACGAAAGTAGGGCTATCAGCAGAAACACTTCCTGCATTCGTCAAAGTAACAGTATAAGTTAATATATCCCCTACGGTAGCGAACTCTCGATCCACTGTTTTGGCTGAAATGACATTTGCATCGTTTACTTGAGTAAATGTAGTGGTTGAAGTAGTGTTCTTACTTACAGGTGAAGTGTTTGGATCAACGATAAAGTTATAGGAGATGGAAGCGCTATTTGAAATAGGGTTTGGATTTGGAATGCTAGTTATTACTACTTGGAATGAAGCTGTAATTGTAGTATTAGCATTGATGTTACCAATATTGATGCTAGCTGGTGTAACGCCTGGCTGAGTAACACTGTTAACTATAACGCTGTTTGGGACAAAGGCGGTTCCATTCGCAATTGAATCAGATAGTAATACATTGTTCGCTGCAACATTTCCATCGTTAGTAAGAGCAAAGGTGTAAGTTAATACATCGCCAACTTCCGTAAATGTTTTATCTACAGATTTATTAACGTGGAGATTTGCTAGTCTAATTGTTGATGTAACAGAATTAGAATTTGCTGTTTTTGAAGTTGGTGGCAGACTTGGGTTTACAGTATACAGATAAGAAGCAAAGGCATTATTAATGATAGGGTTTTGGGCGGTAATATTGATGACTGTTACTTGGAAAGAGAGGGTAAAAGTAGCTCCACCAGGAATTGTGCCAATAGGTAAGGCGACGAGAGAATCTACATTTTGCAAAACTCCGTTTAGTGTTACAGTACCAGGATTTAATATCGTTCCATTTGGAAGTGGATCTGTTAGTTGTACGTTAGTAGCAGATGTATTTCCACTGTTTGTAATAAGAATTGTATAACTTATCGTTTCGCCAATTGTGGCAAATTGTTTATTAGTTGATTTTGTTAATGTTACATTCGCATTGTTAATTTGAGTGGAAACGAGATTAGAAGAAATGTTTTTCGTAACAGGTGATTGGCTAGGATTGACGGTATATTGATAAGAAGCGCTTGATCCGTTAGATACGACATTTGACACGGGTATTGTGTTTACTACTACTTGAAATGTAACATTTTTTGTTGTGCCTGTTGGGATAGATCCAATATTCACGCTGTTAGCGGGATTTGCGCCTACTTGTGTCGTGCCATCTATTGTTAAACTGTTTAGAACAAAAGTTGTGCCAGTAGGAATGACATCTGTAAAAATAACGTTATTTGCATTGGTATTACCTGTACCTGTAAAGGAAACGGTGTACGTTAGCGTATCACCAATATCTGCAAAATTTTTATCTACTGCCTTCGTCATTGATACAGTAGCATTATTCACTTGAGTGGAGACAATATTTGTCGTATCAGTCCCACTTACTGCTGGTTGATTAGGTACAGGAATGTATTGATATGTTGTTGTTCCACTATTTAATATTGGGTTTGTTTGAGGGATAGAAGGAACGAGCACTTGGAATGAAACAGTAGTAGTGGAATTTGCTGCAATCGAAACAATTGGTATACCATTAGCGGGATTTGCTCCAGCTTGAGTAACTCCGTTAACAGTTACACTACCTGGAATGAAAGTAGTTCCGCTAGGAATCGGATCCGTATATATAACGTTCGTTGCAGCGATATTTCCTATATTAGCTAAGGCAATACTGTAAGTTAATGTTTCACCAATATCGGTAAAAAGTTTGTTAACTGATTTTGTTCCATTAATATCTGCCAGATTAATTTGTGTTCCAGCAGAATTGCTTGTTGCAAGGCCGTTAAAGGTTGTTCCTCCAGCGATTGGTGTATATTGAAATGTAATATTAGCAGTGTTAGAGATAGGATTTTGACTTGGAAGAGAAACGACGGTAGCTTGGAAAGTTACTGTACGAGAAGCACCATTATTGATTGTTCCAAGAGATATACCAGCCGCAGGATTAGCATTTGTTTGTGGTACGTTATCTACTGTTACAGTGCCGGGTATAAAAGAAGTACCGTTAGGGAGACTATCTATAAAAATAGCGTTATTGGCAGGAAGAAGCCCGGTATTAGGGATCGTAACTGTATAAGTGAGAATATCTCCAATTGCAGCAACACTTTTATTCACGCTTTTCGTTGCTTGTATAGTAGGTGAATTTATGTTGATTTGTAAACCGACTGTATTTAACATATACGCATCTCCGTTAGTAGTTAAACGGATTGCGGCGGACACTTGTGAGTTTGTTAAATAAGGAGAAATATCAATAGAAGTAATATCCCAGCCCTGTCTTCCTGCTGAGATGTTTGTGCCTGTAGAAGCACTTTGATTTCGCGTTCCAAATGTCCCAGTTGTATCTAAGTTTCCAGCGGCATTATTAATTTGAGAACCGAAGAAGTTATTTACAGCATTATTTGGCCCAGATAAGGCATTTAATGAACTGAAATTTGGCCCAAATAAAGCTTGATCCCCGATTAAATCTGCATCTCCTTCAGTGGAGCTTAAAAATAATCTCCCGCTTACAGGCCCTCCTGCGGGTGTTAAAAATCCTGAAACAGCTACATCTGCACTACCAGTATCAGCAGAAACACGGTTACCAGCTACGTAAATAGTTAAATTTCTTGCAGGTAATGTCCCGTTTTGATAAGCGACAATGAGTGTCCATCCGGCCGAGTTAATGGATCCATTTGAAGCATCTAAAGGATCAACAAGTCCAGGGACAGCTCCTGTAGTATAAGAACCAGAACCGCCAGCTTGAATAAGAGTTGTTACGTCTGCTGAACGAGTATAAAAGCCAAATGTAATAGAGTTTGAAACGAACGTTTGATTTGAAGCTGTAACAGCTGAAGGAGTAATTGAGTATGTTGAAACGGGTGTTGTAAATGAAACGGGATTACCTAGAACACTCGTAATGTTTTGATCACGAGATAAATAGTTTCCTCCCCAAACGAGTTCTGCGTAAAGAATAGTGCTACCAGCAGGGATATTTAAAATAGCGGTAGAACTATTTTGTGTATAGGTTAACGTTGTACCTGCGGGAAAAGTAGGTACTTGTAAAGCGGTATTCGTAGTTATAAACGCACCAATTGCCCCGATTGTACCAGCACGGTTTTGATTACTAATTTTACTTAATCCTAAAGTATTACCTGTAATAGCGAGTGCGCCGTTAGTGGTGGTAGAAAATCGATTCGTAATGGGCATGTTGTCACCTCATTTCCAATATAGTCTTGGTCAAAATAGGATATGTGTGTGATAAATAAATGGAAACATGTACAAGTTGATTTGATAATAATGATTTAAATGTCTAGATAAGGGGATGGAGTATGATTGAATTGGAAATTAGAGTGGAGCGTCTTAGGGAAGCAAAAACAGGGAATATTGTATCATTATCTTCTTATATTGGGTGGGATTATAACAGAGAAGAAATTGAGACTATTTTTAACGCAGGGATTGTATACGGTGTTTGGAATGAGAGAGAGGAACTAATTGCTAGCGCGGCAATAATATTATATGGGGAGAAATTAGCGTCTATCGGAATGGTGATTGTACATCCAGATTATAAGGGGAGAGGGATTGGAAAGATAATAACGGAAGCGTGCGTTAAAAGCGTATCAGCTCATACTCCAATTATGCTGATTGCTACGGATGAAGGGAAACCTTTATATGAAAAGTTAGGATTTAGGGCAGTAAGTTATGTTTCTAAATACATATGTAACTCATACAATGCGAAAGATTATTGTGTAAGAAATGAAGATTATGTGATGAATTATGAAGAGGGTGATTTAGAAAAAATAATAAAAATAGATGAATATGCGTTTGGAACAAATAGAAAAGAGTTTTTAAAGAAAAGAATTATGCAAAGTGAACAGTGTATCGTTGTAAGGGACAAGGAACAAAATGTATTAGGTTACGGTTTAAGCATACAAACACCAGAAAATAAGATAATAGGGCCGGTTGTTGCTAAAAATGATGAGATGGCAATGAGAATAGTACATGATTTAGCAAGAGGGCATAATGGTAAATTAAGAATTGATGTACTAGAAGGAAAGAACGATTTCATGAAAGAATTAGAGATTGCTGGTTTTAAAAAAGTGAATATACCACCAATTATGATGAAAAATAGTAATCGGTTATTAAAAAGAAATAGTGAACTATATAGTATTGCAGCGCAAATTTTTGGATAAAAAAGAATCCTTTTAAATGAAGGATTCTTTTTTGAGCCAATTTAATCACGATATTGGTCATGAGTTGGCTGAAAGAGGTCTTCCTCGATATCTCGCACCATAGAAAAATGATCAACGTTATAATGACCGTGTAAAGTTTTATTGTGATGACCAATAATTTGTTCTGCAGACAATACGTTAGAATCAGTTGTTGAATGACCGTTTTTAATTAATGTAACGTCAAATCCTTGTACAGTTGCTGTCCTAACGGCAGTGTCAATGCAATGTTCTGTTTTACATCCGCCTATAACAATATGATTAATGTTTTCTTCTTTTAAAAGTTCAAGTAAAGAAGTACCGTAGAATGAATTGGTTGCTGCTTTATTAATAAAGATTGCAGACTGGGGTACTTGAATTTGATTATGTACTTCAAATCCTTCGCCACTACCTGAAGCAACATCGATATCTCTTACAAAAACAATAAGAGCATTTGAATCTATTGCTTTCTGCAGGGCTATATTTAGTGTAGATAATAGCTCGGTTTTACGAAAAACTTCATTTTCTTGCTCATTTCCATCAATTAATTCTTGTTGAGCGTCGATAATTAATAGTGCTTGTTTCATCGTGTCTCCCCTTTAATATGAAATAAGTTCCACTGTACATATTCCTTCAGATTGTTAGGAAATCCTCTATTGTAAGAGAAGTAGAAGATTGATTTACAAAGTTGTCAAAGAAATTTCATTCTCATAGCGTGTAAAAACATGTATGATAGGAGATGGAGAATTTTTGAGTAGGTGGGAATAACATGCAAACAGTAGAAGATTATCTTTCATTCTTACATACGAAAGGATTTAAATTATCAGAGGAAGCACAAGGGTTTATTATGTTTGGACAAGGATATACTGGTGCGTCTGATGGGATTGTGAACGCAGCAATAGAAGCGACAATTAAACATCAATTGCAGTTTGATGGTAGTTATTTCGTTGCGTTATTAGAACGATTGAAAGAGGAAGAAATTACAGATAAAAAAAGCGCTAAGGCTTTTATGCGGAAGTTACAAGCGTAACTTCACGCAGCCTGCGCTTCTTTTTTTGTTTTGGAAGGTAATTCAACAAAAATCATGCCTAGAAAAATACATAGACATCCGATAATAGCAGAAATAGAAAGTTGTTCATTTGCAACGAGAACGCCTGTTAATGCAGCAAAAACGGGCTCCATTGCAAAAATAATTGCTACTCTCGTTGGAGAAGTGTGTTTTTGTGCCGATGTTTGAATGAAAAAAGCAATAGATGTTGCAAACAGGGCAGTTAGAAAGAGTGCGAATAAAAAGGATTGATTCGTCCATAGTGATACTGAAAATAACTTTTTCCAATCTTCAAACAAGAAAGCGCAAATAGAAGAAAATATACCAACAGCTAATACTTGAGATGTGCTTAATAATAAAGGTGATATTTTTTTAGAAAAGAAGCCGTTAATAAGAATATGGGCAGCGAAAGCGACTGCACAACCGAGAACAAGTATATCTCCTATATTTAATTGGAAAGAATCAGCAGCTGTTAATAAGTACAAACCTGTTGTAGCTACAGCAATGCCAAGTACGATGAAAATGGTGGCTTTTTGTTTTAAAAAGATAAAGGATAAGATTGGGACCATAACAATGCTTAGCCCAGTTAAGAAACCTGCTTTTGAAGAAGTTGTATAAAGTAAGCCAAATGTTTGTAATAAATAGCCGACAAATAAGAAGAACCCAACCATTAATCCAGCTAAACTACTATGTTTTAATTCTTGTTTTGAAGTTTTCTGTGAAAAAATAATTTGAACGAATAATAAAATAATTCCAGCGAATAAAAAGCGAATACCATTAAACGTAAATGGACCAACGAAAGACATAGCGTTTTGAACGACAACAAACGTAGCTCCCCAAATAAAAGAGACAAATAATAAAGCAAGAGGAGCAATCCACTCTTTTTTCACACTCATACCCCCGTTAATTTTGTAAGATAGCTTTTCTAGCTAATTCATCAGCTACTTTATTTTGACTACTTGGAATCCACTTAATAAAAAAGAGATCGAAGTTTTTTATGTACTGTAGTGCTTCATCTAAAAGAGGTGCAAATATTTTATTTTTTGCGTATTCCTTTTCAACAGCCCGCTCAACAAGCTGCGAATCTGTACGAAAAGAGACAGTGCTATAATTATGCTCAATGCAATATTTTAATGCTAGAAGTAAAGCGCGGTACTCTGCTTCATGATTGGACATTGTTCCAAGTGGTACTGATAATTGTACAGGCGGCTGAACGCCTTTAATAAACACTCCTGCACCAGAAGGACCAGGATTTCCTTTTGATGCACCATCAATATATACTTCAATCAAAATGAGAAACCTCCAAATTATAAGATTATCCCCTACTTAAATATTTTTTTGAAGTAGGGGATAGAGTAGTTATCCGATTGTGATGCTGTAACGACATGTAAATGTTTCATTCGCTTGTAAAGATTGAATTCCCTTTTTGTCCTTGAAATCTTTTGCTGGATTTACTTCATCAGCGATTCCATACCAAGGTTCAATACATAAGAAAGGTGCGTTATCCCCTGGTGTCCATACGCCGACAAATGGAAATCCATCAAATTCTACTTTTACAAATTTATTATGTTTATGAGAACGAATCGAAATTTCATTCGTATTCATATGTTCAAAAATAAGTGCATCATTTTTGAATAAATCGTATGTAAGTGGCAATTCAGTCGTATTTTCAGCGATTAATTGCTTTTTGTTTGAAAGATAAGGTCCTTCTAATACGCTTGTTTCTAAGCGTTCCGAACCATTAAACGATAAGTGATAATCTGTAAATGATTCACCGTCCAATAAAGGGAAGTTGAATCCAGGATGTGCTCCGATTGAGAAGAACATTTCTTTAGAAGTAGGATTGTTTACTTCATATGTTACATGAACACTTTGTCCATCTAGCTCATAAGAAACGAGTAATTCGAATTCGTATGGGTATTTTTTTAATGTTTCTTCATTACTAGTAACGATATAAGTGATCTTTGTTTCGCTTTGTTCTTTCACAGAAAAAGTAAGATCACGAGCGAAACCGTGTTGTGTTAATGAATATGGTTTACCGTCTACGTAGTATGTATTATCTACTAATCGACCGACAATTGGGAACAAAATTGGTGCACGGCGTCCCCAATAAGCAGAATCACCTTGCCATAAATATTCTATGTTGTCTTCTTTTAAGCGAACGCTCTGTAATTCTGCACCTTTGTCAGAAATGGAAACGATCACTTTTTCATTTTGAATTGTTGCTGTCATGAAGTGAAACCTCCTAAATCTTTCATATGTTTCATTATACGTTGTCTAAAAGAAAAAAGGTAGTTCACGATAGGAATCTATTGACGAAAGAGGGGCTACCACGTAAAATATAATCTTGTTGCTTAAAAACGAATAACGTGGTTCGAAACCATCCCACGTAAAAAAACTAAGGAGATTTTGTCATGAATATTAGAACATTAGTCGGTAATGGTATTTTAGCGGCATTATATATTGCTGTTTCTATGCTTATTCAGCCATTTGGCTTTACGAATGTACAGTTTCGTATTTCAGAGATGTTTAATCATCTCGTTGTATTTAACAAGAAAGCAATTTACGGAATTGTATTAGGTGTATTTTTAACGAATCTCTTTTTCTCACCTATGATCGCTTATGATTTAGTATTTGGAGTAGGTCAATCTATTCTTGCATTAGTTGCAACGATTATTTCTATGCGATTTATTAAAGGTGTTTGGGCTCGTATGATTTTTAATACAGTTATCTTTACGATTACAATGTTTATGATTGCAATTGAACTTCATCTTGCATTTGATCTACCATTTATGTGGACTTGGTTAACATGTGCAGCAGGTGAATTCGTAGTAATGGCGATCGGTATGCCTGTAATGTACTGGATTAATAAGCGAGTACAATTTGAAAGATTTATGTAATAGATGAAAGAGCCATTCCTTATATAGGATGGCTCTTTTTGTATGTGATTATATTGAATATAATTCTTTGACTCTTGATAAAATATAATAAAATAAAGTGAGGCTTCAATTAGCCGGATAAATAAGAAGTCTTACATAAGGGGAATGAAGTATGAAATATAAAATTCATTGGTTGTATAAAACAAAGCGCGGATTGCAGACGGAATTAACGACAGAGTATATGAACATAGAAGAAGTACTTCAATTTGCAGAGGATTTTGAGAAAACAGGAAGAGTAAAAGAATTTTCATTTTATGATGAAATGGACGCGGAATGGTCATTAAAAGAGATGAAAAAGTTAAGTAAGCAAGTAGAGGAAGAGCCCCAAGAAATACTCGTTTATTTTGATGGGGGGTATGATGTGCAAACGAAAGAAGCTGGCGTTGGTATATGTGTGTATTATAAAAAAGGAAATACAAACTACCGGATTCGCCGCAATGCATATATAGAAGGTATATATGATAATAATGAAGCGGAATATGCATCGTTACTATACGGTATGAATATACTCGAGGAATTAGGGATTAAGTATGAAGCAGTTACACTTCACGGTGATTCTCAAGTTGTACTGCAGCAATTAGCCGGAGAATGGCCTTGTTATGATGAGCATTTAAACCATTATTTAGATCAAATTGAACAAAAGGCGAAGCAAATGAAATTAAAACTTATATGTGAACCAATATCTAGAAAACAAAATAAAGAAGCACATCAATTAGCTACGCAAGCATTGGAAGGGACAGTTATTGATAGTCATAAAGAAATAACTGAATAGAGAGGTGCAAAGGTGGATAAAAAGCAACTCATTACAGAGGTAAATGACTTATTAGAAACGTATTGTGAAGGATGTTTCTTGCGAGAACATAATCGAAAGACAAATAGTAAATATTATGCCCATTCATTTTGTATACGGCAATGTACAGTTGGAGAAACATTGAAAAAGTATGGAGAACGGTTGTCATGAAAAAACATCCAGAGAAAATTCTCTGGATGTTTTTTAGTGTCTTGCTTCGTTTAGTTGATGCTCACATTTATTTAATTTCTTTTCCTCATTCATTAAAAATGGCTCATCTAAATCAGTTGCAACAGATTTCATAATTTCAAGCTGAGAGCGAGCTGCTTCTACAGCAGTAGTAGCATGCTCTAATGTATCTGGATCCATTGAAATTGTTGCTGATCCTACCATTTTTTGTGCTGTTTCTACACGGAATTTCACTTCTTCAAAATCATTTACTTCTGATCCCATTAATAATTCCTCCTTTGTATAGTGCGCATTTCACATAGTTTTTGCTCTGTAAAACGGAAATATACAAAGGAATAACAAAGGAGGTTACCAAGTAAGGCAACCTCCTGTTATATGTTGGATTAAAGTTTTACTACGTTAGCAGCTTGAGGTCCGCGGTTACCTTCAGTAATGTCGAAAGATACTTCTTGACCTTCTTCTAAAGCTTTGTAGCCGTCTCCTTGAATAGCAGAGAAATGTACGAATACATCGTCAGCGCCTTCCATTTCGATAAATCCAAAACCTTTTTCGTTGTTAAACCATTTTACTTTTCCTTGCATGTTACAATTCCTCCTAAAAGCGTTTACTATTTTCATTTAGTGAAATTCATTAAAAAAATAATATAAACTAAAAATGCTATATTCTTGAATATTCTGCTAAATGATTAATTTAAATATACACGAATTGGGAGAATTTAGTCAAGTAAGCGATTTTATTTTTTTGTATTTTTAAATAATTTTCCAGTCAAATTTTTAAATAGGTATAGGACAGGCCTTGTACGTAATATTCTTAATTGAATGCTATACATAATGAGGTGAAAGAATGAATAAGTCTTACTTATTAGATAATGAAGGAATGAGAACGAGAACCGACATACCGGATTGGGTTGCAAAAGAATTTGAGATTTTTTCAAATGTTGTGTTAGAACCAACTTTTCCATGTTATTTCGGTTTAACAGCTTTGAAAAAGAATGAACTTCGTTATTCATTTCTTTCTCATAATGATTGGAGTCATTTGCCGCATACAATGTTATCTTTTTTAGACTTAATGAAAGAGAGACCGATTGTAAGAAGGGGCTTTTTCCTTTTTGTAGAACCGGAATGTGAAGAACGATCACTCGAATATTACCGTGATTCTTTTTGGAAAGTGTTACAGTATTTACATGAAAACGATAATCAAGCATGGCCAAAGCAAATTCCTGAAGACCCAGACCATTATTTATGGGAATTTTCATTTGGTGGTGAGCCAATATTCGCATTTGGAAATGCGCCAGCTTATAAACAACGAAAAACTAGACATTTAGGGAATTCTCTCGTTATTGGGTTTCAGCCACGCACTATTTTTGATGGATTAGAGGGAGATCGTCCTAAAGGAACATATTCAAGACAAATGGTCCGTGAGCGAGTTGAAAAGTGGGATCAATTGCCGAAACATCCTAACATTAGTCATTATGGTGACCCAGAGCATCGTGAATGGAAACAATATTTCATAGGAGACGATGTAGAGCCAATAAAAGGGAAATGTCCTTTTATTCATAGGATAGAAAAGTAAGAGCCATCATCTAGATGGCTCTTTTGTATATTTTGGATAAAAAAGGGTATTTTATTATGAAAGCTAGTCTATTTTTTAAAATTACATCATTAACTAGTAGTAAAGAGAGTAGAAAGGATAGAGCGATGATTGGAGCAATTATACAGCAAATCGTATTAGGTATATCATTAGCTGCGCCAGTAGGGCCGATTAATATTGAAATGTTAAAACGAGGAATTGAACGTGGGTTTTGGCACGCTTGGGTTGTTGGAATTGGTGGAATGACTGCAGATGTTTTATTTATGCTTCTCATTTATTTCGGTTTATCTTCTGTGTTTATGTATACATATGTACAAGCCTTCATGTATTGCACGGGTTTTTTCTTGTTATTTTATTTAGGATTTCAAAGTGTAAAACAAGGAATTTTCGAATCGAATATGGAATATAAAAAAGAAGAGGTAGGTGGCCTTAAGCAATCGTTTATGGCAGGATTTTTAATTGCGATATCCAATCCATTAAATCTTGTTTTTTGGTTTGGTATATACGGAAGTACACTTAGCTCATTACTTACGAAGGTAACGAAACAAGAAGCTTTTTTGTACAGTCTTTGCATTATTGTTGGTATTATTTTATGGAATTTAAATATTGCTTTTTCTGTACATTTTGGAAGAACTTTATTAAAACCAAAAGCGCTTGGCTACATAACAGCCGGAGCAGGTATTATTTTAGTAGGTTACTCTATACATTTTGCATACAAAGCTTTACAGTTGTTCACATAAGATTGAAGGGGAGATTTTTATGTATCGAACCACTATTGACGGAAAAGAAATTATAATTACGTTAGCGCCAAAAATCCGAAAAGAAATTACTGATAGAAATCCACTATATGAAGCGGTATTTCATAATGCTGCAAGATTGTTACAAACAAAGCAACCGACGTTTGCAGTAAATCATGAAATATTTGGGCTCATTATTGGAGAAGTGCAAAGAGGAGAAGTAACAGTGTTTGCAGTGGAACATATTATTCCGAAGCAAAATATATTTGGATCAAACAATTTTTTCTCGGCAATAGAACAGCAGGCAAATTTGTAAAGTGAATAGAATAAGAATAGAAAAGAAATAGTCGTAACGATATGTTGCGGCTGTTTTTTTGGAAAAGGGGGAAACAAGATGAAGAAAGTGGGGAAAGAGTTCTTTTTACAACATGATATTGTTATTATGTATAGCATTCTATTTATTTTCATTATTATTTTAAAAATGCAATTTTTTACGTGGTTTGGCATGTTAGCATGTATGTTTGGGATTGTTTTCTATACACTTAATGAATATATGACACATCGTTTTTTATTCCATATAAAGCCACCTAAAAACACATTTCTATTAAAAATGTTAAGAAGATTGCATTATGATCACCACGTATATCCAGATGATTTAAAACTTTTGTTTTTACCTGTATGGTTTAGTATACCTAGTTTTACTATATATTTACTTATAGCATATGGTATTACAAAAAGTGTTACTATTGCACTTTCATTTGGAATCGGAATGATTATCATGCTGCTCGTTTACGAATGGAAACATTATATTGCTCATAGACCGATTCGTCCCGTCACTAAGTTTGGAAGATGGCTAAAAAAACAACATATATTACACCATTATAAAAACGAAAAGTTTTGGTTTGGTGTTTCAAATCCAGTATTCGATTTTATATTTGGAACACTTAAAGACGGAAAAGATGTTGAGTTAAGCGAAACGGCTCGTAATTTAGAAAAGGAAAAAAAGACAAAAGTAGTGCGGTAAGCACTGCTTTTGTCTTAATGAGGATAAATAAGTAAGGTGTCACTTTATTTTGAAAAAGTATATTAAAAATTTAGGGGAAATTGCCGAAAAATGTCTATCAAAAAATCTTTGCATGAATGCATGGATTGTCTAAAATGAATATAAGTTTCTGAATATTTATAAAATTTAGTCTTTAGGTATGCAAGGGGGAAGTGTATTTTAAGTAAGAGAGGGGATCGGTTAATGAAACGAGACGATACGTCAGCACGTAAGTTGCAAAATGAGGTGAATTATACAGAGGTCGTTCAGTCGGAAGAATTTCAATTGTTATTAAATACGAAAAAGAAGTTTATCATTCCAATGAGTATTTTCTTTTTTAGTTTTTTTATCGCATTACCTATTCTAACATCGTATTCAAAGGTGCTTAATACACCTGCATTTGGAGACGTTACATGGGCGTGGGTATTTGCTTTTTCCCAATTTATTATGACATGGGCACTATGTATGATTTATAGCAAAAAAGCAGAATCATTTGATGAAATCTCCCGAAAAATTTTGCAAGATATGCAAAAAGGGAGGGGCTGAACTTGAATACTACTGCATTTGCACTATTTTTAATTATTGTTCTTGGTACGCTCGTCATAACCTATTTTGCATCGAAAAAAACGAAAAATGCGAGTGAATTTTATACGGCTGGAGGGGGATTAACTGGTTGGCAAAATGGTCTGGCCATTGCTGGAGATTACATGTCTGCTGCTTCATTTCTCGGTATAGCTGGAGCAATCGCATTAACTGGGTTTGATGGATTCTTTTATAGTATCGGTTTTTTAGTTGCTTATTTAGTTGTACTATATCTTGTTGCAGAACCGCTTAGAAATTTAGGAAAGTACACTTTGGCGGATATGATTGCAGCACGCTTTGACGCGAAAAAAGTTCGCGGAGTTGCAGCTCTTAATACGATGACGATTTCTATCTTTTATATGATTGCACAATTAGTTGGCGCGGGTGCACTTATTAAATTATTATTAGGGATTGAATATACGACATCTGTATTAATCGTTGGAACACTTATGACGGTGTATGTTATTTTTGGTGGTATGACAGCAACGAGCTGGGTACAAATTGTAAAGGCTGTATTACTTATGGCCGGTACGTTTATTATTTCTGTTATCGTTTTCGCAAAATTCAACTTCAGCGTGACTGAAATGTTTGCCCAAATGAAAACAGCTACACCATTAAAAGATTCATTTTTAAATCCAGGTGTAAAGTATAAGGATGGCCTTGATACACTTTCTTTAAATTTAGGACTAGTACTTGGTACAGCTGGATTACCACATATACTTGTCCGCTTTTTTACAGTACGTGATGCAAAAACTGCACGTCAATCTGTCGTATATGCGACATGGTTAATTGGTGCATTTTATATTATGACGATTTTCTTAGGATTTGGTGCGGCAGCGTTTGTAGGAAATGAAGCGATTATTAAAGCGAACCCAGCGGGTAATATGGCAGCACCTTTATTAGCCAAAGCGTTAGGTGGAGACTTCTTATTTGCTTTCGTATCAGCAATTGCTTTTGCAACAATTTTGGCTGTAGTGGCAGGTCTCGTATTAACGGCAGCATCAGCATTCGCTCATGATTTTTATAATGAGATTATTCGCAAAGGGAAATCAACGGAAAAAGAGCAAGTATCTATGGCTCGTTATGCATCTATTGGGGTAGCGATATTATCTATCATACTTGCATTATTTGCCCAAACATTAAACGTAGCATTTTTAGTATCATTAGCATTTGCAGTTGCAGCGAGTGCAAATCTACCAGTGATTTTATTTACAATATATTGGAAGCGTTTTAATACAACGGGTGCTATTTCCGGTATGATTGTAGGGCTCGTATCAGCAATTGTTCTCGTAGCGTTGAGTCCGAATGTTTGGAACCCTGTAGCTGGAAAAGCTATTTTTGTTGGGGAAGCGATATTCCCATATACGACACCAGGAATTATTTCAATTCCGCTCGGATTTCTTGCAGCATATTTAGGAACTGTTTTATCTAGTAAGAAAGAAGATGCAGCGAAATTTGATGAAATTCTTGTGAAATCTAATACTGGTCACGGTATTAGTGATGCGTCTTCACATTAAATAAAAGAGGAGCTTTTCGATAGATAAGAAAAGCTCTTTTTTCTTTTGTCATTTTCTTGTAAATATTACTGATTTGTAAGTAGGATTTGTCTTAATTTTGTGGAATGAAAATAGCAGGGAGAAATTTAAGTCATCATGGCACCAGCGCAGCTTTTGTGAAAAATAAGTTGTTATGGAAGGTGGAAGTAATGATGAAAACGAAGCAAACTGATGAATTATTAGCAAAAGATGAGCAATATGTTTGGCACGGAATGCGTCCCTTTAGTCCAAATAGTACAATGGTAGGGGCAAAAGCTGAAGGGTGCTGGGTTGAAGATATACAAGGAAAAAGATATTTAGATGGTATGAGTGGTCTTTGGTGTGTGAATAGTGGATATGGAAGAACGGAGCTCGCAGAAGCGGCTTATAAGCAATTACAAACATTATCATACTTTCCAATGTCACAATCTCATGAACCAGCTATAAAGCTTGCTGAAAAGTTAAATGAGTGGCTTGGGGGAGAGTATGTTATTTTCTTCTCAAATAGTGGTTCAGAAGCGAACGAAACAGCTTTTAAAATAGCAAGGCAATACTATGCGCAAAAAGGTGAACCACATCGTTATAAATTTATGTCACGTTATCGTGGGTATCACGGGAATACAATGGCGACAATGGCAGCGACGGGACAAGCGCAGCGTAGATATCAATATGAGCCGTTTGCTTCAGGCTTTTTACACGTAACACCACCGGATTGTTACCGTATGCCTGAAATTGAAGGGCAGCATATCTATGATGTAGAATGTGTGAAAGAAGTCGATCGTGTTATGACGTGGGAATTAAGTGAAACAATTGCTGCGTTTATTATGGAACCTATTATTACAGGCGGGGGCATATTAATGCCACCACAAGACTATATGAAAGCTGTTCATGAGACATGTCAAAAACACGGTGCCTTGCTTATAAGTGATGAAGTGATTTGCGGCTTCGGTCGTACAGGAAAAGCATTCGGATTTATGAATTATGATGTGAAGCCAGATATTATTACAATGGCAAAAGGCATTACGAGCGCATATTTACCATTATCTGCAACAGCTGTGAAAAAAGAAATATATGAGGCTTTTAAAGGTAAAGGAGAATATGAATTTTTCCGCCATATTAATACATTTGGTGGAAATCCAGCAGCTTGTGCATTAGCACTTAAAAATTTAGAGATTATGAAAAATGAAAATTTAATTGAGCGATCTGCACAAATGGGTTCCCTTTTATTAGAGCAACTAAAAGATGAAATTGGGGAACATCCGCTTGTTGGGGATATTAGAGGAAAAGGTCTATTAGTTGGAATTGAATTAGTAAATGATAAAGAGACGAAAGAGCCAATTGATAACGACAAAATCGCAAGTGTCGTAAATGCTTGTAAAGAAAAAGGGCTTATTATAGGACGAAACGGTATGACGACAGCAGGATATAATAACGTCTTAACATTAGCACCGCCGCTTATTATTTCAAGTGAAGAAATTGCCTTTGTTGTTGGAACGTTGAAGACGGCGATGGAACGTATTTAATGAATCGAGCGAGCTGTAATATACAGCTCGCTTTTGTTTATTATGTGAAATATGATAAATTTTTCAAAGGGAGGGGAATTATTATGAAGAAATATGATCCTAATCAACATTATCACATCGGATATTATGAAGATGGATATGATTTAGAAGTGACAGCGTACAAAAGAATACATGAACCAGTTTGGGATGCTTATATTCCGCACTATGAGGTGGACGATTTTTATAAGAAAGTGGAGGAAATGAAACTGGGTGAATATATAGATGATTATGGTATTAAGGTGTATTCATTTAGTAATGATATCAATGATGAAGAAGCACGAACTATTTTTGAAAAATGGTTAAAAACGAATGGAATTGTTTAAAGATAAAATGAAAAAGGAGATTGCTATCTTATAAAATAGCAATCTCCTTTTATTATAGTAAACTTATTTACTTGCTTTCATTGCTTTATCTTTTGCACCAAACGTGTATTTTAACATTGGTGGTGTAATCATTGTAGTTAAAATAACGACAATAACGATTGCTGTAAAGTAATCTTGTGCCAATAGACCTGAAGAAAGTCCTGTTCCTGCAATGATAAGTGCAACTTCACCACGAGAAACCATACCAGAACCGATAATTGCAGAAGACTTAGCATCAAATCCAGTCATGCGTGCACCAACACCACAACCAATTAGTTTCGTTAATACAGCGATTACTGTTAATGCTAAGATGAACCAAATTTGATTGCCAATACCGTCAAATGTAATATTCATACCGATACTAACGAAGAATACTGGAACGAACATAGCGTAAGCAATTGGTTCTACTTTCTTTTCTACTTCATGTTTGTAGTTTGTTTGAGAAATTGCAATACCAGCAGCGAAAGCACCGATAATACCAGCAATTCCTAATAGTTCGCCAAAATATGCGAATGAGAAACAGATGATAAGAGCTGCGCTCACGATAGACTCAGATACGCGCAGTGGTGATAACCAACGCATAATTGCTGGAACACCTTTCCATCCGATTAAAATAATAGAAGCGAAGAATACTACTTTCTTCAAGATAATCATTGTTAAGTTAACATCATCAGTGCCTAAGAAGCTCATTGCGAATGCTAATAAAATAACAACAAGAATGTCATCAAATACAGCGGCTCCAAGCATCGTCGTACTTTCACGTGTTTTCATTTTACCTAAATCACGAAGTGTTTGTACGGAAATACTAACACTTGTCGCACATAAAAGTAATCCTAAGAATACAGCGTTTCCTTGTTCCATTCCCATAACAAGGCCAGAAACGTAACCACCTATGAATGGAAGAATAATACCTCCGAGTGCAACTGCTAAAGAAGAATTACGATTGGCGTTTAATTCTTCTAAGTCTGTTTCAAGTCCAGCCATAAACATTAGAAGAATAACCCCGACATTACTTAATTGAGTTAGAAGCTCTGAATTTTCAATCCAACCTAATAAAGCTGGACCGATAACGATACCGACAATTAATTTACCTAGTACAGAAGGTTGACCTAATCTAACACTAAGATCACCAGCAAGCTTTGTACTTAATAAAATAAGTGCAATTTGAAAGAAAAATTCGAATTCCATCTGATCCTCTCCTCATCATTTTTAGTTTTATCATACGATTTCTCGGAATTTGCCTAATGAAAATATGTAAAACCCATTAAACAAAAGGTTCTGATTACAAGTTCTTTTGAACTTGTAATTTGAACCTGTAATTAATATATAATATATTTTGAAAAAAATCAATGAAAAAATGGGAGCTTTTTTAGAGAGAGATGGTGTTATTAGGGATATACATATAAGAATAGTGTGTGAATTTTTATATGTATAAAATAGTATGAAGTCCTTTTTCATTACAAATAATAAAGCCTAAATGCTATTTCACGAATTATAAATGTGAAAAGGAGGTTTTATCATTTGAATTCATTAAAAAATAACTTGTCTATTGTTGCTTTAGGTGGAGTAAATGAAATAGGAAAAAATATGTATGCTATCCAATATGAAAATGATATTGTCGTCATTGATTGTGGATCTAAATTTCCAGATGAAAGTTTATTAGGGATTGATTTAATAATTCCAGACGTCACATATTTGCAAGAAAATAAAGAAAAAATTCGCGGTTTAGTAGTAACGCACGGGCATGAGGACCATATTGGCGGAATACCATATTTTTTAAAACAACTAAATGTACCAATCTATGCAACAAAGTTAACGTTAGGTTTAATTGAAATTAAATTAAAGGAACACAATCTTCAAAATGATACGGAATTAATCGTTATTCATTCAAAATCAGAAATTGATTGTGGTTCTATTAAGGCAACCTTTTTTAAAACGAACCACAGTATTCCGGATTGTCTCGGTATTGTTTTTCATACACCAGAAGGTACTGTAGTACATACAGGTGATTTTAAATTTGATTTAACACCAGTAAATAATCAACATCCTGATATTCATAAAATGGCTAAAATAGGAAGTGAAGGTGTACTAGCTTTATTATCTGAAAGCACAAATGCAGAACGCCCAGGTTTTACTCCATCAGAAAGGTCAGTAGGAGAACGGGTAGAGGAAATATTTATGAAAGCAAATAGAAAAGTAATTATTTCTACATTTGCTTCTAATGTGAATCGTGTTCAGCAAATAGTTGAAGCTTGCATAAAAACAAATCGAAAATTGGCTTTGCTCGGGAGAAGTATGGTAAATGTAGTAGAAGTTGCTCTAGAGGAAGGGTATTTACATATTCCAGACGGCATGTTAATTGAAGCGAGTGAGATAAATCGTTTAGATTCAAAGCAGGTAGCGATACTTTGTACAGGAAGTCAAGGAGAACCGATGGCAGCTTTAGCGCGTTTAGCTAGTGGAAACTATAGACAAGTGGATATTTTACCAGAAGATACGGTTATTATAGCCGCGACCCCTATCCCAGGAAATGAACGTAACGTTTCTCGAATTATCGATAATTTATTTGCATTAGGAGCAAAGGTGATTTACGGATCAGGTAGTTCTACTGGAGTGCATGTATCCGGTCATGCATATCAAGAAGAGTTGAAGTTAATGCTTACATTAATGAAGCCAAAATATTTTATTCCAATTCATGGAGAGTTTAGAATGCTACATCACCATAGTTTGTTAGCAGAATCAATTGGTATTGAAAAGGAAAATATCTTTATCGTTCGTAATGGAGATGTTGTAGATATTAGTAATGAAGTGGCCGTTCAATCTAGAAAAATACAGGCTGGAAATATATATGTAGATGGATTAGGAATTGGTGATGTTGGAAATGCCTTATTACGTGATCGTAAACAACTTTCGGAAGATGGAATGCTCGTTATAGTTATTACTTTTAATAAAGTCGATGGAGAAATTATTTCCGGTCCTGATATTATCTCTCGTGGATTTATCTATGTTCGTGATTCAGAAGAGTTTTTGAAGGAATTAAATAAATTAGCTGTTATTACAATTAATAATTTGAAGAAAGAGAATGTGAATAGCTGGGGTATTTTGAAAAAAGAAGTAAGAGAGGCTTTAGGGAAGTTTATATATACTAATACGAAAAGAAAACCGATGATCCTCCCTATAATAATAGAGGTTTAATAGTAAAAAAGAATTCTCGTAGGGGAATTCTTTTTTGTTTTGAAGACAGAATGAACATATAATGAAATAAATAGAAATGGAAGGAAATAAAAGATGTTATTAAATAAACGTTTTACAATTGGAGAAATGGCAAAAATGCATAATATCGCAGAATCTACATTAAGGTATTATGATGAAAAAGGAATTTTTCATCCGTCTACTGTGGACTCGCAAACAAATTATCGTTATTACACAATCGATCAATTTTCACTATTAGATACGATTAAGTTTTTACGCCAATTAAACATTCCGTTAAAGGAAATTAAGAAATATATTGATGAAAGAAATCCAGCATACGCACTCAATTTACTGGAAAAACAACAAGAGATGATGCTGAAGAAACAAAGAGAAATTGAGTATGCTTTAGCGAAAATGGAGCATAGAATTCATTTAATTAAGGAAGCAACAAAAGCAAAAGCTGAACAAATGGTAATAAAAGAGATCCCGCAGCGAAAAATAACAGCTATTGCGGTTGCCCCGAATACGACGGATGATATGTTTGAGTACTACATTCATTCGTTGCAAAAAAATATGAGGCAAATGGATGATAGCTTATTTTCTGGAGATATTGGTGTAACTGTTGCGAAAAAAGGGTTAATGCAAAATGAGTTTCAAGCATATAGCAGTGTATTTATTCTTTTGGATTATATGCCTTTTGAAGTACAGAGTTCAGATGAAATTAAAGAAGGTATGTTTGCCTGTGTATATCATCATGGGCCATATGAAGAAACTGATGAAACATATAAGAAGCTAATGAAATATATTGATCAAGAAGGATACGAAATAAGTGGAGATGCAATTGAGATTGCATTAATTGATTGGTCTGTAACAGAAGATCCTGAGGAGCAAGTAACAGAAATTCAAATTCCTATAATGAAAAAACAAAGCAATAAGTTATAGGACTCGTATAATTACAAATGAGCATCAAACGCGATAATTAAGTCACCTATTTTTTAATTCTCTATTGACCTTAAAGTTACTTGAAGGTTTAAACTAAGAAAAGAGAGTTGAAAAAAAGGAGCATATTAGAGTATGGAAGCAACAGAAAAATTAAGAGAAAAACCAATTAAAAGCTTATTTATTTCTTATTTAATACCAGCAGTTCTTGGAATGGTATTAATGTCAGTGAATATTGTAATTGACGCGGTTATGATTAGTAGAGGAGTTGGGGCGAACGGTTTAGCAGGAGTGAACGTGGCTATTCCAGCCTTTTCGATTTTCTTCTCTATTTCATTATGGATCGGAATGGGCGGGGCAACGTTATACTCCATTGCATTAGGTGAAAATAAACGAGAAAGAGCAAGGTCTATTTTTACTCAATCAATGACGGTAGCAGTTGTTATCGTAGGGATTTTAGCAGCGATTTGCTTATGGAGAATAGAAGATTTAGCATACTTATTTGGTGCAAACGAAGTGATTCTACCATATGCGTTAGACTATTTACACGTATTATTAACATTTGGAATGATATACGTTTTAGAAAATATTTTAAGTACATTTATACGAAATGATGGAAATCCTAATTTAGCAATGGCTGGTCTTGTTGTAACGGCTGTATTAAATATAGTGTTTGACTATATCTTTATTTTTATCTTTGGATGGGGCGTAACAGGTGCTGCCTCAGCGACTATTCTTTCGGCAGCGATTGGTTTCCTTGTATTATTAACCCATTTCTTTAGAAAAAGTAGTATTTTAAAGTGGACGAAATTTCATTTTGAATGGGATACTGTCAAACAAATTATGGTGATTGGTTTCCCAAGTTTTACAGCAGAAAGTACGGTTGCAATCGTAACGATTGGTTTTAATATCGCATTTGTCCAATATGCAGGAGAAGTAGGAGTAGCTTCCTATGCGATGGTGAATAGTATTCATGCAATGACATTACTATTATTCTTTGGTGTTGGAGCAGCATTACAGCCAATTGCTAGTTTCCATTACGGGGCAAATTTATCAGAGAGACTTCGTGAAGGATTGAAGTTTGCTGTGAAAATTGCAGTTGTCCTTGGAGGCGTTGCGATAATTGTCGGATTATTCTTCGGGAAATATATCATTGGTTTATTTGATGTTCAATCTCCAGAATTATTGGAGTTAACCTTAACAGGTATTAGTTTATTCTTTATCCAATACGTATTTTTAGGTTATAACATTGTGTATGGAGAGTACTTCCAATCAGTGCGACAAACGAAGAAATCAGTACTTATTATAATGAGCCGAGGATTACTATTTATTATTCCATTGTTATGGATTATGCCGAAACTATTTGGTATAAATGGAATTTGGCTCGTTATGCCAGTTGCAGAAGTAATGACAGCGATTATCGTATTTACGATGAATCGTATGAAACATCCTGTTCCATTAAATATGGCAGGAGAGAAAGAAGCGATATGATAAAAAATCCCCTTAAGCAATTAAGGGGATTTTCTTATTCCTTTAAACTAATAGCAAAAGATCCATCCGTTTCTTGAACAGAAGCAAAGGCAACGTTTTTAATATTTGTAATTCCTTTTTCTTTTAATTCTTTATATAACCATTTTTCATCTTTATGTATTAACTTTAAGTTATCATATTGAATTTGTGAATCGACGATAAGTGCAATTGGTAATCCAGCATACTTAACATCTATGTTTAAATCTTTTGGAGTTAATGGTACAAGTTCTCTTTTTGGTAAAATACTAATAGCGCCGTTCGCTTCTAAAATAGCGTATTCAATTTCATGAACACTTGGATATCCTGCAACGCGAAGATTAGAAAGCAGTTCTGCAATGGGGTATCTACTTTTTTGTAAGTTCTCAAAAATAATATCACCATGTTTAATTAAAATGATAGGGTGTCCGAGAATAAAACGATTTAGTTTGTTGAATAGGCTTAATTTTGTAAGGAGTAAATGTAAACATGTGATAACAACCATACCGAGAAATGCTTGTAAAGCACCAGAGACGGGTATGGCCTGGAAAGCTAAATAAGATAAAAAAATTATAGCCCCAAAATCATGAGGAGTTAGTTGCGCTAACGCGGATTTACCGAGTAACTTAAGCGATAGCAAAAATAAGATGAAAAAGAACGACACGTTACATAAAAAGAGAAGCAATAGAGACACTCCTTCGTGTAAAGTTGTACTTACTATTCCCGAAAGTAATATAAATATTACCTTTCAGAGGATAAATTAGGGTTTATTGGAATTTGTCTGTATACAAACAAATAAATGGATATTATCATGAAGGAAGTAAAAGAAAATAGGAGTATATGAATATGAGAAAGAAGAAAATAATGAAGGGCATTTTAGTTGTTATAATGATTTGCGCCGTGTATGCGGGGTTTTTACAATATCACATTTATAAGCATGGGCATATGAATGCAACATACGATGCTGATTACATAATTGTACTAGGATCGAAAGTAAATGGGACGAAACCATCTTATTCATTGCAATATCGTATTGATAAAGCAGCTGAATATTTAAAATCACATGAGAAAACAATCGCTATCGTATCTGGAGGACAAGGAAAAGGCGAAGACATTTCAGAAGCATTAGCAATGAAACAAGGACTAATAAAACAAAATATCGCAGAAGACCGCATTATAATGGAGGACAAATCTACGAGTACAGATGAGAATATTACATTCTCAAAACCGTTAATTCCAGCCGATATGAAAAAAGGTATGATCGTAACAAACGATTTTCACATGTTTAGAGCGAAAAAAATAGCGGCCAAACAAGGTTTACAATTAGAAGGTCTTCCGGCAAAAACACCGAAACCAATCATCATTCCATCGAATGTACGAGAATATTTAGCAATTACACAGTATTGGTTTATGAATCGAATATAGTGAAAGTGATCCCGTCTGAAACTCAGGCGGGATTTAGTTTGAGGAAAATCTTACAAATATGTCACGTTCGTGAAAGGTAAAGCGATAGTTTCTAGAATGATTTCCTGACATAATGAAGGTAACAAAAACTATTTAGAGGTGAATCGGATGAAAGGAAATAATATTTTATCTTCGTTATGTTACTTTAGTATCTTTTTTGCACCATTTTTACTACCAATTATCGTGTACTTTGTTGCAGAAGATGAAGTGAAGTATCACGCGAAAAAAGCATTTTGGTCACATGTTTTCCCATACGCAATCTTATTTGGAGGACTAGCAGTATCAGGCATGTACGGTTTAGGTTTCAATCAATCTGACGGTGCTGGAATTGGAATGGCTATCACATATGCAGTGTTCATTCTTGTAGGAATTTACTACTTCATTTGGAATATCGTAAAAGGTATTAAAGTTTTGAAAACGGCGTAATAAGATAATTATAATTTCATTTACCGTATCGATAAACGTTTTAAAAAAGGGCAATTCAAAAAGAATTGCTCTTTTTGTGCTTATAAGTTGTGAAAATTGAAAAAGATATGTTAATTTTTCATTATGAAGAGAAAAAAGGAGTGATTTTCATGAATGAGATCATACATAAGATGGAGCAACATGTTTCAGTTCGTAAATATAAAGAAGAATCAATTCCGAAAGATGTAGTAGAAAAGATGGTGCATGCTGCGCAACATGCAGCCTCATCACATTTTGTACAGGCGTATTCTGTTATATATGTAACAGATCAGGAATTAAAGGCTAAACTAGCAGAGCTATCCGGAAATCGCCATGTGAAGGACTGTGCAGCATTTTTTGTTTGTTGTGCAGATTTAAAACGACTTGAAATTGCATGTGAAAAACATAGTACAGAGATAAAGCATGAGGGAGTAGAAGACTTTATCGTTGCGACGGTAGATGCTTCACTTTTTGCGCAAAACTTAGCACTAGCAGCAGAATCGTTAGGATACGGTATTTGTTATATTGGTGGTATTCGTAATAATCCGAGAGAAGTGAGTGAACTGCTTCATTTACCGGATAAAGTATATCCTGTATTCGGAATGACAGTCGGTGTACCAGATGAAGAACATGGAGTTAAACCACGTTTACCAGTAGTAGCAGTTCTTCATGAAAATGGATATGATGAACAAAAATATGATGAATTACTAAACGAATATGATGAAACGATGAACGCGTATTATAAAGAAAGATCATCAAACAAGAAAAACGTAACATGGACGGAATCAATGAGTTCGTTTATGTCTAAAGAAAAAAGAATGCATATGAAAGAGTTTTTAAGTGAAAAAGGACTAAATAAAAAATGAGTGAAATGGCAAACCTGTGATGCGGGTTTGCCTTTTTTGAGAAGGAGAAATACCTAAGGCCAGAAAGTTGTTTATTCTTTCTGAACTTAGGTATTTTGTTTGTTATCATGTACATAGAAATAAAAATTAATAATTTTTTACAAAAGTGATAGAAAATGAGAATGAAATGCCAATAGTAAGTAAAAGCGGCATAATAGCCGCTTTTTATCGTTTTATTTAGTATTTGATTTGAAATATTTTCCTTATGAAAGAAAGATTATTGCTAATTGTAAACTGTCAATAAAGTTATTTAAGTTTTGATATGGAATACCCCGCCGGAAAATACAGTAATAATTTCGTTTGAACATATCTGTTATTGCACGATCTAAAGCATCCTCTATAACAAGTTCAAACTTTCAATAAGAAGATAACCCCCTGTACAACTTAAAAGAATGTACGTAAATATTTTAAAAATCCGTTGATTAAGCCATTTAAAAATAATTTGACCTATAAACAAACCTAAAAATACAATTGGAATGGCATAAAAACTTGATTCCCAAATGGTTTTGTTTGTGCCAGTAAAGAGTATTTGAGTTACTAGACTAATGAAATATATAAACAGATAAAAAGCTAATGTAGTTGCTCTTAACTTCTCTTTTTCAGTATTAGTTCCTGTAAAATAAAGTAACAGGGGTGGACCTGGCATACCGATACTTGTCGTTAAAAGACCAGATAATCCGCCAACTATGAAATCTCTAGATTGTGTTGATCTAACCTTAACGTTGCATATTAGCAACAATGTTAATAGTAAGAGTAGGATGCTAACTGCTAATTTAAAAGTGTTTATGTTAACGGAAATGAAAATTAAAATGCCAAAAGGAACACCAGCTATACTTCCAAAAATAAACCTTTTCAGTAGAACAAAATCAACGTCCATTCTTATTTTCCAAATGAGTGAAATGGAGATAATTAAAGATAAAATAATGTTTATTTGTATAGCTTCTTGTGGTAGAAATAACATAAGTAAGAAAGGGGTTGCCATTATGGAAAAGCCAAAACCTGTACTTGCTTGCAGAATAGAAGCCACTAATATAATACATATGAAAAAGAATGTGATACCCAAAACAGCCCTCCTATTTAATCAAGTTTAACTAGTTAAAGTCTATTATTTAAGTGCAATGTTTCACAAACTTATTTGTATTTTAACATAAATATCTAGTTTTTTCTCAAATAGTGTTGCCATATAAGGCTCTTTAACTAAAAAATCTGACTTGTGTTTTTAAACAATTTTATTATGGGGAAACAAATAATGAATGGGATCAAAATGTATTGATTATCATTAAATTATTCACTGAGATCCCCGCGATAAAACAAGAACAGCCATATAAAACTTACAAAAATACAGCATGTAGCTAATAAACAGCCAATCATTTGAGGAGAAAGAATTTCTAACAGCCCTCCTGTAAAAAACATCGATAACTGAATAAGAGATCCGTAAATGGAATAATGGAATGAAAAAACTTTACCTATCATATTTTCGTGTGTGTAAGTTTGAAGTAATGTCGTATCAAGTGGAACGATGATTCCTCCTGCTATGCGCATACAGAATAAAGTAATGATACCGATAATAAGTTGATCGGATAGAATGAATCCGAGAAAGAAAATTCCTTGTAATAAGTAGGCCCAACCGAATACTTTTTTCATTTTTTCTTTATTATGGGATATATAAAGATTAACGAGAAGGCTTCCTATCATAAGCCCAGCCCCTTGAACCGTATATAAAATCCCAATGTTCGTATGGAAAATTTTTTCGGCATAGATCGTTAGAAGTAGTTGATAAGCACCTCCAATAATCCCCCATGAAATGCCGACAAGAATTAATGTTAAAATGATTTTTGTTTGTAATATGTATGTATAACCACCTTTTATATCAGTGAAAAATGCTTTGTTCTTGTTACAAGTATCATGAGCAGGAATACTCATGTTATAAATAAAATAGGCTGAAATAAAGTATGATAGGCTATTTACTAAAAAAGCGAACTCAATATGTAAAGATTGTGCAATTACTCCGCCCAAAGAAGCCCCCATAATAGACATAAAACCATTAATTGTACTAGAAAGAGAGTTAGCAGTTACGAAATGATTTTGGTGTACGATATTTTTTAGAGTTGCTTGTTTAGCCGGTTCAAATAAACAAGAAAGTACAGATAAACATATATTAGCAATGAAAATAATCTCAATTTTATAGCCTGCGAGTAAGTATGTAAGGACTAGAATTCCCCGTGTAATATCGGTAAAAATCATAATATTCTTTTTAGAGAAACGATCTACAATTCCGCCTATGAATGGACTAAGAAGAAGCTGTGGTAAACTTTTACTTATAAAAGTAAGTGCGATCATAAACGGCGATTCCGTTATGTTGTAGACAAATGTTAATAAAGCTACCGTATGGAACCAATCCCCAAGTACACTTAATGTTTGCCCATAAAATAGTTTATTGAAGTTTTTATTTGTTTTAAGAAGTGTGGAATAAGAAACTGACATAAATAGATTAATCCTTATGTAATGACGATGTTTGAATTTGTTCTTTCCACTCACTTAAATACACTTTTTCCGCTGTGGGAAGTCCAACAGGTAATTGTGCAATCAATTCTAAACTATTTCCATCAGGGTCGTTAAAGTATACGGCTGCATGTGCTAATTCCGGAAAAACAATCGGTTCAATTGGTTCCATTCCAAAGTCTTTTCGTGCTGAAATTCCTTTTTGATTTAGCCAATGAATCGCATTTTCTAAATCATGTAAACTTACTTGAAAGGCGATATGTCGTAAAGAGGGGTGATAATTCACTTTGTATTCTGTGCCTTCCCAAAGGCCGAGCCAACTCTCATTTTCTTTAATCCAAAAGAAAGCAATATTATCTCCTCTTTTATATAATTTTAGCCCTAGTGATTCATAAAAAGGTATTGATACTTTTAAGTTGCGGACAGGTAAATGTGCTTCGTAAAGACCTCTAATCATTGTAATCCCCCTTAGTAAAAATGTTTCTTATTCCATAGTAAACAATATGTTGCTAGTTGAAATCGCAAATAAGAGGGATATAAATTCATACGAAAGTATGAAAAAAACAGCTCATATTTGAGCTGTTTTTCTATAGTTTTTAGTTCATTTTTCAAGGATAGGATATATTAATATCCGTATCCGCCGCCACCCCAACAGCTACATCCGATGATGATTAGAAGGATGAATAGTACGATAAGCAAAGCAAATCCACCGCCGAAACCAGCGCAACTTCCACCATAACTCATATGTTTTCCTCCTTTTTAGTAAGTTAATCTATATGGTTCATGGACTACTATATACAGTATGTTTTTTGTATAGAAAACGAGCCAGTCTCATTTATAATTAGACAAATGCCTGTAGATTCATTAGGATTGCATGTTAGTGATTTGTAAATAAACCTTTACGTAATTCATAATTTAGGCATAAAAAATAAAAAATTGTAAAAAAAACCATTTTCTTATTTTTTTATGAGAGAATATGTACTATAATTTTACAAGTAATATTATGGGAAAAGGGAGTTTTAGTATAGAGATGGAGATGGGACAATTAAAAAATAAAATAGAAAACAAAAAGAAAGAGTTAATTCAACTTGTTGCGAGACACGGATTGGATCATGATAAAGTTTTGTTATTTAGTCGTGATTTAGATATACTTATTAATAAGTTTATGAACATAAAAGACAAAGTGCATAAATAAAAAATTTATAGTTTTTTATATTAAGATGTTTCACAGAAAGGAGAGGACAGTAATTGGAACATTTACAGGAAGAATTGTATAAACAAATAAAAGAAGAAAAAGGTACAGTTACAATTTTCTTAAAGAGTGGCGTTAGAATAGTAGGAGAAGTTGTTGGAGTGGATAAATTTACAGTTTTAATCTTAGTGGATGGAAAACAACAGCTTATTTATAAGCAGGCTATATCAACAATAATGAAATAAGACACTCTTGTTGAGTGTCTTATTTCATTATTGCTTGCATGCCTCAACATCAATGCCGGCAGCAATTAACTTCTTTTCTCCATCTTGTTCAATAATTTTTTGTAATTTAGATAGGAAAGAATCAAAGTTTGTATGCTTTGCTACTTGGAATGTCATTTTATGTTCAATTGGTAGCCACGTATCAATATCAGCTTCGTTATGCTGGATTTTCACCTCAAGTTTATCGAGTGCATTAGCAACTTTTGCTTCGTACGTTTCTTTCGCTTCAAACTCCATCCATAAGTCATATAATTCCTCGCCGAGAGAACCTGTTAACGTTTGTTTAATATTTAAAATAGCCTCCAGTTCATTTTTTTGTTTTTGTAGCTGTAATTCGTGACTATTCATTGTATCAAAAGCAGGAATATCACCAGCTTCGGCTTCGACTAGGTCGTGAATAATAACCATTTTAAGTAATTTCTCAATACTTACTTTTTGATCCAAATAAGGTTCAACTAAAATGGCCATTAGAGACATCCGCCATGTATGTTCGGCAACACTTTCTTGACGTCCGTTGGAAAGCCAGCTATGTCGCATTTCATATTTTAGTTTTTCTGCTAATGCAATGACTTGTAAAATGTTGTGTTCCATCGTGATCCTCCTCATTTATTCATACCATAATTCTAATATAGAAATGAAATGTGTCAATTTCATGAGTATATTGCGATAAACAGATGATAAGCGTATAATACATGTTATATGTGAAAACGTATTATTAAAATAAAAAAATGTTATATAAAAATGGAAAGGAAAGGGCAGAAATATGGGAGAGAAAAATCAAGTATTAGCTAGACCACAAAGAAGAAAAAGGAAGTTTGATATTTCTAGCCCAGTGGGCATTATAGTAGGTTTCATTATAGTGATAGCGGCAATTATGCTTGGCGGCGGTGGAATAAAAGCTTTCAAAAACTTTTTAGATGTTTCATCTATTTTAATTGTCATAGGGGGAACAACAGCGACAATTGTTGTGGCATATCGATTTGGAGAAATAAAAAAATATACGAAAAGCATTTTTACTGTTTTACATAGAAGAGAAGAAGATTTAGAACAGTTAACGGATTTGTTTGTCGATTTTTCGAAAAAGTCTAAAAAGCACGGCTTGCTTTCTTTAGAGGTAGATGGAGAGCAAGTAGACAATCCTTTTATTCAAAAAGGAATTCGATTAATGTTAAGCGGTTACGATGAAGATGAATTAAAAGAAGTGTTATTGAAAGATATTGAAACGGAAGTGTATGAGTTAAGAAAAGGAGCAGCATTATTAGATAAAATTGGTGATTTTGCTCCAGCTTGGGGAATGATTGGTACGTTAATCGGTCTTATCATTATGCTCCAAAACTTACAAGATACATCGCAAATTGGTACAGGAATGGCAGTTGCGATGTTAACGACATTATATGGGTCTGTACTTGCGAATATGATTGCAATCCCTCTTGCGGAAAAAGTATATCGTGGTATTGAAGATTTATATACAGAGAAGAAGTTTGTAATAGAAGCAATTTCAGAATTGTATCGTGGACAAATCCCTTCTAAATTAAAGTTGAAACTGGATACATACGTATACGAAACAAAGGTAAAAAAGGTAAAAGGAGCAGCCTAATATTTCAAGGAGTGGTATGATGAGTAAAGGACCGCAAAAGGGATCGCCTCGTTGGATGACGACTTTTACAGATTTAACGATGTTATTATTAACTTTCTTTGTATTACTAGTTGCTACATCAAAGCAAGATGCAGTAAAATTGTCAAAGATGCTTGAAAAGTTTAGTGATACGGGGCAAGTAGATGCAAAAGTAATGGAAAATACAATACCGGATATTTCACATGAAAAAAATGATGAAAAAATGATTTCAAAAAAGAGAATGGATGAATTATATAAGAAGTTAAAAGCGTATGTAGATAATAACGGTATTAGTCAAGTGAATGTATATCGAGAGGATACAGGGGTAAGCGTCGTTATAGTAGATAATTTAATATTTGATACAGGCGATGCGAACGTTAAGCCCGAAGCGAAAGGGATAATAAGTCAATTAGTTGGATTTTTTCAATCCGTACCTAACCCAATTGTTGTAGAGGGACATACAGATAGTAGACCTATTCATAACGAGAAATTCCCTTCTAATTGGGAGCTATCTTCAGCACGAGCGGCAAATATGATTCACCATTTAATTGAAGTGTATAATGTGGACGATAAAAGGCTAGCTGCGGTAGGATATGCAGACACAAAGCCAATTGTACCAAATGATTCACCGCAAAACTGGGAAAAAAACCGTCGCGTTGTTATTTATATAAAAGAGTAGTATATTATTATTTTAATAATAAAATAATAAAAACACGAAAATTCTTTTAAAAAAATATTAAATTTTATCATTTTATTTTGTATAATGAGTGAGAATGATAAGGTGAAATATTAAGATATATTTATACATAGAAGGAGAGAATTAAAAAGAATGGCACATAAAATTTTAGTAGTAGACGATGCGATGTTTATGCGAACGATGATTAAAAACTTATTAAAAAGTAATGCTGAATTTGAAGTTATTGGCGAAGCAGAGAATGGGGTAGAAGCAATTCAAAAGTATAAAGAACTTCAACCTGATATTGTAACATTAGATATTACTATGCCAGAAATGGACGGGCTTGAAGCATTAAAAGAAATTATTAAAATTGATTCAAGTGCAAAGGTTGTTATTTGTTCTGCAATGGGACAACAAGGTATGGTATTAGATGCAATTAAGGGCGGGGCAAAAGACTTTATTGTAAAGCCATTCCAAGCGGATCGTGTAATTGAAGCTTTAACAAAAGTAGCAAATAGTTAATATAGAAGGGGTGCCACAAGGAATCAAAACAGTGATAGCGGATCGACGTGTGGCCCCCTTTTTTCTCATTGTAAAACACTAAATTGTTATACATAAATGAAATGTTTGTTAGACAGGTAGGGGATAAAAATGCAAACAGATCTATTAAATATATTTTTCGAAGAGTCAGAAGAACATTTACAGTCGCTAAATGAAAATGTGCTAGTGTTAGAACAAAATCCTGCTGATATGGATGTTGTAGGAGAAATATTCCGATCCGCTCATACATTCAAAGGTATGTCTGCGAGCATGGAATTTACGGAAATGGCTGATTTAACGCATAAGATGGAAAATGTGTTAGATGAAATTCGTCATGGAAATATAGTTGTAAATGCGGATATTATTGATGTGATTTTTGAGTGCATTGATAATTTGGAGAAGATGGTTGCAGATGTGCAACAAGGTGGAATGGGCAATATTGATGTAGCCTCAACTAAACAGAAATTAGAAGCATTATTGAACGGCAATGTAGAAACTCCTACGGAACATATAGAGCAAAATCATATAGACACCGATGATGGAGTTTCGCATGAAGTGCATATAACAGTTGAACAGCAAGCAATTTTAAAAGCGGTACGTGCTATTATGTGTATTGAAGCATTGCAAAATGTAGGGAATATACAAAAAACAGCTCCGAGTATTGAAGAAATTGAAGCAGATGCTTTCGGATTTGAATTTACAGTATTTATGGATACTGATTGTAGTATAGAAGAATTGAAACAAGTAGTACTTCATGTTTCTGAAATTGAGAAAGTGGAAGTAAAGCAAGGAGAACCTATATCGAAGGAAGTAGCTTCTAAAAAAGTCGTGACACAAGAAGTTGTGCAAGTAGAAGAAAAGCTACAACCTGCTGTGGTTACGCAAGTAAACTCACCGATAGAGGCAACGAATCAACCTTCAAGTACTATGCCAGCTAAAAGTACTACAAAAACGAAAAATGCTAAAGTGGAGAATCGTTCAATTCGTGTTCAATTAGAGAAAATCGAAAGATTAATGAATATGTTTGAAGAAAGTGTAATTGAACGTGGGCGCATTGATGAATTGGCTCAAACGATTCAAAACAAGGAGCTAATTGAACATTTAAATCGATTAGGCGATATTTCAAAAGATATTCAAAATGTACTATTAAATATGCGTATGGTGCCGATTGAAACTGTGTTCAATCGTTTCCCGCGTATGGTACGTATGTTAGCGAAAGATTTAGGGAAAAAAATTGATTTACAAATTACAGGTGAAGATACTGAAGTAGATAAAATTGTTATTGATGAAATCGGCGATCCGCTCGTTCATTTAATTCGAAATGCAATCGATCACGGTGTTGAAACTGTTGAAAAACGACGTGATGCAGGTAAAAATGAGACAGGTACGATTAAATTAGAAGCCTTTCATAGTGGAAATCATGTCGTTATTCAAATTACGGATGATGGAAACGGTATTAATAAAGGGAAAGTATTAGAAAAAGCGATTAAAAATGGCGTTGTAACTGAAGCGGATGCGAACAGATTAACAGATCGTGAAGTGTTTGATCTTATTTTCCAACCGGGATTTAGTACAGCTGAAGTTGTATCAGATCTTTCTGGACGCGGTGTCGGATTAGATGTTGTAAAACATACGATTCATAGTTTAGGTGGACATTTAATTATTGATTCTGAGGAAGGAAAGGGAAGTACATTTAGAATTGAACTTCCATTAACGTTATCTATTATTCAATCTATGCTTGTTCAAACGAATGATAAGCGTTATGCTTTACCTCTTGGAAATATCGTTGAAGCAATTCGAATTAAGAGAGAAGACATCCAATCCTTACAAGGAAAAGATGTATTAAATTATCGTAATCAAATTATTGAAGTGAAACATTTAAGTACTGTATTTGGTGAAAAAACAGTAGATGAGGCGTTTGCGTCATATGATGGTCAAATGGTTCCTGTGTTAATTGTTCGTAACACACATCGCAGCTATGGACTTATTGTAAACACAATTATCGGTCAAAGAGAAATAGTCTTAAAGTCATTAGGTGACTTCTTTGCAGAGAGTTCTAACTATTTCTCTGGTGCGACGATTCTCGGTGATGGACGAGTGGTCCTCATTTTAAACCCAGAAGGTTTATAATAGGAATGAAGGAAAGCTCCCCACTTGTATACAATTGGGGAGCTTTTTGGCTAATCGTTACGAATCTAATAATGGGATACATAGTAACGTTTTATACTAATGAGTTTGCTAAAATAAAATAAGAGTTTATATTATTTGATAGAAAAACAGAAATGAGGAGGCAGGGAAAATGCCTGAGCAACACACAAAAGGGGATACGAGCACGATTGTGCTAGAAAAAGAAAATGAGCATTTAACGCCCCAAGAATGCGATATTCTTGGCGAAATTGCAAATATATCATTTGGTTCAGCTTCGACTGTATTATCAACAATTTTAAATAGGCAAGTAAGCATTACTGCTCCTCGTATAGAGTTGGTAGATTTATATGATTCAAGAGATGTCGAAGTTCCGCATGTTGTATTAAACATTCATTTTACAAAAGGATTAGATATGGAAAACCTTCTTGTTCTTAAGCAAGATGTTGCATTGTCCATTGCAGATTTAATGATGATGGGAACAGGTGAAGTGGAGGACGGAAAAGAACTTGGTGAATTAGAGCTAAGTGCTGTACAAGAAGCGATGAATCAAATGATGGGATTCGCAGCTACATCTATGTCGGAATTCTTCCAAGATACAGTAGATATGTCTCCGCCGACGATTAAAGTTGTAAAGTTATCAGAAGAAATGGAGAAAATCTCTGAAATCGATGGGAATCATACGATTGTTAAAGTATCGTTTGATTTAAAGATAGATAATCTTGTAAACTCTAAACTTGTACAAATTGTTTCAGTTGAGCATGCGAAACAAATGGTAAATAAATTAATGCAATTATCTGGTGGAGTAGAAGAAACAGACGAACCAGCAGAAGTAGTGGAAACTGAGATTGTAGAAGAAGTTGAAAAAGAGCATTTAACACAAGAAGAGAAAGATGTGCTTGGTGAAATTGCAAATATTTCAATTGGTTCCGCTTCAACAGTATTATCAACGCTTTTAAATCAGCCAGTTACAATTAGTACACCAAATGTGGAAGCAATCAATGTTCGTCATTATGATGGAGTACCAGTACCATTTGTTATTTTAAATGTCGACTTTGTTGAAGGGCTAAAGAATGAGAATGTATTCGTATTTACGAAAGATGTCGCCTTAACAATGGTAGATTTAATGATGATGGGAACAGGGGAAGTTGACCCAGAAAAAGAGCTTACTGAATTAGAACTGAGCGGTATTAAAGAAATTATGAACCAAATGATGGGTCATGCTGCTACGGCGATGTCAGAAATGTTTCAAGAAAAAATGGACATGACGCCGCCAAATGTTAAATTTGTAACGTTAAAAGAAGAAATGGAATATTTGGGAGAGTCAATGGAAGTGGACGAACTCGTTCAAATTACGTTCAATCTTGAAATTGGCGATTTGCTTCAATCGAAGATGTATCAAATTTTGCCAATTTCCGAAGCGAAAGAAATGGTAAGGCGACTTCTGTATCCGATGGTGGAAGAAGAAGAGATTGCCACAGAAGAAATTGAAGAAGAAAAAATTGTAGAACCAGTTGTGCAACCTATTGAATTTAAAGAAGTAAAACAAATGGAACCAGTATATATGGACACGTCCATTCTACAAAATGTAGAAATGAACGTGAAATTTGTATTTGGAAGTACAGTGAAAACGATTCAAGATATATTAAGTTTACAAGAAAATGAAGCAGTTGTACTAGATGAGGATATTGATGAACCGATTCGTATTTATGTAAATGATGTATTAGTAGCGTATGGTGAACTTGTAAATGTAAATGGATTTTTTGGAGTAAAAGTGACGAAATCACTATAAGGCATTGAAATAGGAGTTTGAACTAGTAGATGAAAAACGTAAAGTTTTTTCTAATGAGTTGGCTATGCATACATGTGTGCTTGTTCTTCCCCTTGCAAAGTCAGGCTGAGGAACAAATTGAGCCAGATCAAAAAATAAATGAAGTGAATGTACAAGAAGAAAATAAGGAATCTCAAGAATCTTCAGAGCAAGTGGAAACGAAACAAGATGAAGAGAAACAAAAAGAAGCAGAACAAGAAGTAGTAGTAAATAAACAATTGAATGAAAGAAAGATAGAAACAGAACAGGGAATTATTACAGTAAATAAGCCGGAGCTTAAAGTTGGCGAAGAAATGCGAATTGCTGTAGAACCAAATGGGAAAAACATTCAAAGCATGAAAGGTATATTGCAGTTACAAAAAAATGGCGAGCAATATGCGCAAGAAAGAATACTATCTTTTGAGTATGATGAAGAAACGAAGAGCTGGGTTGCGAACTATAAAGCAGGGGATTTTGATTTGCAAGGTGATTGGAATCTTCAGCTCGTTCAAAGTTACAAAGAGAATGAGAAAGAAGAGATCGTAAAAAATGAAGTGAAAGTCCCGCTCATTCGTATTAAAAATGAAACGCCAACTATAGATAAAGAATTGCCAAAGTTACAGAAAGTTACTATTGATGAAGTAAAAGAGAACTTAGTTGAACGAAAACAGGGAGATTCTATACATATACGAGTAAAAGCGTCAGATATAGAATCGGTTGTAAAAGAAGTGCGCGTTACATTAAAAGGGAAAGAAAATAAAGAGCTTTCGTTTTTATTAGACTACAACAAGCATGATATGGATTGGCAAAAAGTATTTGAAATAACAGAAGCATTGCCGGCTGGGCCATACGAATTACTTGTAGAGATAATAGATGCAGCAGGTAATAAACTTGTTGAAGAAAGTGAATATACCATTTCTGTTTTGGCGCCAAAAAACGAAGATGATAAAAAGATAGAAGAGAAAGAGAAAGAAGAGAAATTAGATAATAAACTAGAAAATGAATTAGAAGATAAGAAAGAAAATGAGAAGCAAGAAGATTTGAAAATCAAAAACCCGCTTCCAGAAGAAAAATTGCCAGTTGTTCAAATTCCGAAGCAAGATGAGAAAGTAAATAAGTTTATAAAAGAACCGTTGAAAGAGAAAGAGGAATTTACTTACGTTATAAAAGAGCCGTTCGAAGACAACAAGGAAGTACATAAGGCGAAGGACCAAAAAGAGAAAAATAACAAACAAGTTGTCTCTAAAAAGAAAGAACAAAAAGAAGAAACGAAAGACAAGGAAGAAGAAAAAGGTGAACAGGGAGTACAAGCTTCGGATGTATTTACTATCATGTCAGGTTTGTTCGTACTGTTTTTAGTTTTAAAGAGTAATAAAGAATGGGGCTAATTATTTCATAGTAGTGGAGGCGCTTAAATGGAGATTAAACGTACGACAATTGAAGATAAGACGCTACAACCATTAAAACAGCCTGCAGCTATTTCGGAACATGAAATCCAGAAAGAACGAAAGCGTAGCAATTTAGTGTTTACTGGACAGTCTAAAATTATTTCGAAAAATAATGAGATAGGTATTTTACTTGCAAGTTTAAGTGATGGAAGGATTATGAAGGAAATGCTTTCTAAAGAGATGGATACAGTGTTACAACTTTTTAAAAAGTTACATACGTTATCTGAAGAAGGAAAGCAATCAGAAAAAGTGTTTGAACAAGTAATTAGAAGTCTGCAAGGACTTATTAAGCAGGCGCATATAAAAGAACTTCCTTTGTTAGATGGAACATATGATTTCGCTGAAGTACAACTATCATTTGGTAGAAAAGTACATATTCCTTTACTAGATGTAAGTGCACTTATCTCTAGAGTGGAAAGTGATTCTTCAGAAGGAAATATAAATTTGATGGTAACGGTTATTACTGCTTATATAACGAAATTGTCTAACGAAACGATTTTAATTAGCGTTACAGACCGCATTGCTAAAGATCGGGATGTAAGTGTATGGAGAGCGCTTGCGGAAATGAACATGACACAATTATCACAGGCATTGAAACAAACGATGCAAGAACATAAATGGTCTATGACGTTTGTTTTTCTCTTCATATGGATTGTCGGTATTATTTTAATTCGAGTTATGTAAAAAGGTCGTCACTCCATTGTGACGACCTCTTTTATATTTTTTCGTAGAAGAATGTATCAAATCGCTGAAGATTGTAACGTTCAGGTGTTAAAATTTGTTCCGTACTACCAACAAATAGTACACCGCCTTTTCGTAAAGAACGACTAAATTTTTCGTAAAGTTTTACTCTTGCTTCTTCTGTGAAATATATCATTACATTACGACAAATAATCAAATCATAATTTGTATCGAATGACTGCATTAAAAGGTCGTGTTGTTTAAACGAGACGTTTTGTTTAATGTTTTGATGCAATGAATATAGATCATTCTCTTTTGTGAAATGACGTTCTTTCAAATCAGTAGGTAATTCCTTTAACGAACGTTCTGTATATTGAGCGCGTTTTGCGGTTTCTAAAATATGGAAATCAAGATCTGTTGCTTGAATTTCAAAACGAAATGGAGCTAGATGCTTTGATAAAATTAAAGAGAGTGTATATGGTTCTTCACCAGCAGCGCAAGCGGCACTCCATACCTTTAATTTTCCGCTATTTTGTTCGAGTAATTTTGGTAGTGCTTTCGACTCTAAAGTTTGCCATCGTTCTTTATTTCTAAAAAACTCTGAAACGTTAATTGTAATATAGTCAATAAAATTTAAAAATAAATTTTGATCAGCGCGTAATTTGTTTAAAAAATTAGTGTAGTTTTCGAAGCCTTTTCTCGAAATGAAAGCATCGATTCTACGGCGCATTCTATCTTGTTTATATGAAGCGATGTCCATATTGAATTGTTGTTTAAAACTCGCGATAAAATGATCATAATCTTGTTCAATTATCATATTTACAATGGGCACAATAATGGTATTGTGCCTCCCCCTTTACATCATACGAATTTTTTGTTCAAAGCTTTTTTTCATTTGCTTTTCATGTAATCCTGGTAAATCATAAATGACAGCATCAATACCTGCTTCTTTTGCAACATCGACAGGGATGACAGATGTATGTTTGTCCCCGTTATAAAAACAGAGAACTAAATCAGTGTCTTCAATAATTTGTTTAACAAAAAACATATAATCTGATCGGTAAATGGAGTCAGAAGGATGATCAAAAGCAACATATTCGGCTCCGTGTTTTTTTAAGTAATCAACGACTTCTTGAAATTCATCTGTTATTGCTTGTAATGGTTGCAGCGTGTAAAGGCATAAATTTTGAGCGAGTCTTTCATTCTCAACGAAAAAACGAAGAACCTCATTTTCAATAGATTTATAACATAATATGTAAATTTTATGTTTGTGAGCATAGTCAGTTAAAAATTTTTTAATTTCTTCTTGATCTAATGCTGTTAATTGATTTGAACCACAAAGGAAAATATTCATAGAATTGTGCCACCTCATGCTAAATTGTAACATATCTTTTATAAAAAATAACTGCAAAATATTACTGTTCAGAGTATAATTATAAATAACTGGATTTTACGATTAAGTTTAGGAAGAAATAAAAAAATAAATAGGTGATATATATGCTACGTTCTATCTCGCATAATCCAATTTTATCGCATATACCGCCTGCTACTCAAATGCCGAAAGAAGCAAATGTCAGAACAGGACTTGCATTTTCGGATAATTTGCATGCAGATCCGAAAAAAGATAAATTACTAGAACAAATGGAAGCTTTTGTCGATAATATTGGAGAAATTAAAGAGAAAATTGAAATGGAATTAACGCTTGATAATGTAATGGAATACAAAAATACAGTAAAATCATTTTTGAATTTTTACGTGGATAATGTATTGCAGTATAAAGATGTCATGTCTCGTCACCCGCGTTACGGATATTCACAGAAAATGACGATTGTGAAACAGGCAGAAATGGGATTGAATGAATTAGAAGATGTTATGAATTTAATTAATACGAAAACAGGACATTTAGAAATGTTAAATCAAATTGGAGAAATCCATGGTTTAATTGTGAATTTAGTCTTGTAAAAGGAAGGAAGCTATATGTACATACAATTATATGAAAAACTCGTTATTATTCAAAAAGCGTATGAAAATATTCAAGCGCTTGGAGAGCAAATATATGAGAATTTAAAAAATAAAAATGTAAATGCAGTTCAAAAATTGCAAGTAGAGCAATTGCAGTACATTGATGGTTTAAAAGGGTTATCAAGCTCATTAGAAGAAATGGTTGTTCAGTTCTGTAAAGAACAAGGAGTTGAAGCGTTTCGTGTAAGTGCGTTATTTTCGTATTTTTCTCAAGAAGAAATTGAAAAAATGGAAGAATTACAAAAAAACGTAACTGAATTAGAAGAGAATGTAAAAATGCTTCTTTTGAAAAATCAATATTACTTAAACGTACTATTAAAAACTACAGAAAGTATTGTGGATTCTGTTTCTGAATATAACTTAGAGCGAAACAATAATTCGCAAATCTTTATGAACGAACTATTGTAAAGGAGAAGTGAAGCTTTATGAGATTATCTGATTATAATACACCGCTATCGGGCATGTTAGCGGCTCAAATGGGGTTACAAACAACGAAACAAAACTTGTCTAACATTCATACACCGGGTTATGTGCGTCAAATGGTGAATTACGGATCTGTTGGAGCAAGCAATGGTCATACGCCAGAACAGAGAATTGGTTACGGTGTACAAACGCTAGGTGTTGACCGTATTACTGATGAGGTAAAGACGAAGCAGTTTAATGATCAATTATCTCAGCTCTCTTACTATAACTACATGAATTCAACTTTATCACGTGTAGAGTCTATGGTTGGAACGACAGGGAAGAATTCATTATCTAGTTTAATGGACGGTTTCTTTAATGCCTTTCGTGAAGTAGCAAAAAATCCAGAGCAACCAAACTACTATGATACATTAATTTCTGAAACTGGGAAGTTCACAAGTCAAGTGAATCGTCTTGCGAAAAACTTAGATACAGTGGAAGCACAGACAGCAGAAGATATTGAAGCGCATGTTAATGAATTTAATCGTCTTGCTGCTAGTTTAGCAGAAGCGAATCATAAAATTGGACAAGCGGGTACACAAGTGCCGAATCAACTTTTAGACGAACGAGATCGCATCGTTACAGAGATGTCTAAGTATGCAAACATAGAAGTATCTTATGAATCTATGAATCCTAATATCGCGAGTGTTAGAATGAATGGTATTTTAA
Organism: Bacillus sp. FSL W8-0770; assembly: GCF_038008705.1. Taxonomy (NCBI): domain Bacteria; kingdom Bacillati; phylum Bacillota; class Bacilli; order Caryophanales; family Bacillaceae; genus Bacillus; species Bacillus sp. FSL W8-0770. Next base: position 1,568,291 of record NZ_JBBOZR010000001.1, read on the forward strand.
CAGTAAATGGACAAGATACATATCCACTTCAATTAAATAAAGAAAAAGACCCAATGTCAGTTGAGATTTACGGTTCAGAAATCTCTGTAACTAGCGGAGCGATAAAATCAGCGATTGATACGAAAGCAAAGATTGTTGATTATAAAAAAAATCTCGAAGACTTAATGAGTTCAGTGAAAAATCAAGTGAATACAGTGATGGGAAAAGATTTCTTCGTTGGAGATTATGCAAAAGATATGAAGTTAAATCCAGAATTCCAAAAAGATGTTTCGAAAATGAAAATGTCTGCTGAAACAGCAAATAAACTAGCAGCAGTTACAGATGGAGATTATAAAGAAGGTCTTTCTTATAAACAAGCATTAGACCAATTTATAGTTCGTGTTGCATCTGATAAAAGTGCAGTAAATGGTTATCAAAAAATTCATGGCGATTTACTAGAAGGTATTCAGCAAGAAAAAATGAGCGTTGAAGGTGTAAATATGGAAGAGGAAATGGTAAATTTAATGGCCTTCCAAAAATATTTCGTCGCAAACTCTAAAGCTATTACTACGATGAATGAAGTGTTTGATAGTCTATTTTCGATTATTCGATAAGTGATAATAATTGATTGGAAATATATAAGGAGGAGATAGAAATGAGAGTATCTACATTTCAAAATGCAAACTGGGCAAAGAATCAGTTAATGGATTTGAATGTGCAACAACAATACCATAGAAACCAAGTAACTTCAGGGAAGAAAAATCTTCTTATGAGTGAAGATCCACTTGCAGCGAGTAAATCATTTGCGATTCAACATTCATTGGCGAATATTGAACAAATGCAAAAAGATTTAGCTGACTCAAAAAATGTATTAACACAAACTGAAAATACTTTACAAGGTATTTTTAAATCTTTAACGAGAGCAGATCAATTAACGGTACAGGCATTAAATGAGCCAAATGGTGAAAAAGAATTGAAAGCCATCGGTGCAGAGATTGATCAAATTTTAAAACAAGTTGTATATTTAGCGAATACGAAAGAGCAAGGTCGTTATATTTTCGGTGGTGATAGTGCAGAAAAGTCACCATTTACAGAAGATGGTACGTACCAGGGTGGACAAAATGATGTGAACTGGCAATTAAATGATGGTTATGAATTAAAGGCATTTCGTAACGGAGAAGCATTATTATCACCGGTTATAAAAACGTTAAAACAGATGAGCGAAGCGATGCAAAAAGGTGACCAAAAAGCGTTACAACCGTTATTAGGAGAAAATAAGAAAAACTTAGATGGCATCATTAACCGTACAACTGAAGTTGGTTCAACAATGAACACAATGGAGACGTTTAAAACAATTTTAAGTGAGCAAAATTTAGCGCTTCAAGAAAACCGTAAAGAAATTGAGGATGTTGATTTAGCGGTCGCAATTTCTGACTTGGCATATATAAATGCGACGTATGAAGCGACGCTTAAAGCGGTTAGTACGATGAGTAAAACGAGTATTTTAGACTACATGTAATCTATAAGGAGTGAGAAAAATGGCAGGAACAACGATGACAGGTATTGGTGGTAGACAACAAATTTGGAACCTCGGAAATAATATGATCGATACTTCTAACTTCGTCGAATTAGAAATGAATGCTTTAGATATGAGAAAAACACCGTATACGAAAGAAAAGAATGACCTTACAAATGATAAACTACTATATACAAGTTTAAAATCAGAATTTAGTTCTTTTACACAAACTTTTAAAAACTTAGCGGCTTTTAAAGGAAATGAGAAAAAAGTAACGACAACACAAGACGGTTATATTAATGTAAAAGCTGATGGTGGTGCGATTGCAGGAACTTTTAATATGACGATTACACAGCTTGCACAGCGTCATCAAATAGCTTCAAATGACATTAAAGATATAAATGCGAAGCTTCCTAAAGATGAAACATTAAAACTAGGTGGTAAAGAACTAAAAGTAACAACTGATATGACATATAAAGATTTAATTAATAAGATTAATGATGGAGATTATGGCGTATCAGCTTATACACTTGGAAATAAAATTTTCATGACCTCGAAAAAAGAAGGAACAGATGGAGTAATTAAGTTTGAGGGGAACACATCTACACTATTTCAAGATATTGGTTTAGCTAATGCGGATGGCGTAGCGCTTAATACAATCAATGAAGCACAAAATGCTATGTATACTATTAATGGTATCAAAGGGGAAGGTTCTACTAATACAATTGAAGCTCTTCCTGGTGTGAAAATTGAGTTGTTAAAGGTAACTGAGCCGAAAGTAGAAGGAGCGCCAGATGCTGGTACAACAACAGATCCAAAAGCAAAAGGTATAGATCTAAAATTTACAGTAAATGACTCAAACGTAACAGATGCATCGAATGTTATTAAAAAAATGGTAGCTGATTATAATAAAGCTGTTTCTACAGTAGATATCTTTGCTGGAAAAGGTGGAGCTTTCCAAGGTCAAGCTATTATGCAAAGTGTACGTCAGGCAATGAACAATGTCGTAACATTTTCTCAAGATGGTAATTATTTATTCACATTTGGTATTCAATTAAAGCAAGATGGAACGATGGAAGTTAATGATGAAAAATTAACACAAGCATTAAAAGAAAAACCCGATGCAGCGAAGCAATTTTTCTTTAGTTCTAACGGTTTAGGAAAAATGATGGAAGAACCGCTTGATAAACTATTCGGTGATAAAGGTGTAGTCGGCGAGAGAGTTAAAAACATTGACTCACGTGTAAGTGATTTAGATAAAAAGATTAAAGATATTGAGACGCAAAACTTGCAAAAGCAAGATGAAATCGTGAAGAAGTATCAAAAGCTAGAGAGTACATTGGCGGCGCTTGATAGCCAACTAAAAACAATTAAAGCAATGACAAAACAAAAAAGTGATGATTAATGAAAGTTGAGGAAGTGATCGTATGCAAGCATGGCAACGTTATATGCAAAATGATATTATGACGAGTAATCCGATTAAAAATACAATTTTTATTTATGAAAGATGTATTGTAGAGTTTCGTAATTTAGAAGAACTTTTACATACTTTTAAACTTCAAGAAGGGGACGCACTTCTTGAAAAATTAGAACGTATTTTTGAAGAACTAAAGCTTCAATTAAATCCTGAGATTACGAAAGATTTATATGATAGTCTCTATGGTTTATATGATTGGATTAGCATTCAAATTCAAACGATGAAAGTAACGCGTGAAGCGAAAGATATTGATGCAATTGTGAAAGTGTTACAAGATTTAATAGACGGTTACCGCGGAGCACTTGAAAATGAACAATGATATTTATCGGACGTTTGTCAGCTGTTTTAATGAAATCGGTGAATTGCAAGTGTCAGACAGAGAGTTTGCTGAGAAGAGTGAGATGTTAAATCGCTGGATGATGACATTGGATGAAGAAACGCGTGCACAAGTTGCAGCAGAAGTAAGCCCGTTCATTATTAAGGCAGCACAGCATATTCGGGATAAGCAAAAGATTTTGGAAGAAATGATTATGACAAATGATGGGCGAATGAAGGCTAATTCATTTTACGGTAAATATTAATAATAACGTCTGGAAACAGGTTCCCCTTTTAAAAGGGGGTCTATTCCTTCGTTTACATAAAGAACCCGCTGATTGAGGTTTCATTTTATGACTGTGATGAAATAATAATTGTAATCTAAATAATAGAAAAATGGACTTTAGTTTATATATTGAAATGTTCTATAGGTTACTGTGTGTATACAGTTTTTTGCATTCTTTTTTATATTTTTATATTTTTCTAAAGACAACAATGAAAAAATGGAATAAAATATGTAAGGGTACATAATAGTAAATATTTTAATAAATGCATATAAGAAAATAAATAATGAAGTGAAACTTCTATCAGTGGATCATTAAGTTAGAAAAGGAAGGGTGTGGAATATGCCAGATTTAGTGAGTGATGTAAGCCATTATATGAATTATTTAGTGACGAAACGAAATACGGTTTCTAGTAATATTGCAAATGCGAATACACCTGGCTATAAAGCACAAGATGTAACATTTGCTGAGCAGATGAATAAAAGTAGTGCGTTATATAAAAACAATGCGGCTGATTTAAAGAGTAATCCAGATTTATATCAAACGAATGAAATGCACTTGCCGACAGTAAATACGAAAAATACATATGCAAAGATTCAAACAAAATCAATGCAAACGAATAAAGACGGAAATAGTGTGGATGTAACGACAGAAATGCTAGATTTAATGAAAGCAAATCAGTTATACGGTATTTCAGTTAACGCAATTAATACACAATATGCAATTAACCAAGCGGCACGCGGACGTTAAAAGTAGAAGGAGAGACAACGGATGTTTCAGGCAATTAATGCAAGTGGCTCAGGACTAACGACAGCGAGAAAGTGGATGGAAGTTACTTCTAACAATATTGTAAATGCAAATACGACGGCGGCTCCGGGGGCAGATTTATATGAGCGGCGTAGTGTGGTGCTAGAATCAAACAATAGTTTTGCAAGTATGTTAGATGGGGCTCCTACTAACGGAGTAAAAATAAAAAGTATTGAAGCAGACAAAACGGAAAATTTAGTGTATGATCCGACGCATCCGCACGCAAATGAAGAAGGATATGTACGTTATCCCAATATTGATGTAACTGCTGAAATGACGAATGTAATGGTTGCTCAAAAAATGTATGAAGCGAATACGAGTGTATTAAATGCGAATAAAAAAATGCTTGATAAAGATTTAGAAATCGGCCGAGGATAAGGAGGAAGATAGTAATATGAAAATTCAACCAATGTTACATACACAACCATTTGGAGCAATTCAGTCAATTGGTGCACCGAAAACTTCTCAAACATCTGTAGCTCCGGAGAAAAAGTTTATTGATTTATTGGAAGATATGAATCAAACGCAAAACAATGCGCAAACAGCAGTATATGATTTACTAACTAAAGGGGTAGGAGAAACACATGACGTTTTAATTCAGCAAAAGAAAGCTGAGTCTCAAATGAAAACAGCTGCTCTCGTACGTGATAATCTTATTGAAAATTATAAGTCACTAATTAATATGCAAATTTAGGAAAGTGGACGGGTGTGTTTAAATGGAAAAGATGAAAAATGTTATTCAATCGTTAAAAACGTGGCATAAGTTAGTAATTGGTGCTGCGCTTTTAGCGATTGTAACAGGAGCACTTTTATACTTCACCTTGCCAGATAAATATGTTGTTGTATATCAAAATTTAAATGATACAGATAAACAAGAGATTACAGCAGAATTATCGAAGTTAGGTGTCGATTATCAATTAGCGGCCGATGGTTCGATTCGTGTGCAAAAGAATGATGCTCCATGGGTTCGAAAAGAAATGAATGGGATGGGCTTACCGTTTAATTCGAAAAGCGGTGAGGAAATTTTATTAGAAAGCTCTCTCGGTTCAAGTGAGCAAGATAAAAAAATGAAGCAAATTGTCGGTACGAAGAAGCAATTGGAGCAAGATATTGTAAGAAATTTTGCGACAGTTGAAACGGCAAATGTTCAAATTACATTGCCTGAAAAAGAGACAATTTTTGATGAAGAAAAAGCAAAAGGAACAGCGGCGATTACGGTTGGAGTGAAGCGTGGACAATTGCTAACAGCTGATCAAGTTGCGGGTATACAGCAAATGATTAGTGCAGCGGTTCCTGGTGTGAAAGCAGAAGAAGTAAGTGTTATTGATAGTAAAAAAGGTGTTATCTCAAAAGGAGCAGATGAAGCACATTCTAGTAGTTCCTCTTCTTATGAGAAAGAAGTAGAGATGCAGCACCAACTTGAAGGTAAATTAAAGCAAGATATTGATGCAACGTTAATGACGATGTTTAAACCGAATGAATATAAAGTGAATACGAAAGTATCTGTAAACTACGATGAAGTTACACGTCAGTCAGAAAAGTATGGTGATAAAGGTGTACTTCGTAGTAAACAAGAGCAAGAGGAAAGCTCTACTGCGCAAGAAGGGGCAGATACGAAGCAAGGTGCTGGTATTACAGCGAACGGTGAAGTGCCAAACTACGGTACGAACAATAATCAAAATGGTAAAGTTGTTTATGATAATAAAAATGGTAACAAAATCGAAAACTATGAAATAGATAAAACAGTTGAAACAATTAAGAAACACCCAGAATTAACGAAAACAAATGTTGTTGTATGGGTAGATAATGATACGCTAGTAAAACGTAGAATTGATATGACAACTTTTAAAGAAGCAATCGGAACAGCGGCAGGACTTCAAGCTGATCCGAACGGTAACTTTATAAATGGTCAAGTTAACGTTGTAACTGTTCAGTTCGATCAGCCGAAAGCCGAAAAAGAGAAAGAGCCAGAAAAAAGTGGTATGAACTGGTGGTTATTCGGTGGAATTACAGCTGGCTTATTAGCGATTGGTGGCCTAGTATGGTTCTTATTAGCAAGACGTAAGAGAAAGAAAGAAGAAGAGGAATATGAAGAATACTTAGCAGAAGAGGAAATTGCTGCAAGTAATGAAAGTATCTTGGAAATTCCTGAAGAAAAAATAGTGCCAGAGCCAAAACCTGAACCAGAAGAACCGAAAGAACCAACGTTAGATGAACAAGTGCAGGATGCTACGAAAGAACATGTAGAAGGAACTGCAAAAGTAATTAAAAAATGGTTAAACGGACAGTAAGGGAGGAACAACGATGTTAGATGAAATCTCCTCCAAAGAAAAAGCTGCCATCCTTATTCGTACATTAGAAGAAGGGGTGGCAGCAAAAGTCATAGAATATATGACAGCTGAGGAAAAAGAAGTATTACTTCGTGAAATCGCAAAGTTTCGTGTATACAAACCAGAAACGTTAGAAAATGTACTAGGAGAGTTCTTATATGAACTAAATGTAAAAGAATTGAACTTAGTCACTCCAGATAAAGAATACATTCGTCGCATATTTAAAAACATGCCAGAAGACGAACTGGAAAAATTATTGGAAGATCTTTGGTATAACAAAGATAATCCGTTTGAATTCTTAAATTCACTTACAGATTTAGAGCCACTTCTTACAGTGCTTAATGATGAGTCACCACAAACAATTGCAATTATCGCTTCTTATATTAAACCGCAACTTGCGTCTCAATTAATTGAGAGATTGCCAGATCATAAGCGCGTTGAAACGGTAATGGGTATAGCGAAACTAGAACAAGTTGATGGTGAGTTAATTAATCAAATTGGTGAGTTGTTAAAATCGAAATTAAATAATATGGCATTTAGTGCAATTAATAAAACTGATGGCTTGAAAACAATCGTAAATATTTTAAATAATGTTTCACGAGGTGTTGAAAAAACAGTCTTTCAAAAGCTGGATGAAGTCGATTATGAGTTATCTGAGAAAATTAAAGAAAATATGTTTGTCTTTGAAGACTTACTTGGTCTTGAAGATCTTGCGCTTCGCCGTGTATTAGAAGAAATTACAGATAACGGTGTTCTTGCGAAAGCACTTAAAATTGCAAAAGAAGAAATTAAAGAGAAATTATTTACATGTATGTCTTCAAACCGTAAAGAGATGATTCTAGAAGAATTAGATGGCTTAGGACCGCTTAAGATGACGGATGCTGAAAAAGCGCAGCAAACGATCACTGGTACAGTGAAAAAGCTAGAGAAAGAAGGAAGAATTATCGTTCAAAGAGGTGAAGAGGATGTCCTTATTTAAAAACAGAATTCCGAAGAATTCTGTTTCTTTTTCTGAAGAAACGTATGAATTACAATTTCCAAAACCAGCTTCAGTTCAAATAGAAGAGGAAGAATTACAAGCTGATCATGCAGAACTTCGCGCCCAGCAAGAATCGTTACATATGGAAATGAATCAGCTAAGGCAAGAGAAGCAAATGCTAGAACGAGAGCGGCAGCAGTTATTACAAGATAAAGAACAATTTCAAATGCATATTCATGAGCAAATGGAACAGATGGAAGCAGCGCGTGTGCAATTTCAAAAAGAACAACAAGAAACAGCGTATGAATGGACAGAGTTGTTATGGAATCAATCTTTTCATCTAGCAGAAAAAATCGTGAATCAAGCGGTAGATTCACGATTGCTTGATGTGTTACCTATTTTAACTGGCATCGTGCAAACATTGCCAACTTCGTTTGAAAAATTAATCATTACAGTACATCCAGAAACGTTTGAACGTATTCAAGAAGAGAAGGAGAATACGAAAGAATATTGGTTACTACAATTAGTAGAATGGAAATATGATTTCTCCCTGCAGTTTGGTGAATTTGTTCTGGAAGAAGAGAAAGAGTTCTTTGAATTTAAATTTGCACCTATATTTGCGAAACTTCGTCAGAAATGGGAAGAAGAGAAGTTATTTGAGGAGCAAAATGTATGAGCCGCCTGTTAATGAATGAGAACGAAAAATGGAATAAGTTCATTGAAACACCGCTGTATACGAAAGTAGGCAAAGTTCATAGTGTACAAGAACAGTTTTTCGTAGCAAAAGGGCCGAAAGCGAAGATCGGAGATGTTTGCTTCGTTGGAGAACATAACGTCTTATGTGAAGTGATTGCCATTGAAAAAGAAAATAATATGCTACTTCCATTTGAACAGACAGAAAAAGTATGTTATGGAGATTCAGTGACATTAGTTTCAGAAGATGTTGTTGTACCACGTGGTAATCACTTGCTCGGAACAGTGTTAAGTGCAAATGGTGAAGTGTTAAATGAGGAAGCTGAAAACATTCCATTACAGAAAATAAAACTAGATGCACCACCTATACATGCATTTGAACGTGAAGAGATTACCGATGTATTTGAAACAGGAATAAAATCAATTGATTCTATGCTAACAATTGGTATCGGTCAAAAGATTGGTATTTTTGCTGGGTCAGGTGTTGGTAAATCAACTTTACTTGGAATGATAGCAAAAAATGCAAAAGCTGATATAAATGTTATTAGTTTAGTAGGAGAACGTGGCCGGGAAGTAAAAGACTTTATTCGAAAAGAGTTAGGCGAGGAAGGTATGCGAAAAAGCGTCGTTGTTGTAGCGACGTCAGATGAAAGTCACCTTATGCAACTTCGTGCAGCGAAACTCGCAACGTCTATTGCTGAATACTTCCGTGATCAAGGTAATAACGTATTACTTATGATGGACTCTGTTACTCGTTTTGCCGATGCACGAAGAAGTGTTGATATTGCTGTTAAAGAATTACCGATTGGTGGTAAAACACTGTTAATGGAAAGTTATATGAAGAAGTTGTTAGAGCGGTCCGGAAAAACACAAAAGGGATCTATAACAGGTATTTATACGGTGCTTGTTGATGGGGATGATTTAAATGGTCCTGTACCAGATTTAGCACGTGGTATTTTAGATGGACATATCGTATTAAAGCGTGAGCTTGCAACGCTTAGTCATTATCCTGCAATTTCAGTATTAGATTCAGTAAGTAGGATTATGGAAGAAATTGTTTCGCCACATCATTGGCAACTTGCAAATGAAATGAGAAAGATTTTATCAATTTATAAAGAAAATGAATTGTATTTTAAGCTAGGAACGATTCAAGAAAATGAAGAAAATGCTTATATTTTTGAATGTAAAAATAAAGTAGAAGGCATAAATACATTTTTAAAGCAAGGTCGATCGGATAGTTTCCAATTTGATGATATCGTTGAAGCGATACAGCATATAGTATAAGGCCTCTGCCCAAGAGGTCTTATTTTTTTGTTTTTTAATATTTCACAGATTTTTTTGGAAAAAAACTATATAATAGAAAAAGAGAACGTTATAATAGAAAGGGGCTATGAAAACAGGTGGATAAACAGCAGTACGACACAATAAAATTGCAAATAAACCAAGAAAAAGAACATATTTTAAAAGAAGTGTATGAATTAACAGCTGAAAAAAGAAAAATAGAACAAAAAAAAGAATATGATTTATATGTTGTGAAATCGCGTAGTAAAGTCGTACAAACTGGGCAACGTATTATGGCTGGAATGCTTTCTTCACATACGTTTTCACCTGAAAGAATAGAAGAATGGAATCGAAAAATTAAAAAAACGGAAGGTTTTATTCAAAAAAATGAAAGCCTTTTAGAGCAAGTAAAAGAAAAAGAACGTGTCATTGATGAGATGTATCAAGAAGATTGCAAAAAGCTTGCGAAAGCACAAGAAAAGCTGGAAGAAAAAATGCTTCTGGATTTGAAAATGTGTATGAATGGATGAGGTGAATGTAGTGATACAGTCTGTATTACCGGTGCAACAAAGTTTACCTCCGCAAAAAGAAAAAGGGCTAGAAGTACAATCAAAAAATGAAGATTCTTCATTCGATCGTACGATGAGAATGGAAAATAAAAAACAGCCGCAAACGGAGAAAACGAAACGAGAAGAAGCACCAAAAGAAGAGAGAAAAGATTATATTCTTTCTAAAAAATCGGTAACGGAAGAAGAACCTATTGTAAAGAAAGAAGAAAAAAAAGAGACAGAACAGTTGTTATTAGCTGTATCTGAGCAAATGGTTGCAATTGAGCAATTACATGTGCAGCCGGAATTGTTATATCAATACATACAAAAAATACAAGAGCTATATAAAGAATATGGCAATATTAAACTTAATGAATTACCTGCAGCTGAATTACAACAATTACAAGAACTTCTTTCAAATATGAATATCAAAAATGCTATATGTTTAGAAGATACAATGCAAATGGTATTAGACAAAATGAAGATGCCAGAGCAAGCGATGCAAGCATTGAAGGCTGTAGAAACAGAAACTTGTAATATTGCAAAGAAACAAGAAGAGTTTAAAGACGTAGATCTTCCGAAAGCTGAGAGCGATGATGCAAAGATAGAGTTGCCAGAAGTTGATGCATTAAACGATTCGAGCTCTGCAGGTGCAGAATTATTAAATAAAACGACGAGTACCGAACAAATAGGGAAATCAAATAGTGGTGCTGAGAAAGTTTCATTACCTGACTTAGGAAAGAAAATGGAAGCGCAAGTAGAAGCGCTGCAAAAATTTGTAGTGAAACAAGAACGTGTTTTATTTCAGTTAAATCCAGAAAAACTTGGTACATTAACAGTGTTTATGAAAAAACACGGAGATCAAATTGACGTTCACGTAGAAATGGAAAAACACGATGCGAAAAAACGTGTTGAAATCATTTTTGATGAATTGAGATTAAAGTTAAAAGAAAAAGAAATCAATATTCAAATTAGCTATTCAGATAAAGATGAAAATCGTAAAGAACAGCGAGAACAAGAGCAAAGGCAAAAACAGAAATTAGCAAATACAAATCATGAAAAACAACAATCAACAGAATTTGCGGGATTATTGGAGGAATAAAGCGTGCCAACAGTTGGATTAAATACAACGAGTACAAATCATATTCCGTTACAAGCAGGAGCGCAAAAAAGTAATGTACCTGTTAATGGTGTACAATCGCCAGTGCAACAAAGTAATGGAGTTTCAGCAGGAGCGCAAAAGACTCCTGGGGTAATGGGGAAAGATGATTTCTTAAAATTGTTTTTATCAAGTTTCCAACATCAAGATCCATTTAATGCGATGGATATGAATCAAATGATGAATCAGACAGCGCAGTTATCTCTTATGGAACAAGTACAGAATATGACGAAAGCAGTAGATAAGCTGCAATCAACGATGTATTCAACAGCACTTGATGGTGGAATGAAGTTTTTAGGGAAATATGTAAGAGGTGTTGACGGTGACGGAAACAAAGTAACCGGTCAAGTAGAAACGGTTCGTCTTGCGGAAAATAACGATGTACAGCTCGTTATTAATAATAAAGTTGTCTCTCTTCGTTTCGTTGAGAGAGTGTCTGATAAACCGATTGGGGAAACGAATCCAGAAGACGCAAAGAAAGACGATCAAAAAGTAACTGAAGAAGTAAAAAATACAAATTCATAAGGAGTGTCCATACGTTATGATTAAAGCGTTATATACAAGTATTACAGGGATGAATGCAACACAAAATGCATTAAGTGTAACTTCAAATAATATTGCCAATGCACAAACAGTAGGTTATAAAAAACAAAAAGCAATGTTTGATGATTTACTATATAACAATTCGATTGGTGCAAAAGGTGACGGTAAATACGCAGGAACGAATCCGAAAAGTATTGGTAACGGTGTGAAAATGAGTGGTACGGTTACGGATTATAGTGATGGTACAATTACGTTAACAGGTGGCAAAACACAAGCAGCAATGGAAGGTAATGGTTTCTTCGTTGTAGGTGATTCAAAAGGCGGAAATATGGAATTTACTCGTAAAGGTACGTTTGGGATATCTTCAGATTACTATATTACGAATACTGAAGGTCAATACGTATTTGCCTACCCTGCAAATGAGGCAACTGGTGAAGTTGATTTATCTGGAATTCCAGGACCGTTGCAAATTCCAATGGGAACAGCAATTGGTGGTATTCGAACATCGAAAGGGACCATTAAAGGGAATATTCCAACTGGTGAAAAACAAATTACACAAGATTTACCTGTATATGATAATGCGGGGAATACATGGACAATGCGTGTAGAGTTTAAACAAACGAGCGAACATAACTATACATATAAAGTACAAATGCGCAATGACTCGAAAAAAGAAACAGAGTTTAAAGATGTTCCAGGTGCAGGTGGTAATATGACATTTGATGCTGTTGGAAATCCAAATCCGAAAGAGCAAGGAGCTAATATTCCATTTGATGGCGGCTCTATAAAATTAGACTTAAGCCATTTAACAAATCATCCAACAGATAAAACATTATCAGTAACAGACGTAGATGGTAGAGCAGCAGCGACGGTTAAAGATTGCTTCATTGCTGACGGTGGATATGTGATGGTAAAATATTCTGATGGAAGTATGAAATCTGCTGGCCAATTAGCTGTTGCGATGTTCCCGAACGAAGGTGGACTAATGAAAACAGGTAATGGTAACTATACGGCGACGAATACAACAGGTATTTTAGCTCTTGGTACATCTGGTCAAAACGGTGCAGGTAAAGTACGCGGTGGTGCACAAGAAGGTGCTAACGTAGATTTATCTGTAGAATTCGTTGACTTAATGTTATACCAACGCGGATTCCAAGGAAATGCGAAAGTAATTAAAGTTTCAGATGAAGTATTAAATGAAGTTGTAAACTTAATTAGATAATATATCGCATGGAAAAAATGTAATGGAGTAGAAAGGGTTTTTTATTCGTATGACAAGACAAGAGCGAATTTTACAATTGCCTTTTTTCGAAAATAAACGTGAACTTGCCGAGCAAGTATTAAAAATAGAACGAGAAGAGCATGTATATTTACCAGATCAATTTGAAATTAAGCAAGTGCCTCCGTATTCATTTGGCGAAAAACAAGCAATCATTGGCCGTATCCATGAGTTTTATTTCATAAGTGTTGGTAGCGATACTGTTTGGAAGTATCAACTGTTTAAGGATGAGATGAAGTGTCGTGAGTTTTTTGTTATGTTGCCAAATATTACGGATCAGCAGATAGCGTTTTGGTTTAATAACATAGAGTTATTGAAAGGTTCTTAAAAGCACTTTTTAGGTTTTGAGAGAGGACCTGGCGATGTTTTGGAGCGGTTAGTGCCTAATAGAGTCCCGACCGATGTGTAAGACCAGAGATATGTAGCGTTACTAGAGTAGTATGGTAGTGTAAGAAGTGGTAATATAAAATAGTTTTAAGTTAATTTAAGGTAGTTTTAGTATACAATTAGACTGAATTTCTATAAAAGGAGAGGTGAGGAGGATGGCGCAAAATAAGTATCGCGTTACATTCATTTCGCCGAGTGAGGTTGAGCAGCGGACTGTAATGGCGGCGAATAGTTTGCCAGATTTAATTCGTAAAGTAGAGAGTATTATCGCAGATCCAAACGGTTATTTTGTGAATGATAAAAAAAATAATTGTTATTTTAAAGTGATTAAAGAAAATGTTACGTTTATTCAATATGAGTTACTATTTTCGGATAAGGAAATTCATATTGAAAAATTAAAACATATAGCACCGGTAGTATTAAAACGATTATTCGAAGAAATAAATGACCCGGAATTATATGCACTTGCGCTACTTGATGTTGATATAGCAACGAAAGAATATGTGCTAGCAGAAATGAATTCTGAGCTGAGAATAAGAGTAGAGACGGAGCTTTCGAAAAAATGGGAAGCAATGCCGACGGAAATTGTAGGAGCACAAGAAGTGTTATTAGAGGCACTTGCTTCGTTTATACAAGATTAATTGTTTTTTAATAAAATGAATCGTTCGACTATCTATATTTTTTATATAGGTAGTTGACTTTTTCGCTTTTATAAAGCTTAATAATTAGATATACGGAATTAATGGAAGGGGAGCGACACCTTTATGTCACAAGCACAAAGTATTTTATTAGAAAGCGGAACAAATGAATTAGAGATTGTTACGTACACTGTTGGTGAAAACCTATTTAGTATTAATGTAATGAAAGTACGTGAAATCATTAATCCATTCCCTGTTACAACTGTGCCAGAATCTCATCATGCAGTTGAAGGTGTTGTTCAAGTACGTGGTGAAATTTTACCTGTTATTAACTTGGCAATGGCTCTTAATTTAAAGTCAACAAAGCCACTTGATCAAACGAAATTTATCATCTCAGAATTAAACCAAATGAAAGTTATTTTCCGCGTTGATGAAGTGCATCGTATTCAACGTATTTCGTGGGAACAAATTGATGAACCAGCTTCATTATCTATGGGACTAGAAGAAACGACATCTGGTATTGTAAAACTAGATGGAAAAATCATCTTACTATTAGATTATGAAAAAATTGTATGTGAAATTAGCGGCACTGGTTATGACAATAAATCAATTGCAGGATTAGAACAAAAAACAGATCGAGCTGAAAAAGTAATTTACATTGCAGAAGATTCAGCGATGCTTCGCCAAATATTAGAAGAAACATTATCATCAGCTGGATATACGAAAATGAACTTCTTCAGCAATGGTGCAGAAGCGTTAGCACAAATTGAAAAATTAGCGAAAGAGCAAGGCGAAAAAATGTTTGAACATATTCACTTGCTAATTACGGATATTGAAATGCCAAAAATGGATGGACATCATTTAACGAAAGTGGTTAAGGATAGTGAAGTAATGAATCGTTTACCAGTCATTATTTTCTCTTCATTAATTACAAATGAATTATTCCATAAAGGTGAAGCTGTAGGAGCAAATGCTCAAGTAAGTAAGCCAGATATTCAAGAGCTAATTGGTTTAGTTGATAAGTTAGTACTTTAAAAGTTTCTATTTAGCCGGAATAGAAGCTCTAGCCAAGTGTTGAGCGATCAGCGCTTAATAGAGCCCTATGCGATGTTGAGAACAGAGATATGGAGTGGTTATAGGTAAGTAGAAGAGCTGGTGTATAACATTTTTCTATTTAGTAGGAATAGAGGAACTACTTATGTAAGAAAGTTTTCAGTGCTTAATAGAGTCTCATGCGATGTGAGTTCAGAGGTATGAAGTAGTTTTAGGTAAGAAGAAGTGAGACTTCGATTGAGGATTTGAAGACTGGGTTTATAACTCTATTCTGTTAGAGAGAGGAAGGAATTAGCCATGTGTAGCATTGGCTAGTTCCTTTTTAGTATTCTATACTTTAAGCTGGCAGAAAAATAAAAGGTTTCTGAGGTGTTTGTCGCTGAATGTAAGTAAAATCTTCATTTGAAGATTTTTGATTTGAAAATATAAGAGAACGTATTTTTTGGATTATTTTAGTAATATTTTCGTGGTAACGCAAATTTTTTCGGTGAAAAAACATTTAAAATACCATATAATATAATTAAATGTAATTAATATGCAATTTTACATATTAATTAAAAAATATTTTCCAAATTTTTATACTTTCTATACATTTTTGTATGTTTATTATTTGACAGATAATTTCGAACTGTTATAATATGGATATGTAAAAATTGCTATTTTCTTAAAAGACATGGGAGTCAGATGAGAATTGTGAAAGGATGAGGGGGAGTGGCACAGATTATGTATCACCACACAGCAATTAATGTATTAGGTCTTTTACAAAACATGTCAAATAATAAAATGAACGATATGCAACTAGAGGCGGAATTAAAAAAAATAGAAAAAGAATTCCAAGTAAAGTATGAAGAATTAGTTGATTTACATAATAGAATGGTATTATTCCAAATAGATATAGAAAAAAATGGCGGGATGCGAGCATATGAAAAATCAACAATTACATGGCTGAAGTCTGAACTAGAGCTACTGTATGAAGTGTATCAATTTTGTCAACGTCACGGTTTAAACATTTTAAATATTTCAAAATACGTAAGTAAAAATGAACTAAATCTTTTTCCTAAAACGGAAAGTCAATTGCAAAATACGTATTATAAATTGAAAAAACGTGAAATACCGTTTGAAAATATTGAAAAACAAAAACCGGGACGAAAGCGAAAATATATACCAGTAAAAGAGACAATCGTTGCAAGAAAACAAGAAAACGAGTACGAATTAAAAGAAGAAATCCAGCATAAAGAGGATGAAAAAAATCTTGTAACAGTTATATCTGGTATCGTTGATAACTTTGAAACAATTAATCAATGTAGTGAAAGGAAAGAAGACGAACTACATCAGTTTATGGAAGGTATTTATAAGCTTTCTAGCATGGCGGCAGGGCGTTCTAGAGAAGCAAAGAATACACGTAGCTTAGAAGGTGAATTGCAGTCGTTACAACTAGAAAATGAAAGGCTAAAACGAGAGAAAGAAGAGCTTGTACAAGATATTAAAGGTATGACGCAGCTTTTAATTCATTTCATTACAAGTTCTGATATCGATCAAATTCGTAAATTACCAACTTTCGTACAAGATTGTAAAATGGAATTACATAAACTCGGGCTATATAATGCACAAGACGGAAAAATGAAAATAATGGTTGACCGTAGCGGACAAGTTATGACGGTAACACAGTAATAAAATTTGGGTACAAAATAAAAGGGAGATACATAGTTTATATGTATTTCCCTTTTATTTTGTATGGAATCGTTCCAAAGAAGGAAGATGAATTTTTATGATTGTAGTAGTTTAGAGACTATTTGTGGAATTTGGTTCGCTTGTGAAACCATACTAGTTGCAACTTCAGTCAATAATTTGAACTTTAAAAAATCACTCATCTCCTGCGCCATGTCTGTATCTTCAATTAGAGATGCAGCATCTGTTAACGCCATACTTTGGCTATTTAAATTTTCAATATTAAACTGTAAACGATTTATCATAGAGCCAAGGTCGGCACGATGAAGTGACACACTTTGCAAAGCCTCTTCGATTTTACGAATTGTCGTTCTTGCTTCTTGTTCCGTTGAAATCTTGATGTCATGTTGTGTAGGGGAAGGGGAAATAGATTTTGATATATGTACCGTATGACCGATATCGTCTAATGTAACACGGCGGTTTTGACCGTCAAATACAGATAAATCATTAAACTCAGTCGTCTCGCCAATATAGCCAATTTGTTCTGTTAAAGACTGAAACTCTTTATTCAGCGAATGACGGTTTTTATTTGAATTTGTACCGTTCGCAGATTGAACGGCTAAATCACGCATACGCTGTAAAATATTTGTCACAGTTTGAAGGGCAGCTTCCGCCGTGCGAAGCATCGATATCGCATCTTCATTATTACGAATCGCCACACGCATACCACTTGCTCTCGCATGCATCCGAGTAACAATTGCGATATTTGCGGGATTATCCGAAGCGTTGTTCAACTTCTTACCAGTCGCCAAATGCTCCATTGCAACATTCATATGCTTCTCATTCTCATACAACGACTGCCTAGCATTCATACTCAAAACATTCGTACCAATACGCATAATAGACACTCCTTATAGATTGATATAATCAATATTCAAAAGCTAATAAACGGCTATGAAGAGAAAAAGAGACTTATTCTCACTTTATCTTTTTGTTTTCATACACCGAACGAGAATAAAATAGGCCCTGACCGCTACTAAATATGGCTAGAGCTTCTCTTTAAGTTAAAAAATCTTTCAATCTATCTATATAGAAAAAATAAACCTCTCCGCAAGCAGAGAGGTTTATTCAGGAAACTAACTCAAATGGCTTATTGTAATAATTTAGAAACCATTTGTGGAGTTTGGTTTGCTTGAGAAAGCATGCTGATTCCAGCTTCGTTCAAGATTTTGAACTTAGTCATTTCAGACATTTCTTTCGCCATGTCAGCGTCTTCGATTTGAGAAGCAGCTGAAGCCATAGAAGAAGATTGGCTCTTCAGGTTGTTTACGTTAAAGTCTAGACGGTTTAATGTAGCACCTAGAGTTGCACGGTTAGAAGCAATATTTTTTAATGCTGTATCGATAGATGCGATTGCACCAGAAGCATTAGCTTTAAGATCTGTAGTCTCAAGTTTTGTTAATGTAGCAAATTCTTTACCAAGTGCTTGTGCAGCAGCTTGTGCACCAGCATCATTTGCTTTATTGTAGTCTTCAAGTTTCGTTTCAATTTTCTTTACATCGTCTGCAGACATGAATGGTTTAACCTTATCGAATTCTTTCATAGCAGCAGTTACATCTGCATCAAATGCGGCCTTATCAGCACCTGTTTTTGCTCCAAGATCAGCAAATGCTTTTGTAGTTGCATCATATACTGTTTTTTCTACTTTATCAGTTCCAATAGATAAAGTATCAAGTCCTAATTCTTTAGTAGAAACATTAGATAAGTTGATGTTGATTTGCTTACTTGTATCAGCATTATCTAATGTTTGAACTGCGATAGTTTTATTTGAACCATCTAATAATTTTTTATCATTGAACTCAGTGTTTGTAGAAATATAATCGATTTGTTCTTTTAATGCATCAAACTCTTTGTTTAATGCAGCTTGGTTTTCGTTAGTATTTGTACCATTTGCAGATTGGTTTGCAAGGTCACGCATACGAAGTAAGATGTTAGATACTGAGTTCATTGCTGAATCAGCAGTACGGATTAATGAAATACCGTCTTGCGTGTTATTAGCTGCTACTCCTAATCCACTTTCACGAGCACGCATACGAGTTGCGATTGCAAGACCTGCTGCATCGTCAGAAGCGTTGTTGATACGTTTACCGCTTGATAAACGGTCCATAGCGTTGCTCATTTTAGCTTGGTTTTGGCGCATGTACTCTTGAGTACGCATGCTGTTAATGTTTGTATTAATTCTCATGTTAAGAAACCCCCATTTTTTTATATTGACTTTTCTGCAAATTGAAAAACGATAATATGCGAAAAAATCAATTTCGAGATTTATTGTAATCCCTGTCATAGCGGGTGTCAACTAAAAATTCGAATTAATAAATATAAAAAAATAACAGTTTAACAATATATTCATTTTTTTATTACATAATTATTAAAAGGATTATTGCAAACTTTAAAAAAAAACTCTAATATTAGATTATCTTTGTTTTCCGAAAAGGTGATATTATGATAGTTGGAAATATAGTAAAAGAAGTGCTTGCATATAAGAAAGGGCAAATTCAGCAAAAGCTAAGTAGTCCACAAGCATTTGTTAGTAGTCGTTTTCAAGAGAAGTTGCAGAGTGAGCCTGCGAAGGAGACGAAAGAAACTACGCAGCCAGCAAAAGTAGAGGATATGAGTCAGCCGGTACAATCTACGAAAATAGAAACGGTTGTTAATAAGCCGGAACAATCTATTAATAAAGTAGATGAAGCGAGTAAGCCCGAAGAAAAGGGTGAAACGAAGAAAGCAGATGAAGTGCAAGTTGCGCAAAAAGAGTTTGGACGACGTTTCCCAGAAACGAAAAATGAGGCTGCTGATACGTGGGGATTAACGAAGAAGTATAATATTCAAAAAATACGTTCTTCCAATGAAGGGAAGTATGAGGATATTATTGATCGTGTAAGTCGTACATATGGAATTCCAAAAACGTTAATTCAAAAAATGATTGAAGTAGAGTCTAATTTTAATCCGAAAACGGTGTCACATGCCGGTGCGATGGGTCTTATGCAGCTTATGCCAGCGAATGTGAAGGAGATGGGTGTGAAGAATCCCTTTTCACCAGATGAAAGTATTGAAGGTGGCGTGAAAGAGTTAAGCGGTTATTTAAAGAAAAATAACGGCGACTTAGTATTGGCGCTTGCTTCTTATAATGCTGGTCCTGGTAATGTGAGAAAGTACGGAGGCGTACCGCCATTTAAAGAAACGCAAGGATATATTAAAAAAATATTAAATATCGACGTTTCAAAATAAGAAGTTTCATATATAGAGAGAACATGAAATTTTCGTGAACATGATATGGGAGTTGGCTAGATTTGAAATTACAAGATGATATTCCGTTAACAATTTATTTTGAAATCGGAAATACGAAAAAGAAAATTGAAGATCTGCTTCATATTACGAAAGGTACATTGTATCGTCTTGAAAATTCAACGAAAAATACGGTGCGTCTTATGCTTGAGAATGAAGAGATTGGAACCGGAAAGATTTTGACGAAGAATGGAAAGATGTACGTTGAAATCGTTGAATTGAAAAGGTAGGGAAGGGGATTGTCATGAGTGGCGAAAAATTAAGCCAAGAGCAAATTGATGCCCTGCTGAAGGCGGTAAATGAAGGCGAGGAAATGCCAGCTTTCGCACAAGAAGCAGGAAAGCAAGAGAAATTTCAAGAGTATGATTTTAATAGACCAGAGAAGTTCGGTGTTGAGCATTTACGTAGTTTGCAAGCGATTGCTTCTACGTTTGGGAAACAGACGTCACAGACGTTATCAGCGCGTATGCGTATTCCAATTGAACTAGAGCCTTCAACGGTTGAGCAAGTTCCATTTACGAGTGAGTATGTGGAGAAAATGCCGAAAGATTATTATTTATATTGTGTAATTGATCTCGGTTTACCAGAGCTTGGAGAAATTGTTATTGAGATTGATTTAGCATTCGTTATTTATATTCATGAATGTTGGCTTGGCGGAGATAGTAAGCGTAACTTTACGATGCGCAGACCGTTAACAGCATTTGAGTTTTTAACGCTTGATAATATATTCTTGCTTCTTTGTAAAAATTTAGAGCAATCATTTGAAAGTGTTGTTGCGATTGAACCGAAATTTGTAACGACAGAAACAGATCCGAATGCACTAAAGATTACGACAGCGAGCGATATCATTTCATTACTTAACGTAAATATGAAAACAGATTTTTGGAATACGACGGTGCGTATCGGGATTCCATTCTTATCTGTTGAAGAAATTATGGATAAGTTAACGTCTGAAAATATTGTCGAACATTCTTCAGACAAGCGTAAAAAGTATACGTCTGAAGTGGAAGTGAAAGTAAATCAAGTGTACAAACCTGTTCACGTTGCAATTGGCGAGCAGAAAATGACAATGAGTGAGATTGAACAAATTGAAGAAGGCGATATCATTCCGCTTCATACGAAAGTTTCGGATGAATTACTTGGTTATGTAGATGGAAAGCATAAATTTAATTGTTTTATTGGAAAAGATGGAACGCGTAAGGCGCTCCTATTTAAAAGTTTTGTAGAGTAGGAGGATCCATATGAAGCATGAAGTATCTCCCGTGTCATTAATGGGATTAGAAGATTTTGCAGGAAAGCGAAATGAAGCAGGCAAAGCACATATTGATACTGTTTCAGATATTTCGATTGAACTTGGTGTAAAGCTTGGAAAGTCATCTATTACACTTGGTGATGTAAAGCAGTTAAAAGTTGGCGATGTTCTTGAAGTAGAGAAAAACTTAGGACATAAAGTAGATGTGTATTTAAGTAATATGAAAGTCGGCATCGGTGAAGCAATCGTAATGGACGAGAAATTCGGTATTATCATTTCTGAAATTGAAGCTGATAAGAAACAAGCGGCGCTTATGAAAGCGCAAAGTCAAATGCAAGATAAAGAGTAGAGGAGGAGTCATATGTCGTATATGACGACCTTATTTCAAGTCGTTTTACTGTTTGGTGCGCTCGGCTACGGTGCATATTATATGACGAAAAAGACGCGCAAACAGCAGTTTTTTAAGCAGGGTGAAAATGGCCATATACAAGTAAAAGACGGCGTTTATTTAAATCATCAAACGAGTGCCTTTTTATTTGAAGTGGACGGAAAGCAAGTGTTTACTGTTATTAGTAATAACGGTGTGCAGTCTGTACAATTAACCGGAACAGGAAATCAGTTTCAACAAGCACTAGAAGACGCGGTGAAGAGTGAAACGAAAAAAGTAGAGGATCCATCATGAGAATAAAGAAACAGTTACCATTATTAGCCGTTATTTTCGTATTTTCTATCGTTTTTTCAATTATTTTTGTAAATCCAGCGTATGCAGCCCCGAACGGTTTTATTAATTTCGAAAATGGGAAAGAGTTTACGAGTAATTCAAGTGTACAACTATTTGCGCTCGTTACCCTTTTATCATTATCTTCTTCTATCGTTCTATTATTTACACATTTTACTTATTTTATGATCGTTCTAGGGATTACACGCCAAGGACTTGGGGTAATGAATTTACCACCAAACCAAGTGCTTGTTGGACTTGCATTATTTTTATCACTCTTTACGATGCAGCCTGTACTTGGGCAACTGAAGAGTGATGTGTGGGATCCGATGACGAAAGAGAAAATAACAGTAAGTCAAGCTGCGGAAACGACAGCTCCTATTATGAAAGAATATATGTCAAAGCATACGTATAAGCATGATTTAAAAATGATGCTGAAAGTACGCGGAGAAGAGTTGCCGAAAGATTTGAAAGATCTTTCACTATTTACGCTCGTACCATCCTTTACGTTAACGCAAATTCAAAAAGGTTTACTGACAGGGATGTTCATTTATTTAGCGTTTGTATTTATAGATTTGATTATTAGTACACTTTTAATGTACCTCGGGATGATGATGGTACCGCCGATGATTTTAAGTTTACCGTTTAAAATACTCGTTTTCGTATATTTAGGTGGATATACAAAAATCGTCGACATTATGTTTAAAACGGTCGCCTGAAGCGTTTGATGCTATGTGATAGGAGTCATATAAATGAATACGTCACCAATTATAGATATTTTTCAAACCTTTTTTTATAAAGGGGTTATGATTTTAATGCCGGTTGCCGGCGTAAGTATGATTGTCGTTATTATCATCGCTGTCATTATGGCGATGATGCAAATTCAAGAGCAAACGCTGACGTTTTTACCGAAAATGGCGAGTATTGTCCTCGTTATTATCATTTTAGGTCCGTGGATGTTCCAAGAGTTAACGACGCTTATTTTAGATTTATTTGATAAAATCCCATCGCTATTGCGTTCGTACTAAGATAGGTGAACTGAAATGAATATGGAATTATGGGCGGCGACGTTTTTTGCGTTTTGCCGCATTACTTCATTTTTATATTTTTTACCGTTTTTCTCAGGACGATCTATTCCAGCTATGGCGAAGGTTACATTTGGGCTCGGTCTGTCGATTACAGTTGCCGATCAAGTTGATGTTTCTCATATAAAGACGGTTTGGGATGTAGCTGCTTATGCAGCGACGCAAATTGTCATTGGATTATCTCTTTCAAAAATTGTAGAAATGCTGTGGAACATTCCGAAAATGGCTGGACATATTTTAGACTTTGATATCGGTTTATCACAGGCGAGTTTGTTTGATGTGAATGCAGGATCACAGTCTACTTTACTTTCAACACTTTTTGATATGTTCTTCCTCATTATTTTTATTTCACTTGGCGGCATTAATTATTTCGTTGCCACGATTTTAAAGTCGTTTCAATATACAGAGGCGATTTCAAAATTGC
Source organism: Bacillus sp. FSL W8-0770 (assembly GCF_038008705.1). Lineage (NCBI taxonomy): Bacteria > Bacillati > Bacillota > Bacilli > Caryophanales > Bacillaceae > Bacillus > Bacillus sp. FSL W8-0770. Next base: position 1,592,051 of record NZ_JBBOZR010000001.1, read on the forward strand.
TGACGACTAGTTTTTTAGATAGTCTACTCGCAACGCTATTATTTGCGATCACATCAGCGGTTGAAATTGCTCTTCCGCTTATGGGAAGTTTATTCATCATTAACTTTGTTCTTATTTTAATTGCAAAAAACGCTCCGCAATTAAACGTTTTTATGAATGCATACGTAATTAAAATTACGTGCGGTATTTTGTTTATTGCAATGAGTGTACCGATGCTCGGTTATGTGTTTAAAAATATGACGGATGTATTACTTGAAGAGTATACGAAACTATTTAACTTTTTCTTAACGAAGTAGGGGGACGCGCATGGCAAAGGATAATAAAACAGAAAAGGCCACCCCGCAGAAGCGTAAAAAATCGCGTGAAGAAGGGAATATTGCCCGGAGTAAAGATTTAAATAATTTATTTTCCATTCTCGTATTAGCAGTTGTCGTTTATTTCTTCGGAGATTGGCTAGGGTATGAGATTGCAAATTCCGTAGCGGTGCTGTTTGATCAAATTGGAAAAAATACAGATTCAACCGAGTATTTTTATTTAATGGGGATTTTATTACTGAAAGTATCGGCTCCGATATTAATACTCGTATACGCTTTTCATTTATTCAATTATATGATTCAAGTCGGCTTCCTATTTTCTTCTAAAGTCATTAAACCGAAAGCGTCACGTATTAATCCGAAAAACTATTTTACGAGACTGTTTAGTCGTAAAAGTTTAGTAGATATTTTGAAATCACTATTTTATATGGGATTAATCGGTTACGTCGCTTACGTTCTCTTTAAAAAGAATTTAGAGAAAATTGTCAGTATGATTGGATTTAACTGGACTGCATCACTTACTGAAATTATTAGGGAAATTAAATTTATTTTCTTAGCAATTTTAATTATTTTAATCGTTCTTTCTATTATTGATTTCATTTATCAAAAATGGGAGTACGAGCAAGATATTAAGATGAAAAAAGAAGAAGTGAAACAAGAGCATAAAGATAATGAAGGGGACCCGCAAGTTAAAGGGAAACGAAAAAACTTTATGCATGCAATCTTGCAAGGAACAATTGCGAAGAAGATGGATGGCGCAACGTTTATTGTAAACAACCCGACTCATATTTCGGTCGTACTTCGTTACAATAAACACGTTGATGCAGCACCAATTGTCGTTGCAAAAGGGGAAGATGAGCTCGCATTATATATACGAACGCTTGCCCGTGAACAAGAAATACCAATGGTGGAAAACCGTCCGCTTGCTCGTTCTTTATATTATCAAGTCGAGGAAGATGAGACGATTCCAGAAGATTTATATGTAGCTGTAATTGAAGTTATGCGCTATTTAATTCAGACGAATGAACTTGAAGTATAATAGCGCGTTTGGAGGAGATCTCTTTGTTTAAGATAGATTCTGCAAGAACCTATTTTTCTATCTTTTTAGCAGCGTCATTCGTAGTGGCGCTCTTAATTCCACTTCCACCATTTATACTTGATATCATTATCGTTTTTCTACTAAGTATGTCAGTGCTTATTTATATGCGAGCGACAAGTATTAACGAGTGGGATGAATTAAAGTCATTTCCAACGATGTTGTTATTAATCGGGATTTTCCGCGTATCGATTAACGTTTCGACGACGCGAGCGATTTTGACAGATGGAAATGCAGGTCATGTTATTGAAGAGTTCGGCCAGTTCGTAATTGGCGGAAACTTATTAATTGGTATCGTTATTTTTACAGTATTAATCATATTCCAGTTTATCGTTGCAAACGGTGCGTCTCGTACAGCTGAAGTTGCAGCTCGTTTTACACTTGATTCTTTACCAGGGAAACAAATGTCTATCGATGCTGATTTAAACCAGCGTATTATTTCAGAAAAAGATGCACAAGCAAAACGAAAAAAATTAAATATGGAAACAGAGTTTTACGGGGCGATGGATGGTGCCGGAAAGTTCATTAAAGGGGACGTTATTTTCGGGATTGTCATTTTATTCGTAAACATTATTTTCGGTTTAATTGTCGGAATGATGCAGCAAGGGATGAGCTTTGCGGATGCGGCTCTTCATTATACACAGTTAACTGTCGGTGACGGAATCGTAAACCAAATTGGATCGCTTATGCTTGCAATTTCAACAGGTATTATCGTAACGCGTGTATTTGACGGTTCACCGGATACAGTAACAGAAGGTATCTTTAAAGAGTTATTAGCGCATGAAGTCGTTGTATATGCGCTCGGTGGTTTATTTATCGCAATGGGTATTTTTACTCCGCTACCGTTTCTACCATTCGCACTCGTTGGCGGAACAATTATCTTCTTAGGAATTCGTAATAAAAATCGAATAAAGAAAGAAAAAGAAGACGAGCTTCAAAAAGAAATAGAAATGATCCAAGGCGAAGATGAACAACTGCAACAAGTGGAAGATTCATTCGGAGTATTTACGGATAAATATCCAATTATAGTAGAACTCGGTTTAGATTTAGCAGCACTTGTAAAGCAAAAAATTAACGGGGAAACAGCGCGTGATAAAGTTGTTCTTATGAGGAAGTCAATTATTACTGACCTTGGTATTAACGTTCCTGGAATTAACTTTAAAGATAATACGAGCTTTAGGCCACGCGGACGTTACATTATTCGAATTAAAGGTGCGAAGGCGGCTGAAGGTGTTTTAAAATCAGGTTATTTATTAGCACTGAAAACACCAAACGTAATGGCTGATTTAGATGCAGAGCCAGCGAAAGATCCAATTTTCGGTGAAGATGGATATTGGATTTTAGAGCATATGGTGCAAGATGCACAAATGAAAGGCTATCAAGTTTTAGAGCCACTTAGCATATTAATTACACATTTAGATGTTGTCGTTAGACGTAATCTTCATGAATTAATTCAGCGCCAACATGTAAAAGACTTAATTAACTCGCTTGAAAATGATAATGGCGTTCTATTAGAAGAGATTAAGAAAAAAGAAATTGATTTATCACTTGTTCAAAATGTTATTAAACAACTTCTAAAAGAAGGTATTTCTATTCGTGATTTACCAACAATTATTGAAGGTATTATTGACGGCAAAGAAATTTATCAAAACCACGTGGATGGTGTAACATCATTTGTTCGTGAATGTATTTCAAAAGTTATTTGTGAAAATGCGAAAAATCCAGACGGAAAAATATATGCAGCGCTCTTCTCTGATTCAATTGAGTTAGATGCGGATGTTGTGAATAATTCATATCAAGGTTACCTATTAAACTGGGATTTAGATTTAGAAACACGTGTCGTTGAGCAAGTGCAGCGCGTCTTTAAGCAAGCACGTTTAATGGGAAGAGAACCAGTGTTATTAACACGTAGAAAAGATTTTAGATTTGCGATTGTAAGACTGCTAGAACGTTATCAAGTGGAAGCACAAGTACTTTGTATTAGCGAATTAGCACCAGAAATTGTTGTGGATCAAATTGCCTATATTGAATAGTAGGGGGTGAAGTAATGGAAAGTACAGAAAAAAAAGAAGCGTTAATGCGAATAAAAGCAGCTTCGAAAAATGAATTGTATCGAAAGTTATTTGACCAATATGGTACAGATTATTATTACGTTGTCGATGAAAGTGTAAAACGAAATATACCGTTTTTTTGGAAAAAGGATTATGAAATGTTAGTTGCTTTTCCAGAAGAAAAACAGGAAGAAGTGAATGAAGGTACAGCTCAATTTCATGAACAGTTAATGGATGTTGTGAATGATCCTTCAGAACAAATTGTGAAGGCGAATGGAATTCAATCAGTACTGCACAATTTAGAAAACGTAACGACTTCTATGTCATACGCGACGATGCAAACAGGAAATAGTGAAGAATGGGCAAGAAAAAAAGAGAAACTATTAAAGCTGTTTGAAAAAGGAATCGTCGTTGTGAAACCGATGAAAGAAACGGAAGTAACGAAAGTAACGAAAAAGAAAAAAGTTGTGAAACAAGTCGTTCCAGTAAAGAAAGAAGAAGTAGCTCCAAATAAAGAAAATCAAGAATCTGTACCGTTTATTATTCAAAAAGTAATTCGGATGCTAGAACAAAACGATGTGGAACAATATTTCATTCATGCATATGCTGAAAAGTTAAAAATAAAGTTTGAAAATGCAACGATGATTACGGAAGAAGAAGTTATCAGGTACATATTGGAAGATATGAAATCTCATTTCAATACGGAAAACGTCTTTGAAAAAGAAGTACAAACAATTGCATTAATCGGTCCAACTGGCGTTGGTAAAACGACGACACTCGCGAAAATGGCATGGCAATTTCACGGTAAGAAAAAAACAGTTGGTTTTATAACGACAGATCATTCGCGCATAGGAACAGTACAGCAATTGCAAGATAACGTAAAGACAATTGGATCTGAAGTAATTGCTGTGCGTGATGAAGCTGCAATGACAAGAGCGCTTACGTATTTTAAAGAAGAAGCACGCGTCGATTATATTTTAATTGATACAGCCGGAAAAAATTATCGTACGTCAGAAACAGTGGAAGAAATGATTGAAACGATGGGACAAGTAGAACCAGATTATATTTGTTTAACGTTATCAGCTTCTATGAAAAGTAAAGATATGATTGAAATCATTACAAACTTTAAAGATATTCATATAGATGGTATTGTGTTTACGAAATTTGATGAAACAGCAAGTAGTGGCGAATTGTTGAAAATTCCAGCGGTATCATCAGCTCCTATTGTATTAATGACAGATGGCCAAGACATAAAGAAAAATATACATATCGCTACAGCTGAACATTTAGCAAAACAAATGTTACAAACATCGTAGAAAAGAGGTGAAGAATAAGGCGCTTGCCTTATTCAAACGAATATGAACGGTCTTTATATAGGTTCTATGGGCATGATGAATTACATGCAGCGCATTAATGTTCATTCGAATAACGTTGCAAATGCTCAAACGACAGGATTTAAAGCAGAAAATATGACGTCTAAAGTATTTGATGTACAAGACACATATCGCCGCGGAGATGGGGCGGTAACAAATATCGGTTCGGTCGATTACGCTGTAGTACCAGCTGCAACGCATGTGAATTTAGTACAAGGAAATATACAAATGACAAATAGCGCTACAGATTTCTTTTTAGATGACGGCGCGGCCGGCACAACATCATTTTTTGTTACTTCTAAAAATGATGAAACGTTTTTAACGAGAGATGGTAGTTTCACATTAAATAGTGATCGATATTTACAAACATCTTCAGGTGCTTTCGTAATGGGAGAGAATAATGAGCGTATTCGTATTCCAGAAGGAGCAAAGGTTGCTGTACAAGCAGACGGTACATTATATGATGAAGCAACACAAAATAATATTGGTCGTTTGCAAACAAAAACAGTAGATGCAGAAACGAATGCACGTCTCGTGCAACGTGAAAACAAAAGCTTTACACTAGCAGAAGGAAACATTGCTAATTTACCGAACGGAACAGGAATAGTAAAAAATCATATGCTAGAAAATTCAAATGTAGATATGACGAAAGAGATGGCAGATCTTATGACAGATCAAAAGATGATTCAAGCATCACAGCGTGTTATGACGTCATTTGATAAAATTTATGAAAAAGAAGCGAATGAAATATTGAGATAGTGGACTCCTAATAAAGGAGTCTTTTATTAATTTAAAATTTCAGAATTATCAATTGACTTTATGGAGCTTCTTTTTTATATTAGTAGGTATAACTATAACTACTAAAGAGGTGAGAGTATGACAACGGCATTATATTTAGAAGATGCATACAAAACGAGTTGCGAAACAGAAGTGATAAGAGTAGAAGGGAATAAAGTATTTGTAAAAGAAACAGTTTTTTATCCAACTGGTGGAGGACAGGAATGTGATACGGGTGTCATTGTACAAGATGGGTCTGTATTTGAAGTTGAAAAAGTAAAGAAGGAGCAAGGAGAAATAGTTCACTATATAAAAGATGAAGCTCAAGTAAAGTTAGGTCCAGTTAAATTAGAGATAAATTGGGAAAGACGTCATAATTTAATGTGTCATCACTCTTTACTGCATCTTATCGGAGCTGTTGTTTATGAAAAGTATGGAGCTCTATGCACTGGAAATCAAATTTATCCTGATAAAGCACGTATCGATTTTAATGAGTTACAAGAGTTATCGAGCGTGGAAGTAGAAGAAATTGTTGAGGAAGTGAATAAACTTATTAAGCAAAATAAAGAAATTTCCACTCGTTATATGAGCCGCGAAGAAGCAGAAAATGCTGTAGGAATGATTAAAACAGCAATAAATCTCCTGCCAACTACTATCCAAGAAATCCGCATTGTTACAATTGAAAATTTAGACGAACAAGCTTGTGGAGGCACACATGTGAAAAATACGAGTGAAATAGGAACACTTGTTATTGATAAAGTAAAAAGTAAAGGGAAGCAAAATCGTCGTTTTGAAGTAAGGGCGATTTAGATTGTGAGGGGTTACCGATGGATGAAATTATAAAGGAATTACAAAAGTTAGGATTTTCTCAGTATGAATGTAAAGCGTATATTGGACTACTAAAACATTCCCCAGTAACGGGCTATGAAGTGAGTAAACAAACAGGAGTACCTCGTTCTATGATTTACGAGGTACTCGGTAAGTTAATGGATAAAGGAGCGGTGCATATTGTACCTTCTGAACCAGTTAAATATGTACCAGTACCAGCTACCGAATTAATGAATCGAATGCGAAAAGACTTTGAAAAGTCCTTTGAATTTTTAGATGAGAAATTAAATTGTTTAGAACAAGAGCGACAAATAGATGTAATTTCGCATATTCGCTCAAATGATCGTGTTTTAAAAGAAATATGCAATATAATTAATAGGGCAAAGGAAGAATTATGGATTTCTGTATGGGAAGAACAAGTGCATGAAATTGAGCCATACATTCATCAAAAGGAAGAGGAAGGCGTACATATATTTTCAATCTTATTTGGAGCTCCAGAAACAAAAATAGGAGCGACGTTTCATCATAATTATATGACGCCCCACGTTGTTGAAAAGAGAATGGGTGGTCATTTAACTGTTATTGCTCGTGATGGAGAGGAAGTATTAATTGCGAACTTCTCAAATGATAGCACTTCATGGGCCGTTACAACGTATGACCCAGCGCTAGTTCTCGTTGCTACAGAGTATGTGCGGCACGATATTATGGTTGAAGAAATCACAAAGGAATTTGGAGCTGATAAGTTAGATACGTTATGGCGTGAAAATATAGATTTAGTTCATGTTGTAACAGGAAAACGAACTTTAGAAGGAATGGAGGATGATAGAGATGAGTAAAGCTCAGGCACATGTAGCTTTGCAGAGTGACGATACATTTCAGCAAGGAGTAAAAGATTGTTTACCAACTGTATTTGGTTACTTGAGCATCGGTATAGCAGCTGGTGTAATTGCAAAAACAGCTGGTTTCTCCATCATTGAAATTGCATTTATGTCCACTTTAATTTATGCAGGTTCTGCCCAATTTATATTAGCTGGTATGTATGCAGCCGGTGCTCCTGCTTCCGCAATTATTTTTACTGTATTTTTTGTTAACTTGCGCCACCTTCTTATGAGTGCTGCACTTGCACCGTACTTTACGAAAATTCCTCTATTTAAAAACTTAATCATCGGTTCGCAAATTACAGATGAAACTTTCGGCGTTGCAGTGCAGCATGCTGCGCAAAAAGGATATTTAGGTGAAAGATGGATGATAGGGCTTAATGTAACAGCGTATTTAAATTGGATTCTTGCCACTATCATTGGCGGGCTATTTGGTGAGTGGATACCAGATCCACATACATACGGCATGGATTATGCATTACCAGCGATGTTTATCGGATTATTTGTTCTTCAGCTCATAAGTAGTAAACCGAAACTAGCAATTCATTTAAGTGTTGCAATCGTAGCGATTATTATCGCATACGTTTCACACTTATTTATGCCAGATAGTATAGCGGTTATTATCGCAACCTTACTAGCTGCGACGATTGGAGTGTTGATTGAAAAATGGAAATGAGATTAGATGTATTATTACTTTTACTAGCAGCAGGAGCTGTTACACTCGTGCCACGTATTTTACCTCTACTCGTATTTAGTAAACTACAAATTCCAGACTGGGGTTTAAAATGGTTAAATTACATACCAATTGCAATATTAGCAGCACTTTTAGCACAAGTTTTATTTATGCACGAGACGATGCAGTGGGATTATCTTATTGCAGCAATTCCAACATTTCTTGTAGCGATATATACTCGTAGTTTATTAGGTACAGTATTAACGGGAGTGATTGTGATTATTTTGTTACGTTTCCTTTTCTAAAAAGGATTACGCTCATATCATAGCGAAAAGTGTAATAACATAAAAAATATAGGGGTGGTGTTATGATACTTTTAACGATAGGAGCAATTTTGTTAACGTTGTTTATTTTCTTTATTATCGGTTTCGTTACGTTTATGATGTTTGTTGATAAGGCGACACCTCAAATATATTATACACCTTGTGAATCAGTGACAGTGAAAACTAAAGGTAAACATAGAAGGAAGAAAAGTTGAAAGTTGGCTTTTCTTCCTTCTTCTATTACATCCCCGAAAGAATTAACAACAATAATCCAAATAAAAAACTAGTCAAGGAAAGAAAACCGATACATATTGAGAATACACGATTATTTCCCCATTCGCGCCAGAAAGTTATAAAACCTAAAATACAAAGGAAAAACCAAATGGGTAAGAATAGGAACTCACTAACTTTCTCGGGGAGTAGCGAATAAAAAGTTGTTACATATAAGATCCAATTAGTAAAAAATAAAATGCAAACGATAATAGATTGTAAGTAGAGGCGGTTGAAAAATCTCCCTTTTTTTACGGTTATAAAAATGATAGTTAGCGCTGAGATAAAGGCAATGAGTATGAAAACAAGTAAGAGTAATGTCAGCGTCATTTTGAGTCTCCTGTATAAGATTGTTTTTATCACGCATGGGCAGTAAGACCCACACCTTAAAACTCAACGTAAGAAAAGAGAGTAGGTGGGGGATGACCCCCCACTGATTGAAGTTTCACTTTACAAGAAATGAATCTATTAAATTGTATGCTTGTTTTGTAGAGTGCTCGTTATATTTTTCAGTGTACGGATTTAGAAATCCATGTTCACCGTGTAGTTGTTTGATTTCTAATAAAGGATTCTTTTGTTGCTGCAATGTGTGAATTAAAGAGGATACTGAAAAACTAGATTCTTTTTCAGGGAATATAAGTAATGTAGCGCATGTAGGCTTTATGTGGACATAGTCGCGTATACGAGAACCGTAACACCCGATAATAAAATCTATTTTCGGATTGTTACTACATAGCCATGAGATGGTAGCTCCAACACTAAAGCCTATAAGTCCAATATGTGTATAACTACTAGAAAGATGAGAAATGAATTCTTCAATTTGCTTTTTTCCATCATCGAATCCAATATGATTTACAAAATATTCATATGCTTTTTCTTCATCACGATAATGAAATGCGTGTTGTGATTGTAGAAGATTAGGACAGAATACATCTATATGAGATGAAGTAAAGTGCTGGGTAACGTGATGCATATGGTCGTTCACACCATATATTTCATGAACAATAACGAGAGCTAATTTTTCCTTCATAGTTATAAATTACCTCTATGAAACTTAAATTCTTTCTCAACAAGGCAAATACGCAGATGGAAGTTTTCATACCATTGCTCACGACCTCTTTTTTTCGCTTCTTTATGTAAGGTGTTCTTCTTCCAATTTTCAATCGCATCAAGTGATTCCCAATAAGAAATTGTTATTCCGAGTCCAGAATTACCTCGTGCACTTTCTACACCTAAAAATCCAGATTGTTGCTTTGCAAGTTTCTCCATTTCTTCGGCAACGGTATTATAGTCAGTTGTATTATTTGATAAATTAGAAGTGAATATAACTGCATAATAAGGCTTGTTTTTTTCTAAATTAGATGCCATTATTTTTCCTCCTTAATGTATAGTACGAATAATTAATCCATAGTTTGTATTTTAGCAGGTCACAAAGAGAAAAGAAGTAGAAAATTCTTATTTTTTCAGCTCATGTAAAATAAAGAGTTGAAGAAATTTATAATAAGTAATCTGAAAGAAGAAAAATGCCACTTCAAAAGAGAAGTGGCATTTCTTATATTTCCTCTAAGCTATTAACTGGAACAGTTAATTCGCGTCCTGGGTTTTTTACTTCATATATGCGGGCGGTTTCATTGCTTTCATCGACGTGTTGAATCATAACAGGCATGCCTTGAAAATTGACATTGGCTTGTTCTGCTGACATAGAAAGCTCTATTGCACGTTGTATATTCATTTATATTCCTCCCATCATTATTATCTTTGCTAAAAAAGAGGAATAATATACCATTTAGAGACATTCTTAAAGTTTTTGTATTATTTGTAATGTTTCTTTAATAAATGAAGTGAAGATGGAATCAGGATAGCTATCTATTGCTTGAACGGCTTCTTTTGCCTCTTTTAAGGCAGATTTTTTATCTTGAAGTTCTATATAGCAAAGGGCACGATAAGACCCAGCTGTTAATACCCACGATTGATCAAGTGGATGACTCATATAATCTGGTATGGTAGCGTGTTTTAATATTGCCAAAGCTTCCTTATAACGTTTTAAGCCATACAAAGATTTTCCTTTTTCAAGATAATATAATCCATCGTCTTGAAAGATTGGTTCATCTTTTAGTTTTTCTCGAAATTGTTCTAGATGTTTTAATGCGATTGTATATTCATTAGTAATTGTGTTGTAATAGTATGCTTTTAAAATATCAATAATTGCGATGGATAGAATATCTTCTGTAAAAATGGCAAATTGCTCAGATTTTTTTATGTAATATAAATATTGTTCTTTATCAGCTGTAATGACTTTTTGGTAAGATAAAATCCGGTAAAATTCATCTGTTTTATAATACACTTGATGCTTTTTTGAAAATGCAAGTGCATCTAAAATGACTTTTTCACATTTTTCATAATTGCCGTATGCGAGTAAAATAATGGCTTCTTTTAAGTATAGTTGTATATGTGTAATCAGATCCATTTCTAAATTCTTTGCTTTATATTCATCACGAATTGTAGCAATCATCTGTAAACATTCTTTATATTTTTTACGTTTGAAGAGCATATAGTAAAACAGTAGTTTCGTTTCAGTGCTTTCTCGATATAAAGTATATTTTTCAAATATAGAAACAGCAGTTTCAACGTAATATTCAATATGATAATCGTTCATAATAACTGCTCCTGTTAGGAACTGTTTATATAAGCGAGCTGTATTTAAAGTAGAAGGTAGCTCTGTTTGAACGATAGGTAGTAAAGTCTTGTATACTTCATCGCATTTATTTGCTTTTATTAATGGCTCCATTTTTTGAATGAGTTCTACAATTTCTCCTTCATCTTCTTCTAATAAAAAGCTCATTTCACATTCAAGTTTTTCAGCAATATATTGTAATGTTTTCATAGAAGGTGTAGCTTTTCCATTTTCAATTTGACTAAGCATACTTTTTGTCAGTTCCGAACCTACCAGCTCTGTTTGTGTAAGCTTTTTTTCTTTTCTTAATGTTTTAATTTTTTCGCCGAGAGTTGCCATATTATTGCTCCTTTATATTTAAAAAGTTAAATTATATTTAACTTTATGTTGTGGAAATCGGAAAATTGATTATATAATAAGTTTAACACAATTTAACTTTTAAGGGGAGAGAGTCAAAAATGGGAGATATAAGTATAGGACAACATGATTCAAGAATGAAGATTGCAACGAGAAACATCATTTTAATGATGATTGGAAAAATGACGTCTTTATTAGGCGCAGGTATTTATACGTTCGCAATGGGGTTATACGTATTAAAGACTACTGGTTCAGGGATGGGGTTTGCAACTACGCTCGTTTGCGGATCACTTCCAAGGATGATCTGTGGTCCAATTGCTGGTGCTGTAGCAGATCGCGTCAATCGAAAATGGCTTGTCATTGGTACTGATTTATTAAGTAGTTTAACGATGCTTAGTATGTTTATTCTTGCTACTATATTTGGACCATCACTTCTTTTTATTTATATTTCAGCAGCATTATTATCAATTTGTGCAAGTTTTTATTCCGTTGCATTAACTTCGTCTATTCCGAGTTTAGTAGATGAAGGACGTATTCAAAAAGCGAGTGCTTTAAATCAAACGGCGGCTTCTTTATCAAATATTTTAGGGCCGATTATTGGCGGAGTTGTATTTGGTTTCTTTTCAATTCAGTCGTTCTTTTTGTTGAATAGCATTACATTCTTTTTAGCGGTTATTTTGCAATTATTTATTGTATTTGATTTATATAAAAAAGAAGTGGCTGAGAGTAAAGAGCATTTCTTGACGAGTATAAAAGAAGGTTTTTCATATATAAAACGAAAACATGAAATATATGGTTTAATGAAAATAGCATTGTGGGTAAACTTTTTTGCGTGTGGTCTAACCGTTGCACTTCCATACATTATCGTACATACATTACATTTATCTTCAAAGCAACTTGGTACTGTAGAGGGAATGTTAGCAGTCGGGATGTTAATTGGTGCGATTGCTTTATCGGTGCGTAAAGAAGTGAATAATCCGTTTCGTTCAATTTATACTGGACTGTTTTTGTTTGCAGGTTTAAGTTTATGTACAGTCTTTCCGTTGTTAGTTATCATTCCAAAAGTAGCAAGTTTTATTTACTATATTGCTTTTATGATGTTAACTGGTATAGCAATTATGATTGTAAACATTCCAATGCAAGTACATATGCAAAAAACGACAGATCCGAACTACCTAGGGCGTGTGTTTGGCCTACTTGAAACAATTGCGACTGCAATCGCACCACTTGGTATGATTGTATATGGACTACTATTAGATATGTTGCCAACTAGCATTGTTATGATGACATTAGGCGTAGGTTTATTGTTAGTTGTATTAGTTGGAGTAAAGCAACATATGGCGAAAAAACAACTAGATGTGTCCGCTTAAAAATAATAAAAATTTGACTTATCATTATAAGAATGACTAAATTAGTATTTTAGTTTTTGAAACTCTTTTTCATGTATGTTAAAGTAAAGTGAGCTTGCAAAGAAAAGGAGACAACAGCATGAAAAAATTAAGTTTTGTTATGCTTTTTCTATTAGTCGTAATGGCTGGATGTAGCAATTATGACACATATATTGAAACAGGTATGCAATCATTGAAAGATGAAAAATATAGTGATGCAACAATGTGGTTTGAAAAAGCAGAAAAAGAGAAATCCGGGAATGAAGCGAAATCATATAAAGAAATGGCCGAGAAAATGGATCACGGAGCAACAGCATTAAAAGACGGTAAGTATTTAGAAGCGAAAGACATTGCAAATGAAGTGTTACAAATGAAAAAAGACGATGCACTTGAAAAAGCTGTAACATCAAATGCAGAGAATATGCTTCAAAAAGCAAAAGATGTGGAAGAGAAAGTAAATGAAAGAGTGGCAAAGCGTAGAAAGGTAGAAGAAGAAGGAATCGATAAAATTATTAAAGCTGTCGATAGTATAGATGAAGTGAAAGAAAAAGAGAAGAAAGTATCAGAAGCATTAGATAAGGCTGAAGAGGCGCAAGCGAAAATTGAGGCAAAGAAAAATAAATAGATTTATAGTTTAAAAGGCTGTCGTGCATAACGACAGCCTTTTAATTTTTTGTTGCAAATGAAGTGATGCTCTGTAATAAAAAAGAAATGATTTTAGAATTCCATCTGTCCTCATGATGAATCGTATAAATATTACGCTGAAATTCAAATTCAGGGATTGGTATATAGCATAGCTCATTTCGTTGTATTTCTTGTTCGATAGCAAGTTTAGAAATCAAGGCAATTCCATTACCATATTTTAAAATTTGTTTCATCGTTTCTAATGAATCTAATTCAATTTCTGATTGGAATGTAATGTTGTGCGCTAACGTCCATTGTGTAAGTAAATCTCTCGTTGTAGATGGGTTACGATGCAATAGTATGCGTTCCTTTTCTATATTTTGTAACGATACATTGTCTTTCTTTGAAAAATGATGTTCTTTGGAAAAAGCAAGAACAAGTGTATCGGGCATTATATTCGTTTGTTTTAAAAGTGGTTCATCAAATGGAGCAGCGGAAATTATCCCAAGATCGATTTCGTGATTTTGTAGCATCATTCGAATTTCAGGGGCTGTTTTCACTAGTAGCGTTATTTTTATATTGGGAAATTCACATTGAAATTGATGAACGACTGCTGGCAAAAGATAAGTCGCTGGTACATAACTAGCGCCAATTGTTATAGCACCTTTATGAAAATCTTTAAACTCTTGCGTGACACGTCTAGCTTCTTTCATAAGTGCATCTATTTTACAAGCATAATGGTGCAAAGCCTCACCAGCCTCTGTTAAGAAATACCTTCCAGAACGTAATTCGAATAAAGACACACCGAGTTCTTCTTCTAAGCTTTTTATATGAAAAGTAATAGTTGGTTGTTTAACGCCAAGTTTTTCTGCAACGATTGTAAGCTTTTTGTATTTCTTAATAAGTACTACAATTTCTAATTTTAAGAGATTCATTATGAATTGCCGCCTTTTTTATTTTAACTATAGAAAAAATCTATAGAAATAAATAGTTTATTAGAAGTTTTTTAATTTAATCTTTACAGTGCATTAACATTCAGTATAAATCTTCCATATAGAATGAAAGCAGGTTAAGAATGAGGGGAGAGAGGTGAGACGATGGATATTAAAATTAATGGATTAGAAAAAACATTTGGAAAAACACAAGCGTTAAAGCCGTTGCAGATTGTAATGAAAAAAGGGGAATTCACTACACTTTTAGGACCTTCGGGATGTGGGAAAACGACTTTACTTAGAATGATAGCAGGACTTGAAGAACCGGATAAGGGAGAAATATGTTTTGGAGACCAATGCATGTATTCTGCTACAAAAAAGATAAAGACATCTCCTCATGAACGGAATATCGGTATGGTATTTCAAGATTTTGCTTTATGGCCGCACATGACTGTTTTTGAAAATGTTGCATTTGGTTTAAGAGCTACAAAGCAAACGAATCATTTACGAGAAAAAGTAGAGGATGCGATAAAGCGAGTTCGCCTGCAAGGTATGGAGAAAAGGTATCCACACGAACTTTCTGGTGGACAGCAACAACGTGTCGCATTCGCTAGAGCAATTGTAACAAAACCTCATTTTATTTTGTTTGATGAACCGCTAAGTGCACTCGATGCAATTTTGCGAGAAGAAATGAGAATAGAGCTTATGGATATCGTTCATTCCATTGGTTTAACTGCACTGTATGTCACTCACGATCAAACAGAAGCAATGTCAATGTCAGACCAAATTATTGTCATGAAACAAGGAGAAGTATTACAAAAAGGAACACCGGAAGATATTTATGTGAAACCGTCTCATGAATTTGTTGCCAAATTTGTTGGTAAGGCGAATTGGCTTGTAGAGGGTGAAAAAATGATTCGTCCAGAGCATGTGAGTTGGACAAAAAATGATGTGTGCGAAATGTATACAGGTGAAATTCAGCACGTTACATACGTAGGAGAGCGTTATGAAGTGAAAGTAAATATGGGGACTTTAGGCATCTGGACAGCCTATCACAATAGTAAGCTAAGCATCGGGAAACCAGTATCGTTATATGTACCCAAAAAATGTATTCATCATATAGGGGGAGAATCGTATGAAGAAATTCAGTTCGCTTAAGTCTTTATTTGTATGTACTTTACTATTTTCTACTGTAGTAACAGGTTGTAGTTCAAAGACAGGTAATGCAGATGCAAAAAGTAAAAATATGAATGAAAAGAAAATTGTTGTATATAGTGCAGGGCCAAAAGGGTTAGCAGAAAAAATTCAAAAAGACTTTGAAAAGAAAACTGGTATAAAGGTGGAAATGTTTCAAGGGACAACTGGTAAAATTTTAGCGAGAATGGAAGCTGAAAAGAAAAATCCAGTCGTTGACGTTGTCGTACTCGCTTCCTTACCAGCGATGGAAGGATTAAAGAAAGAGGGTCAAACGTTAGCTTATAAAGAGGCGAAACAAGCTGATAAGCTGCGTTCTGAATGGTCAGATGATAAAGGCCATTATTTCGGGTATAGTGCTTCAGCATTAGGGATTGTGTACAATACAAAAAATGTGAAGACGGCGCCTGAAGATTGGAGCGATATAACGAAAGGAGAATGGAAAGGGAAAGTGAATCTTCCAGATCCAGCACTTTCAGGTTCAGCTTTAGACTTTGTAACAGGATACGTGAAAAAGAATGGACAAGATGGATGGAATTTATTTGAGCAGCTTAAGAAAAATGAAGTTACAGTAGCAGGAGCAAACCAGGAAGCGTTAGACCCAGTTGTAACAGGTGCGAAAGATATGGTCATTGCGGGTGTTGATTATATGACGTATAGCGCAAAAGCAAAGGGTGAACCTGTTGATATTGTATATCCAAAAAGCGGAACAGTTATTAGCCCACGTGCAGCGGGGATTATGAAGGATAGTAAAAATGTTGAAGGTGCAAAAGAGTTTATTGATTATTTATTATCCGATGATGTACAAAAACAAGTTTCTAAAGCGTATTTATTGCCTGGTAGAACAGATATAAAAGCTGAAAATAGACCAAATATAGAAGAGATTCCAGTATTAAATATTGATTGGAAAACAGTTGAGAAAGAGCAAGATGAAATAGGAAAACAATTTAAGAAAGTATTTCAATAAGATGGTGATTCCATGGTAAATCGATTCGTATCAGTAAGACAAGTTGGAATGACGGTAGCGTTATTACTTGTGGCGATGTTAATCGTCATTCCACTTTTTCTTATTTTATTTTCTAGTGTATATGAAAATAGCAGTTGGAATTTTTTAAAGCCTTTTGAAGTGATGCAGAGTGGTGGATTAGCTGGGATTTTTCTAAATTCGATGCTTCTAGGTGCACTCGTTGTAATAGGTGCTACAATATTTGCATTTCCATTGGCATTTATTATGAGCAAAACAGATGTAGGAAAGTATAGTAAGTTAGATATTGTTTTTATGATTCCATTTATGACACCGCCGTATATTGGATCGATGGGCTGGATTTTGTTCATGCAACCTAACGGCTATTTTGAACAATTTTTCCCGATGTTAAAGACAGTTTCATCATCGTTTTTTAGTTTAGGAGGTATGGTATTAATTATGAGTCTGCATTTATTCCCATTCCTTTATTTCATGCTGAAAAACACGTTGCTTCAGATTGGGAGTAGTAAAGAAGAAGCTGCAGCAGTTCATGGCGGAAGTTTTTTCTATCGCTTAAGAAAAATAATATTGCCGTTATTAGTATCAAGTTATGTAATGGGTGCTTTACTCATTTTCGTAAAGACGATTGCTGAATTAGGAACACCGGCTACATTCGGACGTAGAATAGGATTCCACGTGTTAACATCAGAAATTCATAAATTTATTTCGAGTTGGCCAATTGATTTCAGTAGTGCAACAGCATTATCTTCTTTATTACTTAGTGCTTGTATGCTCATGTGGTATATACAAAATGTATTGAATCGAAAGTATTCATATGCAATGGTTAGTGGAAAAGGTGTGAAATCTAAAAGATATACTTTGTCTATATTTACGCGCGTTGTAGCATGGATGTATGTAATTGGTTTATTAATCGTATCGATTGGAATTCCATACTTTTCTATACTTATTGCTTCTTTTTCAAAATTAAGAGGCGGCGGTTTACATGTAAATAACTTTACAACAAGTCATTATGAGGCATTGTTTACAATGGGGTCTCCGGGATTAGAGGCTTTATGGAATAGTTTTCTTTTTTCACTCGTAACAGCGATTATTGCGGTAATGATTGGAGTCTTTTTGGCACTTATGATTCGAAAGGGGAAAAAAACCTCTGAAAAATGGCTTGATATGTGCGGTATGTTACCGAATATGGTACCAGGAATCGTTATGGTTGTAGGTCTTATTCTATTTTGGAATTCACCATATATGCCTATGTCAATTTATAATACACCAATCATGGTTATCGTAACGTATGTTGTTCTGTTTTTACCTTACACGGTGCAATATGTAAAATCATCACTCGGACAAATTGATGATTCTCTCGTGCAGGCAGGAAGTATTTTTTCTGGAAATTATATTTATATTTTTAGAAAAATAATATTGCCTCTTATTATCCCAGGCATTCTTGCCGGATGGGCGATGACATTTACAATTTCAATAAGAGAGTTAGTAGCATCACTTCTCGTATTACCTCCATCAGTAGAAACGTCAGCAACGTTTATTTTTGCTCAATTTGAACAGGGTGAAGTATCTATAGGAATGGCGATGGCCGTTGTTTCTGTTGGACTTACAACAATGTGCTTATTACTGCTGCAACATATGGAGCAAAAGCGAAAAGGGGTAGCATGATGAGAGTGGAAGTATGGGGAGGAGCAGGAGAATACGGTCGCTCTTGCTATTTTGTAAAAAATAAAGAGACGAAAATAGTATTTGATTGTGGTATTAATCGATCATATGAGAATAGTTATCCAAAAATAGAGGGAGAAGTTGTTCAATTTTTAGATGCGGTATTTTTATCACATATTCATGAAGATCATACGATGGGTTTACCTTTATTGGCGAAGTATGGATATAAGAAAAAAATTTGGACGACTCGTTATACGAAGGAGCAACTGCCGTTATATTATGAGAAATGGAGAAACTATAATGTGATGCAAGGGTGGAAGTTACCTTATAGCGACCAACATATAAAAGATTTAAATTATGTATGTATTGATGAGATTAGTAATCCAAATGAATGGATACAAATTACTCCTACATTGCGGTTTCAGTGGGGGTATAGTGGGCATGTATTAGGAGCTGTTTGGTTTTTAGTTGATATGTGTAATACATACGTATTTTATTCAGGCGACTATTCAGCAGAGTCTAATATACTACGAGCTAATTTACCTGAGAAATTGGGCCACAATATAAAAGTTGCAATTGTAGATGCCGCTTATCACACAGATGATGTTTCGCAAAATGATAGATTAGACGATCTATGTGCAGAAATTGAACGAGTTATGCAAAATGAAGGAATAGCATTATTACCGCTGCCACAACTTGGTAGGGCGCAAGATATAGTATTGTATTTATATGAACGATATAAAGAATTTCCGCTTATAGTAGATAAAGAAATTTTGGCTGGATTTGAAGAGATGTTCATATATAAAGGTTGGATAAAAAATAATGAAGAACTTAAATGGATTATGGAGAGTTTAAAAAGAAACATAATAGTGATGGATAATGACATTAGTATGCAAAATAGTTACGGAATAGTTGTAATGAGTGATGCGAATATGCAAACGAAACGAGCACAGTTATACTATGAACAACTTCGGAATGAAAAACGGAATGCCGTTATTTTTACTGGGCATATTGCGAAAGGGAGTTTTGCAGAAAAAGTTATGAAAGAACATGTAAGGAGTACATGTAGGGTGAAGCGAGTTCCGTATAAAGTTCACCAAAGTATAAGAGACGTTAAAGAGATGTTAAATACATTATTACCAGAACATACGGTGTTAGTGCACGCTTTGAAAGAGGATACGGATCGATTACAACAAAAGCTAAGTACAGCAGGGTATGAAAATGTATATTCACTTGCAATGGAACGTATAGAAGTCATTTGAAATGTAAAGGGGATAGGTATATGAAAAAAGTATTTGTATTCGTCAGCATTTTCTTTTGTTGTTTCCTTTATAACGTTAAGGAAGGGTTTGCAGCTAGTCCAATGAAACCTAGTTTTGAAGTAAAGTTATTATTGAAGCCAGAACAAGTATTAGGTGATAACAAAGAGATGAAGCAAGAGGTGCTAGAACATTTCCAGGCTGGTACAAAATATGAAAGAATACAAGTGCAATTTTTAGATACTGCGAATAAAAGTTTAAGCGAGGAAGGTTGGTTTGCTAGAATTCGAAAGAAAGAATTTAGTAAAGATTTTGAATTAACATATAAAAAAAGATATCCTATTCCAAATGGTGTAATTCAAGATGCACTAGAAGTAGCTAAAAAAGAAGGATTCGATAGTAATACGGATAGTTATGAGGCGGAAATAGATTGGGGATTTGAGAAGAAAACATTAAGCATTTCAAATAAGAAAAGTTACAGCGCTAAAGGATATGGGATACTTGATTTACCAAATGAACAAGCTGCTCAAAACATGTTAATAGAAAAATTACCAGGGAAAATGAACAAATGGTTGTATACAAATTGGGGAGAGGAAATGTTAAAGAATTCCCGTATTTACGGTCCTGTATTAATGAAACGATATACAGGAGAGTTTGAAAACATAAAAGCAAATATTGAAATTTGGCCATTAAGTAATACCGGAAAATTAGAAGATGACTTCGTAATAGAAGTGTCATTTAAAACAAATGAAGAAAGTATTGCGACAAAACAAAGGGAATTATTAATGGCGAGTTTAGAGAAAAAAGGCTGGTTATTACCGAAAGATAGTTTGAAGACAGAGCTTATTTTTCAGTAAATGAGAAAAAAAGGAATCCATATTTCTTGGATTCCTTTTTCTAATATATGAGTATTAAGCTAAGTCAGCTGACACGAACATATCACTATTTTGAAGGTTTTTAGAGCGTAAACTATAAGCAACTACCTTCTTTTTATATTGTTTTACAACATCAACATGCTCCTCGTGACTATAAATATAAAATGTAAAATTCTTTTTGCCACGTTTTGCATTGATAATTAAAGGCGTACCCTCATTGTGTGGTGGTGCATAATAGCGATCTAAAAATAAACCTTCGTTAAAATCATGAATAATTTTTGATTTCTGTTCGCCTTCTACGTTATTTCCATGAATTGTAATAGTCACATTCTCTTCTTCAAGTTTTGGATGTGTTTCGTACTTGCTAATAATGGATTCAATAACAGTGTTAGGAAGGCTAGAAACGATAATTTTAAATGCTCCAAATACAACTAACATTACAATAAACCAAGTCGTCATAGTATATCATCCCCTTTATTCTATTTAATAATATAACTCATATGGTAATAGTACATATGGTGAAGTTTTGTATAATTTGTGAAAAATATGCCATTTTCACGAACGAAATGTTAGAAAAATCAATTTTGTTACAAAAAGTTGAAATCGAAGTATTTTAAAAGAAAAAGGTTTATAATAAAAATATAACTAATAACCACATTACTAATTATAAGGAAGTGTAACTATGAGTACTGTAGCAATCGTATATGGTATTATTCTTTCCACAATTATTGTTTTGTTTTTCGTTGGGGTTTCACGTTATATTCATAAATGGAAAGAAGGCGTTGCGAAATTAAATCACATTGAAGAAGAACTTAGTGATTTAATGTTACATCATGGTAAGTAAACATTTATTTTTTAACTAAACAATGTGAAGAATATCACAAAACGTGCTTTCCTAATGAAGGCATGTTTTTTTGTTGTTTAAGAAAAGAGGTATTTTTGTATAAATAATCTAATTATTACTTAAAAAGGGAAATTTATTTAGTATAATATATAATATGTTTATTTTAGGGGGAGTATCATGAGGGGATTAAAAGTTGTTGGAATTATAGCTGGAATTACTATAGTAGGCTGTATAGCTTTCTTTTCAGTGAAGGAATATGTCAATTCCAAAGAAGACTCTAATTATGTGCTAAATTACATAAAAGAACATAAGGATGATAAAACAACTTCTTTAATTGTTAAAAGAAATGGTGAAACATTGACATCAATAAATGAAAAAGAAAAATTACCGCTAGCAAGTATGTCGAAAATCGTTATAGCAATTGAATATGCTAAGCAAGTAGCTGAAGGGAAAATAAGAAAAGACGAGAAAATTTCATTGAAAGAATTAGAAAAATACTATGTGAAAAATACTGATGGTGGTGCACACCCTGCATGGCTAGATGATGTAAAAGGTAAAGAGTTAGTGAAGGGTGGTCAAACTTCTTTAGAAGAAGTAGTGAAAGGAATGATCCATTATAGTTCGAATGCGAATGCATCATATTTATTGGACAAGCTTGGAGCAGCGCGGATAAATGAAAGTTTGAAAGAGTTAGGCTTAAATAGTCACGATGAATTTTATCCAACGTATACAGGGGCATTATATATGAGGGGCTATGTTGAAAAAGAACTGCATATTCCTCAAAATAAAGCATTGGACAAGCTACGTAATATGTCTAATGATGAATATGTTAAGCATGTATGGCAAATACATGAATGGATGAAAGACGAGAAAGAATGGACAAAACGCGAGATATCGTTAAAAGCCGATATGGATTTTCAGCGTATTTGGTCAGATCGGTTTATAGGTGCAAATGCGAAGGATTACATGAGTTTATTGGAAAAGATAAATAGCAGAAATTATTTTACACCACAAATGCAAGGTGAGGTTGAGAATATATTTAAAGGAACCGTAGGAGAGGGTATATTCGAATTTGCTGGACAGAAAGGTGGTTCTACGGCATTTGTATTAACAAATAGTTTCTATGGTACTGATAAAAAAGGGAATAAGATTGAGATTGTCTTTATGATGAACAATTTGAGTGAAAAAGCATTTGAAAAACTTCTAAGTAATATGGATTACTTTATTCGAGATATTGTCATAAGTGAGGAATTCAGAAATAAATTATAATGAAATAATTTTATTATGTAAACAAAGGGGCACTTATGAAAAGTGCTCTTTTGTAATACAGGATTTTCCAATCTTATTATTGAATATAGATGGAAAATAAGAAAGGAGGTTGAAAAATGACAACAATATATTTCGTTCGCCATGCCCATTCTACATATACAAAAGAAGAACGGGAACGACCTTTATCTGAAAAAGGGCACTGTGATGCAGAAAATGTAACGCATTTATTAAAAGATAAACATATTGATGTTGTTATTTCTAGTCCTTACAAAAGAGCAATCCAAACTGTACAAGGAATTGCGAATACATATAAATTATCAATACAAACTGAAGAAGATTTGCGTGAAAGATTATTGAGCACAGAGCCAGTATCAAATTTTAATGATGCTATGCAGAATATGTGGAAAGATTGGAGTTTTGCATACGAAGGCGGAGAATCAAATACTGTAGCACAAAAGCGCGCTGTAATATGTATACAAAATATATTAAAAAAATATGAAGGTAAGAATATTGTAATAGGTACGCATGGGAATATTATGGTATTACTAATGAATTATTTTAATTCGAAATATGATTTGGAGTTTTGGAAAACACTTCATATGCCTGATGTGTATAAATTAAATTTTGATAAAAATCGTTTCATTTCTGCTGAAAGAATAGAGAAAACAGGTCATCGGTTAAATATTTTGTAAAAGTTTATCAAAAAAAGAGGAAAGAGAGAAGTTATTGTAGAAGTATGACTTTGTAACATAAAAAATATATGTTAAAGGAGGCTGTTTACATGTTTGAGAAAGAGAAAGAAGGGCTTATTGAAGTTCACAACGTATATGAAATTGCACCAGCAGATGGAACAATTATTGGTATGGCAACAGAAGAAGAAATGGAAATTGCTGCTGAACTAGAGCTGCAGTACTATGCCCATTCTCGTTTGCTAGAAGCAAATATTCAGTTAGACGGTTCCTCCTATAAAGAGTTACTTCAGGAGTTCCAGGAGTACGAAAGAAAATCAATGAGCTTTTGGCGAGCAATACATAAGCGTTTAGCTGTGCCATGGGCATGGGTATTACGTATTGATGTTGCGAATGGCCCTATTTATGTAAGTAATGGGAATGCTTATTACGAAGAAATCGATGATGAAGAAGATTATGAATAGATAAGTAAGGAAGCAACTTTAGTTGCTTCCTTTTTTTATTTATAGAGATTGAACAGCCCCAATAATAATATCAGGCCGATCAATTTCGATTCCGTGACCAGCATGTTCGGCAAGTATATATTGGCTATGTATTGAGAGTTGTAATTGTTCATGGATCAGTTCTTGCCACATTGCTTCAAGTTGTGTTGCTTCCTCTTCTGGCATGCCACCATTAGTCAATTGAGTAATAGAATATTGAGGATCTCTACCGATAACGATTAATGGTATTTCTAATGTTTTACATAGCTCTTTTAGTGAGAGAGCACAGTTTTTCCACTCCGATAGTTCAGAAGCTGTCGCTTTATATAATGAAGGCGAGGTAGAGAATCCAATTTGCTGTTTTGATTGATCGGTGAGAATAGGTTTTAGTTCATTATAAAGTGTGTCTACATCCATTTTGGAGTATGTATTATATTTTTTAAGCCACATATCATCCGAGTCAGTTTGATCAGAAATTGGTAAATGAAGTTCATCTAAACGGTGTAAGTTCATCGAAGTAGAATCAACTAAAATAAGTGCTTGCAGCTTATCTTCATGTAACATTGCAAAATGTTGTGCACATAATCCTCCATAGGAATGACCGATTAGAATAAATGGCTCTTGAATAGCTAGTTTGTTTAGTAACATATGTAGCTCTTTTGTAACTTGCCTTATTGTACGTGGCTGATTGCCTAAATCACTTTTCCCGTAACCTGGGCGATGGTATGAAACGACTGTAAAGTGCTCTGAAAGCTTTTCTATAATAGGAAACCAATCATAAAATGAGCAACTCATTCCGGTTTGAATGACTACAGTTTGTTTACCAATTCCTTTTATATGTACTTCTATATTTTGCCCCATTATTTCTACAAATTTATGAATGTTAATTCCCCCTAAGCTTGAAATAATTTTTGAAAAGCAAAAACGATACACCAAACACCTATACCGAGTAGGACAGATGTACTAAGTGTAAATGAATTTTTTAAACCAATATAGACGATAAATAATAGTAGTGCTGATGCGGGGAATCCATATAATACCCCTAAAGCAAATTGACTCAATTCTTGTTTATTCCCGCCTTCAAATGAAATCCAAAATAGACTAATTAAACTCACGAGAGGAAGGGCAGCAATAAAGCCACCTATCGTACTGTAGTGTTTAGCGACTTCAGTGATAACGCCGATAATAAGTGCCGAAACGATTACTTTAACGAGGAAATGCATATTTTGCCTCCTTCGCTAATAACGAAAATGCTTTTTCAATTAATTGTTGTTCTTCTTTTGATAACTGTGATTCTAATATTTTTATCTTTTCTTTATCTAGTAAAGTATGTTTTTCTAATACTTCAATTCCTTCAATTGTTAATGTAAGGTTTACCACTCTTTCATCTTTTTTATTTCTCTCTTTAACGATGAACCCCTTTTGAATAAGGCGCTTTATATGTTCAGATGCTGTGTTATGAGAAAGGCTAAGCTCAGTAGCGACTTTTCCAATTGTTATATCTTTCTCACGAGAAACGATTTGTAAAATACGAATTGCTTGGTGGGAAAGATTGTCCTCGTATTCGTATCGTAAGTGATAATAAATGCTCTCCCAATGTTGATTAATGTTGTTCATAATAATAAATCCCCTTTTTTATATCGTATAGTAAGATATATTCGTTGTTTTAGAAATAAAATCCTTTTATTTGGATAAAAAATGTTGAAAAAGTTTATTTTTATTGAAATATAAGGTAATCTATGTGTAAAGGTATACATTTAGCAAGAGAGAGGATGATAGTTGTGAATACATTCAAATGGATGAGTCATGAACAGATGTATGTAGATGAAATACATGTTGAAAAATGTGGTCCTCTTTCAGTCGGCGTATATGGGGGAAATCAAGAAAGTGATGCCTATGAACGAGGAGATGCGGTACTTGCTTGGTGGGACCCTGAATTACAATTTGAATTTGTTATGATTTTTGATACACACCACAAAACAAAAAATATTGATTATATAATAGAAGCGATTTCAGAAAGAAAAGAGAAATTAAAAGAGTTATTTTCCTATCCAATACATTTAGCTTTTCATCATACACATATGTACTTATTAGCGTTATTTACAGATGAGTTATTTATTAAAAAGTGTGATCAAGATGATGAGGAACTCGCTTGCTTAATTTGTTTACGAAAAGGCGAATTTTTATATTGGTTATCAGTTGGTGATTGTTTCGCGTATTTATTCCATTCTGAGAAAACGAAAAATGGAAAAGGACGATTAAATAAACGGAAAAATTACGAATATATTGGCAGGAAAAATATTTTTGCAGCAAATACACCTTGCTTTACGTCAGGTGTAAGAGGATTAGAAAAAGGAATGAATCACATTGTAATGGCAACGGACGGTATTTTAGAGTGTGACAAACGAAGGTTTGATGATGATCAATCTTTAGTAGAAATATTACACGACGGAAATAGCTTGCAGATTGAGCCCGTATTAACAAATGTACTGCAGTGGAAAGGTAGAGACTGTGCCACGATTATTGGATGGTCTATTGATACTGATAATAAACAATGTGCTAATTAATATAAAAGGAGTTCAAGGTTTTTATCCTTGAACTCCTTTTTGTTAAGCAATATGGATGTGATATGTTTTCAACCATTCATTTACTTGTAGCATATACTCCATGGCACTTCTTGCTTCAAAATTGTTAATCACTTTATTACTTTGATCAGCAATTGAAAGTAAGATGGAATGGTTAATAAGTGAGAAAATAGGATTGTTTTTATTGTTACACATATCAAGTGTTAAATTACGGATTGTTTGTAAGTAGTGTGGATCTTGTGAAGTTGGATAAGCGCTTTTTCTTCTATTGCGTACATCGTCAGGTAAAGCTGGTTGTAGTGCTCTACGTAAAATGCCTTTTTCAATATTATCAATACTTTTTATGTTGAAAGGAACATTCCATAAATATTCAACTAATCTATAATCGCAAAACGGTACACGAACTTCAAATCCAACAGCCATACTCATACGATCTTTACGGTCAAGTAAGAAAGGAAGGAATCTTGTTAAAAATAAATAAAACATTTGACGTTGTTTCGCGGATTTTTTACTTTCGCCTTCAAGAGTAGGTACTTCAAGTATCGCTTCTTGGAATCGTGTATCAATATAGTCTTCTAGATTACATTGGTTACTTACTTCATTTAGTAGAAGAGGAGATGTATTTTTCCAATTTGTTAGCCAAGGAAACTTATCTACATATAGTAGTTCTTCTTGATGAAACCAAGGATATCCACCGAATACTTCATCAGCCGATTCGCCGG
Source organism: Bacillus sp. FSL W8-0770 (assembly GCF_038008705.1). Taxonomy (NCBI): domain Bacteria; kingdom Bacillati; phylum Bacillota; class Bacilli; order Caryophanales; family Bacillaceae; genus Bacillus; species Bacillus sp. FSL W8-0770. Next base: position 1,619,175 of record NZ_JBBOZR010000001.1, read on the forward strand.
ATAAAGCTACGGTCGCATCTTTTTTCATTTCGCAAAATAGTAAATATAGTGAAGTTTCCATTTCACCAGCACTCGGTAAATCTTTTGCATGAAGGGGAACGAATAAGTGATTTGCTAATTCTTCAGCATTCACAATAATATCATGATGCGCTGTCCCGACATGTTCAGAAACGCGTTTTACCCAAGGAGCGTCTAAACCAGTGCGAGCAAATGTCAGTTCGAAATCTTTTGCGCTATTTACAAAGTCAACAGAATACGTATGAAGTGTTTTATTTTCAGCAGCAAATTCTTTACCCGCAAGTGCAGTAATACCGCTAGAGTCTAATCCGCCTGATAACATACAAACGAGAGGAACATCGGCAATTAATTGTCTTTTTACTGTATCTTGTAAAATAGATAAAATATGCGAAGATGTATCTTCTATAGAGTCTGTATGGAACTTACTTTCTAAATGCCAATACTTAGTAACTACTTTTTTATGACGTGTAAATGTTATAGAATGTCCAGCACGTACTTCTTGAATATGTTTAAAGACGCCACATCCTGGAGTGCGAAATAAGCCTAATCCAAATATTTCATTTATTCCATTCGCATCAATTTCAGCAGGGACAGATGGATGCGCTAATAATGCTTTAATTTCAGAGCCGAAAATAATACTGCCATTTCTTTCTGTAAAAAAGAGTGGTTTTACACCTAAATGATCTCGTGCTAAAAACAATTGTTGCTTCTGATCATCCCATAAGGCAAAAGCGAAAATTCCGTTTAAATGTCGTACGCAGTCTTCTTTCCATTCTAAATAAGCATGTAGTAATACTTCTGTATCTGAATGGGTTTCAAATGCATGCCCACATTTTTGAAGCTGCTCTCTCAGTTCACGGAAATTATAAATTTCTCCATTATAAGTAAGAGCATACGTATAATCACCAGCACGAAATGTCTTAGGCTGTGTCCCGCCTTCTGGATCAATTACAATTAAACGCCGGTGTGCAAAGGCCGCATGAGGTGAAAACCAAAATCCTTCAGCATCCGGACCACGATGCTCAATACTATTTGCCATCTTTTTTAAAATAACATGTTGATTTGAAAGGTCTTCTTTCCAATCTACCCAACCTGTAATTCCACACATACACATCTCATCTCCTAATTTTTAAAATAGATTAATGAAATAAAATGTACACTAAATTAAAGAGTGACTATATAAATAGTGTACTACATGAATTAAATTACAGACTTGAGAAAGTTTTCTTTGAATGCATAGTTATGTGAGAAAATGGCTAAGGGAAAGTATTCCATTACATACAAAAAATAAAAAAGATGAGAGAAAAAATTTTCTCAGACGTTATATAGGGTGTAAAAGCTTTTACAAAACAATAAGGGGAATCGCTACATGAAATCAAATGAGAAAAATTTTATAAAAAGATTACAGCGGCAAAAAGAAGACGCGTTAGAATTCGTTGTCGATACATACTTACCACTCATAAAGGGGATCACGCATAAAGTTCTACTTCCCATTCAAAATGATGGACTCATAGAGGAATGTATAAACGATATATTTCTTTCCATTTGGAATAACGCAAATAAATTCCATGGAGAGCCGAGTGATTTTAAAAAGTGGATTGCAGCGATTGCGAAGTTTAAAGCAATTGATTATTACCGGAAATCGACTAAAACAGTAGAAATCATTTCAGATGAGTTTCATATCAGTACAGAAAAATCAGCAGAAGACGAATTAATCGTTATGGAAGATAGGGAAGAATTATTGAAGCTCATTAATCAATTAGAACCGCTAGATCAAAAGGTGTTCATTATGAAATATTTACTTGGTATGAAGACAGAGGAAATAGGTGACAAGTTAGGATTAACTCGGGCAGCAATTGATAATCGAGTGTACCGGGGGAAAAAGAAACTACAACAAAATGCTACGAAAATTAGTTTTGGAGGTAGTGCAATATGAAAGACATTTATGAACTATTAAATGATATTGATATAGATGAAAAAGAATTAGAAGAAATTGAGGCTTCTGAAATTGAAAAGGAAAAAGTAAAACGAAATGTAAAACAATCGATACGTACGAAGAAAAAGATGAAAAGTTGGAAGAAGGGTGTCGCTGCTGCATCAATTTTAGTAGGGTTATCGGTTGCAACTCTTGGTATCGGATTTCCTACATATGCCGGGGGATTGCCAATTGTAGGTGACATATTCCGATTTTTAGATAATGGTAGAACAGGGTTATATGAAAATTATAAGGAATTTTCGACTGAGTTGAATATGACAAAAGAGAGTAATGGGGTTAAGGTTACAATTAATGATGCTGTATTCGATGGTAGAACAATTACAATTACATATTCTATTGAGAGCGAAAAAGATTTAGGAGAGAAACCGTTCCCATTTGGAAGTCCGCAAGTTATGGGCTTTAATGGCGGAGGAGGTAGTTCGAATGTTACAAAAGTTGGAGAGGGAAAATATGTAGGTATGACTACGATGAGTGGTCATGGTAGTGAAAGGTTAGATGTTGCAAATGTTTGGTGGGATATAGAGGCAATTGAGTTGGATTATGAAGGTAATGTAATAAAGGGAAACTGGAATTTCGCGCTTAGTTTAAAAGCAATGGATAGTAAGGAAGTAAAAGTTAATGGGGTTTCTGAAAATGAATTAATAAAAGTAAATATAGACAAAATGGAAGTAACTCCGATGTCATTTATCGTTTTTTTCAATCAGGAAGAATCTAAGGTATTAAGAAGTATATGGGATAGTGCGGATGTTGAGTTAGAAATAAAAGATGATTTAGGAAATCATTATGCTGGTGAAGGAAATGGCGGAAGTAGTACAGTAGCAGAGCCACATAAAAGTAGTTGGAGTGCTACATTCCAAAAGTTAAACGAAAATGCAACAAAGCTTATCGTTACACCACGCGTACACTTACGAGTGCATACACCTGAAAATCATGGTGGAGTGGAATATGTGAATGGAAAAGAGAAGAAAATTGAAGTGCCGAAAAAAGAAGCGAAGAGTAAAGATATTGTTCTAGATGATATCGTAATTGATTTAAAGAAATAAAAGAGAGACTGCCTAAAACAAGTAGGCAGTCTTTTTTCGTTAAGAACTAGTTACGAGTAACGCATGGGGATGCTGCGTTTTATATTCATCTTTCCAAGGAATATTTAGTTGTTCCCACGATTTGCCGCTATCATTGGATTGAAACACGCCGTTGTTATTTAAAGTGTAAAATGTATGTGGTTCTGCAGGATTTGTCGCAAACATTGAGATGACTGTGCCGATTGCAGATGGTAGACCTTGTTGTACTTGCTCGAAAGGAGTATCTTTCGTTTTACGATAAATATAAGATTCATAAGGAATACGGTGATGAGCGAGGTCAGCACTTGGTGCGGCAGAAACGAGAATTGTATCGCAATCAGCCGGATCAATAGCCATGCTGTATAAATAATGATGTTCAAGTCCTGCACTACATGAGATCCAGCTGTTTCCATTGTTATAACTCTCAAGATAAGCACGATCAGGTCCGCCCATAAATCCGTCACCACATGATGCATAAAGGCGATTTGGTGCTTCAGGGTGCATAAGTAATTGATGAGCATCGATAGGAGCACCGAATTTTTTATCAATCCATGTATGCCCTTTATCATTACTTTGAATAACAGCACCAGCTTCGATTGAAACGTGTATTGTATTAGGGTTGTTTGGATCAACTGTAATCCAGCGTACGTGATGGGTAAAAGGTCTAGGCGGGAAAGCCCATGTATAAGAAGATAATAATGATTTCATATTTTTAAGTTCAGTCCACGTTTCACCACCATTTTCAGAGCGAAATAAAGCGCTCGGTTCTGTGCCGACATAAACGACCCCATATCCGTTAACTTGTTCATTTGAGCTTATTGTTATGGAAGTGATAGAGGAGTGCAAAATACCATCTTCTTTAGGGAAATCAAAGTAACGATAAGAATCTCCAATTGGTCTCCATGAATCCCCACTATCGTCACTTAACCATAAACCTCGTCCAAATGTACCACAATATACACGGTTTTGTTGGAATGGATCAACTGCAATACAGGTAGGTTGCATATTTTGTAAGTGATATGTTGTTTCAAAGTGACCATATAGTTCTTTCACTACAACAAGTTCACGCTCCATACAGAGAAACAGTCTTTTCAATTTCGTCCCCTCCTTAAAAATTCTTTCATTAGTAAACAATATGAAAATAAAAAAGAAGTAGTCTTGTTTTATTTGAGAAAAAGGGATTGTTTAAAAAATAGCGAAGTGTGTATACAGAGGAAGCGGGCGTTTACAATCAGTCAATTCGGGATAAAGATGGGGAGTTTGTTTCATACTAACATACAGATATTGTACTTAAAGGAGTATAAGTATGGGACATTCGCATGATCATGGTCATTCAAAAAATAAAAAGGCGTTACTAATTGCCTTCCTACTAACAACAAGTTTTATGATTGCAGAAGTTGTTGGTGGATTTGTAACAAATAGCTTAGCACTACTATCTGACGCGGGGCATATGCTAAGTGATGCAGTATCTTTAGCTTTAAGTTTACTTGCGTTTAAACTCGGAGAAAAAACAGCAACAACTGCGAAAACATACGGGTATAAGCGAGTCGAAATGTTAGCAGCATTATGTAACGGTGTCGTTCTTATTGTCATTTCGGTATACATTTTTATTGAAGCAATCCGTCGTTTTAAAGAACCAGTTGAGATTGCTAGTAATGGGATGCTCATTATTGCAGTCCTGGGTCTGCTTATTAATATTTTATCAGCTTGGATATTAATGAGAGGCGGAGATGTGAAAGGTAATTTGAATTTAAGAAGTGCTTTCCTGCACGTACTAGGCGATCTATTGGGTTCCGTCGGAGCGATTATTGCTGCGTTACTTATTAAATTTTTCGGATGGACTGCTGCAGATGCGATTGCTAGTATTCTTGTGTCTATTTTAGTCATTATTAGTGGATGGCGTGTAACACGTGATACGGTTCATATATTAATGGAAGGTGCACCACAGCACATAAATGTTGAAGAGGTAAAAAGTACGTTATTAAATATTCCGATTGTCAAAGAAGTTCATGATTTGCACATATGGTCTGTCACATCAGATTTTCAAGTATTAACATGTCATCTTATTATTAAAGGGAATGAAACGAAAAGTGTATTAAAAGAGGCTACGTATGTATTAAAGGAGAAATTTCATGTAGAACATGTCACCATTCAAGTAGAAATAGATGGTGAATTTAATCATGATGAGACAACTTGCAAAGTATGAAAGAAAAAGGATAAGAAAAAGTGTCATAACATTTTTCGCACGGCATACATATATATAATGTGGCCACAAGTACTTTGCAAGGTAAATATTTCATGAAATTACTTTACTTATAAAGAGTCATCTTTTATAATCAAAAGTGGTAATTGATAGAGATTATCATTTTCAATGATCGTAGAAAGGAGTTTTTTAAAAGATGAGTAGTCAACTCCGTTTTGCTGTTGAAAATCGTAAGAGGCATTTAATTGATGAGTTAATTGGAGCAGGTGTGTTTAAGATTCGCGACCGACAATTATACGAGCTGTCTTTAGAGGAATTGGAAAAAGAGTACGAAGATATGGAAGATTATGCGAATATTCAGGCGTAGCTATATAGATTAGTAAAAGGAGAGCTGGTTACGATTTTGTGTAACCAGCTCTCTTTTTATTTCGTAGAAATTATTTTTTGTATTTCTTTCATGGGACGGAGCCAGTTTTGGGTCATTATTTGTTCCATTTGTTTTTCGTCCTGCTTCTGTAATGCTTGAATGATAGAGTGATGTTCTTCAATAGATTGACTTGCTGGAACAAAGTTTTGGAAAAACAAATATTCAAGACGTAAAACGTGAAGTTGCATATTTTCTAGAAAGGGTTCAATATATTGGTTTTTAGCAATAGAAGAAATTGTATTGTGGAATTGTATATCTAATTCTAAAGCTTGTTTTGCGTTTTTTTTCTCTATAGATTGCTGAAAATGCTCATTTATTTCAGAAAGTAGTTGAATATCAGCGTTTGTAATGTTTTGAAGAGCTTGCTTTCCTATAATAGAGTGAAGACCAGCCATCGTTTCATAAATGATAGATACGTCGTCTAACTTAATAGGAGCAATTTTCGTTTTTTGCCCTGGTACCATTTCCACTAATCCAGAAAGCTCTAATATTTGAAGTGCTTCTCTTACAGGTGTTCTGCTTACTCCTAGTGCCTCAGCCAATTCCCCATCATTAATTTTTTCATTGGGCTTCAGTACACCTTCAATAATCCAATTTTGTAGTTGATTTAAAACGAGTGATTTTGCTGAAACTCTTCCTGGTTTTTTATAATTTTGAGGGACAGGCATAGTGAATTCAATCCTTTCATTGTATATTTTCCTTTTTTGCATGAACAAGCTTTAATTTTTGTTTCCCTTCATCCGGCTTTTGGCTTAAGATGAGCACCATTACAATGACACAAAAAGCGCCTAATAACTGAAAAGATTGAAATGGCACTTGCAATATAAGTACAGAAGAAATAATAGCTGCGAGTGGTTCTGTGCAACCAAATAATGTTGTTTCTTTCGGAGTCAGGTATCGTATGCTGTCTAAGTATAAATAAAAGGCAATAAGTGTCCCGAAAATGACGACAAATGTGATGAGCGGTAGGGTACTTAGTTTTACATATTTCATAGTTGATAATAAAATGAATTCGTTTGTAGAAATAAAGTGTACAATCGTTACACCAATACCCCCAATAATCATGCCCCATCCAACGATAACGGAGGAAGACCATTTTTCTAACAATTCCTTTGAATATAAACTATAAAAAGCGAGAGATAATCCAGATAAAATCCCCCAAATAATAGCTGGTGTAGAAACAGCCAAGTTATGAACAGACCCGTTTGTTAGTAAGAGAAAAGTGCCTACTAATGAAAGGGTAATTGAAATGAAATCAATTTTTGATGGACGAACGTTCCATTTGAAAAGTAAGTATACAGTGATGAATATAGGAGCTAAATATTGTAATAATGTTGCCACGGCAGCATTTCCTTCTTTAATTGAAGCGAAATACGTATACTGTACAGCAAGCATACCGAATAGACCAAACAAAATCATTTTAATAGCATCAGATTTTTGTTTCCAAATGCTAAATATCTCTTTTTTTCTCGTTCCGAATGAGGAAATAATGAGCAAAATAATTCCAGATATAAGTAAACGGATCGTAACTAACCATTCGGTTGAAACATTGTCATATTGAAAAAGTTGTTGTGCAGCTGTACCAGACAAGCCCCATAAACAAGCACCGATTATGACCATTATAATTCCTTTTAATCGATTTGAATCCATATGATCTAAAATTCTCCTTTCTAAAAATACAAATTGAATACAATATGCAATATATCACAGAATGCCGTGTTAATAAACTGAAATTTCTAATTTGTTTTTTATGTATAGTAAAATATTGTAGAGGAGGGGGAGGATATGTTAGCTGGATTTTTAGTTTGTTTATTTGTTGGGTTACTTATCATTTTTTTAGGGTATCAAATACATGTGAAAAAGAGGTTGTTTTTGTTAGCAGGATATCAAGAAGAAACGTTTGTTGGAGATAAAAATAAATTAGCGAAGCTTTCAGGAGCATTTTCTTATATAGTTGGAGTTGCTACTATAATATTACCGCTTGGCTTAGAAAAAATAGGTAATGTAGTTGGTATCGTATATGCTATATTAATTGTTTTAGGTACAATTGTATTCATAATTAAAGCAAACCTATTAAATAAGAGTGCTATAAAGTAAAAAGGCTTCATTCTACTGAAGCCTTTTATTAATTGTTATGAAGTATAAGTAAAAGCCGGGATAGGATCAATAAATGTATTCCAGTTTTGTTGCATTTCTTTTTCTGTTAATAAACAATCATCTAATGATTGTTCAATTAAAGAACAGTTCATATCAATTCCGATAAATACGAGTTCGGTTATTCGATCTCCATATTGTTTATCCCAGTTTTTCAATACTTCTGGTTCTTCTGTAATCATTTGATTTTTTTCAGTTTCAGGTAATGCCGCTATCCATTCACCGGCTCCTTGAATTGTAATAGAGGAGCCTGCTTGAGATAGAAGCCCTATCATATTATTACGAGATGCCAACCAGAAGAATCCTTTCGCTCTTACAACATCTAAAGGCCATTTTTCTAGCCAATTCATAAGGCGCTCGGGATGGAAAGGATATTTGCGGCGGTAAACAAAAGAAGTGATACCATATTCTTCTGTTTCCGGTGTATGATGATCACTGTTTAATTCTTGTATCCAGCCGGCCGATTGACTAGCTTCTTCATAATTAAATAGATTTGTGTTTAAAATTTCTTGTAATGGTACTTTGCTAAACGAAGATTCAAGAACTTTTGCATTAGGATTTAATTTTTTTAGTAAATGATGAAGCTCTATCACATCTTCTTTTTCTAGCAAATCTATCTTATTAAGAATAATTACGTTTGCAAACTCAATTTGATCTATTAATAAATCAATAACTTCTCGGGTATCATTCTCATCGATTGCTTGTTTTCGGTCTAATAAACTTTCTCCATCTGCAAAATCATCCCAAAATCTATTTGCATCTACAACTGTAACCATCGTATCGAGGCGACAATTTTTCGTTAAATCAATGGTAAGAACTTCGTCTGTATAAGTAAACGTTTGAGCAACTGGAATAGGCTCACTTATACCAGAAGATTCAATAATAATATAGTCAATATCACCATTTTCCACAAGACGATTCACTTCTATCATTAAATCTTCTCGTAGTGTACAACAAATACAGCCATTTTGAATTTCTACTAGTTTTTCCTCCGTACGTGAAAAACCACCCTTTTTTATAAGAGATGCATCAATGTTTACTTCGCTCATATCATTAACGATAACAGCTACTTTTAAGTTATTCTTATTAGTCAAAATGTGATGTAGTAAGGTAGTTTTTCCAGATCCTAAAAAACCACTTAATACAGTGATAGGTACTTTTTTCATGAAATGATCTCTCCTTTAAATCGTAATGATTACGTTTTATATTAAACGATAGGAAAAGAAAAATCAATAATAAATCATAATGATTACGATTTAAGAATAGAAATAGACTATAAAATTTGTGCTGTAGTATGAAGGATTTGGACAAGCACATGTTTACATATAAATAAAATGGAGGCGAGAAGCTTGGTCTTTAATAGAGTTTCAAAAGAATTAGTAGGCATAGCTCTTATCGCTATGTTTCTCTTTTTATTATTTTTTGTAGATTTTACAAGTCTAGTAAATTTGCACAAAAATATACCGCAGGAATGGCTGAATGTGAATACGGTATTTTTAAGTATCATTTTTGAAGCAATACCTTTTATTTTATTAGGGGTAATTGTTTCTTCATTTATTCAAGTGTTTGTGACGGAAGATATGATTCAAAAAGTAATGCCGAAATCTCCAATTGTTGCAATGATTCCAGCAGTATTTGTGGGAGTTCTTTTTCCAATGTGTGAATGTGTCATTATACCAATTGTAAGAAGGCTCATTCAAAAGGGGTTACCACTTCATGTAGGCATTGTTATTTTACTGAGTGCACCCATTATGAATCCAGTCGTTTTTTTATCTACTGTATATGCGTTTCAAAAAAATGATTACGTTGTATATGCACGCTTTGGGATAACAATTCTAGTTGCTCTATTCATAGGTCTAATTGTGTATTATTGCTATCGCGAAAGAAATGTTTTAAAAGACTTAGAGGTTTCAGTTCAAACAAGCAAAAAAAAGAGTTGGAAAGATGTTATGAATCACACTGTAGATGAGTTTTTTGATACTGGTAAGTATTTATTGATTGGTGCTTTTTTAGCAAGTGTATTTCAAACGTTTTTTGATCGGAATGTACTGGATGCAGTAGCACATAACGAAGTAATTGCTCCCATTATTATGATGGGGTTTGGTTATGTTTTATCAATTTGCTCTGCAGCCGATGCTTTTATAGCTGCGTCTTTTGGACATGTTTTCTCGATAAAGGCACTTCTCGCATTTCTTGTGTTTGGGCCTATGCTTGATATGAAAAATACGTTAATGCTATTTGCGTATTTTCAAAAGAGATTTGTATTCTTTTTGATGGGAATTGTCATTGTATCTGTGTATACCATCGTGCAAATCATAATGTTATAGGAGGTGAGAAAGAATGGAGAAAGAGGAGCAGAAGGCATATCATCGCTATATTCGTGGCATTATTTTAATTGGTTTAGCAATGCTCTTATTTAAACTACTTGTAACAGGGAATATTTATAATTTTATCGCTCCAAAAATGATCAAATTTACGTATATAGCTTTTGTAGTAATTTTAATTTTTGGTATTGTACAAGTTTGGGGGGATGGAAGAGAAAAACAGCATGATTATAATTGTTGTAAACATCATACAACATCAAAATCAGGGATAAAAAGTTTCTTTGTATATGTTTTATTTGTTGTTCCGATAGTTAGTGCTTTTCTCTTTGGAAGTGTAACAATTGATGGAAGTTTAGCAGGAAAAAGGGGTATGAATCAAAGTGTACAGGCGAGAAGTCTGGAAAGAAACGAAAAAGAGGGGAAACAGGTTAAGTTTGATGAGCGAGAAGTATTAGTTGATTCAGAAGAAACATCAAATTTAGCAACGACTTATAAAACGGAAGAGCAAGTAATAAAAAGTATGTTAGGACAGCGTAAACTACAAGTAAAGGATAAGGATTATGTTCAAACAATGAATGTAATTGGTCAAAATGTTAATTGGTTTAAAGGGAAAGAAATTACATTCTTAGGGTTTATATATAAGGATAAAGATGTGACGGGTAATAAAGCAGTAGTGGCTCGATATGGCATAACTTGTTGTATTGCGGATGCATCAGTCTGGGGTATGATTGTTACCGGGAAAAATATTGAAAAAATTCCAGAAGAAACATGGGTGAAAATAACAGGATTATTAGATGAAACGACATATAAAGGAACAGTTTTTCCACTTGTAAAAGTAAACAAAATCGAGAAAATTAATAAGCCAACTGACCCATATGTATATGATGCTTTACCTCAATAGAAAAGAATAAATTCTTCATATTTTCATGAAATAGAATCATAATCAAGGCGATAAAAAAATAAAGATAAGAGTAATTTGGTTTGTTAAAAATATGTGCAGAAGGAGTTATGCGATGAACTGGGTTACTCATAAACCATCATTTGAATTTGAAACATTTAGTCCTATTATTCGGTCACAATCTGCGTGGAGTGGACATTTAGATTTTGCATATGACTTAGTACGATTTGAAAAACCAGAAACTTTAGTTGAGTTAGGTACACATTTAGGAGCTTCCTTTTTTAGTTTTTGTCAGGGAGTAAAAGATGGAGGGTTATCGACTAAATGCTTTGCAGTAGATACTTGGGCTGGAGATGGGCATACAGGTCCATATGGAGAAGGGGTTTTTCAAATAGTAGAAAAAGTAGTGAGCGATAACTACCTTAATATAGGAAATTTAATTCGATCTACTTTTGATGATGCTGTAGACCGGTTTCAAGATGAAACGATAAATCTTTTGCATATTGATGGCTATCATACGTATGAAGCTGTTTCTCACGATTATAATACATGGCTACCGAAAGTCGCGAAAAACGGTATTGTATTATTTCATGATATTGAAGTTAGAAGTAGTGATTTCGGCGTATATAAGTTTTGGGATGAGGTAAAAGCGAAGTACCCTCATTTTCAATTTGCGCATTCATATGGACTGGGAGTGTTATTTCCGAAGGGTTGTAGTGATAAGTTTGAGGAAATACTTGAAAATAAAGAAGAAATACAAAATATGTATAAATAAAGATAGGGCATGCATCATTTTAATGATGTGTGTCCTATTTTTGTGTGGAAAATAATAGTGTGAATTAAAAAGTGAAGATAGTTGTAAAAAGTTTTATTGCAGCAAATATTAAAAAAGTTAGTATGGGATTTTTCTTTGTAAATAAAGTGAAGCTTTAATACGTTCATATCAATTCGGAATTTTACAGTAGTTAATTTCTTACCTAAGTGCTTTGCACTTACTGAATTTTGAGACGGGGGTCTTATTGGCCGAAAATATCGGGATAAATAAAAATACAACATTTTTTATATTTTTCATTGCGAAAAACGTAATCTACTTTTACAATAGAAAGGGTTGTGAATATATTATACTGGAAAAATAAATCGAAATAATATGAAAATTTTGTTTTGTCTTCGCTAATTGTATATTACATACATGTAAGACGACATACGTCATGTTATCGACTTGTAAGGAGAGAAAAAAATGAAAAGTGTAAGATTACCATCGATGCTAGAAATCATAGTTCTTTTATTACTATTTCTTGCTGTTGTCTTTTCCTTCCAAACGATTTTTGATCTCCCAATTCAATTAGCGCTATTTATTTCATGGTTTTTAGTAATTGCGCTTGGATTAAGATTAGGATTTCGTTATCAAGAATTGCAAGATGCAATTACGAAAGGGATTTCTAACGGATTAGAAGCGATACTGATTTTAGTTGCAGTAGGTGCTTTAATTGGAACATGGATTGCTGGTGGGGTAGTACCAACATTAATCTATTATGGATTAGAATTTATTCACCCTAGCATATTCCTATTAGCAACATTAATTATTTGTTCTATAACTTCTATCGCAACAGGAACGTCTTGGGGAACAGTGGGAACAGCAGGTATTGCTATGATGGCGATTGGTGAAGGCCTTGGTTTACCACTTCCGCTTGTTGCTGGTGCAGTTCTTTCAGGAGCTTATTTCGGCGACAAATTATCACCACTTTCTGATAGCACAGTTCTTGCAGCTTCTATGGCGAAAGTAGATGTTATTGCTCACGTTCGAGCTATGCTCGTATTAGATGTTCCAGCTTATATTATTACTAGTATTATGTTTACTGTAGCTGGTTGGATGTATGGCGGCGATAATGTAGATTTGAATCGAGTAGAATTTTTAAAAGAAGCTTTATTAAAGCAATTTGATATTAAAATATGGATGCTTGTTCCGGCGGTCATTGTTATCGTTCTATTAGCGATGAAGAAACCGTCTATGCCAACAATTGCAATGGGAGCTTTAATTGGTGCAATTTGGGCAACCCTTTTCCAAGGGATGAACTTTGGAGAGGCGATTGGAACAGCTTATAACGGATTCTCAATTCAATCTGGTGTTGAGTTTGTTGACAAGTTATTAAACCGTGGTGGAATTAACGGCATGCTTGGCTCAGTAGCCGTTATTATTTTCGGTTTAGGATTTGGTGGATTACTTGAAAAACTAGGTGTTTTAAAAGTAATCGTATCAAAATTTGAGAAGAAATTAAATTCTGCAGGTAATGTAACATTGTCTACATTAATCGTGGCATTCTTAGCTAATATATTTGGTTGTGCGATGTATGTATCACTAATTTTAACACCAAAAATTATGGAAGATAGCTATGATAAATTAAAAATAGACCGTCGTGTATTAGCGCGTAACTCAGAAGTAGGTGGAACGTTAACTTCAGGTATGGTTCCATGGTCTGATAATGGTATTTTTATGGCTGGTATTTTAGGTGTAGCAACGTTCTCATACGTTCCGTTTATGTGGTTAAGCTTCGTATCGTTAATTTTAGCAGTTATTTACGGATATACAGGCAAATTCATCTGGTATGTAGATGATGCAGATAAAGGAAAGCAAGCATCATAAAATAAAAATCACCTTCTACAATATGTAGAAGGTGATTTTTTTATTTTTTAATAGCATTTGCTGAAGTTATTTCATTCTCATATTTAGCAATTTTTTGTTGTATCTTTTTTAAGTTTTTTTCAGTGTCTTGAATGAGCTGTAAGACATTGGTCTCCTGTTGTTTCATTAATTCTAACCTTTGAAGGATGGTAGATTCTCCTTCCATAGACCAGTCGATAAATTGTTTTATTTTTTGAATTGGCATACCAGTGTTTTTTAAACACAAAATCATCTCTAAATATTTCAGTGCTTCTTCATCAAAAACTCGATCTCCTTTTTCGTTTCTTTGCAGAAAAGGGAACAGTCCTTGTTTATCGTAATAACGTATTTGAGAAATTGTTAAGTGTTGCATCTTGGCGACTTGTCCAATTGTATAATACATATCATTCATCCTTTTATTACCAAGGTATAATGCCATCTTTATTTAGTATTTTGCCATTATAGTTTGTTTCACTTAATGCATATTTAATAATAATTTTAGCACTTTCAGTGGTTGTATGGCCACCGGGGGAATTTCCATTAAGATCCGTAGTTGTAAAACCAGGAGTTACTCCAAATACTTCTGGACCGTTAGTGGCAAATTCTTTACTAAAAGCTAATGTTAAAGCATTAATAGCTGTTTTGGAAGAATTATATCCTAGTGTATTAATTGGATGTGTTTCACCATTAGCAAACATTGTTAGTGAGGCCATGTCAGTTGTTAGATTTATGATTTTACTGTTGCTTGATTTCTTTAATAATGGTAAAAAGGCTTGCATCATTTGGAAAGTTCCAAAAAAGTTAACTTCAAATCCTTGGCGTAAAGTTTCAATATTTAATTCACTAGGTAGCGTATTGAAGTCTAGCGCTATGCCTGCGTTATTAATTAATAAATGTAAGTGGTCAGTCGTTTCGTAAATTTTCTTTGTTGCTTCTTGAATGGATTGTGAATTTGAAATATCTACTTGAATATAGGAAACGTTTGAAACATTTAAAGATTCTACGGCTTGTTGTCCAAGTTGTTCATTACGAGCACCTAAAAATACGTGATAATCTTTTTCTGCTAATTGACGAACAAGTTCATATCCAATTCCTTTATTCGCACCTGTTATAAAAGCATATTTTTTCATATTGAATTCCTCCAGTAGTGTTATAGTAGGTTACAATGGAAAGGATACAGCCTAAACTTAAGTTTAGGTCAAGAGGAATTTTTTTAAATAAATATAGAATATCTATATATAAGAGTGAGAATTCTTATCATTTAAGAGAAAGTCTGTTATTATAAGAGATGTAGGTATTATATTTTCAAGGGGATGAAAACATGGAGTACAGAATTGAAAGAGATACATTAGGAGAAATAAAAGTTCCAGCTGATAAATTATGGGCAGCACAAACACAACGTAGTAAAGAAAACTTTCCGATTGGAACAGAGCAAATGCCGCTTGAAATTGTAAAAGCATTTGCAATTTTAAAGAAGAGTGCAGCGCTTAGCAATCAAAAATTAGGAAAGCTATCAGAAGAAAAAGCAGAAGCAATTGTAGAAGCTGCGGATGAAGTGATTGCAGGGAAATGGAATGAACATTTTCCGCTTGTCGTATGGCAAACAGGTAGTGGTACACAGTCAAACATGAATGTGAATGAAGTAATTGCAAATCGTGGGAATCAAATTTTGAAAGAGAAGGGATCTGACGTACATATTCATCCGAATGATGATGTGAACATGTCACAAAGTTCAAATGATACATTTCCAACGGCTCTTCATGTAGCTTGTGTAATCGCAGTAGAAAATCACGTATTACCAGCAATTACGAAATTAAAAGAAACTTTAGCAGAAAAAGTAACTGCATTTGAACATATTATAAAAATTGGTCGTACACATTTACAAGATGCAACGCCGTTAACTTTAGGGCAAGAAATTAGCGGATGGCACCGTATGCTTGAAAAAACAGAGCGTATGATTGCAGAGAGCAATACATATATGAAAGAGTTAGCAATTGGTGGAACTGCGGTTGGAACAGGTATTAATGCTCATCCTAAATTTGGTGAGATGGTATCAGAGGAAATTAGTCAATTTACAGGTAAACAATTTGTTTCTGCACCAAATAAGTTCCATGCATTAACGAGCCATGATGAAGTTGTATATACTCACGGTGCATTAAAAGCATTAGCTGCGGATCTAATGAAGATTGCTAACGATGTACGTTGGCTTGCAAGTGGTCCACGTAGTGGTCTTGGAGAAATTATTATTCCAGCAAATGAACCAGGGAGCTCTATTATGCCTGGTAAAGTAAATCCAACGCAAAGTGAAGCATTAACGATGGTTGTAGCGCAAGTGATGGGGAATGATGCAACAATCGGATTTGCTGCGAGCCAAGGTAACTTTGAGTTAAATGTATTTAAACCTGTTATTGCTTATAACTTCTTACAATCAGCTCACTTATTAGCGGATGCAATTGTTTCGTTTAATGACAATTGTGCAGTTGGTATTGAAGCAGATGAAGAAGTAATTAATGAAAATGTGAATCGTTCACTAATGCTTGTAACAGCGCTAAACCCACATATCGGATATGAAAATGCAGCGAAAATTGCGAAGCATGCTCATAAAGAAGGATTAACTTTAAAAGAAGCAGCGTTGCAATCTGGACTACTAACAGAAGAGCAATTTGATGAAATTGTAGATCCAAAGAAAATGATTGCTCCAAAAGAGTAATAGAAAAAGCCAAGATTCTTAGTATAGAATCTTGGCTTTTTTGATGTCCATTTTTAAGTTTCATCTACTTGCAATAATGCAAGCTTCAAAATATATTATTTGTTAGCAGGCGTATTCATTACTTTCATCTGTGGGCAGTTCTCTTTTAAGAGTGAAATGAATTTTTCTTCTTCTTGTGGTACGAAAGTGGTCACTGAGTCAAATAAATTATAATTAATTTCTAATTGTTGCCTAGTCCATTTTTTTGAACGAAGTTTTTTGCCAGAGTACTTAATATGGCGAATGTCTTTAAATGGGATTTCAGTACGAAGTATGAAACCGTGTTTTACAACAAGAGATGATTCCGTTACGTTGTAGTGAGAGAAATAGAATGAAGAAAGATTCACGATATTTAATAGCATCATGAGAGTGAAAAAAATAGAATTTTCATTTTGGAAGAATAACGAAACGAAAAAAATAATTATAAATAATGTAATGAAAATGACGTGGAATGGATTTTTTTTCGCTTTAAACTTCAAGTTAGTCACCTCGGTATACTTGTTCTTTAACTAAATTAAATCATAACATTGTGATAAAACGTGTGAATATGCAGAATTGCATATTCGCACGTTTTATTATTCATGTAAAATTTCTTGATGGGATAAATTCAAAAGAAGTTTTGTAATAGTGGAGTGGCATGAAGTGACTTACAAGAATAGAAAGATAGCGTTAGTCATAATTAGTTGTATGATGATTATGAGTAGTTGTGCTAATAAATTTGTTGAAGATAGAAATCGAAAGCATACATTTGTAAAAGCAAGTAAGGTTTTAGTAGAGACTGTAAATAGAATATATAAAAAGTAAAGGATGTTTTCTTATACGAAAACATCTTTTTTGTAGTTAAAATTGAATACTGAAGTTTTGGAATGAGTGAATACCAGTTCCATATTCACTAATCGCATATGTATTCTGTGCAATTTGTTTAACGGTAAACTAAGGGTCTTGAAGAATATTTATGTTCTATTTCACATCCTATAAAATGAATTTGTATAAACTTATTCGCTTTTCGTTGTATTAAACCCTTTTGTTAGATGTTTTTATAAAAGTTTATAAAATGGGTAAACGAAACATTGAAATGTTTGTTTGCGTTGTGATAAGATGGTGAAGTGATAATAAACGTTATGCTTATTTGTTTGGTTTTAAATAAACATTTTAAAGGAGTGTTTAGTATGAGTGATATTTCAGAGAAGTTTTGGGATGCGTCAATAGAGGAATTAAAGAAAGGGTATGTGTTTGATGAAGAAAAAGAGGAGTACATTTGCTTAGCTTGTGGTGAAACATTTATTAAAGGTGTTATTTATCAAGATAATCAAGTTTTGTATGAAGCAGAGAAGTTCGTCCAATTGCATATTCAAAATGAGCATACGTCTATGTTTGATTATTTGCTAAATATGGATAAGAAATTTACTGGATTAACGGATTTACAAAAGAAAATGGTTCAGTTTTTCTATATGGGACTGAATGATAAAGAAATTGTAAAAGAGTTGGATGGCGGAAGTACATCAACAATTCGTAATCATCGATTTACACTGCGAGAGAAAATGAAGCAAGCAAAAGTATTTTTAGCGCTAATGGAATTATCAGAAGAAAAATCAAAAGTACAAACGAAATTTGTACCAATTCATAGAACAGCAACGATGGTGGATGATCGATACAATATTACGGAAGAAGAAAATGATGAAGTATTAAAAGCTCATTTTACAGAAGGGTTAGATGGACCTCTCTCTAAATTTCCGAAGAAACAAAAGCGTAAATTAATTATATTGCGTCATTTAGTGAAGAAGTTTGATAGTAATAAAAAGTATACTGAAAAAGAAGTAAATACAGTGATAGAAAATGTATACCCTGATTTCGTAACGTTAAGAAGATATTTAATCGAATATGGATTTTTAGATCGAACAGCCGATGGAAGTCAATATTGGGTGAAGTTATAATCATATGAAAAGAAAATGAATAGAAGCACAGTATTATAACAACTATACAAAGAGATAGATATTGAAAATAGATTTTTAATAAAAGGAGAAATGAAATTTGAAACCACCTGCAGATAACAATAAAGAAGGTGCGGAGTCACATAAGTTGGAAAGTGAGAGTAAACCAATTTGGAAATCGATGTCGATGTTTTTAGTACCGTTATTATTAAGTAATGTACTACAATCAGTTGGACAATTATTTGGTATGGTAGTAGTAGGAAGATGGCTTGGAGTTAATGATTTAGCGGCCATATCAGCATTCTTTCCATTATTTTTCTTGCTCGTTTCATTTGTAATTGGTATCGGTTCAGGGAGCTCTATTTTAATTGGTCAGGCGTTTGGTGCTAAAAACGAAGATCGTTTAAAAGCTATCGTTGGTACGACGCTGACATTTACCTTTATTATTGGAGTTGTGTTGGCGATAATAGGAAGTATTTTTGCGATGGATATTATGCGTCTAATGGGAACGCCAGAAAATATTATTGAAATAAGTGTACATTATGCACGGATTTTATTTATATCGATGCCAGTATTATTTTTATATTTCGCATATACAACATTTATGAGAGGTACAGGAGATTCTAAAACGCCATTTTACTTTTTAATTGTAAGTACAGCACTAAATATGATTTTATTACCAGTTCTTATTTTTGGATGGTTAGGAGCTCCGAAATTAGATGTGTATGGAGCAGCCTATGCATCTGTTATATCTACAGTTATTACGTTTATTGTCATGCTTGTGTATTTAAAGAAGAAAAATCACCCATTACAACTAGATGGAACGGTTAGAAAATACCTTCGAATGGATGGGGAGTTATTAAAGCTATTGCTAAGGCTCGGTATACCGGCAAGTATAAATATGATATTAGTTTCATTATCTGAGATTGCCGTAATCGCATTTGTAAATCGTTACGGTTCGGATGCAACAGCTGCTTACGGCGTTGTGAATCAAGTTGCAAGTTATGTACAAATGCCAGCAGTTAGCCTTGGTATTACAGTTTCTATTTTTGCAGCACAATCAATTGGGGCGAATCAATTTGATCGATTGCAGAAAGTTGTGAAGGCCGGAATTATTATGAACTACGTCATCGGTGGTGTGTTAATATCTCTTATTTATTTATTCTCAAGAGACATTTTATCACTATTTTTAACGAGTCAAACTACAATTGAAATTGCTCATAGCTTAGTTATGATTACGTTATGGAGTTATTTAATTTTCGGTCATGCACAAATTATTAGTGCGACAATGCGAGCGAGCGGTACAGTACTTTGGCCAACTGTTATTGGAGTTGTTTCAATTTGGCTTGTAGAAGTACCCGTAGCATATTATCTTTCTTACCATACAAGTCTTGGAATAGAAGGCATTTGGATCGGGTATCCAGCAGCATTTATTGTCAGCTTACTATTGCAGTATGCATATTATAAGCTTTCATGGCAAAAGAAACGAATTACACGATTAGTTAGTTAAATAGAAAAATGTCCCTAAGTTATTAGACTTAGGGACATTTTTTCGTAAGTGCAGGTTTACAAATAGCTTTTTAAAGTTATATCAAAATGTTGTCTAATGAGTGTTTTATCACTCATATAAAACTCCCACGCTTTTTCCGGTTCACCGATAATCTCAAAGGATTCCTCTGTAATATATAAAGCGCAATTATCCTCCAGTGCAATTCCTTCTATATTCCCTTGATGATTTTGTAAAAAGGAATGGAAGGCGTTCATTCTGTTTAATTGATTATAATGTGGACAAAATCTTTTATTAACAATACCCCAGCCGTTACTCTCTATATAACCAGAACCTTCATAATCTGATCGGATACTAGACGTGAACCAACACATAGCACCAGCGCTATAACCAGCAATAAGTGTTCCTTGTTGCAGAGCCAATAATAATTTTTCATCAAGTCTATGTTCTTTCCATTGCGTAAGCATGTGAATATAGTTTCCGCCACCTAGATAAATTAAATCGGCTGAATGAATCATCTCCTCTATTTCATACTTAGAAGGTGAATCTGTTGTAATGCGTAAAATTTGTACTTCACAATGTAATTGTTTTTCAAACGTGTCTAAAAATAATTTTATATAGCTTTCATCATCATGACTAGCCGTTGGAATAAACAATACTTTTGGATACTGTTTATTTGTTAATTCTATAAGGCGTTCATTAATAGGCAAGTGATTTGAATCTTGTAAATCACCGCCACCAATGACAGCTAATTTCATAGTAAAGCACCACCTAATCATTTTTGTTATATAAAAATTCGATAGAAGAGAGTTACATTCCTTCCGTAATGTAATCAATAATTAGAAAATGTAGCTTAAGTATATCGGAATAGTAAAGAAACTACTGACTATATATACCAATACATTAGAAACCATTCATTGATATATAATATTTCATACTAATGTTTCAAAAAATGGAAAAAATATGTTTAAATAGATGTAATGAAGCATTCATTCATATTGAATTTATACTTATATTTTAAAAGGGTATCGGAAATAATAGCGATTTTCTAAAACAGTTTTTACTTTTAATAGGAAGTTGTATTACAATATGGTAAAATTATTTCAATATATTTATTTAATATGAAATACAAAGAAGGAGCGTGAAAAAAGTGGATTTTCGATTTGAATTTACAACGAAGCTGAAAGAATACTTAGACGATGAGAAGGATGAAAAAATAATAAAAGATGGACATAGAGATGTAATTTTTCACTATTTATATGCGTTAGAGACTGAAATTGGCGTTGTTAAAAATCCTAATTTTACTTTTTTTGCATCAGGAAGACGTTCACATATAGTGTTAGAAAACGTTGAATTTAAAACAGAAGTAAATGTAAAAAGTAATATAATTGAAATTACAAAAATAGTGGATAATGTAGTTATTCCGTTAGATACTATCGTAGCGAAGGATCGGGAATTATTTGCCCTTGGGCGTAATGAAAAGTTTAGTGTACAAATATTAGAGCAGTATCTCTTTGATACATTTGGAGATAAGTTAGGCTTATAATGAATAGAATGTGGTACGTATTTATAGGTAGTGAATTTTAGTTTGTATTACTTGCGTTTGACCTCTCATTTAATTTGTACTACAATTCGTAGTGTGAAAGGAGTCATACGATGTTTACGCAAAACTATAGGTTAAATGAGCAAGGATTAAATCATTTCTTTGGACCGCTTGAAGCGAAGATTATGGAGATTGTTTGGTCTAGCGATGGTATTACGATTAAAGAAGTCCAGCAGAAATTAAGTGAAGAATCGCCTGTGAATTTTAATACTGTTATGACAGTTATGAACAGGTTAGTAGAGAAATTACACTTAGAAAAACAGACTGTGAAAAGAAGTGGCATATATCGTGCTATACAAACGAAAGAAGAATTCTTATCCAATCAAACGAAGAAAATGACACAGGAATTAGTGGGGGAATTTGGAGATTTAGTTATAACACATATGATAGATGAGTTAGAGCAGGCTAATCCGAATTTAATAAAAAAATTAGAAGACAAATTGAATCAGTTAAAAAAAGAGGATCGATGAAATGAAATGGCAAATGCGTAAAATCGTATTGTTAGCGCTCATTGTTAGTACCCTCTTTTTCAGCTTGTTATTGTATTATGTTACATATCCATTTCTCTTTCAAAATAAGGCATTCTTCCTTTCAAAGTTTTGCTTGTTTCAGTTAGAAAAACATATGAAAGAACTATCAATGGTTCGTATAATAATAGCGGGGTTATTATTAATTACTGTATTGATTGTGTGTAAAAGAATTTGGCGGCAATTTTTCTATAGTAAAAAAGTACAAAAAGTACTTATCCCATTTATTAGAAAAGGGAAACAAATATATATACTGCCGACTGCGGAAGTTGCAGCGTTTACAATTGGATTATTCCGTCCGAAAGTTGTCATGTCGGAAGGTTTGCTTCAGACGTTTTCAGATGAAGAGATTGATGCGATTATTTTCCATGAAGAATATCATCAAAATAATTGGGATCCGCTAAAATTATTTTGTTTTACGTTATTAGCAGAAGGAATGATGTACATCCCGATATTAAAAGAATTGTTACAACGATATCATACGTATCAAGAGTTAGCAGCAGATAAATATGCGATGCAAAAAATGGAATCTTCATTTGAGTTAGGTAGCGCGTTATTAAAATTAATTAAAATAAAGACAATGGAAAATCGATGTGTTACAGCTTCATTTGCAAAAACAGCAATAAATTTACGAATCGAGCAAGTGTTAAATGAAAAGGTTGCTAAGCTTACTATTCCCTTACATACGAACTCGGTATATGTAACAGTAGGGTTATTCTGTGTGTCGATTGTACTTATTGTCGGAGAGTGCATATAGCCTCTTTTTTTAAGAATAAACACTACTCATTGTAGTGTTTTAGGGGGAATAAAATGAATGCAGCAAATTTAACAATTTGGCTTGTGGCTGGGGCGGGAGTATTGTCATTTATATCACCGTGCTCTTTACCGCTATATCCATCTTATTTATCTTATATTACAGGTGTGTCTATTCAAGATTTAAAAGAAAATCGTGGGATTATGTAAAAATCAGCGATTATACATACAGTATTTTTTATGATCGGATTTTCGGTTATATTTTACGCGTTAGGTTTATCGGTAAGCTGGATTGGAATAACATTTTCATCTAACCAAAAATTGATTCAACAAATTGGTGGGATTTTTATTGTTTTAATGGGGCTATTTATGACGGGCTTGTTTCAGCCTAAGTGGCTTATGGCAGAGAAAAAGGTGCAGTATAGAAGTAAATCGACTGGATATATTCGCTCGATTTTAGTCGGTATGACATATGCAGCGGGTTGGACGCCATGTGTTGGACCGATATTTTCAGCTGTACTCATGCTTGGCGCGACGAATCCTGAAAGGGCACTTCTTTATATTACAGCGTATACTCTTGGATTTGCGATTCCATTTTTCGTGATAGCATTCTTTATTGGGAAGGTAAAATGGATTGTTACATATGCCAATGTCATGGTGAAAATTGGCGGTGGAATGATGATTGTAACAGGTATTTTATTGTATACAAATCAAATGACGAAAATTACAGCATTCTTTATTCGTCTATTCGGTGGATTTACAGGTTTTTTAAAATGAGGAGGAAGAAAAGTGAAGAAACTAATTGCTATTATACTAGTAGGTGCTCTCGTTTGGGCGGGGGTTAACTTTTATAATTCAAAGAAAGAAGAAAAGGAAAGAAAAGCAAAGCAAGCAGAGTTACAAGAGAAAGAAGTATTACCACAAGTAGGTTTTAAAGCACCTGGCATCACATTAAAAGGATTAGACGGAAAGTTGCAGTCGTTAAATGATGCCAAGGGAAAACCATATATTATTAATTTTTGGGCATCATGGTGTGGGCCGTGTGAAATGGAGGCACCTGACTTAGTTCATATGTATGATAAATATAAAAAGGATGTTGAAATTTTTGCGGTGAATGCAACTGTTAGTGACCCAGTACAAGAAGCAAGCGCATTTGCTAATCGCTATGGATTTGAGTTTCCGGTTCTACTAGATATGGACGGAGTAGCTGGACTAGATTATAAAGTATTCTCTTTACCGACGACATTTTTTGTTAATAAGGATGGAATTATAGTAGATCATGTACGAGGTGTATTACCACCAGATCAATTAGAAAAGAAATTTAAGAAATTGATTGAGAATTAAAAGGAGATTTCGTGACGATGGAGTGGATCGTGAGGTTACAACCCATATCTCTTATAATTGGAAGTCTATTTGGTTTTATGTTGATGAAACGAAAGATGAAGTATCAAAATGTATCATATGAAAAAATGATAGATGCCTTAACAAATGCTTTTCTTATCATCGTATTTGTATGGAAGTTTGCACCAGCAATTTTAAATCCTGTATGGGCTTTTGGGGCGCCAGTGCAAGCAATATTAGCTATTGGAAGTATGCAACATATTGTAGTAGGATGCGTAATTGCTAGTGTATACATTGTTTGGAAAAGTAAAAAGGAACAATTTTCGCTTCGTATTTTACTTGATGTACTCCCTTTTGGATTGTGTGTGTGCACTATCTTTTATTTTCTATTACATCATGAAGTAGGTGCACCAACGACACTACCATGGGGAATGAAAATATATGAATCTAAACT
The DNA here is from genome assembly GCF_038008705.1 of Bacillus sp. FSL W8-0770. Lineage (NCBI taxonomy): Bacteria > Bacillati > Bacillota > Bacilli > Caryophanales > Bacillaceae > Bacillus > Bacillus sp. FSL W8-0770. Next base: position 1,643,780 of record NZ_JBBOZR010000001.1, read on the forward strand.
TTTATATCACCCTATATTCGTATACGAGATCATCCTTGCTCTTTGTATAATGGGCTTGTTATGGATGAAAAATGAAAGGCTCGGAAATGGAAAGAATATAAGTGTTTTTCTAATTATTGAGGGTTTTGCTCAAATCATTATTTCGCTTGTTAGTGAACAAAATTCGGTTCTGTTTGGTCTATCAGCACAGCAAATAATGAGCTTTTGTATTATTAGTTTAGGGATTTTGTTGGTGCCGAAAAAATAAAAGATAGCCATGTACAGAGAGTATCTGTGTATGGCTATCTTTTATAAGCGTATTATTATATTGTAGAAACCTAAAAACCCCTTTATTAGGGGTTTTTAGGTTTCTACAGGTCTGCATGTGTTTCTTGTTTATCTGTATCCCATTTTGGAAGTTGTTTTGCTTGTTGATTTTCAGTGAAATTATTAAAGCCAAAAGCAAGTATGCATGTAAAGGTTAAAATAGCTAAACTAATCTTTTTCATTATCTTAGTGCCTCCTTAGTTAATAATTTTTGTTTTGCTTCGTAAGTTTTGAAAAAATATTTTTGAGATTTCTCTATTTTATTCACTTTATGAAATTCTACTGCTAATAATTCGTAATATTCTTGTGCATAATCGTATAATTCTTTACTGTTAAAATATGTAGTGCCTGCAATGATTGCGTTTTCTAAGTCGTCTAGAATACCAGTGTGTTGTGTTTTTAAGATAGTGAAATGGTGTTTATATTCTTGATTATTTAATTCATTACAAATTTCTAAGCCTTTTTGAACCCAATCGTTTGCAAGTTCTTTTTCATTTAAACTAAAATGTTCTTTGGCTTGTAGAAAATTGGCTTTTAGGTGTTTAGGTAATTTGTTTGTAACTATTGTAAGATGTCTAATAGCAAGGGTTGATAGATTTTGAGAAGAGTAGAGCCAACCTAAGTTATTTCGAACTTTTAAGATTAGTGTATCGTCTTTCAGCTTTTGTAAAATATTGATTGCTGAATTATAGTTCTCTTCGGCTTGTTCGAATTGTTTTAAATAAACAGAACATGAGCCTAAAATGTTTTCGCATAGAGCTATTTTAATTTCATAACGTGGATATTTTGAGAAAATCTCTTTCGCTTGATTTGCATAATTGATTGCTGTAAGTGGTTTGTTTGTATGGTGATTAAATATAGCAAATTTATATTTATATTCAGCTTCTTCTAGTTCGCCTGGTACATGTTTTAAAAGGGATTCAGCTTTTTCGTATTCTTTTTTTGCTTCATCATAATTTCCAATAATGGTAGCATGTTCAGCTTTAAAAAAGTGATAATAATAAGTAATAAAGTCTTCAGTTATTGGATTGTCTAAACGAACAATTTGACTAAAAGTATCATACTTAATGTTTGTCCAATCGGTTAGGACCTTATATTTAAAGTTTAGTAGGGAGTAGTAAAGCGATAGATTTTGATCAGCTTCAATTTTATTAATCTGTTTCTCTATTTTTTCTTTTAATTGTTTCGCTTCAATTAATTGCTCCGCTACCATTACTTGATATAAAATGTTTAATTCGTTGACAATCTGTTCATGCCCTTTTAATAACACACTCATTATATATTCCCCCATCCGATAAAAGTATCCTAATTTAATTATTTCTATAATAGCAAAATAGAAGAAGTATAAGAGTAATTTTACCATATTTTTCAACAAAATTCTGAAAAATTAATTAATTTTTACGTATTTCTTATTTTTATGTGAATATTACAAGTGCCTCTGGTAGTGGTGGGATGAATCTGACTCATGATACGTTAGCATCAATGGGAGGGATAGCTTCACTTGTAAAAATGTTTTTAGGAGGATTGTTCGGATTGGGTCCAACTGTTAAGTTTTTAACAAAAATTTCACTTTCTTATTTAATAAAAACAGGATAATCCGCATTTTATAAGAATCATCCTGTTTTTATTGATACATTAAAAAATCGGCGGAGTAACAGAAAACAAAACAATGGCATTTTTTTCAAAATGATTCACCCATTTATGCTTTAAATAAGCAGGTATTTTTACACTGTCGCTAGTTTCTAATACGTATTCTTCCTCATTTAAATATAATGTGATTTTCCCATCTAAGACAAATGCTAATTCTTCTCCTTTATGTTCTAGCACATTTTCTGATGAAGCTGTATTAGGCGGGACGGTCATAATTGCTGTTGCTAAATTTCCAGTGAAATCAGGTGAAAGCATTTCATATGATAAATTATCAATAATCATTTTCTTTCGTTTATGGGAACGTACAATTAAATCGTCTGTATTTGTATCTTCAAGTAAAAAGCTAAATGTTGGCACATCAAGAGCTTTAGCAAGCACTTTTAATGTTTGAATAGAAGGGTTAGCAGACCCACGCTCAATTTGACTTAACATAGATGGTGTAATATCGGCCATCTTTGCTAGTTCTTTACTAGTTAAACCTTTTTCTTTTCTTTGTTTTTCAATTTTTTTACCAATATCTATATTTTCCATAATGAAAATCTCCTTAAGGGTTATTAAATTATATTTAAATAAATTAAATTAAAATTAACTAAAGTTAACGATTTGTGTTAAACTATATTAAAATTAATTTAATTATAATTTATTATATGGTGAGCTACAAGGATATAAGGAGGAAACAAAATGAAAGAAATAGGGGCATTACAAGCAGAATACCCATTAGTGAATAAACTTATTGCAACAGAAGAAGTATTTTGGATAAATCCAAACATAGAAAAGTATGAAAGGGCAATAAAAGATTCACCACTTAATGAAGAGAATGTAAAAGATGCGGAAGAGAGATTAAAGCGTTTTGCACCATATATTGCGAAAGTTTTTCCTGAAACGAAAGGGACGAATGGCATAATCGAATCACCTTTAGTGAAAATATCTTCTATGAAAGAAGCTTTAGAGACAAATTACAAGCAACCTATTTTAGGAGAATTATTATTAAAATGTGATAGTCATCTTCCGATATCAGGATCAATTAAAGCTAGGGGCGGCATTTATGAAGTGTTGAAACATGCTGAACAACTAGCTTTGCAGCACGGTATGTTAACAGAAGAAGATGATTATTCCATTTTAGATAGTGATACATGTAGAGAGTTTTTTGCCAAATATTCAATTGCGGTCGGTTCAACAGGAAATTTAGGGCTAAGCATTGGGATTATGAGTGCGAAACTAGGTTTTAACGTAACGGTTCATATGTCAGCAGATGCGAAACAATGGAAAAAAGATTTATTAAGAAGTAAAGGTGTAAACGTTATTGAGTATGAAGCTGATTATAGTAAAGCAGTAGAAGAGGGGCGTCAGCAAGCAGATGCCGATCCTAGCTGTTATTTTGTAGATGATGAAAATTCCCATGATTTATTTTTAGGATACGCAGTAGCAGCATCGCGATTACAAAAGCAATTAGAAGAGTTAGAGATTGTAGTAGATGAAGAGCATCCTTTATTCGTTTACCTTCCGTGCGGGGTAGGAGGCGGACCTGGTGGCGTCGCATTTGGTTTAAAGTTATTGTATAAAGACAACGTGCACTGCTTCTTTGCGGAGCCTACGCACTCTCCATGCATGTTACTCGGTTTAATGACAGGACTTCATGATAAAATTACTGTTCAAGATATCGGGATCGATAATGTAACAGACGCGGACGGACTAGCGGTAGGAAGACCGTCTGGATTTGTCGGTAAAACGATGGAACCATTTTTGAGTGGGAATTACACAGTAAGCGATGAAGAGTTATATAGATTGTTAAAAGAACTAGCTGACACGGAGAATATTTATTTAGAGCCTTCTGCACTAGCAGGTATGATTGGGCCAGTGAAAGTATATAAAGAAGATGAGTATTTACAAAAGCAACAGTTAACAGAGAAGGTGAAAAAAGGTACTCATATTGTGTGGGGAACGGGTGGAAGTATGGTTCCAAAAGATGTAATGAATGAATATTATAGGAAAGGTTTGGAGTTAACGGTATAAGAAAAATGAGGCTAATTGTAGCCTCATTTTTTCATGTACATAAAAATCTTTGTTATTTTCACAATAGTTCTTTATAGTATATATAAAGGATAACTAATATTGAATAAATACAACAAAAAAGCTTTATTTTACATAATAAGAGGATGTGTATACGATGTCATTACAGACTAAATATATAGCGGGTATTTCGCTTGGGGTTATGGGTGTAGGCTTTGCGGCTTCTATCCCTTTTCAAGGAACGATAGCTGGAGAGATTATACAAGGGGGATTTGAAGCTGGGTTAGTTGGCGGGCTTGCAGATTGGTTCGCAGTTACAGCATTATTCCGTCACCCGATGGGAATTCCAATTCCGCATACAGCTTTGTTACCTAAAAACCGTAAACGAGTAACGAAAGGGCTCATCAATACGTTAGAAAATGAGTGGCTAACGAAAGAAAGTATTACGAATAAAGTAAAAGAAATGCAGCTAGCACAAATGGTGCTACAAATTGCAGAGAGAGAAATGCAGTCTGATGCTGTGAAAAAAGGCATTGTAACGATTGCTGAGAAGGCGATTGTTTCAATCGATACAGAAAAATTAGCGGTTATTATTGAAAAAGAATTAAAGACGTATTTACATACAATTAATACAAATAACATTTTACAAGTGCTTGTTGATCAATTAGTTGTGCAAGAATATGATGAAAAGACACTTGATTACATATTAGTGAAGGTAAAAGATTGGACAGCGCAAGATGAAGCTCGTTACCAGCTCGGTAGCTTAGGTATGAAGGCGATGGAAAATATAAAAGTAGATGGATTCTTGCAGTTTACTTTGAAATCATTTATGAATATTGTAGATGAAGATAAAATTGGCGGCATTTTGCAGAAGTTTATCATTAGTAATATTAACAGCTTACAAGATGCAGATAATAGTACGAGACAACTTATTTTATCGAAAATTCGTCAAGAAATTATAAATGTAAAAGAAAATGAAGCGTTACTACAAGAATTAGAAAATTGGAAAGAAAAATGGATTGCCAATTGGAATGCTACTGACAAAATAAAAGAGATGCTGGAGCAAGTACAACAAAGAGCAGTTGCTTTTGTAAATAATGAAGAATTTGCTGATAAATATGTTATTCCATTTTTACAAAAACAAATGAATAAAATAAAAGAAGATGAACAGACAGTTCAAAAAATAGAAGATTGGTTACAAAAACAAGTTGTAAGTCTTGTTGAGAAGAACCATTCGAAAATTGGTAAGCTTGTACAAGAAAACCTTGATAAGTTAGATGATAAGACGTTAATCGAAATGATTGAAAATAACGTCGGTAAAGATTTACAGTGGATCCGAGTGAACGGGGCGGTTTGCGGATTTATGATTGGATTGGTGTTAGAAGGAATTAAAGCGATTATATGAGAAAAACCTTCCGCAATTGCGGAAGGTTTTTTATTTTTCGAGAACACTCATATTCAAATTATAAGCTTTCTCAATATTTAACTTGTACGTCCCATTTCCAGTTTTAATCGAATTTTTATACCAATGTTCTTGGGTGTTTAATTCTGGATGTTCTTCTGAAGAAGTATTTTCGTTTTTCGTTAAATCTTCTACTTGTTCCCAAGGTGTACTTCCATGTGTTTCTTTTTGATTCGTTACTGCTGTTAAAGAAACATCACTCTCTTTTGCAAGATGGACAGACACTCTTGAGCTTTCCTGTACAAACCAATTATTTTGCAATTGACCTGGATAAAGAGATAGTTCGTTATTTGAAGCACGGATTTCCACATTTTTATTTTGTGGAAGAACAAGCGTTGGTTTCACCTGTGGTGCTGAATTAAATAACGTATGCTGAACAGGTAATGATTTTAAAGTGATATACATCGTTTCTCCAGCCGTTTGAACTGAAAGGAAATCATCTCGTTTTAAATTGAGTTTTTCATTTGCTTTCGTTGTCATTTCATAAGTTCCCAAAAGATGAATTTGATTTGTATTATTTCCCTCTATCGTTAGAGGCTGATGTCCTGCATCTACTACGATTTTTTTGATAGATTCAGGTATATCAAATTGTCCGTCTGGAATATTACTCGTTTGCCTCGTTGTATTAATAGAATGACGAACTTCTTCTAGTAATCCAGTTGATAATAAACAGTAAAAAGCAATTCCGACACTTCCTAAAACGCCGATAAAGAAAATACTAAAAATATCATATTTAATAAAAGATTGCTCTTTTTTAGAGAATAGAAGGTATAGTAAAACTTCAGCTCCAAGTATGATAAGTAAAACTGGCCACCATGCAGTTAGTGTATCTAATACTTGAATTCCTTTTACGACTGAAAAAAGTAAAAAGCATCCTAACGATATAATAGAAAGCCCCATTGAGAATGTTCCAACACGCCATGTTCTCATTCTTTTGTACCACCTTTGTTTTCTTTATTTCCAAGTAACAATTTAAAGCCGCCGCCAATTAAGAGGAGTGCAACGATAGATGTTTGGAAATAGCGATAATATAGCTCGCTAAGATGAATGTTAAATATAGTTGCAAAGTAATCATTCAAAATAGGAAGGACTGTTTGATCTAATAAATAATAACCACCGAGTGTAATTAACCCGATACCAATCCATCTTTGATGATTGATAAAATAATCAATGATAGGCTCGTCATTTACACGTTCTTTTCCATACTTTGCAGTTTGCTGTAAAGCGTCAAAGAAGCTATAGAACCAAATGATTGGAACTAAAAATAAAAACGCAGAAAGTCTTAATAAATCGAGTAAATATATTGAAAGTAAAAAGGCTGCCATAAGCTGAAGGCCGCGGCGTTGTAAGCCTAAATACATATGTCCTGCTCCGGGGAACATCGCTAAAATAGAAGCGAATGTTTTATTCTTCTTTCCTTGTTCACGATGTTCTTCAAACTCTTCGAAAATAGTACGATCATCTAGTTGCTCGCCACGTTCTTTTTTCTGTAGTTGCTGAACAACGTCAAAGAAATTATAAATCCATAAAACAGGTAACGTAATAAGGAAGATAAGAAAACTTTCTTGCGATGTTAAAAGTGCAACGAAAATGATCATACTTCCGATTCCTGTGCAAGCTACTAAAAATGTAAGTCCGCGTTGCATAAGTCCTAATTGGAAATGGCCAAGCCCAGGGATGATGGATAAGAGAATGATATAAAATCGTTCGCTCTCTTTAGAGGAATTTATCACTTCTCCAGCTTCTTGCTTTTTCGTTTGGTTTATAATGGTGATAACTAAATCTAGTAAGTTAATTACCCATAGAACAGCTAGTAAAAATAGAGAAAGAAAAGCAATATCACGTTCTCTTACTACTATGGTACAAAATACTGCAAAGGAGAATAGAAATAGTGATCCCCCGCTATATAAAATAAACCGTCCTAGCTTTTTTAAGTATAAATGTCCAAGCCCAGGAATTAGCCCTAATACAAGTGCTAAAAAGGGATTTTTATTCATGCTTTGAACCTCCGTCCTTTTTCGATGTGTCTACCGATTTGTTTACAATTTGTTGTGAAATAGAAGACTCGTTATGTTTTGAAGATTTCTCTAAATTTGATGTCGCTGTAAAAATATACTGAAATAAACCACTTACCATAAAAATAATTGTAGCCGCAGTCGCAATTATGTAATGAATGATCGTGCGCTTTAGTGAGGTTGTTTTTATATTTTCATTAGACTGTAGTGTTTCAAAATTAATTTGCGTCATAACTTCGTTCGTAAATGAATCATCATTTATCATTGGAAGGTTTTCATGTTGTTCATCAATACTTTCCATATAAAGTGCTAAACAATGATCACATTCATAAAGATGTTCTTCCATAGATTCACGTTCATTACTTTCTATAAAATCTAATGTATAATTGCGCCAATCTTCTTTTGAATAATGCATCATAGAAACTCTTCCTCCTTCCAATGTTTTTTAATCCATTTTCGTGCTCGATACAGTTTCATTTCGACTGTTTTTACTTCGATGTTTTCCTGTAAAGCAATTTCTTGATAGCTCTTTTCTTCTAAGTAATGTGCGAGAACGACGTCACGGTAATTTTCGGGAAGTTCTCGCAGTTTTTGAGCAATGAGTAATTTTTGCTCTTTCGTCAATAATAAAGCCTCAATATTATGAGAGGACTGTATATTTTCCTCAGCTTCTTTACATAAGGAGAGTTCTTCACTTTCTCTAGCTTTCTTTCTCTTATAATCAATAGCGTGATTGGTGGCAATACGTGCCATCCACGTTTTTAATCCGCGAAATTGATAATTTGGGAGAGAGGTGTGAATTTTTACGAATACTTCTTGTGTAACATCTTTCGAATCTTCTTCATGTCTTAAAATAGAAAAGATAACTTGAAAAATATAATGACGATATGTTTGTACAAGGATACGAAAAGCATGCTCGCTTCCTTGCTGTGCTTTTTCAATTAATTGTTTTTCCTCAATCGGTCTCTCCCTCCTTTTTGACGCATTCTATTATATAGACGTAAAGAATGATAAGTCACCCTACACATTTTGTAAAAAAAGAATAATATATTTTTTGCGGGAGAGCTAGATGAAAAAAGGTGTGAAAAAATGGTAAAGAGAAGTATATAATGAGCAAGTAGGAAATGTTACACGGAGAAAGGATGTGAATGTTAGTAGGGAAAGGTCCATACTAACAAACATGAAAATTAAAATATTAATAGCAGATGATAACTCTTTTATTAGAGAAGGCATGAAAATTATTTTAAATACATACGAAGAGTTTGAAGTAGTAGATACTGTAAATGATGGGGAAGAAGCTGTAGCGTATTGTAAAAAGCATGAAGTTGATATTGCTCTTTTAGATGTTCGTATGCCAAATATGAACGGGGTAGAGGCGACGAAGTTCATTTGTGAAGAGACGAAAACAAAACCGCTTATTTTAACGACGTTTGATGATGATGAATATATTTTGGATGCAGTAAAAAATGGAGCGAAAGGTTATTTATTAAAAAATAACGATCCGGAGCGTATTCGTGATGCGATAAAAGGAGTATATAACGGTCAAACTGTTATGCAAGATGTTATTCTCGATAAAATTAAGTCTAATTTAATGGAAAGTAAAGAGGAAGAATTTAAAATTGATAAGAGCCTTTTCACAGAAAGGGAGCTTAGTATTATTGCATTAATTGCAAAAGGTTTCTCAAATAAAGAAATTTCGAAACAGCTTTTTATATCTGAGGGAACAATTGCAAATTATATTACGTCAGTTTTAGGGAAAACTGGACTTGAACATCGCACACAAATTGCGATTTATTACTTAACAGGGAAAGTAGATTAATGATATGGAATTTTGGTTAACTGTAAGTAAATTAATTGTCTTTTTATATATTGTGTTCAGTTATATTTACGCAAATATAGCAAATTTACCGTGGGTTATATTTACTTTACTTATTTACCTCTCTGTAAACGTAATGATTTCTATATTTAAAAAAGATACGTATAAAAAAATATTAATCTGTATGTCCATTGGCGTAGTTATGTTATTTACATGGAGGGTTCATCCATTTTTTATTTTGTTTTTACCTTTGAACTTATACGAAATTACATTCTATTACATAGAAAAGAATTGGCCACGCTTTGTCGTTATGATGCTCCCAATTACGATTGCAGATGAAAGTATTCGAATGACTTATGGATTAATTGTTGCATTTTCTTTTCTCGTTTTAACTATTGCAGATCGATATATATCGCGTGTAGTAAAGCTTGAATCGCAAAATGATAAGATGCGAAAAGATATGCAACGACTTACGAAAAGCTTACATGAAAATAAAGAGTACATAAGACAATCTGAATACACATTTAAGCTAGAAGAGAGAAATCGGTTATCGCAAGAAATTCATGATAAAATTGGTCACTCGATGACGGGTGCGCTTATTCAAATGGAAGCAGCAAAAAGGTTAATGGAAATAGATAAAGAAAAATCTGCGGAGTTATTACAAAATGCAATTCACATTTCAAAAGATGGAATTGAAAGTATTCGCATTACATTAAAAAATATGAAGCCACCAACTGAGCAAATTGGTATTCATCGTATGAAATTATTCATAGAGGAATTTGCCGGTAAGAATGATGTGAATATTCCTTTTGTATATAAAGGGAACTTAGATATGATTTCTCCCATTCAGTGGAAAATTATCGGTGAGAATGTTACAGAAGCACTAACAAATGCAATGAAATATGCTGATGCTACAGTTATTTCTATAGATATTCATGTGCTTAACAAGATGGTTAAGGTGCAAGTGAAGGATAACGGAAAAGGGGCAGCTCTTGTTAAAAAAGGTCTCGGTGTTATGGGGATGGAGGAGCGAACAGCTTCAGTAAACGGAAAAATTATTGTAGATGGAACAAGTGGCTTTTCAGTGACGATGTTGTTGCCGATATAAGAGAATGGGACGAAGATGAACCATCTCATATGAAAAAAGTGAATATTCTCATGTGAAAAGAATGAACTTCTGCACTGAGCAGGTTCATTCTTTTTGTTTATACTAAAAGCAGAGAAACCGAAATAGGGGTGAAATGATGAATACATTAGAAATTAAAAATTTAACGAAAAAATTTGGTGATTTCATCGCAGTTGATAATATGTCTTTATCTATTAAAGAAGGAGAAATATTTGGCTTTTTAGGATCGAATGGTGCTGGTAAGAGTACAACGATAAATATGATTGCTGGTTTGTTAAGAAGTAATGAAGGCGAAATTAGCATACTAGGAAAAAATATAAAGAAACATAACCGATTTGCGAAGATGAATATCGGTATCGTTCCGCAAGATATTGCGATTTATGAAGAGTTAACTGCCTATGAAAATGTGAAATTCTTTGCTGGGTTGTACGGATTACGAGGAGCCGAATTAAAAGCTAGGGTAGAGGAAGCACTTCAATTTGTAGGACTTAGTGATAAACATAAAAGTTATCCGAAAAACTTTTCTGGCGGGATGAAACGAAGACTGAATATCGCTTGTGCGATTGCTCATAGACCGAAGTTAATTATTATGGATGAGCCGACAGTTGGAATTGATCCACAGTCAAGAAACTACATTTTGCAGTCAGTACGTAAATTAAATGAAATGGGAAGTACGATTATTTACACGAGCCACTACATGGAAGAAGTAGAAGAGATTTGTACGAAAATCGCAATTGTCGACCACGGTAAAGTGATTGCAGAAGGTACGAAAGAACAGTTAAAAGCGATTATTACAGATACGAAAGATATTTGGATTGAAGTGAAGTCAGTAGAAAATTTAGATGTAGAAAAGTTAAAAGAGATAAACGGTGTGAAAGCTGTTCAAATTGAAGAGAACGTAATCAAGGTAAACTCGGATGCAGGATTAAATAATTTAAATCAAATTATTCAGCATTTCATTAATCATGACATTGAAATTCGTTCGTTAGAGGAGCAGGCTCCAAACTTAGAAACAGTATTTCTTACGTTAACCGGAAGAAACTTACGAGATAAATAAAAGGTAAATGAAGAAAAGGTAAAGGGAGGTTCATCAATTGAACATCTTCAATATTGCAATTATGCATATTAAAAGAGATTTCAGAGACGTAAGAACTTTAGTTTTTATGTTAGCATTTCCGATTGTACTTATGCTTGTGTTAGGAACAGCGTTAACCAACGCATTTAATAGTGATAGTCATTCGATTAAAGATATACAAGTGCTATATAAAGATGAAGCGAGTAGCACGTTTTCTCAATCATTTGCAGCATTTACGAAAGAAGTGGATAAATCAGGTATTCATTTTAAAAAAGCTTCCGGCAGTATAGATGGGAAAGAAGAAGTGAAGAAAAATAAATATGCTGCTTATGTAGAGTTAAATAAAGATGGTGCAAAATTTTACGGAAGTGATAAAAGTAGTATTGAGGGGAGTATTGTGGAAGGAATGCTTACAACATTTGTTGATAAGTACAATGTAGCGGTCGAAGTTGCAAAAGTAGATCCTACTAAGGTGAGCACAGTTATTTCAAACGGAAATCATAATGATTATATAAAAGAAACATCCTTACAAGCTGCGAAAAAACCAGGTTCTATGGATTACTATGCGGTTGTAATGACAACGATGATTGCACTGTATGCTGCGATGGGAGCGAGTTCTTTAATTCGAGGAGAACGAATACGTAAAACAGGAGATCGTCTCATTGCTGCACCTATAAGTAAAGCTGAAATATTCATTGGAAAAGTACTTGGTAGCCTAGTAGCAAATGCCCTGTGCATATTACTCGTCATGTTATTTAGTAAATTTGTTTTTCAAGCGAATTGGGGCGACCATCTTGGAATCATATTTCTTATTTTATTAACACAAGTCTTTCTAGCAATTAGTTTCGGTTTAGGAATCGGATATATTACGAAAACAGCTGAAGCGTCCAGGGCAATTATTATGGTTGGTGTGCAATTAGCTTCTATTTTTGGAGGTGCATATTTCGTAATAGAAGAAAATTTCGTTACGAATTTATCGCCATTAACTTGGGCAAATACAGCTGTTATGAAAATTATTTATGCAAATGATGTAGGGGCAGCACTACCAGTCATTTCTTTAAACCTTGGAATTTCAGCACTCTTTTTATTAATTGCAATTATTGCATTACGTAGACGGGAGGGGCTATAGTATGAAGGATATTTTATGGCTCATACAAAAAACGTTATCTGTGCTTTTGAAAAATAAAAAAAGTTTACTCATTATAATTAGCTTGCCGATAATAGGGACGCTCATTTCCTTCTCGATATACGGAAATGCAGGGCAAGGAACGTTAAATATCGGGATTGTAAATAAAGAAAATGAGCCGATAGCAAATGATACGATAAAGTTTTTAGAAGGATTAAATCATGTGAATGTGAGTAAGGTGAAGGAGTCTGAAGTAGAAGATAAACTCACTTCCAAAAAACTTGATGGAGTTATTACATTAGCTTCTGGTTTTTCAAAAAGTGTTCGAGAAGGGAAACCAGAGCATATTGAAATTTCATCGATTAAAGGTGATCAAGTAACAGGATTTATAAAATCATATTTATATAATTATATTGATAATATAGCAGCTATTAGTAAAATAGCAGGAACAGATCAAAGCACATTCGACAATATGTACGCAGGGTATCAAAAAAGTTCATTTAAAATGAAAACTGAGACGCTAGAAGATACTTCGAAAAATAAAGATATGACAAATCAAACGATGGGTTACCTTATTATGTTTATGCTGTTTTCAGCAGCGAACTTATCAGGTCATATTTTAAAAGAAAAAGAGAATAGAACGTACTTTAGACTATTATCAACGCCGATAGATGGGAAGAAGTTTATATTATCTAATGTCGGAGTAAATATGATAATACTAACAGTACAAATTTTGATTACAATCCTATTCCTAACGAATGTTTTTCATACGAATATCAATATGCCTTTCATAGTGATGATGGGCGTACTAATGCTATTTGCATTAATCGCAATTGGAATATCATTAGTCCTTGTAGCTTTTTCGAAAAACTCAGCATCGGCAAATGCGATGCAAAATATGATCATTGTACCAACATGCTTACTTGCTGGATGTTATTTCCCATATGATATTATGCCAAGTGCAGTACAAAAAGTAGCTAATTTTCTTCCGCAGCGCTGGTTGTTAGATACGATATCAAAACTACAGCAGGGAATACCATTCTCGGAGTTGTATTTAAACATTTTAATTTTATTCGCTTTCGCAATTGCATTCTTCTTAATTGCTATTTATAAGTTTGGAAGAAATAATGATGCGAGAAATTTTGTTTAATGTGAAAAGGTGTGGCTTAATGCCATACCTTTTTTGTTTGAAACTTAGAGTATCTTTTGTAGTATAGGAATGCTTTTGTAGAGCACTTCGTTATGTGAAGCATGCAAAACATATTTATTTCCCTCTAGAAGAAAAACGCTATGTAGAACAGCGTTACCGTCACCATGTTTTGTAAGTAAATCACCGACGACTTTGCCGTCTGTCCATTTCAGTTTGGAATGTGAAGGGACGACTTGTAAATATTGAGTTGTTTCCTCTCCATCTCCGGCAATGAGTGTCGTTTCAATATTTCTTTTTTGTATAATAAATCTATTTTTATTTAATGTATCGAGGAAAGGGTTTTTCGTTTCCATCTTACTATAAGGAAGAAATGTAATAGAAGAGTTGGATTTTATAAATAAATAATTTCCGTAATCTTTACAAGGAATAACATCTTGTAATCCTGGAAAGTAAATGTGTATTGCCTCAACTTTATTCATTTTATGTAAGATGCTTAAGTAACAAATATATTGTTCCATATAAAAATGAACGATATTTATTTTAGAAGAGGCATGGATAGGGAGACTGCCTCCAGTCCAATAACTATAATTTGGTGGAGATCCAGCGTTTGGTGTGCAGAGTATTATAAGTTGATTCACATCATTTTTATATTCGTCACTTTGAACGTAAGAACGTCCAAGAAGGCCGCCCATACTATGACAAATTAAATTTAGTTTATCGCAACCTGTAATCTTTTTAGCATAAGCAATCGTTTGTAATAAATATTTTTGTGTAGAAAAAACAATACGCTGCCGCCAGTCATAAAAACAGATGAAGAAGTCTTTATTTCGTTCGTACCCCATACTTTCTAGCATCATGATGAATGGTTCGTAAACAAATGCAGAAAGTCCAAAACTCCAATTACCAGTGCCGGGAATAATAATATTGCTCATTGAACCGAAAAGACCTGGGATAAAAACAATAGGAGTTTTTCCTTTTCTCATATTCGTATCTCCTTTAACTGTTTAGTATCAATAAAAATAAGAAATACATTTCGTATGAAAACATATTTAAATGAAACACTACGAAATAGTAAGGAATATGATTGGAAGGAAACCAAAATGATTAAAAAAATATTAAGAGTTACTTCTATTATTATTGCTATTTTCGTTTTTATTGTAATTTGTATGCATATCGATGTTACCTTAGGTAGGAAAATGGAAGCTGGAAAAAACATGCCGACAGAGTATGCGCCTCATTATAGTGACTTTCAATTATATGTAGAAGGGAAGTCTTTTTATAAACAATTATTTACTGATATAAGAGAAGCCAAAAGCTCCATCTACACTTATTTCTTCATTTTGTCGGATGATAAAAGTAGTCATACTTTTTTAAACTTATTAAAAGAGAAAGCAAAAGAAGGAGTAAACGTCTATTTATCAGTTGATCGCATTAATGATTTATCATTTGAAAGAAAGATGATAAATGAATTGCGGGAAAGTGGTGTGCATTTTACATATAGTAGAAAACCTGCATTGCCATTCGGATTTTATTCACTTCACCATCGTAATCATCGCCGTATTACGACGATTGATGGGGATATTGGCTATACAGGCGGATTTAATATAGGAGATGAGTACTTAGGGAAAGATAAGCGATTTGGATATTGGCGTGATTATCATGTACGGCTTAAAGGAGAAGGAGCAAAAGATTTAGAAGAGCAGTTTGCTTTAGATTGGAAACGAGATACGAAAGAAGAGATAAAGAGGAGTACGAATAAAGCTAGTAAAGGGAATACATTACATACTATGACTAGTTACAATGGGCATTACGTTGCTGAAAAATATATAGAGCTCATAAAACAAGCTCAGCACTCCATTGTAATTGCAACGCCGTATTTTATAGCAAAAAATAAAGAATCCATGAATGCTTTAATCGCAGCACAAAAGCGTGGTGTTACAGTAAAAATACTTTGGTCATATAAACCAGATCTACCTCTTATAAAAGAAGCGGCGTATCCATACATACGTCAAGCTGTTAATAATGGGATTACTGTATATGGGTATAAAAAAGGAATGTTCCATGGCAAATTAATGCTTATTGATAATGAATTAACTGTTATTGGTACAACAAACTTTACTTCGCGTAGCTTCAATATAAATGATGAAATGAATTTTTATATTTATGGCGGTCCTATTGTAGGACAAGTTAATAAGGCGTTAACAGAGGATTTTCATGATTCGAAAGAAATGACGAAAGAGTTTTTTGAGAAGTTATCTTTTTGGGAGCGTTGTAAGGAGAAAGTGGCGGGATTGGTTGAGTTCTATTTGTGATGATGGATTAGGAAAGGGTGCCTACAAAAGGCACCCTTTTTGGTGGGAAATCATTATTTTTCATGCACCAGCATCGTAACATCATCATTAATCAACGTCCCCACATGTTCACCTAAACATATTTTTTTCATGACTCCAGGCTCATCAAAGTTAAAGACATGCGTTGGTAAATTGTAGTCCCGGGCAAGCAGTAATGCCGCTTGATCCATGACTTGTATATTTTGTCTAACGACATCATTATAGTTTAGTTTGCTGTACATTTTTGCTGATTTGTTATGCTTCGGATCACTTGTAAAAACGCCATCGACACCCTGTTTTGCGACTAATATGGCATCGCTATTCATTTCAATAGCTCTTTGTACGCTTGGATAATCTGTCGTCACGAACGGTTGCCCGTTTCCGCCTCCAAAGATAACGATATAGCCGTTATCTAAATGGTGGACTGCACGCAAGCGAATGTATGGTTCAGCTACTGCATTAAATGGAATGGAAGTCATAACGCGTACTTCTCTATTTGTTTTACTTGTTAAAACACCGCGAAGCATTAAGCTGTTAATGATTGTACCTAACGTACCGATATTATCAGCTTCTACGCGATCGATTCCCCATTCTTCAGCTAGATGCCCCCTAAAAATGTTACCGCCACCGATGACGATGGATACTTCGATACCTAAATCAACAATGGATAAAATTTCGTTTGCGATATGTTCTAATCGTTTGGAGTTAAAGCTATTTCCAGTTTGATCGGCAAGTGCACCGCCGCTTAATTTAATTAAGACACGTTTATATGGCTTCATAACAATTCCCCCTATATAGATCGCAATAAAAAAGGAACAAAGGCGAATGCCTTTGTTCCTTTTTAAGAAAATGAAAAAGAAAAGAAGAAGATAGGACGAATTGCTTTGTATAGTTTTTCATAACATCCACTCCTTTTCATTTTGATTTGTTTTAAGTATATATCTTTTTGATTATACGAAACAATCTGATTACTTATCAAGTTTATTTTATCGTTTTTTAACAAAATGGTGTCAATGAAAAAAAGAAGAAAAATATTTGAATTTTTTGTGACGAACTTGTAGGTTTTTGTATGATTTTGTAGGTTCGCTTATAAGATGTGTGAGTAGCTTTTATAAATTCAAATTGAAAGCGTTCGCATGAAGGGGATGAACATAAATGAAAAAATTCGGATTGGCAACACAAATTTTTGTCGCGCTTGTTTTAGGGATTGTAGTAGGGGCAGTCTTTTATGGCAATAAAACGGCGATTTCTTATATCACACCAATTGGGGATATATTTATTCACTTAATTAAGATGATTGTAGTACCAATTGTTATTTCAGCATTAATTGTTGCAGTAGCTGGTGTAGGAGATATGAAGAAGCTTGGGAAACTGGGTGGTAAGACAATTCTTTATTTCGAAATTATTACGACGATTGCTATTTTAATGGGATTACTTGCAGCGAATATATTCCAACCAGGTACTGGTGTTGATATGAGTAATTTACAGCAAAGTGATATTTCTTCTTATAAACAAACTGCAGATGCAACAGAGAAGAAAGGTTTTGCTGATACAATTGTTCACATTGTACCGAAAAACGTATTTGAATCGATTGCACAAGGTGACCTATTACCGATTATATTCTTCTCAGTACTATTCGGCTTAGGAGTTGCAGCAATTGGGGAAAAAGGAAAGCCTGTCTTTAACTTTTTTGAAGGTGTACTCGAAGCGATGTTTTGGGTTACAAATCAAGTTATGAAATTTGCACCATTTGGTGTATTCGCATTAATTGCCGTTACGGTTGCAAAATTTGGTGTAGCAACACTACTTCCTTTAGGAAAACTAGTGCTAGCTGTATACGTAACTGTTATACTATTCGTTGTGATTGTATTAGGTATTAATGCAAGAATGGTTGGCGTAAACATTTTTACATTAATGAAAATTTTAAAAGAAGAACTGATTCTTTCATTTACGACAGCAAGTTCAGAAGCTGTTTTACCTAATATAATGAGAAAAATGGAAGAGTTCGGTTGTCCAAAGGCAGTTGCTTCTTTCGTAATTCCGACAGGTTATACATTTAACTTGACTGGATCGGCTATTTATCAAGCGTTAGCGGCATTGTTTGTTGCACAAATGTACGGTGTGCACATGTCACTGACAGAGCAAATAACGTTATTATTCGTTCTCATGTTAACATCCAAAGGTATGGCGGGAGTTCCAGGTGCATCGTTCGTTGTTGTATTAGCAACGTTAGGTTCAATGGGGTTACCACTAGAAGGTATCGCGTTAATTGCGGGAATTGACCGCATTTTAGATATGATTCGCTCATCTGTCAATGTATTAGGAAATGCATTAGCGGCCATTGTTATGTCGAAGTGGGAAGGCGAATTCGATAATGAGAAAGCAAAACAATATGTAGAAACAGTCAAAGAAACAAAAGCAGCATAAGAAATCGTTAAGGAGTGAATAATCATGGCAACATTAACTGAAGTTAAAAATGGTGTTCGAATTGAAAAAGATTTTTTAGGTGAAAAAGAAGTACCAAACTATGCATACTACGGCGTGCAAACGATGCGTGCAGTTGAAAACTTCCCGATTACAGGATACAAAATCCATGAAGGCTTAATTAGAGCGTTCGCAATTGTAAAAAAAGCAGCAGCGCTTGCTAATACAGATGTAGGAAGATTGGAATTGAACAAGGGTGGCGCAATCGCAGAGGCTGCTCAAGAAATTCTTGATGGAAAATGGCATGATCATTTCATCGTAGATCCAATTCAGGGCGGAGCAGGTACTTCAATGAACATGAATGCAAATGAAGTCATTGCCAATCGTGCTCTTGAATTATTAGGAATGGAAAAGGGAGACTATCACTATATTAGTCCAAATAGTCATGTAAACATGGCGCAATCAACAAACGATGCATTCCCAACAGCGATTCATATCGCTACATTAAACGCATTAGAAGGTTTATTACAAACGATGGGTTATATGCACGATGTATTTGAATTAAAAGCAGAACAGTTCGATCATGTGATTAAAATGGGTCGTACACATTTACAAGATGCTGTGCCAATTCGTCTTGGACAAGAGTTTAAAGCATACTCTCGCGTACTTGAACGTGATATGAAACGAATTCAACAATCGCGTCAACATTTATATGAAGTAAATATGGGGGCAACTGCAGTTGGTACAGGCTTAAATGCAGATCCAGAATATATTGAAGCAGTTGTAAAACATTTAGCTGCAATTAGTGAATTACCGCTTGTTGGTGCAGAAGATTTAGTGGATGCGACACAAAATACGGATGCTTATACTGAAGTATCTGCAGCGCTTAAAGTATGTATGATGAATATGTCTAAAATTGCGAATGACCTTCGCTTAATGGCATCAGGTCCACGTGTTGGTTTAGCAGAAATTATGTTACCAGCTCGTCAGCCAGGTTCATCTATTATGCCAGGGAAAGTAAACCCTGTTATGCCAGAAGTTATTAATCAAATTGCGTTCCAAGTAATTGGTAATGACCATACAATTTGCCTTGCTTCAGAAGCAGGACAATTAGAATTAAACGTTATGGAACCAGTACTTGTTTTCAACTTACTGCAATCAATTAGCATTATGAATAACGGTTTCCGTGCCTTTACAGATAATTGCTTAAAAGGAATTGAAGCGAATGAAGATCGCTTAAAAGAGTATGTTGAGAAAAGTGTAGGAATTATTACAGCCGTGAACCCTCATATCGGTTATGAAGCAGCAGCTCGCGTTGCGAAAGAAGCAATCGCGACAGGGCAATCCGTTCGAGAACTTTGTGTGAAAAATGGTGTACTGTCACAAGAAGACTTAGAGTTAATTCTAGATCCATTCGAAATGACACACCCAGGGATTGCAGGAGCAACTCTTTTAAAGAAAAATTAAAAGAAGAGGGGGGACAAACCCCTCTTTTTTGTTTACAATATAGAAATGCTATATATGAATAGAGGTAGGGATGTTATGAGCAAGTTTACAGTAGCTTCTAATGGTGCATTAGAAACAACATTAAGAGGAGCAGAAGTATTATCAACACCACTTTTAAATAAAGGGGTAGCTTTCACACAAAATGAAAGAGAAGAGTTAGGTTTAAAAGGGTTATTACCGCCAGCGGTTTTAACGTTAGAAGAACAGGCACGCCGAGCATACGAACAATTTAGTTCGCAGCCGGATGATTTATTAAAGAATGTATACTTAACTGCGTTACATGATCGAAATGAAGTATTATTTTATCGTATATTAACAGATCATTTACGTGAAATGTTACCGATTGTATATACACCAACTGTCGGTGTAGCAATTCAAAGGTATAGTCATGAATATCGTAAACCACGTGGTATTTACTTATCAATTAACGACCCATCAGGTATTGAAGAAGCGTTTGCCAATATTGGTGCAACAGCTGAGAACATTGATTTAGTCGTTGTAACAGATGGAGAAGGTATATTAGGAATTGGTGATTGGGGTGTTGGCGGTATTAATATCGCAATCGGAAAATTAGCTGTTTACACTGCCGCAGTTGGAATCGATCCTAGCCGCGTATTACCGGTAATATTAGATGTAGGTACAAACCGTGAGGAACTATTAAACAACCCATTTTATATTGGAAATCGTCACCCTCGTATAACAGGTGAATCTTACGATGAATTTATTGATACATTTGTTCAAGCGGTAAACAAACAATTCCCGAAAGCACTTTTACATTGGGAAGACTTTAGCTCTCGTAATGCACGAAAAATTTTAGATAAATATCGTCATGATGTTTGTACGTTTAATGATGATATTCAAGGTACAGGTGCAGTTTCACTTGCGGCAGTATTATCGGCAGTGAAAGCTTCTGGTGTACCGCTAAGTGAACACCGCGTTGTTGTATTTGGTGCTGGTACGGCTGGAATCGGTATCGCAGATCAAGTTAGAGATGCAATGGTTCGCGTAGGCGTATCTGAAGAAGAATCATATAAGCGTTTCTGGTGTATTGATCGTAACGGGTTAGTTACAGATAATATGGAAGATCTTCTTGATTTCCAAATTCCGTACGCAAGAAAAGAAGTAGAAGTAAGTGGGTGGAAGCAAAATGATGTGATCGGACTTGCTGAAGTTGTGAAACATGTAAAACCGACAATTTTAATTGGTACATCTACTGTTGCAGGTGCATTTAAAGAAGAGATTATTAAAGAAATGGCTTCTCACGTAGAAAGACCAATTATTTTACCAATGTCGAATCCGACGCCACTTGCTGAAGCAAAACCAGCAGATTTAATCGAGTGGACAGAAGGAAGAGCGTTAGTTGCAACAGGAAGTCCATTTGAACCAGTTACGTATAACGGTGTAACGTACGTTATCGGGCAATCAAATAATGCACTTATTTTCCCAGGGCTTGGTCTTGGAACAATTGTAGTACGTGCAAGCGTTATGACGGATGGGATGTTCGCAGCAGCTGCTGAAGCAGTTGCAAGTATGGTAGATACAAGTCAGCCAGGCGCACCTATTTTACCAGAGGTCGAAGAATTACGTAATATCTCAGAAATGGTTGCAATTGAAGTAGCTAAAGTTGCAGTTGCAGAAGGTGTTGCAAGAGTGAACTTAAGTGATAACGATATCAAGATGGCAGTGAAAGAAGCAATGTGGAAGCCAGAGTATCGCCAAATAAAAGCGGTAGAAAAGGTTAGAATATAGAAAAAAAGCCCGTTTATAACAATAAGCGGGCTTTCGCTTTTACTACTGAAAAAAGTATAGGAAGTGGCACCTTTGAATTGGAATCAATTATGGAAGAAAGATATGTCCCTTTTAATTATATTAATGGTCGTTGTTCCGATTGCTGGGGAGCTGAACTTTCATCCCTTTAATGATACGTTTCGAGTTAGCTTCGGTACACCGCTATTCTTCTTTTTATTATTATTTTTAAGAAGAGTACCAGCAGGAGTTGCAGGTATTCTTGTTGGTATATCTGTAGTCTTATTCCGAGTATGTCTTGACTGGATCATGCAAGGTTCATTTCATATGACAGAATCATTTTATTTGCGTTATCCTGTGTTCTTCTATTATTTTATTTATGGCAGTTTTTTTTCGCTTTGTAGGGTAAATAAGTTCCATCAGAAACCAATCATTATTGGATGCCTTGGAATTTCAATTGAAATTGTTGCAAGTATGTCAGAACTTGCGTTTTATCACATGTTAGTACTAGGTACAACAATAACGATTTCTGAAGTGAATAAACTTATTATTATTGCTATTTTTCGTAGTTTCTTTGCACTTGGTTTTTTAAATATGATGAATTTATATGAAACGAAATTAAAAGAATCGCAAGTTCGAAAAGAAAATGAAAATATGTTAATGCATCTTTCTAATTTATATGTGGAATCTGTTCATTTGAAAAAGACGTTACAAAATGCGGAGTTAATTACACAAGAAGCATATCAACTATATCGAAATTTACAAGTAAGCGCTGATTCAAGTAGTAAAACAGCATTGAAAATAGCGGGGGAAGTGCATGAAATAAAAAAGGATAATCAAAGGATATTTGCAGGGTTATCTAAACTGTTATTAGATAAAAATGTGGCTGAATATGTAGAAGGACATGAGTTAGCAGAGATGATTGTTAGAATAAACGAGAAGTATGCTGAAATGCTAGAAAAGGATATACGTTTTTCTAAACATATAGAAGGTGAGCATGCTGCATACCACGTGTATACAGTGCTATCAATTTTTAATAACTTAGTTGCAAATGCAGTTGAAGCAATTGAAGATAAAGGTTTCGTTATTATTAAGCTATATAAAAGAAATCAGCATATATTTTTTGAAGTAATTGACGATGGGCCTGGTATTACACAAAAGTATAAGAAATTAGTATTTAAGCCAGGATTTACTTCCAAGTATGATCAAACGGGAACACCGTCAACTGGTATTGGGCTTTCTTACATAAATGAAATGGTAACAGAGCTAGGCGGAGAAGTGAAATTAGAAGACCGAGAAAATAAAAGAGGATGTAAGTTTATCGTTTGTTTACCAGAGGATAGTTTAAAGCGGGAAGGGGAATAGATTTGTTTTATTATATCGTAGACGATGATGAAGTTTTTCGTTCAATGCTTTCGCAAATTATTGAAGATGGAGATCTTGGAGAAGTAATTGGTGAGGCGGATGACGGAGCTTTTATTGAAGCGGATCAACTAAATTTTAAAAAAGTAGATATTTTATTTATTGATTTGTTGATGCCGATGAGGGACGGAATTGAAACAGTTCGTCACATTGTGTCAACTTTCACGGGGAAAATTATTATGATTTCTCAAGTGGAATCGAAGCAGCTTATAGGTGAGGCATATACACTTGGGGTAGAATATTATATTACAAAACCATTAAACAAAATCGAAGTTGTATCTGTTGTACGCAAAGTGATAGAGCGTATTAGATTGGAGCGTTCTATACATGATATTCAAAAATCATTGAATAACGTGTTTCAGTGGGAAAAACCGCAATTGCGTACTGAACCAGTACAAGAAGGAAAAAAGATAGGGGATTTAGGGCGCTTTTTACTATCAGAACTCGGTATTGCGGGAGAGAATGGAAGTAAAGATTTACTTAGTATGCTGGAATATTTATATGGTCAAGAAAAGGCACAGACATTTGACTTTGGCTTTCCTGCGTTAAAAGAAATTTTTCATCATATTACGATAAGGAAATTAGGGGATATAGCTTTAGAGGCGGATATTGATAAAGAGAAAAAAGCGTCTGAACAAAGAGTACGTCGAGCTATTTATCAGTCGTTAAATCATTTGGCTTCTTTAGGACTAACAGACTTTTCAAATCCAAAATTTGAAAGCTATGCTCCAAAATTTTTCGATTTTACCGTAGTTAGAAAACGGATGACAGAAATGACGAAAGATGAACTCGCATCTTCTGGTCATACGCGAATTAATACGAAGAAGTTTATTCAAGTATTGTATTTTGAGGCGAAGAGGTTGATGGAGATAGAGTGAAGAAGATGCTTATAAATAAGCATCTTCTTTTGTTAAATCAACATTTTATATTTTCTCGTGGAGCATGTAAAATGTTAAGTAAGAGAAAATGGTTTTATATTAAGGAAGTGTCAAAGCGATGAGTTTCACATTGAATAAATCGATTATTAAAGAAGTGTGCGGAGAGACCTCATATAAAAGAGGTGAAGCCTATTATAAATCAAATAAAGTGATAATAGATCAGTACGATGAAAATAAAGAAATTTGTGAGGCGACAGTAAAAGGGAACGAGGATTTCCATGTTACAGTAGCAAAAGCCAAAAAGGGTGATGTTGTTGCAAAATGTAGTTGTCCTTCATTAGCGTCTTTTCAAACGTACTGTCAACATGTTGCAGCAGTATTAATACAAATAAACTATAATCAACAAACAGGTGGAATGAGCTCCACTAGTAGCAGAAATGATCAATTGACAAGTGGTATGTTTCAGCTGTTTGCAGACAAACCACTGAGGCCAAAAAGTAAACAACACCGTTTTGATACACGTGAAATATTAGATATTGAGTTTATATGTACACCAGTAGCTACGAGAAGTGGTGGGGCTCTTCTTGGAATTCAATTGAAACTTGCCAAAGTGTATTTCATAAATCATATTAGAGAATTTCTTTCTAAGGTGGAGAAAAGGGAAGCTTTTCATTGTTCAAATGAATTTACATATACACCAGATGTACATAGTTTTAAACAAGAAACGGATGCAATTATTCAGCAGCTCATTAAAATGTATCATAATGAAAAAATGTATGAAGATACGCTAGAAGTACATGCGAAACAAGATGAAAGTATGATATTTATACCACCAGCTTCATGGAAAGATATGCTCTTTTCACTTTCTAAAGTTGAATATGTACAGCTGAAACAAAATGAACAACTGTTTCAGGGATTACAAGTTTCAAAAGGGTTGTTGCCGTTACACTTTGAATTTACGAAGGGAAATAATGGCGGATTTACACTTCATATAGATGGTTTAAATCGTGTACAAGTTATGGATATGTATAACAATGCACTTTACGATGGGAAATTATATCACTTACACATTGAAGATTGTATGCGACTTATTGAATTACAAAAGATGATGAGTCGCTCAAATAGTAATCAGTTTTATATTCCAGAAAGTAAGATGGAACATTTCGTCGCGAAAGTTGTACCAGGATTAATGAAGCTCGGAACTGTACACATTGATGAAGTAATATCGGATCGTGTTGAAACACCTTCGCTAAAAGCGAAATTGTATTTAGACCGCGTGAAAAATCGCTTATTAGCAGGTCTTGAATTTCACTATGGGAACGTCATGATTAATCCGCTAGAAGAGGATGGACAGCCGTCTGTTTTTAATCGTGATGAGAAAAAGGAAAAAGAGATTTTAGACATTATGAGTGAAAGTGCTTTTGCAAAAACAGAAGGCGGTTACTTTATGCATAATGAAGAAGCTGAGTATAATTTTTTATATCACGTCGTGCCAACATTAAAAGGTTTAGTTGATATTTATGCGACGACAGCAATCAAATTGCGAATTAGTAAAGGGGATGCAGTTCCTCTTATTAGAGTGAGAAGAAAAGAAAGAATTGATTGGTTGTCATTTCGTTTTGATATAAAAGGAATACCAGAAGCAGAAATTAAAGGTGTATTAGCGGCCCTTGAAGAGAAACGTAAATATTATCGATTGGCGAATGGTTCGTTTTTATCGCTAGAGAGTAAAGAGTTTAATGAAATTAATCAGTTTATAAAAGAATCAGGTATTCGGAAAGAATTTTTACATGGAGAAGAGGTAAATGTTCCACTTATTCGGAGTGTAAAATGGATGAACGGACTTCATGAAGGCAATGTTTTAAGTTTAGATGATTCTGTTCAAGAGTTAGTAGAAAACATTCAAAACCCGAAAAAATTAAATTTTGCTGTGCCAAATACTTTAAATGCAGAAATGAGAAAGTATCAAGTATATGGGTTCGAATGGATGAAAACACTTGCTCATTACCGTTTTGGGGGTATTTTAGCAGATGATATGGGACTTGGAAAAACGTTGCAAAGCATTGCGTTTATAGATTCTGTTTTGCCTGAGATTGGAGAAAAGAAACTACCTATATTAGTCGTTTCACCATCATCTCTTGTTTATAATTGGTTTAGTGAATTGAAAAAATTCGCCCCGCATATTAGAGCAGTTATTGCAGATGGAAACCAAGCAGAGCGCCGGAAAATTTTGAAAGATATAACGGAATTTGATGTCGTAATTACGTCATATCCATTACTGAGAAGAGATATAAGATTGTATGCAAGACCATTTCATACACTATTCCTTGATGAAGCGCAGGCGTTTAAAAACCCTACAACGCAAACGGCAAGAGCTGTGAAAACAATTCAAGCTGAATACCGTTTTGGGCTAACGGGTACACCTGTAGAAAATTCATTAGAAGAGCTATGGTCTATCTTCCATGTCGTCTTCCCAGAATTATTACCAGGAAGAAAAGAGTTCGGTGATTTAAGGCGTGAAGATATAGCGAAGCGAGTGAAACCATTCGTATTAAGACGATTAAAAGGGGACGTATTAAATGAGTTGCCAGAGAAAATAGAGCACTTACAATCATCGGAGTTATTACCCGATCAAAAGAGTCTCTATGCTGCTTATTTAGCGAAGCTAAGGGAAGAAACGTTAAAGCATTTAGACAAAGATACGTTACGTAAAAATAAAATTAGAATTTTAGCTGGTTTAACGAGATTGCGACAAATTTGTTGTCATCCTGCTTTATTTGTTGATGATTACAAAGGAAGTTCAGCTAAATTTGAACAACTGTTAGAGATTTTAGAGGAATGTAGAAGTACAGGAAAGAGAATATTAATTTTTTCTCAATTTACGAAGATGCTTTCCATTATTGGTCGTGAGTTAAATCACCAAGCAATTCCATACTTTTATTTAGACGGGAGTACACCAGCGCAGGAACGTGTAGAGCTGTGCGATCGGTTTAACGAAGGAGAAGGGGATCTATTTCTCATTTCTTTAAAAGCTGGTGGTACCGGACTTAATTTAACTGGTGCAGATACAGTAATATTATACGATTTATGGTGGAATCCAGCTGTTGAACAACAAGCGGCCGATAGAGCGTATCGAATGGGGCAAAAAAATACAGTGCAAGTTATAAAGCTAGTAGCCCACGGAACAATTGAGGAGAAAATGCATGAACTGCAAGAAAGTAAGAAAAATTTAATTGCTGAAGTGATTGAGCCGGGAGAAGAAAAATTAGCATCCATCACGGAGGAAGAAATACGAGATATTTTAATGATTTAATATGAAAAAGCTATGCTTTCACATGTGAAAGCATAGCTTTTTGTTGTAATAATTATATTTTGTTTTGTGCAAAGTAAAGAAATCAAATGTTATTTAAATTACTTCTTTGTACCTTTACTTTTGTATGGCTTTGCAGCTGCCTTTTTCTTTGCACTTGATTGCCAACGGTTCCATCCTTTACTTCCTGTACCTTGTCCTACACCTTTTTTCGGTTTTGCTTTCGTTTTACTCATATGATCACTCCGTTATATAAAAATCTTATTTGATAATAGTCAATGATTTAGAAAATACTCTTTATAAATGACTATGATTGCTTTAAGTAAAAATAAACTGCTTGAATGCTATAGTATATCATGAAATTGCAAGTAAACTGAAAGGAATTATAAAGAAAATGAAAATAATAAGAAATACTGCGGATTCTATATTCCGAACGATCACATTAATTATTGTGTATACGTTAGTTTCGGTCAGTGAAACATTTTTTGGATTGACGAGGCAGAAAAAGTAAAGATGTTAAATTAACAACAATCAATAAAGCCGTAAAATAAAGAATTGAAAAATATTTTAAAACTTTTTGTTGACTTTCTTTATTTTTTGTATAGAATAATCATTAATAAAATGTTTCAGAGATGTGACAACAAAACGACTATGAAAGGACGAGTAGTAGTAGGACGTAGTTTAAGCGAGTCAGGGGTGGTGTGAGCCTGATACGAAGCCTATTATGAAGAACCTCCTGGAGTTGCTAACCGAAATCCTTTATAGGAAAGTAGACTTAGCCGGGAACTTCGCCGTTACAAGAAGAACAGTATCGAGATATTTCATCTCCGTATTGTATAAGTGAGCAACCTCTGTTGCTAATTTGGGTGGTACCGCGGAACCAAAGCCTTTCGTCCCAGTTTTTTGGGAAAGAAGGGCTTTTTTTGTTGGCTTCTTTTCACAACATCCAAACATTTTAGGGGGAAACCACCATGTATCAATCATTAATGACAGTAAGAGAGACTCAAATTGCAATTAAGGAAGTTAAAACATTTTTCGAGGACCAATTAGCAAAACGCCTTGAACTATTCCGCGTATCTGCACCATTATTCGTAACGAAAAAATCAGGATTAAACGATCACCTAAACGGTGTAGAACGTCCAATTGAATTTGATATGTTACATTCAGGAGAAGAATTAGAAATTGTTCATTCACTAGCGAAATGGAAACGATTTGCATTACATGAATATGGATATGAAGCTGGTGAAGGTTTATATACAAACATGAACGCGATTCGTCGTGATGAAGAACTTGATGCAACGCATTCCATTTACGTTGACCAATGGGATTGGGAAAAAATCGTTCAAAAAGAATGGCGTACTGTCGATTACTTACAAAAAACAGTACAAACAATTTATGGAATATTCAAAGATTTAGAAGATCACTTATTTGAAAAATATCCGTTCCTTGGAAAGTATTTACCGGAAGAAATTGTTTTCGTTACTTCTCAAGAATTAGAAGATAAATATCCAGAATTAACACCGAAAGATCGTGAACATGCAATTGCGAAAGAACATGGTGCAGTCTTCATTATCGGAATTGGTGATGCACTTCGTTCAGGTGAAAAGCACGACGGACGCGCAGCTGATTATGACGATTGGAAATTAAACGGTGACATTTTATTCTGGCACCCAGTACTACAATCTTCATTTGAATTATCATCAATGGGAATTCGTGTTGATAGTAAATCACTTGATGAGCAGTTAACGAAAACTGGTGAAGACTTCAAACGTGAGTATGATTTCCATAAAGGTATACTAGAAGACGTACTACCATTAACAATCGGCGGTGGCATTGGACAATCAAGAATGTGCATGTACTTCTTACGTAAAGCTCATATCGGTGAAGTTCAATCTTCTGTATGGCCTGACGATTTACGTGCAGCTTGTAAGAAAGAAAACATTCATCTGTTTTAATAGAAGTGAGGGAATAGCTTAAATATAGAGCTATTCCCTCTTTTTTATAAAACATTACTTATTTATTACCGAGTTCTTCCGCTAAACCGATTAAAATTCCTTCGACTCCACGAATGTAGCAGAGACGATACGAGTTCTCGTACTGAACTACTTCACCAACGAGCTCTGCACCATGCTTAGTGAGTCTCGATACCATTTCGTCAATGTCTTCAACGGTGAACATGACGCGTAGATAACCGAGGGCGTTTACAGGAGCATTTCGGTGATCTGATATAGTAGGAGGGGTGAGAAATCGCGAAAGTTCAATTCGGCTGTGGCCATCTGGAGTGGCCATCATAGCGATCTCTACGCACTGAGAACCGAGTCCAGTTACGCGACCAGCCCATTCACCTTCGACATTGGCTCGACCTTCGAGATTCAAGCCAATCTCCTCAAAGAAAGAGATTGCGTTATCAAGGGATTCTACAACGATGCTGACATTGTCCATTCGTAGTAATTTGTTTTTTGCCATAGTCTTATCTCCTTATGTATAAAAGTCTATTATTTAATTATCCCCGTAATTATACTACTAAGTAGTTACAAATTCCTTTCAGTCAAAAACACCTTGTCACAGTATAGGAAAATGTGACAAGGTGTTTTTTAATATGTCATATAGCATCTTGTTAACGAACAGCTTTTTATTTAATAGGAATGTAATACATTAATCAGATTTTTTTAGTATTACTAAATATATCAGATTAGCTCATTTGCACGAAAGGCTCAATTTTCGCCATAAATGATTGATGCAGCGCCTCAACGCCTGTTACTAAATGAAGGCGGTCAATAACGACAGACACTTTAATTTCTGATGTACTTACCATTTTAATATGAATATCTTCTTCTTTTAAAGTAGTGAACATATTTGCAGCGACACCTGGGTTAGATACCATGCCAGATCCTACGATTGATACTTTTGCTAAGTGATTTTCATGTTCTACAGATTCATAGTGAAGAGTTTCTTGATTTTGTTCCAAAACTTCTAAAGTTTCTCTTAAATCATTCGAATGAATGGAGAAGGAGAGGTGTACAGTTCCTTCATTTGTAATACTTTGAATGATGATATCTACATTAATGTGTGCTGCTGCTAATGTAGAGAAAACTGTTGAAAGCGAGCCTTGTTCTAATCCTTTAATTGTGACACGTGTAATGTTATCCTCAAATGCAATACCTTTAACGATTGATTGTTGTTCCATGTTACATTCTCCTTTTACAATTGTTCCGTTTTCTTGTTCCATACTTGAGCGAACTTCTAAAACTACGTTATGATTTTTAGCAAACTCAACAGCGCGCGGGTGTAATACGCCGGCACCGAGATTAGCAAGCTCTAACATTTCGTCATAAGAAATTTCGTCTAATTTGTAAGCATCTTTTACAACTCGTGGGTCCGTCGTATATACACCTGTCACATCCGTATAAATATCACATTTTTTTGCTTTAAGTGCAGCAGCTAATGCGACAGCAGTCGTATCAGAGCCACCACGGCCAAGCGTTGTAATTTCATTTTCTACACTTATACCTTGGAAACCAGCTACGATAACAATCGTACCTTCAGCAAGATAAGATTGAATACGATCTGTATGAATGTCAGTAATCCGTGCACTACTATGTACAGATTCTGTCGTAATACCTGCTTGCCACCCTGTTAATGAAATTGCATGATAGCCTTTTGCTTGCAGTGCCATTGTTAATAATGAAATAGTTACTTGTTCTCCTGTAGATAGAAGCATATCCATTTCACGTTTATTTGGATTTTCTGTGATAGCGTTAGCGAGTGCGACAAGTTCATCTGTGCTTTTTCCCATTGCTGAAACGACAGAGACAATGCTATGACCTCGTTCATATTCTTCAATAATTAAATTTGCTACATGTTGAATGCGTTCGACGCTTCCGACAGAAGTGCCACCAAATTTTTGAACAATTGTTTCCATTACAAATTCCTTCTTTCGTCTATTTTTAAGAATAGATTAGGAAATATATAAATCCCAATACTCCTGTAGTTACCAGAAAGACAAACAAAAAACACCATCTCAAATAAGTGAGGATGGTGCTGTTACAGGAAAAGGGAAACAGAAAACGGAGCTAATAAAAAAACCGCCAAAAAAGGAATATCATAAAAAAATGATATCTCTTTTTTGTAGATAGCTCTTCATACGTACATGTCTGTACATATGACAGTTCTGTTTCTATTCGAAAACAGCCCCAATTGATAAATGCAGAGAAATTTATCAATTTCGGCAATACTTCCTTTCATCTAAGTTCATAGACATCTCTGTGTCTCCATTAGAATACTCATAAGTATCGCAACCTCTATCTCACGTTTTAGGCGAGAGTGTTTGATTTATGAAGTTGTTGGTAACATTTGTTTTATAATAATTTAAATTTTTCGGGGAATCAAGTGTTTTATATATATTTTAAAAATTCTTTCTTTTTTGAGGAAGTTTGTGAAAAATGTAGCAAAATAAATTCATTGCATGTACATTAAACTTATAGTGCATAGGAGGTGGGGAGAATGAAAAGGAAACAGCCTATTTATGTTGCGACAAAAATGAACACGACGATGGAAAAATTATGGGAATATACGCAAGAACCAGATATACATACAGAGTGGGATGCTCGCTTTACTGAAATTTCGTATTTAGAGAAAAAAGAAGGAGAACCACAGAAGTTTTTGTATAAAACAAAGATTGGATTTGGGCTTGAAATAGTTGGAGAAGGGGAATCAATAGGTGAAATAAGAAAAGAAACTGGTGAAAGAATTTCTTCTTTAAAATTTTGGACGGATAATACATTATCTCTTATTCAAATAGGACGTGGTTATTGGAAGTATACGCCCAATAAAGAATACATCCATTTTGAGACACAATATGATTATGATACAAGATTTGGTCGTATAGGAAATGTGATAGATTCCTATATTTTTCGTCCGTTATTAGGTTGGGCGACTGCTTGGAGTTTTGATGCCTTAAAATTATGGTTAGAAAAGGGGCTTCATCCTAGGTTACTAATTAGAAGAACAATGACGTATTGGCTCGTATGTTCTTTATTTGCTTTTGTATGGATATATCAAGGGATAGTGCCAAAACTACTGTTTACTCATTCAGAAGAAGTAAAGATGCTTTCTTTATTAATCGGTTCAAATGAAAGTAGTGTATGTATACTTAAAATAATTGGGGGGTTAGAAATAATTTTCGGTGTCGTATGGCTGTTGCCACTAACAAAACGAAAATTATTTATACTGCATATTATTGTATTACTAGTTTTAACGTTAGCGGCAGGATTTACGAATATCGCAAGCTTTACAGGACCGTTTAATCCGATTACATTAAATGTTCTTTTAATGGGGTTATCAATTGTCGGTTATATAAATAGTTTCGATTTACCAAGCGCGAAAAATTGCAAGAGGACGAGAAAGGGATAAGTATATGGCTAATATGTATGAACGATTATTAGGGGATACCTATAAAAATCTTCATCCTGAATTGCAGAAGCGTTATGCGATTACAGAAGAGAATAGTTTTACAGGGGAAGGAAAGATGGATGAAATTTACGGTGGCTCTTTTTTCGTGAAATTTATATTGAAAATTGCATCGAAGTTTCGAATGTTTTTCTCGGAACGAGGAGAGGAAATTCCATTTACGATACAAAACATAGCTGAGCGAGATGAATATGGACAAGAATTAGTAAGGTGGAACCGTACTTTTTATTTTCATAATAAGAAAAGATATTTTAATGCAGTTATGCAATTGGATGAAAACGAAAATGAAATTGTAGATTATTTTGGTGAACCACATTTACTCGTTTCTACACTGCATTTTCATATCGATGAGTTAGGGGCAATGCATATTTCTTCA
Organism: Bacillus sp. FSL W8-0770; assembly: GCF_038008705.1. Lineage (NCBI taxonomy): Bacteria > Bacillati > Bacillota > Bacilli > Caryophanales > Bacillaceae > Bacillus > Bacillus sp. FSL W8-0770. The sequence continues at coordinate 1,676,977 of NZ_JBBOZR010000001.1, forward strand.
AAGAAACAATGGTTTTATATGTTTGGAAGAAAAATGCCGTTACCAAAATTTTTGTATGGTGAGGCAAAAATTGTTGAAAGTTATGATGAAACACTACAATGTTTTCGAATTCATGTACAAGTACGAAACCCGTTAATTGGTTCGCTTTTTTCATATAAGGGAACATTTGTGGAAAGGGAATAGACGATATGAAAAATATAATATTTGGGCTTGCTTGCTATGTTGTTTTTCTAATATGTGAGTGGTCGAATATAAATCCTGTTGAAGCAATTATATTATTATCTGTTTTATTATTTATACCAATGTCATTTTGTATTATTGATAAAAGAAAAAGAGATGGATCGCAATTATTATTTTATAAATCCGTATCATTTTTATATCCAATCGCAGCAATTTGTGCAATGTTAGCTTTCGTCACAAATCACTATTTATTTGCGCTAGTTTGGTTTGTATATACAGGAATTGTTGCGTTATTTGGTGTAAGTAGATTGCTAGAAAGAGGATGGAAGCCGTTAGAAGAGATCGCCATAGATAGTGCGTTTATTTATTTGTTTTTAGGTGGTTTTTGGTTTTCTGCTTCAGTAGCAAAACTTTCAATTATGCATTTTAGCTCTGACATTGTTTTACTCACAGCTGCACATTTTCATTATTCGGCGTTTCTATTGCCATTATCAGCTGGTTTAATAGGGAGAAAAAGAGAAAAGAGAAGTAAAGTGTATGATGCTATTATGTTTATCATCATGATTTCACCTATGACAGTTGCAATAGGAATTACATACTCAAGAATATTTGAATTTTTTGCAGTGTTCCTATATTTATGTGCAATTTATGGGTATGGATTTTATGTTTGGAGAGCAAAATTTAATGCTATCAGTGCAAAGATTCTTCTAATCGTTTCGTCTAGTACACTCATGGTTACAATTATGTTCTCACTTATATATTCATACGGGAATTTGAAGCATGTCTTGACGATTACAATTGCTCAAATGGTTTGGATTCATGGTGTTGTCAACGGAATTGGAGTAGCGTTACCGGCATTTATCGGCTGGGTGATTGAAAAGAGTGTTCCGAATTATAAATACTATGGGAAACCAATAAGTAAGTTAAGAGGAAATATGGCAATTGGTGAGGCTTATTTATATAGCAGCAATTTAGTAGACAGTAAGGAATACAACGGTTTAGTTGATAAAGTAAATGACTTTCATAGTGAGGCATTTGATGTGACAAAGGTTCCTTTAAGTATTATTCATTTTTATGAAAATACAGCAGAGTATGAATTGCAATCGAATATTAAATGGGCTCGTTGGTTCCGTCCGTTCGCACTTTGCTATGAGAAAATGAGTAAGCGTGTAGAACAAATACATTTAGGAATGGGCGGCAATTGGGAAACGATGCATGGCTCTATCATTAGTGTCATAGATGAGAAAGATGGAAGAGAGAATGTAAGGGCTTGGCTAAGAAAAAATGAAGCAGGTAAATCTATTTTTGTAGCTCTTTATTCAAAGCATACAAATAAGAATGAGACATATATGAATATCGCCTTACCTTTACCTTATTCGAATATGACTGGTATTTTGAAACTATATAATGATAGTCATGATTTAATTATTACTAGTAAGTTAAGAGAAAATGGTCAGGGAGATGAGGGGATTTATTTACATACTCGGTTCTTGACAATCCGTTTACCGTTAGCAGAGACTTTTATTATAAAAGAGCGCACGGATCACATACTAGAAGCTAATCATAGAATGTGGATATTTGGAGTTAAGTTTTTAGAAATTGATTATAAGATTAAGAAAGGAGAGGAGAAGTAAGAAAAGCTTGGAGAGATTCCAAGCTTTTTTACGTATGTGTAATTGTTATAGCAACTTGTTTATCTAGCTCATTATCCCAAACACGTTGAATTTCAAAGGTGCCTTTTTCAAAAAATAATGGGAATCTTTCTTTAAACCAATCTTGCATAGGAAGCTTTAGTGCTGTATCGATTGGTATCCATAATAATTTGCCCTCAGGTGGGTTTAAAAGAAGTTCACCTTCAAATGAGTCTGTCCAGTAGTTAAATACCATGTACCGAACATTCCCTTTCGGATTTACATATTCATCTAATCCCTTAAAATTTAAATCCGAAACAAGTAATCCGGTTTCTTCTTTTACTTCCCTTATAGCGGCTTGAACGATACTTTCGGGAAAATCTACTTTGCCGCCAGGAGCTATGTAGCCAGGGAAACCTCGATGATTGGGTCGTTTTACGAGTAAAACTTCATTGTTGCGCTGGATCATACACATTGTATAGATTTGGTGTTCGATGTTATGTGAATTTGGAGGCATAATGATGCATTCTCCTTTATATTTTTTTGATAATTTTACCATAACATAATGGTTTCTTATATAATTGGAAATATAATATTATGAATTTTCAGTCGTATATTATGTATTCTATAGTCATTTGAAAAGAGGAGAGAGACATGCAAGGGGAAATACAAAAGGAGAAAAGTTTAAGTTATATTGGAAAATTATTATTACCAGTTAAAGTATCAACGCACTTTAAGTTTTTATGGATTGGACAATTACTCTCGGCCTTAGGTAGTTCGATAACTATGGTCATACTTCCAGTTGTTGTGTATTCATTAACTGGCTCAACAGTTGTAATGGGGATGACGATGGCAATGTACATGCTACCTAATATTCTTGCTTTACCGTTTGCAGGTTTAGTTGTAGACCGAATTGATCGGGTTAAATTAATGTTATTTACGGATATAATCCGCTGTATATTAATGCTATTACTTGCATCGCTTATATTTATGGATTTATTAACAATTACGATTTTATATATTCTCGTTGCCATATACGGAATTATGGAAGGGATATTCCAACCAGCATATTCTGCTGTAAGGGCGAAAGTATTCGTTCCTGAAATTCGTAATGCAGCTAACGCACTCACTCAAATGAGTAATCAAGGTATACGATTGATTGGGCCAGCACTTGGTGGGTTAATCGTATCGGTTGCATCTGCAGGGATAGGTTTCGGACTAGATGCAGCAACGTACTTATTATCATTTTTATGTTTATTATTTTTAAAAGAAATTAAGTTTAAAAAAGTAAAACCCATTGAAAAGAGTAAGCTTACTTACAAACAAGAGTTTATGGAAGGTGTTTTAGTTTTAAAAAGTCATCCGTGGCTGTGGATTACAATTTTAGTTTTTTCTTTTATAAATATTTGTTATGCCGGCATTATCGTCGTATTAATTCCATGGTTATTTAATGTTCATCATCATTTTGAAGCTTACGTGTATGGGCTTGGCATGGCCTTTTCTGGTGGTGGGGCTATAATTGCCGCAGTAATATTTGGTGGGAAAGAGCGATGGCATAAGAGAGGATTACTGGCTTATGGAGGTGTTTTAATGAGTGGCATTGCTTTATTAATTATGCCATTCATTTCTTGGGCACCCGCTTTAATATTCTTAATGGCAATTGAAGGATTTGGCATGATGATATTTGGACTTATTTGGGAAACGAGTTTACAGGAGCTTGTACCAGAAGAAGCATTCGGAAGAGTGGCAAGCCTTGATATGTTGGGTTCTTTTGCTTTATTGCCATTAGGGTATGTAGTTGTAGGCTGGTTAGCTACTGTCATAGGTGGCGAAATAACTATTATAACACTAGCTAGTTTAGTAATTTTAACAATTGGAATAGCATTGTCTGTACCGAGTATTCGTCGATTTAATTGATTATATGGGAAAAGAGGGCTAGACCTATATAGAAAATAACTTAGCATATAATCAACTAGTATTAATAAAACACCTTTGTAATGAAAAACTGTCCGTACATATTTGGCACAACAAAATTAGAAATCACAAAAGAAGTGACGGAAGCGATACAAGCAGGTTTCAAAAAAGAAGACTAAGCCCTAAAGAAATTAGGACTTAGTCTTCATTAAATACAAATGTTTGTTTCATTTTTTTACCTTCATTTACCGGATGGCCATTGTAAGAGAAATTCTTTTCTTCCCAAGTGATTACAACTTTAAAATTATGACTATTAAAGTCTAATGGGAATACCATGTAGTCAAAGCTTGTATGACTTTTAGAAATATTTTCATTAGGTGTAGTAGGTTTAAAGGTAGCTTTAGAGGTAGGGTTGTTATCAAGTATTTCCACAGATACGTTTGATACATCATGACCGATGTTTTTTACGAGTAAACTATACGTATCAAATACACCTTGCTTTGGCTGGATTGCTTGCTTGTTTGAGTTATGAGATTTATCAATTTCGACATACCATTGTTTAGACTTTGACGCAATCGGTAGTGACTGAAATGTGTAAGCACTAGCTTGTATTGGTAGTGCTAAGCATAAAAGTGTAAAGAGAGTTAATATTTTTCGTTTCATTTTTTTAGAGCTCCCATTCTTTAATGGATTTACTTGTTATTATCTTCTTTTTACGAGTAAATATACCATATAATGTAAAGTGGCTATAAGAGTAGTGAATCAATATCTTATTCAATACTCTTATAGCCGGCATAATTACGTATGTAGTAAAAAAGAATAAATTTGTTTTTCTATACTTAGATTGCTGCCCTTTTTAAAAGGACTATTTTTACGTTTTAATAAAAAGAATATACTAAGAGTTCAGTATAAATTATTTATTTTAATGTAGTTAAATGTGCTTATATATGTGAAATTAGAGAAGGAAGCTGTGTAGAGATGTTTCTACACAGTTTTTTTAGGATATGAAAAAATTACCAAAAATATGTTAAAATAACATTGTCATACAACAAGGGGGATTTGTTTTATGGAAAATGGACATCTTGCTAAAGTAGAATTAACGAAAAAAATTGAATCAAAATCTAAGTACAATAAGAAATTAGAAAAATATCAAAGGCGCTTATTAGCATTACAGCAAATTTTGAAAGAAGAAAAAATCGCGGTTATGCTTGTTATGGAAGGATGGGATGCGGCTGGTAAAGGTGGGGCAATTAAGCGGGTGACGGAACATCTTGACCCGCGTGGGTTCCAAGTAAATCCAATTGGAGCGCCTGCACCTCATGAGAAACGTTACCATTATTTGCAACGTTTCTGGCGCAAAATTCCACAGTACGGGCAAATCACCATTTTTGATCGCTCATGGTACGGTCGTGTGTTAGTTGAGCGTGTTGAAGGATTTGCTACAAAGGAAGAGTGGATGAGAGCATATGATGAGATTAATGATTTTGAAAAACTACTAACAGATGACCATTACATAATAGGGAAGTTCTTCTACCATATAAGTAAAGAGGAACAGTTAAAGAGATTTAAAGATAGAGAGAAAAATCCTTTGAAAAGATGGAAAATTACAGACGAAGATTGGCGTAATCGTGAAAAATGGGATGAGTATGTTGAAGCAATGGAAGACATGTTTGAAAAAACAAGTAAGCCAAATGCAAAGTGGCATATTATTGAAAGTAACGATAAATTGTATGCTCGTGTGAAAACGTTAAAAATTATTATTTCATTCATTGAGGATTATTTCTTAGAACATGGTATAGAATTGCCTTCTTATTATTATGAAATGAAAGAGGATATTGAAGTTTTGCAAGGTGTAGGTGTTAAAGAGTAAATAAGAAAATGGCCCTGTGAATTGGTGAAACCAAATTATGGGGCTTTTTTATTTAGAAACATTTTACAATTAACAGAATAAGATATATAATCAATAATCATATTAACAATGTTAATATGATTATTGATTATATACTATGTGGGGGTTTTACTTTGAAGGGAAGAGATGTTGTTTTAGGTTTATTAATGGAAAAGGAATTGTCTGGTTACGATATTAAAATTGTGTTTGAAGACGTATTTACTCATTTTTTTGATGGAAGTTTTGGAATGATTTATCCAACATTACGGCAATTGGAGAATGAAGGGAAAATAAAAAAAGAGGTTGTCATGCAAGAGGGAAAACCGAATAAGAAAATGTACTTTATTACAGATGAGGGGCGTGAAGAATTTTATCAATACATGCAGACGCCTATAGAGAAGGATGTTTTACGTTCGGATTTTTTAATGAGAATGTATTTTGGCAACTATAGTGATGATGTAACAATAAAAAAATGGATTAAAGATGAAATTGAAAGAAAAGAAGCGTACATTGCAGATCTTCGATTGAAATATGAAAAGTGGAGAATAGGTATTACTTTCGTCGAAGAAATTTCACTAGATGTAGGTATTGCATCGTATAGTGCACAAGTGGAGACTTTGAAGAAAAAATTAGAAGAGTTAGAGGCGAAAGAAAACAATAAAACAGAAGAATGAAAAACGCATTCACAATAAATAAAGGGGTATATAAAGATGGAGCAATCAAAGGGTATTAAGATTGTCTTTTTAATGTGTCTAGGTATCTTTCTTTGTATGATTGATACGACAATTATGAATATAGCTTTACCGGCAATACAATCGAGTGTAAATACTTCATTAGAAAAGATGTCTTGGGTATTAAATGTTTATACAATGACGATTGCAGTACTTGCCATTCCGTTAGGGCGGATAGCTGATATCTTTGGAAAAGCAAAGATGTATATTCTTGGTCTGGTGATTTTTGGGGGTGGATCGATACTTTGCGCTTTTGCTAATACAGGTGATTTTCTTATTTTTTCTCGTTTTATACAAAGTATTGGGGCAGCAATTTTATTTCCAACAAGTATGGTAATTGGTGTATCAGCTATGCCGTTAGCTAAAAGGCATGTTGCACTTGCAATTTTAGGAGTAACACAAGGATTGTCAGCTGCTATGGGGCCAGTAATAGGTGGAATTATTACGCAAAATTTAGGATGGAGATGGGTGTTCTTCGTTAATGTTCCGGTTTGTATAATAGGAATCGTGTTATGTTGCATCATGCTACAAATAAAAAATGAAGAACGTATTATCTCAAAAATAGATTGGATAGGACTACTATTAAGTAGCACAGCAATTTTTTCATTTACTCTCATATTAGTAAAAGGTAATACATGGGGATGGCAAAGTAATATTGCTTTGTCTTGTTATGCAATTAGCACTATTTCTCTTATTTTATTTATTTTAGTAGAACGAAAGATTCATAACCCAATGGTGAATTTAAAGTTATTTCAAGATCGAATGTTTGTCGGAGCGTCAATCGTTGTTATATTGAGTAATTTATTTTTAATTGGAGTTACTGTATTGCTTCCAACGTTCTTGACGAAACTACAAGGTCGAACGGAAATTGAAGCGGCTTTTTTAGTGACACCTATTTCAGCGATGATATTTTTTGTCTCACCAGTTGCAGCAACTTTAATTAAAAAACTCGGAAAAGTAACTATTATTTTGTCAGGATTTCTTGTTATGGGGCTTTCCTACTATTGGTTGCAAATGATTGATGTTCATTCAACAAATATAGAAATTATTATTCCATGTATGATATTAGGTGTCGGATATGGCTTAGTAGTGGGGCCAATTACAGTTTTAAGTGCGTCTTCGTTTGAAGGAGAATTATTAACTGCTTCTCAAAGTGTTGTATCAATGTTACGACAGGTTGGAATTGTATTGGCGGTCGCAATATTTGTCTCTAACTTAACTCATAATTTAACTATAAATAAAGAAAAAGTATATCGTTATGCAGAAGAAAAGGTGCGGAATATTCATGTGAATAGTACTGAGCAAACTGAAATTTTACAAATGACTAAAGAAAAAATAGAGAATCAAAGTTTAGAGTCGAATATAAATAAGAAACAAAATGCAATGACAATGGGGTTAAGTAAAGAGAAAAAGGAAGAATTGATTCGCGACAAGACGGATGAAATATTAAGAAAAGTTCCAGTAGAATATAGGGATGTAAAAAGAGAAGAAGTTATGAGGCAAGTAACAAAAGAAGTTGAAAAACAAGAGGAAAGTATAAAGAAAGAGGTACTCACATTTTCGAGTGATGTGAATCATTATGCCAAGAATCAGATGGCAATGAGTTTTACAGATTTATATAAAGCAAGTGTGCCAATTATTTTAATTTGTGCTTTCGTAAGTTTGTTGTTTTGGGAAGGGAAAGCTTGGAGTAAAAAGAGAAAGGGAAGGATAGTAGAAGAAGCGTAAAGGAAAACAGGCTGCTATTAGCCTGTTTTTTCATTGTTTTCTCCTTGCATATTGTGAATAGTAGTATTTTTAATATAGCATGGGATAAGTCGAGTATGATTAGAAAGTTTTTTAGAATGAAAGGGATGAATGGAAAATGCCATTGAATATGTAACGTTATACATAGTACATTAACAAGAGGGATTAATTTTAAAAGGAGGAAGGGGAATTGCTAGATAAGGCAGGGGCTTTAATAGATAATCATGTGTACACAGAAGAAGAGCAACAAAAACTATACAAACGAACGTTAATAATCGTCAGCATTTCACAAATGTTTGGCGGTGCAGGACTAGCTGCTGGTATTACAGTGGGAGCACTTCTTGCACAGCAAATGCTTGGAACAGATGCATTTGCAGGATTACCAACTGCTATGTTTACATTAGGATCAGCATTAGCAGCTTTCATAGTAGGGAAGCTTTCGCAACGATATGGACGCCGGATAGGTCTTGCAACAGGGTTTATAGTAGGTGGATTTGGAGCAATTGGTGTTGTAATGGCAGCTTTAACGAATAGCATTATTCTTTTACTTATTTCTTTACTCATATATGGTGCCGGTACAGCCACGAATCTACAAGCTCGTTATGCAGGTACAGATTTAGCAGATAAGAAGCAGAGAGCAACGGCTGTTAGTATTACGATGGTAATGACGACTTTCGGTGCAGTTGCAGGACCAAATTTAGTAGGAGTAATGGGTAGTTTTGCGCATTCAATTGGAGTTCCTAAACTTGCAGGTCCGTTCATACTATCGGCAGCAGCATTTATACTGGCGGGTCTAGTTCTTTTTGTTATGCTTCGTCCAGATCCGTTAATTATTGCTAACATAATAGAAAGATATAAACAGGAACATACATATAAAGGGCAACCAATAACAGAAGAAGTGAAAGAAAATAAACGAGATATTACAGTTGGAGCAATCGTAATGATACTTACGCAAATCGTGATGGTTGCGATTATGACGATGACGCCAGTTCATATGGGACACCACGGTCACGGTTTAAGTGCAGTAGGACTTGTGATAGGTTTTCATGTAGGTGCAATGTATCTTCCATCTCTCGTTACAGGAATGTTAATTGATAAAATTGGCCGAACTACAATGAGCATAGCTGGTGGAGTGATTTTACTTGCAGCGGGTGTCATAGCTGCGATAGCACCAAGTGATTCTTTATTACTATTAATCGTTGCTCTGTCTTTACTTGGGCTAGGATGGAACCTCGGATTGATTAGTGGTACAGCACAAATCGTTGATTCCACAACACCGTCTACACGTGCTAAAACACAAGGGAAAATAGATGTTTTTATTGCGCTAGCTGGAGCTTCTGGTGGAGCGATGTCAGGTATGGTAGTAGCGAATTCAAGTTATGCGGCATTGTCATTGGCTGGAGGCGTGTTAGCGTTATTACTTATTCCTGTTGTGATATGGTCTCGAAAAGGGGCAAGAAATTAAATGAAAAAGAGGTTCTAGTTACTGACTAGAGCCTCTTTTTATACACTTAAATTAAATTCCACTCTACAATAAGCCCTAAATGTGTAAGACCACCACCGAATAAAATACAGGTCGTTCTATCGGTATAATCAGTAACTTTAGATAATGTCTCTGTCGCTACGACAAGTACTTTTTCATGTGATCCAGAAGTGATTAAGCTATTACCGACGTGTAGTCCATATGTAAAACCAGCACAAGTTGCATTTAAATCAAAAGCTAGTGTATGAGGTATGTTGAAGTATTGTTGTATTTGGCAAGCAACACTAGGGAAAACGTAATCAGCAGTAGTAGTAGCGACAATGATACAGTCGACATCTTCTAAGTTTTTCTTATATGTTGTACATAAATTTTTTATTGCTTTAATGGCTAAGTTTGAGGAATATTCTTCTTCGCTAGCGATTCTTCTTTCCTTCATTCCTGTTCTTTGTACAATCCATTCATCATTCGTATGGACCATCTTTTCTAAATCGTTATTAGACAATATTTGATCTGGAACATAAGTACCAATTGCAGTAATACGAGATTTAGAATGCATAGGAACATCTCCTAATTTTTATTTTTATAACCTGATACTAATATCAGACTATAAAAATGTCAATATAGATTTTTGTTGTATTAAAACGATAATACTTAACTTACAAGGAATTTGGCGAGTGCTGTAAAAATAATATACGAGAAGTTTCTAAAATTGATAATTGCTTTTGTTATTTTTATTGTGAGAAAAACTCGCAAAAAATGACGATTAAAGTAAAAAAATAACGATTTTCTTTAGTGTGATATAGGTTGTTAAACCTTGTGAAAGCGAATTACTTATGCTACACTTTATGTAACTTAAAATGAACGGAGGGGCTTCCTTTGATCTTAATCAGATTACGTCTCAATACTTTGTGCCAATAATTGAATAGCGCTCAAAGGCTCTGTCTGTGTACAGAGTGAACGGGATTGGTCTGCCTATTTTAAAGGAACCCTTTATTAAGCTTATATGTGAAAAAGAGGGAGGGACGAATACGCCCTCTTTTTGTTTTGCCTTTATAAATAGAATGGGATTGTATAGGTGAACGCTTATTGTGGATACGTATATGATCTTGGGACTTTTTGACTATAAAATAGGATGAAAGCATAGCTTTCTTCTATTTCTTTGGTGAACCCTTATCCGTTTACGAAAACACAGGCAGCGACCTGTGTTTTTTATTTTACGTAATCGAAATGGAGGAATAAATATATGGAAGAAGTATTACAAAGAGCAGTTTTAGTTGGAGTAAATGTAGGTAATGAAGATGATTTTGCATATTCGATGGAAGAGTTAACAAATCTTGCGGAAGCTTGTGATGTAGAGGTAATTGGGCAAGTAACGCAAAATTTACAACGAGTAAATCCATCGCATTATATCGGAAAAGGAAAGATTGAAGAAGTAGCAGCGTATGTACAAGAAATAGATGCGAATATGGTCATCTTTAATGATGAATTATCTCCTTCACAAATTCGAAATTTAGAAGAGGATTTAGATTGTAAGGTAATTGATCGTACCATTTTAATTTTAGATATTTTTGCGCAACGTGCGAAAACGAAAGAAGCACAGCTGCAAGTAGAAGTAGCACACCTTCAGTACATGATGCCTCGTTTAATTGGTCTTCGTGAATCGTTAGGGAGACAGAGCGGCGGCGTTGGTACGAAAAATAAAGGTGTCGGTGAGAAGAAGTTAGAGTTAGACCGTCGTAAAATTGAAGAACAAATTTCAGTTTTGAATAAAGATTTAGAAGCGCTCGTTGCCCAGCGTCAAACGCAGCGAAAGCAACGTAAGAAAAATGAAATACCTGTTGTAGCATTAGTAGGTTATACGAATGCAGGAAAATCAACGACGATGAATGCAATGCTTGAAATTTATAATGGTACAGAAGAAAAACAAGTATTTGAAAAAGATATGTTATTTGCGACGTTAGAAACATCTGTACGAAATATTGATTTGCCAGATAATAAATCATTTTTATTAACAGATACAGTTGGATTTGTAAGTAAATTACCACATCATCTTGTGAAGGCGTTCCGTTCAACGTTAGAAGAAGTAGCGGAAGCAGATTTACTTATTCACGTCGTAGATTACGCAAATCCAAATTATGAACAATTAATTGATATTACAAATGAAACGTTAAAGAAAATTGGAGTAGAAAATATTCCAACGATCTATGCTTATAACAAATCAGATATGGTGGATGTTGAAATTCCGAAAGTACAAGAAGACCGCGTGTATTTATCTGCGAAGAAACATGTTGGAATTGAAGAGCTTGTAGAAATGATTCGTTCCCATATTTATAAAGAATATACGAAATGTGAAATGTTAATTCCGTATGATCAAGGACAGGTAGTTTCGTATTTCAATAATCATGCGCACGTTTTATCAACGAGTTATGAAAATGAAGGTACGAAACTAGAAGTGGAATGTAAGACGAGCGATTACGAGAAGTATAAGCGTTTTGCAATTTAATGTAAGAGGCAACCCAGTTTGTGATTGGGTTGCCTTTTTCTATAATGTTTTACTGCTGAAAGTTACAAGGATGCAAGTCAATGATGAGAGTTAAGTTATATTTCTGGAAAAAGAAATGAAAGCAGTATAAAATAGAAATGTTTCAAAAATCAGAATTTATTACACCTACTGTAATAAATATATATTTTGTACAGAAAGGAGCGATTCACATATGCAGGCAGTTTCACAAAAAAACACAGTAGAAACACCGACAATATATCGAATATTATTTGCGATTAGTTTCGGACATTTTTTAAATGATTCGATGCAAGCAGTTGTGCCGGCGTTGTTTCCTATTTTGGAAAAAACGATGAATTTATCCTATATGCAAGTAGGGTGGATTGCGTTTGCGTTAAATATGACGTCATCGATTATGCAACCGGTGTTTGGTATGTATTCAGATAAGAGGCCGTCACCATTTTTATTACCACTCGGTATGTTTTCAAGTATGCTTGGAATGATTGGACTCGCGTTTGCACCAAACTTTATTATTGTTATTATTTCTGTTTTATTTATTGGCTTAGGTTCCGCAGTCTTTCATCCAGAAGGCGCTCGTGTTGCGTATATGGCGGCAGGTGCAAAACGAGGGTTAGCGCAAGCGATTTATCAAGTTGGGGGAAACACGGGGAATTCTTTAGCTCCTATTTTTACAGCGCTAATTTTCGTTCCACTCGGTCAAATTGGTTCATTAGGTTTTACAGCATTTGCAGCAGTAGGAATTGTATTATTAATTTTCGTATCGAATTGGTACAAAAATGAATTAGCAACCGGTGCTGTAAGAAGGAAGAAGAGGGCTGCACTTGAGGCGGAAAATGCAATTGTAAGCACACACATTAAATTCGTTATTATACTTCTTGTTTTTCTTACTTTTGTACGCTCTTGGTACGGTGCTGGTATCGGGAATTTCTATCAATTTTACTTAATAGAGCATTACGGTTTATCTATAAAAAATGCCCAGTATTTCGTATTCGCATTTATGATTGCTGGTGTGTTAGGAACTTTCTTCGGAGGACCGTTAGCAGATCGATTTGGTAAGAAAAATATCATCGTATTTTCAATGTTAGGTTCAGCGCCACTTGCACTGTTATTACCACATGTCTCACTTGTGTGGGTCGTACCGTTATTTTTATGTATTGGTTTTATTAGTTCAAGTAGTTTTAGTGTAATTGTTGTATATGCACAAGAGCTTGTACCTGGAAAAGTGGGAATGGTGTCAGGATTAATCGTAGGTCTTGCGTTTGGACTTGGAGCATTAGGTGCAGTAGTTCTTGGGAAATTAGCAGATATATATAGCCTGCAATTTATTATGCTATTATGTAGTTGTCTACCATTAATTGGACTCACTTCATGGTTACTGCCAAGTGATAAGAAAACGATAGAATAGGGGATGCGCTATGAAATTGTGTGAAAACGTTACGGAATTAATAGGAGATACACCTGTCGTCCGATTATCTAAATTTATTCCGGAAGACGCAGCAGATGTGTATGTGAAACTAGAAATGTTTAATCCATCGCGCAGTGTGAAAGACCGTGCTGCTTATAATTTACTTCACGTTGCAGAAGAAAATGGTCTCATCAAACCAGGAGATACAATTATTGAACCGACAAGCGGGAATACAGGGATTGGTTTAGCGATGAATGCAGCAGCTAAAGGGTATAAAGCGATTTTAATTATGCCAGATAATATGTCAAAAGAGCGTATTAATTTATTGAAAGCATACGGAGCAGAAGTAGTTTTAACACCAGCAGAACAAAGAATGCCAGGAGCAATTGCGAAGGCGTTAGAACTGCAAAAACAAATACCGAATAGTTTTATCCCGCAACAATTTGAAAATCCAGCTAATCCGAATATTCACCGTTATACGACTGCGCTTGAAATTTACGAACAAATGGATGGAGAGCTGGACGCTTTTGTTGCAACGGCAGGAACAGGCGGAACGATTACAGGGACTGGTGAAACGTTAAAAGAGAAATTACCAAACTTATATATTGCAGTAGTGGAACCGAAAGGATCTCCCGTTTTATCAGGTGGTGTACCAGGTCCTCATAAACTAGTAGGAACAAGCCCAGGGTTTATCCCGAAAAACTTAAATACAGAAGTGTATAACGAAATTATTCAAATTGCAGACGAAGAGGCTTTAACGACAATGAGAAACTTAGCTAGACAAGAGGGATTATTAGTTGGGCCGTCTTCTGGAGCATCTGTTTACGCTGCAATCATGATAGCGAAACGTCTAGGCGTTGGTAAAAAAGTTTTATGTATTGCGCCTGATACAGGTGAACGTTATTTGAGCATGGGGTTATTTGAATAAAAAGGATAGAAACACCTTAATAGTGAATAGCTGCTATTAAGGTGTTTGTTTTATGGAATGAAGAGGGGGAGAAGAACAATGAAACTATTAAAACCAATACATGAATATAGTGAGCATATTACGGCGTATAGACAAGCGTTTTTACACTCAGGGGAACAACCACATGGAAGTAGTTCTTTACAAAACTTTGATTCTCTTGATGAATGGTTTGAAAAAGTGAGTAAACAAGAACTAGGAGAAAATTTACTAGCTAATCGAGTGCCATCTAGTCAGTTTTTAAGTTTTGAAAAAGGAGAACTTATAGGTTTTGTGAATATTAGACATAGATTAAATCCAGAATTATTACGGGAAAGCGGTCATATTGGATATAGTGTCCATCCAAATAAACGTCGCCACGGTTACGCTACGAAACAACTACAACTTGCATTAGCTGAAGCGCAAAAGTTAGAATTGCAGAAAGTATTAATAACTTGCGATAAATCCAATATCGGTTCTGCTAAAACGATTCAAAAGGTTGGCGGTGTGTTAGAAAATGAAGTAGTTTCTTCTCGTACTGATGAAGTTATTCAGCGCTATTGGATAGAAATATGATTAAGTAGGAATTTGACAAGGTAATGCAAGCTGTAATATTGAAATAGATAAATGAAATATAGGGGATTACTGCAATTTTAGGGGGAAATGAAATGGGATTAAAAGAGAAAGCGATAGAGATGTCAGAGATTTATAGGAAAAATCCGAAAGTAGAAGCCATTATTTTAGCGGGTTCAGTAGCTAGAAAGCTTGAAGATGAACATTCAGATATAGAATTACATATTTTATGGTCAACACCGCCGGAAGATGAGGATCGTAGGGCCCCTATTTATCATATTGATGGGAAAATATTATCGTATCATCCGTATGAGGAAGAAGAATGGTCGGAAACGTATTTAACGAAAGAGGGAATTAAATTAGAGATTAGTAACTTTTTAACAGAGACAGTAGAGAAAGTAATTTCGGATGTGGTGGATCAATATGATATAAATTATGAAAAACAATGTATTGTATCATCCATTCATGATGGTGTTAGTTTGTATGGAGAAGGGAAAGTGAATGAATTAAAAGAAAAAGTAGCGGCATATCCAGATGAACTAGTAAAACGGATGATTTCAGAAAATCTATGGTTAAGTAATCGTTGGCACAATCGAAAGGCGCTTTTAAAACGGAAAGATTGGCTTATGCTTTATGACGTTATTTGCGAAGTACAAAGGAACGTATTCGGTGTTTTATTTGGTTTGAATAAAATGTACGTACATCATCCAGCGTTTAAATGGATGCCTAATAATGTGGAACGAATGACTATTAAACCTGAAAAATTATATGAACGTATGGCGGACACATTAATAGGGAATCCAGAAAAAAGTGTGCAGGAGTTAGAGTTGCTAATAGAAGAAGTGTTGCAACAAGTCCATACATACGCGCCAGGAGTAAATGTGGATGAGCAAGAAAAATCTATTTTTTGTTTTGTGAAATAGAAAATAGTAATAAGGGGGAAGTTATGGGTTTTTTTAATAGGTTTTTTAAAAAAGTTGAAAAAGTAAATGAGCAAGAAGCTACTCTTCATGAATTAAGTGAAGAATTGTATGTTGAATCACCGGTAGAGGAAGCGACTAGTTACTGGGTATCAATGGCACAAAATATAATTGTTAATGCTGTAAAGGCGGCTGACAATGATGTGGAACGTGCCTTCGTGTTATTGAATTTGAAGAAAGGTGAGGCTTCATTTGATATTTTTTATCAAATAAATGGGCAATTGTATTTCTGGGATCAGCTAGAAAATGAGACGATAAGAAATAGAATTCAGAACGAGTTGTTACCGCAAGTTCCAGAAGTTTCCAATGCAGTAAATGAGCAATTTCGTGGAGCTGATCACCCTATAATTTCGTTCGCACAATTGCAGTTTGAATGGGAAACGAAAGCCTGGTTCTCACATATAATTTGGGAAGATAGCCTTGCTGCTCAATTGCCCAAAACTCAAATTCTAAATGAATGGTTTCGTGTAATTAAAGAAGAAACGAAAAATAGACCACTGGATAGTGATGCGAAATTTTCTTGGTATCCATCAAACTCTTAAAAAATGAATACAGAGAGACAGGTTATGTTTCTAGATGATTTGTATTATTGAATAAGTATCAATAATACGTAATTCTTTTTCTATTGCCTGTTAGAATTCGCTATGTACTAAGCTACTTGTTTTCTAAACTAAAACTTATATTTCGAATTTTTAAATAGATTGTAATACATAAAAATTCGAAATATAAGTTGACACTATTTTTAATGTGTGATAAAAATGATAGTAATCAATTCGGAAAATAATATTTGGGCAATGAAAGGGTATAGTAGTGAATATCTCCCTATTTCAGAGAGCTGATGGTTGGTGTGAATCAGTATATAGATTATTCATGAAGTTCGTCCTGGAGCATCTTTCATAAATCTCATATTTTGAGGAAATGAAAGACGGTAGTTTATACCGTTATCAAATAAAGTGGTGAAGATTTTTTCACAACTAGGGTGGTACCGCGATATTTATCGTCCCTACGTATTTACGTAGGGACGTTTTTTATTTAGGTCCTAACTTTGGTGTGGCTTCATAACTAGGGTGGTACCGCGATATTTTATCGTCCCTACGTTTTTGCGTAGGGGCGTTTTTATTTAGGTGGTTTCTTAGTGTTCTTCACAACTAGGGTGGTACCGCGATATTTTTGTCGTCCCTACGTATTTACGTAGGGGCGTTTTTTTATTATTAGGGAGGAAGTGAACGTATTAGAAAAGAGTATTGATAGAACAATATAAATACCGAATTGTAACAAAGAAAAAGAGATAGAGAGGAGATTAACAAATGAATTCACAGCAATGGACATCGAAATTAGGTTTCGTATTAGCTGCAGCAGGTTCGGCAATTGGTCTTGGGGCGATTTGGAAATTCCCATATATGGCCGGCATTGGAGGAGGCGGAGCGTTCTTCCTAATTTTCATCGGTTTCACATTATTAATTGGTTTACCGCTATTATTAGCTGAATTTGTTATTGGAAGAAGTACACAAAAAGAGGCTGTTGATGCATATAGAGAGATTGCTCCTAAAACGTTATGGCCTTGGTTAGGTAAATTAGGAATTGTAACATGTTTCATATTACTTTCTTTCTACAGTGTTGTGGGAGGCTGGATTTTATTATACTTATGGAATGCAATTACAGGTAGACTATGGGAAGGAAATGGGGCATACGAAGCTACGTTTGGTGAAATCATTTCCAATCCATATTTAGCAGTTGGGTCACAGCTATTATTCATCCTAATTACTATTTTCATCGTAAGTAAAGGTGTACAAAATGGTGTTGAAAAAGTAAATAAATATTTCATGCCAGCATTATTCGTTTTATTCTTTGTTTTAATCGTTCGTGCACTTACGTTAGATGGTGCTGGAGAAGGAGTTCGTTTCTTCTTACAACCTGACTTCTCACATGTAACATCAGAAGTTATATTATACGCAATGGGGCAATCGTTCTTCTCGTTATCTGTCGGGGTAGCCGTTATGGTAACGTATAGCTCATACTTACCGAAAGAAGAAAGCTTACCACGTTCAGCATTTTCTATCGTGGCCTTAACTCTTGTTATTACATTACTTGCAGGACTTGCAATTTTCCCAGTTGTGTTCGCATTTGGAATGGAACCATCTCAAGGACCGGGACTATTATTTATCGTATTGCCAGCTATTTTCAGTAAAATGGCATTCGGAAAATTATTCTTCATCGTTTTCTTATTACTATTCTTCTTCGCTACGATTACATCAGCAATTTCGATGTTAGAAATTAGTGTTGCATCGTTAACATCAAAAGGTAAAGGGAAACGTGAAAAAATGGCCTTAATCGTAGGGTTATTAATCTTCGTTGTTGGGGTACCATCAGCGTTATCATTCGGTATATTAAGTGATCTGAAGATTTTCGGGAAGACAGTCTTTGATTTAGCGGACTATGCGGTAAGTAACGTATTAATGCCACTTGGTGTATTATTAGTTTCTATCTTTGTTCCTTTAAAAATGAAGAAAGATGTATTAATGAAAGAGCTAGGTGTAAGTAAAAATAAAGGTTATAAACTATTCATATTATGGTTATTCTTACTTCGTTATATCGCACCAATTGCGATTATTATCGTATTCTTAAATGTACTTGGCATTATATAAAAAAAGGTAGCGTATCATACA
Source organism: Bacillus sp. FSL W8-0770 (assembly GCF_038008705.1). Lineage (NCBI taxonomy): Bacteria > Bacillati > Bacillota > Bacilli > Caryophanales > Bacillaceae > Bacillus > Bacillus sp. FSL W8-0770. Next base: position 1,695,638 of record NZ_JBBOZR010000001.1, read on the forward strand.
AAGATACGCTACCTTTTTATTTTGCTCTTTTTTGCAATTCATTTACTGTTACGAACTGATAGCCCTTCTTAGATAAAGAATCTAAAATACCTTCAATCGTTTGTAAATTTTCATTAGACTCATCATACATAGAGTGCAGTAAAATGATAGAACCTGGTTTTACATTTTTATTAACGTATTTAATTTTATCAGCCGCAGATTTATAAAAAGTATCGGGCTCAAGATCCCATGTGATTGTTTCGATATTGTTTTTATTTAAATAATATGGCAGCCCTATTAACTTCTTACCGTTAGGGGGCCTAAAATCAATTTCGCCTGTAAATCCTGTTTGGCGGATTAATGAATTCGTTTTTTCTATTTCACCTTTAATAAAAGAAGGTGTTTTGAAAACCATTCTATTATGAGAATATGTATGATTTCCAAGTTGGTGCCCAGATTGCGCGATAGCTTCTCCTAACGATAAATTTTTCTCTAATTCATTTCCAATTAAAAAGAAAGTAGCTTTAGCGTTGTATTTATCTAGTAGCGGTAATATTTGTTTTACATTGTTAGTAGGGCCATCATCAAAAGTTAAAGCGATCACTTTTTCATTTGTTTCTACACGTTGTGTTAAATCTCCAAATAATTGAAAGCTTCTTGAGTTCATCAATTTGTATGTTCCGAATAATGCCGTGATAATAAAGAATAGTGTAACGATTGTAATGATAATTTTTTTCTTCATAATGTAACCTCACAATGATTTTTGATTCAATTAAAAAGTATTATATCAAACTAAGTAATTTCGTGCTTTAAGAAGGGTGTGGATGCAAGGAGAAGGAATTTATCATATAATAAAATACAAAAGGTATATTAGGAGGTGTTTATATGGCGATTATAATTCAATTGCCAGACACTGCAACGTCTCATGCAAAGCCAAGTATGGAAATGGCGATACTTTGCGTGAGGTAGACAAGTAATATACAATCGCCTATATGAGCTCGTATCATTTTTTATATTTGGCTTTGCACCTTATTGAAATGAACCATAAAAAATAAGGGGCGAGCAGAAATGAAATACGTAAAAGCTAATGCTGTTTTACCGGAGAGTTTAATTACTGAAATTCAAAAGTATATACAAGGTGAAACAATTTACATTCCGAAACAAGAAACGAAACATTATAAATGGGGTACACGATCTGGCGGAAGAAAACAATTAGATGAAAGAAATAAAGCAATTAAAGAAGCGTTTAAAAGTGGGATTGCTATTCATCAACTTGCAGAAGAATATTTTCTTTCTGGGGAAACGATTAAAAAGATTGTGTATTCTAAATAAGAGGAAAAGAGTCTGATTCATATATTACTTTGAATCAGACTCTTTTTGTTTTATATGTATTGGATATATGAAGTGTGAACGGGCATGATAATAGAAAAAATGTGCCGTTTTTTTATTAAATGCTATACAGAACATTTGAAGAGTAGAAAGGTGAACATATATGAATCATATTGGACAAATAACGATAGAGCTTTTAGTTGGTTTTTTTGTTCTATTAATTGCTACAAAAATATTAGGAAAAACACAAATATCTCAGCTAACGCCCTTTGATTTTATTTCTGCAATCGTCCTAGGTGAGCTCGTTGGAAATTCAATATATGATCCTAAAATTAAAGTATGGTCTATTTTATATTCAGTATTTGTTTGGGTAATTTTAATTTATACTATTGAAGTGATAACACAAAAAGTAAGAGGGACAAGAAGGTTTTTTGAAGGATATCCTTCAATTATTATTCGTAATGGAAAGATTGATCGTGAACAATTAAGCGTAAATCATTTGGATATAAACCAATTACAACAAATGCTTAGGCAACAAAAAGATATATTTTCAATCCGAGAAGTTGAATATATGATATTGGAACCTAACGGAAACATAAGCGTTTTGAAAAAAAGTAAATACGAATCTCCTACTGTAAATGATTTAAGTTTAAAACATAAGCCTGTATACTTACCAATTTCATTAATTAGTGATGGAAAAGTAGTTAAGGATAATTTGAGGGAAGCGGGATTTGATGAAGGGTGGCTTTATAAACAAATAAAGCAAAAAGGAATTACTAAATTTGAAGACGTATTATATGCGGAATGGAAAACAGATGATGGCTTCTTTTGTCAGGAAATGCAGCGGTAGAGAATAAGTGATATATGTAATGTTTGTTTCTAAGTTATCTTTTACATATCAAAAAACGTAATCATTGTATACAATAAAACTAGATCAACAATTTGTATGGAGTGATAAAGATGGAAGCGTTTATTAGAAGTGATCAATATAATTTTATAAAATCACAAGCTTATATTTTAGCAAACGGGCATGCAACGGGAAATGATAGAGGTGTAATTCAAGCGTTAAAATCGCTTGCGATTGAAAAGATAATACATGTATTTGAGAATTTAACGGATGAACAGAAAGAGTTAATTGATACGGTATTAACAGTTCAAAATAGAGAAGATGCAGAATCATTTTTAATGAAAATAAATCCGTATGTAATTCCGTTTCAAGAAGTTACAGCACAAACATTAAAAAAGTTATTTCCTAAGGCGAAAAAGTTAAAACTTCCTGATATGGAAGAAATAGATATGAAAGAAATATCTTATTTAAGCTGGATTGATAAGGGATCAAGCAGGAAATTTATTATAGCGAAAAATGATAAAAATAAATTTGTTGGTCTGCAAGGAACGTTCCAAAGTTTAAATAAAAAAAGCATTTGTTCATTATGTCACGGGCATGAAGAAGTAGGAATGTTTTTAGTTGAAATTAAAGGCGATGTACCAGGAACTTTCGTTAAAAAGGGAAACTACATTTGCAAAGATGGTGTAGCTTGCAATCAGAATATGAAATCGCTAGATAAATTGAACGATTTTATTGACCGCTTGAAGAAATAACGAGAAAACCTCTAGTATTTAAACTGGAGGTTTTTATTTTTTAAAGAAGTAAAATAAGCTTTCTTTGTAAATGTAGATTTATAATGAAATTTGATAAAAATATCTATTATGATACAGTTGCTTATATGCAAGGAGGTAAAACATGGATTACCTTTTATCGAAAGAAAAAGTGAAGCGATGGCCCAAAGATATGATAGCGGCGGGGCGTTGTCATACTGTTGGCCTTAAATCGGATGGCACGGTAGTAGCGGTGGGCCGGAATAAAGAAGGGGAATGTAATGTAAGTGGCTGGCGAGATATTGAAGCAGTCGCAGTGGGCTGGAATGAGTATGGTCAATGTAACGTAAGCGATTGGCGCGATATTGTAGCGATAGCGGCTGGTTGTGCACATACAGTCGGACTAAAATCAGACGGCACGGTGGTCGCGGTAGGTAATAATGAATTTGGCCAATGCGATGTAGGTAGCTGGCGCGACATTCGGTTGCCTGGCAAATAGTCAATTTACAATAAATGATTAGTAATATTATTCTATTTTAGGAGTAATTATGGAATAGGATATGTAGAAAATAATTAAACTTAAATCTACTGAATAAGAATCTCTTTTGAAAAGGGATTCTTATTATTTTTCATAAAATGAGGGTCTAAATGGAATTTTTGAACAAACTATATTTCAAAATTACAGTAGAAGATATAAATAAAGTATAGAGGAGATAAAGAAATGCTTAAAAAGTTTTTGCTTTCTTTACCGGATGTTTTACTTATATGTATCGTTCTCTACATAACGTACACAAATTCTTTTAGTTTTGGACAGATGTTAGTAATTTCAATTGCAATCGGAATTATTGGTGGTCTTGCTATTAGAATTTGTAAGGATGTATTCGCGTATATAAGGTGGACAATTAAACAAAGAAAAACTTGAATATGTTTAATAGTTATTAGGAGGAAATGAAATGACTAAGAAAAAGAATAGAGTAAAAAACGAGATAGTACTTTGGTCACTAACAGCAATTGTTCTGTTAATTGTATGGTACTTTTATCAAAAATAAAAACGCAACGTACTAAAAAAGCACGATGCGTTTTTATTATTTTTTTTGCCAATTTTCTTTTATAAAGTCTTCACGCCCAGATTCTTTTTGTTCAGTAGCATATTTTTCTGGATTCTTTTTATAGAAATGTTGGTGGTATTCCTCTGCTTCGTAAAAAGGTGCAGCAGGACGAATTTCAGTCACGATTGGATCTTTAAACATACCGCTTTCAGCAAGAGCTTGTTTTGATTTTTCAGCAAGCCCTTTTTGTGTTTCGTTATGGTAAAAAATAGCGGTACGATAAGATGGACCACGGTCAAAAAATTGTCCGCCATCGTCAGTTGGATCGATTTGTGGCCAATATAAGTCTAGTAATTTCTGATAAGGAAAAATAGAAGGATCGAATGTAATTTGAACAACTTCTAAATGTCCAGATGTTCCAGCTTTTACTTGTTCATATGTTGGGTTTTCTACATGACCTCCTGCATAGCCAGAAAGTACTTTATGAATACCAGGAAGTTCATCAAATGGTTTTACCATGCACCAAAAGCAACCGCCTGCGAAGGTTGCGAGTTCGTATGTTTTTTCGGACATTGCTGTAATCCTCCTAAATGTATATGTTTTATATAGTATTATATAAATTGTTTTATTGCGCAATAAAAAAGATTTGAAAATATATGTTTTTTATAAACAAGATCCTCCGCTCACATCAATTAATTGTCCAGTTACCCAGCGGCTGTCTGGAGAAGCAAGGAATGCAGCAGTATCGGCAATGTCTTCTACTTCACCTAAGCGATTGAAAGCGGAAATAGTAGTAGCGTACTGCTTCATCATCGGGTCGCTCAAGAGTTCTGCATTCATATCTGTTTTAATAAATCCTGGAAGTATTGCATTCACCGTTATTCCTCGTGCTCCAAGCTGTTTTGCTAGCGTAAAAGTCATTGTATTAATAGCGCCTTTCGTCATACTATATGCAACAAAATCAGGTAAAGAAATGCGGGTGGCAGCGGATGAAATATTAATAATTCGGCTATTGTCACGTAAACGTGGCAGTGCTTGTTGAATGATAAAGAATGGTGCTTTTGCATTTACTGAAAACATTCTATCAAAAAATTGTTCAGTCGTTTCTTCAATAAAAGCACCAGGACCAATGCCAGCATTGTTTATTAAAATATCAAATTGTGTTTCACCAGTGCGCTTTTGTAATTCAGTATCTAAAGCGTTATAAAGGTTTTCTACACCGTGTAAGGATTCTAGATTTGCGCCGATAGAAAAAGCTTGGCCACCATCTGATCGAATTTCATGAACAGTTTCTTCAGCGTCATCTTTTCGATTACCGTAATGAACAGCAACCAATGCACCGTCATTTGCTAAACGTTTAGCGATCGCTCGTCCAATTCCTCGGCTTGCTCCTGTAACTAACGCTACTTTCCCTTTTAACATAGTTTCCTCATCTCCTCATAAACTTTATAAGTTTTTCTTTATGTAGTAATGCGAACATACTTAAGTAATATATGAGTGTATGTAAGTAATGCATTCCAATTTTGATTTGAGAAAAAATAAATAGAATGAATTTTGATTTTTTTGAAAAAACATGTTGACAACAAAAAGAACAACGTCCTATAATACGTGTAACAAATAAAAGTTAATTAAGAATTTTCTAACTTTATATGTTGTATATGCAAAGAAGAGGAAAGTAGATGATTATGATCGTTTCAGAGAGCTACTCCAAGGCTGTGAGGGTAGTAACAATCGAATCATTGAAGATCACCTCGGAGCATCGCTTGCGAAAGGGAAACTGAGTAGAGGGCGGCGGCATCGTCTCCGGTAAAAGGACGGAGGTCTGATTGGACCTACAAAGCTTATATTTCGTGAGAAGTATAAGGAAGCTGAGTGGTAACGCGAAACTCTCGCCTCAGCAATCAAAGCTACTAAATTGTAGTAGTTGATTGCTGAGGCGAGAGTTTTTATTTTTAAAAATAGAAGAAGAGAATGCGTAGAAGAGGAGAGTAAATGATAAAGATTGTTTCAGAGAGCTGCCCCGAGGCTGTGAGGGTGGTAACAATTCACTCATTGAAAATCACCTTGGAGCACTACTTTTGAAAACTAGTAAAAAGTAGCGGGGTTGTTCCCGATAGAAAAACAAAAGTCTAATTGGACTTGCAGAGCTTATGTTTCGTGAGAAGTATAAGGAAGCTGAGTGGTACCACGATTCCCTCGTCTCAGCAATGGATTGCTACAAGTATGTAAGTAATCGATTGTTGAGACGAGTATATTTTTAAGGTTTATATACTGAATATTCTGTTAAAAGTACTCATCTCAGCAATCGATGTAGAAATAGATTGCAAAAATAGAGAAAAAAGAGGAGCGATGTGAGATGGGAAACCAGTACATTTACATGAATGGGGAATTTGTAGAAAAAGAAAAGGCAGTTGTTTCAGTGTATGATCACGGTTTTTTATACGGAGACGGTGTATTTGAAGGGATTCGTAGTTACGGAGGAAATGTATTTTGTTTAAAAGAACATGTGAAACGATTATATGAATCAGCGAAATCTATTTTACTAACAATTCCAATGACGGTAGAAGAAATGGAAGAAGCAGTTTTACATACACTCCAAAAAAATGAATACGCTGATGCTTATATTCGCTTAATTGTCTCAAGAGGAAAAGGTGACTTAGGACTTGATCCGAGAAGTTGTGTGAAGCCGAGCGTAATTATCATTGCAGAACAATTAAAGTTATTCCCGCAAGAATTTTATGATAATGGGCTAAGCGTTGTATCTGTTGCATCAAGACGTAATACGCCAGACGCGTTAGATCCACGTATTAAGTCAATGAATTATTTAAATAACGTACTTGTAAAAATTGAGGCGGCACAAGCAGGAGTGTTAGAGGCTCTTATGTTAAATCAACAAGGATATGTTTGTGAAGGTTCTGGCGATAATGTTTTCGTTGTGAAAGATGGAAAAGTATTAACCCCGCCATCCTATTTAGGGGCATTAGAAGGTATTACGAGAAATAGTGTTATCGAGCTATGTGAACGACTGAGTATTCCGTGTGAGGAAAGACCATTCACTCGCCATGACGTATATGTAGCGGATGAAGTATTTTTAACAGGAACAGCAGCGGAGTTAATTCCAGTTGTAAAAGTTGATTCGAGAGAAATTGGAGATGGGAAACCAGGAAGTGTAACGAAACAATTGACCGAAGAATTTAAAAAATTAACGAGAGAAAGAGGAGTACGTGTTCCCGGGCTGACGGAAAGCTTAGCATAAATAAGGAGAGGAGTTAATTGAAATGAAGCAGCAGTATACAGCGTATGAGAAGTTACAGTGTGAAGAAATGACAGGCGCTGGGCACGTGATTCAAGGTTTGAAGAAATTGGGTGTAACGACCGTTTTCGGCTATCCAGGCGGAGCGATTTTACCAGTATACGATGCGTTATACGAAAGTGGTTTGAAACATGTTTTAACTCGTCATGAACAAGCTGCCATTCATGCGGCTGAAGGATATGCGAGAGCTTCTGGGAAGGTCGGGGTAGTCTTTGCTACCTCTGGCCCAGGGGCGACAAATTTAGTTACGGGCTTAGCAGACGCTTATATGGATTCGATTCCTTTAGTTGTCATTACCGGCCAAGTTGCAACGCCTTTAATTGGTAAAGATGGATTTCAAGAAGCGGATGTTGTCGGAATTACAGTACCTGTTACGAAGCATAATTACCAAGTTCGTGATGTAAATCATGTATCACGAATTGTGCAAGAAGCTTTTTACATCGCCAAAAGCGGACGACCGGGACCAGTATTAATCGATATTCCAAAAGATGTTCAAAATGCAAAAGTCACCAGTTTCTTTAATGAAGAAGTTGATATTCCGGGGTACAAACCAGAACTTGTACCAGACAGCATGAAACTTAGAGAGGTGGCTAAAGCAATTTCAAAATCAAAGCGTCCACTTCTTTATATTGGAGGAGGTGTCATTCATTCAGGTGGATCCGATGAACTCTTCGAATTCGCAAGGGAGAACCGTATTCCAGTCGTTTCAACTTTAATGGGACTTGGTGCATATCCACCGGGAGATCCATTGTTTCTAGGGATGCTTGGTATGCATGGGACATACGCTGCTAATATGGCGGTAACAGAATGTGATTTACTACTTGCATTAGGTGTTCGCTTCGATGATCGTGTAACAGGGAAATTAGAACTTTTTTCTCCGCACTCGAAAAAAGTACATATTGATATTGATCCTTCTGAGTTTCATAAAAATGTAACTGTAGAGCATCCGATTGTTGGTGAGGTGAAAAAAGCGTTACACATGTTGTTACATATGTCTATTTATACACAAACAGATGAATGGCTTCAGAAAGTAAAGGCATGGAAAGAAGAATATCCACTTTCTTATAAGCAAAAAGAATCTGAGTTAAAACCACAGCATGTGATCAACTTAGTAAGTGAATTAACGAATGGTGAAGCGATTGTCACAACAGAAGTAGGACAGCATCAAATGTGGGCTGCTCACTTCTATAAAGCAAGAAAACCTCGGACGTTCCTTACCTCTGGAGGATTAGGAACAATGGGGTTTGGGTTCCCAGCGGCAATTGGTGCTCAGCTTGCAAAAGAAGAAGAACTCGTCGTTTGTATTGCAGGTGATGCTTCTTTTCAAATGAACATTCAAGAACTACAAACAATTGCTGAAAATAACATCCCTGTAAAAGTATTTATCATAAATAACAGATTTTTAGGGATGGTAAGGCAATGGCAAGAAATGTTTTATGAAAATCGTTTATCAGAGTCAAAAATTGGCTCACCAGATTTTGTGAAAGTGGCAGAAGCTTATGGAGTGAAGGGATTAAGGGCGACAAATTCAACAGAGGCGAAACAAGTGGTGTTAGAAGCATTTGCTCACGAAGGTCCTGTCGTAGTTGATTTTTGTGTAGAAGAAGGTGAAAACGTATTTCCGATGGTTCCGCCAAACAAAGGGAATAACGAAATGATTATGAAGAGGTGGGAAGAATGAGTCATACTTTTTCACTCGTTATTCATAACGAGCCAAGTGTCTTATTACGTATAAGTGGAATTTTTGCTCGGCGTGGCTATTATATTTCTTCTTTACATTTAAACGAAAGAGATACGAGTGGCGTTTCTGAAATGAAACTCACAGCAGTTTGTACTGAAAATGAAGCGACATTACTTGTTAGTCAGTTGAAAAAATTAATTGATGTACTGCAAGTAAATAAATTATAAGGGGTGTATGGAGTATGAAAACGTATTATGAGAAAGATGCAAATGTAGAGTTATTACAAGGGAAAACAGTTGCGGTAATTGGTTATGGATCTCAAGGGCATGCGCAGGCACAAAATTTACGTGATTCAGGTGTGGAAGTTGTAGTTGGTGTTAGACCTGGTAAATCGTATGAAGTAGCAAAAGCAGATGGATTTGAAGTAATGTCTGTTTCAGAAGCGGTTCGAACCGCACAAGTTGTACAAATGTTATTGCCAGATGAACAGCAAGCACATGTATATAAATCAGAAGTAGAAGAGAATCTCCGTGAAGGACAAATGTTACTTTTCTCACATGGATTTAACATTCACTTCGGCCAAATTAATCCGCCAAGTTACGTAGATGTAGCAATGGTTGCGCCAAAAAGTCCAGGTCATCTCGTTCGCCGTGTATATCAAGAAGGAAATGGTGTTCCGGCATTAGTCGCAGTGCATCAAGATGCGACGGGAACAGCGCTACATGTAGCATTAGCGTATGCAAAAGGTGTAGGTTGTACACGTGCGGGTGTAATTGAAACGACATTCCAAGAAGAAACCGAAACGGATTTATTCGGTGAGCAAGCTGTACTTTGCGGCGGGGTAACTGCACTTGTGAAGGCCGGGTTCGAAACGTTAACGGAAGGTGGATATCGTCCTGAAATTGCATACTTTGAATGTTTGCATGAATTAAAGCTAATTGTTGACTTAATGTACGAAGGTGGATTAACGAATATGCGCCATTCTATTTCAGATACGGCAGAATTTGGAGATTATGTAACAGGATCGAGAATTGTTACAGATGAAACGAAGAAGGAAATGAAGCGTGTTCTGACAGAAATTCAGCAAGGTGAATTTGCGAAGAAATGGATTTTAGAAAATCAAGCAGGGCGTCCGACGTATAACGCAATGAAAAAAGCAGAACAAAATCATCAATTAGAAAAAGTGGGAGCAGAGCTTCGTGAAATGATGAGTTGGATTCATGCACCGAAAGAATTAGTAAAGAAATAGAGTAAGAGAGTATAAATGAAAAATATGTAAGAGGGGATTTGACAAGATGAGAAGTGACATGATTAAAAAAGGTTTTGATAAAGCGCCGCACCGTAGTTTATTAAAAGCAACTGGTTTGAAAGATGAAGATTTTGATAAACCTTTCATAGCGATTTGTAATTCTTTTATTGAAATTATTCCAGGGCATAAACACTTGAACGAGTTTGGGAAACTTGTAAAAGAGGCAGTTCGTGCGGCAGGTATGGTACCATTCGAATTCAATACAATTGGAGTTGACGATGGTATTGCGATGGGACATATCGGTATGCGTTATTCTCTTCCGAGTCGTGAAATAATTGCAGATTCAGTAGAAACGGTTGTAAATGCACACTGGTTTGACGGCATGATTTGTATTCCAAACTGTGACAAAATTACACCAGGTATGATGATGGCTGCACTACGTATTAATATTCCGACTGTGTTTGTTTCAGGCGGCCCAATGGCAGCAGGAAAAACATCTAAAGGAGAAGTTGTTGATCTGAGTTCCGTTTTTGAAGGAGTAGGAGCTTATCAATCTGGGAAAATTTCAGAAGAAGAATTAAAAGATATTGAAGATCATGGCTGTCCATCTTGTGGCTCTTGTTCGGGTATGTTTACCGCGAACTCTATGAATTGTTTATGTGAAGTGTTAGGTTTAGCTCTTCCTGGTAACGGGAGTATTTTAGCAATTGATCCAAGACGTGAAGAGTTAATTAAACAAGCAGCAGAGAAATTGAAAATTTTAATTGAAAGAGATATTAAACCAAGAGACATTGTAACGGAAGAAGCAATTGATGATGCGTTTGCGCTTGATATGGCGATGGGCGGTTCAACAAATACAGTGTTGCATACATTGGCGCTCGCGCAAGAGGCTGGATTAGATTACGATATGAACCGTATTGATGCCGTTTCAAGACGTGTACCACATTTATGTAAAGTAAGCCCTGCTTCCAATTGGCATATGGAAGATATTGATCGTGCGGGCGGGATTAGTGCAATTTTGAAAGAGATGAGCCGGAAAGAAGGAGTACTTCATCTTGATCGAATAACTGCTACTGGGCAAACATTAAGAGAAAATATTGCTGAGGCAGAGATTAAAGATAAGGAAGTTATTCACTCTCTTGAAAACCCTCATAGTGAGGAAGGAGGATTGCGTATATTAAAAGGCAACCTTGCGAAAGATGGAGCGGTTATTAAAAGCGGTGCAACAGAGGTAAAGCGTTTTGAAGGACCTTGCGTTATTTTTAATTCACAAGATGAGGCACTTGCTGGCATTATGCTTGGGAAAGTGAAAAAAGGAGATGTAGTTGTCATTCGTTATGAAGGACCAAGAGGTGGCCCTGGTATGCCAGAAATGTTAGCACCAACATCAGCAATTGCTGGAATGGGATTAGGTGCTGAGGTTGCATTATTAACGGATGGACGTTTCTCTGGAGCTTCACGTGGAATTTCAGTAGGACATATTTCACCAGAAGCAGCAGCTGGTGGAACGATCGCACTTCTTGAACAAGGGGATATTGTATGTATTGATGTTGAAGAACGCTTGCTAGAAGTAAGAGTGAGTAATGAAGAATTAGATAAGCGTAAAAAAGAATGGAAACGACCAGAACCGAAAGTGAAAGCTGGCTGGCTTGGACGTTATGCACAAATGGTAACATCGGCGAATACAGGGGCTGTTCTGAAAATCCCACATTTTGATTGAGCCAATTTAAAAAAGATAAGGATGATATATAATGGTGCAAAAGGTAAAGGAGAGAGTGAAAATTGAAGATATCTTAATGGCTCATAATTGCATGAAAGATATCGTTATTAAAACACCGTTACAACGTGATACAGTTTTATCTGAGAAATATGATTGTGACGTTTATGTAAAACGAGAAGATTTACAATTAATTCGCTCTTTCAAAATTCGTGGTGCATACAATTTGATTCAAAGTTTACCGAAAGAAAAGTTACAAAACGGTGTTGTTTGTGCAAGTGCTGGTAATCATGCGCAAGGAGTTGCTTATACATGTAATTTATTGAAGATTCCGTCGAAAATATTTATGCCCACAACAACACCGAAACAAAAAGTATCACAAGTACAATTTTTCGGTGGTGATTTCGCAGAGATTGTATTAGTTGGTGATACATTCGATAGCTCTTTCCAAGAAGCACAGTGTTATTGTGAAGAAAATAGAATGACATTTGTTCATCCGTTTGATGATCCGTATGTAGTTGCTGGTCAAGGGACAGTGGCAGTTGAAATTATGCATGATATGGAGAAACCGGTTGATTATATCTTTACGGCAATCGGCGGTGGTGGATTAGCATCAGGTGTTGGTACATATGTAAAAGGTGTTAGTCCTACTACAAAGGTTATTGGTGTAGAACCGATGGGAGCTGCCTCTATGAAAGAGGCTTTTCTTCAAAATGATAATGTCGCATTAGAGAAAATAGATAGTTTTGTTGATGGGGCAGCGGTTAAAAAGGTAGGAAAGTTAACTTTTGAAACTTGTAAAGATGTAATTGATGACATCGTTTTAGTACCAGAGGGGAAAGTTTGTACGACGATTTTAGAACTGTATAAGAAAAATGCGATTGTAGCTGAACCGGCTGGTGCACTCTCTATTGCAGCACTTGATTTATACAGGGATGAAATAAAAGGTAAAACAGTTGTATGTACGCTAAGTGGTGGAAATAATGACATTGATAGAATGCAAGAAATGAAAGAACGATCTCTCATTTACGAAGGGTTAAAGCATTATTTCATCATTGAATTCCCACAGCGTTCAGGCGCGTTAAGAGAATTTCTTGATAAAGGATTGGGGCCAGAAGATGATATTACTCGTTTTGAGTATATTAAGAAACATAATAAGGAAAATGGTCCAGCATTAGTCGGAGTAGAGTTAAAACATAAAGAAGATTATGAGCAATTAATTACTCGCTTTAAAGAAAATAATATTCAATTTATGGAGCTTAATAAAAACCCTGTTTTGTTTGATTTGCTTATTTAATAGAAGGGAAGAATAAGCATCTAAATAAAAAAGATAGATACAAGCAAAGAAATATAGTGCTTGTTCTATCTTTTTTATAGTTAAACTAGATACTCATTAAATTCAAGAAGAATAAAGCTAGTTAACCAAAAAAATATCGCAATGCGAATAATTACATACATAGTAAATTCAAAGGTAGTAAGTTTTCGTTCGCGTTTTATTTTTTTTAGAAATCTAACAGAAAAAACTGAACATAAAAGTAGAACGGCTATAGACATTTTATAAATATTTTCTAACAAACTTACATTTTCTAATAAGTTTTTCAGCATGTTTATCACCTATTCTGTAAAGTAGATTACAGAGAAATAGATCTTGAGCTGTCTAGTTTCGTTTATTTTTTATTTTCCCTGTATCATCAATTTCTACATCAGTTGAAATTGTTTGTAAATATTGAAGAGCTTTTTTCTTTTCTTCCTCATTTACAGGGGAAACTTGGTTGTTGCGAATGATATAAGGATTGAATGACATTTGGACATCCTTTCCTTTAAAAGTTAAAGTTAATACGCCAGTTTCGGCGCTTTTTCCATTCACATAACTTGGGAATAAAAAGTTACCTAATGAGTAAGCGATAGGAACTTTATTATAATACTCAAACCCTTGTAACCAATGTGGATGGCTTCCGACAATCGCGTTAGCTCCTGCTTCAACCATTTTAGGTACATATTGCTTTTGGTATTCTACCGGACGGTTTGATTTTTCAACGCCCCAATGCATATAGACGATTAAATAGTCTGCATCTTGTTTTTGTTCTTTAATTGTTTTTGTTACAAGATTTAAATCATAGCCATTCGCAACGCCAGGTTTATTCTCACCAGCTACCCAATTAGAATCAGGCATAAATCGAACGAAGGAAAGAAATTTAAACTTTTTCCCTTTTACGGTCATTTCTCGTGCTGTATATGTATCTTTCGCATTTTTTCCGGCTCCAATGTAAGGGAACTTTAATTTTTCTACGTGAGAAATCGTATCTAATAATCCATCTTGCCCATAATCAAGTGTGTGGTTATTCCCAATATTTACGATGTCATATCCAGTGTTTTTAATAGCTTGTAGTGTAGATGGATCACTTTTAATCCAAAACAGTTGCCCAGGTGCTTTCTTTTCTTTCGTTGTAAATGCCGATTCTAAATTCACAAAAGAAATATCAGCTTTTTTTATTTCTTCTTTTACATGTTGGAATGGGTAATCAGCCCCATTCTTTTCGATTATAGGACGTAATTGCCAATCAAACATTGTATCACCAGAGAAGGTGAGTGTGATTTCTTGGTCTTCTATTTTCTTTTCGCTTTTTGAAGCGGTTTTACTAGATTTGTTTTGTAAATCGGGTTTGTCTTTTGCTTTTGAAATAAAAGAGTAATTGATTAATAAAACAATCGGTGTAATGAAAAAGGCTATTAACAAAAATCGTTTTAGTAAAGTTTTCATATATACCTTCCCTTTTAATATTATCCCGCAATTAAATTAACAATGAATCTATTAAAGGTAATTAAAGTTACAAAAAAACAGCGGGTTATGTAGTGGAAAACATTTGTTAATATTCTCAATATTAAGTTAACATATAGATAACCTGTAAATCAATGTATAAACCAAAATATAGAAATAAAGAATTCGAAGGGTGAAGAATGAGAAATGGTTATATTAGGAGCAGTTGTAAATGGAATTTGCATTATATTTGGTACTTTACTTGGTAAATTATTTAGTAGGATTCCAGAAAGTATGAAAGGAACGATAATGCATGCAATCGGTTTAGCGGTTACTGTGCTTGGGCTTCAAATGGCATTAAAAAGTGAAAACTTTCTTGTTGTCATACTGAGTTTAGTGATTGGTACGGTAATTGGAGAATGGTTACAATTAGAAGAAAAGTTAAAAAATTTAGGGGATTGGCTAGAAAATAAAGTTGGATCGAAGGGGAAAGGAAGCATATCAGAAGGTTTTGTAACAGCTACTTTAATTTTTGCAATTGGTGCGATGGGGATACTTGGTGCACTTGACAGTGGGATTCGCGGAAATCATAATATTTTATTTACCAAGGCAATTATCGATGGATTTATTTCTATTATATTAACGACAACTCTAGGAATTGGCGTAGTATTTTCGGCGATTCCAGTTGTTTTATATGAAGGTGGTATTGCAGTTTTTGCAACACAAATTAATAGTTTTGTCCCGGAAGAATTAATGAACCAATTTATAGTGGAGATGACGGCTACGGGCGGCATTATGATATCTGCTATTGGATTGAACTTGCTTAGTATTATTAAAATCAAGGTGGCAAATTTACTTCCAGGTATATTGGTAGTAGGTGTAATTGTTTCAATTATTTATGGTTACGGTTTGTTAGTAAATTAGTAGAGGGTGGAAACACATATGGAGGAATTTCAATTTACAAAACGTGTGCATAAAATATTGGAGATTGCAGCAGAAGAGAGTGAGTATAACATAATTCAACCAGTCCATCTGTTCATAGGTATGTGTAAAGAAGGTACAGGAGTTTGCGCTGAGTTATTTATGTATTTGTTTCATAAAGTCGGTCCAGATTTTTTAGAAAAACTTTCGTTACGAAAACGATTCGATTTACATCATCAAGAGTATAAAAAAATAGGGCAATATAAACTATCTTATAAGGCGATAGAAATTTTACAAATAGCGAAGAAACGTATGGAACGCTTTCAGCAAGTAGTAATCAATGAAGGACATGTTATGTATGCATTATTTCGTGTAGATACAGATATTGGTGAATTTATACATACACAAATGCAAAAAGATATATTACGTATTACAGCTGCACCGAGAGACTTAGCGGTTGATTTAAATAGTTTTAAATCTATTTATAATACATTATTTTGTCATGTAAGAAGAGCTAGTCCTTCTGATTTTGATAAGTTATCACGATTTGTGGCGGCTGAATTTGGTGAACGGTGGTTACAGTCGGTTGATTACGGATTTCGGACATATAATGAAAAGTTACCTATCTATATTGCACAGCAGGAGGAAGTAATAGTTGGTTTCGCCTGTTACGATGTAGTGAGAGGAAAGAAAGGATTGTTTGGTCCAATGGGCATAGCGAAACAAAATCGTGTGAAAGGTGTAGGAAAAGAATTATTGTATCATTGTTTATATAATATGAAGCAAGATGGATATGAATATGCGATTATTGGACAAGCAGGTCCCATTGAGTTTTACGAGAGAAATTGTAATGCTCGTTTAATACCGATAGATAATAAGTAACCAACTTCATATAGAGGAGTTGGTTTTATTATGAAAATGATGTAGAGATGTAGTGGTTTTTACTAGAAAATAGCGGGTTTTGTAGTAAATCTTGCATAAAAAGCAAATTACTAAACTTTTTACAAGAAAGGGTGTAGAATGGGTATCTAAAGAAAGAAGGTGTGAAAATGGCCAGCTGGAAACGAAATTTAATGATTTGTTGGCTAGGTTGTTTTACCACTGCAGCCGGTATGAGTTTAGTAATTCCTTTCTTATCTTTTTATATTGAGGAATTAGGAGTAACTGGCACTTCAAGTATTGCACAGTGGTCGGGACTTGCATTTGGTGTAACATTTTTAATGGGTGCGATCGTATCGCCAATATGGGGAAAGCTTGGTGATATACATGGACGGAAACTGATGCTTATTCGTGCTAGCCTCGGTATGGCGATTATTATGACGCTTATGGGGTTTGTAACGGATGTATATCAATTAGTCGCACTAAGATTTTTAATGGGAGCAGTATCTGGTTTCCTTTCAACCGCAATGACATTTATTGCAGCAGAAACTCCGAAAGAACATTCAGGTTGGGCAATTTCTACAATTTCAACTGGTGGCGTGAGCGGTTCTTTACTTGGTCCATTACTTGGTGGATATTTGTCTGAGTTAATTGGAATGCGTCATGTCTTTCTTGTTACAGGAGCTTTTTTATTCCTTTCCTTTCTCATCGTTTTTTTCTTCTTGCATGAAGAAAATCACTCTGCTCAAGCAAAAAAAACACAGCCGAAAAAAGTATGGACGATGGTCCCAGCGAAGCATTTAATTATTAGTTTATTTGTAACAACATTTATTATTCAACTTGCTAATATGTCAGTTCAACCAATTGTTACATTGTACGTGAAAAATTTAGTAGGTCCTCATACTGCACATATTGAAACAATTGCGGGAGCAGTTATGTCAGCAACAGGATTAGCCGTTATTTTGGCAGCACCAAGACTAGGAAGATTATCAGATCATATCGGTCCTCAAAAAACGTTAGTTGTAGCGTTATTTGCTGCAGGAATTATTTTTATCCCGCAAGCATTTGTAACCTCAGCTTGGCAACTATTAATTCTTCGATTTTTATTAGGTATCGCACAAGCAGGATTATTACCTTCCGTACAAACTCTACTAAAACAACATACACCAACCCATGTTACGGGACGGATATTTGGATATAATCAATCATTTCAGTTTTTAGGAAATATGATTGGTCCAGTGCTCGGGGGACAAATTGCAGCGCATGCAGGTTTCCAATATGTTTTCCTCTCTACATCATCACTATTATTTATTGCGTGTATTTGGGTTTATTTTCATAATAAGAACGAAGAGGTATCAGAGAAACGACATTTGGAAGTTAGTTAACTAAGTGAATGAAAAAGAAAAAGGATGAAGCAGCATGTGCTTCATCCTTTTCTTTAAAATCGAAGACAAAGATAACTTAATGTACCAAGCTCGTAACTACGGTGAATGACTTCACCGCTATTTTCACCACTTCCCATAGCGATAAATAAAGGAACAAAATGCTCTGCTCTTGGTACTGCTAATTGTGCATGAGGAGCATTTTCCTCCCAATTAAACAATGCATCTTTATCGTTATTCTGCATATGTTTAATAATCCAATCATCAAATTCAATTGCCCATTTTTCAGGTGTAGTTTGATTCCATTTCAGTGCTCGTAAATTATGAACGGTAACGCCACTCCCGATTACTAAAATATCTTCTTGTCCGAGTCCTTTAAGTGCTTCTCCAATTTCAAATTGTTCTTTTGCAGAAAGGAATGGATTGACTGATATTTGCACGACAGGAATATTTGCTTCTGGATACATGCGGTGCAGGAGTGTCCATGAACCATGATCTAAACCTCTCGTCATATTATGATGGACTGAAATACCTTTGTTCTTAAATTTTGTTTCTAAAATAGATGCAATGCTAGAAGAGCCTTTCGCACGATATTTGATTTCGTATAACTCAGGGGGAAAACCTCCAAAATCATAAATTGTTTCATACTCGTTATCTGATGAGGAAATCGTTAATACTTCACTTTCCCAATGAGCAGTGAAAATAACAATTGCTTTCGGTTTATATGTTTCTCCAAGTGTTTTTAAAAATCGTGTATAGTCTGTATCTTGAATAGCGAGCATAGGCGAACCATGTGCTAAAAATAATGATGGCATCATAATAGTAGAAACCTCCTAAAAATTATATAGTTACTTTATGTAAGTAACTATATAATTTTATTTCAGGTTCGTCAAGAGATCAGTTTGAAAGCAAGTCTGAAAAATACATCATTTGTCATAATGAAAGCAATTACATATAATATAAAATAAGAAAAGTGAATGGATATTCATTTCTCTTAAAGGTATACATAATAGAGTTGGGAGCTGACGAAATGAACGTACAGGAAAGTTTCGTTACGGCATTGGATGGATCAGAAATTTATTTACGCAAGTGGTTGCCAGAAGGTAAACCGAAAGGGATTATTCAAATTGCACATGGTATGACAGAACATGCAGGTGTTTATACAGACTTTATTGCTGCGTTATTAGAAGCAGGGTATGGTGTTTATGCACATGATCATAAAGGTCATGGGAAAACAGTGAAAAGAGAAGAAGATTATGGTCATTTTAAACCAAATGTAGGTTGGAATGAGGCTGTGTCTGATGTTATTTTTGTATCAGAAACGGTAAGAAAAGAGCAGACATGCCCGTTATTTTTACTTGGCCATAGTATGGGTTCTTTTTTATCAAGACGTGCTGTGCAACTTAGAGGCGAATTATATGATGGATTTCTGATTTCAGGAACAGGTGGAAATCCAGGGCTTTTAGGAGCTATTGGTCATAAAGTAGCAACAATCGAAATGAAGTTGCGCGGGGCAAAAACGAAAAGTCCAATGTTAAACTTTTTATCTTTCGGAAACTTCAATTCGAACTTTAAGCCAAATCGTACAAAATTTGATTGGTTATCTTCAGATAATAATCAAGTTGATAAATATATTGCGGATCCGTTATGTGGTTTCATTTGTACGACGAGTTTTTACCGAGAATTATTTTCTGGTGTATTAGAAGTAAATAAACTAGAAGAATACAAGAAGACGCCAAAGAATCTTCCAATACATATATTTTCTGGTGATCGTGATCCTGTTGGCGATATGGGGAAAGGTGTAAAAGAAGTATATGAAAACTATAAAAAATGTGGTGTGAAAGACGTGACACTACGTTTATATGAAAATGGTAGACATGAAATGTTTCATGAAGTAAATAAGGATGAAGTATTTAAAGATTTAATTTCTTGGTTAGATGCGCATAATAAATGAGAAAGATAATCCCAAACTGTTTGTAGTTTGGGATTATTTATTTTACAGAAATACGGGCAATAAATTCTTAAATTTACTTTACTTAATAAAAAATAAATCTTATTCTAGAGTCGTTAAAAAAATAAAGAAATATTGTACTACAAAAAACCTCACTTTTCTGAAGTGAGGTTTTTTGTAGTAACGAAGTAATAGTGAATAAAACTAATTTTAAAAATAATTTAAAATCAAACTATTTATAAAGAAACAGATGCCTGTTCATAATAGTAGTATAATAGTGAATGAGGTGTTAATAGAATGGAAGATAGAACATTAGGTTTATTACTAGATGTTGTTGGTGAATTATTTTCAGATGAAATTTCAATTGCTGTTTCGAATACGAAAGAATATATTTACTATCGGCCAAGTAAACGAATTGATTTAAAGATTAGCGCTGGGGATCCTATAAAGGAAGGAACGATTGCTCATAAAGCGATGGTGATGAATCAAAAAACATCTGAGTTTATGAATCGGGATGTTTTTGGTATTCCTTATCATGGAATGGCTGTACCATTTTCAAACAATGGAAAGCTTGAAGGGTGCGTAACGGCAATTTATCCAGCTTTAACGGATGGAAAGTCAGTCGTTACTTTAAAAACAACAGATGGCTGGATTCCAGTTCCTTTTTCAAAGGTTATGTATTTAGAGGCTAAAGATAAAAAGACGTATGTGAATTCAGAAGAGTTATCAGGAACACATAAATACTCTCTGCAAGAATTCGAATACTTGCTTCCTAAAGATTCATTTATTAGATGTCACCGTTCGTTTATTGTAAATGTTAATCATATTAAAGCGATTTATCCTGATACCCATTCTACTTTTGTACTTTCGATGGATAATGGTGAGAGAGTACCAGTTAGTCAATCATACGCTAGTTATTTCCGTAAGCTTCTAGGATTCTAAATTTTTCTGCTTTAGAATCTAGATTTGCTGTTCTGTCTGAATTTTCGTTATTGTATACTAAAATCCCTATTTTGATAGTGTAAATGTGTAAAATAATTATGAATATTCAATGAGAGAGGGATTACATATGGAGAATAATTTAGATAGAATCAGAGATCAACGTCTAAAAGATCGGGTAGTTACACCTGAAGAAGCAGCTTCCTGGATTCAAAGTGGAATGACTTTAGGCTTAAGTGGGTTTACACGAGCAGGTGATGTAAAAGCAGTCCCATTTGCGCTTGTAAACCGAGTTAAGAATGATGAATCTTTTAAAGTAAATGTTTATACTGGGGCTTCTTTAGGCTCGGATGTAGACAAATTATTTGCTGAGGCAGGAATTTTAGGGAAAAGATTACCTTTCCAAGCTGACGCGACGATGCGAAAAGGAATTAATAACGGAGACTTTTTATTTGTGGATCAACACTTATCTCATACAGCAGAGTTACTCCGCGCTGACGTTCTGGATATAGATTTCGCTATTTTGGAAGCGGTTGCGATTACAGAGGACGGAATGATTATTCCAACCACTTCAATTGGAAATTCCTTAGCGTTTTCCTTAAATGCTAAGTCTATTATTATTGAAATGAATATGGCTCAATCCACGCAATTAGAGGGACTACATGATCTATATGAACCAGGTAAACAAGGGGAGAGGCTTCCAATTCCGCTTGTGAAAACAGATGACCGAATTGGAACAATCGGTATTCCAATTGATCCTGAAAAAGTAAAGGGAATTGTGTTTACGAATCAATTGGATTCGCCATCGACAATTGTTCCTCCGGATGAAGAAACGGTCATTATGGCACAGCATTTAATAGAATTCCTTCGAGAAGAAGTTAAAATAGGGCGATTAACAAATCGTTTAGCGCCGTTACAATCAGGAATTGGTTCAGTTGCTAACGCAGTATTGCATGGAATGTTAGATTCAGAATTTGAAGGTTTAGAAGTGTATTCTGAAGTTTTACAAGATGCAGTTTTTGATCTTATGGATGCTGGAAAAGTCAATTTTGCTTCTTGTTGTTCTATCACGCTTTCTGAAGAGAAAATGCAACAAGTATTTTCTAACTTTGAAAAATATCGTGACAAATTAATGATGCGTCCGCAAGAGATTTCCAATCATCCTGAAATCATTCGTCGCCTTGGATTAATCTCAATTAATACTGCATTAGAATTAGATATATACGGAAATGTTAACTCTACTCACGTTTTAGGTACAAAAATGATGAATGGAATTGGTGGGTCTGGTGATTTTGCAAGAAATGCACGCCTAGCTATCTTTGTTACTAAATCGATTGCGAAAGGTGGTAACATTTCAAGTATTGTTCCTTTCGTTTCTCATGTAGACCATACTGAACATGATGTAGATGTTATTGTTACTGAACAGGGGTATGCCGACTTAAGGGGACTTGCGCCAAGAGAAAGAGTGGAACTTATTATTGAGAATTGCGCACATCCAATGTATCGTGATCAACTACGTGCTTATTACGAAGAAGCAAAAACAAGAGGTGGACAAACTCCTCATATTTTAGAAAAAGCTTTTTCTTGGCATACGAATTATGCTAAAAATGGAACAATGCTTGAAGCGGTAGTAGAAACTGTATAGGTTTGTATCGTACGAAATAGTAAAACGAATGAGTGAGTTTGAAGATTAAATTTTAGAAAAAGAGAACACCAACTTTTAGGGATGGTGTTCTTTTTCTTTAAAAAAATTGTACTGGTTATAATAAAGATTTATAAAAATAACCTCTAATTTATGAAAAAAAGGTTTTTTGAAGTGCTTTTCGAATCAATTTAGTAGTTTACATATCGAAGGTGAGGAGAAAGAATCATGAAGATAAGAGAAGCGTTATTAAGAGAAGCAAATGAATTAAGTGAATTCGCACTACAATCAAAAGCAACGTGGGATTATAGTGAAGAATTCATACTTGCTTGTAAGGAAGATTTAACAATTACAGAAGAATACATAAAAAATAATTTTGTATATGTTTTAGAAAACGATAATGCGAAGATTGGTTTTTTCTCATTTTTACGTAATGATAAAGCTCTCGATTTCTTGTACATTCATCCTGATTACAAAGGAAAAGGTTACGGGAAAATACTTTGGGAGTATGTAATAGAAAAAGCCAATGAACTAGGATTAAAAAGTTTTACGATTGATAGTGATCCGAATGCAAAAGGATATTACTTGAAAATGGGAGCACAGTTAATAGGAGAGACACCATCAACTGTCTTTAAGGATCGTTTACTGCCTCTTTTGAAATATGATGTGTAAAACTATTAATAGTAGGGGAAGATTAGAATGGATGATGTAAAGGAAAAAAGAATATATGAAGCACTAATAAAATCGTGGTCGATTGAAACAAGTTCAAAGTGGACAATCGAAAATCCAGCAAAGGGACAGTGTGGTGTAACGGCTTTAGTCGTTCAAGATATATGCGGAGGTGAAATCAAAAAGACAAAAATAGGGGAGGTGTGGCATTTTTATAACTTTATAGATGGGCAGAGGTTTGATTTTACAGAGGCTCAATTCAATGAAAACCCGAATTATTTGGATGTGGAATCAAATCGGGAATAAGCATTTGCAGATACAAATGAAAAACAATATAGCATTTTGAAGGGAAAAATAACGAAAGAATTAAAATTATCTTTTGACTCTTAATCTTTAATAAGTTACTATAATGGTGGTAACTCATTAAAGGGAACTTCATAGAGTTGAAAGGGGAAATACTTTTGAAAACAACTTATGTAAACGCTACAATTGTAACGATGAATGAACAAAACGAAGTGATAGAAAATGGATATATCATTGTAGAAAATGATCAAATTATAGATGTAAAGAGCGGAGAATTCGCTAATGATTTTGAAGTAGATGAAGTAATTGACATGAAAGGAAAGTGGGTTTTACCAGGGCTTGTAAATACACATACACATGTTGTAATGAGTCTTTTAAGAGGTATTGGAGATGATATGTTATTACAGCCATGGCTTGAGACGAGAATTTGGCCACTGGAAAGTCAATTTACTCCCCAAATTGCGGTCGCTAGTACGGAATTAGGATTACTTGAGATGGTGAAAAGTGGTACAACATCATTCTCTGACATGTTTAATCCAATTGGAGTAGATCAAGACGCAATTATGGAAACGGTATCAAGGAGCGGGATGCGAGCTGCTGTTTCAAGGACTTTATTTAGCTTCGGAACGAAAGACGATGAAAAGAAAGCGATTGAAGAAGCTGAGAAATATGTGAAGCGTTACTATAACGAAAGTGGCATGTTAACTACGATGGTTGCACCACATAGTCCATATACATGTAGTACAGAATTGTTAGAAGAGTGCGCACGGATTGCAGTAGAGAATCAAACGATGGTTCATATCCACCTTTCTGAAACAGAGCGTGAAGTACGTGATATTGAAGCACAATATGGAAAACGTCCAGTAGAATATGCAGCGAGCTGCGGATTGTTTAAACGCCCAACAGTTATTGCACACGGTGTAGTATTAAATGACGATGAGCGTGCATTTTTAGCAGAGCATGATGTTCGAGTAGCTCATAATCCAAATAGTAATTTAAAACTAGGTTCTGGTATAGCGAATGTAAAAGCGATGCTAGAAGCAGGAATAAAAGTAGGAATTGCAACAGATAGTGTTGCATCTAACAATAATTTAGACATGTTTGAAGAAATGCGCATAGCGACTTTACTACAAAAAGGTATTCACCAAGATGCAACAGCTTTACCAGTTGAAACAGCTCTTACACTTGCGACTAAAGGGGCTGCTGAAGTAATCGGGATGAAACAAACAGGATCACTTGAGGTTGGAAAATGTGCTGATTTTATTACGATTGATCCATCTAATAAGCC
Organism: Bacillus sp. FSL W8-0770; assembly: GCF_038008705.1. Classification (NCBI taxonomy): domain Bacteria; kingdom Bacillati; phylum Bacillota; class Bacilli; order Caryophanales; family Bacillaceae; genus Bacillus; species Bacillus sp. FSL W8-0770. The sequence goes on from NZ_JBBOZR010000001.1 coordinate 1,720,286, forward strand.
GCATTTACAACCAGCAGATGAAGTGTTATCACATCTTGTGTATGCTGCTAGTGGAAAAGATATAAGCGATGTAATTATTAACGGAAAACGTGTCGTTTGGAATGGCGAATGTAAAACGTTAGATGAAGAGCGTATTATATTTGAAGCAAGTCGTTATAAACGAGGTTTGCAAAGATAGATAATTATGTGGCAGTTGAAAAAGCTATCCTTTTAAAAGGATAGCTTTTTTCTTGAACGAATAAATATTCAAAAGAATGTCGCATCTTTCTGTTCATATTTCTGCTATAATATATTACGCTTTATAATATTTTATACTTAAGGAGAACAACTCATGAAGCGAAAAAAGAGCCATTTAATGGTAATGGCACTTGTTACATCTTTATTATTAACAGCTTGTAATAATAAAGCGAATAAAAGTGATACAGAGGTTAAAAAACAAGTGTTAAATGTAACAGTATCAGAAGAAATTCCTTCTCTGGACACTGCGAAAACGATGGATGGTACATCAGCACACGTTATGCAAAACATATTTGAAGGGTTATATGTATTAAATGATCAAGATCAGCCTACTCCAGCAGTAGCAAAATCGTTTAAAAGAAGTGAAGATGGTAAGAAATATACATTTAACTTGCGTAAAGATGCAAAATGGTCAAATGGAGATAATGTAACAGCAAATGATTTTATATTTGCATGGAAACGTGCAATTAACCCTGAAACGGCATCTCAATATGCATACATGCTCTTTTATGTGAAAAATGCGAAAGAGATTAATAAGGGAACAATGCCTCTTGATGCACTTGGGGTTAAAGCAATAAATAATTATACGTTAGAAGTTGAACTGGAACAGCCAGTTCCGTATTTTTTACAGCTGTTAGCACTACCTATATACTTACCACAGCATGAATCATTTTTGAAAGAACAAGGAAACAATTATGCATTGGAACCTAGTAATCTCATATACAACGGGCCATTTGTATTAGAAAAATGGAAGCATGAACAAGAGTTTCAATTAAAGAAGAATGCTGCATATTGGGATCGAAAGAAAGTGAAATTAGACGAAATAAACTTTCATATCGTAAAGGATACAATGACAGCTGTAAATTTATATGAAGCCGGAGATTTGGATCGAGTACCTATTAATTCGCAAATTGTAGACAAGTATAGAGGGAATAAGGAATTACATATGTCGAGTGATCCTGGAATTGCCATGCTTCGTTTTAATGAAAAAAATACCGCGTTAGCAAATAAAAAAGTGCGTCAATCTATTTCATTAGCGTTAAATAAAGATGATTTTGTTGCTCACTTTATTAATAACGGAGCAAAACCTGCAAGCGGGCTTGTACCAGTTGGTCATGTAAATGAAGTGACCGGTAAAGATTTTAGAAAAGAAAACGGAGATCTTTCTTCATATGATTTGCAAAATGCGCAAAAGATTTGGAAAGAAGCGAAAAAAGAGCTTGAAGTAGAGCAAGTAAACCTCGAGTTTTTAACGTTTGAACAAGATAATGCAAAACGGATGGCAGAATATATAAAAGGTGATTTAGAAAAGAATTTGCAAGGAATCGCGATACAAATTAAACAACAGCCATTTAAGCAAAAATTACAGTTAGAACAAACAGGTGATTACGATATAACTATGGCAAATTGGGGACCTGACTATAAAGACCCAATTAGTTATTTAGAGTTATTTACGACAGGGAATCCGAATAATAAAATGAATTATTCTAATGTTCATTACGATGAATTAATAAAGAAAGCGAAAACGGATTTTGTACTAGATACGGAAAACCGATGGGAAGCGTTGCGAGAAGCCGAGCAGGTATTATTAGAAGATGCTGCGGTAGCGCCGCTTTATCATATTGGCTCAGCATATGTACAAAAGGATTATGTAAAAGGAATTGAAAAGCATCAATTTGGTGGTATTTATACTTATAAGAATGCTTATATTGCTAATGAATAAATACAAAAAACCTTACTTTTTAAAAGTAAGGTTTTTTACACATGAATTCTATTAAACCGATTTTAATAAAGCGTAAAAATTCGTATCATATGGGACATCATCTTGATACATATAATTTTTTAGAACGCCTTCTTTTTCAAAGCCTAATTTTAATAGTACTTTATTGGAAGCTTCATTTTCAAGAAATACAATTGCTCCGATCCGCTTTAAATGAATCGTATGGAAACCGTATGATATAACCTCAGAAACAGCTTCAGTCGCATATCCTTGTCCCCAGTGTTCAGGCAAAAAGGCATAACTTATATTGGCTCGTTTATGCTCAGAAGACCAATCATGAAAACCAATGGTACCGATGAGTTCTTTCGTGTCTTTTAATTCGATTCCCCATTTTATACCGCTTCTTGCATTGTAACTCAACTTAAAGTTATGAATGATTTGTTTCACTTGATCAACATCTTGTAACGGTTTTTGGCCATAATAGCGCAGTACATTAGTATTAGAAAAGCATTGTAGTATACGCGGTGCATCTTCTTCGGTAAGTTCTCTTAAAATGAGTCTTTCAGTTTTTAATAAAGGAAACATATTTTCGCTCCTTTTCACATGAAAATAGAATGTATTTGTTATTATATAATTTAATCTGAAAATAAAGATTATTCAAGGTGTAAGGAAGTTATTGGCTGGAAATAGATTATAAAATTTATTTTAAAAAGACTTTATAGGATTAATACAAATAATGAAAAAAGGGTATTCCAAATTAAAATTGGAATACCCTTTTTCATTATCCTACAAATGTTTGATACAGTAAGAAGATATTTAAAATGATAACGAGTGCTGCAATTATCCAAGCGATAAATGTTGTTATACGGTGGTTAACGAGTGCACCCATAATCTTTTTGTTACTTGTAAACATAATAAGTGGTACTAGCGCAAATGCAATACCGAATGATAAGACGACTTGGCTCATGACTAGAGCGTAAGTTGGATTTACACCTAAAGCGATAATAACTAATGGTGGAATCATTGTAATAAATCGGCGTAAGTATAACGGAATATGCATGCGAATGAAACCTTGCATAATAATATCACCCGACATTGTACCGACAGAAGAGCTAGATAGTCCTGCTGATAAAAGTCCAATCCCAAATAATGCAGCCGATACAGGACCTACTAAATTGGTAAATTGAGTGTAAGCAACATCTAAATCTTCAACGTGCAAGCCGTTTTTAAAGAATAGTGCAGCAGCAACAATTAACATACTTGCATTAATTGCTCCAGCAATAACCATTGCAATAATAATATCGATAAATTCGAAACGAAAAATCTTTTTCTTTTGTTCGTCAGTTGTTCCGACCACGCGGCGTTGTGTTAATGCAGAATGCAAGTATATTGCATGTGGCATAACTGTTGCACCTAAAATCCCTGCTGCAAGTAATATACTGTCTACACCTTGGAATTTTGGAATAAATAGTCCTGAAAGAAGGGGACTTAATTCTGGTTTTGCATAAAAAACTTGAATCCCAAAAGCAATTACTACAATGAAAATCATTCCTGTAATAATAGCTTCTAGTGGACGAAATCCTCTACGTTGAAACTCAAGAATAATAAATGATCCGGCTGCAGTAATTAAAGCGGCAGGTAGCATCGGGATTCCAAATAGTAAGTAAAGCCCCAAAGCAGCTCCAATAAATTCCGCTAAATCTGTAGCCATAATAACTAGTTCACCTTGTATCCATAAGCCGATAGACACAGGCTTTGGAAAGTTTTCACGAGCTATTTCGGGTAAATTGTTTCCTGTAGCAATTCCTAATTTAGCTGATAAAGTTTGGATTAATACAGCCATTAAGTTAGAAGCGAGTATAACCCATAATAGTAAATATCCATATTGTGAACCAGCTGCGATATTTGTAGCAAAGTTGCCAGGATCAATATAAGCAACGGACGCGATAAAAGCGGGTCCTAAAAATGGTAACAGTCTTTTCCAGCCTTTTGTTTCTCCACTTAAAGCTAAGTGAGCTGATTGTACAGTTGTACTTTCAGAAGGGAGATGTTCATCTTTTGTTATATCTTTATTCATAGTAGTTTTCCCCTTTAAAATGTTAACTTGATGAAATTATTGTATTTATTCTTACTCATTATTTCAATACATTTAAATATATTATATGGTAATTTCATTTGAACACGAAAGTTTCCTTAATGCAAATTATATGCCTTTATGCAATGGATGGTGTGATAACGTAAAATGAATTGGGAGTTTATGGTGTGATGACATGGGGAAACATAGTGAATTAAAGGGCTGTTTTTGAAATTTATGTGAACATAAAGCCGATAATACAGCATATTAATTGATGGAATTGCATTTGTATGATATATAATATATTGGGATTACAACATAACCATAGTGTTTTGGTGTGTAATCTTGTTTTTTATTTTTGTTAACTGATAGAAAATAGTATAAAGAAAAGAAAATGGGATTCATTTTCTTATTATATATGTTTTGATATGAACGTTAACTTATACATGATTTAAAAAATTAGATAGGTGGTAGAAATACATTGGCAACTACAAAACCATACAGAGTATTACTATATTACATGTACACAACAATTGAAAACCCAGAAGAATTCGCGGCAGAGCATTTAGCATTTTGTAATTCACTTGAATTAAAAGGAAGAATTCTTGTAGCAAAAGAAGGTATTAACGGAACTTGTTCTGGAACTGTAGAACAAACAGAGAAATACATGGAAGCAATGAACAATGATCCACGTTTTGACGGTATCGTATTTAAAATAGATGAAGCTGATGGTCATGCATTCAAGAAAATGCACGTGCGTCCTCGTCCAGAGTTAGTTACACTTCGTCTAGAAGATGACATTAACCCACACGAAATAACTGGGAAGTATTTAGAGCCAAAAGATTTTTATGAAGCAATGAAACAAGAAGATACAGTTATCATTGATGCACGAAATGATTATGAATTTGATTTAGGTCACTTCAAAGGTGCGATTAAACCTGATATCGAATCCTTCCGTGAATTACCAGATTGGATTCGTGAAAATAAAGAAGTACTTGAAGGTAAAAAGATTTTAACTTATTGTACAGGCGGAATTCGTTGTGAGAAGTTTTCTGGTTGGTTAGTTCGTGAAGGCTATGAAGATGTAAGTCAGCTTCACGGCGGAATTGTAACGTACGGAAAAGACCCAGAAGTACAAGGTGAGCTTTGGGATGGACAATGTTACGTGTTCGATGAGCGTATCGCTGTACCAGTAAACCAAAAAGAACATGTTATCGTTGGTAAAGACCACTTTACAGGTGAACCTTGTGAGCGCTATGTAAACTGTTCAAATCCAGAATGTAATAAGAAAATTTTATGTTCTGAAGAAAACGAAGCGAAATATTTACGTGCATGTTCTCATGAATGTCGTGTAAGTCCACGTAACCGCTACGTAATACAACATGAATTAACGGAAGAGCAAGTAGCTGCTGCATTAGAGCAAATCGAAGCAGGGAAGTAAACTGAATTCTTATAGTAAAAAGGGTACTCCAAGTTCAATTTTGGAGCACCCTTTTTTTATTATACGGTTCTGTCATTTGTCGGTTTTTGTCGGTAAGTCGATATATCTTAAAAATCGCTGATATATTTCGAGTTGCGCCGATATAATCGGAAAATCGCTGATAAAGATTTCACTTACTGCAGTGCGCCAAGAATTTGAAAATAACTTTCTTTAATTTTTATCTTCTTTCTCTTTAACGGCAGAAAGTACAGTTTGTTTTACCCAAGCTTTTCTTCGTTTATGCTGTAAACCCCATTGGTATAAACTTTGGGCTCCTAAAATAAGTGAAATGACAATGCCGCTAATCGCAATTAATAGAGCGAAAAATTCAAGAGGTGACGATATTTTGTTTGAATCGGTGTTTCTTAAAAGGTCAATCATAGTAAACCCTAACATTTGGCCCACTACAGAGTAGAGCGTTAAAATTAATAATAAGAGGCTATCTTTTTTAGAGGCGACATTTTCTTGATATTTAAACAAACTATCAAGATTTTGTTTCGCGTTCGAGTATAGAACCTCAATATTAAAAAGTTTTCTTAAGCGGAAGAAAATATCTTCACTTTGTGATTGGGATACTAATTCTAAAGAAAAATAATTAGCAGTGAACGAATTGATCGAATAAATTAATTTCTCTATTTCATTAGTATCCTGTTCAATGTTTAGCTCAGCATAGGCGTTTGCCATTTTTAATAAAACAATTTTATGGAATAGGTTTAATAATAAAGCGTAATAAAATTCCCCGTACATTTGACTAGCAAGTTTAGCGATTTCGCGTTCTCCTTCATTTGTTACACATGTAAAAATATGTTCTTCCATTATGAAATAACGATTTGGAGCCCATCTCTGGTAAGCGTGTTTTTTTAAATAGTCATGAATGTAAGGAAGGTTATTTGCACTCACACATGGCTTACCATCACTTGTTAATCCGGAAAGACTAGAAGTACGATAAACATCCACTTCATTAAGTTCCATACCTTCTTTTAGTGACAATAAAGTTTGGACGTACATTCTTTGGTCTTCGAAGAAAGGGAAGGTTTGAAAGTATGAACTTCTTAATCTCTTCTTTTCAAAGAAATCAGTTACGCCATGAAATAAATAACCAAAAATGAATTTTTCAACTTGGGAATACTTTTTTCCGTTACATTCAATACAAATAGTCTCATTTGTATCATTTTTAGTTTCAAGTACACGGAAGCGAGCAGCGAATTCGATTGCTTCAGATAAAGTCATGCTTGGAGCAGTGTTTACTTCTGTTCGAATTGTTAAGAAGCCAAGTTCATAAGGACAAAGTGTTACATCAATAGAGTGTATCTTGAATGGGATTGAAATAAGGTTTGTTGTTAAATGTCCAGTTAAGTTAAGGTCCTTTGAATAACGTTGCAAGCCCTTTTGATGCTCTGAGTGAGGAAAGAGAATTTTATTTGTAAATGAAAGATAGTATGCTTCCATATTTTGATGTGAAACTTTAAATTCCCCATAATATGTATTTTCATCATAGAGATGATCGAGCCGAAAAGGACGGAAATCGTTTTTTTGTAAGAAAGGGAACATATTTTGTTCATATCCAGCTTTAAACGAAAACGGGAATATAAATTGAAATATAGCTGTTGCTACATCTTTTTCCTCAATTGCTTGTATTGCCTCCATCTACATTGTTTCCTTTCCATATATGCTATAGAAACAACATGCCCAAATTTATTTGAAAATAACCACTGTTTTATACTCGATTGAGAGTGAAAATTCAGCTTATTTAGCAGAGGACATGTATAATGTTATGTATACTAAAAGTTATAAAATTGTATTTTGAAAAGGGGGATGCTGTATGCGGATTTTAGTATTAGGCGCTGGTGGAGTCGGAGGATTTTTTGGTGGCAGATTAGTCGAAAAGGGAGAAGATGTTACATTTCTTGTTCGTAGTAAACGGAAAAAACAATTAGAGGAAAGAGGACTTGTAATCCGAAGTGTTAACGGGGATTTTTCCTTTCAACCGAAATTAATAACGAAGGAAGAGAGAACTTCTCCATTTGATGTCATTTTATTTTCAACAAAAGCGTATCACTTAAACGAGGCAATTCAAGATTTGAAGCCGTTTGTTGGCGAAGGTACTGTAATCATTCCATTGTTAAATGGTATCGCTCATTTATCACTATTACAAAAAGAATTCGGAGAAGAAAAAGTACTTGGCGGTTTATGCTTTATCGAGACGACGTTAAACGATCAAGGAGAAATTGTACAAACTAGCGCTGCCAACAGACTTGTGTTTGGAGAAATTAAGTCTCAAAATTCAGAGAGAGTAAAGCATATTTCTAAAGTATTTGCAGGTACGAAATCTAGTTTTGTTTTAAGTGAAAATATTACGCAAGATATGTGGCATAAATATTTATTTATTACTGTAATGTCCGGTGTGACAACGTTAATGCGTGCACCAATTGGACCAATTCGTGAAAGTGAAGGCGGTCGTGATTTTATCCGTAATGTATTTGAGGAATCTGTACAAATTATGAAAGTATTAGGAGCTCCAATAAAGGTTAATATTGCCCAGGAACATATGAAAACGATTGATAAAATTTCGTATGATATGAAGTCATCGATGCAACGTGATATGGAGAAGGGTTCGTTTATTGAAGGGAAGCACTTGCAAGGATATTTACTGGATGTAGCAGAGCAATTTTCTATAGCGGCACCATTATTAGGCACTATATATCAAAATTTAAAGGTGTATGAAGAGATGACCTTTAACAGATCTGTAATAGAATTAGATGTATGAAAAAATAAAAAAGATAGCAATATATAAGTGTATTGCTATCTTTTTTATTTTTTTGTATGACAAATTATTTATTTCTTTTCGTTCTATCTGTCAAATTTATTTCCTGTTCACGTTTACCATATAACTGATTAATTTCATTTGCTACTGCATCTAAATATGAATCGGAAAAAATAGGCTTCTTTTCTTTAGACATAGGGGTCTCCTTTGCGGATTTTTTAGTATTCATTATGTATATTTCTCAGTGGATTATGCACAATCATTTTAATTTTTTTCTTATTAAAAATTTTTGTTTACTTTTTGAAAATAAAGGAGTATTATAATCCACAGTTTCAATTTTCTAAATCGCTGAAACCGCATGGTACGGGGGACCCGTTTTTACGGATTAGTACATAATCCGATGGGGTGAATCCTTAAAAAAGGTAGGGCTACTCATAGGCCCGAATCCGACAGCTAACCTCGTAAGCGTTATATTGAGAAGGAAGGTGGAGCTTGTGCGACAAAAAAAATAATGTCTACAAGTCTATTTCGCTATGGCTTGTAGACATTTTTTGTTTTCTGAGTAAATAGTTTACTGGCTGCAACAAGCAGAAAAGTTCGTACAAAATTATTGGAGAGTGGACAGCATTGGTTTCATCTATTAAAAGATTTTTAATTGGAAGACCGTTAAAATCAACGGAGCTTGGAGAACAAAAGCTTAATAAAACGAAAGCTTTAGCTATTTTATCTTCTGACGCATTGTCATCAGTTGCTTACGGTCCAGAGCAAATTTTAATTGCTTTAGCAGGTGTTGGAGCGATCGCTTATTGGTATTCCATTCCGATCGCTGTTGGGGTATTAGTATTATTGACAGCCCTTATTTTATCTTATCGTCAAATTATTTTTGCTTATCCGCATGGCGGGGGAGCGTATGTTGTATCAAAAGAAAATTTAGGGATGAATCCAGGCTTAATTGCTGGAGGATCTTTATTAGTTGACTATATTTTAACTGTTGCGGTAAGTGTGTCCGCTGGTACAGATGCAATTACGTCTGCGTTTCCTAGCTTACATGCACACAACGTAATTATTGCGGTTATATTTGTTATATTAATTACGATATTAAATTTAAGGGGAGTAACGGAATCAGCTTCCGTTTTAGCATATCCTGTTTATTTATTCGTTTTAGCACTATTTATATTAATTGGTGTGGGTATATATAATATTTTAACTGGTCATGTTTCACCCACTTTACATGCGCCAATTGGTACACCAGTTGCAGGGATTAGTTTATTTTTATTACTAAGAGCATTTGCATCAGGTAGTTCTGCTTTAACAGGTGTTGAAGCAATTTCAAATGCAATTCCGAACTTTAAAGATCCTGCGCCAAACAATGCTGCAAAAACATTGCTTGCAATGGGTGCATTACTTGCTGTGTTATTTTCAGGAATTGTATTTTTAGCTTATTATTACGGAGTGACTCCGAGTAAAGAAGTAACAGTTGTTTCTCAAATTGCTGAACAAACATTTGGACGTAATTTCATGTACTATTTCATACAAGGTACAACAGCTTTAATATTAATTCTTGCTGCTAATACAGGTTATTCTGCATTTCCTTTATTAGCGGTTAACCTTGCAAAAGATAAATTCATACCGAGAATGTTTACGATTAGAGGAGACCGCCTAGGTTACTCAAACGGTATTATTATACTTGGAGTTGCTTCGATTATTTTAATTGTAGCTTTCCAAGGACAAACAGAACATTTAATTCCACTATATGCAGTAGGTGTATTTATTCCATTTACACTTTCTCAAACAGGGATGGTATTAAAATGGCTTCGCGAAAAGCCTGAAGGATGGGCTTTAAGATTAACGGTTAATTTAATTGGTGCAGTTATTAGTTTTATCGTAATGAGCATGTTCTTTTTAACTAAATTTGCACAAGTTTGGTCGATTCTTATTTTCTTACCAGTTATTATCTTCTTATTCCATCGAATTAAGAAGCATTATGATGCAGTGGGTGATCAATTAAGTTTAAAAACTTGCGAGCCTCTTATTCCAATTGAGGGGAATGTAATTGTCGTTCCTGTAGCAGGTATGACGCATGTAGTAGAAAATTCATTGAACTATGCGAAATCGCTTTCGGCAGATCAAGTTATCGCAGTATATGTTGCTTTTGACAGAGAAGAGGAAAAGAAATTTGAGGAGAAATGGAAGAAGTGGCAACCTGAAGTAAGGCTTGTTACATTACATTCTCATTATAGAAGTATTATTCAGCCGCTAACGAAGTTTATCGATACAGTGCAATATAAGGCAAGTGAATCGAATTACCGTGTTACGGTCGTTATACCACAGTTCATTCCGAAAAAAGGTTGGCATAACATTCTTCATAATCAATCCAGTTTACTTATACGTGCGTATTTACTTTATAAAAGAAATGTTGTTATTACGACAGTTCCATATCATTTGAAAAAATAAGAAAATTTTTTAAGGATAGCTTCGCGAAAATGAAGCTATCCTTTTGTGTATATGCTATGCATAATTGCATATGGGGTTAAAAACTATATTAATATAACTTCATTAGTTATTTGAAAGTAGTGTTTTCTGTTGTGATATATAGATATTTCAATCGATAAAGTGAATCGGATTATATTTTGAAATAAGGACATGAAAGCTTGAAAATAAAGGGAATGAAAATACTTCTTTACGATATATAAACAGCTGTGTTTAAATGACCTTACAGTACAAAACTTATATGAAAACAAAATGAAATTTCATATTTACGTATGTTGTTTAGTTTAAAATGAATAATATTTTTATGTAATATATTCACTGTGTGAATGTGGGAATTTCGATGAAATAGAAAATTTATACAATATTATTCATACTAAACACATATGAAAAATAATAAAATGTTTTGTGACGATAAGTAAGTACTGTAGCAATACGAGAGAGGTGGTTCATACATAGATCACGTTGAGAACGTTCTCTATTTTAACCATCTCAAATTATGGGCAAGAAAATAGAATAATAAAATGCGATAGTAATAGTTGCTAATACATAGGAGGAGTTAAAGTGAAAAAGACTTTAATTACAGGGTTATTGGTTACAGCGGTATCTACGAGTTGCTTCATTCCTGTAAGCGCTTACGCTAAGGAGGGGCAAACGGAAGTGAAAACAGTATATGCGCAAAATGTAATTGCTCCAAATACATTATCCAATTCAATTAGAATGTTAGGATCACAATCACCGCTTATTCAAGCATACGGATTAATTATTTTGCAACAGCCAGACATTAAGGTAAATGCGATGAGTAGCTTAACGAATCATCAAAAGTTTGCAAAGGCGAATGTACGAGAGTGGATTGATGAATATAATCCGAAGCTAATTGACTTAAATCAAGAGATGATGAGATACAGCACTAGATTCAATAGTTATTATAGTAAGCTCTATGAACTAGCAGGAAATGTAAATGAAGATCAGCAAGCAAAAACAGATTTTATGAGTGCATATGGAAAATTACAATTGCAAGTACAGAGCATCCAAGAGAGTATGGAGCAAGATTTATTAGAGTTAAATCGATTTAAAACAGTATTAGACAAAGATAGTAACAACTTATCAATTAAAGCCGATGAAGCAATAAAAACACTGCAAGGATCAAGTGGAGATATTGTGAAATTAAGAGAAGATATTAAAAGAATTCAAGGGGAAATTCAAGCTGAACTAACTACTATTTTGAATAGACCTCAAGAAATCATTAAAGGTTCTATTAATATCGGTAAACAAGTATTTACAATCACAAATCAAACTGCACAAACGAAAACAATCGATTTTGTTTCTATCGGTACTTTAAGTAATGAAATTGTAAATGCTGCAGATAGTCAAACGAGGGAAGCAGCTCTTCGCATTCAACAAAAGCAAAAAGAGTTATTGCCACTTATTCAAAAGTTATCACAAACTGAAGCAGAAGCGACTCAAATTACATTCGTTGAAGATCAAGTAAATAGCTTTACAGAATTAATTGATCGTCAAATTACAACTTTAGAAACGTTATTAACGGATTGGAAAGTTTTAAATAATAATATGATCCAAATTCAAACAAATGTTGAAGAAGGCACGTATACAGACAGTAGTTTACTTCAAAAACATTTTAATCAAATTAAAAAAGTAAGTGATGAAATGAATAAGCAAACAAATCAATTTGAAGATTACGTTACAAACGTTGAAGTACATTAAATAGAAAAATAATTAGCGATATAGGGAGAGAAGAAAAAATGACAAAAAAACCATATAAAGTAATGGCTCTATCAGCACTGATGGCAGTATTTGCAGCAGGAAATATTATGCCGGCTCATACGTATGCAGCTGAAAGTACAGTGAAACAAGCTCCAGTTCATGCGGTAGCAAAAGCTTATAATGACTATGAAGAATATTCATTAGGACCAGAAGGCTTGAAAGATGCAATGGAAAGAACAGGTTCAAATGCTTTAGTAATGGATCTGTATGCTTTAACAATTATTAAACAAGGTAATGTTAACTTTGGAAATGTATCGACTGTTGATGCAGCTTTAAAAGGAAAAGTGATTCAGCACCAAGATACAGCTAGAGGAAATGCGAAGCAATGGTTAGATGTATTAAAGCCACAGCTTATTTCAACGAATCAAAACATCATTAACTACAATACTAAATTCCAAAACTATTATGATACTTTAGTTACTGCGGTAGATGCAAAAGATAAAACGACTCTTACGAAAGGCCTAACTAGATTATCAAGTAGTATTAATGAAAATAAAGCGCAAGTGGATCAGTTAGTAGAAGACTTGAAAAAATTCCGAAATAAAATGACGTCGGATACGCAAAACTTCAAGGGTGATGCAAATCAAATTACATCTATATTAGCTAGTCAAGATGCAGGAATTCCGCTTCTGCAAAATCAAATTACAACGTACAATGAGGCAATTAGTAAATATAATGCAATTATTATCGGTTCATCTGTTGCGACAGCTCTAGGACCAATTGCAATTATTGGTGGTGCAGTAGTTATTGCTACGGGCGCAGGAACACCGCTAGGAGTCGCATTAATTGCAGGTGGTGCAGCAGCTGTAGGCGGTGGTACAGCTGGTATCGTATTAGCGAAGAAAGAACTTGACAATGCACAAGCTGAAATTCAAAAAATAACTGGACAAATTACAACTGCTCAATTAGAAGTAGCTGGGTTAACGAACATTAAAACACAAACTGAGTATTTAACAAATACGATTGATACTGCAATTACAGCGTTGCAAAACATTTCAAACCAATGGTATACAATGGGATCAAAATACAATTCTTTACTTCAAAATGTGGATTCAATTAGTCCAAACGATCTTGTTTTCATTAAAGAAGATTTAAACATTGCGAAAGATAGCTGGAAAAACATTAAAGACTATGCAGAAAAGATTTATGCTGAAGATATTAAAGTAGTAGACACGAAAAAAGCATAATTGAATACGAATCGTTAGAGCGTTAAGTGTTGATGAATGATTTGAAGCTCCTGTTCAGTTGTGAGCAGGAGCTTTTGATATCCTTATAAAGAGAATAGGTGAAAAATATGCAGAAACGATTTTATAAAAAATGTCTTTTAGCGGTAATGATTGCTGGGGTGGCAACGAGTAACGCATTTCCTTTACATCCTTTTGCAGCAGAACAAAATGCAAAGGTGCTACAAGAAAATGTGAAAAACTATTCTCTTGGACCAGCAGGATTCCAAGATGTAATGGCACAAACGACATCAAGCATATTTGCAATGGATTCATATGCAAAATTAATTCAAAATCAACAAGAGACGGATTTAAGTAAAATAAGTTCGATTAATAGTGAATTTAAAGGGAATATGATTCAGCATCAAAGAGATGCAAAAATTAATGCAGCATATTGGTTAAATAATATGAAGCCTCAAATTATGAAAACGGATCAAAATATTATAAATTACAATAATACTTTTCAATCGTATTATAATGACATGTTAATAGCGATTGATCAAAAGGATAGCGGAAAATTAAAAGCGGATTTAGAAAAGTTGTATGCGGATATTGTAAAGAATCAAAATGAGGTAGATGGATTATTAGGAAATTTGAAAGCTTTTCGCGATAGAATGGCGAAAGATACAAATAGTTTCAAAGAGGATACAAATCAGTTAACAGCGATATTGGCAAGTACGAATGCTGGTATTCCAGCTCTAGAGCAACAAATAAATACATATAACGATTCGATTAAAAAGAGTAATGATATGGTCATTGCTGGTGGCGTACTTTGCGTAGCTCTAATAACATGTCTTGCTGGCGGGCCGATGATTGCGGTTGCGAAAAAAGATATCGCAAATGCAGAAAGAGAAATCGCCAATTTAAAAGATAGAATTTCAGGAGCACAAGCAGAAGTCGTAATTTTGACTGATGTAAAAAATAAAACAACAAACATGACAGAAACAATCGATGCAGCAATTACAGCACTACAAAACATATCAAATCAATGGTATACAGTAGGTGCAAAATATAATAATTTACTACAAAACGTAAAAGGGATTAGTCCGGAAGAGTTTACGTTTATAAAAGAAGATTTACATACAGCGAAAGATAGCTGGAAAGATGTAAAGGATTATACAGAAAAATTACATGAAGGTGTGGCAAAGTAAACAGTGGACTAGTTCTGCTGTTTATTTTTTTATCCTGTTTTTTTGTGAGAGTTGAACTTGTAATTATATATAAGTTTGTCATATGTTTTATCAATGTGGCTATTGGGTAATATTTAATCAAATTGATACGAATAACCTAAATAAATTTCTGATCAAGTCTTTTATATGTAATGTTTTAATGAAAAAAGCTATACTGTAAGCAAAATTAAAAATTGGAGAGGAAATACTACAACATGGAAAATTATCTATTATTTATCCTTACAGCAATGCTAATCATAATGATGCCTGGTCCTGGTTTTGCACTAGTTACAAAAAATACTATCTCGCATGGTAAAAATGGCGGGATAAAGACTGTTTTAGGAACGATATCTGGAATGATGATTCATACAATAATGGCTACGTTAGGACTTTCTGCTATCTTAATGAAATTTGCTATGTTATTTACATTTATAAAATATGCTGGGGCTGTTTATTTAATTTATTTAGCTGTAAAGTCAATTAAAAGTGCCTTACATAAAAAAGAAGATATGTCAGGTTCAGCAGAAATGGACTCTAAGGATATTGGGGCAATTAAAAGCTTTAGACAAGGATTTACTACGGCAATTTTAAATCCAAAAACCGCTGTATTTTTCCTTAGTTTTTTACCCCAATTTATTGTGAGTAATCAAAATCATTTCCTCCAATTTCTTTTATTAGGAGTCACATTTACGACTTTGACAGCAATATGGTATTTACTTTACATCTCACTCATACGTCAATTAAGAACTTTTTTAAGAAAAGAAAGAGTGAACCGTACAATGGAGGGTATTACGGGCATAGTATTGTTAGTATTTGGAGTTAGGTTATTTTTCCAAAAATAAATATGTAGATAAAACGAGAAATAAAAAAGTTGATTATTTCTCGTTTTATTCTTTAAAATCTGCAACAGAACCAGGATCTCCCATCAAAGTATAAATTCCAAGGGAGGAACCGTTTTTTATTTACTTATATACGCACAGCTGTACCACTGACAGCAACCATTAACATTCCATCACGAACAACTTCGTAATCTACGTCAATACCAACGATAGCGTTCGCACCTTTTTCTTTTGCAAGTTCTTTCATTTCGCCCATTGCAATATCACGAGCGTCTTTTAGTTTACTTTCATAAGCACCAACACGGCCACCGACAACATCACGAACGGAAGCGAATACATCGCGGACAATATTTGCACCCATAATAGCTTCACCATTTACAATATCAATATACTCAATAATCTCTTTACCTTGAATTCCAGAAGTTGTTGTTACAATCATGACTGACACTCTCCTAATATTTTATAATTTTTGATTAGCTTTCTTATGTCATAGAAAAAGTATTTTTGGCACCAGAAACAAGTCTAGTTTCTTACAGAATGAAACCAAGACAATTGTTTAACATATGTATCGCTATAACATATGCAATGGATCTTTTAGAAATAAGATAAGCCGCAGTAAGTATCAACGATCCAGGTAAATAAATAGCAATATCCGAAAGTTGGTTCGTATGAAGAAGTGTAAAAATCATAATCGAAATGATAGATGCAATAGCGGTACCAATATGGTAAGAAAAACGATTTATTAATATGTGGCGAAACACAATTTCTTCAAGTATTGGACCCAGAATACCAAATACAAGCAATGTAAATACAAGAGGTACCTCTGCACCCGTTTCAAGGAGCTGCTCTTGGTTCTCTGGTTGACCAGTTGCTAGAAAATACATAACACACTGTTCCACAATTAACGTAAATAAAACTACCATAGGAATACTTACTATTTTCAAAATTGTCTTCTCTTTAAAATAAGTAAAACTTTCAATAATTTCTTTCCTAAAGCAAATGATTCCTACAATAGCAGGTACAGTAAAACCGATGGCACTCAGAACAAATTCTGATTCAACTAAATTGACATTAGCTAAAAGTGATATGCCAAATAGTATGTACAAGCCAATTTGAAATGGTACAAACAGTGTAAAGATTATTAGCATAATGATTTCTTTTTTATTCATTTTTATAAAGTTCACTGTATTGCCCCCATAATTAAATTACCTATAATTTTTGATTTTTCTTTCTGCATAACGCTCTCCTTCTAAATATATTTATATAAGATTATAAACCGGACGGTTCGGTCCGAATCGAAATCTAATGATACTACAAGTTTCTAGTTTTTTAAACCCATTTTATAAAGTATTAACAAAATCAAAATGGAAAAAAGCAAATATATTTATATTTCAGTTGCTTTGTTACAATTTAATTCCAGTAATCATTAATGGTTAATCTTTTATAGAATGAAGTGAAAGTGGGAGTAGTTCAAACACTTTAGCTAAACATATTGATAAAAATTATATATAATAATCATATGTCTATACGTTAAAATTAACTATATATTTTTACACCTCTACGATTTTAGATGAAATTAGTTGTATAATATGACTGAATTAAACAATTGGTCATGTTGTTTTGACAGAAAATTCACTTAAGTTATGTAGGTAATACAATTTGATTAACTTCTTTTCAAACTGTATTGTTTGAGGTTTCCATAAGATAGGGATTGATAAGATATTTCTGTTCCCAACTTATTTATACTTACAAAAAAATTAAGAAAATAGAGGGTAAACATTACCTAGAATATTAGGATCGTTTTCATTAGGAGGATTACAAAGCATGACTAAAGTTGATAAGGTTAAAGAAAAAATTATTGAAACATCTTTATATTTATTTAATACTAATGGGATAACTCGCACATCCATCCAGGATATAATGACAGCTACTGAACTACCTAAAGGATCTATTTATCGTAGATTCAAAAGTAAAGAAGAAATTGTCCTTGCTGCCTACGACAAAAGTGGTGAGATTATGTGGAGTCATTTTCATAAAGCAATGGAAAATAAAAAGACAGCAATTGATAAAATCCTTGCAATTTTCCTTGTATATCAAGATGCAGCTAATAATCCTCCTATTGCTGGAGGCTGTCCATTACTTAATAGTGCCATTGAAAGTACTGGAGTATTTCCAGAATTACAAAAAGCAGCAGCAAAAGGTTATGATGATACAGTAATGTTAATGGCTTCTCTCATAAAAGAAGGAATAGAGAAACAAGAATTTAAAGAAGATATAGAGGTTATATCACTCGCTTCCTTTCTTGCCTCTTCAATGGAGGGGGCTATTATGGCAAGTCGAGTATCTAACGATAATATACACCATCATTATTTTATTGAACAAATAAAACATCATCTTTTCACTTATTCTAAATAAGTGAGAACTTGCATTGTTTCCATCCAATTTTTATAAAATTAAATTGAATAAATACCCCTTATAAATAGTATCTTCTGTTTATAAGAGGTATTTGAATAGACTTTAGCAAAGGGAGCTTTTTACACGTTGTTTGGATTATTTCACTAATACGAACTTTAGTTGAAGAGCAAGCCATAATGAAAAAGCTGTTTTAATATACTAATTATGTATCATATGTTAAAAAACTTATGTTATTTTGTTTTTCTAAGTTTATAGCTAAGAAGAATATAAGAATTAGAGGAGGGGGAAAATTGAAATTTTTTACGATATTTGCATCAAGGAATGATACAAGTGATATAGAAGGTTTCATTACTCAAGTTTTTCAAAATGGGTTTAAGGTTGAACGCAATAAAAATGAATATACGATTCAATCGAAAAGACTATTTGGCAAAAATAAAATTATTATTCGGGTGGATTCTGAAGAATCATCTCCTGATTATTTTTTCAATAATATTCCTGGAATGATGCACATGTACGATCAAATCGAATTTCAAGAAGAACATCTTAAGAAGATGGTTTTGGCACAGATTTCTGTAATTAATACCATAATCGCTATAGAGACGAAGAAGGATTATAGTGATGAATACGTGGAGCTGTTTCTTAAATTACTTAATGAGGTGAACGGTATTGGTTTTATTCCTGATCGAACTCTCATCGGGAAGGATGGAAAAGTAATTGTATTTCCGGATGGATCCTCTGGTCCTTCAGAATTTACTCCTCAAGCATGTACGAACAAAATAAGGGGACAGAATAGTACTTCTACCGATGGGGAGAAAAGAAAACAGAAATCGATAAGCTATCTGCAAGATAAAGGGATTCCATATATAGAAGGATTGCCTCCTTTGACAAGTATTCAGTTAAGAAGCCGAGAAGAGATTACGAAGAGAGCAGTAGCTTTGTTGATTGTCATACAATATGCTTGTGATGTTGTCCAAGAAGGAGATTTGAAAACTTCCAAAGAGTTCGTCATGGAGCTGCTGAATCAATTTGATGTGGTTGAATCATTAACGATGCAGGAAAGGAATTTTCTAAATTCAGAGGAACCTGATGAGAAAGAAGCGATACAGATTGCATGGCAGTATGAAGCCCAATGGGTTTTGCTTTGGTCAATAGGCCTCGTGAATACACTGAAATTCCCAAGAGAAATCTGTGACTGTCATTATGCAATTAAACTTGTTTCTGATTGTAGTTCTTTTAATGAATTTTATCAAAAAACAAAATTGCGAAATGCAGAAGAAATTTTGGACGAGGCCGACCTTATTTATCGGCTTCATTGGGCTTGTGTACATGATAGAATTAATGCGAGAGAAGCAACTGCAGGTATGCATGAAAGTATTGTTATTGAAAGACGAAGAGGCTTGTTTTGGCTAATCAATTATAAAAATGAAGATTGGGATTGTATCTCCATGGATACATAATCCATATTCTTTGTTCTGTAGAGCATTTGTATTCTAGATAATCGAATTATTGCTTCATCAGTTTAATCCCTTATAGAAAAACGGGCGAAAATGCCATAGATAGGAGAAAAAATAGTCTTTGATATCCTAAGCCTCATATACAACTTGAACGGCTTTGTTATCGTTACTACAGAAAAATGTGAATTAAATGTTAATCGATTTACATGTTTCAAGCGTATCTATATTGAGTTTGTAAATCTACACAATAAGTTTTCATTATATATTAAGTGTAGTAGAAGTTCAGATAGATAAAATTCGGTAGTCGAATTTTTTTGCATAAAGCTGTATAATGCTTGTAACGAAAGGGAAATACAGGAAGGGATTTGTAATGAGTTACTATGGAAAAAGATAAACAACAATTAAGCGTTGAAGTTGCAAGATTATATTATCAATCAGATTATAGTCAGCAAGAAATTGCTAACAAATTAAATATTTCAAGACCAACAATTTCTAGATTGTTAAAGTATGCGAAAGAAAAAGGGTTTGTTCAAATTAGCATCGCTGATCCATTTGCGGATTTAGATAACGTTGGGAATTTACTGAAAGAAAAATACAACTTGTTAGAGGCACATGTTGTATTTTCTCCAGTACCGGAATATGCAACGATTACAGAGTATATAAGTAAATATGCAGCTGAGTATATGGAAAAGACAGTTAAAAACGGTGATATTGTTGGTGTAAGCTGGGGAATGACGATGTATGAAATCGCTAGAAAAATCGTACCGCAACATGTAAAAGGGGTAGAGGTTGTCCAGCTAAAAGGTGGTATTAGTCATTCAAGTGTAAATACATATGCGAATGAAACGATAGCTTTATTTGCAGATGCTTTTCAAACGACGCCAAGAAATCTACCTCTTCCAGTTATATTTGATAATGCAGTGACAAAAGAATTAGTAGAGCAGGATCGACATATTCATCATATTATCGAAATGGGGAAGCAAGCGAATATTGCAATTTTCACTGTAGGAACAGTGCGAGACGAAGCGCTATTATTCCGATTAGGTTATTTCGATAAGGGTGAAACGAGTTTACTCAAAAAACAATCGGTCGGTGACATTTGTTCACGATTCTTTGATGGGGACGGAAATATTAGTAGTGAAGAAATTAATAAGCGGACCATTGGAATTGAGTTAGAAGAACTGAAATTAAAGAAACGTTCTATTTTAGTTGCAGGTGGTAATAGAAAAATCAAAGCAATTGATGGTGCGTTACGTGGCGGGTATGCAAATGTATTAATTATCGATCAGCATACAGCAAAAGAATTGTTACATTATCAAAAAGATTAGAAATAAAAGGCGTTCTCAAGATGTTAATTTTGAGAACGCCTTTTATTTTGTTATGTATGAATGATAGGAGTTTTTTGAACACAAGTTGCCTTTTTAAAAATAATTATGGATATGGAGATACATACTACCATTGTTAACATAAAAATTTTGATTATATATTTGAAATGTTCTTTGTTAGAATGCGCTTTATTTACTACAAGAAAATTCCTTTTAAAAAATAATGAACAAAATTTCAAAAGTGTATTTACATTTGTTCAACTAAGAGTTAGAATGAAGTTGTTAAAAGATATGAGGAGTGAAGATAATGAACATTGCAAAGTTAATTGACCATACAATTTTAAAAGCTAATACTACTAAAGAAGATGTTATGAAAGTAATTGAAGAAGCAAAGGAATATAAATTCGCTTCTGTTTGTATTAACCCAACATGGGTAAAATTAGCGGCTGATGAACTAGCTGGACATGATGTAGACGTTTGTACTGTAATCGGTTTCCCATTAGGAGCAAGCACTACTGAAACAAAAGCATTTGAAACAAAAGATGCTATCGCAAAAGGTGCAACTGAAGTTGATATGGTAATCAACGTAGGCGCTTTAAAAGATGGCGACAACGAACTTGTTGAAAAAGATATTTATGAAGTAGTACAAGCAGCAAAAGGAAAAGCTCTTGTAAAAGTAATCATTGAAACTTGCCTATTAACAGATGAAGAAAAAGTACGCGCTTGTGAATTATCAGTAAAAGCTGGTGCTGACTTCGTAAAAACTTCAACTGGATTCTCAACTGGCGGAGCAACTGCTGAAGATATCGCATTAATGCGTAAAACAGTAGGACCAAACGTTGGTGTAAAAGCATCTGGTGGTGTTCGTACACGTGAAGATGCAGAAAAAATGGTAGCTGCTGGAGCTTCTCGCGTTGGAGCAAGTGCTAGTGTTGCAATCGTATTAAATGATGCAAAAGGTGCTACAGATAACTACTAATCATTAATGAAGTCAAAAGCGATAGATACACAAAGTAAAGTGTATCTATTGCTTTAATAATTGAAAAAAATGTAAGCGGATACGAATGGGAGGAGACGGCTTATGAAATACTTAATCGGTGTTTTAGGCCTCGTATTGATTTTAGGTATCGCTTGGCTTGCTAGTAATGATAGAAAAAAAGTCAAATATCGCCCAATCATAACGATGGTTATATTACAATTCATTTTGGGATTTTTATTATTAAATACAAGTGTAGGGAATATATTAATTAGCGGAATAGCAGATGGTTTTGGAGAGTTATTAAAATATGCTGCTGACGGTGTGAATTTTGTATTTGGTGGACTAGTAAATCAAAAAGAGTTTTCGTTCTTTTTAAGTGTATTAATGCCAATCGTATTTATCTCGGCACTAATAGGTATATTACAACACATTAAAGTATTACCTATTATTGTGAAATCTATCGGTTTAGCATTAAGTAAAGTAAATGGAATGGGGAAACTAGAATCATATAATGCTGTTGCTTCTGCGATTTTAGGACAATCTGAAGTGTTTATTTCAGTTAAGAAACAACTAGGGTTATTGCCAGAGAAAAGAATGTATACATTATGTGCATCTGCAATGTCTACAGTTTCTATGTCTATCGTTGGATCATATATGGTGTTATTAAAACCACAATATGTTGTAACCGCTTTAGTGCTTAACCTATTCGGTGGCTTCATCATTGCTTCTATTATTAACCCGTATGAAGTTACTGAGGAAGAAGATATGTTAGAAGTGCAAGAAGAAGAGAAAAAGACTTTCTTTGAAGTATTAGGTGAATACATTATAGACGGATTTAAAGTTGCCATTACAGTAGCAGCTATGCTAGTCGGTTTCGTTGCTCTTATCGCATTCATCAATGCAGTATTTAAAGGTGTAATTGGTATCTCATTCCAAGAAATCCTTGGTTATGTATTTGCACCATTTGCATTTATTATGGGTGTGCCTTGGCATGAAGCAGTTAATGCAGGAAATATTATGGCAACAAAATTAGTATCAAATGAATTTGTCGCTATGACAGATTTAGCACAAGGAAACTTTAATTTCTCAGATAGAACGACAGCGATTATATCTGTATTCTTAGTTTCATTTGCAAACTTCTCTTCAATTGGAATTATTGCAGGGGCAGTTAAAAGCTTAAATGAAAAGCAGGGGAATGTAGTGGCAAGATTTGGTTTGAAATTACTATTCGGTGCAACGTTAGTAAGTTTCTTATCAGCAACAATCGTTGGCTTATTATTTTAATAGATTCGTATAATATAAAAAGGAATGGTGATTGTAATGAGAATGGTAGATATTATTGCAAAAAAACGTGACGGCAAAGAATTAACGACTGAAGAAATCAAATTCTTTATTAATGGATATACAGACGGAAGTATTCCTGATTATCAAGTGAGTGCGCTTGCAATGGCAATCTTCTTTAAAGATATGACAGATCGCGAACGTGCAGATTTAACGATGGCGATGGTTGAGTCTGGTGAAACGATCGACTTATCAGCAATTGAAGGAATTAAAGTAGACAAACATTCAACTGGCGGTGTTGGTGATACCACAACTTTAGTATTAGGACCATTAGTTGCTGCTTTAGATGTACCAGTAGCAAAAATGTCTGGTCGTGGTTTAGGACATACAGGCGGAACAATTGATAAATTAGAAGCGGTAGAAGGATTCCACGTTGAAATTACAAAAGAACAATTTATTGATATTGTAAACCGTGACAAAGTAGCTGTTATTGGACAAACAGGAAACTTAACACCTGCAGATAAAAAGATTTATGCATTGCGCGACGTAACAGGAACTGTTAACTCAATTCCTTTAATCGCAAGTTCAATTATGAGTAAAAAAATTGCAGCTGGTGCTGACGCAATCGTACTTGATGTAAAAACAGGTGCTGGTGCATTTATGAAAACAGAAGAAGATGCAAAAGAATTAGCACATGCAATGGTACGTATCGGAAATAATGTAGGACGTCAAACTATGGCTGTTATTTCAGACATGTCACAACCGCTTGGTTTTGCGATTGGTAACGCTCTAGAAGTAAAAGAAGCGATTGATACGTTAAAAGGTGAAGGTCCAGAAGATTTAACAGAATTAGTACTTGTATTAGGTAGCCAAATGGTCGTACTTGCGAAAAAAGCAAATACGTTAGAAGAAGCTCGTGAAATGCTAATTGAAGTGATGAAAAACGGAAAAGCAACTGAGAAGTTTAAAGAGTTCTTAAGCAATCAAGGCGGAGATAGCTCAATTGTAGACAATCCAGAAAAAATGCCACAGGCGAAGTATGTAATTGATGTACCTGCAAAAACTTCAGGTGTTATTTCTAACATTGTTGCAGATGAGATTGGTATTGCAGCTATGTTACTTGGTGCAGGTCGTGCAACGAAGGAAGATGAAATCGATTTAGCAGTAGGATTAATGTTACGTAAAAAAGTTGGCGATGCAGTAAAAGAAGGCGAGCCATTCGTAACAATCTACGCAAATCGTGAAAATGTAGAAGATGTAAAAGCAAAAATTTATGAGAACATCTCTATCGCTGAAACAGCAGTGGCTCCTAAATTAGTTCATACAGTTATTACTGACTAATCATCATTTCGTTTACTTTGAGGGGGAAATAATATGGGTAAGAAAAAATATATTGAAGAAGCAAACAAGATGTTATCGAAAGCGTATATTCCGTATTCTAAATTTCCTGTTGGCGCAGCGTTAGTTACGAAAGAAGGGAAAATCTATACTGGTTGTAATATAGAAAATGCTTCTTACGGTTTATGTAACTGTGCAGAAAGAACAGCAATATTTAAAGCAGTATCAGAAGGTGAGCGCGATTTTAGTTACTTAGTTATTACAGGAGAAACTGATGGACCGATTTCACCATGTGGTGCGTGTAGACAAGTAATTGCTGAATTCTGTGATCCGAAAATGCCTGTATTATTAACGAATGTAAAAGGTGATGAAAAAGAAGTGACTGTTGAGCAGTTACTGCCAGGTGCTTTCTCAATAGAAGATTTAAAATAAATTGAAAAGCCATTCTACAATTATTATTTGTGGAATGGCTTTTTTATTTTCAAAAATTGAATGTAATATTTTGTTCATACTCCGTTCATAAACTTTGCTTAAAATAATTGCAGCGAATATAGAAAGTTTACAACAGGAGGAATAGAATGAAGAAATTATATAATGCGGCATTTATTTACTTAATTATTGGTTTATTATCAGGTGTATTTGCAAGAGAGTATTCGAAAGCACAAGGAATTAAAGGATCCACAATGTTGCAATTAGTGCATACACATGTATTAGTGCTCGGTTTTGTATTCTTTTTAATTGCTTTAGCCTTATGTAAAGTGTTTCATGTACAAGAAACAAAGAGCTTTTGTGCATGGTTTGTTGTTTATAATGTAGGAGTAATCTTTACTATTGCTACAATGCTATGGAGAGGTCTTCTACAAGTAAATGGAACTGACTTTTACGGTTTAAGCCATATGGCTGGATTAGGTCATGTTATTATAAGTGTCGGGCTCGTTTGGTTTATGATTTTGCTCAAAAAGTCTTTTAAATAGATAGGAGTGGGAAGAGTATGATAGCACTTTTATCAAGTATTTTAGCGGTTTGTATGGCTGTTGGTGTCATGTTTCTGCGCTTTAAAGCAGCGAAAAAGCCGGTAACGAAAAAGAAAATTATATTGCCGCCAATTTTTATGAGTACAGGCGCAACGATGTACTTTTTACCAGAGTTTCGATTAACATCGTTAGAAATAGTTGAGGCAATTAGTATAGGGCTTATCTTTTCTATTTTTCTTATTAAAACAACTAAGTTCGAAATAAAAGGCGAACATATATTTATGAAACCGTCAAAAGCATTCATATTTATTTTAGTAGGCTTATTAGCTGTACGCGTGGCATTAAAGTCATATTTAAGCCAATCAATTGATTTGGCAGAGTTAAGCGGCATGTTTTTCTTACTTGCATTTGCGATGATTGTGTCGTGGAGAATTGCAATGTATCGCTCGTTTACTAAATTAAAAAAGACAATAAAAAGAGCTGGAATTTCTATATAGGAAATCCAGCTCTTTTTATGTTTTATTAGAATTCTTTAGCTCGGAACTCATTTGCTTAATTTTAAACGTATTTGAGCATCTTGTAATGCAGCAGGTGTAACGTTAAGACCATTTTGATCAACAATTTTTGTGTTTAATAAAATGGAATCTAAGCTTCCACGAAATGTTTGTGTATAGTTTTGGCGCAACATTTGTTGTTCTTGTTTTTCATTAACTGTTAATCCATTCGCTTTTTCTTTTTTTGACAATTCGTTAATACGGAATAAAATGTTTTGCATTTTGTTCACCTCTTATTTAAATTTAAATTAGTAACTTACTAATTTATAGTTATTGTAACTTGTTTAGTTGCCTGTGTCAATACTATCTAAAATTTAGTTAAAAATTGACGAAAAATTATAACAATAATAGAATGAAGTGTATTGAATAATTAGTTTCACAATTATACATAAAACGCTAGGGGGATTATTATGAAATCAACATTTTTTGCTCAAAATAGAGAACGATTAGCAAACACATTACCAGAGGGGTCTATTACGATTTTATTTGCGGGACAAGCACCGCATATGTCAGCTGATGCACATTATAAATTTGTACCGAATCGTAATTTTTACTACTTAACGGGAATCGATGAACCAAATGTTATTTTTATGCTGAAAAAGGTTGGAAGTAGTGTTGAAGAAACACTTTTCATTGAAAAGTCAGATCCAGTAATGGAAAAATGGGTCGGTAAAACAGTTTCTAACGAAGAAGCAGAGAAAATTTCAGGTATAAAGAAAGTTGTATATTTAGATAGCTTTGAAAAGACGATGTCAAATATACTTTTTACAGAAAATGCGAAGCATCTATATTTAGATATAGAACGTCGTGATTGGAATGGTACGGAGACAAAAACATTAGCATTTGCTAAACATGTAAGAGAAAAATACCCACACGTAACAATTGGTAATGTATATCCGAACATTTGTGAATTACGAGTATTTAAAACAGAGGAAGAAATTGAAATTATTAAAGAAGCGATTGCTATAACGAAAGACGGTATTTACAACGTACTTAAGCATGCAAAAGCAGGCATGATGGAGTATGAATTAGAAGCACAATTTGATTTTACACTGAAGTCATCTGGCATTAAGTACCATGCGTTCAATACAATTTTGGCGAGTGGGAAAAATGCTACAGTTCTTCATTATGAAGATAATGATGCACAAATTCAAAATGGTGACTTAGTATTACTAGATTTAGGTGCTCAAAAAGACTACTATAACGCTGATATTAGTTATACATTCCCGGCAAATGGAACATTCTCTAGTCGCCAAAAACAAATTTATAATATTGTATTAAAAACATTAAAAGAAACAACAGACATTATTAAGCCAGGATTAAAGTTCGCTGCATTAAATGAGCATACAAAAAAGGTACTGGCAGAAGAGTGTAAAGCAATTGGTTTAATTCAAGAAGATGAAGAGTTATCAAAATACTATTATCATGGTGTCAGCCATTTCCTTGGTTTAGATACACATGATGTAGGAACATATAAAGATAGAGTGTTAGAAGAAGGTATGGTTATAACAATTGAACCTGGTCTTTATATTGAAGGAGAATCAATTGGAATTCGTATTGAAGATGACATTCTTGTAACGAAAGACGGGTATGAAAACTTGTCAAAAGATATCATTAGGGAAGTTGAAGAAATTGAAGAATTTATGAGTGTAAATAATGAACATGTAAAAGGAAACCAAGCTGTAGTAAAATAATAAAAGAGTCATCACTAATTTATTTGAACTTTATCTCGAATCGTGGACAATTAAAAAATCCATGATTCGGGATAGGGTTCTTTTCTTCGAAATACTAATCTTTAATTATTAATCCTAATAAAGTAGCAAACTGAACAGCTTGATATGTCGATACTTTACATCCTCTTAAATCGTTCACTGAAACTGTAAGTGTATCAAAGGTAGAAGAACTAATATCTATCCCCTTCAGTGATGTCTGATCAAAATTAGCTTCATCAAGACTACATAATTGGAATTCAACTTTTTTAAGTTTACAGTCAAAAAAATCTGCATTATTTAATGAAGTTTCATTGAAGATGATTTTTTCTAGTTTAGAATTTCCAAATGCCGCTAAATTCAAAATTGAATTCTCAAATTTAACATTTCCTAAGCTAGATCCTGTGAAATTTACTCCGATTAATTTACTGTTTTTAAATTCGACTCTGTGAACAGAAGAATTGCTTAAATTAACATTTGATAAATCACAGTTTTCAAAACAAACATCTGTAATATCAATATTGCTAAAGTCTGTATTAGTAAACTTACAGTTTTTTATCACCGCATCATATAACCGCACTCTATCTACAGATTCATTTTCGAAAGTGGAGTCTATAATTTCACACACTTCCAATGTTGGATCTTCTTCATAAAAAATATCTTGAAAATTCTTTGAAGATAACTCTGGTGAAATTTTTGGTCTATCAATTTTCATCGTATATCAATCCTCTTCTATTTGATATATTTGTGTAATTTGAGTCCATTGTCTGTGAGGAACATTAGTTCTTATTATACAGAAATCTAAGTTCTTTTGTGAAGAGCATTTTAGCTACATTTTTCTTATTTAATAATAGCAGTGTTATTGTTTCTTAAGAAATAACGTCAAAACAAATACGAGAACGGCTAATATAGTCGCTACAAGGAAAGCATTTTGTATTACTAAAATATTCGTCTCTTGTAATGTCTCCGCTTTTAGTAATTTTCCAATTAGCTTACGTAAGATCTAATTACATCTCCTTATTTTCTTGAAAATCAACTTCTATAATGATTTTGAAAAAGAATAAGGAGGGATTGTCCATGAAGCGAGTTGTATTAGCAGCCGTTACTGTCTCTGTAATATTTTTAATTGCTGCCTGTTCTGTGACGACAAATACAACAAATGATCATAAAAATATGAATGATAACAAAACACTACAGACTGAAACAGCTACAACACCATTGAAGGTTGAAAAAGGGCCAGAAGTTACTTTAATAGCGAAAGAAGAAAAGCAAAAATTAAGTAACGGTGTTATTGTTCCAGTCTGGACATTTAATGGCTCATCTCCTGGTCCAGAAATTCGGGTGAAAAAAGGTGAAAAGGTGAAAGTGACATTAAAAAATGAATTATCTGCACCAGTATCTATTCATTGGCATGGATATCCTGTCCCAAATAACATGGATGGAATTCCGGGCGTGACACAAGATGCAGTTGAACCAGGAAAAAGTTTCACTTACGAATTTGAAGCGAACGTACCAGGAACGTACTGGTATCATTCGCATCAAGATTCTGTAAATCAATTAGATAGAGGTTTGTATGGAGCGCTCATTGTAGAGGATACAAAGGAAAAATATCATAAAGATTACACATTACTGTTGGATGAATGGGTTACAGATAAAGAAGAAATTAAAAAGCAGTTAAAAGAAATGACAAAAGGGCAAATAGGTAATAAATCTAAAGGTGATGAAAATACGAAAAAGAATGATGATAAGAACGGCATGGATCATTCTGGTATGGACATGGGCAGTGATCAAAAAGACTCTGGCAATATGGCAGGAATGGACCATGGAAATATGAAGATGGAAGGTCATGATATGAGTATGTATGATTTATTCACAATCAATGGAAAAAGCGGTGATTTAGTAGTGCCATTGAAAGTGAATAAGGGAGATAAAGTTCGTCTTCGACTTGTTAATGCTGGTTATCTATCACATGATATACATGTTCACGGTCATGATATAAAAGTAATTGCGACAGATGGTCAACCAATAAACAATCCAAAAGTTATAAAGGATAAAGTAATTTCAATCGCACCGGGTGAACGTTATGATATTGAATTTACTGCTAATAAAACTGGGAAATGGTATGTTGAGGACCATTCAAAAAATAAAGGTGCAAAAGGAATGAAAGCTGTTATTGAGTATGATGGCAGCAAAGAGATGAAAGATAAAGCAGATGAAAAGGGAAAATTAGCGAAATTAGATATGACGAAATATGGTGTTAAAAAATTAGGTAGTTTCACGTTAAATCAAGAGTATACTGCCACATATAATATGGACTTAAATACGCAAATGAATGAAAATGAAATGGTATATACAATTAACGGAAAGGTATTTCCGGATATTGACCCAATTCAAGTAAAAAAGGGTGATTTAGTAAAAGTGAAGTTGGTAAATCGTTCTAAAATGGATGATCACCCAATGCATTTACATGGGCACTTCTTTCAGGTGTTGAGTAAAGATGGAAAACCGATAGAAGGTTCTCCAATTGTAAAAGATACATTGAACTTAAAACCAGGAGAAGAATATGAAGTAGCCTTTGTAGCAGACAATCCCGGTGAGTGGATGTTCCACTGTCACGACCTACATCATGCTTCAGCAGGGATGGTAACGGAAGTGAACTATACAGATTATAAATCTGACTATGTTCCAAACCAAAATATTCCTAATAAGCCAGAATAATAGGAAGCAGTTATCCTATGGATAGCTGCTTATTCATTTTTGTTGCAAGTACTAATGTATATGTTGATTATGCCCAGGTGAAGGCGCAGGAGTATGATCTGGGAATGTCGCGAATACGGCAACGATAATTACTACACTAATTGAAAGTAATAACAAAAAACGCTGTTGGATAAAAGTAGAAAAGTTCTCCGATAACAATTGAATCACACAGGACATAGTAATCGTTATAGTAAGTAAAAGGCTAATGAACAATATACTATGAGCTTGTTGAGCGTTTAACATTTCTGTAATCATTGCTCCCATCATACTTGCCATTAATCCAGAGAACATTCCTTCTAAAGCAGTATATAGGTGAAAACGTAGACCCACTAAAAAACCGATAAAACCACTAATTAAAATAGCAAGTAAAGTAGAATATAGTAATTCCCCCTTAAAGAGAATGCCTAAATAAAAACCAATACTTAAACCGATACTCATACTAAAAGACATAATAAATACCATATACTCCATTAGGGTACCCTTACGTTTAGAAATATTGGATGCAATAAGAATTGAGGTACAGCAAAGTGTTAGGGCAGTTAACGTATAAGCAAACATTATGATACCTCCTTGTCCTATCGTTCATTTCATCATATGTGTACTTATGATAATTTATATCTGCATATTATCTGCACAATTTCATAGATGTAAGCAAAGGAACGCTTGATTTTTTAGGGCGTCTTTTTTAATTGTAAGCATGTGAAAGAAATTGTTATATTATGAGTTTCTATTGTGAAGCCATAAAGAATAAGCGTATAATATTATAGGTCTCCCATTTGCGAGACAAACCGCGAATGATAAATAAGATTGTTGTTTTATCATCGCTTCTAAACATATAGACAATGAAAGTAACACTGGAATACAGATAGGGAGTTATAAAATGAAATTAATTATTGCCGAGAAACCAGATCAAGGGTTGGCTCTTGTTTCACAGTTTAAATATCGCCGGAAAGATGGATATTTAGAGGTAGAAGCGAATGAGTTATTTCCAAATGGAGCGTACTGTACATGGGCAATTGGTCATTTGACGCAGTTATGTAATCCAGAGCATTATCACGCAGAGTGGAAAAAATGGTCACTTAATACATTACCGATGATTCCAGAGCGTTTTCAATTTGAAGTAACAAAGTCAAAGTATAAGCAATTTAACGTTGTGAAACAGCTGTTACATAATCCACAGGTAACAGAAATTATTCACGCAGGCGATGCTGGGCGTGAAGGGGAACTAATCGTACGAAATATTATTAATCTTTGTAACGTGCAAAAGCCGATGAAGCGTCTATGGATTTCGTCTTTAACGAAGCAAGCTATTTATCAAGGGTTTAAAAATTTACTTGACGAATCAGATACAATTAATACGTATTACGAAGCATACACAAGATCTTGTGCTGACTGGGTTGTTGGTATGAATGCATCACGTGTGTTTAGTATTTTGCTAAAGAAAAAAGGAATGAATGATGTATTTTCTGCTGGTCGTGTCCAAACACCAACGTTAGCATTGATTGTAAAGCGTGAGAAAGAAATTGAAAACTTTAAGTCAGAGCCTTTCTGGGAAGTGTTTGCAACCTTTAATATAGAAGGAAAGAAATATGACGGGAAATGGGAGAAGGATAATGAATCCCGCTTAAAAGTCCCTGATATGGCGAATAAAATTGCGGCATTTTGCCAAGGGAAACCGGCTGTTGTGAAGGAAATGAAAACGGAGCGTAAAGAGTTTCAGCCGCCGCTTTTATTCAACTTATCATCACTGCAAGCAACGGCAAATAAAGCCTTTAAGTTTTCACCGAAAAAGACGCTTGATATAACGCAAGCACTCTATCAAAAAGGGATTGTTTCTTATCCACGTTCAGATTCTAACTATGTTACTCAAGGAGAAGCAGCGACGTTCCCTGATATTTTACAGAAGTTAAGTCAGTTTGATGAATATAAAGGTTTATTACCGGCTCCGGTTGAATCCATTATGAACAATAAGCGTTATGTAAATGAAAAGAAAGTAACAGATCACTACGCGATTATTCCGACAGAGCAAGTTACAAACCCAAGCAGACTATCAGGTGATGAAAAGAAAATATACGATATGATCGTAAGAAGGCTTATTGCAGCTCATTATGAAGTTGCAATCTTTGACTATACAACGATTGTAACGCTTGTAGATGAACGTGCTGAATTCATTTCAAAAGGAAAACAGCAAATTCAAGAAGGTTGGCGTAAAGTTATTTTCCAAGACGATAAAGATGACGAAACCATTCTTCCAATTGTAGCTGAAGGTGAAGAAGGAAAAGTTGTAAAGGTGAAAGTGAAAGAAGGAAAAACACAGCCACCGAAGCGTTATACAGAAGGACAACTTATTACGTTAATGAAAACAGCTGGTAAGTATTTAGAGAATGAAGAGCTAGAGAAGGTATTGAAGAAAACAGAAGGTTTAGGTACGGAAGCGACTCGCGCGGGTATTATTACGATGTTGAAAGACCGTAAATATATAGATGTAAAGAAAAACCAAGTGTATGCGACTGATAAAGGAAAAGTATTAATTACCGCAATTGGTGACAAAATACTAGCTTCACCGGAAATGACTGCGAAATGGGAACAACGTCTTGCGGAAATTGGTGAAGGTACAGCATCACCAGCAACTTTTATGGAACAAACGAAAAAGCTATCAGCTAAAATTATTGAAGATGCAGTGGAAATGTCTGAGAAGTGGGATTTCACTGGACTACATGTTGAATCGATTGAACGAAAAGGATCGAAATTTACAACGGGTAAAAAGGTTGGTAGCTGTAAAAAATGTGATGGCGATGTAATTGATAAGTCAACGTTTTACGGTTGTTCTAACTATAATACAACGCAATGTGATTTCACCATTTCAAAGAAGATATTAAGTAAAACAATTTCGCAAAAGAATATGACAAAGCTCTTAAAAGGTGAAAAGACCGATTTAATTAAAGGCTTTAAAAAGGGCGAGAAAACGTTTGATGCGAAATTAGAGTGGAAAGATAATAAGATTAATTTTGTATTTGAGAATTAATTTGTTAAAAGAGCATGACATAAAATTGTTATGCTCTTTTGTTTTTCTTTGAAATGAAATTTAACGATAAAAAAAATGCTTTAAATAATAAAATTTTATTGTAAAACGATAAATTTTATATTAAAATCAAAATCATAATAAATGAGTGAGGTGCTTTTGTTAAAAGGTAACAACCTTATTTTTAAAATTAGAGGAGGTATAATTATGAACAGTAACAATTTGATTGTTAAACATATGGATAACCCCCATGAGTTGGAGAAGATGTATAGAAAAGATCCGAAAGCTTTTAAAAAAGCATTCTCACAAGCATGGGACCAAAACCCTGATTCCCAGGTTCTAGCTGCTTGGTATGAAAGGTTGCATTTCAAGGAGAAAGTAAATAAAGAAAAAACATCTTTGTTTCAAAAAGGTTTCTTATTCATGGGCCTTTTAGCTATTCTGGCCGGCATAAGCACCAGGATCATTTTCCACTTTGTTGAGCAGGAAGCAATTGCTCCAATAAACTTGGCTTTTGGTGTAATTCCCTTTATTGCTGCTTATTTTGTTTACAATAATAAGCCGAAAAAAAGTATTATTTATTCCCTTATAGCGTTATTCCTAGTTTCCGGGGTGTATCTTAATACATTGCCAATAAATTATAAAGACAGTACCATACTTGCTTATTTACATCTTCCTATATTTTTATGGGTCTTAGTAGGGCTTGCGTTTACAGGAAATGAATATTCAAAAGGCGGTACAAGATTAGCCTATATTAAATTTAATTTAGAATATTGTCTTCTCTACGGGAGCATGGCAGTGAGCGGAATGATACTAGCAATATTCACCATGCGTTTATTTAGCTTTGTTGACTTAGATATAGGAGAATTCTATTTTAGTAATGTTGTTTTATTTGGAGCAGCGGCTCTCGCTATTGTGGCTGCATACTTAGTATCAATGAATCTTAAGCTTGCTAAAAATATTACACCATACATATCTAAAATTTTTAGTCCTCTCGTCCTGATCACGTTGCTTATCTATCTTATAACGGTAATTTGGGTGGGGAAAAATCCGTTCTTGGATCGCAATTTCCTAATGGCTTTCAACGGAATACTCCTTGGTGTATTGGCTGTTACTATATTTTCTATCGTTGAGAGTGACTCGGACGAGAAAAAGAACATTTCAGATTATATAAATTTTTCCTTAATTGTTCTGGCACTTATTATTGATACTGTTGCATTGTCAGCCATCGTATTTAGACTTTCATCTTACGGGATTACACCTAATAGACTAGCTGTTTTAGGTGTAAACATATTGATCTGGGCAAATCTAATTTGGATTATGTTTTCCTATATGCGTTTCTTGCAAAACAAATCAGGACCGACAGCTATCCAAGATGCCATTACGAAGTATTTGCCAATCTACGGACTTTGGGCAGCTTTCGTTATATTTACGTTTCCTATCATTTTTAATTAGAAAGGATCTGTTAATGTAACGAAAAGTTAATTCTCTATAACATATAAAATTTTTAGAGCCCATCGATTTATAATTGGTAGTATTATGTTTGTAGTTTCGGTAATTTCATTTGTAATGATAAATAAGAAATAAGTGTTGTATGTAATCTTTCCATAATAAAAAACGTCCCAAAATGGGACGTTTTTTATTATGCGTATTGCCGTTTTTTCTTAATAAGCAACAAAACTTGTGACACACAAGCTAGTACTGGTAACTCAATCAATGGTCCAATAACGAGTGCAAGTGCGATAAGAGGCTCATCTGGAAAAGCGGTCACAGCGATAGCGAGTGCAACAGGTGAGTTTCTTGCTAACGTTGTTAAGCTTAGACTTACTGTATCTTTGTAAGATAAATGCATCATGCGCCCGATAAATTGTCCTAGTAAAAAATTAATGATGAAGAACAATAGAACAGGAACGAGTAATAATAAAACAACATTCATATTTTGTAGTAAATATTTACCTTGTGATGCAAACATCGCTACTATTGCTAAACTTAAAAATACAATTTGAGCAGAGCTAAAAAACGGAATGAGTTTATTCTCGAGAGTTTCAGCTTTTTTTATTTTATTCATAATGAATTTTGTAGCGTGTGCAAGTATAAATGGTAAGACGATTACGATAACAATACTTTCTACTAAAACAGAAACCGCTACAGTTTTCATGACACCAGCAAATAAAAATAAATAAATGGGAAGGAGCAGTACTTGCAAAATTAAATTTACAGGTAAAATTGCAGTAGAAAGTACTACATTACCTTTCGCTATTTCAGTAAAGATTAAGTACCAATCTGTACATGGAGTAACCATTAACATTATAAATCCAACCCAAAGTGCTGGATGATCGGAAAGAAATAGTGCCCCTAACCCCCAAGCGAGTAAAGGTGTCCATAAGAAGTTAATAGTAAGACTTGTTCCAGCAAATTTTAAATTGCGAAATCCTTTTTTTATTTCTTTTAATGGGATGCTGAGGAATAATCCATATAGCATGAAAAATAAGAAGGGGACAATAAATTTGTCTGAATACGTATGTATCATATTAAATTGTCCGAGTACGATGCCGCATGTAACAGCAAAAAGAATAATAAAAGTTTGAATCTTTTCTATAGTGCTCATGAATAAATCCTTTCTATATATGAATTTTCCTCTCTAAGTTTATTATACAAGTAATAAAGATGTATTTGGTGTTCAATTGTATCTCGCTTAATATTTTTAAATCGAGATTTTATTTTTTATTAAAAGTTACTTGACTAAAGTAAGTGACTATATTACAATCACTTACATAAGGTAATTAAATAACAAAAAGTTGCAATGGCGTAACTTAAGGTATCTATTGGAACTTTTTCTTAGAATAAGAATTTTTATGATGATGAATAATGAATATGAAAAGAAAGATTAGGTGAAGAAAATGGGACTATTTAGCTCATTATTTGGTAAAAAAGAAGAAAATAAGAATGTAGAGAGGAATAAAAAAATGTCAAAAGTATTATTTGTAAAAGCAAACGATCGTCCAGCGGAGCAAGCAGTTAGTTCAAAAATGTATGAAACATTTGTAAGTACTTATAAAGAAGCAAATCCAAATACAGAAATTACGGAATTAGATTTATTTGCATTAGATCTTCCTTATTACGGAAATATCGCGATTTCAGGTGGATATAAACGTAGCCAAGGTATGGAGTTAACAGCTGAAGAGGAGAAGGCAGTTGCTACAGTAGCTCAATATTTAAATCAGTTTTTAGAAGCTGATAAGGTTGTATTTGCATTCCCATTATGGAACTTTACAGTACCAGCACCATTAATCACATATATTTCATACTTATCTCAAGCTGGAAAAACGTTTAAATATACAGCAAATGGCCCAGAAGGTTTAGTTGGTGGTAAGAAAGTAGTTGTGTTAGGTGCTCGTGGTTCAGATTACTCTTCAGAACAAATGGCTCCTATGGAAATGGCAGTTAATTACGTAACAACTGTACTTGGATTCTGGGGAATTACAAATCCAGAGACAGTTGTAATTGAAGGACACAATCAATATCCAGATCGTTCACAACAAATTGTTGAAGAAGGTCTAGAAAACGTTAAAAAAGTAGCAGCAAAATTTTAATTCATGATAGTAAATGGAAAAACCAACATGGATGACCATGTTGGTTTTTTAGTCTATTTTTCATGTTAAAAAATGTATATTTATAAAATAAAAGAAAAGTTCGAAAATAGTATTGCAAAATATTATATAGCAAACTATAATGAATTCAAGAATAGTTGATACTTAAATTAAATATTCAGAAAATTCAATTAGTTAAAATTGGAAAATGAGATAAGGAAACTTGAATGGGGGTTATATTATGGCGAATAAAGTACCGTTTTCGTTCATAGTAGTTATTGGATTAATGTTATTTGCACTATTTTTTGGAGCGGGAAATTTAATTTTTCCAGCGATGCTTGGTCAATCAGCTGGAGAGAATGTATGGATTGCTAACGCTGGATTTTTAGTAACTGGTGTTGGATTACCATTACTAGGTGTACTAGCATTTGGTTTTTCAGGTAAAGATGATTTGCAGTCGTTAGCTAGTCGTGCTCACCCAGTGTTTGGGATTGTGTTTACAACAGTTTTATACTTAGCGATTGGTCCGTTATTTGCAATACCAAGAACAGGAAATGTTTCTTATGAAATTGGTCTTAAGCCGTTTATGCCAGAAGGAGTAGGTTCTACACCTTTAATTCTTTTCACAATTATATTCTTTAGTATCACTTGTTTTTTTTCGCTAAATCCCGCGAAAATTGTCGATATTGTTGGAAAAATCTTAACGCCAATTAAGTTGACTTTCATCGGTATTTTAGTAATCGTTGCTTTTATACATCCGATTGGAGATATGCAAGCACCAGTGGAAGCTTATACATCACATGCATTCTTTAAAGGATTCCAAGAAGGATACTTAACGATGGATACGCTAGCATCATTTGTATTCGGGATTATCATTATCAATGCTATTAAAGAAAAAGGTGCGAAAACGAAAACACAAATTATGGTCGTTTGTGCAAAAGCGACAATTATTGCAGCATCTATTTTAGCAATTATCTATACAGCACTTTCTTATATGGGTGCTTCAAGTGTTGCAAAGCTTGGACATTTAGAGAACGGCGGAGAAGTATTAGCGAAAGTTTCTAACTATTATTTCGGATCATATGGCGGAGTATTATTAGGATTAATGATTACAGTAGCTTGTTTAACAACTAGTGTGGGACTTGTATCAGCATGTTCTTCATTCTTCCATAAGTTATTCCCAAATGTTCCTTACAAAGCAATTGCAATCACGCTATGTGTATTTAGTGCAATTGTTGCAAACGTAGGATTAACACAATTGATCGCAGTTTCTGTTCCAGTATTAACAGCAATTTATCCACTAGCAATCGTATTGATTTTCTTAACATTCTTCCATTCATTATTTAAAGGAAGAGCTGAGGTTTATCAAGTGAGCTTAATCGTAACATTTATCATCAGCTTATTCGATGGATTAAGTGCAGCTGGAGTTAACATTGAAGTAGTAAGCCAAGTGTTCACTAAATTCCTTCCGATGCAGGAAGTAGGATTAGGCTGGATCTTCCCAGCCATTATCGGTGGATTTATCGGATATGGACTTAGCATTTTAAAAGTGAAAAACCAAGTTCAACCAGCAACTAGAGCGGATAAGAAAATAGGTTAAATAAAAAAAGTTATAGACTTGTTTCTATAGCTTTTTTTGTTACTATTAATAATGAGAAAAAATAAAGTAGTAGGGGAAATAAAATGAAAAAAACAATTGATCATATCGGAATCGCAGTTCGAGATATAGATAGTACGATACGTTTTTATGAAAATGTGTTACTAGGAACTTTAATAGATCGTTACGTAAGTGAAGCTCCTGGTGTGGAAAGTGAAGTAGCCATTCTTGAAGTGGCTGGAGATAGAATTGAATTACTTGCACCGACGAATAATACGACATCTCCAATTGCCCGTTTTATTAAACAAAAAGGTAAAGGTGTTCATCACGTTGCGTATCGAGTAGATGATTTAGATGTGGCTTTAGAGGAATTGAAAGAACAAGGAATTCGAACGTTAGAGCATACACTTCGGATTAATAAGCACGGTAGAAGATTAATATATCTTAACCCAGCGGATACAGAAGGAACGATTATCGAGTATTGTGATTATCCGGAAGAGAAATAGAAGAAGGATATTTTTAAAAAGGTGTTACGTTATTACGTAACACCTTTTTATTTATGCATTTCACATTTTCTTCACAAATGATTCACGATAACTTTTCTTCTTTGATAACTTATATAAATATATTTTATGATATAATAACAATCGACTTTAAAAATGTAAGTTGTATCTATAGTGATAGTTACTATTATATTAGAAGTTTAGAGGTGGAAAAGAAATAAGAGTTATACTTTATAGAAGTTTATATTTAATCAGGTTAATATTTCGCCCGAGAATCAAACTTCGGAAGTTAAAGTAATGAAAATAGAGCGATGAGGAAGAAAGAAGTGAAATGAGTGTGAAAGTAATGAGAAGATTAGGGACATGGCTATTACTTGTGTGTGTGCTTATCATATTGATACCGCAAAGTGCATCTGCTCATGCGTACGTTGTGAAATCAAACCCTACTGAAAATGAAACATTGAAGAAAGCACCATCTGTTGTGAAAATTGAATTCGATGAGGACATACAAGTTTCAAGTTTTAATACATTGTACGTGAGAGATACATCAGGTAAAAGGGTCGATTTAAAAGATGCTCATATTGATAAAAAAAATAAAAAGCTATTAGAAGCTGGATTAAAAGACAATCTCAAAAATGGTCTTTACTCTATTCAGTGGAAAGTGATTTCAGCTGATGGACATCCAATTCAAGGAGTTATCCCGTTCCGGGTTGGATTAGCGGAAGCGGAAACAGACGATATACAAGTGGAAGAGATGGGCTACGTCCCACAAATCGATATGATTATGGAACGTGGAATTTTATATACAAGTTTCTCACTATTTATAGGAGTGCTATTCTTTAATCTTATTATGTATAAAGGCAATGCAACCTCGGTTCGATCAAGGAGTAAGAACATAATATGGATCTCTTTATTTGGGATATTGATTAGCTTGTTATTCAATCTACCACTGCAAGCGAAAATAAATGCTGATGTTTCATGGCTAGAAGCATTCAATCCTTTACTATTAAAAGAAACATTACAGCTTTCTGTTTTTGGTTATGTATGGATTACTCAAATGGTTCTCATTAGTACGCTTATAATTGTTACGTATTTTGCGGTGAAGCATGAGAAGTTTTCGTCGTTTAAAGTATGGAGTATTCCAATACTATTGTTTATAGGGCTACTTGTTATGAAGGCCTTTAATAGTCACGCATACGGTTTAAAGTTTAAAAACATTGCTGTCGTTATGGATTTTCTACATTTATTAGCAGCTTCATTATGGGTTGGTGGTTTATCATCTATTATTCTTCTTTTATGTAAAGAGGATAATAAGTGGCATATGTATTGGGATATGATTAAGCGTTTTTCACCGTGGGCAACAGGTGCTGTCATTGTGATTTTAATAACAGGCCTTTTTAATAGTACATTTTTTATTCCAACAATCCACTCGTTATTTGATACGAAGTATGGATTGGCTTTATTAGCAAAGATACTATTATTTATTTTCATGGGGATATTGGGAATTATTCATTATGTGAAAGGGAGAATAAGAGCGCAGCAAGGATTAGGAGCTACGGTGAAAGTAGAGTTTGTCATTGGAATTATCATTTTCGTAATCGTAGCTTTTATGACAAACGTACAAACACCACCGATGCCTCCTACTGGACCATTTACAGAGAGTAAGCAATTAGATAATGGATATGAACTTACGCTAAATGTAAGTCCGAATAAGGTAGGACAAAATAAATTCCATATTACACTAAAGGACGAAAAGGGACAGCCTGTTACTGATATAGAACAAATGATATTGACGACTCAATCATTAGATATGAACATGGGAAAAGGTTCATTTAAAGTTTCAGTAGTTTCACCAGGAGAATATGAAACAGAAGGTATGTATATTAATATGACAGGAAACTGGAATATACATGTTCATGGATTAACAAAATCTCTTGATAGTCTCGATACAGATTTTAAATTTATTGTCGGTGGCAGATAAAAAGAAGCTATGTATGAAAAGGAGCTAATAGAAAATGAAACGTATAAAAAAATTAGGAACAACAATGATCGCAACAATTATTGCAATGGGAATGTTTTCGTTACCTGTTAGTGCGCACGTCACTGTAAAACCAGCAACTTCTGACGTTGGTTCTTGGGAGACATATACGATAAAAGTACCAGTTGAAAAAAATGTAGCAACAACAAAAGTTACACTGAAAATACCGTCTGGAGTAGAGTTCCAGCAGTATGAACCAGTGCCAGGATGGAAAGTTGAGGAGCAAAAAGATACAACTGGAAAAGTTAAAACTGTAGTATGGGAAGCAACAGGAGAAGGGATTTTACCCGGTCAGTTCCAGCGATTTACTTTCGTCGCTAAAAATCCGGATAAAGAGCAAAAAATAGCTTGGGACGCATATCAACAATATAAAGATGAAGAAATTGTTGAATGGACAGGGGATGAAAAAGCTGAAAAACCGCATTCACTTACTACAATTGCAAAAGGTACGTCATTAACAGGAGAACATGGTGAAGTGTCTAGTGTAGAAAAAAATGAAGGTACTAGTAATATGCAATTGATAGCAATTGTCTTATCTATTTTTGCCATAGTATCGTCGGTAAGTGCGTGTGTTTTTGTAGTACGTCGTAAAAAGTAAGACGTAAGAAAGAGCCTACAAACAGTAGGCTCTTTCTTACGTTTATTTCAATTCAACTTGCTGCCTTACAGCAAGTGTTTTCGGTTTTATATTTACAAAACAAATACTCACAACAATAAATAATAGTCCGATGAATAAGCTAATGGTAATAGCCTCATGTAAGAAAATTGAACTTACAATAATAGCTATTAGTGGAATGAGGAATGTATAAGCCCCAACTTTACTTGCTTCACCAGCTCCAACAAGTGTGAAGTATGCAAGCCACCCCATTGCAATAACAAAGAATGAAATAAAGAGAAGTACGCTAACAAATGGCATACTCCAAGCGATACTAGACCAGCTTTCAAACTCTGAACCAAATCCAATTAAGCAAAGGCCGCCAATAATAAGCTGAAGTGTTACCATCCAAATGGCATTAACACGGTGACCAGTCTTCTTAATGAATACTGTGCCAAGTGCCCAGCCAATAGCGCATCCTAACGCGAGAAGGATTCCAATAATAGAAATATGTCCTGTTAAACTGCTTGAGCTAATAACACCTACACCAATAAATCCGAGAACAAGCCCGAAAATTTTCAAGCCGTACATTGATTCTTCAAGCCATATCCACGAGAAAATACCGAGTAAAACTGGTTGTAGAAATACAATGGCGGAAAATAGCCCAGCAGGCATATATTGAAGGCCGACAGTTTGTAATCCGTAAAATATAATGATGTTAAGTAAGGAAGAAATAACGTATAAATGCCATGTTTCTTTTAAATGTAACTCTTTGTATTTCGGTAATGCGAACAGGAGTAAAATGAATCCTCCAATTAAAGTTCGAACGCCTGCAAATAAAACAGGTGGTGTATAATGCAGGGCAAACTTTGATAAAGGCCAATTGATTCCCCACATGAAAACGAGAAAGGTAAGGATGATGGCCGTCTTAGTTCGAGAAAGCTGTGTCACTGAAAGACCTCCTTGTTGTTATTCATTTCACTATGATATGATATCGACTGTAATAAATAAAATGAATCTTTTTTATGAGGAGTATAAGTGATTAGTTATGACCATTACACAACTGCAAGTATTAATAAAAACCGTTGAGTTAGGTAGTTTTACGAAGGCAGCTCGGGTGTTAAATATGACGCAGCCAGCTGTTAGTCATGCGATTTCAAGTATTGAGTCAGAGATAGGAGTTACGATTCTTATACGTGATAAACGAAAAGGATTAATTGTTACGGATGTAGGAAACAGAATTCTTGTACATATTAGAGAGATTTTGAA
Source organism: Bacillus sp. FSL W8-0770 (assembly GCF_038008705.1). Classification (NCBI taxonomy): domain Bacteria; kingdom Bacillati; phylum Bacillota; class Bacilli; order Caryophanales; family Bacillaceae; genus Bacillus; species Bacillus sp. FSL W8-0770. Next base: position 1,763,464 of record NZ_JBBOZR010000001.1, read on the forward strand.
CGGTGTAGAGAAGATTGAACAAGAAGTTGCGATGGAGAAAGGGCACGAAGTTGGGACGATTCGAATTGGGAGTTTTCCGAGCGCTTCTGCACATTTCTTACCCAAAATGATAAACCTTTTTAAGGAGAAGTATCCGAACTTAGAAGTAGTTCTTTGTGAAGGAACGATTAAAGAAGTTGAAGATTGGTTAGTATCGAGGGTTATTGATATAGGAATTGTTATTTTGCCTAATAAAGATATGGAGATTGTTCCATTAACGAAGGGGAAAATGGTTGCTATCTTAAGAGAGGATCATCCTCTCTGTAAGAAGAACGCTCTTACAATTTGTGATTTAGAGAATGAACCGATCATATTATGTAAGGGTGGATACGAACCACCCATTATTGATATGTTTAAACAAGCAAACGTACCACTTCGGGCTGAATATGTAATTTCGACAGTTACTACAGCTTTAAATATGATTCAAGAAGGATTGGGCATTGCAATATTAGCTGAATTATCTTTAACGAATTTACCAAAAAATGTGCAAACGAGAGAATTGGAACCACAAGTATGGAGAGAAATTGCTTTAGCTGTTCCTTCATTAAAGGATTCTTCAATCGCTGTGCAGCTATTTATTGAAGAATTTCAATCGCTATTTGCAGAATAAAAAGAGGTGTCTCATATATCATAATGGGACACTTTTTAATTTACTTATAAAAAATCTATGAAAAGGATTGACTTATTTTTTAGTTGTAACTATAATGATTACATCGAGGTGGTGATTACGATGAAAATTAGTAGCCGCTTTTCCATAGCTGTTCATATTTTATCTATTTTGAAAAACAATCCATCTTCACTTTGTACTTCAGACTATATGGCTGAGAGTGTCAATACAAATCCAGTAGTCATTCGTAAAATCATGTCGTACTTGAAACAAGCTGGCTTTGTTTACGTAAATCGTGGACCGGGTGGCGCGGGATTACTAAAGGATTTACATGAAATCACATTGTTAGATGTGTATCATGCAGTAAATGTAGTAGAAGAAGACAAGCTATTTCATATTCACGAGCAACCGAATCCAGATTGTCCAATTGGGGCGAACATTCAAGCGGTGTTAGAAATTATTTTAATTCAAGCACAATCCGCGATGGAAGAAGTTTTGAGAAATATTACGATGGGGCAGCTGTTTGAAACTTTGCAAGAAAAAATGAATGCTTAAATAATATTTATATTTTTTTATCATTAATGTAACTGATTTGATTACAACTATAAAGGTAAGGTGTAAAAGTTATGACTGTAAAAATGAAAGTATACTCAGATTTTATATGTCCGTTTTGTTTTTTAGCAAAAGGTCCATTAGATGAGGTAGCGAAAGAGAAAGATGTAGAGATTGAATGGATGCCATTTGAATTACGTCCAAGTCCATATGCAAAAATAGATCCATGGAATGAGCCAGAAAAATTAGGTTCATGGGATGCTTTCATTCTTCCGACAGCGAAGAAGTTAGGAATTGATATGCGCTTGCCACGTGTTTCACCACATCCATATACACATTTAGCTTTCGAAGGATGTCAATTTGCGAAAGAACGTGGACTAGGTAATGAGTATCATCACCGCGTATTCACAGCATTTTTCCAAGAAGAGCAAAACATTGAAGATATTGATGTGTTAACAAAATTAGCGGTAGAAGTAGGACTTCCTGAGGCGGAATTTAAAGATGCTTTAGTAACTCGTAAATATAAAGAAAAGCATCAAGAAGCAATTCAGCACGCATATGATGAAGCGAATATTATGGCCGTTCCAACTGTCATGATTGGAGATGAAGTCATTCAAGGGCTTGCTAGTAAAGAAACACTAGAAAGGGTCATTGATAAAGAAATTGAAAAGGGTAAAACAAATTCATTTGAAGGTATGCAATGTAATACCGATGGATATTGCTAATTCGCTTGTTATGAAATAACAAAATAAATTATAAAACAAACATTTGGAGGAATTAAAATGTCAGCAACTACAACAAACTTAAAAGAAGCAATTGTGAACCGCCGTTCAATTCGTAAAGTAGCAAAAAACGATGCAATTACGAAAGACAGAATTGAAGAAGTGTTAAAAACAGCTTTACATGCACCAACATCTTTCAATATGCAAAGTGGTCGTATGGTTGTATTAATGGATGGAGAGCATGAAAAGTTTTGGGATATCGTTAAAGAAACACTAAGAGCTCGCGTACCAGCAGAAAACTTTGAAGCGACTGTAGAAAGACTAAAAGGCTTCCATGCAGGTGTAGGAACAGTTCTATTCTTTGAAGATCAAGCAACTGTACAAAAAATGCAAGAAAATGCGCCATTATATAAAGATCAGTTCCCATTCTGGTCTCATCAAGGAAATGCGATGTTACAACATACTGTGTGGATGCTATTATCTGCTGAAGGAATTGGAGCGTCATTACAACATTACAACCCAATCGTAGATGCTGAAGTGAAAGAAACTTGGAACATTCCAGCAGAGTGGAGCTTAGTAGGTCAAATGCCATTTGGTGAACCAAACGAACAACCAGCAGAAAGAACGTTCTTGCCTACTGAAGATGTAGTGAAATTTTATTAAGAAATACAATATGTAACGAGAAGGAAGCTGTGCTTAAAAACAGCTTCCTTTTTTGTAGTGGTGTTAATTTATGCGCATTTAGGGAAGAAATATAAGAAATAATACGGTGAAAAAGGAAGTGAAAATATGAGTGATGATAAAAAATATACAGTGGTAGGTACTGATGTTGAGGAAGTAAAACGTTTAAATAAAAATTCAGGGTTAACCTATAACCAAGTGAAGGAATTGTTAGCGAAGCGAATGGAAAAAAAGCAATGATTTGATTGGAATAATTAATTGTATCATTTAGCATTTTGTCTAGAGAGAGTTAAGAAGATAACTCTCTTTTTTTCAATCTGAAAATTTACTAGTGAGCAACTTGTAGATTGGAGGGAACAACATGAAAAAATGGAATAGCATTAAATGCTGTTACAGAGATTAATCCTAATGCGATGGAAGTGGCGCGAAAGTTAGACAAAGAGAGAGCGTTAAATAAGAAATCGAACTTATATAGTATTCCTGTAATCGTAATGGTAGGTTATGACGAAAAAGATACTATGACAGAAAAAACGAAAGATAAAGATAGAATTGATAAAGTAGTTTTTAGAAAGTATTAGATGAAAAAATCCGACAATAAAAAAGAAAAAAGGATTCTTCCCAATTAGTAAGAAAGATTGTCTATAGAAGTTCATAAAATGGAATAGTATTACAATGAATAAGTGTGTGTTGTAATATATCCAATTCCATCCATTGAAGGGGGAGGTTAATTCTTAATGAATGAAGTGAAAAATTTCTTTCGAAGTAGAGGGTTTCAACGGTTTCTCGTTTTAATAATATTAACACTTGTATTATATGGATTAAAAAGTATGATCAATTTAATCTTAATTACGTTTATACTGACATTTTTAATGAATCGGTTTCAACGCTTTATTTCAAAGAAGTTGAAAGTGAATAGGAAGGTAGTTATTGCTTGTTTATATATAATATTAGTGACCTTTATTGTCACAACATTGTATAAGTATTTACCGGTACTAACGATACAAATTTCACAATTAATTTATCAATTTAAATTGTTTTTTCAACATCCACCTGATAATGAGATGATTAGATACATACTTTCAGCAATTAATGAAATGGAAGTATCAAAATATATTGAACAAGGTGTGGATGTCATTTATCAATCAATAGCAAACATAGGAAAAGTAAGTTTGCAAATAATATTGTCTCTTATTCTAAGCTTATTTTTCTTATTAGAAAAAGAGCGAATTATTTCATTCACGTCCAAATTTAAAGATAGTAAATTAAAGATTTTTTATGAGGAGATTGCATATTTCGGCGAAAGATTTGCAAGATCGTTTGGAAAGGTGATTGAAGCACAGTTTTTAATTGCGGTTGTAAATGGTGTTCTCACTGTAATCGCACTTGTCATTTTAGGATTTCCGCAGCTTCTTGTATTAACTGTCATGGTCTTTCTACTCGGTTTGATTCCAGTTGCTGGTGTTATTATTTCCTTGTTTCCACTTTGTATAATTGCCTATAACGTCGGTGGGGTTATGTATGTTGTATACATACTAGTATTCATTACAGTAATCCATGCTCTTGAAAGTTATTTTTTAAATCCCAAATTTATGTCTGCAAAAACGAATTTGCCTGTTTTTTATACATTTATGATTCTTATCTTTTCAGAGCATTTCCTCGGAATATGGGGGCTTATTATTGGGATTCCAATCTTTATCTTTTTATTAGATGTACTTGACGTTAATAATGATGAACCGATTAAGAGTAATAAGGGATAGAAATAACCGATGTATCGGTTATTTTTATTCCGAAAAATCCTAATTGGCAAAGGGTAATTATTGGAATGAAGGGGTGGCGAACAATCAAAATAAAAAGGGCTGTCCAAAAAGCTCCTTTAAATGACTAAAACCCACGGAGAAAATAAATTTTCTCCGTGGGTTTTGTTGTTTTGTGGATTTTTCCCCACAAACGAGCGTTTCTCTTTCGCTTGCTTCACCACTTATGCTAATTGTTCAGATGTGACCTTTTTGATCTTTTCTTCTGAATCCGCTAGTAATTGCTGATCAAGCTCAATCGCTTCTTTGATTTGTTGGAACGTGTGCTGGATATTATGTTGGATCTTTTCTTCATAGCTATCTGTTGACTTTTTCCATACGAAAGAATACTTATTGGTATTGGCTTCAATTTTCGTTCCATCCAAAAAGTGGTTCTCCATAGATATGTAGTTTTGTTTCAATAATAGTTGAATTAATTCTGAGAAAAGAGGTTTAATCATGTCTGTCACTCGCTCTGAACGAAAGCGATTAATCGTTCAAAAATCTGGAATTTGTTGCCCTGATAGCCACATCATTGGTAGGTGTTCTCGTAATGATTTGGCTATCTCACGACCAGAATAGACTTTTTGCGTATAAGCGTAGAGAATCGCTTTTGTCATCATTTTTGGATGATACGAACTACGACCACCACCTTGATAATGAGAAAAGAATAAATCATCATTGAATTGTTTAACCATCTCATGGATTACCCTTACTACATGATTTTCTGGTATAAGATCGCTAAGCTGTATGTAATGATTTCAAGAGTGTGTATCAATCCAATAAGTCTGGAATTCGGATAAGAAGCCCTGAACGCTTGCTGTTAAAAGTGGGAGAAGAGCTATCTAAAAATGTTTATTAGTCATTTACAAAAAGTTATTGACACTACCAGGGAAGTATATATCATTTCATTTTCAATAAATCTAACCATCTTTGTACTTTAATAAGAAATTGAATATATTTTCTGGAAAATGTTGACTGGAAATAAAATTTAGAATAATATAAATATATTGATATTTCAGTCTCTTGAATTATTGTGATTAATCTTGAAATTTAAATCTGTATAAGGTATGTCGTTTATTATGGATAAGTCACCTCTAGTAACATTTCTTTAAAAAATAAATATTGTTAAAAATGTTGACTGGAACTAATATTCAGAATATGAATACGAACATTGATAATAACACTCATTAAAAGGAGATATTAAAATGAATTTCGTGAAAATTTAAAACATGATTCCTCTAGTTGCTCTAATTACTTTATTATCTAATTCAGTTTGTCCCTCTTTTTTAAGTGAAAATACAATTTTGAGACATTGCTACTGGTTTAGAAAATATTCCATGTCTAAAAATACAAGATGTGTCACCAACGGGAAGATTGGATCATTTGAAGGAAACTAAGAATGGAAGATATCATGAATTTATATCTGATATTAAACGAAGCTACTTATATATGACTGAATATTCAAGAATAATTATTGGTATCGAGAATTATTTCCTTTACTACCGTTGGAAAAACCGATTTTCAGTATAGATGAATTAGGAATTAAACATTTTGCTCATTTCAAAAATTTCGACTCGATAGTGATGACAATAGATTTTTGTGACGATTGATAAAGGGTAGGGTGTATTTGATGTATCTTATACAAACAAAATGAAGGGTGAGTTATTGAAGGAATGTGTAATCGGAAAAATTTAGGTTGAACATGAATGTTGGTAGTGAAGAGACGCTGCTTGGGAGATAGTTACAAAAGAAGCTATACCAAAAAACGTATTGAAATATCAGTTGTATACATAATTATTATAATATTAAAGAATGTGATGTGTAACGATTAGAGGAGGATTTATGAAACTAGCATATGAATATTTTGTAGATGTTTTTCGAGAAAAAATTAATCGGCAGATTATAGTAGGGGCATTAACTTCACGAATAGGCACATTGTCATTTACAGCAGCACTTTCTTTATATGTTTTACAAATAACAGGAAACCCAGGTGACCTCGGATTAACATTACTAATGGGTACACTTCCTTTTTTTGCTCTAGGGTTATTAACAGGGGTTATTTGCGACCGCTTTGATAAAAAGAAAATAGTAGTTGTATGTGATATAGCCAGAATAATTATTGGCGCCCTATTCTTATTGAGTTTGTTTTTTGTTGAACAAGAAGATCAAATAAGTATTATTTATGTTGTCGTAATACTGTTTTCTGTTTTTGAGGCTTTTTTACAAACAAGCTTTTCAAGTATTCTTCCAGAGATTATAGACAAAGAAAAGCTCGTTGATGTAAATAGTTCATTGAGTGGTTTGGGTGAAGTTGCAAGATTGATTGGCCCTGTCCTAGGAACAGTCCTTTATTCGTTTTTAGGAATTTACACTGTAGTGGGGTTTATTATTGTGTGTTTTTTTATTTCCGTTGTATTTGAAATAGGAATACCTTACAAAATGAAAAAGAGAGATTCCGAAGGAGAGGGATTAGGAAGTATTGTTAAACAAGAACTAAAGGGATTTAGGGATTTGTTCACTGTAGACATTAGGATTACATCTCTTTTTGTGAATGGTTTTACTACACATCTTTTCCTACTCCCATTTATTTTGATTGGTACACCGTTTCTAATAAATACAGTTTTAGGAGGTCATCCAACAGAGTATGGTATGGTAGAAATGTTTGCCTCAATTGGTGGCCTTGTCTCAGTATTATTTATTCCCTATTTTAAAAAATTAGGTGTAGCGAAGAATTTACTTGTTGGAATGGTTGGAATGATTATCGGATCATTGCTATATGTGTTCTTATTAAGTGGTAACTTCTTATTGATTTTGGAAAACCATTTCCTACTTAGAATTACGTTTTTTTCGGCCTGTATGTTTGTAATCTACTTGTGTTTTGGTTATTACGGTGTCTATTTTAGTAGTTTCTTACAGCAAAACATTAGCTCAAGTAATATGAGTAAGGGAATGTCGGCTGTAATGATGTTTAATAGTTTAGGTAGAATGATTGGATTTTCCTTATTTGGATACCTTTTTAATAATTCTATAGAGATAGCAGTTTTAGCACTAATTGGCGGAATGTTATTGAAGGTAATAATTCACATTCCTTTCTTAATCGTAGATAAAGCAAAAATGCAAGAAGCCGCTACCGTAAAATTAAAGGCATGATGTTCATGTCTCTTTGAAAGGAGAGTTTTTAAATGAATTACATTAGAGATTTTATTAATGATTTAGAAAATAAAGGGGTATATCTATCTACTTCTGCCGGGAAACTAAAAACTTACTCGAAATCCTATCAACTATCGGAAGATGAACGATTTTTTATTAAGAAGAATAAGCTCAAAATAATTGCTTCAATTTTTAAAGGGCATCAAAAAGTTGAAGTTCCGGAAACTAACAATTTCGAAAATCCGCTTTCTTTTCAGCAAGAAAGACTTTGGTTGACTAATAAAATTTCTAGTGTAGGACAGGAGTACAATTCCGTTGCTATTTTCCACTTTCGAGGTACTCTTGACATAAAGTCATTTCAAGAGAGTTTTAAAAAGGTTTTATTTCGTCATGAAGTTCTAAGAACTATTTATAAAGAAGACTCTAACGGAATTAATCAGATGGTACTTGATAATCCAGTCTGTAATATTTCTGTGCGACATTTTGAAGGCGATGACATTGAAGGGTTTGTTAGAAGTGAAGCACGAAAAGAAGGTGCTTGGAATTTTGACTTGGCATCGGAAATTCCAGTACGTGCTAGTTTAATTAAAGGAGTTAAGGAAGAGTGCTATTTTATATTAAATGTGCACCACATTGTATGGGATGGCTGGTCAATTGGTGTCTTTATGTCAGATCTAGGTGAATATTATAATGCAAAAGTTGAGAGCCGGGAGATTAATCTTGACCCTTTAGTGTTTCAATATAAAGAATATTCGCAATGGCAAAGAAATCATGTTTCAAATGATGTACTAGAATCCCTCTTAAATTACTGGGGAGAATATCTGGAAGGTATCCCTACAAATCATAATCTCCCGTTTGATTATGATGACTTTCATAACGATTCAAAAGAATGTGATTCAATATCATATAGAATCCCTTCCGAAAAAGTTAATAAGTTTAAAGAACTTTGTTATAGATATGGAACGACACCATTTGTAGGCTTACATGCAGTTTTAGCAGTTCTATGGCATAAGTTATCTAGTGATAACGATATTGTGATTGGTAGCCCGGTCGCTAATAGAGAGCAAGAAGAAATCGCTAATTTAGTTGGTTTTTTTGTAAATATGATTGCTGTTAGGTCCTCAATTGATGTACATGCAACGCTTGAAGAGTTACTTGAACTCACAAAGAAAAATGTCAGTTCTTGCTTAGAATATCAGCAAGCACCTTTTGAGAAAATTGTAGAAAAGCTGGCACCTGAAAGAAAGAAAGATGTTAATCCTTTATTTCAGACAGTGCTTGCATATCAAAATAACTTAGGACCTGATCCAAAGCTTAAAGGTATTGAGAGTATGTTGATATATGAGGGACAGCCTTTTGGACGTTTTGATATTGAAATTCATGTTTTTGAAGGTGCAGATTTTAATATTGAATGGATTTACTCCGTTAATTATTTTGATCGTTCAACAATGGAGTTATGGCTAGGATACTTTGAAACAATTTTGGATAATTTCCTGATAAATATGAATATGAAAATATATGATTTACAACTTACGTCTGAGAATTTAGTGATTGATGATTGGGTTGAAGGGGAATTGTCTGATTTTTCTGTCTGTGATATTTGTTCATATATTGATAATTTCGCTACAAATAAAAATAATATAGCGGTTGAGAAAGGGGAAGAAAAACTAAGTTACAATACTCTTGCTAGAGAATCTAGCGTACTTGCTGAACGGCTGAGGGGACTTATACCTGAAGGTGAAGCGACAATTGCTATTAACTACCCAACGTCAAGTGATGCAGTAATTGCAATGATTGCAGTATTAAAAGCTGGTTTCAGTTATACATTTATAGATGGAGACATTCCGAAGCCTCGTTTACAACATATGCTTCATACGGCAAATGTTAAATGGTTATTGACGCCAAAAATTATTGAAAGACTTCAAGATTCAGGTGTTAAACAAGTTTCTTTAGTTGAATTGTTTTCATCACCTAAATCAGTCGTAGCTTTACCTAAACCAGACCCTGAGTCAATTGCGTATGTTATGTTTACATCTGGAACAACGGGACTTCCAAAAGGCGTAAAAGTAAGTAGAAAAAATATTTCACACTATGTGTCCGCATTTTTAAAAAAATATTCACTTAACAATGGGATGAGATTCTCATGGCATTCTAATATGCTTACCGATTTTGTAAATACTACTCTTTATTTATCGCTTTGCACAGGTGGAACTCTGGTTCTCCCTGAAGGTGACCACGTTAAGCTAGATAAAATTTCTTTCTCGTCTTTTATTTTAAACAAACAGATTGATTTCTTAAAGATTACACCTAGTCATTTTAAGGCGCTCATTCAAGATTATTCAGTAGCCTCGTTATTACCTAAAAGTTTACTTGTATTTGGTGGAGAAAAATTAGAAAAGGATTTACTGACACAGGTTCAGAGAAGTTGTAAGTCGAATGGGGTTAGACTGATCAATCATTATGGGCCTACAGAGGTTACTATAGGTTGTTTGTCCATGGACATAACGGACCACAACCCAAAGTTACCAGTACCTATTGGAACACCTTTTGTAGGAAACAAATATTTTATACTTGACAGTAAGAGTAATATTGTTCCACCAGGTGTTTTTGGTGAACTTTATGTTTCAGGCAACCAAGTATCAAGTGGTTATCTAAATGGAGATTCTAAGGATTCCAAAAGGTTTAGAACTATTATAGTTTTAGGTAAGGAATATAGAGCCTATAATACCGGAGACTTAGTTCGATGGACGAATAAAGGTTATTTTGAATATAAGGGAAGAAAGGACAACCAGATTAAAGTAAGAGGTTTTCGAGTTGAATTGAGTGAAATTGAAGCACATTCAAATACATTACCATTTATTTCGGATTCTAAGGCATTGATCAACACGATGTCTCCTACGCAAGAGTTGATTCTCTTCTATACAAAAGCAAAAAATACATATGACGTTGAAAAGCAGGATGATGGTCAGGAATTTGTACAGCTATGGAAAGATTTTTATAACTATAATTATGGAGAGAAAGCCGAACTTTCCACATTTAATACAAGTGGATGGTTAAGTTCATACGATGGTAATCAAATTCCACAAACTGAAATGAAATCGTGGTTAGACGATATCATTGAGATTATTATGTCTAGTAAACCTTCTTCAATCCTAGAAATTGGTTGTGGTTTTGGTATTTTTGCCTTTGCTTTAAATAAACTTTGTGATAGGTATATTGGTATTGATTTCTCGGAAAACATTATCGAACATAATAACAATATTAAAGAGCATTTTGGTTTAAAGAATTTGAAGTTTTTATGTGAAGAAGCGGATGGAATATCAAAGCATATTGATTTATTTGAAACAGAAAACGTTGATACCGTTGTGATTAATTCTGTTATTCAGTATTTCCCTTCTTTTGAGTACTTAGAGAATGTCATTTGTAATATTTCGAAAGTTAATACTGTTAAAGAAATTATTATTGGTGATGTTAGGAATTACGACCTTTTAGAAGCATTTCATATCTCTGTTGAATTGCATCATTTATATCAGAAAAAAGACCAATTAAGTGAGGAAGATTTATTTTTATTGACCGAAAGAGTAAAAATTAAAGTTAAAGAGGAAAACGAACTTTTACTTTCACCACAAGCATTTTATGCTCTAAAGAACAAATTCCCAGGGATAGAGAACATTGAAATTATTCCAAGGAAGAGTTCGCATTCAAATGAGCTAGTAAGGTTTAGATATGATGTTAAGATTTCACTGAATACTGATAAAGATTGTTTTATGGATTGTTCTGAGAGTGATGATGTAATGAATACATTGACTTACGAAGACTATAAAGCGGAGTTCGGGTTACTAACTAATTTAAATAAGTTTGAACACTTTTTATCCTCGTTTCCAAAAGCGACAGTAATACAAAAAATTCCGCACTTAAAAGAATCGTGGATATATGAAAAACTTAAAAATCATCAGTTTGCTCAAGCGCTAACCTTTATAGAGAGTGAAAATGTAATTGAAACTACAGATATTTATATGCTGGATTCTTTTGCTAAGGAAAAAGGGTTCAACTTAATTGTTCAACCCGATTTGGAAGACAATAAATTTATTGAGTTAATAATTTACAAAGGGGATCGAAACGAAAATCTAGTAGATAGATACCTTAGATATCAGAGTAGAAGAAGTTATAAAGGGAAGATGGTAAAGGAATTTGCTAGTAATCCTATTCTCGAAAGAGCGGATAGTGCTTTTTCAGATACTAGTATTATTCAAAAGCACTTGAATTCGGTTTTACCTGAACATATGATACCAACAAAACATATTCAGGTTGAAAATTTTCCCTTAAACAGCACTGGAAAGCTTGATACAAAAAAACTTCTTACATTGTCTATGAGTCATGATTCGTTAGATATCGATTTACCGGAAGGACCTACAGAAGCAACCTTGTCTAGGCTTTTTTCCAAGGTTATTGGGAAAGAGATTCAATTTGGTCGTCACGTTAGTTTCTTTGAAATGGGTGGAAATTCATTAATGGCAACTAGACTTTCTTATTTAATCCAAAAAGAATTCTTTGCCGATATAAATGTTGGTGACATTTTTGATACACCATCCATTCAAGAGCTAGCTAAAGTAATAGATGAACGTTCGGAGAATATCAGCTACCCAATCACCGAGAATATTGTAAAACGTACAGTAACAACGCCGGTTCTTGCTTCTTGGTCACAGGAGAGACTATGGATATTGGAACAACTAATGGTTGAATCAAGTCCATATAACATAGGTCATTTATTTCGGATAGAAGGTGACTTTGAATTAGAAACTTTTAAACAATCTCTTTTGTATTTAATAAAGCGCCATGAAATTCTTAGAACAACATTCTCCTTGAATAATACAAAAGTATATCAAGATATAAAAGAAGAAATTGAGCTAACTATTGATGAGATATCAATTAGAAAAGATCATGAAGACAAAAACTTAAAGGAATTAGTTTATGAACATTATAGCCGTCCTTTTGATTTAAGCCAAAATTGTTTTAGAGTTACTGTCATTCATATTAAGGACACAAGTACTTTTTACTTATTATTTGCATTTCACCATATTATCTTTGATGGTTCATCAGAGTGTATATTTTTTAACGAGCTATCGCAGATCTACAGCAAATTTAATAATAATTTGGATGTCAATTTAGAACCACTTCCGATTCAATTTGCAGATTATGCAAATTGGGATCGTTCAAAAGAGGTTCAACAAGGACTAGATGCTTCTAAAGAATACTGGGATAAGCAGTTGAGAAACTTACCTGAACTTCATGGATTATCACTTGATTTTCCAAGACCACAGTTTCTAAGTTATCAAGGTGGGTATATTACGAAATCTATTAGTAAATCTAAAATTGATGATTTCAAGAAAATTTGTAATGAACATCGGATTTCCTTGTTTATGGGGCTCCATGCGATATTCGTTCAGTTAGTTGCAAAAGAAAGTGGATGTAATGATGTGTGTGTAGGTACACCCACAGCTGGTAGGTACACACCGCAGTTGGATAACCTTATTGGCTTTTTTGTAAACACACTTGTACTCCGTACTAAGCTTGACGAAGGATTTACATTCGATGACTTGTTTAGATGTATCAAAGAAACTGATATAGACGCTTTCTCAAATCAAGCAGTGTCTTTCGATTATCTTGTAAATAAGTATGCTCCAAACAGGAATTTGAGTTATTCTCCGTTATTTCAGCTTATGTTTATACTACAGAATACGGATGAATCAGAGTTCACACTTGAAGGGAATAATGTTGAATCGATGCCATTATGGTATGATTCAGCAAAGTTTGATCTCACGTTAAATTCCAAAGAAATCGATGGGGAATTGCATATGGTTTGGGAATACGCTACCGACCTTTTTGAACCTGGGACAATTGAGAATCTAGCAGAGTCCTTTGAAATTCTACTGGATGAGTGTATAAAAGACACCTCTCAAAATATTTTTGAAGTACCTTTGGACAAAGGGGAAATCGGAAACAAAGAGAAGGAGGACGAAATGACGAAAAGTACCGATCTAATTAATGAATTCCCACTAATTAGCAGAGTGGAAGAGAATATTAAAAATATTTCAAAGAATAATGCCTTATCGTATGAGGGAAATCAAGTTACATTTGGTGAACTTGATCAATTAGCATCAAAACTTGCTTTTGCTATGTTACAAAAAGGTGTTCAAGAAGGCTCTTTGGTTGCGATTAGTTTTGATCTATCAATAAAGCAACTTGTAAGTGTATTAGCAACATTGAAGTTAGGGGCTTCATTTGTACCACTTGACTCGGAATACTTGAAGATGCGTTCTCAAGAAACGTTCGAGGGGACAAAGATCGATCTAATTGTTGGGGATATTCTGGAAGTTGACTTAACGTCAACTTTGCAGATAACAGATGAGGAGTTAGATAAGATTCTCACCGGACGAGGACCAAGTATTACAGGTTATGTTCCAAGCATGGATAATACTGCCTATGTCATTTTCACTTCTGGTACGACTGGGAAACCAAAAGGAGTTCAAATTACTCAGAGTTCATTACTTAATTATTTGAATTGGTGTAAAGAAATGTACACACAAAATGATTTTGATATGGCAATAATGCATAGTCCATTGTCTTTTGATGCAACGATAACCTCATCATTATTTCCTTTATTTATAGGAAAACCGGTAACTATTATTTCTGGAGAAGACATCCTTGGAAGCCTTGAAGAGCTCATTAGGACAAGTAATATGAACTTGCTTTTAAAAATCACACCAGCACATTTAGATGCATTACATGTCCTAGGGTGTACAGAAAAAGTTAGGGATATGAAACATACATTCGTAATTGGTGGTGATGCACTGACTAGCAGAACCCTAGCACCATGGATGCAAGCATTTCCTAACTCTGTATTCTTTAATGAATATGGACCAACTGAAGCAACTGTAGGATGTTGTGTAAGGCAAGTATGTGTTGACGATCTTAAGGAAAGAAATATTTCCATAGGTACACCAATTAACAATACAGAGTTATTTATAATGGACAATGATAGATTGCTAACGGGTGAAGCAACAGGTGAACTTTGCATTGCCGGAGAAGGCCTGAGTAAAGGTTACATTAATTCTGTTGAAGAAACGAATAAAAAATTTGTAGAAATAGGTTCTGAAAAAAAACGAATCTATAAAACAGGTGATAAAGTAACTAGGAATTCAAAGGGCTTCACATATATTGGACGTATGGTTGATGAGTTCAAAATAAATGGTTATCGGATAAATACCGGTGAAATTGAGGAAGCCTTGATATCAGAAGGACAAGTAGAGAGTGCTTTAGTGCTGATTGATAAAAAGCAATCAAAGTTAATAGGGTTTGTTACAGGAGATGAAACATTGAAGTTAAAGGAAACGCAAGATGTTTTGATTAGTAAGCTTTCACAAAAATTTCCTAAGTATATGATACCTAATGGTATATTTTGGACGGAGTCGTTTCCTCTCACTTCTAATGGAAAAGTGGATAAACAAGAATTGCTATCTAAAAGGCATATATTCAATCCAATAAAATCGGGAAAAGATGAGAGCACACTTAATCCTGTGGAAGCCATAGTATACAGAATATGGCGTGAGGTTTTAGAAATCAATAATATACCTAATGATACCGATACTTTTTTCTCTTTGGGTGGCTCCTCAATGCTCGCAACCCAAGTTGTTGGAAACCTTGCATCTCAATATAAAATCAAAGTCAAGATTCGTGATGTTTTTATTTATAGTAGTTTTAGACAGTTTGTTGATTTTCTTGATAACAACTTTAAGACGGAAATTTTACTATTAAGTGTATATGAAGAAGTTCATGAAGGGACAGGAGAGGAGGTAACGATATGAACGTAACAGCCTTGCTTGAAAAATTAAAAGCTGCTGGAGTATTTTTGTCAATCCAGCAAGGTCAACTGAAGGTAAGAAGTAAGAACAAAATACCTAGTGATATCCTCGATGAAGTCAGAGCTAATAAAAATAGTCTATTGAGTTTATTGCAGTATGATTCAGAGGATACAAAACTTTCGGAAGTGCATAATGATGAGGAGGGGACCGGATTGATTTCGGTCACCTCCGCTCAAAAAAGAATGTGCCTATTGGATAGTTTTAGTCATAACCAAAATCAATATAATTTAGGATCAATATATAAGTTACATGGAGAAATTGAGATTGATGTGCTAAAGCAGGCATTTGAATTACTTGTCGAACGGCATGAGGCTCTTAGGACAAGCTTTGTTAAGCAAGATGATCAGTTCTATCAAAGAATTAACGATACGATCAATTTAAACTTTGAATATGTTTATAAAGATTCTATGCAAGAAGTAGACCAGTATCTATTAGAATCATATAAAGCTGAATTTGATATTTCTCATGATTCATTATTAAGAGTTCGTCTTGTAAAACATACATCAACTGCCTCATTCCTACTTATATCACTGCATCATATTGTATTTGACGGTTGGTCTGAAAATGTCCTTATGAAGGAACTAATTGAAGCGTATAATGGACTGAAAAAAAATTATGAATTCACCTTCTCAAGATCTGCTCCTCAATATTCGAAATACTCAAAATTAGAGTTTGCATCCATTCAAAGTGGAGCATTTGAAGAGCACAAAGACTATTGGTTAAATCAGCTTCAAGGTATACCGTTTTATCATAATCTCCCCGAAGATTATAGCCGAAAACCAATCCCAACATATAAAGGTGGAGTTATTGAGTCAGCGATTGAATATCACTTATTAAATGATCTCGAGACATTCTGTAGAAGTCGTGGGGCAACATTATTGCAAGGTGTTTATGCAGTATTCTCAGCACTATTGATGAGATTCAGTGACGAAGATGATGTAGTTATTGGAGTTCCGTCTATGAATCGTGAAAACGCTGATTTCTTAGATTGTATTGGATTATTCGTAAATACTTTAGTATTAAGAGCCAATGTAGATGAGAAAACAACCTTTGAAGATTTATTTGTTCAGTGTCGTCAAAATTTCATGGAGGCAATAGAGCATCAAATATATCCGTTTGAAATGTTAGTAGAAGTATTAAATCCACCCCGTGATCTATCACGTAACCCTATTTTTCAGGTTATGCTATCGGTTCAGAATGAAACAGATTTTAAATACGGATTTGATGGCGTTACTTTTGAGAGATATTCATTTGAACACAATACATCTAAATTTGATTTAGCGTTGAATTGTCATATTAGTAAATCAGGAATGAAGCTTTTTTGGGAATACAGTGAAGATATTTTTTCAAGAGATTTCATCGAACAACTTGCAAAGACCTTTCAAATAGTTTTGCGGACACTCATTGAGTTACCGGAAACTAATGTACTTGAATTTTCGTTTCCCAATCAAGTGACCCAATCAATAACAGAAAAGGTTTTACCAATTGACTTTTTAAACGAATTTCGAAAGAGCGTGTACATGAATCCAGGAAAATCGGCACTTGAAATGGATGGTTTAAAAATATCCTACGCTGAACTAGATACAAAATCAGAAGAACTTGCAATCGCCTTGAAGGAAAATGGGGTAGTGGAAGGATCAGTTGTAGCGTTGTTACTAGACAAGGGGCAAAATTTATTCACTTTATTGTTAGCTTTATTAAAATTAAAAGCTTGTTTTGTAACTCTTGACCCTAGTTATCCGAAGAATAGATTGAATCATATGATTGAAGACTCATGTGCATCATTTTTAATTATGGATTCGGATGGAACCTTATTAGAAAAATCGCAAGGATTAACACAACTAAAGATATTACAAAATGGAAAACTGAGTTGTAGAAATAAAGGAAGCCGTTTGGGTGAAAAGCTTGATGGTGTCTCATATATTATGTATACATCAGGTTCCACTGGTAATCCAAAAGGTGTAAAGATTACTAGAGAAGCATTATCATTTTATGCGGGTGAAATTGCGGCTGCATATAAATTGGATAGACCTACTAGTATACTTAGTTTTTCCAATATCTCTTTTGATATTTTCATTGAAGAGATGATTTCTTGGCTGATTAGTGGTTCTACAATGATAATATTGCCTGAGCATCTAAAATCTGAACCTGAGCTCGTTGTTAATTTTCTGAACAAACAGAAAGTAAGTTTTGTTACATTACCTACAACATATTGGCATTTTATTGTCACTGAAATTCCGAAAGAATTATTAAGGACACTGACTTCTCTTGAAACCGTTGTAATTGGTGGAGAAGATTATAGGTTAGATATTCTTAGGAAGTGGCAAATGAATACTCCGGAAGGGATTAGGTTACTAAATACTTATGGGCCAACAGAAAATTGCCCTGTCTCAACTTATAAAGATATTAGTAATCTTGAGGTACAGTCCAATATTGGGAAACCGTTCGTTAATATCGATATAGAAATAGTGAATAAATATGGTGGACAAGTTCCCTCTGGTGCTGTAGGGGAGTTAGTTTTAAATGGTCCTCAATTATTCAGTGGCTATCAAGGGTCTAAATTAAAATCACACAAATATCTTACAGGTGATTTGGTTCGTCAAACGGCAGATGGGGACCTACAGTTCATTGGAAGGAAAGATAGTCAAGTTAAAATAAGTGGATTTCGTGTGGAACCTAAAGAGTATGAGAATGTTTTAAGGAAAATTTCAGGTGTTGAAAATTATTGTTTACTTTCCAAAAAGGATTTCAGTAACTCTATGCAAGAAATTCATCATAGTATTTATGACTTTTTCATTTTTATTGTTCCAGGGAATGAGGAGGAAATAGATCTAATTAATGATGAAATTAAAAGATTATTTTTATTGGAATTACCCCCTTTCATGAGGCGAGTATCTGTGAAGTTTATTCATAAGATTCCATTAAACAATAATGGGAAAATTGATAAATATAATCTTTTAAATTGCGAGATCTATAGAAATAAAAATGAAAAGATTTTAAAAAATGACAGTGTTGCTAATGCTGTTTATGAAGCGTGGAAGGAAACTCTTGGGCATGAAAGTTTCGATAACGATACAAATTTCTTTGATGCTGGAGGATCTTCTTTAGCAGTTCTTAAACTTTCAAAAAAGCTTGAGATGAAAGTTGGAAGGAAATTAACCGTAATTGATCTTTACAGATTTACAACAGTTAATGAAATCGTATCTTTTTTAAAAAACGATACAGTCGATGCTAAGACGAGTGAAGAACGTAAAAAAAGAATTCGAAAGAATATCATGGGAGATATTAAACGTAAAACATCAAGTGTTTTACGATAATCTCTTGATGAATTGGGAGGATACTTATGTCGATTAGAAAGGAATCTGATATTGCTATAATAGGAATGTCATTAAGATTACCACATAATATTTCGTCGCCAGATGGACTTTGGGAAAGTTTGATTAATAAAAAAGACTTTTTTGTAAGAGGGCAGAATGAGGGAGATTATTTAAAGGTATACTCAAAACTTGAAAATGTGGATCAATTTGCTGCTCCTTATTTTGGAATTCCTAGGGTGGAGGCTGAATTAATGGATCCACAACAAAGGATTCTACTTGAGCTTGCGAAGGAATGTTTTGATAATGCAGGAGTCAACATAGATTCAGGAAATAGAGTAGGTGTATTTACATCATCTTCTATTTCTAGTTATTTAATAGAGATTCTAACTAGCAATCATTCTCTCTTTGAACAGTCAAGTAACCAAATTATAAATGGAAATCATCCAGATAATATTCCAACGCGAATTTCATATAAGTTAGGTTTACATGGTCCCTCTATGCATATTGGTTCTGGATGCTCTTCATCACTTTCGGCGGTTGTGCAAGGTGTTCAGTCATTGTTGAGTTTTCAAAGTGACTTAGTCCTTGTTGGTGCAGCAAGCGTCCGACCTCCTCAGGAACGAGGTTACTTATATAAAGAGGGTGGAATAAATAGTCGCGATGGATTCTGTAGACCATACTCCAATGATGCATCAGGAACGATACCCGGTGAAGGTGCGGGTATGGTTCTATTAAAACGACTGGATGAAGCAATTGAAGATGGTGATCATATTTATTCAGTTATTTCTGCTAGTGCAATGAACAATGATGGTAACAGAAAGGCAGGTTTTTCCACACCTAGTATTGATGGACAGATGGAAGTTCTGCAAGATGCCTATGAGACATTTGAAATTGATCCTAATAGAATCCAGTTCATAGAGGGGCATGGCACAGGAACTCTAGTTGGAGATCCGATTGAGTTAGTTGCATTATCCGAAACACTCGGTAAATATGAGCAGAGAACTAATCAACCAGTATACATTGGTTCAATAAAATCAAATATTGGGCATACTGATAGTGCAGCGGGGATTTTTGGGTTGATCAAGGCAGCTTTATCAACATACTGGGGTATTGTACCGCCTACAATTAATTTTGCATCTGAAAATGAAAGGTTTAATTGGAAGAATTCTCGTTTACGTGTAAATACGAACCCAGAGTCATGGAATTCTAATATGTGGTATGCAGGTGTAACTTCTTTAGGTGTTGGCGGAACAAATGTCCATGTTGTTCTGAGAAGACCATTTGAAATACTAGATAAAAAAAATAAGGTTACTACAGGAAACGACACATTGAATGTGATTCCTGTAAGCTCCAAGGAACCCGAAAAGGTTACCTCTCAAATGGAGGACTTATTGAAAAGAATTGAAGCTACTGGATATTCGCAGAATAAAATAAATGAACTTGCTATAACATATAGAACATCAGTTAAACATGATTTTCATCGAGGATGCTTGATTGTTTCAAGTGAACCAAAAAAAGGGATTATTAAGAATTTTTCTGAGTTAAGAGGCAGGAAGCCAGTTTTTGTTTTTTCAGGTCAAGGGAAAATACCTAATATTACTGATTTATATAATACAAATTCTTTTTACAATAATGAAGTAGAAAGATTGCTTGCTAAACTCGAGGAGATTGATAGTAATATTGCCATTCATGTGCGTAAGGAAATGTTTGGAGAAGGAAATGACATAAAGCATACTCAGATAGACCAGTTAGCTATTTTTATCTCTGAATTGGCATACGGAAACCTTCTCCTTTCTTTAGGCATCAAACCACAAGCAATTATTGGACATAGTTTAGGTGAAATAGTTGGAGCTACTGTATCTCAAGTTTTTAATGAAGAAGATGCAATTAAATTGGTATTTTTACGTGGGAAAGTTATGCATGAATTAGCTCCAACCGGTAAGATGGTAGCTATTAGAGCGGATTCTTCAACAATTGCAGACTTAGCTCAAAAGTATGAAGTAGCAATTGCTACCTTGAATTCACCTATTGATATAGTGATGAGTGGAAAAGATAAAAATGTAGACGATTTAATAATTCATCTGAAACAAAAAGGAATACAGTGTACACAACTCAGTACCAATCGTGCATTCCATTCGCCTGATATGGAAAAGGCAGCGATGGAATTTGAAAAAAGTATTTCGGATATTTCATTTCACAAACCATGCTTCCCATTATATTCATGTGTATATGGTGAATTACACAGCGACGCAACCTCCATTGGACAAAATTATTGGAGAAGGCATGTCATGGAGCCAGTTTTATTCTACGAGTGTATTAAAGGGGTGATTAATAATCAACCTATTACATTAATCGAATTAGGGTGTCCTATTATAACATCAACCGTTACTAACAAACATGAAGAAATCAAAACTGGACTAGTACGAGGAAGTTTAAATGGGAATTTCACTCAACAGTCCTTTGTGACTATTGTCAGTTCTTTATGGTCTATGAACGAAGTAGAATGGAGTGAAATATATCAAGATCCAGAGCTCGGTAAATTAGATGGTCTTTGTTTTGAAAGGCTTGATAAAGAATCTTACTGGCATCAAGTTGACTCTATACCTGTTGCTAAAAGAGATAGCAAAATTGCCAAGGAGGAGCAACGAACATCCAAGTTAGAGCTGAATGCCTGCAAAGACGTCATTAGTTCAATCTTTAGTAAATATATAGTTGATCACAGTGAGTTAGAAAATGGTAAATTCTTCGAACTAGGTGGGGATTCATTGCATCTAATATCATTGATTGCTGACTTAAACAAAGAGCTTGGTAACTTTATTACTATTAGGGATTTTTTAAAGAATCCGACTATCAACGGGGTACTTTCATGTCTTGAGAAAGATGGAACCATATCTCCATTTGAAACTACAAATGATGTTATTGAGCATATTTTTAAAGATATTGATAGTGTAGGGGAAAAATGGCCGTACGTATCAAATTATAATATCGAGGAATTCAGAAATTTTAAAACCGTATTTTTAACTGGCTCAACTGGTTTTCTAGGTGCACATTTATTGAAGTCTTTGATTGATAAAGGAATGTATGTATATTGCTTGGTTCGAGACGGTAACCAAGAAAGAATAGTTGATGTATTGAAGCACTATTCTTTGTGGGAAGATGGTCTAAGTAGATATTTTGAAGTCATAACAGGGGATTTATCTAGAGAAAATTTTGGTTTATCGAACCATGAGTTTGACCAACTTTCTAGTAAAGTTGACATGGTTATACATTCAGGCGCTAGCGTAAATCACGCTTACCCTTTAGAACAACTTGTTGACATTAATACCTATTCAATTAAGACTCTCATTAATTTAGCTTTTCGGCATAAACTGTCCTCGTTGAATTTTATCTCTACAATTGATGTGTACGAGTTAGGGAATCATACATTCGAGGGGAAATTAGTTAGCCTTCCTTCTCCAGAAAACGGATATGGTGTTTCAAAGAGCCTTGCTGAACATTATTTGTATCCACTAATGGAAAAGGGGTATCCAATAAATATTCTTCGTCCAGGGAATATTGGAGGAAGTACTGAATCGTATATAAACAACAAAAAAGATGCTCTGTGGAACTGGATTAAAGCTGTTATCCTAACAAATAAATGTCCAAAAAGTTTTGTAGAGAGTCCAGTACCGCTTTATTATATAACACCAGTTGATAAGTTAGTGAAGACTATGCTGAACATTGCATTGGAATCTGCTAATGGACAGGTGATAGCTAATTTAGTGCCAGACACATCGTTTACATCTAAAGAATTGTTAAAGGCATTGGAATATGCTGGTTATACTAATTTAACTCCCGTCGATGATGAAGCTTGGTTTGTAGAAGCAAATAAATATAGGGAACAAGGTATTTGGGTTGTTGATAATATGGAACTGAATAGTGATACTGGAAGTAGTAGTAAAGAATCTGAATTTCTAAGATTGCCAAATGATCAACATAAGCTTTTGCTTGAAGAAGACTCACATTTACCATGTTGTGATGAAGTTATGTTTTCAAAATATATTAAAACATTTGATGCCAGGGGTTATTTTAATTTGCAAATTTAGCAACTATAGATGGGATTCAAACTGCAAAAGAGGGTTATATCAATAACCCTCTTTTTGAGAAAAATTAAATGAAATCGATTTTACTTGGAGGGAATATGAAAAATTTAAATTTTTTCACAAAATTATCAGAGGCCAATCCGGAAAGTGTAGCAATAGAGCATAATGGAATACAGTATACCTATCAAGATATCCATAGTAAAGTTGACTTATTAGCAATGGGGTTAAGAAAGAATGGTGTTAATAACGGTAGTTTGATAGGAGTATACATGGATCGTTCTGTTTACACTATTATTTCAATTTTATCTATCTGGAAAGCTGGTGGAGTTTATGTCCCATTGAATAAATTACTTCCAGAAAAGCATAACAGAAATATAATAGACAGTTCTAAAATTGAATTCATCTTAGTCAATGAAGAAGCCCCAACTCAATGGAGGAATGGTTCAGTTTCGATTATTGATATTAATGCTGAAAGGAACAAAGAGTATAAGAATGAACGGATATCACCCATGAATCAAATAAGTGGGAAGTCTGTTGGGAAACAACCTGCCTATATTATTCATACATCTGGGACAACTGGAAAACCAAAAGGGATAATGGTCTCTCATGAAAATGTAAGTAATTATCTAGCATGGTGTGATGAATACTTTCAACCAGAAGAATTAAGCAGGTGTCTCTTTTCTGGTGCAGTGTCGTTTGACATATCATTGATGGAAATGATTGCAACATTATATCATCATGGTACGTTAGTTGTAGTGGAGTCTGTTCTAGACGTTATAAATTCTAAAAAACTATTACCTACAGCCATGTTTGTAACTCCAAGTGGATTTGGAGAATTATTGGTACAGAATCGAGTCCCTTCCAGTTTACAGACACTTATCTTAGGGGGAGAGGTCTTACCAAAGAACATGGTCGAAAAGATTTTAGATAGAGATATTCGCCTTATTAATGCTTATGGTCCATCCGAGACAACAATTTTGGCAACCTCTCATTTAGTTACTAGAGACTCATTGAATGGGAAGAGTGTCCCAGTAGGCAAACCAATCCCAAATACAGATATAAGAATCCTTAACAAAAACAATGAAATTTGCCAGAACGAAGAGATTGGTGAAATTGTTATATACGGAAAAAATGTATCTCTAGGATACTTAGAAACTGAAAATACAAAAAAATCATTCGGTTTTGACAAGGAAACTGGGCAACCATTTTATATGAGTGGAGATTTAGGTTTTTATAATAATAAAGGACTTATTGAGATATATGGCAGAAAGGATACACAAGTTAAATTAAGAGGGTTTAGGATTGATTTAACTGGGTTGGAAGCTGTTATGGAGAATCAATCTGTGGTTCAAAAATGTTGTTTTCTAGTAGAACAAAACGGTAGTAGGGATGTTTTACATGCATTTATTCAAACTAAAAATAACATTTTAATAGATAAAGAAGAGATTTTAAAAACATATAAGGATGAGATGCCAGGATATTGTATACCTAATCAGCTTCATATAGTTGAGTCGTTTCCATTGAACCATAATGGGAAGTTGGACACCGATTATTTGCTTTCAAAAGTGCAACTAATGTCTCGTGATGAAAAGCTGGATGAGAAGTTAGATGAGAATAACCTCAAGGACTTTATTGTTTTATTTCTAAGAAAGCAGCTAAATAACTCGTCCGTAAATGCAGATGACAATTTCTATCAGGTAGGATGTAATTCTCTTCTAGGGATGAGATTATCAATAGAAATCCAAAAAAAATTCGGTTGTATTATTCCATTAGTTGATTTATTTTCCCTAAAAACACCGAAGAAAGTTGCTACTGAGTATCATAATAATCGATGGGATAAAACGATAAAAAAAATAGATGTTGAAATTAAAAATGAAAAAAAACAGCGTTGTTCTTCTGCTCAGAAACGTCTTCTATATATGAACCAAAAGCTGAATTCGAATGATTCTCACTTTAATGAATACTATGTATTTGAAATTAAAGGTTCAATTATAGCAGAAAAGCTAGAAGAGGCATTGCATCTAGTTATAGAAAGACATTCCCCCTTAAATACCAAATATTCAATTATTAACGGGGAGTTTTGGCAAAGTAAGATAGAAGATGATGTTAGAATTAATGTAGAAGAGATCTCAGATCCAAAAATGCTGGATACACGTATTATGTCTGAAATTAATAAAGGTTTTGATTTACTAAATGAGAGATCTATTCGATGTACTTTGTTTAAGCAACAAGGTAAATTTACATGCGTTATTACAATACATCATATTGCTTTTGATGGTATTTCAGAAGGGATTTTTTTCTCCGAGCTCAATGAGGTATATCGAAGTCTCTTACTTAATGAATCTCCTTCATTTGAACCAGTTTCAAATTCTTATTACAGTTATTGTACTGACGAGGAGAGTTGGTTAAAAACACCTGAATATGAGTCTAGTCTTGCATATTGGAAAGAAACTTTGAATAAAGCACCTCATGTTCATTCAATCCCTTTGGATCATAGACGTGAAAAGACTCCAAAATATTGTGGGTCAAGACATATTACTAAGCTATCAACAGAGTCTATCTCAAGGCTCAAATGGGTCTGCCAAGAAAATAATACAACCCTATTTTCTGGATTTTACGCTATTTTATGTTTAGCTATTGAAAAGTATAGCTTTGAGAAAGAAATTTGTATTGGCACGCCAGTAGCAAATAGAAATACAGCAGAGTATAGTAACTTGATAGGCTTTTTTGTTAATACAGTACCTCTATTCGTAGATCTAAATCAAGCTGAAACCTTTCAAGAAGTTCTTGAAAAATGTTCAAACGTAATTCTAGGATCTCTTAAGCATCAACGAACTCCGTTAACGGATATCATAGGTGTACTTGATATTGATAGGGATACTTCTTATTCTCCTCTTCTTCAAACGTTATTTGTTTATGAAGAAGAACAAGATGAATTGCTTAATATTACTGGATGTACAATTGAAAAGAAGGATTATTATAATAATAGAACACAATTTGACTTGACGTTTTTAGTTAGACAAAAAAATGATGTATTTGAATTAGTTATTGAATATGACAATAACCTCTTTGAAGAATCATCTATAGTTGCGCTAAGCTCATTATATACCTTAATGTTAAATTATTTTTCCTTATCACCAAAGGCACTTGCATTCGATGCGCCACTTCTAAACGCAGCAAAACTGCCTGAATTAACAACGAGTAAACAAGATAGATTGCCGTTTCCCTCAGTTACAGCATGGTTTGAAGAAATTACTAAAAGGCAACCAAATGCAATTGCTCTAAGTAAAGATAATCTTGATTTGACGTATATTGAACTTAATGAAAGGGCCAATAAACTTTCCTGTTACCTTTCTAACATTGGTGTGAAGCCAGGAATGATAGTATGTGTTTTATTTGGTAGATCGGTCGACGCAATTGTTTCTATACTTGCAGTAATGAAAGCAGGTGCAGCATATTTACCAATTGAAAATAATGTTCCAAAGAAGAGGTTAGAATATATTATTGACTCAACTAAATTGGGATTTATAATAACTGATACCCATCTTGAAACAGTAGATGGAAAGTTTAAAACAATAAACCTTAACGATAGATCTATTGAAGAAAAGATTAATCAATGTACAAGTGAAAATCCTTCTAAAGTACATCAAACAGATTTGGCATATGTACTTTTTACATCAGGGACTACAGGACTACCAAAAGGCGCAAGAATATCACACCAGGCATTATTATCACATGTCCAATCAGCACATAATCAATACAACATGAATTCTTCAACTGTAACGTTACAATATTCATCTCTTAATTTTGACGTGGCGACGAGTGATATAATTTGCAGTTTAACATGTGGTGGAAGACTTCATTTGATTGATAAGGATACTTTATATTCGTCTAAAAGGATCAGTGATGAAATAGAGAGAGAAGGTATTACACATATAAACATTGCTCCACCTTCATTGTCAACAATTGAGATAAGAAAAAGCTATTCACTTCAGACGATTAATATTGGTGGTGAAGTTTGCCCAGAAGACCTTTTACAAAAATGGAAAGGTATATGCGAATTTTATATTTCTTACGGGCCGACGGAGTGTGCTGTATGTTCTAGTTCTATTTCGGTTCAGAACCGAAAAGAAAAGAATTCTATCGGTAAGCCAATTGGAGAGAATATTTATTTAGTTTGTGATTCGTATGGAAATATTGTTCCAAATGGTGTGCCAGGATATTTGTACATTGCAGGTCCTCAAGTTATGAGCGGTTATGTGAATAGTAACAATAATGGGATTTTCCATTTAACATTTGGTGAAAATTCAATTAAAGTCTATAACTCAAATGATATAGTTAGAAAAATGCCAAGTGGTGAATATCAATTTTTGGGTAGGCAAGACGATTTGGTAAAAATTAATGGTCATCGAATATCTTTATCCGAAATATCCAATGCAGCGGGTAAAAAAGATTACATTCGAAATGCGACTGTAATGCTTCATAATCTTGTAAACTCGTCTTCTGCTATTGTACTTTTTGTGCAGATGGAGCCTAATGCATTGGAAGAAAAAGAGCTAATAAATATCCTTAAAAGTGACCTTGCTGAAGAATTACCTATGTATATGATTCCATCAAGGATTATATCAATTAGTGAAGTTCCAATTACGGATAATGGGAAAACTGATTTTAAAAAGCTTAGAAGTATTATAAATAACGGCGAGCATATTGAACCTATGCCAAAAGAATCCTTTACGGAGGTAGAATCTGGAGTTTTAGATCTATGGATCGAGTTGTTAGGTGAAGGTATTCATAAAGAGATTGATCGCAGCTTCTTTTCTGTTGGAGGAAACTCGTTGTTATATATAAAACTCTTAAACAATATTCGAAAGAAGTACGGTGTAGATTTTACTCTTGAAGAGATTAGTCGCATACAGACAGTGAGAGAAATCGCCCAAGAAATTGAACGCCTAATCACTAAGAAAAAGACAGTGCCTACAGATTTCAAGATTGAAGAAAATGCTTATGTTGAAGAATGGTAATTTAGTTGGAAGACGATTTCTAATTCCCTCGAAAATGAATTGAGGAAATTTTTATCTAAAAGGGAATTATATAGTGGTAGTAGTGTGGTTAGTTAAATCGATGAATGAAAGGTAGTAAGTTCGTGCACAAACAGTAGGATATAAACCGGTAAGTTAAAGGGTGTCGTGACAGGTTATACTTTTATAACTTACTGGTTGCTCTATCTTGCTAACAATGTTTGTTTAATTTGTGTTTAAAGAAGACGTGGAGGGTGTTTGGATTGAAAAAGCCAACGAGAAAACTAGAAATTATTGCAATCCATAATGATAAAGAGTTAGATCCAGACGTTAAACAAAGATTATTATGTATCTTAACACCTCGAGAACGCCAGAAAAATGAGCGGTTTCTAAGGTGGCAAGACGCCCAAAGTAATCTCCTTGGACGAATTGCTATCAGGAGTATGATTCTTGAACGTTTTGGTATTGAACCAGAAGATATATCTTTTGCAACTAATGACTACGGGAAACCTTATGTTGAAGGCATTAAAGATTTTCATTTTAATATCTCTCATTCTAATGAATGGGTTGTAATTGTCGGTAACAATAGCCAGGTTGGAATTGACATTGAGAAGATTTGTACAGTAGATTTAGAAATTGCTGAACAGTTTTTTTCCATGAAAGAATATGAGATGTTGGCAAAGAAGTCTTTAGATCTAAGAAAAATATTCTTTTATGATTTATGGACCCTTAAAGAAAGCTATATTAAGGCTGATGGGCGCGGACTATATATTCCATTAAATTCGTTTTCAATAGTAGATATCAACAATAGTTTTCATGTTGTAGGAGCCCAAAAGAATTACCACTTCAAACAGTACGAATTCGATAGGAATTATAAGTTATCCGTTTGTGCTCTTACAGATGAATTCCCTGAAAAAGTAAATGTAAAAGGGATTCAGACCTTTATAAAACCTTTCCTCAATCAAATAAGCAAATAGAATCCATTTAATAAAAGAAATAATAGCGATAATTGTCTGAATGTTAGGTTGAAATAAAAGAAGCTTCTATAAAATATATATACTGCTTTTATAGAAAATTAAAGGCAGAGGGAATGAGTTAGCTTAAAAATATCACTTATTTGAGTGAAGATACATCAAAAAATTACTTTTGTCGTATTAAAAAAATGCTTTAGACTATTAAAAAATAGTTGTAGACTGAAAAGATGTTCCTATAACTCTCTTTTGAGGAGAGTCGGGGAGGAAGATGGCGGAAAAAGAACAAAACAAAGGATTGCACAAGGTACTGGCTATGAGATTACTTGTAGAAATGGCTAAGGCTGTATAATTATATGAATTCAATTGTTATCTAGGAGGGGATTCCACTAATTACGAGGGCTAGAAGCGGATACATTGTAGCCAAAATGATAATATATGAGTGAGATAATTATATGAGAGAGCATACAATCGGTGAAAGGGAAAAGAATCAATTAGAGGATGTGCTTTTTGTACTTAGTAATCAAGTAATGTGGGACCTAAATACTAATACATGAAAGAGGCTGACTCATAAGCCGGTTTCACCGACTTATGGGACAGCCCCTTTGTGGGTATACGATTAAAGTACAGGAGCCATTGTTTCTTTCAATACTTGAACAGAGTGATCGAATTTTAATTCTTCATCTTCACTTAATTCAACCTCTAAAATTTCACGAACACCGCCGCGATTTAAAACAGCAGGTACCCCTATATAAACATCTTTTTGACCGTATTGACCTTCTAAGTAAGCTGATACAGTTAATACACTATTTTCGTCGTTTAAAATTGCTTTTGTAACACGTAGAAGTGACATGCCGATACCATAATAAGTTGCGCCTTTACGCTCAATAATATGGTAAGCTGCATCACGGACGTTTATGAAAATTTTGTCTAAATCTTCTTGATTATACGTGTTGTCTTTTTCAAGCAGTGTTTGTAGTTTTTGGATACCAACGGAAACATGGCTCCAAACTGGAAGTTCAGTATCGCCGTGTTCTCCGATAATATAAGCGTGAATGTTGTGTGGACCAATATCGAAGTACTCACCTAACATATAGCGGAAACGAGCAGAATCAAGCGTTGTACCAGAACCGATTACACGTTCTTTCGGTAAACCAGATTCTTTCCAAGTTACATAAGTTAAAATATCTACAGGGTTTGTTGCGATTAAGAAGATGCCATCAAATCCGCTATCCATAATACTGCGAACGATTTGTTTAAAGATTTTGGCGTTTTTCTCAACTAAATCTAAACGTGTTTCGCCTGGCTTTTGTGGTAATCCAGCTGTAATAACTACAAGGTCAGCATCTTTACAATCTTCGTAGCTGCCTTTCCATACTCTAGTTGGAGCTGGTGCGAATGGAACAGCATGACTTAAATCCATTGCTTCCCCTTCAGCTTTTGCTTCATTTACATCGACTAAAACAAATTCTTCAGCTACGGCTTGGTTAATCATGCAGTAAGCATAACTACATCCAACTGCTCCTGTTCCTACTAATACAACACGGTTAATACCTTTTTTCATTTCAAAATTCCTCGCAATTTCATTGGTTTTGTTATGTAAGATAATACGTCTTACTTCTATAGAGTCATATCTAGTTTATTACATTTTATAAAAGATATTCAAGTATTTGAAAATGTATCCGTGCAAATCTGCGAACAAAACATAGGAATTCAGTGAACCGAATATAATTCAGTAAAATCCTTTGTAAAAGGGGAAATGGTATGGGGAACCCATTAACAATGGAAGAAATGCTTCATATTATTCATGCAGGGCTTGTTAAACAGAATAACCCAAAACGGATTACGATTGCAGGTGCAGGGATTTCTGGATTAGTTGCAGGTTCTTTATTAAAAGAGGCTGGGCACGAAGTAACGATTATAGAAGCAAATAACAGAATAGGTGGCAGAGTGTATACGATTCGGGAACCATTTAGTGTGGGTTTATATTTTAATGCGGGACCGATGAGAATCCCTGACACCCATAAGTTAACCTTAGCGTATATTCATAAATTTAAACTACCTTTAAACCTTTTTATAAATAAAACTTTTGCAGATATCATTTATACGAATAACATTCAAACGAGATTGAATGTGTTTGAAAATGATCCAAGTGTACTTGAATATCCGGTTTTGGATAAAGAAAGAGGAAAAACGGCAGAAGAGCTAATGATTGAGGTATTAGAACCAATACTAAATTATATTAAGAAGGATCCTGATAAAAACTGGCTTATCGTTGAAAAAAAGTATAAAACGTATTCGCTTGGTTCATTTTTAATGGAGTATTATTCAGATGGTGCAATAGATATGATTGGGGTACTTCTTGATATGGAAGCTTATATGGGAATGTCCTTAATTGAAGTATTACGTGAAATGATTTTCTTTACTTCAACAACGAAATATTATGAAATAACTGGTGGAATGGATAAGTTATCGAATGCATTCTTACCACAATTAAGGGAACATATTTTAATGCAGTATAAGGTTGATAAAATTATACAAGAAGATAATAAAGTAATGTTACAAGGAAATCATGAACAAACGTTAGAGCAATTTACAATAACAAGTGATTTTGCTATTATTACAATTCCATTTTCAGCGTTAAGGTTTGTAGAAGTTCAGCCATACTATTTATTCTCTTATTTTAAAAAAAGAGCAATTCGTGAATTAAATTATATTGCTGCAACTAAAATTGCAATAGAGTTTAAAAGTAGATTTTGGGAGAAAGCGGGACAGTGTGGAGGTAAATCTATTACTGATTTACCGATACGTTTTACATACTATCCGAGTTATGGCATTCATACTCCAGGACCAGCTATCGTTATAGCAAGTTATACGTGGGCAGATGAGGCGTTAACATGGGATAGTCTCCCGCAAAGAGATCGTATTCGTTACGCATTAAAAAATTTAGCGGAAATATACGGTGACATCGTCTATAGTGAGTTTGTCACTGGAACATCTTTTAGCTGGAGTAAAAATCCGTATTCTTGCGGTGCATTTACAGCTTTCGAACCAGGCCAAGAGCTCGAGTTATTTCCGTATATTACACCACCATCTGGAAAAGTACACTTTGCAGGAGAGCATACGACATTAACACATGGATGGATGCAAGGGGCAATTGAGTCTGGAGTTAGAGTTGCATATGAAGTAAATGAACAGTGAATCTCTTATATTTACAAATGGTCATTCTTTTAATAAAATGATAAATATAAATCGTAATTATTACGCTTTGAATACATTTGAAGTAAAGAAATGGATGGTCGGTTGAATGAATAAAGTGGAGATTCATATATTAGGTGGTTTTTTAGGTAGTGGAAAATCAACATTATTACAAAATTTATTGTTAGCAGAGAAAAAGAAGAATAGAAAAGTTGCAGTATTAATGAATGAAATTGGTGAATACTCGGTAGATACAGATATTATTGGAAAAGAGAATGTTTTAAGAGAACTTCTTAAAGGATGTATTTGTTGTACATTAAAAGAAGAGCTTGAAATACAATTACATTCGTTATACCAACAAGAAAGACCAGATGTAATTTATATAGAAACGACAGGTGTTGCGCATCCAATTGAAGTGTTAGACGCGTGTGTCTCGCCAATTTTAGCTCCTTTTCTGGAAGTGAAATCAATTGTAGTCGTTTTAGATGCAGTAAGGTGGTTAAATCGAAGTATATTAAGTGCAAATGTACAACAGCTATTGCATGAGCAACTTAAATTTGGTAGTCACATTCTTGTTAATAAAGCAGATTTACTAACAGATGAAGATAAGAACACAGTATTTGAAGAAGTAAAGGCAATAAATAATCATGCGAAAATGTATGAGACAAAGTATTGTAATATATCTTTAAAAGATATAGAAGAAGCAGAATTTCCAAATAATGAGGAACATGAGACACTACATGTCAAACAGCATTTACATATACAAACGATGACATATCAATTTACGAAACCGATTGATCAAGACAAATTATATGAATGGCTTTCGAATTTACCAGATAGTATTTATCGAGTGAAAGGTTTTGTGAAATTCCGTGGAGATAAATACCCTCACCTATTCCAATATTCGTTCGGAGTACCAACTTTATTAGAACAAGACTTCGGTTTCCCGACAAACTTAGTAGTAATAGGAGAAGGACTAGATAAGAAACAATTGGCTGAAGGGTTAGAGAAAGTAGAACTTAACTCTAATTAAGGTGAAAAGACTAACTTAAAAAATAAGTTAGTCTTTTTGTATGATCATTACTGAAATGAAACAGTATTTTCAATTGGATTGCAGAATATATATTGATTGTATGTCCGTTTCCATTACATAGGAAGGTGATTATATATTTGTGCCGAATGTAGAGGGTACTACAAGAGTTTTCCATTATCTATCGAATTAGTTAGTCATGATTACGGACAGGGGATTTTGGCGTGTTTGATTCTATCAGAAAGTAAAGTATGGGGAGGATCACAATGTCGATGAAAAAACGTAAGTGGCTAAAGACAATGTTTACTGGTTGTGTTTTAGGTTCGTTATTAATAACGGCAGCTTGTTCAGGAAAGAAAACAAGTACAGAGGATGAAAAAACGATTAAGGTAGGAGTTCTTGCTTCTTTAACAGGACCGCTAGAATCGTATGGAAAACAAACAGTGAACGGATTTGAATTAGGGTTAGACTATGCAACTGGTGGAACTGGGAAAGTAGATGGGAAAAAGATTAAGTTTGTTGTAGAAGATACAGAAACGAAAGCTGATGTAGCAGTTAAAAAAGCTACGAAGTTATTAGAAGAAGAGAAAGTTGATTTTTTAGTTGGATCGTCTAGTTCAAGTGATACGTTAGCGGTTTTACCACTGGCCGGGGAATATGAAAAGATTATGGTTGTAGAACCGGCAGTTGCGGATAGTATTACCGGGAAGAACTGGAATAAATATATTTTTAGAACTGGAAGAAGTTCCTCACAAGATGCGATTGCAGGAGCAGCAGCAATTGCGAAAAAAGATGTAAAGATTGCGACATTTGCCCCAGATAACGCTTTTGGTCGTGAAGGGATTGCTGCATTTAAAGCGGGTGCGAAAAAATTAGGTGCGAACATTGTGAATGAGCAATACGCGGATACAAATTCAACAGATTTTACAGCGAATATTCAAAATATCATTAGTTCAAAACCAGATTATTTATTTATCGTTTGGGCAGGGGCAAATTCACCTTGGAAACAGTTGAAAGATATGAATGTGGAAGCGCAAGGTATTAAAATTTCTACAGGTGCGCCAGATATACCAGCATTAAAAACAATGGATGCATTAGTAGGTATGCAAGGTTTTTCTGTATATTATCACACACTTCCAAAAAATAAAGTGAATGATTGGCTAGTTGAAGAGCATAAAAAACGTTTTAATGGTGCAGTGCCAGATTTGTTTACAGCGGGAGGAATGTCGGCAGCAATTTCTATTGTAGAAGCCTTAAAGAAAACAAAAGGTGATACAGATGTAGATACATTGATTAAGAAAATGGAAGGAATGGAATTTGATACACCGAAAGGAAAGATGAAGTTTAGAGAGAAGGACCACCAAGCAATGCAGACACTGTATTCTATCACATTGAAAAAGCAAGATGGTGTTGATTATCCGGTGCCAGTGTTAGAGCGAGAATTAACGATGAAAGAAACAGAACCACCAGTTCAAAATAAATAGACTGAATTTTCTGTTGTTTTTGTATAAAGAGGGGGGGACCCTCTTTATACATATTTCTTTCATACTCACGGCTTTAAAGGGAGGGATTTCGTGACACATTTGCTAGAGACGAAAAATCTTAGCGTATCTTTTGGTGAACATCATGTTATTAAAGATGTAAATTTAACTGTCCAAAAAGGAAAGCTCATTTCTATTATCGGGCCAAATGGTGCGGGGAAGACAACATTATTTAATTTACTAAGTGGACAGATTTTACCTACAACAGGTGAAGTGTATTTTAAAGGGCAAGATATTACAAAACTATCGATTTCAGATCGAACACGCTTAGGAATCGGTCGCTCTTTTCAGCTTACAAACATATTCCCAGAATTAACGGTACTTGAAAATGTCCGTTTAAGTGTTCAATCATTCGTACAAGATTACTATAGTTTTTTCCCGAGTTCAGCAAAATTAAAGCAACAAGTTGGAGAGGCGAGACGTTTCTTAAAAACAGTATTACTTCACGAGAAAGAGAACGTATTAGCGAAAGATTTGGCACATGGAGAGAAAAGAAAGCTAGAACTTGCGATGTTATTAGCTTTAAAAACGGATGTGTTATTGCTTGATGAGCCGACGGCAGGTATTTCGGTTGAGGAGGTCCCTGCTATATTACAAGTGATTGAAAATATTAAGAAACATCCAGAGAGCACAATTGTACTTATCGAACACAAAATGGATATGATACTAGGTTTGTCAGATCATCTTATCGTTTTATTTCATGGAGAGTTATTGGCTGAAGGATTGCCAGAAGAAATTATGAAAGATGAGCGTGTACAAAGTGCTTATTTAGGGGGATTATATAGTGGCACTATTACAAGTGAATAGTATAGAAACGTATTTAGATCAGTTTCATATTTTGCAAGGAGTATCTCTTACTGTTGAGAAAGGGACGATTACTGTACTGTTTGGTAGAAACGGGGCAGGGAAAACAACGACATTACGTTCAGTTATGGGGTTTCACCGGATTGCAGATGGTGAAATTTATTATGATAGTGCAAAAGTAAGTGGATTACCTACACATTTAATTTCAAGGAAAGGAATAGGGTATGTACCAGAAAATCAAGGTATTTTTCATGATTTGACAGTAGAAGAAACATTCGCTCTTGCTAGGGGGAAAGGTGAAGAAGTAGAAGGGAAAATAGAGTGGATGCTGGAACTATTTCCGGATTTAAAGCAGTTTTGGAATAAGAAAAGTGGGCTCTTGAGCGGAGGGCAAAAGCAAATGTTGGCTATTTCAAGAGCGTTTATTAATAGTGATGGATTATTACTTATTGATGAGCCGAGCAAAGGGCTATCCCCGATAATGGTGGAGAAATTAATGGTAGCTATTTTGAAGATGAAAGAGAAAACAACAGTTTTACTTGTTGAGCAAAATTTTATGATGGCTAGTCAAATTGGTGATTATTTTTACATTATGGATAACGGACGAATTGTTCATAACGGTTTTATGAATGAATTAAAAAAGGATAAGGAAATGTGTCATAAATATTTAGGAATCTCTTAACATGAATCCGAGGTGAAAAGGATGGATGTGTTAATCAATTTATTTGTAAATGGGATTTCAACAGGGATGCTCATTTTTTTGTTAGCATCAGGTCTTTCACTTATTTTCGGTCTAATGAGCGTTTTAAACTTTGCACACGGTGGTTTATTTGCATGGGGAGCATTTACAGGTGTTTGGTTATTTAATATGACAGGAAGTTATATATTAGCTTTAGTTGGAGCAGTAGCCATGGGAATGTTCCTAGGATTTATTTTAGAAAGGTTTCTTATTAGACCGGTATATGGAAATCATGTTCGACAGCTGCTCGTTACGCTTGGAGGAATGCTCGTTCTTAGTGAGTGTATTAAAATATTTTGGGGGCCAAACCCTATTAGTGCAAAATTACCGTTATGGTTACAAGGAAGTTTTACATTCGGAGGTATTATATTAATTAAATATCGTCTATTTGTTATTTTGATTGGGATAATTATTTACATTGCACTACTACTATTACTCAAAAAGACGAAGATAGGTCTTATGATCCGTGCAGGTGTAATGGATAAAGAAATGGTTCAAGCGCTTGGTATTAATGTAAAAGCGATATTTTCTTTCGTCTTTTTATTAGGAGCAGGGATGGCAGCTTTGGGAGGATTCTTATTAGCGCCGTATTCGGGCGTTATTTTCGCCGAGATGGGCATGCAGTATGCAATTTTAGCTTTTATAGTAGTAATTATCGGTGGATTAGGAAGCGTCCAAGGTTCAGCTATTGCTTCTTTAATTGTCGGATTAGCTGGTGCTTTTACAGCGTATTTTATACCAGATTTATCACTTGCAATTAATATGTTAATGTTACTATTTTTCTTAATAGTGAAGCCAACTGGACTTGTTGGTGAAAAGGGGTGAAATGGTGAACAACACATCGGACCGAATTAAAGTATACTTTGGAGTATGTATGCTCATTTGTTTAAGTGTATTTCCGTTCGTAAATGATTCAAGGAGCTTGTTAATTTTGTTCACTCAAATCTTCATCTTTGCTATTTTTGCAATGAGTTTTGATGTATTGCTTGGGTATACAGGAATTGTATCGTTCGGTCATTGTATGTTCTTTGGGATAGGAGCATATGGGGTAGCGCTTTTATTTGATCGACAAGGCGTATCAATAACGAACTTTTTAATTGGAATAGTAGCTGCAATTATCATTTCAGCAATAGTTAGTTATATAATTGGTTTACTTTCTTTACGGCTGAAAAGTCATTTTTATGCGATGCTAACACTTGCTATTTCACAGTTGTTTTTCGTCCTTGCTGAAAAATGGCGTGGGCTCACTCACGGAGGAGATGGTTTTACATTTGGTGTACCAGAAATATTCCGTGATCGTTTTACTTTTTATTATGTATCACTTGTATGTTTATGCTTCATTTTTATTCTATTACGTCTTTTTACAAAGTCTTCTATTGGGAAAGTATTAAAGGCAATTTCACAAAATGAACAACGTGTTGAAGCACTTGGATATAAAGTCCTCCATTATAAAATAATCGCAAGTGTAGTAGCAGGAATAGTAGCTGCAATTAGCGGTGGTTTATTTGTTATTACATTACGCTTTGTCAATACGACTGTATTTTCAATTGAAATGACACTAAATGCACTCTTGATGACAATGATTGGAGGAGTCGGAACATTAATTGGAGCTATTGCTGGATCTGGGATTATTGAATCCCTAAAATATTATTTATCAGAACTAGCTACAGAGTATCCGATCTTTGAACGATGGACGATTATTCTTGGTTTATTGTACATTATCGTATTGCTAGTTTTCCCGAAAGGATTAGTTGGCACGGTTAAGGGACTGAAGAATATGAAACGGAATAAGAAGGAGAAAAGTGCAGAAGTGGAGCAAAATGTGTGAAAAATCAATTGTATAGAATATAAAAATCCCTCTTTTAGATTCATAAAGGAGGGATTTTTTATTAACCAAATAGTTCATCAGGGATTTGTTTGAAAGAGTTTTGATTTGTAAAAAAATGAACAGCTAATTTCTCAATTGGAACATCTTCAATTGGTACCAATTTATCATTTTTAATCGGTAAAAAAGCTATTCCTTTTCCATCATCAATAAACGCTTCCATAAGCGAATAAGAATCCAACTGTTGAAGTTGTTGCTGAGATAGATTATTTTCTTTTAGAAATTGTATTGTCTTATTCCTAAAAGGGCACTTTTTGTCATTGCTAACGAAGAAAATTTCTTTTGAATAATCAATGGTACATTTTTCTTTCGCTTTTAATAAGCCTACAGAAATTGAGGTTGTGAACACTTTTTTAAACGATGCGTCAGGATAATCCTCATAAGTTATGACCATATCAACTTTTTGTTGCTGAAGTGATTTTTGCAAATGACTACTACTTTCTACATATATTTGATAATTTCTGAAGTTTTCTTCAATACGCTTACTTAAATAATTTGTCAAAATAGATTGTGACGTCGCTATTATATAAGAAGAACCACTCGTTTTAATTTCATTTTTTACTTCTTCTAATAGAGTTAATATTTTATTCGTGTAATCTAATAAAATG
This sequence comes from Bacillus sp. FSL W8-0770, assembly GCF_038008705.1. NCBI lineage: Bacteria > Bacillati > Bacillota > Bacilli > Caryophanales > Bacillaceae > Bacillus > Bacillus sp. FSL W8-0770. The sequence goes on from NZ_JBBOZR010000001.1 coordinate 1,802,126, forward strand.
TCACCAGCAGGTAACAAGGAAACGCCTTTGTTATCTCTATGTAGTAAAGGCGTTTCTAATTCTTGTTCTAATTTTTTGATTCGCTCAGTTACGTTCGGTTGAACATATCCTAACTCTTTAGCAGCTTTACTAATAGAACCCTCACTGGCAACAGTTTTGAATATAATAAGATCATTTATTTCCATATATCTCAGCCCCTTATGCACTATCATTATAAATGATACCAAACATAATTTATACCTATTTTACGTTAGTCAATCATCGGTTTATCATTATGTATATAGGATAGAAAGTGAGTGATAAACATGATTGGAATGCAATATAAGGTCATTTTGCCAAAGGATTATGATATAAAGATTATTAGGAATAGGGTAAAGGATAATGGGCATAAAACTGATGGTTTTCAAGATCTGAATTTTAAAGCTTATTTAATTACTGAGGTAGGCAAGGACGGGAATTTCTATAACTGTTATGCACCTTTATATATTTGGAATGGCCATGAAGGAATGAACAAATTTATCTTTGAAGGATATTATGATAATATTTTACAATCTTTTGGATGGCAACAAATAAATATAGGTGTTCCATTAGTTGTTAATCTAAGTGATGGATTTAAGAAAAGTAGATATGTTGTTGAATATGCGGGAAGTATTTCTCAAAGTAAAACGCTGGTTGGGACTCAATTAAACACGATGAATGAAAATGTACAAAACAATGAAAAGTGTTTAGGGGATGTAATCGTTTATAATCCGGATAAATGGAGATATAGTAGGTTTGAGTTTTATGAAGAGAAACCTGATATTGTAGTGAATAAAGGTGTTACAGTATATGAGATTTTACACATTTCACGATGAAATTTTGTTGTATATTAAAAATAAGAAAAGGAATGAAAGTCTATGCCTTTTGTGAAGATTTATTATTCTGAAAACATATTAAATGAAGAAGAGTTGGAAAAAATGGGTGAATGTATCCATCTTTCATTAATTGAACATTTTAACATCCCTGAAAATGATTATTTTCAAATGTTCCTACCTTACCAACAAAACAAATTTTTATATAATCCATATTATTTGTTGGAAAGAGGAGAAAAGAGAACAGAGAATATGATTTATGTTTCTATTACATGTGGACCGGGAAGAACGGTGCAACAGAAAAAAGATTTGTATCAATCCGTATCCTTAAAAATTACGGAATATTCCGATTTTGAAACTTCGGATATTTTTATTACACTAAATGAGACAGCTGCTGAAAACTGGTCATTTGGTCAAGGAATAGCACAAATGGTGAAAATAAAGGGAGAAAAAAATGAAAAACGAACTTATTGAAGTACATATTAAAAAGAAAATGAGAGAAATGTCACCTGCATTTGCTCATTATAGTGAAAAGATATTATTTGAGGAAGTGTGGCGGGATGCCACTTTAACATTAAGAGAAAGAAGCTTGTGTACTGTGTCAGCACTAATCAGTCTCGGTAATACAGAACAATTACAATTTCATCTGAAGCTAGCTAAACAAAATGGGGTTATGGAGAATGAATTGGTTGCATTAATAACACATATGGCTTTTTACGTTGGTTGGCCAAAAGCTATGGCAGCTTTAAATATAGTAATGAATGAAATGAAAAGTTAAGAATAATGATAAGTAAGAATTCATGTTTATATGAATTCTTACTTATCATTATTTATACAATACTCTATCGCTATATTTATTACATTTTCTCTTGCTTTTTTATCACTTGCGTAGTAAAGTGATAGTAAGATTCACGATAGGAAGTGATCAAACATGCGTGATAATACGATAGGATCATTAATATGGTTACGTTTAATACGATTTACGAACCAAAGTAATCAAATGTCAAATGAGTTTTTAAAACGTTTTGATTTAACGACAGCTCAATTTGATGTGCTTTTGCAAATACGTACGTATCAACCACTAACACAAATGGAGTTAGCTGAAAAGGTAACTGTTACACAAGGTGGCATTTCTCGAATGTTAACTCGTCTTGAAAAAGAAGGATATATTGTACGAAAACAAGATTGGAAAACGAAAACAATTAGTCTTACAGAGCAAGGGGAATCGGCCTTAGAGAAAGCATTGCCAGAGCAACTTGCATTTCAATCTTCGTTTTTTGATGATGTATTAAATGAAGAAGAGCAGAAAATATTATACGAGCTAATGACGAAAGTTCATAAGCATAGTGAAAAAAAAGAATTACCGCAAGAGTAATTTTTTTTACACTATCAATTGACTAATCAAGTGAAGGTATAGGTAATACGGAGATATACTTGACTTACCAACGTTTTTAGAAAAAAACTAATACTACTTTATTAAAGAGGAGAGTAACTATGGAAAAATACCGTATAGATATAAGAAAAGGAATTGAGTTTGGATTATATTCAATTGGTGATCATGTTTTAAATCCACATAATGGGGAGAAAATTACGCCAGAAAAAAGAATTCACGAACTAATTGAAACAGCTAAGTTAGCAGATGAGGCAGGGCTTGATGTGTTTGCTGTCGGCGAAAGTCATCAAACGCATTTTACAACACAAGCTCATACAGTTATTTTAGGAGCTATTGCACAAGCTACGAAAAATATAAAAATTGCAAGTTCCGCAACGATATTAAGTACATCTGACCCAGTTCGAGTATATGAGGATTTCGCTACCATTGACTTGATTTCTAATGGACGTGCAGAAATTGTGGCTGGTCGTGGATCTCGTATTGGAGGATATAGTTTACTTGGTTATGACGTGAATGATTATGAAGAATTATTTGAAGAGAAGATGGATCTTTTATTAAAAATTAATAACGAGGAACATGTAACATGGAATGGACAGTTCAGAGCACCGCTCGCACATGCATCGGTTATTCCGAGAGCGAAAAATAATAACTTACCAATTTGGCGTGCAGTTGGAGGTCCACCAGCTAGTGCAATTAAAGCGGGACGTGCAGGTGTGCCAATGATGATAACAACACTTGGTGGTCCAGCAATTAACTTTAAAGTGTCAGTAGATGCTTACCGCGAGGCTGCTGTACAAAGTGGATTTGATCCAGCTAGTTTACCAGTTGCGACAACGAGTTTATTTTATACGGCAAAAAATTCACAAGATGCACTTAGTGAATATTACCCTCACATTAATGCTGGTATGCTTACACTGCGCGGTGGTGGGTATCCGAAACAGCAATTTACAAATGCAATAGATTACCGTGATGCTTTAATGGTTGGTAGCCCACAACAAATCATTGAGAAAATGCTTTACCAATATGAATTATTTGGCCAACAACGCTTTATGGCACAAATTGATTTTGGCGGTGTACCATTTGATAAAATTGAGAAAAATATTGAATTAATTGCTACTGAAATTTTACCAGCCGTTAGAAAACATACAGCAAAATAAATAAAAAACTGAGAGTCTAATCGACTTTCAGTTTTTTTTATTTATTCTGGAAAAATGACAAAAAAATGAACTTTTAGTCGAGGAAGAGGGAAGTTATTTTCTATTTTTGAATAACATTATTTCGAGTTTGAATTTTAAAAATATATTTTTCTCTTGACAAAAAACAAGCATTTATCGAGGGTAGTTTCAAGGACATTTTTTCGGGTGAAAGTCAAGTGTATGAAGAGAAAAACGATTGTTTTATAGATATAAAAGTAAGAAGTATATTGAAAAAACACATTTTTCTAATGAGAAAAATCTGATTCAAAAAATGACAAAAGACATATTTCAGACAAAATGATGTCAATAATACGTCAAAAATAACCCGAATTTACTATGCAGGTATATTATACAATTCGATTAACGAATAAAACACTACAGAAATAGTGAAAAGGTAAAAAATAGCATTACAATAGTTTGAAAAACTGAAACTTCATATTTTTCGAAAATACATACAAAATGTTTTTGTCTTTTCGTATTTCTTAATAATTGAGTTTGATAAGATTGCTCAATTAACTTTTATTATAAAAACTATGAAGGAAGTGATTTTAGTATGGAAACGCTCGAATTGGCACGAATACAGTTCGCATCAACAACGATTTTCCATTACTTTTTTGTTCCGCTGTCAATTGGTTTAGCTTTTATTATTGCGATCATGCAAACGTTGTATGTGGTAAAAGGGCAAGAAGTATATAAGAAGATGGCAAAGTTTTGGACGCAATTATTCCTTATTAACTTTGCAGTAGGTGTAGTAACAGGTATTTTACAAGAATTCCAGTTTGGTATGAACTGGTCAACGTATTCACGTTTTGTAGGTGATGTATTTGGTCCATCACTTGCGATTGAAGGATTACTGGCATTTTTCATTGAGTCTACATTCCTGGGGTTATGGGTATTCGGTGAGGATAAATTACCGAAGCGAATTCACTTAATGTGTATTTGGCTCCTTTCAATTGGAACGATGTTATCAGCATTCTGGATTTTAACTGCAAGTGCATTTATGCAGTCACCTGTCGGGTATGAAATGGCAGCTGATGGTCGTGCGCAAATGAATGATTTCTTAGCCATTATTCAAAACCCACAACTATGGGTACAATTCCCGCATACAATTACAGCGGCAATTGCAACAGGTGCATTCTTTATTGCTGGTGTAAGTGCATGGAAAATTACAAAAGGACGAGAAACTGTAGTATTTAAAAAATCTTTCCGAATTTCTATCATTGTTGGAACAATTACAACGGCGCTTGTATTATTCTTCGGTCATGCACAAGCGCAACAATTAATTAAGACACATCCAATGAAGATGGCGGCAGCTGAAGCGCTATGGAATACAAGTGAGGATCCAGCACCATTTACAGTATTTTCGAAAATTGATACAGAGAAGAAAGAAAATTCGTTTGAAATTCAAATCCCTTATATGCTAAGTCTATTATCGTATGATAAGTTTAGCGGTCAAGTTGAAGGGATGAATCAAATTCAAAAACAATATGAGGAAAAATATGGACCTGGAGATTATATTCCTCCAGTGCATACAATGTTTTGGAGTTTTAGAGCGATGGTAATGAGTGGAACATTCATGCTTCTTCTAGGAGCTTACGGATGGTTCTTATCAAGAAAAGATCGTTTAGCGGAAAAAACGTGGTATTTAAAATTAATGGTGTATGCAATTTCTCTTCCATTCATCGGTAATACAGTAGGGTGGATTATGACTGAAATGGGCCGTCAACCTTGGGTTGTATTTGGTGTAATGAAAACAGAAGATGCTGTATCACCAAATGTAACATTCGGTGAAGTATTATTCTCACTTATTTCATTCACATCAATGTATTTAATTATGGGTGGAATTTGTGTGTACTTATTTGTTCGTACCATTAAGGGCCACACGAATAAGAAAACGAAAAAGGATTATCAAAGCCATGATCCATTTGATAAGGAGGAAGAGTATGTTATCTCTTAATGAGTTATGGTTTTTAGTTATTGCAATCTTATTTGTTGGATTCTTTGTACTGGAAGGTTTCGACTTTGGGGTAGGAATGGTTTCGAGGTTTTTAGGAAAGAATGATTTTGAAAAACGAGTTTACTTAAATACAATAGGACCGTTCTGGCACGCGAATGAAGTATGGCTTGTTTGTGCTGGCGGAGCGATGTTTGCAGCATTTCCGCACTGGTATGCAACTTTATTTAGTGGTTTTTATATTCCATTTGTATTTATGCTTCTTGCTTTAATTTTAAGAGGTGTTTCTTTTAAATTTCGCGCGAAAATAGATAATCATAAATGGAAGAGTGCATGGGATTGGGGGATGTTTATTGGAAGTATGTTACCTCCTATCCTTTGGGGAGTTGCGATTGCAAACTTTATGGTAGGTGTACCTATTGATGAGAGTAAAAATGTTGTAGGTGGATTCTTGCAATTACTTCATCCATTTGCGTTACTTGGAGGAGTAATGTTTCTCCTGCTATGTATTGTTCACGGATTACAATTTCTTACGATACGTACAACTGGTAAATTGAGAGAACGTGCACGAATTGCTGCAATAAAAATTGCACCATTTTCATTAATTACACTTCTTGTTTTTGCTGGTGTGGGGTTATGGAAAACCGACATTTTCACTGCTCATGGAACAGAATGGATTATGGTGCCAATCGGAGCTTTTGTAGCACTATTAGTGTCCACTTTATTAAATAAAAGAAGAAGAGATGGTTGGGCTTTCTTTATGACGAGTTTAACAATCATTTTACTAAGTGCGAGTGTATTTATCGGTATGTTCCCACGTGTTATGATTAGCTCTTTAGGAGCAATGAATGATTTGACAATTTACAACGCAGCATCAGGAGCTTATGCATTAAAACTTATGACTTACTTTGCGATTGCTATTTTGCCTTTCGTTATCGGAAGTCAAATATGGAGTTATTATGTATTTAGACAACCTGTTAAGTCAGACAACGATTTGGAGTACTAATGAAAAGAAAAAGAGGACTTCCGTCTTATCCCGGTAGCCGTATTTTATATGTAGCGTTAACGATTATTAGTATTTTAGAAGCTTTTAGTATTATTGCGCAAACAATCTTTTTAGCACGAGCTATTACGTTTTTATTTCATGGAGAGACAGTACAAACAATATTAAGTGAAATTGTTTATTTTGGTATCGCGTTTGCAGCGCGTCATATAGTAGTTCGAACATCACAAATATTAGTGGAACGTTTTGCTGAAAAAACAGGGTCGTTACTAAGAAAACAACTAGTAGAGGCATATTTCACATTAGGTCCAAGGTATGTTCAAACTGTTGGGACTGGTCATCTGGTTACCTTATCAATTGAAGGGATTGAGAAATTTAAAACATATATTGAATTAACGATTCCTAAAATGATTAGAAGTAGCATCGTTCCAGGTCTAATTGTACTATACGTTTTTACGCTAGATATTGAGTCTGGAATCATTTTAGTTGTAACGATTCCTATCGTGATCATATTTATGATTCTTCTCGGATTAGCAGCGCAAAAAATGGCAGATAGTCAGTACGAGATATATCGTGTACTTTCGAACCATTTTGTAGATACGTTAAAAGGTTTAGAAACATTAAAGTATTTAGGGAAAAGTGAACAGCACGAAGGAAAGATTGAAAAAGTAAGTAAAAGGTATAGAAAAGCAACGATGCGTACTTTGCGAGTTGCTTTTCTTTCTTCTTTTGCATTAGATTTCTTTACGAGTTTATCAATTGCGTTTGTGGCAGTTGGATTAGGGATACGTTTAATAGATGGAACGATTATACTATTACCAGCCCTTACAATTTTGATTTTAGCTCCGGAATATTTTCTGCCGATTAAACAAGTGGGAGCAAATTATCATGCGACATTAGATGGACAAATTGCGATGGAGCAAATAGAAGAGATTTTGCAACAACAAAAAGGAATACAAAAGAAAGATTTAAATGAAGATATAGTATGGAATGCCTCTAGTAGCTTGAAATTACAAGACATCAAAGTTAATAATACTGAATCTGAAAAGGCTATATTAGAAGGAATTAATTTTACTTGGGAAGGTAACGGTGCTATTGGTGTTATTGGTGAAAGTGGTGCAGGCAAATCGACGTTAATCGACGTATTAGCAGGATTTTTATCTCCTTCGAGTGGAAAGATGTTAGTAAATGGTGTAGAAGTTGATGGATCTACTCGTGAAGATTGGCAAAAAAATATCGCTTATATTCCGCAGCAACCTTATATTTTTCCGCTTTCATTAAAGGATAACATTCGTTTTTATGAAACAAATGCAACAGATGAAGAAGTTGAAAGAGTTATTAATGAAGTCGGCCTTCGTTCACTCGTTACATCACTTCCAAATGGGATACACGAAAGAATTGGGGAAGGTGGACGTATGCTAAGTGGCGGACAAGAACAGCGTGTTGCTATGGCGCGTGCGCTTTTAAGTAAAAAACCAATCATTTTATTAGATGAGCCTACGGCACATCTTGATATTGAAACCGAATTTGAAATAAAGCAAGCGATGTTACGTCTATTTAATGGAAAGTTAGTATTTTTAGCAACCCACCGTCTACATTGGATGAAACAAATGGACCATATTCTTATTTTAAATAAAGGGGAAATGAAAGAAAGTGGGACGTATGAAGAACTTTTAGAGAATGAGACATTACATTTTCATAGGGAAGAGAGGGGAGAGAAATGAGTAACTGGGTTAAACTTTATATAAAACAAAATAAAGGTAGAATGACTTTAACTATTTTCCTTGGTCTTCTTGGAGTTAGTTCAGGAGCGATGTTACTTTTTATTTCAGGTTATTTGATCTCAAAATCTGCCCTTAGACCAGAAAATGTAATGGCTGTATATGTTCCTATTGTTGCAACAAGAGCGTTTAGTATAGGGCAAGCTGTATTTCATTATATAGAGCGCTTAGTCGGACATGATGTCGTACTACGTATATTAGAAAAAATGAGAACGAGGCTATATATAATAGTAGAACCACAGGCGTTATTTTTCCGTTCTCGATTTCAAACGGGTGATATGTTAGGAGTGTTATCCGAAGATATAGAGCATTTGCAAAACCTATATTTACGTACAATATTTCCTAGCATATTAGCGCTAGTTGTTTATAGTATCTTCGTACTTGTTATCGGTGCATTTGATTTTGTTTTTGCACTTATTGTAGGTTGTATGTTAGCTATTATCGTTTTTCTTCTTCCGTTTGTATCATTACTTTTGATGAAGAAACATCATGTTACTTTAAAGCAAGGAAGAAACCGTTTGTATCAACAACTGACAGATGCTGTTTTTGGATTATCTGATTGGCAAGCAAGTGGTCGTAAAGATGAATTTATTAATGAGTATGTAAAACAAAATGATCAGTTGTTAAAAATCGAAAAGAGAGTGAAACGCTGGTATCATATTCGGGACAGTATCATTCAATTAGTAGTAGGTATTGTAGTTATTTCGATGATCATATGGACTGGGAATGAAGCGGCAAGTGAACAAATTGCTCCTACAGTTATCGCAGCTTTCGTATTAATGACTTTATCTGTAACGAACGCGCTTATTCCTATTGCAGATGCCATCGATCGAATACCGTCGTATGTAGAATCTACCCATCGTCTTAATGGCGTAGAAAGTGATAGTGTTTTACATGATGAAACGGATTTGCATGGAGAGAAAGATTATATTGAACCAAAGCATGTAGATATTGAACTGAATCACGTATCGTATAGTTATCCAGATAGTAATGAGATTGTATTAAAAGATGTATCATTACAAATAAAAGCAGGGAAGAAAATTGCTATTTTAGGGAGAAGTGGGACAGGGAAATCTACTTTACTAAAATTGTTAACAGGGGCGTTAAGCCCAGTAAATGGCCAAGTTGTACTAAATGGTGAACGAGCTCATACGAATCTTTTATCTAAATATATTTCTGTATTAAATCAAAAGCCGCATTTGTTTGATACGACAATTGGAAATAATGTACGAATTGGCAAACCAGAGGCGACGGATGAAGAGATATGGAAAGCTTTAGAGAAAGCACAATTAGCTTCACATGTTACTTCTCTTCCAGACGGATTACAAACAAAAATGCATGAAATGGGAAAGCGGTTTTCTGGTGGAGAAAGACAAAGGGTTGCTTTTGCTAGAACTCTTATGCAAGAAACACCAATTATTGTACTTGATGAACCGACTATCGGTTTAGATCCAAAAACAGAATTGTCTTTAATTGAAACAATGTTTTCTGCAACGGAAGAAAAGACGGTTATTTGGATTACGCACCATCTTGTAGGAATAGAACATGTAGACGAAGTTATATTCCTTGATCGTGGCCAAATTGTCATGCAAGGTAGTCATAAACAACTTCTGAAAGAAAATGAAAAGTATCGTAAACTTTATCAGTTAGATAAAGGAATATAATTTGAATAAGCAATAATTGTAAAAATAGCTACGCCTAATGGTGGAGCTATTTTTTTTGTTAGATTGCAGGTGTATATGATTGTTACGAATTAAAAATGAATTTCATATTATACATATAATGGAGGGGATGTACATGAAGGAGCAATATAAAATCATTGTTTTAAGTGATGAATTATCAGGGGATAGGATTCGAAATACGTTAGACAAAAATAAATGTAAAACAATAGTTCATGTTGTGGACGTTTCAGATGTTGTTCGTCTAGAAAGTTCTTTTCAATATATAGTCATTTGGAGAGGGGACGCAGAAAAACTTACAAATGACTTGATAAATAGGGGCGTGCAAAGTTCAAAAATTATTAATTTAACAAAATACATGTATGAATGGAAGGATAAATTAATTTCTATCTATCAAATAAATCCGGATCTTATGTCTTTATACATTTCTATGAAAAAAGCAAAGAGTGATCCGACGTATGAATTGTTTGCTACCGGTTTGTCTTATCCGCATTGTGGCATAAGTACGGAGCTTCTCTCAAAAAAGTCAATAAAATTAACACTTCCATCGCAAGATCTATACTATGATTATTTAATAGCGTCACAACTTTTATCAAACAATCATTCATTTCAATATTGTTTAATAGGAATAGCCTATTTCTCGTTTTACTTTGATATGTCGTTATCCTCCGAATCATATAGAATTCACAAAGTATATTATCCATTGTTTCAAGATGGTCATCATACTGTAGTTCACTCTCCTCTACCCACTGATGGATTCTCCCATCTAAATACTCCGAAACCACTTCTTTCTATTTTTAATTTGCATTTTGAATATATTTTATTAGATGAACTAAAAGATGAATCATTGATACTGCCTTGGGTAAATGCTGAATGGAATACTACTCCTCTTCATATTCCTTTTGAAGAACACGGGAAAATAAGAGCAGCTTCACATGCTAAATTGGCGTATCCTCAAACTTTAGTTGAAAATAAAATAATTTTTAAAAAATATTTAGAATTACTGTTAAAAAATGATATAAAACCATTAATTGTTGTATTCCCAGTTACTTCACATTATTTCAATTGTAGTAGTAAGAAATTAAAAGAAGATTTTTATAAAGTTATAAATGATTTTCAAACTCAATATTCTTTTCAAATTATAGATCTATTTGATTCACCATTATTTTGTGATGATGATTTTTATGATAGTGATCATATGAATAAAAAAGGTGCAAATAAAATGTCCGCATTATTAAATATGTTTATTCAGGAACGAAAAGTATGATAATTTGTTTCATGTTTGCATAAAAGTATATAGGCTCCATACAGTTAAAGTAATGTGATTTTTGTGTCGCGTATATAAATAATATGCGAAGAGGTGAGAGAGTTAAAATGAGAACTCGTATCGAAAGAACTGAAGAGGTGGTAGAGCAACTGCCGTTGGTAAGTGTATTAATTCCTACGTATAATCGTCCTCGTTACTTTGAAAAGGCGCTATGTAGTGTGTTAGAACAAACGTACCCTAATATAGAAATTATAGTTGGAGATGACAGCACGAATGATGAAACAGAAAAAGTGTTACAAAAATACTTATGTGATCATTCAAATATTATTTATATAAAAAATAAATCAACTCTTGGACAGTTTGAAAATGCGTTAATGTTATTTAATGAAGCGAACGGTGAGTATATAAATTTTTTAATGGATGATGATGTATTTCATGTGAATAAAATTGAAAAAATGATGAAGTATTTTTTCGATGATTTAGATAATGAAATTAAGCTTGTAACATCTCATCGTCAAGTCATTGATGATAAAGGGAAAGAGCTACGACATATTTATTCGACTGTCCGTTTATTTGAAGAGGATACCATTATAGCGGGAACAGAATTAGGAAATAAGGTAATTGTGGATCAAAAAAATTATATTGGAGAACCGACAACAGTTTTATTTCGTAAAAATGATTTACAAGAACCGTTTGGGATTTTTGATAAGAGGCGGTATTTATGTAACGTAGATATAGCTTCATGGTTATCTTTATTAAGTAAAGGAAAAGCTGTATATATAGCAGAGACACTTAGTTACTTTCGATTACATCCAGATCAACAGTTAAATGAATCTAATAAAATGATGGATGGGTTAGAAGATTTTTCACACAGTATTATAGCAGGAGAACAATATGGTTTCTTATCCACTGAAAAAGAGTTAGACAAAGCGATAACTAATTTTCTAGATTATGCAAGAAGGATAGTTCCATCATCAATATTATATACATTAGACTATTACCAAAAAATTAGAGCGAAGAAAATAAACATAGAAAAGAAAAAACAACATATAAATAATAATTCTTCTTTACCGAAAGTAAGTATACTTATTCCTGCATACAATAGACCTTATTACTTGGAATTAGCACTCAACAGCGCTTTGAATCAAACATATGAAAATATTGAAATTATTATTTCTGACGACAGTACAAATGATGAAGTCAATGCTATGATTCAACCGTACTTACGTGAATATGAGTGTATTACATATGTTAAAAATGAAACGCCGTTAGTTGCTGAAAACTTTAATAAGTGTGTAGAACTTGCGAATGGGGACTATATAAACTTTTTATTAGATGATGATTTATTTCATCATGAAAAGATCGAGAGAATGATGAAATACTTTTTGACGTTAGAAAATATTTCATTTGTGACGTCATATCGTGAACTGATTGATGAGAATGGAGAGATATTACCACCTTCAACATTAAATATGAAAATCGCGAAAGAAACTACACTTTTTGAAGGAAAAGAATTAGGGAATTATATGTTAAAAAACTTGAAAAATGTAGTTGGTGAGCCGACAACTGTTTTGTTTAATCGGAATTTGTTTGACGGGAAGTTTGGATATTTTAAAGGAAAGGCTTATTCTGCTATTAATGACATTGCAACTTGGCTAGATATGATGAGGAAAGGAAAAGTAGTTTATATACAAGAACCTCTTAGTTATTTTAGACAGCATAGTGGACAAAATCAAAAACAAATGCATTTTATTTTAATGACAATTGAAGAGTGGATTGAATTAATTATAGATGCATATAATAGTGGGTTTTTAAGCTCCGAAAGTGAGTATAAAGAGAGTTTATCTTATTGTTTAGAAAATGCGGGATTTATAGTTAAGGATGCAGTAAGAAATGGCGAACTAGATCAAATTTATAATGAAAAGATAAAAAAAGGCTTAAACAAGTTAGTTGCTCATATGTTCGAGAAAGAATGTTGTTATTGTCAATATTGCAATCAACAATTTAAAAAATTTTCACCTTGGCCAGCACAATATGATTTTCCGAAATATAAATTTGAAATGTGGAATAAAGATACAGGGATATGTCCAGTTTGTAATTCGATGGATCGTGAAAGATTGTATCGTGCGTACATTGAAACGGAAACGGACTTGTTAAATAGAAACTATACTATGCTTCATATTGCACCTGAAGCGAAGTTAAGAGATTGGTTTAACGAGTATAAAAATATTACGTATGTATGTGGTGACTTAGAACCAAAGGATCCATTAATGAAGGAAATTGATGTTACAAGGATTACATATGATAGTAATACTTTTGATGTAATATTATGTAGTCATGTGTTAGAACACGTTCCTGATGATGATAAAGCAATGCGAGAGTTATATAGAGTGTTAAAGCCAAATGGATGGGGAATTATTCAAGTACCAATCGTAATGAATGTAGATTTTATTGTAGAGAATGAATTAATTGTAACACCACAATTGAGGAAATTAGCTTTTGGTCAAGAAGATCATGTGAGAATTTATAATCAATCGGGATTTATTCAACGATTAATGAATGCAGGATTTAAGGTAGAATTATATAACATAGCGGAAAAACAAGGAATGAAAAGTGCTAGGAAATTTGGATTATCTGAAACAGATATGCTCTATATTGTCCGAAAATGATAGGAAGGAATAGATAGATATGGAGAGTATTCCTTTTTTACGTGCTTCAACTGTACCTGTAAGTGAGTATTTGGATGAATTGAAGGAAATTGATACATCTCACATATATACGAATTATGGACCTATAAATCAACGTTTTGAGGAAACAATTATGTCGTCATTTTTTCAAAACAGGGGAGCTGTTACAACAGTAGCAAACGCAACGTTAGGGTTAATGGCGGCTATTCAACTAAAGAAAAGAAGAAAGGGAAAGTATGCTCTCATGCCTAGCTTTACATTCCCTGCGACTGCCTTAGCCGCTATTTGGTGTGGATTGGAACCTTACTTTATTGATATTTCAATAGATGATTGGTATATGGATAAAACCGTACTTTTGGATAAGATAGAAGAATTAAAAGAAGAGGTTGCGATTGTTGTCCCGTACGCCACTTTTGGATCATGGATGAACTTAGAAGAATATGAAGAATTAGAGAAGAAGGGGATTCCGGTTGTCGTAGATGCGGCGCCAGGATTTGGTTTAATGAATGGAGGAATGCATTACGGTCAAGATTTTAGTGGAATGATCGTATATAGCTTTCATGCAACAAAGCCTTTCGGAATTGGTGAAGGAGGGCTCATATATAGTAAAAACGAAGAAGATATACAACGTATTAAAAGAATGGGGAATTTCGGATTTGATAAAAATCGTGAATGCACGATGATGGGGTTTAATTGTAAAATGTCTGAATACGCAGCAGCTATTGGGATTGCGACTATAAAAAAGTGGGATCAAAAATTAAAAGAACGCACTCGTATTTCTGAATGGTATAAACAGTTGTTACAAAATACTGGGTTAATGAAAAAAGGGTGGAAAGTCCAAAAGACAGAAGCAGTTATTCACCAATTTATGCCTATCATTTGTCCAGAAGAAGTTCGCAACATACAAGTAATAGAAGAACTGAAAAAACAGAAAATAGAAGCTAGATTATACTTTTCACCATCTTGCCACCAACAAGTTCTTTTTAAAAACTATAAGTCTACAGATTTAACAAAGACGAATAAAATAGCAAAACGAATCGTAAGTTTACCTTTATGGGAAGGAATGACGAAAGAACTAGTAGAGCAAATTGTAATCTGTTTAGAGCAGAAGGTGGTGTCGGTAGATGAATAGTTTTTATAGTCAAGAAGAACTAAAGGAAATTGGATTTTTATCTGTTGGGAAAAATGTATTGGTTAGTAAAAAAGCAAGTATATATAATCCGAGTGCTATATCAGTTGGCAATCATGTAAGAATTGATGATTTTTGCATTTTAAGTGGCAAAATCACAATTGGAAGTTATTCGCACATATCAGCGTATACAGCGTTATATGGAGGGGAAGTTGGGATTGAAATGCATGATTTTGCAAACATCTCAGCTAAAACAATCGTATATGCAGTACTT
The DNA here is from genome assembly GCF_038008705.1 of Bacillus sp. FSL W8-0770. Taxonomy (NCBI): domain Bacteria; kingdom Bacillati; phylum Bacillota; class Bacilli; order Caryophanales; family Bacillaceae; genus Bacillus; species Bacillus sp. FSL W8-0770. Next base: position 1,817,340 of record NZ_JBBOZR010000001.1, read on the forward strand.
GATGATTTCAGTGGAAATACATTAATGGGGCCAACCGTCCCAAATCAATATAGGAATGTGAAAGCAGAAAAAGTTATTTTTAAAAAACATGTGATTATTGGTGCTAATTCTATTATTTTTCCAAATGTAACGGTAGGAGAAGGTACGGCAGTCGGTGCGATGAGTATGGTAAAAGAGAGTTTAGATGATTGGTATATTTACGCTGGAGTTCCCGTAAGGAAAGTAAAACCTCGTCAAAAAAAGATGCTAGAGTTAGAAATTGATTTTTTAAAAAGCATTCATTCTTAACAAAAAAGAATGAATGCTTTTTATTTTTATCCCGCTATTTGCCGATAAAGAGTCGACTTGTGAGGGCTAATTAAAGTTTCACTTTATGATAGAGCAGAGTGTATCTTAACTTATTATGTTTTAAATTTTGCTGACCAAGGCAATACTGAGCCATAGTGAATGTAAAGTTGGAGGGCGAGCGTATATGTTTGATGAGGATGGGATTGTTTTAATTATGGAACCAGCTGATGAAAGAAACTTGAGGAGATTTATTTTTTCAGTGCCAAAGTCAGTGTATGAAAAGAAGGGGCTTACATTGCACTATGGAACAGCTATAGGACAAGGGTATATGGATATAATTGAAGATATTATAAGCGTACATATAGAAATAGATGTTGTAACGATAATAGGGCATGTAAGAGGGTAAATAGCTATTTGAAAAAGGTTATAAACAATTTAGCTAGAAGTTATGTATAGAGAAAATTACAGACAATTATAAGGACGAAGGGGGTCTAAAATGAAAATAAAATCAATTGTATTAGTATTCATAGTTTCAATTGGTTTAATGGGATGTTCAATAGTGGAAGAAGGAAAGAACTCCATAGATTATGCTCAAAAGGCGACAGACTATGTAAATGAAATAAGTGCATTTGCAAATGATGCACCAGCATTAGCAGAAAAGGCCGTTAATGATAGCGAGGCTCGAAAAGAATTAGAAACGAAGCTTAGTGAAATTAAACAAGATATACCCGCATTCAATGAATTAACGCCACCTGATGTAGCAAAGGATCTTCATCAACAAATCGTCGGATATAACGAAAAGTTAAATACGTTAATTGATACGGCGAAGACAAAGATAGAAGAAGGCAAAGTGGATGTAGAGCAATTTAAAAACTCTGAGCTTATGCAGACGGTAGATCAAGTTCGAGATTTGAAAGATAAAGTGCAAAATTTAGGTCAATAGTAAAAAGCTCCGTTTGTGATAAACGGAGCTTTTTACTATTGGATACAATAAACGATTACACCAACGATAATAATCATGTTGCCGATGAGTTTACGTTTCGTTATTTTTTCTCCTAGGAAATACCAACCGAAAATTAATATGATGATATAACTTAAGGATTCTAATGCTGATGCTTGTTTTAATGCCATGCCCTTCATGGCGATAACATTTAATCCGGCGTTAATTACAAATAAAGAGTAGCCGATAATAACATAAGGATTCACATATTCTTTTATTCTAGAATCGTATTGTTGCAAAGTAGCTTTTTTTAATAATATTTGTGAGTAATTAGCTAAAATTATCCCGAAAATAAATAATAACATATAACTATTCATCTTTTGTCACCACCACAATCCCGACGATAATAATAGCTGCACCAAGTAAATGATTCCACTGAATCGTATCTCCAAATAGAAATACTGACCAAAGCATTGACCACAGTATAATAATTCCGCGATGTGAATATGCTTTTGAAATTTCGAAATGTTTAATTACTTGTTGCCATAAAATTGCATATCCGAATAAAAGTATAACTAGTCCGAAATAAGCAACAAAAAATGAGATGGAAGCAATGGGGAATTTAGCTGCCCATTTCATGTAAACCATAATGATAGAATATATCAAAAAAGCTACATGTAAAAATACGTAATTTTTAATAGTTGGTTTCATTTATTCACTCTCTTTTGCATATAAATATATATTTATACCTAATTTTTCTAATGATATATATTGGAACGTATTTTGTTTAACCTTTCACATTCCAAATTATATAGTATCATGGCTTTTATTGTAAAACAATAGAAGCTATCTATGAATTCATTTTTTCCAAGGTTCTACAATATGTATCGTTTTATTTGTTGCATCCAACTCTACTTGAACACCGATAGGTATGGTAATCATGGGATGTGTATGACAACAATCGAAGTCAGCTAGAAAAGGAATTCTTTGATTTTGAAGTACTTCTAATAGTATTTCAAAAGGTTTTCGGTTGGTACCACAATCATCAAATTGCTCGTGTTTTCCAAGAATGATACCTGAAATTTTATCGAATACACCGTTAATTTTAAGTAATGAAAAGCTTCTTTCAATAGTAGCTGCATCTTTTGAACTGTCCTCAATAAAGAGAATGTCGCCTTCTTGAATATGTGGCATATAGGGACTACCCAAAATTCCTTGTATCGTGTTTAAATTCCCGCCAATAATACGCCCAGTAGCTTTTCCATCAATTACTGAAATCCAATCGTTTGGTCGAAGTTCTTTCTCCTTCGTCTTTTCTTCCCAATTAATAAATTCATCTGACCAAAATAATGGTTGTTTTATATGATAAGGAAGAGAATGATCATGTAGTAAAGTTTCAGCAAAATATTTGTATGTACAATCAACAAAAGGTTCAAATTCGCCAAAGGAAGGGACGAGAGCTGGTCCATAAAATGTAGGGATTCCTGTTTTGGCGTAAATTCCTAGTAATAAAGCAGTTGCATCTGAATACCCAATCATTATTTTAGGGTTCTTTAGAAAAGCATCATAATCAATATAAGGTAATATTGAATTTGAATTCATCCCACCAATTGTTGACATAATACAAGAAACATTAGGATTTCTTATCAAGACATTTAGTTCCTCAGCACGCTCTTGTATACTACCAGAACGATAAAAATCATATCGACCTGTTAATGAACCTTCTAATATATGAAACCCTTTCTGTTGTAAGTAAGATTTTGCTCGTTCAAATCTTTTTGGAGAAGTGTAGGTTACTGGTGAAGAAGGGGAGTAGATCCCAATTGTGTCTCCGTATTTTAATGATTTTGGAAGTAGCATTTGTATGAATCCCTTCTATTAAATAGTTTATCTCGCTATTTGACGGGTAGCCCGATTGGGGGGCTGATTAAAGTTTCGCTTTATTTACGAGATTTTATTATTGAATATTCTTACGTTTCAATATTGTAAGTTTAACATAAATAAATTAAAATAATCATTGCTGTATATGAATAAATATACCTTTTACCTTGACTATATAAAGGAATTGTTGTTAAGGTTAAATATGAGTGTATAAAAGGTTTGCTAAAGGAGTTTTGAAATGAATCGGTTAAAATGGGGAAGGATGACAGTCCTATTAGTTATTATTTTAGGGATATGTTGGTTCTTATTCCAAGGAAATCAAAAGAGCATAGCGAATGTAGAGGGACAACCTTTGCAAGTGGCAGAACTACCTAAAGCAGGATTTACTGAAAAAGTAGTCCCGCCAAAGTACATCCCACCAGAAATTAACGCAAAAGCAGCTATGATTATCGATGCGAGTGATGGAGATATTATTTATCAATATAATGAAAATGAAGCTTTTGCACCGGCTAGTATGTCTAAGATGATGACAGCGTATCTCTTACTAGAGAGTATACATAACGGGAAAGTTCGCTGGGAAGATCCAGTAAAAATGAGTGCGAAGGCGGCACAAACAGAAGGAGCGAGAATCCCAGTACAAGTTAATGACACATTAACTGTTAAAGATTTATATCATGCATTAATGATTGAGTCAGCTAATAATTCGGCTGTGGCCTTAGCAGAACATATGGCAAAATCGGAGAAAGATTTCGTTCAGCTTATGGATGCAAAAGCGAAACAGTTAAAAATGTCGGAACATGCTAAATTTGCAAATGCTTCTGGATTACAAGAGCCAGATGGAAGTGAAACAAAAATGACGGCTGCTGATGTAGCGCAATTGGCGTATCATCTTATAAAAGATTATCCGGAAATATTAGAAGTGACTCACTTACGTCAAAGTCAGCTAGCATTTAATAATATTAATGTTATAAGCACAAACGACATGTTAAACAAAAATAATAAAAGTTTATATATAGAAGGAATGGACGGACTAAAGACTGGATTTACAGATAGCGCAGGATACTGTTTTACTGGGACTGCAAAGCAAGGTGATAATCGAATTATTACAGTGGTCATGGGGACATCAAGTAAAACAAAACGTTTTACAGAGACAAATAAGTTAATGTCGTATGCATTTGGATTAGTTAATTAAGTAAGTAAAATACGAATCTAGATCGCTACATAAGTAAGACTGTTTGTTGTTACTAATTTTAGATAACAACAAACAGTCTTTTTATTTTTATTTTAAAAAGGAAAAAGCTTCTAAATATAAGTGTTATTATTTGAGTTTGTTTGTTGCTGTGATATTATAAAGTTATAAGCTTATTAATAATAAGTTTGAGGGGCGTAATATGATATATACATATGAAATAGCCTCAATTGAAAATTGGAGGGAATTATGATGGCAAAAGATTTTTACTCAGCAATTGAAGACAGAAGATCTATTTATGCAATTAGTAAAGAGCAAGTAGTTTCTGATGAGAAAATTCAAGAAGTGATTTATCATGCTGTAAAACATACACCTTCAGCTTTTAATTCTCAAAGTGCTCGCGTTGTTGTTTTATTAGGAGAACAACATGATAAATTATGGGATATTACGAAAGAAACGTTACGAAAAATTGTACCTGAAAATAACTTTGCACCTACTGAAGAAAAAATGAATGCATTTAAAAGTGGTTATGGAACGGTTTTATATTTTGAAGACAGTGAAGTAGTGGAAAGCCTTCAAGCTAACTTTGCATTATATAAAGATAATTTCCCAACTTGGTCTCAGCAATCATCAGGAATGTTACAATTTGCAATTTGGACAGCTTTAGAAATTGAAGGGTTTGGTGCTACGTTACAGCATTACAATCCGCTAATTGATGAAGAAGTGAGAAAAGAGTGGGATGTTCCAGAGAATTGGAAACTTATTGCACAAATGCCATTTGGTAAACCGGTAGTACATGCTGGTGAAAAAGAATTCCAACCGCTAGAGGACCGTGTGAAAATTTATAAATAATTTGATAAAAGGTGAACAGGAATATAACCTGTTCACCTTTTTTTATACGTAATAAGGGTTTTTTTGTCTGGCATTTTTCATCTGATTTTTTAATTCATTTTTACGTGTTTCAATAGCTGATACTTTTTGTAATGTTATCATTGAAACGAATTGAATAAAAGCATAGTATAGCTCTATATTTTTTTGTATTGGATCATCTATTATATTTTTCACAAATATGCCTCCTCTTTTTATTCCAATAAAACTCCGTATTAATGGGAAGCCCGAGTGGTGAGGGTTAATAATTAGCGGAGGATGTATAAAACCCTTACTGATTAAAGTTTCATTTTATAAGGGAATGAAACTTTAATCAATTCGCTAAAATTCTTTTTTATTAAGATATGTATATAATACTATAAATATCCTATAAATTCCATTATGGGAAAAAGAGAACAGTTGATATAGTGTGTGTTTTCTTTAAAGGAGAAATGGCTTTTTTGAAATAAATCTTACAATTCGTCAAATTATTTCAAAATTGTAGATAGTATAGAAATTTAGTTTTCTAAAAATATTATACTATTGATAAATAGAGTGATTTTTGTCATGATGAAAGTATACTTCATGTAAGGAGCTTTATAAGGAAATACATAATGTGGTTTGTATTAGGTTAATAGAATTTTTTATAGAAGATAGAAAAGGGATGTTTTATATTAAGATATTAAATGGAATGTCGAATTTTCATGCGATATATGAGAAATTTGAAAAAATCATTGCAAAAATACTATAATTAATGATAAAGTTCACATGAAGTTCACACAGATTTCACTTCGTTCGTTTAAAATGAACTCTGTGTGAAAAATAAAACTCTTGCTAAAAAATGGAACTGGATGAATATTTTACTTTGATAATATTGTAAAGTATTAAAGTTTTAGTTTTTTTTTAAGAGGATAGTAGGGAAAGGAAGTAAAGACAACTTATGAAAAAAGTAATTGCAGGTTTAGCAGCAGCTTCTGTAGCTGGCGTTGCAGTTCCAGGAATGGATTCTGCTCATGCACAAGTTTCAAATGAAGCGCTAAAAGAAATTAATGGACAAACTCAAACTCAAACGACTGTAACTGAAACAAAAACTGTAGAAACAACTTCTGAATTAAAATACACAGTAACTGCTGATGTATTAAATGTTCGTTCAGGTGCTGGTACAGGACATAACGTTATTTCTAAAGTAAAGTCAGGCCAAGTGCTACAAGTAGTTGGACAAGAAAATGGTTGGTTCAAAGTAAACGTAAATGGTCAAACAGGTTATGTAAGTGGTGACTTCGTAACGACTGGTGGCAAAACAGGAACGACTGTTCAACAAGGAACAGGTACTTACACAGTAAACGTTTCTTCACTTAACGTACGTACAGGCCCAAGTACATCTCATACAGTATTAGGTTCTGTAAACAAAGGTAAAACAGTACAAGTTGTAGGTGAAGTACAAGATTGGTTTAAAATCAACTTCAATGGTGGAACTGGATACGTAAGCAAAGACTTCGTAACAAAAGGTGGTTCTGCTGTATCTAACGAAACACAACAACCAACTACAAACAACAATACTACAACAGTTCAAACTGGTGGTTCTTATGTTGTTAACACTGGTGCTTTAAAAGTACGTACAGGCCCAGCTACATACAACGCTGTAATCGGTGGAGTAACAAATGGTAAAGTATTAAACGTTACTGGTGCTGAAAATGGTTGGTACAAAATTAACCATAACGGCCGCACAGGTTACGTAAGTGCAGACTTCGTTAAGTTTGTAAAAGGCGGAGTAAACAACGTTACAAATAACAATAATGTTACAAATAACGTTCAACAACCAGGTAAAGACGTACAAAAACCAACAACAGGTGGAGATACATCTTCAATCGCTGGATTCGCTAGATCTTTAAATGGTTCACCATACAGAACTGCTGGTACAACACCTGCTGGTTTTGACTGCAGTGGATTCATTCACTACGTATTAAATCAAACTGGTCATAAAGGCGCTCGTCAAACAGTTGCTGGATACTGGAGCTCTAAAACAAAAACTAGCAATCCACAACCAGGTGATTTAGTATACTTCCAAAATACTTATAAATCAGGTCCTTCTCACATGGGTGTTTACTTAGGAAACGGTCAGTTCATTAGTGCAGAAACAGATGCAACTGGTGTACGTATTAGTTCTGTAAGTAACTCTTACTGGAGCAAGCACCTATTAGGTTACACAAAAGCATACTAAGAAAAAGTAGTTTTATATACTTTTCGTATAGAGAAAAGGCTTTCCAAGGAAACTTGGGAAGCCTTTTTATAGTTGAATAAATTGGAAGTTTAATAGTTTTTATTTTAACTTTCCATTTAAAAATCGATCATATAAGTCATGGAAATAGTTAGGACGAAATAAGTTCGCTGCATGTCCCGCTAACGGTATTTCCTTATATAGAACGTTAGGCAAAATAGATTTCAAATCAAATAGACAAGATTTATAGAGATGATCATGCTCTCCCATTACCCATAGTATAGGGTGAGGAAGTGATTTTAATTTAGATTTTAAATCGAATTCTAACCTATGTCGTAATGACTGGGCAATTATGGATGAATGTAATTGTAATCCGAAACGGTAGTAAATATTTCTTGAAATGACTGCGAACGGATTTGCTTTTAATATACCGCTTGGAAAAATAGTATTTGCGTATTGAGAGAGCCATTTAGAGTATTCATCTCCTCGCTTCTCCCAAAAATTTTGAAATACATTATATAAACGAGAAGGGTTATTGTAATGTCCTCCAATATGACAAATACTTAATACTTTTTCTGGATGCATTTGTGCAAAAATTGTAGAGATGTAACAGCCGTAACTTAGCGCACAAATATGTGCTTTTTTAATACCTTCTTGTTCATATAAGTTTAATAATTGATCTACGAGGCGCTGTAATGAAAAGTCGATTGCTTCTCCTTTATCATCACCGTGACCTAATAAGTCATAAGTTATAATGTTGTAGGAGGCAGAAAATCGTTTTTGCTCTTTTTTGAAGGCGCGACGATTGCCAACTAATCCATGAATAAAAATAATTGTTTCCTTTTCAGAATGTATATTTGTTTGCAAAAAGGATACTCCTTTCACTAACTGGAGATTTATATCGTGTTTTAAATTATTTATCTATAATTTACATAGAATAATATTAAGTACCAGGTAATAATATCAGATGTTTATATCTGTTGTAAAGATGAGTTTTTATGTATATTTTGTAAAAATAGAAAAAGTGTGTTTACATTCAGTTTACATTTGTATCGTATTCTAATTTTAGAAAGAACAGTTTTGTTTAACATGAGGAGATGAACAGGAATGGAAGTTAGAAATGAAATAAAGAAAAAAGGGAGTTGGAGGCAGTTTTTACGCCTTATTCAAGATACAAATCCTCCGAAAGGAATTTTAGTTTTTGCGTTGTTAATGAGTTTGCTTTCTACGGGAGCGAGTTTATTTATTCCTATGCTGACAAAAGGATTAGTAGATAATTTTTCGCTTTCTTCAATTAGTGCAGGACAAATTGTTGGGTTAGTTGCTTTCTTTGTAATGCAAACTATTGCGGCAGGGTTGTCTATATATTTACTAAATTATATTGGGCAGAAGATTGTAGCGGGACTAAGAGAACGTTTGTGGAAAAAGGTACTTATCTTGCCGGTATCTTATTACGATCAAAATAGAACAGGTGATACTATTAGCCGTATGACGAATGATACAGGTGTTGTGAAAACGTTAATTTCTGAGCATTTGTCAAACTTATTAACAGGTGGTATTTCAATTGTTGGATCGTTAATTGTATTATTTGTTTTAGATTGGAAAATGACTGCGTTACTTTTAACGGTTATTCCGCTGTCTGTGTTAATTTTAGTTCCACTTGGACGAAAAATGTATAAGATTTCAAAAGCGCTTCAAGATGAAACTGCATCTTTTACAAGTGTGTTAACGCAAGTGTTATCAGAAATTCGTTTAGTGAAATCTTCAAATACAGAAAAGAGAGAATATGAAACGGGTAATACAGGTATACAAAAGTTATTACAATTTGGTTTGAAAGAAGGAAAAGTGCAAGCATTAATTTCGCCAGTTATGTCGTTTGTTTTAATGGCACTACTTGTTATTATCGTAGGGTATGGCGGGATGCGAGTTTCTAGCGGTGCATTAACAACCGGTGAACTTGTAGCGTTTATTTTGTATTTAGTTCAAATTGTAATGCCAATGAGTCAATTATCTATGTTCTTTACACAATTCCAAAAGGCAATTGGTGCAACGGAAAGAATTAGTACGATTTTAGAATATGAAGTAGAAGATCATGAAACTGGTGTGAAAGTGACAAATGCTAAGCAACCGATCGTTCTTGAGAATGTACATTTTGAGTATAACGAAGAAGAGCAAGTTTTGAAAAATATTGATTTCACAATTGAATCTGGAAAAGTGACAGCGATTGTAGGACCAAGTGGTAGTGGGAAAACAACGTTATTCTCATTACTGGAACGTTTTTATGAGCCAACTAGTGGTGCCATTAAATTAGGAAAAGAATCAATTACGAGTTATTCATTAGAGTCATGGCGACGTCAAATTGGTTACGTATCACAAGATAGTCCGTTAATTGATGGAACGATTCGTGATAATATTTGTTATGGTGTCGAGGGCGAAGTAACGGATGAAGAAATTGAAAAAGTAGCTGCAATGGCATATGTTGATGCATTTATTCATGACTTACCAAACGGTTATGCAACAGAAGTTGGAGAACGCGGTGTGAAACTTTCTGGAGGACAAAGACAGCGAATTGCCATTGCCCGAGCGTTACTTCGAAATCCGCAAATTCTTATGTTAGATGAGGCGACTTCAAGCTTAGATAGTAAATCTGAGTCTGTCGTTCAAAAAGCGTTAAATAACTTAATGAAAGGCAGAACAACGTTAGTGATTGCGCATAGACTTTCTACTGTTGTAGATGCAGATAAAATTGTCTTTATTGAGAAAGGGAATCTTACAGGTAGTGGTACGCATGATGAATTATTACAGACGCATGATATGTATCGTGAGTTTGCAACGCAGCAATTGAAAATTAAAGAGGGGGCATTATAAAATGAATCATCAGTGGGATTTTACTCAACTGATGATTCATTTTTAAACAATATATTAGATGCTAAGTAGAAAGGAAATGGTTCCTTTGATACCTAAAATTTTAATAGTAGATGACGATCCACACATTAGAGAACTCGTTTCGGTATTTTTAGAACGAGAAGGTTTTCAAACATATGAGGCAATTGATGGAGTAGATGCACTTCAGAAAATGGATGACGTAAAAGTCGATATGGTTATTCTTGATATCATGATGCCAAATATGGATGGATTTGATGTATGTTTTGAATTAAGAAAATACTATGATATCCCGGTTCTGATGCTAACTGCCAAAGGGGAAACATCACAAAAAGTAAAAGGATTTCACCTTGGGACAGATGATTATCTTGTAAAACCATTTGACCCTATAGAATTAGTAGTGAGAGTAAAGGCATTATTGAAACGTTACCAAATTACAGTTTCCCAATCGATTCAAGTTGGAAATGTATTATTAAATCGTAAAACATTCGAAGTTACATCTGGAGAACAAACGGTTACATTACCGTTAAAAGAATTTGAGCTGCTCTTTACTTTAGGGTCTAAATCGGGAAGAACTTGTTCGAGAGAGCAATTAATTGAAGAAATATGGGGATATGATTTTGAAGGGAATGAGCGTACACTAGACGTTCATATTAATCGGTTACGTGAGAAGTTTCAAGAAGAGCAGTCGAAATTTAGTATTAAAACAATAAGAGGATTAGGGTATCGCTTAGAGGTAAGTAAATGAGAAAAAGAAAACGAATGAGTAAGTTGAAGATGCTGAAAGTATTTGGAGCGGTATTAGCGCTCTTTTCTTTTCTTACTATCATTTGGTCTATCGCATTTTATGTAGCAACTAGTATATTGAATGCTTTTGACGTAAACGTATCGCCGTTTGTTGCCTTTCTAATTAGTGATATGGTCGGTTTTGTATTTATTATTCTTATTTGGACATTGATTGGAATATTAATGAGACCAAAACGAGAGGCGATGATTTGGACTATTATTGAACCGATACAAAAAATTGCAAAAGGAGACTTCTCCGTAAAAATACGAAATGAAGAAAAGTATGATGGAGAAATTGGCGTGCTCGTAAAAAGTATAAATGATATGACAGATGAACTGAATACGATGGAGAAAATGAGACAAGAATTTGTATCGAATGTTTCTCATGAAATACAGTCACCATTAACTTCTATAAAAGGATTTGCTAGAGCACTACAAGAAGATAATTTTTCTGAGGAAAAAAGAAAGCATTATCTTACCATTATTGAAACTGAAACAACGAGATTATCTAAACTAAGTCAAAACTTATTGAAGCTAACTCTTTTAGAATCAGAAGAGTATACACCAGAAAGAGTGGGTTATCGATTAGATCAACAGTTAAAGCAAATTGTGTTAAATAGTGAACCACTCTGGGCTGAAAAAGAAATTGAGTTAGAACTAGATTTAGAAAAAGTACATGTTATTGCTGACCAAGAAAGTATGAGTCAAGTGTGGATTAATTTAATTCATAATAGTATTAAATTTACTCCAAGCGGTGGTACGATTACTATTCAGTTAAAGGAACATGAGACAGTAGTGGAAGTGCGTATCCGTGATTCAGGAATTGGTATATCAGAAGAACAGAAACAACATATTTTTGAACGTTTTTATAAAGCGGATTCTTCACGAAATCGTGCCTATGGAGGAAGTGGCTTAGGTTTAGCTATTGTAAAGAAAGTACTCGACCTTCATCAAGGAGAGATAAAAGTGGAGAGTGAGGAGGGAAAAGGTACTGAATTTATTGTGCGTATGCCGAATCATGAAGAGAAATAGTGTTAGAAGGAGAACCTTCTAACACTATTTCTCTTTAAAAATGCATTTGCCGTTACTGCAATTATATTGATAAGCTTTTCCTTCGCTTTTCATACTCATACACTCCCCTATGCTGGATTTGTTTTTATTTTACATGAATAATGGTAAAAAAATGAAACTTATAAATAAAAACTTTCTATAGTTACCTACAAGTAACCTACGCACATGAAAGTGCATCATTGCCTTTTTACATAAACATAGATACAATTTTAATATAATACATAACTGAAATGATTAAGGAGTGTTATACTTGGCAGAATTATTACAAGGTAAAAATGCTTTAATTACAGGAGCCGGTAGAGGGATTGGTCGCGCTGTAGCGATTGCATTAGCGAAAGAAGGCGTAAATGTAGGACTTTTAGCTCGCTCAGAAGAAAACTTAAAAGCTGTAGCGAAAGAAGTAGAAGGCGTAAAAGCTGTTATTGCAACTGCAGATGTTTCTTCATACGAAGAAGTAACAACTGCGATTGAAACGTTAAAAAATGGTTTAGGATCTATTGATATTTTAATTAATAACGCTGGTATTTCTAAATTCGGTAAGTTTTTAGAACTAGACGTTGCTGATTGGGAAAAAATCATTCAAGTAAACTTAATGGGTGTATACTATGCAACTCGTGCAGCTTTACCGAGCATGATTGAACAACAATCTGGTGATATCATTAACATTTCATCTACAGCAGGACAAAAAGGTGCACCTTTAACAAGTGCATATAGTGCTTCTAAATTTGGTGTCCTTGGCTTAACAGAATCGTTAGCGATGGAAGTTCGCAAACATAACATTCGTGTAACAGCTTTAACTCCAAGTACAGTAGCAACTGATATGGCTGTAGATTTAGGATTAACTGATGGAAACCCTGATAAAGTAATGCAAGCGGAAGATATTGCAGAATTTATCGTAGCGCAGCTGAAATTAAATAAACGTACATTTATTAAATCTGCTGGGCTTTGGTCTACTAATCCATAGGAATTAAATTTAACTTTAAAAGAAGGGATATCTATTCTGTAAGGGGTAGATGTCCTTTCTTTATTTTTTGTATTCGAGACAGAATTTTCGGTATAATTAAAAGTGAATGGTAGAAAGCATTGGGAAATTGAAAGGGATGGCAGTTGTAAAAGAGTGATGTAAGGAGGAAAAAGGGATGAAAAAGAAGTTTCAAAAATTATAACATGTATCGTGTATAACGAGATTAGCTCGTGGACCTCCAATATACATAACACTATATTATATATTAAAAAATTGGAGGATATAAGTAGATGAGAACTGAAAAAGAAATGTTAGACGTAATTATAAATATAGCAAAAGAGGATGAAAGAATTCGAGCAGTTATCATGAATGGATCGCGTGTAAATCCAAATGTGAAAAGAGATTGTTTTCAAGACTATGATATTATGTATGTTGTAAATGATATACAATCTTTTACGTCTAATCATAATTGGGTTCATAGATTTGGAGAAATAATGATAGTACAAATGCCAGAAGAAATGTCGTTAGTTCAACCAGATGAAGATGGGAAGTTTCCATATTTAATGCAGTTCATGGATGGGAATCGGATTGATTTAACGCTAGTTCCAGTTGAGTTAATAAAAAAGTTCGTTGGACAAGATAGTTTAAGTAAACTGCTTCTTGATAAAGATAATTGTATGGAAGGATTCCCGCCAGCAAGCGATAAGGATTACTTAATAAAAAAGCCTACAGAAAAAGAGTTTTTGGATTGCTGTAATGAATTTTGGTGGTGTAGTACGAATGTGGCAAAAGGGCTATGGAGAGAAGAGCTTTCTTATGCAAAAGGAATGCTTGAAGGACCAGTGCGAGATATGTTCATCGTAATGCTAGAATGGTATATTGGTATGAAAACAGACTTTACAGTTAATACAGGGAAGTTTGGAAAGCATTTTGAGCAATATATTGAAGAAGATATGTGGGAGCAATTTAAAAGGACATTTTCTAATGCAGAATATGAAAACATATGGGATTCATTCTTTGTCATGGGTGATTTATTTAGGGAAGTGGCGAACGAAATTGCTAACACGTATGAATATCAATATCCGCAAGATGATGATGATAAAGTGACGAACTATTTAAAACATGTGAAAGCTTTGCCGAAAGATAGTACATCGATTTATTAATAATATAAAGCAGCAAGACTGTCCTAATTAAGGACAGTCTTATTTTTTGTTTATGAATAACAATTTCTCTAACAAAGTGCAGAGGAATCACATATGAAAAATTAGGGAGGTTTTTTTATCATGTATTATTTTTATTCGCCACAAATGTTTGCTCCATATCAATGGGGACTAGAACGAGATGTTTCGTATGCTTATATGCCATATAACTCATTTTATTATGGAGACTATATAAGTTCATTGCCATACGTATATACCCCTCAAAACTATGAAGTACAAATGAAAGCATATGAGCGTGGATCGTGGACACCATTTTCATGGGTCGAAAAATATGCGTACGCATTTTCCGGACCGTATAATAAAGCGGAAGTAGCTCTTACATTTGATGATGGACCAGATTTAGAATTTACGCCAAAAATTTTAGATAAGTTAAAACAACATAATGTAAAAGCGACTTTCTTCTTACTTGGTGAAAACGCAGAAAAATTTCCGAACGTAGTAAAGCGTATTGCGAATGAAGGGCATGTAATTGGTAATCATACGTATAGTCATCCGAACTTAGCGAAAGTAAATGAGGATGAGTACCGTAATCAAATTATAAAAACGGAAGAAATATTAAATCGTTTAGCTGGTTATGCACCGAAGTTTATACGTCCGCCATACGGTGAAATACTTGAAAATCAATTAAAATGGGCCACAGAGCAAAATTTTATGATTGTACAGTGGAGTGTTGATACGGTTGATTGGAAAGGTGTGAGTGCTGATACGATTACAAATAATGTGTTAGGGAATTCATTTCCTGGAAGTGTCATCCTCCAACATTCAACACCAGGTGGGCATTTACAAGGATCTGTAGATGCACTAGACAAAATCATTCCGCAGTTAAAAACGAAAGGGGCACGTTTTGTAACACTTCCAAGTATGTTCCAGACATCAAAAGAAAGAAAGTAAATGTGTTATAAATTGGGAAAATAAGGTTTGTATCGTATAATGAAAGTGTAAGTTAGGGGGGATATAATTGATTTATGCACTAGTAAACATAGGAATAAGCATATTGATTAGTATTATTTTTATACTTGCGGCAATTATTCTTCAAAAGAATCCACCGACCGATATTAATGCGGCATATGGTTATCGTACGAAACGATCTATGAAAAATAAGGAATTATGGGGTGCGGGTAACAGGTATAGTGCAGAAGTGATGAAGCAAAATGGATTCATCATGATGTTAATTGGAAGTGTTATTAGTATACTGTTTAGATATCCACATACAATAATAGCGATTATGGTGGTTATGCTGTTATTAATTATTCGTTTATTTATACAAGTAGAGAATAAATTAAAGATACTTGAACAATAATAAAAAAAGGACTCTACGCAATATTATGCTAAGAGTCCTATTTTATTTATAAACTATTATTTTTTAATAATTCTTTTCCTTTCTCTATAACAAATTCATAGTATGCAAGATCATATGGATAAATATCATCAAAAGTTATCGTTATGGGTTTATTGCTCAAAACAGAAGTAGCTGTAAAAGATGAAATTTCACCATTTAATAGTTGTAGAAAAGAAGTTGCATGTACTTTCATCACATCGTCTACTTCTTCACCTGGTGCGAATGGAAGTTGATTGATGACATTGTGAAAATACATATGACAAAATTCACGATCAGTAAGATTTGAAATTTCATAATCTATTTTAAAGATTCCTTTGTATACTAAATCAGTAGTTTGAAAGGAAAGCCCCAATTCTTCTTCGATTTCACGAAGACCACCAATTTGTACATCTTCATCATGCATAATATGTCCAGCTGAAGTAATATCCCATATAAGTGGAGCTTCTTTTTTATTTTTAGAGCGTAATTGGAAATATAAAAACATATCTTCATCATTTTTTTCTACAAACCAACAATGAAATGTTTCGTGCCAATCACCGTCACGATGCACTTCATCGCGTAATTTCTTCCCAAGTGTATTTCTTTCAGAATCAAATATTGTTAACCACTCTGTCATTTTAATTCCCCTTTCTGCAAATTTTATTATACAATATTCGTATTGAATTTTGGGAAAATAAAGAAAAAGGGGCGATTATAAGTGGAGATAGAGCGTATGGAAATAAAATCGATTATTTCAACAGAGGAAGAGTTACGGAAAATATTGAGGAAACCAAGTGAGCGAGCATTGAAAAAAGTTATTTCATCATTAGACCACCATTGTGTAGATTTCCTTTCTAAATCGCCTTTTCTAGTATTATCTACTGCAAATAAGTTGGGGGAGTGTGACGCCTCGCCGAGAGGAGACGCACCTGGATTTGTATACGTACTCAATAATAATAAAATTATCATTCCAGAAAGGCCAGGAAATCGTCGTATAGACTCCATTTTGAATATTATTTCAAATCCACGTGTAGGACTAATCTTTTTTATTCCAGGTCTTGGGGAGACACTTAGAATAAATGGCCGAGCGTATATTACAAACGATGAAGAAATTTTGAAAGAAATGCAGGCGAATGGACGTAATCCGTTGCTTGGAATTGTTGTTGAAATAGAAGAGTGTTACATTCATTGTGCAAAAGCGTTTATTCGTTCTAAGATGTGGGATCCAGAATCTTGGTTACATAAAAAAGAGTTACCTTCAGCAGCAAAAATGTTGTTAGAGCATGCGAAAGTGAATGCTTCAGAAGAAGATGTTGCACGTTCTTTAGAAGAAAGTTATACAAAAAGATTGTATTAAAAATTTTATTGATATAATTTTGTAAGGTGAGTATGTACGGGGTTTAGAATGGGAATTTATCCCGCATTAACGGGCAGTAACACCCCTATCTCCAAATTCAGCGAAAGCAAAGAAGTTAGGTGGGGATCAACTGCCCGTAAAAGCCCGATTGGTGAAGGCTAATAATCAGTGGGGATGAACAAAATCCCCACTGATTAAAGTTTCACTTTATATATGAACCGTTGATTTATAAACTGAAGAAATGACAAAATAGGTAAATTGAGTGGCAGTTGCATAATGCTATTGTGAAATATAATAAAAAATTATTTTGAAAATAGTTAGTAAAAATAGGCTTGCTTTTTAAAAATTTGATAACTATAATAAATTAACAAATAAACATGAACGAAAAAGTAACGATAAGGACACGAAATCATTTTTACGGTTTACAGAGAGGGAAGCCAAGGGTGTGAGCTTCCTAACACGAGAAATGATTTTACCACCTTTGAACTTCAATAGTGAACGAGTAATCTAGTAATTATTGGCGGTATCAGCCGTTATCTGAACTTGAGCAATCTAGGAGGAAATACGTCTAGATTGGAACAAGGGTGGAACCACGAAAACACATTCGTCCCTTTCCTAGGGATGAGTGTGTTTTTTTATGGTATAAAGGATTGAAAATTTAAAATAATTAAAAAATAGTATTGATTTTGTTTTTTATGCGAGTATAATGAGTTAACAAATAAACATGAACGAAAAAAGTAACGATAAGGACACGAAATCATTTTTACGGTTTACAGAGAGGGAAGCCAAGGGTGTGAGCTTCCTAACACGAGAAATGATTTTACCACCTTTGAACTTCAATAGTGAACGAGTAATCTAGTAATTATTGGCGGTATCAGCCGTTATCTGAACTTGAGCAATCTAGAAGGAGATACGTCTAGATTGGAACAAGGGTGGAACCACGAAAACACATTCGTCCCTTTCCTAGGGATGAATGTGTTTTTTTATTACTTTGAAAGGAGGTGCGGTAACATGAAACGATTTATAAGTACGGAAATAACCACCACCTGCATGACAAAAAAGCAGAGTAAGGTGATTGATAGAGATAAATAATAAAATTGTAGGAGGAGATTAGAAGATGAATAACGTTATAAATGTTGGGGTATTAGGTTTAGGTACGGTCGGAAGTGGTGTTGTCCATATTTTGAAAGAACATTATAAAAAAATCGCTCTTGATACAGGATACGAAGTGAAAGTGAAAACAGTCGTTGTACGTGATTTGGAAAAAGAACGCGATGTTTGTATTGACGGGATTGCAGTAACAAGTCATGCAGATAAAGTTCTAAATGATTCAAATATTGATATTGTAGTAGAGGTAATGGGCGGAATTGAAGAAGCAAAACAGCATATTGTTAAGGCTTTACGAAATAAAAAACATGTCGTAACAGCAAATAAAGATTTAATGGCTGTATATGGTGCAGAGCTTCTTCAACTGGCGAACGATAATGATTGTGATTTATGTTACGAAGCGAGTGTAGCGGGCGGTATTCCAGTGTTAAGAGGACTAACTGATGGGCTAGCATCAGATCAAATTGAAAAAATAATGGGAATTGTAAATGGTACAACAAATTATATGTTAACAAAAATGAGTCAAAATGGATGGTCTTATGAAGAGGCTTTACAGGAAGCACAAAAATTAGGCTTTGCAGAATCGGATCCGACAGCAGATGTAGATGGACTAGATGCGGCGAGAAAGGTAGCAATTCTTGCAAACTTAGGTTTTTCGATGAATGTTTCATTAGATGATGTGCAAGTAAGAGGGATTCGAAAGGTCGAAAAAGAAGATTTACAAATGGCTGAAAAGTTAGGATTTACTATGAAGTTAATTGGTAAGGCTGAAAAACAAGGACCAGCCATTCATTTAAGTGTAGAACCGACGCTTTTACCGAGCCAGCATCCATTATCAAATGTGAATAATGAATTTAATGCGGTGTATGTCCATGGCCAAGCGGTAGGAGAAGTGATGTTTTATGGACCCGGAGCTGGGAAGTTACCGACTGGTTCTGCTGTAGTAAGTGATATTATTTCAATCGTTAAAAATATGAATCAAGTTCCAAAAAATAAAAGTGCGTTAAAAGAACCAGTTCCTTATGAATTACAAGGTGATGAAGAAGTAGTTTCGAAATATTTCTTACGCATTTCATTACAAGATGAGCCTGGGATGTTACAAAAAATAACAGAATGTTTCGTTAATTATTCTGTAAGTTTAAAAGAGGTTATTCAATTACCTTTAAACCGTGAACTGGCAGAAGTCGTTGTTGTGACACATCGAACTTCCAAGTATCAATTTGAACGAGTTTTAGAAGCGATAGAAGCTGTCGCAAGTGAAATAAACAGTTACTACATTATTGAGGAGGAAAAACAATATGTATAAAGGACTATTAAAACAATATGCGTCTTATTTACCGGTGAATGAAAATACACCTGATGTCAGCTTAATGGAAGGAAACACACCACTTATTCCATTATTAAATATATCAAAACAATTAGGGATTCAGCTATATGGTAAGTACGAAGGAGCGAATCCGACAGGTTCTTTTAAAGATCGTGGTATGGTCATGGCAGTTGCTAAGGCGAAAGAAGAAGGTTCAGAAGCAATCATTTGTGCATCAACAGGTAATACATCAGCGTCAGCTGCAGCATATGCGGCACGTCTTGGGATGAAATGCATTATCGTAATACCAGAAGGAAAGATTGCACATGGAAAATTAGCGCAAGCGGTCGCTTATGGAGCTGAAATTATTTCAATAGAAGGGAATTTCGATGATGCGCTTAAGGCTGTAAGAAATATTGCTGCAGAAGAGCCGATTACGTTAGTAAACTCAGTAAATCCTTATCGAATTGAAGGGCAAAAAACAGCAGCGTTTGAAATTTGTGACCAATTGCAAAATGCACCAGATGTTCTAGCTATCCCTGTTGGGAATGCAGGGAATATTACAGCGTATTGGAAAGGCTTCTGTGAATATGAGAAAGAAAAAGGTTATAAAAAGCCAAGAATTCATGGCTTTGAAGCGGAAGGAGCAGCTGCAATTGTAAAGGGACATGTAATTGAAGAGCCTGAAACAATTGCAACAGCGATTCGCATCGGTAACCCAGCAAGTTGGTCGTATGCAGTAGAGGCTGCCGAGCAGTCTCGTGGTGAAATAGATATGGTATCAGATGAAGAAATTTTACATGCGTATAGGTTATTAGCAAAAACTGAAGGAGTTTTCGCTGAACCAGGATCAAATGCTTCATTAGCCGGCGTAATTAAACATGTTCAATCTGGGAAAATCAAAAAGGGAGAAACAGTTGTTGCGGTATTAACTGGAAATGGTTTGAAGGATCCTGATATCGCTATTTCTTCAAATCAACTAGACATCGCAAGTGTGTCAAATGATATAGAACAAATTAAAGATCATATTAAAGGGGTGATTATGTCGTGATACCATTTAGCGTTCGTGTCCCTGCTAGTACGGCGAATGTTGGTCCTGGATTTGATTCAGTTGGAATAGCTTTGTCATTGTATTTAGGTGTGGTGGTTAAAGAAAAAGCTGATAAATGGCAAGTAATCCATTCCTTTGAAGAATCAATTCCGACAGACGATAAAAATTTAATCGTTAGCACGGCATGTAAAGTATGTCCTTCTATATCACCCCATATAATAGAAGTTACTAGTAATATCCCATTAACGAGAGGGCTAGGAAGTAGTGCATCAGCGATTGTAGCTGGGATAGAGCTTGCGAATCAACTAGGCAATTTGAACTTAACTGCTGATCAAAAAGTTCAAATTGCTACAAATTTTGAAGGACATCCTGATAATGTTGCTGCTTCTATATTAGGTGGAACTGTAATTGGAGCACTTGATGGAAAGGATGTTTCCGTCGTAAGAATTGAGAGCAAGGAATTGGGTGTAATTTCTCTCATTCCGAATGCAGAATTAAATACAGATGAAAGTCGATCTGTATTACCAAAGATGTTTCCGTTTCATGAGGCAGTTAAAGCTAGTGCGATAAGTAACGTATTAGTAGCTGCATTATGTCAAAAGCGGTGGGAAGTTGTAGGTGAAATGATGGAGAGAGACCATTTTCACGAACCATATCGTTTAGAACTCGTACCATTATTACCATCTATTCGTAAATGCGCAAAAGAATTTGGTGCGTACGGCACAGCACTTAGTGGTGCGGGGCCATCTATTTTTATATTAACGCCATATGAGAAGCGTCAAGAAATCGCTGAGCAATTAGCGAGAGTATTTACAGATATGAAAGTATGTGAGCTTGAAATCGACCATAAAGGTATTATTGTAAATAAGGAAGAGCATATTGGATCGTAAAGAAAGCTGGCATGGCTAGCTTTCTTTACGTTGCAAACCTATTTTAAATTAGGTTTTTTCGGAAAAATATAAAACAAATGTTGATTTTGAATAATGTAAGTAAAGAGTGCATTCATTTTGGAGGTGATTAAATGAATAAAGAGTCACCAGAAGAAAAAAGAGAGCGTATGAGACAAAGTGAATTAAAAAGTAATCCTACGGGTTCTTTACGTGACGGACTCAATAGAGCGGAAACGGGTAGTCCAGTTGATATAGCAGGCGGTATGAATTGGAAAGGTACAGGAATAATCATTTTAGTACTACTTTTAGGATACATTGTATACACTTATTTTTTCAGTTGAAGAATGCTTGTTAAAATTTTGATTTGTTTAGTTTCATAATTGTTGAGAAAAAATGTAGTTACTGTATTACATATCTTCTAAGCGAATTATAGTTGTTCATATCAACTTTTAATACTCCAAACAGAGCTAGCAAAATGCTAGCTCTATTATTTTTTGCCACATTCCTGTAACAAAGCATCTGTATATTCATTGGTGGAGGTGCAGAGGATGAAAAAAACGATAGCGATATGTCTTCTTACAACTATGTCGTTTTCGACTTTAGTCGGTTGTGACGTAAAAGGTAGTAATGCTGTACAAGAGTCTAAAATAAAGAAAGCGACGTATAAAGATTTTACTTATGATGTAAATCCAGAAACATTCACATTAACTGTAGAACATGAGGGGGCAAAGGAACAGGCATCACAACCCCTACCGAAAATGAAGGTATCGAATGTAAAAAAAGAAAAGGATCGTACATCGTGGGAATATCCAGATCAAAAAGTAAAAATAAAATTAGAAAAGAAAAAAGACCACTTAAACATTGAAGTGGAATCGACTGGTGCAGAAAGCTTTACATGGCCGAAAGTAGAAGCTGAAAATTATACACTTCCGTTATGGGAGGGTAAGCAAATTCCGAGCAATGATGAGAATTGGAAGAAGTTTTTAAAGGATGATGCATATTCATTTGCTGAATCATTTTCTATGAAGTTTTTCGCATTAAATGGTTCGAAATATTCAATTGTATATATTGCAACGAATATGTTTAATAATGAATTGAAATTTCATTCGGATCCGAAAATAGGATTTGATTTTACACATGAATTTCCGAGCATAAATAAAAATAAAACATATGGATTTCAATTATATGTGACAAATAATGATGCGGTAAGCATTGCTAAACTGTATAAGGATGATATTGTTCGAAAAGGTGAATTTAAAACATTACAAGAAAAGGCTAGAAAAAATAAAGAAATTGAAAAGTTATATGGAGCGGCGCATTTTTATTTTTGGAATCAAAATGGTTTATCAGAAAATAATATAAATTGGCCAAAACTAAGGGAGCAAATAAATAGCCCGCTGTTTAGTCATATAAAAGAACTTATTCAAAAGAATAGTTCCGAGCCTGGGGAACTGAATGTATTGGATCAAGTAAGTAAACAAGATATCATTGATAAGTATCAAAAAAATGTTATTTTACGTTATATAAACGAAGTATTATCGATGAAGGAATTTTATAAAGAGGATATTTTTCAAAACGTTAATCAGGAAGCTAGTGTGCTATTAAAGAAAGGTGTAGGTCACTTAACGAATACAGAATTGTATAGCTTAAATAAGCATTTATTAAAGTCGCTACTTGGTGATGCGGTTGAAGAGGTAAGTAAATGGGGTAATGCAGATGGAACGGATATATTAAAGGAAATGAAAGAGGCAGGAATAGAAAAAGCGTGGATTGGTCTGCCGAACTGGGAACAAGGATTTATGCAACCTAATTTCGTAACAAAAGCTAAGGAAATGGGGTATTTAGTTGGTCCGTATGATTCGTATCATTCCATTCACGAAAAAAGTGATAAAAATTGGAACACAGCATCCTTTAATGACCCGTCATTATACGAAGAGGCTACTGTAACGAAGAAAAACGGAGAAAAGGTGCAAGGCTTTTTAGGAAGAGGTCGCAAGTTAAACCCGACTTTATCGCTGCCTAGTGTAAAGGAACGCATGAATGATATATTACAAAATGGTCCTAAATATAATTCATGGTTTATTGATTGTGATGCGACAGGTGAAATTTACGATGACTATTCAGCGAAACATATAACGACGCAAGAGCAAGATTTAAAAGCACGTTTAAAACGAATGGACTACATTGCGCAAGAAAAGGGTATGGTCGTTGGTTCTGAAGGCGGAAATGATTTTGCTAGTAGTACGATTGCATTTGCACATGGAATTGAAACACCTGTTATTAAATGGGACGATGAAGATATGCGGAAAAATAAAACAAGTCCGTATTATGTCGGTGGATATTGGTCACCAAATCAAAATGTGCCTGAAAAATATGCAAAACAAGTACCATTGAAAGAAGAATATAAACAAGTATATTTAAACCCAGTATATTCGGTACCATTATATAAATTAGTATACAATGATTCCGTTATTACAACACATCATTGGGAATGGGGAAGTTTAAAGGCAAAAGATGAAGTTGGAAATCGAATGCTGTCTGAATTATTGTATAATGTTCCTCCGTTGTACCATTTAGATGAAGTAGAGTGGAATAAGCATAAAAAAGAAATTACAGAGCATCTAAAAGTTTGGAATGAAGTTCATGAAAAAGCAGTAAAAGAAGAGATGACGAATTTTGCGTATTTGTCAGAAGATAAGCTAGTACAATCTGTTTCTTATGGAAAAGATATTAAAATCATTGTGAACTTCTCAAATGAAGACATGGAAGTAGAAAAAACAAAAATAAAAGCAAAGTCGGCTTACATTGATAATCAGGGGAAGAAAAGCGTGTATACGCCGTTTGAGAAATAATAACGTCAAATATACTGTATTCATAGAGATTTTATAATTAGCTGGATTCTTTATTCATATCGTTTGTTAAGAAAAAGACATCCTAATTTAAAATGAAAGAGTTAATAAATTTGTAAATTCATATGTTGCGAAGTGCTAAATTTTTGAAATTGGTAAATAGTGACTTGCCAAAAATAAGTACGAGAGTATAATGTGAAATGGAATACGTATTGGGTTTAAGTAGTAACCTTACAAAATTGTAAGGTTAGTGAAAGGAAATTCAATATGAAGATAAATAGACTTACATTATACTTGGTAAAGAGAAAGAGAGGCGAATGGGTATGAGCTCTGAATTAGAACAAAATACGAGAAGTAATAAAAAGCGTTCTAAAAGAAAGTCAATAAAATGGTTCATATTAATTCCATTTTTCCTACTTATTTTTGGAGGAGTAGGATATGGTTCGTTTATATATAATAAAGCAAAAGCTGTTGTAAATGATGCGTATGCAAAAATTGATAAGTCATCAAAGCGTGATAAAGAGGTCGAACCTTTAAAGGATAATATTTCAATATTAATCATGGGTGTAGATGGAAGTGAAATGAGAAAAAGCCAATATGGCGAAGCAGTTCGAACAGATGCACTTTTATTAGCAACAATTAATAAAGATGATAAGTCTGTTAAGCTAGTAAGTATTCCACGTGATTCACGTGTTTACATTCCAACTAGAAAAAAATTAGATAAAATTACTCATGCTCACGTATTTGGTGGCGTAGAAAGCACACGCGATACGGTGGAAAGATTTTTGAATGTACCTGTTGATTATTATGTGAAGTTTAACTTTGAATCATTCGTACAAATTGTCGATTCAATTGGTGGTATTGATATTGATGTACCAGTTACTTTCACTGAACAAGATAGTAAAGACCAAGCTGGTATGATCCATTTAGAAAAAGGTTACCAACATTTAAATGGAGAACAAGCTCTTGCACTTGCAAGAACGCGTAAAATTGATAGTGACGCAATGCGTGGACAGAGACAGCAACTTGTAATAGAAGCAATTGCTAAAAAAGCGATGTCTGTTCAATCAATTAGCAAAATGGGCTCTTTACTAGATGCGGTTGATAAAAACATGAAAACGAACTTAACATTTGACGATATGCTTGCTATTACAAAAAATATGGCAGGATCTAATTTGGAAATGGAAAAAATGCAAATAGAAGGTACAGATAAACGTATCGGTGGTATTTATTATTACATTCCAAATGAAAAAAATGTAAAAGATATTTCCAAAAAATTAAATGATCATTTAGGTGTAACGCCAAAATCAGTCCGAAACGAATAATAAAAAAAGATTGGCTTTTGCCAATCTTTTTTTTTGGAATGTATTTGTAACTTTTCTGTAACGATTTTTTAGTTTAGAAAAATTATACTCATATGTATGAGTATAATGGATAGGTAAAAAAGTAAAAGGACATATTCAAAATTTGTGGTAAGGAAAGATATCATATGCAGAAATGGTTAAGCATGATGGGAATTATCTTTATATTGACTGGATGTAAAATGTCTGAAGCTCCAACAAGTCTAATGGAAGCTCCTACAAATGAAAAATGGATTAATGAATTAAAGGAACAAATTGATAAAGATTTACCTGTTAATTATCGCTTACTTACTCCAATGTCTAATAGAGATAAACAGACGACATGGTCAATGAATTTCGAGCGAGATAATAAAAAAGAAGCTGTCATCGTATATAAAATACCTAATGAAGATTATCATATATATTTAGCCGTATATGAGAAGAAAAATAATGGATGGAATATGAAGTCAACCTATACATTTGATGGGGAAGAAGTAGATATTGTTGAGGTAGGAGATTTCACAGGGAGTGGGAAAAGGGAACTATTGATAGGAATAACTACCAATCGTGATTTATTAGAAAACACAATGTATGTTTTTTCCGATGAGAGTGACGATATAAAGGAATTTTATAGACAGAAGTATACAAAGTTATTTATAGATGATTTAAACAAAAATGGTTTTAAAGACATAAGCCTTGTTTCGCATATGAAAGATGAACAGTTGAAGGTTCAGTTCATTGAAAAGTTTAAGGTATTGTCAGAGGTTACATTTGATCCGTATATAAATAGTATTCAAAGAATACAAATGGGTCGTATATCTAAATCACTAAAGGCGGTAGTAATTGATGCAGGAGTTGGCGCTCATTCAGGTATAACTTATGTAGCAAAATTTGATCAGGATCATTATGAAGTATTACCTATAGGTGGGAAAGAAGATTTATTTAATGAATATGTTGTAGAAAGTAAAGATGTTAATGAAGACGGCATTATTGAATTTGTTCGTACTGTACGTCCAAAAGGTTGGGAGGATAAATCACATGGTGATAGTCCGCTTTTTGAACGTTACATACAGTGGAGTGAATCTGGAATTAAACCAATTGAAGAACGATATATAGATATAGAAAAAGGGTATTATGTGAAAATTCCTAAAGAGTTAATAGGGAAAATTACAATACCAGATCAGCAAAAAGAATCAAATTCTCAAAAGTTTTTGGATACAAGAACAAATAAAATATGGCTTGAAGTTCATATTTTTAAGCGGAAAGAATGGTTCAATATAAAAGGCTACAGCGCAGCAATTAAAACGGCTTCTCACGTATATGCAGTACCGAAGCAATCGGAATTTGAAAAAGTGAAAGCATATATAAAACCGCTAGCGGATTATCAACAAGAGTAGGAGGTGGGAATTATGTCAAAAATTTTAGTTTTAGAAGATGAATTAACGATCCGTAGCTTTATTGTTTTAAATTTAAAACGTGCTGGATTTTATGTAATAGAAGCTACTACTGGAGAAGAAGCGTTACAGATTTTGAGTGAACAAACTGTTGATATAGCACTGCTGGATGTAATGTTACCGGGGATTGATGGTTTAGAAGTTTGTAAGGCTATCAGGAAAGAAAATAAAAAAATGGGTATTATTATGTTAACCGCACGTGTACAAGATGAAGATAAGGTGCAAGGACTAGGAATAGGTGCAGATGATTATATTGCAAAACCGTTTAGTCCAGTAGTATTAACTGCACGTATACAGTCTTTATTAAGAAGAATAGAAGTACATGAAGAAAAAACGAATATTGTTACGTCAGGTCCATTTTCGTTAAATATTATAGAAGAAAGATTGTATAAAGATGGACAATTAGTCGATTTAACACCTACAGAGTATATGATATTACAGTATTTAATGAATCAGGCTTCAAAGCCAGTTTCGCGTGATGAAATTTTAAATATGATTTGGGGAACCAATTACGTAGGTGAGACGAAAGTAGTAGATGTAAATATGAGACGGTTACGTCAAAAAATAGAATGTAATCCATCAGAACCTGAATTTATTCTTACGGTGTGGGGAAAAGGATATGTGTGGAAGGAAAGTATGAGATGAAACGGAAAGTGACTTTATATTTTATGACGGTCATTACACTTATGCTTGTATTATTTGAAGTTGTATTTTCAGTCTCAATTTATCGATACTATTATAATGGTATTGTGCAATATATAGAGTCTCATGCGAAAACGAGTACACGTTTTTTTTCAGAATACAATTCACTATACTTTATTCGATTACAAGAATATAGTGGTGACATAATTAGTAGCTTTCAATTAGAAGGAACAGAATTACAGTTAATTGATCGTCACGGCTCGGTTATACAATCTTCAAGTGGTGAAAAGGTAGAAGGTAAAGTGAATATTCCACAATCATTATTAGAAGGTGAAATGTATAATCAAGTTACTACGAAAGGTAATAAAAAACAACTAGAGGTGCTAAGCCCACTTATACATCAAGGACAAACTATTGGTGTTTTAAAATATACGACTGTTTTAACAAATGTAAATAAAAAGATTATTGAAATTATTACGTTTACTATTTCTGTAGGTATTGTTATTTCGGGAGTCGCCTTCTTAATTAGTAGACGTTTGGCAAATTCATTTGTTGAGCCAATTGAATCCATTATTCAAGCCTCTTCACAAATTGCAGAAGGCACATTAAAGCAAAAAATTAAAGAAGATTATCCTGGAGAATTAGGTGAATTGGCACATAGTTTAAATTATATGGCCTATAAAATAGATAAGGCTGAGCAGATGAAAAATGAATTCATTGCTTCTATTTCGCACGAAATACGAACGCCTTTAACAGGAATTAAAGGTTGGAGTGAGACGTTAAAAACAGTAGATTATTTAACAGAAGAAGAAATAAAGCAAGGTATGGGCATTATTTCAGGTGAGACAGATAGATTGATTCATTTAGTAGAAGAATTGCTAGATTTTTCAAGATTACAATCAAATCATTTTAATTTATATAAACAAAAGGTGCAGTTGTACGATATACTAGAGGAGACGATTTGGCAATTAACTCCTAAATCGGAAGAGAAGGAAATTCAATTTATTACTACTATAGACCGAATTGAATTGATGGGAGATCGAAATAGGTTAAAGCAAGTTTTCTTGAATATTGTTCAAAATGCAATTAAGTATTCACATAAAAAAAGTACAATACACATTGAAGCGACTAAAATAGAAGGACAAGCAGTGATTAAGGTAAGAGACGAAGGGATTGGAATTGCTAAAGAACATTTACCATATATTGAGCAATCATTTTACCAAATTAATAATCATGCTGCAGGTGCAGGTATTGGTTTAGCTATCGTTAAAAAAATGGTAGAGCTTCATGGTGGTGTGCTTAGTGTTACAAGCAAAGAAGGAATAGGAACAACAATTTTGATAAAACTCCCATTATAATACAAATAAAATCTATTTATATGGTGAAATAAAAATAAATAGATGTATAATTATATTGGGCGATTTATATATAAGATTAATAGGGAGAGGAATTCGATAGAATGGAAAAAGCTTTAAAAATTAAACAAATAGTAGTCGTTTTAATAGCGATTGCCGCAGTAGCTATTGGGTATTACATGTTCCAATCAATTACTTCACCAGCAAAAGCTGTTGCGAAACAAGAAAATGTAGTGCAGCTTGCAAGTGAACAGCCGAAAGTTGAAATGAATAAAACGGCACCAAGTCGTTTTAATGGAAAAGAAAGAAAAGTTGCTTATCTTACATTTGACGATGGGCCAGGGAAATATACGGCTGAATTATTAAATACGCTAAAACAACATGATGCGAAGGCGACGTTCTTTTTAATTGGAGCGAATGTAAAAGAATTTCCTGATTTAGTGAAACGTGAAAATGCTGAGGGTCATTATGTAGGCATGCATAGTATGACACATAATTTCGCAAAGTTATATAAAAATGGCGAGTATGTAAATGAGATGAAAGAAGATCAAGGTTTAATCGCTAATATTATTGGGAAATCACCTAAATTAACACGTCCTCCATATGGTTCGATGCCTGGATTGAATGAAGGTCTTCGAAATAAAGTGGTAGAAGGCGGATTTAAAGTATGGGATTGGACAATTGATTCATTAGATTGGAGATACAATAAAATGCCAGTTGATGCAGCTGCAGCACAAATTGCTCAAAACGTATTAACAAACGCAACAAAACCACAAGAAGTAATTTTAATGCATGATATTCACCCGCAATCAGTTGCTGCTGTGCCAGCAATTTTAAAGGGGCTAAAAGAAAAAGGTTATGAGTTTGAAGCTTATCATGAAGAGAGTCACTTCCCAGTGAACTTCTGGCATGATAACCGTATGTAATGGAGGAATTGACGTTGAAGTATGGAAAAGTAGCAGTAGTTGGAGCGTTATCAGTAGGGTTGTTAACAGGTTGTTTCGGTGAAAAGCCAGAAGAAAATTTATATACAGCTTTTGAAACAGCAGCAACACAAGAAAAATCTTTAGTGGATGAAGCAAAAAAATTAGAGCAGTTAGAGAAACAAGGCCAAGAATTATATTCTCAAATTTTGCAAGAAGGCAAAGATCATAATGAAGCAGTTGTGAAGAAACTAGAGCAAGCTACTGCAAATGTAGATGATCGTGAAAAAGTATTGAAAAATGAAAAAGAAATGCTAGAAAAAGCTCAGAAAGAAACAAAATCTGTACAAGGAAATATAGAGAAGCTTGAAGATAAAAAGTTACAAAAACAAGCAAAAGCAGTAGAAGAGTCGTATAAGAATCGTTATGATGCATTCCAAAAGATGAATGAAAATTACACGAAAGTGTTAGCGACTGAAAAAGAACTGTATGAAAAATTAAAAGTAAAAGAAACGAAATTAAAAGAAATCGGTGAAAAAGTTAAAACTGTTAATGAATTAAATGTGGAAGCACAAAAGTCGAAAGAGCAGTTTAACAAATTTACAAAAGAGTATAATGACAGTAAATTAGCATTCTACAAAGATGCAGAAATTAAGATTAAAGATCAGAAATAAAGAAGAATCTAAAGTGTAATAAAAAGCCGGAGAAACATCGTTATAAATGTTTTTTCGGTTTTTTACGTTAAATGAATAGAAAAGACTGGAATTGATATCATAAAAGAGTTATAGTGAGTTATTCTAAGGGAAACATTGTAAAGTAAGGAGAATGGGAATATGTCATATGAATTTTTACTCAAATTAGGTTTAGCACTCTTTTTAGGATTATTCATCGGGATAGATAGGCAGCTAAAGAATAAACCACTTGGTGTGAAAACAAGTATGGTTATTTCTGTAGCAAGTTGTTTAATTACGATGGTTTCAATTGAATCTGTGCATGTATATTCTGTTCCAGGACATACAAATATGGATCCGATGCGACTGGCCGCTCAAATTGTTAGTGGAATTGGTTTTCTTGGAGCAGGTGTCATTTTACGAAGAAGTAATGACGTTATTTCTGGATTAACAACAGCTTCTATGGTGTGGGCTGCTTCAGCTTTAGGAATCGCAATTGGTGCAGGATTTTATTTACAAGCGACAGTTGCTATGGTTTTAATTATTTTAGCGATTAATGTACTTCCACAACTTGTGAAAATTGCAGGACCGTATTCATTAAGACAAAAGGATTTATCTATAAAAATTACTGTTAAAGAGCATCATGAGTTAGATGGTATATTTAAGCAAATTAAAAATTTAGGCATGCATGTGAAACGCGTGAAAATTAAAGATATAGATAGTGGAGCATTTCAGCAACTGGAGATGGTTATTTTAGCTCCAGAAGATTTATATACAACAGAGTTATATAGTTCCCTGAAAGAGATTGATCGAGTAGTTTCAGTTGAAGTGGAAAGTAGATAATTGTGATAAAAAAGAGTGAAGTTCAAATTCACTCTTTTTTATTTGGATTTTTAAGGAATGAAATTGATATAATGATGAGTAATAAGGGGGGAGAAATGATGGGAATACATATTAGAAGAGCAATAAAGGATGATATACCAGGTATAGCAAAGGTGCATGTTGATAGTTGGAAGACAGCGTATAAAGGGATATTTGCTGACGAAATTCTAGATAATATAGCATATGAGAAACGAGAAAAACAATGGGAAGATATTTTTCAAAAAGAAGGTAATCATCAATTTAGATTTGTAGCAGAGAATTTAAATGGAGAAATAGTTGGATTCATCGATGGGGGGATAGAAAGAACTGATACATATAATTGTGATGGAGAATTATATGCAATCTACCTTTTACCACAGTATCAAGGAATGAAAATAGGACAAAAGTTATTTCAAGCGTTACTATCAGAATGTGTAAAGAATGATATGCAATCACTTTTAGTTTGGGTTGTTACGAATAATCCTTCTAAAAAGTTTTATGAAAAATTTAACCCAGAAAAAATTGATACAAAATTTTTAGAGCGATTACAGGTAGAAGAGACAGCATATTGCTGGAGAGATATAAATAATATTATTATGTAAACTTTATGTTTGAAAGAGGTATACCAATTAAGGTATACCTCTTTTGTTTAACCATTTTGGATAGATTACTAATGAAAAATAGTAAGTATGTAGTTTGAAGCTGAGTATTTTTTTTGTGTATTTTTAACTAGATTAAAGAAAAGGGGGAAAACAAGGAAAATTAAATCAGATAAAAAAATTCTGAAATATACTCTTGAATTGAATATTATTATCAATTAGAATCATAATTGATAACGACATTCAATTATCGTTTATTATATAAAATTTCGATAGCTTTAATATAAAGAGGAGGACCAACATGCAGCTTGCGAAACAAATCGCAGAACATGCAACATTACAAAGCTTTTTAAACTGTTATTTAAGAGAAACAGGGAGTGGAGAATGGATTACAGAGGATGAAAGAATGAAAAGTATCTTCAGTAATACGTTGAATAGAGATACAGTCCCCATATATTTATGTTGTCGGCTATCGGCACAGAACGTTACTTTGTATGGAGAAGTTATATATAAATCACCAACAGATCGCCATTTGTTTGGAGAACAATTTTATTATCAAATTGGAGATAGTAATTCTGTTATTACAGCAGATTACGTTACAGTTATTACGTTTTTAATAAAAGAGATGTCGATCAACTACGGAGAAGGAACGAATCCTGCGGAACTTATGCTTCGAGTTATCCGTAGTTGTCAAAATATTGAGGAATTTACAAAAGAGAGAATAGAAGATACATCCGCATTATACGGTTTCCATACAACTTTTATAGAAGCGGAGCAGTCTTTATTATTTGGGCATTTAACTCATCCTACACCAAAGAGTAGACAGGGGATATTGGATTGGAAAAGTGCAATGTATTCTCCAGAATTAAAAGGGGAATGTCAGCTTCATTATTTTCGGGCACATAAAAGTATAGTAAATGAAAAATCATTATTATCAGATTCTACAACAACGATTATAAAAGAAGAATTAAGTAATGATGAGATGGTTAGTAAGGAATTTATAGCGAAGTACTGTAAGGAAGATCAATATGCATTAATTCCAATTCATCCGCTTCAGGCAGAATGGCTCTTGCATCAAGCTTACGTACAAGATTGGATAATTCAAGAATTGCTTGAGTATATTGGTCCTGTAGGTAAGTATTATATGGCAACATCATCACTAAGGACGCTATATCATCCCAATTCGAAGTATATGCTTAAGTTTTCATTTCCGGTGAAAGTAACGAATTCAATGCGTATTAATAAACTGAAAGAACTTGAGAGTGGTCTTGAAGGGAAGGAAATGTTAAATACGGCTATTGGTGAAGTACGAGAAAGATTTCCAGGATTTGATTTTATTTGTGATCCAGCCGTTATTACATTAAATTATGGAACACAAGAATCTGGATTTGAAGTGATTATTCGTGAGAATCCTTTTTATAGCGAACATGCAAACGACGCAACATTAATTGCTGGGCTAGTTCAAGACGCTATACCTGGGGAGCGTACGCGGTTATCGAATATTATTCATCGCCTAGCAGATTTAGAAAGTAAAAGCTGTGAAGAAGTAAGCTTAGAGTGGTTTAGACGATATATGAATATTTCTTTAAAGCCAATGGTATGGATGTATTTACAGTATGGTGTTGCATTAGAAGCTCATCAGCAAAATAGCGTTGTTCAGCTAAAAGATGGTTATCCGGTCAAATATTATTTCCGTGATAATCAAGGATTTTATTTCTGTAATTCAATGAAAGAGATGCTTAATAATGAATTAGCTGGTATTGGAGAACGTACTGGAAATTTATATGACGACTATATTGTGGATGAGAGATTTCGTTACTACTTAATTTTCAATCATATGTTTGGCCTCATTAATGGTTTTGGCACAGCAGGATTAATTAAGGAGGAAATTCTTCTCTCGGAATTAAGGTCTGTACTTGAATCATTTCTTCCATATAACCGGGAACCTTCTACATTTTTAAGAGAATTATTGGACGAAGATAAGTTAGCGTGTAAAGCAAATTTACTAACGAGATTTTTCGATGTCGATGAGTTAAGTAATCCATTGGAGCAAGCTATTTATGTGCAAGTACATAATCCACTCGTTAGAGAAGTGGCTGTTCGTTCATAAATAACGTTAAAATTTCACGTAATACAAATAATGGTATTTTGTCATAAAGTGGAGGGTTTTATGAGAGTGGACATGTATCATACGAAAGTATTGAAGGCGCTCGAATCAGAAGATTACATTTCAGTACGAAGAAGAGTGCTACGTCAATTAGTAGAATCGTTAATTTATGAGGGGATTATTACACCGGTTCGCATAGAAAAAGAAGAACAACTTCTTTTTCTAATACAAGGACTTGATGAAGAAGGCAAAAGTGTCACGTACAAATGCTATGGCAGGGAACGGATGACATTTGGACGTATTTCGTTAGACTCATTAATAGTAAGAGTTCAAGATGAACAGCAAGAAATACAATCTGTCTCGCAATTTCTAGAAGAAGTTTTTCGGGTTACTAGTGTAGAACAAGCTAAATTAGATTCTTTTATACACGAATTAGAACAAACAATATTTAAAGACACGATTGCACAATATGAAAGAAATAATAAGAGAGAATATACTCAAAAATCTTACGATGAGTTTGAAAGCCATTTAATAGACGGCCATCCATATCATCCTAGTTATAAAGCACGTGTTGGATTTCAATATCGTGACAATTTTCAATATGGTTATGAATTTATGCAGCCAATAAAACTCATATGGATTGCAGCGCATAAGAATTATGCGACTGTAGGTTATGAGAATGAAGTGATCTATAACAACCTTTTAAAAGAGGAGATTGGCGATCGTAAATTAGAAGAATTTATGGAACGAATTCGTAATAAGGGATGTAATCCAAAACAGTACGTGTTTATACCTGTTCACCCATGGCAGTGGGTGAATTTCATCATTTCAAATTATGCGGATCATATACAGGGGAAATTTATTATTTATTTAGGAACATCAGAGGACGATTATTGCGCGCAACAGTCAATGAGAACATTAAGAAATATTACGAGTCCAAAGAAACCGTACGTTAAATTATCGATGAATTTACTCAACACTTCAACACTTCGTACGCTGAAACCATACTCTGTTGTGAGTGCACCAGCAATATCAAATTGGTTAAATGATGTTGTAAGTAATGACGCCTATTTAATGGATGAAGCACGTTTAATCTTGTTAAATGAGTTTTCCAGTGTAACGTATGACACGAATAAAAAAGCTATATATGGTTCATTAGGATGTATTTGGCGCGAAAGCATTCATAAGTATTTAGATGCACAAGAAGATGCAATTCCTTTTAATGGTTTATACGCTAAAGAGAAAGATGGTACACCAATTATTGATGCGTGGTTGAATAAATATGGAATGAAGGATTGGCTACAATTACTTATTCAAAAAGCGATAATACCAGTTATACATCTTGTTGTAGAGCATGGCATCGCACTGGAATCACATGGACAAAATATGATTCTAGTTCATAAAGAAGGGGTGCCTGTTCGTATTGCGTTAAAGGATTTTCATGAAGGGCTTGAGTTTTATCGTCCATATTTGAAAACGGTTGACAAATGTCCCGACTTTACTAAAATGCATAAAACATATGCGAATGGAAAAATGAATGATTTCTTTGAAATGGATCGCATTGAATGTTTGCAAGAGATGGTGTTAGATGCACTATTCCTGTTTAATTTAGGAGAATTAGCATTCGTACTTGCGGATGAATATGGATTGAAAGAAGAACATTTTTGGATGATGGTTGTTGAAGAAATTGAAAATCATTTAAGAATATATCCACATTTGAAAGGTAGATTTGAAAATATTCAATTATATGCACCTACATTCTATGCTGAACAATTAACGAAACGTCGATTATATATGGATGTGGAATCGCTTGTTCATGAAGTTCCAAATCCATTGTATAGAGTAAGACAACTTATGAAACAAAAATCAGCTGTTACAGGGGGAAATTATGCTAATCGTTAATAAACAAGAGTATAGCAAAAGTGATTTTGAATTGAGATTACAAGTTTATGAGGAAATGGAACAATTTAAAGAAGCAGAAGGAAATAGATTTGCACTTTGTCTGAAAGATCCATTCGATATTATTACGATTGTGTTTTTCTTAAAAGAAAAGAAATCATCAGTATTACTTATACATGAAGATACACCAAAAGAAACAGCTATTGAAATGGCAAAGCGTGCAAATTGTGTAGGAATTTTATATGGAGAATATGGCGATTGTACAAAATTAGAAGTAGGGAACTTTTTACTAGAAGAGCCTTCTTTACTGCAATATAGTTCTGGAACTACAGGGGAACCGAAACTAATTCGTAGAGCATGGACGGAAGTTGATACGGAAATTACCGCTTATAATGAAGCTTTAAACTGTGAAGTAGATGAAGTGCCAATCGTTATGGCTCCTGTTTCACATTCATACGGACTAATATGTGGTACTTTATCAGCAATTACGAGGGGGAGCCAGCCTGTAATCATTACGAATAAAAATCCTAAATTCGCATTAAATATAGTTCGCAATACAGAAAAACATATTATATATGCAGTACCACTTATGTTACACATTATGGGGAGTTTTCCATTAGGAACGTTCCAGTTTCATAAAATTATGACATCAGGATCGCCTTTGCCAGAAGCACTATTTTATAAACTAAAAGAAATGACAACATATATGATGCAGCAATATGGTTGTTCTGAAGCAGGTTGTATTAGTATATGTCATGATATGAAGAGCCATTTAGATTTAGGAAACCCTCTACCTCATGCGAGTATAAGCATAGGTTCAGATGAAAATGCACCGGAAGAAATCGTCGTGAAAATGAATGATAAGGAAATCTTCACGAAAGATTTAGGGTATAAATCTGAGCGTGGCATTCATTTTATGGGGCGTATGGACGATGTAATTAATGTTTCGGGATTAAAAGTCTTTCCTATAGAGGTAGAAGAAACGATGCTTCGATTGGAAGGTGTTCAAGAGGCAATTGTATATCGAGGGAAACATCCTGTCATGGGCGAAATAGTTAAAGCGAAAGTGATCTCTCATGTTGATCCAGTACAAATAAGAGAATGGTGTATTCAGCACTTACCTTCTTATAAAGTTCCCCATGAAATTGAAAGTGTAAATGAAATTCCTAAAAA
Organism: Bacillus sp. FSL W8-0770; assembly: GCF_038008705.1. Classification (NCBI taxonomy): domain Bacteria; kingdom Bacillati; phylum Bacillota; class Bacilli; order Caryophanales; family Bacillaceae; genus Bacillus; species Bacillus sp. FSL W8-0770. Next base: position 1,854,549 of record NZ_JBBOZR010000001.1, read on the forward strand.
TAAAACTGGAAAAGTAAGTAGAAAGTTACTAGAGATGGGAGAGGTTACAACATGAGACGGGAAGAGTTAAAGAATGCCGTGTTAAAAATTATGATTGAAAAAATGGAACTGAAAAATGTAACGCATTTAGAAGAAACGATGCGCTTAAATCAAGATTTATATATAGATTCGGTAATGATGTTACAGCTTATTGTATACATAGAAATGGATGTAAAGCTATGCGTTCCAGAGGATGAGGTAGATCCAAAGGCATTTCTTACTGTAGGATCTTTGCTTGATTTTATGGAGGAGTTACAGGAAATAAATGTGAATAACTAACCTTTAGGAAAGTGGATGAGAGTATGACTTCAATTAAAGTGCACTGTTTAGTGAGTTGTTTTTGTGAAATTATAAAAAGGCGTAGCGACATTGATTTTCGTCCATTTTATTTTGGACTATGGGATGGAGATTTTGATATAACAGAAGGCGGAATTATTTCATATCACTCTGAAAACATTAACCATGATCATTATTTACTTTGGTTTGAAAAATTGTACGGTATTAAAGTAAACGAATGGTATGATCATGCAAAAGATAAAGATAGCAATGTAGAAACGTTTTTAGAATTAGTAGAAAACAAGCCGGAAAATCGTTATGTCATTGTAATGGTTGATATGTCTCTATTACCAGAGAGGGAAAATAAATTTCATCAAAAACCGTTTCCACATTATTTAATGATATCAAAAACAGAGAAAGAAGAAGAGTGGTTCATGCTAGATCCTGATTTTCGTTGGGAAGGAAATATGGAAAGAGAAAAAGTACTTCACTCTATTCAAGATAACCCATTTGGTGGAGGGTATTTCATTGATATAGAAGGAATTGGGGAGCCAACGCAAGAAACAGTAGCTAGTTATTTCACAGAAACATTCAAAAAGAACGACAATGAACTGACTATGGAGCTGAAAAATTTAATTGTAAAAATGGCAAATGAGGAAGAAGGATATGCGCTTTCTGGACTTGTAGCAGCAGTAAAACAAATACCAGTACTTGCAATTCGTAAATATAGTTATGAGCATGCCTTTGCATACTTCCGTGAAACGTTGCAATATTCGGAGCAAGAATTTGATTATTGGTGTGATCGGGTAGAGGATATTGTACAAGGATTTACAAATGTACAGTATCGTGCAATTAAAATGGCAATGACGAATAATAAAGGTATGCTAGTATCGATTATTGAAAAACTGGATGAAATGAATGCAATTGAACTGCAAATTAAGAAGGAATTAGAGAGACAGTTTCTATCATGGAAAGGTATGAAAACAAATCAGTCTGTCGCAACTTTTTAATAAGCTAACTGAATTTAAGATAGGGGAGTTTAATGCTATGAAATATTCGCTATGTACCATTTCATTTCGTCATCAATTAATTTCATTTACTGATATTGTTCAATTTGCATATGAAAACGGTTTTGAAGGAATTGAATTGTGGGGGACTCATGCACAAAATTTGTATATACAAGAACGCGAAACGACAGAACGAGAATTGACTTTTCTAAAGGATAAAAACTTAGAAATTACGATGATAAGTGATTACTTAGATATATCATTATCAGCAGATTTTGAAAAAACGATAGAGAAAAGTGAACAACTTGTAGTACTAGCTAATTGGTTTAATACGAATAAAATTCGCACGTTTGCTGGGCAAAAAGGGAGCAAGGACTTCTCGGAACAAGAGAGAAAAGAGTATGTGAAGCGAATACGTAAGATTTGTGATGTGTTTGCTCAGCACAATATGTATGTGCTGTTAGAAACACATCCCAATACACTAACAGACACATTGCCTTCTACTATAGAACTATTAGAAGAAGTAAATCATCCGAATTTAAAAATAAATCTTGATTTTCTTCATATATGGGAGTCTGGCGCAGATCCAATAGACAGTTTCCATCGATTAAAGCCGTGGACACTACATTACCATTTTAAGAATATATCTTCAGCGGATTATTTGCATGTGTTTGAACCTAATAATGTATATGCTGCAGCAGGAAGTCGTATTGGTATGGTTCCGTTATTTGAAGGTATTGTAAATTATGATGAGATTATTCAGGAAGTGAGAGGTACGGATCTTTTTGCTTCCTTAGAATGGTTTGGACATAATGCAAAAGAGATATTAAAAGAAGAAATGAAAGTATTAATAAATAGAAAATTAGAAGTAGTAACTTCGTAATGTGAAATGATGTGAGAGTCTCGTTTTAGAGGCTCTTTTTTTATGGTAAAAAATAACCAAAAATTTCCATGTATTTTAATTTGAATTTAACACAATTTATATATAAATAAGGAGGTGATTGGTAATGGCTAGAAATCGTAATTCTAATCAATTAGCATCACATGGAGCACAAGCAGCTTTAGATCAAATGAAATATGAAATTGCACAAGAGTTTGGTGTACAACTTGGCGCTGATACTTCTTCACGTGCAAACGGTTCTGTAGGCGGTGAAATTACAAAACGCCTTGTAGCGATGGCAGAACAACAACTTGGTGGCGGATATACTCGCTAATTGTAGAAGGTTATAGGAGAAAGGAAGGATTCTTCCTTTCTTTTTTTTTCAATTAATTGGTATGGATATATTGTGAACTGGATTCAAAGAATAGGAATAATACTATAATTTCCCCAATTTCTTTTGTTGTGAATGGGAAGTAGTAAAGATGTAATAGCCCTGGTGGAATGAAAAGTTACGTTCCAGCGGGGCTATTATATGGTAAGAAATATATGATGAAAGGTTTCGAAGCCAACATGTTAAAAAAAGAAAACTGTTGTTTAATTGCGCTTGCATCAGTTCCACTTGTTATGACATTAGGGAATTCAATGCTCATCCCAATTCTGCCGACTATTGAAAAGAAATTACATATTTCATCGTTTCAAGTATCCATGATTATTACAATTTACTCTATCGTAGCCATTCTACTTATACCGATTGCTGGTTATTTATCAGATAGATGGGGACGAAAGATGGTAATGGTTCCGAGTTTGCTGATTGCAGCTATAGGAGGAGCGATAACTGGTTGGGTATCTTGGAAAGTTGATAATCCCTACAATTGGATATTGATTGGTAGAGCGATTCAAGGTATTGGTGCTGCTGGTGCAATGCCAGTTGTTATACCGTGTGTTGGTGATTTATACAAAGACGAAAAACAAGTTAGTACAGGTTTAGGAATCATAGAAACATCCAATACATTTGGGAAAGTGCTGAGCCCTATTTTAGGGTCTGCTCTTGCTGCCGTTGTATGGTTCTTACCATTTTGGGCGATTCCAATTTTATGCGTAGTATCAATTGTTTTATTACTTGTTCTAGTAAAGGCAAAGAAACAAGAAGGAGAAGTACCACCACTTAAAGAGTTTATAAAATCTATTCTGTCTACGTTTCGAGAAAAAGGAAGATGGTTAATTGCCATTTTTGCATTAGGTGCAATTATTATGCTTATTTTATTCGGAATTCTCTTTTATTTGTCGACTATACTGGAATCAAAGTATGACATTCATGGTATATGGAAAGGGTGTGTGCTTGCTATCCCGTTACTTGTACTGTCACTTAGTTCATATATGGCCGGTAAAAAAATTGGAGATAATCAAAATGTTATGAAGCAGTGTATCTATATTGGTTTTTTAATGGCAGCTGCATCAGTCATCATTCCTTTATTTATAAAAGGGATTTATTTACTACTTCTTTGTCTCGTTATTATGGGGATAGGGATTGGTATGGCACTCCCATGTTTAGATGCCCTCATTACACAAGGAATTGAAAAGGAGCAAAGGGGAACAGTTACGTCATTTTACAGTTCAATGCGATTTATCGGTGTAGCAGCTGGACCACCTTTATATTCTTTTTTCATGAAAGGGGCGGACCATGAAGTGTTTTATTTGACTAGTATTTTCGCTGCCATTGGTGCTGTCATAGCAATCATTTGGATTAAACCAGCAAAGGATGCAAAGGCGGTAAAACAGAAACCGGAACCTACTTCATAATTTGTAAGAGAATTGCATGATGTTTTGAGTAACATGCAATTCTCTTTCGTTCATTAAGAATAAATAACTTGTTTTAACATATAAAGTGCGACACCCCATATGATGAGACCAGAAAATTTATTTAATAATAAAATTGTCTTTCCGGTTGAGTCTAGTCTTTTTAGAAATTTCCCCGCTAAAGCTAAGCTTATAAACCAAATCCAAGAAACGATAATAGTTGCAAGTGTGAAAGCCCATTTTTCACTTCCTATGTATTGAATAGAATTTGTTCCAATTACACCGATTGTGTCTAAAATAGCATGTGGATTTAATAACGAAACTGATGCTGCGAAAAGGATTTGCTTTTTTAAGGGCATACTTTTTTCTTGTGTTACATCGTTGGAAGGGCTACTTCTCCAAATAACAAAGCCCATGTATAGGAGAAAGAAAAATCCAATTATATATAATGAGTTAGTTAGCCAAGAAAAAGTAAGGAGTACAAGGGAGACACCTTGCACTGCAATCAATATGAGTAACGTATCACATATAGAGGCAGTTAATACTACAGGGGCTGCCCTCCAAATGTTTGGTTGGCTCGCACCTTGGTTAAAGACAAAAACATTTTGTACACCTAATGGAATGATAAGTCCAAATGCAAGAATGATACCATGAATAATTGCTTCACTCATCATATTACCTCCTATTTTAATTCATTATGATAGTGTATATTGTATAGAAGAAATGAAAATTTGTATCCATCCATATGGTTGGGGAGGTTACCAACCAAAAAGAATATAAGGTGATATGATGGAAAGATTCGTTTGGAAACCGGATATGTCTCTAGCGACGCCGCTGTATAAACAAATAGAAACGTATATAAAAGAAAGGATCGTTAATGGAGAATGGACCGTTGGAACGAAATTACCTTCACAAAGAGATTTGGCCCATACATTTGGTGTGAATCGAAGCACAATTGTAATGGCTTTCGATGAACTAGTTGCGAAGGGATATATTGAAGGGAATGGCAGGAAAGGAACAATTGTTGTAAATAATAATGAGAATGTTTCAACTTACGCACCCCCGCCTAATTGGCAGTCTTATGTAGAAACAGGACTTCATTATCCGAATCTCCCAGCTATTCAAGAGATTAATCAAGCTGAATTTTACCCACATGTAATTCGGTTAGGAACAGGTGAGCTCGCGCCGAGTCTCTTACCTGAGAAAAAGATGAAAGAAATTATGAATAACCTTTTAAAGTCAAATGTGACGCTTGGGTATGAAGAGCCGAAAGGAAATCTTTATTTAAGGGAAAAGATTTCCGAATACTTAAAGGAGCATGGTGTATATGTATCTCCTGACTCTATATTAATTGTTTCAGGAGCAATTCAAGCGCTGCAACTTATTTCTATGGGGCTTCTTTCGAAAGGGGCATCAATCTTATTAGAGAAACCATCCTATTTATATTCGCTTAATGTTTTTCAATCAGCAGGAGTACGTTTAATTGGAATCCCAATGGATGAAAGCGGGTTACATACATCATATATTAAGAAATATAAGAAGCAATTTAATGCCTCTATTTTATATACAATCCCGTCTTTTCATAATCCAACGAACTTTAGTATGAATGCGAAGAAACGAATAGAAGTGATGGAAATATGTAATGAAATTGGATTACCTATTATAGAGGACGCAGTGTATCAAGACTTATGGTTTGATGCACCTAGTTCGAAACCTTTAAAAGCCTATGATAAAAATGGAATCGTACTACATATTGGAAGCATGTCCAAAGTAATTAGTCCAGGTTTAAGAATTGGATGGATTGTTGGACCCGAGCCAGTAATTCAAAGATTGTCAGACATAAAGATGCAAACAGATTATGGTTCAAGCACTATATCCCAGCAAATTGCAGCAGAGTGGTTTACAAATGGTCTATATGATGAGCATTTGCGATTTGTAAGAAGTGAATTGAAAAAACGAAGAGATTTTATGTTACTAATGTTAGATAAATATCTTCGTGAAATAGCAACTTGGCATGAACCAACAGGCGGGTTTTATATATGGGTACATATAAAAGTACCCATTTCATATCGCAGTTTATTTGATAAAGCTCTGCAAGAAAAGGTTTTATTAAACCCAGGTACTTTATATGATAGAAGTGCAAATCAATTTTTGCGCCTATCGTATTCATACGCAACGTTAGAAGAAATTGAAATAGGTATAAAAAAACTTGCACAACTAATGAAAAAGTAAGAGGAGAAAGTAATGAAACAATATGTAATTTGCCAAATGATCAATGGAGAAAAATATTTAGCTGCTTATGCGGAGACGAAGCAAGAGGCGATTGAAAAAGCAGAACTGTTAGGATTAAGAACGGGAAATCGTTACATAGTTATAACTGCAGAAGAAGCCGAAGGCTTAACGTATCCTTAAACAATGTATGAGATTATATAGGAAGTAAATAAGTCTAGTAATATAAGAATTTACTAGGCTTATTTACTATTAAGTTGTTAAACGTTCTCGTATTTATACGCAAAGTAATAATATTATGAGTCAAGTTGACGAAAAAATCGATTTGTCTTTCGGTCTTGATTTCCTTTTCTATACTCATCAATATATTGCCTAAAGTTCCAAGCTTGTAAAAATTTATTAGCAGAGTTATAACCAGAATTGTAAAGCCAGTCTTTTTCTTCCTTCGTCAGTTCAAAATTAGTACTTGTAATCGTTCCTGTTGGAATTGTAATCGTTCTTGCTTTTGATTCCTTATCTAAATGACGTAAATCATGAGCTTGCATCATTGTTTTAAATAGTCCTTTGAACATAGAAATAGGCTCGTTATAGTGAGCAGGGTCAGCTTGAATCTCATCTTTTACAAAATGAAATCCGAAAGTCGGCCAGCGAGGAGCGGTAGGTGAATCGAAGATCCAAATTGGATAATTACTTAGAATTCCTCCGTCAACCATATAACAAGGCTGCTTCCATTTTGGAGTTCTCCATTTTACGGGTTCAAAGAAGAAGGGGATTGTACTACTCATTCTTACCGCTTTAGCGATAGAGAAGCGATAATTTAAAAATCCATAGTTTGGTAAGTCGTCAGGAAAGACAACCATTTTACCATTACTAATATCAGAAGCGATGATTTTGAGTTTGTTTAGATCCGGTAAATCAGTAAATAAATGAACACCTTTTTTTCGAAGTAATTCTTCAATCCATTCTTCTATAAATACATTAGAGTATATACCTAGAGTAGTCCATGCACTTAGTCCTTTTCCGATAAAGGGGACTTTGTCAATAAAGGTTTTCTTCGTAAATTTGTTATAATCGATATCAGTTATAATGGTTTTTAGCTCTGAACAAGAATATCCTGCAGCTAAAAGTGCCGCGATAATTGCACCAGCTGATGTTCCAGCTACACGTTCCCATTCATAACCTTTTTCGGCTAACGCGCAAATTGCCCCAACATGCGCAATACCGCGCACGCCGCCTCCTTCAAAAACACCATCAATCTTCATTAAACATACTTCCTTTCAAATAAAAGATTTGGAAATGAAAAAAAGCACGTATTGTACGTGCTTTTTTACAATGGTTTTTAAGTTTACTAGCAGCCTACAAAGCCGCCCCAACAGCTAGCTCCGATGATGATTAGAAGGATGAATAAAACGATTAATAAAGCGAAACCTCCGTAACCACAACCACCACAGCTACCGCCGTAACCGTAACCGCCGCAACTATATCCGTAACCCATGTGGAATTCCTCCTTATATTAAAAATAAAAATGAACGAGGGGAAAATGTACTGGAAGAACTAAAGAACTATCGTGTTTGTAGGAACAATGTATAGTATGCTTTTTTAAACTTGTTCGCGTACGAAGGATAAGCCCGTTTTTTGGAGGCTTGTTGATTTTGTAAAGAATGAAGTATAATCTTTGTACTATGATATAAATAAGTATGTAAATGTAAGGAGAATTTATGAATAAAAAAATTGAAGTATTAATTGATAAATATGAACTAACACACTTGAAAGAGGAACTTATTAATACTGTATTTCCTTGTATAAAAGTTGTGCCAAAGCAGCAGGAAACTGTTGCGATAGGTAGTTCGAAAATGGGAGGAGTTCCTGATTTACCAGCTTTATTTGAATATCCAAAGCATAAAGGAAATCCACTACAATTTATCGCGCAATTTAACTTAAGTGATTTACAAAACGTTGGTATGGATCACAATCTTCCTAAGACGGGGATCCTGTATTTCTTTTGCATTGAAAATTATTTTGAAGAAAATGTGAAGCTAACAGAGGGTGGGCGTGTACTTTATTATGATGTTCCTGTAGAGCAATTACGAAGAGGAAATGAAGTACAAGCGAAATATAACCAGTGTGCAATTACTTTTGAACTGACATACAAATTACCAGAACTTTTCATTGAAGATGAGGCTGATTCAGATCGTTTCTTGCAATTACTTGAAGAGCTAATTCCGGATAACTACGATAACCATCAAATGTTTGGTGAGCCATTCTCTGTACAAGAAGAAGTGTTATATGAGACGGGAGAATATATGGGAGTAGACCCGCAGCAAATGACTCTTTTATTCCAAATTGATTCAGATCATAAAAATTGTAATATGGTTTGGGGAGAACTAGGGATGCTATATTTCTGTATTAGTAATGAAGATTTGAAAAATCAACGTTTTGAAAATACATGCTGCGTATTACAAACATGCTAATGAAAAAAGGTTGTTCTTTTAAAAGAACAACCTTTTTATGTGAATTAGTTAATATGCATAATCTCATATGACCTATACGAAAAAGTATTGTATACTCTGAAACTATACGATACTTTTTCGTATAGTTATAGAATATAAGGAGTGACAAGATGGGAAAGACAAGTAAGTATGTGACAGCTGCCGCACTTTGTTCAACTATAGTAATGGGAGGCTTACAAGCGTCATCTGTATCTTATGCAGCTACAAATCCGACTACAGTGACAGCACAATCAGATGTAAAGTTATTAGATGATTTCAGAAAAGAATTAAAAAAACAGATTGATAATCGAGAAGAAAATATTACAATCACATATAAAACAAAAGATAGAAATGCTAGAAATATTATGGATCAATTGTATGGTGAGTTTAATAAAATTGTAGATGCTGATGAGTATGTAAAATATAATGTAGCGTCTACTAGATATTCCATTAAAGGAATGCCAGGGGACTATACGTTTACACTGCAAGTAAAATACCGTGAATCAAAAGAACAAACTCAATATGTAAAAGATCAGGCGAAATCAATTGTTGGATTAATTGTAAAACCAGGGATGGATGAGCATGAGAAAGTAAAAGCTATTCACGATTACGTTGTTAAGCATGTGTCTTATGATACGTCTTATCAAGCGTATACAGCATATGAAGCATTAGCGAATCGTTCTGCCGTTTGCCAAGGATATACATTATTAACGTATGAGTTGTTAAAAGAGGCAGGTATTCAAAATCATATTGTAACAGGCACAGGAAACGGACAAGCTCACGCGTGGAATTTAGTGAACATTGAAAACAAATGGTATCACCTAGATACTACATTTGATGATCCAGTACCAGATAAAGCAGGGCGTGCAACTTACTCATATTTTAATATGTCTGACGAACAGTTAAGTAAAGATCATGAATGGGATCGTAGCAAATATCCAGCGGCAACTACAAGTTATTTTGGTGAATTAACAAATAAAATAAAAGCTGGTAGCTCAAAAACTGTCGTATATGAGCAGATGTTAAAAGAAACAAATTTACAATACTTATCTGCAGAATACGGAGCAGAAAATTATAATGAATTTAAGCAAAAGTTGCAGCAAAAGTTTGCAGCCAAACCAGAAAAAGTAGAAGTACGATATAAGCAGTCCATGGATGGGACGATGCAAGATATAAAGAAAGTATTAAATGAAATAAATTGGCCAAAAGGTGCAAAGCGTGTGTCTTATCAAGTAGCGCCTTATAGTGCATTGGCGGGTTATTCATTAGCGACAATTACATTTACGTATTAAGCAATGGGAAAAAGCATCTGTAAAAGGTGCTTTTTTTATTAATTGATTGCTTTTAAATATTAAGAATTGTGTGATAAAATAAAAGGATAAGGATGTGAATGTGGAATGAACTTGTTCGAAAGCAATATTTTTACATTGATATATGCTTGTTTAGTAATCGGGCTTATCGTTTTGTTTTTCATATCATTTATTTTGTTTATTAGAAGAGTATTACAAAGCAGTGCTGCAAAGAAACACCACGTGATTAATATGAACCAGAAGCTAGATCGAATCATTGAATTGCTTGAAAAAGATAAGAAATAGCGATAGAAGAAGTATGAAAAGGGGGAAAGAGAATGGCGAATTATATAAAAGAATTACGTGAAAAAGTAGGACATGATTATGTTTTCTTAAACTTTGCCGGTGGTTGTGTATTTAATAAAGAAGGAGAAGTATTACTGCAAAAAAGAGGAGACTTTAACGCTTGGGGATTTCCAGGTGGCGCAATGGAGATAGGGGAATCAGCTGCGGAAACTGCAATCCGAGAAATAAAAGAAGAAACCGGGTATGATGTAGAAATAAATGAGCTTATTGGAGTGTATACAAAATATTTTCAATCATATCCAAATGGAGACAAGGCCCAGTCAATTGTGATGTTCTTTTCATTCACAATAGTTGGAGGTGACAAAAAAGTAGATGGTGATGAAACGTTGGATTTGAAGTTTTTCCCGTTAGACGACATGCCACCGTTATTTTGTAAACAACATGAAGATTGCCTGCAAGATTTATTGGAGAAAAGAGTAGGGGTATATCGTTAACATATAAAAAAGAAGCTAAATGAAGATTAGCTTCTTTTTTATGTTTCATTTATTTCCACCAATCATCAAACATTGACGCTGGTACTTGTCTTTTATGCTCACTCACTGTGTAACGTTTTTCAATTTTCTCTGCAACGTCAGCTGGAACTGCTTTACCTTCTAAATAATCATCTAATTGATCATAAGTAATACCTAACTCTGTTTCATCAGCTTGACCTGGTTTTTCATCTAATAAATCAGCTGTTGGCATTTTTAAGTACAGTCGCTCGTCTGCGCCTAACTCTTGTAATAATGCACGTCCTTGGCGCTTCGTTAATCCCGTTAATGGTAATAAATCTGCACCACCATCTCCGAATTTTGTAAAGAACCCTGTTACAGCTTCTGCAGCGTGATCTGTTCCGATAACAAGTAGCCCTTTTTGTCCACCAATTGCATATTGAGTAACCATACGGATACGTGCTTTCACGTTACCTTTATTGAAATCTGTTAATGATTCACCCAATAAGTTTTCATATTGATTTGAAAAAGCATCAACAGTTGAAGCTATATCAAATGCAACAGATTGATCTGCTTGAATGAATTGTAATGCTAATTGTGCATCATCTTCATCTTTTTGTACTTTATAAGGAAGACGCACGGCGATAAACGTTGCATTACCACCTTCGTTACGAATTTCTTCAACTGCAAGTTGTGCTAAGCGTCCTGCTAATGTAGAGTCTTGTCCGCCGCTAATACCAAGTACAAATCCTTTTGCACCTGTTTTTTTTACATAATCTTTTAAGAAATCAACTCGTTTACGAATTTCAACTTTTGGATCAATTACAGGCTGAACATGTAATGCTTTCATAATCTGTTCTTGTAATGTCATTATGTTTTCCTCCTATTCATATTAAAGCGGTAAATAAGTTTATATGTATAATGGTACATACTTCTATCCTTTATTATTTCGCAAAACTAACGAATATACAATAGGATGTGTGTATGAATATGAATGTAGTCATTATAAATAAAGTACTACGTATAAGCAATTTTTTTAAACCTTTCAAAACTGTAAGGTTTTTGTCATTTGAATCGATGGAAGGTATTTCCGTACTTTACTAATATAAAAACATAGTTAGTAGAAAGAAGGGCGGAGAAGTAATATGAACATTAGAGAACTCGCATATCGGAATGTAACGCGAAATAGACGGACATACTCAGCCTATTTTTTGAGTAGTGCATTTGCTATTATGGCCTTTTTTGTGTATTCATTTTTTGCGTTTCATCCGGCATTAAGTGCAGGAGAATTAGGTCAGTACGTATTCGTAAGTATGTCTTTTGCACAGTCTATTATTTACTTATTTACATTCTTCTTTATTTTATATTCGATGGGAATGTTTTTAAAAACGAGAAAGCGTGAGCTAGGAATTTTAATGATGCTAGGTATGACGAAATATCAATTAAAGCGTCTTATCTTTTTTGAAAATATTATGATTGGAATAGGGGCAATTATTTTTGGTATTATTTCAGGTATGTTATTTTCAGGGGTATTACTATTTGTCGCCCCGATGATATTAAAACTAGATATCTCCTTATCCTATTACATACCGATGAAAGCAATTGTTGTAACAAGTATTATGTTTTTCATATTATTTATGATCATATCATTGTTTAGTGCAGGAATGATTCGTAAAAATAAAATTATGAAGTTGTTTAGAGGGTCAGCAGAGGCAAAACCGGAACCGAAAGCATCAATCATTTCTTCAATATTAGCAGTAGTATTGCTTAGTGCTGGCTATGTAGGAGCTCTTCTATCGCATGGCGCAATGGTATTTATTATGATGATTCCTGTTACAACGGTAGTTATTATTGGGACGTATTTGTTGTACAAGCAGCTGAGTGTCTTTATTATTCGATTATGTAAAAAAAGTAAACGTTTCTATTGGACACAGACTAATATTATTACGTTATCAGATTTAGCGTATCGCATGAGAGATAACGCAAGAATGTTCTTTATTGTAACCATTATTTCTACTGTAGCATTTTCCGCAATAGGGACATTAGTCGGCTTCGCATCCATGACGAAAGGGATAATGGAGAGACCAATTGCGTTTCATTACCATTCTAAGCAAGGGAATAGTAACGAATCACAACATATACAAATGATTGACAAAGGATTAAAGAAACATAGTATAGCAGCTTCAAAAACTAATATTTCGACAAAGAAAACGGAGGAACAGTCGTTAAGAAGCGCCACTTTTATAAAAGAATCAGACTATAAGAAATATGCAAAGTTAACAGGAGAACCATTTAATACTGTAGCAAATAAAGAAGTTGTATTTTTGTCAGCTAATATACCAGGGCCAACGATGAAAGAAAGAAAAGAAATTACTTTACCTAATATGAATGAAAATTTAAAAGTGAAAAAAGTTACTTCATCTTCATTGGGGAAAATATTAAGAGGAAATGTTTATGTAATCTCTAATAATCAATATGATTCATTACAAGATGGATTTATAGAGACAAAAGATTATATGTATAAAACTGAAAGGACGAAAGATGAGATTGAAATTGGTAAAGAGCTTACGCATCAAATTAAACCGTATCAAGAATATTCAACGTTTAGTGCGGAAGAGTACGAGCAAAACCAAAGTTTACAAATTGCAGGACCGATTTTATTTGTAGGTTTCTTTATTGGTATAGTATTTTTCGTTTGCGCAGGAAGTTTCCTTTACTTCCGTTTATTCTCCGATTTGGAGGATGATGTTCGTTTGTTCGAAATGATTCGTAAAGTTGGATTGACAAGTAGGGAATTATCGAAGGTAGTTACAATTCGATTGGCGCTTTTATTCTTCGTTCCAATTGGTGTTGCAACATTACATGGAGCAGTAGCTTTAACGGCGTTAGGGCAAATGTTTGAGTACTCATTGTTTAAAGAAAATACAGTTGTATTAAGTATTTTCATAGGTATTCAAGTTGTATACTTCTTACTTATAAGATCCCGTTATGTAAAACAATTGAAAGAGAGATTACGTATGCATTAAATGTGTTTTTTTAACTCGAGTACAAAATTTTCTAAAAAGAGGCAAGTATTGTCAAAAAGTGATAAAATGGAAAAAGCGAGGTGAAAAAATTAATAGAGAGTAAGGGGGGAGAAATATGAAAGCAACAGGAGTTATTCGAAAAGTAGACGAATTAGGACGAATTGTTATCCCTAAAGAATTACGCGATGTATTGGGAATACAAATCAAATCACCGCTTGAAATTTTTGTAGAAGCAGATAAAATCATTTTACAAAAATATCAACCTTACAATGCTTGCCAAATCACAGGTGATGTTTCAGGGCAGAATATTACATTAGCAAATGGAAATATTACAGTTGGCATAGAGGGAGCGGAATATTTAGTAAAAGAAATAGAAAAGTTTTTAAACAAGAGTGAGGTTTAGTCTTAATTTATATTATTTTTCAAATACATATCATTCTTTTAAAAGACTGTAAGAGGACCATTAATTGGTCCTCTTATTTTGGTTAGTAGTTGAACGACTCGGGTTGTTACTTCCTACAAATCATAGGGAAAATAAAGAAGTATTATAGAGGTAGTAAATGATGTTGAGAAATATTTGAAAAGAAGGAAAACAAAAAGAATAAAACGAATGTTACATTTACACGTATTCAAAAGTGGTCTGAAATGAAAATAATACATTTTCAGGAGGGATTACGATGAGTAGTACAGTGAATAAACAAAAAGGTATACAATTGATTCCGTTTACCGTAAATAAGGTGGTAGAACAAGTAAATGAAATTCCACCAGGTGTACAACTGATTCACGCTCCGCAAGTATGGGAAAAGAGTGTGAAGGGGCAAGATGTAGTCGTTGCCGTATTAGATACAGGGTGTGATACTAATCATATAGATTTAAAAGATCGTATTATCGGCGGAAGAAATTTCACAAAAGATTATGAAGCTGATCCAAATGTGTATCTTGATAATAACGGACATGGTACTCATGTTGCGGGAACGATTGCCGCGACTGAAAATGGTGTCGGTGTATTAGGAGTTGCACCACTTGCTAAAATGTTAGTATTAAAAGTTTTAGCGGGAGATGGTTCTGGAAGTTATGAGCAAATTATTGAGGCAATTCATTATGCTGTAAATTGGAGAGGGCCGAATCAAGAGAAAGTGAGAATTATTTCAATGTCACTTGGTGGTCCGGAAGATGTTCCAGAATTACATGAAGCAATTCAAAATGCGGTAAAGCAGGATGTTCTCGTTGTATGTGCTGCTGGAAATAATGGAGATTGCGATGATGAAACAGAGGAACTAGACTTTCCGGGTGCGTACTCCGAGGTAATTGAAGTTGGTGCCGTTAATTTAGAGCGGAAGATTGCATGTTTTAGTAATTCAAATCAAGAAATTGATCTAGTAGCGCCAGGTGATAAAATATTATCTACGTATCCAGAAGGAAAATATGCTGTGTTAAGTGGAACTTCCATGGCGACGCCGCATGTTGCTGGAGCGCTCGCCTTGCTCATTAAACAGTGTGAGAAAGAATACGGTCGAAAGTTATCGGAGCCGGAAATATATGCACAACTCATTAAAAGAACTGTACCTTTAGGGTACGAACGTACATCTGAAGGGAATGGATTAATAGATTTATTAAAAGAATAGCCATATTAAAAAAACATCTCATATGAATATGAGATGTTTTTTTAATATGGCTCTGTCGCATGTAATACAACTTGTAATAAACCTGGGAATCTAGCGTTTAAATCTTCTTCACGAATTGAAATGAAACGTTGTGTTCCTTCAAGGCGCGTGTACATAACACCTGACTCACGTAAAACTTTGAAATGGTGAGATAAAGTTGATTTTGCAACAGGGATGTTTAAAGCACCACAAGATTGTTCATTTTTCTCTAGTAACATATTTACAATTTGTAAACGAATTTGATCGCTAAGTGCATATAAGACAGAAGAAAATTGAATTTCTTCTCGATTTGGATGA
Source organism: Bacillus sp. FSL W8-0770 (assembly GCF_038008705.1). Lineage (NCBI taxonomy): Bacteria > Bacillati > Bacillota > Bacilli > Caryophanales > Bacillaceae > Bacillus > Bacillus sp. FSL W8-0770. The sequence goes on from NZ_JBBOZR010000001.1 coordinate 1,870,339, forward strand.
TAGAGTGTACGCATATTTCACCTACTTGTATAAGTTAAGATATTTGCACTATAACATATAAAGTGGTATATTTCTATTGTTCGAATATATTCGAACAATAGAAATATAGGGGGAGAAAAAATGAAGTATATAAAATTGCAAAAGGCAGGATTAAATATTTCAAAGTTGGGTTTAGGTACAAATGCAGTAGGGGGACATAATTTATATGCTGATGTGAATGAAGAAGAAGGAAAGCGATTAGTAGAAGAAGCTATTCAGCAAGGGATTACATTTTTTGATACAGCAGATTCATATGGTTTCGGTAGATCGGAGGAATTAGTAGGAGAAGTATTAAAGGGAAAACGTCATGAGTTTATACTTGCTACAAAAGGTGGAATTCAACCGTTGTTAAATGGAGAAACTTATATTAACAATGAACCAAGTTATTTAAGGAATGCTGTGGAAAATAGCTTAAGAAGATTACAGACTGAATATATTGATTTATATTATTTACACTTTACAAATCCTGAAACAAGTTACATAGATTCAATCGGAGAGCTTACTCATTTAAAAGAAGAAGGGAAAATTCGTTCAATTGGAATATCGAACGTAAACATAGAACAATTAAAAGAGGCGAATCAACATGGTCATATAGATGTTGTACAATCTCCATACAATATGTTAGAACGTACAGCTGAGGAAGAACTGTTGCCGTATTGTATAGAAGCGGGTATTTCATTTATTCCATATGGGCCTCTTGCTTTTGGAATATTAGGCGGAAAATATACAGAAGATTTTAAATTAAATGAAGTCGATTGGCGTCAAAATGTAAATCTATTTGAAGAAAATACATATAAGAGTAATTTTAAGAAAGTGAATAAGTTAAAAGGGCTAGCTAAAGAAAATGATATTGAAGTGTCTCATTTAGCGTTAGCATGGTTATTAAATAAAGAAGGGATTGATACTGTTATACCTGGTGGAAAGCGGGCAGAGCAGGTAAGAGAAAGTGTGAAAGCGGTAGATGTTGCATTGAATGAAAGAGTCATGAAAGAAATCCAATCTATTTTAGAAGATTAGTTAAACAGAGGGAGAGTACCCTCTGTTTATATAAGGAGAAGGTCTAAATGAACAGAGTACTAGCTGTATTTTTTATGATAATGTTTATGATCGGTACAGATACGTTCTTAATTTCACCACTGTTGCCGACATTGCAACAGGTGTATCATGTTTCAACTGAGTTGTCAGGATGGATGGTGAGTTCGTATGCTTTAGGGTATGCTGGATTTGCACTTGTGGCTGGTCCTATATCAGATGGATTAAACAGAAAAAAAGTAATGGTACTAGGTATGAGTTTTTTTGCAATAAGTACGTTTTTTTGTGGAATTGCACCGAGTTTTTTATGGATGCTAACATTTAGATTTTTAGCAGGTGTAAGTGCAGCTTTTGTATCTCCACAAGTGTGGGCATCTATTCCGCTCCTTATAGAGAAGAAGCAAATTGTGAAAGCAATTGGGGTTGCAACAGCAGGGTTATCAATCTCTCAAATTTTAGGGCTGCCACTGGGAGCTTATTTAGCAACGATACATTATACAATTCCATTCTATTTCATTGGTATATTATCAGCACTACTTGTCATTCTTATTTATGTTGTATTACCAGAAATACAGTCGGTTCATATAGGTGGAAATAAAAAAGCGATTTTACAGCGTTATAAACAATTACTTACAGATTCAAAGGTTTCACTTTCTTATTTTGCATACTTTGTTTTTCAAACCGGAAATTTTGCTGCATTTTCATTTTTTGGTGTATGGCTTTCCATTCAATTTGGCTTACAAGTTGATGAAGTAGGTACAGCTATGCTCGTATTAGGATTAGGAAATTTAATTGGTAATATTTTTGGTCCTAGAATCGTAAATAAAATTGGTTATAACCTTTCTTTCTATGGTGGAATTATATTTACAGCAGTGCTATATGTATTACTTCCTCATGTAAAGAACATTGTATTGGTGGAGTTATTGTTCTTTGCTTTATTTTTTGTGACAGGAATTTTGTTTGTATTAATGATGAGGCACTTACAAAACATGTCTAGTGTAGCAAGAGGAACAGGAGCCGTGCTTGCAAATGCTTCTATGTACATTGGTCAAATGATTGGTGCGGCAATAGCTGGAATGTTATTTGCAATATCTCACAATTTTATACTTATAGGTAGTTTTACTGCGTTACTATATATAGGAGCTTTATTTTTGTTTAGAAAAAGTGAAAAAATTACTGAAAATAGTGAAACAGGAATTGCATCATAAAGCTTGTATAAATATTTCGCAAATCAGAATTAATAAGAGTGTGAATACATGAATGTGCTTTTAATTAAAGTGGTTACTAAAAGTATAGAAATAGTAGAAGAAATGTATTGTAACAAAGTTATGAGGAATCAAAAAATAAAAATCCCTATAAAGATAGGGATTTATATATCGGCATATAGTTCCTTGGAAAAGGATATACTTAGTTTAACATATAGGAGTACTTATAATTGTGAAATAGATGTGAAAGTAATGTGAAAAGTATTGTAATAAAAAGCACTGTTTTAGCTAATGTAGCTAAAACAGTGCTTTTCTCTTTGATTGAACAGTTGCAGCATTTTCATCATGTATACCTGCATCTTTTATAATTCGTTGTTTTGCTTTATTTAATAGATGGTTTACTGCTTCGCCAAAATAGTTAGCTTCGCTTTTTGTGCGGGCTTCTCGTAAACATTTATAGTTTTCTAGCAGTTCCTCTTTTTCGGAGTTTGTTAAGAAATCTTCTATTTTCTTTTTTGTCATACGAAACACCCTTTCTCCTGACAAACGACGCAATAGAAAATATTTATTTCTCATTATAACAATAATTTTAAAAGAAAGTATACACTAACGTCGCAATAATTTGTCAATTTCTTGAATCTTCTCATCAGCTTTCCCAATTTGCGTATTTTTAGCCTGTTCGCCACCAAGAGCTTGATGTAGTAAAAAAGTTTGACCGGAAATAGCAGTTACAATGGATACTTTTATAATTTCTTTTATTGCGGTGACATCGAATAAAACGAGCCCAAGAAGTGCGGCTAGGCTACCAGTAAAAATATCAGTTAAAAATCCAAAATGAAAAAATGTTTTCAAACGGCGTGGAAGCAATAACTTACCTTGGTTATTGATTAGATGGGAAACGAAGCCGGTAATGCCACCAACGAGAACAGCGGTTAGCCATTGATACATCTCCATCGAATCCACTCCTTTTAGTGAATAAGATTCGATTATTTTATATTGATTCCTTTTAATATTTCATATAAGCATATTGAGAAAGTTTGTTTGGGTATAATTTGTATTCAAATTAATTGTAACAGAAAATTTAGATATATTTCAGTCTATTATATGAATCATTTTTACAATAATATGAATGCAGAAAGGGGTGCGTGATATGAATATAGATTATCGAATAAGAAGTGTAGATGGTTATACAAAAAAAATAGGGGAATTAGTAAGCCTGCTTGAGCATACGAGAGCTGTAACATTAGGCGAAGTAAAAAATTTATCAGTTGAGCAATTAGATTTAATTATGCAAAGCAGCGGAAATTCAATTGGCGCCTTATTAAAGCATATAGCAGCTATTGAAAAAGTTCATCAGCTTATTTCATTTCAAGATCATGACTTTACAAAAGAAGAATTAGAAATATGGGAAGATGCACTGTATTTAGGGGAAGCGGGTAGAGCAATCCGTGGTCATGAAATACAATATTATGTACAACTTCTACAAAGTGTTCGAGAAGAATCTCTGAAGTATTTAAGTGAACAAGGTGATGAGTGGCTCATGTTAGAAAGAAAGTGGCCTAACTATGGTTTCATGTGCTAGAAGATGAAATTAGTCATCGAGGACAAATTAGAATGCTCAAAAACAAGTTATTTGAAAATTACGTAAAATAATGTAGCTTTTTATAGGAGAATTCCATATAATGAGAATAATTAAAATAAGAACGGGGTGATGTATTATGGCGAAAATAACTTATATGAATAATCAACCAAATACAAAGGTGGATGGAAAGGGCGATATTATATAAGGTAATTCGCAATCCTTCCACTTAGTACAAACTAGGGAGGATATTTATTTGAATCAAAATATTTTAGAATCTTTCGGCTGGGATTCATTTTTTGAAGAACAAGTTACAGAGAAAAATTATGAAGTAGGTCGTATTTCACTTGAGCATAAGCATATATATCGCATTATTTGTAATGATGGTGAATATATGGCAGAACTGTCTGGGAAGTTTCGGCATGAAGCGATTACGAAAGGCGATTATCCAGCAGTTGGTGATTGGGTGTATATAAAGAAAATAGAAGATGAAAAGAAAGCGATTATTCATCGTATTTTCCAGCGAAGAAGCTCTTTCTCAAGACAAGAGGCTGGAACAAGAACAGAAGAACAGATTATAGCAGCAAATGTAGATTATTTATTTTTAGTGAATGCACTTAATCATGATTTTAATGTTAGAAGGATGGAACGTTATTTATTATTAGCGTATGAAAGCGGCGCTATGCCAGTTATTGTTTTAACAAAGAGTAGTATATGTAATGATGTGGAAGAGAAAATTGTAGAAACGGAAGCTATAGCAATTGGTGTTCCTATTTTCGTTGTTGATAGTTTAGAGCATACAGGTATAGATTCGTTGAAACAATTCGTTTCTTCAGGGAAAACAATTGCTTTAGTTGGATCATCAGGGGTAGGAAAGTCAACTTTGTTAAATGCTCTAATAGGAATTGATGTAGCAAAAACGGGAGATATACGTGAAGAGGATAGTAGGGGGAGGCATACGACAACGCATCGAGAATTATTCCAATTGCCTAGTGGCGCTCTCGTGATTGATACGCCTGGCATGAGGGAATTGCAACTTTGGGAAGGCAGCGAAGCGATTCAAACAGCATTCTCTGATATTGAAGAATTTGCGACAACATGTCGTTTCCGTGATTGTAAGCATGAGAATGAACCAGGATGCGCGGTGTATAGTGCAATTGAAAATGGACTTATTACGATAGATCGTTTGAAAAGCTATAAAAAATTACAAAGAGAACTGGCGTATTTTATGAGGAAACAAGATGCAATCCTTGCCAGAGCAGAGCGTGATAAATGGAAGAAAATTTCTAAACAACATAAAAAAATGTAAAAACCAAAGGGGCCCCTTTGGTTTTTTCTATTTGTAAATTTTATAATAATATTATTCGTATATATAGACAAAAGGAAATTAATTGTTTAAACTTTACAAAGTATTCACCATAATAGGTTATGAAAATAATAATTAGGGAACGGGAAATATTCATAATTAACTCAATTTAACTTTTAAATTTGAAAATTAGGAGGTTTATAATGGGTAAACTATTAAATTTGTTTCGTGATATGAAAGTAGCAAAAAAGCTATTAATTTCATTCTTTGTAATTTTAATTGCAGCCGTTTCTATAATCGGGGGCATGTCTTATCAAACTGCTAAAAAGAATTTTGAATCACAAATTACGAGTAGTGCTAACGATAATATAAAAATATTAGATAATTTAATCAATCAAATGATTGAAGCAAAATTTAACGATGTGAATAACTTTGCACGAGTAATTCAAGGGAATATGTATCAAGGGGATAATCAGGATGAGCTAAGAAAGACATTATCTCAGTATATCAATTTGAATATAGATGTTGAACAAGTGTATGTTGCCGGTAATGATAAGAAATTTGTACAGGAACCAAATATACAAATGGCAGCAGATTATGATCCAACAACACGACCTTGGTATAAAGATGCAGTGGCAAAACAAGGTGGTATTGTTGTTAGCGAGCCATATAAGGCAAAAGGAAATGGACATATTGTCGTAACGATTGCAAAACAAACAGAAGATAAAAATGGGGTTGTTGCGCTAGATTTAAGTTTAGACAATTTATTAAAAACAACAAAGTTAATCAATATTGGTAAAAAAGGATATGCCTTCATTTTAGATGGAAAGCAAAAAATCATTGCTCATCCACAAGAAAAATCAGGGGATAAAGCAGCTGATTCTTGGGCAAAGAAAATTTATGAAGATAATCATGGTGCTTTTACATATTCTTATGGTGGTAGTGAAAAGAATATGGTATTTGCTACAAACGTAAAAACAGGTTGGAAAATTGGTGGGACGATGTACGCAACTGAAGTAATTGAAGCTGCTCAACCTGTATTTTATAATATGTTAATTGTTATGCTTATTTCGTTAGTAGTAGGTGGAGTACTTATTTATTTGGTGACACTTTCAATTACGAAGCCTTTAAAGAGACTAGTTATCACTTCTAAAGAAATAAGTGAAGGGGATTTAACGCAAACAATTGAAATTCATTCTAATGATGAAATTGGTCAACTTGCGAAAGGTTTTAACGAGATGACAAATTCATTACGGACGTTAATTGGAAGGATTAACACTTCGGCAGGACATGTTGCAGCAGCATCAGAAGAACTAACTGCAAGTGTAAGACAAGCGAGTGAAGCAACTGAGCAAATTACAACAGCAATGGATGAAATATCAAGTGGGGCAACGACGCAAACAACAAGTGTAGAAAATGGTGCTATGTTACTGTTTGATGTAACGGAAGGAATTCAGCATGTAGCAAATAGTTCATCATCTATTAATATCGCTTCTGCTCATACTCGTGAAAAAGCAGAAGATGGTGGGAAACTAGTAGGAAGAACAGTAAACCAGATGCAGTCTATTGCAGAATCGGTTTCACAATCAGATGCTGTTATACAGTTATTAAATAATAAATCAAAACAAATTGGTGATATATTGGAAGTAATTCAAAACATTGCAGATCAAACAAATCTTCTAGCTTTAAATGCGGCAATTGAAGCGGCAAGAGCTGGTGAACATGGAAGAGGTTTTGCAATTGTTGCAGATGAAGTACGTAAATTGGCAGAGCAGTCTAGCATATCTTCCAGTGAAATTAGTAAATTAATAGGCGAAATACAAGACGATATGGGTAAGACAGTCAAATCAATGAATCATGTAAATGAAGAAGTTCAATCTGGACTTGTTATTGCAAATGAAACGAAGCAAAATTTTGCTGAAATTTTACAATCTACAAATGAAATAGCTAATCAAATTAAGACGATGGTTGAAACGGCTAATGGAATGTCAAAAGGGGCAAATGAAGTATCTATTTCAGTAGGACAAATTGCAATGACAGCACAAAATAATGCGACAAGCACACAAAATGTTGCGGCTTCAGCTGAAGAACAGCTAGCTTCGATGGAGGAAATTGGATCAGCGGCGGGTACGCTATCTCAAATGGCTGAAGAATTGCAAGTATTAATTGAGAGATTTAAAGTTTAATAGAGAACAGACTCCCCCTAGTAGCATTATGACACTAGAGGGTAGTCTGTTTTATTATGTAAAATCAAATGGAGATGTAAACTTCCTTTATGACGTTTAAAATGGTATTTTGCATAATATTTGTCGAAAAATAGAGGTGTTTGTTAGCTTTGTGTATAATTATTAACCTATAGAATACAAATAAAAGGAGAGTATTATGGGAGTGTATTGGGGGACAAAAAGACATTCTTGGCTTAGTTACGTCTCATTTTGGCTAAGTATTTCATTTTTTATTGTTTTTCTAATTGAAGTGTTTATATTAAAAACACTTTCGAATAGCTCGGTGCAAATTGTTAAATATTTTTATTTTATACTTGTACCAGTAAATATTTTTCTTAGTTTAAAGTTACTATTTAAGAAGAATGAAAAGAAAGCGTTACCTATTTTTAGTTTCATTGTCTCATTATTATTTGCAATTTTAATAATCGTATTAGTTTTAGCAGCTATAGGGAAGTTCTTTTAAGGGGAGTGGTATAAGTCACTCTCCTTTTTTATTTGTGGTAGTCTTACTATATGTAAAAGTGTGAATGCTGTGAGCTAATAAAAGCGGAGAGTAGACAATATTTGCATGGATTAAAGTCTGTCGTTATTTGAACTTGTAAGAGTGTATGGAGTAATGAGGTAATATACATAATAATGGAGATAGAATTAGTTATTTTATAAGTGTGTATGAAGCAAATGAATACGGTAAGAACGGTGATATATGGTACAATAGCTATGGATAGTGATAGAGATAAAGGGTATATAAAATACTCATCGTTTTTTAGTAAGAGAGGGGTTATCTTATGCTATACGAGGATTTGGAGACATTATTTCAAACAGCTCCGAAAGAAGATAGAGGCGGATGGAAATATATAATCCAAGAACAAAATGATACATTTAAAATTGGTGATGAAATACTGAAAAATCAAATGAGTGTCGAATTGTATTTTAATGAATACGATGAGGTGAAAATCACTTTATATAAAGATGGAATTCCCATTACGACTATGCAAAAAATTACGATTTCAAAAGTTGAATTAGACGAAGATGAAGAAGGTATTCAATTTGTTTTAGAACGCATGCCTAGTCGAATGATTCGGTTGCAGTTAAAGCCGTATTTAGCATTAGAAATGGGACCGTACTGGGAAGTATGTGATGATTGTGAATGAACATAAAAAAGCATCCAATAACATGGATGCTTTTTTATGTTTTTTGAAGTTGTTTAAACGCAATGATTGGAAGTATAACAATACTTACCCATCCGATGATAGGATATAGAATGTGAAGTAAGTCACTGTAACCGATGTAACTAAAGCAATAACTAATTAGTAAAATGAAGAAAATAATATTGTGATTTTTCCACCCAGTAATAGATTGCATCTGTTTTGTCATTCCGAACACATTACCAACTAAAGTTGTGAAAACTTCACCGAAAATAATGAGAACGAAGAAGAAGTGAAAAGTTGCATTAAATCTTCTTATGACTTCAGCCATTGGGATGTTATATTGATAAAATTGATCGACTGATAAGATTGCTAAATGGCTGCATAATAAAATTAAAGAAAGTCCAGCACCACCTAAAATCCCACCCCAAAAAATGGCTTTTCGATCCTTTACTTCACTGGCTAATGGGACCAGAACACTTTGGGCGAGAGAAAGGTTTAAGGCGACATATGTAATAGGGCTAGTAATCCATTTCATATTCCAGCTCTCTGCAGGAATAGTGTTATTAATAGGAGGTGTACCGTGAAAAAAGGTTGTAATAGCAAGTCCTATAATAAAAATCATCATAATAGGTACGACAAGTGTATTTACTTCAAAAACACCTTGTAACCCGCGGCTACTTATAATGAGACAAGCGATAACTGTAATGAGAATACCGAGTTGTCTTGGTAAGCGAAGTTGCTCTTCAAATACTGCACCAGCCCCTGATAACATAACGCTCGTTACGCCGAATAAAACGAGTAATAATAATGTGTTTACAACATTCCCAAATACATCCCCAAATAAATATTTGTTAAATTCTTGCGCTGAAAATGCCCCGATTTGTGATGAAAGTAACATCATCTTTGTGCCAAGCCAAATAAAAAAAAATCCACTTACACATATGCCAATTGTCCCGTATAATCCATTCACTGTGAAAAATTCAACAATTTCTCGTCCAGTAGCAAATCCAGCTCCAACGACAGTTCCGATATAAGTAGCAGCTACTTTCTTTGCTACTTGCCATTGTTGATTGTCCATGTTATCCCTCTTTCTACTATGATGAGCTTGATGTACTATTATGCATATGTATGAGCTTGGACAATTAGACGTATGAAGTGGTTGAAAAAATACATGAATTAAATGATATTAGGGAAGCATTAAAGGTGTTAAAACTTTGTTACATATAAGCCAATTGTTCGAAAGGAAAGGGAATGTATGGTAAAATGTAATTAAGTTATTAAAAGATAAACATTACAAAATGATAAGAGGAGTGATTGTATGAGTACGAAAACAAATGTTGTTGAAGTATTAAACAAGCAGGTAGCAAACTGGAATGTGTTATATGTTAAATTACATAATTATCACTGGTATGTGACAGGGCCACACTTCTTTACATTACATGAGAAATTTGAAGAGTTTTATAATGAGGCTGGAACGTATATTGATGAGTTAGCAGAACGTATTTTAGCTTTAGAAGGTAAACCATTAGCGACAATGAAAGAATATCTCGCAACATCTAGTGTCAGCGAAGGGACAAGCAAAGAATCTGCAGAAGAAATGGTACAAACATTAGTGAATGATTATTCTGCACTTATTCAAGAATTAAAAGAAGGTATGGAAGTTGCGGGTGAAGCTGGCGATGAAACATCAGCTGACATGCTGTTAGCAATTCATACAACATTAGAACAGCATGTATGGATGCTAAGTGCATTCTTAAAATAACGATAAATATATAGAAACCCATTGAAAAATTATTTCAATGGGTTTTTTTATGATTTTTCAGTTTTCTTTTATGCTATAATATAGTAAAAAGGAGGCGATGCGATGTTTCGCTTTTTCAGAACTGGAAAAGAAGAGCGGGAAATTACGAAAGATGAATTAGAACAAGCGATGGCTCAGTTTTTAGAAACGAATGCTAATATCGTTTATACAGTATTAGTAAATGATGATTATACAGTAAATTATGATTTGTTAAAACCATATTTACCTGCATTTCCAACAAATGTTTTTCTCATAACGAAGGAAACGCTTGAGGTATTTGAACATACAGCAGAAAATTTAAACCTAGTGAAAGAAATTGATGTCGTACAAAAAGCAGTAGATCAATACGTAACAGAAAAAGAAATGTTCCCAATTGTTGAAGGTAGCGAAGATCGCCTCATATGCGGAATGAAACTAGGACCTTACTTAAATCGTAGCTTAAAAAGAGACTTATATATTTCAGAAAAACATTATTTAGTTTCAAGTAAACCAGATAGAAAAAAACAAAAGAGCGGGTAGATGTAATGAAAACAACAATACATATATTGTTGTCTTTTTTTGTTTATTAAAATATTGATTTTTCAGTCTATTCTTATTTATACTAAATGTATTGGACAGGGAAGAGTAACTATTAAGCATAATTCTGAGAATAAGGTATTGTTAGCGTGGGTTATACAAAGTGGTATAAAGATTCGCAAACAAATATTATAAAAGGTTTCGGGGGAATTGGTACATGAAAAATAGTATGACTTACATTCAATTATTAAATGAAACGTTACGTTGTTATGCAAATAAAGGAAGTTTTGAAGCGTACAATTATATAATGGAAAACGCTACAGGTGTAATAGGGAATGAGGCGCAAATATATAATTTTAAGTATGCACTCGCAAGTGCATCGGGACTTGAAAAAGAAGCATTACATTTAATGAGAGAGGCCATTATAGAAAAGGGATTCTGGTATGGAAATGAGTATTTAATTTCCGACGAAGATTTAAAATCACTACATAAATTTGAAGAATTTCATACAATGGTGCAATTATGTAAAGAAAGAGAAGAATTAGCACATAAAAAGGAAAGACCAGATGTGAAATATATATACAGCAAGAAAGAAGGAAATCTACTACTTACATTGCATGGTAACCAAGAAAATATGCAAATAGTAGAACCATATTGGAAATCTGTTTTGATACAAGATTATACGTTAGCTTTACCACAGTCTTCACAAATTGAGTTTTCAGATGGATTTGTTTGGGAGGATATAGAGAGAGGGAAAGAGGAATTAAAAGAGCATTACAATAAGTTTATAGAAAGTCATACAGTAGAAAGTGTAATCATTGGTGGTTTTTCTGCAGGGGCGAGAGTAGCTTTATATACGATTTTACAAAAAGATATAAATGTAGATGGTTTTATTTTTATGGCACCATGGCTTCCTGAGATTGAAGAGTGGGATGAGTTGCTAAGAGTGCTGAAGGATAAACATATAAAAGGATATATAGTATGCGGGGATCAAGATGAAGATTGTTTCGAATCCACGCAGCAATTTGTACAACTATTAAGAGAGAAAAATATAGAACATAAGTATAAAGTTGTGCCTGACTTAGATCATGATTATCCTATTAACTTTGAAGAGCTATTAAAAGAAGCTATTGAATATATAGGAAATGAAAACAATAAGTAGTAAGAAAAAGAGATGCATCACATGTGATGCATCTCTTTTTAGAATTATAAATTAAAAGCATTTGCTAGTAAGCGATAAGAATTTAATTTATGTTCAAATTGATGAGTAATCGTGACAATCATAAATTCGTCAGTATTGTATGCTTTGCTTAAGTTTATTATTTTTTCTTTTACAGAAGACGGATCACCAACAATCATACGTTGACGATTTTCTTTTATACGGAATAAATCATAAGCGCTGTATGAATAATTTTGAGCAGTTTCAATAGAAGGTGTACCAGTAGTTCGTTTTCCTTGCTCTAATAATAAGATTGATAAATCTAAACTAGAAGCAATTTTTTCCGCTTCTTCATTTGTTTCTCCGCATATAACAAAGATGGCAACGATTGAATTAGGCTTATCTCCTAAAAATGAAGGCTCATATTGTTCTTGGTAAGCCCTCATAACTTCAGGGCCTCCGAAGCCGTTAATAAATTGTGCAAATGCGAAAGAAGCTCCGTTGTTTGCAGCAATTTTAGCACTCTCTCCGCTAGAACCGAGCATCCACATTTCAGGAGACGTTGGGATAACTGGAGTGGCTTTTAAGTTTGCATAGTGATGGTTTTCTGGTACTTGATCATGTAAGTACATTGCAACGTCTGCAATTTGTTCTGGGTATTGATCAAGTGAGACCATTTTCCCTTCTTGAAGTGCGCGAGTTGCTATTGGCATACCACCAGGCGCTCTACCAACACCGAGATCGATGCGGTTCGGATACAATGCTTCTAGAACACGGAAATTCTCAGCAACTTTATATGGGCTATAATGCGGTAACATAACACCACCTGAACCGACTCTAATACGGTCCGTTTTTGCGGCAATATGAGAAATAAGTATTTCTGGACTTGAACCAGCTAAGCTTACGGAATTATGATGTTCGGATACCCAAAAACGTGTGAATCCGAGTTTTTCAACTTCTTGTGCAAGCGTAACTGTATGTGAAAAAGCTTGGGCTGCTGTGCTACCATCTGAAATAGGTGATTGGTCTAATACACTTAACTTGATCATAGAATATACCTCTCAATCTTAATGTACATCCTATTATATATTTACTTATGAAAAATGCGTAGTGAAATGCTCAAAATGAAAAGCGGATAATCTTATTTCCGCTTTTAACGAGAAAATCCGCGTTCATAATGATTCATTTCGACTAGATTTAAAATATATTCATAGTTGTCAATTTCACGCTTTAGTTGTTCACGTTCTTTTTCAGATAGTGTCATATTGCTAAGTTTTTTACATAAGTTTTGTTTCTTTAATTCTAAATGTTTTTTTGTAGCATCGTAGTCATAAGTATGTTTCATTTTTAACCACTCCTTCTTTGTAGTTGCTATATTATACGAAGTATAAAGAAAAGTGAGATCTGTCTCTTATGTACTTTTAGTGAATATTCAAATTGCAATGGTGTTATGTTTATGGGGATTTATGAATAAAATGCACTAAACCACTAACGTCCATTTGATGAAGTAAGGGGTGGAATTGTGCAGAAAGATATAATGTATAATACTGAAATGGATGAAGCGTTAAAAGTTATAGATAAAGGATTGAAGAAGACGATAAGCCCAAAACAAATTATTGTAGTGGGAGCTGGTATGGCTGGGTTAGTTTCAGCTTCTTTATTAAAGGCTGCAGGACATGATGTGAAAATTTTTGAAGCAAATAACCGGGTAGGTGGTCGTATAGAAACAGTTAGAATGGAAGATACCGGATTATATTTAGATGTTGGAGCAATGAGGATTCCTTATTCACATACATTAACGATGGCATATATAAGAAAATTTAGGCTACAGGTGAGACCTTTTATTAATAGGAATGAGACGGATATTATATACGTAAATGGACGGAAAACGACGTTAAAACAATATGAAAAAGACCCAAGTATTCTAAGATATCCTGTGGAAATGAATGAAGTTGGAAAAACGTCAGAGGAATTATTATTGTTAGCGGTACAGCCCATTATAAATTTTATAAAAAAGAACCCAGAAAAAAATTGGGACGTTGTTGTAAAGGATTTTGGGAGATACTCTACTGGACAATTTTTAAAGTATCATCCTTATCAGTATAATACTTACTTTTCACCAGTAACAATTGAGATGATTGGTGTTTTATTAGATTTAGAAGGTTTTTTGGAACGGTCGTTTGTAGAGACTTTACGCTTTCTATACATTATGCAAGAGGAGAGCGGATTTTGTGAAATTGTGGGCGGGAATGATAGATTGCCAAAGTCATTTTTACCGCAATTAGAAGAGAATATTATATATAATCAAAAATTAATGAAGTTACATCAACACGATAATGGTGTGACAGCTTTCTATCGGAACGAGGAAACTTTTGAATATAGTAGTATTACAGGAGATTTAGTTATTGTTACCATTCCGTTTTCGACAATGCGTTTTGTAGAAGTAGATCCGTTTGATTCTATATCTCATGAAAAATGGAAAGCAATTCGTGAATTACATTATATGCCTGCGACGAAAATAGGAATTCAATTTAAAAGCCGATTTTGGGAAGAACAAGGACAATTAGGTGGCAGAATTATAACAGATTTGCCAATTCGTTATGCCTATTATCCAAGTTATGGAATTGGGGAGAAAGGACCGGCTATGATGTTAGGTAGCTATACATGGTCTTATGACGCGTTGTTATGGGATGGTTTATCAAAAGGGGATCGTATTTATTACGCATTACACAACTTAGCAACAATATTAGGTGGTCAAGTGTATGATGAGTTCATATCTGGAATTTCAAAAAGCTGGACATTGGATCCGTATGCGCTTGGAGGATTTGCACTTTTTCAAGCAGGTCAAGAATCTGAGCTGCAACCAGCGATTGTCAAACCAGAGGGGAGAATATTCTTCGCTGGAGATCATACAACGCTATATCACGGATGGATTCAAGGTGCGATTGAATCTGGAATTCGTGTAGCGGTGGAAGTGAATGAGTAAAAGGTTTTCAATTCAGAAAATTCTTTGCTATATAACTTCAGATGGATATTATTATATATAAAAGAAATATAGGGAGTGTTTACAGTGAATCCGTTATTATTCGATTTTCCTTCTGAATTTTATACTGATAGACTTTTTATTCGAATGCCGAAACCAGGAGATGGTAAAGTTGTATATGATGCAATTCAGGCTTCAATACAAGAACTAAAACCTTGGATGGTGTTTGCACAAAAAGAGCAAACAGAGCAAGAAGTAGAAGAAAGTATTAGAAAATCACATATTCAATTTTTGCAACGTGAGGATTTAAGATTACTAGTATTTTCGAAAGAAACAGGTGAATTTATTGCATCAGCTGGATTACATCGTATTAATTGGGATATACCTCAATTTGAAATCGGATATTGGATTGATACAAGGTTTAGCGGAAAAGGCTATATGGTAGAGGCTGCGAAAGGTATAACGGATTACGCTTTTTCTGAATTAAAAGCAAATCGTGTAGAAGTTCGTTGTGATTCTTTAAATAAGAAGAGTAGAGCGATACCTGAGAAATTAGGTTTTAAGTTAGAAGGTACGTTAGAAAGTGCGAGTGTTGCGGTAGATGGAAACGGATTAAGGGATATGTGTGTATTTGCCATGACTAGAAATACATATGAAAAAGAAGAGCTGTAAGAAAATAGCTCTTCTTTTTATGCATTATGGTACAGGATGTCCATTAGAGCTTTCGAAAATTGTAAACCATTGTTGACGGTCTAAGTTAACTTTTGTAGCAAGAGCGGCAGTTTTTACGCGATCTAATTTACCAGAGCCAACGATTGGCATCATATTAGCTGGATGAGCAAGTAACCAAGCATACATAACCGTATCGATACTAGAAACACCTAGCTCAGTGGCAACTTTTTGCACAGTTTCACGTACACGTACGGCGCGTTCTGATTGACCAGTAAAAATCTCCCCACCAGCAAGAGGTGACCAAATCATTGGATTGATTCGTTTTTCTTGGCATAAATCAATTGTCCCTTTTTCAAAATGCTCAAGCTGTAATGCAGAAACTTCAATTTGGTTCGTAATAAGTGGGAAATCTAAGTACGAACTTAACATATTAAATTGTGAAGGTAAGAAGTTAGATACACCGAAGTGACGAACTTTCCCTTCTTGTTTTAATTGTGAAAATGCTTTTGCCACTTCATTTGGATCCATAAAAGGATCGGGACGATGAATAAGTAATACGTCAATATAATCTGTATGTAAATTTTTAAGTGATGCTTCTACACTTTGCATAATATGCTCTGTACTAGTATTGTAGTGAGCAACATATCGCTCTGGAAATTTCGGTGATGGGGGAGCGATTCCACACTTTGTAATAATTTGCATGTTTTCTCGTAAGGAAGGCTTTAATTGTAAAGCTTCGCCAAATACCCCTTCACACGTATATGCGCCGTAAATATCAGCGTGATCAAAAGTAGTAATTCCCATATCCATACAATCTTCAATGAAAGAAAGTAATTCTTGTTTTGTCATATTCCATTCTGCTAAACGCCAAAATCCTTGAATAATACGAGAAAATTCTAGCGTTTCAGCCATTTGAACTCGCTCCATTATAAGTACCCCCTTGATGAATAATAATGTTTTGAAAAGGCTTTTTTACTACATGTTATTATATAGTTAATTAGGTGTACAGACAATAAATATGTTTTGCTATAAAAACGATTTTTTCTATCATGCCTTTCGAGAGGACTCCCATCTCTAAACGTAAATGAAGGTGGTGAGGTGAATCGAAAGAAATATTTTATTTTTGAGAAAAAAACGGAAACGTATGTTCTTTTTTGCTATAATATCCTTAACTAGGAGGTGAATAAAATGGCAAAAGAAAATCCATCAAACTATAAAACTCTTCAAATCTGGATAAAAAAAGGGCATCGTATGTATTCTTATTTTCAAGAATGTTGTCATAACGCTAAGAATATGTACAACACCACAAACTTTTATATACGCCAGGTGTACACTGGATTAACACAAGAAAAAGAGTTGCAGCCTTTGCAAAAAGAAGTTCTGGATAATATTCATAAAAATATTGGGAAGATGAATGACACACAACGTCTTGTCTATCGGAAGGAATTGGAAAAAGAGAAAGTAAAGCCTAAAGAAGAACAGAAAGAGATTACATGTAATTTGTTTTCAGAACCTAATTTTGAAAAACCTTATGTAGATTACAACTTTCTAGATGCACTATTTAAGGCTATGATTCAAAATGATTATCGAGCTTTGCCTACGCAATGTAGCCAGTCCATCATGAAAGGTTTGTTCCAAAATTGGAAATCTTTTTTTGCTAGTTTAAAAGACTATAAAAAGAATCCAAACAAATATGATGGAATGCCTAGGATTCCAAAGTATATTCGTTCTTCTGAAAAAGAGATTCTGTATACAAACCAAGATTGCATCATTAAAAACGGTAGATTTTTAAAGTTTCCAAAGACGAAATTGCAATTAAATATTGGGAAACTAGGTTTCACTGAAGGTAAACTGAAACAAGTTCGTGTGATTCCAAAATACAATGAATATGTAGTGGAATTGGTAATTGATGTTCCTTCTGAACAACAAATGATTGAAGCGAATGCTCGTTATATGAGTATTGATTTAGGGATTGATAACCTTGCAACCATCGTAACAAACACAGGTATGAAACCTGTCCTTGTTAAGGGCAAACATGTCAAAAGCATAAATCAATATTACAACAAAATGAAGAGTCATTTTACAAGCATTCTTAGAAATGGAAAACAAACGAATGAAGGACCTTTTACTTCTAAAAGGATAGAAAAACTTCATCAAAAACGTTACTTGAAAATAAAAGACGTCTTCCATAAAGTTAGTCACCACATCGTAAAACTAGCTCAAGAAGAAGAAGTTTGTAAAATCGTTATTGGTCAAAACAAAAGTTGGAAACAAGAAACGAATATGGGAAAAAGAAATAACCAATCGTTTTGTCATATCCCGCATAATTTACTGATTCAAATGATTACATACAAAGCAAATGCTGTAGGCATTCAAGTTGTTGTAACTGAAGAATCATATACATCGAAAGCAAGTTTTCTGGATAACGACTTCATTCCAACGTATGGAGAAAATGACCAAAATACAACTTTTTCAGGAAAACGAATAAAGCGCGGTATATATCGTTCAGCAAATAAAACTTTAATTAATGCAGATGTAAATGCTGCGGCTAACATTTTACGAAAAGTAATCCCAAATGCATGGACAAATGGGAGAGAGGGGTTAGGCGTGAAACAGCTCGCTAATGTGTTAACTCCCCTGACGTTAATCGTTCGTTAGGTCGAAACGTTAGAAACCCCCACTTCAAGCTTTGTTAAGTGGGGGAGTGTTCATATGCTATAATGTAGAAACATATAGGTATAAGGAGAGGTACGAAATGATTCCAGTAACAATATTAACTGGTTTTCTTGGATCAGGGAAAACGACTTTATTAAATCGTATTTTATCAGAAAATCACGGTAAGAAATTAGCGGTGATTGTAAATGAAATAGGGCAAATTGGCATTGATAATCAGTTGATTATGAATGTGGAAGAAGAAATTATGGAAATGACAAATGGATGTTTATGTTGTACTGTACGTGAAGATTTACTCGTCGCTTTAAAACAATTACTGGACGTAAAAGCAGAAGGGAAAATGGATTTTGATGGTTTAGTAATTGAAACGACTGGCCTTGCAAATCCAGGGCCGATTATTCAAACATTCTTTTTAGATCCAGTCATCCAATCTGCTTACCAAATTAACGGTGTTGTAACGGTGGTAGATAGTTATCATATACATAAACATTTTGAAAAAGGATTAGAAGCAAAAGAGCAAATTGCGTTTGCTGATGTCGTTTTAGTAAATAAATTAGATTTAATTGAAGAGAATGAGAAAGAAAATCTCTTGCATGAAATTCAAGGGATTAACCCGACTGCAAAGTTAATTGAGGCGACTAACTGTGAGGTAGATATACCATCTTTATTACAAATCCAAACGTTTAAAACGAAAGATACGTTGCAAATTTACCCTCATAAAGAACATAACCACTTAGAAGGTGTGAAATCATTTGTATTACGTGAAGAACGTCCGCTGGATTTACAAAAGCTTAATGAGTGGATGTCAGCTGTCGTTCAAGAGCTAGGGGAATATTTATATCGTTACAAAGGAATTTTATCGATAGACGGAGTAGATAAACGTATCGTTTTCCAAGGCGTACATACGTTATTTGCTGCTTCGTATGATAGAGAGTGGCAAGAGGGCGAAGAGCGAGTAAGTGAAGTAGTTTTTATCGGAAGAGATATTAATAAAGAGTGGTTCCAAGAACATTTCGAGGAGTGTGTGAAATAAGTCTGCGTAAATTGCAGGCTTATTTTTTATGAACATTCTATTAGATTGCAAAACAGAATTAAATAAGGGAAAGAAACTAAAAATTGATAAATGTATAATAAAAAGCCTGTTTTCACAGGCTTGTATTTTCGTCTATTAGTAACTCCATTACAACACCTACAACTGGACCTTCATCATCAATATCCCCATTTAAGCGGAAACCAAATGATTCATACAGTCCCATTGCAAGTTTGTTGTCTGGATGTAAACTTAAGTAAATTATTTTGCATTCAAATTTTTCTTGTAAGAATTGAATGAGTAAGCGAAGGAAACATTTTGCGTATCCTTTTCCTTGATATTGTTGGTCAATCATAAAGCGATCGAGCCATACACTTTTATGTTTTACTGAATACCATCCATACATTGCGTATCCTACAAGTGTTTCTCCATCATATAAACCTACTGACGTTCCGTTTCCTTCATATAATGATTCTGCTAAAGAAAACGCGTTACTTTCAATAAATTGTTGCTGATCTTTTGCGACGTCTAAAGCAACTACTGAACGCCAATTTTTTGCTGTTACTTCACAAATGTGAAGATTCATAATTCCAACTCACCTTCTAAATTAATATAGCTTTAAAGCTAATATGGATAATTTTACTTGTTATTTTGGTCAAGTCAAGGATAAATACATAAAAAGGCAGCTGAATAACAGATTCAGCTGCCTAGAAAATATAATGGATTAGTTTGTTGCTTCTTTCAATGTATTTACGTTTTCTTCCATTAAAGTGAAGTAATCTTTATTATTTTTTGCATCATCTTCAGAAATAGTAGCTAAGTGATTTAAGCGTAAAACTTTTGTACCAGTTTCTTTTTGAATTACGGATGCTACTTTTGGAGTAGAGAATGTTTCGAATAAAATATATTTTAGATTATGTTCTTTTACTGTTTTTGTAATGTCAGCAAGCTGCTTTTGAGATGGTTCATCAGAAGCTGAAATTCCAGCGATAGGAATTTGTTTTAGGCCGTATCGTTGTTCCCAGTAACCATAGGCAGCATGAGAAACTAAAATTTCTTTCGTTTTTGCGTTCGCTACAGCTGCCTTAAATCCATCGTCTAAATCAGTAAATTTAGTTTGAAGTGCTGCAAAGTTTTTTTCGAATTCTTGTTTATGTTCAGGTTGTAATTCTACAAGTGCATTTTTAATTTTTTCTGCCTGTTTCATTGCTAGAGTAGGATCTAACCAAACATGCGGGTCTTTATCGTGATGATGTTCATCTTCTTTATGGCCATCTCCATGATCATGATGCTCTTCTTCAGTAGAAGCACGAAGCTCAATACCTTTAGATGCATTTACAATTTTAACATTTTCTTTTTGTAATGTTTTTTCCATTTTTTCAGCAAATGGTTCTAATTCAGCGCCGTTATAAACAAATAAATCGGCTTTTGCAACTTGTACTGTTTGTTTTTGACTTGGTTCAAATGTATGTGAATCTGCACCAGGTGGGTAAATCGCTTCAACATTTACATAGTCGCCACCGATTTTCTTTGCGAAATCAGCAAGTGGGAAAATCGTTGTATAAACTGTTAGCTTTCCATCTTTCTTGGCATTACTTTCTTTTTTATTTGAGCAGCCAGCGAAAATTAAGGTAAAAATAAGTAAGAATGAAAATATAGTCAATCTTTTAGGCATGAAGTTCTCCTCTTTTCTTTTTTTACGGATATATTTTCCCCAATTATAGAAGAAAAATATCATTTTAATACAAAACGGAATAATTACGTTTTAGTTTGCGAACTTAGTATAATACATCTTTAATAAAGTTGCAATAAATAATAATCATTCCGATTTGTTTTTGTTATAAAGTTGTCAAATATAGGTGTATTATTTTTGCAAATGCATGCATATGTGACAACGCTGTTTTCATATATTGAAAAGGAGGTAAAGAGGGGGATGAGCGCTTGGGTTACTTAATGGAAGCTATTTTATTAATATTAGCGGTAGTATTGCCATTATCTTTCGTATTAATTTTTTTAAGAAGATTAATAAGTAATTTAGGGGACGCTACAACAATAACGAAATTACAAGAGAGAAATGAGAAAAAAGAGTGAGTAAAGCACTATGCGTACGCATAGTGTTTTACTTGTGGTAAAATAAGAGCAGGAAACTCCTAAAGGTTGTATTTTACTGAAGGAGAGAAAAGTAAAATAAGAGGTATATGCATATATGAATAAGCGAACAGCGTTAATACTTGGTGCAAGTGGTTTAGTTGGACAAGAGATAACGCGTCTATTACTTGAATCAGATTACTACGATTCGGTTACTATTTTTGTAAGAGAGCCAATGCAATTACAACATGAGAAGTTACAGCAGAAACAAGTTGATTTTTCGGTATTAGAGGAATATAAAGAGTTCTTTGCTGTGGATGATGTTTTTAGTTGCTTAGGAACAACAATAAAAAAAGCAAAAACAAAAGCAAATTTTAAAAAAGTAGATTATGAATATACGTTACGAGCTGCGTGTTTAGCTGAAAAACAAGGGGTACAAAATTTCCTTGTCGTGTCTTCTATGGGAGCGAATCCTAAATCATTCTTCTTTTATTCACAAGTGAAAGGAAAAATGGAAGAAGAATTGCAAAAGTTAGTGATCGGTGGTATTCACATTTTTAGACCATCATTATTAGTAGGAAATCGACAAGAATTTCGTTTCGGCGAACGAATGGCCGAAAAGTTATCTCGTATTATTCCGTTTATCTTTAAAGGAGCTTTCAAAAAATATAAACCAATTTCAGCTAAAGATGTGGCGAAAGGGATGTATATAACCGCGCTGCGAGAAGAATCGGGTATCCATACTTATAATTCAAATGAAATTACAACGATAGAATAAATAAAACCGAGAAGAATGACTTCTCGGTTTTATTTATTCGTATGAATTTTTCCTGGTGCTCGCTTATATTGGTGAGGTTCTTGCAATTCAAAGCCAAGTTCATTGGCCGCTATTCTCGGAAAATACGGATTGCGAAGTAATTCACGTCCGATAAAAATTAAATCTGCTTCGTTATTATTTAAAATTTGCTCTGCTTGTGGCCCAGTCGTAATCAATCCAACTGCACCAGTTGCAATCTTAGTATGCTCTTTAATATGTTTAGCATATTGTACTTGATACCCAGGATAAACATCGATGCGTGCAGGGACAACAGCTCCAGAGCTACAATCGATTAAATCTACTCCTTGTTCTTGCATCCATTTTGTATACTGAACATAATCTTGAACTGTTAACCCGTCAGGATGATAATCATTTGCTGAAATACGGACAAATAACGGTCCGTTCCAAACTTCATTTATCGAGTCAATGATTTCGCGTAAGAAACGATAGCGGTTTTCAGGTGAACCACCATATTCATCAGTCCGCTCATTGGAAAGCGGAGAAAGAAATTCATTAATAAGATAACCGTGAGCACCGTGTATTTCAATAACATCAAATCCAGCTTGTTTTGATCGTACTGCAGCTTGCTGAAAAGCTAATACAGTATCTTTAATTTGGTGTTTGCTCATTTCTATTGGCATTTTCATTGTTTCATTAAATGGAATGGCTGAAGGAGCTAACGCATCTGTTTCTAATTCTGCTTTTCTTCCGGCGTGAGCGAGTTGAATGGCAGCTTTTGCACCATTATCATGTATAAAAGTAGTCGTTTTATGTAAGCCTTCAATTAGGTTGTCATCCCAAATGCCTAAGTCTTTATTTGAAATTCGACCTTCAGGTAACACGGCTGTTGCTTCAATCATAACTAAACCAACTTGACCGGCAGCTCTTGTTCCATAATGAATGAGATGGAAATTCGTTACTTGGCCATCCCCGTTTTCCGATGAATACATGCACATAGGTGACATAACAATCCGGTTTTTTAATGTAACGTCCTTAATTGTATAAGGTGAAAAAAGTTCGGAATTCATCCAATAGCCTCCTAAATTGAATTTTCTTACATTGTATCATTCTCTTTTTTGTTTCTCTAATAAAACGCTTATACGAAAAATTTTGTATATTCGTGTTACAATGACTAATATGAACTGAATTGGAGGATGGCATATGTACCAGGCTTATTATGAAAGCGAAGTAGGTTTGCTTGAAATTACAGCGAATCAAGAAGGAATTACGTCTGTTATATTTGTTGATGAACGACAAGAAGAAAATAAAAATGAAATGATAGAACAATGTATAAATGAGTTAGATGAATATTTTAAAGGGAAAAGAAAAGAGTTTACGGTCCCGCTGTCTGCGGAGGGAACAGCATTTCAAAAAAATGTATGGGATGCACTTTATACTATTCCATACGGCGTAAGTGCTTCATATTTAGATATTGCAGAGAAAGTTGGAAATACAAAAGCTGTACGGGCAATAGGAGGGGCAAATAGTCGGAATCCAATTTCAATAATTGTTCCATGTCACCGTGTAATAGGAAAGAGTGGAAAGCTTGTTGGATATGCTGGTGGTTTATGGAGGAAAGAGTGGTTATTAAAACACGAAGGTATTTTGAAATGACGTATGAATGGGAAGAGGGATTGTTTTGAAATGTATAAATTGTGGGCAATCTTGCGAGGAGGAACAGTTAAATTGTGCAAGTTGTCAGCGAAACTTGGATAATGAACAAGAGGAAGGTAGTTCGTTAATAGATAAAGAACTAGAAGTATATGTAGGGAGACAATATCCGTATTACAAAAGGAAATGGGAACTTGAGAATAAGCGGATTGCTAGGTGGAGTTGGAATGGTTGGGCTGCTATTTTCAATATAGGCTGGCTAGGATATCGTAAGTATTATGTACCAGCTGCTTTATTTATGTTGTTATTAGTAGCGTGTGATGCATTTTCGTATTATATGGGATTTAATGTAGCGTTGCCAATCATTAATATGGTGCCTCTTACGTTTTTATTACTCATTTTTATTCTGTTTGGAATGGGGATTTTTGCAAATGGATTATACTATCAATTTGCGGAAAGACGTATATACCGAATAAAAGCAAGAGAAATAAAAGATAAATCAGTTGAAAACTATCTAATCAATGATAGCGGCGGAACGAGCAAAATGGGAGCGACAATTGTTACTATTTTAGCAGTTGCCAGCATATTTTTTAGTCATTTCTTTTTTCCGACTGATCGAGACGTTATTCAAAAGGTTCGTACAAGCTCGCTTTATGAATATCCTTTCTTTTCAATAGGTGAATCTTTCGAAAATTATTTTCAAAATTCAGGTTGGATATATTATCGTGGAACGGAAGGGTTAGAATTAGTAGAATTCCAAGGATATAACACCGGAACGCCAAGACAAAAGGTGAAGATTCAATTTGTTGTCGATTATAAATTAGGTGAAGTGGAACCATACTCATTTATGGTTAATGGTGAATCTAAAACTGAAGAAGAGTTTTTGAAGCTGATGGAAGAAATATTTAAAGTTCAAAATCCATTTGATATAGAGGATGGATTACAAGTAAATGCTATTCAAGAAAGCGGCTGGAAAGAAATTTCCGATCGCTTTTTTCTATGTTTGTTAAAATAAATATTTAAAATAATCAGAATCTTTTGTATAATGAAATGTATTATATAGGATTTAACTTATACATATAGATTGGGGGAAGGAAGAATGAAGAGAAAGACAACAACAATTGCTGCACTTGCGTTAACGACGAGTGTATTGGTTGCAGGATGTGGGAATGGTGAGAAGGCTTCGACAACGAAGAAAGAATCGAATAAGGGAATGGCAGATAAACAAGTTTTAAATTTGCTAGAAACAGCTGAAATTCCTTCAATGGATACATCTAAATCAACGGATTCTGTATCTTTCCGTGTATTTGTAAATGCAATGGAAGGTTTATATCGTCTAGATAAAGATAATAAACCAACACCAGGTATGGCAAAAGATGTGAAGATTAGTGAAGATAAAAAGACATATACATTTGAATTACGTGATGCGAAATGGTCAAATGGTGATCCAGTTCGAGCACAAGATTTTGTATATGCATGGCAACGTACATTAGACAAAGCAATAGCGGCAGAATATGCATTCATTTTATTTGATGTGAAAAATGCACAGAAAGTAAATAAAGGTGAATTACCAGCAGATCAATTGGGTGTTAAAGCGAAGGATGATAAAACGTTGGTAGTAGAATTAGAGCAACCAGCACCTTATTTTCTTGAGCTTACGTCGTTCCCTACATTTTTCCCATTAAATGAAAAATATGTGAAAGAGCAAGGAGATAAATACGGATTAGAAGCAGATAAATTAGTATATAATGGACCATTTACAATGAGTCAATGGAAACATGAACAAAATTATCAGTTAAAGAAAAATCCTAATTATTGGGATAAAGATACTGTAAAGTTAGACGAAATTAATGTAAGTATTGTGAAGGAAACAAGCACGGGAGTAAATTTATATGATAGTGATCAAGCAGATCGAGTTATTTTAACTTCTGAATTTGTTGATAAATATAAAAAGAATAAGCCAGATGAATTTAAAACGAAGTTAGATCCACGCATATATTTCTTACGTTTTAACCAAAAAAATGCAACATTTAAAAACCAAAAAGTACGTGAAGCGATTGATTTAGCATACGATAAAAAAGGAATTGCTGATGTCATTTTAAATGACGGTTCATTGCCAGCATATTTCTTAGTACCTGAAAAATTCACGACAGGTCCGGATGGAAAAGATTTCCGCTCTGTAAATAAAAACTTCCGTGATAGTAAAGATAACGCAGAGAAAGCAAAAAAATTATGGGAAGAAGCGAAGAAAGAGCTTGGTCAAGATACAATTACGGTTGAATTACTAAACGATGATAACGGTAGCCGTAAAAAAGTAGGCGACTTTATTAAGGAAGAACTAGAGAAAAACTTGCCTGGTATTAAAGTGAATTTGAAACAGCAACCATACAAGCAGAAGCTAGATTTAGAAAAGAAATTCCAATATGAATTCTCATTATCTGCATGGAGCCCTGATTATCCGGATCCAATGACTTATATTGATATGTTTGTTACTGGAAGCTCATTTAATGAAATGGATTATTCTAATCCGAAGTATGATGATTTAGTAGCGAAATCAAAAGGAGAGCTATTAAAAGATGATAAAGCACGCTGGAATGCACTTGCGGAAGCTGAAAAAATCTTAATTGGTCAAGACGCAGCAATTTCTCCTACGTACCAACAAAGTACAGCTTATTTAGAGAAGCCATTTGTAAAAGGCATTGCTAACCATACGTTTGGCGGGGACTTCAGTTATAAATGGGCATATATTACAAAAAAATAGTATAATAAAAGATGAGTGAATTTTCGCTCATCTTTTATTTGTATAAGGAGGAATTATAGTTGTTAAGAGGAATCAATCATATTTGTTTTTCGGTATCTAATTTAGAAAACTCTATTATGTTTTATGAAAAAGTATTAGAAGGAGAATTATTAGTTAAAGGAAGAAAATTAGCTTATTTTAACATATGTGGAGTATGGATAGCGCTTAATGAAGAGACGCATATTCCGAGAAATGAGATTCATCAATCTTATACGCACATTGCATTTTCTGTTGAACAAGAAGACTTTAAATGTCTAATACAGCGATTAGAAGAAAATGATGTTCATATTTTACAAGGAAGAGAACGTGATGTAAGAGATTGCGAATCTATATACTTTGTTGATCCTGACGGTCATAAATTTGAGTTTCACTCAGGGACACTGCAAGACCGTTTAAATTATTATAGAGATGAGAAACCTCATATGACATTTTATTAGGGAGGGATAGCATTTGCATGCACTTGTAATTGGTGGAACAGGAATGCTAAAGAAAGTTTCTATGTGGCTTTGTGAGAAAGGATTTTATGTTTCTATTATCGGGCGAGATGAAGTGAAATTAGAAAATGTTAAGCGAATGAGTTCTGCACCAGAAAATATTACATGCCTTTCGTTAGATTATCATAATGATGAAGATGTAAAGCTAGCTATTAAAAGTACAATTAAGAAAAATGGCCCAATCACATTAGTTGTTGCATGGGTACACACAAGTGCAAAGCATGCACTATCAAATATTTGTAAAGAACTAGATTTGTCGTCTAAAACATATAGTTTATTTCATATTTTAGGTAATAAAGCATCACGTATGCCTGCACAAAAAATAGGGAGTACGCGATGTATTTATCATAGAATTATTTTAGGCTTTATTTTAGAAGATACATATGGAAGATGGCTTACTCATGAAGAGATAGCTGATGGAATTATAAAAGGGATTGAAAGTAAACGAGCGGAGTGGATTGTAGGGAGAGTTGAACCGTGGGAATTACGACCAACATGGTGAGGGGGAGTAAGAAATGAAAACAACTATATATGTAACAAGGCATGGTGAAACAGAGTGGAATGTAGCGAAGCGAATGCAGGGACGGAAAAATTCTGCTTTAACTGAAAATGGTATAGTTCAGGCGAAACAATTAGGGAATCGAATGAAAGATTTACCAATCCATGCGATCTATAGTAGTCCGAGCGAAAGAACACTTCATACGGCAGAGTTAATAAAGGGGGAACGTGATATACCCATTATAGCGGATGAGCATTTCTATGAAATCAACATGGGTATATGGGAAGGACAAACAATCGCGGATATAGAAAAGCAATTTCCAGAAGAAGTACATCTGTTTTGGAATGAGCCACATCTTTTTCAGTCAACATCAGGCGAAAATTTTGAGGCTGTTTATGAAAGAGTAATTGAAGGGATGCAGCTTCTTTTAGAGAAGCATAAAGGACAAAACATATTGATTGTTTCTCATGCGGCAGCAGCAAAATTACTTGTAGGGCATTTCGCGGGAATTGAAATAGAAAATGTGTGGGATGATCCATTTATGCATAGTGCCAGTTTGAGCATAATAGAATTTGAAGAGGGTATCGGTAAAGTGAAACAATTTGCAGATATAAGTCACTTTCAATAAATGTAAAAAAGGCCGCAAAACGGCCTTTTTTTGGTGGTATAAAAACTAGCAGTTACGTTTTTTATACCAGAAGTGATCGAATTTCTTATTTTTGCAAGATGGGAATTTATGTCCGCCTTTGCAATCATTCCATTTGTGTCCGCTATCGTGACAGTCTTTACCATGATCACATGAATCATCGCAAGAGTGACCGTGTCTGTTAGGGAAGAATTCGCATTTTTTACAGAAACTTCGTTTTGTCCAGAAAAATTTCTTTTCAAAGCGTATGCATTTTGTAATGAATGTACAATGTTTTCTGCGAGTACGTTTCGTAACTAATACGCATTCTTTTCTACGCGTTACTTTCGTAACGAACGTCCATTTTTGAACACGTACACGAGTACATTTCGTAACAAATGTCCATTTTTTCACATGCGTACATTTTGTAACGAACGTACAATGTTTCACGCGAGTACATCTTGTTCTTGGACATTTACCCCCAGTTGTACATTTACATCCAGTTGTACAATGATGATGAGTGAATTTATCATCATCGCATTCAAAAGTACTTGGATCTTGGTGTAAGAAATCCTCCATCCCAGCACTTTTGATTTCTTCGACAGCTTTTCTAATATCACGTTTCATAGAAATCCTCCTTATCATGTATTAAAGTGAAAAGGTATTCTTTTTCCTTAACATGATATGTATGTAGGCATCTTTCTGAACAGGACAAGAGTGTAATTTTATATAAATAGATGATTGCGGATGTATGGACAAGAAAAGGCGCATACATTGAAGGAAGAGAACTGAGAAGGGATGAGAAAACATGCTGCCTTCATATGATTTTTTTGTTCATCCAATGTACTTAGTGGAATTGAAAAAGGACATTTGGTCAGATAGTCCAGTGCCAGCAAAATTAACTTATGGAAAAAAGAAGTATGATATTGATATCGTATACCGAGGAGCTCATATTCGCGAATTTGAGAAAAAGTCTTATCATGTTATGTTTTATAAGCCTAAAAAATTTCAAGGTGCGAAAGAGTTTCATTTGAATTCGGAGTTTATGGATCCGTCTCTCATAAGAAATAAATTATCTTTAGATTTTTTTCATGATATTGGTGTACTTTCGCCAAAATCACAACATGTATTTATAAAAATTAATGGTCAAATTCAAGGTGTGTACTTACAGTTAGAATCGGTTGATGAAAATTTTTTAAAAAATAGAGGATTACCGAGTGGTTCTATTTATTATGCGATAGATGATGATGCGAATTTTTCATTAATGAGTGAACGAGATAAAGATGTTAAGACAGAGCTCTTTGCGGGTTATGAATTTAAATATTCGAATAAAAATAGTGAAGAACAGCTGAGTGAATTTGTATTTCAAGCGAATACTTTGACGAGGGAAGCCTATGAAAAAGAGATTGGGAAGTTTCTACATGTAGATAAATATTTACGATGGTTAGCAGGAGTTATTTTTACGCAAAACTTTGATGGTTTTGTTCATAATTATGCACTATATCATAACGATGAAACAAATTTATTCGAAGTTATACCGTGGGATTATGATGCGACTTGGGGGCGAGATGTACAAGGGAGACCGCTTAATCATGAATATATTCGCATTCAAGGTTATAATACGTTGAGTGCAAGATTGCTAGACATACCTGTATTTAGAAAGCAGTATCGAAGTATTTTAGAAGAAATATTAGAAGATCAATTTACAGTTTCGTTTATGAGGCCGAAAGTAGAAGGGTTGTGTGAATTGATTCGTCCATATTTACTACAAGATCCATACATGAAAGAAAAATTAGAAACATTTGATCAAGAGGCTGATATGATTTATGAATATATAAATAAAAGAAGAAAGTATATACAAGACCACTTACATGAATTGGATTAATTTTGAAAGAGATTGAGACGTTATCAATCTCTTTTTTTTGTATAATAAAGATGTATCAATGAAAATGAAGTAATATATTTGATAGAGAATGGGGATGCGGATATATGACGATTAAATGGATTGATTGGGTAAAACAAATACAATCTATAGCTCAAGCGGGTTTAACGTATTCTAAGGATGTGTATGATATTGAGCGTTTCCAGCAATTACGAGATATTTCTATTTCAATGATGTCACATTACACGAAAACAGATTGGGAAGTCGTAGAGAAATTATTTGCAAGTGAGACAGGCTATCAAACACCTAAAGTTGATATAAGAGCGGTTGTTTTTCAAAATGAAAAGTTATTATTTGTGAAAGAAAAAAGCGATGGGAAATGGGCATTGCCAGGTGGATGGGCTGATGTCGGTTATACGCCAACCGAAGTTGCAGCAAAAGAGGTTTTCGAAGAGACTGGTTATGAGGTAGATCATTTTAAGTTACTAGCTATATTTGATAAAGAAAAACATCAACCATCTCCATCGGCGACGCATGTATATAAGATTTTCATTGGATGTGAGATTATTGGTGGAGAAAAGAAAACTAGCATTGAAACAGAAGAGGTGGAGTTTTTTGGTGAAAATGAATTGCCTAATTTATCAATTGCTAGAAATACAGAAGACCAAATTAAAGAGATGTTTGCCTACATGAAAGATCCGCAGAAAGAGAAATTAATAGATTAATCCTGCTTGAATTGTACATATTGTTAAAATGAAGATATTGGCAGATTGCAGCCTTTATGTAATAATGGGATGGTATGTGAAGAAAAAAGGAGATAAAAAAGAACATGTTAGCAAACATAATAGATCAGTTATTGCAATTTTTTGCAAGCTTAGGTTACTTTGGAGTAGCTCTTGCTTTAATGATTGAAGTAATCCCGAGTGAAATTGTACTTTCGTATGCTGGCTTTTTAGTAGCGAATGGTAAAATTAGTTTTGTGGGTGCAGTTATCGCCGGAACGATTGGTGGTACTTTAGCGCAAATCTTTTTATACTGGCTTGGATACTACGGAGGGCGTCCGGTTGTAGAGAAATATGGGAAATATCTACTTATTAATAAACATCATTTAGACATAGCGGAAGGTTGGTTTAAGCGTTATGGAGCAGGCGTAATATTTTCTGCGCGCTTTATCCCAGTAGTACGTCATGCGATCTCTATTCCAGCAGGACTAGCTAAGATGCCATTAAAACTATTTACACTTTATACGGTTGTAGCGATCATTCCATGGTCAATTCTATTTATATACTTAGGTGAAAAACTTGGTGGGAATTGGCGACAAATTAAAGAGTATGCATCTGATTACACACATTACATAATTATAGGAGCTGTTCTTTTTATTGCTCTATACTTTGGTTTAAAGTATTTCAAAAAGAAAAAAGCAGCGCGTTAAAGTCAATGATAATTCATTGGCTTTTTTTGTTTGTTTCAGTTCTAAAGAAAAGGAGTTGTCCATAATGTGTAATAATAAAGCGTAGCGGAGGAATGTGATGAAAGGGTCACCGTTTATACGTGGAACGATATTTTTAACGATGGCAACGATGATATCAAAAATGTTAGGGTTTATATATGTTATACCATTTACAGCGATGGTCGGTACGAGTGGTTACGTTCTATACACATACGCATATCGTCCTTATACCATCATGCTCAGCATAGCAACAATGGGATTACCGCTAGCTGTTTCAAAGATGGTATCAAAATATGATCAACTAAATGATTATCATACGGTTAAGAGAGTGTTGAAAAGTGGAATCGTGTTTATGTTTATAATGGGAGTCATTTCGTGTTTTACGTTATATATGCTAGCTCCGCATTTAGCTAAACTTGTCATCGATGGGAATGATCAAACGGGGAATAGTGTAGGAGCGGTTACTACTAATATTCGAATTGTAAGTTTTGCGTTAATACTTGTGCCAGTAATGAGTTTATTAAGGGGCTTCTTTCAAGGATTCCAATCGATGGGGCCTTCTGCATTAAGTGTAGTTGTAGAGCAATTTTTTCGGGTTTTAACCATTTTAATAGGAAGCTTTGTCGTTTTATATGTTTTAAAAGCTTCTGTTTCGCTAGCAGTTGGTATTTCAACGTTCGGTGCCTTTATGGGAGCTGTAGGTGGATTAACTGTTTTAAGTGCGTATTATATGAGAAGGAGAAGGCACTTAAAGAAAAAAGAAATGGCAAGTATACCACAAACAACGAAATCTTTTTTCTCGCTTTATAAGGAGCTCTTTACATATTCTATTCCTTTTGTTGTAGTAGGCTTAGCAATTCCGTTGTATCAGACGATTGATACATTTACAATTAATAAACTACTTATACAGATAGGGTATATGCAAGGCGAAGCGGAAAAAATTAATGCAATAATTGGCCTTGTTCAAATGGTTGTGCTTATCCCGGTATCCGTTGCGACAGCTTTTAGTATGTCTCTCGTACCAGAGATGACGAAAGCTTATACAGCAGGAAATACGAAGCTATTGTACAAACATTTTACGAGAACAAATGTATTAGTAGTAGCGATTACGGTACCGGCGGCAATTGGAATGATGGTGTTAGCCAAGCCTGTATATACCCTTTTATTTGGTGCTGGAAATGATCCAGAGATGGGGAGAATCATTTTACAGTATTATGCTCCTGCTTGCATACTATTTTCTCTTTTTACAGTAACGGCTGCTATGCTACAAGGAATCAATCAACAGCAGAAGACGGTGCTAGGACTAGTGATTGGAATTATTGTGAAGATAGTTTTAAATATTGTATTGCTTCCGTATTTCGATTATGTAAGTTTTATCATTTCAACATACGCGGGCTATACGATTTCAGTTGGGTTTAACTTGTGGATGCTTTCTAAATATGTTATAAAGGCAACATAAGCTTTTAAGGCAGAGAGCACTCTGTCTTTTTCTATGTTTATCCCGCTCTAACGGGCAGTAAGATCCTCATCTCAAAATTCAGCGAAAGAAAAGAAGTTTGGTTGGGGGCGGGCAGCCCGTAAAAGCCCGATTGGTGAGGGCTGAAAATCAGTGGGGGATGAAGCCCCCACTGATTAAAGTTTCACTTTATAATATTTTTCTTATAAAAACGTTTTCAAAATAATTTTTCTATTGAAATTTAAACGTATGTTTCATATGCTGAGAATGGCGGTTTAAAAACTGTGATTTAAGAGAGGTAGATTCCTACATGTAAAAAGAATCGGGGTGATAGTATGTTAAATATATATTTAACAGACCGAAACGGAAAACTACAAGAGATTGAGGAAATGCAAAAGGGGTGCTGGATTAATGTACTTCATCCAACAGAAGAAGAAATTCAATATCTAGTACAAACTTTAAATGTAGACTTAGATTTCATTAAAGACCCTTTGGATGATGAAGAACGCTCTCGTATTGAAAAGGAAGACAATAATACTTTAATTATCGTCGATATTCCGACAGTTAGACATGACGAAGAAGGAAATTCGATTTATGACACGATTCCAATAGGTATGATTGTGATGCCGGATTGTTTTGTTACAATCTGCTTAGAAGAGAATCCAATTTTTGAACGTTTTATTAATCAACGTATTAAAGAATTTTATACGTTTAAGAAGACGCGCTTTGCACTTCAGCTCTTATATACAATTTCTACTTATTATTTAAGATACTTAAAGCAAATAAATCGAAAAACAATTGATTTAGAGCATCAATTAAATCAGTCAATGAAAAATAAAGAGATTTTCACATTGTTAGGCCTTGAGAAAAGTTTAGTATACTTTACAACGTCATTAAAGGCTAATAAAATTGTAATTCAAAAGTTAATGCGTAATAGTACATTTTTAAAAATGTATGAAGACGATCAAGATTTATTAGAAGATGTATTAATTGAAAATAAACAGGCTATTGAAATGGCGGAAATATATAGTCACATTTTAAGTGGAATGATGAATACTTTTAGCTCCGTTATATCAAATAATTTAAATAGTGTTATGAAACTGTTAACGTCAATTACGATCATTTTATCTTTACCGACGATGGTTTCTAGTTTCTTTGGAATGAACGTAAAGGTTCCGTTTGAAGGGGAAGCCCACGGTTTTGTAATTGTACTCATCATATGTGTAACACTATCTTTCACGTTAGCTTTTGTTTTTTGGAAGAAACGTTACTTTTAACGATAAGAAAGCTGCTCTAGCATAGTTATACAACTACGCTAGAGCAGCTTTTTTGCTATGAAATCTCAAATTTTGAATAGAATATAACTTGTACAATGTAATGTATATAAAGGGTATGTATTCCATATAAGCCTTGTTCAATTAATGAAATGGGGTTAAAATTACATATTGTTAATGAAAAGTTGGAGGAAATACATCATGGAATTGTTTCAATTACCGAAAGCATTCCTGCAAATGAATACAATTTTTATCTCCATATTGATCGAAGCACTTCCTTTCGTGCTCATTGGTGTATTTATTTCAGGATTCATTCAAATGTTCGTGACAGAAGATATGGTGGCAAAATGGATGCCGAAAAACCGATTTCTGTCTGTTTTATTAGCTACTTTTTTAGGTATGTTGTTTCCGGGCTGTGAATGTGGAATTGTTCCGATTGTAAGACGATTAATTGGAAAAGGTGTTCCACCATACGCAGGGATTGCATTTATGTTAACTGGACCTATTATTAATCCAGTTGTATTATTTGCTACTTATGTTGCCTTTGGGAGTAGTATGCACATGGTATGGTATCGTTCTATTGTAGCGATTATCGTAGCCATTATCGTTGGAATTATATTATCCTTTATGTTTAAAGAACATCAATTAAGAGATGATCACTTCCCAGAAGTGAATAATAAGCGTCCACTGCGTAAAAAAATGTGGGATGTATGTACACACGCTGTTGAGGAGTTCTTCTCAATGGGAAAATATTTAGTACTAGGTGCGTTAATTGCAGCAGCGGTACAAACGTTTGTACAAACTTCAACACTTCTTGCTATTGGACAAGGTCCGTTTTCTTCATCAGCTGTTATGATGGGACTTGCTTATATATTATCACTTTGTTCAGAGGCAGATGCATTTATCGCTTCTTCGTTCCAAAGTACGTTTTCAACAGCTTCACTTGTCGCGTTCCTCGTTTACGGACCGATGGTGGATATTAAAAATATGTTTATGATGCTTGCGACATTTAAAACGAAATTTGTAATTGTTGTTATAGTTACAGTTACTCTTGTTGTTTATGCAAGCTCACTACTCATTTATGCGATGGGGTGGTAGGTTATGTTTCGAGCATATATATTATTAGGTTTTACAATATTAATTGCGCAACTTCATATTTCCGGTAACATTACGAAGTATATCAATATGAAGTATGCCTATTTATCAACAACAGCAGCAATTATTTTAGGTTTCTTAACGATTGTACAAATTATCGTCGTTTTCCAAAAAGAGCACCAAAAGGAAAAAGAGAGAAATGATTGCAGTTGCGACCATAGCCATTGCGGGCATGATCATTCAAAAGATGAGAATACATGGTGGAAAAAAGCATTTTCGTACTCATTGTTTTGTTTTCCAATTATCTCAGGGTTATTTTTCCCAATTGCGACGCTAGATTCGGATATTGTTAAAGCGAAGGGCTTTCACTTTCCTGTTGCACAAGCAGAAAGTAAGGATCCATTTATGACAAGACAATTCCTAAGACCTGATACGAGCATTTATTACGGGAAAGAAGGATACCGCGGTGTAATGGAAAAAGGGAAGAAAGAGTTTGTTACGAAAGACAATATTAATTTGAAAGATGAAGACTTCCTAAAGGGTATGGAAACAATTTATAATTATCCTGGCGAGTTTACTGGGAAAAAATTATCTTTTAAAGGGTTTGTTTTTAGAGATGATTCTTCTAAAAAAGAACAATACTTCTTATTCCGTTTCGGTATTATACATTGCGTAGCAGATTCTGGTGTGTATGGTATGTTAGTGAAAAAACCAGAAGGCGTAGAGTGGAATAATGATGACTGGATTCAAGTAGAAGGAGAGATAACTACTGAGTTTTATCAGCCGTTTCATGCGAATATTCCTGTATTAGAAGTAACAAAATGGAATAAAGTTGAACAGCCGAAAGAACAATATGTATTTAGAGGAGCCGATTGATAAAATCGGTTCTTTTTTGTGGACTAAAAGTTCTGAATGTTGTTAATATTAAACGTGTAGTTCATTTAGTATAGTGATTATTGAAATATTAGGGATAGATCATTAAAGGGGTGATAACAATGACAGAAGTAAAGGGGAAAACAGCCAATGAGTCAAGGGTGTTCAAAACGAGCCGAGTCTTCCCAACAGATTTAAATGATCATAACACGCTATTTGGTGGGAAGATATTAGCGGAGATGGATATGGTTGCTTCTATTTCAGCATCCAGACATTCAAGAAAGGAATGTGTCACAGCATCTATGGACTGGGTCGATTTCTTACATCCTGTTCGTTCTTCAGATTGTGTTAGTTATGAATCTTTCGTAATTTGGACGGGAAGAACTTCGATGGAAGTGTTTGTGAAGGTAGTGGCTGAAGATTTAATTTCAGGTGAGAAGCGTATAGCGGCAACGTCATTCGTTACTTTTGTGGCACTTAGTAAGGAAAATAATCCAGTTCCAGTACCGCGTGTTATCCCTGAAACAGAAGAAGAGAAAGAATTACATCGTATTGCTGTGTTACGTGCAGAACAGCGTCATATACGTAAGGCAGAGAGTAAGAAAGTAGCCACATTGTTAACCTTTTGAGATGAATATTTAGCCATTTAAGTTACTATAGCAGTCAGAAATGGTTTTAAAATGAAAAGCGGACACCTAAAAATAGGTGTCCGCTTTTATAGTTTTTTCATCCACATATCATATGACAGTAGCTACTTAGCAGAAGCAAGCAGCACCGACGATGATTAAGAGGATAAATAATACGACTAATAGCGCAAATCCATTACCATGTGCGAAGCCCATTGTTATTTCCTCCTTTTATTTTAAGATACAACATACAATATGCAAATGAGCTATTGTTTGATATGGACATATATCATGCAATGACATATTTTCTTGAATGATAATGTAATAAAAAAGGGAAGATATAGAAATAACAGTAAGTGGAGAAAGGAATTTATCCATGAAGCACTTTTTCGCTATAATCCTTTGTTTAATAGGTGTATTCATTTGGATGAACATCGATGTGGAAATGGGGAAGGAAATGGCTAGTGAATATGAATTAGGACAAGTTCGATTAGGTGAATTTCAACTATATACGAACGGTGAAGAGTTATATAGAAAATTATTTGACGATATAAACGATGCAGAAAAGTATATATATATCCATTTTTATATTGTAGGAAAAGACGAAATAAGCCAAGAGTTTTTACAGTTATTAGAGAAAAAAGCATCTAGCGGAGTAGAAGTGAAATTGTCAGTCGATCGGGTAGGCGGATATAAGCTGAAGAAAAAGGTAATTAGCCGATTAAAAGAAAACGGTGTGAAGTTTACATTTAGTAAAAAACCGAAACTGAAAAATATGTTCTATTCTTTGCATCAACGAAATCATAGACGTATTGTTACGATAGATGGAAAGGTATCATACGTCGGTGGCTTTAATATCGGAAAGGAGTACCTTGGACAAGATCCAAAGTTTGGGCCATGGCGTGATTATCACGTGCGTATCCATGGTGAGGGTGCAGTGGATATGGAAAGAAAGTTCGCCGAAGATTGGAAAGAAGATACAGGAGAAAAAATGCCTATACATGAAAGTATACCTACATTAGGGAATGTGAAATATCAATATTTATTTTCAAATGGAAAAGGCTTATGGGAAAAATATGGAGCACTATTAAAGCAGGCTAAAAAGTCTTTAATTATCGCTACACCATATTTTGTACCAAGTAAAGAAATGGTGAAAGAGTTAAAAGCTGCATTAAATCGTGGTGTTAATGTGAAAATTCTCGTGCCATTTAAAAGTGATGCCATATTGTTAAAACAAGCTGCCTATCCATATTTGAAAGATATGTTACATGCTGGAGCGGAGATTTATCAATATCGAAATGGATTTTTTCATGGGAAAGTAACAATTATTGATGGAGAAATTGTTGATATTGGGACAGCGAATTTTGATAATAGAAGTTTTTATTTAAATTGTGAGTCTAACTGTATCATATATGATAAAACCGTTGTTGATGAAGTATGGAGTCGATTACAGGTAGACTTTCATAAATCAAAACGATTTTCTGAAGAAGATTTTGAGAAAATTAGTAGATGGGATTGGTTTTTAGCAAGAATAGCGAATGTTTTAGCATCATATTTATAGTATATGGACAAAAGAGAAGGGAGGCGCTTTAATGGACTGTATGAAAGAATTAATGAGATATAGTTATATACTAATATACAAGGTTGGAGAGTATGCTGGAAAGGTCAGAGACGAAGAATTAAAAAATCTATTACAGCACCATTTACCATATATGTTACAAGCATATAATGAACAAGTAAATTTTCAAGAAGGAGAGAATGTGCAACATATAACCTGTGAAACAACGGAGTTTGATTTGCATGAAATGGAAAAGGAAACAGTTAGTAAATATACAGGGGATATTCATATTGCAACCAGTTATATTGCGCACTTGAAACGATTAGCTTTAAAGTTTGCTCAAGTTGCAGTGGAAGTTGCTAATCCAGAGTTTCGCTCATTTTTGGAAAATTGTTTCCTGAAAATGAACCGTTACGCTTATAGTGTGTGGCAATATGTTATGAAGAAGGAATATAAGATTACACATCTATATGAAAATGAAAAGTTTGCATGAGAAACTAAGGCGAAATGGTATGCGCCTTAGTTTTTTTACGTCCATTGAGAGAAAAAACTAATTTTATTGTGTATCGATTGGAAATGAAATATATAAATTAAAATTAGGATTTGTTATCAGAAGATTTACAAAAATTTACCGTATATTTACTGTTTTTCAATCTCTCCTTTAAAAATAGAGAGTAATATGAGGTTGTACATATTCTATCACAAGGAGGAAACGCAAATGAATAAATGGGTTAAATCATTAACTGCTATGGCACTTGCAAGTTCTTTATTAATGGTAGGTTGTAGTAAAGGTGAGGACAAGAAGAAAGAAGACGACACAACAACACAACAAGAGGATAAAAAGGATAAAGAAACAAGCGGAACCGAGAAGTCTACTGATTCTAAAGAAAAGAAATAAAGTAATAATAAAGCTTCCTCTCATATATGAGGAAGCTTTTTTGTTGTAAATTGACTGAGATTATTGAAAAATAGAAAGAGAATGAAAGAGGGGGAAAACAAATGAAAGTATGTATATTGGGAGCAACAGGACGAGTAGGTTCAAACATAATTAATTTAGCATTAAAGGATTCAGCTGAAGTGACTGCATTAGCGCGTGATTTAAATAGAATAGAAATACAACATGAAAGGCTACGAGTGATAGAAGGTAATGTATTGAACGAAAATGATATAAAGAAAGTGATAGAAGGAAGCGATATAGTAATTAGTGCACTTGGAACGGATCAAAATGGAACATTAGGGAAGAGTATGCCACAAATCATTAAGCAAATGGAAGAAGAAGGGGTTCGTAGAATCATAACAATAGGAACAGCTGGTATTTTACAAGCAAGAACAAATCTAAATTTATATCGTTTTCAATCAACGGAATCAAAAAGGAAAACGACAACGGCAGCGGAAGATCATTTGGCTGCATATAAAGTACTAAGTAATAGTAATAATTTATGTTGGACAGTTGTTTGTCCGACACATTTAATAGATGGTGAGGCGACAGAGGTATATCGAACTGAAAAAGATATATTGCCAGAGGGTGGATCAAAAATTACAGTGGGTGATACAGCACACTTTGCATGGGATCTATGTAAGAAAAACATATATGAAAATAGTCGAGTAGGTATTGCATATTAAAAAACCATCCCGAAGTCGGGATGGTTAAAAGATGATATAACACAAGAAGATGATAATCATAATGATTTGGAGAATTGCTTTCGCTACTGTACTGCTTAAAAAACCAACTACAGTAGCGACTCCAACTAGAAAGGCATCTTTTGGCGCTTTTTTATGCACTAGTTCTGTTATAAATACTGATAAGAACGGTATGATAATAAGTCCGAATGGTGGGAAGAAGAACGATCCGACAATGATAGAAATCATTCCGACACGTTCGCCCCATTTAGAACTACCGTATTTTTTTAAGAAATATCCATTTGCAATAAAATCAGCAACGAAAATGAAAAGAGTGAAAATGACTTGAATAATCCAAAAAGAAGTTGTTAATTCGCCTCCATTTATACCGAAATGGTAAATCAAATATCCAGCCCAGACAGCTAGTATGCCAGGGATAATTGGATAAATAAAGGCGAGAAATGAAACAACGAAACAGGCAATGATACAAATTGTTAATAAAACAGTCACTTTATAGCTCCTTTTTAATATCTAGTTTATGTACAGCAACTTTTTTGACTTGATGGCCATCAAGTTCTAATACTTTAAATTGAAAACCAGCATATTCAATGGAATAGCCAGCTTCAATATTTAAGTCAACTGCTTGAGAAAGAAGCCATCCTCCGATTGTATCTAAATCACTATCATCAATATGTAGGCCAAACATATCATTTACTTCAGAAATAAGCACCTTTCCATCTAAAACAGTAAGCTTAGGTGTACGCTTTTCAATCATAGGTGATTCATCCGCATCGAATTCATCTTGAATTTCTCCAATGATTTCTTCAAGAATATCTTCCATCGTTAAAAGTCCGGCAGTACCACCATATTCATCCATAACGATTGCCATCTGAACGCGATTTTTTTGAAGATGGACTAACGTTTTACGAATTGGAACTGTTTCAAATACAGTTAGAACAGGATGTATATAAGATTCAAGTGG
This sequence comes from Bacillus sp. FSL W8-0770, assembly GCF_038008705.1. Lineage (NCBI taxonomy): Bacteria > Bacillati > Bacillota > Bacilli > Caryophanales > Bacillaceae > Bacillus > Bacillus sp. FSL W8-0770. Next base: position 1,911,457 of record NZ_JBBOZR010000001.1, read on the forward strand.
CTTATAAATACCTTTCGTTTGATCATGGAATACTTCTTTCGTATTGATCATCCCAATGATATCATCTTTATCTTTTTCGATAATTGGATAGCGTGTATATTTTTCAGTAGCGACGATATCCATATTTTCTTCTAACGTATTTTCAGTAGATAAGCAAATCATTTCGGTACGAGGAACCATAATTTCTTTTGCAACTCGATCATCAAATTCAAAAATGTTATTTACATATTTATATTCGGTTTGGTTTATTTCACCGCTTTTAAAACTTTCACCTAAAATGAGTCGCAATTCCTCTTCAGAATGAGCAAGTTCACTTTCTTTCGCAGGTTCTAATCCGAGTAATTTTGTGAAAAATATAGCTGTACTATTGAGTAGCCAAATGAATGGGTACATAATTTTATCAAATAAAATAAGCGGTCTTGCAAATTTGAGTGTGATTGCTTCTGCTTTTTGAATTGCGAAAGACTTTGGAACTAATTCACCTAATACAACGTGGAAAAATGTAATAACACTAAAAGCAATAACAAAAGATAAAGTGTTAGCCATTGTTCCAGTAATATTAATTTTTTCAAAGAGCGGTCGTAGTATATGTTCCACAGTCGGTTCACCAAGCCAACCAAGCCCTAAAGAAGTGATTGTAATTCCGAGCTGACAAGCTGATAAATAAACATCTAAATTAGATAGGACGCTTCTTGCAGCTAAAGCTTGTTTATTACCTTCATTTGCAAGTTGGTCAATTCGACTTTTTCGTACTTTTACAACAGCGAATTCTGATGCAACGAAAAAGCCAGAAATAAGAATAAGTACAAAGATGAGAAAAATATTTAATATGTCCAAGCGTGTTCTCCATTCCAAGGTTTGGAATAAAGATGTCACCTCCTGCAATTATGTTATACTTTTATAATAAATCCAAATGAAAAGAATAGTCAAAGGAAAAGGGTAAATATTGGTATGTTTCTGTAATAGTTTTTGAATTTGCTGTTATTTTGTCCGCTATACAAAAGGAATAACCCCCTACTTTTAGATTATAGAGGGTTATTTTAAATTAAGGTTTTGGAACACTTCTCGTTAAAGTGTATGACTGTTGCTTGGAGTAGTTTGTGGTCCATAGTGTTTGAAGGAAAGAAAGTATGCTATATGGGATATAGAGTAGTAATAAGCCGATTGTAACAATTATGGGTGAATTTCCGCCAAATTGAACGATAAATTGTAACAGTCCATTTGCATGAAAAACGCATTCCATAAAAACGAATGAAAGAATAATGGAACCTAAAATTGATTTATGATTCGAAGTAAGCGCCAAAAACAATGTATCCACAAGAAAAGCATCATGTTTTATTTCATATTCATTTGTGTTTTTTAAGAAAGGAATCCATTTTTTTACTGCTTGCATAACGATAATCATGGAAGTACTACATACGATGATAAATGATGAGTAGTAAGGAAGGTTTATAAATTGTGCGATGTATAGAAGTAGTAATAAGACTGAACATTGTAATACTACAGTGCAAAAAGAGTAAGGTATCCATTTCAATACAGTAGTAAACTTTTTAAACGAATTAGGTACTTTGAAAAATAAATGGCCGATACCCAAACTTATGAAAAATCCGATCGCAAGGGTAAAAGTAAAACGAACAATCGATATAAAATATATTTCCCATATGTAAGGGAATAATGGTGTTGAATGATTAGAAGTATGTATCATTTGGTTTGCTGAGAAAAAGATAGATTCATGCATCCAATCAACCTTTGGAATTGATATAGAAGAAAGCTGTGCGAAGTTTTGAAAAATGCTAATAAATCCATTTTGATAAGAATAATTGTGTGTAATAAAAAGAGCTGGAATAGGACTTATGGCAAAAATAACAATAATACCAATTATAAATTTACATATATGTGAGCGTAATAAGGACATATAACCACCTACTCTTAGAATATTCAGAAAATTCTCATTCTTATTTTAGCTTTTTTTGAAAGAAGTTACAATATATTTTTCATTCAGTAATTCAGAGAGAAGATTTGATAGCAAAAATATGCAAGTGAAGGATTCATGAATAAATTATGACAAGAAAATGAATAATTTTCAGAAAAATAAAATAAATTATTTATTTTTTTCTGAAAATATAATATAGTTATGGCACAGAAAGTATTTTAACATAAGGAGGCTATTTATGAGGATTAAAGGGAATTACGTACCGAAAAGGGAAGTTTTACTGTGCTCAAGTTCGATTACGATAGGGGAAGCGCTAGAGCATTTAAATAAAACGGGGTATCGTTGTGTACCAGTTTTAGATGAAAAAAAAGAGAAATTTTTAGGGAATATATATAAAGTAGATATTTTAGAATATAAAGGATCACTTGATGAGAGTGTAATACAATTATTAAACGATAAAGAAGGATTTGTGAGAGAAGATTCATCTTTCTTTAAAGTATTTTTTACAATAAAAAAATTGCCTTATTTATCAGTAGTTGACGAAAAAGGGGTTTTCCTTGGAATTTTAACGCATAAAAAAGTTTTTGAGTTATTAGAGGATGCATGGGGTGTTCACTCTAGTAAATACTCTGTCATGATTGGAACGCAAGACTATAATGGAGCAATCCAAAAGTTATCGACAGTTTTAAAGAAATACACTGGTATTCAAAGTTTGATGACTTTTGATAATGATGCCTTATTAGTTCGTAGAATTATGTTTACATTAGGAGAAGAGTTTAACGACGGTGAATTAGAGACATTATTGAAAGATTTAGAAGATCACGGATTTAGAGTTGTGTATGTGGAAGAGATGAAAAATCCACGTGAAGTTGAAACGATAGAGTAACATACAAAAGCCATCTAAATTTGAAGTGCACCCCAATTGTTAGACACAGTCTAACAATTGGAGGTGCATTTTTTATGGCTAAATTTTCTTCAAAAGAAAAAATCCAAGCGGTGAAACGATATTTAGATGGTACAGAAAGTGGAAAAATAATTGCTAAATCTATAGGAGTTAACCCTAGCGTACTTCGTGAGTGGATTAGACGATATGAGTCTTCAGGTGAAAAGGCCTTTGAAAAGTGCTATACATTCTACCCAGCCCAGTATAAACTAGATGTACTTTATTATATGAATGAACACGGGACATCTATCAGAGAAACAGCGGCACTTTTCAATATACCGTCTTATGAAACACTTCGGAAATGGAAAATAGCTTATGAAACAGGAGGATTGGATGCCCTACAATCAAAGAAAAAGGGGCGTCCAACCATGAAAGATAAAAAAATAAAACCAGTAGATGAAGGATCAATCGAAGCCTTACAAGCGGAAAATGAGCGTTTACGTATGGAAAATGCATATTTAAAAAAGTTGAATGCCTTAGTTCAAAACAAAGAAAAATCACCAAACAAGACAAAGCGCAAGTAATCTACGAGTTAAGGCATGAATTTCCTATCAAGGAGTTACTTCAACTCGCAAACATTCCACGTAGTACGTACTATTACTGGATGAAACATTTTAATCGTCCTGATCCAAATACGGAGGTAAAAGAACTGATTCAAGCTATTTATAATGAACACGATGGGTGTTATGGTTATCGTCGTATTCGTGATGAACTTATGAATCGTGGACACAAAGTAAATCATAAAAAAGTATATCGCCTTATGAAAGAATTAGGGTTAAAATGTCTGGTTCGTATGAAAAAATATCGCTCTTACAAAGGGACAGTTGGGAAAATTGCGCCAAATATTTTAAATCGCAACTTCCAAGCTGAAAAACCAAATGAAAAGTGGGTTACAGATATTACGGAGTTTAAGTTATTTGGGGAGAAGTTATACCTATCACCAATGTTGGATTTATTTAATGGTGAAATTATCACGTATACAATTAGTTCCAGACCGACCTATTCCCTTGTTTCAACGATGTTGGACCAAGCCCTTTATTGTGTAACCGATCCGGATAAACTCCTCATTCACTCTGATCAAGGTTGGCACTATCAAATGAAACAATACCGCCATTCTCTTAAGAATTGTGGCATAACTCAAAGTATGTCTCGCAAAGGAAACTGTTATGACAATGCCGTTATTGAAAATTTCTTCGGTATTATGAAATCGGAATTTTTGTATCGAAAAGAATTTGAAAGTATAACACATTTCAAACAAGAATTAGCAAAGTATATAGAATACTATAATCATAAAAGAATTAAGGCAAAATTAAAGGGTATGAGCCCAGTACAATACCGGGCTCATACCCTAGAGGCTGCCTAATGAAACGACCTGTCTAACTTTCGGGGGTCACTTCAAATTATATTAGATGGCTTTTGTATGTTACGTGTATAAAGTTATTTGAAAATAACGATTGAATAATAGGTGAGATTATAACAATATTTGTGTAAGAGAATAAAAAATGTAGATAATTTCGATTTTCAAAAAAATCAATTTGAAAATATGTTTTTATTTTGCAACTAAATATGTTACTATATGTGTGATAAAAACAAAGAGGTCTGACAACTGTACTCCACGTAATAACACTCTAATGATTTAAAAATTCAAAAAAATCAAAAATTAAAATAATAATTATATTAATGATTAGAGTAAAAATAAGGGGAATGGAGAAATTATGGAGAAAGACACTGCTTTGTAAGGGGCATATTTTATCATCTTGAGCAGAGAGGAGGATGCATAGCATATTGTAAAATATAGAGATAAACAATGAAAAAGTGCTATGCAAATGAAGAGCATGAAGGGACGTTTAAGGCCAGGTGATACGGTAGCAATTGGTTTAATGCTATTTGCATTATTTTTAGGAGCAGGAAATTTAATTTTTCCGCCAGTTTTAGGTCAACAAGCAGGAGAGAATGTTTGGATTGCTACAATAGGATTCCTTGTAACGGGAGTCGGATTACCCCTACTAGCTGTAACAGCTGTCGCGTTTGTAGAGGGGGACTTGAAAGCGCTATCTTCTAGAGTCCACCCTATATTTGCGTTTATTTTCCCATTGATTAGTTATTTAGCAATTGGACCATTTTTCGCGATTCCTCGTACTGGAGCTGTTTCGTTTGAAATGGGTATGAAGCCGTTTTTATCAGAGGCAATGGTTTCAGAGTGGTACATGCTATTTCTTTTCACGATAGTTTTCTTCGGAATAACGTGGTATTTATCATTAAATCCATCTAAATTAGTGGATTGGTTCGGAAAGTTTCTTACACCATTATTAGTATTAATTGTCGCTGTTATTGTCGGAAAGGCAATTATTGATCCAATTGGAGAGCCAGCTGCGCCGTTAGCTGCTTACAAAGAAAATGCTTTCTTTGGTGGATTTATTCAAGGATATTTAACGATGGATGCAATTAGCGCGCTCGTATTCGGAATTGTCGTTGTACAAGTTATCCGCTCTAAAGGGATAAAAGAGAGTAGTCAAATTGCAAAAATAACAGTAGTATCAGGTATTATCGCTGTACTTGGTTTAACGTTAATTTATTTATCGCTTGCTTATCTTGGTTCAACAAGCACATCACTTGGTATCTCAGAAAACGGTGGTCTTATTTTAACGAATGTTGTAAATGAGCTATATGGGACGAGTGGTAAAATTTTATTAGGGCTTGTTATTATACTCGCTTGTTTAACAACTTCTGTTGGGTTAACATCTGCGTGTGCGGGTTTCTTTACAAACTTATTCCCAAAACTTTCGCATAAAACGATTGTAACAATGGTATGTGTATTTAGTTTAATTGTATCTAACCTAGGTTTAACACAATTAATCGCAGTAACATTACCTGTGTTAATGATCATTTATCCAGTTGCAATTGTATTAATTGTACTTTCGTATTTCCATAAGTGGATTGGGAAGCGTAATACAATTTATATTGGAGCTATTTTAGGTGCATTGTTAATTAGTTTCTTTAACGGTTTAGAAAGTGCGAAAATTAAAATTGACGCGATTTCTAATGTACTACAAATGTTACCGTTATATAACGAAGGAATCGGATGGTTAATTCCATCATGTATTGGCGGGATTCTCGGTTTCTTCTTCTATAAATCAAATGAATCAAGTGAATTACAAAAGAAAGGTGCTTAGGCACCTTTCTTTTTTTGAAGGGGATTTTTGTATTTTGTCTAAGTAATAATTGGGGGGAATGATAAATGGCTAATTTTGAAGATTTTTTAAATTTGGATTTGAGAATTGGAACTGTAATACATGCAGAGGAATTTAAAGAAGCGAGAGTACCAGCGATTAAACTAGCAATAGATTTTGGAGAAATCGGGATAAAGCAGTCAAGTGCTCAAATTACGAAAAGGTATAGTCCAGAAGATTTAATCGGTCAACAAATCGTTGCTGTTGTAAACTTTCCACCAAAGCGTGTAGCTGGATTCAAATCAGAAGTACTTGTGCTTGGTGGTGTTCCTGAAGCTGGTGATGTTGTGTTACTTCAGCCTAATATGGAATTGCCAAATGGAACAAAAATTAGCTAGGGTGAAGGTAGGGGCTAATATGGATATCGGACAAGAATATTTGCAATGTGCGATTTCGAACTTTAAAGCAACAAAGAAACAAGGGGAACGGGCACTTTCTCAATTATCATATGAACAAATACAATGGTCTTCTCATGAAGAAACAAATAGTATAGCGATTATTATTAAGCATCTGCACGGTAATATGCGTTCTAGATGGACGGATTTTTTAACGTCTGATGGTGAAAAAACAGATCGTAATCGAGATGGTGAATTTGAAGGATGCTATCATTCAAAAGAAGAAACCCTTATAGCTTGGCAAGAAGGATGGAAATATGTTTTTAATACGATGAATACTTTAACGCCGGAACACTTATTGAAGACGGTATACATTCGCAGTGAAGCATATACTGTCATGCAAGCAATTGAAAGGCAAATTGCTCATTATGCATTGCATATTGGTCAGATTATTTACATTGGGAAGATGTTAAAAGAAAATGAGTGGGAATGTTTAAGTATTCCGAGAGGTCAGTCTGCGCGTTATGTAGAGAAAAAACGTTCAACATAATAATAAGAAAGAAACCGATAAAAAATGGGAAAAAAGAAAGTCAGCCAAATAATAGATGGTTCTGTAATCATAAGAATACTGCCAAAAATAAGTCCATATATAATAAGAAAGAAATTGAAAAGTGTATTCACAGGGAGAAATCGTGAGATGAACACTTGCTGTCGTTTAAAACAATCACTGTGAAATAAATAAAAGCGGAAGTACCATGTGGCTGTAATAAGATCTTTCTTTTTCATAATTCTTTTTTTGCATGTATGACAGATAAATGGTGGTTGCATTTCATTACGCTCCATTTTTTATTTTCATAATAATGTGAGACAAAAGTAGGTACAAAGTGTATGTTCCTATATACGCTCCTGCAATAAGGAAAAATGGATTCAGTAAAATTCCATGAATGCTCGTCATGAAAACTAAATCTTGTATTAAAACATCGTATATATTAATGGAAATAATTATACCGAGTACATACAGTGCCAAGTACGCAGAAATATGTAGCACAATAGAGATTTTTGGTTGCTTAGCGGACAAATAAAAAATGAATGATAGAGCGATTGGTAATATTCCTATTAATAGCTTCAATTCATTTCACCTCATTAACAATATAGCCGAAATTTTAACGGTCTATTCTCTAGGGCTTGTACATAACTTGAAATAGAGAGGTGATAGTATGAATCGGGGCTTTTTTTTTATGAAGTTTACAAGTATGCGTAAGTTAGTTTTATTTGTTATTACTACAATGCTAGCGACTTTTTTTCTTATTAGTATGATGGTAACCTCTATGAAAGAGACAAAGTCAACGTATTTATATAATTGGTTAAATGAGTTATCGATGAATGGTTACATGTATGTACTTGGAAAAGAGAATCATTATTTTACACAGGAGTATCGAAATTTGAATCAAGATTTTTCAATTTCTTCTTTTCTCTTTTCTATGGCTACAAATATTCGCTTTAATGATGTACGCAGTTTCGTCGGGAAAGAGCTCCCGGGGTTTGGTAAGTACGATACAGAAATTGTTATTGCGGGTGAGGGTACAAATTATTCTAACTTACCGATAGAGTCGAGTGTTCCTCTTGAAGAAGTGGTGAAGGAACGGACTAGTGGAACTGGACAAGTACCTAAACAAGATACGAGTAAAGAGAAAAAACAGCCGTCCCAAACGACTGGGAAGAGACAAGTTGCGTTTATTTATCATACACATAGCTGGGAATCTTATTTACCTTTACTTAACTTAACGAATGACCCGAATCCGAATAAAGCAACGAGTTCTGTATCGAATATTTCTATATTAGGAGATCGTTTCCGTGAACAACTAGAAGGTGAAGGGATTGGAGCTACTAACGATAAGAGTGATGTTGGTCAAAAGTTAATAAGTAAAGGTTTAAACAGTAATAGTTCGTATAAAATGTCACGGGAAATTGTGCAGCAAGCTATGGCTGGAAATAAAGATCTTCAATACTTTTTTGATTTGCATCGTGATAGTGCCCGAAAGAATGTAACGACAAAAACAATTGGAGATAAATCATATGCAAAGCTTGCATTTGTAGTAGGGAAAGGAAATAAAAACTATGAAAAAAACTTACAATTAGCGACAGCTTTACATGAGGCGATTAATAAGAAATATCCAGGAGTGAGCCGTGGGGTCATTCAAAAAGGGTTCCAGACAGGAAATGGAATCTATAATCAAGACCTATCAGGACAAGCGATATTAATAGAAGTTGGCGGTGTAGATAATACAGAGGAAGAATTGAATCGATCAATTGATGCACTTGCTAAAGCATTTGGTGAATATTTTTGGCAGGCAGAAAAAGTGAATGGATAAAGTGAATTTTAAATTGGTGAGAGACCTCACCTGATGAGGATGAGTTCACAGTATTTTTGAAAAAACGTAAGTGTAATGCTTGCGTTTTTTCTTTGTAATGATGAGACGTCACAGAATAGACATAATTTGTCGTTGTTATAGTAATATCGAAATTTGTCAATTTATAGTAGGAGATTTACAAAGGAATTTTCGGGAAAGTAGAGAAAATCTTTTTATAAGGAAAACTTTTTATTATGAAACTGGTAGGGTGATTGAAGTGATTAGGGAAATCGAAATAGAAGATGCAGCATCATTTTTGCAATTAAGTAAGCAATTAGATGAAGAAACGAAGTTTATGTTATATGAACCAGGAGAAAGGAAAACTACAGCTGAGCAACAAGAAAAAATGATCCATCGCTTTATAGAAAATGAATATGCAACAATATTTGTAGCAGTTGAAGATGAGAGAATAGTAGGTTTTATATTAGTGAATGGAAATAACATTCAAAGAAAGAGGCATGTGGCAACCATTGTAATTGGTATTTTGCAAGAGTATAGCGGGCGAGGTATTGGGACGAGATTGTTTAAAGAGGTTGAGAAGTGGGCAAAATTACATGATGTATGGCGTTTAGAATTAACAGTAATGGCCCACAATACAAGAGCTCAGGCACTATATAAAAAAGCTGGATTTGAGAAAGAAGGTGTCAAAAAAGCTGCTCTTATTATCGATGGAAAGGGCATCGATGAGTATGAAATGGCCAAATTATTAAAATAAGAGGTCGTTATATGAAAAAAAGATGGGCACTACTTGGTATTGTAGCTGCAATAATTATTATTGGAGTAGCAGGAATCAATTATAAAATGTATAAGGATAAGCAGGCGCGGGAAGTAAGTGTAAATAGCATATTTCCGAAAGCGAAAGAAACGATTGCTAATATGGATGGGGATATTGCGGTAATTAATAATCCGAATTCAATGCTTGTACTTGTAAATAAAAGTAGGCGTTTACCAGATGGGTATAGACCGCCAGATTTAATTATTCCGAAAGTGCGCTACTCTAGTGAAGGTGATCAAGAAAAGAAAAAGATGAGAAAAGAGGCTGCGAGGGCGCTTGAGGATATGTTTCAGCAGGCTGACAACGAGCGTATTTTTCTTTTTGCAGTTTCTGGATTTAGATCTTTTGATCGACAAAAAGCATTAAATACGATGTATAAAAAACAAGACGGGGTAGCAAAAACAGCAATGTCTAGCGCGGTTCCTGGCACAAGTGAGCATCAAACTGGACTAGCTATGGATATTACGTCTCAATCTGCTAAATTTCAGTTAGAGACGGTTTTTGGGGAAACGAAAGAAGGTCAGTGGCTTTCTGAAAATGCCCATAAATTTGGTTTTGTTGTTCGATACACAAAAGCGAAAGAAACGATTACGGGCTATCGATATGAACCATGGCACGTAAGGTATGTGGGAAATCCACAAGCTACATATTTGTATGATAATCAACTGACGCTTGAAGAAGTAACAGAGTGAACAATTGAGGGGAGAGACGTACAATGACGATGTTATATAAGAAAAAAGTACATGCATATATTACAAGAGAACAAGAGGGGGTTATGCAATTACTTGTTTTTAAACATCGTGATATACATGAAGCTGGTATTCAAGTGCCAGGAGGAACGGTTGATGAAGGTGAAACGTTAGAAGCGGCTATATTGCGTGAAGTACAGGAAGAATCCGGATTGCGTCATTTATGCATAGAACGTTTTTTAGCAGATTACATCATACATATGAAAGAAAAACAGGAATATGAAAAACGCCACTTTTTTCATGTAACTTTACTAACAGATGTAAAGGATACTTGGGAACATATTGTAAGTGCTGGTGAGGAAGATAAAGGATTAGTATTTTGCTACGAATGGGTTGATATTGCAAAATGCCCTGAATTAGCTGGGAAACAAGGTGAGTTTTTACATTTGTTAGATGAAGTATACGCACAGTAATGTAAGAGTCTGAAGCGAAGTTTAATCCGTTTCAGACTTTTTTTATTTTTCGGGAAATTAAAGGTGTTTAAATAAGGAAAGTGAATTTCTTTAAAGGGATATTAATTAAGCTAGCTTATGCTTTTGAACAAGCGACAAAGCATAGAAAAATCCCCAACTTATCATGAATAGAATAAACAAAGAGGACAGGAATCCCTGTTCTCTTTGTTTTAGTGATTAAAGTGAAATATCGTTCTGCTCTGTCTTATGATATTTTAATAAACTAAAAGATAAACAAGCGGAACATAAAATAAGAATAGAAGCGATGATATAAATTGTACGAACACCGAACATATCAGTAATAATGCCAATGCTAAGCATAGATAGTCCAGAGGCTGTTGAAAGAAGTGCACCATGTGCTGTATACATTTTGGATAATAAAGCAGGGGCGATACTTGATTGTAAAACAGTCGTTTGGGAAATATCTCTAATTTGATAACATGGTCCCATTAGAACACATAGAAAAAGCGCAATAAATCCGCTGCTCGTCATACCATATAAAAATGTAAGAATGCTAAATATAAGAGAGCCAATCGACATAGATCGTATTAAATTGTTTTGAATATAGGAACTCATTTTCCATGCTAATAGACCACCGATTAACGTGCCAACATAATAACTTGTATTAATATATCCCCACCATTCTTCGCCTTTATGAAGGATAGTCGTAACGTATGCCATCGTAATAGCACCAATCCATATTGTCCCTGCGAAAGTTTCGATTAAGTCCATATATGTAACGGTACGGAGAGAAGGATTTTGAAATAGGAGTTTCCAACCTTCCAATAAAACAGTACTTTTGGAAGAGGGAGAATCTGCTATTCTTTCAGTATGTATGGAACGTAATGAAAAATGTAATGCAATGCATCCGAAAATCATTAAAATGTTATTAATCATGAGTGTAGAAGTAGCGCCAATGACAAGAACGACAATACTCGTAAATGAATAAGCAACGGCTTGCACAATTTGTGTTGAAAAGGAAAAGATACTATTTACTTTTACTAATTTTTCTTTCGGTGTAAGGCGCGGGAGAATACCGTATAATAACGGAGCACTCCACCCACTACATAATGAAATGACAAAAATAAAAGTTAATAGAGCTATAATGTTTGTGGATAAGACCGGGAACAAAATCATTAATAATAGTAAAAAGACTGTTTTCAGCCATTGGAGCGTATATAACAGCGTATAAGATGGAAAACGATTTATTATAAGTGGTGCAGAGATGTTAGCAATTAGATTTGTGATAACTTGTAATAATGGAAAAAGAGCAGTAATAGTAGCTGATTTAGTTGCTATAAAAATATGAGTTGTAATAATCATTACATATACGATGTCAGCGAGAGTAATGCATATTTTGGAACCTAAATAGTAGATTAGTGACAGGTTTCTCAATAAGATTATCACCTCTATAAAAAATAGTATTTAGTAATTAGAATAATTGTAATTTAAAAATTAAAATTTTTAAAGAATTTAATTTTTTGTCACTTTTTGAAAGGGATTTTCATGTATAATGAAGAATATATTGATATAGTATTATATTAATGATCATTGTAACAGTGAGTATGTACAATAGCTTGTAGCAAACGCCCAAGTGTAAGAAAGGGCGGATAAACCATTCTTTTCTTCATATACATATAGAAAATGAGAAAGAAAGTGAGGGTTGCATATGGCTGCTTGGGTAATTTGGTTTATAATAGCTGGTATTTTATTTATCGCAGAAATGTTGTCGATTACATTTTACATGCTTTGGCTTGGAATTGGAGCTGTTGTCGGAGGTCTTATTGCTTTGTTTGCTCCTGATGCACTACTGTTACAAGTTACTGTTGGTGCAATTGTAAGTTTAACTTTGACATTCTTTACGAAAAGAATTTCAAAAAACTTTCGAGAAGCAAAAGGTTTTACTGATACAGTAGATATGCTTGTTGGTAAAAAAGGGATTGTTATGCAAGCGATTACAAATGAAGCGAATGGTATTGTGAAAGTGGATGGAGATACTTGGACAGCTATTGCAGATTCTTCAATTGATGCTGGAGAAAAAGTCGTTGTTATAAAGAGGCATAGTACTATATTACAAGTGAAAAAGGAGAGTGAATAAATATGGTAGCATTAACGTTAACGATTGTATTCGCACTAATTGTAGTTACATTTATCGCATTAACAATTAAAATTATTCCTCAGCAAAAAGTTGGGGTTGTTGAAAGATTTGGTAAGTTTCAACGTATCATGCACCCAGGGTTAAATATTTTAATACCAATTGTAGATCGTGTTCGTGTATATCATGACTTACGTATTCAACAAACGAATGTACCACCGCAAAAGGTAATTACGAAAGATAATGTTCAAGTAGAAATTGATACTATTATTTTCTATCAAATTGTTGAACCAGAACTTGCGACATATGGTATTTCAAACTATGAATATGGTGTTCGTAATATTACTTCAGCAACGATGCGTCAAATTATCGGTAAAATGGAACTGGATGAAACGTTATCTGGTCGTGAAAAAATTTCAACAGAAATCCGCTTAGCGCTTGATGAAGCAACAGAAAAATGGGGCGTACGTATTGAACGTGTCGAAGTTGTTGATATTAACCCGCCAAAAGATGTGCAAGCATCAATGGAAAAACAAATGAAGGCTGAGCGTAATAAACGTGCGATTATTTTAGAAGCTGAAGCAGCAAAACAAGATAAAGTCCTTCGTGCTGAAGGGGAAAAGCAAAGTAAAATCTTGATGGCTGAAGGGGATAAAGAAGCGCGTATTCGCGAAGCTGAAGGTATAAAAGAAGCAAAAGAATTAGAAGCGCAAGGGGAAGCAAGGGCAATTGAAGAAATCGCAAAAGCAGAACAAAATCGTATTGAATTGCTTCGTGAAGCGAATTTGGATGAGCGTATACTTGCTTACAAATCATTTGAATCATTAGCTGAAGTTGCAAAAGGACCAGCAAATAAAGTCTTTATCCCGTCTAATGCAATTGAAACACTTGGTACTCTTGGGGCAATTGGAGAAATATTTAAAGAAAAACAAGTGAAGAAACTACCTTCAAATGATACAGGAAAAGAACAATAAAAGTGAGGAAGAGAAATGGGATACCATTTCTCTTTTTTTGCGTATATTCCGAAAAGCTTGTACATATCCATGTATAAAGAAGGTGATGCAGTGAAAAAGTATGCAACTCGAATACATGGGAAGAAACTGATTTCGTTACTCCTTTTATATGCGCTAATAGTAATTATGATAGCGTCGATTTTGACGTCATTTTTACATACAATGAAATCGAATTATGCAAATCAATGGTTTGGAAAAGTATCGATGCAAGGTTTTGTTCAAATGATAGAAAGTGAGAATCGCTATTACGGATTTGATTATTTTAAGAAGAATAAAAGAGAGTCAGTTGGAAATTTAATGTTCTCTATTGCGACAGATTTGAAAATTAAAGATTTAAGAACATTCGTCGGTAAAGAAGTACCTGGTATGTCAAAGTATTATTCTAATATTATCGTAGCTGGGGAAGGGACAAACTTGACGAATATCCCAAATGAATCTAGTGTACCGATTGAAGAAGTAACGAAAGAACGGGAAGTAGCAAAAGATAAAGTTACAGAAGCGGAAAAGAATAATCCGGTTCAGAAAAAGAACGGAGCGAAAAAAGGTGAAAGTGCAGTATATATTTATCATACACATAGCTGGGAATCCTTCTTTCCATTATTACCAGGGGCTACGGATCCATCAAGTCCAGATGTAAATGTGTCCTTACTAGGGAAACGTATGAAAGAGCAACTTGAAGGACAAGGAATTCCGGTAGTTCACGATAAAACGAATATGGGTGATTTATTAGCGAGTAAAAAATGGAAATGGCCGCAATCATATAAAGCGTCTCATGAATATGTAAAAGAAGCATTAGCACAAAATAATAAAATTGCGTTTCCAATTGATATACACCGTGACGATCAGCGTAAGAAAGTAACAACAAAAGTAATTAACGGAAAATCGTATGCAAGATTATATTTTATAATTGGGATGGAAAATGAAGGCCGTGCTGAAAATGAAAAAATTGCAAGAGCGATCAATAGTTATTTAGATGAAAACTACTACGGATTAAGTAGAGGGATTTTTCCAAAGTATAAAAAAGATGGAAATGGCGTTTATAATCAAGATTTATCGAAAAATGCGATGTTAATTGAAGTTGGTGGTGTTGATAATACGTTAGATGAATTATATAACACAATTGATGTGTTAACAGAAGCGTTTAGTAAATATTATTGGAATGATGCGGAAAAAGTGAATGGATGAGGGACGGGAGACCGTTCCTTTTTTATTTTGGAATCTTAAAATGTGATATAATGGAATTTTATGAATGTTAAATAAAGGGAGAGAGAAACATGCAAATACTACTAATACGCCACGGAGAATCAGAAGCTGATATTTTACATGTGCATGAAGGTCGAGCTGATTTTGAGTTAACTGACAAAGGGAGACAACAAGTACAAAGACTTGTACAGAAAGTGAAAAAAGATTTTGCGCCAGATTTCATTTGGGCAAGCACATTAAAACGCGCTCGTGAAACGGGTGAAATATTAGCAGAAGCAATTGGTTGTCCAATTCAATTAGAAGAGGAATTAATGGAGTTTAATAATGGAGTGCAAGCAGGCTTATCATTTGAAGAAGCAAAGAAATATCCAGAGCCAAAGTTTCTTCATGACCGTTTTGAAAACGGAGAATCATTTATTGAGTTTCGAATGAGAATAGAAGGAATCTTTTCTAAAATTATGATAGAGAATACATATGATCGAATTGCAATTGTTGCCCATGGAGGCGTAATTAATAGTCTATTACGTGCATTTTTCAAAATGCCAATTTCAATGGACTACTATTTCAAAATGGGAGATACGGGAATAAGTTTAATTGAAATTGAGGGTGAACAAAAAACGGTGCATTTCATTAATGATACGAATCATTTGGACGGGATGTAAAGACTTATGTACAAAGTTGTATTTTTCGATGTTGACGGTACGTTATTAAGTGAGATTGATAGAAGCATGCACGAAAGTATAAAAGAAGCGATACGAAGGTTAATAGATAAAGGAATTCACGTAGTTGTTACAACTGGAAGACCGTATAGTTTATGCTCACAATTTAAGGAACTAGGTATAAATACGTTTATTTCAGCAAATGGTGCACATATAAAATGTGGGAAAGAAGTTATACATAAATCAGTACTTTCAAGCGAAATCGTTCATGATATTTCAAATTTTGCTGAATTACATGGTCACAGTGTTTCTTACTTTACAGAAGAATTTGCAATGAATAATATTGCTTCCAAAGATGAACGTGTCATGCGAGCGTTAAATGAAACTTTAAATTTAGAGCGGTATCCTGACAAAGTTAGAAACTTATCAGATGAGATGTATTGCATATGTCTGTATGCTGATGATACAGAAGCTCAAAAATTCATTGAAAGATATCCAGCACTTACGTTTGAGCGTTTTCATGGTTACGTTATAAATGTATTGGAAGATAGTAAAGTATCGAAGCTAACTGCAATTCAAAAAGTATTGGAACATTTAAACATTAGTAAATTAGAAGCCATTGCTTTTGGCGATGGTGGAAATGATATTGAGATGTTGCAGTATGTAGGATTAGGAGTTGCGATGGGAAATGGTGGAGAGGAGTTGAAGAGAAGGGCTGATTTCGTTACAACGAAGGCGAGTGAAGGCGGAATTTCTTATGCCTTAAAGAAGTTGCGAATTATTTAAAACTAATAGTTAGTCAGTGTGAAAAATCCTGTTTTAATAATGGCTTTTGTTAATATGTATACTGTTTTAGGGAATTATTTGAGCTCTCCTACTTACAATTTAACTGCAGAACAAATCCTTTATTTTCGCTTAGCAGGGCTGTTTGGTATGTTGCTGTCACCACTTGCAGGTCTTTTAACAAAGAGGTTTGAAGTAAGGAAAGTTCTTCAAGGAGGATTGTTGATTGTTATTTTTAGTCTAAGTTCAATGGGCTTTGTTTCGGATCTATCTCTACTTGTAATGATGAGTGTCTGTTTTGTAATAGGTATTGCTATATCCGTTCCGTCTTTAGTTTCTCTTGGAGGTCAATTAGGAGGGAAAGCGAGGGGAATATACTTTTATTTTATTTTTAGGTACTAGTATAGGACCTATCATTTCTATTTATCTTATGAAAATAGGAGGTTATGCTCAAACATTTATTTTATTAGGAATGATACTTTTTATTGGTTTTGTAGCTAATTAATGAATGAGTGGAAAATCACTCAAATAAAGGAATGCGAGGATCTTTCATATGCTCGCATAATAAAATATGAATTTGTCCACGATGATGATAAAAGTGTGCAACGATTTCAAGTAACCATTCAAAGCGCGAATAAGAAATCCCCCAATAGGCAGTCATAACTTCTGCTAATTCTATTTGGGAGTAGGAAAGAAATGTTTTAGAGAGAAGGTTGTATCCTTCAATCATCGTTTGTTGCATGTGAGCAACTGTTACGGGCGTATGTTCTATATAAAAGGTATGTAATTCTTTTTCTGAAATACCATTTAAAATGAGTAAATCAGCATGACAAATAAGAGAAAGATGTGCACACATTTCAAATAATGATCGTTTTGAGTGAATCGGTTGTATTTTTAAATCGTTTTCACTATATTGGTTAAGCATATAAATAGAAGTATCAATAGCAACTTTTAGTTGATGCAATGCAGATTGAACAAACATTGTAATTCTCCTCGTCTCCGTATATAATAGTTTCTTGAGGATATTATATCATACTCAAAATTCCGAAAATTCTAGTAGTTTGACTAGCATAATGAAAAGTATTATATTGTAAAAGGTCATATGAAACGTGAAATAGAATGGAATGCAATTATTGAGTTAGGAGTTAGACCAATGAGTTTGAAATATGGAAGAGATACAATTGTAGAAATTGACTTAAATGCTGTAAAACATAATGTAAAAGAATTTAAAAAACATGTAAATGATGAAGAAATTAAGATGATGGCTGCTGTAAAAGCGAATGGGTATGGCCATGGGGCAGTTGAAGTTGCCAAAGCTGCAATTGAAGCGGGAATACATCAACTTGCAGTTGCATTTGTAGATGAAGCAATAGAATTAAGAGAAGCAGGAATTACTGTACCAATTTTAATTTTAGGATACACACCAGTAGCGGCTGTAGAAGATGTAATTCAATATGACGTTATGATGACTGTTTATAGAGTAGAAGATTTACATGGTATAAATGAAATTGCAAACCGTCTTCAAAAGAAAGTACAAATTCAAGTGAAAATTGATACAGGAATGAGTCGTATCGGTTTACAAGAAGAAGAAGTTAAACCATTTTTAGAAGAATTAAACCGTATGGAGTATGTAGAGGTAGTAGGGATATTTACGCATTACTCTACGGCAGATGAAATCGATAAATCATATACGAATATGCAAACAAGTTTATTTGAAAAGGCTGTTAATACAGCGAAAGAATTAGGAATTCAAATACCATATATTCATAGTTCAAATAGTGCGGGATCAATGGAATTAAGTAACACATTTCAAAATATGGTACGCGTTGGAATAGGAGTGTACGGTATGTATCCATCAAAAGAAGTGGATCATTCAGTCGTTTCTTTACAGCCTGCATTGTCGTTAAAATCAAAAGTAGCTCATATTAAACATGCGAAGAAGAATCGTGGTGTAAGTTATGGGAATACGTATGTAACAACTGGTGAAGAATGGATTGCGACTGTACCAATTGGTTATGCTGATGGTTATAATCGTCAATTATCTAATAAAGGCTATGCGTTAATTAACGGGGTTCGAGTACCTGTTATTGGCCGTGTTTGTATGGATCAGTTAATGTTGGATGTTTCAAAAGCGATGCCAGTACAAGTAGGAGACGAAGTAGTATTCTACGGTAAACAAGGTGAAGAAAATATCGCAGTAGAAGAAATAGCGGATATGTTAGGTACAATAAACTATGAAGTTACATGTATGCTAGATAGAAGAATTCCGCGTGTCTATAAAGAAAATGACGAAACAACTGCAATTGTAAATATATTAAGAAAAAACTGAATCATTTCGATTCAGTTTTTTTATTTTTTTATTCATATCAAATGCGAATATACCCTCGTTATGTAATACGGAGTAAACTTTGCGAAACACACTTTTTAGTTCAACTAAATTAAACTATTACCGGCAGAGATGACCAGTCCCGCAACAAAGATCTAATATACGAGAGTAGGGAAGAGCATCTTGTAAAACGAGGCTGGATAGGAGTATTCAACAAAATGTCCCAATGTTTATTATAGATGTCTGCTAAAATATCATAATTAGAATAAATTGTTTTTTTAACATATGTATTCACCTAAAAATTAATTAAATTATAATAGTCATGCCTCGTGTTAATTTCAAAACCACATTGTGTATATAGTTTTAAAGCGTGGATATTTTTCGTTTCGACGTCTAACTCAATTGTTGAAACTCCTTCTGTAATAAGAGTATGTACTATATTACAAAGAATATCTTTTCCGTATCCTTTACCTTGATAAGAAGGATGAACGGCGAATCCTGATAGTGTAGTAGATTGCTCTTGTTTAGAAACTGTAATTGTTCCTATCACTTTTCCAGCAATAAGGGCACTGTAAACTTGATGGGAAGATGAATTCATCATTTTTTGTAACCATGTAGCCGTATTTTCTACTGAATCACCAAAAGCTTTACTAGAAATTTCAATAAGATCAAGAAGTAATTCTGAAGGTGCAAGAGTAAGCTGTATATTATTATCTGTTGTTTTTTGAATTTCGTTTGTTTTGAACTCCATACTATATTCACTATATAAATATGGTAACTTCATATGTTTTACAAATTCATTCCCAGAAATAGAATCCCCATTAATAATAAGAAGAGCTTCATCTGTCTCTCTATTTTCTATTTCTTTTATTGCAGTTTGTAAAAGGATAGTTCCGAAACGTTGTTTTCTAAAATGAGGATGTACAAAGCCTATTAGTTCAAGCTTTGTTGGTCTTTCGAAATCATACATATTTAAAGCGCCAATTAATTGAGTACCGTTATAAAGAAGAAAATCGTTTATATAATCTTCATTTCGATTTTTTAAAAAGTTGATATGTAAATCTGAAGAGTAATCAAGATTGTCTTGTTGCCCGCAAATATAAGCCAAATCCTTCATTTGTTGTATTTCACTTTCTGTTACAGAACGCTTTTTCTGAATATCCATTTCATAATCCCTCTCATTCGTATTTAAAAATAGGATGGGTGACTTAACCATTCCTTTAATTCCACACTACCTTGCACAGATAACAGTCGGTATAAATAACGATAAGGCTGTCTATATTCTTCTAAGTGAGGAATAGACATAATTGTTTCGTAACCACGTTTAAAGGCATGTGCTTCTTTTTCTGTAAATTCTATAAATTCATTATATAACAGATGATGTGTTATGAGGATAAAGATAAAAAGATAGACAGCATACTTACATTTATAGTGAAAATTCATTAAAAATATTATATTTCTCTATTTTTGTATGAATTGTCTAAAAATAATGGTGGTAATACTTGAATGTAAGACTCGTATCTTTAAATCTATGAAGAGTAAAAGTAAAATTAAGCATTCATTTATAAGATTGTGAATCACAATAATGTAGACTATAGAAAATATTTCTCAATAATAAAATGAAGAGAAAAGCATGAAGAAGTAGAATGCATTCATTTATAATAGACTTAAATTAATTAATATAATTAATTGTTAATTTTATTATATTAATTGGATAGGAGAGAATGTTATGGCAAATGTACTCGTAATAAATTTTCCTGGGGAAGGTCATATTAATCCGACTTTAGCTGTTGTAAGTGAGTTAATTCAGCGAGGGGAAACAGTTGTTTCTTATTGTATTGAAGATTATAGAAAGAAGGTTGAAGCAACAGGTGCGGAATTCCGAGTGTTTGAGAATTTTCTCTCTCAAATTAATATTATGGAACGAGTAAATGAAGGTGGGAGCCCTTTGACGATGCTATCTCATATGATTGAAGCATCAGAGCGTATTGTTACTCAAATTGTAGAAGAAACAAAAGAGGAAAAATATGATTATTTAATATATGATAATCATTTTCCAGTAGGACGTATTATAGCGAATATTTTACAATTACCAAGCGTTTCAT
This sequence comes from Bacillus sp. FSL W8-0770, assembly GCF_038008705.1. Taxonomy (NCBI): domain Bacteria; kingdom Bacillati; phylum Bacillota; class Bacilli; order Caryophanales; family Bacillaceae; genus Bacillus; species Bacillus sp. FSL W8-0770. The sequence goes on from NZ_JBBOZR010000001.1 coordinate 1,932,469, forward strand.
CCTGTACAACGTTTGCTGTTAATCAGTACATTAATTTTCATGATGAACAAGAAGCGAGACAAGTAGATGAAATGGATCCATTATATCAATCTTGTTTAGCGCGAATGGAAAGATGGAATAAGCAGTATGGAATGAAATGTAATAGTATGTATGATATTATGAACCATCCTGGTGATATTACGATTGTATATACTTCAAAAGAATATCAGCCACGTTCAGAGGTATTTGATGAATCGTATAAATTTGTAGGTCCATCAATTGCTACTCGAAAAGAAGTGGGGAGTTTTCCTACCGAAGATTTAAAAAATGAAAAAGTGATTTTCATTTCTATGGGAACAGTTTTTAATGAACAACCTGCTTTGTATGAAAAATGTTTTGAAGCGTTTAAAGATGTTGATGCGACAGTCGTATTAGTCGTTGGTAAGAAGATAAATATAAGTCAATTTGAAAATATCCCGAAAAACTTTAAGTTGTATAATTATGTCCCGCAATTAGAAGTTTTACAGCATGCTGATGTATTCGTGACACATGGTGGTATGAATAGTTCGAGTGAAGCGTTATATTACGGTGTTCCATTAGTTGTAATTCCGGTAACAGGAGATCAGCCATTCGTTGCAAAACGATTGACTGAAGTAGGGGCAGGAATAAGACTTAATCGCAACGAGTTAACTTCTGAATTGTTACGTGAGACTGTAAAGAAAGTAATGGATGATGTGACGTTTAAGGAGAATAGTCGTAAAGTGGGAGAGTCGCTTAGAAATGCCGGTGGATATCAAAGGGCAGTTGAGGAAATATTCAAATTAAAAATGAAGCCGTACGTAAAGATTAAATAGATGTTAAAAACACACTTACTTTTAATTTGTAAGTGTGTTTTTAGTATTACGCGTTACATGTGTTACATAAAAATAGCGATAAAGGAGAAACTTTTGTGTATATAAATCGATACCTTTGAATTAGTAGTAAAATTACGTTAAAATAATACTAAGAAAATATATAAGTTTTGGGGGTAATGAATGAAGAAAGTATTTGAATACGTATTATTAACAATTGGCTCAATTATAGTAGCAGGTTCATTAGAGCTTATTTTAGCACCTAATGGATTAGTAGATGGCGGGGTAACGGCTATTGCTATTATGGCAAATAAAGTCGCAGGATTGCCGCTTTATGGTGTGTTCTTAGGAATTAATATCCCAATTTTATTATTTACTGCAAAAGTAATGGGAAAGAAATTTTTTATCCGTACATCTTATGCGAATGTAGTTACAACACTCGGATTAATTTATTTAAAACCATTTCCAGCAATTACGACTTCTGAGTTATTAATTGTACTTTATGGTGGAGTACTGTTTGGAATTGGTGTTGGGATTGTTGTTAAAATGGGTGGAGCAATTGACGGTTCGGAAATGTTAGCAGTTTGGATGAATAAACACTTTAATGTACCGATTAGTACATTTTTACTTGCAGTAAATGCAGTTATTTTCATCTTTGTTGCCATTTTATTTTCAATCGAACAAGCGATGTTCTCATTAGCAATTTTCTATATTGTTACGAAGATGATTGATTTTATATTAGATGGTATTAATCAAGGTAAGAGCGTTATGATTATTTCTGGTAAGAATAAAGAAATAGGCGATTTACTTATGAAAGAATTGCAACTATCTGTTACGTATCTACATGGAGAAGGTGGTTTTTTAGGGGAGCATAAGAGAATCATTTATTGCATTACAAACCGATTCATTTATCCGAAAATGAAAGATCTCGTTCTCTCTGTAGATCCAGCCGCTATAATCGAAGCTTCCTATTCAACAGAAACGACTGGTGTGAAACGTCCGGGAAGGAAAGCTAGGTCAGGTGAATAACTAGAAGAAGGCTGTCCAAAAAGTTATTTTGGACAGCCTTCTTTTTTATTTTGTTGAATTGTTAACATGTTACAAGTTAAATCCACTGTTAAAAAGTTTCCTTGCAACTAGGAAACCAAGCGTCTTTTAATAATGTAGCCAACGTTTCAATTTTATTTTCTGGAATACTACCAAAGCCGAGTAATACGTATGATTCCTTACGTAAATCATTCACGAAATCATATGGAGAAAGTGGGTATAATTTAACGCTTTGTTTTTTAGCGGATTCAATCAGTTCATTTTCATTCATACTGTTATGGACACATAAAACAATATGAAGTCCGGACTGTTCGCCAAGAATTTGAACATTAGCCCCCATTTCTTTCATAATGGATTTTACTAACGCATGATGTTTTCTTTTATATAGTGTACGACTCCGATTAAGGTGACGTTCCCAATTCCCGCTTTGTATAAAGTTAGCAAAAGCAAGTTGTTGTATTGTAGCGACTGTTTGTTTGAAAATTCCATGCAGTTCTTGATATGTTTTTAAAAGGTGTGGTGGTAAAACAACATATCCCATTCGTAAAGAAGGTAAAAAAGATTTTGAGAAAGTTCCCATATAAATAACGCGTTCATTTGAATCAAGACTTTGTAAAGAAGGAATCGGCTTACCAGCGTAGCGAAACTCTCCGTCATAGTCATCTTCAATAATGTATCCGCTGCAATCATTAGCCCACTTTAACAATTCTAATCTTCTAGATAAAGGCATAATAATCCCGAGCGGAAATTGGTGTGATGGTGTAACGTATGCGACATTGGAATTTGTATTGTATAAACTAGAAATATCAATCCCTTTTTCATCCAATGGTATGGGATGAATTTGTCTATCACAGCTTTTAATGATTGCGTGTATACGGTGAAATCCAGGGTTTTCAATGCCGTATTCTTTTGTAGGGCCAAGCAGTTGAAGTAGTAGCCAGAGAAGTGGCTGCGTTCCGGCGCCAATCACAATTTGATCAGGTGAAGAATGGACACCGCGAGAATGATATAAATATGTTGATATATGCTCTCGAAGAGCGAATTCACCTTGAGGGTCTTCTTTGGCAAATAGTGCATTTTCGTATGTAAGTATGGATTCTTGTAATGCTCGTTTCCAATTTGTAATCGGAAATGCATTTTGATCAATAAGTCCTTGGCTACAATCATATTCAAATTTGTCGTCTATCAAATTGCTCGTCTTCTTTGCTGCATTTCGCTTTTTATTTGGGATAACGTCAATATCGAAATTTGCTACAAAAATACCACGTTTCGGTTTACTTTCTACATAACCTTCAGCTAATAATTGTTGATAAGCTGATTCAACAGTAATGCGGCTAATATTAAGTTGTGATGCTAAATTTCTGTGTGAGGGTAGACGTGTGCCGACAGAAATAGTCCCTTGTATAATTTCAGCTTTAATATATTCGTAAATTTGCAAGTAAATAGGTGTGTTACTTTGTAATTGCAATGGGATAGTAAAATCCATATAAAACTCTCCTTTAAAACTGGCCTTATAAAAAATACTTAAACTGTCACTTAAGTGAAGGGCAGTTACTTTCTATAATAATGATATAACATTTAGAAAATTAAATAAATAGTTAGAGGAGAGTTAAAAATGAATGTTAAAGAAGTAGTAACAGAAGAGCAATTACATGAAGTATTACCTGTTTTACAGCAATTACGAATGAAACTTTCAAAAGAGGAAACAAGCTCTTTATTTCGAAATATGAAAGAAGAAAATTATAAACTATTTTTGCTGCGTAATGAGAATGATGAAGTTGTTAGCCTTGCAGGTGTAGCGATTTGTACGAACTTTTATAATAAGAAACACGTTTTCGTATATGACCTTGTAACAGCAGAAGCACATCGTTCAAAAGGACATGGGAAAGTATTACTTTCGTATATAGAGAACTGGGGAAAGGAAAACGGATGTGAGTCTATCGTCCTCACGTCAGCATTTTCAAGAATTGATGCTCATCGTTTTTATGAAAGAGAAGGGTATGATAAGGTGAGTTATTCTTTTCATAAAGAATTATAAAAAATAAGAAGAAGTTGTCCCGCAAAAGTTGGGAACAGCTCCTTCTTATTTTTTAAGTTATTATTAAACCGTAAATAGGTTGTAAGTTATGGTATATGTATTTGAAAAGGTTATATAGTGTATTTTGTCGAATAGTTTTAATTTAATAAAGAGAATGATTGGAGCGCTTATACTTGAAAAAAATAAAGAAACTATCAATCCCTAATGATGCTAGAGTTATCGTCATATCGGATATTCATGGAGAATTAAATCTTTTAAAAGAAGCACTACATAAAGTTAACTTTAAAGATGAAGATTATTTAATTATTAATGGAGATCTTTGCGAGAAAGGACGAGATAGCGTAGGCGTAGTAAACTACGTTATGAATCTTGTAAAGAACAATTCAAAGGTTCACGTTGTTGAAGGGAATTGTGAAGTTTTAGTTGATGCTCTTCTAAATGAAAATCCTGGTCTTATTAATTATTTATGTACGAGGAAGCATTCAATTTTTAATGAATGGCTAGAGCAATTGGGTTTTTCAGTTCATGAGGGCACTTCAATTCGTGAAGTGAAAGAAGCATTGTTAAGTGAATTTTCACAAGAACTATATTGGCTAACAGAGTTGCCAACAGCGATTGAAACAGAAGATTATATTTTTGTGCATGCCGGTCTAGAAGATAGAGTAGATTGGAAAGAAACTGAGCGCAAAAATGCGATAGCAATGCCGGAGTTTTTCAATCAATCACATAAAGCAAATAAGTATGTAATAGTCGGTCATTGGCCTGTCGTGAACTATTCTGAAGAAGCACCGTCTAATAATCCAGTTATTGATAAGGAGAAAAAAATTATTGCAATTGATGGAGGAAATGCAATTAAAGAAGCAGGGCAATTAAACGTATTTATTATTCAGAGGAAACAAACGGGCGATACGTTTTCTTATACATATGTAGACTATTTTCCAGAGTACGAAGTAATAGCGGATTTTAATGCGAATTCAGAAATGCAGGGCGGAGTGACATATCCGTATTATTACATAGAGCCTATCGAGAAGATGCAAGATTACACCGTATGTAAACAAAAGGAAACGAATAATGTGCTCACTGTAAAAAATGAATATATGAAACAACTTAAGTCAGGTGAATATACAGTGAAAACCGATATTTCTTGTGCGCAAATAAGCGTTAGGAAGGGAGATATCGTTTCTCTCATTGATGATAGCTGTTCAGGATATGATTTAATTAAAAAAGATGGCGTAGAGGGTTGGATAGAGAAAGGGATTTTAGTTGAGATAGAAAAAGTGAAAAATAAAACATTAAGCTGAAATAGGAGGGATATAACCTCCTATTTTTTTAAAGGAGTAGATTGCTTGCTGTCTTTAATAAGTAAATAAATCGTACTCGGCAGAATGATAAGCGTCATTCCTAAAAGAATTGCTAGTATGCCATAACCTCTATAGGGAGCAGAAACGATAAAAGGAAGTATCGCTAAAAAAATACCTGCTATCATCATTGAAATACTACTAATATTTGAAGCTCTTTTTTCAAGGTGCTTATCATTCCATTCTAATGAAACGGTTGATTTAGTCGTATCAATTTTGGAACTGAAATAACCTATTAATATAAATAAAAGCCCTAATGCTAAAAATATGAAATGATCAAGGGGAAGTGAAAAGCCAAGAGCGATGAGGGCGATGACAATATCGACAAAAAATAAGAATAGTAACATTGTGTTGCCGATCCAATGGAGAAATTTCTGGTTACTCGCTGCTTTAGATAAAGCTAAAAATACAAAGAATAAGAAGGAACATATAATTATATTTACGATTACAAAAGTGCTTTTATCCATTGTTGATGTAGGCGTTCCATTAAAGTCCCATTTCGTAACAATATTTGATGGTAAGAAGAAATATAGAATAATATTTGTCGTAACAATAGTGAGAAATAAAGCAATACTAAATCGATTCTTCACTGAATCACCAGCTTTCTAAATCAATAATTGGTATCTAATAACAAAATTATACAATATAATAAATGATATTAGTTTTGATTTTTCTGAAAAAATATTATAATTATATATGAAATAAAGAGGAATGCAGGAGGGAATTATGCAAAACGTTGTATTAAAGGGGAAGAAAGTTACAATTCGTACAATTGAAGAATCAGATATAAAAACATTATGGAATATCATATTTAAAGAAGAAAGCCCAGAATGGAAGAAATGGGATGCGCCATATTTCCCGTTCTCAATGCAAGAATACTCTTCCTATAAAGAGAAGATGCAAACTCGTTTGAAAGAAGAACCACTGTCAAATTTAATTATAGAAAATAACGGTCAAATCATTGGGACAGTCGGGTTTTATTGGGAATACAAACCGACGCGTTGGTTAGAGATGGGGCTTGTGATTTATGACCCAACATACTGGAATGGTGGATACGGTACAGAAACATTGACATTATATAGAGATTTGCTATTTGAAAAAATGGAGATTGGTAGAGTAGGAATCACGACTTGGTCTGGCAATGAACGAATGATGAAAGTAGCGGAGAAAATAGGAATGAGCTTAGAAGGTAGAATGCGAAAGTGTCGTTATTATAACGGAACATACTATGATTCTATTCGAATGGGCATGATTCGTGAAGAATGGGAAGCACTATGTGTAATGAAGGGGTGAGAAAGATTGTACGCTATTATTGCTACATTTGATCGTGTGTTTACTAATAAAATTACAGAATTGCAAAATGAATTAACAAATGTAATTGGAACAAATCAATTAGCTGGAGTAGAACCTCATATAACGATTGCGGATTATAATGAGTTAGATGTCCATTTGTATACTGAGAAACTAGGGAAGTTTGTAGCTATTCAAGAAAATATGGACGCAGTAACTTTTCCTTCTGTTGGAATTTTTCCTACTAATGGAACGGTCTTTCTAGCGCCGACCGTTACTGATGAATTGTTAAAACTTCATTATTCTTATCATGATTATTTTAAAACTTTTCATGACAACCCAAATTCATATTACGTACCGGGAAAATGGGTTCCGCATTGTACAATTGCAAATAGATTACATACAAAGCAGTTTTTAAGTGTAATGGAATATATTTATGGAAAGTTTGATTTTGCAACAGCTTCAATTGAGAAATTAAAATTAATTAAGATGAATTATGAAAATGGTTTTGCCGTTTCTTCTAGTATATTAGCAGAATATAATTTAAAGAGAATGGAGACATCGAGATGACATATATAATTAGAGAAATGAAGCAAGAAGATATTCATGCTGTACAATCAGTAGCAAAAATAGCTTGGCATGATACATATGAAGGCATTATTCCAAGAGAAATTCAAGACAGTTTTTTAGACGAGGCATATTCTGATGAAAAAATGAAATATCGTCTTAAAAATACGCATTTATTCGTTGCGGAAGAAGAAGGAGAAGTAATAGGGTTTGCGAACTTTTCACCTGTTAGACTACAAAATGAAGCGGAATTAGGTGCGATTTATTTGTTACCAGATCAGCAAGGAAAAGGGATCGGAAGTGCTTTATTACAAAAAGGAATTAAAGCATTAAATGGGATACGGAAGTTGTACATACATGTAGAAGCTGCAAATGAAAAAGGAAAACGCTTTTATGAAGCGAAAGGTTTTGCTGAATTAGAGCAATTTGAAGAAGACTTTGAAGGACATATGATGCAGACAGTAAGGATGGTTTTATACGTATAAGGAGGACTAGTAATGAAAATTTTTGATTTTAGTGAAAAAGTAGGAAAGCACCTATCAGTATTTCAATCTAATTTCATCATGTCGAAAATATTAAACCATCGAGGGAATATACATATCGGTGCTATGCATTTACACGAGAATGGAATCATCGGTAATCATGAAGCAGTTGTATCTCAACTGCTTCTTATTGTGAAAGGAGCAGGATATGTATGTGGGGTAAATAAAGAAAAGATAAAGATAGAGGCGGGACAAGCTGTGTTTTGGGAAAAGGGAGAGCTCCATGAAACAAGTACAGAACACGGATTAACAGCAATTGTTATGGAAGCGGAGAATCTTGAACAAGCGATAGTAATGCCTATTATTCAAGGGGAGTTGTAAAAATGATAATTAAGGCGAATCAAGAAGATACCAATGAAATATTAAAATGTGCGGCTCAATCGCTTTTTGAAGGGACGAGAGGCAATTGTCAATTAAGTACCGAGAAAGCGATTGAAATTACAAAGCCGATTGTAGAAAAAGGAGCATACTATTTAATCGTTAAAGAAAAAAATAAAGTAATGGGATGGATATTAATAGGGGAAAATACAGACTATTTTTCTCGTGAAAAACTTGGATTTATATATGAATTGTACGTTTTCCCAGAATATCGCGGGAGAGGATTATCGCGAGAACTGATGGAAGCTGGTATTAAGGAATTAAAGGAGAAGTATTTAGAAATTCGGTTGAATGTATTTGCTGGGAATTTTGCAAAAGAGATGTACGAAGAGTTTGGGTTTGTTGAAAGGCAGGTAATTATGACTTTGAAGTGAGTATTATATTCTGAATGGGAGAAAACAATGATTTAGTGGCTACTTTATCGCTGGAATTTAAAGCGATAAAGTATAAAATAGATGGTTTGCCTTTATTTTATAGTCGATTTATAGAGTGTGCTTAAAAAACAAATAAATTAGTATTATACAATATATCGTTATTATAGTAAAAGAGAAATTTTGGAAAAATATCATTTTTTTGTTTAGAAATTTTTAAATTATTGATATAATCAATTTGTAGAATTGATTATTGGTTAATTTTACTATTTTTTAATTTTAAGGGGGATTTAATAATGGCAGGACAAATTCGTATGTCACCAGAGGAGCTTAAATCGAAAGCGACTCGATATGGACAAGGTGCAAATCAAATTGAGGACATTTTACGTCAACTACAAAACTTACAAAATGAATTAAGAGGAGAATGGGAAGGTCGTGCTTTCGAAGGTTTTGACCAACAGTTCAATCAATTAAAGCCAAAAGTACAAAACTTCGCACAGCTATTACAAGAAATTAATATGCAGCTTAATAAAACTGCAGAAGCTGTTGCTAGACATGACGAAGATCTTTCTCGTAATTTCGGTCTACAATAAGACAGATAAAAAGAAATATATAATTTAGCCATGCAACCATAAGTTGTATGGCTAAATTACTTTAAAACTAGAGTAAGATACGAAGTCTTTCATCAGATAGACTCGCAGTCGCAGGAGTGATAAGTAGTGAAAAAGTTCAAATGGAGCATCTTGTTGTTTATTATTTTAGCTCTTGTACTATCGACAGGGGTCTCCTATTTAGCATTAAATCAAAATGTTAAGAAAGCTAATGAGAATACTACACCAAAAATGACAGTTGCGTTGGTAAATGAAGATCAGGGCACTGTATTTGAGGGCAATAAAATAGCGTTTGGAGATCAATTTGTTAAAAATGTAAATAAAAATACGAAACAAGAATGGTACGTAGTTAGTCGCGGGGTAGCGGAAAATGGATTAAAAAATAATAATTACAATATGATGATTGTTATTCCAAATGATTTTTCTAGGAAGGCAGTTGCGATTGATTCAGAGATTCCAGAGAAATTAACGTTAAACTACAAAGTAAATGCAACTGGGAATAAGGATTTGAAAGCTGAGGCAGAAAATACAGCTTCTGTTATTTTAGAAGATTTCAATAAGCAAATAATCGACGTTTATTTTGCGAGTATTATCGGTAAGCTACAAGGTGCACAAGATAATATAGGTAAAATAATTGAAAAAGGAAACGTTCAAACAACTATGTATAAAAAAGATATACATAGTCCGTTAGCAAATTACACAAATCAATTTAAAACAGTACAGGATTATACAGGTGTTTCTGTTAATAGTTTCAAAGGATTTCAGGATGTTTTAAAAGGTTTCGGTCAAGCATTAGATGAAGGGAATAAATCTAACAGTACGTATTTAGATGGTTTTAATAACTTTCAAAAAATGCAAACTGATAACAATTTGTTAGCGAATAATTTCACAAATCAATTCAATCAATATATGAATGATATGAATACAGGCGATGCTTTAAAGCAATTAAGTGCATTGGAATCCGCTAATAAAATTATTTCAAATCAATTTACGTTTTCAGAGAAAGAACCGAATATTTTAACTGATGCTGCAGCGATTCAAAAATATTTAGCAGATGTAAAAAAACAAGTGTCTGAATATGATACAGAACTTGCAGGAAAGTTAGAAAGTGATATTCAAGAGACGGTAATTAAGAAGTTAAAGCAATCTATGTCGAATGATGGAAAGCAAGAAATCTTCATAAATACATTAATGAAACAACCAGATGCTCGAATAAAGAAACAAATCGAGAATTTAATTGCGAAATTACCTAGTTTAAACATGGAAGAAATCGGTCAAAGTGATTTACCAGATGCAACGAAATTACAACTGCAAAATGTAATTCAATTTACAAAAAAATATAATAAAGAAAATAATTTTTATTATGATCCTGTAAATAAAATATCTTTAGGAAACGCTATTAAAGAAGTAAAGGATAGACTTTATACAGAGGGAATTACATTTAGTGATACTGCGAAAGTAATTAAAATGGAATCTCCGCAAATTTTGAAGATAAGTATTCCGGAAGAGTTTGAACTATATGGAAGTACAGAAGCTTTGAAGATTGATGATGTGGATTACACAAGTATGTTTCTGGAGAAAAACGGAGAAATCACTATACCTCCCCGTAATGAAGGGGATATAAAAATTAATCTGAATGTGAAGTTAAAAGATCCAAACATCAATATAGATGTTTTCTCTCCTGTAATGTGGCAGTGGGAATTGAGTGGGACTCATAAAAAAGAAACTAGTCCTGAAAAAGAAAAACCTAACAAAGAAGATAAAGGAACACAAACGGAAAATAGCAAGGTGGAAAATGTGGTTCATAAATCACAGTATGGCATAATGCCGTTAGTACACAGTGCTAAAAACCCTATTATTAAAAAAATGGAAAACACAACAGGGAAAGATAACGGAACTGGAGGAAACCCAGGAGGCGGAACGGGGAAAGATAACGGAACCGGAGGAAACCCAGGAGGCGGAACGGGAACAGACAACGGAACCGGAGGAAACCCAGGAGGTGGAACGGGAACAGACAACGGAACCGGAGGAAACCCAGGAGGCGGAACGGGAACAGACAACGGAACCGGAGGAAACCCAGGAGGCGGAACGGGAACAGACAACGGAACCGGAGGAAATCCAGGAGGCGGAACGGGAACAGACAACGGAACCGGAGGAAACCCAGGAGGCGGAACGGGAACAGACAACGGAACCGGAGGAAACCCAGGAGGCGGAACGGGAACAGACAACGGAACCGGAGGAAATCCAGGAGGCGGAACGGGAACAGACAACGGAACCGGAGGAAACCCAGGAGGCGGAACGGGAACAGACAACGGAACCGGAGGAAATCCAGGAGGCGGAACGGGAACAGACAACGGAACCGGAGGAAACCCAGGAGGCGGAACGGGAACAGACAACGGGACCGGAGGAAATCCAGGAGGCGAAACGGGAACAGATAACGGTAAAGTTACTGAAAGTACAACGAATCAAGTAGTACATCAAAAAGCAGAAGTATTAACAAAAAATATATCTAGTGTATTAATAAAAGAAGCAGTAGATACAGTCGAAAGTTATCAAGGTTTAATGAGCCTTTACGAAATGTATTATGGGATTGATTTAAGAACGAAAGATGTAGGTCCTAAGTTAGAAGAGGGAAGTTTAGATGCAATTGCGACGGATCAATCTTTGTACCACGTATTAAATAAACAAAGTTTAATTGATTTAATTTCAAATCTTGTTTCATCAAGTATTACTACAGAAATAAAGCAAGATATGTCAGGTTTAAAACAAAAAATAAACTCTTATCAACAATCTATTACTAGTGCGGATCAAAATTCTATGCTACTAGCGGAGAAATTAAATGGAACGACGCAACAAGCAACTAGTATGAATGAAAATTTAGGAGAGTATTTAAAAGGTTTAGCGAAATGGCGTGAGAATAGCTTAAAGCTAGTTGAAGAGCAGCAAGTATTAACAACAAATCATGCTGGTGAGCAAACAGCTATTTTATCGTTAGATTCTGGTATTAAATCATTAATGATGCAAAGTCAGTCATTGGTCGAAAGTTCGAAGCATAGTTTAGCAACTTCAGACGATGTATATAAAACATTTGATCAAATTAATGGACAAGCAAAAGAAATTCAAGACAGCGGAACGACAATTGTTTCAAAAGCTGATCTATTATTAAATGACTTTACGAAGAAAATGGAAGATGATAAATCATTCTCCAAAAACTTTACGAAAATTTTAGCGAATAGCCGTATTGGAGATCGTCAAAATGAGATGCTATATGACTTTTTAGCTAGTCCAGTTCAAAAGCAAAATGATGGAGTAATTGTAGCAGGAAATGCTTTTACACCATACTTAATTGTATTAACTTGTTTCATTGTTGCATTATTTACAGCATACGCAATTGCGAATCAAGAAAAGAAACGAATGCAATCAGATCATTTTGAAGAGAAATTCTCATTAATTGATATGAATGTACCAACTACAGTAGTAGCTTTCGGTATATCAATTGTGGAAGGGATTAGTATAGGTATCATTTCTGGGCGTCTTTTAAAGTTCGGTCAGGATCAAAGTTTACTATGGATTGCGTTCATCACATTTATTATGATGGCGTTTGTATTGGTCTCAACCTACTTATTACGACAAATAAAAATGGTAGGAATGTTTATACTATTAGTATTTTTAAGCATGTACCTATTTTTAACTGAGGCAGTTGGAAGTAAAGTAGATCAAATGTCGTCTGTCGGAAAGATACGTCAATTCTCACCGCTTCAGTATATAGAAAGTTTTCTAAATGATTTTATTAGTGGTAAAGATACTGGGAAAGTTATTTTTGTCGTATTGTTTGTAATTGCCATTATTGGATTGGTTAGTAATCTATTTGTATGGCATAAGAAATGGGAGGAAAAAGAAGTAAATGATCAAACAATGGAGCATAGTGGCTAAGTTATCATTTCTCTCTATCCTTTTACTGTTTGTCGCGCTACCGATAAGGAGCGCGGCTGACAGTTATCTTGGTGATGATGGGAAGATTAAGTTTAAAGTGGATCGACTTGAAGAAAGCGACCAAGAAAAAAATAAAAAGGAACATAAGGAAACAGAATTAGATAAAGCATCGATTGAGTTATTTAACAAAGATATAGAAGAAGAAATTGAGAAAAAGAAAAAGAAAGAACAAAAAGATATGGAAGCTTTGCGAGATTCTCTTTTTACAAAACCAAAAGAGAATAATAGTGTTAAAGATACGAAAAATAGTTTGTTTAGCAGTGAATACATTGTCAGAAAAAGTGCAGATGAAGTAGCGAGTAATGAAACAATGAATGAAGAGCCAATTAGTATAACAATAATATTATTATTTGGCGGCGGCATTCTACTTATTTGCATCGGTATTTATACGGTTCTTCGTAAAAGTTGGAGGTAAAGCGATGGCAATACAAACACATATCAATGTGACAGTAGATTTTAGTAAATGGAATGGAAATACATATGATTTGCGTATTCCGAATCATCAATCTATTAAATATTTATTAAAAAACTTATTAGATACGCTAAAGATTGATAATCATGAAGGTTCACATTTTGTAATTAAAGTGAAAAATAAGTCAATTGTTTTAACAGATAATGATCGTTTAATTGATCACCAAATAACAGATGGAGATATTTTGCAAGTTTTATAAAGAATATTTTTTACTTTTAGTTATTTGAAAATAAGTTATTACGGGTTATAAAGAAAAGGAGAAGAGGATAAACATGACGGAAAAAATAATTCAAATTGATGCAATGAACTATCAATTTCAAATAGAAAAAGAAAATTGGAAATTGGAGATGACCAAATCTCAAACACGTATAAAAGACTTCCGTCAATTCGATATAATTACGGGCGAATCATCTGAATTTGTACCATTAACAATAGAAGAAACGGATGATATGTTTACGTTTCTATATCAAGTAGATAAAAAATTATATAAGTGGGACGATCTTAGCCGTTTTGGAAGAAATGAGAAATTAAGACTACTTCGGAATGTTGCGCAGTTTCGTAAATATTTAAATAAACGAATCACGTTCTTTTTACATCCAGACAATATAGTTTTTAATGCTAATTTAATACCAAGTATTATACATAGAGGAATTCGAGATATTGTTCCGCCAACCCCGTTATTAGAAGAGCAATTTTTAACACAATATAAGTGTCTAATTATTGCTTTATTCTCCCAAAAACATAACTTTGATGATTTGTATGCTGGGTTACTAAAAGATGCAAAAGAAACAACATTTGAACAGACCGTTGCTCAAATGGAAAGCTTAGATGCATTACTGCAGTTTCTTGATGACAGCTTTGAGAAGGAACAAACAAAAACAGAAAAAAATATGCAGTTAGTACCTAAAAAAAGCTATAAATCATTTAAATACTTAGCTTTTTCCTTCATAGCGGCGACAGTTATTTTAGCTGCTCCTTTAATATATTTCACTTTTATAAAATTTCCTTATCAAAATAAATTGTTAGAAGCAAATGCAAGTTTCATAGCAACTGATTATGACAAAGTCATTACGCAATTGAATGAAGAGGAGTTTGAATCATTACCGATTGCATCTAAATATGAGTTAGCATTCGCATACATTACAGCTGAAAAACTAGGTGAAGCTCAAAAGAAATCGATTATGAAAAACATTAGTTTGAAAAGTGATGAAAAGTATTTGCTGTATTGGATGTATAACGGAAAAGGTAATTTTGATAAATCATTAGATTTAGCTAAGACACTTGATGATCCTCAGCTTATTATGTACGGCCTTGTTAAACAAATTGAATCACTGAAAAATAATCCAGATTTATCAGGGGAAGAACGTGATCAAAAGTTAAAAACATATGAGCAACAATTAGATGAATATAAAAAGAAATATGGCAATTCATCAAACGATAAAAATTTGTCGGACACAGAGAAAAAAGAGTAAGCACTTGATGAGACAGTTGAAAAGGAGCAGTGAACACGGATGGAGCAACTATTAGTATTGACTTATGGAGACAAAATATATAAGTGCACATTACATCCAAATGAGCAATCAATAGTGTCGATTGGAAAAGAGTGGACAAATGATATTACGAATCCAAGTTTAGAACAAGAGGTAGAGTTAAAGTGGAATAATGAAGCAAATGCTTGGATGGTACAGGATCAATTAATAGAATTCAATAAGGAAATTGAGATTGGGAAAACAAGAGATGTGAGCTTGAAAATCTTTATATCTATTGTTGGCACAACTAAAGTGTTTGATATTGGAACGAAACATTCTCTTACAGTGAGTCAAAACGATTACGATGATATTTCTATTACCGGGACTAGTGTCGATTTAATGCTATCTCGCGAAACGTTGTACGATTCTTTTAAAGTGAACGTGTATGGCGGGGATGTATTTCATAATTATACGAAGTTAAAAGATAGCGTTATGTTGGAATCAGGAGACGTATTATATTTTGATGGTATTTTATTGGAGATTGGTAGTGAAGACATTCAAGTACTTTCTTCAGAAAATAAAGTGAAATCTGCGTTACCTATTTTAGTAGAATCAGAAACAAATTATCAAAGTGGTTATCCAGACTATCATCGTTCACCACGTATTATTTACCGTGAACCAGAAGAGAAAATGACAATTGCAAAGCCTTCAAGTATGCCATCAAAACCAACGGAGCATTTAGCAAGAATCATTGCACCTTCACTTGTCATGATTGTGGTAACTGTATTACTTGCTATTTTCATGAAATATGGAATGTTTATTATCGCATCGATTGCGATGACATTAGTAACAATCATTGTTTCTGTCACATCGTATATTAAAAATTTGAAGCAATATAAAGTCGACATTGTTGAACGAGATAAAAGCTATAGAGAGTATATAAAACAAAAAACGAAAGATTTACATGCAGAAAGTGAAAAACAGCGTCACGCATTACATTATCACAATCCAAATGTAGAAGTAATACGTAATATGGCAGTTCAAGTAAATCCTAGAATTTATGAAAAAACAATGTTACATCATGATTTCTTAACATTTAGCGTTGGAACAGGACAAGCTAATACGAGTTTTGAAATTCAATTTAATGAAGAAGAGTTTAGTCAAACGAAAGATGAATTAATCGATATAGCACGTGAACTAAGACAGCGTTATCTATCATTGGAAGATGTACCAGTTGTAACAGATTTAATGAATGGACCAGTCGGTTATATTGGCCAACGCTCTTTAGTGTTAGAGCAATTACAATTATTAGTTGCACAAACGGCTTTATTCCATAGTTATTATGACTTGCAGTTTATTACTATTTTTCCGGAAGAAGAAAAAGAAAAATGGGATTGGATGCGCTGGTTACCTCATGGAAGTGTTCGCGATATAAATGTACGTGGATTTGTATACCATGATCGTAGCCGTGATCAAGTGTTAAATAGTTTGTATCAAATATTGAAAGAACGAAAATTAAAACTAGATGAAAAAAGTTCTACTAATGAAAAAATGTACTTTGCACCGCACTATGTCGTTCTCATTACAGATGAAAAACTAATATTAGACCATGTTGTTATGGAATTCTTTAATGATGATCCGAGTCAATTAGGTGTATCACTTGTATTTGTACAAGATGTTATGCAAAGTTTACCGGAGCATGTGAAAACGGTAATAGATATAAGAGATGCAAAACAAGGGAACATCATCTTAGAGCAAGGAGAGCTTGTTAACCGTCAATTTAAACTAAATCACGTACCGAAAGGGTTCAATTTAGAAGATATTTCACGGGCATTAGCACCATTAAATCATTTGCAAAACTTAAAAAATAGTATTCCAGAAAGCGTAACATTTTTAGAAATGTACGGCGTTGAAAAAGTAAAAGAACTGAATATCACAAGTCGTTGGGAGAAAAATGCAGCGCATAAATCTTTAGCTGTACCACTTGGATTACGTGGTAAAGAAGATATCGTAAACTTAAACTTACACGAAAAAGCACACGGACCACACGGATTAATAGCAGGTACAACAGGTTCAGGTAAATCGGAAATTATACAATCGTATATTTTATCTCTAGCAGTCAATTTCCACCCGTACGAAGTAGCCTTTTTACTAATTGACTATAAAGGCGGCGGAATGGCGAATTTATTCAAAAACTTACCGCATTTATTAGGAACAATTACGAACTTAGATGGAGCACAAAGTATGAGAGCGCTCGCATCAATTAAAGCTGAATTACAGAAAAGACAACGATTATTTGGTGAAAATGATGTAAACCATATTAATCAGTATCAAAAACTGTATAAAGAAGGCTTAGTAAGTGAGCCGATGCCGCATCTATTTTTAATTAGTGATGAATTCGCAGAACTGAAGTCAGAACAACCAGAATTTATGAAAGAGTTAGTTTCAACAGCGCGTATCGGTCGTTCGCTCGGAATTCATTTAATATTAGCTACGCAAAAACCGAGTGGTGTTGTAGATGATCAAATTTGGAGTAACTCGAAATTCAAACTAGCATTAAAAGTTCAAAATACGTCAGATAGTAATGAAATCTTAAAAACACCGGATGCTGCTGAAATTACATTACCAGGACGTGCTTACTTACAAGTTGGGAATAATGAAATTTATGAACTATTCCAATCAGCTTGGAGCGGAGCAGACTATGTAGAAAACAAAGAGGATAAAGAACATTTAGACGCAACGATATATGCAATAAATGATCTAGGACAATATGAAATATTAAGTGAAGATTTAAGTGGACTTGGTAGCAGTAAAGAAGTAATAAGCGTACCATCTGAGCTGGATGCTGTTATTGACTACATTCACGATTACGCAGAAGTAAATGAAATTGAAGCGTTAGCTAGACCGTGGTTACCACCACTTCCAGAAAGCGTATATTTACAAGACTTACATGCTATTCAGTTCAAAGAAGCATGGACGAAAGAAAAGAAACCATTACAAGCAACAATTGGTCTACTAGATCAGCCTGAATTACAATCACAAACACCATTAACACTAGATATTAGTAAAGACGGACACGTAGCGGTCTTCTCAAGCCCTGGCTACGGAAAATCAACATTCTTACAATCAGTCATTATGGATGTAGCTCGTCAGCATAGTCCGGAGCATTTGCATGTGTATTTAGTGGACCTTGGAACAAATGGTCTTCTACCTTTGAAAGGATTACCTCATGTAGCGGATACGATTACGATTGATGAATCTGAAAAATGTTTAAAGTTTGTTGAAAGATTAACTCAAGAAATGAAAAATCGTAAACGATTATTAAGTGAATATGACGTTGCAAATATTGAAATGTATGAAAAGGCAAGTGGGAAAGAAATACCACATATTATTATTGCGATCGACAATTATGATGCAGTAAAAGAAGCGAAGTTCTATGAAAGCTTTGAAATGCTAATTATGCAAATTGTCCGAGATGGTGCAAGTTTAGGAATTCATACCTTAATTAGTGCAGGGCGACAAAATGCACTTAGAATTCAATTGTACAATAATATTAAAATTCAAACTTGCCTATATATGATTGATCAAAGTGAAGTAGCTAGTATTGTAGGGAGATCTGATATAAAAGTGGAAGAAACAGCAGGAAGAGCGTTAATAAAACTAGAATCTCCCACATTATTCCAGGTTGCATTACCTACGAAAGCAGAAGATGAATTACAGCAAATTCAATTATTACAACAAGAAGCAAATGATATGGACCGAGAATGGGATGGAGAACGTCCGAAGGCAATTCCAATGATGCCAGAAATTATTGATATTGCTACTTATCGTAAAAATAAAGATGTTACAAAAGCCCTACAAGCAGCAAGAATTCCAATGGGGCTTGATTTTGCAAACGTAGAAGTTGTAGCTCATGATATTGCAGTGAATGATCATTTAATGATTTATAGTGTAGATGATAGTATGAGAAAACAAATTGTATCTAGCATCCTATCTCAATTGAATAAAGATTATTTTGAAAGTGTGACGTTAGTGGATACAGCAGAGTATAGTTTCGTTCAATATAAAGATAATGTGACGCACTACATTGTAGACGAAAATGAAATCAATATGCATGCGAAGTATTGGATGGAAGTAATTCGCGAACGAGCTCTTGAATTAGCGCAAGCAAGACAAGAAGGTAGAGAAATTCCTGCATTCACAAAACAACTCATTATCATGACAAATGTTGAAGAGTTTAGTAAATTTGTTTATTTAGAAATGGAGGATGCAGCAACTTTAATTGATCTATCTCGTACAGTAGGCATTTACTTTGTATTAGCAGGTCACCACGACTACATGGACCGAAATCGTGAAGCTCTACCTATGAAAATGAGAAGTAAGCTAACAGCAGCAATTATCGCAATGCCATTAAATGATCAAAGTATCTTCAACATAAAATATATAAGCAACGAAGCGCCATTAGGTAAAGATGAAGTGTATTACTATCAAAAAGGGAACATAATGAAACTAAAAATGCCTAGAGTAACTAACGAGGTGACAGTATGAAATTAAAGAAGAAAGTTAAGGTGATGATAGTCGTGTCAATAGTGGCAAGTTTATTAAGTGGATGTGGTTTTGGAGAGACAAAGATAGAGTATGAGAGATTAGTAAAGGCGTTGGATGAAGGGGATATGAAGACAGTTATGTCTGCGAGTGATGATGGGTATGCGTATGTGAAAGAAGAGGTTAGGGATAGCACTTTTATTGAGGATAATAATAAGCAAATAGGAGTAGTTTATCAAACAACGCAAGGTATTTATAGTATTAAAGATAATATTCTTTTTGGTGAGGCACAAAAGAAAGTCAATACTCCAGTTGAGGATGAAAAACATAGTGACAACCCACAATATAAAGAAGAAGTTGTATTCAAGTCAGATATAAGATATGAAAATGGACAGCTAGAAGCTTCAAATCGAGGGAAAGATATGTCTAATATAAAATTAATGCTTAATAGAGTGCAAGGAATAAAAGAATTGAAACCAAATGTGAATAAAAAAAGCTTCAGCCAACCAGCTACGATAAGCTATAATTTATCAGAAATTCAATTTAAAGAGATATTTAATGGGAATTTAGGATTAGAGTATGAGAAGTTTAGTTATGCAACACTACTAATTGAATTTAATTCTGCTAAGGATACAAAGGAAAATCCGATGGAAATAACAGAGATAACAATTTCGATAGGCTATAAACAAAGAAATGAAGAAAATAATATGATTAGGCATGATCAAGAAATAACAACATATTTACATAATAAAGAAGAAAATAATCGGAAATCAAAAAAAGATTACTTACAATATGAAAAGAAATTTAAAGAAAGCCATTAATATATAAGGGGGAGAATATGGTGAATGAGGAAGATTATAAATTAAGTAGTGATGTAGGAAAATTAAGATTATCGGCAAAAGATATTTATGATTATAATGCACAAGAAAAAAAATATAATAATTCTGATCCAATAATAAATAAACAGAAGTTACAAGACAACTTTAATGCTAATCTTATAGCTTCTGATGATATTCATTCAGTAACTGGATTTGGGGCATATGCTTTAGAGGATAGAAACACGCATGAAATTTTCATTGTATACGTTGGAACCCAACCGAGCCAAATAGGTGATTTAGCAACCGATGGAGCAATTGGGCTACATAATTTAACTAATTCACCTATATTGGGGTCATTAGCGGAATTTCAGTATAGTCAAGCAGAAAAATTTTATGAAAAAGTCAAGGCGAAGAATAAAGGAAAGAAGATAACTTTACTAGGGCACTCCTTAGGTGGCGGAGCAGCGAATACAGTTGCATTAAGACATCAAGAAGATAATATAAACGTATTAGCTTTAAATCCTGCGCCTGTTTTAAATAAAGATGTGGTTAAGTACGGATACGGGACCAATATGAAAAATTGCCGCAGTCTTATAAATGAATATGATCCTTTGTATGGCGCCATTAAGGCCGCAGATTTTGTAATACCTGGACAGGTTTATAAAATGGAAAATGGGGAAGGGCATTCTTTTTTATATGATCCAAAATTTTATTTTAGGAATGGGAATGTAGCAATAGATAAATTGAAAAAGGTTAGCGAAACAGGATTTGATTGGAAATTTGGTTTTTTAGAAATATCAGAATCTGCTGGGGACCTATATAAAGGAATCACTGGAAAAAAAACATTAAGTACAACAGAAGAAGTTGTAGTGGATTTAGTGGTAAATGGAACCCCAGTCAGTGCAATTCTAGTTGCAATAACAGTAGTGGGAGATACTAGTGCTCTAGCAACAAAAATAGCAAGTATAGGTGTAGAAACAGGAAAAAAAGCTTTGAAATTTAGTAAGGAAGTTATACAAGAAGTTAGAAATCAGGTGAATGCGGCTGTGGATTGGATAGAGAATAAATTAGCAAAATGTAAGGAAAAGGTACTTGAAGTGTTAGAATCAGTATTTAACGCAGCTGTAGATTTTTTAGTAGGATGCATCATTCTTTATTTATCCCGTGATGAAATTATAGCAATTGCAAAAGAAGTAGCATCTTCTCTTGTTCAAGATATTTTAGATGTATTTAAAGGTGACTTTGAAATTGATACAAATATTGCTTCAATTGCTGGAGATTATGTAAGAAGCCATCGCCAATCATTATTAAACTATTTTATGAATGATGGTAGTAGAGGGTTAAATCGTTCATTATTAGTAGAGATTTCTAGAGATGTGAACGAACTTTCAAATGATTTAAAAGAGTTAAGTCAAGATGTAACAGATGCGGTAATTTCTATGATAGCAAAAGATGAAGAGTTAGCTTCAGTTTCTTATTATTGATAAATGTTAAGGAAGGGGGTATGAGGATGGATTTAAATATGATAATGTCGAGGGTTCATAGTACATTTCCGGACAGTGGTGGGCGAGATCAAATTATTAATGTTGTTATGCAACTTGAAAAAGCAGCTGTATCTTTGACCGGAGATATTAGAAGATTAGAAAATAGTATTGATAATAGTTTGCAAGGTAAAACACGTGATGCTTTTATTGATCGTATCCGCCAATTAGAAAAAAGGCGACAAAAAATAGAAGAGAAAATTATCGTGTTAAAAGGATCGGTGAATTAATATGAAAGATTATATGGAGAAAGTTTTGCCTTTAGGAAGTGTAGTGAGGTTGAGTACTGAGGAAGAAAAAGATGTAGAGTATGTAATTACTACAAGAGGAATACTTCTCGATGAAGACACTTTCTATGACTATGGTGGGGTATTATACCCAGTAGGTTTGACGGGAGAGACATATAAATTATTCAATCACTTTGATATATCAGAAGTGAAATTTGAAGGGTATAAAAATTCTATTGAAGGAAATTTTGCTCATAATTTTAAAATATGGCGAAATGAATTTGTAAAAACGATAAAGAACAAGGCTGAAAATAATAAGTAACAATTAGTAATAAAACAAAGGCTATAATATATTTGGAAATAAATAGACTTTCCTCTTCCAAAATGGAAAGAGGAAAGTCTATTTTTAATTGAATAAGAATCTAAATATCTAATATTACGTGGGAACAATATGAAAAAGAGCGCCAAGAATTTATAGCGAATAGAAAAAGAATAAGAGAAAAAGAGCAAAAGCTGAAATAATATTTGTAAATAATAGTCATAGACTGTTTTTTATGGTGAAAATCTATCTGTGAAGAAATAAATCATTTTATACTGTACGATGAAAATGGGGATATTTCGGTATTTTTATAGTTAGGAAAAAGTTATTCTAAAAGGAGTATGTTGGGTGAATCATAGACGCAAGAAAAAGAAACCGAAACAAATAAGAAAAGAAGCTGTTCAGATAAAACCGATAGTAGAAGAAAAACCACTAAAGAAGAGTAGCAAAAAGTTAGTTGATATTCTTCTAGGTATTCTTCTTTTCCCAATTTTTATATGGGCTGTCTTGGAAGGTTCTACAACACAAGTAAGCAAAGGGAAGACTTTCCTTATTATCGTTTTCTTTCTCTTAATTGCAATAGGGTTATCTATGATAGGAAACAAATAAGGGGGAGTGCAGATGTTTAAGAAGAAGGAGAAAAAAAACATTTACGTTAGATTGGTAAACACACAAGGGGAAATCATTCGAGAGTTTAATTGTACAGAAAAAGACTTGCGAAAAGTAAAAGAAAATGGTACTGAAATTCGTTTGGTTGGAGATAACTCATATGAGATGGTAGCAACCGATGAACAACTAGAAAAACTAGCAAGAGCTGAAGCAGAAATCGAAGCGGAAATTAAGGCATGGGAAGATGCTTTAAATGAGAGTTTGGATGAACGCGAAGAAAGAGAAGCGAGACAGAAGGAATTGAAAGAAAAGAATAAATGGAGTACAAAGAAGAAAGTAATCGTATTTGGACTGATATTCTTTGTATTTATTGGATTACCTATTATCGAAGGGTATCAAAATAGTAAACTAGTTGAAGAAGGTACATCATTACATGCAGAAATTGTAGGTAGGCATGTAGAGAAGGAATTCATGTTTACACACCCCACACTAGTAGTTGAGGTAGATGGTAAAAAGCATAATGTATGGGTAAGTGAAGAGACATATAACGGAGCAGAGTGGTTAGGTAGACTAAAAGTCATCAAAACAAAAGATGGTAAAGTTGAGAAAGACCCTAGATATGAGGGTGAAGACTTAATTACGAGTTATTAAGCAGTATGTTTTTAGTATTCGCTTCTCTCAAATTAAATAACATTATTATTTGCAAAAATCGAATCCATTAAAATAAAAAACAAATTTTAAATAACTGTAATAACCTCCTAGCATATTGTCGATGGGAGGTTATCAACTTTCTGAAGATACAATTGTGATAACAGTAACGTTTTTACTAAGTGAGTGCAATTTCAGAGAAACAAAAATAGAGTATGAGGGATATGCTTAAATGAAAGAGAGAAGAATATTTAGAGCTTTTGAGGAGAAAGAAGGCTATTTGAACTATCAAAAGCATTCTGATTATGTACGGTAATTAATGTAGAGGTAATATTATCTGAATATAGTTACGCAAAGATGAATGTACTTAAAAAGTTAGGAATGTAATGGGATTTTAGTGCCTGGAAATTATTTAAACTGTATAGAAGGTGAAAAACTGAATGTGGAACATAAAAGAAGAAGATTTAGATGGATTTCGAGTAACATGTAGCAGCCGTTTAAGTCCTGAGGGTACTTTAGGTTTTATGATAGGAACAATAGTGTACGTTTCAGTTATGATGTTTTTTCTTATTGGTACTTTAGTAACCTTTGGTTGGGATTACTATACTACTTTATTCGAAAAAACAATTGTTAAAATTGAACTTGTGCTATATAGCTTACAAATAATTTTTTTAATTCTATATTCATTTCCAAAAGCTCGATTTAAATTTCAAAAATTACAAACGATTGTTGTGTTATTATATGCATTTCAATTAGGTACAATATTATTCACAGCTCTGATTCTTCCTGGAATGTCTGATTATACAATCGACGGAATTACATTAGTATATGTAGGCTTCTTATTTATAGGAGCAGTGATTGTTCATATTGTGACAACGATTGATACGTTTAAACAGGCAAGTGAAGGTACATTTAGTATGAATGAAAGATCCGTTTCCTTTTTTAGTAAAACAAAAGGAACTATGATGAAAGTAACTTCAATATACGCATTAATCCTACTTATTTTGATTTATTTTCATAATGATTATGCGATTGATACTTTTATTGGATATGTAATAGGTACTGTTTTACTGTACACAGTAGCCGTTGGTGCAGCAGAATTCCAGCTATTGGTGTACTGTAGATTCAAATTTAAATCATTCAATATGACTTGGGAAGAAAATGAGAGAATGCGTGGGAAAACTCGAAAACAAAATAAAAAATCCAAATCGAAAAGTAAATAAGAGTGAAATAGAATTGATGTGAATGAAAATTATTTAAACTGTATAGAAGGTGAAAAACTGAATGTGGAATATAAAAGAAAAAGATTTAGATGAATTTAAAATAACATGTAGAAATCGTTTAAGTCCAGAACGCTCCATGGTGTTTATACTTGGCGCAACTGTTTATAGTTCATTATTCATGCTTTTTATTTTTGGAGCATTAGTTAAATTTGGCTGGGGTTATTATCCAAATCTCTTTGACAAAATAATTGTTTGTATTGAATTAGTTTTATATACCTTGCAAGTAATCTTTTTAATTCTATATCTATTTCCAAAAGTTCGTTTTAAATGTCAAAAGTTGCAAGCGCTTGTGATATTATTATGTACATTTCAGCTGGGAACTATAGGATTCACATTGTTTATACTTCCAGCAATTTCAAATTATTCGATTGATCAAATTACATTATTGTATGTGGGTTTATTGTTTCTAGGAGCAGTTTTTGTTCATCTGGTGACCACAATTGATACCTTTAAACAAGCAGAGAGTGGAGCATTTAGTATGGATGAAAGGGCAGCTTCATTTTTTAGTAAAACAAAAAACAACGTAATGATTGGTGTTACGGTATATGCACTAATCCTTCTTATTTTAATTTATTTTCATAATGATTATGAAACAGAGATATTAGTAGGGTATATAGCAGGAACTCTTGTAATGTACGCGGTAGCCATAGGTGCAGCAGAGTTCCAATTATTAGCCTATTGCAGATTTAAATTTCCATCATTTTATATTTCGTGGGAGGAACATGAAAGAGAGCGTCAGAAAAGACTAAAGCTTTATGAAGAGAAGGAAAAAAAGAAAACTAAAGAAATAAAATAAGTTTTGCGTCGAAATGGGGAAAGATGAATGCTTAAAATAAAGGAAGAAGATTTAGGTTTTTTTCAAATTACAAATAAAAACCGATTAAGTCCGGATTATATAAGAATCTTTTATGGGGGAGTTTTTGCATATACTTCTATACCAATGCTCATCATGTTTTTAGGTGTTTTGCTGAACGGTGATAAGATTTCTCTAACTCCTTTTGAAAAGATAGTTGTACAAACTGAGGTTAAGTTGTATGTTTTGGAGTTCGTTTTTTTAATATTATTCATGTCTAAAAAGATTGCTTTTAAATTACAGAAACTACAAACAATCGTAACTGTATTTTATGCTTTTCAGTTAGCGACATTACCTTTCATAGTTATGGTTGTTGAAGGAATATATGATTTTCCATGTGACAATAAAACATTGGTTTATATCGGTTTAATACTATTAGGAGCAATCTGTACCCACATTGTAGCAACGATCGATGTTTTTAGAAAAGCAAAGCATGGAGGATATAAATTAGAAGGACCGGCTGTCTCATTTTTTACTAACACGAAATTATATTTATTGATCGGAATAACGATCGGTGTAATAGTTCTACTTGTATTAATTTTTTTAAACCTTAATTATACATTTGATGAAATGGCAATTTATGTGACACAAACAATAATATTATATATATTCGCTGTAGTATCAGCAGAATTCGTCCTATTGGTGTATTGTCGCTTTAAATTTCCATCATTTTATATTTCGTGGGAGGAGCATGAAAAGGAACGCCAAGAATTTATAGCAAATAGAAAAAGAATAAGAGAGAAAGAACAAAAGCGAAACAAAAACTGAAAAGAAAGTTATAAATGATACTCGTAAACTTATATTGAAGATAGAATGAATACATTATTCATAAATTAACTAGTAAAGGGAGGAATGTAATATCTTGAATAAAGATTCTAAAGCTGTAAAAAAAGAAAAAGGTTTATTTGAAAGTGTAATAGCACCTATTATTGTTGGGATTATATTTATCTTTTTAATTCTATATAAAGTAGTAGAGTTTCTGGGGAAGTGGATTGTTATCTTCTGAATAATATTTTTTATTGGTAGTATATTTCTTGCATATATCTAGAAGAATATGGAGGGGTGTTGGGCGGTGGGACAGGGTTAATATCGATGTTATTGTTATATTTTATGTTTATTAGAAAAAGTAAAAAAGGCTAGTTTAATATGAAATGCCAAAAAATTTATTCACTCCTAGTTTGTTTACAAATATAGAGTTATTACATGATTTTAGAAAAGATGGTGTAATTATATGTGGAAAATAAAAGAAGAAGATTTAGATGAATTTAGGATGACATGTAATAATCGTTTAAGTCCTGAGGGTGCTATGGTTTTCTTTATTGGAGGGATAGTTTATACTTCAGTATTTATGTTTTTTATTTTTATGGGGGGCTTGGAGTATTATAATGCTTTCTTTGACAAAACAATTGTTAAAATTGAAATTGTTTTATATAGCTTACAATTCATCTTTTTAATTCTATATTCATTTCCAAAAGCACGTTCTCATTTTTCAGTAAAACAAAAGGCAATGTGATGAAGTGGGCTACAATATATGCGCTAATCCTGCTTATTTTGATATATATTCATAATGGTTATGGAATTGATGTTTTAGTTCTTTATGCGGTAGGTATTGTTTTACTATATACAGTAGCCATTGGTGCAACTGAATTTCAGCTATTAATGTATTGTAGATTTAAATTCAAGTCATTTCATATGTCATGGGAAGAGAATGAGAGAATGCGTGGGAGAATTCGAAAGCGAAATAAGAAATTCAAAACGAAAAATAAATAAGAGTGAAATAGAATTGAAGTGAATGAAAATTATTTAAACTGTATAGAAGGTGAAATGTCAGGGTGTGGAATATAAAAGAAGAAGATTTAGATAAGTTTCGAATGACATGTCAAGGGCGTTTAAGTCCTGAAGGTGCTGCGGGTTTTATGCTCGGAACGATATTTTATACTTCATTATTTATGGTTATTATTTTTGTGGGAGGAATAGATTATTATACTACCTTGTTTGATAAGGTAATTGTTAGGGTTGAATTAGTGTTATATGGTTTGCAAGTAATGTTTTTAATACTATATTTATTCCCTAAAGTTCGTTATAAATTTCAAAAATTACAAACGCTCGTGATATTATTATATGCATTTCAACTTGGAACTATCGGATGCACGTTATTTGTTCTTTCTGGGATGATAGAGCATTCAATTGATCTCCATACACGTGTTTATGTAGGGCTATTAGTATTAGGTGGAATTATTGTTCATATTGTGACAACAGTTGATACATTTAAACAAGCGAGCGAGGGTGCATTTAGTAGTGGGGACAAATCAGCTTCATTTTTTAGTAAAACAAAGGGACATGTTATACGAGGTGCTGTAATTTATGTGTTAATTCTTCTTGTTTTGATTTATATAAATAATAATTACTCATTAAACACAATGTTTGGTTATGTTATATGTAATGTTGTTATGTATGCAGTAGCAATAGGAGCGGCAGAGTTCCAGCTCTTAGTGTATTGCAGATTCAAATTCAAGTCATTTAATATAACGTGGGAAGAGAATGAGAGAATGCGTGGGAGAATTCGAAAGCGAAATACAAAATCCAAAACGAAAAGTAAGTAAGAGTGAAATAGAATTAAGTGTATGAGGATTATTTAAACTGTATAGAGGGTGAAGAGTCAGGATGTGGGATATAAAAGAAGAAGATTTAGATAAGTTTCGAATAACATGTCAAGGACGTTTAAGTCCTGAAGGTGCTACGGGTTTTATGCTTGGAACAATATTTTATATTTCAATATTTATGTTTATTATTTTTGTAGGTGATTTGAATTACTACAACAATTTTTTTGATAGAGCAATTGTTAAAACTGAAATTGTGTTATTTAGTATTCAAATTATATTTTTAATTATATATCTATTTCCGAAAGCATGTTTTAAATTTCAAAAGTTACAAACGCTAATCGTATTACTATATGCGTTTCAACTTGGAACAATATTATTGGTAGTTTCGATTGTTTCTGAAATGGCTGACAATTCAATTGGTAGGATGTATACCGGGCTACTAGTTGTAGGAGCAGTTATTATCCATATTGTAGCAACGCTAGATACATTTAAACAAGCAAGTAAAGGTGCATTTAGTAGTGATGAAAGATCCACATCGTTTTTTAGTAAGACAAAAGGGGCTATGATAAAGGGAGCTATAATATATATATTCATACTACTTATTTTGATGTATTTTCAAAATGATTATTCAATTGATTTTTTTGTTATGTATGGAGTAGGAACTGTATTAATGTATGCGGTTGCAATCGGAGCGGCAGAATTCCAACTATTGGCGTACTGTAGATTCAAATTTAAGTCATTTCATATGACGTGGGAAGAGAATAAGAGAATGCGTGGGAGAATTCGAAAGCGAAATAAGAAATTCAAAACGAAAAATAAAGTGAAACTTTAATCAGTGGGGGTTTTCTTCATCCCCCACTGATTATTAGTTGAACCAATCGGACTTTTATGGGCAGTTGATCCCCCACCTAACTTCTTTGCTTTCGCTGCATTTTGAGGTGGGGGTCTTACTGCCCATTAAAGCGGGATAAATAATATATTAATAGAATTTTAGTGCGCGAAAAATAATTGAAACGTATAGAAGGTGAAGGGCCAGGATGTGGAATATAAAAGAAGAAGATTTAGATAAGTTTAGGATGACATGTAATGATCGTTTAAGTCCTGAGGGTGCTACAGGATTTATGTTTGGAGGAATACTTTATAGTTCAATAGCTGTTTTTTCTATTATTGTATCAGGTGATTGGGATTACTGTATGGTCCTCCTTAATATAGGAATTGTTAAGCTGGAAGTGTTGTTATATGCTCTGCAAGTAATTTTTTTCATTCTATATTTATTTCCAAAAGCTCAATTTAAATTTCAAAAGCTACAAACACTTGTTGTATTATTAAATGCATTTCAAATGGCAATAATCATACTCGTAGTTTTGATTGGTACTAAAATGGCTAATAATTCAATTGATCAGATTACATTACTGTATGCAGGATTGTTATTTTTAGGAGCAGTTGTTGTTCATATTGTTACAACGCTTGATACACTTAAGCAAGCGAGTGAAGGTGCGTTTAGTATGGATGAAAGATCCGCTTCCTTTTTTAGTAAAGGAAAAGGAAAGATGATGAAGTGGGCTACACTATACGCAGTAACTATTCTTATTTTGATATATTTTCATAACGATTATGGGTTTGATGATTTATTTATGTATGTAGTAGGGACCTTTTTAATGTATACGATAGCAATCGGTGCAGCTGAATTTCAGCTATTAGCATATTGCAGATTTAAATTTCCATCATTTAATAAAACGTGGGAGCAACATAAAAGAGAGACTCCAAGATATCGAAAGAAAAATAAAAAAGGTAAATCGAAACGTAAGGCATAAAAAAAGTGCGTATTGTACGTTTGGATGATAGAAAAGTAATTATTTACAGGAGAGTATTTTCACTTCTAAAAGAAAATTTAATTATGTAAGGTGATTAAAGTGATTAGAAGGTTATCTGATCGAAAATGTAGAGTGGGTAGTGTGATGATGAAATGAACAAAAAAAGTGTTTCTAAAATAATTCCGATCATAATAGCAATCAGCCTACTACAAGCATGTAGTTTTTTTGAAGAAAAGATAGAGTATGAGCCATTTGTTAAGGCATTGGATGAAGGTGACATGAGAAAGGTTATGTCTGCGAGTGATGATGGGTATGCGTATGTGAAACAAAGAGGTATATATAGTACATATGAACAAAAGGAAGATGGAGAGCATAGAAAAACAATCTATCAAACTTCGGAAGGGATATATAATACGAAAGATAAAAGTTTATATGGAAGTACAACACAAGCGGTTACTTCAGCAGTAGACAGCAAAGATAATAAAAAAGAAGGTGTTTATCGTACCAATATTATGTATAAAAATGGACAGGTGAAAAGTCCGGATTCAAATCTGGATGTTTCATACGTAAACTTAATTGTTGATCGTTTAAAAGGAATAGGGAAACTAAAGATGAAGCCCGGAGATGATATAAAAAAGTTTGATCAACCTAGTACAGTTGGATACAAATTAACTGAATTAGAGTTTCAGAGTATCATTAATGATAAGTTGAAAATACAATATGATGAATATGATGGTGGATCGATTGTACTGCATATAGATTCTAAATATGGTTCAGAGCAGATATTGGAAGTAAGTATTGTAGTGGATTATAAGAAGAGGAATGATGAGGGCAAGTTAGTAGAACACATATCGCAAATACATACATCTTTTGATAGTCACCAAGGTAATAATCAGGATGCGAAACAGGAATATATTGATTTTAAAGCACAGTATAATAAGAAGCAGTAATATTAAGGAGAGCATTTGCACGTAATGATAATAGCGACATAAGTGGAATAAATGTTTCATAAATATAGTGGGAAGAATTTGAGGATAAACGCCCCAATTGTTGGAGTAGATGCAACAATTGGGGCGTTTATCTATCTAAATTTAGCTTGAATACATAACATGTTTTAGTTAGAGTCATTGCTCCGCAAGTAGCTTCTTTATCTTCATAATAACAGTATGAAATTGTGTATAATCTGCTTTTATTGTTAAGTTATAACTATTTCTGCTTATAAAGTACCCCTTATTATCGATACATCGTCCACATCCCAATGTCTTTAAATCCTAGACGTTTATAAATTCGTCCAGCAGCTGGATTGTTATAAAATAAACAAAGTGTTCGGCTTTCTTTCGTAAAGTCTTGAATCATTTTTTGTAGTATGAGTGAAGCGTAGCCATTTCCACGATAATTCGGGTGTGTACATACACCAACTACCATAGCGGATAATGAATTTTCAGCGGAAGTAGAGGCGGATGCGATGATCACGCCGTCTTTTTCAATATAGTATGTGCGTCCTGTATTCGTTTCGATAGCCTGCCTTAATATTTTCTCTGATTCATTGGTAGTCGGAAATTCAGCAATGTCACTTCGTAATTTCATAATTCGTTCTATATCATCGAGTGACGCAAGTTTAATCGTTTCATGAATAGGCGTGTCAGGTAAGTTGTTGTCATTTAGACATTCACAAAAATACATTTCATTTTTGACGCCTAATTGTAGACTTGGAGCAGTTTCAAACTTTTCTACAATGGTTGACTTACCAGAGAGTTTAAGTGGCTTATATGCGGAAAGAAGTGCCTCATAATCAGTGGTAACAAAGTCTTCTTTACTATATGGTATAAATGAATCGTGGAATCGGAGTAAAATTGATTTTAATGTTCCATTCTCTTTAAATACTCCCCATAGTTCTTGAAAATCTGTGTTATAACCGAAAGCTTCAATATCTCCAATAATAAACAAGTTAAGGGCTGTTTCTTCTTTTAGGTAAGCGAATACTTGTTCATGATCTTTCTTTGTTAATTTTCGCATCATAACGAATCGACCTCTTTTTTATTTTTCTAAATATTACAACTTAAGTTTTTTGAAATCAATATTAAATTTTATGTTTAGTTCACAAACTTTCGGAAAAACTAGGAAAGATATGACAAAGGAGGTTATGAACGGTGGATCATCCAATTCAAGGGTTAATGAAAGCAGCAATGGAAAATTTAAAAGAAATGGTTGATGTAAATACGATTGTTGGAGAGCCTGTTCAAACGGCTGACGGTGGTGTGGTGTTAACGGTTTCTAAAGTAGCGTTCGGTTTTGGAGCAGGAGGTTCTGATTTCCAAACGAATGATGGACAAAGAGCGAACGGTAACGCTGCATTTGGTGGCGGTAGCGCGGGTGGTGTTTCGATTACACCAGTAGCATTTCTTGTGGTGAATAAAGATGGAGTAAATATTCTTCATCTACAAAATGCGACACATTTAGCAGAAAAAATGATTGAATTAGCTCCACAAACAATTGATAAAATTCAATCGATGTTCCAAAAAGAAGAAAAGAAAGAGGGAAATCATCATCCTCAAAACCCAGATGAAATCCTTTAAAAACGCCTGCTTATGAGCAGGCGTTTTTTCTTGTAATCACTATGTAATAAAACACATGAAATTGTAAATAGTTTTTGAAGTTTTTTCTATGTTTCTAAAATTTTTCATGTTAAAATATGCTATAGAATTGAAACATATAAAACGAAGGTGGCTAGGTGCTTTGTCTGGAGGATCTGACCAAGTAAAGAATATGATA
This sequence comes from Bacillus sp. FSL W8-0770, assembly GCF_038008705.1. Taxonomy (NCBI): domain Bacteria; kingdom Bacillati; phylum Bacillota; class Bacilli; order Caryophanales; family Bacillaceae; genus Bacillus; species Bacillus sp. FSL W8-0770. Next base: position 1,965,467 of record NZ_JBBOZR010000001.1, read on the forward strand.
TATATTAATGGTAATCGTCGAGGTCATTGTTTTATTACATCAGGAATTACGTTTAAAGAGTTTGCGAGTAACATCCCTTCACCGCTTCATCAAGTGTTGCTTTTGAAGCACAACTTTGAATGGACGGATTTTCATTATCATACTTTATTTGAATATGTTGAGGAAGAAAATATACATAAGTTAATTCAAGCAGAGATTGATGAATTTGATGAATTTTGTTGGGTAGATTTTGATGATGCAAGCGATTTAGATGAATTAGAGCCGAAAGAAATTGCAGAATTATTATATTTGGCTCACAAAAAAGAACCACTTGCAAGAACATTCTTTCCGCTGTTGAAAAATCGATTTGTTTATTTTTCACATGATGACGGATGGTACAACAAAGTGTATTATCGTAGAATTGTTGATTTTGTAGGAATGTTAAGTAAAGTCATTCCGTATAAACTCGGTGCTTTCGGTAAGAAACGTTTTTCTTTCTTCCAAAAATCAAAAATTTTCCCAGCAATTTCAAAAGAATTGATCATGGGACTGATTCCACTAATGGAAGATGGTCTTTACATAGATCTAGCAGGGAAGATTGAGTCAAGAAGAGGTCTTGAAATTCCGGTATATGTAGTTGGTTCGTATGAAAGTACGGATGAGGTGTTAGATAATATCGATGAATTGAAAGAGGAAGCAACAGAAACAGGTTGGCTCATTTTTGATAAGAAAGAACAAGAGTGGCAATGGGTTGTTGACTAAGAAAACTTGGCGTATGAAGTCAAGTTTTCTTGTCATTTGAAAGGAGTACAAATGAAGAAATATTATACAATTGTGGGTATTATAAGTATTATTCTCGTGGCAATATTACTTATAACTTGTCCGAAAGAATCAGATTTTAAAGTGTATGTAGAGGATAAGTATGCGTTGAATTGTAATGAGAGTAGTTTTGAATGCACGCAAAATGTAGATGGTAAAAAAGAAAAACTACAATTTGAAAGTACAGATGCACGAAATGGTGTATTCTTTATGACTGTAAAGCAAACATTTAAAACAGAAGCTGGTGTTTCAAAAGAATATAGCGGAGTAGGAATGTTTGGTACATTTCTTTTTGTTTCAGAGAAGACTTTCTAGTAATAGAAGGTCTTTTTTTTATGCTTATGTTCATATAGATGAAGTAAGACAAGCATAGGAGGGATAGCGATGAAGAACACATGTATCGTTTGCGGTGGTGAGGAGTTTTTTTCCTCAACGTTATATGCACGTACGAAACAAGATTGGGCATATGCACCAAACATGTATCGATTTGAAAAAGTATTTATTGAGCATCGAGATGAAGAAAATTATCCAGTGTTTCAAGAAATTACAGCGAAACATTGTTGTGGATGCGGTCATATTATGTTGTATCATGAATGAACACACCAAGTATAACTTGGTGTGTTTTTTTAAAACGCTGACAAAGCAAGCGGATAAAGTAAAGTAAATAAAACAGAAAAACTACCAAAACCAATTGCTGTATATCCAAGTGTTCTTGCTCCGAAATTGACAGCTAATAGGCCAACTAAAATTGCTAGGGAGCCGAGCGTAACTGGATAAAAAGCAATGGAGAATAACGAAAGAAATAAAGCGACATAGCCTACCATTGTGCCGGTATTTGTACCTTCTATCTCATTTGCAATTTCTTTACGCTTATGTCTAATTGGAATGCCAGCTGGTGATATTTCAGCAGCATACTCTTCGTTTTTTTCACCACTTTTAAAATGATGATTTCTCTTTCTTCGCATGTACATCCCTCTCTTTCAATTGGGTGTATCTATAGTATCTTTCAAAATGAGAAGAGCATGAGTATGAGTTAAACCCAAGTAAAGCAAAAATTGGAGAATACGCATTCCATCGTTAACATATCCATCTCCTATTGAAGATAAAGTGTGGGATTTTTTCCACTAGGACTGATTATCAGCCAGCAACAATTGGATTTTTATGAGCAGTTCTCTCCCATTAACTGATCCGCATCCATTGAATTTTGAGGAAGGTGTCTTACTGCAAGCGGGATAAAACAGGAATTTTGGAAAATGATGTAGAATGAAATGAATGATAATACGTGAAGGTAGGGGAATGTATGACGAAATTTAATTGGCACGAGTCAGCGGAGAAGAAATGGGATAGTAGCGCAGAGTTTTGGAATCAAAATAGTCAGGAAATGTGGGACAGTGGTAGCAGAAGTACAATTATTCCGTTTTTTGAACAATACGTGAAGAAAGAAGCACAAGTGCTCGATGTTGGTTGTGGTGATGGCTACGGTACATATAAATTAAGTCGCGCAGGCTATAAAGCAGTGGGAGTAGATTTATCGGAAGTGATGATTCAAAAAGGTAAGGAACGCGGAGAAGGACCGAATTTATCTTTTATAAAAGGAGATCTTTCTGCATTACCATTTGAAAATGAGCAATTTGAATCAATTATGGCAATTAATTCTTTAGAATGGACGGAAGAGCCATTACGAGCGTTAAATGAAATAAAGCGTGTGTTAAAGAAAGATGGATATGCATGTATTGCAATTTTAGGACCGACAGCAAAGCCACGAGAGAATAGTTATCCTCGCTTGTACGGAAAAGACGTTGTTTGTAATACGATGATGCCTTGGGAATTTGAACAGTTAGCGAAAGAACAAGGTTTTAAAGTTGTAGATGGCATCGGCGTATATAAGCGCGGAGTAAATGAGAAGATGTTAGGTCAACTACCTACAGAGTTACAACAATCGTTAACATTCTTATGGGTATTTATGTTAAAAAACGTATAAAGAAATGAAAGAATTTTTAGGAGGTAAATAAGTGCAGAAAATACAAAAAACTGATACAATATCATCAGAACCAATTAAAGGGGGACTAGGGTATATGACAACTACTACAACAGTGAAATCCGATATTGAAATCGCACAAGAAGCGAGTATGAAGAAGATTCAAGAAATTGCAGCTGATTTAAATATTTTAGAAGATGAATTAGAGCCATACGGGCATTATAAAGGTAAGTTATCTCTTGATATTTTTAAGCGCTTACAAGATGGGAAAGACGGTAAAGTTGTTTTAGTAACAGCAATTAACCCAACTCCAGCTGGAGAAGGTAAATCAACAGTAACAGTTGGTTTAGGTCAAGCTTTTAACAAAATTGGTAAGAAAACAGTAATTGCACTTCGTGAACCATCTCTTGGACCGACGATGGGATTAAAAGGTGGAGCAGCGGGTGGCGGTTTTTCACAAGTCGTACCAATGGAAGACATTAACCTTCACTTTACTGGAGATATCCATGCGATCACAACTGCCAATAACGCATTAGCAGCGTTTATTGATAATCATATCCAACAAGGAAACACACTTGGAATTGATACGCGTAAAATCGTTTGGAAACGCTGCGTTGACTTAAATGATCGTGCCCTTCGTAACGTAGTAATTGGTCTTGGTGGACCTGTACAAGGTGTACCACGTGAAGACGGTTTTGACATTACAGTAGCATCTGAAATTATGGCGGTATTCTGCCTTGCAACAGATATTCAAGATTTAAAAGCGCGTCTATCACGCATCGTAGTTGCTTATAACTTTGCAAATCAACCTGTAACGGTTAAAGATTTAGGTGTAGAAGGTGCGTTAACATTATTATTAAAAGATGCATTAAAACCAAACTTAGTACAAACGTTAGAAAATACACCAGCTATCATTCACGGCGGACCATTTGCGAATATCGCTCACGGTTGTAACAGTGTTATCGCTACAACAATGGCAGCAAAATTAGGTGATTATGTTATTACAGAAGCTGGATTTGGTGCTGATTTAGGCGCTGAGAAGTTTTTAGATATTAAAGCTCGTGCAGCTGGCATTAAACCAGAAGCAGTTGTTATTGTTGCGACGATTCGTGCGCTTAAAATGCATGGCGGCGTTGCAAAAGATCAATTAAAAGAAGAAAATGTAGATGCATTAGCAAAAGGTATGGAAAACTTACAGAAGCATGTTGAAACAATTCAAAGCTTCGGTGTGCCTTTCGTAATTGCAATTAATAAATTCATTACAGATACAGATGCAGAAGTTACATACTTACAAGAGTGGTGTAATGAGCGTGGCTATGCAGTATCCTTAACAGAAGTTTGGGAGAAGGGTGGCCAAGGCGGAGTTGACCTTGCTGAAAAAGTACTAAAAGAAATCGAAAAAGGTGAAAACAACTACGCACCACTTTATGAATTAGAATTACCCTTAGAAGAAAAAATTCGTACAATTGCTCAAAAAGTATATGGCGCAAAAGATATTGAATTTGCTCCGAAAGCACGTAAGCAATTAGCTCAATATGAAGGAGAAGGTTGGAGTAACCTACCAGTTTGTATGGCGAAAACACAATACTCTCTTTCTGACGATGCAACAAAATTAGGTCGTCCATCTGACTTTATCGTTACAATTCGTGAGCTAAAACCATCTATCGGTGCAGGCTTTATCGTTGCGTTAACAGGTACAATGTTAACAATGCCAGGTCTTCCAAAACAACCAGCAGCACTTCAAATGGATGTAAATGAAGATGGAAAAGCAGTAGGTTTATTCTAAAAGGTTGTAATTCATCTCGTTTATCTGTAAACTATATATACATCAAGTGGCGCCTTTCCATCGAAAGGCGCCTGTTTTTTGGAGGAAATTATGTTTGATCCAACTGCTTTTGACAATTTAAAAGTAATCGTAGAAGGTGCTGTGTATGATTTTGATCTACATGGAGATATTCTTGTAACAGATCGAAAAGATATGATGGATCTTGCTTCATTAAGTCGTATATATCATATCTCATTTCAATTAACAGAACCGTTTGAACCATTAGTAGAAGCAACATTTTCATTATCTGTGGATGCAAAGAACTTGTCTGGTGAAATACTAGAAGTGCCTCAGTTTACACCAGGTTGTGAAATGAAGCTAGCATTTTCATTCCCGTTAGAGCAACCAGAAGTAAAATGCGAAGAAATTGAAACATTAATGCGTTCTATATGGGGAAAAGAAAGAATGATTATGCAGAAAGTTTCATACGAATATAATAAGCAAGCGATTTCATATCATAATAAGGTAGAGGTTCTATTTCAAAAAGCGATTACAGAAGACCATGTTGATGATTTAATAGCTGTTATTTCACACATGATAGAAACGGTGCGAACAATACAGCATTTTCTTCAAAAATAGAGATAAAGGAGAAAAACAAATGATAAAAGATATGCAACCATTTTTACAACAAGCTTGGGAGAAGGCTGGTTTTAAAGAGTTAACTGAAATTCAAAAACAAGCGATTCCAACTATTTTAGAAGGACAAGACGTTATAGCTGAATCTCCAACTGGAACAGGAAAAACATTAGCGTACTTATTACCACTTTTACATAAAATTAATCCTGAAGTAAAACAGCCACAAGTTGTTGTTTTAGCGCCAACACGTGAACTTGTAATGCAAATTCATGAAGAGGTTCAAAAGTTTACAGCAGGAACTGAAATTTCAGGTGCATCTTTAATTGGTGGTGCAGATATTAAGCGCCAAGTTGAAAAATTAAAGAAACACCCAAGAGTAATTGTCGGTTCACCAGGCCGTATTTTAGAATTAATTCGTATGAAAAAGCTAAAAATGCATGAAGTAAAAACAATTGTATTTGATGAGTTTGATCAAATTGTAAAGCAAAAAATGATGGGCGCAGTGCAAGATGTAATTAAATCAACGATGCGCGATCGTCAATTAGTATTCTTCTCGGCGACAATGACAAAAGCGGCAGAAGATGCGGCACGTGATTTAGCAGTGGAACCACAATTAGTACGTGTAACACGTGCAGAATCAAAAAGCTTAGTTGAGCATACGTATATCATTTGTGAGCGACGCGAAAAAAATGATTACGTAAGAAGAATTATGCATATGGGCGATGTAAAAGCAGTTGCTTTCTTAAACGACCCATTCCGTTTAGATGAAATTACTGAGAAATTGAAATTCCGTAAAATGAAAGCAGCGGCTCTTCATGCAGAAGCAAGTAAACAAGAGCGTGAAGCGACAATGCGTGCTTTCCGCGGAGGGAAATTAGAAATTCTACTTGCTACTGATATTGCAGCGCGCGGTATCGATATTGACGATTTAACACACGTAATTCACCTAGAATTACCAGACACAGTAGACCAATATATTCACCGCTCAGGACGTACTGGACGTATGGGCAAAGAAGGAACTGTCGTATCTCTTGTAACACCACAAGAAGAGCGCAAATTACTGCAATTTGCGAAAAAACTAGGCATCGTATTTACGAAGCAAGAAATGTTCAAAGGATCATTTGTAGAAACGAAACCGAAAGCACCAAAGAAAAAGAAACCAGCATTTACTGGGAAGAAAAAGCCTAGATAAATGATGGAGAAGGCGTAACTATTTGTAGTTACGTCTTTTTTGTTTGTAAACAAGTGATAATGGGAATTGTATTAGTGTTTTTAATGTGCCTATCATATATATGCTTCTACTGGGAGTATCGAAAAAAGGGTAGTTTATTTATTTGGTTTATACGAGGAAATAATATAAAAAAGTCGAATATTAAAATGATGCGAAATAATAAAAAGAAGGTACATATATGGATAGGAAATTAGGAATGTTTTTGAATACAAAATATATTGAAGTAAACGAAGGAATAAAAAAGGCGAGAGAATGGGGGTTAGAATATATTCAATTATATGCTATGAATAAAAACTTTAACTTAGCTAATATTCCAATGGCAGAGTGGAATGCTTTAAAGAAAAGCGTATCTTTTAATGGAATAAAGATTCCATCATTAGCAATTAGTTTTGGAGAAAATGGAATTATGGGAATAGAAGCTGAGAGTGCAATAGATCAGTTTAAATATATTACTGACAGAGGTTTGGAGCTTGGGGCAAAGATCATAACAGCTCATATTGGGAAAGTTCCAGATGATAAAAAAAGTGCCTACTATGATAAAATGCTACGTGTTTGTAATGAAATAGGGAACTTAGCGTTCAGATTTGGAGGATTCTTCGCCATTGAGACGGGATCTGAAAAAGCAATAGTATTAAAACGATTTTTAGAAACTGCAAACTCGAAAGGACTAGCTGTTAACTTTGACCCAGCAAATTTAATAAGTGATGTAAATGAAAATCCGGGAGAAGGTTTATTACTATTAAAAGATTATATAGTACAAACTCATATTAAAGATTGTAAAGAAGTGAAAAGTGATCGTTCAACTAAGTATATAGAAGTCGCAGCAGGAAATGGTGAAGTGGATTTCGATATATTTTTCAAAGTATTAGATGAAATTGGATTCGATGGATATAACATGATTGAAAGAAATGATTATTTTGATGAACTGGATGGGATGAGTCAGTCGATAAATTTTGCAAAGAAGTACATACCAACTCAAAAGGAATAACGATAGTATTTGTAGAAAGCTACATAGAATATAAAAACCATTAGGGGGAAATGTAATGATCCATAAAGTAGGACAAATTATGTTATATGTAAATAATCAAGATGAGGCAGTAAATTTTTGGACGGAGAAGGTAGGGTTTCATGTAGTTGCAGAGGAAGATAATAAGCAAGGAATGAGATGGATTGAAATCGCTCCGAAAAGCGGTGCGGAAACGAGCATTATATTACATAATAAAGAAGTTATTTCGAAAATGAGCCCAGAATTGAATCTTGGTACACCGTCCCTAATGTTCTTCTCAGAAAATCTTGATCAACTATATACAGATTTAACAAATAAAAATGTTACTGTTGGAGAAATGGTAACCATGCCTTCTGGTAAAGTGTTTAACTTTGCTGATAGCGAAGGGAATTATTTTGCGGTTATGGAGAAGAACCAATAATAATATTGCTATGTGAAAATCCCCCTCAAATATATTTGAGGGGGATTAAATTTTTGAAGTGGATTTTTCATTAGAGAGTTGTTTAATAAAAAATACTCCTTTTTCAATAGCTGTCTCAATATAGCCAACGATTTGGTCAAACGTAAATACTTGTAAGTCTTCATGCAAATGTTGCTTTGGATACAACATATCTTCAAAAAGATACTTTCGAAAAGCTAAAACGTTTTCTTTAGAAACCTCTTCAATATCCACAATGTGAGCCTCTTGATTGAGAAGAGAGAAAAGCTGTTGTTCTTGATCGTAATGATGAAGCAACTTTGCATTTAACAATTTAAAATCGTTATAGTACAGGGGTGCGATAGTTTCGTCATTCTCTATTCTATTTTTTAGCCAAGGTAGAAAAAATCCACTTAGCCAATTATCATCGGCAATGAGGTGGGTATAATAGCCTAAAATAAATGGGGAATCTATATGTGATTCATATTTATGAAAAAATGAATCATAATCTATTCTTCTCGTATAGTTCTTCGTTGTACCGGCATAAAAATGTGAGGTTCCTTTTTCTTTTTTTGAATGAACAGCATCAGGGGCTACAGCTCCAAGTAAGAAAGAAGTCTTATCGTGAATTGATAGTTTCTCAGCAATACCACTAGCGATAATAACATGCATAATTCGTGATCCCATGAATGCCACCTCTGTTTCCAGTATTCATTTCAGGAAGAGGACTAAACAGTTAGTATTACTTTCCCTGTACTTTTTCTACTTTCGACCCATTCATGTGCTTTCCCTGCATTTTGAAGTGGAAAAGATTTCGTAGCCTTAATTTGTAAACGTCCGTCACGCAAATAACGGAAAACTTCATTTGCAGTTTCTTGGAGCAGTTCAGGACGCTTTTTTCGTGTGTTTCCAAAGCTAAAACCGAGTATAGAGCGGCAACTTGCATGTAAATCTTTCGTTTGAAAGTTACCAATTTCACCGCTAGCATTACCGAAATGAACGAGGCGACCGTAATAAGCAAGGCAGTTTAAACTTCTTTCAGAAACCGTTCCAGAAATAGAGTCTAAAATTACATCAACCCCTTCACCATTTGTCAGTTCATTGACTTTCTCTACAAAATCTTCATCTTGATGACAAATAACATAATCAGCTCCAGCATCTAAAGCAATTTCTTTTTTTGCTTCACTTCCGACAGTGCCTATAACTGTTCCAGCCTCTAATAGTTTAGCAAGTTGAATAGCAGTAGTGCCAATTCCGCCAGCAGCCGCATGAATGAGTACAGATTCACCTTGTTGAAGCCTTGCAACATTTGCGAGTAAATTATAGCTTGTAAAAGATACGATTGGACAAGCGGCTGCAGTTTGAAAGTCAACTTCATGGGGTAATACGAAAGTAAGATTTTCATTTGCAACAACGTATTCTGCGTAAGATCCATTTTGAGGAAAAGCAATGACACGTTGTCCAGGGTGAATATTTTTCACATGAGAACCGACACGTTCTACAATACCAGTGGCATCTATACCTGGAATAAAAGGTAGTGCTTTATTTCCTTTTTTACCATAACGTGATTTAATATCAGCGAAATTTACACTAGTAGCAACAACGCGAATTAAAACTTGATCTTCTGAAATAGCCGGTATATCCAAATCTGTATATTTCATCACTTCAGGACCACCGAACGACGTTACAACGATAGCTTTCATCATATATCCTCCTAAATTTGACTATATAAATTATTTTAAATCTTTATCAGAAATTGGAAAATTATATAATAGTTATGTGTGGTTATAAGTGAAGCTTATGAACTCAATGAATCATAATATTAATTTATATAAAAAAACTTTAAAAAAATCGAACGAAATATGAATTACCTGCCAATATATAGTGTAAGACAAAGGAGGGCTGGAATATGAAGGGTGAAATAGATTACGCACATTTAATCCAATTAACTTTATCAGGAAATAAAGAAGCATATAGCAAGTTGTATGATAAAACGATTCAAGAAGTATATAAAACAGCACATTTTTTAATAGAGGATAAAACGGATGTAGATGATGTCGTTCAAGAAATATACATACAACTATATGAATCGCTTCGTAAGTATGATAGCGAGAAGCCATTTCGTCCTTGGCTAATTGGACTTGCGATTAAACAAATTCACTCTTATAGAAGAAAGAGGTGGATGCGACTACGAATTATAAAAAAAGCAGAAGAGCAAAGAAAGTCAGTGCAAATTGATTTTTCTAACGATGTTGTAAGTAAAATATCAAACCAAAAACTAATTGAACTCATTCATAAATTACCGTATAAATTGAAACAAGTTATTATCTTAAGATACTTACACGATTATTCACAAGAAGAAGTAGCACAAATATTACATATTCCAATTGGTACTGTGAAATCTAGAATTCACGCAGCATTAAAGAAACTACGTCAAAAAGAGCAAGTAGAAGAAATCTTTTTAGGAGAGGTAGGGAATGTGAAATGAGTTTAGATTGTAGAGTTAGAGAATCTATACAAGAAGAATCGAAGGGAATTGTTGCCCCGCCGGAGTTAAAAGAAAAAGTAATTGTTCAGATTAAAATGAATCGCGGAGGGAACAAAAGGAAGAAGCGTCTTATTGCAGGAGTGCTTGCGGCAGCATTTTTAATCCCGACGACTGGTTTTGCGTATCAATCTATTATGGCGGATGGTATATACGGATCTTTCGAGAATTTAAAAAAACATGCCGGAACGATGACATTAGAGGCGTATATGCGTTTTAGTGCAAAATTATCAGAGGCGAAAGATGAAATGGGTACGAAGGAATATGAAGAGTTTACAAAAGAACTAAAAAAATTAACAAATGCAAAACTTACGTACGGAGATTCGAACGGTAATATTGATTATGATCAATTATCACCAGCAAAAAGAGAAGAAATGAAAAAGGTAAGTATGGGTCTTCAGCCATACTTTGATAAATTAAATGGTCATAAGTCTAGTAAAGAAGTATTAACACAAAAAGAGTTTGACCGTTATGTGGAAGCTTTAATGACATATGAAATCGTACAAGTGAAGACAAAATCAACTGGTGGGATGAAAGTAGAAGAAGTACCTGAGGCGTACAAAGAAAGATTTATTCAAGCGGAGCAGTTTATGGAGTATGTAGATGAAAAGGTGAGATAAGTAAAAAGCTCAATGCTTTAGCTTTGAGCTTTTTTATTAAAACAAAAAAAGAGTGTTCAATTATATTTTTTCATATTTGCAGTATCTTTTTGTATAAAACAATCTAAAAGTGAATAACCAGCTATTAAACTAATTATAGTAACAAAAGTTGTATTTATTAGAATAATATTAACTAAATAAGGTAGGTATTCTGCAAGTGGTGAAAAGAGTAGTGCTGGGGAAAAGGAAATGAATAGTGTAGGCACTGTAATAGCAATAAATTTATCCGGTTGAAAGCTCCAGTTTTGTTTACTTGTTTCGCGATTAATAGATTGAAGGAATCGTAATAAAATGCCAACTATAAGAGGGAAGAGTGTAAAGTAGAATAATCTTGGATAAACGTTAAAGTTCACTTGCGTGTCTGTATCTAAATAAAATTGAATTTTTACTCCTACAAATAATAATAAGACGATAAATAATGTAAAGCAGAGGTATAGCATCAATTTTTGCATTATATTCCACCATCCTTTACTCAAAATATATTCAAAAAAAGAAGAGATATACAATAACTACTGTTGTATATCTCTTCTTTTACTGTTAGTTAATAGTGGAGTTTGCTTTTTCTTGCTTCGTGAAATAATCAATAATGCCCATTGCGCTAATTTCTATATCTAAATGTAAAATATTATAAACGGAATGATCTGATGGAACGTTTAACTTTGTAAGATGAGAAGAGATTTTATCCATTAACAAAGTTTGTAAAGCTTTAGTCGCTTCATCGAAATCATTATACTTGTCAAAGACTTCCTTACCAGTCTGAACGAAAATAGGTAGCCAATGTTCCAATTGATTGTATACTTCTGTAACATGAGAGGATGCGCCGTAATGACCGAAATAAATAATATCTACATTCATGCTTTGAATGTGATTTTTAGAAGCAATCATCGCATCTGGTTGGAATTGTGAAGGGGACGTTGATGGTAGATATAACTCTACATCAACGTCTGCGAGTTCTCTATAATAAATTCCAATTGTATCGCCAGTAAAAATCCCGTTTGTTAATGAATCGTGAATGCTAATATGGTGCTTCGCATGTCCTGGTGTATCATAAAATGTAAGGGTGCGGTCTTTTGCAATTTTTAACGTATCACCATGTTGTACAATATGAACACGTTCTTCTTCAATTGGAAGAATTGGGTCAAAGAGTTTATCGAAATCTTCTTTGTAGACAGCTTTTGCACCTAAAATAAGTTTTGTTGGATCAATCATATGACGAGCACCACGAGAATGCACATATAAAGTAGCATTTGGGCACTTTTCCATCATTAAACCAGCAGCCCCTGCGTGATCTAAATGAACGTGTGTAACGATAATGTTTTTAACTGCGTTTAAATCAATATGTAATTGTTGTAAGCCTTCTAAAATATACGGAAGAGAAGGGGCTGCACAAGTTTCAATTAAAGTAATATCGTCACCTAATAAAACGTACGTACCAGTTCGTTCATTATGTTGTAAATCGAAATCATCAATCAGATATAGGTGAGAAGATAATTGCTCTACTTTTTTCATATTTACCACTCCTTATATACTGCATGTTTCTATTATACGCTAAAATAGAAAAAAGGCAGAAAACGAAGCTCGTCTTCTGCCTTTTTGTAATATTATTATTTCGTTTGTTGTTTATTAATAGACATAATGAACAGTCCAACAATCCCGCCTACTAATGGAAGCATAATTTCTCCTGCTAAATTAAAGTAGGAGCTTAAGAATAAACCATTTACATCGATTACCCAGCCAGTAACATACAATAACATCATATATAGTACGAAATAAAACTCGCGATTTGAAATCGTTTCATGTTGTGCAGTTTTCATAATGGACACCATCCTTTTCTTTTATAATGGAATATAAACTGTCACATTTTGTTCACATTTCAATTGTAAAACTTTCCATCATAAAAGTCTAGTAGTATGTGTCGAATTTTGAACGGAAATAAAGCGTTATCATTATATCTTATAAGTACGTAATAAGAGATGTATATTCACGAATGTAGTATAGTATAAACATAGAATGATAGTGAAGAGAGGGGCAAAGACAATGACAGTTTATGATTTTTCAGCTAAAACAATTACCGGTGAAGAAAAATCGTTAAAAGATTACGAAGGAAAAGCACTTCTTATTGTAAATGTAGCTAGTAAATGTGGTTTCACACCGCAATATAAAGGATTACAAGAGGTGTATGATAAATATAAAGACCAAGGACTTGAAATACTCGGATTCCCTTGTAACCAATTTGGAGGACAAGAACCAGGTACAGAAGCGGATATTACTAGTTTTTGTGAATTAAACTACGGTGTAAACTTCCCAATGTTTGCAAAGGTTGATGTGAAAGGTGATAAGGCTCATCCTTTATATACATACATGACAGAACAAGCACCAGGTTTACTCGGTATGAAAGCAGTGAAATGGAATTTTACGAAGTTTTTAATTGGAAAAGACGGGAAAGTAGTAGGGCGTTTTGCGCCACAGACGAAGCCGGTAGATTTAGAGATTGAGATTGAGAAGGTACTTGGAGAATAATTAGGAGTTTCACTTTATTAAAAAACGTCTCAAAGAACAATGTAGTTCTTTGAGACGTTTTCTTTAAACTCACATTTTCAAGATTAAATTACTGTATCAAAGCCATCTGATTTAGGTAGAGAAGCTGCTTTTTTCATAAGCACTTCCCATAAGTGTACGGATTTCTTCCATTCTGCTGCAGCCTGCCCCTGTTTATACATAGCGTTCTCATAACTGGCAGTAAGTTGTTGCATATCGGCCGAGTTGTAAAGTGTATCGATATGGAGAGCGTATTCTCGGAATGTTTGACTTTCACCCCGTGGTATGCCAATTCTCGCAAATTGTTTTAAAAGTGCACCGTAAGCTTTTTGATAAACAGCATCATCTTTTCGGTATTTATAGAAATGAATAATAAGAAATGTCCTCCATATCATTCTAGTGGTGAAGAGAATGTATCCCATAATACTAATTAGTATCGTAGAGAGGAATACGTACCACCAAGAAAAACTAGTTTGAGAATTTGTGACCTTTTTAGTAGAAGCTTCTTCTGTATTTTTTATTAAACTTTTAAGTTTTGCTTCATTATTTCGTTGTTGTATTTGCGTGTTATTAGAATTATTTGCTTCGCTATTTTGTGAAATAGGAGCAGGCGTATTATTTATAAAATTATAGGGATTAGTAAATCCTTTTGTTGGTTCGAATGGAATCCATCCGTATCCTGGGAAATATACTTCGACCCAAGAGTGTGCGTTATCGTTCGTGATTGTATAAACATCCTCACCTTCTGCAGAGGCAAGTGTATTGTCAAGAGTTCCTTCTGTATAGCCTTTTACCCAGCGAGCAGGAATCCCGGCAGAACGAAGTAGTACAATCATAGACGTCGAAAAATTATTACAGTAGCCGCTTTTTGTATCGAAAAGGAATTGATCTACATAATCTTGGCTTTTGGCAGGGAATAAGACATTCGTTGATTCGTATGTAAAAGAGTTGTCTGTGAAGTAATTTTCAATAGCTAATACTTTATCATATCGGTTGTCTTTATCATTTGTAAGATTGACAGCCAAGTCTTTTACGCGCTGTGGTAATGACTTGGGAAGTTGTGTGTACTTTGTCATAAAATAAGGATTTGTTTCTTGACCTTCATTTGTTTTTACAGCTTTCAAGTTTTCTATGGAAAACTCAGGGATCTCATATGTTACTTTATACGAATGTAAAGTAGTAGAAGAGTCTCCATTCATTGTATAAATTTTTTCTGAAAACGGGTCAACACTGTATGATACATCAGAAGCAGCCTCAACTGATACTAATCCTGCTGGATAGGTAAGGTGAGGGTAACTTTTTTGCATGGTAATTGTTGCCTCAGTCGTTTTCATTTTTGTATTTTGTTCGTACCAGCTTACGACGTCGTTTTTATTTTTAAAAGAAATCTTTTTCGGATTTTCAGAAATTTCCCAGCCTTTTCCTGTATAAAAATCTTTTGTTTCTACTCTCCAATATTGTTTGTTTTGCGTTCGTGCTGTGAAAACAACTGTAGGATCCGCCTTAAAAGGACCGCCTAATCGCGAGTCATCTAAACCATACCCAATTGTAGAAATTTTTTGTTCTTTACTTGCTTCAGATGTGTTGGATTTTAAAAAATCCATTGGGTTTGGCCATTGAGGGCCAAATTTTGGAGCAAAGTATGCAATGGTTGCTAATAATACGATAAATATTGTAAGTGGTCTAAGTAATTTTGAGATTTCTCTAGCATAATTTTGTAAGTGTTCACGTTCTTTTATTCGTTCTACTTGAAGAAGACTAAGCATAAAAAAGCCGATGACAACAGTACGAATAATAGCGTAGTTTGCATTGTATAAATGTAAGTTATGAAAAGTTGCGATATAAATAATAGTCAATACAAGGAATAGAAACCCACGTTTTTTATGAATAATCCAAAATGAAGTGAAAGAACTCAAAAACCAAAATGAGAGAAAAAATAAAACCGTCGGAAAAACTGGAGAAATATCTAGTAAATTCCCTTGGAAAAACAGGGAGGAATTTCGAAACATATCAGAAAAGAATGTTGTTAGCCAAGATGGATTTATAAAAGCATTTTTATAATATAGGGAATGAATGATAAATAAGACTGTGACAATTTTTATAGGAATCTGCCACCTCGTTTGAAAAAAAGAGAGAGCGAAGCAAATTCCTATAAATGTTACGAAAATATCTAATCTACCTACATTTGTAATACCTATAAGAGGTCTTAGCCATTCTAGTAAAAGAAGAAATACACATGCATGCATGAAGAATCTGTTCGTATCCCACTTGTATTTTGCTTGTAATATCATCATTTGTTCACCTCAAAAAACACGTTTGTATACCGGTTTTCATAAACCGTGTTTACAAATATTTGTCGTTTTTTTAGAGTTTCTAGTATACTGAGTTCTCGGTGTGAAAGTTGATTCGCTTTTTCTTTCACGACAAAAACCATACATTTTCTATTTCTTATAGCAGCACAATCAGCCGCCTTTTGAATATCGGGAGAAAGATTACTGGTCACGAGTATAACCGTGACGGGCTCATAAATTTTTCTTAGTTCCATGTCTACACTCTGGGAGAGCGGGAATACACTGTCTGCTTGTACTTTTGCTAAATGACAAAGGATTTGTTGTAACTGCGTATCTCCATTGTCTAAAGGGAAAATAGTTTGTTCTTTTCCGATAGACACGAATGATGCTGGTGAATTTTGTTTCAAGACAGCCCTTACGATAGAGGCAGTAAATGTGACGACTGATTCGAATAGAGGAGACTCGGTTCTGTCTATGAATATCATGATATTATGGCTGCGCTGTTGTTCAAACTCTTTTGTCATAATATTGTTTGTTCGTGCAGTTGCTTTCCAATCGATCCATGAAAAGCGATCGCCAGGTTTATAGTCTCTGACACCGACCGAGATTGTAGAGTCTTTTGCTGAATTTATATTTGCTGAAAGCGCTCCTTGTTCGAAATGATTTTCCAATTGTCGATACGCTATATCTACATACTGGGGATAGACTAAAAATGTATTTGGAACTGAAAAAGTTACTTCTTTCTCCATCATGCCGAATAAATCGCCAGTTTTGACACGAACGCTTGAAAAAGTGTGCTCGCCTCTAGGGATTGTGTCAATAACATATTGAAACGAAATATTTCGTTTCAATCCTGGGAAGAGTACTACCTTATTCATCTTTATTTGTTTACAACTTATAAATTGTGGTGGCAGTTCATCTTCTATAACTAAATAAAGTAAGGGAAAAGGAAATTTTCTTTTTATTGTAATCGTGCTTACAAATTGTTCTCCTGCTACATATCCATTTTGGTTTGTTATTCGCTTTACTTCAGCGTCCCGTAAAGCGTAGAAGGGGAGTAGTAGTGAATAAAGAGCAATGGGAATTATGCTGTAAAATAAAAACCAACTGACAAACCCTCCTTGAAACATAGCGTACACAAATGTTAAGACTAGGCATAAAGGGAGTAGCAATAACTTCATAACGTGATATAGCGCTCGCAGCATTCGTTTCATCAAGGGTTCATCGCCCTTTGAGTAGGCACGGTAGTTCGTGCAACGATTTTTGCGATAACTTGTTCGCCAGTTATTCCTTCAAATTTTGCTTCCATTTTTAGAATGAGCCTATGCGCTAAAACGTAAGGAGCTAAAAGTTTAACATCGTCTGGAATAACATAATTTCTGCCATGGATAAATGCATAAGCTTGTGAAGCTTTCATTAAAGCAATTGAGCCACGTGGACTTGCACCTAGCTGTATAGAACTGTACGTACGAGTCTGATTAACAAGCTTTACAATGTAATGCTTAATTGCTTTGTCCATACTTACTACCCGTACGCTTTGTTGTAAATAAAGTAATTCTTCTATTGTAGTAATGGTCTGTAATTGAGAGAGTGGATTTGTTTTTTCCATCCGGTTTAAAATTTCAAATTCTTCTTCTGGTGTAGGATATCCCATTTTTAGTTTCAATAAGAAACGATCGAGCTGAGCTTCTGGTAGAGAATATGTTCCTTCATATTCGACCGGATTTTGTGTAGCCATGACAAAGAACGGCTTTGGTAAAGGTCTTGTAATACCATCTATTGTAATATTGCCTTCTTCCATACATTCAAGTAAAGCAGATTGTGTCTTTGGAGATGTACGATTAATTTCATCAGCAAGTACAAAATTCCCCATAATTGGTCCAGGCTTGAACTCAAATTGGAGCTCTTTCGGATTATAAATAGAAACTCCTGTTACATCTGACGGCAATAAATCAGGTGTAAATTGAATTCGCTTATAATCAGCATCAATGGATTTAGAAAGAGCACGTACTAGCATTGTTTTCCCGACACCAGGAACATCTTCTAATAGCACATGACCTTCAGCTAAGAGAGCTGTCAAAACTAAGATGGTTTCTTTTCGTTTTCCGACCATTATTTTTTCAATATTATTGATTATTTTTTCTACAGTGGGATGTAATGAATCAAGCTGGGGCATCGTAATCCTCCTAATGTTATTATCGTTTTCTAATCTATTTAGTGGACATATTTCTAATTCTATTTGTAGATAGTAAAACTTCCACCTTTAATTCTGAGAATATTCAGATTATTTATTTTGATTATATCTAGTATAATTGTTTCCGTAACTAAGGGCAATACAGTAAATAATGATTTGTAGTTTTATGTAAAATATATCTTGATATAAACTATTGTTGTGGGTAAAACATATAGGAAGGGAAGGAAAGATTGTCCTCAATGAGCAAAATAAATAGCGTAGGAAACCCTACGCGTAAAGTTTGGAACATATATTAATATGCCTTGTGATTAAAATGTATATGAATAAAAAATAAAGTCGACTTCACATGAAGAGGTCAGCTATTTAATTTATTACACTCTTTTATTTTTTATCTTTCTTATATTCTTTTCGTTTATTTAACCAAATATGAATTAATTCTACCAATTCCATTGTTTCAATCTCACAATATTCTCCTTTACCATCTTCGGCTAAATTGTCTAACACAGTAGTTGTGTCGTTCCGAATTTCTAAACCACAAATATTGCCATTTACTACTACATAATTTTTTTCTCCGTTTAAAACATTATGTATTTCTTCTAAAATCCAATCTCCAAAAGCTGTAACTTCAATTCCTAAAAAAGTTTCAACAAGTTTAATTTCTTGAGGAAGTCTCATAACTAAATCACTACTGTTAAGCACTTCAAAACTATATGGATATTTCATGACTATTTTACTCCTTTATTTCTGGCTTTAGTGACTCTATTTACTTCTCTATTAATCTCATAAGCTCTATTAAGGTAATAAATTCTTATACTATCATCACTATTTTCCTACTTAAATTATAGTGAAAGTAGATTATTATTAAACTTATCTATCCAATATTTCTCTGATGTAGGTATGAATTCAGTGAAATCTTCATATGTACCACTCCAATCTTTTGGTAAATAGTTTTCGTAGGATGCCGGTTCTGGAAACATTGAATATAGTATTTTATTATCAAAGTTAATTAATAAGATTGGACTAAAATCTAATAGATCTTCTCCTGCATTTTTCCTTTTAATATTTTCAAGTAGTAAATAATTTAATTCTTCTTTAGTTGTTTTATATTGATTAATCCTTACTAAAAATACTTCTACATTTTCATGATCTAATACTTTTATTCCATTTCTTTCTTCCGTTTCGTCATTATCTTCAATGCTTATACCTAAATTTTTATATGCATTATCTAATTTATTATAATCTAAAAACCATAGTTCTTTATCTGTTACATACCATCTAAACTCATTTTTATATATGACGGCTACTATAATGTTTTCTGCGTAAAGCGGTTCTAATTTCATAATATACTCCTTGTATTATTATCTTAAAATCCTGCCATTCTTGTTGTATTCTTCTATTGATTCAATCTAAGTTGCTGACAATTCATATGGATTTCCTGGCGTTTTTTGTTCAACTATTTTCAGGATAGTTGCCCTTGATATGGTGGATTTAAAGTATTGTATTTTCATTTATTAACTCATCTAACGATTTAGGTATATTAAATTTAACTACTCCCAAATTACTGCCTCTATTATATAAGAAATTTTTTGCAAGCTCATTATTATCTGTACTTCATCTTAAACTTTGCTAGAAGCAAGGAAGTAATTTAACAGTCGGTGAAGGATGTGAGCCCTCCACACTGATTAGATTTTCACTTTTTTATATTTTTTCCGGAATTTTTGACAATCTCTTGAACTGTGCGAAATGTCACATCTGTATTTTACAACCTCTCTTATAGTAAGGGTATGTAAGAGAGACGTATTAAAGGAGTGAACAGTATGAAGAAAAAAACTTCAGCACTAATGAGACGTTTAAAATATTTTTCGCCAATAGATCGTTATAACGATAATCATACACAAGAAACATATGAAGATCGCGAATGGGAAAATGTGTACAGAAAGCGTTGGCAGCATGATAAAGTAATTCGTTCTACACACGGCGTGAACTGTACTGGTTCATGTAGCTGGAATATATATGTGAAAGATGGAATTGTAACTTGGGAAGGGCAGGAGCTTAACTATCCGACTACAGGTCCTGATATGCCAGATTTTGAACCGCGAGGATGCCCACGTGGAGCGAGTTTTTCTTGGTACATTTATAGTCCACTTCGTGTGAAATACCCGTATGTACGTGGTGTTCTTTGGAATATGTGGCAAGAAGAATTGCAAAATAACGAGTCACCATTAGAGGCTTGGAAAAGCATTGTGGAAAACCGTGAAAAGGCACGTACGTATAAGCAGGCGCGTGGTAAAGGGGGATTCATTCGTGCGAATTGGGATGAAGTGTTACAACTCGTTTCAGCTTCATTACTGTACACAGTAATGAAATACGGTCCAGACCGAAATGTTGGCTTTTCACCAATTCCAGCTATGTCGATGTTAAGTCATGCTGCTGGTAGTCGCTTTATGCAACTTATGGGTGGACCGATGCTTAGCTTCTATGATTGGTATGCGGATTTACCACCAGCTTCTCCTCAAATTTGGGGTGATCAAACAGATGTACCAGAAAGTAGTGACTGGTATAACTCTGGTTACATTATGACATGGGGTTCAAATGTACCAATGACGAGAACACCAGATGCACACTTTTTAGCAGAGGTTCGATATAAAGGAACGAAAGTCGTTTCTGTCAGTCCTGATTTCGCTGAATCAACAAAGTTTGCGGATGATTGGATTAGTGTGAAACAAGGTACAGACGGTGCACTTGCGATGGCAATGGGACACGTAATCTTACAAGAATTTTACGTGGATAATCAAGTGGAATATTTCACAAAGTATGCGAAGCAATATACTGATTTTCCTTTCTTTGTCACATTGAAACAAAAAGGAGATCAATTCGTTGCTGATCGCTTCTTAAATGCTTCTGATATTGGACGAGAAACGAAGTTAGGGGAATGGAAACCTGTTCTTTGGAACGAGAATACGAATGATTTTGCAACACCTCACGGCACAATGGGGTCACGTTGGGATAATGAAAAGAAATGGAACTTGCGTTTAGAAGATGAAGAAACAGGTGAAAAGATTGATCCACGTCTTTCTTTACTTGGAATGGAGGAAGCGATTGGAACTGTACAAATTCCGTACTTCTCTGATGATGGAAACAAAATATTAGAACGTACAATTCCAGTGAAAAAGGTTATGACAGAAGAAGGCGAATTGTTCGTTACAACTGTATACGACTTAACGTTAGCAAATTACGGTGTGAACCGAGGGCTTGGCGGACAAGAACCAAAAGACTTCAATGATGACATACCGTTTACACCTGCATGGCAAGAGAAAATGACAGGAGTAAAACGTGAGCTTATTATTCAAATCGCTCGTGAGTTCGCACAAAATGCTGTTGATACGAATGGTCGCTCAATGATAATTGTCGGAGCTGGTATTAACCATTGGTTTAACTCTGATACGATTTATCGCGCCGTTTTAAATCTTGTTCTTCTCGTTGGAGCACAAGGTGTAAACGGCGGTGGTTGGGCTCATTATGTTGGTCAAGAAAAATTAAGACCAGCAGAAGGATGGCAAACAATCGCGATGGCAAAAGATTGGCAAGGTCCACCGAAATTACAAAACGGTACATCCTTCTTCTATTTCGTAACAGATCAATGGCGTTATGAAGATACACCTGTTGGACATTTAGCATCACCAGTTGAAGGTAACTCTCGTTATCAACATCACGGTGATTACAACGTATTAGCTGCACGACTTGGCTGGTTACCTTCTTATCCAACATTCGAGAAAAATGGAATTGAATTATATAAAGAGGCTGTTGCTGCTGGTGCAACAACGCAAGAAGAAATCGGAAAATATGTTGCACAAAAATTAAAAGAAAAAGAACTGAAATTTGCGATTGAAGATCCAGATAACAAAAACAACTTCCCGCGCAACTTATTCGTATGGCGTGCGAATTTAATTTCGAGTTCTGGTAAAGGACATGAATATTTCTTAAAACATTTATTAGGTACAACAAACGGGTTAATGAATGACGACAGTGATTCATTACGACCAGAAGAAATAAAGTGGCATGAAGAAGCGCCAGAAGGGAAGCTTGATTTACTCATTAATTTAGATTTCCGTATGGCTGGAACAGCACTGTATTCTGATATCGTCTTACCTGCTTCAACTTGGTACGAAAAACACGATTTAAGCAGTACAGATATGCATCCATTTGTACATCCATTTAATCCGGCAATCGGTTCACCGTGGGAAGCGCGCTCTGACTGGGATATTTTCACTTCACTTTCTAAAGCAGTGTCTGATTTAGCGAAGAAAATTGATCTTGAACCAATGAAAGAAGTTGTTGCAACACCACTTCTTCATGATACACCGCAAGAATTAGCGCAACCACTTGGCAAGATTAAAGATTGGAGTAAAGGTGAATGTGAACCAATCCCGGGTAAAACGATGCCACAAATTCACGTTGTTGAAAGGGATTATAAAACGATTTATGACAAAATGACTGCGCTTGGACCAAATGCCGGAAAACAACCGATTGGTACGAAAGGGATTTCTTGGTCAGCAGAAAAAGAGTATGAGCAATTAAAGAGCAAATTAGGAGTCGTTCGAACGGATTCTATCGCGAAAGGTTGTCCAGACATTAAAGAAGCAATCAATGCTGCTGAAGCGGTATTAACACTATCTTCTACAACAAACGGTCATATGGCAGTAAAAGCATGGGAAGCACTTGAAAAACAAACAGATTTAAAACTACGTGATTTAGCAGAAGAACGTGAAGAAGAATGCTTTACATTCGAACAAATTACAGCACAACCGAAAACAGTAATTACTTCTCCGGCCTTTACAGGTTCAGAAAAAGGTGGACGACGTTACTCACCGTTTACAACAAATGTGGAACGTCTCATCCCTTGGAGAACGATAACTGGTCGACAATCTTTCTACTTAGACCATGACATGATGAAAGAATTTGGTGAAACGATGGCAACATTTAAACCAATTCTGCAACATAAACCGTTCCGTAAATCACGACCTGAAGTAGAAGGGAAAGAAATTACATTAAACTATTTAACACCGCATAATAAGTGGTCGATTCATAGTATGTACTTCGATTCATTACCGATGTTAACGCTATTTAGAGGTGGTCCAACTGTTTGGATGAATAAAGAGGACGCTGCTGAAGCGGGTGTTGCAGATAATGATTGGATTGAGTGCTTTAATCGTAACGGTGTTGTTGTAGCGCGTGCTGTTGTAACGCACCGTATACCGAGAGGAATGGCATTTATGCATCATGCGCAAGATCGTCACATTAACGTACCTGGTACGAAATTAACAAGTAATCGCGGGGGAACGCATAATAGTCCAACTCGAATTCACGTAAAACCGACACATATGATTGGTGGATATGGTCAATTAAGTTATGGATTTAACTATTATGGTCCAACTGGGAACCAGCGTGATTTAAATGTTGTAATCCGTAAACTGAAGGAGGTAGATTGGCTTGAAGATTAAAGCACAAGTCGGAATGGTAATGAACCTAGATAAATGCATCGGCTGTCATACTTGTAGCGTAACATGCAAAAACACCTGGACAAATCGTCCAGGTGCTGAATATATGTATTTCAATAACGTAGAAACGAAACCAGGTATTGGTTATCCGAAACAATGGGAAGATCAGGAGAAATATAAAGGCGGCTGGGAATTGAAAAATGGTGAAATTCAGCTAAAATCCGGTTCGAAAATGAAACGTCTTATGAATATTTTCCACAATCCAGATCAACCAACGATTGATGATTACTTTGAACCTTGGAACTATGATTATGAAACGTTAACAAATAGTCCGCAGCGTAAGCATCAGCCAGTTGCTCGTCCGAAATCAGCAATTACAGGCGAATTTATCGACAAAATTGAATGGGGTCCAAACTGGGAAGATGACTTAGCAGGCGGACATATAACTGGATTGCAAGATCCAAACGTAAAGAAAATGGAAGAAGAAATTAAAACAGATTTTGAAAACGTCTTTATGATGTATTTACCACGCATATGTGAACATTGTATGAATCCATCTTGCGTATCATCTTGTCCATCTGGTGCGATGTATAAGCGTGAAGAAGATGGAATTGTTCTTGTAGATCAAAATGCATGTCGCGCATGGAGATTCTGCGTATCATCTTGTCCATATAAAAAAGTGTATTTTAACTGGCAAACGAATAAAGCTGAAAAATGTACAATGTGCTTCCCACGTATTGAAGCTGGTATGCCAACAATTTGTTCAGAAACATGTGTAGGACGTATCAGGTATATTGGGGTAATGCTATATGACGCTGATAAAGTAAAAGAAGCAGCTTCTGTTGAAGACGAAAAAGATTTATATGAATCTCAGCTTACTGTTTTCCTAGATCCAAATGATCCAGAAATAGCAGCTGAAGCGAAAAAACAAGGCATTCCTGAAGAATGGATTAAAGCAGCACAACAGTCACCTATCTATAAAATGATTATCGATTGGAAAATTGCTCTGCCTCTTCACCCGGAGTATCGTACAATGCCGATGGTTTGGTATATCCCTCCGCTTAGCCCAATTATGAACATGGTGGAAGGGAAAGGTAGTAACTGGCAAGCAGAAGAGGTTTTCCCTGCAATTGATAATATGCGTATTCCAATTCAATATTTAGCGAATTTACTCACTGCAGGGGATGAATCACACATTCGTCTTACATTGAAAAAAATGGCTGTTATGCGAACATATATGAGAGCACTGCAAATTAATAAAGAGCCAAATGAAGCTGTATTAAAAGAACTTGGTTTAGCGAAACAGGATGTAGAAGATATGTATCGTCTTCTTGCCATTGCGAAATATAAAGATCGCTTCGTTATCCCGACATCTCACCGTGAACAAGTGGCAGATTTATATAGCGAACAAGGAAGCTGTGGTTTATCATTCACAGGTGGTCCAGGCTCTTGTATGACAATTTCTTAAATAAAGGGGGCAGAAAATTATGAGACAAAGTTTACAAACAGCTTTTTCTTGTTCTTCTTTTCTTCTCTCCTATCCTGAACTAGGGTGGAGAGAAGCTGTAACTGAATTGCAAGAAGAGGTTGAAACAATAAAACAGGAAGACGTTAAAGCGTCACTTACAGCCTTTATAAAGCAAGTGCTAAATAAAACGAATGATCAACTCATTGATAGTTACGTATATACATTCGATTTTGGTAAGAAAACAAATATGTATCTTACTTATATGAACACTGGTGAACAAAGAGAAAGAGGTATTGAATTACTGGAGTTAAAACAGCATTATAAAAAATCTGGTTTTGAAGTAACAGATAAAGAATTACCTGATTATTTACCGCTATTGCTTGAGTTCTTTGCAAATGCAAATGAGATAGACAGTGAATCAATTATGAGTAAATACACGGAGAATATACAAGCGTTACACGTTCAATTAAAAGAAGCAGACAGTATGTATGAACCAATTCTTGCGGCTGTTCTACTCGCTATCGAAACATGGGGTGTACAGACAAATTAGAAAGGAGAGTTGTTAAAATGATGGATCAATTTCTATGGGTATTGTTTCCCTATATCATTTTTGCAATCTTTATCGGTGGACATATTTTTAGATACAACTATGATCAATTTGGATGGACATCAAAATCTAGTGAACTATTAGAAAAGAAAATGCTCCGACTCGGAAGTCTATTATTTCACTTTGGGATCATGTTCGTAATTGGCGGTCATGTTATGGGGATTTTAATTCCAGAAGCTGTATACCGTTCAGTAGGTATCTCTGAGCATATGTATCATGTAGTAGCAATTAGTTTTGGGCTTCCGGCAGGTGTTGCTTCTATTAGCGGTTTAATTATATTAACGTACCGCCGCGTAACTGTAAAACGTATCATTGCAACGAGTACAAAGGGAGATTATATTGCGCTTATTTTATTACTTATCGTAATGCTAGCAGGACTTTCCTCAACATTTTTAAATATCGATTCAAAAGGATTTGATTATCGTACAACGATTGGCCCTTGGTTCCGAAGTCTCTTTATTTTCCAACCGAAAGTTGAATATATGATGGAAGTACCAATATGGTTTAAAATTCACATTCTCGCAGGGATGGGGCTTTTCGCAGTGTGGCCATTTACAAGACTTGTACATGTATTTAGTGCCCCAATTAAATATGTAAGCCGTAGTTATGTGATTTACAGAAGACGTATTCCTAATGAGTTGAAAAAATAATACTGCTGTAAACTGATAGGAGCTAATGGTTAAAACGAAACGAGGTCTAATATGGAAGGCCTCGTTTTTGTTTACATAGGGAATAAATGTTAATAAGTAGTTTAAATTGAAAAAAGATTAGCATCTAAATAAGATGCTAATCAATGCTACAAACAGAAGCAGAGCAATCTTCACAAGCAATTTCACATTTTAAAAATTGTAAATCGTGGATTGTAATCTTTCCTTTATGAATTGAAATTGTACCTTGCTTTTTTAATTCATTTAACATTCGATTTACACTTTCACGTGAAGTTGCACAGAAATTAGCGAGTTCTTGATTCGTTAATGGTAAATCGATGAGAATACCATTTTCTTTTAATACACCGTAACTATTTGTCATTCGTATAAGAGTAGAGTACAGGGCACCTTTTTTGCCGTGTAATACTAAATCTCGGAACTTCGTTTGCATTCTTCTTAAATGTTCACTAATCCATTTCATAAATTCAAATACAAGAGCGGGTTTTTGGAGTAATGCTTTTTCTAACGCTTCACGTTTTATTACACCTACTTCAACATCTTCAAGACATTTTGAGTTTAATAAATATTTTGCATTATCCGTGAACAATGTTAATTCTCCAATAATGTCATATTCCGAACAAATTCGAAGTGTTAATTCTTGTCCGTCAGCACTAAGTTTACTAATTTGTACTTTCCCTGAGTGAATGATATAGAGTTCTGTTGCCTCCATACCTTCTTGAAAAATAAAACTACCTTTTTTTATCTGCATTTTATATTCAACAGATGCAAGTAATTCTTTTAAATCTTGAGATAATGTCATACTGTTTGCCACAGTGATCACCTTTCTTCTTATAAGCAATACATTTCCTATTTTGAGTGTAAGTATGATGAAAATGCAAGAGCTATTTAAAAATAAATTGAAATTTCAATGACCGTAAGGAGGAGTGGCTAAAGATGTGAACAAAATGCGAACGGATTTGTGAAAATTTTTTGAATGGGGAAAGTGATGTGAGAAAAGTCACATTGAATATGTAGCTTCTTTTTTATAATGAAGGCAAATAAAAAAATGAAAGCTTACTAAGGATTGCAGCAGAAAAGAAGGGATATAGATGCACGAGAACATGAAAGATTCTTTAAAGCGGCCACTTCAAGATTTACGCATTTCAGTTATTGATCGTTGTAATTTTAGGTGCACATATTGTATGCCTGCTGAAGTGTTCGGACCTGATTATGCTTTTTTACAGAAAGAGTGTTTATTAACATTTAATGAAATAGAAAGGTTAGCTAGATTATTTATAAGTATGGGAGTTAATAAAATTAGGCTTACTGGCGGTGAACCTTTATTGCGTAAAGACTTACCGAAATTAATTGCAAGACTTACAAATCTAGAAGGCTTAAAAGACATTGGACTCACAACAAACGGAATTCATTTAGCAAAACAAGCTAAGGCGCTAAAAGACGCGGGATTAAAACGTGTAAATATTAGTTTAGATGCGATAGAGGACCATGTCTTCAAAAAAATTAACGGAAGAAATGTAAGTACAAAACCTGTACTGAAAGGAATAGAAGCAGCAAATGCTGCTGGATTAGAAGTAAAGGTAAATATGGTCGTAAAAAAAGGGATGAATGATAGTCAAATTCTTCATATGGCTCGTTATTTTAAAGAAAAAGAAATTCAGCTCCGTTTCATTGAGTTTATGGATGTAGGCAGTACAAACGGATGGAATTTTGAAGAAGTCATTACGAAGGAACAATTAATAGAGAAAATTAATCGTGTATATCCAATTGAGCCCGCTCAGCCTCGTTATTTTGGAGAGGTTGCGAAATTGTATCGATATGTAGGGAGTAATGCAGAAGTTGGATTTATTACTTCTGTTTCTGAGTCATTTTGTTCTTCTTGTACGAGAGCTCGTATTTCGGCAGACGGCAAGTTTTTCACGTGCCTATTTGGAGCGAAAGGAACGGATTTGCGAACGCTTCTTCGAGAAAATATTTCTGATGCATCACTATTAAAAATTTTAAATGATACATGGCGATATAGAACAGATCGATATTCAGATGAAAGAACGGTTGAGAATACAAGTAAACGTCCAAAAGTTGAAATGTCTTACATTGGTGGATAGTGAAAGGAGGATTTCTTATGCAAGAGCGTTATTCAAGACAAGTGTTGTTTTCTGGAATTGGTGAAATGGGACAAAGAAAAATAAGAGAAAAGCATGTGCTCCTAATCGGTGCGGGTGCGCTAGGAGCTGCGAATGCAGAAGCACTTGCTAGGATGGGAATTGGGAAATTGACAATTGCTGATCGTGACTACGTCGAATGGAGTAATTTACAGCGGCAGCAGTTATATACAGAAGAAGATGCGCAGCAGTGTAAACCAAAAGCAATTGCAGCAGCAGAACATGTAAGAAAGATTAATTCTGAAGTGGAAATTGTACCAGTTGTAACAGATGCCACAATGCGAGAAATAGAAGAGTTAACAAAAGATGTGGATCTCATATTAGATGCGACTGACAATTTCGATACGCGTCTACTTATAAATGACATTTCACAAAAAGAAAATATACCTTGGATATATGGCGGATGCATTGGGAGTTACGGTGTAACGTATACAATTCTTCCTGGGAAAACACCATGTTTTCGCTGTCTAATGGATCATCCTATGGGCGGTGCAACATGCGATACAGCCGGAATCATTCAGCCAGCTGTACAAATGGTCGTTGCTCACCAAGTTACAGAGGCGATGAAAATATTGGTGGGTGATTATGAATCATTAAGAGGGACGATGTTGTCATTTGATATTTGGAACAATCAATATCTCTCATTAAAAGTAAATAGACAGAAGAAAAGTACATGTCCTTCTTGTGGGAAATCACGAACGTATCCAAGCCTAATATTTGAAGCGCAAATGAAAACGGAAGTGTTATGCGGACGGAATACAGTTCAAATCCGTTCAGGAATAAAGAGAAATCTTAATTTAACCGAAATTCAAAAACGATTACAAAAAAGTGTACATGTTAAAAAAACGCCTTACTTACTATCATTTCTAGTTGATGAATATCGTTTTGTTTTATTTATAGACGGTAGGGCATTTATTCATGGGACAAATGATGTAAAAATAGCAAAACGATTATACGCAAAATATATAGGATGAACAGAAAGAGAGTTGCCCCTTATTAAAACGAGGTGAAAAAAGAATGTTAGAAAAACGTATACCAATTCCAGTGGCAGAAGCAGTTGCACGTGTAATGGAATATGCTTACCAAGGTGAAATAGAAAAGGTTTCTCTTATAGAAAGCTACGGTAGAACACTTGGAGAAGATGTTATTGCAGATCATGATGTTCCGCATTTTGATCGCTCTCCGTACGACGGGTTTGCGATTCGAGCGGAAGATACAAAAGAAGCGAGTAGTAGTAACCCCATTCAGTTTGAAGTAATTGGCGAAATTGGAGCAGGCTTTGTTTTTACAGAAGAAGTGAAAGCATTTCAAGCTGTCCGTATTATGACAGGTGCCGCAATTCCGGAAGGGTGTAATGCGGTTGTTATGTTAGAGCTAACGGAAGGATTTGAAGAAAACGAAAAGATTTATATGGTATTAAAACGCTCTTTCTCTTCTGGCGATAACATTTCTTTTAAAGGAGAAGATGTAAACCAAAATAGCATCCTTGTGAAAAAAGGGACTGTTATTAATCCTGGAGTTGCAGCGCTTCTTGCTACGTTTGGTTATAGTACGGTATATGTTGTAAAACAGCCAGTCATTGGAATTGTAACGACAGGAAGTGAACTGCTCGAAGTACATGAACAATTAAAGCCAGGGAAGATTCGAAATAGTAACTCTTATATGGTAGCTGCTCAAATTGAACGAGCAGGTGGAATTGTACAGTATTATGGGCAATTCGCTGACAATTTTGAGACGTGTTATAACACTGTAAAAAAAGCGATAAAAGAAGTTGATATATTAATTACAACTGGTGGCGTTTCAGTAGGAGACTATGATTATTTACCGGCTATTTATGAGAGATTACAAGCTAATGTACTTTTTAACAAAATAGCGATGCGACCAGGAAGTGTGACAACTGTAGCTGAGTTAGAGGGAAAACTATTATTTGGTCTATCTGGTAATCCTTCTGCTTGTTATGTCGGATGTGAATTGTTTGTTCGACCTGTCATTGGAACATACTTGCATAGGAAAGATCCGCACATATATCGTGCAGAGGCAATATTACAGAAAGACATTTCGAAAGCAAATCCGTTTACTCGTTTTGTAAGAGGGAGAGTGGAATTTGTAGATGGTCAATTACAAGTTACACCAGTTGGTTTAGATAAATCTAGTGCAATTTCTTCACTTGCAGAGGCGAACGCATTTATCGTCCTGCCAGGAGGAACGAGAGGATTTGAAGCAGGAATAACTGTTTCGGTACTGTTATTAGAATCAAACGCTGGAAGTGAGTGGCCGTGGGAAGAACCACTTCGATCATACAAATAATAGAAAAATAGATTACTAACTTATACAAAGATAAGAGGTGCAAAATGATACAAACGTATTATGAAGTAATTGATACACCTATTTCAATTGAGGAAGTTACAAACAAAGTAATTCGTCGTGAGTGCGGCGCAGTTACTACTTTCGTTGGTACTGTTAGAGAATTTACGAAAGGGCGTCGTACGCTACATTTAGAGTATGTAGCATATAAAACAATGGCAGAAAAACAACTTGAGAGAATTGGTACTGAAGTAGGAGAGAGGTGGCCTGGGACATTTGTCGCCATTACACATCGCATTGGTACATTACAAATTTCTGATCTTGCTGTTGTCGTCGCTGTTTCTACACCACACCGGAAAGCTGCATATGAGGCGAACGAATATATTATGGAGCGTATAAAACAAATCGTTCCAATTTGGAAGAAAGAATTTTGGGAAGATGGTGAATCATGGATTGGTGATCAGTTAGAGAATGTAGCATATGAGAATGGTGAGCCTGAAGAGGAGATGAGAATATGATTGAAGTACTATTATTTGCACATTTACAAGAAGAAGTAAGTAAGCCAGCATTACAAATCGATTGTGAAAATATTACAGTTGCTGAACTAAAGAAGGTACTCATTAAGAAATACAACGTAGCGATTTCAAATGAAATCATGGTAGCTATAAATGAAGAGTATGCAAATGAGGATGACATCATTCAAACTGGCGATGTCATAGCGATAATTCCGCCAGTAAGTGGTGGTTGATTCTTTTCGACTTAATCATGTTACGACGTGATTAGGCTGGAGAGAATGAATATAAATATGCATACATAGGAGGGAACAGGATGAAAAGTCCTAATTTTCAATTAAGTTTACAAACTTCTAATCTAATTATAGGTTTTATGGTATGGGTCATTTTATCATCATTAATGCCTTATATTAAAGTGGATATCCCATTAACTGCGGGGCAAATTTCTATGGTCACAGCAGTACCCGTTATTTTAGGTTCTGTTCTTCGCATTCCAATTGGTTATTGGACAAATCGTTTCGGAGCAAGAAAATTATTCTTTATTAGTTTTATTCTATTATTACTTCCTGTCTTTTATATTAGTGTTGCCAATTCTATGATGGATTTAATTATTGGTGGATTATTTGTAGGAATCGGTGGTGCTGTATTCTCTGTAGGAGTAACTTCTTTACCAAAATACTTTCCGAAAGAGAGTCATGGTTTTGTAAATGGTATTTACGGTGTCGGTAACGCCGGAACAGCAATTACTTCATTTTTAGCGCCTGTTATCGCAACTTCAGTTGGCTGGAGAACGACAGTACAATGTTATTTAGTTTTACTTGCAGCATTTGCACTTATGAACTTTTTATTAGGTGATCGTAAGGA
The DNA here is from genome assembly GCF_038008705.1 of Bacillus sp. FSL W8-0770. Taxonomy (NCBI): domain Bacteria; kingdom Bacillati; phylum Bacillota; class Bacilli; order Caryophanales; family Bacillaceae; genus Bacillus; species Bacillus sp. FSL W8-0770. Next base: position 1,997,606 of record NZ_JBBOZR010000001.1, read on the forward strand.
GAAAAAGGTGAATACACCATTAATGGAACAAATAAAAGGTGTATATAAAAATGAGAAACTTTGGTTTTTATGTATCTTTTACTTTTTAACATTCGGATCATTCGTCGCATTTACAGTATACTTACCAAACTTTTTAGTATCTCACTTCGGATTAGAGAAAGTAGATGCTGGTATGCGAACTGCAGGATTCATCGTACTCGCAACAATTATGCGTCCGATTGGTGGTTGGCTCGGCGATAAGTTTAATCCATTTAAAATATTAATCTTCGTATTTATCGGTTTAACACTTTCAGGTATTATTTTATCATTCATGCCTAGTATGAACGTGTATACATTTGGTTGCTTACTAGTCGCATTTTGTGCAGGCATTGGTAATGGTACAATCTTTAAACTCGTTCCAATGTACTTCTCAGAACAAGCAGGTATTGTAAATGGACTCGTTTCAGCTTTAGGCGGACTAGGAGGGTTCTTCCCGCCCCTAATTTTAACATTACTATTCCAACTAACAGGCCATTATGCAATTGGATTTATGGCATTATCAGAAGTCGCACTTGCTTGTTTAATCATTACAGTGTGGATGTATAGTCAAGAAAAGCTGTTAGTGATGTTAAAAAATCATTAATAAGGAAAAAGAACCATCCCAAAGTATTTTGGGATGGTTCTTTTAGTAATAGGCTTCAACATGTTTTTATTGATCTCTCAATAAACGCTTATTTTCTATAAGAATGTGCTTTTAAAATGAAGATGTCAAAAGTTATTCAATTAAAGGGCAGATTAGTTAAGGAAATCTTAAATCTATTCTAAAGATCGAACTCATTTTTAGAATGCAAATATTTAATTGAATCGGGATGTTTAGATGAAAAAAATATAAGTCCACTCAAGATAAACAAGTATCAGGTGTGTTAGGTAGTTTAAGCGACAAGTATAGGATTGATGCAAGTATCCTTCGCATAGTAACTGCATTATCAGATTTTTTTAGGGCCAAATTTTTTGGTAAGGTTAATGGATATTGTGAAAAAGTATACTTAAAATAAAGAAGATAGTTTAGGTCAATAAGATAAAATTATGAATTTGTATAAATAATCCATAATTTTCTTTATGATTTATATTTGGTATGTTAAAGAAAAGAGAGGAGAGGGAAATGAAATAAGAATTTTTGATGCACATTTTCATATTATTGGTTTAAGTTTTTCTGATTATTGAGAATTGAAGGGGTTTTCCGACTGATTAAATGTGATTCATATTTAGTAAAGTGTTTAATCCAACTAAAATATATTTAGAATGAGGTTTTACATGTTTGTTTTTATTATACTAGACGTAATATTACCAATATTAATATTAATGCTAATTGGTGCAATCTTACAAAGAAAGTTCCAATTTAACTTAAAGCAGCTTTCTACACTTATTACTTATTGCTTAATGCCAGCGGCTGTATTTGTGAATATATATGATATTAGTATAGAGACAGGTTTGTTGCTCCAAATAATATACTATTTAATGCTTTATAGTCTGAGTCTGATCATAGTAAGTCATTTCATTTCAAAAACATTAAAGTTAGAAAAAGGAGAAAGTGCAGCTCTAAAAAATAGCATTTCGTTAATGAATTCCGGTAATTATGGGTTACCAGTAAGTCAATTGATTTTCAGTCACAATCCAGTGGGGGTTTCCATTCAGATTTTTATTGTGATTTTCCAGAATCTTTTAACTTATTCATATGGGATATATAACTTACTATCAGCAACAAAAACAATCGGAGGTATTATTCAATCATTTCTAAGACTGCCTGTATTTCATGCGCTCGTATTAGGGGTTCTCTTTCAATCTTTTAAAATTCAAATACCTAATTCTATCTTGCTACCTCTTAATCAGCTTGCGAATGGTTTTGTTGCAATAGCACTCATATTGCTAGGGGCGCAATTATCCAACATTAAACTTAATTTTTTCCATCGAGTCATAACATGGGCTTTAATTGGAAGGTTACTGATGGGACCATTATTAGCACTTGCTGTAATATACATACTAAACATCGATGATATTGTTGCACAATCGTTATTTATTGCAAGTTCTTTTCCTACTTCAAGAAATACATCAACCATTGCTATGGAATATCAAATAGAGCCTGAATTACATGCACAAATCGTTTTATTTTCAACAATTTTCAGCATTATTACAGTAACTGTCGTTATTTATTTATCATATATTTTGTTTTGAATATACGTGCAAAAACGAAAAGATTTGAGGCGGTAAATGATGGACAGAAGTCCTATAGATATGAGAAGAAAGCAGTCTTTCATATATTGGGTGTCGTTTACAATTGTACCATGTTTCAAAATCTAGTGATTTAATTCAAAAAAAGAAACTTATTAGGGTTTATTTCGTATGGAAATCTTTAAAGTATTTACATATAGACTGGCGAAAAAAAGACACAATCTCGCTTATAATTAAAGTTATATGAGCTTAGGGTGATAGCGATGGGGTGGGAGTGTCAAGTAAGAATTTTATGCATAATTGCCACTAAGGGAGATGATTAAAAGTTGAGTAAACAGAATATCAGCACAATAGTTTCAGGAGATTTGATTGTTACCCATCTAATTGGCCAGATTAATACAGAAGATGTGTATGAATGGTTTAATGATTTTGAGCAGGTTTGTCAGCAATTTATTTCTGAGGGTCGGAAATACAAAGTGTTGGTGGATAGAAAAGGGTATACCCCAAATCATTTTTCTGTTCAAAAAGTATGGAAAGATAAGTTCTTCAATGAAACCATTTTGAATCATAGTAAGGCAATTGCATTTCTTCTTGAAGAAGGAGAGATACTGAAGTATTTACAACAATCCAATACAAAAGAATCCGTGGAGTTTTTTGATGATTATGAACAAGCGCTAATTTGGTTGAATGAATATCCAATATAAAAACTGAATAGAAAGAGTTGCTCGTAATGTTACACTTGTCATGAAATTTATTTGTTTACAAGTTGCAAACACCATTTATTTTCTTCATAGATTACTTGTGAAATAAAAGAACGGAACTACAACAAAAAGAACAAACGTCCCCTAAAAAACGTTTGTCCAAAGGTAATTACTATTTTAACTAAGAAATAGATTACAATTTATGTGTACGAGAAATCTTTTTTATAAGTTTAGGCAATATAGATGTTAGTTCTTGCTTCAAACGCTTCGTAAATGATGGATCTTTACCAGAAGTTGAAATAGTGACAACATATTCATTATTTCTTATAACGCCAGGTGTGTGAAAAGATGATTCTGTACCATCACTTACAACGTTAACCCACTGGAAATCATGAGCGGCCTGTTTGACCATCATATTTACAGCGTGTTGATTTGTAGCTGCATAAATAAGGTGAGCATCTTTAATATCATCATTACTAAAAGCTTTTTGCTTCCAAGTAATATAAGAAAGTTCCTTCATTTCCTCGCAAATTTCTGGGCTGACAACAGTGACGAAAGCGCCTGTATCTTTTAATCCAGACGCTTTTCGATATGCAATTTTACCTCCACCAATGATAACAACGACTTTATTTTGTAGATTAAACATAAGAGGGTACATGTTATACATATATGCATTCCTCCATTCGTTCTAACAATGTTAGTTTCATATATGTATCAAACTGAAGACAGTTACAAGTCGTAACATGATTATATTTTTTTGTATGCAATTCAATTTTTTGAAGTAATAATCCGGTAAAGAGAAGGTATGGCATGACATATACATGGGACGCAGTCGATGTTATATCCTTGAGCTCGGCAGTAAAAGAGGGAGTTCCTTTCGTTAAAAAGGAACAGGATACTGGCATACCAAGTTTTCGTTCGACAGCTGCTCCGATTAGTTGTAACTCATGTATCGGTTGTGTATCACTACTGCCTCGTCCTACGAGTAAAATACTACTATTTTGCATTGGCATAGCTTCACGTATTCTTTTCACTACAAGTTCCACCATATGTGGATGTGTACTAAAAGGAGGTACAACTGAAAATGTTATTTGTGGATATTTCTTTTGTAGTTGTTCTATTTCAAAAGGAATATCACGTTTATAGTGAGCTGCTGCAAATAATAAAACAGGTACAATCATTATTTCAGTTACTCCCTCTATTATCGTTTCTGTAACTGCATCCGAAATAGTAGGTGTCGTTAGTTCTAGAAAAGCTATTTTTTGAATTCTTTCGTTTCGCTCTTTCATAACAGATTGAATAAATTGAATGAATTGTTCATTACCTTCTTGTAGCCGGCTCCCATGTCCAACATATACAATTCCTTTCATTGTCTCACCATGTCTTTCTTCATAAGAGTTTCTTGTAATTGATGATCTACGTTATGAAACCCAACTTTATTTGCATAGTATAAAGTTGGAACGTCGGTATACGAGAATGGGAGAGTAAGAATATTGATAAAGCCAAGGCGTTTTATTTCTGCTAGAAACGTATCAATAGAAGCACGACCTTCAAATACAATGCTATCCCATGAGAATTCAGAAAGCATACGTGAATGAATTTCATCGAAGCGATGATCAATTGTGTACTCATGAGTCATCATATAGGAACCAGCACCAATTTTTTCTTGTATAAAAGCAATTCGGTTAATGTTTCGTCCTAAATAAACTGTTGTATTGGAAGAGAACTCTGCTTGTTTACTTAGTAGCCCATATTGCATAAGTTTTTCTTGAGTGGCAACGTTCATATGTTGTAGTTGCGCTTGTAAAGAACGAATATCTTTTTGGTGTTTACTACATGATTGCATCAATATTTCTACACTTTCAGCTGAACAAAAAACAAGACGATTAACGTTAAAAATTTCATTGATTTGTTCAAGTGTTAATGTGTATTCTACCTTTTTGAAAGTAGGAATTTGATATATTTCTGCACCGGCTTCTTGTAACTTTTGCTTCATTGAACTTGTTTTATTCGTTGCAGATGCAAATAAAACTTTTTTCTCGTGTAATGGTTTACGTTCTTTCCAAGCGATCTGATCCCGTAAGGAAACGACATCACCAATAATTGTCATAGAAGGATTAGAAATATTTTCGTTTTTGACAATTGAAACAATGGTAGACAGTGTCCCTGTGACAACGCGCTGTTTACCAGTTGTACCCCATTCAATGACTGCTACTGGCGTATCTTCTTTTTTTTCTGCTTGTAGTAAGTTTTCACAAATTGTAGGTAAGTTTTCTATACCCATGTAGTAGGCAATTGTGTCGCTATTGTGAGATGAATTATATTTTCCATGGTCGGTTAAAGGACCTTTTGCATGTCCGGTTAATAAAGTGACGCTATTACTGTAGTCACGGTGGGTGAGGGGAATACCTGCATAGATACTAGCGGCGATGCTAGATGTAATACCTGGTACAATTTCATATGGAATATTTGCTGATGCTAAAGTCTCTGCTTCTTCACCAACACGGCCAAAAATAGATGGATCTCCGCCTTTTAAGCGGACTACGATTTTTCCCTCTTTCGCAAATTGAAGGAGGTGTGCGTTAATCATTTCTTGACGCATAGTATGATTCTTTGGCATTTTTCCGCAATAAATAAGTTCACATGTTTCTTTTGTATAATTAAGAAAGGAAGGGTTTAATAAGCGGTCATATAAGACGATATCTGCACGATTTAAGCACTCTATCGCTTTTTTTGTAATAAGCCCTTCATCACCTGGTCCTGCACCAACTAAATATACATATCCGTTCATATTCGCACCTCGTCTATTTTTATTTAAAAGGAAGCCAGGGGAGGCTTCCTTTTGTAAATTACATGTATATATAAATATCTCCGTCAATAACTTCTACTTCATACGTTTGAATACAACCATCATCAGGTTTTTGAACTTCACCTGTTAGTAGTGAAATTTTCCAATCATGTAGTGGACAAAAGACGAATTCTCCAGATACAATACCTTCCGCTAATGGCCCGTTTTTATGAGGACAACGATTTTCTACAGCTTGAATATCGCCATTTGAAAGGCGGAATAGGGCGATAGACATACCCTTCATTTGTACCTCTTTACCGATTTGAATAGGAAGGTCTTCTGCACGCATAACTTTTATTTTTTCTTTCGTTTGTATCATATAGATCACAGCTCCTTATTTCACAGTTTCTACTTCATACATCGCTTTTAATGATTTCGTTTCTAGTGCTTGTCCCCATGCTTCTTTATATGTGCCACGAGCTTTTTGGAAACGTTCATTTAACTTAGTGACCATATTTGCATCTTGCAGTATTTCCTTTATGTGATCGAAGCCTAATCGTTCTGTCCAGTAGGCAGTACGCTCTCCATAAATACCAGTTTCACGATAATACTGCATGTAAGCTGTAGCGATGCGAAGGACATCATCTTCAGTAGGGACAATCATTACAAAATCAGCTTCGCGTACTTCCGTACCACCATTTCCGCCAATATAAAGTTGGTATCCATTTTCGACACAAACAACGCCAAAATCTTTCGTCAGTACTTCCGCACAGTTACGCGGACAGCCCGTTACACCCATCTTCATTTTATGAGGTGTATCTACCATTTCTAATGATTGTTCAAGCAACATACCAAGTCCTAATGAATCTTTCGTACCGAAACGGCAGAAACGAGAGCCAACACATGATTTTACATTACGAAGAGATTTTGAATACGCATATCCAGAAGCCATATTTAATTCAGCCCATACGTTAGGTAAATCTTGTTTCTTAACACCGTATAAGCCAATTCGGCTCGCACCTGTAATTTTCACAAGTGGAACATCGTACTTTTTCGCAACTTCAGCAATTTTCATTAAATCATCTGCTGTTGTAACGCCTCCGTACATACGTGGAATAACAGAGAAGGTACCATCGTGCTGGATGTTACCATTCATTCTTTCATTCACAAAACGGGATGATTTATCATCTTCATACTCTTCTGGAATCGCCATACGTAAATAGTAGTTTAAAGCAGGACGACATTTCGAACATCCATCTTCATGTACAAAACCAAGAACGTTTCGTACTTCTTTTGGAGATTTTAAACTTTTCTCATGAATGGCCGCTACGACTTCATCACGTGATAAAGGTGTACATCCGCACATACCGGTGGTAGACTGTGCAGAAGCATCAAAAGCATCTCCAAGTGTATGAGATAAAACTTGTTCTACAAGCGGACGACATTTACCACAAGACCCTGCGGCTTTCGTACAGGCTTTAACTTCTTCAAAAGTCTTTAACTCCTGTTCTAAAATGGCGTGAACGATTGTGCCTTTCGTAACACCATTACATCCGCAAATTGTGTCATCCGCACTCATAGTAGCAACGTCAAGTTCACATTCTTCACCAGCTTTGTGAAGAATGGAAGCTGGTGTATATTCTTGTATATCTTCTTCTTTCTTTAACATGCTAAAGAGGCGGGTACCGTCAGCTGTATCACCGTATAAAACGATACCGACGACTTTATTATCACGAATTAATACTTTTTTATAGGAACGTTTACATTCATTAAAGATGGATATTGCTTTCGTTTGATCATCTTCATAAATTTGGCCAGCAGAGAATAAATCACAACCAGCAACTTTTAATTGTGTACCGACGATACTGCCCGAATATCCATCAGTTTGTAAATTTGTTATATGTTTTGCTAATATCGCACCTTGTTCATAAAGAGGAGCAACAAGTCCATATGCGATACCGTCATGCTCTGCACATTCTCCAACTGCATAAATGGACTCATCATTTGTTAGCATATAGTCATTGACTACAATACCGCGATTTACAATTAGACCAGCATCTTTTGCTATTTGCGTATTTGGGCGTATACCGACAGCCATTACGATTAAATCACAATCTACAACTTCACCATCTTCAAATTGAATGCCCTCAACATGGTCTGTACCAAGAATTTTTACAGTTTTCTTTTCCATTAAAAACTTCATGCCTTGTGCTTCTAAATCTTCACGCAGAAGAGCAGCTGCTTTCGTATCTAGTTGTTGCTCCATTAAGCTAGGCATTAAATGAACAACATGTACGTCCATTCCTAAATCAATTAGACCTCTTGCGGCTTCTAAACCGAGTAACCCGCCACCAATGACAACGGCCTTTTTCTTTTCTTTAGCGGTATCTATCATAAATTGTGTATCTTCAATAGTTCGAAATCCTGTTACACCAGAAAGTGCGGAACCTTCAACAGGTAAAATAAAAGCACTAGAACCTGTTGCGATAATGAGCTTGTCGTATGTAAGAGTACGCTTCTTTTCTGTAATAATAATTTTTTCTTCTCGGTTAATACTTTGAACTCTTTCATTCGTATACAAAGTTATTTCGTTTTCTTCATACCAACTGTATTCATTCATAATGATATCTTGCATATTTGTTTTGCCTTGTAAAACATGAGAGAGCATAATGCGGTTGTAGTTTGGATGCGGTTCATCTCCAAAAATAGTAATCTCATATGAATCACTATCATGTTTTAAGATTTCTTCCATACAGCGAATGCCAGCCATACCATTCCCGATCATAACTAAACGTTTTTTCATTTTCGTTTCCCCTTTTTATGTGAAATATTGAACAAAGGATTATATTTTTATTATAGAAAATCAAATAAGGGGGAGATGTGATATTTATCACATTTTTATAATGATTCACAAATTGTTAAAATTCGGTTTTATGTGAAGGGGATGTGAATATTTTTCGCAAAACGAAAAAGCAGGCCATAAGTATTTACACTCATGTCCTGCACTTGATTTATGCTTTCGTAATGGCACGCGGAAATAAAATATTATTTTCTAAATGAATATGCTCAAATAAATCAGACTCTAGCGCTTCGAGGCGTTGGTAAACAAGTCGATAAGTACCGCAAGCACCTTCTGGAGGAGTAAAGTCATTTGTCACTTTACGAAGTTCTTTTATAATATTTCCAGCATGATTGTGCTCATTTTCTAGTTCATTTACTACTTTACGTAACTTAGCATAGTTTTCATTAGTTGGATTTTGTTCAAATTCTAAAATTAATGGAAAATCTTCCATTTCTTCTTTAATTAAATGCTGTTCTAATTCCATTTTAAGTTCATGAAATAGCTTATGAATTTGAGCTAAATGAGGCTGACTTGCCCCATGAACACGTAATACTTTTGTCACATATGGACTTAACTGTGGTAATTCTTCATTTAAATAGCGGTGATGCTTATTTATAACATAATCAATCAATTCACGATAAGAAGCATTTTTCCAATCAATTTCCGATTCATTTAATCGTTTCGTATTATGATAAAGCGTATTTAACTCTGTAAGCACTTCAGTAGCTGATAAATTTCTTTCATGAATTGCATCAATAAGTGGCTTATTACCGCCACAACAAAAATCTATTCTATATGATTTAAAAAGATCACTAGCTTTCGGAAATTGTGTAACAATCTCACCAACAATTGAAGTTTCAGTAAATGTATGTTCCATATGAATGCCTCCATAAAATTTTAATGTAATATCTGAATTAAGAATAGCGATAAATTAAAATCTATGTAGTGATTGAAATCACTTATTCTGTGTCGTTTTTGAGAATAATAAGAAGAATGTTATTAAAATAAGGGGGAAAGTAATAAGTGGTAATATTTTACGTTAATAAAAAAGAAGCTTAGTAAAAGCTTCTTTTTTATTACTATTTTTCACATGCAATTCCATCGCCATCACGATCAAGATGAGAGCTATAACCTGGTTGCCCTTTATGTAAAGGAGCTTTCCCAGCTGCTCTAACTGCAGCACAATTTTTGTAGTATGCACTATCAGTATTACCATTAGCTGGTTGTGTTTGAGCTTGCTGTGCTTTTTGTTCTTCTTGTTGTTTGCGAGCTTGTTCATCAGCCAGACGTTTTTGTTCTTCTTGTTGTTTACGAGCTTGTTCATCAGCCAGACGTTTTTGCTCTTCTTGTTGTTTACGAGCTTGTTCATCAGCCAGACGTTTTTGTTCTTCTTGTTGTTTACGAGCTTGTTCATCAGCCAGACGTTTTTCATCCTCTTGCTTACGAGCTTGTTCTTCGGCTAGACGCTTCTCATCTTCTTGCTTTTGAGTTTTTTCGTCCGCCTCTTTCTTTTCTAGCTCTTTTTTCTGTTCGCTATCTTTTGGCTCTTCATTATTAGAGGCAACTTTTGTACTAGTTGCTGTCGTTTTTTCAGAAGAAGGAGCTGAAATACCTAATAACGCAACAAAAATGACAAATAATACAGCTGTAATAATAAATTGTTTTTTCGCTACACCTGTTTTCTTAATAACAGATAAGATTGCTAGAACAAGGAAGAATATAAATAGAATGAAACTTAAAGTAGAAAAAAACTCGACGACGGGGTGTTCCGATTTTGGTGTACCGGCCGTTATTAATATAATAGAAATCATAAAAAGAATAACGGTAGGACGTCCATATTGTTTTGATTTTCCATTTTTCTTAAAGAATGAAATGATACATAAGATTAAAAGAATAAAAGCAATAAAAAATAAAGCTGCACCAATATTACTTAAAATCGACATTTTCATACCTCCATTTGTAAGATTCTTCTTATTGATTATATAGGAATTTATTGGATATTACACGTTTTGTATAAATTTAGAAAATTAATATTTTTAATAGACTTATAAACATTTATTTTATATATAAGGAAAAATGGATATATTTCCTATTACTTTTTGAAAGAGATTTCATAAATTATAGTATATCGATTGAAAGGAGGAGATTTGAATGGAATTTCAATTGTTGGTAACTTGTATATTACAAGAAGGTAATGCTTACTTTTTAGTAACGAAGGTAGATGATGTTATTACGTTAAAAGTACCGATTACTGCGGGAGTAGCAGGTTTATTTTTAGCTTTAGGTGTACCAAGATGTTCTTAATTTAAATCTCTATAGTAGAAGGGGAAGGGACATGCCTTCCTTTTCTACTATTACATAATATAATTATGTAAACTTAAATATCATATTTGTGATAGCACGTTTGAAATGGACATGCATATACTATAATGTTTCATTGGATGTTAGCGGTGAAAGGTAGTTTTAATAAGTGCATCCAGTGATATTTTTAAGCTATGAAAATAAAAGAGGTGCTATTATATATGAAAAGAAAAACATTGGATATTCCAGTTACATTGCGAAGAGAGTGGTTTTTAATAGAGTTAGCTCATTTAACGAAAAAATATGGAATTGAAATTGCAACTAGTAAAATGGATGCTGCACCGTTTTTAAAAGATCAAGTTACGGAGTCAAAGATAGGGAAAGGGCTACAATACGATAAATATGATGATGAGTATATAATTGAAAATTAAAGAGTAACAACAAAATTAAATTAATTTATAACAAAATATAAAATAAAGCAGATTCTAAATATAGAATCTGCTTTATTATGAAATACTTGTAGTCAACTAGCCTCTTTCTAGTGTTTTTCCTACATATTTCTCTTGCGTTATTCCAAAAGAGTCACGAAGAATGCGAGCATAATCTTTAGATTCTATTGGTCGTTTATTTTTGGTGCCTTTAAAGGTTTCTGTATAATTTTTATTTGTTAATGATATGTGACCATAAGTAGTTAATTTACAAGTGATAGCTCCTTTATTAAAAGGAGATTCTTTATGCTCTACAATCACTTTTTGAATCTTATTCACTTTTTTCTCATCTATTGGATCTACAGTGAAAGCATAGCCTATTTTCCATTCGTTTGAAGGTTCAGACTGTAAGAAACTTGTAGATTCCCCGTTAGCTCCTTTTCTCATTTCTAAAATATGCGTACCTTTTCGAGTATTTCGCTTACGAATTCGATATTCTCCTGTTTGAGAGGAGATGACTTCTCCGTTAAAAGGGACTGGATGTAAAGGGAGATGAGATGCAAAACCTGCATCCACAACATAATCTTTATCCTCATGACTTAATATGATAATGACATGACCATCATCGGGTTTCCATTTATTATCGTAAAGGTCATAAACAGTACCGGCTACTTTGTATACTTGAAACCCACAATCAATTAAAAAATAATACAATAGGGAGTTTAATTCATAACAAAGTCCACCTCGTTTTTGAATAAGTAACTTTTCTATTAAGTTATCTTTTGAGATATTTTTAATAGTACCAGCCATAATATCAAGATTTTCATAGGGGAGAATCATTCCCATTTTCAAGAGAATTTCATCTAAATCATCAAATGTTATTTCTTTTGCAGGAATTTCTAAGCGTTTAAAAAACTCCTTTTGTAATTTGGTCATCATAAAGTATTCTCCTTTCTTTTTACAGAATTTTCTTCTGTTCACCGATAGGTTAGTACTTCTAAAAAGTTAATTCAAGTGTGCGGAAATTATCATAATATATGTTTCTGGAAATATGATTTTCTATTCGGAAATTTCAGTTTAATTTTTAATCGTAGGAAAGTCTTATAATACAAGCTCCTTTAAAATTAGTTTGTATTTAATGAAAAGAAAGTACATATCTTTATTATATTTTTAAATAACTAACTAGTAATAAAATGTTTTTTTACTAAAATTTTTTCAAGATTTGTATGCTTTATATAAACAATAATGATTTAAAAAATATCTGGGTGTAGCGAAGGTAACAATTATTGAGAAACTTTTTTGTCGTATTCTATCAAAAGGAAGAGGTAGAAACAAAGAGAATAACGAGAGTTAAGGAAGAGGGTATACAACTAGTAACCTTCTAAAAATAGGGCTAACATCTTTTAAAAATAAAAGATTAGCTATTATTAAGGAAGGGAAAATATAAAATATTATAAAGAACACCTTCTTTCAAAAAAATAGGGGGAGTAATATGCGACTGATGAGAAGATGTGTGGCCTTACTAATTGTATTTTTTATCATGGCTCCAACGATTAGCACAAATGTACAGGCAGAAGTTATAAAAGAGCTTGGAAAGGGGTTTCCTGATACAGAAGTATTCACACCTGGAGAATGGTTTTTAGGCCAAAAACCTGCTAATTATGATGAGAATAAACCGCCAATTCTCTTTGTACAAGGAAGAAATGGTAATGCTGATAGTTGGTATGGAAAGACAGTATATCATGATATAAATGATATGTATGATTATGCTTTAAAAGCAGGCTATCAAACAGTGTTTATACAATTGTATGATGCTGCAGGGAAAGGTTCGGCTAGTCAGTGGGATAACGGAAAGTTGTTAGCACAAAAACTTGAAGAAATATATAATCATTTCGGTAAAAAAGTTAATATTGTAGCGCATAGTAAAGGTGGTATTGATACACAAGCCGCATTAGTTGAATATGGTGCGAATCGATTTGTTGGAAATGTTATTACACTTGCTACACCGCATCACGGCTCAAATTTAGCAGATTTGTCATATAGTTGGTGGGCAGGGTGGCTTGCTTCTATATTAGGTCAAAAAGATGATGGTACGTATTCGTTACAAATAGGTGAAATGGCAAAGTTTCGTTCAATAATAGATAACAACCCAGCAGCTAAATTAAACCGTTACTATACGGCTACTGGAACTAGCTGGGGGCCAACATTTTCTGCATTATCTATGGGCGGGTTATATTTATCATCGTACGGTTCAAATGATGGACTAGTAAATGAATGGAGTGCGAAGCTATCGTACGGTACACATTTATTTACAGATTCCAGATTTGATCATGACAATATAAGAAAAGGATCAGCTGTTTTTGCACGAATTGAACCATATTTACGTACGACAAATGTGGGATTACCAGCTTTAGTAGCATCCAGCACTAGTTCAAATGGAGATCTAGAACAATTAAATACAACTTCAAATCAAAATATTTTAGGAGGCGAATTACCACAAAATCAGTGGATAGAGCAAACCGTTACAGTTGATAAAAAAGCGGAAGGAATCGTTTCTATACTAACTGCTTCTTCTGATGTAGAAGTACAAATGGTATCTCCAAAAGGAAAAATCTATGCAAATAAAGATAGCGCTATAACTACTGGTGAAGGCGAATCTTTTTTTAATGGGGCGACAATTAGAACGTTTAAGTTTGATAAATTAGAAGTAGGCGAATGGAAAATCAAAATGATGGCGAAGCAGTCGAAAGATGCATATTTAGTTGTAAGCGATTACAAGGATGACGCACCATTTGTTCTTCGAATGCCTACAAAAGTTAAAATAAATAAACCTGAGTATAAACTGAAAAAATCACCTGTAGCACCTGAAATGAAAGGGGATCTTTCCATAACAGTAAGAGTCGTTAATAAAGAAGGTAAGTTAGTCTCTGAATTTAATGAATTACAAAATGTTAATACGAATACATTTACAGGTGCTTTGAAAGATATAAAACAACCGGGAGTATACAACGTTACGATGGATATAAAAGGGATGAATAAAGAAGGAAAACCATATAATCGTACGATTGTTAAGTCGGTTTATGTAGAGAAATAAGGAAGAATAAATAAGTATAATAAAAAGTGCAGAAATCTTGTGTTAGAAAGAATTCTGCACTTTTTTATGTGGGGAGAGATAATAAAAGTTGAAAAAACTGTTATTCAATAAAAAAAGATGCTGAAATAGCATCTGAATGTGAAGAAATAATTTTAACTTAGTTTTGTAACTGTTAATTCAACTGAATTTATACCATTGTCACAAGTTACAATACTTTGACGATTAAAACCACTATTATTTCTAAGTTGAAGAGTTGAATTAGCAGGCACTGTAACAATTGTTTCGCCAACGAGTTGAAGACATTCGTTATTTGATGAAGTATTCATTTGAATAGCGAAGTCACCTTGACTATTAGCAAGTGGATTGTTATTTAAAAATATAGTTATGACTGGGATATGTGGAAATACAGGATTTAAAGTAGTATTAATACTGGAAATGAACGAAACTCTATAATCACCAGCTTGTCTAAAGTGTATAGTAGTAGGATTTAGTAAGGAAACACCTCCTGCTAAAGGTCCAACGTGATTAAATGGAAAAGGATCGCCAAAAGGAACAGTTATAAATTCAGTTTGCCAAAAAGTTCCGTATGCAGGACAGCTTCGTTTATGTGAATGGTCACATGAACATTTTTTATTTGAACTGGAAGAAGATTTGCATGAGCATTTTTTATACGAGTTTGAAGAATGATAGTATGAACCCAATATATTACCTCCTATTCTTAATAAATTTAAATCACATAGTAGTTTATGAAGATGAATCACAATTGGCGTGTATGCTTGTACTATAAAAGGAGATAGATTTGGAATATAAAGTGGTCAAATGATGAAGTGTAGTATTTGGGTATTACCTGTAACACCTTTTGAAGATGACAAGGTTTATAATTTGATAGAAAAATAAATGGAATTTCTAAATAGATTGAAGTAATGAGGAAACGTTTATCCCGCTATTTTCCGAGCAGTAAGACTCCCACCTCAAAATTCAGCGAAAGCAAAGAAGTTAGGTGGGGGATGAATTAAACCCCACTCATTAAAATTTCACTTTACTATATTTATTTAGTCTGACAAAACAGAAATATTACCTTTAGCTGTATGGATGTTATCATTTGGTGAAGTTATAATATTTATCTATATTTACATTAGGTTATTCAGTTTATTTTTTATTTGCGTAGCTGAGCAGGAAAAAGTCAGAAAATATAGAATAATGTACATATGAAGCATCGTTTGTTTTTGGTGTGAATAGTAATTAAAGATACGCTAAAATATTTAAAATTGTAACGAAAGAGAGATTAAATAATAGAGGGAGCAACTTACATGGAAAATATATTAAAGGTATCTTCAAAATCAAGCCCAAATTCAGTCGCAGGTGCAATAGCAGGAGTACTAAGAACAAGTGGTAATGTGGAAATTCAAGCGATTGGGGCTGGAGCTATAAATCAAGCGATTAAAGCAATTGCGATTGCAAGAGGGTTCGTCGCTCCAAGTGGTATTGACTTAGCTTTTGTTCCAGCGTTTCAAGAGATTTCTATCAATAATGAAGAAAGAACAGCGATTAAATTAATTGTAGGCCCTAGAAAGAAAAGGTCTTAGTAGAAGAGAGCGTTACTATAAGGGCAAAAGGCCAATAGACTTCCCAGGTTAGATACGCTATTTTATGTAACCGATCCTTGGGTGTGGACACGGCATTATACCGGACTCATGTCTGTTAATTTCTCCTTAAATTTAGCGCGTGTTCTAGATACTTAAAAATGCCAAATCCTTTGTGATATAAGGGATTTGGCATTTTTGATGTTTTTAAAAATAAACAACCTTAAAACTGCTCATTTAGAAGATTTAGTTTTAGTAGCGGCCATTGAACGTTTTTACGATAGTTTACCTGATAAATAGAAGAGTTTACCAATGAAAAGTAACTGGGGGATTCAAAAAATGAATCAAACTATTTTAGAGAAAGTCCTAAAATTTCGGGACGATAGGAACTGGAAGCAGTTCCACAATCCTAAAGATTTAGCTATTTCTCTTTCTTTAGAGGCGAGTGAGTTGTTGGGAAATTTTCAGTGGAAAAGCAGTGAGGAAGCTGTAGAAACAAAAAAAGAAGACATGAAAGATGAGTTGGCAGATCAATTGGATATTGATTTAGAAGAGATTATTATAAACAAAATAGAAAAAATAATAAAAAATATCCAGTAGAGAAATCTCGAGACTCTAAAAAGAAATATAATGAAATTTAAAAAAGATGGAATTAAATATAAAATGTACCCTATAGAATAGACACTTGAAAAAAGTCTATTCTATAGGGTATTTCTTGTATAATAAAAGGAAAATTGAGATCGGAGAATGTTGAAAATGACAAAAAACTATTTACAGAAAGAGAAATTCAAATTCTATCAAATAACCTATACGTAAAATCTGTAAGTCAGAAAGGTATCACTTATACAGAGGAATTTAAGCATATTTTTATTGAGGAAAATGAAAAAGGAAAGCTACCTCGAAATATTTTTGAAGATTGTGGTTTTGATATAGATATGATTGGAATGAAACGAGTTATGTCATCGGAAAGTAGATGGCGTGCTGCTTATAGAAAAAATGGTGTATTGGGTTTAAGGGATACACGTATCGAAAACGCTGGCAGAACTCTTGAGAGAGAGCTTACGTTAGAAGAAAAGTATGCCCGTTTAGAAGCTGAACGAAACTTACTAAAGGCGGAAAACGAATTGCTAAAAAAAATCAAACTTATGGAAGGGAGGATGAGAAGGAAATAACACTACCACCTAGTCAGAAATTCATCTTGATTCGTTCTGTCATCATGAAATACAACTTAAGGAATATGGTCAGTCATTTGTGTAAAGTAGCTGGTGTATCCCGTTCGGGATACTATAATTACTTTTCAGTTTCATCTCAAGAACAACGGAAACAAAAGAGTGATCGAGATGAAATCTTGAAGGAAACCATATTAAAAGCACTTCGATTTAGAAATAGAAACAAGGGGGCTCGTCAGATAAAGATGACATTGGCGGGTCAGTTTCAAGTTGTCTACAATTTAAAGTGTATCCGTAGAATTATGAAGAAATACGAGATTATCTGTCCGGTTCGCAAAGCGAATCCTTATAAAAGAATGCTTAAAGCTACAAAAGAACATCGAATAGTACCGAATCAATTAAATCGGGAATTTAAACAAAATACCCTAGGGAAAACACTTCTTACAGATATCACCTATTTAGTTTACGGTAAGAATCAAAGGGCCTATTTATCTACAATTTTAGACGGCTCAACTAATGAAATTTTAGCTTACCATGTTTCAGAACAGATGACATTAGAGCTCGTAACCACAACTCTCCATAAACTAAAAAGGAATCCGCGGATTCGATTGACTGAAGGTGCTTATATTCATTCAGATCAAGGATCCCACTACACAAGCCCTACCTATCAAAAGCTAGTTAAAAAGCTAAACCTTGGACAATCCATGTCAAGAAGAGGAAACTGTTGGGATAACGCCCCACAAGAATCATTTTTTGGTCATCTGAAAGATGAAGCTCATATAAAACCTTGCGTGTCCTTTAATGAATTGAAACAAGAGATTAAGAAATATATGACGTATTATAATCATTATAGATATCAATGGGATTTAAAAAAGATGACTCCTGTTGGATACAGAAATCATCTTCTTGATGTTGCCTAACTTTTTTCAAAGTGTCCTTTACAAAGGGTACAGATTATATGAGTAGACCTTTTTTATAAGTTTCAAGAAAATAACGTACTAATAACTATTTAGAATAATTTTCAAACCCCTTGCTAATAACTACAAGTCCTATTATGAAAGAAAGTGTTCTTATTATTAATTCAGCAACTAGCAAATCACCCATAGTCTTTGAAACATCATATAATTCACCAGTAATAATAATTGGTGCCATGATTATTAGTATTCCTATTAGAATTTGAATGAACAGAATATATTTAGGTTGCAGAGAGATCACCTCCATTAAATTAGCATGTATAATGAACTTAACATGTAATTAAGAAGTAATCGATCATTTAAAAATTTATCAACTTTAAAAATATACATATCCTTCTTTATAAGTATATTTATAGTGACTCGTCGCATAAGATGCACTAAAACCTACACTTCCTGTCTTCCCTACAGTAATGGATACATTGCCATTAAAAGTAGTTGTGCCATTATTATGAAAATCACCATTAACAATATAGAAAATTCTGTTAGGATCCTCTAAATTCGCTTGAACTGTACCACTGAACGTTTTAGAAAGACCATTTGCATCTCTATTCATATTGATATGTTTTATTTCCTTAATACCCCTGAAGCTTCCACCCCATTCATTTGTTTCACAATAAAACCTTAATGAAGGGCTATAGAAAGGTGTTACTGAAAAATTGGTTGTTAGTGTTCTGTACGTAGCGGCAAGTGTTGCAGCAGATGATTGTCCACGAGCTTTCCCCTGAGCCATGAGTTGCTGAGAAATTTCTTCTCTAGGTTTATTGGTATCTGCAGCAATTTGATTAACAAGTTCCCCAAACGTTAGTACCTCACCTATTTGTACATTCGATTGATCTGTTAAATCTAATACATTACCTTTTTTTATAGTAGAATCAACTGTGTTATTCTCAGCTGCGCTTGCAATTGTTCCTCCTCCGAACATAGCAAGAGATAATCCTGCAACACTTAAAACTTTACTAATCTTTTTCATTTTTCATACCTCCTAAAATATTAATTAAGACAATATCATGCTAATTTACCTTTATTTGTTAGCATAATTCAGATATTAACCCCGAAATAATGGGAAATAAATACTTTTAAACCAAATAATTACCAAAACTTTTCGACAAATAAGGTTCACGCTATACCATTACTAGCATTACAATTAGTTTTATATAGATAATTCTTTCTTTACAATCTAACGATTTACCGATGTTTTTACGTCAATTGATAAAAAATAAAATTAAATATTCTGAATATTATTTATAAAATTGTTTTTTGCAACTTATTACAATTAAACTTTGTTATGATTGTTTTTATATAAACTAAATAAAGGAGATTGTGATACGATAATTCTGAATAATGAAAAAGTTACTAGACTATTAAATGAATGGTATAAGGTTATTCTATCTAAACAAATAACAAAGGCGACAAGAATGAAAGAAGAAGTTGATGAAAAGATTAGTGTCTTAATGGTCGAACAAAATCGAGATTTACAAGATCAAAATCTCTTATTGTACTATTCCTTATTAGATTATAGTTATAAAGTGTTAATAAATAAATCATATGTAACTCGTAGTGATTTTGATGCAGTTGAAAAACTTACAACAAAAACTATTGATGAGTATTTAAGATACTACTACCATTTCTATAAAGCTGTGCATAACACTATGATTGCTAACTATATGGAAGCGATGGAGCAATTTGAAGAAGCTGAACGACTTTTAGAGTATATTCCTAATGACATTGAAAAAGCTGAATTTAATTATAAACTTGGTGAACTATATTACCACCTTCAACAACCTTTATTAACAATTAAGCATGTTATGAAAGCAAAAGACATATACAAAAAACATGAAGATTATGTAATAAATCAAATTGAATGCGATACAATCCTAGGATTGGCAAGTGTCACTTTAAGTCAGTTTGAACAAGGAGAAGAGCTTTTTGTTAAGTGCTTGGATATGGCTAAAAAACATAACTGTACTCGACTAATTACCTTAATTCAATACAACTTAGGTTTTCTTTATGCAAAACAAGGTATATCCGCAACTGCAATTCGACATTTAATGGATGTGTATAAATCTGAAAAACCATATCATAAAACTGTATTCTTACTGGCTCGAGAACATTTCAAAGTAAATGAAATTGAAAAAGCACAAGAATTTTTGACTCAAGGCTTTGAATTAGCTGATGTTGAATATACACATCATTTACGAATACTTCGAGCACAATACGATGAAAATTATAAGCAGAATCTAGAAACAACGATTGCAGATGGACTAGATTACTTTGAATCCCAAAAACTTTATGGATTTATGGAAGAGTACTCTGGAATTTTAGCGAAAAAACTTTATCAAGAAGGTAATCATGAGAAGGCTAGCCAATACTTTAATATATCTTATGATGCTAAAGAATTACTTCAGAAGGGAAGTGCGTTAAAATGAAAAAAGTACTAATAGGATTTTTTAGTTTTGCTGCTGTTTTAACTATTGGAAGTTTTACAGAATCTTTTACATCACAAGCTGATCATGGTAGACCACCTGCACCACAAAGACCAGATTATATTTCTAATGTGGCCGATTTTGATCACGGTAGACCACCTGCGCCGGCATACGAATACGGCGATACTTATATTGATCATGGTGAGCATATCTAAAACAAAAAGAGGACGTGATATATACGTCCTCTTTTTGTTTTATTTTAATTACGACCGAATTATATTTGAAATAATATAAAGGATAATGTTCTAGTATATCAATTCCATCAATAATAATGTCTGCGTGTGGCTTGCTATCAAGAAACTGTCCAAGTGTCAACAGGAAAAAGTGTTAGTTTCTCATATAAATCTCATAATTGAGAATTGGTTTAAATAACCGGTGCAACAACAGCGAAATGCGATTCGTATATTTGCACACATTTTGCACACATTTTGTTCACGTACTATATAAAAAAGTATGAAAATCTATAAAAATAATTATTTCAATAAAATTTGTTTTAGATATTAAAAAGTGCCAAAACCCTTGTGGTATAAGGGGTTTGGCACTTTTGTGTTTTTTATATTTTA
Organism: Bacillus sp. FSL W8-0770; assembly: GCF_038008705.1. Taxonomy (NCBI): domain Bacteria; kingdom Bacillati; phylum Bacillota; class Bacilli; order Caryophanales; family Bacillaceae; genus Bacillus; species Bacillus sp. FSL W8-0770. The sequence goes on from NZ_JBBOZR010000001.1 coordinate 2,018,740, forward strand.
TCAAATAAACAATTCTAAAACTGTTCATTCTTCTCCCAAGATTCAACGATATAATGTGCGATCGTCGGATTGAAGCCTTTACCAACTAAAAACATAATCGCAGCAACTTCTGTTAATGCGTGTTCATGTGATGTATGTTTTGCTTCATTTAAACCGTAATCTACCCATGGTTTTACGAAATCTAGTACGGGTTTCTTGAAAGGTAAAAACTGTGTACCGACAACTTGTTGAATTTGTTGTTGTGTTGGTTCAGTAATTGGTCCAGGTGGTAAGATTTGTGGTTGTGTAATGTCTAGTGTTGGTCCAGGTGGTAAGATTTGTGGTTGAGTTGGATCTATTGTTGGTGGTTTAGGTGGTGAGACACGTGCGTCGTAGTTTGGTTGATACATTTGTTGTTGGTATTGCGGTTGTTGTGGTTGAGTTGTGTATGGGTTTTGTGGTGCTGCATATGGATTCTGTTGATATTGTTGTTCTTGGTTTTGTGGTATTACATATGGATTTTGAGGATATCGCTGTTCTTGATTTTGTGGTGCTGCATATGGATTTTGAGGATATTCATAATTTGGACGTGTGTCATATGGATTTTCGTCATATTGTGGCTCTTGCTGCTGTAACTCTTGTTCTTCGTATTGTTCTGTGTATCTCTGTTCTTGTTGTTGAGGATACAATGGTTGCCTTGGATAAGGCGGTTGATTATTATAGAACATGTTTATTCCTCCTTCATGATGATGCCTACCACCTAGTGTATGGGCGGACAAGAAAATATGTGATGAAAAAATGCGGGCGTGTTACAATAAGTAACTGGGTGAAGATAAAATGACAAAACAAGAAAAAATTCAAAAAACAATTACTTTTGTAAAACATATTTTAGAAAAAGATGCGAGTGGGCATGATTGGTATCATATTGAACGTGTACATAAAATGGCGATTTCTTTATCTGAGCAAGAAGGTGGAAATCGTTTTATAATTGAAATGGCAGCATTACTTCACGATGTGGCAGATGAAAAGCTAAATGAAAGTGAAGAAGCAGGAATGAAAAAAGTTTCTGATTGGTTAGAAGAGCTACGTGTTGAAGAAGAGGAAAGTAAACATATTCTTCATATCATCGCCAATATGTCTTATAAAGGTGGCCATGGCGGCACAGTAGAGTCACTTGAAGGGAAAATTGTTCAAGATGCGGATCGTTTAGATGCTCTTGGCGCAATAGGAATTGCTCGTACATTTGCATATGGCGGGACGAAAGGGAGATTAATGTATGATCCAACTATTCCGCCGCGTGAAGAAATGACGAAAGAAGAGTATAGAAAAAATAATGATCCATCTTTAAATCATTTTTATGAAAAACTTTTGAAATTAAAAGATTTAATGAATACGAATGCAGCAAAACAAGAGGCTGAAATTCGTCATCTTTATATGGAACAGTTTATTGAACAATTTATGAAAGAGTGGAATGCACAAATATGAAAATGTTAACTGTGGAGAACTTATCAAAATCATATGGAGAAAAGCCGTTATTTGATGGATTATCATGTAGTATTACAGAAGGACAACGTGTCGGAATTATCGGTGTAAACGGAACTGGTAAATCGACATTATTAAAAATTATTGCGGGATTAGAAACTCCTGATACAGGTGATATGACGCATTCACGTGGGTATACAATTAGTTATTTATCACAGCAACCAGAGTTTGATGAAAAACTGACAGTATTAGAGCAAGTGTTCCATGGTGATACACCTTTAATTCGTCTTCTTCGTGATTATGAAAAAGCACTATTAAATATTGAAAAAGATCCAAGTAATGAAAAAGTACAGGAACAATTATTTGCAGTGCAGCAACGTATGGATGCAATGAGTGCATGGGAAGCAAATGCAAGTGCGAAATCTCTTTTAACGAAATTAGGAATTACAGATTTCACTGCAATTGTTGGGAATTTATCTGGTGGACAGAAAAAACGTATCGCAATGGCACAATGTTTTATTGAAACACCTGATTTATTAATTTTAGACGAGCCTACGAACCATCTTGACCATGAGACAGTTGAATGGTTAGAAGAATATTTAGCAAGATATACAGGTGCGGTATTACTTGTAACCCATGATCGTTATTTCTTAGATCGTGTGACGAACCGTATTTTTGAATTAGATAATGGTAAATTATATAGCTACGAAGGAAACTATAGTACATTTTTAGAAGCGAAAGCACTTCGTGAAGAGCAAGAATTGGCACAAGAATCGAAACGCCAAAATTTATATCGTCGTGAACTTGCTTGGATTCGTCGTGGTGCAAAAGCCCGTTCTACGAAACAAAAGGCGCGTATTCAGCGTTTTGATGAGCTAAAGGAACTAGAAGGACCAGCTGCAAAACAGTCAGTTGATATTGCACTAAGCGGAAGTCGTCTAGGAAAGAAAGTACTTGAGTTAAAAGATGTAACGAAAAAATTTGGCGATAAGACGGTATTACATAATTTTAATCATATTGTGAAACCGGGTGATCGTATCGGAATTATTGGGGCGAATGGAAGCGGGAAATCTTCCCTATTAAATATGCTTGCAGGTAAGTTATCTCCTGATAGTGGTGAAGTGGAAGTAGGACAAACTGTAAAAGTTGCTTATTATACGCAAGAAAATGAAGAGATGAATTTAAATCAGCGTATGATTGAATACATTAAAGAGATTGCAGAAGTTATTCATACGACAGATGGAAAAGTAATTGGTGCATCTCAAATGTTAGAACGTTTCTTATTCCCGACGCATTCACATGGTACACCACTTGGTAAACTATCTGGTGGTGAAAGAAGACGTTTATATTTATTACGTATTTTAATGGGAGAACCAAACGTACTTTTACTTGATGAACCTACGAATGATCTAGATACACAAACATTAACAGTACTAGAAGATTATTTAGAGGATTTCCCAGGTGTCGTTTTAACTGTATCGCATGACCGTTACTTCTTAGATAAAGTAGTAGATGAACTGTTCATCTTTACTGGCGGAGGCGAAGTGCGTGAGTTTCTAGGTAGTTATACAGATTATTTAGAAATGGAAAAAACGAGAGAACTTATGGAGAAAGCGGAAGTTCAAAAAGAGAAAAAAGTAGTAGAAGAAGCTCCAAAACAACAACGTAAACGTAAACTTTCATACAATGAGCAGCGTGAATGGGAAACGATTGAAGATACAATTGCCGAACTTGAAGAAAAAATTGAGTCAATTGGAGAAGAACTTGCGAAAGTTGGATCTGACTTCACAAAGGCACAAGAATTATCTGAAGCACAGCAGAAAACAGAAGAAGAGCTAGAAAAAAAGATGGAAAGATGGAGTGAACTATCAGACATCGTTGAAGGATTAAAATAAAAACAAGCTGCATATATTGAAAAGTAAAGAGAAAAACTTTACACTATTGGTAGAACCTATTTTAGGAGGGAAAAAATGAGAACATCTAATCCAATGTTGAAAAAAGAGGCATTCCGTAAAGAGGGAGCAAGCGCTTCTGCGATGACGATTGGCGGAACAGTAGGCAAAACGTTTATTATGCTTATCTTGCTACTTGCAACGTCTGTCTATTCATACATACAGATGATGCAGGGGACGATGAAGATGCCAGTATTAATTGGTGCTTTAATCGTTGCGGCAATCATCGCATTCGCGTCTATGTTCTTCCCGCGTATTTCACCTTTTGGTGCACCAATCTATGCAGCGGTAGAAGGGGTTGTGTTAGGAAGTATTTCAGCAGTTTATACAATGAAATTTGGCGATTCTATCGTTTTAAATGCTGTATTACTAACAATCTCAATTCTATTTGCAATGTTAGTGTTATATGCAACACGCGTAGTAAAAGTAACGGATAAATTCCGTACAGGCGTTATGGCAGCAACACTTGGAATTATGGTTATGTATTTAGTCGTATTCCTACTAAATATGTTTGGTGTAACTGTTCCATACATTCACCAAGGTGGTACAATCGGTATTATTATTAGTGCAGTTGTTATTGTAGTTGCTGCATTAAACTTATTACTAGATTTCGATTTAATCGAAAATGGTGTACGTAGTCAAGCTCCGAAATATATGGAGTGGTACACTGCGATGGGACTAATGCTTACATTAGTATGGTTATACTTAGAAATTCTTCGTTTCGTTTCTTACTTTACGAAAAATGACTAATAAAAAATCCTGCATGAGAAATGCAGGATTTTTTTATTTTTAAAGATAAATTGATTTTATGGTATAATATGGATATTGGTAACTTGAGTTAAGGGGGGATGGAATATGATGAAAGAGAAGAAAGGGATTATGAAAAAGCTATTTTCTAAAAGTTTTTTCATAGAACTAGATGATGCTTTAACGTATCCATCATCAAAAGTCATTACTTCAGCAATAGAGAGATATGCGGCTGAATGCAATGAAAGACTAAAATTTGAGAGTAAAGTTAAACAGATTACTTTCTACTTAGAAAATGTAATGTACCGTGCTGAAATAAAGATGGCTCGCGGAGGATATTACATATCTTGTACTGAAGTGTAATAAATTTTGAAACTATACATGTTTGAACTATGTATGGTTTCTTTTTTTGTTTTGTAAGGTCCAAAATAATACTTTCTACTTACGGATATATCATTTTGTGCTTTTTACCATTCAAACATTTCTCCTTACAATGAAGAAAAACATGTGAAGTGGTATAACTTATGATGAATCGAGTTGTATTAATCGGTAGATTGACAAAGGAGCCAGAATTATACTACACAAAACAAGGCGTCGCTTATGCACGAATATGTGTTGCGGTAAATAGAGGATTTCGAAATAGTTTAGGTGAACAACAAGTCGATTTTATTAATTGTGTCGTTTGGCGCAAATCGGCTGAGAATGTAGCTGAATATTGTAAGAAGGGGTCGCTCGTTGGGATTACAGGGCGTATTCAGACTAGTAATTACGATGATGAACAAGGCAAGAGAATATATAGAACTGAAGTTGTGATTGAGAGTATTACCTTTTTGGAGAGAAGGCGGGAGGGGGCATCGTAATAAAAGGTGATTTTAAGTAATAGCTTCGGAAAAAATTGTGGAAAGTATTTTAATAAACTTAAAGAGGGGATACCGCCAGCTTTTTTGAAAAAACAAGTAAAGAGTATACAAAATTTTAGAACGTTTTTTGGCTAATCCAGTAACAAACGAGAATCGTAAAACCCATCACAGGATAGGAATGTATAAAAAGATGAATCGAGTGATAGAAAATAAAAAAAGGGATTCCTTCTGAGCGTAAGGAATCCTCCTTTTTGTTGCTACCGATAATAGGACGTTATGTTAATTAGAAATGTATACGATATTCATAAAATCCGAACTGTTTAATTTGTTAAAAAAAAACTATAGTTGAAATTCTTTCTTTATAATTTCAGCTACTTCTGTAGCATTTAAATTCGTATTATTGATCCTTATATAATTTTTCTCTGTAATTTCCCCTTCTCTTGAATTTAATCTAAAATTTTCAAATGTGCTTAATAAATTTTGTTCAGATTGTTCAATCTTTCTTTTCGTTGGCTTATGTTCAAGTCGATGAGGTGTTTTATTTCGTTGAAGTCTTTCTTCTACATCAGCTTCTAATTCAACAAAATAAATATCAACCCCTTGGGAACGAAAAATATTACATATACTTTCAACATCATCCCAATCTTTCTTTTCATTAAACGCCCATACGTATGTAAAAATCATTCCATAATGTTCACTCTTTGAAAATGATTGAAATATTTCCTTTCGGAAAAGATGGGTTAATCGCCACATTTCCGAAGAGAATCCATACAATGGCTCCAATAAATCAATTGTCATATGGTTATGAAATAATTTTAAATCAGTCATCTTTGCTAGTTCTTGTCCAACTGTCATTTTCCCAACTGCTTGTGGCCCAAATATCAAAACAAACTTTTTCATCGAATTCCCTCCAAAAAATAATAAGACATTAATTATAAAATAAGAGATTCTGTAAATGTATCACAATTAAAATATTTTGTAGAATCTATATACTTTTCTGCCTTTTGTATTTATAAAAATAGTTGTCTTCCAATAACGAAAATTATGTAAATAAGCTATCCATATGGATAGCTTATTATATTTTTTTGTTTAGCGTGTTTTTTTCAAAAATACTGGCGGTACCTCAAGAAATGGATAAAAAATAAAAATCATCGGAAACGAAAGTTTTTAAAATCCCGTTCCTAATTTAAAATGTAAAAAGAATGAAATAGTATGGTAGGGGGAAGAAAGTAGTAAAATTAAGCATCCGAGTAGGAGTATAGAGTGATAACATGTTACAATACAGCTAAGAACATGCAATAAAGGAGAGTTTTTTACGTGAAGATTAAAGCAATTGAACCGACGCCAAGTCCAAATACAATGAAAGTTATTTTGAATGAAGTATTACCATCAGGAGCGCGTAATAATTATACAAATGAAAATAAAGAACAAGCACCAATGCAAGTGCAAGAAATTTTGAAAATTGAAGGCATTAAAGGTGTATATCATGTAGCCGACTTTTTAGCAGTGGAGCGAAATGCGAAGTATGACTGGAAAGTTGTATTACAACAAGTTCGTGCTGTTTTCGGCGAAGAAGTATTGGAAGAAAGTGAAGAACAACAACTTGCTCATTTTGGAGAAGTGAAAGTGTTTGTTCAAATGTTCTTTACAATTCCAATGCAAGTAAAGTTAACAGATGGAACGACGGAAGAACGTGTTGGTTTACCAGATCGTTTTAAAGAATCAATTATGAAAGTGCAAATGTCTGCACCAAACGTTGTAAAAGAGCGTAAATGGGTAGAACAAAGTACACGTTACGGTAATTTTGAAGAAATTGGGAAAGAAGTAGTGGAAGAGATTGTTGCTGCTTATTCAGAAGAACGTGTAAATGAAACGGTTAAAGAATTATTAAATCAAGCAGGTGCTGTTGAAGTAACGATTCAAAAGCGTGAGCCATATAAAGTAACAGAAGAGATGATGAAAGATTCTGACTGGAAAAACCGTTTTGCAGCATTAGAACAAATGGATCCTACTGAAGAAGATATTCCAGTGTTGAAGATGGCGTTAGATGATGAAAAAGTTTCAATACGCCGCTTAGCAACAGCGTATTTAGGTATGGTAAAAGGTGATGAAGTATTACCGTTATTATATAAAGCGTTGTTAGATCGCTCTGTAAGTGTTCGCCGTACTGCAGGAGATTGTTTATCAGATGTAGGTGATCCGGCAGCGATGTTCGTTATGATTAAATCTCTGAAAGATCCAAGTAAATTAGTACGCTGGCGTGCAGCGATGTTCTTATTTGAACTTGGAGATGAAAGTGCGATTCCAGCATTAAAAGCAGCGCAAGATGATCCAGAGTTTGAAGTAGCGATGCAAGCACGTCTAGCATTAGAGCGTATTGAAGGCGGAGAAGAAGCAAAAGGTTCTGTATGGAAACAAATGACGGAGTCACGTAAAGGGGAATAATGTATGATTGTTTTCTATGATAGTTGGTGTCCGATGTGTACGGCCGTTGCAGAACGTACAAAAAAATTAGATAAAAAGGGTAAGATGAAATTTGTTTCATTTCGAAATGAAGATGTAGTTGAGAAGTATGAGCTTTCTCAAGAACTACAAAGTAAGATGGAACAAAGACTGTATATTTTTAAAAATAATAAGTGGTATGACGGTATTCAGAGCATAGATGTATTAGCAAAGGCCGTTCCATCTTATTGGTTTGCAGTTCCTTTTATAAAGCTATCTATCGTACTTGGTTTTGGAAGTAAAGTATACGATTATATCGCTAACAATAGAAAACTTGTTCCAGTGGGACATTGCCGCGGTGGGGTTTGTGAAATCCCTACAAAAAAATGAAATCATCGTTATCTTTCTTTTGCACCTATTAATAGAGCGTGATATGATGAATTTGGAATGAAAGTTGAAGGAGAGATTACAAGATGTCAAATGCTTATGAAGAATACATGCGCCAAATGGTAATCCCAATGCGCCAAGAGTTAGTGCGTTCTGGGTTTGAAGAGTTAACTACAGAAGAAGCTGTAACAGAATTTATGGAAAATACATCAGGTACAACTTTAGTAGTTGTAAACTCTGTTTGTGGTTGTGCAGCTGGTTTAGCACGTCCATCAGCAGGTCAAGCGGTTGTTCGTGCTGAAAAACAACCTGATCATCTTGTAACTGTATTCGCAGGTCAAGATAAAGATGCTACTGCAAAAATGCGTGAATACTTCGGAGAAATTCCTCCATCTTCACCATCTATGGCATTATTAAAAGGAAAAGAAGTTGTTCACTTCATTCACCGTCATGAAATTGAAGGTGCAACTATGGACGAAATTATTACGAACTTAGAACAAGCTTTCGAAAAGAATTGCTAAAGAAGGGGGAGAGTAAATCTCCCTCTTTTCTTTATATAGAGGTGAAACAATGATCGTAACAACAGCAGGAAGAACGAACAAAGAAATGACAGATTATGCAAACGAGGTAGCAGCAGAATTAAATGCTTCTTTCGTTAAACGTAATGACATACCAGTACATAAGCTACATGAGCAGTATGAACAAGATGTGCTTGTCGTAGGGAAGAACCGATTAGCTATTTATCCGAAAGGTACGGAAGAATCGTTTTTCTTTCATCCGAACTCAGCGATGTTTCGTGTGAAAAGGTTAATGCGTGGAGAACACGATCCGTTTGTACAAGCCACGCAATTAGAGAGAGGAATGACAGTGTTAGATTGTACGCTCGGGATGGCATCAGATAGTATTGTAGCTAGTTATGTTGTTGGTGAAAGCGGAAAAGTAACAGGACTTGAAGGCAATGAGTATATGGCTTATATTATGGAAAATGGTTTGAAAACATGGTCTTCATCCGTTTCTGAAATTGATGAAGCAATGCAAAGAATTCAAGTAAAGAAAACGGAGCATTTTTCATTTTTAGCGCAATGTGAAGACAATAGTTACGATGTCGTTTACCTTGATCCGATGTTTGAAGAAACTGTCATAGAATCCGACGGAATTAAAGGATTAAAACACTTCGCTTTGTATCATGATATTACTGATGAAACAATTGCGGAGGCAAAACGAGTGGCGAGAAAACGTGTCGTTTTAAAAGATCATTTTCGTAGTTCTAGATTTGAAAAACACAATTTTTATGTATACAAAAGAAAAAGTGCTAAGTTTCACTTTGGTGTAATTCACCCTTGCTAATTGTTTGAAAAGATGTATAATAAGCAATAATTAATTAAATATACTGTCTGTGATGAAGAGAGTAGTCTTTTTTAGAAGGAAAGCGAGCTAGGGATGGTGTGAGCCTAGTACGGAAGAAAAAGATGAAGCGCACTTCGGAGATGCTTCTTGAACGAATAGTAGAGAAAGCCGAGGCCCCCTGTCCTCGTTATAAACGGGAAAGTGGTTCGTAACGAACAACAAGGGTGGTACCACGGGTTAAAACTCGTCTCTTTTTTAGAGACGAGTTTTTTGTGTTTTAAAAAATAAGGAGGTTGTATCATGGATTATAAAATGCAGTTTGTGGAAAGTTTATCTAATATTTTCACGAATGAATTAACGCAAAAACAAATTTTAGATTTAATTGAAACACCGAAACAAGATGAATTTGGAGATGCAGCGTTCCCATGCTTTTCATTAGCGAAGCAATATAAAAAAGCACCAGCTCTTATCGCAAAGGAAGTTGCTGAGAAATTAAATAATCCGTTTTTTACGAAAGTAGAAGCCGTTGGTCCTTATGTAAATGTATTTTTCAATCGTGAAACTGTAAGTGATGCAGTATTAAAAACAGTTTTAGCGGAGAAAGAAGAGTTCGGTCAAAACCACTTTGGCTGTGAAAAAACAGTAGTAATTGATTATTCCTCTCCTAATATCGCGAAACCTTTTTCGATGGGACATTTACGTTCTACAATGATAGGAAATTCGCTGAAACATATCGCTGAAAAATGTGGCTATGAAGTTGTAGGGATTAATTATATAGGAGATTGGGGAACACAGTTTGGAAAGTTAATTACGGCTTATAAAAAATGGGGAAATGAAGCAGTAGTTAAAGAAGATCCAATACGTGAGCTATTTAAGTTATATGTCCAATTCCATGAAGAGGTAAAAGACGACGAAGAACTAGAAGAAGAAGGACGTGCTTGGTTTAAGAAATTAGAAGAAGGTGATGAAGAAGCGGTAGAGCTTTGGAATTGGTTCCGTCATGAGTCCCTTAAAGAATTTTCTCGCATTTATGAACTTCTCGGCGTAGAATTTACTAATTTTCAGGGAGAAGCATTTTATAATAATTTAATGGAAGATTTTATTGGGATTTTAGAAGAACATGAGTTGCTTGAAGAATCAGAAGGTGCATTAGTCGTTAATTTAGAAGAAGAAGGAATGCCGCCTTGTTTAATTAGAAAATCAGATGGTGCGACGATTTATGCAACGCGTGACTTAACGGCAGCTTTATATCGTCAAAACACTTATGGGTTTGATAAAGCGCTATATGTTGTTGGTCCAGAACAAAGCTTACATTTCAATCAATTTTTCACCGTATTAAAAAAACTTGGCTATACTTGGGTTGATGGTATGGAACACGTACCATTTGGCTTCATTTTAAAAGATGGTAAGAAAATGTCGACACGTAAAGGAAGAGTTATTTTACTTGAAGAAGTACTCGAAGAAGCAATCGAACTTGCAAAACAAAATATTGAAGAGAAAAATCCAAACTTAAAACAGAAAGAAGTAGTAGCAAAGCAAGTCGGTGTTGGTGCAATCATCTTCCACGATTTAAAAAATGAGCGTTTGCACAATATTGAATTCTCATTAGAAAATATGCTGAAATTTGAAGGAGAAACAGGACCTTACGTACAGTACACACATGCACGTGCTTGTTCTATTTTAAGAAAAGAAAGTGTAGAATTTGAAACATGTACATTTGCTTTAAAAGACGATCATAGCTGGAGTGTCGTAAAATTACTTAATAAATTTCCTAAAGTAATTGAAGCGGCTTTCAATAAAAATGAGCCATCTATTATTTCGAAATATATATTAGATGTAGCACAATCATTCAATAAATATTACGGTAATGTTCGTATATTAGAAGAGAGCAAAGAAAAAGAAAGCAGACTCGCATTGGTTTATGCTGTGACGGTTGTATTAAAAGAAGGATTACGTTTACTTGGGGTGGGGGCACCTGAGGAGATGTAACATAGTAGTAAACTGACAAACTGGGTCTAGTATAAACCTGGTTTGTTTTTTTATTGGATATATATTTTTTTTGCAAAATCAATTAAAATCTTTTTAGAGAGGGTGATTCATATTGATTCGAACTTTTATTTTACAAATTCCTTGTCATAGAAGATTAGATAGGAGTTTTTTTAAACTACAAAAGTACATACCTTTATGTGCGCGTTGTACAGGCATGCTCATTGGTATTTTAATGTTTCCAATTTATTTTTATATGACACCTTCATTTCTTTTGGCAATCATACTATCATTTTTCGCTCAAATTCCGTTACTTATCGATGGGTTCACCCAAAAGTGGAAATGGAGAAGTAGCTCAAATTTGCTAAGAATAACTACTGGTGTATTAAGCGGTAATGGTATGGGATTATTCATTTCCTCTAGTGTTATATGGATATTAACTTAAGATATATAGTAATGGAGGTATTTACATAGATGTTCTGGATTTATTTAATTCTAATTTTTATTTCAGGCGGAAGTGGAATTGGTTTTATGATTCAAAATAAGTATACAGAAGCAATAATAGCTTTTGTTATTTGTATACTATTGTTTGGGCTACTGTATTATTATCTTAAAAGAAACAAAAGAAAGAGAAAAGCAGATTGTGACGATTTAGACTGTACGGATTGTTTTGATTGTGATTGTACTTGTTAAATTTTTCTTCCAAATAAAAAGCTAGTGTATTATTAAAAATACACTAGCTTTTTTGCTTTGAAATTTTAAGAAAAGTGTAGGAATACGGCTATTATATAGAGAACTTTAGTTTTGTATATAAAAGGAGGCGGGAAAATAATCTGTTTTGAACCACATTGGATTTCTAATATGGCTTCTTATTTACTAGATGGGGAGAAACAATCGGAATTTATTCAGCTAGGTGTTTTGCAGAAATTATTTGAAAGTGATACGCAAAGAAATGGTAAAGATGGCAATATAGGCATGAAAATACCGATATATTTAAGTGAATTAGGTGTGAAAAATATTGAATGTAGAGTAAGCGATAAAGTGAACTTTTTAGATTCAAATATGCATCACAATGATAAAAACGATTTGTATCAATCATTAAAAGAAGAGGGGATTGCAGGTGATCCGGGTGATAAGCAACAATTTGTAGAACGTTTAATAGCCAGAGGATTAACATATGATAATGCGCTAGCTCAATATGAAGCTGAACTACGATTTTTTTAAATATTTCATGTGTATTCTTCTTTTGTATACGCTCCCAATATGAAAATTACATTTGGTGACATAGTTTGTTAAAAGGTATGATGTATAAGGCTTGTCGTTTAATGTCGATAAGTCGATATTCGACATATAATCGCTGATATATGTTAAGAATCGGTCGATATAATTTGAAAATCGCCGATAAAATGAAAGAATCGCTGATATATTTGAATTATCGCCGATATAATTTTATGTACTAATTTCAGCTTCTACAAGATTAAAACCGCATGTTCCGTTATTCCATATAATTAAACAAAATACGGAGAAAAACAATCATTTTTACTATATTTTGTTATAAATTTGAATAATATTAATTAATAACATCTATTATAAGAGATTTTAGTTGAATACATACTATATGGTGTGTAAAATCTAAGCAAGTAGCAGTTTAAATATAAATTCGAGGTGAATGCATGCTAGATTTTAAGCAGTTAGAAACTTGTTTAAAAGACAAGAGATTTGTAGATGGATTACAGGAAATAAATAATGAAATTGCATATATAAAAGAAACGAATACTTTATCCTATGTGAAGAATTGGCTTGCCAATATTCCTTCGCATAAGGAGTTCGATATATTAATTCGCCTTACTGATGAAGGGCTTATGCACCAATACAGTTCATTCCTCATTCGTTACGCTTATAAAAAATTCCCAAATATGAGAACGCTCTCTTTATATTGTGATGAGTTAATTGATGAGCGGAAAATTCTTGAAGCAGAGCAGTTGTTAAAATCTTCTTTAGAAGAGTTAAGTAAAGAAGAAATAGATGCAGATTTTTTAGCGAAAACATATTTTACGTTAGTACGATGTCTTTTAGAAATGAAACGAAACGAAGAAGCGTTAATGTATATGCAAAAAGCAGAGGAGTACAGTGCGCGCGCAGTGTTTGATAAATGGGGCTACGTTTATATGCATACAGGTGAATGGGAGAAAGCGGAAAAACAATTTATTGCTGGCATGCAGCATGAAGATTGTGAAGAGTTATCTACCTATTTATTATCACAATTGTATGCGAATAAAGGAGAACAAAAACGCGCGATACAGTTAATCGATGATGCGATTGTAAAATTCCCACAAGTACCATATTTTCATTTTGAGAAGATAAAGTATTTATTAGATTTAGAGCAATATGAAGAGATGTTAGCGGTAATAGATAATATAAATACTCAGCTGCCATATCATGCCTATAATACTTACTTTGTACATTTACGTGCAGAAGCGCTGTACAAAATGAATAAATTTGCAGATTTACAAAAACTATTAAAAGAAGAAAAGAGTTTAAAAGAATCTTTATATCATAATTTAGAAAAAAATCCGGATGGAAAAAAGGTTCACTTGCCGATAGTTCCTATTGTACAAAAGGATAATTATTGTGTTCCGACAAGCTTAGAGATGATGTTGCGTATATGGGGAGAGAAACGTACACAAGATGAAATAGCAGAGTTTATTTTTGATATGACAGGTTCGAAGTTTTCAGATACTGTTTCTTATTTAGAAGAATTAGGTTATGAATATCGTTATTTTAAAGGGAATGAAGAGAATTATAAGAGACTGATTGACGAAGGAATTCCTGTTTTATTAAGTATAGATATTGAGCATGCTTCACACGTACAAGTTCTATCTGGATATGATGATACATTGCAAGCTTTCTATGTTCAAGATCCAAACTTTATAGAACCAGTTCTTGTGGAATATAGTAAATTACAAGAAAAATATCGTTATACAGGCTGTTTAGCAATCACGTTTGTTCCGAAAGAAAAGAAGGAGCAACTAGCGTTTCTAAGTGAAGAAGAAAATCGTTACTTTAAATCTATTTTTTCTCTTACGGATCATTTAGATGAACATGACAAAGAGGGAATTAGTAACTTAGTACAATTTTTAAAAGAAACGAGTGATAATCCAAATACGTGGTTATATACGATAAAGCACTTAGATGTTGAAGTAGATAAAGAATTTATTTTATATTGTATCGATAAGTTAATGGAAAAGTTTCCGAACTCGGACTTTGTTAAATTGCATGGTGCACAGTGTTTTATTCGTCTTCAAGAAGTAGAGAAAGCGGAGCAAATGCTGACAAGCGTTGAGAAGAAAAATAATCGTGCTTTATATCATTTAATAAACGGAAGATATGCGTTTGAACAGGAAAGTTATCTAGAAGCGATTTCAAGCTTTCGTTCATCGTTACAATTAGACGCAGATCAGCCTATTGCTTGGAGTTTTCTCGCTTTATCCTATATGTATATTGATCAATCTGAAAAAGCATTGCAATACTCTCAAGTTGCGTTAGAGCGTAGTCCTGAAAGGTTCACTTTAACAAATCACGGTTTAATATTAATAGATTTAGAAAGATATGAAGAAGCATATGAAATCTTTAATGACTTGTTAAAAGAGTATAAATATGAAGCGCATGTATGGTATGAACGAGCGAGATGTGCACATCAACTAGGGAAATTATATTTAGCAATAAAAGGGCTTAAAGTAGCGATTCATTTGGATAGTAATGCACCTTACATTTATACGAAACTTTCGGAAATATACGAATCTGATTTGAAGGATGAGGAAAGTGCGAAAGAAATTTTATTAAACGGTATTGAGAATTGTGATGATAAAGCACCTCTTTACGTAAAATTAGGTGACTATCATTTTCAAAATGATAGCTTGGAAGAAGCAGAAGTATTGTATAAGCGTGCTTTAGAAGAAAATGATGAGGATGTTTATTCTCACTTCGGACTTACACAAGTTTATATGGCAAGAGAACAATATAAGGAAGCAAAAGAATATATTCTTGGTCTTGAGAAGCAAATTGAAAAGAGCCAAGATTTCCTCATGAATGCAGGAATGGTTTTATGGGATGCTGAAATAGAACTTGGTGGAAATGAAGAAGGATTTAAAGTAGCGCTATCTAAGTTAGAAAATGGTATAAAGAAAAGTGATTATAATGTAGCAAGTGCGTTAGATGAATATGTGAATCGAATTAAAGGAACGGAATTTGTACAACGAGGTATAGCATTTTTAAGAACGTTACACAAAGAAAGAAATGAAGTAAGTGAGTACGGTTGTTATGCAGGTATTTTATATGAATCTATTGGACAGTACGGCCAAGCGATGAAAAGATATAATAAGGCGATAGAACAAATGGAAACGGCATTACCGTATTACCGAATTGGCGAAACACTTATGGCATTAGGGCAATTGACGGAAGCAAAGCAGGCGTATGAAACATGTTTAGAGCTTAATGGGAATTTCGTAGGTGTACATTTACAGCTTGCGGAAATATACGAAAAAGAAGAAAACCGTTCTAAAGAACAAAGTCATATGGTTCAGGCGATGAAAGAAGAGCCGTTGCATATTAATATGGAATATTTGGCACAGCTTTCAGTAGAAATGAACCTTCAGGAAGAATTGCTGATTGAACTAGAACAATTAGCGGACGAAGTACCTGAAATATGGCGTTTAGATGCGATTGCATATGTGTACGGAGCGATGAATGAAACAGATAAAGAACAAGCACAGATTGAATACGCGCTACAATTAGATGGTGAGCATATAGAAGTACTATATCATTATGCAAAAGTATTAGTGAAAAAAAGAAATGTAAAAGCAATTGAAGTTGCAATGAAAGTAATACAAAAAGATTTTGATAATGAACGTATATTTGATGTTTATGTAAAAGCAGTAGAGCAACATAAAAAATTGTCTAACATACGAGATTTTCTTCATACATTAAAGGTGAAAAAAGCAGAAAGAAGTACAGCATTCATGTATGCTGCAGCTGCGGTTACGGAAATATGGATTGAACGCCAGCTGCATGAACAGCCGAAACGATCTATCATTACGAGAGCTTTTTATCGTATGAAAAATCGTGCGAAAGAAATTTCAATGGTTACTATGATAATTGATTTATATGAAATCTCTTTAAAGTTAAATCCGAAAAATAGTATGGCAGCACAGCGATTTGCGCTATTTTATGAGAATGTAGAGATGAATAAAGAAGCAATAGAGATTCTGCACACGTCACTAGAAAATAAATGGGATTACGACGTAGCGAAGCAACTTGTAAATCTTTTCGTTGAGTGCGAGGAAGAAGATATGTTAAGAGATGCTTTGGAATTAACGAAACAAATGGTTCGAGAACTACCAGATGATTATGATACTCTTCTTCTGCAAGCACAAGTATTCTTTAAAGCAGGGGAAGAAAGAAAAGCAGAAAAGATTATCTTACAATTAACAGAGCAAACACCGTTTGTAAGTAGAGCATTTCTTGCTTTAGGAGAAATATATCAAAGTCAAGAAAGGTTTGAAGAGGCAATTCATGTATTAGAAAATGCTTCTGTACATCATCCAAATGAAACAGCAATTCTTCTTTCTTTAGCATCTTCATATCATGGTGTCGGCCAAACGATAAAGGCAGAAAAAATAACAAATGAAGTATTAATAATTGACGCGAGTGATTTGTTAGCAAGATATGATCGTGCTTGTTATTTAGCGCAGTTAAATAGAAATGAAGAGGCGAAGGAAGAGCTTGAATTTGTCCTTCGTGAGGATGAATCGGGATTCTTTGCTGAACTTATTGAGGATGATGAAAATTTAGCAGCATTGCGAGAATTTGAAAAGTAATTGTATAAGAATAGGGAAAAAAGATAAGGATATATTTTGAATTAGTTGACAATTAGTTGCTAAATGGCATAAAATAACTTTTAACAAAGTATACAAATCTGAAGACGAGAAAGAGTAAAATAGTGAGCTGCTCTCCAGAGAGCCGGTATATTGCTGAAAGCCGGTGTGCAGACGTTATTTGAAAATCATCTCCGAGGAGCCGAGGCTGAAAGTAAGTAAGCCCGGACGGATGTCTACCGTTACAAAGAACACGTATGATAGTACGTTGCTAAGTGCTATTAGTGAAAAAGCTAATAGAATTAGGGTGGTATCGCGGGTAAACCCGTCCCTACTTTATAGGGACGGTTTTTTTGTGTGCTTTAAAATATTCAAAGGAGTGATTGTATATGGAAAAAGTAGATGTAAAAGAATCAGCTGTAGGAAGAGAAATGCGAATTCGCAAACAGTGGAACGAACAAAATATTTTCGAACAATCAATTCAGAATCGAGAAGGCGCACAGTCTTTCGTATTTTATGAAGGACCACCAACGGCGAACGGACTACCGCATGTAGGTCATGCACTTGGACGAACAATTAAAGACTTAGTAGCAAGATATAAAACGATGGCTGGTTATAAAGTGTCAAGAAAAGCGGGATGGGATACACATGGTTTACCTGTAGAATTAGGCGTTGAGAAGCAACTTGGTATTTCTGGTAAACAAGAGATCGAAGAATATGGCATTGAACCATTTATTCAAAAGTGTAAAGAGAGTGTTTTCACATATGAAAAGCAGTGGCGTGAATTCACTGAAAGCATCGGTTATTGGGTAGATATGGATGATCCATATGTAACTTTAAAGAATCCATATATCGAAAGTGTATGGCATATTTTGGGGACAATCCATGAAAAGGGATTGTTATATAAAGGACATAGAGTCTCACCATACTGCCCAAGCTGCCAAACCTCATTGAGCTCACATGAGGTTGCACAAGGGTATAAAACAGTAAAAGATTTAAGTGCAACTGTGAAGTTTAAAGTGAAAGATAGTGAAAATGAGTATTTTTTAGGTTGGACCACAACACCTTGGACACTTCCAGCAAACGTTGCGCTTGCTGTCCATCCAAATATGGAATACGTTAAAGCAAAACAAGAAGGTCATGTATATATTGTTGCGAAAGAACGTGTACAAGAAGTATTAAAAGAGAACTATGAAGTATTATCTGTTCATAAAGGCGAAGAATTATTAAACACATCTTATACAGCGCCATTTCCGATGAAAGAAGTTACAAATGGTTACCGCGTTATTGCAGCAGATTTTGTAACGGGAGATAGTGGTACAGGACTTGTTCATATTGCTCCAGCATATGGAGAGGACGATTATAGAGTCGTTCAAAGTGAAGGATTGTCATTCTTGCACGTTGTAGATGAAAAAGGTGAGTATACAGAAGCGGTACCATTTTTGAAAGGGAGATTTGTAAAAGATTGTGACGTGGATATCGTTCGTTATTTAGCGAAGGAAGGTTTACTGTATCATAAAGAAAAATATGAACATAGCTATCCGCATTGCTGGCGTTGTGATTCACCACTACTTTATTATGCAGGAGAAAGTTGGTTAATCCGAACAACTGCAATTAAAGATACATTTTTACAAAATAATGATTCTGTTACTTGGTATCCGGATCATATGAAACATGGACGTTTTGGTAAGTTTTTAGAAAATATGGTGGACTGGAATATTAGCCGAAATAGATATTGGGGAACACCATTAAACGTGTGGGAATGTGAAAGTTGTAATCATCAGTTCGCACCGAAGAGCATTGCCGAATTAAGAAAGCATAGTACGAAAGAAACACCGGAAGATTTGGAATTGCATAAGCCGTATGTAGATGAAGTGCAAGTCTGCTGCGAGAAATGCGGAGGCACAATGAATCGTACACCAGAAGTAATTGATGTTTGGTTTGATAGTGGTTCTATGCCATTTGCACAATATCATTACCCATTTGAAAATAAAGAGTTATTTGAAGAGCAGTTTCCAGCGGATGTTATTGCAGAAGGAATTGATCAAACACGCGGCTGGTTTTATAGTTTATTAGCAGTATCAGCACTATATACAGGAAAAGTACCGTATAAACGAGTGTTATCACTAGGGCATGTTTTAGATGAAGAAGGGCAGAAAATGTCTAAAAGCAAAGGAAATGCACTAGATCCAGTTGATTTAGTAGATAAGTTTGGTGCAGATGCGCTAAGATGGGCTTTACTTGTTGATAGTGCCCCGTGGAATGCGAAGCGTTTTTCTGAAAGAACAGTACTGGAAGCGAAATCTAAATTTGTAGATACATTAGTCAATGTGTATAGCTTCTACGTTTTATATGCAAATTTAGATGAGTATAATCCGAAAGAAAAGTATGATGTAAAGCTTACAAAATTAGACGAATGGGTATTATCAAGATTGCATAGTACAACGAAAAAAGTGAGAACTGCACTTGATGATTATCAATTTACGAATGCAGCTCGTGAAATTGCAGCACTTGTAGATGAAGTGAGTAACTGGTATGTAAGACGCTCACGTAATCGTTTCTGGGAATCTGGTATGAACGCTGAGAAAGCAGCTGCGTATGAGACACTTCATGAAGTGCTTGTAACAATTAGTAAATTAATTGCACCATTCACACCGTTTGTCGCGGAAGACATTCATCTTAATTTAGAAGGAAGTAGCGTTCATTTAGCTGATTATCCAGTTGTAAATGAATCACTACTTCAGCCGAAATTAGAAGCGGAAATGGATGCTGTTTTACAAGTTGTTGAACTTGGAAGAAGTAACCGTAATCAGCATTCTTTAAAAGTAAAACAGCCGCTAGCAGAACTTGTATTACTTGAGCATAACGAGAATGATATGGATTGGGAATCTTATCGTGATATCGTTATGGATGAGTTAAATGTAAAAGCATTCCATGTTGAACTCGATGAAACAAAATACACATCATATCAATTGAAGCTTAATTTTAAAACAGCGGGGCCGAAATTCGGTAAAAATGTGAATGCAGTGAATGGTTGGCTAAAACAATTATCACAAGAAGAAGTACAAAACTTTGTATCAACAGGAAGAGCAGTTTACGAAGCAACACCAGGAGAAGAAGTAGTTGTAACTGCTGAAGATGTGCTAGTTGAGAAAGTTGCAAAATCAGGATTCTCTAATACGACTAACGGACAATATACGGTTATGTTAGATACGAATGTAACGGAAGAATTGTTGCAAGAAGGAGTAGCGCGTGAATTCATTCGTGCGGTTCAAGAATATCGTAAACAGTTGAATTTACCAGTTAATTTACGAGTCGATGTTATTCTTGATACAGAAGTAGAGCTACAGCGAACGTTAACGAACCATAAAGATTTATTGGAAGAAAACTTACTCGTTAAACAATTTACATTTGGTCACTTAACGAACGAAGACGATGAACTTTCTTTAGGTGAAACAAAACTTAGAATTAAATTAAGTGCAGCTAATTAAAGAAAAAAGGAAGTTGGAATGATTCCAACTTCCTTTTTGTATGATGGAAATTTATCCGGCTAATTTCCTCATAATCCATTCGATAGGACCTCTAGAAAATTTCTTTCTCCATAACACACTAATTAAAATGCTGAAAATGAAAAATGCAGTAGCAAATAATAAAACGAATAGTAGTGATTGATTTTCCATTCTATTTAATAGAATTAATGTCCCAATACCGATAAATACATGACTGACATAATGAGTTAATGTTAATTGTCCTGTTTGCACAATGGAAGTGACAAACCAATTATTTCTATATTTTTCAGCGATATAGAGGCAAATGATTAATATAGCAATAGAGGATCCTGTAGCAGATAAAATATATAATACATTTGGTAAGATGGGTCCTGTATTAAATAAAAATGTGGCGGTCTCTCTGCCGATGTATGGAATAAAAAAGTGTGTAAGTCCTTTTGATAAAAGTTCTGTCAATATTGTGATTGTAATACCGAGTAAGAGTAATCTTTTTTTTATTTTTTTATTATGAAGATCTAACCTGCCAATTAACATACCGATTAAGAAGAACGAGAACCAAGGGAAAATAGGGTGATAGCCATTAAAGAATAAGTTGCGAAGAAAACCCTTTATTGTCCAGAAGTCTACATAATTTATAAATGGAGTTGGACCTACCCAACCCTCGAAAGTATTGAAAGTAAGCTGAAGAGATTGTGCGAACAATAAAATAATGATAGAAAGAAAAAGTAATAGTTTTTTGCGTACTGTCATGAGTAATGCAGCAACGAAAAGGTAAACACCATAGTAGTGTAATATATCCCCAGTCCACTCCATTACATATAGTAGTAATCCTAAAATAAATAAGAAAAGTGATCGTTTCCATATGGTCTTTCGGCTATTAGAAATTTTTATTTGTTCATTGCTAGCAACGGCTGACCTAGTCATTAAAGTTATACCAATGCCAGCAAGTATAACAAACAAAGCAGAGGCTCTACCTTCAAATAGTGACATGAAGGTTATTAAAAAAGGGGGACCATTTCCTTCTGCACCTGTTATCACCATGAAATTAACAAGTAGCATACCAAACATCGCCCAAGCTCTAGCAAAATCTAAGCCGATAATGCGTTTTTTTGTATTCACTTCAACCCCTTCTTTCAAAAATGTTATTTACAGCTTCAATCCAAATTTGTTTATAATCTATCTTTGCATCAATCATCATAAAATTTCCGATATTATCAAGCACTAATGCTAACATATGAGCTTTTGAAACTAGATTTTTATTTTCAATTAATTGAAGTTCATTTGCTTTTGTAAGGAGTACTTCAAATCCATGTAAGTATTCTGTTTGCACAGTTAGTAATCGATCTTTGTACATCTTGTTTCTTGAAGATAGTAATACATATTCTTGTAACACTCGGTTAAAATAAGGGTCGTTTCGCTGTTCATCAATTATTTTAAGGCCAATTGCAATACATTTTTCAATAAAATTTGATTTTGTAAACTCTTCTGTATGGAAATAGGAAGAGAACTGCATAGCTTTACATAATTCAGTAAAAATACATTCAATTAAAGCATCTTTAGACTTAAAGTAGTAATATATAGATGGTTTTGCGATACCAACCTCCTCACCAATCATCGTATAAGTTGTTTTAACAATACCGTACGTAGCAAAAAGGCGATAACTTGCTTCCATTATTGAAGAGAGTGTTTCTTCACTTTTACTCATATAGATCCTCCTAAAAAAAGGTTATTTAAATCGTATCATTTACAAGTGCTTTTTTCAACCTACCGTTAGGTAAAAAAATAGTCTATTTTTTTAAACAGTAATATGAAAAGCTTTAGGGATAAGGAATGGATTTAGAAATTTCTTTCTAAAGTATTGTGTTCACTTTACACATAAATATTGAGAAAATTTCACTTACCCTAAATGGAAAGGTAATAGAAGTGTTCATAGAGAATTACTCGTAGATTCAATTTTTATCCATCCGTTTTGCGGGGAATGATTGCCTAGTGGTAATGGGATAAGGTTGAGCTACTTTATTAGGGGGAGTGGTTCTATGTTTAATAAAAAAATGGTGGCAATGGCAATGACCGTGCCGTTAGTAATGGGGACGATTTCTACGGTTTCGGCATTGGAAAAACAACAGCAAGTAAAGTTAGAAGCTTATTCGCCACAGAAAAAAGCAACTGAATATTTAAAAGAAAATGCTGCGCAGTATGGATTGAAAACAGACCTTTCAGACTTGCAATATATTTCTACAACAGAAACGTCAGTAGCTTCATATGTTAGGTTCCAACAAGTTGTTAATGGTGCACCTGTATTTTCAAAACAAATAACAGTTACGCTTAACGGAGAGGGAAAGGGAGTACTCGCTGTTTCTGATTATCAGCCTGTTACAGGTGTGAAGGAAGTAACGACAAAAATTAGTGAAAAAGATGCAATACAAAAATCAATGGCGTATGTTGGAGAAGCAAGTGAGCAAAATTTATGGGCTCCTACAGATAAAGAGTTCGGATATATTGTTGAAGAAGGAATTGCTCGTCCAGTATATAAAGTTGTAGTCCATTCTAATAATCCATTTGGTGCATGGGAAACATTTATTGATGCAGAAAATGGAAAGTTAATTAAAAAGGTTGATATAAACCGAAAAGCTGAAGGGTCAGGAAAAGTATTTTTACCTAACCCAGTCGTATCTAGCGGTAGTAAAGTAGGCTTAAAAGATAATAACGATGCAGATTCAACAGCTCTAACGAACCAACTGAAAACTGTTACGTTAAAAGGTTTAGATGGAACAGGATTTTTAATTGGAGAATATGTAACGATTTCTTCAAAAGCGAAAACAAAATCTACGAATTTACAATTTAACTATACACGCGCAAATGATAGCTTTGAAGATGTTATGTCGTACTATCATATCGACACATTGCAACGTTACATTCAAAGTCTAGGTTTTAAAAATATTAATAACCGTTCGATAAAAGTGAATGTTAATGGTACAACTGATGATAACTCATTCTATTCTCCATCAACAAAAGCTTTGACTTTCGGTACTGGGGGTGTTGATGATGCAGAAGATGCTGGTATTATCGCACATGAATATGGGCATTCGATTCAAGATAACCAAGTTCCTGGCTTTGGTAGTTCAGCAGAAGGTGGAGCGATGGGAGAAGGATTTGGCGACTTCTTAGGTGCTACATATGAAGACGCAGTATCGACTACTGGATATGGTAAAGCATGTGTTGGAGAATGGGATGCGACAGCTTATTCTAGTTCAGATCCAACATGCTTACGCCGATTAGATACGAATAAAGTATATCCGAAAGATATAACGAATGAAGTGCATGATGATGGTGAAATTTGGGCTCAAGGCCAATACGAAATGGCACAAGCTTTTGGCCGTGATGTAGCAACAAAAATCATTTTACAATCACACTGGTCATTAACACCAAACTCTAAATTCAGTGATGGAGCGAAAGCGATTAAGCAAGCGGATGCTCTTTTATATGGCGGACAACATGCTGCTGATATCGATCGCATTTGGGCAGCGAGAGGCATTAGTACGAATTAATATAAAAAGTCGTGGCATTTATAAGCCACGACTTTTTAATTTGCTTAAGAACTGGTACTAGTAAATAAAGCTATATCAATGATAGTGTGAATATATCCGTATCCCATTTACTTTTTAGCTTCTTTAAAAACAAAATGCTCTTTAAATTTTCTAGATTCAACTTTTTGACCATTTCGCATCGATCGGAATGGGTGTTCTTGCCATGTAATAATAACATCAACTTCATCTGCTTTTGTAGCAACGGGTAAATTAGCGTGTTCAAATCCAGTTTTTCCACTTGCCAAACGACTTTCCTTTAGGGAAAAGAGTTCATATTTCGTTTTCTTATTTGGTTCGTTGCGGAATACTTCGACGTTTACATTATATACTTCACTATTCCCGACATTCTTTACTGAAAAATGATATGTTTGAAATTCATCTTTTTTAGCTTGAAGCATATTCTTGTTTGTTTTTTTCGGTTTATCAATATTCACTTGCCATTGATCAGAGTTTTGAGAGATTGGTAAAGATTTTGGTGAATAGGCATACGTTTCGTTTACTACAATTAAGCAAAATAAAAGGAGAAAGAAACTAATTGCTTTTTGCATATACACACCTCGCTTTAAAATTTTTATTAATATGCGTAAATGAATTAGTTTTTATGTAAAAATTGGAAAATATTAAAGGTGTAATTTTGGATGTAATACATAAGAATATGTATTACAAAATTAACTTTTCACACTTTAGAAGAAGTTAGGAGTTATAAAACCAGAATGTTTCAAAAAAAGCTTGCGTTTTATAAGGTAAGGAGTTAGAATACTCTGTAAATATAAAAAGTGATGATCAGGAAAAGTACATGGTGCAAAGGTCTACAGAGAGCAGCCGGTTGCTGGGAAGGTTGCGATACCGCATGATGGAAAGACACCTGTGAGTGTTGCTTTGAACGTGATTATTAGTAAAAGCAAACGGTACCTACCGTTATCAGGGCTAAGATGGTCAGTATGACAATTTGGGTGGTACCGCGGAAAAAAATCCGTCCCTATTTATAGGGGCGGATTTTTGTATTCTTTGAAAGGGGGTGAGTGACCGTGGATGATGACGATGACAACAATAACGTAAATAAATATAAAATTACTGGAGGGAAAAATAATGGATTCAATAATGAAGCGTTCACTCACAAAAGAATGTAAAAAGCAAAGTGGAAAGGTTGTATTACTTCAAGGATGGGTAAAAAAGATTCGACATCTTGGAAATGTTAGTTTTTTATTATTACGGGACAGAACAGGAGTAATTCAATGTGTATTAGAAAATGAATTGGCTGGATATAAAGTTGATGTAGAAAGTGTCGTCCACGTAATTGGTGAAATAGTCGAGACATCGAAAACAGAATTGGGTGTTGAAGTACTTGCTCATGAAGTGAAAGTAATAAACGGTGCAGAGCCACTTCCATTTGAAATAAATAAAAAGAAGTTACAAGTTGGCTTAGATCAACTACTTAATGAGCGAGTAATATCATTAAGGCATGAGCGAACCGCAGCGATTTTTAAAGTGAAATCTACACTCGTTCAAAGCTTTAGTGAATTTCTTATAGAGAACGATTTCACACGAATATTTACGCCGAAAATTGTTTCGCAAGGGGCAGAAGGAGGAGCAAATGTTTTTAAGCTTCCATACTTCCAAAAAGAAGCTTATTTAGCACAATCACCACAGTTCTATAAGCAAATGATGGTGGCAGGTGGGTTAGAACGAGTTTTTGAAATTGCACCTGTATATAGAGCGGAACATCATAATTCTTCCCGTCATTTGAATGAATATATATCGTTAGACGTAGAGCTTGGTTTTATTCATGATTTTTATGAAGTGATGCAACTAGAAACGGATGTTTTACGATATATGTTTCAACAAGTAGCGAAAAAATGTGAAATAGAACTACAACTATTACAAATAGAAGTACCTGTTATTACTGAAATACCTAAAATTACATTGTTAGAAGCACAAGAAATTTTGAAAAGTAAGTATCGTAAAGAATCTCCTGTAGGGGATTTAGATACAGAAGGTGAAAAGTTACTAGGGAAATATGTGAAGGAAATATATAATAGTGAATTTGTTTTTATTACGCATTATCCGAAAAAAGCGAGACCGATGTATACGATGCCGAATAAAGAGAATCCAGCTATTACTGATTCATTCGACTTATTATATAAAGGATTAGAAATAACGTCAGGGGCACAGCGAATTCATAATTATGAAATGTTACTCGCTTCGTTTAAAGAAAAAGGATTACACCCAGATAAATTTCAATCTTATTTAAATACATTTCGATATGGTTGTCCACCACATGGAGGTTTCGGAATTGGGTTAGAAAGGGTTGTATATAAACTTTTAGAATTAACAAATGTACGAGAGGCGAGTGCTTTTCCGAGAGATTGTACTCGTCTCATACCGTAAAAAGAATCTTCGCGATTATCGCGAAGATTCTTTTTTTATAGTTCGTTTAAAAAGGTGAAAATATAGACTCTTTCTTTTTCTAATAAGCTTAGTAAAAGTCAGTTGAAATATGAACTATTTCGACAAAAAAATCAATATACCCTTGACAGTTACAAATATAACAGATATACTTCATATTAATTTCAAAAGAAAATATATTCTAAATATTAAAATGTGTTGAATAGGAGTAGTAAGGTCATGTATTTGTACAGAGAGCTATGGGTTGGTGTGACATAGTCAAATGACATCCTGAACTCGCCTAGGAGCAGTAAGGTGGAACGGAATTACATTCTTAGTAAATCTTAACGGTTAACCTTCGATATTAGGTTTGTAATCAAACGATTACTACTAAGGTGGATTCATAATGGAATCAATAAGGGTGGTACCGCGTTAAGTAAATGGCTTAGCGTCTCTTTATATAGAGATGCTAGGCCATTTTTTTATTATATGGAAGAAGAAATGGAGGGTTTATTTGAATAGGTTTATAAAATTTATTTATTTATATAAAAAGATTTAATTGGGAGGAAAATGAGATGAAACAGACGGAGCAATGGACTTCAAAATTAGGTTTTATAATGGCGGCAGCCGGATCAGCAATTGGACTTGGTGCGATATGGAAGTTTCCTTATATCGCTGGGAAGAGTGGGGGAGGAGCGTTCTTTTTAATATTTATATTATTTACTGTTTTAATTGGACTACCGCTACTTATAGCTGAATTTATGATTGGACGCAGTACGCAGAAACAAGCAGTTGGAGCATTTAAAAGCATCGCACCAAATACAGGATGGCATTGGATTGGACGCCTTGGTGTTGGAACTTGTTTTATACTACTTTCGTTTTATAGTGTTGTAGGTGGATGGGTATTAATTTATTTATTCAGAGGAATAACTGGACAACTGATTACTCCAGGACAAAATTACGGTACATTATTTACTGAAACAATTGGGAATCCTGCTTGGGCTATTATGGGACATTTCGCTTTTATGTTCACTACGATATGGGTTGTATCAAAGGGTGTACAAAACGGAATTGAAAAAGCAAGTAAATATATGTTGCCAGCATTGTTCGTTTTATTTGTCGCTCTTATTATTCGTTCGTTAACACTTGATGATGCAATGAAAGGTGTGAAGTTTTTCTTACAACCAGATTTCTCAAAGATTACTTCGGAAAGTATTTTGTTCGCAATGGGGCAATCATTCTTTGCAATTAGTATCGGGATTTCAATTATGGTTACGTATAGTTCCTATTTAAATAAAAAAGAAAGTTTACCAAAATCAGCAATAACAATTGTTGGATTAAATTTATTTGTTTCATTATTTGCAGGTCTTGCTATTTTTCCAGCCGTATTTTCATTAGGAATGGAGCCAACAGAAGGACCTGGATTACTGTTTATCGTATTACCATCTGTATTTAGTCAAATCCCATTCGGTGGATTTTTCTTAACAGTATTTCTTGCACTATTTACATTTGCGACATTAACATCAGCATTTTCTCTACTAGAAACTGTTGTTTCAGCATTAGCAAATGGTGAACAAGAAAAGAGAACGAAATTATCATGGCTGATCGGTTTCGGCATTTTCTTAGTAGGTATACCATCAGCGTTATCATTTGGAGTATGGAGTGATATTACGATTTTCGGAAAGAATATTTTTGATGCAGTAGACTTTTTATCTAGTAATATATTAATGCCACTTGGAGCACTATTTATTAGTATTTTTGTTTCATTCAAAATGGAAAAGAAGGTACTAGAAGCAGAGTTTTTTGTAGGTGGAAATTATGGAAAGAAAGTATTTACTTGTTGGGCATTTTTACTTCGATTTGTAGCACCACTTGCAATAATTATCGTTTTTTTAAATGTAATAGGGATTATTTAATATTAAATGTTATAATATTCAGTAAAAAAAGTGTGATGATCATAAAGGAAAATTTGATAGAAGCAGGGAAATATATGAATATTAGAGGGAAAAAGCTATACGTTGAAACACATGGAAATCCTAAAAATAAGCCAGTCTTATACTTGCATGGTGGACCAGGAGAAAGTTGTTATGATTTTTCATTTCATCAAGCGGAACGTTTAAAAGATTCTCTATATGTAATTATGATAGATCAAAGAGGTGTTTGTCGCTCAGAAGAAATTACTGAAGACGAAGCTTTTGGATTAAATGATTTGATTGAAGACTGTGAGGAATTAAAAAAAGTATTACAAATTGAGAAGTGGTCTATAATTGGACACTCTTTCGGTGGATATGTAGCATTGCTTTATGCGTCGATATATCCAAGTTCAATAGAGAAAATAATATTTGAAGGACCAACTTTTGATTTTGCATTAACAAGTAGGGCTTTGTTACAAAAGACAGGACATTTATTAAAAAAGTATGGAAAAGAAGAAGTAGCAAAAGAATGCTTTGCTTATTCATCTAGCGATGCTAGTTCAGAAGAGTTGTTAGAAGCTTATATAAGATTAAGCGCTGAATTAGAAGAAAAAAGAATGGAGATTTACAATAATAAGGAAGATAGGACAGATGAGAGTTTATACAGTGATGAAGAGTGGGAAAAATTTTCAAATCGCTCCAAAATTCACTTTGATAGATTAAAATTAGAGGGAGCATGTCATACATCATTATTATCAAAAATAAAAGATGTACAAAATCTAATGTTATTAATAGTAGGAAAACATGATGTAGTAACGTGTGAAGAACAAATTAAAACATTTAATAAAGATGCCCGAAACGGCAAGTATATCGTATTTGAAGAGAGCGGTCATTCACCTCATTATGAGGAAGCAGATAGATTTGCAGAAACAGTCATACATTTTTTGAAATGAAGAAAAGGGTGCTTCTATAAATGAGAGGCACCCTTTCTAAATTTCTGGATATGTGATTGTGATGTTAGGCCACTTACTTTGCCAATTCTTTTTTATAACTCTGTTTTTGTACATATGTAATCGTTCTTTCGATTCAAGAAAATGAGCTGTTGGTTTCACTTGTAAGGTAAGGACATCTTCAATACCACATGGGGCTGTTAAGATAACGTTGTTTAGTTCATCAAGTGTAACTCCTAAAGCCGTTGCTGTTTCAGGGAATTTAGAAATAGCATTAACAGAAGAAGAATATGGTGGCATATTATTCACTACATGCATACGAGCTTGATTTTTTACAGACCAAGGGATAGTAGCATCAATATTCATTAATTTCGTTTCTAATGATTGTTCGTATATCTCATCTTGATGTAGACTATCATAATAAATCACATCAACATCAGGCATAGCCGTTTTAGCTTCATAGTCATGTAAAGTATCCCAAATTTTAGAACGAACAAATCCGGCACAAATCCACCAATCAGGTAGCTCTAGTGATTTTGCCATTTGTAATACATTCATCATCCATTCGTCGTTTTCTATTAAGCGAATTATATCTTTCTCTGTTTTGATCTTCATTGATAAATTCACCTTTCTAGTAAATTAATGCATCAGTTCAATAATCCATAAAATCCAGTAAGCACCTGGTACAAATAGCAGTTGTGCTAATAATGTGCCGAGAAGTCTAGAAATCATTAGCCAACCATACATTTTACTCATAGATTCAGCACCGCTTTCTGATTGTAGAGCACGTTCTGTTAAAAGAGCAATGCGTGGATCGAGTAATACAGTTAATAAAATAGTGGCGAAACCATTTACAAGGCCAGAAGCTGTACTTGCATTTGTTGCATAATCTGGATTTAAAAAAGAAGCGTAAAGGGCTGAAAGTACCCCTGCTGTATAAATAGCAGTAGCAAACATGTTAATAAGCATAATACGCTTTGGAATACCACCGATACGCAGTCTATGAATCATTTCTAACTTTGGAAAACGGACATATTTTTTTGTGTACTTTAATTTTTGAATGTTATTCGTTTTCATCATTCGAATGAAAGAACCGTCTGTTTCAAAGTTTTGAATGACATATCCAAATAATTTTGTCAAAGTTGGATAAAGAATGATCGCGATTAATGTACCGATAGAAGCCGATAATAGTACGAGTCGTATAATATGCTCTAAATTAATAGAAGAATCTAGTTTTGCTTCATCGACAATACCACCGATTAAAAAGGCTTGTAGTAAGTTTGATGTTCTTGAAATAAGTAACACCATTCCTACAACAGACAAGGCAACCGCAATCTTTTTTAAACGTACTCCAGCTAATCGAATACTATAAGAGCTTGTTTCAACTGCGTGGATCACAATTGTGAAAGCCATTATAAAAATTAACGTAATTGACATTTGTTTCACCAGTTTCTATTAAAATAATTGTAACTTTTTTACTGTATCATATCTATCGTATTTTGTAACTGAAAGTATGTGACATATGGAAATTGATTTTTCGAAAAAATAGATAATAATAGTATAATAGGGAGAAGTGGAAGAGATGTTAGCACTTATTTATACAGCAAATTAAGTGGAGGAATGAAGCATGTATAAAACATTTCTATTTGATTTAGATGGAACTTTAACGGATCCGAAAGGAGGGATTGTAAACTCGGTTTTATATGCATTAAAAAAAGTAGGAATTGAAGAAGTACATATAAGTGAGTTAGATTCATTTATAGGTCCTCCTATTCAGCAATCATTCATAGAGAGATATAATATGAGTGAAGGAGAGGTTGAACGTGCTGTTTTTTACTTCCGTGAGTATTTAAAGCAGCGTGGATTGTTTGAAAATAATGTATACGAGGGGATTCTGAAGCTCTTGCAACAATTAAAAAGTTCAGGGAATCGCATATTCGTAGCAACTTCAAAGCCCACTGTATTTGCGAAACAAGTTATAGAGCATTTTCAATTAACGAATTATTTCGAAGACATCATTGGAAGTAATTTAGATGGTACGAGAATAAAAAAAGAAGAAATAATTGCTCATATTTTACAAACACATGAAGAACTAAATAAAGAAGAAATGATAATGATTGGTGATAGAAAGCACGATATAATAGGTGCGAATCAGAATGGAATTGCTTCAATTGGTGTTTTATATGGCTATGGCTGTGAAAAAGAACTGACTGAAGTTAGTGCGACCTACATAGTGAAAGATGTTGAAGAACTGTATCATTTTTGTGTAGAGAAAAATTTAATACAGCAGTAAATATAGATTCTAGCAATCCCTTTATAACGTATGACGATGAATTCGTTTCTGTTTAAAGGGATTTTTCATATGTAATCGAATAATTATAATTAGACATTTTTAGCATAAAAATTTGTATGAATAAGAGGAGGGATGTCAGAATTAAAAGTTTAGTAGAAATTTATCAATAAAATTTAGAATATTCTGTTTAACGGAGGGGTAAAATTGGAGTTAGTTATTATATTATTAGCACTAAGTTTACTTATGTTCGTAGCATACAGAGGTTTTTCTGTTATTTTATTCGCGCCGATATTTGCATTATTTGCAGTATTTTTGACAGAACCTAGTTATGTATTACCTTTCTTTTCTAATATCTTTATGGAGAAAATGGTTGGATTTATAAAATTATATTTTCCTGTGTTTTTATTAGGAGCAATATTTGGAAAAGTAGTGGAAATGTCAGGAATTGCAGATTCTATCGCAAAAACAATTATTGAGTTAGTTGGTGAAAAACGTACTATATTAGCGATTGTATTAATGGGGGCTATTTTAACGTATAGTGGTGTTAGTGTGTATGTAGTAGTGTTTGCTGTTTATCCGTTCGCAGCTAAGTTGTTTCGACAAGCTAATATTCCAAAGCGTTTAATCCCTGGAACGATTGTTCTTGGAGCAGTAACGTTTACAATGGATGCGCTACCTGGATCACCACAAATTCAAAATGTAATACCTACAACATTTTTTAAAACGGATATTTATGCTGCACCGATACTTGGGATTGTAGGAGCAATTTTTGTTCTTACATTAGGTTTACTATATTTAGAGAGTAGACGTAAGAAGGCAAAAGCAGCAGGTGAAGGATATTTTGGTTTTAATGATGGAAATACTGAAATGGCAGCATCTTTGCAAGTAGAACAAAAAAATATGCCATTAATTAATAACATTGAAATCACAAGAGCACAACAACTTATTGCATTTATACCACTTATTTTAGTAGGTGTAATGAATAAAGTGTTTACTATTATGATACCAAAGTGGTATCCAAGCGGTTTTGATTTTTCTGCAATTGGTATGAAAGCATTTGGAAAAGTAGAATTAAGTGCAGTGGTAGGAATTTGGTCTGTAGAATTGGCACTTATTATAGGGATCTTAACAACGTTATTATTATATTGGAAGCGAGTAGTAACAGGTTTCCAAGCTGGATTGAATACAAGTATTGGTGGAGCGCTACTTGCAACGATGAATACAGGAGCTGAGTTTGGATTCGGTGGTGTCATTGCAGCACTTCCAGGCTTCGCAATTATGAGAGATGGCATCTCTGCTACTTTCACAAATCCGTTAGTGAATGGTGCAGTAACGACGAATATTTTAGCTGGAATTACAGGCTCGGCATCAGGAGGAATGGGAATAGTATTAAGCGCAATGGGAGATAAATTTATTGCAGCGGCCAATCAATTTGATATTCCATTAGAAGTTATGCACCGTATCGTATCAATGGCATCAGGAGGAATGGATACACTACCACATAACGGGGCTATTATTACTATTCTTACAGTAACAGGATTAACACATAAACAGTCATATAAAGATATATTTGCTATTACAATTTTGAAAACGGTTGCTGTATTTTTAGTTATCGCATTCTATACTTTAACAGGACTCTATTAAAAAATTTGAATCGTAAAGATTCATCAAATCGATAATTTATATTATAAAATATTAATTAGGATAAGAAGGGGTGGGGGACTTGCAAGAGGTTTCTGAGTTTCGTATGCCAAAGTCGGTATTATATGGAAGAAATTCGCTTGAAAAACTGGGAGAACAATCAAAAAAGTTAGGGAAAAAAGCTTTTATAGTTACTGATACAATTATGGAGAAATTAGGATATGTTGAAAAGTGTATACAACAACTAAATAAGAAAGGTATTACTGTTAGCACATATAATAAAGTGGATGCTGAGCCTACAAATATACACGTATTAGAAGCGTTATCTCTTTGTAAAGAGGAAAAGTGCGATTTTATTATCGGTATTGGTGGTGGAAGTTGTATTGATGCTGCGAAAGCGGTAGCGGTTTTATATACAAATGGTGGAGAAGTTGAGGATTATGTCCAAAAGGATATTGAAATAGAAAACAATCCACTACCACTTATTGCAATTCCAACAACTTCTGGTACTGGTTCGGAAGTTACAAGTGTAGCAGTAATTACGAATAAAAAAACAGATGTAAAAATGATGATGAAGCATCCTAGTTTTATACCGAAAGTAGCAATTATAGATCCAGTTTTGACAAGTTCGTTACCACCACAAATTACGGCAGCAACAGGAATAGATGCGTTATGTCATGCGATTGAAGCTTATATTTCTAAATTTTCACAACCACTTACAGATGTACTTGCTCTTTCAGCTATTGAAAGTATTATGAAATATTTACGTATAGCATATGAAGATGGACATAATATGGAGGCAAGAGAAGCGATGATGATTGCTTCCTTACAAGCTGGAATTGCATTTTCGAATGCATCAGTTACATTAGTTCATGGAATGTCAAGGCCAGTGGGAGCATTATTTCATGTACCGCATGGAATATCAAATGCCATACTATTACCTACAGTGTTAGAGTTTACAAAAACAAGTGCAGTGAAAAGGTTAGCAAAAATTGGACGTAACTTAAATAAGGATTTGTATTCGAATTCTGATGAGGAAGTAGCAGACTATACGATTGGGGAAATAAAAAAGCTTTGCTATGATCTTCGTATTCCAAATTTAAAAGAATACGGTATCGATGAAATTGAATTTGAAAATGCTATCTCTAAAATGGCATCAGATGCAATTGAAAGTGGTAGCCCAGCAAATAACCCACGTGTTCCATCATATGATGAAATCAAAGAGTTGTATCGAGAGTGTTTTAATTATAAGTATAAAGAATTTATAAAAATATCAGATTATTAATTTCAGAATATTCTATAAAAATTTCCTTGGAAATGAAAGTACAATTATTCTATATACGTTAAAACAAGACTTTATATTCCAAACTTAAAGTCTTGTTTTATTGTGTATAATATACATAATAAAATGTTGTTATTAGTTTTATAAAAAAAGTTTAGGTAGGTGTTTGTTTATATGAAAACGATAGGTCTTATAGGTGGTATGAGTTGGGAATCAACTTCTGAATATTATCGAATTATTAATGAAGAAATAAAAGAGAGATTAGGAGGACTACATTCAGCAAAATGTTTGATTAATAGTGTGGATTTTGAAGAGATTGAACGATGTCAGTCTAGCGGAGATTGGGATGGTGCTGGAGAAATTCTAGGGAATGCGGCATATTCATTACAAAAGGGAGGAGCAGACTTTATAATCATTTGTACAAATACAATGCATAAGGTAGTTGGAAAAATAAAGGCGAAAATTGATATTCCAGTCTTACATATTGCTGATGCAACTGCAAAAGAAATTAAAAGAAAAGACATTCAAAAGGTTGGTCTGCTTGGAACTAAATATACAATGGAGCAAGATTTCTATAAGTCACGTATAGAAGAAAATAATATAAAAGTAATAGTACCATCAGAAAAAAATAGAAAAGAAATAAATAAAGTAATATATACAGAATTATGTTTAGGAAAAATAGTATCTCAATCTAGAGAATATTATAAAAGAGTCATCGAAGAGTTAGTGCAAAAAGGAGCACAGGGAATCATATTAGGTTGTACAGAAATAGGGTTATTAATAAAGCAAGAAAACGTATCTGTCCCGATATTTGATACAACTCATATACATGCAATTGAAGCAGTCAAGGTAGCTCTAGATAGAGTATAATTATATTATGTAAACTTTATTCGTATATCTGGAAAACATTCAGAAAATATTTTATAATGTAAGTGGTTACATTTGAGGGGGAATGCGTATGTTTTCAGTTCAACCAATCGCATTTGTACATAATGAAAGAAAGGAAATAAAAGATGATGAGTGGGGAGAAGTAAGATCTCGTATAACTTTAACTGAAATGTATGCAGAAGAGAGTATACAAGGGGTTGAAGATTTTTCTCATATTGAAGTTGTTTTTTATTTTCATAAAGTAACTGACGAGCAAATTCAGTATTTTGCTAGACATCCTAGAAATAATAAGGATTATCCTGAAGTAGGTATTTTTGCACAGCGCGGGAAAAATCGCCCAAATCGCATAGCTGTAACAATTGTAAAGGTGATCAAAAGAGAAGGTAAATCAATTATTGTTGAGGGATTAGATGCTATTGATGGCACTCCTATATTGGATATAAAACCAATAATGAAAGAGTTTATGCCGACAGAAGAAATACACCAGCCTAAATGGGCAACGGATATAATGAGACAGTATTGGAAGGGGAATGGAGTAAAATGAGAATATATGAGGCAACAATTGCAGATTTAGATGGACTAGCA
The DNA here is from genome assembly GCF_038008705.1 of Bacillus sp. FSL W8-0770. Taxonomy (NCBI): domain Bacteria; kingdom Bacillati; phylum Bacillota; class Bacilli; order Caryophanales; family Bacillaceae; genus Bacillus; species Bacillus sp. FSL W8-0770. The sequence goes on from NZ_JBBOZR010000001.1 coordinate 2,054,828, forward strand.
TCAGTTTTTAATAACTATCGCATGTTTTATAGGCAAGATTCTGATTTAGAAGGGGCAAAAGTATTTTTACGAAATAGAATTGAGAAAAAAGAGTCTGTTATTTTCGTAGCAGTTGAAGACGGCGAATATATTGGGTTCACGCAACTATATCCATCATTTTCTTCTATTTCAATGAAAGAATTATGGATTTTAAATGATTTATTTGTACAAGCGGCGAAGCGTGGAGCCGGAACAGGTAAAAAATTATTAGAAGCTGCTAAAGAATACGCATTAGAAAATGGAGCAAAAGGTGTAAAGCTGCAAACGGAGATTGATAATTTATCAGCACAACGATTATACGCTGAAAATGGTTATTTGAGAGATAATCGTTATTTCCATTACGAATTAACGTTTTAAAAAATTAAGTTGAAAGAGACATTTTCAAGAAAAAGAATTTCTTTGTAATGAGAAATTCTTTTTTATTTTGCCTAAATTAAAAAACATGACAAAAATAAAACGATATTTATTTATTGTTAAACAATAAATGTTGTGATAAAATTATGTTGCCATTAAATAAGTGAGGTATTGTAAATGAATCTTAAACGAAGTTCAACAACGTTCTTAAAAGTAATTATTTTTCTTGCTGGAATTTCAGTACTTGCTTTATGCATATTTTTAGTGCCGGAAATGGCGAATTTCGCAGCAAATTTGTATCCTAATATTGCTCCGATGAAATATCTTGTTTTCATTGTGATGTATGGAGCAGCTGTGCCTTTTTACGTTGCTCTTTATCAGGCTTTCAATCTTTTACAGTACATTGATGAGAACACAGCGTTCTCGGAATTATCAGTAAAGTCGTTAAAGAATATAAAGCGCTGTGCAATTACAATCAGTGGTTTGTATGTATTAAGTTTGCCACTTTTTCATTTTATAGCGAAAAAAATGGACCCTCCTATTGGGCTAGTGGGACTCATTATCGTTTTTGCTTCGCTCGTTATCGCCGTTTTTGCTGCTATCCTCCAACGACTTCTACAAGAGGCAATTAACATAAAATCAGAAAATGATTTGACGGTCTGAGGTGGCGGATATGACAATCATTATTAATATTGACGTCATGTTAGCAAAACGAAAAATGAGTGTAACGGAGCTTTCGGAGAAGGTTGGAATTACGATGGCGAATCTTTCTATTTTGAAAAATGGGAAAGCAAAAGCGGTTCGTTTTTCAACATTAGAAGCGATATGTAAAGCTTTGGAGTGTCAGCCAGGGGATGTTTTGGAGTATAAAAACGATGAGAATACTCAATAAAAACAGATAACAAATGTAAATAATAGAAGTCAATAAAGAAGGGATAGCCACTAAGCTATTCCTTCTTTACGTTAATTGCTGTTACTAATAAAAAATATAATTTGAATTGCAATGTTTGCGTATCAAAAGGGAACTTGCTACCTTTTGAGGTGATCCGTTTTGTGGAAGACAATTATTTGCCAAAAAGGCTATTTAAACTATGTTTTAAATTATTTCGAGTGAATCAAAAACTTCATTTGTATTATAGTTGATTTAAAACCCAGTTCGTTGCATCTTCAAAGTTATCTGCAATGTAGTTTGGTTCAATATGTGCCCATTTGTCTCGGTACGTATGTAAAGCATCGTATCCAGCGCCTGTGCGCACCAATATCGTTATCGCATGTACTGTTGCTCCTGCAACGATATCGGTCCAGCGATCACCAATTACAGCGCATTTTGTTAAATCAAGCCCGTGTTTTTCAGCTGCTTGTAGCAGCATACCTGTACTTGGTTTACGACATTCACAACCATCACCGTGTTTGTGAGGACATACGTATATATCATCAAAGCCGAAACCTTTTAATTCTTGTGCGAAATCAGTAACAGTTGCTATCCCGTCTGCGATACCAGGTTGATTTGTGAAAGAGAAAATTTTTATATTTTGAGCTTTTAGTTTTTGCAAAGCTGCTTTTGTAAACGGAAATAATGTAAAAGATCCCGGATAATGTATTGTAGTGTCACCACCAATTGTACCGTCACGATCAATGAAAATTGCTTTAATGTTTGTCATAGTTATAGTCCCTTCACTTTATAAAGTAGTTTAAAAATATTTTACAAATCGGTAGCCATTTACTTCATAACCTAATTTTTGGTAAAAAGGATGAGCTGCTACTCTTTTTGTTCCACTAACTAGCCATGTGCCAATGCAATTATGTTTCTTTGCTAATTGCTCGGCATAATCCATCAACACTTGTCCAATGCCTTTCCGTCGTATGTTAGAATCAACGCTAATAATTGAAATCTCTCCATAACGTGTTACATCTTCTAAATTTTCACGTATACGAAATCCAAGTAATCCAAATATAGCTTCTTCTTCCTCGTAAACATATAAAAAATCAAACGGACTCATTTGTACGAATTGTAGGCGGTTGTTCATATCTTCATAGGAAATAGAGGAACCTTTTAATTCTTTCGTTAAAGAACAAAGTGCGTCTATATCATCTATCGTTGCTTCACGAATTTGAAAAGACATATTATCAACTCCAATAAAATGTAATCAAACATTTTATATTCTGTTAAAAAATGTTTTTTCCTGCTATGAAAATAAATATTTTATAATGATATATAGATAGTTATATGTTATTCTTTTCCTTGATTGTATTAGAAATGGAAAGAAGGGGAATGCATGTTAAAAGTAAATATCCGCTCAGCTGGATATGAAATAGGCGAAAAATAATTCATGATATAGCTTTTTCTATCGAAAAAGGTGAACTAGTTGCTCTTATTGGAGCAAATGGTGCTGGGAAGAGTACGACGATTAAAACGATACTCGGATTACTTGTAAATATGGACGGTGAAATATCATTCGGTGAAAAGAAAAATCCGTATGCATACGTACCAGAACATCCAACATACTATGATTACTTGACGCTCTGGGAACATATTGAATTATTAATGGCAGCTCGTGGAAGTGAAATGGGAAGTTGGGAAGAACGAGCGGAACAATTATTACATACTTTTCGAATGAATAAGCATAAACATGAGTATTTATCGAAATTTTCAAAAGGCATGAAACAAAAATCGATGCTAATATTGGCGTTTTTAACTGAGCCAGATTTTTATATCATTGACGAACCTTTTATCGGTTTAGATCCGGTAGCTACGAAAGAGTTTTTAAATTATTTATATAAAGAAAAAGAGCGCGGGGCAGGAATTTTACTTTGTACGCACGTATTAGATACTGCTGAAAAAATTTGTGAAAGATTTTTACTCATTTCACAAGGTACATTAGTCGCAGATGGACATTTAGAATCTATTCAAATATTAGCGGAAATGCCGGGTAGTTCATTATTAGACTGCTTTGATGTAATTGTAAGGCGTGAACAACATGATTAAACAACAATTTTATAAGAGATTACGCCATGAACTTGAGCGGAAATGGAAGTCTATACGTTCGGTAACAGATTGGACAGTCGCATTATATATTATTATTCCAGCACTTATATTTATGGGAATCTATTATCGATCGCTATGGATAAATGAATTATCAACGGAAGAGACGATTTATTTCGGATTAGGATTACTCGCATTTTATCTAGTAACATATCCAAGAGGAGTTCGTTCATTTTTTGAGCAAGCGGATAGTTTATTTTTAATTTCGTATGCAACACATATGCGAAAATTAGTCCAGTATGGCATGATGTACACATTTGTTCGAATAGCGATAACGAATATAATAGTAGTCGTTATTATGTTACCGGTGTTGATGAAAAGTATCGAAGTAACAGAGATACAAGTCCTCTTATTTTGGGTATTCTTTACTATATTTCGATTTATGTTGTCGTTGTTAACGAGATTTGTTCATGTACATGTGGGGAAACGATGGGTTTTATGGATTGTAAAAAATGTAGTATTTTCTATGAGCGTGTCCTTTTTTGGAATTAGTTTATTTTTTATTTATAAAAATCCGTTGTATTCAATTTTATTTATCGGTCTAGTAATTTTCTTAAGTAGTGTATTAGTAAAAGAGAAAATGAATTATAAAAAGTTCTTTTTTAAAGAAATCGAGAAAGAAAAGGAGGAAAGCATGCGCTGGACGAGCGGAATTATGCAAGTTGGTGGTCATGCGGCTAAACCGAGTAGTTCGAATAAAAAACCGTGGATGTTTCCGCGCTCTAAAAGACTTTTAGGGAAAAAAGCTGATTCTTGTATTGTCGAATCTTTTTTGAAGGAATTTTTCCGTACAAGTACTGCACGAATATTTTATATTCAAATTGTATGTATCAGTACTGCAAGTATAATTATGACTCCAAGGTGGATTGCAGCTATTGTTCTCGTATTTGCTGTAGTTGCAATTTCTCGCTATGCACGTGATTATTGGAATGAATTTACGAATAAGATGTTTCTTCGTTTATATTGTGATGAAGGGAAATTACTATTGTTAAGATGGAAGGCAGATCGTTATTTACTACTACCAGCAATACTTTTATATGGAATAGTTATACTTTCACAGTTTTATTTATTGCCAGCTGTGGTAGGCAGCGTTGTTTTTATTTTATTAATTGTATGGATTGTATTTCTACCATTAAAAAAGAGCCATTGACGGCTCTTTTTCTAGTCTGTAACACATTGATAAATAAAATATACTAAAACGAGTATGCTTGCGGCGGAATACATGACGTCTAAAGTCATTCAAGTGCCTCCTCAATATCGTGGTATTAATATTGTATGAAATCTTACAATTTCATATTCAAGTGAAAAATATGTGAACGTTAACAAAATTGTAAAGTGCAAAAATTACAATCATTTTGTATAATAGAAGAAACCACCGTTATATAAAAAATAATGAGTGAAAGGGGAGGGAACATAAATGCCAAATTGGTTTAGAAAAACCTTAGTCGCATTAATTACCGTATTTACATTTGGTTTAGTGACGCCTCCTTCCATATTGCTTGATAATGCCAAAGCTGCGGACAAGCCTACGAGCACAGCTGGGCAACAAAGTTTGGAGAGTACGTCCTATACATATGAAGAAACGAATGACAGGTTAACCACCGATACTTTTATTACTTATGCGATGCAAGAAGCAGAGAAGCAGTCGATGCAAAAGTTTGGTACTAAAATTGGTCCAGTAATTGAAGATGAATTTAAAGATGTAATATTACCAAAGATTGAAGAGGCAATTGCTGAGCTTGCTAGTGATGTACCAGAAGATTCACTACAATCATTAGCGATTTCTCAAAAACCAGCTGGTGGGAATAATGAAAAGATTTTTCATGTCTACGATACGAAATCAGGAAATGATTTATTGCGTTTCCATGTAAGAAGAGATCATCCACCGCAAGATGGTTATTATTTTAATTTCCATTATCATCGTTTTGATGATGGATACTCAGGACATCATGAGTTAGGAAATATTTATTGGAATACGAATGTACCGCCGAAATGGCTTTCTTAAAAAGAACAAGAAAATCTTGTTCTTTTTTATTTTTATAGAAGGGACAGACAACCATGTTGTTGAATAACATAGGTTTAGAAAAAAGAAGCAAAGGGAGTATGGGAATGCAAAAATATATTGTTTTTGACTTTGATGGCACATTAGTAGATTCACAAAATATATTTGTACCAATTTATAATCAAATTGCTGAAAAGCACGGATATAAAACGGTAAGAGAAGAAGAAATTGAGTATTTACGCAAGTTAACGATGGCGGAGAGATGTAAACAACTCGATGTACCACTGTATAAACTACCGATATTAGCGCTGGAGTTTTATAAATTGTATCAACCTGCTATAAAAGATCTTATTTTGTTCCATGGGATGAAGGAAGTATTAGATGAACTACATAAAAAAGGCTACGGAATTGCAGTCATATCATCGAACTCAGAAGAGCATATTCGGGCGTTTTTACAAAAGAATGATATAGAAAATATACAAGAAGTGTATTGTTCTAAAAATTTGTTCGGTAAAGACAAGATGATAAAAAGATTTTTAAAATCGAAAAAGATAACAGAGAAAGATATGTTATATGTCGGTGATGAACAGCGAGACGTAGCAGCGTGTAAAAAGGCTGGAGTGAACGTAATTTGGGTATCTTGGGGATATGATGTTATTGAAACAGTGAAAAAAGATGCACCAGATTACATGGTTCATAAGCCGATGGAAATTGTGCAAGTAGTACAAGGAGCGTATTCTTAATATGAATACACTGCGAGCAGGCATTCATCATATTGAATTTTGGGTAGCAAATTTAGAGGAGTCCATTTCTTTTTATAATAAGTTGTTTTCCATAATTGGGTGGAGAAAGTTAAATGAAGTAGCATATAGCACAGGAGAAAGTGAAATATACTTTAAAGAAGTAGATGAGGAAATTGTAAGGACGTTAGGGCCTAGACATATTTGTTATCAAGCTATTCATAGAGAAGTAGTTGATGAAGTAGCAGATTTTCTTTCTAGTACGAAAGTGAAGGTAATACGTGGTCCAATTGAAATGAATCATTATTCGGAAGGTTACTATACGATTGATTTTTACGATCCGGATGGATTTATTGTAGAAGTTGCCTATACACCAAATGCAGAAATGTAAGGGGAATAGATATGAAGATAATTACAGCACGGCAAAGCAATATACAAATAGTAAAAGATGCAGCGAATATTGAAGAAATTTCTAAAGGTTTTTCGCCTGATAAGAAATATATAATTACGAATGCAAATAATGAAAAATATTTATTTCGGACAGGCGATATAAAAGAGTATGAAAGAAAGAAAATAGAGTTTCAAATTTTAAATGAAATGGTAAAACGTAACGTACAGGCACAAAGGCCAATTGAAATAGGTATATTGGAAGAAGAAGGTGTATGCTATAGTATTTTTTCATATTTAGAAGGGGAAGATGCGAAGAAGCTATTGCCTACGTATTCACCAAAAGAACAATATGATATTGGTATAGAGGCAGGAAAAGATTTAGCAAAAATGCATACATTTGAAGCTCCTAAGGATATACTTCCATGGTATGAAAGAGCTATGAAAAAACATAGTAAATATGTAGAGGTATACAAAACATGCGGAATAAAAATAAAAAATGATGATAAAATCATAAAGTTTATAGAGGAAAATAAAATATATTTAAAGAGCCGCCCGAATCGATTTCAACACGATGATTTTCATTTAGAAAATATAATTGTACGGGATGGAAAATATGTAGGTGTTGTTGATTTTAATGGCTATGACTGGGGTGACCCAATTCATGATTTCGTAAAAATTGCACTGTTTGCAAGGGATATTAGTATTCCGTATTCAATCGGACAAATAGAAGGATACTTTAATAGGAAAATACCAGAGGAGTTCTGGAAATTATACACGGTGTATGTTGGCATGACAGTTTTCTCCTCAGTTGTCTGGACATTACGAGCAGCGCCGCATATGTTAGATGATATGTTAGAGCGTCTTACTATAGTTTTAGAGGATCATAATAACTTTGAGTTATCGAAGCCAATTTGGTTTCAACCAGATAAGATTGATATGAAATAGAAAAGGTAGGTGTGATTCGCACCTACCTTTATTTTTTACCATCAAGATACTTATTTAATTTTCTTAAATGTAAGCGGCTGAGTACTTAATGTAGCTGGTACATGTAACTGAAGGGATGGGAATTCACCACTTACATTCATTTCATAAGCGAATAATAAGCTCATTTTCATTTGGAATAAGTCAACTTTTGTGGAGAAGATGTCGTAATGATGATGCCCTAATTGAATATCCATTTCCATAAATTGTACATATAACGAATCATCTCGTTTGTATACTTGTAATGTTCCGTATGCAGGATGTTCAAAAGTACCAGTATAATCCTCTAACTTGTGCGAAGGTGTAGTCCCTTTAATTTGTTCAGGGAGGGATTCAGTTGCTTCTTTCATCATTTCCTTCATTTTTTTAGTATCTTCTACAGCACGTTTATGCCAATCAATGGATTCTAATTCAAGTAGTTCGTCATAAATTTGATTAGCGAGATAAGTAGGAAGTAATGTTCCTCCAGCATTCGTTAAAATGACAAGGCCTATGTTTTCTGTTGGTATGAATGAAACAAGCGCTGAAAATCCATCGATATTACCGCCATGATGAATCACTTTTTTACCACGATAAGCGCTAATAAACCAACCAAGACCGTAACTATTTAATGGAGATTCAGGGAGTGATAAAACCGGTTGGTCTGGAATTGAATTGTGTGGTGTATACATTTGTTGTAATAATTCAGAGGAGATTAATTCATGATCTCCAAATTTTCCTTCATTTAAGTGGAGAAGTACCCAATTTGCCATATCTTCAATTGTGGAATTAATACACCCAGCAGCGCCAACTGTATCGATGTTACGGAATGGAACTGCTTTTATTTCACCGTCATTTTCAATGTAAGGTAAAGCGTAATCATCTGTAGTTTGTGAATCGTTAACAGAGAAGTTTGTATGTCTCATATTTAAAGGTTCTAAAATATGTTCTGTAGTGTATTGCTCCCACGTTTGATTTGTAATGTTTTCAACAATGTAGCTAATTGTTGCATACATTAAGTTGTTATATAGAAATGCAGTCCGGAACGGTGCATCAAGTGGTAAATGTTTTATTTTTTCAACGAGATCTTTTCGAGATAAGGAAGAACTGTACCAAAGAGCCTCATGACGACTCACTCCAGTTCGATGAGAAGCTAAATCCCGTCCTGTAACTTGTGAGCTAGCAAGTAGTTCAGATAAAGTAAAGTTAGGTATATAAGACGGGACAGGAGCATCCCAATTAAACTTTTTTTGCTGTGCTAACAAGCTTAATGAAAGTGTACCAAACGCTTTCGTTGAGGAACCGATTGCGAATCGAGTATTCGGTGTAACAGCCTCTTTTGTTTCTATATTACGATAGCCGAAACCTTCTGAAAGAATAACTTCACCGTCTTTTATAACAGCGACAGCAACACCAGGAACATTTAAATCCTTCATCATTTTTTCAACCGTGGTTTGTAAAGAAGTCATAACAGGTGTTTCAATTTTAGACATATTTCTAACCTCCAAATATAAATTTTGATCTACCGCACTATACTTTCGGTAATAGAAAATGAAAACCTTTTAAAATATGGAAAGTTAATAATTTTGTAAGAATTAGCGCAAGAAATTTTATTAATTAAGATTATTAAATTTACCATTTTTCATGTTATGATAAATTCCATATACGATTGAAAGAAGGTTTTCCTACATATGAAACATGCTGAAAATGAATACTTAAATTTATGCCGCCATGTAATGGAACATGGTACGAAGAAAGAAGATCGTACAGGGACAGGAACTGTATCTGTATTTGGATATCAAATGCGTTTTGATTTGAGCAAAGGATTTCCTTTATTAACGACAAAAAGAGTACCATTTCGCCTTGTAGCAAGTGAACTACTTTGGTTTATGAAAGGTGATACAAATATTCGCTATTTATTGCAGCATAATAATAACATTTGGAATGAATGGGCGTTTAAGAGCTGGGTAGAAAGTGATGAGTATACTGGTCCTGACATGACTGATTTTGGTCTTCGCTCACAACAAGATGAAGAATTTAAAGTACAGTACGATGAGCAAATGGAATTGTTTAAAAAGAACGTTTTAGAAGATGATGAGTTCTCAAATAAATATGGTTATTTAGGAGACGTTTACGGTAAACAATGGCGTGCTTGGAAAACGACAGCTGGTGAGACACTTGATCAATTAAAAGATGTAATTGAAATGATTAAAAAAACACCAGACTCACGTCGTTTAATCGTTTCTGCTTGGAATCCTGAAGACGTACCGAGTATGGCATTACCGCCTTGTCATACATTATTCCAATTTTATGTAGCGGACGGAAAACTTTCTTGTCAGCTATATCAAAGAAGTGGTGACATATTCCTTGGAATTCCATTTAACATCGCAAGTTATTCACTACTAACACATTTAATTGCACATGAATGTGGTCTTGAAGTAGGAGAATTTGTTCATACAATTGGAGATGCACACATTTATACGAATCATTTTGAACAAGTAGAAAAGCAATTGGCACGTGAACCACGTCCATTCCCGAAACTTACATTAAATCCAGATGTGAAATCTGTGTTTGATTTTGAAATGGAAGATTTAACGATTGAAGGATACGATCCGCATCCAGCAATTAAAGCACCGGTTGCAGTATAATTGTAGAGGAGATGAAAAAATGATTGTTTCATTTATGGTCGCGATGGACGAAAATAGAGTAATTGGTAAAGATAATAATTTACCTTGGCGTTTGCCGAGTGAATTACAATACGTGAAGAAAACAACGATGGGCTACCCGCTTATTATGGGAAGAAAGAACTATGAAGCGATTGGTAGACCACTGCCTGGAAGACGTAATATTATTGTAACTCGTAATGAAGGGTATCATGTTGAAGGGTGTGAAGTTGTTCATTCTGTAGAAGAAGTATTTGAACTATGTAAAAATGAAGAAGAGATTTTTATTTTTGGCGGAGCGCAAATTTACGATCTCTTTTTACCTTATGTAGACAAGTTGTATATAACAAAAATCCATCATGCATTTGAAGGAGATACATTCTTCCCAGAAATGGATATGACAAATTGGAAAGAGATTTTTGTAGAAAAAGGTTTAACGGATGAAAAAAACCCGTATACGTATTATTACCATGTATATGAGAAGCAACAATAATAAAAAAGATTGATGTGAGAATTCACATCAATCTTTTTATTTGTATTCACCAATATAAGTTTATAGATGAGATTCGATAGTGCTATAATGATAGGTAGCATGTAAAAATGCTAAAATTTTCAAAAGTACTAATATAGAAAGAGGAGGAGAATCGATTGAGAAAGATATGGGGGATTCTTTTTCTTTGCTTAACATTCATGTTAGTTGGATGTGGTAAAGAAGAAAAACCACAAGAAGCGTTTGATACATATGTAAAAGCGTGGAATAAACAAAAATTTGCAGATATGTATGATCAACTATCAAAAAATGCAAAAAAAGATATTTCAAAGAAAGAGTTTACTGAGAAATATGAAAAAATTTATTCTGGTATCGAAGTGAAAGACTTAAAGGTAGAAACAGGGGAAGTAAAAGAAGATAAAAAAGATGAAGGTCCTGTTCCTTTTAAAGTAAGCATGGATACAGTTGGTGGTAAAATCACATTTGGTCATGAAGCAAAAATGGTGAAAGAAAAAGATGGAGATAAAGAATCTTGGAAAATAGATTGGACTCCTGATTTTATTTTCCCTGGCATGACGAAAGATAGTAAAGTGCGTATGCAGACAACACAGCCAAAACGTGGTGAAATATACGATCGTAATGGAAAAGGTCTTGCAACGAATGGGAAAGCTTCTGAAATCGGATTGATTCCTGAAAAGTTAGGCGATACTGCTCCGCAAACGAAAGAAACAGTAGCGAAGTTATTAAATATGTCTGTAGAAGAAATTGATCAAAAATTAGCTGCTAAATGGGTAAAACCAGGGTATCTCGTACCAATTGGAATTTTGCCTGAAGGGGCAACACAAAATACGTACATTGATTTACCAGGTGTTTCAACAAAACCTGTAAATGTTCGTACATATCCGTTAGGGGAAGCGGCAGCTCATCTGACTGGTTATATTGGAAAGGTAAATGCTGAAGATTTAAAAACGCTACAAAAGAAAGGCTATCAAGCTGATGACCCAGTTGGTAAAGCTGGTTTAGAGCAAGTATTAGAGGAAAAGTTACGCGGTAAAAAAGGTGGCCGTGTCTTTGTAGAAGATGCGCAAGGAAAAGAAATTAAAAACTTGGCAAAAACAGATGCTGTTGATGGAGAAAATGTAACTTTAACTATTGATAGTGCTGTTCAAGAAAAAACGTATAATGAAATGAAGGGCGAAGCTGGTTCAAGTGCAGCAATTAATCCGAAAAGTGGAGAAACAATTGCACTAGTAAGTAGTCCAGCATATGATCCTAATATAATTGCACGAGGGACATCGAAGGCACAACGCGAAGCTTGGAATAATGATCCGAAAAAACCAATGACAAATCGCTTTACACAATTGTCGGTACCAGGTTCTGTATTTAAACCTATTACAGCTGCAATTGGTCTTGAAACGAAAACGATTGATCCAAAAGAAGAGTTGAAAATTGAAGGATTAAAATGGACAAAAGATTCTTCTTGGGGTAATTACTATGTAACGCGTGTGAAAGATGCAAATCCGATTGATCTTGATAAGGCGATGAAATACTCGGATAATATTTACTTCGCACAAGAAGCTTTGAAAATTGGAAAAGACAAGTTTATGAGTGAAGCAAAAAAATTCGGATTCGATGAGAAACTACCAATTGAATATGGATTCCCTGCTTCTAAAATTGCAAATGACGGCATTAAAAATGATATTCAAATGGCAGATACGGGATATGGACAAGGACAAGTATTAATGACTCCTCTTCATTTAGCTTTAACGTATGCGCCAATTGTAAATGATGGAACGATTCCGTCACCGTATATTATTAAAACAGATAAACAACCAAAAGCTTGGAAAGAAAATGTAATTTCTAAAGGAAATCAGGATATATTAAAAACTGCAATGACGAAAGTAATTAATGATCCAGATGGTACAGGGAAAATTGCTAAAATTGATGGCATGACTCTTGCTGGAAAAACAGGTACAGCGGAATTAAAAGTATCAAAAGAGGCCGAAGGAAAAGAACTAGGTTGGTTCGCTGCATTTGATTTAAATTCCCCAGATATGGTCATTACAATGATGATTGAAGATGTAAAAGGTAGAGGCGGAAGTAATATTCCAGCTGAAAAAGTAAAACATGTATTTCAAAAATAATATGTAATAGTAGGCTATCTCTATAAGTTGTAGAGGTAGCCTTTTTATATGAAAGAGTTCTTAATATCTGTATACTGAATTTTAAGGAAACAAAGTAAATCATTAACTTACGAAAAAAAAGTAGCTATTTTTTATTGACATTGATTAAAACTTTTTGTATTATACTTACATAAGATAAGTTATTAACTTTTAAAAAACAAATCTTGAATTAAAGATAAAGAGAAAAAAGGGAGAGAATACAATGACAAAAGTACTATTTATCACAGCAAATCCAAATTCAGCAGAAGGTTCTTTCGGAATGGCAGTAGGGGAAGCTTTCATCGAAGCTTATAAAAACGAACATCCACAAGACGAAGTTGTAACAATTGATTTATTCAACACTACAGTACCAGCAATTGATGCAGATGTATTTGCTGCTTGGGGTAAATTTGCAGCAGGTGAAGGCTTTGAAGCTTTAACTGAAGTTCAACAACAAAAAGTAGCAGCAATGAACACAAACTTAGAAACATTTATGAATGCAGATCGTTATGTATTCGTAACTCCAATGTGGAACTTTAGCTATCCACCAGTAGTAAAAGCATACTTAGATAACGTAGCAATCGCAGGTAAAACATTCAAATATACTGAAAATGGTCCAGTCGGCTTATTAGAAGGTAAAAAAGCACTTCACATTCAGGCAACAGGTGGCGTATATTCTGAAGGAGCATACGCAGCTGTAGACTTCGGTCGCAATCACTTAAAGACTGTATTAGGATTTGTTGGTGTAAATGATACTGAATATATCGCAGTTGAAGGTATGAATGCAAACCCTGAAAAAGCACAAGAAATTAAAGAAGCAGCAATTGCTAATGCTCGTGAATTAGCAAAACGTTTCTAATATAGAATGCTTAAAAAGTCCGAACACTTGCTGTTTGGACTTTTTTTCTTCTTTTTCCTTCGTTTGTCTAGTATAATGAAGGTCGGAATGATAATAGGTGGGGGTTCTGTATGATTCAAACGTTTTTTAAAATCTTTTATTTAATTTTAATCGTAATTGCGATTACACCGAGAATGTGGCGTCTTAAAAGACAAGTAAATACGATGGCGCCAAAAGAAAAAGATAATGCTGTGTATAAAACGACAAATTGGTTTGGTAAGAAAATGGTACGTGTAGCTGGAGGGGCAGTAGAAGTGAAAGGACTTGAAAATGTTCCGAAAGACAAGCCAGTACTAGTTGTAAGTAATCACCAAAGTAATATGGATATCCCTGTTTTACTAGGTTACTTAAATAAACCAATTGGATTCGTTTCAAAAGCAGAGATTAAAAAGTTCCCAGTTGTACCAACTTGGATGGAACTTATGAATTGTGTATTTATGGATCGTAGCGATCGTCGTCAATCTCTTCAAGCGATTAAAGATGGAATTGAACTATTAAAGAATGGACATTCTATCGTAATTTTCCCTGAAGGAACGAGAAGTAAGGGTGGCGAAGTTGGAGAGTTTAAGGCTGGTAGTTTTCATCTGGCAGTAAAGTCAGGTGTAGCAATTTTACCTGTAACGTTAGATGGTACATATAAGATGTTTGAAGCGAATGGAAATCGTATGAAGCCAGCTCATGCAACAGTAACAATTTCTAAGCCGATTACACCTGAAGATTATGCGAATATGGATATTAAAGAATTAACGAAGCATACACAGGAAGTTATCGCATCACAATTACATAAGTAATAAAAAAGGATTCAGCTTACGATAAGCTGAATCCTTTTTTATTATGCTGTAGGTAAGACATAAAAGAGTACACAGAAGAACATCATCGCACTACCACCTAAAACGAACAGGTGCCATATAGCATGGTTGAAAGGTAGCTTTTCCCAAAGGAAGAATATAGCTCCGACAGAATATAAAATTCCACCTGCTAAAAGTAGTGAAAAACCATGTCCAGTTAGATTTTCATAAAGTGGTTTAATGGCAACGATTATGAGCCAACCCATAATGATGTAACATAAAGTTGAAGCCTTTATAAAGCGACGTACAAAGAAAATTTTGAAGACGATACCTCCGATTGCTAGTGTCCATATTATAGCAAGCAACGTCCATCCTAATGGGCCACGAAGTGTAATAAGTAGAAAAGGAGTATACGTGCCAGCAATCAATAAGTAAATGGCTGAATGATCTAAAATAGTAAATATTTTTTCTACTTTAGGATGATGAATGCTATGTAGCAATGTTGAAAACAAGTACAGTAAGAACATGCTTACACCATAAACAGTAAATGCAACTACAGCTGATGCGGTACCGTGCTTAGAAGCATGAATAATCAATATGATTAAGGCAGGGATGCTTAAAATGGCACCGATACCATGTGTAATTGCATTTGCAATTTCTTCTTTTACAAATTGGGTCATTCGTGTCATTTTTTCAGTCATAATGCAAATCCTTTCTACTATCATAAAATAATATGTCATTTCCCTTACCATATCATACACAAGAACAATAGAAAATGAAATTTGTATAATTGATTATATTTTTGAATTTTTTTGACAAAAGACAATGGATTTGTTGACGTTTTCAAACTTTTTTGACAAAATAAAATTATGTAATAGTAGGACAAGGAAACTACTAATAAAGGGGATGGGGAAATGTTTTCAAATATTGGCTTTCCAGGGTTAATTTTAATTTTAGTAGCAGTACTCATTTTATTTGGACCTAAAAAATTGCCGGAAATCGGGAAGGCTTTAGGGGAAACGTTAAAAGAGTTTAAAAAATCAACGAAAGAATTGACAGATGACGCATTTCAAGAAAAGGAAAAGAAAGAAAAAATGTAGTGTATTTTCCTTGTAATGGATAAATAAAGTGTGGTGAACGAGATGGAAGATCGGGAAATGAGCGTAGTAGAACATATTGTTGAGCTTCGAAAAAGAGTAATATATACGGTGTTATCCTTTGTACTATTTTTAATTATTGGATTTACTTTTACAAAGGATATTTATTTTTGGCTTGTAAAAGATTTACCAATGAAATTAACTGTTCTCGGTCCAAGTGATGTATTGTGGATTTTTTTCTCGATTGCTACAGTATTTGCTATCGTTTGTACAATTCCTTTTGCTGCTATACAAATTTGGTTATTTGTAAAACCGGGTTTACATCCAAATGAACAAAAGATGACAATAATGTATATACCGGTATTGTCTATATTATTTCTCGCAGGTTTATGTTTTGGATATTTCATTGTAATGCCGTTTCTATTTCACTTTTTAACTACGATAGGTAATGAAATGTTTAATACGATGTTTACGACAGAAAAGTATTTTCATTTTGTACTTAATTTAACAGTTCCATTTGCTGTGATTTTTGAATTGCCAGTCGTTGTAATGTTTTTAACTAGTATTGGAATACTTACGGCGGAATTTTTAATAAAAATAAGAAGGTATGCTTACGTAGCATTAATTATCATTGCATCTTGTATATCACCGCCAGACTTTTTATCTCATAGTTTAGTTGCAGTGCCGCTTATTTGTATTTATGAAGTAAGTATTGCGTTATCAAAGGTTGTTAGTAAGAGGAAAAAGAAAAGAGAAGAAATGCAGTCGAAAAGTGCCTCGTTATAAAGGCACTTTTTTATTTATTTGTTATACTATAGCTATAAACGTATACAATATATAGAAGAAAAAAATTATAGAATCTCCAAAAT
Source organism: Bacillus sp. FSL W8-0770 (assembly GCF_038008705.1). Taxonomy (NCBI): domain Bacteria; kingdom Bacillati; phylum Bacillota; class Bacilli; order Caryophanales; family Bacillaceae; genus Bacillus; species Bacillus sp. FSL W8-0770. Next base: position 2,071,323 of record NZ_JBBOZR010000001.1, read on the forward strand.
TTAGACAAACTTTGCGCTTTTATAAGCTTATACTAAATGTATTAAACAATTGATGGATAATGAGATTCCCGTCTCAGAGATATTTAGGACGGGAAGGTGAATTAGGTGGAGATGAATAGAGTATAAATCTTCTAGCCATAAGGACTACAGAAATCATATAAGTCTGATTTTACTCCACTTTAAACAACGTGTTACAGCGCAAAGTAGAGGAAGTTCAAAAATCCAATGAAAAAGAGGATTGATATTGTGATTACGAAAAGTTTTTATTTCACTCATTCAACAGGGGATTGCATTAAAATATTCGAAATCCCTGTCCTACAGGCACAGCATCCATTATCGTTTCTAATTCAGTCTCGTCTTCAATTATTTATTGCAAAAATTCAAAAACAAAAACACCCAAGATTTTCGTATTCTTTCCGTGAATATTTACAAAATTGTTTGAAGTGGAATGATTATTTAAATGTATATAAAACAAATACCCTTGAAAAAAATGCATGATACGAAGTACGGACAGGGTTAGTAAACTCTGTCTTTTTCATTTTAGATATGAAAATATAATTAATTTGATGAAATTTCGTTCCAAATTGTTGAAAGCAATGGGAATACTAGTATAATAACAAGGAGAGCGTATTGGAAAGGGAAGAAGTATAGTATGCAAAAAATTAAAATTGTAACAGATTCAACGGCAGATTTATCACAAGACGTAATCGAAAAGTATGACATTCATGTTTTACCATTATCAATCTCTGTAAATGGACAAACATATTTAGATCGCGTTGATTTACAACCTGACGAATTTATTGAAGAAATGATTAAATCAGAGGAATTACCAAAAACATCACAACCAGCTATGGGTACATTTGTAGAAATGTATGACAAGCTAGGGGAAGATGGAAGCGAAGTCCTTTCTATCCATATGACAAGTGGAATGAGCGGTACTGTAGCAACTGCAAATAGCGCTGCATCAATGACTGATACAAAAGTAACAGTTGTTGATTCTCAATTTATTACACATGCTTTAGCATATCAAGTAATTGAAGCTGCCAAAATGGCAAATGACGGACGCTCACTAGAAGAAATTTTAAAACGTGTAGATGAAGTAAGAAAGAATACTCGTTTATATGTAGTAGTGGATACATTAGAAAACTTAGTGAAGGGTGGACGTATCGGTAAAGGAAAAGCGTTTATCGGTTCGCTACTTAATATAAAGCCGATTGCTAGTCTTGAAGACGGTGTTTATAATCCTGTAACGAAAGTTCGTAGCCAAGGCCAAATTGTAAAAACATTAGCTAAGTTATTTGAGCAAGATACGGCTGGAAAAGTCGTAAAAGCTGTTGCAATTCCGCATGCGAAAGCAATTCCTTTAGCTGAAAGTATGAAAGCGGCGGTTGAAAAAGTGAGTGGATTTGCTCAATCAGAAATTTTCTATACAACGCCTATTATTAGTACTCATACAGGTCCGGGCGCAATCGGATTTATGTATTTAGCAGAGTAATAAAAAAGCTACTTGAAAATATATTTCAAGTAGCTTTTTTATGTAAATAGAAAGTAAGAAATAAGAAGAGCTACACAGGCACTACCGCTAATGATATAGCGAGTCTGTAAATATTCATTCATAGAAAACACCCTTTATCCCGCTATTTGCGGACAGTAAAACTCTCTACCTCAAATTTAGCTGGAGCAAAGAGGTTAGGTAGCGGGCTGCCCGTAAAAGCTTGATTGGTGAAGGCAAATAATCAGTGGGGATGAAGAAATCCCACTAATTAAAGTTTCACTATAGGATTTTCTATATTATATGTTGGATATAGAAAATCAGTCATTACGTTACACATGTAAAGTTTCAATTTTTTCGTTTATTTGCTTATCATTTGTTGCGTTACTATAAATAAAAGTTTGACCTAAAAAGAGTACATGCAGTTGTTCCCACGGTAACATGCGCAAATTCCAATTATTTCGAAGTCTAGTTATTGCTTCACGAGGTGTTTCATCGGCGAGTGCAAAAGCTCCGTAATGCATTGGTATAAAATGTGTAGCGTTTAAATCTAAATAAGCTTGCACGGCCTCTTCAGGTGAAACATGAGATACTTTCATAAACCATTCTGGTTCATAAGCGCCAATGGGCATAAGAGCAATATCAATTAAAAAGCGTTCACCAATTTCTTTGAAACCTTGGAAATAGCCACTGTCGCCACAAAAATATATGGTTTCCATAGTCGTTTCATTATCAATAATCCATCCGCCCCAGTGAGACGTATTCATATCAAATAAGAATCTTCTCGTCCAGTGCTGAGCAGGTACGAAGTGAAAAGAAACTTCGTTAATTATCGTACTTTCCCACCATTTATACTCTTCTACATGTTTAAATTTCTTACGAGTAAATAATTTTTTTAATCCAATAGGTACAAGATATAGAACATCATCATTCAACTGACGAAGAGTTGAAAAATCTAAATGATCATAATGACCATGTGAAATAAGGACAATATCAATTTTAGGTAGTGCTTCTATAGAGAGTCCAGGTTCTGTAAGTCTTGGAACTAGCTTTAATTTATTAGCCCATACTGGATCTGTTAATATATTAAGTCCATTCGTTTGGATAAGAAAAGTGGAATGCCCAATCCATGTGATAGTCGTTTTTTCAACATTACTTTGCAAAAAAGCACTTTGTTTAACGGGTGATTGTTCTACTAAGAAAGAAAAATCTTTTTTGTTTTGCTTTCGTTCTTTACGCCAGCGTAAAAAAGAGCGAATTGATTTTTTTGTACTAACATTATCCATATTTTCATAGCGCTTTGCCATGAACATCACCTCATTTAAAATCGTTGTATTTGTATTGTACCGAAATGTTGTTAAGGAATACAGTGTAAAACATGGATTAATGTTTAAGGAATTGTTAAAAAATAGGGAGAGGTATTTACAAAAGTAACAATGAAATTAGTTTTATCACTTTTATTTAGAGAAATAATAGTAAAAAAATATATTTTGTCTAGTAATTCGCTTGAAATAAAGAAGTAACATACGTAAATTCGTACGATTTCGTGAACAAATGTAGTAAACAATTTTCTCGTAGTGTTAACTTTTGTTATTATAAACATAACCTATTTAAATTTAGGATAGAGAAAAGAGGTTTATAAATGAAGCGTTATCAAAAAATAATTGGTCTTATGGTTGTATTTTGTCTCTTTGTACTTGCTGGATGTAGTGAATCAGGTTCAAAGCTTCGTAAACCATTAAATTGGGATTTAGAAACCTTCCAATTTACAAATCAAGATGGAAAGAAATTTGGTACAAAAGATTTAAAAGGGAAAGTTTGGGTTGCAGATTTTATGTTCACAAATTGTCAGACAGTTTGTCCACCAATGACTGCAAATATGGCCAAGCTTCAAAAGATGGCAAAAGAAGAGAAATTAGACGTTCAGTTTGTTTCATTTAGTGTAGATCCAGACCTTGATAAGCCAGAAAATCTGAAAGCTTTTATTCAAAAGTTTACAGAGGATACTAGTAACTGGAATTTATTAACGGGGTATTCGTTAGAAGATATTACAAAGTTTTCAAAAGATAATTTCCAATCACTTGTAGATAAGCCGGAGAACGGTCAGGTCATGCATGGTACATCATTTTATTTAATTGATCAAAACGGAAAAGTAATGAAAAAGTATAGTGGCATTAGTAATACGCCATACGAAGACATTATACGTGATATGAAGCGATTAGTGGGTTAAAAATAAGGGTGCATAGCACCCTTATTTTTTTTGTATTAGTCTATCGATAAAATGTCATGTTGCTGGGGAAGTTTCGGCGCACGAATTTCTAATACGCCGTTTTGATAAGAAGCTTTTGCCGCTTTTTTATTAATTGAATACGGCAATTTAATCAATCTTGATGCTTCTGAAATGGAACGTTCTCGGCGATAATAGTTATGGGATGTTTGTTCTTCTTCTTCAAGTATCTCTTCTTTTACAGAGACTTTTAAGTATTCACTTTGTATTTCAATTTGGATTTGTTCTTTTTGTATACCTGGTAGTTCAGCTGTAACAACGAGTTCTTCACCAACTTCATATAAATCTACAGGGAATGTTAATAAACGGTTTCCTTTTTGGAAAAAATGATTTAAATCAGCGATTACATTGCGAAGAGGTGTTTGCTCGAAGAAATCATCAATTTGCTTTAAGTAATTACGAACCGGTGGGCGAGAAGAATCTTTTTTTTCTTCACTCATGGTATTCCCTCCTAGAAATCAATTTGCAATATCATATGACAAAAGCGGAGAAAGGTGAGTGCCTAGTTTTCATGTTTTCATAAAAAATTGTTAAAAATGTGAAATGGAGTGATTTTTTTATAGTTTTTGGTCGCCATATTCAGTTGATTATGCTAGTATAAATAGGGTTGATATAGTAGTATAGAGACAGAATGAAAACTGAAAGAGGGTAAGAAGTATGTGTGGTTTTGTAGGATGTTTATGTGAAAACCCTAGAGAGTTTTCAGAAACAGAAAAACATCAATTTGAAAATATGAACACGATGATTTTCCACCGTGGTCCAGATGACGAAGGATATTTTCGTGATGAACATGTACAATTTGGCTTCCGCCGTTTAAGCATCATTGACTTAGAGGCAGGACATCAGCCGCTAACTTATGAAAATGATCGATATGTAATTATTTTTAATGGTGAAATTTACAACTATGTAGAATTACGTGAAATGTTACTTGAAAAAGGTGCAACGTTTGCAACGCAATCTGATACAGAAGTTATCATTGCATTGTATGCACATATGAAAGAAAAATGTGTAGACTACCTTCGTGGTATGTTTGCATTTATGATTTGGGATCGTGAGGAAAAGAAACTTTTCGGTGCACGTGACCACTTCGGTATTAAACCTTTATACATTGCACAACAAGGTGATACTACATTCTTCGCATCTGAGAAGAAAAGTATTATGCATGTGATGGAAGATAAAGGCGTTAATCCAACGTCACTACAACATTACTTTACGTACCAATATGGTCCAGAGCCAGAAACGTTAACAATTGATGTTAATAAAATCGAGCCTGGTCATTATTTCGTAAAAGAAATCGGTAAAGAGATGGAAATCCATCGCTACTGGAAACCTTATTTCAACGCTTCAAGTGCAACGAAAGAGGAGCATATCCAAGCAATTCGTGATGTGTTATATGATTCAGTAAAAGTGCATATGCGTAGTGATGTACCAGTAGGTTCATTCTTATCTGGTGGTATCGATTCATCTATCATCGCTTCTATCGCAAGAGAAATGAATCCAAATCTTTTAACATTCTCTGTTGGTTTTGAGCAACGTGGTTTCAGTGAAGTTGATGTTGCGAAAGAAACTGCTGAGAAATTAGGCGTTAAAAACCATAACGTATTCATTTCAGCGAAAGAATTTATGGATGAGTTCCCAAAAATCATTTGGCATATGGATGATCCTTTAGCTGATCCAGCAGCTGTACCATTGTACTTCGTTGCGAAAGAAGCACGTAAACATGTAACAGTTGTTCTTTCTGGTGAAGGCGCAGACGAGCTATTTGGTGGTTATAACATTTACCGTGAGCCAAACTCACTAAAAATGTTCTCTTACATTCCTAGCCCAGGTAAGAGCGTTCTAAAAGCATTAAGTGGTGCTCTTAAAGAAGGATTTAAAGGTAAGAGCTTCCTAGAGCGTGGATGTACACCAATTGAAGAGCGTTACTATGGAAATGCTAAAATCTTCCGTGAAGAAGAAAAAGCTGAATTAATGAAGTATTACAATGAAAGTGTTAACTATATGGATATCACGAAACCATTGTATAACGAGATTAAAGATTATGATGATGTAAGTAAAATGCAGTACATTGACATGTTCACATGGCTACGCGGTGACATTTTATTAAAAGCTGATAAAATGACAATGGCAAACTCATTAGAACTTCGTGTACCGTTCTTAGATAAAGAAGTATTCGATGTTGCATCTAAAATTCCAACTGAATTTAAGATTGCTAACGGAACTACGAAAGCTATTTTACGTGAAGCAGCACGCGGAATCGTTCCAGATCACGTATTAGATCGTAAAAAACTTGGATTCCCAGTACCAATTCGTCACTGGTTAAAAGACGAAATGCATGATTGGGCTATAAATATTATAAACGAAAGTAAGACAGAGCATTTAATCGACAAACAGTATGTATTAAACTTACTGGAAGCACATTGTGCAGATAAAGGCGATTATAGCCGTAAAATTTGGACTGTACTTGCGTTTATGGTATGGCACCAAATTTATGTTGAGCATAAATACGATACGAATAAGTTCCATGAAGAAACAAAACGTGCGTATAGCTTAGTTTAATTAGAAAAACCTTAAGATCGCATACGGTCTTAAGGTTTTTTTAATAAATAGGAAGTATTATTGATACAATAATAGTAAAAGGATGGACAACATATGATTACGTTTGAGAAAGTTACTGTAGAAAATGAAAGCGTTGTTAAAGAAATGTTTAAATCGCATAGTTTAGGTGAGAAAAAGGTACAGTACTGTGTGAAAGTTGATGATACATATATTGGTGTAATAGATTATAGTGTACAAGAGGAACGGGCTGTTTTATCACAGCTAATTATTCATTTTGATTACCAAGGTTACGGTTATGGTACAAATACGTATTTTACATTTGAAGAAATGATGAAACAAAGAAATGTGAAAGAAATAACAGTGCTACAAGAGAAATTAACAGAAAAGGCGAAGTCTTTCATAGAGAGTTTTGGTTTTGCTTCAGAAGATGAAGAGTATGTAAAGAAAATATAACGATGATTATTTATGCGATACAATAAATATAAGGCAGGTGGATGTATGACGATGACTTCTGGTCTTGTATTAATTGGAGGGTGCTTTATAGTAGCAGAATTATGTCATATAATCATTCGGAAAAGAATGAGTAAGAAAAAAAAGCCGTATGAATTACAATACATCCCTGTCTTTTTCATTATGTTTTGTATGCTTAGTACATTACAAAATTTAATGAACTTTCCACCACTTGTAAATGTTTTTTTAAAGTTTGGTTTACTTTATAGTGGTGTTGGAATAGCACTTTTATTTATTTTATTTTGCATACGTTATGTTCACTATCAATCGTATATATTTATTTTAAATTGGTTAAAGCAAGATGATAGAAACCGCCTTACATAAGGCGGTTTTTTTATTTGCAATTGTAACAGAACCTGTACATTTCACATAAAATAGGACGAGTAGAAATGCAAACATATTACAAGAAAGGGGCGGGGCAATAAAATGAAACTTGTTATAGACGCAGGGCACGGTGGATATGATTCTGGTGCTGTTGGTAATGGTTTAGTAGAAAAAAACTTAACACTTCAAATTGCTAGACGCGTTCGAGACATTTTAACGGTAAATTACCCAATTACAATTAAAATGACACGTGATAGTGATGTGTTTATTTCTTTATCGGAACGTGCTAATATTGCTAATGCTTTCAGTGCGGATTATTTTATTTCATTTCATATTAATAGCGGCGGGGGTACAGGTTTTGAAAGTTATATTTATAATGCGTTATCCAATAGCAGCACTGCATATGCAAAGCAACAAAAAATGCATACAGCTGTCAATCCTGTATTAACAAAATATGGTCTTCGTGATCGAGGAGCAAAAAAAGAAAATTATGCGGTATTAAGAGAAACCGCAATGGATGCAATTTTAACTGAGACTGCTTTTATTGATACAGCGTTTGATGCAAATTTATTAAAAAATCCACAATTTATTGAAGATCTAAGTCAAGCGTATGCAAATGGAATAGCAGCTATTTTTGGAGTAGCTCCAAATCCACAACCGACACCTCAAACGAAGGGAATCGCTTATATTCTTGGGAAAAATGTAAATTTAAGAAATGGTCCATCAACTTCTTCCTCAGTTATTCGTCAATTAAATTCTCCAGAATCTTACGTTGTATATCAGGAAAGTAACGGATGGCTAGATTTGGGGAATGGACAATGGGTGTATAATGATCCTTCGTACATTAATTTTGTAAAGACAAGCAATAGTGATGGAAGCCCGATTGGGGTTGCATATATACAAGGGATGAATGTAAATTTAAGAAGTGGTCCATCAACTACATCTGCAGTTATCCGCCAATTAAATTCTCCAGAATCTTATTTAGTATATATAAATGAAAATGGTTGGTTAAACCTTGGTGGAAATCAGTGGGTATATAATGACCCAGCGTATATTAAATATACTCAATATTAGGAATTGAAATGATAATGCAATATGGATGCGTATCCTTGTTATGTATAACAAGGATGCGCATTTTAATAACAACATTTATTTTCATACTTATGCACTATATTTTAAAAAGAAACATTAGAAAAGCGGATAGAATCTAAAAAGTATATATTAAAAAAGTTTTCTTATATACATTGACAATGTATGTAAGATACATTAATCTTTAAATGTTAATGATAATCGATTTCATCTAGGGAGGACATATGATACATACTAAAAAACTAATTATGTTCTGCATTATGATACTCATGGTTGTAATTGCAGGATGTAGTAAAGAAGAGAAAAAAGAAAATAATATATCAGCGAAAGCAAAAGATTCATATACGGTAAAGCATGCAATGGGTGAAACGACAGTAAATGGTACACCTAAAAAAGTTGTTGTTTTAACAAATGAAGGCGCAGAGGCTCTCCTAGCTGTGGGCGTAACGCCAGTGGGGACTACGAAACCACGTGCTGGTGATGAATGGTATCCTCATTTAGCGAAAGAGTTAAAAAACACGGAAGTTGTAGGAACTGAACGTGATATTAATTTAGAGGCTGTAATGAAGCTTAAGCCAGATTTAATTATCGGAAATAAAATGCGTCATGAAAAAATATATGATCAGCTAAAAGAAATCGCACCAACTGTTTATGCAGAAACATTACGCGGTGATTGGAAAGAAAACTTTACACTTTATACAAAAGCTGTAAATAAAGAAAAAGAAGGGCAAAAAGCTCTTGATGATTATAAAAAACGCATTGAAGGAATGAAAGAGAAGTTAGGCGATAAATTGAATTCTAAAGTTTCTATTATTCGTTTCGTGCCAGGTGATGTTCGCATTTATCAAAAAAACTCATTCTCGGGCGTTGTTTTAAATGATATTGGATTTAAACGACCACCATTACAAGATAAAGATGATTTTGCGATAAAAGGAATTACAAAAGAGCAGATTCCAAATATGGACGGAGACTACTTATTCTATTTCACGTCTGATAAAGATGCAGATAAGAATAATGAAGGAAATTCGTTAGCAAAGGAATGGACAGAAGATCCACTCTTTAAGCAACTACAGGCTTCTAAAAATAACAAAGTATTCCAAGTAGATGAGGTAATCTGGAATACAGCAGGCGGTATTAAAGCTGCGAACCTTATGTTAGATGATATTGAAAAATATTTCCTTAAATAAATGATAAAATACATCACTTTTACGAAGTGATGTATTTTTTGTTTGTGAAAATACAGAAAATTCCTTCTTTCAGGGTGTCATAAGTTGTACAATAAAATCAATCATGTGATAAAGGAGTGGGGAAGAATGAAAGCTACTCATAAAGATTGGATCTTGTTTAATGGGAGAATGATTAATACGAAGGAAGAACAGCCGATGGTCGCATTAGAAGAGCGAGGCTTCCAATTTGGTGATGGGATTTATGAAGTATTTAGACTATACGATGGCAAGCCTCATTTATTAGATTTACATTTGGAACGATTCTTTAACTCTATGGCGGAAATAAAACTAATTCCACCATTTACGAAGGAAGAATTAGTAGAAGAGTTATATCAAATGATTAAAAAAAATCAATTTCAAGAAGATGGGAATGTATATTTACAAATATCAAGAGGGGCACAACCGCGCAATCATGTATATGAATCAGATTTACAACCGACATATTTTGCAAATCTTGTTTCGTTCCCAAGACCAGTTGCTTCAATGGAGGCAGGGATTAAGGTGACAGTAGAAGAGGATATCAGGTGGAAGTTTTGCCATATAAAATCTTTAAATCTGCTTCCTAATATCATGATCAAAAACAAAATAAATGAACAAGGGTATCAAGAAGCAATATTAGTACGAGATGGTATTGTGACTGAAGGGTGTCATTCCAATTTCTTTATCGTGAAGAATAATAAGTTGATTACACATCCAGCGGATCATTTCATTTTACATGGTATTACACGTCACTACGTAATTACATTAGCGAAAGAGTTACATATCGATGTAGAGGAACGAGAGTTTTCATTACAAGAAGTATATGACGCTGAGGAGTGCTTCTTTACAGCGACGCCGCTTGAAATATTCCCAGTCGTTCAAATTGGTGATGAACAGTTCGGGGCTGGTGAAAGAGGACCAATTACGAAAAAACTACAAGCTGCATACGAAGAGAGTATTCGTTTATTTAAAGTGACAAATTAATTATGAAGAAAAAAGCTGGTATTCTTCCGGCTTTTTTTCATGATATAATTCAAGCATAGGACAAGTTTTGAAAACGCTGTAAAAAGGGGATTTAATATATGAATTATAAAGATTTTAAAGAAGTAATTCACGGAAGACGAAGTGTTAGAAAGTTTACAGATCAAAAAGTATCTACTAATGATATAAAAGAAATAATTGATTGTGCTCGTTACGCACCGAGTGATACGAATTCACAAACGTGGGAATTCGTAGTTATCATGAATCGAGAGAAGATTAAAGAAATTAAACAAATGACATGGGATGCATTACATAAACTTGCGACAAAAGCAGCAGAAAATGGAGAAGAGAAAGCAGGGAAATTACTTACACGTTCTTTCGGACCATATGCAACAGCTTTCTCGGAGGCACCAGTATTAATCGTATGTTTGGCAACACCATATGAATCAAAGTTCCGTGAAAAGATATTTGATCCAATTGCTTTTGTTCCAGATTCAGTTTGGGAAGAAGAAGGCATTAAGAGTAGCTGTTTAGCGGCACAAAACTTAATGTTAGCTGCACATGCAAAGGGACTTGGTACTTGTCCAATGACAGGGCCAGTATTGCTAGCTCAAGATGAACTGCGCCAATATTTACAAATTGAGCCTGAAAAACAAATAAATATGGTTATTTCACTCGGATTTCCGAAAGATAAACCGAAGAAACTTCCAAGAAAAGAAGTAGATGAGATTACAACGTTTGTTTTTTAATTGCTGTATAGAAAAGACATTGAACTAACAATGTCTTTTTATTTTTGAGGGTATGTAATTCATATGTTGGGCTAAAATGATAGATAAGAGGAAATTACTATTTATTTCATAAAAAAAATTAATGTTCTATTAAGGAAAGTATGATACATTAATCGTGAGCAAGATTCTATTTGTTCATGAAAGTGTTGAAAGTAGTCTCAAAATTTAAAAGTTATTTTTGTATAATAAATTATAATGAAGTTACAGGGGGGATGAATTTTGAAAAAATTCATAATCACTGGATTGTCTGTATTGTTATTAGTTGGTTGCGGTGCTCCACAGGAAAAAGAGGACGCGCAATCAAAACAGGAAGAACAAGTTGTAAACGCAAGTGATGAGAATATGGTTGTATTTCCTGAAGGAGCAATGTCAATTGGAGAAGGGAAAGTAAAAGTTATTACTCCAGATGGTACTTCTGAAAACGGCAATATACCGACTGTATTCATCAAAAAGGATACGTTAATTCAGCAAGTTGAATTAGAGCTTTCTAATTTTCAAAGTGATAAAGAAACATTCGTATTTGTAGATCAAATGTATACGGATAAACATCAAGTAACTAGTACAACGCAGACAACAGTGCAGTTAAAAGAAAAAACGCTGGAAACAGGTAGTCATACAATTACTGCAGTTCAGTATGAAAACAATGACCCGAAAGGAAAGGTTATTAGTTTTAATCAAGCAACATTTGAGACAAAACCAGCGTCTTAATATGAATAAAAAGTACATTACTCAAAAAGTAGTGTGCTTTTTTGTTTGGACTAGAGTGTGCAAGAGTGAATAACTTATTTCATTTTCTAATACGATTAAATAGGAAGTAATCACTTGTTACTACTATGACAGAGAAAGAGGTTGAAGATGTGAATCGGTGTATTCGTATCATTTTGATTAGCCTAATGATGGCAGTAATTTGGTTTACGATACAAGAGTTTATGCAAATAACGCTCAATTATCAAATTCATGACTTGTTAATAGGAGCTATTTGTTTTACCATTGTTTATCTATTATATGATAAACTCGGGCTAAGGTAAGTTTCAGAAGAAAAATGTAGGTATTTCATTTGAAATGTCGAATAGTACATACGATGTCGTAATAACAAATTTTCTATTGTTTACTGTGAAACAGAAGAAGGAGAGATAGTAATGAAACGAGCTCTTATAAATATTGATTATACATATGATTTTGTAGCTGAGAAAGGCGCTTTAACATGCGGGAAACCAGGACAGGAAATTGAGAAGGAAATTGTACATATAACGAAGCAATATATTGAAAATGGAGATTACGTTGTCTTTGCTATTGATAAACATGAAGAAAATGATGTATATCATCCAGAATCAAAGTTATTCCCGTCTCATAATATAGCTGGTACAAGTGGAAGAGATTTGTTTGGTGAATTACAAGATGTGTACGAAACATATAAAAATGCAGAGAATGTATATTACATGGATAAAACACGGTATAGTGCATTTGCTGGAACGGATTTAGAGATGAAGCTAAGAGAAAGAGGAATTGAAGAGGTTCATCTTGTAGGGGTATGTACTGATATTTGTGTTCTTCATACAGCAGTAGATGCGTATAATAAAGGGTTTAAAATTGTTGTTTATGAAAAGGCAGTTGCATCTTTTAATGCGCAAGGACATGAATTTGCAATTGGACATTTTAAGTCATGCTTACATGCAGAAGTGAAGTGAAAAAAGAGGCCTTTAAAAAAGGTCTCTTTTATTTGTCCTTGTTCATTGAAAACAGCTACCGCAACGCCTAATAAATTGAGTGGTCTTGATCCGACAACTTTTCTAAGTTTTTCAATATATCCCATTGTATGTAACCTCCGTAAGAAAAAATAAGAGCAAATAAACTATTCGTTATTATGTAAATATATTCCTCTTTATAAGGGGAGAGAAGACATATAACTTATTTGTGTTATTTGGTAAAATATACATCAAAAAAGGTCAAACAAAACCTTTGACCTTTTTTGACCAAATGTTATAATAAAGGCAGAAAGAGATAATCTTTCATTCATAAATAATAAGGAGGAAAAAATATGCGTAATTTATTTCCAGAGATAACAAAACGTCAAAATGGTATTTTTGATTTTGGGCCTTCTTTATTAGAAGGGATGACAGATGCTTTCTTTAAGCCACTGAACATGGATACTTTTAAAGTAGATGTTCATGAGCAATCTGATAAATATACTGTGAAAGCAGATTTACCAGGTTTTCAAAAAGAAAACATTCAAGTTGATTTTGAACAAGATGTATTAACGATTCAAGCAACTAACCATAATGAAGTAGAAGAAAAAAATGAGAATGGCACATATATTCGTAAAGAACGTTCTATAGGTTCTGTAACTCGACGCTTTAGTTTTAAACAAGTTGAGGAAGAAAATGTTAGAGCAAATTATAAAGATGGCGTACTGACAATAGAATTACCAAAACTGAAAGAAGAAAAAAACAGTAAGACAACAATTAACATCGAATAAAAGAGCTGATGATTTCAGCTCTTTTTTGTACTTAGTTAATAAATTAATTGAAATCGTAATGAGTAGAATAAAGTTGTAATATTAAAAAATCACTATTAGCTCCCTTTAGATTATTAAAAAGGGTATATTTAAAGGGACAGGAAAAAGAACAGCTAGACATACTGTTTAAAGTGAATTAGTAATAGAGTCAAAATACATAGTAAGGGTAGTGGCATTTAAGATTAGGATAATAGATTTTTCTGGAACAAACTTAGGCGATTATGAATTTTTTAATTAGTAAGGAAGTGGTTAAATGAGCTTATTAACGTATACGGAAGAATTTTTTAATTATGTACGAGAGTTTTTACTTTTAAGATTTTTACTATTTGCTTTAGTTTTAATCATTATTTCTTTTGTAATAAACCGTATTATTGATTGGTTTTTTAGGAAATCAAGCTTTTTTGATGAAGAGGTAGAGCAGACAATTCAAAGTGTAATTCGATCTATTTTTAGATATATCATTATCATCAGTCTTATCATATATTTAATTAGCCAATTTGTAGATATAAAAAGTATTATTGCAGGTGCAGGGATAGCTGGAGTTGTCATCGGTTTTGCTGCACAACAGATGCTAAAAGATGTTATATTAGGCTTTGCAAGATTAGCGGACAAAGAGTTTCGGGTTGGTGATTTTGTAACTTTTAACGGAACAAATTCAGGAACTATTGAAGAGATTAGTATTCGTTTTATGCAAATTCGTGAATGGTCAGGAAAACTACTTACCATCCCGCACGGAGAGATTAGAACGATACAAAATTTTAATAAAGGATGGATGCGTGTAATTGAACGCATCACGGTAAGTTATCAGGAAGATCCAACAAGAGTGAAGGAATTGTTAGAAGAAGTATGTGTTATATGCAATGAAAAATTGAATCAAACTCTTTATAGAGTAGAGGATGAGGCTGTTGAACCATTTAAATACGTCGGTGTTACAGACTTAAATCCTAACTTGAAATATGTTGGCTATGAATTTTGTATTACAGGTTTAATAAAGCCAGAAGATTATTTTGAAACTTCTAGACAAGTAAGATTTGAATTAATGTCTATGTTCCATAAAAATCAAGTGCAAATGCCAGCAGCGAATATGGTTGTTACTACTGAAGGTTTACAGCATATCCATGGTGGACAATCTTTATCGGACAACTAAAGTAGAATCGTTTGTTAACAAAAATTCTGCTTCCAACATTGGATAGAATAACAATAATAAAATGATTGATATAAAGAAAGGGCTGAAGGAATTCGGTTCTTTTTTATTTATAGAATTTAGAAATTTCTTAATGTTATAATTGTAGTTGGTGATGAGAATGAACTTTGAAGAAAAAGAGATGCGTCGTTTAGAAGCATTAAAAGAAATTGCTGAATTATTAAATGAAGCAACAAACTTACAGGATATGTTAGAAAAAGTGTTGCATACATTGTTACAAGTAATGAATTTACAAACAGGGTGGATATTCTTTATTGATGAAAGTGGAAAGCACAGCATGCTTGTAGACGAAAATTTACCAGAGGCTCTTACGTGGCAAAAGAAGAAGCCGATGTGTGAAGGAAACTGTTGGTGTGTAGAACGTTTTGTGAATGGGAGATTGGAAAAAGCGACTAATATTATTGAATGTAAGCGAATAGAAGATGCAATTGAATGTAATTGGGGAGAGACAGAAGATGTTACACATCATGCGACAATTCCGCTTAGGTCTGGATTAGAAAAATTTGGTCTACTAAATGTGGCTGCACCTCATAAGACTCATTTTTCTGAGGAAGAGTTAGCATTATTAGAATCAATTGCATTTCAAATTGGAACGACAATACAACGTATTCAATTAGTTGAGAAAGAACGTAAATATGTAGTGGTAGCGGAAAGAAATCGACTTGCACGTGATTTACATGATTCAGTAAAACAATTGTTATTTTCTATTATGCTAACAGCGAAAGGTACTCTGAATATGACGCAAGATAGAGAATTGCAAGAGATGTTAAGTTATATTGGGGAATTATCACAAGAAGCATTACAAGAAATGACGCTATTAATTTGGCAATTAAGACCTGAAGGATTGGAGAAAGGATTAGCAGAAGCAATTCAAAATTACGGGAAGTTATTAGGAGTTCAAGTGGAAGTTCGAATTGATGGGATGGTTTCAATTGGGGATGAAATAGAAGAAGTTTTATGGCGTATTAGCCAAGAGGCGCTACATAATTGTAAAAAGCATGCTTCGTGTGAAAAGGTACATATTCTTTTGAAAATAGAAAATAACCAGTTACATTTTTACATAGAAGACAATGGAATAGGATTTATACAAGAACAAGTAAGGGAATCAGCACTTGGCCTGAAAAGTATGAAGGAACGTATTCAGTTAATGAAGGGATCGTTTCAAATTATAACAGAGCTGAAAAAGGGTACAAAAATAGAAATTCAATTGCCGATTTGAAGGGGAGAATAAGGTTGAAGATTAAACTGCTACTAGTTGAGGATCATCATATCGTTCGAAGAGGACTTGTATTCTTTTTGAAAACGAGAGAAGAATTTGAAATTATTGGGGAAGCGGAAAATGGCGAAGAGGCATTACATTTCGTGCAAAAAGAAAGACCAGATGTCGTACTAATGGATGTATCGATGCCGAAAATGGATGGAATTGAGGCAACAAAACGTCTAAAGCAATATGATGAGACAATAAAGGTACTTATATTAAGTAGTTTTTCAGAGCAAGATTATGTTATACCAGCACTTGAAGCTGGAGCAGATGGTTATCAATTAAAAGAAGTACAACCTGAGCAACTTGTCGCTTCTATTATTGCAGTACATCAAGGAAATGCGAATTTTCACCCGAAAGTAACACCTGCATTAATGGGGCGTTCTGCAGTAAAGAAGGAAGTAGAAAATCCTTTTTCAATGTTAACGAAAAGAGAACAAGAGGTACTTCGCGAAATTGCGAAAGGAAGAAGCAATAAGGAGATTGCAGCAGAACTTCATATTACAGAACAAACTGTGAAAACACACGTTTCAAACGTTTTAGCTAAATTGGAAGTGGATGATCGTACGCAAGCCGCATTATACGCAGTGAAACATGGGGAGAATTACTCATAAGTATGAATAATTCTGTTATATCGTATGACAGAATACATAGGAGCAATTAAAAATTATAGTAATCCCTAATATAGGTTTTTCTTCTTTCGATAATTAGGTACAATAAAGTGAAACTCTAATCAGTGGAGGACCATCCCCACTGATGATTAGTTTAACTAATCGGTTTTTACAGGATAAAGCTACGATGGAAGGGGAGGATATGCTATGCCTGGTACAAGAAGTGGGATTGGAAAGATTCAGGCTTCGTTAAATGGTTTATCACCGAAATTGCGAAGTATTGCCGAACATATTTTGAAACATCCACAAGATGTTGTACATAAATCTATTACAGAATTAGCTGAAGTTACGAATAGTTCCGAAGCTACGATATTCCGCTTATGTAAAAACCTTGGTTTGCAAGGTTTTCAAGATTTAAAGATTACATTAGCTCGTGAAATTGTACATACACCGATGCAAAATATCCATGAAGAGGTATCAGCAGAAGATAGTATGGTAACTGTTGCTAAAAAAGTTTTTCATTCGCATATTACAGGACTGCAAGATACTTTACATTTGCTTAATGAAACGGCACTTGAGCAGGCTGTACGAGCCTTACAAGAAGCAAGTCGAATTGAGTTTTATGGAAATGGTGGCTCTGGTATTATTGCAATGGATGCGTATCATAAGTTTATGAGAACGGGTATTTCTTGTATCGCTCATACTGATTCGCATTTTCAAATTATGGGAGCAGGTTTACTCTCGGAAAATTCAGTTGTTATTGGTATTTCTCATTCTGGTAGCAATAAAGGATTACTTGAAGCATTAGAAGTAGCGAAAGTAAGAGGGGCCCAAATTATTGCGATTACGAGCTATAAGAAATCAGCATTAAGTCAACTTGCTGATATAACGTTATATACATCAACACGTGAGACTGAATTCCGCACAGAAGCAAGTTCATCAAGATTAGCACAGTTAAGCTTATTAGATACTTTGTATGTAGGGTTGTCGTTGCAGCGACAAGAGGAAACTCTAAAAAATTTACAAAGTATACGTGAAACGATTTCGATGAAGCGAATATAAAAAGCTCTTCAAATGAAGAGCTTTCAGACTGTAGACAAACTATTTTTGGAGAGTTCAAATACTAAAAATAGTTTGTCTCTTAATTTATAGATAATTTATCCAATAGCATTTATATGTAGTTCTGTCTATACTACAATTTACTATAAGTGAGGAAGGTGTCTTATGAAAATATCCGTTTATGTTGCAAGTGCATTTAGCAAGGATCATAAAGGCGGAAATAAAGCAGGAGTGGTATTTATTGAGAATACATTGACCACTACTCAAAAAATGGAAATAGCCAAACGACTGGGCTATGCGGAAACCGCATTTATATCAGAATCTGAACTTGCTGATTATAAATTTGAGTATTTTACACCAAAAGAAGAAGTTGATTTATGTGGTCATGCGACAATTGGCTCTTTCGCGATACTAATGCATTTAAATAAACTTTTCAGGAATCGCTATACGATTGAAACGAACAGCGGTGTTCTTACTATTACTATAAAAGATGACATCATATTCATGGAACAAAATAAACCGATATTCTATGATGTTGTATCTCCAAACGAGTTCATCGACTGTTTTGATAGTAAAGATATAGACAATAAATACCCAATTCAAATTGTCTCCACGGGCTTAAAAGATATTTTAATTCCTATAAAAAGCGAAACACAATTACATGCACTGCAACCTAATTTTGAAAAAATTAAAGAAATCAGCAAGTATTATAATGTTGTCGGGATGCATCTATATACTTTTAATGACAATCGAATTATATGCAGAAATTTTGCTCCGCTATACGACATTAATGAAGAAGCAGCGACTGGAACTTCGAACGGTGCATTAGCTTGCTATCTTTATGAACAGGACTACTTGAAAAAAGAAGTCTATGTATTTGAACAAGGTTATTCTTTACACTCGCCTTCTGAAATATTAGTTAAATTAGCAACCAATAGCAAAAATAAAATAGAAAAAGTTTATGTTGGTGGCAAAGGATATTACTGTGAAACTAAGTGTTTACATGTAGAAAATATTGAGTGAAGAGCTTTTTTATCGGTAAGAAGTTTGTTAATTTATTTTCTTTTAGAAATATGTGACTTACTTATAGTCAATGATAAACTCTCATTTTTAAAAATTTAAAATAAAGACCGATTTGTGTAATAATTCAAATATTGTTCATAATTTCACAAGTTGTTTATGAAGTGTCATGTTATGATGAAGATGTAATGATGATTGAACACTTAAATTTGGTACAATAACTAGCCAAAGTAGTGAAGAAAGTAGTTGTGAGATAAACTCATTAAAATGCTAAAACACTAAAGGGGAGATCACATATGAAAGCAGTAGTGGTTAATAAAAACAGCAAAGCAAACATCGAAGTGATTGACAAAGAATTACGTCCGTTACACTCAGGTGAAGCGTTAGTAGATGTAGAGTATTGTGGAGTTTGCCACACTGATTTACACGTTGCGAATCATGATTTTGGTAACACTGATGGCCGTATTCTTGGCCATGAGGGTGTAGGTATTGTTACAAAAATAGCTGATGATGTTACTTCACTAAAGATAGGTGACCGTGTAAGTATTGCATGGATGTTCCAATCTTGTGGACGTTGTGAATATTGCGTAACTGGTAGAGAAACATTTTGCCGTGAAGTTAAAAACGCTGGTTATTCAGTGGATGGTGGTATGGCTGAACAATGTATCGTTACAGCTGATTATGCGGTAAAAGTACCAGAAGGATTAGATCCTGCTCAAGCATCATCAATTACTTGTGCTGGTGTAACTACATATAAAGCTATTAAAGTATCAGATATTAAACCTAGTCAACCTATTGTAATCTATGGCTGCGGTGGATTAGGTAACTTAGCTATCCAATATGCTAAAAATGTATTTGGTGCAAAGGTAATCGCAGTAGATATTAATGACGACAAATTAGCCTTAGCGAAAGAAGTTGGTGCTGATATGACTATCAATCCAATTTCTCAAGGTCCTGCTGATAAAATTGTGCAAGAGGAGTTTGGTGGCGCTTATGCTGCGGTAGTAACAGCAGTCTCTAAAGTAGCCTTTAACTCAGCAGTTGATGCAGTACGTGCTTGCGGTAAAGTAGTTGCAGTAGGGCTACCAGTAGAAACAATGGACTTAAACATCCCACGACTTGTACTGGATGGAATTGAAGTAGTTGGTTCTCTAGTTGGTACTCGTAAAGATTTGGAAGAGGCCTTTATGTTCGGGGCAGAAGGAAAAGTAGTGCCAGTTGTTCAAACTTGTTCTCTAGATAAAGTACAAAATGTATTCGAAGAAATGGAACAAGGTAGAATTCAAGGGCGTATGGTAATTGATTTTAAAAAACATAATTGTGATTGCAAATAATTCACTTTAAATATAAAAAGCATGAGTCTAGCAAAGGACATGTAAAAAAGTTAGACAGCATAAGAAGATGATCCCTGTATTTAATAGGAATCATCTTCTTTATTTTCTATAATATCAATGCCAATTAATACTTGATTAATGAGAAATGATTAAAGGTTTACTTTATTTGCAAACGAAAAGGAATCTTTATGTTTAACGAATTTTTTATGATCTGGAACGTTTTGAATTGCTACAATTTGCGAATCTCTTGCTTTCAGTGCATCTTGAATCCCGATGGTCATAAGCTTAATAAATAGAATCGTAATAAAGAATGAAGCGAGAGTATAAAAAATAATCCACCATGAAAGATTCATTTCATTACGATTTAATCCAATAAGACCTGCCCAATCATTAGATAGAGAAACAGGTTTGAGCACTCCGTCATAGAGTTCACGCATTTGTATGCCGCCAATTACAATGTTAAGCAACGCTAAATGGATAACGAGTATGAGTGTTTGGACGATATGTTCCATAAATAATACAAATAAGCGGTCAAGTAATAAGACTCGTAAGTGTTTTTTTATAATATGAAAACGACTAGCCCCCAGTAATTGTGAACTTAAGATGTAATCTTGTTTCATAAATTCATCAACTTCTGAGGATATGTATAAAGAAAGTGTAGGCAGAGCGACGAAAATAAGTACGAGTACTTGATAAAACGTAAATGAAATATTTGGATCTACCCCATCAGCATTTGATGTGATTATAATATTAACGGGCGTGATGAGTATGAATGCGATAAATAGAGTTGGAATATAATAAAAAACTTCTGAGCATGACTGGAAAAATCTCTTGAGTTTTGGAGCAAATAAACTTAAGAGGATTCCTATACATGTTCCGCATAAAATTCGAAAGAAGCTAATTGCCACGGCTAATAAAATAGTGAATTTTGCTCCTTCTACAATTTGTAAGAAAACAGACTCTCCAAAACGATCAGATCCAAAAGGTGGAATTAACGATGGCGGAAAGGGGGCCTTTCCAAGTAATTCGTTATTTTCATTGTAAAGTAACTGAGGAGGTTTTGGGATGTTATCTTTAAAGAACCAACTATAAATAAAACTAGCTGAAATAAGTATGAATAGATAAGCAAAGCCGATTAAAAAGCGTTTTGATTTCCAAATAGATTTCATAATGATACTCCTTTCAATTGCTTTTTCCATCTATTCATCATGAATGAGACTATTTGGAAAATGGCGTAAAATGGTAAAACAATCATAACAAGTATGATAAATGCAGCTGGAGGTGAAACAAACGCCTTATTAAATAAAAATTGAATAATGCCTTCCATATTAAAAACAAATTCTAAAATGAATAAATTAGAAAGTAAGAAAACAAAAATTGTTTTTAAATGGTGGAAGAAGTGGATAGATATATTTTTGAATAAATGAATGCATAGTATATAACTTGATGAAAGGCCTTTTCCATATGCAACCTCTACGTAATGTTTTCCTTGCTCTTCTTTTATGTATAACACCATCATCCGAAACATTTGTAATGTAGGTAAGACAGCTAATGATAAAATAGGGAGTAAATAAGCTCGATTTTCATTAAAAGAAATAATAGTGACAGGAGATTCCCCAAATTTCTGAAGTACCCATATGAAAAATATTTGCAAACAAATCATCATCATCATATCAGGGACAGCTTCTAATATGAACACAATTCGGTTTATCCATTTTTTTATATAATCTTTTGCTAAAAAATAAAAAAATGCCATGCTAGATGATAAAAAGAGAGCAAGAAAAAAGGCTAAAAATAATATAGTAAATGAATATAGGTAAGGTTCTAAAACAGTTGGAAATAATGGTGTTTTTTTGAAATGGCCAAACTTCGGGTCTGATCCTATAATCACTAATGATTCAGGGGAAAAAACCTGTTTTAACATAGTAACGGTCTGATTAAAAAAATAAATTGGTTGAAAGGTAAATCCTTGTTGAGTGATAAATAAATAAGGTAAATTTAATAATAGTAAGAGTGATAAAAGAATTGATGAAAGCTTAATTGTGAATTGAGATATTTTATTTAACATTAAATCCCTCCGACATCTTTTTACAACATTATACAATAAATTTCATGTTATTGTTTTTATTTTTCTGAAAAATAAAAATACTTTTCGGTTTTATAGTATGCAAGATATATTTACAAGATAAAAAAGTGATAGTAGGGGGCCGCGCTCTATGTTTATCAAGATAAAAGGACTAGTGAACCTAAAACAATAAACAAGAGCAAAATGCACAGAATTCTCATTCTGCGGTTAGTTACTTTTCTTGGCTTGATGGTGATGTTACGTGAACCCTAAAAATGAATATTGCGTTTCAACTCTTTCTTCATGCAAATAAGTAGAACGTATGGAGGAGTATGTATGTGTTGTTAATGGGAGGAAAGAGTGTATTGCGTAACGAATATAACGTAAGTTTACCGCATGGAAAAGCTAAATGTAGTATATAAGTGAAATGGAATGAGGGGATTTATTTTTTTGGTATGAAAAAAATTTTCTTTGTATAACTTGATAAATGAAAAAATATTTTATATACTAATTCATGTAAACGGTTTACTAAATCGTATTTTGCTAGAAATGAAGGGAAGATTCGCATGGAAACAAGGGGGAGAGTAATCGGGATTGATATCGGTACCACAAGTACAAAAACGGTTGTGTTCACAGAAAAAGGAAAAGTCATTGCATCACATGCAATCGATTACCCAATTATTCAACCGAATGTAGGATGGGCTGAGCAAGATCCTGATGTAATATGTGCCGCTGTATACAAAAGTGTAAGCGTTGCCATTGAAAAGGGTAATGTATTACCAGAAGATATTTCTTCAATCGGTATTAGTACAGCTATGCACGCATTAATTGCAGTAGATGAAAATGGTGCGCCATTAACGCGTTCTATCATTTGGGCAGATAATCGAAGTACGAAGCAATCAGAAAAATTATTACAACAAATGAATGGGCATGAAATTTATAGACGTACAGGTACACCGATTCATCCGATGTCACCACTTTCTAAATTGTTATGGATGAAAGAAGAGGAACCAGAGTTATATACAAGTGCCTATAAATTCATTTCCATTAAAGAGTATGTGATTTACCAATTATTTTCACGCTACGTAGTTGATTATTCGATTGCTTCTGCTACAGGGTTATTTAATTTAGAAACATTAAACTGGGATGAAGATGTTTTAACTATGTTACATATGTCACCAGAACAATTATCAACCCCAGTACCAACTACATATATTTTATCGGGTATGAAACGAGAAATAGCACAAAAGATGGGTATTCGTGAAGATACTCCAGTTGTTATTGGTGCAAGTGATGGTGTTCTTGCGAATGTAGGCGTTGGGGCAATATCGCCTGGCTCAGCTGCGATTACGATTGGAACGAGTGGTGCAGTTCGAACAATCTCATCAAATATAAATACAGATGAGAAAGGGAGAACGTTTTGTTACGCATTAACAGATGAGCACTGGGTAATCGGTGGTCCAACGAATAACGGCGGAATATTACTGAGATGGTTACGTGATGAATTTGGTAGTCCAGAGCAAGAAGTAGCAAGAAAGCTCGGCATTGATCCTTATGATTTATTAATTAAATATGCAGAAAGCGTACCAGCTGGAGCGGATGGGCTATTGTTCTTACCTTTCTTATCTGGAGAACGCGCACCTTACTGGAATGCAAATGCTCGTGGTACATTCTTTGGAATCAATCTTCAGCATAAGCGAGAACATTTTATACGTGCAGTGATGGAAGGTGTTTGTATGAGTGTATATTCAGTAGCACTCGCAATCAGGGATTGTACAGGGCCACTTACTGAAATACGAGTTTCAGGAGGGTTTGCAAAATCTGCATTTTGGAGACAAATGTTGTCCGATATGATGGGAAAAGAATTGCTTGTACCTGAAAGTCATGAAGCATCTGCGCTTGGGGCAGCGGCAGTTGCTTTGTATGCTGTAGGAAAAATTGATTCTCTTGAAGAGGTAAAGGATTGGATTGATATTGTCCATCATCATGTACCGAATAAAGAAAATACGGCTATATATTTAGAAATGTTTTATATGTATGAACGACTTTACAATCGCTTGAAAGAAGAATTTGATTGTATAGCTGCTTTCCAACGTAAAAAATAGGGGGATTGGGAGAAATGGTAGTTGGGATCGTACTAGCGGCAGTTGTCATACTACTTTTACTTATTACGGTAGTAAAATGGCATCCATTTGTCGCATTAATTTTAACAGCAATTGGTGTAGGATTAGCAATGGGAATGCCTTTAATTGGAACTTCACCAAAAGATCCAGGAATTATTGATTCTATTAAACTAGGACTTGGTAATACGTTAGGATTTTTAGCAATAGTTTTAGCACTAGGAACGATGCTTGGAAAAATGATGGCCGAATCTGGTGGTGCTGAACGTATCGCTAACACATTAATTAATCGTTTTGGGAAGAAACGAGTTCACTGGGCGATGATGTTCGTTGCATTTTTAGTAGGGATTCCGGTATTTTTCCAAGTTGGATTTGTACTATTAATTCCGTTAGTATTTACAATTGCATTAGAAACAGGGGTATCACTTATTACAATCGGTATCCCGCTAGTAGCAGGACTATCCGTTGTGCACGGACTAGTGCCACCGCATCCAGCGGCAATGGCGGCAGTTGGTATTTTTAAAGCAGATGTAGGGAAGACAATTTTATATGCATTAATTGTCGGACTTCCAACTGCAATTATTTCAGGTCCACTTTACGGGAAATGGATTGGTGCTCGTATACATAAGGAAGTACCATTAGATATAGCGGAGCAATTTATTGAAAAAGATAATAAAAAAGAGCTTCCAAGCTTTGGGAATACATTGTTTACAATTTTACTTCCAGTATTTCTTATGCTTGGTGCATCAATAGCGGAAGTTGCATTAAATAAAACAAGTCAACTAGCACAAGTATTACACTTTATTGGAGATCCGATTGTCGCTTTATTAATTGCAACCATTTACTCTTTCTTTAGTCTTGGATATGCAAAAGGTTTCTCAAAAGATAAAGTGTTACAATTTACAAATGATTGCCTTGGACCTATTGCAAACATATTATTAGTTATTGGTGCAGGCGGCGCATTTAATAAAGTACTATTAGATTCTGGAATTGGAACGACAATTGCAGATATGGCGAAAGAATCACATATTTCACCGATATTATTAGGGTGGGGAATTGCGGCACTTATTCGAATTGCAACTGGATCGGCAACTGTTTCTATGATGACAGCAGCTGGTATTGTTGCGCCGATTGCAGCAAGCACACCAGGTGTAAATGTTGAATTATTAGCACTTGCAACTGGTGCAGGGTCATTAATTTTATCACACGTGAATGATTCAGGATTTTGGATGATTAAAGAGTATTTCGGAATGACTGTGAAAGAAACATTATTAACATGGACTGCAATGGAGACTATATTATCTGTAGTAGCACTTGGGCTAATTTCGATATTAAATATATTTGTATAGAATAGGAGATTGATTAATATGAAACTAGGTTTAATTGGATTAGGAAAAATGGGATTCCCATTAGCTGAACACTTATATGAAGACAAGCATGAAGTAGTAGTATACGATGTAAATAAAGAGCTTGTTGAAAAGGCAGGAAAACTAGGAATTACTGCACGTCATACATTAAAAGAAATGATCGCTGAACTAGAAGCTCCTCGTACAATTTGGGTAATGGTGCCTGCAGGAGAAGTTGTAGAGTCAGTACTAAAAGATGTTTATCCGTTATTAGATGAAGGTGATATCGTTATTGAAGGCGGAAATTCATTCTATAAAGATACGTTACGCCGTGCTGAAGAAGCAAAAAGCTTCGGATTACATTATGTAGATATCGGTACATCAGGCGGTGTAGAAGGAGCTAGATACGGTGCTTGCTTAATGGTTGGTGGAGAAAAAGAAATTTACGACCAATTAGAACCTTTATTTAAAGATTTAGCAGTAGAAAATGGCTATTCTTATGCTGGCCGTGTTGGTAGTGGTCATTTCTTAAAAATGGTTCATAACGGTATTGAGTACGGCATGATGCAAGCAATCGCTGAAGGATTTGAAGTACTAGATAAGAGTGACTTTGATTTCAATTATGAAGATGTTGCAAAAGTATGGGCGAACGGATCAGTTATCCGTGGTTGGTTAATGGACTTAACTGAAAAAGCATTTGCAGAAGATCCGAAACTAGATGGCATTAAAGGTGTAATGAACTCTTCAGGAGAAGGAAAATGGACTGTTGAAACTGCACTTGAACTTCAAGCTGCAGCACCAGTAATCGCTATGTCATTATTTATGCGCTATCGTTCTCAGGAAGATGATACATTCCATGGAAAAGTAGTTTCAGCACTACGTAATCAGTTCGGTGGACATGAAGTTGTGAAAAAATAAGGATGTTATAAAAAAGAAACTTGTGTATAAGCGCAAGTTTCTTTTTTATAGTTTAAGAAACTACTAATTTAAAAATACCAATCAATCATCGTTTTTTTGTCACAAATGACACTAACCTCCTCTTAGACTTTGCAATGTACGGATTCCCGCATTATGTTTTTTGTATTGATTGTATCAAATATAAAGCGCTGCATGAAATATGTCCCAACATAAAAGTAAGAATAAATAAAATGAAGTTTTCATAAATAGTAAAAGGGTGCTTATGTCATCAGTATAGCTAAGAAATGTTGTTACATATGAGAAGAGCGTGTTAATAAAATATGAGGTGGTTAAATGGGAAATGAGCAAGTGAAGTCTGTAAAGGAAGAAAAAAAGTTATGTCTTTGTATGATCGTCAAAAATGAGTCTAGAATTATGGAAAGATGTTTAAATGCAACAAAATCAATTGTAGACTTTGTTTCTATTTGTGATACTGGATCGACGGATAATACGCCTGAAATTATTGAAAATTGGTGTAAGGAAAATGAGATACCTGGGACGGTTCATCATGAGCCGTTTAAAAACTTTGGTTATAACAGAAGCTTAGCTGTTTCGTTAGCGCAAAAAACATACCCAGAAGCAGATTATTTATTAATATTAGATGCGGATATGATTTTAGAGGTTGATCCGAATTTCGATAAAACGAGCTTAACGGAAGATCATTATCTTACATTACAATATGATGTTCATATTAAATATTGGCTTACGCGTCTTTTAAAAGCTTCTTTACCATGGAAATCTGTCGGTGTTACTCATGAGTATTGGGATATAGATCGTTCAAAAGTTGGAGCGAATTACAATACGAGGGTAGCTCGGTTAGAGACTCTTGTCGTGAATGATCCCGGAGATGGCGGGAGCAAAGCTGATAAATTTGAAAGAGATGAGAGGTTGTTGTTACAAGGAATAAACGACCCAGAAACAACGCCAGATTTGCATATAAGATATTTATTTTATTTAGCTCAGACTTATTTTCATTTAAGTCAATTTGAGAATTCAATTAAATGGTATAAAAAACGAGTGGAAGCAGGAGGATGGGTTGAAGAGGTATTCTATTCGTTATTGCGAATAGGATTTTGTTATGAGCAGTTAGCAAATCGTTCAGCAAATAAACAAAATGAAGTGACAGATGCTGATGAAAAAGAAACTGTTAAAGGGCAAGAAGAGCAATATTTAGCATTAGCTGTTTTTTATTTTCAAAAAGCGTGGGAATATAGACCAACCCGGGCTGAACCATTATACCAACTTGCAAGGTTGTATCGATTACGATCTCAAAACAATATTGCTTTGATGTATGCTCTGCAAGGGAAGGAAATTCCTTTTCCAAAGGATGATCTACTATTTGTAGATTATCATGTGTATGATTACTTATTTGACTATGAAATTTCTATTAGTGCTTTCTATATACCTCATAAAAAACATTTAGGGGCGGTATCGCAAAAGTATTTGGAATCGATAAAGGAAAAGATTCCATTTCATATAGCAAATATAGTAGAGAATAATGCGAAATTTTATTAAATACATTTTCGATTAAAGGAGTAGTGGAGTAATCATGGAATTAATGCGATGGGCGATTGAACTAGGAGAATCGGTGCATGGAAATACGTATGAAGAATTGATGCCACTACTAGACTACTATTATGATCGTGATCATTTAAAAGCGTATTGTATCGCAAATCTTCTTTTAAACATGGATGTATTAGATGAGGACCGGGAAAGAATCGAATTAAGAAGATGCATCGCTGCTTATTATGCTGGATTATATAAAGTAGCAAGAAAACATGCAAATGAGTTGGTACTTAAACATCCAGATGTAGATTTATATAAAAATAATTTAAGATTAATGGAAGTTTATTTGAATAAAGAATATGATTATTGTCTTTTTATATGCCCAAAGACATACGGTAGTTTCATAGATGTTGCGCGAGCTTTAAAGTGGCGGTTGGAGCAGGAGGGTAATACAGTAATTATATCAGAAACAATACTGGAAAATGCAAAGAATACAGTTGTTTTTGGAGCACATACATACGCATATAACCCGAATCTTCTTCCGAAAGATGCAATTATTTATAATTTAGAACAGCTATACGAAGGAAGTCCATATGCGCATCCCCTTTATTTAATATTATTAAAAGATAGAGTGATTTGGGATTATAGTAAACAAAATATAGAATGGCTTCAACAAAAAGGGGTAGGAAAAGAAATAAAACATGTAGAAATGAACTATGCTCCAACTTTGGAAATAAAAAAAGATGCGTTTGAAGATGAGATTATTGAAGATATTGATATTCTGTTTATAGGTGCTCTTAATCCGAGGCGACAAGCTATTTTTGATCATCTAAAAGCGATTGCCCCGAATTTAAATATAGTTTTTAAAAATAATGCGTGGGGAATTGTTAGAAATGAATTGATTGCTAGAGCTAAAATTATATTAAATATTCATTTTTACTTATCAGGAATTCTTGAAACACCTCGCGTGTCTTATGCAGTTGCGAATAAGAAATTTATTATTTCCGAAAATAGTAATCCAGAAGATGAGGTAGAGTGGCCAGGAATTGTATTTACTCCGTACGAAAAAATAATTGAAAACGTAATGAAATATATAGAATTACCAGAAGAACGGAAAAGATTAGCGGAAAAAGCATATAATCATTTTGAAGCAAATGAAAGTTTAGGTACATTGAGCATGAGAGATGAATCAAAGTAATTGTACGAAACTCATACGAAAGTATGAGTTCTTTTTTGTTTATCATACTATTTTATGAAACAAGTTAACTCTTTATATTGTGTTTTGTATAGAAATTTCTGATAATATATAAGTAGAACTTGAAAACAAAGGGGAGAAATAATCATGAAACTAGTCGTTATTAACGGTACACCAAGAAAATTTGGTAGAACTCGCGTGGTGGCAAAATATATTGCGGATCAATTTGAAGGGGAATTATATGATTTAGCAATTGAGGAGTTACCTTTATACAATGGAGAAGAGTCGCAACGTGATTTAGAGGCAGTAAAAAAATTAAAAACGTTAGTGAAAGCTGCGGATGGGGTTGTATTATGTACACCAGAATATCATAATGCGATGAGCGGTGCGCTGAAAAACTCTTTAGATTACTTAAGTAGTAGTGAATTTATTCATAAACCAGTTGCATTGTTAGCGGTTGCTGGTGGCGGTAAAGGTGGAATAAATGCATTAAACAGCATGCGAACGGTCGCTAGAGGTGTTTATGCAAATGCAATTCCAAAACAAGTTGTGCTTGATGGATTACATGTGCAAGATGGTGAACTTGGGGAAGATGCAAAACCGTTAATTCATGATGTAGTTAAAGAATTGAAAGCATATATGAGCGTATATAAAGAGGTGAAAAAACAACTAGGAGTGGAATGATATGTCCTCACTTTATCATGATTCTCGCTTGTATTACATTCTAGGAGCCAATAGTCTATCTGCTATTGGTTCCGGAATTGTTATGATAACGATTCCTTGGCTGTTAATTAAAGAGAGTGGAGGAGAGACAACATTTGGTTATGTTTCTATCATTGCAACCCTCATTATGTTTTTATTAACACCATTCATTGGGCAAAGTATTGATCGTTTTTCAAGAAAATCTTTATTGCTATGTAACGAAGGAATCGGAATAGCCGTAATCGGAATAATGGTTATATGGGGATTTGCTGGGCAACCTTATCATTCTATTCACTATATTCTTATTTATATAGCCGGATCATTCTACTATTTATTATTTTATCCTACAATATTTGCGTTCAACCAAGAGATATTTCAAGCAGAACATTATAAAAGTTTAAGTGGAACGATGGAAATACAAGGACAGTTAACACAAGTTATTTCTGGAGCGGCCGCGAGCTTCTTAATTGAAATTGTATCTTTGAAGTGGATTTTGTTAGTAGACATGTTAACTTTTGCTGGAGCATTTTTTCTTTTCTTATGTATACCGTACGTAAAGAAAAAAGAAGTGAAAAGAAAAATAACATTTAAGAAGCAATTGTTTGAAGGAATTCACTTTATGAAAAAACGTCCTAAGCTCTTTTGGTTCTTACTGGCCACTTATATGCCGTTTATAGGTGTTATGATGGCAAATTATTTAATACCAGTTTATATTTCGGATATACTTAAAGCCAATGCCTCTGTATACGCAATAGAGGGGATGATGTACGGTGTCGGAGCGGTTGTTGCAGGAATCTGTATTCCACTCATAATGAAATATGTAAAAACAGAAGTTTCAATCGTTATGACGATGTTCATTTATGTAATTTCAATTACCGTAATGATTATTGAACCTTCCGTAATTTTCTTATATGGACTTGCAATTTTTCAAGCAGTTGGAAATGCGGGTACAAGAGTGGCGAGAAATGTATTGATGATGGAGGAAATTCCAAACGAAGTAATGGGACGTGTAGACAGCTTATTTCGCCTAATTGGTACTGGAATACGAATTGTATTATTAATGCTGTTTACAGCGGGTGTATCTAAAGCCGGAGTAATGCTTCCGTTTTACGTATTAAGCTGCATATTGATCTTCTCATTAGGAATCGCTATTTATTATGTACTATCACAACGTAAAGTAGCGGCGAATGTTTCTAATAAATCAATCGTTTAAAAAAACACTTCTGCCGCCCTTTCTTTTTCTGTATAATAAAAAGAAAGGGAGTGCAAACTTATTTAT
Source organism: Bacillus sp. FSL W8-0770 (assembly GCF_038008705.1). Lineage (NCBI taxonomy): Bacteria > Bacillati > Bacillota > Bacilli > Caryophanales > Bacillaceae > Bacillus > Bacillus sp. FSL W8-0770. The sequence goes on from NZ_JBBOZR010000001.1 coordinate 2,102,732, forward strand.
GAACAAATGGATCTTTCTTATCATTTTATTATTACCGCCACTATACATCATTTATATGACGTTTAGAATGAACAAAGTTGCTCGTGAAAAGTTGAGCTATCACTCTCCGTACGTTCTTATACTGGGTGCAAAGTTATTTGGAGATAGACCGTCTTTATCTCTTCAAAATCGTTTGGATGTAGCGTTGGAGTATTTATTTTCCCATCCTGAAGCGAAAGTAATTGTTTCAGGTGGTCAAGGAGAAGATGAAGATATACCGGAAGCTCACAGCATGAGAAACTATTTAATGGCGCGCGGTATAGATGAGAGTCGTATTTTAATAGAAGATCAATCTACAAATACGTATGAAAACTTAAAGTTTAGTATGGATTTATATAATGTGAAACATGCGGTAGTTGTAAGTAATACGTATCATTTATATCGAACGAAAATAATTGCAAAGCGTTTAGGCATGAAGATGGAGGCACTAGCTGCTGAAACACCAATTCGTTCTAAGAGAAAAATGTATGTTCGCGAATATGCTGCTATTATGAAAACAATATTGTTCGACCGTTAGAGCTCAAATGTGAGCTCTTTTTTAATTTAAAAGCGTATCATTTGAAATGAATGCCATATTCCATCAAAATAAAGGAAACAACAGTAAAGGAGTTGTATTTGTGATTCAATTTAATCATGTGTCAAAATCGTATGAAGATGGCACGAAAGCAGTGGATTCATTGCATTTAGAAATTAAAAAGGGAGAATTTTTTGTTCTTATCGGTCCGAGTGGTTGCGGGAAAACCACGACAATGAAGATGATTAATCGTTTAATCGAAACGACTGAAGGATCGATTTTAATCGATGGAAAAGATATTCAACAATATAATATAAACGAATTACGTTGGGATATAGGATACGTGTTGCAACAGATTGCTTTGTTTCCTCATATGACAATCGCTGAAAATATTGCAGTTGTTCCTGAAATGAGGCAATGGAGCAAAAAAGAAATTAAAGCACGCGTCGATGACTTGTTACATATGGTTGGATTAGAGCCGGATATATATCGAGATCGTATGCCTGATGAATTGTCAGGAGGACAAAAACAACGTATCGGTGTCGTGCGAGCATTAGCCGCAAACCCGAAAATCGTTCTTATGGATGAACCATTTAGTGCGTTAGATCCATTAAGTAGGGAACAGCTTCAGAAGGATATTGTACAGTTGCAAAAAAAGATTCAAAAAACAATCGTGTTCGTAACACATGATATGCAAGAAGCATTATCACTTGGAGATCGCATTTGTATTATGAAAGAAGGAAAAGTTGTTCAACTAGATACACCAGAAGGAATTATACATAATCCGAAAAATGAATTTGTAGAGGAGTTCATTGGAAATCATGGGCGAACTTGGTATGAGGGGAAAAGTGTAGCAGATGTATTACCACTTGATCAAAGTGTGCAATTAGAAGGGCAGGCGCTATCATTACATTCTTCCTTACAAGAAGCACTAGTTCGTGTGCGTGATGAAGAGGTCGTTCCAGTTGAAAAAAACGGTCAATATATTGGAGCGTTAACAAGTCGTCATATTGTCAATTACATTGTTGAACAAATGAAGGAAAGAGGCTAAACAGTGACTAATTTTATACAAACGTTCCAAGAACGAAAAATAGAATTACTAACTGCATTAAGTGAGCATTTACAAATATCGCTTATTTCATTATTTTTTGCAGTAATTATAGCAGTGCCACTTGGCATCTTATTAACAAGAAAAGAACGAATGGCTGAATTTATAATAGGAACTTCTGCAGTAATGCAGACAGTGCCATCACTTGCATTGCTTGGACTCTTAATTCCGTTAGTAGGAATCGGAAAACTTCCAGCGATTATCGCATTAGTTGTGTATGCACTATTACCTATTTTACGAAATACATATACAGGAATAAGGGAATTAGATGAATCTCTAATAGAAGCCGCGAAAGCTATGGGGATGAATAGTTGGAGAAGGTTGTGGAAGGTAGAACTTCCTCTTGCATTGCCTATTATTATGGCCGGTATTCGTACAGCGATGGTATTAATTGTTGGAACGGCTACATTAGCAGCTCTCATTGGTGCTGGTGGGCTCGGTAAGCTTATATTATTAGGTATAGATCGAAATGATCATGCACTTATCATTTTAGGGGCCGTACCAGCCGCGTTACTCGCTTTATTCTTTGATATAGTACTTCGCATACTTGAACGACCGAAACGCTCTTCTAAGCGTGTTATATTGACGATATGTATTGTTTGTATAATGATTGCTTCTCCATTTCTTTGGAGTACAGAAAAGAAAGATATTGTTATTGCGGGCAAACTTGGATCAGAACCTGAAATTTTAATTCAAATGTATAAGCAGCTTATTGAACAAGATACAGATTTACACGTACAATTAAAACCAGGTCTTGGGAAAACAGCATTTGTATTTGAAGCGTTGAAATCAGGGGAAGTAGATATATACCCAGAATTTTCAGGAACAGCTTTATCTACTTTCGTGAAAGAAGAACCAAAGAGTACAAATCGTGATGAAGTATATGAGCAGGCTCGCGTTGGAATGGAAAAGAAATATAATATGATTATGTTGAAGCCAATGGAGTATAACAATACATATGCACTAGCCATGCCGAAAAAAATAGCAGATCAAAAGAATATAAATACAATTTCTGATTTAGGGAATGTTGCGCAGGAAGCCAAAGTAGGATTTACATTGGAATTTGCTGATCGTGAAGATGGTTATAAAGGAATGCAAAAATTATATAACTATAAGTTCTCAAATGTTAAAACGATGGAGCCGAAGCTGCGTTATAGCGCAATTGAATCTGGAGATGTTAACGTAATTGATGCATATTCAACAGATAGTGAATTGGAGCAATACGGACTGAAAGTGCTAAAAGATGATAAAGGGTTATTCCCACCTTATCAAGGAGCACCATTATTAAGAAAAGAAACGTTACAGAAATATCCTGAACTTGAAAAGGTATTAAATAAATTATCTGGAAAGATTACAGATGAAGAAATGCGAAAAATGAATTATGAAGTTAACGTAAATGGTAAAAGTAGTGAAGAAGTCGCAAAACAATTTTTACAAAAAGAGAATTTACTTCGTTAAATTTACAAGAAATATACAAATTTATATGTTTGAAATGACCGTTCATTACAAAATGAGCGGTTTTTTTGTGCATACTTATACATTTTTTCAAAAAAGTATTCCATTTTTGCTCATTTTCTTTTAGAATAAGTAATGTTTTCCTGAAAAAATATAAGAGAAACGTCTATTAGAGAAAAAGGTGACTTTAATAGTTGAACGAACATAACACCTAGAATGACAGATGGGGTGGTACAAATAGAAAAGAAGTTAGGATTTTTTCCATTAATCGCATTAGTAGTTGGAACAATGGTTGGTGGCGGTGTTTTTAGTTTACCGCATGATTTAGCAGTAGGAGCAAACAGTGGTGCAATAATAATTGGCTGGTGTATTACAGCGATGGGAATGATTCCCCTTGCGCTCGTATATCAAACGTTAGCAAGACAAAAACCGGAACTTGAAGGTGGAATTTATAGTTATGCACGTGCTGGTTTTGGTGAATATATTGGATTTAATAGTGCTTGGGGATATTGGCTAGCAGGAATCTTAGGTAATGTCGCAACAATTATGTTACTGTTTAGTACATTAGGTTATTTCTTTCCAATTTTCAAAGGAGGAAATAATGTTGCGTCTATCGTTGGGGCATCACTTTTATTATGGACACTTCATTTTCTAATTTTATTTGGGATCCGTGAAGCTTCTATTATGAATGTTATCGCAACAATAGGGAAGTTAGTTCCAATCGTTTTATTTATTGTTGTAATGGTAACAGCCTTTCGCTGGGACACATTTACACATGATTTTTGGGGAGAAGGAACGATCTCACTTTCCGCTATACTTGGTCAAGTGAAAAATACAATGCTTGTAACACTTTGGGTTTTCATTGGAGTTGAAGGAGCGGTTGTATTATCTGGAAGAGCGAAGAATAGTCGAGATGTTGGTAAGGCAACAGTATTGGGACTTATTTTAGTAATGTCCATTTATATTTTAATTTCTGTCCTGTCAATGGGAGCTATGACAAGAGGCGAACTTTCTGTGTTAGAAACTCCGTCAATGGGACATGTATTAGAGCACGTTGTTGGCCCATGGGGTGCAGTTGCGATTAACATCGGATTAGTTGCTTCACTTGTCGGTACATTAATTGGCTGGTTTTTACTTGTTTCTGAAATTTCTCATGTAGCAGGAAAAGATGGCGTATTTCCGAAAGTCTTTACGAAAACAAATAAAAAGCAAACACCGCACATGGCATTATGGATTTCAAATGGTGTTGCCCAAATTATATTTATCATCGTTTTGTTTTCGGAATCGACATATCAAATTATGTATTTCATTGCATCAACATCAATTTTATTACCATATTTATTATCAGCGTTATTCCAATTTAAATTAGTCATTACAAACGAGCTAAAAGACGCAAAATTAAAAAACGGAGCGTTGGCTTTAATTGCTTCTATTTACTCTGTATGGCTTCTTTATGCAGCTGGTTTAAAGAATTTACTACTCGTTTCAATTGTGTATGGAATTGGAATTATTGTTTACACGTTTGCAAGAAAAGAACAAGGGAACCGTTGCTTTGTAGGTGCAGAGAAATATGTGATGTGGGCAATTATTGTTGCGGCTATCACATCCATATATATGTTATTAACTGGAAATATAAAAATGTAAAAAGTCCTTTTCATTTAAAGGGCTTTTTTCTTTGTTTAGAGAATATTTACTACATAAGATATTCAGGAGGGATGAGAATGGAAAAAAAAGAACAGTTGTCTAGAATAATTGATTTAGCTAGTGAGTTAAGGAAAGTATTAGTGCAAGAATCTTTTTTTAATCATCATCCTGAACTGAGAGGAGTCATTGAAAATTTAGCAAGTTCTGTTGAAAATTTGGCGGAATTACAAATAAGTAAAGATGAAAACGCTGAAGATCGATTACGTTACGTACTTGCGAAAATGAAAATTGCTCATAATGCAATTTTACAAGAGAAAAAAGCATTTCCTTCTCATTAATATAAGTTTTTATTTTGAACCTGGCGGATAACGTCAGGTTTTTTATTTCTAGTTTTTCGTTTCTTTCATACACTAAGAATAGTATGAAAAAAGAAGGTGACTAAGGTGAAATTACATAAAGCTCTTCAGCCAAGTTTTATAAAACGAATGTACTATATGAGATTTTTAGGGAAATTTACAAAAGCTGAGAAAGAGAAGAGTGGAGAGAATTTCTTTGTACAATGCTTATCGCCAATACCATTCACTTTACAGGAACAATTTACAAATGAACCATATGTATTTGAAGGGTTATGTAGCAATAAAAAGAATGAAAAAATCTTTTCGGAATTAAAGAAGAGGAAATTAGAAAAGCAACTAGTAATGTTTCGTCTTTATTATGAAAGAGGAAATGTATACGTGGAGTTAATATGTACAGAAGAACCGAAAGAAATAGCAAGCAGCTATAAAATGATTCCGGCACCTAAAGTTACAAATAATAAAAAAAGAGAATCTTTAGAACGAAAACTTAGCAACGGTTATTTATCATTTCTTATGCCAAAATTTCCGAAAGACTTTGAGCCTCCCGAATTATTGTGGCACGATGGAAGACTTTACGGAAACATATCCCTAAAGTCATCAATTAGCTCAATTGCCTATTTTGAACAGAAACGTGAATGTAAATATATAAACTGCAGTGACTGGACGAAGTATGTAGAAATAGCGGTAGAAGATCAATTATATTTTGTAAGTGATTATGTGTATGAGCAATTAAAAAAACGAATGCATGAAGAAGGTAAGCTAGTTGAAGTAGAGGATATAAAAGTACAAAAAGATGAATGGGAATGGGATGAGCGTGAATCGTCTTTTTTACAGTATGTACAAAGTATGGTGCATAATAAAGGGTTATATTTGGATGAAACGGATATTTATAATTTCCATATAAGTGTAAAAACAAATATGTTAACGATTCTTGGTGGTATACCGGGCGTTGGGAAATCACGGTTTGTGCAAACTTATGCAGAAGCATTAGGGTTACAGTATGGGGAAGAGTTGGTTTGGATTCCGATTTCGCCATCGTATCAAGAACCACATGATTTACTTGGTTACCTTCATCCAAATGGTACTTTTATTGAAAGTGAAACGAAGTTAGTTAGGACGTTAATGAAGGCGAAAGAAAATCCAAATCAACTGTATATAATCGTTTTTGATGAAATGAACATGTCTCATATTGAGCATTGGTTTACTCCGTTTCTATCTGTTCTTGAACTTGAAACAAAAAATCGTATTTTAAACTTGTATGAGGGTGTACAGGACATAGAGAATTCAATTCCATCAACAATTGAAATTGGAGAAAATATTATATTTGTAGGTACTGTGAATTTTGATGAAACAACAAAAGAGCTCTCTGATCGATTATTAGATCGAACGAACCTAATAACGTTACAGAAAATTCCGTTTTGTGAGATGGACATGGAACAGGGGAAAGTCGTATTACATCCACCTTTGAAAGTAACAGCGGGAGAATTTCGGATAAATTGGATGAGAAATAAAGCGATGATTGAAGTGTTTTCTGAAGAAGAATTAGAGCTATTAGATAAGTTGCATGTCGTATTGTCATCACATGACGCGTCTAAGGGAATTTCTTTCCGATGTGCAAATGCAATTGCGACTTATTTGCAAAACATACCTTTCCAAAATAATCATACCTATATGATCAGTAGAGAAGAGGGGTTTGATTTACAAATAAAGCAGCGTGTATTGACGAAAATCAGAGGGACCGAAATGATGGTTGGGCCTTTACTTTCTGAAGAAGCAAAAAGGGGGGCGACCTTAGTACCTCTTTTGCAATCTGCACTTGCAAACAGAGTATCTACATTTGAACACTCTTTAGCATATATACGAGAAAAACGTAGAGAACTGGAGCTGTATGGATATGCAAAATGAAGGGCGTTACGAAACAAAAATCGTTGATACGAATGAAACGCTCCCTTTTGTATTAAAGTTAATCATTGGAAATGAGGGGAAAGGAGATTATATTTTATTAAATCGTCTTTGTACATCTACTACAGCATTAGTTCAATGTATTTATAAAGTACAAGAATTAAAACCAATAAGATTGCAGTACAATTATGAAATTCCAATGAATATTACTTTTATATGGAATAAAGTATATGAGGGACAGAAAAATATAAAAGAGGCTCAATATGAAATAAATGAAAAAAAACAAAGAGTATTAATATATGAACATGGGAAAACAGAATTCTTTTATCCATGGCGCTGTGGTTTATACCATTTTGAAGTGCGTATAGAAGATACAACGTATTATGGCGCATTTCAAATCGTACCGAAAAACTTTTTTGATGATCAATTTGAAATGATTCAAGACTATGTGAAGTCAATTTTAAATGAGTTGATTTTGGATAGAGGTTACTATAAAAAGACCTTCTCTGCACTTAGCGATATTGAGGATTCTTCTTATTTAGTGTTACTTAGAAAGTTACCCCAAAAAATGAAAATGATAAAGCAAATCTTTAAGAAAATAGAATCAAGCTCAAAATTTATAAATGAATATAAATGGGAAGGAAAAGAGCGAAGGCCAACAAGAAAAGGAACTATAGTGGCAGAACGAAAACCTTATGCCAAACATTATAATCGTAAGTTTATGGAACAAAAAAATAGTAAGGAAAATGCATTTCTTAAATATAAAGCGATGCAATTTTATCATTATTTAATTGAAGCAAAAAGTTTTTTACGTCAAACAATTGAAATCTTAGAAAGAGAAAAAAAGAAAAAATCAGAAGAGTTTCAAGCCGTAAAAACGATTATACAAACAATTGAGCGTAATGGATCGGTAACTGATAGAGAGAAGCAAAAATATAAAAATATACATTTACTAAAAGAAGCTGATTTACGAAAGAGCTCAATGAAAATACAAGAATATAAAATATTGGCGCATATTGTGCGTGAAAATGTACAATACTTTCAAATGTTAATGCATTCTTCGTTTTGGAGGGAAGTTACTGAAACAAGTAACATGAACTTACATGATTTACCGATACCACATCAACAATTACTACATCATTTAGAAGTACTCCCGCAATATACGGATCAATCTCCATCGTTATTATTTGTTTATAAGCCAACGTTTTTAGTGTATGAATATTACGCTTTTTTTATCGTTATTTCAATTTTAGAGCAAATTGGTTTTGAAGCTAGAAACCCTATCCGTGAACAAATACAAGAACATTTTTATGTAGATGGATTACAAGATGGAACGACAGTAGTTTTAGAACGAGATGATATAAAGGTGCATGTTGCATTTAATGACTTAATTGAAACACATCCTCTTATTGCATTAAGTAAAGGTAGTAATTTTTACAATGGTGAGGATACGAAGAAGCCAGATATTCGCTTAGACTGTTATGTAAAAGAAGATGGGAAATACGTATATAAATCTTCTATTATTATTGAAGTGAAGTATAGTCCAATGTACAATATTTTTCAGCACGTCGGAAATACGAAAGCAACTGAGCAAATGTATAAGTACTGGTCTATAAAGTATGTAGAAGAACAGGATGGAAAGCGAGTCTATTATCGAAGGTCAATTTATGAAGTCATTTGTGTATATCCAGGAAGCCATATGCACAGTAAAAAAATTGAGTCTGGATGCGGTGTTTTCTTGCAGTTATATCCATATAAGACGAAACAAGGGGAAGAGAAATTAGCTGGAAAACATGGGATGGTACAAATTTTTGAAAAATGGTTAAAAAGCATTAAGAAGTAAAAGAAATCCTTTTTCATAAAGGATTTCTTTAGATTAAGAAGAATTATATGCTGTATGGAAAGAAACATAATGTAATTTAGATTTGAAAAGTGCTACAAATGTATTATTAAAAGGAATGTGAGCGCGGGATAAAAGTCGATTAAATTGGAATCTAATTCATTTTGCAGAATATAATAAGTCATAAATATTTTTAGTTGCATACGAAGATTTGTTCTTATATGATAGATAGTGAAAGCGTTATCAAAAACAGAGCGGCGATGGGAAAGGCGGTTAAATATGTTCCAGCGTGTTCAAACAAAGGAAGAACATTTTGGGTTCGAGCAACTATGGGGAGATTTTTGTGAGGAAAGAAACTTAATGTTCGTAGAACGTAATTTAAATCCATCACGATTTTTATTAATAGAAGATGAACATCCTATTGGTACAGTGGAATGTATTAAGTATACGGTACCTGAACAATCAAATTCTGAGTTTTTCTATCCGTTTTCTAAAAATGATTTAGTGAAAGATTTGAAGAATGTATATGAAATAGGCAAGTTAAGTATTTCGAAAACGTCTCGTGGGAGAGGACATTTCAAAAGGCTAACAGCTATTTTATTTATACATGCGTTAGAAACAAAAGCTGAATGGTACATTGCAGCAGTAACAAAAAGAATGTATATGTATTTACTTACACTTGGTTTTCCAATTGAGCCAATAGATAATCCATTTCAGTTTCATGATACTTTACAAGGTGTACCAGTAAGAATTCATGCTCGAAAAGGGGTTACGCATTTGTATTCTTTAAAAGAATTTCGTGATGTGATTCAAGGGAATGCTCATGCACAGGCATTAATTGCAGAATACAGTAAAAATATTATGTTAACGAAATAAAGCGAAGTGAATATGTATAATAAAGAGAATAATATTTGTATAGGATATAACTCTTCATTAAAAAAGACCCTTATTATTTTAATAAGGGTCTAAAAATTATAATCCAAATATACTAAAAATCATTTTGCGGCGCTTCGGTTTCTTTTCTCGTTCATATGTTGGTTTTGAATCAGGAGTAATATAAATGGGTTCTTCTTTCGTTAGGGCAGCTTCTAATTTTTGAATTCGCTCTAACATTTCCTCCATTTCACGACGGTGTTGTAAAAGTTGGTACGTGACGACATCATTTGCCTTATCTTGCATTTGTTCTTCCATTCGATCAAGTCTTCTCGTAATAGTGTTTAATTGATCAGCTAATTGCTCAAAATCATTGGGTAATATGTTTTGAACAATTGTATTAACTTGAGTTTTTAATTCCTCAACTTCATTTGAGGAAGCCTTTTGAGTAGATTGAGAATTTTGAGATTGCTCTATTTGAAATCGATGGTGTTCTAACATTTGATCGACATCCTCTTGTGTGAAAATAAAGTGGCCATATTTGTTTTTCTCTATCGTAAGATTTAATTGTTGTGCGATCCGGACAACAGCCTTTGGGCTAACACCTAATTTCTTTGCGATAAATGGTGTTTTATATTCCAAAATAATCCCTCCTATATATATCCTGTTGAATGATTTCGAGCTATGAAGTAAGTTCCCTTCTAGTGCGACAAAAGAAGTGTGGAATCGGCAAAGAAAGTGTTTTTTCACGAAATTGAGTTGAGAAGAATAGTTCGTTTAAATAAAAATGTTTTATCGTAACATTTAGAATAATTTGACGAGTGTAAATGAATTAGATTATCATAATGATAAATATCTTTTTTATGTATGCATATAATATATAAAAAGGTGGTTGCTAATGTAGAATTTTGTTAGAGTATTAGAATGCTTACTTCACTTGAATAAAATTAAGTAGGAGGTGGCTTCCTTGCTTACAAAGTAAGTAAGGAAAAGTATTTGGACATATATAGTATAAGTATAGTGATTGTTTTAATTGCTTTAACGGCATTTTTCGTTGCAGCAGAATTTGCAATTGTTAAAGTGAGAAGTTCACGAATTGACTATTTAATTGCAGAAGGAAATAATCGTGCAACATCGGTCAAAACAGTCATTACAAACTTAGACGAATATTTATCTGCTTGTCAGCTGGGAATTACTGTTACAGCTTTAGGAATTGGGTGGTTTGGTAAACCTGCGTTAAAGCAAATGTTTGATACGCTTTTTGCAAATTGGAATATCTCTACTCAACTAGCAGACATTTTTGCTGTAATTTTAGTGTTTTTGTTAATTACTTTTTTACATGTTGTAATAGGTGAATTGGCCCCAAAAACATTTGCAATTCAAAAATCTGAACAAGTGAGTTTACTTGTTTCTAAGCCGTTAATTTTCTTTTATCGTATTGCATTCCCATTCATTTGGCTATTAAATGGTTCAGCTCGAATCATTACGAAGCTGCTAGGGCTGAAACCGCCGAAGGGACATGATGAGGTTCATTCAGAAGAAGAATTACGGTTGTTAGTTTCAGAAAGTTATAAAAATGGTGAGATTAATCAATCTGAATATAAATATGTGAATAAAATTTTTGAATTTGATGATCGCATTGCAAAAGAAATAATGGTACCTCGAACTGAAATGAATATTATAAGTAAAGAGATGCCTGCTGAAGAAGCTTTGCAAAAAATGTCTCGTGAAAAATATACAAGGTATCCAGTTGTTGATGGCGACAAAGACCACGTAATAGGTTTTGTGAATTTTAAAGATATTTTTACTGAATTTGTACAACATAAAGCTGTTAATAAGAAGACAGTAGAGCAATATATGAGACCAATTATTTTAGTTAACGATTCTATTCCAATTCATGATTTGTTTTTAAAAATGCAAAAAGAAAGAACACATATTGCTATATTGATAGATGAATATGGTGGAACATCTGGACTTGTTACTGTTGAAGATATTCTGGAAGAAATTGTTGGAGATATTCAGGATGAGTTTGATACGGATGAGCAGCCAGAAATTCAAAAGGTTAGTGAAACGAAGACGATACTAGAGGGAAAAGTACTTGTTAGTGAAGTGAATATGTTATTTGGTTTAGGGATTGATGATGATGGTGTTGATACAATCGGTGGTTGGATTTTAACGAAGAATATAGAGATTGCTGAAGAGGATTCCATTGAAATTGAAAATTATAAGTTTTGTGTGAAAGAATTAGATGGACATTATATAAAAAGATTAGAAGTTACAAAGATAGTAGAATCGATTGTTATTTTAGAAGATGAAAAACAAATTTCGTTACAAGAGCAAATTAGCTCGTAAACTCTGCTATATAGCAGAGTTTTTTTGAGCATAATGTTTTTTGAGGGATAAGGGCTATGATACAATGACATAAGTCAAACCTTTCACTAGGTGAAGTATTGTTGTATACATATATTTGGAAGGAGAAGAAGTATGAAAAAGCATTTATATATAAATGGAGATTGGAAATCTGTAAACACGTATAAACCATTATATGCACCATATTCTGAAGAAACATTAGCTGAAATTGCACAAGGCACGGAAGAAGATGTAAAAGAGGCTGTTACCGCTGCAAAAAATGCAATGACAAAAATGAATACATTATCTGCATATGATCGTGCGACTATTTTAGAGAAAGTTGCGCAAAAAATGGATGAAAGAAGAGAAGAATTTGCAGAGATTATTGCAAAAGAAGCTGCAAAACCAATACGTGCTGCAAGGGGAGAAGTAGATCGTACTGTTCAAACATACAAATTTGCAGCTGAAGAAGCGAAGCGTATATATGGTGAGACATTGCCATTAGACGCCGCACCTGGTGCAGATGGGCGTATTGCATATACAATCCGAAAGCCGATTGGGGTTATAGGGGCTATTACACCATTTAATTTCCCATTAAATTTAGTAGCGCATAAAGTTGGACCAGCAATTGCTGCCGGAAATACAGTTGTATTAAAGCCAGCTGATCAAACGCCATTATCATCTTATGCATTAGTTGAGTTATTTGAAGAGGCAGGATTGCCAAATGGAGCTTTAAATATCATTTCTGGCCCTGGCTCCACGGTTGGTGAGGCCATCGTCAAAAATGATTACGTTGCTTCTATTACTTTTACCGGAAGTCCAAAAGTTGGAATTGGAATAAAACAAAAGGCTGGGCTAAAACGAGTTACGTTGGAACTAGGATCAAATGCTGCTGTTATCATTGATGAAGATGTAGAGTTAACAGATGAAATAATTGAACGTGTAAAATGGGGAGCATTTGTTAATAATGGACAAGTTTGTATTTCCGTACAACGTGTTTTTGTACATAAAACGAAAATGCATGAATTTCTTTCGAAGCTGAAGAAAGCGATGGAATCAGTTGTTGTTGGTGATCCATTGCTTGAGGAAACCGATGTATCAGCTTTAATTTCAAAAAAAGATGTAGAGCGAATTGATATGTGGGTTCAAGAAGCAATTAAGGAAGGAGCAACTGTTTTATGCGGTGGTAAGAAGCGGGATGCAAGAATTTTTGAACCGACTGTATTAACAAATGTTCCAGATCATGTATCTGTGCAGTGCCAAGAAGTATTCGGCCCACTCATGACAGTAAATACATTTAAAGAATTTGATGAAGCGATTGAACAAGTAAATAATTCGCGTTACGGCTTACAGGCAGGTGTATTTACAAATAATTTAGTTAAAGCAATGCGTGCAATTGATGAGCTAGAGGTTGGTGGTGTCATGATTAATGATATCCCAACGTTCAGAGTAGATCATATGCCTTATGGTGGTGTGAAAGAAAGTGGTACGGGGCGTGAAGGAATTAAATATGCAATAGAAGAAATGACAGAAATGAAATTAGTATGTATTAAAAAATAAAATAGAAAAACTTAAAACTTGCACTAAAAAACGAGTAGGAAATGTTTACGATTCCATACTCGTTTTTTACGCTGCTAGTAACTATTTAATTAAGTGTAACTTTTACTTCATTTCTTGTTTGAAAATAGTATCTTCTACATAAATTTGTTCTTTATCTACAGCAGTAGCATGAGTTAATACTAAACCGATGGGTGTTTTTGTATCTTTATTTTGAACAATTGTAAAAGGAACATTTTTTTCGTTTGCTAATTTAATGTATTTTGATAAATGTGGGTAAGCAATGCCACCATTTAGGAGGAGTTGTAATGATTGAGAAGGGCGCATGCTACCCGCCACTTCAGAGTATACATTACTTTGCATTACTTGACCGATCGTTAAAGCGATTTCCACACGCTCACGTAATGTAGTTAAATACATATTACGTTCTTCTGGTTTGTTTTGCTTTTGGCCGTAAATGCCTTCTTGGAGATAATCTTCCACATTTTTATTTACCATATTTTTCACACCTTTCATTTTCTATTGTACGCAAGAATTAAAAATGATGCAAAAAAGTCGTTTTGATTACGGAAATAATGAAAATATGTGAAGGAAAAAGGGGATTTGCATACAATTAGTTAAATAAGAAAGAAAAAATAATTTTATCAACAGAAATTAACAAAATGTGACAAAAATCTATTAACGAATCGTATTTTTTGTGTTAATATTCAAAATATAAAGGGTATTCGTCGTATGGAAATGGAGGGAATGGAGGTTTTTCCAATCGATAAGGATATTAAAGAAATATTTTGTTCACACTTGAAAAACAATAGGCACCAATTCGTAGAGAACTGGAAAAACAAAATGATAATTTCCGAAAAAGATCCATTTAAACTAGAAGTAGTTCAAAATGGAGAGGATTTACTAGAGTTAATTATCGAACTTACTATGGAAGATAAAGATATAAATTATCTTCAACCGTTATGTGAGAAAATTGCTATTGAACGTGCTGGAGCAGATGCGAATATTGGAGATTTTGTTTATAACGCAAACGTGGGAAGAAATGAACTTTTCGAAGCGATGTGTGAATTAGATGTTAGTGCTCGTGAATTGAAACCAATTATGGCAAAAATACATACTTGTTTTGACAAATTAATTTATTATACCGTTTTAAAATACTCGGAAATTATATCGAAGAATTTAGAGGAAAAACAGCAATATATTAACGAAACACATAAAGAAAGACTGACGATTTTAGGACAAATGTCAGCTAGTTTTGTACATGAATTTCGTAATCCGCTTACTTCCATTATGGGGTTTGTCAAATTATTAAAGGCAGATCATCCGAGTTTATCGTATTTAGATATTATTTCGCATGAATTAGATCAATTAAATTTTCGTATTTCGCAATTTTTACTCGTATCAAAAAAAGAAATGTGGAATGAATCGGAACGGTTTTGGCTTAATGACTTGTTTCAAGACATTATACAATTTTTATATCCGAGTTTGGTCAATGCGAATGTTTTGATTGAAAAGAATTTACCGTATCCAATTCCGCTTGTTGGTTATCGAAGTGAAGTGAGACAAGTATTTTTAAACATATTAATGAATTCAATTGATGCTCTTGAATCAATGAAAGAAGAACGAAAAATTATCATTGATGTATTTGAAGAAGATCAAGCTATTCGAATTGTGATAAAAAATAATGGACCAATGATTCCAACTGAAAATGTAGAAACGATTTTTGAACCATTTGTAACTACTAAAAAGTTAGGAACTGGTATTGGATTATTTGTATGTAAACAAATTGTGGAAAAACATAATGGATCCATTATGTGTCGATCAGATAACGATTGGACAGAATTTCAAATTGCATTTCAAAAATAAACAGTCTACACCAAATGAATGGTGTAGACTGTTTTAATTTGTGAGTATAACGGCTTCTAATTTAGGATCTTTAGTTGAATAACCTACTATTGAAATTGTATAAATAACATTTGGTTCAACATTGAATTTCGGTATAGTCAATAAAACGTTTTTATTATCTGCGAGTGAAATTTCAATATCTGCTGTACCAGGGCTAACTTGCAAAAAATCTGTTATTTGTTTAAAGAGTACATTTTCAAATAAATGATCTCCATCTTTTAAATCTACATTTACAACAGGGGTATCTGAAGAGAAATGTGCAAAGCGTATTTTTGCTTGACCAGCTGGTAAATGTGTATTATCAAGTATGGGTTGTAATTGTAGGTGATTATCACTATTTATTGCAGCAAGAGTATAAGTATGATTTCCCATTATTGGTACCAACGCTGAAAAGATTGGAGTTTCATTTCCGACAGGAACAATATCTATACGGTATTTCCCTTGTACTAATGATAAATAAGGGCTGAATTGCTTAAATGAAATATTTTTAATAACCTTTTGTCCGTTTACTAAAATGTCAACC
Source organism: Bacillus sp. FSL W8-0770 (assembly GCF_038008705.1). NCBI lineage: Bacteria > Bacillati > Bacillota > Bacilli > Caryophanales > Bacillaceae > Bacillus > Bacillus sp. FSL W8-0770. Next base: position 2,118,797 of record NZ_JBBOZR010000001.1, read on the forward strand.
GCCGGTATATTTGGATTGGCATGAAAAATTCTTATATGTGATGGTAAAGTAGCTTCTTGTGAGTCTCTTGTTTCATACACCTGTACAAGTTTTGATAGTGCATCGTAATATTTCATATATAATTCTATATATTTTTTAGGATTACGAAACTGATAGTAACGTGCGAGCTGTTCGTATTGCGTAACTTCTTGTCCATATTTTTCGATTTCAGATTGAGACATGAACATTCCTCCTTTGTCATCATTAAAACTATATGCGAAGCAAGAAAGCGGTTATGCAAAAAAATGATTTTATAAAGGGAAAATTAAAAATTGACAACAAATATGTTGTCATAAAGAGGTGCTGGTGCTTACGAGAATTTCGTAGAGTAAAGCAGTACATATGACTGTACGAAAGTAAAATAAATTCCAAATTGAAAGTGTATTTCAATTAACATATTGAATACATGTCCAAAAATCGCTAGAAAACTAGAGATTTTTTTAATTATAGGCAAATACACATACAAAGTGATAATTGTCCTACATAAATTATAAAGGAAAGATAGTTTGAATCTGAGGAAAGGGGTGCCACTTCGGGATAGGGATATCCTGATAGTAATTGTGATGTGAATGAAGTTATGAAAAGGTTTTGTGTTATAGGCTGTAGGATGAATTTGTAAACTTCATTTTTCTATTTATTTTAGCAATTGACAGTATTAACCCATAAGAGAGCGTCATGACGAACTGATTAGTGTGGTTAATCGGTTCTTTTTTTATAGTTTAAAAATGAAAAGTTTACATAATGAATAGGAATCTGAATTGATTAGTAAGGTGGGTGTCGAAATTTGTTTTAAAATATGCAATTTAAAGTAGGATAATAGGAAGGAGTTTAACGGGAGTTCCGTCGAAGTGTACAGAATGTCGGCATTTAAGGACAGCTGGCATTATGCTATAAAAACATTTGGTGATGTAGTCATTTCATATAAAAAGGAGGGTTATTTGGGCGTATAGAAAAGGGTTGGTCTTCGGTTTTTTAGTTCTGAATTTTCTGTTTTATAATTTTTTTTAAGCACTCATTTGTATATTTTATAATAGTTTTTTGATAAATTCACTGCTTTTGCAGAGGATTCTTTTTTATGAAAGAAACGTCAATTTTCTTCATATATATATACAAATTGGAGAAATGGGGGAGCGCTATGCGCGATTACTTAATTAAACCACTTGTTGGTCAGCCGTATCCAATGATTTCACATGGAAAAGGTGTTTATTTGTATGATCAAAATGGCAATAAATATTTTGATGGTTCGTCAGGAGCAATTACGGCAGGTATTGGGCATGGCGTAAAGGAGATTGCAGACGTTATTAAAAAGCAAGCTGAGGAGATTGCTTTCGTTTATAGATCACAGTTTACGAGTGAACCAGCTGAAAAATTAGCGAAGAAGTTAAGTGATTTAAGTGTAGGAGATTTGAACTGGAGTTTTTTTGTAAATAGTGGTACGGAAGCGAATGAAACAGCTATGAAAATTGCAATTCAGCATTTTCAAGAGCGAGGTATTCAAGGGAAACATAAAATTTTATCAAGATGGATGAGTTATCACGGTATTACGATGGGTGCTTTATCGATGTCTGGTCACCCACTACGTAGACAACGTTTCGTATCTATTTTGGAAGATTATCCGACTATACCAGCTCCATATTGTTTCAGATGTCCTGTTCAAAAGGTATATCCAACTTGTCAGCTGGCATGTGCGACTGAACTAGAAAGATCAATTGAAAGGATTGGTGCAGAGCATATTGCTGCTTTTATTGCTGAGCCGATTATCGGAGCAGCTGGAGGCGCGGTTGTTCCGCCGAAAGACTATTATAAAGTCATTAAAGAGATTTGTAATCATTACGATATTTTATTTATTGCGGATGAAGTAATGACTGGGCTTGGTCGTACTGGAGCATGGTTTGCGATGGAGCATTGGGGCGTAGAGCCGGATATTATGACACTTGGTAAAGGGTTAGGAGCGGGATATACACCGATGGCAGCGACAGTTGTAAGTGATCGTGTTATGGAACCAATATTACGTGGATCACGTTCAGTAATGAGCGGTCATACGTTAAGTGCAAATCCATTGTCTGCAGCAACGGCTTTAGCTGTTATTGAATATATGGAGAAACATAATCTTCCTGAAAAAACAGCAGAAAAGGGAGAGTATTTAATAAAAGGCTTACAGAAAGTTCAGCAACAATCGACAATCATTGCTGATGTGCGCGGAAAAGGGTTGCTAATCGGAGTAGAATTGCAACCGTTTACAAAAGCGTCAGAGCTTATTTCAGTTGCAGCTAAAAACGGCCTGCTTTTATATCAAGCAGTTTCAGGGCAAGCAGGAAAAGAAGATAGTGCACTGCTTGTAGCACCGCCAATGACAACTACATATTCCGAGTTAGATGAATTACTTTCAATTTTCTCTAAAAGTGTGGAAGAGATGATGCAAAAAGGAGGGCATAGTATCGCATGACAACTATTACAAATACATTCGGTAAATTAAAAGAAATTGAGGAAGTAATTTCTTTGTTCCATGATGATATGACATTAATGTTTGGGGGATTTGGAGGGATTGGATCCCCTCCATCTTTAATACAGGCAATTTTAGAAAAAGGCGTTACAAATTTAAATTTGATTGGAAATGACACTGGATTTCCTGATGTAGGTATCGGTCGTCTTGTTACAAATGAAAGAGTTAAATCACTAATTACTTCTCACATTGGCTCCAATCCAAATGCAGGAAGGCAACTAAACGAGGGAAGATTACAAATTGAGTTTTCTCCGCAGGGAACATTAGCAGAGCGCATTCGCGCTGGTGGTGTTGGTCTTGGTGGTGTTTTAGTTGATGTTGGTGTTGATACGATTGTGGAAGAGGGAAAACGAACAGTTGAAATGAATGGTAAGACTTACTTAGTTGAAACAGCATTAACTGCTGAAGTTTCAATTGTATATGCAAAAAAGGCAGATCCGTTTGGTAACCTTGTATTTGACAAAAGTGCACGAAATATGAATCCTCACGTAGCGATGGCTGGGGATATAACAATTGTAGAAGCGGAAGAAATAGTCCCGCTTGGAAGTTTAGATCCAGAGGAAATTGTTGTTCCAGGTGTTTTCGTAAATTATATTGTACCGTCGGAAGGAGTGAACTGGAAATGGGTATGGGCGTAGAAGTGAGGGATAAGATTGCTAGGCGTGCGGCGAAAGAAATACAAAATGGTATGATTGTAAATTTAGGTATTGGCATACCATCGCTTGTACCAAATCATTTGCCTGACGATATAAATGTTATGTTTCATGCCGAAAATGGAATCGTGGGCATGGGACCAACGCCAAGTAAAGGGAATGAAGACGAAAATTTGTGTAATGCAGCAGGTTTACCAACTTCTCTTATAACAGGAGCGAGTTATTTCGATAGCTGCACAGCGTTTGGGATGATTCGAAAAGGTTTGCTAGACATAACGATTCTTGGTTCATTACAAGTAAGTGAAAATGGCGATTTAGCAAACTGGATTGTACCTGGAAAACGTGTTCCAGGTATTGGTGGAGCAATGGATTTAGCACAAAAAGCGAAGCGGGTCGTTGTTGTGATGAATCATGTTGATAAGTACGGAAATGCAAAAATTGTTTCAGAGTGTACATTGCCATTAACTTCAAAGAAATGTGTAGATTTAATTATTACTGATATGGCAGTCATGGAGGTAACTCCGAGTGGACTTATATTACAAGAATTAATGGGCCCATACACAGTAGAAGATGTAAAACGACATACAGAAGCTGATTTTCAAATTAGTTCTAACTTACTAGTAATTGAATGAAGGGAGATGTAATATATGGAGCAATTAAAAAAGCAAGTTTGTGATTATATTGAGAGCCATGAAGAGGAAAGTGTGAAATTTTTAAAGCGATTAATTCAAGAAAAGAGCGTATCTGGTGATGAAAGCGGTGCGCAGGCAATTGTGATTGAAAAATTACGTGAATTAGGTTTAGATCTCGATATATGGGAGCCCTCCTTTTCTAAAATGAAAGATCATCCTTATTTTGTATCACCCCGTACAAGTTTTTCAGATAGCCCAAATATTGTAGCAACTTTAAAAGGAAGTGGCGACGGGAAATCTATGATATTAAATGGGCATATTGATGTAGTTCCAGAAGGGGATGTGAATCAGTGGGAACATCATCCTTATAGCGGTGAGAAAATAGGGAATCGTATATATGGCCGTGGAACGACGGATATGAAGGGCGGAAATGTCGCACTTATGCTTGCGATGGAAGCGATCATTGAATCTAGTATTGAATTAAAAGGAGACATCTATTTTCAAAGTGTAATAGAAGAGGAAAGTGGCGGAGCAGGGACATTAGCAACTATATTACGAGGATATAAAGCAGATGGTGTCATTATTCCAGAGCCTACTAATATGAAGTTTTTCCCGAAACAACAAGGTTCCATGTGGTTTCGTCTACGTGTAAAAGGGAAAGCTGCACACGGTGGAACGCGCTATGAAGGGGTTAGTGCAATTGAAAAAAGCATGTTTGTTATAGAACATGTAAGAAAGCTAGAGGAGAAAAGAAATAGTCGAATTACAGATCCGTTATTTAAAGGAATTCCAATTCCAATTCCAATTAACATTGGCAAAATTGAAGGAGGGAGTTGGCCAAGTTCTGTTCCCGATGAATTAATTTTAGAAGGAAGATGCGGTGTTGCGCCGAATGAGACTATAGAGGCGGCAAAAGAAGAGTTTGAGAATTGGATTGTTGAATTAAATGATGTGGACAATTGGTTTGTTGAAAATCCGGTAGAAGTAGAATGGTTTGGAGCGAGATGGGTTCCTGGTGAATTAGAAGAAAATCATGAACTCATTACAACACTTCATCATAACTTTGTTGAAATCGAAGGGAACGAACCAATTATTGAAGCATCTCCGTGGGGGACTGATGGAGGTTTATTTACACAAATTGCAAACGTACCAACAATAGTATTTGGTCCAGGAGAGACGAAAGTAGCACACTATCCAAACGAATATATAGAAGTTGATAAAATGATAGCTGCCGCAAAAATTATTGCATGTACATTACTAGATTGGTGTGAGGTGAAAAAATGAAATACTATGAATCTTTTAGAGAACAGACGAATTGTTATACAGTAGAAGGCGTTTTAGATTATTTTAATAAACGTATCCGGGTAGATCACTATACAGGAAATGTTGAAAGTATTATACAGACAATTGACGAACTAGCAGAGAAACATTCTTTCACTAAATGTATTATTAAAGGAAAGGGAGAGCATGTTTCAACATGGCTCTCTTTCGGTTTTTTGTTGGAAGCAACGATACCTCATTATTTTCAAGGACACGATGCATACTTTTTTGTGAAATATAATAATGATGAAAGACGAAATAGTATGCATTGGACTGAGGAAGATACTATATTAAGCGGTGTAAAAGGAAAAGAAATAAAAGAAAAAGTAGTTCCAGAGAAATTTTTGCTGAGAAAAGCGACTGAAGAAGATGCAGAAGAATTAGCAACTGTCTTCGGAAAAGTATTTGAAGTGTATCCGACACCTTTAAATGAAGCGAGTTATGTATTACAGACGATGAAAGAAGACGATACAATTTACTACGTGTATGAATTTGAGGGGAAAATTATTAGTACAGCATCTGCAGAAATGAACATAAAGGAAGGGAATGCAGAATTAACGAATTGTGCTACTTTACCTGAATATCGTAAACATGGATTTATGAAAAGTTTACTAATTAAATTAGAGGAAGAGCTTCGAGAAAGATCTATTTTCTGCTCCTATACAATTGCTCGATCCCTTTCTTTTGGAATGAATGCTGCCTTTCATCAATTAGGCTATACGTATACAGGAAGACTGGCGAATAATTGCTACATTTTCGATAAGTTGGAAGATATGAATATATGGGTGAAAGATCTATCTAGTTATTCGAAAGCAGTAAAACTTCCGTCTCAAAATTTGGTTGTAAAGCAAAACAGTTAGGTGGAGCTGGGTGTTCGAAAAGCTGTACTAATTAGAGTTTCGAGTTATCTAATTAAAATATAAAATTGGTCAAAATTATAGAACGGAATCGTCATGCTTACAATCGCACATAGGTGTGCCGAAAATCCGGCATGTAATTGCTGGATTTTCGGCAAGAGGGGGGATGACATTGCTAGCAGTTTCGACACAAGAAGTCATTGAAGCGATTTTGGGCAGTATTGATGAGGCTATACACGCTGTAGATGAAAATGGAATTACAATATTTTATAATTCTGTAGCTGCAAAACACGATGGATCCAAGATTGAAAAAGTGTTAGGGAAACATCTGTTAGAAGCGTTCCCGTCTTTATCAAGGGAAACGAGTACATTGATGAAAGTACTAGATACAAAAAAACCTATCGTACATCAGGTACAACATTATCAAAATTTAAATGGTGAAGATGTTTGTACAGTAAATACGACGTTACCTATTTTTATAGATGGGAATATTGCTGGGGCTGTTGAAATTGCAAAGGATTACTCTACAATTCAAAAACTTACTGACACAATTGTTGACTTACAGTCGAAAATAAAGCGATCATCTAGAAAAAAAGTGATTAAAAAGCACGCTGCATTTGAGACGATAGTGACAAATGATACGCGGTTTAAACAGACGAAAGAGTTAGCACAAAAAGTAGCACCAACAGACGCGAATGTTTTAATATATGGTGAAACAGGAACAGGAAAAGAACTGTTCGTACAAGCAATTCATGAAGCTTCTAAAAGAAAAAACAAGCCATTTATTGCACAAAACTGTGCAGCTTTACCAGAGTCGCTATTAGAAAGTTTATTGTTTGGAACGACAAAAGGAAGCTATACGGGAGCGATTGAAAGAGCTGGGCTATTTGAACTTGTTGATGGTGGTACATTATTTTTAGATGAACTGAATTCAATGCCTCTTGATTTGCAGGCAAAAATGTTACGAGTGTTAGAAGATGGAGTCATTAGAAGAATTGGTGATAATAAGACGAGAAAAGTAGATGTTCGTGTTATTACCGCAATGAACCAGCCTCCAGAAATATGTTTACGAGAGAATAAAATTCGCACTGATTTATATTATCGCTTAAACGTATTTTCATTATATATCCCACCGCTTCGTGAAAGAACTGAGGATGTACTATTATTAGCATCTTATTTTTTGAAAGAATATAATAAAAGTTATAAAAAAGGTGTACTTCAAATTGATGAGGAAGCGAAAGATAGACTGCAAGCTTATCAGTGGCCTGGAAATGTCCGGGAGTTAAAACATACGGTTGAACATGCTGTTATTATTGCAGAAGGGAATACATTAACAGCCAATTGTTTACCACGTACATTTCGGAAAGAGAAGTTTTCGAAGAAGAAGGGTATAATGCCACTTAGAGAAGCACTTCATCAAACAGAAAAAGAATTAATAGATCAAGCGTTGATTGAAACGGAAGGGAATATATTACAAGCCGCAAAAATGTTGGGTATCCCTCGTCAAACGCTTCAATATAAACTGAGCAAGTACGACAAAACCGCCGAATAATCGGCGGTTTTTGTGTGTTTGCACGAATAAAAGAGCGTTTACATATATAAAAAGTAATGAATATGATGTTAAGTATTGATTTCATACAACGCTTAAAAATATTTTTTTGCTTATGTAATAGGGTTCTCCGCACATTTACTTATCAACAATGTAAAGTTGGCATAACTATTGCTTATATAAAGGATGAGCGTATAAAAAGGGGGAATAGCAATGTTACATGATGTATACAAACCAAATCGTCACTGGAAGGATATCGAATTATGGAAAGATGTTACTGAAGAGCAATGGAATGATTGGGTTTGGCAATTAACGAATACGATCAAAACGTTAGATGACTTAAGAAAAGTGATTAACTTAACACCTGAAGAAGAAGAGGGCGTTAAAATTTCAACGAAAACGATCCCGTTAAACATTACACCGTACTATGCTTGGCTAATGAATCCTGATGATCCACGCTGTCCGATTCGGATGCAATCAGTACCGATTTCGGAAGAGTTATATAAAACAAAATATGATTTAGAAGACCCACTTCACGAAGACGAAGATTCACCAGTTCCAGGGCTAACACATCGTTATCCGGACCGTGTACTATTCTTAGTAACGAATCAATGTTCTATGTATTGTCGTTACTGTACACGTCGTCGTTTTAGTGGACAAATTGGAATGGGTGTACCGAAGAAACAATTAGATGATGCAATTGCTTATATTCGTGAAACGCCACAAGTACGAGATGTATTAATCTCCGGTGGTGACGGACTTCTAATTAACGATAAAATTTTAGAATATGTATTAAAAAATTTACGAGAGATTCCGCATGTTGAGATTATTCGTATCGGAACGAGAGCACCAGTAGTATTCCCACAACGTATTACAGAAAACTTATGTAACATTATTAAAAAATACCATCCAGTATGGTTAAATACACATTTCAATACATCTATTGAAATTACTGAAGAATCGAAAAAGGCATGTGAAATGTTAGCGAATGCTGGTGTTCCAGTCGGAAACCAAGCAGTAATTTTAGCTGGTATTAACGACAGCGTTCCAATTATGAAAAAACTTATGCATGACTTAGTAAAAATCCGTGTACGTCCATACTACATTTATCAATGTGACTTATCTGAAGGTATCGGTCACTTCCGTGCACCAGTATCTAAAGGTCTTGAAATTATTGAAGGTTTACGTGGACACACATCTGGTTATGCTGTTCCGACATTCGTTGTTGATGCGCCAGGCGGAGGCGGTAAAATTGCACTTCAACCAAACTATTTAATCTCACAAAGTGCAGATAAAGTTGTACTTCGTAACTTTGAAGGTGTTATTACGACGTATCCAGAGCCAGAGAGCTATATTCCAGGAAGAGCGGAAGGATACTTTAAAGAGATTTATCCGAACTACGAAGAAAAACGTTCAGATGTTGGTATCGCAGGTCTTATGAGCGATAAGAAATTTAACCTCGTTCCAGACGACTTACAGCGTATGAACCGTCGTAAAGACTACGAAGATAATGATACTCATGCATCTTTAAAAGATAAACGTGATAAGCGCGATCAATTAAAAGATAAAAAATATCAAGCACAAATGGCTAAGTTAGAAGAAAACGACAAAAAAACTGAGGGTGATGCAGTATGAATTGTATGTGGTGTGACAGTACAGAAGCGAAAGAAAGCTTGAATACTGTATATTGGGAATTACCAGATGGTACGAAAGCCATTGAAATTCAAGAGACACCATGTATTTCTTGTTCCTCGTGTGGGATGGACTATCAATCAGACCATACAGTAAAAGAAATTGAAGATCAATTATTCTTAATTTACACGAAAGATTTACCAAAACAACTAACATATGAAGAATTAATGGGAAGACCGCGTCTATTAAAAAGAAATTATTTCGACTTTTAACCAGCTTTTATGCTGGTTTTTTTCTTTTTTGCCTTGTATAATGTACCCAAGTTAGAAAGGTAGGGAATATTTTTGAAAAAGACATTTTACCATTATATGATGAAGCATCGTGCAGCTTTATTTAGAAATGAAATTTCAGATTTAGCAGAGGCGATGTATGATGATTTAAGTTTTCCGAAGCAATCTGAAGACTATGATGAAATTAGTTCATACTTAGAGTTGAGCGGAATGCTAGAAAGTATGTCTATATTTGATGAAGCCTGGGATTTATACATACAAGATAGATAAAAACTATTTGAAAACATACAGAATACATTACTTTATTTAAAGTGAAGTATTCTGTATGTTTTTTTATTATGAAATTTGTTGATTTGAAGCTAGTCTAGTTACTAGCTTTTGTTTGAGTGTAATGTAAATTTTATAAGATTATATTTTTTATTGAAAAAATTTATGAATATAAGCTTCTGTGATAAGCGTTTTTATGTAGGTTGCATATACTGATATCAAAATCACGACGTCAAAAAAAGGAGAGATAGAGATGGCAAGAAAAAAACAACCTAAATACAACGTAGGGGACATAGTCGTGATTACGCTATATGGAACCGTTGGGAAAATCACAAATATGAAGGTTTTAGATGGAGTTTATGTATACGAAGTCAATAATCACGATGGATTTTACGTAGAGCAAACATTGCAGCACGTTACAGAGCAGGATATGAAAAAGGGCGATACGGAGTGGATTGAATTAAATTATAATTTCACGTTTGGTGATCTTGTGCAAGTAACTGGATATGATAAAGATGTTTTCCGTATTGTTGGTTTTCGTACAGAAGTATGGAGATATAAGAATGACGCATGGGAAGATACAATTTATGAATTGTCACGGATTACGGATGGTGAATGGTTAGAAGCGGATGAATCAGATTTAACGTTACTTGCGAATGCTCAAACGGCAAATGCAATTTTGAAGAAAATGAAACAAGATAAAGCAGGTATGAATAAATTAGATTTAGGTAAGTTAAAGTCAATTAACAACTCGAAAAAAGTGAGTGTTAAGACGAATCGTCAAGAAATCATTGATGGATTACTTGACATTTATAACGATTATCAATTATTGTTCGATACATTTAAAGATGAAGAATATAAAATTGTAATGGATGTTGTTCATAATTATTTAGTTAAATTGACAGAGAAAAAGTAGTTAACTAGAAAGAGAGAATAAATTGAACAACAACATATGCAGTATAAGGTATGCCTACAACTATTAAAAAAATAAAAAGCCACTTTATAAGAGAGTCTGCCCATTGATCTTCATGCATGAACTCTTCTTTTGTTTGTCCTACTTCATATTGATTTTCCATTATTATTTCCCCCTTTGAATAGCTTGTACTACAATCGTATGCATCTCGTCCAAAGCTTATGACCTATAAAAAAATAAAATCTATTTTTCTAATCTCATATACATAATTTTGAGATTTTTTCATAAAACAGAAATAAAGGAGTGATGCTCATGAAGGAAATTGAAGTCGTGATTGATACGGAAGAGATTGCGGAGTTTTTTTATGAGCAACTAATTGAAAGAGGGTACGTCCCAAAACGAGAAGAAATTGAAGATCTCGCAGATATTACATTTGAGTATTTATTAGAGAAATGCATGATTGATGAAGTTTTTGATGAAGAGGATGAATGAAAGTAACGACGGGCATAACTCGTCGTTTTTTACTCTTTACAAACCTGTCACAAATATAGTCAATAATTATTGATATAATGAAAAGGAAATTTTACTCAAGAGGTGAAGGAATGTTCAAAAAAATTATTGATTCTTTATTAGGAAAGAAAAAATATCGTTCGTATTCAAGTAGTGATTATCGTCGTAGAGGGCGCTCGTATTCAAGTAGCGATTATAAACGACGTTCATCTGGTTATGGACATCAACATTATAAAAGAAAACGTAAAAGCCGTAGCTTCTTTTCAAGTAGCTGATGAAATGGCGTCGTGTACTAGCATTATTTGATAGACCACTGCGAAAAAATACAATTGTTGCAGAGCGTTATAAAATTGAATCAGTAATTGGAATGGGCAGTTATGGGGTTACATATGTCGTTAATGATTTACAAATAAATAGATATAAAGTCTTAAAACAATTAAGACAAAGTAAACAAAGATATGAGTCTGGTAGAAAATCATTTGAACAAGAGAAAATGATTTTACAAACATTAAATTATCATGCAATTCCTAGTCTATATGATCATTTCATATGGGAGAAAAAGAGCTTCTTTGTGATGGAGTACATGCCTGGTGAAAATTTTGAAGATTATATTTTCATAGATGGGTATGTATATACAGAACGTGAAGTTTTTGAGATTTTATATGAAATATTAGAAATTGTATCGGTGTTTCATAGTGAAGGCATTATTCACCGAGATTTACGCATTCCAAACATATTAATGAAAGAAAATCAAATTAGTATTATTGATTTTGGATTAGCTAAATGGAAAGGTGAGGATGATGAGCGAGCTACAACTTACGAAGGTGAACAAGCTTTGATGCGAGAAGTTCAATTTCGTAGCGACTTTTATGCGCTCGGTCATTTCTCATTATTTTTATTATATGCAGGATATGAATCTAATGAAAAACAGGAAAAACCATGGTACGAAGAATTAACTTTGGAAAATTATAATCGCGAAATGCTTATGCGAATGTTACAAATAAAAACGCCGTACTATGAGAATGTACAAGATTTAAAACAAGATGTAGCTTCTGCTTTAGAAAGGATGGAGACTCCATGTTTCAAAAGTTTTTAGCAAGCGTTGGTATTGGAAGTGCAAAGGTAGATACTGTTCTTGAAAAAGATGAGTATATTGTTGGGGAAGAAATAGTTGGAAAGGTTCATATAACTGGAGGTTCAGTTAGCCAACAAATTGAAAGCATTTACTTAACATTATCGACGTCGTATGTACGAGAAGTGGATGATAAAAAAGTAACAGCAACATATGATTTAGAGCGAGTACGCTTAACCGAACCTTTTTCTGTAGAACCAAATGAAACAGTTGACATTTCATTTTCTTTTCCAATGCCAATTGAAGCACCACTTACACTTGGTATGAAAACGGTTTGGATTCATACAGGTCTTGATATTAAACGTAGTATAGACCCAAGTGACCGCGACTACGTTCAAGTGTTACCTAATGCATTATTAAGTAGTGTTTTAGATAGTGTAAATGAATTAGGGTTTAAAGCACGTCATATAGAATGTGAAGAATTACCGCATCGATTACGTAAACAAGTTCCATTCGCACAAGAATTTGAGTTTATTCCGGTTTCTGGAGAGTACTACGGCAGATTAGATGAATTAGAATTATTAATTTTGCCACGTGCATACGACCGATTAGAAATAATTATGGAAGTAGATAGAAAATCACGTGGATTAGCTGGTTTATTCGCTGAGGCACTTGATCTTGATGAGAAGGTTATTCGCTTCACTGTAACAAGAGAAGATATCCCTGAGATGAAGCAAAAAATTAATAATTATATTTTTTAATAAACTATGCATAAAAAAGAAATGGAGAGGAAAACTAAAACAACCGCTCCATTTTTTTGCATAGTGAGGTTATGTATGTGAAACGATATCGACATTTATACTTGCTAAGTTTTACGTTACTCATTTGTTTTGTCGTATTATCACTTTCGTATCATACCGCTTGTATTGAGAACTTTGACAATATAGTCGCACATTTTATTCAAAGCTTTCGAAACGATTATTTGACGACCTATTTTACTTGGGTGTCTTTTATCGGTTCCAAAAGAATATATTTTCCATTACTCATTATTCTTGTAATGTATTTTCTCGTTAGAAAAAAGTTGCTTAGTGCGTTGCTTCTAACAATTAATTACTACGGATCTCGTTATTTAAACAGTATGCTTAAACTATGGTACGAACGAGCAAGACCTGATGTCACGCAGCTTGTTACTGCAACTGGATATAGTTTTCCGAGCGGTCATACGATGAATGCTACTGCTTTTTTAGGATTTATTGCATACGTCACAATTACTGAAGAACGTATTTCGTTGCATAAAAAATTGTTAATTATTCTTATAGCAAGCTTTGTTGTATTATCTATTTCAGTTAGCCGAATATATCTTGGCGTGCACTATCCATCTGACATATTAGCAGGATGGGCAGCTGGTGGTAGCTGGCTCGTTTTATGTGTTATATTCCATAAAACGTTCATAAAAAAAGAACCTATGTCATAATAGGTTCTTTTTTCATTGGCTCAACATGAATGTGTGCATGGTAAATTCCAAACTTTTTGCGAAGCATAGCTTCGATGTTGTCGGTAATACAGTGACTTTCTCCAACATCCATGCGAGCATCTACTTCAATTGTAATATCAACGTACGTTTGATTCCCGTACATACGTGCTCGAATATCTACAATGTTTTCCACACCGCCAATATGCTCAATAGCATCAGCGTATTCTTCCATTTTATCAGGATCAATTCCATCTGTAAGCATATGAGAAGATTCTACGAAAATCTCCCATGCAGTTTTACAAATAATAAGACCGACAATTAAAGCGGCAATAGGGTCTAAAATAGGCATTTGGAACTGAGAACCGACAATACCTACTACAGTACCAATACTTACGAGCGCATCTGATAAATTATCCTTTGCAGCGGCTTCTAATGATTTACTTTTTGTTCGTGCTGCAATTTTTTTCGTATACAAATACACGCAATACATAACGACAGCAGAAAATAAAGCAACCCATGCAGCGAGTACATTGGGCGCTGCTTGTTTCGGATTTAAGAAAGATTGAATGGCACTAATAACAACTTCTAATCCGACTGTTGCCATAATGAAGGACGCAACAAGTGATGCGATTTGTTCGGCACGCGAATGCCCATACGGATGATCTGGGTCACGAGGTTTACGAGATATTTTTAGACCAATTAATATTGCTAAAGAAGCACCGATATCCGTTAAGTTATTTAAACCGTCAGCGCGTAATGCGCTAGAGAGGGTAATATAACTGATGATGATTTTCATAGAGGATAAAAATATGTAGGCCATAATGCTGACAATAGCGCCTTTATCAGCTTCTTTATGAGAAAGAGTATCCATTTTAATCACTCACCTTTCTTTAAAGGAATTTCTTTCTATAAATAGAGTATCAAACGAAAGTCGTGTGGGTCTATACAAACATTGTTGACGTTTTATAGCTTTTTAAGAAGGGGGTAACAAAGTTTCGTGAAGGAAAAATATGTTGAAAAGTACAAAGTCAGGGTGTAAACCTAATTAGAGTCTATTTACTAAAGAGATAGGAGGGTAGATGGATCAAGAAACGAATACTTTTCTTACTACATATTATTCTTATCATGACAAGGTGTAATTCATTAAACGAGGAAAAACGTCAAAAGATAATTATGAAAACAGATGAAAGCCCTCTGGAAAATGTTTTCCAGAGGGCTTTCATCTTAGTATGCTTCTAAAAACTCAGTAACTTGCTCTTCAGTTTTTGCGTTAGCACTATGTAAGTGGCCTAGCTTCTCACCGTTTTGGTATACAAGTAAACTTGGAATACCCATTACTTGATACTCTTCAGCGATACTTGGAAACTCATCTTTATTAATAGAATACCATTCAAATTTATTGAACTCTTCCATTACATCTCCGATAAAGTTGTCCATACGTACGCAATCTGGGCACCATGTAGTAAAGAACTTAACAACTACTGGCTCCTCGCTTGCGATGATGTCTTTGAATTCTTGTTCTGTTTTAATTTCTTTCATAAGTAAAACTCCTTTCAATATCACACGAATTTATATGCAAAATTCGTATTTGCAAACATGTTGCAAACTTATTATTTGTTTTTTAGTTTTGTAGTTCGTTCACACTTATAAAATTGTATGTAACATGACTGCGCTACTAAGTGTGAAAATAACGGAACCTCACTTTTCTTTATAAGCTTTTTCCAGGATTGTGTCAAACTTTTGAATTTTATACAGAAATTAAAGAAGCCCAAACTTTGATTGAGTATGGGCAGAGTGACTAAAATTAATTGCTTATTAATTTCGAATAAATATTTAAATCGATAAGCTTTCCAGCTGATTTTTCGCTTTTTCTCAGAGTACCTTCTAGATTAATTAACTTTTATTATACAAGAAAATTACAACATTGAACAAAAGCGTTAATTGGAGGTAACGAAATGACAAACTCATCAATTGAATATTGCGTTCAGTGTGAGTAAGAAAGTGGTGTATAAAGATGGAACGAGATGAGAGTTACTTCCGAGCTAAAAAAAGAGTAGATAATTTAAAAACATTTTACATGCATTTAACAATCTACATACTAGTCAATCTGATGCTTTTTTACTTTTTAAGTAGTGAATTAGCTATTTTTTATTTTATAAAGAAATAACTCCGAAGCTCATATCCTTTCATGATAATATAAAGTGAAGAGAGGACCACCTCCCTCTAATTATTAGCATGCACTAATCAGGTTTTACGGGTAGTTAATTTTTCACCTTACGTCCTCGTATGTACTGAATTTTAAAGTGGAAATGTTCGTTAATGCGAGATAAAAGAAAAAAGAGGATATATGAATGCTTGTATTAGGTTTTATATTAATTGGTTTAGGTATTTTTATTGTTTGTCTGACTGTAATCGATGGAATCAGAGAGACAAAGGAACATGGTTTCAGTGGATTTAAAGATTTTATTATTATTGTGCTGGTTCATATTATAGAAATAATCAGTGATTTATGGGGATTCCGATTGCTATTCATGTTAATAGGATTGGTTTGCATCGGATTTGGCGTTGCTATTTTAATAGTAGAATTGTAGTGGAAGATAAGTAAAGGGCATCTAATTAAGATGCTTTTTATATTAATTACAAAAATTGAATCAGGTTAGAAATTATATGGTTGTAATGGGAATTGAGGGATATGAATAAAAAAATTGTATCCCGCATTAACGGGCAGTAAGACCCCCACTGATTAAAGTTTCACTTTATTAGGGATTTGCCTTAAACATTTATTACAGTCAAGAATATTTATAATAATATGAACTAAAAAAGGTCCAATTTTTGTAATGTTGGAGGGGATTATTGTGGACATAACTCAAAGCGTGGCAAGAATAGTGGTTAATGGGAAAGACCTTTCTTTCACTTCAGTTCAAACCTCTGCATGGAATCATGGACCTGTAAATGATTTAATCATTACGACGAATCAGAGGGTGAATGAGCTTTTTCAATTCATGTGGTCACAAGTACCGGTTACGATGTCGATATATTTTCTTCAAGGGGCGGATTTACTTAGGTTCGTTAGGGTTGCTGGAATCGATGAGCGTGTAACAGGAGAATATGTATATCATTTCATTTGGTAATAAGAAGAATTCAAAGTAGTCTAGCAGCTACTGTTTTATTTTGTCATTTGAATATAAGCGAGCGGACTAGCTTATAGTACCTACTGAAATAAAGAATCATAATATAATTTGTAATAAATTATACGGAAGTGAGTTGAAGATCATGTTTTATTCATATTTTAATTCTGAAGCTGGCATGCGACCAGCGTATGGTACGTCTATAACATATAGTGGAGCACAAAGTACAGTCCAAGCTATTCAACAGGCATTGCAAATGCAACAACAAATGCAAATGCAGCAGCAAGGAGTACAACCATATTACTCATCCGTAGAGTATTTTTACCCAGTACATCATGTTACACCGTACGGAAGTTCTTTTCTTACTATTCCATATGGAACTATATACAACTTATAACTAGTAAGGAATGAAGTGGTGTATATAAATAAGGGTGCAGATTAATAGCGCCCTTATGAATAATAAAAATAGCTAGTCCAAACCGTATAAATCAATCTTACATAATATGTAGTAATAAGTTTGAAAGGGGAATTAGTATGTCTTGTTATTACTACTGTAAGTATTGTCAGGAGTATAAAGATAAGCATCATGATTGTTGTAAGAACACTAGTAAGTGTCATGATAACAAGGACAATCTTGTTAGAGCATCGGCATTTAGAGCTAGAAATACTGTGAATCAAAATGTTCCTGCTAATACTTTTGTGAAAGTGTTATTTCAAAATGAACAATTTGATTTAGCGAATGAGTATAATCCAGCAACATCTATTTTTATGCCGAAGACTAAAGGTGTATATTCTGTTATTGGAACAATTGGTTTCTTTCCAAACGATCCAACTTTAAATTATAGAGCGCGTGTAGAAATTCGTGTGAATGGAAACGCAGCGATAGCTATAGATAATGACTTTTTTGGTCCAATAAGTTTTGGAAATGTCGTAAGTGTTTCGACGATTGTTCAAATGAATGCAGGGGATGAAGTTGAGATTTATGCACAAAGTAGTATAGATGGGGTTTTAAGTCCTTTAGAAGATGGGGCACATTTTGAAGCGGCAAGATTTCCTTCTCCAACTAAATAAAACTGATCATTAAATGTTTTTTAGTAGGTTTAGTTAATCCCCTTACCAAATGGTGGGGGATTATTATTGTTTTTCTAGGATATATATAAGTAAATAGGTAAAGTGTAGTTTAATTTTTAGGGGCTTCAACCTTCTTCAGATAATGAACAAAATAATATGCAAATAAGTAACATGCTTGTGAAAACTCATTGTTAGTAAGTTTACTAGTTTTCTTATTGAACAGAAAGACGGAATACATAAAAGATCGTATCATTACGTTTTTTCTTTACTATATAGAAATTACATATTGAACACAGCTTTGTATAGGTAATGCTAATACACTGAAAAGAATAACATAAAGGCGATTACACTATATAAAAACAAAATCAATCCTAAGATGAGTAGTATTGGATGCAACTTGAACATATTTGACCTCCTTGAGTATATAAAGAATTTTAATATATTGTTGGTCAATTTAGAAGGGGGACGGTTATAAAAAAAAAGAGCATACATAATAAGTACGCTCCAAAGAAAGATAGGTTTTATGAGTGGATAATCTCCATACGATAATATATGTTCTTTTAATAAAAACGTGTAAAAAATCAATGAATTATCAATGGAATATCATAAAATGAGTAATTTTAGTCTAGGAATGCAGTTATTTTCTTTCTCAGTTATTTTAGGTAACAAAGTTGTGAAAATCGTGCATTATGCGGATTAACAACGGGATAACGATCGTACTTCAGTTACATATTTCTTAAAGTCTGGATATTGCGTGATAGTTTGACATTTGGGGGCGCATAGTTGATTAATTATAGACACATTTGTAATTACTTCGTTACAAGGACCGAAAAATGTAACTTTTAGTTTTGAATTTGGTGGGATTTTGAACACGATAGGTTTTTTTTCCATGAAATCAGCTCCTAATATTGAGTATTATAATTTAAAGGATATAGAGTCGTATTAGTATAATATGAAATTTCAGTGGATTTGCTTATAATAAAGAATTTCATAGTAGTAAAAGTGCTTAAAGATGTAAAGGGGAAATTGAGAATGTGAAATAAAATGTTTAATTAATATAACTAATGCATTTTTTAGTTTGTTACATATTATGTTAGTAAGAATGGTATAAGGAGGTAGTATAAAATATTGGAAGAAAATGTACAAGCTCAGCTTTCGCCACCGTGGATCACATATTTTAATGAATTAAAAAATTCAACATTTGACTTAATAATATATAGAAAATGAGTAGTGATTTTTATTAACTGAAAGGGAATTGATACTGGAAGTTTTAAGTTAATAATATAAGAGGATTTTTTCTAATATCTATAAAAATGTTCAATACCTAAATTGATAGGATGAGACTACATAACAAATAGTAAGGTATATTTCGAATATGAGAATATTTTTTGTGACATACATGTTAAAGCTAATAGAAATATTTCTGAAAGAGAATATATTTTGAAAAACAGTAAAGATTCTTTTTACTTATATTATAGATAGCTAGTTTTAGAGAGAGGAGGCTTACAATAAAACTAGCTATGAATAGGACATTCAAAAGGAGCTGGAATGTATGGGGTATATTGTAGATATTTCAAAATGGAATGGAACTATCAATTGGGATATTGCAGCATCTCAGCTAGATTTAGTGATTGCTAGAGTTCAAGATGGCTCTAATACGGTGGATTTTATGTATCAAAATTATGTTAGTGAAATGAAAAAGCATAGTATCCCATTCGGTAATTATGCTTTTTGTCGTTTTATATCTATTGCTGATGCAAAGAAAGAGGCACAAGATTTTTGGAATCGTGGTGATCAATCTGCTAAGTTTTGGGTAGCGGACGTAGAAGTTCAAACGATGGTAGATATGCAAGGCGGGACACAGGCATTTATTGATGAATTACGCCGTTTAGGTGCGGAAAAAGTAGGATTATATGTAGGGCATCACACGTATCTATCATTTGGAGCACGTAATATTGAAGCTGATTTCGTATGGATCCCTCGTTATGGAGGGAATAAGCCAGCATATCCATGCGATATGTGGCAATATACGGATTCAGGGAATGTTCCTGGGATTGGGAAATGTGATCTGAATCGATTAGTAGGAAATAAGTCACTTTCTTGGTTTATAAATTCGAACAAAGCAAATCAATCTAACATAGTGTATACACAGCAACCGAATGGCATTGGTATTGCAGTTTCGAAATATCCTGATGGATATGGAATAAATTTATATGAAAACCCCATGAATCCTCAATTTACAGGTACACTCACTCAAAAAATTCCATATTTAATCTTAGCAGGTTATTGGGGAGGCGGTGAGCAAGATATGATTTGTTTAGGGAACGATAAGCAGTGGGTATATTTAAAACATTTTAATGTGAAATGGTTTTATGCAACTTCAAAATATCCTGTCGGTTACGGAGTAAATTATTATGAAGAGCCTGAATGTATGAATTATAAAGGAAACATAGATGGATCGACATCTTTTCGAGTGTGGGGTAGAGTGGGAAATGCGGTAGATATCGGACAGAATAGTTGGATACCTGAAAAACATGTAATTATTAAGCAACTATAGAAGCTATATTTTTTTGAGAATTATATAAAGAGCCTTCTTACTATGCATAGTAAGAAGGCTCTTTATATTTAAAAATGAAAATACATGATACATAGTCAACTCATATGAAATGAATTACATGTAGAAAACACACTGTTTTCACAATGACTGTGTATAGTTAATTTGCATAATGATAAAAGTGAGGTATTTGAATTGAAAAAGAAGAAAATATTTATTGGAACAATTATTTCATGCATGATGCTAGCATTATCTGCATGTGGTTCCTCAGACAACGTAGTAACATCAAAAGTAGGAAATGTTACAGAGAAAGAATTAAGTAAAGAATTACGACAACAATATGGAGAAAGTACTTTATATCAAATGATGTTAAGTAAGGCATTGCTAGATAAATATAAAGTTTCAGATGAGGAAGCAAAAAAGAAAGTAGAAGAAGCAAAAGATAAAATGGGTGAAAACTTTAAATCGACTTTAGAACAACTTGGGTTGAAAAATGAAGATGAATTAAAAGAAAAAATGAAGCCAGAAATTGCATTTGAGAAAGCAATTAAAGCAACAGTTACAGATAAAGATGTGAAAGATAACTATAAACCAGAAATGAAAGTAAGTCACATTTTAGTGAAAGATGAAAAAACGGCTAAAGAAATAAAGGAGAAAGTAAATAATGGTGAAGATTTTGCTGCCTTAGCAAAACAGTATTCAGAAGATACTGGTTCAAAGGAACAGGGCGGGGAAATATCTGGTTTTGCCCCTGGACAAACAGTGAAAGAATTTGAGGAAGCTGCGTATAAATTAGATGCAGGCCAAGTAAGTGAGCCGGTTAAAACAACTTACGGTTACCATATTATTAAAGTGACGGATAAAAAAGAATTGAAGCCATTTGATGAAGTAAAGGATAAAATTCGTAAAGATATAGAACAACAAAGACTACAAGATACGACAGGTAAATGGAAACAACAAGTAGTCAATGATTTATTGAAAGATGCTGATATTAAAGTGAATAATAAAGAATTTAAAGATACATTTAAATTTCTAGAAAAGAAATAATGACTGTAATCATAATTAGAAAAGGGAACTCATATAGAGTTCCCTTTTCTAATTAGTGTGTGAGTTATAAATAGATAGTAAGACAATACAATATTACATTTAAATATTAAGAATTACAATGGAAAATTATGGATTATAATTATTTCAACGAAAGTGGATATTCTACGGTTTTCATTATGCAAGTTTATTACATATATTTACTCTTTAATAATGGATATCGAACATAATTTAAAAAATAATACATATAATGTCTTTGAATAAATATTTAACATGGATAATTAGTAAAAAGCTGAGCATTCGATTGGAAAGGATGTTCTTTTTCATATGAAAATTTTAGGATAAAGAATGAATCGTTTTAAACGCGTCATTTACCACATCAATAAATTAAGGTGGTGGAGAATATATGAAAGTAATCTTTCAAGGAGAGGGCGGCGCGAAAATTTTTGAGTCATATGATGAAAATGTAAGTGATTTATTAGCTATATTAAAAGAAACGAAAGGGATTAAAATCGGGATGGTTGAGTATAAAGTGTTAAAGTACGAACTTAATTATTTTCGTCATCCGAAAAAAGCGGATACAGAGAGAGAGTTACATATAATAGTACAACCTAAGTATATGTAATAAAATATAATAATAAAAATCATTGATTCAGTTTTGTAAAGTTCCATAGAGTATGTAAGAAAAGAGAGTGTTGTAAATGCTCTCTTTTCTTATGCTTTGTGAGTTCGTTCATCATAGTATATGTTTTCAGTTATAGATGGTTAATAAACGATAAAAATTTAAAACTTTTTCGTTTAGGCAGGGATTTTATATTTAAATAAATAAATATACTATGAAGTATTTTTTATACGAATACTGGAGGAGTATAAAATGAGTTTAGCAAGTTACATAGGCTGTAATGTAGAAATTCCGTTAACGGATCCGGATTCTAATAATCTAATTGTTTTTGGACCGTGTTTTTCAGATGAAAGTATGCTTGAAATTGTACAAGATTATCAATTCCAAACAAATTACACATATGAGGTTTCAACTAGTTGGGGAATTGAACTTGTCGAGTGGCAAAATGTAAAGGAAAAAAAGAAGCGAAAGAAAAACTTTTAACTTTATGGAAGGTTATTTGGAAGATAGAGACTATTTCGAATTATTTAGTTGTTGGGTTGGTGATGAAGATAAGGAACGAGTAGGGGAATTGAACTTAAAAATAAATCATTTTAATATAGATGAATTATGTATTCCAGAAAGAACATTAGTTAGGATAGAAAAATAAGCTTTGAAATATTTTTTAGAAAAAGGCGATTTCACTTTGGGTGAAGTCGCCTTTTAGTTGTTATATGCATGTTATATAAGAAATGAGAAGTTTATTTGATAAAGGAAAAAAGTATGGAGATAAATAAAATTATGTTTTTTGTTAAGAAATAATAAGTATGGCTCTTCTCGAAAGAACGTAAGTTCGTGTATAATAGGAACGAATGTTCTTTTAAGAAGTAACCTAATTATAGTTTAGAAGTAAATCCGAGTTTAGTAAGTATTAAAAATAACTAAGGGATAGTATGGCTAAATAAATGTATAAATGATCAAGGAGATAAAAAATGAACGATGTAAAGATACAAAAAGAAGAAAGAGAGTGGGTTCCGTTTACAGTAATGTCCGAACAACTTTTAAATATGAGAAAGTTTATTGGAGAGAAATTAAAAGTACAAAAACCGCTTTTAACAAATGAAGCAAAAGAGAGAATTTCTGATAAATTATTAACGTCATTATTGTCTGAGAAAGAAATATTGTTAACATATTTTGAAGATGGTTACATACTAACAAGCTACATGACTGTTGTACATATCAATCCGGTAAAACAAATTGTAATTTGTACAGACGCCTTTTATAAAACTTACGTATTTAACGCTATGGATATTATTGAAATAACGTAAAAGAAGCTGAATATTAAATGGCAGCTTCTTTTATTTCTGATTTATGAGACAAATAATACAAGAAAAAGCAGCTAGCTTCGTGCTAGCTGCTGAGCCCCAGGGAAAGGGAGAAAAAGATAGGGTACTCCAAAATCAACAAGAGCTGTCAAACAGCCTGATTATAGTATAGACAAATTAAAATTTTCTATACAGAAAGTTGAACATAAGATTAGGCTGTACCCACTTGGTTTTGATCTGCAAGGTCAGAATCAAATGTATTGGTCGCGCTAACACCGTTAAAAGTATTAACAACAAAACCAACGTTTGATGCGCCGGAACCATTATAAGCTTTCGTATTTTCTTTCGGAGATACGTTGTAGAAATCACCTAAGTTAAATGATCCATTGCTATTTTGTACAACTAAATTTCCTACAACTGATGGCATAATTTTCACCTGCTTTATAATAAGTTGTTAACATTACTATATGGAGTTATAGTCCAGATGGTTCATACAATAAAAATTGTGGAATAGTAAAACGTTTGGAGCGTGGATTTCAATAAAAGTGTGTTAAAATTAATATAATAAAGTTGAGTAATTTTTTTTAAAAATTTGTATAATTGATATATATGAAAATAAAGGAGGCAAAATGTAATGAAAGATATTATGAAAAAAGTTGATTTAACAGATGCCAAATCAAGTAATCTTGTTGCATTAATTTATAGTAATGAAGTTATATTAGTTGAAGACGCATTTTGTCCAAATGAAATAAAATTAAAGTTTAATGAAATTGCAATTTTATCTGCAATTAAAACAGCTCATATTGCGAAAGTGTCTATTAGGAAAGAACTTGAAGCGCTTTTTCATGACACGGGTGTTATATTAGTGAAACAAAATGTTGATTATGGCAGTAGCCAATCTATTACCATGCATTTTGAGCAATTTAAAAAATTGCAAGATGAGATTGAACATTTAAATAAAAGTATGTAATAAAGCAGCTAAATAAAGGTTCTATCATAAAGGTGGAATGTGTTGTGTTGAAAAAGTGGTTTAAAAATTATTTGGGTGAATCGCATTGTAAACATAAATATATTTTTATTAAGATGCAGGATAATGAGGATTTTAAAAAAAGGTATATTAGGTGTAGTTTATATTTACCAGTGTGAGAAATGTGGAAAAGAGAAGTTGAAATGTAAAAACAATAATGAAATAAACAATGAATTTTTAGATATATAGCAAAAAGTAACCATGATGGTTACTTTTTTTGCTTATGTATGCAATATCAAAACTATTACTAAAGTATGAGTTGAGTTGATACTATAGTAAATCGCTGAATAAAAATGAAGAGAGTAAGATATAGGGAAGGAGGATGAGAGAAATGAAGCGAAAAGAAATTAGTAAATCTGTAATTATTACAGGTGTGACACAAGGGTTAGGACGTGCGATGGTTGATCGATTTCATGAATTAGGGTGGAACATATATGGTTGTGGACGTTCAAAAGATAAAATTGAAGAACTAAAAAAACAGTACAGTAAAATACATGATTTCCAAGTAACTGATGTTTCAGATTCTCAGCAAGTTAATAACTGGGCAAATTATATATTTAATAGACATACGGCTCCCGATCTGATAATAAATAATGCATCGATTGTAAATCAAAATGCACAACTTTGGAAAATTACGGCTCAAGAATTCGAAAATGTAATGAATGTAAACGTGAATGGTGTAGTAAATGTAATAAGAGCGTTTGTTCCCGCAATGGTAGCTAGGAAAGAAGGAATTATCATTAATATGAGTTCTAGTTGGGGGAGAGAAGGTGAAGCTGAGCTTGCGCCATATTGTGCCTCGAAATTTGCAATTGAAGGTATCACTAAATCTATGGCCCTGGAATTACCCCATGGCATGGCTGTAGTTGCTTTAGATCCTGGGGGGAGTATTAGTACTCCAATGCTGAAGTCATGTGCGCCACAATATATAAATGAATCGCCTACACCTGAAACTTGGTCACATAACGCAATTGAATATATATTGAATATAACAATAGATAAAAATGGAGATTCATTGACATGCCCAGCATGCGTATAAAAAGCACCTTTAAGGTGCTTTTTATATTAGTAGCACATTAGATCATTCACAAAATTACATCTGAAAAATAAAATAAAAGATTAAGGGTGAGATTTGTTTGTTTTGAAAGCTTTAGAAAATATTTGAATAGGTGATAAAAATGAATCCAAGCAGTTTAAAAGTGACAGGGGCATGGTTTCAAGTAGGGGGGAATCTTACAGCTGCTATTGGAACGACAAGAGGATTTATTGGAGAAGAGAAAGTTGAATCGGAACTTGTTATTGTAGGAAGCTCATTACAAGCCCTCGGGTATATATTACAAATCATTGCGAGCAATTATGATGATGGGGAAGAAAAAAGAGAGAATCAAAGTAAATTACTTGATCAAATAGGAATTGAGTTATTAGCATTAGGAAATATATCAAATGTAATAGGAATATATTTTAATATAAATGAACAATTGAAAGAAAATGATTATCTTATCATTACAGGGAACAGTTTACAATCGATTGGTGCTTTTTTAGGAGTAGAAGCAGCTTTGGTGGATATAAATGTATTACAGAAAATTATTATACTGGGTAACTCCATGCAAAGTTTAGGAGCTGGATTACAAGCGTATCAAGGTGTTTTAAATGTATTGAAAGATGAGAAAGAAAATAAAGATAGTCTTTTTGATAAGAAGGATGAGAGAATCATTGCACTCATTGGTATTTGGATACAAGCGATAGGAACGTTAATTTCCGCAATTGGAATAACTGCAATAGAGGAAGAAAATAGGCTAGAAAACAATGAAAAGTCTGAAATACTTATATAAATAGAAGGAGATACATTGATTTTAGAGGCAGGTTAAGATTAAAATGGTAGTAGGTTTTTTTGCGTATATTTTGAAAAGTGATATATAAAATACAAAATAAGGAGTTTTCAAGGGATGATGTATTTATTAGCAATTTTTCTTCCACCTGTTGCTGTATTATTTTGTGGAAAACCAATTCAGGCAATCATAAATTTCATATTAACATTAATATTTTGGGTTCCAGGAGTTATACACGCAATTCTTGTAGTGCATGATAAAAAAGCTGATCGGCGTTTGAAAAAACAAATTCAAGCATATGATGAAATTAATAAGAGAAATCGAAGATAATTCATCTGCCAAATGTTTTTAAAAGAAAGGAGGATTAACCTCCTTTCTTTTTTAGTGGGTGTTAAGTTTAAATTTTTGTGTGGCGGAAAGAATTTTTAATGTAAGTATTATGATAATAACTTTTAGATTGTGCATGTAATAGGCCGGTATAAATGCTTTCTGGTACATTAAAGAAATCATACATACCATGCTTTAATTGGATTCGCAAAATCATAGAAAAAGGATTATAACCAACAGCAACTATATTTTTTGAGGTAACCGGAGATAGCTTCATTATTATGCAACTCCTTATTTTTCATTTTTAATAATTCTTTGTAGGTAACGGTATTGTGGTGCTGAAATCTTTATAATTAAAGAGGTATTATACCTATATTCAATATATTTAATATTGGTTATACGTAATTATAAGTAAGTTCACACGAAGTTCATATCGATATGCTATTTTTATTTCACCTTTGATTTATTAATAAGAAAATATTGACCATTTGAAAAAAAGGTATATTATTTATACGAGGTAATAAAAATTCATTTCTTTCATTATTATGCTAAAAGGGGCAGCATTATTAGAAAATTAGAAGTGAAAATAGTATGTATAAGAGCCATTCTAAAATTTGTAATCTGTGAATTGGGAAAATATTGAATGCTCCAGGTCAGTACACTTTCTTGCCTAAACGTATTTACGAAAGTGACCTCAATATTTTAAATTAAATCAACGGGAGAATTGAAAGGCAGGAGAAAGTAACATGTCAGAAAATTATCGTTCTCGCGAGGAGCGACGACAAGTTAAAAAGAAAAAACAACCAGCTTCTAAAACACAAAAACCAAAAGGTAAAACATCATTTTTCCGCAAGTTTTTAATTACTTGTTTATTACTTGGTATTGTAGGTTTAGTGGCGGGGGTTGCTACCTTTTTCGTAATGATTAAGGACGCACCAAAACTGGAAAAAGCAAAACTTGTTAATCCGTTATCCTCAAAAATTTATGATAAAAACGGGGATTTGGTATATGAATATGGAAAAGAAAAAAGGACGAATGTTACGTATGATCAAATACCTAAATTAGTAGAAAATGCATTTTTAGCGACAGAAGATTCACGTTTTTATGAGCATAGCGGAGTAGACTTTAAAGGTACTGCCCGTGCTGTTTTAGTGAGTCTTAAAGGAGATTATGGCTCTCAAGGTGGAAGTACGATAACGCAGCAAGTTATTAAAAACTACTTCTTATCAATGGACAAAACACCAAAGCGTAAGGCGCAAGAAATATATTTAGCTTATAAGCTAGAACAACAGTATTCAAAACATGAAATATTAGAGATGTACTTAAATAAAATTAACTTAGGTAATCGTTCATATGGTATCGCAACAGCAGCACAAAACTACTATGGTAAAGAATTGAAGGACTTAACATTACCAGAAGTTGCGATGCTTGCAGGTTTACCGAAAGCACCGAATAACTATGATCCAACGAAAAAAGAAAATGTTCAAAAAGCAACAGAAAGAAGAAATGTTGTTCTAAACTTAATGAATCGACATGGATATATAACAAAACAGGAAATGGAAGAAGCAATAAAAGTTGACGTAGAAAAGGGACTCAAGCCTGCAGCTCAACTACAAACAATGCCATACCCTGCATTTATGGATGCAGTTGTGAAAGAAGTAGAAAAAGAATTGCCAGATGCTAATATTGGTTCTGACGGTTTAGAAATTTATACAACGTTAGATCCGAAAGCACAGAAACTTGCTGATAATATTTTAAATAATAATATCATTGATTATCCAAACGATAAATTCCAAGGTGCATTCACATTTATGGATACGAAAACAGGAGAAGTTCGTGCTATAGGTAGTGGCCGTGGAGAAAATAAAGCTGTATTTAAAGGGCATAATATGGCAATTGAATTAGATCGTGCAGCTGGTTCAACGATGAAGCCAATTTTCGACTATGCTCCTGCAATTGAATATTTAAAATGGGCTACGTATCATCAAATCGATGACTCTCCATTTAAGTATTCAACGGGTCAAGAAGTTCGAAATGCAGATAGAAGTCATATGGGTCCAATTACAATGCGTGAAGCATTAAAAATGTCGCGTAATATTCCTGCAATTAAAACTGCAAAAGAAGTAGGGATTAGTAAATCGAAAGAATTCTCTGAGAAACTAGGTATTACATTTAATACAGCACCGACAGAATCGACAGCGATTGGTACAAATGAAGTATCGCCAACTGAAATAGCGGGTGCTTATGCGGCATTTGGTAATGAAGGTAAATATACGAAACCGCATTTTGTTAAGAAAGTCGTTTATCCAGACGGTAAGTCACAAAGTTTTGGACAAAAACCAAAACAAGTTATGACAGATTCTACCGCATACATGATTACTGATATGCTTCGTTCTGTAGTTACATCAGGTACTGGTACATCGGCAAATGTAGGCTCTTTAGATGTAGCTGGTAAAACGGGTACGACAAACTATTCATCAAAGCAATTAGCTCAATATAAAATTCCAGAAAGTGCAACTCGTGATAGTTGGTTCGCTGGATATACACCGCAATATACGATGGCAGTATGGACTGGGTATATGAAAGATGGTAAAGACGAGTATATTAGTAGTAAAAATACGAAAATTGCACAGTTGATCTTTAAAGAAATGATGAGCGAAATGGCTACAGATAAATCACGCTTTAAAATGCCAAGTAGTGTTATTCAAGAAGGTAGTGAGCTACGTATAAAAGGTGAAAAACGTGATTCATCGCCAAATACTAGCGTACCGGATACAACAGAGCAACCAAAACAAGATCAACAGCAAAAAACTGAAGAAGAGAAAAAGCAAGAAGAATTAAAGAAACAAGAAGAACTGAAAAAACAAGAAGAACAAAAGAAACAAGAGGAACTTAAGAAGCAAGAAGAACAAAAGAAACAAGAAGAGCAAAAGAAACAAGAAGAACAAAATAATGGAAATGGCCAAGGAACGACACCTCCAGTAAATAATGGAGGAGGCCAAGGAAATACGACACCTCCAGCAAATAATGGAGGAGGTCAAGGAAATACGACACCTCCAGCAAATAATGGAGGAGGTCAAGGAAATACGACACCTCCAGCAAATAACGGAGGAGGTCAAGGAAATACGACACCTCCAGCAAATAATGGAGGAGGTCAAGGAAATACAACTCCACCAGCGACCACACAACCAGAGACTGGCGGTAATGCAGGAGAGGCCCCTGCTAATAATGGGCAATAAGAAAAATTTATAAAAAATATTAAAAAGCACTTAAGATTTGTGAAAATTACAATCTTAAGTGCTTTTTTCATTTTGCTACAGAAAATGTAATGTTAAGGGCTAGATAGAAGAAAAAGAGTGAATTAACGTAAAGAGAGAAAAGTCTACTTGCAAATGATGGTATGTGTTGGTTATCCCGCAAAGGGACTAACTATGATGAATCATATAAAGTATTAAATAAGTAAAAATTATATTCAAATCTTTAATAAATGTCTTTCTTTAACGGTTACTTTAGTTTGGAAAACAATTAAAAAGTCGAATTTCTTATTTAAGGAATTCGACTTTGTTATGTTGAAACTGGATTAAAGGTTCGCCTTATTAAAATGTAGGGGTAATACAGTGATAGCTATTAAATGTTAAACGTACCATGAAAATTTTGGAAAAAAATTGAAGGGAAATGATAAAAGACTTGAGCCTGAGGTAGTGGAGGATAACTATGGCTATGAATGGGAGTACTACTGGGGTGTGTACCATGATGCCAAAATGATGGGGTAACTTGACCGGGAATTTGATATTGCTGCCAAGTTGCGGGAAGTTCAATTCCTACATCGGAGCTAGCTGTATGAACTGCAGGAACATGTATCCCAGGAGTCGAAGGAACTACGGCAGTTACTCTTAATAATACCCACATGAAATATTCACTCCTAAGTTGAGTTAATAAATTAGTATATTCTTTTCACACGTATAAAGGTACATATATAGGACTTTCGTTTAAAACATGCGTACAAAGTCTTAAGACTAATGTAAGCTGATGGTGGACTATTTAATATGAAAAAATACGTCTATTTGCGGAGGGAAAAGAGATAAAAAAAATATACAATGAGGGTGTTAATCGTAATATTTTACGAGTGTATGAAGGTATTTTTATGGAACGATTATGGACGAAATCATTTATTCAAATGACTTTCGCAATGTTATTTTTATTTACAGGATTTTATTTACTTGTTCCAACGCTCCCGCTCTTTATTAAAGAGATAGGTGGCAATGAATCGCAAGTTGGACTTATGATGGGGATGTTTACAATAGCTGCTGTTGTAATACGACCGATTATTGGAGGAATGTTAGATCAATATGGTAGAAGATCCTTAATTATTTTCGTCTTCTTTGTAAAACAACGATTAGGAAAAAAAGAGTTTGCGTAAACTGGAGGAATAAAGATGAGAATTTCAATTGATCGTAAAGCTCTGCAATGGTTCCAGGAAGAATTACGTATAAAGCACGGTGCATCTGTACGTTTTACTGTAAGGTACGGAGGGGATAGTTCAATTCAGCCCGGATATTCTTTAGGGGTTGTTGCTGAGAAACCCGATGGCGAAATAGTGTCAGTTGAGAAGGAAGGTATTATATTTTTTGTAGATTCTGATGATCTTTGGTATTTTCAAAACTATGATTTATTTGTAAGTTATCATGAGGAAATGGAAGAAATTCAATTTAATTATGTAAAATAATAACTTTATTAAAAATGAATAAGTTTTATATAAAAATTATATTTAAGAGATAGTGAAATAAATATCATATAGTAACGAGCTGTATTTATGTACAGCTCGTTTTTTCTATTTCTCAAATAAAATTAGAATAATTGTATATTTGGCGGTGTTATATGAAAAATCTTTATATTTTGTTTTTGAAAATACGCAAAGAAGTCTATCCTTTCTTTATAAAATATAAGAATTATTTTCAAAAAATTGTATTGTTACAGTAAGAAAAGTGTAGGAAACTTATCATTATAAAATAAATTGAAATCTTCTAAAAACTCTGATACATTGAAATAGAAATGTAGTTTCACAATATTGTAAAGGCTTACAGTTATGTGCACGAAGATCTATTAGGATTGGAGGAAATAATGATGAAAGCTGAAGAGAAATTTTCCCCGGGATTAGATGGTATAGTGGCAGCGGAGACGAAAATCTCGTTTCTTGACACAGTAAAAGGTGAAATTGTAATTCAAGGGTATGACTTAATCGAACTCTCAAAAACAAAAGAGTATTTAGACATTGTGCACCTTTTATTGGAGGAACATCTACCGAATGAAGATGAAAAAGCAACACTTGAAAAGAAATTAAAAGAAGAATATGCAGTACCAGAAGGTGTATTCAACGTACTAAAGGCATTGCCTAAAGAGACGCATCCCATGGATGGATTACGTACAGGTGTGTCAGCGTTAGCTGGTTACGATAATGATATCGAAAACCGCTCGTTAGAAGTGAATAAAAGCCGAGGGTACAAGCTGTTAAGTAAAGTGCCAAACATTGTAGCAAATAGCTATCATATTTTAAATAATGAGGAGCCAATTGAACCTCTTAAAGAATTATCTTATAGTGCGAATTTCTTCTATATGTTAACTGGTAAAAAACCAACTGAACTTGAGGAAAAGATCTTTGATCGTTCCCTTGTTTTATATAGTGAGCATGAAATGCCAAACTCTACATTTACAGCTCGCGTTATTGCATCAACACAATCAGATTTATACGGTGCTTTAACAGGTGCAGTTGCATCTTTAAAAGGAAGTTTACATGGCGGTGCAAATGAAGCGGTTATGTACATGCTTTTAGAAGCTGGTAATGTTGAGAAATTTGAAGAGTTATTACAGAAGAAACTATATAACAAAGAAAAAATTATGGGCTTTGGACACCGTGTTTATATGAAGAAGATGGATCCAAGAGCACTTATGATGAAGGAAGCTTTAAAACAGTTATGTGATGTAAAAGGTGATTATACACTATATGAAATGTGTGAAGCTGGAGAAAAGATTATGGAGAAGGAAAAAGGAATTTATCCAAATCTTGATTATTATGCAGCTCCAGTATATTGGATGCTAGGTATTCCAATTCAACTTTACACACCAATCTTCTTTAGCTCTAGAACAGTGGGGTTATGTGCGCACGTTATTGAGCAACATGCAAATAATCGTTTGTTCCGTCCACGTGTAAATTATATTGGCGAGCGACATGTACTTAGTAAATAAGAACAACTGGGGAGTTGTTAGCGCCGCCCGCCAGATGGGTGTTTGACCGACACCCATCATTAATAATAACGAATTTTCGACAGAAAGGGAAGGATAGCATGATTAAAACAAATGAAATTAAGCAAAAAGATGCATTATTAGAAGAGATTACCGATTATGTATTAAATAAAGAGGTTACTAGTGCAGAAGCATTCAGTACAGCTCGTTACGTATTACTTGATACACTTGGATGTGGAATTTTAGCACTGCAATATCCAGAATGTACGAAATTACTAGGACCAGTTGTGCCAGGAACAATCGTGCCAAATGGTACACGTGTACCAGGTACGTCTTATGTACTAGATCCAGTAAAAGGTGCATTTAATATCGGATGTATGATCCGTTGGTTAGACTATAACGATACTTGGCTTGCAGCAGAGTGGGGACATCCATCTGATAATCTAGGCGGAATTTTAGCAGTTGCAGATTATATTAGCCGTGTTCGTATTTCAGAAGGAAAAGAAGCTTTAAAAGTACGTGAAGTATTAGAAATGATGATTAAAGCACATGAAATTCAAGGCGTGCTTGCTTTAGAAAACAGCTTAAACAGAGTTGGTCTTGACCATGTATTATATGTAAAAGTAGCAACAACTGCAGTAGTTGCGAAAATGCTTGGTGGAACACGTGAAGAAATCTTTAATGCATTATCACATGCGTGGATTGATAATTCTAGTCTTCGTACATATCGTCATGCTCCAAATACGGGCTCACGTAAATCATGGGCTGCAGGTGACGCAACGAGCCGCGGTGTTCATCTTGCAATGACTGCTCTAAAAGGTGAAATGGGTTATCCAACAGCATTATCTGCGCCAGGATGGGGATTCCAAGATGTATTATTCAATAAACAAGAATTAAAATTAGCAAGACCACTAGAGTCATATGTAATGGAAAATGTATTATTTAAAGTGTCATATCCAGCAGAATTCCATGCACAAACGGCTGCAGAATGTGCAGTGAAGTTGCATCCGGAAATTAAAGAGAGATTAGATGAAATTGACCGTATTACAATTACAACTCATGAATCAGCAATTCGTATTATTGATAAAGAAGGTCCATTAAATAACCCAGCTGATCGTGATCATTGCTTACAATACATTACGGCAATTGGTTTATTAAAAGGAGATATCGTTGCAGACGATTATGAAGATGCAGTAGCAAACGATCCACGTGTAGATGAATTACGTAATAAGATGGTTGTTGTTGAAAACAAACAGTACAGTTTAGATTACCTTGACCCGAACAAGCGCTCAATCGCCAACGCTGTTCAAGTTCACTTTAAAGATGGCACAGTAACAGAAAATGTGGAATGTGAATATCCACTTGGTCACCGCTTCCGTAGAGACGAAGCAATTCCAAAAGTTGTTCAAAAATTCACTGCAAATATGGCAGGTCATTATTCTAGTAAGCAACAAGAACAAATTCATGAAGTTTGTTTAAATGAAGAAAAACTAGAAAATATGAATGTAAACGAATTTGTAGATCTATTCTTAATTTAATAATAGGGGGAATTTAGAATGGCTTGGGTTGTGAAAAAGCAGTCAACACAAGAGGAGCTTGCGAATCGATTCCGAGCTTTAGTAGAAGCAAATGAAATTTTGCAAATTCCAGGTGCTCATGATGCAATGGCAGCTCTTGTTGCAAAAAATACAGGTTTTTCAGCTCTTTATTTATCAGGAGCTGCTTATACTGCAAGTAAAGGCTTACCAGATTTAGGTATCGTGACGTCTACTGAAGTGGCTGAGAGAGCAAGAGATTTAGTAAGAGCTACAGACTTACCTGTTCTTGTTGACATTGATACAGGATTTGGTGGTGTACTAAATGTGGCGAGAACAGCTGTAGAAATGGTGGAAGCGAAAGTAGCAGCTGTCCAAATTGAAGATCAGCAATTACCAAAAAAATGTGGACATTTAAATGGTAAGAAACTTGTTACTACAGAAGAATTGGTTCAAAAAATTAAAGCGATTAAAGAAGTTGCACCGAGCTTATACATTGTAGCACGTACTGATGCTCGCGGCGTTGAAGGATTAGATGAAGCAATTGAAAGAGCAAATGCATATGTAAAAGCAGGTGCAGACGCAATTTTCCCTGAAGCGCTTCAATCAGAGGAAGAATTCCGTCTATTTAATAGTAAGGTAAATGCACCTTTGCTTGCGAATATGACTGAATTCGGAAAAACTCCATATTATAGTGCAGAGGAATTTGCGAATATGGGCTTCCAAATGGTTATTTATCCTGTAACTTCACTTCGCGTTGCAGCGAAAGCGTATGAAAATGTGTTTGCTTTAATTAAAGAAACAGGTTCTCAAAAAGATGCACTTTCTAATATGCAAACGAGAAGTGAATTATACGAAACAATTTCATATCATGACTTTGAAGAGTTAGATACTGGTATTGCAAAAACAGTATTATCAGAAGATCAATAGATAAAGCAGCGAAGGCGATGAAAATACATCTTTGGCAAAATAAAATGCTTGATGTGAAAAATCATCGCCTTCTATTTTCAAAAAAGATATTCCACTCATCGTAGACGAGCATAAGCAAAAAGCTATGAAAGCCGAATGATAGGGGGATACATATGGAGAAAACGAAGTTACCATGGGATGAATTTTTTTCACTTAATAAAGATATAAATCATACTTACTTTACACCAGAAGATTTTTCAGGTGATGAAGATTTAATCGCAAAAACGACAGAACAATTCGTTAAACAAGAAATTGTTCCACAAATGGAGAATATTGAACAACATAACTATAAAGTTTCTCGTCAATTATTTGAGAAAGCTGGGGAACTTGGATTATTAGGCATTGAGGTACCAGAAGATTATGGCGGGTTCGAGTTAGGAAAGGCTGTCTCAGGCCTTGTAGCAGAGAAAATGGGTTACGCTGGTGCGTTTAGCGTTTCTTTTAATATACACGCTGGTGTCGGTACATTGCCTTACATATATTATGGAACGAAAGAGCAAAAAGAAAAATATTTACCGAAAATCGCATCGGGAGAATGGATTGGGGCTTATGCTTTAACGGAGCCAAATGCTGGTTCGGATGCATTAAGTGCAAAAACAAGCGCCGTATTGAATGAAGAGGGAACAGCTTGGAAGTTAAATGGTGAGAAGCAATGGATTACAAATGCTCATATGGCAGATGTATACGTTGTTTTTGCGAAGACAAATAAAGGAATGACAGCGTTTATTGTCGAAAGAACATGTGAAGGTGTATCTATTGGATTAGAAGAAAAGAAAATGGGGATTAAAGGTTCTTCAACAGCGACTCTTATTTTAGAAGATGTTGTCATCCCTGCTGAAAATGTTTTAGGGGAAGTTGGGAAAGGGCATCACGTAGCCCTTAATATTCTTAACTTTGCTAGACTTAAACTTGCTTTTGGAAATATTGGAACAGCAAAACAAGCAATTGGTTTGTCGGTTCAATATGGAAAAGAGCGAAAACAGTTCCAAACGGAATTAGCAGACTTTACGATGATTCAAGAGAAAATTGCAAATATGATTATTGCTACATATGGAGCCGAAAGTGCAGCTTATCGTACAGCAGGTGTAATCGATGAAGCAATTCATGAGAGCGATGAAGATCTTATGAAGAAAATGTCCCAATTTGCAATTGAATGTGCACTGAATAAAGTAAATGCTTCTGAAACACTTGCTTATATCGTAGATGAAGCTGTACAAATTCATGGTGGTTACGGTTATATGCAAGAGTATGAGGTAGAACGATTATATCGTGATGCAAGAATTAGTCGTATTTTTGAAGGAACGAACGAAATTAATAGATTAACAGTTGCTAAAATGTTAATGAAGCAAATCGAACAATTAGAAGACACTGAAGTAGACAGTGATGTAGCAAATGTAGAAAGAAACCATCGTTACATTTTATTAGCGAAAAAATTGTTGAAACAATCTTTGAAAACGCTCTCTAAAACTCCAGGTCTAAAAATTGACCAAGAACAAGAATATTCACGTGTAATATCAAATATGTTGACGGACGTGTACATCATGAAATCAGCGTTTTTACGTACGAGAAAAGCAGTACGTAAAAATGGAGAGGAAAAAGAACGTACGAAGCAACTCATAACGGATGTTATTTGTGAAGAAGGATACCGTAAAGTAGAAGAAGCGGCGATTTCTGTACTTTCAGCAGCTGTCACAGAAGAACAAGATAGACATGTGATTTTAGCTGAAATCCGTCAATTATTAGTACCTTTATACACGAACGTATTTACGAAGAAGAGAGAAATTGCGAAAGCTATTATAAATCGTGGGAAATATATTGTGTAAATAGGAGGAAAGCGATATGAAAAAGATTGGTTTTATCGGTTTAGGTAACATGGGTCTTCCAATGTCAAAAAATCTAGTTAAATCAGGTTACACAGTATATGGCGTGGACTTAAATAAAGAGGCGGAAGCGTCCTTTGAAAAAGAAGGCGGAATTATCGGTCTATCAATCTCAAAACTAGCAGAAACATGTGATGTAGTTTTTACAAGTTTACCTTCACCTCGCGCTGTTGAAGCGGTATATTTTGGAGCAGAAGGATTATTTGAAAATGGTCACTCGAATATAGTTTTCATTGATACAAGTACGGTATCGCCGCAGTTAAACAAACAATTAGAGGAAGCTGCAAAGGAAAAGAAAGTAGACTTTTTAGCAGCACCTGTGAGCGGTGGTGTAATCGGAGCCGAAAACCGAACATTAACGTTTATGGTTGGTGGATCAAAAGAAGTATATGAGAAAACGGAATCTATCATGGGCGTACTAGGCGCAAACATTTTCCACGTTAGTGAGCAGATTGATAGTGGTACAACTGTTAAGTTAATTAATAACTTATTAATTGGTTTTTATACAGCTGGTGTGAGTGAAGCTTTAACATTAGCGAAAAAGAACAATATGGATTTAGATAAAATGTTTGATATTTTAAATGTAAGTTACGGTCAAAGTAGAATTTATGAACGTAATTATAAAAGTTTTATAGCACCTGAAAAATACGAGCCAGGATTTACTATGAACTTATTGAAGAAAGATTTAGGATTTGCAGTTGACTTAGCTAAGGAAAGCGAACTCCATTTACCGGTAAGCGAAATGTTATTAAACGTATATGACGAAGCGAGTCAAGCTGGATATGGTGAAAACGATATGGCTGCTTTATATAAGAAAGTTAGCGAGCAATTAATTTCTAATCAAAAATAAATTATACAAAGGAGAGAATACAATGATTACAACTGAAATTAAACGAGTAAAAAATCACATTAACGGTGAGTGGGTTGAATCGACAGGTACGGAAGTAGAAGCAGTTCCAAATCCAGCGACTGGAAAAATTATCGCTTACGTTCCACTATCTCCAAAAGAAGATGTTGAAAAAGCTGTTGAAGCGGCAAAAGCAGCATTCGAAACATGGTCTAAAGTACCAGTTCCAAATCGTTCAAGAAATTTATATAAATATTTACAGCTATTACAAGAAAACAAAGATGAGCTTGCAAAAATCATTACGCTAGAAAATGGTAAGACGCTAACGGATGCAACAGGTGAAGTACAGCGTGGTATTGAAGCGGTAGAACTTGCAACATCTACGCCAAATTTAATGATGGGTCAAGCACTTCCGAATATCGCTAGCGGAATTGATGGATCGATTTGGCGCTACCCAATCGGAGTTGTTGCTGGTATTACGCCGTTTAACTTCCCGATGATGATTCCGTTATGGATGTTCCCACTTGCAATTGCTTGCGGTAATACATTCGTATTAAAAACATCTGAAAGAACGCCACTTTTAGCGGAGCGACTTGTAGAATTATTCTATGAAGCAGGTTTCCCAAAAGGCGTATTAAATTTAGTACAAGGCGGAAAAGATGTTGTAAATAGCATTTTAGAAAATAAAGATATTCAGGCTGTTTCGTTCGTTGGCTCTGAGCCGGTAGCTCGTTACGTATATGAAACAGGTACGAAACACGGAAAACGTGTACAAGCGTTAGCAGGTGCGAAAAACCATGCGATTGTAATGCCAGATTGCAATCTTGAGAAAACAGTACAAGGTGTAATTGGATCTGCATTTGCAAGTAGTGGAGAGCGCTGCATGGCATGCTCAGTAGTAGCAGTAGTGGATGAAATTGCTGATGAATTCATTGATGTATTAGTAGCAGAAACGAAAAAATTAAAAGTAGGCGATGGCTTTAACGAAGAGAACTATGTTGGACCATTAATCCGTGAATCTCATAAAGAGCGCGTTTTAGGCTACATTAATAGCGGTGTAGCAGATGGGGCAACTTTATTAGTAGATGGCCGTAAAATTAATGAAGAAGTTGGAGAAGGTTACTTTGTAGGTGCGACAATCTTTGATGGCGTGAATCAAGAAATGAAAATTTGGCAAGATGAGATTTTTGCTCCAGTATTAAGCATTGTACGAGTTAAAGATTTAGAAGAAGGTATTAAACTAACAAATCAATCTAAATTTGCAAATGGTGCAGTTATTTATACGTCAAACGGTAAACATGCACAAACGTTCCGTGATAATATCGATGCTGGTATGATCGGTGTAAACGTAAATGTTCCAGCACCAATGGCATTCTTCGCATTTGCAGGAAATAAAGCGTCATTCTTTGGTGATTTAGGTACAAATGGCACAGATGGCGTTCAATTCTATACACGTAAAAAAGTTGTAACTGAGCGCTGGTTTTAATATAAAATAAACAGCCAAATTAGTTATTAAATGAAAACCACCACTATTAATAGTGGTGGTTTTCATCTTGTTAATTACTTTTTTCAAAAGCAAGTTTAATACCAAAACCAATTAAGACGACTCCCGTTAACCCTTGAATATAACGCTGCGTCTTCGGTTTTTTCATAAAAGCACTAATTTTATCAATTAAAAATATATAAAAAGCGAACCAAATGGCTGTTAAAACGAGGTAAGTAAGGCCCATTACGAGTAGTTGGATAAACGTATTATGATTTGGATTTAAAAATTGCGGTAAAAACGTTAAAAAGAATACTGCAACTTTAGGGTTTAATAAATTCGTAAGAAACCCTTGTCGAAAGCAAGAGGTGTGTTCATCTTCATTATTTAAAGATATATCGTTCGTATCAATGCCTTCTTTATTTCTTACTGCTAAAAGGGCTTTAATACCAATATAAATTAAATATAGAGCCCCAACGTACTTGAAAATAGAAAATAAAAGAGCTGACTTTACAATAAGTGCAGAAAGACTAATTACAGCAGCTAAAGTATGAATTAATAGTGCAATACATGTACCAAACACTGTTTTCACTCCACCGACTTTACCAGCAACCAATGTATTTTTCGTAGCCATTGCTGTATCTGGACCAGGTAAAATGATAAGGCAAATAGACATAATGATGAAAAGAAGATAATTTTCTATCATAGCCGCCCCTCCTTTTTATTTTTAGAATATTTGATTAAAATCAGTGTAGCACAAAAATGGATTTAATAAAATTAAATTTTGTTAAAAATAATTAAATAAAAAAGGCTATATAGTAGCTGTAATTACACTACTATATAGCTTCGATTTTATCCCGCTATTTGCGGGTAGTAAGATTTTCACCGCACAAGATTTAGCTGAAGCAAAGAAGTTAGGTAGGGGATGAACGAAACACCCCCTCATGACAATTTCATTTTATGCATTAAGTAAGTTAAAGAAACGATTCACATCTTCTTCTGAAACGTCACTTAACTGTTTATATTTATAATTCGGATTTTGATCTTTATCAACGACAACGGAGCGTACTCCTTCGAAGAAATCTTCATGTCTCATGAAATTTTTAGCAAGTA
The DNA here is from genome assembly GCF_038008705.1 of Bacillus sp. FSL W8-0770. Taxonomy (NCBI): domain Bacteria; kingdom Bacillati; phylum Bacillota; class Bacilli; order Caryophanales; family Bacillaceae; genus Bacillus; species Bacillus sp. FSL W8-0770. The sequence continues at coordinate 2,159,481 of NZ_JBBOZR010000001.1, forward strand.
TAAGGTCCGTAGCGAAACATTCTTCAACGGATTTATCTTTTCCATCAATAAACTGTTTTAATGTTACTTTTAGTGAAATAGGGGATTTTGATAACAGTGTTTCTTTCGTTTTTAGAGCAAAGGAACTTTCATCTTTCTCCAATGAATGGATGATTTCTTCAATTGTATCGAAAGCAAAATGTGAATTGATTACTTCTAATGAAGGAGCGAGCTCGCTTTCTAAGTTTGGAGCAGTTGCAAATGTACGAATAACTTCTTTTAAATTAGTATGTACATCATCTTCTTTATGCCAATTTACACTTTCAAGTTCAGTAAGAAACTCTGGTAATGAATCAGATGTCATAAAGTAATCAGCAGCATTAATAAATAATACGTCAGAAGCTTTTAAAATAGATGCTGTTAAAGCAACGAATCGTCCTGTATATCCAGGCGCTTTATTTAAGAAATATGCAGCTCCGACGTCTGGGAAGAAGCCAATATTCATCTCTGGCATTGCCCATTTCGTACGCTCAGTTACAATGCGATACTTCGCACCATTTGTAAGACCGACACCACCGCCCATTACAATTCCATCTAAACAAGCAATAATCGGTTTTGTATATTGATAAATATATGTATCAATTTCATACTCTTCTTCAAAAAAACGTTCTGCATGTTGCAATGCCACTTCATTGGAACGCGCTTCATAAAGAGTTTTAATGTCGCCGCCTGCACAAAAACCTTTTGTGCCAGCTCCTTTTAACACGATAAGTGCAATACGCTCATCGTGTTCCCACTCTTTAAGTTTTTGTCCGATAGGTTGTAACATGTCATAAGATAAAGAATTAAGTGCTTTTGGACGGTTTAAAGTAATTGTCGCAACGCCGTTTTCACTAACAGAAAATAAAACTTGTTCAGTCATAATGCATCCTCCCTTACATATCTTCTTATTCTTAATTCTTGATATGTACTGAAATGTCCTTTATAAATTTTGTCAAAAGTTGACGGTAAATATTAATTTGGTCACTGCATATTTTGACGAGTTATCTTTGCAGGATTTCAGAGACTGAGGGGGAATATTACAACATTACTGTAAGTGTAATTATTTGAAGTTATAATGATAAAAGCGCTATTATATAGGTGTGAAATGTTCATTATCAATTCTAAAAGTGTGTTTGAAGAAAAAATAAATCGTACAATTGTAATAAAAAATTTTACACTGAATTAGAAATAGAGAAAGGAGAAATCGGAATGCCAGGACCTTTACTATTGTCGGTTATTATTTTGTCTTTTTTAATGATAGGAATAACGCAGTATTTTCATCATACAGATACGACAGAAGAAGTGAAGGATAAAGTACGTCTCGTATTTCCGATTTTTATAATATCTATTTCATTCTGTATTTTATTAAATAAAGATGGCTACATTGTCGCAGTGTTCTCATTTTTCGTCGCAATCGTCTTAATTACCGTTTTATATTATGTAATGAAAGACTTTATACAAAAATAAAGATGTCATAATAGACATTTTTATTTTGGGGAAAATATAAAATTTCACATACCGTATTTTATATAAAATACATAAAACATATAACAATAGAAAAGTGTGTACTTTGCTGTGTATGTACTTGTCAATCTTGCATAGCCACTATACTATTAAAATGTAGAGATTATAAAAAGGGGTTGTATCTATCATGAAATTTGAGATGCACACAAAAATTATTTCAAATGAAAAAGAAGTAAGATTACATATTGAAGAAAATATATTTCAATTAATATTGGATGGTTATCACTTATTTACAGTTCAAGAAATATTGCCTTTATATAAATCAAATGAAGAAAGAATTGGAAGTGCAACGATATTGAAGCTAGAGTGGGAGAACGGAAAAACTACAATAAACTATCAACTCGTTTCACTAAAATCAGTAAATTAAAAGGAGTAGAAAAATATGAAGTTATTTCATACAGCGGATTGGCATTTAGGTAAGCTTGTTCATGGCGTGTATATGACTGAAGACCAAAAGATTGTATTAGATCAGTTTGTACAGGCTGTTGAAGAAGAAAAACCAGATGCTGTAATTATTGCAGGGGATTTATATGACCGAGCAATTCCACCTACAGAAGCAGTAGACTTATTAAATGATGTGCTGCAAAAAATAGTTATTGATTTGCAAACACCAGTTATTGCGGTAGCTGGTAATCATGATAGTCCGGATCGTATCCATTTTGGAAGTAGTTTAATGAAAAAACAAGGATTACATATTGCAGGTCAATTTCAATTCCCGTATGAACCTGTTGTACTAAATGATGAATATGGAGAGGTTCACTTCCATCTAATACCGTATGCAGACCCAAGCATAGTGAGGCACGTGTTGAAAAATGAAGACATACGTTCTCATGATGATGCGATGCGCATTTTTATGAATGAGCTCTCTGAAACGATGGATAAAGAAGCTAGACATGTATTTGTTGGACATGCATTTGTAACTTCTTCAGGAGAAGCGGAGGAGAATACAAGTGATGCAGAACGACCACTTTCAATTGGTGGTGCTGAATATGTAAATAGTCATTATTTTGATAAGTTTCATTACACAGCGCTTGGACATTTACATCAAGCGCATTTCGTACGTAATGAGACGATTCGATATTCAGGTTCACCACTTGCCTATTCAATTTCTGAAGAGAAACATAAAAAAGGCTATTACATTGTACAACTGAATGAAACTGGTGAAGTAGCAATTGAAAAAAGGTTACTTTCACCACGTCGTAAAATGCGAACAGTAGAAGCGAAAATAGATGAATTATTACAGCACCCAGTAAGTGAAGATTACGTATTTGTAAAATTATTAGACGAAAACCCTGTCTTACAGCCAATGGAGAAAATACGATCTGTATATCCAAATGCAATGCACGTTGAAAGAGCGATGCAAAGACGAGAACTCACAGATACAAATGAAGTAACTGTTTCAAGACATAAAACGGATGATTTATCTCTTTTAAAGGCTTTCTATAAAGAAATGAAGGGGTTAGATTTATCAGAAGAGAAAGAACGCCTATTTATAGATGTATTACAAACAGTGCAAGAACGGGAAGGTGAACGAGGATGAGACCGATTCAGCTTATTATGACAGCATTCGGGCCATATAAACAGAAAGAAATAATCGATTTTGAAGATCTTGGAGAACATCGTATTTTCGCTATTTCTGGGAATACAGGAGCTGGAAAAACAACGATTTTTGATGCGATTTGTTATGTGTTATATGGTGAGGCTAGTGGAGAAGAACGTAGTGATACGAGCATGCTTCGAAGTCAATTTGCTGATGATAATGTTTATACAAGTGTTGAATTAACCTTTCAGTTAAAAGGGAAACGCTATGAAATAAAACGACAACTTGGACATAAAAAACAAGGGAATAAGACTATTACAGGACATGCAGTAGAATTATATGAAGTTATTGATGGAGAAAACGTTCCAGCCGTCGATCGTTTTCATGTAACAGACGTAAACAAAAAAGTGGAAGATTTAATTGGGTTAAGTAAACATCAATTTAGCCAAATTGTTATGTTACCCCAAGGGGAATTCCGAAAACTATTAACATCTGAGACGGAAAACAAAGAAGAGATTTTACGTCGTATTTTTAAAACGGATCGTTATAAATTAATGCGTGAGTTACTTGATCAAAAGAGAAAACAATGGAAAGACGTCTTACAAGAAAAACAAAAAGAGAGAGAGCTCTATTTCCGTAATGTTTTTAAATTACCAATCCGTGATGGAGCATTATTAGAGACATTAGTGGCACAAGAACATGTAAATACGCATCAAGTAGTAGAAGCGTTAGAACAAGAAACAACCGTGTATAAGGCAGAGGTTGAGCAATTACAAGTAGAACAAGATGTTCAAACGAAGCAATTAAAGGATGCAGAAACACGTTTTCATGCAGCAAAATCTGTAAATGAGAAATTTATAGATTTACAACAAAAGAATGAGAAATATAACACTTTACAAGAGAACCGTGCAGTAATTGAAAGGAAAGAAAAATTCTTTAAACGTGCGGAACAAGCAAAGCACTTATTACCATTTGAACAATGGTATGAAGAAGCGATGGAAAATGAGCAGAAAGCTGAAAGTTTGTTAAAACAGATAATCGTCAAACAAGAACAGATAATGAATAGCTTTGAACTTGCTCAGGAGAAGTATGAAGTAGTAAAGAATAAAGAAGCTGAACGAGAAGAGGCTAAAAAACTTGTTCAAAGATTAGAAGAGTTACAAGCGATTATTGAATCATTAGCTGAGAGAAAGCTGAATTTACAAAATGCCGAAATTCAAATAGGGAAATTAAAAGAAAGTATGCAAAAGTTAGATCAACAACTAGAAGAGCATACAAACCAAAAACAGAGAATGTCTGATGAATTGCAGCAATTAGAACAAGCACTTGAGCAATATGTAGCTAAAGTGGAAGAACTAACGAATATGCGAGAAGATGCAAAAGTTTTAAAACAAGCATATGATGTTTGGCAAGAAAAACAAAAATTCGAGCAAGAAAAAGAAGCGGCAAATAATAAAATGCAAGTGGCAGTTCGTGCATATGAAAACATGGAGCGCCGCTGGTTAAGTGAACAAGCTGGTATATTAGCTCTTCATTTACATGACGGTGAATCTTGTCCGGTATGTGGTAGTACGAGTCATCCACAAAAAGCTACAGAGCAAAGTAATGCGATCGATGAAAAAGAGTTAAACGATTTAAGAGATAAGAAGAACATTGCTGAAAAATTCCATGTGCAAGTAGAGGAGAAATGGAATTTCTATCGACTACAATATGAACAAGTGATAGAAGAAGTTGTGAAGCGCGGCTACAATTCGGAAAAATTAGCTGAAACATATAGTGCACTTGTTCAAAAAGGAAAACAATTAGCTGCAGATGTTAATACGTTAAAAGCAAGTGAAGAAACACGTAAGCAGATTGCTGCGAACATGAAAAGCGTAGAAGAAAAAATAGAAGAACTTCAGAAACAAAAACGAGAATTGGAAACAATGCAGCACCGTACAGAAATGGAGTGTATGCAACTTCGTACGTCATATGAACATGATAAACGAAATATTCCAGAAAACTTACAAACAGTACAAGCTTGGAAAGCACAGTTTGACCAAGCTATGCAGGAACTTAGGTTAATGGAGGACGAATGGAAGAAAGTGCAGGAAGCGTATCAGCATTGGCAAAATGAAAATATACGTATTCAAGCAGAACAAAAAGGTGCTTCTAATCAATTTGAAAGTGCAAAATTAAAGAAAGAAGAGACTTTCGCACGCTTTATGAAAGAGCTAGAACAAAGCGGGTTTACAGATGAATTCACGTATAAAAAAGCCAAATTAAGCGATCCCGAGATGGAGATGTTACAAAAAGAAATTCAAGGTTATTATTCATCGCTTGAAGTGCTTGCAAAACAAATTGAAGAGTTAAACTCAGAATTAAAAGATAAAGAGTATATGGATATTACATCTTTAGGTGAACACATAAAAAATCTAGAAATTAATCTTGATATAATTAAAGAAAAACGTCAACGTGCGCAAAATGCGGTAACATATATTTCTGATTTACATGAAAACATTAGACGTATTGACGAACAAATTCACGAGGAAGAAAAAGCATTCCAAGAACTTGTTGATTTATATGAAGTAATGAAAGGTGATAACGAAAGTCGTATATCATTTGAACGTTACATCTTAATTGAGTATCTAGAACAAATTGTTCAAATCGCAAACGAACGACTACGTAAATTATCAAATGGACAATTTTATTTAAAACGAAGTGAACGAGTTGAAAAAAGAAACCGTCAAAGTGGATTAGGCTTAGATGTGTACGATGCATACACTGGCCAAACGCGCGATGTAAAAACATTATCCGGCGGAGAGAAATTTAACGCATCACTTTGCTTAGCGCTAGGAATGGCAGATGTCATTCAAGCATATGAAGGCGGTATTTCCATCGAAACGATGTTCATCGATGAAGGGTTCGGTTCATTAGATGAAGAATCGTTAACGAAAGCGGTAGATGCCTTAATTGACTTACAAAAATCAGGCCGATTTATCGGTGTCATCTCACACGTTCAAGAGCTGAAAAACGCAATGCCAGCTGTATTAGAAGTAACGAAGCAGAAGGATGGGTGTAGTCAGACTAGGTTTGTGGTGAAGTAAGCTTAGAAAATGGAGTAGGGAATCTACCGATACTTTTAGTGTCATATGTATGAATAATAAAACGTCGTCTCTTCATATTGGAGGCGACGTTTTATTTTATAAAATATCTATGAATTATCTGTAGAAGGCGGCGTATTCTCCAAACGATTATAAGTTTTAAAGGCTGAAATTGCTGAGATAACCCCGCCTACTAAAAATAAAGCGGATCCTCCAACTAAGATGATACGACTGACATATGTTTCCCGTGCTTCTTCGACTTCTTCTTGTAACGCTGTAGGCATATGAATCCCCCTTTATAAAAGTTGTTTTATAAATAGTATATACAAACGCCTAAAATGTGTTAAAATAACTGATGATTTTATGCAGTGGGTAATTAGATGAGTAGGATGCGAGTGGCTAAGTAAATCTTCATCATAAATTTATGTGAACTTCACATAGAGCACATATTAACATTGTATTATGTATATGTACCAAATAAATAAATAAAGTGAATGTAAGTTCTGTTTTCAAAAATTTAAAATCCTTTTATTTCTATATGAAAGTTTTAATCAAGGGTTTTAAAAAATTTGGAAATAGATCTTATGAATATGGAATTCATATAAAAGGGGAATGTCTTATGACAACATATACGAGTGAAATGAGAAAAACTTTAGTTTCAGAAGAAGATGTAGATATTTTAAAAATTATGGCGCATCCAATCCGACTGCAAATTGTAAATGAATTAAGTACGAGAAAAACTTGTAATGTAACACAATTAACAGAGTTACTGAATATTCCGCAATCTACTGTTTCACAACATTTATCAAAAATGAAGGGTAAAGTGTTACGAGCAGAGAGAAGAGGTTTAGAAATTTATTATCATATTAACAATTTAAAAGCGAGTAAGATTGTTAATGTTTTAGGGTATATAAACTAGTGAAATATTTTTATATAAAATAGCCCCTGCTGTTGAGCAGGGGCTATTTTGTGGTGTTTTATGTATTTGTATTTAAAACTTTATAGTTTTTATGATTTACAATTGTTCGATCAAATTCAAAAGTACCACCGCTTACATTTGTAATTTCAACTAAGACCGATTCAGTATAAAGTTTTAATACAGATCCTGTAATCTTTAAATTATTTCGTTGAAAAAGTATAGTATCCCCTACGTTTGCTTTCATAGTACCTCCTCATTAAAGACAGAAATATTTTTTTATTATATATATTAAACCACGGATAGATATATTAGTGAATATTTAGTTTTATTTATTGGAAAAAAATTTGTGATTTTATAAAAAATAAGGTGGATTGAAGTATAAAAAATTTTTCTATTGTATTTAATCAGTAGTTTTTTGTATTTCATCCTTCGTTTTTTGTAACTGATTCTACGTTTTTGACGCTCTGTCTTGTAAGTGCTTACATAAACAAAAACATCTTATACAATGAAGGTGTTAAATCAAAAGAGGTGACCAAAATGAACATAAAAAAAGTAAATTTAGCGAATAGCATTGAAATAGAAAGAGGAGGCGGAAAGGTATGAAAAAATCAACTGTTAATCCATGGCTTGTTGTCCTTGGCACAGTTATAGTACAAATGGGGCTTGGGACGATATATACATGGAGTTTATTCAATCAGCCTTTAGTTAGTAAATACGGTTGGAGTCTTAACGCTGTTGCGATAACTTTCTCAATTACTAGTCTTTCTTTAGCATTTTCAACTTTATTTGCGAGTAAATTGCAAGAAAAATGGGGACTTCGTAAACTTATTATGATAGCTGGATTAGCATTAGGACTAGGATTAATACTTAGCTCACAAGCATCCTCATTAATATTACTTTATGTACTAGCGGGAGTTGTTGTAGGTTATGCAGATGGTACAGCATATATCACTTCACTATCAAATTTAATAAAGTGGTTTCCAGAGCGTAAAGGTTTAATTGCTGGTATTTCTGTCTCTGCATATGGTTCAGGTAGCTTAATCTTTAAATACGTTAACGCACAGTTGATTGAATCAGTTGGTGTATCCCAAGCATTTATATACTGGGGTTTAATTGTTACAGCTATGATTATAATTGGTGCTTGTTTAATCCATCAAGCTGCAGATCAAGGAGCAGTTCATGAAACAAAAACTGAGGAATACACAACGAAAGAAATGTTAGGCACAAAACAAGTATACTTATTATTTATCATGTTATTTACATCATGTATGAGTGGCTTATACTTAATTGGTATGGTAAAAGACATTGGGGTTCAACTTGTAGGACTTAGCGCAGCAACAGCTGCTAATGCGGTGGCTATGGTTGCAATCTTCAATACATTAGGTCGTATCATTTTAGGACCGTTATCGGATAAAATTGGGCGTTTAAAAATCGTTACTGGTACTTTTGTTGTTATGGCGAGTTCAGTCTTAGTTCTAAGTTTTGTAGATTTAAATTATGGTATTTACTTCGTATGTGTAGCAAGTGTAGCGTTTTGCTTTGGTGGAAATATCACTATTTTCCCAGCTATTGTTGGTGATTTCTTCGGTATGAAAAACCATAGTAAGAACTACGGAATTGTGTATCAAGGATTTGGATTTGGGGCGCTTGCAGGTTCCTTTATCGGTGCACTTCTAGGTGGATTCAAACCAACGTTCATGGTAATAGGTGTATTATGTGTCGTGTCATTCATTATCGCAATTTTAATTCAAGCACCTAAGCAGAAAAAAGAAAAAGAAGAAGAGTATCGCAGCGTAGCATAAGTATACAAATCTTCTATAACACTATGATTACGAAAAAGCATCCTATTCTATTAATTAGGATGCTTTTTTATGAGTTATTTTAACAAGGTTAAATTACTTTTGGGATTTTTATAGATGTAAAAATGAGTGGAATACCCATTTGGAATATAATAAATTGATACATCGTATTCGAAATATATATTAAATCTTAAATGATAAAGGAGACATTCATTAGTATTTGTAAGATATATTTTCAGAAAAATATTGAGAAAATATATACTTGAGTTTTTTATAAAGCATTGTAAATGAACGTATCTCTAGTTTAGTTTTTTCAATTTTAAAAAGAGGACTTTGAATTTTATTTATAATATAAGTACTTTTAATGCGTTTACATATGATTTTATTAAGAAGCATTAAAATGGTTTATCTGAAAAATAAAAAAAGATTGACAAGTTTATTGAGAAACATTATCATTTCGGTGTAAGATGGTAAATGAAAAACATTATCAATAAAATGAATTTTAAAGTAATGCGCACTTGACCAATTAGTTTAGTAAGTGTATTATTTTTTACAACACAACTGATAATGAAAATCAATATCATCGGTGTTACTTAATGAAATTAATGTTTATGTGAAAGGATAGAGAAAATGAACTTAGGGGAATTTGATGGGAAAACAGTTTTAGTAACAGGTGCAGCACAAGGCATAGGCAGTGTCGTTGCCAAAATGTTTTTAGAAAGAGGAGCCACAGTTATTGCGGTTGATCAAAATGAAGAGGGGTTAAATGTACTCTTAAATCAAAATGAATTAAACAATACACGTATGAAAACGTTTCGTTTAGATGTGAGTGATAGCGCCGCTGTTGAAGACATGGTAAATCATATTGCAAATGAAATAGCGCCAATAGATATTTTAATAAATGTTGCAGGGGTTTTACGTATGGGACCAATTCATTCGTTAAGTGATGAAGATTGGACTAAAACATTCTCTGTAAATACTACAGGGGTTTTCAATATGTCCCGAGCGGTAAGTAAAAATATGATGTTAAGAAAATCGGGGGCAATTGTTACAGTCGGTTCAAATGCGGCAAATACGCCAAGAATGGAGATGGCTGCGTATGCTGCGTCAAAGGCCGCAACGACGATGTTTATGAAATGTTTAGGACTAGAGCTTGCGGCATACAATATACGCTGCAACTTAGTTTCTCCAGGTTCTACTGAAACTGAGATGCAAAGATTACTATGGGCTGATGAGAATGGAGCTAAAAATATAATTGCTGGTTCTCAAAATACATATAGACTCGGAATTCCATTACAAAAAATTGCACAACCTTCAGAAGTTGCTGAAGCAGTGTTATTTTTAGCCTCAGATAGAGCAAGTCATATTACAATGCACAATTTATGTGTTGATGGCGGTGCTACGTTAGGAGTTTAATAAAAATTCAGGAGGTTATTATATTATGAATGAACATATAGCTGTAAAGGAATTGTCAGAAAAACTTTTAGAAGATTATAAGACTGAATCTTCATTCTTTTTCGCTTCACCAACTCGAACGATATTAGCAGAAGGAGAGTTTACTACAGTAAAGCATCGTGAAATTGAAAGTTTCCCAGAGCTTGTGCAAGCGACATTAAGTAATGCGAAACAAGCTGGAAATCCAAATCCTATCGTTGTGGGTGCTTTGCCATTTGATCGTAGAAAAGAAGTCCAACTCATCGTACCAGAATATAGCAGAATTTCTGAGCGTTTACAATTGGATACAACAAATCAGCTTGAAACAAATGAGAATGTAACATTTGAAATGACACCAGTGCCAGACCCTGAAGTTTATATGAATGGTGTGAAGCAAGGAATTGAAAAAATACAGGACGGTGATTTAAAGAAAATCGTTCTATCCAGATCGTTAGATGTTAAATCTTCCGAAAAGATTGATAAGCAAAAACTTCTGCGAGAATTAGCAGAGCATAATAAGCATGGTTATACATTTGCTGTAAATTTACCGAAAGATGAAAAAGAGAACAGTAAGACGCTAATTGGAGCAAGCCCTGAATTACTTGTTTCACGTAATGGTATGCAAGTTATTTCTAACCCGTTAGCTGGTTCAAGGCCACGTAGTGAGGACCCAGTAGAAGATAAAAGAAGAGCAGAGGAATTACTTTCTTCGCCAAAAGATTTACATGAACATGCGGTAGTAGTTGAAGCGGTTGCCGCTGCACTTCGTCCGTATTGTCATACATTACATGTTCCAGAAAAGCCATCAGTTATTCATAGTGAGGCGATGTGGCATTTGTCTACAGAAGTGAAAGGTGAACTTAAGGATCCAAATACTTCTTCTTTACAATTAGCAATTGCCCTTCATCCTACGCCAGCAGTTTGCGGAACTCCGATGGAAAAAGCAAGAGAAGCTATACAGCATATTGAGCCATTTGACCGCGAGTTCTTTACAGGAATGCTAGGATGGAGCGATTTAAATGGAGATGGAGAATGGATTGTTACAATTCGTTGTGCTGAAGTACAAGAAAATACACTTCGTTTATATGCAGGAGCTGGAGTTGTTGCTGAGTCAAAACCAGAAGATGAGTTAGCAGAAACATCAGCTAAGTTCCAAACAATGCTAAAAGCTTTAGGGTTAAGAGATAGTTCACTTAATGAAAAATAGGGGGAAGAAAGAATGCTAGTAGGTTATACAGAATGGCCAAAAGAATTTGCCGATCGTTACCGAGAAGCAGGATGTTGGCTTGGTGAAACATTTGGAGGAGTGTTAAGAGAGCGGGCTGAGAAATATGGAGATCGAATCGCGGTTGTAAGTGGTAAGAAGCATATAACATATAGTGAACTTAATAAAAAGGTAGATCGTTTAGCAGCAGGTTTACTGAATTTAGGAATAAAGAAAGAGGACAGAGTTGTAATCCAGTTACCTAACATTATCGAGTTTTTCGAAATATGCTTTGCACTATTTCGAATTGGAGCGCTTCCTGTCTTTGCACTACCTTCACATCGAAGCAGTGAAATTAGTTATTTTTGTGAGTTTGGCGAGGCGAGCGCTTACGTTATTTCAGATAAGGCTCTCGGTTTTGATTATCGAAAATTAGCAAGAGAAGTGAAAGAGAAAGTGCCAACTTTACAACATGTAATTGTAGTGGGAGAAGAAGAAGAGTTTGTGAACATAAATGATCTGTATATGGATCCCGTCTCATTACCAGAAGTTCAGCCAAGTGATGTTGCATTTCTCCAATTATCAGGAGGCACAACAGGTCTTTCTAAATTAATTCCTAGAACACATGATGACTATATTTATAGTTTACGTGTTAGCGCTGAAATTTGTAATTTGAATGCAGAAAGCGTCTATATGGCAGTTCTTCCAGTAGCACACAATTACCCAATGAGTTCTCCAGGGACATTTGGAACTTTCTATGCGGGTGGAAAAGTGGTATTGGCAACTGGTGGTAGTCCAGATGAGGCCTTTGCTCTTATCGAAAAAGAAAAAGTTACAATTACAGCGCTCGTTCCGCCATTAGCAATGATTTGGCTTGATGCTGCATCTTCTCGTAATGCCGATTTATCAAGCCTAGAGGTTATTCAAGTAGGTGGTGCTAAGTTTAGCGCTGAGGTTGCAAAACGTATACGTCCTACATTTGGATGTACGTTACAGCAAGTGTTCGGTATGGCGGAAGGATTAGTGAACTATACAAGATTAGATGATCCGGAAGAATTTATTATTTATACACAAGGTAGACCAATGTCTGCACTCGATGAAGTACGAGTTGTTGATGAAAATGACAACGATGTACAACCTGGCGAAGTAGGTAGTTTATTAACAAGAGGTCCATATACAATTCGTGGTTACTATAAAGCCGAAGAGCATAATGCACGATCATTTACAAAGGATGGATTTTATCGCACAGGTGATCTTGTAAAAGTAAATGAACAAGGATACATCATTGTAGAAGGAAGAGATAAAGATCAAATTAACCGCGGTGGTGAGAAAGTTGCTGCGGAAGAAGTTGAAAATCATCTATTAGCACACGATTCGGTCCATGACGTAGCAATTGTATCTATGCCTGACGATTATTTAGGTGAACGCACCTGTGCTTTTGTTATAGCTCGCGGACAAGTTCCAGCAGTAAGTGAATTAAAAATGTTTTTAAGAGAACGTGGTATAGCGGCTTATAAAATTCCAGATCGAATTGAATTTATTGAAGCATTCCCGCAAACAGGAGTCGGAAAAGTCAGCAAAAAAGAACTACGTAAAGTCATTGCTGAAAAACTTATTACAGTAAAACAATAATAAAAACCGGAAGGAAGTGATTAGATGGCTATCCCATCTATTTCAGTATATAAAATGCCAATTGAATCAGAACTACCAAAAAATAAAGTGAATTGGACACCAGATCCGAAACGTGCAGTACTTTTAATTCATGACATGCAAGAATATTTTCTTGATGCATATAGCGATAAAGAATCACCAAAAGTAGAACTTATTTCAAATATTAAAATGATAAGAGAAAAATGTAAGGAACTTGGTATACCAGTTGTTTATACAGCACAACCTGGTGGGCAAACGTTAGAACAACGAGGTTTATTACAAGACTTTTGGGGTGACGGTATACCTGCTGGACCAGATAAAAAGAAAATTGTTGATGAACTTACTCCTGATGAGGATGATATATTCCTCACAAAATGGAGATATAGTGCATTTAAAAAGACAAATCTATTAGAAATTTTAAATGAACAAGGAAAAGATCAACTCATTATTTGCGGTATTTATGCGCATATTGGCTGTCTTTTAACAGCTTGTGAAGCATTTATGGATGGTATAGAGCCGTTCTTTGTAGCAGATGCAGTTGCTGATTTTTCACTAGAGCATCATAAACAAGCATTGGAGTATGCATCTAATAGATGTGCAGTAACGACATCAACAAACCTACTGTTAAACGATTTACAAAGTGTAAAAGATGATGAGAGTGAAGGAATCACTATACAGGAAGTGCATGAACTAGTTGCACAACTACTTCGTGAGCCAGTAGAGAGTATTGATATTGATGAGGACTTATTAAATAGAGGGCTTGATTCGGTCAGAATTATGAGTTTAGTAGAGAAGTGGCGTCGTGAAGGGAAAGAAATCACTTTTGCACATTTAGCAGAACGTCCAACTGTTGCAGGTTGGTACAGTTTACTATCTTCACAAACAGCACAGGTGCTGTAACAAATAGACTACATAATAAAGGGGTAGTAAAGAATGCCTAACAGTCAAAAGATTCGTCATTCGTTATCATCTGCGCAGTCTGGTATGTGGTTTGCGCAACAATTAGATCCGCTTAATCCGATATATAATACTGGGGAATATGTAGAAATAAACGGGAATATTCATCAAGACATTTTTGAATTAGCTGTACGTAAAGTTGTAATGGAAGCAGAAGCACTTCACGTTCGCTTCGAAGAGGATGAAATTGGCCCATGGCAAGTTATTGAAGAATCACAGTTTCATATGCATTTTATTGACGTTCGGAAAGAAGAAAACCCTGAAGAAGCTGCTAAAGTATGGATGAAAAATGATTTATCTATGCCAGTCGATTTGAAAAAAGATACTTTATTTACTGAAGCACTTATTCAAGTTGAAAATAATCGTTTCTTTTGGTATCAGCGCATCCATCACATTGTGATGGATGGCTATGGATTTTCACTTCTTAGCCAAAAAGTAGCGAATGAGTATACATCACTTATAGAAGAAACAAACAAGAATGAAAAACCATTTGGTTCTCTTGCAAAAGTCGTGCAAGAAGATATTGAGTATCGTGAGTCTAAACAATTTCAGGAAGATCGTATTTTTTGGTTAGAAAAGTATGCAGATGAACCAGAAGTTGTAAGTTTGGCAGAACGAGCACCGAGAACATCAAATGGATTTTCACGAGAAACAGCTTATTTATCTAGTTCTAGCACGAAAACTTTACTAGAAGATATCAATATTTCGTTAACAAGTTGGCCGGAATTCATTGTCGCTATAACAAGTATTTATATGCATAAATTAACAGGTGAAAATGATATTGCTTTAGGTTTACCGATGATGGGACGTCTAGGTTCGGTATCTATTCATACACCAAGTATGGTAATGAATTTAGTGCCACTTCGTATTACAGTAACTCCAAATATAACTCTTGCGGAATTATTGCAACAAGTTTCTAAAGAAATCCGAGATGTACGTCGCCATTATAAATACCGTCATGAGGAATTAAGAAGAGACTTAAAGTTACTAGGTGAAAATCAAAGGTTGTTTGGACCGTTAGTGAATGTTATGCCTTTTGATTACGGGCTAAATTTTGCTGGAAATCGTGGTATTACGCATAATTTATCAGCAGGACCTGTCGATGATTTATCAATAAATGTATATAAACGTTTTGATCAAAATGAGCTAATGATTCATTTTGATGCAAATCCTGAAGTATATAATGGCGCGGAGCTAGCATTGCATAAAGAAAGATTTATGAATCTGTTTGAATTAGTAGTAAATAATTATGAGAAAAACGAGTCGATTGGAAAAATAAACATTACTCTGCCTGAAGAAAATCATAAAGTTTTATTGGAATGGAATGAAACGAAGGAAGACGATGAGTTAATCAGTCTGCCTATATCATTTGAAAAACAAGTGCAAAAAAATCCCAATAAACTAGCCATTACTTGTGACGGTGTAAACCTTACGTATAAAGAGCTAAATGAACGAGCGAATGAACTAGCACATTATTTAGTAGAAGAAGGAATACGACCAAACCAGTTTGTAGCTTTAGTATTCCCTAGATCAATAGAAATGGTAGTTAGTATGCTAGCAGTCTTAAAGGCTGGTGCAGCGTATTTACCAATAGATCCAGAATACCCAGCAGAAAGAATTAATTATATAGTAAATGATGCAAAACCAGTTTGTATCATAACACATTCATCTGTTTCATCTAAGTTAGTTATAGAAAATGATATGAAAAAAATTGTATTAGATGAAGAAGAAACGAAACTAGCGTTACATACATATTCTCGTATGAATATAGCATGTAAGAATGATGTATCACTTTTAAACCCAGCCTATACAATATATACTTCAGGCTCAACAGGAAACCCAAAAGGTGTAATTGTTCCTATGAGAGGTTTAAGTAACTTTTTAATGGCTATGCAACAAAAGTTTTCATTAAATGAAAATGATCATTTATTAGCAGTTACAACGTTTGCGTTTGATATTTCTGCTCTAGAAATTTATTTACCTCTTATTAGTGGTGCAAGTTTAACAATTGCGCAAAAAGAAGACATACAAGAGCCATCAGCATTAACGACACTTTTACAAGAAGAAAGAGTGACCATTATGCAGGCTACACCGACGCTTTGGCAGGCGTTAGTAACTGATTATCCAGAGAAGCTACAAGGGCTAAATATACTTGTTGGTGGTGAAGCTCTTCCAGAGCATTTAGCAAATAAATTAAAAGAATTAGGTTGCTCAATAACTAATTTATATGGACCAACTGAAACGACGATTTGGTCTACTTTCATGAACATTGATGAAGGTGAAAAGGGTATACCTCCTATTGGAAAGCCAATTTGCAATACAGAAGTGTATGTATTGGATGCAGGGTTACAACCAGTTCCACCTGGAGTTATTGGGGAATTATATATTGCAGGGGAGGGACTTGCAAGCGGATATTTAGGAAAACCGGAGTTAACAGCTGAACGGTTTATTGCAAATCCTTATGGAGAATCAGGGAAGCGCATGTACCGTACAGGAGATCTCGTGAAATGGCGTAGTGATGGTGCGTTAGAGTACATTAGTCGCGCAGATCATCAAATTAAAATTCGTGGATTCCGAATTGAATTAGCTGAAATTGAAACGGTATTACAACGACATGAAAATATTCAACAAGCGATAGTAATGGTACGAGAAGATCGTCCAAATGATAAACGCATCATTGCGTATATCGTTGCAGAAGAAAAGGAACCGATTAATCTTTCAGAAATTCGTTCTTATGTTTCAGAAAGTTTAGCGAATTATATGATACCATCGGCATTTGTTGTGCTAGAAGAACTACCATTAACGCCAAATGGTAAGGTTGACAGAAAGAAATTACCTGCTCCTGATTTTAATGGAATGCACAATGAGAGAGTTGCTAGAAATCCGAAAGAAGAAATATTATGTGATTTATTTGCAGAAGTACTTGGTGTTTCTCGAATTAGCATTGATGATAATTTCTTTGAAATGGGTGGACATTCACTTATTGCATCTCGTTTAATGGCAAGAATTCGTGAAACGTTAAGTGTGGAATTAGGAATTGGGAAACTATTTGAATCACCAACTGTTGCCGAACTGGCGAAACAATTAAACCATGCAAAAAGCGCAAGACCAGCTATTCAGAAAGCAAGTAGGCCAAATGAAGTTCCACTTTCATTTGCACAGCGCAGGTTATGGTTCTTAAATTGTTTAGAAGGTCCAAGTCCTACTTATAATATTCCGCTAGTCATTCGTATGAATGGAATATTGAATCGGGAAGCATTACAAGGTGCTTTTTATGATGTAGTTGAGAAACATGAAACACTTAGAACAATTTTCCCTAACGTATTAGGTAGTTCCTATCAGAAAATTTTAGATATGGAAAACTTAAATCTAGAAATGGTTATAACTAATACATGTAAAGATGAATTAGAAAGTGTACTTTCAGAGGCGGTAAGATATAGCTTTAACCTCGATTTTGAGCCGGCAGTTCGTTTGCAACTTTTTACAGTGAGTGAAAACGAACATGTATTATTAATTCTATTACATCATATTGTAGGTGATGGCTGGTCATTACAGCCGTTAACGAGAGATTTTACAGCGGCGTATAAAGCGCGATGTCAAGGTGACAGAGTTCAGCTGGAGTCACTTCCAGTTCAATACGCAGATTATGCACTTTGGCAACAGCAATTGCTAGGTGATGAAACGACACCAGAGAGTCTTATTTCAACACAATTAGATTTTTGGAAAGAAGAACTTAAAGGTTTACCAGACCAAATGGAGTTACCTACAGATTTCCAGCGTCCAATTGAGACGAGTTACCGCGGGGAAACAATTCATTTTCATATAGATGAAGGTATGCATAGTAGGTTAGTAGAGCTTGCACGTAAAAATGGAGTTAGTTTGTTTATGGTATTGCAAGCAGGGCTTAGTGCACTATTTACAAGATTAGGTGCAGGCACTGATATACCAATTGGAAGTCCGATTGCTGGAAGAAATGATGATGTACTTTCAGATATTGTTGGTTTATTTGTAAATACATTAGTGTTACGTACAAATACGTCAGGAGATCCAAGTTTTAAAGAATTATTAAATAGAGTGAAGCAGGTAAATCTTGCAGCTTATGAAAATCAAGATGTTCCATTTGAAAGGCTTGTTGAAGTGTTAAATCCAGTACGTACTCGAAACAGCCACCCGTTGTTTCAAGTTATGTTAGCTTTTCAAAATACACCAGAAGCAACGTTTCATGTACCAGGTTTAGAAGCGAGCCTTGAAATTCAAAGCGTCGGTTCTGCAAAATTTGATTTAACATTTGAAATTAGTGAGAGTAACGGGGTTGATGGTACTCCGAACGGTTTACATGGATTACTAGAGTTTAGTACCGATTTATATAAACGTGAAACGGTTCAAAAACTAATAGAACGATTCATTTTGTTATTAGATGATGCAGTTACAAATCCGGATCAATCAATTGGTAGATTAGAAATATTAACTGTAGCAGAGAAAAATACAGTGTTAGAAAAGTGGAATGGTGGTTTTCAAATTGCACCAGAAATGACATTGCCACAATTATTTGAAAAGCAGGCTCATATAAATCCAAATTCTATTGCTGTTGTCTTTGAAGATAAGAAATTAACTTATGAAGAGTTAAATAGAAAAGCAAATAAAATAGCTCGATTCCTAATAGCAAAAGGGATTGGTCCTGATCAACTCGTTGCTTTAGCGATGCCAAGATCATTAAACATGGTTGTAAGCTTATTAGCTGTTCTTAAAGCTGGTGCTGGATACCTTCCGTTAGATCCAGATTACCCAGCAGACCGTATTTCATTTATGCTACACGATGCGAAACCATCATGTGTTTTAATGAATTCAGAAGTGGAAATTGAATGTAATGAGGCACTAAAAGTTTTAATTGATAATGTAAAAGTAATAGCAGAAGTTGAGAAATATAGTGAAGACAATATTGATGAAGTGGAACGAATTAAGCCATTATCTCCATCACATATTGCTTACGTTATTTATACGTCAGGGTCAACGGGTAGACCGAAAGGCGTTATGATACCTCATCAAAATGTAGTAAGACTTTTAGGAGCAACTGATCATTGGTTCCAGTTTGACGAAAACGATGTTTGGACGATGTTCCATTCATATGCTTTTGATTTCTCGGTTTGGGAAATTTGGGGACCTTTATTATATGGAGGGCGTTTAGTTGTAGTGCCACATACTGTAAGTCGCTCGCCGAAAGAATTTTTACAGCTTCTTGTTAAAGAAAAGGTTACGGTTTTAAACCAAACTCCATCAGCTTTCTATCAATTGATGCAAGCAGATCGTGAAAATGCAGAGATTGGCCAAAAATTATCTTTACGATATGTTGTTTTTGGAGGAGAAGCACTTGAGCTAAGTCGCTTAGAAGATTGGTATAGTCGACATCCTCATAACGCACCAAAGCTTATTAATATGTACGGTATTACGGAGACGACAGTACATGTTAGTTATATTGAAATAGATGAAACTATCGTCTCTTTACGAGCAAATAGTTTAATTGGGTGCAGTATACCTGACCTTAAAGTGTATGTGTTAGACAACTATTTACAACCAGTGCCACCTGGAGTAGTTGGAGAAATGTATGTTGCAGGTGCAGGGCTTGCGCGTGGATATTTAGGAAGAGCAGGATTAACGGCTGAACGCTTTATCGCAGATCCATTTGGCAAGCCAGGTACAAGAATGTATCGTACAGGAGACTTAGCTCGCTGGCGTAAAGATGGGACGCTAGATTATATAGGACGTGCAGATCATCAAATCAAAATTCGTGGGTTCCGAATTGAATTAGGAGAAATAGAAGCAGTCATAATGAAGCACCCTAAAGTTGAGCAAGTAGCCGTTATTGTACGGGAAGATCAACCAGGGGATAAACGGTTAGTTTCTTATATCGTTGCATCAAATAATGAAGCGATTGATACGAATGAAATGCGTCAGTTTGCTAGTGGTAGTTTACCAGATTATATGGTTCCATACGCTTTTGTAGTAGTAAATGAGTTACCTTTAACTCCAAACGGTAAATTAGATAGAAAGGCATTGCCAGCTCCAGAATTTATCGCATCATCTTCTAGTCGTGGTCCAAGAACACCGCAAGAAGAAATGTTATGTGACTTGTTTACAGAAGTGCTAAGTGTACCTCAAATTGGAATTGATGACGGATTCTTTGATCTTGGTGGCCATTCACTCCTTGCAGTGCAGCTTATGAGCCGCATGAAAGAGGCGCTTGGAGTGGAACTAAACATTGGCACTTTATTTGCAGCACCGACTGTTGCAGGGTTAGCTGAAAGACTTGAGATGGGGAATGGTCAAAGTGCACTTGATGTGTTGCTTCCATTACGAGCAAGCGGGGATCAATTACCACTATTTTGTGTACATCCAGCAGGTGGATTAAGTTGGTGCTATGCAGGACTTATGAAATCTTTAGGAAAAGATTATCCAATCTATGGTGTACAAGCACGTGGTATTGCTAAAAATGAAGAACTTCCAAAAAGTTTAGAGGAGATGGCGGCGGATTACTTGAAACATGTTCGTGAAGTACAGCCTTATGGACCATATCGTTTATTAGGTTGGTCGCTTGGAGGAAATGTTGTGCATGCAATGGCGGCGCAACTACAAAATGAAGGGGAAGAAGTAGAATTACTCGTTATGCTTGATTCTTATCCTGGACACTTCTTACCAAATACGGAAGCGCCTACTGAAGAGGAAGCGTTAATTGCATTACTTGCTTTAGGCGGATATGACCCAGATAACATGGATGGTAAACCACTTACAATGGAAAGTGCAGTTGAAATCCTTCGTAAAGATGGAAGTGCATTAGCAAGTCTTGAAGAAGAGACTATATTGAACTTGAAAGAAACATATGTAAATTCAGTAGGGTTGTTAGGGAAATATGTACCAAAAGTTTATAACGGAGATATCTTATTCTTTAGATCTACTGTTATACCAGACTGGTTTGATCCTATTTCTCCAAATACGTGGCTAAATTATTTAGACGGGCAAATTGTGCAGCACGATATTGATTGTAGACATAAAGATCTATGTCAGCCAGGTCCACTTACGGAAATTGGGCAAGTATTAGCGAAATATTTGCAGAATAAGAAAGGGGTAAGTAGAGTATGACGAATCCATTTGAAAATGATAATTACACATATAAAGTATTAATAAATGAGGAGGGCCAGTATTCTCTCTGGCCTGCTTTTCTCGATGTACCTATTGGCTGGAATGTCGTATATGAAGAAGCTAGTAGGCAGAGTTGCTTAGAATATGTTGAATATAACTGGGAAGATTTGAATCCACAAGGTAATCAAGTTTGCGAAAAAACATTAGTAGGAAAACGATAATGAAAGAAAAACTAAATCCAAAAGTAGTTGTAAGTATCGTTTATATAACTGCGATGTTTATGGCTGCGATGGACGCAACGATTGTAAATGTAGCACTGCAAACGATAAGTAGAGAACTACAAGTACCTCCATCTGCAATGGGGACGGTGAATGTTGGGTATTTAGTTAGTTTAGCTGTTTTCCTTCCGATTTCTGGTTGGTTAGGAGATCGTTTTGGTACGAAAAGAGTATTTTTAATTGCTCTTTTCGTATTTACAATTGCATCTGCTTTATGCGGAATGGCTAACGATATTACTTCATTGAATATTTTCCGTATTATTCAAGGTGCTGGCGGAGGGCTTTTAACACCGGTTGGAATGGCGATGTTATTTCGAACATTTTCACCAGAGGAAAGACCGAAGATTTCCCGGTTCATTATACTTCCAATTGCTGTAGCACCAGCAATTGGTCCTATCATCGGTGGTTTCTTTGTAGATCAAATGTCTTGGCGTTGGGCATTTTATATTAATCTACCGTTTGGAATCGTTGCATTGCTATTTGGACTTCTATTTTTAGCAGAACATGTTGAAAAATCAGCTGGTCGCTTTGATTCGCTCGGCTTTATTTTATCAGCACCAGGATTTGCGATGCTCATATATGCACTCAGCCAGGGACCATCAAAAGGGTGGATTTCTTCAGAAATTATGAGTACTGGGATAGCTGGGGTTGTATTCATTACATTGTTTATAATTGTAGAACTGAAAGTAAAGCAACCGATGTTAGATTTACGCTTATTAAAAGAACCAGTCTTTAGAAAGATGAGCATTATATCATTATTTTCATCAGCTGGTTTATTAGGAATGTTATTTGTTTTTCCTCTTATGTATCAAAATGTGATAGGAGTTTCTGCACTGGAATCAGGACTTACGACATTTCCAGAGGCGATTGGATTAATGATTTCTTCACAAATTGTACCATGGTCATATAAGAAATTAGGAGCTCGAAAGGTAATTTCTATTGGATTAATATGTACGGCGGTTATATTTGTTTTATTGAGTTTTGTAAATCATGATACGAATCCGTGGCAAATCCGGGCATTATTGTTTGGTATCGGTATTTTCTTAGGTCAATCTGTCGGTGCGGTTCAATTTTCTGCCTTTAACAATATCACGCCGCCTTCTATGGGGAGAGCGACTACTATATTCAATGTGCAAAATCGACTAGGTTCAGCAATAGGAGTAGCGGTTTTAGCTAGTATACTAGCTGGTTTTGGAGGTAATAACGTTCAATCCGATTTTTTACCATATCAAGCAGCATTAATTGGGTCAGCAATATTTTTGCTCATAGCACTACTATTTTCTTTACGTATTTCCGATAAAGAGGTAATGTCAAAGAAGAAAGAAAAAACATTATCTGTATCAGAAAAAGAGAAAGTACTTGTCAATGAATAACAATATACGTATGCTTTTTTATGAAAATTGATATTTGTTGAATAAAGGAGAGTTTACATGATAGAAAGTAAAGTTGTAGATTCTATTCCAACTTTGAATGAGAATGATTGTCAAATATGGTGGGCAAGAATTTCGGATTTACAATCATGGCATTACAATTTACTAAATGATATAGAGCGAGAGAAAGCAAATTCGTATCATCATTCGGCAGATCGAGCTCGTTTTATAATAGGTTGCGTAATAAGTAGATTAGTTCTCGGCAAGATACTTTCTATGTCACCAGTCCAAGTACCAATTGATCGAATGTGCTCAGTATGTAAATTGCAGCATGGAAGACCACAATTACCAGAAGGTATGCCGCAATTATCCGTTTCGCATTCAGGTGAGTGGGTTGTCGTTGCATTTACAAAATCTGTACCTGTTGGCATAGATGTAGAACAAATGAATCCAAGTATAGATGTTATGAAAATGGCAGAAGGTGTATTAACAGAAATTGAAATAGCGCAAGTTATGAAACTGCCAAATGAACAGAAAATAGAAGGTTTTTTAACATATTGGACTCGAAAAGAAGCGGTGCTGAAAGCGACAGGTGAAGGACTAATGATTCCACCAGTACATATTACAGTATCAGCTCCAAATGATCCTCCAAACTTGTTGGTTTTTAAGGATAGACAAGAGTTAGCAAGTAATACAATGATGGAAGATGTAAGGCCTAGTTTAGATTATAGGGCTTCTGTTGCAATATTCAGTAAGGAAGTGACTGAAATTACGCAATTAGACGCGGCAGCACTTTTAAATCTTAAATAAAAAAATTACAGAAGAGGTGTTCCTCATGTTAGTAGCGGAAAATAGAAAGAATGAATTCATTTATAATGTACAAGCAATTAAAAATATTTTATTTTCTGGAGATACATCATCCATTCATGCTTTAGAAAAGCTTTTAAATGATACAGTTCAGTTTGATGTTCTTGAACAAGAGGCACTTGGTAGACAGTACATTCCGAAAGAAGCAAAGAATTTCTTTGATAAAGATGGAACATTTCTTTACCGTGTATCTAATGTTAGTTATAAAGGAAAGGTGTTATCTGAAAATCTAATTTTTGCAGACACTTCGTTTTTACCGGACGCAATAAAGAGTGAATTAGAGAGTGGAAATATTCCTGTTGAAAAGCTTATAGAAAAGATGGAAGTAAGAAGAAATGTATTATATGAAGGATATCAGCCATCTGGAAATATTATTGAATTGTTTGATGGATGTTCTGTTACAGCGAATGTGTATCCAACTAGAAAGTATCAAATTGTAAGTAACTGCAAATGTGTATTTTATATTTGTGAAGTGTATCATGCAGAGAATATAAAGCAATTGCTTAAATAAAAACAAGAAACCAGCCTATAAAATGGCTGGTTTCTTGTTTTTATTTAACAGCTTCTTTTAATTCTTTACCCGCTTTAAATGCAGGAACTTTACCAGCGGCGATTTGAATTTCTTCGCCAGTTTGCGGATTACGTCCTGTACGAGCAGATCTTTCGCGTACTTCAAAAGTTCCAAACCCGATTAGTTGAACTTTATCTCCAGATTGTAATGCATTAGCAATTGTGTCAAATACGGATTGTACAGCTGCAGAAGCGTCCTTTTGAGAAATATCAGCTGATTGAGCTACGTTTTTAATCAATTCTGTTTTGTTCATGTTTTCACCTCATAAAAAAATTTTTGGAATGAATGTTTTAGTATAATAGATAGTAAAGATAAAGCTATCACCATGATTAGAAAGAATACTATATAATTATGTTAATTTCGTTGCAAGAGACTGAATCCCTTCTATTATTTAGGGATTAATTAAGAATCGATGCATATAAAAAGCTTTAATATGAGGATGAGGGGGAGTATACGAATGATTTTTCGTGAAAAAAATGAGAAGGAAAGTATTTTAATTCGTCAACATGATCATGGTTTTTTAGCTGGAGAGATTGCAAAGCATATAAAAGAAGACTTTTTTGAAGATAAAACATATTTAAAAGAAACAGTTGATGCAATATATGAGCATGACAGAGGATGGATAGAGCTTGATAAAGTACCAATTTTGAATGATGCTAAAAATATTCCATATACATTTATGGATTGTCCAAGCCCATTACGTTTTGTTTTTTATACGATTGGATTGAATGAAATTGAAAATTCTAATCCATACGGGGCATTGCTTTGTAGTAAACATTTTTTATCATTTCCACTAAACGAGGAAGATGAAGAGATGATGTCATTTTATAAACATGAATTAGAACGACAAAAAAGAATTTTGAAAACGTTAACAAAGGAACAGTTTGCGATGTTCGATAAGCATTATAGATTATTAAAGTTTTGTGATGAACTTTCTTTATACGTATGTATGAATAAGCCTGGTGTCAAAAAGAAAGATGAAATTGATTTATTTAAAGATGGTTTTGAAGGAACAGAAATGTTTAATAGTAAAGAGGAGAAACTTATTCAAGCTGAATGGGTGGACGAGGAAACAATTCGGATTACACCATTTCCATTTCAAACGGAATTTTATACGTATGTAAAATATAAAACGATAAATAAGCATGAAATGAAAGAAAAAGGGATTGCAAAGGCTGATAGAGAATCAGAAATGAAGAAACAAGCCATTCGTTTCATATAATAAGGAGGTAATATAAATTGAAAGATTATATATTAAAACAGTGTGATTACCATGCTTGGGCTAATACTAGATTATTCAATCGATTAAAAGAGTTACCAAACTATGAGAAAATTTTTAATGAGCAGATACAGAGTGTATTCCCATCCATTAAGGATACTTTTGTGCATATTTATATTACAGATCAAGTGTGGTTACATATATTGCATGGTAAAAGTATGAATGAAGCAATACAAGACCGAGAAGATTTACGAAAACAAATTGAAACTAAATCGTTACATGAATTAGAAAAAATGTTTGAAAACATGGCAAATCAATATAAAGAGTTTTTAATTACAATACAAGATGTGAATGCTGTATTTGTTATTGAGAATCCATACGTAGGGAAATTAGAAACTTCGATTTTAGAATTAGTGCAACATGTTGTAAATCATGGTACATATCATAGAGGAAATATAACAGCGATGATCCGTCAACTTGGTCATTCATCGACAATGATGGATTTTGTACTGTATTTACATATGGTTAAAAAGCAGAGAGAGTAATATAGTTTGTAAGAAGGAGAGGCTTTAATTATAGAAGTCTCTCCTTCTATTTTATTCTGCATTCATGGTAGATCGACTGATTAAAGTTTTCTTAAGAAGCTTTATTTTCTTGTAATTGCTTAGCGTATTGTACAGCCTTATATGCATTGACTCTACCGTTTTTCCAGTACGTACCTGTACCACTAATTTTATCAGTAGTAGACTCAATAATTTGGCGGATTTGTGTATTGCTATATCCTTGATTTGCTAAAAGAGCTGCCACTCCTGCAACATGAGGTGTTGCCATAGATGTACCACTTAATGATTGATACGTGCTTCCTTTATATGTTGAATATATATTTGAACCTGGTGCTGCAACATCTACCCAGCTACCATAAGTAGAGAATGAAGATTTTCTATCTGATTGATCTGTAGAAGCAACTGCAATTACTTCGCTGTAATAAGCAGGGTAATTAGCTTTTGTATTTCCAGCATTTCCAGCAGCTGCAACTATAACAGAGCCTTTATTCCATGCATATTGAACGGCTTGTTGTAATGCAGTACCACCATTTGGAGCTCCTAAACTTAAACTAATTACTTTTGCACCCGAATCAGCAGCTTCTCGAATACCTTGCGCTACAGCATCAAGAGTACCACTTCCTTGATTATCTAATACGCGGACAGCATAAATTGAAGTTTGTGGGGCAACACCAGCAATTCCGACGCTGTTATTCGTAAGTGCTCCAGTAATTCCAGCGCAATGTGTACCATGACCATTACCATCATCAGATGTATTGTCGTTATCAACATAATCATGCCCGTAAATTACTTTCGAAGCCAGATCAGGGTGTGAGCCTTGAACTCCTGTATCAATAATAGCTACTTTTACACCAGGATCACTTCGTTGGCTATCCCAAGCTTGTGGAGCTTGAATCTTTTGTAACCCGTATTGATTATTAAAATATGGGTCGTTTGGAGTCCAAAAGGCGTGAACGTAATAATTCGGTTCTGCATATTCCACATCTGGATTATTTTTATAGCTCTTTATTTTTTCTTTTACAGTACCTTTTGAAAATTGTACGACTTCAAAACCTAACTTATCATCTTTAGATAAGACATTAGCTCCGACAGATTTATGAAAAGATTGCACATTACTTAAAGATGCATTTTGTTTGAACTTAACGATTAATTGGTTAGGAACGTAATCAGTAGATGATGTTTCAGCGCTTGAAGTATTCGTGTTAAAGAAGAAACCACCAATAATAAATGACAAAACAGATAGGAAAACGATGATTTTGTTTTTCAAAAGATTTTTCCTCCCTTTTCTTGGATGAGTTTTTCAGTGACACTTTAATGTCACATTCCTTTTCAACTATATAGTTAGACCATACGATTTATGACATTTATGTGAAAAACTTTTGGAGGAATAAAAAGGAGTAAATATTGATATAAATATATTTTTAATGATAGTAATTAAGTAAAAGAGGGGATGAAAAAAGGAACGCTCATCATGTATGAGTCATTCCTTTTTCATAGATTAACTTGCCTGGTTTTTATTATTTTCTTTCAATTTCTCTGCTTGTAAAAAGCGATTCGTTTCAGCAACAACAATACTACTTAATCCAATTAGACCAATCAAGTTTGGAATTGCCATAAGTCCATTTGCAATATCAGCAAATGTCCATACGATTCCTAGCTTTAAATTAGCACCAATTGCAATCATAACAATAAAGATTGCTTTATAATATTTAACTGCACTTTCTCCGAATAAATAAGCTACACATTTTTCCCCATAATACGACCAGCCTAAAATAGTAGAGTAGGCAAATAAAATAATTGCGATACCGAGAATCATACTACCAGCAGTACCAAATACAGATTGGAATGCAAGTGTTGTAGCTTCAACGCCAGTTTTACCAGATCTCCAAGCACCTGTAGTAATTAATACTAGTCCTGTAATTGTACATACAATAAACGTATCTAGAAAAGTACCAGTCATTGAAACTAAAGCTTGCTTTGCAGGCGAATCAGTTTTTGCCGCCGCCGCGGCAATAGGGGCACTCCCTAAACCAGCTTCGTTCGCAAATACACCACGCGCCATTCCGATTTGAATAGCTGATGCAACTGTTGCCCCAATAAAACCACCAGCAGCTGCTGTACCATTAAATGCACCAGAAAAAATAAGTGAAAATGCTTCTGGAATTTGGTCGTAGTGATAGAAAATAATTATAAGACCAGCAATTATATAAAAGAAAGCTTTAATAGGAACGACATATCCCGTCACTTTCCCAATTTTTTTTACACCGCCTAAAATAACAATTGCGATTAAAAATGACATTACTATACCAGTTAAAGCAGGAGGGAAAGAGAAATTAATTCGCATTGCCTCTGCAACTGAGTTAGATTGCACCATATTACCAATACCGAAAGAAGCAGTTGTGCCGAATATAGCGAATAATACTGCCAGCCATTTCTTACCTAAACCACGCTCTAAATAATACATTGGTCCACCTGAATATTCACCATTTTCATTACTAACACGGTATTTTACTGCAAGTATTGCCTCGGCATACTTTGTTGCCATACCGAATAAAGCGGTAATCCACATCCAAAATATTGCACCAGGACCACCAATTGTAACCGCTGTTGCAACACCGGCTATATTTCCCATACCAATCGTTGCGGCCATAGCTGTCATGAGTGCTTGGAAGTGACTAATATCTCCAGAAGAAGAAGTATCTTCTGATTTTTTAAACGCTAGTTTGTGAGCGTATAATAGTTTACTAAACTGTAAACCTTTCAAACGCACTGTGAGAATGATACCTGTTCCAACGAGTAGCAACAAAGTTGGTAATCCCCACACGTATTGATTCATTTGTTCTAATACTTTACTTACTGTCTCCATCTTTATTCTCCTTTATTTAGAAAAAATAAAAACCACTTCAAGTAAATGAAATGGTCTCTGGAGAAACAAGGGATAGAAAAATAAACCGATACAAATCGGCATTTTCTTTCGCTTGTCTCTGTCCTTTTACCTGAGAGATTATCCGCTATAGTAGCGGATTTGCTCCTTCGGTGCTCGTTTTCCTCCGCGCTCTATGAAAGCGAGAGGGAGTCTCTCCAGAGATTCGTCCCCATGCAGTTCTACTTGTAACCAAGACCTGAGAGTTTCAAAGCTGGTATAACAACTTTTTGCCCCGTCGGTAGATCAATAGACCTTCTCCTGAATGGTTCATCCGAATTATAAAATTTATAAACACATTGATTGTAAATCAATAAAAACATTATAGACATACAAATTGTGAATTGCAATCATTTTTTATTTTAAAATAGTAAATAGTTTTATTTTTTTGTAAGTCCTAATTTATCCTCAACTTCATTTAAAGTAGATAAAGCGATGACAATATGTTGATCCGCAAGTCCTAAAGCTTGTTTTGTTTTTTCAATAGTTTCATCGGTTGGAGTAGAGTTATTTGCTCCGTCTATAATTAAATTTGCTGCATTTTTCATGAAATTTGATGCGGATTTAAACTGAGTTGTGAACTGAAGTAGTTGTTTTTGTATATCTATATCTGTTATGTTTTCTTCAATTTTAAGCGTGTCTATTTCGTTCATAATTGTTTCGTACTGCTTGGAAACAGCGCTCATTGTAACTAATAGTTTATTTCGATCTACTGAATCTCCATTCGTGTTAATCTCTTCCCAGGCAGGTAACCAATCTTTTTCGATGATGTCATTATAATGAGTAGTCAATTCATTAATTTTAGGTTGTAATTTAGTTTTGAAAGTTTTTGTCTCCGCTGTTTCTACAGTTGCTTTTTTGTGGTTATTTTTAACATTAGTAACGTAGAAAATTGTACCAAAAATGATGAAAATAGAAATAATAACTGTCCATTTAGTAAAAAGTAATTTCCGCAATATGTAACGCCTCCAAAATTTAAAAACTTATAATTATAATATATAACAATAATGTTGTTTAAAGTAGAGAAAATAGGTTAGAAATAATTTTAATTATTTCTTTTTTATACATAAATAATTAAAGTTAGTAAAATGATGAAAGTTGTATGCGAGAAAAGAGGGTTTTTAGTGAAAATGAATAGAAGAAAACTAGTTTCAAGTATTTCAATGGTTATGTTATTAGTTGGTTTAATTGCATTCATATTTATGAATAAAGAATCTAAAATTAAAGATTTTCCAGTGCCAATGTCAGCAATCCATATTAACGATGATAAGGAAGAGGACTATCAATATATAAGTGTAATGCCAATTACAAAGGCGAGTGGATGGGAGAACTTAGGGGGAAATGGGCATACTGTTAGTTTTAAAAAAGGGGAGCGGAAGGTAGCAGTAGTACATTATCCGGGAGAAATTACGTATTATTTATTTGAGAAAAAGATGAATAAGGGAGATTAGCTAAAGATGTAATTCATTAAGAGTTACATCTTTTTTTATTCTGAATCATTTGAAATTAAATTCGATAGATGTTTTGATAGATGTAGTGATAAATATGATTAGTTCTATATGTCTATAAAAAGTATTAGGGTGATTATAAAAATATTATGTGAACTAATTATTGTGAGAAGAAGATAAATTATATGCTAAAGGGGAAATTAAAAATGCTACTAAAAACAATCTACTGTAAGGTGGAAGAAGAGAAAAAGGAATTGTTTTCAAATGCGCAAGGAAAATGGCGTGATATACGGCACCTAGATGGTTTTCATGGACAATTTGGTGGATGGTATGAAGATGAGGCATGTGTATTTACTTTATGGGAAGATAGAAGTACATATCAATCATTTATGAATGGTGCTCACGATACAATTTATTTAAATAGTAATCAAGAGGATACGTTTCTTGCATGTGAAATTGAATTATTTCAAACGTTGTATGATATAACTGATACGCATTTGAAAGACGTTGTTACAGAAGGATCATTCGTAAGAGTTGCTATATGTGATGTAAAGATGGAAAAGGAAAATCATTTTTTACATAAGCAAGAAACAATTTGGAATAAAGGAATGGAAAAAGCAAAAGGAATGTTAGGTGGAGTAGTTGGGAAGTCTTTAAAAAATAAAAATCGTTACATAGTGTTAACGTATTGGAAAGATGAAAAGACGCACCAACATTATGTGGAAGAGATTTTCACAGATTTATATAAATTAGCTAATATTCATGAAGAGATAGAAGAGATAAAAGGAAAACAAGCTGTATGTAAGGAAGAATGGCTTGTATATTAAACGCTGAAAAAGTGCATAAATGAATGTATAATAAAGAGATTTTCTTATAAACAAGTAATTAATAGAAGACGTTATATACCCTTTCATGTTAATATATTTAAGTTATAATAGGAGGCTTACCCTTTTGTATTGTACGGTAGAAGCAGTGTGAGCTTGAAATTTTTTTAGAAAAGGATGTGCCTAATTTGCGTATCAATAAATTTATTAGTGAAGCTGGAAAAGCGTCTCGACGTGGAGCGGATAAACTAATTAATGAGAGAAGAGTAATTATTAACGGTAAGGTTGCAAAAATTGGTGACCAAGTGAACCCAGGTGATGATGTACGAGTAAATGGAGAGCAGCTTCGAATTGCTCGAGATCACGTATATATCGCTTTAAATAAACCAGTAGGTATTACATGTACGAGTGAAAAATCAGTAAAAGGTAATATTATTGATTTAGTGAATCATCCTTTACGAATTAGTCACATTGGACGTCTTGATAAAGACTCTGACGGTTTAATTTTGTTAACGAATGATGGCGATATTGTTAATGAGATTTTACGTGCTGAAAACAAACATGAGAAAGAATATATCGTTTCAGTAGATAAGCCAATTACACCTGATTTCTTAGAGAAAATGGCAGCGGGTGTTAAAATTTTAGGAACAAAAACGCTTCCTTGTGAGATTACACAGTTATCAAAATATGAGTTCCAAATTATTTTAACACAAGGGCTAAATCGTCAAATTCGCCGTATGTGTGAAGCTTTAGGTTATCAAGTATACACGTTAAAACGTACGAGAATTATGAATATTGAATTGAATAATTTACCAGTTGGGCAGTGGAGAGATTTAACGAAGAAAGAGAAAAGACGTCTATTTGCAGACTTAAATTACGAACCACAAGATTGGTAAAATTGTGAAGTGAAACCAAAAAAATTTGGTTTCACTTTTTTAAATTAAATAAATAATTTTTTTAAACACTTGCAAAAATAAAATGAATAAGATATATTAAATAACAATAAATGGATGTTTTATAAAAAGCAAAGAAAAGGACACGAGTTATTTTACCCGGTTATACAGAGAAGGAAGGAAAGCTGAGAACTTCCTAACGCAGAAAAATAACTTACCACCTTAGAGCTGCACTAGGGAAATGAAGTATCTAGTGCCGTGTATGCGACGTTATCGCAAAAGAAGCCATTATGTTTTTTTGTGATGGGAATCTGGGTGGAACCACGGATATAAGCATATTCGTCCCTATATTTAGGGATGAATATGCTTTTTTGCATTCAATTTCATAATAAGCGAAGAAAAGGACACGAGTTATTTTACCCGGTTATACAGAGAAGGAAGGAAAGCTGAGAACTTCCTAACGCAGAAAAATAACTTACCACCTTAGAGCTGCACTGGGGAAATTAAGTATCTAGTGCCGTATAAACGACGTTACCGTAAAAGAAGCCATTGTTTGTTTACAATGGGAATCTGGGTGGAACCACGGGTAAAAGCACGCTCGTCCCTATTTTAGGGATGAGTGTGCTTTTTATTATGAAATGGAGAGATGAAAAATGAAAGAACAAATGATTGAAATTAAATTTCCAGATGGTAGCGTTAAAGAATTTGTAAATGGAGTTACTTTAGAAGAAATTGCTGGATCCATTAGCAGTAGTTTGAAAAAGAAAGCAGTTGCGGGGAAAGTAAATGATGGATTATATGATTTACGCCGAAATATTGAAGAAAATGCGGAAGTGGAAATCATTACTATAGATTCAAATGAAGGGGTAGAAATTGCAAGACACTCCGCGGCACATATTTTAGCGCAAGCTGTAAAAAGATTGTATGGTGATATAAATCTTGGAGTAGGACCTGTTATTGAAAATGGATTTTATTATGATATGGATCTTCCAAGTAGTGTAAACATAGAAGATTTACGAAAAATCGAAAAAGAAATGAAAAAGATCATAAATGAAAATATAAAGATAGAACGAGTTGAGGTTTCTCGAGAAGAAGCAGCTAAACTGTTTCAAGAAATGAACGACCGCTTGAAATTAGAACTTTTAGAAGCAATTCCTAGTGGGGAAAGTGTAACACTATATAAACAAGGTGAATTTGTAGATTTATGTAGAGGACCACATTTACCATCTACAGGTTATTTGAAAGCATTTCAATTAACTCACGTTTCCGGTGCATATTGGCGAGGTGATAGTAATAACCAAGTGCTTCAGCGCATATATGGTGTTGCATTCTCTTCTCAAAAAGAATTAGAAGAGTATTTACATTTCGTTGAAGAAGCAGCAAAAAGAAATCATCGTAAGTTAGGCAGTGAGCTTGAGTTATTTATGTTTTCTGAAGAGGCTCCGGGAATGCCGTTTTATTTACCGAAAGGACAAATGATTCGTAACGAATTGGAAGCATTTTTAAGAGAAATTCAAAAAGAGTATAAGTATCAAGAAGTACGCACTCCGTTCATGATGAACCAAGAAGTATGGGAGAGATCAGGGCACTGGGGACATTATAAAGATAATATGTATTTCTCTGAAGTAGATAATAAAAGTTTTGCATTAAAACCGATGAACTGCCCAGGGCACATGCTTATGTTTAAAAATAAATTGCATTCTTATCGTGAATTACCGATTCGTATGTGTGAATTTGGTCAAGTACATCGTCATGAATTTAGTGGTGCGTTAAACGGATTATTAAGAGTACGTACTTTCTGCCAAGATGATGCACATTTATTTGTAACTCCAAAACAAATTGAAGATGAAATTAAATCAGTAATGGCGCAAATTGATTACGTATATAAAACTTTTGGATTCGAATATGAAGTAGAGCTTTCTACTCGTCCAGAAGATTCAATGGGTGATGATAAATTATGGGAGCAAGCAGAAGCGGCATTAGAAAATGTATTACAATCGCTAAATTATAAATATAGACTAAATGAAGGTGACGGTGCATTTTACGGGCCGAAAATTGATTTTCATATTAAAGATGCTTTAAATAGAAGCCACCAGTGCGGAACAATCCAGCTTGATTTCCAAATGCCAGAGAAATTTGATTTAAATTATATAGATGAAAATAATGAAAAGAAAAGACCAGTTGTTATTCACAGGGCAGTTTTAGGGTCATTAGATCGCTTCTTAGCAATATTAATTGAGCACTTTGGAGGTGCGTTCCCGGCATGGGTGGCACCAGTTCAAGTGAAAGTAATTCCAGTTTCAAATGCAGTACATGAACAATATGCCAATGAGATTGCACATAAATTAGCACAAGCTGGAGTTCGTGTTGAACAAGATGCACGAGATGAAAAATTAGGATATAAAATAAGAGAAGCACAAATGCAAAAAGTACCGTATGTTCTTGTTATTGGTGATAAGGAAATGGAAAACGGAGCTGTAAATGTACGTAAATATGGGGAAGAGAAGTCAGAAGTTATTGCGCTAGACGTATTTGTGGCAACTATTGAAGAGGAAATAAAGAATAGAAAATATTGATTGTAAAGAAAACACACTATTAGCAATTAGTGTGTTTTCTTTTTTATCTTACAAAAATGTAAGGTAAATGTAAGCGAAATCGAGGGAACGAGTTGTAGAAAAATGAGAATATGAAGTAGGAAAAAGGTTCATGTTACAGGTGTAACTCTTCTTGAATGAATAATTAAAAAATTCTTAAGAATTCACATGACAAAATAATAAGAAATATGTGAGAAATTAATTTTATACAAAAGGGATGGAGTGAAAGAGATGTCAACAAATGTAGTTACTGTAGAAAGTGTAGAAAAAACGTATGGGAAAAGAAATGAGAATCAGTCAAAAGCATTAAGGGGTGTATCGTTAAGTATTAAAGAAGGAGAATTTGTCGGGATCATGGGACCTTCTGGGTCTGGAAAAACGACTTTACTTAATGTGATAAGTACACTTGACCAAGCGACAGGTGGTAGTGTGACGATAGCTGGTACAAATATTACTTCTATGAAGGGCAATGCCTTATCTGATTTTCGCTCTCAAAAATTAGGTTTCATTTTTCAAGATTTTAATCTTCTAGAAAACTTATCAATTTATGAAAATATAGCTTTACCACTTTCTTTGCAAGGCGTACCGTCAAGTGAGATTACTGGAAAGGTAAATGACGTTGCGAAGAAATTAGGCATCACCGAAATTTTAACAAAATATCCGACGGCTGTTTCTGGAGGACAAAAGCAAAGAACAGCGGCGGCAAGAGCTTTAGTACATAATCCAGCAATTGTATTAGCAGATGAACCGACAGGTGCGCTTGATAGTAAAAACGCAAAAAGTTTATTAGAAGCGATGCAAGATTTACATGAAAATCACAATGTAAGTATTTTGATGGTTACACACGATGCATTTAGTGCAAGTTATTGTGAGCGTATTTTATTTATTCAAGATGGTCTTCTTTATAAAGAATTAAACCGTCAAGGTACTCGAGAGAATTTCTATCAAGACATTTTAGGTGTGCTCGCTCATATGGGCTCAGCTGCTGAGTCTAAGTAGGGGGTGAAACTATGTTATTTAAATTATCACGTCATAGTATGAAAAAGATGTTAAAAGATTATATGGTTTTACTTATTGGCCTCGTTATTAGTATTAGTATTTTCTACATGTTCCAAACGATGGCGATGAATAGTGAATTTACAAAAGATAATAGTCTAATTAGTAGTATAAGGCTCGTCTTCTGGGTAGGTGCAATACTATTATCCTTCATTACTGTATTTTATATTATATATGCCAACTCTTTCTTGCTCACGTTAAGAAGAAAAGAACTCGGTATGTACATGATGCTTGGTGCGAAAAAGAAAAAAGTAGCACAGTTATTATTTATTGAAACATTCGGTATGGGTATTGTCAGTATTATTATCGGTATTTTAGTAGGGATGTTACTTGCAAGTGTAGCAGGGAACTTTTTAATGAATGGAATGGAAATTTCAGCAAAAGGTAGTTACGCATCCGTATACACACCAGCAATTTTAGTTACAGCTATTTTCTTCTTAATATTATTTTTCATTACTGGCATAATGAACAGTGTCCGATTGTTACGAAAAACTGAACTAGAGTTAATTCGTGAAGATGAAACACTAGATGAAGTGAAGAAAAGTAAAACTCGCATTATTATAATGACAGTACTTGGTGTATTACTAGTAAGTACAGGGTACTATTTTATGATCAATGTAAAAATTTATGCTGAATTAGGTTTTATTATAGCAACCATCGTTACAACACTTGGAACATATTTTATCTTTAGTTCATTACTCCCATTTTTTGTGATGAAAATTAAGGGGAATAAAAAACGAAATGAAACTGGTCTAAATAGTTTTACATATGCACAGCTACGCTTTCGAGTAAATAGTTTATCGAGAGTATTAGGTACTGTAGCAATGTTAATTGCATTAGGCGCAGGTGCGATGACGGCAGGTATGGCGTTCCAAAAAAATGTAGGTATTATGACAGACTTTTCTCGTGTATATGATGTTGTAATTCATGATCCGAATGATCAAGACAAAGCTGCCTTAAAAGAAATGGAAATTGTTGAAGAAAGCAAGTACAAATATAAAGTAGATGGAGAAGCGGTTTATTATTTACGTAACGACTTAACTGCGAAACCGCCACTTGTTTCAGACCATTTTGATACAAAAACTTTAAAAGAGCCTGTTCGCAAACGTGTGACTGAACCTTTAACTGAACCTGTATATTCAGCTTTAGAGGCTCCTGAATTAGCAAAATTCCCTCAAATGCCAAAGGATTGGGAAGACGCAGTTGTAAGAGAGATACAAATTACGCATAATCAATTTAGCGGAAAACCAGTAAGAATTGCAGACGAAGAGCATTATAAAGGGATTCAAGGAACAGAACATACTGTAACATTAGCAAAAGTAGATGATATGAAAAAATATAAACCGTTATTGATTGAAATAGACAAGAGACAAAAAGCACAAATTGAAAAAGCAACAGGTGAAAAGGTAGACTTATTTACGAAAATGACAATTTATCAGTTTATGAACAGCTTCATGAGCGGAACAATGTTTATGGGATTTTTCCTCGGAATTGCCTTTTTAGCAATGATGGCAAGTTCCCTTATGTTCAAAATATTAACAGGTGCTTCTCGCGACGTACGGCGTTATGAAATGTTACGAAAAATTGGTGTGAGACGTAGTATGTTAACGAAAAGTATATATAAAGAAATTTCGTATTTATTTATCTTCCCAGCGATCATTGGCATTTCTCACGTTTTAGTTGGGCTTAACTTATTCAGCTTTATATTAGTTGACCCGTTTGTGAAAGTGTGGGTGCCAATAGGAATCTTCTTAGTCATTTATTTCATGTATTACTGGATAACTGTTCAACTTTATAAAGGTATGGTAATGCCGAAAGAAGAGGTAGCTAAATAGTTTATGAAAAGAGTCCTTGTGTTGAAAGCAAGGGCTCTTTTCTATATTTGTAATACATTATGATTGAGTATTTCTTTGAATCGCGTATTGAAAATTAAGAAAATATTAAGAGTTTATATAGCGGAAAGTTAAGAAGTGTATGGGATATTAAGAATGTGCAAAAGATCAAGGTGAAATCGGAAAGTGTAATTGTTGTACATTTATATTTTTTGAGGTAGTTTTGCAAAATTAAATTGATGTTTTTATAAATTTAAAAGAAAGGAGACTACTTATGAAGAAGATGAAAAAATTAATTAAACTCATTGGTGTCATCACTATACTATTATTAATCGTAGCACTAATATTTCCTACATGGACCTCGCAAATAAAAGGAAAAAACAGTATAAGTACATTAGAGCAAGTAGAGTTAAATGGAAGTGGTCATGAAATTATGATACGCGGTAAAGATAAGAATAATCCGGTTATTATTTTTGTACATGGTGGACCAGGTACTTCAGAAATACCATATGCTCAAAAATACCAAAACTTATTGGAAGAAAATTTCACAGTTGTTAATTACGATCAAAGAGCGAGCGGGAAGTCGTATCATTTCTTTGAAGACTATTCGAATCTTACATCAGAACTTCTTGTAGTAGATTTATTAGCTTTGACAGATTATGTTTCAAAACGTCTAGGTAAAGAAAAAGTAATATTGGTTGGTCATTCTTACGGTACATATATTGGAATGCAAGCTGCCAATAAAGCTCCTGAAAAATATGAATCTTATGTTGGCATTGGGCAAATGAGTGATACAGTAGAAAGTGAAATGGATAGTTTAAACTATGTGATTGAACGGGCACAAAATGCTCGGAATACAGATGAGGTTTCCTATTTAAATGGGTTGACTGAAAAAATAAAAAATGGTGATACATATACTCCGAGAAATTATGTTGCGAAATATGGTGGAACATCAAGACTCATTGAAAACCCAGATGGTGATAACATCGGAATGTTACTCAGTAATGAATATAACTTGTTAGACGTAATTCGTTATAACGTTGGATTATCACATTCTCAAACGGTCTTATTAGAAAAGGATTTAAAGAATCCATTGCCTAATAAGGTGACTAAAATGAAGCTACCATTGTATTTCCTTATGGGGAAATATGATTATAACACTTCATTACATGCGGCAAAAACATATTTTAATACGATTGAAGCAGAGAAAAAAGAATTTATTACTTTTGAAAAATCCGCGCATTATCCGCAACTTGAAGAGAAAGAAAAATTTTATGAGTGGATGTGCGATACATTTGTAAAATAAATAAAGTGTATCCAAACTATAGAGAATTAAAAAAGTTGCGAGATATATCATTACAAAAAGCGAAGTTAAATAAAAAAGACACTTGTATAAAAACAAGTGTCTTTTTTATAATGTTCTCTATGCAGAAGGAAAAGGTTGGATAATGGTCAAAAAATATTAATGTAACTTCCAATAAATGACTAAAATAATACTATTTTGTCGAGAGAAAGGATACAAAGTATGAAAGAAATGCTACAGTTATTTCGCAACAAAGTGTATGCACGTTTTTTTCTAGCAAATATTTTAGAGCGACTTGGTTCTATGATAGCTGGAGTTTCTTTAATGTTTTATTTGCTAGATCAAT
Source organism: Bacillus sp. FSL W8-0770 (assembly GCF_038008705.1). Lineage (NCBI taxonomy): Bacteria > Bacillati > Bacillota > Bacilli > Caryophanales > Bacillaceae > Bacillus > Bacillus sp. FSL W8-0770. Next base: position 2,198,833 of record NZ_JBBOZR010000001.1, read on the forward strand.
ACGGAAAACAACCAGTTTATGCAACGATGACACAAATTATGATTGCATTACCTGCATTAATCTTTTTTCTATTAGTAGGGACAGTAGTAGATCGTTTTGATAGACAGCGTATATGCACGGTAAGTAACATATGTTGTTCGCTCTGTAATATTGGAATTCTAATTTCGCTTTATTACGGGATGATTATACTCGTCTTTATATTTTTATTTTTGGAAAATGCATGTATACAATTTTTCTCTCCATCAGAACAGTCGATGATACAGGGAGTAGTTGAATCAGCAGGGATTAATCAAATGGTAAATAGTTTGTATGCTTTATTTGGTGTAGGAATTGCAACGATGGTGTACTGGACTTTTGGAATTTACGGGAGCATTTTAGTAAATATACTTACTTTTATTACGAGTGGTATTTTGATTCAAACAATCTCCATTCCAGAAAAAGTTCGTTTACCAAATGGTAGAACAAAATGGAAAGAAGTTAATTTGAAGATGTTAATAACAGAGTTTAAAGAAGGGATTAGGTATATATACCAAAATGAAACTTTAAAAAATTACTTTTGGGATTTATCGTGTTTGGTTGATTATTTTTTGTTACGTGTTTATTCCAAGCTATTTTACTAAGTGGGAAAAAGCGAATTCAAGGTGTGGTTGAAGAGGTTTGTTTTTTCTGAATATTCCTTTTAAAGGGGTAGTAGTTATGTTGATGCGAACTGCTAAGTGGTGTGGGATTACTTGTTTACAATTATTCACCGCAATTCTATGTATAATCTGTTTAGGTGCGCTCCCTCGATTATTTAAGGGATTACAAATTGATTTAATTGGTTTTTGGAACACGATTGTGTTTATTGGAGGAAAGTTACTCCAACCTTGGGAAATTACATATGGATTTCGAGATTCAAGGAAATTATTTCCGCAAATATGGATTCATTATTTAGAGACAATGTTTGTATTTATTTCGGCATTTTTACTGTCATTACTTATTGCGTATGTTCTCGTTGTGTGGGTATTACAACGGTCTCAATCAAAGCAACGAATGTGGAATGGGATTTTTGTTGTACTTGAAAGCATCCCAGATATTTTAATAATTTTATTATCGCAACTTCTAGTCGTAATAATCTTTCAAAAGACAGGATTTATGCCAGTGAAACTAGCGGGGATTGGGGAGGAAAAGGCTCGCCTATTGCCAATAATATGTCTAACTTTGCCTACAACACTATTATTTATTAAGCTACTACTATTACGTTTCAGAGAAGAATTAGAGAAAGATTATAGTATATTTGCTAAAAGTAAAGGGCTTAGTTTACGACATATTTTAACAAATCATATTTCAAGAAATGTTTTGTTAACAACAATCTATTATGTAAAAACAAATATTTTATTTATGTTATCAAATTTATATATTATTGAATGGATATTTAATACGTACGGTATGTTTGTTTTTGTAAAAGAAAATTCGAAATTAGAAATATTTACAGTAAGTTTAATTATATTATACGTACCGCTTTTTATACTATTTCGTTTATTACATACGTTTTTACAAAATGTAATAAAGGAGCGTGTTTAGCATGTGGCAAGTTGTAAAAAGAGATGTGAGATTTTGGTTTGGTGTTACTTTTTTAAGCGCACTTATAATTGTTAGTATTGGAAATACTTTATTTTTCGATGGGAATATCCGTGAACTTACGATGATGTATAACGAAAAAGGAGAACTAGAGGCTGCTCCGTTTTCACCGTCGAATAAATTTTGGTTCGGTAGTGATGAGAAAGGACGCGATCTTTTCTAGCTAATAATAGAAGGAGCGAAATGGACAGTTGGTGCGAGCGTAATTATAGCGATTCTACGAGTTATAGTTGGAGGAGGTATTGGTTTACTTCTTGGTATGTATAGCAAACGTTCTTTTCCAGTTATAGCATCTTTTTTTGATCCATTCAGCATTGTACCTATGGTTATGATTTCTTTTTTTGTGTTAAAGGAAGTTTTAGTGTTTGAAAATGGGACAGTACCAGAGCCGTTTCATTTAAGGGTAATATTTCAAATGGTTATCCTTACATGTTTAGCGCTACCAACAATTATGTTATATACAGCGCAGGAAGTCCGTCGGATAAAAAGAGAAGAATTTATGATGGCAGCAACTGTGCTTGGGGGCAGTAAATGGCATAGAGTGAAAAATCACGTATGGCCACACGTATTACCATCATTTTTTTTACTTGTTGCTCAACAATTTGTGAGTACTTTATTACTTCTCTTGCATCTTAGCTTGTTAGAGTTATTTTTTGGTGGAACAATTATCTTTGGTACAGAGGCAGATAGTGTAACAAAAGAATGGACCGGCCTAATTGGTCAAAACTTCCGTCATTTAACTACTCATACATGGATTGTACTTATACCGATTGCTTTTTATAGTATGACAATTTTAGCTGGAAATCTAATTAGTAATAGCATGCAAGATGCGATTAAGTTAGGAAAGGTGAGAAAGCTAGAGAGGGAAAGTAAAGAATTACAAGTAGAGAAACAAGTACAACCAACTATGAATGACTTTTCTTTTTATAAAGAGATACAAAAATAAAAAAAGATAGCTGAAGACAAATTGTTTTCAGCTATCTTTTTTCGTTTAAAGTGGAGGTAAATCAATCTTACCTTCTTCAAATAATTCTTTTATCATATGCTTCGTATAACCAGCGGCTTGACCAAATGTGATTTTTGCTGGCATTGGTGCTTCGTTAGCATCTACAACTACATCAATAATACATGGTTTATTTTGTTTTACTGCATTTTCGAAAGCGGGAAGTAGTTCATCTAAATTCTCAACACGGTATCCAATACCTCCACAAGCCTCTGCATATTTTGCGAAATCTGGGTTCGTTAAGTCTGTTTCGAATTCGATATTACCCATGACTTCTTGCTCGAATTTAATCATCGCAATTTTATTATTGTTTAATACGACGACAACGATTGGTAATTTATATTTTACAGCTGTTACGAAGTCATTCATCGTCATTCCAAATCCACCATCACCACAAACTGCAAATACTTGTTTATCCGGGAAAGCAATTTTTCCAGCAAGTGCACCAGGTAAACCGCAGCCAAGTGTTGCGAGCCAGCTAGAAATGATAAATTGTTGGTTTGTCATACGGAAGTGTCTTGCGGTCCATACTGTTACATTTCCAACATCGACTGATAGAATTGCGTCATCATGTGCTACTTGCTGCAGAGCATGCATAACGCGTTGTGGTTTAATTGGAATGGAAGAGTCTTCTTCTTGATCGTGTAATTTATCTTCCCACTTTTTCATCATTTCTTGGTGCTGTTCTAAGAAGGAATGATCTGTGTGTTCTTCAACATTTTCAATTAACCATCGTAATGTTTTATCAGCATCACCAGCTAAACCAATATCTGTCGCATAACGTTTCCCAATTTGGGCAGGATCTGTATCGATATGAATTGTTTTTGCTTTTTCAGGTAAGAAGCCGGTGAACGGATAAGAAGTACCGACCATAATTAAAGTATCTGCATGCTTCATTGCTTCATAAGAAGGTTTCGTTCCAATTAATCCCAATCCACCGATACAAAGAGGATGCTCATCAGGAATAATTCCTTTAGCAGGTAATGTAAGTACGATTGGAGCACCAATATGTTCTGCTAATGCAAGTAAAGATTCTCTCGCATGTTTTGTTCCTTTTCCAGCTAAAATCACAGGCTTTTTCGCTTCATTTATTGCGAGTTTCGCTGCATCTAAATCTTCTTTTTGTGGAAATAATTCAGGCAAAGTAAAAGAAGTATTTGTAACACGGGCACCATTTTTCACTTCGAATTTTGGGACATCATCTGGAATAGTAAGAACGGATACACCTTTTTTCGTATAAGCCATTCGAATTGCTTGATTCACTACGGCAGGTAGTTGCTCTGCTGACATAATACGCTGGTTATAAACCGCAACATCATCAAACATTCTTTCTAAATTTACTTCTTGGAAAAAGTCCGTTCCAAGTAAATCGGTTTCTACTTGACCTGAAATTGCTAGAACAGGGGCTTTATCGAGTTTCGCATCATATAAACCATTTAATAAATGAATAGCACCAGGTCCTGCAATTGCCATACAAACGCCAAGTTTTCCTGTTAATTTCGCATAGGCGGCCGCTGCTAATGCACCAGCTTCTTCATGGCGAACTTGAATGAATTTAATTTTATCTTGTTTTTTTCTTAAAGCTTCAATGATAGAATTGATGGAATCTCCAGGCATACCGTATATGTGTTCTACTCCCCAATCAATTAATAAATCAACTAATGCTTCACCTGCTGTTTTCCCAAACATAATTGTTCCTCCTTATAATAGGTAGATAACATTATGTTTTGAATAAAAAGGAAAAATATACAAGTAAGAAATTTATCTAGTTATTTGTAATCCAAGAATCAGTGTGGGAGGAACAAAAGTTTCACTTTAGCAACTTTAATGATGACCAGCGAATAAAGTGAACAATGTTATTAGTAAAAAACCACTAGTTGCCCACATTAGAAATGTAAGGAAAGAGAGCTGTTTCTTAGCTTTCCAAAGCATTTCATGAATTGTGACATATCCAAGTGAACCAATAGCACTTCCCATAATGAGGCCTTGCAGGTGAAGAGCTTTTCCTTCCATCAAAATGCCAAAAACTGTGCCAGTACCGAGAATAAGAGAAAGTAATAAAGTCGTTAATAAAAAGGAAATATATTTATGTTTTGTAAAAAGAAATGGAATAATTAAAGCTAATCCTTCTGGAATATGGTGAACGACGATTGCTATTAAAAAGGGAATGGCAGAGTCATTATGATTTATAAAAGCTGTACCTAACGCAAATCCACTAGGTATATTATGAATAAATATAGCGAAAGAGAGAAAAAGGAAGGTTTGCCATGCTTGTTGATCTTTTTTATGTATCATTGGATGGTGACAATAGTTATCTAATAAGCTCATAACTAAAATACCGATAGCTATACCAAGTATAGGCCCAATCATTTCGTAGCTTGAAAATGTTTCAGGAATAATTTCAAGTGATAATAATCCGAATAAAATACCACCACATAATGCGTATAAACGCTGCATCTTTTCTTCAATGAGTTGGCGTGTTGCTACTCCAACAGCACCTCCTAATAGTAATCCACCGAACGAAAAAAATGTTACAATCATTGGAATCCATAAACGTTCCATAGTATCACACTCCGATTCTATTCCCTTATTTTTAGCTTACGAAAAGGAAAGTTAGATTAGTCCAAGTAATTGTGTTTGATTATAGAGAAAAAAGTAGTGATTCGTTATAATTTATATATTAATTTTAAGTGAGAAAATGAAAAGGGGAATTGGTTATGCAACAAATTAAAAAAATAGGAAACTCATTTTGGTATATGACACCTGTTTCTGAAACAGATAGACCTATCTTAGGAATGGTCGTTGGACAAGAAAAAACGTTAATGATTGATGCAGGAAATTCAGAAGAACATGCACAATTATTTTTAGAAATGTTAAAAGAACAAAATATATCGAATCCTGATTTTGTAGCATTAACGCATTGGCATTGGGATCATATTTTTGGATTATCTGTATTACAGAATGCATTAACTATTTCGCACGCTGAAACGAAAAAAGAAATGCAGGCAATAGTATCTTATGAATGGACAGATGAAGCGTTGGACGCACGCGTAAAAGAGGGTACTGAAATTGCATTTTGTGCGGATTGTATCAAGAAAGAGTTTGAAGAAAAAGCGAGAAATATTAACATTATTCCTCCAACCTTAACGTTCCAGGATCAAATGGAATTAGACCTTGGTGAAGTGACATGCGTGTTAAAACATGTGGGCGGAGATCATGCGCATGATTCAGTTGTTATGTATATAAAAGAAGAAAAGATATTGTTTGTAGGAGATTGTATATATGCAGATATTTTTTCTTCAAAGTGGAACTATACGACGAAAAGAACGTTTAAATTGATAGATGAATTAGAGAAATTTGATGCTGAGACATATATTCTTTCTCATGGGACAGCTATAAATCGAGACGAGTTTTTACAAGAAATTCATTTGATAAAAACAGTAGGAACATATACAGAAGCTCATAAAGGCGATGAAGAGAAGATAAAGGCAGCGTATAAACAAGAGCTAGATAGAGAATTAAATGCAGATGAGTTAGAAACAATAACGTATTTTGTCAATGGTTATGAAATGAATAATCTGTAAGACACTACATTAATCAAATATAATTAAATTGCACAAAAAGAGTATTGAAATTTAATTCAATACTCTTTTTAATAGTTAAATATCTAGTTACAACCAATTTCTAAAATTGGGGCTCGTTATCTGAAGTTATATCACTTTATAGGGGTTCAGATAGAAGCTTTCTTTGCTAATTCAGTAATATATTCAAAGAAAACATCATGTTTTACATCATAAACGACATTTACAGGTCGTCCATCAGTAGTTTCTTCTGTACGTCCTTGGCTTGGTCCGTATGTATGAACGATACTATTAATCGTTTCAGTTTTTGCAAGGCTAGTGTTTCCGACAAAAGCGGTAGTTAGTACATCCCATAAATAGTAAGTAGAGTTCGTTGAGAAGTGAACGAGAGGAGGGACCATTGCATAGCATTGACCAAGGAAATCCATACCAATATACTTTCGCTCTTTTGCCCACTGTTCACGTATGTTTATAGTTAACGGAACTTGGTTTGTACTTTCTAGTGTCACTAAGTCGATTTTAATTTTTGCATCCCATACACGAGCCACTGCTTCAGGGTCCCAAAACGAATTCCACTCAGCTGTTCCATCATGCTCTGGTTCATGTACATTGCCAGCTTTAAGAAATGTACCACCCATCCAAACGAGGCGTTCAATTTTATCTTCGATTATGGGAGCTTCATATAATGCACGAGCAAGGTCAGTTAGGGGCCCAGTAAATAATAAAGTTGTTTTTCCTTCCGTTTGTAGAAGCGTTTCTATTAAATGATGATGCGCGGGTTTTGCCACCACGGGTGTTACAACTTTTCCAGACTCATTTAAAATTGGTAGAGCATCTACATAAAATGCATGCATCCGCCAGTCTTTCGGAAACGGGTTTTGCCCGCGAGAGTTTGAAGCGGCTACGGCAATATTACCTTTGCCGAAGCGATCGATAATTTTACGACTGGCAGACATTGCGGGTTCTAAATAGCAGTCTGCTGGGATAACAGATACACCGATAAGCTCAACGTTTTCCATTTGAAGTAATAAAAATAATGAAATTAAATCATCTACACCGCCATCATGATTGAAGTACACTTTTTTCTTCATTGTAATCTCCATCCTATATGATTTAGTTAGAAATTAAATATGAATTGAGGAAAAGTCATCAATAATTTCCACCACTTCAATTTCTCCATTAATCAGTAGCTCAGGAAGATCATTTCTAATATTTCCTTCCCAATACTCTCTAGCTTGTTCGATTTTTTGAGAAAAAGGAATTCCATCTTCTTTCGGTAAAAGATTCCCGTCACCTTCAAAATAATTTCCGATCACTCGTAGTTTAACAATCTGTAAAACTTCTCGATTGTAAGAATCAAATAGCGCTCTCCATTTCAAAGCATCCTCATAGCTTTTAGCAGCATATAAGCAAGATAACCTGGAAGGGTATTCAGGGAATTCTTGTAGTCTAACCATTTCTACAATTGTTTCTCTAACTGCTCTAATTGTTTGATCCATATAACTCATAACTACTTTAGTATTTTCATTGTTTATATGTAATTCGTTATTTTTATAGTGTTTATTTAAAATTTGTATGCCATCTTCACCACTAGCATTTAATTGTTCTCTTTCAAAAAAGAAGTGATATAGAGTATTGTGTTGATTTTTGTTAAAAGGAATGATTTGTCCGATATGCATTTTTTTCCTTGTTACGATGTGATATGCGTAAAATTCTGCTTCATTCATGGTTATCCTCCTAGTAATAGTGTAATGCAATGTTTAAATTTAGTAATTCAACATTGCGATATATATATCCTCTATAAGTAAAAGTGAGAATTTGAGTAGAAAGGAAAAAATGAAAACGTTTTAAATTTGTTCACAAAATGTTCACTTACGAAGGGGTTTCCAATGTCGATATAATGACAAAGACTCAAAGAGAAAGGATGATGAAATTTGCCAACAACAAGAAAGGAAAACCTCCAATTTGGCATGATGATGTGCCTTGGGATGGTTATCGTAATGACGTTTTACAATTTACTAATGAATGAAACAGGAGGACCAATTTATATTAAAGAGATTGCATTAGAACTATTAATTGGCTTTATTATTGCACTATTAATTGAAATATGTATCGTTGGACCTTGTGCGAAAAAAATTGTATTCATATTGCCATTTGATAAATCTAAAAAAATAAATATTATCGTTGCAATGGCGACAACTATGGTAATTGGAATGGTGTTCTTTATGTCATTTTTCGGTATGGCTATGATGTATTTACATGATGGACTACAAGGAGATTCATTTGTTTCCATTTATTTTACGATTTTTATTAAAAATTTCATAATGGCATATCCATTACAATTAATTATTATGGGACCGCTTGTACGTTTCTTATTTGCAAAGTTTGTTATGAAAAAGAAATCTTTTAATGTAGCGTAATTTTCATTTATAAAACATTATATATAAATAATAAAAAACACATCTCGCATTTTTGAGGTGTGTTTTTTTGTTCATTCCAAGTTATTTTCATAGTGATGTGACATTTGTCCTTTTGCCATTATAGGATGATGGTTTTTAATTAAGTCAGAAATAAAGGAGGAGGAGATGATTTTTTGAAAGGTATTATATTTGCTATTTTTGCGGGGATATTTATAACACTTCAAGGAACCTTTAATGCGAAACTTAGTTCACATATCGGTATATGGTCGACGAGTATTATAACCCATTTAATTGGATTCATTATTGCAACAACTGTATTTTTGTTAAAGAAAGAAGAGAAAATAACGGATTTAAAGAGTGTGAAAAAAATATATTTAGTAGCTGGTGCACTTGGTGGGTTAATCATTTGTGCAGAAACAGTAGCGATACATGCAATGGGAGTTACAGTAACAGCGGGAACACTTATGGTTGCTCAATTATTAACAGCAACTTTTATTGAGATGAAAGGATTATTTCAAATGAAAAAGATACAGATGGAGAGATATCATATTGTGGGAACAATAATAATGATTATAGGTATTGTTGTATTTAATATGTAAATGAAAGGAGAAATGAATATGGAGGATAGATCAGGTTTAATTACGCATTATTTGAAAACCAATAAAACGCTCGAGGTTTTTTCAGAAATAGATACAGCTTATTTTCAATTAAATCACTTTGAAAAAGGCGAGCTCATTTGCAATATAGATGACGAAATGGATCGTTTATATTTTGTTGTTAAAGGTAAAGTAAAAGTTTATACGATTACACCTGAAGGGAAGAAACTAATTCTTCGCTTTATCAATCCATTGGCCATTGTTGGTGATATTGAACTAATTCAAAATAGCAAAGCACATAATGTCGTTGAGGCTTGTTCAGATGTTGTAGCAATCTCTATTTCTAATACGGTTATTAGAAACAAGTTATTACATGATCCTATATTTATAAAGTTCTTGCTTGAAAACATTGCGAACACGTTAAAAATATCGACTCGTTTTACTGCTCTTAATTTACTTTATCCTGTAGAAGTACGTGTAGCTAGTTATTTGCTTTCAATTTCAACAGATAGTAACGGGAATATGTATAAAGGGGATTTGGATGCAACTTCAGTAACGAGTATTGCAGATTTTATAGGGGTAAGTTATAGGCACGTAATTCGGGTATTACAAAGATTTTATAATGAAAAGCTAATTGAAAAGAGTAATGGAGTTATTGTAATTAAAGATTTTTCTAGAATGAAGGAAGTCGCTAAAGATAATATATATGAGCAATGAAAGGGAGAGGAAGATTTTGATTGGATTTAGTTTAGCTATATTAGCAGGAATATTAATTAGCGTACAATCTGTTTTTAATGCAAAAGTAAATGAAAATGTAGGACAGTGGTTAACGACTACATGTGTCCTTGGAATAGGTCTCATTAGTTCTATTCTATTTTATATCATTACAGAAAACAGTATTAACATTAAAGTGTATACTGCAAATTATTTGTTTTATGTAAGTGGACTGTTTGGTATCGGGTTAATTATTTGTATAATGGGTGCAATAAAGAGTCTAGGTCCAGCATATACGGTGCTAATTAGTCTTATTACTCAATTGGTCGTTGCGTTATGCATTGATACATTTGGATTATTTGGAATGGAGAGTATTCCATTACAAGTAAATAAATTAGTTGGTATAGGTTTATTAATTGTGGGAGTAGGAATTTTTAAAAATCTATTTTTGAATAAGAAAGCTATTAAAATAACTGAAGATGAGATTTAAAGAATATAAAGGAAATGTGTTAATGTTCAGATTATATATTTATGCAGTAGGGAATGCTTTTCTTATATGCCCTGTTTGTGAAAGATTTGTATCTATTTAATAAAAAAACGTGAGTTAGCAATTAGCATAGTTGAAAGGAAAACATCGATATGTCGAGGTCTTCTTTATTTATTGTTTTGAGATTATAAGAATTTAAGTATAGGATTATGAGAAGTGTTTTTAGATAAGGAGAATATGACTGGAAATTAAAATATTACTAAATATACGTAACTAATGAATACAATGTCTTTTTCAGTTATTAAGTTGTAAATCATTTTATGATAAAATCTTTTACATAATTTAATAAAGGGGTAGTATTCAATGGGTTATTTCTCAAATGGGTTATTAGTTTTGTTTGTGCTAATCGTATGCAGTTGTATATTTTTTGGTTGATAATATAATGAGAGTCTTATATAAAAGAAGTTATCTTAAGTGAGGTAACTTCTTTTTATTTTATATTGAGAAGGAATTCTATCTTTCTTATTGAAGTTTGTTCTAGTTATTTTTACATCGATTACATTTGTGTAAAGGGAATTTTATGAAATATAAACAAGCCAGAGAATAGGGAGTGTTTACATGGAAAATAGTATACGCTACACAAGTGAACACCCTACAGATTTTAATGGATTATTATCCTTATACGAATCTTTAGGATGGAATTCTCTTAAATTAACGGTTAACGAGTTAGAACGAATGTGTAAGCAAAGTTGGTATGCAATTTATGTTTTTGATGATAAGAGGTTAGTAGGGATGGGGCGTGTCATATCAGATGGAGTCATAACAGGTATTATTTGTGGAGTTGGTGTATTGCCAAAATATCAGTCTAGTGGCATCGGAAAAGAAATAGTGAAACGATTAATCCAGCACTGTGAACAAAACAAGGTTATTCCACAACTTATGTGTGTAGAAAAATTGCAATCTTACTATGAATCTATAGGTTTTGAAGCATTCTCTATTGGGATGACAAAACATATTATAAGATAGAGGTGCTTTATCTTGCTATTTGTCGGGTAGTAAAACCCCACGGATTAAAGTTTCACTTTATATTTTCAGTTTACTTGTACATATTTTCAAACTTCAACATAAAGGAGAATGGCTGTATGGAGATTGCTAAAGGAGTAGAAATGTTACAACTTGAATTTCAAGAATTTGTTATTCATCCAATTCTTTTATGGGATGATGAAATGGCAGTATTAATAGATACGGGTTTCCCAGGACAAATTGAAGATATACAAGTAGAGATGGAAAAGGTTGGGGTATCATTTGATAAGTTAAAAGTCGTGATTTTGACGCATCAGGATATTGATCATATAGGTAGTCTTCCGGAGTTGTTGCAGCGCTGTCGAAGTAATATTAAAGTTTATGCGCACGAACTAGATAAGCCATATATCGAGGGGGATTTACCTTTATTGAAGGACGGAAATGTAGAGAACCGCCCAAAAGGAAAAGTGAGTGATACTGTGATTGACGTGCAAGAACTTCCGTATTGCGGTGGAATACTAATTCTTCATACTCCAGGGCATACTCCGGGTCATATTAGTTTATATTTGAAACAAAGCAAAATTCTTATTGCAGGAGACTCTATGTATAGTGTGAATGGGATGTTAGGAGGAATTCACGCCCCAACAACTATAAATATTAAGGAAGCAAAGCAGTCTTTGAAGAAGTATTTAAATTTACATATTGAATCTGTAGTTTGTTACCATGGGGGATTAAGTAAGGAGAATATAAATGTTCAACTTCAAAATTTGTAAAGTTAAAATGGAGTTTTTTGTTAAGTGGCGTTGAAGTATAATCTGATTATTAGTATATAAATAAATTATAAAAGAGCATGTTTGAAAAAATTAAACATGCTCTTTTATTAAAGTAAATCAGTTTAATATGAATGACCTAACCCATTCCAATAAAAAGAAACGATTTCTTGTGCTAATTCATCTATATTTGCCAGAATAGGATTGTGATTTTCATCTTTAAAATTCCCAATTGATAATAAAGATACGAAAGCATGAGCCACAAATTTAGCGTTTCCTTTCGGAATTTCTCCCATGTGCATCGCAGTATCGAGTGCTTTTTCTAGCACTTCATACATATTATTTTCAGCATTTTTTAATTCCTTCAATTGTTCTTCAGATAACGACATTTTAGCATCTTTCATAAAATTTTTCATATCAATATCCATCGTTGCGTGTAAGTAAACTTTGGCGAAGTCTAATAATCTTTCTTCTAAAGTTTTGTTTGTAGAGAGTATTTGAGACATATTCTCTCGTATACGTATCATCATTTGGGTCATAGTAGCGGTAAATAAATCGGCTTTTGTTGAATAGTAATAGTAGACGGTTGCTTTCGTAACACCACAAACTTTTGCGACTTCACCCATAGAAACGACTTGATAATTTTGTGTAAGAAATAAGCGAGTTGCCACTTCTAAAATGGTTTCTTTTGTAGATTTTGTATTTTTATTTTGCCGTGGCCTTCCGAGAGGACGTTGTTTTTGTTCCAAATCCATTCGCTCCTGACATTTATTCTTGAGATAATTATAACATAATTTTCAATCATTCTTGATTAATTAACCTACCAGTATATATAATTAATAATGAAGGAAAAAAGGAAGGTGGGTTTTTATGAAAAAGCACCCGTTACATATGTTAGGGAGGCTTGTAGCAGGAAAAAATACGCAATGGATCACTTTATCGGTATGGGTTCTTATTACATTATTACTTTCATTTACGTTACCACAAGTAAACAGTACGAAAGAACCGAATCCAAAAAATTTACCTGAAACAGCTATGTCACAGCAAGCGGAAGCGCTTATGAAAAAAGAGTTTCCGAATAATGCAGGGAATCCGTTGTTAGTAGTATGGTATAGAGATGGTGGATTACAGTCACAGGATTATAAACTCATACAAGACGTTTATAAAGAGTTAAAAGCTAGTCCTTTAAAAGAACAATCAACGTTACCGCCATTTGATACAATTCCAGAGCAAGTATTATCAAAAAGTGCATCAAAAGATGGTACATCATTTGTTACACCGGTATTCTTTAATAAATCTGCTGGTACGGATATATTAAAAGGAAATCTTGAAGAGTTTAGAAAAATAGTGAATAGTAAGGTGGATGAAGATCCATTTAAACAAAAAATAAGTGAATCTGGTTTACATGTTCGATTATCTGGACCTGTAGGTATTCAAACGGATGCAGTTAGTTTATTTAGTCAAGCAGATGTGAAATTGTTAGTGGCTACTGTATTATTAGTCTTGGTCCTATTAATTTTGCTTTACCGTTCGCCAATTTTAGCAATTTTACCTATACTTGTTGTTGGCTTTGCATATGGTATCATTAGTCCTACACTCGGTTTTTTAGCTGATCATGGATGGATTAAAGTAGATGCCCAAGCAATATCAATTATGACAGTATTATTGTTTGGTGCTGGAACGGACTATTGTCTATTTTTAATTTCGAGATATAGAGAGTACTTGTTAGAAGAAGAAAGTAAATATAAAGCATTACAACTTGCGATTAAAGCTTCTGGCGGTGCAATAATAATGAGTGCGTTAACTGTTGTACTTGGATTAGGGACATTATTACTTGCTCATTATGGTGCCTTTCATCGATTTGCAGTACCATTTAGTGTTGCTGTATTTATAATGGGAATCGCGGCTTTAACGATTTTACCAGCACTATTATTAATTTTCGGTAGGATTGCATTTTTCCCGTTTATACCGAGAACAACTTCAATGAATGAGGAGTTTGCAAGAAAGAAAAAGAGGGCTGTAAAAGTTGAAAAATCAAAAGGCTCCTTTAGTAAAAAACTTGGAGATGTAGTAGTACGAAGACCTTGGACAATAATTATGCTAACTGTGTTTGTATTAGGTGGATTGGCTTCGTTCGTACCACGTATTCAATACACATATGACTTATTAGAATCGTTTCCAAAGGATATGCCTTCTCGCGAAGGGTTTACGTTAATTAGTGATCATTTCTCGGCTGGTGAACTAGCACCAGTAAAAGTGGTTGTTGATACGAAAGGAAAAGAGCTTCCTATTAAACAAGAACTAGAGAAATTTTCTTTCGTAAATACAGTGAAAGAGCCAAAAGAGGGAAAAGAAAATAAGCAAATACAAATGTATGAAGTTTCTTTAGCGGAAAATCCATACTCAATTGAAGCGTTAGATCAAATTCCTAAATTGAAAAGTAATGTAGAAAAAGTATTAAAAGATGCTGTGATTAGTAATGCTGAAGAGCAATTGTGGATTGGTGGAGAAACAGCTTCATTATATGATACAAAGCAAATTACTGAACGTGATGAATCAGTAATTATTCCAGTAATGATTAGCATTATCGCTTTACTATTACTTGTCTACTTACGATCGGTTGTTGCGATGGTTTATTTAATTGTAACTGTCGTTTTATCATTCTTCTCAGCGTTAGGAGCAGGATGGATATTGCTTCATTACGGTATGGGAGCGCCGGCCATTCAAGGTGCGATACCGTTGTACGCATTCGTATTTTTAGTTGCTTTAGGTGAAGATTATAATATCTTTATGGTTTCAGAAATATGGAAAAACAGAAAGACACAAAATCACTTGGATGCAGTAAAAAATGGTGTAATACAAACAGGTAGTGTTATTACATCGGCAGGTTTAATTTTAGCAGGAACTTTTGCAGTGTTAGGTACACTTCCAATTCAAGTATTAGTTCAATTTGGTATTGTAACTGCAATTGGCGTATTACTAGATACGTTTATCGTAAGACCGTTACTTGTACCCGCAATTACAGTTGTGTTAGGCCGATTTGCTTTTTGGCCAGGTAAACTTTCAAGAAAGAGTGAAGAAATACAAAAGGTGGATGCATAGTGAAAAAAGCCAAGGGTATTTTCCTTGGCTTTTTTCAATGTAGTTAATTAATTTTTTGAAGTCAAATCATTAGCTGCAGCGTGATCAGCATCTTCAATTGTTGTTTCGGGCATTCCGTATAAGCCGTTCATTGCTTGTTCTTCAATAGTAAGGTTTGCAGTATTATTATTTTGAATAGATGTAGTATTTTCAGTAACATTTTCTTTTTTATTCATATTTTTGTTATTCATGTATGTATCCTCCAAATTTCATTTGATTTATCTATAGTATGTGGATGGATTTCAAGAAATATGTGAATTGATTCTTACATATGTTATATAATTAAATAAATAATTAGGGTGAAATGTAAACTGTTAGGAGTGAACAATTATGGTGAAAGCAAGGGAAATAGCCTTCTAAAATAAAAAGAAAATTTTAGGAGGCTATTAGAATGAAGTTTCATGTAATTGATAGAGAAGATTGGAATAGAGAGCAGTATTTTGAGCATTATTTAAAGTTGAAATGTACATTTAGTATGACTGTTAATGTTGATATCACGATGTTATTAGAGGAAGTATATCAAAAGGGAATAAAATTTTATCCCGTTTTTATATATTTAATTTCTAGAGTAGTAAATAATCATAAAAAATTTCGAACATGTTTTAACGATGAAGGAGTTTTAGGCTATTGGGAGGAAATGATACCGAGTTATACAATCTTTCATAAAGATGATAAGTCTTTTTCAAGTATATGGACGGATTATTCAAGTGATTTCCGCACTTTCTATAAAAATTATGAAGACGATATGAGATGCTATGCTAGTGTTCATGGTCTTTTCACGAAAGAAAATATTCCTCCTAATGTATTTCCGATTTCTAGCATACCTTGGACTAGTTTTACTGGATTTAATCTTAATATTAATAATGATGAAAATTTTCTATTGCCAATTATAACTTGTGGGAAATATTTTAACGAAGGAAATAAGGTTATGCTACCAGTTTCATTGCAAGTACATCATTCGGTTTGTGATGGATATGATGCGAGTCAATTTATAGAAGATTTACAGCAGTTAAGTAACACTTGCAACGATTGGCTTAAGTAATATCTAATTTTTAATTATATAAAGTGAAACTTTAATCAGTGGGGTGTCAGCCCCGCTGATTATTAGCCCAACCCCCACCTAACTTCTTTGCTTTCGCTGAATTTTGAGATGGGGGTCTTACTGCCCGGCAAATAGCGGAATAAAATTGAAAATGAATAAAAGAAGAGACCATGTTGATATTACATGGTCTCTTCTTTTATTCATTAATACTAAGTAATTGTGGAAAATATAGGGTGATTTGTAGTTTAATAGTAAAGAGAGTGATTAGTATTAATTTTCTTTGTTTTTAAAATTTTAAGTATGTAAATGTTTAACAGGGGGGGATAAAGTGAAATTCGTAAGCATTGAAAAAGATGAAATCTTAATTGGGGATATGGCAAAATTGTATTGTAAAGTATTTGAGAAAATAAATTTCAATGAAATAATCGAGCGAATGAATAGGCATATAGAATATACAGGTTTTAAAGGTATAGTAGCAATAAATGATGAAAATGAAGTAGTTGGCTTTACTTATGGTTATCGCTCAATGGAGGGACAGTACTATAATCAATTAATGAGAGAAGCGTTACATCTAGAGCAAGTAGACGAATGGTTACAAGATTGTTTTGAATTTGTAGAGTTAGCAGTCCACCCACAATATCAAAATGAAGGTCTTGGAACGAAATTACATAATGAATTACTAGAAGGGATTCCAAATAGAACAAGTGTTTTAACAACACAAATAAACAATGAAAAAGCACGTTCGTTATATGAAAGATTAGATTGGATAAATATATTGGAGCCATTTCATCCAAGTACAAATGATGTTCCATATGTAATAATGGGAAAAGCATTAAAAACAAAAGTGAATTGATAATTATGGCATTCACAAAAATGGTTGGTTTGTAATAATGAAGGGGAAAACGAAAATGAAGAGAATATCTATAGAAAAAGCTACAATTTTAGATGCTGAGAAATTAACAGAAATAATGAAAAGAACATTTGATGCAGAAGCAAAACAATGGCTATACGGCCAAGATGATGTCATTGATTATAACATTCAACCGCCAGGGTATTCTTCAGTTGAAATGATGGAATATTCCATTGAAGAATTGGATTCTTTCAAAGTTGTAATGGATAAAGAAATAATTGGAGGGATAATAGTTACGATTTCTGGTAAGTCGTACGGTCGAATTGATCGTATTTTTGTAGATCCTGTTTATCAAGGAAAAGGAATTGGATCACATGTTATGAAATTAATAGAAAAGGAATATCCAAACATAAAGATTTGGGATCTCGAAACATCTAGTAGACAAATTAATAATCATCACTTTTATAAAAAGATGGGCTACCAAATGATTTTTGAATCGGAAGATGAGTATTGTTACGTGAAAAGAATAAAAACAAGCTCAAACAAAGAGAGTGTAGTTACAAATAAAGATATGAAAAATAGTCAATACGAAAACTGTAATTTAGCAAATACAGAGTATTATCAAGTGAATTTAAAAAACAGTTCATTTGTTGGTAGCAATATAATGAATATGAATATGAGTAATTGTAATGTAAGTCAATCAAAGTTTAGAAATATAAATTTTAGATGGTCATCATATGCAGATTTAAATCTTTCTGGCAGTAAATTTAATTTGGTGACTTTAGGTGGAGTGCAATTTAAAAATACAAGTCTCGGAGATGAGAAGGAACCTATTGTATTCGATAAATGTGATTTGGAAGGTAGCACTATAAGTAATAGTAATCTGAAAAATATTGAAATAGAAAATTGTGATATAGTCGGCATGAAACTAAATGGTATTTCAATTGAAAATTTTCTTGATTTATATAACAAGGTGAAAAGTTAACCAAATCCATTTATGTCGTTAATCTTTTTGAAAATTAAGTGTTATATCAAAATAATTATGTAAAAATGACATAAAGAAATACGAGTGAGAAGGTCATTCATACACGTTTCTAGAATACACACAAACAAATATATTGTTATTTATACGGAGGAGAGAAAGATGGGGATCAACGTTAGAGCAGTAGAAATACAAGATGCTAGAGCAATTCATCGTATATGTATACAGGATGACGTTTTACCGTATATGGTTTTCTTACCTAGCATGCGTGTAGAAGCTATGGAAAATAGAATTCGAAATTTAGCACCAAATCAATTTGAATTTGTTGCAGAATATGATGGAGAAGTTGTTGGATTTGTAGGTTTAACACAAAGTCCGGGCCGAAGATCTCATTCAGGCGATTTATTCATTGGGGTAGACAGTGAATATCATAATAAAGGAATTGGGAAAGCACTTCTTATGAAGATGCTTGATCTGGCTGATAATTGGTTAATGTTAGAGAGAGTAGAACTAGGTGTGTTAGAAACGAATCCAAAAGCAAAAGCTTTATATGAAAAATTTGGATTTGTAGAAGAGGGAGTAAAGATAGGGAATTTGAAAGCTCACGGAAAGTTTATTAATGAAATTATGATGAGTCGTTTTAGACCGAATGGTTTAATTGTACATAATTAATAGTTAAAAGCATGACAGTATACTGTCATGCTTTTTCATTAGAATTTGGCTGTAATAAAAATAATACTAAACCAATAAAAATAACAGTAATTCCTAGTCCTTGTTGTAAAGAAATAGTCTCATGTAATATAAAGTACGCTAGCATACAAGTGCCAATTGTTTCACCTAAAATACTCATTGAAATTACAGTAGCACTCATCCATTTTAATAACCAATTAAAAATGGTTTGTCCTAAAATTGTAGCAATGAAAGCTAATCCAATAAAGCACAACCAAGTTTGTGTAGAGTAATGGATGAAAGATTCTTGTTGCATGAAAGCAAATATGCTAAGAAAGCCAGCACTACTTCCATAACTAATTACCGAATAGGGTATAAGTGACAAATCTTTACGAACGTGTTGGCTAATGAAAAAATAAGCAGTAATGATACCGGCAGCGATAAATGCTAAAATATCTCCATATAAAGCTTCTCCACTAATTTTGAAATCTTGCCAGCCAATGATGATACTACCTGAAATAGCGATGAGGCAACCAATAACCGCTCCTTTCGTAAATCTCTCCTTAAATAAAAAATAACCACCAATCATTGAGAACAAAGGTTGTAACGTTACGATAACTGTAGAGCTTGCTACAGAAGTATATTGTAATGATTCAAACCATAGTACATAATGTGCAGCTAAAAATAGCCCAGATGTGAATCCGAATGTCCATTGTTTTTTCGTTAAAGTTTTTAGCTCATTTCGACTATTTTTATTAAATAGTAATAACGGTAACAGGATCAGTGTGGCAAAGAATAATCGGTAAAAAGCAATGATTGTCGCAGGAGCATCTGCCAATTTTACAAAAATTGCTGAAGTTGATAAGGCGAATACACCAAAAAATAAGATGAAATATGAAAGAATAGGTGATTTCAAAGTTTGTCCCTCCGATAGAATGTTTATTATAATAAACTTAATGCGATATAATGTACAAAAGTAAGTATATAAGTCCCGGAGATAATAGGAAAGGATTATTTGCCTTTGTTTAGTATGTCAGCACAAAGACAATGAAATATGCATTATGATGGACGAAAGGAAGTTTTACTATGATACATGATAGGCTTGGACAAACAGTATTAAGTTATCGTAAGAAAAATAATATGACAATTCGTGAATTCGCTGATTATGCAGGGATTAGTACATCACTAATTAGCCAAATTGAAAGAGGACATGCTAATCCTTCTTTAAATGTTTTGGAGTTAATTGCAAAAGCATTAAATGTACCGCTATTTACACTTTTTATTAATGATATCGATACAGATTCGCTCATTTCTAAGAAAAAAGATCGAAAAAAAGTATATCGGGAAAACAATGATCATATTGTATATGATGTATTAACACCTGATTTTATGAAAGCACGTATTGAAATGTTAATGATGGATTTAAATAAACAAGCAAACACAACAGAAAGTCATTATTCCCATGAAGATAAGGAAGAGATTGCTGTTATTATGAAAGGGGAAGTGTACGTAGAATTGGAGGGAAAAGAATATTTTTTAGAAGAAGGCGATGTTGTACGTATTCCACCAAATGTGAAGCATCGATTTTTGAATAAAAGTGATGAATCGAATCACATTTTATTTGTACTGACACCATCTTTAGGATGAAAATATAGTGATTTTAACTAGAGGAGAAAGAAAATGGAAAACAAAAGTATTTTAAAAGGCGGCCTTTCAATTATTTCTCAATGTAAAAAAGAAACAAATGATATTTGGCATGCGCATTTTGGAGCAGCTGCAATTGCTAGTTATTTTTTTATGAAAGATAATAATATTGATGAAGAAACAGCTCGTAATATGTATTCGCAAACAAGGATGATGCTGAACAAGAAAAAAATTGGTGAGATGATTGATGATAAAAAAGAAATAGATTTTAAAATTGCGGAAAATATGATTATAAAATCTTTAGAACAAACGATTGATGAGCTTCATTGGGTGGGGCATAACGTCATTTATGCGTCATTAAGTTTATTAGCTATGAAAGAGCTACAAAAATGGGGTGATAATCAAGCAATTGAAGGGATTACTACTCTTATTTTATCATTTCGAAAAACAATTCCAGGTAGATCGTGGATTGGTTATACGACGAAAGAAGTAAAACAATTAAGTTTTGAAGAGGAGATACAAAGTGAATTGAGTAATCCAACACAAGTATCTCAGTTCATTTTAAATGAGTTATCGAAATTTAATAGTATTTATCGAGCGGAATCACATCATGATTTAATTGGGCATTTGCTTACATACTCCCACGCAATTAATATAATGTACGATTTAGGACATATAGATATATTTCAACGAGGGATACGTCCGCTGTTAAAACTAGTATACGTACTAAGAGCTAGCCAAAAGCTCAAGCTGAATACGGAAATAACTTTACACTCACCTATAGATCGATTACCTTTAATTCAATCTAAACGTGCAAATATTTTACCAACTGAAAATATATTTTGGATAAAAGACTATAGTGAATTCGATTGGGATTTTGGTCATGTATTTAAATTCTCATATAGTTATTTTAATCATATACAGAGAGCTCCAAATTATAAAGATATCACATTAGAAAAATTCCGTTATGTTATTCATTCTTAATGAACGTTAATGATCTGTAAAAGGATGTTTAATCTAGTTTCTTTTTTTGTTAGTAGTATATTATTTTTTCAAATATGTAAGATTTTACATGTGTATTTTACTTTTACTAATTATGTAAGTAGGCTATACTGAAATACATACATTTTATTTTTGGAGAGATGTAAAACGACATGGAACTAGCGAAATTGGAAAAAGTAATTGAAATAAAAAAAGAAGAACTTTTATATTTAGTATCGGATTATGGAATTCAACATGAAAAAGTATTGGCATTGAGTCAAGAACTAGACAAATTAATCAATTACTTTATGTTTTTAAAATAAAGAGAACTATGACGGGGTTTGTAAATGTTATAGTTCTTTTTTATTAGGTAATTTGAAAATATATTCAAATATATTGTCTAATTTCTTACAGAATGCGCAACTTGCTAGTCGAATATAAGGACTTTTGGTTATAATAAAAAGGAATTATTAATTGTATCGGTTAGGAGCGCAGCACATATGAAAACAGTTGTTGTTATCGGTGGAGGTATAACGGGACTTTCTACTATGTTTTATTTAGAAAAATTAAAAAAGGATTATAATATCGATTTAAATTTAATTCTTATTGAGAAAGAAGAGTATTTAGGTGGTAAAATCCATAGTGTGGAAGAAAAGGATTTCATTATGGAGTCAGGAGCGGATTCAATCGTTGCTCGTAATGAATATGTTATGCCACTTGTAAAAGATTTAAATTTAGAAGATGAAATGGTATATAATGAAACGGGTATTTCTTACATATATTCTGAAAACATGTTACATCCGATTCCTTCTGATACTATATTTGGGATACCGATGAGCGCCCAGTCTTTGTTTAGCAGTACGCTAGTCTCAACGAAAGGGAAAATCGTAGCTTTAAAAGATTTCATAACGAAAAATAAAGAGTTTACGAAAGATACATCACTTGCTCTATTTTTAGAAAGTTTCTTAGGGAAAGAGTTAGTGGAAAGACAAATTGCTCCTGTACTTTCAGGCGTATATTCTGGTAAATTGAATGAGCTTACAATGGCATCTACATTACCGTATTTACTGGATTATAAAAATAAGTATGGAAGTATTATTAAAGGTTTTGAAGAGAATAAAAAACAATTTCAATCAGCAGGAAATAAAAAATTCGTATCATTTAAAGGTGGACTATCTACGATAATTAATCGCTTAGAAGAAGTGCTCACTGAAACTGTCGTAAAAAAAGGTGCTATAACGACGGCTGTAAGTAAACAAGAAGATCGATATGAGATTTCTTTTGTAAATCATGAAACAATACAAGCTGATTATGTTGTTTTAGCAGCTCCGCATGATATAGCACAAACTTTATTACAGTCTAATGAGTTAAATGAGCAGTTTAATACATTTAAAAACTCATCTCTTATAAGTATTTACTTAGGATTTGACATACTAGATGAACAACTACCAGCTGACGGCACAGGGTTTATTGTAACGGAAAACAGTGATTTACATTGTGATGCTTGTACATGGACAAGTCGAAAGTGGAAACATACATCGGGTAAACAAAAATTATTAGTAAGAATGTTTTATAAGAGCACCAATCCGGTATATGAAACAATCAAAAATTATAGTGAAGAAGAATTAGTACGAGTAGCTTTATATGATATTGAAAAGAGTCTCGGAATTAAAGGTGAACCAGAAGTAGTCGAAGTTACAAATTGGAAAGATTTAATGCCGAAATATCATTTAGAACATAATCAAGCGGTTCAAGCATTGCAAGAAAAAATGACGAATCTTTATCCAAATATATATTTAGCTGGTGCCTCATATTATGGTGTCGGAATTGGTGCGTGTATTGGAAATGGAAAGAATATAGCCAATGAAATAATGGCTACATTAAATGAATAATACTGTAGAATAAATAAAAACTGTTCCTTCAGCAAAATGGAGGAACAGTTTTTATTTATTTTATTTGAATGGAAATTGTATTGTTTTTTACATTGTTTTCTTTTAATGTTAATGTTATTTCTCCAGACTCTTTAAATGAATACGGTGATAGTTGATAAATATCTTTTATATCATGTTTTTCTTGTAATTTATTTACCGGTATTGATATGATATTTGGCTTCCATGTTTCTTGTTTTCCTGAAGGATATTCTATAAGTATTACCGGATTTTTTAACTGTATTGTTTTCCAAGAGACAAAATATAGTTGTACTTCTGTATCTTTTTTTAATAATTCTTCGGAGAAATAACCGAATTCGCCTACATTACCGAAAACAGTATAGTTTTGATTTTTTAATTTAATATCTAAATAACTAGGTTGATATGTTACCGCATGATAAGTTCCATATGAAAGTGAGAGTATGGCAGCGATTAAAATACCGATTGAAAATGTCCTAAAGCTATTACCTTTAAAGCTAGTCATCATGAATGAGTTTGGTGTGAATTTTTTTGCGAATAAAAAAATAAGTAATATGAGTAAGAGGGATAAGCCGATGAATATATACATAGATTTTTACACCTCCATAGCGCAAAATGGATTAACTATATTTTACCATAAATGTATGGGTTAGGGTGGTTGTTTAGAAGGAAAAAATGAAGGAACAAATTCTTTACAGTTCTTGATAATTTAAAATTTGATTTATGAAAATTATAGTGTCATGTTTGAGTCGCAATCAGAAGGTATCCAATTCGTGTATATAGAATAAAGAGGGAATGCGCCATTAGAAATGTTTGACTTATGGAACAATAAGGACTTTACTAATTATACATATTTTTTCTGATATAATGAATGAGTAGAGAGAAAGGAGTGATCCTATGGCATTTCCTATATTAGAAACAGAACGCTTACGTTTAGTTGAAATAGAACAATCTTATTGTCAAAAAATATATGAAATCTTTTCATTGGATGAAGTGACGTGTTATTACGGTATGAATTCTTTTACGGAGTTTGGACAAGCTTCACGTATGATCGAATCTTTTTCAAAAAATTACTTTGAGAAAAAGGCAATACGATGGGGAATTGTGTTAAAAGAAACGAACGTTTTAATAGGAACAATTGGACTAAACAATTTACAATTATGGAGTAAACGATCTGAGATTGGATATGATCTGCATCCTCGCTATTGGGGAAATGGTTATGCTTCAGAAGCAGCTGGAGAAATTATTAATTATGGATTTAAAGATTTAGGTTTGTTTAGAATTGGAGCTATTACATATCCTGAAAATGTTACTTCTTGTAGAATGTTATCTAAAATTGGCTTCCAAAAGGAAGGGCTATTGCGCGGATATATTCATCAAGGAAATAAGCAACACGATGCATTATTGTATTCTATAGTGCGAACTGATGTTGAGGACATAAATTTATAATAAAAAAAACCTCTTAATTAAAAGAGGTTTTTTTTATTATAAATTAACCTAATTTAGGTAATAAACGTTCTCCGCTTTTCATGCTACTTTTACATAAAGGGCATTTAGGCTCTTCTTCAAATGAAAAGTTCTTTCTCATCCATCCTAAACAATCCTCTGATTCACATTCCCAAACAGGGGTTTGTTCTGGTGGTACTTCTGCTACATCGTTCTTTCGATTGCGATACATGTAACCACTCCTTTTATGTAAAAAATTTTAGTTATATATTAAAAAGGTTGTTAACCTTGCTGGTAACAACCTTTTTATTGTTTGAATTATAGCTTTACAACGTTTTTAGCTTGAGGTCCGCGGTTACCTTCTTCAACTTCAAAGCTAACTTCTTGACCTTCGTCAAGAGACTTGAAGCCGTCGCCAGTGATAGCTGAGAAGTGAACGAATACATCGTTACCGTCTGCAACTTCGATGAAACCGAAACCTTTTTCGCTGTTAAACCATTTTACTTTACCTGTTAATGTCATGGTAATGCCTCCTAAAAGTAGAAAAATTACAATATGATCGGCCTTATTTGAATGAAAATAAAATTTCACATATTATCAAAAACCCATAAGGAGTACAAACTGTCCCTGATTGATACTTGATAATATGCAAAGAAAATATAGTGTTAAATTGACCTTAATTACTATCTTACAACAAATGGTGGGAAATAGCAAGTGCTGGTAATACCACTGAGTAATCTGGGTGATAATAGTAAAGGCACAAAGGAACCTCTTTTATTTATATATTATTCCTAATTGGGATTTATGCAAAATCATGTAAGAAAAACTTAGAGTAAATATTAATAATATATTTTTCGTGGTAAAATATGGTTGGTTACTGTTGGTAGTTAAATATTATAAAAGGAGAAAAGAAAGTGAAAAATAATTCATTTATAATAATTGAAGCAGCAAAAGCAGGGAGAAAAAAGGTCCATCCAGTCTTTGCTGTAATATTAGCCATTATATTTTTGACTTTAGGCGAACTTTTTATGTTATTTATGTTATTTTTACCGAAAGCTGAAACGATATTCATGAAAGGTATTTATGACAATGTTAGAATGGTGTTAACGTTTGGCGGAGCTATATTTATTTTATTTATATGGGTTCGTTTTGTAGAAAAAAGACCTTTTTCATCCATTGGCTTTTGGAAAGAGAAATGGATGAGAAAGTATTTAAAAGGTGCGTTAATAGGGTTTTTATTTATTTCAACGCCAGTTATTCTACTATTATTAATGGGGAGTGTGAAATTGCAAGTACAACATATTACCTCAACAGTGATAGTAGGAATAGTAGGATCTCTAGTTGCATTTTTAATACAAGGGGCAACGGAAGAAATTATTGTACGAGGTTGGTTATTCCCGGTTCTTTCTGTTAGAAGTCGTATATGGGTTGGAATAATTGTAACTTCATTTTTATTTGGATTTCTTCATCTACTTAATCCAGGAATTACAATATTATCTATATCGAATATAATATTAGTGGGTGTTTTCGCAGCTTTATATGTATTGAAAGAAGACGGTCTGTGGGGAATATGTGCATGGCACTCAATTTGGAACTGGGCTCAATATAATGTATATGGTTTTGCAGTTAGTGGCACAACTGTATATTCTACTCCAATTTTTAAGTCTATAACAAATGGACCAGAAACATTGCATGGAGGCACGTTCGGAATTGAAGGTAGTATCATTACAACAATCATGCTCACTGTCGCTTCAATTGTTTTATGGAGAAAGTTATGGGGAAGAAAAGCGAAACAACGAAATTTTAGTTAATGAAAGAGGGAGAAACTATGGGGATAATAGCATTTGAGGGAGCAAGCGCTGTTGGTAAAAGTACCACGTGCCGTGAATTAGAAAAGAATTATGGTGCTTATATAATACCTGAAGTGAATTCTTTATTTGAAAGACCAAAAAATGAACATAGAACATGGTATTTTGAAAAACAAGTTGAGCGCTGGAATATAGCTGTTCAGAAGTCAAAGCAATATGAATTAGTAATACTCGATGGCGATATATATCAGCCACTTAGTTATAATTGGTGTTTTCATTTTGATATATTTAATCAGCCATTATCTTTAATAGAAAATTTTTATAAAGAAAAGATGATAAATAGGGAAATTGGTTTTCCAGATCAATATTTTTATTTATATACGAACGATGAAGAACTTAGAAAACGGAAAGTATCTGATGAAACGAAAAGAAGGAGAAACTTTGAAAAACATTTACATATATCAAAATCGTTTCAGCGTTATTATGAAAATTTAAATACTGTTACAGATGGGTATTGTAAATTAATTGAGGCAAAAAGTGTAAGAAATAATGAATTAGAAATAGTGAGAAACTCACAAAATTTGAACGTGTGTGAAGAAAGACGTTTTGATGTTTCGAAGTTAGATGCTATTACGAAGTGGTTAAAAGAAAATCGTGCATAAAGTAAAAACAACGAGTGTTGTAGAACGCGCTCGTTGTTTTTTTGTTTCTTTATAAATATAAAGGAAAAATTTGTAGAATATTTTCATTATTTAACAGAATAATCTTTCAATTTTAAAGAAAAAGAAATACAATATGAGGAAGTATATATAAATAATATGATAGGGGATGGGATGCGATATTTTGAATGAAGTAACAGTTTTTATATAAGAAATAATTAGGTAGTCAGAACGGAGATATTTGGGAGGAAACAAGCGAGATGAAAACATTTTTGAAAATAATAGGTGTTATAGCTGGTATGGCGGTAATTGGAGTAGGTTTAACATATGGTATGCTGCATTATTTAAATAATAGTAAACCAGCTGCGAAAAAGGCATCACCAGCTGCTCCAGCAGTAGAAGTATTAGCTGATAGTAACGTAAAAGCAGAAGATGCAAAGCTTTTAGAAAATGGAAATTATTCATTGCCGAATAGTGGTTTTAATAAAAATTTTAAATGGACAGATGAGAACATACAGACAGCATTACATGAAATGGCACATCAAAAAGCGAAAGCTGATCAAAAGTGGGGCTATATTTTTATTACACAAGAGCGGATTGAAAGCTTAATTGATATTGTAAAGAGTAATGATCTTGTACAGGGAAGTACATATGTAGAAATTTTAGAACGATGGAAACAAGGGAAATATGAAAAGGTTGATGGGGATCATAATAAGATTTGGAAATTACAAAGTGGGAATTTAGGAGAAGGAAAAGGAGTAATGTCGGAAGCTGAGCAAAAAGAATTAATTAATCAAGTGTTTATGAACAAAGGTACATATTCAGGTAGTAAATTAATTGCAGGTGGGGGACAGACTAATAAATAGTATACTAATTAATGAAAGAGAGTAATTGCTTATTAGGCAATTACTCTTTTTCTATGTACGTCTTAATATTTTAGTCTCGTTCAAGTAAGGAAAGGAACGATTGTAATACCGGGGAAATCCATCTAGATTTATGATAGATTACATAACTTTGAATAACTGTTGGAGTTTCGATAGGTTGAAAACATAGTTGTCCTTTTTGGCAACTTTCTTGTACAACGATATAAGGAAGAATTGAAATGCCTAACTCACACATAACGGATTGTTTAATAACTTCAACATTGGAAGTTTCAAATGTTTTAGCTGGAATATTTCCACTTTGACGTAAAAAACGATCTACCATTGGCCTATAGCCGCAGCTTTGTTCTGTAAAAATGAACTGGGTGTCTTGTAATAACTGGAATGGATTTGTATGCGCAGAGGAATAAGATGGTAAAATCCATCCAAATGTTTCATTACTAAAAGTACGCGTAATAAAATCATTATGTTCTATACTTTCTCCAATTATGAAGACAACGTCTGTTTCTCCTTCACGTAATTTTTGTAATGCTTGTTCATTTGTGTTTGTTTCAAGTACGATATTTACTTTTGGATTTTTCTGTTTGTAAGTACGTAATAATTGTGGTAATCGGTATACCGCTAATGATTCATTAGATGTAATACTTAATGTACCTTCTAAATAATCTTTATTTTGGGGGATTTCTCGCGCTTTTTCATATATTGAAAGTAATTCTAATGCATAAGGATGAAATTGATGACCTGCTTTTGTAAGTAGCACTTTTTTCCCTAACCGATCGAAAAGAGGAATATGTAAATCGTTCTCTAAAGCTTTCATATGTGCTGTAACAGTAGATTGCGCATAACCTAGCGCATGCGCAGCCTTAGAAAAATTACCATACTTCACAATGGCGCAAAATGTTTTAACATGTCTCATTTCCATAAGCGATCCCTCTTTTATTATCATGATTTGTGAATGATTATATCATGTATTTTAATTTTCCAAATGATTAAATTCTGTATAAAATTAAATTGTAGAAATATTCATTCAGGTGATATTGGAGGAGAAAAGATGAAAAAAAAGGGCTATCATGTAGCTGTTGTTGGGGCTACAGGTGCGGTAGGGCAAAAAATTATTGAACTGTTAGAGAATGAAATGAAGTTTAATATAGTTGAAGTTACATTGCTTTCGTCAAAACGATCCGCTGGTAAGAAAGTAAGATTCAAAGGACGAGAGATAATTATAAAAGAGGCAAAAACAACTAGCTTTGAAGGTGTAGATATTGCCTTTTTTAGCGCTGGGGGAGAAGTATCTAGACAATTTGTAACTCATGCAGTTTCTAGTGGTGCGATTGTAATTGATAACACAAGTGAGTACCGAATGGCACAAGGTGTACCGCTCGTTGTTCCGGAAGTGAATGCGCATACTTTAAAGCAGCATAAAGGTATCATTGCAGTTCCAAATTGTTCAGCATTACAGATGGTAACAGCACTTCAGCCGATTCGAAAATCATTCGGTTTAGAAAGAATTATCGTTTCAACATATCAAGCCGTATCGGGTTCTGGCATTCATGCGATTCATGAATTACAAGAGCAGGCTAAGTCTATGCTTGCTGGTGAAGAAGTGAAAAGTAATATATTACCGGCGAAAAAAGATAAAAAACATTACCCAATAGCGTTTAATGTACTGCCTCAAGTAGATATATTTACAGACAATGATTTTACTTTTGAAGAAGTAAAAATGATTCAAGAAACGAAGAAAATATTAGAAGATGAAAACCTGAAAATGGCAGCTACTTGTGTACGTGTTCCAGTTGTATCAGGGCATTCAGAATCGGTTTATATAGAACTGGAAAAAGACGCAACCGTTACGGAAATTAAGGAAGTATTAATGGATGCACCAGGTGTTATTTTGCAGGATAACCCTAGTAAACAGCTGTATCCAATGCCATTATATGCAGAAGGGAAAATAGATACATTTGTCGGAAGAATACGTAAAGATCCTGATATGCCAAACGGATTCCACCTCTGGATTGTTTCTGATAACCTATTAAAAGGTGCGGCTTGGAATTCAGTTCAAATCGCAGAGACTTTAGTAGAAAAGGGAATACTTTAATCTAGTTTGAAAAACCGGGGAATCGATAATCATTTTCCGGTTTTTATCCCGCTATTTGCTGGGCAGTAAGACCCCCACTGATTAAAGCTTCACTTTATTTAATAATTGTTTTCTTTATTTCGCCCAACTTTAATTTAAATTAGTCGTTATTGAACTTTTACAAATATCTACTTTATGTGCAGTGAAGCGTAAGGTTTTGGATTCTGCATGAATTGTTAGGTTAATAATAATCGATAACGGCATTTCGCCCATTTTCACAATATCTTCTATAGCAATATACTCATTTTCTGCTTCGTTATAATAAACAACAGAACGAATTACTGCCTCGTTATTTTCAATGTCAATTTCAAACATCATAGGGAATTTTTCACCATTATGTAAGAATAGTTTGCCTAGTACGATTGAACCGTTTAGCTCCTCTGTAAAATTAGTAGTTGCTGCTGGTTTTACCCATGTTTCGTCATGTTCTTCGTTTTCCTCTTCATCTATTGCCCATTCCCAAATGGGGTTTTGTTTTAGGTCTTCAATAGTTAATTCATCAATTGGTTTGCAATTGCTCATACATAAATTCTCCTTTTGCTTTGATAAATAAGTTTCTTAGTTTCATGAATTAGATGATTGCTTATAAGTGGGGACAATGTATTGTTTTTGTTTATCGGATGTCAAATCACTTTATTTTGGAACTCTATTATTACCATAATCTTAACAAGGCAATTATCAGTTAGCAAATAATCATTAGTTGAGAGTTTTGATGAGGTCTGATGTGAAGGAAAGATAGTGAAAAACAACAGGAATGAATAAAAGTTCTTTAGTACTATGTGGTATAATATGGTAGTGTAAAGAGTGCGTTTATACAGGAGGGATTACCAATGCTAAAAGTTATGTTACCATTTGTTCTTATCTTTTTTCTTGTTATTGCGATGTATATTGCTTATCAAAAGAGAAAAAAATCTGGGATAAAAGGATTGAAAAGTGCGTTAACTTCTATTTGCTTCTTTTTACTCGCAATCTTAAATATGTTTGCATATTGGTTTCATTTTGGCGGTGCTTTTACTTGGTTATTTTCAATTGTATTATTGCTAGTTGGTGCATATTTTACAAAATATATTCCAATATCTAAAAAGGTACATTAAAATTTATAAGAGTTTAATATAATGTTTACTTTGTTTTGAAAAGAGATTATTCTACTAGATCGTTGTGAAACGGTTTCATAGGATAATCTCTTTTGTTTAGTTTTGGAAAGAACGTACTGTACTTTTTAGTTGCTCAATAAATTCTCGAGTTGCAGCACACATATATTTATCTTTTCTATAAATTAGCCCTATTTCAATTGTTGGAGTAGGGTTTTCTATTTTAATAGCTTGAATGTTTTTATTTTGTAAAAAGTCTATATATGGTTTGGGTAACACTGTAATTCCCATTCCTTTGGAAACCATTTGGATTAAAGATTCCATCGTGCTAATTTCTAAAATTGGTCTTGGTTTAAAGTTGAATTTTTGACAATGAGATGTAATTAGTTCGGTTAAAAAGAAATTTTTAGGTAAAAGAATTAAAGGGTAGTTCTGTAATTCAGCAATAGATACATGATTACGTTCAGCTAATCGATGACCAGTTGGCACGACTAATGTAAGATCGCTTTTGTATAGAGGGATAGAGATAATCTCTTTATCTTGCACCGGCAGAAATGTAATTCCAATATCTAGTTCGTTTCGTAATAATTTTTCACGAATATCTCCTGTGCGAAGCCCTAATACAGAAAGCTCTATATTGGGATATAAATTATTGAAATTTAAAATAGCTGGTGGTAGTAAATAATTTACGACGGTTAACAAAGCCCCTATTGTTAAGGAACCTTGCTGTAATCCGTTTAGATCTTGAATAGCTGAACGAGCTTGTTCGACTTCATGAAAAATGGTTTTACTATGTGATAATAAAATCTTCCCTGCTTCAGTTAAAGATATTTTTTTACCAATTCGATCGAAAAGTGGCATTCCTACTTCATGCTCTAATGCACGTATTTGTTGACTTAGTGAAGGCTGTGAAATATTTAATTTCTCAGCTGCTTTTGTGAAATGTAATTCTTTTGAAACAGCTAAAAAGTATTCAAGTTGTCGTAATTCGATTGGAATCACCTCAAGTATAATAATAGGTTATACCTATCATTATTATATAAATAATTGAATTGAACAATGATTTTAAAGGTTTTATAATCATCTTTATATAGCAGAGAGGGTTGTAAAAATTAATTGAGAGAAAATACATGTAACACCTTTAAAGGAGGAAATAGAATGGCTAATGAATATCAATTATTATCTTTAAATATAGGATTACCAAAAGAGGTTACATACGGTGGAAAGGTAATTCATACAGGCATAAATAAGAAACAAGTAAAGGAACCGGTATATTTATCCTTTGTAAAATTTAATGGGGATGGACAAGCTGACTTAGTTCATCATGGAGGAGTAGATAAAGCAGTTTGTGTTTATACTGGTGATCACTATCCATACTGGGAAAAAGAATTGAATCAAGATCTTGTATATGGGGCTTTCGGAGAAAATATAACAGTTAGTGGTATGAGCGAAGAGGATGTTTGTATTGGTGATACGTTTGAGCTAGGACAGGCAATCGTACAGGTAACACAACCAAGGCAACCTTGTTTTAAATTAGCAAAAAAATATAATATTCCAAAGTTACCACTATATTTTCAAGAAACAGGATATACAGGATTTTATTTTCGTGTATTAAAAGAAGGATGGGTATCATCAGTCGACACCTTAAAAAGACTACAGTCTGATCCAAAAGGTGTTTCAGTAGCATTCGCTAACCGTATTATGCATAAGGAAAAACAAAATATTGAAGGGGTAAAAAGGATATTAGAAGTAAATGCACTTTCAAATAGTTGGAGAAAGTCTTTTGAAAAGCGTATAAGTGGAGAAGAAATTAATACGAAGGAAAGACTTGAAGGGATAAAAGAATAAAAATATTTTATTATAAATAGTGTATTTCTATTAGTAAAAGCTAATTAGAAAGCGCTATTTTTATAAAATAAACTAATTAATATCCGAAAATCTTAATATTTTTTTATTCGACTTATTTTCAAATAGTCGAAACATAAAATTAATTAGACTTTTTTTTTATGTTTTATGATAGTATATTGATTGGTAAGACCTCTATTTTTAAGAGTAGGTCATATAAGTATATCTAATTTAATGGAATTTAACATTTGGAGGTACAACATGGGGAATGTTGAAAAATTGGCAAGTCTTCTAATAGAAGAACCGAAAAGAGAGCAGTTATTTCCTTTATTTGAAGAAGTGTTTGGAATTACAACTCAAACATTGAATGATTTTTCGGATAAAGGATATTGGGATGATACATATAAAGCTTTATCATTTTTACAAGAAGATAAAGTGATTGCAAATGTTGCGGCATTTTCACTCCCATTATTAATTAATGGTGAAAAAATAAATGCGGCGGGTATTCAATCAGTAATGACACACCCTAATTTCCGTAGACAAGGGCTAATGACACAATTAATGAGTAAAATGATAGAAGAAATTGATAAGAAATGTGAATGTGCATTATTGTTTACGGAAAAACCTGAACTATATACAGCATTTGGATTTAAAGTTGTGCAGGAATATTTGATGACTATACCATATGATAAAAATATTAATAATAACCATTCACTACTTAAAAAGTTAGATTTCTATAATATAGAGAATAGACAGTTAATACATGAAACGATTGATAGTAGCCAAAGACTTTCAAATAGTTTTTCAACTTTAAACTTCCATCCTTCATTTTATTTGAATATGTATGATTCGGAATGGAATGAGAAATTGTATTATTCAGAGAAACTAGATGCTTTAATCGTTTATGAAGTAGACAATGAAAAGTTGAAATTATTTGGAGTATTTGCGCCAGTACTTCCGGTTTTAGATGAATTATGTGGAGAAATCAATGAAAGGTTTACGGAAATCGAATTTTATTTTTCACCGGATCAATTAGGGGTTGAGGATGTACAGTTTACAGAATTACAGTCTAGCAAGTATTTAATGGTTCGAAGTGATAAAGAGTTAGATTTTAAAGGTTATAAATTCCCAGTATTAGCGGAGTTTTAAATGTCTATATAAATGCTTTATTATGGAGGAGCTATGAATATATCATATATACCAGAACGTATTGAGCAACTCACTATAATGAATGTACCTGAATACTATAAAATTAATGATAATCATGCGTTTATTGTCCGTTCGAAAGCAGAAACCGATTTTTGGCTTAAAACACATTATGGTTTTGAAGTAATGAATGGTCATGTATTTTATAATGAGATGATGACAGACTTTCAAGCTGAAGTTCAGTTACGTATGAATCCAAATTCAAAATTCGATCAAGCAGGTCTTTTTGTTATGATTTCGGAGAACTGTTGGCTAAAAACATCTTTAGAATATATCCCTGAAGGGCCATCTCACTTAGGTGCTGTCGTAACGAATAATGGATATTCTGATTGGTCAACGCAAGATTATCCAACAGAAGCAGCTAAGCAACAACTTCGTTTTCGAATTATTCGAAAACGCGGTGATTATACAATATATGTGAAAAAGAGCCATCAATGGGAACAAATAAGAATCGCTCATTTAATGGAGGATATAGGGAGTGAGCCTATTAAAATAGGTTTTTACACGTGTAGTCCTTCTAAAAATAATGGATTTGAGACTGAGTTTTTAAATTTTACAATTGAAGAATTATAGATGAAAAACCGTATTCTTTTCATTAAGAATGCGGTTTTTGTATTTACATAATATAAAGCATATGTATTGACCAGAAAGTCATTAATACTTATCATTTAATAATGTTAAATATTAATTTGCATAATATAATAAAAGTAATGAAGAAATTACAAAAAATATCGCTTAAATAAGGAGGGATATGAATTATTCAGTGGTAATTTCATGGGAAAAGGAGATTATGTATGAAATCATTTCGTAAGTTATTACAGTATTTAAAACCATACATGTTCTTCGCTATTATTGGACCGCTATTTATGGTACTTGAGGTTGCGATGGACTTAATTCAACCGACTATTATGCAACATATCATTGATGTTGGGATTGCAAATCGGGATTTAAATTATGTAATAAAAATGGGGCTTCTTATGATAGGAGCAGCAGCACTCGGTTTAGTTGGAGGGCTTGGGTGTATGATGTATTCTACAAAAGCAGCTGTTAATTTCGCTACTGACATACGAAAAGATGTGTTTGCGAAAATAGAAACATTTTCTAGTAATAATCGTGATTCATTTGGAACAGGTAAATTATTAACGATCGTGACGAATGATATCACTTCCATTCAATCAGCAATGACAATGACATTACGTGTTCTCGTTCGTGGTCCACTGTTATTTATGGGAAGTATAATTATTGTTTTTGTAACAGCAAGAGAGTTATTTCCAATATTACTTGTAGTTGTTCCGATTTTATTACTTGCGATTATTTTAATTGCAAGTAAAGCAAGTGGTACATTTAAAAAGGTGCAAGAGGCATTGGACAAAGTGAATACAAAGTTACAAGAAAATTTATCTGGTGTACGTGTTATAAAAGCGTATGTAAGACAAAAATACGAAATCGCCCAATTTGGAAATGTAAATACAAATTTAACGAAGATAAATATTCGAGCTGTGCAACTTATTTCTTTAATGATGCCAATCATTATGCTAGTTGTAAGTGGCGGGATTGTCGCAACATTATGGATTGGTGGAGAAAAAGTATTCAATGGAACGCTTCAAGTAGGAGCGATTTTGGCATTTATTAATTACTTGAATATCATTTTAATGTCACTTATGTCGATTAGCATGGTATTTATTCAAATTGCGCGAGCTTTTCCATCTGCGGATCGTGTACAGCAAGTGTTAAATACCGAGGTTGATATTATAAGCGCAGCTAATGCAATCGAACCTGAGAAAATCGAGGGGAATATCGAATTTAAAAATGTTAGTTATAGCTATACGAAAAATAATGAATACGTTTTAAAGGATATTTCGTTTAGCATACAAAAAGGTGAAAAAGTAGGGATTATTGGATCAACTGGAAGTGGTAAATCTACCTTAGCGAAACTGTTACCACGTCTATATGATGTGGATCAAGGTGAAATATGTATAGATGGAATAGATGTTAAAACATATGATTTGCAAAAACTCCGTGCTTCAATAGGGTTTGTACCTCAGAAGGCTTTGTTGTTCTCAGGTAGTATAGAAGAGAATTTACGTTATGGTAAAGAAAATGCAACACATGATGAGCTGGAAGTAGCAGCTGCATCAGCTTGTGCGACTGAGTTTATCAATAAGCTGGAAGAATCTTATCGATATAATTTAACACAAGGTGCGACAAATCTATCAGGTGGACAAAAACAACGTGTATCAATTGCAAGGGCACTTGTGAGAAAACCACCGATTCTCATATTAGATGATTCTACATCAGCAGTTGATGCAAAATCAGAGGCTACTATTCAAACAGCTTTAAAAACAAAATATAAAGGCACAACGACATTATTAATCGCGTCCAAAATTTCTTCCATAATGGATGCGGATAAAATACTTGTATTAGATAATGGTGAATTAGTTGGCAATGGTACACATGAACAATTGTTAGAACGAAGTGAGGTTTATCAGGAAATTTATCTTTCCCAAGGTGGTAATTTGCATAAAGAAGGTGGGGAAGAACATGCGTAATTTTCAAGGGCAATTTGCTAATAAAGGTGGACGAAACACACCGAAGATGGGAAAAGCTAAAAATGCCCAAGGAACTGTAATGCGGATATGGAACTATATGGGCTATCAAAAAGCTGCTCTAATGTTTGTTATATTTCTAGTCGTTGTTACTACTTTACTTGGATTATTAGGTCCCTATTTTATGGGAGTCATTATAGATCAATATATTGTACCGAAAGATTTAAGTGGTACAGCAAGAATGTGTATGTTACTTATCGCGATTTACGGTGTAACTGTACTTTTAACATGGTTACAAACATTTGTCATGATTAACGTTGCATTAAAAACAATTCAAAAAATACGACAAGATATTTTTGAGAAAATCCAAACGCTTTCTTTACGGTTCTTTGATGTGCGTTCTCAAGGTGATTTAATGAGCCGTGTGACAAATGATATAGATAATTTGAACCAAGCTTTGACACAAAGTGTTGTACAAATTATTTCATCAGCGCTAACTTTTATAGGTGTAACGATTGCGATGTTCGCCTTAAATTGGATTTTAGCAATTGTAACTTTAATTACAGTACCTATTATGTTTTACGTTACAAAAAAACTAGTTGCATATAGTGGTAAAAACTTTGCGAAGCGTCAAAAAGATTTAGGTGAATTAAATGGATTTATTGAGGAAGCAATTACAGGTGCGGATGTTACGACGTTGTATGGAAAAGAAAAAGAAACTGTACAAAATTTCAATAAAATTAATGAACAGCTAAGAGTTTCAGCTACGAAGGCTGATACATTTTCAGCTTTTATTTTTCCAAGTATGAACTTTATTAATAACTTAGGTATGGGGCTTGTCATTGGGACTGGATCAGTTATGGTCTTAAACGGAATGACAACAGTAGGTGTTATTGCGGCTTTTATTAATTATTCTCGTCAATTCTCAAGACCGTTAAGTCAATTTGCGACTTTAATGAATACAATTCAAGCGGCAGTTGCTGGTGGAGAACGTGTTTTTGAGATTATGGATGAGGTACCAGAAATTCAAAATAAAAAAGACGCATTTGTTGTACAAAATTTACAAGGGCATGTTGCACTTGAGAATGTTTCATTTGGCTATGCAGAGAATAAAACGATTTTAAAAGAAGTGAGTCTTAAAGCGCAGCCAGGAGAGACAATTGCTTTAGTTGGCCCGACTGGATCAGGGAAAACAACAATCATTAATTTGTTAACTCGCTTTTACGATATACAACAAGGACAAATTCATATTGATGGAAAAGATATAAAAGATTATGATATTAATTCTTTACGAAGTAAAATAGGAGTAGTTTTACAGGATACGTATTTATTTGCTGGTTCGATTATGGACAATATCCGTTATGGACGCTTAGATGCTACTGATGAAGAAGTTATCACTGCAGCTAAGGCAGCATCTGCACATTCTTTTATTAAGCATTTGCCAAATCAATATGAAACAGAAATTGCTTCAGAAGGATCGAATTTAAGTCAAGGACAAAAACAACTTCTTGCGATTGCACGAGCAATTTTAGCAGATGCAGATATATTAATTCTCGATGAAGCGACATCTAATATTGACACAAGAACAGAATTACAAATACAAGCAGGGCTAAATAATTTAATGAGAGGTCGCACAAGTTTTGTGATCGCTCACCGACTTAAAACAATTGAAAAAGCAGATCAAATCCTTGTTATAAAGGATGGAAGAATTTTAGAAAGAGGGAATCATGAGTCTCTTATGGAAGATAGAGGGTTTTATTTTGATCTGTATACGAGTCAGTTTAAAATATAGTAAAAACATTGATATGTTGCGGTTTCTCTTGAGAGGAGAAACCGCATTTTTTATATTTGTAAATATTACTATTCAAATGGTTTTTCACTACATATTTTAACAGCATCCTCCTGCATTCCAGGCAAAACATGTGAATAGCGATTTAATGTTATGAACATATCTTTATAACTGAATTGTTCACTTACAGTCTTTAGATGTATACCTTGTTTCAAAAGTAGCGTAGCATGTGTATAACGTAAATCATAAAATCGAACCTTAAAAATCGGAATTTAAATAAAAAGAGCGCTGTTAAAAGCGCTCTGAGACAAACTATATATTTAGAGAGGAATCAAGATAATATATGGATATTGTTTGAGAATGTTGTAGGTTTTAATTAAAAATAAAGCACACATATAAGTGTGCTTTTATGAACGCTTTAGATTTGTATGACTATATAGTCAACATACAATAAAATATGCTTGTTTGATATAAATGTGTGTCAAATCTATAAAAATATATTTTAGTGTGTATAAGGAACATTAAATGTTAGTTAGCCAAGTCTTTTGTTTTTATCCCGCATTAACGGGCAACCCAATTGGTGAGGGCTAATAATCATGGGGGGATGAACTAAACCCCAATGATTAAAGTTTCACCTTATTAACGAATTTGTGCAACTGTTAACGCTGCAGAACGAATATCTACTGTACCTATTACTTCAACGGGGACAATTTGAATTAGATCACCTGGGTTTAAGTTAATTAGAATGACGCCACTTGATACATCGACTTCACCAGTTCCAATAATATTAGAACGGACTGCGGTTCCGGATCCTGCAATAACATTAGTCGATGAATTTAATGTCAAGAAAAAGCGTGCTGCTTCTGGGGCTACTGGAACGTTATCAAGACTAATCGTTAATGTATAGCTAATTTGATAAATACCAGCTACTTGAATTTTAATACCAGTTCCAGTACTAATTGTATCATTGATTACAGGGACAGTAATGTTAGGATTTGGGCCTGTACTAGGTAATAGTAGTGGTGTAAATAATGTTGCAAATTGAGGTGAAGTAGCATTGAAGGCAAAACCTAGGGCAGGTAGTGTACTAGGTGCTTGTGCTTCACAATTAAAATTAGCGAATTTACGAATGGATGAGCGCATATTTTCACTCCTTTCTTGTATTTAGATTTCGTGAGTATTAACTTCACATTTTGGACAAGCATAATACAATATATGAAAATTTATAGTAGATAGTGCACAAGCGTTACTATTACGGATAAAGCTATGAATAATAATAAATACAATATGGAAAAAGCAGTTAGCTAATTTAGCTAACTGCTTAGTCGATTCTCCAAGAGCAAATAGACGAAAAATTATTGCGCTATATAAAAGATCACTATAGATAAGTGCTCTTTTTGAGAGTGAGTATAAATTTCTATCATTCTATCTAGTATTTGCACTGTATTATGTAGTTGCTACTAAAATTGATGTGAATTTTTAAAATTAGAGGTTTCTTTTAATGAAACCTCTAAAAAGACAACTAAAGTTACGTTATAGTAAATTCAATTGCGATAGGAGTGCCTCCATCTAGGACTGCTCCTCCTACAATAGTAGCAGCTGTAGTAGTCACACCAGTAATAGTATCACCTGTTTGAATAACACCATTAATATAAAGTGTTAAAAAGGCATAAGAAGCAGGGAATGTTGTTACAGCACCAGTGTCATCAGTGAAGTCTGTGTTAGCAAAAGTTAAATCTGCTCCAGCAGCAGTTCCTGTTGCTGCTGTACTTACAAATCGTCTTCCAGCTATAAAAGGTTTAACGATAGGCATTTATGTTCACCCCTTTTTGAAAATTAACTCGGACAAGTGTTTTGAAAGTTTTGTCCTGTATCGTATAATATGCTGTGCTTCTACTAAGAGATACGGCTTGTATACTAGTAAATAAGTATAATTATTATGCGTTTTATAAGTTAGGTTCTTATAAGTAATTAGTAATTAAGTGGTTAAGGTTGGATTTTGTATATGGTATGTTTATGTAAAAAAAAGAGAGCTCTTTTAGAAAGAGCTCTTAATCAAATTATTATCTTAGTGTTGGAGGGAGACTGGCGGCCTCAGTGACAGATGGTAAAAATAATTTCCGTGGTATTGTAATAAATTCAAGCGCAATTTGCTTTGGATAAAAAAGTATTTGAGTTAAATCTAGAGCATGTATTAATAGTATCATGAAGCTTGTAAGAATGATAAAACTACCCCAAAAGAAACTTTTTGAAGTGTTGCGAAAATCTTTTATTAAAGAAAAGAATGAAAAAAATGTGGTAACAATGAGAATGAAAAATTTATACTTATCAGCCATTGTAATCCTCCTAAAGAACAGTAATTTATATTATACCGTATTTTTCAATATTATTATAAAAAGATTTTAAAGTGAATAATAAAAAAAAATAAAGCCATAACTTAAAACATTAGTTTAGGTTCTATTGTTTGAATTCTTTGTTTTAGAAGGTATATAATCTGAATTTGAAAATTTTCCAAATGAATTACCATTTTTTATTTCTGATCCAACATCAAGTGCTTAATGAAATGGTATGAAAGATTATAGGCTAGTGATACGAGATTAAATAAGAGGAATTTGCGTACAGCAAGAGTTCTAGCTCAGATTTCTACTAGAGAAAAGTATTTAGTTGGAGTTGGTATGTTAATAAAAAACGGATAGATGTCGAAACTAAATATTCATGACATTAAGGACAAAGATCAGGAAATATAATTTGGTATTCTGGGAATAACCGGAGATCCGTAGTTAAGGTTGCATAGTATTTGTATTTTTTTTCTAATTTTTCAATTGTTGTTAAGTGATGAGAACCTAATCCACGTCGTACACTATGTTGAGAAAGAGTCGGCCCAATTTGTAATTTTCGTTTTTTCATTGGATCGTTCCATGGACTGTAAAAAAATTTAAAAATAAAAGCAGGTTCCATGTAAATGCTATAAGGATAATGCGAGCCATGTCTCCCGACTCTATAGTTGCCGTGCGAATTATTGTGAATTAATCTACCGTTAAGATATA
This sequence comes from Bacillus sp. FSL W8-0770, assembly GCF_038008705.1. Taxonomy (NCBI): domain Bacteria; kingdom Bacillati; phylum Bacillota; class Bacilli; order Caryophanales; family Bacillaceae; genus Bacillus; species Bacillus sp. FSL W8-0770. The sequence goes on from NZ_JBBOZR010000001.1 coordinate 2,240,715, forward strand.
GTTGATTTGGATTAGGTTGAATTATTATGCCGTGATAACGTTGTTTAACAAGCGGAGAGCTATATCTTGGATTAGTGTAGCCATAAGTCGGTTCATCAATCATCATAATCATTCTTATTGAAAACATATTGCCGCCCATAGTGCTAAGTGATTTAAAAAATTGTTCTTTATTATAACAGCACAGGAATTCTGTCGTATTCAATACCATTTTCCATCCTGTAATTTCTCTTTCAATTTCCATAACTTCTTGATCAACTAAATAAGCATCAAATTCGAGTGATTTTGAGTTTCGTATTTCCCAATTAGGAGCGAATGTTTTACAGATTTCAACTGAACGATCAGTGGATCCACGATTAATAAGAATGCCATGATCAAATAGCTTTGTATGGTGCATTAACCACCATGGAAGTAAATATTCTTCATTGTAAAAATGAGAAATTAAAGTAGTCTTAATCAAAATCACCTCCGTATTTAACCTGCTTCTTATTTAATATGATATGGAAGGAAACCTATTGTTAGAAGGTTTCCTCTTAAAAGTTTTAAACCACATAGGGTATGTGGATGGATTAGTATATAAAGTAGTCTGATTTTTATTTTTTGAATATAAAAAAAGACACTCAATTGAGTGTCAATATAGTATTGCTCTCGCGTATAGGATTGGAGATGTTCCTCAAATACATATTGAGATGGTCTGTAAAGAAGAAACAATCTTCATCTTTAATGTAACATCGACATGGGTGAAGTGTAAATTGATAATATATATACGGAAAATTTAGTATAGATGTTTTCTACTATGGATATAGTAAAATTTATTTTTATTACTTAATCACTATCGTAATATTTATCAATTGAGTATTTAGATTGTTTATTATAAAAAGAATGAATCATTTTTTAATCAATTCGTATAATTGTAAGAGAGGCACCTGTTGATCCGCCTCCAACTAAATTCACGACGGATAATATACCAAATAATTGTAGTGAGATTGTATTACCAGCATTTAAATTAGTAATTAAGTTATTACTATAATTTGAAGTAGATAAAGTGGGAGAAAAAATAGAGCCAGGAATTGGCGTAGAAGCGTTTAATAGTAGTCTAGTTCCAGCAAGTAGAGCGGTTGTCGTATTAACTTGATAGGTTAAATGATATCTTCCAGTTACAGGAATTGTAAATACGTCATTTGAAGCGTTAACTGTAAAATTACCGAGACTTTGGTTATTTGCAAGTGGAATGTTTGTTCCTCCTAATACGACTGAAACAGAACCACCTGATGTATTATTAGCGAACATAGAGTTTGTTGTAACGATTGAACCAGTACTCCCGGTAGGCCCAGTACTCCCGGTAGATCCAGTATTCCCGGTAGGCCCAGTACTCCCGGTAGATCCAGTATTCCCGGTAGGCCCAGTACTCCCGGTAGATCCAGTACTCCCGGTAGGCCCAGTACTCCCGGTAGATCCAGTACTTCCGGTAGGCCCAGTAAGCCTGTAAGGGAAAATAATGTCAAGAGCCATTGACATTAGTTCCTTTTTTCTAATTTCATTATTATCTTGAATATAAATCACCTCATCTTTTTAAATAAGAATGTTATAGATTTACTACTTTTTAAATAGAATGATCAATTTATTATATTAATAATAGTGGCTATAGCAACGGTAAAATGTTTAATACATGTAATAATTATTATGAGAAGAAAAGAGAATAGTTATAAAGTTATTCTTTAATGATAAGGTCTAAATGATATGTATGAGTTAAAAAACATGTGGAATGAGGTATTAACTTGAAACGCAATGACAAATTATCATTGAATAAGGGGATGATAGGACCAGAAAATATTGGACCTACATTTCCGATTCTTCCACCAATTTATATTCCAACCGGAGCAACAGGACCAACTGGAATAACGGGACCGACCGGAGCGACGGGGATAACAGGAGCAACCGGAATAACGGGACCGACCGGAATAACGGGAGCAACTGGAGTAACCGGGCTAACCGGAATAACGGGAGCAACCGGAGCAACAGGCCCGACTGGAATAACAGGCCCGACTGGAATAACGGGGCCGACCGGAATAACAGGCCCGACTGGAATAACGGGCCCAACCGGAGAAACAGGCTCGACCGGAGCAACAGGCCCAACCGGAATAACAGGCCCAACCGGAGAAACGGGCCCGACTGGAGCAACAGGCCCAACCGGAATAACAGGCCCAACCGGAGAAACGGGGCCGACCGGAGCAACAGGCCCGACTGGAATAACGGGGCCGACCGGAGAAACGGGGCCGACCGGAATAACAGGCCCAACCGGAGCAACAGGCCCGACCGGAGAAACGGGCCCAATTGGAATAACGGGACCAACAGGAGAAACGGGACCGACTGGAATAACGGGACCAACAGGAGTAACCGGGCTAACCGGGCTAACCGGAGAAACGGGACCGACCGGAGCAACAGGCCCTACTGGGGGTATTGGTCCTATCACAACAACCAATTTGTTATATTATACTTTTGCAGATGGAGAGAAACTTATATATACAGATGCCGATGGGATACCTCAATATGGTACAACGAATATATTATCGCCTAGTGAAGTTTCATATATTAATTTATTTATTAATGGAATAATGCAACCACAGCCATTATATGAGGTGAGTACTGGTAAATTAACTTTATTGGATACTCAACCTCCATCGCAAGGATCTTCAATTATATTACAATTTATCATTATTAATTAAAAGGACAGATCCTTAATGAAAAGGAATCTGTCTTTTTTTGTTTTATATTTAAATAGTTAAAATTAAGTGAAGGTACATTCAATTTCTAGCTGTCATAAATGGTTGAATGATAGGAATTTTAACTTCAATCCTTTTCACAGTGTATTGGAATAAAATATAAAATGAATTTTTCAATATATTATATGAGAGTTCTCTATAATACAAACGGCTTCATGTTTAAAAAGAGAACACAATCTTAGTAAAGAAATAATGTATATTTATATAAAAAAATAGCACTGTTAATTGTTGAGTATATTCAAATTAATATGTGTATTTAAACCTAAGAGATAAACGTGGAAAAATAAAATAAACCCGTAAGTTTAGGTATTTAATCTAAGCAGTCAATTATTAAAAACATATAATTAATATGTGAGTCATGAACATAATTAAATAGCGTTTGTAAGTTTAATTATATTTCATGTTTCCTATTTTAAGTGAATATATAACATATTTTTTTACAACTTTATGATCCTTATAATAGGAAAAACTCAAATATAAAACAAGTAAGGAGGACATAAATGACAAACAATAATTGTTTTGGTCATAACCACTGCAATAATCCGATTGTTTTCACTCCAGATTGCTGTAACAATCCACAAACAGTTCCGATTACTAGTGAGCAATTAGGTAGATTAATTACTTTACTAAACTCTTTAATAGCGGCTATTGCAGCGTTTTTTGCAAATCCAAGTGATGCAAACAGATTAGCTTTACTCAATTTGTTTACTCAACTATTGAACTTACTAAATGAATTAGCACCTTCCCCAGAAGGGAATTTCTTAAAACAATTAATTCAAAGTATTATTAATTTACTACAATCTCCTAACCCAAATCTAAGTCAATTACTTTCTTTATTACAACAATTCTACAGTGCTCTTGCACCATTCTTCTTCTCTTTAATTATTGACCCTGCAAGTTTACAACTTTTATTAAACTTATTAACTCAATTAATTGGTGCTACTCCAGGAGGCGGAGCAACAGGTCCAACAGGTCCAACAGGTCCAGGAGGCGGAGCAACAGGTCCAACAGGTCCAACAGGTCCAGGAGGCGGAGCGACAGGTCCAACAGGCCCAACAGGAGCGACAGGTCCAGCAGGTACTGGTGGAGCAACAGGTTTAACAGGAGCAACAGGTTTAACAGGAGCAACAGGCTTAACAGGAGCGACAGGCCCAACGGGAGCAACAGGTTTAACAGGAGCAACAGGTTTAACAGGAGCAACAGGCTTAACAGGAGCGACAGGTCCAACAGGAGCAACAGGTCCAACAGGAGCAACAGGTTTAACAGGAGCAACAGGTTTAACAGGAGCAACTGGTGCAACTGGTGGCGGAGCTATTATTCCATTTGCTTCAGGTACAACACCATCTGCGTTAGTTAACGCGTTAATAGCTAATACAGGAACTCTTCTTGGATTTGGATTTAGTCAGCCTGGTGTAGCTTTAACTGGTGGAACAAGTATCACATTAGCATTAGGTGTAGGTGATTATGCATTTGTAGCACCACGCGCAGGGGTTATTACGTCATTAGCTGGTTTCTTTAGTGCAACAGCTGCATTAGCTCCATTATCACCTGTTCAAGTGCAAATACAAATATTAACTGCACCTGCAGCAAGCAATACGTTTACAGTACAAGGCGCACCTCTTTTATTAACACCAGCATTTGCCGCAATAGCGATTGGTTCTACAGCATCAGGAATCATACCTGAAGCTATTCCAGTAGCAGCTGGGGATAAAATACTGTTATATGTTTCATTAACAGCAGCAAGTCCAATAGCTGCAGTTGCTGGATTTGTAAGTGCAGGTATTAATATCGTTTAATTTGTTACAATGTTTAGTAGGAAATTAAACAGGGGTTTGTATATAGTCCTTCCTAATAAATTTAGGAAGGACTATATTTTTTGAGGAAATAAGTAATAAATCAATTGAATAATTACTCTTTATTAAGTTCGTATAAAAAAGTATAATTTACCCTTTCTCATTTAAGGCATAAGTTATGTAACTTTAAAAATTTCCGATCAGCAAAAAAAGATGAATTCTTTTAAAAAAGAATTCATCCATAAAATAAACTATTTATTTTTATTGCAGTTACATCCTTTTTTCTTTACATAGCCTTGCTCGGCTAAGTCTCTTTGCGATTGGGAATTGGAAGATTGAGAATTGGAAGATTGAGAATTGGAAGATTGAGAGGATGCTGAAGAGCTACTATTTTTATTATAAGAGTAGTTTTTTCGATAGTTATAATTACTCATAGTACTATCACCTCCAATTTAATATATAAATATTATATGTATGTACACTATCAATTGTTACTATTTTTAATAGGAAGAGAAGATACAATAAAAAAATCTCCTCGGTATTTTCCTAGGAGATAAACTATGTTTTTTTGAAAATTTACAAATTAATAGCCCCAGTAAAGAGGAAAGTAATAAGAATCTTGGTGATGCGGATTATGTTGTTGAGCGAGGGGCTGGGTTGGATAATTTTTCGTTTCACGGTTTTGATTGCAGTTTGCCGGAGGACCAATTACAGTAGTTGATTGAATAGGGGAAACCGCTTGTTTCCATTGTTGTTCATTGAGGCAGTAAGTATGGGCCATCATATGAGCCGGAGTTAATCTTAAAATATCAGAACCGAAAATAACTTCTGGCGCTGGGGCATTGAAAATAGCTAATAAATGAGTATTATCTGCTGTAGCAATTTCATAATGCCACCACGCTTGTGGAATGTTGGCAACTTGCCCCGGTTTTATCGGTAAGTTTAAAATTTGATTCGTAAATGGATTAAGTAAAGAAACAACAGCAGACCCTGAAATACAATAAACAAGTTCAGCTGCATTTTGATGAATATGTGGTTCTACAACATTTCCTGTACTTAAATAAATATCTAATAAAGAAGTATTTTCTAAAGTATTTAATTGTTTAATACCGAGTACATTTATATAATTTTGGGCATCTTTCCGAAAAAAATTACTTTTATTTACATCATAAGTAAAATTGGTTGAGGGAGAGGTATAGTCGATGTTGGCAGTCAATTGTATTACCCGCCTTTCTATAGGGAAGTTAGGTTACAAAATTAGGATATGAGTCTAGTCTTTGTTTTGTGCTGTTGTCGGCAGCTTAATAAATTCACTTATTTCATAAAGAATAAGGTGTTAATACTAAACTATATTCGTATTCCCATTCATACTTTGGATTGATGGAAAAAAGTAATGAAAATGTTAATTTAAAAGTACATCAATCATTTATAAGGAGTGAATGTTCATGTCATTTAGTGAAATGATTAGAAATGAAGTACTCAGTTGGGCGGGTGTTTCTGAAAAACCGCATCGATTTGGTGGTATTGAAATAAATTATAGTAAGAAAGAACTTGGCCATCTTCATGGTGATAAATTAGCTGATTTACCATTTCCGAAGTTAAAGCGAGATGAATTAGTGAAGCAAGGATTGGTAAAACCACATCACGTATTACCTGAATCAGGATGGATCAGTTATTATATAAAGAGTGAAGAGGATATTCCATTTGCAATTGAGTTATTTCGTATGCAATATGACCGAATTAAAAAGTAATGAAATAAAGTAGGGTAATAAAAATTTATTTTCATGTCACATCCCTCCTTAATCGTTCGTCTTGTATGTAGAACGATAAGGAGGGATTTTATTATGAATACATTTGATGTAGCAATTATTGGCGGTGGGCTTGCTGGATTAACAGCATCTATATATTTAGCGAAAGCTGGAAAGAAAGTGATTGTATTAGAAAAATCCAGTCAATTCGGTGGCCGAGGGATGACTATAAATAAAAATGGAATCTGCATGAATCTTGGTGCACATGCTTTATATAGAGGCGGAGCAGCGTTTATAACTTTTAATGAGCTCGGTTTGAATCTTCCAGGTGGAATACCATCTACAAAAGCACATGGAATATGGAAAGGGGATATATTCACTATCCCAACAGATTTTCGCTCAATTTTATCAACACCACTACTTTCGTGGTCTGCAAAAGTACAATTCTCACGTCTTATGATTCGTTTAGGAAATTTAGATGTAGGAGAAGTTCCGAAAATGAGTCTAACTACATGGGCAGAAAATGAAATAAAAGATCCAATGGTTCGCAATATATTTTATGCGCTATGCCGGACAACAACATATACGTTTGCTCCTACAATACAATTAGCATCATCTGTACTAAAGCAAATACAGCTTTCTATAAAAGCAGGAGTGCTTTATGTAGATGGTGGTTGGGAGACGATAATAACAAAATTAAGAGATTTAGCGAATGATGTCGGGGTAAAATTTTTGGCTAAAAAGCATGTTTTGGAAATAGAGCATTATGAAGATAAACAAAGAATACATTGTGTTGATGATGAGGTTTTTGAAGTAGGTACAGTCATCGTGACGACTCCGCCAAAAGAGGCTTGTAAAATAATAAAAGGTGCAGAAGGAACAAGTTTGCATAGATGGAGTGAACAATCGGTACCGGTTACTGTTGCTGCATTAGATATTGGCTTGAGACAATTACCCAATCCTACACATCAATTTGTATTAGGATTAGATCAACCTATATTTTTCACAAATCAATCGAGAGCAGCTAAATTAAGTGAAGATGGATCAATTGCAGTGAGTCTAATTAAGTACCATAATCCTATGCTAGAGATGAATCATATTCATGAAGATAAAGAACAGTTGGAAAGTACGATGGAGTTGTTACATCCAAATTGGAAAAGAGAAGTTGTTGCACAGCAATATTTACCGAAAATAACAGTAGTACATGATTTTCCTCATATTGACCGTGTTGAAAAGCCGGGTCCTAATATACCTGAAATGCCAGGTGTTTATGTTGCAGGAGATTGGGCAGGTCATGATGAAATATTAGCTGATGCTGCGGTAGCAAGCGGGAAACGTGCAGCGTTACACATTTTAAAGCAATATGAAAGTGAGGCAGTTCATCATGGAAACGGAGCAGTTATATGAAGCGTATCAACCATTATTATTTTCGTTAGCATACAGAATCCTTGGGAGTGTTATGGATGCTGAGGATATCGTTCAGGATGTATTTATCTCGCTAAATAATATAGAAGATCCTCAATCTATAGAAAATATGAAAGCATATTTATGTAAGATGGCGACAAATCGTTCAATTGATAAATTACGATCGGCAGCGCATAAACGTAACGTGTATGTAGGGATGTGGTTGCCAGAGCCAATTGTAGAAGAGAGTGATGAGCCATCAAAGTCATTTATAATGAAAGAATCCCTTTCCACCGCATATTTATTACTTTTACAACAATTATCTGAGGTAGAAAGGATTGTTTTCATATTAAGAGAGGTTTTCAGTTATGAATACGAAGAAATAGCTTCAATTGTTGATAAGAGTAGTGTGAACTGCAGGAAAATCTTTCAACGTGCTCGAAAAAGCATGTTGGAGAAACCGAAGCAATCAAAATTAAGCACGGAGAAAATGGCTTCTTATGTTGAAAAGTTTGTATCATCATTACAGTGTGGGGATGCGGAAGGTATGTTAGAAGTATTAAAAACAGATGCTATACTCAAAGCTGATGGTGGTGGTAAAGTTACGACTGCTATTAACCCGATTTATTCTGCGGATCGAATTATACGTTTGTTCTTTGGGATTGCACAACGATTGACAGAAGAGTACACTGTTGATTTCAAAATGGTCAATGGTATACCAGGAGTTATAGTTACAATAAATAATAAAGTAACTTATGTTCTTTCGTTTGCATTTGAGGATGAGAAAATTTCAAATATTTATATGATGGTTAACCCTGAAAAACTTATGCATTTAAATGTAAAAATATAAAAAAGCGCATTTCTTCAGAAATGCGTTTTTTTATTATTTTTCTAACATTTCAAGAGGTACATCTTTTTCGCCAGCTACCTCAAATTTAATTTCCCCGTCTTCTTCATAAATACGTGTAATAATCGGTATAGTAATCATTAATTTTTTATGCTGCTTTCGTTTTCGAGCAGCATCTAAGCTAATCACGTTCATTTGTAAGCATCCTTTCTTCTGGAAATATATAAACAAAGAAAATGCGTCCGAAAAGGGCGCTTAATTGAATTTGAAATACCGATTCATTTAAATGGGGTTTATATAATTTAATAACTGCAATTTTAATATGAAATAATATGAATGGAATAATTGCACGTAGAAATTAACTTTACCAAAAAACGAAACAATATGCTATAAAAAATTATAAATCTTTGTCATATAACAGGAAAAAGGTTTTTGTTTCGCATATAATAAAAAGTAGACGGGCAGCAAGAGCTTTTTCATCATATTGCTTTGGAAAGGCGATGAAAAAAATGGATACGTTAGATTCATTATTATTTCAACTTGAACAATATGGAGAAGAGCATGATCGAAATAAAAAAACACGGGAAGAAAAATTACGGAATATTACTCGTGAGATGGGGCAATTTTTATCAATTTTAGTAAAAGGGTGTAGCGCAAAAAACATTTTAGAAATCGGAACTTCTAATGGCTATTCTACATTGTGGTTAGCTAATGCGGTAGAAGAAACAAATGGAAATGTAACAACTGTAGAGCTTTCTTCAGAACGAGTTGGAGAGGCACTTGTCAATTTTGAAAAGGCAAACCTTTTACAAAGGATTGATGTTCATAATCAAGAAGCAGGGGCATTTTTAGATGCGCAATTAGATCATTCATTTGATTTTATTTTCCTAGATTCAGAGCGTACGCAATACATGTGGTGGCTTGAGCATATAAAACGCATTTTACAACCAAAGGGTTTTCTTGTTGTTGATAACGCAACCTCTCATGCAAATGAATTAGCCGAGTTTAAAAAAATGATAGAAGAAGATGAAATGTTTGAAACGGTGTTATTGGCATTTCAAAATGGAGCATTCGTAGCGCGCAAGAAGAAATAGGAGTGAGCGCAATATAATTATCACATTGAAAAAGGGTGTATGTCAAAAGATTGAGTACAGAAGGATAGAAGAACATAATTTATATACGTAACATACGAAGAATCCGCCTTCAGCATGTCGTTCTCTAGGTCTTAAGTCTGAGGAAAATTATGTTGTTTACAGGTATACTTATAGTAAGAAACAGGGAATGACTGCATAAACAGGCATTTCTAAAAAAATCGATTTCAAGCAATCAGAATGTATATGAAATACGATATAATAGATGAAATATAGTGCATATAAATTCGCACATATAAATAAAGGAGCGATTTTGTTGACTGAACTCGAGAAAAAAGAACCTGTATCGATCGTGAAAGATAATAATGTAGAAGTAGTGGTTGATACAGTTATAAAAGATGCAGAATTAGAGGAACTGAATAAAGAAGCTGATCTTTATGTACAAAAGTTAAATAGCGAGCAAAATACAGATTTATCAAAAGTATTGTCTCAGCTAGGAGATTTAGGAGATAAAGAGCAACAAGCAGCAGGACAAACGTTGTCAGCATTAAAACGTCCTGTAACAGCGATGATGAATGGAAAAAACGAAGAAATTCCAAATACATTGTTAGAATTACGAAAAGTGGTATCAGAACTTGATCCGAATTCATTAAAAGCAAGTGGTATGAAGAAAATTATGTTTAAAGTATTCAAGAAAAACCCACTTGAAACATACGTGCATAAATATCAATCTATAGATAAGCAAATTGAGGAGATTATAAGATCCCTTCTAATTGGTCGTGACAACTTACAAGAAGATACAGTTGGTCTTGAAATGCTTAAAGAGCAATCGCATGATAAAATTCACGCTCTTGATAAGCAAGTATACTTAGGGAGAAAACTTGCTGGCATGCTGGAAGCTGAGAAACAAAATCCAGAACGTCAAAGAGATATTCCATTAATTAACGATGCGTTAGAAAAGATACTTGTACGTACACGTAATATGCAGCAAGCGAAAAGTGTGTTATTACAATCTATCGCATCTGTAGACATTATTAAGAAAAATAATGAAAAGTTAACGGAGGCAATTCGTAATGCAATTACGATGACGCAAAACGTTGTAACGGTTTCAGTTGCTATTCAGCTAGCGTTAACAAATCAACGGAAAACAATCGATGCAGTGAATGCGACAAATGAAGCAATTGAATCAATGGTATTAAGCAATTCTCAAGCATTAAAACAAAATACAGAAGAAACAACAAAACTGCTTGAAAATCCTGCAATTAGCATGGATAAATTACGCGAGTCATTCCAAAACGTATTCGCTGCAATTGAAGCTTCTGAGAAATCGTCAGAACGTATTATCGAGTCAAGTAAGAAGTTTGTTATTGAACTAGACACATTTAATGATGAAATGAAACAAAAACTCATTCAGCGCCCAAGAAAATAGCAGACTTTTAGAGGAGGTGAAAAAATGAGTTTCATTCAAACTGTATTAGTACTATTAGGTACATTGCTTTTAATCGCATTTACTGTCGTTGTATTAGTTGTATATTTCGGACGTAAACTGTATTTTTCATGGACGAAGCCATATAAAAGAGCACACGATTCTTTAGATAAGTTATCGAATAAATCATTACCGTTTCTACAAGAATTTACACAACACCCTCTCTTTTATCGTTGGATTCGTACGGAAGGAAAGAAAGAACAACATACATTAAACACTCTTTTCTGTGCATCGGGTCAACGTACGAGAGAGCAAGTATTCTCGATGTTACCGAAAGAAAAACAGAAAAAAGTACATGTAATGGCAAAAACAACGAAAAAGCTTACGAATGAAGATATTGATGTAGCGGCGATGAAAGTAAAAGATTTTTTAAGACAAGAAACGCAGCAAACTGTAAAACCGACAGATTTATCGTTTTATAAATTGTATTTTTATGATCGATATCCAGATGCATTAAATACAATTCAAGCGTATAAACGCTCAATAAATCCTTCATTACAACGAACGGTTGATGATATTACAATTTCAGTATTAAATGCTTTGCCGTATTATCAAGAACAACGCATGTTTGAGCAACAACATAAACTTGAAACGTTCTTAATGAAAGATTTAACGGCCATGTTATCGTTGGTAGTACAATTACCACCTTCACAAAGACCAGAGAAAGAAGAAGAACTGAAAATCTACTTGGAAAATTTCCAAAAAGAAATGGAAGTAGTAGAGCGAGATATTCGCGACTCAATTGATCACGATTTAAATGTGAAGATGAGAGCAGCGACTGAGAAGTTTAAGAATAAATAACAAAAAGCGCCTTAAAAGCTAAGTATCACAGCTTTAGGGCGCTTTTTGTTATGAGATTTTATTTTGCACTAACGGTAGTATGACTAGAAGCCACACTTTCATTATGCAATCGATCAACTGCAGTTACGACATACGTATACGTTTCTCCAGAAATAACGGTTTTATCTACATAAATTTCTCCAAGTTTTGTTTTTCTTACAGTAGTAAGTAAATTTTTCGGATTTTGTATATCCACTTCATTTTTCCCATTCGCGCGGTAAATAGCGTAATAAGTAGAATCATTATCTCTATTGTCAATGATACCGATTGCAATACCTTCATCTCTTGGAATGGCACCTTTTAAAGTCGGTTGTTTTGGTGGATCATGATCAAGCCAAGGCATAGGCGGAATTAATGCAGGATATTTATATATGTCTTTTGAGAGTCTATCTTTAGCTCCAAGTGGATTGTTATTAATATCTTTTAAGCTAAAATGCATACTACCTTTTATTTCGGGATATAGCCGGTTTAATGCAATTTGTCTTGGATATTCTTCTGGATCAGACCAAGCAGGGACGGAGTTATTATTAATTTTATAGGCCGCTTGACCGATGTATAGGTGAATCGGTTTGTTATTTGTTTCTTTAACCCACCAATCTACTAATATGTCATATGCAGCTGGGGTGAAACCTATATTCCAATATATTTGCGGTGTAATGTAGTCAATATATCCTTTTTGTATCCACTCACGTGTGTCAGCATAAAGGTCATCATAGTTTCTTTGGCCTGCGGTTGTGTTAGAGCCAGTCGGATCGTCAGCTACATTTCTCCATACGCCGAACGGACTAATGCCAAACTTTACATATGATTTTTCTTGTTTTATAGCAGTATTTAAATCTTTTACAAGTTCATTTACATTGTTACGTCGCCAATCTTCTATATTTGTAAATCTACCGTTATTATATGTTTCGTACGTTTTCTGATCTGGAAATTCTTCACCGGCCACTTTATATGGATAAAAATAATCATCCATATGCAGCGCATCAATATCGTAATTTTGCACGATTTCTAAAGCACCTTCTGTTATAAATTTTTTCACTTCTGGAATACCGGGATTGTAATATAACTTTCCGCCATAAGGGACAACCCAATTGGGATGTTGCCTTGCAGGGTGATTATTTGATAATCGATTTATATCGGTGTGATTCATCGTTATTCGGTATGGGTTAATCCAAGCGTGGAATTCTATATTTCTTTTATGAGTTTCTTCAATCATAAATGCAAGCGGGTCATAACCAGGATCTTTTCCTTGTGTTCCTGTAATGTATTCAGACCAAGGACCGTAATTTGAAGGATAGAAAGCATCAGCGGTTGGTTTAATTTGTACAACAACTGCATTCATACCAGTGCTTTTTACATCGTCTAATAATCTTATAAATTCTTGTTTCTGTTTTTCAATGGGTAAGCCAGTTTTTGAGGGCCAATCAATATTCAGAACAGATGCAATCCATACAGCACGTAATTCATGTTTTTTGTATGCAGTATTTACTTCAGCATAAGTAGAGTGAGGGGGAATGAAAGAGAAAGGGATGAACAAGATGACGATACAACATATCATTAATAAACGTTTAACGATCATTTATACGCCTCCCTATCATATGATTATTTAAAATAATATAGGAGGCGAGGTTGACTTTGCAATAGAGAAAATTGCATATTGAAACATTAATTTAATAGGAAAAATATTTTTAATGAAATTTACTTTCATTATAACTAAATTCATTTACTACTTCATATGCTTGTTAGTAAAGTGAAACTTCCTTTCATTTGAAGGGTAATAAATTATAAGTATAGGAGGATTAATAAATGAAAGTTTTGTTCGTCTGTTCTGGAGGAATGTCCAGTGCAATTGTTGTAAACGCTTTAAAAAAAGAAGCGGAGAAAAATGGTGTGAACATGGAAGTGCATGCAATTGGAACGAATGAGGTAGAGGAAGAAGTAAAGAATGGCTGGGATGTCGTAATGGTGGCACCTCAAATAAGACACCGATTTGACTCTGTAAAAAAATTTGCAGAGGAGGAATCTATTCCGTGTGGCATCATTCCACCGCAAGCATACACGCCACTTGGAGGCCCGACTTTATTAAAAACTGTAAATGAATTAATTAGTTAGGAGGAAGCGTTATGAATAAGTTTGTCACGTTTCTTGATAAAAACTTATCTGGCCCGATGGCAAGGCTTTCTGAGCAGAGGCATCTACAAGCAATCCGTGATGGAGTTATTTCGGCGTTACCATTTATTATAGTAGGAAGCTTTTTTTTAATAGTAGCATTTCCACCACTGCCGAAAGATAGTTTCATATCGGTTTGGGCATTAAAGAATCAAACAAGTATATTGATACCATATCGTTTAACTATGTTTATTATGTCCTTATATATAGCATTTGGAATAGGATATAATTTAGCGAAAAGTTATAAATTAGATGCTTTATCAGGAGCACAGCTTGCGGTATGTTCACTACTTTTAACATTAACGCCTGAGTTAATTGATAAAAAAGGATTCATGCTTCCGATGACAAATCTTGGAGGTCATGGATTATTTGTGACGATGATCGTCTCTATTTTATCAGTTGAGATTTTAAGGTTTTGTAAGAAGAATAACGTAACGATAAAAATGCCAGAACAAGTACCACCGTCAGTATCACGTTCATTTGAAGCACTTATACCTGCAGCATTCGTTATTATTATGATGAGTCTTATTACAGTCGTTTTTAAAGTTGATTTACATTACGTTGTAGATAAACTAGCCGCACCGTTAGTAAAAGCTGGTGATAGTTACTTTGGCGTTATTATACCTGTATTTTTAATTACGTTTTTCTGGTCTTTCGGGATACACGGAGTATCAGTTGTAGGTACTGTGGCAAGGCCACTTTGGGATGTGTATTTAGGAAAGAACGGTGAAGCTGTAGCAAGTGGAGCGAGTCATTTTCCGTTTATTGCACCAGAACCGTTTTATCAATGGTTTATTTGGATTGGTGGTTCGGGTGCAACGTTAGGGCTTGTGTTAGCTATGATTATATTTGGTCGATCAAAATATTCAAAAGCATTATCGAGAACATGTATTGTCCCTGGGATTTTTAATATAAATGAACCGGTTATATTCGGTTTGCCGATTGTATTAAATCCAATTTTAATTATTCCTTTCGTCATTACCCCGTTAGTAACAGCTACTATAGCGTATGCTGCAACCGCAATGGGATTTGTAACACCAACGCATATTATGCCGCCATGGACATTACCTGCTCCAATTGGTGCATATTTAGCAACAGGTGGAGATTGGCGTGCGATTGTATTAGTTTTTATAAATATAACAATATCGTTCCTTATTTATTTACCATTCTTTAAAATGTACGACAAAAATATGCTTGAAATCGAAAAGAATGGTGACGGAGAGTCGGTTAATCCTTAATCTACATGCTGTTATTTTGAGTGATAGACTTTTTGTCTATCACTTCTTTCACATTAAAACTAGAAAGGGGGAAATAGAATGAATATAAAATTTAGTTATAAAGGTGTGTTTTTATTACTATTTGGAGTGATTTGTGCAAATTTACTTTTTGTCCCTTTATTAGGCATGCTAAATTTATCACAAATGCATAGTATTTGGCTCGTTACAAGTATTGCGGCAAGCGTTTTGCTTACGGTAGTTGTTTCTTTCATTGATGGATCGTTTGCATCGAAAGCTCAGTTGTTTTTTAGATTTATATTGTTTTCGATTGGTTGTACGTTCGTTACTTACATGATTGTTTTTTAGTAAATAGGAGGTCATGCATGTTATGTATGTTGCAGGGGTAATGTCCGGTACTTCGTTAGACGGAATAGATGTAGCACTCGTTCATATAGATGGAAGCGGTGTAGATTCTAAAGTTGAACTCATCCATTTTACTACTGTGCCATTTTGTAATGATATGAAAAATGATATCCAGCAGGCATTATCAATAGAAAATTCAAATGTACAACTTATATGCAGTTTGAATTTTAAACTCGGTTTACGCTTCGCAAACGCTGTAAAGGAAGTTTGTAAAGAGGCCAATTTTCCTTTGAGACAATTAGATTTAATTGGTTCTCACGGACAAACGATTTATCATCAGCCACAGCAAGATGGAGGTATGATTCCTTCTACATTACAAATTGGAGAACCAGCAATTATAGCGTATGAAACGAATACGACGGTTATTTCTAATTTTCGAACGATGGACATGGCAGCTGGAGGACAAGGAGCACCACTTGTACCATATTCAGAGATTATTTTATATCGTCACCAAACTAAAAATAGACTACTACAAAATATCGGCGGGATTGGTAATGTGACTGTAATACCAAGTCAACTAAGTGAGAAAAGCGTTATAGCATTTGATACAGGTCCAGGTAATATAGTAATGGATGAAGTATGTCAAAGGTTGTTTCAGTTGTCATATGATCAAAATGGTAACATTGCAAAACAAGGAGTAGTTGTAGAAGAGGTTTTGACATATTGTATGAATCATCCATTTTTGAAAATGAATCCACCGAAATCAACTGGTAGAGAACAGTTTGGAGAAGCGTTTGTGACTGGATTATTGAATCGATTTAAAAAGCATAGTAAAGAAAATATATTGGCAACTGTCACGATGTTTACAGCATGTTCAATTGTTCATCATTATAAGGCGTTTATTTTGCCGTATTATGAAATTGATGAGGTGATTTTAGGTGGTGGTGGAAGTTATAATAATACACTTGTTGAAATGTTACGGAATGGATTAAGAGAAGAGAAATGTAGCATATGTATACAAGAAGATATTGGTCACTCTTCAGCAGCGAAAGAAGCAATTGCGTTTGCTATTTTAGCAAACGAAACGTATCATCGTAATTCAAGTAATGTGCCGAGCGCAACAGGTGCTAAGAATTCCGTAATTTTAGGGAATATAACATTCCCTCCATACGCAGATGAAAATGAGGCGAACATATGAAGTATATGATTGGAGTAGATGGCGGGGGAACGAAGACAGAGGCAATTGCATTTGATCAAGATGGAAATGAAGTTGTAAGAGGTACGAGCAGATTTGGAAATGTATTAATAGATTTTGATCAGGCACTTTTGCATATTATGGAAGCAATTAATCAATGCCAGAAGAGTTTAATGAATGAGCATTGCGTTTGTATTTGTTTAGGATTAGCTGGTATAAGCGGAGGGAATACAAATGAATTAATATTACGTTTAAAAAAGAAATACGGAACAAAAATTGAAATTTTTAATGATGCAATGATCGCGCATGCAGCTGCTTTAAAAGGTAAGGAGGGAATATTAACTATAGGTGGTACAGGTGCAATTTGTATAGGAAAGAAAGGGGAAGTATATCAGTATAGCGGTGGATGGGGACATATTTTAGGAGATGAGGGGAGCGGATATTGGATTGCATTACAAGCTTTAAAGAAAATGGCAATTCAGTTCGATCAAGGAATCAGTCTTTGTCCATTGAGTTTGAACATTCAAAGGCAGTTTCAACTTTTGACACCGTCTCATATAAAAAGCTTAGTATATACTTCTTCTAAAGATAAAATTGCAGCAATCGCGCCATTAGTTATTCAGGAAGCGAGAAATGGCAATGATGATGCGCATGAAATTATGATGCAAGCTGGAAAGGAATTGGCAAGGATTACAGTAAGTGTTTATAACAAGTTGAACTTTAAGCACTCAACGCCAATTGCAGTAAGTGGCAGTATATTGCGTTTAGTTCCTGAAATATTTGCTGTATTTAAGAAATGCTGTGAAGATAGTATGAAAGAAATTACATTCGTATCACAAGCAGAAATGGCAGTGAAAGGAACATATTATTTAATGAGGGATATATATTTTTAAAAATAGTGTATGAGAATTTTTGTATGATTTGTAAAAATATGATGTTAAAATGTATAAAGGGATGTATGTTAAAAACGTACAATATACGTAGTAATTGAATATTGTATATGTAATCCCATGTAGAAAGTGAATGATTACATGATTAATAGTATGCAGTTTTTATATTTGGTGGCTTCTTATTTAATTGGAAACATATTGACCGCTTATATAGTAACAAAATTGAGACATAACGTTGATATTAGGGATGAAGGAAGCGGAAATCCTGGCGCAAGAAATATGGGGCGCGTATATGGAAAAGGGTATTTCATCGCTACATTTTTAGGTGATGCGATTAAAGGGGCAATCGTTGTTGCTGTAGCAAAATATCTTTTTGAAGATCCTACATTCGTAATGTTAACATTATTGGCCGTTATTATTGGACATATTTATCCAGTTTTATTTAAAGGCAAGGGCGGTAAAGGTATTTCAACATTTATAGGAGGACTAATCGCATTTGATTATTTGATAGCGCTTACCCTCTTAGGCATTTTTATTGTATTTTATTTAATATTTAAAGGGTTTACGAAGCCAGGACTAATTACAATTGCTTGTTTACCAATTTGTATGATTCTTTATTCTTATTCTATTGTTACCACTATATTAAGTGGAATGATTATTGTACTTATTCTATATGTGAATCGAGAATAAAATGAATGTTTAATAAGTGGGGATAATCTCCACTTATCATTTTTTATTAAATAGATAAAGGAGATAAGGCATGGGGTTAATTTATAAAGTTGCTGATCAAGATTGGGAATTTGAAAGTATACATAAATTAAATTATAAAACTTTTGTGGAAGAGATACCACAACATGAAGAAACGAAAGACCGGTTTCGTATAGATCGGTTTCATAAAGAAAATACATATTTAATTTGTTTAGATGAGGATAGATTAGTAGGTATGGTCGCAGTGCGGGGAAAACGACCATTCTCGTTAGATTATAAAATCTCAAATTTAGATGTTTATTTGCAAGAGCATGGAGAAAAAATGTATGAAATTCGTTTGCTTTCAGTAGAACGTGAATATAGAAATGGAAGAGCGTTGTTAGGATTAATTCGTTTTCTACATCGTTATTTGCTTCTAAATGGATATGAATTAGCACTCATTTCTGCAACAACACGTGAACTAGCTTTATATGAGCAAATGGGATTCAAATCTTTCCATACGTTAGTTGGTACAGAAGAAGCAGCCTTCCAGCCAATGTATGTTACCCCTGCTATGTTTGAAGAGTCGAGTGTTGGGGGGATTATGACGAAAGAATATACGTTTTTACCTGGTCCAGTAGATATTGAAGAGAACGTTCGAAAGGCATTTTCTACGCGGCCTATTTCGCATCGCTCTAAGTCATTTCAAGTGATGATGGGCAATGTAAAAAAACGGTTACTTTACATGACAAAAGCAAAACATGTACAGCTTATGTTAGGAACAGGGACGTTAGCAAATGATGCGATTGCTTTACAGTTACGTTCTTTAAAAGGGAAAGGACTAGTATTAACAAATGGGGAATTTGGTAATAGATTAGTTGGACATGCAAAACGAGCACGGTTACATTTTGATACGTATAAAAAGGAAATGGGAGATCCATTTATTTATACCGAATTAGAAGAAATCATGACAACTGGAAATTATGAATGGATTTGGTTTGTTCATCATGAAACATCTACTGGAATGTTAAACGATTTAAACGAGCTAAATACTCTTTGTAACGAGAATCAAATAAAACTATGTGTAGATTGCATAAGCTCAATTGGAGCAATACCATTAGACTTGAAGGATGTGTATTTTGCAAGTGGTGTTAGCGGTAAAGCGATTAAATCATATACAGGAATTTCTTTCGTTTTTCATAACCACATTGTAAAAATAAACGAGGCTGTGCCGGCCTATATGGACATTGGTATGTATGAAGAAAATGAAAGCATTCCATACTCACAATCATGGAATTTAATTTATGCATTACAAGAAGCGTTGAAGAGATTTGAAGATGAAAAGGTATTTGTAAAAATTAAAGAGACATACGAGTATGTTGAAGAAGTTATTACTGATATGGGCTTAAAGCTTGTTTCACCTAAAGAACATGCCGCGCCAATTATACTTACTATTGTATTAAGCGAAGACCATTCTTCTAAAGTAGTAGGCGATGCATTAGCATTACAAGGATACATCGTTCATTATGAGTCATCTTATTTACAAAAGAATAATTGGATCCAAATTGCATGTTTAAATCATTATAAAGAACGCGATATGAAGAGGATGTTAAATTGTTTGCAAATGTGTTTATTTCAGAGTGGGGTACATATATAAAGATTTTTTCTTTTCGTATAAAGGAGCTACGACTTACGAAAACTTAGAAATAGAACTTTGGAAGAGGTGTCAGTATGATAACTAGAAAACTACCATTACATATAGACGATATTAAAAAAGCTCACAAAATTCTAGATAGAAATGCTCGTAAAACGCCATTAGTAAAATCTTTTTACTTGACTAGTAAAACGGGCGGAGAAATTCATTTGAAATTAGAAAATATGCAATTAACGGGTTCTTTTAAATTTCGTGGCGCATTTAATAAAATGTCGCGGCTCACGGATCAAGAAAAAGAAAGAGGTGTAATCGCATGTTCAGCAGGTAATCATGCACAAGGAGTTGCATTATCTGCTCATTTACTCGGTATTAAGAGTAAAATTGTCATGCCAATTTCTGCACCGCAGGCGAAAGTTGAAGCAACTAAAGGATATGGATCTGAAGTGATTTTACATGGTGAAACCTTTGATGATGCAAAGGTAAAATGTGAAGAAATTATAAGGGAAACAGGTGAAACATATTTACATCCATATGATGATGTAGAGGTAATGGCTGGTCAAGGTACAATTGGATTAGACATTCTTGATGATATGTGGGATGTAGATACTGTCATTGTACCAATAGGTGGAGGCGGAATTATTTCTGGTATTTCTGTAGCATTAAAATCTTTTAATCCATCGATTAATATAATTGGTGTCCAAGCAGATAATGTTCATGGAATGAAGGCATCTTACGATAAAGGAGCAATCGTAGAACATTATGAGGCGCCTACTATTGCAGATGGTTGCGCAGTTAAAATACCAGGAAAATTAACATTTGAAATTGTAAAAGAATTAGTAGATGATATTGTAACTGTATCAGAAAAAGAGCTGGAAGTAGCGATGAAAGATTTATTACAACGTGGGAAAGCTGTTGTAGAAGGTGCAGGTGCATTAGCAACTGCTGCACTTCTTGCAGGAAAAGTTGATAGCTATATAAAAGGAAAAAAAGTAGTAGCGGTTATATCTGGTGGGAACGTAGACTTACAGCGCATATCAAGTGTATGTGAGCACTTTTTTGTCGCTAATGAAGTGAATTAGTTTTATGAAAGAAGAGCGAAGAGAAATGATCTTAGCTCTTACTTTTTGTCTACCATTTACTGTAAGTAGCAATAAGCTTGCAAAATTTGCTGTTTAAAAATTATTTTATTTAAGCGCCTATTTTTACCCATATCTTTAATGTTACAATAATTATTTCAATATTGTCGAAACGTAAGCAGAAATTTAATATAATAGTTTTAATGTGCTAATGAGCGGTGAGGAGGGCAGGTCATGAATAAAGAAGAACAGGTCATGAACGGTTTCAGGGAATTATATAATAAGCTGGTTTGGCTTAATAAAGATAAGATGGAAGAAGGTCTTAAAGGTTTTAAGTCTTCTGAAGTTCACTGCATTGAATATATTGAAAACAATGCAGATTCTAACGTGACGCAACTCGCAGAGGCTTTTTATGTGACTCGCGGTGCTATAAGTAGAATGACTAAGAAGCTCATACAAAAAGGCCTTGTTGAAAGTTACCAAAAGTCAGAAAATAAGAAAGAAATTTATTTTAAGCTTACCGAACAAGGGAAAGAAATTTATAAAATCCATGAAAATCTGCACAAAGAGTTTCAAGAGCGGGATAAAGCTGTATTTGAACAAGTAACTGAAGAAGAATTCGACAGTATAATTAGCTTTGTGGAAAAGTATAGTAGACATTTGGATGCAGAAATAAAGAAACAAGGTATACATATTAAATCGTAATACATTTTAATAATAAAATGGCAGCCTTACTCTAATATGAGAATAGGCTGCTTTTTTATTATTTCATCTTTGTTGACTAATCAACAAAACAGGGTTATCATTTTGTTGACAAAGCAACAAAACATTTTAAGGAGAGAAGTTAAATGTCTATATTTAGATCACAAAATGAAAGGGAAACTGAAAAAAGCATAGATAAACATGCGTTACTATTCGGACTTATTTCTGTATTTCTTTGTGGTATAGGTTTCAGTATCATCATGCCTGTAGTCCCATTCTTAGTACAGCCATATACAAGTAATCCGGAAGAACAAGCATTAGTTGTTACACTACTAACTTCCGTATATGCGGCCTGCGTGTTTTTAGCTGCTCCAGCACTCGGGGTTTTAAGCGATAAGTATGGCCGTCGTCCATTACTTTTAATATGCTTATTTGGTTCTGCAATTGGGTACTTGGTTTTTGGCATAGGAGGAGCTTTATGGGTATTATTTGCTGGACGGATAATAGAAGGAATAACAGGCGGAAGCATAAGTACTATCTTCGCATATTTTGCAGACATCATTCCGAAAGAGCAGAGAACGAAATACTTTGGATGGGTGAGTGCAGTTGTAGGTGCGGGAACTATTATTGGACCAACTCTTGGGGGCTTACTTGCAAAGTTTGGTCATTCTGTACCTTTATACTTTGGAGCGTTCATAACTTTATTAAATGTTTTATATGGTATGAAATACATGCCTGAGAGCCTTGACAAAAATAACAGGTTAAAAGAGATTACTTTTGTAAGGTTAAATCCTTTTGCACAGCTAGCAAATATACTTTCCATGAAAAATTTAAAATGGTTACTTATCTCAGCGTTTTTACTTTGGATACCTAACGGATCTTTACAAGCAATTTTCACGCAATTTACAATGGATACTTTCAGTTGGAAACCTGCATTAATCGGACTTATGTTTTCAATTTTGGGCTTTCAAGACATTGTTTCACAAAGTTTTATAATGCCAAAGCTTTTAATCAAGCTTAGTGATAAACAAATAGCAATTCTTGGGATGGTTTCGGAGATTATAGGATACAGTTTTATTGCAGCATCAGCTGTATTTTCACTCTCTCCACTACTTATCGTTGGAATGCTAATGTTTGGTTTTGGGGATTCAATTTTCGGGCCTTCATTCAACGGGATGCTTTCAAAGTCTGTCAGTTCTAATGAACAAGGAAGGATTCAAGGTGGAAGCCAATCTATTCAAGCTTTAGCAAGAATGATTGGTCCGATTATTGGAGGACAAATCTATGTATCACTTGGTCATGCCGCACCTGCTTTTATGGGTATGATTCTTATAGTAGCGGCAATAGCAGTTTTGTATAAGGGAACGTATGAAACTGTATAACAGATAGATATAAGAACAAATAAAAGGGAGTCAGAACTTAGGAACAAGTGCTGATTCCCTATTTGTTTACGGTTTGAGAGCTAAGAGAAATGCTTTTGTTTAGGAATTTATTCTGCTATGCTCTCATGGTGAAGGGTAATATTCAGTGAGGTGGAACTATTATTAATTACAGTTAGCTTTATTTGAAAGTAAAAAGGTAGGTAAATGACTAGATAATTTCATTATGCTTGTGCTGAAGTAAATAATGACTCCATCTTTACTTTGCTCTTTTCTCGAATTTCAGCATCTGCGTGTCTCATAACGTATTTATGCGCTACAGCGATTGCTAAAACATCATCTAATAAGCCAATCCCAATAATAGCAGCTATATCTGGAATGAAGTCGATTGTTAATACGTAATAAGATAAAGCGGCTAATATTATGAATTTCGCTTTAGTAGGTAATTCTTTCTTTTTCATTGTGTAGAATAAAATAATACTTTCATATACGCTAGATTTACCGAGGTTTACAGAGCTTTTTTTGAACTTTTTCCAAAGTGTCTGTTTCTCCATATGAACGCTCCTTTTACAAAAACATAGATTTTTTAAAAGGGTGGACAAAGAAGTGAGAGATTAATCAATTTTATTGTTTTTCTTAATTATATATTTCCATAAAAATAGGGGATTACCTGTTTAAAATAATATAATGTGGATTATGCAACGATTCATAGTGTTCCGTTACATAGTATATATATTGTAAAATGTATGTGGATGATTTAGTTATTATTATGCATTTTATAAGCCGTATGGGGGAAGCAAAATGAAAATAATAGAACTACCAATTGAATTCGAATTTAACGGGCAAAAACAATGTGTTTATCCAAGTTTAATTATAGTACATAATGAATTAACGTTAGTCGATACAGGATATCCAAGTTTTTTACCTTTAATTGAAAATGCAATATTAAAACATGGATATGAGATGAAAAACTTAAAAAATATAATTATTACTCATTATGATGATGATCATCTAGGGTCTGTATACGATTTTAAAGTGAAATATCCTCAAATTAATGTTATTGCTAGTGAAATTGAATCTAACTATATTAGTGGTGATATAAAATCAGAGAGGTTAGTTCAAGCTGAAGAAATGTTAGAACGTATGCCAAATGAAGAAAAAGAATTTGGTAAATGGTTTATACAACAGTTAAAAAATATAAAACATATTTCCGTCGATGAAAAAGTGCATGATGGTCAAATGATTTTGAATAATGAATGTCAAATAGTAGCGACGCCAGGACATACTTCGGGGCATATTTCATTATATTTTCCGAATTTAGATTGTGTAATTACGGGAGATGCGGCTGTTCAAGAGAATCGTGAGTTAGTAATAGCTAATCCGAATTTTTGTTTGGATATAGAAAAAGCGAAACAGTCTTTAAACAGGATTAAAAGTTTTAAAGCAGCAGAGTATTATTGCTATCATGGAGGAAAGCTTACTGTATAAATTAATGAAAACCGGTCTTTCCTAAATCGAAAAGATCGGTTTTTTAGTTCATATATTTTGCGATTTCAACCAAATCAGTAACATTATATTTCGGTAAAATTGAAATATATATGTAAAGAAGAATATATATAATTTGAGCAAGGGTATAGGGGGGAGAAGATGGGTTCGTTATTTGATGTAATAGCAAAATTAAGAAGTTCATTTTGTCTTCTACTAACATGGAAGCATTAATAAAATCTGAGAAAAAGCAAAAAGATTTTGTTCATCTAGTACAGGATGAATATAAAAAAAGAAGATAAGAATTTTTTTATTTTTCATATTTGGCGAAACAAATGGTACAATGAAAGCTAATGTGAAAAATAAGGAAAAGAAGTGGTCTATTTGAAAAACTTTTTAGAATTAGGAATTAGTGAAACTTTTAATCATACATTACGTGAAAATGGAATTACAGAAGCAACACCAATTCAAGAGAAGGCAATTCCTGTTATTATGTCAGGTAAAGATATTATTGGGCAGGCGAAAACAGGAACGGGTAAAACGTTAGCATTCGTGTTACCGATTTTAGAAAAAATCGATCCAGAGTCTAGTGATGTTCAGGCTTTAATTGTTGCACCAACAAGGGAACTAGCTCTGCAAATTACAACTGAAATTAAAAAAATGCTTGTTCAAAGAGAAGATATTAATGTACTAGCGATTTATGGTGGGCAAGATGTAGCACAACAATTGAGAAAATTAAAAGGTAATACACATATTGTTGTAGCGACACCGGGGCGATTATTAGATCATATACGACGTGAAACAATTGATTTAAGTAATCTTTCAACGATTGTATTAGATGAAGCGGATCAAATGCTTTATTTCGGTTTCTTATATGATATTGAAGATATTTTAGATGAGACACCTGATAGTAAACAAACGATGTTATTCTCAGCAACGATGCCAAAAGATATTAAAAAATTGGCGAAGCGTTATATGGATGAGCCGCAAATGATTCAAGTACAAAGTGAAGAAGTAACGGTTGATACAATTGAGCAGCGTGTCATTGAGACGACAGACCGTGCAAAGCCAGATGCACTTCGTTTTATTATGGATCGTGATCAGCCATTTTTAGCTGTTATTTTCTGTCGTACAAAGGTTAGAGCAAGTAAGCTTTATGATAATTTAAAAGGATTAGGTTATAATTGTGCTGAACTTCATGGTGATATACCTCAAGCGAAACGTGAAAGAGTTATGAAGAGTTTCCGCGAAGCTAAAATTCAGTACTTAATCGCAACGGATGTAGCAGCTCGTGGACTTGATGTAGATGGTGTAACGCACGTATTTAACTTTGATATCCCTGAAGATGTAGAAAGTTACATTCACCGCATTGGCCGAACAGGACGTGCAGGTGGATCAGGTCTTGCAATTACGTTCGTTGCAGCGAAAGATGAAAAACATTTAGAAGAAATTGAAAAAACGCTTGGTGCACCAATACAAAGAGAAATAATCGAACAACCGAAGATAAAACGTGTAGATGAAAATGGAAAACCGGTACCAAAGCCGGCTCCGAAGAAATCAGGTCAAAATCGTCAAAGAGATAGCCGCGAAGGTTCAAGAAGTGATTCAAGACGTGATTCCAGAAATAGCTCAAGAAGTGATTCAAGAAATAGTTCGAGAAATAGTTCGAGAAATGAAAATAACCGATCATTTAATAAGCCAAGTAATAAAAAAGGTAGTACAAAGCAAGGTCAGCAAAGACGTGGTCGTTAAATAGTTATAATTGTAAAAGAGTCGCAAAATATTGTGGCTCTTTTTTTGTTTGTATACAACAAGGATGATGGCAAGAAAAAACAAAAATTTCATTCACCGTATTTGAAATTTATAAAGGAAATTTTATAGTCCAAAACCATTAGAGCAAGGGTATTACAATCATTCAGCAGAACACTTTGATTAAAAGAAAAGGTATTGAAGCGAGCGAGTATTTTCATTACATATTCCGCAATTATCGAAATAGAACAAGAGAAGTTTATGAAGGATTAAACTCGTATTGGTGTACGATCGTTGGAAACTGGAAAACTAATTTATTAGTTTTGATCAATGAGGAACTCGAGAAGCACCACTGCCATCCTTATGGGGAAATTGCTTATGACGATGAAGGTAATGTAGTGATAATATGCGAAATAAGAAAAAAGGACTAGCAGTCGTACCTGCCGTCCTTTAATAGGAGAAAAAGTAATCTTGTTTAGAACTACGCATAAACAGAAAATCTGCTTGTAATTAGTTTTACCCTAAATATACATGTCTATACAAAAAAGGGATAAGTAAAAGATACTTATCCCCGGAAGGGAAATCCCAAGCACCAAAATGGCTCGTATTGGTCTGCAGGTTCAAAAGTAGTATATGTAAAACGAAAAATCTCATACAAAAAGCAGACAACGATTTTGGTTGTCTGCCAGTGAGCTCAATGAGTTAGCTAATTGTGATAATTTGCATCCCCATTGCGAGAAGAGTGAAGCTGCTAGTTCAAACAGCTTGTTGGTATTATTTTCGATTTCTTAAAAAATATACAGAGAAAGCAGATAAGTGAAGAGCCTACCTGCTTTTGCTGTAACAAAAGATAAGAGGTATTAGCCGTGGACACGGCGGCTTGAAAATAGTATGTATTTTTATTTGAAAAATATTCAAGGGGTGAAGAAACATGGAATGTTTAATAAAGTTGTTTGTTTTATTAATCAGTTAATTAATAAAACAAAATAGTTATTTGGGAGAAAGGGAAAATGAATATGAGATGAATTGAAGCTGTTGAAGAATTACTTGAAGTGATGAAAGAATGCTTTTGGAACGGAACATCTTTAAAGGGTGAAGCTAATGATTTTAATATTGTATCTTGGCTGATTGAAAAAGCGACGCGTAAAACAAAATAAAGATTTCATTTTGTAGCAATGGAGAATAGATATGTGTACTTATTGGGGGAAAGTAGATAAAGAGTTCTTTAAAAGGCAAGAACCGGAACAAAATAAAAGAGCGGCTAGCAAAAGCTAACTGCTCAATACAAGGAGATACAGAGAAGACTACTTTAAATGAATGTTGGCATACAGCCTACATACAGTATTGACCGAATATTTATTTTAAATTCAATTTATTTAAAGTAAACATCCCAACAGATAAAATGGTTGCGCCTGCTACAGAACCTAGCCAGTCTCTCCAGCCTAATGTATTTAAAGATGCATCTGTTAAATCCGTAATTAAGAAGATAGCAAACATTAATACACCAAATGCTAAGCATCCCCAAAATGTTTGCAAATATTTAATCATCTTCTTTCGGAACTTGCTCATATAAATCACCCTTATTAATAATTTATATTTTTATAAATAAATTATCACATATACAAAAATTAAAAGTGCGAAATATACAATATTACATATTGGAACTCAACAAAATACTCCATTGATAAGTACATAGATCGAACGGAGGCATCGTTCTTTTCCTAAAATGAAAGGTGACGATAAGAAACATGAGATACGTTTTAAACAAATTGAGCGGACGTTAAAAAATAAAAATTTATAAAGGAAATAGAAAGTATGGTGTTGTATATGTACGATAATAGGAAACTTTTTGCAAACTAAACATATAATTTTAATAGACCGACAGTCGGTCTGATGGGAAGGAGAACTTGAATGCGAATTGTAAAGGAGTATGAGGAGCGTAGAAAGGAAATTTTAGAAACAGCTGAGCGTTTGTTTCTTACGAAAGGTTATACGAAAACAACCGTGAATGATATTTTAAAAGAAATTGGTATAGCAAAGGGGACGTTTTATCATTATTTTAAGTCGAAGGAGGAAGTAATGGATGAAATCATTATGAGGATTATTAAAGAGGATGTCACTAAGGCGAAAAGGATTGTCTCCAATCCCGATATCCCCGTTTTAGATAAGTTATTTAAAATTTTAATGGAACAATCACCAAAATCAGGAGATGTCAAAGAAAAAATGATTGAACAATTCCATCAACCAAATAATGCAGAAATGCATCAGAAAAGTTTAGTGCAATCCATTATACATTTATCTCCTGTATTAACGGAAGTTTTAGAGCAAGGAATAGAAGAAGGCATATTTTCTACTGCATACCCACAAGAAACAATTGAATTATTACTCTCTTCAGCACAAGTCATATTTGATGATGGTTTATTCCAGTGGAAACCGGAAGAAATGATGAGAAGAGCTAAGGCTTATATTAAAATGATGGAAGTATCTGTTGGAGCGAAAGAAGGGTCCTTTGATTATATGATCGAGGTTTTAATGAAACAGAAATAGCTTTTTTCTGTTTGAGTGTTATAGACCGGCAGTCGGTCTAGACTAAATGAAGGATGTGATGAAGATGCCAGCAAGTATTCAATCTTCCTTGAAAGATTTTCACTTAATGGTAAGTGGTCAAATTATTACTATTTTAGGTTCAACACTATTACGTTTTGCACTGTCTTTATATGTGCTAGATATAACAGGACGTGCCGATATATTTGCAGGGTTATATGCCATAACGAGTATCCCGTTTTTGTTAGCTCCTCTTGGCGGAGCGATAGCAGATCGTTTCAACCGCCGTAATGTAATGGTCATTTTGGATTTTATAAACGCTGCTATTGTATTAAGTTTTATAGTTTTGTTATTAACTGAATCGGTATCTATTTTATTGATTGGAGCAATTATGTTTTTACTAGCAGTCATTAGTGCAATGTACTCACCAGTTGTTATGGCAAGTATTCCGCAATTAGTTCCAGAGAAAAAGTTAGAACAAGCAAACGGTATCATAAATGGTGTGCAAGCATTATCTAATATAGTTGCACCTGTACTAGGAGGAATATTATATGGCATAATTGGTTTGAAAATGCTCGTAATAACAAGTTGTCTTGCTTTCTTTTTATCTGCAATTTTAGAAATGTTTATTACAATACCTTTTATAAAAAGAGCGCAAGAAAGCCATATCATACCGGCAATTGTAAAAGATATGAAAAAAGGTTTTCTTTATGTTTTAAAGCAACCTTTTATTTTGAAGGCTATGTTACTTGCAGCTTTACTAAACTTAATTTTGACACCGTTATTTGTTGTTGGAGGACCTATTATGTTACGAGTAACTATGCAGAGTAGCGATACGATGTATGGAATTGGAATGGGATTAATTGATTTTGCAACCATATTAGGGGCATTGTCAATCGGTTTCTTTGCTAAAAAGTTACAGATGAAAACATTATATAATTGGATGCTTATCATAGCTTTATTAGTAATGCCAGTGGCACTATCAGTTACACCGTTTATTCTTAATTTAGGATACTATCCACCATTTATCCTCTTTATACTTTCTTCTCTTCTAATCGCAATGATTATGACAATTGTATCCATTTATGTGATTACTGTAGTCCAAAAGAAAACACCAAATGAAAATCTAGGAAAAGTGATGGCATTTATAACAGCGGTATCTCAATGTATGGCACCAATTGGGCAAGTCGTATATGGTTTTATGTTTGAAGGATTCAGTACGAAAATTTATTTACCTATATTTGCTATTAGTTTCATAATGATATTAATAGCTATAGTGACGAAGAAAATATTAAGAAATGAAGGGAACTAGCTTCATATGATTAGGAGAATGTTAAAAAGAGATTTCTCTAAAAATAAAATGATAATTATCATTTTATTTATGTTTATCAAGTTATCAAGTTTTTAATGGCTAGTGCTTCAAGTAACGTTATAAATCTATGATCGATTGTTTAAAGTATCAAGCGCACCGCACGTCGTACAGATTCATACCGGAGAAATAAATCAAAAGTCAATGGATTCATTTGTAGAAAAAACTCCTTTTGTAAAAAAGTAGCAAACGGCAGAGATGATCCAAGTACAAGTAAACGGGTATAACATTTTTATACAAAATAAAAATAAGGCGAACATAATAGCGTAATAGATATTAGTTCCGTGAAACAAAACGCTAATTTTAATTTTTTATTAGATTTAAATAATAAAGTGATACAGATTAGTAAAGGGGAAATAGGTGTACCGATTTATTTTATGCAAAAATACAATCTGCATATTGGAGATGAAATATGGATTATAAAAAATAATATAGAACAAGAATTTACGATATCAGCATGTGTTCGTGATGTTCAAATGAATCCATCAATCGTTAGTTCAAAGCGATTTGTAATAAGCAATGAAGACTTAGAAAGATTAAAACGAAATTTGGGAGAAAGAGAATATCTTATTGAATTTCAGTTAACAGATGTAAATTAGATAAATGAATTTGAAGATTTATACCAGTCATCGAACTTACCTCAAAAAGGTCCCTCTATTACTTATCCTCTTTTTAAAACACTTAATTCATTAACTGATGGAAGAATACTATCGGGAAATTAGTGTTATGAAAGCTATCGGCATTACAAGTAAAGATATTCAAAAACTATATGTAACAAAATATGTTGTTATTTCAGCTGGCGGATGTATATGTGGATATATTCTTTCACGATTTGTTACAAAAGTATTCACCTCAAATATCGCTCTTTATATGGGGGCAGGAAAAAGTGATATACGGATAGATTTACAGCAATCTGAAAATATAGAGCAACGATTTAAGGGCGTTATATCAAGAATATAAGATGATAGGTCAAACAAACCTTGATATGACAACGTTTTTTTGACTTTTTTTGATGAAATGCAAACATTTTGCAAACATAGGTTATCCAAAGATACTTTTACCGAAGTTTTTAACTGCTTCTTCTTGCATATTCGGTAAAACATGAGGTTACCGTATCGTTTAATTGGTTACTGGTTAGGATTGCAAATGGCAATTGAGCAATTAGAGAAAAATAAACCTACAGCAGAAGCAGTTACTTTATAACAAAATAGTTATTTTAATCAAAAAGAGCACCATTTGCCCTAAGGGTGCTCTTCGACCAAGAACTATATTTTTTATAGTCCGTATAAGTATATGTTGTTGCTAATAAATAGTGCGATAAAAGAAACGCATACTGTACAAATTAACTTGTGGGTTAAGGAAAGAAAATCACATACCAAATTGATAATAATGCAATCCATCCAATAGTAAGGGATATGTATTTTAAAATTTTCATAAATGCTCCTTTTAGATATAGGGTGCACCAAGCTGCTAGAGAATGTTATTAATTTTTAAACAAAATTCTTATTTAACAACAAATAAAAAGAGCGCTGATGGAGAGCGCTCCTTATACCTCATTATAACGAAAGTGACAAACTCACATTATGCAGAAAGGTAGTATTAAAGTATGTAAAAGTATGAAATTGGTGAATGGGTTCAACAAAAATTTTTATTTAGTTAAAAAGAGGCCCTAGGAAACTAGGACCAAAATCGAAGTATCATCTTTAAAGTGAAAGTAAAAAGATTGATATGTGCTTATTCTATCACAAATCGAAATTTTAAAAAATTAAACGATTAAAAAGTGACTTATAAGGATAAAGTATAGTTGCTTTATAAATGATTACTCTTTAACCTAAGTAATTACCCTACCTGAAAAATACTTATACTTGCAGATACATTTGTTAAAGAGCCCCCATCATTATTAGATAGGGTGATAGTACCTGCTGAAGAAGTATTATTTATTAAAGTTAATGTTGAAGGAACAGTTGTTACTGTGAAAGCAACAGTACCTTGATTTATAGAATGTGGAGACCCAGTTCCATAACGACCGCCAGGAATCGGTGTACCGTTTAGTGCAAAGGAAAATTGGTTTTCACGAGCAGCTTCTAACTGGAATTCTGCTACATATGTTCCTCTGGTGTTAATTGTAATATTTCCAGTGCCCGCTATATGGGTAAAAGCGCTACCTATTATAGGTCCATTGGTATTAAAAGTGACACTGCCACCTACTACAATTGACTGGTTGGTAGTATCAAAAATATATAGATAGTTTGTTAAACCTACACCAGCAGGACCAGTAACACCAGTCGGTCCAGTAATGCCAGTAGATCCAGTGTCACCAGTCGGTCCAGTAACACCAGTTGGTCCAGTAACACCAGTCTTTCCAGTAACGCCAGTCGGTCCAGTAACACCAGTCCTTCCAGTAACGCCAGTCGGCCCAGTAATACCAGTCCTTCCAGTAACACCAGTCGGTCCAGTTGGATGGTGGGGGATGATAATAGGTTTAATATCTGAAAAAGAAAATGTATTGAATATATCTTTATTTTTATATTCTATCAAAATCACCTCATCTTTGTGTTTAGAAAAATAGTAGCATAATCTTTTTTATTAATGTTTCATTTATATATTATTAGTTTAATTAATTTTGGAATCAGCAAATAACTACCTTTGCACTTTTGTTTTAATAACATTGTTATTTCGTGTTAATGAAAAGAAAGGTAGATTACTATGAGTGGATGCCTCTATACAATAACATATGCTTGTCCAGTTAAAAGGTGAATAGATAAAAGAACCCGTTTGTTTTAAACGGATTCTTCCCACAAGGTTTGCAAGAAATTCAAGGCAACTAGACCGGAGCACTTATTGAATTTCTTGTGATAATATTGTATGCAAGGGAATTAATAAGGTTAAAGAAATTTAAACAAAATCCTTATTTGAAAACAAGAAGCCCTAGATTTAGGGCTCTAGGGCTTCTTGTTTTGGTATTCTCACATGGTTTTTCAAAAAGAATAGAACATATTGAAGATAACATGTGAATGTTTCATAAATGTATCAAAAAAGTGAACAAAATCGTTATTTTATTAAACAAAAATTGTGTATGTATAAGAAAAAGCTATGTTTTGTCTATTTAAATATATGCTTAGTTTATATAAATCGTAAGTATGTTTGAACAAAAGGGTTATTTATTTCAAATATAAAGAGCGCCATCCAAGGCACTCACGGATAAAAACTAATATTGAAAAAGAATACCACATGATATCGTATGTATGCTTCTAAGGGGTGTGCGGATTTAAAATAAAATAGTCATTGGAATGAAATGAAGAGTAAACAACGGATTATTAATGAATATATAGTGAGTGGAGTCAAGGTTGAGGGGCAGATTATGGTGATTTCAAATATGAAAAGAGAGCTAGAATGCTCTCTTTAATAGTTATTGAATTCGCCAGTAAACGAAAATCTTTAAATACATTAATATATTAAAAATTTTGTGAACATGAAGTGCAAGGTCCACCAGTAGGTTGGAATACAACATTATCAACAAAAGCTGTTGCGCCTTCTCCACCCGTAGCTAAGTTTTGGAAACTAATACATGCTGTAGTTACATCAGCAGGTATACACACAACAAGGGTATAATGTTGGAAGCCAGCTTGTTGTTGATTTGCAACAGGTACAATGTGCGGAATGTTTAATGGTCCAAGTGTTGTAGGGTTAGGAGGACATCCTTGACCAAGTTCTGGAAACGATACAGAAGCAACAAGGAGTGCTCCATCTCTTATATCCCCAGCAAAAGAAAGGGTAAAGCAACAACCTGCGCCCACATCAACAGATTGGGTCATAATTCCTCCAGGTCCAATAGAAACAGCTAAAGCACTCAAGATTCCATTTGGAAGAAAACGACCGCTGTGCGCATTTGGAAATCCTACTTCTGAAACATTTCCCGTTACAATCCATCCTGGAACTGGAGTACCTGGTGTTACAGGTTCATCGAATCCAGGGTTATCAAGAACATTCGTACATGGGCAACATGCCGTAGCAGCTGGTCCCGTAGGTCCTGTAACTCCTGTAGCCCCGGTTGGTCCGGTCGGCCCAGTCGCTCCGGTCGGCCCAGTCGGTCCAACTTGAGGTGGAGGTACAGGGGGGAGAAAACAATCACATGGAATATGAAATTTCTTTTTAAATTCACTCATTTTTACACCATCCTTATCATTCACCCACTTACACACTACAACTTATGAATTGGTTAACAAACAAGTATAAGAAAAAGGCCCTTGAAAATTAAAATAAATAAAAAAATAAGCCCTTATGTCACAAATATAAACCCATTCCATAATATATAAGGAACATGGGTTCACTCCAAAAAGCTTTTAATATATAAGGAAGTCCGCTTCCTAAATCAATACCGTTGAACCTGTTGCTCCTGTTGCTTCTGCTGGTAAAGTGAATGATGAAAAATAGATAGGAGTATTGAATCGATTAAACTTGATTTAATAGCAGTACCATGTAAAACAATATTTTCTTCATTCATACCTTTACCTCTTATGATTGCTCGTCATAGGAGGTAAAGGTAGCAAAAAGCAATTATATAGAAGTGTAAGGATTGTTAAGGCGAATTAAAGAATATATCGAAGTGAATGGAAAATGTAAGAAGAATTATACGATTATAGTAGTTAGATAATATTCAATGGTGAATGGGTTGAAGTGGACAAGCATTTTTATTTTAAAACCAAAAAAGAGCACTTAGTAAAGTGCTCTCGTGACGAGTCTCATTTTATAACGACTATTTTATAGAGAAAGGAACTCAGAATATTATATGTGAGTCCAGTTAATTGAGTGCTTCTTACAAGTAAAAAGCAGCTAGCAAAAGCTAACTGTTAGGTTCTCCAAGGGGGAACAAGGAGAAAATCTGATTTCAAATATAGTATTGACGTAATATTTAGTTTTATTCACAAGGAATGACGTTTAACTTAATGCATAGCCAATGATCAAAGTTAGTGTTAAAAACACTGATAATAAAAGTGTTAGTAGAACTGTCGCTATGCTTCTAAGCATAGCAACCCAATTATCTATTTTAGAAAATCCTTTCATACCAGCAAAAAAAGTTCCTATTGTTAAAACTAGTAAAAAAAATAAAGGATGGATAGGTAGCGAATTCATAATAAACAATTTCGTTTCAGATGAGGCTATCGAACCAATTTCAAGATATAAGAGGAATAAACCAATGCAAATAAAAGAAAAAATAAAGGACCATAGATTAATGTTATGTTTCATTGCTTTCTCCTATGTAATTAAAATATTTACATTTGATTTTACTGGAAAATTAAAGGAAAAGATAGCGATTATAAATTGAAATGAATTTTTTAATAAAATAATCCTTTTGTTTATAAAAAAACAAGTTACCACGTTTCATTAATTGGGAATCTTTTCCGATGTATGCTTAAGGGGATGGGAATAAAAAGAATATTTTCGAGAGGAAAGGGATTAATTTATGTTAGGAAAGTGGTTTGATAAATTAAAAGAACCTAAATGTATACATAGATATAAACTTATTAAAAGTCATGACAATGAAGATTTTAAAACTGGTAAGATGGGGATAGTTAGTTATTATAAATGTGAAAAGTGTGGGAAAGAGAAGGAAATCAGCAAATATACTAATGATGTTAATAATGACTATTGGGATATTTAAAATAACATTCGAATATAGTCCGGCTAGAAAACTAGAGGACACCAATTCATTAAAGCAGCAATTAATGCTGTTTTAGGAATAGGTGTCCTTTTTATTTTGAAAAGGGAGATGGGGAATTATGAAAGTACTTAAGGACCAATTACGCGAGTGGAAAAAGCAATCGAATAAAGCAAAAAAGAAAAGTAAGAAAAAACGGAAAGAGAAGTTAAATACTCGTGAGATTGAAGGTTTAATGGGTATTCATGGACCTCGTTATGAACGTAGACGTGGAGCATTAAGACAAAAGTAATCTAAAAATAAAAAGGAGTGGTCTTACATGACTAAACAATTATCTTTCTTGCCAAAAATCGATAGAGTAGCAACGCAGAAAAATTAGAAGGTGTTCTTGAAAGCGTACGTTTATATAGACGGTTTGGAATGATGCGT
This sequence comes from Bacillus sp. FSL W8-0770, assembly GCF_038008705.1. Lineage (NCBI taxonomy): Bacteria > Bacillati > Bacillota > Bacilli > Caryophanales > Bacillaceae > Bacillus > Bacillus sp. FSL W8-0770. The sequence goes on from NZ_JBBOZR010000001.1 coordinate 2,277,271, forward strand.
GAAGAAATGAAAGTCACTCCTTCTTATGAAATTAAATATCACGGACCTACAAATGATGTAGGAAAGCCATTAGAAAATGTAGCGATGGCTAATATACAGCAAAGTAAGCGAGAAGAGTGGGTTAAGCAAACGTCATTTCGTATTGATCAGTTTCTTAGTCGTTTGGGTAATGGACGTGCAGGAAAGGATCAAAGAAACATCATCATTAAGCGTTATTTAGAAGATGAAGATGTATGTGATTATATGGTATATAACGAAATCGGCATGAGTGAGCGTACTTATCGACGTGTTAAGGCTAGGGTGTTTTATAAACTTGCTTTTGCTCTTAGATTAGAAGTTTATGAAACTGGAGGTAATGAATAATGAATTTTGTTCAGCCGATACGTGATCCAGAGCAAATACAGCAGTTAAAAGAATATTTTAAGGAAAAGAGTTTACGTAATTACATTCTCTTCATTATGGGAATTAATACAGGCCTGAGAATCTCGGATATTTTGAAACTGAAGGTAGGAGATGTTAAAGGCAGTCATATATCTATGCGAGAAAAGAAAACAGGGAAACAGAAACGAATACAAATTACTGCAGCATTGAAAAGAGAGCTTAAATGCTTTGTCGAAAAAAGAGAAGATAATGAGTACTTATTGCAAAGTAGACAAGGTAGGAATCGTCCGATTGGTCGTAGTATGGCATATAAGATATTAAGTGGAGCTGCAGCAGAGTTTGGATTAGATGAAATAGGCACACATACGTTAAGAAAAACGTACGGGTATCACATGTACATGCAAACGAAAAACATAGCATTACTTATGGAGATATTCAATCACTCGTCAGAGAAGGTCACGTTACGTTATATAGGGGTAAACCAAGATGCAATGGATAAAGCAATGACTAAGTTTAAAATCTAATCACTGCTTATTTCTTTTTAAATCTAGGGGTATCGCCACATTCCTATCAACTTAAGAATTCAGGATTACCCCAAAACCAAAAAATAAGCTATTTTGTTACAAGCTAGCACAAAAATTCGTTTTTGGGTTACTAAAAAATTTTAACTTGATAACTATGTGGTGAGGGGCTACCTCCAGCATTTCGGAACCCCTCACGCTAAGCAAAAAATACAATAAGTCGCAATTCAATGTATCTAGAAATTTATAAAAATGCTTTCCAGATTGCTTAACTGGAGGGCTTTTTTTATTCTCATGATTCTCGATATAGAAAGTCAATAAATAGGATCTACTTAACATTAGCTCCCGTTATCAGTTATTGGATAACTACTTAAAACCAAAAAGGAATTTGCCAATTTTTTTGCAAAACTCAATGGTGGTTCAATAGATTGGATATGAATATACATAATCAATGGTTTCATATATAACCAATGATTATGTAAGGCGCTAACAATAATCCCTTGTTGAACAATTGATTGCATAAATAAAGGAATTTCTTCTTGTAAAATAGCGATTTCTCCAAGGTTCAACGCATTGCCATTTTGATCTAGCGATTCAAAAGATATCCCAACCGGTATCACTGAGGTGCTTGGTCGTCCTTGAACCAGCACTTTAATATTACGACGCAAGGAGACAGAACAAACACCTTGATTTATGTTGCTTTTTCCATTAAGAATTTTAGCAAATTGTTCACAAAGAAAATTAAGGTTGTTCATAAATCTTATACCCCTTTCTTATCAGATAAAAGTTACTATATAAGTATTAATACTCGTCCATTAGCTTTTATATAAGTAATTTAAGTAACTCTATCATTATATTTCCTCTTACATTCATGTCTCTTTTTAGTTCTTGAGAAACTTGACAACAGAACCGAGATTAATTCATCTACAAGAACTATTTAATGTCATTGAACAAAATATATTCTTTTACAATGATACATACTATCCTTATGTAAATCGTTATAATACTAACACGCAATCTTAAGAGGAGGAGCTACTTATGTCTGAACATATAGAGATTATTTTGAGAACACTGTTATCTTTCTCGATTTTATTTATCGGAGCTAAAATATTAGGAAAGCAGATTATCGCTGAAATGAATACCTTTGATTTTATTGGTGCTATCTCTATCGGAAGTATTATTGCAAATTTAGCATTTAATTTAAATGTAAAAACTCATCATGCAGTTATAGCTTTTCTTATTTTAGTATTTGTCATTTTAATGGTTAGCTATATATCCATGAAAAGTCGGATAGGCAGAAAGGTATTTGCTGGAAATCCAACAGTCATTATGGAAAACGGAAAAATTTTAGAAAATAATATGCGGAAAATGCGCTATTCTCTAGATTATTTAAACCAACAATTAAGAGAGAATGGTATTTTTAATATTGAAGAAGTTCTTTATGTCGTAGTTGAAACAAATGGAAAAATATCTGTTTTGAAAAAACCTGAATATCGTACTGTTACACAACAAGATTTAAATATACCAACAAAAAAAGAGTGTAAACTTCCCATCGAGCTAATTATGGATGGAGAAATTATGACAGAAAACCTAAGGCAAAACAATCACACGGAGTTAGAATTACAATGTGAGCTAAAAAAACGTAACCTTAGCTACAAAGATGTTACGTATGCTGTACTTGCAGCAAATGGAAACATTTATATTGACACATATAAAGATAATATTACTTCCCCAATGGACCAAGAATAGGCTATTTCTTAAAAACACAGGTGAACATATATTAGCTTATCTCCAAGTAATAAAATCTCTCCATAACAAAAATTCTATGCAGTATTGACTACTGATAACGATAATTATGTAAATAAGCTGTCCACATGGGCAGTTTATTTTATTTTTGTCTTAGCTTGTTTTTCAAAATGTTAGTGGTATCTCTATACGGTTACTCATAATTTTCGCACTGTGTAACTCAAAAGAGAAAGTGAAATGAAATCAATGATATCAAGGGATTCAACGAAGAGTTCAGTTACACACAATATAAGATATGGGTAAGTCATAGAGAACTTGAAATAATATATTAATTACTTAGTGAAAATAGTATGGATTAAGAAGATAATGATTTCAAATCGTCAAAGTAGAGAAAAAGATACGAATGATTAAATTTAAATGTGGGTTATAAAATTATTAATATAAATATAACGATTTTAAAAATGGTCAATGACATTTTCCTCAAAAATGGAAAAGTTGATATAAAAGCACATAACCGTTTACAGCCCAATACATATAGTGTCAGTGTAGTGATAAGCAAGTACAACATGACTGCAATGAAAAATTATTTTTCTGTTAGCTTGTTTTTATTACGAGTTAAATTAATAGAACTTCTGTTAGTTATTATGAAACGCATCTTTGTTATAGGATCGGGGGGGAATATCTTGGCTGCAGAAAAAGGATATAGAAGTGGTTGTGGTTATGGCGGAGGATTTGCATTACTAGTCGTATTGTTTATCTTGCTTATTATCGTTGGCGCTGCTTGTTTTTGCTAGTTTATGAACTTCATTTTTTTCTAGAGAGGAGGAGTGTATCTTGGCTGCAGAAAAAGGATATGGAAGTGGTTGTGGTGGTTATGGCGGAGGATTTGCATTACTAATCGTATTGTTTATCTTGCTTATTATCGTTGGTGCAAGCTGGTGCGGATATGGTGGTTTTTAAGTAACAACCTTCTTATATCACCAAGAATAAATAAAGGGTTGCTTCACGTAGTGTGAAGTAATCCTTCATTGATATAGTTTAATATATGTTTAGAATATATAATGTGTTCGTTATGAAAGGAGAAAAAAATGGGATCTAGCCCATATTTTAATAAAAATGTTTCGTATCAAACTTCATCTATTCCAATAACCGAAGTAACTCAGAAGAAAAGTCGAATAATAGCGGCCGAAGCTGTTACACTTTCCAAAACGAATAATGAAACAACCAATGAAGCAATCAATGGAACGACTGATGAAACATTAAAAAAACAGAAAAATAATTCATCTGATTATTCGCCATTCCAAATTAATATTCCTTATTTTAATATAAAAATAACTTCGACAGAGATATTAGGTGTTGCTAAATCCGTATTTATGCAAGCTCTTATTCAAAAGGTTCAAGATCCGGTATTTTTAATGAATCTTTTGAATAGTGAAGGTGGAAAGAAACTACTTAATTTAGCAGGTGATTTTTTTAAAGATACTGCTACGAAATCAGAAAATGATAAAGATGAAAACTAACATCAGCCTTTATTGATATACATCTCTTTGATAGCTCTAATTTCATAAATACTACAATCACAAAAGATAGGGATTAAAAATAATCCCTTCTTTTGTGAGCATAATTGCATTTTTCATTGTAATTATATGTAAATCAGATAATAAAAAGTGAAAGGGTTATGGCCGTTTTTTGGCAGGAAATGTGCCGGTCTTTTTGGAGTTAACGTGATATATTTGTATTGTGAGAAGTGGCGGAAAACACAACTCATAATATACCTTTATAATCTATAAAATCAATTAATGGATAATATGAGCCGTATGATGGCTACTTCCGCAAGCCAATTAGGAGGATTAAAGACCGTCATGAGTGGTGTATATGGAAGTATGTCAAACAGTAGACAAGCCATGACAAATAGTGTATCAAATCAAGTCATTAATAATTCTTTCGGATCATCTGGCGGTGGAGTTATTCCAATGCTTGGTGGAGATTTATTGAAGTACCCGTAAATTTAGAAGGAAGAGACGTGGCACGCGGTACTTATCGGCTATACAACCGAGTATCAAGAAAGAGAAGAAAAGAGAAACTCAGCCTTTTAGGTTTGGGTTTCTTTTATTTTATAAAAAAACGGAGTGTCAAAATGAGCTCTTTTACATTCAACAATCAACGAAAAGAATATATCCAACTAGAAAGAGGATGGAGCCCGCCAACATGGGAACCTCTAAAACGTAAATTCTTAAACACGCCTGGATATCCAGGCGCAAGATTATTAGGAATGGAAACAGATCCTCGTCGACTTTCTGTCCCTGTGGGAATTATCGTTCCAGATGGAACAGATTTAGAAACGTTAAAAGAAGAAATAGCGACATGGTTAATTACTGAACAAGCAACCGAGCTAACTTTTGATACAAAACTAGATAGAACATATATAGCTGTTATTGATGAAGATTTTAATGTTGATAATTTTATGAGTTTAGGAAAAGGCACCTTAAAATTCATTTGTCCAATGCCTTATAAACTAGGCCCAAGGAGAAAAATAGATTTCAAATTACAAGGAAGTAGATTAATTACAAATATATCGAATAATGAGAGTAAATATTCTGATCCTACGTTCATAGTTAAGGTAGAAACTCCCTCTACTTTTATTGATATTTCACGAAAAAAGGAAGAAGAAATTCAACATTTTCGTATGGGATACCCTGTTTCTGTGGAAGAACGAACAGTCGAGAAAGAACAGCTTGTTATGCACGATGAAATGAAAACAATGGTTGGTTGGAATCAAAATGGTCCAAACACTAACGAAGGTGAAAACACAGGAACTCTAAAGTCAGATAGTGAGCGCTTTGTTATAGATAACTTTGGTGCAGGTAGTACATGGCATGGCGGAGTGGCTAGGAAAAGTTTAAAAGAACCGCTACAGGATTTTACTGTTGAAGCAAACGAAGAAACAGGTGAGTATCTAACTTTTGAAAAGATTAACGGTGGGAAGTTATACGTCGCTGATGCAGATGCCTTACAACGTTGGACAGAAGATGGTTCACACAAATATGACATCTATAGTCCACAAACAGAAGATCAAAATATGTCAGCCGAAAGATTAAAACAACTAACGGAAGCGGAACTAAAGAAACGTATTAATAGCACTGTACAGTATGAAGTAACTCCAATTGCATTAGAAAAGATATTTGGTTTATCTCATGAAAAAGTAAATAAGGGCGATATTGTCCATTTCAAAGATACAAAATTTACGCCACCTTTGTTTTTAGAAGCACGTCTTATCGCAGCGGATGAATGTGATACAAATGCGGCAAATGATAAATATTATTTTGGTGATTTTAAAGAAGTAGAAGATACGAGAAGTCTGTTAGATCACATGTATGCCCAAGTTATGGGCAGTCTAGCTGGAAAAGCAAATAAAGGCTTGTTAGATAAGTTGGAAGAACTTGTGAAAGAGACAAATGAACAAGTTGATGTTGTGAAAAAGGAATCAGAAGCAGCAAAAAAGTTAGCAGAAAAAGTACAAGAAAACCTTAAAAATTATCAAACAAAAATTATTGAAAGCGCAAAACCACCGACAATCGGTTTAGAAAATGGAAAAACCTTATGGTTAGATATTTCAAACGGCAAGCCTGGCATCCTCAAATTATGGAAGAATGGCAATTGGGAGTCGGTTGTTCCTGATATGGACAAAGTAAAGGAAGATACCTTAGAGCAAGTCAACAAAGATATTGAAACCACAAAAACAGAGTTGAATAAAAAAGTTCAAGAAGCACAAAATCAAGCAACAGGACAATTTAATGAAGTGAATGAAAGATGTTGAAGATTACGTTGGTGGAATTGGTAACCAAACGGTTTTACACAATGTCTTGTAGAAGAACGACACGAAATATTGGCAATTAACTTCAAACGCAGTAAGAGATACACAAGTCACTTATAAGAGGTGCAATTCACTTAGTGTTATTACTACAGGTAATATGACTTATTCTTTATCCTGTTTCTTTCTTAGTTGTACCTAGCGCGTTTTTATAATTCTTTATTTAATTCCTAATTTAAAGAACAAACTATCCAAAATAACATGATTTATATGACTATGTATACTCTTTTTGAAAAATATTGTAATTAATTAACATTTGAAACTATAACACAAATTATTTAAATAATATATCTAAATTTATCGTTATCACAATGGTGCTTGTCTTTAAATTTTCAGCAATCATTATTCCAGGAAATCTTTTATGCCTCCCTTCAATTAGGGTCAGTATTATTCTATGTTTTAGTAAAAAAACTGCTTGTTTATTAACCTATTATTATACTTTTATATGATAGAGAGCTTTCTACTAGATATAGAATTCATAAAAACTATGCTAATTTTTAAGGGAGAGTGGATAGAACTACTGATTATGAAATTAATCAACACACATTTATCAAAGAAAATATTCTAATTTAAAATAATTTCTTATTTTGGAGTATACTGTTTTGAATGTATATTTCAAAATTGAATAGGTAAAAGATTTTATGTAACAACAAATAAAACTTCAGTATATGTAAAGCGATTTTTTACGAATATATAGCTTGATAAAAATAAAAATCATCATTTGGTAACCATGTTCATATCGTGATATCCAAAATTAAATTCAAGATAACTCATGTAATAAAGACTTCATAATTTTACCGAATCTGCGAGATACGTTGAAAACAGAATTTGTATTCCTCTAAAAATATTAATTTTCAGAATTTTCAATAAAAATGATTAGATTATACTAACTTAATGATAATGATTAAAAAGGCTACTATAGAACCCAAACATTAGTAGAAGAAAGACATATACAAGTATTATGAGTTTGAAAATTTCATAAACTCTAAAATCTTATAAAAAGAGGAGCATAAAACATGAGCGAACAATGTCCAATTAATGTACCATGTCAGGTAGCGGGACAAACCCAAACACCATTAAGTGATGAGACTGCAACACCAATTGTTACTCCAGGAGCACCTATTGTAAAGATTCCAGTTGTATTAGCTGAAAGAACGCTTCAAATTGTTGTAGAGTCCGATATTTCATTAGAGCCTCCAGCAGTCGAAATTAAACGCATCTTAAAAAACGTATTTTTAACACAATGTAAGTTAGTGCCTGTAGCATTCGTACCAGTACCAGGTACACCTTACCGACGAGTTACAAGAGCGAAATTATTTGTACAAGGCTATATTCGTAAAAATATTGAATATGCAAATGACGAGTGTAATGGAGTTCTATATGATCGTATTGCAAATGTTCCATTTTCTGGTTTTGCAGATCTGACAGAAGGTGATTTTCTATCATTAGCTTTAGTAGCTTCTTCTTCGGACACTACTTCTCATTTTATAAATCCTAAAAACGGTGATTTACCACGTCTAGACAAATATTTCTTTGAAAATGCAGTTTTTTATAACGAACAACCATATTGTGAATTAGTAAGCGCTCAATTTTTTGAATTAGACTTTTCACCTTGTCCTACAAACCTAAACGAACCATTTGATACGCTTCGTGAAAAAATTGTACTAGATCTTACTTTAAAAGTTTTACAAGTACAACAAGTACAAGTAGCACTATAAAAATAAAAAGAAATTGTCTTTGTTAAAAAGACAATTTCTTTTTTATTTTTATACAACATATATAATGATGAAATGGTCACATACAAAAAACAAATTTTTTGAATTTCATCAGACGGGGGGATGGTGATGAAAAATCCATGGATTGGTAAGGGGATATGGGATGAAATTTACAAGTATAAAAAACTGAATATACAAGATAATTTACACGAAAAAAGAGGGGGAAAAGAAGAAATACCACCTGAATTAAAGGGAGAATATGTAGCATCAAAATTAGAGAAAGAAGGTAAAGCGTCTGGATCACAAATAGGGCCTTTAATACGCTCACTGGTGGTCAAAACTCCATTTTCTATTTTTTCAGAAGTAACTAGTTTTAAAATATTTCCAAAAATAAATGTTAAAAATCAAGAAGCATTTGTATTTAGGAATGAAAAAGGTGTAGAAGGGCGTGAATTAGATTGTAAGTTATTAACTACAGTGCAACAATATTATTCGGATAGTTATTGTAAATTAGTTTCTTTAAATCTTCATGAGAAGAGAATTCATTTTGAATTATATAACCAAAAAAATAAAGGGAATAAAGAAGAGAATAAGGTAGAGGCATCTTCATGGATTCCTATTCACAGTATAATATTAGAGAGTGAAAATGGGGGAGACGTAAATAATTTTATTACAGCGAAACTACCAATAGAAATAGGAAGATATAAAGGTGAAATTAGTTTACGAGAAAAGGTTGTATTTAAAGAAAAAGTCATAGGAATAAAAGAGGTTGAACAGGAGATTATTTTGACAAAAACCGAATTTTTAATACCAAAGGTAAAAAAGAATGAGCAAAATACACTTACAGTTGAAAAAGGGAGCTTATTGGTAGAAGGGTATATATATCAATGTATTGAATACATATCAGAACAAAGTAAACTTCATGATAATGAGCATCAGTTAATACAAAATATTGTATTGGAGTTAATCATTCAAGTAATACAAGAACAAGAAGTACAAGTGCGAATTAAATAAAAATAATTATATTCCCTCGATTAGCTGATTATTTTTATTCGTAGTGTATCGATGGGTATTCTTTTGTAAATCATTCAGTGCTGCAAACTATTTGTTAAATGGTTTATCCTTGATAAATTCAATTTTACATTGTTACTAAATTGTATGAATCTCCTCTGGTTTAAGTTTTAAAAAAGTGCTAACAAGTTTGCAAGCGATCTTGCTAACACTTATACAGAATAGACATAAATTATCGCTGATATGTCGTTTTTAAAAATAGTCTTAATCAGTTAAATCACACTTATACGAAATGCTCATAAAAACCGTCTTAGTATCAAGAATATAACATGTTAGGTCAAACAAACCTTGATATAACAATGTTTGTTTAACTTTAATTTGTAAAACATTTACATTTTATAAATGCAAGTTATCCAAATCAACGTAATTATAAACATAAACATGATTAACACCAATCGGTTTACGTGACATTCGTATATTTTAAGTCTTTGATAAATAATACAATTTAAATTTTGCAGATCAGTAGAATGAGGAAATATGCTTAGAGTATTAGCGAAACCCAACCCTAATCAATTCTTCATCATTTATTTCAATTACGAATCTATATTCTTTGTCCAATAGCCAGTAATAAAAACTGACTGCATCAACGTCAACTAGTGATTGGAATACTTTATCAAGATTTGTACTTACTACAGGGATTTCATAGTTATCCCATATTATAAAAATCTGTTCGTCAAAATCTAGTTGGTTTGCTCTAATAAGGGAAATTAGTTGTTCTTTGTTCGAAGCTATGAATTGATTATCTATCTGTTCCCAATCTATTCTTCCCGAGACAGTTATAGGAAATGAATTCATTAAAATAGTAGCAATCTGCTGGCTTTTTTCTTGGGAGAAAATGAGAGTTTCGTTTCCTAGGGATTCAAGGCATTCACTAAACAAAGGGTTTATGTCATTGTTGTTTTTGGTTTTCAGTGCTCTTAACTTTTGTTGCAATTTCCATTGTCTTGACGATCTATCATCCATTTTTAACATTCCTTATACAATTATTTAAGAATGAGTATAGCATATAAGGGAAGTCTTTATGAAAAGGAACTTTTTAAATATAAATTAAACAAAAGCGTTATTTGAAAAAAGGGCCTTTTAAGGAAAGATAAGAGGCCATCAAAAAATATAACAACATAAAAAAATATATTATGTTTATACAATTTGAAAAGTTGATGGAAATAATAAAATGTATAAAATTCTTATAAAAAAAGCCCTAGGATTAGGGGATCTAGGGCTTCCTCTGTTGGTATATCTCACACGACATTATAAAAAGAAAAGAACTTAATGAAGATAACACATGAATGTTTCGTAAATGTATCAAAAAAGTGAACAAAAACGTTATTTTATTAGAAAAGTATGATTGTATGAAATATCATGTATGAAAGAAGAGGCGTTAGCAAAAATATACCTTAACGAAATTGGCTTTATTTTTCAGCAAAGTAACCTTATTAAGTGACTCATGTTGTATAGGTAGCAGCGAAAACAGGAAGAGTTCTTTTTATGGCGGACGGAGAAGTTGTTAGTGAAATACAACTAGGCAAGTTTAGGAATGATGATTTAAAAGCGTGAGAAGAGAAATTGTTAAAATGGTTAGCTGTACTCGGATTTTAAAGACAAAAACTCCTATTGAATGTAGGAGTTTTTTCTTTGTTTGAAAGTTCAAAAAGATATATAATAATTTTCTGACTATTAATTTATGGAGGGGTGTTAATGAAAAATGAAACGTTACACACACAAGAAGACATTTTAAAAATGCTTGATTCATTATTAAGACCTGCAGAACCATTTTGGAATGAGTTTTATGAGAATAGAGAAAAGGATGTTCCGTTTTTTGAAAATGTTCCAGATGAGAATCTAGTTTCGTATATACAAAAAGAGAGAGTTTCAAAAGGGAAGGTATTAGAACTTGGATGTGGTCCAGGTAGAAATGCCATTTATTTAGCGACTCAAGGATTTGATGTAACAGCAGTGGATTTATCTGTAGAAGGCATTAATTGGGCTAAAGAAAGGGCATTGGCAAAAGAGGTAGCAATTCATTTTATTTGTGATTCAATTTTTAATTTAGAGGTTCAAAACGAATTTGATTTTGTATACGATTCGGGCTGTTTGCATCACATTCCACCGCATAGAAGAATAAATTATGTGGATTTAATTAAAAACTCATTAAAATCGGGTGGTTATTTCGGATTAACATGTTTTGCGGCAGGTGATTTAGATGAGCGAAATGGATCGGAAATAACAGATTGGGACGTATATAGAGGGTGGAGTCTACAAGGTGGTCTTGCATACTCGGAAGAAAAGTTAAGAGAGATATTTAAAGAATTTGAGGTAATTGAGATTAGAAGAATGAAACAAATGAAACAACCGAAAGAAATGTTTGGAGAATCATTTCTTTGGACAGCATTATTTAAGAAGAAATAATAAAGTAGATAATTGACAAACTCATCGTTTTTATAGACTATATGTTCATAGGAATATACGTTCGGTTTTTGAGTGACGTATGTTTTACATAAATACATAACAAGGGGCTGTCTCCATATGAGTAACGCAAATCAAAAAATTACTACGTTTTTAATGTTTGAGGGCAAAGCTGAGGAAGCGATGAATTTTTATACGTCGCTATTTGATCAATCAGAAATTGTAAGTATTTCTCGCTACGATGAAAATGGACCTGGTAAAGAGGGAACTGTAATTCATGCAACTTTTACGCTAAATGGCCAAGAGTTTATGTGTATTGATAGTTATGTAAATCATAATTTTACATTCACTCCAGCTATGTCTCTTTATGTAACTTGTGAGACAGAAGAAGAAATTGAAACGGTCTTTCATAAACTAGCGCAGGATGGAGCGATTCTTATGCCTTTAGGTTCTTATCCGTTTAGTAAAAAGTTTGGCTGGTTAAATGATAAGTATGGTGTATCTTGGCAGTTAACTCTTGCTGAATAAAAAAGAAAAAGCGTAGCTTATTTGTTTGTAAAAGATGTTCATCTTGTATGGAATGAAGTTTCTAGGGTTTTAAAGAATAAAGGTGTTCTTATTGCTGGATTTACAAATCCGTTACTATGGATTTTTGATGATAACCAAGAGCAAAAAGGTATTCTGGATGTTAAACATTCAATTCCTTCATCAACATTGGATTATTTACCAGAGGATGAAGTTCAAGATTACATCGATTCAAATCAAACAATAGAATATGCGCATACTTTAGAAGACCAAATCCAAGGCCAAATTGATGCTGGTTTTGCTATAACAGGTTTTTATGAGGATGATTTTGGTGGAACAAGGATATTGGATAAGCATATTAAAACATTTATTGCGACAAAAGCTATAAAATTAAAGATGGATTAAGAATTTTTGCTTGTCGCACGGGGCGTTAGTCGAAGAAGGCTCTTAAAATAGAAAAGGATGGTACTTTCCATCCTTTTCCTTATGTATTTTGAGTGTCGAAACTATTCTCAAAACAAGTTTTACACTACTAGTTGTATAATTAGGTTATGCTTTTATATTAAGAATTTTGCTGACCGAATCTTTTCCCGAGTTTAGCTAACAATTCAGGTTGATCGCTTTGGCTCATTATAACTTCAATAAAGATAAGTTGATTCTTATTAAAAGTTATATTTGTTAAGACTTCTGCTAATTCTGCTTCATTTTCTACTTTAAATGTTAGACTTTTTTCTTCGGATCCAAATACCATTGATAGTTTATTGTAATCCCACATCTGTATGTCATTATAAAGTTGGTTTTGGCCGTGAATGGCACGTTCAACAGTGTATCCGTTGTTATTGATTAAAAATATAATCGGTTTTAAATTTTGACGTAGTATAGTTGATAACTCTTGGGCAGTTACTTGGAAAGAACCATCACCAATAATTAAAATGTTGCGCCGTGATAAATTGGCGAGCTGTGTACCAAGTAGAGCGGGCAGTGTATATCCGATAGATCCCCATAACGGTTGACCTACATATGCAGTGTTATTAGGTAGAGGGATAGCGGCACTACCAAAGAAAGGTGTTCCTTGCTCTACAACTAAGACGTCGTTTTCTTGTAAGAAATGGTACATTTGCTGCCAAAAACGTTTTTGTGTGACCATTTGTGCTTTTGGATTGAACTCTTCAGTAAAAGGTGATGATTCTAAAATAAATGGCTTAACGTCAAGGGTATCTTTATTACGATGCTCAATTGAATCACTTAAATGTTGTAAAACATCCTGCATTACAACTGGACCGTATTTTTTATCTATAATTTTCACAGTGTAGGGATGGATTTCTATAACTTGTTCTTTTGTAAAACCTTGTGTGAAGCCGCCTGTAATAGTATCAGTTAACTTCACACCAATACTAATAATACAATCAGATTCATCAATTCTTTTTCGCAAGTACGGCGAACTTACATCACCAGTATAAACACCTATAAATTGAGGGTGTTTTTCTGGGAATATTCCTTTTCCCATACTGAACGTCGCGATGGGAAACCCAGTTTTTTCTACGAATTGATGTAAACTTTCTTTAGCATGAAATCGATCTACTTCAAAATCAGCTAAAATAACAGGTTTTTTGGCACTATTTATTTTTGAAATGGCATGTAGAAGCATTTTATTTAATGCTTCTTTATTACTTAAAATAGGTTTATTTATAATAGGTTCTGTCGGTTTATTAATTGGTTTATTATACACATCAATCGGCAAATTAATATGAACAGGGCGTTTTTCATTCCAACATGCACGTAAAACACGGTCAATTTCCTCAGCAGCATGCTCAGGTGTTACATTTGTTTGTGCTATAGTGATTTCTCGATACATATTGGAAAAGTGATCGAACTTTCCATCTCCTAACGTATGATGGACGATTGCTCCATTTTCCATTACTTTTGTTGGTGGCGTACCTGTAATTTTTATAACTGGCACGTTTTCCGCATATGAGCCAGCAATACCGTTAATAGCGCTTAATTCTCCGACACCGAAAGTAGTAATAAGAGCGGCGATTCCTTTTATGCGAGCGTACCCATCTGCTGCATATGCAGCATTTAATTCATTACAATTGCCAATCCACTTTAAATTTTTATGTGCTACCACATCATCTAAAAAGGCAAGATTATAATCACCAGGAACCCCAAATATATGTTCAATTCCTAATTCGTGTAGTCTATCCAATAAATATGTACTTACAGTATATTGTTTTTTCAAATGAATCATCTCCTAATTATGCAATGAATGTTTCAATAGACTGAACAAGTTCTAATGCGTTGATTAAAATATTCATTACTAGATTGTGGTATAATTTACATACAGGGGGAAAGTAGATGACACAACATAAAGAAGAACAGATGAATGAGGCATTAGCATTATTTTATTTTGCATATAAAACATTTACTGAAAAGCCAGATGAAATTATAAAAGAATATGGCATTCAACGAGTACATCATCGAATTTTATTTTTCATCGCACGTTTTCCAGGGATAAGTGTAAATGAGTTATTATCACTATTAGAAATAAGTAAGCAAGCGCTCCACGGACCGCTACGTCAACTTGTGGAAAAGGGCTTAATTGAGAGTAATGAAGCTATGCATGATCGACGTGTGAAACAGTTGTCTTTAACAGAAAAAGGTACAGATTTAGAGAAAAAACTGAGTGATGTACAAAGACAACAAATGGGTGCTATTTTTTCAAAATTTGGTGAATCATGTGAGGACAATTGGCACCAAGTTATGAATGAAATGGCAAATAGCCGATCAGGTTTTGATGCTTGGATATCGAAACGTGAAATACCAGTCGATCAAAAATAATGAAAAAACTTCTGTTTTTATCGTTTGAAAAAGAACAAATTTTATCCATACATTTGGCAACTATCGATTGGTCATAGAGTGAATGGATAAAAAGATACATTACTAGATACTTTATACGTGTACGCAATGGAACAATAAAATTCACATTTCCGAAAGGGGAATTATAATGATAAAACTTGTACTTATTCGTCACGGACAAAGCTTATGGAATCTTGAAAATCGCTTTACTGGATGGACAGATGTTGATCTATCAGAGAATGGATTAAGTGAAGCGAGAGAAGCAGGAGCAATATTAAAGAAAAACGGATATACTTTTGATGTGGCTTATACATCTGTATTAAAACGCGCAATTCGGACGTTATGGATTGTACTTCATGAGATGGATCTTACTTGGGTTCCAATACATAAATCTTGGAAGCTAAATGAAAGACATTATGGTGCATTGCAAGGGCTGAATAAAGATGAAACTGCTCAAAAGTATGGTGAGGAGCAAGTTCATATTTGGAGAAGAAGTGTTGATGTAAGACCACCGGCTCTTACTGAAGACGATCCTCGATATGAAGCGACCGATCCAAGATATAAAACACTCAAAAAAGGTGAATTTCCATTTACTGAATGTTTAGAGGATACGGAGAAGAGAGTACTTGCTTATTGGCATTCAGAAATTGCGCCGACATTAAAAAGTGGTAATAAAGTAATTATTTCATCACACGGTAACACAATTCGCTCGCTAGTAAAATATTTAGACAACCTTTCAAGTGATGGTGTAGTTTCATTAAATATTCCAACTAGCATTCCGCTTGTTTATGAATTAGACGAAAACTTACGTCCGATTCGTCATTATTATTTAAGTATGGATGGAGAAGTACCTGAAGGGGAAATTCCGAAACATATTTCTTTTTAATACGAAAATTTGAAATGAATGCTTGTCTACATATACAATATAGACTCATGGTAAAGTGAAATTTTAATCAGTGGGGTCTTACTGCCCACAAATAGCAGGATAAAAGACGTGGTACCTTCTAATATATATGCGATGTAGCTAATTTTAGAAGCTTGTCCACGTCTTTTGTCATAAAGAGAGCAGCTTGCGCATGTAATGATATCGTGAGTAGTTTTTGAATGGAGGGTGATGTGATTAATGATCTCTAACATTCGAATTGGCTTATTTGTTTTAGCGATTGTCTTTGTAGTCCTTGTTTTCTTTTATTGGAAAAATGAAGAGTTGTACGAGGAGAAGAAGCAACGTATTAGAAAGACTTGGTATGGTTTGTTTATCATATCTGTCACCGTGTATTTCATTATAAAAGGAATCGATTTAACCCTCTGGAAAAATCTTTTAATGTTTACTGCAATGGTTATTTTTGTTGATATTGCGTTCATTTTAACGCCTAATATTTCAGAAATATGGGGTGCAAAATTTAGCGATATTGGCAAGACAGTTCAATCCATAAAACGATCATTAATTGCATCTAAAGCAAGAGGAGAAATATACACGACAATTATTCAAAATGTTAATCCAGCAGTATTCGGTACGATGGAATGGCATACGGAAGAGGAATATACAAAGAGCTTAAATGCATTTTTAGATTCATATGGGGAAAAGATTGGCGCGAAAATTGTTGTTTTTGAAGCTGCGAAGGAATTAAATACAAACTTTCGTGGTATTCGCTCACAATTTAGTATTATCGTCCCGTTAGAACATATCGAGCAATTGAATGAGCAGAAAGCGGTGCAAGTAGAAAATGTCGGGATTATACCAGCAAAAATAGTAAGTGACGTTTTCATTGTTATTGATGGAAAGAAAAATAACCTGCAAGATCGGGATTTTGAAAATGTATATAATTTAACAATACATCATAGTTATTTTAGTAAATAAGGACAGAATCTTTTTCTGTCCTTTTCTTCTATACATAAATTAAAAACAAAATCCGACAAAGTTGAATAAAATTGGACAATCATTCCTACACTAGCATGTAGAGGTGATTGTAGTGGTAAAAGATTATGACAATGATTTTTTTAAAGAAGATAACGAAGATACAACAGATTTCTCTTTAATAAAAGGGGATACGTTGCAGCAAGTAGAAGAATTAGAAGAAGAATTAAAAAGAAAATCATAAGTGTACACTCTTTCTACATTTGCTATATAATATAAATAAAAGGTTGTATCTTTTTGAAAAGGGGGAGAAGAGATGGCTGAAGTCAATGTACAAAAGTCTTCGTTTTTTAAAGAAAAAAAAGAAGAATCCAATACAGATTTCTCTCTTGTAAAAGGTGCATTAACGGAGAATATAAATCGGTTAGAGAAACTGATGAATAATAGTAGTTCAAAATATATACAGGTGAAAAGAACAAAAGAAAATGCATAGAGCATTTTCTTTTGTTTTTTATTTAATAGTAAACTTATCTTTTACTTTTTTAGGTAAATCTGTTTTCTGAATCTCTTCATAGGACTTTACTTCAATTGATGATATTTCATTGTTGCTATTATCATCTTGATCTACATAAAGGCGTAAAAACGCGTCTTCATTTAATTTATGATTGTTTTCTTTTTTTGTACTTCTAAATGTAATTTGTTTTTTGACGCCATCTTCATCATATGCGGACAGCGTATAGTTTCGTAAGTTTCTATGATCTACTTTTTCGATAGTTCCTTCGCCTTTTATCTGCATGTAATATACATCTTTACCAATTCTATTTAGTGACGCTCTCTCACAGCCAATAGTAAAACTAAAAAATAATAAACATAGTGTAATAATTGCTAAAAACTTTTTCATTTTCTTTATCTCCTTTAATGTGTTTCTTTAAAAAGTATACGACTATTATTAAATGAGAAAAATCGATGTAGATTACAACGCCCTTACAATGTTGTAAGAGTGTTGTACATAAAATGAACAATAAAAGTTAAAAGAAAGATAAAATAATGAATCATGGTATAATGATATGAGACTTACATATTATTTTTTCATTTTGAGAGGAGCTTGAAAAATGTATTCTACTTTAGAACAATTAACAAAGCACCCTGTATTTTTTCATTTTGCAGAAATTTCAAAGATTCCTAGAGGATCAGGTAATGAAAAGGAAATTAGTGATTATTTAGTGGGCTTTGCAAAAGAGCGTAACTTAGAAGTCATTCAAGATGAAGCATTAAATGTCATTATTAAAAAAGAAGCAACAGCTGGTTATGAAAATGTACCAGCTATTATTATTCAAGGTCATATGGATATGGTTTGCGAAAAAAATCAAGCAACAGTACATGATTTTGAAAAAGATCCAATTGAATTACGAATCATTGGGGACATGTTATATGCAAATCAAACAACTTTAGGTGCTGATAATGGTATTGCAGTTGCGTATGCATTAGCTTTATTAGATTCAAAAGAAATTCCGCATCCAGCACTTGAAGTCGTTATCACTACTGAAGAAGAAACGACAATGGGCGGAGCTTTTGCTATTGATCCAAATCATTTTGAAGGAAAGATATTTATAAATATTGATTCTGAAGAAGATCATAAATTACTTGTAAGTAGTGCAGGTGGTGCGAAAGCTGTTGAAACAATTCAAGTAATTTGGGATGAAACGCCAGCGAATATGGATGCATACCGTATATATGTTGGTGGTCTAAAAGGCGGCCATTCTGGTATGGAAATTGATAAACAACGCGGTAATGCGAACAAAGTATTAGGACGAGTATTACGTGATTTATCAGTACATACGGAGTTTTACATAAGTGAAGTTCACGGCGGATTAAAAACGAATGCAATTCCGCGTGAAAGTGTAGCTACAATTTTAATTCGTACAGAAGATGTAGGACAAGTAGAAGAAAAACTAGAATCATGGACACGTGTATTACAAGAAGAAATGCGTGCTGTTGATCCAGATGTTCATGTTACACTGACAAAATTGGATGAAAAAGTTGAAAAAGTATTTGCTAAAGAGACACAAAAGCAGCTTATTTCATCATTATTCTTAATTCCAAATGGCATTCAAAGTATGAGCATGGATATTAAAGGTCTTGTAGAAAGTTCAACAAATTTAGGCGTTATTGAAACGTTGCAAGATGAAATTAAATTACGTAACGAAGTGCGAAGTTCTGTAAGTAGTTTAAAACAACATGTTGCAGAAGAAATCAAATATATTGCTGAATTAGTTGGTGCTACATTTGAAATAGAGTCAGAGTATCCAGAATGGCCATACAATCCAAACTCACAAATTCGTAATTTATTTGAAAAAGTACATCAAGAAAAATACAATAAAGAAATTGAAATCTTCGCTGTACATGCGGGGATTGAGTGTAGCGCATTCGTTCAAAAGATGCCTGAATTAGATGCAATTTCATTCGGACCAGACATTTTCAACGTCCACACTCCAGATGAACATATCAGTATCTCTTCTGTAGTGAATAACTGGGGATTCTTCATTGATGTAATGAAGGGTACGAAAGAATTAGCTAAGTAATAACGACGAAATAAAAAGGAGTCTATAAAAATTTATAGGCTCCTTTTTTGTGTTGGAATTTATCCCACTATTTGCCGGGCAGCCCGATTGGTTCAACTAATAATCAGTGGGGGATGAATAAAACCACTACTGATTAAAGTTTCACTTTATGAGAAGTCATTTTTCGTTAGTATGTAATATTAAGCTTGAACAATTAATAAGGATGAATTGTTGATGTTTTTTAGTACTGATAAAGAGGTGGAGAAATGAAGGGAAGAAATCATTTTATTGTTTGTATGTTTTTATTGTTTTTCACATTTAGTTTTATTGGTGTTCAGAAAATAATAGCAGAAGAAGTTGAATTTTCAGGAACAACAGCTCCATTGAATGTAAATGTTAGAGAGGCAAAAAGTTTAAATGCAAATATTGTAGATGTGATTCCCGGAAATACAAAAGTATCTTTTAAAGGATGGGAGTATGGTGAAGCGGTTAAAGATTACTGGACAGGATATTTAGATAATCGTTGGTTTTATTATTTTAAAGATGAAAAAAAAGTATATGTAACGTCAGCGTATATTAATGGAAATCCCCCAAGTACACCAACAGACCGTAAATTATCTGTACCTAACATATTACAAGAAAGATCAAATTGGTGTTGGGCAGGCACTTCGGTTTCAGTTTTAAATTATTTTGGGAAAACTCCTTCACAAGATCAGTACGTTAGGTATGTTAAAGGTGGATCATATAATAATCCTGCAACTTCACGTGAAATACAATATGGATTATCGGGATATGGTGTTAGCTCAGCTATAAGTTCTGGAGCAAAATCTTATGATTGGTTCAAAAGTCAAATTAATAGTAATCAGCCGATGATTGCACTCATTATGTGGCAAAATGGAGCTAACATCGGACACTTTCTAGTACTTGATGGATTTTATAAAGGGACAAATGGAACAGATTATATAACATACATGGACCCTTGGTATGGTGATCATTATAATCATAATTTCAGTACGTTCCATAACAATAATAATTTTTGGTGGAGTGAAACTGTTTATAATATCCATGCAAACTAATAATATTAAAAGCGGGGGTTCATAAATGGGAAAACTACTTAAGCTTGTGATACTGTGCATGTGCTTAATGACCGTTATTATTTTCGCTAGTAAAATTAGTTATGCATCAAAAAATAAAAGTGAATCAGTACAATCGATCGCATTAAAAGATTATCAATATAGTAAGGGAAGTTCTTCTGAAAATTTAAGTTTTGAAAAAATAACAACATCTCCATTTTCGTTACCAATCTATGAAACAATTCCAGCACAGCAAATTTTAAATAGCTCTGAATTTAAGAATTTACTATTACCAACAAATGAAAAGCTGTGGTTTATTATGAAGGGTGAGCAGCCAGAAGGACTAATTGTTGCGAATGATACTGAACCGATTCGAACGGGCGGAGAAAATAGAAGTAAAGATTTATATGGATTATATAAAGCAATAAAAAATAATACAAATGAAACAAAAGATATTAGTTATTTCGAATTTGAAGGGCAAGGAATATTGGTAGTAAATCAAAATAATGATCAAGAAATATACCTTAGTAAAGGTGCCGCTGCCATATTAAAACTTCCTGCTGGTCAAAAAGTATTGAGCAGTGAAGTAATACAGAAAATGAAAGAGAGAATTGTAACTGGTTTTGAATAGTGGTAATATCTGATTTTTTTTGTTTATACAAGGTTGAATAGGGAACAGGATCAATGGTAGCATTAGGGCATCTTTACTGTTTGAAACCTAATAGTGTATATAAAAAGGTTAGAGAAGTTAATTCTCTAACCTTTTTATATTAATGTCTGAAATTTAAAAAGTGATGGAGTAAACCAAATAATAAAAGTTTGTCTGCTCTTCTATTTTTATTTGCAATTTAAACTCGTTATATTCAGCTATCTATTGTACAACCTTTTTACATAGCTGAATTTTTTTATTTGAAAATAAGGGTGCATCTATAAAACCATAATGATAAACTAAAATACCTAATTCCACTCTAGAATTAATATGCCATTTTTCTTTAATATGATTAATTATCGTTGAAATTCTTCGAGGGGTAACATATATTTTTTTTGAAATTTCTGCATCTGTGTATCCTTTTGCTACATAAATAGCCACTTCTAACTCTCTTTCGGTCAACATTCTTTTCATAAAATACGCTCCTTCGAAATTATTTATATAAAAATCAAAAGAAACTATTAAAAGAAATAAAGGTGAAAAATCATATTTATTTTAATCCAGCTATTTGCGGGTAGTAAGACTCCGACCTCAAAATTTAGATGTGGCAAAGAAGTCGGACTCCCTGTAAAAGCCTGCCTGGGGTGGACTAATAATCAGTGGGGGTGAATAAAACGCACATTGATTATTAGTGAACCATATTTTAATAATTTCTCGTATTGTGATACAAGTTTGTAAAAGAAACTATAAATCCATATAATTAGTAATTGTAACTATATCAATTTTACATTACATTAAAAGTTGGAAAATATTCTTATACTCATAAAGTGTTACATTTGAGGGAGGAAAGATGGAATTCTACAATCTTGGTATTATTATTAAAGAACTTAGAAAGAAAAAAAACATGTCACAATCTGAATTATGTCATGGAATATGTTCACAAAGTCAAATTAGTAAGATAGAAAAAGGTATTATTTATCCATCTAGCATATTGTTGTATCAATTATCTGAAAGACTTGGTATTGATCCAAATTATATATTCGCACTAACCAAAAATAAAAAAATAAAATATATTGAAAATGTAAAATGTGTAATGAGAGATTGTGTAAAACAAAAACAATATAATGAGCTTTATGAAATAGTAAAAAAAGAGAAAAATGATAATAATTTCCAATCGAAAGAGGATAAACAATTTTTATTATGGCATGAAGCGATTGCTATATATTATGTAAATGGAGCAACAAGTAATGCTTTTGACATTTTAAATAGAGCACTAAAACAAACCTTAAGTAGTACTAACTTTTTATCAGAAAAAGAAATAAGCATAATGAATTCAATTGCTATAATACATGCAGAAAATGAAGAGTATGAGAAAAGTATAAATATATTAAAACAAAGTTTAATTAATTTTAATAAGATAGAATTTCCTAGAGAAAAAGAAATCAAATTAAGACTCATTCATACGTTAACAAAATGTTTACACCTTGCAAATCAATATGAAGAAGCAATAAAGTATAGTGAAATAGGTATAAAATTAGCCATAAATATGAATACTTTATACTTATTAGGTGAATTGTTTTTTGAAAAAGGTGCAATTTTATTGAAAGTTCAGCACTCTAATGAAGTTGGTTTAACAGACATAAAAAAAGCATTATTTATATTTGAACTAACTGAAAGAAAACAATATATAAAAATGATCAAGGAAAAATATATTAAAAATCAAGAATAAACAAGAAAGAATTTTAACATAAACTATTCCTAATTGTTATTTATTTCTAAAAAAAGTACTGTAATACGAACTATTCCTAATTGTTGTTTATTGCTAAAATGAATACCGTAATATTAGATAAATATAAAGGGTGGCATTTTATGAAATCAAGAGGAATTACTCGTAAAGCAGATAGTATGGGGCGTATTGTTATTCCAATGGAAATAAGACGGAGTTTAGGAATTGTAGAAAAAGATTCTCTTGAAATGTTTATAGAAGAGGATCAGATTATTTTACGAAAATATCAATCTCCAAGAGCTTGTGCACTTACAGGAGATATTTCAGACAGCAATATTTCGTTAGCGAATGGGAAGATTATTGTAAGTCCAAACGGGATGGAACTGTTAATAAAGAAGTTACAGCAATATCTTTTAAAGTAAAAGATAAGTAAGAACTTTAAAATAGAATATACTTGGACAAAGTCCTCTATTCATTTAGGGGGCTTTTTTATTGTTATCAATAAAATTGAGGGGCCGTAGTTGGTTCAATGGAATACGAATTACCTTGTAAATAGTCTGACTATTTTTTAGAAAAAACTATTCATTTACATTTTTTGGTTTCGTGTTATATTTTTAATGTTAACATAGTTGTATTGAAAATTCTGATTTTAAAATTAGGAAAACTTTAGAAAATGAAATACTCTTACTTGAATTGAAAATCATATAAACATAGTTTGAAAGTAAAGTATGAAAATGAATCAGATTTTCAAATTAAATTTGTCAATTCAATAGAGGTTCGTGGGGGAAATGTAGCTAAGAACAAATCTCTTATACTCCATGTTTTTTATTTGTAAATCGGTAATTCTAATAGCTCTGACGAAAAGTAAAGGAGTAAAAAAGAAGTGGATAGTTTGTTTAATGAAGATAGGGTGTAAAAAATAAAACAACGGAGGTTTTATAATGAATAAAGGAATACTGCAGATTACAGAAATTGAGGAAATTACTATTCCGAATCTATTGAAGGATAAAATGAAGAATCTGATAGAAAATGAATTAAAAACTCATAATCCTTATACTTGTGATCAAGAAATAGCAGCATATTTTTCAAAAGAGTGGCTTAATTGTTTGATTGACTATTCAAAGAAAAATCCGAATTCAGATATGAAAAACCTACTACATATGATAAAAATAGCGAATTGTGGCGGGAACGTACCGCCTATCCTTATTAAAAATACTCCATGTGATCCTATAGAAACACTATTACCTGGGGAAAATCGCAGAGGTTTTAATTATGGTGAAGACGAACACGATAGAATGAAAAAATATTTTTATGCAGAATGGGTCACCTGGCTTTTTGCCACACTTTTTAATTATGATGCTTTAATTCACCCATCCGAACATGCTGGGAAAAATAGATTTCATCTTATTTCGCCTTTAAATAACGATGAAGTTTTGCGAAATGTCGGTGCAAGCACCGGTGGCGGGAACTTTTATCAACATAACGATGCCACAGTGTATACAGATATGAAAGACCAGTCAGATATTGAAGCGAGATTGAATACATTCAATACAAATTTAGAAATTGTATCAAATAGACTTAATAAATCCGTGGAACGAATAGTGTCTGAAATTACTTGTGGCAAATTTACTAGAGTTGATGCTCTTTTATTAAAAGGAGTGTTAAATTTAAAAACTCAAACTCATATTGGAACGCCAAAATTACTTCAAAAGCATCTTGAAGAAAATCACTTCAGTAAAGATGACATATTGGCGATAAGTAAAATGCCTATTGCTCATATCGCAGGAATGGCTGATGGTGAAATATCTGGATTTGTAGGGGAAATAAACCAAATTATATTTTTGGATGATAATGGCGATATTATTGCAACTTGTTTAAATGGAGCAGAAAATAGATTGATTTATGTGGGAGAAAGTGAAGAAGAAAAATTGAAATTTGACATGTTTTTAGAACTCTTACGAACAACGCCTACTTATAAGGTTCCACTTACATCTGAAGATTTATTACTTATACCAAATTCATACTATGGTAAACAAACAAATGTAACTCATGGTAGAGAAAGGTTATCTGAGGAAGAATATAAAATCCCGATTGGAAATAATAAATACGGAAGAAGAATTGTTTGCAGGCAATACGTTTCCAGCCGATTACGTGATCAGAAAGAAAGTTACTTTAAAGATTTAATTAACTAGTTTAAAGAGAGGAGGGAAGATGGGGAGGTTTGGGGTATAATAGCTCAAGCCTTCCCATATTCTTTGTATGGATTTTACTATTGAATTACTCATACTACTATTTTTAGTAGCTGTATTAGCAGGATGGATAGATACGATTGCTGGAGGCGGTGGTATGATAACTATCCCGATAATGTTATTAGTAGGTATGTCTCCTTCTGTAGCGATAGCAACTAATAAACTGCAAGGGAGTAGCGGAACTCTCATGGCAACAGTGTTTTTTATTAAGAAGAAAGAAATTAATCTTAAAGAAATGCGTTTGTCCATCTTAATGACCTTTTTTGGATCAGTTTTCGGTGGATGGCTTGTTTTACAGATACGAGCAGAATATCTAATTATGATATTACCTTTTTTACTTGTTTTTATTGGCATTTATTTTCTATTATCTCCAAATATAGCAAACGAAGATCGACCGAGAAAAATAAGTATGTTGTTGTTTGCGTTAACAGTGGCTCCGTTACTGGGATTTTATGATGGTTTCTTCGGCCCAGGAACAGGTAGTTTAATTGCTTTAGCATTCATTCTCTTATGTGGATATAGTGCTACACGGGCGACTGCAAATGCTAAGATTTTGAACTTTACAAGTAATTTCGCTGCTTTGTTGTATTTTATTATTTTTGGCCAAATCGATTGGACAATTGGATTGATTATGATGCTTGGTCAAATAATAGGATCATATATTGGGGCGAAGATGGTGCTTACAAAAGGGACGGCATTAATACGACCAATAGTGGTTATTGTTTGCTTTGTCATGGCAATTAAGATTTTTTTACAAAATATGAACTAAATGTAATCAATATATTATTTGTATCAAAGTTAGAGTGTTTTCATGTTCCTATTGCAGTATTACACTGTTTAAGATGTGTTCAAAATTACACAATTTGACTAGTGTAATGTATTGCGTTATGCTTTTTTATAGTATAAAAGAAAGGCTTGAAGATAATGATTCGTCGTTTGAGAAAGCTAAAAAATGTAGCAGTCGTAGTAAGCTTCTAAGTAAATAGCAATATATATAATACTTAGAAGCGAGGAATAAAGTTATGAAGCATCCATTATTTAATCATTGGTCAGAAACAAAGTATATAAAAGATATAGTAACAAATCCACTCATTGAAGTAGGAGAGTACTCCTATTATTCAGGCTATTATAGTCATCAAAATTTTGAAGATGGCTGTGTAAGGTATTTGTGGGGAGATGCTAAGTCCCAAGCACTGTTCAATCCAATTGAACAGATGGGATGGCACCTTGACAAACTCATTATTGGGAATTATGTTTGCATAGCAAGCGGGGTAGTCATTTTAATGGGTGGTAATCATAATCATCACTCAGAATGGATTACAGTATATCCATTCGCTGAGCAAATTAAACAATCATATGAACCTAAGGGAGATACAGTCATTAAAAGTGATGCTTGGATTGGAATGAATGCTATAATAATGCCTAGCGTTACTATTGGTGAAGGTGCAATTGTTGCTGCAGGATCAGTCGTAAGTAAAGATGTTCCGCCGTATACAATAGTTGGTGGAAATCCTGCTAAGGAAATAAAGAAACGATTCACTGATACAGAAATAAACATGTTAATGGAAATGCGTTGGTTTGATTGGGATAGGAAATTGATTGAGAAGGCAATTCCGCTGTTATCTAGTCCATCCATCGAACCATTATTTGCTTTTTATAAAAATGAAGTGAAAAATAAATAAATCAGTTAGAAAAACTACATCCAGTATAGGGTGTAGTTTTTTATTTTTTGTAAATGTGGAACAAATGTATTATTTAGATTGTCTATTAACTGTAATCCTAAAAAAATATGAAAGTGTGAATCATTTTGAAAAATATAAGGGGATTAAAAATAAGGATATGTGTGGGAATACAAAGTATTAGCGCACCTGAAAATGTCGGATGAGATGGTCTATATGAAAGCGATTCTAACGTTTTATATGTATATACAATTTGAGAACACTTTCTATTTTTTTGCGGGATTATGTTAGAATAACGCTTTTTTTAAGTACAAAGAAATTGGAGGTAACAGAAGTGAAAGGTATGTTTTGCAATAGAGTTATTGCAATAGTAACAGTACTTACAATATTTTGTAGCATGGTCGTTACAATTGGAAAAGCAGCAGCGGAAACAGATCCTGCTATAGACGTTGAAGCAGGGTCAGCAATTTTAATAGAAGCAAATTCTGGAAAAATTTTATATGAAAAAAATGCAGATGAATCATTGGCAATTGCTAGTATGACAAAAATGATGAGCGAATACTTAGTTCATGAAGCGGTGGATAAAGGAAAACTTAAATGGGATCAAAAAGTTAAAATCTCTGAATATGCACATAAGATTTCGCAAGATCGTTCACTATCAAATGTTCCATTAGAAAATGGTGGCTCTTATACGGTAAAAGAGTTATATGAGGCAATGGCAATTTACTCTGCAAATGGTGCAACAATTGCTTTAGTTGAACAGATTGCTGGTAAAGAGGTCAATTTTGTAAAAATGATGAACGATAAGTCAAAAGAGTTTGGTATGAAAGACTATAAGTTTGTAAACTCTACCGGCTTAACAAATCAAGATTTAAAAGGATATCACCTAGAAGGGACAACTCTAGACGAGAAAAATAAAATGTCTGCAAGGGATTGTGCAATTTTAGCACAACGTCTTATTCAAGATTTTCCCCAAATATTAAATACAGCAAAAATTCCTAAAAAAACATTCCAAGAGGGTGGTAAATATCCAATTGATATGGCGAACTTTAACTGGATGTTAAAAGGTTTAATTAAGCAATATGAAGGTGTAGATGGTTTGAAAACAGGAACGACTCCAGAAGCGGGAGATTGTTTCACTGGTACAGTAGAAAGAAATGGTATGCGCCTAATTTCTGTAGTGATAAAAGCAAAATCTCATACGGCACGTTTTGATGAAACAAAGAAATTATACGATTATGGATTTGCGAATTTTGAAGTGAAGAATGTCTACGGAAAAGATTCAGTAATAAAAGGACATGAAACAGTTCGAGTGGCAAATGCAAAAGACAAAGATGTAGTAGTTCAAACGAAGCAAGCTGTTTCACTTCCAATGCCGAAGGGCAATAAAGACATTTATAAAAAAGAATTTAAAGTATCGAATACGGAACAAGAAGCGCCTATTAAAAAAGGTGTAACAATTAGTAAAATGATTATCTCGTCTAAAGATAATACAGATCCTGGGTTCTTATCAGGTAATTCATTACAAATAGACCTTGTAACAAAATCTGATGTGGAACAAGCAAATTGGCTTACACGTTTTATACGTAAAACAGGATCTTTTTTTAGTGGTATGTGGGATCGTACGATTGATATAGTAAAAAGCTAATTTTATAGGATACAACTAAATATTAGTTTGAAACAAAAGGTTTCAAAGCACTATAGATTCTTATGTGGATAGCTTGGAATGTCAGGGTGTAATTTTTTCTTCTTACTTTGTGCATTGCAATGACACTACTTTTTTCTATAGTTTCGTATCATGTAATCGAAAAGAAATGTATCAACTGGGCAAAACAAAGAACAACAAATTTTTTGAAAAAAGTATAAGTCCTAGAGGGATTTTATTTCTTTAGTAAATATACGAATATGACCGATTCCTTAGTATACTTGGGAATCGGTCAATTTTGGATTCTAAATGTAAATATAGTAAAGTGGAATATAATTGAAATCGAAAACCACTTAGAAATAACAATTACGGTGTGAGCTATTGTATAGTATAGATATGTTTAAAAATAAAGGGGGAATACATATGTGGAAGCGATTTGTAGCAATTGGTGATAGTTTTACAGAGGGGATAGGGGATGAAGTTGAGGGAATTGCATTAAAAAGCTGGGTAGATCATTTTGTTCAACTGTGTGAAAAAGATATAGAATATGCCAATTTTGCAAAGCGTGGGTTAGTAACTGAAGAAATTCGCTTGCAGCAATTGGAAAAGGCGTTAACTTTTAATCCAGATTTGGTTAGTCTCATTGCAGGGGCAAACGATGTTTTAAAAGGACGTTGGAATCATGATGCATATAAGAACGATATGGAATTTATGATAGATACATTAAGTAAAGCAGGGGCTGATATTATTATAGCAAACCTTCCTGATTTTACAGTTAGGCTTCCTTTTGCTTCTGAAAAAAAACAAGAAATAAAAGAACAATTATTAGAGGCAAATGAAGTTATACATTCACTGAGCAGAGAGTATAAGCTTCATCATGTTGATTTTTGGAATCATCATTTAGTTAATGACAATACGCTTTGGTCTAAGGATTTAATTCATCCAAACTCAAAAGGATATGTAAAAGTTGCTGAATTGATTTTTAGTAGTTTGCCTGTACAGAAGACAAAATAATAGTTTGCAATGTAACGAATATGATATTAAGTGTATGAAGCTATGTTTTTTAGTAAATGGAAAGAACTAAACATTTAGCAAACAAAGCGTTTCTACGATATATTTCTACAGTAGTGCACAAATACAGAATCACAAAGAAAGATCACTTATGGAAATAGGTGGTCTTTAAATGTTTTTATAACTAAATTAGTATATACTGTATTACTAACAATTTCGTACTACATAAAAATTAAGTTCTCTTATAGAAAAACTGATTTTATATTATCTTAAAATATAATAACATGTTCAAATGATATTTTGGGTATGTATCCTAATTGTGAATGATGTGTAATTTTTTTGAAGTATAAATATCCAATAAATAAAATAGGTAGTAGGTGCAGAAGTATTAATACTATATTATTCAATTATTGTTATGAGTACATTAGTGATTAGTAATATTATATTTTTATTATCAACTTTAGTTATTGGAATTAATTTGAATAGAAAATATGTAGGATAGGGAAAGGTACATATACTTTAATGTATATGTACCTTTTTATTTAGTAGGATTTATAGTCTCTATAAATTATTATATTAATAAAATTAAAAAACTTTATTCTTAATATTCCTATGGTTAAAGCTATCTATAAAATGAAAATATAACCAAATAATAGTTTTGTTATGATTTGTGGATTTGGTTTTTTTATCCGAATTTTCTGATTCAAATATTTCAACTTTATGAATATAGTAGGTGAAATATTTGTGTGATAGTATTTGAGATAGAAAAAAGCCAACTTTAAAAAGGATGTGAATTGAATGTGCAAACGACTGTAAAGGGTTATATTAAGGCAACGTTTAGCTGTTATTAGTGTAAGGTAAAGATATATTTTGTAACAGTTGATATAAAAATGAAGAAATAGGTACGCTTTCGCTTGTCTGACTATTTTAAATATATGAAAAATAAGAGCGGTTTGAGTTTTGACGAAGTTAAATTCTAGGTGAGATGTCAATAATGATTAATTAAGTTTAATAAAGAGGTACCTTATACGCAAAAGCGTTTATATTAGTAACCTAAGGAGCTTGCTTTTATGAAAACTACTGATTCAAAAGGCCTATTAGGAAATAGGGTTTATTTACAAGTTTTCTCTGCCTATTCATTGCTTATGCTTGGTGTTTTTATTGATATGTTAGCGATTATGACTATAGTTGGGTTTGAATGGGAAGTAGATCCTACTATGATTGGATTGATTCCTGTTGCATATGCACTTCCTGGAATTATTTTTGGCTCATGGGCAGGTGTTATTGCAGATCGTTTTAGAAAAATTCCAATTATGATGTTCTGTAATCTAATGGTTGGTCTAATAACAATTGCTCTTTTATTTGTACAAGATATCCACTGGCTCTTAGTGGCATTAATGATTCGTTCCATTTTTATTGTTTTCTATTATCCTGCACAGCAAACACTAACAAGACAGA
This sequence comes from Bacillus sp. FSL W8-0770, assembly GCF_038008705.1. Classification (NCBI taxonomy): domain Bacteria; kingdom Bacillati; phylum Bacillota; class Bacilli; order Caryophanales; family Bacillaceae; genus Bacillus; species Bacillus sp. FSL W8-0770. The sequence continues at coordinate 2,308,269 of NZ_JBBOZR010000001.1, forward strand.
TTGTATCCCCGGACTTGCTTACTAAAGCAGTAAGTATCAACGGAATAGTAGAGCAGGGTACAAAGATAGTAGGCCCACTTATAGGGGGCATGTTGCTGAGTTGGTTTCAACCAGAGTTCTGCCTCATTATAAGAGCTATAAGTTGTTTATTAGCTACCTTAGTTCTCATACCCACAATAAAATTTAAAGAAACTATATCGAAAGAATTTGTTGAAAAGCAAAAACAAAGTACTTGGACCGCTTGGGTACAAGGGTGGGGTTATGTGTTATCTAATCGGATAATATTATCAACCATGATTTTCGTTACAATAGCCATGGCGGTATTACAATTAGTAGACTCACAATTTCCAACTTTATTTAAGAGCTTATTCCCACATGATAAAAGTAAAATGGGATATATCATTTCTATTATTGGTCTTGGCGGAATACTTGGTGCATTACTAACTCAGAAATTAAAACAATTTCAATATGGCTGGGTAGTATGTGGAGGTATGGTTTTAATGGGAATTGGTTTTGGGGGGATTGGTTTGATAACGCCCGGTACGGTCTTCGTTTTAGCCTATTTAATTAGTTTTATCGCTGGTATCGGAAGTGGGCTGATGCTTGTATCTAATCAAGTCATTTTACAAATAGAATCGGATCAAGATCAAGTAGGAAGAGTATTTGGTATACAAAGCAGTTTAACAAACGCAGTTTTAATTATTTCTCCTGCTATGAGTGGTCCATTAGTGCATTTGTTTGGAGTAACTCAACTCTATGTTTATGGAGGGATTGGGCTTGTTATTATTGGAGTAATTGGAGTTTCACTGCAGAAATATTTATGGGCTAAACATAAACACGAACCTATAAGAGCAAATAATTTTTGAAGGGAAGATTTTTATGACCAATGAGGAATGTTATCCATTAAGCCATCCGCAGCGAAGAATATGGTATACAGAAGTTATTCATTCTGATAAAGGAATATGTAATTTAAGATTTTTATTTAAACTTCATCGAAAAATGAACTATTCAAAATTAAACCAAGTTGTGAATCGCGTTATCAGTGAAAATGACGGTCTGTGCATTAGGTTAAAAGAAAATGGGCATCAAGAACCTAAACAATATTTTATTAAACATGAAGAACAAGAATTTGAGTTTTTTGATTTCAGTAATGTGGAGAATACAAATTTGCTTGAGGAATGGATTGAGCAGAAAACAAAAGAAACGTTTACATTATTTAATTCGAATTTATACTATTTCGCTTTAATAAAATTAAACGATAATGAATGTGCGGTCTTTGGAAATGTTCATCATATTATTATGGATGGTTTATCAATTCAAATATTTACTGAGCAGATTGCAAAATATTATTATGACATGCATAACGAGAATGAGGAAGGCGAAATTAAAAATTCATATGTTCAATTTCTGACTAATGAACAAACATACTTGAATAGTAGTCGTTTTCAAAAAGATCAAAAATTCTGGTTAGAGGAATTTAAAACACTGCCATCTGTGACCGGGTTGAAGCCTTATAATACGTACCAAGTTAGTACCAAAGCATCACGTGAGACGTTTATATTAACGGAACATTTGAAGAGAAAGATAGAAAAATTTTCTGAAGATTACAAAATTAGTTTATATACTCTTTTTGTTGCTGCTTTCTCGTTGTCCATGTATCGGTGGACCTCATCGCTTGATATTGGTTTAGGAATGGCTTACGGCAACCGTATGACTAAAATGGAACGAAAATTGATTGGAATGATGGTGAGTACAGTTCCTTTAAGAATGGATATTGATCCAGAAGAAGAAGTACTTTCATTTATTAGTAGGGTGTCCAGAAAACAAAGTAAATCATTAAGACACCAGAAATATCCATTTGATTTGTTATTAAAGCAGATTAATAAAGAGAGTAACAGTAATGTGAGACTTTTCGGAACTACGATTGATTATAGGGATCGTGATGAAAGTGGTGACTCACTATGGATTCCAAACCGTGAAGAAGTACAAGATTTTGCAGTGCATATTGAAAATCTAATTGATATAGACTCTTTACATGTACATATTGATTATCGTGAGGAGCTATTTTCTAAGGAAGAGATAGAACGATTCTTTAACGTTATGCTAGTGATACTGGAAAATATTTTTGAAAACCCAAAGCAGAAGGTTGCTGAAATAGAAATCATTTCTGAGGAAGATAAAAGAAAAAGTTTAGTTGAGTTCAACAATCCTAAACTGGATGTCCCGCCTCAAGCAACTATTCATGAAATGTTCGAACGGCAAGCGATGATTTATCCAAATGCTATTGCAGTTACGTATGAAAAAGAAAAAATTACTTATAAGGAGCTTAATGAACGTGCAAACCAGTTAGCTCATTATCTGCAGAAAAAAGGAGTAGGACCTGATACTTTAGTTGGACTGTGCGTTGAACGTTCCCACGAGATGATTGTAGGTATTTTAGGGATTTTGAAGGCTGGTGGGGCTTATGTCCCACTTGATCCAACATATCCAGAGCAACGACTTCAATATATTTTAGAAGATGCTAGCATTCAGTTATTCGTAACGCAAGAAAGTTTAAAAGAATTGAACTGGTTACCAGAAAATGTTGAGTCGATTTGCCTGGATCGTGATCAAGATGAGATTGGGAAAGAAAGTAAGACTTTGCCGGTTTCTAGTGTCGGTCCCCAAAATCTGGCATATGTAATCTATACTTCGGGATCAACGGGAAATCCAAAGGGCGTTATGATAGAGCATCACAATGTCATTCGGTTATTTAAATCGACGGATTGTTGGTATCAGTTTAATGAAAAAGATACTTGGACGCTTTTTCATTCGTATGCATTTGATTTCTCAGTATGGGAAATTTGGGGAGCATTATTATATGGTGGAAAATTAGTTGTTGTTCCGTACTGGATTAGTCGATCACCTAAGGATTTTTATCAATTATTGGTGGAGGAAGAAGTCACAGTTCTAAATCAGACACCTTCCGCATTTCGACAATTAATACAAGTGTGTGAACAAGAAGATAAGAATAAAAATTTGCAGCTGCGTTATGTCATATTTGGCGGAGAAGCGTTAGAACCTACTAGCTTGTTACCGTGGTTTCAAAGGTATGGGGAGAAAAACCCACAGTTAATTAATATGTATGGAATTACAGAAACTACAGTTCATGTTACATATTATCCAATTACTTTAGATGATGTGCAGCAGGCTTCAAGAAGTAATATTGGAAAGCGGATTCCCGATTTAGAAGTGTATATATTAGACGCTTATCAACAACCTGTTCCTATAGGTGTTGATGGTGAACTTTATATTGGCGGGGCAGGGCTTGCACGTGGGTATTTAAATAGACCTGAATTAACAGCAGAGCGTTTTATATCTCATCCATTTAGTAGTGATCTGAAAGCAAGATTATACCGGACAGGAGACTTAGCGAGGTATTTGCCAGATGGGAATCTAGATTATCGTGGAAGAATTGATCATCAGGTTAAAATACGTGGTTTCCGAATTGAGATTGGGGAAATTGAGTCTACTTTACATACATATGCATATGTAAAAGAGGTAGTTGTAATTGTAAGAGAAGATCAGCCAGGCGATAAACGATTAGTAGCATATGTTGTAGGAGATGGAAATGTAGATGCGTGGAGAGAGTATCTTAAAGCGAAACTACCAAGTTATATGGTTCCTTCGGGATTTGTGGCGATGGAAGCTATTCCACTTACAGCTAACGGTAAAGTTGATCGTGAGGCCTTACCTATGCCGGAGGAAACGCAGATTAATAGTGAATGTGTTGGCCCTCGGAATAGTAACGAACAGATACTAACTACCATTTGGAAGAGAGTATTAGGTGTTAAAAAGGTGGGAATCTATGATAATTTCTTTGAAATTGGTGGCGACTCGATTCTCAGTATTCAAATCATATCTCAAGCAAGTCAAGTGGGGTTAAAACTTACTCCAAAGCAAATGTTTGAATGCCCAACTATCGCTGAGCTGGCACAAGTGGCTATAGAAACGCAGGGAGTACAAGCGGAGCAGGGAATTGTGATAGGTGATGTGCCTCTTACTCCAATTCAGTGCTGGTTCTTCGAGCAAGAACATCCACATACAGAGCATTGGAATCAATCAATGCTTTTAAGAGTAAAAGAAAGATTGGATGTGAAATTACTAGAGAGAGCGATATTAAATTTACTGAAACATCATGATGCTTTACGTTTCCGGTACGAACAGTTACCAAACGGAACGTGGAGGCAGAGAAATGAAGAGACTGATGAGCTGTCAGTACTCCATGTTGTAAAACGGAATCAAGTTAATGAAAAAGAGTGGAATAAAATAATACAAGAAGAGATGAACATTCATCAAGCTAGTTTCAATATAGTTACTGGTCCGTTAATGAAAGTAGTGTACTTTGAAGATAACTTGACTGGAAATGATCGGATATTCTGGGTGATACATCATTTAGTAGTAGATGGAGTGTCATGGAGGATTCTATTGGAAGATTTACAGGTGGTATATAACCAAATGAAACAAGGTCAAGAAATTCGCTTACCTGCGAAAAGTACATCTTTTAAAGAATGGTCTGAACGACTTCAGACATACAGTGATTCGGGTATTTCAAAAGAAGTAAAGGATTATTGGAATGAACAAGTAGAAAAAGAAACGATGAAAATTCCAATGGACTATCCAATACAAGAAACGACAGAAGAATCGATTGATCAAGTGACGAGGACTTTAGGAATAGAAGAAACACAAGCATTGTTTCACGAAGTTCTAGTCACTCATAAGACAAGGATTGATGAGGTACTATTAACAGCATTAGGACAAGCTATCGTCGATTGTACAAATCAGCAAACCGTTTCTATTCATCTAGAAGGACACGGGAGAGAAGAGATGATTGAAGGTATTGATTTATCAAGGACAGTGGGCTGGTTCACGAGTATTTATCCCGTTCATCTCAATTTTCAAGGAACTCAGACACCTATTGAAGGGTTAAAGGCAGTCAAAGAGCAATTGCGTCGAATCCCAAATCGCGGAGTTGACTATGGTATTTTACGTTACTTGAATAAAGGATTACTTCCGTTTTATCAGCAAAAGCCTTCAATAAGCTTTAACTATTTGGGCCAATTTGATCAGGTGTTTTCAAGGGACTCTTTGTTTATGCAAGAGACAGGATTTACATTTTTAGATCATGCTCCAGATTCCAAACCATCTCATCTAATTGATGTTATCGGAATGGTGAAAGATGAAAAGTTACATTTTATTTGGATGTATAGTAGGGAACAGTTTTCTAAATTAAAAATTCAAGTGATAGCAGATGGTATGTTGAGGCATCTTCGTCAACTTATAAATAAACCAACAACAGAGTCTGCTTTTACGGTATCAGATTTTGCTGATGCAGAGGATCTTACGGAAGAAAGCTTGAGCAAAGTATTACTTAAATTAACAAAGAAGAGGGTGTAAAAATGGGAGACGTTATTGATATATATGGTTTATCACCTTTGCAAAAAGGAATACTGTTTCATACTTTATACGATCAAGATGATGAACATTCTTTTTCCTATATTGTACAAGTAGGTTTCTTGCTCGGGGGGCAATTGGATGTTGATACTTTTGAAAAGGCTTGGGAATATGTTATTAATCGACATGAGGTTTTACGTTCAGTATTTGTATGGGAGGAAGTAGAAAAGCCACTACAAGCGGTTTACCAACGTCTTCCTTTTACTATTCATCAAGAGGATTGGAGCACCTATCCACATGAGGAAAGGGTGAAGAAACTACAACAGTTTTTGAATGTAGATCGTAGAAAAGGATTTTTATTGGATGAAGCACCATTGATGAGAGTCACTGCGATTAAAGAAGCAAAAGAGGAAACGAGAATTATTTGGACACATCATCATATTTTGCTAGATGGATGGAGTGTGTCATTGGTCTTTAGTGAAGTGATGGAAGTTTATCTCAAGATGATAAAGGGAGAATTATTGACTCTTCCTAAATCTCTTCCTTATAAAAAATATATCCAGTGGATAAATAAACAAGATCAAAGTCAAGCAGAGGAATTTTGGAAAGAAGAATTAAAAGGGTTCTATGCACCTACGCCATTAGCAATGGAAAGAAAGGATCAAGGACAAGAGAAGGGCTATGGAGAGTGTGTTTATCAAGTATCTGAGAAACTTACTGAGAAGTTACAAGAGTGGGTACGAAATAGTCGATTAACGTTGAATACGTTAGTACAAGGTGCATGGGCTTATTTGATGAGTAGGTATAGCGGTGACAGTGACGTCGTATTTGGCGTAACTAGCGCTGGACGTCCTACTGATTTAATGGGAGCAGAGAATATGGTGGGGCTATTTATTAACACATTACCTACCAGAATTCGATTAACGGATAATACATCAGTAGTAGATTGGCTTCGTAAAATACAAATGAAAGAAATGGAACGAAGACAGTATGAGTATAATTCGTTGATAGATATTCAAGGCTGGAGTGAGGTTCCGCGAAATAGCTCCTTATTTCATACCTTGTATGTGTTTGAAAATTATCCAATTCAAGGTGAGAGAAATGATGATTTAAGATTACTAGATGTTACAAGCACGGAACAAACAAATTATCCTTTAACACTCATTGTAATGCCCGGTAAGAAAATTACTTTAAAGTTGATGTATGATCGAAGCTATTTTAATGAAGAAACAATAAATCTGATTCAGAATCACTTATTGCAAATATTAATTCAGATGACGAAGAGCCTAGATTCAAAACTATTTGAAATTACTCATTTAACAGAAGAAGAACAGATACAGTTACTAGAGGAATGGAATCATACTCAATTTAATTATTCGGCTGAAGGCATGATTCATACGATGTTTGAGGAGCAAGTTAAAAAAACACCGGAAGCAATCGCGGCTAGTTACGAAAATGAACAAATTACCTATAAAGAGTTGGAGAAGCGTGCAAATCAGCTAGCTCATTATCTACAAAAGCATGGTGTAGGCCCAGAGTCTCTAGTTGGGGTATATATGGAACGTTCATTACAAATGATGATAGCGTTATTAGGTATTCTAAAATCAGGAGCAGCGTATGTTCCACTTGACCCTACTTATCCAGAGAGTCGACTTCGATATATATTAGAGGATGCTGGAATCGAAGTACTAGTGACGGAAGAAAATTCTAAAAATTTGTTTGTATCTGAAAAAATAGAAACGATTTGTATGAATAAAGATTATACTGCAATTGAAAAAGAAGAATCAACCCCATGCATAAGTGGTGTAACAGGAGAAAATTTAGCGTATGTTATGTATACTTCAGGATCTACAGGGAATCCAAAGGGAGTAATGATTGAGCATCATTCAGTAATTAATTATCTAGAATGGATGCAACATAAATATCCGCTTTCTGAAAAGGATGTGGTCTTGCAGAAAACGCCATTCTCATTTGATGTCTCTGTTTGGGAATTGTTTTGGGGCATTCACGTTGGTGCAAGTGTATCTTTCCTACCTCCAGGTGGAGAAAAAGATCCTTCTATTATAGCTGAAGTGATTAAACAACATCAGGTTACTATAGTTCAATTTGTACCTTCGATGTTATCTGTTTTCTTAGACCACTTCAATCATATTGAATTGAACATGAATTGTTCGTCCGTACGCCATGTATTTTCTGGTGGAGAAGAACTAAGTTCAGGGTTGGTTAGACGATTTCAACAGAAATGGAATTATAGTGGACAAGTGAAATTAACCAACTTTTATGGACCAACTGAAGCCACTATTTATGTGAATGCATTTGATATTCAGCCTAATCAAGAATTTGTTTCTATTGGGCAGCCAATACAGAACACGCAATTATATGTATTAGACCAAAATCAACGCTTGCAATCAATAGGAATTGAGGGTGAGTTATATATTGGTGGTGCTGGTTTAGCACGTGGATACTTAAATCGTCCGAATCTTACTGCTGAAAAATTCGTTTCGCATCCATATCGATTTGGGGAACGACTATATCGAACAGGAGATTCAGTAAGATATTTAACTGATGGAAATTTAGAATTTATAGGTAGAATGGACCACCAAGTCAAAATGCGTGGTTTTAGGATTGAATTAGGAGAAATTGAAGCGACTTTAGAAAAATGTTCGTTTATTAAAGAGGCTGTCGTATTAGTTAGAGAAGATCGTCCAGGTGATCAACGATTGGTTGCATATGTAATAAGCGATGGAAATACCGAGGAGTGGAGAGAGTATTTACAAAAACAATTACCGAATCATATGATTCCAGCGCACTTTATAGAGTTAGAACACTTCCCGCTTACTCCAAATGGGAAAATTGACCGAAAGGCCTTGCCAGCACCTGATGAGCAAGCTATTGAAGATTTAAATGTGCTACCTCGGACGCCATCGGAAGAGCTTATTGCCTCGGTTTGGAGTCAAGTATTAGGAACAGAAAATATTGGCATTCAGGATTCCTTCTTTGAACGTGGTGGGCACTCACTACTTGCTACTCAAATTGTCTCTCGATTGCAAGAACTGTTCCAAATTAAAATTCCATTACGTGAACTTTTCAAGCACGATACAGTGGAAGCATTGGCGAAACGAGTGGATCAGTTACGAAAAGAAGATAAAAAACGAGAGGTTGCTCCTCTTGTACCTATGAAACGAGAAGAAGTTATCCCACTTTCCTATGCGCAGAAACGTCTATGGTTTATTGATCAATTAATGCCAAATAGTGCTATGTACAATATCCATGCAGCGTGTCGCTTAACAGGTGAATGGTCAATTGAAGCATTGGAGGTCGGATGGAATCAATTGTTGGAGCGTCATGAATCATTAAGGACGACAATTCTAGAACAAGAGGGTGAACCTTTTCAACAAGTTCAATCTCATGTGTTCAGGCATATTCCTCAAACGAATCTAACAGATCTTTCTTTGGAAGATAGGGAAAGAGAAATGAAACGCCTTATTCAAAACGAGGCGGAGGAACCATTTCATTTTGGACAAGGTCCTCTGATTCGAACACGAATATTGAAAGTGGACAGGGAAGAATGGGTTCTCATTTGTACGATGCATCATATTATTTCAGATGGATGGTCAATGGGAATCTTACTTGAAGAATGGATGGCTTTTTATGAAGGAGCACTAACCGGAAAACCAGTGGAATTGAAGGAGTTATCTATCCAATATGCAGATTTTGTTATGTGGCAGAAGGAATGGCAAAAAGAGGAGAGTTTGAATCAGCATCTTCAATATTGGAAGGAAGAATTATCTGGGGAACTACCGGTTTTACAATTACCGATGGATCGTCCTCGACCTGCAGTTCAAACCCATCGTGGTGCAAGTCAGTCCTTAATAGTGGCGAATTCCTTACAGGAAAAGCTCAAAGATTTAAGTTTGCAAGAAGGATGCACTTTATTTATGACATTGATGGCAGCGTATCAAAGCTTCCTTTCTCGTTATACAGGACAGGACGACATTATAGTTGGAAGCCCCATCGCTAATCGAAATGTGAAAGAGATTGAGGGATTAATAGGATTCTTTGCAAATACGTTAGTTTATCGAGCTGATTTCAGTGGAAATCCGACGTTCCAAGAACTATTGTCGCAGATAAGAAAAAAAGCACTAAAAGCATACGAGTATCAGGACATCCCATTTGAGAAAGTGGTAGAATCCGTAAAACCTGAACGGAATACAAGTCATTCACCAATATTCCAAACTATGTTTACTTTACAGAATACGAAACAAGAGTTTCTTCAGCTATCCGAAAGACAAATGGAACTCATGGAAAGCCATGTTTCTGTTGCCAAATTTGATTTGAGTTTATTTGCTTCTGAGACGGAAGAAGGATTATCACTAACCTTTGAATATAATACTGATTTGTTTAATGATACAACCATTAAACGTATGGTAAATCATTTTGAACATTGGTTAAATCAAATTGCCTCTTATCCAAAATGTTTATTATCAGAATTGAATATGTTATCGAAAGTGGAATATAAGCAACTACTAGAGGAATGGAATGAATCAGCCGTTATAGATATAGAAGATAGTACGATTCATACAATGTTTGAAGAACAAGTGGAAAAAACACCAGAAGCAATTGCAGTAGTGTGCGAAGATGAAGAACTAACATATCGAGAGTTGGACGAACGCTCGAATCAGTTGGCACATTATTTACAAAAAAATGGTGTAACATGCGAAACATTGGTTGGGATTTGCGTTACACGTTCATCCGAGATGATTGTCGGTCTCTTAGGAATTATGAAGGCGGGAGGAGCATATGTCCCAATTGATCCAGCGTATCCGGAAAGTCGACTGCAGTACATTTTAGAAGATGCTCAAATAAAGGTACTGGTGACACAGGAAAAGTTACAACAAAAAATGGTTATACCTACATTCGTTAACGTCATTTGTATTGATCGTAATCGAGCAGAAATAGAACAAGAAGTTACTACGGTATGCACGAGTGAAGTGACGGGTGATAACTTAGCCTATATTATCTATACTTCAGGTTCCACGGGAAATCCAAAGGGAGTAATGATTGAGCACAGGAATACAGTAACAATGATTCATTGGGCGCATCATACGTATTCTCGAAAGGAATTAGCGGGAGTATTAGCTTCAACTTCACTATCTTTTGATTTATCCGTTTTTGAAGTATTTGTTCCCTTAACGATGGGTGGTAAGGTGATTGTCGCTGAAAATGCTCTACATCTAGACAAGTTGTCTACCAAAGGTGTGACTTTGGTTAATACTGTGCCATCGGCAGCAAAGGAACTGGTTCGAGCAAAAACAATTCCTTCTTCAGTAAAGGTAATGAATTTGGCTGGAGAACCGTTACCATATCCGCTTGTTCAAGATTTATACGAGAGAAGTACGATTGAGAAGGTGTTCAACTTATATGGACCGTCTGAAGATACTACGTATTCCACGTATCTGGAATTAGAAAAGGGTGTCATGCATAGGGTACCACCAATTGGTAAACCAATCTTCAATACAGAAGTATATGTATTGAGTGCTGAACAAAAAATGGTTCCAATTGGTGTAGTTGGTGAGTTGTACATTGGTGGATCAGGGTTAGCACGTGGATATTTAAAACGCCCTGACTTAACGAAAAATCGATTTATACCGCATCCGTTTAAAGAAGACGAGCGAGTATACCGGACTGGAGATCTAGTAAGGTATTTGCCGGATGGAAATTTGGAGTATGTTGGACGAATTGATCATCAGGTGAAAATTCGTGGGTTCCGGATTGAACTAGGAGAAATCGAAGCGGTATTACAAAAGCATACATTAGTTAACGAAGCTATTGTGATGGTGCGGGAAGATTATCCTGGCGATCCACGTTTGATTGCCTATGTTGTAGGAGACGGTGATTCTCAAAAGTGGCGTGATTATCTCAAGGACCAACTACCAAATTATATGATTCCATCCTATTTTGTTGGATTAAATGCATTTCCACTCACTCCTAATGGAAAAATTGATAGGAAGGCTTTACCAGCACCAGAGAAGCAGGAGATAGCGAGTTGTTATATTGCTCCTCGTACGTCTACGGAAAAAACAATTGTTTCGATATGGCATGAAGTTTTAGGCATGGAAAACATCGGAATTCAAGATTCGTTTTTTGAAATTGGTGGACATTCATTACTTGCTACGCAAGCTGTTTCCAATCTTAAAGAGGCTTTTGGAATCGAGATACCATTGCATGATTTATTTATGTTTCATACGGTGCAGCAATTGGCAGAACAGATTGATCAATTGCTCGATAACAAAAATCAAGAAATGCAGAATGATAGTAAGGAGAATATAAGCCTTCAAGATTATATTCAAAAAGAAGCAGAAGTGAGTAATGATGAAGAATTACTGGAACTGCTTAAGCAATTAGAAGAGTTATCAGAGGAAGAAGCACAAGGGATATTTGAGAGTAATTTGATTGAGGAAGGGGTAAAAAAATGAGAAGTGATTTACTTGCAAAGCTGAGTTCACTTTCTCCTGAGAAGAGAGCATGGCTTCAGAAGCAAATGCAAAAAAAGGAGAATAAAGAAGCACTCCCGTTGTCTTATGCACAACAACGTTTGTGGTTTATGGACAGATTTAACCCAAACAGTTCTTTATATAATATTCCAACCGTATGGCATCTAAAAGGAAATTGGATACCTGAAGCATTAGAGAAGGGATTCAATCGACTCATTGAACGTCATGAATCATTACGAACTGTTTTTAAAGAAATAGGAGAACAGCCTGTGCAACAAATTGTCGAATTCCTTCCTAGAGCATTACCTGTAAGGGATTACTCTCAACTTCCTCTAGAAGTAAAAGAAAAAGAGGTAGATAGTTTAATTGCGAGAGAAGCGCAAGAACCATTTGATTTAATGAATGGTCCTTTAATTCGTAATCAGCTTGTTCAATTAGAGAAGGATGAATGGTTATTACTGTGTACGATGCATCATATTATTTCTGATGCTTGGTCCATTGGTATATTCATGAATGAATGCCTTGCTTTCTATGAAGAAGAAACGGGCGGAAATCCTGCTAAATTAAGTTCATTATCTATTCAATATGCAGACTTTGCGAAGTGGCAAAAGGGGTGGTTACAAGGTGATGTGCTAAATCGTCAGCTTACGTATTGGCAGGAAGAATTGTCTGGTGAGCTTCCTATCTTACAACTGCCAGTGGATCGACCTCGACCGGTTAAGCAGACTTACTCTGGGGCTGCGCATCATGTGATTTTTCCTTATAAATTGCTCAGTCAATTGAAGGATATAAGTCGACAAGAAGGGTCCACTTTATTTATGACTTTAATGGCCGCATACCAGAGCTTTCTTGCTCGTTATACGGGACAAAAAGATATTCTAGTTGGTAGCCCGATTGCAAATCGGAACCATAAGGGAGTAGAAGGATTAATTGGTTTCTTTGTTAATACGTTGGTTTATCGATCAGATTTGAGTGGCACCCCTACTTTTCGGGAGATTTTGAACCAAACAAAGAAAAAGGCGTTAAAAGCTTACGAATATCAAGATATACCATTTGAAAAAGTGGTAGAAGCTGTGCAACCTGAACGAAGCATGAGTCATTCCCCTATATTTCAGACCATGTTTACGCTACAGAATATAAAACAAGAACGACTAGATTTGCCTGATAGAAGTATTGAAATGGTAGAAAGTAATATGTCTATTGCTAAATTTGATTTGAGCTTAACTGCCTACGAAGTGGAAGAAGGTCTATTCGTCTCATTTGAATACAACACGGATTTATTTGATAGTAGTACCATTGCACGTATGGCAGGACATTTTGAGAACTGGCTAAATGAAATCACGTATCATCCAGATGAATCATATACAAAGCTGTCAATGTTATCGGATACTGAGCAAAAACAACTCCTAGAAGAATGGAATGATACGGACGTAGTTTATGGTCATGATTGTATGATTCATGAGCTATTTGAGCAGCAAGTTGCACGGACACCTGACGCAGTGGCGGTAGTTTATGAGGGTGGAAAGCTAACGTATCAAGAACTAAATGAAAAATCGAATCAATTGGCACATTTTCTACAAAAACGAGGTATCGGACCCGAATCATTAGTTGGTATATGTATTGAACGTTCTCCTGATATGATTATCGGTCTCTTTGGGATTTTGAAGGCAGGTGGGGCTTATGTCCCACTGGACCCAAGTTATCCTGAAAACCGCCTGAGATATATTTTGGAGAATTCACAAATTCAAGTGCTGTTAACAAAAGAGGCACTACAGGACTGGTTACCTAAAGATATTCAAGCAATTTGTTTAGACCGGGATCAAGTGATGATTTCTAAAGAGAGTAATTTAGCTCCGGTAAGTGGAGTAACAGCAAATAACTTAGCCTATATTATATACACTTCGGGTTCGACGGGAAATCCAAAGGGGGTAATGATTGAACATCATTCCGTTATCAACCGCCTACAGTGGATGCAGAAAAAATACCCATTGTCCGAGGAGGATACAATCCTACAAAAGACACCGTTTTCATTTGATGTTTCTGTATGGGAATTATTTTGGTGGTCATTTGTTGGAGCACGTGTTTGTTTACTTCCACCAGGAGGAGAGAAAGATCCTGCGGTGATTGAGGAGTATATTGAACGATATCGCGTGTCCACCATACACTTTGTTCCGTCGATGTTATCTACTTTCTTAGATTATATGGAACTATATAATTCGAAAAGGGATGTATCGTCTTTAATTCAAGTTTTTACTAGTGGAGAAGCGTTAAACACTGAGCATGTTCGCCGGTTTAAGGGGATCTTTTACAATGTTCAGCAAACAAAGTTAATTAACTTGTATGGTCCTACTGAAGCGACTGTGGATGTGACTTATTACGATTGTGATTTAGAAAAAGAAGCAATGATTATTCCGATTGGTCGTCCAATTGATAATACAGAGTTGTATGTGTTAGATCAATATCAACAAGTGGTCCCGATTGGTGTGGCAGGGGAACTTTACCTTGGAGGAGTAGGATTGGCACGTGGCTACTTCAATCGACCGGATTTAACTACTGAACGTTTTATTCCGCATCCTTTTAAGGACGGGGAACGATTATATCGAACGGGTGACTTGGTGAGATATATGAATGATCGTAACTTAGAATATATTGGAAGAATAGATAACCAAGTTAAAATTAGAGGATTCCGAATTGAATTGGGAGAAATTGAAGCAGCTTTACATGATCACTCATCTGTAAAAGAGGCAGTCGTGTTGGTGAAGGAAGAACGACCAGGAGATAAGCAGTTAGTAGCTTATGTAGTGGGTGAAGGGGATGCTGGAGAATGGCGTGAATATCTCAAGAAGCAATTACCACATTATATGGTTCCGGCATACTTTTTCCAAATTGAAGGTATGCCACTCACTCCAAATGGTAAAGTGAATCGGAAAGCATTATTGGAATTAGAAGAACAGTTCATAAGTGAAGATATTACTTCATCACGAACACCAGTGGAGGAGCTCATCGTTTCCGTTTGGAGCCAAGTGTTAGGAATAAAAAATATTAGTGTTCAGGATTCCTTTTTTGAAATCGGTGGTCATTCACTACTAGCTACTCAAGTAGTGTCACGTTTACAGAGAATTTTTCAAATCGAATTACCAGTACGTGAACTATTTGAATATACAACGGTGGAGTCACTGGCAAAGCGATTAGTACAGTTACGTAAAGGAGATAAAAAACGAGAGATTCCGCCACTAATACCAATGAAACGAGGAGAAGCTATTCCACTATCTTATGCCCAACAACGTTTATGGTTTATTGATCAATTTACACCTAATAGTGCCCTTTACAATATGCCAATGGTATGCCGTCTTACAGGGAATTGGCTACTTGAAGCATTGGAAACGGGATGGAATCAACTAATAGAACGTCATGAATCACTGCGGACGGTCTTTCAAGAGGTGAATGGTCAACCCGTACAGCAAATTGAACCGTATGCTTTTCAATCAATTCCGAAAACGGATTTAACTATGCTTTCTTCTGAAGATCAAGAAGAAGAAGTTAAACGTTTAATTCAACAAGAAACAGAAGTACCATTTGATTTAACAGAGGGTCCATTAATCAGGACAAGTATTTTGCACGTGGGAGAGGAAGAATGGATACTCCTTTGTACTCTACATCATATCATTTCAGATGGATGGTCAATGGGAATCCTACTTGAAGAATGGATGGCATTTTATGAGAAAGCAACGGATGGAAAGGTAGCGGAACTTGAACCATTACCGGTTCAATATGCCGACTTTGCTCAGTGGCAAAAAGGATGGTTAAAGGAGGAGGTGCTTGATCAACAACTCCAATATTGGAGGGAAGAATTGTCTGGGGAGCTTCCTGTACTCCAACTTCCTGTGGATCGCCCGCGTCCCGCAATACAAACTCATCACGGGTCGACATACACTATGGTTCTGCCAAGCACGCTACATGATAAATTGAATGAACTTAGTCGAAAAGAAGGGGCTACGCTCTTCATGACGCTTTTAGCTGCATATCAAAGCTTTCTATCTCGTTATACGGGACAAGAAGATATTCTGGTCGGAAGCCCAATTGCGAATCGGAATTATAGAGAAATTGAAGGACTAATTGGTTTCTTCGTTAACACGCTGGTTTATCGAGCTAATTTGAGTGGTAGACCGACATTTCAAGATGTACTGTATCAGGTTCGTCAAAAGGCATTGAAGGCGTATGAATATCAAGATATTCCATTTGAAAAAATTGTAGAAGTTGTGCAACCGGAGCGAAGTACAAGTCATTCGCCAATTTTCCAGACTATGTTCATCTTGCAAAATATGAAACAAGAGTTACCGGTGTTATCTAGTAGAAGTATTGAAATGATAGAAAGCCATAGTCCAATTGCAAAGTTTGATTTAAGTGTAATGGCAGTTGAGACGGAAGAGGGATTACTTTTTACTTTTGAGTACAATAAGGATTTATTCAATGCTACTACTATTGAACGGATGGCAGGACACTTTGAGAAATGGCTACATGAAGTTTCTCATCGCCCACAAAATCCGTTGCATGACCTGAGCATGCTATCAGAAACCGAGCGTACTTTGTTATTAGAAACATGGAATGACACTGTAATGGAAATGTCTCATCAGGGTCTTATTTGCGACAAATTTGAGGAGCAAGTAGCAAGGCGTCCTGATGCGATTGCGATAGTTGATCAAACAAAACAGTGGACTTATGGTGAATTGGATACACAAGCAAATCAGTTGGCAAATGTTTTACAGCGAAAGGGAGTAGCCCCAGAGTCAGTGGTAGGGGTTTATCTTCCGAGATCAGCTGAGCTGATGGTAAGTTTACTAGGCATTTTAAAAGCTGGTGGAGCTTATGTCGTTTTAGATCCGTTGTATCCAAAATCAAGGTTAGAATACATGATTGAAGATGCAGGAATTCAATTTGTAGTGACGGCGGAAGGACAAGAAGGACATTTCGCACACGTCGAAATGGTGAGGTTAGAAGAATTAACGGTGGAAAGCGTAATCGCACCTACACGTCAAATAAATCCAGAGAACTTAGCCTATATTGTTTATACCTCTGGTTCTACAGGAAAACCGAAGGGTGTAATGGTTGAATATCGCTCACTAATGAATATGGTTTCTTGGCATCAGGAAGTTTATCATATTTCAGCAGAGGATCGTGCGACTCAAATTGCAGGGGTTGCTTTTGATTCGGCTGTCCAGGAGATCTGGCCGTATCTAACTGCTGGCGCAGCACTCTACTTGTCAACAGAGGAACTGAGAATTAATCCAGAAGCACTAAGGGACTGGCTCATTGATTCACGAATAACAGCTAGCTTTGCACCTACGCCTATTCTGGAAAGACTCTTGAAATTATCTTGGCCAGATAAAACGGATCTTCGTTTTATCATTACTGGTGGGGATCAATTAACGCAGTATCCATCTAACGATATTCCTTTTGCGGTAATTAATCAGTATGGTCCATCGGAGAATACCGTTGTTACCACAGATTGTTATGTACCTGTAGGAGTGACAACAGGTACGCCATCGATTGGTCGACCGATTGCGAATACAGAAGTTTATGTGTTAGATTCTCATCTTCAGCTAGTACCAATTGGTGTAATTGGAGATCTCTATATCGGAGGGAAGAGTCTTGCACGTGGATATGCTAATCGTCCGGATCTTACAAAGGAAAAATTTATTCCACATCCTTTCAAGTCAGGAGAACGTCTCTATTATACAGGAGACAAAGCAAGTTATCTTTCTGATGGTAATCTCCAGTTCCATGGACGTATAGATGACCAAGTGAAAATTCGTGGTTTCCGGATTGAATTGGGAGAAATAGAAGCTGTTTTGCAGGCGCATTCTTCTGTGAAAGAAGCTGTTGTATTGGTGCGAGAGGATAATCAAGGTGATAAGAGATTAGTAGCTTATGTAGTTGGTGAAGGAAGTGTCCATGAATGGCGAGAACATCTACAAACACATTTACCTAATTACATGGTTCCAACAAACTTTATTGAGATGGAATTTTTACCACTTACACCGAATGGAAAACTTGATTTGAAGGCATTGCCTATACTTAGTGAACAATTCGCTGAAAATACTGTATACCCAAGAACTCCACTGGAAGAACTTATTGCTTCAGTGTGGAGTCAAGTGCTAGGAATAAGAGACATTGATGTTCAGGATTCTTTCTTTGAGCTCGGTGGTCACTCTCTACTTGCTACACAAGTGGTCTCACGCTTACAGGAAGTCTTTCAAATCAAATTGCCAGTACGTGAACTGTTCGAATATTCAACGGTCGAGGCATTATCGAAACGAATAGATCAGTTACGTAAGGGGAGCGAAAAACGAGAAATTCCACCATTGATGCCGATGGAACGAGGGGGAAATATTCCACTGTCTTATGCCCAACAGCGCTTATGGTTTATTGATCAATTTGCACCTAATAGTGCACTTTATAATATGCCGATGGCATGCCGTCTTACAGGGAATTGGTTACCTGAGGCATTGGAGTTGGGATGGAATCAGTTGATAGAGCGTCATGAATCTTTGCGGACTGTATTTTATGAAGAGGATGGCCATCCTGTGCAGCAGATTCAACCGTACGTTTTCCGTCCGCTTCTACAAATGGACTTAACTAAGCTTTCATTAGAGGAGCGAGAAAGAAAGTTGGAGCAATGGATTCAAACTGAAGTCGAATCTCCATTTGATTTAGAACAAGGGCCATTATTCCGTGGGAAACTCATAAGAATTTCAGAAGAAGAATGGATTCTTCTGTGTAATATGCATCATATTATCTCGGATGGGTGGTCGATGGAAATCTTGCTTCAAGAATGGATGGCATTTTATGAGAATGCGATTGGTGAAAAACAAGCAGAGCTGGAACCACTACCAGTTCAATATGCCGATTTTGCTCAGTGGCAAAGAGACTGGTTGAAAGATGAAGTACTATATCAACAACTTGCATATTGGAAGGAAGAATTATCTGGTGAGTTACCAGTCTTAATGTTGCCAATGGATCGTCCGCGTCCGCCAGTGCAAACCCACCATGGATTAACTCATAATGTTTTGTTGTCACGCTCATTACTGGATAAATTAAACGAACTAAGTCGTCAAGAAGGGGCCACACTTTTCATGACCTTATTGGCATCGTATCAAAGTTTCCTTGCTCGTTATACGGGACAAACGGATATTATTGTCGGCAGCCCAATTGCAAATCGAAATTATCGAGAAATTGAGGGGCTAATTGGTTTCTTTGTCAACACCTTGGTTTATCGAGCTGATTTAAGTAATGCACCGGCATTTCAAGAGTTGTTATCTCAAGTACGGATAAAAGCATTGAAGGCGTATGAGTATCAAGATGTTCCGTTTGAGAAAATTGTAGAGGTTATCCAACCTGAACGAAATACAAGTCATTCTCCGATTTTCCAAACCATGTTTACTTTGCAAAATACGGGACAGAAGCTACCAGAACTACATGGAAGAAATATAGAAGTAATGGAAAGTAATGCTCCGATCGCTAAGTTTGATTTAAGTTTAACTGCTGCAGAAGTGGAAGAGGGTTTATTACTTACTTTTGTTTATAGAACTGATTTATTTGACAGCTTAACTATTGAATCCATGGCTGAACATTTTGGGAACTGGTTGAATGTAATCGTGGAGAATCCTGATAAATCATTAGCTAAGTTGCCTATATTATCAGGATTACAGCAAAAACAGTTGGAGGAGTGGAATAATAATACTGTAGCATATCCACAGGAAAGTACGATTCATCAGCTGTTTGAAGAGCGAGTAAATCGTACACCTGATGCGGTAGCAGTGGTAGATGAAAAACAGCAGTTAACATATCGAGAGCTGAATGAAAAAGCTAATCAATTGGCCCACTATCTTCAGCAATGTGGGATTGGGACTGAATCATTAGTTGGAATTTGCTTTGAGCGTTCAGTTGAGATGATTGTTAGTATTATGGGGATCTGGAAGGCTGGAGCAGCCTATGTTCCATTGGATCCATCATATCCAGAAAGTCGCCTACGATATATTTTGGAGGACACTGGAATTCAAGTATTAGTTACGAACGAGTCATTGGAAGATTGGATACCTAAAGAAATCAAGATAGTTTGTCTAGACAGGGATCAAATAATGATTTCACAAGAAAGCATTCTTTCACCAAAATGTGAAGTAACAGGAGAAGACTTAGCGTATGTTATCTATACTTCAGGATCAACGGGGAATCCAAAGGGTGTCTCGATACAGCATCATTCTGTACTAAACTTGTCGTATGGTTTACAAAAAGAGGTTTTCGAACATGAGATACCATCTAACATGCATGTCGGTTTAAATGCGTCAATTGCCTTTGATGCATCTATCCAGCAATTACAAATGCTGCTTTATGGTTCAAGTTTGTATATTATTCCAAGCGAAGTACGAAGTGATCCGGAGCAGTTTGTAGCTTATATTAGGGAGAACAAGTTAGAAATCTTTGATATAACACCTTCATTGCTTCAATTACTTATAGATGTCGGATTGTTAGAAACGTGCGATGGCGTTCATGTTCCAAGTAAGGTACTGGTTGGTGGTGAAGCAATTATGCCGTCATTATGGGAACAGCTAGTAGAGACTGATAAAATCCAGTTTTATAATGTATATGGTCCTACAGAATGTACGGTTGATGCAACATGCTATCATATCAAGAAAGGTAGTAAGAGAGTAACAATTGGACGTCCATTGCCTAACATCCAAACTTATGTATTAGATAGAAATAGGTTGCCAGTTCCAGTTGGTGTAATGGGGGAACTTTATATCGGAGGAGCAGGTCTAGCAAGGGGGTACTTGAATCGTCCAGAGTTAACATCCGAACGATTTATTTCTCATCCATTCAAAGAAGGCGAGAGGTTATATAGAACAGGTGATCTTGTGAGATATCTTCCTGATGGTAATATAGCCTACTTAGGAAGAATGGATAATCAAGTGAAGATTAGAGGATTTCGAATTGAACTTGGAGAGATTGAGTCGACCTTACAGGAGCATTACTTAGTAAAAGAGGCAGTTGTAATGGTTAGGGAAAATCAGTCGGGAGATAAGAGGCTGGTAGCTTATGTAGTGGGCGAAGGCAGTTTAGAAGAATGGCGAGAGTACCTTAAAACAAAACTGCCAATCCATATGATACCTTCCTACTTTGTCGAAATGAAAGAATTACCGCTAACCATAAATGGAAAGGTTGATCGGAAATCGTTACCTATACCAGATTATCAAGGAACAAAAGAAGGATACGTGGCCCCAAGAAATGAACGTGAACATAAGCTTTCTATCATTTGGGAACGTGTGCTAGGTTCAAAACGTATTGGTATGAATGATAACTTCTTTGAAATTGGTGGAGATTCAATTCTTAGCATTCAGATTGTCTCGCGCGCGAAGCAAGTTGGTTTACAATTGACACCAAAACAAATATTTGAACACCAAACGATTGCTGAGTTGGCGCAAGTAGTCAAAGAAGAACAAGGTGTACAAGCTGAACAGGGAATTATAACTGGAGAGACGATACTTACACCTATTCAGCAAAGGTTTTTTGCACAAAATCATCCTAACCCACATCATTGGAATCAATCCATGTTCTTTAGAACGAAAGAGAAATTGGACATAGGATCACTGGAAAAGGCGGCAGGTAACCTTCTACTTCATCATGATGCTCTGCGTTTAAGATATGAACGTTTGCCTAATGGGGTTTGGAAACAGTGGAATGAAGGAATAGAAGAACAATTGATGCTTACTGTCATTTCATTAGACGAAGTGCCGGAAGCTGATTGGCATCAGGTTATTCAAAAAGAGATTAATGTTGCACAAGAAAGTTTGAATTTGCATGATGGTCCGCTAATGAGAATGGTGTATTTTGATGAAGGTGAGCACGCTGGCCGATTATTTTGGACAATTCATCATTTAGCCGTGGATGGTGTTTCTTGGCGAATTTTATTGGAAGATTTGCAAACAGCATATACGCAAGTAGTCCAAGGGCAGAAAATTCAATTACCTATGAAGAGTACATCTTTTAAAGAATGGTCGGAGAAATTACATCATTACGCTGAAACTGGACTATCAAAAGAAGTGCTACATTACTGGGAGGAGCAGGCTGAACAAGACGTAGTTAAATTGCCGGTAGATGGTACTATAAGTAATCCAGTAAGCGCAGTAACTGAGGAAATTACTGTGGTGTTAAATGAGAATGAGACCCGTATGTTATTGCAAGAGACTTTAAGCACTCACCGTGTCCAAATCAATGAAGTATTATTAGCAGCATTAGTACAAGCTACGGCAGCATGTACGGGGCAGCCGATATTGAGCGTAGATTTAGAGGGACATGGTCGAGAAGAGATTATTGAAGATGTTGATTTATCGAGAACTGTGGGATGGTTTACAAGTATTTACCCAGTTCATTTAAATATTACTAGTGCTAATACGCCAATTGAAGCATTAAAAGCAGTTAAAGAACAAGTTCGCAAAATTCCTAATAAGGGTGTTGATTATGGGGTGTTGCGTTACATGAACGCAACAATGTGTGAGCAATTAAGCTCCCAATATACACCGTCTATTAGTTTTAACTATCTTGGACAATTTGACCAAATGTTTTCTAGCGATGCAATGTTTATTCCGGAGAACGAATTTAAGCGTTTAGATCATGCAGCCGGTTCCAAGCGATCGCATGTAATTGATGTAATTGGCGTTGTAACGGATGGAAAACTTCAATTCACTTGGGTATACAATGTTGGACAATTTGCCAAATCAACGATTCAAAGTATTGCACAGAATATGCTATATCAACTGAGTACATTGATTCAATTTTCAGATAGAGAATCTGCACTGACCATTTCGGATTTTGCAATGGCTAATCTTAGCCAAGAAGGTTTGACAAATGTACTAAACAAAATGCATCGCGGAAAGAACAATCAGATTACTGATTTATATCCACTATCACCTTTGCAAGAAGGTATGATTTTCCACACATTGCATGACCAAGGGGATGAACATGTTGCACCGTATATAGTGCAATTGAGTTTTATGATTCGAGGAAAAATGAATATTCCTACATTTGAGCAGGCGTGGAAATCTGTAATTCAGCGGCATGAAATTTTTCGTACAGCATTTGTATGGGACGAAATTGAAGAACCTGTACAAGTGGTGTATGAAAATATCCCATTTAAAGTGAATAAAGAAGACTGGCGTACAATGACAAGTGAAGAGATAGAGGAAAAAAGAAAAGTCTTTTTGGCATTAGATCGAAAACAAGCCTTCCAATTTGATGAAGCACCATTGATGCGGGTAACAGTCATTCAAGAAGGTGAGGAAGAATATCGGATTGTTTGGACCCATCACCATATTTTACTGGATGGATGGAGTTTACCATTAGTATTTAATGAATTACTTACAGTCTATCAGAAGAGAATGAATGGAGAAGCTGTGAAGTTACCTAAGTCCTCACCATATAAGAAATATATCCAATGGTTAAGAGAGCAAGATAAGGAGCAGGCGGAACAATTCTGGAGAGAGAAGCTAAAAGGTTTTACTGCGCCAACTTTGCTGGGCTTAGAAAGTAAAGAGGAAGAAAAAGGTTACACAGAGAAGGTTACGTATTTATCAGAAGAGCAGACTCAAGCGTTACAAGGATGGGCGAAACGCAATAAACTTACTTTGAGTACAGTAATTCAAGGTGCATGGGCATATATCATGAGCCGATATAGTGGAGAAAATGACATTGTTTTTGGTGTAACAAGCTCAGGGCGTTCTACGGAGATTATTGATGTTGAAAACATCGTAGGTCCTTTCATTACAACGTCACCGACGCGAATTCAATTGATGGATGATATAAAATTAATAGATTGGTTGCAGAAGATACAAGAGGAAGAGATAGAAAGAAGACAATATGAGTATGCTTCTTTGACAGAGATTCAGGGGTGGAGTGAAGTTCCTAGAGGAATACCGCTGTTCAATAGTTTATATGTGTTTGAAAATTATCCAGTGAAAGAGGAGTCTTCAGAAAATCTGGAAATTGGTGAATTGGAAGGGGTAGAACAAACCCACTATCCATTAGGGTTAGCTGTAGTTCCAGGAATCCAGTTATCGTTAAAGTTAATGTATGACCGTAGTAAGTTTAATAGAGTAACCATTGAACGAATGCTGGGTCATTTACACCAAGTGTTAATGCAAATGCTCAAAAACATTGATCAAAATCTATCGGAGCTAGTATATATTACGGAAGCTGAACAAAGAAAGCTATTGGAAGAATGGAATAATAATACTATATCCTATCCACGTGAGAATGCAATCCATCAACTATTCGAAGAGCAAGTAAATCGTACGCCTGACGCGTTGGCAGTGGTAGATGAAAAACAGCAACTAACATATCGAGAGCTGAATGAAAGAGCTAATCAATTAGCCCATCATTTACAGAAATGTGGAATTGGGACAGAGTCATTAGTTGGCCTTTGCTTTGAGCGTTCAGTTGAGATGGTTGTTGGTCTCATGGGAATTTGGAAGGCTGGAGCAGCCTATGTTCCATTAGATCCATCGAATCCGGAAAGCCGCCTACAATATATTTTAGAAGACACAGGAATTAAAGTGTTAGTTACAAATGAAGTATTACTAGGCTGGATACCTAAAGACATTAAGACAGTTTGCCTAGATAGGGACCAAGCAATGCTTTCTCAAGAAAGCAAACTTTCACCAATATGTGAGGTAACAGGGGGAAACTTAGCGTATGTTATCTACACTTCTGGTTCGACAGGGAATCCAAAGGGGGCTTTAGTACAGCACCATTCTGTAATAAACCTATCATATGGTTTACAAAAAGAAGTTTTCTCACATGAGATACCTAGTAATATGCGCGTTGGTTTGAATGCATCAATTGCCTTTGATGTATCTATTCAGCAATTACAAATGCTGCTTTATGGTTCAAGTTTATATATTATTCCAAGTGAAGTTCGCACTAATCCAGAACAATTTGTGTCCTATATTAGGGAGAATAAATTGGAAATGTTTGATATGACACCTTCATTACTTCAATTACTAATAGATGGAGGATTGCTAGAAATAAGTGCTGATGTTCATGTACCAAGTAAGATATTAGTCGGTGGTGAAGCAATCATGCCGTCATTATGGGAACAGCTAGTAGAGACCGAAAAAATTGATTTTTATAACGTATACGGTCCTACAGAATGTACGGTTGATGCAACATGCTATCATATCAAAAAAGATAGTAAGAGAGTAACAATTGGACGTCCGTTGCCGAACGTTCAAACTTATGTATTGGATAAAAATTTGTTACCTGTTCCAGTTGGTGTAACAGGTGAGCTATACATTGGGGGTGCAGGTATAGCGAGAGGATACTTGAATCGCCCAGAATTAACAGCAGAGCGATTCATCCGTCATCCATTTAATGAAGAAGAGCGTTTATATCGTACGGGAGATTTGGTTCGTTATTTACCTGATGGTAATTTAGATTACTTGAGAAGAATTGATAATCAAGTAAAAATTAGGGGCTTTCGTATTGAGCTTGAAGAGATTGAAGCGAGTATAGAGAGGCATCCACTGGTAAAAGAAGCAGTAGTTTTGGTAACAGAGGATAAATTAGGAGAGCAGAGATTGGTTGCTTATGTAGTTGGAGATGGTAGTATGCATGAGTGGCGTGAGTATCTCAAGACACAAGTACCAAATTATATGGTTCCCGCACACTTTATTAAGGTAGACGAGATTCCTCTTACAACAAATGGCAAAGTTGATCGAAAGGCATTGAACAATTTAACTATTCATAGAGAAAGTAACTTCTCTACACCAATCATTCCAAGGGATGAAATTGAATATCAGTTGATTAAAATCTGGCAGGATGTGTTACAGATAGAAGATGTCTATGTAAATGATGATTTCTTTAATAGAGGAGGACACTCTCTCCTTGTAATTAAATTAGTTTCAAAAATTAGGGAGAAGTTTGGAAAAGAGATTAAGGTTTCAACATTGATTAAGAATCCAACATTGGAAGGAATCGCATGCCTTATTCGTGATAAGCATGATATGACGAAATCAGTAGCAGCGCTAATTCCACTACAAGAATCAGAAAAAAGCCCTTTCTTCTGTGTTCATCCGTTTATGGGGAATGTATTCTGTTACATTCAACTAGCAAGATTACTTAAGAACCATTGTTCATTTTATGGTTTACAGAATCCTCTTATAGAAAAGGGAGAAATTGATGAATTGACCTTGCCGGAACTAATTCAACTTTACATTGAAGAAATCAAACGTGTTCAGCCAGAAGGCCCATATCGCCTTGGAGGATGGTCTTTAGGCGGTGCAATTGCTTATGAAATCGCAACTGTGCTAAAGAATCAAGGTGAGGAAGTTGAGTTGTTGATACTAATGGATACTAAAGTACCTTCAGAGCAAGATCGTAAAACAAGGGAGGATATGCTCTCATATATATCTGAACATTTCATTCCTAGAGATCTTACTGAGCAGGAAGAAGGGCTCGTTCATAAGCAAGATATGCTTGTAGAGCGACTAATTATGGAGGGAGTACTCCCGCCTGATGCAGATCTTATGAATTTGAAGCAAGTTATCAATGCTCATAGGAAATGCCTGAACTTAATGGCAGAGCATGATTTAATACCATACTCTGGAGAAGTTCTCTACTTTAGTGCTGAGGAAGGAAAAGAGTTGTTTACAGATTGGGTACCTTTATTAAAAGGTAGAGTAAATAGGTATTCAGTCCCTGGATCACATGAGGAAATAGTAGACTTCCCCGCAGTTGAAAAGATAGCTAAGTACCTATTAAATGAATTTGAAGGGATAAAAGAAACATCCCTTTCATTAACCGAAAAGTAGAGAGTGCAAAAGATGCAACGCTATGAACGAAAAGGGCAGCCCAATAACTGCAAATAAAGTGTAGGCAATAATGAATATATCAAGAGTATTAATTTTTAAGAGGATAATGTAAAAAGTAATTGGTAGAGACATAGAAATCTTTGTAATAGAAGCGAATGCCTGATGATATTACTGAGGAAAGGTGCATATTTTCATTGATATGTAAATATGCACCTTTTCTATTGTATTTGCAATTTAATAAAGTTAATTTGAATTTATGTAACGCACATATATGAAGCCATCTTTTAAAAAAGGAAGTGATTTATCATACACATTCAAGCTGTGAAAATACCAAAGAATATTGAAAGTCATTTGTTTAAGCAACTTAGTAACTTGGTTTCAAATGAGAAGAAAGAACGAATGAAGCGTTTATTAAACTCATGCGACGTTAATAGGACCCTGATAGGGGATTTACTAATCCGATCTCTAATCTGCCAAAAGTATAAAATTAATAATGAAGAAATTAGATTTAAATATAATGAGTATGGAAAACCTTTTGTTGAAAATTTTTCTGACTTTCATTTTAATCTGTCACATTCAGGAGAATGGGTGGTTTGTACTACTGCTAATTTTAATGTGGGTATTGATATAGAAAAGATTTCAGAGATAGAGGCGCGTAAATTAGCAAAAGAATTTTTTTCAGCGGATGAATTTTATGATATATCTAATATGAATTCTGATGAACAAATTAATTGTTTTTTTGATTTATGGACATTAAAAGAAAGCTATATAAAAACGATTGGAAAAGGGCTTTATACCCCATTAAATTCATTCTCTATAAAAAAAGAATCACGAACTTTAATTTCATACAAGAATATACCTAAAAACTTTTACTTTAAACAATATAACATTGATCCAAATTATAAGTTATCTGCTTGTGCAACAAGGGATGAATTTCCGCAAGAGATAATAATTAAAGACATTTATGCAATTTGCCAAAATATATACAAATTTGAAAGTAAGGAGAAAATCAATGCAGAAGACTAAACTTTTTTGCTTTCCACATGCTGGGGGATCTGCGTTTAGTTACGCAAAATGGAAAAATCACTTTAATCCATCTATTGAGGTAGTCCCGATAGAGTTAGCTGGCAGAGGATATAGAATTGAAGAAAACTTGTACCAAAGTATGGAAGAGGCAGTAAATGATGTCTACAATAAAATAGTTATGCAGATAGATGATTCGCCCTACATTCTATTCGGGCATAGCATGGGAAGTTTGATCGCCTATGAAGTAGCCAGAAAAATAAAAGATTCTAAAAACGTATCGCCTGAATTTCTTGTTTTGTCCGGTAGAAATCATCCAAATAGTAAAATAAAAAATATCCGACATAATCTTTCTAATGAGCAATTCAAAAGAGAAGTTATTGCAATGGGAGGTACACCATCTGGGGTACTGCAATCAGAAGAATTGATGGAGATTTTTCTCCCTATTCTAAGAGCAGATTTTAAAATCGTTGAGACGTATATTCATGACAAAAATACACAACCATGTGATATTGATTTTCTTATATTTAATGGGGAAAATGATGAATTTACTACATATGATCAAGTAATAAAATGGAAACGATACACAAGTAAAACGTGTACTTTTCATTCTTTTGAAGGTAATCATTTCTTTCTAAATGAAAATATTGAAGAAATAGCAAATAGTATTAAAAGAAAGTTAGATTCTAAAAGATTTTCAAATAGTTTTTAGAGTTTTATAAGTATGCTCATAGCTAAAAATATTAAAGGGTTTGAAGTATACACTTCTTGTGCAGATATGCATGGCAAAAAGACAATCGAGTACATTCGGTGGTCTTTTTCTATTTTCATGGAGTTTTTGGCGAAATGGTAGACTTGCTAGATTGTGGATCTAGTATTCTGTTGAATGTGCGGGTTCAAGTCCTGTCATTCCGACCGCGAGGGGGTATAATTTAAGGGCGAGACAGGGGCCTCCAGAACCTCTGACCATAAGTGTATAAACGTAGCGAACATTTCCTATCTACAGGTCTATTTATGTACCAAAGGGATACATTCGGTACATATTTAATACAGCGCATTGGTGAAGCGGCCAAACACATCGCCCTTTTACGGCGACAACCGCGGGTTCGATTCCCGCCATCCACTTATACTTGTTCATTAAAAGGTTTCACAAACAATATGTAATACGTTATGGGTACTTACATAAATTTATTGATTTTCAGTTAAAAAAGTATTGTGCGATTACACACGTTATGTTACATTAATGTTACTAAGTTGTTACATTTTATTATAAATGTTTCGTTTTTGTTTCTTGTTATTTCTGTAATGTTACAAAAAACTATAAATGTTGTTATGTGTATAGGAGTGTGTGTAGTAAAAAGTCTGAGTTGAAAGTACGTGCACACTTTAAATTTCCTTTTTGTCTGAATGAAGAAGACTACCAACTAATTAAGGGCTTTAAAGTAACCACTTTAAATAAAATGTGCTTCCTTTCCCACACACAATTGAGTACATATTTAAAGTACAGCCTAATTGCTACACAGACTCTTGTACATATAAACATTGAGGTGAAATAGAGATAAGAATTCATTACATAAAAAGCATTACCAAGCTAAACGTACAAAATATCATCTGTGCATTTTGATGAAATGTTAAAATGCCTAGATGATATTTTTTTTGAAGAATTCTTGGATATGTTTATGAATAACAATTCCTAATACTTAATGATTCTCTACTACTAAAACATCCGATAATTTATGTAATTAGATTTATAGGGTGTATGTACATTCACTTATATAGGGAAAATGAGGTTTTTCATATGAAGTATAGTTATAAAGTGTTTATATTTATTTGCACAATTATTTTATTGTTTTTTCTACTTTATTATGGTTACAGTGAAATTTCCGCAAACGAGCAAGTGCCAGTCATAACAATCAAACAATAAAAATAAGAAATACTACAAAAGCAAAACATAATAAAAATAGATACCCGAAAATGTTTAAGAACAGGAACAATTACATGCATAAACAACCTTACGATTTCCATGCATACCCCACGTCATTTGGGCAATAGGGGGAAAGTATTATTATTTGGCGTGCGCAATCTTCCATCACTAGTAGAAACGGAAAGTTCCGTATCTCTGCTGAAGGAGGAAGATGTCTACCTGCCAGGGGGCGGATCTATTCAGCATCTAGAAATATTGGAATTAAAAGTGTAGAAAACAAATAGTGAAAAGGGAACATATCTTGTGTTTCCTTTTTTATTCTTGTAGATAAGTCTGGGGAGAAAACGGGGATTTCTGCACGTAACATAGATCTCATCGGTATACTAATTGTGTTTTACGTATAGCTGGGAGTTGGTGTGATGGTATTTGCAATGGATGTGAGATTCCGTCATTCTTTTCATGAAATTGAATCATTAGACATTCCAAATATATTGTTTCCGAGTCAGTGCAGGAAATTGTATCAAGTGATTGGAATCGGCATTCAAGAAGAATTCCGCAATCCCTATGTCATTATAAAAGAGCAACATGGTTCCGTTATATTCCGATTACCAGAAGAATTATCAACATGGGTGCAGAACAAATTATTACTTGTTAAAGGGGGGCCAGTTTGTTTCCATACTGCATTTCAGTTAGCCATGCGAAGTTTTGTGCCATTTTTTGATCTCGGATATAAAAAGAATAGTCTGTCAGGTTAGGTGAGGAGATGCCACCTCTGACTTTCACATCATACGTAGGATGTGGTGTAACTTGAATCAATTCAGATTTATGATTCTGAATAAACATTCTAACCTTTTCAAACTTGTTAATTACGGGCTGTATCTCCATTTTAAACCGATCATAGGGATATGTTTTATTTTTATTGTAATACCTATCCGGTTCAATCAACTCTGACACTGCTGTATCAAATTCACTCTTTACTTCAGGATTTACTTTTTGCAACCATTCTTTTGCATAAGAGCGGAATGAAGATTTATAAAACAAATTCATATCAAAACCAGCTAATGTGAGTGGCTTTCCTTTTTCTTTTTGTTCTTTCATATAGGTAAATAATTGTTCAAGTTCCTCAGTTTTCCATACAGAGTATAAGGATTGTTTCATCGCTTCTGTAGCGGTTGAGTTATCAAAATTTTGCTGAACAGCTGCTGCTTCCAAAAGCCCTGTTTCAAATGCAATCACATCATATTCCAGGTGTGTAACAGCTTGGGAGAAAGTGCTGGAAGACGGAATCCCTAAGAAAGCAAAAAAACTAGGTGTGAAATAATCAGTTATTTGTGATGGTGGATTCTCCTAGGTGGAGGGTTCGCCGTTTTTTATTATATGTTATGTTGTGGTTTTTATATAAAGCATATTGAAAAGATGGATTAAATCTTCTGGAATGATGTCTCCATAATTAATAACTTGTACAATAACCTTTCAATTATCACTAAATCCATTCATATCAACAAGTTGTCCCATATATCCCTTTGTAGCAATATCTTTTAAAGTACGCTAAAAAATACCCTTTATTTTATCTTTATCTTATCTTTACCTTATCTTTAAATTTTTATATTAAACTTGAAACCTTAAAGTATTGATGTATGAGTCTAAAAGGGTGGGAGATAGATGTTCATTACATAGTTTATATATAACCAATTACCTTTGAAAAATTGCATTTCTTATACGAGGAGGAATATATGAAGGATACAAGTAAAAAACAAATTATAAAAGTGTTCCTTATTAGCATTTTAGGCTTAGGAACAATACTTGGAATGCTATATTTTAATCATAAAACCAATATTCAACAAAATAAAGCGCTAGCCACCGAAAAACGTGTATTGCAATATGAGTCTACCTTAAAAAAAGAATTAGAAAAATATAATTTAGGAGAGAAAACACCAATTTTATTAGGAATTATGTATCAAGAGAGTAGAGGTGAGGGAAACGACCCTATGCAGTCATCCGAATCACTTGGATTAAAGCCAAATGAAATTCAAGAGACAAGCTTGAGCATTAAACAAGGGGTAAAGCACTTTGTTAAAATGTACAAGTATGGAACGGAAAAAGATGTTAGCATGGATACAATTATTCAAAGCTATAATATGGGGCCAGGGTATATTGATTTTATTGCTAGTCAAGAAGTTAAACAACACTCGGAGGATTCGGCCAAAATATTTTCTAAGATGAAAGTTGATCAAAATCCAGCAATGTACACTTGTGGTGGAAATAAAAATAATTTTAGGTATCCATATTGTTATGGTGATTTCAAATATGCCACAAAGGTAAATGAAAAAACAAAACTTATTGAAGAACTTCTTCGAAATGTACATAGCTCTTCTAAATAAGTTGCAGAATGAAATATAATGATACCCAGTTATTAACAATAATATCTAAAAAAAAACTATTTTATTTATTAATTCACATAATTTTCAAAAATAAATTCTGTAGATGTTAATATTTGTTATATAATATATTTGTCAAAGCATTACCCTTGAAGTTTCTACGGTCAATTTGTAAGATAGTTTGTTTGGTCCTTATATTCGCCTTAAACTAAAAAGAACTTGTAGAGATTCCTACAAGTTTTTTTGTTTTAAGGGTTAAATGTGAATTTCAAATATAGTTGTAATTTTTTGAGGGGGAAAAGTAAATGTTTATAAAAACAGAAAGGTTATTAATACGGAGATTTGAGTTCAAAGATTGGCAAGCTGTTCATGAGTATACATCAGATATCAATGTTATGAAATACATACCTGAAGGGGTTTTTACTGAAGAAAATACAAGAAACTTTGTGAATGAAAACATTGGTGAAAATGCTAAGAACTTTCCTGTAGTATTAATAGATAGGGATATCCTGATTGGTCATATAGTTTTTCATAAATATTTTGGTGAGCATACATATGAGATTGGTTGGGTGTTCAATCCTAAATATTTCAATAAAGGATATGCTTCTGAAGCAGCACAAGCTACATTGAAATATGGCTTTAAGGAAATGAAATTACATAGGATTATAGCTACATGTCAGCCACAAAATACCCCATCATATCGAGTAATGGAGAAGATTGGAATGAGAAGAGAAGGCTATTTCAGGAAGTGTATACCACATGGGAATGAATGGTGGGATGAATATTATTACGCTATTTTAGAAGAAGAGTAGTGTTTCAGAATGCATCATTTAAATTGACACTCTTATTCCTAAATAGGCAAGTTGACTATCTTTATTGGGGATTCTTGCTACTAAAGGCGAAGTTTATTTTCAGTATCGCTGACGTGCAAAACTTTGTATAATCTGATCTTATCTCTAAATCACAACTGTTACCCCATCACCATCAAGTTAAAGTTTCATTTTATTTTGCTAACTTGATCGTGATGTGACGTAACCTTAATTATTTAAAAATTTTAAAAAGTCCCCTTAGTCATGTTAAAGGGACCTTGATCACGCAAATGATCTGTAAACCAATTCATTTTTTATATACAGATCATTTGTATGATAATTTTTATAAATAATTGCTAAATAGTGAATTTACATAAATGCTTTTAGTAGTTCTTGAATTAATGGGATTGCTCCACCTATAAATTTTAAAACTGCCATTGCGATTTCCATATTATTCTCTCCTCTTTTTCGTATTAAGATGTAATAAATCTTTATAACCTTATTATAGTAAGCGCTTACAATTATAACAATACATTTTCGTATGCAATATTGCATATTTATACATTAGATCTCTATTATTCATTTTTTAATGGTACTATAGCGAGGTGAGAGTCTTTAAGGGTTCTGCTTAATAGGAGGAAATATGGAAAGAGTGCAAGCGATTTACAGTAATCAAAAATTTAAGAGTTGGGTTAAACAGGTATTAGCTGTAGGAGGAGTAATAGGGTGCTGTTATTTGGTGTTATATGTTTTCTGTTTCTTAGTTATCATGTAAATAGTATACAACTTAACTAGTAGAGTCTTGCCTAGAAAGGTAAGGCTCTTTTATTGTAGTACCTGGAGATGAGCAAACTACATACAATATCTCTCAGGTTTTTCAGATCACTTTGTACGGTTTCTTGTTTAGAACACTAATTCCTATCATTGAAAACAGAATTCTATGGATAAAAAATATGTTTTTACTAGATACATATTAAAAAGACAAGCATAAATTATATTAGATTTTGACAAAGTCTTTTTGATTTCGAAAAGGATTTTAATCTTACTTATAGATTTGATTCCTTTTTATATAATATAATCCTTATATTGATACGTAAATATAATACAGTAATAATGATTTAAAAGCAAGAATTTTAGTAGCGGTACGTTCACACATCCATCAACTTAAGATTTTAAAGTAGCTCTTAAACAAAAAAAATTCTTTTTTTAATTGATTAATAGTAAACAAGAAAGATTGGCAAATTAACAATTAAAGAGATTTATTCAGGTAAAATCTATCAAAAGGTCCTTTACAAAATTTATACATAATTCAATTACAAAATAATGTAAAAATTATGCATTTTTGTAAAAGAAATTCATTGACACTTGTGTATATAAGTAACTATACTCGTTACATCAAATTGAATGCGTGATAATACGATTTTATTATTATTACAAACATGTAAATATAAAAATAGAAAATTTCAATTTGATAAATACAATGGTAGAGGTGTTTATTTTAATGAAGCACAAATTAATTGCAACAGGTATCCTTGCAGGAGCTATATTATCCTATTCTTCTAATATTTTAGCAGATACTCATAAATTCCCAGATGTTCCTACATGGGCTGATAAATCCGTTAACTATTTAGTTGATAAACAGGTATTAAATGGTTATCCAGATGGAACTTTTGGTTCAAATGACTCCTTAGACAGAGCTTCGGCTACAAAAATTATGACAAAAGTTTTAGGGATACAAATTGATCCTAATGCAAAACCATCTTTTACAGATTCACAAAATCACTGGGCTACTCCTTATATTGCTGCTGCTGAAAAAGCTGGTATTGTTAAAGGTGAAGGTAATGGAATCTTTAATCCATCCGGAAAAGTAACTCGTGCTGCTATGGCTACCATGCTAGTAAATGCATATAAACTACAAAGCACAGCAAATCATAACGAGCAGGTTAGATTTGAAGATTTAAAAGGGCATTGGGGAGAAAAACATGCCAATATTTTAATAGATTTAAAAATTTCTAATGGTACCGAGAACGGTTGGCAACCAAATAGATTTATAACACGTGCTGAAGCTGCTCAACTTACTGCAAAAACAGATATGTTACAACAAAATTTAAACGATGAAAAAGAGGTTATTACTGCTACCTCATATAAAGATTTAAATTTAACAGTGGCTTCGAAAATTACAGCTCAAGAGATTGATAGTTTTATTGCAAAATATCATTCAGATAGTCCCTTAGTTGGACATGGACAAGATTTTATCAATGCGCAAAATCAATATGGCGTGAGTGCTCATTATTTAGCGGCGCATGCGATTTTAGAATCTGGATACGGAAAATCAGAAATCGCATATCAAAAACATAATTTATTCGGTCTACGTGCATATGATGGAGATCCGTTTAAATATGCGAAATATTTACCAAGCTACGGCGATAGCATTGCTTATAATGCTAATTATGTACGAGAAAGATATTTAGAAGAAAATGGTATGTATTATAACGGGCCAACATTAACTGGCATGAATGTGAAATATGCATCAGATAAAGGCTGGGCTAAGAAAATTGCAGGCATTATGGAACGTATTAAACCGTTTCGTGTAGAAGACTATACATATGAAAAAAAATTATCAAAGAATCCTGAAACATTAGATGTCGAAGCGTTATCAAATGAAATTCCGTATAAAATGTATGCAGACGGTTCAAGCACAAATGTTGTATCATCAGCTACTTACTACCAGGTACCTTATCCATTTAATTTGAAAATTAAAAGTAGACCAGATGTAGCTGTCGAGGAAAATAAAGTTGGTACAGTAACTCCTGGAACAACCATCTTTATTTATCGTGAAGATCCAAATGGATGGGTAGAATTCTCTTTTGAAGCTAATGGAGAAAAATATTGGACATTAAAAAATAAATTAAGTATGTAATTAAAAAGATCTATTGCACTAGTTTTAAAAGTATGGGATTGGACAATTGATTCTCTAGATTGGAAATACAGTAAATTACCCGTTGATGTAGCAGCTGCAAAGATTATTCAAAATGTCTTAGCAGGTGCGACATCCGCATGCTTTTTCGGGAAAATGTTGCGCAAAGTAGGTTCATTTTCAGCACTATCTCCTGGTTCACCGTAATCTTTAATGATGTAATATTCTTTA
Source organism: Bacillus sp. FSL W8-0770 (assembly GCF_038008705.1). Lineage (NCBI taxonomy): Bacteria > Bacillati > Bacillota > Bacilli > Caryophanales > Bacillaceae > Bacillus > Bacillus sp. FSL W8-0770. Next base: position 2,344,339 of record NZ_JBBOZR010000001.1, read on the forward strand.
TCTTAAATGTATATATTGAATATATGGATATATTGTGTTATGATGTGAATTAGAAACTCGCGTGTTTCAAATACAACATTTTTATCTTCTTGATGACCTCTTATCTTTCCGTAAGAGGTCCTTTTTTATCCCTCCGTATTGCATAGCCGCTAAAATACTATGAAAAAATACTAGAGACTACTACAATGTGATATTCTCTAGTATTTTTTCTTTATCCATATTATCTATTGTTGGGTAATCGATGAATTATTAATTTTTGTATGATTTTCACAAAATAACTTTGAACCATTATTTATTTCAATATAAAATAATAAAGGGGTATATATGAATAGGTATGTCCTTTTTATGTGATGATAATGCGAATTGAAGCGTAATACTGAAACGGTAAACGAGAAGAATCAGTGCCGAAACAGATAGTAAGGAAAGTAAAACAGTAACAGCAGACAATACTTATAATGAAAACGTTCATAATGGACTGTCTATGGATGGAGAAAAAATACGAAAAGATAAAAGGGGCAAATGAATATGAACAGAGCCTTTAAAGGTACCGTATTAGCAGGGATAAGTGTGGGTTTCTTGCTAGCTGGTTGTACAATAGAAACATATGTCCTAACGCAGTCCAGAATATAAGCAAGTAGATTAAGTATTCTAAGCAGATAAATGAAGACTATCGCGATGAAGAAATTGAAAGACAACTAAGAGGTATAGCATTCTGACTTTCTAAATAACATGAGTGTTTCTATAGAATGAATCCTTAGGAGGGCTATTGTGGAACCTTTAATCAATGCTATTCTATACTTTGTATTTTTATTTGGAGCACTGTTTCTTATACTGGGTACTGCATTGGTTTTATTAATCGTAGCTGCATTACCAGTAATCTGGAAGAAGAATCTATCATTCCTAATGATTAGTTTAGGTATAAATATACTTGTCATTCCATTGTCTTTTTTTATTGGCGGGATGGCAACAGATTCTCCTGGTAGTACGATGCACGATTTTTGGGAAGTATTTTTCTTTATTCAGGTATTTCCGTTTCCCCTAGTACTGCTATCTTTAGTTTGGTGGCTTGTGCGTCGAAAAAAAGTAAAAGTTCATGTATAGTGTTTTTAATGCAAATAAGCTGTCCGTTTGGGCAGCTTATTATATTTATTACTAAGCGTGATTATTTCCAAAATGAATGCAATACCACTATACAGTTAAATTGAAGGTCAAACATATTGAAATCTTATCAAACTTTAGCCCACTTGTATGCATTAGGACTAGGCTGCGGACTTTGGAATAGAGAGGAGGTTATTTCATGGTGCGATAGGTTGATTGAAGCAAGTGATCACCCGCCATATGAAATTATGGAGATATCTTTAATGTCTAAAGCAAAGCTGATATATATAGAATCGGCTTTACTGTCATATAGCCGCATAGTTGATGAAAAACCCTTGGTAAACATCCTTCTTTCAGTCTTAAATGAAAAGTTAGTAGCTCAGAAATGGAATATTAAACAAGCGATTACTTGCTCTACTCGATTACTAGTAAATAGAGGCCTGTATTGGGAAGAAGAATATTTTGATTTATACAGCCTTAATGATAGCTATGACTTAGCACAGGAAGGTATCCATTTTAATGAAAAAGATGTGATTTCTGCTTATATCGATACATTAGATGTTTTTCGCATCCATTTTAACGAGTTTGAAGATCTCTATTTACAAGTCATGAAACAGAAGTGGCAAGGGTAGAAGGCAGGAAAAAGAATCATTGAATCGTAAGATTTATTTCCTGTATTTATCACCAAATTTATCTAGCCAAGACAAATCTGTCTTCGTGTTGATGAATTTTTGTCTCTTAATAGCTTAATGCTATCGTTTTTAATTTTTCCGACAGCAAGCAAAGTTAGCATGTTTAATGCATAATCAGACGCCTGTAAATGAGCATTACTATTTAAATTTTTACCAGAGAGTAATTTAGTTAATTAGTAGAAAAAGGAAGGGGCCTATTTGGCTCCTTCCCTTTTCTCATACATACATAACGCTTGTTGACAACTTATGAAATAATAGCATTCATCGCTATTAAAATATAACATTAAAAGCAATTAATTAGATATGTAATTTTGCATATATTGTACTATTTCATGAATAGGAACAAAACTATTTATTCCTTTCTGTATGGAGACAAATAGATTTAGGTTTACTTAGGGTAAGAAGACCTGATCATTGATTGCTGGTTAAACCATATTTCTACGTATTTGAAACAAATTATTTCACTGAATTGTATGTTAAAGAGAGTGAGGGATTTATGAAATGTAGATTATTCCTTGATTTCTTACTCGTGATTTTACTTGGACATCGGAAAAGAAGTTACGTTATATACGATTTCAAAAGGGGATATTATTCAGTGCATCCAAAGATGCGCTCCGTTTCCTGTTTCCTATCCTACTAAATTACCATTCCAAGCAAATTTCTTCTCTTTCAAACAATTCATCCATTGAATAAAGATAATTCGGCCATACGTATCGGAGGACATGAAACTTTCTTAATACCATTTGGAATATATTTCAATATACTTCCGATACTATAACAGATCGAAAATTTCTTTATTGGAGGTATATAATGGCATATCCATTTCGTAACTTAGTATTTGAAGGTGGCGGGGTAAAGGGAAGCGCTTATATAGGTGCCATCCGTGCACTAAATGAAGAAGGGATTTTACCAGAAATACAACGATTTGGAGGGACTTCAGCAGGAGCGATTACTGCATTACTTTTAGGTCTTTCCATTCCATTCGCAGATCTTGTAAAAATCCACAAAGACATGAATTTCAAAGCGTTTAAAGATGATGATTTTTCGATTGTACAAGATAACATTCGTTTATTTTTTGATGGTTTTGGTATCTATAAAGGGGATTTCTTCACTGAGTGGGTAGGAAAGATTGTTGAAAAGTGGACAGGGAGTAAGGACACAACTTTTCAGCAGTTGTATGACAAAACAGGAAAAGACGTGTTTTTCCAAGGAACGAACATTTCTACACACCAGCTTCGTACGTTTTCACGCGAAACGACACCTGATGTCCCATTAGTAGTTGCTGTGCGGATTTCGATGTCCATCCCATTCTTTTTTAAATCTGTGGAATGGGATAAAGATTATTATGTAGACGGAGGTGTACTCGATAACTACCCAATTCGTTTATTTGATCGAAAAAGTTTTGTGAATAAAGAAGAACACTTCACGACCACAGATACGATTGACGAGGTTAATAAACTGATAAGCAATATAGAGGATCATTTTACATTAAGAAGCTTACACACGAAATACAATGCATCTTTCTTTGATCCTACAGATGAAATTGTCTACAACAAAGAAACACTTGGTTTCCGTTTAGAATCTCAGGCGGAGGTTGCCATGTTAAAACATATCGCAACCTCAACAGAACATCATATTGGCCATTCTCTTATTCATTTTGCATGGAATTTGTCTCAAACCATGATCAAAGGTCATGAGAGCGGAAAAACCACCAAAGAAGATGCTGCCCGCACTGTATTTATTAATACATTCTTTACGTCGGCGTTTAATTTTGATATCACAGAAGAAGAAAAGAAAACACTCATGAATTCAGGTTATACTTCTACTAAAGACTATCTACATCAGTTTAATACGTCTGAAGTGAAATTGTTTAATCGACCATAAAGCCGAGTGCAATGCACTTGGCTTTTTTTTATCGTCCTGTAAATTCTTTTTTTAGTAGCTATGCATAGAGCAAGAGAGAGGAGATAACAGAAAGTAATAAATATAAGTTTTGATGACTTCTTATTTTGTAAAACTAGGGTGTAGAAAGGGTGAAACAGGTGGAAGAAAAACGAATTATGATTTATACAATTTTTTGGCTAACACAGTACAAAAGAGAACCTTAAAACGGTGGATAGGAATGTATCAAAAAATGAATAGAGTAGCAAGGCGGATTTATTGTGGAAGTAGGGATTTTCCTTTTTCTTTCTACTGATAATAAAGCGTTATGTAGACTGGGGATGTATAAGATATTCATTGCTATTCCTTCAAAATGCTGATGTTACATCACATTAAAATAACCTCTAATTTAAGTATTGAAATTCTCTAAATCTCGATGTATTATATTCTTGTATTTTCTCACTTTGCGAAGCCTAGAAAACATCATCACTTCTGAAAGAACTCGAACTCTAGCCGGTTCTTTGAATTTACTTGAACTTATTTTTGAATCATTGTATTATATTTCCGAGTCTTACTCATATAAATCATTATCAGGAGAATCTGCAAATTTGCAGGTTCTTTTTTATTTTATTGAAAGTAAAATTTTAGCCAGTCGTTTATTTTCATATTGTTGATTTTTATACGTGTTTGGTAAAAATCAATGAGTTGCAAAAAAAATACTATGCTGAAATCTAGTTCGGTATAGCAATGTGCATATAAAAGATCTCACTTTGCTATATCCCCTAAAAAGAGTCATAAAAATCTATATTTTTTTAATTCAGTTGCATACTACAAAACTTCTTTTAAAAGAAATGTATGTACATACACATTATATTTTGTTCCATAACTCTCTAACTTTCGTTCACGATAGTCTGTTAAGTACAGGATTATTGGCGGGTGGTGCAATAGGTGCAGAAGATGTGAAAACAAATGAAAAAGTACAAGTTGCTGTTGCAGGTAAAGAGGGAAATATAACGTATAAAGAAATTGATAAAGCAGAATCTCCATTGTTATTTGGAATGTATCCTTTATGTTAAGATCCTAATAAGAAGTTAGTTTTTTTTGATAATTAATATTTATACAAAATATATAATTAATATACTAAAACGTTTTTAAATTTTATTAATGTATTCCTTTTCATATGAATGAATTATTTATTGCAACAGGTTTCCCTTTCAAAATAAGATGTTCAAACAAAAGACAATATAAGTATCTTTATAATGATTTTTCAATATAATCAATGTGTTTATGAAAGGAACTCTGTGTTATTTTTGCTTTTTTACTAACTAATACAGCTTCAAACAAAGGACACAATTGCTACATACTAAGTGTAATTTATTACCTATTCAAAATTCTGTCTATTCAATCTTTCTAAAAATAAAAAAAGATTAAACTTATAAATATACAAGTTATAATGAGGGCGTCGAGACACAATTTATTACCTCTAGAGAAAATATCAAACCTCGTTTTGGATTAAAAATTCTAAAGAACTTGCCAGTAATTTTTTAAAATTGGACATACTGATATGATTACTATACGGAGGATAGCGGATTAGAAGGGAAGTTTATTCAACTCAATAAAGAAAGCGTTATCAAACGAAATTTGTTTTGAATCGATCATTCTAATAACTTAGATTCAACTACAGCTAAAAATAATAAATTATGGGGGTGCTTATATGAACATGAATGTAGCATCTATTAAAGAAAAAAAGATTGTTAAATACAAAAGTTGTTTTGATGTGATTGGGCCCATAATGATAGGCCCTTCAAGTTCACATACTGCAGGTGCTTTGGCTATTGGAACAGTTGCTAATAAATTATTTCAAGGTCTTCCCAAAAAAGTTGTGGTAAAGTATTATGAATCATTTGCTGAAACCCATAAAGGTCACGGAACTGATTTTGCAATTATTGCTGGTATATTAGGCTTAGCTGCTGATGACAGCAAAGTGCCAGATGCTATTAAAATAGCAGAGTCTAAGGGAATTGACATTACCTTTATTGAACAATTGGGTAATAGTCCTGCTGGTCATCCAAATACGGCAGATGTATATGCAGAGGATGAAAGTCGAAGTATTAGAGTAATGGGTATTTCGGTCGGTGGTGGGTTGATTGAAGTCAAAAATGTTGAAATTGATGGATTTAGCTTAAATCTGCAGGGGCCATTGCCAGTTGTTATTGCGATTTCAGAAAGAGCTGACTTTGAATTTGTTTTACGCAGGATCTTTAAACAATATGATGTGGAAATTAACAACTTTCATAGTTTGGAAGATAAAACAAAATATTTATATGCATTCGCTTTGGATTCGATATTGCCAGGTAATGCTCAGAAGGAATTAGGAGATTTAAGCAATATAGCTAATCTTATTATTCTTTAGTCACATTAAGGAGTGAAAAATATGTATATGGCCATAAAAGAAATTGTGGATGCAGCTAATAAAAGCCAAAAGCAAATTTATGAATTAGCAATCGAACAGGAAATCAAACAAACTAAAACTTCTTATGAAGAAGTATGGAGTAAAATGGAACGAAATTTAGCGACTATGCAACATGCAATAAATAAAAGTATCGAGGGCGACGGTGTATTTTCTCCAACAGGTTTGACCGGAGGGGATGCTGTGAAAATTAAAAACTATCGAGAAAATAGGAAAACTCTTTCTGGAGATTTGATGGTGTTAGGGATTCAAAGTGCTATCGGTGTTAATGAAGTAAATGCTGCATTAGGAGCTATTTGTGCAACTCCAACAGCAGGTGCGAGTGGGACGATTCCAGGAGTCCTATTTAGTATTAAAGATACGTTGCAGTTAAGTCATGAAGATATGATTCATTTTCTATTCACTTCAGCGTTATTTGGAACGATAGTCGCAAACAACGCTTGTATTTCAGGAGCGTATGGAGGATGTCAAGCTGAAGTAGGAAGTGCCTCAGCGATGGCGGCTGCAGCTGCGGTAGAAGCTGCGGGTGGAACGCCACAGCAATCTTCTGAAGCTTTTTCGATTGCATTACAAAATTTACTCGGTTTAGTTTGTGATCCGGTCGCTGGTTTGGTAGAAATTCCTTGTGTAAAGAGAAACGCCATTGGAACGGCAAATGCTTTAGCAGGAGCGGACATCGCATTAGCCGGCGTAAACAATCTCATCAATGCTGACGAAGTGATTGAAGCCATGTATAGAGTTGGAAGACAGATGCCTCGCGAATTAAGAGAGACAGGTTTAGGTGGTATTGCAGCTACACCTACAGGAATTTCCATTAAAAATAAAATCTTTGGGGAGAAACAATCAAATCAATAAGTTATCGAATACATTGTGAAGTTTTTAACAATCTTTACTCTATTGTTCGCCTAAGGATGTCTGTATATTGGGGGAGTTATCAATAAAATATACTACTATATAATTAAAATATTTTATAAGTGGTAACAAACTCTTCAGGTTGATGCTTCGCTAATTTTTTGATTTTTATTAACCTAGAAGGGGGATATTCGTTGTGGGGCACTATATAAGCTATTCATTTTTCAAGAACGGTCTATATTCCTATATCTTAAAAAGAGAATTAAGAATAGGACACAAGGAGGAATTATTATATGGATGGGAATACTGCAAAAAACATAGAATTTCAAGCTGATAACACTGCAGTAAAAAATGAGAAATATTTAGACCCTAAAAAGTGGCATAAACAGGATACTACCTGGGCATTGAGCCTTTTTGGAACAGCAATTGGAGCAGGAGTACTCTTTTTACCGATTAATGCAGGTTCAGGTGGTTTATTATCATTGCTGTTAATTACATTACTTGCATATCCTGTTATGTATTATTCACATAGGGCGCTTGCTAAAATGATTTACGCTTCGAACTCTGCCGATGAGGGGATTACAGGTACAATAAGAGAGTATTTTGGAAATAAGGCAAGTATCATTTTTAATCTTGTATATTTTGTCTCCATTTATACGATCGTGCTGATGTACTCGGTCGCACTTACAAATACCGCTAGTAGCTTTATCGTGCATCAATTGCACATGTCGGAGCCTCCAAGGTCCATTTTATCGCTTGTTTTAGTACTCGGTCTTATCACTATACTAAATTTTGGTCAAGATATAACTGTAAAGATCATGAGCATGCTAGTGTATCCTTTTATAGCTTCTCTACTTTTTATCGCAATATCTTTGATTCCACAGTGGAATACGTCAATGCTTAGTTTTTCAGCTGTTTCTACTGCTTCAACAGGAACAGGATATTTAGGAACGATATGGATGATACTTCCAATTATAGTATTCTCGTTTAATCATTCGCCTATGATTTCGTCATTTGTTATGAAACAGAGAGCTACGTATGGAATAGATGCTACTGATGCTAAATGTGCTCAAATACAAAAAGTTTGTTATATTATGACATTCGTAGTTGTTATGTTCTTTGTTTGGAGCAGTACCTTAAGTTTGACTCCAAATGATCTTAAGGTGGCAAAAGAACAGAACTTGTCAATCCTATCATATCTTGCTAATGAGCTTAATTCGCCAGTAATCACTATTGCAGCTCCTATCATTGCATTTGTGGCTATTACAAAGTCTTTCCTTGGTCATTATATAGGAGCGTATGAGGTAATGCGTGACATGATTATCAAGTCCAGTAAAAAACGTGGGAAAGATATAGGAGAAAAAACAGTTAAGACAATGATTCTTACTTTTGTCGTATTAACATGCTGGTATGTTGCTTATACAAATCCAAGTATTCTTGGAATCATTGATGCCCTTAGCGGTCCGCTAGTTGCTGCTATCTTATGTATACTACCAATGTATGCAATCCATAAAGTATCAGTACTTGCTAAATACAAAGGGAAATCTAGCAATGTATTTGTCATTATTATAGGTATTCTTACTGTCCTAGCAAGTATTAAGTCATTATTCTAATCCACTATTGTTAGTATCGATGCAAAAACCGTGGGATATGAAAAAAAGATTCTTATCGGAACTGAATTCTATATTGTTAAACTAAAGGAATCATGGTTTTGGACAAACTCCTCACATTCGAGAGTTTGTCTTTTTTTATCATTTTAGCCAAGAAGACCCCTTCCTCAAGGAACGCAAAATAAGTAGGTGGGAGATGAATTGGCTAAAATGATAAACTGGTGACCCCGTATGTAGAAGTAAAAAAGGGGGAAACTATTGTATAATTATCGATAATTTAGGGGGCGCCAAATGAAACATAATAAAGAAGTAACACTTGGGGATTACGTTCAATTTTCATATCGTAAAAATCATAATTTGAAATTAATGGGATTTGTGGTGAATGTTTTACAAAATACAATTGTTGTAGATATTGCGGAAAGAATGAATATCGAGGTAGATGATTTTAGGCAAGTTGTAAAGCATGGTTATTATAATAAAGTGGTTCATAAGCAAATAAAGAATAGTGTTTCATAAAAAGTGCTCCTATATATATAAATTTAGGAGCACTTTTTATGAAGAGAATTTTCGCAAATATTTTTTTGTCTGAGGTATAAAATTTTCATATAAAAATACGTTTTGAAGATATTTTCTTATTTGTTAATTAATAATTTTTTCAATCTTTATAGCTGTTATGGATTTAAAATATTATTCATAAGAATTTCACATAATTTTATTAAAAAGAAAAATACTAATACTTGTTTTAATACTTTACTTCGAGTCATTAAAACAAATTTACTAACTACGAAACAAGGAGGCATCACTGTGGACATTCGTGAAGGATTAATTCCAACAGCTTTAGGTACAGCAGTGACAGCAGCAGGTTATGCTCTTAAACAAACTCGTGGAACTAATAAAATGATTGCAAATACAGTATTTGGTTTTGGTTTAGCACACGTCGTTTTAGGTGTAATCGATCTTGTTGAACATCGTCGTTAGAACGAAAGGCAAGCATTGATATATGCTTGCCTTTTTGGGAATACATTTATTATTCATTTTTCAAAATATGTTTGTATGGCGTAATCATTATCAATGTAATTAAATAGTTACACTACAAGGAAATTAGAAAGTAAAACTGTGAGCATTGAATTTTATGAAATGAGATGGTGATGGAATGGAATTTTCTTCTGAAAGTAATACGTATCATGCTGGTGACATTGTTTATATTTTTTACCGAAATCCTCATACTCAAGACGTAGCTAACATACAAGCTGCAGCAGTTGTAAATAATCCTGAAAGACCTAATGAATTAGCACTATTTCTTTACGAAACGTATTATCCACTAACAAATGAGATGGCTATATATGCTACCGAAGATGAGGCAAACCAAGCTTACACTTACTATTATGGTGATATTTCAGAGGGGATGTTTGAATGAATAAGCCATTTATGCCTAAGCTCGTATATTTTGAACCGAAAGCATTAGATTATCCTTTGGGGAAAGAGCTGTTTGAGAAGTTTTCAAAGATGGATGTTGAAATTCGACATACTACTTCCCATAATCAAGTAAGAGATTTGCCAGGAGATAACGATTTTCAAAAGTATCGAGTAGCAAAATCCACGCTGGTTGTTGGTGTTAGAAAAACACTGAAATTTGATACTTCCAAGCCTTCAGCAGAGTATGCAATTCCTTTTGCAACGGGATGTATGGGGCATTGTCATTATTGTTATTTACAAACAACGATGGGAAGTAAGCCTTATATACGAACGTATGTAAATGTTGAAGAAATTTTAGATGCTGCTGATAAATACATGAAAGAGCGTGCACCTGAAGTAACAAGATTTGAAGCGTCGTGTACTTCAGATATTGTAGGAATCGATTATTTAACGCATACCCTTAAACGGGCCATTGAGCATTTTGGAGAATCTGAATATGGGAAATTGAGGTTTGTTACGAAATTCCACCATGTAGATCATTTACTTGATGCTAAACATAATGGAAAAACAAGATTTCGCTTTAGTGTAAATGCTGATTATGTGATTAAAAACTTTGAACCAGGAACTTCTCCCTTAGCTAAACGAATTGAGGCAGCAGGAAAAGTAGCTAGAGCTGGATATCCTCTTGGTTTCATTGTAGCTCCTATTTACCTGCATGAAGGCTGGAAGGAAGGATACTATCATATGTTTGAACGCCTAAATGCTGAATTACCTCTTGATGCACGGGATGATATTACATTTGAATTTATTCAACATCGTTTTACAAAGCCAGCTAAGAGAGTAATTGAAAAAAACTACCCGATGACAAAACTAGAATTAGATGAAGAGAAAAGGAGGTATAAATGGGGGAAATATGGAATCGGAAAATACATTTATCAAAAAGAAGAAGAAGAGGATATAAAAAACTATCTGTATTCCTATATGAAACAGTTCTTTCCTAATGCAAAACTAGAATATTTTACATAAAAGAAACGAACAAAATTCATTACATCATCAATCTAAAAAATTACTCACTCAAAAAAGTGATATTGGTCAACAATTCGCTAATAAATCATTTGAAAAATTTATATACGAAAGTCTTTTATGTAAAAATATGTTTCATTATGAACTGAAGCCCAACAGTTAAACAGAAAAATACAGTGGTTGCTCTGAGTTAGTGGAGATAGAAGAAAGAGGATTTGTAGTAGGTGCGTCTTACGATATTGTTAAGGAAAAGAAATCAAATCCAATTATGAAAGGGACGTATCAGATGGTACTTCCCAGTAAGTTAGCGCAGCAAGGTGGAAAAGGGGCAGGGAATAATTATATTAATGTGAGTGCAAAAGCAGATAGTGTATTTGAACAAATACGAATTATTGCTAAAAAAAATTAGTCGTGAATTATTTTTTCTGAAAAATTACTCTCGAATCCTAATGCTTTACAGAATACGCTAGATGTATATATTCGTGATCATGAAATGAGAAGAAACATCCGTCTATTTGTTTCTGAAAAAAAATGCAGAAGCTATCTTGAAACAAAGTGCAAAACCAGAAAATTTACCGGCACAGTATATTGATATGCTAGCTGAACATCCTCCCAAAAACGCTCAAATGGTGGAGGCGGCAAGAATTGGTGATGTGCAGGAAAAGATAATTTCAAAACGCAGTTTTGTATTACCTATCTTAAGTCCAACAAAACAAGGGATAGAAATGGATGGGGCTGCATTGTTTCGTGGGAAAGATAACAAGTGTGTTGGAATGTTAAACGGAGAACAAACACTGGGAATGAACTTTGTAATTGGTGAGAAATTAGGGGGCTATTTTACCATACGTGAAAAGAATCAGCTTATTACATATGAAATTCATAAATTACACCGAAAAATAAAGGTTTTTACTGAAAATACTACAAAACCGAAGTTTGATACTCATTTGTTTCTCGAAGGTACTTTGGCGGAGTTGCATTTTAGCGATTATAAACAAGTTATGGATGAAAAACGCTTAACGAAGGATATTTCAAAAGAGATGGAGCAAAGGATTCAAAAATCAATAAAGCTTGTTCAAAAAAATATAAGGTGGATGTATTAGCATTAGGAGAAGTATATAAGCGGAATAATTATAAAGAATGAAAGAAAATAAGTAAGAATTGGGATCAAGGTGAAAATTATTTTAGTAATGCTGACATTAATGTTTATGTTCATCCAGTAATTGAACATTCAGGCTCAGCTTTACCGAAGAGAGTGAAATAAGGTGATTTAAGTCGTTAGCGGATTACAAATACGCTAAACGATATTAATGCTGGTTCTGCATTTTCAATCAGTGCAGACTTATGTACTTTAAACGTGATTAATAAATTATATTTGGCTTATTATGATCCTTTGGTTAGCACTAGTTAGAGTTATAGTAAAAATATTAAGTAGAAACGACTTATTTTTAATAATAAGAGGAAATATGTTACTGAAAAGTAAGGAGACAAATTATTACTTTTCTAAAGGGTAATTAGGTTCGTACAATGATGCATTAAAGTGATTCATAAGGGATTCTGAATGCTAAGAGAGTGAGAATGCATTACAAAAGAAAGGTGCATAGGCGCCTTTCTTTTTTGAAGGGATTTTTTGTTACGAGTTAGTACAAAATTGGGTTCAGGGGGTACTATAAAATTTTAGCTTGATGGCGATGGGGTAGCATCCACCGTCTATCAACATCACTACACCTATATTTAATACTGCGTTACGTGCCTTTAATCAAGTGAAAAACAAGACCCATTTTGTAAAAACTGAAACCAACGTTTTCTAAACTGAACTTGAGCCATATCTGCATGAACATGGGCCTCCATTTTTAAAGCTTCTGGTATAGGTCTAGGATGTTGACTTTCTACAATAATTTGATCCTCTTTTAGTACTCTTAAACTAAATTTAGCTAAAATTTGGTCTAGTAAAGGGAAGTACTTTAAAAATGTCCTTCCGGTATATCCCATAATTAATGTCTCTTCTTCATCAATTGGTGTAAACGTAATATACTGAATAAATGACTCATTCTCCTGTTTGCCACTGTGAAGCATCCACTGATGTGGGAATTTGTATTCAAGGTAAGCATCACCATTTGAGAATATAAACTGATCCAGTGTTCCCTCCAGCTTATAATTGGTTGATTCGGCTTTTGTTTTTCTACCAATCGTTTTTTTATGTACATAAGCAAGATGAGCAATATCCAGCACAGATTCGATTGATCGAGTAAGGTGTGCATTCCAAGTGGCGTGGAAGAAAGAGAGTTTAAAAGGAGTGTTCTCCATTACATGAAAAGTTTGCCATTCAGGTGGATTTTCCTCACTATCAGGGTATATCCAAATCAACCCAATCTTTTCTTTTACAGGGTATGAGAAGGTATGAGCAAATTTCGGGATAGGTTTATTGGGTTGGGATGGAATTCTTACACAAGTACCACAACTATCGAACTCCCAACCATGGTAGGGACAGACTAGTTTACCATTTACTACTTGTCCCAGTGATAAGTCAGCGCCACGATGAGGGCAGTAAGGTGATAGAGCCTGAACTTCGCCTTTTTCATCCCGATATAATACAAAATCTTTGCCAGCAACTCTTTTTTTTACTGGAATCTTTTTTATATCTTTTACATAACTCACAGCATACCAATTACGTGGGAATACTCTATTTATATTTAGAGTCATTTATTTTCTCCTTCTTTTTATTCACCTAGTAGATATTAGTGGTGTCTACTGTATACTGTCTATTCTATGCTATAAAATATTTTAAATGTTCGTTTAAAATTAATAAATCTACAGTTTGATCAAATCATTATGAAAGCCTGTATAATCTCTCTAAATGTAACAAAAATGACTATAGTACAATAGATTTTAAAAAGGAGAAAGTCTTATTTTATTGAAAATTGAGATATTAAGCAATATTCCTATTGCTATTAAATTCACCATTAAAGAACTTCCACCAAAACTTACAAATGGAAATGGAGTACCTGTAAGAGGAAATAGTCCCGTAATACCACCTAAATTTACAACTGATTGCATACCAATCATACATCCTATACCAATTGCTATAAAACTGCCGAATGGATCTACACATAATTGTGCAATTTTTAAGGAGCGAAGTACTATAGTCAAAACTCCAACCAATAGAATAAATACACCAATAAATCCTAGTTCTTCAGAAACTATTGCCATTATAAAATCAGTGTGTGGTTCTGGAAGATAACCTGTTTTTTGTATGCTATTTCCAAATCCACGACCAGTGATTCCTCCAGAGCCCATGGCAATAAAAGAGTTTACAAGCTGGTATCCATTTCCTTGCGCATCAAGAAAGGGATTGAAAATCGTAGTAATACGTGTCTTTTGAACTTCTGATAAACTATATTGAATCAAATAATATAAAATAGGTAACCATAAAATAGAACCGATGGTAGTTCTTTTGATTAGTAGATTTATATTTATTCCTGAACAAAGAAATATGCTAAAACCTATACCTAATATTAAAAGTGCAGATCCTAAATTTGGTTGTTTAAAGATAAGAAAAAAAATTGTAGCTAAAAAAAATAAAAGTTTTCCGATACCACTCCAGTTATTTTTAGCTTGTTCTTGTCGCAATGCAAAAAAACGGGCTGTTACAAGGATTGTTCCTAACTTAAGAAATTCAGCTGGCTGTATTCCAAAGATCCATGATTGAGCATTATTTACCACTTTTCCTTTCCATAAAACCATAATTAATAAAAAAATCCCCCCAACCATAATACAGATTGAGACTATTCGTTTTTTCCATATTTCATATGGGAGTAAAGCACAAATTATTAATCCTATTGTTCCTAAAAGTAGCTTTGTTAATTGAGAATCAACAAAATGTCTACTGTTATAACCGTAATGTTGAACAGCGACAATGGAGCTTGCACTATACATCATGATAATACCTAAAGTACATGTTATGAATAGAGGAAGGAGCAATAGATAATCGAGTTTTAATATTTTTTTCATTTTAATATCCTCCTGATTTAAAACAAAACATAATATTACATTTGCTAATGAATAGAATCTTGTTCTCGTTAATTACTAAATATGACTTTTGTTTAGGAAGATTCTATCGCTTATTCCCTGTTCTTTACGCAAAAAATCCCCCTAGTATGTAACTAGAGGGATTCAAAATGGCATGACTAAATAAGGCTTTTTTCCCTCTAGTAGAGCTTTGGCACTATACAACGTAAAGTAATGAAAATTCATTACTTAGCTATCTTAAGAAGAGCCTTAATCCGACAATTCCTGTTCTACCCATTGGCGTCTTTCGACATTTTTGGGCAATAGCCTGTGTTTGCATAGGAGCCTCACCTAACAGGTTAAGCAATATAAATTTTATGTGTTTGTTTCGTGTAGCAAGCATAAATATATTTTTTTTGCTTGTCAAGCAACCATATTGCTAATTTTATTTGTTTTCTTGCTTTATAGTCCTTTGAGAAATGATATGAAAAAATGTCTGTAATCATTCTGTATAAGTACATATTTTTGACTTGTAGTGTATCGTTTGATTAAGTAGTTTAACCATATAAATTTGATAAACAGTAAAGAAGATTTTAATCATAAAAAAAGATTTTTTTGTGAATGTTCTTTTCATATACAGAATGACTAATTATTCATCTTTTGTTATAAAGTTGGAATTTGATTAAAAACAATAAGTTTCATATGTTTTATTACGTTTATTCGAATTAAATCTATTTGAATTCTATGTTTTTTAAGGGGAATTTTAAATTTATAATAAAATATAATTTCATTTTCTATAAAAGATTTTTTTATAAATGGAATTGAAAGTCAGTTGACAAATATTAAATTCTGGTTTAAATTTTGAAGTAATTCAATAAACTTTGTTAGGTGAGGCTCCTGTATAGAGAAACGCTGCTGCCCAAAAATGTCGAGAGACGCCAATGGGTCAACAGGAACGGTCGGATTAAGGCCCTTCTTAATGTAGCTGGTTATAAAAACCTATGCTATACAGTGCTAAAACTCAACGAGGGAGTGGTATACGATTTGATAGAAAGGCACCTCTGTGATTTCGGCAGAGCTGTCTTAATAATCATTTATTTGTATTGTGAAAAAACCTTTACTCCTTTTTGAGTAAAGGTTTTTCTGTTTAATGTTATTTATTTTTATCTTGTCTATATTCAAAAAGGAGGTAATTCTAACTAATGAATTGATTGCAATGTAACTATTATTGCTCTAATAAAAAATTTAAGACAGATAAAATAAAACAAAACCACTCATGAAACTCTAGAGTCTCCCTTAGCAATATGAGGAGGAGTTAACATGAAGAAATTATTAAAGGAATTACTTATAACCAAAAATAACTTGGATGCAGAGAAAGTTTTACGTCTTCCGTCGTATGATATTGCGCAAGAAGTAAAACAGTTTTCAATTGAAGATCAAGTCATATTACTAAATACGATTCCTGTATTAAAAAGCTCTAAAGTTCTTCAATATATGAGTGCAGAAGAAAAATATAATATCTTAATTCACTTATCTGAAAATAAAGCTAAAAAGTTACTGAATTTACAACCGATTGATGAATTAGTAGATTTACTTCTAGCGGTTCATCCGGAAAAACAGGCTAAATTAATGGCGTATCTAGATAAAATTACAAAACATAACGTAAAAAAATTAATGACTTTCAAACCTGAAACGGCAGGAAGTCTTGTTACAAGTGATTTTGTTGCAGTTAGAGGAAATTGGTCAGTAAAAATGACATTGAAGTATATTAGGGAACATTCTGAAAATGTAGAATCAATATCTTATAGTTATGTTCTTGATAGTCATGGTTATCTTGAGGGAATCGTTTCCATACATGAGTTATTACTAGCAACAGATGAAGAGATGTTATCTACTATCATGATGCCAGAGGTAATTTCAGTACACGCTGAAGTTGACCAGCAAGAAGTTGTAAAAAAGCTACTGAATTATAATTTAGCAGCAATACCTGTCACAACAGCAAATAATAAAATGATTGGTATTATAACATTTGATGACGTAATGAATGTTATGGAAGCAGAAGCTACAGAAGATATTCAAAAGTTAGGCGGAAGTGAACCATTGAATCAATCTTACTTTGAAGCTAGTATTTGGAGCATTTTCCTAAAACGTCTACCATGGTTATTACTTCTTTTTGTTGCTGAGGCATATACAGGTACAGTATTAAAGTATTTTGAAGACGAAATTGAAACTGTAGTTGCCCTTGCTTTCTTTGTTCCATTATTAGTAGGTACTGGAGGGAATACAGGAACACAGGTTGTAGCAACAATTACTCGTGCAATTGGTATTGGAGAGGTGAAATTTAAAGACATTTTCCGTGTAATGAAAAAAGAATTTGCAATTGGTATGCTTCTTGGACTTGCACTTGGGATAGCTGGCCTCACTCGTGCTTATATGTTAGGAGTTGGAACAGAAGTTGCGCAAGTTGTAGCAATTACTTTATTATTTATTGTTATTTGGGCCTCTCTTGTAGCAGCTGTTTTACCTTTAATTCTAAGAAAATTAAAACTAGATCCTGCAGTTGTTTCAGGTCCATTTATTACAACATTTGTTGACGGAACAGGATTAGTAATTTACTTCATGGTTGCAAAAACGTTATTAAATTTATAAATATACACTGAAAAAACGAAATCCGGAATAAGTATGTTGCCTTAATTGCTAAAACATAGTGGGGAATTCAGGCATGGGGAAATCAAACACTTTTGTCTTTAGATAAATAATATTTTAATGGATTTATTGAATGTAATGAATGCTGGAGGATAAAACTATGAAACATCTAAGAAAAATCTTCAAACGAATTTTGCTTCTATTTTCTATTTTAATGATTATTGGCGTAGGAATACTATTTGGTACTAGCTATGGCCGAGAGCTTCGTATAACAATCGCTGGGAGTATATTAACTTCTCAGCATCCACAATATGCGAAATATACATTCCTATCCCAAAAGGAACTAGATAAATTGCAAGATAGAATTAATCATCCGAAATGGTCAAATAGTGATGAGCATATTTATAAAAAAATAGCAGGAAAAAGATTAGAAGAATTTAAAAATCAGCCATTAGAAATTGATGTAGAAACGATTAAAAGTAACAAAGATAGTCGCTTTCTTTTTGAAGGAAAATTAGTTACTATTAGCAATCCCTTCAATGTTAAACTTGTTAGCCATCAAGGAACACAGGGCGCTAACAGGGGAGAAAAAATTAGCGTAATGGCAAAGCGTAATCATGCACTTGTTGCTGTGAATGCAAGTGGATTTGCTGACGAAACAGGAAGGGGTGGAGGAAATGTTGCTACTGGAATTGTGATAGAAAATGGGAAAGCTATTGATACAAATATGGATAGAAATGCCCCTACAATTATTACGGGATTAACAAAGTTTGGTCAAATGATAACAGGAAATTATTCTACCCAACAACTGTTGGATAAACAAGTCGTTTCCGCAGCTGGATTTATGCCACAGTTAATTGTAAATGGAGAAAAAATGATTACAGAAGGAGACGGCGGTTGGGGGTCGGCTCCAAGAAGTACTATGGCCCAAAAAGAAGATGGTACAATTATGTTTCTAGTTATTGACGGTAGACAGACACATAGTATAGGAGCTACGTTGAAAGAGTGTCAAGATATTCTATATGAAAAAGGAGCTATAAATGCAATGGCAATGGATGGAGGTTCTTCTGCTACGCTATATTTAGGAGGAAAGGTTATAAATTCACCGTCTACATTATCCCATGAAGATCGTTATTTACCGAACGCTTGGGTGGTAACAGCAAACCAAAAACAAAAAATAAAGATGACAATTGATGGGAGAAAAATAGATACCAAAACATCAGATGAATTTGATGCGAACATTTCAACGAATTTATGAATTATTAAAAATAGAACAAATACATGATTTTTATCCCGTTAGTTAGAAAATTGAGATTATTTTTAAAAACTAGAAATTCTTATTTCATATTCATGATTTGCACAATATCAAACGAGAGTGATGAGGATTCCAAATTTACGGAATTCTTATCACTCTTTTTTAGTTTTTTGTAAATATGGAACAATATCATTACTTTCACTGTCTATTAAGCGTTAAAACATTTTTTATTAAATAAATTAAGAAAGGAATCATCATTTTTAACTAAGGGAGAAGATTGAATTGAAAAAATTATGGATGCTGCTTTTCGTTTGTTTCGCGGTTATGTTGGTAGGATGTAATAAAAACGAACCGCCAAAACAAGCATTTGAAGAATATATCAATGTATGGAATGATAGAAAATTTGCAAATATGTATGATCATTTATCAGATCATGCAAAAAAATCGATTTCTAAAAAAGAATTCACAGAAAAATATCAAAAAATCTATGAGGGGATTGGAGCTAAGAATTTAAAAGTTAAAATGAAAGGAGAGAATACGAAAGATAAAGAGCTTTTTCTTTATGAAGTTAAGATGGATACGGATGTAGGACCAGTTTCATTCATCCACGAAGCAAAACTTGTGAAAGATAAAGAATCTTGGAAAATAGATTGGACACCGGACTTCATTTTTCCAGGAATGAAAAAAGATTACAAAGTACGTATGCAAGTAGAGCAAGGAAAACGCGGAGAAATATATGATCTCAATGGAAAAGGGCTTGCAACGAATGGTAAAGCAACTGAGGTTGGAATTATTCCAGAGAAACTAGGCGAAACAGCAGCGCAAACGAAAGCAATAATAGCACAATTACTTGATATGTCTATAGAAGAGGTCGAACAAAAGCTCACAGCAAAATGGATAAAACCAGACTCCTTTGTACCAATTGGTATTTTAAAAGAGGGAACCAGACAGAATGATTATATTGAATTAGAAGGAGTTTCATCTCACCCAGTAAATATTCGTACGTATCCATTAGGTGAAGCAGCGGCACACTTAACTGGATACATAGGAAAGGTGAATGCGGAGGAGTTAAAATCACTTCAAAAACAAGGTTATCAAGCAGATGATTTAGTAGGTAAGACCGGTTTAGAGAAAGTGTTAGAAAATAAATTGCGTGGTGAAAAGGGTGGACGCGTATTTATAGAAGATGAGAAGGGGAAAGAGATTAAAAACGTAGCAAAAAAAGAAGCAAAAGAGGGAGAAACTGTTACGTTAACAATTGATGCTGCAATTCAAGAAAAAATCTTTAATGAGATGAAAACTGAAGCAGGGTCTAGTGCAGCGGTCAATCCTAAAACGGGTGAAACAATCGCACTTGTAAGTAGCCCTGCTTATAATCCAAATATAATAGTTAGAGGAGCATCGAAAGCCCAACGAGAAGCATGGAGTAACGACTCGAAACTACCAATGACGAATCGCTTTACACAAGCATTTGTACCAGGTTCCGTATTTAAAACGATCACAGGTGCAATTGGTTTGGAAACAAACACAATAAATCCGAAGGAAGAATTTAAAATTCAAGGATTGAAGTGGACAAAAGATTCGTCTTGGGGAAATTACTATGTAACGCGTGTAAAGGATGCAAGTCCAATTGATTTTGATAAGGCAATGAAGTACTCTGATAATATTTATTTTGCTCAACAAGCTTTGAAAATGGGAAAAGATCAGTATGTAAATGAATTTAAAAAGTACGGATTTCATGAAAAATTACCAATCGAATACGAACTTCCTATTTCAATCATTGCAAAAGATGGGATAAAAAACGATATTCAACTTGCAGACACGGGCTATGGACAAGGACAAGTATTAATGACACCACTTCATTTAGCATTAACATATGCACCGATTGTAAATGAAGGGAATATTCCGTCGCCACATCTTTTAAAAGAAGCAAAAGTAGCGGGGAATTGGAAAGAAAATGTGGTTTCTAAAAAGAATCAAGAGATATTAAAGAGTGCATTAATCAAAGTCATTAATGACCCTGATGGCGCAGGGAGAATTGCACAGGTTGATGGTGTGACGCTTGCTGGTAAAACTGGTACAGCAGAACTGAAAGAGTCGAAAGAAGCAGACGGAAAAGAACTGGGATGGTTCGCAGCTTTCGATGCAAATGCGCCAGACATGATTGTTACAATGATGATTGAAGATGTAAAAGGAAGAGGAGGAAGTAACGTTCCAGGTGAAAAAATAAAACATGTATTTCAGAAATAATACTTAATTATAAGGTGAATTTTTCACTACATTTATTATATGTTTGCTTAACTCAAAGATATAAATTGGGGGAAATATAGAACAATTAAATTTCAAAAAAGCATTCTTTCTAATCGAGAATGCTTTTTTGCTGTCATTCTAGAAAAGTTGACATTGTTAATGGTAAATAGAAGGGAATAGCAAATTGAAATGGACAAGTAGAGTGTTACGTTAAATTCAAAAAATAGATTATTGTGAGTGGATTTTTATCATTGTATGCTTTACTTGTTTTTTAGTAGTATTATTCTGCTTGAAAAAAGATAAACAATGGAACAAATGAAACTTGTATTTTGTCTATATATTGAAACCATAATAAAAAAGTGAGGGCAGTTTTTATGTTTATTCAAATAAGTTTGAGGTGTGGAAATGGAACAGACGTTTATTGAAAAGTGTAATCATGATGAGCTGGACTATGTTATAAAAGACTATTGGCAAGATGTATGGAATTATTCATTTATTATTACGAAAGATCCACACTTATCAGATGATATCACGCAAGATGTATTTATAAAGGTGTTTAAAAATTGGAATTCATTTCGAAAGGAGTCATCTATTAAAACGTGGATTTTAAAAATCACAAGAAATACGGCAATAAACTATTTGAAATCCTCCTATTTTAAAAGGATATCTTTAATAGGATTTTTTAGTGACGATAAGCAATCCCTGTCAGCAGAACAAGAATTTTTTAAGCAAGAAGAAATGAATGATGTGTGGAAGGTGGTATTAAAACTACCTAAAAAGCACCGTGAAATAATTATATTGGATGCAAAATATGAATTATCTTATGAAGAAATGGCTGAAACATTAGGAGTATCCATTGGAACTGTAAAATCGAGATTAAGTAGAGCGAGAAGTAAGGTTTCAAAATTAATAGGGGAGGGTAGTAGTGATGAACAATAAACAAAATCCTGACTGGTATAGAAAAATAAAAAAAGGCCCAATGGAGAATCGTAAAGATGAAGAAGAATTTATTTCTAAAATAAAGCAGTCTATATATGAAAATAATGAAGTGGATTTTGAAAAACATAAAAGACCATTTCGTAAAAAAGCATTACCTATTGTAGTTGTTTTGGTTTGTACAATGTTATTTTTCATTGTTCAACAACCTTGGCTTGATGATAATAAATCGCCGGTACAAAGTAGTACTCAAATTAAGCCTAAAACAAAAGATGAGTCTGCTCAAGATCCATCATTAAAACAATTTATGAATGAACTATATCAAAGTACGAACTCAAAAAATGAAAATAACTTGTACAAAGCGTTAAATGATGAAGTTCTATTTAAAGGAAAGAGTTATAGGAAGGATGAATTGAAGTTTGATGAAGATATCTTTCATGAGTTGCAAGTCGCCCTTACAATGGGAGGAGAGTTTGCAAAAGATACAAAGCAAGTATATAAAGTACCAAGTGGATTGACAGAAAGTAACCAACCAAACCAAGCGCATTTTATATATGCAACTGTTACTGGAAATAAAACGAAAATTTTAGCTGAACCAAAGCGAGAATCACAAGTTTTATATGAAGTATCTAATGAAATGGTAAAAGCTTGGATTCCAGAAAAAGTACAGAATAATGGATATATAAAAATATCTACAATTAACGGTAATACTGGATATGTACAGAAAGAGTATGTTTTAACTGATATTAAATATTCA
This sequence comes from Bacillus sp. FSL W8-0770, assembly GCF_038008705.1. Lineage (NCBI taxonomy): Bacteria > Bacillati > Bacillota > Bacilli > Caryophanales > Bacillaceae > Bacillus > Bacillus sp. FSL W8-0770. Next base: position 2,367,230 of record NZ_JBBOZR010000001.1, read on the forward strand.
TTTATGTTCGAAAAGAATAATGAAGGTATATGGAAAATAATAAATATAGATTCTATATGGTAAAAGAGGAAGGTTCATTAAAGTGAACCTTCCTCTTTATTTTTATTTTCGTTTTGAAGAGTATTCCAGTACTCTAAAATTTCTGATGTAACGAGAGCGGCAATGTTTTTTTCTGAATTACTACCAGGGATAACGACAGAAACGGCAATTTGTGGATCTTCCGTAGGAGCATACGCAATGAAAAGAGAGTGATTTATCATTCTTGCTTGCTCATTTGGAAAACCTGTAATACCTGTTTTACCTGCGACGTCAAAGGGCAACTTTTTAATTTCCTCTATATTTTGACTCATCCCGCCTTGCACGACACTCCAAAAGTTCATCGGGTAACGATTTGAACTTTCTAAAATGGGTTTAAACTTTTTGGTTTCCTTACCATCTTGACCAATAATCGCACTTACGATTTGAGGTTTATATTTGTCGCCTTTACTTGCCAAAGTTGCTGCATATTGAGCGAGTTGAAGAGGAGTATGCACTTCATTTCCTCCCCAAGAGGCATTTAATAAAGCTGAAATCCCATTTTCAAATTTATTAGATGGATGGAATTCATATTGTCCGTCTTCTTCAAAGGGTAAATCAATCCCAGTTTTAGAACGTAGGCCGAATTGCATTAAATAATCTGTCCATATATGTGCCACTTTTTCTATATTTCCATTATTTTGGTTGAATAAGGGCAGAGCTACTTTTGCTGTCATAAATGTGTTAGATGAATTAATGATAGCCTGCCTCGGTGTAATCTCCCCTGTTGGTGTTCCAGGCGCATTCGTAATGTTATTTTGATTATCATACTGAAAAGTACCTTTATCTAAATAAGTATCTTCTGGTTGGAAAAGCTTTTCATTTAATCCAATTAAAATAGTGAGTGGTTTTATAGTAGAAGCCATATTTACATAAGATTCACCATACTTTAATTTTTGAATTGCTTTATTTTGCGAAAGAGATTTAATGTTTTCTTTTCTAGAAGATACATGTGTATTTAATATATTTGGATTAAAAGCTACCGAGTTGGCCATAGTTAAAATTGCGCCAGTTTTTGCATCGCTCACTATAGCATAACCAGCTTTAGCATCAGGTGTTTTCTTAATTTGAGATTTTAATGCTTCTTCTGTCTTTTGCTGCAACTCAGAGTCTAAAGCTAGCCGCACATCTTTTCCTTTTTGTACTTTTTGAATGTTCCATAAGAACTTTTTATTATTCAATTTAAAAATAAGAGTTTTGCCTGGTTTTCCTTTTAAATCATTTTCATATTGCAGCTCAATCCCGCTTTTTCCAACAGCCATATGCTTGGACTTAAGGTCATTTTCTACATACCCAATTACTTGTGAACCAATTTCGTGTTTAGGGTAATATCGAATCCATTCATCTTTAATTATTACATTATTGGGTTTGCTTTTGTTTATGAATGCAAGTTCATTCTCATTTATATCAGAGTATAACGGTATATCATTCATAGTCTTCTTTTTACAAGATTGTTGTAATTGAGATTTTATGTTCTCTGTAGAAATATCATGTTGAAACTCGCTTGAAAATTGGTTAAAAAAAGCTAATGTGTTTGATGTATCTTGTTTCGATAGCTTTTCATCATTAGAAGTGCAATATAGAGACTTAACTTTCTTATTTGTAGCTAGCATTACACCATTTTTATCAAAAATCTTTCCTCTTTCAGCTGAAGAAGTTGCGATAGTAATTGAAATGAAGTTGATTTTTAATAAAATTAGTAAAATCAAACCTACAATAGAAAGAACCGCAAAAAATCTCCATCTTCTTGTATGTAACATATAACCCTCCCTTATGTAGCCTATTTCATCTTATATTTAATTATTTTTTTTGTAAATGTGGAACAACTTTATTGTTTAGGTTGTCTATTAAGTATTACAGCATGAAGAAAGGAATAATTAGCATGAAAATTTACTAGCAAGTTTATAGGTAAGTTTAATAAGAGTTATTATACAGTTTAGCACTTCTAATGCAAGTGGCAAAAAAAATAGAGAGAAAACAAGAAGGGAGAGTTATTAATTCCGTAGCTAAACGAAAAGGAATGGTTGCTTACAAGGATTAAGCAAAAAATTGAGGCGATATTTATAACCGATTATCGGTATCTAATATATAAGGAATGCTTTTAGTATTTGTAGCAATTCCTGAAAGGATTAAATGGAGGATTTATGAAAGGACAAAAAGGCAAGAAGCAGAAGACATATATATCTATTCGATTAAATATAATGTTCCTTTGCATATTTGTACTATTCTCAGCTATTATTATGCAGCTAGGAAAGGTACAAATCGTTGAGGGAGAGGCTTATAAGAACCAAGTGGAAAGTAGTCAAAATGCAATAACTAGTATTCCAGTTCCACGTGGACAAATTTTAGATCGAGAAGGGAAAACAGTTGTTAATAATAAATCTCTTCGCACAATTACGTATACAAGGGTGAAGGGAATTACGAGTGAAGATATTTTAAAAACAGCAAAAGACTTGGCGAAAGTACTTGAAATGCCTGAACAAGATATAAATAAATTAACAGATATCGATAAAAAAGATTTTTGGATGCAGTTGAATTTGAAACGTGCGGAGACAAAGATTACTAAGAAAGATATAGAAAAGTTTAAAGAAAAGGGTATAGAGGGAAAAGAGTTAGATAAAAAAATAGAAGACTTAAGACGAGGTCGTGTTACAGAGGTAGAATTAGCAGAATTAACAGCACAAGATTTAAAGGTGTTAGCTATTAAAAGTAAAATGAGTTCAGGTTATCAACTAACACCACAAATTATTAAAAAAGATGTAACAGATGAAGAGTATGCGCGGATAAGTGAAAATCTTGCGAATTTTCCAGGAGTAGATGCAACTGTTGATTGGGAACGTAATTATGTAAATGGTAATTTATTTCGTTCTGTATTAGGAAATATTACGAGTAGTGAAGAAGGATTACCGAAAGAAAATTTAGATTCTTATTTAGTACGTGGATATAACCGTAATGATCGTGTTGGAAAAAGTTATATTGAACAACGATATGAAGATGTATTACACGGAACAAAAGAAGAAGTGAAAAATATTACTGATAAATCAGGAAACATTGTTAGCACAGAAATAATCTCTAAAGGAAAAAGTGGTAATAGTTTAACATTAACGATTGATATGGAATTACAAAAGAAAGTGGAAGAAAGTATAGAGAAAAACTTGAGAGCTTTTAAGAGTTCAGAGCCACTGCTCGATCGAGCTTTTGTTGTCATGACGAATCCAAATAACGGACAAATTTTATCAATGGCAGGCAAAAAGATTGTAGAAAAAGAAGGAAGAATAGAAGTTGAGGATTTGGCATTAGGTAACATGACAACTTCGTATGAGCTAGGGTCAGCTGTAAAAGGTGCTACTTTATTAACTGGATATGAGACAGGGGCAATACATCCAGGAGATCAATTTTATGACGCGCCGATGAAATTTAAAGGTACACAAGCTAAGAAATCGTGGAATGTATCCGGATTTGGTAATATTAATGATTTACGGGCTTTACAAGTATCTTCGAATGTATACATGTTCCAGACAGCTTTAAAAATTGCGGGAGTCAATTACGTACCAAATGGCTCATTGGATATTAAACAAGGAGCATTTGATACGATGCGCTATTATTTCAAGCAATTTGGTTTAGGTGTCCCAACAGGTATTGATTTACCGAATGAAATAATTGGACAAACGAGAAAAGTAGATAGTCAACCTGGGTTTTTACTAGATTTTTCTATCGGTCAGTATGATACGTATACGCCGTTGCAATTAGCGCAATATATTTCAACGATTGCGAATGGTGGTTATAGAATGCAACCTCAAATTGTACAAGAAATACGAGAACAATCAATAAAAGAAGAGGTTGGCAAAGTTATACGTTCCATAGAGCCTGTCGTATTAAATCGAATTGATATGAAGAAAGAACATATTGATCGGATAAAAGAAGGGTTTAGATGGGTATTCCAAGAAGGTGATGGAACTGGCGTGAAATATTTCAAAAACGCGCCATATAAACCAGCAGGAAAGACAGGAACAGCCCAAACTGTATATGGTGGAGATGACCCGATTGGTAGAAATGCAAAAGGAGAACGTATGGAATGTTACAACTTAACGTTAGTTGGATATGCTCCATATGATAATCCAGAAGTAGCATTTTCCGTAGTAGTTCCATGGCTTCATGATGATAAAAATGGAATTAATTCTATAATTGGAAAGGAAGTATTAGATGTATACTTTGATTTGAAACAGCAACGTATACATGGTGAAGCTACTAGTACAGGTAGTTCTAAGCAAAATTAGAGTACTTTTCTCAGGGAAGAGACCCTGTTCATATAAAGCCATTTATAAGTAAAAAAATGAAATGTGAAATAAGAGATAGAGGCGTCGTAGCTACTATCTCTTATTTTGTTAATAACTCTCATACTAGCTATAATTTTTTTAGTTTGTGGAACAAATTTGGTTCGGTGATTGTCTATTATGTGTACGTATAAAAAGGTGCTAAAAATTTGGAAGGAATGATGATTTTGAAAAATAAGAGGATGCTAAAAATAGGAATATGCGTTGGTATATTAGGTTTAAGTATTACAAGCCTAGAAGCTTTTACAGGAGGGGCACTGCAAGTTGAAGCGAAAGAAAAGACTGGACAAGTGAAACATAAAAATCAGGCGACGCATAAAGAGTTCTCACAACTTGAGAAAAAATTTGATGCTCGAGTAGGTGTATATGCGATTGATACTGGTACAAATCAAACAATCTCTTATCGATCTAACGAAAGATTTGCCTTCGCATCAACCTACAAGGCTTTAGCAGCAGGAGTATTACTACAGCAAAACTCAATTGATACATTAAATGAAGTAATCACATTTACGAAAGAAGACTTAGTGGATTATTCACCTGTTACAGAGAAACATGTAGATACTGGAATGAAACTAGGAGAAATTGCTGAGGCTGCTGTTCGTTCAAGCGATAATACTGCAGGGAACATTTTATTTAATAAAATAGGAGGACCGAAAGGATATGAAAAAGCGCTTAGGCATATGGGGGATCGGATTACTATGTCTGATCGCTTTGAAACAGAATTAAACGAAGCTATTCCAGGAGACATTCGTGACACTAGTACAGCGAAAGCTATTGCTACGAATCTTAAAGCTTTTACGGTCGGAAATGCACTTCCAGCTGAAAAACGTAAAATTCTTACAGAGTGGATGAAAGGAAATGCTACAGGGGACAAACTTATTCGTGCAGGCGTACCAACTGAATGGGTAGTTGGAGATAAATCAGGTGCTGGTAGTTACGGGACAAGAAATGATATTGCTATCGTTTGGCCTCCAAATAGAGCACCAATTATCATCGCAATTTTATCTAGTAAAGATGAGAAAGAGGCAACCTATGATAATCAACTCATTGCAGAGGCAACTAAAGTTATAGTTAAGGCTCTTAAATAGTATTTTAGTTTTCGCATTTTTAACATGAAAGTATTAAAAGTATAAAGTTAGAAAACGACTCTTTTCTTGTGATAAGAGTCGTTTTTGTATTCTTATTATTAAAAAGGTAAAAGTAAAAATATAACGAATATATATGACATATCTCATACGAAATTTCATGTACTGTATTATTATATTGATTTAAATAAATTTCAAGAAAGTATAATATAATTCAGTTAGCATATAGAAGTGTTTGATGAGAATGTAAAGGAGAAAATATGAAAAAGAAAATTAATAGAATTGTAATGATTATTTGTATATTAGTAGGTTTTACAATCTTTTTATATTTACAGAACAATTTAATAAGTATAACTGAGGTTAAAATAACCTCTAGTAAAATACCATCCTCTTTTAAAGGGTATAAAATTCTACAAATTTCAGACTTACACAATAAAAAATTTGGCGATAATCAAGATGTGTTAATTCAAAAAATAAAAAGTATAGACCCAGATATTATTGCGATTACGGGTGATTTAATTGACAGTAAATCATACGATGCAGAATTGAGTATGCAATTAATACAAAAAATGGTAAATAAGTATCCTGTATATTTTGTGACAGGAAACCATGAACAATGGTCTGGAAAGTATAACAGTTTAGAAAAAGAGTTGAAGAAATATGGTGTCAATGTTTTAAGGAATGAACATGTAGGCATTCGAAAGGGTGAGCAAGAAATAAACTTGCTAGGTATTGATGATCCAGAGTTTGTTACTGGAAACCGTGATGAAGGAAATATTATAATAGATGAAATTAAAAAAGCAAAAATTGAAATGCAGCCAGATAGATATAATGTATTATTATCCCATAGGCCTGAATTTATAAAGGAATATACGAATGAGAGGTTGGATTTGGTTTTATCGGGACATGCTCATGGAGGGCAAGTTAGATTGCCATTTATCGGTGGATTAGTTGCTCCAAATCAAGGTGTTTTACCTAAATATACAGCAGGTTTATATGTAGAACAAAATACATCAATGGTAGTGAGTAGAGGATTAGGAAATAGTATCATTCCGCAAAGAATTTTGAATAGGCCAGAGATTGTAGTCGTGCAGTTAAATTAAGCTGTACGATTTTTTTATACAAAAGTGAGTAAAGAGATTTTATGTATTTTGCAGGAGTTAACATTACAATTTTGTTAAAAATTTTCTACGTTACATAAAGTAACAAAATTTGACCCTGATTGTTTGTTATAGTGTAAATAATCAAAAAACTTAAAATTTGTCGAGTGAAAATTGTGATAAGTAATTCATGTAAAAAACTTAAAGGGGTGTACACATGCATAAAGAATATGAAATTGAAGAATACACAGCGATTGAGGAACAAATACATTATTATTGTAAATGTTTATTAGTAAGTCATCCTGATCAAATAATAAAGTATTTAGAAAAAAGGTTAGAAAAATATGCAGAAACATTACAATATGCACATTTATATCCTGACACAGTTATTTTACCGTTACAGCAATTAGTTATTGAATATTCTTTAGATGTTGCTAGAATTCGGAAGTATATGAATTTAAAAACGTAAAGTGAAATTTATAGTTTAAATGAAACAGAGTCGACTTTAGGAAATGAAATTCTAATGTCGACTCTGTTTCATTGTTTAATATCGTTGATTGAACATACTAATCAATGAAGTTTGACATATAATTAAGCAAGGGTAAAATAAAAGTGAGTACTCACTCATTTTATTGGAAAAGGAGGATGAAACGTGCAACAACCTTCCATTATTTTACGGACTGTATCAAAAAGTTTTGGGAAAAAAGAAGTGTTACACAATCTTTCATTGCAAGTTGAAAAAGCAGAAATTTTTGGTTTTGTTGGACCTTCTGGATCGGGGAAAACAACGCTCATTAAAATGATTGCAGGTATTAATGAGGCAACGAAAGGTGAAGTGCTTGTTAATAATACTAATATGCCTAATTTAAATGAAATGAAAAGAATTGGTTATATGGCCCAGGCGGATGCATTATACGAAGAATTGTCAGCATATGAAAATGCAGATTTTATAGCAACGATGTATGGACTAAAGGGAAAACGTAAAAAGACAAGAATTGCAGAGGTTTTTGAACTTGTACAATTGTCTCAGTATATGAAAAAGCAAGTACAACAATTTTCAGGTGGAATGAAAAAACGCTTATCATTAGCAATAGCGCTCCTTCACGAACCAGAAATATTAATTTTAGATGAGCCTACAGTGGGGATAGATCCGCTTCTTAGAAAAACGATTTGGGAAAAATTTTATGATCTTAAAAAGAAAGGCACAACGATTATTGTAACGACGCACATTATGGATGAAGCTGAATTTTGTGAGCGTCTAGGGTTAATTAGAGAAGGGAAACTAGTTGCGGTTGGAACAACTGAAGAATTGAAAAAACGCGTGTCATCTGGACGGATTGAAGATGTCTTTTTGCTAGAAGAGGTGGTGCCATCATGAGAGTTACTGGTGTAATTATACGTATTATTCGTCAATTTTTTCGAGATAAGCGTTCGTTAGCAATGATGTTTGGAGCACCGATGTTATTACTTTGGCTTTTGTCACTAGTGTTTACACAGAAAGACTATATACCGCAAATTGCTGTTGTTGATATGCCCGCTCAAATAGTAAAAATGATGAAAAATCAAGAAGCGTCAATTTATGAATACAGTAAGGAAAAGGCGATTTCTGAGTTGGAAAAACAAAAAGTAGATGCAGTATTTCGTATAGAGAATGGAAAAATGAAACTTCTGTTGGAAGGTAGTGATTCGTCAAAAAATCGTGCTGTACTTCAAGTATTGCAAAAAAGCACAGAGAAGAATGATGTATCGATTATGAAACCTGAAGTAAATTATTTACATGGCTCTAAAGACTTTACGATGTTTGATGGGCTTGGTCCTGTATTAATTGGTTTCTTTACATTTTTCTTTGTATTTATATTATCAGGTGTATCTTTCGTAAGAGAACGTTTAAGTGGTACGCTAGAAAGGTTATTATCCACCCCAGTAAGAAGATGGGAAATAGTCGCAGGTTATATTATTGGTTTTGGAATCTTTGCCTTTATACAATCCATTATTATCGTAAGCTTTTCCGTTTATATTTTAGATTTATACGTAGCTGGCTCCATATGGCTAACGCTACTTATTACATGTATGCTCTCTTTAACTGCACTAACATTAGGTACGTTTTTATCAGCATACGCAAATAATGAATTTCAAATGATTCAATTTATACCGCTTGTTATTGTGCCACAAATCTTCTTTTCTGGATTGTTTCCAATGGAATCTATGAATAAGTGGCTACAAATGTTAGGGAAAGTATTTCCACTCACATACGGCGCTGACGCAATGAGACAAGTGATGATTCGGAATCAAGGGTTTACAGAGATTGCATTAGATCTTACTGTATTATTACTTTTTTCACTATTATTTGCAGTAGGAAATGTATTTGCTTTAAAGAAACATCGCAAAATATAATAATGAAAAAAAGGAGCTTTATAAATGCAGAAGGATTGGCTGGAGGAATTAATAGCTGCAACTAATACGGATAAACGAAATGAACGTCAAATGCGAATATTAGAGGCGGCTGTTGATATGTTTGGAGAAAAAGGATACGCTTCAACTTCAACAAGTGAAATTGCAAAGCGTGCTGGTGTAGCGGAAGGAACCATCTTCCGCTACTATAAGACGAAAAAAGATTTATTACTAGCGGTCGTAATGCCAACTTTAACTAAGTTCGTTGCACCATTTTTCGTACAAACCTTTGCAAAAGAAATATTTAAATCAGAGTATGAATCGTATGAAGGACTTTTAAGGGTTGTAATTCATAATAGATTTAAATTTGCTCAAAAACACTTTCCTATGATAAAAATATTAATTCAAGAAGTACCATTTCAACCAGAACTAAAAAATGAAATACAGCAATTAGTAGAAACAGAACTGTTTTCACATTTCAAAAAGTTGATTGTGAAATTTCAAGAAGAAGGAGAGATTATTGAGATACCACCATCTTCCGTACTACGTCTTACTTTATCAGCTGTATTAGGTTTATTATTAACACGATTTTTATTATTACCTGAAGAAAAATGGAATGATGAAGCAGAAATTGAAAATACGATTCAATTTATATTGTATGGATTAACTCCACGAATTTAATCGTCGAAGTGTGAATTACATATATTACTTTTTAAGTAAAAATAAATCGCCTTTAAAAAGGCGATTTATTTTCGTTATATATTTTTGATAAATAAGTACTTGTTTATTAAAAACATTCTAAATCAGCGTGTTTCTTTGTCTCTTCTTCTAAGACCTAATAATCCTGCTAGTCCTAATAAACCAAGCCAAGCCCAATTATTATTTCTATCACGATTATCATTTAAATCATTTGTTGTATTTACATTTCGAGTTCTTACATCATTATTAACTCTGTCTAAATTATTGTCATTTACTCGAGTTGAAATATCAGTGTTATTCACTCTATTCATATTATTTCCATCGTATTCAGCTTGCGCAGATGTACCTAAAAACATAATAGAGAGTGCTAAAACACTTAAAATAGATGATAATTTCTTTTTCATAACAATTCCCTCCTTTCTTAATCATTAATTTCTCCGGAGCATCTGTGTATTATTCATTTCACAATATCTAAACCAGTATAATAGGGCGCACATTTATTGAAAATAGAGTTGAATGATTGTTAATATATTATTGGATATATATTTCTCATAAAAATAAATGAATCAAACTTTGCTTAAAATGTTAATCTTAGTACAATTTATAGTATACGGACTAGCACTAAGGAGGTAATGAGATGCGACAATTTGCAAAACCTACAATCGTCGTAAGTAAATGTTTAGAATTTGATGCTTGTCGATATAATGGAGAGATGATTCCAGATGTAACAATACGAAATTTGCAGCCATTTGTTACATTTATACCTGTTTGTCCAGAAGTGGAGATTGGATTGGGAACTCCTCGTGAAACGATACGAATTGTAGAAGAAAATGGTGAGAACAGACTTGTGCAACCGTCGACACGAGAAGATGTAACTGAAAAAATGGAGCAGTTTTCAAATGACTTTTTACAAACGATATCGGATGTGGATGGTTTTATTTTAAAGAATCGTTCACCAAGTTGTGGTACGCGTGATGTGAAAATTTATTCTGGTTTTGAAAAAGCGCCAGCAAAGGGAAAAGGATCGGGCTTATTTGGCGGAGCAGTAGTAAAAAAATTTTCGCATCTTCCTATTGAAGAGGAAGGCAGATTGTCGAATTTTATTATTAGAGAGCATTTCTTTACAAGACTATTTACAATCGCATATTACAAAATGATTAAACATAATAAAAATATGAAAGACCTTGTATCGTTTCAGTCGGACAATAAATATTTATTTATGGCATATAATCAAGTGAAACAAAAGGAATTAGGGCGTATAATTGCAAATCACAAAAATGAAAAGATTGAAGTTGTATTTGAAAACTATGAGAAGACTTTATATGAATTATTTATGCGCACCCCCCGCTATACATCGAATGTAAATGTATGCGAGCACATTTTTGGATACTTTAAAACAAAGCTAAAAAAACAAGAAAAAGATCATTTTATAGAACTGTTACAAAAGTATGCAGAAAAGAAAATACCACTTAGTAGTTTACTTACAATTTTAAAATCATGGGCCATTCGATTTGATGAAAAGTATTTATTAAGACAAACGTATTTCGAACCATACCCTGAAGCATTAGTAGAAATTTCTGATTCGGGAAAAGGTAGAGATTATTAAACAATAAATTACATAATTCGACACAAAATATCCTATGTTGTTGTAGAACAATGTAGGAATTTTTTTGTGCATTAGTACAGAATCTGTTTTAAAATTAAGTTATGACAGAATTATAGCAATTGTCTAACTAATATTCTTGTCTTTTAAGTTGTTATGTTTGTAGTAGAAACTCGCACGCTGTCGAAACTCAATATTCGATAAGGGGTGTGTAGCGGAATGGAATTTACTCTAACTCGCGAAAAACAAATGATTAAAGAAATGGTACGTGACTTTGCTGAAAAGGAAATCGCACCGAAAGCTGTATATTATGACAAAACTGCAGAGTTTCCATATGAAACATTTCAAAAAATGGGCGAACTAGGATTATTAGGCATCCCATTCCCAGAAGAGTATGGAGGTTCAGGTGGCGATACTGTATCGTATGCGTTAGCAGTTGAAGAAATTGGTCGCGCTTGTGGTGGCACTGGTTTAAGCTATGCTGCAACAATTTCATTAGGTGCTTCTCCAATTTATTATTTCGGTACAGAAGAACAAAAACAAAAGTATTTAGTTCCAATGGCGTCAGGTAAAACATTAGGTGCCTTCGGATTAACGGAGCCGAATGCTGGATCAGATGCAGGTGGTACTCAAACGAAAGCGGTACTAGATGGCGATGAGTATGTAATCAGTGGTGAGAAGTGTTGGATTACAAACGCAGAGTATGCAAATACCATTATTGTAACCGCTGTCAACGGTGTTGAAGAGAATGGTAGAAAACGCATTTCAGCATTTATCGTACCTACTACTAGTGAAGGATTAACGATTTCTAGTCCTTACGATAAAATGGGCGTTCGCGCTTCTAATACTTGTGAAATCGTACTTGATGGTGTTCGTGTACCGAAAGAAAATATTCTTGGTGATGTAAATAAAGGTTTTAAACAATTTTTATATACACTTGATGGAGGACGTATTTCAATCGCAGCATTGGCAGTTGGTATTGCGCAATCAGCCTTTGAACGTGCATTGCAATATGCGAAAGAACGTCAACAATTTGGAAAGTCAATCTCTAATTTCCAAGCGATTCAATTTAAATTAGCTGATATGGCGACTGAAGTAGAGCTAGCACGCAATTTAGTACATAAAGCAGCTTGGTTAAAAGATAACGATAAACCTTTCGGTAAAGAAGCGGCAATGGCAAAACTATTTGCATCGGAAGCGGCAAGCCGTATTGCGAATCAAGCAGTACAGATTCATGGTGGATATGGCTATATGCGTGAATATGAAGTTGAACGACATATTCGTGATGCGAAACTATTAGAAATTGGTGAAGGAACTTCTGAAATTCAACGTCTCGTAATTGCTAGACATTTAGGATGTAGATAAAAGGGAGGAATCACTATGTTTCAAAAAATATTAATTGCGAATCGCGGGGAAATCGCTGTTCGTATTATGAAAACTTGTCAAAAACTTGGCATTCGCACTGTTGCTATTTATTCTGAAGCAGATGAAAATGCCCTTCATGTGAAAATGGCAAATGAAGCTTACTTAGTAGGTGGACCGCGTGTTCAAGAAAGTTATTTAAACCTTGAAAAAATTATTGAAATAGCTAAGAAGACAAATGCAGAAGCGATTCATCCGGGTTATGGTTTATTATCAGAGAATCCGTCTTTTCCGGTTCGCTGCAAAGAAGAAGGAATCGTATTTATCGGTCCTTCAGAAGAAATCATTACGAAGATGGGAAGTAAAATCGAATCACGTATCGCAATGCAAGCAGCAGATGTCCCAGTAGTCCCAGGTATTACTACAAATATTGAAACTGCTGAAGAAGCAATTGAAATTGCAAAACAAATTGGTTATCCATTAATGCTTAAGGCATCCGCAGGCGGCGGAGGCATTGGTATGCAGTTGATGGAAACTGAGCAAACGCTCACCAAAGCGTTCGAAAGTAATAAAACAAGAGCGCAAAACTTCTTTGGTAACGGAGAAATGTATTTAGAGCGATATATAGCAGACGCGCATCATATTGAAATTCAGCTTTTAGCAGATACACATGGTAACACAGTGTATTTATGGGAGCGTGAATGTTCGGTACAGCGCCGAAATCAAAAAGTAATCGAAGAAGCACCTTCACCATTTTTAGATGAAGGTACACGAAAGGCGATGGGAGAAGTTGCTGTACAAGCTGCCAAAGCACTTGGTTATACAAATGCAGGTACAGTTGAGTTTCTTGTAGATGATCAGAAGAACTTCTATTTCTTAGAGATGAATACGAGATTACAAGTAGAGCATCCAGTGACAGAAGAAATTACGGGATTAGACCTTGTAGAACAACAACTTCTGATTGCAAGTGGAGAGAAACTATCATTTACTCAGGATGATGTAAAACGTAGTGGTCATGCCATTGAAGCTCGTATTTATGCAGAGGATCCGAAAACATTCTTCCCGTCACCTGGGAAAATTACAGATTTAACATTACCGTCAAATGTACGGATTGATCACTTCTTAGAAAATCATGTAACGATTACACCTTTCTATGATCCAATGATTGCGAAAGTCATTGCACATGGCGAGACTCGTGAAGAAGCAATTTCAAAATTACATGATGCTCTAGAGGAATTAAAAGTAGAAGGTATTAAAACGAACACACCAATGCTACTGCAAGTTTTGGAAGACGAAGTGTTCAAAGAGGGTATTTATACAACAGGCTTTGTAACGAAACAACTCGTTAAAAAATAAGATTTAACAATATTAAGGGGGAAAAAATGATGACGAAAGTATACGCATCGATGGCAGGAAACGTTTGGAAGATTGTTGTAGGAGTAGGAGATACAGTAGAGGAAGAGCAGGATGTCGTCATTTTGGAATCTATGAAAATGGAAATTCCAATCATTTCAGAAGAAGCTGGCACAGTTATGAAAATTAATGTGCAAGAAGGCGATTTTGTAAATGAAGGAGATGTATTATTAGAAATTGAATAGGGAGATATAGGGGGAAGCGAATTGAAACTACCTAATTTTGCTGTCATTAAAGAAGTCGGGCCACGTGATGGCTTACAAAATGAAAAAAAGATTGTTGGCACAAAAGATAAAGTAAAATGGATTCAACTACTTACAGAAGCAGGATTGTCGTATGTTGAAGTTTCCTCATTCGTTCACCCAAAATGGGTCCCTGCATTAGCGGATGCAAATGATGTATTTTCTGAGCTGAAAAGGGATCCAAATGTTACATATGCTGCGCTTGTTCCGAATCAAAATGGTTTGGAACGAGCTTTTTTGCAAAATGTAGATGAGGTGAATGTTTTTTTATCAGCAAGTGAATCTCATAATAAAAGTAATATTAATAAATCGATTAAAGAAGCATTAGTTGTAATTGAAGATATAACAAAACAGGCATTATTCGAAGGGAAAAAGGTAAGAGGCTATGTTTCTACTGTATTTGGATGTCCTTATGAAGGGGATATAAGTGTCGCAGCAGTTGACGAATTATGTAATCAACTATTTTCATACGGCATTTATGAAGTTTCTCTTGGGGATACAATCGGTGTAGCGAATCCATTACAAGTAGAACAAGTATTAGAACATCTATTAAAGAAGTATGATGCTTCGCAGTTTGCCATGCATTTTCATAATACGTATGGAATGGCTCTAGCGAATGTAGTTAAATCATTAGAATACGGTATTACAACGTTTGATAGTTCTTGTGGTGGACTCGGGGGCTGCCCTTATGCACCAGGAGCATCAGGTAATGTTGCCACTGATGACCTAGTACATATGCTCCATAAATTAGGAGTCCAAACGAATATAGACGAAGAAAAGTTATTGAGAGCTAGTCAATTTATTCAAAGTAAGTTGAATATCCAATTACCGAGTCATGTGTATAGAGCGCTTCAACATAAAACGATAAGTAGGTGAGAAGATGCTACAATTACAAAACATTTCAGTTGATTATGTAACACCTCACGTAGTAAAGATTTCGTTAAATCGTGCAAGACAAGCAAACTCATTATCTTTGGCATTATTAGATGAAATACAAACGATATTAACTCAAATAAGTGAAGATTCAAACGCACGTGTAGTTATTTTGACTGGTGCTGGTGAAAAAGCATTTTGTGCTGGTGCAGATTTAAAAGAGCGTGCCGGTATGAATGAAGAACAAGTTCGCCATGCTGTTAGTATGATTCGCACTACTATGGAGATGGTTGAACAATTACCACAGCCAGTTATTGCTGCTATAAATGGAATTGCACTTGGTGGTGGTACGGAATTAAGTTTAGCTTGTGATTTTAGAATTGCTGCTGAATCTGCAAGTCTTGGTCTTACTGAAACGACACTTGCAATTATACCAGGAGCAGGTGGTACACAGCGCTTACCGAGATTAATTGGTGTTGGTAGAGCGAAAGAATTAATTTATACAGGTAGACGTATTTCAGCGCAAGAAGCAAAAGAATACGGTTTAGTAGAATTTGTTGTACCAGCTAATTTACTTGAAGAGAAAGCGATTGAAATAGCAGAGAAAATTGCTAGTAATGGACCTATTGCTGTTCGATTAGCAAAAGAGGCAATTTCAAATGGTATTCAAGTTGATTTACATACCGGATTACAAATGGAAAAACAAGCGTATGAAGGTGTAATCCATACGAAAGATCGAATAGAAGGATTACAGGCATTCAAAGAAAAACGCAAACCGATGTATAAGGGGGAGTAAATATGTTAGACCAAAAACAACAATCTAATTCATTTGAAGAACGAGTTGAAACAATTAAACAAGGCGGGGCACCGAAATATCATGAGCAAAATAAAGCAAAAGGAAAATTATTTGTTCGAGATCGTTTAGCGCTTCTATTTGATAATGGCGAATATGTAGAAGATGCATTATTTGCTAACTGTGAACAAACAGGCTTACCTGCGGATGGCGTTGTAACGGCAACGGGTAAAATACATGGTCGTACTGCGTGTGTAATGGCCAATGATTCTACTGTAAAAGCTGGATCATGGGGATCACGCACAGTTGAAAAGATTTTACGTATTCAAGAAACAGCTGAAAAACTACGTGTTCCGTTATTTTATTTAGTCGACTCTGCTGGAGCACGTATTACAGATCAAGTAGAAATGTTCCCAGGGCGCCGCGGTGCAGGAAGAATCTTCTATAATCAAGTGAAGTTATCAGGTAAAGTTCCTCAAGTATGCTTGTTATTTGGACCTTCTGCAGCTGGTGGTGCGTATATTCCAGCCTTTTGTGACGTTGTAATGATGGTAGAAGGAAATGCATCTATGTATTTAGGATCTCCTCGTATGGCTGAGATGGTTATCGGTGAGAAGGTAACTTTAGAAGAGATGGGCGGAGCTCGTATGCATTGCTCTGTATCAGGATGCGGAGATGTTTTATGTAAGACAGAAGAAGATGCGATTAAACAAGCAAGACAATACATTTCATATTTTCCAAATAACTACTTAGAAAAGACTCCATTGGTTACACCTCAAGAACCGAAACAATTCGATAAAACGTTAGAACAAATCATTCCAGAAAATCAAAATGCTCCTTTCAATATGAAAGATCTCATTAATAGAGTTATTGATGAAGGTTCATTCTATGAAGTAAAAAAATTATTTGCTCAAGAGCTAATTACAGGCTTAGCACGTATTGATGGTAAGCCAGTTGGTATTATTGCAAATCAGCCGCGTATGAAGGGCGGCGTATTATTCCATGATTCAGCTGATAAAGCTGCTAAGTTTATTAATTTATGCGACGCATATCATATTCCATTATTATTCCTTGCGGATGTACCAGGATTTATGATCGGTACAAAAGTAGAGCGTGCTGGTATTATTCGCCACGGTGCAAAAATGATTTCTGCAATGAGTGAAGCGACTGTACCGAAGATTTCTATCGTTGTTCGTAAAGCATATGGCGCTGGTTTATATGCGATGGCAGGTCCAGCATTTGAACCAGATTGCTGTCTGGCATTACCGACAGCTTCTATTGCGGTAATGGGTCCAGAAGCTGCGGTTAATGCTGTATATGCAAATAAAATTGCAGCTTTACCAGAAGAAGAGCGTGCTAGCTTCATTGCTGAAAAACGTGAAGAGTATAAGAAAGATATTGATATATACCACTTAGCATCAGAGATGGTGATTGATGGTATTGTTCATCCAAACAATTTACGTGAAGAGTTAAAAGGACGTTTCGAAATGTATATGAGTAAATATCAAGTATTCACAGATCGTAAACATCCTGTATATCCAGTTTAAAAGCCCTATTTAGGGCTTTCTTGCTCAAAAAGTTAAGGAGGGGAAAACATTGAAACAAGCAGTTTGGTTTCCAACAGAAGAGTACAAGGAAAAAACACGTTTATATGGTTGGATGAAATCATTGGGATATGAAGACTATGAAATTTTTTATAATAAATCTATTGAGGAAACAGCTTGGTTTTGGGGAGAGGCAGAAAAAGCAGTAGGCTATCAATGGATGAAACCTTATACAGAAGTGTTAGATTTAGAAAATGGTACACCGTTTGCACAGTGGTATAATGGCGGAACATGTAACGTTGTAGAATCAGCTTTATCCCGCTGGCTTGCGGATGAAGAGACGAGAATACAGCCAGCACTTCAGTACGAAGGGGAAAATGGAACTTCAAAATCATTTACATATGAAGAGCTTGACAACTGGGTAAGCCGTGTTGCAAATGGTTTGAAACACGCGGGTATTGAGAAAGGTGACCGTGTAACAATTTATATGCCGATGATTCCAGAAACAGTTGTTGCGATGCTAGCTGTAATGAAAATCGGAGCAATTATTTCACCAATATTCTCAGGCTTTGCGTCTGATGCAGTTATGACACGTGTGCAAGCGGCAGGTTCAAAAATGATTATTACCGCAGATGGATTTTCACGTCGCGGTAAAATTGTTTCTTTAAAAGATGAAGTAGATAAAGCTTGTGAACATTGCCCAACTGTTGAAAAAGTTGTTATCGTTCGTCATGCAGGAAATGATTTTACACCACATAACTATGACTTTTCGTGGAGTACGCTAGAAAAAGAAAAACCATTCATACATGCAGAGGAAATGCAAAGTGATGATCCATTGATGCTCATTTATACATCAGGAACGACTGGTAAGCCGAAAGGAACAGTACACACGCATGCAGGATTTCCTTTGAAAGCAGCTTTTGATGCAGGATTTGGAATGAATATTAAACAAGGTGATCGTGTATTATGGGTAACTGATATGGGCTGGATGATGGGGCCGTTTCTATTATTCGGTTCACTCATTAATGGAGCAACGATGGTTATGTACGAAGGTGTTCCAGACTTCCCAGAAGCAGACCGGTTATGGGAGACAGTTGATAAATATGAGATTACTCATCTAGGTATTTCGCCAACGTTAATCCGAGCATTAATGGCAAAAGGTGATGAGTATGTCAATAAACATTCTTTAAAGAGTTTGGAAGTATTCGCATCA
This sequence comes from Bacillus sp. FSL W8-0770, assembly GCF_038008705.1. NCBI lineage: Bacteria > Bacillati > Bacillota > Bacilli > Caryophanales > Bacillaceae > Bacillus > Bacillus sp. FSL W8-0770. The sequence continues at coordinate 2,385,957 of NZ_JBBOZR010000001.1, forward strand.
ACAGGAGAACCTTGGAATCCTGATCCATGGATGTGGCTGTTTGAAACAGTTGGAAAAGGAAATGTTCCAATCTGTAACTACTCAGGTGGAACTGAAATCTCTGGTGGGATTTTCGGTAATGTTCTTATTAAGCCAATCGCACCGATTAGTTTTAACGCATCTTTACCAGGAATGGCAGCTGTCGTACTGGATGATCAAGGTAAACCAATTCGAGATGAAGTCGGAGAATTATGCTTAGAGAAACCTTGGGTAGGTATGACGAAAAGCTTCTGGGAAGATGATGAACGTTACGTGAACACATATTGGTCACGTTTTGAAAATAAATGGGTCCACGGTGACTGGGTCATTTACGATGGTGAACAATATATCATCACAGGGCGTTCAGACGATACGTTAAATATTGCAGGTAAACGTATTGGACCTGCTGAATATGAATCTATTCTTGTGAAACATAACGATGTAATTGAAGCTGCTGCAATTGGTGTACCTGACGAAGTAAAAGGTGAAGTTTGTCATTGTTTTGTAGTATTAAGAGATCATGTAACATTCACAGGAGAATTAAAGAAAGAATTAATGAGTTTAGTAAACTCTCATATTGGAAAAGCGTTGTGTCCTAAAGACATCCACGTTGTAGAAGATTTACCGAAAACACGTAATTCTAAAGTAATGCGCCGTGTTATTAAAGCAGCTTACTTAGGAAAAGAATTAGGTGATTTGTCTTCACTTGTAAATCCTGAAGTAGTTCCGTTTATTCAGGGGTTACAGTCTAGTAAATTATAAAATTAGAAAGGATCTCTATATAAATAGAGATCCTTTTTTATGTTTATAAAAAGAGAAGAAGTGAAGTTGATGAAGAAGAAAAATTCTACTATTAGTGTTAAGTATGTTTTATAGTTTTAATCAAAATACGATATTATAGAATGTCTATTCAATGGGGGAATACTAATTTACAACAACAAGGTGGTGACAAAGCGTGACTGCTTATATGTCTGTTTAAACCTTTACGTGTTCATATATAAAAAGCTGACTATACTCAGTCAGCTTTTTATATATTACATTCTAGTATTTATCTCGCTATTTGTCAGGCAGTAATGCCCCCACCTAAAAATTCAGCGAAAGCAAGGAAGTAGGTGAGGGATCAACTTTCCGGAAAAGTCCGATTGGTTCCAAAAGACATATTCTTTCCGTTAAGTTGACATTAAAAATATTACCAGTTTTTTCTTTTACAATGGCAACAAATAAAGAAACATTTACAACGACACTTATTTCGTTTAGAACTCCAATCGTCATCACAATGACACTTTTCTTTAGATTTCCACCAATCATCATTACAATGCTTTTTCTGAGAACTCCAATTATCATCACAATGATGTTTTTCTTTAGATTTCCACCAATCATCATTACAATGCTTTTTCTGAGAACTCCAGCAATCATTTTTCCAGGACATTTATTTCTACCTCCTTTCAATAGTGTTCATATTATTCTATGTTTTAATAAAAAAATTGCTTGTTTATTAACCTACTATTTTATCTTTATATGATAGAGTGTCTTCTACTCGATATAGAATTCATACAAACTATGCTAATTTTTAAGAGAAAGTGGAGAGAACTACTACTAGTTATGGTATTTTTCAATAAACACTTGTTGAAGAAAATGTTCTGATTACAAATAATATCTTATTTTCGAGTACGCTTTTTAAATGTATATTTCACAATGAAAAATGGGAAATCCACAAATAAAGTCTATGTATATGTGAGTTAATGGGAAAATCTAGTGTGTTTTTAAGGGGCGTCTTATTTAAAAGAAAAAAGGTTTGTTTTAGAAAGTGGTGTCTAAACATTAAATGGAGTAGGACTAAATTCACGGCCGCTCATTAAAAAGCTTTTAATTAGGAGAAGTCTGTTTTTATAATGAATAATGAAAAGAAAGTTTGGTACAATTGTTTGTTTTTTTCTTTTTATGTGTTTGCCTCGTACCCTTTTAAGCTAGTGGACATACTTTACTAATAGAAAGGATTAGGGGGTGAGGTATTGGGTTCTCGATTTAATAATTGTAAAAAGAAGTGTACATGTAAACAAGATGATTGTTGGGAAGTATTCGAAGAGTGTAAAAAAGAACAGCATGAGAAATGTGATAATTCTTGTGTACAAGGAATTAGAGATGAACTTAAGAAATTAATTAATCGAACAGTTCAAATTAATACAGAGGGACGTACTTATGTAGGTACTGTTTCGTCTGTAAGTTGTGATGTAGTTAGGCTTGCGGCTATTCCTGGATCGGTTGGAGTAATTATTTCCATTTGCAAAATTGAAGCAATTTTCCCACCGGTTACAACGGTTACTGCTGACTTTGATTTTAATGGTATTGATGTAGCAAACAAAGCATAATTATGCTGCTTTTTTGTAAAGCCATTCACATGAATGGCTTTATTTTAATTTTATATAAAAGGAGAATATATTCTTTATATAGAAATAAGTTTGAGGTTATAAAGCATGATGTACGAAAGGAGCAAGGAAGTGATTAAACTAGAAAGCTTTAAGAAATCTGATTTTAAACAATTAATAAATTGGATTAATTCCGAAGAATTTCTAATACAATGGTCAGGAAATGCATTCACATTTCCTTTAGACGAACAGCAATTAGAGAAGTATATAGAAAGTGCAAATACACTCGCTTTCAAAGTGATAGATGAAGAGACTTCAGACGTTATTGGACATATTTCGCTTGGGCAAATAGATAATATTAATAAGTCCGCTAGAATTGGAAAAGTATTAGTTGGTAATACGAAGATGAGAGGACGTTCTATAGGAAAACATATGATGAAAGCAGTACTTCATATTGCTTTTGACGAATTAAAACTACATAGAGTAACTCTTGGTGTGTATGATTTTAATACATCGGCCATTTCATGTTACGAAAAAATAGGGTTTGTAAAAGAAGGCTTATTAAGAGAGTCAAAAAGAGTAGGAGAAACGTATTGGAATTTATGGGAAATGAGTATGTTAGAATATGAATGGAAGAAGTAGCAACGATAGTAATTTATAATTATATTATGTTAACAAAGGGGTTTGGTGGATATAGTGGATAATAAAACAAAAATAATTTCAATTGCAGCTGTTTCGGGGGGAGGTAAAACTACAATTACAGAAAGATTAAAGCATAAGTTTAAAAACTCAAAAGCTCTATATTTTGATAGTTACACATTTGATAAATCTCCTGCTGATATTTGTAAATGGATTGATGATGGGGCGAATTACGACGAGTGGGTATTAACACCATTAATTCATGATATTGAGCAACTTATACAAAATAATACCTTAGACTATATTATTGTAGATTATCCTTTTGCATACTTAAATAGTGAGATGCGAAAATTCATTGATGTAACTATATTTATTGATACGCCTTTAGATATTGCGATGGCTAGAAGGATTTTGCGAGATTTTAAGGAAGGTACAATAGATGAAATACATAATGATTTGGAACATTACATGACATATGCGAGAAAAGCTTATTTAGAGGCAATTCATACTGTTAAGCCGAATTCAGATATCATATTGGATGGTTCTTTATCTGTAAGTGAAATAATTAATCACGCTGTAGAGGAACTTGGCCGAAGAGAAGTGATTGTCAATGGTTAAATGTATAGAGGAATATATACAAGTTGCTGATTTTAAAATGTATACGAAAATATTCCAAGGAAAGAAGCAGCAGCCTGTTATTATATTGGAATCAGGTTATGGTGATTATTCGAAGGCATGGAATCAAACTGCTGAAGAACTGACGGAATATGGTACGATACTTACATACGATCGGGCTGGATTAGGCAAAAGCGGGAAGAGTTCCAAGAAACGTATTAGTTCTGAAATGGTAAAAGATTTGAGAACATGCTTAAATCTTTTACAACTGAAGCCACCTTATATTTTTGTAGGACATTCTTTTGGTGGTATAAATGCACGTTTATTTACTGATTTTTATCCTGAAGATATGTTGGGAATAGTTTTGGTTGATTCGACACCAGAAAATTATAAAGAAGCATTTTTGCCAATCATGTCTCCAGAATTTCAAGAAGCTTACTATAAACAATTTGTACATGAAAGTTCTTATGAAGAGTTTATGTTTAGTCTGGGTGAAGCAGATAAATATTGTCAGTTGACGAGAGATATTCCACTCGTCGTGTTAGCTGCTGGTAAAAAAGCTTTTTATTCGCAAGATGCACAAATAAAATGGTTACAATTGCAAGAAGAATTATTACGATTATCAAACAAAAATAAACTAATAATTGCAGAACAAAGTGGTCATTATATTCAAAAAGATGAACCACATTATATAACAGATGCTGTTAGGTGGATAATTGAAGTAAGGGAGAGATAAATGTGTACACTTTATTTCAATATAATTGGCAAGTAAGAGATAATTGGTTTAAGTGGTGTGAACAACTTTCAGAGGAAGATTTACTTTGCAAACTGGGGGTATGTTAGAAACATTATTTCATATTGTAGATGTAGAGTATAGTTGGATTAGTGCTCTTCAAGGAGAAGAAGATAGAAAACCGCAATTTAAAGATTATCAATCGATTCAAAAAGTGAAAGCGTTATTTGATTTATATAAACGAGAACTTGAAGTTTTTTTGCAGTCATGATCATCTAGCATAGAATGCTAGCACACTTAAAATAAGCCGTATAAAAAGTTAATCATTGTGTGCTTTGATTATATAACGTCGGCGAAATAAATAGTGTGAGGGACAGCTATCTTAACAAGTGTTTCATGTAACGTTCATATACTTTAATTTTTTATAATTAATCAAATTTGAATTTTGTTTGTTGTTAAGAAAAGGTGAGAAGAAAATAAAAAAAGAGGGCTAATGCCCTCTTTTTCTTTTAATTTGGTAATTAATCACAGATTGGTATCCCGAGCACTCTTAGAGCTAATGCTACTTGAAGGGAAATCTCTAATCTAGCAATTTCAATACCAGCTACTGAAAGAACTAAAAAAGGTTGTCCGTTTACAAATACAACGCAACTATCCATAGTTAAACCTCCTTTCTAGTAATTTACTATAGTATATGAGTAGAACTTTAAAATGTAATAGTTAAATTGTTGGATTTAATAGAATTAATAGATTAACCCATTTATACAAACAAAAGAACATAACGAAAGGAAACAGAGATGGATGTATGCCTCGAAAAACATAGGTTTTAAGACATGTAATGGGATATGAAATTCATCATATTGGTCAGCTATCTATATGGGCGAGGGAGTTAAACTTGCAATCTGTTTCAGCAAATTTGATTGGACGAGGATGATAGAATTAAAAACCGACTTGCATCTTAAGCGCAAGTCGGTTTTATATATAAGAAGATTTCTTAATTGAAATCCTCGGATTTTTTCTGACGTATATGTAAAAACATTAAGGTGGTAATGATTAAAAAAATCATTATAGTTTGTATAATTAAATTTTTAAACTGAAGCAATATTGTCCAAGATGTAAGGGCGTCTTTAAAAGCTTGGAGTGCAGAGTACGAGGAAGGATCAAAACCATACTGTAGTAACTTTTTTGTTTCAATAAATGAAATGTTTTCTTCATCTGCATCTAATATTACTGAAATTAGTCTAGTATCTCCAAGTTTTGCTGTACTAACAAAACTATAATTACCGTTAGTTGAAAAACTAGTTTGTAAGCCATCAACACCTTGAAGTTTAATGTTTTCATTAAGGGAATATATCATTTTATTCGTATTGAAAACCTGGGAATCTTTGAAGGTAAATTGGTAAGAGGTTAGTTTCGTAATATTCAATACATCTGGAAAATCTTTTACTAATTTTGCTGCTAGTTTAGCTGCGTCTATCGCTGTTGTAGTTGATTGTTTATCTGTATCATTATTAATTCCAGTAGAGTTTAGAAATGGAGATGGTTGTAATAACTTTAGTTCTTTTGCTTTTTTATTCATTAATACTGTAAAGTTATCTTCATTTCCAGCAATGTGTTCTGCTAGAGCGAGTGCAGAACGATTATTCCCTGCCAGTAGCAATGCATGAAGTAAATCACGAACCGTTGTTTTATCATTCGATGTTACTTGTATAGGGCTTGTTTCTACTCGGAAAACTTCGTTACTTATTTGTACTAAGTCATCTAACTGTATTTTTCTATCATTTAGTTGCTCCAATACGATATATTCTGTCATTAATTTAGATAAAGCAGCTGATTGTACCGGAGTTTCTTCATTTTTTTTATAAACAATTTCACCTGAATTAGCATTTATTAAAATAGCTGATTTAGCTTGAATAATCGGACCATTTACATAAAGATAAAAATATAAAACGATAAGTGCGGTAATAAAAAAAGATAATAATAAAATAGCGAATTTCTTTAAGAATTGCATAAGCGATCCTCCTATTATGACATCAATACTAGTATTGTAAAAAGGAATGCTTAATTAGGAAGAAAGAAAAGGTAAAGAATTTCTAAAGAATTATAAAGGATTATTAAATTTTGGGTATTAATGGAAAAAAGTTCAATTTCTTATATGATAAGAAATTGAACTTTTTATTTATAATATTAACATTTGTATGGGAGTAGTTTTACAGTGAATGTTGTTTTTTCATCATCACTATATACTTCAATTGTTCCTTTATGCAATTCGACTATACTTTTTGCAATAGCTAATCCAAGTCCAGATCCACCAGTGTTTGTAGAGCGAGATTTCTCAACGCGATAAAAACGCTCAAAAATATGAGGTAAATCCGTACTAGGAATAGGTTGTCCGTAATTTGTTATATCAATTGTAATCATATTATTGCTTTCATAAGCAGTAAGGTCAATATAGCGACCTTCGCTTCCATAAGCGATAGCGTTTATAATAAGATTTTCAAACACACGCACTAATTTTTCACCATCAGCTAATACCATGAGCTTTTGAGATGGGAAAGAAGGTCGACATTCTATATTTGTTTCTTGAAATTGTATACGGAATTGAACAGTTAATTGTCCAAGTAACTCTACTATGTCAATAGGAACAGAATACAAGCTTAACTCTTTATTTTGAACACGTGTATATTCGAACAAGTCATTCATTAATGCATTAAGACGAGTTACTTTATCGTAAATGACTTGAATATAGTATCGCAATTCTACTTCATCTCTATAATTATCATGATGGATTAAATTTACGTATCCAACTATAGAAGTAAGGGGAGTGCGTAAGTCATGTGATACATTTGTAATAAGTTCACTTTTTGCTTGTTCCGCTTGTCTTTCTTCATCAATGGAGACTTTTAATTGTTCAACAATTTCATTGACCCCGATTGCTAATTCTTCTAGATAATTATGATTTACAATAGAAACTTTATGATTGAAGTTTCCATTTGCAATATAACGAATTTCTTCTATCATTTTTTTAATACAAGTTTCATAGTAAAGTTTTTTCTCGTGACGATAAAAAATGTAAAGATAGGATGAAAAAATAGAAAATAAAAACAAATAAGATACAATCATCATCCATAACGATTCTTTAATCCCTTTATACTTTTCATAACCAAAAATTCGAATGAATTCTTTACCGAGTTCAGTTAGAGTAAGTGAACTCTCAATTACACTCGTAACGAGGCGATAAATAATTAATTCAGTAATAGGCGTGAGTGTGATAGCTAATAAGAGCCAAAAAATAAGTTTCCATTTAGGGATATCTTTTAATATATCAAATGCTTCATTTCTCAATTTTATAGCCAACTCCCCAAACAGTGTGAATAAATTTTTCTCCATTTATTACTGTTTCAAGTTTATCCCGTAAGTTGCTAATATGGACCATTACAGTCTTATTTGAACCGTAACCATCTTCATTCCAAACGCGTTCAAAAATTTCTTCTGAACTAAATACTCTTCCTGTATTACTTGCAAGCAAATATAAAATATCGAATTCAATAGAGGTTAGTTTAATATACTCTCCATTTACTTTAACAGTATGATTATGTTTGTGTATTTCAACAGAGCGAATACGAATAATACCATCTTCATTCTTTTGCGAAGTAGCGTTTTGGAAAGATGATCTTCGTAATAAAGCTTTCACTCTTGCTACTAATTCTAATGGATTGAATGGCTTGATCATATAATCATCGGCACCTGTCATAAGACCTAATATTTTATCCATATCTTCTGCTTTTGCACTAAGCATTAGAATTGGTACAGTATTATTTTCACGCACTTCCTGACAAACTTCTAAACCGTTTCGCTTTGGCATCATAATATCCAAAATCATAAGGTCAACTTCATATGTAGAAACCTTTTGCAATGCTTCATCGCCATCATAAGCTTTATAAATGTTATAGCCTTCATTTCGCAAATAAACAGCAAGTAATTCAACAATTTCTTTATCATCATCAATAATTAATATGTTTTTATTCATTGTGTAGTTCCTTTCCTTACAAATCATCAACATTACTATAATATCAAACATTTATGTACTTGTAGCGATGATTCTGTATAAAATTTCATGTAACGTATTAAAAAGGAGTAAAAAGATTAATATCGAATATAAAATAACAAAGATATTTAGATTCTACATTATAATGAAAGGTAGTTATAAGGGGGATTTTCTATGTTATGTAATGATATATATTCATTTACTCCAACTGGAAAAATAGAAAATGATATTAAAGCTTTTCTACTAAAATATAATAAAGAGTTTACATATAAACATTCAATTCGTGTGGCAAATGAGGCAAAAAAGATTGCAGAAAAGTTTCACGTAGATAAAGAAAAAGCAGCAATTGCAGGATATTTACATGATATTAGTGGCATTTTTCCGAACGAGGAGCGGATTGCAGTTGCTGAAGAATTTGGTGTAGAAATAGTGGAAGCAGAAAGAAAGTTTCCTATGATCATTCATCAAAAACTATCGAGAGTAATCGCAAAAGAAATATTTAAAGTAGAAGATGAAGAGATTTTAAATGCAATTTGTTGCCACACAACGTTGCGTAAACATGCAACGAAGATGGATTTAGTATTATTTGTTGCAGATAAAATAGAATGGGATCAAAAAGGGACACCACCATATTTAATAGAAATAAAAAAAGGATTGGAAAAATCTTTGGAAAAAGCAGCTTTTGTATATATTTCATATTTGTGGGAAAGGAAAGATACATTGAAAGTTAGACATCCGTGGCTAGAAGAAGCATACTGGGATTTAAAAGGAATTGTACAGTAGAAAGGACAAGGAAATGCAATTAAAAGAATATATGAATCAAACATTTCCAGGAGTTACATTAGTACCCTACTTATATTCTTAGTGGGAAAATCATTTGCATTTTGATTTTGGAAAAGATAAATATCAAATTGTAGAAGGAACCGACAATTTAAATACGGAATACTTTTCTCAACTATATACATATAATAAATTCTTATTTGAAGACATATTTTCAAAAGAAGATGTAGTGTTTGTAGTGACAAATGTTTATAGATTTAAAAAGGAAAATATAAAAACTCCACAGAAAATAAATGTATACAATAAATATATTAAGAAAAGAGATTTAAGATTTCATATAAGATAAGAAACGTTACCGTTTTTATTTGAAGATGAAGAAGCAGATTTATATTGTACATATCATTTTTCTTTAAAATGCCTTGCGGAACATATTAAATATGAATCGCTTATACAAGTTGCTAATCATGAGGATTTCTTTGATTTATATCCTCGATTTGGACGAAAAAAAGAAATTTCTTATCCAAATGTATTTCTCATAAATGCAACGAAAGATATTGTCATGTTTATGTATGATGATAGAGGATGTGAAGTAATTGCGAAGAATAAAGAAATAATACGAGATTTATATAAGAAATATAAAGAATGGATTCTAGATTATGAATGAGAAAGTATAGATAACTCATTTAAATGACAATAGGGGAAGTGAAGCGTGTAATGAAACGTATTGCAATTGTCTCTGCATGGGAACCAGAACTGACGTATTTGCATCAACATTATCCAAGTGAACGTGTTGAAAAAAGAGCAGCTTGGGAATTTCATTTTCATACTATTAATGAGCTGGAAATTATATCAGTTGTTACTGGTGTCGGTAAAGTAAGCTGCGCTAGTTGTGTACAATTGTTAATTAGTGAGTTTCAGCCAGATGAGTTGTTTATGACAGGAATATGCGGAAGTTTATCAAACAAGGTGAAAAACGGTCATATTGTAGTCGCACTAAACGCAATACAACATGATGTTACTGCTGCTGGTTCAGGAGAAGATGTTTTTAATTTATATAACGGTAGAACAGCACCTATTGAAACAACAAAATCACTTGTAAGAAGAATAAAAAAAATACGATCGTATGATCCGATACATTTCGGCACATTTTTATCAGGAGATCAACGTATTCGTAGTTCAGAAATGAGATATTTACTCCATACCGTATATGGAGCATTGGCAGTTGATCAAGAAGTAGCAGCTTTCGCCTATGTATGCCAAATAAATAAAAAACCATTTCTCTGTTTAAAAGCTGCTTCAGATCAAGCAAATGATAAAACGAAAGAAGAACAAAAAATCTTTAAAATGCTAGCATGTGAAAGAGCATGTGAGCATTTAATTGCTTTTTTACGTGTTTATGAGGTTAATGTAGTAAATAATAGATAGTTTGTTATAAAACAAATCAATAGTGAGTTATATGTAGGGAAATGTCCGCTCATTTCAAATTAAGAGCTGAAATTTATAATAGATGGAATATATTATATGGGTACACGTTGAGTTTAATATAAGCAGTTGGAGGGCAATTTTATATGATTCAATATAAAAGGTGTAGTGAAGTAAATATTGATTTAGTATATGAAGCTTTTAAAGATGGATTTTCAGATTACATTATTAAGATGGAGGTTTCAAAAGAGGATTTTATACAACGTTTTTTGGGACCAGAAGGTAATTTGCTAGAACATTCTTTTCTTGCTTTAGACGGTGACAAATCAGTTGGCGTAATACTAGGTAGCATAAAGGATTATGAAAGTATAAAGACTATGCGCTGCGGAACATTAGCGGTTCATCCTAATTACCGCGGTATTGGTGTGAGTCAAAAATTATTTGAACTGCATAAAGAAGAGGCGATTCAACATGGATGTAAGCAACTTTTTCTCGAAGTCATTGTAGGAAACGACCGAGCGATTCATTTTTATAATAAGTTGGGCTATGAAAAAGTGTACGATCTTTCTTATTATAATTTAAATGATTTGACTAAAATAAAGAATAAAGTTTGTAAGGATATTGAAGTAAAACAATTAGAATTTCCAACTTTTAAAGATGAAATTCAGAAATGGTTAAACTTCCATATAAATTGGCAAAATGATATTGATTATATCGAACAAACAAATAATGTATTTTATGGTGCATATGTCGATAATGACTTAAAAGGCTCTCTATGTGTAAATGAACAAGGTAAAATTAGTTTTATTTTCGTAGACAAAGATTATAGAAATATTGGTGTTGGGATGAAATTATTACAAGTAGCAAGAGAAGAATTACATTTATCAAGTTTATCAATTGGGTTTCCTAACAATAATTTATTGGAGGGTTTTTTAAAGAAATGTGGATTTGAAAAGAATTCTTTAGCGCAATATGAAATGTATTTATTACTCTAAGAGCGGAAAGATTTATTCTTTTCGTTTTTTATTTTGCTGTTATGTTGGTAAATGCTCCGCAACTATAATTTATAATGAGAGGGATTTTGTTTATCCTTAAGTTATTTTTTAAATTGTCAATTTTATGCTAATAATTTTCTTTGTATAATATTCTAATTTTATGTAGAATAGATACGATGGGAGGGGATGAAATGAATAATGGATTAAAGTTTAAGATTTTTGAATTGCATTGTCTCGTTCAAAAGACTTATTCTGATATTAAAATAGCATGTGATATTGCTATTTATCAAGAAAACACTTCTAAATATTTAATTTCATTAGGATTTTTAAATAAATCATATATGACTTATATAGAAGCAAAAAGATTCTATCGCGAAAATGAAGAGCTTGTAAGTGTAGAATTTGATAATTTTTTTGATATGTATGATAAATTAGAAAATGAATTAAAACAAGTTATTTCAACTGAAGATAAAAATCCTTCATCGCTACATAACAGATTTGATCAGTTTCAGCAGAAAGTTGAAAATATAAATGACCTAATAAAAGTATTGCAAAATGCTCGTTAATGAATGCTTTTTTCTTTTTTTTATAGAAATTATGTATTAAAAACACTTTAGGGATATTATATATTGAAGAGGTGGCTTTTGTAGATTACAAAAGTCATCTTTTTATGTTAGGAATAGATTGTATACATTTTAGCAGTTTCATATAAATAATAGAAATTTATACGAGGTAAATACCATGGGAAATAAAAAAGAAATAGCTATAGTTGCATTAACAACAGGATTCGTTTTAACAAGTGTAACACCATATGGAGTAGGTCATGCAGAGGAACCTGGTCAAATGCAAGTTGAAATTCAAGAGGATTCATTCCGTACAGGTGATCTTACACAACCATCAAAAAAGGCGCCAGAGAATGTAGTGAAAGATGCACTTAAGGAAAATACGGAGCATGCTTTGTCTCCAAAACAAGTTAGTGCAGAAACAGGAGTAGATTACAAGGTTCTTCAAAAACGTGGTTCTTATGATGGAACTACACTTGTGCGCATGCAACAAATATATGAAGGAAAAGAAGTGTATGGCCACCAGTTAACTGCTCACGTAGATAAAAAAGGTATTATTAAAAGCATTTCAGGAGCTAGCGCACAAAATTTAACACAAGAAGATTTAAAGAAACCTATTAATTTATCAAAAGAAGAAGCGAAACAATATATTTATAAAAAGTACGGAAACGACATTAAATTTATTTCTGAACCAGAAGTTAAGGCGGTTATTTTTGTTGATGAAAATCATGGGCAGGCTAGCAATGCATATCAAGTTACATTTGCTGCTACAACACCAAATTATGTATCTGGAACTTATTTAGTGAATGCTCATAATGGCGATATGTTAAAAGATATGGTACAAGAATCAAGTTTGAAAATAAGTGAAGAGTATGTTGAATCCGTTAAGGAAAATAAAACTAGCAATTTCACATCATTAACTGGAACAGGAAAAGATGATTTAGGCGTAACTCGTACATTTGGTATTTCTAAACAGACCAGTGGGAATTATGCGCTTGCTGATTACACAAGAGGGCAAGGAATTGAGACATATGATGTAAATTATAGAGATATTACAAATGAAGAAAGTTATTATCCTGGCATACTAGCAACTAGCGCTTCAACAACATTTAATGATCCAAAGGCGGTAAGCGCTCATTTCTTAGCAACAAAGGTATATGATTTTTATAAAGAAAAATATAATCGTAATAGTTTTGATAATAAAGGAAAAAAAGTAGTTTCAGTTGTACATGCATGGGATTCTGGAGGAACAAATGATCCTGAAAATTGGGAGAATGCATTTAGTACTAATATTAATAACATCAGTATGCTTTTATATGGAGATCCTATGGTAAAAGCGTTCGATATAGCCGGTCATGAATTTACACACGCAGTTACATCAAGTGAATCTAACCTTGAATTCTCAGGAGAATCTGGGGCAATTAACGAGGCATTATCGGATATTATGGGAACGGCTATAGAGAAATACATAAATAATGGGGAATTTAACTGGACAATAGGAGAGCAAACTGGATCGACTTTTCGTAATATGAAAAATCCAACTGCAATTAATTTTTCAGAAGGACTACCGTATCCCGATGATTATAGTAAATATAATGATTTAAATGGAGAGGATTATGGAGGCGTTCATTTTAACTCAAGTATTATTAATAAAGTTGCGTATTTAATTGCACAAGGTGGTACTCATAACGGTGTAAATGTAAATGGTATTGGTGAAGATAAAATGTTTGATATTTTCTATTATGCAAATACTGATGAATTAAACATGACTTCTAATTTCTCTGAATTGAAATTGGCATGCCTTAAAGTGGCAACTAATAAATATGGAACGAGCTCAATTGAAGTTCAAGCAGTCCAAAATGCTTTTGATGCTGCAAAAATTACCGGAACAGTGAAAGAAAACGAAAAAACAGCAGAAAACCAAGCTCCAGAGTTAACTGTGCCGTTTACGATTACACTACGTGTAGGTGATACGTTTGATCCAATGAGAAATGTAAAAGCTGTTGATAAAGAAGATGGTGATTTAACAAATAAAGTAAAGCATAAAGGCGATGTAGATACTTCAAAACCAGGTACATACATTGTGGAATACTTGGTCGTTGATTCCCAAGGGAGAACTACAACGGCTACACAGACTGTAATTGTAGAGGGAAATGGAGAAATATTAGATTTAGAACCTAAATTAACAGTGCCTGTTGGAGCGACAATTCATGTAGGAGATTCATTCGATCCAATGATAAAAGTAAAAGCTATTGATAAAGAAGACGGCGATCTTACTTCTAAAGTAAAAATTGCTGGTGGAGTAGATACATCTAAAGTCGGTACTTACGTATTAACGTACACGGTTACAGATTCTAAAGGTCATGAAGTAACGGCGAAACAAGCTGTAACGGTTAAAGTTAGAGAAGAAGTTACAAATGAAAAACCAATACTAAAAGTACCTGCTACAACTTCAATTACTGAGGGTGATCAATTTGATCCGTTGATAGGAGTATCAGCTACTGACAAAGAAGACGGTGACCTTACTTCTAAAGTAGCGTATGAAGGAACTATAGATACAAATAAAGCCGGTATTTATGAAATAATATATAGTGTAAGAGATTCCGTGGGTAATGAGGTAAATACGATACAAAAAGTATTAGTGAAAGATAAAGAAACTAGCAAACCTAATGGTCTTGCTAATAAGACAAATAACAATAATATCTCAAATAACAGTAATACCGATAAAAAAGAATATACATATAAGGAGCTGCCAAAGACGGGTGTAAGTACAACTAACAGTGCAGCAATCGGCATATTGATGATTATTGCAGGTACAGTACTCACTTTGATTCGCAAATTTAGAAAGATACAAAAATAATAGTAGGGATCATTCGTTTGAAGAAAAGAGTTCAGTATTCAAAAGAAATAAAGTAGAAAGTAAATAAAACGAAATATGGATTTTTTACTTATTAAGATTTTAATAGTTAAGCGGTACATTTGGCTTTTATAAAAATTTGCAGTTGGATACTATTCTGTCTACAGAACTATATTACATATAAAACACGTTACTATTCTCATTAAAATAAAAGAATAGTAACGTGTTTTTTAATTTGAAAATAGTATAAATCCTATAGCTCATGAATATAGGAGTACTTCTAATTTGCCATTGATAAGTTACTGAAAACACTTTGTTTTAATGGAAGTGTCACTCTAAATGACAACATGAGATTTTCGGTATTTACCAGGTGTTTCATTGGTGAATTTTTTAAAAATTTTAGTGAAATAACTTTGATCGCTAAAATTAAGCGAAGCGCATATATCTGATAAGGGATAGGTGGTGAAAGTTAATAATTTCTTTGCTTCTTCGACTCGTTCACGTTGAATGTACTCAATTAATGAAATACCGACTTCTTTTTTAAATAATATAGATAAATAATCTGAATTCACATTTGCAAATTTAGCAAGTTGTTTAACAGATATTGGATTGTAAATATTTTTAAAAATGTAGTTTTTACAAATAGCAATAGTCTGTGAATGTTGCTGTGTTTTTTGTGCCTTTACACGGTCTGCAAAGGTACAAAAAGCATTTTTTAATAAATCCCAAACAGATTCTTTGTCTTTTAAATCTTCTGTTCTTTGAATATGTAAATCATAAATTTTGTAAGCAATCCCAGATGGAAGTCCCCCTTTTATCGCATATCTAGTAGCGAGCGTGATGGATGAAATACAAATGTTTTTATGACGTCTTAATTGATGGAATGAAGATAAAGATGAAAGAGTCTCTTGTTGGAATTCGTAATAATATTTGAGGACGGTTTCTTTATCCCCGTCTTCTATAGAACTAAGTAGTTGCTGCTCTATATATAAATTATGATAAATCGATTCGTCTTTTTGCATTGAAATATATACATCTTCGTTTAAGATGCTGCTATGACTTATATGAAGTGAGTCACTGTTATTTGAAAAGGTGCTTACATCTGAATTTTTTTTATAGAGAATGTTATAGAACAATATCGCTATATTTACAAAGAAATTTTGATCTTTGACTGACAATGAAAAATAATGGTCTCTTGTTCTTTTATAATTTGGAATAAAATTAAGGTTACTATCCGCTTTACTTGTAGAAAAATTTACATGTGTCAAGGGCCCAATAATAACAGTACCGTTCACCATATAATCGCTCTTTATGTGAATTAAAATAAAGTGCCCTAGATATTCGTGAGTTCTGAAGATGGGGGAATTATATGTATCATTTCTCTGAAAAAGCATATGTAACTGTTCTATTTTTGATGTATATAACGAATGTGAATCATTTTTGGATTTAAATTCTAAAAGAATATTTTTGTTACAATCTAAAAAACAAACTGGAATTTCGAAAGATTGAAAAAACATATTGCAAATGTACTCTATCTCAACTAGACTGAGTTTTTTAGTCATATTCTTCCTCCTTACAGTTATGCGTAATAGTTAAATAAACATATATTCCTTTTTCATAAGTAGATACGGAAAACCTTTATCAATAAAAAATATAAATAAAAGTTATAAACTTCTAAGAATAATACCATAATTTAACATGAATAGCACATATTATTTGAATATACAGGTAATAGTTTTGGACAGTAACGTAAAATATGAATCGTCACACTTATTTGTTGGTTATTACTTATATGTATTAAAAAATGATTAAGATTGGATTTTAAATAGGGATAGGAAGTGAGATATGAATAGATTGACAGTAAGTGACTAGTCGAAATTAGCAGTGAAAGCTATTATGTAACAAATGTAATGATTCTTGAAATAGGGATATACGTGTAATTTAGGGGAGAAAATTACATATATCATGTGGAGAGACAACGTAATAATAGAAGATAAGAAAAGTGAATAAGTGATTGTAAACAATGGATTGTTGGACGACTATGTTTTATGTTATTCGTTTAAATCTGATACTTGGCACACTATTGCTTTTAAGAAGGTAATAGTAATAAAGAAATTTTTAAAATGATAGAAGTAGTAAAGGGGATAAGAGAAATGAAAAAAATATTTAGTGTGCTTTTAGTGTTATTCTTAACATTTTCTACATGGTCTAGTGTATTAGTAAAGGCAGATTCACCATCTAAAGGTACTTTAACGATTCATAAGTATGAACAAGAAAAAGATGGAGCGCAGGGACTAGAAGGTGACGGTTCTGCAAATCAAGAGGTGCCAAAAGATGTGAAACCATTAAAAGGTGTAACGTTTGAAGTGAAAAGGGTTGCTTCTTTTGAAAAAATTTCAAACGATGGGAAAATCGTAAAAGAAGACGTGAAACCTGTAATGGGAGACACTCCAAATCAAGTAGTAACAGATGATAACGGACAAGCTGTATTAAAAGATCTTCCGCTAGGACGTTATGAGGTGAAAGAAGTGGCAGGACCTCCACATGTTAATCTAAATCCCAATACGTATACAGTGGATATCCCATTAACGAATAAAGAGGGTAAGGTGCTAAACTATGATGTTCACATGTATCCCAAAAATGAGATTAAACGTGGTGCAGTGGATTTAATAAAAACTGGTATAAATGAAAAAGCATTAGCAGGTGCAGTATTCTCTTTATTTAAAAAAGATGGTACAGAAGTGAAAAAAGAGTTAGTAACAGATGCTAATGGTCATATTCGCGTGCAAGGATTGGAGTATGGTGAATACTATTTCCAAGAAACAAAAGCTCCGAAAGGCTACGTAATAGATCCAACTAAACGTGAGTTTTTTGTTAAGAACTCCGGAACAATTAATGAAGATGGAACTATTACTTCTGGTACAGTAGTTAAAATAGAAGTGAAAAACAATGAAGAACCAACAATTGATAAAAAAATTAACGGAAAATTGGAAGCGTTACCAATAAACCCTTTAACTAATTATAATTATGATATTAAAACATTAATTCCAGAAGACATTAAGGAATACAAAAAATATGTGGTAACAGATACTTTGGATAATCGTTTAGTGATTCAAGGAAAGCCAATCGTGAAAATTGATGGAGCAGAAGTAAATGCAAACGTTGTTGAGGTAGCTATAGAAGGTCAAAAAGTAACAGCTACAGTAAAAGATTTCACAAAATTAGATGGTAAAAAAGAATTTCATTTGCAAATTAAATCCCAAGTAAAAGAAGGAGTACCATCTGGTTCGGAAATTTTAAATACAGCAAAAATACATTTTACAAATAAAAATGATGTAATTGGAGAAAAGGAATCTAAACCTGTAGTTGTTATTCCGACAACTGGAATAATTGAGTTAACAAAAATTGATAGTGCTAATAAGAATAAATTAAAAGGTGCAGAGTTTGTACTTAAAGATAATAATGGAAAAATAGTTGTCGTAGCAGGAAAAGAAGTAACAGGTGTATCAGATGAAAATGGTGTTATTAAATGGTCTAACATTCCATATGGAGACTATCAAATTTTTGAAACGAAAGCACCAACATATACAAAAGAAGATGGTACAAAAGCATCTTATCAATTATTAAAAGACCCCATTGATGTAAAGATTAGTGAAAATAATCAAACGGTTAAATTGACGATTGAAAATAATAAAAGTGGATGGATTCTTCCGGTAACGGGTGGCATAGGAACGACTCTTTTTACTGTAATAGGCCTTACGTTAATGCTTACAGCGGCATTTGTTTTCTTTAGAAAAAAGTTTGCTAGAAATTAAGATTTTAGGAACATGTAACTATGGGAAAAGGGGAGAAGCAAAATGCTTCCCTCTTTTCGATATTTAAGCATATACAGAGGTGGAAATATGAAACGAAATCTTGTTTTGGGGGGTATTTTTTTATTTGGATTAGGTATTTTTTTATATCCTACTATTAGTAATTGGTTGGCGACTCGTGCACATTATTCTGAGATTAGCTCTTACGATAAGAAGATTAAAGCATTACAAAAGAAAGAAGTCGAACGTAGGGAAAAAGAAGCAGCCGAATATAATAAACAAGTTCAAACTTCTGCGAAAACATTTACAGATCCATTTTCTGAAAAAAAAAGTAATCATCAAGCGTATGCTGATGTGTTAAATTTAGGAGATGTAATGGGGTATATTGAAATATCGAAAATTAATATAAAACTGCCAATCTATCAAGGGACCTCTGAGGAAGTATTGGGTCGCGGGATAGGTCATTTAGATTTTTCTTCGCTCCCGGTAGGTGGAGAAAGTACGCATACTATTTTAACAGGGCATCGTGGTTTACCATCAGCAAAATTATTTACAGATTTAGATAAGTTGAGCAAAGGAGATCTTTTTTATATTCATTCTTTAGACAAAGTTCTTGCTTATAAAGTAGATCAAATTAAAGTAGTGTTACCACATGAAACGGACGATCTACAAATTGTAGAAAATAAAGATTATACAACTTTAATTACGTGTACGCCTTATGGAGTAAACACCAATAGATTGCTAGTTCGAGGTGAGCGCGTGGAGTTAAACGAGAAAGAAAAACAAAAAGTGAGTACAGAGATATTTATATTTAATAAGTGGACTGTAATAGTTACAATCCTATTGTTATGTGTGCTTCTAGTCGTAATTTATAAGAAAAAGTTAACTCGATAGAATGTATTTATCCTGCATTAATGGGAAGTGGGACCGGAAATTAAAAGATAAGTAAAGACGGTATATAGGGGATGAAGTAAATCATCATTAATAAAAATTCATTTTATTCGATTATAAAAAAAATACGGTAAAGGTGGGAACAAAGGAATTGAGGCTACGATTAAAGCTGGTAAGTATTCATTTTATTGTTTTGTTAATGTTAAGTGTAAGTTTTGTCGTATATGTACCAAAAGAAGCATATGGATCCACGACTACCTTAGAAGGTCTAGGAGATATATCGCGTTATAATGCTGTTGTCTTTGGTAACCATAAAGCAATAGGTGGCGACATTGAAGGAGCAATTGCAGTTCAAGGTGATATGGATGCATCGGGGTATACGATTGTAGGTGCAGCAGCAGGAACATCTAATATAGTAGGTGAAAAATGGGTTGATGAGGGATATCCGTCCTTGTTATTGTCTGGAAAACTAAAAAAATCAAGAGAAGAATCTTTTATCATTCAAAACGGAATAGTCGTAATGACAAAAGAGAGTGATCCAGATCGCATCATACAATCTTCTTATGATCGTATCGTTTATAAAGAAAAACTAGAAATTGACGCGAAATTTAATGAATTTCGCAATATAGTGAACCAAGTTAGTAAAAATGCAGGTCAATATAAAACGAATACCCCAATTCCAAATATGAGTCATGGAATCGGAAAAGATATAAACAATCCTAATATTTATGTTTCATCAGAATTGACAGGGAAAATCAGTGTAGATATAAGAGATGTATTTTTGCCCAATGCTAAGGACAAAGATTTTATTGTAATGTATTCAGATGCAATAGAGGTTACATTTAAAAATGGGTCTATTCTATATGACACGAACAATATTGGAAAGGCTACAGATATAGTTCCTACATCACAACCATATTCGCCTAATTCCCCGTTTACTGAGCTATATGGGAAAATGATTTGGGTTTTTCCAAATGCGAAAAAAATTACAACAGAGGGATATGGTGTAGTTGGGAGTGTGTTTGCTCCCAATGCTGTATTAGAAACAAAAGGCGGTTCGATTAATGGACAAGCATTTGTTGGTGCGGTACAACAAACTGGTGGATTTGAGTTTCACAATTTCAAATTTAACTGGAAACATTGGAACAAGCCTAGTATAGGAAAAGTAAAAATAAAAAAGGTTGATAGTAATAATGATAATAAAAAATTGGTGGGAGCAAAGTTTAAAATTGAAGATTTAAATGGGAAAATAGTTGGAGAACTAGTAACAAATGAAGAAGGAGAAGCGATATCAAAAGACTTACCGATAGGAAACTATACTTTAGTGGAAAAAGAAGCACCTAAAGGTTACGAATTATCAAAAGATAAAATAGCTGTAAAAGTAGAGAAAGATGCAGAAGTAGAAATTAAAATAGGAAATAAGAAATTGCCAGATCCAATGGGAAAAATGAAGCTTGTGAAAGTAGACATAAGTGATAAAAATAAAAAGCTAGCAGGAGCAAAGTTTAAAATTGAAGATTTAAATGGGAAAATAGTTGGAGAACTAGTAACAAATGAAGAAGGAGAAGTAATATCAAAAGACTTACCAATAGGAAACTATATCTTAGTGGAAGTAGAAGCGCCAAAAGGCTATGAATTAGTAAAAGATAAAATAACTGTAAAAATAGAAAAAGATGCAGTGGTAGAAATTAAAATAGGAAATAAGAAATTGCCCGATCCAATGGGAAAAATGAAGCTTGTGAAAGTAGACATAAGTGATAAAAATAAAAAACTAGCAGGGGCAAAGTTTCATATAGAAGATGCAAAAGGAAAAGTAGTTGGAGAGTTAATAACAGATGAAAAAGGAGAAATGATATCAAAGGACTTACCAATAGGAAACTATACCCTAGTGGAAATAGAGGCACCTAAAGGTTATGAATTATTAAAAGATAAAATAGCTGTAAAAATAGAAAAAGATACAGTAGTAGAAATTAAAATAGAAAATAAGAAATTGCCAGATCCGACTGGGCAATTTGAAATTGAAAAAGTTGATGATAAGGATAGTGAATTAAAGCTAAAAGGCGCTGTATTTCAAGTGTTAGATAAAGAAGGGAAAGAACTTAGTAGATTAATAACGGATGAAAAAGGAAAGGTAATTTCCAACCAATTAGCAATTGGAAAGTATACGATTAAAGAAATAAAAGCACCGAACGGATACATGTTACTTAGAGATCCAATAGAAATAGAAATTACAGAAGCAGTAAAGACACAAAAAATAACAGTGAAAAATGCGAAGAATAATTGGGTAATTCCTAATACTGGTGGGAGCGGAACAACAATTTTTTACGTAATTGGTATTATGCTAATGTTTGGTGTGCTATATTTCTGTAAGAAAAATCGTATATTATGAACTAATTTTATAGAGTTAGACAGATTGTTGCGTTAGAGAGTTTTTAGGGCATGAGTTCGGTATTGTACTGGACTCATGTTACTACATTTGTTGAAGGAGGAAGGATAATAGTAAACATAGAATATATTAATGAATTAAAATGTTTAAGAGGTGAACATGGTGGCAATAAAACAAGACGAAATTAAAGTAGTTGTCGGAGCTGGAGTGTTTAATAATAATCCAGGCTGGATTCAAACGCAAGAAGATGAACTTAACTTACTAGAAAAGCTACGTGGGAAGAAAGATTTGAATACAACTCTATTTCAGCTATTTTAGCTGAGCATGTATGGGAACACCTTACTTTTGAAGAAGGTGTAAGAGCAGCTGAAATCTGTTATGAATTTTTAAAACCATCTGGTCATATTCGGTGCGGAGTCCCTGATGCATTCTTTCAGGATGAGGTATATCAAAATATAGTTCAAATAGGGGGACCCGGTCCGAAAGATCATCCAGCAGCAAGTCATAAAATCGTTCATAATTATAAAACATTAACGAAAATGTTTGAAACTGCTGGATTCGAGGTAGTTTTACTTGAATATTGTGATGAAAATGGTCAGTTTTATTACAACGAATGAGATGCAAACGACGGTGTTATTTTCCGTTCGAAAAGGTATGATTCTAGAAATAAAGGCGATAAACTTGGTTTTCCATCGCTAATTGTCGATGCGATTAAGTGCTAATCATTCAACCAAAAAAGGAGTTAATCCTATGATTTCATAAGTCGCAAATGCGGCTTTTTTATTTGTACGTAAATCTATATTTAATTTTCAATACTATATAACTCGATTTAGAAAATATTTAAGTTTTTCTCAGCGTCATTCACTTTAAATTAACACTTCGTTGACATAAATATTTATTTTATATTTATATTCGTGTAAAATAAAATGAGAACATATATTCTATATAAGGGGGCAATCAAAATGATAGCTGAAATTGGGAAACTAAATGATGGATATATTGTGAAATTTGAACGCCAATTTCCATATACGGCAGAAGAAGTTTGGTCTGTATTAACAGAAAACAGTAAGCTGAAAAAATGGATGTCCAATTTACAGATTGAAAGCCTTAAAACGGGTGGAATAATAAAGTTCGACATGATGAACGGTTCATTCATAAACATTGATATTTTAGAATGTCAAGTAAACTCAGTACTTGAATTTACTTGGGATAAAGATCGTGTCCGATTTGAAATACATAAAGAGGAAAATGGTACTCTTTTATTCCTTAAAGAGTACATTCATGAATTAACAGATCATACACCGAGAGATATAGCTGGTTGGCATATTTGTTTAAATCTTTTTTCTTCTGTTTTAGAAGGAGAAGAGAAAGAATTTTCTAAAGATGAATGGCAACAATGGTTTGAAATATACAAGGATAAGATTCATGAAGTGAGAGGATAATTGTATAATAGGTAATATTCATTATGTAATTATTATATTTTAAAAATGCTTTTGTGAATAAATAAGAATAGAGGTTAATATGAAAGTAAATCAATTAATTGCTAATAACATAAATAAATTAGATGCAACTATACCGTTTAATAAATCGTTTGGAATTGCTGGGTTATCTGGATCGGGTAAAACAACTTTTTGCCAAACAATTGGTGAAGAATCAAAAAAACGATTAGTTTCTTTATTACCAAAGGCTGAATATCAATATTTATTTCCTAACATTATGGAAACAAATTTTAGTGCTATTAGGATGGAAGAAATGCCATTAGTACTTTTTCTAGGAAAATCATCGATTTCGTCTAATCCGCGTTCAACGATTGGTACTCATACTGGTGTTTTTACAGAGGTTCGGGAAAAACTTGCTGAAGTATTTAATCTTTCTCCAGAGGTCTTTTCATTTAATAATCAATTAGGCTGGTGTACTGGTTGTAAAGGCCGTGGTACTACAAAAAATGTTGAGTGTAAAAAATGTAAGGGAAAACGTTATAGTGAAGAAATTGAACAATATGAAATTGATTTGTTGGAAAAGCCACATTCAATCTCAAATATTAATGATTTAAGTGTTGAATCTATTCTTTCACTAGCAAAACAATTAAATATTAGTGAGGAAAAACAGCATATACTGCAAAATATTATTAATATGAACATTGGTTATTTAACATTAAATCGAATTATGGGTACGTTGTCAGGTGGAGAGTTAACACGACTTTATTTGGCTGAATTCATGGCAGTAAGTGAAAATGCTGTAATTATTATTGATGAGATTTCAGTTGGACTTGATCATGAAACATTATTACAAATTTTAGAAGAGATTAAACGATTAGGGTGTAAAAATCAAATTTGGCTTATTGATCATTCAGATACGGTACTAGATACAACTGATGAGCAATTGTTCTTTGGACCTGGTAGCGGAAAATATGGCGGGAAAATTGTGAAAGAATCACCAAGACCAAAGTCAATACTGTGGGAGCGAAATAAAGAAATACCAACAGAATATTATACATTCTATGATTTATATTGCCGTAATATCCAAATGGCGGAGTTTCAAATTCCTAAAAACAGGCTTGTAACGGTTACAGGAGAATCGGGATGTGGGAAATCTACACTTGTCAACGAATGTCTAGCTACAGATTTTTTAAAACGATATCCAAAAGATAAATTAGTTATGGTAGGACAAGACCGAAATCAATCAATTACAAGTCGATCAACTGTAGCAACTTTCCTAGATATTAAAAAGAAACTCACAAAGTATAGTGAAGACATTGATGATATTTTTGAGCGCTCGATTGAGGATATTATTGATGAACTTCCAAATGAAGATATCGCTTATAAACGTTTGAGCTTACTAATTAAATTAGGGCTTGGCTATTTAACATTAGAGAGAAAAACACAAACATTATCGACAGGTGAGTTTCAATGTGTTCATTTAGTTTCGGAATTATTTGCAAACACTAGAAATCCACATACATTATTCATTTTTGATGAGCCTTCAAAAGGTTTATCACAAAATATTTTAAATCAATTTATCGATAGTATTAGAGGTATTCTGCAAGATGAATCAGTTTCTATCATTATGATTGAGCATAATCGTTACATGTTAGAAAGCTCTGATTATATAGTTGATTTTGGAAAAAGGCAGAATGAATCTGTAGAGCATTTGGATGTTGTTAAACATGAGGATTACTATCGTCAAAAAAGTAATGTGAATAGCACAGAGAAAATAAATATCTCTTCAATGCTTAAGCAGAAAAAAGGAGTTCACTATTTAGAAGAAAATCATATTAACTATTTTAAAAATGCCGAAAATGTTTATAAGGGCGGTATTTTAAAAAGTTTATCATCAATGGCTAGGTTAATTTATGGTGAATATGAATCTGATACAATCGCACCTGTTATTGCTATTGATCTTGAAAGACATTTATATAGTCAATATAGTTTCTTATATGAGATTGGTGGATTAATTAATCATATTGTAGCTGCTCATCCAATTAATAAAGATACGAGAAGTTTTGATTTCTATTCACAGGACAATCATTGTCCATCTTGTTCTGGACGTCTTCAAATTGAAGTTTTTGATAAAGATATTGCCATTCAAGATAAAAGTGTTCCATTTTGGGATGGGCTATTCGATCAAGAAATCATGAAGGTATTAAAATTTTATCAGCATGAAAAAATAGAATTTCTATTCGAAGAAATAAAAAATGAACTTGGTCACGATTTGTCAAAGAGCTATAATGATATGTCAGAAGAAGAAAAGCATACGTTTTGGTACGGATATTTTGAAAAATCATTTTATGATAAAAAAGGAAAGACACGCAGAACATGGGTAGGGTTTAATACAATTATTGGTGGATATATTGTTATTTCAAAAGCACCTATTAAAGAAGAAATTAAGAGTTCAAAAAAAATGATGAAATGTCCAATTTGTGAGGGGACGGTTTTAAATCATCATAAACCACTTAAATTTGGTAACGTAGATATTCGTGAAATAATCAATCAGCCTATTAATAAAGTATTGAAAATGGTTGGTGATTTACCGGCACTTGTTAAATTGAAGTCTATTGTTGGTGGCGATATGGTATTGACGGAAGATGTTTCTTTATTGCCAAGAAAAGCACAAGTTGCATTGAAAATGTTTGAATTAGAACAAGCAAGCTTTTCAAACTATGAAATGGTGTTACAAAATGTCTTACCATTCTGGAGCGAAATAAAAGGAAATATCGAATCCATTAGTGTTAATAATCAGGTAACTGTTTGTGATTTCCCTAATGTTTATGAAACGAGAGAAACCATTATAGATAAGTATTTCACAAATGGTAAATATAAAAAACTTACGTATGTATACGAAGCGTTTGGATACAAAAAATTAGTTACCCAAATTAATAAAATTAAAAAAAGTAATCCATGTCCATTTTGTAAAGGTAAGAAAGTGATAACCGAAGATAATTTACATGATGGTGTCTTTAAACTAACAATTCCATGTGTAACTTGTAATGCAAGTGGTATTAATTACGAAGGGTTAAAAGAAGTTGTCGAGGGCGTGGATGTACAAACGTGGTTAACTGGAAAAGTAAGTGATGTTGTGAATGAAAGCTTATTAACAGAAGCTGTTGGACAAATACCCATTTTCAATCGCATACGTGAGTTGGATAAACGAGATATGATGGCGGTTTATGAATGTCTTGAGAGTAATCAGTAAATTTTATTAATATATGTTTTATTAATATAAATTAATAAAACATATATTCTTTATAATGTATATATTAGCGCAGTATGATTAATACAAGGTAATGAAAGAAGATCCAATTTCTTAATATCAAAATTAAGAAATTGGATCTTTTAGTATTTTTATGTCTCCATACAATATTTTTCAATAAGAAAAGAAGTAATATGGAAGGAGAGATACCAAACAAATAGTGATAAACGATTAATATATTATGTAATTATTATATTATAAAAACGAAAATTAAGGTTTAAAATGGTTCGTAAGTGATATGTTTTTGTTTATTAATCTATTTTTCATTGTGTGATTTTTTAAATTTAACAGAAATATATACTTGAATGAAGTATATATTTCTGTTAAATTTATCCTATGGATAGAACAAGTTTAATTAAAGGTCATTTAGAAATGTGTGTATTATCTATTTTGTCGAAAAAGAAAAGTTATGGTTATGAGATTATGAAAGAACTTGAAATAAACAATTTAAAATTGAAAGGAGTAGGAAGTATTTATCCTATTTTAACTAAGTTGAAAAATCAAGAGTGGGTTAACACTTATCAAGAGGTAACAGACAGTGGTAAAGTGAGGATTTATTATGAAATTAATGAAAATGGGAAAATACGTCTTGAGAAGAAAATTAATGAGTGGTTAGAATTGCAATTGGACATTCAAACATTATTAAAAAGCGGTTTGAAAGGAGACCTTCTGAAATGAGGAATAAATTGATAGGTAAAGAAAAGCAATTTTTAAGAGACGTACTTAAGGAATTAAAGCAATACGATATTAGTTTAGAAGAAAGGGAAAATATTAAGAGACAAATATTAGAACATATTCAAGAGTGTCATGAACATGGTGAAGACAGTATAGATGATTTAGGTACCCCTCAATTATTTGTTAAAGATTTTATAGAAATAAATGAAATTGATTTACAAGTTAAAATGAAACAACTTCAAAATGAAAAAGGAAAATTCAACACATTTATCTTACGTGGCATATTCATCGCAATTATTACTTACCTCATCTCGCAAACTACATTTTCAATATTTTTAACTGAATCATTTAATTCAACTAATAGCAAAAATACATTTAATTATAATATTTTATATCGCATATCAGAGAATCAATGGTGGAACGTTTTATTAATAATGATTAGCTTTATGCTCTCTGTAGTAGTGTTTATTAGCTTAGTAAGTTATAAAAAAAGAAAGCTATCTAAAGTATAATGAAGAAAACTATCTATAAACTATTTCAAATCTATATTCTTTGTAATGTAATAGTATTATGTATCATTTATCCAAAAGCATATGCTCAGCAAGATATTAAAGCTACTTTAGATAAGTATATTGAAAAATTTATAAAGGAACAGAATATTCCAGGGGCTGCTGTTGCAATTGTACATAATAAAGATGTATTCTTCACTAAAACGTGGGGGATTACTGGGGAATCTGAAAAAAAAATAACTAGTAAAACACCATTTGCAATCGGCTCAATAAGCAAATCTTTAACAGCTTTAGCTATAGTGAAATTAATAGAAGACAAAAAGATAAAATTAGAGGATTCAGTTCAACAACATCTTCCTTGGTTTAAACTAAAAGATTCTCAAATATCCTCATCTATAACAATCCAACACCTTTTAACTCATACAAGCGGAATAAACACATATGAAGGCTTATTAATATCAGATAAGCAATCCAAAAGTTCTACAGCATTAAAAGAAAATGTAATGAGACTTTCAAATGTAAAATTAACTGCTCTACCAGGAGAAAAATATCAATATAGTAATGCGAATTATATTGTTTTAGGTGCACTTATTGAGGAAATTACAAATGATACATATTCCTCATATATGGAAAAACATGTTTTTCAGCTATTAAATATGAATGGTGCGGCAGCAAGTAAAGAAACTGCATATGAAAAAGGCTATTTAACAGGTTATCAGTCATGGTTTGGCATACCAAGAAAAAGTGTAGTATCCTATGATAATGCCGGGGCACCGTATGGTTATATTACCGCAAATTTGGAAGATATGATTCAATTTATTATGTTTTTGAATCGACAAGAAGATACTCAATTTTTAAAGAAAGAAAACATCGACCTTTATCTTACACCACTTTATAACATAAATTCAGAAAAAAGCTATGGTTTTGGATTAAGAACAACAAGTATAAATGAAAGCGAAACGATGATTTGGCATTCAGGATCAACGCCCGATGCTCGTACAGAAATATTTACTTTAAATAAAAGTGGCTGGGGTGGTGTGATTTTAACAAATAAAAATCATGTATTAGAAGAACCAGCACTTTCAGTATTAAAAAAGGGGATTATTAATATTTTGAATGAAGAAGAACCGGTTGATCCCCATAAAAGCATACCATTTACACAAATTGTTATGTCTACAGTTATACTCGCGCTTTTCATTTCATCAATTATGTTAATTAAAAAATATAAACATAAGGAAACTGTAAAAAAATTAACTTGGTTATTCGTAGGGGCTCTATTCCTACTATTATCTATTATTTTCATCCCACTTCTTACTTATTGTACAAGCTCACCATGGCGTACGATAAAAATATTTGCGGCAGATGTAGGTTTACTTACAAGTATTATAGTAATTTTATTAGCTGTGAACGGATTATTATCAATCTTTATAGGCATAAGACAGAAGAGTATATAAGGGTAAATAATTAAAGAAATATAATTCAAACGTTATAAACAGTTGACCCTCACACAATGTTATTGTTTAAGATAAAGTTGAGCTTCAAAGCAGATGTAACTTATAGGAGGAAATCATGTTTAAAATAGGGGATTTTTCAAAACTATCTTCCATTAGTATACGAATGTTGAGACACTACGATAAAGTGGAATTACTACAACCAGTAAAAGTCGATGAGCAGAGTGGATATCGATTTTATTCAGCAGACCAATTAAAAAAAGTAAATCAAATTCAAACGTTAAAAGCTATGGGGTTTAATATTGCTACCATCAAAGAAATAATAGAATGCGATAATATAGATACCATAAAAGAGCAATTTTTTAATCGTAGTGCTCAAATTAAAGAAGACATGAATAACCTCCAAAAACAATTACGTCTCCTCGAAGACTCAATGAAAACGATGAGAGAGGATGTTGTTGAGATGAATTATCATGTTTCAATAAAAGAAATTCCAGAAAGAACTGTAGCTAGTGTTAGAAAGATTATTCCATCGTATAATTGCGAAGGTGATTTATGGAGTGTATTAATGCAAGAAATTCAAATGAAAAATATTAGTATTGCCCAACCGAGTTATAGTATTGCGGTTTTCCATGATCGTGAATACAAAGAAAATGATGTGGATATAGAAATACAGCTAAGTATTCTTGGTAAGCACGAAAATACAAAAGACGTTACATTTAAAAATATGGAATCGACTAATGTAGCTTCTATAACAGTTAATGGAAGTTATGAACAGATGACAGCTGTAAATGAGGCTGCGGCAAAATGGATTGAGACAGAGGGTTACAAATTAGCAGGCCAGATGTTTAATATTTATCATGTGAGCCCAGCGATGGAATCCGATCCTAATAAGTGGGTTACAGAAGTTTGTTATCCAATAAACAAATAAGTAATAAAAAAAGGCATGTTTTATGCCTTTTTTATTTTATTAATATCTCAAGATATATAAATCTTTATCTTTACAGTTTTCGTATCGGACTATATAAGGCAATAAAGACTTCAATTATTTTAGTAAAAGCAGCTAAAGCAAATATAAATACAGGATTGTAGGCTGAAATAATTCCACCTACTAATGCCCCCAATGGCATAGATAATCGTGTAAGTACACGAGAAAAACCTAAAACACGTCCTTGCAAATTGGATGGAACAGTTTCCTGCCGAATTGATGTAACAATCGTATTCCATGTGATATTACATGTCATCGCGATTCCGAAAGCAATTCCGGGAGCAAGCCAATATGTACTCCACAAAGCAAATGTTAACCCAAGCGCTCCCAAAAATAGGAGTAAAGGAATAAGTACACCACGTCGAAATTTCTTTTCTAAAGGAACGGCAATTAAGCTTCCTAAAAGCCCACCTATTCCTATTAAAGTATAATTATAGCCACTTTGTGCGGAGGTGAGATTTAATGTCGATAATAAATAATACATAAGTACACCTAAAACAGCACTTGCTCCAAAGTTACCTACCATAGCTTGAAGTGACAAAGCTATATTTAACCAATCATTTTTGAGCCATTTAAAACCATCAAACAAATCATTTAGTACATTTTGCAATGTTTTTTTATCAGTATTCTTTTTATTTAAGTTTTTCATAGAAGGTAATATAATCACAGCAATTAATGTAGCAATAAATGAAAGAACATTAATCCAAAGTACTTGAAAGCCGCCAATAAAAGATATGAAAAGCCCAGCTATCATTGGACCAAACAAACTAGCCAATTGATTAACCATTTGATATAAAGAATTAGCCTTCGTTAATGATGCATCTGCGATGTGTGGAATGACTGTAACTGTTGTTACATCAAAAAGCATGGACATAACTGCTAAGATAAAAGTAATTACGTATAAATGCCAGACTTCTAATAGATGTAATGCATGTAGAATTGGTACGAGACTTACTAAAATAATATTGGTAATATCCGCCATCCAAAGTAACTTTTTTCGATCATATCGATCAACTAGTACACCAACTAAAGGGCCAAATAAAACGATTGGCAATACGTTAACAGCAAATAAAGAACTCATAATTACAGCTGAACCAGTTAATTGATATGCAATCCAAGGCAGTGCAAAAGTATATAGTGAATCCCCGATTCGTGAAATGAGTAAACCAAAAATAAAAATCTTGTATTCTTTTGAAAAAGTTGTCTTGACAGTTAATCTTCGTTCTTGTACAAATTTCACAATTGTATGAACCACCTTTAGTAAAGAGGAATTTGAAAATAATCCGTCCAATACGTATTAAATATAGAATTCTGTAAGAAGTTGTTGAATCCTACCTTTATAAGGTTAATTTTATATAAAAGTGTAGGGAATAGAAATTAGGGCGGCTTTTATTGGATGAGGCGGAATGATTCGAGAACAAAAAGGATTGCTAGATAAAGAGTTAATCTTACGACCTTTTCCACAACTTTTGTTTTAGCAGAACTAATAAAAGAGAATCCTATATTACTTCAGCAATGTTTAAATTAGCAACAAAAGCCACTGTAATAAGGGGCTTTTGTTGCTAATAATTTAATGATATGTGTACCCTCCATCTGGAAATAATACATTACCCGTAGTAAAACTATTTTGCATTAAATATAGAACAGTATGTGCAATTTCATTATTATGGCCAGGCCTTTTTACAAGAGAAAGAGATTTATAAGATTCATAAGCATTATCAAGAAATACCACCTAAAGTAGAATATAGCTTAACTGAACATGGAAAAACAGTCAGTACTGTTTTGGATAGTGTGTGTAGTTGGGGAAGAGGTCATTTAGAACATATAGATAAAGGTAAACTATAAAATTGTTATGTAAACTTATCGTCGTACGAAGTGGAATGGTGTTTTAATAATTTGTATTTTATAATATATAATTAAATAGTGTTGTAGGTTATTATACATATTTAATTCGTTTTTACAAAGGGGAGTTATAAGGTGAATGAATTAGAGTACAAAAGCTTTTATGATAAAGTAGGAAGATTAAATGGATGGGATTTTAGTAAAATAAAATGTGAAACTGTAGGAGAAATATGGGACTTTTATGGAGAAGTGAAAGAAAGATGTAAATCATCAGACATTCTACTTGATGTTGGTACAGGCGGAGGAGAAAATGTACTTAACATAGCATCATCAGCTAAATTGTTGATTGGAATTGATAATTCTAACGGCATGATTGAAACGGCACATTCTAATTTGAAAAAATCAGGTGTACAAAATGTTGAGTTTATTCAAATGGGTTCTGAAGCTTTAACGTTTCCACATGCGCATTTTGATATCGCTTCAAGTTGTCATGCAACATTTGCAGCGACTGAATTATCAAAAGTAATGAAAAAGGGTGCT
This sequence comes from Bacillus sp. FSL W8-0770, assembly GCF_038008705.1. Taxonomy (NCBI): domain Bacteria; kingdom Bacillati; phylum Bacillota; class Bacilli; order Caryophanales; family Bacillaceae; genus Bacillus; species Bacillus sp. FSL W8-0770. The sequence continues at coordinate 2,418,836 of NZ_JBBOZR010000001.1, forward strand.
TTTTTCTTAACGCAACAAGTTAGCGAACATGATAAATTAAACCTAAAAGAGACATTTGGGAGAGGACAATGCTTAGGTGAAAGAGATGGAACTTTAAAAGAAAAGTATATGGGTGAACTTATAAATGCAGGATTTGAACTCGTGCAAGTACGTGAATATGATGTTACTGATTATTACAGTACGCCTGAAGATCTTATTTTCTTATTAAAACATACACCTATTATTCCTAGATTTGGAGAAGAGGAAGAGGATTTTACTATTTTACAAAAGTTCATTGAAACAAATAGTTCTGAAAAAGAGATTCGTACGAATTCAAAAAGATTTATGATTATCGCTGTTAAATTATAATATATTTTAGCGTAAAAGCTGCTTTTCATTTAAAGAAAAGCAGCTTTTTGTGTGGAAAAGAATACAGGAAATACTTGAAAATAATAGAAATAAATAAAGTGTAAATCAAAATATGGAGGATAAATGTTTTGAAACGTTACTATATTAGCAATGAAAAAATAAATGTACATATTACTGAATGGGGGAATAATGACAAGCCCGTTATCTTTTGTTTACATGGATTAGGTAGTACGAGTTTAAGTTTTATAGAAATTGCTGAGGAATTAAAAGAAGAGTATAGATTTATCTCCGTTGATGCACCTGGACATGGTAAAACACCGCCATTTGAAAGAACAGAAGATTATGAGATGCAGAATTTAGCAAATTGGTTAAATGAAATAATAAATGAATTGAGAATCGAATACTTCTATTTTCTATCACATTCATGGGGAAGTTTTGTAGCGTTATTTTATTTGTTACATCATTCAGAAAAAGTACAAGGAAGTATTCTTATTGATGGTGGATATCAAACAAAAAGGCTTCAAGAAAAAACGTTGGAAGAAGAAATTGCTTATTATGAAAAGGACTTTGATGAATACGTTTTTAATAATTGGGACGAATTTTTCAAAAGTGAAAAAGAAGCTTATACTAGGTGGTCTTCATTGTTAGAAGTTGCTGTAAAGGACCTAGGGATCGAAATGGATAACAAAGTATGGTGGCATGCCAGGGGGAATACAGCTAGTAATATAATAAGAGGTATGTATAAAGATGAAACGATAGATATATATGAGAAGCTGCCGGCTAATATTGTATTACTCCGAGCTACAGTTCCACAAGTTTGGGCGGATTATAGAGATAAGACAGTAAATGTTTTCAAAGAGAAAACGGACAGTATAGTAAAAGTAATTCCTGATACTACACACATGTTGCACTGGGAGAAACCAGAAATTGTTATAGCAGAAATAAAAAATAATTGGAGCTAACATATTCATACTAAAGTTGTAGTTTCTATATGGAAAATCCATCCTTCCGTTTGATTTTATCTATTTATAAGTGTAATACAATACGAATAGATAATAAGAAATGAGGAGGAATGTAAAGTGATTACACATATATCAGATATAAAACTACAAACGGTTTCCATAGAAGGGGTAAAACAAGTTTATAAGGACATATTATCTCTTCCAATAAAAAAAGAAACAGCATCCTTCATTCAATTTGAAGTAACCCCTTATACAACAATTAGTTTTCAAGAAGTGTATGAACCAATTGCACCTGCACATTTTGCTTTTGAAATCCCATATTCAAAATTTCATGAAACAGCAAGATGGCTTGAGGAGTCTGGATTACTCATTGCGAAATGGAAAGATGGTCATATAATTGATGAAGAGGATGGTCGATTCAATTTATACTTTAAAGACGGAGATGGAAATCTACTCGAAATTATCGCGCATAGTTATGTTAAAGAAGATGTATTAGTACCGCAGTCACCTTTAAACATTTTATATGTAAGGGAAATTGGTCTTCCTGTTAAAAGTGTACCTATTTTTAGGGAATGGCTGAAATCAAATCTAAATATGAAAACGATGGAAGACGGGGATATTTTTAACTTTGTAGTTGGTGGCACTGCTTATGTCGTCGCAACTTGGTGGCAGCGACCTTGGATTCCAATCGCCATGAAAGCTCTATCACCGAAAGTACACGTTTCTTTCGGAACACCAGACGTCGCATTTTTACAGCGAATCCAAAATAACTTTAAGAAAAATGGTGTATCATTTGAATGGAAATGTAATGAAGTATCATTTATTGAGCAAGGATATACATTTTCAATTGTGCATACATCAGAGTTTCATTCTGATATTCCTAAACAATTAAACTTACCGCTTTCTATTTAAGGATGGAAAGCGGTAAGTTTTTTGTATATTCGTGAAGAAGGTTTTAGCTAGGATTATAGTGAATTTAAAGAGAGGTATAAGGTGTTATTTTAATTTATGTTAAGGGGAGAAATGAAGTGGTTTTAGGTAATCCAATTGCAAAAGGAAAACAGCAGAAATTTATTTAACTGATGATAAGGTTGTAAAATTATTTAAAGATTACCTCCCAGATACAGAGTCTATGAATGAAGCAAACAAACAAAAATATGCTTATTCATGCGGGCTGCCAGTTCCAAACGTATTTGAAGTGAAAAAGATACACGATAGACAGGCAATTATTATGGAATATGTAAAAGGGGAGAACATTGGTGATCTCCTGCTTAATAATTTGAATGAGGCAGAGCGTTATATCGGCCTTTGTGTTAATGAGGAAAAGGTTAGAGCGTCAAATTAAATCTGTACATAAATTGGATGAAAGCAAAAAGAAGAATATATTACAAAAATTAGATTCTATTACATTTGATTTTAGGCTATGTCATGGAGATTTCCATCCATTTAATTTGATTTTGAGTAAGGAAGAGAAAGTGAAAGTTATAGACTGGGTAGATGCAAGTTCAGGTGATATTCGCGCAGATGTATTTCGAACATACTTGTTGTACTCACAATCTTCGGTAGAATTAGCTGAGATGTATTTACGTATATATTGCAGTCGTACCGGCTTATCAAGAGATGAAGTTTTTCAATGGGCTCCTATTATTATTGCAGCTAGATTTTCTGAAAAAGTATCACCGCAAAATGAAGTGTATTTGAAAAGATTATTGAATCAGTATTTATAAGTCATAAAAAAGGCTGTCAGCAAATTAATAAATGCTGTTGTTTAACCAAAGTTTCCTTGTAGTTAAACAACAGCACTCTTAAATATTGATAGAGGTATACTTATTTTCGATCTTCATCCTATAAAGGTTCATAATCCGTACTTGTTCCTCCGTTAATTCTTCTTTAACCCAATACATATGCATTAAGCTATATTCAAAAATCTCCTTTAATTTAATAAATAATGGAAACTTGTCTATCATCTCTTTTGGTAGTTCATTTTCCTCTTGGTAGCCTTCAAATAGTGCTTCTGTAATAGAATGTTCATAGTCAACGATATTCCCATTTCCAGCAAATGAATATTCTATCGCACTATAAATAGGCACTGCTAAATCGAATAGGTAAAAATGTTTTTCACAGTCTTGAAAATCAATCATTGTTAAGTTTGAATTGTTTTCAACTAATATATTTTCTAACCATAAATCACCGTGAATTAAGCCGTAATTCGAAGTGGATTTTTGTAACTTTTTTATAGAAGTTAAAACGTCAGATGCAATTTCTCTTATAGTAGTTTCTTCTTTAGGGATATACTTAAGAAAATTATACTCTTCATTTTCATACCAATCATTTATATGTTTTACTGGTTTAATCTTTTCAAAGTTTTTAGATATACGATGTAATTTTCCAATTTGTTTACCAAGCTTTTTAAACATTTTAGAATTCCATTCGCACCTTGGTAAATGTATACCAGGCGCAGCTTTATATAATGCAGCAAATAGTTCTTTGCCTAATGTTAATTTCTCTACTAAATTCCCATTAAGAGAATGTATGATTGGAGGAACTGCTAAACCATTTTCATATAAAAAGTTCGTATATGAAACTTCTTCTAACTGTTCTTCATATGTTTTGTAGTTTGTAATTCTAATGAAGTATGTATCTAGTTCTGTAAGACATTGATACATTTCATTCGTTATAGGTTTAATGTTAATAAAATTTAATGGATATCGTTCATTTATGAATTGAAGTATTTCTTTTTCTAGCTCGTTCATTGTAACGTCCTTTCCAAACTTTTATTTTTTACTAGAGAACTAAAAGATTCTTAATATACAACATTCGTGTTTTATGTTTGATTTCCTTTAAAATGAAGTAATGAACGGCTCAGGTTATAAAACACAAGAAGTATCAAAAGAAAGAAACGAACCTCTTATATACTTATAAATAAGAAATGAATGAACATATACAGCAGATAATTGATTGGAGTGAGAGCAATTTAAAAGAAGAATTTTCATTAAATAAATTATCCCGTTATATGGGCTATTCTCCTTATTATTGTTCCTTTAATTTTCACCAAGTAACAGGCATTAGTATTAGGCGCTATATTCTTTTGAGGAAATTGTATTTATCTAAGGAGGGTCTGACGAATGATAAAAAGATAATAGATATCGCATTGGATTATGATTATCCTTCGCAAGAGGCTTATAGTAGAGCTTTTAAGAATGTTTTTGGAATGAATCCAAGAGAATACCAACGAACAACATGCCTATTCAATCATTTGTTAAACTTAATATAAATAAAGAAGGGGAGTTCAAAATGAATATTTCTAGAAAATTAGAGGTTGAACAGTTACGTAATAAGAATAGTGAGCTATTTGATAAAGATGTACTTAACATATTGAATGGTCAAATGATGTATGAAGAATTTAAAACGGAGGAGCTAATGGGTGAGTCTGATTATGCCTCATTTAACGAGGCCATGTGTGTAAATAGCGCTACTGCACAAGTTTTTGATGAAGAGTTTATTAAAATAAGAGCAGAAGGTCATAACAGTTCAGTCGAAAATTATGCAAAAAAAGTTATAGATCCGTTAGAAAATCTATTTGCGAAAAAGTATAAATGTATTGTTTTATGGTTCGGTGAAGATATGTTTTGCCAAATGAATCTACTTACTTTACTTTCATACCTTGAGCAGTCGTGCTATGAAGGGAAAGTATACTTAAATAGTTTCAGGGAGGATGAATTTAAAGTAAATCAAATTGAACTTGAATTGGGGGATTATTCTACTATATACAATGAAGTATTAGTAAACCATAAAAAGACTTATCATAAAGTACCACCTGTAATGTATCAAGCTATAGATTTATATTTAGAAATGCTAAAAGAAGATAATATCGTAATGAAATTCATCTCTAAAAATAAAGGTTTATCAAATCAAGAATTATTAACAAAGTTGTTTTATCTTTTTCCAACAATCGGATATGGTGATACTCAGTACATAGAACTGATTAATAAAATGAAGAAGAAAACTACACCTAAAATATAGGTGTAGTTTTCTTCTTATAATTGCTCAAGTAATTCTAATTCTTTTTCTACAAATAGCATTAGTTCTTTAATGGTTTCACCAGAGAAATCAAAACGAATACCGGCTGCATCATATACTTCTTTTATAGATTGCGAGCTTCCTAGTGATAATGCCTTTTTATAATTTTCTAGCGCTTGCTTAGGATCCTCTTTATATTGTTTATACATTTGTAATGCCCCAAGTTGGGCAATCGCGTATTCAATATAATAAAATGGTACTTCAAAAATATGGAGTACAGGTAACCAACTCGTTGCTATCCAGTTTTCGTAGCCATCAATATGTATGACGCTAGATTGATAATGTTTTTGAAGTTGTAAGTATTTTTCATTTCTTTCTTCAGAAGTATGAATTGGATTTTCATACAGCCAGTGTTGAAATTGATCTACAATAAGCATAATAGGTAAATATGAAATAACATCTTTAAAGAAGTTAATTTTTGCTTGTTTTAAATCTTTTTTGTCTGTATAGAAGGTATCCCAATAATTAAGCGAGAATAACTCCATTGTCATACTGGCTAGTTCAGCTGTTTCAGCTGGAATTTCTATATACTGTCGTAATTTTAATGGTTTTATGAGTTCGTTATGAATACTATGACCCATTTCATGTATAAAAGTGATAATATCATCTTGTGTATAATTTAAGTTCATAAAAATATAAGATAATTGTGAAGCTGGTAAGTACTCACAAAAGCCACCAGCTGCTTTTCCTTTGCGGCTTGTTAAATCAAGACAATTGTGTTTATACATTCGGTTTAATAGTGCTGAAAATTCAACATCTAGTTTATTAAAGATATGAGTGCTCTTTTCAATTAAATCATTTTCATTTGCAATAGGTTTAAGTACTTTTTGATCTGGAGTTACAGCTGATACATCCCACGGGCGAAGCGTATCAACTTGCAGTTTTTCTTTTTTCTCTAGCATTATTTTATCTTTAAGAGGCACAACATATTTACGTATGGATTCGGCTAGTTCATAGCAATCTTTCGCTGAATAATCAAAACGCTCGTATTTTTTGAACATATAATCGCGATAATTCTCTAGTTGAATATTTTTTGCTTTTTGATGGCGAATTTCAATTAATTGATTTAATATGTTTTGGAGTTCTTTTTCAACAGATAAAAATTGTTCAGAAATAATAGTTTTTGCCTTTTTACGGATGTCACGATTCGAATCTTGTAAATAGGATTGTAATTCTGTTATCGTTTTTTCTTCTCCGTCCCAAATTCCACTTAATCCTCCAGTGATTTCAAAGTACTCTGTGACTAATTTGTCTTCCTGTATTTCTAATTCGATATTTTCCTCACAAAATAACTTTTGAGCATTTTTTATTTTTGCATCTAACAAACCATATACGTTAGAATCTAATTCCATTCGAAAAGGTGACTCTAAATATTTATTATCCAATAAATTTTGGTACCGCTTTAAAAGTGGCTTTACAAATTGTTGATCATGTTCAAAAGTATCCTTTATTCCTTCATCATCCGTATTACATTGAAAGGCGATGTAATGTGATCTTAATTGTTCTTCGATTTCCCAAATTACTTTTGACTGCTCTTTTAACCAATTTTCAAGGTCTAGTTTTGAAGAAATCATCTTATTTAATAAAGTCGAAAGAGTTTTTTCCAATTGTAGTACATTACTAATATCAATCGTATTTACACGTTGCATTATATATCCCTCACTTTTTATTTATTCATAGAGATATTCTATTTATTAATTGTAATTCCCTTGTTAAGTGGGGAAAATGTGAAATAATGTTAAATTTAATAATTATAGAAGGTATTTATATGTCAAAGTAAAAAGTTTATCGTAAATGAAAATGTGTGGAGGGGTGCTACATGAGAAAGGGAACAAAGGTACTTGTATTTTTAATTCCATTTGCTTTATTATGTGCCTGTGAGAATGAGATTGAAGATGCTAAAAGTGAAGATTCTATAGTGATGGATATTGCTACAGTAGCGGTAAAGGAGGAATCTTTTTTTAGTGCTGCTATAAGAGATGAAAAAGCAAGAATAGTAGATTTAGAGATTGCTGATAGCGAAAATCCTAACGAAATAAAAAAAGAAATTAATAAAAGATTGCAAATTCAAGGTATTATGTCCTATAAAGTAAATATATCTCAAAGAAACAAGGAGATTGTAAATGCAGAACATAGATGGGGGTTAGTTTTTGGACAGATATTTGATGACGTATTCAGGAAGAATGGATATGAAGGGTTTGGGATTCAGCAAATAAATTATAAAAAGAATCAACCTGTTACCATTGATATAAAAACTAAGATTAGCGATGATGAAGTAGGGGCGAGAGAACTTGGACAGAAAATAGAAAAAGAAGTTGAAGGGGTACTTAAAACAGAAGCAGTAAAGAAATGGATTGAAAATGATTCATACGCTATTGGGATTTACGATATAGATGATCGGAAAATTAACTAATTGAGGAATGAATGCTATATGAATATAAAATCGATATAATTAAATAGAAAATTGCTGAAGGAGGTGTAATATGTATAAGTATTTACATATTTTAAACGACATAGAAAATATGATTCAAAATGGAGAAATAAATGAAGGAAAGAAATTACCGTCTATACGGTCACTCGTTACGCAATATGAATGTAATAAGGCGACAGTTATACGTGCGCTTCATGAATTAGAAAAGCGTCATATTATATATTCTGTCCCTCAAAGTGGATATTACGTTGTTAAGAAATCTGGGAGTACCATAGAAAATAACGAGATAATTGATTTCGCTTCTTCAGCACCAGATCCAGATGTTTTCCCATATTTAGATTTTCAGCATTGCATTAATAAGGCTATTGATACTTATAAAAATGATTTGTTCGTATACGGAACACCGAAAGGGTTACCATCTTTAATTCCAGTCATTCAAAAACAGTTGGCAAATTATCAAGTGTTCACGAAAGAAGACAATATTTTTATAACGTCAGGTGTTCAGCAGGCACTTGCTATATTAACTTCCATACCATTTCCGAATGGAAATGAAACTGTATTAATTGAACAGCCAACATATCATCTATATATTGATTATCTAGAAATAAATAAAGTTCCTGTAATCGGTATTAGACGTACGAATAAAGGTATTGATTTGAATGAATTGGAACAAATATTTCAAACTGAAAAAATAAAATTCTTTTATACGATACCGAGATATCATCATCCGCTTGGAACGTCTTATTCTAAAGATGAGAAAGAAAAAATCGTACTATTGGCTAAGAAATACAATGTATTTATAGTGGAAGATGATTACTTAGCAGATTTAGAAACGGATTCGAAAGCTGATCCGTTATATAGCTTGAATCATGATAATCATGTCATATATTTGAAAAGTTATTCGAAGATTATTTTTCCAGGTTTACGAGTTGGTGTAGCAGTTATTCCACCGATTATTGCGAATGCTTTTTATACATATAAAAAAATTTTAGATATTGATAGTCCAATGATATCTCAAGCTGCTTTAGAAATTTATATAAAGAGTGGCATGTTTGAACGTCATAAAAATAAAATTAAATCTTCCTATCACAATAGATCTAAAAAATTAGCAGAAACACTAGAAAGAACTCATAGTGAAAACCCACTTTTATTCACATATAAAAAGCATAATACAATTGGAATTCATACTTGTTTAAAATTACATAAAACGAGTATTTCAGAAATGTTTTTCAAAAGACTAAGTGAAAAACAAATAAGTATTGATACAATTGATAAAAATTATGTGAGAGGTTTTCCGAAAGAAAGACTATTAAAGTTAAACGTATCGAATGTAAAGGAAGATAGGATTGAAGAAGGAATTCGTAAAATAATAGAGGAAATCAAACAATTGGAACATATATCCTTCCAATTTAAAAAAGAAAAAAATGAATAAGTAGCTTTGTTGTGAGACGCAAAATAATTCTTTTGTTTGTGTGTATCGCTATAATAATTGAAGCTATTGTTGTAACTAAATATTATAATAAGGATGATAATTATAATCCTTCAAAGATACATGGCTCGATTTATTGGAAGATAATTCCTAAAGCCGATGCTTAATTAAGGTTATGGCGGGTATAAACCAATTAGAACGTGATCTGATTCGTAGGTGGAAACATAAAGGTATTGAACTGAATAAGAAAGAAGGAAAATTTAAAGGTTGGTTAAAGAAATACTATAAAAATCATGCAGGAATGAATTATGCAGTAAAGCTTTATGAAGAGGTAGATATGAATGTAAATCAAATTTGTGAAATTACAAATGTGTCTAGGGCCTCATTATTTAGAAAGCTATCGGAAAGGAACAGTTGATGAGTTATACTAAAAATCAGAAATATATAATAAGGGATAAATTCCATAGAGAGGTGGAATTACATGCCTAAAATTGATAATATGTTAGCGATTCTATGGATGCTTCGCTCAGGTAAAAAAATTACTGCAAAACAAATTTCAGAAAAGTTAGAGATGAATATAAGGACTGTGTATCGTTATATTGATACAATTTCAACAAGTGGTGTACCTATAATTTCAGAACCAGGACATAACGGTGGATACACGTTATTAAACAATTTTATTGAGGCTCCTCTTTTTTTTGATTTTGAAGAGCAAACTTCACTATTTCACGCTGCTGTTTTTGCAGAAGAAGCCGGATATTATGGAGGTGAAGCATTAAATAGGGCCATTTCAAAACTAAGTAAATACTCAAATCAAGAGCAGGAAGCAAAGATAAACCGACATTTAAGTAGTCTAGAAGTAATAAGTCGATTTAGTTCATCCTCTATGGAACATTTTTTGAAGGAGTTGGAGGAGGCCGTAACTGATGGGTATTCAGTAAAAATTCTTTATTATAAAAGTGGGAAAAAGCAATTAAATTATAGATTGGTCGATCCGTACAGAATTATCTATTGGAATAATAGGTGGTATGTGATTGGATTTTGTCATCTTAGGAATGATATCCGTAGTTTTAGGGTAGATCGAATTGAAAATTTAATGCTAACCGAAAATAAGTTTAACCGGCCAGAAAATTTTTCAGCACGTGACTTTTTTATAAAAAATCTTCTTCCAACTATAGAAGATAAGGAAGGGATTATTTCTTTGGTTATTAGTGGGGATAAAAGTGTATTGGATGATATTTGCCAACATTGGTTTTTAGGACATTATTTACAAGTGCGAACTTCAAATCAAGCAGTTTTTCTTCTTGAAAAAGATATGATACATACATATGTACCTTATTTACTTTTACCGTACAATAAATCTATTAAAGTTATTGAGCCAATAAGTCTTAAGAAAAGACTTATTGAAGTTCTGTCGGAATTAATAAAATTTCATGAAGTATGATAACTTCCCTGACGTTAACTGTCAGGGAAGTTATATTATAATATCCATATCAATTGTGATTGGAGTGATATGGGATGCAAACAAAAAAAGTTTTTCTATATGTATTTAATACAATGTCGGACTGGGAATATGGATATTTAATTACCGAACTAAATTCAGGAAGATATTTTAAAAAAGATTTAGTACCTTTAAAAGTAATTACAGTAGGAGCTAATAAAGAAATGATTACTACTATGGGGGGACTGAGCATAAAACCAGATATTTCCCTTGATGAATGTACTTTTGAGAGTAAAGATCTTTTAATTTTACCAGGAGGGACTACTTGGAGTGAAGAGATTCATCAACCTATCTTGGAAAGAGTTGGCCAAGCTTTAAAGTTTGGTACTATTGTTGGTGCAATTTGTGGTGCAACTGAGGCCCTTGCAAATAGGGGATACTTAGATACTAGAAAGCATACAACTAATAATTTAGAATACACTAAAATGGTATGTCCTAACTATAAAGGAGAAAAATTCTATGAGTTGAGATCTGCGGTATCTGATGCGAACTTAGTTACTGCATCAGGAATAGCTCCTCTGGAATTTGCGATGGAAGTACTGAAAAAATTAGATATATTTGCACCAGATACATTACATTCATGGTTTAACCTAAATAAAACTCACAAACCTGAATACTTCTTTCAGTTAATGAATTCAATAAATTGATGAACTAAAAAATCAACTAAGCAGATTTATATTTGTTTAAATAATAACCATGCTCTAGACAATGTCAAAGCATGGTTATTGAATATAACTTAAAAATGGTTATAAAGTAATGAAAATTCCTTAACTTTGTATATTCGTATTTTCCTGACGTTACCTCTATAAAAGGAAATATGATAACAATCATATACCCAAAGTGATAGAACTGAGTTATAAAAAGTAGAAGAAAAGTGTTATGTTAATAATTTTTAGAGCACCCAATTGTTGAGTGCTCTTTTTGTTTAGGACATAATTGTTTTAAATGGAAATAAACTACCAATAGATGATATCTTTAAAGTATAGCATTTATTTTGAATGGGAGGGTGATGGAGTCTATGGGGGTACGTATAGTCGATGATTTACAGCAATTATCATTATTACTTATGTTTTTAAGTACATTTATATTTTACAGATACTTAAAGAAAGTGAAACGAGAGAGAAAATTGACTGGTTTTGAATGGACAATGTATTTTGTCACTCAATTTGCGACATTAATTTGGGCATTCACTTATTTTATTAAACACTTAGCTGAATCGTAATTTCTACTCATTTAAATCTAGTGTATTGTTATCTATTAGGGATATAAATATAGTCTGTATCTAAATCAATGACAGCATCGCTTAGGACTTCTTCTTGTAGTAATTTTGAGGATTTTTCAAAGTGATACCGTACACAAAATAAGCTTAGAAGATCTTCGTTAGATAACTCTTCACTTTTAACATGTAAATACATTGTTCTTATTTCGTGTATAGAGCAGGTAAGGCCAATAACATACTCATTTATTTCATATCCATCAAATTCAATTATCATATTATCACTGTTGGTTGCTAGCCAACTTTATAGCTTAATTTTAGATGAATCTATTATACATTGTTTGAAATTTAGTGAGAATATATTTTATAAAATGTGAGGGGTATAAATGGAACAAAATAAATTAGTTTTAGAAGGACCAAAACGTCTTAAGTGGAAAACATGTAAAATTAAGTCTATACAGGATAATGAAATTATCGTTAAAACAATTGCAGGTGCAATAAGTATTGGAGCAGAGTTACCACAGTATAAAGAATCGGATGTTACAGATACAAATCCTATCTATCCAAAAAAAACTGGATATGAAAGTTATGGTGAAGTAATTCAAGTTGGTAATAAAGTAACAAATTTAAACGTAGGTGATAAAGTAGTTTCTTTTTATGGACATGAAACGATAGGAATAGTTAAGGGAGATAAAGTAATTCGAGTACCTAGTTATATAAAACCTAAAGTTGCTTTATTATCTATTCTTTCGTGTGATGCTGCTGAAGGGGTATTGAAGCTAGACCCGCGACAGGATGAAAAAGTACTTATTACTGGGAGTTATCGGTTTACTCGCTTGTTATTTCTTAAAATACTATGTAGGTGTTAAGCATGTGGATGTTGTTGAGCCTAATAAAAATAGAAGAGAATTTGCAAAGAAGTTTGGTGCGAAAAACCTCTTTGATTCAGAAAAACAAATAATAGAAACATATAATTACGGTTTGGAATGTTCTGCTACAAATAGAGGGTTTCACACATTACAAAAGGCCATTAATAGTAATAGAGCGATATGTATTCTTTCTGATGGTAATATAGAAGACTTAACATTAACCGCCGACTTTTATCGAAAAGAATTGAAAATCATTGGTTCAAGTGATGGATATGGTTACCAAAAACATGCAGATTGGTTTTTTAGTCAAATAGAACAGACGCCATGGATAGAAGAGATTTTTCAACATGAAATTCATTATACTGCACTTGAAAAATGTTTTGAGGAATTAAGTCAAGGAATAATTACTCCTTTAAAAGTATTTGTCTCATATGAATAAAATGACAACGTACTTGTCACTTAGCTCACATATATTTTGTCATTAATATGATAATAAAACGAGGAGTAGCATGTACGTGTTAATTTTTAATAGGCACAACGGGTTGTTGCTCATTCATTATGTACAAATCGTATATTATCTTTCTCAATGTACATATTAAGTAAAGTATTTAATATCACGTACATAAAAGGCGGGGTAATATGGATGGAAATAAGAAAAATGAAGAATTGAGTAAATTTAAGAAACAATGGTTTAATGAAGATAATCAACCAGTAGCTGGTATAGAGCTAGCCTTACCGCCTGATATAGGCAGCATGTTAGACTCGAAATCAGTTGATGATCAAAGTGGAGAAAGTAATAATGAATAAGTTTAATCTATACGCATCCATTTGGGTGCTTTTGTTTTTTTGACAATAGAAAATAGATCATCAAATTCTTATTGAAAAAAGATGGATCTAAATAGATCCATTTTCTATATATGTAAGTTTTAATTTTCACCAAAAAGTTTAAAGTGCATCTAGAATGCTAATAACATTTACCATTAAAGGATTGGGCTATTATGCATATTATTGTTGAAAGCATTATTTTAATTCTCACTGGGATTCTTGCATTAAAAATGACAGGTAGTAAATCTGTTAGCCAAATGACAAGAGCTGAAATCATCATAGTAGTATCAATTGCGCGTATTATTGTAGAGCCTGTATTAAGTAGGAATGTAGTCCCATCTATATTTGCAGCTGTAATATTTGCAAGCGTACTTCTTATCATTCATTTCTTTGAACTGAAATCAAGGGAGGCGGAACAATTCCTAAATGGCAGTAGCTTTGTAATTGTTGAAAATGGAGAGATTATTAAAGCGAACTTGATGAAGGCAAAAATGTCTGAACAACAACTTTATATGCAATTAAGAGAAAAAGGAATACATGATTTAAAGATTTTGCAGCAAGTTACAGCTGAGCCGAATGGACGTATTGGTTATCAATTAATAGAGAAAGCTCAACCGATAACTTTAGAAATGTTAGAAAAAACATTAGATCAGCACAAAATAAAAAGATAATTTCTTATGTGAAATGCCAATATACAATTGAATTATTGGCATTTTTTATTTTTTCTAAATGTAAAAGTTAATATTTAGAATAGATATTCAGCCAATCTTTAAATTAGATATAGGCTTATTAATATGCTATATTCAATGGAGCTATAGTGACTGTGGTGAAAAAAGCAGCGTTAAAATGAATAGGTCTTTCATGTGATATTAAACATGAGATAAGAATAAGGAGATAAAAATAAAATGGAATTTTGGGAATCAAGTTTTATTGAGAAACAAACAATGTGGGGATTTGAACCTACAGAATCTGCAATTTTGACAAAAGATTTTTTTCTAGAAAAGAACATTAAGGACATATTAGTTCCCGGTATTGGATATGGTAGAAACGCAAAGGTATTTATCAAAAATAGTATAAATGTAACAGGCATTGAAATTTCGAAAACAGCGATCGATTTAGCAAGAGAAAACGGACTAGAAGATGTTAGTATGTATCACGGTTCAGTAAACGAAATGCCTTTTGATAATAAACTGTATGATGGGATATTTAGTCATGCACTTCTTCATTTGTTGAATGGACAGGAAAGAGAGAAATTTATTGAAGATTGTTATAATCAGTTAAAACCAGGAGGATATATGGTTTTTACAACTGTTTCTAAAAAAGCTCCCATGTACGGAAAAGGAAAACAGTTGGATAAAGATTATTATGAGATAATGGAAGGTGTAAAAATGTTCTTCTATGATTCTGAATCTATAAAAAAAGATTTTAATCAATATGGATTAGTACAAGTTTCGGAAATTGATGAACCAAATAAGAACATAGTAAATAAACCTTCAATCAATTTCTTAATGATAAAATGTAAGAAAGAACGATAACTAAAAGTTATTAAGAATGATTAAAGATGTTTATATATTGATTATGCACAAATAAAAAGGACAAGCATATAATATAAATACCTTTTAACTTTAAGTAACCTTAACTTTCGTTAATAGGGTATCTCAAAATCCCCAAAAGAGCACTTGCGGAAACAAGTGCTCTTTTATTTTTTTGTTTCATAAATATTTATACTTGCAAATTTCGTGCAATAAAAATAAATCTGAGAGAAATAACCATATCTTTATTATACGATTATTTCTGAACTACAAACGTTATAGCATTTGTTTTTAATTGAATGTGTCTTTCATTACGAACTATATTATAAGCTAATTCTTTTATTTCAACTTTTACTTCTTTCCATCCTTTATAAATACTTTTTAATAGATGTATCATTTCATCAGTTGGGAGATTAATTTCAATTAAAGCTTCTAATTCTTCATTCGTTTTTAAATCAATTTCTTGTATGTTAGAGTTAATAATCAAACAATTAATACCGCCGTTTTTTGTCCCTTGTTTCATAGAATGGAGCACTTTTTTAAAATCTTCTTTTGATTTAACATGCTCTAAACTTGATACTGCAACGATATAATCATAAGCGTTAGAGTCAATATGATAGTTTTCAATTGCTGCTTGTTCTGTTTTTATAACCTCGAATACATCATGTTCTTTACTATAAGTTTGTAGCTTTGTTAAAGCGGAATTAAGTAAATCAACACATGTAACAGTGCCGCTAGTATTTCTTAATTTTTGTGCAATTGGAATGCTATTTCTACCGACGCCAGAGCCAAGATCAAGTACTTGCAAGTTGTTTTGTCCTTCAAAGTGATCCATCAAGTCCATAACTGTTTTAACCGGTTTGTACAGCCAAGAGCCAATTTCAAATAGTTTATATTGTTCATAGCAAAGGTCGTGATATTTCTTTTCTTCTTGTCTTATGTAATCGATACGGTTCATATTGTTTCAGCCCCAATATTTTTATTGCAAAATTCATATGTAGGACAACCTTTTATATTTGTTTGAATTCGAAAAATACCACCAGCATGTGGATACTCTTTTAATTCGTCATCTGTCATTCTTGTTCTGGCTGTTGTAACATATAAATCTTTTAAATTAGGCCCACCAAATGTACATGATGTAACATATAACGCAGGAATTGGAATGCTTAATATTTGTTCTCCAGTAGAGGGATGCCATCTAGTTATTTTTGAACCTCCCCAATGTGCAATCCATAAACAACCTTCTTCGTCAATTGTCATACCATCAGGTAGACCATCATTTTCAGAGAAAATGATTACATCAATTGGATTATGAATGTCTCCAGTACGTATATTATATTGATAGCGAACCACTTTTTTAGTAGGTGTATCTATAAAGTAAAAGTATGTATGATCAGGTGACCAAGCAATTCCATTTGATGTATTTACATGTGAAACTTTTTTCTCTACACTTAAATTATGATGTAAACAATACAAGGAACCTGCAGCATTCATACCGTATGTATCTGTAGAACCTGCCCAGAAACGACCAGCTGGATCACATTTTCCATCATTGAAACGATTTTCTATTAAATGTGGTTCAGGGTCAAAAATATGTGTCAGTTTTTCGGTATTTACATTAATAGAATAAAAGCCTTTTTCCATAGCTAAGAGTAGTACATCCTCTAAATATGGAACAACACAGCCAATTTGTTGATTGAGTGCAATTACTCGGTTCGTATTAGCGGTAGGATTGTAGATGCATAATTTTCTCTCCATAATATCAACCCAATATAAAAGTTGCTTTTTTTCATTCCAACATGGTCCTTCAGCTAAACTTGCTTTAGCATCTAAAACTAATTCTATATTACTGAACAAGATGTTCACCTCGCGTTATAAGATATTAATATAATTCGATAAGAATAGAGGTAAACCTTTTAGTCAAAGGATATTAAAATTTATTCTGTAGAAAAATGACCTTCTCACAAGTGATTAAAAAAGTGTATAAACAAGGAGAGGAAAATGCATATGATGTTTTATGAGATTGTTTGCTTTTCTTGTAAGAATATATTTCGTGTTTACGAAGGCAGTGAAAAATATAAGCGATTTAAAGAAAAACCAAACGGGGCATATTGTTGTGATGAGTGTAGTCATAAAATTCAATTAGAAGCGATAAAGAATTTTTTTAGGTAATTATATGTTTTTGATTCGGAAAAGTTTGACAATAAAATTGTTATAAATTATCATATTAAAAAACTAATATTTAAAATGGCATGGAAGAGAAGAGTAGTTAAGAAAGAATACGTACAGAGAGCTCTGGTAGCTGAGAAAGAGCGGTATACATCTTAACGAAAAAAGACTTGGAGCTGCGCAAGGAACTAATTTATTTAGGGATGGTGCGACGGGTTCTCCCGTTATAGAGATAGGGTATAAGCATATTTTGCCGTACCTGAAGAGGTTAATATGGTGACATATTAACAAACTGAGGTGGTACCGCGAAGCTAACAACTCTCGTCCTCAAGATGAATAATCTTGGGGGTGGGAGTTTTTTTATTGCATAAAACTGAGAATACGAAAACAAAAAATAATTGAGGTGAGCAATAAATGCATTGGGCGTATGAAGTAGCACATGAATTAATTAGGAAACATCCAAATAAAGAAACGTTTGTTTGTGCATCTGGAATTAGTCCTTCAGGTTCTGTTCATATTGGGAACTTTCGTGAAATCGTAACGACTTATTTCGTAGTAAGAGCACTTCAAGGTTTAGGGAAAAAGACTCGTTTTATATTTTCGTGGGATGATTATGATCGATTTAGAAAAGTTCCAAAAAATATTGATCCATCTTTTGCAAAGTATATTGGTATGCCATACTGTGATATTCCAGATCCGTCTGGATGTCATAACTCGTATGCGGAGCATTTTGAAAAAGAGTTTGAAACATCGCTTCAAGCATTTGGAATTGAAGTAGAATTTATTTATCAACATGATGAATATAGAAGTGGAAGGTATAACAAAAATATTTTAGAGGCTTTGTATAAACGAAAAGAAATATATGATATTTTAATGGATTTTAAAACTGGAGAGTGTAGTGAAGAAGAGCGAAACAATTTTTATCCAGCTACATTATATTGTGAGAGGTGTGGAAAAGATACAACAACTATTACACATTTTGATGAAGTATTAAAAACAGTCCGGTATGAATGTGAATGCGGAAATGAAAAAGAATTATCCGTATTAAATACAAATAAAATGAAACTAAACTGGAAAATCGATTGGCCGATGAGATGGATGATAGAGGATGTTATTTTTGAACCGGGTGGAAGAGATCATTCATCAGAAACGGGTAGTTATAATGTATCAAAAGAAATTGCAAGGAAAATATTCAATCGTGAAGCGCCTCATTACGTTGCTTACGATTTCATTGGTATTAAAGGGAATCATGAAAAAATGTCTAGTTCTTCAGGGAATAGCATTACACCAAGCGATTTATTGAAAGTGTATATACCAGAAGTAATTCTCTTTATGTTTGCCAAATACAAACCAGGCGCTGCTTTTCATATTGGGTTGGATGAAGATGTGATTCGTAATTATACAGAGTATGAACGATTGAAAGATAGCTATGAAAATAAAACGCTCAAAAATGAAGATTTATTTGATGCAATTAAACTCTCTAAAGTTGATAGGCAGTTTAAAGAATATCCGAGATTTAATCAAGTAGCAGGAACGTTACCGCTATTAAATTTTGATTCATCTATTTTACAAGATACATTAGAAAAAATAGATAGAAGTTATACATTAGATGCTATGATAGCGATATGTAACCGCGCAGAGTATTGGATAAAAAACTTTCAATCTGAAAAATTAATTGCGGTAAATCGAGAGAGAAATACAGAGTTTTACAACACATTAGATGAAAGACAGAAAGAATGGTTAGTAAAAGTTTGCAATATACTTCGTTCTAACAAAGATTACTCTAACTTAATGGAGCAATTGTATTCGATTTGCCATCATGACAATAAAAAAATAATGAAAGAAAATCAAAAACAATTATTTATTATTATTTATAAGCTCATTATGAATCAGTCTAGTGGCCCACGTATATCGTTATTAATACATGTGGTGGGCATCGAAAAATTCATCTCATTACTAGATTTCTAAAATAAAGCTAAAAGAAACGCAAGTACTTAGACATCTAAGTACTTGCGTTTCAAATTTTGCTAGCGTGAATACATTTTTGGACATTCATCACCACTTGGTTCATAAAAACAATGGCTTTTAAACTGTCCTACAAATGGCTGATTATACCATTCAGGTGGACAAGCTCCAACTGGACGGAAATACCAAAGAGCCCATCGTGCAGGCCAGCGCCATTCACCTTGTAAAACTTTTCGTGCAATTTCTTTTTCTGATTCACGAGCGCGTTGATAAAAATATCCATATTGTACTGCTTCAAATCCGCCGGGGCTTTGATATACAGCGTCGCGTACGGTACGGAGTTGTTTAAAATCTAAGCAATCACAAAATACACGGTTTACTACAACGCATCCAACTAACTCCTCACCTTGGCGACCTTCACCTTCAGCTTCAGCACGAATTAAACGAGCTAGTAAATCAACATCACTTTCGTTGTATGGAATAAGGGGCATAGTGATACCACCTTTCTGTTATAGTAAAGAGTGTATGTTATAAAACAATCTGCGTGCTTTTTTACATAAAAATAACATTTAATTTTAAGAGGAGCTTGTATAAAAAGAGCTAATTAGTAATAGTAGATAAATATAAAAGGGAGAGGTATTATGTATCGAATTCATAAAGACCATATCATTTACTCAATGTCACCAGAAAATAAGCCTTGTATGGAAGTGGAAATTGGGAGCAGTCTTGTATTTGAAACATATGATTGCTTTGAAAATTAAATCGATTCTGAAGATGTTGTGTTTCAAGAATTAGATTGGAACCGAATTAATCCAGCGACTGGACCTGTATATGTTAAAGGAGCAGAACCTGGCGATATATTAGCCGTAACGATTGAAAAGATTAAAATTGCAGAGCAGGGCGTTTTAACTACAGGTGCAAACCTTGGTGTAATAGGGAATGAGTTAAATGAAAATACAGTGAAAATTGTCCCAATACATAATGAACATGTTTTGTTTTCAAGTGAACTACAAATCCCGATTAATCCAATGATTGGGGTAATTGGTACTGCACCGAAAGAAGAGAGCATTTCATGTGGCACACCGCATGATCACGGCGGGAATATGGACTGTAAAGAAATTAAAGAAGGAACAACATTACTACTACCAGTTAATGTCCCAGGAGCACTATTAGCGTTAGGTGATTTACACGCAGCAATGGGTGATGGTGAAATTGGTGTTAGTGGTGTAGAGGTTGCTGGTGAGGTAACTGTAACAGTTCAAATTATAAAAGGGAAAAAATGGCCGTTACCAATGGCTATTCAAAAAGAAAAAATGATGACGATTGCTTCAGAGAAATTGTTAGATGATGCAGCAAGTCGTGCTGTACATAATATGGTGACATTTTTACATGAAGAATTAGCAATGTCTAAAGCTGATGCAACTCTTTTATTATCGGCAGCAGGTAATTTAAAAGTTTGCCAAGTTGTGGATCCGTTGAAAACGGCGCGTATGGAATTAGGGATGGATTATGTGGAGAAACTAGGATTTACTTTTAGTAAATTTCATATTAAATAGATAAGGGGCGAAAAAGGATACTTTTGTATAAAAGCATCCTTTTTTAATTTACGGATTTTGTGAAAAGAGGTAGTATTTATTTTATATAAGTATATTTGAGATTGTGGATTAAAAAGGAGTTCAATAATGGTCAAAATTATGATTGTAGAAGACGATATGAAAATTGCAGAACTATTATCAAAACATGTTGCGAAATATGGTTATCAAGGAGTTATTGTATCGGACTTTCAAAATGTATTAGACATTTTTTTAGATGAACAACCAGAGTTAGTTTTATTAGATATTAATTTACCGAGTTTTGATGGGTACTTTTGGTGTCGTCAAATTCGCGGTGTTTCTACATGTCCGATACTATTCATTTCGGCTCGTGAAGGCACGATGGATCAAGTTATGGCGTTAGAAAATGGTGGCGATGATTTTATTCCGAAGCCTTTTCATTATGAAGTTGTAGTGGCGAAAATTCGTAGTCATTTAAGACGTGCATATGGAGATTATGCACCGAAACTAGAAGAGCGAATGATTGAGCAACAAGGCCTTTGTTTATATCCTGAAAGACTTGTATTGAAACTTAGAAACGAAGAGATTGATATAACGAGAAACGAAGCTATTTTATTAGAGACATTAATGAAAAATTATCCGCGTGTTGTGAGTAGAGAAGTGTTACTTAATAAATTATGGGATAGTGAATCTTATGTTGATGATAATACATTAAGTGTAAATACAACACGTGTGCGTAAAAAGTTACAAACGTTACATATAGAAGGTGCAATTGAAACGATTCGTAGTGTTGGATATAGATTGCATTTTACTTGGGATACTGGTATAGAAAAATGATAAGGTTGTTTATACGTGATCATATACCACTTATTTGCTTTACTATAATTCAACTACTAGCTATATTTCTCGTATATTGGTTTGATGGGCATAATCATATTACAACGGCGTTATATGCAATGTTTCTAGGTATTTTCTTTATGGGAAGTTATTTAGTGTTTCGTTATTTTACACATCGTTCTTTTTATGAGCGCTTAGCAAACCCGATGCAATCTTTGGATGAATCTGTTCAAAAATCTGATTTTGCAGATGTATCGGCTGCTCTTCAAGAACTACTTGAGGTGCAATATCGACATTATCAAAATCAGCTGCAAATGCAAGAGAGAAAAAATAATGACCATTTAACCTTTATGAATCAGTGGATTCATCAAATGAAAACACCTTTATCTGTAATAGAATTAATTACACAGGATGAAGTAGATTCACGTTTTGAAAGTATAAATGAGGAAACTGATCGATTAAAAAAAGGATTAGAAATGGCTCTGTATGTCGCACGTTTAGAAGCATTTACACAAGATTTTTATGTAGAAAGAGTACAACTACATAAAATAGTGAATGATTCGGTACATGAGCATAAACGGTTCTTTATCCGGAATTTTGTATATCCAGAGCTTGAAATTGATAAGGACATTACAGTAGAAAGTGATGCGAAATGGTTACAATTTTTAATTGGACAAATACTATCGAATGCGATTAAATATTCATCTGGTAGTAGAGAGAAGATTAAAGTGAAAGCTTGTAAGGAAGGTAATAATGTTATACTTGAAATTGCCGATAATGGTGTAGGAATACCGAAGCAAGATTTACCAAGAGTGTTTAAACCTTTCTTTACAGGAGAAAATGGTAGAGATTTTAAAGAATCAACTGGAATGGGGCTATATCTTGTATATGAAATTACAAAACAATTAGGTCATAGTGTAGAGATTCATTCAGAAGTTGATAAAGGTACGGCAGTACGAGTAATATTTTTTAATGTGTAAAAATTGATCAAGGCTAAAGAACTTGGAGATAAGTTTTTTAGCCTTGTTTTGTATTTTTTTAAAGTTTTCATATGAATAAACGACACAAATTAGTAAAAATTAAAGATATGAGCACATGAAATTGTAGAAATGAAAAATAATTGTTTTTGTAGTACAAATAATAATATTTACGCATACAGTATTATCATGGTACAATATGGTTACTAATGACGGAAAGGAATGATGGGTGGACGATGATTAACTAATCTTATTTTTAAATGTTGAAATTCAATAAATTTCAATTTCTAAAAAATAGGATTAGTCTGCCCAATTTCCATAGAACGGTATTGCTATTTATGTTACGTAATAGCTTATTTGGGTGTAAATATTTTAACGACTAATCCTGCCAAATTTATTTGGGAGGATTTTTTTATTCTCCCTTAATGAAAGGGATCGGTATTATGAAAGAACTATTAAAATTAAATGATGTTTATGTTGAAATAAAAGAAAATATGTTGTTAGAGAAAATGAATGTGACAGTAAAACAAGGGGATGTTATCGGATTAATTGGTAAAAACGGTGCTGGTAAATCAACGTTACTTCAATTAATAAATGGAAAGATTGAGCCTTCAAAAGGGATTGTTGAATGGCAGCAAATGAATATGACAACCGCATATGTTGAGCAAGAAATAGAATCTTTTATTAATAATGATGTAATTGCAAAAGAAGCAGAACTTCTTGCGAAATGGGGCGTGCCAACGAACGATTTTCATACTTTAAGTGGTGGTGAAAAGCTGAAAATTCGATTAGCAAAAGGATTTGCTGAAAATCCTAATGTCTTAATATTAGACGAACCGACAAATCATTTAGATGAGATCAGTACGGGATTTCTCATTAAACAAATAAAAAACATGAAAGGTACAGTTATCGTTGTATCACATGATCGATATTTTTTAGATGTTGTCGCAACAAAAATATGGTCAATTGAGGACAAAAAATTAATTGAGCATAGTGGTAATTATACGAGCTACATGAAAGCACGTGAGCAAAAAAGAAAGTCACAACAGCGTGAATATGAAAAGCAGCAAAAAAAGATAGAACAAGTAGAAACACATATAAAAGAATTGAGTTCATGGTCACAAAAGGCACACGCGCAGTCTACAAAACAAGAAGGTGTGAAAGAATTCTATCGTGTAAAAGCGAAGCGAATGGATGCACAAGTGAAGTCAAAACGAAAACGACTCGAAAAAGAGCTGGAGAAAACGAAAGTAGAACGTGTGAAAGAAGAGTATTCAGTTGAGTTTTCTATTCAAGCGAACAAAAAAGTAGGAAAACGTTTTTTAGAAGTGAAGCAATTAAAAAAAGACTTTCATGGGAAAGTATTATTTGAAAACGTTAATTTTACAATTCAGCACGGTGAGAAAGTTGCGATTGTTGGACCAAACGGTAGTGGGAAAACAACATTACTGAAGATGATTATGGGAACGGAAACTGCTGAAGGAGAAATATGGATTTCACCTTCAGCAAACATCGGCTATTTAACACAAGAAGTTTTTGATTTACCGCTTGATAAAACACCAGAAAATTTATTTTTTAAAGAGACGTTTGAAGAAAGAGGAAAAGTCCAAAATTTAATGAAACATTTAGGATTCCAAGCGTCTCAATGGAAAGAGCCGATTGAGCATATGAGTATGGGAGAAAGAGTAAAGTGTAAGCTAATGGCTTATATTTTAGATGAAAAAGATGTACTCATTTTAGACGAACCGACGAATCACTTGGATCTACCTTCACGTGAACAACTTGAAAATACATTAGCTGAGTATAACGGAACATTAGTAATTGTATCTCACGATCGATATTTTCTGGAGAAAACAACTAACACAAAACTCGTGTTTTCAAACAATACGATACAAAAGCAGCTAGAAGAACCTACTAAAACAAGAGATGATATTGAAGAGCTACGTTTAACGTTAGAAACAGAGAGACAAGAAGTTTTAGGGAAATTAAGCTTTTTAACTTCTAAAGACAAAGAATATAAAGCACTGGATGAACGGTTTATGGAACTTACGAAGCAGATTAAAGAGCTATAACGTAAGTAAGGGGGATTAACATGGGAGAAGAGAGATTCACTAAGTTATTTAAAATAGATTGTGGAGATATATACTTGCAAGAGTTTACGGTCAAAGATGCAGAGAGTATTTATCAAATAGCAAATCAACCGGAAATAGCAAAATTTTTACCAGACTGGAAATCAACGAAAGAACAAAGGGTGGATTGGATTGCAGATTATGAAATACCAGCAAACAAAGTATTTCTTGATGCAGTGAAAACTACGAATAACATAGATAATCATATGTTAAAGCTAGGAATATTTAAGAAAGCTACAAATGAACTCATTGGATGGTGCTGCACAGGTATGAAAGAAGAACTCCCTTCACCAAACAGAGAGATAATGTATGCTATCTCAAATGAATATCAAAATCATGGCTATGCTACAAAAGCGACTAAAGGTTTAATTGACTATTTGTTTAAAGAAACAAATTTAAATGTCCTTAACGCAATTGCTTTAATTAACAATGTAGCATCAAATAAAGTTATTGAAAAATGCGGGTTTATTTATAAGAGCCAACAGAGGATAGAAAATCAAATATATAATCATTATATATTGAGAAAATCTGAGTGGATAAAAATATAACGTTTGGTAGTAAAAGACCGATAGCAATCGGTCTTTTCTCATTTATATAATAAAGATTTATTATACATTATATTTCCTACTACTATACAATTATTATAAGATAGTTATGCGTTAATTTTAGTTTGAAATAATTATGTTGTCAGTTTTTTTAGAAATCTTACAAGCGTGTAAGGTAAATGAAAGATGAATCAATATGAGCTGTAAGACAATTCATTTACACTTTATAGTGAGCAGTGGAAATGAAGGGAGAATATACATGGAAATTTTACATGCAAAAAGTATTAGTAAAGTATATAAAGGGAAAGTACCTTATAAAGCATTAGTAGATATTGATTTATCAATTCAAGAAGGTGAATTTGTAGGAATTATGGGTCCATCAGGTAGCGGAAAAACAACGTTATTGAATATGGTATCTACTATTGATTCTCCATCATCGGGAGAAATATTTATTAATGGCACAAATCCTTTTCAATTATCATCAGAAGAATTAGCGTTATTCCGCAGAAAACAATTAGGATTTGTTTTTCAATCATTTAATCTTCTTAGCACACTTACTGTAAAAGAAAACATCGTATTGCCGATGACTTTAGATGGTGTTTCCGTGCAAGAAATGAACAAGCGATTGGAAGAGATTGCAGAGAAGTTAAATATTACAGATATATTGAATAAAAGAACGTTTGAAATATCAGGGGGACAAGCTCAAAGAACAGCAATCGCTCGTGCGATCGTTCATAAGCCGCAATTATTACTTGCAGATGAACCAACAGGGAACTTGGACTCTAAATCTTCAAATGATGTAATGGAGATGCTGGATACTCTAAATAAAGAAGAAAAAGCAACGATGATGTTAGTTACACATGATCCGTATGCAGCGAGTTTTTGCAGCCGAGTAATCTTTATTAAAGATGGTCAACTATATAACGAAATTTATTGTGGTGAAAGTAGGCAAACTTTTTATCAAAAGATTATGGATGTCCTTTCTTTGTTAGGAGGGAAAAGGCATGACTTTTCGTCACTTCGCATTTAATAATATTTTTCGCAATAAGCGTACATATGCTGCCCATTTTTTAAGTAGTGCATTTTCTATTATGATTTTCTTTACGTATGCTCTTTTATTATTTCATCCTGATTTACAAGGTGAGTTGAAATCGACAAGTGCAACAATAAGTGCATTTGGTACATTGGGATTTTCAGTTTCGCAAGGATTGATTTTTGTATTTTCATTTTTCTTCATTTTATATTCAGTTAGTTCGTTTTTAAAAACGCGTAAGAAAGAATTTGGCGTTTTAATGATGCAAGGTATGTCAATGAGACAGCTTAAGAAATTATTATTAATTGAAAATATGTTGATTGGACTTGGTTCAATTTGTATAGGGATTTTCATTGGACTCATATTTTCTAAACTAGTCTTATTGATAAGTGCAAGTGTATTAATGATTAATAATGGTTTACCTTTTTATATACCAGTGCGGGCTGTATTATTAACAGTTATCACATTTCTTTTCTTGTTTTTAATTGTTTCATTATTTACATTTAAAATGATAAAAGTAACGGAACTTGTGGAACTTATTCGAGCAGAGGAAAAGCCAAAACCTGAACCGAAATCTTCAGTTTTATTATCGCTACTTTCTTTAATTAGTATAGGGTATGGATATTTTTCAGTATTTCGCTTCATACCAAGTACCAATTTTATTACGCTTGGAATAGGTGTGCTCCTAGTAATTATAGGAACGTACTTTTTATATACACAGTGTAGCGTGTATATATTGCGCCTTGCTAAAAGGAGGGACTCTTTCTTTTTAAAGAGAACAAATATATTAACATTTTCTGAATTGATTTACCGTATGAAAGATAATGCAACGATGTTTTTTATAGTATCTATTGTTTCAGCAGTTGCATTTACAGCAATTGGTACAACAGCCGCAATTGGAAATAGGGATTTGGTAAGGATGACAAATCCGTATACATTTTTGTATGGAAGTCTTGAAAATGACAAAGTATTGAATAAAAATCTTTCTATTATAAAAAAGCACCTTTCTGATGCTAATATTCCGTATCGAATGGCTTCATCTTCATATATATACACAGAAAATGGCGTAAATGTAATGAAGTTAAGTGAATACAACGATCTTGCTAAAGCACTAGGCTATCAACAAGAAACAATTGAAAAAGAAGATGAAATTTTATTAATTCCTGGAGTCGTATCACAAAAACAAGAATTTAAAAATGGCGAGTATAAAAAGAATATAGAAGTCATTCAAGGTGACTGGACAAAGACATTTCATGTGAAAAAAGCTGTAGAAAATTTAGTTTTACCACACGATTCTAGAACTATTTATATCGCTGTTCAAGATCAGGTATATGATGGAATGCCTCTTACTAGTGACCCAGTTAATAAAGAAATTCCATATCGTACTTACGGATTTGTTATAGAGGATTGGATAAAAACGAAAGAGATTTCCAATCAATTAAAGAGTATATTCGATAAAGATCTTAGGGACAGAGATTTCTACTTTGAAGCTTTAACATTAAACTTGTTGGAAGCAAAGCAAAAGAATGGTTTATTACTTATGGTAAGTATTTTAGTCGGAATCGTCTTTTTTACATTCGCTGCTAGTTTTATTTATTTCCGATTATATACAGATTTGGATCGCGATCAGCAGCAATATAAAATGATTTCGAAAATGGGATTAAGTAAAGGTGAGTTAAAAAAAGTTGTAACGAGACAGTTATTATTAATGTTCTTTTTACCAATTGTCGTTGCAGTGATTCATACTGTAGTCGCTTATATAGCATTACAGCAATTAGTCGATTTTTCTATCATAAATAGCTCTATCGTTATTTTAATTTCATTTATATGTATACAAGTTTTATATTTCTTTATAACCCGTTGGCGTTATCTGCAAAAGCTTTATAAGGTTATGGAGCAATAGAATTTATTAGCTTGTAAGACTACAATAAAGTATGTAGAAAAATGAACTGTATGATGAAAGGAAACGAGATGAAAAGAACTTTAACTATTTTTATGTTAACGATACTACTATTAATAAGTTTTAGTGCATGTTCTAAAAAGGAGAATCCATTTCCTGCAAACGGTGTATTAATTATTGGAGATGAAAATAATATTTCACCAATTATTAATCGTTATCAGGAAATTACGGAAGAAAATGAAGTGTTTTCTGTGAAAAAAGGGGAAGTTGGAAATGGAAATGTCTTAATTTTAAATGAATCTACAGCACAAGCATTGATTAAAGAAAAACTTTTTCGAAAACAAGATAATGGCTCCAATTATATTATAGATACGTTACCGAAATTCCCAAAAGAAGGGGCGCTATTATTTACAAGTGAAGACAATAAGACTATGAAAAGTATTAAAATAGGAGAGGAAGAGATTCCTGTTACATACGATAGTGATGCTTGGATAGGTAACAATCGTAAATATTCAACGGAATGGTATATGATCGTAGCAAAAAATAGTGTTTATAAAGAAATAAAGGCAAATGAAACGAAAATGCACCTTCTTCATTTGAAAAAATCTCTAGGTGACGAAAGACCTAAAATGTCGACAGATAATACAATGGTTAATGAAAATGTCAAAGTAAAAAAGTTAATTAAAGGTTTGGAAGGAGAAGTATCTTTTCAATTTGTAACGATTGGCCAAAAACCTTAAAAAAGAGTTCGGAGTTGATAAAAATTTCATCAGCTTCGAACTCTTTTTAGTCTATAGACAAATCAATTACTATGCTTTACATTACTTCATTTAATCGAGTCTCGTTTGTTTCCTCAATCCCATTTGAATTTTGAACTGAATTATTTTGGGCTTCTTTTTCTTTACGAGCCTTTTGTAGCATTTCAAGTATAATCCATAAAGGAACACCTTTATCCTTTAACATCTTCCATAAATCTAATTCATTAAATTTATGCTCAGGCTGTTTCATTTCTTTTTCAGATGAACGAATATCAAACTTGATAGGATCATTTATTTTCTTACTTTCAAGTTTAGTAGAAGAGATAGTATTATGCTCAAGAGTAGATGAAGTTATTTTAGTAGGTTGAGATAATGTATGAATATTTGATCCGATTTGCATGTTTTTTCCTCCTTTTCAAGCAATGAGATTAGTTTTCTTATGGTTTTTAAATCTTTTTAACATGAGGAAACTATACCTAATTATAAATTCAAATAAACAGATTTACAAGTTGTATTGTAAAAAGTAAATATTTACTTGAATTAATATTTATCAACATTTGTATATGTTTTCTATATATACAACGTATATAAAATACTTTACATTATGTTTAAGTTGTTAAATTATTCTGTTAATTTTTTAAAAAAAGAAACATGTAAACGTTTTATTAGGGGGAGAAAGTATGGGGAAGTTATTTTTAAAAATATGTTTTTTCGCATTAGTGACCGTATGTTCATTCGTAGCAAAAATATCATACGCTGAAGAGAGGCAACAAAATAATTATCCTATCATATTGGTAAATGGATTTGCTGGATGGGGTAGAGAAGAAATGCTTGGCGTAAAATATTGGGGTGGTGTTCATGATATACAGGAAGATTTGAAACGCAATGGTTATACGGTACATACCGCAGCTGTTGGACCTGTTTCTAGTAACTGGGATCGTGCATGTGAATTGTATGCACAAATTAGCGGTGGGACAGTAGACTATGGTGCAGTACATGCCGAGAAACATGGACATAATCGTTTTGGCAGAACTTATAGTGGTTTTGCGCCGAATTGGAGTGAAACAAATAAAGTTCATTTAGTTGGACATAGCATGGGTGGACAAACGATTAGAACATTAGTACAGCTATTAAAAGTAGGTAGTTTTGAAGAAAAGAATTATGTGAAAAATCACCCAGACATCAAAATATCACCACTATTTGAAGGCGGAAAATCATATGTTCATAGTGTTACAACATTAGCAACCCCTCACAACGGTACAACACTTGCGGATGGTAGTCTTCTGCTACCGTTCGTTAAAGATTTACTCATTACAGCTGCGAGCTTTGGAGGAAACAATAATTTATCGTTATATGATTTCAAATTGGATCAATGGGGGATAAAGAAGAATGCTGGAGAGTCCTTTTTCCAATATAGTAATCGTATTCTAAATAGTTCACTTTGGAAAAATACAAAAGATATAAGTCAATGGGATTTAAGTACAGATGGTGCAAAGGAGTTAAATAATTGGGTAAAGACGCAACCAGATGTGTATTATTTATCCTATAGTGGACATGCATCACAAGCAGCACCTATAACAGGTTTACATTTACCGCATATTACGATGAATAAAGTGTTGATGGGGAATGCATTTTTCTTAGGTTCTTATGCGAGATATGAAGAAAACCGTCCGTTAGTTGATACTTCTTGGTGGCAAAATGATGGTGTAGTAAATACGAATTCTATGATTGCACCATCTTCTAATGTTGCTGTAAATAATAATGGGTCATTACAGATTGGAAAATGGAATCATATCGAAACGAAAGCGAATTGGGATCATCTCGATATGGTAGGATTAAGTGTTTCAGACTCATTAGGTTTTTCTAGCATTCAAGAGTTTTATAGAACAATTGCTGAAAAGCTATCACGTTTACCGAAATAGGTAATAATAAAGCGCTCTCGATGGAATTCGAGAGCGCTTTATATTATATTGAAAGAGGGATTTGGTAGAAAAATATGGGGGGATATTATGAAAATTCAAGTTGTATTATCAGGATACGGAACAGTAGGCAGAGAGTTTATAAAATTATTAAATGAAAAATATTCATATATATATGAAACATATGGGATTCAATTAGTTGTAAGTGGCGTATTAGGGAGAAATATTGCAATACATAATGAAGACGGCTTATCACTTCATCATTTATTGATGTATGGTGGCGGTACCGCTGCAATTGAAAAATATTTAGAGTATCATCCGAAGGAACGTGCAACAACTAGCATAAGTGGTACTGTATTGGTAGAATCAACAGTTACAAATCTTAAAGATGGAAATCCAGGGAAACAATATATGAAACAAGCGATTGAGAAACAGATGGATATAGTAGCAATTTCTAAAGGGGCGCTCGTTACAAACTGGAGAGAAATAAATGAAGCAGCAAGAGGCGCCAATGTACGAATTCGATATAGCGGTGCAACAGCCGCTGCATTACCGACCCTAGATATCGGACAATTTAGTTTAGCCGGTTGCAGTATTGAAAAAATAGAAGGAATATTAAATGGAACAACTAATTATATTCTTACGAAAATGTATGAGGAAGATATGACATTTGAAGAAGCATTGAAAGAAGCACAAGATAAAGGAATTGCTGAGACAAACCCTATATTAGATATAAGTGGTTCAGATAGTGCGTGTAAATTGTTACTTTTGACAAACAGCTTAATGGAAACAGAGAAAACACTTACTGATATACATATAAAAGGAATCGAGCACGTTACAAAACAGCAAATTAGAAATGCTAAGGAACAACATAAAATTATTAAATTAATAGCATCAACATATAAGGATAAGGGTGGCAATGTCAATTTAAATGTTGAACCGTGCGAAATAGAGAAAGATCATCCGTTAGCAAAAGTAAATGGGACCGAAAAAGGAATTACGTTCTTTACAGATACGATGGGACAAGTTACTACAATTGGTGGGGCTTCTAATCCACGAGGCGCTGCAGCTGCAGCTTTAAAAGATGTAATTAACTTATATCGAAAAGATTTGTAAGACCGTACCGCCCTTTATAAAAAATACATATGTCGTGGACCTTTTGAGAATGAAATAAATATGCAAAAATGATTGCAGGGGGTAAGGAATTGTTTAAGGATTTTAAAGTTGTTAAAGATCGTCCTGTTTATATTCAATTGAAAGATTATTTGAAGAAGATGATTATGAAAGGGCATTTGCTCGGGGATCAAAAAATCCCATCAACAAGGGAACTAAGTGAATTACTAAGTGTGAGTAGAAACACTGTACTCGCTGCTTATGCAGATTTAGAGCAAGAAGGACTCATTTATGCAGTTAAAGGAAAAGGGAACTTTGTTGCGAAGGTGGATATATCTAACACTTCATCTGTTGAAATAGATTGGAAAAATAAACTTAATACAGTGACCGCATTAGCGGATGAATTAGATTTAATGAAACATGGTGTTCGTTGGGAAAAGGGAATGATTGTTTTTAATAGTATAGCCCCAGATGAGAAGCTATTTGATGTTGAAAATTTCAAAAGAGCTTTTCTTACTCGTATGTCCATTGAAGGAGACATCGTATTGAACTACGGATATGCAAAGGGATATAGACCGTTAATGAATTATTTACTTCATTACATGGAAATGAAAGGTGTAGACATTTCGAATAAAGATATTCTAATTACAAATGGATTTACAGAAGGATTGGATATTGTACTCTCTTCTTTATCAAAAAAATCCGGTCGTGTCATTTGTGAGAATCCAACTCACCACGCTGCACTTAAGCTTTTCCGTTTACATGGACTTGAAGTTCATGGGATTGATATGCATGAGGATGGTATTGATACGAATGAAGTTGAAAAAAGTTTGCGTGAAAAAGATTTTGATTTTGCTTATTTAATTCCTTCTTATCATAATCCAACCGGTATTGTTACGAGTTCAGAGAAAAGAACGGAATTGATGAGGTTATTCTCAAAATACAACGTTCCTATTATAGAGGACGGATTTAATGAAGAATTACGTTATTCAGGTTCACATTTAGCTCCATTATTAACTTTTGCGGGAGCTGGCAATAATGTGATTTATATTAGTAGCTTTTCAAAGGTACTTTTCCCTGGTTTACGTGTAGGCTGGATTATTGCAGATAAAGAGCTGATTCATTATTTAGAAAGCGTAAAAAGAGCAAGAACGATTCACACATCTACGCTAGATCAAGCTGTTCTGTTTCAATATTTACATGAGGGATATTTTGAGAAATATTTAAAAAAGGCAAGATCTGTTTATAAGAAAAAATATGAGTTAGCTGTCGGGGCATGTAACCAGTACATTCATTTCAAAAGAATGACTGGAGATGGTGGACTTCATTTATTTATAGAACTAGAAGAGCATATGAATGCCCGCACACTTTTACAAAAGTGTTATGAGAAAGGCGTTACGTTTTCACCTGGGGATGTTTTTTACTCTGATGGAGAAGGAGCGAACACTTTCCGATTAGGGTTTTCGCGCTTGAAAGAAGAAGAAATAGTTCGGGGAATTAAAATAATTGGTGATACATTAAAAAATGAAATTTGGAGTTGAGAAAATGAAAATCGGTGTTATTATGGGCGGGGTATCGTCTGAAAAACAAGTTTCAATTATGACGGGGAATGAAATGATTGCTCATTTAGATAAAAATAAGTATGAAATAGTTCCAATTACATTAAATGAAAAAGTGGATTTAATTGAAAAAGCGAAAGACATTGATTTTGCGTTGCTCGCGTTACACGGAAAATACGGAGAAGATGGGACAGTTCAAGGAACACTGGAGAGTTTAGGGATTCCTTATAGCGGAAGTAATATGTTATCTAGCAGTATATGTATGGATAAAAATATTTCGAAAAAGATTTTACGTTATGAAGGTGTAGAAACACCAGATTGGATTGAACTTACAAAAATGGAGGATCTAAATCTTGATGAGTTAGATAAGTTAGGATTTCCATTAGTAGTAAAACCAAACTCTGGCGGATCGAGTGTCGGAGTGAAAATCGTTTATAATAAAAATGAATTGATCTCAATGCTAGAAACTGTATTCGAATGGGATTCTGAAGTAGTAATTGAGAAGTATATAAAAGGTGATGAAATTACATGTTCAATTCTGGATGGAAAACAGTTACCTATAGTTTCAATTCGACATGCAGCCGAGTTCTTTGACTACAATGCAAAATATGATGATACTAGTACAGTTGAGGAAGTTATTGAACTTCCAGCAGAAATTAATGAACGTGTAAATAAAGCGTCACTCGCTTGTTATAAAGCATTAAAATGTAGTGTTTATGCAAGAGTTGATATGATGGTGAAGGACGGAGTTCCATATGTAATGGAAATTAATACATTACCAGGGATGACACAATCAAGTTTATTGCCAAAAAGTGCAGAAGCAGCGGGAATTAGTTATAGCAAACTATTAGATATGATTATTGAAACATCATTAAAAGTTAGAAAAGAAGAGGGGTTTTAAGGGAATTATATAACTAATTTTTTTGACAGTTTCACGAAGTATGCTATGATGAATACATTATAAAAACAAAATATTTATCCACTAGGGGGGCCTTTTATAGGCTGAGATCAAATGTGATTTTGAGACTCTTAGTACCTGATCTGGTTAATGCCAGCGTAGGGAAGTGGGAAAGACGTTGCTATTTAATGAGTAAATAAATACTGTCAATTTCACTTTCTTTACGCCTGTAAAGAAAGTTTTTTTATTTTAAAGCGTTAATAGCTGTGGATAAATATCTATATTTTATATATTATTGGAGGGATTTAAATGACTTTTTCACAATCGTTACGTAAAGAAGTAGATTCAATTTGGAAAGCGAGTTTTAACCATCCTTTTGTAAAAAAACTTGGTGAAGGAACGTTAGATTTAGCTAGTTTTCGCTATTATGTTCTTCAAGATTCATATTATTTGAGTCATTTTGCTAGAGTACAAACATTAGGAGCTGCAAAAGCTCTTGAATTAGAAACGACAGCTCGTATGGCACACCATGCCCAAAATACATATGAGGCGGAATTATCATTACATGAGAATTTTGCTAAAAAGCTAGGGATAACAAAAGAAGAAAAAGATAATTTTATTCCTGCGCCAACTGCATATACGTATACTTCACATATGTATCGTGCTGCGTATGAAGGACATTTAGGAGATATTATTGCAGCAATCTTACCTTGCTATTGGTTGTATTATGAAATTGGCGAACGCTTAAAAGAGTGCCAGCCGGAAGAGCAAATTTATAACGAATGGATTTCTGCTTATGGATCTGATTGGTTCCGTACGCTAGTTGAAGAGCAAATTACACGTTTAGATACTATCGCTGAAAAAGTAACAGAGACAGACCGCAAGCGTATGAAACAGCATTTTATTATTAGCAGTCAATATGAATATTCATTTTGGGAAATGGCTTATACATTAGAAAAGTGGCCAGTGGATACAGACGTAAAAGACGTAATTGGATAAAGAATAGAAGTAATGTTATAGATAGGTATGGATCATACCTATCTATATATTTTTTCTTGTCAAATTTGCGTAAAGTCATTAGTGCTACGGATATGGCGAAATAGAATATCGATAATTTAGCTCATTTACTTGTCTACGCATTAACTGGATAAACTTCTGTCACATTTATTTTACAATCAAAGAACGTAAATGTTGGTGGTATGAAGTTAAATAAGAAAAGAAACCCGAGCTGTTAGCTGTAACGGAGTTGTTTTTTCTTTGCAGGAGTTTCTAAATTATCATGGAGTGTTGTTAATACGATATGCAAATATGCATATCGTATTTTTTTGAGTTCTTTATGTGTTAAAATTAGATATAGGGATATGTGAATATAAAGAAGCAAAAGCAGGAATATCCAATGAATTTTGAGAGGTGTTATATGTTTACAAATAAGAAATTAATTCGATTTGGTTTATCGTTGTTTGTATTTTTAGGGATAATTAATTTTACAATCAGCTATTTCCAAACATATCTTGAAACAGCAGCAGATATTAAATGGGTAATTCCAGAAATTTGGAAAACTATTTTACTAGATGTTCCTCAAGGGATACTTGTTCTTTTAGGCGCAATTGCTTTATATGATTTCACAAAAGAGGCATCAAAAAAAGACGCATCAATCTAAGTGTATCTTTTTTTAATTAACAATTTCATAGAGAGCTTTGCTGGAGAAATAGAATGAAAAGCCCTAATTAGGGCTTTTTTTGTTGGAATTTCTTAACCGTCATAGAAACCGGTCACTTGGAGGTGTTATAGCGAAAGCCATTTACAGTACAGAAAAATCTAAGCAGCAGACGGAAATATATAGGATATGGCATCATAATTGTTGAGAAATTAATTGAACTTAGTAAGTATGAAGATATGACGCTAGAATTCATATTTTTTAATTTTTATTTATCCCGCTATTTGCCGGGCAGTAAGCCCCCCACCTCAAAATTCAGCGGAAGCAAAGAAGTTAGGTAGGGGATGAACAAAACCCCACTGATTAAAGTTTCACTTTATAAAAATGAGCCCATAGTAAAAATAGGTATATGAACAAGGTGCATCATCTAGTGATAAGTCATACTTTGTTGGTGTACGTATTGAACTTAGTTTATAGTATCGTGTGCTACTTCTACTTAGATTTAACGAACAGAAATATAGGAAAGCGTCGAAAGGTTTAAAGTTAATAAACGGAGGTCATGAAAATGAATCAGTTTCAACAAGAACTACAAGCGTTAAGCCTTAATGATTACCAGTCTGGAAATGTTGTGTATTGGGACCAGCAAAACCAATATCCATATTACTATATTGAAGATGCTGCTCGCCGCTGTGGTGGTTGTGGTCGCTGTGGCGGTTGTGGTCGTTGTGGCGGTTGTGCAGGTCGCTGTGGTGGATTTCGTTGTTTTGGTTGCTTCGGTTGTTTTGGTTGTTTTAGTTGTGGCGGTTGTGGAAGCTGTGGTAGTTGCTCTAATTGTTTTAATGGTACTTCTGATGCTATTGTAATATATGAATATTGACTACGAATATTCATATAAAATATTAGCTTTATATATGTACATGTCGACAAAGAATATAGCACCATCGCTAGTGGATATATTCAATCATTCAAGTAAAAGAGTAACTCGTACCTTACTCTTTGTTCATATAGTATAGGATTGTTAGCGGAAATCCAAGACTCTTTATATTGAGAAATCAAGAAGAATCATCTTAAAGAGTCTTATCTTTTTTTCATACATTAAAGAGAAGCTAGCAAAAGCTAACTACTCGACCCTGGGTATGAAGGGAATAAGAAACTGTACTTTTTTTATAGACAGAATATTTCGTTTTGTTGAAGAGGTGGATATTCGTATTTTTCAATAAACGAAACTATCTATGTAATATTTAAAAGTTTATAAGAGTGAAACGAGGTATAGGTGGTATGGATAAAAAGAATACTAGGGTTGTTAGGGTTTTTATAGCAAGTCCATTTTTTAATGATGAACAACTTAACAGGGTAAAAAGACTAGAAAATGCGCTTAGTAACAATCCTTTTGTTGCAGATATTTTTTCAGCCAGGTTTTATCAACATGAACATTTAACTTTTGGATCTATGGAGTGGAGAACTGCAGTTTTTCATAATGATTTAAAATATTTAAGAAGAGCGGATGTAGTAGTGGTAATTCATGACTTTGTGAATGGATGTGTAGATAGTGGTACGGCTTTTGAAATTGGTTATGCATATGTATTTCAAAAGCCTATTATTTTGATAAAAGAAAAAGAAAGCATACCTAATCTTATGTTAGTCGAAAGCTTACATGCCTATCTGACAAATGTAGAAGATATTGCCACGTATGATTTCATTAATATGCCACGTATTCCATATAAAGGGCCACTGGAGTAAATTGAAGCAGCATAACATTCCTTTTTGTATAGCGCTTTACCTCAACGAATTTCATTTCATTCCCTTTGTAAAGGATAATATCTTTTCCACCATCATTAGAACCAGAAGTAACCTGAACTTTATAACCAAGAGAGCAAAAGAAGTCGGCTACAAAGTATTGAAATTCTCTTGGATCCATTACTTCTAAATGACTTCGCAAAATATTCCTACCTCTTTATAAAAAAGTACTAGATTTTTCTGTTATTTTTTCGCTTGTATAGGCAAACTCCTTCTTTCTAGATTATATACCTTTATCAAGACCACGAGGAATACCGAGTGGAATCAAGGTCATCAAGAGGGAAGAGCGCGCGTATGCGTTGGCAATATTCACATTTGAATGAAACACCTTACCTGTATCCATCAAAAGAATTAAGAATTAAGTATAAGGGTTCTAGTGGAAAAAAGAAACAAATGCAATTGTGGATCACATGGAAAGACATGAGGTTTTCAATAATCGTGAGTATAAAGGTTATTACCGTTTATCAAACGATATAATGGATGATTTATATGAGGATGAAGTGTTTGATTGGGGAGATGTCATCAATGAGTATCAGCCGGTTATGACTTCTAAGGGGTTACAACTTATTCGAAAAGAGGGATTCAAATGACAATCGTAGGTGAAGCGGTAGTGGTATGGACGGCAACTAGCTTGTCAGTAATTACGATGAAGGTCGCAGAAAAAATAGAGAAGAGTGTTCCACGTTAGCTTCCACGTATGACTATGTACACAACGCTAACAGGCTCGTTCTTGTATATTCTACGTTATGTGCTTTTCGTGTTTCTATAAGGGAATACCGATATGGAATTGTAGGACATTTACTGGTATTTGATATAGAACATGTATGGGAGTCTTCCGAAAATAAGGGATATATACCCTTATAAAGGGTATATGGGGAGTTGAGAAAATGCTTGAATTACTACTCGTTCCAGCTGCAGGTTTAACAGTTGCCAGTGAAAACAGAAGCGAAAAAAATAATAGGATAGTGAAAAGAGGTATTGACCATACATATTATGTATGGTCAATACCTCTTTTATAATCTTTTGTAAAATTATTGTAAATCACAAATACAATACGTAACTAATATTGTATAATCTGAATGTAATACATTTATGATTTATAAGGGGGATATGTATGAAAATTTCTTTTAACTTTTATCAGAGTCATGTCATTAATATATAAGTCGGATAAGCGGTATTTGCTTCTCTTTTAAATAATTAAATTATGTGATGATACTTTAGTTTTTTGAGATCAAGAAAAATGAAGAAAGGAAGTAATCATTTTATGAAAAAATTAAGGCTGCTAACATTTGAAAATATAGTAGAGCCCCTTTTAAATGAAAAGGTATCATTTATATACTTTCCTATTGAATGGCTGGACATCGTAGAGATACATTATAAGACGTTTTTATTAACGAGTAAGTTGAAACGTTTGAATGAAAGATTATATGATATGTTTTCGGATATATTGTTTATTCAGCATAATCCGTACGTATTAAATGAAAATATACCATGGATTGTATCAAAAGAACCTATTAAACAAGAGCAACTCGATTATATTTTTCAAAGTTGGTATGAGATTATTCATGATTGGAAGCCAAATAGATTAGTAGAACTACCAAAATATGAATGGCAATCCGATTTGATTTCTAATTTGCCAGTACTACATGATAATGAAACGTATTCTAAGTGGGTACCCGCTTTAATCTCACATATTTTTTGTGAGCGTCCTATATATTTAGAAAATACAAATGAAGAAGAAATCTATTTTTCTCCTCTTAGATCACAAAATATTTGTGAGGCGATGTCAGAGCCGATAAAAGATGAAAAAACACAAGATTTTTTCTCCTATGTATATCGATTCCAATGCATAACCCGCGGTGGTGAGAACGCTCCATTATTAAATATTTCAATAGGGATTCGGAGATTTTATCAAGAATATAAGATGTTGAGTCAAACAAATCTTGATATGACAACGTTTGTTTGACTTTTTTTGATGAAATGCAAACATTTTGCAAACATAGGTTATCCAAAGATACTTTTACCGAAGTTTTTAACTGCTTCTTCCTGCATATTCGGTAAAACATGAGAATAGACACTTAATGTCATTGAAATATCTGTA
The DNA here is from genome assembly GCF_038008705.1 of Bacillus sp. FSL W8-0770. Taxonomy (NCBI): domain Bacteria; kingdom Bacillati; phylum Bacillota; class Bacilli; order Caryophanales; family Bacillaceae; genus Bacillus; species Bacillus sp. FSL W8-0770. The sequence continues at coordinate 2,458,939 of NZ_JBBOZR010000001.1, forward strand.
TGACCTAATCTCTCACTGATGATTTTAGGGTTAACTCCTTGTTTCAATAGTATAGTTGCGTGTGTATGTCTTAAATCATGGAATTTAATTTCTTTTATACCTACTTTGTGTGTCGCCCTAATGAAACTTTTTCTGAAATGTGCTCTTTTTATGATTCTTCCAAACTCATCACAATTTATTAAATCTTGATCTAGATAAGCAGAACCAAACCTTAATTTCTCTTTATTAATTAAAGTCTTATGTTTTTTTAAGGCTACTATTGTTTCATTAGGTACAGGAATTGTGCGTTTTGACGAATTTGTTTTTGCTGTTTTTTTGATTTTATTGTCATGGCCAGATGTTTGGTTTATTGTAACGGTATGTTTTTCAAAATCAACGTCCTGCCATCGTAAGCCTAGAACTTCACCCATACGCATACCTGTAGTTATTGCAAGAAGATACCCAATGTGATATCGTGATTCTTGTGAATGCAAAAGAAATTTTTTTACTTCCTCCTCTGTCCAAGTTTGGATAGAGGTTCTTTCTTTTTTAGGTATCTCAGCAAAATCAGCTGGATTTCGAGAAATAATATTTTGTTTTACAGCGAGATTTAAAGCGCTCTTTAAAATTCTATGCATAAGTAGAACAGAATTGTTTGCAATACCTCTATCTATCGCGGTTTTATAGCACTTTTGAATGTGCATAACATTTAATTTATGGAGTACGACCATTCCAATACTAGGTATAACATGTTGGTTGATAAATGCTCTATAGCCGACAAAGGTACTCCTTTCTATACTCATACTTTTAATTTCTAACCAATGATTTAGGTAGTCTTCTAAGGTAACTTTAGATGGCTCGATAAAAGTTCCCTCATTCACCTCTGTAATTTTCTTAGCCATGTCGGCTTGCGCTTCTTTTTTTGTTTTATACCCAGAAAACCATCTTTGTCTTCTAGCCCCTGTTTCTGGATGTGGACTGATATCTATAACGAAACTGTACTTATTTCCTCTTTTTATAATATGTCCTTTCACTTAAAACACTCCTTCATTTTGTTTTGAATCATGTTGTATAAGTCTAGTTGTAATTTTGCTGCTATGAAAATTACATAGTTGGACATATCAGCGATGGATATATTTTACCATATATGAACAAACTCGATTATTTAAAATGTTGGTTGTTTTTTTGCAAAAGTTAATTTTATAAAAGAATTTTGTATACTTAAAACAATATTTTTATTTGGAATAGTACATCTTGTATATATCATATTTTGTACAATTGATGTTTTCTTCATTTACACATAATTTTTATTTGGAGTGACATATATGGAGAAGAAAAAGAAATGGGAAGGATTAAAAGCTAAAAATCTATCTAGTAGTTCACTGGATTCGAGTTTAATAGGACCTACATTACCACCGATTCCATCATTTACTCTACCAACGGGGGTAACAGGTCCGACAGGCCCAACGGGAGCAAGTGGAATAACAGGTCCGACAGGCCCAACGGGAGCAAGTGGAGCAACAGGTCCGACAGGCCCAACGGGAGCAAGTGGAATAACAGGTCCGACAGGCCCAACGGGAGCAAGTGGGGCAACAGGTCCGACGGGCCCAACGGGAGTAACCGGAGTAACGGGTCCTTCAGGAGGCCCGGCAGGACCAACAGGACCAACAGGTCCTTCAGGGGGGCCAATAGGCCCAACGGGAGCAAGTGGAATAACAGGCCCGACAGGTCCGACAGGAGTAACCGGAATAACAGGCCCGACAGGCCCAACGGGAGCAAGTGGAATAACAGGCCCGACAGGTCCGACAGGAGTAACCGGAATAACAGGCCCGACAGGCCCAACGGGAGCAAGTGGAGTAACAGGTCCGACAGGCCCAACGGGAGCAAGTGGAATAGCAGGTCCGACAGGCCCAACAGGAGTAAGTGGAATAACAGGTCCGACAGGTCCAACAGGAGTAACCGGAATAACAGGCCCAACAGGTCCAACGGGAGCAACAGGGTTTGAATCTGCATTCAGAGCTTTCAAATCTATTGATCAGTCCGTTACTGCTAATACACTGTCTATAGTAACATTTGAAACTACACAATTCGATTTAAATGGTGAATATGATGGTGTATCAACATTTATACCGCAACAAGATGGAGTATATTTAATTATTACTACTATAATTTTTAGTCCTACTGATGATACTCTAAATTATGTGACGGAAGTATTTATAACAGTTAACAGCGCTTTAATAGCGGGGGATGATAGCTTTTTTGGTGGAAATACTGGGCTTTTAAATGCGGTAACAGTTTCTACCATTGTACAATTGAATGCAGGGGATATGGTGCAAGTTCAAGCCGGTAGTACCATAGATGGCGTTATTGCATCTCCGCTTCTTACAAATTTTCAAGCTGCGAGGTTTCCATCACCAGTTCCCAATACACTTTTCTTGTTAAATAATTTATCTGCAGATTGGAGTAAAAGGCCGTTTAGTAGAAAAACATAATTATGTTCATTTTAAAAATAGCGTGAAGAAAATGATGAATTTAAATTAATTTTGTCTATTAAGAATAAGAAAAGCCACTTATCTAAGTGGCTTTTCTTATTCTTAAATTATGGATATAAATGTAAAACTGGGCAATCCTCTATATATAAAATTTAAGTTAAAAGAAAAATATAATCAGTGTGGTTACAACGAAAAGGGTTATCAAATGCAACATTGCATAATTTATTTGAAAGGGTAAAAAAACTAGGTGTTTATAACTATATTTAACTTTCTCAAGTTTTTTCAGAATATGCGAGAATAGCTGTTTGGGTTATTTGTGATAGAATATTCTTAATAATATAATTTGATGGAACGAAAAAGACCCATAGCGTGTGTAATTGTGCTGGGAACACTCTTACACCGTTTGCCCTAATTGTAGTAGGGCAAACATTTGCCATGAGCCTTTCAGTTACGACTATACGTAACATATACGGCTAGTATAACACAACTTTTAGATGTAATTCATCATTGAGTTGCGTTTTCATGATAGGGAAGTGTGTCTTGTTCCAATAAGGGGGACAAAACATGTGGAAAGCTCTAAATCAAATTGAAAAAGAGTTATGTGCAGCTGGAATAAGGAAAAATAAACTAGCAGATTATTGGGGAGTTAAGCCTAGTACTGTTACAAAAATTTTTAAAGGTAACACAGACATGAGTTTTGGCTTTCTTTCCAAGACTATCATCCTATTAAACAAAGGCATACAGGTTCAAGAAAATTTATTAACAGATTATATACATATAACGAAACCGAAATCAGAAAACTTACGTGAGGCAATGGAGGATTTAGCTTTAAGAGGAAAGTTTAATCTATTAATTAATATTATAAATAGTGAATCTCAATCAAAGGTAGCAGAAAATAGAGAATTCGCTAATGTGTATCGAATTATATATAGACGATATATAGGTGAAATTGATGCTGCACAGTATCATGAGGCATTAAGCTTGGAAAGTAAATCAATAAAAACTTCAGAGATGGAGGTGTTAATTGAAATTTTATTATGCCAAGCGCAATATCAATCTGGTAACTTTACTTCTTTAAATGAGCGATTAAAATCTCTTGAAATAAAAATAAATACAATTAGTAATAGGTACATTCGAGAATGTTATAAATTACGATATAAAGAAGCCATTGCCGTTACTTCGTTGCAGGGTGGTGAAGTCATTGAAGCAAGGCATGTTAGTAAGGAACTATTAGATGATCTTGAATGGGATAACTTTTTTTCTTTTCCAAAAGTAAATGCATATTTAAAGTTAGGAGAATCGTATGTTTTTTCAGCGAATGAATATGAAAGGGCGAAATATTATTTGGAAAAGACCTTAGAAGTGATAGGGGATAGTAAGACTAATGGAATTGAGAGAAAAAGAAAAATGGTGCAACATACATTATCATTTCTAAAGATTCATCATGATAAAGAAATTAGTAGCTTAGATGTTGTTCATTCAGGTGAACTAGCATATTTAAGGATTAAACAAGGTAAGAAGATGGAAGCGAGAAAACTTTTGAATCAATTAAAAGAGAAGAATGGAAGATTAACAGACATACAGACTGCATATTTAGGTTTAACATATGAAGGTACTAAAAAAGAAGAGTTAATGAAACGCTCTCTTTTGATGTGTCAAAAATCAGGTAATATATATTATTCGAATTTACCAAAAATATACTTGGGTTTAATTTGAATAATTGGTATAATTGTCTTTGGAAAGAGGTGAAATAATGAAAAAAATAATTACAATCCTTCCTGCACTATTAATAGCTGCTACATTATTCATTAACACTGATTCTATTAAAGAAAAACCTAGTACAAATGATTTAAAACCTACAGTCCAACACATGATGGTTGACCCTGGTGGCGGTTGGTAAAATACATAATAAAGGTTTATATATATATTACAAATGGCATCGTCTTAATTGACGGTGTCATTTGTAGTTTTAGGAGAAATTTCTTTTTTTGCTAAAAGAAGAAAAAAGAAATTTTTGTAAAAAAAATACAAAAATACAAAGAGGGAGATTGTAGAATATGAAGAGCAAAGAAGGGGAAGTTAATCTAATTAAACAAGCTTTATTACTTTTAAAAGAAGAGGATAATCCGAAAGAGAAATTATTTTCTATCTGTTTGAGTGAACCAAAAAAAGAAAAAGTTATGTAAAAAAGACTATCTAACTTTTTTTGGATAGTCTTTTTACACTACATATTTCCTTTAGATTTCTCGTAGTTCACAAACATCTCTAATTGTTCTAATGCTTTTTTTCGTTGTTCTTCAGGTAAGTCATTAATGATCTGAAGAATTTCGTGTGCTTCTTTTGTTAACTGTATATCCTCGCCGGCTGTTAAATCTGGTGAATCAGATAAATCTAACAAATAATCCGTTGTTACTTTTAAATAATTTGCTATCTTCTGAAGTGTAAGTGTACCGGGTGCTTTTTTCCCCTCGACATAATTATAAACAGAAACATGACTAACACCAATTGCATCAGCTAACTGTTGTTGGGTGATGCTCTTCTTTTCAATTAATGATTTCAACCTCTTATGACTAAACATAATAAAAAACACCCCAAGTTTATTTTATATGAAATTATTGTTTCTTAATTACTATTATGGTGTCACACTGTCATTATATATTAACTATCAGTTAAGTGGAAAGATAATTTTTTTGAAAAAAGATTTGAGAAACACTTGAACTTAACTTATGGTTAAGTTATTATGTAATTAACAACAAAAACGGAAGAGAGGAGTTGTTTATGAAAACTCTAAAGCAGCTACGTGTAGAGCAGGGGTATACATGTAGGGAAGTAGCTGAAGCCGTGGGTATTACTGAAGTTTATTATTGGTATATAGAAAACGGGAAGCGTCGACCTTATTATGATTTAATTGTGAAAATTGCTGAGTTTTTTAAAGTGAAGCTAGATGCAATTAAAATTTTTTGTCCATAACTTAACTTAAAGTTAAGCTATGGTTAGTTAAGTAAATCAGAAAGGAGCAAAACAAAATGGGATTAGATCAAATCATTAAAGAGTCAATCCGCGAAGTTGTTCGCGAAGAAATTCAAGCAGCTTTAGCTTCATTCCAACAACAATCACAACCAAACAAAGTAATGCGAGTGAAGGAAGCAGCAGCTTTCTTAAACATAGCGGTTTGTAGAATGTATGAATTAGCAAATCATCCTAAGTTTCCAGTAATAAGAGAAGGGCGTAAGCTACTTTTTTTACAAAAGGATTTAGAAGCCTGGCTTGAAGCACAAAAGGAGGTGATTTAGTGGAAGATACAACATCATTAGCTATATTAGCGATATTAATTGCATGTGGTTCATTTTTATTTTACATAACTTATGAGCCGATAAAACAATGGGCTTGGAGTGATGTGAAGAAAAGTAAAAAGACCCATGGCAGTGGGTCCTTTTCAAAAAACAAGTTGTTATAAGTATACCATGAAAAGTAGGAAAATAGCACATTGGTTTTATGGAAAGGAGTGAAAGCTATGAACAACAAGGTATTACAAATAGGGCAAATAAATTTTCGTGGAAATGTTATAGATCATGGATGGTTTAAAACACTTACATTAGGTAATGGTAAACCTAATATTGTTGCAATTACTATCTTAGGAGAAATTGTTTATTGGTATAAACCTACTGAAGTAAGAAGTGAAGAATCTAGTCAAGTTCAATATAAACAAAAGTTTAAGGCAGACACACTTCAAAAGAGTTATCAACAATTAGCCGATTCATTTGGATTTACAAAAAGACAAGTAAAAGAAGCGTGTGACTTTTTGAAAGAACGTGGACTTATAAAAATTGAATTTAGGACGATTCTTGTTAACGGAACTAGGTGTAATAACGTTATGTATGTTGAACCTGTACCTGAAATGATTCAGAAAATATCTATTATATATTGGGGAAATGGTAACCCTCCTACACTGAAAAGTAATAGCCCTATTACTTTAGAAAGCAAGAGGGTCTTACATTCTAAAGCAATACCCTCCTACGATAAAACGGAAGAGTCTCTTACACTAGAACGTAAGACAAATACAGAGATTACTACAAATATTACTACAAATATAAATGATGATGATGCTACTTCATCTCAGAAATTAATTGATCAAGAATTTAAAACTAGTTACAACTTTTTACTTGAAAAGGGAATTCCGTTAAGTGAAATTGCAATTCAAGAATTAGGTGAGTTTTGCGATAGATTCGGTAATGAATTAGTTATTCACGCTGTTAATAAAGCGATTGATGAAAATGTACCAAAGTGGAGATATATTCGCAGTATTTTAAGTAGTTGGGAAAAGGAAAAAGTAAAAACATTAAATGATGTTGCTACTTTAGATACTCGATTTGAAATGAGTAAGAAAAACAACAAACGTACTGGTAAAGGTTATTCCAAACGAACGGAAGTTGTACCGGATTGGTTACGCAAACAAGAAGAACAAGAGCCAATACAGCAGCCACAGCAAACTCAAAGCGATGATCTTGAAGATAATAAGAAACGTTTGGATGAGATTCTAAATAAATATAAAAATACTAAAGGAGAGTAAGGTATGAAAAACACAGACGTTGCAAGAAAAGTGGACGAGCTAGGTCGTGTAGTAATTCCAGTAGAGTTACGCAGAACTTTAGGGATTGTCGAAGGTACGGCACTAGATTTTCATGTTGAGGGTGAAAACATTGTTCTAAGAAAATATGAAAAGTCATGCTTTGTAACGGGTGAAGTTTCTGAAACCAACATAGAGTTGCTAGGTGGCCGAATGTTTTTAAGCAAGGAAGGGGCAAGTGAATTACTGGATTTTATTCAGAAGAGTGGGCTGGCACATGCCTAAGCAGCTAAATATTTTCGATGTAGAGCCAGCAATTTGTGAGTTCGATGTAATGAAGGCAAATGTGAAGAGAGGAACTGGACGCACTACATACGCTGATGTACGCGTCCAAGTTCCAACGAATGCAAAGTGTACGGATGAGTTACCACGCACAACTAAACAAGATGATCGCTATGACATCTTTGAACAATATGTAATGGCAATATGGAGATTTCAAAGAGCTGTAGATAAGTTTTTTAATTGGGATACAGCTGAAGAATTGTGTAAGGCAGCAAGGGATAAAAAAGAAATAATTCCGGTACGGGTTTATTTAGGGAGTGGATTTAAGCCTGATGTTGTCGAGTACATGCGGTAGTAAAAGGGAGAGGGACATATGACAAAAATAGAAATTGATGTTAGTAGCAACAAACTTTTAATAGTGAAGGACGGAAATGTAACAGCAGTAAATCCGCCAATGAGTGGATTCGGTGAGCAAGTGGCGGTTTGGGTAAACGGTAAAGTTGATCGTGTAGATACTAAGTTTACTGAAAAGATAAAATAATCAATTTTAGAAAGTAGGTTCGCTTATGAGTGTAGCAAGAAATCATAAAGCGATGAAGGAATCACGGTTAAAAATATACATCGCTTTAGAAGAAGCTAACTTCATTTGGGATGAAAGAGATGTAGTACGTTTTCGTGAAATGTGGAGTCAAGGTATGAGTTTGCCGAAGATGGCAAAAGCGTTAAGGAGACACCAAGCGGAAGTTGCACTTCTTGTAATAGATCAAGCTGATAAGTATTTAATTGAAAATCGTCCAATAGGATTAGGGATTTGCTAAATAGGAAGGGGAAATCAAAATGAACATTATGGAAAATGGTGTATTAGAAGCAACTAAATTAATGAGTGAAGCAAAAAATGAGGAACAAGTTATAAATGAAGCTACAGTTTTACAGATTGCAAGTATCTTATCGATTGATGAATTAAATGATTATCAGGAAGCAACTTTACGAACTTGGAATAGCAAAACTGATTTTGGAGGACGAGTTTCAAATGCAGCTTTAGGACTTACAGGCGAAGCTGGTGAAGTTGCCGATATTGTAAAAAAAGCAATTTATCATGGACATGGTTTCCAACCATCGCATTGTCCAGGAGAAGAGGATGGAAACACTTATAAATTAGTCTTAGAGCTTGGAGATATTCTGTATTACTTATCAATTATGGCACACGAACTGGGATATACGTTACAAGATATTGCTGAAATGAATATTGCAAAATTAGCTAAAAGATATCCTGATGGTTTTAGTCGAGAAGCAAGTCAAACACGTGTAGATGTAAAGTAAGACCAAATTTGAATTTTGTTAAGAAAAAGTGAGTGAGAGATGGAACTATTATGAACTATAGAATGCCAATATTGGGAATCGATTTTAATTATACAATTTAAAAATGTGGTAATGGTTAAGAATTTAATATAGGGAATCAATGAAGTATTAGTATGTTTTGATTGGTTGTTTTTTAACTCTTTATAGGCAATTTCATATATTGTAGGATTCAATATTGAAGAATTATGAGGAGTTGAAAAAATGGATTGCTTTAAAAAAGGTAAATTTATACCATTTCCATGTGCTTTACCAATTCCTGAAGCTGGCCCGACTGGTTCAACTGGTCCACCTGGATCAGCTGGAGGCCCGACCGGTCCAACTGGTCCAACCGGCCCGCAGGGTTTACAAGGGATTCAAGGGAATCCAGGAACTACTGGACCTCAAGGAATTCAAGGATTTCAAGGGATTCCAGGGGTTTCAGGTCCAATGGGTCCTATTGGTCCTACTGGACTTCAAGGAGTTGAAGGAATTCAAGGAATTCCTGGCATTCCAGGTCCAATGGGCCCAATAGGACTAACTGGCCCAACTGGACTTCAAGGGATTCAAGGGATTCAGGGAGTTCAAGGTATCCAAGGCATTCAAGGTGATGTAGGCCCAACTGGCCCTCAGGGTATTCCTGGTATTCCAGGATTAACTGGCCCGACAGGCTCTCAAGGTGCTACTGGAGTTACCGGCCCTTCCGGAGGCCCACTAGGTCCAACTGGTGCAACCGGTCCAACGGGTCCAGCCGGAGGCCCACCAGGTCCAACCGGTCCAACGGGTCCAGCTGGAGGTCCAACAGGATTAACTGGCCCGACAGGTCCGACTGGCCCAACTGGAATTCAAGGTATTCAAGGGGTGCAGGGTACTCAAGGTATTCCAGGTCCAACTGGTTCACAAGGAATCCAAGGAGTTCAAGGACTTCAAGGAATACCAGGCATTCCAGGTCCAATGGGCCCAACAGGACTAACTGGTCCGACTGGTCCCTTTGGCCCGACAGGTCCGACCGGGCTTCAAGGTATTCAAGGCTTACAGGGTATTCAAGGTATTCCAGGTCCAACCGGACCTCAAGGAATCCAAGGTCCACCTGGCCCTGCTAGTACACTTTCCACAAAAGCTATTCTTTTTGGGGGTACTAATGCAGGGTTTCAACGTGTATCTGGATCACCAGGTGCAGATTCTCAAGACATTCCTTATGTAACTGGCGGAGCTGGTAGTGTTGTAGCTCTTTCTGCTTCTATAAGTATTAATAATTTACCAATAGGAGTATATACAATGCAAGTCTGTAAAAATGTTCCTATTAATCTTGCTGCGCCGGGGCCTGGCCAAGTAATATCTACAATTATTTTTACAACTACAGCAGTGATTAGTGGGACTATTATACTGACTATTAACCCTTCTGATATTGGTGCACAGCCTGTAAAAGTATTTAACCCTAATTTAGTAATAGCACCTGCTACAGTTGCTTGGAGTAGTACAATACCTGGTGACATAGTTGCAAGAGGTGATGCAATATCACTTTTTATAACGCCAGGTATTACGCAAAATGCTGTGTATACAATATTCCTTCATACAGGAATTTAAAGTTTATTTTATATGAATTTAAGCCCTTTAAATTGCAATGAAAAATTAAGTAACTTTAAAAAATGAGATATGTATTGGAGTCTATTTATGTACAAAAGAATAAGAGATTTCTTCTGAACATTTAAAAGGAATCTCTTATTCGTAATCGGTAAATTAGGTTTTAGAAAAACGAAAAGATTTTGTATGAAAAATAAATAAAAGAATCCGTTCGTTACAAACGGGTTCTTCCCACAAGGTCTGCAAGAAATTCAAGGTAACTGGACCAGAGCAACCTGTGAAATTCCTTGTGATAATACTGTATGCAAATGAATCAAAATGGTTAATGGAAACTAAACAAAGTCTTATTTTAAAGCTAAAGAATGTCTTGTGGAGCGCTCCTTATAGCTAATTATGAATGTTTATGTTCAATCTTAGATTTCTTGCTTGGAGGAATAAAATACTCTTGAACAAAGTTTTGATAGACAATACTGCCAATAATTACAATATAAAACACCGTACAAAAGAAGATTAAAATGTATTTTACTGCCTTGTTCATATTAGTACCGTCCTAAAAGAGAATTATTTGGATTTTAATATGGTATGTAAAAGAGGTGCATTTATACAAGGGAAGGGTAATTAGCAAAAGTAAAACAAAATCTTTATTTAAAAACTAAAGAGCGCTTTTTAAAGCGCTCCTTAAGAAAAATAAAAAAGAATACCTCATGATACTGTATGTATGTTTTTTAGGAATGTGAGGATTTAAAACAAAATCGTTATTTGAGAAAAAGGAGAATGGAAATGTCCTTAGTAGGGAATTTGAAAGAACTCCAAGAAAAAGTCATTGATGAAAAGGTATTGGAATTTGCAGAGGAAATGGAATGCGTAATAATCGAAAGTGCTGCAAATGGATATTCAGGTTATAGATATCAAATTCATAAAGAAAATCCAGACAAGCATATTCTGCACTCAAAACCATTCACGGAAAAGTTACAAGAATTAATGGATGGTGTGAAAGTTGAATTTAAGGTGGATCTTATTACGAACATTACATCCGTTTTAGTTGGAATGACTAATTTCTTAATAAAAACGCTATTTTAAATAAAAGAACAGCTAGTGAAATCTAACTGCTCAGTTCTTTGAAAAATAAGAATTAGAATTTATGTTTAAAATGGTTTACATCAATTAACGAAATTGCTGTAGAGAGATTAATAAATCTTTATGAATACGCAATAATGTTTGGACATCATCTTCTTGAAGTTGTTGTAGTGCTAATTCCATTGCCTTGTAGGAAGTAGAGTTTTCAATGGATTTTTTCGATGCTTCTTGTCCTTGGTTTGTTACCTTTAATTTTATTTCTCTACGATCTTCATCTGATTGTTTTCGCTCGATGAACTGTAGATTAACTAATTCATCTACATTCACACTCACTGTACTTTTAGGAACTGAAAGACGTTCTGAAATCTCTTTAAGAGTAACATTAGGGAGTGCATAAATTGTATTTAAGATACCCATTTGTTGTACTGTTAATCCTAAACTGGAGGCGTTTTGATGTGTGAACTTTATAATTTCTTTGTTTATTGTTACAAATGATTGGACAACTTCTCCTGCTTGTTTGAAACTTTGATTTTTTAAACTCATAATACTCGTCCCTTTTCTTTTTTAATTTAGTTTAACATAGAATAGTTCACCAGTGAACTATTTATCTCTAAATTAATTTAGAAAAGAAATCAATACATGTTATTAATAGAAAACTTAATAAAAATTTCATTTTGTAGAAAAACGCCAAAGTAAAACGAGCACTTGTTCCAGAGTGCTCGCTTAAAAAACATTCTGTGTATTAAGGTTATGTTTGTGAGTGATGAACCAATAGATGTCTGTAAAGATAGGGTTCAAGATAGTTTATTCATTTTAAAGTAAATGGGTACCTGTCCGGAAAAAAGAGCAGCTAGCAAAAGCTAACTGCTTGTTGAAAAAAGAATCCATCCCAGGTTATTTACTGGCAGAGTTTCAAGAAATAAATGATTAAATTAATTTAATTTTTCAATTACAATTGAAGCATTTATATTTGTTTGTGTTCCACCCGCCAAAGTCTGCAAAGTAACTGCAGCAGCGGAAGTATGATTATTAAGGGTAATAATATCACCTGCTGCTAAAGTGAGAATTGTTTGCCCATTGTTTTGTTGAGTACCTGCACCTGATCCATAAATGGAGTTGGTAACGGGAGCCCCATTTAAAAAGAGGGCAAATTGATTAGGTTCAACTCCTGATACAGAAAAAGAAATTTTATAATCTCCAGCATTAATAACTGTCATCTGAGAAGTTCCGAGCGTATGAGTAAAACCGGATGTGATTCTACCGTGTGAATTAAAAAGAATAGGTGCTTCTAAGGCAACAACTTGAGCTGCTGTATTGAAAACATAAGCATACTGGGATAAGCCAGATACTGTAAGACCGGCAGGCCCAGTAGGTCCGGTAGCTCCAGCGGTTCCTGGTAATCCAGTAGGCCCAGGAATGCCTTGGATGCCTTGGATACCTTGAAGCCCAGTTGGGCCAGTCGGGCCGATAGGTCCAATAAGTCCTGGATTACCTTGAATACCTTGGATACCCTGAATTCCAGTTGCCCCAGTTATTCCAGTGGGTCCAATAGGACCAATAGGCCCTGGATTACCTTGAATCCCCTGAATCCCTTGACTTCCTTGAGGTCCAGTGGGGCCAGGAATGCCTTGGATACCTTGGATACCTTGAAGTCCGGTTGGTCCTGGTGACCCAGTTGGTCCAGTGGGGCCAGTCACTCCGGTTGGTCCTGGTGGTCCCCCGGAAGGTCCAGTCGGGCCCGTTGGTCCTGGCGGTCCCCCGGAAGGGCCGGTAGGTCCAACAGCTCCAGAAGGTCCAGTTGGACCTTCAGAACCAGGAATGCCAGGAATCCCTTGAGGTCCGGTCGGGCCAGGAATCCCTTGAATGCCTTGAATGCCAGGGATCCCTTGAATGCCAGGAATCCCTTGAATTCCAGTGACTCCCGTTATTCCAGTGGGTCCAATAGGGCCTTGAATGCCAGGAATGCCTTGGATGCCTTGGATACCTTGAATTCCAGAAGGTCCAGTTGGACCAATAGATCCAGAAATCCCAGGAATCCCTTGAGGTCCAGAAATACCTTGAGGTCCAGTAGGTCCCAGGTTACCTTGAATTCCAGTAGGTCCCCGAGGTCCACCTGAAGGTCCGGTAGCTCCAGTAGGTCCCGAAGGTCCAGTAGCACCGGTTAATCCAGTAGGCCCTATTTGAGGTAAAGGAAAGGGTATGTGACAACAATGCTTTTTAAATTTACTCATTTTTACACCTCCCTTATAAATTAACTATCAATTTATATTTATACTTTAACAACTTATGAGTAAACAGACACAGGGGTGTAAGGAAAAAACCTATGAAAATTACATAATAGGTTTTAAGAGCAAGCCTCTAATTTAAATTCCATACCAAAAAGAGCACCATATCTAAGTGCTCTTCTGACCAAGACTTATTGTAAACCTATGACTTGTGAGTGTTCTCGAAATTAAGATATAATTCAAAAATTATTTAGTGCAGGGGATATTAAAAAAGAGCGCTTCGGAAAGCGCCCTTCTGTAACGACTATCCATTCTAAAAAGAAATGATGCAATATATCATATGAAATTATGTGAATTTAGTTGTGTGTATTTTGTATAAAAATTTCATTTTGTAGAGATAAGGAAACTAAAAAGAGCACCATGCATCAGTGCTCTTTAAGATAGGAGGTAACACTTTGAGCTGGATGGTTAGGTTAAAAATATATGATATAGAAAAGGAATAAGACCTAAATTTTATTATTAACTCAATATAAAAGAGCAATTAGCGTTTGCTAATTGCTCGGCCCAAGGTAATAGACATAGAGTGGGTATTAGTAAAATTGGCTATTCACGAGCCTGTTTACAGTGTAACCAAGATTTTTAAATGTATTCCCTCTTTAAAAACCTTATTCAAACAGTGGTATTTAATGAGGGAGTGGAGTAATGAAAAAGAATACTTTCCTTTTATACATGAAATGATTTTTTAATTCTCAATAATATATGAGTGTTAAGACAAAAATGTGTAATTAAAAGAGCAGCTAGCAAAAGCTAACTGCTCTCCGAAAAAACGTTAAGAAGGAAGTTCAGAACTCAAGTGTATTTATAGTATGAACGGAATATTGAGTTTTATTCAGGGGAGGAAGAGAAATGGAAGGGAAAACAGAGCCGAAAATGGTTCCAATGGCATCTTACGGATGGAACAAAGAAAAACAATGTGTAGAGTTCCAACTGTTAATAAATGAAGAGATATATGTAATGCAAGTGTACGAGAGAGATGTAAAAGGCATGGAGACTTGGTTTTTGTTAAAGAAACATAACTTAATAAAATAATCCTTTGTGCGACACGTTTCCTCATAAGTGTGCAAACATGAAGTAGGAGGGTTATCAATTTGATAACAACAACTGTTTGACTGAAAGTAGGAATGAAAGCCGTCATGTTGAGCTGAAACTACTTATCTAATACTCCTACATGCAAGGCGTGATAGTAGTCACAAATTGTATGAAGCTAGGTGAAGTCGGCTGAACAAAACCTAAGTGAGAAATCATATGGTAATGGATAGGCCGGGATGCTACAAAATATCTATGGTGAGAATGTCTAAAATAACGGACTGGCGAACTTGCGAATGTACGGGTCTAAATTATTAATACAATAGAAATTTGTATGTCGTCAATGATGACGTTATCTACCGAAAAGTAAGAGTAAAGGATACGAAATTCGGAACATCTAACGATGAGGGTGTAAAGATAACAGGCTTAAAGCAAGCACCTAAGGATATATGTATAGCTAAGTCAATCGGAACGTGGTAAGCAAGAAACTGTCACCAACGCCTACTAGCGGACAGATGCATATAAGGTTCTAACGAACCGAAATTGCTTCATTCTTGTGAAGGTGGGGACAAAGTACCGACGAAGCATGTAACGAATGTGGAGGGATAGTCCCTAGTCTTGTTCTTTGAAAACTAAATTAACTAGATGTAACTCACAGGATCGAGTAAGATGATGGGACTTTTCGTAAGAAAGGGGAAATAATACATCGGTGAGTACAACATTACGAAATGCAGAATATTACGATATACAAAAAATGTTCGATGATTTATACCAACGTAGTGAAAATAACGCTACTAAAGGTGTAAATCTATATAAATACATCATATCAAAAGAAAATATTCTATTGGCATATAGAAGTATAAAGGCTAACAGTGGTTCTAAAACTGAAGGAACAGATGGTATCACAATCGACCATTATAAAATGGAAGATGTAAATTCCTTCGTTGACGATATTAGAAAAACTCTCACAAATTACAAACCAAATACGGTACGTAGGATAGAAATACCTAAACCTAATGGGAAGAAACGCCCATTAGGAATCCCTACAATGAGAGATAGATTGATTCAACAAATGTTCAAACAGGTTCTAGAACCAATATGCGAGGCAAAATTCCACAAGCATTCATATGGATTCAGACCTAACAGGTCAACACACCATGCAATGGCTAGGTGTCAATATCTGATAAACAGAGGAAGATTTAGTCACGTAGTAGACATTGATATACAAGGTTTCTTTGACAACGTGAACCATTCCAAGTTATTAAAACAACTATACAACATAGGCATAACTGATAAAAGGGTGCTGACAATTATCTCTAAAATGTTAAAAGCACCAATCAAAGGAAAAGGTATTCCTACAAAAGGAACTCCGCAAGGAGGAATCCTAAGCCCATTACTTAGTAATGTTGTATTAAACGATTTGGATTGGTGGATATCTAGGCAATGGGAGAATATTAAAACAAGAAGACCATACACAACAGCAACCAAAAATCCATTGCTGATAAAAACAAAATTGAAGAAAATGCATATCGTTAGATACGCAGATGATTTTAAAATATTTACTAACAATCATCAATCTGCAATCAAAATATTCCATGCAGTAAAAGGTTATCTTAAAAATCAATTAAACCTTAATATATCTAATGAAAAATCGACTATAACTAACCTAAAAAGAAAATCTTCCGATTTTCTGGGGTTCTCTATCAAATCTGTTAAAAAGTGCGAAAAATATGTGGCAAACACACATGTAAGCGAGAAAAAGAAAAAAGATATCCTTGAAAAAGCAAAGACAAGGATTAAAGCAATTCAAAAAAGCCCATCAGGGAAAACAGTACAGGACTATAACTCTTATGTGCTTGGTATAAAAAATTATTACAAAATTGCAACACATGTAACTATAGACTTTGCTGAAATAGCCTTTCGTCTCTCGAAAACTTTGTTTAATCGTCTAAAATCAATAGGGAAATATAAGATTCCTACCAATGTGAATGCATTATACAAAAGAACTCATAGGAACAATTATAGAACCTTTGAAATAGCGGGCAATCATGTATATCCACTAGCGGACATACAAACACGATTCCCTCAAAGTTTTAGTCAAGACATATGCAATTACACTAAGCAAGGAAGACAAAAACTCATCAAAAGCCTAAAAGGTAACATTGCCAATGAAATGCAAAAGATGTTGCTATCCTCCAATAAAGGACAAAGCATGGAGTATAAAGATAACAGAATATCCAGGTATTCCATGCAAAATGGTAAATGCGCTGTCATCGGAATCTTCTTAATAGCTGAAGATGTGCACTGTCACCATAAAATACCGAAAGGTATGGGAGGAACTGACGAGTTTAATAACCTGATTATTGTACATGAATTTGTCCACAGATTGATTCACGCTACAAATGACGAGACGATTAGAACATATATGAGAATTCTTCAATTGAACGATAAACAATTGAAGAAAATAAACAAACTCCGTAAAGCTTGTAATCTAGTTACTTTAGTATAAGAGGATAAGATGGGGCGCTGTATGCGATGAAAGTCGCACGTACAGTGCTAAGCGGGGGAAAAGATGGAGATAACTTCAAAGTCTTACCTATCGCAACTGAAGTTAAATAGGTACCATTCACATTCAATCAGTTTTTTGAATGTAATAAGGTATCAAATTAATGAAAACACCCAAAAATGGAGAGTAAAAGTGTTTCGTAAGAAGGAGTGAGAGGATTGAATAATTTAAAGAAGAAGAAATTAAAAAAAGCAATTTCTCGTCGCACAAAGGCTATACAAAAATATGAGAAAGAAAGATTAGATAAAGCATGGATGAATCTTTTCATACAGTCAAGCTAGAAAACTAAAGGAAACCAATTCATTAAAGCAGCAAGTAAGGCTGTTTTAGGAATAGGTGTTCTTTTTATTTTGAAAAGGGAGATGGAGAAATGAAGGCGTTAAAGGATCAGTTACGTGAATGGAAAAAGAAATTTAAGTAAGGAAAGAAGAAAAAGAAGAAAAAACGAAAAGAGAAATTTAGCACTCGTGAAATTGAGGATTTAATGGGGATGCATAGACCTTGTTATGAACTAAGACGTGGAGCATTAAGACAAAAGTAATTAAAACATAAAAAGGAGTGGTCTTACATGACTAAACAATTATCTTTCTTACAAAAAAATTGACATAACAGCGACACAAAAAGAATTAGAAGGTGTGTTGGAAAGCATACGTGTACATAGGAAACTTGGGATGATGCGTAAGGAAAGAAAGTCACTCCTTCTTATGAAATACGTGAGCACGATCCTACACATGCAGTTGGAAAACCATTAGAAGATGTTGCTATAGCAAATATTCAACAGAGCAAACGAGAAGAGTGGCTTGAAAGAATGTCGTATTGATCAGTTTCTAAATCGATTAGGGAACGGACGTGCAGGAAGCATTCAAAGAGATATTATTTAGAAACGTTATTTAGAAGAAGAGGACGCATGTGATTACATGGTTTATAACGAAATAGGGATGTCAAAGCGTACGGTTTCCTCTTTTCATTGCTACCGATAATGAGACGTTATGTTAATTAGGTTTGAATATTGTATACAGACTAAAAACAGAAAAAACTTCCTGTCGTGTAGGTTGTTTTTTCTGTTTTTTTGATGATAGTTGTTAACTGATGTCTCACATTTCAAAAAACAACTTTTTTGTTTGCTTGTCCACACCATTTCACCTCTTTATGAATTATATAGTATTAAAGGAGGTGAAAAGAATGAATGAAGATATTATTTCAATTGGGGCAAATTGTATAGTGAGAATTAGAAACAGATTCTTTCTTCTAGTAGAAATTGAAGTGGAATTTGGAAATGTAGCCATAGAGGAATTTGTTTTTATTCGAATATCTGAGCAAGAAGCTAGAACATTGTTAGCAGGGGGTATTCAACTGGCAGGGATTCCTAACGGTTATTGCATGGCTTGCATTATTAAAGGGAATTTACATAATTGCATATCCTGAACCCTCTAAGAAAACAGACTTTGAAGTAAGGATACTATCAACACGTATAGTACTCGCTATCATTGGTGTTTTGGCTTTATGGATGCTTATAGTAATCTATATAAAATAATCTTTTTTTAATAAATAAAAGAGCCTGATATGAGAGAAAAGGCCTTTTCAAAAATTGCAATAGTAGGAAAAAGAAATACTTATATTGTCATTACCCTGTACGATCCATTTTGTTTAAAATATGGGGAGTTAAACTCACACATTAGTACACAATTGGAAATATAATCAGTATGTAAAGAAAGAATGTGTGAATTATTTAAACAAAAAGTGCTAACAAGTTTGCAAACGAACTTGCTAACACTTATACAAAATATACATAAATTATCGCTGATATGTCTTCCTCAATAATAGCCATAATAAATTAGAACACACTAGTACGAAACGCTCATAAAACCATTTTTAATTTACATGATAATAGTATAAACTCTATATTTCTTTTAATAATTTAGGGTTATATCTTTTCTGCATTAGCCGCTTTTAACCACGCTTCATAGAATTCTGTAACTGATGCATAACGTTCTGCACGATTTTTATTTACAGCACGATACGCTACCTCATATAATTCCTTACTTGCTTTCCATTTTATAAAAGAACGATCTTTTTCACCGCCTAAAAGTGAGAAAGCCATTGCTCCCATATTAAATACATTTGTTCTTTCATCGATTGTTGCGTTTAGTTCAAATTCCTCTGGTGACATAAAACGGGAGGAACCCCATAGCCGGCCCATTTTATTTATGTAAGGTTTCTTACTGTATAAATCTATATCACAAATTTTTGTTTCGTTTGTATTAAAATTATATAAAATACTGCCGTCATAAAAATCTATTGCTACATAGTTTTTCTTTTCTACATAAGTATGGAAAGAAAAAATGGAATGTAAGGAATGAATTCGTTCTATAGCAGATAAATGCCTAAATTTATAAAATGGTGAATTTGGATTTTTATATTTTTCAGGAGGTGGGAAACTCCAATGCGAATGAAGACATTCACCATCAAACCAATCGAAAATTAATACATATCCAGATTGAACTGGAAAATGATCAATTAGTCTTATGAGCGATTCATGCTTTAAATCTTCATAGATAGTAACTGAATTTTTTAGCCTTTTAATAGCATCACCCGTTGTTCCTTCATATGCAATTGTTTGTGCTCCTGCGTATTTGATAAATTTCTTGTGACCATCTTTTTCTACACCAAAACTTATATTACCTGAGTCTTGCTGGTCAAAAACTGCAAATACGGTCCCTAATTTAATAAGCCAATCAAAATTATGATATTCTTTTAATTGGAATGTTACACTATTTAACTGAATTTCGACGGAATTATCTTTCATAGCTTACCTCACATTTAATATAATTAAGTTGTACATTCCACTATTCGACATATTTTATGGAAATCCTATGCTAACAATATAAAATTTTATAAACATAATGATAAATACTTATAAAGAGGTGAATACAATGGATCAACAAATTGTTATTAAACCGTATCAAAAAGACTGGGTTGAAGAGTATATAAAAGAAAAAGAGAAATTCTGTTCCTTGTTAGGACAAGAAATAATTGCTGTTGAACATATAGGAAGCACAGCAGTAGAAGGATTAGGAGCTAAACCTCTTATTGATATGATGATTGGCGTAACAGAATTGCAAATAACTGAAAAGTGGATTGAAGTTCTATCGGAAATTGGATATGAGTATGTTCCAAAAGATGCAACCAATTGGCGTTTTTTTAGAAAAGGAAAGTGGAGAGCGGGTACTCATCATTTGCATGTTTATATTTATAATAGTGACGAATGGAGGAACAATATTTTATTTCGTGACTTTCTAATAAGCCATGAATGGGCACGTAAAGAATATAGAGAATTAAAAGAGATACTTGCTATTACATATGCTTTTGATCGTGTTTCATATACAAAGGCAAAAGCGCCGTTTATTCGAAAAATATTAGAATTGGCTAGAACTCAATGAATGTATAGATTCTTATCTAACTAGTTTTGAAACCTCTTCCTACACTTTTTATAGGGAGGGGATTTTTTGTTTTTTCATGACTAAATATATAATTTCTAATTATTGGAGGCAAACTATTTTATTTATTTTAATATTTCTAGTACATTGGAAATATTAAGGGGGAATTAAGCAATGAAAGCTATTGTACATCAAGATAAAAAAGGATTAGAGGGAGTAGGATATAAATTTTCATCTGAGATAAGTCCTAGTGCAGGTGAAGTAAAAGTAAAGTTAAAAGCTGCCGGGTTAAATCATAGGGATTTATTTATTATAAATAATAGAAAAGAAATGGATCTACCATTAGTAATAGGGTCAGATGGATCAGGAATTGTTACAGAAATAGGAGAAGGAGTTTCAAATATTACACTACATACAGAAGTTATTATTAATCCTAGTATTGGATGGGAACATGCTACTGAAGTACCGGAGTTACCGGAAGTGCTAGGTGGGCCGAAAGATGGAACGTTTGCTGAATATGTAATTGTACCAGTTGAAAATGTTGTAGAAAAGCCGTCATATCTTACTTGGGAAGAATCAGGTGTTTTATCTTTATCCGCATTAACTGCATACAGAGCGCTTTTTACTAAAGGTAGATTGAAGCGCGGCGAACACGTTTTAATTCCGGGAATAGGCGGTGGTGTTGCTACATTTGCCATGTTATTCGCGAAAGCAATTGGCGCAAAAGTGAGTGTTACTTCAAGGGTAGAGAATAAAAGGGAACTTGCTGCAAAATATGGTGCAGATATTTCTTTTCATAGTGCCGGAAATTGGGGAGAGAGCTTACAAGGTGAAAAAGTAGATTTAATAATAGATAGTATAGGTCCAGCAACTTTTTTGAAATATTTTGATGTATTAAAACCAAACGGAAGAATCGTGAATTTTGGTGCAAGCTCAGGAGATAAAATTGAATTACCATTACGCGCGCTATTTTACAATCAAATTGATATTATGGGAACATCCATGGGTAGCCGTGAGGAATTTAATGAGATGATAAAGTTTATAGAAAAACATCAAATTAAACCAATTATTGATAAAGTTTACTCGTTAGAAGAAGCAATTCGAGCACTAAGCCGTATGGAACGTGGAGAACAATTCGGAAATATTGTACTTCAAATGAATTAAAAAATATGATTTTGCAATTAGTATATTTAAATGAACATGTTATGTATTCCAAACATGAAAAAAATACGAATCGCCTTATTATAAAGGTTTACGAACTTTATACATAAATAGCGTATAAAATTTGTTTTATAATTGTCACATGAGTAATAGTAAAATAAGAATTAGATGAGAAAAGTTTAAGCCCATTTTCATAATGGTATTGTATACTGTGTAAATCAAGAACACTTGTAAGTAGGGAGAGAGTATTATGAATTACACAGTATTTCGGTGGTTTAATAATTTTGCTGATTCATCCAAACTATTAGATACGATAATGGTTGCTATTACAAATAGCGCTGCATACGTAGCCGTTCTATTTATGCTTATCTTATGGTTTAATAATGGAAAGAAAGAGAATGCAATTAGAAAACAATATACAGTTTTATATACGACGCTTTCGGTTATTATTGCATTAGTAGTAAATGTTCTTATACACGCAGTATATTACCATCCGCGTCCGTTCGTATCACATGATGTACACCAATTAGTGCCACACGCAGCAGATTCATCATTCGTTAGCGATCATTCTGTACTTGTATTTTCAATCGCCTTCGTATTTATTCTTAGAGGCGAAAAACTGAAATATATCGCGCTATTATGGGCAGTGCTAGTCGGTATATCACGTATGTACGTAGGTGTTCATTATCCTTTAGATATACTTGGTGCAGCATTCTTAACGCTTATTACGAGCGCTTTAGTAATGCAAAGTACACGTATGTTTGAACCAATAGCGAAACTTGTATTCAAAATGTATGCATTAGTAGCGAGACGAATTCCTTTCTTAGCAAAATATAACCATATCGCATAATTTTCTTATAAAAAGTTCCCCTTTGGAAATCCAGAGGGGAACTTTTTATAGGAAATAAGAAAAGAGTTTAGAGTGATATGCAATCAAGTTTTGGTGAAGTTAATATTCAGAAATTTCACGCACCGTATTTTAATGAAATAAAACAAAAACAAAAAATAACAATAGTTAGTTTCGTATTGTTTTAAAGGAATTAAAAAGAAAACTTCGAAACATATAGTATCGTAAACAAAAACTACAAATTATAAAACGCATCTTCGTACGAATCCATTCCAAAAGAGAGGAGATAAGTATGCAAAAACTTCAAACGAATAAAGGCGCTCGATATATGATGATTGCTTTTATTGTTTTGTTTCTTATTATGATTTTGCGTATAGTCTATATTCAGGCAGTAGGAGTCGTGCATAATGTAAATGTAAAGGATCTAGCGGATGAACAACATAATAAAAAGGGTATTTTAGAAGCGAATCGTGGCACTATCTATGACCAAACGGGAAAGGTGTTAGTACAAGATTCTACAACATATCGAGTTGTTGTGAATTTAAAAGGAAAAGATAAAGTGAAAAATAAAGATGAAACCGCACAACAATTAGCCGATGTGCTTGAAATTGATAAAGAAGAAGTATTAAAAAACTTTCATGAAGGGCGTACGCAAGTTGAAATTGGGAAAATTGGTCGGAACTTATCTAGGGAAACGAAGGAAAAAATTAACGATTTAAAAATACCAGGTGTATCTTTTATGTCGGAAAAAGCAAGAGTGTATCCGAATGAAGATTTTGCATCCTATATACTGGGTTTTGCTAGACCAGATGATAAAGGGAATACGGAAGGAAAGTTTGGGCTTGAAAAGAGTTTGGATAAATATTTGCGCTCTACAAACGGGAATATAGAATATGTGGGTACACGAAGGGGGATTCCGCTTACAAATGATATAGGTAAAGTAGAACCTGCTAAAAATGGGAATAACGTGTATTTAACGCTTGATAAACAAATTAATAGCTTTTTAGAAGAAGCGATGAACAAAGCACAAGAGCATTATGATCCTTCTATGTTAATTGGAATTATTGCTGATCCAAAAACAGGAAAGGTTTTAGCGATGTCTAGTAAACCTAGTTACAATCCTAATGTAGGTGATATCGAATACTTTTTAAATGATCCGATTGCAAATGCATATGAACCAGGTTCAACTATGAAAGTTTTTACGTTAGCAGCTGCCATTAATGAAGGTGTATATAACGGAAAAGAATATTTTCAATCTGGAAAATATTCCGTTGGTTCCTCTGATATAAAAGATCATAATGGTGGATTTGGATGGGGATCAATTACATTTGATGAAGGTTTTGAAAGATCATCAAACGTAGCTTTTTCTATTTTAGAAGATCAGTTACTGAAACCAAATAAATTTAAGCAATATATGAATAAATTTGGATTCAATCAAAAAACAGGAATAGATTTACCTGGAGAAAGTAAAAATACTTTATTATTAAATACGCAAATTCAACAGGTTACAACTTCTTTCGGTCAAGGTTCTACAGTAACTCCGATTCAATTAATCCAAGCGGCTACTGCTATAGCAAATGACGGGAAAATGATGCAACCATATATCGTTGATAAAGTTGTAAATCCAACAAATAAAGAAGTTATTATGGAAAATCAACCGAAAGAAATTGGGAATCCGATAAAAAAAGAAACAGCGGACAAGGTTAGAAGCTTAATGGAGCGTGTTATAACATCTTCAAAAGGAACTGGTACAATGTATAAAGTGGATGGTTATCCAATTGGAGGTAAGACAGGAACAGCACAAATCCCGAATCCTGAAAACGGCCGATATATGGAAGGGAAAGAGAATTACATTTTCTCCTTTTTAGGAATGGCTCCAATTGATGATCCGGAGTTAATCGTATACTTAGCTATTAAGCAGCCAAAGTTAAAAGGAGATGAGTATGGAGCTCAGCCTCTTGCTGAAATATTTAAACCTGTTATAAAAAACAGCCTTGAATATTTAAAGGTGAAACCGTATACAGAAAAACAAATAGCTGATGCAACGAAGCAATCTCAATTAAAAGTACAAAATTATGTAAATCAATCGATGGGTACAGCAGAGAAAAGTGTAGAAAAAGAGAAGCTACAGCCGGTAATTTTAGGAGAAGGAAAAATAATAAAACAATATCCACAGTCTGGCGAGGTAATGAGTGAAGGTGATCGTATATTTTTATTAGGGAATAACGCACAAATGCCAAATGTAAAAGGTTGGTCCATGCGTGATATTATGTATTTCTCTAAGCTTTTGAAATTAGATTTGAAAACTTCTGGTACAGGTTATGTAACGAGCCAAAGTATTGAAAAAGGACAAAATTTACAAGAAGGAGATACACTAGAACTAGAATTAGAACCGCCGTTACAACCGTTAACAGAGGCGAATACGAATTAATTCAAACTTGTTGAAGAACCTATATCCAATAGGTTCTTTTTTAAAAATTTATGAGTAATTTCACGCACCGTATTTTTTAGAAAAAATAATAAATAAAATACTTAACAGTTACTAAAACAAAAA
This sequence comes from Bacillus sp. FSL W8-0770, assembly GCF_038008705.1. Taxonomy (NCBI): domain Bacteria; kingdom Bacillati; phylum Bacillota; class Bacilli; order Caryophanales; family Bacillaceae; genus Bacillus; species Bacillus sp. FSL W8-0770. The sequence continues at coordinate 2,484,131 of NZ_JBBOZR010000001.1, forward strand.
AACTTACATATATTGAAATTAGAACGATTGTTCAATTTTTGTATTAAACGATGGAAGGAGTCTACATTGAATAAAAGACGATATGATAGTGATTTAGCCAAAGAAATAATAGGAGAAAAAGCGATAGAGTTATTTTCCTTAAAAGGGTATACAAAAACCTCCATTGATAACATTGCTAAAGCCTCTGGTTATAGTAAAGGACATATATATTATCATTATAAAAATAAAGAAGAATTATTTGTTTATTTAGCTAAAGACAGTATGAAAAACTGGCATGATAAATGGAAAATGGCAGAAAAACAGTATACAAACGCAACTGAAAAATTATATGGAATGGCTAAATTTGTACTTTATAATTACAAAACGCCGTTATTAAGAGCGGGGCAAGAACTTGCCTCTGATCCGAGCACGAATCCTTCTACAGTTCAACAACTTTATGGTTTAGCTGTTGTCCCTTTAAAGGCATATCAACAAATTTTAGATGAAGGTATAAAAAGTGGTGAGTTTTATATGAAAAATGTTGAGGGTTCATGCCTTTTATTAGGTTCATGGCTAGGTGGATTATGTCAATTCATTCATTCAATTGAAATGGAGAAATTAGAAGTTTTATTTGAAGAAGCTATTAAAATTTTTTTACTCTCTATTTCAAACAAATATATGTAGCGTGACACGCGAATTAGAACGATTGTTCAAATCCTTACACTCGTCCGTTTTCATTATATGTATAAACAACAGGAGGTTATTTATATGGATGAGCAAAGAGTCGCAATTATAACTGGCGGCGCTTCTGGTATTGGTAAAGCTTTAGCCATTCAATTAGCAAATAAAGATATATTTGTAATTATCGCTGATATTAATGAAGCCTGTGGCCAAAACCTTGTGAATAATATAAAAAATAATAATCAACTAGCTAGGTTCGAATATTTAGATGTTACTAACGCTGGATCCGTAGAAGAACTTATTATAAAAATAGTTAATGAGTTTGGTAGAATTGATTATATGTTTAATAATGCAGGAATTGCTATGTATGGAGAAGTATACGATATGTCTTTGGATGATTGGAAACATATTATTGAAATAAATTTATTAGGTGTAATTTACGGAACACAATTGGCTTACCAATTCATGAAAAAACAAGGATTTGGTCATATCATTAATACTGCTTCTGCAACTGGTTTAGGACCAGCTCCCCTTTGTACCGCGTATGCAACAACCAAACATGCTATCGTAGGTTTAACAACTTCATTACATTATGAGGCGGAAGAATACGGTGTAAATGTAAGTGTGCTTTGTCCAACTTTTGTAGATACACCCATATTTAAAAAATCAATTGCAATTAATATGAATAAGAATCAAATTATAAAACAACTAAAAACAAATAAGCCAATTTCAGCTGACAAGTTTGCTGAAATTGCACTGAAAGCTATTCATAAAAATAAATTAGTAATTTGTCCAATGCCATTAAAAAAAACGATGGACGTATTCTTTACTTTATTTCCTTATCTTCATAAAAAGCTAATGCGTTTCGTATGTCGAATTGGTCGTAAAGCAAAAATGACGGAAATATAAATATCTGATTGTTTTTTATTTACAGTTAAAAATAATTGTGATAATATGGAAAAAATCAAATGCAGTGAAGAGAAGAGTAAATAAAATGAATTTTTTACAGAGAGCTCCATTTAGCTGAAAAGGAGTAAAAATTCTTTATTGAACCAAGCCTCTGAGCAGCGCATCGGAACCTATTATTAGGGGATGGTGTGACGGGAGCTCCCGTTATAGAGCTATGGTATAAGCATGAGTTAGAATGCAGTACCTGATAAGGTTAATATGGTGACATATTAACAAACTAGGGTGGCACCGCGATGATAAATCTCGTCCCTAAGATTAAAAGTCTTGGGGGTGGGATTTTTTTATTGTTTTAAAACAATTTTGAAAGCGGGGGCCAAAAATGAAAAACTTTCTTAAAGATTGGAAATATCTTTTATTACTACTGTCCGGTGTTGGTATTGCGAATTTAGGGGCATGGATTTACTTAATAGCACTGAATGTACTTGTCTATAATATGGGTGGCTCAGCCTTAGCTGTTGCTACTTTATATGTAATAAAACCATTAGCCACTTTATTTACAAACGCTTGGTCTGGGAGTATGATTGATCGTTTAAATAAACGGAAATTAATGATTCACCTCGATATATATCGTGCGTTATCTATCGCTATTTTACCTTTACTTCCGTCACTTTGGATTGTTTATGTATTTGTATTCTTTATAAGTATGGCCAGTGCAATTTATGAGCCAACTGCTATGACGTATATGACGAAATTAATTCCGGTAGAACAAAGACAACGTTTCAACGCATTACGTAGTTTAATAGGATCTGGTGCATTTTTAATTGGTCCAGCGATAGCAGGGGTTTTATTAATTGCGAGTACACCAGAGATTGCTATATATAGAAATGCTATAGCATTTCTCTTATCAGGATTCATTACATTACTTTTACCTAATCTTGATAAGAAAGAAGCTTCGGATACAACAAGTAATACATTATCTCTTACAGTATTAAAAAAAGATTGGAACACTGTTATAAATTTTAGTAGAAAACATGTGTATGTCGTATGCGTGTACTTCTTATTTCAAAGTATGTTCGTATTAGCAACCGCTACTATAACAAATACAATTTTGTCAAAGAAATTAGCACCTTCACTTCTAATTGGAATAGGGTCATTATTCATCGCAATTGGTTATTTAATTTATGCTTTTTCAAATGTATTTTTAATAGCTGCTATTGGATTCTTTATTTTATCTTTTTCAATGGCATATGCAAATACAGGATTTTATACATTTTACCAAAATAATATCCCTGTTCATATGATGGGACGGATTGGGAGTATATATGGACTTGTTATTGCGATAGTAACAATCTTTATTACAATATTATCTGGTGTTGCGACTCAGTTCATTTCTATACAACTTGTAGTTATTGTAGGTTCATTGGTCATGTTATTTATTACTATCGTCTTATGTGTGTTTACTTTATTCCCAGCACAATCTAAGTTGTATTCTACTGAATCAATAAAGTGAAACTTTAATCAGGGGGCATCCCCCACTGATTATCAGCCCTCACCAATCGGGCTTTTACGGGCAGCAGGGTCCCCACTTAACTTCTTTGCTTTCGCTGAATTTTGAGATGGGGGTCTTACTGCCCACAAATAGCGGGATAAATTCGAAATGAACTTTGTGTTCTCATTAACAATTTATCGTATTTAATAAAAGGGTTCTTTCCCCTTTATATGGAAAAATTAATAAGGGGAAAGAACAATACCGAAAGATAAGGGTGGTTGTCGTGATAAAAACAAAAGATGAAATTGATAAAATTGTAAAAGAAATACAAAAGAAAATAGATTTCTCTGGAGTAGTTTTAGTAAAAAAAGAAAAAGACTTAGTCTATGAAAAAGCTTTGGGTTACGCAAACCAAAGTGAATGTATGAACAATACGATACAAACAAGATTTGGCATTGCCTCAGGATGTAAAATTTTCACTGCAATTGGGATCTGTCAACTTGTTGAAAAAGGTTTTATTTCTTTTCATACAAAATTAAAAGATTGTCTAGAGATAAAATTTCCAAACTTCGATGAAGATATTACAATACATCAACTACTAACACATAGCGCTGGTATACCAGATTATTTTGATGAAAGTATTATGGATAACTTCGAAGATCTTTGGAAACAAACACCTATGTATCTATTAAAGAGCTTAAAAGACTTTTTATCATTATTCCAAAAAAGTAATATGATGTTTGCACCTGGAACTAAGTTTCACTACAACAATGCAGGTTTTATCATACTTGGATTAATAATAGAAGAACAGACGGGACTTAAATTTACGGAGTATATAGAAAAGAACATTTTTAATCCGATTGGCATGAATGATTCTGGCTATTTTTCGTTAGATAGATTACCAAGACATACAGCTCTAGGATATATAAAGGACGAAACCAACCAAAATTGGAGAACAAACGCCTACTCTATACCGATAAAAGGAGGAGCTGATGGAGGTGCATATGTTACTGCACCAGACATGCTGAAATTTTGGGCGGCCCTATTTAATAATGAAATTTTAGGAAAGGAATATACAAAATTACTTTTAACTCCTCACATTCAAGTAAATGATAAACAGTCCTACGGCTATGGAATATGGATTGAAACACGAGAAAACAAGGTATTCAAATATCATGTAATGGGATATGATCCAGGCGTCAGTTTTCGCTCGGCTATATATCCAGAATTAGGAATCACTTTAGTTATTCCATCGAATAAAGGGGCAGGACCTGAAAAATTAATGACAGAAATAGAAAGAACTTTTTAATTATATGGATTTAAAAGAAGAGATACGAAAATAATTTAAACGGGTTCATGATTGTTTCCGTTTTGAAAAATATTTTAGTTAACGAGGAACCCTTTATTTATTAAATAAGGGTTTTTTGTAATTCTGTACAATTATATATAATTATATGGATTTTTAAATTAGAAAACATTACTATATAGTTGTAAATTTTTATTATTAATGCCTTTAGGATTTTTAGCACCTATCCTATGGGATAAATATAAGAAATTCAAAAGTACAGTTTTATTAGGATTTTCTATATCAGCTAGTATTGAATTGCTACAATTAATTGAGTCTTTATTTAGTGGAGTGGGACGTATTACTGATATTGATGATGTGATCTGTAATGTTATAGGTTCTATTGTTGGATATTGTATTTATAATATTTTTTTAAAAGCCATTAATAAATTTAACATTCGAGTGTTGGGTAAAGCTAATTCTAAAGGTGTGGAATTAGTTGATAAATAGGAGTTTAAACGAGTTATTAAAGGCGTACGAGTAAAAAGTACGTCTTTTTATTTTTATAAATAATGCTTAAGGCTGATGAGAAATCACATTTTCCATCTTACACTTGAAAGTAGCTATGGTATTTCAAGTATGGAATGAAAAGAGGAGAATATAATCTTTAAAGATAAACAAGTTTATAGGAGGATTTTAAATGGATATTTTACTTGTTGTTCTTATTATTGTTTTGATGCAAAGTAAAGAACGAAAAGTGAAAATAAACCGTATTTGGCTCATTCCGGCTTTGTTGTGCTTTGTAACAATCCAGTCCATTATTCATATGGGACAAATAACTTTGCTGCAAGGACTACTGTTTGTTGTAATGCTTGGAATTGGCTTAGGTCTAGGAATTATACGGGGAAGAGCTTTAACATTTCGATTTGATAGTAAAACAGGTCATGTACTACGAAAAGGAAATTGGGTAAGTACAATAATCCTTCTTGTTATTTTAGGAGCAAAAATTATGATTAAACAAAGTATGTTTTCTGATAGTACGCACCAGACATTAATGGTTGTAACAAATGCCTTTTTATGTATTACATTAGGCACTGTGATTAGTAGACGTTATTATATTTGGAAAAAATATAATGAATTAACACAAAAAACGTAAATACATTCACCCCTTGTTTAACATTGCTAAGAACGGTAATACTAATTAACATTGAACTTTTACAACAAGGGATGATAATATGATATACATTTACACAGATTTTGGTGGAACACATACTACCTCACTAGCTGCAGCGTATCATTTAAATAAACTACCAACGGATCGTAAGTTAACGAAAGAAGAAATCTTGAATGTAGATTACTTTAATAAATTGAAAACAGAAGATATGGGGAAAATTATTTTTCATGGAATCGATGAACATGGTCATCCTGTATATACGATTGGATGTGGCGCATCAAAAGTTGTTGTACCAGCGATGAAGCATTTAGGAGAAATCTTGCAAAAACATTATCAAAGTCATGAAAAGATTATTTTTTCTAATACATCACCAACCGTACCTTTACCAATGACTTTCGGTGGGCTGTTTTCTAGAAGGTTCCATATCGATTTTATTGGTGTACCGTTACTCGTATGGGGAGCAAAAATTTGCTGTGATAATATACAAAGGCTTGTTAGTTATACAAAAGAAGCTGGCCGATTAACGAATGATTATGTTGTAATTTTAGATAATGAAACTTTTAAATAGTATATGATAACAAGAAAATCGAGCAAATTCCTTGATTTTCTTTTTTATTTGTGAAATAGACAAGAAATAGTCACATTTAATATACATCTACTATAGCCAAAACAATAAAGTCCTGTTACTATTACAGGGATATTCTCTTTTCATAACATAAATATATAGAAAAATTAGAAAAGAGGAATTGAATTAAGGGAGGAACAACATGAAGCGTGTTGCTTGGATTACTGATAGTACAACTGCGAGTTTTAAAACAGAAGGAGATAACTTTGTTATCCCAATTGAAGTTATTATTGATGGTGTGTCGTACAAAGATTGCGAAGAAGGTGTGCGTGAGCGCGTTTATAATGCTTTGAACGAAGGTAAAACTGTCACTACATCACAGCCTAACATAGGGGAAATGGTAGAGTTATTTTCGAAATGCAAAGAAGAATATGAAGAGGGATTTGCAGTTGCTATTAGCGGAAAAGTAAGTGGAACCTATCAAAATATGAAGTTAGCTGCAGAAATGGCAGGTTTTCCATTAACGGTATTAGACAGTGAAACAACAAGTTATCCAATGGATGAACTAATTAGAAAAGCGAAATCGTTATACAATGATGGTATGACTTTACAAGATATACACAAAACATTAGTAGATGAAAAAAGAAGACCTTTCCACGTATTCCCGAAAAGTTTAAAAGGCCTTTATGCAAGTGGTCGTGTAAAGGGCATTCAATTTTTACTTGGAAGTTTATTAAGTGTTAACTTAATATTAGAAGTAAAAGGTGGAGAGCTTTTACTTGAAAAGAAAGTTCGTAAAATCCAAAAATGTCGAGAATATATTAAAAATGAACTTGAAAAAGAATTACCCAAAGTACTTCATATGTTCCATGCTAATGATAAAGATGGAGCCGAAGAATGGATTGCAGATATTAGACAAGCATTCCCTGAAATGGATTTCAAATTATATCCATTACCAATTTCATTTGCGGTTCATGCAGGTGAAGGTACAATAGCAATTAGTTATTAAAGTAAAACCCGTGAATTATTCACGGGTTTTTTATTTAATTAAAATGAAATGTGATCTCGACATATCTCCATCGAGGTTAGAAATCGATGGTCGAGTTACCTTCTCATATATAACTGTGGAATGCCTTTTTTATGACTTATCCAATTATTTCTTACAAGGTTTAAGGAGGATTGAGTTGAAAATGAATTGATTAAAGTGTAAAATTACACTAAATAACACATTAGTTACTTTTGAGGGGGAAGTAAAGTGAATAAGGAGCATGCAATTGAACTTATTTCAATGAAAATAAAGTTAATACGCACTGAAAAAAGATATACACAAGATAAAATGGCTGAAGTTCTCGGCATATCAAAAAAAACGCTTGTTCAAATTGAGAAAGGGAGAACGAATGCAGGTTGGACCAACACTGTTGCTATTTGTGCATTGTTTAGAGATAGTGAAGTTTTACAGAATACTCTTGGGGATGATCCATTAGTAGTAATCGAAACAATGGCCCACAATAGCACTAACAACTTCAAAGAAAAAACATTGGGAGGAAAAGTCTGGTGGAAGCAGATTCAAGAAAAAGGGAACTTTCGCTTACAACAAAATCTAATTAGTCAGCATTATCGTATTCTAGACAGACAGGATTATCGCTGGTTCAATTCGTTTGATTTAGAAGAAACGCTAAATCAACTTAATAAATTAGCAACGAATTCAGAACATCAAATAACCAGAACTACAATGAGCGAAAATAAATAGGAGGAAATTACATATGATCATCTTGCATTTTCTTTGGATTTACTTTATGCCAATTTACTGGTTATGTGGATTTATAGGTGGAATCTATTTAATTATTGCAGGTATCAAATATCTTAAATTACTTGTAAGTGTAATGGGATTACTTTGTCTTACCCTTGTCGTGTTACCTATTGTTTGTTGGGGGACAGGGATTAATGCGGAATTTCTTCTTACACCCGTTTCCAACTTTTCACTATTCTCTTTAAGTGGGTTAATAGCAGGATTTATTGGATTGTGGTCAAAAATTAAAGGCATAAGAAATATGGGATTTACTATTTTTACTTGTGGAGTAATAGGTGCCCTATTCTATTATTTAATGTCTATACCCGATTCATACTATATAGGATAGTTTTTCAAAACTCAGTTCATTTACAAACAAAAGGATAGTGAAACAGGAAAAACATTATTTCTATTCTTTCTGTCTAACTTATTAAATAAAAAGGAGGTGCTATAGAACTGGTAGCGTTTCCTTTTTTACATGAATCATTCACCTATCAGATAGGTTGCGCTCCAGTACGTAGTAGGTAGCATATCAATAGCTAGCTATAATTTCTACATTCTCTGACTTTAAATGATAAAGGAGATGTTATCACAGTTGTTCCTGCAAAGAAAAAATGAATAGTTGTAGTAAAAACATTCTAGAATACAGAAGCTTAGGAATATTGGATATAAAATATGATAAATACGAGGCATAAGCCAGTTTACAATTTTTATGTCAACACTACAAACTTGACATGTGTGTATTTCGTTTTGCACTGTAAATCATTCATATTGAGTAATAGAATTGTAGAAATATATAATAGAATATTCGCACTAATATTTATACAGCTACAATCTATTTACATATAAGGTTATTAGGATTATATTGAAAATGAAAGAGAAAACAATAGATGGAAGGGGATGTTTTTTATGTTTAAAAAAGCAGCACTAGGGATTTCATCGTTAGCAATTACAGCGTTCGTCGGATTAGGAATGGCAACAGAAGCTTCAGCTGGACCAGCAGCACCACTTACTTCACTAAACGTCGTACAAGTAGAGTCTGAGCTAGGCGGGGTAGAAACAATTAATCAGAACAGCTTCAGCACATCGCGTAACCACGGGGGAAAATATTTATATATTACAACGAAAGAAATGGGCTATGGCCAAAACCCATTTGCTAAAATGAATGGTTCTAATGTAAAAAGTATTGATTCCACTATAATTGGCGGAAGACCAATCGTTGGCTGGTATTATAAATGGGATGCTTCTGGACACCAACAAGGAACGTTTGAGTACCAAAAGACATCTATAAATTCACCATTTAATACAATGCGTACATCAATTTATATCCAATAATCTTGAAAGCGTTCGCACATATAGAATAGTAAAAAAGGTACTTCTAGGAGTACCTTTTTTTGATTTGAATCACGTTCATCTATATTTACAATCCTGATTTCACAGCAAAAATACTTACCATAAAACAAAATCCTTAAACGTCTATAAAATTAATATGAACGCGTAGTACAAGTCCGCTACAGTTAAAGTACGTAACTTTACATATTTCAACTCAATGAAGAAGGAAGAAACTGTAGTACTTACGCCGCAGTTTTTAATTTATCCATGAACTCATAGTTTAATTTTAAGTTTTTTAGATATATAGACATAACCGTACTACCTGCTACTCTTTTTTAAAATTCAAGATTAAAAAGAGTAGCTAAATTTAAATAAGCTTAGCTTGATGGATATGTGGCGGAACTCTAAAATTAATTACATCTTTTTCATAATATAAACAATTTTATATAGGGAGATGAAAGGATTTTTTAAAATAATAAAGAAGTATGTATAAACAAATATATAAATGGTAGTGATTAGGATGAAAATCAGTAAGTTTGCAGAAGTAAATAATGTAAGTGTAGATACGATTAGACATTATATGGATCTCGGACTCGTTATTCCTGAGAAAAAAGGAAGTCACTATTTTTTTGACGAGTATTGTCAAATGGATATAGAACTTATATTAGAGTACAAATGGATAGGGTTTAGCTTGAATGAAATTAAAGAACTGTTTCTTTATAAAAATTTAGGGAAATCCTTAGACTATGAAAAGGATATTTTTTATCAATCTTTATTTAAAGTAAAATATGAAAAGATTGAACAAGAGATAAAAACCTTAAAGGAACGAAAAGATAAATTAAAGAAAACGTTAAATAATTTATCTATAGAAACTGAAATTTCGAGTTCAATTTTAGGGGTAGATTTAAAAGTACTTCATTTATTTAAATGTGTTAAGTGTAACGGAAATTTAATTCTTGAAGATGGCATTATTAATAAAAATCAAATTGTTGAGGGGAAATTAATTTGTAATTGTGGTGAAGAATACGCGATTACTTCCGGAGTTTTAACAGCTGGAAAATTATTTGAGGTGTATAAGAGGAAATCACTTGAAGATTCTATTTCAGATTATATCCATGAAACGGATACTGCTTTTTTGGAAAATGTTCAAAGAGGAGGAGAATGGGCGAAAAAGAAACTAATGCAATTAGATTTAAATGAAAAAATACTACTTGATTTAGGGTCTGGTATTGGGTTCTTTTTACGAAATATTTATGAAGAACTACCGGAAGAGTGTTTATATATTGCTGTTGATCGAGATTTGAATAAACTTTTACTTTTAAAAGATGTAATTGAGAGAAGAAATGTGAAAAGAAATATTGTATTTATCTGTGCCGACTTTCTAAACATACCTATTCAGAATAATTCTGTTGATATTGTAATCGATCAATCAGGTACAAGTAATTATAGTTTTGAATATGAGGAGTTCTTATTGTGTGAATTAAATTCCCTTTTTAAACACAATTGTTATTTATTAAGTTCATTTATTTTATTTAATAAATTCAGCATAAATAGCCAAATTGCACCTAGACTCAGAGAGAATTTTACATCTGCAAAAGTAACAAAAGAAATCGAAAATTTACAGTTTCAATCTATTGATGAAAGTACTTCAAATTATTTGATACGAGGGGGAAGGTACGAGGATTTCTTTGTTCAAGGAGAAGAAATTTATACATATTCATTTTTCGGAAAAAGATGGGGTTAACCCCATCTTTTATTTATTTCCCCTTAAAACTTTTCAAATAGTACATATTGCTATTGGGTTGACCCAAGAACTTACAATGTACGTAACACAAAGTTAGGTAGGGGGAAAAGTGATGGGAAGTTTACGATTACATATAGAAAATAAAAAAAGAAACCAAGAACTAAGAAATATGTGTCTCTATTCATTCGGGAAAACAGTATCAATATTTGGTAGCTCTATTTATAGTTTTGCATTAGGATTATATGTTTTACATATAACCGGATCAGCATTAAATTTTGCCATTACGCTTATTTTAGGAACTATTCCGATGATTGTTATGAATCCATTTGCTGGTGTAATTGCAGATAAAGTTGATAAAAAGAAATTGGTCATTTGTATGGATTTACTAAGTGGAAGCTTATTAATTACTGTTTATATATTTAGCAGTAATTATGGATTAGACTTATTCACCATTTATGCTACTACCTTTCTTATAACGGTATTTACAACATTTTTTGGAATAGGATTAGAAGCTGCAAAACCAAATATCGTCTCCAAAGAGAGGCTAATGAGTATTAACTCTATAAGTAAAATTATCGATTCTATATCTTTAATTCTAGGTCCTATGTTAGGTGGTATTGTTTTTGCAGTCTTTGATATTAAAATTTTTATAATTATAAACGGTATTTCATTTATCCTTTCGGCTATTTCCATATTATTTATTAACTTTAAATTGTTTGAGCAAAACATAAATGAGGAATGTTCAATTAGAAAAATTAATTTTATTGAAGATATAAAGGAGGGATACTCTTACTTAATGGAGCGGAAAAGCTTAAAAAATACGTTCAGTATTTTAATTTCACTTAATTTCTTCTTAGGGTTTGCTGTAACTGTTCCATTGCCATACATTATTAATACAGTTCTCGATCTTGGTTCTAAACAATTTGGTATGATTCAAGGGACTTTTCCAGTAGGCATGATAATTGGTGCGATTTTAGTAAAAAAGATAACCGATCGTTTTTCTTACGCTTATCTTTTGAAAAAGTTAAGCTTTATGTTGGCGGTTTTTATGATTATTTCAGGAATTCCAGTTTTATTCAAAAGTTTTGAGGTAAATGATTTTGTATACGTTATTACCTATTGTGTTGTTATGTTCTTTTTAGGACTAATTATAGTGCTTATTGATATACCTATAGCTTATTTCATGCAAAAAGAGATTCCTGATGAATATAGAGGGAGGGTTCTCAGCATTGGATTAAGTATAAGTAAAATGATGCTTCCTATAGCAATGGCGCTATCCGGTCTATTATTAAATTATATTCCAGCCTACATGATTACAATTGTAGGGGGAATCTTATATTTAATAGTAATTAAAGTTTCATCGAATTGTTTCATATTAGAAGTTCATTCGAAAGATTATAGCGCTTAGTAGATCTTAGATTATTTATATAATGGATACTGCTACATTTTTCAAGATAAGAAATGCAAATACTATAAAATGAAAAAATCGGCTGATTTCCCATGAACAATTTTGAAAAGATTACATATTCGTTTTGGAGACTACTTTAAAATTGTAGGTTGAGGGGGATGAATATCGTTCTAAATACAATAAGAAAATTTAACTTTGTTGATTGACCTTCCCCTTACAGGAAGCAGTATATTTAAAATAATTAATTACAGGAGGTGAGTGTTATGCTTTCAATTGGAGAGTTTTCAAAAATATCTCATCTTACAATGAAGACGCTGCGCTATTATGATGAAATTGGGCTTTTAAAACCAGCTTTCATAGACCCTAAGAATGGATATCGCTACTATGATATTTTCCAATTAGAAATAGCTTTATTGATTACACGATTAAAAACTTATTTATTTTCGCTGGAAGAAATTAAGGATATTTTAGAAAATCGGGAGAAAACTGAATTGCTTAACTCTAAAATGAAAACCAAACAAGAAAATCTAACACAGCAGATAACATATTATTCTTCTTTATTAAAAAAATTAAAGCGTGATATTCAACAATTAGATGAAGAGGAAAGTATCATAGGTTACTTAAATCATATTGAGATTAATCTTGTAAATCACTTAACCTATAATATATCATCTCAGCGAAAACAAATTAATACCGTTGATTTCCTAACACACTTTAATGAGTTGTTTAGTAAAATTTCATTTGAAAATTTATTACCTATTGCAAAACCACTTGCTATTTTCCATAGTTCAGAATATGTACCTGAAAATTATGATGTGGAAATTGCGATTCCCCTTGCAGAAGCCACAAATAAAACAAAAGTGTTTAATCCCGGTCTTTGCGCAATGGCTACGCTTATTGGTTCTTATGAAGAATTACCTTTTATTCATACAAAGCTACACGTTTGGATTGAAGAAAATAACTATAAACTGAATGGAGCTCCGTTTGAAGTTTATAAAACGAATCCTTATAGCACACAGGAGGAGAATAATATCATAGAAGTTTATTTTCCTATAAAATGAATAAAGGAAGGAGCGTATCACAATGTATGGTATAAACCGGCCAACAATAAAAGAAAAAATATTAATTTTAGTTACTGAGATTATCTATCTAATCATTGCGTATTACTTACTTTTCATTACTTATTTCAAACCAGGCATTTCAATAGGGCTGTTTATAGCTTTAATTATCACCGCTTTACGATTAACGGCTATGATGTTTATATGGTTGCCTAGAGGGATTTCATGGCAAGAAGCCATTATGAACAGTATTGCTTTTGGAATTTATTATTTAGGTTTTCCAATCTTAATGATTACTAGTAATCAGGATCCTAATTTAATATTACTTACAATAGGTTGGATATTGTTTTTAGGAGGAAGTATGTTAAACACAGTTTCAGAGCTACTTAGAAAATCCTTTAAAGACAATCCTGTAAATCAAGGTAAGCTATATACAGGTGGTTTATTTAAATATGCGATTCATATTAATTACCTGGGGGATTGCCTTTGGGTGTTAGGTTTAGCATTTATCGCTAGCAATATTTATAGTTTATTTATACCTCTAGGCCTGTTCTTTGTATTCGTTTTTGAATATATTCCAAAATCTGATGGTTACTTACAGAAAAAGTATGAAGAACAATTTACAGTCTATAAACAGAAAACAAAAAAATTAATACCGTTTATTTGGTAAATCAGTTTCATAAATTATAAAAAGCGCAGGATCAGCATCCTGCGCTTTTCTATCGTAATTCAGCGGTTTTTCTAATGACAATCTTATCAATATCATCTTCTTCATCACCAATAAATAATCCGCGTTCTTTTAAATATGCTTCAAAATATAAATCTGCTTCAGCGCGTTCGTCATATGGCTTTACAGAGAGAACGAAACCTAATTTGTTTTGTTCTTCTAAGTGAGAAGTGGAGATGTAAGCCGGTACATTATGGCGTAAAAAGAGTTCTTTAACCGGAATAATCATATCTTTCATTAATTTCGTTAGCATACCCATTTCAAACTCGAAATTAAAGCGATCTATACTACATAAATCAGCGAATACTACACCGATAAAACCTGTATTAAATACTTCTTGATATTCTACTTCTTCATCATTACCGTAAAAATTCTTTTCGATTAAATAATTTACAAAATAAGCAATACCATCACTTTGTTCAAATGGTTTCGTTGAAAGAACAAAGCCAATTTTCTTTTGTTTATGTAAATACACACATGACATGTATGCTGAAATGTTATGTTCTTTAAATAAAGCACTTGTTGCTCCAGAGAGACCATCTAATACGTGATGAACAATTTGAAGTTTTTTACGAGCGAAATAATAGGATTTCTTTTGTAACTCCAATGTATCAATAAAGACAGAGCCGATAAAGCCTGTATTTGAAATAATAGGTGCTTGCTTTTTTCTTCCTCTGCGCTTTAATGGAGCCATTGTTAAAATCATCCCTTCATGTACGTTTAAAATAAAAAGAACGTTTGTTCGTATATTTATATTTTACTATTAAAACGCTATAAAGTAAAGGGTTTTTGATGAAAATATAACAAAAAAGACACCTTATAAAAGGTGCCTTAAACGCTGTAGGGAATAGGGTTTACCCTAACTATTTATATTATGATACAGAAACAATCTCTTCTGTATCTTCTACATCTAAATGACAGTCCATAGTACGAACATCTTGATCTTCATGACTTCCGAAATAAATAGTAATTTTCATATGTATCGCTCCTTTATTCTAGGAATACCTAAAATAATTACTAGTAATGTTAATATTTATTATATACCACTTTTTTCATTCCGACAACGTTATATCATTTTTAATTATTTTAAACTATAGAGCACAATTTAAAGAGGTACTTTTTATAGAAAAAGGTAAATTTTTAATATGTTATATTTAATATAGAAGAATTCGAGGAGTACTTTTTATGAAAAGGAGAACTATTGATGAATTATAAACAACTACTAATAGATAACTTTGCATTTAAAACTTCATATGTTGCGCAATTTGTGCCCGGAATGAGTATAAAAGAAACACAAGATTATATTGCTGTTGATTGCGGATTACCTGCAGATACATTCAATGTCATTACTCTACTAAACAATAATTTAACGGTAGGGATAGAGAAATTATATAAGGAGGTAGACTACTATAATCAAAAGAAATTTCCAATGAGTGTTTGGTTATGGGATGAAGAGCAAGAGCGGGATATAAAAAGCAAGTTAAATAAAATCGGTTTAAAAGAAGCGGAGCAAAATATTGCGATGGTAGCAGACTTAAAAACAATTTCTCCAACAATAAACATGCCAGTAAGTTTTACAATTCAACAGGCATCTTCACCTGCACAAATAAAAAAATTTGGAGAAATGTTAGCTAATCTATTCGGCGCATCAGAAGAAGGTATACATGTACAAGCATTCTATAATCAAATTTCTAATCTTGATTTATGGAACAGTGAAAATATGAAACTATTTTTAGGATTTTATGAAGGGGAAGTCGTAACTGTTGGTTCATTGATATGTTCAAAAGATAGTATTGGTATTTATGACATCGCAACTAAAGAGGAAATGAGAGGACGAGGATTCGGATCTACTATGTTCAATTTCCTTCTGCAAGAAGCACAAAAATTAAAAAATACGTATTGTGTGTTACAAGCTTCACCCGATGGAATCAACATTTATAAAAAATCGGGATTTCAAGCTATTGGCAAAATGACTGTATTGGAAAATCGACATTTAATTGAGTAAATCATTCAAGTTAAATCGTCTTTATATAGGAGCTTATAAATCGTTATGAAAAAGATATATCTCGCTACAATAATTTGTGCCTTTATAGTAATAAGTATCTTTGTTTTTCAGAAAATAAATGAACATAAGTATACTAAAGCTATTAATCAATCAAATCATATAAAAAATATCGCACATAGAGGTGCTTCTGCGTATGCACCTGAACATACAATAGCAGCATATCAATTAGGCCAACAAATGAATGGAGATTATATAGAAATTGATCTTCAAATGACAAAAGATGGACATTTAGTGGCTATGCATGATGAAACATTAAACCGTACAACGAATGGTACTGGGCTGGTAAAAGAGCATACATTAGAAGAAATAAAGCAACTAAATGCCGGCTCTCTTTTCAATGAAAAATATCCGAACTTAGCAAAGAAAGAATTTGAAAATGCAAAAGTCCCAACATTAACAGAAATTATTGAAACGTTTGGGCATAACGCGAACTATTATATCGAAACAAAAACACCTGATGAATATCCAGGAATGGAAGAAAAATTATTAGAAATTATTAATCACTACGAAATACAGGATAAAGTGATTATTCAATCGTTTAGTGAAGAAAGTCTACAAAAGATTCATAGCTTAAATAGTAATATATCCATAGTACAATTATTACCTTATAAAAAAGCAGTTCAATTAACAAAATTAGAGATAGAAAAGTATAAAATGTACTGCATAGGTCTTGGTATGAATTACAAATATATTGATTCAGATTATGTAAAGAAAATAAAGAAAAACGGATTAGAAGTTCATCCATTTACAGTAGATAATGAAAAAGATATGAAAAAGTTACTTTCATGGGGAGTCGATGGGATGTTTACTAATTATCCGGATCATTTACATTCAATATTATTGGATTTGAAAAGTCATGAATAAGAAGTGTTATTCATAAAGGGAAAATTTACAAAACCTGTATATTAGGATTATCAATGCAAGAAGGCATGTAGCATATAAAAAGAAAATACCAAAAACCGCAACTGGGAAGACTTAGGTTGTGGTTTTTTTATTGCTTCGATTTCAACTTACAAAGTTTGAAGCTAGAAGTGAAAACCTTTTTAGCTGAATTGGCTTCCTATGTATTTGTACTTCGTATCGTTGTAGGTATATGTACAACCCGTGAGAAGAGTTTTGCATAGGATAATAGAAAAGGAGATGTTGCATATTGAAATACCACAATAGAAATGTAAGTAATCTGAATAAATTAGCGGATAATACGAAAGCTGCAGCTTTTAAGTGGTATCAGTACTGTATCGACAATGGAATTGAAGTATTAATTTATGAAACAATCCGAACGGTCGAGCAACAACGTGAATATGTTCGTAAAGGAGCATCACAAACGATGCGCTCATATCACTTAGTAGGACAGGCATTAGATTTTGTTCCAATTCAGTCGAATGGTACAGAAGATTGGAATGGCTATAATAAAGAACCGTGGGCATCAGCAATTCGTTATGCTAAACAAATTGGTTTTGAATGGGGCGGTGACTGGAAAGGATTTGTGGATAGCCCGCATTTGCAATATAACTACAAAGGATATGGAACGGATACTTTTGGAAAAGGTGCTCAAAACGTAGTGACTCCTTCCACGTCGAATGATAGTGTAGGGATTGCTTATATTAACGGTAGTAATGTAAATTTACGAAAAGGACCTGGTACTGGATATGGCGTTATTCGTCAATTAGGGAAAGGAGAGTCCTACAAAGTATTTGGGCAATCAAATGGCTGGTTAAATCTCGGTGGCGATCAGTGGATTTTTAACGATCCATCATATATTCGTTATACGGGAGGAAATGTACCAACACCTTCACAATCATCAAACGGGGGTATAGGTGTAGTTACTATAATCGCTGATGTATTGCGTGTTCGTACCGGCCCAGGAACAAATTACGGCATTGTGAAAAACGTGTATCAAGGTGAAAAATATCAATCATTTGGATATAAAGATGGTTGGTATAATGTTGGTGGAAATCAATGGGTTTCTGGTGAATATGTTACGTTTGTAAAGTAAAAATAAGAGCCGTCCTGTTGGGCGGCATTGTATTTTAAATATTCATAGGGCGAGCACTCATGATATCATTCGTGATACATAGATTATAATTTTTCATTCTAATAATCAGAAAGTAATCAAAATGTAATTAATTTCAACTACGCTTTTTATATTTTTTTGATACACTGGCTACGAGGGGGATACCAATTAAGGTGGGTAAAAACCAAAACCATATTGGCGGAAGTAAATTTATAATGGGAATATGGATGCCGACATTTACTAAAAGTGCGGTGACTGCACCTATATAAGAACCTAACATACCTCTAATGTGGTGATGGAGCCAATTTTTCCAACGTTTTTTTCGTGCAAGGTATCCATAAATCGCAAATGAATAAGAGAAGATTGCTACATAAAATAAATATGCGATTTTATCCCAGTTTATAATGGATAATATAATGGCAGTAACGGTGATAACGACATAGGATGCGTGATATATTTCACCCCATTCCGTATGTTTACCTTTCTTCTTTTGAGCAACCATCGCTATTATCCCAGTTATTAAACATATCGTTCCAAATAATATGTGGATGGTTAAAAGAATGTTGAAAATGCTCATCATAATTCCTCCCTTTTTATTTTTATAGTATTGCAGCATAGGAGAAAAGTTGAAACATATTGTTTATTCACTTTAATATATTGAAGTAAAGGTACTTCAAGAACAAGTTTAAACGGACAAATTTTTCTTGAGTTTAGTGAGACACGTATTACGTGAAATGAAGGAGAGACTTCCATGTTTACATCTATTACATATTTACAATCAGGGAATGACAAGCAACAAAAAGTATATGATGTTTTGAACAAACTAAATATTATGGAGGGTTTAGCTTTATATAATCCCGTTCTTTGCGGGACAATCCCGATAAGAATTGATACTTCTCAATCTGACTTAGATATTGTAATGGAAGTATATAATTTTGATGTTTTTGAGCAGGAAATGAGATCTTTATATGGTTCTTATAGAGGGTTCAATATAAAAAAGAAAAAAATGAAAGGTACTGAATCGATAAAGGTGAATTTTGAATTCGAAGGTTTTGAATTTGAATTATTTGCTCAACCTAAGCCAGTGCGTAATCAAAATGCATATAGACATATGATAGTGGAACACATGTTATTAATGCAGCATCCCCATATAAGGGAAGAAGTTATTCACTTAAAGGAACAAGGTTTAAAAACAGAACCTGCTTTTGCTCAAGTATTAAATATTGACGGAGATCCTTATGAAGAACTTATTTTATTAGGGCAGGAAATGAAATTGTGGTAAATAAGATACATAAAAAAATCCTCCAAAAACAAAAGAGGATTTTTTTTATGCCGTTAACTTCCGAATTAATTCACTGAGCAATTTAATTCCGTTAGTCATTTGTTCTGGAGAAGCATATCCATATGATAAACGAATGTACTGATCTGATTCTTCTTCATAAATACGTCCCGGGTTTAAAAGAATTCCTTTTGATAGTGCCTCTAAAAATAGTTTTTTCATCGGAATGTTATGTACAACCTTTAGCCATATAAAAACTCCACCACTAGGAATATCCCACGATGCAATATCTGCACAATATTTATTTAAAGCTCGTATCATTATTTGTCTTCGTTTTTTCAGGTGCATTCTTACGTTTGCTACATGTTCTTCATAAAAACCTTCATTTATCCATTCAGCAGCTACTCTTTGAGATAAAGAGCTTGATCCATAGTCTGTTTGCATTTTTATATCTGACAATCTATCAATAACAGGTTCTGGTCCAATTATCCATCCAATTCTAAGTCCAGGGCTAAGTGTTTTAGAGAGACTACCAATATATAATACATGTCCATGTTTATCTATTGACTTTAAAGGAGCTGGAGGTGATTCATCAATCCATAACTCTCGGTAAATATCATCCTCGATGATAGGCAACTGCTCTTTTTTACATATTTTTAATATTTCTTTTCTTCGCTCTTTGGACATCAATATCCCCGTTGGATTTTGAAAACAAGGGATTGAATATAAAATATTATTCTTTTGACTATATTTAATTCGTTTTAACAAGTCGTTAGGTAAAATACCGTGATGATCCATTGATATACCGGATAAGTTTATATTTGCTGATTGAAAAACATGAAGTGAATATAAGTAAGAAGGTTGTTCAAGTAAAACAGTTGATTTTCTATGTAAAAGACCAATTGATATTAATTGTAATGCTTGGAGTGCACCCGAGACTATTAATATAGAACCCGGTGATGCATGTATTCCAAATGATTTTACGTATTTGCTTATTGCTTCACGTAACGGATAAAAACCTTTTTGTTCTTCGTATCCGAAATAATCTAATTCCTCACTGACGTTTTTTATTATAGATTGCATAGTTTCGAGCGGAAAAAGATGAGGTGCAAGTTCACCTTTACTAAGATGGATAAGCGTTTTATTTGCTTCTGCTTCATTTATTTCTCGCACCATTAACTTACTTGGTTTATGAATACCGGCCTTTACATATTCACTCCAATCAGGCGGGGGATTAGTTGCTAATAATGACCATGTATTATTTGTTACAATTGTTCCTGCTCCGATTTGTCCTTGAATTAAACCATCTGCCATAAGTTCATCTAGCGCAGTTATTACAGTACTTCGATTTACATGAAATAATTTTGCTAACTGCCGCTGACTAGGGATTTTACTTCCAATTGGCCATTCTCCGTTTTCAATTTTTTCTTTCATATAGTCTATTATCTGCCGATATTTGGGCACTTTTTTATCGTTTGTCATATAAAAAACTCCCTCGTTTATTTAAAAGATTCAAAGTGGTTGGTTTTTCCAATAAATAACTGGTTGAAGACATTGTATCAACTATTAAATATGATGAAAAGAAATAATTGGTAATTTAAAAATGGTTGGTTTATTAGGGAGGGAGAGAAAACATGCATAATAAAAAATGGGATTTACGCATTATATGTGCTCACGCTTTTACAATTCTTATATGGGGAACTGCTTTTCCGGCAATTCGTATGGGGCTTGAATCTTATACGCCTGAACACCTTACTTTACTACGCTTATTAATCGCTTCATTTATACTTTTGTTATTTTCATTTATATACAAACTACGACTACCGGATTTAAAGGATATCCCAGCATTTTTTATATTTGGTGCTTTAGGGTTTACTATTTATCACATCGCATTAAACTACGGCGAAAAAACAGTAAATGCTGGATCTGCAAGTTTAATAATTTCAGTCACTCCAATAGTGACGGCAATTCTTGCTTCTGTTTTTTTGAATGAAAAAATGAAATTAAATGGCTGGATCGGTGGTGTAATGAGTTTTGCAGGAATTGCCTTAATTTCATTTAGCCAAGGCGACGCTATTCAATTAAATAGCGGGGGGTTATTTATATTATTAGCGGCGATTTCAGAAAGTCTATTTTTCGTTTTCCAAACATCTTACTTAAAAAAATACGGTTTCTTACCATTTACCATATATACAATTTTTTCTAGTACTGTATGTATGCTTATTTTCTTACCCGGAGTTTATCAAGAAATATTAGCAGCTCCTCTTGAAGTTAACTTGAGCGTTATATATTTAGGTGTCTTTCCAACAGTACTCCCGTATATTGCATTGGCCTATATTATATCTCGTGCTGGTGCTTCTGAAGCAACAAGTTCCCTATATTTAACGCCAATAACTGCGTGTTTCATTGCTTGGATATGGTTAGGAGAAGTGCCAACTTTAGTTTCGATAATTGGCGGCGGAATTACTATACTTGGAATTGTGATTGCTCATATACCAGTATTAAGAAAAGAAAAACATGGGAATTTAGCAAATAATCAATCCGTATAATGTAATTCAATAATGACTTTAAGATACTTTTTTATATAGTTTCTTTCTTATGTTGATAAATATAATATTTTGTATTTCAGTTAAATATTGTATGTTACATTTTATGTAGTAAGTATTTTAAAAGGAGCTGACAACATAATGAATGGAAAAAGAAAAATTTTTACATGTATTTCTATTGTAGGAATCGGACTAGCTAGTTTTTCTAATTCTAGTTTCGCAGCAAGTGTAACGGACAATTCAGTACAAAATTCTATTCCCGTAGTTAATCAACAAGTAGCTGCTGCAAAGGAAATGAAACCATTTCCGCAGCAAGTTAATTATGCAGGTGTTATAAAACCGAATCATGTTACACAGGAAAGTTTAAATGCTTCTGTAAGAAGTTACTACGATAATTGGAAAAAGAAATATTTGAAAAATGATTTATCTTCTTTACCTGGTGGTTATTATGTAAAAGGAGAGATTACAGGTGATGCTGATGGGTTTAAGCCACTTGGAACTTCAGAAGGTCAAGGGTATGGGATGATAATTACAGTATTAATGGCTGGTTATGATTCGAATGCTCAAAAAATCTATGACGGTTTATTTAAAACAGCAAGAACTTTTAAAAGTTCTCAAAATCCTAATTTAATGGGATGGGTTGTCGCAGATAGTAAAAAAGCACAAGGTCATTTTGATTCTGCTACTGATGGAGATTTAGATATTGCGTATTCTCTTCTTCTTGCTCATAAGCAGTGGGGATCTAATGGAACAGTGAATTATTTGAAAGAAGCAAAAGACATGATTACAAAAGGTATTAAAGCTAGTAATGTTACAAATAATAACCGACTAAATTTAGGAGATTGGGATTCTAAAAGTTCACTTGATACGAGACCATCTGATTGGATGATGTCACACCTTAGAGCATTTTATGAATTTACAGGTGATAAAACTTGGCTTACTGTTATTAATAATTTGTACGATGTTTATACGCAATTTAGTAATAAGTACTCTCCAAATACAGGACTTATTTCAGATTTCGTTGTAAAAAACCCACCACAACCCGCACCTAAAGACTTCTTAGAGGAGTCAGAATATACAAATGCATATTATTACAATGCTAGTCGGGTACCATTGAGAATTGTAATGGACTATGCGATGTACGGCGAGAAAAGAAGTAAAGTCATTTCTGATAAAGTTTCTTCGTGGATTCAAAATAAAACGAATGGAAATCCTTCTAAAATTGTGGATGGTTATCAATTAAATGGATCTAATATTGGTAGTTATTCAACTGCTGTATTTGTTTCACCGTTTATTGCTGCAAGTATAACAAGTAGCAATAATCAAAAGTGGGTAAATAGCGGTTGGGATTGGATGAAGAATAAGAGAGAAAGTTATTTTAGTGATAGTTATAATTTATTAACTATGTTATTCATTACAGGAAATTGGTGGAAACCTGTACCTGATGATACAAAAATACAAAATCAAATAAATGATGCAATTTATGAAGGATACGATAATTAATTAAATTTGAGAATGGTTACTCAAGAAAGGAATTAGCATACGCTAGTTCCTTTTTAATATTTTGTAAAACATTATCCATTCTAAAATTTGCATAGATATACTTGCTTTTTTCATATACATAGTTACTAATGACTCGTTTTTTTCGTGAGAGGAGCGTATTTCTTGGAAAAAGTATTATTTTTCGGAGACCCAGGTATTGATGACTCATTTGCCATTATGTATGGCTTACTGCATCCCGAAATTGAAATTGTCGGTATTGTAACTGGATACGGAAATGTTGAGCATATACATGCTGCACATAATGCAGCGTATATTTTGCAGTTAGCAAATAGACAAGGCATTCCTGTCATTAGTGGTGCAACAAAACCACTTACAGAAGAAATTACTACGTACTACCCTGAAATTCACGGAGCAGAAGGATTAGGTACCATCCATGTTCCAGAAAGCGTATTATCTATTCCAATATACAATTTTGGCAGTATTGCTGCGATTCTTATAAAGTACGGAAAAGATTTAACGATTGTTGATGTAGGAAGATCTACCTCGTTAGCAATTGCTTTTAATTTGTGGAATGATTTAATGCTAAATGTAAAAGGAATCTATTTCATGGGTGGTGTTTTTTTAGAAGTAGGAAACGTTACGCCGTTAGCAGAGGCAAATGTGTATGGAGATCCTATAGCAAGTAAAATTGTTTTCCATCAAGCAAAGAATTTATTAATATTCCCTTTAAATGTAACAAACAAAGCTGTGTTAACACCAAATGTGTTTGACTATATTCAAGCTAATTCAAAGAATCCATTCCATACGATAATGAAACCAATGTATGATTACTATTTTTCTGCATACCAAAAACTTAATCCATCTATCGAAGGGCCATTGCTTCATGATGTGGTTGCTATAAGTGGATTAGTAAATCCAAACTTTTTTGAATTTGCGCATCGTACAGTGAATGTTGATACATACGGAGATACGAAAGGACAAACATTTGCTGATTTTCGCCTTAGCTCTATATCTGAAGGAGCCCGTATAGCTTTAGAAATAGATGCAGAAAAATTCATTCAAGATTTTATAAAAATTATGTTATAAGTTGTTGTCGAAAAAGGGAATTATTTCAATGCGTTGAATATAAACATACATCCTCTATATAAGGGAGCTTACAATATTGAATATCCAGTTAAAGGTTGTTACGAGAGAAAATTGGGAAGAAGCATTAAAACTACAAGTTAAAGAAAA
The DNA here is from genome assembly GCF_038008705.1 of Bacillus sp. FSL W8-0770. Lineage (NCBI taxonomy): Bacteria > Bacillati > Bacillota > Bacilli > Caryophanales > Bacillaceae > Bacillus > Bacillus sp. FSL W8-0770. The sequence goes on from NZ_JBBOZR010000001.1 coordinate 2,508,911, forward strand.
TCAGTTGAAATTTGTTCCATCCGTAGCAGTTTCGCTTGCTAAAGTATATATAAAACCAGATGGTGACAATGTAGAGTACATACCATTCGCTATATACCATGGTGACCTTATGGTTGGTTTTGTTATGCATGCTGTTGTAAGAGAGACATCGGATATGTATTGGATTAACGGATTTATTATTGATCAATCGCAGCAAGGTAATGGTTATGGAAAAGCAGCATTACAAGAAAGTATTAATATAATAAAAAATACTTTTAAATCGTGTAAAGAAATTAGATTAACAGTACATAAAGATAATCTCTCTGCAAAGAAATTATATGAACGATATGGTTTCATATCATTAGGACAAGAGTATGATGGTGAGCAAGTATATCGTTTATTTGTTTAACTATTAGGAAGTAAAGGTGTAAATGAAATATGCAATTTACTGAAGTGAAAATTGAAGTGTTCATTCCTGAAGAATATATTGAAACATTAAGGGATGAATTAAATAAAATTGGAGCATGTAAAACGGGCGAATATGACCATTGCCTTTCCTATAGTTCAGTGAAAGGATATTGGAGACCTTTAGACGAAGCATCTCCTCTTAATGGAGAAATTGGGCGAATATGCGAAGGGCAAGAATGTAAAGTTGAAATAAAGTGTAAACGAGAACTTGTAAAAGATGCTCTTGAAGTTATTAATGATATTCATCCGTATGAAACACCTATGATTTATATTATACCAATACTAAATGACTATTTTGAGCAACTATACATTGAATAACTAGGAGGGATTTCAATTGAAAAGTAAATTCCATCATATTGTACGAGCAGTCATGATAAAAGATGGGAAATTATTAGTTGCTGAATATATCGGCCATCATTATTTTTTACCTGGTGGCCATGTTGAAATTGGAGAATCAGTAGAGAATGCATTAATAAGAGAGTTAAGAGAAGAACTTGGAGTAAACTGTAGTATACAACAATTTTTAGGAGTCATAGAAAATCAATGGCAAGATAAAGAAGTGCTCCATCATGAAATTAATCACATTTTTGAAGTAGAGTCACAAGATTTACATACGGACTTAACACCGAAATCGAGCGAGTCTCATTTAGCATTTCACTGGATAGATTATAATAAAGAAGCCTTAAATCATTATGAAATCATGCCAATGCCTTTAGTGAAGGAATTACTAGAAAGAAAGTTAAGTGATGAACTACTAAATTGTTGGATTAGTAATTTTTAAATCACTTTATTTATAGTAAATACGTCCATCGAATAAATATAAAGAAAATAGGCTGAAAAACAAGGTACATCACCTAGTGTAAGTTCATATTTTGTTGATGTACGCATTTAGTCTATAGTCTTGTTTCTATTTTGTTTACAAAAATATATAAACTTTAACGTTTGGGCGAAATTTATATTTATAAATGGAGGGGTTCGTAATGAATCAGTTTCAACATGAATTACAAACATTAAACCTTAATGATTATCAAACTGGTAATGTTGTGTATTGGGATCAACAACAAAGCCAATATCCATATTATTACATCCAAGGCGATGCACGTCGTTGTGGCGGATGCGGAGGTTGTGGTGGACGCTGTGGCGGTTGCGGCGGTGGCAGATGTGGTGGTTGCGTAGGTTGTGCCGGATGTTTTGGTTGCTTTAATTGCTGGAACTGGTGGATTATTTAAATATAGTACATCATTAATATTTTATATGAAAGAAAGGTGTAAATACTGTTTATACTTTTCTTTCATGCTGTAATTTTGATGTGTATTAAGGGGGATTTATTTGTATACATATGATAAGTTGATTTCTTGGGTAGAGAATATAAAAGAAAAAAATCATAGTTCTGCTACAGCAATTTGTATTATAAAAAATAATAAAGTCGTATTAGAGCATTATAGCGGTTATCACTCAAATACATCGACTAATAAAAAAGTAACCGCATCTTCGCAGTTCAACGTTGCTTCTGCTAGAAAAAGTTATTTAGGATTAATGATAGCGTATGCGCTTTACGAGGGGAAAATAAACTCTATTGATGATGAAGCGATAAAATATTTTAAAGACTTTAATCCTGCATTGCTTGGTAAAACAACGATAAGACATTTAGTAACACATTCGCACGGATTAGAAGAAATGAATGACGGGACAATTTTTCGTGAATTTGAACCGGGACAAGCATGGGCATATAGAGATATTAATGTAAGAATGATGACACGTCTTATTTATCAGCTATATAACAAAAGTTTTCCTGAATTGTTAAAGGAGCGTGTTTTTAAGCCTGCTAATTTTCAAGAAACAGGTTGGAGAGTTCAGCGAGATGAAAATTTAGTTGACGTTGTTAATAATCCAAATGAAGACGCGACTAGTGAAATTGGTACGGTAGATGACGGTACTGAAAAAAATCTGTTTGTCTCAGCTAGAGAATTTGCTTATTGGGGCAATCTTCATTTAAATCAAGGTGTGATAAACGGTAAGCAAATTGTTCCAAAAGAAGTTATAAAAATCGCTACGAGTTTGCAGAGTCCAACATATGTAAATAAAGAGCTACCACAAAATGGCTTGTTTTGGTTCGTTCAAAATGAACCTGCACAATTAAGCGAACTTGGTGAACGTGTTCCAAAAGGGTCATATCAAATATTAGGGATTACTGGACCGACTATTTTAGTAATACCTGAATATAATGTAGTTGTTGCAAAAATGTATAACAAAAGATATAACTACGGCGGTGATAATTACTTATATTATTTACGTGAATTTAGTAATTTAGTCGCTGATACATTTAGTAACGGTAATAGGGCATAATTACTCCTATAACAAAAAGGAGTGATTGTAAGTGAAAGATAAAGTGAACAAAAATAAAAAACAAAATATAAAAGATGTAAATACAGAGCAAAATGCAATTTATAGCGATCCTAAAGATGCAGCTAATATGCAAACTGTACCGCAGCCGAAGGATTTTGATGAAATCGAATATTAATTTTTCATCCGACTATATGATGAATGAAAAATACGTCTTAAGTCTCATCACATATAAGAAATTATTTGATAACATATATACATAAGCATTCGAAAATGGCTTATCTTAACAAAGCTTTCTTTAGAAACATCTGATATAACCTGCAAAAGACACTTCTTTATGAAGTGTCTTTTTGTGTATATGAACTTAATTACCATTTTCCGTACAGTATCTTGCAATTTACGATGGATATACTAACTGTGAAAATCTATGTCAAGATAAAAGAAGGGGACAGTTAGTATGAAACAAACTTCTATAAATCCGTTACTAATTGTTCTAGGTACAATCATTGTTCAAATTGGCCTTGGAACAATTTATACATGGAGTTTATTTAATCAACCCCTTGTAAGTAAGTTTGGATGGAATCTTAATTCAGTAGCGATAACTTTCTCTATAACAAGTTTTTCTTTATCATTCTCAACTTTATTTGCAGCAAAATTGCAGAAAAAATTAGGACTTCGGAAACTTATTGCTACTGCAGGAATTGTTTTAGGACTCGGCTTAATACTTAGTTCACAAGTTTCTTCCTTACCACTATTATATTTATTAGCTGGTGTCGTTGTTGGTTATGCGGATGGAACAGCTTATATTACATCACTATCTAATTTAATTAAATGGTTTCCAAATCGGAAAGGGCTTATTTCAGGTATATCTGTATCAGCTTATGGAATGGGCAGCTTAATCTTTAGATATATAAACGGAAATCTTATCGATAATCTTGGTGTATCACAAGCATTCTTATATTGGGGCATTATCGTGTTACTTTTAGTGTTAATCGGATCGTTCTTCTTACGTGAGGCAATTGTAAGTAATGCTGTAACTGAAACATTGCACAATGACTATACTCCGCGTGAAATGATGCGAACGAAACAAGTATATCTGCTATTTTTTATGTTATTCACCTCGTGTATGGGTGGTTTGTATTTAATCAGTATGGTAAAAGATATCGGTGTACAACTCGTTGGCCTTAGCGCAGCAACCGCTGCAAACGCCGTTGCTATGATTGCAATTTTTAATACAGTAGGTAGAATTATTCTTGGGACGTTATCAGATAAAATCGGCCGAATGAAAATTGTCTCTGCAACGTTTATTATTATAGGATTGTCAGTCTTTACTTTAAGTTTTATTCCGCTAAATTACGGAATCTATTTTGCTTGTGTAGCAAGTGTCGCCTTTTGCTTCGGCGGTAATATAACTATATTCCCAGCTATTGTCGGAGATTTCTTTGGATTAAAAAACCATAGTACAAATTACGGGATTGTCTACCAAGGTTTCGGATTTGGTGCGCTTGCAGGATCATTTATTGGAGCGATACTCGGGGGATTTCAACCAACTTTCATTATTATCGGTGTTTTAAGTGTTATTTCCTTCATTATTTCAATATTAATCCGCCCACCAAATGTAGAAAAGAAAAAGGAACTAAAACATTTACATCGGAAAGTAGCTTAATTTTAAAAAGAGTCCTCATGTTAGGGCTCTTTTTTATTCCATTAACTTTGCTTCTTTACGAACTTATTAAAGACAGGACAATTTCATTATAAAATTGAATAGATAAGTAAAAAGGAGCGTGACACTTAAAATGAAAATAGTACAGCAGTGGGTACAAGAAGATAGTGATTACATAAGAGAGAAAGTAATTGAATACAATCAAAAATATCTTGCAGATGAAGAAAAAACACCTTCAGAAAAGGTTAGTTTCATAGTAAGAAATGAAAAAGAAGAAATAGTAGGTGGGGTAACAGCAATAACTTTTTGGCACCATGTACACGTTGACTTTCTATGGGTTTCTGAAGAATATAGGCATGAAGGTTACGGAAGCAAGTTAATAAAGCTTATTGAAGAATTTGCAATTGAAAAAGGGTGTAGGTTAATTAATTTAGATACTTTTAGTTTCCAAGCACCTGATTTTTATAAGAAACATGGATATAAAGTAATTGGAGTAAGTGAAGATCATCCGAAAGGACATAATCATTATTATTTAGAAAAACGGTTAAAAAGTATATAGAATTTGTTAACGTTAGTATTACTGCAAGAACGTACTTTGGATAATCTTCCTAAGGTACGTTCTTTTTTTATATCAGTAGCCTATTCTTATTAACTCCAACAATAGCGGTAAAGGCAAGACTTAACTAACTTATATATATTAAAAGGAGTTAATGGTAGAATGAATAGAAGGCAGAAAATTCCTTTTATTTAAAATAGAGGAGGTATATATGAAAAAAGTTAATGTTACATACGCGATTTTGTACGATAAAACTAATGAAAAGATCTTAATGGTAAAAAACAAAGGGGAAAATGGTTCTTATTATACATTACCAGGTGGCGCAGTTAAACTAGGAGAAACATTAGAAGAAGCAGTAATTCGAGAAGTAAAAGAAGAAACAGGGTTACATATAAACGTAAACGGGATTTGTTCTATCAGTGAAGCCTTTTTCGAGGAAAGAGATCATCATGCAATTTTCTTTAATTTTCTAGGCGAAATAATCGGCGGGGAGACATATATATCAAGGCCAAAAGAAATCGAAGAGATTACTTGGATGGAATTACATATAGCAGCACCGTATTTACGCATACCAGAACATTTACTATATTTATTACAAAAGAAAGAAACAGTACCTTATTTTTTTAACGGAACAATCGTTCATCAATCTTCATAAAAATATTATCTCATGTAAGGCGGGGGAAACATGGAGTTTATCGTTAATCACAAACAATTCACTCAAGCACTTTCAGAAGTCAACAAAGCAATATCAACAAAATCTTTAATTCCTATATTATCTGGTATAAAAATAACTGCAGATCAATCTGGAATTACTTTAATTGCAAGTAACTCAAATATTTTTATTGAAAAATTCATTCCTGTTTCAATTGAAGACGAAAAGATTGCAACTATTTTAAAGGTAGGAACTATTGTTGTACCTGCAAAGTATTTCATTGAAATAATAAAGAAAATGCCAAGTGATATAGCAATAAAAAGTAAGAATGAGCAAATTATTAAGATACAATCAGAAGAAATCACATTAAGTTTAAATGGATTTCCTGCAGATGAGTTTCCGAATGTACCGCTTATAGACAATCATGCAGAAATCAAGGTAGAAACAGAGCAATTGATTGAAGTATTTAAACAAACAATCTTTGCGGTAGCAAAAAATGAATCTAGACCTGTTCTTACTGGGGTGCATATAGAGTTATCTAATAATAAGTTAATTTGCGCTGCAACTGACTCACATAGACTAGCGATACGCGAAACATTACTTTCCTCAGATGTAAAAGCAAATTGTATTGTACCAAGCGCAACCATTAGTGAACTTCTAAAATTAATGAACAGCAATTCGGAATTCGTATATATCTACCTTTCAGAGAGTCATATTATATTTACGATCGGAACAACTACATTATATTCAAGACTAATTGAAGGGAAATATCCTAATATTTCTAACCTTATTCCAAATGATTTTAAAACGATTATTAACGTAGATAGAAAAAAGATATTACAAGGTGTAGACCGATCAAGTTTATTAGCAAGTGAATGGGCTAATAACAATGTTAACTTAGAAATCATAAACGAATCCACAATTAAAATTTCTTCAAACGCTTCTCAAATTGGGAAAATATCTGAAACGCAACAAATAGATGCGATTCAAGGTGAAAAACAATTAAATATATCTTTCGATGGGCGTTTTATGGTTGATGCTTTAAGAGCAATAAAAGAAGAAACGATTACTTTAAGTTTTGGAGGTTCTATGCGACCGATATTGATTGAAGCAGGAGAGCAATCTGCAGCAGTACATCTTATATCGCCAGTAAGAGCTTATTAGGAATAGAGAAAGGGATTTCATTATGTGCAAGCAGACTGTTGTTTTATGAAATCATAAATTAATACATTATAAGAATGATGTATTAGTAAAGCAAACAGTTTACTAATTCCTACATAATATAATTCATAGACAAAGCAGAAATGGTAATCTGAAATACAAAGCAAAATAATAATAACCTGAATATAAAAGCCATAGATTAATAGATATGGGGTGAGTACGATGAAGAAAATAATTGTTTTACTCATGGGTATAGTTTTAATTATTTTTGCTTTTTATCAATACAACAAAAAAGACTATGCAGCTAAAAGTACTAACTTGTATGTAGAAAACTTTAAAGGGGAAAATGATTCAATAAAAATACAATCTGCTATTAATAAAGCAGAGTCTAGTAAAATTAAAACTGTATTGCTTGATGATAAAAAGTATAAAATTACGTCACCAATCATTGTTAAAAAAGGTGTGAAATTATTATTTGGTTACGGATCCCAATTTGTAGTTGAGGGAAACTTTAGAGTTTTAGAACTAGAGAAAAACGCATCCATTGAAGGAGCGTATATAGCTATTGACGATCCTAAATTTAACTCTGAAGTTATTTATTTAGACGGTAAAAATAAATATTATAACACTTGGAACAAAACACAAATAAAAGATATAAATATTATCAATTGGACGGAAACGAATAAAGGTACCGGAATTTCTTTATACTCTGCTGGAAAAGAAAATGAAATTTCGTTTGTTAACTTCGAAAACATTAAAATTGTAGGAATGGAAACCGGACTGAAATTAGTAGCGAAAAAACCGAGCACTGGACAAGCTTGGATAAATGCCAATCGTTTTATGAACTTTTCTTTAGAAGACTGTGTAAATATGATTTATATGGATAGTCAAGTAACTACGCCAAATGAAATTAGTGGGAATCAATTTACAAACCTTCAAATACAGCCTTCAAATAAAACAAAAAGCATTATACAGGTAAGTGGTCAACATAATGAATTTCATGGGATGGTGTGGGATTTAAATAAAATAAAACATGAAAACGAACTCATTGAACTGACTGATAAGAGTATGAATACAGTGGTTGAAATGTCCAGTGTACCAGCAAATAGAGTATTAGATAGTGGGAGATCCAATATAGTGAAATAAGTTTAAATACAGAAAAAAGAGCGAATTCTTTATAAGAGGATTCGCTCTTTTTATATTTTAAAATTAAATTTCCTTCCACCAAGCGGATAAAGGATAGTCTGTAGATTTTAATGTAATAGATTCGCCAATTTGTGGCGTTGTAATTTTAACTCCTAAACGGTTAGCTTCTTTCGTAACACGTTCTATCGGGTCACTCCATTCGTGTAATGCTAACGTAAAAGCACCCCAATGAATCGGAAGAAGTAATTCTCCTTTAACATCAATATGAGCTTGTACCGTTTCTTCAGGCAACATATGAATAGCAGACCACCTCGGATCATATTGCCCGCATTCCATTAATGTAAGATCGAATGGACCGTATTTATCACCAATTTCCTTAAAGTGAGGGGCATAACCGCTATCACCACTAAAGAAAATTTTAGTCTCTTGACCAAGAATAAGCCATGAACACCATAATGAACGATCTCTATCTGTCATACCACGTCCAGAGAAATGCCTTGCAGGCGCACATACTAACTTAATATTATCAAACGTAATTTCGTCCCACCAATTATGCTCACTAATTTTACTAGGTGAAACACCCCATTTAATAAGATATTGTGCAACTCCAGTTGGAACATAAAAGTGTTTTGCGCGATTTTTTAACTGCATAATACTTTTGTAATTCAAATGATCATAGTGATTATGAGAAATGATAATCGCATCAATTTCTTGAAGGTCATCACGTTCTAAAGAAAAAGCACCACTATAACGCTTACTATTAAACAAGGGAAATGGGGAAGAGGCATCTCCAAACATCGGGTCTAATAACAGTTTTTTACCTTCTATTTTCAAAAGAGAAGCAGAATGGCCAAACCATGTAACACTCTCTAACGCTTCATTATCTTTATTTGATAAAACAACAGGCAAATCCTTTATAGGACGCAGCTTTGATTTTATTTTAAAGTAATCCGTCATTAAACTTATAATATCTTTCGGTTTAAAACTCATATCAGTATGAATTTGATTTGTATATTTCTTATTCATTCGTTCTCCTTTTTACGATTAACAATTTACGTATGTTGTTATTGTAGCTATTTGTAGTTTAAACTATATTATTTTACCTTTCATCTAAAATGCCTTCTATTTCATAAATCCGTCAAATTCATTATTTGTATCTATAAAGTACAAATCGCATAGCAGCAGCTAAGACAAATATTAAGTACATGTAAATTGTTTTTATTTAGTAAATTCCTTCTTATACGCAACAAAGAACATATGTTTCATTGTATGTTATAGAAGAAAATATGTCTCTAATAAAAGAAAGGAAGGAGAGGATGTAAGTGCACATAGAGCGAAAAAAGAAATCAAAATGTAAACTATCAAAATCTGAAATCATGCATTTGTATACTGAAGGGAAGAGCACCTCAGAAATCGCTATGCTTGCTAACGTGTCTGCAAGGTATATTCGTATGGTTTTATCAGACAGCAACGTCCCAAGGCGCGCTATAGGGAGTTGGAAGAGAAAGTATGACATAAAAGAAAATTATTTTAAAACTTGGTCAAATAATATGGCTTATATTTTAGGATTTATAGCAGCTGACGGCGTTATACAAAAAGAAAATCAATGCGTCAGTATATCACAAAAAGAAAGTTATATTTTAGAAGATATAAAAAAAGAATTAAACACCAACCAGCCACTTTATCAAAACAAAAAAACAGACGTATATATGCTAAACATTAATAGCAAAACAATAAAAGACGACCTTATGAACATACATGGAATCATGCCATGTAAATCATTAAATATTAAATTTCCATTCGTGCCTGAAGAATATTTACATCATTTTGTTCGTGGATATTTTGATGGGGATGGTTACGTCAAGTATGAAACGTATACAGTAAGCTTTGTAGGAGGATCATATAGCTTTATGAATTCTTTAAATCAGGTACTACAAAATCACAATTTACCAGCCGATTTACTAAATCAAAATAAACATTATCGCGTCATTTTAACCGGGAGAAAATCAATACAACTATTTTCAAATTGGATTTATAAAGACAAAGATATTTATTTGCATAGAAAATATGAAGAATTTCAGAAAGAAAGTCTAAGTCTAGATCAATTAAAAGATCGAAACCTAAAAAGAACCCAATCTGCTGTTAAGCAGAGAAAACAAAATTTCCTTAAGGAATATATGAAAAATAAATGTATCGCTAAAACTTGTTCAATTTTAGAAATAAAGGAACCAACTTTTAAAAGTTGGTTAAAAAATGATAATCAATTTAAAAAAGACTATGAAAGAATTCATTCATTATAAAAATACAAAAAACCTTAGTATATCTATGCTAAGGTTTTTAATTTGAGATTATTAGAGGATACTTATTTTCGTTTATAGAAGTTAGTAAATACATAAATCTTACAATGAATTTACTAGTAAGGGAGGGGTTATGAAGTGTTTACTAATAATATTCCGGAGAATATATTACATACAGCTTATGAAGCTAAAATGATTTTCTCTGGAGATAATTCGCCATCTATAAAAATAAAAGGAACGAAACTTCAATATTTACTTGTAATGCTTCATCTTGGATCAGTAAAGATTTAGTCTTATTGTTTAATGAAAACGATAAATCTTTAAAAGAATACTTTGCCAGCAGCAGATACTCAAAAGAAATTACTTATGAAGAGTTTTTTATCTGGTGGTATCACTTTTTCTATACAAAAGTAACTGAAGAATTAATAAAACAAGGTGTAATTATAACAAGCACAAAAAAATCAAACGTACATAATCCATTAATAACTTTAAATTAAAGTGCTAATACACTTTTACAAATGTAGCAGCTAAATCGATAAATAATTATTAGTAAATAGAGGATAATCTGAAATCAAAACCTAACATTAAGAAAATGAAATGTTTAAAGGGGAGAAGAGCCTTGCAAAAGAAATTTATCAATCCAGAAACGATGCCACCAACTTTTGGATACTCGCATGTAGTCGAAGTTACAAACGCTAAACGAACAATTTACATATCTGGACAAGTAGCGATTAACACTGACGGTCAAATAGTTGGAATTGACGATTTAGCTACACAAACGCGACAAGTATTCGAAAATATTAAAAGTGCATTGGAAACTTCGGAATTAAAATTTAATGATGTAGTCAAATTAACATTTTTCTTAACAGATATTTCTCAAATGGCCATTGTGAGAAATATTCGAGATCAATACATTGACACTAATAATCCACCAGCAAGTTCAGCTGTAGAAGTTAGAAAGTTAATTAACGATAACTTATTAATTGAAATCGAAGCAATCGCTGTAGCAAACTAGTTATAAAAAAATATTCGTCATCATAATACAATTCGTTTAAAATGAACAGATTAAACGAATTGTATTTTTATTATTTAAAATCTAATTTATATCCGAAAATATTATTATCAATAGCTAATAAAGCGAATAAATACATAACCAATCACACATTACTAATTCGGTGGAAAAGGGGATCATAATAAACACAACTAAAACTTAGTAAGTTTATTACTTTTTTACAGTTAACATAATATATATTATAGGCAGTTATAGAAACAAAGCAATATCAGGTATCAAAACTCAAGTAAACTATACTTAATGAGACGAAACAGAGATTTTTAGTGAGATTCACATGAAATCTTATCTAAACAAATTTCTTCAGTTTTTATCGTTTTTATTTGTTATAAATTCATCACAGCAAATCTTAATCAATAATCACTTAAGATTTAACGAATTAAAAACATTTTTGATCGACAAGAAATTTTTTATACAGAAAAATTATTGCTATACAAAATATAAACTATTATATTCATTTTATGTTTTACTTTATGAATTTGTTGCTATTTGCACACGTTTTATAACTTTAGATTATTTGTTGCTATTTATGCTTGACTTTCATTACACTCATTGTTTTTTATTCTAGTTAACATAACGCTTGTTTTTAACATAAAAAAATCCTCCTCACCTTCAGGAAGAATTTTTGTTTGCTATTATTTTATTTATATCCTCTAGTAACAATCCCAATTGTAAATGACATTGGAAAAATCTAGAATTAACAAATCTTCCTTACGTATAAAGAAATTAGCAACGCCAGAATCTCCCCACATAATATTTAATGAATCGTCTGTATCGATTTGCAGTAATAATATATCATGTTGTTGGTATTTTTCTTCCCATTCTCTCGGATCTGTCTGTGTGAAAAATGGATAACCACCAATTTTATGTCCTTGTTCTTTACATAAATCATCATACAGTTCGCCTAATTCTGTATTATTTTCTTCATCAACAATTTCTTCCCAATCAATTTTATCACTAAAAATCATTTCAAATCGATAATCTCTTGGTGTTACTGGCTGATATGCCAACTCAAACTTTAGTTTTGCTGCTTCGGGTATGATAAAATTCTCTAAATCTAAAGTGTTTAAATAACTAAAATCAGTAATCACCTTAGTTAAATCCGCTGTGATTGTAGAATGATAAACAATCCGAAAGTCTTTTTGGCTTGTGGGATGATCAAAATCTGCTCCAAAAAGATCTTCTTCAGCACTTATGAAAAACTGTAACATTCCATGTTGAGGCATATGTTCAATGTTAGGTATTTCTTCAAGGTTTAACTGCGCAAGTAGCATCATAGGTTGTCCGTTTGAGTCTTTAGGATGCTCTTGATCTATAGGTAAATACGGATAACCACCAAACTTACTTTCAAAAAGCGTTGTTTCAGCTAATGTTCCAGACACTTTAACATACGGTTTCACACTTTCTTCTAAAATACTACGATACTGTTCTAGTTCTTTCGGAATTTGAAGTTGATACATATTCTTCACTACATTTGCCTCCCTTTAGTAATGAATTGAAAATGCCTAACTTAATTATACAGTAAGCGATAGCTTAATTGAAAATCGTTAAAAATCCATTTTCACCCTCATTTTTTGCGCGCTTGGTGGACAAAGTAAATTATGTTCTAAAACCTTTTTATTAATAGTTCGAATTAAGTCCGCTGCTTCTGCAGTATTTGTATTTTCTTTTAGTTTTTCTTTTAAATCATCAATTTCTTTTGAAAGCTCAATCCACCTAGGTAAAACATGATTATTTGCTAAAGTTCTATAAAGTTGCTTTTCAGGATTGTAAGAAAGATCTTTATCAAGATTAAGAGGTTTCCCTTTACCAGGTAAATTATCAAAAGCTCCTTTCTGTTCTGCTTGTTTAACGATAGAACTAATATGATCCTCATACGTATAAGACCAAACTTTCTCATCTTTTACTAAAATCTCTTGTTTTTTTAGTTTTTTATCTAGTTCTTCTTGATTCATAGATTCCCTCTCCTTTTTATTTTCTAATGTCGTTTTTGTAAATTCTAATGCCCTTAATCCATCGAATAGCTTTTCTCGCCACCATACGCTATCATGTCCGCCTTGAAACTCTTCGTAAGTGGGTTTGGCGTTTCATTTCTTCTAAAGCTTTATATAGCCGTCTATTAGCCGTTAAAAGAGGTTCGTTTTCGAGTTCACCTACTGCTATGTAAGAATGTAGATGAGTCGCATTAGAATATATTAATGAAATTTGATTTTCAATCCAAGGAATTGTATTTTCATAATTATCCTTTTTCCAATGTACGGATCCAGACAGTGACAACACATTTCCGAAAATATGTGGATTTTGAAGTGCTGCATAAAAAGCTGCTAAGCCACCAAGACTGAAACCAGCAATTGTTGTATGATTCTTTTCTTGATAAACGTGATACTTAGCTTGAATCCACGGAAGTAATTCCTTCGTTAAAAATGCATTCATTTTATCGTTATAAGTTAGCTCTTCTAATCGATCGACAGGATCTATAGCAACAGCAATACACGATGGGATTTCTTTTTCGTAAATTAAATAATTAAGTGTTTTTGTGATTGAAAGGTCATTAATGAATGAATTCCCATCAAATACAATGAGAAGTTCTTGAAGATGTGAAGTGTGAGAATAATCATGAGGCGTATAAATATGAATTTTGCGTGTGTTATTTAAAATCGAACTATAAAAAGAATATGTTTCAATCTTTCCGGATGGATAATCATTTGAAGGAAAACGACTGCTATATTGGTCTATTTCGTACTGTTCACTACGCTTTATCCAATCATTTTCGAAAACATCGTTTACTGAAAAATAGTACGTTGAAATAAAACTCTTATCCGTCCTAAACGTTACATACCAAATATCTGTCTGTAACAATCGTTGTAATTGATTTACAGACAAATCCCAACCAGGAAAACTACCGAATACATAAACGTTTTCAGTGTTTTGATCCCCTAACCATATATACGTTATAAGCTTATACTGATTATCTGCAGGGCATTGTTCTATTAGTGGCGTGTGATTTGACTTTATTTCATGCAAAAAAGTATAAAGAGCTTTTTCGTTTCCATTCTTTAATTGATTTTTAAGCTTCTCTAACTTAGGACTGATTATTGTAGTCACCTCTCTTCATCCTTTGTAGTATTCTATATGTAGTTTTTTTCATTAGAATCCCTATATAAAAGTAGTCGTAAGTTATTTGTTTAGCGAAGTTATTTATTAGAAAAATAATCAATTGCCTGAATAGAAAGTTCTAATGATTTTATTCTTCTTTCTAAAAGCGTTCTTTGAGGACTCCCAAGCTTTGACTTAACGTAAATCTTTTCAATTGATGGAAGCAAACCAATTAGAACATTACGAGCTTCTGCTAAATCTTCCTGAGTATAATGATGAGTTTCTTGCTTCCAAACACTTTCTAACATAGCTAAGCCGACACTAGCTGCTTTGAGTCTTTTTTTCACTAAAGTAGTATTTGATCCTTTGTGAGTCATCTGTGATAAGGCATTTTCAAGTTTACTAATTGTTGACTGTAAAGATTTTATTGATTCTACTTTATCTATATTTGATACGTTTTTCATGTTAATGTTATCCCTTCTACGTTGCTAACTTGTTTTGTTTAATGTTTAATGAAATGCTTAAAAGTTTGATTTCACTCGAAATATTTTAACATAAATAACTAACTGTATTCGAGTTGGACAATAACTTAAAGTAAAACAGCTATTCCTCTCTCCTCCCCTGCATCATTCTATTATATGTACTTCTTTCTTCTCATTAGAATTCCTATATAAACTAGTTGTTAATATTGAATGTTTTATGAACAAAAAAACGTACAAGTAATGTAACCTGTACGTTTTCGCTTTTATTCAGTAAGGTAATAAAGTAATAGCTTTCTGGTCTTCTCATAACTTATGAAATCTCTATACAAAATGGGATAATTCACAATTTCTGTTTCTAGAAAACGATATTGCGGAAACCACTCGAAAAACGATTTTCTTAACCACTTTATTTGTTGAAACGTAATGTTCTGTTCGTTTCCATTTAGTACAGAATTTAAAGTAGCTGCTGTATGCATCCAATAATGATTAAAATCAGCGTTTATACAGTCATCTTCGGTAAATTTACTTTTTAAGTCTCGCTGCAATTTTGCTGTAGCACGATAAGGAAACGGTTTATGAAGTGGAATATGCATTTTCTGCAATTCCTTAAAAATAATTTGTTTTCCTAACTTCAACTTTCTCCTCCTTTATTTCTCTATCCAATTTAATAAGTTTTCATAATGATATTGAGCATCGATATACCCAAGATTATATAAATTAACGAGCTTTTCCTTATTTCTTTCTATTCCGCTTATAGGAAGCTGTACACTTGGTTGAATTACATAAAAATTATCTTTTTGTTCTTCTTGATTCATATAAGATATCGTCTCATTATAAAAACGATAATGGCCTACTAAATTCTCTGCGATTTTCGGATATTTTCTATATAAAATTTTAGCTAGGCCTGAAAATTTATTCCGCTGCTTCTCATATCCTTCT
Source organism: Bacillus sp. FSL W8-0770 (assembly GCF_038008705.1). Classification (NCBI taxonomy): domain Bacteria; kingdom Bacillati; phylum Bacillota; class Bacilli; order Caryophanales; family Bacillaceae; genus Bacillus; species Bacillus sp. FSL W8-0770. Next base: position 2,524,762 of record NZ_JBBOZR010000001.1, read on the forward strand.
GGCTTTGTCATAATTACAACGTTCTTTTCATAACCATCAGTTTGAGCTTTTAAAACTGGTATAGGATCTATAATTCCTCCATCTAGTAATTTTCGATTATCATATTCTACAGCAGGTGCTATAAACGGCACAGAGCTGGATGCACGGATGATTTTTAAAATATCATTTCCATGTTCTGTTTTATTATAATAAACAGCTTGTCCTGATTCGCAATCAGTCGTCCCTATAACAAATTGTTCATTACAGTTTAAGAAAGTTTGAAAATCAAATGGAACAATTTTATTAGGTACTTCATCAAATAAAAAGTCCATTCCAAATAATTCACGTTTTCGAATTAAATTTCGATAAGATATATACCTGTAATCTGATACTAGCTCTGTATTTACCTTCTTATTTCTCCCTTGTTGACGCGACAAATAGGTTGCTCCCATACAGGCTCCAGCTGATACGCCGACTACATATGGAAAGAATAAGTTCTTTTCCATGAAATATTCGAGTACACCTGCAGTATATAAACCTTTCATTCCTCCGCCCTCTAATACTAAACCGATATTCTTCATTCTATATCCCTCTGCTTCTTTTTTCTTAATTTCATATTAGCATAAGATTTTAAGGTGAGGTTATATAAACTAATCACAACAATAACCAGAAACTACTAAAGTAATGTGATAATATCTTTGTGAGTAACATGTTACAATATAAGTAATTCATTCCACATATATTAAAGGAGGAATTTAATATGGGTTTATTTAGCGGTATTTTAGGAAATGCATCAAATACGAGTTCTGAAAGTGTAGAACGTGATTTAGAGAAGATTATGCTAGACGATGAAAAAGTAGAGCATGCTTATAAATTAATTCGTGATCTAATCGTATTTACAAATCGTCGTCTTATATTAGTAGATAAACAAGGAGTAACTGGCAAAAAAACAGAATACCATTCTATTCCTTATAAAAGTATTACACAATATAGCATCGAAACAGCTGGACATTTTGATTTAGATGCAGAACTTAAAATTTGGGTGTCTAGTATGGAGGAACCAATTACGAAAGAATTTAAAGGTGACGATAGTATTTTAAGCATTCAAAAAGCGCTAGTAACCTTTACGACAAAGTAGTGGTTTTTGTATCTTTATTCATTTTCAAAATTACTAACCCGAGTATTTTGGAAGAACATACATTATTTTTGTATATTTAATCTAAAATAATGTAAAAAGGTAAAGCGTATTTTAAATGCTTTACCTTTCTTTTTTGTAATAAACAAGTGTAGTTTTATCATTTAATTTCTTTATTACTTCTGTTCTTTTATACCCCATTTTCTCGTATAGAAAACAATTTCTTTCTTCTTCTAAAATCGTAGCAAGTTCAAAACTTCGTGCTTCTTGAAACATTTCTTCAATTAAAATAAGTACCTTCTGAGCAATTCCTTTCCCTTGATAGATTGGATGAATAAACATTGGACTAATCCAAAATTTATAAGGTAGTTCTTTTGCGGATATACATATCGCTCCAACAAGTTTCGAATCTATTATCACCTTATAAAAATTACTGCTGGGATTATTTATTCTAAAAATAGTTTTTTCAATAGTTTCATTTGCTGGATTTGTTTCATAGTCTTTATATTTATGTAATAAAGAGCTAAATGAGTCTATTTGCATTTGAAATATAACTTCTGCATCAGTTTCTGTCACCTTTTCTAATATAATCTCCATGTTACCAATTTAGACGCTTTCTTAAAGAAGTAATATGAGCGGTATGGTGACGACCATGCCATGCATATAGTCCTATTGCAACAGCAAGTTTTGTTTCACCAGTTTCAGGATGGTTAAATGTCTTTTCTAAATCTTCAATTTCTAGAGAATATAAAAGATTAACCCATCTTTTATGTAATGAATCTAGCATTACTAGTGAAACATCTACCGGTAATTTTGAATCGGGTAACTCTGCCCACTTCTCTTCTTTATACGGCTTAATAGTTGGATTCTTTTCTGTCAGTGCTAATTTAAAACGTATGTAGCTATTCATATGGCTATCAACGACGTGATGAACTACTTGACGTACAGTCCAACCTCCAACGCGATATGGTGTATCTAACTGCTTCTGATCTAAATCTTTAATTGCCTTTGTTAGTTCATTAGGTAAATCTTCAATTTCTTGAATCCATGTATCAATCATTTCTTCAGTTATAGGACGTTTGTATGTAAATTGGCCAATTGGATAACGTAAATCATTCATGAATAAGTCCTCCTTATTATAAGTGTGAAGTATTTCTCCAAATATAGTGTACAAACTTCACATGTTCTCCATTTAATTCTACAGATGTTATATCTGATTCGTTTTGATAAGAAGAAAATCCGCTTTTTTCTAGTACAATTTGTGATGCGAGATTATTAGTCGTTGTTTTAGCATAAACTTCAGTAATTTCATTATTTTTCGCTACATCTAAAATTAATTTTACGGCTGCTGTAGCAACTCCTTTTTTAGTAAATTTTTCTCCGACACGATACCCGAGCGAACTAATTCGAGTTTCCGTATCTATATCTACTAAATTGATTCGCCCTACAATTTCTTTTTCTTCATTACGAATTAAATAAAAATAAGAATCTCCATCTGCCTGTTCTATTAATAAATCGTCTAGTAGTTTTTGGAAATATTCAAATTCAAAATATTTCGAGCCACGATTTGGTACCATTGTTTCAAAAAAAGATTTATTTGTAAGTTCAAACGTAAATAAATCCTTAGCATCTTGTTTCTTTAGTTGCTCTATGTATATTTCCATTCCGTATTCTCCTTCTTGATTTACTAACTGTTATACATTCTTTTTTAATCAATTATATTCCTGCTATTTCTTTCGATTAAGTAATACAGATAGTAGCACTTTCGGATGAAAGAGATGAAATGGACTACGAATTAAATTCATCACTCGTACTAACCGAATATAAACATCAGAATTACTTGCGGATAGTCGATATATTTGCTTCGTATACCATAGTTGAAATTTTTGTTTTGTAGTTAATTCTCTCTTTAGTTGCGGGTGACGTGATATTTCTGTTGTTGTCATATCCCAAGGGGTTTCTATTATAGTAGCTGCCTTTTTATAAAATTGTTGTGTAAATGTTTTATCAAGTTGTTTTCTATCTTGCAAAAGTAATTGCAACTGGTGAGCCTCCATAGCAGCAACTGATACGCCTTGGCCGAAAACGGGATCAAAACGACATTGCGCATCTCCAACAACTAATAAGCCTTCTGGTACATTATTCACTAAATCAAATCGCCGGCGTACTTGATAGGGAATTTTGTATGTCTTTATATCAGTAATTCCCTCAGCCTTGTTTAGGAAGTCTGTAACATTAGAAATTGATAGGTTTTCAGCAAAATCATAAAACTCATCATCTGTTTGTGGTGCTTTCTCGTTTGCGTATCCACTGAAAGTAACAAAATAACGATTATCTTCTATCGTTTGAATAAGAACGCCATAAGGGTTATCAGGGAAACTCGGAGACATTAGCACATTGCAACAGTCTAATTTCTCATTTTCTTTAAGTTTGAACATTTTCGTTGCGTAAAATAAATCAATACGAACTTTCTCTTCTTGTACTTCAATTTCGTATTCTCGTAACCACTCTATACTTTTTGAGCCAAATCCACTCGCATCAACTACAAGGTCTGCATGAACTTCTTCTTGTATGTCTGTCTCTAAATATTTAACTTTTACTCCACACACTTTGTTAAGCTTTTCATCTACCAATAACCCTTTAACCAATGTTTCATATTTAATAGTAATATTTGAAATTTGATGTATTCGTTTTTGAATATGCCATTCTAGTAAAGGACGACTTTGTTGAATCATATGTACTTCCCCTATGAACGGCTGTTTCCATAAACCAAATTGATGCCATTTTAAATCACGAGTAAAGTTATTTACGATACTACCTGCTTCTATTAATTCATTCGTAATATTAGGAAACAATTCTTCAATTGCGTTTTCTCCACCTTTTAATAACACGTGAGGATGATTACTTTGTGGAACTCTTTTTCTCGAAGACTTTCCATCCCATCTTTCACCAGCTTCTATAATGATTACTTCTTTAAAAGAAGTTGATAATGCTTTTGCTGCAAACTTTCCTGCCATACTTCCACCAATAACGATAGCCTTATTAAACATATTTTCCCCCTTAATAAAAAGAGATCCTGCCTTGTATGAATGAAACAGGATCTTAAACTAATTAACTTCTTTATCATTATACTTAAAATACATCAGTAAATTGCAACATTAAAATTAAAATACCTAATCCCCATACGTAATACGCGAATACTTTTAAGGAGTGACGTTTTAAATATTGAATCATCCATGAAACGGCTATGTATCCAAAAAACGCTGCTGATAACGTTCCGACAATTAAAGATGTGCTAGAAATAGATTCTGCTTTCCCTTGAAAAACGTCTACAAATTGCAAAATGATAGCTCCAACGATGGCTGGTGTCGATAGTAAAAAAGAAAAGTAAGCAGCAGTTTCACGGTCTAATTTTCTCCATAATGCAGCGACAATTGTCATTCCAGAACGGGAAATGGCTGGAAAAATAGCAGCAGCTTGAAATGAACCGATAATTAATGCGTCTTTATATGTTATGTGATCCATTTTTTTACGACCATTCTTTTGTTTATCTGCCATGTAGAGAAAGAATCCGGTCACTAAAAACTCCCAACCGATCGTGATTCCTGTTTTTGAAATATCTTCAAAGAAGTCTTTAAACAATAAACCAATTACAACTGCGGGTATTGTCCCAACGATAAGTAATAACATGAGCTTTGAAAATGGGTTTTTAATTAAATATATAAATTCTTTTTTGTAATAAATAAAAACCGCAAGTAAAGTCCCAATATGCAGCATCGTATCTAAAAATAAGCCAGCCTCATCTAATCGGAACAAATGCCTTCCTAAATAAAGATGTCCGGTACTACTGATTGGTAAAAATTCTGTTAAACCTTGAATTATACCTAGTATGAAAGCTTCTAACCAATTCATGATGGTCTCCTTTCTCTTTTGCTTGTACCAATATATGAGGGTTAAATTTTCGATATGAAAAAAACTATATTTCTCTATGAATTTACTTTTTATTTATGGATATATATGTAAAGAGGGTTAAGGAGGGTTATTATGTGGAAGCACACAAAATTCGGTAATGTATTACTTTGGGTGGGCCCTATCTTTGTATTTTTAGGACTATGTATGACAAATGTTATTTCAGATATTCCTTTCTTTGAGGGAAAACAGAAAACGGTTGGTATTGTACTTATATTTATAGGTGTAATCTGTTTTGTTGCTGCTAATCATTTGAAAAAAGGAGAAAGATATGAAGAATAAATCTAAATAAAAAACAATCCTTGCATATTAGCTAGGATTGTTTTTTATTAATGTTGATTATTTGTAGAATACTTTATCAACGTTATATTTCGCTTTGTATTCATTAATGATATATGTTTCGTAAATTTCTCTTTCTGTTGGATCTTCTACGATACATGCATCAATGCGGTATACTTCATCACGGTGATTTTTAATTGGTGAAACATTATCTTCAAAATGCTTCTTAATACGTTGTCTAATTTTACGAGCTTTACCTACGAAAAGAAGTTCGTCATTAATATTGTAAAACATAAAAATGCCGCCTTTATCTCTAGGGAACAAGTGGAAATCGATAAATCCATTAATTGGAGTAATGATTGGCTCGTCTCCTTTAATAACTTGTTTACGTTCAGTAATTGAAACATCAGCTTCAGGAATATTAATTTTAATCAAGTTCATTCACGTCCTCTTTTATTATAAAGATAAATAATAGCATACATAAGTAAGAAAAGCTATGTTCAGAGGCATATTTCATTTTATAATTCAAATATTATAGGTGTATCATGTAAACTTTTCTTCCAAATCATATGATCACTGGATTCTCCCCAGTAATCTTTCAATACATAGTTAGGTTTTCCAAACTTTTTCGTCCATATACTTTGCGCATTTTTATATCCACTATCTAAACAATATTCTGTTATCCCTCTGCTAAGTAATGTAAGAAACATTGTATGTAGTAATAAACTCCCTATTCCCTTTCTTTGATACTCCGGAAGTATGAATACAGTTCCTATTTCATACAAATTTTTAAGTACACCACCTGTACAACTATTAATCAATGTACTTGCTGGACCGATTTCGATTGTTCCAATGATTTTATTGTTACTTGTATCAATTGCTAATAAAAAGTAACGACTTTCTCCGTTACTATCAAAATCACTTTTCAAATACTGCTTTTTTGAGTTAATTTCATTTTCTATGTCATCCAATAATTGTGACAATCCTTCATTTTTGTATGTATTCGTAATAACTATACGGAAAAATAAATATAGTTCATCTACATCATTCAAATTCGGTCGTCTAACTGCAACGTTAGTCATGAATTCAATCTCCAATCCTCATTATGCCATTGTTAATACAACACTTTATATAATCTATTCATCATTATTCTGCAAAAACCTGCATAAATCCAACAGTATAGAAAGCTCATTATAAATATTGATAAAATAATTTTTATATCCATAGTTGTATGAACAGCAGGACCAAGTACCGGAAAGTGGAAAACATCGAGAACGATCATAATACCTATAAGTAGACAAGTTGCTGAAAAAGAAACAATCCATATTCTCCTCTTTAATTTTAAAAAGGATACTCCTAAGGCTAGACCTAATAAGCCTGTAGTAAAAGGAAAGACAATTAGTTCACTGGGCTCAATAATAAATAATAGAAAAATAGTAAGAATATAAGAAAGTATTCCCTCACGAATAGAATAGAAAATAGCAAAAAAAATCGGTAATGTCGAAAATGGACTAATGAGCAAACCTATACCAGGAACTAAGTTCCCAGCTGCTTGAAACATGGTGGCTAATGCACTCATCAAAGCTGTAAGTACTAACTTATTCGCAAGGGACAATTTTCTTTTATGAACAAAGCTCGTATCATGTTCTATCATCAGTTGATACCAATAACGTACAAACCAATTCATTAAAATCCCCCCTAAAGATACCACATTCATTACTTTCTATATTATTCATACACTTATGGTTTATGAGTTGCTTTCTACTAGTTATAAATCACTATATAAAATAGATACTTATAGATTGAAGATTTTTAGGGGGACAAGTCAAGTTGTGCGTTTTGGAAGCAGAATAAACTCTTTATGTTTTTAAACTGAGAATTTATATCGTATCAAGGAATAATTTCAAAAATGGTACCTTTGTTAAAATCAGTTACTTTCATAGAACTGTAAACTCCTAAATATAATTTAGTTTGATTCGAATTTGTTCCTAAACTCATATAATAAGCTGCTTGCGTACCAAAATCATAATTGGTTTCAATAGCATAAAAGTCAGCATGTTTACCGTCTGTACCTGCTCTAGTATAGGCTAAAACACCCTTAATTGGAGACTGGGATTCTCCTTTCTTCGCAAGGTCAGTAAAAACAACGCTACCTGTTAAATTTGGAATTGCATTTCCCATATATGGCTGAACTCCTGTAAGTGAAGTTCCTCCAAACTTATCTGTTCTAGAATCTTTATGAAAATAACTAAGTAGAGGCAGAATACGCTTCACTGAGGTTTGTATTGTTTCATCATAATAAACCGTCGTTCTCTCATCCAAAGTCTGATTCTCAGAACAATGTCGTATAAAAGAAGTAGGTAAATCCCCTTCCCATCCTCGCCACCCAAAATTGATAAACCCATCTTGATTGGGAGTTAACCTCATAAAATGCATTTGAACAAGTTCTGTTACCGGTATAGGTTTATATTGAACAAATGAAAAAATAGACTCTACAATATCTTGTCCGACATTTCCGGCGTATTTGATATATTGATTATAAAACCTTTGAAATGAAATGCCGGTTATATTACGTACTCCTTTTGCAATTACTGTAAGTGTTTCTTGTATAGATAAAGGAAGTTCATTAAAGCGTGTAACTACAGGAGGGTTATTTATAAATGTATTTTTACTTACATCGATTTCAATTATTTTTCCTGCTATTTCTAAATCATCTTGGCTTAAATTAAATGGATCATAACCTGATCCACCATCTCCATTTGTAAAAACAAGTTTTCCAGTCTCAGGTGAAAAGTTTAAACTATTGACTCCGTTATGATTAAAAAATGGTCTTCTTACATTCAGTAATGTTCGTCGCTTTTGAGCTTGACCATTAGATTGTAAAGTCCATTCTTCCACTGTATCAATGTGATCATATTGCGTATTTCTATTAACCCACTTTAAATTTAACGTTTTAGGGTCACAAGGATTCGGTTTAAATTGTTCAGAAAGTGCACCTGGTCCTTGAGTTCCGGCTACTGAATAATGAAGATAAAATAACCCATTTTGATAAAATTGTGGATGGAACGCAAGTCCTAGCAATCCGCGTTCATCATAACCGCTACTAGAAACACCTTCTTCAAATGTACCTAATTTAATAATTAGGTGACGAATATCTAAAAATGTCTTTATAACTCCGTCCCCTATGTAAAAAATCTCTCCTAATTGAGTTGCGATAAATAGTCTTTCGGTCGATTCACCTGGAAGTATCGTTGTTTTCAATACAGTTGGTAAATTTACGTTATGAACAATGGGTCGTAAACTAACTTTAACTTTTGTCAATTAACTGTACACCCCTTTTTCTTCTTTTTTATAGAAGAATATGATTAGAGTAGTTCTGTTAGTATCAAATAAGTTTTATTCCTTTTTATTACAATTTTGTATATAATATAATTATAAATAATCTGGGGGACGAACTATGATAATCGTACTACAAATCATCTTACCACTAATTTTCGCAGTCTATTTATTTACCCTCTATCGTAAAGGGACGTATGGATCAGCTTCATTCCTTTTAGCAGTCATGATAGGAATTTTCGGTTTAGAGAATATTTTTCAGCATGCTAGTCTAACTGATCATGCTATTTATCCATATTGGGGCAGTTTGAAGGCTGTTGTTATCGTTTTATCAGTCGTATTTCTATTTAAAAAAGGTGGTTTAACAGGAAAATATTGATTTTTAATGCGTTACATATTTTCTTGTTAAATTGCTTTTATTTTATAAAAGAAGCAATATTTATGTGAAAACAAGAAGGGATGTGTTACATATGTCTATAAATATTATTTCAATAGTTTCTATCATAATATGGATTGTGTTAATTACAGAACTTATAAAACCTTCAAAAGAACAGAACGTACGAAAAATAGTAACTTTAGTAACTGCTGGTTCCGCATCAACACTTATTTTGACGGTTTCATTTATTCAAAATATCCCGTTTTGGAATTGATAGTGATATATATAACTAACAAAAATATGTATAAATAAAAAGATTAGGGTTCACTCCTAATCTTTTTATATTTTGAGGTAGCACCACATGCCCAGCAAGCTAAGGTCTTGAAGTAGCCCCTAAACAAAATTTAAAATTTTTCTAAAGTTATTTATGTGAATTTAACTCGTTTTCAGGAACATATGTGGTCCTTTTATAATTTGAAGTTCTTTTTAAGCTTCTTATATTTTCTATACGAACGTCTAACAATGTTTAACATAAAATACGGTATTTTAACAGAGAAAGGCAATTTATAAATGAAAGGAAAATAAAAGGTGAAATATGCCTTTTCTAGATCCCTCCACTTACTATCTTCTTTTGTTTTTAAGAAATCAGATACATCGACTACATATCCCCTTCCTTTTTCCATCATCACATTTTTCCCGTGAACATCACAAGGAGTTAATCCTTGTTCCCTCGCATACTCTAAAGCTTTATTTATATCAAGGATCACCTGCTTAGGAATTTTAATCCCCTTATGAAGGGCATCGTATAAGGTAATTTCTTTTAAACGTTTCAATACTATGAAATTTTTCCCTTTATATATAAGCTTTGAATAAGAAGGATGATCTCCAATTCTTCGGTATACTTCTGACTCTTTTTCAATTCCTTCTCCTTCTCGCACGTAAACTTTCACTACCCAATCTTTGTATTCTCTGTGCATGAATACTGCGGCATAATTACCTGTTCCTAAACACTTCCAAAGTCTAGGAATATCTTTAACTACTACAGGCTCGAATTCATCATCACTTCTTATACTTACCTCTTTTAATAATTCGTCATTTATCAATCCCACAAAACTATTTATACTCATCATTCCCACTCCGGTTTTGCTAAAAGGGGGCCCACCCACATTTTAACGAAAATATACACTAAGCGAATTTTAGCATAACATGCCAAATCTATATTACTCTATTTTATAACCTAAAACATTGTTTAGAAATGTAGCAAGGGTTTGTTAATGGTTCAATTCTTCTTCCACAACTATTTTTGTTAGCAAAAACTTTTATTGTTTTAATAGTCTTTTGTTTAATTCCCACAATGCTGTTTTGTTGCTATCCCATTTCAAAAGCGTTACTGCTTCCTCAAAGCATAACCATTTATAATTAAAGTGTTCTTTAGATAATGATATGTTTTTTGTAGGGACTTTAACTCCAAAAGAAAATTCTTTTATTACATAAACCTCTTCTCCCCAAAGGAATCCTCTAACTACATCCTCTACGGGTAGTGAAGACACAGAATCTAATTGTATATATGGACATTCTCTTGTAATACCAGCCTCTTCAAACGCTTCCCGTTTTGCTGATTCAATAGGAATCTCACCGACTTCTCCGCCACCAGCTATTCCTTGCCAATAACTATAATCACTTCGGTTGAAAATAGCATATTGAATGGAATCAGTAGTTTTTATATAAGGAAATATCAATACTTGATATGGCGCTCTCATTGCTTAAGCTCCTCTCAAAAATAAGTTTTAAATAAATATAAATAAAGAGCCGACATCACAATTCTACATTATTAATGCAGGTTTATAATGTCGGCCTTCTATTTTTAAAGAATTTTATTTTTCATAAACAGGCTTACTCTTAACAGAGGGAAAACTGCTTATTCCTTGTCGAATTTGTTTAGCATGGTTCTTCCTAAATGTTAGCAGTACCCTATATTATTCAATTGCGCCAGCAACATCATAATCATTTAAATCTAACTCAATTGGTTGTCCCAGCGCTAATTTAGCAAGTTCCGCTCCTAAGTATGGACCAGCTGTTAAACCCGAAGCTCCTAATCCATTCGCAACGAGAATTCCTTTAAAGTTAGGTAGTGGTCCGATAACAGGTAAGAATCCTGGTGTAAATGGTCTGAATCCAACTCTCGTTTCAAGCACTGTAGCATTTTCTAAGCCAGGTGCAACTGCTAATGCCTTATGGAATACTTCATGTAAACCACCTGCTGTTACACGATGATCGAAACCAGTATCATTCTCATGTGTTGCACCAATTACGACATGCCCATTGTCAAACGTTAAAATATATTGATCGTTCGGTGGCATAACAACTGGCATATTTTCTGTTGCTGTATTCTCGATTTGCAGATGAACAATTTGTCCTTTTTGGAATGTAACTAAGAAATTAATTCCTAATGGATTCAAGATTTCGTTCGCCCATGCGCCTGCAGTTACAATAACCTTTTCCGCTAAAATTGTTTCATCGTTTACTGTAACTCCCGTAATATGATTTCCTTCACGGACTAATATAGCATCGCCTTTTATTAAAGTTGCACCATGTTTTTTCGCAGCACTTATTAATGCATTGCGTAATAATCTTCCATTTACTCGTGCAGCACCACTAATATGAACAGAACTATATTCGTCTGATAATGCTGGGAATAATTTTTTTGTTTCTTCAGCTGATAAGCGAGTGATTTCACCAATCTCTGGGGCATCTTCACGTCGTTTATAAGCTCGCTCTTCCATTTGATCTAACTTTTTCTCGTCAGTATGTAAACTAATTGCACCTACACGATTATATCCTGTGTCAGTTTCACCGTCTTCTTCTAATTGCTGAATTAACGAAGAATAGTAACGTGCACCGCCTTTAACAATTTTATACCATGCTTTATTACGACGCTGCGATAGCCATGGACATACAATACCTGCTCCTGCATCAGTTGCTTGCCCTAATTGTTGGCGATCCACGATAGTAACATTCGCACCTGCCTTAGCAAGATGATAAGCAGTAGACGCTCCTAAAATTCCAGATCCAACTACAATATACGATTTCATCTCAAACACCTTTTCTCTTTTGCTAATTATATAAATATAAGAACATTCCTTAGTATAATAGAAGGAATACTTTTTTCAATGTACTCATCACAATTAATTGTTGCAGCATTGTGACTTTCTTAATCATTATTTTTTCTTCTTACGGAATAATTCAATTGTTTTATAGCCTTGTGAAAGGATCTCTATCATTTTCTCTAGACGTTTTTCACGTGTTTTTTCTTGTTTTACAGAAAAAAGATTACGTGCCCAATCTTTCTGATATCCAGGCGTTAAACTTTGATAAAACTTAAGTTCATTCGGATGATTAGCTAATAATGCTTCAACATCTTTAATTCGATCTGCATAATCGGCAACACATTGACTCATAGCAGATGTTTTCGTTGTTTTTTTCTTCTCGCGTTTTAAACCTACAACAGTAAAGACTTCATCCATACTTACCATTCGTGCAAATTTAATATCACTTTCTCCCACATAACCATCTTCTCCAACATTTAATGCCGGAAACATCTCATCACGGTGAATAAACGTACTATAACGAGCATTACCTTTTTTCGGATATGCGAAGAATACGTAACCTTTTTCAATTAGTAATTCTTCATTACTTATAATAAAATTCGTTTGTTTCACCATTTCATCAAGCGTTTCTACAAATATAAAGATAGCATCGTGTTCTTTTGAGAATGCAGTTTCTTTACCTGTAAAAATGTCATAATCACTTGGTTCGTTAATAACGACCATATTTGTATACTTATTAAGTTTCAATTTATCAATAACTGACATATTAATCTTCCTTTACATTCAAAATTCATTGTACATACTTTTGCGTACTGTTCTAGTGTATTATATGTATTAAGAAAATCAACTTTAAATCGTATTATTCTGCTGCAAAAGAATATAATTCTTTACTAGATGGGGTGGTTTTATGCCATATGTAATCCGAGATGAAGGGCTAGTTTTACAAGGGGATGATGGAAAAGAACCAATTTTTCATACATATGAAGAAGCGGAGGAAACATTAAAAACATTAACTATACCGCAGTTTCCGAAACATATTAGAAGAAAACCATTTACACCAAAATAATAAAGATAGCCGCTTCTGAATAAAAACCAGCTATCTTTATTATTCATAACTTAATAGCAAATAAAGTATATAAAAACTCTTTATATTGATTTTCTGTAATTTCACGCTTAGTTTTTTCCCCATGAATAACTTCAGTTAAACTTGTATTCGTTAATGAAATATGACCGGAGTTCGTCAACTTTACTGCAATTGGTCCTTTATTAAAAATAGACTTCTCATCTTCTATCACTCTTCTTTGAACATCGTTTACTACTATCTCATCAATAATATGTTTATAAAAAGCATGACAAACTTTCCATTCTCCAGCAGCATCTATTCTTTCTAAAACATAATTTCCTTTACTCGTATCTTTTCGTCTCACTCGGTACGAACCATTTTTTGAAGAAACAGACTCGCCAGTAAAAGGTACAGGAACAAGAGGTACTAACGAAGCTATACCTACATCAATTAAATACTGTAGATTATCATAAGTTAAAATAATTGTTATATGGCCATCCTCCAGTGCCCATGCATTTATATCATTTTTATACACCGTACCTAATGCCAGTTGTACATCATAGCCACAGTCTTTTAAGAAATAGTAAAAAAGAGTATTTAATTCGTAGCAGAGTCCACCACGGGAACTAGTTAAAATTTTCTCTCGTAAGTTTTCCAGAGAGATTTGATTCGTATTTCGTGCTATAACATCTAAATTCTCAAATGGTATAGTGTGTGCAAATGAAAAGAGTATAGTAGGTAATTCTTCGAACGTTACTTCATTACGTTTTTTAAGATTTAATCTTGTGAAAAGCTGATTTTGTAAACTTGTCATAATTAGCACCCCTTAAAAATTTATAAGTTTAAATAATATATGCTGATTGTAAATTTTAAGGGGCACTGTAACAATGTACATTTCATTTAACTGTACCGGTACAAAAATTACGATTCACAAGGTAAATTAATAGAAGGCGTCATTACAAATGTCTTTTCTGTAATTACTTCTTTTTGGGGCAAATCAAAAGCTACGAATATAAATTTAATAGTTTATCTATAGGCAAATTATCAATATCACTTAAATCAACAAAATAGTGAAGTTGCCACGTTTGGCTCCTTTTAGCTTGATTGCTAACAGTGGTATCCCAAACAGGATAAATTCTCATTGCCATTTTCCCTGTTTGACTTTGTGTTCTCAATATTTTTTCTTTAAGAAGAATCTCTTTAGGAAAAATAAATTGTCCTAGTTTGTTATCAGCAATACAAGTGATTACTAATAAATCAGGAGCAGCTTCATAAGAGAAAGCTCTATTTCGCATATTTTCATCTTTCTCCCAAAAAGAAACAAATTGACCAATTTTATTAGGAGTAACTTTTGATTTTCTAAAACGAATAGTTTTGTTATTTAAATGGAATAAACATCCTGCATATTCTGCGTTTTGCTTTTCTTCTTTTAGATTCGTAATCATTAAGTTGTTAGGTTTGTAAACTATATTATTTAAATTTTGGATTATATTATTAAAATTGTTCAAGAAAACTCCCCCTTTATTCATCTCTTAGTTTACCACAAACATCAGTTCTTCTATATCGTATATAATCATGAACTAAGTGAAATGGGGGAATTTAGCGGGATATAATTATTACTTTAATGTACTTAGTTTTTCAATTGCTTGTTGTTCAGTTGCTAAGTAAAAAATGTCATTCCCTTTATTACATTCATAAATAAAATCCTTTAAGCTTTTACTAGTATACATAGAGAAATCTCCAACAATAGCAATCTTTACCTTGTAGTTTATAAACTTTTGAAGAATATCGCCCGCAAGCCGTGTTTTTAGATCAAAGAAATCTTCACTTATTAAAGATTTATGGATAATAATATGTTTCGCATCTACCTCATATTGAACTGTTGCCATAGTATCTAATGCAGACTGAACATCCGATATTAATACCTTATCGTTTCTAATGACCGCAATATTGATTCCATCGATTACTACTTTCTTTATTTCCATAGTCCCACCCCTTTATAATTTACAGAGTATGAGTAAAATTGTTTTACAAAACTTCGTATTAATCATAGATTAAATTAGCCGCAGCTATTAAAATTGCCTCTATTTTTTATTGTAAATATATATTTTTTTATTACTAATACGGTCAATGAAATTAATGATAGTTTCTCTTTTTTATATTTTTGAATGTATATATGTGAAATTGCTTTTACTTGTTATAAAAATATTGTGGAGTAACATAACTTAACAAACTATCCAAAGTGTTAATCTCGGCATATGGTTGTATTTTGGTCGTATTCTTGATTTTTTGAGGGTTAAACCACACACCTTTTATATTTGCATTTTGAGGACCAACAATATCCTTTTCTAAGTCATCCCCAACAAATAAAGTATTTTCCGGCTGTAAATTTAGCTTATTTAATGCTAGTTCGAATATACGTTTATCAGGTTTACTAAATCCCACTTCTTCAGAAATAATGATTGTTTCAAAATATCTATTTAAATTCGTATTAAATATTTTAGCTTTTTGCCTCTGAGTTGAGCCATTTGTTATAATTCCAACTTTAAAGTGCTTCTTTATTTGATTTAAGAAATGAATAGTATTTTGGTCTATTGAAAAACATTTAGGTAAATTTTCATTCCAAAAATCTTGGATATAATTGTGTGGCAATCTATATTTCGGCGCGAATTCATCAAATAATGATTCTAAAACTATCGTTTTATCACTAATGCCGTATTCCCTTTTATCGTATTCTTTGAATTTCTGTAACATATTGTTTTTGACTGTATCACTAACATCCTCATAACATTTTTCTAAAACTAATAAAAACAAGTTATCTACTGCCTTATCCCTATCAATTAACGTATCATCTAAATCAAACAGCATCGCTTTATAACCCATCAAATAATTTCACAACCTTTCTCACATGATTTAAATAATCCCTTGTTTGCACCTTAAGCCTTTACTAAATTAGCAAAAAAACTAAAAAATTTGTGGCGTAAGCTCTAAAATTTCGCTGGCTTCTTTTATATTTAAATTCATCTCCCTTTCCCCTTCTAGTAAAGTATCAAAAGTATATTTTCAAACAGTTTAAAAAACTACATGCAATTTACATTATTATACATTAGTTTTTTGTAAATATTAATTGTTTAGCTTTTTATATAATAAGTTTTTTCAAGCGCACAAATATTTCTCTATAAAAAAGGAATATGGGTAATAATACTTTTTTATGGAGAATACACAATCTTGAAAATGGAGCTACTACGTTAAACGTCCTATGAAGTTCCTATTGTATCTCCACATAAACTCCAGATAGTACGGCTATAATGACTACCAGAGGTGATATTATGAAAAACTATCATATTCTCGTGGTAGAGGACGATCAAGAAATTCAGGAATTAATTAAACAATTTTTAATGACACAGCATTATACAGTGGTAGTCGCTTCAGATGGACTAGAGGGTATGACACAATTTAATAAGCAATCATTTGATTTAATTCTTCTAGATGTCATGATGCCCAATCTTAATGGGTTTGAAGTTTCTAAAATGATCCGAAGTCAGTCAAACGTACCAATTATTATGCTAACTGCGTTGGAAGAAGAGGAAGATCAAATGAAAGGATTCGACCTTGGGATCGATGACTATATAACAAAGCCCTTTTCATTTCATGTTTTGATTAGACGAGTCGAAGCTGTACTTAGAAGAAGTTATGATAAAAATGTAAATAATCATTTGATATTTAAAGAAGTGCGTATTGATGTGGATGCATATAGAGTATATGTAAATGACGTTGAAATTATATTAACGACAAAAGAGTTTGAAATTCTACAACTACTATTTCAAAATGAGAGAAAAGTACTCACAAGAGAAAATATCGTTGAAAAGGTTTGGGGTTACGATTATTTTGGAGAAACACGAATAATTGATACACATATTAAAAACCTACGCAAAAAATTAGCTATCCCTTATATTAAAACAATAAAGGGTATTGGATATAAAATTGATGAATAGTATTGTGAAACTCATGAAAATGAAGCAAATTACTTATAAACTCTTTATGACTACATCTCTCATTTTATTATCCTTTGCAGTATTGATTTATTTAACTTTATACTTCTTTCTTCCGACGTTTTATGAGCAATATAAAACAGATCAACTTCAAACAGGGATAAACGAAATCATTGATAAATCTAAAAATCTTATGTTTCAAGATGCGATACCACTTTTTGATGAATACGCCAAAAAAAATAATGCGATGCTTTATCTTCAAAATAAAGAAGGAGTAATTATTTACTCTCCTTCATTTTCTTTTATTCAAAGTGGTACGCAAAAAACAGTAGTTACTAAAGCAACACGATTCGAGAATGCAAGTACCCTTAGCAATTCATATAACGTTACGAAACCAATTCAATTTCAAGATGGTAGTTTAACGCTTATAGTGTTTGCTACATTTCAACCGATTGATGAAGCTTCACAGGTTTTAGTACGCTTTCTCCCCTATATTAGTATCATTGTGCTCGTTATTGGTATAGGAAGTGCTTATTTTTATTCCAGGTTTATTACAAAGCCACTTATTTATATTAATGAAGGTGCACAAAAGATGGCAAATTTAGATTTCTCCGAAAAAATTGAGGTTCGCTCTACAGATGAGTTAGGAGAATTATCTAATAGTTTGAATGACATGTCTATTAACTTGCAACAAGCTATGTTTGATTTGAAAAAAGCAAATGAACAATTAAAAAATGATATTGAAAAAGAAAGAGAAATAGAAACAAAACGCAGAGAGTTTTTTGCGATTGTAGCACATGAATTAAAGTCCCCTCTTACTGTAATGAAAGGATACTTAGAAGGAATGATATACAATATTGGCCCTTATCAAAATCGCGATCAATATTTAAAGAAAAATCATCAAATTATTGAAAGTATGGAACAATTAGTTCGTGAAATTTTAAGCGTATCGAAATTAGAACAACACACCTTCAAACTAAAAGTAGAGGAAGTTAATCTTTCAAAGTTAATAGGTGCAATCACAAAAGATCTCGAATTTTTTGCTTCTCAAAAAAGCATTGAAATAATAAAAGAAATTGATTCTGACCTTTCTATTTATACCGATTGTGCTCTTTTAGAAAAAGCATGTAAAAATATTATTCACAATGCGGTTATGTATTCACCACATAATGAAAAAGTCTATATAAAGTTAAGTGAGGATTCGAAACAAGGTCAAATCAAAATGCAAATTATAAATACAGGTGTCAATATTAAAGATGAAGATTTACAACAAATTTTCAAACCATTTTATCGAATTGAAAAATCAAGAAATCGAAATACTGGAGGAAATGGTTTAGGGCTATATATTGTTAAGCAAATTCTTGAAACGCTAGATATAAAGTATTCAATAAAAAATATGGAACATAGTGTGCAATTTTACATGAGTATTCCATTATCTAAACATAAAAACAAACAAACGCTCCTTTAAATAGGACGAGTTTGTTTGTTTTTGTAGTAAGTATAAATTTATTAACAGGTTTTTCACTTAATGGACAAATGCTGCTTCTTAAATGGCGATTATCATAAGTAGTGACAAACTGTATTCAATTTACATATTTATCTTCTACTATAATAGCAAAAAAACGAAATTCCGCTTAACAGCAAATTAGATTCTCTTATTCGAGATGCATTTCATCTATGAAGATGAAAAGGAAGATGAAAAATGCATATTTCCCTCCATTTTTCAGATTAATTTAGAATTCTTTTATGATAAGCTATATGTAAAGATTAAATATAAAACATAAAGGAGGATTCATATGCAAATAAGACCAGAGGTAAGTGAATATAACTCCTATTATGCAACGTATACCAACTTGGTATCAGACGGAAATATCATACATATTCTAGAACAACAAATGAAGGAAACAAATCTTTTATTAAAGGGAATTTCTGATAGTGAGGGACTTTTCCGGTATGCTCCTACTAAATGGAGTATAAAAGAAGTAATCGGTCATATAGCAGATACAGAACGGATTATGGCGTATCGATTGCTATCAATCGCTCGAGGCGAGACAGCAGAACTTCCAGGCTATAATGATGATATGTATGTTCTTAGAGCTGCTTTTGATAAGCAATCTATGCAAGATCTTCTTGGGAATTTAATAGTTGTTCGCCAATCTACCCTGCATTTACTTAGAAGCTTAGATAAAGAAGCTTGGTCACAAAGAGGAAATGCGAATAATTCTGAAGTTACAGTTCGTGCATTAGCATACATTATTGCTGGTCATGAGCTTCATCATCTTCAAATTATAAAAGAACGTTACCTTGGTTCTGATTTATATCCAGCAACTTAATATTTGAAGAAAATGAGTCCTATTTATGTAGTGCTCTTTTTCAGTATTTATAACGAATTAGCGCTTAGAACCATGGCAATTAAATGCATTTATTTATAAAATTCACCACATAATATTTATGCTATCCCTTCTTATTCTGTACATAATTTTCTTTAGGCTGATATACTATAAACGCAATAGTTCTGGAAAGGTGATGATAGTATGTATGAACAACAAAATAATAGAGATAGAGATCAAAAAATGATGTTTTCTATGCAAGGAGTTCCCACAAATAAAATTAACATGCATCAATTACCTAAATGGATTAGAATTTTTGGCTATTGTGCGTTTGGTTGGATAATAGTATTTAGTTTAATTATGATTGTAGGTTTAATTCTGCAATAACTATACAGAGTAGGTAAACGGGACGATATTTAGGTCATACATCTAGGTAATGTCCCGTTTTTTATGTGTGATTATCCCATGATATAGGTAACCAATTATAATAAAAAGAACCTGTAGAATATCCTACAAGTTCTTTTTATTATATTATTAAAACGGGAACAACAAACTATTTTAACATTCAGTACAGGGAGACCATTTTGATTATGGCTTGATTTTATTATAAATCAAATATAAGCTTTTGAAAGGTCTAGATTTTGAAAATTATGTGAATTAAAAAGCTACGATGTTTATATTAGATTTCATTTACGACCAACTTCTGCTTACTTAAATACACTGCACGATCTGATTTTTTAGCAACCTCCTGTGAGTGCGTCACAACAATAATGCATTTATTCTCTTTATGTGCAAGTTCTTGAAATAGTTCTATTATATCCATTGCAGTTTCCTCGTCGAGGTTTCCTGTCGGCTCATCTGCAATCAGTAAATCAACATTACAAGATAGTGCTCGAGCAATTGCTACACGCTGTTGTTGTCCGCCGCTTAGTTGCAGGACGTTTCGTTTCGCTTCAACTTCTGTGAGTCCTACCCTTTCTAACAATTCTAATGCTCTTGCTGTTTTATTTTGCACTTTAACACCCGTAATTTCCATTGCTGTTAAGACATTTTGAAGAGCTGTCATATAGGTTATCAAATTATAAGATTGGAAAATTACAGATACATTTTGATTACGGTATCGATCCAAACCAATTTTTCTAATATCTTTACCATTATACAGTACATAACCATTTTTAGGGACATCCAGTCCACAACCTAAGCTCAGAGTTGTGGTTTTACCAGATCCAGATGGTCCTAAAATCGTGTAGAAATGTCCTTTTTGAAAAGAAAAGTTAACATTATCTAGTATCGCTACATTTTTCCCATTACTTTCATAATAATAATCCAAATTTTTAAACTGTAAAATCGTCTTCATATTAAGCCTCCTCATTCATCTTTTAAAAGAATTTGTTTTGGGTTTAAACGTAGAATAGATAATGCTGGAAGAAGCGTTGCTATTATAGCAATAGCTAGTCCAATTCCACCCATTTTCCCTACATCTTCTCCTGTTACACTTACATCAATTTTATCAATTGGATCTTCTTTTTGATTTTGTAGAGTACCACCAGATCCAGCCATCATTACAGTACCATGTTGCGAAGTATCTGTTTCTTCGCTTGCAGTAGCAATTTCATTCGAAAGTAAATTATCTCCGATATATTGAGAAACTTTAGCTCCTGTTGTTATGGATAATCCAAATGCTAAAATAGCGACACACACTACTTCTACTACGAATTGCGCTATCAGTTTCCACTTTTTCTCTCCAATAGACAATAGAATTCCCATTTCTTTACGACGTCCTTTAATTGATAGCATAATGATTAATCCTAAAATAATTGCACCTGCAATCGATACAATATAAATAATCATTTGAGAAGTCGAAGAGATATTTTCGATAGGACCAATCATTTGCTTGTACAATGAATCATGCGCATCTAATTTATAATAATTAAAATCAATGTTAGATTTTTTTGCTTCTTTTTTAAATGCATCAATATATTGTGGATCATTCAAGAAATACACGACTTGACCACTACTTATACCTTGGTCTACTTCTAATTTTTTCATAGTTGAATGCGGCATATATAGTTTATTAGCTGGATCCATAATAGGAGGAGCCTGTTGACCCATTGCTTGCTCATTTGTTTCGTAAATGCCGATAATTTCAACCTCAAGAGTTTCCTTCTTATCCCCTGATTGTACTTTAACTTTGTCTCCTACTTTCAAATTGTTTAATTCCGCTAATCGTTTTTCCATTAAAGCTACATTCTGATCCTTCATTTGCTCTGTTATTGGTTTTCCATCAATGATTTTACTTTTTCCGTTTTTAAAGCTTTCTTGTAATGCAGTCTTGCGAACTCCTTCAATCATAAAAGAAGCATTCATATCTATTTCTGTACCAGAGCTTGAACCGCCTCGCGCAGCCGTCATTCCCACTTTACCTTTTCCTTCTTCTTCTCCTTCTGAAGCTCCTACTAGTTTAAGCCCATCAGAAATACCGAAAGTGTTAGCTATGTAATTATAATCTTTTACATACTTGGACTTCGCTAATTGATCTGTTTCTTTTGCATCGAGCTGCGGCGGATTTGGCATTTCTCCAGTTTCCTTAGCTTTTTGACCTATTTTGTCGAAATCAAGACCTAAAGTAACATCTGCACCAAGTTTTTTTCTTGCAGCATCCGCTGCTTTTTTTGATGCATTTTGGATTGTGAAACCTGAAAGAACCAAATTTGTAACAATCAGAAAAACTGCCATCAAAATTAATGATGTTCCTATCCTTTTTTTCATACTGAGAATTGCTCGTTTCATAAAATTCATTTTTCTTACCTCCTTGATAACTTGTATTCTATATAGGTTATCTAGAGTTTATATGGAGCTAATCGGTAGTTTAACTAGAGATATAAGGAGTTTATGTGTAGTTATTCATTTACCTGTTCAAGAAAAACTAGAACACAAATTCAAAAATGCAGTCGTTTTTGAATATTGGTAAGGAGTTAGTCAATTTAAGAGACTTATAGAAAAGAGAGGTTAAGCTTAATTTAATGTATATAATATAAAAAATATATTTATTGTATAATTTCTATACAATAAATATAGAGAAGCTATTTGTGAATATCTAGATGGGAATTTAAGTTCCTCATAAAAATTACATCTTTTAATAAGAAAAGAAACAAGTTAACATTCTTCTTAAATTTTAATATAAATTATTTATAGTTTTATTTTATTGCACGATTTATAATATAATATACAAATTTATCACCTATTTTTATAATTCAAGCACCTACTATTAGGAAAAGAGTATATTTCCTAATTAATTTAAAACATAAATTTTGTCTATGTTTTAAACAATATGTATTTTGGAGGAGGTTAATTTGATTTTTTCAAAACTCATTGATCGGTACGCCTTATATGATTTACACAAAAAAAGAAGTGTAGCATTTCAGTTTACTTCCCTTTCTAACACTTCATTAAATATAAAGAACATAGAATCTTTTTATAAAGTAAAACCATCACATTTTCATTTTGACATTAAGCATTCAAAGCAGGAAAATGAATACATGGTTGGGCAATTCAACTATAAAAGTTCGGTTCAATCCGGTGATTCACGCAACGACTCTGTAACTGGGGAATTATTCTTACATAAAAATGAAAATGCACCTCATGTTATCTTTGTTCACGGTTGGAGAATGGATTCTAACGAACGTGTGAAAAAAATATTCCACGATCATATGACCAGCCTGAAGTGGAATATGTATTATTTCACTCTACCCTATCATTTTGAAAGAAAACCCGATCAATCCTTATTCAGTGGAGAGTATATGGTAAGTGCAAATATTGAACGAACATTACAAGCAACTAGACAAGCGGTAGCTGATTTACGAGCTTTGATTAAATGGATTAAAGCAAATAAAAAGGGGCCCCTGATTCTAATAGGAATTAGTTTAGGCGGATTTATTACTAACTTAACCTCTCTTGTTGAAGAAGAAATTGATGTGTTAGCATCCATTTTCTATGCAAATCGACTTTCTTATTCTATTTGGAATACAACTCCAGGTAAATTTATTAGAGAAGACTTGGAAAATCATGGTGTTACGTATGTTGATTTAATAGATTATTGGAAAATCACTGAACCGAGTCAAGCATTACCAAAAGTACAAAAAGAAAATATTTTATTAATTTCAGGTAAGCACGATCTATATGTGCATTCTGAGGATACAGACTACTTGTGGGAAGCTTGGGAAAAACCTACACGATATATTTATACATGCGGGCATGCCGGGATCGTTCTTAAACGTAAAAAAATTGCAACTGATACTATCAATTTTATTCAAAATCGATTGAACACCCCGCACTTATCTAATGCCATGCCTTAAATCGCGAGATTACTAAGTACAAAATCTTATACTTATATTGTTATATTTTTTACTAGTCACCTTTGTAAATCTTAGCCCCAAGCCTTACACGATTGAAAATGAAATAAAATAAATAACTAAAGAACTAATTTACCATATGGAAAAACATTGCTCAGCACTTTCACCAGTGGTCCCTGTATATGCAATATTACATACAAAAATATTTATTTATTACGTTATTAATTTAAAAATAAATTATTCATCCATTAATCTATACCATCCTTATTTACATTTATGGATACCCTAATTACATATGAAAAAGAGAGAAGAACATTGGTTAGTTCTTCTCTTTTTGTTTATTTTTAAGGTAACTATCTATAAAATTTTGCTTTTCATAATTCTTCATGAGTCTAGAAAATAAATTTTTCTAATGTACATAATTACAACGACATTAAAACACTTTGCTCTTAAATCCGCTACTTGTATTATTAATTGCATGAAACTCCTTCTTGAGAAAGGTTTTAATTTCCGAATATTCTGTTGACCGTTATAACATATCCAATTTACAATTTAATTGTGGTGTTCTTTCACAATTAAACTACTTAGAATACACTTCATTTATTTGAAAACAATTACAAATAGAGGTGCTAAAATGAAAACTAGAGTAAATCCAGAATTATTACAAGGGTTAGAGATGTTTCCGGATCTCGATTTACGCCCAGAAAATTTGCAATCAATCAGAGAAGGAATAGCTCAAATGAGACCACCTACCGTTGTTGATGACTCTCTTTCTTTAACAGATAAAGTCATTGTTGGGCCTGATGATAATCCGTTACCATTACGAATTTATCGTCCAAAATCAAATCATGAATCTTTACCTGTCTTATTATGGATACATGGTGGAGGTTATATCTTAGGGTCTATAGATGATAACGATGATACTTGTATGAGGTTTGCAAAAGAAGCTAGCTGTGTGATTGTGTCTGTAGACTACCGCTTAGCACCTGAACACCCTTACCCAGCACCAATTGAGGATTGTTATTCAGCTTTAAAATGGATTGCTGATAATGCAAAGTCATTAAACATTGATTCGAATCGAATTGGGGTTGCAGGAGTAAGCGCTGGCGGTGGACTAACAGCAGCATTATCATTATTAGCCCGAGATCGAAAATATCCTTCAATTTGTTTACAAATGCCACTATATCCAATGATTGATGACAGAAATGATACACCTTCAGCGAATGAAATTAAAGAGGGATTTGTTTGGAACCAAAAGGCAAATGAAGCTGGCTGGAAAATGTATTTAGGAGAAATGTATGGAACGGATCAAATCCCTGCCTATGCAGCACCTTCTCGAGCTGAGGATTATAGTGACTTACCGTATACTTACACATTTGTTGGTCAATTAGATCCATTCCGCAGCGAAACATTAACCTATGTAAGCAAACTAGCACAAGCTGGTGTTGATGTGGAGTTTCATTTATATCCAAATGCCTATCACTGGTTTGAAGGGTTAAATCCAAATGCCGATGTATCTATTTATGCTGTGAACGAAATAGTACAAGCAATAAAGACTGGTTTCAAACGAGTATCCAAGGTTGAGGCTTAATCCCATTACAAGAGAAACACTTATAAATAGTATATATGTATTTATCATTTAAATATAATAGCCGATTCTAAATAAGAATCGGCTATTAATATGTAAAATCCGCCTAATATATTAAGGTTGAGAAACAGATATAAGATGTTTAGGCGATGTGTTTATTTCCTCTGCTAATGCTTTTATGTTCATCATGATTTGAAGTATTTCTTCTTTTGTGGTTCTTGGGTTGATAGAGCAAAGTCGAATTACTACTTTTTCTTTTAATTTAGTCGTACTTAGCATAGCAAATCCTCTTTGATTAATTTCTTCCACCAATTTTTTGTTTATTTCATGAATTGTATCTGTAGATGTTAGCTCACATGGAATATAACGAAAAGTAACAATTCCTAATTGGGCAGGTGTTACTACTTCCCAATCTTTTTCTTTCCTTAAAAACTCTTCAACTTGTTCAGCTAGCATAATGCCATGATCAATTGCCTCACGAAAAGCTGTAACTCCGAATGCTTTAAAAGAAAGCCATACCTTTAATGCTCTAAATCTACGAGAAAGTTCAATTCCACGCTCCCCAAAATTCACTTTTTCTTCTATATTAGTTTCTGTATCCTTAATATACTCTGGGATCATACGGAATGTTTCACTTAAATATTGGCTATTTCGAATAAGTACACAACCAACATCATAAGACTGAAAAAGCCATTTATGCGGGTCTAACGTTAAAGAATCGGCACGATGAATTCCACTTAATAACTCCCTTCCTTTTTCACTGAGAATTGCTGCAGCCCCATAAGCTCCATCCACGTGTAGCCATATATCTTCATCGCCACATACATCAGCCAATTCATCGAGGGAGTCCACCGCTCCGCAATTCGTTGTCCCTGCATTAGCAATAACACAGAATGGTTTTTTCCCTTTTAATCGATCTTCTTTTATTTGTTTTCTTAAAGTACTAACTGAAATTTTTAAATCTTCATCTGTCTTAATTCGGCAAATTTGATGCTGTTTAAAACCTAATACTTTAAGTGCTCGATCTACAGAAAAATGAGTTTGGTTAGAAAAATAAACAATCGTATTTTCTATGTCATTATTCAGCTTGACCTGTCTCGCTACAGTAAGTGCAGTCAAATTAGCCATGGAACCACCACTGACAAATAGTCCTTCAGCTGAATCAGGGAATCCTAGCATTGATTTTAACCAGTTAATTGTCGTTAATTCAATTTGTTCGGCACCTGCACCTACTATCCAAGCTGTAGGAAATACATTAAACCCACTTGCTAAAAAATCTGCTAATACACTAACATAATTATTAGGACCTGGCACAAAAGCCATAAAATGAGGATGATCCACATGAGTAATTTGATTAAACACATTGTTATTAAGAAAATGAAGTAATTCTTTTGGATTAGATCCGTTTTCCGGAATCGTTTCAATTAGCTTGTCTGTAAAAATATTATTATCAATCGTTTCTGAAACTGGTTTACTTTTTAAATGATTCATATGATCAACAATCAAGTCAACCGCTTGATATCCTAACTGACGCATCTCTTCGGCTGATAACTGCAAGTTTTTTGTCATTTGATTTACTCCTATTCTATTTAAAAAGGCGAGTTCTTGCTCGCCTTTTCATTTTTTATAATTTGTAATCACCAATTGCTTGTATTGGATTTTGAAGAATCATGTTGATTAATCCATGGATGTGATTTAATATTTCCTGTATTTTCTCTGCTTCATATACCGTTTGATCAAATCCAAACTTTATTGTAAGTTTTTCTTCAGGGAAGCACATAATTCCATACTTTACATGTGGCTCATCAACAACTTCGTAATCCGTGATAGCAAAATGTCTGTTTTCATTTGAAGAAAAGATTGCTGGATTAGTTGGATAGTTTTCAAAAACCCAAAGATGGTCAGTCAACTCAGTTTTTAATTCACTTTGCTTTTGTATATCAACAAATGAATAGTATGCATACTCATTACATTTCAATGTCTCTAGTTGTACCTTTTGCAGGAAATCCACAAAAGATTGTGTTTCTGTCCATGCTAATCGGATAGGCAAAACATTTGTGAACAGCCCGAACATATTTTCAATTCCTTCTACTTCGGGAGGTCTGACTGATACTAGATTAGGCAATACTACTTCTCTCGTTCCGTTAAATTTGCCAAGTAATATTCCCCATACAGCTAGTAGTGCTGTATTCATAGTTATATTGTTTTTAGTTACAAATGTCTGTAACTGATTAGTCAAATCCTTTTCTAATGTTAAATCCATAAAAGTGAAGTTTAACCCTTCACTTTTAGATGGGACTTTCTTTTTAGGAATACTAATTTTCTGATTGTATCCTGATAAATAATCCTGCCAAAAATGACGTGCTTTCTCATGATCTTGTGCCAAAGTCCAGTCTATGAATGTTTCAAAAGGTTTTACCATAGGTAACTCCGCCGTAGTTCCCGCATTTGTTGTTTCATAGAGCTGGAATAATTCGTCTATCAAAATGCTAACGCTCCAACCATCACATAATAGATGATGGGAACTCCAAATTACCTTATGCTCGTTATTACCTAGTTGGAATATACAGAGACGGGTCATAAGTTCACCATTTTTAAATCCTTGACTTAAATTTTCATTCATCCACTGATCTAGGAATTCTTGCTGTTCTTGTTTCGTCATCTCAATTAAGTTTTTTATTTCTGAATTTATTTGAACATCATATAGAACAGCTTGCCAAGGTTTTGCTTGTTCATCTTGCACAATTATTGTTCTTAAAGAATCATGACGATCAACTAATTGTTGAAAACACTGAATAAAGAGTTTAATATCCAGCTCCCCCTCAAGTGCCCAAATTGTTTGTTCAAAATATGCATTTGTATCAGGTTCATTCGTAGCATGCTCATAAATAACTTCCTGGAAAGGTGCTAACGGATAAATACGTTCTATTTTTATATCCGGCATTTTTTCTTGTATTTTGGTAAGTGTATGTTGATTAAGTTGTTTATCTTTAACATTTAGTAATATAGCTTTATTATCGTTCATTATATTTACATCATTTGTTTGTGAACTTGAAAACTGGTCTAGCTTTTTAACAAATTGAACCATGTCCCTTAATATAGGAAATGAAAATAGATTTTTTGGTTCAAGCTCGAATCCTTGTCGATACAGTCTAACGGACACTTGAATCGCTTTTATCGAATCTCCACCTAAGGCGAAGAAATGATCATTTACTCCAACTTGATCTATTTTGAGTACTTCTTGCCAAATACTAGTTAATATTTTTTCCATTTCAGTTTTTGGGGCAATAAATACTTCATTTGTTTGTTTCTCCGGAGTAGGGAGCGCTTTTCTATCTAATTTCCCGTTTGGAGTCAGGGGTAATTGGTCTAAATAAACAAAATAAGAAGGAATCATATAATCTGGCAAGTGATCTCGCAAATGCTTTCGTAGTTCTGTTGTACTAATATTTTGCTCAGTTACCACATATGCAACTAAAAATTTTATTCCGTTCTCATCTGTTTGATCAATTACGACAGCATGTTCGACTTGTTTATAAGTTAGAAGACAATGAGAGATTTCTTCTAACTCTACTCGATATCCCTGAATTTTCACTTGGTAATCTTGGCGGCCTAAAAATTCAATATATCCCTCAGAATGCATTTTTCCACAATCTCCTGTTTTATATATAAGACCAAAATCAGGATGTGACACAAACGCTTCATTTGTTTTCTTTTCATCATTTAAATATCCTTTAGCAAGGCCCACTCCCCCGATATATAAATCTCCAATTACACCAACAGGGCAAATTTTCTTTTCATAGTTCAACACATAATACGTTTGGTTTGCCAAGGGCATCCCATATGGAATACTATTCCAATGTGATTCCACCTGTTTGACCGGATAATAAATTGACCAAATCGATGCTTCTGTTGCCCCTCCTAGTGAAACTACTTCTGCAATTGGAAAATGTCTTTTTATTTTTTCTGGTAAAGAAAGCGGAATCCAATCTCCACTATGTAAAACTAAACGTAAAGAAGGATATTCAAAATGAGAACCTACTTGATCCAATGCCAAATCCATGATTGCAGGCACTGTATTCCAAATTGTAATCCCTCTACGTTCGACAGTGCGGATTAATTCTTGCATGTCTCTTGGATCACGAATCATTATTAACATTGCACCTGTGCTTAAAGCTCCGAAAATATCGTATACAGATAGGTCAAAACACATGGAAGAGATACCAATAATACGATCATCTTCATTCACCTCATATTTTTGATTTATGTCTTGAATAGTATTTGTAACCGCTTGGTGAGTAATAATTACTCCTTTTGGTTTTCCTGTACTTCCTGAAGTGTATATAATATAGGCAATATCTTCTGGACCAGCAATAGCGGGCATATCTTCTGTTGTATAAAATGACAAATGATTTTCTTCATAAAGACTAGGTTCTAATAAAAGCTTGCATGAGCTATTTTTTAAAATATATGTTTGGCGATCTAAAGGATGATCGGGATCAATCGGAACATAAGCGGCACCTGATTTTAAAATACCTAACATATTAACAATTGTGTCAACTCGCCTTTTTGCTAAAAGACCCACTTTGTCACCTCGACCAATACCTTGCTCTTTTAAGAAGTGGGCAATTTGATTAGAACGTTTATGAAGTTCTGAGTATGTTAACCATTCTTGTTCAAATACCACTGCTACTTCATCGGGTGTACGTTTTACTTGGTCTGTAAATAATTGATACAGAGTAGTTGAAGGTATTTTTTCTGTTGTTTCATTGTATTGCTTAATTAAAGTTTGATCCGATTCTTTCATCTGCAAAGATGTTATATCGCTTTGTTTCACCAATTGTTCCAATAAGTCAACAAATTGAGAAAACATTGCTTCTATTACATCAACATCAAACAACTCTTCAACGTAGTTCCAGCTAATTAATAACTCTCCATTTTTTTCAATTACTACATTATCCAAATACACTTGTGGAGTCCGAGCATGAATATAGCGAAGAGAACCAAGTTGTTCCCAAGAGAAAGCACCTGCACCTGCTAACATCGAGGTGAAAACGATTGGCATAACTGCTTTTGGCGTCATTTGATGATATCGAGTAAAATCTCGAATAAAGTTAACTCCATCGTAATGACGATGTTCAAGGCCATCTAATAAAGTAGCTTGCGTTTCTTTTACTCTAGTAAAGAAAGTTTGCTCTGGTTTTACATCAACATCCAATAAAATAAGTGATGTGAAATCTCCAACAATCTGTTCTACTTCATCATGAACAGGATAACGGTTAAATACAGTCAAGTTAATTGCTAATCGACGTTGATTACTCCAATATGCCAACACATCACCATATATTGTACAAAGTAGAGCGGAAGGCGTTACCTCTTTCTCTTGTGCTAACTTTCGTAGCTTTGTCCATTTTTTATTATCCAGGATTTTTGTAAGTGATTGGAAGTTAGGAGTAGCAATCTCTGCTGGATCCTTTTTTAACAGCAAAGAAGGTGCAAAAGGAAAGTCAGGAAGCTTACTTGTCCAATAATCTTTTGCTGTTTTATATTCTTCGCTTTGTTCCATTTCATCATAGATAAACATATAATCTTGAAAATCAAAAGATAAAGATTCTAATTTTTGATTTGGTTTATAATAATAATGCAACAAATCCTGTCCAACAATGTTCATGCTTGCTCCGTCCATTAATAAAGCATCGTATCGAAAACATAATAAATACGTGTCTTCTTTTAAAAGAAAAGCTTTCAATTCAAACAAAGGCCATTGCCCCAAAGGGAATACATGGTTAGTCATTCGAGAACGCTCTTCTTGTAAGCGAGCATGTTGATTCCTATCATCTAAATCTATGAGACTCACTATTTCAATCTCGTAATCAGGAACGCTTTGTAATATTTGCTGTTTTCCCTCTGGTAAAATTACAGCTCGCAACATTGGATGACGATGAATTACCTTTTGAAAACTTTTTGAAAGACGATTGATATCCAATGCTGTTTCATATTCAAAATATGTTTGAGGTGAAATACCGCTTAATTCAAACTGTGAATTCCGTCCTATCATATACGCTGTCTGAACTTCTGTTAAGGAAAATGGCTTAGACAAATCTTTAACATGAGTTGGTCTACTTTCAAGGTTTTCCTCTTTATGCTCTAACGTTACACAAGAACTCAATTGAGCGATTGTGGGGTGCTTAAAAAAATCTGTTGTACTTATTTTTAAGCAGTCTTTTCTTAATAAATTAATTACCTGAAGTGCTTTAATAGATTCTCCTTTTAATGCAAAAAAATTATCATGAATACCGATTCCCTCAATCTCCATAACTTTTTCCCATGCACGCACTAATTTTTGTTCAATTTCATTGCGCGGAGCAACGTATGGAATTGATACATAATCCGTTTGTGTTATATCCAACAATCTTTTTCTATC
This sequence comes from Bacillus sp. FSL W8-0770, assembly GCF_038008705.1. Classification (NCBI taxonomy): domain Bacteria; kingdom Bacillati; phylum Bacillota; class Bacilli; order Caryophanales; family Bacillaceae; genus Bacillus; species Bacillus sp. FSL W8-0770. Next base: position 2,556,692 of record NZ_JBBOZR010000001.1, read on the forward strand.
TACTTTTCCATTTGGATTCAATGGAATCTCTTCTACCTGAATCATTTTTTCAGGAATCATAAACTCAGGTAGTTTATCACTTAAATATTTTCTGATTTCACCAAAAGACACCTTGTTATCCGATACATAGTAGGCAGCTAATAATTTCCTATTTCCATACACTTGATCAACAACGATAGCCTGGTTTATTTCTGGATATTCCCTTAATCGAGTTTCGATTTCTCTTAATTCAATCCGATACCCCCGAATTTTCACTTGATGATCCATTCGACCTAAATATTCAAGTTCTCCATTAGGCAACCAACGAACGAGATCACCTGTATGATACATCATTTCCCCTGCCGCAAAAGGACTCGGTATAAACTTTTCATCTGTCAGTTTATTTTTACCAAGATACCCTCGTGCTACCGCTACGCCAGCAATGCAGAGTTCACCGGGAATTCCAAATGGTTTTAATTGGCCATACTTATTCAATATATAGGAATGATAATTCGGGTTAGGTTTGCCAATCGTAACTTCTTTGGAAGTGCTCAAGTCTTTTACTGTTGCGCAAATGGTTGTTTCTGTGGGACCATAAATATTTAAAATTGTTGCTTCACTGATACAACGAATTTTTTCAACCAAATCAATGGAAAATGATTCTCCTGCTAATAAAATAGATTTTAAATCTTTTAGAAAATTTGCCCCTTCTGGATCACTCAAAATCACTTCCATTCGCGATGGCGTTGATTCCCATAAATCCACCTTATGTTTTTTGACTAAAAGAGCCAATTCTTTTGTTGCAAACTGGTCCTCTGTAGCAATTACTACTTTTGAACCTTGCGTTAAAGGAAGACATATTTCTAACAAGGAAATATCAAAAGATACACTAGCAAGAAACAAGAATGATTGATTAGCCTTTACTTTTTCTCTCATTACATTTAAAAAATGAACTAGCGATTTTTGTTCGATCATTACCCCTTTTGGATTTCCTGTCGATCCTGATGTGTAAATAACATAAGCCAAATCATTAGGATTATGTTCTCGTACTAAATTACTTTCTTCATCTTGGAAAAGATATTCTTTATCAAGATACAGTACTTCACCCGCAAATTGCGGCAATACTTCCTCTGTTCGCTTACTAAGTAAATATTTTGCTTGACTATCTTGTAACATATATTCAATTCGTTCAGTTGGGTAGTTAGGGTCGATTGGTAAATACGCTGCTCCTGCTTTTAAAATCCCCATCATACCAATAATCATTTCTAATGACCGATCTACCATAACGCCAATAATACTTTCTTTTGAAACACCTTTACTTTGAAGAATAGAAGCCAATTGATTCGCTTTCTTATTCAATTCTCTATATGTCAAAGATTGATCATTACAAACAACAGCAATTTGATCTGGAGTTTTTAATACTTGCGCTTCAAACAAATCTTGAAATGATTGAAACAAATCTATGCCCGTTTGAAAAGTATTCAATCCTTCTAACAACTCTTTTTCTTCTTCTGCAATAATACAAATATCTTTCAATGCCAAATTCGGATTTTGTGAAACTTGCTTTAAAACATAACAATACGAATTGGCAAACTGTTGCAAAGAAGAGAATGAACGGGACTTGCAAGAAATTTGAAATTCAAATTCATTATGTATTTCATTCCATTTTCTTCGTATCCATAGGACTAAATTATTCTCTGCGTATTCTTCTAGCGAATTTTCATTATGTAATCCTTCCATCCCGATTACAATTTGAAAAGGAGTTAAATTGTGTTTAACTAATAATTCAGAGAGCGGATACTCCTGATTTTCATACCCGAATAAAGTCGTTTGTTCAATCTCATTTACTAATTGTTTAAAGGTGTGATGCGGATGGATTTCACTTCCTAAAGGAATCAACTTATTAAGATTCTCACTTTGTTCAAGATTCTTTTCAATTATAGGAATACCAATAGTAATTCTTTCTTGATCTGTATAATGTGCCAAACAAACCCTTAAAGCGGCTTGAAACCAGCTAAATAATAATAAATCTTGAGACTTACTTATTTTTTGTATACTTTTACTAAATTCTACATTCACTATGACTTGAACGTACTCACAAGGTATTTCTTTATTTAGTTGGTAATCGCTATTAAATTTAAATACAGAAAAATCGAGAATCTCGGAAGATAATTGCTCCTTCCAAAACGCTTCTACTTCTTTATTTTCATGAATCGAACTTCGATCTTTAATGTGCATTTTTATCTTTTTCCCCCTAATATTCATTTCTTCTACTCGTTAATTTTTAAGCCAACTTCAAGCCCATGGAGAAACACTTGATGATTATCCAAACATAAAAATTGCTGAATATCTTCAAATTTCATATGACCAACTGAACAAATCCCTAAATTTAATGTCTCAGCAACCATATTTAAGGTAGCAGTGATAATGCCTGACTCAATACAAGCAAATAAATATCCATCTGAACCGTATTTCGGGATGGAAGCGTTCGCATTATAAACCAAATAAACTGAGAAGGCAGATTGAGTAAATAAATCCTGATTAATTAACTCATGATCACTTTTGATTACTTGATCAATGTTGTTTACAATCACAAGACTATTTTTTGATGGGTTATAATAATAAAATCCAGCTTTCATATCCTCTATACGTTTTGGTTTTACATAAACAAAGATATCAATGGGATAGAGCCCGCCTGCACTTGCGTAATGATAGTATATTTTTTCTTCCCTAACCTGTTTTAGAGTTGATAAGAGTTGGGAAAATTCCGAAAAACTAATATGTTTTTCCATATCAAATTGACGACAGGACCTACGTTCCTTGATTATAGTAGGTAGCTCATTTGTTGTTTCAAGTTGAATTTCGGTCGACCGTGCAGCAACGTGCGTGCGATTTAATTGTTCACTCATATACTTATCTAACTTTTCTTTAGAAAAGCGAATCTGGTTGCTATATGGATTTGAAAAAATCTTTTCTTGTGAAGAAAATACTTCTCTTGGGTGTAATATATTACTTACTAACACACGATTTTTTATCATGAGCTCTATGTTTTTTTGTGTCTCTTCTACATTTCCTAACGAAAAGCGCTCTACTAGTTCACTAATTTTCACACCTTTTTGAGCCATAAAATAAAAATCTGGAAACCACTCAGACAGAATACCTGTAAATCTCATTTCCCCTATCAAAACTTCATTATGCAACTTCTCCCAATGCTTAATCGGAGACCAGTAATAAATTTTCTCGCTCATATAACCCTCCATAAACGTTTAACTTATTTTTGAAATGCAATTTTCTAATTTACAAAAATTTTTTCAGATTCTGCTCCTTGTCTCATAGTGATTATAAATACATGTACTTTAACGAAACCTGAAAATAATGAAATAACTTTTTCTTCATTAAAATTTTTTATTTCATCATAAAAAATGATTTCTTTTTGGATACTTCACATCCTTTCCCATAGTAATCCTATAAGGTATAAACCATTTATAACATTGAGAATATTCATGTATTTCCAATGTGAAATTATTGTAATGGATTGGAGAGCGGTTGAATATAGTTATTAAATCAAATAATGTTGAGAAAGTTTTATTTATTATATTGATAAAATTTTATGATGTAATTTATTACAAATAGATTAAGAAAAGAGTTTTAAATTTTTCTTAATCAGTTAGTGTGAAAATATCACATACTATTACATACAATCGAGTTACTTACATTTCATATTCAAAATAGAGAAAAGACACCTTGAATGGTGTCTTTTCTCTATTTTAATTCCATATACTTTTTACGCCTTTGTTATTTTTAAACGATTTGTAGGAATTAATACAACTCGAACATCTAGTTCGTTATATGTTCGAATATACAATAAACATTATATGAATTACGAATGTATTTCAGGTAATTTTATAAATAAACTCAAAGATATCTTCTCCTCCTACTGTCACAAAAGAAATAAGCTATTGCTTATTTCTTTTATTAAATTGTAATATAATTACAGTATGTGAAATTATATTACATTAACTTTAAAAACGAAGTGAGAATAATCTTCACTTCGCTTTTTTTATTTGCAATCCTTGTTAAATTTGCTCAATGCAGTATTTATTTCCACATTCTTCGCTTTTATTTAATCGGTTTCTCTGTTTTTAAGACAAATGAACTTAATGCAGGAACTTTAATTTTATTGTCATGGACAACATAAAGTGGTTTACTTCCCGCCTGCTTGCTGTCTACTAGTACTTTCCAAGGCCCTTTCGATGGAAGTGTTATTTCAACAGCTTCTCTATTTGCATTGTGAGCCACTGTAAAGTATTCATTTTTATTCCCCTCTATTGTATAAGCTACAGTATTTTTCGGAGCATCAATAAATGATACGTGTGTTTTTATTTGCTCTGCAGATGTCATTCGAAAAGCTGAGTACTTTTTGCGTAATTCTATTAAACCCTTCATATAATCTACTTCATTATTAAACGTTGCACGGCGCAGCCAATCCATCTGGTTAATTGAATCTGGAGATTTGTAACTATTATGATCACCGTATTTCGTGCGCATAAACTCTTGCCCTGCATGTAAAAATGGAATCCCTTGTGATGTTAATAAAATTGAAGAAGACAATTTGTGCATTTGTTTTCGCATTTCTTCACTGTCACCTGGATTAGTTAACTCAAGTTTATCCCATAATGTATGATTGTCATGTGCTTCCACATAAGTTAATACCTGTTCCGGATCTTGATAGGTAGACGAATTTGTATCGTAGTCAATACCTGCCGTAATACCTTTTTTAATACGATCTTCCATGTTTTCCTTTCCATTTATAAAACCATTTTCCTTTTCCTCAAATACACTACCTTTCAACCCATCACGTATATTATCGTTAAAATGAGCAATCCCTTTCATTTTCTCTGCATTTTTTTGATTTGCTTTCAGCTCAGCTGCAAGAGGTGTATTTAAATCCCATCCTTCTCCGTGTAGTATAATAGAAGGGTCAATTTGATTAACAGCTTTACGTATTTTATTCATCGTTTCATAATCATGAATACCCATTAAATCAAAACGGAATCCATCTAAATTGTATTCTTTTGCCCAATATGTTACGGAATCTATCATAAATTTCCTCATCATTTTTCTTTCTGAAGCAGTATCATTTCCTACTCCAGTTCCATTTGCAAATGTTCCATCTTCATTGTAACGATAATAATAACCTGGAACTAACTTATGAAAATTAGATTCAGCAGCATTATACATATGGTTATATACTACATCCATCACTACTCGAAGATTATTATCATGTAGTGTTTGAACCATTTGCTTCAATTCAGTTATTCGCACAGTCGGCTCATAAGGATTTGTAGAATAGGAGCCTTCTGGAACGTTGAAATTTTTAGGATCATATCCCCAGTTATATTGCGGTTCATTTAAAGTCTCTTCATTTACAGAAGCATAATCAAATATCGGTAAAAACTGAACGTGAGTAACACCTAGATCCTTTATATGATCAAGTCCTGTTTTTACACCTTCTGGCCCTTTTGTTCCTTTTTCTGTTACACCTAAATACTTCCCTTTCTGTTTAATACCACTTTCAGGTTGGATGGAAAGATCACGTACATGTAACTCATAAATAATAGCATCTTCCGGATTTTTAAATTTTGGCTTTTTGTTTGCTTTCCATTTTTTCGGATTTGTTTCTTCTAAATTAACGACTGCACCTTTATCCCCATTTACAGAAGCAGCACGCACATATGGATCAACCGCTTCAGTCCACTTATCACCAATTTTGACCTTATACGTATAAAAGAGCCCTTTTTGGTTCCCCTTTAGTTCTGCTGTCCAAGTTCCCTTTTCACCTTGTTGCATGTTTATTTCAGCACCTATTTTATCGTTCCAGTTTTTATATGTAACTAACTTCGCTTCGCTTGCAGTAGGAGCCCATAAACGGAACTTTGTATGTTGCGGAGTATATGTATTTCCTAAATCGTTGCCACCATAATAAAATAAATTATCAAATTCTTCGCTACGAATGACTTTACCAATTTCAGTATTCGTATCAGCTAAGTTTTCAATTTTAACTTTGTATGTTTGTTTTAAATCAATTTTCTGTTCCGTAATTATTTTAACCTTATTAGTAATATCTCCACTGTTTGTATCATAAGGAGTAATATTTTTAATTTTAATGCCTTCAATTTCAATTTTCTTTTCCTTAATATGAAACGGGACATTAGTCGTTACAGTAATTTCATTGAAACTATCAATAGTTGCTTTTTGAATTGAGAGATCCGATGAAGGCTTAGAGTTATATACTTTTTCATCACCCGAAAGAATCCATACTTCAGCACGACCGTCCTTTATATTTTCAATCCAACGATCCCCACCATCTTTTTCCCATTCATTTGTTCGAACTATAAATCCTACACGATTATAGTCACCGTCTATTTTTATCTTAGCGTATTTTCCAAATTCATCTTCACCAGTAAATTCATAAGATGTACCATTTGCATTTTCTCCCCATAACCAAAGATTCCAGTCTTTTGTATTTCCAAGCTTTTCTTTGTAATGAATGATAATTTCAGTTGTTTTCGAATTTGAAACTGCCTTCACACTCTGAAAAGAGAAAACAGATGATAACATAATGATTAAAGTAAGTAATAAAACTGTTTTATTAATTAATCTTTTTGTAATTTGCACCACATACACCCTTTCTTCAAATATTACTAACGATTTATTATGCTTTCACTGAATAAAACTGCTTAAATTTATCTAGAAATCTCTTTAACTTCACCTCCATATTGGCTATTTTCACGTATGTATTTCAATGACCTTTTAATACGAAAGCGTTTGCATTAATACTTAAAAAAATAGATTTGTTTATGCCTTCATATATTTGTAAATACTAAAAGATCAGGGAAATCATTTTAAAGCAATCGTTTGTTATCGCTTTCATTTTATAGACTTTCTATCAAGAGGTCAATATATTATTAATTTTCTGTTTTTACACACTTTAAACCTTATTTATCGCAACTTCTTACAGATAACGCACCTAATTATTGCTTAGTCAGTTTATTTCCAACAATACATTACGAAAAAAACAGCTAATATCCTTAAAATGATATTAGCTGTTTTTCATAATGTATTAATATATGAATGATAACTATATTTCTAAATTACTTAATTTTTGCTGCATCAAATGCTTTTTGAACTGCTTGAACTTCAGCTGTATTCGCACCATATTTATTAGTTGCCACTCGAATACATGCTGATTTCAATTCTTTGAAATTAGAAGTCATGTTTAACTCATCTGTATTTGCATAATAGAAAATATCAAACATTTTATCTTCACCAATTCCTTTAACAGTTACTCCGTTATGAGTTCCACCTTTCGCAATGAGATACGCAACTTTATTAATAATACTTGAATTAAAATGAACACCGCCTTGATCCCATCCATTAAAATCGTTAAATTCACTGTAATCATCTGGATAAGGTACTCCTAGTGAAGATGGAACAGAAGCTGGGTTTTCCATATCACGGAAAACAGATCCTGTTTGTTCTCCCATTGTCCAGTTAAAGTTTCCATTATTTACGTATTTCTCAATAGATGTTCCCATAATATCAGATAATGCCTCATTAATCGCACCGGATTCTCCGTAATATTCAAGATTAGATTCGCTAGAAGTAACAGCATGTGTAAATTCATGTCCAGCTACGTCATATGCTTTAACAATAGGATCGCCATATACAAGCATACTTCCATTATTAGCACTTAATGCATTCTGCCAATTTTTCGGATCATTCGTCTCTTCAGAATCCCAAGCGTGTACAACTGAAACTACTTTTTGTCCTTTATTATCAAAGCTATTACGCTTGTATTTATCTTTATAAAAATCAAATACTTTTGTTGCTAAGTAATGAGCACTTACTGCTTTTGAATCGTTAAATGTTGCCGAAGTACTAGTCGCTAATGTACCAGGATAATAGCTTTCTTCTTTAGTAATATCTCTGTAATTCACATCATATGTTTCAATTCCTTGCCCTCTTGTATAATCAGCAAGAGCATATTTGCCATTACTTTGTTTAGAGATACCAAATGAACGAGAAATACCTAAATCATCTTTTCCTGTTCCAGTTAATGATGTAAGACTGCTTTGTTTACTTTTCTTTAAAGCTCCAACTAGTTTGTCACTGGCTTTTAAGTTAGATTCTTGTACCATATTTTTTAACATATCACCATTTTGTGCATTTATTAAATAAGTACCAGAAACATAGGTTGGTGTTGCAGCTTCAAAGGTAACTTGGTATGCATTTTTAGCTTGTCCATTATTTTCATCAACAAAAATAACCTCTTTAACTTCTGGCTCAGAAATAAACTTGATATCGTTCCCGTACTTCGTATAAATAAATTGTTTTGCTTCATCTTTTGATAGATTAATAGGTTTTTTCAATTCTTCTTGTTTTAAATTTTGCGCGCTATCACCTGAAACACTTTTAATAACACCCTTATTATCTACGTGTGCAGTTAATTGATGGCCATATACTTCTTTTCCTTCGTATGTTTGCTGCATACGCACAAGTGTAGTTCCATCATACGAACCACGTTTTTGAAGGACTTTATAATCTACCCCTGCTTCTCCATTGACTTGTTTTTGGGACAGAGCTTGCTCTGTTTTCTCCTTAAGTGCATCCTTTACTACATTTTCTGGTGCCTTTTGTGACGGCTGTGTAAGTTCACCCGAACGGAACGATTCCTCTTGAATTTGAACTTGTAGTTGATCTGTTTCCTCTGCATGACCTACGCCATATGGTGCCACAGCTGTTAAAGCTAATCCTGTTGTTAATGCTACCTTAGTTAATGTCTTTTTGTTTTTCATTATTTCACCTCGTATAATTTTTGAAATAGAAAGCTTGTACAAAGTATACTGTCTATTCCTGTCGGAAAAAAGAGAAAATACGAAATTTATGTAACATTATGCAAAATTACATAAATTGTGGTCAATATTATAAATAATGAACGGAACACATATGTACATTATTTTGAATAAAAGAGAATCCTTATAGACACTCATCCAATTGGTTAGTTATTAATTATCTATATTCATTCTAATAAAAGTATACTTACATCTAAATAACAACATAAAAACCCACTCTTTACTATTGTAAGAGTGGGTTTCATACTATTAAAATAACAATTACTATAAGAAACCTTATAATTTATATTTTTTTAGTAATCCTATTAAGTTTTTTATAAAATTCACCTTTTGTCTTTGCATGATTAAACTCATTTGGATTAATATTTGCTTTTTGTGCGAGTGCTACAATTTCTTCTTTTGAAATTGAGTCTTTCGTATTTATAGATGCTATATTTGTGTATTTTCCGTCTTCTGTTTTTGGAATTTCTAAAATCCCTTTATTCACAAGATCAACTACAGCCTTATGCTCTGAAGAATGTAAATCTACACCAGTAATTTTCCAATTACGCATAACTTTTGGTGTGTATACACCGTTCTTTACCTCTTTTAAATATGTAATAGCAAGGTTACGAATGGTTCCACCAGTTTCTCCAAATGCATTCTCTTGTTTAGATGACCAAATTTGTTCAAACTTACGCCCCTCTAAAGCTCCCCCTTTTGCCTGAAGAGCCTCCATTCTATATGCATTCATTCCCAGCGTCATAACATCGCTCGTTTTGATTGGTTTGTTTGTACGAATAGAGCGTAAATTTGTAATTCTACTTCCATATGGTTTTGTTAAGTCAATTTCGTATTTTACGCCTCCAAAGAAATCGTTCGTACTGTATTTAGATGCACGGCGGGTTTTATCAAAGCTAACGGTTACATCTCCGGCACGAGATGAGTTAAAATATCCTGCTGCCCATTCCATATAGTCTTTTAAATCTTTTCCAGAAATCTTATATACTGTAATTTCTCCCAAGGCATATTGGTAATTGTACGCAATATCTTTTTTCTTAATAGGACCTATATCCAAACGGGCATAATCATTATCAATTTGATGGGCTACTACATCTGCTTTACTGTAGTAGAGCATGACTTCATGAAAGAAATCTGATAAAGGTGTTTCTTGAATCTGAACACTTGGAATACCTTTTATTTCATTTTCAGGAACAAGATTTCTCCCCTTTAATTGAGCGACTACAACATTTGCATCTCCTCTCGCATATTCGTGAAAAGGTGTTAATGTTTCTTCAAGTGTAGGATCAGATAATATCGTTGTTCCATCAGCATTTTTTACAGGTATAGCGGTAGCAGTTTTATCTTTTAAAACCAATTTCCCATCTTGCTTTGTAAAAGTAAGGTCAATACGTGAAATATGTGTTCCATATTTATCTGGTTCTGTAATAATTACGCCATTTACAACTTCTTTTTTTACAAGTTTATGCATATGAGCCGCAAAAATAGCGCTTAGTTCCGGACAAGCATTTGCAATATCTTGAACACCAGTACCAGGGATACCATTCTCATTTTCTAATCCCATATGCATAACTCCTACCATTACATCTACTTTACCTTCTAATTCCTTAATTGCCTTTTTCGTCTCTTCTACCGGATTTTTCACCACTAAACCATCTAAGTGATCTGTCCCTTTTTCAAAATCACTAATCATTGGTGTATTCATACCAATAATCCCAACTTTAATTCCACCTTTTTCTACAATTGTATATGCAGGAAGAAAGCGCTCTCCATTTTCCTTATAAATATTTCCTGCTAACGTTTTTCCCTTATATTGCTCACTAACTTTTTTCAATGTATCTAATCCAAAATTGAATTCATGATTTCCAAATGCCCAGGCGTCATATCCCATTGTATTCATCGCTACCATCATTGGCGATTGTGGTTTATCGTTGAATAATTCTACTGAGTTTCCTTGAATTGTATCCCCAGCATCTACTAATATGGTATTGGGATTTTCTTGACGGACCTTCTTTATAACCGTATAAAGCTGCGTCAGACTTCCACTCATATTTGCTCCATCAAGCGCATAATCCCAAGGCATAAATCTACCATGAATATCTGCAGTACCTAACAATGTGATATTAACTTCAGATTCCTCAGCCTTAGAGATAGGTGGTTTGACTATTACTGCTGTTCCAAGCAGTAATAGAATTACAAAGTAACATACATAGTTCTTCCATTTCATTTTTTGCATAATAATAATATTTCTCCCCTTTTTGTACTTTCATAAAGTTGCTTGAACTTTAAAAATGTAACTTATTATTCAGGAAACTTCAACTACAAAAGATAATTTTGAAGGTGGTTCTGTTGCAAAATAAAGAGAATAAATTGCATACATCCCCTAACAGAATTGTATTTTATCGTTTCCTGACAGAATACCCCTTCCTTAAGCGTGTGAAGAGTACTTTCAAAATAAGGACATATCATTCATCATCATAAAATCATTATTTCAATTTACTAAAATTCGCATATAAAATATGTTATGATGATTATTTTTTTGAATTTCATTGTCGAAGTATTTCCTTCTCAATGAAAATACTTCCAAAAAAATAACCCCGCTCTTCATTTAAGACGGGGTTACACTTATACAGAAAATCGGATAGTTTCATATTTTCTTAAGCTTATTGGTTACTTTCAACTAATTTCATTCTATTTTTGTTTTCTTCTGAATCAATATGAATCAACCGTTTTCCCTGTTTATAATACGCATCAATAAATAGGGAATGATTTTTACTTTTCAATTTCACAAAGCAATTTTATCTCTTTTATTTGTGAAATATGACGCTGTTCATGTAAATAAATCAGTTCTATCCACTGATCAAGGGATAATTCTCCAAGAGCTGGATGCATCACTGCTTTTTTCGCTAATATAGACTCATCTTCTATTGTACTCAGGAAACGCATCAATTCTTTTCTTGATTCGTTTAGCATATTGAGCATTTGCTCCACTTCAAATGGTTCTATAATTGGTTCAATCATTTCTGGAGCTATAAACTTTTTCGTTCTATCTAATAAAATAGTGTGAATTTCTTTACGCTCATTTTGGGTACTATCTAACTTTTTTAATCCTGATGAAATAACTGTTATAACTCTCTCATCTAATAAAACTAAATGATGACAAACTTGTGCAATACTCCATTTATCCTTATCTGGTTTCCTATTAAATTGAGCATCACTCAACAAATTAATTTCCTCAACTAATTGATCTCTCGTTTCATAAAACTTTTCATTTACAAATGTATCCATGTGGATTCTCCTTTCATTGCAACCTACATACTTAAATTCCTACGCTAGAAATATTATCTTCAAAAAAAGTTTTTCTTTCACTACTATTCCAATTTCATTTTAAAGCTACAAATGAAATTATTTGTTTTTTATATCTTTTTAATTGGCACAAATAAATTAACCTTTAACTTTCCGTCTAGATCTTCAGCAACATTATTTAAGCAAAACTCTAAATTATCTCTATCATAATCTGCATCATACTCACTATTTGGTAGCCACTCCGCATACATGTATTGATACGCTTCACTTAATTTATGAGGTTCATCATAGAACTGGTATAGACCATATGTACCTCCATCTAATCTTTTAAATTGCACATCATGATGCTTTTCTTTATCGAAGTTTTCAGGAATCGTAACACATGCATCATGCCGGCACTTATGACTTGCAACAAGTTCAGGATTATCTAATGATATTCCGATAAATGATTGCTCTGGTGGATAAAGTTTATTTTCAATTGACCAATTCAGTAACTTTCCCCAGTGATCTTGTGGTTCAAAGTAGCTACCAGTTCGTCTTATATATGCTACTTCTAATGGTGGTAATTTTTTTATAAAAACTTTCATTTACATCTTCTCCCCTATAAATATGTACACTGTTTATTTAGCTTTCTTTAAATATTTATTCCTTCTTAAATAAAAAGAATCCTCTAATCACATGAATTTTAATTGAAATACAATTGATTACTATTACTACTACTAAAGTAGTATGTACTTTCATACTTTTATTTGATTTTAAAGTCTTTTTAAATCGATATATTGATTGTAAGAAAATAAAAAGGTGGAGGATTTTAATTGATTAAAGGAATATACGAAGCGCATTTACCAGTATAATGTCCTATCAATTTATCATTAAATAAATGTAAAAAATGACCCTATTTATTCATTTTTAATGCGTATGTATGTACATTTGTTAATTTATTCGATATATTATGGGTATTGAATGATTACGTGAAATGTATAGGTCGCTTATATAACACCTTATATTTTTATATCCGTGAAAACTACAAAGTGTATGAAAATCCATTTGTCAAATGAATTTAGTGTGGAAGGAGGTTTGTGGTTACTTCATAGGGTATAATAATCAGTTTTTTACTGATAAAAATATAGGAGGCGACATAATGTTTCGTACGATTTCAAATTTCATGAGAGTAGCTGAGATAAGAAGGAAAATCCTTTTTACACTAGCGATGTTAATCGTTTTTCGAATTGGCACGTTTATTCCAGTTCCTCATACTAACGCAGAGGTATTAAAAGTACAAGATCAAGCTAACGTTCTAGGTATGTTAAACGTATTTGGCGGAGGAGCATTGCAACACTTCTCAATCTTTGCTGTAGGTATTACACCATATATTACAGCTTCTATCATAGTACAATTACTACAAATGGATGTTATACCTAAATTTTCGGAATGGGCAAAGCAAGGAGAAATGGGCCGTAAGAAATCAGCTCAATTCACTCGATACTTTACAATCATTCTCGCATTCATACAGGCCATCGGAATGTCTTATGGCTTTAATAATATAGCAGGTGGACAATTAATAACAGATCAAAGCTGGACTACATACTTATTTATTGCGACAGTTTTAACTGCAGGTACTGCATTTTTACTTTGGTTAGGCGAACAAATTACCGCTAACGGAGTTGGTAATGGTATTTCGATGATTATCTTCGCAGGTCTCGTTGCTGCGATTCCAAATGTTGCAAATCAAATTTATTTACAACAATTCCAAAATGCTGGAGATCAGCTATTCATGCACATAATAAAAATTGTTTTAATTGGACTCGTAATTTTAGCGATAGTTGTTGGCGTTATTTACATTCAACAAGCTGTACGTAAAATACCGATCCAATATGCAAAAGCTGTTTCAGGAAACAATCCATATCAAGGAGCAAAAAACACTCATTTACCGCTTAAAGTAAATAGTGCTGGTGTTATACCAGTTATCTTTGCTTCTGCATTTTTAATGACGCCGCGTACAATTGCGCAGCTCTTCCCTGATTCAAGCGTATCAAAATGGTTAGTTGCAAATCTTGATTTCGCACATCCAATTGGAATGACACTTTATGTCGGTCTTATCGTTGCTTTCACATACTTCTACGCATTTATTCAAGTAAATCCTGAACAAATGGCTGAGAATTTGAAAAAGCAAAATGGATATGTTCCTGGTATTCGTCCTGGTAAAGCAACTGAACAATATGTAACTAAAATTCTATACCGTTTAACATTTATCGGTGCAATTTTCTTAGGTGCTATTTCTATATTACCGCTCGTATTTACGAAAATTGCTACGTTACCACCTTCTGCTCAAATTGGTGGTACAAGCTTACTTATCATTGTCGGTGTAGCACTAGAAACTATGAAGACGTTAGAAAGCCAGCTTGTAAAACGTCATTATAAAGGCTTTATTAAAAAAGTGAATTAATTATAAAAAACACAGTTGGTTATTTTTCCAACTGTGTTTTTTATTTTATCAGTCCTGTAATATACAGGGCTGTTGCTTTATGGAACTACATCTCCTTCTCTAATAACCGCCCTTTTTTGAAATAAGCCCGTAGCGTTGAACGATTGGCCAAAAATACACCAATCAATATAAGACAAGCCCCCATTCCCATTGTAGGATTTAAAGGTTCCCCTAAAATGATATATCCCACAATTATTGCAATTAATGGTGATACATATAACCACGTCGATGGAAATACTGGATTTGTTTTTGATAAGAGCCAGTAATATAATCCGTGTCCACCAATCGATCCGATAAATATGAGATATAAAATAGGCCATTGCACACTCCATGAAGTTAATACGGTTACATTTGGTTGTTCTACAATAATAGATGTGATTAGTAGTAAAATCCCTCCATAAAACATTTGAATACCGTTAATAAGAAATGGTGATACATTTGATAAATCTGAAAGTATTTCTTTCGAACGAATAGAGCCTATTCCGTAAAATAACTCTCCTATAACTAAAACAATACAAGCAATACTCCATATGAAAGTTACTTGTTGATGCATTCCTGGTAAAGAAACAAATATAACACCTGCTAGTGCAATAACTAAAGCAATGAGTTGTTCCTTTTGTAATTTCTCCCTATTCCTCTTTGCTTGTATTAATAAAATCATCATTGGTCCCGTAGCAGAAAGAACAGCAGCTAATCCCGAAGAAATATATTGTTCTGACCAATATAAACTTGCGAATGTCATAAATGTTAAACAAAATCCAGCATACATAATGCGTTTTGAAAATATATGTGGCATAATTTCTTTTCGCTTTAATTTAAAAATAATCATAAGGATTATGCCCGCTAAAAAGAAGCGAATTCCTGCTGAAAACAACGGTGGCGCCCCTGCTTCAATTCCAATTTTTATCGTTAAAAATGTTGTCCCGAAAATAATACATACTAAAATGTAATTAAAAATGACCATTTTGCTTCCTCCTTTTTACTCTTAGAATGAGTATAGAGGCTATGGTGTATAACAGTGTATCGGTACATATAACAGTTACTTCAAGTTGTAGTTGATTCCCTATATATTTTTCGCTTTAATTAAGTTAAAAAGAAAAATAGGTGAACCTATGAAAATTGTATTGCGTAAAGAAACAAACATACCGTATTACAAGCAAATATATATGCAAATTGTTGACAGAATACAAAGTGGTATGCTTTCACATGGTGAATCTCTTCCTTCTTTACGTTGTATGGCCACAGATTTACAAATCAATGTATTAACAGTTCGTAAAGCGTATAAACAGTTAGAAACGAAAGGGTATATACGCATCGAACAAGGAAAAGGTGCTTACATATATAAACGGGTAAAGAAAGATTTCAAACCAATTCCGTATAAATGGCAACAAATGAAAACGATTAATGTTATGCGTTCTCAATATGCAATGAATAAGCACCGTAAATATTATAATTTTTCACAAGCAATTCTGTATCCTCGTCTGTTACCAAATCCATTTTTGGCAGATGAAATGCATAAATTGCTGGATAAAAATCCGATGTTGTTAGCAACTTATGGGCCAGTTCAAGGCGATTATGAATTGCGAGTTGAAATAGCAAATTACTTAAATGAACACCAGAAATTAGTGACAGACCCATCTCAATTATTAATTACAAGCGGCGCACAACAAGGAATTGATTTAATTGCTCAAACATTATTAAAACCTGGAGATATTGTATTAGTAGAAAGTCCATGTTACAGTGCTGCGCTTGATATTTTCATCAATAAAGGTGTTCAAATCATTCCCGTTTCTCTTGATAATCATGGAGTTCGCTCCGACTTAATTGATGATATTTGTCAAAGTAAAAATCCCGTTTTATTGTATACGAATCCCACCTTCCAGAATCCGACAGGTACAGTAATGAGTAAAGAACGAAGAATGGAACTTATAGAACTATCGGAGTTATATCAATTTTTTATTATTGAAGATGATTCTTTCGGAGAAATATATTTTGAGGATGCTATAATCCCGCCCCCAATCAAAAGTTTTGATAAGGATGGCCACGTAATATATATAAAAGGATTTAGTAAAACGTTAGCACCAGGACTGCGTATCGCGGCACTTATTGCCGATGGTCCTATTTTTGAATGGCTATATGCAGTAAAAGGTTCAATGGATATCGGTAGTCCTTTATTAACACAGAAGGCACTTCTACCGTTTTTACGTGCAGAACGTATGAAAAACCATTTAGAAAAATTACGTACAGCTTTACAAATGAGACGTGATTTAACAATTGATATATTATCGCCATTAAAAGAACTACACTTTGAAATACCAAATGGAGGTTTTAATTTATGGGTGACACTACCTGATTCGATAGATTCCTTTACCTTATTACAAAAAGCAAATGAAGTAGATGTCTCTTTTTTACCAGGAACAGCTTGTCTATTAAATTACGAAACAAATGATAACCAATTAAGAATTAGCTATTCAATGTTAAACGAGAAAGATATGGAAATTGGATTAGAAAAATTACACGATACAATACGAAACAGTATTTGTTAGAAGTAATATCACAATAGCTAACAATAAATAATACTCGAAAATGAAAATGTATAGTATGGGATATTATTTATTGTTGAGCTTTTTCGTTATTCTGAACAACCGGTTTTAAAACTTGTCTTTCTTTTAATTCTTCAACAATACCATATTGATCAATAATAATTGCTTTCATTTCCTCTCCTCCTTGCTGTTTATTTTAATAACATACAATTATTTCTCAAAATTTTTTGCCTTGAATTAACATATAATTATTTTTGGGGGTAATTATGCAAGAAGCATTATAAAGTGAAACTTTAATCAACTCTCGCCAATCGGGCTTTTTCGGGAAGTTGGTCCCCTCCCAACTTCTTTACTTTCCCTGAATTTTAAGATGGGACTCTTACTGCCCAGCAAATAGCGGGATGAATTCCACCACGAATCTTACACACATCTTAGAATCATCCAAAACTGTTTTATTGATCAAATTCAAAAGAAATGGGGCTAACTATATGAGTGAAAAGATGTTTAAAATAAACGGAATTGATATATGTACAGAAAGCTTTGGAAACCCTAAGAACCCTGCTATTTTATTAATTATGGGCGCTACATGTTCCATGGTTTATTGGGACGAAGAGTTTTGTGAGCTGTTGGCTAGTACGGGGAAGTTTGTTATTCGCTTTGATAACCGTGATGTTGGACGCTCTGTTGCCTATGAACCTAGAACTTCCAATTACACAGTAACAGATATGGCTGAAGATGCAATTGGAGTACTAGATGCTTATCATATTGATAAAGCTCACCTATTTGGCATGTCATTAGGTGGTATGATTGCTCAAATTGCCGCTGTAAAACATCCCGAAAGAATTTTGACGCTAACTTTACTAGCGACTAGTGTAATAGGATCTGATGACAATACTCGCGATTTACCTCCAATGGACGAAAGGATTTTAACACATCATGTAAATGGCACAAGTATAGATTGGGCAAATAAAAATGATGTGGCAGAGTATTTAGTTTCAGGATCTCGTCTATTATGTGGATCAGAACGAATATTTGATGAAAATAGAGTTTATAAACAAGTAAAACAAGAAATAGAACGCGCAAACAATTTATTAAGTATGTTTAATCACGCTTTACTTCAAGGTGATGATGCATATGAAGGTGTACTTCAATCCATACAAGCACCTACATTAGTTATTCACGGAACAGACGATACAGCACTACCATTTGAACATGGCCTCGCACTAATTGATGAAATTCCAAACTCAGTACTATTAACCCTTAAAGGGGCAGGCCATGAAAACCATCCAGATGACTGGGAAAGCATAATTAATGCTGTTTCTAAACATACATCTAAAATTTAGATAAATAACTAATGGAAGGGTCACAAATTGTATTGTGCCCCTTCCATTTACAAACAAAACCCCATCACTGTATTCGTATGTATAGTGATGGGGACTTCTTATATTTTTCTATGTTTAAAAAAATGGACAATCTAATTGATCAACAGATTCCCATAATTTTTTTTTTGCATTTTCAGTGGATGTATTTGTGTCTAGTGTCATGTTTTTAAAAGGGTTTACTTCGACTTTTAATAAGGATGAAGGCTCCACATATAATGAGAAAACATGGCTGCTTGGTAAAGCTTTAGAAACGTCAATATCTCCTACTTGTTTGAATAGTTGCTGCGCAGCAAAGAAGAAGAAATTAGTTGGATTTGATTGTTTATTCAGCCACGCAAGCATTTCAGGTGATACCGATTTATGAATATTGATTTTTACTCGATCACCACGTTTATATCGCCTAGATCGCATACTTCCACCAACTAACTTATCGTTAAGTTTGTAAATCCTAACTCTTTTTGCTTATGCTCTCTATATTTTGGCGAACAAGTATAGACTAATAATCCTCGTGCATTTGTAAATAACGGATTATCTACAAAGATTACATTTTTGAGTCGTCCTTTTTGCTTTAAAATCATTTTTAAACTGTTTTTAATAATTACTGCACCCCCGCCATAAATAAACACGTATGGATCGTCTTTCATATCATCAATTTTATTTATAATATCTGTTGCAACACGCGCTGCTAAACCTAATAGCGCTGGCTGTGATTCCTCAACTAATAAGGTATTTCTCGGATGCTTATCATTTAAATAAATTTGATTGAATTCTGTAATACTATCAATCGTCTTAGTTGGATACTTCCGGTTCCATCTCGTAATGATTTGTAGTAACGTCTCTTTTACACCATAAGATAAACCTTTACTTAGTTGCGGACGGAAATTCACCCCTAATGAAACGACTTCTTCTGTCGTCCCTGCGCCAATATCAAAAGAGAGTAGAGTTTTATCTACAAAATCAATTTCAGAAACTTGATTTTGCTCACATTCTATTTTATGTTTCACAACATTTCCTTCTTCATCGTATACAATGCCCCACGTCCCAGAAGCACCCTCAGGCAGGCATTTACAATACTCAATTGAAACATTAATTGTCACATCGCGTCCGTTCGGATAATGAAAAATAACCTTATGATTTCCCATATAACGTTTTGCATTTTCAGCAGCTATTTCTTGTGTAATAAGCTGCATAGGAAGAGCGACAGATAAATCATAACGAATATTAATATGGCTAGAAGTTGGACTTTGACGCATAGCGCTTACCGCCAAACCTGATAGTATTGTAATAACCATTAACTCATCCGTTGACTTATTTGATTTCTTCTCTACCTCAGTACCTTTTAATTGATCTTGAATGACTTTTTCTCCAACGATGTATCGTACATTATTTAGCATTAACGATGGCGAACTTATAGTCACATCAATGTGGTTTTCTAATTCAGATAATGAAACATCTACCTCATCTAAGAGTCCTGTAGGCTCACCTATATATAAAGAATAAATACTCGGAATAAAAATAGGGTCTTGCCCTTTCACCATTAACTTCAAACCGTTGTTTCCTGCATCTGCACCAGCTTTTAAAAGTATAGACATAACTACCCCCTAAATTAATCTGACATCCCTTCCAAATATATGCGAGCCCATTCTTTTACATTCAAATGTATTGTAATTTTTTATTTATCATAAAACCAAAATATTGCATACTTACATATTTCGTGTAAAAAGTATTTGACATGATACTTTGCCAATTTTATACTTATATTTGTAAAGAGTTTTTTACAATCGGGGGGGGCAATTATTTATTGAATACTAAAAAAACTATTTTTATAATCATTGTTTTAGCATTAATTGCAATACTAGTACATGGCACATATAAATACATAACTGAAGGTTCTATTTTGGGTGGTACGATTTTTGCTATTTCGTTAATACTTAGTAATTTAATTAATTACATTACTTGGGGAGATCCCCACGGTGTATCAGAAGAAAGTCAAGATGAAATGGGACAACAAATTACATATAAAAGCTTTAAAATTGCATATTTTGTGCTTGTAATTGTAATGTTCCTTATATTAATCTTCTCTGAAGGATTTTCTATGGGGGCTAATTTAGATGGAGTAAAAAACCTCCCTCTGTTCATCGCAATTTGCTCTTCCTTCTTTATTTATCCTATTGTCGAACTCGTAGTTGCAAAACAATATAAATAAAAAGATGAGGTTTTCTACATGTAGAAAACCTCATCTTTTTATATTTACATACCCTCTACAATTGCTTTTAATTTGTTCACAGTCCGCCAATTCCTAACTGTAGCTGGTGTATGTAACTTCTGAAACTGGTTCATTAATTTAGAATTTCGAATGCTATTTTTGAAAAACAAATAAACGACTTTCTCATCTATATAGCAATCTTCAAGTTCACTTTTAAATATAAGCAATTGACTACTCTCTTCTTCAGAAAGTACATTAGCTAAAAAAGCAACATGAACACTTTCTCCTTCTAACAATGAATGAACTTCATACGGACATTGCTTAATAATATTTATAAATTCATCATGTGTTCTTAGCATGACTGGAACATCGAAATCAAATTCATTTTTTATTTCCGTTTGTATTCGGTCTTTTAGAAAGTTTATATCTTCCTCAGATTCGAACACGATATTACCACTTTGTATATACGTTTTCACTTGTTTTAACCCTATTGATTCAAACACTCGTTTTAACTCAGCCATTTTGATTACTTTATGTCCACCGACATTGATTCCTCTTAGTAATGCAATATAAAGTGTCATACTATTCCCCCCACAATAAAATGAACTTATCAATTGAATCGATTTCCCCACTCATATTTCTCGGATATTTGTTTTAATTCTTCTAACATATCATGAATAGATAATACCTCAAATAAAATAATATACTCACTTGAAAAATGGTGATGATAATGATTTGGTTTATAATCTTTTAAATCATTTTTATAACTCCAAGTTGAGATATTAAAAAATTCACAAACTAACACTGTAAGAAAAACTGCAATCCCAGTTTTAATCACTTTTCCCCCAACGATATTCCATTTTCTATCTTGATTCATTTTTTATATCCTTCATTTCTATTTCATTTTATATACATATATTGTATATTATTAAAATAAAAAAACCTACTACATGAATATTCAAGAGTAAGTTTTCTATCTCATTATTTCATTATTGACAAATGCATTATTATTTGTTGGCCTATTGGTCCCATTCTTCTAAAACCTTTATCTTGGAAGCCGACTTTTGCATATAAATTTTGTGCAGGAATATTTCTTTCATTCACAGCAAGTACAACTTCATTTTTTATTGGAAAATAACGTTTTACAAACTCGTCTAATAATAACAATGACTTTTTAGCGTATCCTTTTCTTTGTCTATTGTGATTTATAGAAAATGAGGTTAAAAGTAAAGCGTTTTTATTGTCTGTAAATTCCTGTACTCTATCGCCTGTTTGCAATGCGAAAAGACCCACCGGTACCCCATTGTAATCTAAAATAATAATCACATTTTTTGTACGATCACTTTTTGCTTTCTCCAGTAATGCGCTTGGATCTGATGTAAACTGAACTTGTTCACTTGGTAAAGTAAATGTTTGTATAACTTCTTTATATTTCTCCTTATACGGAACTAATTGAATTTCCCCTGTGTGTATGTTCATGCTAAACTCTCCCATTTTTTAGCTTATTAACTTATACCTTGCTGTGCTTTTGAATGCACTCTTCCATCTAAAAAAGTAATTTCAACAAATGAATTTGGATTGTTTCCTTTCCAAGCAAAAATTTGTTTAATTTGTGGAGAATGTTCTACCCCTTCTTCTATAAGTAAATCTCCTTCAAAACCAATTAAACCTTTCACTTCTGTATAAGTCATCCCTTCATTTATACTCGAGAAATGATTTATATTGATAGACTCTTTCTGTTGCCTTTCCATCACAGTAGAAGAAGTTGCTGTTTGATTTTTCACTTCTTTTCTCTGTTCACACGCTGTCATACTGAAACCTAAGCATAAACTAAACAATATACATGCGCTTTTTTTCATCATAACAGTTGTCCCTCCCCTCATAATTAAACCATATTTTCCCTTAAAAATAAACTGAATATTTAATATTATATTTAAAAACCTCGTACAATTAAGTACGAGGCTAATTTCATTTATTCAAATGATTATTTGATTGATCATTCTGTTCTTTTCTTAACTCTTGTTCTTCATCTTTTGGTAATTGTTTATCATTATCCTTAATTGGATTCGTTTCTCTATTTTCTATCATATCATTTGGAACTTGTGGCATTACTCGGCCCACAATAGCGGCTAATTCATCTAGTATACCTTCACCTGTTTTTCCTTTTTTTATTTGCTTTCCAATTTGTTTGAGGCGTTCATACGTATCAACATCTGCTACAACGACTGCATTAGCACCGTCAGGGTCATTTTTTAAACTTTCTGCAACAGAGTATTTAATTGATTCAACTCGAGTTCGATCAAGTTTTGCTTTTACATCAATACCTACAATAGCATATTTTCCAACAACGACCGCGGTTGCATCATTCACACCTGGCACACTTGCCGCTAAAGATGCTAAATGATCTGCTGCTTTTTCATTTGGTTTATTTGATTTGTTTGTATAGTTAACATTTTTCATCGAAACATTTTTTTGCTCTGGTTTTTCGTTTGGATTGTCCTTTTTTCCAATACTGCATCCAGTTATAAACAAGCAAAGCATCAACATATATATTAGGCTCTTCATTATTCTCACCACTTTACTATTAAAATTTAATCATAAATTTTTTCAACAGCTTGCATTTTCTTTACCTTTTCCTCGGCCCCGCTATTAGCATTAATGAATATTTGGTACGTATCTTTTCCTAAAGTGCCTACAAATTCATAGCAAAGTACTTCATTATGCAAATCATTTACTACGACAGCTTTACGTTCTTCCATAACTTTAACATCTGGATTGATTTTCTTTCTTGCTTCTGCTGCAGTTAGCTTTGCCGATGGAACTGTTCGCTTTTGATGTGACGCTAAATATTCTTTTGCGGAGAACCCAACGATAGAACCATCATCTAAAGCAATTTTCATTTGGATTGCTTCTGGATAAATTCGTACTCCATTTTCATTTACTACATACGTAAATACACCAACATTATCATATTGAGAGCTATCATAAAGCTCCATATTATTAAACTTATGGTCCTTTAAAAATTTCAAACCTTTACTTCCTGCATCGTTTAAACTAACTTTCTGTTCTTTAATTTCGCGGTTATTCATAACCCAAATTGGATATCCGCCTTTTCCGGTAATATCCATATAGAACTCATTGTTCGTTGCTTCATCTTTAATTTTCACACTATAGAAGGATTCTTTCGCACCTTTTCCACTTTTCTCTACATCTACTTTTTCATTTCCTTTTAAATTCAAAAACGATTTGGCAATTTTCGCCGCTTCATCTTTAGAAATCGCTTTTCCTTCTGCTTCAAATCCACCTTTTTTATTTTTTTGCGCACTAGTAAAGGTCGGTCCGAAGTTTGTAGACGAATACGATGTTACGTTTTTCTCTACAGTTTTTAATCCATCAATAATTGTATTGTCTGCAGGATCACGATTTGATGCGAGTGCCATCTCAACATCCATCCAGCGTAAATTATTTTTCAAAACAAGATGTTGTACTTTTCTTAGTTCATCTTGTATATTTCCTGCATTTGAATATAAAGTTTCCAATGTTTTATATTCTTGATCATTTAACGGCTCTTTTTCTAAATCACGAATAGCCGCACGATAACTAAAATCACCGATATTCGCTAAAAATTCTTCCGTTTTATTAAAAGGCATTAACGTTAAAGGAAGTTGCCCTACATCCGAACGAGCTTCAGATGTTATTCTCCATACATCTGCTAATGCAGGTGATAAAGATGCACGTGAATTCATTGCAAGCGTTGTCCCGATTTTGTCGTGCAACAAATCAACCTCGTATGCTAAATCATGAAACGCACGTTGATAGCTATTTTCCGCTCGAATTAAAACCGCATTTTTCTCTTGGTGCTCTTTATAGCCCCAATACCCTGTTCCTACTACACCTACTGTTAATAATACAATGATAATACCTCGTAACATTGTCCCACCTCCGCTCTATTTACAGAAAATATGTTTACCGATTTTTTTAATTTGTGGACGAGTCCAAATCCATTTACTAGTCGCAGTATCTGGATTGAAATAATATAAAGCATTTCCTGTTGGATCCCATCCATTAATCGCATCTAAAACTGCTTTTTTTGCTGTTTCATTTGGCGTTAAATATATTTGTCCATCGGCTACCGCTGTAAATGCTCTAGGCTCAAAGATTACACCTGAAACAGTATTTGGGAATGACGCACTTGTAACACGGTTCAAAATGACAGCAGCTACTGCAACTTGTCCTAAATATGGTTCACCGCGTGATTCTCCGTATACTGCGTTTGCCATAAGCTGAATATCATTTTGAGAATAACCGTTCGGCACATTTGTCCCTTTATTTTGAGGTGGTTTATTCTCTTGTGCAGTGCCACCACTATTTCCTTTATTCGTTGTCGTCCCTTTATTAGCAGTTGACTTGTCATACTTCGTTGCTTTCACGAGCATTTGCTTCGTTTTAGCTCCAGCTAAACCGTCAACGGGTAATCCGAATTTCTCTTGAAAATTCCGAAGTGCCCAATATGTACCCCACCCGAAAACACCATCCACTTTTCCCGTATAAAATCCGTTATATTTCAAACGAGATTGCAGTTCAATGACATCTTCGCCAGATGCCCCTCTTTGAATGACTTGATTAGAAAAAGCTTCTACATTCTTTAGTTGTATACTACTGACCATTAAAGACAGTCCTATGAACGCAAGTAAAACTGCTATTTTAAAAATAGCCTTTTTGTGCATAATTTTCCCTCCTTAATTACGGAAATGATTTCTTGGTTATGTTTTGTAAAAGCCTCGCTTTTATGTAAAGAAGACAAAAAAATCCAAACTCATATCGTTGAAAAAATATGTAAACAATATACAAAAAAGATAAAAGGAGTTCATCATGAAGAAATTGTTAAAGCGTGTCGCACTTGTCATTCTGTTCCTAACAACATGTTCAAATATATATACAGGCTCATCAATTGTTCATGCGCAGCCGCCGTATGCCAAATGGGGTAAGCTTGCCGTAGAAAAGACGAAAGAACAATACCCAAAAGCAGAAATTATTGACTATCTTCATATAGGTAGAAAACCAAAAACAGTTCAAATAACTGTTGAAAAATTTAAATTGTGGTTACGTGAGAACGGAAAAGAATACGGTGTTTTTGTTGATGTAGAATTTGAAACGAAGACGGAGAAATTTATAAAGTTGTCGTTTCAGAAGACGAGTAGATAAAGTGAAACTTTAATCAGTGGGGGTTTTGTTCATCTCCCACTAATCATCCGCCCTCACCAATCGGACTTTTACGGGCAGCCCGACAAATAGCTGGATAAAGTGAAACCCCCACTGTTAAAACAGACACAGTGGGGGTTCTTGCATTTCTAAAATTTTTTCCTAAAGTTTCGATTCCCTAAAAATCTTACCAATATACAAATAGAGCCAATTACAACTGCTATCCCTATACTGTATAAAAGTACTTTACCATACCCACCTATTCTTGGATCTAAAAACGGATATGGATACCAATTCACGATTGGGCCACGTATTAAGCTATATACAACGTAAAAACACGGGAATAAGAGCCAACTTGCAGATTGTTTCCAAGTGATTTTCTTAATAGGTGGATTTAAAATCCAATCTAAAAGCATTGCAATCGGCATGATATAATGTAGCACAGTATTTACCCATGGTATTGCCGTTTGAAGTGACTCTTCTAACCCTCTTAGTAACAAAAAATAAACGAGTCCTGTCGTAAGTATGTATACCGTTGCCGCACCACGAAGTATACTAAACTGTTCTGAGCGACCAAATGTAGCTGTTCCGATACTGCTTAAAAGGAGAATACATGCAACTAAAATGTTACTTTCGATAGTAAAGAAACTAAAAAAGTTAACTGGATTGAACGGTTTCACTTGTGCCCTAATTATGAATTGCGTAATAATGGCGCTACATACTAGAAGACTTAAACAGAATCTAAATAAAGATAAAATTTTTTCATCCTTCATACATTCCCTCCTTTTCTTATATATAATTAGAATTTCCCTGTACATGCTCAATAAATAGTTTTAATGGAACGAGCCCACGTTTTGGCATATGACTACTTATAATAGCTACTACTTCTAACTGAGGAATGATAACGATGTATTGTCCGCCGTATCCCATAGCGAAATATATACAATACGGTATGTGAAATCTTTCGGTATGTAATACCCACCAGTGATATCCATATGCGCCGACATGTTCATATGTTTCAAAATGCGCCCTACTTGACTCTTCTAACCATTTCGCTGATACAATTTCTTTTTCATTCCAATATCCATTTTGCAAACATAATTTTCCTAATTTTAATAAATCGGTAGATTTCATTTTCATACCGAAGCCGCCGACATATATACCCTGCGGATCTTGTTGCCACTCGTATTCGTTAATTTCTAATGGATTAAATAAATATTTCTTTGCAAACCGCTCTGTCGACATTCCAGTAGCTTCTTGAATAATATAGCTCAGTAAATGAGAAGAACCTGAATTATAATTCATTTTTGTAGCAGGTTCTTCAATTATTGGCTTTTCTAATATGTACTGTACCCAGTTCTCTGATTCTACAAAGTCATTTGGGAATACTACTCCATTCCCAAACTCTTTCCAGTCCTCACCAGTAGTCATTGTTAATAAGTGATATAGTGTTAAATTATGTTTTCCCCTAGGTACATTTTCAATCCACTCTGTGATCGGTGTATGTATATCATTTATATAGCCCTTATCAACTGCAATACCAATTAATAAAGATACGATACTTTTTGTAATCGAATTTATTTTATATAAGTTATTTGCACATTCGGGTGTTTTATAATACTCAGTTGTTAATTCCCCTTTTTGATAAACAAGAAATGTATTCACTTTTTTCTTTTCGAATTTATTTTCTAGTTGCTTGAAATCCAAAAACTTTACCTCCGTTTAAATAGTTACTCCATTTATTATATCTTGTTCCTTCATTTTAAACATAATTGTGCTCAAATAAAAATAAACCTGTCAGCCATAATGAACTGACAGGTTTATTTTTATAATTTCGTACGAACATTCCAAAGCTCTGGGAAGAATTGTTGATCAAGTACTCGCTTTAAATAAGAAACACCGGAGGATCCACCTGTACCCATTTTATGTCCAATAATTCTTTCTACTGTTTTCATATGACGGAAACGCCATTGTTGTAGCCAGTCTTCAATATCAATCAATTTTTCAGCAAGCTGATATAAATTCCAATATTTTTTCACATCCGCATACACTTCCAACCATGCTGCTTCTACTGTTGCATCTTCTTCATAAGGCTGCGTAATATCACGGTTTAACACATCTTTATGAATAGGGAATCCTTCTTTTACTAATGCTTGAATCGCGACATCATATAGACTTGGTGCATGTAGCGCTTTATGAAGTCGTGCATGTAATTCTGGATCCTTTTCATAAATTTTTAATGCGTGTGGCGTTTTATAGCCAAGTGCATACTCAATCATACGATATTGATACGATTGAAAACCTGAAGCTTGACCGAGTGAATCACGAAACTCAATATATTCTGATGGTGTTAATGTCGCAAGAATATCCCAAGATTGAATAATTTGAGACTGAATTTTTGATACACGTGCTAACATTTTAAAAGCTGGTTGTAATTTATCTTGTTTAATAGATTCAATCGCCGCATTTAGCTCATTTAAAATGAGCTTCATCCAAAGCTCACTTGCTTGGTGAATAACGATAAATAACATTTCATCATGATGGTCCGATAATCTTTTTTGAGAAGATAGTAAACTATCTAATTGTAAATACTCCCCATACGTCATATTCTCTTTAAAATCCGTATGAATCCCTTTTTCCATAATTACTTTTTCATTTTCTTTCATATTAGCCAAACGCCCCTTTTATATGATTCTACTTATATTGGTCTAATAATGGCTCGAACTGGACTTCCATCTGCATCAGTTAATGCAAGTGGTAATGCAATAAGTTCATAATCACCGTCTGCTACATGATCTAGTACGACATTTTCTAAAATATGAATTCCATGTTTAAATAATTGATGATGCGCTGCTAATTCTTTATCATCTAGCGGATCAACTGATGGTACATCTACTCCGATTAAACGAATACCTTTCTCCGAAAGAAAAGGTGCTATGTCTGCACGTAAATGAGGGATCACATCTGGAAATTCTTCAGCTTTTCCATGTGAAGATGTACGTAATAATAATCGTTCTACACCTTCTAAATGAAAGCTTTCTAATTCCTTTTCCCCGATGCTTTCAAGATTAGAAACGTCAATAATCCGTGCTGGGCCAACATAAACTTGAACATCTAAATCCAATACTTTCTTTCCATCATTATCAAAATGAAATGGTGCATCAATATGAGTGCCTGTATGAATACTCATCGTTAACTTTCCAACATTTACCGAGCCACTTTCTTCTTTTGACCATGAAACTTCATATGAGAACGGTGTGTCTCCTGGCCACGTTGCAATATCATTATTTAGCGGTTGTGAAATATCAATCCACTCTGATGTTTTCATATTTATGCCACAACCTCTCGCTTATTTTCAAACTGCTTATACTCTTCATTTTTCATAATTTTCTTTAATATTTGTACAGATTTCCACACCTCTTCGTATGTGTTATATAAAGCGACCGGCGCAAGTCTCACCCCATTTGGTGCTCTAAAATCTGGAATTACTCCATTTGCTTTTAGTGCTTTACATATACGTGCTGCTTCTGCATGCTCTAAATAAATGTGCCCACCTCGTTTTTCATCCTCTAATGGATTTCCAATTGTAAATTCGAAATCTTTTAATTCATGTCCAATTAAATTCAGCATGTATCTCGTAATATGTAAAGATTTCTCACGTAAACGTTCAATACCAGCATCTTTGAAAATTTCAAGTGAACCAATTAATGGTGCTGTACTTAATACGTGCGGTGTACCAATTTGATAAGCACCTGCATGATCAGCAGCTGTTAATGTATGCTCCATATCAAACTGTTTATCTTTTCTAGAACTAAACCATCCAGACAATCCTGGCAGTCTATTAAAATGTTTACTATTTACATAAAGGCCTGCAACACTACCAGGTCCTGCATTTAAATATTTATAATTGCACCAAACAGCAAAATCGACATCCCAATCTTTGAAATGATGCGGAATAGATCCTATTGAATGGCATAAATCAAATCCAATGTGAATACCGCGTTTATGAGCTTCCGTTGTTAAACGTTTCATATCAAGAATTTGACCACTTCTATATAAAACAGAAGGTAATAAAATTAAAGCGATATCATCTTCCATCGCATGGATAATATCTTCTTCAGAAAGTGTTCTACCATCTCGGCTTTTCACTCTTACTAAATGCTCCTCTGGATCTAATCCTTTTAAACGAATTTGACTTTGAAGTGCATAAATATCTGATGGGAAAGTTAATTCATCCGCAAGTATTTTTGTACGTATTCCTTTTGGTTCGTAAAACGTCGCAATAACTTGGTGTATATTTGTAGTTGTAGAACCGGTTACAATAGTTTCTTCCGGTAAAGCACCAATAAGAGGGGCTGTAAGTTTACCTAATTTCTCTGAAAGGAAAAACCACGGGTGCTCACCTTCTGTCCAGCCGTCAATGCCATACTCTTTCCACGAATCTAGCAACGTAAGTAATGATTTCTCTGCTCTTTTTGAAAGTAGTCCTAATGAATTTCCATCTAAATATATCGTTCCTTCTTTTTTATAGAATTCAGTTTGAAAATCTTTCAGTTCATCATGTTTATCACATTCAAGCGCATATTCATAATTCGGTTGAAATGGTTCTTTATACATGGTGTCACCTTCTCTTAATTTTCTTTTTATTCTAACTAATTGAAATATATCACCTCAATTGATACAACGTCAATGATATTATGTCAGTTGACTTTATATATGAATTTCTTTTACAATACAGTTATATTTTCAGATATTTCAGTATAAAGAGGTGATTCTTTGAAAAACAGTACCCTTTCATCAAGAAAACACCGCTCCTTAGAAACGAAGAAGAAACTATTACACTCTGGTTACACTATTTTTATACGTAACGGATTTCAAAAAACGACAATTACGCAAATTATTAAACATGCAGAAACTGGTTACGGAACAGCATATGTATACTTCAAAAACAAAGATGATCTCCTAATTAGTTTAATGGAAGATGTTATGAATCGTTTTTATAATATCGCTGAGCGCTCTTTTTCTCCACAAACAAAAGAAGAAGCACGTATAATGATCCAAAATCAAGTTAGAGCATTCCTGCAATTAGCAGATGAAGAACGAGCTATTTTGCAAGTTGTAGAAGAAGCAATAGGATTATCAAGAGAAATACGGCAAAAATGGGATGAGATTCGGGAACGTTTTATAACAAGCATTACACAGGATATTACATACTCTCAAGAAAGTGGATTGGCACAACCTAATTTAAATAAAGAGATTGTAGCACGCGGTTGGTTCGCGATGAATGAATCGTTTCTTTGGACTATTATGCAAAATGACAAAAAGATTAAATTAGAGGAAATTGTGTATACGTTAACGGAGATGTATACGACCGGGTTATATAAATAGCACACCTTCAATAAATAAGGTGTGCTATTTTACATCTATAAAAATATATTATCCGGGTATGGTAGTGCTAAAGGAGGCTTTTCAGAAAATGAGAAATATTGTAGTTTTAAAGATTCACCATCTATCGATTTCAGTTTTCCACTAGTAATTTCACATTCAAACACAACAACAATATATTCTACTTGATCGCCATTCGGATATATATGACGGAACCTTTCCCCTCCAAATACCCCTTTTTGTTTTTTTACTTGTACTTTCAATCCTGTTTCTTCCCATACTTCCCGAATTACTGCTTCTTCTGGAGTTTCTCCAGGTTCAATTGCTCCAGCTGGCAAACTCCAGTATTCTCCACCAGGATATTGAAATAAGATTTTCCCTTGCTCATTTTTAATAACAGCAGCTATACTCGGTATTAGAATTAGTTCACAGCCTAATTGCTCACGGATTTTTTTATAATATAGCGACATCGACATATAATTCTCTCCCACTCCAATAATAAACAACTGTATTTTCTGACACCTATTGTATAATAATACCAATAGCAATTTCTATATAGAAAGGATAAGAAAATGACCCAAGTACAACTAGTAAATAGCTTCCTATCATTTTTAGGTACGACAAAACAGCCTACTAGCTTAAAGTTTTTAAATGAGCTTATTAAAGCTCATCAAGAAAAAGTAAAGTGGGAAACTCTTACTAAAATAATCGACTAGGAAAAAGGTAATGAAACAGGTAATTATTTCCCTTCCATTGAGACATACATAAACCGCATTACAACAAAAGGTCTGGGCGGTACTTGTTGGACGCACTCGATTGGATTCCATTGGTTATTATCAAATCTTGGTTTTGATGTTCATTATATGTATATGGACCCCGGACATTTATGCTTACAAGTTAACTTAGACAAACCTTACTATGTCGATGTTGGTTACTGCGCGCCTTTATTCCAAGCTTACCCACTTTATGAATCTTTTCAAGTAAGTAATGTAAGAGAAACTTTCACTTATGAAATCTCAAATAATAGTATTGAAATTACTAGAAATCCAGGTCCCACAAAAACCTTACACACAGAACCAATACACTTATCAAGTATGAAAGAACTTATTTCAAGGTCTAACGATTGGCGTACATCTCCTGTACTAAAGAAAATTCAAATTTTCGGTTATATCGATGGCATTCCAACTTCTATAAATGATAATGTTTTAAAACAATATTTCCAAGGTAAGAAAAAAGAACATAACCTTACCTCTTTTGAACTTACTTATTGGATAACAGAAAGATTTCGTATTGATCAAGAAATATTTGAACGAGCTATTAAAATTTTCAATGAAAAATCTTCAAATAATAAAAACGTTACTCAATCCTTTGAGTAACGTTTTTCTCTTAATATGTCTTTAATATTAATTTTCTTTATTATAAGCAGCTTCTACACATTCTGCTAGACGTTCCATTTGTTCTATAGTTAAACCTCGTGAAATCCAGCCTGTTAACTTATACATCATTTTATAATAAAAATTACTAGGTTCATATTCTGAAATTAATGTTAGTGCTGTACCTTCCTCATCTTCTTCTAACATATAAGTCATTGCTGAATATCCTTGCTTCATTTCACTACCAAGTGAAATAATATGCGGTGCATCGTATTCAAGGATTTCTACTTCAGCCTCGAATATTTTCTTACCGACTTTTTGAACAGTAATATATTTATCTCCTACACGTGGATTCTCTTTATCCATATTTGAAGGATAGCGATTTTCTATTATAAACGTATTCCATTCTTTTATTTTTTCATCTTCTATTATGTAGTCAAATACAACATCCAATGGTGCTTTTATTACTATTTCAATTGCAAAACTCATTATACTGCCCCTCTCAAATACCCTATCCATTTCTATTTTAACTAAATCATTATGCCATATTTTATATAGTGAAATACAAGTAGAATTTTAACTTTTTATTGTGAGGGGGATTCAATAAATAATCATTTTTTATTAATTTAAAAACTTATTCATACAAAATATTTTATTAAAGATACAACAATTAAAAACAAAGCCACGAGTAGTAAAGCAATCCCTATACTTCTATTTTCTTTTTCGTTATTTTTTAAATTTTGCACGCCTAAGCTAACTAACATAAACCCTAAAAGCGTTTGTAAAATTAGCATACTCAGTTCCGAAGTATCATTCCAACTATAAATGGAATACCCCATTATAATAATTGCAAGTAAAACAGTTACGATCCTATTCATACGCAAATCCCCCCTTTTTAAAAAGAAACCGCTAAGTTTTCTTAGCGGTTTTATTAACAATTTATATTTAGTAAATGTGCTTTTCATGAATTTGATATAAGTCAAAAGAATTTCCTGTCCAATATAACTACGCATGTTAGCCCACTTTTTCTTTATTCAGTCTACTTACAATTCCAACAATAAATTTATATTCAACCCTTCTCTTCTTATCTTTCTTAAAACCCTCTTTCGTATCAAAAATAAAACAAGTTTTCCGAAACCAAATACGTACGTATAAAGACTCAAAATAAATAGGTTTTATAATACCTCGTTCTTCAAATTCAGTCCCATCTTTATTTTCAGTTTCCGTTCGAACAAACCACCTATTCCCGATGCCAATTTCAATATACTTCACATAAGTCCCCCTTCCGGAAATTAATTTCTAACAATTCTATTATTTCCCCGGTAAGCGCACGTTCCGACAGAACATGAGCCCACAAAGAAAAAGTAGATTGCAAAAATCTACTTTATAACTTATATTTTTGCATTCGTTTATAAAATGTACTACGGGGTACATTTAATAGTTTTGCAGCTAACGAAACATTTCCATTTGTCTTTTGTAATGCTTCAATCATGCTATCACGCTGTATTTTTTCGCGAAAATGTAATGTATGTTCTGTTTTATTTTCAACTTGTAACTCAAGTTGTTGTTGATTCCCCCTCATTGTTTGCAGCAAAAAAGCGACTTGCTTTTCGCATATTTCCCGTCCTTGCGACAAAATGTAAATGCGTTCTAATACATTTACTAGTTCCCGAATATTTCCGGGCCATGTATGTTGTAAAAATTGATTGTATATACTCTTTGGAAATACAACATTCCAATTCTTCCGTTCGCAAAAGTGTTGTATAAAATATGGGATATCCTCTTTTCTTTCTATTAACGATGGAACATATAACGGATAAACGTGCAAACGATAATATAAATCTTGACGGAATTTCCCTTCTTCTACTAACCGTAGTAAATCTTTATGTGTGGCAGTAATAATACGAATATTTACTGGTACCAATTTTGAACTCCCAATTGGAGTTATTGTGCGTTCTTGTAAAACACGCAATAATGCTACTTGCATCTCTGGTGGTACTTCACCAATTTCATCTAAAAACAATGTTCCTCCGTTTGCTTGTTCAAATTTCCCTTTATATCCTTGACGTCGTGCACCTGTAAATGCACCTTCAGCATAACCGAACAATTCACTTTCCATTAATTCTTTAGGAAGAGAACCGCAGTTAACAGCTATAAAGGGCCCCTCTTTTCTTGGACTATTTTCATGAATCGCTCTCGCAACATATTCCTTTCCTACTCCTGTCTCACCACAAACATATACACTAGCGTCAGTTGGAGCTACAAGCTTAATTTCTTCTAAAGTATGTTGAAATGCATTGCTTGTCCCAATCACTCCTGGGAAAGTAATTCCGTTTATAAATGGGGAAGTTGAAAATAAATTTCCTTGTTTATTTTCCTTTACATAAATACATTTCCCAATCATTCTATCATTACTATATACTGGTACTTCTAATTTAGATTTCAATCCATATTGCATTAAATCTTCAAGTTTCATTCGTGACCAATTAGAAACTCGTTCTCGAACCTTCTTACTTGCAGAAACGATAATATCTCGATGATTACAAATGACAACTTGTTCATCACTGTCAATTACATCTAAAAAACGATGGATTAAATGTAGTTCATTTTGATGTACTCGAATACTACATTCACGTTCAATCGCATGTGCAATTGAAGTTACCATACCGAGCATATATGGATGCGAAAATTCAATTGGACAGGAGAAATCTAGAATACCAATTAATTTCCCATCATCATTATGAATGGGAGCAGCCGCACAACTCCAGCTATGAGATGCCACGGTGTAATGTTCAGTACCACTTATCATAATAGCTTCTTCAATTTCTAGCGCTGTTCCAATTGCATTTGTGCCAACAGCTGATTCCGTCCATTTTACACCTTCAATAAAATTAATATGTTTCGCTCGCTTTAACGTTTGTTTATTTCCACTTAACGATAGAACATAACCATCTGGATCGATTAATAATGCCATCATTTGTAGTTCATCAATGGTTTTTCTCATATTTTGTATTTGAGGTAATGCGATATCAAGGAAAATTTCACTCTTTTTCTTTTGTTCTTGAAAAATGTTAGAAGACGAAATTTTCTGACCTTTATTCATGTGAGGATTAACATTAGCCTGTTTACATCGATGCCACGATTCTGAAATTCTTTGATTTATGCGATTTGAATCAAGAACACCTTCATTAACAAACTTTTTCCATGTATGTAAGTAAAACGGTGAAGCTAACATTGTATCATCTCCCTTTTAATTGTTTTGGAGATTTATAAAACATACTTTTATTATAAAACTGAATAAAAGCGTTTTCAATACAACTAGCAAGACGACACAAATATGTTAATAATTTGAATATCTTAATGCACTTCTTTATTCTTTTTTAGTAGCACTATATTTTGTATAATGGACGCAAAGAAAATACATAACCAAAACCACTTTTGTGGATTACCATTTATAAAGAAAACAATCACGGCTATTGCAAATAAAATAGTGGATGCTAAACTAAAATATAATTTTGTTTTAATTTCTCTTATCCCTCACCCCTCTGTTACTTTACAGTACATACTAACTCTTCATTTTTCATCTCTACTATGTACTCCTGTAAAACATATTCTTTCCCGCCATGGTTTTCATACCATTCATGTATTCCTTTAATATGCCTCTCGTCACTTCTAATTTTCGATTCTATTTCATTATACTGTTCATAACTATCATATTCCCATATGGCAAATACTTCAGACGTACCATTCTTATTATCTTTCATCCAGCGTCCTATTAGCCTAGAACCATGCTTTAATTGATTAGGTAAGTTCGTGTGATTGAAATGATCATTAAATACTTCTATGAATTCATTTTTCACTACATAGTACTTCCTTCTGTAAAACATACCTCTTCCCCTCTTTTATGAAAAGTATTAGTAAATCTTCCCATCACTACCGTATTATAATACTTTCCATCCGATAGTCTTTTGTCATTTTTCAAAATGCCTTCTACTTCAAAACCTAATTTTTTATAAAGATGAATAGCTTTCTCGTTTGTCTCTAATACTTGTAAAGATATTTTATTTACTGCATTTTCGTCAGCCCATTTAATAGATTGTTGCAATAGACTCTTACCCATTCTATATCCCCAAAACTCTTTTAAAATGCAAACACCAAACTCCACTTTATGAGATAATCTCTTAAAATTTGATCCTTCACACCTTGAAAATCCAACGATTCGATTGTGCACTTCTACAACTAAAAAGAGATTCTTCGTTTCTTCACTATCTGTTTTTATTATTTTTTGAAACCCTAGGTCATCTATAAATCCCTCTCCAGCATCTCTATCCATATTTTCAGTTTCTCCATCAATCTGAACTCTAATTTTCGATAACTGCTCAGCATCTTTCTCAGCTGCAGAACGAATTGTATAAGTTAATCCATTTATATGAAACTCTTGCTCTTTTACAATCATGTCAAACTCCTTTCAAATGAATATAATGGCGCTATTACAACTTGTTTACCTTGTTTCTCAAATTCCTGAACAGTTTCTTTACTAGCCTCTTCGTCAGTTATAATAAGGTCAATTTCTTTTAGAGACTCTCCTCTTATAAAACAATCTATTCCAAGTTTATTATGCGGAGCTAAACAAATATTTCTTCTAGCAATTTCACTTACTCTTTTACTAAAATAAGCAACTTCAGGTGTTGCAGTACTAATACCTTGTAATGAAATGCCTCCACCTGTAGAGAAATAAAAATCAATAGAAAATCTACTTATCAATTCAGAGGCAAATGTATCAGTAATATTTCCTGAAGGCTTTACTTTTCCACCAATTAAATATGTATCGATGTTCTTATATTC
Organism: Bacillus sp. FSL W8-0770; assembly: GCF_038008705.1. NCBI lineage: Bacteria > Bacillati > Bacillota > Bacilli > Caryophanales > Bacillaceae > Bacillus > Bacillus sp. FSL W8-0770. The sequence continues at coordinate 2,594,313 of NZ_JBBOZR010000001.1, forward strand.
TCTTAGATGACCAGCTATTTCTATAGAATTCGTAATAACCGTAAATGATACTTCCGGTAAATATTTCAGCATCGCATTATGAATGGAAGCCCCGCCAATAAAAATAGAATCATCTTCTTGTATATAAGATGCCGCAACTTTTGCAATTGTGTCCTCATATATTGAGCTATCACTATAACGTTTAGCTGGTTCCGCAGCTAAGTTCCTCACTCGCGTAAGTTCAATTGCACCTCCGTGCGTTCTTTTTAATAAACCATCCTTTTCCATAATAGACAAATCTCTTCTTATAGAATCAATAGACATTTCAAATCTTTCCGCAAGTTCCTTTGCGATTACTCTTCCATCTGTATTAAGTAGTTCTAAGATTCTCTCTCGACGTTCTTCAGTAAACATGTTATCACCACCGTTATTGAAGATTCAGAAACTTAAACTTTATTTTAATTATATGTATGCCTCTTCTGTTTTACAATATTTTCAGTTCTTATTTATTCCGTTTTATACAGCCTTCTCCCTCTTTCTATCCCAATAATTTGCCAACCAAATAAATGTATATCTGTATATTACGCAAAAATACTTCCATTTACCTTCCTGTTGATGTAAAATTATTCCTATGTTTTACTTTTTAATACAGAAAGGGATTACTATGAAATCATTAATCAAAACGACATGTACAGCATTATTATTTACTGGAATATTAACAGGATGTAATAGCAATACTACATCAAAACAAGAAAAGAGCGCTCTCGAAAAGAATGCAATGCACTATGGAGAAATAGTTAAAAACGAATACTATAGAGCAACAGTTGAAAATGCAAAGTTTGAAAAAATAGACAAAGAGCGGCGCCTTACTACTCGTGTTATGATTAATAATGTTCGGGACGATGGACAAACTATTGATCTTTCGGAAATAAAATATTTCATACAAGATGAAAAAACTGGTCAGAAATATGAAGGTGAAGCTCATCCGATAGATGACGAGCACTATAAAAATGTTCCACACGAATTCTCTTTAACTACTGACGTTGTGTTTGAACTGAAAACTTCACCAAAAGATTTAAATAATATGTATTTATACATAGATAGCAAAGCTGCGCCGTTAACAAATACATATTGGAAGCTTGATAATTTAGTATCTAAATAGAAAGACCAGTCTTACATGACTGGTCTTTTTACATTCATACATTTACCTTTCATTAACACTTATATTCATTTTCTAATAACAACTTGAATAACATCAGCTAAACCAGTGTGCCCTTTCCCTTCAACTCGCTCTTGTTCTCCATTAAAGAAATGAATTACCTTATGTTCTTCACACCAAGTAAGAATATCAATTGGATCATACAGCATATCAACATCTTTTGGTCCACCAGTACCATAGTTTATTTGTTTTTTTGAGTAAACTTCAAACATAATTAAACCACCAGGCTTTATCGTTTGTATCATTTTACCTAATATCATTTTTTTATAATCATCATGAAAATGTCCAAATACCATAATTGCTGCATCATATTCATTTTCTGGCAAACTATCAGCTAATAAATCTACTTTTTTTGTATGCACGTTTACATTATGCTTCTCTGCCAATTTTTTTGTCTTCTCTAATCCATCTTCCGAATAATCAATAGCTGTTACTTCGTTCCCTTGTCTTGCTAGAAATACAGCATTTCTACCTTCTCCCTCCGCAAATGCTATTACTTTATTGTGATTTGCTAAACGAAATGCTTGTTCTTTAATAAATGTATTAGGTTCTTCCCCGTAAAAATATTCATCTGATTTATATCGATCATTCCAAAATTTAGTCATCATCTTCTCTCCTTCTTCATATCATTTTCTAACTACAATTAAAGATATCAAAGAGTCTTTTTATCCTTAATTAATTTAAAAATAAAATCAGATTAAAAATCCACTTTTATTTTTTTCGCAAGATCTACGATTTTTTGATTTCGTAACTCTTCTTCCATTTTCTCTTCTGCTGCGAGCATTACTTCATTAATTAAACATCCAGGTTTGTCATGTAAACAACATTCAAACAATGATGTTTTACCTTCAATTGCATGTATAATATCTAAAAATGAAATATCTTCCCAATTCTTACTAAGCGAGTAACCGCCCTTTGGACCAGATGATGAATGTATCATCCCTTCCTTCGTCAACTTAGTTAGTATTTTAGACAAGTACGTTGGTGAAACATTTTGCATTTCTGCTAATTGGTGAACACTAACTAACTTATTTGGTGTAGCCTTTGCCAGAAAAAGCATTGTATGAAGAGCATAATTTGTAGCTTTAGAATATTTCATAATACAGCTCCTATTGTAGACTTCATGTATCTACAATAACTTTATTTTTTTATTATGTCAAACGTTTGTAATACTCCATACAACATTATTTCTTCACAAGTAATACATCTGCCGCGAAAATCGTCACTTCTCTAAATGGAGAGTCAAATAAAACACCTAGTTCAAAACCATCTTCAGTAAGAGCTATTTCATGATATAACCACCAAGCATTTTCAAAGTTTTCCGGCATAGAACACTTTGTTACTCCTATAAAGGTTACTTCAAGTTTATCAAATTCACTAAAAGTACCACTGCAATCTAATACGATAGACAAAGTATATTCTGATTCTCTCTTTACTACTTTAATTACACTATCGTGTAGTGATGTCTTGTGTAACTGAGCGACATTTGACGGAAGTTTTTTCTCAATGGAATTAAAATATTCTACGTATGATTGATCTAATTGTGCCACTCTTTTCTCATAATCTGTTGACCACTCTCGCATACGTTTTTTCAGTTCACCAGATGGGTATTTTGAATTAGTTGTGATGTTTTGTATAATTGAGTATATCGATTCAGGAAGGAATTTTAATAAATCTATTTTCCTTTCCTCTATTTCTTCCTTTAAACTTTGTATATCCATTTCTGACCATTCTTTTATAGACTCTATAAAACTTACAAATTCTAAAACTTGCATTTTTTTTATACCAATCTCTTGTAAAATATTTCAATGATACCTCTCCTAAAACATTTTTAAATCTGGTAAAAACAATATATCCACTTATTATATCATTCCAATAACTATTTTTTCTAAAGAAAAAATGTAAAACTGTAAATATTCCGCCTATTATTTCTAAAACTTCAGAATATTTACAAAAGTATAAAATTAGAATACATTTTAGCTGTACAAGATTCACCTGTACAAAAATTCAAACAAAAAGGGATGGTTATATGTTGAAGAAATTAGTAGCAGGAACATTAGTAGCGGGTTTTGCATTAACTGGAGGACTAGGTGCGGTAAGTGCTGAAGAAAAAAGCAACACAATTAAGTCATTTGATTATTTAAAAGTGGATGAACAAAATGTTAATTCATTTGCAAAATTAAATGATCAAGATAAGAAAAATATCCAAATTACTATGGTATTACCAGAGCAAAATGAAAATGGGGATTGGCTAGCTTACGGTTTTACTAGTCGTGAAACATTAGATGCGTATATTGAAAAGGATAAAAAAGCAATTAAAAATAAAATTAATCCTTTAGGTAGCGGTGCTGGTAGTACTGATTTTTATGAACATAAAGATAAAGGTGGCCAATATATTTACTGGAGCAGCGGATTTAAAAACTTACCGTCTAGCTGGAATGACAGAATTTCTTCTGTAAGTACGGCGTCACCTTCTGCAAGTTATTCAACGACACTTTGGGAGCACACTTCAACACAAGGATATGGAAAAGGCGTTTTATTTAAACACGCTGATTGGTACGGTAAAACTGCTAATTTAGCTGCTGATTGGAACGATATTACTTCAGCGATTGAAATTAAATAGTAATAAGACATTTAATTTCTTCTATAAAAATTCAAACCACTATTCTCTCTTTCATTTAGAGAATAGTGGTTTATCATATTTCTATTTAAGCATGTACAGCATGTCCTACTGCTTGCATTAACGCTTCATGAATAGCCTCAGATAAAGTTGGATGTGCTGCAATATAATCTCTCATTATATCAGCGGTAACTTCTGTATGAATCATTACGGTTCCTTGACCAATAAGTTCAGTTGCATAAGGACCGATAATAGAAATCCCTACAATTTCTTGGTATTTAGGTTCCACAATGACTTTTACTTTCCCTACTTGTTCTCCTAAAATAAGAGCTTTTCCGTTCGCTGTAAAAGGAAATTCTCCGATGAGAATATCACCATATTGTTCTCTTGCACCTTTTTCACTTAACCCGACACTAGCTATTTCTGGAGCTGTGTATATACATCGAGGCACAGCGTGATAATTTAATTTCACGTCTTCTCCACTTGCGTGTAATGCTGCTGTCGTTCCTTCATGGAAGGCAACGTGAGCAAGCTGAATTCCACCGATCACATCACCAGCTGCGTAAATATGTGATACGTTCGTTTGCATATGTTCGTTCACAGCAATCCCTTTATTTGAAAACTGAACCCCTGCTTTTTCTAAATCTAATTGTTGTACACGTGGTTTTCGGCCGACAGAAATGAGAACATATTCCGGGTTAGCTTCTTGGATACTACCTTCATATTCAAATGAAGCTTGCTTCTTATAATTATTTAATCCTTTTAAAGCAGCTCCTGTAAATATTTCTACGCCATCACTTTCTAATTTCTCTCTTAAAATATGTGCGATATCTTCATCTTCACCTGGTAATAATTGCGGTGCCATTTCAACAATCGTAACTTTTGTCCCAAGGCGACTATAAATACTTGCAAACTCACATCCTATTACACCACCGCCAACGATTAACAATGAAGATGGTACACTCTCAAGAGACATCGCATGGCTACTATTTAAAATCCATTTTCCATCAAACGGAGCGAATGGTAATTCTGTAGGTTCGGAACCAGCTGCGATAATAAAGCTCTCTCCATCAACTACTTCTTCTTTATTTCCTTGTACAACTCGCACACGATGATCCGTTTCGAATTTCGCTTTTCCTTTTATAACTTTAATTTTATTTTTCTTCATTAAATATTGTATTCCTTGGACGAGTTGCATTACGATTTGTGATTTCCTCGCCTGTATTTGATCCCAATCAATTGATATACTTCCTGTATTAAGCGTAACCCCATAATCATTCGCTTTTCTCACAATGTCATGCACTTCTGCACTTTCTAACAATGATTTCGTCGGCATACACCCAACATTTAAACACGTTCCGCCAAGGTCAGCTTCATCAATAAGAGTGACCTCTTTTCCATTTTGAGCCGCGGTAATTGCCGCTACATATCCAGCTGGTCCGCCTCCAATTACAACTAATTTACTCATTCTCTCACCTTCTCTTTATAAAAGAATTGTTATAGGTTCTTCTAAATAATATTTAATTGTGCGTAAAAATGCAGCTGCTGGTGCACCGTCTAGTACACGATGATCGAATGTTAAACTTAAAGGTAACATACTACCTTTTTTTAATTTTTTCCCTTTATATACAGGAACATGTTCAATTGCGCCAATACCTAAAATACCAGTCTCAGGTGTATTTAATACAGGTGTGAAATATTCAATACCAAAGCTACCTAAATTACTAATTGTAAATGTCGTTCCGTGCATATCATCACTACTTAAGCTACCTGCTCGCGCCTTTTGTGCCATATCCTTAATCTCTTTAGACAACTCTACTAAAGATAAATTATTTACAAAGCGAATAGCTGGAACGACTAATCCTTTTTCTAATGCGACTGCTATGCCTAAATGCACATGTTCAAATTGATGAATTGCATCATCTATATAAGCGCTGTTCATTTCTTTATGCTCTCTAAGCGCTAATACAACAGCACGAGAAACGAAATCCGTAATGGTTAGTTTGTTTTCGTATCGTTTTTGTACAACTTCCGCTATGTCTTTATGTAATGCAACTAAATCTGTAACATCTACTTTCATCGTTAATGTTAATTGCGCACTATTTTGTAAGCTTGCATGCATACGACTCGCAATTGCTTTTCTCATACCAGTAACAGGAACGACTGTACTTTCTTCTTGTTCAGGTACTTCTGGATTTGCTACTCTTTCTTCTAGCGCCTTTAATACATCTGCCTTTGTAATCCTTCCGCCAGGACCTGTACCAACTAATGCCTTGATATCCAGATTTTCAGACTTTGCAATTTTCTTCGCTACAGGTGAAATTTTAATTCTTTGCTTCGATACTTCTTTCCCATTTGGTTCTTGATTTTGTATATTTTGTACTTCTATATTAGATGTTTTTTCTTCTATAACATGTGTGCTTTCCTGCATTTCTACTTTTTCATTCGGTTTACCGATGTAGCAAATTACAGTACCAGGCGGCACTCCTTCATCTTCACTTACAGCTATATCAAGTACCGTACCATCAGCTGGCGCTTCAATTTCCGTTTCAATTTTTTCTGAATTAATACTAGCAATCAGTTCTCCTTTTGCTACATTATCGCCTGCTTTAATATTCCAGCTCGTAATAATACCTTCTTTCATCGCCATACCTAACTTCGGCATTACAACTTCTACAGCCATGTGTCTCTCTCCCTTCTCATCGTTTTATTACACATGTAATAAAGATTGGTCTCCAATCATTTCTGATACAGTTTCAATTACTTTTTCTGGCGTTGGCAAATACAACTTTTCAAGTGGTGGTGAGAACGGAACAGGTGTATGTGGTGCTGTAATTCGTTTAATAGGTGCATCTAACAAATCAAAACCTTTATCCGCTACAATTGCCGCAATATCTGTTGCGATACTACATCTTGGATTCGCTTCGTCAATAACGATAAGACGATTTGTTTTTTCAACAGATGATAAAATAGTATCTTCATCAAGCGGTGATAAAGATCGTGGATCAATTACTTCTACTTCAAGCCCCTTTTTCGATAATTGCTTTGCAGCTGCAAGTGCTGTATGAACTTGTTTTCCGATTGCGACAATTGTTACATCAGAACCTTCTCGTTTAATATCTGCTTTTCCTAAAGGAATTGTATAATACCCTTCCGGCACTTCACCTTTCATATTGTAAAGTGTTTTATCTTCAAAGAAGATTACTGGATCATCATCTTCAATTGCTGCTAATAATAAGCCTTTTGCATCATACGGCGTGGAAGGAACAACAACTTTAATACCTGGTATGCTCGTAAATAATGCGTACAAACTTTGTGAATGCTGAGCTGCTGCACTAAAACCAGCACCATGCATCGTACGTACTGTAACGGGTACTTTTGCTTTACCTCCAAACATATAACGGAATTTCGCACCTTGGTTTAATACTTGGTCAAGACAACTACCGATAAAATCATTAAACATTAACTCAGCTATCGGACGTAACCCAGTTGCAGCAGCTGCCATCGCAGCTCCCATATAACCCGCTTCAGAAATTGGTGTATCCAATATACGATTTCGGCCAAACTCTTGTACAAGTCCTTTCGTAACACCAAGAACACCACCCCAAGCTTCATCATCTTGCAGATGATCAACTTGTGCACCGCCTGCAACATCTTCACCTATTAAAATTACATTTTCATCACGACGCATTGAGATTTTCATCGCTTCATTAATTGCAGTTGACATACTTACTGTTCTAGTCATAATTTTTCACCCTCCTCTTATTTGTAAGAAACGTATACATCTTTTAATAATTCTTCATCGTCTGGGTATGGACTATTTTCACTAAATTCAATGGATCTTTGTACTGCATCATCTACTGCTTTTTCCATATCAACAAGTTCAGATTCCGTTAATAAACCTTCATGAATTAAATGCTTACGGAAATTCACAATCGCATCTTTTTCATTTAAATGTTCTTCTTTTTCTTCTGATGTTTTATATGTTTGCGCTTCACCTTCAAAATGACCGTAATTACGATATGTCATACATTCAATAATTGTTGGACCATCACCATTACGCGCACGTTCCACTGCTTCTGCAGCAGCTTTATATACAGCTAGAAGATCTTTTCCATCTACTTGAACGCCTGGAATATTATAAGCTTTTGCACGATCCGCAATAGAATCACAACTTGAAGCATATTCAAAGGTAGTTGCTTCACCGTAACCGTTATTTTCTGCAATAAAAATAACTGGTAACTTCCAAATCGCCGCTAAATTAACCCCTTCATGGAATGTTCCTTCATTATTTGCTCCGTCACCGAAGAAACAAACACTTACATCTTTTGTTCCTTTATATTTAGCTGTCAATGCTGAACCGCAAGCAAGTGGGAAACCCCCGCCTACAATGCCATTAGCACCAAGCATTCCTTTATCTAAATCCGCAATATGCATGGAACCGCCTTTACCTTTACATAATCCTGTCGCTTTCCCGAAAAGTTCAGCCATCATACCATTTAAATCACAACCTTTTGCGATACAATGTCCATGACCTCTATGTGTACTTGTAATACTGTCACTATCCGTTAAGTGGGCACATACACCAACTGCTACCGCTTCTTCACCTGCGTATAAATGAACGAAACCTGGCAAAACGCCTTGTGCGAACAATTCATGCACCTTATCTTCAAACTTACGAATCTCTAACATTTTTTCGTACATCCAACGAGCTTGTTCTTTCGTAATTTCATTCCCTTTACTTTCAGTTGTTTTTAACATGTCCAGCCCTCCTATTTTCTTGTTCGTCTGTTATATTGCAAGTACCGTGCCAAATTCTAATCCTTGATTTAATAGGTTTTCTCTTTTCTTTCATAATAAAAAAGTGGACAAAATGAGACATCTGTCTCGTTTTGTCCACTTTTGTTCACCTAATTTGAGAACTATTATTTTATTCATTATCAAAGCTCCGCTGTAATTTTCGGATGTAAATAATTTGGCCAATATGATATGCATTATGAGTTGTTACATTCGCTAACACTTCCCACCACTTTGCAGAAACAGGAAATCCTACTACATCACTTTCAACCTTTTCTTCATTTATAAGATTTTTCCATTGTAACAGTTTTTTTAGTAGTTTTTCCCGTAATTCATCGAAAGTTTGATTATCTGAAAGCATAAAACTTTTGTTATTATCTCCAATAGCGGGTACTGCATTCACATTTGATTCTTTATACCTAGTTTGCCACGTAGAGTTCCAATACAGTAAATGTTGTACGATTTCGGCTATACTATTACTCTCTTCATTCGGTTTCCAGAAAGCTTCCCTCTCAGACAAACCCTTAACTGCATCTGAAAATGGAATATACCAACTGGGATCGTTTGCATTCGCCAACAATTGATCTGCTAATACATCCTTCACATGGACCATTTTTCTTCCCTCATTTCATTATCATATTAATATACACTACTCTATATACGCTCATTCCCTATAATCCCCTTTTTTACATACAAATTGATTTCATACTGAATGTAAGAATAATAGATTTTCTTATCATAACTCGTTATGATAAAAGAAAAAGAAAGCTGGCGGAAAATGAATAAAAAAATCGCAATAATTACAGGAGCCTCAAGTGGATTTGGACTATTAACTACACTCGAACTCGCAAAAAAAGATTATTTAGTTATTGCTACAATGCGGAACCTTGAAAAACAAGTAAACTTACTATCTCAAGCTACTCAACTCAACTTACAACAAAAAATAAAAATTCAACAATTAGATGTAACCGATCAAAACTCTATACATAACTTCCAATTATTTTTAAAAGAAATACAAAAAGTAGACCTACTTGTTAATAATGCAGGATATGCAAATGGCGGCTTTGTAGAAGAAATTCCAGTAGAGGAATACCGTAAACAATTTGAAACGAACCTATTTGGAGCTATATCAATTACCCGACTTGTCTTACCGTATATGAGAAAACAAAGAATTGGAAAAATCATCAATATAAGCAGCATTAGCGGCCAAGTTGGATTCCCTGGTTTATCTCCTTATGTATCTTCAAAATATGCATTAGAAGGCTGGAGTGAATCGCTTCGCTTAGAAGTAAAACCTTTCGGAATAGATGTTGCTTTAATTGAACCAGGTTCTTATAACACAAACATATGGGAGGTTGGGAAACAACTAGCTGAAAACCAATCTGATACAACATCTCCTTACAAAGAGTATATGGATAAAATACAAAAACATATTAATAGCGGTAGTGATACATTCGGTAATCCGATAGATGTTGCTAATAAAATTGTAGAAATTGCTGAATCTAAGCGTACAAATTTACGATATCCAATCGGTAAAGGTGTGAAATTTATGATCTTTGCGAAGAAGATTCTTCCTTGGAGATTGTGGGAACACCTTGTTTTGAGAAGCTTTAAGAAAATGTAATAAACTTTTTGAAAACTATTTTGAAAGGGATGCTAATTAAATGTTAGGTTTACCGTATGGGAAAGTGTTTTTAGTGCCGTGGACTGAAGAATGGGAAATTGAGTTTATGAAAGAGAAACAACTCATTGAGGAACAAATTGGCGAACATATTTTAGCGATACACCATATTGGTAGTACTTCTATTCCATATTTAAGTGCAAAGCCAATTATTGATATAGCAATTGAATTAGAAAATTATACGGACGGTATACATTGTATTAAAAAGTTAAAACTACTAAACTATAAATATAGAAAAGAAGTATTACCCGAAAGATACTATTTTAATAAAGGTGAACCAAGAACTCATCAAATTCATATGTATGAACAAGGGAATACATATTTAATAGAACAATTACAATTTCGTGATTACTTAATAGACAATAAAACTGCACGCATGCAGTATGAACAGTTAAAGATTCAACTTTCACAAGCTAATCCTACTGATAAACATAAGTATGCAGAGGATAAAACTAATTTCATTACATCTATATTAACTAAAATAAATGCTTAAATAAACAAGAAACCATTTAGTAGTAAATGGTTTCTTGTTTATTAGTTATTTCATTTAATTACTTGAAATAAATTGGACTATATTACGGTTATCCCCTTCTAAATAACTTATGATGCCTTCAGGATATGTCGGCTTCTCCTGTAATTCCTCTAGACTTTTCCAAATTAATATAATATCCTCATGCTCTTTATGCCTTATTTCATTTGTAATGATTTTTTCAACAGTCCCCCAATGTATCAATGTACAATGATGACCTTTTTCGTTGTCCCACTCAAAAATGTGTTCATTTACAATTGCTAACTCTTGAACATCAACTTTCAAATCGTATTCTTCTATTAACTCTCGAATTATTGCTTCTTTTGACGTTTCACCAAATTCAATAGAGCCACCTGGAAAACGATAAAATGATCCATTTTCATCGCATTGTACAAGTACTTTAGAATGATCTTCATTTAAAATCATTGCTTCAGCACGTAATTTAGGATTTTTCATTTTGTCTCCCCATTCATTCCACATATGATTAAATCCAATAGGTATAAAAGAAAAAATTAAGAATAATTCCTGTTATTACTAATAGCGGAACCGTTCCTAAAGAAATGACATATTCCCTCGATTCTTTATCAAATTTCCACTCCATAAATGATTGAAAGCAGTATAAAGTTATTAAAAATAAAATGGGTAAATTACTAATATAAACGGGATTTAAAGTAGCACATATCATCGTAAAAATTATATAAGAAATAATAAGAGCCCTAGTGCCCCATTTATGAAAGTTGTTTACATATTTACTATTCCAGTCTGTTTGTTTCGGTATATTTAGTTTTTTCCTCACTACTTTTTCAAAAACAACTAAGGATATAATCCATACTATTAATAAAATTCCTTTAACCCAAAACAGTGATGTTTCCTCCTTTACCTTTTCTCCGGCTGATCACTCGGATACGTAGCATTCCTTTTATTTTCTACGTCCCAACTAATAATTGTCGCACTATCACGTCCCAACTGATGATGCACGTGTTCTAAAACATTGTGAATATTTTCTTTAAGTGTTTTATCATTTCTGTTCATAGCATTATACAAATTTACAGGTATTTCATATCGGCGTTCCCCGCATTCTAATACTCCATCTGTCACCATTACAATTCGGTTCTTTCCAGTACGTAATTCACGAATACCTGATGAATAGCAAGGAACAGGTAAATCAAATGTGTTTACATTTCCAATCCATTCGTAAAAATGACGTTGATTTAATGCATATTGTCCTAACTTATGTAACTCTTCATGAAATACATACACTAAACAATCACCGATAGAAAGCCACCATATATAATTTTCTTTCCTTACACATAGTAAGCAAGCTGTTTCACCTTTAATTTTTTTGCACTTTTCCTTAAATGAAGATGACTTAAAAATTGTAAGTATATGATTTTCAACAGACTGAAATACTGAATTAATTGGTTCATTCAAAATTACTTTTATATTTTCATATTCTTTTTCGATTGTATTTACTACTAAATCAACACTTTCTACACTATTATGTCCATCTAATATAGCTGCAAATTCCCATTCACCATTTGACCAAACTAATGCACCATCTTCATTCTTTTTCGCTCCAGCACTTTTATTCCCGCCATATTTACCAAGTACAATATCACCATATTGTTTAACTGAAATTTCTCCTAAACACATTTCTATATTTCCAACCCATGAATATTGTGTATTATTTGTTGTATGCATACTCATTTACCATATACTTTCGTATTCTTTCACATAGTTTTTTTATTTTCTCTTCGTCACCATATGGTGCGCCAGTCCATTTCGCTATCTCGGTTGGTGACCAAAACTCTTTTGGTGTATTCGGATAACGCGGAATAATGTGCATATGCATATGTGGTACACCATTTCCTGAAACAAAAGTGTAAATATGCTCTGCACCTTCGCTTTCTTTTAGCGCTTTACTTACTCTACTTGTTATAAGTCCGAACGCTTTCGCTTCTTCATCTGTTAGTTCAGCAAGGCCAGGTACATGTCTTTTTATATCTATCATTACATAACCCAGGTATGTTTCTTCACTATCCCAGTGGACATGTCCAACGTAAACGAGTTCATCTTCGAAAATAGCTCCACCTGGAACTATAATATTTCCTATATGTTTTTTGCAAATGAAACAGTTTTGTTCTATTTGATTGTTTGTTGACATATCCATCACCTTCCTTTTCATATATAATATCACAAAAAAAGGAAAAACAGGTTTCGTATTCCGAATTTTCATTCTTTTGATACAACAATTTTTGAAATGAATTTACATCTCATTATTTCTTCAAAAACGCAATCCCAATTATAATCCCAATCACAATTCCGATTACTAAATTATTTGTAAAGTGCCCTTGAAATACACCAATTACAACTCCTATACCGACACCTATTGCCAAAGCATCATTTCTTTTTTTATTTTTAGCCAAAATTACATCTCCTCCCATCATTTCTCCCTAAATAACATACATTTACTTGAATGTATTAATATACGGACTATCTCGCTTAAATATTTCCAAAAAATGTACTGTAACTTCACATATAATATTTTCCATTTTCTGTACATACTCCTTTTATATTGGAAAATTTTCAAGTAACTATTAATTATACATAGGCATTTACTATAAGAAAGCTTCGTAATTTATTGAAGGAGGAACGATTCAAATGTATCCTCATTGGAATCCAAATATAAATCAACAGTATGTTTATTCCCCTCATCCCGCAAGGAATACATTGCATCATGATTCACAATATATGATGCAGCGTATTGCAAGTCTTGAAAATCAATTAACTAAATTAATCTCATTAATCGAGGAAAATAATCAATTAATTAAATCAATGGAACAACAAAAAAACCAAGTTTGTGCACCAGCTGGAGGTTCTGTTATCGTTCGTATGTGATCTGGATGCAATAAAAAACACACTTTGTATTATAAAAGTGTGTTTTTTATTCATTATTTTCTTTTCGTATGGAACCCTTGTGTAATTCGATCTAATATAATTGCGATTACTACGATAGCTAATCCAGCTTCAAATCCCATTCCGATATTAACTTGTGTTACAGAGCGATATACATCAACTCCAAGTCCTGGAGCTCCTACAAGTGATGCTGTTACTACCATCGATAAAGAAAGCATAATGCTTTGATTCACACCAGCCATGATTGTGCCAGTTGCGAGTGGTAATTGTACTTTAAATAATTTTTGTGATGCGGTAGAGCCAAACGCATTTGCTGCTTCTATTAAATCTTCTGGAACTTGTCTAATTCCTAAGTCAGTAAAACGAATTGTCGGCGGCATTGCAAAGATTACTGATGCAATAATCCCAGGTACTACACCTACTCCGAAAAATGTAATCGCGGGGATAAGATATACGAACGCCGGCATTGTTTGCATAAAATCTAATGTCGGTTTTAAAAATTTTGAGAAACGTTCATTTTGAGATGCTAAAATACCAATTGGAATCCCTACAATAATTGAAATAATCACAGACGTAAGTACGAGTGCTAATGTTTGCATCGTTTGTGCCCAGTAGTTAATATTCAAAATAAATAATAATCCGATCAATGTAAAAATAACTAAAGATACTTTTCTCGTTGTGTACCAAATGAGGAAACAAAGAATAATAATCATCAATATGGCTGGTATTATTGTTAAAAAATTAGTGAGTAAATCAACGAATCCACCAATAATATAAGAGAATCCTCGGAATAAGCCTTCAAGGTGCTCATATAAACTTGCAACAAATGAGTCGACCCATTCCCCTAATGGAATCCGCGGTATACTATTCATCGTCTTTCACCTCTTCCTCAATATTTCCTGCAAGAGCTTGAATGACACTTTCACGTTTAATAATTCCTCTTAGCCTTTTCTTCTCATCGATTACTGGTAACGGATATTTCATCTCTGCCATTTTTGCATATGTCTCTTCCAGTAAAGTATCCAAATACACATGCGGAATATCATTAAGTAATAAATCAGCAATCGGCCACTGTTTTTGTACTGCTTTACTCGCATCATCCGCAGTTAATATACCTAAAAACTCATACTTTTTGTTTACAACATATACAGTTGAAACACCTGCATTCCTCATAATTTGAAGGGCTACACGAGGTCCACGATCAATTAATAAAGTTTCTGGTCGTTTTAAAATAGACTCCGCCGTAATTACTTTTCCTAAATTCACATCCGCAACAAACTTTTCTACAAATTCATTAGCGGGGCTCATCATAATTTCTTCTGGTGTTCCAATTTGGACGATTTCTCCATCTTTCATTAATGCGATACGATCTCCAATTCGAAGCGCTTCATCTAAATCATGCGTAATAAATATAATCGTTTTTTCCATTTTATCTTGTAACTCTAACAATTCATCTTGCATTTCTTTTCGAATAAGTGGATCTAATGCACTGAATGACTCGTCCATTAGTAATACATCTGGATTATTCGTTAGTGCCCTTGCGATTCCAACGCGCTGTTGCATACCACCACTAAGTTGACTTGGGTAATTATCTTTATGATGATCGAGTCCTACTAACTGTAGCGATTCTAACGCTTTTTTCTCTCGCTCTTCAACCGGAACTCCTTGTATTTCTAAACCATATGCAACATTTTGTATAACTGTACGATGCGGAAATAGAGCGAATTTCTGAAATACCATACTCATTTTCGTTCTTCTTACTCTCCGTAACTCTTCTTTTCCCATCGTTGCGATGTCTTCACCATCTATGTATATATGACCTGCAGTTGGTTTAATCAATTGATTTAACATACGAACTAGCGTAGATTTCCCGCTACCAGACAAACCCATAATAACGAAAATCTCTCCAGAGTAAACTTCAAACGTTGCTTTTTTCACCCCAACGTTCATTCCTGTCTCTTTTAAAATTTCCGATTTACTTTTTCCTTCTTTTAATAAGGAAAGGGCCCTTTGCGGATGTTTCCCGAATACTTTTGTTACGTTTTCAACACGCACCTTTGTATTATCCATGTCACTACTCCTTTTCTACCCATCTATTCACATAGTGTTGCGATTTTACAAAGAAATATTACATAAAAATGACATTCATAAGATTTCTTTAAAATTCTCGTTTCCGTTCATAATAAGAATGCTTACTTATACATTTATTTTATAAGGCAAACGTTACTTAGGAGGTTTTCGATGCGAAAGAAAATTTGGTTTATATGCCTTGCATTATTTATTACTATGATTTTCACTTCATGTAATGCAACAAATGCAAATTCGAAAGGAAAAATTAAACTTGGTGTAACAAGTTGGAAAGAAAATATTGCAACCGCAAACATGTGGAAAGTTTTATTAGAAGAAAAAGGCTACAAAGTTGAACTTATGTATTTAGAAAAAGCCGCAATTTGGACTGGTGTCGCTCGTGGTGATGTTGATGCGAATTTAGAAGTATGGCTACCAGTTACAGATAAACCGCTAAACGATCGTTATAAAGATGATATTGTCTTAAAATCAAAATGGTACGAAGGTACTGGACTAGGTTTAGTCGTCCCTTCTTATATGAAAAACATAAACAGTATCGAAGATTTAAATGCTCATAAAGATGAACTAGAGAATAAAATTGTCGGTATCGAACCCGGTAGTAGTCTTATGAATTTAACGAATAAAGCAATGAAAGAATATGATATAAAACTAAAACTTGTCCAATCTTCTGAAGCTGCGATGATGAGTGAACTAAAGAAAGCATATACGAAAAAAAAACCAATCACTGTTACGCTTTGGAATCCGCATTGGGGCTTTTCAGAATTTGACTTAAAATATTTAAAAGACCCTAAGAAAGTATATGGTGAAAAAGATGACATTTATTACTCCGTTCGTAAAGGTTTCGAAAAAGACCATCCGGATATCATAAAATACTTTGACAAATGGAAGATGAACGATGAACAGCTTGGTACGTTAATGGTCGAGTTAAATAAAACGAAAGATCCCGAAGAAGCGGCGCGAAAATGGATTAAGAAGAATCAAGCGCTAGTTGATGAATGGGTAAAAGATTAATAAAAATAGGCTAGAGGGTTAGCATATCCTCTAGCCTGTTTTTAACTTATTTTTTCGTAACAACGTCATCTACAATCCCATATGCCTTCGCTTCTTCTGCAGTCATAAAATAATCTCTTTCTGTATCATGTGCTACTCTTTCAATCGGTTGGCCTGTTTTTTCTGCAATCATTTTATTAATATCATGCTTTAACTTTAATATTCTTTTCGCAGTTATTTCAATTTCTGTTGCTTGCCCTTGTGCACCACCAAGCGGCTGATGAATCATAATTTCACTGTTAGGGAGAGCAAACCGTTTTCCTTTTGCTCCTGATAATAATAACAATGCACCGAATGATGCCGCAAAGCCCATGCATAGCGTTTGCACATCTGGTTTAATTAAATTCATCGTATCTAATATTGCAAAACCTGCTGTCGTTGAACCGCCAGGGCTATTGATGTATAAGAATATATCTTTTTCTGCATCTTCTGCTTCTAAAAATAATAATTGCGCTACGACACTACTCGCTACTTGATCATTAATTTCTGAGCCGATAATAATAATGCGGTCTTTCAATAACCTTGAATATATATCATAGGAACGTTCTCCTAATTTTGTTTGTTCTACTACATATGGAATTGCATTCATTTTAAATCCCTCCAATACTTGTTATGCTGCGTAAAGCATATAACTGTAGGAAGAAGGTTTTTTCACATTAAATAATAAGACTGGCTGTTTAGATGGTAACTTAGTAAAATCTATTGTCGGAAGAAGCTTCGTTAATAATTCCGGTCTTTCCTCACGAATAGATGTTACAACAACTTCAATATCCTCTGTGAATTCGACTATCTCAATCCCTTCTTCACTTACAGTTTTCAGCCTATTTCTACTCCGAAATAAAGAAGCTTTCACTGCACCTTCTGATACAGAACACACTTTAGCAATATCAGCGATACTATATTGAAAAACATCTTTTAATAATAAAATCGCGGATTGCTGTACAT
The DNA here is from genome assembly GCF_038008705.1 of Bacillus sp. FSL W8-0770. Classification (NCBI taxonomy): domain Bacteria; kingdom Bacillati; phylum Bacillota; class Bacilli; order Caryophanales; family Bacillaceae; genus Bacillus; species Bacillus sp. FSL W8-0770. Next base: position 2,612,137 of record NZ_JBBOZR010000001.1, read on the forward strand.
TTAATGAAGACAATACTTTCCCTACCATTTCATGCAAATCTGCAATGTTCTCATGTGGTTCTTCAAAAGTGATTTGTCCTCTTATTTTTTCATGAACAGACTTAGACTTCATCTGATCTAACCAACGATTTCTTGCTATTTTATAGACGAGTGTCATACAAATATCTTTATTTCTATATTTTTGAAGCACTTTACACACTGTTTCTTGGGCGAGATCTTCCCCATCCCATTTGTTTTTCGTTAAAAAAGTACAGTATCTTTTTAACTCTCCATATTGTTCAATTAAAAAGTTTATATTTGAATGATTCATATCGATATGGTTCTTTGAAACATGAGTTACTTTTGTGCACAAAATAACCACTCCTTTTCAGCGCTTACTTAATAAACGATTCAACATTAAAAAAAGTTACGGGGATATAAAAAAATAATGTTTATGTTCAATAATTCGCGGTCATAAATATGTTATGTACAATTTTACGTGAGGAGGAACAAATTTGCCAAAATTAACAATTGAAGGTGCGGGAACTTTTGATGTGAAAGAAGGAACAAAGTTAGTATTAGCAATTGAAGATAGCGGTGTCAACATTCTTCATCGTTGCGGCGGGAATGCACGTTGCACAACTTGTAGAGTAGAAATACTAGCAGGTGATTTCTGTGAAGCAAGTGCGAATGAGAAACATGCAATGACGGAAAAAGGAATTGAAGATCATTTACGATTATCTTGTCAAATGCGTGTACATAAAGATATAGTCGTTCGTCCGGTACTTACAGTTGAAAATTCAGGTCTTGATGCCGGGCCGCGTCCGGTGGAGTAAAGCGATGAATTTAAAACAGCTCGCTGGCGAATATGCCGCTAACTTTGTAAATGATGGCATGAAGGTTGGGCTTGGTACAGGTTCTACTGTATATTGGACAATACAAAAATTAGGTGAGCGTGTAAAAGAAGGATTATCATTTCAAGCTGTACCAACATCAAAGGAAACTGAAGCATTAGCACATCAACTAAATATCCCCCTACTTTCGTTAAACGACGTACAAAGTCTTGATCTTACAATTGATGGAGCGGATGAAATTGATTCAGATTTACAACTTATAAAAGGCGGTGGCGGTGCATTACTTCGTGAAAAAATCGTTGCCTCTTCCTCTAAAAAACTAATTATCATTGCTGATGAATCGAAACTTGTAACACATTTAGGTAATTTTCCATTACCTGTTGAAATCATCCCTTTTTCATGGAAACAAACCGAAAATAAAATTCAGTCTTTAGGGTGTCAAACAACGTTACGTTTAAAAAATAATGAAATCTATATAACCGATAACAATAACATGATTATCGATTGTATATTCCCTAATCATATTTCTAATCCTGCCCATTTACACACCCAATTAAAAATGATTACTGGTGTAGTTGAAACAGGGTTGTTTATAAGTATGACGAGTACAGCAATTATTGGTACTAAAAATGGGATAAAGAAATTGTAATAAAAGCTAACTTTTTAAAGTTGGCTTTTTAGTATGTTCTTCTTCTCTTAATAGTGCTTTATTATGATATACTAGGAAAACGCAAACTGATTACACTAGAAAGGACTGAACATTTTGCAATCCAAACTTATAACAGAACTTACTGATTTAGAAACTGCCTTTCATATTCGAAAAGAAGTATTTGTAAAAGAACAAGGTGTTCCTCTTACAGATGAATTCGATACATTCGATGAAATCGGAGAGCAATGTAAACATATTTTAGTTTATTATCATGATCTTCCTGTAGGCACAGGGCGTATACGATTTGTTGATGGTGTCGGAAAATTAGAACGTATTTGTATTTTAAAAGATTATCGTACATATGGATTAGGTAAAGTCATCATTCAAACGTTAGAAGAAATTGCTCGTAACGAACAAGCTACAAAAGTGAAGCTACACGGTCAAACACAAGCTGAAGGATTTTATAAAAAATTAGACTATCAAACTTCTTCTGATATATTTATGGAAGATGGCATTCCGCACATACTTATGACGAAAGTGTTATCATAATAAAAAGGGTAGTATATGAATCTTATGTATTCATACACTACCCTGTTTTATTAATAGAAAAGTGAATTCTCAAAATTACCTTTTGCATCAAAGCCCATCATCTTTTAGTTCATACCTAGGTAAAACTTACACTGTTTTCCATAATGATAATGCATAAATCCAGTTTGGATCACCATTTCCTTGATAACTCTGGACTGCTTCATATACTTTTCCTTCGTGTAGAACTCTATCTCCCTTTTTATATGCTTTTTTTGCATCCCACGCTTCATGTGAAGCGCTTTCAGTTTTTGTAGTAATTGTGAATATATCACTCTGTACGGATTCATTTCCAGCTACATCAACAGCTTTCACTACATATTTATAAGTAGTATTAGCGAGCAGATTTTTATCCAAATAAGAAGTTGTATTGGATGTTGCAATCTTTTTCATTGACCCTTCTGTTTCTCTATAAATATCATAATGGTCTACACCAATATTATCGTCAGATGGACTCCACATTAAATCCACACTTGACGCTGTCGTTCCCATACTATGTAATCCTTTTGGTTGTGTTGGTGCTTCTGTATCAGGAGTCTCAGCTGTCGTTTTTACTGTAAGCGCTGTACTTTCTGTCGATACATTGCCAGCTGCGTCAATTGCTTTTACAGTATAAGAGTATTCTGTACTTGGTTGTAACTTCTTATCAATAAAATGAGTCCCTGGTACTGTATCAATCATCTCTCCGTTACGGAAGATTTGATATCCTTTTACCCCTACATTATCCGTAGAAGCGTTCCATGTTAGTTCTACACTATTCGCTGTTACTTTTTGCGTCTGAAGTCCATTTGGAATACTTGGTGCTTCTATGTCTGGTTTCACATCATTAATAAGATTAACATCAATTACATTATAGAATGCATTTGCTGTATCAGCTACATCCCATACTGCTAAAATCACATGATATCCACTACGATCAGTAGGTACATTGATTTTATGAGTTAAATTATTTGAAGCTGCAGAACCATCATGTTGTACAGTTCCAATTGGTTCGAAATCTGCTCTTGTTAGCGCTTTATTTGGATTCCATCCTTTTTTAGTAATATAGTAATGCCACTTACTCGTTAAGTGAGGCGCAGTATACTTCCAAGTAAATGTATTTTCCCCACCAGTGATTGTATTTTTAAACCAACGATTTGCTGTTTGTTGATCTAAAATACCACCAAATTTTCCGCCTGCTGAAGCAATTTGTCCATCTACTGGACCACCTTGTGGGAACCCTTTTGGAGCTTCTAAACTTTGTGGTTCATACATAACACTTCCACAGTTTACATTTAGCGCACCATAAGTTGGACTACATAAAGCGGATCGGCTACCGGGCTTTTCAACAAAACCGTGCGCATAAGCATTTTGAGGAATAAGTGTCGTACTAATAATTCCAGCTGTTAATGCTACAATTCCTAAACTTTTTTTGTTCATTTTCATATTTTGTAGTTGTTTTAAAAATCGATTATTCATGTTCATGTCCCCTTCTTGTTATACTTTGTAGTGGAATGTGGGCTTTGATGTAAAAGAATAACAAGAGACAAACTTGTACCGATGTATGTGTTAATTATGCATACACCGCAGTGAAAATATATTTTTTCCTTGTGAAATATTTCACTTTATGAATATATCATGACATAGAACTCGCCTAAGCATGTGCAGAAGTTGTGCAGAAACAGTGAAATTATTACTAACATATAAAACCACATCCTGAAATCATAAAGTAAAACTTTAATTAGTTGGGGTTTTACGGTCGGTTAATACGGGATAAAATAAAAGTGTGCAGCAGAAATTGTAGACTTAGTTCTCAAAATTCACATTTAGTATTTTCATTTTTTCCATTTAAACAATTCTTCTCTTCTTACAACAGAAAAGTGTCTATATCATTTAATATAGACACTTTTTTCATGTATAACTTTATATTTATTACTGACCTACAAATGTAAAGATTTCATCAACAGCTTCTTTATATCCACCCGATGTTCGGAATGATTCCTTCAAATTCAAAGCAGCCTCTTTATATGAAGGGTTATTTAAAACTAACTCCACACTTTCACGCAATTTCTCCACGGTTAATTCATTCATATGTAATTGAACTCCTGCTCCAAGACTCTCCACTTGCTTTGCGATTGCTGGCTGATCTGCACTTTGCGGTATTACAACGAGCGGAATCCCGTTATACAGTCCTTCATGCACACTGTTCATCCCGCCGTGTGTAATAAATAGTTTCGTATAAGTAAGCAGTTCGGTTTGAGGCACATAGTTTTTCACAATGAAGTTTTTAGGGATTTCGCCTAGATCACTTATTTTTGTTTTATTACCAATAGACATGACAATTGTATGCTCGCTATTCTCAAAGGCCTTCATACACAGTTTATAAAAATCAATCGCTTCATTAAAAACAGTACCTAATGAAATATAAATCGGACTTTTTTCTTCAATTGAAGTAAAATCAACGTCTCTGTTTTTTACTTGTGCAGAGATAGATGGTCCTACAAATTTATATGTTTCATCAAACGTATCACCAAAAGGCTGGAACTCCTTAATTGTATACACAATAGTAAGGGGTGCAGGATTACAGAAAACTTCATACGGTGATTTTATTTCAACACCATATTTTTCAGCAATTCCCTTCGTTAAGTTTTGAAAATCATTCTGTATTTTATCATGAATTTCTACTGGGATATTTTTTGACAGATGACCTAACATTTGCTCAAAAGATTTTTCATCCTGCGCAAAAGATGTACATGAATTTATAGATGGCAATTTAAGAATTTGAGCAATTAAGTGCCCACAGCCAAACATAGAATCATGAATTATGTAATCAAAATGTTCACCTTCAATTTGTTCTAGAACACTAGGTATAACAACATCTGCTGTATGTAGAAGACCGTTTATTCTTTCCTGTAAATAATTTCTGCCTCCAGATAGAAACGCTTTTATAAATTTTTGATCATCAATCGTTCGTACAGTAGCACCTGTCTTCTCAATCCGATCCCTGAAAGCTTCTATTGAAAAATAAACGACCTCTTCACCACGAGAAATCAATTCTTCCACAACTTGTAAAGTTGGATTTATATGTCCTTCTGATCCAGCGTTAATAAATAAAACACGCGCCATAATAAACACTCCTTACGTTAAATCGTTTCTATGTTGGAAAAGTACGGATTCTCTCCATACTCTTTTCTTAGTTGTTCGTATCATGTTCCTACTAAATTGATCTAGCAAGTCTAAAACCGAGATCATCTATATGAAATGTAGGATGGCTTCGACGACGACAAGTAGCGCCGCACCCTCTCGCTGTTTCAGCCCAACTACCACCACGAAAAATGCGGTATGATCCGTACACTGTTTCATCATACAAATCATAACACCATTCCCAAACGTTCCCTAGCATATCATAAAGTCCCCATGCATTCGGTTCTTTTTGGCCAACGTCATGAATCTCTCCATTTGAATTTTCATTATACCACGCTATATCATGAAGTTTCCCGTATGTATATCCGGTTGTACTTGCTTTACATGCATATTGCCACTCTGCCTCACATGGTAATCGGTAGCCATTTGAATCTAAATTACATTTCACAATTTGACCACCATCACTAATAGAATAATATTCTTTTAATCCCGCTTTTTTTGAAAGTACATTACAAAACGCAATGGCATCGTTCCATGAAATATTGACAACTGGTTTATGATTTTTATCAAAATTATTTAATGTACTATTTGTAATAGCATCATATAGTTCGATTGTTACAGCATACTTCGCAAGAAGAAATGGTTGAATTTGCACTAGCCATTCTTTTTTTATTCGATTATCTCTTAATACTACCTCTCCAGCTGGAATATTTACCATTAATGAATCGATTGTTTGAATTAAATCATTAGTCATTTTCTATTCCTCCAAACGTTCATTTTATATGAAATTATAGTCATATACTCATTACAAAATACAATTTTCAAAAAGCGTTAAATTTTTCATAATAAAAAACGATTAGTTTAATTAAACTAATCGGTAAGATCCAAAAAGAATTGTTGTGTCACATTCTATTATTATATGTGCTCTAAAAATTTCCGAACCTCATTTGGAGATTTTAAAACAATAACCTTTTTCTCTTCGGACAATTGCTCTAACCCTTTTAAAATTGTAGGTCGTTTAGCATTAGGATATTTCCATATCCATTTAAAAAATTGCAAATCAAATCTTTCTTCGCATCCCGCGCCCATATCTGGTCTTGTTTTATTCCGGTATTTTACAATTCTTTTAAACGCACGATAAATACAAATTGTTCTATGAATATCAAGGAAGATAATTGTATCAGCTGCATTCAGTCTGATATCCATCGTCCCGCCATAATTCCCATCAATAATCCACTTCTCATCTTTAATTAAGTTATTTTGAACTGCTATTTGTTCTTCTCTCGGAACACCTTCCCAATTCGGTTTCCAAAATAATGCATCAAGATGATGCACCTTAATATTTAATTTATTTCCTAACTGCCTTGCTAATGTAGATTTTCCTGAACCACCAGAACCAATTAATATTATTTTTTTCATACCTTTACGATACCTTCTATAACTTCTTCAATAGCTTCCTTATTAGCAAAAATCCAGAAGAACATTTCTTCATTTAACTTTAATAAATCTGGTAACTGGACAAAATAAGCAATAAAGATAATTTGAATTGAAAGCATAACATACCAAATAGCTTTTAGTTCTTCTTTCGTTAAATCATTTTGTTTATAATAACCTTCAAAGACTTTGCTAACGATATGTAACCATTTCCCTCTTAATCTTTCATCACTAAATAGCTCGCTTAATACACTTGTACAGCAATAACATAAATCAAATATTTTTACATTATTTTCTAAAATCTCAAAATCTATAAACCCTTCCAGTTTATCATCTTTAAAGATTAAATTTGATAGATGCATATCACGATGAATAATTTGTCTCGGTAATGGATGGACCGTTTCCTTGAAAGCTGCGTGCATTCGCTCCATCTTTTGAATTACCTCTCGATGAACATGCTCATTCTTTTCTAAAATCGGTATAGCCCATTCAAATACCATCTTATATAAATCTCTTTTTATTAACTCATGGTCACTATTCACCGAATGTAATGCTTTGTGCAGATTAGCTATTTCTTCTCCAATTGTACTTGCTAGCCTTTCCAGCTTATCCGTATCTTTTATTTCTAAAACACTTCCGACAACATACTCATATAAGCAATAATATTTTTCTTTATATAATACATATTGTTCATCATTTTCTGTCTTTACTACTCTCTGTACTTTAATTCCCTTTTCATACAGTTGCTTCAAAACATCAAATTCTACTAGAAATTGCTTTATCGATCCCGTTCTCTTTAAAATATACTCTTTATTCTTGCATAAAACCTTCGCTACTTTTGGTTGCATTACAGTAGCTGTGACATGTTCATTTCGAAACCAAAGCTTTGCAATTTCCAGTGCTTGTTCCATTTACAAATACCCCTTTTACAATTCTTATTTCTTCCGAAAAATAACCTCACACAGTATTCCCACTCCAACACCAATTGTATAAGCCACTACATCACTCCACAAAAAACCGTATCCCAACACGAGTCCCCCAAAAGTCGTTGCACGAATGCTATCTATCCATTCCGCATGATACAATTGGCTCGCTTCAATCCCGTAGCAAAACATTAAACTAATAAAAGCCAACTTCTTCGTCTCTGTTTTAGGAAACAAAAATCCAAAGCCAGTGAAAATCATTAATGCCCATAATGCATCACCTAAATAATCATTTAATAGATGTGGTAGTGCAAAAGCAAACTTTCTTGAGCTAAGACCTAAAATAATAACAACTATAGTAAATAGTGCATATACTACTCTATTTCGTTTCGTATTCATTTTAAAGTCTCCTAATATGTAATGTAAAACTGTAAATAGCTAGTAAAACAAAGTTATTTTACTAGCTATTTATTGATTGCTTTTATGATAAGAAAATGTGGATTCATATTTAAATAATGATATGATTTTTCGCTTACTTCTTTCATTTTTTCAATTGCCTTCGGTTCCACTATCTCTTCTAATACAAAATAATTTGTAGTTTCATTTAGTATGTCTTGTAATGATCTTCTAAAAAACTTGACTTCAATAGTAATATTCGGTTTAACCCAAGTATCTATTAATAACTGTTTTTCAAAATAATTTTCACATGGAAACTTTGTGAAATCCATAAAAGGATGATGAATAGAATAAATAAGTTCTCCACCTGGCTTCAATACACGACGAAATTCTTGAAATACTTGATTCCAATTTTCTATATAATGAAGAGTTAATGAACTTACAATCACATCATACGTATTATCTTCAAATGGCAATGTTTCTTGCAGATCATGACAAAGGAACGTCGCTTCTTCTCCTATATTTTCTTTTGCTGCTTTTACCATTTCAGGACTTACATCAATTGCTGTAACATTTGCTCCTCTTCCTATGAATTGAGAAGTATACCATCCAGCTGCACATCCAGCATCTAATATCTTTTTTCCTTCTAGTTCCTTTGGAATAAGCTCCATCATCGCCGGTCTTTCATAATAACTGTTATATGGATTTGCGAAATCTAGATTTTCTTTATATGTACTCGCTAATTTATCATACGTATCTTTAATCGAATCTTTCATTACACACACTCCTAATACATATTAATCCATTAACTCCTGCTGCTTTTTCTTTGAAAATGATTGTAGTACTAAATCATACGACCAATCAATCATTTTATTAATTTGCTCCTGCTCTATATCCTTATGAATATAAACGGTATTCCAATGTTTTTTATTCATATGATACCCTGGAATAATTGTTTCTGGATAATCTTCTCTTATTCTTAATGCGACTTCTGGATCACACTTCAATGTAATCGCAGCTTTTTCGCCTTCTTCATGATTTACTATCGCAAATATTTTATTATTAAGCCTCATACATGTTGCACTCCAGCCACCTGGAGAATCTTCTGTCGCTTTTCTTTTCGATAAACAGTACGCTCTTGTTGCATTCATTTTAATTGGCACCTCTTATTCTTTCCCTGTTTGATTACGATGCATCACAATTTGCTTCGTTGCTTGAAATTGCTGCTCACCGTAAAACTTTATTAGCTTCTCTCCGCAAAATAGACTAACAATATCAATATGAGATATTTCTCGAAGTAATATTGTAAGCATTTTCTCTCCAATACCTTTATTCCTTACATTCTCATGTACGACAACATCTTCAATGTATGCTCGAAAAACACCATCAGAAACGACTCTAGCAAATCCAACTAATTCATTTTCTTCCCATACTCCAATGGCTATACTATTCTTTAACATTTTTTCAATATCGACTTCTTTTCTTTCTGGCCACCAACCGACAGAATCATAAAGCTTCTTAATTTTTTCTGCACAGATTGGTTGTTCTTGTTGCAATTTATACGTGTACATATGCTTTCTCCTATCAATCAGTATACATAATATTATTATAATCTCTTTTCAAAAAAGTGCTGACTATGACCTTTTGGATGATCTTCAACGATACCATACTCTCGGTAACCGTGCTTTTTATAAAATTCTGGTGCTTGAAAACTAAATGAATCTAGCAATATTAATCTGCACCCTTTTTCCTTCGCAATTTCTTCAATTTTATGTAAAAGTTGGCTCCCCCAACCGTCATGACGAACTGATTTATCAACCCATAAAAAGTCGATATGAAGATGATAAAAATACATCGTACCTGTTACACCACCAAATATTTTTCCTTCTTCATTTTTTACTACGAGACTTACTTCTTCCATCGGCTGTTTTACTTCATCTGTTAAGATGGACATATTATATTGAATGACTTTATTTTTAATGTATTCTCCTTCAATACGTGTACCGTTCTCTATATGTTTCATATACATTGCTTCCTTTCAACTTAGTAAGCTACATTTTATTTTTCCCCTTTAAAATACTAATCAAAACGAATCCACCATATGTAACAAAGCATGAAAAGCCAATTATCCCTGGTACAGAGACATAGCCTACCCTTATGTAACTTATAACTGCAAAACAAGCGATAGACAATAAAATAGATGACCAAAATATAACAGCTATTTTTCTTCGCCCTCGTTTCGATGTACTTTCTTTCTCTTCAGAAACACGTGTGCCAAAAAGCAATACAATACAAATAAGAATTGCTGCAAAGTAAATTGTATCTAATGACAAATTGTGATCATATAGTGCGATTCCAACTTCAAGAGCAATAATCGTTAAAATTAAAATAATGATTGTTGAAGTCTTTAAGTTTCTTTTCAATCGCTCACTCCTAGCATGCTTTCACTATATTCTTTGTATATGTACTTTAAAACTACTGCAAAAGCTTCATCTACCTCTTTATTTTCACGGCGATTCGGTAAATCTTTTCCCCCAATCACATAAAGAAGTGGAAATTCGTTAAACATTCCTATAATACCAATATTTATTGTAGCTGTGAGTAATCCACCTGTCATATGAGCTATATGATAATATGGAATTTCTTCATACTCTCCTTGCTGTCTTACCATGCCGCTAATAATTGGTTCCCATAATTCTGGTTCTGACTTATAACCTTGAAAGGTTTGTATGAAAAGGGCAAGAACTTCACTTAATTCTCCAACATTTTTCTCATCTCTAGCATTCTCTTGTATATGAATTTTTGAAAAGTACGTTTGTGCGTACATTTTCACAGCATCCCATCCACCACAGTGCATTACAACTGACTGTGCAACGTAACTATCATGACAAGCAATCATTACCTCTACCGCTTGACTAAGTGTTAAAGAAGTTCTTCCTTGTAAATGCGGATATAACTGCGCACTATCTTCATGTGGATTAAATTTAATGTAATGAAGTATATCATTCCAATTATGTTTATTTTCCTTCACCATTTGCGTTACTACAAATCCAATGACTAATTTTGCTGCTGATGCTAACGGAATATTTAATTCACTATTATACGAAGCAACTATACGATTATTTTTTGTAGAATAAATTGCCATTCCCACATAATTAGATTGTACCTCTTTTATTTTATTTATAACAGTTTCCATTTCTATCCCTCTTTTTATATCGTTATATTAACTTCTAATATTTCAACATTGAATGTAAAAACCTTTTCATTAGCTATTAAAATAAGAAAAAGGTAGCATGAATTTTTTCTTGCTACCGAAAAATATTTATTCTTCTATAGGATTTTCAGGACCGTTAAGTTCCAGCTGATAAAAAGCTAAATCTAGCCATTTATTAAACTTATAACCAGCTTTTTTTATTGTTCCTGCATGAACAAATCCATAGTTTTGATGCAAGGCAATACTTTTCTCATTCTCTGCATCAATTCCAGCAATTAAGGTCATATACTCTCTTTCCTTTGCAATTTTGATTAATTCCTTCATTAATGAAGACCCAATGCCATTTTTTCTATATGCCTTATCTACATACACAGAATGTTCAACTGAATATTTATAAGCAGGCCACGTTCTAAATGGGCCGAATGTCGCAAATCCTACTACTTTATTATCTAATTCATATACGAAAATTGGATACCCTTCAGCCTTTTTTTGTTCATACCAATCTATTCTATTTTCAAGGGTTACAGGTTTATACGCATATACAGCTGTTGTATAAAGTATCGCATCGTTATAAATATCTAAAATGTATGCTAAATCTTTTTTCGTTGCTTCCCTTATCATTGTTTTCTTCCTTTCATCATGTTCACCTTATATCACTATCTTTTCAATAGTTTTATTTTATCGAAATTTCCGATTTTTATCTACATACGAATACTAGCTTTTCGGAAACCGTCAAATATATTTATTGCAGCAGATAATGTGTAAATTACAATTCCACCGCCAACTAACCACGTTTTAAATCCCTCTGGGGAAATAGTAAATGCATTTGCCAAATACGTAATAAACCCTGCGTTAAATACATGTGGATTTACTACAATTACAATGAATACTATCGTCCCAGCTATTTGAAGAATAGCATTCCCAATCGCCAATCTTTGCGTCCATTGTCCCTGCACTAATTTATAAAGGGATATACATATTTCAAAAACGATCATAATTACAACGATTGGCCAGTACTGCAATAAAACATCTTGATTAAAAGTTGGCGAGGCAAACTTCAGTCCATTTGCCGTACCGTTATATACGCCAACAAGATAATTCGCATAAAAGTAAAGTGTAGCCCAAACTGCTGTCCACATTAAACCTCCAAAAACTTCAAACTTCGAGATTGCTTTTTTCTTTGGGATATATGAGATGTTTTTCAAATCATCTGGTGTCCATTTTTTTAAACTTGTCGTCAACGGCTCGATACCTTTGTCTGTATCTGTTCTTTCTAAAATAACAAACACAAGTGTCAACCAGAAAAATACATGGAGGCCCACTTCAAAAATTTCCCCAATGCCTTTACCTATCAATTGAAAAATAACATTTAATACTGCTTGATCACCACTATAGCCTATAAAATTTTCTGCAACCATTGATATGAGTGCAATGACAGCTGCGATTGGTATAATCATTTTTAACAACGTTGTATATACATCAAAATAACGTGGTCCAATTAAATGCATCGGTCTATCCAAATAACCATTAGCCAATGAAACCGGACTCCCCAATTTTTCGAGAACGCTCTTTACATCTTTCTCATTATAATCTTCAGGTAACATATCATCTATAGTTGACCTTAGTTCAAGTGTAATATCTTCACGATTTTTTTCAGGTAATCTCTTCGCAACCTCTTGGATATAGAGATCAATTAAATTCATTCTCTTCCTCCTTTAATAAGTTATAAAGTTCTTTCGAATCCTTTATCCATTCTTTTTTCAACTGCAAAAATATTTCTAATCCATAATCACTTAAAACATAGTACTTACGAGGTCTACTCTCCGTTTTATCCCAACTACTCGTCACTAATTCCTGCTTTTCTAATCGGCGAAGTAGTGGATATAAAGTACTTTGATCAATTGTAACCCCTGATTGCTCCAATAACTGGACAAGTGAATATCCGTACTGCGGCGTTCTTAATTGACTTAAAACAGCTAACGTTAATGTCCCTCTTCTTAACTCAGTAATTAACGAGTTTAATAAAGTATCCATTCACTCACCTCATTTCCATTACTATATGTCATACAGTATGTGTTTTATACTATGTATCGTACAGTATTAATGTGACAAAAACTATAATTTTTTACCAAAAAACAGATAATGAACAGCGCAAATTATATGATTTGTGCTTTTTTAGCTAAGTTATATATAACACTCTAAAAGGTAACAACCTTAACTACTAATTTTGAAGTTCCAGTAATGCTATATTAAGTTACAAATATCGTATACATATGATGTGAACATAACATCTCACTATAGGAAGCTATAAAAACGGTGAATTACCATGCTTGAATGATTCCCGTTTTCAGCACCTAATCAACGTTATTTCCTTCATAAACTTCATCTTGTTCAAAATCTCTATTTTTGTTTGGTTTATTAGAGAAAAATAAAAAAACAATTAAATTAGGTTAATTGTTTTTCAAATGCAAAATCTTTATTTTTTTAAATAATCTATGATATTCGAAAAGACAAATTCTCCAAATGCAAGTGGTATATAAATAAACCATAACTTTAATATTGCCTTTGTTTCTTTGTGATCAGAATCCCCCATTAAAACCAACCCTATCCTTTATTTTCAAATATTTTGATTTTAATTCCAATAACAAGAAGATTATACCATTTACAAGTTTAATAGTCTATGTTTTCTAAAAATTAAATAAACATATCCCCTCAATATTCAGATAAACATAATAACTTTTTTACGTTTCATCTTCAAATTCAATAATGAGTCCTGTTAGAACCGCTACATTACCAATCGATTGGATCCCGTGACCAATAAAATCCATCTTAAATTCTTCCCACTTTAATTTATGTAATGATATAATAACACTAAACTTTCAACACGTGCTTAATAGATTGGGGACTTATAATGGATAAACCTCTCACTGCATTACAAACTATTATTATACATATGAATACAAATGAGCATTGGCATGATTTTATTTGTTACTGTCAGCATCGCGAAGCGGGACTTCGAAAATTAGCTTTTAAACATTTAGAAACATTTATTACAAATGCAAAGAAATGGGAATCAAAAGATCAAGAAGAGTTTGCCATTTCGCTGTTTACTATTTTAGATGCATTAAACGAAAAAGATGAGGTCTTAACTTTCTCACTAAATAGTTTTCTAATTGACATTCTATATAGATGGACAGAAAACAACCCGATTGATTCAAGACCTTTTAGATGGATAGGAATTTATATGGACTCTAGCAATAAAGAAGACGATTTAGAAAAATTCCTTCGAAAAGCGATTGAATTAGGTGGTGATACCGAACAAGAAGCTATGATATACCTAGTTTCTAATTACATCAATACTTTAGATTTTGGTACTCATGAATTCCCTTCAGGTTATTGCGGAGATTTAAGCGAATGTATAGAAAAACTTCCCTATATGCTTCAATTAATTAATAGAATTCAGAATAAGAACATAAAGGAGCAAAACATTGGTCAAATACAAGAACAACTACACTTAATTCTAGATTGGTTAAAACATACACAAATTCCAGTAGATGCTGTTCGTATATGGGAAAAAGAACAAACTAAGGAATTAGAAAAGGTCATTGTATATTATTTACACAACAGCTCAAGTCATTAATTCGTCTACTATTTCAATATAAAAAAGAGGATTTTCATACAGTACTAGAAAATCCTCTTTTTATATTTATCCCACATTAGCTTGCAGTAAAACTCCCCACTGATTATAGTTCCACTTTATTTTAATCCTTTAATTAAAGGTGACGCTTCCCCACTATGGAAAATCCATAAGTCATGAAGTGATCTCGTACATCCGACATATAGTAATTTTGCATCATGTTTTGTGTTTTTGTAATGTTCTTCATCCACATCAATTAAAAGCACCGCATCAAATTCTAAACCTTTCGCTAAATAGACAGGTACTACTGATATACCACCTTCATATTTACTTTGGTTTGCTTCAATTACGTTGACCGTTAATCCTGCATTTGTTAATTTCACATATATATCACGGCATTCATCTTCTGTTCTTCCGATTACCGCAATTGTTTTCACATCTGCATTTTGCAAATGTTTTACCGTCTTCACAATTTCAGTAAATTGATTTTCTGCATGAATTACTTTCACATCTTCTCCACTGCGGAAGACTGGTGTTGCGAGTCCTACTGGGATTTCTGCATTTTTAATTATTTCATTTGCAAATTCAATAATTTCTTTTGTAGAACGATAACTTCTTGTCAATTCATAATAACCGGTTTCTTGGAATACTTCCTTAAAAGCATTCCAATCTTCAATTCCTTGGTAATCATAAATCGCTTGCGATAATTCCTTGGTAATCATAAATCGCTTGCGATAAATCACCTAATATAGTGAAAGAATTACCTAATGTAATTTCTTTTAATACATAAACTTGGAAAGGCGAAAAATCTTGCGCTTCATCAATAACAACGTGATGAAACTTCTGCCCGATTTCAATCCCTGTTATACGATGATGTATGTATATTAAAGCTGGTAAATCTTCTACATACACTTCTTTTTTACGACAACTCTTTTCTGTTTCTTTAACAAGTTCTTCAGGTAATACCTCAAGTATTTCTTTACTTTTTACTATTGAACTATACAGTGAAAGAGCACTCATTTTCGGCCAAAACTTCATATATGCGTTCAGTCTCTTAGTCGCTTCTTTTTTTAGTAATTTTTTCTCGTTTGTTTCCCCGAATTTTTTAAGCTCAATTTCAATCCAGCGCTTCATTCGTCCTACTAATCGTTCTCTTCTTTTCTGTAAAGGATAATGTTTATATTCAACTTGCATCCATTTTTTAATATCTTCTACTGGAATAATCGCTCTATCCCACGCCTCAAAATCTTTTGTCGGAACTAACTCATTTTCAAATTGGATCATTCTCTCTTCAATAAACGTCTTAAATTCCAACGTACCCTTTAATTTACCTAGCATTACCTTCTTTTCATCACGATTAATTGAAAATGCTTCTTTCAATTTTTCTTCTGTCTGCTTTAGTTTCACTGAATCATCTAACGTACGTAATGCCCAATCCGGAAACGTTGTTTGATTAATATTCCCTACACCTAATTCAGGAAGTACACTCGAAATATAGTCTAAAAACAGACTATTCGGCGCAAATACGATCATTCTTTCTGCTTCTAGTTGTTCACGATATTCATAAATTAAAAAAGCAAGGCGATGTAAAGCAATTGTTGTCTTTCCGCTCCCTGCAACCCCTTGAATAAGTAATGGTAAATTTCTTTCCGCTCGAATAATATCATTTTGTTCCGATTGAATCGTTGAAACAATATCCTTTAGCTTATTATCTTTATTCTCACCTAATCGATATAGAAGAAAATCATCGGCATGCGATACATCTTCATTTCCTTTTACATATGTATCAACAACACGTTCAAGTTCTCTTTTTCGAATGGAAATGTTTCGTTTTAAATACACATCACCTTCTACTAACCCATCTGGTGATTGATAAAATGCTAATTCGTCTCCACCGGTAAATGAATAAAACATACTTGCGACAGGTGCCCGCCAATCGATAATGATTGGCTTCATCGTGTCCATATCCGAAACCCCTACTTTTCCGATATAAATCGGCATAACTTCTTCTTTTCCATCTTCCTGAAAATCTAACCTTCCAAAGTACGGCTCTTGCACACCAATACGTAAGTTTTGTCTATTAGACTCCCTCATACTTTCAAGAATTTGCTCTTTAAAATCTTCTCCATAATAAACTGGGATTTTTTCAAGCTTATCCAATTGCTCATCCATCGTATGTAAAGTATCCTTCATTTTTTGTAACTCATCTTCAAATATGTTGCTCATTTCGACGATTCCCTCCTGTCCGTTCTAATTTTTCAGTCGAAGTATCATTGTATTAAAAATCCAATCATAAAGTCAATAGTTTCCATTTAAATTTTCCGAAAAAACTTACTTTTCATCTTTCTAATTTAAAAAGAATATGCAACATCTAAATCACACAAATACACATATAGTATAATGATGCATGCAAAAGATACTACTTTCTATTTGTCTCCTATTTAATTTATCTATTAAAAAACATTGTAAAAATGAAAGAATTTAATCAATGGGCGTTTTACTGCCCATAAATAGTAGGATAAATAAAAGTAAAGGAGGCTCTTCAAATGAATATTTTGAATCTATCTCAAGATTAAATATGCTTTTATCTGGCTGTATCCTTATGGTTTGTTGGTCAATTATGTATGTTGAAATATATAGACTTACAAAATCCGTCTGGCCATGTGTTATCATGCATGCGATCGAAGATGCTGTTCCTACTGTTTTAGTTACAATAACAGGGATTATTACCCTTACAAACAGTAGTGATTTTTGGTTAAATCCTATTAGCGGGGTCGCTGCTACTGTTTTATTTCTCGGAATTGGAATCGTACTAAGAACTATAAGAATAAAAAGAGAACGACAATTATTCACACAATAAAAAGCAGATAATGAATTCGTCATTATCTGCTTTCCAATTTTTAAAACTACCTTATTATATTTTTTGATACATAAGCCAGTCACCAGAGTCTATAACTTTCTTTAACATCTTTTTATCTTGAGCAATATACACATATGCCTCAATTTCCCTATCAGCAACATATACTGTTTGCGTGATTCGATCATATAAATCAGTCTCCGCATTACCTGTATATTCTTCTAGTTCATCTAACTTACACAATATCTCATCATTTACTACATAAACTTCTCCATACACCTGTTCTTCAATCGAATAAGTCATGGCCGGATATCCTTCGTTCGTATCAAATAATTTTCCATATGTCCAAGCTCTGTCTGCGATGCATGTTGCACCTAGCATATAATGAGCATTCGTTTGTCCTCTTCTTAACGTGCCATAAACGAAAACATGATACATAAATTCTTATCCCCTTTATATGCCTCTACTTTCTTATTTGTAAATAAGCACGAATCATAAAGTAACTCACTTCATTCGGAAGCTGTTCTTTAATAGATTTCAGACCACCATCTGCATTTTGAACGGCAGTTTCAATAAGAGATTCATACTCTGCTGGAACAAAGCTTTGCCAATCTACTTCCATTCCATCCTCATAGCAGCGAATTAAATGGTTTTCGATTGTTTGTCTTGATAAGTTACGTTCTTTTGCAATCTCATTCAAATCAATACCTTGTTTATACATTTCATACGTTTCTAAATGAGAATTTGCGGACGCTTTTCCTGACTTTTTACGCTCTGAAACTACTTCTGTCTTAATCGTTTCAGCATAATTTGGATTTTCCTCAATAAAATGCTGAACTGCTTGTAAGAAGCGCGAGCCATATTTCACAAGTTTGTGTTCTCCGATACCTTTTACCGTCAACAATTCGGAATCACTTTGCGGCATTTTCACACACATATCTTTTAATGTTTGGTCAGAAAAAATAACGAACGGAGGTACACCTTCTCCTTGTGCAATTTCTTTACGTACTTCACGAAGCACTTCAAATAAAGGATGGTCTTGAACAATTTGTCTTGTCTCTACTCGTTCTTTTCGTAAAACATTCTCTTTACCAAGTAATACTTCTTTCCCTTTTTCAGTTACTTTTAACGTCGGATAAGTGCCATGTTCAACTGCAATTAACTCGTCTGAAATTAAAAACTCAATAAACTCACTGACCTCTTTTACACTACGGTTCGATAAAAGCCCATACGTTGGTAAAGTATGAAAATTAAATTCAATAACTTTCTTATTTTTCGACCCAGTTAATACTTGCGCTATCATTTGCTTTCCAAAGCGTTGGTTGGTTCTAATCATGCATGATAAAACCATTTGTGATTCCCTTGTCACATCGATGCTCTCGCGATTGTCTGTACAATTACCACAGCGTCCACAATCTTCTTTCGGTTCTTCTCCAAAGTATTGCAAAATGAATGATTGTAAACATTGTTCTGTATGACAGTAATCGGTCATATTTTGCAATTTTTCAAGTTCATTTGAAAAACGTGATTCTCCAGTTGATTGATCAATTAAAAAACGCTGTACTTGTACATCTTGAGAAGAATATAACAATATACATGTACTATCTAATCCGTCACGACCAGCACGTCCTGCTTCTTGATAGTAACTTTCCATATTTTTTGGAAGCTGATAATGAATTACGTAACGAATATTCGATTTATCAATCCCCATCCCGAATGCAGATGTTGCTACCATTACACTTACTTCATCTCGTAAAAAGAGTTCTTGTTGCTCATTTCTATCACTATCACTCATACCAGCATGATATTTTGATACAGAAACACCTGCCTTCATCAAATCTTCATATAACTGATCGACTACTTTTCTAGTAGCTGCATATATAATCCCAGATTCCTTTTGATTTTGACGAATATAATCCGCCAAATATGCATTTCGATCTTGCCCTTTAATGACAGAAAACGATAAATTCTCACGCTCAAACGTTGTCATAATTGTATTTTCTTTATTAATTTCAAGTGTATTACAAATATCATCACGTACTTGCGGTGTTGCTGTTGCTGTTAATGCTAATATGAGCGGTTTTTCTGGAAGATAATCTAATATGCGATGTATATGTAAATAACTTGGACGGAAATCATGTCCCCACTGTGAAATACAATGTGCTTCATCAATCGCAATCATAGGGATTTTCATATCGATAAGTTGGTCAACAAACTCCATCGAATCAAGACGCTCAGGCGCCACATAAAGTAACTTGTAATGTCCTTGTTTCGCTAATTGAATTCGCTGATTTGCTTCTGCAATAGATATAGAACTATTAATATATGTAGCTGAAATGCCATTCTGTACCAATGTATCTACTTGATCCTTCATAAGTGATATTAAAGGTGATATAACCAACGTCGTTCCTTCAAATACTAATGCCGGAATTTGATAACAAATCGACTTACCGCCACCCGTTGGCATAATACAAACCGTATCTTTCCCATCTAGTACATTTTTAATTGTTTCATCTTGTCCTCTTCGAAACGAAGAATAACCAAAGTAGGACGCTAAAAGTTCTTGTGCTTTAGTAAACAAAAAAGAGTCACCCGCTTTTCTTTATCTTTCATCTACTTCTATTATATCAATCACTTATGCGACTTGAAAGGGATGATTAGATGCTTATTGTTTTTTCATTATTCTATGTTTCTTCACTTATTTAATATGAATTAGCATCATTATTTTATATGTTTTACAACATTTATAACGTAAATCCAGTACACAAGAAGAAAGAGTTTCAATTTAAATGTTCATTTTATTTCCCTTTCTTGAATACTACTAATCGTATACATATAAATTCAGGAGGTTACTATATGAAACATCGTAATACGAGGTCCATCACGGCAAAAACGAAAACAAAACAACTCCAATTCTCTAATAATGATGCGTGGAAATATGAATCATACTATAAGTATCAGCCATTATTCTCTTATAAAAAGCTTTTTAATTTTCTTTCTCAACTTTTTAAACGTTAATATATGCGCAAAAAATATATTATTCACAGAAGTTTTCTCAATATTAAACATATAGACTTACTACAATTGAGTTGTTAACATATATAATAATCTGTTGGATAAACCCCTTAAGTTGACCTGCTTATATTAGCAGGTCTTTTTCATAATTACATACTTCTATGCACCTCAATCTCACTTCCAAATCTTTTCTCCATTTTATAACCATATTTAACTCCCAACAATTAATGATAATCATAAATTGTTGGGAGTTAAATTGTTCACATATAATTATGCAATTCTTCTTTCTCAATACACAAAACACATTTTACTTGTTACTATAAAAGTACTCCAGATGAGTTTTTTGCTCATCGACATTATCTAGTTATTGGGGCCTGCCGCGGGAAGCAGGTCCCTTTGACTGTATGAAGGTCCCAATTTCATTTGGACACATTTACCAGGTTTTTTCAAAAGAATTTTATGATAACATTACGTAGTCGAGTCCGACATCTCGGCAATACCCTTTTGAGGGTCTGTAACTTCCCTTGCAGACCCTCTTTTACTTTATATTCAAATTATTCATATATATCACAACATCATTCATTGAATTTCTCCATTTCAAATTCCCTAAAAATAATCTAGGACACGGAACTAAAAATAAATCTTCATCATACTTTGAGTTATACATGTTCAAAGGAGTGTTACTATTTATGTATTCTTATTGGCAATCGTATTACTCCCCCTACCATAACCCTTATGTAAACTATGATTTATCCGTACGGAACTACCGAATTAGTAAAAATGAGAATTTTTTAAAAGGATATATGCGTTCTTTATGGGAACAACACGTCGCTTGGACGAGATTGGCTATTATAAGTATAGTATTTAATTTACCAGATGTTAACGTTACTGTTGGACGACTTCTACAAAACGCAACACATATGGGACTATCACTTGAACCATTTTACGGTGAAGATGCAGTAAAAAAATATAGTGCATTAATTAAAGATCACTTAGTAATTGCAGCGGATCTTGTTAAAGCCGCAAAAGCTGGTAATCAAAATGCAGCGGCCGCTATAGAGAAAAAATGGTACGCTAATGGTGACGCAATTATTGAATTTCTTAACAGTATCAACCCATATATAGATAAAGAAGAATTTAGAAAAATGTTTTATGAACATTTAGCACTAACGAAAGCAGAAGCACTTGCCTTCCTAAATAAAGATTATGAAGCAGGAGTAAAACTTTACGATAAAATTGAAAAAGAAGCATTAGAAATGGCTGACATGATAACAAACGCAATCGTAAAACAATTCCCGCAAGTATTTCAATAAAGTGAAACTTTAATCAGTGAGGGGTTTGTTCATCCCCCACTGATTATCAGCTCTCACCAATCGGCTTATTTAGTTTTCTCTCCATGATATTTCACCTCTCCTCTTTACATTTAGCTTATATCGATATATTTTATTAATATCCGTTTTTTATAGGAGGAAATAGTTTGATTAACGCGATTGGTCTCGTTTTTATACTTACAAATAAACACGAGAAAAAAAAGAAAGTTTACTTAAATGAAAAATTTGCACTAATAGATATTATTGATTCTAAAGAAGTATTTGATGATGAAGGGAATCCTTTAGTAGAACTAACATGTAAATACAGTATATATTTAGATGAAAAATATTACTGTAAATCTCTCGATGATTATACCGGACAAGTCTTTCCTTTCTTAAGTGCAAAAATAGGAAAAGGTCTTCTAAGAAACTTAAACTACTACTTTTCTTACGTTGATGCCTATGATAAGAAACCACCAGTTAAAGAAATAAGACCACTTATGAAACAAGTAACTAACAGATAGCCAAAAATACCAAAAAAAGAAAGCATCTAACCCTGGATGTTTTCTTTTTTATTAAAAACTCATTAACTTTCATCCTCTTCTAAAAGTATGTATCCAAGCATATTTTAAATTAAAAACATTGGAGGATTAGAGTGAATGAAATACTCAGAAACAATTATAAGCAAACGACTTCGAATACTTAAAATGACGGGTATGTTTTTCATGCTAGTGTTAATAGCATGGATTGGCTATACAAAATTACTTTATGAAAACGGCTTTCTTCAAGAAAAAAAGAATTCAGTAGAAGTAATGAACACTAGCATTACAGGAGAAATAGAGCAGCTTTTTCATATAAACTTGCAAGGCTATCGAAAAACAAGCCTTGATGCTGTTATAGAAGCCAGTAAAACCGATCCAAGTGAACTATCCTTAATTGAATTGGTCAACAAATCCTGCTCACGAGATTGCATAGGTGAACCAGTTACATATGTAAACTCAAACAATGGATATATCTTTTATAAGGAATCTAATGGAACTAATGTAGCTATAACGGTTAAAAAGAAAGACACATGGGTAATTGTAAAGAAATCTGTTCAAGATGGAATATAATCACCCCAAAAAAGAGTACGCATCGTACTCTTTTTTATTATTAATACCCTTCCTCTTCATGCCTACAATGGCATTTCGCTTTTGTTTTACAATGACATTTTTCACACTCACACTTCGGTTTCTCTTTGCAACAACACTCGTGAAAATCATTGCGCTTACATCTACATCTCCCAAACATTAAATCATCCCAAAATTTATTACAATCTTGAAAATGTCCACAATGACAAGTATTTCTCATAAATATGCTTCCTCCTTGATAGAATTCATCATATTCTATGTTTGAAAGTATACAAAGGCTTGTTTATTAGTCTATTTTCTCCATATTATAAGTAGAGTTAAAAGATTAAATAAAAATAAAAACCGTCACATGACGGCTCTTATTTTTATTTAGCAAACTACTTTTATCTCACGTACTCATAGTACCATTTACGTGCATCTAACCAAGCTGTAAATTTATCGATATTCCCGGACGGATAGCCATTCGTTATAGCATAACCAATGCCATCTTTTTGAACGACAATTTGTCCATCAATACCCGCATCAACCATAGCTTGAGCCAAAGCTTGTAAATTACTAAATGCTACACCACCAGTTTTTACTTTGAGCAAATCCGCTGCACCTCCTCCAGTTTGTCCTGTAAGAGCAAATACAATAGAATTAGCGATTTTATCAACATTCCATTTTGCCATGTCGGATTCATTATCAATAAACCCTAATTCAATAAGAATAGCCGGTGCCTTCGTTCCATTTAATACTGCTAAATCTGTACGTTGTTTCGCACCTCGATCACGCCATCCAATATCTTTTGCTAGTTGAGCTGAGATTTTAGCCGCCAAATCTTTCTGATCATAATATAAAACCTCAACACCCTGTCCATTTCCATCACTTGCATTAAGATGAAAAGAAATAACTAAATCCACAGCATGGGAATTGCTATTCCGAATGATATTATTTAAATTTTGTGATTGAGTTGCCCCTACCTCGTCCGTATCGTCATAAACCGTGTGTCCTAGGGCTCTTAACTTAGCCGCCACGGCATCTTTAACTTGCCTATCTAGAGCGTGTTCTTTCCGATTCCCGAAATTAGCACCTTGAACAATACTATTGTGTCCTCCGTGCAAACTATATCTAGCCATTATTCATCAACATCTCCTTTCTTAATATCTTATTCAAAACTTGTCTTATTGCTATTCCCACTTACAATCTTAACTGTGCCCATACGTCCTATATTTTCTAAAAGTGATGCAATTTGTTTTCGATATAAAAAAGCTATCGCTTCATAAATCGAATGATTTATTCTCTAAATTACTTTTACATGAATGACGACACGAACAAAAAAGCATCACCCTTTCGGCGATGCCTAAAAACTCTATTTTACTTTTCAGCTCCCTAAATAAATAGAGTTTAAAATCACTGAAACTACACCTATATTTCCTCCCTTTCCTTCACAGCTTCTTTCAACCTCTGCAACATATACCCAATTCCTTTACACCCCTCTAGCGGATATGTAATCATTTCTTCTGGATATAACTTTGTCACTACTTTTTTATGCTTCTTCCCTGCTAGTAAGACGATTTCGTCAAACTGTAGTAAACTTTTATCTACCATCTGTTTTTGTAATTGCTCTATACTTATTACCTCATCGCTTTTTGAATCAAATGCAAGATCATAGTTTTCTAATACAATATCACTTGGTCTTAAAAATCCATGTTTCGCTGATAATATAACCCAGTTTTCGAAAAACATAGTTGCGTACGCCTGACATGCTTTTCCGAACGGACTAATATATACATCTTTTGCTTCCATCGGTCCGTAGTCTGAATGTTTATCCCAAATTTTCTTTTTTCCGCATGGAATTATACATAGCCTTTTCATATATATTTCTACTCCCTTTACTTTGGTAAATAAAATTCGTTATTTTGTACATTTTTTTCTCGAGATACTATATAATAATTCTGAAAGTTAAAATTACACATTTTACCATATGCGTACTATAGATTACTCTGATTGCAAATATTATAATACCATAAAAAATTTTTCATTTTTTCTTCAAAATAATGAAACTAAATTATAATGCAAGTATGTATTAATAAAACAATAAAGGAGGTTCATAAAAATGAAAAATATTATTCCTGCACTATTAGTCTATTTTATCGTTTGCGTTATTTCCGTTATCATCCCAGCATCTGAAGGCTATAATTATGTCGGCTGGAAGTTATTTGTTGGGCAAGTGTATGCGATACCTATTTTCTTCATTACTACGATAATCACATTTTATATAAACAAGAAAAAATATTACGAATAAACGATTATAAGGATAGCTAACGCTATCCTTATTTTAATTCGTTAATCAAAACTTTATATCCTTTCTTCTAAAAAGTTAAACGCAACATCTGTATTTCAGCGTTTAAACGCAGTTCCTCCGAAATCCAGCTCTCTAATTTTGAAACAGATACAATATTTTTTCAAAAAGCCCCTGTAATTTACTTTTCAATACTTCCATATCATTAAGCATACACAATGCGACTGTTTAAAAGTTAAAAATTTCTGCTTATTATAAATAAAAAAGGACAAATAGCCAATCTGACTACTTGTCCTTACTGTTCATCTGTACGCAATACGATTAAGCTTGGAATGCTTCTGTTAATACTGGTACGATTTGTTTTTTACGAGATACAACACCTTTTAAAGTAGCTGTATTGTTTTCTAGTGATACGTTGTATGCTTTCTCAACAACGTTTGCTGCTTTACCGATCGCAAGACCGACAGAATCGTTAGTTAAGATATCAGTTACAACGAATAAGAATAGGTCTAAACCTTTTTCTTCTACTACTGCAGAAATTACTTTTTCAAGTTCCGCTTGGTGTAAAAGAACGTCGTTTGTATCAACAGCGTTTACTTGTGCGATTTCAACTTTCGCATTACCCATTTGGAATTCTTTAGCATCAAGAGAGATTAATTGCTCCATTGTTTTTCCGCTTAAGTCAGCACCAGCTTTTAACATTTCTAAGCCGTAGTTATCTGCATCTACACCAGCGATTTCCGCTAATTCACGAGCAGCTGCTACATCTTGTTCTGTGCAAGTTGGAGATTTGAATAGTAAAGAATCTGAAATGATTGCAGATAACATTAAACCTGCAACTTCTTTACGAATTGTTACGCCATTTTCTTTGTACATTTTGTTTAAGATTGTAGCTGTACAGCCAACTGGCTCACAACGATAGTATATAGGATCGCTTGTTTCAAAGTTAGCAATACGGTGATGGTCAATAACTTCTAACACACGAACTGATTCGATATCGTTAGCACTTTGTTGACGCTCGTTATGGTCAACTAAAATAACGTTGTCCACTTCGCTTGCTACTGTCTCAACAAAACGCGGTCCTTCTACTTTAAAATAGTCTAACGCAAATTGAGTTTCACCGCTGATTTCGCCTAAACGTACAGGCTCAGCATTCATTCCTAATTCTTTTTTCAATTCTGCATAAGCAATTGCAGAACAAATTGCATCTGTATCTGGGTTTTTATGCCCGAAAACTAGTACTTTTTCCATGTTTTCCACCTCTTCATGAAAAGGATATCTTAAAGAAGCAAATATGACAATATTTAAAGCATATTTTTTTATAAATAATTGCACTTTCTTCTATATTTTTCATCATTTTCATAAAAAAAATCATCTAAAATGAATTAGATGATCGAAATGTATGTTTCAATTAAAATAGTGTAGGAGCTTGCACTACATTGTTAAAAGCGAAATTTGAGGATAAGCCATTATTCAAAAGGTTTACATCTATAACTTGATAAAACGCATTTCCAGTGTCTGCAATTTCCCAAACAGCTAAAATAAGATGGTATCCACTACGGTCAGTTGGTACATTCGCTTCGTGCGTTACTGTTGTTCCTGGTCTAGCTCCACCGTCATTTTTCACATAGAATGGCACTAAATCTAAATCTGATCGCGTCAAAGGTTTATTGGGATTCCAACCTTTTTTCGTAATATAGTATTTCCACTCTTTCGTACTATGAGGAGCCGTTAGTTTCCACTTGAATGTATTCGTCCCGCCATTTAACGTAACTTTCTTCCACCTATCTACAGTTTGAACATCTAAAGCGGGAAAATGACCAGCCCCTGCAATTTGTCCATCAGAAGGTCCTAGTTGCGGAAATCCACCTATTCCTTCTACGCTTTGAGGTTCATATTGAATCGGTCCACAATTTACATTTACCCCTTGCTTACATAAATAAGATCGGCTCGCTGGTGATTCTACATATCCATGAGCTGAAGCCTTTTCTGAAAATCCAAATGTTAATAATCCCGTAAGTAATACGCCACCACTTAAAATAACTTTCTTCATCTTTTGTAAACTATTCTTTTTCATTCTTTCATCCCCTTCCCATAATAAAGCGAAAATAACTATAGTTGGCTAGTCATCTTCTCTACATTTATTATAAGACGAGAATCATTACTAAAAGAACCCTCTAAAAACTTTCTCAAATTCATTTAGTGCGTTAATTAGATTATAATTAACTATTTTAACACCGCCAGAAAAATATAGACGGTGTTAAAAATAGTCGTTTATTATTCACTTACTAATAATTAAGCACTCTCCCCGTTTGATTATACCTTAAATGTTTTTATAATAAATAACCGTAGCATCTAACTTTCCATTCAGAGAAATTGCATACCCTGGTATTGTTCCAACTTCTTGGTAGTCTAGTGATTTGTACAATTTATTGGAAGGATCTCCTTCTCTTGTATCTAATACTAAAAGAGACCTGTTTTCTTGCTTTGCTCGTTCCTCTGCTTTTTGCATAAGCGCTCGTCCAATACCGTTACGTCTAAAGTTTGGATGAGTCATTAATTTGCAAATCTCAGCTCTATGAATTCCGTTAGGCTTTGTAACTAACTGTAATTGAATACTCCCTGCTACTTCGTTGTTTATTTTAGCCACATACAATATCACTTCTGGCGCTAATACTGTTTGCCAATACTTTGTTGCATCTTTTTGTTCCAGTGGAGGCAAAAAACCAATTGATGCCCCATCATTTACAACCATTTTCAAAAGTTTCGAAAGTTCTTCTATATCATTTTCTAGTTTCTTAATTTCTTCAATTACTAAATTTCGCATTACTTTTCCCCCTTTTGTTTCATTGTAACAATTTTTAAAGAAGGAATAATGAAATAATAAGAGGAATTTATAGTTAAGATATGATTTTTTGTGAAAGGATAACGATATGAAATATATATTAGATAGAACGTACGCAAAAGAATTACTCGAATGGGCATATGAACAAAACCCGGGCCCTTGGTTTGAACATTCACTACATGTTGCTCATGCAACTGAAAACATAATTATAGAACTTATAAAAAAAGGGTACAAGCTAGATGCTGACATAGCATATAACGCTGCCCTTTTGCATGATATCGGAAGATACAAAGGTTTTACCAAATCGGTCATTCATTCCTATGATGGTTATATGTATATGAATGATTTAGGATATACAGGAAACGCTGTTATTTGTGTGACACACTCATTCCCATGCAAAAATGAACATATAGATATCGCAGCGGAATGGAGTCTCGTTCCTGACCATATGAGAAGCCGGTTAGTTGAAATATTAAATGAACATTGTAACTACGACTTATACAATAAAGTAATTACTCTTTGTGACGCTCTTGCTGATGCGGATGGCTTTACTACGCTGGAAAGAAGATTAATTTCTGTTGGTTTGCGTCATGGTACAACATCTCATACATCTTTACATTGGAAAGGGTTTTATGCGATTAAGAAAGAATTAGAAGCTTTAATCGGTAAGAGTATATACACAGTTCTTCCTGATGTAGAAAAATCTATTTATGAAGATATAGAATATTAAATTGAAAACGATAAAAATTTGTATGTATGTTTCTAAACAGAAAAACAAAACAAAAGCCATTGATTATATGAAACAATTGAAGCTTTTTACAAAACCTTAAAACTAAATAAATAGTTGTTATTTCTCATTCCTACTAAATTTAAAATTCTCCCATTATTGTATAACCATAAATTGAACCCATCCTAGATAATTTTTATACTCAAATTTAATTTCACATAAAAAACGTTTTAAACATAAAGTTTAAAACGTTTTTTTATTCAATGCTTTTGATTTTTCAGTTCTGTTAAACACTCTTGCACTAAAGTTACCGCTTGACTCATCGCAGCTCCGCCAGCAAATGCTGCTGAAACACCACATGCTTCCAGAATCTCTTTATCCGAACATCCTTGATCAAGACAACCTTTTGTATGATAAATTGTACAATACTCATCTTGCGTTGCTAAACTAATTCCTAATGCAATAAGTTGCTTTTCTCTTTTTGTTAAAGCACCCTCTTGAAAACAAGCTTGCGTGAACGCATTATATGTCTCAGCGATTTCAGGAATTTGATTTGTAAAACTACCTATACCTTCTTTATAATGATGTAGAATATCATTTATCGAACTATGTTGCTCATGTTCCATCTTATTCCCTCCAGTCATATTATCCATACCTATTGTAGTATGTGATGAAATGGAGGTAATATACCTTCTTTTAAATTAAGAATTTTCAGTTAATTTAAGTTATAATTTTAAATTATCATCTACAATAACTTTTTCTCTAGAACTTTTTCTTTCAACCTCTTTACTTCTTTCTTCCCAAAATGTTAATCCTTCAATCCCCACATTTTTAGGATTAAATACTGGATCTTTCCCTTCTTTTTTCTGCGTTTCATAATCTTTTAACACTTTTAATGCGGTTTTACTTAAAAGTAAGATTGCGATTAAGTTTAACCATGCCATACTACCGATTCCTAAATCTCCAAGATTCCATAAAAGCGACGCTGATTCAACGCTACCGATGTAAACCATAATTAAAAATCCAAATTTTAAAACTGGTTTTAACCAGCCATACTTCAGTTGATGATCTAAATAAGTAAGTGTTGTTTCAGCGATATAGTAATAAGCGAGTAGCGTTGTAAATGCAAAAAAGAAAATCGCAATTGAAATAAATATTGGACCAAACCCTGTTATCACAGTTTCAACTGCTTGTTGTGTATAAATTGGACCAGCTTCCACATTTCCTATGTTTTGTACAATAGCGGTTTTCCCTTCAGGTATAACATTATACATACCTGTTATTAAAATCATAAGAGCTGTCGCTGTACATACGACAATTGTATCGATATATACGGAAAATGCTTGAACTAATCCTTGTTTTGCAGGATGCGATACTTCAGCAGCCGCCGAACTATACGTCGCTTCTCCGACACCAGCAACGTTTGAAAATACAGCGCGTTTTACGCCCCATGCAATAGCTATACCAACAATTCCACCAAACATTTCATTTACACCAAATGCACTAGAGAAAATTAAAGCAAACATACTTGGAATCTCCGTTACATTCGCAATTAATATGATACATGTAACAATTACATAACCAATTGCCATAAATGGAACAAGCATTTGAGAAACGCCGGCAATTCTCTTTACACCACCAAAAATAATTGTTGCTAGTAACACGACTAAAAATATACCAGTTATATATTTGCTAATACCATTAGAGTTTTCAAATCCAACTGCGATACTACTAGATTGAATACCTGGTAATAAAACGCCATATGAAAGTGTTACAACTACTGCTACAATGACTGCAAACCATTTCATTTTCAAACCTTTCTCAATGAAATATGGAGTACCGCCGCGATATTCATTCCCCATTTTACTTTTGTATACTTGAGATAATGTTGATTCTACAAACGCGCTCGCTGCCCCTAACAAAGCCATTACCCACATCCAAAATACAGCTCCAGGACCGCCGAAAGCAATTGCTGTCGCTACCCCTGCAATATTACCAATTCCAACTCTTCCCGATAAGGCTAAACAAAATGCCTGAAAAGATGATATTCCCGTCTCTGAACTCTTTCCTTCAAATAATAGTTTAATCATCTCTTTAAAATAACGGATTTGCAAAAAACGTGTTGCAATCGTGAAATATACGCCTGCCCCTAATGCAAAAACAACTAAACCGATACTCCACACTTGCCCTACTAACCATTCTACTAAATTCTCCATCAAAATCCCCCTTATCATTCTTTGGAAAAGCAATTTTGTATAAAAAAAAACGGACAACTATTATCAAACTTTCTAGTTGTCCGCATCTTTCAATATTTCATCCCTCAATTTTTATCAGTAAAACGCCCTATTACTTTATATTCACCCAAACACTTTTCACTTCTGTATAATTATCAAGCGCATATGAACCTAATTCGCGGCCAATACCAGATTGTTTGTATCCACCAAATGGTGCAGCTGCATTTTCTAAGTTATAATCATTAATCCATACTGTTCCTGCTTTTAATTTATTTGCCACTTGATGACCCGTTTTGATATTTTGCGTCCATACACCCGCAGCAAGGCCATAGGATGAGTTGTTCGCTCGTTCAATTACTTCTTCTGTCGAATCAAATGGCAGAACAACAACAACTGGTCCAAATATTTCTTCCTTAACGATTGTCATATCGTCTGTAACGTCTGTGAATACAGTTGGCTTAACGAAATAACCCTTTTCAAGTGCACGTTCACCACCAGCCGCAACTGTAGCGCCTTCTTTCTTCCCTTGCTCAATGTAATTTAACACACGCTCTTGTTGTTTCTTAGATACGAGTGGACCCATTTCCGTTTCTTTCTCCATACCTGCTCCAAGTTTTACGTTGTTCGCCATTTTCACAAGTGCATCTACTACAGTTTCATAATGTTTACGATGAACAAATACACGTGATCCTGCGCTACAATTTTGACCGTGATTATACATAATACCTTGGAATGCACCATTAATCGCTTCTTCCAAGTCCGCATCTTCTAAAATGATATTTGGTGATTTTCCGCCAAGCTCTAACGTTACATGCTTAATCATTTCTGCAGATTGACGCATAATATACTTTCCTGTAACAGTAGATCCTGTAAAAGCAACTTTATCAATGTCATGATGATTTACAATTGCAGCCCCTGCTTCAGGACCAAAGCCTGGTACAAAGTTTACAACGCCGTTTGGAAATCCAGCCTCTTTAAAGAGTTTCGCTGTATATAGTAAAGATAAAGGCGTTTGCTCTGCTGGCTTTAATACAATCGTACAACCTGTCGCCAGTGCAGCTCCCATTTTCCAAGAAGACATAACAAGCGGAAAATTCCACGGAATAATTTGTCCTACAACACCAACAGGTTCATGTCTCGTATAATTCAAGTAATCTTTTGAAATCGGGATTGTTTGCCCAATAATTTTTGTAGCCCATCCTGCGTAATAACGATAATTTTCTACAGTCGCTGAAATATCATCATCAAGTGCTACTTGATATGGCTTTCCATTATCTAAAGCTTCTAGTTGCGCTAATTCTTCTCTATGTTCTTCAATTAAATCTGCTAATTTATAAATAAGATGCGCTCTTTCAGCAGTAGTCATTTCTGCCCACGGGCCAGATTCAAATGCAGATCTTGCCGCTTTTACTGCAGCATCAATATCCTCTTCTTGCGCTTCACATACGACTGCTAGAACCTCTTCTGTTGCTGGATTGTACGTTTCAAACGTCTTTCCGCCAATAGCAGAAACAAACTCGCCATTAATAAACATTTTAATTTCTTCATTTAAAAACGCTTCCACTTTTGGTTTCAGCTCAATATTTGTCTTTAACATTATGTTCTCCTCCTTATTTAAACAGCTGCATGAGCTGCAATATTTGATAAAATCGTTTGAAGCTTTTGATCTTCTTCTACAGTTAACCCTAGTCTTGGATAGCGAGAAGGTCCTCCCGCTTGCCCATGTAATTCCATAGAACGTTTAACGATTTGAACATATTTCCCTGACCCTTCAAGAAACTCGCAAAGTGGTAAAATAGCATCGTTTATTTCCCACGCCTTTTCTAATTCACCATTTTGAAAATGCTCATACATTTTTGTAACGAGACCGGGAACAATATTTCCTGCTACTGAAACCCATCCCGAGGCACCAACTAAATATGATTCCATAACTAAATCTTCAGAACCACAGAAGACTTGGAAAGCCCCTTCACTTTGTCTTACTAAATCTCTCGCTTTTCGAATATCTCCGCTAGATTCTTTAATATGTGTAACATTTCCACACTCTTTTCCAATACGGAGCATTAGCTCTGTACTCATATCAACACCAGAAGTAAATGGATTATTGTATAACATAATTGGTATATTTACAGAGTTTGAGATTTCTTTAAAATGAAAATAAATCTCCTCTTCCTTCGGTTTACAATAGTAAGAGTTTATAATTAATGCACAATCTGCTCCGTGCGCTTCTGCATGTTTCGTATATTCAATTGTTTCCTTCGTCGTCTCTGCTGCAGTTCCAACAATAACTGGAATACGGCCATCAATTTCTTTCAACACAGTTGCTACCATTTTAAATCGTTCTTCTTTTGATAAACTTACAAATTCTCCTGTACTTCCATTAATGATGATACCTGCAACGTTTTGTTCGATAAAGTAATTTACATTTTGCTTTACCCCATCCCAATTAATTTCCTGAAATTCATCCATCGGTGTTATTAATACTGGAAATGCCCCTTTAATTTTTTGCATATTTATCTCTCCCTATCACATTTTATTTTAATAAGAAACCTGCCGGAAACAGATCCGTAGGGTCTAATAGAAACGTCTGCATCCCTGTAATAAACCCTCTACTTTCAAAACGGAAAATGTATCCTAGTTCCTCCTTCTTCACTTTCTCCACAGTTATAAAACTATTAAATATACTTTCATTTTTAAAAGGTTTATCCGCCATATAATCATTTTTAAATAACGCATGAACATAGGAAACAATAGTAGAAACAAAACCTGGCGAACGTACGATAAAGTTATCTTCATGAAATGTAATCGATTTTATATGGTTCTTTTCTTTTTGCGAAGGATCTACTAAAATAAGCCTTTTTATTAGCGACTGTTTTTGTATAGCCTGCAGTGTAGCTTCTCCCCATCTTTTCAATTCAGAAATGTTTTCCATGCGAATTTCTGGCGAATACGCACCTTTTTCTACAACTGCATATACTTTATCTGCTTGTATAAGAGAATAACTTACATTACCAACCTGTAAATTTTTCTCAATCATATAGCATAGTTTGCTTTCAAACGAAACCGATATAACTTCATCATTCTCTACATACGCATGAACTAAAAATATTCCACATAACGTTTCAATTTTGTATTGATTGGACTCTCTCTTTTTTAAATACCCACTTTCGAGTAACATCGTTATTACTGCAACAATGCCTCCATAATGAAGCGGAACCGAACCTTCATGATTAAAAAATAATACAGCTGCATCCACTTCATTATAGATAGATGAAACGACAATACACCCATTCAAACCGATAAAACCACGTGGTTCATTTAATAAAAGCTTCATCTCTTCTGCTAATTCACCTGAAAATTGTTCATTTAATTGCTCCAAACTGTAGTAGTATTTGCATGGTACATCTTTCATTACACGAAATGCCTCGCCATTTACATGTACGTCTACTGCTGTATACATTTTTTGAATGTTCATTTTATATCCTCCGTTTCATGTTCCATCGGCGGAATTAGCAAAAATCCTTCTTTAAGTGGATCCATTTCATTGTAAAAAAATCTATGCATACCCATAAGCCAAGCTGATCCCGTAATTTTCGTTATGACAGCTTCAATATTTTCAACATGTGTCGTATTCATGACATATCCTTTAAATAAAGAACCAACGATACTCTCATGAATGAACTCTTCAGCAATCTCGATTTCTTTCTGAGCGTATAATACAGCTAGCTTCGCAGATGTTCCTGTACCGCATGGAGATCGATCTATTCCGCCTGGTGGTACAACAACTGTATTTTTCACATGCGCACATTCATGAGTAGGATCTGTATAAAATTCAACATGTGTTAATCCTCTTATAAACGAATACTCTGGATGAGTGATTTCAAACTTCTCATTAATTGTGTTCCTTATATGAATCGCCTTATCGATGATTGTAGATGCATTTTCTGGTACTAATTCTAGACCTACTGATTTCGCATCAATAATGGCATAAAAATTCCCTCCATACGCAATATCAGCCTCTATAGTTCCAATGTCTTTCACTTGTACAGTAATATTTTTCAATAAAAAAGCTGGTATGTTACAGAAAGATACTTCTTTTGCTTTTCCATCTTGAACAGCAATATCTACTTCAACTAAGCCAGCCGGTGTATCTAGTTTTAAAGAAGTAATCGGTTCAACTACCGGAATTAAACCTGATTCAACTAACGCTGTACATACACCGATTGTATCGTGACCACACATCGGTAAATATCCACCTGTCTCTATGTATATAACACCTATATCAGCCTCAGGATGACACGGGTCTGTTAATAATGCTCCTGACATTACATCATGACCACGCGGTTCATTCATTAACAATTTTCGAATCGAATCATACTCCTTTTTCATATGTAACATCTTCTCTGCCATCGTCTCTCCAATCAACTTTGGAAGTCCACTAATTAATGTCCTCGTTGGATTCCCACCTGTGTGTGTATCAATCGTCGTAAAGACTCTTTGTGACCTCATCCGTTTAACACCCTTTCTGTAAAACGACTCAAACGAAGTGGTTCAATAGGAATAATTGTCTCTTTTTCATTTAATAACTCTTCAATTACTTTCCCAGTAACTGCTGCAAGACTAATCCCATCCCCTTCATGCCCAGCGGCAATGAAATAATTTGGAATATGTTCCACTCGTGAAATAATCGGTAAATGATCTTCTGTCCACGGACGTAAACCAGCGTAAGAACGAATTACCATCATATCTGCCATTTTCGGATAAAAGCGAATCGCTCTATTTGCAATACATTTAATGACTTCATTGTTTATTCTCGTATGAAACCCTACAAATTCACGGCTACTTCCAATTAAGAAATTTTGACTTTCAGTAGGCTCAAATACGAGCGCAACCCCGTATTTTTCAGTTAAAGCATCTACTTTTCGTTTTCCGCCAAATTTAGAAATTAAATAACCGAATTCCATTACTTTACGGCACCCTACGTGTTGTTGTCTTGATGCTACAATAATATGCCCTTTTCTCGGTTCAATTGGTATATTTACATTTAACATCTGACCAATCTTAGGAGCCCACACACCCGCTGCATTTACAACTTGTTGTGCTGTAAAAGTTCCATTCGTAGTTTCTACAACAAATGAACCATCCGTCTCTATTTCCATACTCTTTACTTCCGTCTGCTTAAAAGCTTTTGCGCCAAACTTTTGTGCCTCTGACAGAAGCGAGAAAGCAAGGAGATATGGATTCACAGTTGAATCCGTCGCACATTCTAAACCGCCTAATAAATCATCAGCAAAAAAAGGCGACTCTTCCCTTATATCTTGCCTATCAAGCATTCGAAACGGTAATCCAGCTTCTTTTTGCCGATTTACCCATTGCTGCGCAGCTTCCATCTCTTCGTCTGACTCACATACGAGAATACTTCCTGGTGCCCTATATTCAAATGAATGCTCTAATTCTTCACTTAAATCAGTTACTAATTTTTGACTTACTAAAGACATTTGACTATCAAATCCCGGGTCTTTATCAATGGCCAAAATATTCCCATCACACCGTGAAGACGTCCCGCTGACAAATTCCCCTTTTTCAATGATTGTTACGTCTCTTCCGTATTTTGAAGTGTAATAAGCGATAGAACACCCTATTATTCCACCACCTATAATTAAAACGTCGCAGTGCCTCACAATATACTCCTCCTTTCCTAGCCCTCTCACTTTCTTTTTATGCAATTGACGTGCCAATTCCGTACATATACAATTTTTATAAATAATATTTTTATTTGTAAAAATATTTTAAATTCATAGTAAATAGGTGTATTATTTTTTTATCACTGTCAAAATTTTTATACATAACAGGAGGACATTATGGAATTCTCATTTCCGACTATACAAGAATTTTTGGAAAGCGTTTTAATCAATCATACATGTAGCCTTGATCGCATTAAGAAAATAAACGAAAGGTTTTATTACCTCCCTTCTACTACAGAAGAATATAATTGCGCAATTATTTATGTAGATGACTCATTCACTGCATTAATTGACGCTTTTTCTTATGAATTAGCTGTTATCATCCTTAACGAAAACGATGAGCCGATATGCTGTATAACTTCTCAGCAAATGATTCCATTTCTTTATAAGTCCTACAATGAACTACAGTCATTTTATGACACTGTAATACAAACAACTGACTCTTCTGTTACAGTAATTGATAGTAAAGAATGCGTTCGAACTTGGACAGATGGTGCTGAAAAAATATTTTCAGTCAACCATAATGAGATTATTGGGCAACCGATTACTCGTTTTTTTGATTATAAAGACTTGGAAATTTTACAATCTTTACATGATGGAAAAAGCATAGTCGCTCAGTTCCATCAGCCTCGCCCCGATTTATTCGTATTAATTAATTCAAATCCAGTTTATTGTAATGATGAAATTATAGGAGCAGTCGTTTCAGAAACAGATGTTACAAATCAAGTCGCTTTAAATGAAAAACTATTTAATATGTCACATGAAATGCACCGTTTAGAACAAGAAGTGGCAAAGTATAAAGATGAATCCGATCCATTCCTTGCGATGAATGGAAAAAGTCCTGTTATACAAAGAACGATACAATTAGCTAGAAAAGTTTGTTCGGTGAAATCAACTGTTTTAATACTTGGGGAAAGCGGAGTTGGAAAAGAAGTATTTGCGAAAGCAATTCATGAAGCAAGTGAAGCAGCGAAGGCGCCTTTCATTTCGATTAACTGCGGGGCAATTCCAGAAGCATTATTTGAAAGTGAATTATTCGGTTACGAGCGTGGGGCGTTTTCTGGAGCAAATAGTAAAGGAAAAAAAGGTAAAATTGAACTCGCGCAAGGCGGTACTTTATTTCTTGATGAAATAGGTGAAATGCCACTTGATATGCAAGTAAAACTGTTACGTGTACTGCAAGAGCGAAAGTATTACCGAGTTGGTGGTGAAAAAGAAATTAATATTGATTTCCGTATTATCGCTGCTACAAATCGTGATTTACAAGAAGAAATGAGAAAAGGAACTTTCCGAGAAGATTTATATTACCGCTTAAATGTAGTTAGCTTGCAGATTCCACCGCTGCGCGAAAGACGCGAGGATATTATTGAATTAACCTATTCTTTCTTAAACGATTTTTCAATCAACTATAACAGACCAATTCGTGACTTACCTTCAAGCATTATGCATGAACTGCTTCATTACAATTGGCCAGGTAATATTCGCGAACTTCGAAACGTTGTTGAACGGCTTGTGGTATTCGCAACAGACGGAATTATAAAACAAGAATATTTACCATTTCATACGACTGAAACTTTAGACAACCATACAGCCCATTCCCTATTACTCAGCAACAATAATACAATCCTTTCTTTACAAGAAGAGATGGATGAGCATGAAAAAAAAGTTATTGAAAGGGCTTTACGAATTTTAAATGGGAATAAATTAGAATGCGCAAAACAACTTGGCGTAACAAGGGCTACTTTATATAACCGTTTAAAGAAACTTGGACTTCAATAAAGAAGCAGTATGCACCGATCAGGCATTTACAGATAGCCCTCTCCTCCTCTATATTGGCATGATTTTTGCATATATAATTTGTGAAAACCGAACTAGAGGAGGAATACACATGACAAATAAAAACAACTTAATCGTTTGTCGTTGTGAAGAGGTTACATATGGGCAACTTCAATCGACAATTGCTGAATATAACTGCTCGGCAAGAGAATTAAAACTAAGAACACGTGCTGGCATGGGATTTTGCGGTGGTCGCACATGCAGAATAATGATAGATCGAATGATTGAAAATGCGAAGCCTGACGTAACTCTTAATGAACTACCGTTAAAATATCAACCACCAATACGTGCAATTACTTTTGGATCAGTAGGTGAAAGTAAATGAGTAGAATTACACATCACCCTATTTTAGGTACTTTACAAAGTAGTAAGCGTATTAACTTTCAATTTAACGGTCATCAATACGAAGCATATGAACATGAAACGATAGCTGCTGCCCTGTTAGCAAATGGAATTAGGACATTAAGAGTTCATGAAGATAGCGGAACACCGCGAGGTATTTATTGTAATATCGGGCACTGTTCCGAATGCCGCATGACAGTAAATAATCAAACAAATGTACGCGCATGCTTAACTGTTGTAGAAGAAAACATGGTTGTTGAAAGCGGGAAACAGCATCCGAATATCGTGAGAGAGATGGTGAAAAAACGATGAGTGATGTAATTATTATTGGTGCAGGGCCAGCGGGATTATCTGCTTCTATTTCTTGTGCTCGTTTCGGACTAAAAGTGCTCGTTATTGATGAATTTATGAAGCCGGGCGGGAGATTGTTAGGACAGTTGCATCAAGAGCCTACTGGAGAATGGTGGAACGGAATAAAAGAATCGAAGCGACTTCATGAAGAAGCAGAATCACTTTCAGTACATATCAGGTGCGGTGTTTCGGTCTATAATTTAGATAGAGATGAAAACAATTGGTTTGTACATACTAATATCGGTACGTTAGAAGCACCTTTCGTACTACTTGCTACTGGAGCTGCGGAATATTCTATTCCCCTTCCTGGCTGGACACTTCCAGGAGTGATGTCAATTGGAGCAGCTCAAGTTATGACAAATGTTCATCGCGTGCAAGTTGGAAAAAAAGGAATTATTATTGGTGCTAACATTTTGTCTTTCGCCATTTTAAGTGAATTGCAATTAGCGGGAATTACAGTAGATCATATTGTACTCCCTGAAAAAAGCGAGTTAAGTCAAAAAGCTGGTGAACCTGAAGAAGTTTTAAACTCTCTTTTAAATGCAGCACATCTCGCTCCTTCTGCTATTTTACGAATAGGTAGCCACTTTATGAAATATGATTGGATTCGAAAAGCTGGATTAACATTCTATCCAAACAGCGGAATGAAAATAAACGGAACGCCACTTCACCTTCGGAAAGCAGCTCTTGAAATTATCGGAACAGATCAAGTTGAAGGTGTACGCATTGCTAATATTGACTCTAAAGGAAATGTTATTAATGGATCAGAGAAAATATATGAAGCAGATTTTGTTTGTATTGCTGGGGGATTATACCCACTTGCCGAACTTGCAGCTGTAGCTGGTTGTCCCTTCCATTACATTTCAGAATTAGGTGGACACGTTCCTCTCCATTCCGAAACAATGGAAACCCCTCTTCCTGGTTTATTTGTAGCTGGCAATATTACAGGCATTGAAAGCGGAAAAATTGCGATGGCGCAAGGAACTGTTGCAGGTCTATCTATTGCTAAATATGCAGGTGAACAACATGATATAGTCGACCAACAATTATATCACGCCATTCAAAACGTTCACTCTGTTCGTCAGAAAGCTGCAATTCAGTTTAATCCGATGGTAGATATCGGTAGACGAAAGATGAATGATTTATGGCATAAATTCCAAACAAATGATAAAGATTTCTATAAACAACAAGAAATTATTTAATAAGACTTATTTGTCAAAAAGCTCCCCTTATCAAAAACATAAGGAGAGCTTTTCAAATTATTTCACTTCGATTGTCCAATCACCATCAGCTTGAATAGTGAATATATGTATACCATTTTCTTTTACAGGTACTTTTTTCGTAGTATCGGCAGCACCAATTTCATTAAATATCATGCTATCGTTTAAATCCACTACAAAATTACTTTCACCATTCTTATGTACACCATGCAATTCTTTCAAACCTTTTTCAAGTTTCACAAAAACAACATCAGATCCGTGACCACTAATTGTTCCTGGAGCTGTTACTACTTTATCTATTGGAATAGACTGAGACATATTCACTTTCCAGTGACCATCTGCCATTGGATTAATAAAATATTTTCCACTCTTGTTTAATAAAACTACACGTTTTTCTTTTCCATTACCAATAAAATTCGAAAGTGAACCAGAGTCATTACCTTGTTCATCTTTTAACTCTAGAATTGCATTACTTTCTCCTGTATGTTCTACTTCCGCAATAACAAATCCGGATTTTAACTCAAAAAAATCAGAAGAATTCGCACCATCACCTTCTAACGAAACACTATGATCTTGTGATAATCTCTCCACTGCACTTTTTTCTTTTATCTCTTTAGCTTTCGGGCTAGTTGTTGCTGTTTGCTGTTCAGTATTCTTATCTTTTTTTTCATTCGCTTGTACATCTTTTGTTTGCTCCGTTGAATTACAAGCAGTTAAAGATAAACATACCGCAGCAATTGTTGCTAATAATTTCTTTTTCATAATATCCTCCTATTAACATAAAACATTCTTAATAAGAATAACATATTTTTACCAATTCATCAGTTTATTAAAAATTGAATTTTATCCTAAAATAGGAAACATACTAAAAATAGAAATTAAAATAAAAAACTGCTAGAGCATAAAGCCCTAACAGTCTTATTGTTCATCACTATTAAATTTCGCTAATGCGTAAATACCTTCTTCATCATCTAATTCAAGTTGTAATCTCGCTGCGAATGAATTGACATTATATTCTCTGTCAAGCAATAAGCGTAATGCTTCGATTAAGTTTGCTTGAATTAAAATTTGCTGGCGACCATTTACCTCTACTTCCGCAGAGAAACCGTAGTTATCGTCATACATGAGTTCAACTAACACTTCTTCTGGACCCACTTGTCTTTTTTCAGCTATATATACGCAAAGCGCATTTATTAATTCTTGTTCAGAAATTTTTATTGTTTCCATGCTACTTCATCTGCCTTCTTTTTACGTTGGTCTTTGAAGTATTTAAATGCACGAACTGCTAACATTACGATACCAGCCATTACTAACATATTTACCATAAATGCTAATACAGAACCAAGAGCTCCCATATTTGCAAATAAGCTACCCATTAGTAAACCACCAAGACCACCTAGTAATAAACCTTTCATAAAGCTTCCTTTATTACTTTTTGGTGCTGTGTTTGTTGCTTTCGTTTTTGAATCTGGAGTCGTTTTTTGAGAATTTACATTTGAGTCTTTTTTGTTTAAATCAACTTTTGACTTTTGACCTGAACTTGGTGTAAATGATTTTTTACCAGATTTGTAACTTTTCGCTGCTGCATGATCTACGAACATAAAGCTGCTAGCCCCAAAGATAACCATGAATGCTGTCATTACTGCTACAAGTTTTTTCAACATATTATATCCATTCTCCTTTTATATAGATATATGTGAAATCTATCTTTCTAGTAAATTCAGAATGATAGATTTGTTTTTAAGAACATTTTAAAGGTTCTTATGAACTTATTATATGAACTTTTGTCGAAATATGCAAGTATTATTTACTTTCAACAGTTTGGTGACAAAGGAAAAATTAAGCAAAACAGAATTGACTTTAAATGAAACAAAACATATTATAAGTTCATAAGAACTTTTTATTATTTTGGAGGTGAAAAGATGGAAACATTTCATCTCACACGAAACGAAATGGCTACCCTTCTTCTATCACTAAGAGGATGGAATACGAAAAAGCCTCTCGGTATTTTACAAGAAGCTTGGGCAAAGTCACATAAAAAAGATATTGAAAGCGGACAAAGCGTTACAGCTTTTATTACTACCGCACTTTCACCTATTTTTGAAAAACTGATTAAAATTGACGATACTGATGTCGGTTTTTCTTTAAATGAAATAGTTGCGCTTGGCAATCAGATTGAAAACACAAGTTTCTCTGTAACTGCTATGCAAAACTGGGTGAAACGAGATATAAAAGAAATGATTGGCTCTCCTCAAAAAGGGAAAAAATATTCGATTGAACAAGCAGCCTTACTGTTCATTGTCGAAGATTTAAAAACAGCACTTGATTTTGAATCAATTCGTAAGCTATTACGCCTTATCGTTAATGACCCAGCCGATCGAAGTGATGATTTAATCAATCCTGTTCATTTATATGTAGCATACTCTTCTCTATTTGAAGAACTCAATCAAGGGAATTGCTTACAACTAAATGCAACAGATACAGTTCATACAATTGAAAACATCGTAAAAGAAAAAGCTGATAAAATCGCAAGTAAGTTCGATCAAATTAATAACGAACAACGCGAAGCAATTCGTAACGCTATTATTATTGCGACCCTTTCTGTACATACCGCTTATGTACAAATGTTAGCAAAGCGTTACGTAACAGCAACTTTATTTTTACAGAA
The DNA here is from genome assembly GCF_038008705.1 of Bacillus sp. FSL W8-0770. Classification (NCBI taxonomy): domain Bacteria; kingdom Bacillati; phylum Bacillota; class Bacilli; order Caryophanales; family Bacillaceae; genus Bacillus; species Bacillus sp. FSL W8-0770. The sequence continues at coordinate 2,655,494 of NZ_JBBOZR010000001.1, forward strand.
CTTAGATGTGAAGCCTTAAAAAATAGGAGCAGAAATGCTTCTATTTTTTTATAACGGAAACAAGCAACCATCTGTTCCAAATATACAACAAATGCTTGCTTGATTTATTTAAATTTAAGTTTCATTTCATATAAAGCCGTAGTATTACGCATATCTACAAGTAGTCTCATTTAAGGTTCCATATATCCCTCTAACCCTCATTACATTCAGAATTAACTGTTTTTTTAACGTACTATTTTCTCATTCTTAATTCTATGCATATCATACACTTTCACTTCATTCTCTATATATGATTTTACTTTTTTAAATTCAGCTTTCTCATAACAACGAATTGCCCTTTTGTTGTCTTCCCTTACCTGTAATACAACTGCTTGTATATCGGAATCTAAAAACGATTTACTTATGAAATACTTTGTAATTTCTGTTCCAAGTCCTTTTGAATATAAATTCGAAACGCCAATAAGAATAGAGTATTCCATCACATAGGTATCATCATATTTCGTCTTTTTTAATCCGACTCTTCCTATTACTTCATCTCTCACTATTATTACATGATAACTTGCATAAGACCGCGCTAATTTTTTAGTCCAATACTCCCGAAGTTCTTCTATTGTATATCGCTTAAATGGTTTCACATCTGCTATGTTATGTAATTCTTCGTCGTTATACCATTCTAATATAATTTGTAAATCATCCAATTCTAGAAGACGTTCTTTCCAGTTCACATTTCCACCCCATCTATTTTATGTTTTCAAACCAATTTAAAAAGAATATGCATATTCTTTTTTAGGTAATCTCACTATCTGTTGAATAAAAGGGGATTTTTCTATAATATCCTCTAACTGCCCCTGACTATAGACGTAAATACCACCTACATATGAACTGTACGCCTTTTTCTCAGTTATTACTGCTAAAGTGCTATTTTCCTTTTTAAAATCACCCTCTAGTCCTTTTTCAAAAGATAAACTTTTGGCTTCTGAAAAATAAAGCTGAATTAACGTCGCTAATTGTACGTCCTTTGATTTTGCAAAGTACTTTATTTCATTTAAAATGATTTCATCTTGTAACGGAAGAAAGTCCTCTACTTCTAACTTCTCTCCTTTATGAAAGAAGTTTTGAAGTTCAGGAGTATAGAACGAAAGATTTTTCTCCTCTATCATTTTAAAAATTGTTTGCAGCAATATGTCTTTTCCTATCACAAACGGGTGGCCAAATCCATTATTGTAAAGCCCTTCTTTCATTTTCATTAATTGTTCAATGAAGGGGATTCCCGATTCTTCAATAACAAGTTTACCGTCAATTAAACGCATGTTAGCAATCAATTCTTCTATCTGTAAACCTTCTAATTCAAGCGATGAGTAATATATATCTCTATTCCAAAAATCTAATTGATCCATTCCTAATGAATTAAATAAGAGCTCATCTATAATTGGAAAAACTCCATCTTCTGTTAAAGCTTTCGTTACATCATCTAATAATCTAGGTGTTTGATTTAAAATCGTACGTATTTCTTCGTCCTCTTGAATGATTCGTACCGTCCACTCACCATGATCTTCACCCGATATTTGCTGAAAACAATGTGAATATGGCCCATGTCCAACATCGTGTAGAAGGGCTACAGTAGATACTAGCTTTCGTTCATATTTCGATAAATGTATGTCACCAATCTCAGTAAGATGTTCTATCACTTTATTTACTAGCACATATACACCTATCGAATGTTCTTCTCTTGTATGTATTGCGTTCTCATGTAAAAAATAAGTATGTCCTTGTTGTTTAATATGCGTCAACCTTTGAAATGCTTTTGTATCTATCAATCGAAGGATATCTCTATCACGAATAGAGATTGGTCCATAAATCGGATCTGTAATATACATACGTTCTCCTCCTATTTTTGTAAATGAAAGACCTATACCATTATACTTAATTTTCAGTCTATTATCATTGATATATGAGAAATTTTTAATAATCTTTTCATTAACCCTTCATAAAAACGCGGCTTATATCCTTTACTATAATACTTATGAGAGACATAAAAGAATTGAAATAGCAATCCCCTATGTAAATAAGGTATAATCTACATATAGTGAACCTTTTACGTAATTAAATAAAAGGTTCTTATACTCAAAAATTCATAAACTAGAAGGTGCAACAATGTTAAGTAGTTTTATTCATTCAGTATTAACGTTTTTTGAAGGATTAGGTTATTGGGGCATTATGCTTGGACTTATGATTGAGATTATCCCAAGTGAAATTGTCCTTGCTTATGCAGGATACTTAGTATTCAATGGAAGTATCTCATTTGTAGGCGCAGTTGTATTCGGTACAATTGGCGGTGTTATTGCCCAAATCTTTATTTATTGGCTTGGACGATACGGCGGACGCCCTATATTAGAACGTTATGGAAAATATATTTTCATACATAAAAAACAAATAGATGCTGCAGAAGATTGGTTTAATCGTTACGGAACTGGCGTCATTTTTACAGCACGCTTCATTCCAGTAGTGCGTCATGCGATTTCAATTCCTGCTGGTATTACAAAAATGCCTTTACTACGTTTCACTACATTAACAGCACTTGCGATTATCCCTTGGTCTATTATTTTCATTTATTTAGGTGAAAAACTAGGTGAAAATTGGGAAAATATTAACGATATTGCTAGTCCTTATGTGAAATCATTCGCAATTGGTGGCGTCGTACTTATACTTTTATACTTCGTTATAAAAAAATGGACAAAAAAGCGTAAAAATCTTGCTTAAGTATATAACAAAAACCGCTATAAATTCATTCGGAGTTATAGCGGTTTTTTATTTATATATGAATTAATCTTCAAGAATTATATAACACCTTTCCATCTACATTTACATGGATAAGCAACCGTTTGATCATTTCTTTCGTATATTATCTCAAAAAGGAGTGATTCCCCTATGCATTGGCAGCAAAAAATACCATACTTAATCAGACGCCCTATCGGTATTTCCTTCATAAATGGGCAAGGAACTTCTGGTGTATTATGTTCAGCTCATGATGGTCAATTATATGTGTATGAATACCTTTATCAATCCCAGTTCGCAATGAAACATTATGATTATAGACAGATTCAAGATATACATGCATTCCCAAATTGTCCTCACCAAAATCCTCTATACTAAAAAAATCGGAACGGCTCATAGCCATTCCGATTTCTATACTTTATTTCTCAGAATTAAATTTATGCACTGCTTCATCAAAATAAATCCAACCTTTCCAGCCCAAATGAATCGTATCTTTTAAGAAATACTTATCATATTCATGACCAGAGAAATCAACTACTGGATATCCTGCTTTCTCAACCTGTTCTCGAACTTTTTTATAATACACTTCACGGCGTTCTTTCGGGAATCCAGTATAATCATACCAAGGCCCATTTACAGGTACAGAAATAAAGAGTGGTTTGACATTTTTCTCTTTAAATAAATCTAAAATAATTTGTAAATCATCATATTCTGGTGATTCATCATATGTTTCATTTGCTCTAAAGTTTTTTAAACCTTTTAGTTTTTTCTTCAGATTATTCTTATGATAATACGGATTTTCAATTCCGAATGTATTTGTAGTAGACTCAGCTTTCCCTTCTTGTTCCGCGTGTTTACGTGCATCTTCCCAAGAAATTGAACGAAGTCCGATATTTGTTTTCTCTTTCATCGGTTCGATTTTAAATAAAGAGTTAAATAAATCTCTATGATCTAAAATATTTCGATGCATATAAGCAAGTGGTTTAGCTAAACCTGCTTTTATGTTATGTTTTGTATCATTATATACAATACCTTCTAATGAATTTTTTAATATATCATCTTCTTGAACAACTTTATAATCTAATAGCCGTTTCGCGATTTGCTTCTTCATTTCTGGATTTATCTCATCATTAAAAATAAAATGATATGCTTGTTGTTTGGAGAAATTATTAGTGAAATCCCCTTGTGAGACACCAGTCTTTGTAAACCATTGTGGTGAAAGAACAAAGACTACTTTTTTACCTTCTAATTCATCCATAGTAGATGTCATATTTAAAATATGAGCTAAGCTTTGTGTACCGCCAGTTCCAATTAAAAACGGTGTAAAACCAGCTGGATTTACTTTGAAATAATTAGACGGATGATATGCATCCATTCGTAAAAATTCTGATGAACCGTACATCGGTAAATACTGTGAATTCTCTAACATTTTTTGCTGTAAGAAAACACTTTGTAATTTCTCTTTTTGTAAAGAAGTTGCCGCATCTTCTACCTTCTTATCACTAATAAGCGATACTAAACTTTTCGATGGGATTAGAATGATAATGAAAAAAAGCACACACGCTAAAATTATAGGACCAAAAGCATGCTTCATTTTCATCTTCTGTCCCTCTTTCTATCGTTATTAAATTGTAACCCTTGTTTTTGACACGTCATCTTTTCTCTCCTTTGCCTCTATACATGTTCCATTCTATTTATCTATTATATACATGTATGTATTTCCTTCCTTGTTCTATTAAGCCCTATATAAATAGCGCAAGAAAATGTTTCCATAGAAACATGTTAATTATACAAGATTCTACATAAATTTCACACTGGAATTTTAGTAATAATTTTATTTTTTAACAATGAAAAAATATATGAAATGTCTAGAATTCTTTGGATGATGTATGGAGTTCAAAATATGATAATAAGCGCCCGCTATGATCAACTTCATGAGTATATATAAACCCGAGCTTTCGTAAAAGTTTTTTCGAGCTCTCATTTGCTACTTTAACTCTAGCAATTATTCTTGTTACATTCAAAGTCTCTATTGCATATTTAATGGAAGCCTCTGCTGCTTCTAATGCATACCCATTCCTCCAATGTTCTGGGTCAAGAAGATACATAATTTCTATTTCACCTGTTTCATCTACCTTTCTTAAACCACAATGTCCTAAAAGCTTTCCTGTTTCACTATTAAATAACAACCATACCCCGAAGTCATACTGTTCCCAATGTAAGATAAGTTGCCCAATATAATCATTTGTTTCTTCCTTCGACATTCCTCTTGATTTAGCCAGCCATTTGCCAACAGTATCTTTTTTTAATATGTTATAAAACTGATCAATATCTTCTACAATTGGTTTCCTCATAAATAATCTTTTTGTATAAATTACTTTCTCTTCTTCAAACATAGACATCATTTTCCCTCCAAATACTGTTTACAGACTAATAAATTATACCATGAACTATTTTTCTAACTTTAAATAAGAAAAAACAGACTATCACATACGTGAAGTCTGTTTCCCCATTCTTTTATTTTTGTAAATCTGCCCATTTTAAACTTGTAGCTGGACCAAATTGATGTACATATAAATCTTTCACATATGGTTTTTGTAAGTAAGATAATCCACGCTGGAATACCGGTGCAATTACTGCATCATCAAGTAGCATTTTTTCAGCATCTTGCATTGCTTTCCAGCGAGCCTTTTCATCATTACCTAATTCTGTTTTAATCTTCTTAATTAATGCATCATATTCTGGATTTGCATATTCTGTATTATTAACACTGCTTCCAGAAAGGAATACTTCTAAGTAAGTCATTGGATCTGGATAATCTGGTAACCAGCGTGATAACGACATTTCATATTCTTTCTTCTTCTCAAGTGCTAATTTTTGCGTATGCGGCTGTAATTTCACATTCACTTTTAATCCTGGTAAGTTTTTCTCAAGCTGCTCTTTAATGTACTCTCCAACTTTTTTAAAGTTTTCTAAGTCATAATTTAATAATTCTAAAGTCACTTCATTTGTACCTGTCTCTTGTTTTGCTTTCTCCCAATATTCCTTCGCCTGTTTTACATTTGTCTTATTAAACTCACCAGACGTACTTCTAAAATCTTTCTTATCTGGGCCCTTTAAAAATCCTTTTGGTACGTAATAGTTCGCTGCAACCGATCCATCATTTAAAAATGAATCTGCGAGTCCCTTCTTATCAAAAACTGTACTTAGCGCAAGACGTGCATTTTTATTTTTAAGAATCGGTACATTTTCATTAAATCGGAAGAAGTACATAACTGGATCTGTATATTGTTTTAGCTCTTTATTATTTTTATATTTATCTACGAATTCTGTAGAAATAACAGCTCTATCAACTTTATCTGTTTCATATAAATTTACCGCAGTTGAAATTTCTTTTACAATTTGATAGTTTACTTCATCTAACTTCACTTCTTTTTTATCCCAATACTTATCGTTTTTCTTCATTGTAAAGCTAGCTTCATGCTTCCACTCTGATAATGTAAACGGTCCATTATATACCGCTTTATTTGCTTCTAATCCATATTTATCACCTTGCTCTTTCGCATATTTTTCGTTAATTGGATAGAAGGATGGTAAAATTAATAATTTCGTAAAATACGGTACAGGATGTTCTAGCTCTACGACGAATGTTTTATCATCCTTCGCTTTTACTCCTAATTCATCTAGACCTAGTTGTTTTTTATTTATCTTCTCAGCATTTTTTACATCGTACGCAATGTATGCATATTGAGAAGCTGTATCTGGATTAATCAATTGCTTCCAAGCGTATACGTAATCATGGGCGGTTACTGGATCTCCGTTAGACCATTTCGCATCACGCAATTGGAATGTATATGTCTTTCCATCTTTACTCACTTCATATTTTTGTGCGCCGGCTTCAATTTCTTCATCATTTTTCGATAGACGAAATAGTCCTTCCATTACGTTATTCAAAACGTTAAACGAGACTGCATCTGTTACTTTCCCTGAATTTAACGACGGAATTTCACCCGTTTCTAGTAACTGTAATACTTTCTTCTCATCTTTCGGCTTTGTTGCAGTTTTTTCTTTTGCGCAGCCAACTAAAAATGAAGAAACTAATAGAGTACTAACTAATGAGTAACGAACAACTTTTTTCATTTAAAAACCCCCTCTATTTTTAAGGTAAGTAACGACGAGCACCAGCGTATTCTTCTATATATCCTGGTGTATTTAGCGGTATAATCTCTACCGATCTTTCAGCTCTTGGTGAGTGAATCATATTGCCATCACCAATATACATTGCGACGTGATGGACACTACCTTTCCCTTTATCATGTGCAAAGAAAATTAAATCTCCCTTTTGTAGATTTTCTTTATCAACTGCAACTCCTGCTCTTGATTGCGGTCCAGAATCTCGCGGAATTGTAATGCCGTGCGATTTATAGATCGTATGCGTGAAGCCAGAGCAATCAAATCCAAAACCACTTGTACCAGCCCATATATACGGTAAACCTAAAAACATTTTCCCTGTGTTAATTAAATCATCAGCTGTCGGTTTTGGAATATCAGTTTGAGAACGGTAAACTGTTCCATCATTTTTTTGTAGCCATGCTTTCTGACCATTTGGCAACAATACACGGTATGAAATTGTGTCTTCACTTAATAGCGGCAGTCTTGTATTATAACTGACTTCAAGTGATTTATGTTTTTCAGAAGGATTTATATATAAAATCGCAGTTGGCTTTGTTATTAAGACAAAAGGTTCATTTGTTTTATCTGCAAATTCTTGATTATATGTTAATTGCTTTTCAGGCATCCAGCCCGGATAACCTTCTTCATTTCGTGGTGTTGGCTGTCCATGCACTAATACCTTCACCCACTCGCCTTTCTTATCAATAACGGTTACTTCTTGACCGAGTAACGCTTGTGTTTCTAATTTATTTGCATTTGTTAACCATAGTTTCTCGTCAAGTGTCATTGATTTCGTCCATTTCCATAGATCCACTGGATTTGTTGCACTCGGTGTATCGATTGACCTTAATGAATCAGGTGCTGTCCATAACGTTGCAGCAGATACATCTATAAATGCTTTATTATCCTTCTTTTCTTCAGCATTTGCCGATGTAAACGATGAAAATATAAATAAAGTTGTTAAAAATGCAGTTCCTACTTTTTTCATATATATCCCCCTTAAAAAAATAATTTACTAGTCTCTTTTCCTAAGACTTACTATTCACTGTCGATTGAAGGTTTACCTTTGATCCAGAATAAGTCATTCCTTCTGGCTCTTCCATTAACCAAAGCGGTGCATCAAGATCAAAATAATGTATATTAGGATGTGCTGCCGCTAAATGTGCAACAGCGCTAACGGAAAGTGAAGATTCCATCATGCTTCCCACCATACACTTCACACCAGCCGTTTCTGCGATATCTGCAATACGCCATGCTTCACGTATGCCACCACATTTCATTAATTTAATATTAATTAAGTCTGCGTATCTTCCTTGAACGAGCTTTAATGCATCACTTGCTGAAAATATACTTTCATCGGCCATAATTGGCGTTTGCACACGATCTTTGACGTACTTTAACCCATCCCAATCTTTCGCGTGTACTGGTTGTTCAATAAATTCTATATTTAAATTACGATTTTCCATCTCTTGAATGATAGAGATCGCTTCTTTTGGGCTCCAACCTTGATTCGCATCTAAACGTAATGTCGTATTTCTTGGTACCACATTTCGAATTGCCTCAATACGTTCCAAATCTAAATGCGCCTCTTTACCCACTTTAATCTTTAATGTTTGAAATCCTTTTTCTACATGTTTCTTCGCTTCTTTTGCCATTAATACAGGCTCATCCACACTCACTGTAATATCGGTATGAATTTCTTTCTTCCCGCCTAACAAGGCATATAACGGCACATTTTGATATTTGCAATTTACATCATATAAAGCGATATCTACCGCTGCTTTCGCACTTGAATTTCCAATACAACTCATTTGAATACCCTGTAGTAACTGCTGAAACTGAATGATATTTTGACCAATTAAACATGAACGCATCGGTCCTAAAATCGCTTCTTCCATTCCGCTGGTGAAATCCCCCGTAATAACTGGCGTTGCGGCTGCAGCCCCCTTACCAATTACTCCTTCGTCTGTATGAATATAAACATCTATACTTTCAATTTCTGTTACAGTACGAAGCGCGGTTTTAAACGGTGTATGCAGTTTTACACGTCTACGATTTACTTTTACATCTGTAATTTTCATTTTGTTCATCCTTTCATTCTCCAATGAAGTGAAATTTTAATCCACCGGAGATTTATAGCCACGGATTATTAGGTAAACCTATTGGGCATTTACTCTTCTATCTCTCTACTTTGTTTTCGTTCACTTTTGATGTAGGACGATAATGTGAAATAAAAAAATCCAGCCATAAGAATGATTCTTACGGCTGGATTTTGTCTATGATTGAGTAGACAAAGCAGCAATCTGATTATATTTTTTCTGTGCATCTTTTAGCGCTACAAGTAACGCTTTTTGAGAAGAACCGAAATATCGGTTCTTTACTTCCATTACTAACGCCGGGTCATTTATATTTTTATGTAGAAATAAATATTTAACAAATTGAGATGTTAATGCAATTGTCGCTGAGCAGTCTGCATCTACAATTTCCCCTGTATCCTTAACAAGTATAAATGCTACGAAATAGCTTTTAAACTTTTCAGTAATGGGATTATTTTGAGGCGCTTTCGCATCCCCTACGATATAAATTGTATTTGAAGCGTACACAGCTATCTTCCTTTCTTATACGAGGATAACGGGTTTCTTAATAGTCGTATGAGCGAGGAACTCAACGTTGATTAAAAAATGTATCCGCTTACCTTGTATTATAATATAATTGACAGAATTTTAACAACATTTATTTTAGTGCATATTCCATATTTATGAAAATAGCTTAAACTCTTCATTTCTACAATATGTGATTGTTCCTTGTACCATGACATTCATACATAAAAAACTGCACCCCCAATTGTTAGACGGTGTCTAACAATTGGGGGTGCAGTTCAATGGCTAACTGTTTTTATTACTTTGGCATCACAAATATAGTTTCATTTGACTTAGAAAATTGATACTCTTTTCTCGCTAACTTCAAAATTTCTTCCTCATCGTCTGTTAAATTTTCTATGTTAGTCTTTAAAGAATCTTTATCTTTCTTTAAAGATACTAATCGCTTCTTTTGATCCGTAATCGTATCTTTCTTTTTATCAATTACTTCTTGTTGTTTCGTTAAAATATATTGAACATATAGAGTAGTTGCCGCAATAAAAAGGACCATTAAAATAAGTCGCCTTAACTTCTTTTTATTTATCCTACGCTTGTCACTAGGTTGTGATAATTGCTCTGGTATATTAGGAACATTTACTCGCTCGAGTTTCCTCATTCAAATCCCCCTAACCCATATTTTTCACTACCATCGGCACGTTTTCTTACTAAACTAAATTCTATTCTTATAAAATAAACTCCTTCACAAAAATATCCCATAAATTAACCAATTAAAGATAGCATTCGACGACATTTCCATATTTACACCGATTTTTTTTATACATGCTGCTATAAAATAGTAGTTTCTGTAATTCTTTTTCTACTATTGTAGAAGAGTTTTTTCACACACAAAATTCCTTCCCCACATATCCATGTTATAACATGCTTACAAGGAGGGGGAATATGCATTACCGCACATTAGGTAAAACTGGAATAACTGTTTCTGAAATAGGTTTTGGCGCATGGGCAATCGGTGGTGATGAATGGGGACCTGTTAACGATAAACAATCTATAACCGCTATAAAAAAAGCAATTGAGTGTGGTGTGAATTTTATTGATACTGCGGATGTGTATGGTTTAGGACATAGTGAAAAGTTGGTAGCTACCGCGATTAAAGGACATCGTAATGATATTATCCTATCAACGAAAGGTGGTTTAATCGGACATCACTACGACCCTAATGGAGTTCCTGTATATGATACTCCCGAAAAAATCATCGCCGTATTCGAAACAAGTTTACAACGTCTTCAAACAGATTATATTGATCTTTATTTTTGTCATATTTGGTGGCATAATCGTAGAGAAACAGAAGCATTTCTACGTGCATTTGACATATTAAAACGTGATGGCAAAGTAAGAGCAGTCGGTGTTTCGACTCATGATTTACAATACATTCATCATTTCAATAACAACAACGAAATTGATATCGTACAACTTGATTACAATATATTAAATCGAAAACCAGAAAAAGATATATTACCATTCTTACAAGAGAAAAATCTAGGAGCTGTTATTCGTGGTCCATTAAAAATGGGCATTTTAACTGGAAAATTCACAAATAAAACAATTTTTCCAGATGGAGATTTACGCAAAGATTGGCCAAATGAAACTTGGTTTCAAGAAGACTTACAAACCGTAGAGAAACTTCGGCTGCTCTCAAATAAAAATCAGACCTTAGGGCAACTTGCACTTCGCTATGTACTCTCTCATCCGGCAGTAAGTGTTGTAATTCCTGGTGCAAAAACAGGAACACAAGCACAAGAAAATGCAAATGCATCTGTTCGCCCTATTTTGAGTGATGAAGAGCTTAACTATATTCATTCAATATAAAAAGCCCAATCCGGGCTTTTTAATTTGGCAAACTAATATCATACTCCATTCGCTTCGCTGTGTCCTCCGCAACATGCATACCTAACAAGTTTTTCACAATATGAAATGCCATATTAATTCCAGCTGAAATTCCGGCAGATGTTATAATATGTCCTTCATCTACAAACTTTACATTTTCTATAACTTCAACATTTTGAAACTCATTTTTAAACTTTTCAATACTAGCCCAATGTGTTGTTGCTTTTAAACCTTCCAGTAAACCTGCTTTCGCCAGTAATAGCGCTCCTGTACAAACTGAAGTCATCAGCTTTACTTCTTTCATTTGTTGGCGAATCCATTTTATTACTATTTCATTTTTTATTTCATATTTTCTAGCACCTAGCCCACCCGGAATTATTAAAATATCCACTGGTGGTAAATTTTCAATACTATAATCTGGCTGTACCTTCAATCCATTCCTTGCTGTAATCATTTCCCCATTCTCGCTAACTGTATAAACAGTAAATGTTTTTTCTTCATTCACCTCAGTTACAGAAAAAACTTCAAATGGCCCTGCAAAGTCTAACACTTCTACTTCATTAAATAAAAATATACCAACACTCCATTTATTCATCATAAGTTCACTTCCTGTTTCAAATGATGTAAAAGGTGATTATATCCTTTTTCTAATGCAATATCATACGCTGTTTTTCCATCATTTTTCTTAATCATCTTATTAGCTCCATTTTTAAGGAGCAACATAATTATTTCTTCATTTCCTAATAATGCTGCTTCGTGGAGTCCTGTCCAGCCACCACTTTGCATAATATTTACATCTGATCCTTTTTCAATTAAGAAAGCGACAAGTTCACTTTGCTTGTTCGCAATTGCCGCTTGCAAAGGTGTATTTTCATTTTCGTTTTTTGCTCTACTATGTATATCTGCACCGCTTTCTAAAAGAAAACTCGCTATTTCTTTCTGTCCAAAATAAGCTGCTAAATGAAGTGGTGTCCAGCCATCTTTACTACATTCGTTAACAATACTTGGACTCGCCTTTATAAACTCCACTACTTTTTCCTTATCACCACTTATAACAGCTTGTGCTATTGATTGTAAATGCTCCATAATAATCTCCCATCCTTCAAAATATTTAAGCATCTCCTTCTACATGTTCTATTAATTATTATATTTTCCTTTTAAAATCTTAAGTTTACATAATAATATTATATATTACTTTTTTTTGTGCTTAATGCTGAATAGCAATAATGTTAAAAATACTGCCTTTAAACAATGAAGACCATGATTTCATTAGAGTTACTGAAAAAGCAAGCAAAAAACTATACACATAGTTTTCATCATATTTGTTCAGTTGCATGAACTAAAACAGGTAATGTTTATTCTGCTATTTATGCTTTCAACATATCAAATAATATTATTCCAATAAAAAAACAATCCATTTTAAAAATGGATTGTTTTTTTATTTCTGTTTTATGCGGTTTATTTTATTTTTGTATTTTCAATGATGAAATAATTACATTTACAAAAATGAAACACTACTATCTTAGCCCCTCTTGTAGTAAGTTTTTCGTTTGAAAACAAAAATACAATTTCACCTTACGATCGAAAAAAACATATGTAAAAGTTTCTAAAACAGCTGCCTTATCATACTAATCTATAGCAATTCTGTCTTCTTCCCTTACCTGTTTCCTTTAACACATACGATTTTAAAACTAGCGCCGTTAATGAATCTGTTAATGTTTTATATGATAAATTTGATAATGCCAATAGATCGTTCGTATATAACATTCTATGCTTCTCTAATAATAATAGTACTAATCGTTCAGACGGTTTTAATGCCTCATCACTTTCTAGTATAAAGTCTATATTTTTCATTTCTCTAATTATTACTCCTTATATAAAAAAATACTTTAGACGGTTATTTAATATAAAAATAATACATAACAAAATTATAAATATATTAAAATAGCACCATCTAAAAACACTATTATACTATAACATAGAAGTAGTGTTTCCCCAAATAGGAAATGCTTTTTTATATCGCTTATAAGATTCTTGCAAACCTACATAATATTTCGTACCATTACCCGCCAAGTTTTCTTCTAATTTCGCTGCTCATCCTGATGTATTTGTAATCAATGAAGTTCTTCTAAATTTATAAACAAATAAAAAACGGTTCGTCTATCATGCCCTAAACATGAATGACAACCGTTTTCCAGCTTCTTCTTAATTAACATGTTCTATCTTAAATATTTCTTGCAATATGCGGCTTACTGTAATGACTTGTTCCACCGCCACCAACTACTACTTTACCGCCTTTTTCGAAAATTAATAATTTACTTGAACCATCTGCAAGAAGCACTATTACTTCAGCATTATTACTTGTTGCTACATAAATTACATAACCACTCTTTGATATACAAGTTTCCCAATTCGAATCAAATTCTGATCTTACTACACGATTTGAATACACTTGATTTTCAATTCTATCTTGTTCTACGTTTTCCAAATTGATTCCTCCCACTTCACTAAAATAGCATTTATAGGAAAATAACAGCCCTATATAAAATAGTAGCCGACTTTAACATAAATAGTATATGTAATTAGTAGGAGAATGCTTGGACAACGAAAACGAAATAGACTTCATAAATTTCACAATTGAAACTTCTCTTTAATCATTTCCGCTACTTCTTTTGCACTCAAATACGTGTTATTAATTTTTATATACTCTTCTTTTTCAATTTCACCATGAAGAGAGTTTAATCTATGCTTTTTCATCGTTTCTTTCAAATTATTTTCAGACCACTCAATATCTCTTTTTTTCGGTTTATGTTCTAATCTATTCGGGCTTTTATTTCGTTCTAATCTTTCATCTAATTCCGCTTCCAGCTCTACATAATACACTGTCCCACCTTTTGATTCAAAAATACTTTCTACATGATGTATATAATCCCAATCCGCTTGGAGGTCAAATGCCCATATATACGTAAAAATCATTCCAGATAAATCACTTTTAGATACTTCTTCAAATATTTCATTACGAAATAAACTTACTAGTCTTTTTGCTTCTTTCGTACTGTAATCAAAAATTGGACTTACTAAATCAATTGTCATGTGGTTATGAAAAAGTTTTAAACCGGTTAATGTTGCTAATTCTTGCCCCACTGTCATTTTTCCAACTGCTTGTGGGCCAAATATTAATATAAGTTTCATTTATTTCCCTCCAATCTTTCTCTATAAACCATTACATAAAATAAAAAATAAGGCAGCCGATTTTAAATCGATCGCCTTATTTTTTATTCATAGTTTTAGTTCTATTCTTTTCGCACAGCTTCAAAAGTAATCATTTGATTTGCATTTGACGGTTCTTTTTCATAATCATATTCAGCAGAGCAAGTAATATTAGAGAAACCTATACTTTCTAAAAGAAGTTTAAACTCTTCTATTCCATACCAGCGCAGCGCAAAGCGTTGCAATTCTGTTTGTACTAACTGTCCTTTACTCCACTTTTCATATTTCAAATATGACACAGTAACTTGGTTCAGCCAATCTATTTCAATTGATTTATTTTCTAATGTGATTCCGTCTCCACTCGGCAAAGAGAAAGTCGATGTATGAATTTCCCCAGTCTTCCAGTCATGCGGAAGCATAATATCTACGATTAATCGTCCATCTGGATTAAGATGTTCATAAAAACATTTCAATGCATTTATAGAATCCACACGATTTTCAATTAAACAAAAAGATCCAGTAGGAATGATAATTGCGTCATATTTATGCGGAAGTGAAAATTGTTGCAAGCTTCCTTCATATAAATTAGGATGTAAGCCTCTCTCTTTACAGCGCTTACGGCAAGAATCTAGCATTTCAGGTGAATAATCTATCCCATCCACTTTAAAACCAGCCTCTAGAAGCGGAATGATGACACGTCCTGAACCTACTGCGGCTTCGAGGATTCTTCCTCTACAATCTTTTAAACGTTTTTTGTAATACTCAATATCACCATTTAAAGAATAACCGACTGGTTTTGTGTAATCATACAGTTCTGTACAAAGTGTACTATAAAAGCTAAACATTTATTTTCTCCTCCGTTTTTACGTACGGAAGATTTCAATTCAACTAATCTTCCTGCACCTCTGATTTTAATGATATTTCGAAAGAGCTGACTGTCATAATATATCACTCACTTTCCATAGAATATAATGATATTGTATTACATAACCTTCCAATTTGAAATATAAAAATTAAAAATTCAGACTACAAATTAAAGAGCTTACTTTAGTAAGCTCTTTAGAAAAAATATTTATTTCACAATCGGCAATGTCACTTCACTTAATTTCACTGTAAGTTTCGTGCCAGCTTTCGGTCTAATTGTATAATCATAATCACTTGCAATTAAAACAACTCCGATTTGATGCCCCGCTTTAAATACATAATCATCTGGCTGCATGTCCCATGTAAATGTATAATCTTTGCCCGGTTGAATCGCTGTTGAATTTTCTATACTCTTTAAGTTTTGTGGATCCATCCAGCCTCTCGTTACGATTTCCGGCTTCGCTCCTCCATAGTCAACAAGTAATGCTGTTAAATTTGATACAGATCGATCAATATTTCCTGTAATTGAAATCTTTGGTGTACCACTTATACGCGTATCTTTTTGCAGTACAGGCATTGTATATACTAATCGATTTGCTACTTCTAATTCTGGGTTTGCTACTAATTGGTTTGATTTCATTTGTGCATCATCTAAGAATGAGAAAACTTTATTAGCCGATCCCATACTTAATGGCAAATTGACTAATTTATTACTTAAATACATACGGATTTTTGAAGGTACAGCTGATGGATCTGGCCAATTTTTTATCTTTTGCCACGTTTTATTTTCTCTTTGCACATCAACCATTGGTTCATCCATAATTCCATTTTCAATTCCGTACAACCAATAATCTAACCATTTATTTTGTGTTTGCTGCCAGTTATTACTTGATGTCCCACCATGACCACCTTGATGTAGCCACATTTTACGAGGAACATTATTTTCTCCAAGTGCTTCCCACCATTGCGCGAACTGTTTTGTTTTAACATTCCAATCGTTTAAACCATGAACAACAAATACACTCGCTTTTACATTTTTAGCATCTTTTACATAGTTACGTTTATCCCAAAAATCATTATAATTACCTGTTTTTCTGTCTTGTCCAGCCGTTAACTCTTTTATAACTTGTCCGCAAACTTCAGGGTTTTCCCTTGTCAGTACTGCTTCTGCCATATTATCTGTATCTTCCCCTTGATATCCGCCTGGAGCAATGACTGCACCATTTGCACGATAATAATCATACCAACTACTAATTGCTGCGATTGGAATAATTGTTTTTAAACCTTCGACTCCAGTAGTCGCAACAGCATTTGGTAAAGTACCATTATAGGAAACTCCAGTCATACCTACATTTCCTGTAGACCAATTTGCCTGAACTTCCTCACCCTGTTCTGTAAATGCTTTCGCGCGACCGTTTACCCAATCAATAACAGATTTTGTCCCGAGTATCTCTTGTTCATCTCCAGTTGTAGGGCATCCATCTGATTTTCCAGTACCGATACTTTCGCCTAGAATAACTGCATAACCTCTTGGCACGTAATAGTTCCCATACGAACCAAGATTAACCGCTCCATACGGTTTTCCTTCATACGCATACAATTCTTCATCTACATTATATACAGGAACATCTTTTAATCCAGATCGATATGGACTCATTTCATAAATAACAGGAACTTTCACATTCGGATCTGTCTTTGGACGCATAACTTTTATCGATACTCTGTCTTTCTTACCGTCTCGATCACTATCAACTTCTGTCTCTACATATAAATTTTCGATAATAGCTTCATCGAGAGAATAAATCGGTTTTGTCATCCCATTTTCTAATTCAATTTTCGTACTTTTAGTCTCTTCCTTCTTCTCTGCATGCACATCCATAGTAAAGCTAGGTATAATTGTTGCAGATAGCATTGCTGACAGTGTAATTGCCATTTTCTTTTTACTCAAAATGTTCCCTCCCCTTATTCGTTCTCTTTTACTATATAACAAAATAACTGAAAATTCAGTTTTATTTTATATAAAAGTTGAGAAACTCAAAGATTTCTTATTAAGTAAAATTTAATGCAGGTATGAAAGTATTTTCCCACTTCCTCCTTCTTTATAAAGTGAAACTTTAATCAGCCCTCACCAATTGGGCGTTTACGAGCAGCAGGGCCACTTCTTTGTTTTCGCTGGATTTTGAGGTGGGGTCTTACTGCCCGGCAAATAGCGGGATAAATAGAGAAAAAGACAACCGATATTTCTATCGCTTGCCTTACATTCCATTTATTATTTTTCTAACTCTTTAAAGGTATCTTTCAAGTCTTTATCAGATACCTTTATATCTGCATTTTTAAGCAGATCTCTAGTAACTTGTTGATGGAATTGAGGATCTTGTATACGTTGCTGTTCTAATTCTTTACGAATATTCTCTTTCTCTTCCTCATACGGTTTAAGCTCTTTTTTATCCGTTAGCTTAATAATATGATATCCGAAAGAAGATTTAACAGGTTCACTCAATTGACCAACTTCTAACTTATACGCAGCATCCTCAAATTCTTTCACCATCATACCAGGTCCAAATTCAGATAGTTCCCCACCTTTTTCTTTAGAACCTGGATCCTCTGAATATTGTTTAGCCAATGCCGCGAAATCTTCGCCACTATTTAATTTTTCTTTAATTTCTTTTGCTGTCTTTTCATCTTTTACTAAAATATGGCTAACTTGAAGCTTTGGCTTATAATGATCTTTAATATCTTTTTCCGTTACGGTTGCTTTAATAGCTTTTTCAAAAGCAAAAGTAAGCTTTAATTTCTCTTTCAACTGATCTTCATTTTTCACACCATTGGATTCCATATATGTATTAAAATTATCGCCCATCTTGTCTTTTAATTCTTTTAGTTGTTTCGTTACCTCTTCATCCGTAACTTTATATTTATCATTTAATACTTTTTCTACTACCATTTCAGATAAATTCTGTTTACCGTAGTTTTCTTTTAATTTTTTGTTAAAATCACTTTCTGAAATGCTTCCTGATTTTGTCGTTACAATATTATCTGATGAACCACATGCAGATAAAGATAACGTCATACCCATTAAAATGCTACCAATTACTAATTTCTTTCTTTTCAAATCTGAATACCTCACTTCATTAAATTCAAATATAACTATGTAAATATAACGTTTTCCTGTGAACTTCACGTGAATTTAATGAAAGTAGAACATTTGCTAATTCTCCATTTAATACATCAATTTTGAAAATTATGGTGATTCATCCTATATCGCTAATCTCTAAAGCTGCAAAAAGGACTAATATTTTCATTAGTCCTTTTTCACATTTATATAAAATTGAATTTCTCCATCTATAGAGGAAACTCCATATTCAAAACCATGCCTTTCTAAAATACTTTTCACTATCGCTAAACCTAATCCTGTACCTGATTTTTCTTTACTACGAGAAGATTCTAGTACATAAAAAGGCTCCCAAATTTTCTCGATATCCTTAATTTTATCCGTAGGAATGCCATTTTTTATTTGGAAATATATACTTTTATTTCTATCTTCTAATGTAATTATTATGTTTTGATTTGCTGTATATTTTATCGCATTAGAAATTAAATTTTGAAACACCATTCTCATTTTATTTAAATCTGCATAAACGATTGTATCGCCCGCATTACAATTTACTTGCAAGTTAATTTCTTTCGAATCCAGTTCAATCTGATGCTTATCTAATATACTCTGGACCAGTGGTTCAATGGGGAATTCTTCTTTTTGTAAAATATCTCTTTCTAGTTTAGAAAATCGTAATAGTTCTTCAATTAAGTTTGATATTTGATCTGTTTGTTTAATAATTGTATCTACATAAGTCCCATCATCTAATCCATCTTTAATCCCCATAGAGTATGCTTTTACTAATGCGATCGGTGTCTTTAATTCATGCGTTACATCACCCATAAATCGTTTTAAATGTTCATTACGATCAGTTAAGTCTTGATGTGCTTCATGTAGTTTTTCACTCATGATATTAATACTATTGGCCAACTCTCCTATTTCATCATTCGTTTTCACTTTCGTTCTTTTAAACTGCAAATGTGAAATATCCTGAGCTACATCACTTAGCTCTTTCAGTGGCGTCGTTATTATTTTTGAAAGTATCCACACAAGTAAAATAATAAGAAGAAGCGAGAAACATACGATATATAAGTAAAATGTATTTAACGTATTTATAATTTCATTTGAATTCGCAATAGAAGTCCCAATTAAAATTATCGTATCATCTTTCGCAATATATTTAGCAAAAAAACTCGCTTTTACCTTTCCTTGATCGTACAGTTTATTCGATTGCCCTTCCGTCTTCACTTTCATAACTTCGTCTTTCGTAATCCAAAGCTTATTTAACGTTACTTTCTTTTTCGTAAGTTGCATGCGTAACGCGTCGTTCATAGCATCTTCTGACTGATTAATTGGCGTATACGCAATTGTAACATTATTTTCACTTTCAATTGTATGAATAACATCTTCTAAATCATTGACTGGCGCATTTTGTATTTGAGTTGTAAATTCATTTAAGTTTTCACGTGTTTTATAAATATTATATTTCGGCAGGAGAAAGTTAATTAATAATAAAGAAATTGTAAATATAAGAATAACGGTTAAAGAAATGCTGAGAAATAGTTTTTTCCCAAGTTTATTCACTTTGTTCCTCCAAACTATAACCCAGCCCACGATGCGTCTTAATAATATTTTCTCCAATTTTTTTACGCAGCCTTCTTACATGTGTATCAACCGTTCTCTCTTCTCCAAAATAGTCAAATCCCCATACAATGTCTAACAATTTTTTACGAGTTAAAATAGTTCCTTTATGATTTAAAAAGCATTTTATTAATTCGAGCTCTGTTTTTGTAATTTCTAACTCTATATCATTTTTATATACTTTATTTTTGGCGAAATTTATCTTTACATCTTGTACTTGAATAATATTATCATGCTGAATAAGTTTTTTCGCTCGTGTAATTAGTACTCCTGGATGAAATGGTTTTTTTACGTACTCATCTGCCCCACTTTGAAGCGCTGCTAATTCATCTTCACTTTCACTTTTCGCCGTAAGCATTAATACTTTTACGCTTGAATTCTTTTTTATTTCCTGACAGACAGTAATACCACTATGTTTCGGCATCATCCAATCCAAAATAGCTAAATCAATTTTTTCATCATAAAATATTTGAAGTGCTTCCTCTCCGTCTTTCGCTAATAATACTTCAAAGCCTTCTTTTTCAAAATAAGCTTTTAAAATCCTTAACATATCTTGTTCGTCATCTGCAATTAAAACTTTCATATTTTTTCCTCCATTGCTTTTAAACAAAAACCAATTGTATCATACAACATCTTTGTTACATGAATGTGACAGAAAAATATTTAAAGCTTTTGAGGGGATAGTAATGGTGAGGTGTTGTACTATGATAAAAAAAATCGGGGTCATTTCTCTTCTTCTATTTCTATTATCAACAAATGCGTTCGCAAATACAAATCAACAAATTGAAGTATTTGATTGTCAAAAAGAAATGGTCATTCAAAAACAATCTTTAGATCCAGTAATCCAAAAAGAAGCAGTTCAATACGCTAAATCAATTACTGGTCCATTTAAAAACTTAAATGTCGTTCCAAAAGATGGCTATATGATAAAAATCCCTTTATCTAAGCCGGTTTCTATTACTAATCAATGGTTACACACTACAATAGACGAAGTACTTATACTACTCCCACTAAAAGAAAAGCCTTATATTATGCTTTATGATGATGAAAATAACCCGCATTTTTATTATGTAAAAGGTAAACCAGGATTATTATTGAAACAAATGAACGTTAAAACATAATTGACTGAAAAGGAGTCACCTTATAAGCTAAATTTTAAAAGCTAAGGTGCTCTTTTTTATAATAACAATTTAGTAAATGAAATTATAAAAGTTGTTTTTTAATATAAGGATCGCAACTTCATATATCAGCGATTTTTAAGATATATCGATTTACCAACAAAAAACCTGTTCGTAGCTATTATTTGGATAGCAATCTCTATAATAGTTTGTAGTGACTCGATCCCTTATATAATCCCCCTTTTACAAATCCATTCGCAGTATAAAACACCTCCCCTTGCTTCGTGTCAGTATGTAAAACAATCACTTCAAAATACTTTTCCGCATGACATAATAGTTGGTTTAATAATAAGTTCCCTAACCCTAAACGCCGATAATCCCTTGAAATATAAAATCTCCTTAACCGCCCAATCTTATTGTCTTTTGTGTACGGATCCTCATTTAAACCTCCAACTCCAATTAACATATCACCTTGGAAAACACCATATAAACATTCTCCAGTTTTATTGAATACATTTATTTTGTTTTTATATTCATTTATTAGCCTTATAAGGAAATTAAAACCTTCTTCTTCACTGTCTTGAACGAGATGACTGAATTCATATTCCATTAAATTTTCTATTTGTTGAATATGTATATCTTTCAAGTCCATTCCCCCTAAGTATGAAAATACATAAAAATGCTCGAGAATCATTTATTCTGAGCATTTTTATGGTTGTTACTTTATGTAATTTATAGCGTGCGTATTCTTCACTTCATATGTAAACCGATAATACAGTTGATTAATTTTATTATGAAAATATAAGAGCCTTGCTACAATCTAGTGTGTGATAAGGCTCTTTAAAGTTGTTTAATTCTTATCGAATTAAAGCATGTGTTTGTTTAAGTGTATACATTCACCATTTATTAATCGATATGTTTGTGTAACCACTGTTCAAATATCTTTAACTGTTCTTCAGTATGAAAGTAATGTTCACCCGTCTCCATAACTTCTAATTCACAACGATGTTTTTTTGTAAAATAGTTAATAGTTTCAAATTCGCACAGTTCATCCTTGGCTCCGTACATAATATATGTATCTGTATTCCATGTATGAATAGGATGCTCTTTTACATAGCATAAATAATCCCAATATAACTTTTGACCAATAGGTGTCTCTATAGTCATTTCTTTTTGCAAAAGCTCCGGTGTTACATTAAACCATTTCATCATATTTTCAATAATTCGTTCCATATTAACTACTGGTGATAAAAATAATGCCTTTTCTAGCACATCATTTTGATAAGCTAAAAGACTAAAATACGCCCCCATACTACATGCAAATACGTTTATTTCTTTCCAATGTACTTTTCCGTAGTTCATAATTATAGATAATTCATTAACACAAAACTGTACTTTACAAGGAGTGTTATCATTTTTTCTCTCTCCATGCTCAGGTAAATCAAAGCTTAATACTTGATAACCTTTTCGATTGGCTTCTTCAGCTAATATTTGAATAACTGCATCTTCCTTATTTGACATATTTCCATGTACTGCAATAAAAACTTTTTCACTCTTCTCTCCCCACAAAACCGCAGGAATATTACTAATTTTAAAATTATTTTTAAGCATACTCCCTCCATAAAATAAGACATATAGGACTTGGAAAAAACGCACACACTTTATTTACCTCTGTACAGCAGGTAATATCCCCTTCAACTCCATTAAATCATCTATTACTACATCAGCCTGAGCAAGTTCATCTTCTTGCGCAAAATCAAAATTACACCCAATTGCAAGTAAACCGTTGTCTTTCGCTGCATTTATATCAGATAGCCGGTCACCAACTACCGCTGCCTCTTTTATATCATATTTGTTCATAATACTTTTAACTAAGTCACCTTTATTTAGCGATTGTATTTGTTCAATACTAAACGTTTCTGTCACCCACTTGTCTAAAGCATAATAAGTTACGATTGCTCGTAAATATTCTTTCAAACCATTACTAGCAATGTAAATTGAACAATTATTTTCTTTTATATATGTAAATATTTCTTTTACATTTGGATATAAAGCGCCTTTTCCGCTTTTTATGTTTTCAATAAGTCTATCTAAAAAATATGCATCTGTTTGTTCTCTTATTTCAATAGAATGGTCCGGTAATAAAGCTTCCCAAACTTTCGGTAACGGCACACCCATAATTTCTCTATATTTATCAATTGGTGTTACTGTATCCCATAATTGTAATGATCTTAAGTGATCAAAAGTATCATCTAATGATAATT
This sequence comes from Bacillus sp. FSL W8-0770, assembly GCF_038008705.1. Classification (NCBI taxonomy): domain Bacteria; kingdom Bacillati; phylum Bacillota; class Bacilli; order Caryophanales; family Bacillaceae; genus Bacillus; species Bacillus sp. FSL W8-0770. Next base: position 2,679,117 of record NZ_JBBOZR010000001.1, read on the forward strand.
CTAAAATTTTATCTGTTTGAAATAACGTACCATCCATATCAAAAATTAATGCTTGTAACATTCCTATCTCTCCTTTTGGACTATGGTTTTACCAGATATATTTTTAAGCATCTCAATAATAATTTCTGAGCAATAATTCGCAGCAGTTTTCGCGAAGTCATCATAAGAAATTTGAGCTTCATCATCTGCGCTGTCAGAAATACATCTTATAATGAGAAACGGTATATCATTTATATAGGCAACATGTCCAATTGCTGCCCCTTCCATTTCTGTACAATGAGGTGCGTATTCGTCTATTAATTTCGCCTTTAACTTTGAATCTTCAACAAAACATTCACCGCTGACAATTCTTCCTTCATGAACTGCAATCTGTAAACTACTACTAATACAAGCTTTACGTGCTAACTCTACCAATTCCTTACTTGCAATAAATTCCTCTTGGAACGGAAATAAGTTTTTCATTTGAGTTTTACTTACATCATGATGAGTAACATTCGTTGAAATAACTATATCGCCGACTTTTACATCTGAATGTAATCCGCCAGCAACGCCCGTATTAATGATAGAGTCTACATCAAATTTATGAATTAATGTTTGCGCGCATGCAGCTGCATTTACTTTCCCTACACCAGAACGTGTAATAATTACTTCTGTTCCCATGAATTCTCCAATATAAAAAGGCATTCCCGCTATTGTCTGTTCCTCTTGTATAACTAGTTTTTCTAAAAGTAAATCTATTTCAATTTGCATTGCTCCAATAATGCCGATTCTGTTCATGTATGTAATCCCCTTTATTAATTAATCCCTTTAATCCTCTCAGACATAACCGATAATAAAAATTTCGGAAGTACAAGTTGTCGCTTTAATCTTTTCGGCTGTGAGAGTAACCTATACAGCCATTCAGTTCCAGTATCCCTCATTATTTTTGGTGCTCTTTTTACAGTACCAGATATTATATCAATCATGCCTCCGATACCAATAGATAGCGGAACGTTTAATGTTTGTATGTTTTCATAGATGAACTCTTCTTGTTTTGGTGAACCTAGTCCTACGAGTAGTAAATGCGGCTTGAACTGCTTAATTTTCATTTTTATTTCTTCTATTTCTTCACCATTTACAAATCCATGCTGTCCTTTAAATTGTGCTCCTGGGAACTGCTCATTTAATTTTTCTAATGCCTTTTTATTACTTTCTGGCGCAGCTCCAAAAAGAAAGACACGATATTCATTGTCGTTACAATATTTTATTAAATCGTGAGTTAAATCCGCCCCAGTAACACGTTCTTTCAAAGTTCCTTTTAATATTTTCGAGCCAATTATGACACCAATCCCATCCGCTGTTATTAAATCCGCAGATAGTAACATCTTTTTAAATTCCTTTGATTTTTCCGTATTTTCCTTTGCAGACATAACAATTTCAGGATTTGCAGTTACTACAAACCTTGGTTTCCCTTGTTGTTCATGTAGCCAACCTTTTAATAAACTTATAGCTTTTGCATATTCTAAAGTTGAAAAAGGTATACCTTTTATAAACTGCTGATCCACTGTACTCTCCCCTTACATAAGCTGCAAATATTCATCAATGTCTTTAGAAATTTGAATAAAAGCTTTATTCCAAAATTCATAATTTCTTATATCTATTTCAAAATGTTTTTTCATAAGCTCCTCTACTGGAGCCTTTCCTGTTTCTCGTAAGAACTCTTTATATTTCGAATGAAAAGTACTTTTACCTTCTTGAGCTATTTCTAATAAGCTAAAACTTACTAAATATCCAAATGTGTATGGATAATTGTAAAAAGGAACATCTGCTATATAAAATTGAATATATTTCATCCATACAAACGGCTGGTATTCACTTAAAGCTTTTCCATAAGCTTCTTTTTGTGCAATTATAGATAATTTCTCAATTTCATCAGCACTTAAAGGACCCTCTTTACATTTTTCATAAAATGTTTTTTCAAACTGATACGATGCTCGTATTGCCATTACATAATTAAAACTATTTCTTATTTTCCAGCTAAGTAATGACTTTTTCGTATCTTTACTATCCGTTGTTTCAATTAGATAATTTAAGAGTACCGTTTCAAAGAAAATAGATGCTGATTCAGCCGTACTCATTGGCAAATAATCATCTAAAAAAGATGTAGATTGTTCAAAACTCATATTATAAAAATGCCAAGCATGTCCTAATTCATGAGCGAGCACTCTTACACTATCTATACTCCCATCATAACGAATGGAAATTCTCGATTCTTTCTCACTGAAAAATGGAGCACAAAACCCACCTGGTGGTTTATTCTCTCTCGGTTCAGCATCTACCCAACCACTTTCTATCGCATTACGTGCAAATTCTGCTAATTCTTCATCAATATTCTTACATGCATCATAAACGTTTTGTATTGCTACTGAAAAAGGAATCATGATCTCATTACTTTCCTTTACCGTCATAAGTTCATGCCATGTAATTGAAGCTTTTCCTTTCTTATACAAGTTTAAAGCACTTACTAATTTATCAAGGTTTTCTTCTGTCGCATTCCACATTTGGAATAATACAGTTTCTGAAATGCCATTCGCATGAAAAGATTGTGTTAAAATCTCTCTATCTTCTATTTCATTACTCTTTGCATTACGCAATCTCCCTATTTGATTTAATACAGTAGCAAAGATTTCTTTTTCCTTATGTAAAGTACTTGTAAGCAACTCGAATACTTCTAATCTTTCCTTTTCATTATCACTATTCATTGCAATAGTATTTGCTTGTCCAAAGGATAATTGTCTATTATTGCGCTCTATTTCTATCCTATCCCGTAATTGTATGTACATATTTTCCCACGCATTAAGCTCATCTTTTATTAACTTAGTATTATCTGAAGTTTCCACTTCATTATGTTTTATTACTTGCTGTAATTCATTTTTTAGTTCCTTCACTTTCACGGTCAATTTAGTAAGGTCAGATGGTACACTTTCTTCAACTGATCTACAGTACAAATAGTATTCTGCTTTTTCAATAGCTTGTATTAGCTTTGAAAGAACCTCTACATCTTTTGTTACAAAATATTTCTCTTTCAACTCCAAAATCGGAAATAGAATATCCTCATTCGAATACAATCGATTTAAATCCCATCTAGCAATTTCTTGCATTTTTATAGCCACCCCCTATTTTTACAAATAGTTACAGATATTTCTCCCCACACAATTATATATGAAATGGCAAAATTTTGATATCTTCAAATATTTAAATTCCTACAAATACATTCTTATTTATACTCTTTTCTTCTACCATTAAGTATCATTCCACATATAAAAAATACTCCCTCTACAAGAGAGCAATTCATATAGGAAAACTTCAAAGATTTTATCTTCACCAATACCATATCGACCGGTAATCACAGATTAAAGAAAAAAGGATTGATCAAATGATCAATCCTTTACTCTACTTCATTTAAGAAAAATAAAGTTATAACGCCAGGTCCTGTATGTGCTCCGATTGCTGCACCAATTGTATTTACGATAAATACTTCACAACCGAATCTTTCCGTAATTAATGATTTTAATGCTTCCGCTGTTTCTAAGTCATCACCATGAGTGATACCGATTGTTTGACCTTTAAGGTCTTTACCACGCTCTTCCATAATATCAACAATTCGGCTTAATACTTTCTTTTTCCCTCTTACCTTTTCAAGTGGTACAAGTTTTCCTTCTTCCACGTTTAAGATAGGCTTAATGTTTAGTAAACCACCGATAAAACCAGCTACTTTACTTAAACGTCCACCTCTAACAAGGTACTGTAAGTCAGCTACAGTGAAGATGTGCTCCATATGGTTCATTAGAAAAGCGACACGGTTTAAAATATCTTCTTTTGATGCGCCGTCTTTTGCCATTTTAGCAGCTTCTAAAACGACAAGACCTTGACCAAGCGAAGCGCATTTTGTATCAATAATTTCTAAATCTAAATCTGCATATGTTTCTTTTACTTCCTCTTTAATGACAACTGATGATTGATATGTACCAGACAGTTCAGATGAAAAAGCTAAATATATACAAGGATTACCTTCTTTTGCATAAGAAACAAATTTTTCTTGGAAAGTTTCAAGCGAAGGCAATGACGTTCTATAAACAGCGCCTTCTCTCATTTTTTGCAATAATGTAACTGACTCTAATGTTACTCCATCTAAATACTCTGTTTCTGCTTCATCATATACACGGAGTGGAATTAAATCAATATCATATGCTTGCAGCAATTCTACTGGTAAATCCGCCGCACTATCCGTAATGATTTTAACACTCATTTTTAAACCTCTATTCTGTTATAAATATAAAATAATAAAATAAAAATAGTACTTTTAAATTATATACGTAAAACTTAAATGAAGAAAGGAAAACACTTTATATTGTATGCACTATTCTTCAAAACTTGAACTATTAACGAAAATGATTCTATTTTAAACACCTTTTTCTTATTATTTTTCTATAACACGAGTAATTTTATAAGTATTTTGTATCAGTATATTTTACTTCTTTAACTTAATATTATCTTTTCAAATTCATACTGTTTAAAATTGAAAAGCCAAATCCAATAAAGGAAATGGCTTTTCAATTTTCATAAAATAACCAAACTTTATTTTCCATCACATTGTTTGTTTACATTCATACTTTGGTGATGTTGAATATTAGTCCAGTTATGATGAATATTTATAGCCTGTACTATAATTAAAACAGTGAATATTTACCTGTAAGATGCACTATATCTAAAAAAGGTTAAACATTTTATAAAATATTTAATTTTACTAGTAAAGCTAATAAAATTTGGAGAAGAATTTGAACATTTACTGCTATGTCTGTATCTGTAGTCGTAACTGTAACATTTCTAGAATTTCTAATAACAGTTTCTTGTTTATTAATTTGTTTAATAGATGATTTTTGAAACAATTCTTGTGCTACACGGTCAGCTTTTTCACTATCTGCTATAGAAATACTTATTATAACCACGATAGCTGCTTGTAATGCAGCTTGAATAGATAACGCAGCTTTTGTATCTGTAGTAGTAACTTCTACATCTGCTGAATCAACTATTGTAATAGATTCTTCAGAAATTTGGTAAGTTTTACTTTCTTGTGCTGCAGCTTCTGAAACGGTAGCATTTTTAAAAGATGGATGAGGATTTGAGGAGTCTAATGCACTCCACTTTTTATTTTCATCTGAATGACATGTTTTTTTCATACATTCACCCCCTTTCAATCTAAATAATTATTAACTTGTGATTGTATTTCAGAAACAATACTTTTAATTTGCTGCTTTTTTTCTGGCGATAAATTTTTTAGTTTTTCTTCATTTATCCCATGCCTATTAAAAATATCTGAGAGTAAAAGGTCTATAATTATATTCTTTTGATCCTTATCAAACTTAAAGGAAGAAAACTTATTTAAATCATCCATTTACAATATTCACTCCTATCAGTTTTCTATAAAAATTTAGATTAACTACCAGCATTATATGTATTTAAATAAAAAATGCTTGGACAAGTAACTTAATCTTTTATTTTCACGGCTTTTTACTAATAAAATCAAAAAGCTGTCTTCTAATACGAAGACAGCTTTCCTTTACTTCACATATATAAGTTTTATTCACTGTTAAATAATAGGTTCACCTTTGTTATTGTGTAGTTTTCCACACTTAATTTCCCATCAATCTTGAATATTAATTCGGTCATAATGAGAAAGTCCAAGCTTGTACCACATATTACAACAAAAAATATTTACTTAGTGTGAACCCTTATAGCTAAATATAAATATAAATAGGATAGACACTTTATAAAATGTTTAGTTTAACTAGTAACGCTAATAAAATTTGAAGCAGAATTTGAATATTCACTGCAATATCTGTATCAGTAGTTGTTACGGTTACGTTTCTGGAATTTTTAATAAATGTTTTTTGTCTATTAATTTGTTTAATAGATGATTTTTGAAACAATTCTTGTGTTATTTTATCTGCCTTTTCACTATCTGCTATAGAAATACTTACTACAACCACAATAGCTGCTTGTAACGCCGCTTGGATAGATAGTGCAGCTTTTGTATCTGTAGTCGTAACTTGTACATCTGCTGAATCTACTATTTCAATATATTCCTCAGAAACTTGATCGATTTCATCTGTTTGTATAGCTTCTTCTAAAAAATTTGCATTTTTACTAAATGAATAAGAATTCACTGATTCGGAATCCTGTTTTTTTGGTTCAGAACCCCGATTTAATGGATCACGTTTTTTCTTTCTTCTACAAACTTCACAATCACACATAAAATCACCCCTTTTAGTCTAAAAAATTAGCAATATAAAAATATTGGCTAACTACTAGCATTTTATGTATTTTTTTAAAAATTGTTTGGACAAGTAACTGAATTTATATTTTATTTCTAATTCTTTTTTGTAATAACAAAAAGCTGCCTTCTAATAAGAAGACAACCCTCTTTTATTTCACATTTATATAAAAGACCCATACTTAAATACACTTTCTACTCTTCAAATTGTAAATATAATAAAAAAATATATTCTCAATCGTTTTTCTATCAGTACTCCTAATCCGAGCTAAGGATTAATCAAAGATATTTTATCTCTCCTTTTATAAATGGCTGATTAAAACTCAATGTTCTGTCAATACTATAGGTAACATGATTGTATTTCTCCATTCCCCCTTGGAGAAGAGCAGTTAGCTTTTGCTAGCTGCTCTTTTATTTTTTCAAAAAGTCACATAAATATCTTTAATTCCAAACATTCAAAAGATAAAATATGATAAAATTGTTATGAAGATATTTACCAACTAATAAATACGCCCTAGACTTACGTACTAGGGCGTATTTATTTTTTAGTATGTAACTCCTTCACTCATCTATTATCTATAAAATAAGTATCATATGCCTTATCAAATTCATATCCTAACTTTTCTGCTAGTTTAGCAGATGTAGTATTCGCTGCGTCCCAGTTTGGATACTTTCCATTTTCTAAGCAATCCAATATAATAGCTGCACTAACTACAGTTGCCAAGCCCTCTCTTCTATGATTGTGATCAGTCGCAACTTCAATTTCAATCCCGTCATTATAAATACTATACGAGGATGCGCCGCATACAACTTCTCCATTATATAAAATGCTATAACCTATACCACGGTTTATATAATCTTCTACCGAATGAAATTGACTTGTAAAATCTTCAGATATCTTATGTAATGTAGGGCTATTTGCGATATGCTCATCTATTCTTCTTAACTCATATTTTTTTGGAAGTGTTGATATAAAAGATTGTAATTTTGAACGATTAAAAACTTCTGGGTTTCGTTTGAATTTATAACGTAAAAACTTATCTATTTTTCTTTCATGGAATGTTTCTAAGCGTTGTTTCCACTCTTCACTATTTACGATAACTAAAATTCTTTCTGGAATATTACGTAATAACTCTTCTGTTTCTTTCGTATTTGGGTCTCCAGCGTAAAATGTAAAAATCCCTACCATAACTTGTGCTACTGTTGGATTTTCAAGGTCATTTACCCAAGCAGTACCCATATGCCCTTGTAAATAAGAAAGTAAAACAACGTTATTGAAATCCTCAAACATAGAAACTAGTTTTTTTCTTGTATGTATATTCGCTTCATATATCATTTACATTCCCGCCTTCTTTAGAATCAACTATTCTTAACATTTTCATGAGCGCTCCATAATTCGTATTCATATACATACCCACCTGTTCATCATAAAAGCAATTGACTATTAAATTAAAAATTCTAATATTTATAAAATATCAGTAAACATAAAATGATTATAACATCTACTAACTATGAAATGATCAACATATAAAATAAGTCAACAATAAATATATTTCTTACCCGTTAACAAACGGTTTGAAGGACCAACATAATTAATTATGTAACAACCCCTCAACAATAGTTTGAGGGTGCATTTAAATACATGTATTATAACTCATTTTTATAAATAAAAGATTCCGTCTCACCGTTCTTATATACTTTAGTCAATTTAACAACTGATTTGTACGTGTTAACGTCATCCTCTATCATTTTTTTATCTCTTCTATTTCGGCATCACCAGTTCCGCCCTCTATTTTTAAACAGTTCGAAATGGAAAGGTATCCGCTTGATGCCAATATAAAAATAAAAATCGTATCAGGAAAATTAATAAATAATAATCCGTAGTTTAAAGGGTCTCCAGCTGGATGTGATAAAAGTAATCGAAAACCTACCAGTTCAGGTACTTGAACAAAATCTCTAGAAACTCTCGGTTCACAACCCACTTACACTCCATCCCTTCTCTATATAGAATTGCTACTACATATATATGAGAAGAAAATAAGAAAAGCTTGGACAATATAACTTTAACGTAACATTATCGTTACCTACTCGTACATTTATATGGAAATTACACCAATTTTGAGTAAGGACACATAATTTTTACTATAAATACATATAACAATTTCATCTTTCATAAAAAAAACGTTATAATGAGGTGTAGCCTCTACGATTACGTTATAAAGGAGATTAAAATTATGGCTAAAATTAAAGTGTACCAAGCAAAAGAAGAAAATATGGATGCAGTAAAAAATATCATTGATGTTGAGGAACAAAACCCAACTACTGAAAATTTACAAAATCTATATGCGTGTGTATTAGATACTGAAGATATGGCATTGCCTGAATCATATATTGAAGAAGATATCTTAATTGATTCTATTGAAGTTATGGTTAACGCTTCTCAAAGCAAAGTAAGAGACTTAGGCGCATACGATGTAATTGAAGTTCAAAACAAAGGCAAGAAAACGCAAATTTTATTACTTGCAGACGAAGAATACGAAATTATCGAAGGCTAATCTAACACCGTACATACGAAAAAGCTCCTTTCCAATTGGAAAGGAGCTTTTTCATTACGCTTTTGATGTTTCACTCTTTTTATTCATTTGTTCTTTCTTAATTACCATACGCTCATTTCCCATAAAGAAAATGAATATGAATGCTAATCCAGCTGGTACCAATGCCCACATGAATGTTTGAACAATTGAACTAGAAAGAGCGTCAATAATTTTATCTAATATTTGCGGAGGGATTTGAGATCTTGCCGATTCTGATAAAATGGCTCTTGAATCCCCTAATTTTGTATTCATTCCCCCGCTCATCCCTTTAAATGCTTCTTCTAATTGATCTTGGAAACCTGTTCTTTGGATCATTCCGAAGATTGTAATACCTAGTGTCATTCCTAATGAACGAATGAAGTTACTCGTTGAAGTCGCAGATCCACGCTGTTCCATACCGAAGTTATGAATTGAAGCCATACTTAGTACAGAGAATGAGAAACCTACTCCAAATCCGATAATAATCATATAAACCGTTAATAATGCACGACTTGTTTCTGGCGTTAATGTACTTAATAAGAATAATCCGATTAACATAATAACAGCAGAAATAATCATAATGTTTCGGTAGCTCAGCTTAGTCGTTAAAAATCCACCTAACTGCGCTGTTACGACTGATCCTAGCATCATAGGTAAAAGTAATAATCCTGAGTTTGTTGCAGTCCCGCCGTATACACCTTGAATGAATAACGGAATGTAAACAGTTGCTGACATAAATGCAGCACCGTAACATAATGCAATAATTGTACTCATTCCGAATAAGCGCTGCTTAAACATCTCAAATGAAATAATTGGTTCTTCTACTTTTCGTTCAATAAAAATGAATGCGATGATTAAAATAGCGAATCCACCAAATAAACTTAAAATAAAGCTAGAATCCCAATCATATTTTTGTCCGCCTAGTTCAAGCGCAAACATTAAAGAAACTACTGCACCAACTAAAGTAATTGCGCCAAACCAATCAATTTTTTGCTTTCTATGAACGCGTGATTCTTTATAAAAGAATGTAATAAAAATAAGTGCTAAAATGCCAAGTGGTAAGTTAATATAAAATACCCAGTGCCAGCTAATGTAATCGGTAATATATGCGCCAAGTAATGGCCCGAAAATACTAGATAATCCAAATACAGCTCCGAATAAACCACCCATTTTCCCGCGTTTTTCAGGTGGAAAAATATCAAAAACGATAGTAAACGCGATCGGCACTAATGCCCCGCCACCAATACCTTGAATGGCACGATAAATACCTAACTGTGTAATATTTTCAGCAGTACCACAAAGTGCCGAACCAATCATAAAGACAATTAAACCGAAAATAAAGAATCTCTTTCTACCATACATATCTGATAGCTTACCGAAAATCGGCATGCCTGCCATTTCTGCGACCATATAGGCAGAAACGACCCATACAAAGTTTTCCAGGCCTCCTAAGTCACCAACGATTGTTCCCATCGCCGTTACGACAATGGTATTATCCATCGATGCCATTAAAATACCTAGCAATAAGCCCGCCACAACAAAGCCGAGCTTATTATTCTTCTCAACCATATCTCTTGCTCTCCCTCATACTATTTATATTTGTTTATGTTCTTTTACGACTGCATTACCTTTTTGATTAAAACTAGTATGATATTCTACAACACTAATTTCACATCCAGGACCAATTGTGACGTTGTTGCCTCTTACAACTTCAGCAATCGTATGTTCTAAATAGATATCATCTCCTTCAACAATCGAAGTTTGGAGGTTTCCAGCATGACTAGTAAAAGGAATAAATCTCGCTTTTTTACGAACGGTAATTTTTTTACCACCAATTTCTCTTACCTTACTGCCTTCATAACGAAGTGAGATTTGAATATTTTCAGCATTAAGTAATCCATCACTTTCAAGACCACCATTTAATGATAAATCTTCTACTTCAATATCTCCCTTTACATTTAAAGCACCTTTTACATCTACGAAATCACCTGAAAACTTTCCTTCAATATCTATCATACCTCTAACTTTTGTTTTTTCAATATGAGCATCACCATGAATTTGTGTATTACCATATACTTTTACATATTCCGCATCTACATTTCCTTGTACTTCGTTATCTCCATACACGACATAGTTTTTCACTTTCACATTACCGTGTACATCACTCGTTCCGTACGTTTTAAACTCATTGCAACTCATATCATTCGTAATTGTTCCTTCACCGCGAATCTTCACTTTATTATAATCTCCGCCTGCTGAATTACCAGAACCATTTACTGTGAGACTATGTGGATGTTCCATACTGATTTCTCCCTTCCGTTAAACCTGCTTAATTTCTTTTACATTTGCATTTTTATCAACAGTAAGAACACCGGTATATTCAATCAGTTCAATCTCACAGTTTGCTCCTACTGTAACATTGTTTCCTCTTACCGTTCTTATGTGAGCATAATCAATATCGATATTGTCACCTTCTAATAGTTCAGCTTCTAACTGCAAGCCAAACACTGTTTTAAATAGTCTACTAAATGTACCTGATCTATGTCTTACTTTAATCGTTTGACCACCAATTTCTTTCGCTCGACATGTACCGTGAATATTTATATTAATTTCATCTGCGTTTAATAAACCACCGATTGTAAATTGGCCTTCTGAAGAAAAAGTATCCACTTCACAATTACCGTCAATTGTAGCTTGACCATTGACTTTAAATTCTTCACCAGTGACATTTCCACCTATCGTACCTTTTCCTGCAATTTTCAAACTGTTTGCTTTTACATTTTGCGTAATTGTTGCTTTTCCATCAATTCGCATCGTTTCAGCATGAACTGTGCCATCAACTTTACCAGATCCGCTAATTCGTGCACTACTACTTTTCAAATTGCCAGTAACTGCACCGTAACCGTTACATTCAAATTGCTCACATTCAACATTTCCATTCACAGTTCCTTTTCCGTTTAATTGCACTTTATGAAACTCGCCACCATTCGATGAACCGTAACCATTTATAATCAAATTATCTGTACGCATACTTTCTCCTCCACTACAACAATTTAGTTTTTAATGCTTCGGTATATTTCATAATCGCTTCGCGTAAAACGATTTTGGTGCCTTTTTCAAAAATTAAATCGTCCACGTTTGAAACTAATAAACATGTAGAAATCCCTAACTTTCGGACAATAATTAAGTCACAAGTTTTATGTTTAATTGCTTCATAATTTTCACGTAAAACTTGCAAGACCATTTTTCCTTCTTCTAAACTAATCTCTCCTGATTGTAGTAATTCTTCTAACATGTACACATAAAGAATATCTACAAATTGAAAATCTGCTCTTTTATTCGTTTGTTCTATGAAAAATTGTAAAACTGGTTCTGATGCAATCCCCTTGCGTAAAATGTCTTCCTTTGTTAAAAGAATTTCTCTCACACTCGGTGAAAACATGTTAGCTAGTTCATCAAGTGATAAATCCTCTTTCATCGTTTGGATTTTATCGATACGCTCTAATATCTTTTCTTTCGGAAAAAATGTCTCTTGACCTGTAAACGTTGATTTTCGTACAAACCAATCTTCCGGAATTAAATTTTTTCTTTTCCACCTATATAACTGTCCATATGAAATACCAGTTAGTTCTAATAAATCTTTTTTTGAAATTAAATCTGTACTCAACTGTATAACACTCCTTCCTGATAATAATGTAACATAACACTGTTACGCTGTAAATAAACTTTTATCACAAGTAGCGTAACAATGTGTAAAACAAACCTATTCCTACATACAAAAAAGGCTCTTACACACCTTATGAAAATGTGCAAAAGTCCTTATATATCAAGACTTAAACCAAATATTATAAAAATCAATCCAACCTTGTGAATTAATCATTATATTTTGAACTTTTTCATGTGTACTTACCTCTTGTTTATTACGATATAAAGGAATAATATGAATTTGACGTAACAAAGTATCCTCGATATCACCTAACAGTGTAACTCTTTTCTCTAATTCTTCTTGTCTAAAATAAGGAGACAACTTTTCATGAAAGTCCATGCTGCTTTGTCCATGAATAAAACTATTTTTTGTAAGAAACATATATAATAGACTATCTTCTATTCGTTCACTAATTGTGGCACTATCATGCATCATATCGGCCTTTTGTATCGTACTTACTTCCAATAGCTCTTCTATATCAAGAAAATTATTTTCTACACGAATCCCATATTTCGCACACTCTTTTTGTATCCACTGTGCATCTTCAACATGATCTCGTCCTGTAAATGTGTAGAGTTGTAGCACTTCATTATGATAAGTACTCCTTTTAATTAAACTTTCTACATCTTCCTCAATCTCTACAATGCTTTCACCTGCTAATATTAGTTTTTTTGCCACTTCTCCACGTTCTCCGCCGAGTTCTTGAACGATTGTATAACCATGAATGATGTTATATAACGCTTTCCGAAATAACTCATCTTGCATTGGTCCTTCTTTCGTAAGATTACATGTTATATATGTCACGTTCGACTCAAGCCGAGACAATTCTTTATTATGTTTTTCTTTATCTTTATACTGCGCCTTTACTAAAACATCGTATGTACCTACACCTTGTTCTACATTCCACAACTCAACACGATCTAAAAAAGGTCTTTCACGAAAATATAAAGGATGTCCTTCTAAAATGAACAGATTTTCATTACTTTTATATAATTGAAAAGGCCCGGTTCCAATTAGCCCTCCTGCTTCATCTTCATTCACGATAGAACACTGTTCTGCACTTAGCATATGTAAAAACATTCGATTTTCTGTATGTAATTGAATTTCGAAAACGTAGTCATCCACTGAACGGATACTTTCAACGTGTTGTAACATCCATGCGTGTGCATTATTTTCCAGCTTTATAAATCGATTCAACGAGTATATAACATCATGTGCAGTAAGTTGTTTTCCATTATGAAAGTGAACTCCTTTTCGTAAGTAAAACGTCCATATTTTTTCAGCGTCATTATATTCCCAGTGAAATGCAAGTCTTGGCTCTATAATGTTTGTATTACCGTCTACATACACGAGTGTGTCGAATATATGTTTTACCATATGGCATTCTGAGCGCATTGTAGCGTATACAGGATCTAATGTGATATCTAAATTCATTTGTACTTGCAACCGGAGTACATCTCTTCTCCCTTCAGATGTCATTTCAACCTTATGACCAAATATTGAATCCACCCAGGAATGATATTCTCCCTTTACTGATGGAAAATGTGAGCTATAGCGTTCCACAAATATACTTCCGCTTTTCACATCCCCTTTTTTCGTTATTTCTTTTCCTCTATCTAAAATTAAAGATATCGGGTGCTTTTGAAATATTAACTTAGACCGATTTCCTCTGCCGCGACCTGGAAACCACTTGATCCAATTTAACTCATCTAATTTTTTTATAATTAACTTACTATTGCGCTCTGTACAAAATAATGTACCAGATATATTTTGCACTGTTACTTCCAATCGTTCTCCCTCTTTTTTTCCTTTTCCATAAGCAATCCATAGTTCAATGTATTGATCTAAAATAAACATCATACTCCCCCTAAAAGGTGAAAAATCCTCCCTATAGTCTCTACCCTTTTTCCAACTCTCCTTTCATCTTATCATTTCAATATAGAAAGGAGGAATTAATATTGAATTATCTCTTACTTCGTTACAATAAACCTATTTTTATTAGATTGTGTGGTGAATTATTAACCCGAACGACTGAATCTATGTTAGCTCTCATTATGATTATTTACGTCAATAAAATGTTAAACGGCAATGTAATAATAACTATGCTAATTTTCGGATTACAGCCACTTTCAGACATTTTATTTACACTTATTGCTGGAGGAATTACTGATAAATATGGCCGAAAAAAGATTATGTTACTCGGATTATTACTACAAGGTGTTGCAATCGGCAGTTTCGTTTTCGCTCAATCTGTTTTTATATTTGCACTGTTATATGTCATTAATGGTATTGGCCGTTCCTTATACATTCCAGCTCAGCGTGCACAAATTGCTGATTTAACAAAACAAGAGCAGCAAGCAGAAATTTTTGCTCTCCTACAAACGATGGGAGCAATTGGATCCGTAGTCGGCCCTTTAATCGGTGCATGTTTTTATAATACTCACCCAGAATATTTATTTATCGTGCAAAGTGTAACCCTTACGATATATGCCGTTGTTGTTTGGACCCAGCTCCCAGAAACCGTTCCACCTATGAGTAAGTCGAAACAAACAGTTGAGGCAAGTTCACCAAAGCAATTTATTTTTAAACACTATGCTATATTCGGTCTTATGGTTTCTACACTTCCTATTAGCTTTTTTTATGCACAAACTGAGACGAATTATCGTATTTTTGCAGAACATGTATTTCCTAATCTCGTATTCATACTCGCATTTATTTCAACATGCAAAGCCATTTTGGAAATCATACTACAAATCTTCCTCGTAAAATGGTCTGAACGATTTTCTATGGCGAAAATCATCCTTATTTCTTACGCCTGCTATACAATAGCTGCAGTTGGCTTTAGTTATTCAACGACGATATTGTCGTTATTCTTCACCTTACTCTTTTTAGTCATCGGAGAAAGTATTGCTCTAAACCACTTATTACGATTCGTTTCAGAAATTGCACCTCACAATAAACGTGGTTTATATTTTTCAATTTACGGTATACACTGGGATATATCTCGAACGTGCGGACCAGTTATTGGTGCAGTTTTATTAAGTAAGTTAAATGGAAGTATGCTGTTTTATATTTGTGCTAGTTTCTTATTAATTGGAGGTATTGTTCAAGCACTGTTTGTTCAAAATTTAGAACGTAAAAAAATCACGAACCAGCCTACACATAATTTATAGGTTACTACTTTTTCAGTAGATCAATATTTCTTATTGGATGAATATTAAAAAACAAAAGTGAAGTATTTCGCGTATGAAAGTATGTTTTATATGGCAAGAGACGTTCCTTATTTACAACTAAAAACACCTCATTTAAGTAAAGTGAGGTGTTTTTGAAATCACTTAATTTCTTATCCTGCCATTTTATTAATACTATCCTCTGGTGAAAATACAGAAATATGATCTACCTTACCAGTCGATTTTGGAATGACAAATTTCAGCTCATACTGGTTATTTACTTTGTATACATATATTTTATCTTCACCATTCTCTTTAACTGAAGATGGTTTTCCTAATGCTTTTTCAATTTCTTGTAATGTAATCAATTTTAGTTCTGCATGATATGAGCGTACATCAAAAACTTGTGACCCTTTATTAAATCCGAAAACAATATTTTTATTTGTAAAAGTTGCGTACATTCCGTTCCCTGCATATTCGGTTTTATTTGCTTTCCCCCACGCTTTTTCAATTTCTTCAATATCCCCTGTATGGGCTCCAAATGGTACATTAGGTACTTTTCCTTCTTTTGCGAGTTCAAACAAATCTTTAACGTGGTTAATTGATTTTTGATTAAGTGTTCTATTTTTCGAATCTGGGTCAGGCGATGGTTTTGTTGTTTTTTCATTGCTTGGTTTTGCTTCAGGATTTTTCTGTTCTTCTGAAAAATTACTTTGTTCATTTTTATTATTTTCCGAGGTTGGATTTGTTTCCTTTTTTTCGTCTGTCTCTTTACATGCGGCTAGCGCAAACATACATGTAAACACCAAAAATAACATAACTATTTTTAAATATATTTTCATCATCTTTACCCCCTATTGCATCTTATTCATTTCGTTAACCAACCCATTACACTACTTTTCAAATTATGTTTGTTCCAAAAAAGTCAGTGCTTCACTCTCTCCAAAAGCTTGTACAAAATATATTACAAAAGCTGTTTCTAAAAAGTAACCAAGTCTGTTATATCCGAAGTAACTACCTCCTGATAAACGAAACCATTTTCATCTCCTTATTTAAACCTTCTCTTCTCAATGATAATATCCTCTATCTATAACTTAAAACATGCTCTCACAACAGCTCCTTGAAACAGAAAAAAACCAGTAGGAAGTGATTACTCTTTTCCTACTGGTTAAAATAAAATTATACGGTAAATCTTAGCTTCTTAAAAAATGTAGCGATAGTATTTTTTACAGTTTCAAAATTATAAGCAAACGTGTTATCTCCACTTAATGATGAAATACATGTTAAACCTGCAGCTTTAATAAAAGCTTTTACATCTACAAGCATAAAATTAGCCTCCATGAATTTAATTACAATCATTATAACAGGTGTTTTACGATGCTAACATGAAAGTAATAAATAAATTTCTATTATTAATTTATCCCGCTATTTGCCGGGCAGTAAGATCCCCACCTCAAAATTCAGCGGAAACAAAGAAGTTAGGTGGGGGCCCTGCTGTCCGTAAAAGCCCGCTTGGTGAGGGCTGATAATCAGTGGGGATGAACACCCCACTGATTAAAGTTTCACTTTATTTAGCTCACAGTACACCATTCCAATGTCATATAAAAAAGCTGCCCAAAAAGGGCAGCTTCAAATATGTATATTACACTTCGATTGATTTACCATCTTCAACAATATGATAAAGTAAATGCGCTAAATGATGAATTGGACCGTATTCTTCCTCTTCCTCATCTGTTTCACCTTGGAACTCAAGATCGTTTAAGTACAGTGCTAAAAATTGATAGTATAGTTTTAAATCAAATCCGTAGCACGCAGTTGGCTCTTCATGATCACCTTCGTATTGTAACATTAAGTATTGATCGTTTCCTTCTGCATCTTCTGCATCAAAGAATACGAAGAATCCAACGTTTGTATCTAAATCAAATAGATGACGAGTGCCTTTTTCTGTTGCTTTGTTAAAGTCCTCTTCACTTAATTTATGTACTGTTGTCGCTTTAGCATTATCTTCTTGATGGAAATTTACTGTGAATGTTTTCAATGCTGACACCTCCTGATTGTATAATACTAGCATAACATATAAAAAGGACTGCTTACAAATGTAAACAGTCCTTACATTCATTTTCGCATTGCTCGTAATAAGAAGCTTACGATGAAAATTAAAATGATCGCACCGATTAAAGCTGGAATAATTGCATATCCGCCAATGACTGGACCAAAACTACCAAGTAATTTCGAACCAACCCAAGAACCGATAATACCAGCAATAATATTACCTATTACACCACCAGGTACGTCCTTTCCAGTAATTAAGCTCGCAAGCCACCCTAATATACCACCGACGATTAAAGACCAAATCATATAATAACCTCCTTTACATTTCACCAATCAAAATATAATTAGAAACAATTGCTTACCATTAGTTATGTGACATTTTTCATAAGTTATTCATGTTGTTCAACTTTAAGATTTTTGAGAATAATACACACAGATTAAACCTTTTTTGAACTAACGATTTATCCGACTTGTTATTACACACATTAAGGACAATCTGGCTTCAATATTGTTCGCATAAACTCTTCTTTAAAAGCTGCATAGTTAAAACCAACAGCAATTCTTTGAATCGGCCGATCATCAAACCTTGTTGGCTCAGCTATTTTTCTAAAGTCTGCTACACTTTGGCCCCTAGTCACATCATTTGTCGTACTAATCCACACTGCCGATTTTTTATATTCGAAAATACTGTCATTTATAAACGAGATAAACGGTAGTAAATCGTGTATAGGACTTCCACCAATACCCGGATATTCTTTTTTATAAAAGTTCTCATAATAAAAATCAATCATTGGTTTAATGAGTTTCGCCTGTCCAGTTCCTTGTTTATCTATTATATTGGCCATTTCAGGTGTTATAAGCGCGCCCTGTGTTACATTTAACGGGTATATGCTAGCGTTTTTCGCATATTTCATAACAATATTTGCTGCAATTGGATCACCATAAAAATTCGCTTCAGATACAGGTGTAACATTACCTGGAAATAGGAAAGCGCCGCCCATTATATAATACGAACAAATACGATCCATTATATTTGGATACAATAAAAATAACGTAGCAAGCGTCGTTAGTCTCCCTGTCGCCACAATTATAATATCTTCTGGACAAGGTTCGATTAATTTGATTAATTCACAAAAATTTTCTCGTTTACAAATTCTCATCTCAGGTGGAATAATAGGACCTAAACCGTGATCCCCGTGGATTTCAGGGAAAAACAAAGGCTCTTCAGCTGTCATCGGTCTACTCGCACCTTCAATAATTTTCACTTGTGTAGCATAGTACCTTTCTAAAAAATAAACATTTTCCGTAACAATATCTCGTGATACATTCCCGTACTCAGCAACAATACCTAGAATATCTAATTTACATGTTTTATTTGCATAAATTAACGCTACGGCGTCATCAATACCAAAGTCTCCAAAAAAGATAATTTTCTTATTAACTATTCTCACCCCTCTTGAGCATAATCTACTATTATTATTATGTGAAAAAGACAAGGCGGTGAAACAGCGCAAACTAAAAAAGCCGCCTATTTATTGGCGACTTCAATCTTTTTATAAGACAAATATGCAAGTACATTTTTACTTGAATCGTATTTCGGGTTATTTCCTTTTCTCGGCTCTCTCATATGTGTCTTTTCAAATCCAGGAATGTCTGGCATTTTCCCCATAAATTCAAGCATTTCTTCCTCAGTACCTTCAATGCGTACACGAATCATTATAACTATTCCTCAATTCTCAGTTTCTCTGTACTAAGTATATCGTACTTCAGAAAGACTGCAACACATTTATCTTTTTAACGTTGTACTTTTTTTACATATAAACATAGCCATTTCAGTATAGAACGATTCTACTTTATTATTTTTAAATTGAATATTAAAATATCCCTTCATTTCGTTTGGTGCTTTCATCATACATTCTGTTAATTTTTTACGCTTTTGTAAAGGGACATCCATCATATTACACCACCAGTCAAAATCAAACTTCTTATCAAAAGTAAGACATGACTGCATTTGTAAGCCATTTTTTTCTAATAAAGTAAGCCATTCTGTCTTTTTTAGAGCTCGTTCATGACTTGGGTCACGCTTTTTTTCTATAAAATTATAAAATGTATCATATTCATTATTTTCTGGCGAAACATTATCTATTAAGATGAATAATCCATTATCCTCCAACGTACGATGTACTTCATAAATAAATTGAGCCGGACTCGTAAAATGATGGGCTGCAATCCGGCATGTAATTGTATCAAAAAAATGGTCTACAAATGGTAAATTCTCTGCATTTCCTGCTACAAAAGATACATTTTCATGACCATTCTGCTTTATAAAAACTTTTGCTTTTTCTAACATCTGTTCTGTTAAATCAAGTGCAACTACTTCTTCAAACATAGGTGCTAACATATTTGCCACATGCCCGCCACCAGTAGCAACATCAAGAAGACGATTATTATGACGAGACTCAACTTGTTGAACTACATATTGTAAATCCAGTCCTTTAGCATGTATTTTACTATTTACATATTTATCTGCATTGCTGCCAAACTGTTTTTTCACAAGCTCTTCTTTACTCATATTATCATCTTCTTTCTATTGTTATTTACATATACGACTCATATAATTATTACAATTCTCTTAATGTATTTTCAAATCCTCTTTTCATCTCACTTCTTATCATATTTACCTTTCATTAAAATAATATAATTTTGCATTTTATTATTAAACAAAAAAAAGGCTATGGGAACTTCCCCCCTAACCTGAATAAATATTTACTACATTTTTATTTCTTCGTATATATCTATATAATATAAATCCTCTTTCAACTTCATAATAACATCTACTTCGTTATAAGTAGCCTCACGAGCATGTAAACTAAATTGATCCATACCAATCCATATCCACCCAGGTGTAAGATATAAAACATCTATATTAAAATAATCTAACTTAGTAAGCTCCGATGTAATAAATTTATCTTTATTAGCAATTTGTTTATCTATTAAACCGTATTCTTTCCCATTTTCAAATAGCGATATAAATTTCCCTACAATCGGATGTTCACGAACAATAAAATGATATTCTTTTTCCTCTATATTTACCACAATCAAACGAGAAACAGATAAATCAGGCCCTGAATTCGACATATTTGTTTATTCACCTCCTTATATAGGCTTCTTAAATATGATAACAAATGAATATTCAAATTAAGTTAATATAATGTAAAAAATAAAAAAGCTGATTTCCCTTTAGAAATCAGCCTTTATAATTTGATCAACTTTATTCTTTTACAAATTATTATAATGTTTCTTTTTCCTCATCATTTCCAGAAACTAAATTTCCTATAGCATCTGCTGTTACTTCCACTACAAATTCACAAATACCAGCCACAACTTCTCCAATTATTTCATCCATCTTTTTACCCCCTTATTTTATGTAACCTATTTGCATTATAGAAGAAACTGGTAAATACAAACTATCGAAAAAGGTGACATAAACCCTACAGAATTGTAAGCTCTTTCATTTCTTTACTTATCCCCTTTGAAACTCCAAGTATTTTTAGCAGACATATAGGCCATCATAATATGAAGCAAGTAATAATCTAGTGTCAGGAGGCGTTTAATATGTATTACGTAAAATTAATTAAAGGTCAATCTTTCTACGCTTTTGATCATCGTTTCTTAGTGTCTGAAGAAGAAGAGGTTTCAGAGAAAATTTATAATTACTTACGACGTAATGAATTTTTTGAAGTACGTAAAGAAGAATATTCTGCTTAATTACAAAAAGCATTAAGAAAAATATCATCTTATTGTGATATATTCTTAATGCTTTTATGTGAATTTCTTCTTTTCAATAATTATTGTTGACTCTATTAAATAATCTAGTATTTGTCCAAACTAATTATTCACTATTTTCATATTCTAGTATATGAGGAGGTGAAGAATATGACTCATATCATTGATTACCAAGCTACTCAACCTATTAGTAAAACTGGTGAAACAACTTTTGCAATCCCAACTTCTCCAAATAAAGCAATTTTAGCAAATTTGAAATTGCGAATTTCAAGTAGAGATTCACGTAATAATCGAGTAGAATTAATCGCTACAATTGGTGTAGAAGGTATAACTGAGACTTCACAAGTTTTATTCCGAATTTCCCGTGATAATATTGAAATTTTTAATGCACAAGTAGGTATTGAATCTACAGATTCTGAACAATTCTATGTACAAACATTTCAAGCTATAGATCAAAACGTTAGCAGTGGAACACACGAATATTCATTAACTGTAGAAAACCTTACTAGTGGTGCAAGCGCAGAAGTTGTTGGCCCACTATCTTTTAGCGCTTTAGCTATTGGACAAGAGCGTAAATGTTGCTAAGTGAATCTAATATTTAATTTTGTACTTGAGAAAAGCGAGGCGTAGTTATACGTTCTTGCTTTTTTATATGTCCCCTTACTTTCTATTAGCTTTAATCATAAATTTTTCACGTTTTGATTCACTTATTTCATCAATTAACACATCAAATTTTTGACAAATCAAAAAGATTGAAATCCAATTATGAAACACGTAATATAGACTCTGACTCTAAAAAAGTTCGTATAAAAATACTACATAAATAAGGAGGTTTTATATACGCGTTTTTCATTTTAAAAGACGGAGAGGTTTTATGTTATGTGGCGTAATAAAAACGTTTGGATTGTTTTAATTGGGGAGTTTATTGCAGGTCTAGGATTATGGCTTGGTATTCTTGGCAACCTTGAATTTATGCAAAAATATGTCCCTTCTGATTTCATGAAATCAGTTATATTATTTATCGGACTATTAGCCGGTGTTCTAGTTGGACCTATGGCTGGCCGTGTCATCGATCAGTATGAAAAGAAAAAAGTTCTTCTTTACGCTGGGTTTGGTCGAGTTTTAAGTGTTATTTTCATGTTTTTTGCTATTCAATTTGAAAGTATCGCATTTATGATTGCATTTATGGTTGCTCTTCAAATTTCAGCAGCATTTTATTTCCCTGCATTACAATCTGTAATTCCACTCATCGTACGTGAGCATGAGTTATTACAAATGAATGGTGTACATATGAATGTTGGTACAATCGCTCGTATTGCAGGTACTTCACTAGGTGGAATTCTTTTAGTTGTGATGAGTTTACAGTACATGTATGCCTTCTCAATGGCAGCATACGCCTTATTATTCCTCTCGACTTTCTTCCTACAATTCGAAGACAAGAAATCAACAACACCAAGTAAACAAGCTGCAAAAGATAATAGCTTTATGAAAGTATTTCGTATTTTAAAAGGAATTCCTATTGCTTTTACAGCACTTATATTAAGTATCATCCCTCTATTATTTATAGCTGGGTTTAATTTAATGGTTATTAACATTAGCGAAATGCAACATGATCCTACGATTAAAGGGTTCATATATACAATTGAAGGTGTCGCATTTATGTTAGGTGCCTTCGTAATTAAACGTCTATCTGATCATTTCAAACCTGAAAAATTACTATATTTCTTCGCAGTTTGTACTGCTTTTGCACATCTGTCATTGTTCTTTAGCGATATAAAATGGATGGCTCTTACATCATTTGGTTTATTTGGGTTTAGTGTTGGCTGCTTCTTCCCTATTATGTCGACGATTTTCCAAACGAAAGTGGAAAAAAGTTATCACGGTCGCCTCTTCTCATTCCGTAATATGTTTGAGAGGGTTATGTTCCAAATCGTCTTACTTGGAACAGGCTTCTTCTTAGATACAATTGGGTTACAATATATGGTTCTCATCTTCGGAGTCGTTTCATTATTGATTATTTCTATTTCCCTTTCTAAGCAGAAACATTATGAAAAACAGCATTCACAATCTGCGAATTTATAAAATAAACAAAGAAGTATGGATCTAATATTGAATCCATACTTCTTTGTTTTATAATACGCCTATTTATTACGTTTATTGAAATTACCTAAAGGAGTATCCCCCTTTTATTTCGAATAGATTATAAAAAGTACTCTTTATAAAAGGAGTGGTAAAATGTCTGATGGCATCCAAGTATTTATTGTCCTGCTCTTTGCAATTGCTCTGTTTAGCATCCTAAACTTTTTAGCCATTTCCTTATCTGGACATAGTTTTAAAAAAAGAATCGTGGCAGGTTTCATATTTTTACTACTGACTCCCATTATCTTTTTGACTATCGCAACATTTGCTTCTATATTCGATAAAGCAGGATTTGGCGCAGGTACGTTAGCCTTTATGATCGCAAGCGTATATATATTAAATGGAATAGTAATTCTGCTTTCCTCTTTATTTATCCTCAAAAAAGACATAACATAGGCTATAGTACTAGCATGAATCTGACTTTAAACTAGATTCATGCTTATTTAATTTCTCCTAAATTTTTATATGAAATTAAATAATTCTTTAAAAAAATTTAAACTTTATTTATTATAATATCCCTATCGTATTCGCACGTTTATTCAAATTTAAAAGAAAGGAGCACAAAATGAAAAAGGTTCTACTTACAATTCCTATACTAATCATCCTACTTAGTGGATGCAGCAATAACGATATATACGGTTCTTGGGAAGTCGTTGACAATAAAAAAGGTGAATGCCCTGTATATTATAAATTTGAAACAGTTGTCAAAAAAGAAAATAAAGAGGAAATTGTGCAAAATTTAGTAGAAATGCAAACAACAAAGAATAAAGACGATTTATATAAAGGCTCATTTGTCAAAAATTCTAATGTATATCACATTGATTATGGTAATTCATTTACATCGGACCAAACTTTAAAAGTTGCCGACGGTACATTAAATGTATACTTTTTGACAGCCGAAAAATTATGCACATATAAAAAGAAATGATTACATTTCAGAGGAGACGCAGAAAAAATTTTCTGCGTTATTTCACTTTAGAAATCGTCCACAAAAATATCCCTTGTTTTCGTATTCTTTTTCATTCAAAACATGAGAAATATACTTAATAAAAGCTAGAAAATACCTTAAGTTATATAAAATGAATTATATAATACACATTTCAATTAATATATCTACGCTATTTACATCGTTACTTTTCAAAATAGGCTAATCCTCCCTCTAAATTTGTCAATCGTTTTAATTTTCATAAAAAAATGATAAAATGTAAACATGTGTTTTCAGAATAATTAAAAACGCAGAATGAAAGCACTGTTTTTAGGAGGGGTTTTGATGACTTACACGTTAGCAACTAGAATGAAAGCATTCCAATCTTCTATATTTAGTGAATTAGGAGCCTATAAAAAAGAAAAAATTGCAGCAGGTCATAACATGATTGATTTGAGCATCGGAAATCCTGATATGCCGCCCGCTGATTTTGTAAGAGAAACAATGGTACATACAGCGAGTGAAAAAGAGAGCTACGGGTATACATTATCCGGTATTCAAGAATTTCACGAAGCTGTAACTGAATATTACAACAACACTCATAACGTTTTATTAAATGCGGATAAAGAAGTTTTATTATTAATGGGTTCACAAGACGGGCTCGTTCATTTACCTATGGTTTATGCAAATCCAGGTGATATTATATTAGTTCCTGATCCAGGATATACAGCTTATGAAACAGGTATTCAAATGGCCGGTGCAACATCTTACTACATGCCTTTAACGAAAGAGAATGATTTCTTACCAGACTTAGAAGTCATCCCTGAAGAAATTGCCGATCAAGCGAAGATGATGATTTTAAACTTCCCAGGGAATCCCGTTCCAGCAATAGCTCATGAAGATTTCTTTAAAGAAGTAATCGCATTCGCGAAAAAGCATAATATTATCGTTGTCCATGATTTTGCTTATGCTGAATTTTATTTCGATGGTAATAAGCCAATTAGCTTTCTCTCTGTACCTGGTGCTAAAGAAGTTGGTGTAGAAATCAATTCTTTGTCAAAAAGTTATAGTTTAGCAGGTAGCCGTATTGGATATATGATTGGAAACGAAGAAATTGTTCGTGCACTTACTCAATTTAAATCTAATACCGATTACGGTGTATTTTTACCAATTCAAAAAGCGGCATCTGTAGCACTAAGAAATGGCGCTGCATTTTGTGAGAAAAACCGCGATATTTATCAAGAACGGAGAGATACTTTAGTCGATGGATTCCGAACATTTGGCTGGAATGTCGATAAGCCAGCTGGTAGTATGTTTGTCTGGGCTGAAATTCCACAAGGATGGACTTCTCTAGACTTCGCTTATGCATTAATGGATCGTGCGAATGTCGTTGTTACACCTGGTCATGCATTTGGACCTCATGGAGAAGGCTTCGTACGTATTGCACTCGTTCAAGATAAAGAAGTTTTGCAACAAGTTGTTGAAAATATTAGAAATAGCGGCATTTTCGTTCTTGAAAAAGTAGATGAATTAGTTAAAAATTAGTTCCCACTCCCCTGCTTAACTTTAGCAGGGGTATTATTAATTGGAGGTACTTTCATATGCATATTAAAGACACGCTTCCCCATCGTTATCCATTTTTAATGATTGATAAAGTAACAAATGTAAAACAAGGTGAATCCGTTACAGGATATAAACTCATTACAAATAACGAATGGTTTATAAATGATAGTCAAAAACATATGCCTCATATGTTAATTGTAGAATCACTTGCCCAGCTTAGTGCATTTGTACATACAAGTGATTCTGAAGGACTAGGATTCCTCTCCTCTTTAGATGGAGTTGAATTCCACGGAAAAGCATATCCCGGTGATAAACTTGATTTACATTATGAGCTAACGCGCAATCGCCGAGGTTTTATTCTTGGTAAAGGTATTGCAACTGTAAACGACCAGCCTATTGTAACTATAGAAAAACTATTAATATATCAAGCAGATTAAAGTGTTCCTTATATCAGTTGGAAATATCTATTCTCAACCAATTAAGTAAATAGGAAAACATATTACGTAGTTAGGAGCAGGAAAATGGAACGTACTATCGGTATCGATGCTGGAGGCACATTAACGAAAATAGCTTATTTTAACGAAAAAAAGCTATTAACTTTTGAAAAATTTTATTCGCATGAACAACATAAAATAATAGATTGGATTAAAAACAACAATGGCATAAAACAAATATGTATTACGGGTGGTAAATCGAAACTATTACAGCATCTGCTTACAGGTTCATATAAAATAATAGAGCTAAACGAATTTGAATCTACTCTTGCAGGTGTCCAATACATATTAAAAGAAGAAAAACACACTATAAACAATTTTATTTTAACCAATATCGGTACAGGTACTTCTATCCATTATGTTTATAATGAACAATATATTCGCGCTGGTGGAACCGGAGTTGGCGGTGGGACTATTATGGGACTTTCAAAATTGTTAACAAATACAAATCATTTTGAAGATGTAATCCCTCTAACAAAAGTAGGATCTAGAAAAGAACTAGATATTACGGTTGGAGATATTTATGGTGGTATTCTTTCCCCTATCGATAATAACTTAACTGCTAGCAACTTCGGAAAAGCAGCCGTTACAGGATCAAATAATAGTAGCTCCGATATACTAGCTACTGTGCAAGGACTTGTCGGTGAAGTCGTTACTGCATTAAGCCTTCAATTCGCTGAAACAAAAAACATTGAACATATTATTTATATTGGTTCGACTTTATGTAATAACGTACAACTTCAACATATTATTAGTAGCTACACCGAATATCAAAATAAAACACCAATTTTTTTACAAGATGGTGGTAATAGCGGTGCAATTGGTGCATTACTTCATGTTACGAAATAAAAAGCTGACTTTTGTCAGCTTTTTAAAAATGGCACTTCAAATTCAATAATTGATTCTCCATTCTCTCCAATTCGCTCCACGCTTATTCTATCAATCACACAATTTAACTTCCCATGAAAACTAGGAATCTCCTTCACTACTTCAGCAGCTAATTCGGCACTTTCTTTTCTTCCGACTGTTACATGCGGGATGTACGGAATGTCTTCTTTCAAAAATTGTAATAAAGGTCCTGTATATAGAATATTATGTAGTTCCTCTATTTGTTCTTTCCCCTTTTCAACTCGTAAAAACAAATATTCTCTTTCACTTGTAATTTGATTCTTAAATTCAATTTCTATATTCTGTATCGGTTTTGATACATTTATAATATGTAATTTCAGCTCATCATTTGAAATCGAACTTTCAAATGGGAATACAATTGTAATATGCGGTGGAATTAATCCAAATAAAGGATCATGTTTTTGCCTAATGTCCTCGATTTCGCTAATGAACATGTTGTTTAGAAAAAGTAAAATTGTACGCATTTTTATCCCCCTCAACTTTTCCTCATTATAATATGTATCATATTCTATGACAGCCTGCCCTTCAACAACTTGTTTTGCTTACCTGTAAAAATAAAAAAACTTCTCAAATGAGAAGTTTTCATATAGCATGATTATTATTTTCCAGCCAAACTTTCCTAAACTTTATATAACAGGCAATTCTCCAAGGAAAAATATACGATACTGCAACAACGTAAAATAATAAACCAATCGTTTGTTGATCTAAATCAACGATAAATTGTCTTGAACCATATCTTAAAAAGACAAGTGCAATAAAAGTAATTAAAAAAGCTGCACTTTTTTTCGTATAAATATTCCCATCATCTCTTCGTTCATAATTTGTTAATACTATAAGCGGTACAGCAAAAAGTACACCAATGAATACCGCTATAATTACTTGTAATATAGCTGGATGTACGGGACCTAAAAACCATACAATACCTGGTGTTAAAAATAGTAATGGCCATAAAATACGTTTTCCCGATCCCTTTATTGGCTTATGCATGGAGCGATAACGACGCCAAAATATTAGTAGTGCAATGCATAAAAAGACGGTTATTAGTGAGGACGTGTCTCCCATATATTTTCCTTCTCCCTAAAAGAATAATCTATCACTATTTTAAACTGTTCGTTCAAATGATACTTTACGAATAAATATACTACTAGTTATGATATAAAGAATTGTTAATCCAATTGAAATAACAATAAAATAAGGGATATCTATTAAAGATACATCATTTGTAAATAACAATCCTTTTATCCCTACTTCTCCATACAGCACACTATTTGTTGAAAGGAAAAGCGACCCACCAATCATGAGACCAATCCATTGAAATCTTTGCTTAAAAATTACTACTACTTGAAAGAAACATGCTATCGTAACATAAAATAAAAATTGTAAAATAAACTGTTGTATTAATTGCTCTCCAAAGTTAACATTTACTAAGTTATATTTTATATCTTGTAAAAACAGTATTTGAAGGAATGAAAACAATGCGGATTGCAACACGATATAACAAATCGCTCCGATAAAATATTGTATTCTCGTTATACCAAATGAAACTGCTAAACGAAATACATCATCTTGAACAATGAAAACACTCCCTACTATAAAAATCATAATTGCAATTGAAGGATTATTGATAATTTCGGGTAAATAACCAACTTTCGCTTCATTTAAATGAGCAGCATATAAAGCTCCTTTTATTAATAAAGCTACAATCCAAAATATTAAAATTGCTTTATAATGAAAATTTATATGTAACCTCAATTGTTTCATTAACGTCGTCATTCCACTTCACCACCAGTCATGTGAATAAATAGTTTTTGTAATGTAATTCTATCAATTACTAAACCTTCTTTTTCAAGAGAGTAACAATCTTCATTAGAAAGCTCTTCCCATATAACAGCAATACCTTTATTCCCATAAATTTCTTTATTTATAACTTTTTTATTAATCAAGAACTCCTCCACTTTACCTTTTTGCCCTGAAATAATATGACCTTGTTGCAATAAATCTTCCACTGTTGATTGAACAACAAGTGCACCTTCTTTTATGATAATTACTTCTTCAATAACATGGGTTACTTCTTCTACCAGATGTGTTGATAATATAATTGTTCTGGGATACTCCCCGTAATCTTCTAGTAGTAAACTATAAAATAACTCACGATGTGCTGCGTCTAATCCCGTAGTTGGTTCATCAAAAATAGTAATTGTCGCTCTGCTTGCTAACCCTTTAATAATTCCTACAACTGTTTGCATGCCATGAGATAGTTTATGGTATTTCTCTGTTATATTAAGCTGAAATTTACCCGCCAGTTCTTCAGCAAACTTCTGATCCCAATTTTTATAAAACATGTTACATATCTTAAAAATTTCTTTTACGCTATAACTTAAATGAGACTCTTCTTTTACTCTAACGAAACAAATATTTTGCATCGCTTTACTATTTTCAAAAACATCTTCACCAAATATTGATACACTTCCACTACTTGAAGTAATTTGTCCTGCTAGTAAATTTAATAAAGTCGTTTTCCCTGCTCCGTTCCTTCCAAGCAAACCATATATTTTATTCTCTTCCAATGAAATCGTTACTTCATTTACAGCTATTTTCTTTTTATACTTTTTCGTTACATCTTTCGTTTCAAGTGCAATCATCCCTCTTTCCCCTCCTTCGTAATCTTTTGAATCATATCCATCAATTCATCTTTTGATATTTCTAGTACTTTCGCTTCTTCCCACACTTTAGGTAAATATTCAGTCATAAAAGTATTTTGTCTTTTTTTTAGTACAACTTCTTTTGCTCCTTTTGCAACAAACATCCCGATCCCTCTCTTTTTATATAAAATCCCCTCATCCACTAATACATTCACCCCTTTAGCTGCGGTAGCCGGATTTATTTGTAACATCTTCGCAAATTGATTTGTCGATGGAACTTGTTCTTCTTCAAGCAATATGTCTTTTAAAATATCAGATTCAATCGTTTCTGCAATTTGTATGTATATTAATTTATTTTGTTCTAGAGTCGGCTTCACATTTTCACCACCTTAGGTTCATAGGTTTATTACTTATGTAATTAACCATATCACATAGAATTATTTTTTCCCATAAATTTCTTTTACAAAAAAGAGAGTCATTCAATTAAGAATGTCTCTCTTTCTAAAAATTCGAAGTTTCAACTCTTGTTCTCAAATTCTTTTCATTTATACCATTTTGACAAAAATTAAACTGTTGTCCCTCAATACATTTTGTACGATCTACTACTTGCCCTAAATGATAGCTTGTATGCTCAACCAAATGTAATAGACTTTGAAGATCAATATGCCTTTTTTCTTCCCAGACCTGTATATATGCTTTGCCCCACTCATCAAATATTTCTTCAACAGTTTTTAACAAAGCTTCAGATCTTATTTGTTTCACTGGAAAATATTCTTCAATTCCATTTTCAAAAACTATATTTGGATCCTTATAACGCCTTGTATTTCTCTGTAAATGTTCACAAATATGTAGTACGATTCCACCAATTGAATTAACAGAGGTCTCTTTTTTCCACAAATCTTCTTCACTAACGAGCCTAATTGCCTGTACTAATTTAGGTAAATAATGATCCTGCATTCTATGATAAGAAATTTTGTATACTAACTCCATCTTCTCCCCTCCATTATTTCAACTGGCTCACTGGATATTTAGCAAATAAAGATTTCCGAAAATCTTTATCTTCCACAAGCATTTTAATTTTTTCATTATTATCGTTAAGAAACTTTACTACTTTCTTTTTATCCCATATATCATCTTTTTTTGGAAAATCATCAAATTTTCCATGCAAGATTGATAGGATTTCCTCCCTTTTCATCATAAATTTTATATTCTCTACCTGAAACTCGTAACTGTTTGCATTTGGCACTAAAACTACAAGATAAATAATGTTAAAGAGAAAATTCTTCTTCATCGTATCTTTCTCATCAAACCAATACGTCTCAATCATTTCTTCTGTAAGAGCCCCACTCTCTTTTGCGCCATAGTTCACTTTTATATTTTCATTTTCTAAACTTATACTTTGAACTGTTCCACCACCGGGTAAATGATTAATAATTGCAACCACATCTGAATTATTACCAACGTATGTCCCAGTATATTTCTTAAAATCATCTGAACTAACATCATATATATCTTTTATTCTTTCTCCATTAGAACAAGCCGTAATAAATAAAAAAATTGTTAGCATAACGATTATGTTATGATGCATATATTTCATTTAGCATCCCCCATTTTTATCGATATTTCGTTAATTACAATATTTACTTTCAAATCCCTTTTTAAATATACGCATTTTAATCAAAATTAAAAATTTTCATTTTTTATGTTTACAATTATCCATTAATTGTATATACTTACTAACGTAAGAAAAAAATTCTAAAAGGAGGTCGAAGGAAATGATGAAATTACAATTACATGCATTAACTTTAGCGTTAACTGCACCTGTGTTTTCTGGACAATTAAATATGAATTCGACCACCCTAATGGAGAATTGAAAATCGTACTTTATTTCATTTAATTCATAAATTCGCCACAGGAGGCCGTATACTTTCCTGTGGCTTTTTCACGCCCAGCCATAGGAGAACTGTATCTTCCTGTGGTTTTTTTGCGCGATTTTTTAGTCTCTTACATTATTTTTCTAAGAAAGGAGCAACATTCAATGACTATTAGCGTATTGTTTTTAAGTATTACGATTCAAAGAAATATAATTTCCAAAGATGAAATTCTTCATAATGAGCAAATTGAAAAAGCTATGAATGATGTTAAGGAGCGCCAAGCACTTTACTGTGATCACCTGTAATTCCTTTTCGAAAGGAGGAATTCATTTATGACTTTTCATATTTTCTTTTTTACGACTGTACTTCAAAAAAATAATTTATCTGAAAATGAAATCAATCGTAAACAACAGTTAAAACAACTGACTGATAAAATAACTGACATTAAAAGTTCATACTACACTCAAATGTATTAAAAATATATTTTAAAGGGGTAATATATTCATGAAATTTAAAGCATTCTTTTTAACAATCACTATTCAAAAACGTAAGCTCTCACAGAAAGAGATTTTACGTGAACAACACATTCAAAATATTATGGACGAAGTAAAAGAGCTTCAATCTTCTTATTACACTCGTCTTTTCTAAATC
Organism: Bacillus sp. FSL W8-0770; assembly: GCF_038008705.1. Lineage (NCBI taxonomy): Bacteria > Bacillati > Bacillota > Bacilli > Caryophanales > Bacillaceae > Bacillus > Bacillus sp. FSL W8-0770. Next base: position 2,711,914 of record NZ_JBBOZR010000001.1, read on the forward strand.
ACTTATAAAGGGGTAATTATTTTATGAAATTTAAAGTATTCTTTTTAACCATTACCATTCAAAAAAATAAATTTTCCGAGTCTGAAATGCTTCATGAGCGACAAATTAATCAGGCTATGGATTCTGTAAAAGAAAGACAAAGTCATTACTGTAGTCACCTGTAATTTCTTATTACACTCGTTTTTTCTAAATCACTTATAAAGGGGCAATTATTTTATGAAATTTAAAGTATTCTTTTTAACCATTACCATTCAAAAAAATAAATTTTCTGAGTCTGAAATGCTTCATGAACGACAAATTAATCAGGCTATGGATTCTGTAAAAGAAAGACAAAGTCATTACTGTAGTCATCTGTAATTCCAATTCGAAAGGAGGAATTCACATATGAAGTTTCACCTATTCTTTTTAACGATTACGATTCAAAAAGAAACAATATCTCAAAATGAATTAAAACAAGAAAGACAATATAAACAAGTTATTGATGAAATTCGAGATCGTAGAAGCAAATACTACACTCACCTTTAATCGTTTAACTATATAGAATTGAAAGGAGTCGATTATGATGATGATAGCACGCTGTAAGGAAATGATTTGGATAGTTCAGAGGGATTCCACATAGTTTTATAGAGCTTATATCACACAAGTTCATCGCTGAATTTGATGTATAAAAAATATATAATAAAATCAAATCAACCCGCTTTTAATTATTTTTTTATAAACAAAAGATACACCACTTAAAAAGAGGTGTATCTTTCTCAGGTTTTACTATTTCCGATTACTTCTCTTCGTTTTAAACAATCTCACTAAGTTTGAAACAACTGTTTTTGTTACTGCATAAACTGGTACTGCTAAAATCATTCCGATGATTCCAGCAAAGTTACCTACCCCTAAAATTAGGATAATAATTGTTAATGGGTGGATGTTTAATTTCGAGCTCATAATACGTGGTGAAATAATATTACTTTCAAACTGTTGTACAATTGTTACGATAATAATTACGTATAAGGCTTGCATCGGAGATACGAACAGTCCTACAATAACAGCTGGTGCTGCTCCGATAAATGGACCTAAGTTAGGAATGATGTTTGTAAATGCTGCAATAATTCCTAAAACGAAAGCGTACGGTAAATCGATAATTAAATAACCGATAAAAGTAAACGCACCTACAAATATACAAACGAGCGCTTGCCCTTGAATATATGCAGATAATGTTTCGTTCGTTTCCTTAATGATACGAAGCCCCTCTTCACGGTAAGACTCTGGTAATAAACTTACCGCTTTTCCTGGAAAGGCATGTCCATCTTTAAACATGTAAAATAAAATGAACGGTACAGTAAATACAACTAATGCAACGTTCGTGATAATACCAAATAAAGCCGTTGCACTCGACGTAATTGTATTTGGTATATCTTTTAAGTATTCAATCGCATTTTTTTCAATTGTTTCAATGGAAACGTAGTTTTGTGTAGATAACCATTCAAACAACCTATGATGTGATAATTCTTGTATGTATACTTTTCCCTCTTTTATGTAGCCTGGCATATTTTTTACTAAGTCCATTAGCTGTTGTGAAATCGTAGGAACAACTACTCCAACGCCAACCGCAGTTAATGTTATGATAAAAAGATATAACAGCAATATCGCTAAATTTCTAGGTACTTTTTTATTCTCCAAAAAGATTAATACAGGATTAAATATGAAGTATAAAAAAAGCGCGATTAAGATTGGGAAAAATAATGTTGATATGAAGATACCAATCGGTTGAAATAAAAATGATATTTTTGTGCAAATAAATATGATTCCTACAACCATTAGCACTTCTAATGTCCAAAAGTGCACTTTTGATTTCAAAAAAATGGCCTCCTTTAAACTAGCACTTCTCTTCATTGTACCAAAATAAGTATGAATTTCACATAATATTTTCCTTTACAATATTCCAAAATACCAATAAATACACTACAATGAGATTATATACAAATTTGCAGGTAAAGGTGATAAAAATGACACAATGCATCATTTGCAGAAAAGATACGAAAGAACTTAGTGAACAATATGTCATTCCAGAAATATTATGTGGATATTATTTCACAAACTCAATTTGTGATACTTGTCATGAACAAATGACAACAAATATTGATCGTCCTTTAATTAGGCATAAATTGAGTCAATTTAAGATTGAACAAATGAAAAGACAAATTGATTCCCCACTCTATACGAATGAGCACGGTGAGGAACTTGCGGCTGCTGAGACTGATGTTGTCGAAGTAAGCGACGAAATTCTTTATTCTAATGCATTAATTATGAAACTATGTAAAAAGCACGATATTTCCTTACATAATGAAATTTGGAAAGAGGAACGTGTAACGAAAGTAGCCAGTTCTATTCAACGTGAATTGCTATTGGATAACCGTAAATATAAAATGAGTATATTAAAAATGGCTTATACATTCGCTGTACAAACAGTTGATGGCTACTTTGAAGATCAAGATGCGATTGATATCTCTACCATTCTCTCAAATGCAGATTTCGTGGAACTAAAAGAAAAAAGCATTGTACGTGATTTAAGCAAAAGTTCTTTATGGAATACGCTAAATACAAGTAGTGAAAATCATTACTTTATTTTACTTAGCGATAAAGACGGTCTGTTTTGCTTCATTCGTTTGTTTGACATTTTTGATGTTGTCGTTCATTTATCAGAAAAAAGATTTGACCTTCCATCACCCATTGTCGGTGTAAATAATGTGAATACACAAAAATTTTATGTCCAAAGTTTAAAACAGTATATGGATGGGCTGTTTAAAGAAAAAGCACCTACTATATAACAGAGACCAGAACATACGGTCTCCTTTCTTGATGAAAAGACACTGTGTTATAATGAGTATGAAAAGAACAATACAATCACATAAACCAATTATAAATTGTATATAAATAAAAAAGACTAGTGTGCGGCTACACACTAGTCCACGTAACTTAGCAGATTGGATTGTTCATTTATCCTATTTGTTTCTTACAAACAAAACAACCCACATTCTATAGGCATAGGTGGGTTGTTATTTTTTGAGCTTGTCTATTAAAACGACGACGAACGTTAACAATGCAACGAGAAACAGTCCACCCTGCAGTAGCAACGCTATTTCACTCACGTATTATCACCCCCCTCCTACTCGGAGAAGTGATAATTGAACAACCAACCGCACCTTAAGTTACCCTTTAATTTTACCATATTTTCTAATAATTTACGATGAAAACCCGCAAGCGAATAACTTGCGGGTTTTTTATCTCGTGTTAACAGGCAGTAAACAAAATGAAGCAATAAATAAGTGAAACTTTATTTCTCACTATTTTTTTAATGCATATGCATCAGCAATCATTTCACCAACAATTTTATTTTCTTCTTTCTTCTCGTCTTTCAATAATGGGAATAACAATTCTGCCACTTCATACGCTTCTTCTAAATGCGGATATCCTGATAAAACAAACGTATCAATTCCTAACGATTCATATTCTTTTATCCTTTCTGCTACTGTATGCGGATCGCCTACAAGTGCAGTACCTGCCCCACCTCTTACAAGTCCGATTCCAGCCCATAAATTAGGGCTTATCTCTAACGACTCTCTCGTACCTTTATTTAAATGGGTCATCCGTTTTTGACCAACTGAATCATATCTTGCAAATGTCTTTTGAGCAAGCTCAATTGTTTCATTATCCACATATTGAATTAAACGTTCTGCCTCTTCCCATGCTTCTTCTTCTGTTTCTCTTACAATTATGTGTAATCTAATGCCAAATCGCACTGTACGCCCCTTCTCTTCTGCAAGTTTTCTTACTTCTTCTATTTTCTCTTTCACTTGCTCTGGCGGCTCTCCCCACGTTAAATATACATCACTATGTTCAGCTGCTACTTCTTTTCCAGCAGCTGACGATCCTCCAAAATATATAGGAGGATATGGTGTTTGAACTGGTGGGAAGACAACTTTACTATCTGTAACTTTAATATGTTTTCCTTCTAAAGAGATCATTTCACCTTGCAATGTCGATTTCCAAACTTTTAAAAATTCATCCGCTGCTTCATATCTTTCATCATGATCAAGATATAATCCATCTCCTTGTAGTTCAACTGGATCTCCTCCAGCTACTACATTAATAAGCAGCCTCCCATGTGAAATTCTATCAAATGTAGATGCCATCCTCGCTGCAACTGTAGGGGACATTAGTCCTGGTCTCACTGCTACTAAAAATTTTAGTTTTTCTGTTTCAGCAGCAAGAGCTGAAGCTAACACCCAAGGGTCTTCACATCCTTGACCAGTTGGAAGTAAAACACCCGTATATCCTAAATAATCAGCTGCCGCAGCAACTTGCTTATAATAACCATATTCAGCTGCTCTTCCTCGTTTTGTCGTTCCTAAATATCGACCATCTCCATAAGCCGGAATAAACCATAATAATTCCATACCTGTACACACCCCTTATTTATTTTGAATCGTATACTAACACATTCTATATAAATTACCCCTAATAATTTATATGTTAATTCCCTGTCTCACCTTTAAAGTTATCTCGCCATCTTAAAAACTTCACTTCTAGTAAACGTACTAGAGAGTCAGAAAACTTCCCAACAAATGCAAATATAATTATGCCGACAAATACGATATCTGTATTTGAAAATTGCCTTGCATCCATAATCATATAGCCAATACCTTCTGTAGACCCCATAAGTTCTGCTACTACTAAACTCACCCATGCAACACCTAACGATAACCTTGCTCCTAGTAAAAGGTTAGGCAATGCAGCTGGTAAAATTAGTTTCGTGATTAATTTTCTTTTACTAAACTCTAACACTCTCGCAACATCAAATAACTTTGAATCCACACCTCTAATACCTAAAAATGCGTTTACGTATAAAGGAAAAAATGCACCATCTGCAATTAATAACACTTTTGATGTTTCACCAAAACCGAACCATAATACGAAAAGCGGTGCAACAGCTAAATGAGGTACAGTTCTTAACATTTGCACAGATGGATCTAAATATTGCTCACTTCTCGTTGAAAATCCAACAATCGTTCCTAAAATGATTCCTAAGCCCCCACCAATAAAGAAACCAGCCACAGCCCTAAATACACTAATACTTAAATGGCCGAATAACTCTCCTGTTTTAATAAGCTCTTGGAAAGCTAGAAAAATATCTAATGGTGTTGGTAAAACTGTTTTAGAAACAAGACCGAATACACCAGCTAACTGCCAAATTATTAATATAATAACCGGTATAGTAATCGCCCTTACTAAAACTTTTACATTTAACTTTCGCACCTTCTTGACGTTGTTTTTCTCAATCGTTATACTCGCTGGTTTAATAACAGCTTTCGTATTTTCCACTTTACAAAACCTCTTTTCACTTCGCTTTCAATGCTTTTTCTACGAAAGAATTATCTACAACTTTTTCCGTCTTAATTTCTTTCTTTATAGAACCGAGCTTATATTGAAAATCCGCTGTCTTTTGTTGTTCTGCTATTATTTCCTTCGTTACTGGAACTAAAATTGGTTTGTCGTGATTAAACACTTCTTTTACGATCTTCGCATCTATCTTTTTTACAGAAGTATATACTTTTATTGCTTCATCTAAGTTAGCATCTTGCCATACACGTGCTTTCTCATAAACTTTGAGGAATTTCTCAACTAATTCTGGATGTTCTTTCGCAAATTTTGTTCTCGTAATTAAAAATTCTGGTGAAGAGACATTTAATGTTTCACCGTCTGCAATCACCTTCGCACCTTTATTTAACGTATGTAATGATATGAAAGGGTCCCAAATCGCCCATGCATCTACTGATCCTGATTCGAATGCAGGCTGAGCTTCATCTGGTTGTAATTGAATGACATTTACATCTTTTGCATCAATACCTTCTTTATCAAGTGCTCGATACAATAAATTAAAAGCACTACTTCCTTTTGCTACTGCAATTTTTTTACCTTTCAACTCTTTTACACTCGCAATTTTGCTATCTTTTTGAACGAGAATTCCAGTTCCTTTTCTCGCATAACTTGTATTGGCGATTTCGGTAAATCCAATACCTGCTGCTTGCGCTGAAATGACTGGAGAATTCCCTACTTCACCAAAGTCTAATCGGTTTGATGCGATTGCTTCAAAATAAGGAGGTCCACTTTGGAACTCTGTCCATTTCACTTTAACTCCTTCTTTTTTAAACTCCTCTTCAAACCACCCCTTTTTCTTTGCTAGTAATAGCGGGCTTAATCCTTGTTGTATACCAATTTGTATTGTTACATCTTCTTTCTTACTACTTGCTGTACTTTTTTCACATCCTAACAAACATACTGATATAGCTAAAGCAAAAGAAAGAATTTTTAATTTTTTATACATATAAAATCACCCTTTTCCTATATACTTGTTTGAATCAACCCTCCATATTCAAACTGCTGTAATACTTTCGTTCGAAGTTGTTGGAACGATTGAGAAGTTTTATTTCGCGGATAAGGCAAATTATTTTCAATCACTTTATGTATTTCCCCTGGTTTTGCACTCATAATGATGATTCGGTTTGAAAGATATATCGCTTCGTCTATATCATGTGTAACGAATATCATTGTTGTTTTCTTCTGCTCCCAAATATTTAGCAATACTTCTTGTAAATGACTTCGAGTAAAAGCATCCAGCGCTCCAAAAGGTTCATCAAGTAATAATACATTTGGATCTCTTAATAACGCTCTCGCTATCGCAACACGTTGTGACATCCCGCCTGAAATTTCTTTCGGATACGATTTTTCAAAGCCATCTAACCGAACGATTTCAACCCATTCTCTTACCTTATCTTTCACATACTTATCTTTTAACGATAAATCTGCCGCTATATTTTCTTCAACTGTTAACCATGGAAAAAGCCTATGTTCTTGAAAAATAAAACCTTGTTTCTTGCTCGTTTTTAAGATAGGCTCCCCGTCAATAATAACTTCACCTTCAAAATCATTATCTAGACCTGCAACAATTTTTAGTAATGTACTTTTTCCGCACCCACTCGGACCAATTACTGTAACAAAATCCCCTTTCTCTAATTGAAAATTAATATTCTCTAGCACTTGAACCGTACCAGTTTGTTTTAAAAAATATTTTGATACCCCATCAATTGAAACAGTCATTTCTTCCCCTCCTTAAAATGATTCATATAAATGAACAGATTCAGTATTTGTGCAATAAAAAAACCAAAGGCATTTTATCTGTTGATAAAATGCCTTTGGTTTCTCCAATCAGCAATACGTTATGGAATTAAGTACATATTATACAAATATTTCCGATAAGTCAACTAGGTTTTATTAAAACATACATATGATTTGTTTGAACATTTTACTTTTGTTTATTTAAACGATATCGTTTACTTACTATTTTTTCTGATCTTTAATCCACTGTAACCAATAAGAAAACTCACACGCTAAATGCATTTGATGGGATTTAATAACTAAGCGACGAAATTTCTACAAAAAAAAGAGTAATTTCAAGAAATATGCTACTAACCTTAGATTTATTAAAAAAGTTAGATTATATAACTTGAGACTACTCATTCCCATTCAAAATATTTATGTAATTAAATTTTATTTCCTCTGCACCCTGGCTGTCTCCAAAACTATTGGTGGCAGCTCTTTTTGAATGATTTTTTTTAATCCATAAAGAGCTTTCCTCACATAACCACCTTCGAAATTTCCTAATGGCTCTGGTAATTCATCTTCATCCAATATGAAGTATTCTCCATTTGGAAGTACCATAATATCGATGATTAAATCTTCAAAGGAAACCACTTCATCTTTTATTTGTGTGTTTTTTACGATATTAAAATAGGAACCTAAATACTTTCCTTTTATATCTCTCCATACGTATAAATTGTACGGACGATCTTTCCAGTAATATGCGATTGTATAACTCCCTTTTGGGATTATTAACTTAGTATCATTTGCAGTCATTGTAAATGAATACTGCACCTCGTGAAATAAAACGATACTTTGTGATTGCTTTTCAAGTAATAAGCAATTGTGATCTACTATTGTTGAGTTATACCGGATTTTTCTTTCTATAATTTCAATTTTCGATGTAAGTAACTTATTCATTATTTTGTTTCCCCTTATGCTAGTTCTATCCTCAATTATATCCATTTATGTAGTGATAAAGAAGTGCGTAGTTTTTTATATGATGATTTATACAAGTACATAATAAAAACTCCTTCTTATTTAGAAAGAGTTTTTCACTATCCATGTTTCATATTTTTTCACTTCTAACGGAAGCTCATTTGTTTTTATGTAACTAACAGCACTATTACTCATGTTTTAACTTTTCCTTAACCGCATCATAAAATTTTCGTTCTTCATCAACATTTAAGTAAACACGACTTACTGTTTTAGAAAAGCCGTATAACAACTGCGCTTTCACTGGCTCTTTTAATGTTATTTCAAAAGTAGCAGGTTCTTTTATGAACTCCATAACAGTTGCATCCAATACCTGTTTCCCTTCTTTTGCCGTTAGCAATTCCCCCTTGTAGAACGCAATACTATCAATTTGTGTAAATGGCATAACAATTTTCTTTCCTAATCCGATTTGAATGATTACTTGTTCTTCTGTTACGACAAGGGGATTTTTGCGCATCGCTTGTATTTCAGCTATAAAATAAATCATCGCGTATACATTTAAAATAAGTAAAATCCATGCTATTACTGGATTCCACTGATGTAGTAAATAATGAAAACCAATGCTTTCAATTACTGTTGCATGAATAATCATGATATACACACCTATAGCACCAGTCTTTTTATGATATGAGTATACAGATTTACCTGTTGGTACTTTTTCACGCCACGATAAAAACGCATAATAGATTAACTTACACTCTGTTAGAATGACATCTACTAACTTACTTCTTTTCATAGTAGCGTCAAACGCTGCATCAATTGCATAAGAAAAGGAATAATTTTCTCTTCTATATTCTTTATATTTTTTTATTATTTTAGGAAGCACTCTAACAATTTTATAGAGAAGGAATAATTCTAGACCTACAAATGCAATTTCAGCCGCAACAATAATATAAGAGATGAATGAAAAAGCTTGTAAATAGTCACTTGGAATAATAAATCTTGCAAAAATATAACCAGCTATTACAACAGGAACTATATACGTTAACGAGTATCTTTTTCGAATAATGAAGAAATACGTGATGATTGGAATGACAAACATGCAATCTAATAATGACCCAAGCGCAACTGGTACAATTGGAAGGGCATACAATAAATAGTTTGATAGCATAATTAAAGAGACGAGTCCAATCCAAACACCTTTTCGCCTTCGTGATAGTGTAACCTCCATACGTTCACTCCTTTATTTAAAAACCTCATTTAAATGGTCTTTATAAAATGAAATGGCACGTTCAAATTCTTTTACTTCCTCTACTTTCACGACAGTTTCAAGTAATAATTTCATCGCTGATTCGTGATCGTTTACGTTATATTTTGCTAATGATAAAAATACTTTCATCGGAGCGTTCTCTGGAAATTTTTTCACCCCAGCTTCTAATACTGTAATTGCCTTTTCATATTCCCCTATACAACGATATGTACTTCCTAAACCAATATAAGCACCGCAAAGCGATTCGCCATCAAGTCCATTTGCGATTGCCTGCTCATAATACGGAACTGCTTCTGTTTCTAGCCCCATTACATCATGTATCCACGCACACTGATACAGTACTTCTGCATCCTTTGTAAAGTTTGTTAATCCTATAAGCATCTCTTTAGACTGCACATATTTCTTTTCGTTTCTAAGTTTAATAGCTTGCTTTAATAAATGTTCCATAGAATCCACTCCTCACCAATTATTCTGTGTATAGCTCTTGATTGGTATACGCTTCACATTCGTGTAAAAGTAAAATTCCCACCAATTAAAGTTTCGCTTACTTATTACTATGCGGATTCATTCTCATCTAAAAACTTAATTTTAAAAAGCAGTGACACGATTACATAATAACTCTAAGCTTTTGACAATTTCTTTCGCTGTTTCATCTTTCCCATTACACAACTTCCCTTTACCATCCTGTCCAATTACATAATGCACAGCTCCGCGCGAATATAAAGAATGTGGTGAATTCGCAATCATTACATTCGCCCTTGCTTCTTTCATTCTATTTTTTGCTCTTTCAAACAGTTCTTCTTCATTTAAATCACTTTCAAGTTTAAAACCAACAAGTACTGTTTCTGGGTCCCATTCTTTTATTTGTTTTAATACTTTTGGAGCCTTTTGAAAGTGAATAATCGGTGCTATATCACTTGAAATTTTTCCGTTCATATTAAGAACATTACCATCTTGATCACAAATTTTCTCCACAATCCAATCTGATCCAGCCGCTGCCATAATGACTGCATCAATCTTTTCATGTGATATGATACTTTTCATTTTATCTTGTAAATCAACAATTCCTTCAAATGGATGTAATTCTAACCCTCTATGTACATCACTCGGTTTTTCCGCAAAATAACCGTGTAAATATATAACATGTGCCCCTTTAGCTAGAAGTTCTTCTGCGATTATCCTTCCGATTGTACCTTTGGCCATATTCGTATGCCCGCGTACTTGATCCCATTTTTCTAGACAACCACCGCTCGTAATTAATACCTTTTTCCCCTTCATTGTAACCATCCCTTACTAATTTTTCTTACGAAACCATTCTGTTCCAAAGTCAACTATATCACGCTGTTTCATTAGACGACACGTTGCATTCCCTATCTTCCCATTTTTTACAGTTCCTTTTCGCTCAAACTCCACACCAATTTTTACAAACTTCTCAGATTCGTAATCCATTTCAAAAAACTCTTTCCACACTCTTTCACCGTTTTCTATAATAGGTGCTCCTACTTGTATTAACTCACATGCACCAGAACGCACCTCAGATAAATGAACAGACGTATTAGAATCATATCCAACACCAATTAATAATACGTACCCGTCTAAATCATATATTTTTCTTAATGGAGATTCTTCTCCAAAGCTCATTGATAACGAATGGTTCATTGTTATTTCTACTGCATGTTTCCCCCATGCAGCAAAACTTCCTAACGGATGATTACTACGTACTACATTCGGATATGTACGAAAACATTCAACTATTTCACCCATTCCCCTTGTTGGGGTTATACGTGAATCAAATGCTGGGACGTTATCTCGGATAATTTGCCACCAGTCTTCCGGTACAGGTGGTCTTGACCAATGTTTCGGATCGGACAAATCCGAAGATTGCGTTGGCATTATTATCGTTCCTTCTTCCGTAACAACTTTCATTAATGCTTCTACTACAGCAACCGCACCACCAGATATCCACCCGATAGAACTTAGTGATGAATGAACGATAATTGTCATTCCTTTTTCGACTCCTAATGCTTTTAAATCTTTTGTTATTGTTTCAATTGTATTTGGAAATTGTGTACTTGCTACTATTTCATTCATTTTCATATTGGTTCCCCCACTAGCTACGTAAATTTAAACTTTTATATAAATATATTATCATATTTTTCTTAATTTTTAACTTAATCATTTTTCACATCTATAAAAAATAGTAATATTATTACACAAAAAATATTTGAATTATGATATTCAGATTTAAAACACAAAAAGAAAGTGAAGATTTTACATCCCCACCATAAAAAGCTGTTTTATACATAGACGAAAGAGCTCATCACAAATGATGAGCTCTTTGTTTATTTTATCCTTCAATTGTAACCCCAGTAAACATTGATAAGTTTCCCGTTATTTTCTCACCTACACGTAAAAATAAGCCTGCTGCTCTTCCACTTATACAGTGAGAGCCAATTAATAGTTTACCAGTATATGGACCATCCCATGTGTCAATGGTATAGTCAGGCATTTCTATGTATTGCTGGTATATCTTCCTTTGTTCAAAGTAATACTCTGTTTTATCTTCAGCTAATAATTCATCATTTTCGTATATAGATACTCCGCCACCTTCACGACCAAATACAGGTTTTGAAACGTATGATTCATGTCTTTCTAGAAATCGCTTATTTGAAAAATATGTTGGTAGAAAGTATTTATAAATAATGTCTTGCTCTTCTTCTGTAAAGAAAACACTTTCTTCATAAAGCTTCCAAATTAGTGCGAGTACACTTTTGTTTTGCATAACAAACGCGGCTGGCGGATTAATAATTTTCACTCTTTCTTGCGCAATATGATCTAAAAATTGCAAACCAATCCTTTTTCCATTCTTATCAACGTCCGTTACTAAATACTCTATTGGATACAGTCTATATAAATATTTTATTTTTTCTCCACTTGGCGTATATATACCATCTTCCGCAACGACAATGTCTTGTATTCCTACATAGTCCGTTGACTGATTTAAGCAATACGTTCTTAAAAACTGAACCGTTTGACTATCTTCATCGTGCCAATCATAACTAGTAAAATATATCGTCTCTTCAGGGCCTATATGATAGTCATGTTTAATTTGTTCCCATGCCTGTACAATATGCTCTTCTATATGGTTTGGGTGATTTACATCATGATAACGGCATAACACTTCATTTGCGACAGACGGTTCTAAATAGCCTGTTGGCGTATCACAATTTACTTCTATTAATTTTATATCGTCACCATTTACGATAAAATCAAACCTTGTAAAATATGAAAATAAACCATTATGTTTCATTCTCGCCATTTCCCACGCTTCAGCTGGGAATCCGAGTTTTTGAAAATCTTCTGTCGTATTTACAATATATTGATACGTTCTATATAACACATACATGATTTCTTCTGTCGCTTTTGAGATAGCAGTATAAGTTTTTGCTGGCATGCGATACATCCCTGTTGCCATATATTGATTCCATTCTTCATTCTCTAACAGACTAGGCCAAGTGAAACCATTCCTACTAGCCTCTTCTGCAAGTGAAAACCATACTTTCATATACTCTTCTTGCTCTCGTTCTGTATACATTACTCCATTACCCTTTCGTTTTAGGATCCTGCTGGCGCTTTTGCGTTTCCAATTCCACTTGAACCAGAGTTTACTTTCGGTGTTTGCGTAGTAGATGATTTTGGCGTATATGTATCTGGTGTTACTTTATTGGATGGATTTGGCTGCTGTTTATTTAAATCTACTTTATTGGAAGTATTATTGTTACCGTTAGAACCACCAGAATAACCACCGCTACTACCGCCACCTGTTCTACGCTCATCTTTTTCACGATATGGAATAACATTATTTGCATACGGTTTCTTCATTAAATTTGGTTTTGCTGTATAATTCATATTTGAAGTTCTACTCGCTAATAAATATCCTGCTACAAATGGAAGTATCGGTAAATTAGAGTTTTCATGATAAGATGAAAATGACGGATTATTTTCCTTGCATAACTCATCTATCTCTACATTTTCATTGGTTGGGGCTTTATCATCACAATTTAATGTTTCTTGTTCATTTCTTTGTTTTGCACCATCTGTTTTAACAGCTGTACTTTCTTGCTGAGCAGTTTCTTCTTCATAATCACCACAACCTGTTAATAAAAAAGATGACACCCCTATTGAAGTAGCTATTTTTATAAACTTACTTTTCTCCATTCTCACGTGTTATACACCTATCTTCTTTTATCTATATTTTTCCAGATACCTATATTATATAATGAAATTATTATTTTTTTCAAACTATATTCAATATGTACAATTATATATTTTCATGCTATTTTTCCATGTAACAATGAAATCTTTCTATCCCTGGATATTTTTCTCCTAAACTTTTAACTTGAAAACCAATTCTTTTATAAAATTCTACCGCCCCATCGTCTGTCTCCGCTTCTATATAAGTCAATTGGTATACTCTTACAATCTCTTTAATCATTTGTAGTGCAATTCCTTTTTGACGATAATTTGGCGCCACTGCTATATGACATATTCGTGCTTTAGTTTCTCCGATTATTTCAATACCTAGACAAGCTTTTTCTTCATATTTGTACAAAGTCCCTTTATTACTTTGATAAAATATTATTGCCTTCTTTAAGCTTATTTCATTTCGACCGACGGCATATTGTAGCACATTTAATATTGAATCTTTTTCAATTTGTTCAACGCGATGTATATTCATACTTTCATCCCTTTCTATGAAAAAAGACTAGCTCTTAATAAAAAGAGCTAATCTCATTACGCCGTTATTTTTTCTTCTTTTTTTACAACGACAGCCACATAACTATGAAGTATCATTCCAATAATAACGAGACTCATACCAATCCAAGATAATGATGACGGAATTGGTGCAGATAACCAGATCAGCTCTCCTACTAGCGCAAATAAAACTTCACCAGACTGCGTCGCTTCCACTGTTGCTAATTTTTGCGGATCATCTTTCACAAGATCTGTTGCAAAGAAAAATAATACTGTCGCGATTAACCCAGAGCTAACTGCTACAATAAAACATTGAAAAACTTGGCTACTTGACGGTAATCCACCTGTTGATACTTCGTAACCAGATAATAAAAACCAAAATGGTAAACTTGCTAATGTCATACCAAGTACTCGCTGAAATACATCTAATTCCCCTTTACAAACTTGCATCATTTTTCTATTTCCAAGAGGATACGCAAATGCTGCAATAAGTACAGGAACTACACATAAAACGGTTTCACGAATACCTAATGAAGAAGCATGTTCTACTTGCATAAGAACAACACCGAATAAAATAATGCCCGACATAACTAATTCCTTCATCGGAAGTTTTTTATGTAGTGGATCCACCGCAAAAAATGGTGTTAACAAAATCCCTGCAACGATTGTAATTTGCCATGTTGATGCAACAAGCCAACCTGGTCCGAACGCTCCAGCAAAACTAAGCGGTGCATAAAAGAGACCAAATCCAACGATACTCCACACTAACCATTCTTTCGGATTGTTTTTCATATATTGAAAGAGTTGCTTTAAGTTCCCTCTATACATAACAATAAGTAATAGCATTGGAACCATAAAATAATACCGTAATGATGCACTCCAAATCCAGCTTCCACCTTCTAAGTCCATTGCCCTGTTTAAAACAAAAGTAAAGGCAAAGAAAAAGGATGCCAATATCCCTATAACAATTGCTTTCATTGTAAAACCCCTTGTATTTAATTTTTAATCTCTATGACATATATTTTAGTATACGCGATGAAAAATCTACATACAAACTTACATTTCACTTTGGGATGATGAAGGAATTGTAGTAGATTTACATGGGAATAAAGTGCATTGGTATGAAATCGAGGCCATTACATATCAAAATTTTCAAGGGTCAAAATCTACTTTAATCTCGACCCACTATACTCACCATGAAAATATACACATCCGCTATAAAAGATGGCTACCAACTATTGCACATTCAATTTACTGGTTTTCTATTGAGAAACCAAAAGATTATCATAAAAATTTAATGATAGCTTGGGAAGAAAAGCGAACGAATAAAAACAAACGCCTCCTTTAATTATTATTTAGGGGCGTTCGTTCATTCAAAAATTAAAGAATATGTAGTTTATATTCTCTGTATAATTTCTTCAATCGATTTATATGGGCTTGATGATACCGATTATGATCTGCTATATGCCATATTCCCCATCTTATTGTCGCAGTTTCCCCTTTTTCATACAAAACTTCCAGCATTAAATCAGTTTCTGTTAGTGTCATACATTCTTCATAAAACAATTTTTGCACTGCTTCATAATCTTGCATTAACTCTTGCAATGTGTTTTTTCTTAAACTTGGTAATTCTCCTACTTCATTTAACATAGGACCATATTTATTTTCAAATGCTGGCGGAACATCTTCTCCCTTGAAACGATACACCCAATGTAAATCAACAACTGCTAAATGCTGAAGTAACTGCCCAATACTATTTTCATTATTTTCAGACCCTTTATAGGATAGTTCGTTCTCTTCAGTACCTTCGACTAACCTTTGCAATCTATTAAACGTATCAGCAACCGTCGCATACAAAATCGCTACTTGAGGGTCCATATTTCTTTCTAAATAGAGATCTTTCATACAAAACTTCCTCTCTTAAAAGAACAACACCATATGTTCATCATCACTATACACACCATTCATTTTTATAGCCCTTTTTTCAATTCCGTATGTTTTAAATCCCATTGATTCATATAATCGTTTGGCTGGTTCGTTCGTTGACACAACCCCTAAATTCAATTGCTCTAGCTTCATCTCTTTTGCCCTTTCAATTGCTTTACGTATTAAATCACGTGCAAGACCACTTCTTCGATTTTCAGTATCTACATACATTGCAACGATATGTCCTTTATGCTTATATGCGTCTTTTTCTTCTGTTAATAAAGTAACAACCCCAACTAAACGATTTTCATTATTAAAAGCACCAAATGTAAAACTACTATTGGATGAAAGATTACTAGCAACTCGTTCAAGAGGATTTTCTTGACGTACTGCTTCTTCATAAGTCGTTATAAATGCTTCTGAATTTACTTGTAATGCTTGTAAACGTAACTCCCAATATTGTTTTGCATCCGCTTTTGTAAGTAATCGAATCATTTTATCTTCCCCTTTTTAATTTACATAATATTTTTATAGGCTACTTTTTTGATTCATACTCTTCTTTTAATATACTGTAACGATTGCGATGAATGAACTTCCCCTGTCTCAATCGATCATTTCTCATTAACCCTTCGCATACAAATCCGGCACTTTCATAACTCTTTTTAGCTTTTGTATTATCTTCATCTACACGTAACCAAATTTTCTCCAATTCAAACTGAGAAAAACCTATTTGTAACATGCTGTTTAGAGCTGCCATTCCAAATCCTTTACCCCAATAGTCTTTATTTCCAATCGCAATTCCTAGTTCAGCATTTTTATTTGTTTTATCAAAATTTTTAAGGTCTACCCATCCAATATGTATACCTGCCTCAGTAACGATTGCCCTTTGTTCATAACCATTTTTTCGGCTTATACAAGCTTCAATCCAGTTTCTCGTATCTCCACGAGTGAACGGAGGATATTGATCTGGTACGACTAAATGGTTTGTTACATCTCTATCTAATGACCATTGATAGCGATCTTCTACATCATCTAGTGTCAATTCTCTTAATTGAACATATGGTACATTCATTTTTCTCGCCCCTTTTTATTTACCAATAGAAAATCCTTCGAACACTCTTCCACCATACTGTTCTAACGTCTTTTCTATAAAATGAATTAATTCATTTTTCTCTCCCGTTTTATAAAAATGATCAAAAGCGGCTACAAATTTGTTTGCATATTGCTCATCATATCTTCTTAGCACTCTAATAAACCATTTTGAACTCCCAAGCCACTTACCATTTACTCTTAATACATATTCATGTACTAAATCCGCTAATAAATTAGCGATAAACAATTCTTCTTCTCTTTTTGTTGCACCAATAAAGTCATCTAAAGTATCTGTAATAAAATATCGCTTCTGCTTAATCGTTTCTTCGGACCATTTAGCTGGTCCTTTATGTAGTAAATCATTCGCTTCTTTTTTTAATTTCTCAATAATTTCCTTTTCCCCTTTTAATGCAATCCCTTCTGAAACTAATTGTGGTAAAGACGGTCTCCCTCGATCACAATCCATTTTGAAAAAGGTTTTATATGTTTCAAAATTATGAACAAACACCTCAACAGGCCATCCATTACTATAGAAAGATTCTCTATAGCAAGAAGTTAAACTTTGATCGATTATTACAATATCAAGGTCAGATGTTTTTGTCGCTTCTCCTCGTGCAACGCTTCCGCCGAGTAAAGCTACATCACAATTCGGAAATTGTGATATAATTATGTTTTGTGCTGCTTCAATTGGTTTCATAACTGTTCCTCTTTTCTTATTTCACTTTCTTTTTTCAGCTCTTTCTCTCGCTTTTTTTATATAGCTTTCTGCATCTGGTGTTTTACATGACGTTGCACCGTGATCAACCTCTACTTTTCCAATTTCACGTGCAATTTCAATCGCTTGTCGCTCTAAGTCTTCATTACGAATTCCTATTGCGATTAAAGCACTATTCATCGCTTCTTTTTTTCTATTTTTTTCATTATGTATATTTTCTTTAATCTCTTCTAAGTACGGAGAGAAGAAATCATCATGTAACGTTTTATTTTTAATCGCTATATTTGCTAATAAAGACCAGCCAGCTCTTCCAATCCATTCATCATTAGACTTTGTCCACTCTTCCATTCTTTCTATTGCAATTGGCGAAGTACATATAGATTTCATAAGAACATCCATCAAACAGTAATAATCAACATCCTGAATCCAACTATTAAGCTGTTCTGTCGTTATTTTTTTCGGGTCTAAAATATAAGTTGCTAATGTCATTGCGTCCATATTTTTCGTTTCCCACAATCCAACTGCTAAATCATGATCTTTTTTTATCTTCTTTTTTAACAATTTTAAATTCGCAAAACTAACTCCAAATAACGGCTCTTTCGCTCCGTGGTTTTTATACGTTTTTCGATTTTGTTCTGTTCCATATTCCTCTAGTTGCTGCATTACTTCCTCAAGTAACATATACCCACCTCTTTATCTTTTATGTTGACTGTATATATGTATGTACGATATATTCTACATTACTTTTTGGTTTTCCTATATTTATTTTGAAAGTACGGTATGTGAAATTTCTAAACATCGCACAGCTACACCATCAAAAAACTGTATGTTTAACATGTACAGTTTTTTGATGGTAACAATTTTCCTTAGAATAAAATATTTTGTTTTTCGTCCGCTTCTTGTAAATATTTATTAATCATTCCAAGTGCTGCCCTATCCTTAATTGATCCTGTAGGGTTATGCCATTCACATTTAGCATAGATAGAAAGGTTCTTCGTTTCTTCGCATTCTAATTTAATGAGAGGTGTATTCCCGACATTTTTAGAAAACTCATACAAATGTTTTAATGTCATACTTCTATACCTCCTGCATAAATGATATTGATTACATTTATTCTTAACCAAAATACTTTCTACATTTTAATAATTCTCTCAATAAGATTTTCTTATATAAAAATCCCTACAAACGCTGTAGGGATTTATGTCTAAATCATTTTGCTACACTCTATTTCATATGAAAATAGTTTCCTTATTCAGATGCATTCATAAGCACAATTCTCCAACCATCTGGATCCTCTATTGTGGTTCCTTTCTCTATCCAATACGGGTTTTCTGGTTCCACCTCATGATAGCCCATATTACTTAATCGATTCACTATCTTTTCAATTTCATCTTTATTAGGCATATAAAAAACTAGTAAATTATCTTTTGTCGGTGCCGGACATGGACTTCCATTAACATGTGTAGTAAACTCCAAATGATACTCTTCATCTGGTAATCCAAACATAACCCCGTCATATCCTTCATGATTGTGAAATTCCCCTATACGTTTTAGTCCTAATCCTGTTTCATAAAAACTGATCACTTCTTCAAATTTATCTGTTGGTCTTGCAATTCTAAATTGAACCCAATTCTTCATGCAATTCTCCTCCTTTTCATTTTTCAAAGCTTTATAGTAATTAGTATAAGTTACATATATTCCCTTTAACATCCCTCATTAGTGTGAGCTTCCTAAGTTGAAAGACCTATTAGTTAATAAACAATAGGACTTTAGTATAAATTGCTATTTTGCATTGTTTCTAATGTTATCCATGACTGCCCAATTTGATTAACATATGGCCTTTCCTGATTACAAATTTTACAGCGAGAAGGTGCTTCTTCATTTTCGGAATACTGTACTTCACATGTAGTGCCAATATAATTATTCATATTCCCGCTCCTTTTTTCATGTAATTGTTTCTTTGTCAATATTTTAATAAAAATCAAAATATTCGAATTAATATTTGGAACGAAAACGAAGTGATACGAAAGTATGATTTGGTGATTGAAAGTTTAAATAATAAAGTTTCAATTCATTCTATTTTTCAAAACTGCAATTGATATAAAATCTTGCATACTTTTGAGTAAACTTTTTTACACTTGTAAAAAAGTTTTTTTGCATTTCCCTACCTATAATTGCTAATATAGTAGAGTAGAACTTTTATAGAGAGAAGGAAAATTATGCACAATGGAATTCGAATGACAACTTTAGTAAAAAGGGCTATGTTAGTTTGTGCGGGGGTATTATTCACATACGAAGTGGCTTTTGGATCAGTACATACTGCTCTAGCTAGTACAGAGGATGAAGCAAAATCTGTTCAACTTGTAAGTGAGATTCAAACATCTCTTGCTCCGAAAGAAGCTCCAAAACATTATAACGGGCAAGTTAGAAAAGTCGCTTATTTAACATTTGATGACGGTCCTGGAAAATACACAGCTGAGCTTTTAGATATGTTAAAGAAAGAAAATGCAAAAGCAACATTCTTCCTAATTGGTTCAAACGTAAAAGCTTTCCCTGATCTTGTAAAACGCGAAGATGCTGAAGGCCACTACGTTGGGATGCACAGTATGACTCATAACTACAAGAAACTTTACACTGAAGGTCATTACGTAGATGAAATGAAGGAAGACCAAGGCTTAATCGCTGGTGTTTTAGGTAAATCACCAGTATTAACTCGTCCATCTTACGGCTCTATGCCAGGATTAAACGAAGCTCTTCGCAACAAAGTTGTAGAAAATGGCTTAAAAGTTTGGGATTGGACAATTGATTCTTTAGACTGGAAATATAACAAAATGCAAGTTGATGCTGCATCTGCTAAAATTGTAGAAAACGTGTTACATGGTGCTACAAATCCAACAGAAGTTATCCTTATGCATGATATTCATCCACAATCAGTAAAAGCAGTTCCTGGAATTATTAAAGGACTGAAAGAAAAAGGATATGAATTAGAAGCATATAATGAGAACGAACACTTCCCATTAAACTTCTGGCATGATAATCGTATGTAATGAAAAGACTTGATTCCCTCTAGTAGGTTATCAAGTCTTTTTTATCGTTTTTAGAATTTCCTTATAGAGAAAACCTATACACGCTTGCACCATATCAATAGTATACGTCCCTTTCCTTTTATCAAATAAATTTAACTTTGAAATATCACATGCTATCTTTAACCTAGTTTAAATAAGTAGATGTTATATAATCGTATTTATAGTGCAAACTGAAGAAGCTTGGAATCAATTTAAGAAAGAAACGTGATAAGTAAAAAACTACAAAAGCGACTTATCCAAAATAAAAACATACAGTCAAAAAAGAATTGAATATACAATTTCAATCCTTTTTTTATATTATCAACACTTTAGCACATATTACTCTTAAGGAGTGATATGTATATGGATTTTCTTTCATCTGAATATTTGTCTGCCTTGCTTGCCATTATTGTAATCGATTTAGTGTTAGCCGGAGATAACGCCATTGTAATTGGATTAGCAGCAAGAAGATTACCGAAAGACCAACAAAAGAAAGTTATCATTTGGGGAACCATTGGAGCAATCGCTATTAGGGCCCTCGCTACCTTAGTTGTCGTTTGGTTATTAAAAATACCTGGATTACTCCTAATTGGTGGTGTACTTCTTATATGGATCGCTTACAAGCTGATCGCTGAGGGCAAAAAACATGATATTAAAGCCGAAGAAGGATTTTGGTCTGCTATTAAAACCATTATTATTGCTGATGCGTTAATGGGCATTGATAATGTACTCGCTGTTGCAGGAGCTGCCCATGGTAACTTTTCTTTAGTAATCATCGGACTATTAGTGTCTATTCCAGTAGTCGTATGGGGCAGTACATTAATTTTAAAATGGGTGGATCGTTTTCCTGTCATCATTACGATCGGAGCAGCCGTTTTAGCTTATACTGCCGCGAAAATGATTGTAGATGAGAAGTGGTTCGCTGGATTTTTCGAAAGTAACCCTTTCGTTAAATGGGCATTTATCATTATTATCATCGTCGGTGTAGTTTTCTTCGGAAAGGCAAAACAAAAAGCAACAGCTGGTTCTGTCTCATAATGATGGTATATTTACAAATAAAAGGCGCTATTCATATGAATAGCGCCTTTTATTATTTAGCTTCCCCTTCCGGAGTCGTTTTTACCTTTGTTTTGTTTTTATCACGGTTGTTATAGTTATACTTCGAACGATCTACTGGAGTGAATCCTTCCGGTGTGTAGAATCGTAATAAGTCACCATTTACGACTTGGTCAGAGTATTTTAGTGAGTTTTGAACCATTTGTTCATTTTTCTTTATTTCATCTGTAAATTCTACAGGTTTTCCAGTAGTTGTATCATAGTATTTGCCGTTTAGTGCAGTAACTGTTGGGCTTACGTAGTTACCGTTACGGAACGCAACGACTTGTTTATGATCTGGTGATAATAAATCAGAACCGAATTGAACATAATTCTTTGTATCTGTACCTAGTAAGTGTAATAGCGTTGGAAGAACGTCAATTTCACCACCATATTGATGTTGTACGCCACCTTTCACTCCTGGTACACGAACGATTAATGGTACACGTTGTAACTGTGCATTTTCAAATGAGTTCATTTCTTTACCCATTACTTTTGACATTGCTGCGTTATGATTATCTGAAATGCCGTAATGGTCTCCGTACATAACAATAATTGAGTTATCATATAAACCAGATTGTTTCAAGTAATCGATGAAGCCTTTTACAGATTCGTCTAAATAGCGTGCTGTTTGGAAGTACGTATCTACTGATGAATCACCTGTTGTTGCTGGTTCAATCGTTGCTTCTGCCTTATCGATTGGATAAGGGAAATGGTTCGATAACGTAATAAACTTCGTATAGAACGGTTGTTTCAACGTTTGTAATAACGGAATAGATTCATTAAAGAACGGTTTATCTTTTAATCCGTAGTTTACTACGTCTTTTTCATTCATATCGTAGTATGACGCATCAAAGAATTTATTAAAACCAAATGATTTATAAATATCATCACGGTTCCAGAATGTTTTGTAGTTACCGTGGAATACTGCTGATGTGTATCCTTGTTGTCCTAAAATAGCTGGTGCTGATTGATACGTATTATGAGATTTCGTTGTAAAGACAGAACCTTGCGGTAAACCAAACATTGAATTCTCTAACATAAACTCCGCATCAGATGTTTTCCCTTGTCCTGTTTGATGGAAGAAGTTATCAAAATAAAGTGTATTCGCATCTTTTGTAAATGAGTTTAAGAACGGTGTAACTTCTTGACCATTTAATTTGTAATCAATTAAGAAGTTTTGGAATGACTCTAAATGAATGTAAATTACGTTCATTCCCTTTCCTTTACCGAAATACTCAGGATTTGGACTTGCATAAGTTGATGTTAAATAATTCCGTACTTCTGTCATATTATCACCATCAGCTAATGCTCGTTCTGTCGATGCTTTCGCACTTTGAATTCCATCATAAATTGTGTAGTTGTATGCACCTAAATATTTCACAATATAATTACGGTCAAACGTTCTTGTTAATAATTCAGGACGGTCGGATTCTGCAAGACCTAAGTTAACACTGAATAATAAAATACCTGCTACAAATACTAGAGATAATTTATGCTTCGCAACACGAATTGGTTTTGGATTTGCAAATTTTGTTGCGACTAACACAATTAATATAATCGTGTCTAAGAAGTATAATGGATCATAAAGATGTAGCAATGCAAGAATACTACCACCTAAATCTCCAAAGTTATTCGTTTGTGTTAATGTCGGGAACGTAATAAAGTCACTGAAAAAGCGATAGTATACTACGTTTGCGTATAAAAGGATCGACAATAACAAATTAATGATAATTAACCAAATATAAGATCGTTTCCCTTTTGCAAATAATGCTAGTCCTAAAAATAAAACTGCTGAACTAAGCGGGTTAAAAAACAGCAAGAATTTTTGGATTGTGTTTGAAATTCCTAAATTGAATTCTGTTACATAAGCTGCATATGTTTTGAGCCACAATAAAATAACGGCAAACAGAAAGAATCCAAAATGATTGCTTAACACACTTTTGCTCTTTAATAAGAACTGTTTCATTTCTCCACCTCTTTTGATCATCCAAGGCTTATTTTTTTATAAGTCTGTCTCTCTATTCAAATTTTCTTCTTCAAATAGATTATCTTTATTTAACTATATGAAGAATATTAGTAATTATAATTTGAAGCTAGTATTTATTCAACTATTTCTTTCTAGACATTTTGACCTTGGTTTCTATTTAACAAAATAAATTTGTAACATTTCCTGTTTTCTCCTAAGATTCATCCACTAATTATGACACCCCATACTATATACCTTTATAAACTCATTCGCAAACTATTCTATCTCCAAATTTGGTACATATTTCACATGACAAAATAATACGATTTGATTATATTACTCCACTTATATTTCCCTTCTTCAACTAACTCTTTAAATCTTAAAGTCATTACATCCCTTCCATACATGAAAGAATTCTCCTGTTCATTAATATTATATTTGAATAATTATTCATTTGACCGACCAGCGATGTTACATTTTCTCGACAAAAAAACTCGCTCTAAAAAGAGCGAGTTTTTTCATTATATATTATTGACCTTTGTACATTGCATCTACTTGTTTTTGAAGTTCCTCATTTTCTAAGAACTCATCATAAGTAGCCTCTTTATCGATTACACCGTTTGGTGTTACTTCGATAATGCGGTTTGCAATTGTTTGCACGAACTGATGGTCATGAGATGTGAATAAGATTGTACCTTTGAATGCAATTAAACCGTTGTTTAATGCTGTAATTGACTCAAGGTCTAAGTGGTTCGTTGGATCGTCAAGTGTGATTACGTTCGCACCACTTAACATCATTTTAGATAACATACAACGAACTTTTTCGCCTCCAGATAATACAGAAACGTTCTTCTTAACTTCTTCACCTGAGAATAACATACGGCCTAAGAAACCACGTAAGAAGCTTTCAGACTCATCTTGTGGAGAGAATTGACGTAACCATTCAACTAAGTTGTAATCACTGTTCTCAAAGTACTTAGAGTTATCTCTTGGGAAGTAAGATTGAGAGGTTGTAACACCCCATTTGAATGAACCGCTATCCGGCTCCATTTCACCCATAAGAATTTTAAATAATGTTGTCATCGCAATATCGTTACGGCCGATAAATGCAACTTTATCACCTTTATTTAAAGTGAAGTACACATTATCTAACACTTTTTCACCATCAATTGTTTTAGAAAGACCTTCAACAGTTAATAAGTCATTTCCTACTTCACGCTCAGGTGTGAAGCCAACGAATGGGTAACGACGTGATGACGGTCTAATATCATCTAATGTAATTTTGTCTAATAATTTTTTACGAGAAGTTGCTTGTTTCGCTTTAGAAGCGTTTGAACTAAAGCGTGCAATGAAGTTTTGTAACTCTTTTACTTTCTCTTCTTTTTTCTTATTAGCATCTTGTGTTAATTTTAAAGCTAATTGGCTTGACTCATACCAGAAGTCATAGTTACCAACATAAAGTTGAATTTTACCGAAATCAAGGTCAGCCATGTGCGTACATACTTTATTTAAGAAGTGACGGTCATGGGATACTACGATAACTGTGTTTTCAAAGTTCATTAAGAAGTTTTCTAACCATTGAATCGCTTTTAAGTCCAAGTGGTTGGTAGGCTCATCTAATAATAGAATGTCAGGTTGACCGAATAAAGCTTGAGCAAGTAATACTTTTACTTTCTCTGCCCCAGTTAATTCTGACAATTTCTTATCATGAAGGTCTTCACCAATACCTAAACCTTTAAGAAGAATTGCAGCTTCTGACTCAGCTTCCCAACCGTTAAGCTCAGCGAACTCACCTTCAAGTTCAGCAGCGCGCATTCCATCTTCATCACTAAAGTCTTCTTTCATGTAAATAGCATTTTTCTCTTGCATTACTTTGTAAAGTTGCGTGTGACCCATAATTACTGTTTCTAATACTGGGAACTCTTCATATTCGAAGTGATTCTGTTTTAATACTGCTAGACGCTCACCTGGCGTAATATGTATGTCACCTGTTGATGGTTCAATTTCTCCAGATAAAATCTTTAGGAATGTAGATTTACCAGCACCGTTTGCTCCGATTAAACCGTAGCAGTTACCTGGCGTGAATTTTATGTTAACATCTTCAAATAATTTGCGATCCGCGAAACGCAAACTAACGTTACTTACTGTAATCATTTGTGTCCTCCTACTAATACCGCTTATTTCAGCGTTTTCTCACCGATTGTCTTAAAAAATCGCATATTACGACTCAATTATTGTAGACTATAGCTATTATATAGTAGAAGCTGGATGAATAGCAACGGTTGATTACCTTTCTACAATGAAATCGGATAGTTTTTGTCCATTCCCCTAGCTATTGTATGTATATCATCGACCTCTTTCTCATATAACCTTTCACTGCTCATTCTGTAATATATCGGATTCATTTTCATCTGAAATATTATATACCGAAAAAACTGTAGAGAAATCATTCCCTACAGTCTCTTCTTATTTCGTATTTATTATTTTTTCTTTGTAACTCTTCATTTTACTCGTTAACCCTATTAACGCCGGTAATAATATCGGCATCACAATTAAAGCTAATAGAAGAAGTGCAACACCAACTACTGACGCAACTTGTATAAGTGTTAATACACCTGATGGAATTAATGCTGCAAATGTCCCGCCTAAAATTAGCGCAGCTGATAATACAACTCCTCCTATATGACGAGATGCAGTTACAATTTTCGTTACCGAATCCCCTTCTATCTCGTTATAGCGCATCATTACGAAAATACTATAATCCACTCCTAAAGCGACAATCATAATGAAGCTAAAGAATGGAACATTCCAGCTTAATGACTCTACATGTAATACATGTGCACTAATTTGTTCGCTTATACCGAGTGATGCAAAGTACGCCAATAGTAATGAGCCAATAATAAATATTGTGTTTAGTAATGAGCGTGTAATTACGATTAATACAATCGCAATGCCAATCAACATAATCGTAGCTGTACGTAAGAAATCTTGCCCTGTTACTTCTTTTAAATCAACGTTTCTAGCTGTTGTTCCGCCAATTGCTGTTTTCGCATCATGTAATTCCGTTCCCTTTACAGTGCCATCGATTGTTTTATTGATTTCTTGAATAATTGGCATCGCTTCTTTTGAATACGGATTTACATCTAAAATGATAGTCATTTTAGCAATTTTTCTATCCTGTGACATGTACGTGTTCAATGCTTTTTGGAAATCTTCTCCCTCTAGCACTTCTTTTGGAATATAAAACTTCTCAGAGCTTTTCGATTCATTGAGCTCCCCTAAATATTTCTGTGCGTCATGCAGGCCATTACTTACTTTTCCAAGCCCTTCTGTACTTTTAGATAAACCGGATTGTAATTGGCCCATCTTTTCCTGCAGGTCTTTAAGGCCGGTTAAAAGTTGTCCCTGCCCATCGTTTATTTTCGTTAATCCAGATTGTAACTCAACTGATTTATTTGCAATTTTTTTTGAACCTGAAGAACCTTCATTTAATCCATTTTTAAGATCGGCTGCTCCCTTTTGTAACTTATTAACTCCATTGCTCATTTCTTTTAAGCCGTTATCCACTTTCAGTAACGATTGATTCGCTTCTTTAAATGAACTCATCGCCGTTTTGTGCTGCGTTGCTAATTGATTTAATTCATTTGAAAGTACGCTTAATTTTCTTTGAGCCTCTTTAGCAATTCCTATCGTTTGTTGTATGTTTGGATCATTCGCTAATTCTGGTTTCGTTTGAACGAAATTGGTCATTAACATTTCAATTTGTTCATATCCCTTTTTCGCACCATCAATCGCTTGAGAAATACTTCCGAAGTATTGATCGTAAGAGTTTAAACCTTTTTCTAACTGTGCATAACCAGCATGCAGCTGCGACGTTGCATTAGATAGAACATTTATATTTTCGTTTACTGAAGCTAAACCACTCTCAATTTGCTGTGCTCCTTGTGCACCGTCGTTTATGCCATTTGATAATTGATGTAAAGCTGTTCCTAATGCTGATACCCCGTTTTTCGCCTCGTTCGTTCCATCAATTAATTTTTGAACATTCGCAAGACTATTTGAATCATTACTTCCCATTTTATTTTTCGCATCTGTTAATCCATCATTAATTTCCTTTATGCCACCATCGGCATCCCCTAATCCTGTATTCAATTCTCCCGCTTGCTTATTTAAATATAATTCTTTTATCTTCTCACCAGTTGGACGTGTTGGTGCATATACTTCTGACACACCTTTAACTTTCGAAATTTTATCAGTTAATTCGTCTAAAATTTGTAGAGAAGTTCCTTCATCCAGCTTTTTATCAGATTGAATGACTAATGTACTCGGTGAAGAGAAACCAGGCGGAAAATGATCCTCTATTACGTTAATACCCATCTTGGATTCATACTTATTATCCACTTCAAATAAATCATTGTAATTAATTGTATTAGAGTATTTTAATACGAAAGGAATCGATATTACGAATACGATAATTAAAGCGACAAATGGCCTTGCTACTGAGTTTTTCGCAAAGAATCCCCATAAGCGACTATCCTCATGACCTTTAAATGTTTTAACTGGATAAAACATTCCTTTTCCTAAAAGCACCATGAAAAATGGATTTAAAGTCGTTAATACGAGTAATAATACTAAAACACCAATTGCTACCGCTGAAGTAGATTGATATAATTTAAAACTTGCTAAAGCAAGTGATGCAAAACCAATTAGCACCGCTATTCCGCTATATAATACAGTTTTACCTGCTGATTTGAATGTTTCTTTCGTAGCTAAAAATGCATTTTCTTGTTTACTTAATTCTTCTTTAAACCTCGTATATAATAAAATGTTATAATCTGTTCCTACCCCAAACAGGACGACGACTACGAACACTTGTGTAAAGTTTGAGAATGGAAAATTAAATTGATCTACAAGCTGGGCAATAATCCCCATTGAAACTAAATACGATATACCAACTGTAAGAAGAGAAACAATTGGAACAACTGGTGAACGGAATACGAGGATTAATACTACAAGAATGAAAATGATTGAAATAACTTCTGTCTTTTTCACTCCCTCTTGAGAGGATTTAAGAAAATCACCCGCTATTAAGTCACTTCCTGTTAAATACGTTTTTACCCCTTTCGTTTGCACTTTTTCATGAAGATTATTTGAAACTTTTGATATTTCACCATGTTTTTTATCTATCGATATTTGCGTTAAAATAGTCGTATTATCTTTAGAAACTAATTGTTTCTCCAAGTCTTTATTGTCTAAATGTGAAACAACTTCCTTAATTCCTAATTGCTCTTTTTCATTTTGCAGGGCGTTGATTGTTTTTGTTATTTCCTTTTTTTGTTCATCTGTTAAAGCTGCCTTATTGCCACTATTAAAAACGGCTATAATTTCATACTTTTCAACCCCTTCTTTATCCATCTCTTTCATCATCTTGTCAGCAATACTGCTTTGCTTTGTATTAGGGATTGTAATTTTCCCTTTTTCTTTCACTAATTGATCCATATTAGGCATCGTTACGACCATTGTAATAGTAATAACTATCCATAATAGAAAAGATAAACTTCTCCAACTTTTTAACTTGCTCATTTGAATCATCTCCCGTTTTGAAAGTTTCACGTTAACAACGGAATGAACGTTCATTCCCTTAGTTACACAAATATCCTTTCCTACTCTCATTTTTTTAAATCTAGTTAGGAATGAATATTCATTCCAGCCCTTGTAAAGCTATAGAATCAAATGATTCTAATAGCATTCCAAGAGCTTTCTTCTAATTCTTTTACTAACTCTTTCGAGTATTCTAATTGCCCTGTTGCAATTACTTTCGTTAATGTTTCTAACGGTTGATATACAATAATAATTAAAGCAATGGGAGGCAATGGACGAAGAAAACCTTTTGCGATTCCATCTTCAATAATATTCATAAAGAAGCCTATAAAATCATCAAATATTTTCTTGCTCTGTTCGTCAAGAAAATAACTATCGCAGTGAGAATTTGTAAATAAAAAAGCATCCACATTGTTTCTCGCAAATTCAAATAAACGGTTGTACGTATGACTAAACTGTTCACGAATATTTGCTTCAACAGGAAAATCCGTTTTTATCATTTCAGAAAGCTGTAACATGCTTTTTGAAAATAATGAGTTAACAAGTGCCTCTTTATTGGCAAAATAGCGATAAATAGTACCCGCACCGACATTTGCTTTTTCAGCGATCATTGGAATTGTCGTACCATCGTAACCACGCTCTGCAAAAAGTTGCATCGCAGCATCAAAAATATCCTCTTGTTTGTTTTTAGCCATTTTTTCCACCTCTATTTTCAGGAATGAAAATTCATTCCGTTTTTAATTATAAATTACATGGATTAAAAGTCAAGTGCGTGACAAAGTATAGTTACGTTTTAGTGAAAAATTATATCAACGATTATTAGAATATATCAGCGATTTTCAGAATATATCGGCGCATCTCCAATTATATCAGCGATTTTCAGGATATATCTACTTGCCGACAACCAAAGAGAAAGCTGTCCCAAAAATTGTTTTTGGGCAGCCCGATTTTCTATTGAAAACTTAAAAGAAATCATAAATAAATGCTTCTCGTACCGGAACTATTTTCTCAAACGCTTGTATTTCCTCTTCACTTCCGCTAATTAATTCTAATTCATTCAGTTGTAACGGACGTTTATAGCCGAACATTATTGTAGATAACTCGTTTATATCCAGTTTGATGCCTTTATCTATTGTTTCCTCTTTTATTATTGTTATTTCATGATTTGCAAACCTCACTGATACGTTATTCCACGGTGCAAATGAATCTGTAATATGTAAAATTAGTTCTTGTTGTACATTGTTCCAGTTTAATTCATATTGTTTAAAGAACTGCTCCACATCTACAATTCTTCCCATAAAATATGGTTTTATTTCTGTCTTCACGCGCGGCTCTTGCAATGAATATAATAACGGTTCGCTTTCACTTACTGTCATTTCAATTTCTTTAATCATAGAATCATGCTGACAAATAAAGTTCCACAGACCATTTCGTGCTTCATTATGCAGTGGTACAAATTCTTCTACTGTCATTTTATAGTTTTCTATTTTGTATAACATGTAACCTGCTGCCTTTTTATTTTCATCATAGTAAATCGCTAATGTTAAATCATCATAAACCGCTTGTAACCACCAGTTCTTCTCTCGAACTAACATACATGAAAAACGTTCTGCAAATGCTTCATAGAGCTTCTCGACTTCTTCTGGATGATTTTCTTTATTAAAACGTTTCACAGTACCATTTACTTGTTTTTTCATCACTAAATCGCTCTTACTTATATGACATTTTAGTAGATTCGCACAAAGTTCCCAGCCGTATTTACGATAAAATGAAACAGCAAATGGATGTAACATAGAGACTGTATAGCCATCTTTTTTCATTGTTTGAAGTGAATGTTGAAGTAGCTCTTTTACATACCCACTTCTTCTGTACTCTGGATACGTCGCTACTCCTGCAACGCCACCCATTTTAAATTTTTCTTTACCTATGTAAATATGAAACGGAATGAGGTGTAGTTTTGCAGCTAAGTCTTCCCCTTCCATAATGCCGTATATTTCATGACTTTCCTTCATCTTTGTAAGTTGCTGCTGTAATCGTTCCTCATCTACTTTATATTGAAAAGCGTATTCTGATAAACGTAATGCTTCTCTGAACTTATCTTCTTTTAATTGTATGACATTCATATAATTCTCCTCCATTCCCTGTTTGAATTGTATCATAATTCTTACTATTATAGTTCGGTAAGTGAAACTACAAGAACGTTTTAACAAAAAAGCAGATACATCACGTATCTGCTTTCCATCCTTTTTATTTAGCTAATTTTTGAAGTTCGTCAAAGAATGTAGGATATGATACACCTACTGCTTCTGCATCTTCAATAATTGTTTTTCCTTCTGCCAGGCAACCAGCAATTGCAAGCATCATTCCGATACGGTGATCACCATAACTATTTACTGTATTGCCTTTTAGAGCTGATTTTCCGTAAATGATCATACCGTCATCAGTTGCTTCTATGCGAGCTCCTAGTTTCGTTAATTCAGCAACGACTGTATCAATACGGTTTGTTTCTTTTACTTTCAATTCATGTGCATCTTTAATTACTGTAATTCCTTCTGCTTGCGTTGCCGCTAATGCGATTACAGGAATCTCATCGATTAATCTAGGGATAATATCTCCGCCAATTTCAATTCCTTTTAATGAAGATGTTTCGATTGTAATATTTGCAGCTGGTTCCGATGCCCCTTCGTTAATTAGATCTACAGTGAACGTAGCACCCATTTTTTCTAAAACATCAATAATACCTGTACGGGTTGGATTCATCCCTACATTTTGTAATACTAGTTTACTATTTGGGATGATTGCACCTGCTACTAAGAAAAATGCTGCTGATGATACGTCACCTGGCACTTGAATGTCTGTTGCTGTTAATTTTTGTCCACCTGACAGCTTCACTGTTTTCCCTTCGCGAGTTACTTTAACACCAAATGCTTCGAGCATTCTTTCTGTATGGTCGCGTGAAATATGTGGTTCTGTAACAGCTGTTACACCTTCTGCACGAAGACCTGCAAGTAAAATAGCCGACTTTACTTGTGCACTTGCAACAGGAGAAATATATTCAATTGCTTTTAAATCTCCGCCACGTATTGTTAACGGTGTAAATGTTCCTTCTTCTCGGCCGTCTATGTTTGCGCCCATTTGTTTTAATGGGTTTGTTACACGCTTCATCGGTCTTTTTGCGATAGATTCATCACCTTGTACGCAAGAGAAAAATGGTGTGTTAGCTAATATACCTGACATTAATCGGATTGTTGTACCAGAATTACCAACATCTAATACAGCTTTCGGTTCTTGTAAACCTTCTAATCCTTTACCAACTACAGTAACCTCATCACCGTTTTGCGTAATTTCTACTCCCATTTCTTTAAAACATGAAATCGTACTTAAACAGTCTGCACCGGGCAAGAAACCTTTAATTGTTGTTTTCCCTTCTGCAATAGAACCGAACATAACAGCACGGTGTGAAATGGATTTATCACCTGGGATTGTAATATTGCCATTCAATCCGTTATTAACAGGTTGTATTGTTCTTTCTTTCACGTTTTTCACCTTCTCATTTAAATTGTTTCATAGGTTTGGTATTCTTCTTCTCCAAGCGCTAGCTTTGCTTTCATACGATCTTCTTCCCTTTGGAAGCTAATACGTAATACCCCAAGCAGTCCTTCACGCGCTTCTAATATTTGCAAGTTTGTAATACTAATTTCCTCGCGCGCCAAAATACTCGTAATATGAGCCAATGCCCCCACCTTATCTAATACATCGACGTATAAGTCATGATAGGCAGGAATTGCCCCTCTCTTTCTTACTGGTAAAGAATCACGGTATTCTTTCGCATCTGCAAAATAGTTTTGAATCTCGCATGCATCTCCGGTAGAAACTGTTTTATATAAATCTTCCATTTCAGAGATCCACTCTTTTAATAATACCATTAAATGCTCTCGATTTTGCTTTACAATATCACTCCACATTTTTGGACTACTAGATGCGATACGTGTAATGTCTTTGAAACCTCCAGCAGCTAGTTGATGAATGAGCGGATTATCTCCTGCATGTTTCTCAACTTGCTTTACTAAACCTGCTGCGATAAGGTGCGGAAAATGACTAACGATCCCTGTTACATAATCATGTTCTTCCGTATTTAAAACAAGAAAATGTGACCCTGTTCCTTTTAACCATACTTTAAGGTCTTCCACTTGTTTATTTGGCACGTGATTCATCGGTGTTAAAATGTAAAATGCATTTTCAAATAAATGTGCCTTTGCACTTTCAACTCCCGTTTTATGAGAACCCGCCATCGGATGGCCACCAATGAAAGAAACATCCTTTGAAAATAAAGCTTCCGCTTCGTTCATAATAGACCCTTTTGTACTACCAACATCAGTCACTATAACATCTTCTCGTAAACGGAATGACGCAAGTTTGTGTAATAGCTTCTTCGTTTCTTCAACTGGAGAAGCAAAAACAATTAAATGTGCCTCTTCACATGCACGCTGTAAATCAACTCCTATTTCATCTACTACGTGTAATTCTTTTGCACGCTCTACTTGCTCTTTAAATATATCGTACCCTGTTATCGTTACATCGTGCTCTTTCTTAATTGCTAATGCGAGAGAGCCTCCTATTAAACCTGTTCCAATTAATACTACCTTTTTACGCATTTGCCTCATCTCGAGACTTATTTTTTTTATTTTCAAAGTGTTGTTTTAACACTGAAATCACTCCTTCATTTTGCTCCCTTGTTCCAACTGTAATACGGACACCCTTTGGGAATGGACGAATAATAAATCCTGCATGTGCACAAGCTTCATAAATCTCTCCAGCATTATCTACCGGTAAGAAGATGAAATTAGTTTGTGACGAATAAAATGGTATACCGTTTTCCTTACAGAAACTCTCGTATTGCTGTAATCCTTCTGTATTCATGTGAACTATTTCTTTAATAAACTCGTCATCACCAAAAGCAATCGTCGCTGCTTTTTGCGCTAATGAAGATACGTTAAATGGTAAACGTACGACATTTAATTTCTCAATTAGCTCTTCCTGTCCGATCGCATATCCAACGCGGAAAGAAGCTAATCCGTATGCTTTAGAAAACGTTCTAAGTACAAGAATGTTTTTATGTTTTTCTAAAAGCGGTAATGTCTCAGGGAAATCTTTTGCTGTTACGTATTCATAGTACGCTTCATCAATGACAATTAACGTATTTTCACTAATGCCTTCAATAAATTGAGTTAATTTTTGCTCATTCACATATGTGCCCGTCGGGTTGTTCGGATTACAAATCCATACGATTTTCGTATTATTATTTACCGCTGACGAAATTTCGTCTAAATCGTATACACCTTTATTTAAAGGAATTTCTTTCACTTCACACCCTTCAATAATCGCATGATGGCGGTACTGCGGGAATGTCGCACCTGCTGTTACAATGTTATCTCCCGCTCGTAATACGGCGCGGCTTATTATTTGAATGATTTCATCTAAACCACTACCACAAAGTACTTGTTCCATTTGCACATGCAACTTATCTGCGATTGTTTGACGGAGCGTTGTAGCACCTCCGTCAGGATATAAAGCATGTTCCAACCAAGAGTTTTGCAGCTCTTCTAAAACTCTCGGTGAACAACCAAATGGATTTTCATTCGATGCTAATTTCACAAACGAATGATCTCCGTACACTTCTTTCATTTGTTCTGGTGATTTACCTGGTTTATATGGTTGTAATGATGATAGTTGATCTTTTACTTGCACGTTAAACCCACCTTTTTATTAAAATTCTTTTGCGTAGTTATTGTGTTGCATAATGTTTTGTTTTAATAATTCCATACGATCTTTTCCGAATTGTTCGACTAGTGCATCTGCAAGTTCCCATGCCACAACAGATTCAGCTACTACACCCGCTGCTGGTACTGCGCAACTATCAGATCTTTCAATACTCGCTTGGAATGCTTCTTTCGTATCAATATCAACGCTTGCTAACGGTTTGTATAAAGTAGGAATTGGCTTCATCACGCCTCTTACGATAATTGGCATACCTGTTGTCATACCGCCTTCTAAACCGCCGGCATTATTCGTTTTTCTCGTGTATCCTTTTTCTTCATCCCACAGAATTTCATCATGCACTTTGCTTCCTGGTTGTCGTGCCGCTTCAAAACCTACGCCGATTTCAGCACCTTTAAATGCATTTATACTCATAATTGCACCAGCAAGTTTTGCATCTAATTTACGATCGTAATGAACGTAACTACCAACGCCAATCGGCATACCTTCTGCAATGACTTCCACAATACCACCGATTGAATCTCCACTACTTTTTGCGTTGTCAATCGCATTCATCATTTCTTGCTCTACTTCTTCATCTAAACATCGAACTGGTGAGTTTTCAGTAATTGTTTGAATTTCTTCAATTGATAAGTTTGAAATATGTTTTGCTTTTACTCCACCAATTTCAAGAACATGTCCTGCAATTCCCACGCCTAATTCGCTTAAAATTTGTTTTGCAACTGCACCAGCAGCTACACGAACTGTCGTTTCTCTTGCAGATGACCGCTCTAATACGTTTCTTATATCACGATGACCATATTTAATTGCTCCATTTAAATCTGCATGTCCGGGACGTGGTTTTGTAATTGTACGTTTCATGTCTTTACTTTCTTTTTCCGAAATTGGCTCTGCACCCATTACTTTCGTCCAATGTTTGAAATCATCATTTTTTACAATTAACGTAATCGGTGATCCAAGTGTCATCCCGTGACGAACACCACTTACAATTTCAACTGTATCTGTTTCAATTTGCATACGTCTTCCGCGTCCATGACCTTTTTGTCTTCTTAATAATTCTTTATTAATATGTTCCGCCGTAAGTGTCAAACCTGCTGGTACACCTTCTAAAATAACTGTTAACTGCGGTCCATGTGATTCTCCAGCTGTAATGTATCTCATTTCTCTTGCCCCTTTACTATTTTTTTGTACAAAAAAGTCCCTACTGAGCGCTCAGTAGGGACGATGTTTATCGCGGTACCACCCTAGTTGTAGACTTCTTTCGTCTACCTCTCTTCTTCTTTAACGATCGTTCGACCGTCTTACCCTCCAAAAGTTGTCGGGAAAGATGCTCCAAGGCTGTAATTCATGCTTACCTTTGTACTGATTCACACCGACCATCAGCTCTCTTTAACAGTGAGATAAGCACTACTGTTTCCTCTTCAATGCATATATGATATGGAATTAAGATAATTTATTTTTGAAACCTTTTAACTCATCCATGAATCTATGGAATTCTGGAATGTCCATTTGTTGTGCAGAATCTGATAATGCAACTGCTGGATCTGGATGAACTTCAGCCATTACTGCATCTGCACCAATTGCAAGTGCCGCTTTCGCTGTTGGTAATAATAAATCTCTGCGTCCAGTTGAATGTGTTACATCAACGATAACTGGTAAATGTGTTTCTTTCTTTAAAATTGGTACTGCAGAAATGTCTAATGTGTTACGTGTTGCTCTTTCGTATGTGCGGATACCGCGCTCACAAAGAATAATTTGATCGTTACCTTGCGCAATGATGTATTCCGCTGCGTTAATGAACTCATCAATTGTTGCTGCTAATCCACGTTTTAATAATACTGGTTTGTTAACTTTACCTACAGCTCGTAATAAATCGAAGTTTTGCATGTTACGTGCGCCAACTTGAATTACATCAACGTAGTCTAATGCCATTTCAACATCGTTCGGATTTAAAATTTCACTAATAATTGCTAAGTCAAACTCGTCTGCTACTTGACGTAAAATTTGAAGTCCTTCTACTCCTAAACCCTGGAAATCATATGGAGAAGTTCTCGGTTTGAATGCACCGCCGCGCATTAATTTTAAGCCTTGGTCTTTCATCGCTTGCCCTACTTGACGAACTTGTTCTAAACTTTCTACTGCACAAGGTCCCATGATGAACGTTTGTGTTCCGTTTCCAATCAATTCACCTTTTACATCAACAATTGTATTTTCTTGTTTCTTTTTACGTGATACTAGTAACGCTTTACGGTTATCATCTTCTTGTAACTCTAAGCTTGCTTTGAAAATCGTTTTGAAAATATGTTGAACTGTTGATGTTTCGAATGGTCCTTCGTTATGCTCTGCAATCATATCAAGTACTTCACGCTCACGTACTGGATCAAAGCGTTTCGTGCCTTGTACTTGCTTTTGCTCTCCAATTTTTTGAACAATTTCACCACGTTTGTTTAAAAGGTGTAATAGTTGTAAGTTAATTTCATCTACCTGTTTACGTAATTGATCTAATTCATGATTTGCCATTTGGAAATCCTCCTCTAATGTTTTAAAAGTATAGTAAGAGAATAAAAAATTCTCTATTTTCTGAACTGACTAATTATACAAATTTATAGTGGAATCGATACCTCTTCTTATTTTAAACTAATAATTCGTACAAAGACATGAACTACTAGTTAAAAACCCACTTTTTTGTACAAAAAAGCCCTACTGATTCAATCAGTAGGGACGATATTTATCGCGGTACCACCCTAGTTGTAGACTTCTTTCGTCTACCTCTCTTCATTGTTAACGATCATCTGACCGTCTTTCCCTTCATAAAGACAATACTATCTTTACTACGAAAAAGATGCTCCAGGACTGTAATTCGCTCTTGTTTATGTACTGGTTTGCACCAACCACCAGCTCTCTGTTACAGGGAAACAACAACTACTGCTTTTCCTTTCAATGCATGACTATTTAATTTTCAAGTTGAACCACTAAAATACAAAAAGTCCCTACTGAATAAATCAGTAGGGACGATATTTATCGCGGTACCACCCTAGTTGTAGACTAACTTTCCGTCTACCTCTCTTCACTGTTAACGATCAATTGACCGCTTTTTCCTCATAAAGACAAACTATCTTTATTACGAAAAAGATGCTCCAAGACTGTAATTCATGATTATCCCTGTACTGGTTCACACCAACCACCAGCTCTCTGTTACAGTAAGACTAACCACTACTGTGATCTCTTCATTGCACTTTGTTTATTCAAATGTTTTTGAAATTGAATAAGTATGATTCGTATTATAGAACGCTTTTCAAAACACTGTCAACAACTTTTTATATATTTTTTTAAATTCCACTTTCGTCCTATAATTCTTTTTGTAAATCACCCATTACAATTCCTATGCGAATTATTTCATTTTCTAGTAAATGTAAAACATATTCCTCTACTTCATACTGAACTAATAATTCTTTTATTTGTATGATTTCTTTTTCAAATAAAACGGCTTCGTGACATGTTTGTAGTAAAATAAAAAACACATTTGCAAACATTTCTTTATGCGCTTTCATACTTTCTTTTTTATGAAGCATTTCAATTAATAACCGCTTCATTTCCTCACCTGTACATTTACCATGTACACTTGAAAATGCACGAGACATAATACATAATCCTTTTTCTAATATTTCATCCATGTATAAAATAATACGTAAAAGCATCACATATTCTCTCGCAGTTATCTCACCCATTTTTGGTCGTTCTCGCAAAAATACACTGAGCCAAGCTGTCCAAAACTTTTGTTGTTCTTTTACACTTAATGTTTTGACGTAATAGCATAAAAACTGCATAAACTTAATTTTATTTTCTTCATTTTCTAGTATGAGTAACGGGTATAACCAATTTGTTTTTTGCTCCCAATATAGTACACATTTAATAAATACAAAGCTAAGCCACTTCAAGAAAGCTTCTCTCGTATGCGGATGTAATACTTCCAAATGTTCTATCGCATACTTAATAAATCGCTTCATTTCTGTAAATAAAGGTAAATTTATTTGCGTGTAACATAAGCCGGCCCATGCATATTCCGTAATCTCATTTTGTTTTTTTAAATCTAAGTATGGTAACAAATATTTTCGGCACCATTGTTTTTCAATATGATATAGAAATGTAATATCTGCTATTAAACGAGCAAACATAAAGTTTGTTCGTTCCGAATTAACTCTTACTTGTTCTTCAAATAAAAATAAATATTCATATACATTACGATCGTATAAATGATCATATGATAACAACTTTAATAATACAGCCGTCATTTTTCCAACTGGATGCTGAATTGATTCATTATAAAAATCTTGTTTCCCAAGCTTAAAGTCTGTATCACTCTTCATAACTTGAGGGAACACTGAAAAAGCAAATCGTTTTACAACACGTATACTGTTCTCTTCTAACTCTTCTAGTCGATTACTAATTTCATATAGAAAACTACTAATTAACCAATGAAAAGCAGTATTTCTAACAAATTTCTGCAATAGCGGAATAATTTTTTGGATTTGCTCATTCGTCAATCCTCGATTATTTCGCCATTCTCTAATACAAACAAACCATACTTCATTACTTATTTCTTGCACTCCTACTAATTGGTATGCAAATGAAATACTCCATTCTGTGTTTAATTTACATGCTTTTGATAACATCTCTAAAAAATGGCGTTGTTCAAAAACACCATCTTGCGAAAATTGCTGAACTTGCTTCATAATTTCAACATCTTTCAGCTGCAATAATCCGTCAGCAGTTACATTACAAGTAATGCTTTCTGCTGTATCTTCTTTCTTTTGTACACTGTATCGTTCAGAATGAAAATGAGGATGCTTTTGCTTCATTAACTCATACCCATTTGCCGTAGATGGGCTATTCGAATCACACTTGAATAATAAGTCTAATACGAGACATGCATCAAATACCCTCTCTTCTGTAAGATGCTTTATTACAGTTCGAGTGACTTCTTCTTTTGTTTTTTCTAAACAATGTGCATAATGCCTTTTTAAAAGTTGAAAAACTTCGTGTTTATAAGTGAAATCTAAAAGAAGTCCTTCATGTAACAACCATTTCATTTTGTCATCTACACGAACAAAAATATTTTTATTCATCGCATCAATTGCAATTCGCTTTTGAAGTACACTATTTGCTTCTATCATTTCTGTAATATAATAATCCGCTTTTTTCTCATTGTTTTCGCATAAATAAGTTAGACACTCTTTTACAATTCGTATTAAAAATGCAAGATCATTTTGATAAAACTCTTTCTCTACATTTTCCTTATTTCTTTTTTTCAGTGCCGTTTGTCTTAACGACAACATTCTCAATTTTTCTAATCCAATCATCATAATTGGAACAGCATAATAAGCGATATATGGCCTCATCTTTTCGTTCCAAATTTGCTCCACATGAGAAAATGTAGATACTGGTAAGCGACTCGATTCCTCGAGTTCTATTGATTCTTGCGTATCATTTCCCCATTTTCTTACACGTTTCAACTTCAGTTTTCCGTCTAAAATAAAAGTTAGTAACAATAAGGCAATTTCTTTATGCTCAGGAAAAGAACATTTTTGCAGTAACTTAGAAATCTTTTCTATAGAGCTACTATCTTTTTCAGCTGTTTCTAATAAAAGGAGTGTCCACCTTGCAAACAACAGCGGGTCCATCTTACTCTTCGTTTCGTTTAAGTAGTTACAAATTGTTCTCCATAATAACGGTGATATTTTAGAATAGTTTTTATAAATTAATTGAAATAATTCTTTCTGATGACTAAAAAGAAATTGTTCCACTAACCATTCTGCAAGTAATTCATCTACTTCATTATAGTTTGGCGTAAGCATAAACAAATTTTGTAATTTACCTTCTGCTTCTAACCATTCGACCCATTCATAATCATGAGCAAATTCCACAAAGTAACGCACTGTTTCAATTTTTTTAATCGATTGCTTTATGTATGATAATTGTTCCTGTTCTACTGACGGGGGAACCGTTACAATATCCCGAATACGCATTCTTTTCGTAATATAATTATCACCCATTAATTCAGCCCAGCGTTTTACCGCTTTTACGAGGGATTGATGATTATTCACCTTATTCGGATACACAATTGGTCTTATCCCTAAATGTTCCCAATGGTACGTATTTTCTCCTTGTGCGACAAAAGCAAATCGTCTTGTACTTGGTGGTAAACCAGTTGCTAAATATTTCATTACTGGGTCATTATGACTATATCCAATGAATAAAACGGTGTAATTTGAGAATAGATCAACTAAAAATCTTCTCGCCCACCCTTCCGTTAAGTAAGCCCTTCCAAAATCACCATCTGTTAAAATTAAAGCCTCTTTCTCCTGTTCTACATTACCATGTATATAAGCAAGACCTTTAAAAGCTCTCCCAGTCGGTAAAGCTGGAGCGTAATAAACATTGATATCTCTATTTATTTCTTTAATTGCTGTTGTAAAATGTTGATCAAAATTTGTTGTTACAATGCGGATTTCTGTATCTAAAGGAAATAGCCTTGGAATTGCATAATGCAATGGATTCGGTTTTGATTTCTCTATATGAACAAGATCTCTTGCGACTTGATGTACATCTTTTGTTTTCGCAATTTTACCAAGATAATAATCATGTGGTTCTGTTATTTCACGTTTTTCGACATATAACGTTTTTGCAATTTCATCAACTAAATCATCAAAATTCGGTAAGTTTGATTTCCCTTTCATAGAAACTCCCGCTCCAACAAATAATACTAACTTTCCTTGCTCAAGGTGATCAATTAACTCATCTGGAATTTCTACTTCTGAAGTAATCCACATCCTGGATTCCCCCTTACCTAAAAATGTCATACACTCTCATTTTACTATAACATTTTTTCATTGTTTTTATAATATTTAGACTAAATTCCGAACATGAAAAAGTTTTATGTAAATAAATCCGTTACAATGTATGAACTCCAGAATTTATTGAAAAACTATGTATAAATCGGAGGTGTAAATTTTGAATGATTTCACAGTAGTGCTTATCAAGTTTATATCGTGCATTATCGCATTTAGCATTGGGCTTGCTTTATTTTTCCCTGCAACGTTTGTTCAAATTATTTCATTCAGTCTCTTTGTTACAATCGTATCCTACATGTTCGTTGATAAAATCATTTTAAATCGAATTGGCAATACTGGTGCCATTATGTCGGATTTCTTATTAACATATTTAAGCGTATGGATTTTCGGTAATATTTTATTAGACAACTATATGCAAATTGCATGGGGCAGTATCCTTTCTGCCATCGTCTTCACTTTATCTGAAGTAATCGTTCATCGCTTCTCTAACTCTCATACAAGGCACAACAATGATAACATTCGTATTAATCGCCGCTTTGCATATGGTACAGAGTTTGCTGAAGAACAAAATATATTGGATAAAGATAAAAAAAAGTAACGTTTTAATGCAGGAGCGCCCTTTTTAATTATGTGGTGCTCCTTTTTTGTATTTTTTCATTATGGTACGTGAAATTATATAAGTGATTATTTCAAAATACCGACCTACTAACAATATTTGACGCTATTTTTTCTAATAAAAAACTGCCTCTTATTTAGAGGCAGCCACTTTTAAGTCTTTTACTGCAACAACATCCGCAAACGCTCCCAATACTGCGTTATGATGTTTCACAATATCTTCAGCACGTAACACTTCTGTATTAAATGTACTATGTGCATCACTCACTAACGTTACTTTATATCCTTCACTACATGCTCTGCGCGTTGTCGTATCTACACAATACTCTGTTTGCATTCCCGAAAGAATAACGTGTTCAATTCCTTTCTCTTGTAACACTTCGCTTAAGTTTGTATTATGGAATGAATCTGGAGTCGTCTTTTCAACTATATTATCTCCTTCTTGCGGAGCGATGGCCGCATGGATTCGCCATCCATCCGTACCTTTTTCTAACGGATGGTCTTTAGGACCGTTATGTCGGATATAAATAACTGGAATATCATTTGAACGACATTCCCTAATAAGCTCTTGCAGTGTTTGTAAAAACTTTCCCCCATTATGTACTGGCATTCCAGCTGTATACATACCCGCTTGCACATCAATTACGATTAATGCTTTTTTCATTTCACACATCCCCCTTTGTTTGTATAAGCCATTATTATTGTTTATATTCCATCATCCAACAATCTTCTAATTTCCCCTCATGCAACTCATGTTCCTTTAAAATCTTTACTTTTTTAAATCCACTTTTTTCATAACACTTTATTGCCCGTTCATTATTTACTTTCGGATCCATTGCAATTGCTTCTGCTCCCATTTCACCCATAATATATGTAATTGCTGCCTGAACGAGTTTTGTTCCAATTCCCTTTCCCCAATAGGCTGGTTCACCGATAAATTGGTCCATACCCCATACATTTTGTGATTCTTTATAGCCATATAACGCTTTCCACTCTGAATCCACTGGATACATTTGTATGTAACCAATCGGAATGGTATCAAATTCTATTAAACATCTTTTTTCATTAC
Organism: Bacillus sp. FSL W8-0770; assembly: GCF_038008705.1. Lineage (NCBI taxonomy): Bacteria > Bacillati > Bacillota > Bacilli > Caryophanales > Bacillaceae > Bacillus > Bacillus sp. FSL W8-0770. The sequence goes on from NZ_JBBOZR010000001.1 coordinate 2,755,842, forward strand.
TGTTTGGACTATGTATAAAATGATCAAGCACCTTTTCTACAGATTGCGGATTATCTCGTCCTTCGTAATACCGCAGGACTGCTGGGTCCGTTAACCATTTAGAAATGATAGATGCATCATCTTCCATTACGTATCTAATCAATAAACCTTCTTTTTGAAAAAGCATATTATACCTCTATTATTCCTTTATATTTTTTCTTGCTGTTACATCTTTCATTGCACCTACTAATGCATATGGTAGTAATGTAATCGCAAAAAATGCTGTAAATACGTTAAATTGCGGGATTGTATAGAGTGTGAACCATTCAGTGAAAAATTGAGAATTTAATATTCTATTAAAAAACTCTCCGCCTGGCCTAAAGTTTGGTACCCACCTAGTTATTTCACACAAAATAAACAGTAACTGAACAATAAAAAATGCCCCTAGATAACGAAACCAAGTCCGTTTCCATATAGGTTGTGCATTTTTTAATATATCCCCCATCTTACCCCCTCCTTAAATATCCATCATATTGATTATACACTTTCCTTACTTTATTTGTTAAAATTTTCTATATAATTAATGCTGTTTGGGGGGAATACATTATGTCTAATCCTATATTTACATCCACTTTAATCATTCTTAGAGGAAACTCCGCAAGTGGTAAAACAACGATTGCAAAACAACTACAAGAACATTTCGGACAAGGGACACTTTTAGTATCACAGGATATTGTACGTAGAGATATGCTTAGAGTACACGACACAATGGGTAATTTATCACATGATTTACTATTTGAAATTACGAAGTACGGAAAAGGAAAATGTGAATTTGTTATTTTAGAAGGTATATTGAACAGTCATAGGTATGGTGAGATGTTAAAAGAATTAATTCGTTATTTTGATGAAAATGCATTTGCATATTACTTTGATTTATCATTAGAGGAAACTATTAGACGACATAACACAAGGGACAAACGACACGAATTTGGTGAAGATTCCCTACAAAAATGGTATAATCCGCACGATACTATTAAGGTTGCCAGAGAAACTATTTTTACAGATAACTTTACGCAAAAAGATATATTTGATGCAATTCTTAATGATGTTGCGATCAAAAAACAAGCCTAACATAATATGTTAGGCTTGTTATGTATTTTGTATTTCAGTTTTTATAATTAAACAATCTATACATAAATAATAGTATATATTCATTTCCCCAAACTGGAAATTAACTACTGAAATAAGTCCACGTTCCTCAATATCTTGAGTAATTGTAGCAACATATTTCATCTCTTTCGCACAAGTTGGACACGCCAAATCCTTTGGAAGATCATCATATAATGGTACCCCTAATAATCTACATACATATTCAGAACCGAACAAGTCAAAAGCTTCCCAGTAACTATCTTCATCTATAGGTATATCTTCATTTTTCATATTTATAAGCTTTACCGTTGTTTTTGGTAATGAAACTGGTAACTTATATTCCTCTTCCATTATCCATTCTTCTATATTTTGCTGCTGTATGATTTGAACAGTTTTCCCTCCATCACTTAACTGAAAATATTGCGGTTCCCATACCATCGCGCAGTTCAAGCATGAAACGAATGGTAAAATATTTAGTTCATTACTTTTAAGTTCAGCAAGTCTCCCATCTTTTAAATCAAAACAGAGAATTTGATGCATCTTTTCACCGCATAACTTACATACTGGCAAATTACAATCTTGACCGCCAAAATAATGATTATATGAACCTCTTCCTTCAATTACTCTATACCCTTTCCTTTCTTTGCAATGTGCACCATATAATTCTGTTGTCATATTCTATCCTCGCCTTTTATAAGAATGATTCACAAAATGATAATAATTAAGACTAAAAAACATCGTCTTCCTGAATAGTTTCCATAATAAATTCTTTTAAACTCGGAGATATTTCTTCCATTTCGTCATCCGCGTGATACCAAATGTATATTTCATCATCCATTTTTCCATTATTTATTTTAAAGCACAATTTATCCCCTGAACCATCGTCACCAATTATGATAAGGTTTTCTGGCATATACTCATCTCTCATGTCAACATTTTGTCTAACTATATCATCCCAAGTTTTCGTTACATTTCTATTATCTTTAATCGGATATAGTATCCATTCCCCTATTTCAGCATTATTAACTAATTTAATAAGATCCCTATATTGATTTGGGAAAGCAGCACCTAACTTTTCTTCAGTTTCTTTTATTTGCAGCTCCAATACACCTTGTTTCTTTGTTTCAATATATTCTCTTACTTCTTTCATGAAATACACCTATCCTTTGAACTTAATTACACTATTATGAGTGAAAGTGTTTAGTAAACGATTTGATCCAATTTATACATTTCATTATACGTTAATCCTTCGTTTTCAACATACTACTCTTCTCTACTTCTCAATAACCTTCTGTTCTACTTCCTTACCTCATTCTTAATAGTTTTATTTTCTAAACATCATACAATTTTTATGTTTTGTTACAGGTTTAGTAATAAGCCATTTAAAAATCCTATTATACTTCCACTAAAAAAATAAAAGCCAGCCTCAATAAAGAGAACTGACTTCTATTTGGATAATTATTGTTACTATAAAATTTTCACTTTAACAGTTTGTCTTCCCCAATTCATAGCTTTACTTTTTGAACCCATTAAAACATCAATACGATTACCTTTAATTGCACTTCCAGTATCACCAGCGATAGCTTCTCCATAACCTTCTACCCATACTTTAGATCCTAATGGGATTACTTTCGGGTCAACTGCGATAATTCTCATATTCGGATTTTCCGTTAAATCATGCCCCATCGCAGTTAAAACGCGTCCACCATATGTACCATTTTCACTTGGATCAGCAGTATACGCTGTCGCTACTACCGTTAATTCACGTTTAGCAGACTGTATGTTGTTTTTAGATACTTCTTTCGCTCTCTCTTCTTCTTTAGCCTTTGCTATTTCTCTTGCTTTCTCTTCTTCTTTAGCTTTTGCTATTTCTCTTGCTTTCTCTTCTTCTTTAGCTTTTGCTATTTCTCTTGCTTTCTCTTCTTCTTTAACTTTTGCTATTTCTCTTGCTTTCTCTTCTTCTTTAGCTTTTGCTATTTCTCTTGCTTTTTCTTCTTCTTTAGCTTTTGCTATTTCTTGTACTTTTTCTTCTTCTTTAGCTTTTACTATTTCTTGCGCTTTCTCTTCTTCTTTGACTTTTGCCTCTTCTTTAGGCTTTACTATTTCTTGCGCTTTTACTTCTTCTTTGACTTTTTCTTCTTTAGGCTTTACTATTTCTTGCACTTTCGGTTCTTCTTTAACTTTTACTTCTTCTGTGACTTTTACCTCTTCTTTAGGCTTTACTATTTCTTGCGCTTTCTCTTCTTCTTTGACTTTTGCCTCTTCTTTAGGCTTTACTATTTCTTGCGCTTTTACTTCTTCTTTGACTTTTTCTTCTTCTTTAGGCTTTACTATTTCTTGCACTTTCGGTTCTTCTTTAACTTTTACTTCTTCTTTGACTTTTACCTCTTCTTTAGGCTTTACTATTTCTTGTGCTTTCGTTGTTTCTTTCGCTTTTGCTACTTTCTGCGTCTTTACTTCTTTCTCTTCTTTAACTGATTTTTGTACTTTCGCTACTTGCTTCGTTTTCTCTTCAGTTTTCTTTTCAGTTGGTGCTGTACTTGATAGGAAAGAAACGTTTGCATAAGCAGTTTTTCCTTTATACTCAAATTGCAGCCATCCGTCTTTTACTTGATGCGTTGATTCAATTACATCATCTTTTTTTAGTCTGCCAAGAATTTCTGAATCCGTGTTTGCTTCAGTGCGTACATTTAACAAATTCGCCGTTACATGATATACATCTTTTGTAAACTCCGAACTTACAAACACTTCTTTACCATTCAACTCAATTTTTGACCAGCCATCTTCGGTATTTATGACTTTTAACTCTTGCCCATTCTTTACTTTTTCGACCACTTTTGATTCTGTAGTCGGTTTTTCACGTACGTTAAGTACATCTGCTGTTACAATTGTTTCTGCGGTAGCAGTTGTGGTAAACGCCCCCAATCCAAAAATAGTTGCTGTTGCTGCGCCAATTACTTTTTTCATATTAGCCTCCATTAAATTTTTTTGAATTTTATCAAATGCCTCCGTAAAATTGTATAATTTTACATAATATCAAAACATTTGCAACGGTATATTAATATTGTTTAATATACTGTTATTAAAACTCCTTACTCCAATACTATCAAATTCTCATTTCTAATTCTATATATTATAAATCTCCTTATCTTTTATAAAAGCTCCATGCCCTTCTTCACACTAAATAGTTGTGGCAATTCCCGCCAAAAATAAACTTACGATTGCTAAAATTTGAGTAGCGACAATAGCCCCTCTTAAATGAAACTTATAATCTTTATATCCTTTCATACCTTCCGTACTAGGAATCACAACAAACCTTGGAGTAATCCAGCAAAAAATTAGCCAATCAATTATAAGTAAATCTACTAAATTGAAAATCATTAAAATACCAAAAGTGTGTAAATAGGCATCCATATACATTAACTTTTCATGCTTATGTAGTATATATGTAGAAACGAAAGGAGTACCGAAAAGAATAGTATTATATACAATATTAAAATAAATGGTTTGCTTTTTTTCATGAATCGATTTTGGAAAAACTACTTTTTGAATATCTTTCGGATAATCAGTTAACGAAAGTCGAGGATTATAATATAAGGACCCTAAAATCATTACGGATAGTACAATAGACATGATGACACCAACGTACATCATTTGCTCAAATTGATTCATATGCTGTATTCACCCTTTTCTGTAATTACTATGATGGTCATTCACTTAATTACATATTGTATGTACGTACACAATCAAAAATTAACAACTAGCTTTAATAGCGAAGCAAAATTGTTGCAATGCAAATGCAAATTTAATACAGTGGAAGCCTAATTGATACAGATAGGATTGGTGAAACCTATGAAAATTGAACATATTGCAATTTGGGTAAATGACTTAGAATGTATGCGTGATTTTTATATGAAATACTTTAATGGTAAAGCAAACTCTTTATATCATAATAAAACGAAACAATTTGAATCTTATTTTATTACGTTCGAATCTGGAGCAAGACTTGAACTTATGCGTAAAAAAGGGATTGAAAATAAGCCTAATTTAAACATAACCGGCTATGCTCATATGGCTTTTTCTGTCGGTAGTGAAGAACGTGTGAATGAACTAACAAAGGTGATAAAAGATGCTGGTTATCCTTTATTAAATGGACCACGTTTTACTGGAGATGGCTATTATGAAAGTGTAATAGGCGATCCAGAAGGCAATCAAATAGAAATTACGATTTAACTTACCCTTTTCCACCACCTCCGTATTTTTCCACGGATTAGGCGGTGCTGTTGCTGAGGTGCCAAATGAGCAACTGCTTACTTTTACCGAAAAGCACTATCAAACATATCAATATTCGCTACTTGGGAGCAACCAGAAGGTGCTGGTGGAAGTATTCGATGGGTGAAGACTTCCGTTTGGCAATGCTCCCCTTTACAAAAGGTGTCTATGTTAATACTCCTGACCTATCCATTAAAAATTGGCCAGATGCATACTTCAGTTGCAACTTTGACCGATTAATGGAAGTAAAAGCGAAATATGATCCGAAAAATGTTTTTAACTTTCCGCAAAGTATTCCGCTTTTTTAAACTATATATTCCACCTAATATATTAAAATATAAAACATCCATTTTTTAAATGGGTGTTTTATAAATAAAGTTTACATAATATAATTATTGGTTAATTCTTTTACTAAATATCTATTCAACAATCGAAAGTAACACTTTCTCAAGGTCTTTTTTAGATAACATACTTTCGTTTATATAGCCATTCTTTTAATTGTACTTCATCCAAAGCTCCGTTCCCCTCTCATGATCCTTCACACTATATTCGCTCGTTTTTCACAAAAGGTTCATTTTACATGAAAATTTATTTATTACAATAAAAATATAAGGTATATTTTTATGAAAAGGAGGAATTCAAGAATGAATACAGAGGATAAAATTTACGCTGAAAAAGTGTTAAAAAATCTCTTTATCGGATCACAAGTTGATGGATTACAATTTGGTATTTCTCCAGGCGCTATAAAGATTCATTTCACAAACTTTCACGACTCAGTTGATTATGACGGACAATTATATATCAATATCGAATCCAAATGGTTTTTATTTAATAAACCTCAAAAAAGCTACCCATTAAATGAAGATGAATTTGAAGTTTATTCTGAGAAAGAAGAATATGAAAGAATATGTAAGATAAGAAGACAAAAAGTTACCGATATACAACTTGGCTTAGAAAGCCCTCATTTAATTATTACATTAGAGAGTGGACAAATTATTTTTTTAAATGGTTTTCATGATTATTATGAATGTTGGCAAGCTGGTGTCCTATGTGAGCAATGGCTTGTAGTCGCTGCACCTGGGAATGAAATCGCCACTTGGGCTCCCGATGAGTTTACCGATAAGTAAACTGTCTTCACGAAGAAGAAACGAAGATATTTTATGAAGTACTATACTAATGAACTACATAATCATTTCTATTACACGTAAACAAAATGACCATTTTACTTTAATAGAACTCACTTTATTAAAGTTGAAAGGATGATAATGATGGCATGTGTCCATGATTTTGGAATAATTGACGATTTTACTTCTCAAAAAAATTACGAAGATTATACACCAGAGAAATATCATTGTATATCTGTTGATGATGATATTATCAGTAGTTTAAATCAAAATTTATCAATTATGAAAACCTACTTCCATACAGTCAAAAATCAGAAATACGGTTTAGCTTATTGTGGTATTACAATTATCCCGCCTGAATCATTAGCAATTTTCTATGAAACAGTTACATCCTCAAAGTTCTTCAGAAAATCTGATGAGCTGAATGAGTTAGCTTCAAAAATTGTACAAGCTGCAGCAGAACAGAAGTACATGATCCATTATGGGGTTTAAATGTAATTCAAAAAATGCTTAGGATTTCTCCGAAGCATTTTTTGTATGTTACTAATACATTTATTCCTTAACCATTTAGTCAATGCTTGAGCCTATGGTCCCTTCTTTTACAAGTGAGGGCGCCCCTATTAATCTAAATAAGCGTCTCATTTCCAATCTTCCAGCTAAACCATCTCCCATGTCCTTCTGTTTCTCCAACCGTTTCACGATATTCGTTTCCGTTAATATAATAATCAATATGAAGGTCACGATCCCACATGTTGTTATACAGGTGGAATACATCACGTTTTGCGCCAATTTCTTGTATTTGTTTTTCTAACTTATGTTTTACTTGTTCTGGTATTTGATTTGCGACGTGTGTATGGAAAATACAAATAACAGCTTCTTCACTTATTTGTTCAATAATAGATGATAATAGCTCTACACCGTCTCCTTCTATTAATTGGACAGATTCATTTTTCACTAAAGATGCAGCTTGATCAAACATCTCAAGCCTTTCTTTATGTTCTGGCCAAATTAAAGCACGTAACCATAAATAATCTTCCTCATTATGTAAATCATTCACATGTAAGTCCAGTCCGATTCTTTCTACGACAGATGGGCTTTCTTTTAGAAAATGCGGTACATTCTCCCCTCTTATTTCAGAAGTTACATGCACATTTGAATTTATATTTCCGTACATTTCATCCATCCCGTACGAATAACGATATTGGTCCCAGAACAGTTGCAACCCAGAACTTGTCCCAATTTCAATTAACGCTAACGGCTTCTTCACTTTGTTAAATATGTAGCAGAAACTTGGGTATAAGTATGCGCACCGTCTTACTTCATTTGTTTGAACGAGTTTCGTTTGTAACAAAGTAATGATTTCTTCTCGGTACTCTTTACAGAAATCTTTAAAATGATTAAAAGCTTTATCTAAATTTGTATCAGCATTTTCAACTAAACTACTATAATACGTTTTTAAATGATGTTCTTTCCCTGCTAGCAATAAATAATGTACTGCACCTAATAGTAAGTTTGGGACTGGTTGACCTACCTGAGCATAGGACGATAGTGTAAGTACTTCCTCATCTTCAGCAATTTTCATTGATAAATATTCATATAAATCACTTGACCCTTTACATTCCTTTATTGAAAAGTTTCGAAATAAGTTTGAAATTTGTTCTTTTGTACACATTAGAGTCCCTCCTTTTTATTTTTCGGAATAATCTTACCATTTCAGAAAGAATAATCCCATAAAAAGGTACTCGATTTAGTCACTTAAGGATACGTAAGCTTTTTCGAGATAATTTCAAACTGTAATTTTTTTCTATTTACCACCTTAAAAGAGCTTGTTAAATAAGATTTTTAGCGAATAAAACGTTAAATAGTTTAAAATTATCAGATAACACTAGATATTTTAGTCTATTAATTATTATAATAGAGTATGAGATGGTTATATAATTGAGACAAAAAAGGTATACACCTAGGTGGGGCCTAGGCGGTGTTTCTCTTTTACGGCTTAGACATAGAAAACACCTACACTTTTTTGCCAATATAGGGGATGGAGAGATTATCATGAGCAACATGCAGCAAAAAACAGACGTTATCTTAATTGGTGCAGGAATTATGAGTGCAACATTAGGCTCATTACTAAAAGAATTAGCACCAGAATGGGAAATTAAAGTTTTTGAAAAACTCGCAAGTGCCGGGGAAGAAAGCTCTAACGAATGGAATAATGCAGGTACAGGGCATTCTGCGCTATGCGAACTGAACTATACTTCCGAAAAAGCTGACGGATCTATAGATATTAGTAAGGCTGTAAAAGTGAATGAGCAATTCCAGCTTTCAAGACAATTTTGGGCATATCTTGTAAAGAGCAAATTAATTCGTAATCCACAAGATTTTATTATGCCACTACCTCATATGAGTTTAGTACAAGGGGAAAAAAATGTTGAGTTTCTAAAAAACCGTTTTGAAGCGCTTTCAAAAAATCCACTGTTTCAAGGAATGGAATTTTCTGATGCTCCTGAAACATTAAAAAAATGGCTTCCACTCATTATGGAAGGTCGCACATCTAATGAACCGATGGCGGCAACGAAGATTGACTCTGGAACAGATGTTAACTTCGGTGCATTAACACGTATGTTGTTTGATTACTTAAAAACAAAAAATGTCGAGCTAAACTACAAGCATAGTGTCGAAAATATTAAGCGCACGAAAAATGGTTTGTGGGAAGTAAAAGTACACGATATGAATAGTGGTAAAATTGAGCATCATACTGCTAAATTCGTCTTTATTGGCGGCGGTGGCGGTAGCCTACCTCTACTTCAAAAGACTGGTATCCCTGAATCAAAGCATATCGGTGGCTTCCCAGTAAGTGGACTATTTATGGTATGTAAAAACCAAAAAGTTGTAGAGCAACATCATGCGAAAGTGTACGGTAAAGCTAAAGTTGGCGCTCCGCCAATGTCTGTACCTCATCTAGATACGAGATATATAGACAATAAAAAAGCTTTACTGTTTGGACCATTCGCAGGCTTCTCACCTAAATTCTTAAAAACTGGCTCAAATCTTGACTTAATCGGTTCTGTAAAACCGAATAATGTCTTAACGATGTTAGCCGCTGGTGTAAAAGAAATGGGACTTACAAAATACTTAATTCAGCAAGTTATGTTATCGCACGAAAAACGTATGGAAGAATTACGCGAATTCATTCCGAACGCGAAAAGTGAAGATTGGGATATTGTGGTTGCTGGACAACGTGTACAAGTAATTAAAGATACTGATGCTGGCGGTAAAGGAACACTTCAATTTGGTACAGAAGTAGTAAGTGCAGCTGACGGCTCAATCGCCGCATTACTAGGCGCATCACCAGGTGCTTCTACTGCTGTTCACGTCATGCTTGAAGTATTAGAAAAATGTTTCCCAAGCCGCATGGTAGAATGGGAAGAAAAAATAAAAGAAATGATTCCTTCATATGGCATTTCACTAACTGAAAATCCAAGATTGTTCCAAGATCTTCACACTTCTACTGGTCGTACACTTGGATTAAACGAAAAAGAAACTGTTCATAATTAATGACGAAATAAAAAAACGTCCGATATATTCGGACGTTTTTTTGTCTACTAAAAATTATACTTATCAATATTATCTTTCGTAAATATAACTCGTTCTGGTAATACGATAATTCCATTCCCTTCTGCCTCATAATCATATCCTTGAATGGAGTTTGGCTCTACCTTCACTTTTCCAATTCCTTTTACTTCGAAGCTATCCCCTACTTTTAACTTCTTCCCTTTTACAACAATTTCATTTGCTACATATGTTGCGAGAGCACCTTGTTGTTTTACATCCCATAAACCAAATTGTGCTACTGTTCCTCGTTTTACGTAATCACGCATAACGTTTGGTGTAGAGAAGCCAGTTACGACAACCTTTTTATCCATTTTTAAATTTTCAGCTGCTTGTGCCATTGCCGGAAGTGCCGTTGCATCTGGACAAATGACTGCATTAATATTAGGATACGTTTTTAAAATATTCTCTCCTACTGACAAAGACTTTTGCGCATTATTTTCACCGTACTGCGTCGTTACAATTTCCCAGTTCGGATATTTCTTTTTAATAATTTCTTTCGCTTTCGTTACCCATTGGTTTTGATCCGTTACTGTCGGGCTAGAATAAAAGAAGGCTACTTTTCCTTTATCTCCAATTTGCTTTGAAGTCATTTCTATTAATAAATTAGCAAGTTGGTCTGGTGTTCCTTGGCTGATATAAAAGGAACGGTCTTTCGGATTCACATCAGAATCCCACGTTAAGACAGTCATTCCTTTTTTCTTAGCACGTTGTAGTGATTGCGATAAACCATCAACTGATGTAGAGGAAACCATAAGTGCATCATAGTTTTGGTTAATAAAATTATTTATATACTTTACTTGCCCGGATACGCTCGCTTCAGACGGTCCATCATACTTCACTTGCACGCCTAACTTATCTCCCATCTCTTTTGCCCCTTCACCACCCGATGTGAAGAAACCAACTCCTGTTAATTTCGGAATAAATGCAAATTTCACATCATCAGCCTTTTTCTTATCTGCCGTTTGGCTAGAACACGCAATTAAACCGATTAAACAAATACATACAATCAATACAATCCCCAGTTTTCTCTTCATGACATTTCCCCCTTATGCAAATTCCTTCTTTTCTCCGCTAAGAATTGATGTAATTTGAAATGTCTCATAATAACTGAAAGAATAAGGATAATACCTATTACTACATTGGATTGTTCATTTGTTAAACCCGTCATTTGCAAGCCATACTGCATGAGCCCAATAAAAATACTCGCTAGTACAGTACCAATAATACTTCCTTTTCCCCCCGTAATAAGTGTCCCGCCTAATACGACTGCTGTAATGATTGGTAAAATTGTTTCACTTCCCATATCAGCACGTGCGGAACCAAAATATGCGGTTAAGAAAGCACCTCCTAATCCACCTCCTAACCCGGAAAGTATGTAAGCGATAATGACTACTTTTTTCGTTTTAATCCCGGTGTATTTTGCTGTATTTTCGTTCGCACCTGTTAATTTTACATGGCGCCCGTATATCGTTCGGTGAAACAAAATCGTGCATACAATTGTTAATAAAATAAGTAGCCATAATAAATTGGGTATTCCTATAAAACTACCATTTGCTAGTTGTACATAAGTATCAGGTAAACCGCTTATTCCTTCGTACCCAGAAGCACCTGCCCCTCCTGAAATGACGAGGGCAATTCCCCCGTATAAAAACATCGTTCCGAGTGTAACGACGAGTGGTTCTACATCCGTCATTTTTATAATGAGTCCGTTTAAAGCGCCTGCTAAACAACTAATTATTAGGGCGATTATAACAGCAAACAAAATAGGTATTCCGTTCATCCAAAGTACACCGATTAAGATCGAAGTGAGCCCCATTATTGAGCCGATCGATACATCAATTCCTCCTGTTACTATAACAAAAGTCATTGGTATCGCCGCAATTGCGATAAATAGGAAATCATTTGTACTAAAAAGGAGATTACTAATATTTAAGAAATCACTATTTATTAAACTAAAAAGGATGAATTCTACAAGAAGTAATACAATTAGAACCCCTTCCCATCTATATACATACTTCATAGATTCATCCTCCTTTCTGCCTTCCACTTTTTCATAACACTATCTAATATGATGATAAGTAATAATAAAAAACCTGAAATAGCATTATTCCAAAATGCTGGTATTTTTAAAAAGACGAGTGAGCTGCTTATTGTTTCTAAAAATAACGCTCCTAATGCAGCTCCAAATAAAGATCCTGTTCCTCCTTTTAAATGAATTCCTCCTAGTACAGCGGCTGCGATTACTTGTAATTCTAATCCTGTACCTGTTTGATTCGGAACGAACCCGATATTCATAACAAATATGCACCCAGCGAGCGCAGCGCTTATGCCTGAAATCATAAACGCATATATCTTCACTTTATTAACAGGTATACCAATAAGTCTCGCGCCATCTTCATTATCACCTACCGCGTAAAAGTATCTTCCAAATGGCACTTTCCTTAAAAAGAAGTATAGTAGTAGTAAAATAATAAGAACGAACCATACAGTTATAGGTAAACCAAGAATGACGATAGATGACAGCTGCTTAAAATCATTTGGAATATCTTCTATCCACTTACCGCCTGTGAAAATTAACATTGCACCTCTAATAATTCCTAACATGCCTAATGTCATAATAATGGCTGGTACCCGAAACTTCGCAACCCCAATACCATTTACGAAACCGATAATGGCCCCAAGTATAATAGCAGCAAATATCGACAAGAATGCACTATACCCATTCGTTAACATCATTCCGCAAACTGCTGCGCTTAACCCCATGCTTGAACCAACTGATACATCTATATTTTTCGTAAATAAGACGAACGATTGACCGATTGCTAGCACGACTAAAATAACGCTTGATTTTATCAGTAAAGATAACGAGTTAAATTGAATAAAACTAGGGTTTATCATTCCTACAATAGCTATATAAATTAGTAGTAACAGTATGATAGACGTTTCATGCATTTTTAACATACGTTTCATTCCGCTACACCTCCGTATGCAAGGCGTGTAACTTCATTCACACTCAGTTGTTCTTTTTCCATATGAGAAACAAATCGCCCATTTCTCATTACATATACACGGTTTACTAATTGGACAATTTCTTCAACATCTGAAGAGATTAATAAAATTGCGAGTCCTTCCCTTTTCATTTTTTCTATCGTCTCATACACTTCAAGCCTTGCTTTCGCATCAATTCCGCGAGTCGGCTCATCAAGAATAATAATTTTAGGATTACATGCAAGATACTTCGCAAGCACGACCTTCTGCTGATTACCTCCTGATAAAGATGCCAGTTCTTTATTCATATTCTGTACAACAATTCGGAACTGTTCTATAAACGAATTAACTAAAGCGCTTTCTTTTTCTTGATTTATAAAAAAGCGACTATTTTGATATAAACTTGCTGCTGCAATATTTTCTTTAACAGAAGCAATTGAGAAAATTCCATTCCTCACCCTATCCTCTGGCACATAAACTAGTCCTTCGTCTAGCCTTTTATGCAAAGAACACGTATCAATTGATTTTCCACCCAATAAGATAGACCCTGATTTTATAGTTTTCAATCCAAATATCGCTTCTGCTAATTCCGTTCTGCCAGATCCTATAATGCCAGCAACACCTACAACCTCACCCGCATGTACAGTGAATGATATATTTTCGAATGCGTGACCATTTATATCAACCACTTCTAATATTTTTTTCGTCTTTACTGTCTCTTGAACTACTTCTATTTTCTCTTTCTGTTTATATCCTTTTGGCAATAGTCCCTCCATCAGCATGTCATATGTATAGTCACATACATCACCTTGGCTTACAACCATTCCATCACGTAGTATTGCTACTTTGTTGGCAATTTCAAAGATTTCTGGAAAACGATGCGTAATATAAATCATCCCAATTCCTTTTTCTTGTAAACTTTTCATCAACACAAAAAGACTCTTAATTTCGTGTGTTGTTAATGTCGATGTTGGCTCATCTAGAATAAGAATCTCAGCTTCTCTTATTAATCCTCTAACTATTTCTACTAACTGTTGTTGCGCAATCGATAATGTTCCTCCTAGTTTATTAAGGTCAATATCCCATCCTAAGCTGCTAATCAATTGCTGAATCTGTACTTTTAGTTTCTTTTTCTTTTTCTTTTTCTTTTTCTTTTTCTTTTTCTTTTTCTTTTCTTTTAACCCGATACATATATTTTCTTCAATAGTCATATGCGGAAAAATGAGTGGTTCTTGCGGTATTAAATAAATACCTTTTCGGTGTGCTTCTGATGGATTTGAAAACTGTTGCTTCATTCCTTTTACATACATCTCTCCATCATCATACGAATATAACCCCGTTAATATTTTCATTAATGTTGATTTCCCGGCGCCATTTCCCCCCACTAAAGCGTATATATCTCCGCGCTCTACTTGTAAGTTCACTTCTTTTAATACAAGTTGATTTAAAAACGCCTTACTCATTTTCTTTACTTGTAATAAAGGTACGTTCTCCACATGATGTCACCTGCCTTTATCCAGAACATTTTTTGAGAAAATGATTATTTGTTCTACTTGTTTTGTAGCATTGTATATTCCTTTTTTTATATCTAGAACACTTTTTTCTACGTACTATTAATCGTTTCAACTGGAATAAACAAAATATATGGTACATATGTTTAAGCTGTGGTCAATTGTTGAAAGGGATGAAGAGTATGACTCAGCTGAACTTTGAAGAAAATTTATTAACTAAAGTAGCTTGGTACTATTATAAAGACCAATTAACACAACAGGAGATCGCGTCACTTCTTGATATTTCAAGAAATAAAGTCGTCCGGTTATTAGATAAAGCGCGGAGTGAAGGTATCGTTACATTTCACGTAAAAGGGACTGGTTTGCACTGTTTAAGTATTGAGCGTGACCTAATGAAAAAATTCCACTTAAAAGATGCTTTTATTATCCCTACCCCAGTAAACAATTATCACGCTTCTCTCGGAAAAGCTGCTGCACAATATTTAGAAACTCATCTCCAGCAAGGCGATTTACTCGGTATTGGCTGGGGAGAAACAATTAGCAAAATGCTAGAAAACATTCATTTTGAAAGTTCTATCAACCTTTCAATCGTAACGCTCACAGGCGGGGTAAATCACTATCTCCCGAGAAAACAAAACTATTTACACTACATGCAAGGCGAACTTCACATTATCCCTACGCCGTTTCTAGCGTCTACAACCGAAATGGCACAAAGTATTCTATCAGAACCGAGTGTAAAAGATATGCTTCAAGTCGCTTCACTTGCTCATACGGCTGTTGTCGGTATTGGGGGATTATCTCAAGACGCTACGATTGTAAAAGAAGAAAAATTAACACTACGTGAGATGACATATATTCGTAGTCAAAACGGTGCTGGCGATATTTTAGGACAGTTTTATAATACAAATGGCGATTTATTAGAACTCTCGCATCACAATCGTCTAATTGGCACGCCCCTCTCTATTTTGCGCAATATGAAGCATGTCGTCGGTGTTGCTGGAGGTACTGAAAAGATAGATGCAATTTATGGTGCCTTAAAAGGAAAGTTTATTCATTCATTAATTACCGATGAGGAAACTGCCCTCTCCTTATTACGAAAGGATGGTGATTGTTAATGTCCCATTTATTAGCTTTCGATGCTGGTACAGGGAGCATTCGAGCAGTTCTTTTTGATTTACATGGTAATCAAATTGCAGTAAGTCAAAAAGAATGGATTCACAAATCTGACCTTCGTTATCCGGGCTCTATGAACTTTGATGTAGTAGAAAATTGGAAGCTAGTACAAGAATGTACGAAAGAGGTGCTTCAAAAAAGCAACACTCCTGCCTCTTCTATTCTTGCTATTAGCGCTACAAGTATGCGAGAAGGATTTGTTTTATATGATCAAGATGGGCAAGAAATATGGGCGTGTGCAAATGTTGATGGGCGCGCATCCGTCGAAGTTAGTGAATTAAAAGAAATTCGGTCACATCTTGAAAAAGATTTATATACAAAGTCTGGTCAAACTTTTTCATTAGGTGCTTTACCACGCCTACTCTGGATAAAAAAACATGAACCCGACGTCTATAATAATATTCACTCTTTTACAATGTTAAACGATTGGATTTTATATAAACTAAGCGGCGTACTACAAATTGATCCCTCAAACGGATGCACGTCAGGTATTTTTGACTTACAAAATAGAGTGTGGGATAACGATGTCGCTAAGGAGTGCGGTCTATCTTTGCCATTTTCACCAACAGTAAATGAAGCTGGTACAGTAATTGGCAACGTTACAAAAGAGTGTGCAGCATTAACTGGATTACGTGAAGGGATTCCTGTCGTCGCCGGGGGTGGAGATGCTCAAATGGCATCGCTCGGAACAGGAATCGTGAAACCGAATCAAACGTTAATATGCGGGGGTAGCTTTTGGCAACAAGAAGTGAATGTTACTGAGCCAATAACAGATCCACATGCTACGATTCGAGTAAATTGTCACGTCGTTCCGAACCTATGGCAATATGAAACAATCGCCTTTTTCCCAGGTCTCGTTATGCGCTGGTTTCGAGACGCTTTTTGCCAAGAAGAAAAGAAACTTGCTGATAAACTCGGTGTAGATGCTTATGAATTACTAGAAGAACAAGCGAAAGACGTACCTGTCGGTTCACATGGCATTATCCCTACTTTTTCAAACGTTATGAACTACATTTCTTGGCGTCATGCCGCACCTTCTTTTTTAAATTTAAGTTTAGACGCTGACAAATGCGGAAAAAAAGAACTGTTTCGTGCTATTGAAGAAAATGCAGCCTTCATTACACTTGGAAACTTAAAATTAATAAAAAATCTAACTGGCACATTCCCTTCTGAAGTTATTTTTGCTGGCGGTGCCGCTAAAGGAAAACTATGGCCACAAATTCTATCAGACGTACTCGGTATTCCTGTAAAAGTACCTGTTGTGAAAGAAGCAGCTGCTTTAGGAACTGCGATTGCTGCTGGAGTTGGTGCTGGCATATATTCATCTATGGAAGAAACTGCCGAAGAGTTTGTACAGTGGGAGCAAACATTCGAACCAGTTACTGAAAATCACGAACTATATAAAGAGTTCTATGAAACATGGAAAACTGTATATGACAGTCAGCTCGCTTTAGCTGATAAAGGGCTCACCTCACATATGTGGATTGCGCCTGGTGCACTGTAACACATTACATAAAGGAGTGAACTGTATGTTAAAAGCGAATGAAAATGACTTCTCCTATCGCTTCGGTGATAACGGGCCGAAATATTTAATACAAGGTCCAAATATTGATCTTGGCCTTGTTGTCATTCAACCGGGCCAGGAGTTTCAAAACCATTATCATACGACGTGCGAAGAGGTCTTTTATGCATTAGAAGGTGAAATAGATTTCTATGTGAATAATGAAAGAGTTCCAATTAAACAAGGTGATGTCCTGCAAGTTCGTCCTCATGAATCTCACTATCTTATTAACCATTCTGACAAACCTTTTAAAGCTGTGTTTATTAAGTCACCACATTTACCAAATAAAGATACTGTACAAACGGAAAATCCAACATTAACGAAGGAGTGATTTGGAATGACTTGGGGATTTAAAAATCGATTAAATACAATTTTACCTGATGGTAGAGCGGTTATGTTAGCAATAGATCACGGTTATTTCTTAGGACCAATTCACGGACTAGAACAACCACTTGAAACAGTAAAAAACTTACTTCCTTATACAGACTCCCTCTTTTTAACGCGCGGTGTACTTAGCTCCTGCATTCCTGAAAACTGCAGCACACCGATGGTTATGCGTGTATCTGGCGGCGCTACTGTCGTCGGTAAAGATTTAGCGAATGAAACAATTGTTACACCTGTAAAAGAAGCAGTGAAGCAAAACGCAATTGGCGTTGGCGTTTCTGTTTTTGTCGGATCAGACTATGAAACACAAACTGTTTCGAATCTCGCAAATGTAGTCTCTGAAGCTCACGATTACGGCCTACCTGTACTCGGCATTACCGCAGTCGCAAAAGAATTACAAAAACGTGAAGCTCGCTTTCTAGCACTTGCTTCCCGCGTATGTGTTGAAATGGGTGCTGATATTATTAAAACGTATTACTGCGAAGGATTCGAAAAAATAACGAGCACATGCCCTGCCCCAGTCGTCATCGCAGGTGGCCCAAAACTAGATTCAATTGAAGACGCATTAAACATTACGTACAATGCGCTGCAAGAAGGCGCAATTGGAGTAGACATGGGCCGAAACATATGGCAATCCGAGCACCCAGCTGCGATGATTCAAGCGATACATGGCATTGTGAAGAATGGATTTAATGTGAAAGAGGCGCTTGAACTTTATGATGATGTGAAGAATTAATGTGAAAAGACAGACTATTTATTAGTCTGTCTTTTTTACTTTACAGTGAAACTTTCTTAATCCGTCTTCTAATATGATACATACTTAAATTCTATACACCTTCAAATGATTACTCTTGATGATTACTATTAAGCTTTGAAACTTTCTTACCTTCTCTATACTCAAGACAAGACACCTCAATTAATAAGCCATTAAATACTGTAAAATAAAAACCATAACTACTACCTCTCATCGTATACGGTTCCTTGTCTATTTCAATGCCACCAGCTACTAAACGATTATATGTTTGATCAACTTCATTTGAAGTATCCACTAAAAACCAATATGAAAAGCTTCTGGATACATCACTTCCTTATTCCCCTTAAATGCTTTGGGGTCGCTTAGCACCAGTATAAATCCACTCTCATCACTCATAACTACAAGTGCTTTCCCTTTTGCTCCAAAAATTGAAAATCAAAAAATGTTTCAAAGAAATGTCTCGCTTCTGATAAATCATCAACACATAAATTCAAATGATTTAACTTCATTCACTCATCTCCTTTTAAGCAGAGGGTATGTAGACTCATTTTCATAACACTTAAATATGCAAGGTAAGATATTCAAGCGTTCCGTCTAAGACTATGCTTTATAAGTCTAATACTTTTCTCCATAGCCTAGAACGTTTTTTATGACTGCAATTATATAAACCGTTCGACGTGAAATATTAATGTACCTATATAAAATAGTCTCATTATTTATTTTCCAGATTGTGTAGAACCCACTCAACCAGGAAAATTGCTGAAGGGACGCGCTCTGTTGTATCACCTAAAAATAGCTTATTAAGTAACTCATCTAAATGAATTGGCTTATTCGGCAACGTTTGAATATACCTTAAAGCAGATCCCGCTGGCGGTACTGGCTTATTATTAATAGCCCATATCCCTTCTAACAATGTCCAAGTTGACGTATGAACTAAGTATGAAGCTTTTAACTCATCATTTGCTTTTAAAGCAGATTGAATTTTAATAAGCGAACTATGCAACCAATGAGAAATGCCCTTCATTTTGTCACTTGAAACACGATAGTTTTCAAATTCATATGTAGCTATTTCCTTTAACTTTTTTAACTCACCGCTTTTATCAAACAAAATTTTCCCTTCTAGAAATGAGTATAGTTCCATCGGATTGTTTTTAAAGTTTACTTGAATTTGATTAAAATCTGCACCCTTATATTCAACTAAAATATCTTCTCTCATTTCAGAATGAAATTTCTTCTTTTGTCCGTCTTCTAAAAGAATATAGAAGTCTAAATCAGATTCAGGATATGCATCGCCTCTTGCAACAGATCCAATTAGCATGAATCCATTTACCTTTTCCATAGATAAGACTTCCGCTACTATTGTTTGCACTAATTTTTTATGTTGTTCATATGTAATGAATGCAAGTTTTTCTATCATTCCCATCCCCCCAGTAATAAAAAAGAGGATACATGATTGCTTCTACAACATGTATCCTCTGCTTGTATATTACGACTGTTGATAAGCCGATTTCGATGATTTCACATAATAAACTGCATGATCCACATTAATAATATGATCTGGCTTTGGTTTACCACGGCCCGCTCTATGTCCAGCTAAATGTTCTTCACTTGTTTCCCAGTTTTTCCATGCTTCTTCAGATTCCCAGCGAATCATTACGACAACTTCTTCGTCGCCGCGTCTTACTTTTTTCACGAGAACACTTAAGTCGATGAAGCCTTCAAATTTTTCAATAATACCTTCTCCAGTGAAACGTTCTACAACTATATTTGATGTACCTTCTTTTACTGTAAATGTTTTCGTTTCGATAAACATATATCCCACTCCCTCTTTGTTATACGAATACTAGTATTCTTCTATTATAATTGATTATGATAATTATTTTCAATTGTAAAGTTTTAATTTTTTGAATTATGCTGATTTCTTTTCTATCGCCTCATCTAAAAATTTGAAATATGGCAGTAACATCCCTATTAAAGATGTAACACATATAATTGTACCGATGATTACATATAGCGCTCTTACTCCCCACATTTCACTCAATATTCCCCCTACTAACACACCTAATGGCATAGCGGATCGTATAAAAAATAAACGCACTGAAAATACTTGTCCTATCATATTATTTGGGACGGTTTGTTGGCATATTGTCGTGTTATGAACATTGAAAAATGCAATACAAATCCCTGCTATTACTTCAATTATTATTGCAATGATAATACTATGATTGAACCCTAATGAAATGTATGTGAGTCCCCCTATAAACAATCCTCCGAGCATAAGTATACGCCGGCTTTTATATGTTACTTTTCCGACTAATACTGAGCCAATTACGTAGCCAAGTGGAAAACCTGCTATGAAATAACCGTACTCTGCATATCCCGCTGACAGCTCGTCTTTTATATATGGAAGATTTGTAACCATCGTTACCCCTACTCCAAACTGTACGAAAGTAAGAAATATACCGAGCCAAACGATGATTGGTTTTCTAAAAAAATATGTAAAACCTTGAAGAAATTGTTCTAACCACGTTTTTCGTATATCTGTTGTAGTTCTCCTTTCTTCTATATAAAGTAAGAAAGCACCACTAACAAATAGACAAATACATACGAAAGATAATGTAAATTCTGTTCCAATGTAATGAATGACTACTCCACCTAATACTGGCGCAAGAAACATCATGAGACGAGTCATTCCATCAATATACGCATTTGCGTCTTGAAGTTGTTCTTTACTTACAATGCTCGGTGTAATTGCCTGACTCGCAGGTATATAAAGAGGTGTAATAAATCCTACTACAATTTGAACAACATAAATGTGCCAAACTTCTATACTACCTGTAACTAGCATCACCAAAGGTAATAAGAATACGGACGCTCGTATCCATTGTGAACAAATCATAATCCACTTCCGGCTCCATTTATCAATAAATGGGCCACTTATTAATTGCAATATGAGTGATGGGATGAAATATAATAGCCACATACTACTTAAAGCCATTTCCGATCCTGTTAATTCATACACTAGAATTGAATTACATAACGTTCCGAAAGCCCCTCCTAATTCTGAGATTGCACTACCAATCCACATAAAAAAGAAAGAACGATTTTTCAATACACTCTTCACTATAGCTCACCAACTTTTCTCTTAAATTCCTCCCTTTATGTACATTCTTGTTGCATATTATCTATTCAAAAACGCTTCTAATTCTTTTGCTAACGACTGTACTGCTTTCTTCCTTAATACATATTTTCCGTCATGTATATCAACTAACTTCGCTGCACGTAACAATTTCAAATGATGGTGTACTGTCGATTTACCAAGCTGCAATCTTTCCGTTATTTCCTGTAAAGTACGTTCTTTTTCAAACAACATTTTTACAATTCGCAATCTCGCCTCATCCCCAAGAGCCTTATGTTTTTGAACTAAAAAATAATTCGGTTCATACGGATCTTCAGGATGAATGCTTTCATTCGCAACTGGATAATGAAATACTTTCGTATCATCAATATCTGCTTCAATATTCCACGGTCTGTACGTCATTTGCGGAATAAGAAGTACGTGATGAACACTTGGCTCTGGCATATAGTTCACGCCACCAGTCGCCCACTCGACAAACTCTTCCGGCTTCATCTTTTTATTCATTTCATTTTTTGCTTCATAATCTCGTTTTAATATAGAAAGTATTTCTTCTTCCTCACTCTTAATTACACTCTCATACCAACCTGTCATTACAGCGATTAAATGAGATTTCAGCACTTGTACATCTACATCACATATAAAGCGAATGTACGTAGAGAAAAACTGATGATCATGTGTTAATTCTTTTAGTTCATGTATTGCAGTTCCATCTCTACTTGCGGCTAAACGTCTTTTTTTCTCATATTTCTCCCCTAAAAATGGTAAACATATATACTTCAAATCTTCTTCTGAAAGTGAATCGATTTTAACATGAAACTGTGATACATCCTGTATGTCTTCTTCATACAACAACTGAAGCAATGCTTTCCACGTATTATTTTCTTCGACAAATTGTAAGTGCTCTCTCATTTCTTCTGTTAATGATTTCTTAATTTCTTCCCATTCATTTTGACTCTTTTCAAGTGTATCAATTAACCTCTTATGAGTAATTGCTGCAATGCCAAGCGCACATTCGAAAAGTATCGAATATTTCACTTGAACGTTATAAGTTTCCCTCTTTCTACTCGTTATGTGATAGACCTCCATTTTTATCCCCTCCTTGTTTGCTATATATCAAATTCTATTTTTATCGAATTTAACCTTCTATATTTTTAGAATTATTTTGCGACTTCAAAAAAACTCTAATCAATGGGCAAATAGAGAAAGGTTTATACTCTTTTTCATTCTGACTCAATTAAAGCCTTGATTATTAAGTATCATATTAAAAAGAAGTTTTTTAATGGCTCTGTTATAAGTTGTCTTTCACCCTCTTGTGCAACTATAGAAAAGGTTTATTGAAGAGAAAAGAGAATTGGTTTTATTAAGAAAAATGAACAGGAGGCTATAGGAATGGGAAGAAAAGAAATGTTGCAAAATGGAGTCCAACAAGTTTTTTACGAAGAAGAATGGTACCCACCAATATCAGAAGCGTTAAAGAATCTTACGGCTGAACAAGCATGTTGGCAACCAGAAGGTGCTGCCAGTAATACGATTTGGGAAAATGTGAACCATTTATTAATCTTTAAAGAACGCCTACTTTCCCGCTTACATGAAGACGACACATTTGTTGCTCCACAAAATAATGATGAGACGTTTATCCAAGGTGGACCTAATGATGATGCCGCTTGGCAGCAAACAGTGAAACGAACGCTTCAAGTACATGATGCCTTACAAGCTTCATTAACATCCTTTCAAGAAGCAGAACTAGATCAGCCAAAGCCTTCTCTACCAATTTGGCAACAATATTTGAATATCCTTTTGCACGATGCTTATCATACAGGACAAATTATACAACTTCGAAAACTCCAAGGTTCATGGCCAACTCACCGTTCTTATTTATAAGCGATGTTTACATTTGCTGACGTTTAACATGCAACCAAATAATTGAAAATAGCTACTTGTTTTGTAAATACTGCGATTGCTCAAAATAAAGCAAATCAAAATATAGGAATCCCAAACATCATTTACCTTCTTCATAACTTCTGATCATAATCCAAATTTGGAAGAATAGAGGCTTTTTTATATACAAATAATAAGCCTCAAGGAGTTGTTGACATGTATTTCATATTGAATATGTTAGGGATTTTCGTTGTCTTATTAATCGTTTTCTTATGTTCGCCTAATAAAAAACATATAAAATGGAGACCAATTGTAATTCTCATCATATTGGAGCTTTTTATTACGTGGTTTATGTTAGGCACAAAGCTAGGCAGTATTATCATTAATAAAATAGCGTCATTTTTCAGTTGGCTACTGGCATGTGCAAATGAAGGAATTCGATTTGCATTCCCATCCGCTATGGAAAATCAAACAATTGATTTCTTCTTTAGCGCATTACTTCCTATCATTTTTGTTATTACTTTTTTCGATATTCTATCTTATTTCGGAATCTTAACTTGGATTATTGATAAAGTAGGTGCAGTTATTTCAAAGATTTCTCGTTTACCAAAGTTAGAAAGTTTCTTTTCGATTCAAATGATGTTTTTAGGAAACACCGAAGCACTTGCGGTTGTTCGTGATCAATTATCTGTTTTAAAAGAAAATCGATTATTAACTTTTGGGATTATGAGTATGAGTAGCGTTAGCGGATCCATTCTTGGCGCTTATTTATCAATGGTTCCAGCAACTTATATTTTCAGCGCAATCCCATTAAACTGTATTAACGCATTAATTTTAGCCAATGTATTAAATCCTGTGGAAGTTTCGAAAGAAGAAGACGTTGTTTACACACCTTCCAAACATGAAAAAAAGGATTTCTTTTCTACTATTTCCAACAGTATGTTAGTCGGGATGAATATGGTTATCGTTATTTTAGCTATGGTAATTGGATATGTAGCTTTAACAGCATGTTTAAATGGGATTTTAGGATTTTTTGTAACGGGGTTAACAATTCAAAAAATCTTCTCCATTATCTTTAGTCCTTTTGCATTTTTACTCGGTTTATCAGGCAGTGATGCTATGTATGTAGCTGAATTAATGGGGATCAAAATAACAACGAATGAATTTGTTGCAATGATGGATTTAAAATCAAACTTAAAGTCGCTACAACCGCATACGGTTGCGGTTGCAACGACATTTCTAGCTTCTTTTGCTAACTTTAGTACAGTAGGTATGATTTACGGAACTTACAATTCATTATTTGGCGGAGAAAAATCATCAGTCATCGGTAAAAATGTTTGGAAGCTTCTTGTTAGCGGGATGGCTGTTTCTTTATTAAGTGCTATGCTCGTTGGGCTATTTGTATGGTAATTAATTTTTATAATAAAAGACACCCAAGCCAATTGAGTGTCTTTTATTATTATTTTCGAATTTGTCCATTTCCACGAATCACATATTTTGTAGAAGTTAATGCTGGAAGCCCCATTGGTCCTCTTACGTGTAACTTTTGTGTACTGATACCAATTTCCGCTCCGAATCCAAATTCGGATCCATCTGTAAAACGAGTCGATGCATTATGATAAAGTGCCGCGGCATCTACAGAAGTAAAAAACTTGCTGACGTTTTCCTCGTTTTCAGTAATAATTGCTTCAGAATGCATAGATCCATACGTATTTATATGATGAATCGCTTCTTCAACAGTGGAAACCACTTTCACTGCTAGTGTAAGAGATAAAAATTCTGTCCCCCAGTCTTCTTCTGAAGCAAGTACAATTGAAGAATCCATTGCAAATGCTTTTTGATCACCACGTAGCTCCACGCCTCTATCCTTCAAAGAAGAAAACAACTCGCTACCATATTTCTCTGCCCACTTCTCATGAAGAACAATCGTTTCAATCGCATTACATACAGATGGACGCTGCGTTTTTGCATTTATAATAATATCCAATGCCATTTGTTTATCCGCTGTTTCATCAATGAATATATGACAATTTCCCGCACCTGTTTCAAGTACTGGAACAGACGCTTCTCTCACAACAGTATCGATTAATTGTTTGCCACCTCTTGGAATAAGAACGTCTAGATAATCCTTCATTGTAAACAACTGCTTTGCGCTATCTCGCGTTGTATCTTCTATAAGCTGGACGCTTTCTTGAGGTAAGCTTGTTTGTTTGAGCGCCCTGTGAATAACGGCAACGATCGCTTTATTAGAATGAATAGCAGAAGAACTACCACGTAATATGACTGCGTTTCCTGTTTTCAAACAAATTGTAGCAGCATCCACTGTTACATTCGGTCTTGCCTCATAAATCATCCCAACAACACCAAGTGGTACGCGCATTTCCTGAATAGATAGTCCATTTGGCCTTTCCCATGCACTTACACATTCTCCTACAGGATCACGTAATTCAATTAGCTGCTTAATCCCCTCTGTCATATCAATAATACGATTTTCAGTTAGCAGAAGACGATCAAGGAGTGAATCAGAAAATCCTTTTGCCTTACCTTCTTCAATATCCCTCTTGTTTTCTTCTAAAATATAAGCTGTTTCTAATATTAACTGATCAGCTATTGCGGAAAGTGCTTCGTTTTTTTGCTCTGTAGATTTAAGCACAAGCTCTCTAGCAACCTCTTTTGCTTTTATCCCCTTTGCCAACACTTCATTCATTTTTATTTCCTCCTTTTTAAAGTGAAACCCAATGATCCCTATGGATGACTTCATAACTATGTCTCTCGCCTCTTACTTGAATATCTTGGCTTTGCATACCTTTTACATCTATTAGTTCCTCTGCACTATATGTGCATTGTCCTTTTCCTATTACGCGCCCTTGTTGCGTTACAACCTCTACAACTTCACCCACTTGGAAAAATCCTGATACATTCGTAACACCAGCTGGAAGTAAACTCTTACCATGCTGAATGATGGCAGTAGCTGCCCCAGCATCTACTTCAATTTGTCCGCTAACAAGCGAATGTAAGGCAATCCATTGCTTGTTCATCTTTATTTCTTTTTGAGGAGCATTACCAACATACGTTCCATCACCCTTACCCTTCAAAACATCTACAAACTTTTCCTGTCCACGTCCTGTTCCGATAAATACACTCACACCAAGAGAGAGCGCTGTCTTTGCAGCATCGATTTTTGATTTCATACCGCCAGTCCCAAGTTTTGAGCCAGCATCTCCTGCAAGAGAAGAAATTTCTTCCGTAACTTCAGGAAGAAAATAATATTTTTTTGCATCCGCATTTTTCTGAGGATTTTTGTCATATAACCCGTTCACATCCGTAAAGATCATAAGCATATCCGCCGAAACAAGCCCGCTTACTAAAGCTGACAGCATATCATTATCACCGAACGTCAGCTCCTCTAAAGAGATGGAATCATTTTCATTAATAATTGGAAGAGCGGAGCGGTTTAATAATTCTCCTAACGTAGCGTAAGCATTACTATATTGTTCTTTTCTAGAAAAATCACTTCTCGTCAGCAAAAGTTGCGCAGTAACGATGCCATATTTACGGAATTCCTCCGTGTACGCCTGCATTAACAAACTTTGTCCGACAGCTGCTGCAGCCTGTTTCCCTTTAATCGTTACAGGTCTGCTAGGATATCCTAGCGCTGAAAAACCTGCAGCGACGGCTCCAGATGTAATTAACACAACCTCGTGCCCATCTTCTTTCAACCGAGCCAATGCGGCAACGTGATCTGAAAGCTGTTCTGTAGAGATGCCTCCGTGACTATCTGCCAAGGAACTACTCCCAATCTTTACAACAACTCGTTGTTTTTTCACTTTTTTATCCCCCAAATCTAAAATCAAAGTTTTTTATAAATTACACTTCATTCACTTTGTAACTATATCTATTCTCATCAATGCTGCAATGAAGTATTTAAGAGCAAAATAAAAATGACCGCTTCGCCCTTAATAAAATAAAAAGGACGAAACGGTCATTGTTCCGCGGTACCACCTTAATTGATATACATAGATATCCACTTGGTGCCTATAACGCAGGCGAACGCCTAAACTTTCATTTAAGACTCAGGGATAGGTTCGATATATTCTATACGAGGAATCTTTCAGCCGGTGAATTCCACTCTCTTTCGCAAGAAGACATATGTACTAGTTCCCTTCAACGATTTTCAATCTAATTTTTTTATATTATGCGATATAGTTCGATTCGGTGTCAAGAGGTATTTTTAAAAATAAATAGAGCCGCAAGTTATTTGTATGAAATTATCTCCCTACTGAATGAAAATACAAAATGATATAAGTTTAACTCATATTCATAAACATAAAACCTTACATTATAGTGTATATATTTACATAATGTCGAATATAATTATTTTTTATCTTTTAGTGTTGCAAAAAGGAATATATTCTCTTAGAATGTTTCTTTATATTGCACAGGGATGTTATTCTTATTCTAAGAAAATAATATCAAACCGATATAATTGATTATAAAAGGAGCAAAATTGAGTTATTATGGATAAACAAATTGGATTCATCGGTTGCGGAAATATGGGAATGGCTATGATTGGCGGAATGATAAACAAAAATATAGTGTCTTCAAATCAAATTATTTGTTCAGATTTAAACACTGCTAATTTAAAAAATGCTAGTGAAAAATATGGGCTAACTACAACTACCGACAACAATGAAGTAGCTAAAAATGCTGATATTTTAATTTTATCAATCAAACCAGACCTATACGCATCAATAATTAATGAAATAAAAGAAGTAATCAAAAACGATGCTATCATCATTACGATCGCTGCTGGGAAAAGTATTGAAAGTACTGAAAATGCCTTTAATAAAAAAGTAAAGGTTGTAAGGGTAATGCCTAATACTCCTGCTCTTGTTGGAGAAGGAATGTCTGCATTATGCCCGAATGAAATGGTGACAGAAAAAGATTTAGAAGATGTACTAAACATTTTCAATAGTTTTGGTCAAACAGAGATCGTAAGTGAAAAATTAATGGATGTTGTCACATCCGTAAGTGGTTCTTCACCAGCTTATGTATATATGATTATAGAAGCGATGGCAGATGCTGCTGTACTAGATGGTATGCCAAGAAATCAAGCATATAAATTCGCTGCTCAAGCTGTGTTAGGCTCTGCAAAAATGGTACTAGAAACAGGAATACATCCAGGTGAATTGAAAGATATGGTTTGTTCTCCTGGCGGAACGACAATAGAAGCTGTAGCAACATTAGAGGAAAAAGGACTGAGAACAGCGATTATTTCAGCTATGCAGCGTTGTACGCAAAAGTCTGTCGAACTATCTGGTCAAACGAAAAAGTAAAACTATAAAAGAAATCACATTAGTTATGAATTTCATTAAAAATGCACTACATGATAAACGGCCAAACTCGAATTTACTTGAGTTTAGCCGTTTTAGCTGTTAATTATATTAAAATAATTTCACTTTTCCCTTCCCTACTATACTTGTGTAATTTTATTAGAAACAAGTAATTTTTCAATGCATTTCGGTAACATATCTAATAGCGTTTCAAATGCGTAGTTTACATCTAGACGTTCTGTCCATTGATGTGCATCTTTTCCTACCGGCCCCATATTTAATACTGGAACATCAAACTCTTCTAATTCCTGAAGCGGAATTGAATAACCTTTATCCCATAATGGCATATTGTCTACAAGCGAACTCATTGAATCCAGTGGATACTGCAAGCCTACATAACTTAAATCTGAAATCCCTCCAAAATAATTTTGGTTTTCAAATGTAATTTTATGATTGTAGAGTGCATACTTTTCCATTTCTACAACTACCTCTTTTATTAAAGGATTGTTGCGCGAACTCACAGCTGGATAGTACGGCGGAGCGAAGAAAAGTACAATCATCGGTGCCTTTTCTTTACATAAAATCGCTAATTTATCTACTAAATCAATCGTTACCGCACGATCATCTTTATCTTCTCTATTTTTTATAATATTAGATTGAATATGATTTATTTTTTCTTGTCCATGTTGCTCAATTGCATATGTGATAAGCTCTTCATACGTTAATACATTTACTTTAAGATTAGGTGGTATAAATGGATTATATTTAGAAAAACGATATGCATGTTTTTCATACGACTCTTCTATTTTCTCTGCTACTTTCGTTACTTTTTGACGTAACAATGAAACTACATCTGTCATTGATTTTTCTAATAAAAACAAATTAAATAATGTAACTGCACGATGCGGAATTTGTACAGAATAATCCTCTTTTAAGTCCCTTTGAAGTAAGTTAGTTGGCGGAGGACTCGCTTCCCCTTCTACAATATCACAAAGGTCTGTGTTTAACTCTAATTCTGCTGTTATTAATGAAGCCATATAACTCCCATTTAACCCTGCAAAAGGTTCACCTACATGTGTCTCTTTTCCGTAGCAAAGAAAACCAGGTAACACTTTACCAATAGAGCCAGTGTAAATATACTTATTTTGGTCACCAGGATGTCTTGAAAACATAGGCTCTGAGTTTAAGACCGTTTTATAATCTAAGTTATGCTCTCTTGCTAAATCTAACAGTCTCGGAACAGCGGCCCTCATCCCTACAGAATTTACTTCTTCATCTGGTACAGCCAATAAAAGAACATTCCCATCAAATCTTTCTTCGCAAGCTTGCTCAATCATTGCCATTTGTAATGCGAGGCCGCATTTCATATCCATTGTTCCTCTACCAAACAGCCATTCTCCATGTTCTATATCTTCACGTACATGGTCTGGAAGTTCATCTTTATGAGAATAAAACATAGATGTTAACTTTTTAGGATTAAATGCATCTTCTTTCCACATTCCGTAATCTTGTACATCTACAACATCAAAGTGACTTACTAGAATTACAGTATTTTTTGTACTATCGCTTTTTTTTACTAGTGCTGTAACAAAATATCGTCCGTCCCCTGTCGGATTTTTTTGCAAATGGTGCGGGTTTTGTTTGAAATACTGTAAGTCAGATAATTGTTCCACAACAAAGTCTGGCAATATTACTTCAGCTTCTGAACCGGTAATACTAGGAATTTCAACAAGACTGCTTAATAATTGAACCAATTGTTCTTTTGATTGCCACTTTGACATATAAATCCCCCTATTTTCCGCATTATGAAAACTAATTCCATTATATGAATAAAAAATGACGACAGCTATCAAAATTATAGTTCTGATGTACTGCCGATTTTTATTGATATTTCATGAGCCGCTTGTTTTACCTTGCTAATAAGAAAAGATAGTCGATCATCATTAATACGATGACTAATTAACCCAACACTTAATGCTCCTACTACTTTATGATTAAATCCGATAATAGGTGCAGCTACTGAAGCTGTCCCTTCTGTTTTTTCACCATAACTGACAGCATATCCTTCATTTTTTATTTGCTTTATTTGATTAAGAAGAATTTGCTTTTGTTCTGGTAATGAAGGAAGTAAATACTCTACAATATGTTCCATTTCATTCGTTTTCATATTGGCAAGCATCGTTTTATTTGCAGCACCAATTGAAAGTGGAATTTGTTCTCCTAGATTATCGATAACTCGAATTTTTAAAGGACTATCAATTCTTTCAATGATAATAGAATGTGTTCCGTTTGGAATATTCAAATAGACACTTTCTTCCACTTCAGAAGCCAAACGTTTCATCACTTCTCTTGCAACAGATCTATAGTCTACCTTCTCCAATTGACGCAACCCTATTTCCATCCACATTGGTCCAATTTTGTACTGTTTTGTCTCTGTAATTTGTGTAACTAACCCATGCTCCATTAGAGAGTTAAGTAATCTATGTACTGTACTAACCGGGAGATGTGTTCCATCAGCTATATCAGAAATAGCCCAATACTCTTTTTCATTTGTAGAATTCAATAATTTAATAATACTTATCGCTCGATCAATGGACTGTACCATAACTCGCCTCAACTTTACTCGTAATATGTTAGTACGCTTAATTAACTATCAATTTAGCAAACATTCGAAATGAAATCAATCTATTTATTTAATTTTCTAACAATAAAAACATATCACTAACAACGAATTGAAAACGCAAACAAAAAAATATTGACTTTTCTTTTTAATTATCTGAAAATTATAACAAGATTTCACATCACGGAATACATTCCATAATACGGAAAAACATCAAACATTATTCTATCAACTACGAAAGTGAGGAAAACAATGGCGCAAGTAAGCAATACAAACAATGAATTAAAACGTACGATGAAAAGTAGACACTTATTCATGATTGCACTCGGTGGTGTGATTGGAACCGGGTTATTTAACGGATCTGGCTTTATTATAAGTCAAGCTGGACCTGGTGGATCCGTACTTGCCTTTATTGCTGGTGGATTATTAATGTATTTCGTTATGCTATGTCTTGGTGAACTTGCTGTAGCCATGCCTGTTTCAGGTTCTTTTCAGGAATATGCTACTAAATTCATCAATCCTGCAACTGGCTTTACAATCGGATGGTTGTATTGGTTAAGCTGGGCGAATACGACCGGTCTTGAATTTACAACTGCCGGTATTACAATGCAGCGCTGGTTTCCTGATATTCCTGTTTGGGTTTGGTGTTTAATATTTGGCGTTACCATCTTCACTATTAACGCATTATCTGCTCGTAGTTATGCAGAAACAGAATTTTGGTTTTCAAGTATAAAAGTATCTGCCATTATAGCTTTTATAATTCTTGGTGGCGCCGCTATGTTCGGTTTTATTGATTTAAAAGGCGATGAACCAGCTCCACTTCTTTCAAATTTCGTAAATCATGGTGGTTTATTTCCGAATGGACTTGCAGCTATTCTATTAACAATGGTTACAGTCAATTATTCCTTCCAAGGTACAGAGCTTGTCGGAATCGCAGCAGGTGAAAGTGAAGATCCAGCAAAAACTTTACCTCGTTCTATTAGAAATATTATATGGCGCACAATGTTTTTCTTCGTCTTAGCAATCTTTGTTCTTGTTGCTTTAATTCCTTGGGAAGAAGCTGGATTAACAAAGAGTCCATTCGTTGCTGTTTTTGATAATATCGGTATTCCATATGCAGCTGATATTATGAACTTTGTTATTCTTACTGCTGTTCTTTCTGTCGCAAACTCAGGACTATACGCTGCTACTCGAATGCTTTGGTCTTTATCAAAAAACGAAATGGCTCCAGCATTTTTAAAGAAATTATCATCACGTGGGATTCCTCTCAACGCTTTAATCATGACAATAGCTATTTCTGCTTTTTCTCTTTTGACAAGTGTAGTAGCTGCTGAAACTGTTTACTTGTGGCTCATTTCAATTTCCGGAGTCATTACCATTATTGTTTGGATGTCAATTTGTGTTTCTCAATTCTTTTTCCGCAAACATTATTTAGCAGACGGCGGAAAATTAGAAGACTTAAAATTTAAAACGCCACTTTATCCACTCGTACCAATTCTTGGTTTTGGATTGTATGGCATTATATTAATCAGTCTTATTTTTATCCCAGAACAACGACTTGGAATCTATTGCACTGTCCCATTTATCATCTTTTGCTACACTTACTATCACTTTAAAGTTAAGAAAAGAAATTCTACTAACACTCATAGTGAAACTAAAATTAGCGAGACTTCGTAATATTTGACTATACATAAAAGACCACACATGGCGTTTCACTTCATGTGTGGTCTTTTTTCATTATTTTAATATGATTTCATCTGAATTTAATGAATATATCCCCTTTCCTACAAAAGTAGTAGAGTGTTCATTTAAACACTTACTACCTCAGTGGGATTTATCACATTCCAATTTCAATATAATAGTAAATAGGTATATCGGATATAGATGTACATTACTAGGCTTATACATATTTCAACTTTAGAATTATATTCACTATTCAATTGGTAGTTACCAATAAAGAAAGGAATGATCATAATAATACAGAACATATACGAAACTCATTTACATGTAAGAAATTTAGAGAAGGCAATAAATTTCTATCAAAACAAGCTAGGATTAACGTTAGCAAGAAAACTCTCCAAAAGAAGAGTGGCTTTCTTTTGGGTCGGAGAAAATAAACAACAAATGCTTGGACTATGGGAAGTACATAACATTGAAGACTTTGAGCCGAGACATTTTGCTTTTGGTGTAAATTTAGAGTTTTTAATGACTTCTAAAGCGTGGTTAGAGGAACGTGGAATAGCAGTGATAGGAAGTCAAGGAAAAGGAAATCAAGAGCCAATTGTCCAAAGGTGGATGCCTGCTGCAAGTGTATACTTTCTAGATTGTGATGGAAACAAATTAGAATTCATTTCTATGTTACATGAGAATCCAGATGAATTAGAATATGCGTCCTATTTAAGTGTATGGAATGCGGAACACCAAGAAAAATGAATGGAATTTTCGTTCAAGTCTTTTCTTATTTTTGGATATAATGTTGCACGATCCCCCCTTTTACTATGAATTTGTTAACATAATGCATTTACTGTCATCTTATATTTGTACTTACGTACGAGCAATTCCTAATCTGCTTCAATTACAATTTGAATTATGTAAATTTTCCTCTTATCTGGCATCTACTCTTTAAACACAAACTCCCCTTAAATCGAAAATGATTAAGGGGAGTTTTATATACGATGCAATTATAGTTCAGATTTCACTCGAACAGAAACATTATTTTTAATTATATTTTTGACATCTTTAAAGCTAACAAAATTGTTACTTTTCTCATCCCAAAGACGGAAACGTAGTGATTGTAAGCTTGTAGCAAGCGTAATCGTTGGTACATTTTTTAACGGAAGCGTATTATTGTGTGCCTCTTCTAGTTTATAGTTAGGTACCCTTGGGCTTAAATGGTGAACATGATGGAATCCAATATTACCAGTTAAGAATTGCAAAATTTTAGGAAGCTTATAAAAAGAACTTCCTTCCACTGCCGCTTTCACATATTCCCAATCTTTATCCTCTTCAAAATAAGAATCCTCAAATGTGTGCTGTACGTAAAACAGCCAAATCCCTACTGAACCTGCTATTAAGAATATAGTACCATGTACTAACAGAAACGATTTCCACCCAATTGCCCAGCAAAGTATAGCTACTACAGCAACAATTATAATATTCGTCAAATAAGTATTCATACGTTCTTTCTGCCTTGCACCTTTTCGGTTAAATCTATTTTTAAGCAAGAAAACATAAATCGGACCTAATCCAAACATAACGAATGGATTGCGATATAAGCGATATGCTAAACGAAGTCTAAATGGTGCAGCTACATATTCATCAACTGTAAGCGTCCAAATATCCCCTGTACCCCTCTTATCCAAATTACCACTTGTAGCGTGGTGAATAGAATGTTCATGCCCCCACTGATCAAATGGGAATAATGTTAAAACACCCATACACGTTCCAACTATTCTATTTGCACGTCGACTTTTAAAGAACGAATAATGGGTGCAATCATGAAAAATAATGAAAATTCTTGTCATAAATCCAGCGGCTAACAGTGCTGGAACTAATGTTAACCAATAAGAAACTGACAAACTTTTATAAGCAAGGTACCATAAAATAATAAATGGCACGATTGTGTTGATCAGTTGCCAAACACTTTTTTTAATCGTTGATTTTTCAAAAGGAGCAACTTGTTTTTTTAAATTTTTAGTATTTTCTAAGGTCATTGTTCTAATTCCTTTCCTTTTTGTTGCTAATTCATATTATAGCACACTATTAGTATCAGGTGTTAAAAGTAGCTATAATAAATATTATATACTATGAAAATCTCTTTTTTCTTACTCATTACTTACAAATTACTTACGCCCAAAATAGCTTCTATAATTGGACAGGCGGAGTATTTTATTTATAAAAGAAACTTCGAAATTTTCCAATAAGTACATAAAAAAAACAGCAAGTTTTTTCACAAGAAGAAAAAAGCTGCGATAAGTCAGTTTCACCGACTTATCGCAGCTCCTCTTCGTTTTACCTTATTTTATCGATGAAGCCACACTGCACCTGCAGACTTGTCTTCAGCTTGGCCTACCACTTCAAACTTCAGTCCTAGTTTCGGTAACTTACGTCCTGCATCAGGAATAATGCTGTTGATGTATTGCTTAGAATCATCAAATTTTGCCACTCCTGGTAATCCTTTATAATCGAAGATACCGCGAGTTGGTGAATTTACTTTCCATGCTGGTGTTTGATCAAATGAGAATGCCGCATCGGCAATTTGGTAACGCGTACTGCTCTTCACAGTAGGTTGTCCGTTTAATGTCCCTACAATTGCCTCTGGATGAGAATCTACTACTCCTAAGAACCCTTCACCTGGATGAACGCCTACCCAGTTATCTGTAAAGCTTTGATCCGCATACCATACAACCATTCCTGTATTAAATACTGGGCCACGTGCATGTTGTAACGCAGTGTCAGAACCAGCGTAATTTCTCCACTCTACATAGTAATTATGTTTTTTCTGTTCAAATCCGTTAGACACAGTAAAGCCTTTTAACGTCATTGCTGGCTGACCTTCTGCATCATCAGAGAAAACAACTTTTCCATCTACAGTTAATGCTGCGTTATCTAACGCAAACCCTTTATAAGCTACTGCAATATCTGTTAAGTACTCAAATTGCAGTTTTACTTTTTTTCCTTTGAATTGGCTTAAATCGTATGATTTATCAACCCACTTACCATCAGTTGTATCCGCGCCGCCTTTTACATCTTTTTCGCCCATTCTATCAATGCGTGTCTTCGTTCCATCTTCTGCAATCGCATATACGTCAAGGAAATCATACTTCGCTTCAAGTTCGTAAAATGCCTTATAATCGAACTTAGCATCCTTTGCATTTGTTAAGTCAAATACTGGTGTCTCAAGTGTTGTATGAATGTCATTTCCTTTTGTACTGTAATAGAACTTCTTACCAAACGCTGATTCGATATTTTTTATATCTTTGTCCGGCAAGTTAACACGAACGATTCCAGGTCGTTTAGATTTTGTAGTACTTTGATCTACATATGTCGCAACACCGATTCCTTTGCTAAGTTTGTCATAATCTACTTCAAGGATATTCGCCCAGTTCCCCTTCATATTCTTTTGGAAAAACTCTTTATTTTGTGGTGAGAAACTCGTTGGCTCTGTTCCTGCAATTTTTCCAGCCCAGCTACCACCACTCATAATAGACCATGACTCAACAGGTTCACCTTGTCCTGAGTACTTTGTATCATATTCATCTGGTAAGCCTAAATCATGGCCATACTCATGTGCAAACACACCAACTGCCCCGTCTTCAGGCTCGATTGTATAATCATATGCAGCCATCTTTCCGCCCCAGTTCGAAACAGAAGATTTCGTGCCATCAATTGCATATGGTTTTGAACCTAGTTTTGAACGATGTGACCAAATCGCATCATCTTTCAATTTACCGCCGCCAGCTTCTTGACCAACGCCAGCATGTACAACCATTAAATGATCAATAATGCCATCTGGCTCATTTTTATTTCCATCACCATCTTGATCGTATTGATCAAATTGGTCATAGTCTGCTAAATTGATTCCTTTTGCTACCGCTGCTTTTAATGCTTCTTTCACAAAATCTTTTGGTCCTAAAGGCCCCTTGTTATCATGCCCAGTACCCGCATCAGCACCATAATCTGATGCTTTTCCTGGAACAGTAAGCCATTCTGTTACAGTCCCATCAACTGTATAGCTACCACCAGATTGTTCTTCATAATATTGCTTAAATGTGTTAATTTTCGATCCATCAAATAAAGTAAATGGTTCATCACCAAATAACATTTTTTGATAATGTTCACGATTAAAGTCCTTAGAATACATGTATCCTGGCTCTTGATCAATATTGTTATGCTTAAAATCGCTAAATTCTACAAGTAAAACAAGTACTTTATCTTTTCGAACAGCTCCATTGTATTCTTCTTGCTTCGCTGATGTAGTAGGTACTTTTCCATTTAATTTCCCAGGATTCAATGCTGCACCTTGTCCAGCTACTGGGCCTACTTCAGGCTGCTGCGCCTGTTCATTTTCCCTCATTTTTGCATCTTTTACTTTTTTCATAAAGTCAGAGGCTTCTTGCGTAAGACTATCTCCTGTTAAGATTTCTTTCCCAGGGTTTTCCCCTTTCTTTTTCTCAACATATTTTTCGACAGCCTTTGAAGTCTCAGCTTGTGATGCAGATTGATCAATTACCCCCCGTTGTTTTAGCGCTTCAGCCAAACGCTCCTCCGGTATTAAGTGCTCATCTATTGGTAGAGATGATGTTGGTGTCTCAGCATACGCTGCGTGACCTCCAAAAGCAAACGTACTACTTAGTACTGCTGCTGTTGTTAATACCGCTAATGGTTTTAATTTCTTTTTCTTTTTCAATGTATTTCCTCCCCAGTGTCTGCAAATTATCGTTTTTTGCCGATAACAACATAATATTCGTTATAATACGAATATTCAATCTTTTTCAACAAATAAAATGTTGAGAAATATTTTTTTATGCAGGGTGAAATACATAAGATATAAAAACAAACAGACTCTCCTATAAATAACAGTGAACTTTTATATGTTCTTAGTTACAATCAAAATCCAGTAAATCTGGGATTCATACTTTTTTAATAAAAATAAGAATTAAATATTTTCTATACTATTTAATCTATGGATTACCATATTACTCACTATTCTCATTATTACAAGCTAATAGTGGTTCGTACATCATTATAGCGTGATTCTCTGTTACATATTGATCTTCTATTAACTGTTTCTGTTGATTATATACTTTACGTTGAATCACATTATGTCGTATATAACCGCCCCAGTATGCAGGTTGAATTGAGTGTTCTTTCTCATACACTTCATATTGATAAAGTTGCGGATAGACTGTTCTCCATTCACCAACTAAATGTTCATCTGTCATATAAAGGTGAAGTTGATACAGTTGGTCCGTTTCATTTTTAATTTGTAAATCCAAATAGTTATAGGAACAAGTCGCCCCACTCCCAAACGGTTGAGTGCGCCTAGAGTCAGGAAAGACATCAAAGCTATGACGATATCGTTCTGTTACTGTCAGTGGTGTATGTAAAGTCATCCAATATATTAAATTCGAAAGCTGACAAAGACCTCCTCCAATACCTGTTTGAAAAGAT
Source organism: Bacillus sp. FSL W8-0770 (assembly GCF_038008705.1). NCBI lineage: Bacteria > Bacillati > Bacillota > Bacilli > Caryophanales > Bacillaceae > Bacillus > Bacillus sp. FSL W8-0770. The sequence continues at coordinate 2,794,492 of NZ_JBBOZR010000001.1, forward strand.
CCGTAATGTAATACCATACCTTCTACATACCCTTTTTTCCTCGTTGGCTTACCTATTAAACGCCAGTAAGAAAATGTTTCTCCCGGTCTAATGACGATACCATTTAGTTTTTTAACAGCAATTTTCAAATTAACAACCTTATTCTGTTGATACCACATATCTACATCTTTGAGCTTACGAAGTAATATCGTTCGGTGCTGAATTGCTGTACAAGGTAGCTTTTCTTGTTGGAACCTTTTTGCATATGTTTTTCCATCTGCCAACCACTGAATGTACCTCTTTGTAGAGTAATACCACTTCCCTAGCATAATGCGATACTTAGACCGCTGTTTAGGACGTAAGTGCACTATATTCATTTTATTCCCTCTCTCTTTCTTCAAGTAAATTCTAATATATTTCTAATTCAATAAACTACAGTTTTCTTAGCTGCATAATAATTTCCACAAAAAAACAATAAATTTACTCTAGTGGAGATTTTATTTTGATGATTGCTTTATAATTATATAAAACTGAGCTTCAATACAATAAATTGAAATAAACATATTATAAATATAACGGATAACCTTAAATAAAAAATAATGAACATTAAAGAAATTCTAAAGTATTAATATATTTTTCGTAAATATTAATTGATAACACATTAGACTTTACTATATGTATAACTTCTTATTCTACAAAATGAAATTTTTTTAATGTAAGAAAAAAATATAATTTCCCTTTAACATTTATACAAGTCTCATATAAAAAAATTACAAAACAATTCGAGCCCTTATATTTAGAATAAACACAAAAAATTGCCACCAGTTAGCTTAACTGGTTGGCAATTTTTTAACGAGAATGCTTTACAAATAGTTGAATTGCTTCTTCTGGTACATAGTACTTTCCATTACTCTCTACAATAATACTTCTTAATTCATACCCTTTACCATTGATACGAATTATATTTTTGTTACCAAATAATTGTGCTTCTACTTTATTATGTTTTACTACGAGTAACGGGTTTGCTCCTTCGGTTTTGTCGGCTGTTACAGTTGCACCGATTTTCTTAAAGGCTTGTTCACTCTCTAAAAATATTTTATTCGTTACTTCTTCTAAGTTAAAGCCCATCGCTTTCGCCATCGTCTTCGCAATGTCTGTATTTTGGATTAAGCCTTCTGGTTTTTGAGGTCCATAAGAATGTAAGAATACATCCTCACCTGTATGTCCTCCTGTCGTAAAGCCGATATTTGCACGATTAGCCAATAATGTAGTAAAAATTCGTCCTACATCCATTTTCTTTTTTGCCACTTTTAATTGTTCTTTTTCATCATGAGTTAGATTATCCAAACCGTATAGTTTAGCTACATCTTCTACATTTGATAAATCAGATTTCAGTTTATTTATAGTTCCTTCAAGTGTCATTTTCGCCTTTTTCAATGGATCAATGTATACAGAAACCGGTGTAGTATTGTATCCTTTTGTCGTATTCCTATTCCCTATAGAGATGCCGCTGTTACCATGATCAGTTAAAGCGATGAGCATCGTATCCCCATCTTTCTTCGCAAATTGTAACGCCTTTGCTACCGCTTCATCAAATGCTAATACATCACTAATCATCCCAATTGGATCATTAGCATGAGCTGCCCAATCAGGCTTACTACCTTCTACGAATAAAAAGAAGCCATCTTTATCTTTTGATAATGTTTGAATTGCTTTTTCTGTCATTTGAGAAAGTGTTGGTTGTTCTGAATTTGTTGCTATACGATCCATATCAAACGCAAGAGCATGATGTGAGAAAGAGCCCCAAATTTTATTAGATTTGGAGTTCAATAACGCATCTTTCGTTTCAACGAAATCGTATCCTTTGTCTTGAATCACCTTTACTAAATTTTCACCATCTTTTCGGATTCCATTACTTTTCATAGGTAACAGCGCCGCTTTTCCCCCGCCTAATACGACATCTATATTTTGATATACTTGCTGCTTCGCAATTACGTCAAAATGTTTGCGATTGACATGGTGAGCAGAGAATCCGGCCGGAGTAGCATGCTGAATTTCAGATGTAGCAACAATGCCAGTTGCACGACCAGTACATTTTGCGCCTTCTAATACGTTTGCGACCGGCCGTAACTTTTCTTCTTCTTTTATTGGCTGTAAGCTAGGCGAACTTACAATAGAAGGTAATATACCTACATATCCTGAATTCGATTTATTTCCAGTTGCTAAAGCTGTTGCTGCTGGCGCTGAGTCTGTAATAGCTGATTCCGCCGAAAACGTACGAACACCTCCTGTTACAATTTGATCTAACGTAAGCGGTGCCCCTTTATACCAGCGAGCCAATGTTGTCGCCGTTGAACTCGTTCCGTCCATAACCATCATAATTATATTTTTAGGCTGGTGTTCTACTTTTTTCACCTTAGCTTTGGCCGCATGATAATTCATCATACTTTCCGTACTTAATACGCTTACTATTATAGCTCCCACTAATAGTAACTTTTTCATCTTCACACCATAATTCAACATGATTGTTCCTCCATAAACTTTGCATTCATTTCAATACACCTTATTTCCTTTTCCATACCAAAACCTACATATGTTTTATTAGTTCCCAATTCTCATAAAGCTAACAATAGTTACTTTCTCTTTCTTTAATTAAATATCGATATGTATCATTTATCTTATAAAAAAGATTTAACATCCTTTTCATTAATTACTTGTTTAACAATAAATCCTCGATTAAAAGAAATAAAAATTTATTGTTAAACAATAAATTTCATGTTAAATTAATAAGATATTAAATAAATGAGGTGCTTTTTATGAAACAAGGATCCACACTCTTTTTAAAGACCGTTGTAATTCTAATCGGAATCCCCGTTCTTGCTATGTGCATTTTTTTAGTCCCTAAAATAGGAAATTTTGCCGCAGAATTATATCCAGATATTGCATATATTAAATATCTTGTATTTATCAATTTATACGCAACAGCAATACCTTATTACTTCGCACTGTACCAAACATTTAAGCTTTTAAACTATATTGATAAAAATAACGCATTCTCAGAGCTATCTGTTCAAGCTTTAAAAAATATTAAGTACAGCGCATTGGCAATTAGTGTATTATATGTATTAGGTATGCCACTTTTTTATCTCGTGGCAGAGAGAGATGATGCCCCTGGCATTATTATTATCGGAATGATTATGATTTTTTCTTCAATGGTAATCGCGGTCTTTGCTGCCGTTCTCCAAAGACTATTAAAAGATGCTATAGATATAAAATCAGAAAATGATTTAACGGTCTGAGGTGAATAATATGGCAATTATTATTAATATTGATGTAATGTTAGCAAAAAGAAAAATGAGTGTAACAGAACTTTCGGAGAAGGTTGGAATTACAATGGCTAACCTTTCTATCTTGAAAAATGGAAAAGCAAAAGCAGTCCGTTTTTCAACTTTAGAAGCAATATGTAAAGCATTAGAATGCCAACCGGGGGATATTTTAGAATATCAACCTGAAGATACCAAGTAAAAAGAGTCCTTCATACGAGAAGGACTCTTTTTACTACACATTACGGCGCAAAACTAATTTGACCAGTAAACAATAGGATAATTGCTATGATCCAAAATATAAAAAATGATGAGGACAGTATTAATGAAAGAATAGCAATTCCCTTCTTCTCTGTTCTTTTCGTCATTGTGATTATTGAAAGCATGATACCTACACCTGTCAGGGCAATTGTAATATAATCTCCAACTATATTACCTGCATTGGCTATCCTTGTTGGCGTTATAAAAACGAATAGAAAACACAAAATGCCGATGAGTAAAGATACATAACTTATTATACTATACTTCTTTTTAGGAACTATTTCAGTTTTCATACTAACCCCACCCCTTCTATATAGCTATGAGTTCATATTAACATGAATAACCATAATTTGGTTAAAATAAACTGACCACTTCCTTATTAAAGATGGACGATTATCCTTTAATCTCTAGTAATTATTATATACAGAAAATAAAGTGAAACTTTAATCAGTGGAGGTTTTGTTCACCCTCCACTGATTATTAGTTGAAGCAATCAGGCTGCCCGTTATTGCAGAATAAAATGAAAGAGTTCTAAAAAATAAGGACTGTACCTTTAAAATGAAAGATTCAGTCTTTATTAATAACTTTTTTTATAAAGAAAACTCTCTATCACTCACTATCTTAAAAAACTCCGAGTAATGTGATAAAGAATAATCCGCTACATCACAATCACCTTGAAACATACATGTTGAAATACCTAATTCTTTTGCAGGTAATAAATCTAATTCTCTATCTCCAATAGCTAAATCAATATTATGTTTTTTATGTAAATGATTATAAGCTAAAGAGTTGGGCTTTCGTGGAAAGCCATCGTCAATTGTAATCATATCTACAAAGTATTTTTCCCAGCCGTAATATTTTAAAATGTCCATAACCCCTGTCCTATGTTTATGGGTCATAATCACATTTTTATCTGCAAATTTCAAAACCTCTTCGACACCTGCAAAAGGTTTCATATCTTTTGGCGTGAATTTCTCCTTCAAAACTTTAATCTTTTCTTCCTGCTCGCATGAAATATTATAATACTGAATTGCATGAGAGTATGATATTTTTAAGTTGTTGTATATTTCTTGTTTTTCTACTAAGTCACCTAATATTTCAGAAAGCATCATTGTATATGCAGGATACGTATCAAATAACGTCCCATCAAAATCCCATAAAATATTCATTCTATTCACCTTCTATTTTCAAATCATTGGATGACTAAATCCGCCCTATCCCTCGGCAATTCCGTTTCTAAGTAATAATCCTCTGCTTTCCAATACCTGTTTTCAAATTTTGAAAGGTTTTTCTGTGTCTCCTCACTCTCACGTAGAAACCTTGTCTCTCTTGGACAGTCCAAATAGACCATATAATGAAAGAAATCTCTCCATTCTTTTCGCTGCAGAAAAACTCCTTCAATAACAATTACCCCTACAATAGGAATCTGTACTTTTTCCATTTCACATATATCTGTTTCTTCATGAAAGAAAGGTAATTTCAATTTTGTTTCATGTTGTAGCTTTTGAAAAAATTTCTGCCTTAGCCATTCAATGTCCCATTGTAAATAATAATACTCGTACCATTCTTCATATCCAGTATGATATCGTTTATTACGCTCCACTATGTGATCATCAATATGGAAAATATGAAACGGAATGCCTTCTTGTTTCATATTTTCTTTTAAATTGGTTACGAATGTTGTTTTTCCAGATCGACTTAAACCATCTATACCTAAAATGAATCTATTTTCCCTATGCTTCTTCATAATCGTTATAAGTTCGTTTGTGCTCATTACTTCTTCCACTCTTCTTTTAATAAAGAATATAAAATAGTATTATGAGCAACTCCATTTTGAATCATATGTTTTCGAAGTAATCCTTCTTCTTGAAATCCTGCTTTTATTAACAATTTTTGAGAAGCTTTATTTTCTACATATACAACCGCTGCGATTCTTATTAGTTGCAGCATTTCAAATCCGTAAGCTAAAATCGCTTGTAATGCTTCCGATGCATATCCTTGTCCCCAATATGTATCATCTAATTCATAACCAATTTCAGCTCGTTTATGATTATTATTAATTAAATGAAATCCGCACGTTCCGATTAATTGGCCCGTCCCTTTTTTCTCGATTCCCCAGCGAAATACACTGCCCTCTTCATAACGATTTTTAAACGTTTGAATCGTTGTTTTCGCTTGCTCAATATTTTCAAAAGAATCCATTCCGAAATAACGTATAACTGATTCTTTCGAAAAATATTGGAACATCGTTTCTGCATCTAATAGTGTAAGTTCTCTTAAGAGTAAACGTTCTGTTTCTAGTTTTGGAAATCCCATCTCTCTTTCTCCCTCTATTCTAATGAACTGCAAATTTCAATATAATTTCCATCTGGATCAGCAATGTAGGCAATTGTTTGTCCCCACGGTTTTACAATCGGTTCAACTAAAATCTTGATTCCTTGTTCTCTAAATTGCTCAATCGTTTCTTGTACATTCTCAACAACGAATCCTAATTCGAAATGAGAAGACTTTAATTCACCTTCTGTAAGCGGTAGTCCTGTTAATTCTTTCACATCTTGCCGCGTATTCATCGCTAAAATGGTAGTTCCAGTATTAAATTCAATATATGTACCGTGCTCTGCTTTTATAGGTAACTGTAAAATATCTTTATAGAATTTTAAACATTCCTCAAACTTTTCTACATATAAAATAATGTACTTCATTTTCAAATCCATTTTACATCCCCCTTTGTATCTATCCCTAAAATTTCGACAAAAGTCTCACAAAAACCTTGTTCCTTGTAGTAATGAGCAAAAAAAATGAGGCCGATTTCTCGGCCCCCCAGCTTATTGGCATAAAACAGGAGATTTGGTTTGGACATAACCAGTTCGTACTTTTATTATATTTTATTTTTTCTGAATTTTAAATACATTAAACACCTATTTATATTGAGAAAGTTTTTTGCTTGCATAAAATTAAAGATTTTAAGAAATGATACAAATGGAGGTGTATACATATGGAACCAATGCTATGTCCAAGCTGTAAAACGAACCGTACTCGCTTTAATATTCTTGAGCAACAAGTAAAACCAGTCAAAATAAATCCACAAACTGGTCAAGTAGAAGAAGAATACACAAATGAAACGATGAATGCTTTTCATATGGCCTATCAAGGACCTACATACCGTGTCCAATGTGCTGTATGCGGACTTGTTGAAAACCCTGAACAATTTATTAAACCTGCGCAAAATCAGTCTTTCTAATAAAAACATGATTATCCCTTATAGAAATAGATTTTTCTATAAGGGATTTTTCCGTTTAATAACTTAATTAAAAATGTATTTCTTCCTTATTATATGTTAAACTTCGCACTCTTTTGGAAATGTTTACATAAGCGAGGTAAAACAAATAATAAAAAAATAACGCTTCTATCAATATTTCTACTATTAACTTGTCATATAGTCATCTTTTACTTTTGGATCTTCGATTGGGAGAAAATAACGACTCCTTACGGTCTAACAATATGGTTTGTTTCTACTATTTATAGTCTTTTACTTTACTACCATTTTAAAAATTAAAAATCTAATAAATTAATATTAATTGCTAGTTCGTTATTATTGATTATTTCTTCATTTATGATTTTTTTAGGTGTTGTTACTGGTATTATGGTATTATCTTTGTAACTGTTAGTTCTATGAATTAAAAAGTTGGTCTTTTATTATATAAAAAAGAATGAACAAAATAAATATATATAGAAATTAGAGAAGTTGATTCCCATCAATAATCTTCTCTAAGAATATCACTCTTTGTTAAAATATTTCCTTTTTCAATTTTTTAATCTTCCTAAATAAATTAATAAACGCATATAAATATATACAAACTAAAAACCCAACCATACCTTTATATAATCCTGATTCTGATACTCCAAGAAAACATAAGTAAAGCACTGGAATTAACATTACAAACATAATTGCAACGAACTGTATCAATTCAACAAATTTTTGTATCTTCGTTTCTTTGTCTGAATAAATATCAGGTAACTCATTTTCCTCGTCTACTTCTTTACAAAAATAATTCCACTTCGCAAAACTCGTTACATGTTTCCATCCACACATTTCATATATTTCAATATATTCTTTTTGTTTTTCTTTTGAATCTTTATAATCCAGTCTAAAATCCGCTTTATATACTACATCTTTTGGTTCAGTTTTCTTAAACGTATACATTACATTATACTTTTGTAAAGCCCATCCTTTTTGATGCATTTTTCTTAAAAAAGCTTCTTCTTTTTCCAAGCTCCATATCGCAAAAGGTTTGAATACCTTCTTTGTCTCCATTTCCCATTCACTCCCCTAATATACTGTTTCCATTCTTTACAGACCGCTGTAATCTGTTGTACTCCAGTTCCAGTACTTCTCTCCCAAACGGCGTTAACTCATAGCACTTCTTTCTATCTGTAGAGGCAACTTCAACAATTAATTTTTCTTTAAGTAATTTCGTCGTATTCCCGTATAAAGTACCAGGACCGAGCTTTACTTCCCCATTTGTCATCTCTTCTACCATTTGCATAATTCCATATCCGTGCATTGGTTTCACTAGTGATAACAGTATGTAATATGTCGCCTCAGTTAACGGAATATATTTTTGCGCCTTCCCATTCATTATAACTACCTCCGATACATCGCCTTATGATATATCGACTTACGATACATCGTATATCGATATTGTATAATCATATTCCAAAATATGCAAGAGTAATTTAATAATTAAATATCCATTTCTTTGAATTAAAAAACCATACAAATTTTCTGAATAATTTGTTAAAATATAGAAATATTAGCTCTTTTATAACGAAAGGAATGGTACATATGATAAATAAATTGAAAGAAAACATCGGATCTGTGTTTGTTGGGAAAGAAAATGTTATTGATCTACTGCTCGTTTCACTTCTTGCTGATGGACATGCACTACTCGAAGACGTGCCTGGTACTGGGAAAACGTTACTGGCGAAAACCATTTCCAAAAGTATTGGTGGTAGTTTTTCTCGCGTTCAATTCACCCCCGATGTACTTCCAAGTGATATAACAGGTATTGAATACTTCAACCCAAAAACAAGCGAATTCGAATTAAGAATTGGACCAGTTATGACAAACATTTTGCTGGCAGATGAAATTAACCGTGCAATGCCGAGAACGCAGTCGAGTTTGTTAGAAGCGATGGAAGAACGACAAGTGACGCTCGAAAAACAATCTACGCCTCTGCCGAAACCGTTCTTTGTTATTGCGACGCAAAACCCAATTGAATCACAAGGGACTTTCCCTCTTCCAGATGCACAGCTTGATCGCTTTTTAATGACGATTTCAATCGGTTATCCTACTCCTGAAGATGAGCTACAAATGATGCGACGTTTTCGGAACGATTTACCATTAGAAAGTGTCACATCTGTCATCTCATTAGAAGATATTTTAGAATCTCAAAAACGAGTAAAAGAAATATTTGTTTCGGAACCGTTAGAACATTACATTATTAAACTTGCTCATGCTACAAGAAATCACGATTATATCGCTAACGGTGTAAGCCCACGTGCCACATTAGCTTTAGTACGTGCTGTTCAAGCTTTAGCCTTTTTACGCGGGAGAGAATATTGCACACCAGAAGATATACAATTGTTAGTTCCTTCTGTTTGGAATCACCGTATCGTCTTATCAATGGAAGGTGCCCTGCGTACGACAAAAAATGATATTATGAAAAGTATTTTAAAAGAAGTTGACGTACCTGTGGAGATTGAGCAAGCATGAATGGACAGCGTGTTGTAACTGTGCCTTTATTTTTTCAACTCCATATTATTCAACTAACCGTTCCAATCGCGTTACTTTTCACATTCTTTTTCCCGCAACGAATGCTTATGTTTCTCTTTTTCTTCTATTATATATTTGCGATTTTTATTTATAAATATGTCGCTTTCATAGAGAAGAAGTTTCAAATCATAAATGAGAAACAAACTACACGGCTTTTTCCTGAGGAATCTGGACAGTTTTTTATTCATTTAAAAAATGGAGCCAGCATACCGCTCGTTAATGGTGTTTGTTACTTTCATTTAAATTCGTCCCTTATACCGCATAAAGAGCAAGGCATTGAACAAATATCAAAAACATTATTCTCTTTCCCATTTTCACAACCTGCACATTCGGCACAAAAATGGGGTTTAACATTAACCGCAACGAAGCGTGGTGTGTTTCAAATTGAACAGTTTGAATGTGTATTAAAAGATCCATTTCATCTATTAACTGTACATTTACCTGTTTTTGATAAATTAAGGACTGAAATTATTGTGTATCCTTCTCCTAAAGAAGTATCAGGTTTGCAAGAACTTCAGCAACTTTTAATCGGATCCTATCAAACGAATTTTTCTTTTTACAATGACGAAACATCTATTATAGGTGTAAAACGCTATGAACGTGAATCATTCCGTTCTATTCATTGGAAGGCATCTGCTAAAATGCAGGAATTACAAGCGAAGCAATATGAACCTGTAAAAAATTATAGTTGGACGATTTGTCTTTCTTTAGCTGCCGATCGTGGATTTGGTTGGAAAGATAATGTTGAAGATTTAATTTCATTCGCAACATACATTTGCCAATATGCAACGAAGCATCACATACCGTTTGAATTATTTATTAGTGTATTAGCAGAAGGTGGTGCATTACATTTATCGTTACATGAAGGGCAAACGCAATATGCAAAAGCTTTAGAAGAATTAGCCCGTATTTCAGATGATAGTACGTTACTTCCGAAACAAGGATTCCTTCATTATGTAAAGAGAAAGAGAGAACGATCGTCTACAATGATATACATTGGTTTACAAAGAAATGAACTCCCTCTTCTCTCGCAGCCAACGTTTCTCATTACTAGTGAAGGGATGGTGGAATCGGTTGAAAACTTGGCTATATCACATTCATGATTTCATTCTGCTCCTCCTGCTTTCATTATTAACAGAAAGAGATGAACTAATTAGTATTGCAATATTTTTAACAACAGGCTATATTGGAGTATTTCTTATTCATAAATTTATGCAGAAAAAAACAACAGGATTTGTAATACTTTTAGTTCTTCAAATCGTTCTTTTCTCTTTATTTTTACCTTTTTCTCTTTTTGGCACAATCATATTACCACTATTTTTCTTTATCGTACATGTGGTCGGACCTGGATATCCAGTTCAAAAATCTTTAGGTGGTATTGTATGGTTTGTTGTTTCAGCTATATTTTATGCACCCTTTCCACCGTTGTGGAAACTATTAATGTTAGCCTTGCATCTTATGATTACATTTTGGTTAACCGGGGCAAATCGCAAACAACAACTATTACGTTTTGCTTCTATCATTACGATTGGCTTAATGAGTATATTCATTGTTCAAGTATTTCCTTTCATTCGACTTATTTTTGGTTTTATAACGGAAGTAGTCGCATTAGGCGTCGGCTATGCTTTAATGCCATTAATTAAAGCAGCGGAATTAAAAGATACTGAAGGTGTTTGGGCAAATAAAGGACATCTCTTAAAACCAAAAATTGAAGACGGAAAAAAAATTCCTGATTTTAATCCAATACTCATAAATAGCACTACAATAATAGTCTGTACAGCTATCGCTATTTACGTCGTTTGGAAAATAGTAAAAAAACGAAAACATTTAAGTTTACCAAATATGCACGTCTTCGAATCTACTATCATTACTGATAAAGAAGGAATGAGCCAAAATCGTTTTAAACGAAATAAACCGCCACATAACGAAATTCGGAAGGGAATTTTTAAGCTAGAGAGTAAGTTAACCTCTCCTTTAAATAGAAAACGGGGAGAAACTGTTGAAACTTGGCTAGAAAGAATAAACGATGAAGAAGATGTAAATATTCAAAGTGATATTATTATAGATGCTTATAATACTGTGCGGTATTCAAATGGTGCAAACACTGTACTTCTACATGAATTTAAGGAAGAGATTCATAAGCTTTATGCATATCAAAAAAATTTGAAGAAACGAAAGAAATAACGTAACAAAAAGACTCCTATATTCATAGGAGTCTTTTTATACTTCTACGTTGCTTTTTAAATGGAAGCATTCTTCCCTGCTTCAATTTCTAATGACTCTTCATGCCACCAAAGTGTTTCTTCAGGATCTTCTTTAGCGATTTGGTGTGCTTCTTTTTTCGTTTCTACTGTAGGATATGAACCTTTTAGCGCACGCCCTGAAGTCGTAACGAATAGTACACTAAATACAACTAATCCAATAATACTTACACCTGCTAAATAAAATGCCGGTGCGAGCGGGTTACCAGTTGCATGAACTAAGTATGAACATACAAGCGGTGTTGTTCCACCGAATATCGATACAGAAATATTAAATGAGATCGAAAGTGCTCGATAACGTACATCAGTGAAAAAGAGTGATGGTAATAATGAAGGTAATGTTCCTTCATATACACTTAAGAAGAAACCTAATATGAAAATACCTGCAAATATAGCTGCAATATGTCCGTTACCTATTAGTAAAAATGCTGGAATTGCAAATACAGTTAAACCAAGTAAACCAATTTGCACAACGCGTTTATTACCAATTTTATCACTTAATTTACCGAAATATAGTGCTAGTGGAATCATAAGTGCCATCGTAATAGAAATAATTAATAAGCCTGTTGTTTCTTCGACTTTAAGTACTTGAGTTAGATAAGAAGGAATATACGAAAGAATCATATAATTTGTAATATTAAAGAAGGCGACAATTACTGTGCTTAATAAGAAGTCTTTTTTGTGATATTTAATAATATCCATAAATGAAAATTGTTCATTGTCTTCAGATTCCTCTTGTGCTTTTTCCATCTCTTCAAAGATTGGAGATTCATCTAGATGACGGCGTAAGTATAAACCGACCAAACCAATTGGTGCAGCTATTAAGAACGGAATACGCCATCCCCAGCTGAGCATTTGCTCATCTGTTAACAATAACGTCAAAATGGTAACAATTACCGATGCAGCAATGTAACCTGAGAGTGTTCCAATTTCAAGACCACTACCGAGTATACCACGCTTTTTATCTGGAGAAGATTCTGCGATATAAACCATTGCTCCTGAATATTCGCCGCCTGTAGAGAAGCCTTGAATCATTCGGGCAACTAAAAGTAGTATTGGTGCCCATACACCAATTTGTTCATAGGTTGGTAGTAATGCGATGAATAATGTAGAAAGTGCCATTAAAATAATAGTAGTACTTAACACGATTTTTCGGCCGTACTTATCTCCTATTCTACCAAAGAATACACCTCCGATTGGTCGAACGAGAAAAGCTGCTGCAAATGTACCGAATGTAAGTACAAGTTGCAATCCACTATTATCAACACCTGAGAAGAATAATTGACTTAAAATTACCGCTAAATACGCGTATAATCCGAAGTCAAACCACTCCATTGCGTTCCCTATACCAGTAGCAATTACTGCTTTCCTGGCTTGTTTAGGATTGACAATATTAACGTCTTGAGGTTCAAAATTTAAATCATTATTTTGTTGCATATAATAAAACAGCTCCTTATTTAATTTAACTTCTTTAAGCACACCTTCTCTTATTGAATAAAATTAATTCGAAGCACTTAAGGAAAAACAACGTCTCCTTATCTGTTATTATTATTTCACATAATTAATTATTTGTCCAATTAAATGCTCTTTTTATATAAAATTAAACCCTGTTTAACTTGTTATAAAATGACGTTTAGCTTATATAATATATACCTTTACACTACAAATGAAACTTTCATTTATTTATATTTATAACGTTTCTATAATTGCTTCCTCTAACTTAGAAATCAGTAACTTTTACTTAAGATTTGCATATATTTAAAAAGTGAACTCATTAACTCGAATTCTGTTTTATTACATTTAACTATAATATTATTGTAGTTTTAAAGGAGGCTCTTTTATGTTGGAAATAATACTTTTACTTACCACTGTTTCTTTTCTCTTCATTATTTCTGGATTTTTCATTACCTTAAAACAATATAAAGAAATAAAAAATATAAAGACTATATTAACTACAAAAAAAGAAAATGAGAAAACTACATCCGAAAACTCCATCCCTATGCAATTAGACCTTAGCGTTCTCAATAATTTACTCGCGTCTGGAATAAATAAAAAGTCTAACTCAAGTAATGAAAATTGTGAGTCTGATAAAAACAAATGATTGTTATGCTTATAACAAAAGGAAAATATATCTCCTATTTTATCTAACCTTATTAACAACTACCTCTGATTAAAAAGGAGACTGCTTATGTGTAAAAATTCAATTTCTATTATTATCCCTATACAACATAAAATAAAAAAATTACCTAGAATTTTGGAAGCATGTGAACAACTACAGCCTTTAGAAATTATCCTTACTATTAACGGATATACCCAGGATTCAATTGGGAGTGCAGATTCCTACAATTGTGAAATTATTACACTAGAAGAACCGATAGAATCTCCTAATCTTTATGTAATTGGTGCAAAAAAAGCAAAGGGGCAGTATCTCTTATTTTTAGATGAAAATTACATGGTTCCCCCCTCCTTACTTATACAATTTCTTCAACCATTACTAAATGGATGTGCTGACGTCGTATTAAATAATTTAGACGATTTTTTTTATCAAAAACAACAGCCAAATATAGCAATGATTTGGCAACAAGTTACGAATCATTTTTTTTATCGCCCAGATTTAAATATTAACTCCTTATTATTTCCTCCCTACGCAATGACAAAAGAAGCGCTTGAGGTAATTACTCCAGATAGTTTATCAAATCCAATATTGGCCCAAATGAAAATTATTAAACATAAATTTCGGATTTGCGATCAATTAAACATTTCTATCCCTCAAGTTCCCTCTTTTCCTTCAAGTCAATTCATTCATTATCATCTTGAAGCCATTGCAAATTGGATAAGTAAAATGCAAGATCCAAGAGGAAACTATACCGATAATAATCGAAAGCGGGATATTATTTTAGGGCTTCAAAACGGAGAACAAAAATCCATTCCAAAAATAATTACAGGTAAAGAGTTTTATTCAAATACTTATGGAGATCAACAATTATCAGTTATCATCCCTGTTCAAAATGAAGAAAAAACGATAGAATCTGTCATTTTTGAGGTGCAAAAATTAAAACCTTTTGAAATTATTGTTATTGTTAATGGATCCACAGATAAAACAGAGGAATTGGCGAAGGGTTGCGGTGCAACAGTTATAAGCTACGAAGAAGCACTTGGAAATGATACAGGACGTGCTGTTGGTGCCTTTTTTGCAAAAGGTGAAATACTATTATTTATAGATGGAGATTTCTTAATTTCTAGTCATGATTTATTACCATTTGTACAATCTATTCAAAATGGCACAGACTTAGCTTTAAATAAACTAGAGCACTACTATATGTATCGTCTACCGTATTCTATTGTCACCGCATGTAAATATGCTATCAACTTAGCATGTAATCGAAAAGATTTAGGTATGGGATCCACAATTGCTGTCCCTCATGCTTTTAGTCGAAAATGCATTCATACAATTGGGTTTGATTCACTTCTTTCACCAACCTTAAGTCAAGTAAAAACAATTGTAGCAGGCTTACATGTACAAAATGTCCATTCTGTCGACGTTGATAAATTGAATCGTGTTCGACCTGAAAAACACTTCTCTGAGGGAGGTTCCCTTTCATTAGCAACACAACAAATCATTGGCGATCATATAGAAGCAATTTCTTACCTCATCGAACAAAAAAGAGGTAAAGAGTGCTTCTAATTATACATCCTGCCTACTAAATAATATATTATATCATTTTTAATATATGACAGAATAAAAAAGATGGGTTGTAACCATCTTTTTTATTTTTACATCAACTCAAAAGAAAAGTAGAAGGCAGGTTTTTCATTTCTGTATCTTCTTAAGAAGTTTGAAAAGAAAGGCTTGTTAATGAAGATTCAACACTTAAATCATCATTTAGTGCAATTGAGAAACATGCAACTAATGGTAAAGTAATAACAATTGATCCACTAGGATTAATTATAATTGTAGGACTTGTCCCACATTCGCCTCCACAATCTACTACTGCATCAATTCCACTACCAGGGGTAATTGTAATTTTAAGACACACATCTAAACAAACATTATTCGTAATACATGCCATAACTCTCCCTCCTTTCCTTTAACAATATATGCAGTTGATTAAATTCGGACACGACTCTCGTACTAATTTTTATAAATTAGATGCTATTTTACTATTCGTTTTATAGGCAATTAACGTTTGATTAAACTATCTAAATTAACTAAGAAACTCAAATCATCTTTCACTGCAATAGAAATACATGCGCTAAATGGTATTACATTAAAATTAGACAAACTTTCATCATTGCACCTTACGAATATTTCTGCACCACCATTTGGATTGACTTTAGTTTCTAAATAAATCTTAAAATACCTTTTATTGATGTAAAAAAAGGTATTCTCTCCTTTCTTGCATCTAATATTAAGTTAATTCCGTTACTGCTTTATTTACTCTTTACTTTATATACTTATAATAAATTGAAATAAAAAAGTAAAAACTTCTTCATGTATTTGAAGAGGTTTTTACTTTTCACTTACACTGAATTAAAAAAGCAATTTTTAAAATTTTGTTTTTATTCCAATACGTAACTCATACTTTATCCGTTGCTATTTCAAGCCGATTTATAAAGTAGCTTCCAAATTAAAATAAATCTTTAAAATCCCTATTCTTTAGTAAATAAGAAAACCCTTCTACATGATCACCGGTAATTCTCAATACAGCTGGTGGATGTCCTACTGTTGCGAAGTGTTCATTTGGACGAATACGATTTGGTTTCATTACATCTACAAAATGGACACATCCGACTTTATACCCTTCTAATATTGCTTTTACTTGTGCAACACACGCTGTGTGAAGAGTGTCCCAGCCAATTCCCTCTAAACATTTTCTACTAATAGCATGGGGAACAGCAATTGTAGATCCTACCCCTAAATCTTTACGGTTACAAGCAATATTCAACATATATTTATATAAACTTACAATATATAGAGGAAATCTAAGATTTAAATTTAAATCATTTAAAACCATATCAACACCATCCGCAACAGCTTGCGTTAACGGATGAAGATCTTTTGCTGGAATAGCAAAATCAGCATCAATAAAGAGAAGTATATCCCCTGTGGCTTCTTGTGCACCAATTGCCCGTCCTACATCATGCCCTAATCTTTCTTCATAAACAATTACTGTTGCCCCTGATTGCTTAGCGATTACTTCTGTCTGATCTGTTGACCCATTAATGACAACAATTATTTCTTTCGGTTCAATTTTTCTTGCCTCAAGAATAACTTCTTTAATCGTTGATTCTTCATTTTGTGCTGGTATAATAATTGATAACTGTTTTCCATTATAAATTGATGAATTCATTCCCCATCCTTTATGGAAACGTGAATAATTCTTTTGTTTTTTTAACTGCTCTATAATTTCTCTTTTTCTTCCTCCATCTGTATAGTTACCTCTATCATCTTTTCGTTGTAACCAACTCTCCAAAGCTTTTATATTTTCTTTAATCTCATATACTTCTAATTTAGTTAATTCATTTTTATAGAAAGAGGTTTCGTTTGCGGGCATATTATTCAAGGAGGTGTTAGTGATGGCTGACGAGGATTGTAGTCGCCACCCTTTCTCAATAAGAGTTACTTGGGACAGAATAGGGTTCTGCAAGATATCATATCCAATGTCTTCAATTGCTTTTTTAGTAATAGCATATGGCATAGATAACATCGAATCATATTTTAAATCCATACGCCCCAATACATCGTTTACTATTTTTCTATACACCATAGCAATACTTGGCCATTCTACTCTCATCTTTTCAAAACATACGGAGTCTATGTTATTTAAGATTACATCCTGTTCCTTTTTCAGTATCGGTTCTATAAATCGCTCTAATTCTACCGAAAAAATAACATCTTCCCCATCTAAAAATAAGACTACATCACCATTGGCGATTTTTGCCCCATGAACTGGTGCTTTCCGTTTACTTTTCTCCTCAATCACAACAACGTTACTTTCAACAAATGTTGGTATAGATTGTATCGCACTCATTCTATCATCAGCTACAATAATAATTTCTATCGGTTTTATATGCTGCACTTTATTTAAAATTTGATTCAATTTTGATTTTTCTTCTCCTAAAACTATAACGACTGATAGGTCCACTTCTTTTTGTTCTTCTTTTACAGTCTGATTAGGTTTTACTTTTTTTATATATTCAATTGTTTCACTCTTCCCTACAGCTGCATGCCCTGCTTTTTTATCAAAATATAAGTCAATTATAATTTGATTTACTTCCGTGTCTTTATCAAGTTGCTCTAATTCGGAAATAAATGGTAGCAAATGATTTTGCACATCAAATTCACACGCGAAATTTTGCAAAAAATAAATATTCGGTACATATTTAATGTGATTAAAAAATTTCACAACATTAATTCTTTCGCCAAATTTCTCCTCAACTTCTTCTCTTGATAAATTTGGATAAGACAAATCGAAAACTAGATTTATTGGTACAGGTATCCATTTTAATAAATTTGTTTGAGGATTATTAATTAAAGCTGTGGAGCCCTTAACGAATCCAGCTAAAATTAAAGACATAAATCCTCCCCCGGAACTGCCATAAAACAACACATTTTTCGAATCAACTTTTAACTTTGCAAATACTATTTCTAAAATATTTGCTATATCTTGTAAATAAAATCTATTTAACTCTCCCTGTCCCCAGCCTAAAGATAATTTTCCAAGATATAACGTAGGGTCATTATAATATATAACAGTATCTTCAAATTCATCCATCCAAGAATGTCGATGAAAAATAGGTGGACCAATTGGCTGTTCTTGAAACCCACCTGCTCCGGATCCAAAAACAATAGTGTTAGAAGCATCGGGCTTAATACGAATTAAAAATTCATACGTTACTTTATCCCAATCAACCTTGAGTATAAATGGTTCTGTAATTTGAAAATCCATTTGCCATAATTGTTCATATGAAATGTTAATTTTTTTGTACTGGTCTAACAGTTTAATCACCCTTTCCATCTATTTCAAGATGTTCTATTAAGTAAGAGAGAGCTTCAACGTGATCACCAATTATTCTTAATACTGCCGGAGGATGTCCATTGTGACTTACATTCTCCATTAAACGAATTCTATTCGGTTTTACAACATCAACGTAATGTACACATTCTACTCTATACCCTTGTAATATAGCTTTTACTTGTGCAAGACTAGGGCATAGTAAGCTTTCCCAGCCTATTGCATCTAAACATGATCTACTCATAGCATGTGGAATTGCTACTAATGAGCCATTGCTTAATTCTGGACGATTACATGCTAAATTAAGCATATATTTTACGACGTCTACAACATAAAACGGAGGATGTAACATCGGATTCAAATCATTTAATGCTATGTCTACACCAGCTGAAACTGCTTTTGTAAAATGATGCAAATTACTTCCTGAAACACTAAAATCACCATCAATAAATAAAAGAATATCTCCTGTAGCTTCAAGCGCTCCAATAGCACGTCCAACATTATGACCAAGTCGTTCGTTATATTCAATAATAGTAACACCAAGTCTTTTAGCAATATTAGCCGTTTGATCTGTCGAACCATTTACAACGACAATTATTTCTAGTGGTTCTATTTTTCTCGCCTCAAGTATTACTTGTTCTATAGTCTCTTCTTCATTTTGTACTGGTATAATGACAGAAAGCTGTTTCCCGTTATAAATTGAAGAATGCATTCCCCAGCCTCGATGATACGAAGGATACTGCTTGCTTTCACCTACTCTTTGAATAATATCTCTTCTTTTTCCTGCATCAGTAAAACCTACTCTTCTTCCCTTTTTCTCTATCCATTTGGATATACCAATTAAATATTTTTCCACTTTCTCTTTTTCATTTTCTAATAATTCTTTTTTAAATAAATACCCTTCTTCTTCTAACATTTCATCTTTAGATAACATTCTTATTGCATATTGATTGTTAATCCGCCAGCCTTGATTCACTATGTTCATATGAGCTAGAACGATATCTTTTATATAATCAAACCCGATATTTACCACTACTTCTTTCGTAAGTGCATATGGTAATGAAAGTATTGAATTGCTTTTTAAATCTGGTCGACTTAAAATTTCATTTAACATTTTTCTCCAAATAATATCCATATTTGGACATTTACCAACCTCTATAAATTCATCTATTTTGTTTAATACTACATCAGCCTGATTTGTAACAACTGGCTCAATAAAATTCTTCATTTCAGTTGAAGATAATAAAAAATTACTATCTACAAATAACAATACATCTCCTTTTGCTGCCTTTACAGAAGCTTCATACCCATCATAATACGTACTATATTTATCCATCAAAACAATATGGCATTTATGTTTCCTTGCTATTTCATACAAATTACTTCTATCGTTAGGAACGAAAATTATAATTTCAAGAGGATTTAGCTTCCATATAGATTGAATTGACTCTTCTAATATTTGCTCTCTTTCACTGTACAAAATAATAACCGTTAACGATTTCATTACACGCCCCCTTTACACATTATGTGACATAAAATATTAAGTATTACCATTTCCTATGAATTTGCTACTTTATTAACATATTCAAAAGTGAATTATACTGTGTAAAAACAACCGTCTATTTTTAAAAATATAAGTTCTGCACTTACCTCCTTTCTCTTATCATTGTTTGTTACAACTCTCACCATAAAAAACAAAAAAAGTCCTAATTTCTTTAGGACTTTTTTAAATAAATTTATCAATATTATTAATTTTATATACTACCTTTTTCCATGTTATACCGCGATCTTTTGTAGTAAATATTTCTTTTTTATTACACGCCCAACCTTTACGCCGATTAAAAAAATGCAAACAAAATACATTTTTTAATAATGGATTGCTTGATACTTTAATCCATTTTGCTCCTTTTTTTATTATTTGATACACACTCCCATTTTCACTATTTATAACCCAGCCATAATAGGAACTAAAAAACGAAACAGCCACTTTACTAGTATTTATTGTTTTATTTGAAATATGCCACGAATTCCCCTTATCAAATGAGTAATTCATTAAAAATACATCATCATTCATTTTAGTTGGTATTACTAATAAGTTATTTTTATAGATTGCTTTATAAGCCATAGCAGTCCCATTATTAATTCCTTCAAGACTTGGAATATCTTTTATAGGATGCCAACTTTCCCCACCATTTATTGTTTTAAATACCGTTGATGTTTCATAATGTTTTTGTAGTGAAATAACCCCAATTAGATCGTTTATAAATGTTATCCCTGAAATACTATCACTAATACTTATATTTTTTATTACTTTCCAAACTTTCCCTTTCGTTTTCAAATAGTATAAATTATGTTCAAATTTATTTGATGCAAGCTTTCTAGATAATACAATCCATATACTATCCATATTCGTAGCATGCAATTGTACTTGAACATCAGTCGATTTCTCCCAATCTTCTTCAACCGGTAAAATAAACTCACTCCACCTTTCTCCTCTATTAACTGTATAAAATATAGCTGGCAATAAATCGTCATTCTTTTTTGTTAAACCATATGCCCAAGAGCTTCGAGCGTTTATTGGATACCCACATAATACAATTGAATTAAGAGGATTGACAACATCCCATTCTACTCCTCCGTTTCGAGTATATAAGATAGCCTGCTTTTTATTTGTATATTGAATACTAGCCCAACCATATTTATCCGTTCTCATTTGTAAAGAAGTAAATTGAATATCATTATTTTCCAATATATCACCTCATTCTTATTATTTATATATTCGTATGCTATTATTTTCAAAACGTTCTATCATTAGTTATTTAAACCACCCGCTTTATCTACTATCTTTATACTTACTTTCCCTTTTCTTCACCACTCAAATATAACGAAATTCCTTCTATTTTTCCGTTATCATATACAAACGACTGTATTTTACAAAATTCAACTATAAAAAATGCACCCCAATTGTAAACTATCCCCAACAATTAGAGTGCACTTTATATAAAATATAGCTTTTAATTTTTAAGCACTTACTACAGTAGCAACCTTATCCATACAAGTAATAAATTGAGTAGTAAATGTATCAATTTCTTCTTTTGTAATTATATATGGAGGAAGTAAACGGATAATATTCCCTTGTGTTACGTCAACTAATATCCCTTTTTCCATTAGCTCTACCTGTAATTTCTTCACATTTTCATTTGTATCATTTAAACTAATTCCAAACATCATACCAGCATGACGTACTTCCTGAATATAATAAGAGTTTTCTTTCTGAATTTCTTGTAATTTATCATTTAAATATAGTGACGTTTCATACGCTTCGTGCATTAAACCATCTTCAATCAATGTGTTTAATACCGTTAACCCTAAAGCCGTTCCCATTGATGAATGAGCAAATGTTGTTCCATGATCTCCAGGTGCAAATACATCACATAGCTTTTCACCTACAATAATTCCTCCTAGCGGTATCCCGCCTCCTGCTCCTTTACCAATTTGAATAATGTCCGGTGTGATATTAAAATTTTGATACGCAAACAGTTTCCCGGTTCTTCCCATACCACTTTGAATTTCATCAACGATAAGTAGTAGATTGTATTTCTCACATAAGTTTTGAACGCCATGTAAATATTCACGCGATAAAGGATAAATCCCCCCGCTTCCTAAAACCGGCTCTAGCATAATCGCAATTGGATTTTCATGAATAATTGTTTCTTCTAATTGCTCTATATTTTCGCGCTCTACTTCATATACAGGAATCGATGTTTTAGGGAAATTTTGATATACACTTTCTTGTCTCGTAAAATGAAGTGCCCCTAACGTACGCCCATGGAAACTATTCTTCAGCACTACAATTCCTTCACGTTCTTCATTCGTATTAGCTCTATATTTATCAATTAATTTCAAAGTTGTTTCTGTCGCTTCCGTACCAGAGTTTGTAAAAAAGACCTTTCCGTTTTTTAATGAGCAATCCACTAATTTCTTTGCATACTCAATCGCAACTGGGTTTAAAAAATGAAACGGCAGATGCAACGATTTTGTAACTTGCTCCATTGTCGTTTGTACAATTTTAGGATGATTGTATCCTAATACATTTACTCCTACGCCAGAAAATAAATCTAAATACTCTTTACCATCTACATCATATAGTTTACATCCTTCTCCTCTTTCTATCGCAACCTTCGTACGACAATACGTAGACATCATATATTCTTTATCTAATTGAAACCAATCCGACATGTTAAATTCCTCCTATTTATTTTCCCTGTTTATTTCTGTTCATTCTCTATAAACTCATGTATAAATTCATTTTTCAGATTAAAATTTTAATAGTAATTTTCTTCACGATATTCATTTTTCCATAATTTCTTCTATTTCAACAGGTCCACTACATACACGTTTTTTTCATCTAGCGGTCTGTTACTACTTTGCATATCATACATAATCAAGATTATAAAATCATATTTAGTAACAATAGACGAAATAAATTTGGAGGCTATATCGATGAATGAAAACTATGATAAACAGGGGCAATCTTTACTAGGGAATCACTTTAATAAAAAAGGCGAACGTAATGAACAAGCTACCCTTCACTCACAAACAGTTGGTTCACGTGGACCTGTTCTAGAGCAAGATAGTGTACTTCACGAGACGTTACAAGAATTTATTCATGAAAAAATTTTAGAAAGACCTGTTCATGTAAAAGGATTTGGTGCGTTCGGTTATTTTCAAACGATATATTCGATGTCTGAACATACTAAATTAAGTTTTTTACAAAATTCTAATGAGAAAGTTCCTGTTATGGTGCGATTTTCGTTAGCTATTAGTACGAAAGGAACACCAGATACTGCTAGAAATGTACGCGGTTTTTCTACAAAATTTTATACAAAAGAAGGCATTTTTGACCTTTTATGTAATCACATTCCTGTTTTTTCTGTCCGTGATCCGATGCGTTTCCCTGAAACGATTCAAGCATTATTGCCTTCACCTAAAAATAACTTAATAGACCCTAATAGATTTTGGAATTTTGTCGCTAAAGCACCTGAATCTATTCATTTTGTTGTCCGTTTATACTCTAATAATGGTACGGCCAAAAGTCTTCGCCACATTCCAGGACATAGTGTTAATACATATGTATGGAGAAATGCGGAAGGTAATCGAAAGTATGTAAAGTATCATTGGTACCCGTTTGAAGGTGTACAGTACATTACTAGTAAAGAAGCAATTAAACTAGCTGCCGAAAATCCTGATTATAGCGGGAAAGATTTATATGATGCTATTGAAAATGGTAAACCAGTGGAGTATGGTTTATACGTCCAGCTCATGGATCCGAAAGATGAAGCGCACCTTTCTTATGATCCTTTAGATGACACAAAAGTATGGGATGAACAGACGTATCCTCTCATACCAGTCGGGAAAATGGTATTAAATAAAAACCCTGAAAATTTTATGGAACAAGTAGAAAAAGTCGCATTCTCTCCTTCTAATTTACTGGATGGTGCAGAACTATCAGATGATAAAATGCTGCAAGGGCGCGCTAACATTTACAGTGATTCACAAAGAAGAAGAATTGGTCCAGAATTTCGCAAATTAACGATTAACCAGCAGCAAGATTGGACACCTGCTAATCAAATTACAACCGGTGAAGGAAGGTACGTTGAAGGTAAACTTGAAAGAGCTTCTATAACGAAACAGGATGACTTTACACAAGCTGGTGAATTTTATACGAAGTTACAGCCAATAGAAAAAGAACATCTCGCCGAAAACTTAGCTAGTGATTTGAAAGTTATATCCGATGATATTAGGGAGATCGTTTTGGGGTATTTCAATCAAGTATCAACTGATTTGAAAACAAGCATTGAGACAAAAATGAAAGAGCATTAAGAAGATTAAAACATGCTTTACGAATGAGAATTCAGATGTATATTAATTATTTTCTTATCAAAATCCAATGAGGTTATTTAATTTAAAAATATAAAGCCAACATATCCCTGTTCTATAATTAGAACAGGGATATGTTGAATTAGTTTAATGTTTAACATTAAATACTTTATTTCGCTACAAAATGTAATAAGTAGCCTTTCAAAACAAACTATAGTAAACTATTTTACTTGTACCGTATAATTCCCTGTTCCACCACCATACTTATATACACTTAAGTAATATTTCCCTGGCTTTGCATTATAATTTCCAAGCAATTTGTTCCCATCACGTTTTGTTGCATAAGCTACATAATTATTTAAATCTGATTCAGAATATAATACCCAGTTCAATCCAAGATTTTGTTCGTTCGTAACAGAAATTTGTAAATCTTTTTGATCCTTTACATCAATAACAAATTTATCCCCCTGATCTTGATCGCTCAAGGTTCCTCTTAACAAAATATTCAAAGATAGTGGGTTTGCTGTTTCAAATGAATTATTCGGTTCTTTTTCTACAGCCGTACCTTCTTCCGTATTCACTCCGCTAAACACAACATCATATTCAAATTGCCCAGCATTATTTACACGGTAATTTACAAAATAAGCAGTCAATGTTTTATATCCAGTCCACTCTTTTCCTAAAAGACGTTTCAACATATCATTCGTTGCTTCATTCATCACTTTCCAGTCCTCAACTTCTCCTTTAGCCGCACTTCCTGTATATGTCCCCTGTAGTGTAAATGTATTAAAGAATTGTGATTTATTCTTTGTTACTTTCACATCTTTTAATTTCGCTTCATTCGTAATATCTGACGTAACGTCCGAAAGCGATTTTGGATCATGCTGAGTTAAATACTCATCTGATACTTGTGGAATTGTATACTTATCACGATTATCAATAAGCATTTGCATATAAGATTGATATTCTTCATTTAACTTATTATCTTTGCTTAATGTAGCACGGTATTCATCGTAACTTGAAACATCATTTGCGCGAATTAAATCATGTACTTTATCGAACATTTCTGGGCGCTTATTATACATATATGATTGCAGTGCAAACGAATAATTATAAAAATCCCACGTTCCATATTTCGCATTTAATGTTTGTGATGCTGTATAACGTTTTGCAGGATCATTAGATAACCCACCAATTATACTTTTTCGTGGTACTACACTATCTAATCGCGTTGCACCTGCAAAGAACTCTGCATTCCCTTCTTCAAACCATGTTAAACGTTCATTTTGATACATTTCCCCTTGGCCCCATAATCCCTGAACTTCGTACCTTCCCTGTAAGTAGTGCGTAAATTCATGGCGGAACAATTCTTCCAGACTATAAATACTTTGCTCTGGTGTACGTTCATATGTAAAGAAAGTCCCTGTCCCTTCAATATAAATCCCACCATTATTCGTTTCATATCCGTACAGTTGACGATTAAATTGATACTCATCTGGGCTATTATAAATAACCATCGTTAACACATCATCAGCATGTCCACTTTCAAGTGGTTTATCGCTACCAACTGTACGATAAAATTGAGAACGCACCTCTTTTGCCGCCCAGTATAGACGTTTAATTTTCTCTTCGCTAACTTTATCCCCAGCTTTAAAGACAATTGCACCATCATCAAACGTATACGTTTTCGGTAAATATTTCTTTTTACCCTCTTCTCGAATTTGATCTAAATTTACAGTTTTTCCATTCGCATCTATTCCTCCATAATTTGTAGTAATTTGTTCTGCCGCAACAAAGTATTGCTCTCCTAAATATGGATAAATTCGCATTGCATCTGTAACAACTTGTTGTCCTTTTGTGGGCGTGCTATGAAGCTTGCCCAATCGGCCAGCATAGTAAATTCCATTATTAATTAACCATCCGTTTTTATTTGTTACTGTACCAAGTAGTGCAAAACGATTTATTTCATTAATAAAGTTATCAATATTTCGAAACCACATCGTATCTTTTGGCTCTTTTCCAGTCGTGTACATATCCGTCTGAATATCAAAGTCAATTCCCTTCATCAACTCATATATAGCGTCTCCTTTTGTTCGGTCTTCAATGAAAGTTGCAAGATTATCGTTATATTGTTTAAAAATTTCACCTGCATATAAAACCGTTTCAACATCTGCTGATGCATTTCCAATTAATTTTCCATATGATGCAATTACTTTATTTTGTTCTGATGTACCAAGTTTGAAATTTGGATTTTTTGCAATTGTTTTTAAAGCTGGTAAACATTTATCATGGTAGCTACGCTCATTTAGTTTGCTTAATTCATCATGGTAAAAACCTAAATAAAACGCTGCACGTAGAGCTTCTACTAATGTTTCAATCCCTTTTGAATCATCTTGCGTATAAGCTTGTCCTTGTTCTGCTAGTTTATTAATAATCGCTTGCATTCGGCTATCATCTTGATAGAATTTAAGACTATCACTATTAAACTGAAATAATTCTGGAATTTGATACCATTTAATTGTCACAAGAAGGTCAGTTAATTGTTTATTATTTAATTGATTTAACTCAGCCATCGAATACTTTTTTTCTTCAGCTAACGGCTTAATATTATCGGTTGGTGCTAGTGGACGCTGCGATAAATCCGCTAATTTTAACCGTTTTGTAAAAGATTCATTTTCTTGTACTTTTGAAGGGTGCGCCAATTCATCAACAGATTTCTGTATTCCTACCGGCTCCATTTGTAATACGTTCTTCACATTTTTCTCTTTTGTCTCTGCTTGAATTTGCAAACCATTACATGTTATTGTCACTAGTCCAACACCAAGAATCCACTTAGAAATTTTCGAATATTTAACCATACCATTGCCCCCTAATGATTTAAATGAAAATTCAGAATTTTAAAATCAAAAAAACCCACTTATTTGTATGTATTTACAGTTCCCCTATAAATACAACTATGATTAATAATGCAATAGTAGCTTGTTTTATACTATTACGAGTACAGATTCCTTACATACAATCTCCCTTCCTTACATGTAATACAAGCAAAAACCGTGCCAATCATATTTCTTATGAATAGCCAACATTCTTTTATAAATACTGTAGAATAAAATATACATAGGTGTTTCGGCAATGTATAAATCATTTGACACAAAATCTAATGTTTATGAAGAACAAATTCATTGAATGTTATAAATTCATTAGGCAGTAAATAATCCCCAATTATTAAATCTCTCAAAAAAAGGTAAACAAACATATTCCATAAAGCTAATATGTTTGTTTACCTTTTTCTATTTCAAATCAACAGCAAAATATCGTTGAATAAAAACAGCATGAATAAGTATTTTGTTATTCATTTCTCTTTTTCATATAATCTTTTTCACATTGCAACGGCTTAAATTTCACTTTTTTCCCTTTCTTCTTTTTCGTTTTTATAACGAGCCATTCCCCTTTTTCAACGTCTAGTTTTAGGCGTTTCATTACATTGATATTATCTTTTTCTTTATAAAGTAAAAATGCTTCTTGCGCCCTCACAAATAGGCTGGGCTGTTCGCTAAATCCACCACTATCATAAATTTTAGTTAGCGAAGTATAATAAGAATCATTTTCCTTTCCACCATACATCAAATGAGCAGCCTCCAGATTTCTTTTACTTACTTCCCAAAAACTATGTTCATCAATATTTAAATTAAATGTGGATTTAATGTCCTGTATTATATTCTTCACATACTTTTCATCTCTAACTTTTCTTTCTTCGAGACAATCCGAAGATAACTCTGGTACATCTGATTGGGAATGTACAACGTGTTGTATCGATACACACAGAATAAATACGCTTAAAATGTAAAATATTTTTTTCATATTTACATATCACCTCAAATGATTTAGATACTATATCATTTGAGGCTTACAATATTCTTATGCTAATAATAAGAAAGATCCTATAAAATAAAATTTTTATAGGATCTTTCCTTTTAATATTGCTTTATCAAATTCACGGGTGGGGCAACTACCTTACTACTTTTCACATCATATAATCCTATAGGTGTTACTCGTATAAAAGGCAAGTGCGTCGCAGAAAAGAATAAAATTGTAAATGCTGGATCATCATACGCGTAGCCACGCTCTTGTAGTAATTTCACCATCTGTTTCTCTTCCTGTATTAATTCTCTCATTTTTAAATTAGACATAATCCCGAGCAATGGTAATGCTATTTCGTGTAACACTTCATTGTTTTCTACTATGACCATTCCACCACCGAGCTCTTTTACTCTACGAAAAGCTGTAAGCATATCTTCTTTTCTTTTTCCGATAAGAATGATGTCACCTGTACCAGAATAAGAGCTAGCAAGCCCACCTAGTTCTTTTGCAAAACCTTTCACAGCTATATTCACTTGCCAACTGCCATCACGAGCAATCATCATAAGGAAACATTCATCATGATCTGTGGACAATTCATCACAGTCTATATTGATTTCACTAGTGTATGGTTTTGTAATAACGTTATTTAATAAGTGTATCCCCGTTTTATTAGAGAAAATCATATCCTCTTTTTCTATTGACCAATCTAATGATAATGGAGTTACTTTATGTTTACTCCAGTCTATATGTAATGCCTCATGTGTATTTACACCGTCACGCTTCACCCATTTCCCCTTTGCAAGGACACTAATTGGTACTGGGTTTTCTTTACTTTCTAAAATATTGATATTAGCAATTCTACCTGTCGCAATCGAACCATGTACATGTTCCATATTATAATAGCGAGCAATATTATAACTTGCCATATCGTATGCATCTATTACTGGCACTCCTTGTTTTATCGCGGTAGAAATCATAACGTTTGTCATTCCATTCTCATAAAACGAAGGATGTGAGCCGTCTGTTGTAAAAAAGAATCTATCAAACTGCTTTACGCCTAGTTCCAACAATTCTTTCAGTAAAACTTCTAAATCTGGGCGGATTGAAGAATTTCTTAGGGAAACAGTGTAACCTTGCATAAGACGAGTGAAAGCTTCCTGCCCTGTCATCGCTTCATGATCACAATCTGTACCTAACAGTTTTAACTTCGCTAAAGTCGTTTCAGATGCACCTGGAAAATGTCCTTCTACTTTCTTCTGCAATCGCTTCGTTTCCTGCACCCAAGTTAACATTTCATCATCGCCATGTAATAGTTTTGGCCACGCTGTTAGTTCGCCGCCTTGAAGAACTACTTTATGCTTAAGCCATTCTATTATTTCTTCACGATTAAATAAAGTTTCCCCGTTTTGCAATTCAGTTTGTCCATCAAAACGACACCACCAATACATACTTGCTGGAATCTTTTCAAATTCATCTAATAAACGAAATGCTTCTTCACGCTTTAATGTGAAAAATAAAGTTAAATTATCATTAATAAAAGTTGTTGTCCCAAACTGCATCGCATGATTCGCTAAAGTTTCAGGGTTATATAATTGATATGGATGTGCATGAGGTTCTATGTAACTTGGAACTACATACTTTCCATCACAATCAATGACTTCACATTCATGCAGTTGCACTGGCAGCTTTTCCCCTACATAAACAATCCGGTCATCATAGATCCAAATATTTGCTTGCATCCACTCGCGCATATAGGAATTTAAATAAGTTGCGTTCTTACATAAAATGTGCGGACTTCTTTTACCATCTATTACTTCAACATGCTCTCGTAATTGTTTATTACTCCATTTATAATGATTTTCTCCCATTGTATTCAACTCCAAATCAACTCATAATTATTTTGATTAAAACGAGAAATAATTAACTAACTAAAGATTTTCCATTCATAACTCCCCTATTGGCGCCCCTATATCCTTCATTATATTTAATAATTTTAAAAATAACAATTTTCAGAACTACATACCTTTTTTATCCAAAATAAAAAGAATGTCATGTAACTGACATCCTTTTTATTTTTATCGTAAGCATTAAGATTGATTTTCACTTTGAAATACACTTGATGCCATATCATAAATGCAACTACTGTCCATAGTTGCGAACTTAAAAAAGCACCTCTTTTAAATATAACTATAACAAAATTCCATTCACTTTCTTTTCATCTATTTATTAAATTCAATTTGCATCATTTTATTAAACTGCGGAACAATATCGACCCCACCTATAGAGTTGAGACTGATAGCCAATGTATGTTTGCCTCCAATTACTCCCCCAGCAAAAGTTGTAAATCCAGGAATTCCTCCTCCATGCCCCCAAACTGAAACACCGTTTGGAAGTTTAGTCTCATAGATTCCAAGACCGTATGCGTCACCAACCCCTTTTCCTTCTATAGGAATTGTAGTAAGCATTTCTTTTAGCTCGCGTTCCTTCAGTAACTTACCACCGAGTAAAGATGAAAAGAACTTATTTAAATCATCCGCATTAGAAATCATATCTCCAGCTGCATTAGCTAAACTCGGATTATAATAAGTAATATCTTTCAACTCGCCTGTTCCTTCCATTTTCACATATCCACGAGCATGATTCTTTCCTGGGATGACGGGTGAATTTCCTGGTAAAAACGTATTTGATAGGTCCAAAGGTTCAATAATGCGCTTTTCGATTTCTTCCGCATAACTATTTCCAGTTATTTTTTCAATAAGCATTCCTAGTATTACGTATCCTGTGTTTGAATACAACCAGTCTTTACCCGGCGAGAAATCTGGAGGCAGCGAAAGGCCTATTTTCACTATTTCTTCTGCTGTATACGTTTTTTTCGAATTCATTATGTCCGCGTCTTTTGACTTTAAGTATTCAGCGATACCACTCGTATGATTCAAAAGTTGTCGTATCGTAATTTGATTACCATCATACCCATTTCCTTGCACGAGACCCGGTAGCCACTTTTCAATTGGATCGTCAAGTTGTAAGCGCTTTTCTCCTACTAATTGAAGAATAGTCGTGGCAGTAAACGACTTCGTCACACTACCAATCCGAAAGCGATAATCCGAATTCACCGGTTTCTTTGTACTTAAGTCCGCCACGCCAGCAGTAAAACTACTAGTTTTTCCGTTGTTAGACGCCTTAGCTAATATTCCTACAGCACCAAGCTGTACTGTTTCCTGCATTACTTGTTTCCAGCCATTACGATTCTTTTGATCATGTACTTGTGACGAACTAGAAATATTTTGAGTTGACTCTGCAGTCACAGTAAAACCAGGTGTAAATAGAGCAGTACCCGCTAATAAAACTGCAAAACTTGCTAACTTAATTGAATTACATTTTTTCATAAGGCTTTCTCTCCTCCATTAATATCGGATTGATTCAAGCTATACTTTCATCCTATATGATAAATCTCTCTTTTTTCTTATCCATTCCTTACGAAATACTTACGTTTAAATTTAAATACGGTAAACTGAGGAAGAGTTATGCATGCAAATAAAAAGAGAACATGTTTTCATTTTTTATGTAAACATGTTCTCTTAAACATTTAAAATTCTATATCAACTTTTCATCCTATTCTTTACACAACTAATTTATATTCCTTTTTACCAGCCCGCACTAGCATTCATACCATTTCCAATAATAGAAAGTAATAGCGGCCATAATACTGGTCCCAATGTAAGAAATACATTTAGAAGTATGAGCATTCTATATCCAACGGTGAAATTGTGATTTTTACGATTAACAAATACTAAACTGATTAATGATATTATAGTTGTTAAAAATAATACTAACATTAGCAACCAATACCACACCATTAAACTAAGACTCCATGGTGTTAATAGCTCATGTATGATACAAAATGTGATTCCTAATACAGAAAAACTAAAACTAGTCACCGCTGTTTTTATAAGCCATTTATTTATTTTTTTATCGTATGTATTTTTACAATATAAATCTATTAAAGTATATAAAGATAAATATGCCATTAATACACCTATCCAAGACAATAACCAGTCTCCGTCCCCTTTGAATAATACGTACAGTAACCAACACATACCTACTGCTGAAAAAACAAAGGAAATAAGTATGCTTTTTAATACCGATTTCATTACATTTTCACACCCTTAAAAATTCAAAAATTAATTATGATTTATAAAAATTAAGTATAGGTTAACACGTAATGAAGTATAAGTAAATAAAGTTAATTTTATTT
Organism: Bacillus sp. FSL W8-0770; assembly: GCF_038008705.1. Classification (NCBI taxonomy): domain Bacteria; kingdom Bacillati; phylum Bacillota; class Bacilli; order Caryophanales; family Bacillaceae; genus Bacillus; species Bacillus sp. FSL W8-0770. The sequence goes on from NZ_JBBOZR010000001.1 coordinate 2,827,164, forward strand.
ACCTATTTGAATACGGTTTCATATAAGAAAATAATTCATGTTAATCAAATTTCCATATAAAAAAGAAAAGGTGAATATTTATGTATCCACCTTCCCATCTCCCTCTACCCACTTCATTATTTCTTCCACATCTAAATCCGTATACGTCTTTTCACCATAACGAACAGACTCATATAACGAGATAATATCCCTTGTTCTACAAATTCTTTTTAACCATTGTTGCATCGTTTCATAGGACCTTCTCTGTTCATGAAATGGTAATGTTCTTTCCCATTCAACTAACGTTTTTCTTATCTTATCTGTCGGTAACGGCTGTTCTAACTGATGAATGACTTTTTCATTCTTTATGCTTCTTACCGCAGTTTGCTTTGTAATCAATTCTTTCTCCTGTACTATTTCTGTTTTCGTCAATTTTTTCCTAATATACTTGTAGATGGCATATATAATTGATATTGCAATTATCACATAAAAAGCTATAGTAATCCATATATTTGAAAGAACAGAAAACACGTCACTCCATAGACTTTCTCTTTCGAAAGGTTGAAATTTTTTACCCGTTTTCGTTCTTATACCTGTATCTTCTACTTCTTCATATTCATCTTCATCTATTTTGGAATCATCAAAATTTTCACCTATACTAGTAAAGTCATAATTTCTTTCCGATATTGTCTTAGTCTTACTGAAAAAACGCTCTTTTACTATGTCCTGTACATACACAACACCTTGTGATAACGTTATCGCACTAATCGCAAAGAAAAGTATGATTAAAGTTCTTACACTCCATAACTTCACTTTCATATGCCGCTTTTTATTCACCATGACATAAGCCCCTTCTTATTCTTTCATTACAATCCATTTATTCGTTCTACTGTATTTCTTTGGTGAAGTACCAATAATTAAAGGAACCGCATCCAGTTCCTTTCGACGAAAGCCTGCTGTGTAAAAGTAAGAAGAAGATATAGGCGTATCTTGGTCTGATATCGAGGCAAGTACCTTTAATACATTTTGCAAATGTTTCCGATTATCCCCATTTTTTATATGTAGCAAACCGTTATCTTTTACACTATTGATCCATACTTCAAACGAACAGTTTTGCATAAGAAGTTGTTTGCATATACCTGCTGTTAATTCAATTAGTTCCTCTATATCATTTCGCAAAGAAACACCACTTTTATTTTGCAAGTTGAGATAAATCGCGTATTTATCACATTGTGTTCGCTCATACTTTTTCGCAGTTATCGTCCCTGTTTTCGCTGTTGCACTCCAGTGGATGGAACGAAAATCTTCATTTTCATAAGACTTTACTCCCATTACTTTCGTTTCATCATATAAGGGTGAAGACATCGCTTTTCGAAATCCTCGTGACCATTCTTGTAATTCAGGAACTTGTATTTTCGGAACAGCTGGTAAGACTAAATAAGAGGGCGTATCAACTTGTTTATATGTTATATGGTTCGTTATAAATCCAAAGAGATCAGTAATAACAATTTCAACTTCTTCCCATTTCGCGATGCCTCTTTTTAACGCTACAGCTTGCAAATCAAATGAAACTGACTCCCTTCCTTTTAAATTAAAATTCATATAATAATTTGAACCTGTACTATGATTTTTGTTTATTTCATCATGATTCCAAGTTAGCTTATTTTCACATTTAAATCGAAATACGATATTAAGAATAGGAAATATCGACTTGTTTGAAATTTTCATTTTGCACATATTCGTTTCACCTATAAAAACGTTCGAATTCCCTTGACTGTATTCCCATTCAACACGAGATACTTTACGTATATATACATGCATAGCACCTATTAAAATTACATATAAAAATACGAGAGATAAAAACAGTAGATTACTTGAAAATACACTTAAAATAACGGCTACAACTGACATAACCCCCATTACGAAAGGCTCCGCTAAAGGTGTATACACAAGCTGTTGATTCATCGTACATTCTCCACTGGCACACTAATCGTATGAAGAATTTCTTTCATAATTTGTTCTTTCGTCGTTTTCATCTCTCCCTCAATCGTTAACGTTAAACGATGAGCACAAACGGATGCAGCGAGCGTCTTAATATCATCTGGCGTACAGTAATCTCTTTCATTTAATATTGCCCGTGCTTGAATTGCTCTCATAAATGCCAACGTTCCCCGAGGGCTTACACCAATTTCAATTAACTCATGGTTACGAGTTGCTTCAATAATTTCAAGGAGATAATCTTGCACATCATTCCCTACTAACACTTCTCTTGCACGCTTTTGCATCGTAATAATTTCTTCACTTGAAATAATAGAATGTAACGTTTCTAATGGATCATTCATTTGAAACCGATTCATCATTTCCTTTTCAGCTTCTCTCGTAGGATAACCTTGGCGTATTGTGAGTAAAAACCGGTCTAACTGAGCATCTGGTAACGGAAATGTGCCCGCTGATTCGAGTGGATTTTGCGTTGCTATAACTAAAAAAGGTTCTGGTAATGAATGTGTCTGTTTCGCAATTGTAACAGTACGCTCTTCCATAACCTCAAGTAACGAAGATTGTGTTCTCGGTACAGCTCGATTAATTTCATCCACTAATACGATATTTGCAAAAATGGGTCCTAACCTTGTTTTAAAATCCGATTCCTTTACATGAAAATATTCAAGACCAATAACATCTCCAGGCAAAGTATCCGCTGTAAATTGTATTCTTTGAAATTTAGCGTCCACACTTTTAGCCAAACTTTTCGCTAATGTTGTTTTTCCTGTCCCAGGTACATCTTCTAATAAAATATGTCCCCCTGCTATTAGAGCAATGGCTGCTAGTTCTATCGATTCGTCTTTTCCTATAATAACCTTCGAAATATTATTAGTAATTTTCTTTAATGTACTCATATAGTAATCTACCACCTTTTAATTATCTAAAAATTAAGAATATATTTTTTCCAAATTATAACATGTAATTCGAAGATGAAATAGAGTGAAAATAAATCTTTTATTTTTTCTTCATTGCACGCAAAAAAGCACCTATTGTCGTATATTGACAATGAGGTGCTTAACTCACGTAATTTTCATATTGGGTATTTAACACCTTATATACATTCACTATCTTTCTATTTCACTCCAAATATCAATATCACTTTCATTTAAAATCGATTTAATTTCGTCTTTCTCAAAAACTACTAAATAATTATAAGGTAAAGCTAGTACTTGAATAATTGCAGGTTTCATTTTTAATAATTCGTAGGCGTATATGGTCTCTAATTCTCCTGATACTTCTTCATTGATAGGACCTATATACCAACCCGAATCATCTTCATCACAACCACTAGATCTTTGTAAATAAAACTCTTCTTGTTGCAACACGTCTTTCGCTATCACAATCTTATCATTAAATTTTATTAATTCCCCCTCCATATTTAATCGGCGTAAGCAATGTGATTGCTCAAGTTGTACCCATAATGCAATCGTTAAGTCTTCCGTCTTATCTTTAAAAGGATTTTTAGTATAATCCCGGGTAATAATTTGATAATACTCTTCATACTTATATAAACTATAAACAGACCATCCAATTTGTATTGAAAATCCATCTATTAATTTATCTTCTACTTTAGATAATAAATTAAATAGTGTTTCTGCATGAAAAATTAAAGGTTCTTCTACTTTAGCTTTTATATTTTTATTACCTATATTTTTGATTATTGTTTTCAAATAAATGTTCTCCACTTCTATTGAATTTGCTCACTCAATCTACATTCCTCAACTTGCCTTATATAGACTTTCGCTATAAACACCAATAATATTTCTAATATTAAAACTCTTCTCCCCACACTACTGTATTTCCTATTTCTAACTCGACATAATATTCTCGACCTTCAATTGGATTTTCTCCATTCCAACTACCTTTTCTATGTCGTGCCAACTACTACGTTAAAACTTACGAATTTGTACGAGTTCATTAGTTTAATATACATTCCATCTGTTTATATTCATCCCCCAGTAAAATATCATCTTGCCTAAGCTCGTACTTCTTTTTCTTTTCTATCATTGTACATAGTACTCTATGATGTTTCAACCATCATAGAGTACTGACTTTCAAACACCCTTTCACTTTCTTATTCCACTTAAAGACTCTCTTTTTCACTCTTCATCATCATAAGCATCTCCAAGCGATTCAAATTCACTCTTTAGCCAATACCAATATTGTCCATTGTTATTAATAAGTTTTTCAAGTAATTCAGTGAATGAAGTTGCGATAATTTGCGTCTCCCCAACTATTCCATGTCGATCAAAGAAACTATCATAACATCTACCTAATCTCTCTTCACTAAGATTTATTGTTAAATATTCACCCTTACCATCATTGCATATAATATACCAATTTGATGAAATATCTTCTTCACATAACTCTCCTACAATTACGGGATTAGCCAAAATAAACTCCTCTGGGGTAACAATATGAATAGGATATTCCTCATTTTCAAATAAAGTTAGACCACCACAAAGACTATAAAATTCTTTTAAATCACCTGGTAGCATATGCTTATTCTTATCAACTATCGGTAATTTTGTAGGCTCCTGAACTCGACAATTAGGTAATGATTTTACTTTTTTAATCAACTGATTAATATTTTCCATCTAAATTACTCCCTAAAATTATATTGATTAAAGGCCCTATAATACTCTTGTCTAGCTAAACGTGGTACATTCGCAGCATCAAACATTTTTTCCGTCAATTCTTGTATTTCTTTTGGTGAAACAGATTTCCAATCTACTTTACCTCCAACCTTTTTCCCTGTTTTTTCAAAGAGCCATTGTCTATAAACAGCTTTAGTAGCATTGTGTTGCTCTTTAGTTAAAGCTATAGTTGGAGTATTCGCCCCTCTACTAACATAATCAGGGACATTATGTTTAGCCCATACATCCATAACTCCATGATGATTTTCTAATGGTGAATTGCTTGGCCTATACGGTACTATATCGTATGGTTCTGAAGTCTTACCATCTTTAGACTCCGCAAACTTATAATAAGCTTCTATTAATTCGCCTTGAGGTATTTTGGTTACGATAGTTCCACCAATACTAGAGAATGCATAGGAAGCCTCTCTCTTAAATGATTGTAACATTTCAAGCGTAGGCTTCAATTCTTTTGCTAGTTTTACTGCATTAGCAAATGTACTTACTCCACTTGATGCTTTTGCTCCTTTTGTGATATGGCCTATTGAAGATTTAATTAAATTATTCAATTAATTTCTATATACAGATATAAATAGAAGGTGATAACAATATGTTTATGAATTTACTAACATTCAATTAGATATTATGGATATTTAGATAAAAAAATCCAGTGATAATTCATAATTCGTCTGCGTTTCAACATCTCGTACATATTTCCTAATTAGCTCTTACATCTAGCTCACTGGATCCATTACCAACATTACCCTTATACCTACTTTAATACAAACTAAAAAATCCACAGTGTTAAAATTTATCACTGTGGATTCCAACATTTATTTTTCTTGGCAATGCACCATATCATAAGGATAATATGAACTATCTTTCAAGGTTGAATCATCTAATTTTAAAATTTTAGCGATTGCTCCACTTTCAAAACTCCAGTAACCACTATAAATGTCATGTTTATTTTCATGTGCATCGTACCATGCTTCTTCTAAATGTCCCTTATACCAATACTCCTTTATATATTTCTCTAAATTTTTTATAGATTTCTCTTGTGAAATTTTATTACTCTCAATTACTTCTTTTAATTTGAAATATGGATATTTTACATAAAACTCACTTTGCTCATAAAAATCTGATGGCTCACTATTTCTAAAAGCAATAAAATAATTAATCAGATAATCATTTAATCCTTCTTTCCTTACCATTGCTATTAGTCTATTAAATTCTTTATCTTCAACATTTAGCATTACTGCTATAGATATTATCCATAACATACGTATATATCCACTTTCTTTATTCCACACTTTTTCCATTATATTTATTACTTCAGGTAAAAAATCACGAATAGTTTGGATAGAACAACCCGCAGAGTACATTGCCCTTAATTTATTAAAATGATACCCTTGTAACGCTATATATCCATTCTTTACACCTTTATCATCTTTGCCTCTTTCCTCAATAACCTTTTCAACCAATAATAAAAACTTTTCTATTCTCTTTTCCTCATAATTGATAAATTTGTTAAAATATATATCATTTTTGATTTTATCCCTTAGCATAATTTCTTTTCCACCTTTTATACTTCAAGAATTTTCTTCACAATCGTTCCGTCAGGCATAACTTGAATAACAATTCTTTGAACATTTTCTGGATTCAGCAACATCTCTTCCACAATTTCATCTGCTTTTTCTTTTGACAAAGTACTATCTAACCTTTCACTTCCAAGAATCCAATCTTCACTCATTTGCTTACCATCATTTGTTTTTCCTAATTTGGATGTGTTATACTTAGCCTCCGCTATCACATACTTAGGTGGCGGAGATGAATTTTCATATACAGCATCTATTCCCTTAACAATTTTTTGATCTAATGTTAATACACGATCATCACTAATTCTAGTATATGTTTGACTTTCAAAAAAGTCATCCATCTTCATTTCACCATAATTCCCTTTACGCTTCGTTGTTTTTAAAGCTACTTCGCCACTTTCTACTGATTCTATTACCGTACGTTGTTGTGCTCTAGCTGCTTCTAATGTTTGGGCTACTTTTCCAGATTCCTTAGATATTTCACCAGTTTTACCCGTACCCTTACCACCATCTTTAGACTTCGCAAACTTATAATAACCTTCTATTAATTCGCCTTGAGGTATTTTGGTTACGTTAGTTCCACCAATACTAGAGAATGCATAGGAAGCCTCTCTCTTAAATGATTGTAACATTTCAAGCGTAGGCTTCAATTCTTTTGCTAATTTTACTACATTAGCAATTGTACTTACTCCATTTGACGCTTTTGCTCCTTTTGCGATATGGCCTATTGAAGATTCAGTCAGACTCTTATATATCTATATAAACAAATAATAAAAAACAACATGTTGATGAAGTTGCTAAAAATCAATTAGATATTATGGAAGGTTATACAAAATCCCGAAATGTGGATATTCGAATAAAAAACTCCAGTCATGATTCATAAAATCACTGGAGTTTTCATCTTAATACATACTATAGTTTTTATCATTCATCCGATTACAAAAGCCGTTTCCTAATCGAACGAGCTTCTACCCTCTTTTCAATAAGACTACATTCTCGAACTATGATTATTTGATAAAATATTTCTTCTTATTTCAATCAATTAAATCCATATAATATAAATCATTTTCTGATATTTTTGCAAGAAAATCTTCTAGTGAATCGGCAATTTTAAATTCATCATAATAAATCCCATTATTTTCTTCTGTTGTTAATTTAATTGAAATTAAAACTGTTTCATTACCTTCAAAAAAGATTATTTCTTCTTCAAGATCATCATAAACTTCAATGTCTGGAAAAAATTCATAATCATTTTGCTTTAATCGAAAATCTCTAATAGAATAAGGATCCATAATACGATTAATATTGTACTTAGAACCTTTGATAAAGCCATACCCAACATTTAAGAAGAAATCTTTTAGTTCTTTTGGAAATTTCAAACCTAATACCTCTTCCACTTCTTCTATCTCTTCTAATGCTACTGGATAAAAGCTATTATGTTTATTTGATACTAGATAATCATACTTCATATTATTTACCTCCATTAAAAAGTTTATTTCCTGGTGAACCCGAACCATGAATACCAGCTTGATGCTCATTAGGAAATTTAGCAGGATGGATATTCCACCACTCATGTTCCCCACGATAAGAGTTTTCAATTATATGATGAGCATCATAAGGTTCTCCTTTTTTTCTTAAGATTTTTCCTGTTTTCTCTGAAATCACATCTTCTGTATAAGTTGGCCATTTTTGACCAGTTTGTTTTTCCCATTCATCAATTAATGAATTCTTAATTTTATTAAACTCTCGTCTATATCTCTTTGTTTCTGAAGACGTCATCTTTTTATATTCTGTATTTCTTAATGCACTTTTTAATTCTTCCATTTGGTTTTTTGGTATTTTTCTATTTGTCTGTGTTTCAATATCTCGTACATATTTTCTAATTAGTTCTCCATCAATCTTACTTCCAGCCCCACTGACGCCCTTACCAACACCACCCGTACCCTTACCACCATCTTTAGATTTCGCAAACTTATAAAAAGCTTCTAATAATTCGCCTTGAGGTATTTTGGTTACAATAGTTCCACCAACACTAGAGAATGCATAGGAAGCATTTCTCTTAAATGATTGTAACATTTCAAGCGTAGGCTTCAATTCTTTTGCTAATTTTACTGCATTAGCAAATGTACTTACTCCACTTGATGCTTTTGCTCCTTTTGTGATATGGCCTACTTTATTTAGTGCCCTATCGCCTAATATTGTGGTAGCTATTTGTGTTAATCCATAGGTAGTCAATTCTGTACGACTCTCTGCATCTCCCTCTATCATATCTCGTTTTATTTTATTTGAAAATGCATGCCACATATTTTTTGCAGTTTCATCCAAATGGAAAAGTGCATAGGTTACATTAATAAAAGTTCCTATGTCCATATTACTTAAAGCTATTGCGGACTCGATTTCATCACCAATAGCTTTCCCCGATCCTCTTTGAATAGCTTCCCACATCTTTTTCGCTGTTTCAAACGTGCCAACTATACTGTCTGTCGCATCGGCACAAGCATTTCTAACCGGAGATTTCTTCTCAATTATGTTATTTGTTTCTATATCTTTAATTGACTGATCATTTTTTCGAGCTGTTTCTTCTATAATCCCCTGAATCGAACTCACCCAATCCATATTCAACCCTTGTGTACTAAACGTACCACTCACAGGACTAAATCCTTTCCCACTTTGCACTTCAGCGAGTCCGGCTGTGATGCTAGCTGCTAATTGGAGAGCGGTGCTGTAGTTGTTGCTGGATGAATGATTGAATTCATATAAATGCTCTAGTTTTTCTTCCATTTTTTTCTCATTGCACCTAATACCGTTACAATTGCACCTACTCCGGGCATTGGTGTAAGTACTTCTATTGCTTCTATACTTGTAATCGATTGATTAATTCCCCTTATTTGTTCTCTTATTTCTTGTTCAATCACATCTGTCGAAGCAACTTTCGCTTGGAACTCATTTGGAAATGCTTCATTTTGGCGAATTAATTCTTCACATAAGCATATGATTCCTTGCGCTAATGGCCGAAATGTTTGGACAAGGTAGGCTTTTGCACTACTGTATGTTTGTCCTTGTAATACTGTGTCTATCGCAAATGCATCAATAGATTGAATGGCTTGTTCCATACTTTGAATCGTAGCATTACATATAGCGTTCATACTTTGAGTTTGACTTTGTACTTCTCCCAAATACATGTTTAAACTCATGTATTGGCCTCCCTTTGTAGTTGCTGCTGTTCATAGGAAAGGTCGTTTTCTTTCTCACTGAGATGCCGTTTTTCTTTAAGCAACGTCTCTTTTTCATTTTCTAATTCGAATGTAAGTTTTCTTTCATACTGTCCGATTTCTTGCCGCATATTCGTAAAAAGGTGAAACACTTCTTTGTCGCCGTGCCAAGTTTCTAGTATTCGGTTAAATAAACGATTACTTCTATTTTTCCATTCATGAAAACTAACCTCAGCTCGTTCTTGATTTTGCAGCGCAATTCGGTTTTCATTTTGTTCTTCAAATATAATTCGTAATTTTTGATTACATTGACTGATTCTCGTTTCAATTTCTTGACTCATCTTTTCTCCCTACCTTTTCCCCTTTACGTAGGTTGTTACATTATTGAAAAGTCTTTTGAAGTCCTGTATCCATTTTCTCAAATTCATTTGCTACGGAATGGATATTATCAATTGTTTGTTGAAAAGCAGTACAAAATTGTTTCGTGATCTGTAAATTTTGTTGATTTGCCTCTTGTGCTTGGAAGTTCACAGATAGTGTCGTACGCGTTGCCTTATTTATAGAGCGACTAGTAGCACTTTGCATTCTATCTGAAGCATTTCTCATTTTCGTTGCAAGTTGCGTTGCCGTATGCAAATTACTTTGAAATTCTCCCATTACTTACTCCCCTCTACCTTTTACTTACAAGAAAATTATACCTCGGAAAAATATCCCAATAAACCAAATGTTCGAATTTAACATACAATTCACCACAGTTACTGAGGATACGAGCAACGCTTATCAATCAACATAACTGAGTCCAAAATGGATTCTACTTATACAAAAAAGATGACTTCAGCCATATGCTAAAGTCATCTTTTTCTACCTTATTATTTTACTAACTCTCCATTATAAGCTTTTATATTAAGCGGAGCAGTTAAAAACTGTGCTGCTTTACTAACGAAAGATGTGAAGTGTTCACTCGTATTATGGCTCGCAACTGCTGCTTCATCTTTCCATACTTCTACCATCGTATAAACACTTTCTTTTTCTGTATCTTTATATAAGTCATAAGATACATTTCCACTTTCTTCTCTTGAACCATGAATGAGTGGCTGAATTTCTTCTAAAAATGCTTGTTGTTTTGCTGGGTCTACTTGAAATATTGCGTGAATAATAATCATGGTGTTTCCCCTTTCATATTCCATATATTTCTATGATCTAATTAGATTACTTCCACTCAGCAACTTTGTCAATTGGAAGACGTACTGATTGGTAACCACTGTCAGCAGCTTTCCCGATTGAAATTAGCATTACTGGTACGTAGCGTTCTTTATCTAGTCCAAACGCTTCTGCGATTTGGTCTTTTTCAAATCCACCAATTGGACAAGTGTCATAACCGTGCGCACGAGCTGCTAGCATAAATTGCATCGCTACAAGACCACCGTCAATTAATACTGTATCTTTCATTACTTCTGGTGTAACCATAGAGAAGTAAGCTGAAAGTTTTTTCATTTGATCTTCTTTTACTTCTGCTGGCATAAGTCCACGCTCTACTGCTGTACCATAAATTTCTTCTGCGTTATCAAAGTTGTTTAAGTCACCAAATAAAGCGATCATTGCTGAAGATGTTTCTACTTGAGATTGATTGAATTTCGCAAGTGGCGCAAGTGTTGCTTTCGCTTCGTCACTTTCAATCACTACGAATCTCCATGGTTGCATGTTTACTGAAGATGGTGCAAGTGTTGCTTCTGTAAGAATTTCTGTCATTTCTTCTTTGCTAATTTTCACTGAAGGGTCGTACTTACGAATTGAACGACGTCCTGTTAAAATTTCGTTAAAATCATTTGTTTTTACTGAGTTAGTCATAGTTGTATTCTCCCTTTTTTATAATTCTTTTATATTTTCTTGAATGTGATTTAACATATTTAAAAGATTATCGCGTTCTTCCTCACTTAATCCTTTAAATGCAGATGCTGCAAAACGTTCTTTTTCCTCTTGAAATGCTTGAATTTTATTTCGTCCCTCTTCAGTAAGAGAAACTAACGTAATTCTGTTATCATCTGGATTTTTACGTCTTACAATCATTTCATTGGCCTCAAGCTGCTTTAAATGCCTTGTTATCGCAGCATTATCAATATTCACTTCTTGTTGAAGTGCTTTTTGACTAATTTCACCTACTTCATATAACTGAAGTATAAGCTCTAATCGAGACTGGCTCATACCCGTACACCCTTCAAATTTCGAACTTACTTCTTTATTTAGAAAGTGTAATTTATATAAAATAATCGCTTCTTTTGAGCATGAACTTGTCAAATTAACCCTCCTTTACAATCAAAATAAAAACATTTGATGTATCAATAGTTGATATGTCAATTAATATAATCTATATCGATTTAGAATGCAAGCATTTTGTTTTCATTTTATTTTTTCCAAATTAAGGCGCTTTGTAGCGTTACAAATAATGTTAATTGCACTATAATAATACTAATTTAAAGAACTGGAGAGTGATTGATAATGCGGCAATATACAAATAGAAATGAGGAATTGAAAATGGAAAATGAAATGAGGATATTCACAAATGACAACAATAAATATAGGGATTGTCGCGCACGTAGACGCTGGCAAGACGAGTTTGACTGAGCGTATTCTTTATGAAACGAATGTGATTAAAGAAATTGGCCGAGTAGATAGTGGTAATACACAAACTGACTCAATGGAATTAGAAAGACAACGCGGAATTACGATTAAAGCATCTGTCGTTTCTTTCTTTATTGATGCTGTAAAAGTAAATGTCATTGATACACCTGGACACGCTGATTTTATCGCTGAAGTGGAGCGATCATTCCGCGTTCTAGACGGTGCGATTTTAGTTATCTCTGCCGTTGAAGGTGTGCAAGCACAAACAAAAATTTTAATGCGAACATTACAGAAACTAAACATACCGACTATTTTATTCGTTAATAAAATTGATCGTAGTGGCGCAAACACTGAAAAAGTTATGAAACAAATAAAAGAGGTTCTTTCAAATGAAGCATTCCCCTTCTACTCTGTTCTAAACGAAGGAACGAAAGAAGCCCGGATCATTGAATACAAATCATATGACGATTGTATGGAACTGTTAGCACCATTTAATGAATCGTTACTTGAATCATATGTAAATAACGAAATAATACCGGACGCACTATTAAGAGAAAAACTAGAACAGCAAATACAGCAAGCGAATGTGTATCCAATCTTTTTCGGTTCAGCAATGACTGGTATGAGCGTAACAGAACTTCTTGAAAAACTTCCGGCTCTCATTCCAGCTCTTACATCGGCACAAGAGGAACCATTATCCGGTGTTGTTTTTAAAATTGAACGTGAACCTTCTGGAGAAAAGGTTGCTTATATAAGAGTTTTTTCAGGTAGCTTACATGTTAGAAAATATGTTAATATACAGCGCAGTAAGTCTCTATTCCATAAAGAAAAGATAAAAAAAATGTGCCTATTTCATAATGGAGATACCGTTCAAACTTCTACCGTTCCTAGCGGTGAGTTTTGTAAAGTGTGGGGGCTGAATGATATTAAAATTGGTGATATTATCGGTGAACGTACGGATTATATAAAAGATATTCACTTTGCCGAACCACAAATGGAAGCTGCCATTGATGCGGTACCTAAAGAGCAAATTCATAATTTATACGCTGTTCTTATGGAACTCTGTGAAGAAGATCCGCTCATTAAAGTTTGGAAAGACGATGTTCATAATGAACTATATATTCGCCTTTTCGGTGAGGTACAAAAAGAAGTAATTGAAACAACACTTTATGAGAAATATAATTTGCAGGTTAATTTTTCAAATACGCGAGTTGTATGTATCGAGAAACCAATTGGCGTAGGCAATTCTGTTGAAGTAATGGGTGAAAAAGAGAATCCATTTTACGCAACAATCGGATTCAAAGTTGAACGTGGTGAACTTAATTGCGGTATAACATATAAATTAGGTGTTGAGCTCGGCTCACTACCTTTAGCATTTCATAAAGCGATTGAAGATACGGTATTTCAAACGTTAAAACAAGGATTATATGGGTGGGAAGTTACAGATATTATCGTCACGTTAACACATACTGGTTATGCTAGTCCTGTTACAACAGCGAGTGACTTTAGAAACTTAACACCGCTCGTTTTAATGGATGCTTTAAAACAAGCTGCAACATATGTATATGAACCAGTTAATGCGTTTGAATTAACTGTACCGGAGCAAGCAATTAGTACCGCAATGTATAAGCTCGCTGCCGTTCCAGCAACTTTTGCAGAGCCTATATTCAATAACAATTCTTATCAGTTAACAGGATCATTACCTGTTGCGAAAACAGAGAGTTTCAAACGAATACTACATTCATTTACAGAAGGAGAAGGCATATTTACAACGAAGCCAGCTGGTTTCACAAAACTTATGGCTCCCTTCCCTACTCGAAAACGTGTTGATTATAATCCGCTGAATCGTAAGGATTATTTACTTCATGTTTTGAAGGCTTATTAAAGTAAAAGAGGTGCAATTCGCACCTCTTTTGCATGTATTAATAGGTTAGTTTGTCCTAACAACTTCTTTAAGTTTTCCTATTATTTTCGCTATAGCCTCAATTGAATTTTCCGTTTCATATCCCCCAACATTTACAGAATGATTTGCATTTTTGACAACTTCAATCTGTAAATTCGTTTTATATAACTGATCAATTTGATCTGCATTGTATTGGTGATCTTTATCCCCAATAACTAAAAACCCTTCGTGTCGACTATGTAAGATAGAATCAAAAATTGTATCAAACGTCAGTAAAGGTGTAAGTAGTATCATTTTTGACTGCGCGAATTCTTCTCTCTTCATTAAATCATTTGCAATCGGAATTGTTCCGAGTGACTTCCCTAAAAACATAGTCTCGTTGTATTGCTCATCTTTTAATACTTCATTTATTACAGGATTAATATCATCCATCATTACTTTCGTTACTTCTTCCATTGGTTTATTCATTAATTGTCCATCATAAGAATAATGAATATGTACAACATCTATTTTATGTTCAAGCATTAACATCGTTGCGTAATAAAATAACGGCTTATCATAATTGTATCCTGAACCTGAAAACATAAAGCAAACGGTACTAGAGCCTTTTTCGATATATGTGTAATAAATTACTTTGTCATTTATATGTACCTCTTTTTTAGTTCCCTTCACCATTTTCCCCTCCGAATACATTTACTTTTGTAATACGATATGTTCTGTGTGAACTGATACATCCTTTACTTTCTCTTTTATAAATGCAGGCTGTAAGTTATATGTATGCAGTTCTTCTACTGGCACCCATCTAAACAAATACGTTCTACCCTCTTCTTCCAAAATATATTGATCTGCTCCACTCGCAGGTAACTCATGTAGCTCTACTTCATAATAAAAACTAATTTCATGAAACTTTCGCTCAGAAAGTGTAAAGAAATTTTCTACTGACCATATTAATCTCTTCCCTTTAATAGGAACACCTAGTTCTTCTGCAAGTTCTCGTTGTAACGCATCCTCACTATTTTCTAGCATTTTCACTCTTCCGCCTGGTACATACCAATAATGTTCCCCTTTGTTTTGAAGAATAAGTATTTTATTATCCAGTTTACAAATTGCTCCGACGCGGTAATTAAAACATGTTTCCTCTACTTTAAACGTAAGATCCAATCTTAACGCCCCCCTTATACAAATATTGAATTATTACAAAACAATTATGTAATTGCTGTACAAATAAGGTTACTAAATTTATTCACTTCATTCAATCATTTCCTAATTTTCTGAACCATTACTTTTCATCGTTACAAGTGTATATACATATGTTACAATCATATTGCACACTAGAAAACATTATGGGGGTACGGATGGAAACGTTATTAATCCAGCAAACTGAGAAATCAAATAAGTTTTGGAAAATCGTTGTGAAAGAAAAAGACTATGTTGTGTTTTACGGAAAAATCGGCACAGCTGGCAGTGTGAAAGCGAAAGAGTTTGAAACAGAAGAAGAATGTATGAAAGAAGCTAACAAACTAATTGCTTCCAAACGTAAAAAGGGATATACAGACCCGTTGCCTGGGGAAGATTACATAAAAGAAAAAACGATAACAGAAGAAGAATTTTGGGAACTACTTAATCGTGCAAAAACGAAAGGTGAAGACCAAGAAGAACAAATAGAATGGCTTACTTCCCACCTTGCTAAACGTACAGTACATGAAATTGTAGCTTTTGATACGCATATGCATCGTCTTTTGAAAGATTCCTATACCTCCCGTTTATGGGCAGCAGCCTATATTATTATGGGTGGTTGTTCAGATGATACTTTCGATTACTTCCGCGGATGGTTATTATATCAAGGAAAAGAGACATACGAAGCTTGTATTGAAGATCCAGAACGATTAATTCCTGTATTAGAAAATTTGAGTGAGTATGACGTCCCAGAAATAGAAGAACTTTCTTTATATTTCGGTTTCACTGTATATGCAGAAAAAACTGGTGACGAAGATGATACTTACTTTACACTTTACCATGTCTTATCTAATGAAGAATTCGACGATGTAGATTTTGAATTTGACTGGAATGAAGATGATGAAGAAGGTTTAAAAAAGATGTTTCCTAAGCTATGGGAGATGTACGGAGAAGAACCGATTGAGTGGTAGATTAATTATTCGTGAAAAAGTGCCTTGTTTCTTTAGTAACAAGGCACTTTTTTTGATACTATATTTAAATTATCATCTTTCCACTCTCCCACCACTCCATAAAAGTCTTTAAAGAAGGAGCAACCCACGTTCTACTATCATTTTCATGGTTCCATACATATATATCATCTCTTTGTACTTTTCCATTCAAAATGGAATAGCCAAACAAATCACCATTTCCCCCATCAGCAAAAAATAATAAACAGTCAAAAGGCATGTATAAATCCTTAAAATCAACTATATTTCTCATACTCATATTTTCAGTTTTAATTTTTGAAGCAGACCATATAAAGTCACCGTATTCACCTTCTATACCGTTTGTTTCCTGTAATAATTGATATAAATCATTCGGTAACTCCACATGTAAACATTTTTGTATATCAGTAAGTTCATCCTTCGTAGCTGGGTTTTTCAAGCTTAAATTTGATGAGATACTGTGAATGGTGTCTTTCCACATCACCTTTTCCTCCTTATGTGCAATCAAGCATATTCAAAGAACTCCGCTAAATTTATTGATACCATCTTTCTAACAATTCCTTCTCCCTCTCGCCTGAAATACCTGCTTTTAATTCCCATTCTTCCGTACTCTCCATCCACTCATACACATCTGTAACTGTCTCGTCTATTCTTCTAAAAGTAAGCCCTTCATTAACCGCACTTTCGATACAAATAGAAAACCCGCCTCTCCACGGCTTCGTCCCACCATCTAATGGGAAAGTTTCTGGAATCCACAAAGGCATTTCTGTCCAAGGCTGCACATTGTGTTCACTCATAAACGATTCGTCTACCCAAACAAATTCAGCATCGCTATTCGTAACTTTTTTACACGTATTTAATAGCTCTTCCATCGTCAATTCATCATTCGGACCTGTTATATTGAATGTACCTGCTTTATTATTTTCTGCCATGTTGAGTCCAAATCTCGCGACATCTTTTATATCAACTATCTGCACTGGACGATTTTTTCTTCCTGGAACTAACACGTTACCTCCTTTTGCTACACGCCCGATCCAGTATGGAAGTCGATCTGTATAATCGAACATTCCTGAAAGAAGTCCTGCTCTTACGTGTAAAACACGCCCCGGCCAATACTTCTCTGCTTCTTTTTCGCATAATACTTTCAGCGCACCATAATGCTCATAAGGAGATATTTCACCATTCTCTACAGCCTTTATTTGCTCTTCCGTCGGTTCAGGTTGTAATATATAGTCTTCTTTTATGTCATGCGGAATCCAATCTTTATATACGGAAAGGCTTGAGATGAATATATAGTGTTCAATATTATCTTTAAGTACTTCTCCAACATTTCTAATGTGATGCGGAGAAAACCCACATGTATCCACAACAACATCCCATTTTCGATTTTCTAAACTTGATACATCACCATTTCTGTCACCGATCAGCTGCTCCACTTCAGGAAAAATTTCTTTGTTTGTTCCGCGGTTAAATAATGTAACTTCATGCCCTCTGTTCAAAGCCTCTTCTACAACAGCTCTTCCCAAAAATCGTGTACCACCTAGTATTAACATTTTCATGGTTCTCCCCCATTCATTATTAAAAATCGTTTCTTTTGTTAAACGAATTTCTATCATAAAAAGTTACGGGGGATTTGTTGTTTTACTTTAATCCTACAAATAAAAAGAATCCATCTTGAAAAATTAATCAATACGGATTCTTAAATTAGATATAATTGTTGAATTACTAACTCCGCACAACTTCCCCATCAACTAACTCAATAATTCTATTACACTTATTCGCTACTTCCATATCATGCGTTACAATAATAATTGTTCGCCCTTCTTCATTCAGTTGTAATAGCAAACTCATAATTTCTTCTCCCGTTTTCCTATCTAAATTCCCAGTCGGTTCATCTGCCAATATTAATTCTGGTTCGCCTACTAACGCTCTTGCAATTGCGACGCGCTGCTGCTGTCCACCCGATAGCTCGTCCGGTGTTTTATACATATGTTCTTTTAAACCTACTTTTTCTAAATAGAACTTCGCCTTATTTTCTCTTTCCCGTTGCTTTAACTTTCTATATGTGAGTGGTAGCACTACATTATCTAGTACAGTATGTTCTTTTAACAATGCAAAATATTGAAAAATAAATCCAATCATTTCATTTCTTGTTTTATGAACTTTATTTGCTCTAATTTCAGTTAATGATTTTCCATTTAACATATATTCACCCTCATTTGGCATATCAATTAACCCTATAACATTTAGTAATGTACTCTTCCCTGAGCCTGATCGCCCCATTCCGCTATAATTTCGCCCTTATTTATCGTTAAATTTATACCGTTTAACGCGAACGTATTATGATTCTTATTACTATACACCTTCTTAATATCTTTTAGTTCAATTAACCCCATTATTCCATCCCACCTATTAATGTTTTCGGTTCAAGCTTTCTAATAAATAAGAAGACAATTACATTCGAGACAACGATGATTAATAATAAGAATAGAAATACTAAAAACAATATAGGCATATCCAATTTAAAGTCTAATACCGTTGCTTCCTTTAAATCCTTCGACATTTGTAATAGAACCCCATACCTCCATGAAAAGTAAGTTATCGACATTCCTAAGCCAGTTATTGCTACAATAATGTTCTCTAAAACAATTTGAATAAACATACCAAATTTACTTTCGCCAAAAGCTATTTTTATACCAAATTCCCGCTTTCTCATCAAGATAGAAACAATGGTCGTTACTACAATTCCGACGATCGAGAATACAACGAATAAGATTCCTACTATAAGTTGAGGTATTTCCGAATAGCCGTTAAGAGTAACATCTTCATTTATTTCATCACCTAAACTTTTTAAATGAAACGTACCGCCGTTTCCTTTAAGTTGAATTGATTCTTCTAGTTTCTTTACATCTGCACCTTTTTGTAAATATAAAACTGTACTTTGATGTAGTCTTAAAAACATTGCTTCATATTTTTCAAATCTATCAAATGACATAGGCATTATCATTGCGTAATCCAACTTCAAATATGTGTTCGTCGTATTATTATTTACGATAAATTTATTTTCTGGCAAAAACCCTATAATTGTATATCGATCATTAATTGTATCTCCAACTTGAAAATATTTCTTAAAGTAAGAACCCATTAAAACTTTTGTTTTTTCTTCACTATTTTTTTGAAAGTCATCATGCGAGAAACCTTCTTCAGGTTTTAAAGGTAAACGTAACATTTTATAGTAATTTTCATCTACAAAAATTGTTTTAATAGTAGGTCTTTCATCGTGAAACGTTTTATGTTTCAAATCAGTAATCATACTGTTTTGAAATGGTCTATTACTTGACTCTATTTCAATAACTCGCTCCTCGTATGTACCATACGAAATCACATCTTTATTTTGATAAATTGTATTATAAACCGCTTGAATTTTCTCTTTATTAAATTGATTGCTTTGTAATCTATCTGTCGTCATTTCAAAAGTAACTAAATATGTTTTATCCACATTTAATACCGAGCTGGATTTATCGTTTAGATGGTGTAAATTATAAAATACATTAATTGAACTCGTTAGAGTTGCTAATCCAAATGTAATCTGTATTAGAAGAAGTACGGAAAATAGAAATCTCTTTTTTAATGCTATGAACGCACTTTTTATTCTCATCATTTTTACTCCTTTAATGCTTTAGCAGGTTCACTTTTAAGCACATATACAAATGGTATTACAGAGAGGATGAAAGCTATAGTAAGTGAAAGAAATACACACATTACAATATGAGTAGACTGTAAACTAATACTATAACTTGTAAACTCTATAATATTTTCACTCAAAATGCTAAAAATCCATTGTATGCATATTGCACAGGCTGATGCAGTGATTGCACATAAAAATAATTGACTAAATATAAAAATAAAAAGATTTATATTACTTGCTCCCAAAGCTTTCCTTAACGACAAACTTTTTTTCTTCGTATAAATCCAATAATAACTTACTATTATATTGGTAATGAAAGCTATACATAAAAGCCTATATGGAAAACTGAGTAACTCTTCTACGGCTTCACTTGAGTTTTTTTCCTTTTCATAGTTCTCTTTTTCACTAATCACTTTGGCATTTATATCTTTATTGTTCTGTTTCATATGCTGTATGAAAGTTTCTATTTCCTTGATAGGGTTTTCATTAGAACGAACAATCATTTGGAATGTATTATCTTTTTGTATCATCTGTTTCACCTCATCTGGCATGTCATTTAGAGAGACGAAAATTTTAATATTATACTCATATCCAGTATTTTCTCCAGCTACGCCTTTAACTGTATATTCCTTATTAAATAATTTTATTGTTGCCATATCCTTATAAATTTTCTTCCCCACTATTACACTATTTTTTTCATCTTGTCCCATCTGAGAACCTTTTAGCAAAGGTGGAGACCAATTTTTATTAAGGAGACCATTCATTATTACGTGGCCGATATCCGGAATAGTAATACGAATATCATTTGTAATAACACTAGCGTTTTTAAAATCAGATTCTATTAACGTCTGAAATTGTTCGAAATTGATTTCCCCCATATTAGTAAGTTGAACTGAATAGTAATAATTAAAATAACCATTTTTACTATCATAAAATTTCTCATCATAATAATCTCGCGTCGACATTGCGATCAGGATTGGCCATATTGTCAATACAAATCCAATAAATAGCATAATGAATATTGTTTTGTTCACCACTATTTCTTTTAATACTAGATTCATATATCCTCCTCATTTTAAAAACCGTGAAAAAGGTATGTATCCTTTTTCACGGTTTTTGTTGATTTTTATTTAATTACCATTTCCTTAGAAGTGTACGCACTATCCCCTACCATTATCCATTCATGACCCGAATAACCTCTGGTCACCGGTCCTTTGGATGCAACGCTAACGTTTATACGATCTGAAATTTTAGCATCATACAATGCTAACTCTTTAGAAGTCCCATCATCAAAGCTAGCTCTTACAGTCATCTTGTAAAAATGAGGTTCGTCCTTTTTTGCAGTATAGGCAGTTGCCTTAGCTTTTGCTCCGCTTCCTGTCCACGTTGCATTATTATCCCAACTAATCGAAGCAAATGAAACGGAAGAAACCATACCTAATAAAGAAGCAGTTAATCCTGTAACAGCTAAAGTTTTTGGAAGTAAGCTTTTCATATATCCTTAATCTCCCTTTTTAAAATATTCACTTAAATATTTAAGTATTTTTAGGCCTTGTCCCCATTATACATAAAGAAAGACTTTTTATATTAAAAAACCCTAATATTTACACTTTTAACAAAACCCTTACATTCCCATGAACTTTACGTCACAAAACAAAAAGATGGTATAAAACCAAAATTCACCCCATCTTTTTACTACCATTATTGATTTGACTGTATGCCAGGAAAAATATATTTCACAATCAATTCCCATCTATCCCGTGCATTCGGCATAGCTTCAGAAGCAATTACTACAACCAAATCCTTCTCTGGAATACAACAAATCATATTCCCACCGTCACCTATAGCACAGTATGAAAAGATTCCATCTTCTTCTCGAAACCACCATAAGTAACCATATTGATTTTGGTTCATTTCTGTTGATTCTTTTATCCATGATTTTGATAGTATTTGTTTTCCATTATGAATACCTTCATTCAAATACATCTGTCCAAACTTAGCCATATCCCTAACAGTTAACGTTAGTCCCCATCCGCCTGTCGAAATACCATTTGGATCGTGAACCCACCCTTTCACATCTTTTCCGAATAAGTCATCGAATCCAAATGCTTTCATATTATAGTTTGGAATTTCTCTCATACCGAGTGACTGAAATAGCTGTTCGTTCGCAAATTCACGCGCACTTTTTCCTGTTACGCTCGTAATAATTGCTGATAATAAATGAGCTCCTGCAGATGAATATTTAAAAGATCCAATTTCTCCGCCATTCCCCATCCTATTAAGTGTATACTGTACCCAATCCTGTTGTGTACATAATTCTTCTAACGGTTCCTGCCAGTCTACAAAAGGATATGGCGCTGTCATTGTAAGTAAGTGTCTCACTGTTACTTCAGATGCCGTACGTTTATATTCAGGGAAAAACTCTATTACTTTTTGATCTACACTTTTTATATAGCCCTTATCTATACATATTCCAATTAGCGCAGAGATTATCGTTTTTGTAACTGACGCTACATGAAATGTATCATTTTGTCCGTAATCGTTATAATATTTTTCAAAAATAACATTACCTTTCCGCACTACTAACATACCATTCATATTTTCATATTCTTCTTTTATAATCTGATCTAACTTTTCAGCAGTTTTCATTATTCTTTCCCCTTTAACCTATGATTAAAAAGGTTCGATAGGTACATATATATCAACTATATGTTTATGCTTTGGATTATTTCTATATACTTCAAAAGGATACGAGTCTCTCGGTTTATATCCGCTATTTGGCAGCCATTCACCGTATAAGAAATCCCATGCTCCTTTATATTCATCTTGGAATATTTCAAAATGTCCTACTGCATATTTTCCAGAAGGTATTACCATTATTCCAACGTCGTTCGTTTCTACTGTGGATTCATCTGAAATTGTTACACATAGACTTGTTCTTAAATGATAGTCCTCAGTAAATTCATGATGATCGTGGTAAATGGTTAATACTTTCGTATCCTCAAATACATGATAGTTTTTCTTCGCCGCGTAATGAAATAATTTTTCTATCATTTCTGGAAAAGCTATAGCTAACTCTTCATATGTACCTGTATGTCTTATGTATGCGACGTTTATATCGTCCGCTGTTACAATTCCAACATTTCCTCGAACCTTCTTACATTCATTGTATTGAGGAATTCCCCTTACGTCTTTGCAATTCTTGCTATTATCGTTTCGATATTGAGACGGACTTACACCGTAATGACTTTTAAATGTTCGGGAAAAAACTGCTGAATCTGTGAATCCGAAGTGATACGCAATATCTGTAATCGTCATGTCTGCGCGATATGTAAGTAGATGTGTTGCCCTTTCTAGTTTCAAGCGATTCACATACCGAGATAATGGCTCATCAACTATTCCTTTAAAAATCCGATGAAAATGATACTTCGAAAATCCTGCTATATCAGCTAGCTCTTCAATGGATAATGAACTGTCTATGTTTGATTCTATATAATCTTGAACCTTATGTATGCGTCTTACATACTCATTTCTACTCTGTTTATTCTCCATACTCTTTATCTCCTCACAACAAAAAGAACCATCCTAGAATACTTTTAGGACGGCTTTCTATTCGTAATAGATTCTTCCATATTCTATTGTTAAATCGATATAATTTCACTATATTTTTTAAATTGATGGTAATGTGGCAGTATCCCGATTTAATTGAAAGAAACAACTATTTTTTTATAGCCCTACGCAAATTAATAATATTATTGGGATTTAGCTCCCATTGTCTCATAAGTTCTTTTTGTCTTGTTTTTAAGTCTTCAAATGGTTCTTCCACTATGTCGATTTTATTAAATTTCCCTTCGAAAACTAAAGCATTTTTTATCTTTTTATATCCACCAAAACCTAAGTCATCATTTAGTAACCAGACTACTCTCTGTATTTTTGCGAATAAAATACCCCCTGTACACATTGGACACGGTTCCAACGTGCTATAAATAGTAAACTTCTCATTTTTTATTTTTGCATCAAACATTGCTTCCCCTGCATTGCGAATAGCGTCTATCTCTGCGTGAGCTGTTATGTCTTTTTGTGGATGCACTCTATTTCTTCCTCTTGCAATGACATTATTATTTCCATCAACAATAACTGCTCCTACTGGATATGTATTTTCTTTTAATGCCATTTCAGCTTCTTCCAATGCCATCTGTAAAAAATATCTATCTCTTTCAAATTTCATATAGATCCCTCTTTTTTAGATGAAATTTTGTTACGGAAATTCATTTCGACTATCATACTACCCTCTATCAAGCTAACAAAATCAGTCATTCTTTATGCAACGGATAACGTTTTGATATACATTTAACTCAGTACGTTTAGGTAAAGCTTATTTCACTACACATGTTTCAAAAATAAAACTCTACTCCCGCCATTCCCATCATAATTTGTATGTACCGATACACCCTCTACCTCATCATCCCCAGCCTCAATTCGAAAACCGATTTCTTGATGAAACTGTATCGACTTTTTATTAGTTGGTGACGTAATTGCTCTTACAACTTTACGATTATTTGCACGAGCGACATCAAAGAAATAAGAATACAATGTCGATGCGATTCCTCTTCTTCTATACTTCGGATTTACACCGATAAAATGAACGTATGCTTCATCTTTATATGTTTGTGAAAAAAATCCACATAAGAAACCTAACGTTTCGCCCTCTTCTTCAATGATAAAACTCGTTTCTTGAAAGTGAACGAAAAACAATTTTGGCAACATGGCAGCCATGTCTCTCCCGCCCCACCAATCATTTAAAACAGAATGAATCTTTACATAATCTTCCCCTTGGATGTTTCTTACTCGCATATGTTTCTCCCTCTCACTCACTTCATTTTTTCATAAATTTTAATGACTGTTTCTACTAAAAGGATAAATACCCATATCCCGCAAAATACGAGAACGGACTGGAATATAGAACCTAGCATAACAATACTTATTAAACCTAATTCTGATCCTGAAATGGATATTTCATCAAACCCAAGATTATGTATAAATGGACCAGTAGAAAAAGCCATTAAAATAGAGCCTATTAAATAAATAGCACTCATTATTTTTAATATTTTTATAGAAAGATACGTAGTTTGTTTTTCTTCCACTTGTGATAATTCGATTTCTCCGCTTGCAATTCCTTTTTGCAAACAGTCCTCACATAGAAATTCTTCCTTAATTTTTTTACCACCGTGCAACGTACCTGTAATTTCTTTACAGCGCGTACACTTTCGATTTATCATTTTGTTATCACTCCAATCTCGTAAGATTATACTTATACAATTATTTCTACCTTATTATCCCTTTTATGTATTTTATAGAGAAAGGTTGTGTTTTATGATTTCAAAACTCACATTTGGTTCGAAAAAATCTACTGTTCATTATGTATTAAGACCTAGTTGTTATGCGATTATTTTCCATTTATCTTCTTCAATGATTGCTGTTATCCAAAAAGGAGACCGTTATTTTTTACCAGGTGGCGGTATGGAAGGTAATGAAACAAAAGAAGATTGTTTGCACCGTGAACTACTAGAGGAATTAGGATGGGCGATTGCAATTGATCAATATATCGGTAATGCAGCTCGATATTTTTATGCAGAAAAGGAAGATACATATTATTTGAATGTTGGGTTCTTTTACATTGCAAATATGGTACAGAAACAAACTGCAAACTGTGAGGATGATCATGTTCTAAGGTGGATGTCTCCTTTACTTGCTGTAGAACTTCTCATTCACGATCATCAAAAATGGGCTGTTGAACAAGCGCTTTTAATACGAAAACAAAAATGATCTCCTTCTATATGAAAGAGATCATTTTTACTGTTAACTTACTTTTTTCAAATTGAGAGCAGGCTTTTTCATTCCACCTTTTTTTACAACATATAAACCGATGAAGATAATAAGCCCGCCAACTAGTTGCATCAAATTAATTTGCTCTCCAATGGTTACTGCCGCAAAGATCACTGCAAACAATGGCACAAGATACATATAAACCATTACTTTCGTTGAGCCTATTTTACTAATACCGACATACCACATTGCAAGTCCGAATATGGTCGCAAAGACGATTGAATATGCTAGTGATTCCCAGCTTGGTGTATCTACTGGCCACGTTAGTGTGTTTACATTGAATAAACAGTATATAACGAGAGGTACAATTCCAATTAAAGTAGACCATGATGTGACTCTCATTGCGGAGTACTTTGTAATAAGAGGTTGTGCTAAAATTGGGTACCATCCCCACGCAATTGCTGCGACTAATCCAATTATATTTCCGAGCCACGCATACTCGTAAGTAGCTCCTCCTGTGTGTCCTGTTAATAAAACGAATGCTGCACCAATAAACGCTACGATTGAACCAATTTGTACTTTCATCAAAAAACGTTCTTGTTTGTGCAATACTGCTAATATCCCTGTAAAAATAGGGGACATCGCAATTAATAATGAGGCGTTCGTTGCTGAAGTATATTTCACGGATAGCATAAACATCGTTTGATACATTGTCGTACCAACGATGCCGACTGCTACTAATCGTAACCAATCTTTTCTTTCAATACGTAATGAGCGTTCCATCATAAAAGTAATAAGTAATAATACCGGTGATGCTACTAAAAATCGTAAACTATTAAATTGAATGGATGACATAAATGCCACGCCATACTTTCCTATTGTATAATTTGCTCCCCATACTAACGCAACTGATACTAGGAGCCATTCCATTTGCCATCGTTTCATCCGAATCTCCCCTTCCATATTTAGCATAGTAAAATTGGCTGGATATAACACCGTCCAATTGGCTGTTTTTTTACCCAGCCAATTTGCTATACTGGATTTATATAAGAGATACGGAGGCGTTTTTTATGGAATGGAAGCTAGATAATGACAGTAAAATCCCTATTTATCAGCAAGTTGTTGACTTTATTGAGAAACGTATTACATA
Source organism: Bacillus sp. FSL W8-0770 (assembly GCF_038008705.1). Lineage (NCBI taxonomy): Bacteria > Bacillati > Bacillota > Bacilli > Caryophanales > Bacillaceae > Bacillus > Bacillus sp. FSL W8-0770. The sequence continues at coordinate 2,853,974 of NZ_JBBOZR010000001.1, forward strand.
CGGAGAACTTCCTCCAGGAAGCTTCCTACCTTCCGAACGGAAATTAGCTACGCAGTTAAATGTAAACCGTAGTACAGTAACGACTGCTTATAATGAGTTACGTGCTATGGGAATTGTAGAAAGTACGACTGGTAAAGGTACACGTGTAAGTACACATATGTGGGGCGTTTCTCCAACATTAACGCCGAACTGGAGAAATTTCGTAGAAGGTGGTACGTTTTTACCAAACTTACCGTTACTTCGCCATATTCGGGCAGAAATACAACAAAATGAAAATATTATTGATTTCGCAAACGGAGAACTCGGTTGTAATCTCTACCCACACGATCAACTACAAACAATTTTACGAGAACAACCGTTAACGCATTCATTAAGTTATGATCATCCGCAAGGCTATCTCCCGCTAAGACAAGCGGTCGTAAAATATATGAAAGAATATTTAAAAGTTGAGGCGACTGAACAATCCATTATGATTACATCCGGCGCCCAGCAAGCACTTCACCTTATCGTGCAATGTTTATTAAATCCAGGTGATGCCGTCGCTTTCGAAAGTCCATCGCACTGTTATTCCTTACCGTTATTCCAATCAGCAGGTATTCGTATTTTCCCATTACCTGTCGATGAACATGGGATTAATCCAGACGATGTACAGGAGTTATATAGAAAACACCGTATTAAAATGATCTTTTTAAATCCAAATTTCCAAAACCCTACGGGAACGATGCTTCATCCAAACCGTAGAAAAACACTGTTATCACTTTGCGCAGATTTACGAATTGCAATCGTTGAGGATGATCCATCCAGCTTGCTGACGCTAGAAAAGAAACAGCCTTGTCCTACTTTGAAATCAATAGATGAAAACGGAACAGTTATTTATGTACATTCTTTATCAAAAATGATTGCGCCAGGATTACGAGTCGGCTGGCTCGTTGCTCCGCAATCTGTAGTAGAAAGATTATCCGACGCACGGCACCAAATGGAATTAGGTATGAGCATATTCCCGCAGTGGCTTATGCAGCAGTTTTTCGAAACTGTACCATTTCAGTCGCATATCGTACCGTTACGAAAACAACTAGCAGAAAAAAGAGACGTTATCGTTCACGCCCTAAACGAGCAACTTCATGATAAAATCTCTTTTTCAAACCCTACTGGTGGTATTTACATATGGGGAAAATTAAAAGAACCGATAAACGAAAAACAACTCATTATGCAAAGCTTAAAACAAGAAATTGCTTTTATGCCTGGTAGTATTTTCGGCGCGAAAGATGGTTATATTCGTTTATCTTATGGAAAAGTGGATATTGATCAAATTGAGGAAGGTATTTCTCGTTTGCGGGAGGCTATTTTAGTTTGTGAAAAATAACTTTACATAAAGCCCTATCGTTTGACAAAAGAAAAATCTACCATTATTATCAACACGAACCTAGTTACCCCGCATTAACGGGCAATAAAACTCCCAGCTCAAAATTCAGCTGTAACAAAGAAGTTAGGTGGGAGATTAACTGCCCGTAAATGCCCGATTGGTTCAACTAATAATCAGTGGAGGATGAACCCCCCACTGATTAAAGTTTCACTTTATAGGAGTGGTAAAAATGAAAATTTACGTTGATGCAGATGCTTGTCCTGTAAAAGATGTAATTATTTTTGAAGCTACGAATGCAGAAATCCCTGTAACCCTCGTTACTAGCTTTTCTCATTATTCTAATGCTCAGCAACCTAAAGGTGTGGAAACAATATATGTTGATTCCGGAGCAGATGCTGCAGATTACCGAATTATGCAGTTAGCAAAAAAAGAAGATTTAATCGTAACACAAGATTACGGTCTTGCTTCGCTCGCTTTAGCAAAAGGCTGTATCGTTCTACACCATAAAGGCTATAAGTATACGAATGATAACATTGAACAATTGTTACAAACACGATATTTAAGTGCAATGGTTCGAAAAAGTGGTAAACGTACAAAGGGACCGAAACCATTTACAGCAGAAGATAAAGAGAAATTTAGAGAGCTCTTTAAAAGTATGATCGCACTTTAAAAATGAATCGTCTATTTGCAAGGAAAACTTCGTAAAACAAAGAAGAGAATATCGTAATGAACATTCTCTTCTTGAGGTTTACCCGTTTAAAATGAAGGTAAATTATCAAAGTTATTTTCTTTTATTCCATCCGGTTCACTACGTATAATATCTCTGCCATACTTATGAAATACGTCCACATGAGCTAACTTCCCTGATTTTGCTTCACTAAGAGCAGTCATATGATCTAACTCTCTCCCGCTACTTGTTTTAAAAGCAATCAAATCACCTTCATCATTTTTACGAACAGCAACAATTTGTTCTGCTCCTGAAGTAACTTCCTGAGCTATTTCAAATTGAGCTTGCTCTTCCCCTTGATGTAAATAATCATTATATACTTTTTCAAAGTCTTTTTTGTCCATTAAACTCACCTCCAAAACATTTTATTAGTATGGTTGGGAGGTGTTGGTTTTATGTACTTTTCTGTTAGAAAAACGAATTTTTAATACCTACGCAAACCCTTCAAAGTCTCCAATATATCATCTGTAAAGGCTGTACTACCCTCTGTCTCTAAAGCTCTGAAATATAAACTTCTTAAGAAAGCTCTAATATTTTGTACTAAAATATCATATTGAGGATGCGGGATGTCTTCAACAATTGCTATACTATGTAACCAATTGCTCCACTCTTCTTCAGTTAAAAGATTTTGGTTACGTAACGACATAATTGGTGCTACTAATCTCTCATCCTCAAAGTGAATGTATACGTAGTCATGTAAGCGTACCTTCTGACGAACAGCTGCAAGAATCGCATACGAAAATTCACGATTTTGGATTGTACGTGCTAACGCATCAAGCGCATCTGCTGCATGTGCCGTAGAGTGTGCCCAGCCTTTTCCTTCTACGTAACCTCTTACATCTTCTTCTAAATATACATATTCCAGCACTTGTTCTGCTACACTGTACAGTTGTTCTTCGGATAACAACGGTTCCCTTTCATGAACAGATAAAATAAGTGGTGGAATTAATACGGAGAATGCACGTTTAAATACAGAGTCTGTTCCCTTTTCACCAATTTTATAAAATAAATAATCAGGACTAATTGCTTGTAGCATTAACCCTCGTAATTCTTTTTGTCTAAACACATCATTTGTAATCCATGTATGAAGCGTACTATAAATTAAATCATCACGTAATTCAGCATCTGGTGATCCGATATAATCTAGCATCCACTGCGCATATGGATATGCATCTACGTCTTCTGGTACAGCATAATTATTATTTTTAATTTGTAGTAGTTCTTCTTTTAGTTCTAGTACTTCTGTCATTTTTTTATCCCCTTTAAATTTCTCTTCCTAAATTATTCCCTATTAGTATCATAAAATTAAACCCATTCTTAACGCAATATAAAATGGAATCATTAATTATCTTCACTATGTAACAGTTCTTCCAATGTTGCTTTAACTTCTTCTTCTAATTCATTAATCGTTCCGCTATAAAGTGTTCCTATGCTACTACTTTTTCGATATCCTTGGTAATAATACCAAAGCGAAATAGTACAGACTTCCCATGATTTTGAAGCATCATATTCAAAATTAATTTCTGATCTATATTCATACTCTAAACAATTCTTAGATGTTAGTTCTTCTAATTCATCACCGTCTATATCTCTTTTAATTGACAGCTTCAAATTTAATTTACCCTTTTGCGCAAAACGTTCTTCATATATTTTTTGATACTTACTGCAAATGTCTTCACTTATACTCTCTAGTTTCATTATTTTTTGTTTTAACTGTTCATTTATCTGTTCATTTTTGATTTCTAAATATTGTTCATCCTTCTCTTCATTCACTTTATTATTTTTTTGAAACCATCTAAACAAATGTTCATTCCCCCTATATAAACTGTATTAATGTCTTTTAAATAGAACTACTGGATCATCAAATTTACTATTTTCAAATAAAACATCTGCAAGTTCTTTCGGATTATGCTCATCTATATACATTTTACAAGCCGCGTGATACCTGTTTAAAAACATCTTCTCTGCTTCTTCATAACTTCCAAAAGCTTCAGTTTCCCGCTTAGCACCACGTTTTCTCGCAATCTCAAAATTTGTATCTACAAAGATTTTGTAATCAAATAAATGCGCAACGTCTTTTTTCAATAGAAACGTTCCATCTACTATTAATATCATATTTTTCGTGGCCAATAGCGGCTCATTATGTACAGGCATATCCGTTATTAAGTTATGAGAAATCGTTTCATATTGTAAATTCCCGTTAGGTCCTAAAGGCATTAATAATCTTTCTTTGAAAGCTGTATAATCGTGTGCATCTTCATAATACCCTCTTGCAGATTCTTTTCCTTTTGCATAGCGAATCACTCTTGGATTATGAAAATCATCAATGCTGGCGCGTGTTACTGGTAATCCTCGTTTTTTTATTTCTTCCGCTAGTTCGTTTGCAAATGTTGTTTTTCCTGAGGCTGTAATACCGCTTACTCCAACTCTTATTGGATGGGTTAAGTTTAGCTTTACAATATGATCTGCAATTTCTTTGATTCGTTGTTTTCGGTTCATGATATCTCCCTTTATAATTAGTTGACATAATATAATTATAGATAATAATTCATGTCACTATTTGTCAGTAAATTGATATCCTTTCTCGAATCGCTGATATCTCGAAAAAATCATTGATATATTTTAAGTTATGATAGATATATTTGAAAAATCGTTGATATATTATTAGCTTACTTTCCCTTAAACCCTCGATATAAAGCAGTCCGTAATTCTTGTTTGTATTCTTCAATTTCTGGCATTTCGAGTTCTTCTGCTAGTCTGATAGCTAATTCAATATCATACGGTACTCGTACAAGTTGAATAGAAAAGCTCGCTGCTTCTTTTTCATTGTAAGTCCCTTCAAATATTAAATAGGAAGCTTGCGTTATTTCAAGCGGGTTTCCTACGCTACCGGCATTACATAACGTTTTCCCTCTGAAATTTTGAACGAACGCTTGGTGAACGTCACCGTAACAAACGACATCTGGTTTTCTTTCCCCTTCTATATTTTCCGTCAGATCACTATTTTCGAACATACTAATACGTTCTTCTCTTGAAGCGTGTGGTTGAATTCTTTCATATAAACTTCTCGGTGAAGCGTGAAACATACGAATGAATTTCCCACTCATATAAAACTCGATTGAAAATGGTAAGTTTCTTAAATAGTCATTTTGTTCTTCCGATAATTGTTTTTGATGCCATTTCAATGCTTCAAATTCAGTCGGCTTTGTAATAAAATCATCCCAGTTTCCCATTACGACTACTTCACATTCTTTACGAATGATTTCAATTGCTTCACTGGAATGAGGTCCTTTTCCTACTAAATCTCCAAGGCAAATAATGCGCTCGATCCCTCTTAATTTAATATCATTCAACACGGATTCTAATGCTTGAATATTACCGTGAATATCTGAAATTACTGCTATTTTATCCATATAAATTACTCCTTTATTTATTAAATTCGCTTGATTGATACCATTTTGGAATATAAGATGAAAAATGATTATGATCTTCTAAAATTCCATTTAATCTTTCCTTCATATCATCTACTAAATGCGGTGTACTTCGATTCGTCCAAACGATATCCGCTGGGAATGTCATCGCGACGTACAATGTATACAGTTTCCAAAAATGAAGCGATGGTTCGCCTCCGAAATAACCGTGAACTTGTCCAACCGCAAATGGTTTACTTATTCTTATAGTAAAAATCGCTACGTTATAAAAATCGTGTATTGGATCACCAAAATCATATCCACCAAAATCGATAACGATAAATTCCTTATTATGAATCATGCTATTTGCTGGATGGAAGTCATCATGTAAAAATCTTATTGGACGATTTTCCAATAAATCTTTATGATTTTCTACAAAGGTTAATACTGGCTTCAAATCCAGAAAATTCACCTCGTAATCTGTTAGTGCCTCTATGTATCTTTCGTATTTATTCCATCTAGATGTTTCCCATTTATTACTTGCACTTTCTCTTTCAATTGAGTGAATCCTCTTTAATACTTCCCCTGCTTTTCTTCCTGCATTATACTGTTCTTCCACCGATAACTTCTTTAAACCTTCTTCACCATTTATACCTCGGGTCCATTCAAATACTTGAACACATTTATTTAATTTCTCAATTATTATGAAATGAATTAACTTGGGTGTTGGAATATGTAATGACTCTAATTGTTTCATATACGTATATTCTTCTTGTTTACGTTCAAAATGAACAGCATCACATACTTTTACAAAATAGGTTTCTTGATTCTTTAATTCAATTTTATACTTCTCTTCATGTGAAAAACCTTTTGAAATAGCTGTACACGTTGCAATACGAGGCCATTCTAGTATTCTCTCTATCTCTCTAAGCATTTCTTCCACAACGTTCACCTCTATCAATATATGTACAAACTCCCTAACACTTCATGCTCTCGTTTATTTCCCCCTTTAAACTCTACTGCAAATGGATATTCGCCATGATTCTTTATGTATTCTTGCACTAGACCTTCTCCAACCGGTTCACAAAACTGTACTTGAATGTCACCAAACGATACACTTTGACACTCAGCATTCCATTTTTCATTTTTCACAACTAAGCTTGTAGATAGCTCCATTACTTCTTTCCATTTCCGTACTGTTTCTCGAACATTTTTTACTGCGTAATGAATCGTTTCAATTTGTTGCACTTTGTTTTTATGTTCAGTAATCGTCCCACTGTTACGTAAATCGTTTCTTCTTTCTTCGTCCGTTTCATTCCACTGTATAAAGAAAGGTAATTTCGGTCCGTTCTCTTCTTGCTTAACGAATAACATTTTCCATTCTAAAAGTCGGCCATCTTTTCTCATACGTTTCCCTTCAAATGGCCCTATCGTATGTAAGCCGTACTTATTAAAGTTAACTGCTAGCTCCTCAATTGCATCTGTTCGGATCGCGATTTGTAGCATTCCTTCTCCATTTTGTAGTTTCACCAATGTTTCTTGTACTAATGGATTTTCTGCTTCTTTCGCTTTTTCTTCATGTTGAACTGCTAAAAATTCAATATATGATAAATCAAAATAACTTAAACTATTCCAAGTACCCCAATTCGTATGCTCTCCGCCTAATACAGTATGAAATCCAAGTTCCTGCATTTGTTTTGCCGCTTCCTCCGGTGTACCATGAACTGCGTGAACGAGATGATCAAATCGTAACATGTCTTTCTCCCCTTTCTCTCCATCCTTTTATTGTATATTTTATTTTTCTTTCATTCAATTCAAAAACTTTAAAACCTAGTTGATTTATACGATTAATATGTATTATAATGAAACAAATTTAATTATTGCTGATTGGAAAAACCAAAGGCACTTTTCTCATACGGGAAAAGTGTCTTTTTCATTTATTATTACAGGGGGATTATTTATGCAGAAATTAATTGTCTTTGCTATTATTGGATTTTTCGCTCAATTGATCGATGGAGCACTTGGAATGGCGTATGGAGTAACGTCTTCCTCTTTATTATTAATGTTTGGTATTGCACCAGCTGTTGCATCTGCATCAGTTCATTTAGCTGAAGTCGTTACAACTGCAGCTTCCGGCGCATCTCATATCAAATTTGGAAACGTTGATAAATATACAGTTTCCAGGCTTACATTGCCTGGGGCAATCGGCGCATTTGTTGGGGCATGTTTTTTAAGTAATTTGCCCGGAGATGTAATCAAACCATACATTTCCGTATTTTTATTTACTTTAGGGGTTTATATTTTATTACGATTCATCATCCAAAAACAAATTGTCACTTCAAATAAGCGTATGTCTGCAAAACAACTTGTGCCGCTTGGTTTATTCGCTGGATTCGTTGATTCAACTGGTGGCGGTGGTTGGGGGCCCATTACGACACCTGTACTTTTGGCAAGAGGAAATGAAGCTAGAAAAGTTATTGGATCTGTAGATACGAGTGAATTTCCTGTTTCACTCGCTGCAACAATCGGCTTTTTCATTTCACTTGGCTGGGAACAAGTAAGCTGGGTTTGGGTATTTGCCTTAATGCTCGGCGGTCTTGTCGCAGCTCCAATTGCTGCATGGTTAGTCCGCATCGTTCCACCCCATTTACTTGGCGTATTAGTTGGTGGTCTTATTATCTTTACAAATATTCGTACACTGCTTACTACATTTAAAGTGGATCCAACTGTTATTTCGCTTTCTTACGTTGCAGTTGGTCTTGTCGTTATTATTTCTATTTTCATTGCTGTTCGAAATCATTCCAATCGCCCTCACACATCAACGGCTGAGTATCCAAATGATCAGAAGCAAATGCTACCATAACTATAAAAAAATACCGCTCAATTTAGAGCGGTATTTTTTATTTTTCTATTTTCCAATTAATCATCGTTTCTGTAGCATTTACTCTCTTCATATGTAACTTTTCTAAAACACGCATCGAACTATAGTTATCTATGAGTGTCTCTGCAATTATTGTTTCTACCTCTCCTGTTTTGAAAGCCCAATCGATTAGTTCTTTTACAGCTTCTGTTGCATAGCCCTGATTCCAATATTTCTCAATAAATCCATAGCCAATTTCTACTGTTTGATCCTCGTTTGGTTTCCCTTTAAATCCAATATCTCCTAAAACGCTATCATCTTCTTTCCGAAAAACATACCACGCCCCCCATGGTAATAAAGCCGCATCTTGTTTTACATTCTCTACATGCCCTACAATATGCAGACCGCTATTATATCCTTGCTCGTTAGCAACTTGAATCCTCTCTTCTGTACACGGCACTATATAGAGCCTTTCTGTTTCTAATTTCATTTTGATTTCCCCTTTTTGCTTAAACGTTACGTTACTCTAATTATAACAAATAATATGACTTTATCATGAATGTCGAATTATATTTTTCTGAATTTTCTTTTTATTTAGAGGGTTTTTCAATATTTTTTGCGAAACATTTGTATAACAATTTTTTCTTTGCTTATTGCTACATAATAGTAGGTTCGGGTGGAGTTTTGCAAGCGTTTCCTATACAATAACCGATATTTTTTGACTTTTCCTAACAAAATATCTTGCAATATATTCAGAAAGTCATTACAATTGCCATATATTAAAAATCTTAGCAATATATAAATCCTCATCAATCCGATGAGGTAGAGGTTGCGACTTTTAATAGTAAAACGGACGAGACACAGAGAATGTCACTGACTCCGTTTGAAAGGAAAAGTTGCCGAAGTTTATATTTCTTCTCTGGAAATATGAGCTGGGGCTGTCTCCGAAAGGAACAGAACTGTCACGTTTACAAAATTACCGTGTAAACGTGGGGTGCTATCTTAACGGAAGGGTATGATGGGGTGGTTATTTGTGAAACGTTCCGCCAAATTCCTTTGGCGGTTTTTTGTATTTTTCTCCCCCGCTCCTTCCTAACCTACAAGAAAAGGAGTGTTGAACATGAATAGCGCAACAAATCAATCTACCTCTAAAACGCAAACTACACAAGGACAAGGTGAATTAAAACGCGGATTAAAATCGCGGCACCTTACGATGATTTCTCTCGGCGGTACAATCGGTACCGGACTATTTCTTGCCAGCGGTGGTGTCATTCATTCAGCTGGTCCTGGCGGCGCATTAATTGCATACGCCGCAATTGGAATTATGGTATATTTCTTAATGACAAGCTTAGCTGAACTTGCAGCTTACATGCCTGTTACTGGATCTTTTAGTACGTATGCAACAAAATTTGTTGATCCATCACTTGGTTTTGCACTTGGATGGAACTATTGGTATAACTGGGCGATTACAATTGCGGCAGAACTAGCGGCCGTAACATTAATTATGAAATTTTGGTTCCCAGATACCCCTTCTCTTATTTGGAGCGGATTATGTTTAGCTATTATTTTCCTTTTAAACTATTTATCTGTTAAAGGGTTTGGTGAATCTGAATATTGGTTCGCACTTATTAAAGTAGTTACGATTATTATCTTTTTAATTGTCGGCTTTATGATGATTTTCGGAATTATGGGGGGCGAAACTGTTGGCTTCAAAAACTTCACTGTTGCTGATGCACCATTTAACGGTGGTATCATGGCAATTATCGGTGTATTTATGGCAGCTGGTTTCTCCTTCCAAGGAACTGAATTACTTGGGGTAGCTGCTGGTGAAACGTCTGATCCAGAACGTAATATCCCAAAAGCAATTCGTTCAATCTTTTGGCGTATTCTTTTATTCTATATCCTTGCGATTCTCGTTATCGGTTTACTAATTCCTTATACAACTGAAAGCCTTGCTGCAAGTGATGTTACAGTAAGTCCGTTTACACTTATTTTTGAAAAAGCGGGCGTTGCCTTTGCTGCTTCTGTTATGAACGCTGTTATTTTAACTGCTGTACTATCTGCTGGTAACTCTGGTATGTATGCATCAACTCGTATGCTTTGGGATTTAGCTCGCCAAGGAAAAGCACCAAAGTTTCTTGGTAAATTAGATAGCCGCGGTGTACCTGTTAACGCGTTAATCGTAACATCGATTGTCGGTAGTATTGCTTTCATTGCTTCTTTATTCGGTGACGGTGTTGTATACATTTGGTTATTAAACGCATCCGGAATGTCTGGCTTTATCGCATGGGTCGGAATTGCAATTAGTCATTACCGTTTCCGTAAAGCGTATATCACACAAGGAAAAGATTTAAATGACTTACCATATAGAGCAAAATGGTTCCCATTCGGTCCACTCTTCGCATTTACTCTTTGTATTATCGTAATTTTAGGACAAAACTATGGCGCATTTATGGGTGAATCAATCGATTGGAACGGCGTACTTGTTTCTTACATCGGTTTACCACTCTTCTTAGTACTATGGTTAGGATATAAATTTACGAAAAAAACAAAAGTGATTCCACTCGATAAATGTGAACTAAAATAAAGTGAAACGAGCAAACAAATTTGTTTGCTCGTTTTTTGTTGCAAACCTCTTTGCTTCCCTATTGCTCCTGTTTTTGCAATAATAAAGGAAATATAAATAAAGGTTGGGATACAATGAACATTCGCATTACTGATGAAGCGAAAGCAGCTATACATAGATTAGAACGTGAAGATAAAAAGATCGTTCGCATTAGAGGAACAATGACGAACTCTTGTAGTATTTTCGTTGATGTCGATTTAATTTTGGATACATATAACGCAGATGATGTTGTATATGAAGATGCGGAGCTTATCGTACAAATGGATTCATTCACGAAAGACTACACTGGTGATACAGTGAAGCTTGATTATAAGACGACAGGTTTTAGTATTACGACTCCGAATGAGACGTTAGTTTATGGTTTGTCGATAAAAAAATAAAAATTGTTTTCATTTGACCACTGAGGTGAAAAAATGGGTAAATATGTTCCGTTAAAATTTTTATTTAACGAAGAATTAGCAGAAAAAATGGCTGATTCTATTTGTAAACACGATCCTACTTTCTCTAAAAGAAACTTTGTATCTTCCGTAACATGTAAAGTTGAAAATTTAGAGTTAAAGCAGCGTATTGAAGTAATAGCAGATGAATTACATAATGCATTACAAAAAGATTTTAATGAAGCAATACATATATTACTAAAAACATTAGGCCCAGAAAATACAACAGAAGTAGGCACATTTACAAACGGATATATGTACATGCCTCTTGCAAAATACGTTGAAAAATATGGACTTAACGACTTTGAAACCTCATTCAACGCCATGTATGAAATAACGAAAAGAAATACTGCTGAATATGCCATTCGGCCTTTTCTTGAAACATACCATGAAGACACACTAAATATATTACAACAGTGGATTTATGACGAAAACAGCCACATTAGAAGATTAGTTTCTGAAGGTACAAGACCAAGGCTTCCTTGGGCTAAAAAAATAGGAGCTCTAAAAGATGATTTTAAGTACAATTTACAGCTTCTTGAACCATTAATGAATGACCCTTCTAAATATGTTCAAAAATCTGTAGCCAATCATATTAACGATATTACGAAAGAAGATAAAGAACTCGTTTTTCAGTGGTTACAGCAATTACGTGATAAACAGCATCCTATTAAACCTTGGATTATAAAACATGGACTAAGAACAGTAATAAAAAGTGGTACTTTACCAAAAAATTTTTCTTTTTAAGTATTTTAAACAAAACCGCTTATGCTTCAAAAATGAAGCATAAGCGGTTTTCCTTTTGAATACAGAAATAACAAACATAAAAAGTACTTTAAATTTCTTCTTTATATCATTATTTTACTAACTCTTCTATGTTATTACTTTCCTTAATTTTTTCGGATGATAGCCAGAGTGAATAACTTGTTCCATCCTTGTTCCTTAAATATATGTTAAATTCCTTATTATATAGTTCTTCTTTAAGAATAGTGACTACCTTTCTCAAATCATCTATTACATATGGATCATTTCTATATTTTATCTCACTGTCATTGAAAACTAAAGTCAATTCATACTCTAGACAATTGCCGTCTTTCGGGTGTGGACAAGTAATATCCTCAATTACAAAACGATCATTTTGAATTTCATTTAACCTTACGCCTACTTTTGTTTCAGTTTGAATCAAATATGTCCAATAACCGCTTACAGTGTTTTTCATTGTTAAAAGCAGTTCTTCTTTCGTTATAGCTTTTTGCACATTTTGAAAAGGGAAACCTATAGATTCACCATTATAATCCTCAATTTCAAGTGTTGTTATCTTTCTATTACTCTTCTGAATGAATTGAATTAGAGCATATAAACGATCTAATTCTTTTGATTCAAATTGACTGTAATCAATCTTGTCACTCGTTTTTAAAGTTAATAATAACTTATCCGTTGGTTTCTCCTCTATATCATCATCCACTATATATTGAAAAACATTTTTATTTTCTGGTTCCACGTAACCTAATTTTTTAATTTCTTCTAGCATTGGTTTAAATTTCTTATATTCCTCATATGTTTTTTTTCCGTATTGATATTCATCACCTTTTATTCTTGAATATAAGAAGCCATCTACCTCTACTCTAAATTGAATATTTTTGTTATTTTTTGCTTGAACAGTATGATATGTATGCCCCATATTCCCTTCGTTTATAGCACCCCAATGTGTTACAATCACATCAATTCCGTGCTTTTTTTTCACATATTTTTTCACCTGATCGTCATCTTTATAATTACACCCACTTAAACATAAGAAACATAACAATACTAACATTACATTTTTCATTCTTTTCATATAGCACCTTGCCCTCTTTTCGCATAAACAAAATATTCCATATATAAAGAATACTAAATCGCTGAATGTTTTCAAAGAATTAAAATATTTTTACACTCGGTTTATATATCTATTTCTTTTATTAATAGCTCTAATAAGTTTTAATATTGATAATCGAATATAATAAAAAGAAACCTAAATTTAAGGTTTCCCATTTTTACCAACAATTTAAATTTTAATAGATATTTTTTAGCCAAGTAATAATTTGTAGTACCTGAAACGACTCAAACCAAGTAATGAAAAACAGGAGAACAAAGAAAGAGATAAGTGATATGAATTTTAATCTTCCATCTTCACGTCTAGCAATCGCTATAATACTCAGAACCACTCCAATTAAAAAAGAAATATACCCTAATAGGATAATAGGCTCAGAATAGCTATCTATTATCCTATTTAATCCAAATAATAACATTCCAAAAGTCATCAATGTTATTGAAAATACACTAAATTTTTTCATAATTCAACCTCCAATATAATTTTACTATTTTATGGAGAGAATAATTTTTTTATGCGTATGGATGAACAATTACACTATAAAATTAGATAACTCAATTTATTTTTTCATTAAACAACTGCCTTCTTTTATACCCTCAAAGGATTTTCACTCAATTAACCCGAATATATAAATAACAATTCTCACAAGGAGTAACTTTATATGAATCTATTCGAACACGAAACATAAAACCGTTCCACTTTAATAAGAGGTCCTCCCTTTTTCTTTTCTCATCATATCATCCATTAAAAAAATAGGAGGACATAATTATGAAACGTGATCCATTATTTTTAACTTTATTAGAAAGTGCAAATACACATTTTAGCGGCTGGGATTTTTCTTTCATTTCAGAAACAGGTCGAATGAAGAGCGAGCCTTTATCGTGGTCATACGGCAGTACTACTTTTCAGCTTATGCAACGTGCAGAATCAATGCTCGATATGGGTACTGGCGACGGAGAGTTTTTATCTATGTTACAACCGTTCCCGTCAACTATATTCGCTACTGAGGGCTACGCTCCAAATGTGCCAATTGCTCGAAAGAAATTAGAGCCTTTAGGGGTTACCGTTGTAGAAGTGACCGATGATACTGCTTTGCCATTTCAAGATGGTCAATTTAATTTAATTATAAATCAACATGAATCGTATGCTGCTTCTGAGGTAAACGGAATTCTTTCTCCAAGTGGCGTTTTTCTTACACAACAAGTTGGCGGTCTTGATTGCGCGGAACTTAATGAGCAGTTTGGCTCACCACTAAATAGCGAATTTGCAAGTTGGTCTCTGGAAACCGCATGCAGTGAGTTAAAGCAAAATAGATTTACTATCTTAGATGCAAAAGAGGAATTCCCTTTCCAACGCTTTTATGACATTGGCGCTATCGTCTATTATTTAAAAGCAATTCCGTGGCAAATTCCTGATTTTACTGTTGAAAGGTATTGTGAGGAATTATATCGTATACATGAAATCATCTTACAAAAAGGTTATTTTGATGTGAAGCAACATCGTTTTATGATTAAGGCGATTTGTAGCTAACAAAAAGAGGTGGCAAAGCCACCTCCTTTTTGCTCCGTTTACATATGTTCTCTACTCTTTCATAATAAGAAAAGTTATATCATGCATATTACAATTATGACCAATGAATTGTATTTCTGAAACATATAATCACCTCGCATATATGATAAGAGCAAAAACGTGATTTTTCACTTTCCTCTTCTATTGAGAAATGAGTTGTTTTTCATATCGCTTGTTCGCATCATCTTCTGTCAAACATGCAGTTGTGTAATGAATAATATTCCGGTTATCATACGTAAACATATGTTCTAACTTATTTTCTTCTGTTAATACTGTCGGTAAGTATTTTGGTAAATTGCTAACTACTCCTCTATTATCACCATCTAATATCCAATCAATTTCTTTCCATTCTAATAGACCTTCAGCCGTACGTAATGGTGTATTCATTTGCATTCCATCTGGCAAATCAGCAACGAACACATACATTCCTTCACTAGCCTGGGGCTCATCTTTACCTTTAAAACCAACAGTCCCTTTATACGTTACACTTGAAAGTTCTATGCCCGTTTCCTCAAATGTTTCTCTAATTATTCCTTCGTATGGCGTTTCATTATCTTCTATTTTTCCTCCAACACCATTCCACATCCCCATATTCGGCTTTTTATTTCTATTTAATAGCAGTATTTTATCGCTTTTTCTAATAAAGCAAATTGTGTATTTGTACATACGATCATTTCCTTTCATTTTCCACATGAGTTATTTGGCTTATTTTCAAGTAAAAACACTCGCCTTACAATTCCTTACTACATAATATATAGTACAACTTTCATGCGTAAACACTTTACGTCAAACGAGAGAATCCTTTTTAGAAAGGAGAATTTAAAATCGATAATATAAGCAATGAATTTCTAAACCAATATTACAACAGCCTCGTATGGTTAAACGATACACACTGGTTCGGGGTTCCAATCTGTAAACTTCCCTCTGATCTCTTTTTGTATCAAGAAATCATTTATGAATTAAAGCCCGATTTAATTATTGAATGCGGGACTTTTCACGGTGGTAGTGCACTGTATTTAGCTTCTATGTTAGATTTAATTGGAAAAGGTCACGTACTTACTATCGATATAACTCCGCAGCCAAATCGACCATCACATAATCGGATTACGTATTTAACAGCATCTTCTGTTTCTGTGCAGGCCGTCCAAACAATAGTAAGCATGCGCAAACCTGATGATGTGGTTTTAGTTATTTTAGATTCTGATCATAGTAAAGAGCATGTATCCAAAGAACTATTACTATATAAATCTATCGTCACTACTGGCAGTTATATGATTGTAGAAGATACCTCCATTAATGGACATCCGCTTCTTCCCGATTGGGGGCCTGGCCCGATGGAGGCTGTGGATGAGTTTTTAACTAAAAATAATAACTTCATAATCGACGAGTCTAAACATAAATTTTTCATATCATTTAATCCAAAAGGTTTTTTAAAGAAAATAAAGTGAAACTTTAATAAGTGGGGTTTTGCTCCTCTCCCACTTATTCTATTATTTTCATTTTTGAAAAAGGATAATATACAAATTCCACCTTGCCAATTATGTTATCTTCTTCAATATATCCTAAGCCATTTCGACTATCTCTACTTACTTCGCGGTTATCTCCCATTACAAATAACTTATTTGGCGGAATTTTTGTCTTTTGAAAGTTATAAAACACTTGTGTGTTGTTAAATAAATCTTTGTTTGTATATGGTTCTTCTTGCTTTTTATCGTTCACATATACCTTTCCGTTCGTTATGTTAATTACATCACCAGGAAGCCCTATTACACGTTTCACATAATATTTCGATTCATCCGCTTCCTTTATAATGACAATTTCTCCGTGTTGTAAATTAGAAAGACGTACTACTGCTTTATTTACAAATACGTAGTCTTCTTCATATAAAGTCGGCTGCATCGATTCCCCTTCCACCTTACATAAAGTAAAAGAATGGTAGCCTATGACTATCACCAATATAAATAGTATGTACTTGCCCCAGCCTCTCTTAATCTCCTTTTTCATATCCATTCCCACCTTATAAAGCGCTTTTTAACTCAAAAAATATATCACTGCACAATATGTTTCCATGCAGTGATACTATTTTTACTGTGCCTTGTTCGGTTGTTCTACTGGAATTGAATTTGCATTTGATCTATTTGTTTTTAACTCAAAATACGCATCCAAAATTTCTTTACCAATCGCAGAATTAATTCCTGATTTATCATCATTCACCCATGGTACAACAACTGAAAAAGCTACTTCCGGATCAGCATCATATGGTGCATAACCGGCAAGAGTTAAATTATAACATTTTTTTCGGTTGTTGTTCTCATCTCTTCCAATATCACTTTCTCCACCATATACTGTCTCAGCTGTTCCTGTTTTTCCCGCTGGTTTATATGGTAGACCTTTAAACGTTCCGGTACCTGTTCCGTCAGCTTCTTGAAAAACTCTTCTAAATCCTTCTTTTACATGATTAATGTACGAAGTGTCCATATCCACTCGATTTAATACAACTGGTTCAATCGACCGAACGACTTTTCCTACATCCTCTGGTCTATTCGGTTGCTCTCTAACTTCTTGTACAATTTGTGGTTT
Organism: Bacillus sp. FSL W8-0770; assembly: GCF_038008705.1. Classification (NCBI taxonomy): domain Bacteria; kingdom Bacillati; phylum Bacillota; class Bacilli; order Caryophanales; family Bacillaceae; genus Bacillus; species Bacillus sp. FSL W8-0770. The sequence goes on from NZ_JBBOZR010000001.1 coordinate 2,871,416, forward strand.
CATTCGGTAACCGCCATTTGCAATGGTTGAAATATATTGTGCAAGCTGAAGCGGCGTATATGTATCATACTGTCCAATCGCGTAATCAAGTAAAAATCCGGGTATGTTATCAGTTCTACCTACTTGACCAATTGATTCATTTGGCAGGTCAATACCAGTCGACACACCTAGGCCAAATTGTCTAAAATAGTAGCGCATTTTATTAAATGTTTCTTGTTTAATGTCCAATGGATTGTTTGGGACATAATTAATGCCTGCCATTTTTAAAGCCGTATTAAACATATAAACGTTCGATGACACTTGCAAAGCTCTTAAATCATCAATATCCCCAAATTCTTTCCACGATTTCTTCGGCTTAGAACTTCCTTTAAAATACATTGGTGCATCAAAGAAATGTGTATACGGCTTAATCGCTTCTGTTTGATATCCAGTTAATAAAGTAGCACCTTTTACAGTTGACCCTAACTCATAAGAACTTGTCATCGTTCCTAATGCATAATCTTCTATTTGCATACCGCCATCTTTATTTACAATTTTCTTTCCTGCCATTGATAAAATTTGACCGTTTTTCGGATTCATCATTACTACGAACGCACGATCCATCATCGGCTCTGCAGCATGAAAGGCTCGTAAATTCTTTTCAAGGCTTCCCTCTACTCTTTTCTGTAAATCCATATCGACTGTTAACATCAAGTTATTTCCACTTTTTCCTTCAGTCACTTTTTCTGTTCGAACAATCTTCCCTGCTTTATCCATAATATTTTTAGACTGTTCTTTCGTTCCGTGTAGTGCATCTTCGTATTGTTTTTCGATGTAACTTTTACCAATACGGTCGTTTCGATTATAATCACGAACTAAATAATAATCTAATTGTTCTCTTGGCAAGCCCTCATTTTCAGTAGAAACGCTACCAAGGATGGAACGAAGTATTTTATCATTTGGGTATTCACGTTCCCAGTCCACTGTCGTATCCACTCCTGGCAAACTTGCCAATCTTTCACTTACGACTGCGTATTCATTTTGACTTACATCTTTTTTTACGATTTGCGGCGTCATTTTATATCCCGCATTCATTTTACTTTTAATTGCTAGTACTTCTAAATCCTCTTTTGAAAGCTCGCTTAATTCTTCTTGCGTAATTCTTTCCCTACGTAACTCTTCTACTTTTTTATCTAATTCTTTTCCTTCTATTTCTTGCTCCCTAAATTTACTATCATCTTCTTTTGTCACTTTTGCAGCTGCTCGCTTTTCATTTAACTGCATCCAAAAATCTTTTTTATCTGTTTCTGTCAACTTATCTATATCTTCTGGTGACATTTCTATTAGCTGCGCTAACTGCCTTGCTACTTGTAAAACTTCTTTCGAATCTACCCCTTTCATTTTCGTATATGTAACGGTTCGTAGTGGTTTGTTATTTACAATCACTTGGCCTTGCCGATCAAACATTTTCCCTCTAGGAACAGGCGTGCTTACCGTTACATCTTCCTTTTTGTTCACTTCATTTCTATACGTTTCTCCATCAATGATTTGTACTTTACCTAATTGAATTATAATAGCTGAAAATAAAAGAAAGACGATAAAAAATAGTACATTTAACCGAAAAGGAATATGGGTCTTTTTCTTTTTCGATTGTTTCTTCTGCTCCTTTTTCTGTCTCATTTCGCTCCCTCGCTTCATTCTATTAACATTTCTACATAGAACCATTATGTATCAAATTTATTTATATGATATATATAGAATTTTATATTAATTACAAAAGAAATAAAAGATTTAATTTTCAGTTTTTTAATTTTATATCCTATTTATTACCATTCCCCTTAATTCGTCATAACATGAATTTTCTTCAAACAAAAAACTGAGGTGTTCTCTATACACCCCAGTGTTTTCGTTAACTTATTTCATTGAAGATAACCCTTCAACAAACTCACCAATCTTATTTTGAAAAACAAAATCAAAGTTATATTCTTGTCCTGTTAACTCTTCATTTACTAAAATTGTCGTTGCCCCGATTTCCCTCTTTGCGATTTGTGGGAATGAAGCGACAGGTTGTACTTTTAACGACGTTCCTAAAACGATAAGTACATCTGTTTCATATAAACGTTTCATCGCATTTTGATATTGAGGCAGTGTATCTCCGTATAAAACAACGTCTGGATTTAAAATGAAATTACACTTCTGACAACGCGGCACTTCATGATCAATCATATACTGTAAATCATATCCCGCTTTACACTTCGGACAATGTGCTGTTTGAAGTGTTCCATGTAAATCAATGACATGTTTACTGCCACCTAATTGATGTAAACCGTCAATATTTTGCGTTAAAATCGTAATATCTTTCCCTTGTTCTTCTAGCTCAGCTAAAAAACGATGTCCACGATTTGGTTTATATTGATGGAACGTATTAATTTGAAAGATTTCTTTATAATGCTTCCAAAATTCTTTCGGACTTCGGTTATAATACCCTCTTGATAAGTACATCTCCACATTCGCATCAGCATACAATCCATTTGCTGAACGGAAATCTGGGATACCACTTTCCGTACTTGCACCAGCGCCTGTTAATACTGTAATTTTCTTCGCTTTTTCTAAAATTGAACGAACTTCTTCAAATTGTTGCACAAAAATCACCTCTATGTATTTTCCTATTCTTATTATACCAGTTGTTTACAGGAGGTGTTGTACAATTCATTTTACTTAATGCGTTGCGCCCCCAATCTCTACAATATCTACTTCAACTGTCATCGTTACTTCAATTGCCAATTCTATTCCCTTACGAATAGTAGAAAGTGACATACTCGGTTGCCCTGGATAGTTACTCGCTTGTTCTGGTAAAAACGGAATATGAATGAATCCGCCTTTTATTTTCTTATCATGTTTCTCTAGTTCATGCATAAGTCCATAGAATAAGTGATTACAAACGAATGTGCCTGCCGTCTGTGAAACAGATGACGGTATGCCCTCTTCGCGAAGTTTTTTTACGATTGCTTTCATCGGAAGTGTAGACCAATACGCAATCGCTCCTTCTTCTACAACCGGTACATCTACTGGCTGATTCCCTTCATTATCAGCAATTCTTGCATCATCAATATTAATTGCGACACGTTCTATCGTAATATCTGGTCTGCCCCCAGCTTGTCCGATACATATAATAATTTCCGGCGCTAGTTCTTCTATATACTCTTTTAATACGCTTATTGATTTATGAAATACAGTTGGTATTTGTTTGCTTATTATCTTGTATTCTCCAATTGTTTTTTCATGCAAACCTTTTGCTACTTCCCAAGCTGGATTGATATTTTCTCCGCCAAACGGATCAAACCCTGTTAATAATACTGTTTTCATAGTTTTATCCTCCTAATTAAAAACGATATACAAGGCCGTACATAATAAACATATTTATGATAAAAATTGAAAGAGCAATTGGTACTTGCGCTTTAATAACCGCATTTTTATCCTTTAGCTCTAAAAGCATCGCAGGTACGATATTAAAGTTTGCTGCCATTGGCGTAAGCAGTGTTCCGCAATATCCAGCAAACATACCGAGTGCTGCCATAATTGCTGGGTTTCCGCCGTGCATTTGAACTATTAAAGGTAAGCCAATTCCGCCAGTAATAACAGCAAACGCTGCGAATGCATTTCCCATTACGACTGTAAATAGCATCATGCCTAAACAGTACGCCATAACAGCAACGAACGGATACTCTGTCGGTAACACTTGTCCGACTAAATCAGAAACGACTTGTCCAACGCCCGACTTCGCAAAAATACCGCCAAGTGCCGCTAACATTTGTGGTAAAATAACAGCCCAGCCGACAGCTTGTAATAGTCTGCTTCCTTCTTGAACAGGCGTTGTTATTTTCGATTTTGTAATACGCATCGCCGCGACAAATGCGAGTAATGCACCAAGCGCTAATGCAACTAAAGTTACTTTATCTGGATCAACAAGAGAGACATTTCCCCATTTAATTTTCCCTAACGTCAACGTACCGATAATTGTAAAAATAGGAATTAATAGTGCAGGCATAAAAATTTTATTTTTTAATTTCTCAGCATGTTTTACACGTTCTTGTACTGGAACTTCTTTTTCCTCTGATTTTGTCACTTTATTTAGCGAGGCTAAAACGACCATAGCGAGCACGATACAGCCAACGTAAAACGAAGGAATTACATTTCCAAATAAAAATGTAACTGCAAACAATGCCCAAAATAAACTAGAACCGAATCTGTTTGGATGTTCACGATCGAATGCAATACGAACAGCGATAAAAGCAACAATTATCCCTAATACATAATAGATTGTATCCATTGTGATGATGTTCATATTAGATTGCCTCCTTCTCTTCTTTTCCTTCTGCCTTCATTGTTTTCTCTATATATTTATCAAACCTTCTAAATCTAATCCAGCTTACAATAAGTGCAGATATTGCTGTCGGAATGCCCCAAAGTGCCATATCCCATACACCGACATGCATACCTACTGAATCGAAGAATCCTTTCATTAATAAAACAGCACCAGTTGCGATGAAAATATCTTCTCCGAAAAACCAAGCTGTATTTTCCGCAGCAGCTGCGTTTGCTTTAATCTTTTCTCTTAATTTTTCAGGAAGTTTACCGTATTTACCTTGCGCAGCCCCTTCTGCCATCGGTGCAACGAGCGGCCTTACTGTTTGCGCATGCCCACCAATATTAAGCCCTAGTGCTGCTGATGATTCTCTTATCGTAAAATATGACATTAATACTCTTCCAGTTGTTGCTCCTTTTGATTTCGTTATAAGTGCTTGGGCTCTTTCTTTTAAACCGTAACGCTCTAAAATTCCGATTACCGGTAAAGTTAATATAATTGGCATAGACATATATCTATTTTCTATGAAAAATTTACCGAACATGCTGATCACATCATAAAAACTTAATCCTGAAACCATACCAGTAACAATACCTGCAACCATAACTACTAAAAGTGTATTTAATCTAAATAAAAAGCCCACTGCCACTAATAATATCCCGATTAATTTCACCAATTCCAACACTTCCCCTCATTTTTTATTTCGGTGCACATATAGAAATACCATAATACCCGAATGTTCTGTATATTCTTTCTGCAAATTGCACTGCTTTTTCCCCATCACCGTGTAAACAAATCGTTTGCGTCTGAACTGCTACTTTCTCTCCATTGATCGAATTTACATGGCCTTCTTTCACCATTTGAAGTACTTGCTTTATCGCTTCGTCTTCATCTTTTATAAGCGCATTTTCTTCTGTACGGCTCGTTAATGTACCATCTTGCTTATACGTACGATCCGCAAAAGCCTCTTGTACGAGAGTTACATTGTATTTTTCTGCAGCCTGTATAAACGCCTCGCTATTTGCTAATCCGTAAAGTAATAGACTTGGATTTATATGATAAATTGCCTTTGCGATTGCATCTGCAATTTCCGGATTAGACGCCGCCATATTATATAAGGCACCGTGCGGCTTTACGTGCTGCATCTTCCCGCCAGCCACTTTTACAAACCCGTCTAATGCGCCGATTTGATATAAAACATAATCGTATACTTCACTTGCTGAAACATTCATGTTTCTTCTACCAAATCCAATTAAATCAGGAAATCCAGGATGCGCCCCTATTGCTACGTTATGCTCCAAAGCTTTTTCAACAGTTTGACGCATAATAGACGGATCACCCGCATGAAAACCGCAAGCAACGTTTATAGAGGAAACGAACGGAAGAATTTCATCATCATTCCCCATTTTATAAGCTCCAAAACTTTCTCCTAAATCACAGTTTAAATCGATTGTAGTCACAATGTATTCCTCCTAATTCCAGCTTCGTAAAGCGATGAATTTCTTTAATAGATTCATATTTACTTCCTGTTCTATGTACAATTGTTCCGCTTCTTCAAGCGTAATTTTCTCAAAAGAAACATAGTCCCCCGGCTTTAGCTGGGCAAGAAGAGGTAAATCTACTGAAATGATATTTCCCATTCTCGGATAGCCACCTGTCGTTTGCCTATCTGCCATTAATATAATCGGCTGTCCGCCATTAGGAACTTGAATGGTTCCAAATGTAACAGGACTCGATAAAATCTCTTTTTCTTCAATCCTATTTAAAACTTCTCCCTCAACCCTGTAGCCCATACGGTCAGCATAATTAGATACCTTATACTCTTTCGTAAAAAATGCCTTTCTACTTTCTTCTGTAAATTGATCGTATTCAAAGTCAGCTATGACACGAAGCTTAGGATGTTTCTTATACTTTGGTAGTACGCTGTTGCTAATTACCCATTTCGTTTTTATTCGCTCATCTTTTTGTAAGTCTTGAATGAAACGATTCGCCATTTCTGAGTACGTACCAATTTGAAAACAATCTCCTTTTTTCAGCATTCTTCCTTCTATACCACCAATCGCAGCACGTATGTACGTACTTTTGCTTCCCATTGTACGCTCAATATGTATACCACCCGCAAAAGTCACATACGCTCTACAACCACTTTTCACTTTTCCAAAACAAAGCATACTACCTTCTTCCGCTAAAATGGGACGCCATAATGGGATACGTTCTCCATTTAACAACGGTTCCATATCAACCCCACCAATTGCGAGTAAAGTCGTTTTCTTTATTAACAATTTAGGACCTAAAATCGTCATTTCTAATCCTGCTTCATTCTCTTCATTACCGACTAACATATTGATGAGCCTAAGCGCATTTTTATCCATAGCACCCCCAACAGATACACCAAACTGTTGATAATAAGATCGCCCTAAATCTTGGACTGTTGTAAACATTCCTGCATGCAAAACTTCTACATCCATTCTTTAGCCCCCTCAAGTGATACGTACTCTTCCTTCGTTATCGGGATAAATCGTAAATACATACCACTTTGAATATATGTTGGCATTTCTTCTTTCGGATTAAATAGAGCAATAGGTGTTCGGCCGATAATATTCCATCCACCTGGTGTTTCAAGCGGATAAATACCTGTTTGATTTCCGCCAATACCTACTGAACCAGGAGAGATTTGTAATCGTGGTGTTTCTTTTCTAGGTGTTTCTAATTCTTTTGATAGTCCTCCTAAATACGGGAACCCTGGTGTAAAACCAAGCATATATACAAAATATATAGTTTCACTATGTATTCGAATCACATCTTCTACTTGTAAACCGTGATAATGCGCGACCTCTTCTAAATCAGGTCCATATTCTCCCCCGTAGCACACTGGTATAGAAATATGTTTCATATCCTGTTTTACTTCTTCTTTATAAGAATCACACAGCTCCTTTATATACTGGCGAACGTAATCATATGACCTTTCACTTCTCTCATTTCTCTTCCATACTTCGTATACATTGTAGTAAACAGCTAATGAAGTAAACGACGGAACACACTCAATCATTCCTGCAAACGGATGTTGCTGCAGTGCTTTAAATAACCGCTGTACTTTCTCATATATACCCATCTTAATTTCTTCACCAAATGTAACAATAATTGCTTGATCCCCTAACGCAGAAAATTTCATCCTACTCCCTCTTTCTATGCCAAAAAGCCGAGTTCTTTCGAAATGCGATGCGCTGTTTCTTTCACCTTCGCAATAAAATATGAAATGTTACTTTCGCTGTACTCAATTGCTAATCCTGAAATACTAATGCCTGCTACAACCGTTCCATCGCTCGCGAAAATGGGTGCTGCTATCGCGGCTGTATGATTTTCTAACTCAGAATAACTAATTGTGTAGCCTTCCTTTTTTGCCATTTGCAACACTTCTAACAATTGTTCCTTATCCACGATTGTTCCATCTGCAAACTGTTTTAAATCCACTTCCTCTATGTATCTCCGTTTCTCTTCCTCGGAGAAATACGATAGTAAAATTCTTGGACATGCACCAGCATAAAGCGGTGCTCTTCTTCCAACCGCCGTATACACGCGTACCGGCTGAACACCCTCCATCTTTTCAACGTAAATTGCCTCATTATCATCTTGAATTATTAAATTAACTGCCTGTCCTAAACTATCTCTAAGTTCTTTCATATAAGGAATTGCTATATTTCTTACTGATAATCGGTGTGAAACAAGTTGACCGAACCGTAAAAATACGACCCCTAAACGATATTTCCCCTTTTCGTTTTTTTGTAAAAACTCCATCTCTTCCAACGAACCAATTAAACGATAAACAGATGTTTTCGGCATATTTGTAAGCTGAACCATCTCAGTTAAACTTAGCTCTTCATGCTCATAAAACAACTCTAAAATATCCATTGTCTTAACTGCCGTTTTATTTATACTCATTCTATCTCCCTTTCGTTCCGAATTACGGAACTTAAATTCCGTTTTTCGAAACAAACATATAATTTAAAATTATAAAATATTCTTTCAATTCAATCAATAGATTTTAAGCAAATAAAAAAGTATGGAAGAATATCTCTCCCATACTTCACCACACTTTATAACGCTCTTACTTGTTCCAACGGCCAGAAAACAGCTTGTCCTTTTCCGACAATTTCATCTTCTGAAATAAAGCCAAACATGCGACCATCCTTAGAAACTTCACGATTATCCCCTAAAACAAATACTTGGCCTTCTGGCACTTTCGTTTTCCCAGTGATTTGTTCTAACGTAAAGTCTGGAGTTAATACACGACCTACTGCTTTTTCTTTAAACTTTTTTAAATATGGTTCTTCCATCGCTTTTCCGTTTACATATAAAACATCATTTTTATACTCAACTGTATCGCCTGGCAAACCAATTACTCGTTTTACTAAATCGTATCCTTCTTTTCCGTGGAAGACGATAATATCAAAGCGATCTAATCCACTTATACTATAACCAATCTTATTCACGAGAACTCGTTCGTTATTTTTTAAAGTGGGCATCATTGATTCACCTTGCACTAAAGAAGGTGTAAATAAAACACCGCGAATAATAGCAATTAATACAAGGGTAAAACCTATCGTTTTAGCCCAAGAGAATAATTCTTTCTTTGTATTTTCCTTCATCGTTTCTCCTCTTTCTTAAGCACTTATTTTATTATTTCAACTAATTCTTGTACTAAATTAGGATCTATTTCAGAAAAACATGATTTTCCTTCTCTTACCGCTGTACCGACATGCGCCTGCGTGATTCCAGTTTCATCTAGCAATCGCTTTATATTTTCTTTCGTCACGCCAGCTCCAGCTACAAGCTGAATTTGACCATCGCTTACCTTTTGCATTTCTGTAAGCACCGGAATATTCTCTACTATATTTCCTTGTCCACCTGAAGTTAAAACGTGAGTCACTTTATGAAACTTCTTTAAAGTTCTCATCGCTTCTACTGGATTTTCTATATCATCTATCGCACGGTGGTACGTTACATTTATTCCATCTACAACAGATAGTAAGTCCGCTAATTTCTCTTCATTCACTTCATTTCGTTCATTTAATACGCCTAATACTACACCAGCTGCTCCTAACTTCTGTGCAACTATAATATCTTCTTTCATCATTTCAATTTCTTCTTCCGTATATGTAAAAGACTTCGCATGCGGACGAATCATAACATGAATTGGTATACTTACCGCTTCTACCGCTTTTTTTATAAAAGCATAACTCGGTGTTAAACCACCTTCTGTATAAGATGAAATTAATTCAATCCGCTTCCCGCCAGCGCTTTCAATTCGTTTTACATCTTCTAAACATGTTGCAATAACCTCTAGCATGAGATGACCTCTTTTCGTGCTTTTTTCTTATTATAACATTAGTAAAAATAAGAAGCCTAGCTTTCTCCTTTAAAACTTAAAAAAGAAGAATGAAAAGAAAGATTTTTTTATTGGCAACAATTATTGGTAACATCCTATTATTCATGTACACTCCTACCATAATGAAAAAACCCGTCATTTTGACGGACTTTTCTAATTTCAAGCTTTTCTTTCCTCAGTTTTCATATCAATGCCTAATTGATCTTCCAATAACTTTACACCTTTCTTTGTAAGATGGACAGCTCGGTTCTTATCCGTTTTTGTAATCCATTCCTGTTCAAAAAATAGTTTTGCTATTGCAGATCCTAACCAACCGGCAATATGGTAGCGTCGTTCACTCCAATCAAGGCAAGGTTTTGCAAATACCCTCCTTTTTGTATCTGCCTCATCAACATTTATTCCAAAATTCAGAAACCATTGCTTACCTTGTTCCGTTACAATGTATTCTCCATCCTCTAAAATTATAAATTGCCTATCTAGTAATTTTTCAGTTATCTCTACACCGAGTTTGCCTGCAAGATGATCATAACAAGTTCGAGCATAACGAATTTGTTTTAGTTGGCTTGATTGTTTTAAAGAGCGAACTTGAACTGTTGGTGCAATTGTCCCTAACTTTTCAAGCACTTCTGCAACTTCTTGATTAGCAAGTCGATAGTAACGATGTCTACCATGTTGTTCAACTGTAAGTAAATTCCCTTCTACTAATTTAGAAAGATGCGAACTAATTGTTGGATGTGACACTTTTGCCATATAAGCCAATTCACTAGCAGGTAGTGCCTGATTATTCATTAGACAATCTAATATGATTGCTCTTGTAGGTTCAGCAATTAGTTTAGCTATATATGAGATATTCGGATATACATTCATATTTCGATGATACCCTAACTATTAAATTGATACAATTATTTTAAGTTTAATAGTAAAGGAGAATGTATTATGAATGCAATTGATCTTAGTATATTAAATTTGAAAGAAACGAGAAGGCGCTCAGAAAAATTATGGAATTCTCTTCCTAATAATTTTCTTAATTGGAAGCCTGATCCTGAGGCTATGTCTTTTGGTGAGATGATTCGTCATGTATGGAGTTCAACTTTTTACTACCATATGATTATAAAAAACAACGGTTCAATAAACGACATACGTATCCCGTATGATGACGAGCCGATTACTTGTGTAAAAAAAGAAATTGAATTGGCACAATCATACTTTACTGACTTCATAGAATATGTTCAATCGATAAGCATAGCCGAGCTAGATTCAAGACTTATTGATAGAAGCGATGTTGGCTATCAACGATATTTAGGCGATATGCTATTACGAATTGCCTATCATGATGCGGTCCATGCAGGTCAATTTTTACAATATTTACGAACGGTAAACTTAGAAAGACCATTAATTTGGGATTAAATACGAAAAATGTTTATACAGCCTCCAAACTGGCATTACAATAAGAATTTTTCAACAAGAAACAATCACAAAACCATGATAATCATTTATATTAAAAACCTACATCTCAACCAAGTGCTTCATACACATAAAAAGCACGGGTTTGATTACTAATCAAACCCGTGCTTTCAAAACAAATATAATATCCATAAACAATAAAATGTAAGCTTTAAAAACTACGACCGAAACGCCGCATCCGCCAGCATAGACAATGTTGCATCATCCATCGGTGGATTATGCAGTCCTGCTCTGACGTTTAAATAGTAACGATGGAGCGGATTTTTTTCTGATAAACTTTTTGCTCCTACGATGCGCATCGATTTATCCACTATAGATATCGCCGCATTTGTTACAGCATATTTCACGGCTGCTAATTCTGCTTGCAGTGATAGTTTATCTTCTGCCTCATCGTACTTTTTCGCAATTTGATATAAAAAGACGCGAGCTTGCATAAGCTCGAGTTCTAATTCTCCAACTAATCTTCTAACATTCGGCAATAAACTAATAGAATGGTTTAAACTGTTTGGCTTGTATGATTCCGCAAATTGAACTGCATAATTTCTTGCTGATTGTGCAATTCCTAAATAACATGCTGGTATATGTAGCAACCAGCCAACACCCTTTTGTTTTACTTTCCCGCCTTTTATATCTGTAAAAAAGCGACTTTCTATCTCTACATTTTGTAAGACAAGGTCGTGGCTAGCAGTCCCTCGCATTGCAACGCTATCCCACGTTTCTTCAATAGATACACCGAGTGTATTTCTTGGAATAACAAACTCACCAACTTCTTCTTGGCCTTCCATACTTGCTGAAATAATAAAATAATCAAGTACTGGCGCCATCGTTGTAAAAGTTTTTCTTCCATTTATAACCCACTTCTCGCCTTGTTGAACCGCTATTGTTTCTGGTTTGCCGCCACGCGTCGGACTCCCTGTTTTCGGTTCTGTTGCTGCCCTGTTAAAGAGCGCACCATTACGTACTTCTTCGCAAAACCATTTGAACATCTCATCATTCCAAGAGCGATTTTCCGCTAGCTCTTTCACAATGCCAAGATGCCAGCCAATCGATAATGCAGTAGCTCCGCAGCCTTCCGCGATTTTCTCTTGAAATAAAACAAAGTCATATAAAGAAATCGCACTACCACCAAATTCCTTCGGTAACGTTAATTTCGTATATCCGATATCTTTCAAATCATTTATATTTTCATACGGAAATGATCCTAATTCACTTAGCTGATGCTCCCTTTCCATGAACTTCGGAATCAATTTATTTATTTGTGCAATAATGAAAGATTGTTCTTCTGTTTCAACAAATGAGAGTGCCATACTATAATCTCCTTTATGTTCGATTCATCAACCGCTCACTTTTTCATTATGATTATATGAAGCTACCTCTCTATTGTTTCACTATTCCGATAAAAATACAATGTTTTTGACTAATAAGAAAAGTTCCTATTTAAGGATAGGTTCTTTTCTTATGTTAATCTCCCTTCAATGCCTTTAATGGCAAAGAGGTTACATATCCAATATACGAGAATAATTCTTTAAAAAAGAATGGAATTTCTGTGTCTAACGTTTTATATGCTGATGTCGGCGTTGGTGAAGCATACGCTTCAATATTAATATGTTTTGCAATTCTCATTGCGCGTTTCATATGAAGTGGATCACTTACAATCGTGTATGTGCGTATTCCGTTCTCTATTCCAACTTGCTTCGCATTTTTTAAATTTTCTTCAGTGAAAAGGGATTTAGTTTCAATTAAAATATCTTCCTCTTTTACACCTTGTTTCATTGCATATACTCTTGCAGTACGTGCTTCCTCAAGTTCTGCCTCGAACTTTGTACCACCTGTAAAAATAATCTTTTTAATATTTCCGTTCTTATATAAAGAAATCGCATGATTAATTCTTTCTTTAAATACAGGAGATGGTTTTCCGTTCCATGAAGCTGCTCCTAGTACGATACCAGCATCCGTTTTCACGTCATCATTTGCTTTAAAACGATAACTCCAAATATCGTAAGCTGCATAACTTACATATAAAATAGCAGAACAAATCATTAGTAAAAATACTTGAAAGATTCGTCTTTTCTTACTCTTCTTATTTTCTTTCATTTGTAATTGCCTCCGTACATCATCCATACTTCTATAAAAAACATTTATATCAAATCGTTTTGTTTGAGTTTATTTAAAAGAAGGAACTTTACTTGTTATTTATGTATAAAAGGGTTTTCATTTAAAATTGAGGATTATCAATTCATTTTCATTTGCGGTTTTCATTACATTTTTTAAATTCATAAGTTTATTACCATACAACTACATTGTAACGAATTTTTTCTCAGAAGGGAACGATGAAACAAAAGGAATTAAAATAAAGTAGCATTTTGTAAGAAAAAAGGTATATTTTTCATGTCTCACGAACAATATACCTTTCAAAACACGAATTATAACTTTTCTTTATACAACTCTAATTTTTCTAACAATTGTTCTTTTACGCCTGGCCATTCACTCGAGATAATACTGTACACCACCGCATCTCTCACATAACCATTCGGTAATTTTCTTTCATTTCTAAGCACACCTTCTTTTAATGCGCCTAATCTTTCAATTGCTCGTTGTGCTTTTTCATTTCTTGCATCCGTCTTAATTTGTACCCTAAGCATATGCAGTTTTTCAAAAGCATACTGAAGAAGCATATACTTACACTCTGTATTTATACTCGTACGTTGTACACTCGGATGATACCACGTTTGCCCTAACTCAACTGTCTTATCTTCTACTGAAATATTATATAAACGTGTACTTCCTACAATCTTATTCGACTGTTGATCTACGGTTACGAAAGGTATTTGATTACCTCTTCCGTAGCCCTTTATCGCTTTTTGAACGTATTGTTGCATATCTTGCACACTATCCATTTTAGAGATTAAATACGCCCAAATATCCCGATTTCCTTCTACAATCGAAAACAAAGTTTCGACATCAGTATTATCCATTAACCGCAACTTTGCTCTTTCGTGAATAATTTCCATTTTTAAGCCCCCTTTGTTGTTACTATATCATAAGAATCAAAAACGTATTATACTAATATAAAAATATAGAGCGAAGAATTCTTTTCAAATATATTCTTCTCGTATAAGGTAGGAAGACTCATCAGTAAACCTCAAAAAAATAATTTTTTGATAATTTCCAATAAATTCTATATAATGATAAACGGGAGGGGATAAAAAATGCTAGATCAAATTACTTGGGGAACGCCAGGCAGCTTATTATGCTTAGGGTTCTTTTTTGCGGGACTAGGAATCTTCTTAAGAAGCGTTACGTCATATACGAAAAATAAATAAGAATATCCCGCTTTTAAACAAAAGAAGCCCTCTTTTTACAGACGGCTTCTTTTTTATAACTTTATCTTATTAAAACTTTAAAGCAATAAATAAGCAATCGGCGTAATAATAAGTAACGTTAAAATCGTTCTCTGCACATATAAAATAATAAGTTCAGATACTTTTAATGGAATATCTGTTGATAATATACAAGGAATGGAAGCGGAGAAAAACAAAATAGATGATACGGAAACAACTGCAATAACAAACTTTGTCACAATTGGTGCACTTACTACTAATAATGACGGTAAAAACATTTCTGCAATACCAACTGATGCGGCTTTAGCGGCTAAGTCTGCTTCTGGTAATTGTAATAGCCATGTAAACGGATAGAAAATATAACTGATCCAATCAAATATTGGCGTAAACTTCGCTAAGACGATACCAATTAATCCTACTGACATAATAGATGGTAAAATTCCCATCGTCATAATAAATCCATCTTTTAAATTCACTGCAATATTTTTCATAATGCTCGGTGCAGACTTTGATACTTCTAACGCATCTTCCCAAGCACGTTCTAACATTTTCTCTTTATAAACAGGCTCTGGGAACCCTTCTTCTGTTACATATGTATCTGGTTTTCTACTGAGGGGCGGGATTCTTACGGTGATAGCAGTCACGATGAATGTTACAACAAGTGTAGTCCAAAAATAAACATTCCATAAATGCATAATATCTAATGTTTTTGCGATGATGATCATAAATGTAGCGGATACTGTAGAAAATCCTGTAGCGATAATCGCCGCTTCTTTTGTCGTATACTTTCCTTCTTTATACACGCGATTCGTAATAAGGAGAGCAAGCGAATAACTTCCAACGAAGGACGCAACTGCGTCGATTGCCGATCTCCCCGGCGTATTCCATAATGGCCTCATAATTGGCCGACAAAATGTACCGATAAATTCAAGCAATCCATATCCGACTAATAACGCTAAAAACGCCGAGCCAATTGGAACGAGCAAACTTACTGATATGACTAGCTTCTCATACAAAAACGGTCCAACATCTGGCGCAAAGAACCAAGCTGGTCCTACTTTTAAACAATATAATATGCCAAAAACAACGCCAACTACTTTTAAAATAGAAAAACAAATGTCTACGATAGATGCATTCCATTTCTTCGTATAAAATGGATAAATCGCACCAATTGCCATAACAAATAATGCATAATAAGGTACTATGCCTGGAACCGAAGCCCTAATCCACGATACGATATGATCAATCATAATAGACGATGCACCGTTTATCGTAACAGGAACGAAAAACATAAACACCCCAACAAGACTAGCAAGTATAAACCGAAGAATAATTCCCTTCTCTCTCCCTGTCTTAATTACATTACTCTTTAATTCAATTTCACTCAAAATTCGACACCTCCTATTATCTAAATATTCTGTATAATTATGTTATATTCCTTCTTTCCATTTCTACTATTTAATCATATGAAAAAGCCTATTTTAAAATAGGCTTTTCTATTACCTCTCATAATCATCCACAATCACTTGAATGATACGATACGATTCTTCTGCTACTTTTTCATTACTATCCCTATTCGTATCATATGTAATTAACGCCTTCCAAAGTGCCCATCCTCTTGCTCTATTCCACGTTTCTTCATCTATGCGCAATACTTCTTTAAATACGTTTCTGCTATTCTTATCAAAAAAAGTCCATGCCATCGCCGCATCACAAGCAGGATCTCCTACACCTAAAATACCAAAATCAATTACAGCACAAAGCTTTCCGTCCTTAACGAGTAAGTTTCCAGGTGCAACATCCCCATGAACCCAAACTGGTTTACGCTCCCACGTTGACTGAAGTGCTAAATCCCAAAGATGCTTTAATACGATTTCATCAAAAACGTCCTTATTATTTTCGATCGCACCTCTCGCCTCTTTATCATATACCGATATAAGTCCGCCCCTGTAAAAATTATGTGCTCCAGCTAAAGGGCCGTTACTCGCATTAATAGATTGCAATTCTACTAAAAAGGATCCTAAGTCCGCCGCAAATTCATTTAAATCACGAACATTTTGTTTCGTAACTGTTTCTCCCTCTATCCACTTATTAATAGACCAAGGCAATGGATACGCTTCAGACGGATTTCCTTTCGCAATTGGTGTAGAAATTGGTAAAGAAAGTCTCTTACTTAATATAGGAAGCCAACTATTTTCTTTCTCTACTTGCGGTGCATATGCCGCATCACTTGGCAATCTTACACTCATCTCATCCCCTAAGTGAAACGTCCTATTATCATGCCCACTAAACTTTACAGGTTTCACTTCTAAATGGGCCCATTCGGGAAACTGTTCCTGTATTAACTTTTCAACTAAACTTACGTTAATTGGATGCATTCACATTCTCCTTTTCTTTTGAAACTTACTAAGCCCATCCGTACTTCCAACATATTCAAAATTATTTTTCTTATAAAAATCATTCAACGTACGATTATGCCCCACGCAATCTAACTTCAAATACTCTTTGTCATGTTGTACATTCTCTTCTATCCACTGTAAAATCCATTCTCCAATTCCGTTCCCCTTATACTTCCGTTTCACCGCAAATCTATGAATATATAATGAATTAGAAACTTCCTCTTTACCAAAAATATGTTCATCCCATTCATTTTGTTTAGGAGAAACTGTAACCGTACCAACTATTTCATCTTCTTTCAGAACAACATATGTATATTTCTCTCTTATACATTCTAGTATTTCAGCCGTAGCTTCCTCTCCTAAAAGATACTGCCACTGATCCACTTCTTTATATTGTAGCCATTGTGCTACTTCTTTTAATAGAGTAATAATGCTATCGCTTTCCTCTTCAGTAGCAGTTCGAATTGTATATTCTTTAACTGTATTTCTCTCCATATCGCTGTTCCCCTTTCCTATCGCTATCATACTGATAAACGCGTTCTACCGTCATTTTCGTCGGTAACGTATTCAACATAATAACCTTGATTCCTTGCGTTTTCATACATCAATTCAATCTGTTTTTGATCTTTAGCGTAAATTGTGACGTATGTACAATCCGCAACTAGTAAAACTAATTCACACTTACTCTCTTTAAATGCTTCATATGTTTCAATATCTACTACTTCCTCTCCTTTTGAATACGCTTTTAAATCTGCAAAAATAACATAATATATATTGTCTTTAAATAATATTTTCAAATCTGATCCTTCCACTATACTTGGTCCTTCTGGAAATAATGCCTCATCCAATCCACCACGTGCTATTAAGTATGACTCCTCACTCCCTACCCACCAATCATATGAAGAAATATCAATTGGCTTTAACACTTTCCAAAGTAAATTATCATATTCATTTGGAATATCTACTGTAATTCCTCTTTTCATTTATTTGCTCCTAGCTTATTTATTTTCGTTTTCATTTCATACATTATATACCAAATTAAATTACCATATTTTGTCGATATCTATGTAACTTGTATTTCACCGCGAAAAAAAACCGTCCCACTACTTATGAAACGGTTTCTTTATGCTTATTAAGTTTTTCATGCAATTGTTGCACTGCCTTTTAAAATAATTTCTAATATATGCACCACATTAGCCGTTCATTCTTAATGCTCACTTCGACTTCACGAAGTAATATAAAAACCATACCGCATGATTTTGTTCATCCGCAGCTATTCTCCGTAACAAATCTTTCAGATGTGCATCCGATGTCTCATCTGAAATTTCCAAATAAAAATCTACTGTCTTTTGCTCATCTTGTATAGCGAACTCTAATCCTTGTAAGTAGGTATTCGGACAGTCTTCGGTAATCTGTGGTTTCGGCTGCCTGCCAGTTAAATTCGTATAAATTTGTACAAAGTGATGAAAATGTTTTATTTCATCATTACGAATTTCAAGAATTTGTTTTTTCTCTGCTTGACTTGGAGCCATATTCGCTAATTTTGCATAGCAGCTTATGGCGCTATACTCTCCATTTATAGCTTTTTCAATATCACTTATCAACTTATCATTTTGCCTATACCAATCATAATAATTTGAATTATACATCGTATCCCCCCATACTTTCGCTTAACATTTTATGCATTTAGAAATAGTAGGAGCCTGTGTATTTAACGGGACGGCTTTAGATTGAAAGAAAAGTTTGAGAAAAGGGTCTATTTTGGAAAGGAATTGCTTATGCATAAAATAATACTATTGTATACTGTTGCTATAAACTCTCGCGGGAGTTAGGAAAATAAATTCGCGAATCAACGATTGGTTCAACATGATGCGGTGCGAAGCTATTATGAGTTAAGTGACATAATTAGGAGGTTCCACTATGCCATCTTTATTTAAAACTATGGAGTTCCAGCTAAAAACCGAACGACTTGACCTGAGTATGTGGGAGGAATCCGATTCAGTTTGGATGAGGAAATTAATTGGCGAACGTGGTGTGGACATGCCGACCCTCGACTCCGTTCGTAACCGGCTTATTGAGATGCGTAAGAAAGCAGATGAAAATGGCATTTCCCTTCTCACTATTCGAAGAAGAGACGAAGGCGATTTCATCGGATACTGCGGCTTGATTATCGGTCGTTCCACACTTGAAGAGCCGGAGATTGCATACGAGTTGTTCCGCAGCGCTCATGGTAAAGGTTATGCGACTGAGGCGGCATCTGTTGTACTGGACGCGGCGATTGCTACTGGACGCCAAAGACTTTGGTCGACTGTAGGCGCTTGGAATATCGCTTCCCTCCGGGTACTAGAAAAGATAGGATTTAAGCGTCATCACAGTACGTGGGATGACGAACGTGGTGAGATTGTCTGGAATGTACGTGACCTTTAGAGATCCCGACTTAATTCTAAACATAACACTTTTCAACAATTAGGTGTTTACATTGAGGAAAAGCCAGAAAAATTAACAAACTTTATTATCAGCAAATATTCATTCTTCAGCTTATAGATTTCATCAAAAAAAGCCGTTTCACTAATTTGAAGTGCACCCCAATTGTTAGACACAGTCTAACAATTGGAGGTGCATTTTTTATGGCTAAATTTTCTTCAAAAGAAAAAATCCAAGCGGTGAAACGATATTTAGATGGTACAGAAAGTGGAAAAATAATTGCTAAATCTATAGGAGTTAACCCTAGCGTACTTCGTGAGTGGATTAGACGATATGAGTCTTCAGGTGAAAAGGCCTTTGAAAAGTGCTATACATTCTACCCAGCCCAGTATAAACTAGATGTACTTTATTATATGAATGAACACGGGACATCTATCAGAGAAACAGCGGCACTTTTCAATATACCGTCTTATGAAACACTTCGGAAATGGAAAATAGCTTATGAAACAGGAGGATTGGATGCCCTACAATCAAAGAAAAAGGGGCGTCCAACCATGAAAGATAAAAAAATAAAACCAGTAGATGAAGGATCAATCGAAGCCTTACAAGCGGAAAATGAGCGTTTACGTATGGAAAATGCATATTTAAAAAAGTTGAATGCCTTAGTTCAAAACAAAGAAAAATCACCAAACAAGACAAAGCGCAAGTAATCTACGAGTTAAGGCATGAATTTCCTATCAAGGAGTTACTTCAACTCGCAAACATTCCACGTAGTACGTACTATTACTGGATGAAACATTTTAATCGTCCTGATCCAAATACGGAGGTAAAAGAACTGATTCAAGCTATTTATAATGAACACGATGGGTGTTATGGTTATCGTCGTATTCGTGATGAACTTATGAATCGTGGACACAAAGTAAATCATAAAAAAGTATATCGCCTTATGAAAGAATTAGGGTTAAAATGTCTGGTTCGTATGAAAAAATATCGCTCTTACAAAGGGACAGTTGGGAAAATTGCGCCAAATATTTTAAATCGCAACTTCCAAGCTGAAAAACCAAATGAAAAGTGGGTTACAGATATTACGGAGTTTAAGTTATTTGGGGAGAAGTTATACCTATCACCAATGTTGGATTTATTTAATGGTGAAATTATCACGTATACAATTAGTTCCAGACCGACCTATTCCCTTGTTTCAACGATGTTGGACCAAGCCCTTTATTGTGTAACCGATCCGGATAAACTCCTCATTCACTCTGATCAAGGTTGGCACTATCAAATGAAACAATACCGCCATTCTCTTAAGAATTGTGGCATAACTCAAAGTATGTCTCGCAAAGGAAACTGTTATGACAATGCCGTTATTGAAAATTTCTTCGGTATTATGAAATCGGAATTTTTGTATCGAAAAGAATTTGAAAGTATAACACATTTCAAACAAGAATTAGCAAAGTATATAGAATACTATAATCATAAAAGAATTAAGGCAAAATTAAAGGGTATGAGCCCAGTACAATACCGGGCTCATACCCTAGAGGCTGCCTAATGAAACGACCTGTCTAACTTTCGGGGGTCACTTCAATTAGTGAAACGGCTTTTTTTTAAGCGTTCAATTCTGTTTTATGCCCTTTTACTACACTACGTTTGAATGCAGTTGCTAATATAGTAACCATACTTACTATACCAATCCAAACGAGTACAGTAACAGGAGTATTCCAACTTAACCCTTTTCCGAAGAAGAAGATTTCTCTTAGGCCTTCAATCATAAATTTCATTGGTAACCATGAGTAAACCCAGTCTTGATAAAACGGAGACAACATCTCAGGTGCTAATGATAGTAACGGCGCCCCGAAGAATAGTAATAAAGCGAATAAACCGATTCCTTTTAGCCCAACCAATGAAAGTACCGCAGATATCATTAAGAAGAAACTAAAAGAAGTAATGGATAAGAATAGAGCTGTATCCGTGAAGTTCGAAATATTTAACCCTACCATCCCATCCGCAATCCATGTAAGACCAAATCCAATTACAAGTGTCGCAATAGCTCCTGTTACGATTTGGTTTACTTTTAACAGAAAGTTTTCTTTTCTTGAGCTTACTGGCATTTTACTAATCGCAATAAAAATAATCGCTGCACTAGCTAAACTTGCAATCCATAACGGCTGGAACAATGATATTGGTGAGTTACCGTTCGCACTATTTTTGCCGACCTCATTCATATTTTTCACGTTCTTTACAATAGGTGTTACTAATTTCGCAGCTTGATCTGTTGTTACAGTATCTCCTTTTGCTTTTAACCCTTCTAATATTTGCGTACGAACATTATTGTTCATATTATCAATAATCGCAGTTCATGGACCTTTTTATGCGGCTGGCTTAAAGAAATAAGTCAGCTATATAATAAAAGAACATCCACTATAATAGCGGATGTTCTTTTATTTCATTACAACACTTCAATATACCCTTCTGTTCCATGTACCCGAATTCGTTGTCCGTCTTTTATTAATTTCGTAGCATTCTCTACTCCAACAACTGCCGGTAATCCATATTCACGTGCAATTACTGCTCCGTGGGTCATAAGTCCGCCAACTTCAGTGACTAACCCTTTTATAGACACAAACAATGGTGTCCAGCCCGGATCAGTAAAAGCTGTAACTAATATATCACCCTCTTCTAAATTCGCTTCTTCCATGTTTAAAATAACGCGAGCTCTCCCCTCAACTACTCCAGACGAAACAGGCAGACCTACAATCGCGTCAGCTGGGAGGTTTTCTCGTTTATATTTACCTGTAATGATTTCTCCATCGGACGTCATTATACGAGGAGGCGTTAGTTTTTCGTATAATTTATAATCATTTTTTTGTTTATGAATAAGCTCATAATTTAGTTTATTCGTGCGAACAACTTCGTGAAGCTCTTCAAAAGTTAAATAGTATATATCATCAACTTCATGAATGACACCGCTCTGCACAAGTTGCTCAGCTTCTTTCAGTAACGCTTGCTTATATATGAAATAACGATTAATCATACCGTATTTTGGATATTCACGATAGCCGATAAAATTACGGATATTACGAATCATTCGCTTCGTTTCTTCTACTTTTTGTTTTCCACCCGATAAGTGCTGTAATCGATCTACTAACTCTTCTTCTTTTTTCAAAGCTTCTTGCAGTCCTTCTTCAAATTTCCGCTTACTCGCACCATATTCAAAATCTCTTATATTATTTAAAATCATCGGGATAATTGTAGTTGGCTTTTCACTCCAGCGCGTTTTCGTAATATCTATTTCTCCGCTACATCTCATTCCGTATTTATTTAGAAAAGTTAGAATAGCATCTCGAGCTTCTTCTCCACCTTTAAACTGAACTAGTTCATTTAAAAAGCTATCATCTTCTACATGTTGTAAATACGTAATAACTTCTTTGTACGGCCGAATCACATCAGCGACATCCATTAATGCTAAACCCATTTCAGATGTAATATTATTTTGTACGGATTGAGAAAGCGTGTCTGCTGCATTTTTTTCACCTAACCATTGCTCCATCTTTTCATTTATCCATGTTGAAGCATTCATACCAGCCATAATGACAGCGATACTTTGCGGGTTAAACAATACTTTCTTTAATTGCTGAATATCTTCCAAAATAAAATCAAGTACGTCCACTCCTGATTTCAGTTGCATATTTTGTTTTAACTCTTCAAGTGATGCTTCACTATTCTTTATTAATTCCGTAACGATTGCTGGATCATTTTCGATTTCTGGTTGCGCGCTTGCAGGTGGCACACCTTTACCAACACTCTTTTCTTTTTCATCATCTGGTAATAATTTAATAAAATTATCTCGCTCAACTATAGTCGTTAATGCATCTCTTACGAGTGGATCCGATTTTCCTAAAGTGTTTATTAAGTAATCTCTGCTAGCAGGTAAAGCTAATTGTTGCGTAGCATCGACAAATAACCTGCCTCCCGCTTTACGCATAGGGGCACTAGTCGTTAACAAGAAAAAAGATAAACCTAATGGTTTCATCGCATCGGTCATCATTTGTTGGTGACCAACTGATATATACACGTGATTTTCCCCATCATTTACTTCTGGAATTGGATATAAAGTCGTAATCGGTCTGCTTTGGACTATATAAATTGTATCATCAACTAAGCACCATTCAATATCTTGCGGACAACCAAAATAAGCTTCGATTTGTCTTCCGATGCGTGCTAGTTGTAAAATCTGTTGTTCAGTAAGTGTTTGAACTTTTTGCTTATTAGGAGCAATTTTCTTTCTCTCTGTTCCGCCTTCTTTTCGTCCATAGATGGCTAATTTTTTCGTTGCGATGACCTTTTCGACGATTTCGTCTTCTTTTACCTTATAATTATCTGCAGAAACCAATCCAGATACTAGCGCTTCGCCAAGTCCAAAGCTGGCATCGATTGACAACACCTTCCTATTCGAAGTAATCGGATCCGCAGTAAATAAAATCCCTGAAGCCACAGGGAAAACCATTTTTTGAATGACAACACATATAGAAACTTGATTATGATCAAAACCGTTTTGCATTCGGTATATAACCGCTCGATCTGTAAATAAAGAAGCCCAGCACTTTCTTACATGCTGTAAAATCGCTTCTTCTCCGATAATATTTAAATACGTATCTTGCTGACCTGCAAATGAAGCATACGGTAAATCTTCAGCCGTAGCACTCGAACGCACGGCATACGCATGTTCATTTCCAAAACGCGAGAGATAATGAGCTACTGCTTCCACTACATCAGTAGGGATTTCTACTGCCATAATGACTTCTCTAATCTTCTTACTCATTTCACCAATTTGAGCACGCTCTTCCATTTTCAACTTTGTTAGCTGCTGCAACAAAGTTTGAAACTCTTCATTTTGCTCGATAGCCTTTTCATATCCTACCGTTGTAACACAAAAACCTTCGGGTACTTGTATACCTTGAATGTTTGTTAACTCCCCTAAATTCAAACCTTTTCCACCGACGAGCAAAAGCTGCGTGTTTTCTATTTCCTGAAAATCGAGAACGAAAGAACTCATGTAACATCTCTCCTTACTTTACGTGTGTTCTTGATTGTATCAGTAGTAAATACGAATAAACAGTCTATTTCGAACTTGATTTACATGATATAATTAACTTAGGAAGAGATAATTATTTTTATTTCTCCACCTCTCATTCACTTCAATTCCATCTCCAAAACTAAACATTTTTTCATTACGAAAAGCATCTGTACAATTCATCGTCTTATTTAATGGCGTTTTATTAGTTACTGTTATGTATTTTTTATATAAATACACATTAAAATATAAAGATTAATTTTTATTAACCCATCACCCTTCTCAAAAAAACTGTAGAAACTATTATATAAATTCATATGTCTCCACCTTAATTCTAGGACTTAATTTTTTGTACTCCCCCCACTATTCTTTTTTTCAAATGCCTCAAAATGGATTTGAGAAATTAGGGAACTATAATGTCGTATTGAAACATATTAAGGGGGATAAAAGGTGGACAAGGAAATGAATTATGGAAGTGATTACAAGTTTATTCCAGCAACTTCAATTGAAAGTGGTCATGGCCTCGAAGTATTACCTGATTTATTTTGTTACACGATTCAAATCGTCAATATATGCTTTGTTGGAAATCCTAAGACCAATGATTTTGTTTTAGTTGATGCTGGAATGCCTAAATGTGCAAATGAAATTATCTCTATCGCTGAAGATCGATTTGGTACCAATAGTCGCCCAAAAGCAATTATTTTAACTCATGGGCATTTTGATCATGTTGGAGGAATAATTGAACTCATTAAATATTGGGATGTTCCAGTCTATGCCCATCAAATGGAGATACCGTTTTTGACTGGACAACAAAGCTATCCAGAACCAGACCCTACAGTTGAAGGTGGTATGGTAGCGAAAATGTCTCCCCTGTTCCCTAATGAACCGATTGATTTAGGAAATAGCGTAAAAGCACTACCTACCGATGGAACTGTTCCCCATATGCCAGAGTTTAGATGGATTCATACATCAGGGCATACTCCTGGGCATATTTCATTATTCAGAGAGAAAGACCGAACTTTAATTGCTGGGGACGCTTTTGTTACAGTGAAACAGGAGTATCTGTATAAAGTAATAACTCAAGAACAGGAAATAAGCGGACCCCCTCGTTATTTAACAACAGACTGGAAAGCAGCTAAAGAATCAGTCATTAAATTAGAAGAATTAAAGCCTCTAGTCGCTATTACTGGACATGGGATACCAATGTCAGGTGAATTGCTATCAACAAGCCTCAAAACACTCGTTCAAGAATTTGATAAAATTGCTGTACCTGATTACGGAAAATATATAGATAAAAAGATGCATTAAATGCGGAAATACTTTGTTTATTTTTATATTAATGAATCAAAACACCAACGAATATTAAGTTTAATATGAAAAAACACTGTACTTAGGCAACATCTCTATTATAAGAATGGAACTACCCTTTATGAATAAAGCTCGATATTCCGCAAATACTATCCATAGTATAAGCCTGCTTCTTACCCAGGTTGTACTTCTTACCATTAAGGGGTGATTAAAACGGGTTACGCTATATAAAAGCATAATCCGTTTTTAATGAAATATTGTATTCCATATACGTTTAAACAATGGAGGAAAATGATGAAACATATTGTTGCCTTATTAATTAAATACACAGCGATAACTGCAGTATTGCTAATCATGCTCAGTATCTTTCAAGGCATTTCAATTCCTAGAGTATTACTAATTTCTCTTTTTCTTACGGGAGCTGCCTATTTAATTGGAGACCTCTTCATTTTACCTAAATACGGAAATATGATTGCTACAATGGCAGATTTCGGCTTAAGCTTTTTCGGAACTTGGTTACTAACATCCTTGTTTACTAATTTAGATGCTACTCGTAACATTGGACTTTCTTCATTTATAGCCGCTTTAATTATTGGTGGAACAGAAGTTTTCTTCCATATTTATATGAAGAGGCTAGTGCTACGTAACGACGATGAATTAAAAAATCGCAATCATATTCATCATGATAAATATGCTATGGAAATATCAGATGAATATATAGATTCTTCCACAATAAATAAATCCAAGCTTGAGGATACATCTAAAAAATAAAAAAGTGGCCAATGCCACTTTTTTATTTTTGTTTATTAAGCTTGATCAGAATTTCTTACATGTAACGGAGGTGGAACTACCCACCCTTTTTTCTTACTTAAACGCAGCAACGTTACACCTGCTTGCGCTTTTTTCATATGAAATTGTCCAAATAGCATCCCTACATCTTCTCGAAGACATTTTCCCATCACTTGACTACATGTCACAAGTCCAGCTGCTAATCCTGTAGAAACAGCTGCTGCTATTTCAACATCATTAATACGTGCCCCTGGGGGAATGTCTTCGATAGATGCAACTGGTCGTTCTGGAGGAGCAGGCGGTAATGCTACGCCATTAATCTTTAAAAGAGCTTTTAATTCTTCTATTTCCGAATTCATATCATTTTCAATTAAGCCTTCTAAAAACTTCTTCAAATCTTCATCACCTGTATGATTCATAAATACTTGATGACTTGCAATTGCACCCTGTGCAGCAAGAAGATAACTCCAAATGTCAAATACTTCTCCGTAATGTAAAGGTTCATTTTGAGGATTTCCACTTAATATACCCATTTTTAAATTCCTACCTTTCGAAAATATCATAATAAATATTGATTTCAATATTGAAATCAAATTTTTAAGTATGCTTTTTCCTGCAAAAGATTTTCTATTATGCATGGAAAACACCTTTCCAACACTGCGTGTTTTTTGTTTAGGAAAGTAGTTTACAAATTAAATACTCAAAGATTATGAAAGAAGATTATCAATAATCTTTGAGTGAGAATCTGTTTAATATAAGGTTTTTTATTTTTATAAATACACAAAAGAAATTGATTTACATATTTGCTATATTTTATACCAATTCACTTAGCGATTAGCTCTACCACCAAGTTGTTGTTCAGCCATTGCTACTAAACGTTTTGTAATTTCACCACCAACAGATCCGTTTGCACGAGCTGTTGTATCTGCACCAAGTTGTACACCAAACTCTTGTGCAATTTCATATTTCATTTGATCAAGAGCCTGTTCAGCGCCTCGAACTAACAATTCATTACGATTTCCACTATTATTGTTTGCCATATTATTTCACCTCCGATGTTTTTAATATGTTACAAATTATGAAAAAATAATTATCCTTTTTATGGAAATTAGTTTATGAATAAAAATTGATTTTTTTCTTAAAGTAGGGCAAAACATATAAGAAAGAATAACTGATATAACATACTTTCATAACAATACTATGTATACTTCCTAATTCCCTTCAGTAAATAAAAGCAAGATTTCTATTTCACCAAGAGATTAAATAAAATTATGTTTTGAGACATAATCCAAAAGGAGATATGAGATGAAAGCTGTAACCTATCAAGGACCAAATCAAGTACAAGTTAAACAAGTTGATGATGCAAAGTTAGAGAAAAAAGATGATATTATTGTAAGGATTACTTCAACCGCTATTTGCGGTTCTGATTTACATTTATATCAAGGTAACATGCCCTTACCTCAAGGATACATTATCGGCCATGAACCAATGGGAATCGTTGAAGAAGTCGGGCCAGATGTCACTAAAGTGAAAAAAGGCGATCGTGTTGTCATCCCCTTCAACGTTTCTTGTGGACATTGTTTCTATTGCCAACATGAAATGGAAAGTCAATGTGATAACTCAAACCCTCATTACGATTCTGGTGGATACTTTGGTTATACGGAGAAATTTGGTAATCATCCAGGCGGACAAGCAGAATATTTAAAAGTTCCATTTGGAAATTTCACTCCATTTGTTATACCGGAATCATGCGAGCTTGAAGATGAATCCCTACTATTTTTATCAGATGTTTTACCTACAGCCTATTGGAGTGTAATAAACGCAGGCGTTAAGCCAGGTGATACTGTTATCGTCCTTGGTTGTGGACCTGTTGGGTTAATGACACAAAAATTTGCTTGGATGCAAGGCGCTAAACGTGTAATTGCAGTGGATTACTTAGATTATCGGATACATTATGCAAAAAAGATTAACAATGTTGAGGTATTTGAGTTTACAAAGTTCCCTGATATGGGAGAACATTTAAAGGAAATTACACATGGCGGCGCCGATGTAGTCATTGATTGCGTAGGCATGGATGGAAAAAAATCAACACTAGAATTTCTAGAACAAAAATTGAAATTACAAGGTGGAACTCTCGGCCCTATTCAAATTGCTACGAAAGCCGTAAGAAAATACGGAACGGTTCAAATGACTGGTGTTTATGGTGGCAATTATAATGCATTCCCACTCGGGGCATTTTGGGTTAGAAATATTAATCTTAAAATGGGACAAGCACCTGTTATTCATTTTATGCCAGAACTATTTGAAAAAATAACAAATAAAGAATTTGACCCAAAAGAGATTATTACACACAAAATCCCCCTTGAAGAAGCGAGCTACGGTTATCAAATTTTTAATAATCGTGAAGATGACTGTATAAAAGTCATTCTGAAACCTTGAAGCTACAATTCATTATTCTTAATAAAAAGATAGGATTACATTTCATAATCTTATCTTTTTATTAAATGCTAAGTATCTATCCCCCATTTTCATCTCACATCTAAAATAGTTATTTCCAAAAACTTTGCATTTTGAGGTAATAATTAATTGGTAAAAAAATGAATTAAAGTATTAATTAACCAAATAGCGGACACGATAACAATGTTAACTAACTTAAAAAGAGGTGTCCTTCATGTTTTATTATAAAGAAGAAATAATTAATATGATTAAGCCGCATAAACCAGACCCAGCTGCTGCAAAAGTTTTACAAGAAATATTAGGTGGGCATTATGGCGAAATGCGTACAATGATGCAATACTTCTTCCAAAGCTCAAATTTTAGAGGTAAAGAGAAGCAATATCGTGATTTACTTCGAGGTGTTTTTTTAGAGGAAATAAGCCATGTAGAACTTGTACAACATACAATTAATCAACTATTAACTGGATCTGGTGAACCTACGCCAGGAAATGCTGGTATTGACACAGCACCACTTGATGAAGCGGTTAAACATGCAAATCCTCACCACTTTATTGTAGGTGCTCAAAGTTCATTGCCTGTTGATGCAGCTGGCAACCCATGGAATGGCTCTTGGGTATATAGTCATGGAAACTTAATTAGCGATTTATTAGATAACGTAGTACTTGAATCTACAGGTGTACTTCAAAAAACTAGAATTTATGAAATGAGTTCCAATCAAACTTTTAGAGAAACACTTGCATTTTTAATTGTACGTGATAATGCACATCAAAATGCTTTCGCAAAAGCTTTAGAGACATTGGGTGTTGAATGGGGGAAACTCTTCCCTGTGCCCAACTATGATATTAATAAATACCCAGAGTGCAGAAAGTATGTAGACATGGGATTCCATAACGCACAATTTAATTTTAGTTTAGATCCAACAAGAATGGGAGAAATATTCCAAGGTGAATCACCAAGTAGAAACAAAGGAACATTAGCAGTAACTGACCCGCCAAAAGGTTTTCCTGTACCAGAACTTCCTGAAATGCCAAATGAGCATAGTCCTGGATTAAAAGATATGGATCTTTAAGGTCATTATGGCCAACTATTGATTCATAGTTGGTCATAATGCTTTATAAAGATTCATGTGAATTTGTTGTTAACATGATAGGATATTTTAATAAATCCTCTTTATTTAAAAGTGGTGTTGATCATATTTCTGCTCCTCTTAATATTGTTTCTATGAACCATTAAACGCCACTGTATACTTACTTATAATCTCCCTATATTGTAAACAAAGAGGAGGGACTTGTTCCCCCCTCTTCTTTTAATTTTTCTTTAAAAGAATTGCTCCTGCAATCCCTGGGTGTGTCATTTCGAATGGATCTAGAATTAACTCTAAGTCTTCTTGTGACAATACACCATTTTTCACACAAAGTTCTCGAACAGATTGCCCTGTCGCGATTGCTTCTTTCGCAACGCGAGCTGCTGCTTCATAACCGATATGAGGGTTCACGGCTGTAATAATTCCTACACTTTTCTCAACATACTCTTTTAAGCGATCTTCATTCGCTTCAATTCCTTTTAAGCAATTATCTGTAAAAGCACGGAAACCGTTATTCATAATGCTAATCGATTGAAGTAAGTTGAAAACAAGTACTGGTTCCATAACGTTTAATTCTAATTGTCCTGCTTCTGAA
Source organism: Bacillus sp. FSL W8-0770 (assembly GCF_038008705.1). NCBI lineage: Bacteria > Bacillati > Bacillota > Bacilli > Caryophanales > Bacillaceae > Bacillus > Bacillus sp. FSL W8-0770. Next base: position 2,902,079 of record NZ_JBBOZR010000001.1, read on the forward strand.
GCAAGGCAAATTGTATGGTCATTACCAATTACTTGGAACGCAATTTGATTAATTACTTCTGGCATAACAGGGTTTACTTTCCCTGGCATAATAGATGAACCTGGCTGACGAGCTGGTAACATAATTTCCGCTAAACCAACACGTGGACCTGATGCCATTAAGCGAAGGTCATTCGCAATTTTAGACATATTCATCATACATACTTTAAGCGCTGCAGATACTTCAGTATAAGCATCCGTATTTTGCGTCGCATCTACTAAATCTTCTGCACCAACAAGCGGTAATTCACTAATTGCAGCTAAATGTTTTACAACTGCTTCAATATATTCTGGATCTGCATTTAAGCCTGTACCAACTGCAGTTGCCCCCATATTTACTTCATATAAATGTTGACGCGATTGTTGAATTCGTTTCATATCACGTTCAAGTACGCGAGAGTATGCTTTAAACTCTTGTCCAAGACGAATTGGCACCGCATCTTGTAAATGTGTACGACCCATTTTAATAACATGGTCAAACTGTTCTGCTTTTAATTCAAATACATCATGCATATAACCCATCGTTTGTAATAAGCCTTCTAATGCATTTAACGTCGCGATATGAATCGCCGTTGGGAATGCATCATTTGTTGATTGGGCCATATTTACATGGCTATTTGGACTAATATAATGATAGTCTCCCTTTTCCATTCCTAATAATTCAAGAGCACGATTGGCAATGACTTCATTTGCATTCATGTTCATTGAAGTACCTGCTCCACCCTGAATTGGATCGACGATGAAATGATCGTGCCATTTTCCATCAAGAATTTCTTGAGCAGCTTCTGCGATCACGCCACCCTTGTTCAATTCCAATCTTCCTACATCTGTATTAGCAAGCGCTGCTGCTTTTTTTACAATTGCGAACGCTCTAATTAAACTTTCATGAATTTTATACCCTGTAATCGGGAAATTTTCAACAGCGCGTAAAGTCTGAATTCCGTAATATGCCTCAATAGGTAATTCCTTTCCTCCCAAAAAATCATTCTCCACTCGCACGTTCTTGTTTGTCATTGCCATTTTAATTTCTCCCCCATATTAAATGTAAAACCTAAATAAATCATATGAAGTCATTACCAATCCTTATCAGATTTTATTGTTAAATCGTAGGCTAAAGGCTCTTCAATAATTTTTTTAATCTCTTCTAATTTATTAGTTTTCCCAAGCGCCCACATCAATTTTGCTATGATGGCTTCCGTATTCATATCTCCAGACAATATTACTTGATGTTGTGCCACTTTCCGTCCTACTTCATAGAGAAGTATGTCTTCTCCTTCTTCCAGGCATTGAGTAGTAATCACTACAGCAATCCCCATTTCAGTCAACTCTTGAATTTTCGAAAGCAAGTTCCTTCCTTCAAAAGGTAATCCACCGTTTCCAAAACTTTCAATAATAATTCCTTTATACAAATCTTTTAAGCAATCAAATATCTCTGGCTTTGTACCTGGATACAATTTCATAAGAAAAACATCCGTACATAAATTAGTATTTATTGAAAGTTCATTATGGGGGGACGTTGGCTTCCAATGATATTTCACTTCATCTTCATTTACCTCAGCAACATATGGATAATTCACACTTTCAAATGCATCATAACTTTTTGTTCGCATTTTAACTGCTCTCGTCCCAATAATCACCCTACTATCAAAAACAATAAACACACCGCCAACATCCTCACAGGCAAATCTAAGAGCATCAGCTACATTTTTCTTTGCATCTGTCTTTTTAAAACTAATAGGTACTTGTGAACCTGTTAAAACAACTGGTTTTCTTAAACCTTGCAGCATATAAGATAACGCGGAAGATGTATAAGCTAACGTATCCGTTCCATGTGTAATCACAAACCCGTCATAGTCATCATAGTGATTAAAAACAGCATTAGCTATTTCTTTCCAGTGCTCAGGTTGCATATTGGTACTATCAATATTCATTAAGATTTTGCAATCTATTTCTAAGTTTCGAGAAGACTTCGAAAAATAATTCAATAATTCCTCAGCAGACAATCCTGGAACAAGCCCCTCATTCCCCTCCACAGATGCAATTGTCCCACCAGTTGCAAGTAATAAAATTTTCTTCATACACAACCCCTCCATAAAATAAACAACGATATATCGTTCGCGTAATGCGTATTTATATTTATCATTATAGAACTTAATTTGAATTAATCAAGATTTTGTATTCAATACGCGTACTTTTTTTCTATTCTTGATTCTTTTTCTATGCTATAATTAATTTAATAAAATTAGATGGGGTATGAGACGAATGCTGGAACGTTTATCTAAATTAAGAAAAAATCAAAAATGGTCCTTACAAGAGACAGCAGATCGACTTGGGATTGCGAAAAGCACCTATGCTGGTTATGAAAATGGTTATAGATTACCTTCATTACAATCTTTATCTAAAATAGCCGATTTATTTGATACATCTGTAGATTATATATTAGGTCGAATTGAACATTCACATCAAAACAAAGATGTAATTGATATTACAAGACTCCTAAACGATCCAGATGCAACACTTTTAGTAGATGGAGAAGCACTGTCAACAGAAGAGATAATAGATTTTATTGCTTTTGTGAGAAGTAAACGAGAACTAAGTTCCAAGAGAATAGAAAATATTGAACCAACATGTAAAAGTTAATTCAATAAAAAATGAAGACACTGCACTCTTTAAACTTAGAAATACTTAGACAATTAATTTGTAAACGGTTTATATAATGGATTCTTAGCAGCTGGCCTCATTTGGGGACTTATACTTGGAAACAATCCCATTGGTTATATGATTCAATTATTTTTCATCATTTGTGTGGGGTAGCAGCTATTTTCGGAGGTCTCACATCCAATAAATCAATTATCATGAAACAAGGACTTCTCGCTATTTTAGCGTTGCTTTCCCTTTTATCTGTCATATAGAACTAAAGCTTTTCAATAAAGGAACTCACGTTCGAAGAATACGCCATTCTTTCTGTAGATTTATAAGAAAGAATGGCGTTTTTGTATGTCTATTTCTGTATCGAGAGAATTTGAAAGTACAACAGAATTCAAACAAGAATTAGCAAAGTATATCAAGTACTATAATCATGAAAGAATCAAGGAAAAATAAAAGGGAATGAATCCGGTATTGTACTAGGCTCATTCCCTAGAGGCTACTTAACAAACCGACCTTTCTAACTTTCGGGGACACAGTCTAGTTGAAGTGCTACAAGCAACGAATTTACTATTTTAAAGTTAAGTGTTTAACCTTGAAGTACTTAATTCCTTTTTCCAGACAAAGCATACATTATATCTTGATGCTTTATTGTCCTCTTATAATTATGTGGTATCGGGAATTTGTTTCGTTGTTCTTTTATTATAATTATGATTACTATAAGTGATAAAACTACAGGTATAAAAACGATTAACAAAGCATCTTAATGTTTATGAAATTCTTTGTTAATCGTTTCTCTTCTCCCTAATCTCCTGCGAGACTATATTTTTTATTAAAATTTCCCATATCTTATTTGATTTATTCTGTGACACCAGATTGGGTTACTTTTACATCAGCTGTTACACGAAAACGTAAATCTTTATAGGATTCTTCCCATTCTTGACTGTTCCATTTTCTTACGTGAGTTCTACCAAGCTTTCTAAGTCCTATAGGATCTGTGTCTTTTTTAATAAATCTCTTTATCAATGTAGTTGCTTTTTTTTCTATTTCTTTTTCCATAATTTTTTCTAATTTTTTTATTTCTTTAGGATTATCTAGATTTTTTGTTTTTGTAAATTCTTGAATTTCAGCTTTAACTTGAATATGAGCATTTACGAATGGATGCTTACTATTCCCCTCCATCTTATATTTTGTTCTAGCTTTTATATTCTCTATCGTAGCGTGAGTATTTGAAGAACCAGGTAGTTTGAATTGGTATGTACCTTGTTTAAAATTATCTGTCAACAATTTAAATACAAATAAATCTTTAGGGTTCACTTTATCAACCATTTTACATCTTTTAAAAAGTGCTATTCCATCTAACTCCAACACGTTACCTTTTTTAGATATTATCGGTAAATAGGAATCTCTCGCATCATCATTAAGTTGGTTTAAAAACATAAAAAAATTTGTTTTGGGCTGCGTTCCATTGTCCATATTTTGCTCCAGTAAAGAGGATAGATAGGAAGCAATTTCTTTTTCTTTAGAATAGTTCCCCTTTAATAGTGATTCCCCTTTTACATTTGTAATTGCTAAATAAATTGCATTTCCTACACTAGGATTTCGGTTCAAAGTCTCTAAAATTTCCTGCATTCCCTTTTCAATTATTTTTTCATTAAATATAATAACACGCAATTGCCCCAACTCTAGAGGTCCAGAAGATTTTTCGGATGCTCTTGCAAGAACTTCTCTACCAGTCTGGCCTGATGCTGAATAGATTTTTGTTTCACCTTCCCCGCCTCCTTTATAAGCTGAAATCGCAAAGGTTCCTTTTAGCTTACCTTCTGCTTCGGTATCATATGCCGCAACTTGAACTAAGTCAATGTCATCCACAATTTTCGTTTTAGCACAACCTATTAAGAAGACACTTAATATAAGGAAAAGTATCCATCGCTTCATGTTTATCTCCTTAACTTTATTTTGGCCGTTTGAATTAGCCATAGTACAGGTAGGTATACATATATATATACAAAGCCCATTTGACCTGTCCAAGTATTTAATAAGTTAATTTTATTACGATTATTCAAGAAAAATGATAAAACAAAGATGAATAGGATGATAACTGGCAAAACATATTTTTGCTTTATTCCCAGTGCCTCTTTTATACCACGACTTACTCCCCATAATGTAAAGGAAACATTGGGTAATATAAAAAAAGCCCAAACAGAAACAATAATGTATTCAAACCGCTCTATAAAGGGAAATTGTATAATTTTAATCATGCTTAAATATGCCCATATCGCACTCGCTAGTTGTTTTTCACTAAAAAATGCAAGAGTTAAAATCATAAGGTATGTGTAGACAATAGTCGTTACTAAATTTGCATAGTGCGCATATTTTTGAGACGTTTTTGCCTTTTTAATAAATGGGTAGTACAGCAATAACATTTCAAATCCAAAAAAACTAAACATATTTCCTTTCATTCCTTTCATAATTTCTAGGAATGAATGCTGTGCAATTGGAAATAAATTCTGGAAATCTGCATACTGCAAAGGATAAAAAAATGTGAAGATTAGAATGCTTGGGATAACGATTCCAAAGAAGCCGATTCCGGCAACTACACGAAATCCTCCAGTAACAATGTAATAACATAGACCCAAAAAAGCCCCTGCTATAACCCAAGATGAAATTGAAGGAAACATCCAAACATGTACTACTTCGATATAAGTATGTAGTGTTGTTGCACCTAACAATACAATATAGGATAAAAAAATGAAGTTGAGCAATCCACCAATCCATTTTCCAAGTACGTTTTGATTGATTGCAATGATGTCTCCATTACCCTGATTTAAAATCTGATATATGATCCAAATCATAACATTAACAGATATTCCAAAAAGTAGCGTGCTAATCCACGCATCATTTCCAACTAATTTTGCACTAATCCTTTCAAAACCAAGCATACCAACTCCCAACTGTATAGTAATAATTAAAAAAAATACCATATATGGCGAGACTTGATACTCAATTGGGATCTGTTTCATAATGCTCCTCCCTGTTAATTTCAATCATCAAAATCATTTCGTGATATGATTTTATTTTTCTCTACCTCTTCTGGATTAAAGCGAAAACGCTGTTTAGACCTTGAAAAAATAGGACGTCGAAACATCGCTGAGATTGGCATACGTATAATGCTGTCTTTCCAATCTGTAGGACGTGTAGGATAAAAAGGGAACAAATAAGGACGTCTTAATGATTCTGTACGTAATAAGCGTACTAAAAGGAAAGAACTTGTTAAAACAATTCCTAATAAGCCCAATAGGTGTGCAGATATTATAAAAGGAAAACGAATTACTCGAATTGTATTACCAATTCGATATATTGGTGCTGTAAATGAACTAAGAGCTGAAAGTGCAACAATGATAATAAGTACGTTACTTGTAAGACTTGCTTCTACCGATGCTTGTCCAATTACAATACCACCTACGATACCGACAGTTAAACCCACTTTAGTTGGTAAACGTGCCCCTGCTTCTCTCAGTAATTCAATCGTTATTTCTAAAAAAAGTGCTTCAATTAATGGAGGAAAAGGTACTTTACTTCTCGATATGATTAACGTTTCAAGAAGTTCTTTTGGGATAAGCTCGTAATGATATGTTAAGATCGAGACATATAATGGCGTCGTTAAGACAGAAAATATAAAAGCAAAAAGCCTTAATAGACGAAAAAAAGAGGCTATAATCCAAGGCATGGTGTAATCTTCTGTCGTAGAAAAAAAATCAATTAATGTTGTTGGAAGAGTGATGGCATAAGGCGAGCCATCTACAAGAAGTGCAATTTTCCCTTCTGCTAATACAGCTGCCACACGGTCCGGACGTTCTGTATTCAAAAATTGAGGGAATATAGAATTCGGGTTGTCTGCAATTAACTGCATCAAATAAGTACTATCCAAAACATGGTCTGTTTTTATTTGACTTACCCTTTTTATAATTTCTTGTAGATTTTGATCATTTACAATTCCCTCAATAAATACAATCGCAACAGTTGTGTTAGAGAGAGATCCTACTTTCAATTCTTTCATTTGTAAATAAGGTGTTGGAAGCTTTCTACGTACTAAATTTAAATTTACATCTAAATCTTCGACAAATGCGATTTGCGGACCCACAATATTATATTCAATTTCAGCTTTTGTAATATCCCTTTTTTCTTTCTTTGACACATTTACTAACAAACAATTTAGTTTATCTGTATCGAACTGAATAAGTATATAGCCATTTAAAATACTATCCTGAATATCTTCAATTTGATTTGTTATTTTTGAATTTTCAAAGGGTAAGACAGACCGAATATCTTGTAACGAATTGAAGCTCTTCTCTTTTATATAAGTCAAAACCTCTTCATGAAATATATTTACATCGATTAAGGTTCTAAAATATGAAATGACTATAGAGGAATTATCGGAAGTAATTTCCAATGTTATAAAATCTTTAGATTTTTTTAGTAATTGCATTAAATCCTGTAAAGATTTTATAGAGTTATCAGGTATTTTTCCATACGGTTTCAATTGATAATACCTTCCTTTCAGAAAGAAGTTACATATAGTTTTTAAGAAATTTCTATTTTAAAAATCAGGCATAGTGTTATATAGATATATCCATTGAATTAGCAATAACCTCTTTGAAAATAACTTAACCAAAATTAGTTAAAAAATGTATCGTACAAAAAAATGAGCTCATTTCTCAAAATAACTAGCTGTAGAGAAAGGAAAATTTCATTTTGGGTCTACTTCAAAATTTTAGCTTGATGGGCATGTGGTACTACCCCACATCCATCAACTTAAGGATTCGGGCTATTTTTGAAATTAAAAGCGCGTTACTATTTTCTTATATTAATGAGAAAGGGTGACGTGCTTTTTATGAATATGCATCAAAAGCAAGAGTTGTCTTTATTTGCCGAAGAGTTATATCGATATATGTCTCCCGCTACACTTAATCAATTAGCTATAGAAGCAGGCGGGATGAAACGAAAACGGAAGTGCCACGGGCATCATTTTTTATCTTTGTGTGTATGGCTAAATCAACAAGTCGCTACTACCTCTCTTACCCAACTATGTAGTCAATTAGAAACTTCAACAGGAGTTTTATTAAGTCCGGAAGGACTTAATCGGCGATTTAACTCGGCTTCTGTAGCCTTTTTTCGTACTGTATTTACTACGCTTCTACAGGCTAAGATTGGAGGCGTATCTAAGATTTCTCATTCTCTTTCTTCCTACTTTGAGCGCATTCGCATCCTTGATTCTACAACCTTTCAAGTTCCAGATCGATTCGCAGCTATGTATCCTGGTGCCGGAGGATGTAGTCATAAAGCTGGTGTGAAAATTCAACTAGAGTATGACTTGTTGAGTGGAGAGTTTTCTGATGTGAAAATTGAACCAGGAAAACGAAGTGATCAGGCGTATGGTGCGACTCGAACAGACATGATACAAAAGAATGAGCTGTATATCCGTGACTTAGGATATTTTCGTCTACAAGACTTTAAGTCTATTCAAGACAAGCAGGGGTATTATTTATCCCGTCTTAAGTTACCGACTAAAATATATAGAAAAGAGTTCGAAACAGTCGTATTTAAAACAAAACCTCCTCAATTGAAACCAGTATATATACAAATTCATTTGGAAGACATTATGAAACAATTAAAACCTGGCCAAGTTTATGAATTACACGATGTATATGTAGGGAGTAAAGACAAACTGCCTACTCGTATTGTAGTTTATAGATGTACCGAGGAGCAAAAACAGAAACGCTTACGTGACCGAGCTATTCGTGAAAAGAAAAAAGGGATTACATATACAGAGCGCACGAAGCTTTTACAAGGTATCACGGTATATATGACAAACATTCCTACGGAATGGGTACCAAAAGAGAAAATCTATGACCTATATTCATTACGTTGGCAAATTGAGCTGTTATTTAAAATATGGAAATCTTGGTTTCAAATTCATCGTTGTAAATCTATTAAACAAGAGCGATTAGAATGTCATCTTTATGGGCAACTCATTAGTATTCTATTATGTTCTTCTACTATGTTTAAAATGCGAGAACTCCTATTACGTAAAAAACAGAAAGAACTAAGTGAATATAAAGCAATGTATATAATTAAGGATTATTTTTCACTTTTTTACCAAGCATTACACAAAAACACCCAAGAATTATCAAAGGTTCTCCTTCGTCTGTTTAACCTCCTACAGCACAACGGACGAAAATCTCATCGGTACGAGAAAAAGACAGTCTTTGATATTTTGGGTGTTGTTTATGAGTATACCACTTCTAATCCTCAGGTAGCATAGTAAAAAATTGAAACCTGTCAGGGTTTATTTGATATGCCTACTTTTATAAAATCTATAAAAGATAATAAAAAATTATATAAAAAAACCACATTTTGTTTGAAAATATCCCTTAAGTTGATGGATGTGTGGTACTACCCCTATTAACCTTGGCAGAACAATATTTATAACAAGAATGGGTAGTAAGTATTTTTAGGTATATAGCGATATAATGATACCCCAGAACAAAACAACTTAACATGGTAAAATTATATTTGGATAGGAGTCCAATACATATTATTAAAATTAAAATTGTTCAGGCCGGAGGAAGGCGCCCTTGGGGTCTTTTCTTTTTTTCAAAAGCACCTGCTCAATTAATCCCTAAAAACTTAAGGTAAAGTGAACCTGTTAAAATACATGGAATGAACCCTAGTTTTGCCCTCTTATCTAAAGGAGGAACTATTATTATGGGATATGGTGGTACTTGCGGTGAAGGCTGCGGTTTTGCTTTATTAGTTGTATTATTTATTCTATTAATCATTATCGGATGCAGTTGCTTCTGTTAAAAAACTATTAGAAAAGGCATCTTAGGGTATCTTTTCTTTTTTCTTAAAAGGGGCTTTCCAGCGCTTCGAAAAAAAGCACACTAAGGGTATGCAAGATTTTATACAGTTTTTCGGCTAATCCAGTAACAAACGAGAACCTTAAAAGCGCGCCAGGATAGAAATGTATAAAAAAATGAATAGAGTAAAAAGGCTGATTCCTTGTGATAGTAGTGATTTACTTTTACACTTGCTACCGATACTGATGCCTTATGTTGACTAGTTGTGAATACATTATACATATGTTTTTAAGAGTAAAATAATAAATATGAAATTTCACCCTTAAATGGTAAGATTATTAAGAATGATCAATTTATAAGTAAAGATAAAGGGTCAAAAAGGAATGGTTGAATATTACATTGAACTATGTACAAGAATGTATGAAATAAATAAGTCAATTGTAAAAGGAAAGGAACTAGATTTTTTCCTTTCTTTTGTAAAAGATAAAAAGATGAAAGTGCTCGAACCAATGTGTGGAAATGAGCGAATGCTTAGTCCATTTATGTAAGAAGGAGTCTTCTTGCTAAAATGATAAAATCTCTCCGTAAACGTCCAATAGCCTTAAAATATACCAAAATTGAGAAATATGAAAAAGACACTCTTATAAGTGCCCTTCTTAGCAACTAAGTCCGCTGCAGCTACTACCATAACCCATATGAATTCCTCCTGTAAAAGGATATTTTAAGTTCATATTTAATTATTAAAATAAACCGCACCAAAGTTTTCATTAAATCTTTTACACCAAACAGAAACCGAACCATATTCATTTACATCTATTCCTTCAGGAATTTCGTAGTTTTGATCTCCTTTATTTCCCTTTAATTTTCCTAATTCAATATACTGATAGTTTTTCACGTCTTCATTATTTTTCAAACGATTTGTAGGAACTAATACAACTCGTACATCTGGCCCATTAGATGTTGCAAAATTAGAAAGTCGTAAAACACGTTTTCCATCTGCTAATTGGTGAATTTTTGCCGTTCCGGTTGTTTCATGGACACCGTTTTGAAACTGACCTTCCCTTATTACTCGATCACTTTGCTGCTTTATTTCAGTTGATTGTATCTCTGCTTGTGGCAATGATTCATTTACGTGCTTATCAATAAATAATTTCTCTGGTCGGAACAATGACCATAAAATCCCCAATACAATTATCAAACCACCTATAAGCCATACATATTTTCTTTTCATAAAGTAAAAAACCTCCTGTAACATACTGTGTAGTAGTATGTTAACAAGAAGGTCTTTCATTTTTCTAACATAAATGTTACAAAAGTCTTTCAGCCATCTTATTTTTTTACTGATGTGATGGGAAGAGTGAACCAAAATTCACTTCCCTGCTTACCATCTGCGCGATTCCTTACACCAATTTCCCCTTTGTGCATTTCAATTAATGATTTTGCAATAGCTAATCCAAGTCCGGAACCTCCAGATTGTGAACTTCTTGATCGATCTGTTCTAAAAAAGCGTTCAAATACACGTAATTGATCATTTGGAGAAATTCCTATTCCTTCATCCCGCAAAGTGAATTGGACCTTTTGAGTTAGTTTATTTTCCACTACAGTCAACTCGATTGTTCCAGAGATAGGAGAATATCGAATTGCATTATGTAATAAATTACCTATGACCCTTTCTATTTTACAAGGCATAATCAAAAGTTGAGGTAATGTATCAGGGACCTCCAATTGCACATGGATTTGTTTGTCCCCTAATAAGACAGAATGTGACTCTAATACATCTAATAGAACTTTATCTAAATGTGTGAAACTTGGGTGAAAATCTACTTGCTCAAACTCTAACTTTGAAAGATCAAATAAGTCGTTAATTAATCCATTTAATCTTTCTATTTCTTTTAAAACCGTTGCTAAGTATTGCTTTTTCATTTCAGGATCTTCAATCAGGTTATCTTGTAATGCTTCTATCATCATTTGCATACTAGCCATAGGTGTTCGTAAGTCATGTGAGATATTGGTAATTAGCTCCTTACGAGAGTTTTCCTGTTCCTCTAACTTAGTAAACCCTTCTTCTAATTTTTTTGCCATCTGTTGAAAGGCTGTTGCTAATTCTTTAAACTCACGTGGTTCTTGCCCAATTATATACATTGTTTCAAAGTGTCTATCACTAAATTGTTTCGTCAATTTTATTAAATTTTGTATAGATCTCATGATAGGACGTGTCATTAACCAATAAATAAACGTTGAAATAATGAATGCCACAAATGCAATTACTGTTAATAACCGCGTTTGTTCCTGTTCAAGTAACATTTTGGTCTCACTATACCATATAGCAATTACCATAATACTGGTACTTAATAGATTCATGAGTAACAATTGAATACGTAATCTCATGTTTCATTTCCTCCATTTGGCTCAAAGCGATATCCTATACCCCAGACCGTATGAATCCAACGATTCTTTATCGTATGCTTCTCGAGCTTTTCACGTAAACGACTCACTAATACGGTAACTGTGTTTGATGCCCCTTCATGTCCAAAATCCCAAATTAATTCAAGAAGCTGCGAGCGAGAAAATACTTGTTTTGGATGCTTTGCCATGAGATAAAGTACTTCAAACTCTTTCACCGTTAACTCCACTTCCTTATCACAAACAAGTACATATCTTGTCTTTGGGTATATTTTTAAATCTGGAAACTCTATCACTTCCAACAGGGATTCTTTCGCTTGTATTGGCACATGACTTCCTCTTCTTAGTATAATTTGAACCCTTAATACTAATTCACGAGGGGAAAATGGCTTTGTTAAATAATCATCTGCCCCCATTGTTAAGCCTAAAATCCGATCCCTTTCCTCTCCCTTAGCAGTTAACATAATAATAGGGACATTTGACTGTTGACGAATTTCCTCACATAATTCCCATCCATCTTTTTTTGGCATCATCAAATCTAATATAATTAAATCTGGTTGATGTGTAAGAAATAAATCCCAACCTTCTTTACCATTTACAGCTGTATAAACTTCATATTCTTCTCTTTCTAAATATCGTTTGCATACTTCTCGAATATTTTCTTCATCTTCTACGATTAAAATTCTTTTCTTCATATACTATCCTCACTTCTTTTTCACCAATAACACAAAATTTTTTTCTATTATTCAATAAAAATATCTTTATAGGTAAAGATATAGAAACTAATCACATAAATAAATCAGAATTCCACATTTCAGCCTCAAAACAAATGAAAATTCGAAAAATAAATTATGTAATATAGATAGTAATCTTAACATTTGATTACTTATATGACTAGATAAGTATTTAAAATAGTAGTTACTAAATCATATAAATTAAAAGAAATGAGTCCGATTTAACATCGAACTCATTCCTTATTAGTAACCTAAATTATCGTATCTAACTTTTCGGATTCAATTCATTTCCGTTTCTCTTTCCAAACTTAGCAACAGAACTATTACCTATTACTGAACTCTTGATAGATTCCATGCTATAGTATCAGTCCCATTCTCTCCATTACCATATTTCATATAATCGATTAAATATCCTACCTTTAACTTGTTACCATTAGATAGTATGTTCCATTGCTTATGGTGTCCAGTGAAATTCTTTGGATATGCATGATTAAATTTAAAAGTACTTGCGTTCTGTTTTTGATCTAAATGGATATAACTATCTTGAAGTTTTAAATATGCATAATCTGAATAAATAGGATTTTGAAATTTAATTAATACCTCTTCATCCTTTTTAATTGGTTTTCCAGGTTTAGGTTGACCTACTCTTTCAATAATTACATTCACTTTTTCATCACTAGATTTTTCAGACCAAAGATACTCCCATTTATTCCCGGCATGATGACTTCCCCAATAAGCTGTATTTCCATATGAGGCCACAGTATAAGGAACTCCTTCTGTAACAAATTCACCTGAATTATCTACTACATAATCTTCAAATTCTTTATTAGCTTTAATTTCAGTATCAATCTTTTGTATAGGCGTTAAATTGTGTGCGTCATTGATTTCAAATGTAACTTTTCTGTGCGCAGCAATTTCAGATTTAATAGGGTGTATATTTTCTCTAGACTCATATGTAAATCCATTCTCACGTTTAACTAGTGTTACTGTTTGTGATGGAGCATTCCATTTCTTGTTATACGTAGTAGGAATCTCTTTACTCACTCCAAATAAACCCGGTAAAACTGTTGCCCTAATCTTTTGCGTCACAGAATCATAACTACCTTCTACTAATGTTGGTTGCTGTAGTTTTGCAAAAGCACCGTGTACAGAATCTTTATGTAAATAACCGCCATCTCCCTGTCCCGCTTTTAAATCGTTTAATGCATCAGTTCCATTATTAGCTGAAACCACTGATACGTTATTAGTACTTTTAGCCTTGTTTACAATATGATTCACTTTTTTCGTATCTATATTTACATGTTGAAAAACTTCGTTATAGGATAAAACTGGCTTATCAGCAAGGGATTTGTCTTTAGGAGTATATATCCTAAACTTTGGTATATTTCCTATATCTGTTTCTAATTGTTCAGTAGCTGCATTCACTCTAGACTCATATCTCCCTGAATCCCCCAAATGCATAATTTCTTCACCTTTTTCAATAGATAAATCCATTGTACTTGTAGGTAAAACTTCAATCGAAAGAAGTTCCCCTTGTTCAACAGCTTTTAATTCATCCAAAGATAAGACAATATTTGCATCTGCTTGTCCTTCTAAACTGTCAATTACTACTTCTGTTTTATTCCGTCCACCTTTTTCTGTACTTAAATAGTTTGCTTTATAACGATCTTGTGTTGCCTTTACAGTATTAATAATTTTGTTTCCTAAACGAATATTAAAATGTGGCGAAACATTTTCAGCGGATGCTGTTCCTACATTCTTATATTCCAAATGTACCCGTAATTTTGCTGCGTTCGCTGTATCCACAGTTGTTGCCGTAGACCAATCAAAATTATTTGTATAACTCTCCGTTTCCGTAGTTGTTTTTGAATATCCATATCCCACATTTGCTGAAACACTTCCGGAAGGAACAGGGCCGGCTGCTGAGCCTTCTACACCACCTGAACCACTTAAACCTACATTAAATGAATGTTGTGTAGATACACTTTTTTCCCACCCTCTGCTAACTGATCCGCCATTATTATCCGTAATGGTTGCAATAGGAATTACCTCAATTCGTTTGACACCAATTTGCAAATTCGGTATGTTGGCAACTATCGGATTGAAATTAGTATCAGAATCGTTGTTATAATTCTCAACCTCATACATATCAGTAAAAGGATCACCATCCGTATTTGCATTCATAGGATTCGATATAAATTTTGGTTTCCCTTTATCCTTCTCAGGATCCCATGCTTTCGCTTCATTTTTTCCAGTTTGTGAATTGAATTCAATTTTATAACCATTAATCTCTAAGTCGTTAGAAATACCATCTTTGTCCCAATCATTGTTTGCCATTTCAATGTTTTGTGTAATGAGCGAACCTATCTCCCCATCAGATCCGAGCGTGAAATTCTTATCTTCTTTTTTTGCATTTGCATTTTCTTTAAATATTTCAACTGTACCTCCTGGATTCGGTTGTTTTACATCTGCTAAAGCAGGAGATACTAGAGTCAGTGCCATCGATACACTACCTAATACACTAATTGCTGGCTTCAATTGTTTCATTGTTATTTTTCCTCCTTGGTTTCTAGGTCAATTAGAACACCTACTAGTAAGATTAATTTCATCATATATAACAAATCTTTCTTTTCTCTCTCATAACTGTTAAAAAAGTCTCTCGTAAATATTACAAAACACTTACAGAGTTCTTAAAAGCTACAAAATCCATATATGAAACATCAAAAAGCCGTAATATGAAGAATCCATTACAATATATGCAAAAAAGCAGCTAGCCAAAGCTAACTGCTCACAAATTTATAAAATTTCAGTAAAAGAGTGTATTAATTTTGAAGTGTACAAATAGGGAGAGTGACTTCAACTGTAGTTCCCTTATTCACTTCACTCTCAATAAATACCTTTCCCTGATGTGTTTCAATGATTTTATAACAGATCATTAACCCTAAGCCAATCCCCTCTTCTTTAATACTATAAAAAGGTTCTCCGAGGTATGGTATACGTTCTTTTGGAATCCCACACCCTTGATCGATAAAACGAATACTTAATTGATTATTATCAAGTATATTTAATTGAATGAGAATTTCTCCTCCCATCGGCATAGATTCAATTGCATTTTTTAATATATTAACAAATACTTGCTTTAATTGATTTCCTTCACATGAAATCAATGGAATACCAGGGTTAAGATCAATTCTAATTTTTATATTATTCATCATTGCTTGAGGTTGTAGTAGCATTAAAACTTGATCCATTAGCACACTAATATCATTAGGTTTTATTTTTACCACCTGTGGTTTGGCTACCGCCATAAATTCAGTTGTAATACTCTCTATACGCTCAATCTCTGATGATACTATATTTATATAACTTTGATTATTTTCATTTTCCGTTGATTTTAGTAATTGCATGAACCCTTTCATTGCAGTTAATGGATTATTAATCTCATGAGCCATTACAGTCGCTAATTGTCCTACAACAGCAAGTTTTTCAGATTTTCGTAATAATTCTTCTGTTTTTAGCCGTTCAGTGATATCACGAGAAATACTTAGGAAAACTTTTTTACCATTTAAGTTAAAAACACGAACACTAAACTCAGTTGTTATTACTTTTCCTGTTGGAAAAACATATTCATCTTGCAAAGTGAAGGAAGTTTGTCCCTTTTTAATTTTTTCTAATAACCTTACGATTATTTGAGAATCTTGTGGTACTACATTTGAAAATGATAATGAGAGCAACTCTTCTCTACTATATCCAAATCTTCTACACCCAACAGGGTTTACCTCAATAAATCGACTTGGAGCATTATCTTCATTCAGCTCTACTACATATACCGCATCAGTTGCTTGTTCAATTAGTGCACGGTACTTCATTTCACTATCTCTTAATTGCTGGTGTAATCGATGTCGTTCTCTTTCTGCTTGTTTTCTTTCAGAGATGTCTCTACATATTGCTGATAAAGCTATCACATTTCCTCTTACATCTAGTATAGGAGAAACTGTCAGACTGACATCAAGAAGACTCCCATCGCTCCTTTGTCTAACAGTTTCTAATCTAGTAACCACAGATTCACCTGTTAGAATTTTCTGAATATTTTTAATCGATTCTTCCATTAAAAAATCTGGTACACAAGGTAATCTCTTACCTATGATTTCTTGTGATGACCACCCAAATATCTTTTCATAAGCTTTATTCGCTTGTAAAATATGCCCTTCTCGATCAGAAATGGTAATAGCATCTAGATTGTGCTTTATAAATGATTCCAATAATTCTTTGGTAGCGCTTAATTCTGATTCTACCTTTTTCCTTTCGGTTATATCAACTGTAGAACCAACAACTTCAATAACTTGTCCATTTCGTTTAATCGGCCTAAGCGCAATAAGAATAATAGTTTTATCATTTGGCCAAGGTAATTCAAATATAATTTCTTTTCCTTCCCATGCCTGAAGATAGTACTTCATCAATTGTGGAACTAAATGTGGAGGAACAATAGAAGCATCAATAGTACGTAAGCTTTTTCCTACCACCTGTTCAGAATAAAATCCGTTTTGATAATAAAACTGTCCATCACATAAAGTGTGTATAAAGTGCTTACCCACTTTTTTAAATTTAAAAATTCCTCCTTGAAGCTCATGTACGGTATCTGCAAGTTCTTGCTTCGATTTTTTTAATTCTCGATTCATTTTAGATAAGTCCTGTGTTAAATAATACAATCTCTGGTAGGCTTCCATAAGAAATAGCCCAATTAAAAGTCCTAACGCTATATATAATAAGCCTCCTGTGTAAAGTAATGTAGTATTAAATAATACGCCAACTAACCACTTTATTCCAATAAAAACAGAAAAATATAACGATGCACTTTTAAAAGGATGTAGTTTTTTAAAATAAGTTTTAAAGGTAGAAAATAGAATCCCCATACCTAAATAAGCAATCACAGGAGGTTCCCAGTACCCTCCTGTGTAAAAGATACGCATTACAATTATGCTAATTAACGTAATCCAACCAGCAATACGACCAAAGTAAATAAAAGATAGAATAAGAGGAACAACTCGAAGATCGTAGGAAAATCCCATGTATGGAAAAGAAAAGAACATTAACGTAACTGCAATAATCCCTCCATAGAGCTTTTCAAAATATCGACTAGAATTAATTGTAAACACTTGAATAAATATTGCTGCGCTAACTAATAAAGAAAAAATAGAAAGGTTGATGAAATAATCTTTAATAATCATGTAATGTCCCTCCTTGCATTAAGTGTATTCGACAAAAAAGCTAAAAATCCTACAAATTGTATAAACAGTTCAAATGCATAAATTTTAAACTAGGATAAAATCTAGAAAAGTAAATAAGGGGCACAGCAGATGAGATATTTTAATGAAAAATAGTTCAAAAAAGATAATAGTAACCGTTGACTACTATTATCTTTTTTCTTTAATTTATCGTAATATGTCTGAAACTCTAAGGGACGTGGTATGTCATTTCATCAAACAATGATTATATGCTGAGTGATGAATATAGAAATTTCAGCAGTAATTTTTGAAAAATAACATAAAAAACAAAACTATCTTTAAAAATGGAAAAAAACTATATAAATGTCAACTAATCTATGTACAAAAACGTTTACTTAATTTTGCATAAAATCACTCAACTTAGGAAGCTAAGTAGTTCTTCAAGGTCGATAAGAACACCTGTAGATGCTTCAGGATAACTACATAATTGTATGAGTAATGTACTTGAAACCTTTCGGTAAAACCATACACATAAGACAACTAACTCCTTGGTTCAATATTTACTTTTTCGCTGAACAAATTCTTTTTCTTGAGCAAATTATTCTAGGATATAAGGAGATATATGCCATTGCAATTTTTCAATTAACTTGGTGTCTAGTTTATTCTCCAGCTCCAATTACTTCGTTACTTTCAGATTCAGTTCATTATATTTTGGACTTTGTCTTTATACACAACATATTCTTTACCATCCACTACTGCTACTACCGCAAATTCATCATTTGGATTGAATGAAAGCCAATCAGCCCACATGTTAGTATTAGCCCCTCCACTCCACATATTATGAACAGTGTTTTTAGTTAAATTCATAATTTTATAAGACGCATTTGGCGCATTTGTTCCAGTCTTTATTTCAAAAGTGTATGCGTTATGAATTTTTTTATAAAAGTAGAAAACGTTTGATGGACGAAGCTGATTCAAAAAATCCTGTTCTTTTTTCTCTGCAATTTTTATCCCTTCTTGCAAAGTGACAACATCTGTTTTTAATGTTTTCCAACTGTTTTTCGCTGCATTCAAGCTAGGGGTTAAGAATTTATATTTATTTTGATCAGCTTTTTGATCAGCTTTATCAATATGTCCCAGTACACCCGAATATTGAGAATCTAAATCCTCCCATTGCGTAGACATATAAGTAAGAGCAGTGATAGCACTATCAAGCATACTATGCATATCACTAATATTATGAAATGCAACTCCAACTACACGATTCAATGTTATTTTATAATCTACAGTCTGACGCAATTTTGCTAATTCAGGTTCTAGCCAACCTAACTTACCTCTTGCATCACCTATCATTATGCCACCAGCAATCAAGGTTGGAATAAAGGGGATTTTCACCATGTCTAAGCCCTTAGATTCTATGTCTTTCTGATATTTTACTTGTCCTAAAAGGTCCTCTAGACGCTTTTGGTCAGCCTCCACATCAGCACCTTGGTTTTTTAAAATCGATTGCAATGTCTCTTTATGACTTCCAAATGTTCTAACATCTTCTCCAATAGCATTTTTTAATTGAATTAATTCTTCTTTTAATGCTTTTGCAGACTTTTGATTTTGTTGAATTCCTCCCTGTAAATCTGTAATCCCTTTTTTTAAAGTATCTCCATTTCCAGTATTGATCCCCTCTACTAATGTTTCATAATAATTTTCAAATTTTGTATCGTATTCTATAATGCCTGTCAATGTATCTAAAAGCTGTTTTTTTACTTGTGTATTCCATGTAACAGCATGTGCTCTTGCATTCTTTTGATCTTGTACAATTTTACTAGGTAAATCTGCATTTCCATTAATAGTTATTCCTTCAAAACTCACATCTGGATTATTAATTAGCAAATAAGAATATTCATTCATAGCTTTTGCAAATAAACCAGCATCTTGCAAAGCTTTTTTCATCTGTTCTTCATTTGCTGAAAGAGACATATTTTCAGTGTTCGTTTGTTCAATTTCAATTGCAAAAGTTTCTAGTGGTATGACTGCATAAGTAGTTGTTATAGTTAAAAACGCTGATACAGCGAGTAGTTTATGAGGGATTTTTTTCATCATTTCGTATTCCTCCTATATAAGGTATGGTTTCAAGTTCTAATCTTATTAAAAAGCGATGTCTTTCAAAATGAGTTCTACATCTTTTATCAGTATCGTTTGAACTTTCTTTAGCAGCCTTCAAATCATTAAGTATTAAAGAAAATGTATATAATCTGCTTCAAATTAACCGATTCTGTTGCAAATTTAAAAAAAGCAATTAAACTACAAGGTTATTTTTTATTCGAATCATACTTATATATAATTGAAAGGCGAAGTCTTTAATGAGACTCCGCCTTTCTGTTATATAAGGATTTATTAATTATTACTTTTCTGTTTAACAGTGTAATCATAGACTTTCTATGTTTTAGTTCACTTTACAACAGAATTAATATTTCCCTATTTTTGTGGAGTAACAGTTTCCACTTTTAATTCCTTTATTCCTTCTTTTAATGTAACAGCATCTGTTCGTAATGTTTTCCAACTGTCTTTCGCTGCATTTAAATTAGGTTTTAAGAATTTAAATTTATTTTGATCGGCTTTTTGAGCTGCATTCTCAATATGCCCTAGAACGCCCGAATATTGAGAATCTAAATCATGCCACTGCGTGGACATATAAGTAAGAGCGTTAATAGCATCATCAAGCGCCTTGTGCATTTCATTAATATTACTGTAAGCAACTCCAACTACACGATTTAAGGTTACTTTATAATCCACGGTCTGACGTAATTCTGCTAATAAAGGCTCTAACTTACCTAAATTATCCCTTGCTACTCCCACTATGATACCGCCAATTATTGGTAGACCCAAAATAGCACCCTTCATTACATTAAACCCATCAGATTCTAATTGTTTATAATAGTTTACTGATCCTAATACTTCTTCTAGACGCTTTTGATCGGCATCAACATCTGCACCTTGATTTTTTAAAATTGACTGCAAGAGCTCTTTATTACTTCCAAATGCTCTAACATCGTGTCCAATAGAGTCTCTTAATTTAGTTAATTCTTCTATTAGTTGTTGTGCATACTTTTGATTTTGTTGAATTTCACCTCGTAAATCTGTAATCCCTTCTTTTAAAGTTTCTCCATCCCCTGTATTAATCGCCTCTATCATTGTTTCATAATAATTATCAAATGTTGTATCGTATTCAACAATACCATTCAGTGTATCTAAAAGCTGTTTTTTTACTTTCGTATCCCAAGTAACGGCATGTGCCCTTGCATTCTTTTGATCTTGTACGATTCTACCAGGTAAATCTACATATCCATTAATGGTAATTCCCTCAAAATTCACATCAGGATTCTTAATTAACATATAAGAATAGGCATTCATAGATTTTGCAAATAATCCAGCCTTTTGCAAGGTCTCTTTCATTCTCGCTTCATTTGCAGAAAGAGCCGTATCTCCATTATTCGTTTGTTCAATTTCACTTGCAAAAGTTGTTACTGGTGAAACTACATTAGCAGTTGTAATAGTTAATAGCGTCGATACAGCGAGTAATTTGTAAGGGATTTTTTTTATCATTTCATTTTCCTCCAATTTAGGTTTTAAATTTCAGTTCTACTCCTGTTTAAAAGCAATATCTTTTGAAATGAATTCTGCATCTTTATGAATATCATTCCAACTTTCTTTAGCGGCTTTTAAATCATCTGGTATTAAAGAGAATTTGTGGTCTTGCATAGAATCGATATTATCCAATAAATCTGTATAATTTGCGCCCATTGTATTCCATTGCTTTTGAATATTTGTTAGAGACAATATCGCTTGATCTACAGTCTGGTATAAATATGCCAATGTTTCTTTCGCGTTAGTAAGCGAAAGAACTGCTTGATTAGCACGATCTGCTTTCATACTTAATTCTCCGATTTTGTTAGAAATTTCATTATAGGAGTCCATATGCTTAGATGCTGTGACACCAGCCGCAGTTCCTAGACCGATACCAGCTGCGCCAAGAGCCGAGAGTCCACCAACAACAGCCGGTGTTGCTGTACCGCCAGTTACAACAATAACTACCGCTCCTCCAATAGCTGCAATAACTAAAATAGCTGCTCCCAATCCACCACCAATTGACCATGCTAATACATCATCAAAATGTTTTTTCTGAGTAGAACGAAGTTGCTCAATTTCAGCTTGAAGTTGTGGAATCGTTGCCTGTTGACCTGCTAATATTGCAGTTAATCCACCTTTCCCATCTGGACCACCAACATTATTTTTAAAATCTGTAGAATTTTGATATAGTTTCCCTTTGAAGTCTTGTAGCATCTTAATCACATCTGTAACTTCTTTTGAATTTGTATTGATTGTAGTAATTAAATCATTTATACCCTCTTTTAGACCTGCCTTATCTTTCTTTTGTACAGTTTCTACTAATGTGTCGTAATAATTTTGAAATTGTTCATCGTAATTTACAATATTACGAGCAGTTTTTTGAATCTGTGGCTTCGCTGTATCTAACCAGTAATTCGCATTGATTCGTGACAGCTCTTGATTAAGGTGAATATTTTTGAGCAACTCTCCCCCCTCTGAGCCTAAATCGATATTAGATAAATTTACATTTGGTTGCTTAATCATTGTTTTTGCGTATAAATCCATTACTAGAATATGAGACCCTGTTTCAGCTAATGCTTTCTTCAGTCCTTCGGGGCCCAATGCATAATTGCCTACTTTTTGTTCTTGAGCGGTCGTTTCTTGTGCAAATGCATGAATAGTGTTACCGGTAGTAGCAGTTATAACAGTTGCTAATGTAGCTAAAGTTAGTACTTTGAATGGAAATTTTTTCATGACTATTCTCCTTCTTTCGCTAAATGCTTATAATCTTTATGAATTCCCAAAAAACGCAATATCAAAATTTATATACTTGTTCTTCAAGGTAACTTATTACATTTTTTAATTGTCTTAATGTATCTTTTTGAGACTGCTCGTTAGTTGTATCAACATTAGTAGATAATTTTGTAATGCTATTTTTTATTAGATTTAAATCTTCTTTATAGCGCTTTAGTAGGTCAAGTTCTACATCTACTTGATTTGCAAACGTATGCAAATCATTTTGTGTAAGAAGAAGCATTGATTTTTGTAAATCAGCTATTGATAATTTCGTTGTTAAATCATATATTTTTTGATTTTGTTTCTCTAAATCATCTAAATATGCTCGCTGTTCTGCTGTTAATTTATTTACTTCAGCAAAAACGCCAAATGTTTTCTTAATCTTTTCGGTATCAATGACCTTCATCAGGTCATACTCTTGTGTTTTTGCTGCGGCTGCGGCTGCTATTTCACCTTGTTTGCTTTTCTCAATTGCTTCACGAGCTGCTTTTTTTGCTGCTTCAATCTCTAGAGCAGTTTTACCTTGTTCTGTCGCTTCTTGCGCCGCTTTTTTCTCCGCTTCTAAAATAGAGTTGTTAATTTCTTTTCCTTTGTTATACGCTGCCACCCCTGCTTGAGCAGCCGGTTCAATAATTTCTTTTGAAAGACTATAAACTTCTTTGAATATAGCAAATCCCTGTTCATTTAAAGCCCCTGGTATTAATGCAATTTGCTGTAAATCATTTTGAATTGCTTTTTTGGTATTTAATATTTCATTTTTTAACTGATCTATTTTTCCTGTTCCATCTGTACTTAGTATGCCTTGCGCAGTTGCCACATCAGTATCAAAATCTTTTAATTTTTTATCAAGCTGTAATTTAAGATCTGTTAATTCATTGATTTGTCGTTGCGCATTTTCTTGATTCGTCATAGCCATTTCTTGAAGTACTTCAAGTCTATCCGAAAACCCTTCTCTATCTTCTTTATTGTCTACAAACGATTTTAATGTCGGGTAATAACTATTAAATTTTGTTACAAATCCTTTACTTTTTGAATTTAATAGAATTAACTGTGGATAGAGTTCCGATGACCATTCCTTCATATCTTGTTTGATTAGGAATTGATTGGTATTTAAAGCTGGGACTTCCTCTAGCTGTACATTAGGACTCATTAAAGATTGATCAATATACGTTTGGACTAATTTAGAATGCGCACCTAATTTTCGTAATGATGAAGAAATATCCATGTTTTCTTGTTGAGTTTCTGCTTGAACGATTGGTGTTGCGAGAGTATTGATAGGAATAGTTGCTCCAGTTACAATGGATGTTATTAAAAATCCTGTCATTATTTTAGTTTTCATTCCGTACACTCCTTTACCATTGTTTTTATAACTTAATTCATATAACTTGTACGACCGCTCTCTTTGTAAACTGGATAAGAAGGAGAAATCTTTCAGATACGTTAATATCGTTGTTTTTTACTTCTAATAGGATATAAGGATTTTATTTATCTCTCATTTCGATACTCTATTTTTTAAAATATAAATAACAAAAATTTATTAACTATATTTGAATCAGGCACCTTATGAGTAGTAAATTATTAATTCTTTCCTAAAGTTGCGGTTTAACTTACAGAATCGTGAGGATCAATAAACCAATGCTTACAGTTAATCTTGTCATAACATTGTTTAATTTCAATTTGATAATATCCCTCTTAGTTTTGTCAGCAAACTCCTTACTAGACAACAAAAGATGAAATTATACTGTACATTGCTTATACTTTTATTGCGGAATAACTTCACTTTTGTTATGCAGAAACTTAGAACACGTTTATTACCAATTTGATTCTTGACCTCTTGTGAATAAATTGACTATTTAGAAAATTATTAAAGACATAATGTTACTTACAACTTCACTATAATTCCTATTAGCGTAACCTTCTCCTTTCTGTCTGGTCATACCAGTTATGTTGTTCATTAAAACATTAAATTTTTAATGCGTAAATAGAAAGATTTTGTCGATTAAGCTCGATAATTCACTGTTAAATAAAAATATGTCCCGGAAAAAATTATATAAATATAGTTATTCGTAAATTTCATTTCTGTAATTGGAATGATTACAAATTAATGTGTATACGGTTAAAAATAACTATTTTAGCTCAACCAAGAAATTTTATTTTAGAAAAAATACTTATAGAATAATATAATAGGTCTTTTTATACTTTTTTACCTTTATTTAGTTATGTATAATTGCATAAAATGTAGATATATTTAGTAATATATGTTATATTATTGATTTTTCACAAAAAATCCTAATATCATTATTAATAAATATCCAGTATAAAGATATTAGTCTATAAACTTATCTTCGTTATAAACATAGGTTTTAAATTACAAAAAAGCTGCAAAGCTTCCTTGGAACACTCTTTGCAGCCTTCTGTCTTTTTATTTCCTTTAGCAAAATAACGGTTAGTGTATTTTTTCAAATTAACAATATGGTACAAAGATTTCCATTGAGCTTTTGCTCACATATGTGTTTATAAAGTCTTCAAGAGCTATTTGTTTGAGCTGACATCAGACTAGTTTATCTGATTCAGAACTATACCGATAAAGTGCAACTTTAATCAGTGGGGGTTTTGTTCATCCCCACTGATTATTAGCCCACACCAATCGGGCTTTTACGGGCAGCCCGCCCCCCACCTAACTTCTTTGCTTTCGCTGAATTTTTAGATGGAGGTCTTACTGCCCGGCAAATAGCGGGATAAATTCAGCACATGATTGTTATTAAAAAAATAGATATACTTTGTTTCTCCATTATTTTTCTAACTCCTAAAAATTGAAACTGTTCCGCTAACAAGATAATATCTGGTTAATCTCATACGTCTATTTGAATACAAGTTCTTTTTCTAGACAAATCACAAACTCTTTCTAGCGTAATAAGTCCAGTATTTTCATCTTTTGGGGTACTTACACCCATGTTTAAGTCTTTACATTGGAGACAGCAAATAACAAGCTTATATTATTGTATATTTTTCACGGTACTGCCTAGGAGTCATGCTAGTGATTTTTTTGAAAACTCTTATAAAATAACTTTGGTCATTAAAGTTAAGCCAAGCACAGATATCTGATAACGAATAAGTAGTGAGGGTTAATAATTTCTTTGCTTCTTCCACTCGTTCCCTTTGAATATATTCGCTTAAAGTAATTCCCATTTCTTTTTTAAATAGTTTAGACAGATAAGTAGGCGTAATTTCTAAATGATTAGCAAGTTCATTCAGAGATATTCCATCGTAAACATTTTTATTAATATGTTTTATACATGTAGTAACCGCGTAAGAATACTTTTTTGCATTGTATTCTTTCACACGATCTGCAAAGGTACGTAAAGCGTCCCCTGACAATCGCTTTACAGATTCTACACTATCTAATTGTTCCAGGGTTTGTATATATAAAATACTATGAGCAAAAGCAATATCTGGTGGCAGATTTCCTTCTATTGCATATCGAGTGGCTAAGGTAATCGCAATAATTCCAAGGTTTTTTTGATTCCTGAGCGGATCCTCTATTAGCATAAGTTCAACATCTTCTTGTGAAACCGCATACATATACTGTATTAACTTTTTTTTATTTCCTTCTTTGATAGTCGAAAAGAAATCATTTACTAATGCCATATTGTGTGTTTTAGGTTTGTTTTGTCGGCGTTTTAAAATATATAAATCAGGTTTCACAATTTTATTAGGAACTTCCTCTAGTACTTTATTTTTTTCCAAGACAATATCTACATCTAACTTTTCATTGAAAATCATGTAATGTAATAAAATTCCCATATCAATTAATGTAGTTTTTTTAATCTCAGATAAACACTGATAATAGGCAAGTCTTTCTTGAATGTTATCATTTGATTTAAATTCTTTCTGAAATTTTATGATCATATCATCTGAATCTTTTGAATGTATAGTAGGACCGATTATAATAGTCCCTTTAATATCATCATGATTTTCTATATGAATTAGAACAAAATTTTCAAGATAGTTATTGCTTCGAAAAAGTGGCAAGTTAAAGGGATCGTTTTCTTGATAAATATCACTAAGATGTTCTTCTTTTGAAGAATAAAAAGGACTACAAACATTATCAGATGTAGAATGATATAAAATTTTTCTGTCTGTAGACAAAATATGCACAGGGGCATTAAATGCTTTATGTGCAAGATCACACAAGTGTTGTATATCGATGGAAGTATTCATTACATTCTCCTTTATAGATCCATAAAATATATTCTGTTATATATAATTCACGACAAATAATACTATAAAATATCAAATTAGTACAATTCACAACAAAATATTACTATATCTTTTTTATAAAAATCATATATTATTTAATTGTAGTTAGCATCTAAATATCAGAGTAGATAAGTAAAGGAAATACACTAAGTTCTTTTCTTAATTCTACAAGATATATTATTGAACTTGAGAAAACAGTGAAGTACTACAAAATACAGTGGTAGTCAATGCGAGGACCAAGCTGGAAAAAGATTTAAAATAAAGCGAAAGTAAAAAGAGGTACTGTACCACCGCAAGAAACAACAGTCAAAGTTCCAATTCAATCATTTATACAAATTGAATTCAAAAAATAAATACTGCTAATTTAAATGTGAAACTGAAAAACTATTTTGCTCCAAATTTTAGAAAAAAATAATAAAGAAGTTGTGAAATTGGAAACAGATGAAAGCGATACGGCTATTTTTGAAGCACTATGCTTTGAAAAGTACAAGGTGGAGGAAATTCAAGTACTCAATTAAACATTTAATTGAGAGAAAGGTCTTTTCATCAACTAAAAACAAAAAACGAATGGAATATTCAAAAAAATGACACTATATTACTGGTCGTAACAATAGTTTTACTTTCCACAAAAGAGGAAAAAATATATAGACTTTACAAATACTAAGAATAGCAAACTAGATAGTTTTATTACCGCATCACATAAAGTGAAACTTTAATCAGTGGGGGTTTTGTTCATCCCCACTGATTATTAGCCCTCACCAATCGGGCTTTTACGGGCAGTAAGACCTCCACCTCAAAATTCAGCGGAAACAAAGAAGTTAGGTGGAGGTCTTACTGCCCGGCAAATAGCGGGATAAACTTATTATTAATTTCCAAATACAATAGTTTTTAATCAACAAAAAAACTTCAATAATTAAGGTGCACAGTAAATTGACCTCAAAACAGTAATTACTACAATATCAGTTTTTACTTATTCTATAAAAAAGAAATATCACTTAATAATTATTACTTTATATCAATTTAGACATAAAACATTTTATTATATCGGCTTAAGTATTATGAAATTAAAATTGCAAATAACACCAAAACTCTTTTAAAGGCTCATACATCGTTCGTATCGGGTTTATTATCTTTTGATACCTATATCATTAACACAACTAAAAAAGTTTGTTATAAAGGAATCTGAGAGGTTTTTTCAATTTCGAAATTTATTTTTTTGTAAATTAAAGGAAAAATAATCCATATATATATACGGATTATTTTCTTAGTGTACTCTGTATTGACCTGTTAACTGTTTTTCAGCCATTCGAACTAAGCGTTTTGTAATCTCTCCACCGATCCGAACCATTTGCAGATGATGTGATGTATCAGGTCCCAGTGTGACTCCTAGTTCAAAAGCAATTTCATACTTCATTTGCTCAATAGTACTTGTAGTAGCAGAAATAAGAATTTCATTTGTATTACTTTCTCATCTTTGAATATTTATAAATAACATGTACCTAATTATGCTATTTATGCATGAGCAACCTAATTTATTCCAGTATTTTTATAGAAACCCTTTCCCTCCCCTTATTCCACCAATTAAATTTGAAACACAAATGTACATTGCATTTCAATATAACAATAAAAGCTACAAAAGCAACGAATTTACTATTTTAAAGTTAAGTGTTTAACCTTGAAGTACTTAAATTCTTTTTTCCAGATAAAGCATACATTATATCTTGATGTTTTATTGTCCTCTTATAATTATGTGGTATCGGGAATTTATTTCGGTGTTCTTTTATTATAATTAAAGTTTGAAGTTCTATGTTCAATACTTTTGCGAGGACATGATAGTTATATCCATTGTTTAACAGAGAAATTATGTCATAAAACATAGTTTTTCCACCCACTAATTTTACTAATTTATTCTTTAACTCATCCCCTTTTTCTTTAGCTTCATCAATTTCTAACAACATAGATTTTTTATTTGTCTGCTTAATGTATTGAGTATACAACTCTGGGAATTCTTTTTGTACTTCTTTGTTTAATACTGGTTTATATTTAATCATATAAGTAACTTGTAACAATGAGCGTTTTAACAAACTATCTTCAACGAGATACGCTACTTTATTAAATAAATGGACATATTCCTCAATATTGGAATAACTATTAAAATGAGCTAATACTCTACTTTTTATACTAAAAGCCTTGCCTACATAAATAATATTGTCATTATAATCTTTAATGAAATAAATACCACTGTCAGATTTTTTCAATTTATTATCTAATTCTTCTATACTCATAAAATGCAATTCACTCATACTTCTCTCTCCTTAGCAGTTTTAAATCGTAAAAAACAAGCAAGGTTTCTAAAAAAGTACTTAGCTGCCCTAGCATCTCTTATTTTATCTCTTGCTAAATGGTAAAAAACTGTTTCTATGTTCCTCAACTATCAATATGATTATTAATAAAATTTTCTATCGTTATTATCTCGCAATTTTATCATGTAATTTCGAGATCGTTTCCTCATTTAAATTACTGTGTTTTATCTAATAAAGGAAATATATTACTACCCCAATAGTAATCCAAATACTAAAGTACACCCATGTCCTTAACGGTAAATTTAGCATTAAAAACAAACAGCATACAATTGCAACGCATGGTAATACAGGTACAAAAGGTACCATAAATCCACGTTTTAAATTTGGGTGTGATTTACGTAGAATAATAACTGATAGACAAACTAACGCAAACGTCACCAAACTACCGATATTAACTAAATTAACTAATTCTTTCAAATCAATAAACCCAGCTATTATAGAGCTCCCTATTCCTGCCAATCCAGTTATAAAAGTGGGTGCTCCAGTTTTCTTATTAACTTTCGCAAATGATTTTGGTAACAATCCATCACGACTCATTGCAAAGAATACTCGTGTTGCCGCATACATATTGGAAAAAATAACAGCCATAAGGCCAATTACAGCACCTGCAGCAATTGCACCAGCGACTTTTCCTTGTCCTACAACTTCCATTACATAAGCCATCGCCTCAGGAACATTTAATTCTTTATAGGAAACCATTCCTGTCATAACAAGGCATACCATAACATAAATAATTGTACATATGATTAATGATGCAATAATACCGATCGGAAGATTACGTTTCGGATCTTTTACTTCTTCTGCTGAAGTTGCTAATATATCAAAACCCGTAAAAGCGAATAAAATAGCTGCTCCACCCGTAAAAACTCCACTTAAACCGTATGGTGCAATTGGTATCCAGTTCATTGGTTTTACATAGAATATACCAACCGTAATAAACAACAAAATCATTCCAATTTTAATCAATACCATTGTATTATTGATTCGTTTACTTTCCCTCGTACCACGAGATAACATCCATGCTAATATCAATGTAATGATTACTGCTGGTAGATTCACAATACCACCATGCGAAGGAATCGTTACTAGAGCTTTAGGTATCTCTAATCCAAATCCCTTTATTAAATTGTGGAAATAGCCTGTCCATCCAGCAGCGACAGCCGCTGTTGCCACGATATATATTAATAGCAATGACCAACCTACTAGATGAGCAACAAACTCACCAATTGTTGCATATGAGTATGTATATACACTACCAGACGCCGGGAGTGTAGAAGCAATTTCCGCGTAACATAATGCTATAAATCCACATATAATTGCTGCAAGTATAAATGAAAAAACAACTGCTGGGCCAGCATTTCTTGCTGCTACTAATCCAGTTAACACAAGAACGCCCGTTCCAACTATCGAGCCTACCCCTAACATAATTAAATCAAATGCTCCTAATGTTTTCGTTAAAGTCTTGCTTTGATTATGCTCTAACAATTGTGTAACGGATTTCTTTTTTAGTAAATTACTCATATTTTCTGTATCCCCTTTAAAATAAGGTTTATTCTTCTCGTTAGTGTTGTATATAAATTTACTTAGTTATTAACTAGCCTCATAATATTTCTTTTACATTAAATAGATTTAAAATATTATATAAATTCGCTTCTCACTTACTAGTTAAACTAGACATTTCCATAGATTTTTGCGTACAACGTTTCATAGCTGAAATGATAGCTGTTCTTAAACCTTTTTCTTCTAGCGTTACTACAGCCTCTATCGTCGTTCCACCTGGAGAACAAACCATATCCTTCAATTCACCTGGATGTATTCCTGTTTCCAATACCATTTTTGCAGAACCTAATACAGCCTGAGCCGCAAATTTATAAGCTTGTTTTCTCGGCATACCGCCAAGTACAGCAGCATCTGCCATGGCTTCTATAAACATATACACATATGCTGGAGAAGAACCACTAATAGATGTAACAACATCCATTAGTTTTTCATTTATGACCTCCGTCTGGCCGAAAATATTAAATATGTTCAGTACCTCTTTTATATCTTTTTCTGTAACCATTTCATTAAAACATAACGCAGACATTCCTTCTCCAACAAGTGCCGGTGTATTAGGCATTACTCTAACAACTTTTAACTTTCTACCAAATTCATTCTCAGTGCTCTTAATACTTTTTCCTGCAGCAATAGTTACAACGATTACATCATTTTTTATTTGATCTTTTATTTGGTTAATTACCGATGAGTATAAATCTGGTTTGATTGATAAAATTAAAATGTCAGCGCTGTTAGCGACTTCATTGTTGTTAGTAGTTATAGTTATGCCATATTCATTACTAGCATTTTTTAAATTAATGACATTTAAATCTGAACAAATTATTTGATCTGGAGAAACTATATTTTTTTTAATCATCCCACCTATCATAGCAATACCCATGTTTCCACATCCGATGAATCCTATTTGTTTATTCATAATAATTTGCTCTTACTCCTTCTACTCTAAATTTTATTGATTTTGAAATTATTATTCTAAATAAGGGCTATTACAATTACTTGGTTTATCAATAGAATTTCAAAATTCTCCTTCCTATATAGAGCTTACATATACCTCTAATAACTTCTTTGCTTTCGCTGAATTTTGAGGTGTGGGTCTTACTGCCCGGCAAATAGCGGGATAAAATCATTTCTTTAATCTATAATGAGAAGGACATAAAAAAACAAAAAGTTACAAAAATTTTCAAATTAAAACTTTTATAACTTTTTGTTTTGATGTAAATATAATTTCAATTAATGTATCTCACCGTTTTAAACTTGACGCTCCATAATCTTGTATAGTTACATTTATATGATATTTAATCGGTACTTTACTAAATGTTTGATCCCAATCTTTTTTGACTTTCTCCCATGTTCTCGGGTGTTTAATTCTTAATTGGTTGCCAAAACCCGCAATATCGACTTGGTATTCTTTTTGTATTTTTTTTGTAACATGATGTACTAAGTGCTTTACTTCTTTTTCAATAGCTTTTTCTTCCCTTTTTAAAAATTCATTTTCAAAATCTTTTCCTGATTGCATCCAATTTTCAGACAAACGCCCTTCTGATTCAATGTTTACATCAAAGGAAATATTATTTCCGTTAACATGTGGTATGATTTTGCTTTTTATTGATTTTATCTCGTATATAATAAGTTTCTTTGATTCTTTATCAAAAGTTTTTACCACACCACCATTCCTTTTTCCGTTTATCCATACTACTCCTTCCAATTCCTGTTCATTTAAAAAGCCCATCAACTTTTTTGTCTTCCCTTTAATTACAGCAGCTCCTGCAAATTTTGTTTCCCCTTTTATCGAGATTACATTTTGCAAAAGAAAACTGGACCCTGACCGCATCTTTCCTTCCAATTTAGCGAGCGATACAGGAGGTAAAATCCTTGTTGTTCTATTTCTATTATCTGCAATTCCAGACAAACGAAATGCTGGGATTTCTCCTTTTTTGTTTGATTCCAGTACCTCCTTCGCTAGACCCTTGCTAATTAAGAGCATACAGCTAAGCCGAACTTCATTGTCACGGAGATACTGTTCAAGTAATTGTTCTAAACTGAATGTACGTACAAGACTATCACTAATAACAATGTTTTTTAAATGTGGGCTGAACATTGTGCTCTCTCTTTTCAATGAAAACTCACGAACAATTTGATGAATGGAATCACCGGTCTCAGAAACATTTATATAACGTTTTTGTTGTCCATTTCCTTTACTTTGTGCTTGCGAACTAACAATTTGATAAGTAGCTGTTATAAGATTTCTTTTAGGATAACCTCCTTCCTCATCCTCTTTCTCAATTGTTGAATCCTTCCCTTTATCTAGTGCTATACCTGCAGTTAAACTCAACTCTTCTACTTCTTTACTGCTCCAACATCCTGTTAAAAATAGAAGCAAAAGCGTCCATAACAAAGCCAAATAGAACCGCATATAATTAAATTTATTTTTCACACTACTCCTCCTTTTAATCGCGTAATAATAAGAAGAAGCAGTGGCAGTAAACCAAATAAAAATAAAGCAGCATTACCGAGCATATCCCCCAATTTAAGCAAGTCATTTATATTTTTCGAAGTCATAGCAATGATGTAAATGATTGGAATCAAAGCAAAAATAAACGGATGAATTCTCTTTTTAAAGAGTTGTGCTAATCCTAATGCAGCTGCATAATAACTAATCGTATAGGTAGCAAATATTTGCATAATCCATATTACAAGCAATAAAGATTCAAAACGTTCAAATATCAATCCAGAAATTTCAAAACTGCGCATAAGATCAATTGTCGGCCATGTTCTTGTTACAACCCCATCAATTGATAATGCACCAATGACCATTACAACAGTTATTACATAAAAGATTAACGGAATAGAAATTCCAACTAAAATAGCTTTTACTGCTTTATTTCGTTGTTCCATAAATACCAAAAGAATTAACATAATTTCAGGACCTGTATATGCGAGAGACGTTGTTTTTATCCCATCTAACACTGGTTTAATCCCCAAACCCAATACGGGACGGAGATTATCTATCTCAAATATTCCGATACTCATAAAGGAAATGAGTAAAAAAATAAAAAAAGTAATAGGAAATATTATTTCAAACATCCGTGCAATTGAATTAATACCACTCATAATCAAATAGAGACCTATCCACATAAAAGGCATAACAATAGCCCATGTGGGGGTTCCTTCGAGCAAAAAAAAGCTTATTACTTCTGCCATTGAACGAATTTGAAATGCTGAAGTTGTAAGAAAATACCCTATAATAAGAAAACTAAGCAACCTGCCTATCCATTTCCCTACAATATCTTGACTGTATTGGTAAAATGTTTTTTCTGGAAACTGCTGACTTAATTTGACCATAATTACTCCTGAAACCATTGCCAGTATTCCACCTAATATCACACTTAGCCATACATCTGGTGTTTTCACTTTTTCCACAGATGCTCTGGGCAGAGTGAGAATTCCTGTCCCAAGTATGTAATTTACAATAATAACAACTGCTTGTGAAGTTGTTATTCGGTCTTTAGGTTTCGTAATCACTGAAGGCCACTTCCTTTCGTCATCAGCTACCTTTTTCGGATATTTTTTTTGGTATGCATTATTTTTGGTCTACGTCTCATTATTTTTAATGGCATGCGAACTATAAAATCTTTCCAGTCACTGAATCGATATGGAACAGCAGGGCTGGTATAAGGAACGCCAAAACTTTTCAATTTCACTAAATGACTGCAAAGTAAAAGAAAGAAGAGAATAACTCCATACAAGCCAAATATCGCAGCACAAAACATAGCTATAAAACGAAGAATGCGTAACGTAATTCCCACACTATATTGAGGAATAGTAAAAGAAGAAATAGCTGTTACCGCAACAACGATAACCATTATTGGACTAACAATTCCTGCTTCTACGGCAGCCTGACCAATTATTAAACCACCCACAATTCCCATTGCAGGCCCAATCGGTTTAGGCAGACGTAAACCTGCTTCTCGCAAAACTTCGATAGCTACTTCCATAATTAACGCTTCTATTAAAGCGGGAAAAGGAACTCCTTCTCGCGATCCGATAATAGAAATAGCGAGCTTAGTGGGAATTAATCCTGGATGAAATGAAATAAAAGAAATATACAGTGCTGGAGCAAATAATGAAACAAAAGCTGTCATGAAGCGTAATAAACGGAGAAGCGTACCAGGAAGCCACCTTTCATAATAATCTTCTGGTGATTGCAGCAGCATACTAAATGTAACTGGAGCAATTAAAACAAATGGTGTTCCATCTAACAAAATAGCTACTCGACCTTCCATTAAAGCACTAATAACACGATCAGGTCGTTCTGTATTTTGAATCTGCGGAAAAGGACTGAGATAATTATCTTCAATAAGTTGCTCTATATAACCAGATTCGAGTACACTGTCTATGTCAATTTTCTGAATTCTATTTTTTATTTCATCCACCAATTCTGTACTAGCAAGATCTTTAATAAATGCGACAACTAACTCTTTCTTTGCACGTTCTCCTACTGGTAGCTTTACTAATGATAAGTTCTCATCCGCACAGTGTCGTCGCAAAAGTGAGGTATTATCACTTAATACTTCAGTAAAACCGACCCGTGGCCCTCTGACTAATGCCTCCGATACTGGTTCTTCAATATTTCGTTTATTTGCTTTTGTTGTACCAAGAATAAACACATCTGCTAAACCATCAATTAAAAGAGCTGTTGAACCTATCAATACTTTGGGTATTAAATCTTTTATGTAATGGACTTCTGCTACTTCACTAATTGTAAGAACTTTATTTTTAATATATTCTTTTGAAACAGTCCCCTCCACATAAGAAGATTCATTTTTATATTCATCAGAAAAATCATCCATTAGTAATTTCATAATATGTTTGTCAATTATCTCTTTATCTGATAGACCATCAACAAAAACGATCCCAGCTTGAATATCTGTGCGTCCAATATTAAACTTCCGAAAGCGAACATCAGAATTATGTCCGATTTGTTGCTTTATAAGTTCTAAGTTAGAGGCAAAATCATTTGTGAAATGAACGTTTGCATTTTGAGATGGTTTATGCTCTTGTTTCGTTTTACTTTGAATATTATTTTTTTTCACTTGTTTGTCTCTTGACTTCCACCAACTCATTCTTCCCACTCTTTCTCTGACATACGAACCCAATGAAAAAATCTTGAGATAGTATACGGAATTAAAAACAAGATAAAAGCTTGTACAAAGACTTTCCAATCTGGAAGATAAGAAGTAATTATGTTCCACATTTTTATCACCCAATTTATATACTCTGCTAGGATTGAGATTTCTAAAAAACGATATGTACTTAATAAAAAATAACGATAAGATTAAAGAGCAGAAAAGCGAGACATTATGCTTATTTAGCACCAATAACCTAGTTAGTATAAAAACATTTCTGACCTAAAATACCATTTCCAATTATAATTTGTTAAATATTATCTCCTTTTCCCTTATTTATATGCCTGCATTTGAATTTCAAATAATATAAGTATTAATGATATTTCCTCTTAAAGAAAAAAAGATGCTAGAAGATAGCATCTTTTTTTTAAATTCAACTTACTATGTAGTTATATTTTATTTTGGAAATACTCGTTTTTAAATGAATATTAATGTGTAAAAAATACATATTCTTTTGTTCTAAGTTCATACACTTCTACCAAATCGATACGGAATTTTCTGATTTTAAAACTAATATGAAATAAAGGAGAATAAAAAGAAAAACTATTATCAATCTATCAATTGAAAATAATACTTAGCAAGCATTTATCATCTTAATTCCAGGTGTATTCGTTTTGCTTCAAAATAAAGAACTTGAATAAATTTTTTCGTATCAATACGAGCAGGTAATGTTGGTTCATTATTCAATTCTGTCATCTTTCTCCTTACGGTAGTAAAATCAAAAAATCTAGAAGCATAATTTTCGAACTTCGGGTTTAAAAAATCAGTAAGTCCAAGGGATGCTAAATGGTTTAATGATTGATAAATTGCTCTCCGAATCCGTTGTTTGGAAGCTTCTATGAACCTTTTTAATTCGGCATCTTCAGCTGAATCCCCAAGTTTTTTTTGAGCCAAATTCATAAAAATCTCTTTTAGTGAGGGAAAGCCTTGTTCCAACGTGTTATCTTGTTCATATTTATATAAATAATCTAGCATATCCATTAAATCTTTACTTCCACTTTCACTGGCTATTCCTAATTCAGACAAAAGAAAATGAATGGAATTTTGAAAATGATTAAAAGTATTTAAATGTTTTTCATTACGGTATTTTTCTTGTGCACTTGAATTACTATCCAATTTTAGTACCATATTAAGCGATTCTTGAATGTTTTTTATCGATTTTTCCAAACGAATTCGTTCAATGACTTTCCGAACAACTGTTAATACTTCAATCCGGTTAATTGGCTTAATAATATAGTATTCAACACCAAGCGAATAAGCTTCAGCAATTAATTCTTTTGATTCTACTTGAGAGACCATGATGATTTTCCCTTTAAACGAAGGTTTTATTTGACGGATTGTTTTTATTCCATCTTGAATCGGCATTAACAAATCGATAAATAAAATGTCTATATTTTTAAGGATTAGCATTTGTTGCTCTAAAGATAAACCATCCTCAGCTTCTCCTATAACCTCCCCAAGATCTTCATCCTCGATAATTTGAGCCAACATTGAGCGAACCGCTTTTTCATCATCTACTATATAAAAATACATAGAATCACCCTTTCGAAATTATATGATCAATCCCTAATCTAATTATAAAAATTGATCCTTTTCCTTCGGTTCTGTCCTCAAGCGTAACATCACCTTCAAGTTGTTCGACCATTTCTTTAACATACGATAATCCGATACCTGTCGATGGGTTGCCTAAATCATCATATTTAGAAGTAAACCCAGGCTCAAAAATTGAATCTTTATATTTTGAAGAAATACCAGGACCATTATCGCCTATTTGAAATTCAACAAAATGGTGGTCTTTATTAATGTCAATTGTGATGGTTCCCATACCTTGGATAGCTTCTACAGCGTTTGTAACGATATTATTTATAATAGATAAGATTGTGTAAATATGATAATGAGGATGCACACCATCAATTTTATACAAAAATTGGATGTCTTTCTCTAGCAAGCGTGCATATTTCGTATTTGCCCGTATAATGATATTTACTAGTTCATGTACAGACATATAATCTGTAAAACTTTCATCGGAAATTAGTTTTGAAAGTCCCGCAAAAATACGTTGGTTATCCTTTTTAACGTCATGGACCTCACCAGCAATTTGTAATGCCTGTTGCCTTAAATCCCCAAACTGAAAATCCATCTGTTTGTGCTCAAAAGAGTCTAAGGTTTTATATAAATCATAGGATTTTTTTGTTATATTCTCAGCATCTTGTAATGTTTTTTTTAAATGAACAGCATCTTCATATAAATTAGAGATAAGCATGAGCATGTGTTCATTTTGTTTCTTTATGTGTCTCTCCCTTGATTGCGCTTCATACAATTTCATCATATTGAAAAAGCTTAGAACTATAAAACTATGGGAACATGCGATAACAATAATCTCATTTATTGCCTCGGATGTGATTGATGTTTTTAATACGAAATATTGAATCATTAATTCCACACAGTCTGACAGTATTTCAATCATGCAACCAATAAAACCAATCATTAGTGGTTGATGATAAAAACGTTTGATTTTTGCTAAATGAAAGAGATACGAATAAGTAAAATAAAAGAAAAAACTAGGATAGTGAGTATGAAAAGCGGCTAGCCAATCCATATTTCCCTTTATAATGACATCCATTGAGATACGAAATACTACCACGACTATCGCTGTTAAAAAACCCGGTAAAAATGCTGGAATTCGTCGAAACAATAACAAAAAAAAGAAAAATGTTGGTGCGCCAAAGCTCATTCTAAATGTTTCATTTAAAGGAAATGACTTTATTTCACCTACTAAGGGTACTGTAAGTATCATTAAAACGAGAATATAGATGTCTTTTTTTACTAAATTACTAAGATTCAAAATAATCACTTCTCACTTTCGCCTAACAGTCAGTATACAAACCTATTTGCATTAATACAATACTTACTCTATTTTTTTCAAAAACTGATAAATAAGATATAAACGAAAGCATTATAGATTGTGAGTATTCATTACACCCTTCTACTTTAGAAAGATACTTTATAACTCAAAAATGTTCAGACACAATATAAGGTCTGAACACTTTTGGACTCGCTCTAACACCAAAATATCTGTGCTCCTTTTTAAAATATACTTAAATCCCATTCTTTTGCAATATGTTCTAACAACATAATTCCTGGTAAACTATTCCCATATTCATCAATGGCTGGTCCGTAAATACCAATACCACATCCATCTTGGAACGATAAATCCTTCCTAGATTTTGAGGGAACAAGTGTCATAATTCCGCCGGATACCCCACTCTTAGCTGGTAATCCAATGAAAGCAGCAAATTTTCCAGAAGCATTGTACATTCCACAAGTTAGCATTAAAGCTTTTGTTAACCTAGCTACTTCTTTAGGGAGCACTTGTTCTTTGCGAATAGGATGATATCCATCATGTGCTAGTATAAGCCCTATTAAGGCAATATCTTCTGTATTTATTTCAATGGAACATTGTTTTAGGTAAACCTCTAGTGTCTCCTCCACATCTGATTCTAGAAAACCATTCTCCTTTAAATAGTATGCTAATGCTCTATTACGATGAGCCGTTTCCCATTCTGATTGAAATACTATTTCATTAATAGCGGGACGCTTCTCTATCATTTTTTCAATTAATACGTATAGAGATTCTAATTTTTCTTGCACCGATGTCCCTGGCAAAAGTGAAGCTATCGTAATCGCTCCAGCATTGATCATAGGATTAAAAGGTTTTCCTGGTTTATGTATCTCTAAACGAATAATTGAATTAAAGGCATCTCCAGTTGGCTCTACGTCAACTCGTTCTAATACATAAGAAATACCGCGACTTAAACAAGCGGCTATAAAACCGATTACTTTTGATATACTTTGTAATGTGAAAGGTATCTCCCAATCTCCTGATTTTATCATTGTTCCATCTGGCTTTACTATACAAATACCTAACTGCGATACATTTATTTCCCCCAGAGCGGGAATATAACTGGCGCTTCGTCCCTTAGCTGCATACGCTCGATAATGAGCTACCCATTGATCTAAGCAAACTTTTTCTTGACCCTCAACTTGAACGCTAGAATCCTTTATCATTTAATCATATTCCCCCGTACTATTAACTTTATATAGAATGATTTTTTCTTTACTATAATCAATAATATTTGCACTAGAACCAAGAAAAATATTCAGACATATTGCAGTCTGAATATCCTTCTTATTACACACTTTTCTTTTTTGAAGTTTTCTCATAACTATCCCAACATTCAATATTTTCAAGCCCTTTAATGTTTTCTTTATAAAAAATAGGATCTTTACCAGCTTTTTTCTGGTTTATATAATCTTGTAACGCCGCAAATGCTACTTTTGAAAGTAAGGTAATAGCAATTAAATTAATAATAACCATAAAGCCCATAAATAAGTCCGCTAAATCCCATACAATTTGAATCTTTGCAACAGAACCAAATACAATCATAGCCAACACACTTATTCTGTATATCATTAACCACACTTTACTTGTATGTAAGAAGCGAATATTTGTTTCACCATAATAATAGTTGCCAATTAACGCACCAAATCCAAATAAAAAAACAAAGATAGCAAGACAACCCGATGCCCAAGGACCTATGTGTTCACTTAATGCTGCTTGTGTAAGTGCAATACCATTTAACCCCGGTTGTTTATATGCATCAGACAGCAAAATAATAAAGGCAGTGCTAGTACAAATGATCAGTGTATCCGTTAATACACCAAATGCTTGAATCAGTCCTTGTTTCACCGGATGACTTGTTGTTGCTGTTGCGGCAACGTTTGGTGCACTTCCCATACCAGCTTCATTTGAAAATAAACCACGTTTAACTCCATTCATAAGTGCTGCACCAATTGAACCGCCTGCTATTTGTTGAAAACCAAATGCGTTTTGAACAATAAGAGAAAGAACTTCCGGCATTTTTGATATGTTGGTAACTACAACAAATAATGCAACTCCAATGTATAATACTGCTAAAAATACCACCTTGTATTCAGCCATTTTTGCAATACGTTGTACACCACCAAAAATAATCGCAGCGAAAGCAATAGCCATGATTATCCCAACTGTTAGACGATCTGTACCAAATGAGTTTTGAAAAGCAATTGTAACTGTATTTGATTGTACTGAATTGAATACAAGACCAAAAGTAATTGTGATTAAAATAGAGAATAATACTCCCATCCAACGTTTATTCAACCCTTTTTCCATATAATAGGATGGACCACCGCGGAAACCAGTTTTATCTTTTACTTTATATATCTGTGCTAATGTGCTTTCGACAAAACTGGAGGCCGAGCTAATAATAGAAATAATCCACATCCAAAATACAGCTCCAGGACCACCTAATGCAATTGCAATCGCAATTCCTGTGATATTCCCTGTTCCAACGCGGGCTGCCATACCAATACAAAACGCTTGAAAAGGAGAGATTTGATCTTTAGAACCACTTTTCCCCTCCATTAATACACGGACCATCTCTTTTAACATTCGAAACTGTACAAAATTCAATTTAAATGTAAAATAAATTCCGCAAATAACAAGCATAATAATTAACAATTTAGACCATAAAAAATCATTTGTTGATCCGACTAACTCTACAAAAAATCTTTCCATATTATCACTCCATACCAAAAATTTATCTATCATAATCTATATAAAATCACCTATATTCCTTGGCATAAATACCTCATTCATATTCAAATACAACAAGGATAAAAATTTTCTATATTAATAGAATTGGCCTGTTTAAACAAACATCGCAACACGCAACCGCAAAACTGAATTTTCTAAAAACTTACCATTTATACACACGATGCTCTATCCCCTTCTGCAAAACTAATATTCTTATCCACTAATGTTGTTGTACTATTATGTTTGTTTCGTTTACCGGTGATTTACATTTAAATCATAATAATCTATAGTGATTAACTGGTTTTTTGTTAATTTTCTTAAGAACATGGAAATATCTCCTTTCTTACTACTAATCTCAAAAATAGGCTAGGTAAAAATTTCACAAAAAATCTATAAAGCGCTTTCAATCTTTAACTAAGAGAAGCTTGTCTTTAATTTATAATTAAAAGTACAGAATGTTACGAAAAAGTACAGGTTTTTATAAAAATAAAAAATATTTTAAGATTTTTCATCTAAAAAAACAGTGAGATTTTGTGAATTTTATACAGTATCCAAACGTCGCAGATTTTGTTCTATCTATCCTTTGACAAGCCTCTATTTTCTTCATAAAAACATGCATATTTTTTCTCTTTTAGAAGTTCATATAAAGTATTTGAAATCAAGAATCAACGGGATATTATAAGAATATT
The DNA here is from genome assembly GCF_038008705.1 of Bacillus sp. FSL W8-0770. Classification (NCBI taxonomy): domain Bacteria; kingdom Bacillati; phylum Bacillota; class Bacilli; order Caryophanales; family Bacillaceae; genus Bacillus; species Bacillus sp. FSL W8-0770. Next base: position 2,944,577 of record NZ_JBBOZR010000001.1, read on the forward strand.
TAAAAAATAAAACATTTAATTTATTTATGGTATCATACAAAAAACATTTGTTTTCTCAATTAATCCCCCTAGTTGGATTCGTCTATATTGCACATATTTACAACATGAAAGACACTAAGAAAAAAGGATTTTGTTGAAGGGATGAAACATTACAAAACTCTTATTTAGGACCTTATGTCATCCTCTTTTCTAGCAATATCGAGTTATCCCAAAAACGTATATTTACTAACATAGATTACAGGTGGTGTATTGTGAAAGAAATAGTATTTGTTCAAAATAAAAAAAGACTCCTTATGAAATTCGAATTTTTAAAAAAGGATTTAGTACTTACCATTTCACTGATACTAGCAATTGTAAGCTGCTTAATACATTCGCCAAAGATCGAATATATTAACTTTGAAGTGTTAATTAGCTTATTTAATCTAATGGTGGCCATTAAGGCCTTGGAACAGCTAAAGATATTAGACAAACTTGCCGTTGCGATTTTAAATAAATGCAATAACAGCAGGTCAATATCTATTATTCTAATTTTGTTATGCTTTATTTGCTCCATGTTTGTAACAAATGATGTTGCTCTCCTCACTTTTGTACCAATAACACTTGTCATTAGTAAAAAAACACAAATGAACATGATGGATACAATCATCCTGCAGACAATTGCGGCAAACATCGGTAGTAGCTTGATGCCTATGGGAAACCCACAAAATTTATACCTATATTCTTACTATGGAATTAAGCTCATCCCATTTTTAGGTTCAATCCTGCTTTTAGCTGTACTTGGAATTAGTTTGTTATTTATATTTACTCAAAAACTTCAAAAAACAGATTTGAAAATAGAACTACCTGTTATTACCGTGAAAAATCGAAAAAAAGCTACCGTCTGGATTTTGATACTTATTACTATCATTGCATCTATTTTTGGTGTTATTAATTATTACATTGCGCTAATAGTCACACTGATAGCAGCATTTACGTTAGATAGAAACTTACTATTTAAGATCGATTACTTTCTTCTAATAACCTTTGTCTGTTTTTTTATTTTTATCGGAAACATTTCCCATTCCGATGCACTGGGGACATTTGCTCGCGCTAATTTAAGAGGAGATACTTCAGTCTTCTTTAGTTCCATATTTTTGAGTCAATTGATTAGCAATTTTCCTACTTCAATTCTTCTATCAAACTTTACTTCTGATTGGAAAGCTTTATTACTAGGAGTAAATATTGGAGGGCTTGGAACAATTATCGCATCTTTAGCCAGTGTAATCTCCTATAAACTATTCATTCAGGCCAATGTTAAAGAGAGTAAGGCGTATTTAATTAAATTTAGCATTTACAACTTTGCATTTTTAATCATACTTACATGTATACAATACTTTATCTTTAAATTTCTAAAAATTTTTTAAAAAATTGATTCCTTTAGAAAAACCCAAATTTCTCAGCATTAAATTGAGAAATTTGGGTTTTAATATAGGTATGTTTAAAGAGCTACAACAAAGTTACCATCAATTTAATATTTTGAGATGTTCTCACAGTGAAAATCTTTTAGCTTTTACGTTGTTTATTAGATTTCAGTTCATTTTTGAAGTCTTCTTCACAAAATCCTTAATGTCCCTCAATTTTTTCCCGCTAATATTATCTTTGATGGTTGAATCTAGTTCAATTTCTAATTTTGCAAATGCTGCTCCTACACAATTATAGATACTTAATCCCTCTATACTCTTTCAAGCGGTAATCCATTCCGATAGAAATTACAAATGACAAAATTTATCCGTTTTTCCTACTTGCTAAATTCAGCAAGTAAAATGTTTTTAAAAACTTCTGGGTTATTAAGGTTTAAACTGTTCGAATTGATAGCGAGTGTATGTTTACCTCCAAGTGTTCCACCAGCAAAAGTGGAAAACCCTGGAACGGCCCCCCTGTGTCCCCATACCGAGACACCGTTCGGAAGCTTAATTTCAAGTATTCCAAGACCATATCCGGTTCCCTCTCTATTTGTAGGAACTGTAGTAAGCATTTGTTTTAACTGCTGTTCCTTCAGTAATTTGCCACCTAGTAAGCAAGAGAAGAATTTGTTTAAGTCGTCAGCAGTAGAAATCACATCTCCATCCGAGCTACCTGGGTTAATATAAGTAACATCTTTTAGCTCACTCGCTCCGTCTAGTTGCAAATAGCCACGGGCATGCTTGGTGCCTGGAATCACGCTTGAATTACCAGGTAGAAATGTATTTGACAAATCAAGCGGTTCAATAATCCGATTTTCAACCTCTTCCGCATAGCTGTTTCCTGTTACTTTTTCAATAAGGATTCCTAGTATTACATATCCTGTATTTGAATAAGACCAACCCTTTCCTGGGGCAAAGTCTGGGGGAAGTGAAATCCCCATCTTTACAAATTCTTCAGCCGTATACGATTTTTTTATATCCGTAATATCAAAGTCTTTTGAATTTATATAGTCAGCAATACCACTTGTATGATTCAATATTTGCCGGATCGTAATCTGGTTACCATCATATCCATTTCCTTGAATAACACCAGGTAACCATTTTTCAATGGAGTCGTCTAGATTCAAACGGTTCTCTCCAGATAATTGAAGTAGAACTGTTGCAATGAACGTTTTCGTCACACTGCCAATGCGAAAGCGAAAATCTGCTTTCATTGGTTTCTTAGTTTTCAGATCCGCTACCCCAGCTGTATAACTCCAAGTTTTACCCCCCTTAGAAATTTTAGCGAGTATTCCCGGGTATCCAAGTTGCAGTTCATCTCGCATTGCTTTCTTAACGGAAGTACGATCGCTTTGCGTACTTGTTTGTAACGAACTAGATACATTTTGCGTAGATTCTGCTTTTACAACTGATGTTGGTGTTATGTATAACAGGGAACTTCCACCTATTAAAAGTGCTAGACTTGCACATGTAATTTTACTGCGTGTTTTCATAAAAAATTCCTCTTTTCTATTTAAATTGTATTGATGGCTGATAGCTGTCTCATATACTAATCACACAGCTATCAACTCTCCCAATGATAAAAGTCAACACTGAATTTGCAATCAACGTACTAATCATTATTTTCACAAACACCATTGTGTTCTAACAATCTCTAAATCACTCTTTTTCCACATACATATTAACCATAGAAATTACTTCTTTTCCTTAAAACACTCTTGTTACTGATTATTTGTTTTATATGTAGGCCGTACTTGTTCCCCCCTTCATGCCTCCTTATATTTTTATCCTACACAATGAAAATCTCTTTTTTCTTACCTATTCCTTACAAATTCCTTACATACAAAATCACTTCTACAATAGGATTGAAGTAGCATCTGTGCCCGAAAGCGCAAAAAACACCGATGCTTTTCGCTTCAGTGTTTTTGCGCTTTACATATTGTAAGATTCGTTTTACTCTTAACAGGTTAAACTGCTGATTTTTTCTAATGCGATTATTCTTCTTGTTATATAAAACAAATTTCATTGTGTTATATGACACACTATGAAATTTGTCATTACGGCACATGATTCTAAATTTATTGATGTACTTGAGATGGACTCACTTTTTGAATTTGAACAAGTATATCAAACGCTTTACCTAATGATATATCAACAGTTTTTGGTATATCAGGCCCTTCGGTAGTTATTCCAGCGAAAATTGGATGTTGTTCGTTTAACCAAGTTTTTGTCACGCCGTTCGCCTTACGTAAATCAATAAAAAATTGATCTTTTTTGACCTGTCCAAAAATGTAGTTATAACTGTTTGGATCATCCGATTTTAATGTTCCATAGGGGCCAAATTCACCATTGCTATTCTTCACATTGTATTGTCCTTCATAAACTGACGTTCCAATAGATACGTACCGTTTTCCGTAATATTCTGCTAAATGCTGCCCTGCTACTTTAGGGTATATAAAAGAAAGCATATTTGTTTTCGAAACGTGTCCATTATGTCCCCATACAATGGTTTTTCCTAAATGTTCTTCAGTCCACTTCGCATTTTCATACAATGCAATATCATGTTTCAAATAAAAATCCGCTGGTTTATCAGGAGGTGTCGCTAACATTGTAGTAAACTGTTCAATAATACGAGCATTTTGCTTTATCCATACGAACTCTTTAGATTTCCCATTTAAATGACTTTTATTTTCCTCTAATAAAGCACTAATTTGTTTAGCATCTAAAACATACTTTTCTTTTTCTTCTTTCGTAAGGCTTTCAAAAGTATTCATATCCTTTGTTACAGGAATAAGCCCTTTTATCTTCTCTTCTACTCTAGGCAACAGTTTTGAATTGTTCGCTTTAATATATTCTATTATATTATTATAAACATTTTCGTTTACTGATTGAATGTCCATCCCGATGACACGTACTTTCGATTTATGTTTTGGATTAGCATTATATTGCCGAATCCAATCAAGTAAATCTAGCATTTCTTTCGTCTTAAATACAGGTGTTAGATGTTGGTTTGGGTTTCCCTTACCAGTAAGAACATATCGATCAAGTTCCAAGGCCCTGTCCCATCCCTCTTCTAAAACTAGATTGGTAAAGCCCTTTTCAGATACTAAATACTTAACAATGCGGTGTTTCATCGTAAAAACTTCATGAGCCCCATGCGTAGCTTCACCTAAACCTACAATTGAAGCTGAACCTACCATATCCTTAAGTGGTTTCAAATCATTAAGAGATGCAGTTGGATTAGTTGTTTTTAAAGGCTTTGCATGTGCTTCTAACCATTTCGCTATTTGATTTGTATTATAGGGAGCTGTAACAGAAACCTCTGTTTTCGAATCTGCATAAGTATTTCCTACAAAATGAGTCATTGTTATAGCAGAAGCAACAATTGCAATAATTATTTTCTTTTTCATAAAAAACCTCCTGAAATATTTACTTATAGCTTTTTGACATACTCTGCCAACTTCCGTTTAAAACATTCATTTTCTTATTACTGTTAAGATACATTTATTCTAGTTCCTAAAACTCACTTATTTCTTAATAGGTTCTTAAGAAATTCTTAATTCACTTATACAAATATAAAACTAAATAAGCTTCAATTCATTGTATTGTAAATTCCTCATTGCATAACATTATAATGTGCAGATATCCGTTATAAATGATGTTATCTAAAGTATTCAATTTCAGTATGTATTATTAACGTAGTTAATATATGGTTAATATGAAGTTCCAAATTTTGATTGTTTGTAGTCTCTTTATCATAGAGTTAATTTAGGGGTTATTTTTTGTTCACTTCATTTTTTTCGGCACTCTGCATCTAGACGGTATACCCATTGGCCACAGTTAGACTATTTCAAATCAAAAAAAATAGATTACCTGCACACTAAAGAGTATAGCGCACAGGTAATCTAGTTGTTTTTGAGATTAATAAAAACCTAATTTATCTTTTGAATTCTTCCATCAATAATAGACTGAATTGGTTCTTTTGATTTTTTTATATAATCTACTAATGCTTCAAAATCAGTTGGTCCTGTTTCAGCATCTTTACCGTTTTTAAAGGATACAAATCCATCTCCCCCTGAAGCTAGAAATGCGTTAGCAACGACGCTGTAAGTTTTAGAAGGAATAATTTCTTCTCCATTCGTTAAGCGAATACTTGTTACTTTTTCTCCATTGGGCTTGTTCGCATCCCAAGTGTATTGGATTCCTGAAATTTGAAGCATTCTTGTTATGTCTTTTTGCCATTGTTGATTTAAAATATCACGAATGTCTTGACCTGTTAAATTTACTTTTATTAATTGATTTCCGAATGGTTGAATACCATATATCTCTCCCCATGTAATATCACCAGCATCTAAGTCATTACGAATACCACCAGGATTCATAAGTGCAATTTGGGATTGCATTGTTGCACGCTGGGCATCAGCAACTAAATTTCCAAGAGTAGATTCACCAGCCGTATTGAGTTTGCGATCTAGTGGCGCAATAGACTTACCTACAACTTCATTAACAAGAGGTGCGATTTTTGCTTGATATTTCTCCATCTTCTTCTTTATTTTTTTATCAGGCTCTATGCCTTCATGATAAGTTGTAACAATTTCTGCTTTTTTCTCAACAATATCTTGTGTTTTACGATCAATCTTTACATCAACATCAGCAAAAGCCATACCATATGAATTTGCTTGTACGACAAGTTTATTATTAACAGTTCCATTTACATAAGTGTGGCTATGGCCACCAAAAATAACATCGACTTCTGGATCAGTCTCATTTGCTAATCGGACGATATCACCATTTGTTACGCCGTTCCCATCTGTTATACCTCCGTTATGTGCAAGAACAACGATAGATTTAACGCCTAGTTTTTTTAATTGCTTTACGGATTTGTTAATAGCTTCAACTTCATCTGTAATTTCTACATTCTTTAGCATAGTAGGCATAACAAGGTTAGGAACATCCGTTGTTACGACTCCGATAAATCCAACAGGAACTCCTTGTACCTTTTTTATAGTGAATGGTGGTAAAAATAAACGACCGGTGGATTTATTATAGAAATTTGCAGCAACATATGGGAATTTTGCTCCTTTAAAATTCCCTGTTTTCTCATGGTATCCACCATAAATAAGGCGGTTCATTTCTTCAACACCTTCATCAAATTCATGATTCCCTATCGTTCCAACATCGAATTTCAAATCATTTAGAAATTCAATCGTAGGTTCGTCTTGTAATAATGCTGAAACAGGAGTACTTGCTCCAACAACATCTCCAGCATGTACCTTTAATGTATTCGGATTTTGTTTTTCACGATCACGTAAATAAGCCCCTAAGTACTCAATTCCCCCTGCATCTTTATTGTTAATTTTTTTTACAGTGTCTAGTTGCCCATGAAAATCGTTAATACCGAGCATTTGTACATCTATGTAGCGGTTTGATTCTGTACTTGCTTGGGCTGAAGGCATAGCAAATACACTAGTAAAAGTAACTGTACTTAATGCTAAAGCAACTGGAATAATTTTTTTCAACATAAAATTTCTCTCCCCTAATTAAAATCTGACATAATACGATGTTATTTTAATATATTAAGAGAATTATTTCTATAAAAATTCAACTAATTATAAAAATTAATAAGATTTTATTGTTTTCTGACAAAACATTTCTTTATTTTGAGGATTATTCAAAATATTATCTTGATAGTAATATAACAATACTTCTAAGAAATCTAAAAAACTCTAATCAATATATTTTAGCTGTTAAGAAGAGTATTCAATCCAAAATTAATGGAGATTTATCAACCTAACATCTCAATATCACCATTAAAAAGATGCTCCTGGATTTATCCAAGAGCATCTTTTATAAAGCTTTATTTTTTACTTGTTTATAATTTATTAATTAACAATTATATAGTTGTAATTAGTCCTTTAAAAATGATAGGAGTGCTTCATTAAATTCTTTGGCATGCGTTGCATTTAGCCCATGTGGACCACCCTTTATTAACGTTACTTTAGAATTAGGAATTGCTTCATGTGTTAATTTCCCACTATATTCATAGGGTACAGTTGCATCAGAATCACCGTGAATAATAAGAGTAGGTATATTAAACTTCTCCAAGTCTTTTCTAAAATCTGTCTTACTAAAGGCGGTAATACAATCAAGTGTTCCTTTAGGTGATGCACTGGCTGCAATATCCCAATTATATAAACGGAATGGCTCACTAACTAAATCTGTTCGATTACCAGCCGCGAAAAATCCCTTAGTAAATTCATCAAGAAATGCAAGGCGGTCATTAATCACACCACTTTTGAACGCTTCAATTGTTGCATCATCTAATGCCCCTTCAGGATGATCCTCTGATTTGTATAAATATGGAGGTACTGCTCCAGCAAAAACAGCCTTTTCAATACGATCTGTTCCATACGTACTAATATACCGGGCTACTTCGCCTCCACCCATAGAAAAACCAACAAGTGTGACATTTTGAAGCTCTAAATGTTCTAATAGTTGATGTAAATCAGAAGTAAAGGTATCATATTCATACCCTTCCCACGGCTGAGATGATTTTCCAAATCCTCGACGATCATATGTTATAACTCTGTATCCAGCCTCAACAAGAGCGGGAACTTGGTATTCCCAAGATCGCCCACTTAACGGCCAACCATGAATTAGTACAACTGGTTTTCCTGTGCCATAATCCTCATAATATATCTCAATTGGTTCTTGATTTTCGGTTCCTACAGTAATTTTAGCCATGCTTCTACCTCCAAAAAATATTCTAATATGTATCCTTTTCTTCAATAATCCGGATGAATGTCATAACCTATTCATGCACGTTTATGTTGTGAACTCTAAGTATGAAACTCTATTATTCCAAAGAATTCATTTTCTCCTTTTGGAACAATCCCCCCTCTAATACCTTTTTCATCATAAAATAATTACTGAACATTACTCCTATTCAATTGTAATAACAAAAATAGGTGACTATCAATATTGTTCTATCTATAGGATGTATAGGTAAAACCAATCTATTTTATAGTGAAAACAACTATAGTTACGACCTATACGAATTATAGATAATTTAGAATTGATTAACGAATCAGTTTTCAAATACTATAAAATTGTATAGCACTTCATGTTCTGTGAATGCTGCTATAACCAATATTATTGGTCAGCTTAGTTATAAACGAAGAAACTTATGATAGTATTCGACTATTTAAACTTTCTTCGATTACTTAATTTTTAGGAGGAATACATAATGACTGATCTCTATTCTCGTATTAACAAAGATGATGCTGTCTTGCTTTTAGTAGATCATCAAACTGGTCTTATGTCCGGACTAGTACGTGACTATGGTGTTGATGAATTCAAGAACAATGTTTTAGCTCTTGCTCATACTGCTAAGTTTTTTGATTTACCAGTTATTTTAACAACAAGTTTCGAAAACGGGCCTAATGGACCTTTAATGCAAGAATTGGTTGATCTCTTTCCTCATGCACCAAAAATAGCTCGACCTGGACAAATTAACGCATGGGATAATGATGATTTTGTAAAAGTAATCGAAGAAACTGGAAAAAAACAACTTATCATCGCAGGCGTAGTTACGGACGTTTGTGTTGCTTTCCCGGCACTTTCCGCTATAAAAGCTGGATATGAAGTATTTGCTGTTACGGATGCTTCAGGAACTTTCAGTAAACAAGTTGCAGATGCTGCCAATACTCGTATGGCACATAGTGGTGTGCAACTTATGAACTGGTTTAGCGTAGCTTGCGAATTACAACGCGATTGGCGCAACGATGTCGAAGGTTTTGGCAATTTGCTTGCTAGCAATCTTCCAGGCTATCAAAATATAATTGGAAGCTATAGGGGAGCTCAGCGAGATCTTAGTAAACAAAATGCATAAAGTGAAACTTTAATCAGTGGGGGTTTTGTTCATCCCCCACTGATTATTAGTTGAACCAATCGGGCTTTTACAGGCAGTTGATCCCCCACCTAACTTCTTTGCTTCCGCTGAATTTTGAGGTGGGGGTCTTACTGCCCGTTAATGCGGGATAAATGTATTTCAAAGAAATAGCTTTAAATCACTTTCAAAAAAATGGATAGTATACATTTAGTGCTGATTAAATCAGCACTCTCTTTTAATTTAAAAGGTATAGCAAAAATTTTATTTTTACGATTACAATTTTAAACAATTAAAAAAGGAGCGTTTTATTATGAGTAATTTAGAATTGTTAAATCCGGAGAACAGTGCATTAATTTTGATTGATTTTCAACCTCAAATGACTTTTGGAGTTGCAAGTATTGATAGACAAACATTGATTAATAACGTTATGCTACTTGCTAAATCAGCAAAAACTTTTAACGTACCTACTATTCTTACTACAGTTGAGACACGCAGCTTTTCTGGTTATTTTTGGCCACAAATTCTTGATATATTCCCAAACCATGAAATTATAGAACGCAGTTCAATGAACTCTTGGGAAGATCCAAAATTTGTTGAAGCAGTTAAAGCAACAGGTAGAAAGAAATTAATATTTGCAGCACTTTGGACTGAAGTTTGCCTTGCATTCCCTGTGCTTGAAGCAATGAAAGCTGGCTATGAAGTGTATGCAGTTGATGATGCTTCAGGTGGTACTAGTCTGACAGCACATAACGCTGCTATGCGTCGTGTAGAACAAGCTGGTGCAATTCCAGTGACAGCAATTCAAGTTTTACTTGAATACCAACGTGACTGGGCACACAAAGACACTTATGATGCTGTAATGGAAATTGTAAAGGAGCACACTGGCGCTTATGGTCAAGGAGTAGAATACGCATATACTATGGTGCACGGCGCGCTTCCAAGCAGGAAAATATGAAACAAGAAGGAGTAGCTGTCGAAGAGACTTATACAGGGAACACGATGGATGCTGCTGATCCAGTAACAACGATTGTTACATGGGAAATTCAACAAGGTAAAGAAAAACAGTTTGAAACATGGAGACATGAAATCGAAGCTGCCGCTACTAAATTCCCAGGGCATTTAGGTGTAAATCTAATAGTCCCAAATAACGAATCGAGAGAGTATACTGTTATTTTTCGCTTTGATACGTATGAGCATCTACGTGCTTGGCAAGAATCAGACATTCGCCGGGATTTGTTAAAAACGGCAGAACAATTTCAAGTTACTAATCCGAGTTACAAAACTGAAAGTAGTTTGGCTTATTGGTTTGTTACTCCGAAAACGCCAGTTCCACCGCCAAAATGGAAAATGTCTATCGTTACCCTTTTGGGTGTATGGCCTCTTAGCATGTTAGTTCCTAAAGTGATAGGACCTATTATAAAACATATGAATCCTATTATATCGGCCTTTTTTGTTTCAGTATGTATAGTGTCCTTGCTATCATGGGTAGTCATGCCGATTTTCGGTAAATTATTTCATCCATGGTTACAAAATAATAGAAAGTAGACGAGGTGTGAACATGAATTTACCGGATATGATCTTATATAACGGAAAAATTACTACCCTTGACCCTTCTCAGCCTGAGGTATCTGCTATCGCCATAACTGATGGTTTAGTCACTGCAGTAGGTGGAGATGAGCTTCTTAATAGTGCCACGGAAAAAACAAAGAAAATAGACCTTAAAAGAAAGAGAGCTATTCCAGGCCTGAATGACTCTCATATACACGTTATTCGTGGTGGTCTGCATTATAATATGGAATTACGTTGGGAAGGCGTGCCATCACTTTTTATTGCTCTAGAAATGCTCAAAGAACAGGCAAGGCGTACACCTGCTCCTCAGTGGGTAAGGGTAGTTGGAGGTTGGTCTGAATTTCAATTTAAAGAGAGACGGTTGCCAACTTTGGAAGAAATTAATGCCGTTTCTGAAGACACTCCTGTATTTGTGCTACATCTTTACGATAGAGCACTTGTAAATCGTGCTGGGCTGCATGCACTGGGATATACAAAAGATACACCAGACCCTCCAGGCTGCTTAATTGAGCGGGATAAACGAGGTAATCCAACGGGCCTTTTAATTGCGAATCCTAACGCTTCTATTCTTTATTCAAGTTTGGGTAAAGCACCAGCACTTAATTTTGACGACCAGATTAATTCAACTCGCCATTTTATGCGCGAATTAAATAGATTAGGTATTACAAGTGCTATTGACGCAGGTGGTGGATTCCAAAATTATCCTGATGATTACAAAGTTGTTGAACATTTAGCCGAGAAGGAACAATTAACTTTGCGTATTGCTTATAATCTATTTACGCAGAATCCAAATCATGAATATGAAGACTTTGCTTCATGGGCAAAAATTGTTTCTCCAGGTCAAGGAACTGATAAGTATAAAATGAATGGTGCCGGAGAGATGTTAGTATTCTCAGCGGCCGATTTTGAAAAATTTCAAATGCCACGGCCTGAACTAGCTACGATGATGGAAGCTGACTTAAAGAAAGTAATTTCTCTATTGGTGGAAAACCGTTGGCCCTTCCGTTTACATGCAACTTATGATGAGTCAATCACACGTTTCTTAAATGTATTCGAGGAAGTTAACAGTGAAATTCCTTTTAATGGTCTACGATGGTGGTTTGATCATGCAGAAACAATCTCAGATCGTAGCATGGAACGTGTTAAGGCTTTAAATGGCGGTATTGCCATCCAAGACCGCATGGCTTTTCAAGGTGAATACTTTGTTGATTTATACGGAAAGGAAGCTGCAAAGCGTACTCCTCCGATTTATCGTATGTTAGACCTTGGTATACCTGTTGGCGCCGGTAGTGATGCAACTAGAGTTTCCAGCTATAACCCTTGGGTCGCTCTTTATTGGATGGTTGCCGGAAAAACCATTGGTGGACTTTCGATATACGATGAAAAAAATAAACTGGATAGAAAAGTAGCCCTGGAATTATATTCAAAAGGAAGTGCGTGGTTCTCTGGTGATGAAGGTAAAAAAGGAACCCTTGCAGTAGGTCAGTTTGCTGATCTTGCTGTATTGTCTGCTGACTACTTTACTGTGCCAGAAGAAGAAATCAAAAACCTTGAATCATTACTCACAATTATGGGCGGACAGGTTGTGTATGGAAATGATGAATTTAAAAATTTATCACCTGAATTGCCGCCAGCATCACCTGACTGGTCACCGACGGGAGTTTATGGTTATGGCGGTGCTAACCTAGCCAACACTATACTTTCTCACGATGCCCATGATAACAAGTTACATAGTTGCAGTAACCCTCTCCATCAACACACTCATACCGTAATAGGAAAAGATGGAACTAAATGGGGTATTGGTTGTACTTGCTTTGCTTTCTAAATCAAAACCACCGGTATAATGCCGGTGGTTTTCTTTCTGCAATAAGGATATGTAGATTCGAAATAGCATTGTATATCTCTATTGGAATCTATTACTATTTAATAGGACAAAAGAGTTGATAGCTTAAACTTGATTTGTTTTTTACATCCTTCTCTCCTTGCAAAGCCTACCCCTTTCCCTTAAGTAAAAGTCAAAAATCAATCACACCACACATATAAAGCCACTGCCCTTTGACTTTAATATTTGCTTTATCTTAAGACTTATAGATTTTTTCAAATTTCACACTAGAATCATTATTATTTCTATTACACTGATACTTTTTGCGAATCATTTAACTTCTGCATAAAGATGCGTGCAGCAAAACTTAAAAATTTATCATCAAAGTGAATAAGATTAATATCTTGACTTGGTGTTGGATCAGTAATACGAACTATGCTCAAAGTATCATTATTAACAAAGTTAACCAGTGAACGAGGTATTATGGCAACCCCATGTCCATTGTATACAAGGCTCAATAGAGAAATAGAAGATTTTGTTTCTATATTTGCTTCAGATAAAGATAACCCTAAACTCTCACAATATATTTTAATAGATTCACGACAACTACATGAAACCATTATTCTACTGAGCCCTACTAATTCTCGAAAAGAAACAAATGATTTTTCATTCAAAGGATGATTTTTTGGAATGACAAGGACGAGCTCTTCACTATACAAAAGGGTGTTTGTTAATGTGTCTGGAATTTGAGCACTACGTGTAATCCCGAAATCAATATTTTTGTCAACGATTTGATTTACAGCAACTTCAGATTCTATAATCTTTACTACGATGTTGGGATAATGTTGTTGAAACTTCATAATATAAGGTGTTAAATAAGTGAGATCCTCTAATAAACCTCCTATAGTAATTACACCTCTTTTTACACCCTTTAATTCAAAAATTTCATTATAAACGTCATCAAATTGTTGCATGATAAATTTTCCTTTATCAAATAGCAGCTTACCCGCTTCTGTCATTTTGATACCTCTTCCAACTCGATGAAACAAAGGTGTATCAAGTTCACCTTCTAACACACGGATTTGTTGACTTAAAGTCGGCTGTGAAACACCTAGAACTTCCGCAGCTTTAGTAAAACTATTATTATTACAAACTTGAATAAAATACTCTAAATGACGTAATTCCATTCTTGATACCCACTCTCCGCTTTATGAAAGATTTATAATGAAAAGGACGATATGTATACGTTAATATAACAACTTTATTCCCTACTGTACTAATTGAAATTATACGATTTATTCATTTTGTATTATAATACATTTACTACCACTTATTAATTTTTCCTCCTATTTATTTAATTTATATTTAATTAGGATATTACTAATTCGAGATATATTTCTAAAATTTTATAATTCTAGTGCATAATACCCTAATTTTTTCAACTTTTCGATTATCATTTTTTTCTCAATATAGTTCAAACCACCAAATATATGCCGAATCGCCTCTTTATGCTGAGGAAAAATACTATCCATTAACTGAATACCATCTGAAGTAATTGACGCATACGTGACACGGCGGTCTTTTGGACATGGTTTTCGTATTAAGAACCTCTTCTTTTCCAACTTATCCACTACATACGTGATACTACTACTTGCAAGTAATATTTTCACTCCAATTTTTTGTATAGGCTGATCGCCTTTACTATATAGTAGCTCAAGCACTGCAAATTCAGTTGGATTAAGTCCATAACTTTTTATATCCTCTTCAATACGCTTAGTAATTGCCTGTGCTGCCCTTGATAATGTAACAAATAACTTTAAAGATAAGCTCTCATCATTAATCACACTCATAATTACCAATCCTTTACAAGTTATCTTGAATTCGAGATTTATTATATTATCGTCGAAATATTATGTCAATAATTCATTTTTAGTTTTATTAAGCCCCTTATCATTTATTTCTCAACATAAGACATATGGAATTAGAAGAAAAAAATTGTTAATATATAAGTATCTCAATTACGTTATTTCTTTTAAAGAGAGCTTGTATTCTAACGCAAGTTCTCTTTTTTTATATTCTAAATTGAATCCGGACAAAGTTCACATATTGAGTCTGCCCATGTATATGATATAGTTTTTAAACAAAGATTAGAGCCCTCCTACAAGAAGGAGAGCTCTAATCTTTCATATGAATTTTCACCTTTTTTATTATTGCGGAGACATCAAAACTTTAACTTGATGGGGATATGGCACTACCCCCTCGCCATCAAGCTAAGATTTTGAGACACCCCCATAACGAAATTTTTCCCTTTACAGTTATTTGTGAAAATTTAGCCTCTATATAAAAAAGACCACTCCTTACAATAAAAGAAGTGATATTCCTAAATTATATATTTCATTAAAATCAAACTATTATAATATGGTTCCATTCAGCCATCCGTTTATAGCAATAAGGTCCATCAATACATGTAATTCTGTACCTATTAAAGCAGAAATAAAAATAATTTTTAATGAAGAGCTCTGTTTATAAGTAAACAGTTTCATTAATCTAGGTATTGTTTTAAGACCTATCATAATTAGTAAAGTCAAAACTAAAGCGCAAGCTAGTCCACCTATGAAACTCTCATCTACCGCTCCTCCTGGTATAAGCGGTACCTTTCCAATGAACATGCTTATAGCATCTGGAATCGCCATACCGAAAAATAAAGTTGTGATATTTAAATGTTTTTTATATACTAATCCTACAGTTGCGGTAACTACTGTATGTCCTATAACGCCTGCCATATGAATCCTCCGTAATATTTATATTATTTTTTAGTTAGTTTTCACCTTTTTTGGGGCTTATTATTTTATAATTGATAACGCTTCTAAAAACTGTGAATTATCTTTTCTACTCTCAATAATTTTTTGAAATTCTTTCTCCACTTGTACTGAGTTTTTATCCTCGGTATCAACAACTCCATGATTATTTCCATAAACTTTGTTAAGTTCAAAAATTCCCATATAGGTTTCTTGTATAGGAATTTGATTAAACATAGAATTATTGACAATTAAAATACACTGTTCATAATTCGAGTTACGATAATGCCCAAACCAAGTATTACTATCATATTTTACCGGTATTTCTTTGTCAGCAATTACTACTCTTTTTATATTTTTACTTTTTTCACCCGCGAATAACACAGCATTATCATTTGTTATTTTAGGCATAGACTTTATTGGATCTGAAATCGGTGTAAAATGATCTTCTCCCTCTCGTAATATCCCTTTTTTTATTACCGCTTCACCTGTTTTTTGATCCATAATAAATACTGATTCTCCATTATATTGTGCTGTTTTAACTTCATATAAATCGATAGACTTAATTTCACTTTTGTTTTCACTTCGTATATCTTGTAAAGCCTGTTTATCTCCTAACATCAAAATTCCATTTCTTGGTTCTTTAGGCGTAAACGCCAAGTATAAACCAAATAAGAGGGCTCCAATCATACATAGGTTAATGATTTTTCTCATTTCTAATCTCCTTAGAATTATTGTTTAAAAATGGTTTAACTAGTTAAGATAATTGCTGCAAATCATATATACGTATACCGTTTCTTTAATTCGTATTTGCTCCTTATATAGAATAATTGTTTTATGGAATTTTACATATTCATTTACCTTTCATTTGTATTACATTTATGTAAGGTAAAATTATTAGCAAACTACAATTATCGGGATAGCATCCTACTATTTGTATGAGCAACTGATCGCGATCCTACTCTGTTCGGCTACTATGGTTCAAATGCATCAATTACTTCTTATGAAAAGAAACAAGAACTGAGTGAATATAAGGTCATATATAGATTAAAGATTATTTTCTTCTTATTTATCAAGCCATACAGAAAAACACCTAATAGCAATCAAAGGTGTTAATTCGCCTGTTCAATCTCCTATAATAAAACGGACGAAAATCTCATCTGTATGAGAGGAAAACAATCTTTGATATATTAGGTGTCGTTTTACAATTGTACCAAGTCTAATAATTAAGCGGATTAATTAGATTTAAAAAAAGATTTCTTTTTCTTTACTCGTAATAAGTCACCTGTCCATCCTTTGAATCGCATATACATATACATCCCCCCTGTTGTGAAAATAATAAATAAGAGAGCGATTAAATAGCTATATTTCCATTCTAGTTCAGGCATGTATTTAAAATTCATACCCCATAATGCTCCTAAGGCTGTCAAAGGCGTACTCACAGCAGTTAATACAGTAAGAGCTTTCATAATTTCATTCCCACGATGAGAAGAAACAACTTCTTGCAAATGAATCATCGTGTCTAATTCTTCTTGGTACTCTTTAACGAGTTGTAATCCACGCTCTAATTTTACGCTTGTTTGTTTATAACAAAGGGTGTTTGTTAGTTTTTCTAACCAAGCTTCTTTTAGGCCTTGTAACACTTCTTGTATTAAGCGAAACACGTGTGTGTTCATAAATAATTCATGACGAATATGATAAATCCTTTCTAAAACTGCTATGTTATTATGATGATAAAAATCCCATAATACATTTCTGAAATTGTTTTCAAAGTAGTCAACCTTTCGCAAATAATGAGATATAAACATTGATAAGATAGCACATAATCCTTCAGCGGAACTATTACAATTTTTTGTACCCATAGGGAAATTATGTATTAATTTTTTGAAATCCTCTTCCTCTTTTTCCTGAACTGTTATCAGTATTCCATGAGCTACGAAATAATGAAGAAATTTTTGAATTTTGGCGTCCTTTTTATCTTGATCATATAAAAACGAACCATATACACAAGTTTGACTTGGTGATAACGTATAAACATATAATCCATTTTCACAAGGAGAACTTATTTTCTTTACAAATTGAGAGAAATAAGATGTTACATCACGAGGGATTATAGAAGAAAGTTTTTCAAGCTCACTAGTTTTCACATGATACCAACTCCATTTCGTCATTTTTATGCATTCCATATTATTCTTCCTTTCTAAATTGTTTTATGTTTAATCGAATCATAACCGTAATATGACATTTGTATGTAGGTATTCATGTCTTGGAGGAAAAGTTTTTAGATCATCTAAATTACAAAATAAATGACATAGGAGGCCTTATTCTTTTAAAAGAAAGACCCCCTATATATTAGTTATTTTCATTCTCAATTTTAAACATTTCCTCTATACAAGCACTTTTTATCTTTTCTTATAAAGAATTTATTATATATGGAAAAGAAGCTACATAATTTGGCACGTCTATTCAACAAACTCCATTTCATTCGTTATTATAATTTGGATTCATATGCAGATTGATTGGTGATGTCGTCAAATACTTGACTCCCAATAATATAGTATCCATGGAGTGCAGCCTCTTTCGAAGCGTCTACCATACGGAAAGAAGAAATTTCACTTTGCATTTTTTCAATTCGTTTTTTGTGGAGATCTACTATTCCTCCTGTCCAAATAATAGTGTTATACTGTTCTAACTTAAATTGTTCTTGTAATACACGCATGACGTCTTGGAAGTGTGCATCCAACTCTTTTTGAATCAAAGTATGAACCTGACTTGTCTCATGATTTTCTTCTCGACATTCATATCCTTTTTCTAATATGTTTGGCATGTCGTTAATATGCAATTGATTACTTTCACCCTCATGATTCTGCACGATATTCTTAATATTTTTCAAAGGCTTGCTACATCCTAGTTCCGTCTCATAATGATTTAAAATGACATTCTGTTTCATATCTGTCATTTCTAATGTACGAAATCCACCATCAATAATTAAGATGCGATCTCGTTCTTGAATGATTCCCTCTTTTAAGAAATAGGCATGTAAAGCGATTGGTTGCTGAAGAATCAAAGCATTTTCCACCGTAATATGAATAAATTTCCCATCAATTTGTACGGAAGTTTCTTTTTTTAGTGCACGTTGTAATTGCTCATGCTGACTACCAAAACAAGTAACGGGAAGCCCGGTAACAACTAAAGGTAACACGACATTTTCTTTATAATCCTTTGCAATGCAACCAAATATTTGTTGTTTAAATCGTTCGCTTTCATAATAATTTTCTATTTCTTCTTCAAATGGAGGAAGAAATGAAGCGTCAGATTGATGTGCTTCATTTCCCATGTAGTATGCAAAGTCTAAGTCTATAAAACTTACCTTTGTTAAATCTTCACTTTCAGCATGATTAGGTACAGGAGCTAGTGTGGCAGCTTCACTCTTAATCGTCACCTCAGAATCTACATCCTGTCGATATGCCCGCTTAGTAAAACCAATTCCTACATCAATTGCATACAGAGATTTCATACTTTTTTCCTCACTTTCTCTTTTTAGAATTAAATCTAAGCACTCTCTTCTTTCCCTTCTTTCACATATTTCTTTTCATTTTCCGTTTTTTCTCCGTCTAGGTTCTTACTATTTTGTTTTATTTCATTATCCTTTTCATCTTTTTTCTTTTTGTTATTTTCGTTTTTTGTTAAATCTTTAATAGTAGAAATGACAACTGGTGTGGCTGTAAGCAGTTGTGGTAATGTTTGTTTTGCAACATTAGCTGCAGTTACAGAAAATTGTTTACTTGTCTCGGTTACCTTCTCTAATGTTTCCTTTATGTTTCCTTCTTGTAGTTTGTCTTTTACGCTTTTTCCTTTTGTTTGTATTGCTTTCCGATTTTCTTTTTTTAACAGAGATACCATGACTCCGGTCGTAATCCCAATCACAGCATATTTAAATATTGTATGTTTCATTTTTCTCACCCTTCTCTACTTTTATTTTCTTCCATGCTACAACCTAAAATAATTAACTTATCTATTTATTAGATATTGCAATCTATTAGAGAGAATGATAGTTTTGCGGCTGCCTATCACTCGCCGTTAGTGTTTCATCTGTTACTAGAAGTAAAATTCTCCCTTGATCTAGTTTTTCTTCATATAAGTTAGCTTCCTCCTTCGACAACCCCATTTCCTCCATTTGATTTCGGAGCTCGTCCCCTTTTTTGGAGAAAAAATTGATAATACTTGTGCCCAACCCTTGTTCTTTTACTCCAATCGTATTTGTGTTTGTATCATCCGCAATTCTTTTTGTTATATGTTTTTCATGTGTTAAGACGTAAATGTCATCTTGGCGAATCCCTTGCAATTCTAGCTCTTTTACTTTCATAACTACTTCCTGTTCATTTTGATATTCATAAACCACCGGTTTTCTTTCATTCTTATGCATCGTATTTTTCCTCCCTTAGATTTTTTATTTTCTTATTTAGTTGTTATGTAATACACCTATTTTAAAGATGTTAAACCTAAATTTTCAAAAAACTTCACATAATAGGTTATTAATGTTTTTGAATATCAAGGAAATGTCACGAGCACTTTGCTTTGATAAAAGCGCTACAAATAACGATTTGTTTGGAAGGCAAGCCCATTGTTTTATAGAAATCATAGAAAAATAAAAAAGCACTCCTTTTCAAAGAGTGCCTTTACAAAACATATAACCTAATAAAAATATTTCTATTTTGATTACAGAAAGAAAGTCTTTATTAAAACATATAGTTGCTAATTTAATTGCGATCTGCCTTGCACCCAAGCAGCAATATCATTTATAACATACTCAGGTATATTAGCAGGACTATAATATTCATCCGGCTTACTTATTTCCCCATCGCCCTCTGTAAAGAAATGATTTAACTTTGGATATAGTCGATAATCAACGTTATTTCGTTCTTTTAATTGTTCTTTCCAAAGAGGAATTTCGATTTTTGATTGAACTTGATAGTCTCTTTCCCCTTGAATAATAAGAAGCGGTGTCTTTTGTTCCTTTGACATTTCTGCTGCTTTAATTTTCCGAATAGAATCCCAAAATACTGCTGATCCTAAGTAAAAATCTTTTGGAGGATTCTGACCAGAGAAATTTGGATCATTTAATAATTCAAATTGCGATTTGTAGAATTTATATTGCTCCTGGTTCATTGCTCCAATAGAAAAAAGATACTCAAATTGATCTAAAACAACGTCTTGAATCGTACGAGCTGGCCCACCCATTACAATTGCCCCAGCAATATTTTGATTTTGGTCTTTTTCAATCATTTTCGGAAGCATCATTCCACCTTGACTATGACCAAGAATATATATTTGATTTTTATTTATTAGAGGCTCATTTTTAAGAAATTGAGTTACAAGAAGAGCATCATCTGTTGTCTCTTTATCAACTGTATAGAAGGGACTGAATTGTGTTTTCAGCCCATGTTCATACGTTCGTTTATTATAGCGAAGGACAGCAATTCCCTTCGATGCAAGACCTTCAGCTAAATCGCGAAATGGTTTTAAAGCAAACGCTGTTTCATCCTGATCAGTTGCTCCTGATCCTTGAACAAGAATAACCGCTGGAAAAGGACCATTTCCTTTTGGAACCGACAATGTTCCTGGTAATGGAAATGCACCACTTCCAACTACTACTTCTTTATCAACAAATGATTCAGGCTTACTATATGATGGACGCTCAGCAACAGGACTAAACGACATGCTTAGTTGAAAATCGTCTATTTTTCCAGATGGATCTAGTTTAATTAGTAAAGGTACAGTCATTTTTTCAAAAACTAATTGAATCTCCACATTTGTATGAACAGGATTTGTCTCTTTTTGTGTAACCTCTCCAATTTCTATAAAAGAACCTGCTTGTAATTGAACTGGCAGTCCCTCCCAATAGCTCTTCAACCATTCTTCGGATATTATTTTCTGTAATGACCTTGAGGTTAAATCAAATGCAGATTTATAATCTTCACTATTCATATGGCGAATAAATGAAAGAGTAGTAGATATAACAGGATTTTCATCATCACTATTGTCTATTTTTTTTATATTTGTGTTTACTTCCTTTAATTTTGAAATAAATTGGTGGTTAAATGGATTATTATATGTATTAGGATATAAATTTGTTTTCAAAATTTCCGTATTCCGTGCCTTATACAAATTTGAAGAACTCTTAAAATTTTCAGGTGAAATTACTTCCTCCGCATATGAGACTGAGGGAATTGCTATTGTAAAAATTGCACTGATAAGTAATAACTTATTACTTATTCTTCTTTTCTTACCCATACTTATTGATTCTCCCTTCAAAATTTAAAATTTCTAATACAATATGCCAACTATAAGGAAAATAAAAATTACCAAAGAGATTAATAATCTATTTTACGATCCCCCTCTCAAGTTAAAAATCTATCATTAACAAACTTCAATAAAAAACGCCTTCCCCCTCTTTTTTTATTGTTGGATTTTCCAATGACCTAGAAGCACAGCACGAAATTACATGTAACCGACCCATGAGATTCTCTGTTTCAAAAGAAAAAAGCACCCCACTAGATGCTTTCTTTAATTGTTCTCACTATCATTTATTCAGGTAATTCTCTTATTACTATAAGATAAATTCATTCTATTTCCTAAACCTCACTTATTTCTTAATTCACTCATACCAATATAAAACCTAATAACCTACCATCAAAAAATAAAGAAAACAGGTTATTTGGCTATTCATTTCGTAAACTTAATGCTCAAACTAGTTTTTTTCACAAAGTTAAACTTTATTAAGAAAAACTTAAAGAATTTCCCTCTATATTCATAAGAACTTTTTTCTATACTCAAAAATGTAAATAGACAAAAGGAGAAACAATCATGAAGAAATTTGTAATTTGCATACTAGGAATAGGCCTCCCTATATACTTACTACCTTTCATATTACGTGGAGATTTAGACAGATTTAATCCGATTGCTGAAGAAAAAAATGTATATGCCGTTGCGAAAGGATATGGTGTTCCAGATTATCATCATAAAGGAAAAGCTATGTACTCACTAAAAGCTGTTGACGAATTAAGTAATGAAAAAGAATATACAGTTGGAACGAACACGCCTAATGATTTTATAAGAAAAACTTACTTAAAAATTCATGTGAAAGGAAAATATGTGTATTCTTACGATATTATTTCTAAAGAGGATATTCCGGAGAAAATAAGGGGACAATTGGAGATAGCAAATAAATAAAAGAGCCAATTCATACGATTTGGCTCTTTATTCTCTCTCCCATCTACCGTTTGGATAATTCTTTCGGTAGATTTATTAAATTCGTTATCATTGTTCCAATAACCATTGTTCAATTACTTTTACTGTTTCATCTCGTTGTGCTTTTGCCGTAATTAAACTCGCATTATCACCTTTTTGCTCACCATACATGCCAAAATGAGCATGATTTCCCCCTTTTATCATGTGCATAGTTGTATTCTTTGACATGAACTTTTTATTGTTCTCTATTTTTTCTACAGTTGCTAAAGCATCTACTTCCCCATAAATTGATAACATCGGAATCGATTTTGTAGAAAAGTCATCTGCAGGATACGAACCTAAGAAAATAATCCCGTCTACCTTGTCTTCATGTTGGAAGGCATACTTAGAAATCATAGCTCCTCCCATTGAATGCCCTGCAACATACCATTTTTGAACTTCCGGATACTTTTCAATTACACTGTCTACCTCATTTATTCCAAGTATCGCTAAATTTAATGGTAACTTAGGCATTACTACAAAGTGCCCATCTTTTGCAAGCGCTTCTCCTAAGTAACTATAAGCCTCAGCTTCTACTTTAGCTCCTTGATAAAAAATAACCCCTACTTTCGCATCTTTCGCTCCAAAAACGATATTATCTTCATCTTTTTTATCATCTACTAACGACAAAGCCTCTTTCGTCGGTTTATAAGTAAACTGAGACCAAGTCAAAAAAGTAAAACTTCCTATAATTAAAATAGCTAGTAAAGAGTACAGCATAATTTTTATCCATTTCTTCACAAAGATGACCTCCATAAGATGTATATATTCCATATTTCGGATTATCATTAACACACATAAAAACTCGAGCATTTTTATTGTGCTCAAGTTTTTAGTTCCGTCTTTAATTTATACTATAAATTGTCCAAGATAAATATGTAGCAAATGCAGACCATAAAAAATATGGTATTAGCAACCATGTCGATACTTTAGATAATTTGGAAGAAACCGCTATGAGAAGTAACGTAGTAATAGCGACAAGTAAACAATCTACTGTTGCTAAAAACAAATTCTTTTGGCTAAATTGAAAATAGCTGAACGCTTGATTGAATATATAATTTAAAAGGAATAAAAACCAAAATGTTTTTGGCTTGAATCCATAGTTGTTGTAAATAATTGCAACTGATAATGCAATAAGTCCAAATAATACAGCCCATATCATTCCGATTGTCATACCAGGAGGTGTCCAAGACGGCTTTTCTAACGCATCATACCAAGTACGATCAATAGGGAATAAAACACTAGAAACATAAAACAAACCATATGTTAGTAAAAATACTATAATACTAGATTTTTTCATAAACATTCTCCTTTTTACTAGAAGATTATAGAAACTTTATATGATTAGTATGCCCTTGTAATGGATAAAATTCTAATATTTAAATTCCAAATACATATTTTTTAACCTATTTTATACAAATTCTTTCATACTTTTATATGCACAAAGGGCTCTCTCTCGTGCTGCCTTATGATCAACAATCGGATAAGGATATGTATCCCCAAGCTTTATATTGGCCTTTTGTAAAATATGCGCAGGCGCTTCCCATGGTTTATGTATATATTTATTCGGTATATCGCTTAATTCTGGTACCCATCTTCTTATATACTCTCCATTTTTATCAAACTTTTCTCCTTGTGTGATGGGGTTAAAAATACGAAAGTACGGTGATGCATCTGCCCCACTTCCAGCAACCCATTGCCATCCCATTGTATTATTTGCAATATCAGCATCTAGTAGTGTATCCATAAACCATTTTGCTCCTTCTTGCCATGGAATTAACAAATGCTTTACAAGAAAAGAGGCTACAGCCATTCTTGCCCGATTATGCATAAAACCTGTTTGCCAAAGCTCCCGCATTCCCGCATCAATAAACGGATAACCAGTTTCACCCTTCTGCCATACGCTTAATAACTCCTCTTCCTTATCCCACGGGAAATTTTCAAAGCTCTTATTAAGAGGTTTAGATACTGTAAATGGATAATGATATAGTAAATAATAAGAAAACTCTCGCCAAATTAATTGACGTATAAAGCTATTAACTTGTTTTTCAAAAAGACTACATTGTCTTTCGGTACTTTTATTTATTAAGTAATGAAACATTAGCTTTACTGATATTTGACCAAATGAAAGATACGGTGCCAACATCGAATGGACATTTTGATCTGGAAAATCTCTTCCTTCACTATAAGAGGCTAATTTGCTAGAGAAAAATTTCTTGAATGTTTTATATGCCCCTTCTTCTGTCGGATCCCATATTGCTTCCATATGAGATGTCCACGGTATAGTCGGCAACAAGTGTAATTCTGAAACAGATAAGCTTGCTGGTAAAGAGTTTCCCCACTTTATACTCTGCACTCTGCTAATAGGTTTAGGTATTACCTGCTTTTGAAATGCATTGTAAAAAGGCGTAAACACCTTATATTCAGTGTTATCCTTCTTTTTTATAATCCACGGTTCTAATAATAAATGCGAATTAAATTCCTTACAAATAATACCTTTATCTTCTAATATCATTTTCATTTTTTGATTAGATTTTAACCTGTCTGGATCATAACAACTATTCCAATATACAGCCGTTATATCTAATTGTTTTATGAGAGAAAGTATTTCTTCCTGTGTATTTCCTTTGCGGATTATTAAAGTAGAGCCCAATTCCTTAAGTTGCTTTTGGACATCCATTATAGCATGGCGTAACCACCACTTTGCCGCACTTCCTATTGAAAAAGTTTCATCTTGTACATATACCGGAAGAACCTCCCCGGACTGAACAGCCTCAAATAGAGCTGGGTTATCATATAAACGAAAATCTTTTTGAAACATAACGATAATTTTGTTTTGCATGGCTATCCCCTCTTACTCTTAAAACATAATAGATTCTTTATGTGAATAATCCTCTTTTTTACTTTTGCATTATTATATTAATAATTCTTTGTAATCGTAAACAAACGTTTCCATAGTTATTGGACTTCTATCTAGTAAATTCGATAAATCTGATGTGACTTTTTTAGCTAACCCTAATTTTGCAGTTGTATATATTCCAATCATAACCCAAATAAAGTCACTGTTAAGTCCCTTTTGAATCATTCTTTTTCTAAATTTAAATATACTTGGATTTGTATAAGTAATATCTTTATTTATTATTTTTGAAATAATAGCAGCAACTTCATAATATGTTAATGCCTCATTTCCCGTTAAAGAATAAGCTTTAAATTCATGTCCCTCTTCGGTTAATATTTTAGCTGCAACTTCTCCAATATCCCGTACATCTATAAAACTTGTTTCCCCTTTACCAGCAGGTACTTCAATTATTTTTTTATTTCTTAATTCATCACCATGTTGTGATAATAAATTTTGCATAAAAAAACTCGGTCTTAGGAATGTGTAAGGGATCCCAGAAGCCTTTATCATAGCTTCAATTTTAGCATGAGGTACTATCGGATTTTTTTCTACACCTAATAAAGATAAAAATACAATGTGTTTTATACCTATTTCTTTTGCGGCATCTACAACAGGCTGGAAATACTTTTTTGCATCAGCTAGATGTGGTGGTCTTATTAGAAAGATTTTAGTAACACCTGTTAAAGCCGCCTTTACAGATGAAGGATTTTCAAAATCAAAATACACTCCTTCAGTTTCTCTACTGCGCGTTGTGACTTTGAAAGTAGCATTTCTTTTTATTAGGCATTTTACAACCTCTTTTCCTACATTCCCTGTAGCACCTGTTACTAAAATCATTTTAATCACCCTTTATTTTTTTGTAAATTTTGAATCATACTTTGCAAAACTCGAACTGTATTTTCTACTTCCTCTTTAGGAATACTAGCTGTAGCATTTTTTATAACTTCATCGCTTACATTTTCTATCTCCTGTATTAATGTCTTAGCTTCATCTGTTAAAAATATTAAATGTGACCGTTTATCTTTAGGATTATGTTTTATAAGAATCCATTCTTTTTGCAATAATCTTTGTATAATCCCGGTTACTGTTGGACGGTCTGCTAAGAGCCTTTCAGCAATCATAGCTGGGGTGGTTCCATTTGGATAAAGAGATATATCCTTTAACACAGACCATTGCTGAGCTGTTATTTTATATTCTTTTAATTGATTTGATAATTCTGTTTTCGTCATTATACTTACCTTGTGTAATAAATAGCCTAAATTATTCATATAACCCCCAATATAGTTAGCACACTAATTATATAGTTAGTATACTAACTATAATGTGTAATTACAAACTTCAATTAATAGTTTATATATAAAAGATATATCAAATTCTTATTTTGTACTATTTCATATTATATTTAAAATCTTCTTTAATCCTGTTTTGCATGTATTGTACACTCTATATACAAAGGTTATTCCTTGCTGTTACTTTAAATAAGCATTTACAATTGTATCTAGCATAGGTATTTCTTATTGTCCGATTAGTCATATTTATTCTTAATTCTGCAAAATAAAAAAGAAAATGGAGCGAAAGATGAAAAAACAATTTGATAAACAATCAAACTTAAATACATTTATTGATTCAACAATCCTATGGACTTTTCAAAACCAAAATGCTATAAATACACTTTTGAATGAAGGTAAGCTTATAGCCAATCCTATTTTTGTTAGTAAAGAAGATTGCAAAGCATATAAATACATTGTAAGACACATGAAACAGAAAGGTATTGACTTTACTATAGATTTCCCCATTTGGGCATGGCATTCATGCAATGGTTACCAAAAGAAGCCTACTATTATTTATAAATGCTTTATTTAAGCATTTATATTAGTTACATAATGAAAATTCTTAAATAGTTTTTAAACATTTTTTAAAAGTTGTAATTCTACATGTATCGTAAGACTATTTCCATGACTTTCAGCCCATACTTTACCCTCATGCAATTCAATTGTGCGCTTTACAATTGCTAAACCAATTCCGGATCCATGTATTTGACTCGACCGTGATTTATCAACTCGATAAAACTTCTCAAACATCTTGCTTAATTCTTGTGCTTCAAGATGATCTGTTTTATTTGTAATACAAATAAATGCCTTATCTTCTTCTTTTTTTAGTTCCACTATTACTGTTGAATTTGAAAAACTATATTTTTCAGTATTAGATAGTAAATTATCAAATACACGCACCAGTTTTTCTATATCTGCCCATACCCAAATATCCTTATTAATGATATTTAGTTTAACAATTAATTGCTGTTTTTCAAAAATCGGGATATACTCTCCTACTAGCTGACCTAACAAATTGCCCAATTCTACTTTTTCTTTTCTCAACTTAACATCAGGTAAAGATAATTTTGTGTATTCAAACAATTCATTAATGAGAGTTTTTAATTTTAATGTTAAATTATACGTATTTTGAATATACATTTCTAATTCTTCTTTATTTCGATATTGTTTTTCATTTACTAATGCTAAATATCCAATAATAGACGTTAAAGGGGTACGCAAATCATGAGAAATATTGGTAATAAATTCACTTTTACCTTTCTCAATTGCTCTCTCTTTCTCAAAACGCTCCCTTAATTGACTAGCCATCCAATTAATATTATAAGCTAAAGAAGATAATTCATCTTTTCCTTTAACACGTATGGAATGTTTCCAATCTTTTTTTACAATCTTTTGAATACCTCGTTCAATTTCTTTAATGTATCTTGTAATAGGGATCATAAACAGCAAAAATAAAAGGATGAAAATTAATATACTGCTCACCAAAGCAAGTAATAAATTTTGATTATATTGAGTTGGTGAGATTGTTTTATTCGAATTTGGAGATTGTACCATTACATATCCAATTCCATCTTGAAATGAAACTGGTGAAACAAACAATATGAACTTCTCAAACAAAGGATTTCTGACGTTTGGTGTAACATTTAATTTCTCCTGTAATAATTCCTGTGGGAGATTATCCTGCAATTGAAAATTATGTGAACGATAGATAATATGGCCTTTATAATCTAATACTAAAAACCTTAAATTTTCATTCTTCTTTTGGATAGATTGAATCATCGGTATAACTTGTTCTATATGCCCAGATTCCAAATTACGCTTTTGTATATCATTAGTTATCCCTATCGCTATTTCCCTTATTTCGGCTTCTTTTTCAATCTGTTGATTATAAGAAAGTAGATTTGCACTTTTCATTGCTATGAGAAAAAAAGTAACAACCGCAACGATGAAACAGAGCAAAAAAATTAAAATAAGCTTTATATTTAAGCGTGTAGAAAAGAATATATTATCCCTTAATTTCGTACGATCGATCATACTCTATAGCCAACTCCCCATACTGTTTTTAAATAAACAGGCTGACGAGGGTTTTCTTCAATTTTTTCCCGTATTTTAGTAATATGAACCATGACTGTATTATCTGATTTATAAAATGAATCTTCCCAGACCATCTCGTATATTTTTTCTACACTAAAAACCTTTCCTTTATTTCTCACTAATAAAGAAAGTATGTCAAATTCCTTTGGAGTTAACCTTACTTCTTCATTTCTAATGAAAACTTGTCTTGTCTCCTCGTCTACCTTAAGATGGCCTATTTCATGAATAAATTGTTTTACTTCTTCTGTTTGATAAACACGATATCTTCGTAATTGAGATTTAATTCTTGCCATTAATTCAAGTGGATTAAACGGTTTGGTAATGTAGTCTTCTGCCCCACTCATTAATCCCTGGATCTTATCTATATCCTCATCTTTAGCTGACAAAAAAATTATAGGCATTTGATACTGTTCTCTTATTTTTAAACAAGCCTCTATGCCATCCATTTTCGGTAACATAATATCTAAAATGATTAAATCAATTGTTGTATTTCTTAAAGTTTCTAAAGCTTCTATAGCATCCGATGCATCTATAATTTCATACCCTTCATTTTTTAAATAAATGGATACGATTTTTCTTATCTCTATATCATCATCTACAATCAAAATTTTTTCTTTCTGCATCATATTTTCTTCCTCTCTGACATCTCGTTCTATGCTGTAGTATTATACATTTAGTTTTACCTTACACGTATAAAGTGAAACTTTAATCAGCCCTCACCAATCGGTCTTTTACGGGAATCCCGCCCCCCACCTAACTTCTTTGCTTCCACTTAATTTTGAGATGTGGGTCTTACTACCCGTTAATGCGTGATAATACACTTTGCTTTTTTAAACATATTGAAGAAACCATCTGTTTTGCAAGTTGATTTGAACTGGGTAAAATAGCCCCCTACGATCCGAGGCCGCTTCACATACTCTTACATAAAACAAATAACATTCATAAATTCCTCTCCAATGTTAATTTAGAACATACAATCAATCTACTGAAAAAATCTTAATTTTCACCCTACAAAAATATTAAGATTTCTTAACATTGAATGGAGAATTTACATATTAAAAATGGACAGTTCCCTATACTATTAGACCTGTCCAAATTAACGTTTTTAATTTATGAATTAAAATATTATACTTTTCTTTATTTTATAATATCTGTCACTATAAACATTGATTTTCTATCTCTCTAAGTACATCATTTCCAATATTATCTATCTTTTCATTTTTTATAGTGTTATATAAACTCTGTAAAACTTTTAACTCTGTTCTTAAATGTAAAATGACACTAGATAATATATATAACTTAGCTACACTCTCTTTTCCACACTTCTCTTCATATACTTTTTGAAGGGTAGTAAGATATAACGTCAGTTGAGAAATTTTAGTTTTTAGCTGTTCTAGAATTAATTCTTCTTCCCCATATTGTGCAAAAAGTAGCGCTTCATATATAGGACGATGCATATCCTCTTTCTTTATCATTTGCTCTAATAATAAATGTTCAAATTCTTGTTTACCACTTTTAGTAATACCGTAAATAGTCCGTTCAGGACGTTGTTCATTACGAATAATATCAACAACCTCTATAAAACCCTTCTTTTCAAGTTGCTCAAATGTATAATATAAAGAGCCTTTAGTAATTTTTATATAATATTTCATTTCACTATTTTTTAAAAGTTGCTGGACTTCATACGGATGCCTATTTTTCTCCATAAGAAGACCCAGCATAAAAAGCTTTGTATTCATAACTCTCCACTCCTTAATAACCTATACCAATAGTATAAGCTAAAAATAAGTAAAGAATCTTTTTGTTTTATAAAATTTATAACTTCAAATTCACTTTATTATCCTTTGTACCAGCTTTGACATTCCCCATAAATAATATTGCCATAAACGAAACGATAATTGGAATTAAAGCTAATAGAAAAACAGTAGTAATGGAAGATGACATAGCAGCTATAACCTTTTCAAGAATAAAAGTAGGTATACTGGACCTTACATCTGAGCGAAATATTGCACTCGGATCACCTAGATTATTTAACATGCTGGAACCATGTTCTATTCCCTTAAAAGCATCCTTTAAGTTAGCTGTAAAGGTACTATTTTGAATGGAGCCAAAAATCGTTACTCCAATTGTCATACCTAGTGAACGAAAGAATGAATTTGTTGAAGTAGCTGAACCACGGAATCTCGGTTCCATATTATGAATAGAAACTGTGGGAAGCAAAGAGAACGAAAATCCAACTCCAAACCCCGTTATAATCATGTATATCGTTAAAAGTACACGGCTTGTTTGTGGATCCATCGTTCCTAACAAATACATACCTATCCCAAAGGATATTATAGATAATAACATCAAGTTGCGGTAACTAATTTTCGTTTGAAATATTCCACCAATTGCACTACCTACTACAGAACCTAACATCATTGGGGTTAAAATTAATCCAGCATTAGTTGCTGTTCCACCATATACAGCCTGAACAAAAATAGGAATAAATACTGTTAAAATAACAAATGTTGCTCCATAGAAAAACGTAATAATTTGTGATATTGCAAACTCCTTACGCTTAAACATCCAAAATGATATTATCGGATCTTTCACTTTTCTTTCTACCAATAGGAAGCCAACAAAAAATACAATAAACGATGCAAATAACCCAATGATTTGTATCGAATCCCACTTAAATTCTTTTCCTCCCAATTCTAAAGCGAACATTAAGCTAATTACTGCTATGACGAGTGTTATCGCCCCCCACCAATCAATATTTTGCTTAGTAGGTGGATTATTTTCTTTATAAGCTTTTAAAATAAAAATTAATGACATTAGACCAATTGGAATATTGACGTAAAAAATCCAATGCCAACTTATATTTTCTGTTATATACGCACCTAATAAAGGCCCTAATACACTTGAAGAACCAAATACGGCCCCTAATAACCCAGTCATTTTCCCTCTTTTTTCAATAGGAAAAATATCAAATACAATGGTAAAGGCGATTGGCATCAGTGCCCCCCCACCTATACCTTGAATTGCACGATAAATACTTAGCTGAACAATACTTTGCGCAGTACCACATAATGCAGAACCAATTAAGAAGATTAATAAACCAAAAATATAAAACCTCTTTCTACCATACATATCAGATAATTTCCCGAAAATAGGCATACCCGCCATAACTGCAACCATATAAGCAGAAGTAACCCAGATGAATTTATCCAATCCACCCAAATCTGAGACAATTGTACCAATTGAAGTGGCAACAATTGTATTATCCATTGCAGCCATTAAAATACCTAGCATTAACCCAGCTATCACTAAGCGTAAGTTGCTCTCTTTTGCAACCATACCTCTTTCCTCCTTTTTTCACACTCAACAAAATAAATAGTCTAATTAAACTATATACTCATTATAGTCTAATTAGACTATTTTTCAATAAATCATTAAAAAAAAAATAAATCCCCCCAAATATATTGGAGAGATTATAATTGTAGAATTGCTTCCTATATAAAGTAATTAAAACCGTAAAAACTATTACTTTTTTATACTACCTTGATTTTGCATACATGTAGCTTACTCATTTAGTTTTGGTCTAGTTTGTAAATATAAATTCAAATCCGGACTTGAACCGTTAATAATTATATCTCGAACAATTTTAGAAAACACCATACTATATACTAATCCATTATCTCCATACGCATAGATAAAGTGACAATTTGGAAACTCTTCATACATTCCAATTATAGGTAAACCATCATGAGTACCACCATAAAAAGCACTTAAATAAAATTCAGGTTCAACTGTTATATTGGGAAAGAGCTTATTAAATTCATTTACTAATTTCTCTTTTTTATGGATTAATTTTGAATCTCTTTCTTGAGCAATGTTTGTATCTTCATCTAACCCACCTATAATAATCCTGTTATCTGCAGTAGTTCTCATATAAATATATGGTCTCGCAGTTTCCCAAATGAGAGTACGTTTATACCAAGAAGATAAATCTTCTATAGGATTAGTAACAACTGCATATGAGCTAATCAGTGTAGCGTTCTTTTCCTTTTTAAATTCTAACCCTTCATATCCTGCAGCCACAATTACTTTATTGGCAGTAATAGAATTGCCCCCCTTTGTATAAAAGATAGCACATTCTTTCTCTAACTTTTTGCCAACAATCTCTGTATCTTCATAAATTTGAACTCCTTTATTAGAAGCTTGTTCTAATAAACTATGTGTAAATTTATAAGGATTTATTTCACCATCATTATACGTATAAATAGCTGCACGTTTTTTAAATGGATATCTCTGTCCAATTTGTTCCTCTGATAGCCAAGTCGCTTTAAAATCATGCTTATGTAAATAATACAGTTCTTTTTCTAATTTCTTTATATCCTCTTCATAACTTGCATAATATAAACTGTCACGTCGTTTAAAATCAGAGCAATAAGGCAAGTTTTGATCAGCATATTCAATATCATTAATAGCTTGTTCACATAATTTCATATGCTTAACTGCATACTCTTCTCCAAATGTATTTACAAGTTCAAAAAACATCTTGTCACCTAAATATTGAATAAGTGCTGTATTTGTAAGGTTACTCCCGTGTCCTACCTTTCTTTTATCAACGACAACAATATTTAAATCTGATTCACTCAAATAGTATGCTGATTGAGCACCTGAACTTCCTGCTCCTATTATTAGTACGTCACATTTTATATCTTCTTCCAACCGAGGATAAGAAGGTGTATTAGAAAAAGTTGTGTTCCAATATAATTTCCCTTTCTGTAAATCCATTTAAAGTGCACCGTCCTAAATAAAATAGTTATATCCCCATCTGTATCTCCAAATCATTCTTACTATATACTTCTTATCAAATTTATTTTTGCTACCATTAGATTATTAATGCAATATTTTGTTCACCCATATATGGTATTAAACTAAGCTTATAAAAAGTTAATAGTATATATATTATTTATTTTCATTTAGAAATTTAAGAACTTGGTTAAAAGCTTCTTCACCTGCTGGAGTGTTCATTTTAAATTGAAATTCATGTGCTAACTCGCCAGAGATATTTTTATCAAAGAAAAGTGTATCTACAGATACTCCTTTATTTTGTAAAGTAGAAGCTAATGCTTTACCTTGCTCTTCAAATGATGCAGTATTTCCATCTGTGATGAACGTTGGTGGGTAATCTTTTGTAACGTGTTTATAAATAGAGGCGATTTCCATTTCAGGTAATGTTTCAAATTTCTTTTTCCCAAAGTAAGCCCAGCCAGTAGTACGCATAAAGTCTTGCACTTCTTTGGATGTTTCCATTTTAGCTAATGCAGGCATATTATACGGGCCGCAAAATAGCAATATACCTTTAATTGTAGAAGGAGCAACAACAGCGTCAATCCCGGTTAATTTCGCATAATCTGGAGATGTTTGAATAGTAACAAATTGTCCAGATATTTGCGCTCCCGCAGAATCTCCTGCAAAATATAGGTCATCTAGTTTTACATTATATTTCTTTGCATTTGCTTTTATATATTCATAAGCCTCACCAAGTTGTAGTACTGGTGTAGGATACTTTCTTTTAGGAGCAAGAGCGTAATTTATATTTATCACTGTATAACCACGAGCAGCTAATTCTACTGCATAACCAGTAATGTCTGATTTATCTCCACCTACAAATCCACCCCCGTGCACCCAAAAAATAACAGGTGTTTTCCCTATAAAATTTTTGGGATAAATAATGTCTAATGTACCATCAGGAAATTTAGAATTATAATTGATATCTTTAACAATTCGTGTCTCTTTTAGAGCGTTTTTATAATTATTAGATTGAACAAACATTCCACCTTCAAATGCTTTTTTTATGAGAAACGCTTTCGGAATAGGTGAAACATTCCAAAAAACAACCCCCGCAATAATCAATCCGAAAACAATAAAAAGAGTTAGCAACATTCTTTTTTTCCATATCACTTTAGGTTTTAACTGTTTTATTCTCATAATTAAAGAATCTCCATTCTTTTTAGTAATAATCTTGAAATAAATCACAACATAAATTTTTATTTTCCGCCTGCTAATCCGTCCTTAAAATTTTATGCAAAAAGTTATATATTTTTATTATGTACATATTAGGTATCTCCTATAAAACACATTAAAAATTCAAACAAAAAGAGCAAAAGATCCCCATTTATAGAAGATTTCTTTTGCTCTTTGTAAAGGACACAAGTCCAAATAAAAGTTGCTTATCTATCGATAACTTACACATAAAAATCCATTTGTTTCAGTACTTTATTAGCAGAAACTTTAACAACCGTTTCTTTTTCACCCGTTCTATCAATTATGAAACCATGAACTTCAATATCAGAAGGTACTAATGGATGATGACGGATCATATCTATACTCTTTTCAATATTTTCACTAACATTTTTTTGTCCACTCAGCCATTGATTAAGGCTACCACTTGAAAATTCAGGCATGCAATTTTTAAAGAGATAGTCTAATTCTATATTATCTTTTATGAAATCACGTTGAGTTTGTAGATTAACTGAAGAAGTTTTTTTATCCTCTATTCCGACAACAAAAATTTCTTTAACATTTTCTTGATAAATAGCAATAATAATAGATCTCATTATATCTCCATAAGGATGTACAATTACAGAATCATAGCTGTGTATAGTCAACATGTTTTCTTGTTGAATGTTAGTTACTTGTTGGATACTAGGCTCTATTCCGTGTTCAATGTCTGTTAATAATAAAACTTTTTTATTCTTTGAATTCATATGGAGCACCCTTTCTTCATTATTGTATTTATGAAACTTTTAAGCTAGTAACAATAATAATTGTTACCAGTTTTTCCAGCTTCCCTCTGGATCAACACTTGCAAGTCTAACCCATCCATTTTGAACTTTTTCTCGAAATGTGAAATCATTATTTAACAAACGTTCTATATATTCAATAGGTGCTTGAATGACAATTAGTAAACGAAGTGGTGAATGATACGTCTCACTATCTGACTGCATAACGGATTGCCAAGGTAAGCCTGGCAACAGGTCACTAGCATTCCCTTGCATAACACCGAGACCCGCCGTTACGGTTTGGGTTGTTTTATTTCCACTACCATAATAGTGAGGAGCTACAGTTGATGCGTAATATTGTAGATTTATCCACTGCGCAACTGTTCCTGGTCCTGCAATAATATTAGCTAATATATCTCCACTTTCATCCTGTTTCCAATCATAATTATGAAGGAAAGCCCTACCTTCTAAGTCACAATCTTGAGTTAATTCACGCTTTCCGATAATAAAAGATGCATTACGCGCTAATCCCCATTCTGGACGTATTTCACTCCAATCTTCTGCAAATCGATGCGCCTCTTTACTCGGATTTTTTATTTTCGTTTTAAAATTAGGTAATTGCGTTAAACGTTCTCTATTTGCATGTTGGCTCACATTTGGCATAATCGTCTCGATACAATCAAACGCTTCTTGCGCAGTTTTCGAAAGTTCTGGGACGTAAATCCATTCCAATTCGTCCACTGTTGTTTTATGTTCAGCTGCTGCAAAAATGGTATCCTCAGGAATGTTAATGCCTTCAGCAGACAACGCCTCTCTTACTTCTGGAAGATTACATAAAGTAGCGAAAACTCTTGCATTGAATCCCCCTGCTGCGCCTCCACAAGCACCACACTCAAGTGCTGCCGCATAAGGATTGTTCGTACTTTGACTACTATGTCCACACATTACAACTAAAGGAGCAAATTTTTCTGTCAGTCCCACCATTTTTAAAGTTTGACGCACATAGTTCACTTTTTCTTCTTTCGTAAAACCGATAGGTATCTCACCTTTTGTGTCATGAACATAATTAAGCGAGAATGTTGTATCAGGTTTTTGTAACATAGTTTTACGAAGTTTACGAATGAAACCACCAACTCCTCTTGGGACAAAGCTTCTTGTCACCATCTGTAGACCAAGTAAAGGACCACTTAACTCAGGTAGCGCCATACTTGTCAGTACGTTCTGTTTCATCGTTTTAAATGTATAACGCACCGAACTGCCTACCCTCTTACGTTGCTCATAAGATTTAAATTCATTTTCATCTGTAAGCTCTTTTATTTGATGCTTCGGTTTCAGTATAACTGGCAAAGAAGGATGGCTGTCATTACTACCTAGTTCACTAGTCGCAATTGGTAACCCAAAGAAACCAGCTATTCCAAACGTTTCAAACGGACCTAGTTTTTCTAAGTGGCGACGAAACGGTTCTGAACGTACATCAATACAAAATGCTAATTGAGCTAATACACGCTTTTTATCATTGGTTGCACATTGTTTAGAAGCAATCTTCTCTCTTAATTGCTCTGCATGCGTTTGTTCCCAAGCTTCCAGCCAAAGTTTCCTGCGAATATTTTCATCAAAACGATATGCAAATGCTAACAATTCGCTTTGTTCAGCTGCAGACATTTGTGACCATTCCCGTGTTGAAATATTCCCCCAATAGATCCAAGAAGCTATAAGTGGGACGATCGAAACTTTTTTCTCAACCTTTTGATTTTTTAAAGGTAAATAAGGTTTTGCAATAGCCAGCTCCATAGAAATTCGAACTGCTAAATATTCTATTAAAAGCCCCTGTTCCTGAATTGATTGTTGTGAGCGCCATCGTATCATTCCTGCCCACCCAGGTAAAGAAAGTAAGTGCCCTTCAAGATAAGCTTGTATGTTAGATTCAGAAATTCCTAGTTCAAATAACGCTCTCGCTAAAGCTACTTCGGCATCTTGTGGCCAATCTTTTAAAACTTTACGCTCATTTTTACTGAGCGCTGGATCAAATGTAATAAGGTGTTGCCATGCACGATAAAAACCTTTCTCTCGATTTGGCATCGTCCAACTTGATCCGGAGTCATCAAGATATAATTTACACCATTTAATGATATGATAATTAAGAATATCAGATAGGTTTTCACTATTTTGATTCTCTATAAGCGAACTTATTGGCTGCATAACAGAGGCTTTCATACTCCCTGTATTTATATAACTCATTTCGTCTGCCAGTTTATTTAATTCTGGCGATGATAATAGACTAGAAGGTAATTTTTCTAACTTTAAAGCCGCTTGGCAAAATCCCTCTACTTTCTCTCGCGGAATATGAAAAGATTGTGAATCCAGCCAACGAGACAAACTACTTTGTAAAAATGATTCCTCAATCTCACCTTTCGCTTTTGCCGAATGAATCATGGAAGTACTAGGATACATATCCACATTACGAGCTTCTTTTAGCCAATTTGCGACTTGTTCAAATGATTGCTTTTCAAGTCCCATCCAAGGGTGGTGAGCTGCAAACGTAGAGATAGGCCAAAGTGGTGCAATAACTCGGCTAGCAGATGCAACTAAATCATTTATATTATTTTCTTGCATATCAATGTTTGTATCTTTCTTTAATATTGACGATATGCTCATCACGAATTACCTCCCTTTGATACATAATGTTTCAGATAGCTTGGGTGACTTTCTACTGATTTTCTTCTCGCCTCACCTACTCGAACTAACCAAAGATAAAGTACAGCGAATAAAGTAGAAGATTGATGACGAGTAACGAAAGTACTAGTAACACTACTAAATAGTAAAATACATATAACAAAGATAACGGCTGGAGCTGAAGGTTGAACACTTTGATAAATATCAGTATGCAACCATTTATAAAGAGAATTATGAACGGTAAAGTAAATGAGAGAAAATCCAATCAAAACAATTACGCCAGCAATTCGTCCCATTCTTCCCTCTCCAAAAACAACAAGCTGTTTCCATGAAAAGTATAGTGACCAGCCTAAGATTAACGCACTAACTAGTTGATACCCCTCTCCAGAAGTCATAAACCAGAAAGTAATTGCTATAAATAATCCTAAAACACGCCCAACTATCATCCATAAATTAGACATCTTTTCATTAGACTGATTCACTACCCCAAAACGTTGCACGGAAGAACCAGCTTGTAAAAATAGTGTAGCTTTAAACAAACCATGTAAAATTAAATGAATAATAGCTGCTAAATAGGCGCCTAATGCACATTGAATAAGCATAAATCCCATTTGTGCAATAGTTGAACCTACTAGCTGACGTTTATAATCAACTTGAACTAAACTAATTCCTGTTCCGATTAAGACAGAAATACTAGAGAAAATTAGTAAAATGATTTGTGCAATATCATCATGAAAAAGTGGCGAAAATCTAGTTAATATGATACCTCCAGCATTTACTAAACCCGCATGCATAATAGCAGAAACAGGAGTTGGAGCAACAGCTGATTCAATTAACCATCTGTGAAAAGGCCATTGTGCTGCTGGAATCATCACAGCTACTATAATCAATAAGTTAATTCCTGTTTTCTCCAATGTTCCAAATTGAGCTACATTTTCATTCGTTAAAACTGATGTTAACTGCCACTGTCCTGTTACTTGAAAAAGCCAAATGATAGCTGATAGTAAGGCAATCCAACTTATTGTAAATAGGTAGCCAGAGATTTTAGTTGCTTCACTAACTACTTTCCACCCTTTATTTAGCCCTATAAGTAGAACCAATCCTATAAGCGTTGCTCCCCAACAAATGAGCATTAAGCGAAGATCATCACTTAACCATGCAACCGAAGATACACCTGTAGTACATGTAAAAAGTGCAAAGTATTTTCGATATGAGTGATCCCCCATTAAATAACGTACAGAGAAACGCTGAATGATTAAACCAATTGTAAGAACAAAGAAAGCCATTAACCAAGCTAAAGTATCTAGATGCCAAGGCCCCACAACTCTATCTCCATTGTTATTAACAAGTGCGAGTAAAGAAATCAATGAAGGCAAAGCAG
This sequence comes from Bacillus sp. FSL W8-0770, assembly GCF_038008705.1. Taxonomy (NCBI): domain Bacteria; kingdom Bacillati; phylum Bacillota; class Bacilli; order Caryophanales; family Bacillaceae; genus Bacillus; species Bacillus sp. FSL W8-0770. The sequence goes on from NZ_JBBOZR010000001.1 coordinate 2,984,543, forward strand.
CGATACCAATATGGATATGAACAAAACGTAAAGGCATCCTTGCATGTAAAAACAATAATCCACTTAGCCAAGAAGCACTAAGCGCCATAAAAAATAATGTTAACAGTGTTGATGAACTCAGCGAAATTAACATGTTAAATACTCCCTTCTAAGCGAAAATAGCCTATAAAAATTCCTTTTCATTACGATAGTTTTTTTAATTTCAATTTTCATTCACTCTTTTTAGTACATCGTTTTTTCCCATAAAAAAAACCGACAACTTCCATAATTCAATGATTTTATATCATCATTGAATTATGGAGATTGTCGGTTTCACTTCAACTAACTTCAATAAAGTTTTTTGAAGAGCTCCCATTTTATAGAGGATAGTAATGTATGTATTACTCCTATTAAAAAGAAATGTATATTTCTGATCTCCTAGATTATGCAATCAATATATCAATTTATGTTATACGCTATCTTTTAATTAAGAAACTTTTTCATTTAGTCAATATTACATATTAAAAAAATGCTAAAGCCTTAATTATAGCAAACTGTTAAAATGAGCATCTATCAATTTTTTAAAACAATTATAAGATAAACCATATTAAGCAGTTTGTCAATTTCTTTATCCGTTTTTTAAGAGTTATTAGAATTAAGATTTATTATACCTAAATAACTTCAAGTTTTTAATTATTAGCCTGTTAATAAAGTGCAAAACTTGTAGGTTTCTTAATCCTTCCACTAACCTTAAGGTATTTTTAAAATTTCTCCTCAAGATTATGAAGCAATTTAAAAATCATTACTCGTTCGCCTGTACGGGAGCTTATATCCGTATGAAAGCTTTTCACTTCCTCTCCAGTTAATTCTAGTATAATCTCTTTCAGATCATCAATTCCAGATTCAACTAGCTCCGAACGATTTTTCTTTATCGTTAGCATACCGTCTTTTGTTTCGCAAACACTGTATTCAGCCGGTGTTAAAACACCTTGTAAATTTACGATAATCATATCCCGTAATATATCTGTCTTAACGGATATAGACCCGCGTCCTAGGTAGTCCTTTTCCCAGTGAGTAATTGCTTTGCTTATCTCTGATTCAATAGAGCCTTTTGAGCTTTTCATCTATGTATCCTCCTTCAATAAAATAAATTTACAATAACAATATAATAATCCGGATTGATTTTATTTTCAATTATTGAGAAGAATTTATAGGGATCGTTGTCAGGTATCCTTTAGTATTAAAGTGAATTTTTATATTGCGATATATGTTTTTTAATTATCCCCAACAAAATACTCTTACTATAAAGACTCTGTTGCATACATTTCTAAAAAGGACATTCCGGAGAAAACAAGGAAACTCTTGTAACGTAATATACAAACAAAAAATCCTACACTTATAAGTAGGATTTTTCTCTTTTTATATTAGTCAAAAAACTAAAAGTATACCTGTCCTCCAAACATATTAACGATTGGGTTTATGCATATTTCCTTCGAATTTTGCCAACCACCAATAACAGTAAAGGAATCCCTAGCTCATAAACGGGAAATGCAATTGGAATTACGAAAAATATGTAGTAATAATGGGTAAATGTTTGGATATTTTTAACTGACACAGCTATGATGAACGAAATAGGAGCAAGAACTAACGCTACTTTTCGCCAATCCTTCAAATGAAATATTTGCGCTGTTCCATAACAAGCGATGAACATGTATAACGCCAATTTCACAAAAATACTAAAAAACCAAATAATAACTATCAAAATATCCACATTTTGAATGAACTCCATGACAGATATGTATCGGCTCAAATCGTAAACCGGATACAAAAAACTTGAAGATAAATTCGGACCGAATGTTAAAATGACCGCTAATGTTCCGATCGTTACCATGAAAACGGCTAATCCTACCCCCAACATCGCCCTTGATGACGCTTGCTCTGGTTTATCCATAAAGAAAACGAACATCATCATCATAACAGCCTCTCCAAAAAATGCGGCTACAGGAGTATAGGAACCTTTAAGTATGGGAAGCCAACCAGAATCGTGATAAATAGGCTGCATATAATCCCAATTCATATTGCCAACATTCAAAATGATTACAAACGTTATCATTAAAAGTACAATTGGCCCTATGATTTCACTTAAACGTCCAACACCTTCCACCCCTCCTTGGTAAATGATAAAAATGAGCAATAATATCGCAGTAAAGACAATGACCCACAAAGGTGTATTATGAAACAAAGCGATAATAATGAACTCACCAAATTCACGGACGGTTATCCAAATTATCATGTACCACCCAAAGAAGTAAGGAATCATCAGCAGCTTTCCTAGCCATTTACCAAGAATAGTTTGACTAAATTCAATGAGAGTTTGTTTCGGATAAAGCGAACCAAGTGTAGTTGCCAAAAAAGTAAGAGCAACCCCTATCGCTCCTGCAATCAAAATCGAGATCCACGCATCTTGTTTGACCGTACGAATCGTCGCTGGAATAACTAGAAGAAGGGATTGTCCCACTTCAAATGTGAACATCATCCAAAAGATTTGCCTCCCAGAGATTTTCATCGAATTTCTCACACTCTATATCCCTCCTTATTTTTTCATTTCATTTTTCTTCAACTGCAACGGTGGTCCAGTCAGTCCTACTCGCCGAATAGTAAGCTTTGTACGAACAGAAACCTCCACTTTTCGAAATTGTTTACTCCAATTCTTTTTTAACCCTTTCCATTCGGATGGATATTTTTGATGAATGGCTTCTCCAAATCCAAAGATATCGGTTCCGTATTGTTTTTGAACCTTTTTAATAGTTTGGAGAGCTTCCTTTTCGGACTGTTTTTCCAATACTTGTTCTAAAAGAGTAAGATTTTTTGGCTGCGAAAGATCTAAATTCGTATTGTTCTCCTGAATTGTTCCTTCACCAGAAAAAACAATGTCACACTTAATTGTGTCCCCTTGTATAGTAGGCATGATTTTTCTATTGATCTTTGTCATATATAAACTTGCACTACCATTTCCTTTAGAGGCCGTTGCTGTAACTGTCTGTTTACTTAAACGATTCACTACCCAAAGAGTAGTTAACCATTCCTGCATGTTCAAGTATCCTACCAATTTGAAATCGTTGTTAAATATAGCACCGCCTACAATTTGAAACCCTTTGACCACGGTTTTACCTTTTTCATGAGACACATTTAGTTTAATAACGGGCAAAATCGGGGTGATTCCATCACTCGTACCAGCAATGAGAAAATTTAATAAAGACATATCTCCCGCTGCCTCTATTTGCATATGCTCTTTAAGTGCCCCAAGTGCCGGGATAGACTCTAAAGGGATGGATGCTTTCAGAAAATCTTTTGCAGTATTCCCTTTTATGACAAACACACCTGCTCGTAATCGAATATCAGGATCGCGGCTATATGCATCTAAAACTGGAGCAAGACCACTTTTAGCCATTTTTTCTCCAATCAATATTACACGCTGGTGCCCTCGAAAAATTTCTCTCGACATTTTTGTTTGCATCATTTGTATAGCTTCATGTGTATCCCTTCCCGTTCCCGATTCTGTAAAAAACGCTTTTCCTGCATTACTTCTTCCGCTCTGTCCCATTCCCATTTTTGATGGAATAATAAACTGAGCACTAATTTCAATCTTATTATTCTTCGCTTGATCAAGTCCCCATCCTAATTCTATTGCCAAATCATTTAATTCTGTCCGATCCCAACATCCCGTCAAGAAGCATAAAGAAATGACCAGTATCATACAGAGTGCCTTGTGCAGGCTCATTCTGTTTCCCCTCCCCGTTTCTCATCTGGCTTTTGTCCACCTGGAAAACGGACTTTCTCTTCACCAGATACCATTATTGGGCGGTGGGTCATATTCCAACGAGGTGTTCGGAGAAAAACATCCTTTAAATCACGAGGAGTCTGAGGTGCAACTGGACTTAAATACGGAATGCCAAAAGAACGAATGTTAGTTAAATGAATCAAAATCGTAAGGGTACTTATTGCAACACCGTATAGCCCGAGCATCCCTGCCAATAACAGCATCGGAAAGCGTAACATCCGGTAAGCTGTTCCTAAGTTGTAGCGCGGGAACGCAAATGACGCAATACCCGTCGTCGCCACAACAATGACCAAAGGTGCGGAAATAATACCTGCTTGCACAGCAGCTTGCCCGATAACAAGTGCTCCGACAATACTAACTGCTGATCCAACAGGTTTTGGTAACCGAACCCCCGCTTCCCTCAAGCCTTCAAATAAAAACTCCATCATTAGCGCTTCTATGACAGCCGGGAACGGAATGCCTTCTCGCGCAGCTGCAATACTAATAAGCAAATTTGTCGGAATTAATTTAGGATGAAAGGTTGTAATAGCAACATAGAGAGAAGGAAGAAATAATGAAATATTAATTAATATTAAACGTATCCATCGAACAAAAGTTGTGTAGATGGAGCGTTCATAATAATCCTCCGCTGCTTGTAGACCAGTCCAAAATGTCATAGGAACAATCAAAACGAAAGGTGTGTTATCTACTAAAATGGCGACTTTCCCCTCTAATAAACTTGCACAAACCGCATCTGGCCGCTCAGTATTTTGAATTTGTGGAAAGGGCGAAAAGGGTTGGTCCTCAATAAACTCTTCAATGAAAGCTGACTCCAACACTCCATCAATTTGAATTCGCTTTACCCTTTGGCGAACTTCATCCAAAACCGAATCAGGTGCAATTCCCTCAATATAGGCAATTACCACATCTGTCTGTGACAATTCCCCAATCGAATAAGGTTCCATTTTTAGTTTTTGGCTTCGAATTCTTCGGCGAATCAGGCTCGTATTGACCCTTATCGTTTCCGTAAACCCGTCCCGAGGGCCACGAACAGAGATCTCCGCAGCAGGCTCTTCAATACCTCGTTTTTCAAAACCTTTTAAATCAGCGACTAGAGCTTGACTCTCTCCTTCTGTTAAAATGACGATATTCGCTTTCAATACTGCTTCTATAACCTCACGAACTTTAGAGATTGTCTTTACTTGAGAAACCGCAATTAGCTGATTTTGTATAATTTCTCCTACCGAATCCACACTCTTTACTCCACTAGGCAGACCTTCGAACATCATTGGTTTCAAAACAACTTGTTCCACAACTTTAGTGTCAGTTAATCCATCTATATAAATAAAAAGAATTTTATTTTGACTTTCTATGATTATTGGACGAAAAACAATATCGGAACAATTTTCAAAAACTTTTCTCAAAACTTCTTCATTCGCAGATACACTCTGCTTGAGTTCGCACTCTTGATCATTTTGGAGCAGCATACTTGCACTCTCAAGTTCCTGAATATCTTTTCTCAAACGCTTTCTACTAAGTTTTTTCATCATACTACCCCATTTATCGAGTGGTTTATGTTTTGAACCCAATTTTTAGTAATTTCTTGACAGAATAGCTTTAAAAAACCGTTCCACTAAATGTTTTTTGTAAGTAATCATTTATCTAGAAAACAAAAGGAAAATATCCCCTCTATATCCTTCTTAAAATCTCCTTACACATGAAAATTATTCAATTTTTTCTATAAGTTAGTTATTCTAAAATGAGGTATCCATAAAGTAACTTGTAAATGCTGCTTTGTTAAATTGGTAGTAATAAGCTTATAGCAGCGAGCAAAAAAAGCATGTCCTGAAGAAAGATAAATCAGAACATGCTCTTAATTTATTTATTTGATACTATAGACGTTGATCTTTCTGGAAATTTAGTTGAAAATGATCCGCTTCATTGTATACCCCGAATTCATACCCTTTTTCCTTATAAAATTTAATAATTTCCGGAAGCGCTTGTAATGTCTGTGGTTTTTCATGCATTAGAACTACTTCCACATCTTCTGTTGTTGTACGCTTTACATTTTCTATAATTTGCTGTGGGTTACCTTTTAGTTTCCAATCATTTGAATCTATTGTCCAATCCCAAACTTTTATTGCTGCTTCTACAATTTGATTACGAATTTCCTCACCCTTTAATCCCGGTGCAGATCCATATGGCGGACGAACTAGTTTAGGAGTTGTACCCGTAATATTATGGATCAGAGCTAACGTTTCTTTCATCTCCGGTACAAATTGTCCCTTTTTGTATAGCTTATCACTATTATGTGTCATACTATGAGCACCAATATAATGTCCTTCTTTTACCGCTCTTTTTACATTTTCCTGAAAACCTGTATTTTGTAAATTGCTACCTTGCATAAAAAATGTCGAGGCAACATTTTGTTTTTTTAGTACATCTAAAAATTTCCCAGTTAATTCACTAGGACCGTCATCGAATGTTAAATACACAACCTTTCCTACCGGTTTTCCATCAGGTCTTTTCTGTTTTGTCAGTGATGTGTCCTCTTTCTTTTTTTGTTGTTGCGTATTAGCTAGCTTAATACTTTCATTAGCTACTCCTTTCGCTGGAATAGAGTTCCATTTTCCTATTAAAAAGAACGTGAAAAAGGTCGTTGCTAAAACAACTCCTAGAGATATTATTACCTTAGTTAGTCGACTTGTTTTTTTCTTACTTTGTGATTCTTTCATTATTTTTCGATCCTTTCCCTATTAATTTTTATATTCATTATTTATACAGCTGAGCATTAACTCCAGCTGATGTTTACAATAAATAGATTAATAGAGGAAGGTGAAGATAAAATGCAGATAATGTCGAATTTAGTTAAAGAATAACGTATGGCATCCACTCTTTAAAAAAATATTTGTTTCTCTACTACAGTTAAATTTGAAAACTGGATATACATCCAAAATAAAAGATACTACTCTTTCTAAACAATATTTTTATATCAAGATAACAACATACTGGTATAAAGATAAAATACAAAGATAGCCGTACTATTGAAATTCTATTATAATTTTGTAATTGGAATTCATTTGAACCAAATAAAAAACTAGAAGAAATATTATTATGTGGAGGTGCCCCGATGAACCTTGTAATTAGAGAGTTAGAAACAAATGATTTAGATAATCTCCCGGAGATTGATGACAGTTTTATAGTGAATGCTCGGTTAATTCTTTCTCTTTCCAAAGGAAATAAACGTATAGAATATACAGTAGAAGACGTTCCGAGTTATGAAAAAAGTTATTTACAAAATCAAGATGATAATGAAGAACTGGCTTACAATGAATATATAAATAAACCTAATCAAGTCATTTACATAGCACTGTTACATAACCAAATCATTGGATTAATGGTATTGAAAAAGAATTGGAACCACTATGCTTACATAGAAGATATAACGGTAGATAAAAAATATCGTACACTCGGAGTTGGTAAAAGATTAGTTGATCAAGCAAAGCAGTGGGCAAAAAAAGGTAATATGCCAGGTATCATGCTTGAAACGCAAAATAATAATGTCGCAGCATGTAAGTTCTATGAAAAATGCGGATTTGTAATTGGTGGGTTTGATTTTCTTGTTTATAAAGGTTTGGATATTGAAAATGATGAAGTTGCAATTTATTGGTATTTGCATTTCAAATGAAACTGTTTTTAACATTAAACAAAGTCAAAATAAAAACCCCAATCTCTCTATATTAAAATTGAGAAACTGGGGTTAAGTTATTTAACCATATTTTTTATTTAAAACAAGTAACTAATTAATAATCCTGCTGATAATAAGAAGCCAAAAATCGTATTTGTCATCGCTGTTGATTTCATTGCGATGCGCATATACCCAGGATCCTTTGCCCCTTTTTGGAAACTTTGAATCGCAGAAATTGGCTTTCTCAAACCTAGGAACATAACTAATGCCCAAGGGCTTATATAACCCATTAATACAATTACGGCAATCCATAAATACGCAATAAAAAAGGCTACCGCTAGTGTTACCACAGCTTTCTCTCTCCCAAGGAGGATTACTAATGTCTTTCTTCCACCTTTAATATCTTCTTCGATATCTCTGATGTTATTCGACATATTGATTGCACCGACTAAAATTCCAATTGGAATGGAAATCAATACACTTTCAATCGTTACAGTATTCGTTTGAATAAAGAAAGCAATGAGTACAAAACATGTCCCCATTAACAATCCAGAAACTAATTCTCCAAACGGGGTGTACGCAATTGGTAGTGGACCACCTGTATATAAATAGCCAACTGCCATCCCAATTAAACCAATAACCACTAACCACCAACTACTATTCATACAAATATAAATGCCAATAAAAGCTGCTACGACATATAATAAAAGCGCAACTGTTAACACATTTTTTGGCTTCAACCCATGACGGACAATTCCGCCACCGATGCCAACGGATTCAGCGGTATCTAATCCACGTTTAAAATCATAGTACTCATTAAATAAGTTAGTTGCTATTTGCAATGCTAAACATGCAACCATCATCGCAATAAATAACAGCCAATCAATTTTGGCAACATAAAGTGATGCCACTGTTCCTAAAATTACAGGAGAAAACGTCGCCGTTAATGTATGTGGGCGCGTCATCTTCCATATTAATTTAGCGGAACTAATTTCTTTTTCTGTCCCCATAACTCTGTTCAATCTCCCTACATTTTAAGTATAAATTACTAGCAGTATCTTTCTATCTATTTCCTGCTTCGCATCCATTCATTATATCAATAAATGATTATCCTTTCTAACAAATCAACTTTTAATAAAGTAAAAATTATAAAATGAAACTTTACCGTTTTCACATAATATTCTGTATTATTCCTAAGAGTGGTTTTAAAGCAATGCGATAAGTAAATGAAATACATAATAAAAAAGAGCCCATCCCCTATAAGATAGAAGATTGACTCTTTCCTTTATTTACTCCCCTGTTTCAGAAAATCGCTTTATACGTTCACCAATTTCATCACGAACACGTTGAAATTCGGACCACTCTTTTCCTGCTGGATCATCAAATCCCCAATGAACACGATTTACATACGGCGGAGTAGATGGACAAACAGAATCCGCATGACTACACAGCGTAACGACTAAATCAGCACTATTTAAAATGTTTGCATCAATTATATCTGATGTTTGATTCGTTATATCAATATTTACTTCATTCATCGCTTTAATCGCATTTGGATTTACTCCGTGTGCTTCGATTCCTGCAGAATATACATTCCATTTATCACCTACATATTGTTTGCCCCACGCTTCTGCCATTTGGCTTCGGCACGAATTTCCTGTGCATAAGAAATAGATTGTCTTTTTGTTTTCCATGTTGTTTTCCGCCTTTGTTTTTAAATTTAGACTGGCTGATCACTAAAATATTTTCGCTTAAACCAAAAAGCGACGTTTACAAGCGCAATCATTACAGGTACTTCCACTAACGGCCCCATAACAGCTGCAAATGCTGCACCTGAATGAATACCAAACACACCAACTGCTACTGCAATCGCTAACTCAAAGTTATTACTACCTGCTGTAAATGCTAACGTTGTAGTCACTGGATAGTTTGCACCAATTTTTCTTCCCATAAAGAAAGAAACAAAAAACATGACAATAAAATAGATTAATAACGGAATTGCTATTCTTACTACATCTAATGGTACGCTAACAATCATTTCCCCTTTTAAAGAGAACATAACGATGATTGTAAATAGTAATGCAAGTAATGTAAGTGGACTAATCTTCGGTATAAACACTTTTTCATACCATTGTCTTCCTTTTAACTTAACGAATACAAAGCGTGTCAACATACCTGCTATAAAAGGAATTCCCAAATAGATAAATACGGATTTCGCTACTTCTATCATTGTAATATCGACAATAGCCCCTTCAATTCCTAACCATTCTGGAATGACTGTTACAAACACGTATGCATAAACGGAGAAGAAAAGCATTTGAAATACCGAGTTAAAAGCTACTAAACCTGCCGCATACTCTTTATCCCCATCGGCAAGGTCATTCCAAACAATTACCATTGCAATACAGCGTGCTAAACCAATCATAATGAGTCCGACCATGTATTCTGGCTTATCAGGAAGAAAAATAATTGCTAAAACAAACATAAGTACAGGTCCAATAATCCAGTTTTGTACTAAAGATAAAACCAATACTTTTACATCTTTAAATACTCGGCCCATTTCCTCGTAACGAACCTTTGCTAATGGTGGATACATCATGACAATTAAACCAACAGCAAGCGGGATAGACGTCGTTCCAACTTGTAATGTATTCAGTCCGTCTACTACACTAGGAAATACAAACCCTAAACCAATCCCAACAGCCATAGCTAGAAAAATCCATAGTGTTAAATATCGATCTAGAAAAGATAAACGTTTCATTTTATTTTCCATCTCCTATTAACAACAAGAATTTTGTTCTACTACGTTAGAAGTCGTGCAACAAGATGCCTCTTCTATTTTATGAACATCACTCTGTGCTTTTGTATAAAAGAATTCCCACTCGTTCCCATCAGGATCCGTTACCCAAAACTTATCTTGAACCGCATAGCAACAAGTCGTATCCATCTCATCACGCGCAAAGAAACCTTCTTTTTCTAATCTTTCTTTATGCAATGTAATCTCTTCAGCTGTATCAACTTGGAAACCGAAATGATTTACTTGATTTCCCTTCACCTCATCTCGTACGTTTAGCGTGAAGTTAAGTCCTGGCGTCTCTAATAAAAATTTTGCATAATCCACTTTCACCTTAACTGGTGACACACCAAATACCTTTTCGTAGAATTCAATAGACTTCTCTAAATTCGTAACATTTATACCGACGTGAACATATCTCATAGCTTATTCCTCCTCTTTATATGTTATTAATCAATTTTTTTTGATTAATAGTACGAAATTTTAACAACAACTACCTTTGCCTGTTTTTCTAAAGATACAGCATAATTCTTCTGATAATAAATTATTTACTTCCGCATCATTTAAATCATAATAACTCCACGTACCTTTTGTTTCTTTTACAATTAAACCTGCATCTAATAAAATCTTTAAATGATAGGACAATTTAGATTGCGTCATTTCAAAAACCTCCGTTAAATCACATACACAAGTTTGGCCTCGCTGGCAAAGTTCATACATAATCTCTAAACGCTTCTGATCAGCCAACGCTTTAAACTTTTTCTCATATAACTGAAAATTTTGTGCCACTGTAGTTCACTTCCCTTCATCAACTTTTTTTGATGTTTATAGTATATACGCTAGTGAGTTTATTATGCAACTTATTAATCAATTTTTTTTGATTTAGAAAAACTTCCTCCCATTATATCTTCGCTACAACTAAAAAGTACCCTAGCCTTTTCAAAAATGAAAAACGACGGTTCTTTTTACAACTTAATAGTTATAATATTTCCGAGAAATGGAGTCTCTATAACTATTTTTAATTTTAATTTGATCATAATAGAGTAGTGCCCCATCACCATCAATCTAAGAAAAACAAATACCTTAAAATGAGAAAAATCGATATAACTCTTCGGCAAATAAAGATAACTCTTGTTTTTAGTGCATAATCATAAAAAGCGCGTCACCCTTTCTCATTAACATAAGAGAATAGTAACGTGCTTTCAATTTCAAAAATAGTCTAAATCCTTAAGTTGATGGTTGTGGGGCGGGCCCCAATAAGAACGGTATCTACGATTGTATGAAAGGTGTTAGTTCCATTCAAAAGGCCTCAGCCGACGATTAACTCAAGTACCGGTTTCGGATGACTCCCATGTGATGAAGTTCGTGTCCTGCGATGCCGTACGCGAGGGCGCGCGCCGTAATGCTTAGGTTGTTGGCTGTACCCTTGCGGTTCCACGCCTCCGCCGGTAGCCCGCGCAGCAATGTGATCGTTGATTGCCGTACGGCCCGGTAGTCTTCAGCCAATTGCTCGGTTGTCCAACTTCCGAAAGGAGGCATGAACAATTCCTGATCGAAACCGGTCAGCGGCGTCTGGTCCCCTCTTGCGAACCGGAGCAGGCGGTAAGTCATGACGCGTTCCGCGTCTGTAATGTGGCCCACAACTTCTTTTAGTGTCCATTTTCCTTCCGCATACCGATATGCGGCCTGGCTTTCGGTCAACGATGCCAGGAGCTCGGTCATTTGCTTTTCCTGAGCGAGCAGAATGTCGATGATGTTACCGTCTGGCACCAAACGAATATATTCGCCGGAGCTCCCAGCGTATTCTTCTTCTGACGGTCTTTGATTCATACGTAGTCACCTCTTTATGTATATATAGAAAATTATAGCACTCGTCTATGTCTAATCAATTCGTGAAATGATAGAACTTTCCTTCTAATAATTGAGGATAAGCAACTATTTAGTTGGTCGGTCGCCACACTATCCTGATTCGTTTGCACAATAAAAATTATCTGTTATACAATATTTCGAAGTTATTAATATATAGGTAACACTTCTTTTTTAATTTAAAGATGAATTTTCAATTATATTTTGAAATGAACCGGAGTAAAGCACACTAGTCTAACCACTTTTTCATACAAGATTTTATGCAAAAAAGAATAGCAACGATCCCTAGAATCCCCGCTATATCAATGATATATAAAATCTTGTATAAGAGATAGATAGACATAGAGACAAAAAATTTAGTAAAAACAAGGATTTTATGACAAACTTGCTACCGATAATCAAGAATTATGTAAATAAGCTGTCCATGTGGACAGCTTATTGTTTTTTTTACAGTTAAATTGTCTGTAGTAATCGAAGAAAGGTTACAGAGAGGGAGCTGAAAGCTTATAAGCATTGGTTGGAATTTTTGTACAGTAACATCGTACATTTGTTACTACCTATATAAATTTAATTGAAAATACGAGATACAAAAAACATCCTGCATGTTTGAACCATGCAGGATGTTTTCTAGTCTTTGTTTTTCATAATGTAAGAAATCAAACGAAGGATCTCTAAGTATAACCATACTAATGTCATCATAAGCCCTACTGCGCTGTACCACTCCATATACTTAGGTGCTCCACTCTGAGTACCATTTTCTATGGAATCAAAATCGAGTAATAAATCTAATGCAGCAACAATAATTACAATTGTACTTATGATGATACTAATTGTCCCACCTTGGTGAATATATGGAACAGTCACCCCTAAGATGCCTAGTAAGAAAACAATAAAATACATAATAAGAATTCCAAGTGTTGCAACCGTTACAACCGCACGGAACTTTTTAGTTACTTTTACTATTCGCGTTGCGTATAACACTAACATGGCAAATAAAATCGAAATCGTTAGTAATACGGCAGTTAAAGCGATAGAATCACCAAATCGCTTTGTATAATAAGCTGAAATACTTCCTAATAAAATTCCTTGTAATACTGCGTAAATCGGTGCGCAGATTGGTGATATACGAGGAATGAATATAACTAAAAATGCGACAATTAGAGTAACTATTATAATTCCAATTAACACAGGTATTTTCATTGTCCCTTGTGTCATCTGTACGTATGAATAGACAGACGCTGCAAGAAGTAAGATAAGCAAAATGAATGTTTTTGCTATCGTTCCACCGATAGTCATCGTAGAAGCATTTTTCTTTTCTTTATGAAATTTTTCTTTTTTTAATATTGGATTAGTTGTCCTCATTTTTTCCTCCTAAATATACTTTACCTTTAAAGTGGAGCTTTATATTTCTAATTTTTTATCTATGATACGACCTGTAATAGCTGTTAGAACAATTATGAATAAGCAAGTAAAACATACATCTAAAATAGTGAAGTCTTCACTAGGATACAGTGAAGTGTCAATAAAACCATTTTTATCTATGAACCACGTACTCTTTATGGTGATTACATATTCTCCTAATTTACTAAAAAAATCCAATACTAATGTTTGTATGATTAAAAATAAAGCAAAGAAAGTCATTGATAAAAATCTTTTACTCAATGATGACTTTATAGGAATGAGTTTTGTAATTACCATGATGAAATAACAGGAAATTAATATACTCATGAAATCGATTCCCCATAAAAAAACGGAAAGTATGTGATGAAAAACTCCATATGCATATAACTTATGAAATTCTTGTTGATAGCCTTCAGATACTTTTTCTCCAAGGTTACTCTGAGAAAAATAGTATAGAAAAATTAAGCCTATTACTAATAAAAGAATAAACATTAATGTGAAAAAAAATAAATTTGCATATATATACTTTTTTCCTGAGATAGCTGTATAACGAATCATCGTATTTTTTAGCATTTTATTGAAAGAAGGCAAAGCTATTAAAAGTAGTAAAAATGCAGCGCCACCTATGATGAATATAAATATACCTAAAGTTATATCCTTTGTAATTTGATTTGTCACCTTTGATAATCCCACCATCTTAAATAAAAGAAGTAATGAAATAGTAATAAATCCAAGGTAAAATACAGCTATCCTTTTTCTATTACAGTTAAACAAATAACGAAAAAGTGGGTTCATTTCTCAAAAACCTCCTTAAATAACTCATGTACTGATTTTCCATGGTGAAAACGAATTTCTTCTACATTTTCATGCAATACAATACTCCCGTCTTTTAAAAAGATTACCTCATCAAATATATTTTCAATTTCCTCTACTAAATGAGTCGAAATAAGAATGGTACTATCTTCACGATAAAAGTTAAGAATTAAATCTACTATATGCTTTCTAGAAACAAGATCAATTCCACCTAATGGCTCGTCTAATACATATACCGTTGCTTTCCTTGAAAAAGTTAATATTAGCTGTAATATCCCTGTTTTCCCTTTTGATAAGATGCTTATATTCTCCTCTAGCGGGATTTTAAAGTTAGCTATCAAATCTATTGCTTGTTGTAGATTAAAATCAGCATACATATCTTGATAGAACAACAAAGCATCTTTTACAGTCATCCATTTTTCAAAAACAGGACTATCGGGCATAAATGAAACGATTTTTTTCGTTTCTAATCCCACCTTTTTATCTTTAATTGTAATACTTCCTTTAGAAGGAAAACGTAAACCCGAAATCATTTTTAATAATGTCGTTTTCCCACTACCATTTTCACCAACAAGACCGATAATTTTTCCTTCTGAGATTGTTAGGCTTATATCTTGAATCACTGTTTTTAAATCATATCTTTTCGACAGATTTTCAACTTTCAATAATTCTTTCATTCATTTCCCTCCTTTTTCTTTTCCAAATAAGAACGGAGTATTGGGAGAACCTCTTCTTCCATAAATCCTAAGTTATTCATTCCATTTATAAAATTATCAAGCAACTCTTTTGCCATTTCTTTGCGTAGCTCTGTAATTTTTTCTTCATTCATTGTTACAAATCTTCCTGTTCCTCTACGTGTCTCAGCAATACCTTTCCGTTCTAGCTCTTGAAACGTACGTTGAATTGTATTTGGATTAACTTGTAATTCACCCGCTAATTCACGTACAGCAGGAATTTTTTTACCTGGTGCCAAACGTCCTGTTACAATTTCTTTTTTGATGTATTCCATTACCTGAACATAAATAGGGATATTAGGAGAAAACTCAGTTTTCATTTCTTTCCTCCTCTGTATTAGTGTACTAGACAAATAGTACACTAATGTAAATTATATGTAAATAGTTATTTTGAAAACCATAACAAATGGAAGGTGATATATTTAGTGAATTCGTGTAAACACCCAAGTTCCAAAAACGACCGTTTATTGTACTTTACTTATTTCTATCCAGATAGAGAAAAATACTATTTAAATTCAGTTTCAAAACTCATTACCAAAAATAAACGCTCCTAACATGTTAGTCATATATAATATGTTAGGAGCGTGATATTTTAAGTGTTTTTTAGATTTAGGTCTTGATAATAAAATCAGTGGTCGCTGTGATAATTGCGGCAACACCGCATTTAAAAGTTCCGTTAAAGATTTCATCTTCTTAAGAGAATGCCGTCAATGTGGTATGAAGAAAATTATATAGCCCTATCTAGGGCTTTTTTCATTACAAAATAAAATCATACTATTGGTGTAGAAAGACATGAAAGTGGATACTTTTTAGACACGAAAGTAGATACTTCTTGAATATCTTCCGCTACTAATATAAATTCCAAATGAATTTTCAGTTCACATTTAATTAGGCTTTGCTGAAATGCAAAAAAAGAGAGCAAAACTCTCTTTTTCATTTAATCAATACTATTTTTAAAATTTAAATAATAAAAAATAGCCAGTTAAAATAGTGTGTTGTTATATGTTTTGCTAAACACGCTCTTACAAATATTTAAACCCTGCATTAATTTCTTATTCCATTCATTTAACTAATAAATAATTTTTTATATTCGGTTATCATGCCACAAGTTTATTGGAAAATGATTATTCTGGTTATAAACTTCAAGTTCATAACCTTTTTCTTTTAACCCTTTTATAATCTGTGGAGCTGCTACCATCCTGCACTTGCATTCATACCAGAACCCATAAAAGTAATAAATAACGGCCATAATAACGGCCATAACGTAAGAAGTATATTTACAAGTATAAGTATACTATATACCCCAGGGAAATTATGATTTTTACAATTTACCAATACTAAAATCACTAATAATATTATGGGTATTAAATATAAAAATAGCATTATAAACCAATACCATGTCATTAAAGTAAGGCTCAATGGTCCTAATATCATGTGTACAACTCCGAATGATATTCCTAATGCTCCAAAACTAAAGGTTGTAATTATTGTTTTTAGAAGCACTTTAGCCAATTTTGAGTCGTACGATTTTCTACTATATAGACCTATCACGATATACAACGATAGATATGCCATTAATACACCTATCCAAATCAATAGCCAGTCTGCATCTAACATACAGATGTCAAACAGCGCCCAACACACCCCTACTATTGAAAAAACAAGGGAAATAATTATATATTTTAAAACTGGTTTCATATTCATTTCACGTCCTTTAAAAACTTAAGAATACATTATTAGCTTGTATTCTTCTTTTTCTACCGCTTTACTATAGTCTGTTGTATATTCAATAACAGTAATCTCTTTACTTCTAAGTAGATTCTTTTTCCACGTTTTCGCATCAGTTGACAGTATGAGTTATTCTCTCCTAATTTAGATGGATCACTGGAATTGGCTTTAATATGAATCTGCTACCTCAAACCGCTTCATCTCAAGTAAAACTATATCTAAATGATGAGGTTTTACTTGAGATCCAGGTGATAGCGGTAAAATACATCACCATTTGCTAGTATTCTTCCATTACTTCTTTTTGAATTATACTCCCTCCTGTTCTCCATACAATATACCTACCTAGATTCAATTTATGTTTTAAATTGTTATTTTTTTTCATTTCAATCAAGCTAGCAAAACTAAATATCATTTTACTTTTTTATTATATAGACTATACTAATTTCTCTTCCCACTTATAGGTTTCGTTTAAGCTAAAAAATATAGCCTCAAGAACGGGATCCTGAGACTCTATTTTTATTTTAGAAAGGACAGCATAACTTTCTCTGTTTCTTCTTTACTTAAATCACCTGCAATAATAAAGACTTGAAAAGCGCTATTCTTTCCTTTTGCAGGAACTATCATTTGCATTACTTTATAGGTTTCCTCTGTATCAAGACTTTCAACTAAGGTTATTTTTGTACCTTCTAATTCATAATTTGTTACCTTTTCATTATAATCCGCTTTTTTATTCGAGAATTCTATTCCCTCAGCAGTAACTGCAGATTGGTGCACAATATATACATTATCTTTACTTTCATTTTGATATTCATAAATAAAATCGGGATTCATTTTTCCAGTAGTCATCGGTGTATTAACACCTTCTCCAGTTAATTTAAACCCTTTTACCACATAACTTGGGGTGTTAATTGGAAAATCAACATATTTTTGTGCTTCCTTTTTAGTTAATCTAAAATGCGAATGAATTTTCTCTCTAAATGGTCCAATTTCTTCACTGTTTTTCTCATATTTTTTTTCCTCTTCTGGGTCTAACTTTTCAGGACTTCCTACTTGCCTTACTTTTTTATCTAAAATATGTGCTTCTGTTTCCAATGTAATGAATCGATCAAATTCTTCTTTCGTAAACAGATTCCTCGCCACTCCAATCTCTGTAAGTAAAGTATTATAGTCTCCTTCGGAAACAAAAAATTCTGCTTCTGCTTGTTCTTTTGTACCAATCATTTTTTCTACAATTCGCTGTATAGGAGCATCTGTTCGTGTTTTTAATTCTTTCATATTATTTTTCACTTCTAATTGTTGTTTCTCAGGGTTAGTCGGCTGATCAGCACGGGCGTTTAATAAGGATACAGATGATACTGCAATCACTGCCACAGCGCCTATCGCAGACCAACGATATGATTTTTTTTGGAATTTTTTAATCATTAGAATTCTCCTTTTTAACGCTCTCTTGTTTTTACTAAAATTTGCTATACTTGGTACTTGATAATAACTTGAGTAGTGTTCCAATAGACTAATAATAGTATGTCCATACGCAATTTGTTCCTCTGAATCTATACATGTAAGAGCTAATGCATCGCATGCTAGCTCTTGATCTTCCCGCATACATGAGTAGGCATACCATAGAATGGGATTAAACCAATTTAAAATGAGTAACCCATGCATAAGCCAATTTACACCAACATCTCTTCGCTTGATATGAGCTAATTCATGATAAAAAATATATCGTAATTGTTGTTCATCTAAAATCTTCATATGTACACTGGATAACAACAACTTGGGGCGAATAAATCCGAACACCGTTGGACTAGAAACCTTTCCAGATACAAATAGAGGGATATTCCGTTGAATAGACATAGATTGCTTACACTTTTCAAAAATCTGGACAATCTTCTCATCTGTAATAACAGGTTGTTTTTTTATGTAAAGTAATAAACGCCTGTTCATTATAAACGTAGCAACGCTTAGAAGGATAACGCCAGTAAGCCAAATGTATATACAGATTGTATAAAATGAAATCGACTCATCGTCCTGCTTTTCATTAATACCTGCTTGTGTCTTGTTTGCCTGAACAGTTTTTGTTGAACTTGAGGTATAAGTATCTTCTTTTGTGAGAACCTTTGTATCGTCTATACCTTTTAATTCTTGCGTACTCTCTTTTGTAAGAAACTTAGCTACAGGATTTCCCCTAGAAATGAATGCATCGTCATTCTTGTAAGTAAGAACAGAATAGATACTATAGGAACTATCTGGAGACCAAGGTAATACAAGTCTTATCATTAATATGATCCATAGCATATACTGCCAACGTGGCGTTAACTTATTTCTAAACAAGACCTTGATACACAAGATTAGGCCCACTAATATACTAGCCATAATAGAGGTCTCAATCATCCAATCAAAAAAAGCAGGTAGATAGATATTTATAAATTTTTCTATCACTATAATCTATCCTTCCTCTGATTTTCCTCAGTTTTCTCATCCAGAATACGTTTAAGTTCGTTAATATCTTCTGAAGACAGCTTTTCTTCTTTTAAGAAATTTACAAGTAAAGGTTTAAATGCTGCACCATAGAAACGTTTAAGTAAAGATTTCGTTTCTACTTGTAAATAACTATCTTGCGATACCAAAGGATAATAAGAGTACAGACGCCCTTTATCTTGATGATAAGCCACTGCTTCTTTGTGAACTAATCGATTAATCAACGTTCTAATCGTTTTCGGTTTCCAATCCATTTTTACCTCCAACGCTTCAATTACATCATTTGCCGTTTGTGGAGAGTTTGACCACAATACTTTCATTACTTCTAATTCAGCTTCCGAAATTTTAGGTAATTCTTTCATTGGTTAAAATTACACCTCTCTGTATTACATTTGTAATCTATAACTGAATATTACACTTGTAATCTCACGTTGTCAATCGTATTTAATGTTTGTAGAATCCTTTCCTATGCCCATTAACATAAATTTAGTCTATCATTTTCTCCTAATGAGACAAGAAAGCAGACCTTTCATAAATATTTTTTGTTACTAATATAGAATGGAGTCCCACCAACAAAACGCGAATTTCGTACGCTAAGCGGATTTCCACATAGAAAAAGCCGATTTCCAGTACGCTAAGGGATGAAGTGAACCCGAATAGTGGTACATGAAAAAAACACCTCCTGAATTCGCATACTAAGTATGCAAATTCATTGGAGGTGTTTTTCGTTTGAAGACAAGAGTTCATTACCCAGAAGAAACAAAGTGGAAAGTCATTGAAATGAAGAAAGACGGTTATTCAAATCGTGCAATTATGGAGAAACTCGGAATTAAAAATGTTTCCCAAATTAAGACATGGATGAAATGGTATCGTACAGATCAAACGTATCGTTTTCAACAACCTGTAGGAAAACAATATTCTTATGGAAAAGGACCAAAAGAGCTCAGTGAATTAGAACAGCTACGTTTAGAAAATAAACATCTAAAAACAAAATTACTTGTATGGGGAAAGTATCTGGAAATCGAAAGGGGCTGAAACCAGAAACTGTAGTTACTTTATGGACCAATTTAAAAACAAAACTAACGGTAAAAGAATTGTGTAATGTATTAGAATTACCCCGGTCTACATTTTATCGTTGGTTACAACGAACAGTGGACTTGAGAGATGAGATAGAAGAGAAAATAAAGGATGTTTGTCTTCGGCATAAATTACGATATGGATATCGAAGAGTGACCGCAACTCTTCGGAAAATGGGCTGTGTGTGAATCATAAAAAAGTATTACGAATCATGAGACGAAATCACATTCTTTCAAAAGTACGTCGAAAGAAAAAGAAATATATCAATGGTGCGGAACCAATGGTAGCCCCTCATCGATTGGAGCGTGAATTCGATGCATCCAGACCAAATGAAAAGTGGTTTACAGATGTGACGTATCTCTTATTTGGAGAACGTACCTTGTATTTATCAACGATCATGGATGCCTTTAATCGTGAAATTATTAGTTGTGTCATCAGCGAATCACAAACACTGACATTAGCGATGAAGACATTGAAACAAGCAATGAGAGGGCGAAGAGTAAAAGATGTCATTCTTCACTCGGATCAAGGAAGTATTTATACAGCAAAAGAATTTCAAGCGTATGCCAAAGAAAACGGCATGATCACCAGCATGTCCCGGAGAGGAAATTGCCATGATAATGCCGTCATGGAAAGCTTCTTTGGTCATTTGAAAAGTGAAGCTTTCTATTCACAAGAGATAACAAAAGTATCCAACACAACTGTGCGAAAGATTGTGCTAGAATACATTCATTACTACAATTGTGTGCGAATTCAAGAAAATTAAACCACCTATCCCCTAAAGAATTTAGGGAACAAGTGGTTTAGGTGTTTTGATAGGTGTCCCGTTTTCGGGGTTCACTTCAGGATAATCGGCTTTTTACTGTTAATTTGTTTGTAGTGGTCGAAGAGATTCCAAAGGTGCAATTTCTTTCTTATTAAATCGGTATTCTCCTAGGAAATTAATATGTTCCCACCCTAATAGAAAAATATGTTTTAATATCTCTTCATCAAATTTTTTCTTCAAAACTTTTATTGCTTCATTTAAATAAACCGTATTCCATACACTAATCGCATTAATTAAAAGGTTTAGTGCGCTACTTCTTTGAAGCTAATCTTGTAGCGCTCGTTCTCGTAATTCACCATGTTTTCCAAAGAAAATTACTCGAACTTCTGCTGGTTCTTTTTCTCTTGGTATCTCGGCTAAACCCCATGTTGGTTCAAACGATATTTTCTATCAAACCTTAACTCATAGCTACGCTTATCCCACTTTTTTATCTTTACTTTCTGATTTATGCAAGATAGATTCACCTTCAACATCTATATTTGGAAGAATCTTATCCAGCCATTTCGGCATATACCAAGCTGCTTTTCCCATCAATGTCATAACGGCAGGAACAATCGTCAGCCTAACCACAAAAGCATCAAATAGAACTCCAAATGCTAGACTCATCCCTATAGCCTTTACCATTGGGTCTGGCATAAGCATAAAGCCAAAAAATACAGCTATCATGATTAATCCTGCTGCAGCTACAACTTTTCCGCTGTCTCTCATCCCTGCAAGTATAGCTTCCTTTGGATTGCCTGTATGCGTGTAAACTTCCCGCATACGACTTGCAAGAAACACTTCATAGTCCATTGCTAACCCAAAAAGGATACCAATTGTAAGGATTGGCAAGAAGGCAAGAATTGCGCTAGAAGAAGGGAAACCAAATAAATCAAGAAGATTTCCATCTTGAATAACAAACACGGCAAATCCTAGTGTTGCAGCCAATGAAAGGAGGAAGCCTACTACTGCTTTTAAAGGAAGTAATAGGGATCTAAATACTAACACTAACAGGACGTATGCCAGTCCTACTACAAGCACTGCGAATATAGGTAATGCTGTATTTAGCTTTTCTGTTATATCTATATTGACCGCCGTTGTACCAGTAACTAATAACTCAATGTCATTTTCTTTTTTGGTTATATTCGACTTTTCTCGAATATGCTTCACAAGATTCTTTGTTTCTATATCATTTGGTCCCGTTTTTGGGGTCACAGTGATAATAAAAACGTCACCAGAAGAATTAGGGAAAGCTGGTGTTACACTCTTAACATTCTTTAGCTCACCAATTTCTTCTGTAATCTCCGCCATTGCTTTTTGTGTCTTTTGTGGGTCTTGTTTTTTACTATCTATTTTTGCTGCCACAACTAGAGAAGAGTGAACACCTTCCCCGTATGCTTCTGTCATGAGATCATATGCTTTTCTTTCCGTTGTATCTTTTGACATGGTATCCCCGTCATCGGGCAGTCCTAGGTTCATATGGAAAAATGGAAGACTAATGACAGCAAGTAATGCGATAGCCAGGAAAGACATAACTAACGGATGTTTTGTGACAAGCTTTCCCCATTTATTCGAAGGTACTTTGCCTTCTTTTGCACCTGTAATTTTTTTCAAGAATTTATTTCCTGTAGAGGGATGAAATCTATGCCCTACTATTCCTAGTAAAGCTGGAAGTACGATAATGGAAACCAATACAGCACTTAATATACTAATAGATGATACTGCTCCCATCTTGGTTAAAAAAGGAATCTTCATGACAGATAATCCAAGAAGTCCAATTATTACAGTGATTCCAGCAAAAACAACGGCACTCCCTGCAGTACCAGTTGCTATAGCAATAGATTCTTTAACGGAATGTCCTTCGCCAAGTTGTTGTCTAAATCGAGTCATAATAAATAAAGCATAATCAATTCCAACGGCTATTCCCAACATGATAGCCACTGAAAGCGAAAGATCCTGCAATTCAATAAAATTAGAGCCTATCATAACTACGAGCATTCCAGTTCCTAATCCTATAATAGCAGTGATAATAGGCATCCCAGCTGCTAGGAAAGATGTGAATGTAATCGCCAAAATTATAAAGGCAATAACTATTCCAATAGCCTCCGATTCACCATTTGATTCGACTACAGTAAATTTCACATCACCGGTTAACTCCGTTTGGATTCCCTCCTCACGAGTTTGTTCAATTTTGTTTAATACATTCTTCTTAGACGATTCCTTTATATCTTCAGCATCATTTTTATAATTGACAACAGCATACCCCATGGTATTATCTTTGGTTAAATTTTTAAGTTGCATAGGGGTTGCAATTGATTCAACATTTGAATCATCTTTTTTAATATCAGACAAAGTATCCGTAATCACTTTATTTACCTGTTCCGAATCTAATGTCTGATCTTTTGGGGCTTTAAAAACTATTTTAATTTGGGCACCAGCACTTTGAGATTCAGGGAATTCTTTTTCTAACAACTTGCTTGCCTTCTCAGCTGGTGTGCCTGGAATCGTTAACTCATCATTGAAAGAGGGACCTAAACTTCCAGCTAGTACCCCCAAGATGAATAAAATTCCTAAGGTACTAAAAACAATACTCTTCCCATGTTTTGCTGCCCAACCACCTAATTTGTAAAGATACTTTGCTATTTTAATCTCCTCCAACTTCGTTATTTACAATAGTAAGTACATGGTTTCAAATGACCTTTTTGCATACATTGACAGTAATCAAATTCCTTTTATAGAATAAGCATAGTCATTATCGAAACATTTGTATTAACATTAGCACTTACACATGTAAGTATAAAAGAGAGGGGTGGTTTTTCAAGCACTTTTAGATAAATAGAAGCTAAAACTAACAAAATGAAAGGATGTGTTAGCGCTGAGAAACTCACGTCAGGATGGTATATATTCCCAAGAATACATTACAGAAGCTTTGGGTCTGCTGCTGCAAGAAAAAAAATTGGAGGATATAACAGTTACGGAACTTTGCAAAAAAGCTGGAGTTGCAAGAGTTACATTTTACAAATACTATCGTACCATTTACGATGTGCTTAATGCCTCTATGCAAAAAGGTATCGACAAATTTTTAGAAGAAATTACTTATTTAGATTCTCATGATAGTCTTCAACTTTTTATAGAAGGTTTAATAAGTTTTATGGCCAATGAGCGTATCCTAATGAAAAACATAATAGATTCCAATATGTCTGGTCTTCTTCTTGATTATGTTAATTCCGCAATAAAATCTATATTTGAAACAGACAATCCGATCAGTAATAACATGAGCAAAGCTCAAGCATTATTTTTTATTGGTGGATTCTTTAATGTCTTCATTGATTGGATCAAAAGATCGTCAAGAGAGTCTCCTCAATCTTTAACTGAAAAAATATATGAGATGTTCCCAATAAAAAAAGAAATATAGAAAATTTCCCCTTCTACTAATCAGCCCCTTT
This sequence comes from Bacillus sp. FSL W8-0770, assembly GCF_038008705.1. Lineage (NCBI taxonomy): Bacteria > Bacillati > Bacillota > Bacilli > Caryophanales > Bacillaceae > Bacillus > Bacillus sp. FSL W8-0770. The sequence goes on from NZ_JBBOZR010000001.1 coordinate 3,009,172, forward strand.
TTGTGAGATAAAAATAGCTGCCAAAATGGCAGCTATAATCAAAGAAAGTCTTTCTTAAGGGTGTTGAAAATTTATTTAATGTTATTGGCATTCCCTTTCAAATTGAAAAATATCTTGATTTTTCGATTTTATCTCTCAATTGTTAAAAATTACTTAGCATTAGTTTTTTATGAATATTCAAAAAAGCCTATTTACTCTGAACGAGATGAAAACGATTCTTTTAGAGAAGATACCCCTCTTTAGTTCTGATGTAAAGATCATATAACTTTGAGATAAAGATTATTCTTATATAGTATAAGAATGTGTCTCATTTTGACCATAAGTAATAATGATTTAAAATTAAGGTATGAGATAAAGTTAATAAATAAATCGGAGGATGAAATGTATAAATTATTGATTGTTGAAGATGAAATAAATATAGCGGATACACTAAAAGAACATCTCGAAAAATATGGATATCATTGCCTCATTGTAGAAGATTTTCAAAAGGTATTAGAAATTTTTCAAGATTTCCAACCCCATCTCGTCATAATGGATGTTACCCTTCCTGCCTTTGATGGTTATTATTGGTCCCGTAAAATCAGACAAATATCGAATTGTCCCATTGTGATTCTTTCTGCTCGTATGAGTGAGACGGATCAAGTATATGGCATTGAAAATGGAGCTGATGATTTCATTACCAAACCTTTTTTATTAGGAGTCGTTCTTGCAAAAATTAATGGACAAATTCGTCGTATATATGGCGAATATGCCAGAAATGTACAGGAGAAAATTTTCAAAATAGGAAATACAATTTTAAACTTAGATACTGTACGATTATGCGCACCTAATCAGGAGGAGCTATTAACGATAAAAGAATTCCAGCTATGTACAATGTTCTTTGAATCATATCCTAATGTTGTAACAAGACAGCAACTCCTTACAGCCATTTGGGATGAGGAAGAATTTGTAGAGGAAAATACATTAACAGTAAATATTGCAAGATTACGAAAGAAATTAGAAGCCATTCATTCTACTTTAGAAATTAGAACTATTCGAGGAATTGGCTATCAATTAACGGAGAAACTCACATGAAGTTATTTTTAAAAGACCATTTGAGCTTTATTATTCTTTATATTATTACATTTATTAGCTTACCAATCGTTATTCATCGATTAGATGGTTTTGAAAATCATTATACCTATTTTATATTTCTAGCCTGCTCTCTATTAATCGTATTACTTTTTGGTCGTTATTTACGTCGTAAAAAAATGTATGCACATATTGGGAACAAGAACATCCATACGGACAGTTTCATGATTTATCAGCCAATTGCTCCATACGAGAAAGCATACGCAACTCAATTGCAATATATTCAATCCTTATTTTTATCAAAAGAAGAGGAGTATAAGAGTTCTTTACATAATCAGCAATTAATGATTTCTCATGCAGTTCATCAAATGAAAACGCCACTTTCTGTCATTCAACTGCTTATACAGTCCAATCAGTTTAAGGAACCAAATTCCCTTGCAGAGTGGCAAAAAGTAAAAGTTGAATGTGATAAACTGAACTTCTCTTTAAATCAGTTACTAACGTATAGTCGCTCTACTAAATTATTAGCTGATTTAAAAATAGAACCAATTCTGTTAAAGCATGTCGTACAGGAAGTTATTAACGATTTAAGAGATTATTTTATTGAGGAAGAAATCTTTCCTAAAAGCACCATACCGGAGCATATATTGCTTTATTCAGATCGTAAATGGCTAAAAGTTGTGGTTTACCAGTTATTAAGTAACGCTGTTAAATATGGCGAAAAACACTCTTCTATTATGATTCATTATGAAAATGGACAGTTATTCATTCAAAATAAAGGAGAAACGATACCTGAAAGTGAAATAAAACGTGTTTTTGAATTATTTTACACAGGAACGAAAGGACGTACAAAAGGGGAAGCAACTGGTATCGGTCTTTATTTAGTAAATAGGATCCTTACTACATTAAATCATCCATACCACCTACATTCTAAAGATAATGAAACAACATTTACAATAGATTTCTCAAGAAGTATAGAAACGGCTACCAAATAAGGTAGCCGTTTTGAATGTGACAATTTTGTCATCTTGCTGTCACATTGAGAGATGTTAAGAAGTTACAAGCATATTTATACTAAAATACTGAAAGATACAAAGGAGTGAAATATTAATGTTAAACACAATCTTAAATGTAAAGAATCTTCAAAAGGACTATACAGGGGAAATTATTTATAAAGCATTAAAAGGGATTGATTTTCATTTAGAAAAGAATGAGTTTGTTGCCGTAATGGGTCCTTCCGGTAGCGGTAAAACAACATTCCTTAACTGCATTTCCACAATCGATCCTCCAACTAAAGGATTAGTTACAATTAATTCGAAAAATCCTTATGAATTAAATGATACTGAACTAGCAAAGTTTCGTCGTACAGAATTAGGGTTTGTTTTTCAAGATTTTAACCTTGTTCATACTTTAACAGTAGAGGAAAATATTTTATTACCTTTGGTACTTGATTCTGTAGAAGCTAAGGAAATGAGCAAACGTTTAGAGAAAGTTGCAATTTTTTTAGGTATTAAAGAAATTTTAAAGAAACGTACATTTGAAATTTCAGGAGGACAAAAACAACGTGTGGCAATTGCGCGAGCTGTTATTCATGAACCTGGATTATTATTAGCCGATGAACCAACTGGAAACCTAGATTCTAAAGCGGTAAATGATGTTATGACTTTGTTTGAGTCAATTAACAAGACCTTTAACACAGCTATTTTAATGGTGACACATGATGCCTATGTTGCTAGTTTTGCACATCGCGTAATCTTTATAAAAGACGGTATTCTTTATAATGAGGTGCATCGAGGCAATAATAAACAGAAGTTTTATCAAGAAATTATGGACACACTTACATTTTTAGGTGGTGGACAGCATGAGTTTTAATCATATTGTCCTTCAAAACATCTTGCGCGATAAATGGACATATATTTCCTATTTTTTAAGCAGTGTATTTTCCATTTTGATATTTTTCTTATTTTCGATTGTAGCATTCCATCCAATGCTGGCGATCATTCAAACAGGAAGCACACTTAGCCTTGTAATGATACTTACGAGCTGTATTGTGTATATTTTTTCATTCGCTTTCATCATTTATTCGATGTTTTCGTTTTTGAAAAAGAAAACGAAAAGCCTTGGCATTTTTATGATTACTGGAGCATCTATGAAGCAAGTGCGTAAGATGGTGTTCAGAGAAAATATGCTTATTGCTGGTGTAGCAATTCTAACAGCGATTGTGCTTGGGCTTGTAATCGCCCCTTTGTTTTTAATGGTCACCAAAAGGGTTTTACAAGCGAGTAGCTTTGGTATGTATATACCAATGCAAGCTATCGCATTAACGATTTTTCTATTTGCAATTTTATTCTTTATCGTTTCTAAATTTATAACACGTTTTATTAACAAAGAAGAAGCTGTTCATCTGTTAAAAGCAGATGTAACACAGGAAAAGTTAATAGCGCCTGCACCATGGAAGTTGTTACTATCCGTAATTACGAGCGTATTCTTAGCACTATCGCTCATATTAGAAATGAATTGGGTTGAATCATCTGGAACGATCCATTACATTTTACTATTTGTTAGTTCGCTATTAGCCATTTATTTTATTATCACGCAGGGAATGTTTTTATCGATTCGTGTATTACAAAAACGACCGTCGTATTACCAAAAAACAAATATGCTTTACGTTTCGAACATAAAGGCCAAAGGACGCTCACATTCCTATCTTATCTATTTATTAACAGTTTTGTTGCTAGGTGTGTTTGTATGTACAAATGTACTGTACAGTTCCTATTACAATATAGATACGAGAGTAGAATCAATAGAGCCGTACAGCTTTGAATATATCTCACTCTCAGGAAATGCAACGGAAGTTGAAAAGGATGATATTTCATTTATTGAAAATTCATTAGCAAAACACGGTAAATACGATGCATATCATTCAGCATTTAAAACAGATAAAGATCATAATATCGGTTTTATGTCGGTTTCAAATTATAATGCACTTGGCTTTCATAAGGAAATTTCACTAAAGGATGATGAGTACTATGTTGCAGCAGGAAATAACTATGCTCTTCCAAGTACAGAATTTATTCGTGACTACCCGTTTGGAAAACTTAAATATGCGGGCCTTGAGAAACGAAATATTTTAACTTCAGGTTTTAAAAAGATGTACTATATCGTCCCAGATGCTGTTTATGAAACGATTGACTATCCTGTATTTAAAGTATTTGCTTATGAAATTGATAATTGGACAGAAAAGCTCGACTTGTCTGAAACGATTCTTTCCAAAATTTCAACAATACCAAATGAGCGCCTAATTTCTTCTAAAATTAATTTTTACGAGACTGAAAAAACTACAGTGAGCCTCCTATTCTTTATCGGTTTCATGTTGAGCCTTATCTTTTTGAGCGCGGCAATGAGTATTCTTTATTTCTATCTGCAAACGTCATTTGAAGGCGAAAAAGAAAAATATGCAGGAATCAGAAAACTTGGCTTTTCTACGAAAGAATTAGTTACTGTGGTGACTAAGGAGTTGGCAACTTTAATTTTTATCCCGTTTGCACTTGCATCTATTCTTCTATGTGGAATAACGATTGGAATGCGTAACCATTTTTCATCAGCATTTTATGGAGTCACAGCAATAGGTGTAGGAATATTTTTATTGCTATTTGTTATAAGCTTTTTCATCATACGACGAAACTATTTGAAAAAACTAATGAATTAACAATACATGTATTTAATGTTTTAGATACTTCATCTAAAAATAATATAGCAAGTTTACCCAAAGTTTTACTATTCGAGAGGTTCTATTTTTTATAAAAGAACCTCTTGGACAAAAAATTTATACTTTTTTATGAAAGTATATTGTGTATGTAAGAAAACAAAACTGTGTTTTCAAAAGATTAATAGTATCTGAGTAACATGTAAAGTGGAGGTTTTATATATTATGAGGTTAAATGCTTTTCAATTAAAGATTTTTGCAATGATCCTTATGGTCATTGACCACGTGTATACTTACATTCCGGGTATACCAATGTGGATGCATCATCCAGGACGTATTGTAGCGCCAATTTTCTTCTATTTTGTAGTGGAAGGATTCTTCTATACACGAAATCGTACAAAGTATGCTACACGTGTATTTATGTGGGCAGCGATTATGTTTGCAGGTTCAGCGCTAATTCAGTACTTGTTCCCAAGGGAAGGTGGACTTCACAATAATATTTTCTTGTCACTTGGAATGAGTATTGTTTTACTTTGTACGATTGATTATACGAAACGTACAAAAAACTATTTACTAGGAATTCCAGCTACCATTATTGCGGCTATATTAGGACTGTTTACAGAAGCAAGTGATATTGGCGTCATTATGACATTAATCTTCTATTTCTTTAGAGAGAAGAAAATGTGGTTAATTATCACATATGTATTACTTTCATTAATAGAGGTACCAACATCACTTATGTCTGGAGAAATTTTTACGGAAATGGGTTTATTTGGTTTTAACAACCAATGGATGATGATATTTGCTTTACCATTCTTCTTCTTATACAGTGGAGAACGTGGTGTAAATAATTCATTAACAAAATATATGTTTTATATTTTCTATCCGGTCCACTTATGGATTATCTATACAATTGGATATTTTGTGAGTAAATAAAGAGAAAGCTTTGCATATTATGCAAAGCTTTCTCTTTTATTATAGTATCCTTATTTTACTAGGAACTTATCCCCCTGACAAAAACACAACTATGTATACAAACCATTTTCATCCTATTCGTATATAAAATCCCAGTATTTTTCAAGTTTCTAAATGAAGTTGTAGGGAATGCATCTTACGGGAAGTTTTTAGTACATTCAAATTTTGCTTAGCGTACGAAATTCGCGGTTTGTTGGTGGGACCCCATGCCCACATCGCCATCAAGCTAAAATTTTATAGCACCCCCAGAACAAAATTTTGTACTATCTTGTAACAAAATGCTCATTTTTTCGTTTTGAGGTATTTGCGTTTCTTAGTCTGATAGTGATGGGGTGGGTTCCCACACAGTACGATTTTATTTCAAAAACACAACGATTTTACTACACACTTTTTATTTATCCCACACTCTCATCTGCTAGTATCACTATTTTTCATTACTAATGTTGCCGTTTCACTCGGATGGCTAAGAGGAAAATGATGGCCATATGGAACAAAATCAACCTTACCAAGATACGATGGAGCAGAATAACCTCTGTCATAATCCCCCCAAATAATGTGAAGATTATACTTTGTTACTTCCTTGAAATCACCTTGATCTTTTTTCAGTAGTAAACTGTTAAGCTGAACCGTAGTATTTAAAATTCTAGGAGAAGTAAAACTGTTACTTACTTTTTCGATATAATGTTCAGGGATGCTCTCCATACTTTCAAACAAACCATTACTTAATAAATATCGCTCTATGAAATTAGTAGTTGCCAGTTTTAATGTCCATTTGTTCATAAATTGAGGAACATTTAGCGATTTAGCATTTTTTTTAACTACAGGTGGCTGAAGTAAAGTGATTGCATACTTCTTATCTATGTACTCTTGTACCAATGCTTCCAGAAGAATAAATGCACCGAATGAATGACCAATTAGATGTGCACCATTCGTAGCTTTCTCCAATAACTTTTTCACTACATTCAAATAGATATTTAGAAGATTTTTATCTCGTTTAAAAGGAGAACGCCCCAAACCTGGAAGATCCAAGATCCATACAGGTTGACCAGTTTTTTCATGAAGCTCTTGTGCTAAAGGAAATAAATCCTCTCCATCACTCAATAAACCATGTAATAAAATAAACGGTTTACCCTCTCCTTGTAATTGGTAAAGGGTATTGTTATCGCATAATGTTCGTTTAAATACATGATTATGCTGGCCATTTTGATACATCATTCGATAATCCAGATCAGCTACTACGGCAGGGAAAAATTTCATTACACTCGTCTTCCTAAACCAATCTCCTCCCATAATTTTTTTCGCTGAAACATTTGAAAATTTTCGTTTTGTAATAAAATTCAGTCCATCAGAAGGAATTTTTGTTATTTTACTTACTCCACTATTCATAATTGTTTTCATAAGCGGCATTGGAACCGAGATTTTTGGTGCCCTCATATTCATACTTTCCGACATAATACTTAATAACTCAGCCATGTTCTGATCGTGCTGTTTGTCTTCAACAAGTGTATATGTTTGAATAGTCGGTTGCTCCAACCTGAAAACCTGCACAATAAACTTCGCAAACTCATCGTTTGAAATAAGTGGTAACCTATATCCCTTACCTCCAGGAATCACTGGCATGAGCCCTCTTCGCATACTCATCACAAGCAAACCTAATCCTGCTATCTGCTCTGTACTCCCTGTTTTGCTACTACCGACTACAGTTGGTGGATTAATTACAGAAAGCGGATAACCTACTGCTGATGCCTGCTGACGGATATAAAGATCTGCTAAAAATTTTGTTCTCTCATATGGATTTTTTATTTTCAAATAACTGTTTCCTTCTTTAAACACATCAATTGCAATCTTGCTATTTTTATCATCAAAGGGACTCATATAACCTACAACATGAATAAATTGTTGCAAGCCCTTCAATTGATGAATACTTTTAGCTAATTCACTAATATGTTTGGCGCCATTTAAAAATACGGAAGCTGCCTCTTTACTTGTCGCTTGAATATCCATGGGGCCTCCTGCGTGAATAATCACATCCGTTTTCAATACCCTCTCCTTATCTTCAGCACTTAGACCTAAATCTATTTTCGTCAAATCACCTTCAATAAAGTGCATAACTTCCTTTTTTAAGATGCCTCTTTCTTGAAAAAGGCGTATTGCTTTACTTTTCGACCTCACTAAAAGAAGAATTTTCACATCCTCTTTGGCTAATTCTTTCACTAATTGCTTTCCAATAAAGCCTGTTCCACCAGTTAAAAATACTGTTCTCATATAAAATCCCCTTTTTTAGTACTAATCAGTACTAATTTGATGTAAAAAAAATGCTTCTTTTATCGAAGCAATTTTAAAAAATGATCTGCTGTTTTCGTGATTACAGTTGCATCCTTCAATGTTTCTGAAATAAATAACGCTCCTTCAAGATTTGTAATAAAAAGTGATGCAACCTCATCAATATGAATCGTATTTCTGAATTCTCCATTCTCTACCCCTTGTTTAAGTAATAGAGAAACTTTCTTTTGTAATCCTGTAAAAAAAAGACCTATTTTTTCTTTTATTTGCGTGGCCTGTTTAGGACTTTGAATATAAAGAGTAATAAATGGACAGCTCCCCTTATACTCTCTCGACTGAACTCCTTGTGATAATTGCTTTAAAAACAGTTGGATACGATCTTCAACTAAAAATTGGTTCTGAGAAAGTACGTCATCAATTGCAGATTGATACATTTCAATCCAATAATCAACGACCCCTTCTAATAATACTTCCTTATTAGAAAAGTGATAATACACATTAGACTTTGAAACTTTGCTTACACGTACTAATTCATCCATACTTGTATAAGCAAACCCTTTTTCTAAAAATAATGTTGCAGCTACTTCAATCACACGTCTTTGATTCATTAATTTTACCTTTGTCATAACTAGAACTATATAGTACTAATTTAAATATTGCAAGTATTTATGTTAATTTAGAAAAAATTTTGATTAAAAAAGTTCCACTAACATTGATTTTACTGCAAAAAAATCTTATTTTGAATAAAGTTGAACTGAACCCCGAAATTGTTAATTCACTATCGTCTAATAGAGGTCACCATACATGCTCATCAACTTAAGAAAAAGAAATGCCCCCAAAACGAAAAAATGAGCGGCTTCTCAAAATAGCTATCTGTAGAGAAAGAAAATTTAAATTTAGGGGGATATGAAAATATTAGCTTGATGGATATGGAGTAGTGCACCTATAAACAAAACCCTCCAGAAACATCTAAAATCTGCCCTGTTATCCAGCGGCTATCAGCAGAAGCAAAGAATGCTACTGCATCTGCAATATCTTCAACTTGCCCTATTCGTTCGAACACAGATGAATTCGTAGCAAAACTTCGTATTTCCGGATCATCTAGCAATTTTGCATTAATATCTGTCTTCGTATATCCAGGCATAATTGTATTCACTGTTATACCTCTTTCTCCGAGATGTTTAGCTAGAGGAAGTGTCATCGTATTTAATGCACCTTTACTTAAGCCGTATGCAATTGAGCCTGTAAAACCAAGTCGTACTTCAGCTGATGAAATGTTAATAATACGCCCCTCTGCTCGTAGTAACGGCAATGTTTGCTGAATTAAGAAGAACGGTGCCTTAATATTTACAGACATAATTTCATCAAAAACTTCTTCTGTCGTATTTTCAATCGTCCCTTGTGTACCTATCCCTGCGTTGTTTACTAAAATATCAATCTCTGATGTACTAACTTTTATTTGTAATTCATTCTTTAACTGTTCTACTAGCTTTTTGACACCATCAATTGAATTGAGTTCAGCTTCAATTAAGAACGCTTTTCCTCCACTAGATTCAATATCACTAATCGTTTCATCTGCAGCTGCCTTATTTCGGCCGTAGTGAATCGCAACTAATGCACCATCGTTTGCCAATCTCCTCGCAATCGCACGACCAATACCACGACTCGCCCCTGTTACTAACGCTACCTTCCCATCAAGATTCTTCATTTTTTCCATCCTTCCTAAATTTCTATTCGATAAATCCTATACTTATATTTTTATTCAAACACCAATAATTTTAAATATAGATTTATAGGTAATTCAGTCCGTTCACTTATAATATTATAGTTATAATTTGTTATTTACTTAAAAAAATAAAATAAGGAGGCTACACAATGCCAAACGCAGTAAAATTGGATGAAATCGATCATAAAATTATGAACTTGTTGTATGAAAATGCGAGAATTTCTGTTTCAGAAATAGGACGAATTATATCCATGACGCAACCTGCTGTAAAAGAACGTATTAACAAGCTTGAAGATCAAGGAGTTATAGCGGCTTATCGAACGAAATTTGAGCCTGCAAAAATTAATAAAAACATTCAAGCATTCATCATGTTTAAAACGAGCCAATGCTCTGATTTTATTCAATTTTGTAATGCCGCTCCTGAAGTAACAGATTTATATCGAATTAGTGGGGAGTTTAATTATATGATGAAGGTCATGAGCGATTCGATGGATTCTCTCGCTGCATTTTTAGACTCTTTAATGCAATTTGGCTTGTCATCTCCTTTAATTATTTTAAAGAGTGAGTTTGAGGAGAAATTGTCGTTCTAATAAAGGGATACGTATTATCCTCCGCTAACAGTACAAGCTTTTCCTTTATGAGAAAATCCAACAAAATCAATGATTAGTAACTAAAAAAAGAACATTGATTTTCAATGTTCTTTTTTATACCTCTACTTATTAATTAGATTGCTCTGCGAAAAGAGCACCTTAATCCCCTTATTATCCCTGATTCCTCTGCGCCTCTCTAAACTCCGCCTTCACCTTCTCTAACAACCCTTCTTCCATAATTAATCGATACGCCGTATTTGCTAATGCTTTTGCCGATGTAATTAATGCTTTGTCTCCTAATTCTGAACGCGCTGCTTCTCTAAATTCATTCGTATGCGCAATTAAATCATCTGGACCGATTTTAATGTACGGATGAATTGTCGGTACGACTTGGCTTACGTTTCCTGTGTCAGTTGAGCCGATCCCGAGTCTTTCTTTACGATTTACATCTTCACCTAGTAATTCTAATTCTTCAGCTACAATGTCGTTATATGTTTTTGTTACGAGTAGTTCATCGATTTCATTTTGGAATTGATGGATTTTTACTTTCGCACCTGTTGCTAATGCTGCTCCCTCAGCAATGTTTCTTACTTTTTCTGTTACTTCCGCGCATCTTTTTCTCGTTGCTGCACGGATGAAGAATCTTGCTGCGGCATAGTCAGGAATAATATTAGGTGCTTTTCCGCCCTCAGTAATAATGCCATGAATTTTCACATCTGACGGAAGTTGTTGGCGAAGTGCGTTAATACCGTTATAGAGCTGAATAACCGCATCTAATGCGTTAATCCCTTCTTCTGGCGAAGCTGCAGCGTGAGCTGTTTTTCCGTAAAAATGAAAATCAAGTGGATCGACTGCTAATGAAGGACTCGTTGTCGCTGTCTTTCCGCTCGGATGTATCATAAGCGCCGCATCAATGTCTTTAAATAAACCTGCCTTTACATAACTTGATTTCGCGCTACCATTTGGCCCGCCTTCTTCTGCTGGTGTACCAAACACGACAACTTCCCCGCCAATTTCTTCAAGCGTTTCTGATAATGCGATTGCTGCTGCAACGCTAATTGTGCCAATTAAATTGTGACCACACGCATGACCTAGTCCTGGTAAAGCGTCATACTCCGCTAAAAATGCAATGACTGGTCCTTGTTTTCCTGAACTTTTTCGCGCGATAAAACCTGTTTCATGTCCAGCTATATTGTGTTGCAGCTGAAATCCTGCACTACCTAGTAATAAGCTTAACGTTCTTGATGCGTAAAACTCTTGGTTTCCAATCTCCGGATTCGCATGAATATCATGACTTGTTTCTATGTATTTTTCCTTATTTCTTTCGATACTCTCTTCAATTGTTTTTCTTTGTGACGTTACTCCTGTCGCTCCCATTGTTCTTCCTCCTTTTATTTTCACGTAAAAAAAGCCTCTTTCTAAAAGATAGAAAGAGGCTTCTGTATATACAATCAAAATGAGCTTCTTTCTTATCTTTCAAGTTACCTTGCTGGAATTGGCACAGTATTCATAACGAATCCGCTGCCGAGGTATCATAGGGCCAGTCCCTCCACCTCTCGTGATAAGAATTTTCATAAAATTATATTAAATTAAATTCATTCTAAGTTCATTCCAAATAAAAGTCAAGGAATTCCTATCCGAATTTACCGAATATCTAAAAATCCTTTTAATACACCAATTGTTTCTGGCGCTTGCAGTCTTGCACATACGTACGGAAATTCTGTACTACCTTCAAACATCATTTGAGATGTAAGCGGTGCCCCTGCCCAGAAGATTTCATCATCAATTACTAAGAATGGGAATGCTTTATTTTGTCTTTGTAACTTTACATTTTTCAGTGGAACTGGTCCATCACTATAAACTGTTATCTGTGCATTTGTACGCATTAACGCTTGCCATACTCGCTTATCCACTTGTTTTGTACTTGGAAGTGAAATAATAATTTTTCGTTTTGCGGCTAAAATATCTTTTAATAGCCCTTTCGGCTCTTCAAGATTCATTTCCATAAACCAGCGTAAACGTTTCGAAATTTTCCGTTCCCACAATTGTCTTGATGTCGTGCGATCATACACATCTCCGTGACGTTCTATATGAGCTGTTAATTGTGATAACGCTTGTTTTCTAGAAAGGTTTTTACGCATATAATGGCAATCTGATAATTGAATGAACTTCCCTCTCGCCCTTGTCACTGCTACATTGACGAGGCGATGGTTTTTGTGATCAAAGAATAATACACCAGGTCGTTCTTGCGGATAACTGTCAACCGTATCAAAGATCATCATATCTCTTTCAGAACCTTGGAACTTATGAACTGTCGCCGCTAAAACTGGTATGTTTTGATATTTTGTTCTCTGCAACATTTCTCTAATACACGTTGATAAAAAGCGTGACTGCGCCCTGTAAGGTGTCACAATACCAATTGATTGCACACCGTCTAACAATCCGATTAACATCATTTGCATTGCTACTAAACCAGACATAATGTTAAAACGTGAACCAGAAGCAGCATCTTTTAACGAAAAAGCTCCCATTTGGCTCGTATCAAATAAAACACTCGCTTCATTTGCGAACGGCTGCAATTGCGCAAGTTCTTTACGCTCTGAAACAGACGGATGATCGTATACTCTATTTTTATAAATAAACGAATTCGTAAACTTCGATATATCCGCATGCATACGTCTTTGTTCCTGCAACATAAATAGGTTTGGGTGTGCTTCTGATTTATTAACAGACTCAACAATCCCAGCATGGTAAAACATATCTTCCCCAAGCCATTTGCGAACGAGTTCATGATTTGCCATCGCAATTGGAGGTAACTGTAAAAAGTCACCGCAAACGACGATACGTTTTCCAAGTGAAGCAGCTAATGCAATTTGCGGAACATATGCCATACTTACTTCATCTACAACAACTAAATCAAATGTGCGCTCATAAATAAGTGAATCAATGGCACATTTTGATAAAGTTGCACCAATTACTTTCGCATTTTCAATATATTCTTTTTCTACTTCTTTAATTTTAGCCTTTTGCTTTCGAAGATCACTTTCAATCTCTTGTATACGCTTCTTATCAGCAGATGTTGCTTTATACGATAAGATTTTTTCACGAAGATCTTGTCGTGTCTCTTCTAAATAGAGTCTTTCCTCACCCCAAGATCCGTTCGTCGTTTCAACTAACTTCGACGCAAGTAACGTTTCATGATTTCGTATATGTTCATGTTGACTATAACCGTAACGAACAATTTCGCCAGGCATCCATTTCTTTTTCTTCTCAATTTGCTTCGTTACTTCACTCATTAATACGTCTACTGCCGCATTACTATGAGCCAACACAAGTACCGATTTTCCTTTTTGATAATGAGCCGAAATAATACGTGATAAATTGTAAGACTTCCCTGTTCCTGGTGGTCCCCATACGTAAGTTGTTGGATTATAAAACGCACGATATGCCAATTCATTTTTCGGATTTTTCATCTTCTCAATATGTTTCGGACTGCTCGTCCCATCAACAAGACGCTTTATACGATTACGTTTTAGCTTATCTTTACGTGCTTCCTTCAACCTCTCTTGTAGTTGCTCTAACAATTGCCACGGTTCACTATATAAAACAGCTTCTCGTATTTCACCTTGTATATAATCATTTAATTTCAGTTCTATTTCTAATCCATGTACAGACAATACTTCTCCTGTCGCTTCCTCACCATCAAACTCAATTCGAATGGGTGAACCTTCAGGTAAGCTTACTTCCGAAATAAGCTGAAATACGTATACTGTACTTTCATAATCTGTATATAAAAAACGACCATTCATGATAGAAATTTTACTACCACCTATCGTTTTCCAATGTTTAATTTCATATGCTAATGCATAATGCCACTCTTTCATCGTTTCCGATAATGAAGGAGTTTGAGTAGTTGTATTCATCGTATAATCTCCTTCCTTCTCCCCAAACATACTTTCTCACTATACCATATAACACGCTAAAATTTGTAAGGTTTTTATCTTGCTTATTTTCTTAATTTTCAATAATATATTGTGTATAATTTTCAGAAAGAAGGAATCTACATGCCAGTTAGAAGAATTGAACACGTTGGACTTATGGTTGCAAACTTAGAAACATCTATTTCATTTTATGAAGAAGTAGTCGGCTTACAGCTCATGAAACGTATGGGTCATCCAAATCCAGACTTAAAACTCGCTTTTTTAGGTGTGGAAGAATCAAAAGAAACGATACTAGAACTCATTGAAGGCTACAACTCTTCTCTTCCGGCAGAAGGAAAAGTACATCACATTTGCTTTAAAGTGGATTCATTAGAGGATGAGATCGAAAGACTGAAGAAACAAAAAGTAACCTTTTTACTAGGAGAAGAAATCGAAACATTACCAGATGAAACACGTTACATATTCTTCGCTGGTCCTGATGGAGAGTGGATTGAGTTTTTTGAGACGGAGAGATAAAGCAAACCTTTATTTTGCGGGATAGAAAAGGAGCCGGAATTCCGCCCCTTGTTTTTAACCAGTAACAATGAAACATACCTCCAACCTAAGAATTTACCAAGATTAAAAACACAATCATTTTGTTAGGAGGAGAGAATGGGAAATACAGTCTTTATTATTGTTTTTTTGGATACTGATACTATTTCCAATCCTTTATGTAATCAAGATAAAGGATTGGAATATAAAAATAGTTGCCTTATTTGTTGGAAGGATTCTATTAAGCATTTTCTATTTCATAAATGGAATGGTGTTAGGTCTGCAACGAAATTGGGTAGAATCTCCCTATGAAACAGAATGGGATTTCTTTGTAAAGTCTTTACTAAACGGAAAAACTGATGCACTTATACACTTGTTACTTCTAATTATTATCATTACTTTGGATCTATTCTTTACATTTTATTATATCAATAAAAAGAAATAGGATATTCTATCCTATTTCTTTTTTTATGAGTAGCGCCATATCGCTATCAAACTAATGTTTTACGCTGCCCCTAAACAATAATTTTTTACATTTTTACTATGAGAATGTCAATTTTACTATTTTTGGGGTATTTATTTTTACTAGCTTGATGGACATGGGGTTGATTTATTTTCTTAGGTTAGTAGACATGTGGTGCTATCCCATTGCTATTAAGCTAAGAATTTAAGTGTAATATCATTTAAGGTAATACTTAAGATACAGATAAAATATCTTTTCCATGTCGCACTGTTTTATTGAAGTCTATCCCGAGTTATAGCTAGTTCAATGCGACTGTAAATTCGGAGTTCGGTTCGCCAGCAAATACAACTGTTCCGTTCTCTGGTAGTTTCACTTTGTTATTATTACTAACAACGCTAAAATTGACGCATACTCCATTCCCATCATACACCGCGAATGAACTTCCTGATGGCAACTCCACATTCATCGTTTTCCCTGCTACCTCTTGCGGAATCGTAAACCATTTCGCATGCCCATTTTTTTGCAGTGTAACTTTCGATAATTGACCTGCATCAAGGGATTTTACGTTAGATTCACTGACGTATAAAAAGCTGGCCATCTCCATATATTCAGTACCATTCTCTGTATAGAAATGAGCTTCCTTCGTATCCCTCCCATTCATCACAGGAATCTGAATTTGATGCGTCGCCGTATTCGGACCTGTAATTTTTTTGCCGTCCCAATAGCCATCCTTGATCGTAATTTGTGTGTTAAGAGGTATTTGTTGTCCTAGATAATTTATAGAATTAAATTTTTCGTTAACAAGGTAGAACTTGCCGCCCTCGCGCTTCGCCCATGCAGCAGCTGTTTTCTTCGGTAACACATTGTTTTCTAATTTCTGAGCTAAATAGTGAGTCAGCACATTTTGCCCCAATCCCGGTGATAATTCATATGTGCTCTCTCTTAAATAAACTTTTCCATTCTTCTCAGTGACGAAGTTAAGCTTGGAAGTACCCTTTTCATTTATAAAGCTTCCATCCGCCGTATATACATATTTTTCTTCCGGTTTAGTTGGTAAAAACAGTTCTCCCTTCTTCGTAATCTCTATTTTGAAATGGCTTTGGATATTTCCATACAATCCTGCTTTTTTTACCACATCTTGAGGCACTTTAGCCTTGACTGGCTTGCCGAAGGATTTATCTGGTTTTATATCCTTAATTGCCCCTTTCTCTTTAAGCCTAGCTAGCAGTAATTTATTTGCCAATAGTTGATTTGTCATGCTGCTCCCACCGGAGGACAATACAGCTGCTGCCATCTTCTGTTCTGGAAGCACGACCAATGTAGCATGTTGCAGCATCGTATCCCCACCCTTAGTCAACGCTTTTATCCCATATTCACTGAATGGGTATAGTTTCACACTATCCCAGCCAAGACCATAGTTGAACATATTTCCGCTATCTCCTGGCCACATTCCTTTTTTATATTCTTCTTGTTCCATCGCCTTGATTGCTTTATTAGAGAGAATTTCTTTTCCCTGTCCCATAAATATTTGTGAGAATCGCACCACATCTTCTGCAGTAGAGGAGATTCCTCCCGTACCAATCACATTTACCATTTCACTTGGAAGCTGTCCCTGGTATGTCGGAGAATACTGTCCAGCCCGCTTTTCGTCTTCCCATTTGTCTTGCGATGTTATCGTTTGATTCAGTTTTAATGGCTCTGTAAACTTTTGATGTAGAAATTCAGTAAAACTCATACCGCTGACTCTTTCTACCAAGATCTCAGCCAGCGTAAAACCGTCATTACAGTATACTGAAAACGCGCCAGGGTCTGCCTTCAAGTTTTGGTTGGACAATTGTTGCAACAAGATATCATGGGCATAAGCATCATTATCTTTAAATAAAAATGCATTATTGAACGTCGAACCTTGCAAACCTGAGGAGTGATTCAACAGCATACGCGGTGTAATGCGTTTATATCGTTTATCTTTCATTTTGAACTCAGGAATATAGCCAGTAACAGGAGCATCCAAATCAACTTTTCCTTCGTCTACTAGTTTCATAACAGCCGCTGCTGTATATACTTTACTGGTTGAACCAATTCCGTATAGAGTATCTTTAGTTAATGGTTCTTTCCCTTCTATGTCGTTCTTGCCTGTCTGCCCCGACAAAATAAGTTTACCATTATCAATCAGCGCATACTGCACGCTAGTCGTCTCATAGGACTTCGTGAGTAGTTCAGCGTTCTCTGCAGCAATCTTCTCCAAATCTTTGCTAGCAACTGCTTGGCTAGATACAACCGGAGCCTTACTGCTAGAAGACGCTATCGCTCCTGTTGGCAGGCTCATCGTTAGAGCTAAAGTAGCGGCTAACACCCCAGATAATTTATTTTCCATAAAAAAATGCCTCCTTAGATAAATGATTAATTTCATCTTTTATTTGTTCAATTACAAACATCACATAAACTACTATTCTGGCTTTATCCCTACTGTCGTAACAAACGGTAAAACCTCTCTTTTTCACATGTATGTTAGTACCATAAATGATTTTTTTATTTAGAATGTACTTATTACTAGTTTGGTTTTCGTATAAATAAATCCTATTTATCCTCCCTCTTTTGTGCTTCTCTATATTTGTATCCTACATAATAAAAATTTCTTTTTTCTTATGCATTTCTTACAATTTCCTTACGTTCAAATCACTTCTATAATTAGGTAGGTTTTATTTTAAAATCCCCAGGATAATAACTGCTTATATAATCCCACGATTTCATAGAAGATGGATTAATACCCCTGCGCCAAATCATCATGCACATCTCTGATATTTCCTTGCATCCCCCCTCAACCTTTACAACAGTTCCAACCGGCATCAACACTTCTTCACGTTCTTATTACTAGTAATAACTAATCAACTCCTTACCTGAAAATAAATTAATATAGAAAAAGAGAGATAAGGTTAAAATACCTTTATCTCTCCTTTTCTCTCACAAATTTTGCGAAGTTTTTTTGTTTTTGGGTTCATCTGTTTTCTTAGCTTGATGGGCATGGAACGTTAAGAAAAAGCAGACTGAAAGAATTAAAGGAGAAGAAATTATTTCAATAAAATTTCTTTAAAGTACTTTTACATCACTTTCACAAATGTAAGAACTCTCATATATTACACTTCATACATCCTTTTCCAAGGAACAATATACCGATATACAAATCCCTATTTATATAGGGATTTTTTTGTGCAAGTCCCCTCACCGTCAATTTAAGAATTAAAAAAGAGGGGATTATCCCCCCTCCTTTTTACGCTTGCTCCGACTGTCGAAATTATTTAATATACCCACGATTCAGTTCCGTTAATTTTTCATTGATGTTAAAAATTCTTACTCTAATATCTTTAACACCAACTGCTTCAAGTCTGTTCTTGTGCATTTCAGCGTATTTTTCAGCATCTTGTTTTTCCTCAAATACATAAATGCCTCCAGCTTCTTTTTTTTCTTCATTCTCAGTCCATATTTTCCAGTGAAATCCTTCTTCTTCGTTAATACTATTTGCTAAATCCCAAAATGTTTTTTCCATTTCTTCACCAAAAGGACCTTCAAACGGAAAATCAACTTGTAGTAAATATGCCACCTTCACTCACTCCTATTTTAATATAAAATTCTTCCCGTTCTTTTACTGATTATGATTCAAATGATAGTAATGTCTAAATCCGTATTGCTATTATTATTCAAGCACTAATTTGAGAATCCCCCTATTTGTAAAATAATCACATAATGATAGTAACTTGAACGCATAAAGTGAAAGTTTAATAGTTTTCGGTTATTTTTAAAAAATGTGATACAAACTTATCCCTAAACTAAGGACAAACAAAACAAGTGCAGGTATCGCTTTCTTAAAGGGATCTCTCGCTAATACAATTAGAGTTAATGCGGCTGCAAGCATCGTACCAGCTAATAACACTCCTGCCCATAAAGCTATTACTGGAATCCAGATTCCTATCAACATTCCAATCGCTCCTACAATCTCAAAAGCTCCAGTTAAGAAATTAAAAAACGAAGGTAAACCAAATCGTTTGAACTCATCTGCCATTTTCCCGGATATAATTTTCGTTCCTGTCATTAAAAAGAACAGAAACAACACTACTTTTACAATATTGATGAAAATTAAAATAGTAATCACACCTTTCTTATTATTTGGTAAAAACTCAGTATTGTTCAGATAGTAGTCACTACCTTTATCCTATTTCCTGAGATTACCCGTATGGAAGTCGCTTCAATTTACATTACCCTTTTCAATATTAAAGGGCCAGAAATTACATGCTATAGCATATATAATACAAAAAATTTGACTGGTACTAAGCAAAAAAGTGACCCTGAATCAGATATCATACAAAATAAAGTTATCTTCCCATTCGTCCAAACAAAAAATTATATGCTACAGCATATATAATACCTAAAACAAAGTTTGTTCCTTATGAATAGCATAGCATCAATAAGGAACAAATATTAATAGTGTGTATCATACAATTTGTTTAATAACGATTGTAATACTTTAATTTCTTCCTCGCTCAAATTACTCGTAACGAAATGGTGAGCGTCTTTCACTACAGGCAAGATTGTTTTCTTTAGCTCGTCGCCTTTTTCAGTTAAAAAAAGGTTATGTGAACGCCTATCTTGGTCATTCAAAGCCTTCCTTACAATCCCTTTTCTCTCCATTGACTGTATCATTCTAACAACAGTAGTTTGATCTTTATCAATAGCTTCCGCCAACTCTTTTTGAGTAGTGCTCCTTTGGCTACAAAGAACACTAATAATCCCCCACTGCTCTGGCGTAACTCCATACGGCTTTAATTTCTTCGTAAAATAATTGGTCATTTTCACATCAGTACGGTGAACAAGATAGCCTATTAAATCATGTAAGTTCATATATCACCTCTATAAATTAAGATATAAAAGGATACAGCATACCAGTCAATCATTCACAATGAATGTATTTGTTTCACCATATATATGCTATGGCACATATATTAAAGTAGATTATTTTAATTGTCAAATGATTTACCTATTATTTTTCGAAAACCAAATCGTCCCTTTAGATTATAGAAGGAATGACTAATTTGACGTATTTCTCTGGCGATTTCTCCCTTATCGTTTTATGATATGCTAATAACATTTGATAAAATATGGTATCTATAGACAGTCAAACACCTTTAAAGATACCTCATCCAGTTTTCTTGCTGTTGCAAGATAAACAGCATGTAATCAGTTAACCACCCACATTAGTAACGAAAACATAAAGAAAAGGCATTCCAAATATGAAACACCTTCTTTCGTTTTATAAAACCATCCAACACGCTGAACTTTTCAATTTAATATAATGACTCGTTTAACTAAAGAAATTGATTACGTGCATAACGCTCTTCTCACTTTTCTTGCAAAATTTAGTGGATCATCAACGTCTTCGATATTAACGTAAATTAAATTTGGATCATCACATAACCACTCATTGTGTATAGACGAAACGATTATTCCTTGTTTAATAATTGTCGCCACAAATTCAGTGACTTCTTTTTGTAAGAGTGCTACTCGGCCTAGGCATAATGCCCGTCCGGTTTTATTGTCTCGTGATTCGAATGAAAAGGAAGTTGTTACTCTAAAACGTTTTCCCAAGATTGTTGCTCGTATTTCATCTCGGTTTATTGTTGCCACGCATTTCCCACCGGCGAATCCTTCTTGACCGCCAATGATTCTTGCAAACTGTTGACAAATTGATTCCTCATTAACCGCCATACCTTTAATCATTCCTCCTTTTACTATTAGATTATGAATTCATACATAGGTCTGAAACGGCAATGAATCTAATCTATTATAAAAAAAATGATGGCAATCTACCGAAAGCTATTAACTCAATTATTCTTGATTGTATGAATTGTTATCAGAGTTTAAATGGTGCAGAATTTTTATTCTATGCTTAATGGGCATCGGAGACTGAAAGCAAAACTCAGCTATTATATGGTAAGACATTTTTAAAAAGCATAAAAAAGACACCCTAAGGTGCTATCCTCCGACTTGAGAATCGTATCTATGTATGGAGAAATTTAGAAAAAACAAATACAAAAGAGAAGATTCTAACTATAATTTATAGAACTCTTATGTCATGACTTACTTACATATTTCCTTATTTACCAGAAGAAGAATCCCAGTTACATTATTTTCTGAACAGTCTCGTTAAAGCCATACCAAGAAATCCAGCGCCCATTCCTATTAGCCATCCAGTTTGGGCATTACCTAACATAGATCCCACTCCTCCACCAAGAAACATACAGCCAACGAATACTAATCCTCCAATTCCCCAATTCGGCCGTTCCATAATTCAATCACATCCTTTCAATAAAACATATGCGATTGGCTCCCTCAACTTTCTTCCATAGGATAGTTCATTATTTTGCTTAAGTTTAGCGCTTCAAGGAATTCATAAGATGTGAAGCTTGAGCCATTTATATAGATTGTAGAAATACGGGTATCAATCGTTATTAAAAATAACTGACGCATTTTAAACATCATCGATTTTATCATTTTGGACAACCTATTCTGTTAAATTGATATACATGCGAAAAAACTATCAAAATAAAACCCCAGAAATCCAACGGTCTCTGGGGCTTCCTTATATATTTAGCTCTTTTTGCTTTTTGTTTTGTTTATGTCTATACAGCAATTTTCGGCTTATTAGAGAAATCACTAATAAGGTCAGAATTAATAAGATAAGTTGCATAAATGATAAATCAAAATATTTAGCACCTGTAACGATTAAAAGTGTAGAAATCGTGCCTTTTACAACAAAAAAAATAATAACCCATAATCCGCCTTTTTTCCAGTTCATTTTATATTACCCTTTCCTACGTTTAAATTCTTAAAATATTTAATGATAGTTCTTAAATGTGACAACTTAATAGAAATCTATTATATTAACAAAAAATTCATGTCTAATTACATGCAACGATTCTATATTAAATGAAAATGATATTCATCGTCAATTTTATTGACTATTTGAATACTTATTATTTCTTTCTACTTTGTTTCTTATAAGCAACACACTTTTATATTCAAACAAAAACACCTCCATTACATTTGCACACTTAGTATGCGAATGCAAGAGGTGTTTTTTCATATACCATCAGGTAAGATTTCCTGCTTTGTTTATTTCTTGATACGTAGCTATTTTTTAATACACAATAACTGGATCATACGTGTTCAAACTATCATATACAGTTTTTGCAACATTAGGAAGAAGGTTCACACACCCACCTGATCCTCCTGTTAAATAAGCATTATTTCCCCAGTCTTTTCGCCAGCCGGCATCGTGAAATCCTTGACCACTATTTGTGAATGGAACCCAGTAATCTACTTTAACCGCATAATCAGCTTTTCCTACTGCGTTACCTCTTAGCGTATATGGTGTTCGTTTATAAAGGACGTACCACACACCTGGTGATGTATCTTCACCAGTACTATGTTTACCAGTTACTACATTTGTTGTAACAACTAATTTTCCATCTTTGTAAATCCAAATTTGTTGCTCTGCAATTGAAACTTCTGCATACGTGTCTCCGATGCCATTATTCGATGTTGTTTTATAACCGATACCTTCCTTCTCCCAACCATTCCCGTGAATATTAGAAGCAGAAAGCGATTTGTCGCCTTTCTCAAAGGCTTGTTGAACTTGTTTAGTTTCTTTTTCAACATCTAGTGCCCAGCCGTATCCTTGTCCTTTTACTGATATGACTGAACCGGAATGAGTTTTAAATGAGAAATCTTTATTTAATGTTGATTTGGCATTATTAATTTCAGTGATTTTCTTCTTAATGTCACTCGCATCAATTGTAACTTTCATATCCTTTGACATAGAGGCATTTTGAATTAAATCTTTCGCTTTTAAAGGATAAACTTCATCCTGCACTTTATACTCAACAGACTGCCCAAGAAGATTCTGTAGTGCTTTCTCCTCTTTTTTGACAATCGGATCGTCTTCTTTAATAGGTTTTATGTATGCAGACTTCAGATGAATTTCGCTTTTATATTTTTGTTTATCATAATCTTTCAGTAGACTAGTAACATCATACTGTTTTCCTTCAACACTTTTCGAAATAACAATTTTCCCTTGTTCTAGCTTCGCCATAGCATCTTGAGGCGCTTTTAATTTCTCATTCATAGAGATGAGCTTTTCTTCTACAAGTTTTTTCATCGTTTCACTACGATACTGATCTGCCTTCTCTGGTAGCAATGAATAATTTTCTCCCTTTGAGGAAGGAAAAAATGTCCACTGACTTTTTAATAGTTTCTTAACTTGAGGCAAATCTTTTTCCGTAAGTTCCGTTTTTGTATCTTTTTCATCTAAAATTTGTTGTTGATCAACATAGACTTTGTTTGCTAGTCCAGATGTCTTTAGTTTCTGTATTGCCTGATCAGCGCTCAGACCACCAACTTTTGTGTCATTAATTGTAACATTCGAATTGAAGTGAGTTGCCTGATAATAACTCATTCCCCCAATAAGAAGTGCAATTACACCAATACCCACTGCAATAAACTTCCAATTTGTATAACGTTTTTTTGATCTTACTCGTTTTTGATCAATTTCTTCAACTGATTCATTTGTTGTATTGTTGTTCATCAATCTTTCCCCCGTATGCATTAACGTCAAACGATTTTCAACTAAAATCATAAACTAGTGTACCTTATTTTTCCTAAAATTTCATTATTTCCGAACACATTTTATCGCAATTTAATGATTAAATTTAGATTTTTTAATAGTACGATGCATTGAACAGCCCTTTACAAGTTATAAAATGAAATTTCAATCAACCGTTATACCAAGGGAATTAACTACATCTTCTTCGGAAAATTTTTTCTCTTTACGCAAAATACGAATTATATTATCCATTTTATAAACATCACCTCCTAATTTTGTCAAAAAAATAAACGATAGTCCTTCTATCTAAAATGTAGAAGGACTATCATTTTTTCAGTTAGAGTATTTGTATAATCGTTTAACTTTTTATTTCCTGAAGGTCAAACGTGATGAAAATGATGAAATTTCATCTCATAGCCTTTAAATGAAAACATTATGTTTTTTATGGCAAACCAAGTTTATTTTCTTAGCTTGATGTCCCCCACATATCCAGCAGCCTAAGATGAAGTAAGAGTCTGTTCAACTAGATTTTTTCTAATATTTTTAGGAGCATCTTATTTCGCCTCGTCATATTTCACTAATTGAATTTAAAACACATCCGTATGCTATTTAGTAAAATTTACGATTCGAGACGTAATTATTGCAGTAATTAAGATAATAATAGCGGTTATCAAGCCAGATTCTCCAACCCAAAT
The DNA here is from genome assembly GCF_038008705.1 of Bacillus sp. FSL W8-0770. Taxonomy (NCBI): domain Bacteria; kingdom Bacillati; phylum Bacillota; class Bacilli; order Caryophanales; family Bacillaceae; genus Bacillus; species Bacillus sp. FSL W8-0770. Next base: position 3,033,806 of record NZ_JBBOZR010000001.1, read on the forward strand.
CTCAGTTTGATATCCTGTACTTGCACGTGCGAAAGGTCCTTGAATAATGGCATTCCAAGTAGTATGGATGATAACCGAAGGCCAAACGCTACCTGTGATTAGTCGTAAATAAGCTGTAATATAACTGAATGGCACAATACAAAAATAGATGCCAAGCACTGAAAGTAGGACAGATGGTCCCTCTACATATAGACCAGCAATAACAATTGGAACATGCCACGTTGCCCAAATCAATCCACTAATAAGGATCGGCCGTGAAAACTCTGCATCGACTAGCCTTGTGAGCATATAACCTCGCCAACCCATTTCTTCTCCCAAAACTGGGATTAAGTTAAGCAAACTTCCGAAGATGCCGCTCAATACAACTAGATAAATGAAACTGAATGGTGCCGCTACATACTGAAGTCCAAGTATATTGTAGATCGGTTCTAACATACCACCTTCAGGATGCTGAAACCTCGCAATTCCGCTCAGCCGGGCGATAGAATAAGTAATTCCACAAATAATCATAGGGATTAGCAGAGCAAAACCAATCCCCTTCCATACCTTTAAGTTACCGAGACCAAAAGATACATCTTTAAACCCTTCTTTCAGTATTATGCGAGTCAAAATAGAAGAAAGTGCTGGGGTAAACATATATACCACAATAAGCGGCATACTTTTCGTAATTATTACTACTACATTTAGGATAATAGAAGTAATGATTAAAATACTCAGAAAGAGTTGAATTCCTATTTTAGCACGTTGGATTTTATCTTTATTGTGGAACGATTTTGCGTGTAATATCATTGTAATCCGCCTTCCCCCTTTCATTCACTTGTTTATCGAATTTACTTCTTGTCATTTCTACAGACACACCTTAGAATAAAAATATTTTGGCATACAGATTCATTCATCTTTAACATCACTCCCAAATTTATAATCTAGTTTTACTTGCAACTCATCCATGTAATTATTATTTATAAGTTGTCATAACCGATAGTACAAAAGTGTAATGATTAGTCTATGACCTGTGTCAATTAACCTTATGACACTATGTAACTAGAAAATATGATATGGAATAAATAACAATTGAATTAAGGCAATTGATTCGTGCAAGTACAATGAATCATTCTTGCTTTTACAAATAATTCAATTGAGGTGGAAAAAATGAATAAGAAAAAAATAATTGCAATGGTTAGTACAGCTCTATTAGTCACAGGAGGTGTAGAAGTAGGAAAGGCTCAAACAGTAGCAGTCGAAAATTCAGGTCAATCAATACAAAAAAATATAGTTAAATCCATACAATCACAGGCTTACCCATTAAAAACGATAGAGCCGTCAAAATCATTTGAGGATTTAAAACCACTTAAGAAAATGATTGGGAGCGCACAATATGTAGGATTAGGAGAGAATACTCATGGAAGCTCTGAAATTTTCACTATGAAGTTTCGCCTTGTGAAATATTTGGTTACTGAGATGGGTTTTACGAATTTCACAATGGAAGAAGATTGGGGAAACGGCTTAAAACTAAATGAATATATCCAAACAGGAAAAGGAAACCCTAGGGAATTTTTAAACTTGTTATATCCTACTGATGAAATTATAGCCATGATTGAGTGGATGAAAGATTATAATGCTGATCCATCCAATAAAAAAAAGATCCAATTTATTGGGCTCGACTTAAAGGAGTTGGACCAAGGTTGCTTTAATAAAGTGATTGATTATGTAAGACTACATCGACCAGATTTGCTGGCAAAAGTAGAAGAAAATTATAAAGAATTGTCGGCTTTTAATGGAAGTACAAAGGAATATATGGACCTTGCTCCTGAAATAAAAGAAAAGTTCAAAGCAAACGCTGAGAGAGTAGCCCAATTACTAAAAGATGAGAATGGGCAAGCCAACACAGAAATAGCTTCACCCGAGTACATCTGGGCACAAGCAACGGCAAGTGCAATAGAGAAATTTACCACAATGCTAATTCCTAACGACTATCCAAGTATGTTAAAGCTACATGAGCAATACTTGGCCGATCATGCAATGTGGGCACAAGAAACATTTGGTGGTAAAACGATGGTATGGGCACACAATATTCATATAGCTAAAGGAATTATCGATGAGAAATTATACCCTTATGTTGCGGGGCAATTTTTGAAGGAACGTTTAGACAATAATTATGTCACAATTGGTAGTACAACTACGGAGGGGAATTTTACCTTATACAGCGAATATGATCCTTCCACTGGAGGTAAGATTACAACCGACACTATTCCACAAGATGTAAAAAGTTTCAATTATACTCTCGGAAAAGTACCATATAACATGTTTTTATTGGATAACCGTCACCTTAAAGGACAAGCAGAAAAATGGGTTAAAGCAAAAAGACCATTACTAAGTATAGGGGGACAAATCTTCCCGAACGAATCGGCATACTTTGATACGTCATTGCTTGAGCAATTTGATATTATTTTTCATATTCGAAAAACAAGTCCATCTCATATTAAATAAAGTGAAACTTTAATCAGTGGGGATTTTCTTCATCCCCCACTGATTATTAGCCCTCACCAATCGGACTTTTATGGGCAGTTGATCCCCCACCTAAATTCTTTGCTTTCGCTGCATTTTGAGGTGGGGGTCTTACTGCCCATTAAAGTGGAATAAAAGTACAAAACAATCCCGTTCTTGCAGATGCAAGAACGGGATTGTTTTATGGTGATTCATATAAGCATCTTTTTTAACCAGAAGTAGGTTACTCTCCCCTTTTTATCATCATTTAAAAATGTCATATGACACTTTTACACTAGTGAGAATGACAAAAAAAGCAGTACAATTCGGTTATTACATAGATAGGAGCGATGAACTTTATGAAATCAAAATTCATCCAGAATGGTTATTTTTTATTGCTAACTTTCGTTACAGGATTATTTTATTTTTGTTTTTATCTTATAGCTCTGCTATTCAGTTTTACCCTTTCATTTACGGTAATTGGGATTCCACTAGTTATACACGTACTACAGACTACGACACCTTTTATCCAATTCGAGCGCATACAGACGAAAATTTATACTGATATTTCGACCGACTCTTACGATAAAAGTATAAAAATGGCTACATCAAACTGGACTCAGGTGAAATTAGTGCTTACAGATCGTCGCACTTGGTCTGCTGTCTTTTGGTTAATGCAGAAATTAGTGATTGGCATTTTCAGTCTCATTTGTGCAATCATTTTTTATGTAATGCCACTTATGCTCCTGTTGGCACCACTACTGTATCGATACATCGATATGAATATTATATTCATACAGATAGATACTTTTGCCAAGTCACTCTTTGTAATGTTTATAGGTATAGTATTTACCGCCATAAGTATTAGGATAGTAGAAGGTTTGACAAAGAAAATTGGGGGCTATACACGTAGTATGATTCGGCAACTAAATCAATAAAAGTTTGCAGTCTGTGAATAGTATCGTAGTTTTAAATTAAAAAGTATAATAAGGCAGGAAGGATTAAATTATAATATAGGAAGAAAATGGTAGGCTATTTAGGGGGTAAAGAACTTGTTAGATATGGTTAAGTATTGGTTTTGGTATGATTGGATTATGTTGGGGGTACGCCTACTTGCTAGTGTGTCTATCATTCTAGCTACATTAAATTTTCAGGATGGTTTAACATTACCACTTTGGAGTATTATTCTTTGGGAAATTATTGCCTTCTCTATTCCATGGGTAGCCTTACTATTCAATTATAAATATTATTTGTTCACAGAAATACTGCTGTATGGTGGACTATGTATATATTTAACCTCATTATTTCCAGGAGCTTACAACACATTTCTTATATCAGTGTTTCTAATTGCTGCGAATAGTAAGCATTTGTCCTATTATTGGACAGCTCCAATAACAGTTTTTATAACGACTGGAATTTTCTATGCGGTTGCGCCAAGTAATAGCTATTGGGTTATGGTCACCTATTATGGATTCGCATATGTAATGGGTTTCGCTTTTCATTTATTAATCGTCAATCATAAACAAAATGAATCAATTCGTAAACAAAACGCGGTACTTGAGCAATATATGTCTCAGATTGAACGCATCACACTGGCGGAAGAACGGAACAGACTGTCGAGTGAGCTTCATGATACAGTTGGTCACGCTTATACTTCTATTATTATGGGGATGGAAACGTTGCGCACCGAACTTGCTACTGAAATGGGTATACAGAGGCTAGATTCTCTGCTTGAAATGGGACGGAAAAGCATCGAGGACGTGAGAGGTTACCTACATCAAATGGATTCTCCGTGTCAATCGCCTTCCTTAATTCAATCTCTCCAAAATCTTGGAGCCGAATTTCAGGAGCACGCTCAGGTTAATGTAAGTTTTCGAGCATACGGAGAGGAATATGAATTGTCTCGGCAAGCAAAGATAGCGTTCATTCGTTGCTTACAAGAGTCCCTTACGAATGCAGTACGCCATGGTCAGGGAACTGAAATTATAGTTTCATTGCAGTTTGAACAACAATATACGAGATTAGAAATTCAAGATAATGGAAAAGGAAATGTAGAATGGCAGGAAGGCTTCGGTATGAATGCGATGAAAGAACGAGCAATGAACTTGCAAGGTCAATTGTCTGTATATACAAAGCCAGAGGAAGGAATGCTTGTTACTTGTACCATACCGCGACAAACTGAAATAAAAGATGGACTTATTCGTTTGTTAATTGTAGACGATCAGCCATTTGTCCGGGAAAGTTTGAGGACACTACTCGATAGATATGAAGATTTAAATGTAGTCGGTTTAGCTGAAGATGGCAATGAAGCCATCGATTTGTGTGGGCGCCTTCAACCCCATGTTATACTTATGGATTTAGATATGCAGCACATGGATGGAGTCGAAGCAACCAAAAAAATCAAGCAACAATGGCCACATATCCGCGTATTAATTTTCACAACGTTTCAGGATACCGAACAGGCGTTGGAATCACTTCGCAACGGTGCGGATGGTTTTTTACTTAAATCTATTGAAACGTTGGAGCTAGCCAATACGATCCGACTTATTCACAAAGGTGGGACACTAATTGATCAGGGAATGTCTCACAAAATATTTGAGAAGTTTGATGAGCAAAAAGAGACACCAGAATCAAAAGCAGCCGCTTATGAGCTAACAGCTAGGGAGATAGAAATATTACAGCTAGTAGCAAAGGGACTTCGATACACTACCATAGCATCAAGGTTATATTTATCGAATGGTACGGTCAGAAATTATGCTTCTACAGCTTATACAAAGCTAGGAGTCTGTAACAAAGAAGAAGCTGTTCAAAAGGCTCTAGAAATTGGAATTATTGAATAAAAAAGTGTTTTTTGTTTCTTTACAGCAAGGTAAAATGTAGTTACAAAATACATAGAGGATAAACTTATAAATTTAATTGGATATCATTTTTTATAGGTAAATTTCTTGAAAAATTTAACCCTGTTTAAAAAATTTAAATAGCGTTGCTACATATTGAATGTAGCAACGCTATTATTTTCTATATTAGAAATTAGACATCTTTATTATTGCTATAGGGAAAGCTGTTTCAGGTCTTTTCACATGAAGATTCCTCTAAGCCAAATGCCCCCTCCCTAATACACTTGTTGCCTCTGAAAATAACTATTTAAAAATATGGTTGCTAATTTCATTTCAATCTTCCTTGCACCCAAGTGGCAATATTATTTATAACATACTCTGGGATATTAGCAGGCTATAATATTCATTCGATTGACTTAATTCTCCATCTCCTTCTATAAAGAAGTGATTTCACTTTCGATACAGTCGATAATTAATGTTATCTCTCTCTTAATTGTTCTTTCCAAAAAGGATTATCTATCATTCTTTATGAATAACATCATTACATTGATCTTTTTTCGAGAGTACAATTCCTTTATATAATTGAACTGTAATCAAGTAATAAATCGAGTAAATTACTACAAAAATAACAAGTGGTAACCAAATACGAGAGTACGGATTGATTAAAATAGGACTAAACATGTTCATACCAAATAATATATGAGTAATCCCGACAATTGCTGGGAATAAAAATATGAAGTATAACTCTTTATAGATTGAGTTTGTTAATAATTCTCGGCGGACAACAATTTTACGAAACGTTTGATAACGTGCCACATCTTTTGATGCTCCCGACAGAACTTTAAACATTAAGCAACTTGCCATCGTTGCTAAAAATGCAACTCCAACGAAGAACCCGATAAACATTAGTCCGCTAGCAAAATCATGACTCACAATATTGTGACGAAAAACCGGGAAAATAATAATAACTAGTTACTATTATTATTTATTTGTCACTTTTAAAGTATCTAACACTATCTTGGTTGCTTCTGCAATAAGCTTATCATCGTATTTAGCATCCTCTTTATCATGATTAGAAAGTATCGCAAGAACAATTGGTTTTTTATTTGGTGGCCAAATAATTGCGATATCATTTCTGGTTCCATAAGATCCCGAGCCAGTCTTATCAGCTACTTCCCATCCTCCTGGAACTCCGGCACGAATTAAGTTATCTCCGGTAGTATTCCTTTTCATCCAATCTATTAATAAATCCCGTTTCTCAGTTGAAAGTACATCTCCTAGCGTAAAAGCCTGAAGACTAGTAGCTAATGCCTTTGGGGTACTAGTATCACGTACGTCTCCTGGAAGCACTTCGTTTAATTCTGGTTCAAAACGTTCAGGATTTGTAACGGTGTCTCCTACTTCTCTTAGTGATTTTTTGAATTCACTAGGTCCACCTAATTGTTTAAGAATAAGATTTTGTGCAGTATTATCACTATATCGAAGAGAAGCATCTGCAAGCTCTTTCAGGGTCATACCACTATCAACATACTTTTCTGTAATTGGATTGTAATTAACAAGATCTTCACGGGTATACAAAACTCTTTGATTTAGATCTTCTATTGATTTCTTTTGTAAAAGTACTCCCACAGCTAAAGCTTTGTGAGTAGATGCGTATGCAAACCGTTCATCTGATTGATAAGTAACGGTTTGATTCGTATCAGTGTCCAATGCATAAATACCGAGTTTAGCATCAAATTCTTTTTCAAGTTTAACAAAAGAATCATTACCAGTAATTTCTTGTTTGATTTGATTTGTTTGTTTCGTTTGTTTAGGTAATTCAGATTGAGTATTACCATCGGAACAGCCTATAAGCGTTGCACATGAAAGAAATACTACAGGTACCATCTTTTTGTAATGTAAAATGTTAAAAAACTTGTTTAAGACTATCATACATTTTCAACCTCTTTCAAGAATATATGTTTTTTAGGTGTTATACATATCGATACAATTAAAGAGTGTATCGGATATCACTCTCTTGCATCTCACTTTTCATAAAATGAGTGAACTATCATGAACCCCTGTTTTATACGTATACTTAATAGACAACCTAAATAACAAGTTTGTTCCATTTTTATCAGTAGTCGTATCTAGAAACCTAAAAAAGTCCATTTAGAAAATCTAAATGGACTTTTTCACTCATATAATCCTATCTATAGTTAAACGAATAAGATTAAATAAATTTAATTTTTCTTATTTTATCTAATAAACTGTTTAGGCATTTCTTTAACGTGCTTATCGTCATCACGCCAATCATAGGTTTCTTTCTGTGAAACATCTAAAGTTTGATCTCCAATTCTAACAATATTCTTATTTACCCATTCAATATATGGATCTGTATCTGGATAGTTCCAATATATATTTTTCTCTGAATCTGTATCAAGGTTAACTAATTCACCCCTAACAGCATCCGCACTTAATGATCCTGCATTATGAAAATAAGTCTTGATGAGATATTTTCCATCTGGAGATTTCACTGTTCGAATGAATTCCCCTTTTAGAACACCTTGCAAACTAAAAAGTTTCCAATATCCAAATCCAATTATAATTACTAACATAGTAAGTATAGTTAGTAATACTTTTCTTTTTGTTTTTTTAATTTCACCTTTTGTATTTATAATACTCATTCAACTCCATTCCACAGAACGCATACCATATTATACCATTAAATAAATGGTATAATATATCAAAAATAAAAATCCTCCCGTAATAGCATTATAAAAAGGGCATGTGATGGTCTCCCTATTTATAAAGTGAAACTTTAATCACCCTCACCAATCTGGCTGCCCGTTAATGCGGGATAATCATGAAAATTCCCCTTTAAGAAAAAAATAAAAAATCAGACAGTATACTTGAATTGCTCTTCGCATGAGAATATACTAATAAAGCAGGCTATGACGTTCCTTCCTTCTAACTTCTTTGGCCAAATAGGGATGTTACTTTCCTGCTAAACACATAGGCTATGACAATTCTTCCTTCTTTGTAGAAATTTCAAATTGTTTTAGAGTTGTCAATTCCCTATGAAAAATAATTAGACTATAAAACCTCTTTCTTCTTTGGGATTGCATAAACTTTAGTTTATCAACCATTGATGTAGAGGTTTTCTTTTCTTAATTAACAAATTACCACTTAACAACTAAATGTTATATCCCTAATTTTCCACTAAAAAATAGCTATGTACCCTCTGTGCATTTTTCTACAATTAGTGTGTTTATACATATAAAAATAAAAATCTACCACTGAAAAGAGGACAGTCAGACTATTCCCCTCTTTTATAAGGCGTGAATAGCTGGCGTTCTCATGAAAAATTCTATTTACATAAGAAGAAGTTTGAAAGTAATTATAAAAAGAGAAGAAAATAAACTACCGAACATTTATTTAGCCACTGTTTTAAAAAACTTGGAAAATTTAGGATTTACTTTTTCCGAGCCTTTAATAGAAGAGTTGCAAACACTTTCGGTTGATGCATTCACATCGTTTTACAAAGAGTTGGTAAAACATTTAAAAGAAATGGTTGGAGCACATATTCAGTTTACTCCTATGTATCCAAACTTTCCGCAACAAATGATGGATTTAAGTGACGCTGATTTATACATTAATGCCATTATTCATTATGTGACGTTGCGCCTACCTGTATCAAAAGTAGAAGAACGACTCCCTCTTTTAGATAGAGTTGATTTGAAAGTTATTGACTTAGGAAGTGAAGAAGATTTCAATCAAATGATTTCTCAATTGATTAGTGCAAACAGCTCTATTTCCTCAACTGATAAGACGGATGTAGAATGGGCTATTACACACACTGAAGATGTTTCCTGTTTTCTACCTAATGTAATTCCTCATAAGGAAAATATGTCTTTTATAATTGGGGTTTTATTAATAAACAGAAAAATATCAGCCGATGCTGCTGCAAAGTATTTTAAAACAGCAACTGATGTTCTTCGCCTTGCAGTTGCTTTATCTGAAGGCGATGTGAGTTTAGCATCCTCCGTCCGATTCAAAAAGTTTAACCGAGCAGAAAGACGCTTCCTTTTAGGATTGTTAGAGCAATGCGGAAACATTACCGAAGATATGCTTCGATACAAAAAACGTTGGATTCGTTTAGGTGAAATTCTTCATCCAGCAGAATATCATACTCGTTTCCCAAAAACCCACCGAGCATTTGAGATTCTTCGCAACAACATTAAAGTTGAAACATTTAATGGAAAAATAGAAGCAGCTTTGTTGAATCGTGATATCATGACAGCGAAAAATCTTTTAAAAACTCGCCCAGGGGAATTTGCCAGACGCTTGGATCATTTAATCCGTTTATGTAGTGATAAGTCAACAGATGTTTTCAATATTCTCGAAGATTTTCTAAGTATAATAGGAAACGTTTCTACTCCTGTATTACTTCAACTCACAGCTCATTTTAAGCATCGAAATGATAAAAATGAATTTCGTACCTTTTTTCCAAAGGGAAATGTAGCAAAAGCTATAGGTATCGAAAATACACTTCCATTTATCTCAGAGGATATTTGTTTAATGATTGTAAAAATGTGTGAAGATACTTTAAAAAATCGCTTCGCAGAACTTCCAAGTCTCGGAAAAGTATTTTTGGATGAACAGTTAAAAAATCACTTAGTTCCCTTCTCTCAACGTTCAGCCAGCAAAGCGCTTCGCACATTATCTCGAGGAAGTAAAGTAGATTTGCCAGAAGGAGATACGATTCGTTTTTTCCTATGGTGGAAAGAAGGCTATGTGAATGGACAACATACAGGACGCGTTGACATTGATTTATCTGCTGCAATGTACGACGAAGATTGGCAATACAAAGAACATGTATCCTTCACGAACTTACGTTCAAAAAATTTCAAAGCCTACCATAGCGGAGATATTACTTCTGCACCAAAGGGGGCATCTGAATTCATTGATTTCGATATTCCGTCTGTGCTGAAATATGGTGCACGCTATGTAGTCATGACTTTGCTTTCTTACACAGACCAACCGTATAAAGATTTACCAGAATGCTTTACTGGTTGGATGGTTCGTCAATATCCTGGTTCAGGTGAAACATTTGAACCTTCTACTGTTCAAGATAAAGTGGATATTACTGCCGACACCCAAATCTCTATTCCAGTTATTGTAGACTTAAAGGAACGAAAATTGATTTGGACAGATTTGTCTCTTACAAGAGATCTAACTTATGATAATACCATCGAGGCTAATCAAAAAGGTATGATACTAGTTGGAAAGGCTTTAACTAATTTAGTTAAACCGAATTTATATGACTTGTTCCGATTACATATTGAAGCTAGAGGTGAACTCGTTCAAGACATCGAAGAAGCAGAAAGCATTTTTTCTTTGGATAAAGGGATTACTCCTTTCGATATTGAAAAAATAATATCTGATTTTATAGCTGACTCAAAAGGCTAACTACATTACAAACATTGATAATGCGTGGAAAATATCGATGTATAATGTCTATGTGAAACAGGACCTGATAGATGCATATCAGGTCCTGTTTTTTATTTAGTAGATACTAAATAGTCCGGTTAATCACTATTCATCTAAATACACTATACTAATAAAGTGAAATTTATTCGAAAGAAGTTCATTAGTTAATATGTATCTAATTAAGAAACAGTCATATACCAGCCCAAACATCTTTTCCATATCGCCCTTCATCTTGCACACGATCCAACCAATTTCTTGCTTCTTGTTCACTGACTTCATGAATTTCTTGATATGCTTGACAAAGGGTATCTTCTACATCCGGAGCCATTTTACTTCCATCACCACATATATAAAGATGAGCTCCATTATCTAATAACGAAATTAAATTGATTCTATCTTGTTTTATTAAATGCTGTACATATGTTTTTGGATGTCCCTCTAGACGAGAAAAAGCTGTGTGTAAAGAGATTAATCCATCTCTTTCATCATTTTCTAGTTCTGTACGATAAAGATAATCTTTTTCAGGATGACGACAACCAAAATATAGATGTGCTTCTCCTAAGTTAATACCTTTTTGCTTTTGAACACGACGCGCTTGCAAGAATCCACGGAATGGTGCAATTCCAGTACCTGGCCCAACCATAATAATTGGTGTTTCTGGATCTTTAGGTAATTCAAAGTTTGATTGTGGCGTTCGAATGAAACAGATAATCTCATCTTTATTATGACGCTGAGCTAAGTAATTAGAAGCGACTCCTTCATATGTCCCTTCCCCACTCCATGCAGGCGCATTAACAACACCGACCGTAATGCTCAGACGATTCTGTGCAACGAGTGGAGAGCTTGAAATAGAATAGTAACGCGGTTTGAGCGCAGGAAGAAGTTCTAAAAAGCGTTCAAATCGGATTTCACAAGCCTCATACTTTTCAAGAAGGTCCAACATTGAAATCCGTTTCTTTAGTATTTGTTCATGGTAAACTCCTTCTTCTAATAATGCTTCCAATTCTTTTTTATGAGGAGGACATGCTGTGAATGTTACCATTTCTCGTATTTGTGCTCGAGTGGCTGCTTCTTGAACTTCAACACTATAACTAAGAAGGTCCAATAAACTAACAGGACTGTCTAAAGGTATGTGATTTATACTTCGTCCACTTGCACTCAGTATAACTTGATCCTTCCCATTTAATCCAAAACGTTTTAAAATTCGGTTGATATTTTTCTCGCTATTAACTGGCAACACTCCAAGGTGGTCTCCTTCTTTATATGTAGCGCCTTCTGGCAAGGATACCTCGATATGTCGTGTACTTCTATCACTACTGGATGATTGGAGTTCACGATTTTCTAGTATAGATGCATAAACTGCTTCATATGTTCGTGCAAGAGGAGATCCTCCAAGACGACTGACAAATTGCAAACTCAAAGTACTGCGCTCTTTTTCCATATTTTTGTTGAGCTCCAATCCAAATGCCTTCATTGCATCAGACCACATACTTTGTTTCCATTGCTCAAGCTGTTCCTCGAAATCACCACTTGCATCTGCTTCTCCGCGTTTAGAAAATCTTGTTGCTCCTTTTTGAGCCATCTGCTCATCAATGTATCTTGGAATCCGTTGATAGGTACTAGCCCAATTATGATCTCCACAACCAAAAACTGCGTATTGAACACCTTTTAGCTCATCCGGTTTTAGTTCCTCCAACCATTGCACAAACTGCCCTGCATTACTTGGTGGTTTTCCATTATAAGAAGAAGTCACAATAAGTACCGCTCCTTCTTTTGGCAAACTTCCAATTCGATCGTTAAGAGCTACCACTTCCGTTTGAACCCCTTCTAAACTAGCTGTATCCGCTAATTCTCTTGCAATACCTTCTGCTACCCCTGTATCCGAGCCATACAGAACAAGAAGTGAAAGATTATCGGCCCCAATAATAGAAGGTGTCTTCTGAACGTGCTGCTTAATTTCATCGTTTTTCAGCTTGTCCTCTGTAGGTGCAAGAGCAGTAGGATGGCTAATAGTTTGTTTTCGGGGTAGAATCCTAATCTTAAAATCACCGGGCTTTAGCGTTAATGTTTGTTTTACGTCCAGCTGATAGTTTTGATAATCAATTAATTCAAAATGTTGAAGAAGCATTCCCATTACAAGAGTGGCTTCATGAAGTGCAAATTGCATACCGATACATGCTCTCTGGCCATTTCCAAATGGCTTATAAGCATGATGAGGAACCTTATCCAGCTCTTCAAATCGTTCAGGTTGGAATTCTTCCACATTGTCTCCCCATGCATCTTTATCCCTATGTAGCTGTGGAATAAGAACAGAAATACGATCTTCTCCTTTCTTAATTGGGTATTTCCCGCCAATCACTGTATCTTCTTTTGCATAGAGACTGAATGCTGGAGCGGTAGGCCATAGACGCAGTGATTCATTTAAAATCATCCGTATATACTTCAGTTTCATAACTTGTTGGTATGTTGGAGTAGGATCTGTCAAAACACGGTCTACTTCTTCATAGGCTTTTTTCAATTTATCCGGATTCTTTAATAAAAAGTAAATTGCAAAAGATAACAATCCACTTGTTGTCTCATGCCCAGCTATTAAAAAAGTGATAATTTGGAAACGAATGTTTTCATCATCTAATTTTTCACCAGTTTCCGGATCTGACACATTTAACATACGGGAAAGTAAATCATTTTCTTCCTGATCTCCACTACTTTTACGTTCAGCAATAATATTATCTACTAAAGAAAACATAGATTGGATATCATGCTGAAATTGACGTTTCGTTCTCCACATAAGTTTGTCTTCTATATCCAGCCGCTGCAATTGGTGCATCGCCTCATCTAGAGCACGGGTCATGCTAGTAATAAAAGGATGAGGGGTCTCACGATAAAAGCTATTAAATCGGTAATTAAAACCACATAGACCAATTGTATCTAACGTAAGACGAGTCATATCCTCCGGAACATCCACGTTTTCATTCGGATTAAGCCGTGCCCATTTTTGAACGAGTTGTACAGCAAGATCGACCATCATGGCATGGTAATCTTTCATTGCCCGTTGGCTAAATGTAGGCATCAAAATATTATGAGCTTTTTTCCAGTTAGGCTCGTGAGTCTCGCTAGTAAATAATCCGTCCCCAGCAAAGGCACGAACTTTTGCTAAAGCACCCTCTATACTTTTATCGAAACGTGTTTCGTCACAAACTTCTGCTACCAATTCATGTCCAGAAACGACAATGATGGTATCACTTAAAGTTTGAATTTGAAAAATGGGACCATACTCTTCCGCTATCTTGATAAAGGATAGGGTCGGTTTATCTTTATCGATTAATGGGAGATTACCCAGCGGTCCATATGTTTTCGGCTGAGGAATAGCAGATACTTTTTTTTCCATTAAAAACACCCTTTCAAAAAAGCATGAAATAAAGATATGTAATTGATTACCTTATTTTATCTTTTCCCTAACTATTCATGATTATGATATTACGTATAAGCTTGGCAATTAGATTTATAACTTGTAGAAAAATACTAAATTAAAATGAAGCGAATAAATATAGTTGGACCCTTTTAATGTTGGTGTTAAAAGATAATCTAAAATTATAATGTTTATGAGAAATTGCAAACGGATCTCATCTCTTGTATTTGTTTATAAAACAATCATTTTAATTCATTTTCTTCTAAAACACTCCAAAATAAAGAAGGTGACGAGCTTAAGATTGTAGTATTCGAAAAATCAGTAGTTTAGTTAAACCAATACGATAAGCAAGTATACCTTGTTATTAATGAAAGAGGACCTGGTATGAACATCAGGTCCTCTTTTACTATATAATTATTTCCCTGCTTCTTTTAGTTTTTTCTAGCTTTAAATACCGGCGCCTTAGCAGCAAAAAAACTTATAGGAATCTTTATCTAGCGTTTTATTCTTCTCTACCGATTTAACTTCTCGACAGCTTCCGCACTTGTATCTACACGTTTAACGAAAAAAACTAATAGTAGTGCAACAACATTCATGCCAAGCGCTACATAGAAGGAATACTGAATTCCAGATAATAAAGCCTTTTGAGTTACTATTGCCTTCGTAGTTTCTGTGAAGGTTGTTGGATCTATATCAGACATTAAACTTTCAACTTTTGTTTTTGTTACAGAATTCATAATCGTAACAAGAATAGCAGTACCAATCGAACCGGACACTTGTTGAGCTGTATTATTAACAGCTGTACCGTGCGGATTTAAGCGAGTTGGCAATTGATTAAGACCATTTGTCATAAGTGGCATCATCACCATCGCCATCCCAAACATCCGCAGTGTGTAAATAAGAATAATATGTGTGTGACTAGAGTCGAGTTGCAGGTTTGCTAGCATATAAGTTGAAACGGCTGTAATGGAAAGTCCTACTATACCAAGAATACGAGGACCATATTTATCAAATAGTTTACCTGTAATTGGTGACATAATCCCCATTATTACCGCACCTGGAAGCATCATCAACCCAGAGCTCAGCGGCGAAATACCACGGACGTTTTGTACATAAGCTGGTGTTAAAATCATACCCGAAAACATGGCCACCGCGTTGACAATTGCAATTACAGACGCAAGTGCAAACATTGGGTACTTGTAAACACGTAAATCCAATAACGGCTCATCCATTTTTAATTGACGGATAATGAAAGCAATTAAGGCAATAGCGCCTATGATTAAGGCTGTTAAGACAACTTTATTCGTCCAGCCATCGGAGCTTGCAGAACTGAATCCATATAACAAACCGCCAAAACCGACAGAAGATAATAGTAATGAGAGATAATCAAGTTTTGCATTTTTGTTTTGTTTCATGACATTCTCAGATTTCCAAATCCCTAACAGTAAGCTAATGATTGCTAACGGTAAAATCATTTCAAAAAGCAAACGCCAGTCATAATACTCTACAATATAACCTGATAGTGTCGGTCCAATTGCTGGAGCTGTAATCATAACTAGTCCAAAAATCCCCATTGCTGTTCCCCTTTTTTCTCTTGGAAAGCTTACTAGCATAATATTCATTAACAAAGGCCCCATAACTGAAGAGCCTGCCGCTTGAACCATCCGACCAGTAAGTAATAAACCAAAATTCGGCGCTACAGCCGCTAAGGCAGTACCAAGAATAAAAATCAACATAGATGTAATAAATAGGCTTCTATTCGAGAAACGCGTTATTAAAAATGCTGATGCCGGAATTAATATACCACTTACAAGCATATACCCTGTAGAAAGCCACTGGATCGTTGAATAATCTTGAATGTCTAAATCTTTCATTATTGATGGCAAGGCTACATTTAAAAGCGAGTTATTTAGAAATGAAACAAATGCCCCAATAAAAAGAATTACAAGCATTACATATGGTGGTTTTCTTTTATGTAATGTTTCACTCATATATTTAATTGCCCCTTCATTATAAATTTCATTGATTCGTTTAAATCGTTTACATATTTGCACAAGAAAACATTACCCTTGCAGTATTTTGCCAAACTCTTCGAATGGATATTCTCTTTTTAGCAATTCCACCTGCTCAACATAACATTTTAAAATCTTTTTGTTGATTAAACCTTTATAAAAACGTTTGTTAACGGAATTTAAATTAGGCTGAAATACACAAAATAAGCAACTGAAAATCCCCTTCTAAAATAAAGTGAAACTTTAAATCAACAAGTCCACACACCCATTCCTTTAAATACAGGCTTGTAGATCTAGTTATGTAACCATCCATAAAAAGGAATATTACATAGGCTAAGTCTAACATTACATTTTTAAAGTGAGGAGAATAAGCGTATGGACCAATATTGGTATTTGAATTCAAAGGGAAACGGGGAACAATATACTAACCAAATTTCATTATATTCACAGCCCGAAATAACTAAATCTGAGGTAATGAATGATTTGAAGATTCCTGAGAATTGGAGTTATCGAGTCTATCCAGTTAGTTGGGATTCATCAGCCAATTATACGGGATTCAATCCCCAACCCCCTCCCTTCTCTTGGGGGCAGCAGCCAATCAATTATGCAGGGACAATACCACAAGGTCACCCTACTAATTGGACTCCATTACCAAGTCATGCAGGTTTTAATTTTCAAAAACCTCCCTTCCCCTGGGCCCAACCATTCAATCATACAGGGATGTTCGCACAAGGTCATCTTGCCGCTTTACTATCGCCGCCAGCCAAGCCTTTTCATTTCAATACCAATAACTCGGGTGTTTTTGGAAACCCTCCAGGATGGGGTGGTCCGTGGGCCCCAATGGGATGGGGAAATAACGGAGGTAACGGTCAGCTAGGAATGCTTGGAAACTTACTTACAGCAGGAAAAGGCACCATGAGTGGAATAGGAATGATTAGTAGTCTAATCGGGATGGGGAAATTCTTCTTTTAGTTAATTAAAGTGATAGAATTGGTCCGCAGCTCAAATAGTCCAGTATATAACAAAAAGCATTGGATACCCAATGCTTTTTACACTTACGCAAATAGAGACGTATTCGCATATAAAGCTGGTGAACCACCTGAATGTACGAATAAAATATTGTCTTCCTTATTAAATTTACCTTTTCTAATTAAGTCGATTAATCCCGCTACTGCCTTACCTGTATACACTGGATCAAGTAAAATACCTTCTGTTTTCGCAAGTAACTGAACTGCCTCTACCATTTCCTGCGTTGGTAACGCATAGCCTGGTCCTACATATTCATCAAAGCACGTAACAGCGTCGCGCGGGATAAAGTTTGGAATACCAACGTGTGCTGAAGTTTCATCTACAAGTTTTGCTACTTTCTCTTCTTGCTCAGCTTTTCCTCTACTTACGTTAATCCCGATTACAGGAATATGGCTTTGCGTTCCAGAAAAACCAGTAATTAAACCAGCATGCATACCAGCGCTTCCACTTACACAAACAACTGAACTGAAATCAATTCCTTGCTCAAATGATTGCGCCATAATTTCTTGGGCACAAGCAACGTATCCCATTGCGCCCGTAGGGTTTGATCCACCAACTGGAATTACATATGGTGTACTACCTTTTTCACTTACTTCTTTTGCTACTTTATGCATTTCTTCCATCAGGTCTGCTCCGTTCGGTACAACAATGACATTCTCAGCACCTAATAAGTGATATAAGAAATAGTTTCCGTTAAAGTCTCTCTTCTCTTCTGGCTCAAGCCCTTCCTCTAATACAAGAATACATTTCATTTTTTCTTTTACCGCAGCTGCCAGTGTCAGGCGGCAATGATTTGACTGAATACCACCAGCTGTAATTAACGTATCTGCACCCTTTTCCTGTGCATCTGCAACTAAAAATTCTAATTTTCTCGTCTTATTGCCACCGGCTGTTAAACCAAGTAAATCATCTCGTTTAAAATAAATAGTCGGACCACCAAGTGCTTCAGAAAAATTGTTTAACTTTTCAATTGGTGTATATGATTCTGTATATTTTTTTCTCGGGAATTTAGCTAAATTCATTGTAACGCTCCTTTTGTACTTCTTTCACAATATATGTAACGTTACTATTATTACACGTAAAAATGGTGAAGTCATCTTTCTCGGTTAAAAATGTATTAGAATTTCATTTTGATAAGTAAAACCGTATTAATGCTTTTAACTTAATTATGGTACATGAAATTTATATCAACGATTTTTTAAATATATCGTTCATTACTTACAATATATCAACGATTTTTCAAATATATCGATCGTAACTTGCAGTATATCAACGATTTTCTTAATATATCGATCTATCGACAAAAAACGACAAACAGGCAACCCCTTTCTCACCAACAAAAAAAGAGCCCACACATTCAAATGCAGACTCCCTCCAATCACTTATTTACCGAAAAACGAAGTAACTGCGTTAATCCCGGCTCTAAATTCATTTCACCTTTATGACGTACGTATACGACTTTATCTCCATCAAATTTCGGAGGATTTGCTTTACTATACGTATGCCACTCATTCGTTCCTTCTATAGTGTACTCCATATATTCAGTTGCACCGACAATTATATTTTTACTATCATCTGCTGTTACATTTGGTGCCATCTGCGCAATTTTTGAATCACTAATTAATAACTTCTTTATATCCTTATCACGTTTGTAATCGTAAGCTGTCACAATTACATCGTTACCATATGCTTTCACTTGCAACCCTTGTTTAAATGAATAGCCATCAGGAGCAGTCCTCTCTCCTCCATTTGGTCCAGCCGACATCCAGCCCGTTTCAATCCCGCCCGTATTTACAACAGTAAATCCTTTTTTATCTCCGCCTGCAATTTTCTTTTTACCAGCCCAGTCCGGTAAGTTTAAATCCCAATGCGTATGACTCGTAAAGAAAACAACTTGCGGATAGTCTTTTAATATATCGTACAATTTATCAACGTTTAAATAGTCTTGTAAATATGGTGATTGTCTTGATCCAGATACTGTATCAGGTAAAACGTGATGAGAGAAAATGAAAATTGGTTTATTTTTATCTTTTTGGCTGTACTCTTCTAAATTTTGTTTTAGCCAACCTAGTTGCTCATCACTCATATATACTTCATCCCACATTTTTGAATCATGGTATTTCATATATTTTTCCGTCCCTAAAAATAGAAGCGGATAACCATCTAATTCTTTTTTATGATATACCTTTTCTTGTCCACTAAATTTCAGATAGCGGTTAAATAAAGTTTCCTCAGTTACACCATTTGGCCATGTACTTTGAGAGAGTTTCCCATCCGCTGTCCATTTACCAGCATAAAACTCATGATTCCCAACAGTAGACCATACATTTTCTGGATGCTTATTTTTATTTAACACACGCTTTACATCATCATATTGTGACTGTTGTCCAGTCGGCGTTATATCCCCATTCATAATAAGCGCTCTAGAAAGTGGCGTCACTTTGTTCATATCTTTTAGCACATGATCAAAATCCCCTAAATCCCCTTGAATATCACTAATAACATTAAAAGTTGTAGCTGATTTTCGGGCTTGCTCTTTCCCTTCCGCATGCACTGAAAACGTCGGTAATAATGCCGCCATAACTGCTAACGCAGCAACTGTCTTTTTCATACAAATTCTCCCCCTAATAATAGAATGTACAAACTGACATGTTCTGCTTTCTCTTAGGTGCTTGTCCAATTCACATTATAAGGAGGGATTGTAAAGATAGATGGAGTAAAAAATTAAGTGTTTTTTAAGAGATTTTGTCTTTTTTCACACCCCACAATTAGCAATTCGCGCCAATATAGCTTTCTAGTCTTTAACATTACATAAATGTAAATGAATATGATGAATCTCTTAGTTTAATATGTTGTCTTTTTAATCTCTGTTATATAACCGCCACAAAATATGCTATCTTTTCAAGTTCTCTTTCTTTAATAAACGTTACTCCTCTTTTAATTCGCCTTAAAATTGTAAAGTGGCTTAATAATATGTTTAATATCAATTGTTTCTTTTGTATTCTCAATAATTTCATCCATTGGCTTATATACCATTGGTGCTTCATCTAAAGTACTTTCTGCAACAGATGTAGTCCAAACCTCTGTCATTGTATTTTGAAAATCCTCTAAGTTAAGTACTTCTTTCGCCTTCTTGCGACTCATAATACGCCCTGCTCCATGAGGGCCAGAAAAGTTCCAATCTGGATTTCCTTTACCAAATGCAATGATTGAACCATCTCTCATATTGATTGGAATGATTACTCGTTCATTTTTCTGAGCTGAAATAGCACCTTTTCGTAGAATCATATTTTCCATATCGATGTAGTTATGAATTGTAGTGAATTGATCTGTTACTTTCCAATCCATTTTAGTGACGATTTCATCAATCATTGCCTTACGATTTAACTCCGCATATTTTTGTGCAATTTTCATATCATTCATGTAATCTTTAAATCCTTGTCCTTCTAAATAAGCTAATTCTTTGCGAATCACCGGTTTCTTAATTTCACGTAAAGCTTCATGTATTTCTTGTTGTCTACCTTCTTTCGTTAAACGCTCAATCAGTTCTTCTTTAATAGATTTAACGTTTATAAGTTGCTCGTAAGCAAAGTTTTGATAATACTCTGCTACTTGTTTCCCTAAATTACGCGAACCACTATGAATGACAATGTATACATTTCCTTTATCATCCTCATTCAGTTCGACAAAATGATTGCCCCCGCCAAGTGTACCAATACTTTTTTGAGCACGTTGCAATGTAAACGGGGCTCTTACACTATCAAAATCAATCATTTTTGAAAATCGATGTTCCTTATCTCGAATACGAAAACCACTTGGGACAAATTTACGTATCGTTTCGTCTAAGTGATCGAAATTGATTTCCTCTTTTTTCTTATTAATCATCACAACTTCCATGCCACAACCAATATCGTACTTACCTCTCAGTTTCCTGAAAGAGTGGACTATACCTTCTCTACAGTCATCGAGATATGCAGTCTCTACTGTAGGCTCACCGTATTAATTATTCCTCTTCAATTCAAAATGGATGAGGAATAATTCTGTACCTTAGTCTGCTAACATGGTACAAGTCTCTGAACCATTCGATTATGTCACCATAACCACTGGCTGCTGATTGCCCTCGCCTTTTATCGTTAGGGTTTCCAGTCAATTGAGTGAGTAGTTTAAAGTCTGAGCCGATTAGTTAACCCCGACTAAATTAGGAACAATCTTATCTTGAATTGTCATTGTTGTCCCAATCGTACAACCTGCGCCCGCATGTGTATCTGGCATAATACGAATCTTGCTATCCTTTACAAATTCTTGGTTACAAAGATCAATAATTTGACCTGCTGCCGTTTCTTCTACATTCGAAGTATACACTTTCGCTTCATTGTATTTTCCTCGTAATTTCAACATCTTCTATTTCCCCTTTCCTTTAGTTTCTACAAGACATTAATTTATAGATATTATATATTTATAATTATATTTTCCACCACTACAGCTCATTTCCTTTTTTATAAAAAAAGACACAGAGATTCCTCTCCATGCCTACTAATTTCTTACCTTTTCACCGCATGTACATAATGCACCGTCTCAAAAGCTTTCAAATAATCGTTTCGTCCTTCAAAATATAATACATCAATATCCTCTGGTGATAAATGCTCATAAATGAGTAAGCACGCCTTCTCTAACAGTGCTTCCATTTCAGCATAAGAATAACATGATTTCATCGGTTCTCCGCCTACCGCAGCCATTTTCACCATATTTTCAACTCGATTGGACAGTCCCTTTTCTGTAAACAAGTTTTCATCGGGATAATCAAAAACGATAGAACTACCTGCCGGAACCATCTCGAATAAACATTCTAATAAACTAGCAAGTTCCTCTTTCGTTAAATAGTACGTAACACCTAAAAGGCTAAAGAAAGTCTTTTTATGTTCAAATCCTTCATTGCTTAACTGTTCATAGGAAAATCCTTTCGTAAAATCCATTGAAACAAAATGAAGGTTTTTTGGAACTTCAAGTTCTGTTTCTTTTATTCTTTCCTTCTTAAACACCTGCGTAGAAGGATGATCCACTTCAAATATTTCTATTTTATTTTCCAATTCTCGGTGTCTAAAACTGAACGTATCTAAGCCTGCACCGAGTATGACGTATTGTTTCGCTCCTAATGTAATTTCATGTAGTAATACTCTTTCACAATATGCCGCACGTGCTAAAGGTGTTGGTGATAACTGAACTTGCGTAATCCATTTTAATATTTCTTTTGGATTATCTTGAAACTGCTGTGCAATGTCTGTATTGAAGAAATGTATTCCTTGAACCATATTCGTTTCAATATTAATTCGTTCTTTTGGCGAAATGAACTCTTTAGCTACATAATCATCAAAGATTTTCGGATTATCAAATTCACTATGATATGCCCTGCTGAAAGCTGATACTAACGACGTTACACTTGCTTCACCTTGTTTCACGCACATACACTCTCCTTCATTTTCACAACAAAAATAGGGTTCCCCTGGCCAGGAGAACCCTATTATACACCTTATTTTTATATTGGTAAATTATAGCATAAATAAGTTTTTTTGTCAAGTTCCCAGCCTACTAACGCTCCAACAATTTGTGTAATCTCTAGCAGGAAGATTTCGATCTACACCGAATATTCCAGTTCATAACAATACAAATGGAGGGCGTCATGAAAAGATTAGTCATCATTACAGTTGGAAAAACACACAGTGGAAAAACTACATTTGCAAGAGCATTAGAAAAAGAGTTACCCCACTCTTTCGTTATGGATCAAGATAATCAAGCTGAATTTATTAACACGCATTATGAAAAATTACAGCCGACAGAAGGATCAAATACACTAAAGCACAGTCTTTCAAAATTCATTGTTGATTATGCGAAAGAACATACAAATTTACACCTTATTATTTGTAATTCCAATCGCAGTAAAAACGGAAGATTCTATTTACTAAACGAATTATTTCCACAGAATGAATATGTACGCATATTAGTTCATTTTGACATTCCAGATGATGTACTTTACGAAAGAGTGGCTCGAAGCACGCGAAGTACGAATATTTTTAGAGGTGGATATTCTAGTTTCAAAGAAGTACTTGATCGACAACAAACTGAATCACTTCACGATAATGTGGTAGATCCTGTAGAAAACGAGGCTGATTATTTGTTTGTTATTCGCAATAATAAAGATGTAAGCTTTACTATAGAAGAAATTGTTCATCTAGCTAAAGGTTTATCCCCTACCCCAAATAAGAGATTATAAAAATTACATAATCATAGATTATTATGCAAATCCTTCCTCTAAGCGCCTAACATAGTATATAATAATAAGATAATCTACTTCTATATGCTCATTTTTACACAAAACAGTTCATGCATATGAAAGAAAAGAGGTACAAAAATATGAAAACAAAACAAACAATCGCTGCGTCTACACTAGCTTTAGCAATGATTGCTGGCGCGAACCCTGCTCATGCGGAAGTAAATGATGCTACTCCTCAGCAAAGTACGGGAGATCGATTAGCTGAAATTAAGCAACATAAACAAGAGTTAGATGCGAAATTGCAGCAACACAAAGAAAACGTGGATCAAACATTGAATGAACTTAACAAGGTTAAGGAAAATGTTGATACGAAGGTGAATGAACTACATGAACGTAAACAAGTTGCTGATGAAAAAATTAACGAGATTAAACAACATAAACAAGAGTTAGATGCAAAACTTCAGCAAGACAAACAAATCGCCGAAGATAAAATCGCTGAAATTAAAGAGCATAAAAAACAAGTAGAAGATAAAGTTGCTGAAGTAAAAGAGCATAAGCAAAATATCGATAACAAAGTGAATGAGATTAAAGAACATAAACAAACTGTCGATGAAAAAGTGAATGAAATGAAGCAACATAAAGAGAACATTGATCAAAAGGTTAATGAACTTAAGGAAGTTAAAAAACAAGTAGATGAAAAATTAGCTGAGTTAAAAAAAGCGAAACAAACTGCTGAAGACAAACTCGCTGAACTAAAAGAAAACAAGCCGAATACTGGTAACACGTTAGAGGAACTCAAGAAAATTAAAGGCAATTTAGACAGTCTTTCTGCTAACTTAGAACTAGCTAAACAAGATGTAAAAAACAAACTAGCTGAATTACAAAAGGCTAGAGAAGATTTACTAAATAAAATTAACGAAATTAAACAATCGAAACAAACTGTTTCAGACGATTTAACAAAGAAAAAACAAGACTTAGATATTAAAATTAACGACTTTAAGCATACTGAGAAAAAAATTGACGACAAATTAGCTGAGTTACATACAACGAAGCAAAATGTTGATAACAAGATTAATGAAGTGTCACAGTCTAAACAAACGCAAGCAGATAATAGTACTAAAAACAATAACGCTAAAGAACTTCCTAACGCTGGTAGCGAGCAATCAAACAATATGGCTCTAGGAATGCTATCTGTATTAGGCGGGATTTTATTAATAACACGCAATAAAATTAAAACGTTATTCTCAAAATAAAGCCATTATACTTATTAAAAACAATGATACAAAGGCCAACCGCATATACGGTTGGCCTTTTTCTTTATATTAACTGTCCATCTCGAAGCGTCAATATACGATCACATACATCAAGCATTCTTTCATCATGTGTAATCATAATTGCTGCTTTTTGGCTCTCTTTCACTTCACGTTTCATCATTTCAACAACTTCACGTGCGCGTTTTGAGTCTAAGCTTGCCGTTGGCTCATCCGCTAATATTAAATCTGGGTTGTTCATGAACGCACGAGCAATTGCTACCCTTTGTTTTTCCCCACCAGGTAGTTGATTTGGATAATGATTTTTTCTTTCTCCTAATCCAAATGCCGCTAATAAATGATCCGCACGCTTTTCTGATTCTTGTTTACTTTCTTTTTTTAACTTAGCAATGTAAAGTAATTGTTCTTTCACATTTAAATATGGAACAAGATTTGCGAACTGGAAAATGAAGCCGATTTTTTTCAAACGAATGTCTGTCATTTCCTTTTCTGATAGCTTCGTAATATTTTGCTCACGAATGTAAATATCCCCTTTTGACGGTGATAATAGTGCACCCGCGATTGATAATAATGTACTTTTCCCTGATCCAGAAGGACCGACGATTCCGATAAACTCTCCAGCTTTCACATCAAGCGACATCGGATGAAGGGCTGTTACTTCCGTATTCCCTTCTCCGTACACTTTACTTACTTTGTCTAATTTCAATAATGAAGTCATTACATCCCGCCTCCAATTGCTTCTAATGCATCAACTTTTAATACTTGGTATAACGAAATAAGTGTTCCTAAAATACTAATTACGATAAAGATTGCTGCGTATTGTGCAATCATCGGTGTTGTTAGTAAGAATGGCATACCTGCTGGTAAAATTTGTTCTAACCCTTGTACAAGAACAATACTAATTACCATCGCAACGACTGATAAGAATAACGCCTGTACGACTAAACTATTTGCTAAATACGAGTTCTTCGTACCAATTGCTTTTAATACGCCTAATTGCTGTGTTTTTTGCAGTGTAATAACGTAGAAGAATACACCGATTAATAACGCTGCGATAACAAGTAAGAATGCAATGATCATCGTTAATGTTCCTTGCTCTTCTTTAAATCCTGGAATACTTTGCAGTACTTCTTTTTTATCGATAACGTGAGCATTTTTAATTTCTTTATCTGTATTCAGCACAATTGCACTATAATCTTTTTGGTTTGGTTGTGAAATAGATCCCCATACATCTTCATTTACATATACAACTGGTGTATGGCTAAACATTTGATCTTTCGTAAATCCAACGATTGTAAATTCTTTCTTTGAAACAGGATCAATAATTGTATCTCCAATATCGATTCCTTTTTCTTTAATGGATTCATCAGCAACCATTTCATTATTTGCTGTACCTAATTTCTCACCTTTTACAATGTTCGGTTCTAAAAATGAATCTCGTTCGCTTGAGAAAATAGCGATATCAACCTTTTTCGAACTATCTTTCTTTTCATATGTTGAAACTTTCACACGAAACGGAACTGCCTCTTTGTCACCTACTTGATTTACTACGTTATCTACATCGTCTTTCTTAATTTGTGAACGAAGTAATTTATTTTCCGCATCATCTGCTAAAACGAACTTATTTGCCTCCATATTTTGAATCGATGAAGCATTATCATATGATAATCCATTTGCTAATCCTGAAATAACAAGGACTAAAAATGATAATAACACCATAATCAATCCGATTAATCCGTATCGTAATTTTGATTGTTTTAATTCACGCAGAGCTAAAAACATTTCGCTCGCTCCTTCCTCTTTCTTTCTATGCACTTATCATAAAAAAGAAATATGAACGGAATATGAACAGAAGATTACAGAGGGTAAGATTTAATTTTCAGAAAGTATTGAAAATAATTGAAATCCTTGATACAATTCAGTCAAATAATCTTGACCGAGTAATTTCATTTAAGGAGTTGATCATTTTGAAGCCCGTATTAACACTAACTACTTATAGCCAACTAAAAGCATTAAGCGATCCACTACGTGCCGAAATGATGATACGTCTATGCGAACGTCCTTATACTGGACAATTACTATCTGAGAAATTCGGCATTTCAAGGGCGAAAATTCATTATCATTTAAAAGAATTAGAAAAGAATGGTCTTATAGAGATCGTTTATACAGAGGAAAAGAATGGGATTATTCAAAAGTTTTATCAATCTGTCGCGAAAGGCTTCACCCCTGCTACAGATCTATTACCTCATTTAGAGATAGTAAGCGAATCAGGTCGCCAAATCTTTTTACAAATGATAGAAAGAACGAAAAGCCAAATTCTCGCTGCACCAGAAGAAGCTTTTACATTACGAAATGCAAGTGAAGATCCAGCTAAGTGGAATTACGTTTCATCCTGCTGGGAATTTGATGCTACGCCAGAACAATTTCAAGTGTGGGTAAAAAAGTTTTATGAATTAATGGCTGAATTAAACGAAATTACAAAAGGTGCAGATAAAGATCCGAATAGTAAACCTTATTATATTTCTACTACTGCACTTCAAATCGCTGAGAGAACAATGCAGCAATTTATTAAAAAAGAAGAAAAATCGTAATACGATTTTTTTTACATAAACGGTCAAATTTATTTTACCGAATAAATTTATTATAAAGGAGTAGATAAAGTGGACATATTAAAAAACCGGAATTTCCTCTTATTATTTTTAGGAAGAATTTTCACCAACATAGGAGATAGTTTGTATTATGTAGCCGCGATGTGGCTCGTATACAAATTAAGTGGTAATCCTTTTTATTCTGGATTGGCTGGTTTCCTTACGTTATTACCTTCTGCATTACAATTTCTTACTGGTCCATTCGTTGATAGATGGTCCATTAAAAACACCCTCGTCATTACACAAGTTCTGCAATGCATTCTTATTTTAATCATTCCTATTACACACTACTTCGACCTACTAACAGTCCACCTACTACTCATCATCATGCCTATCGTAGCCTTTATTGAACAATTCGCCTATCCCGCACAATCAAAAGCTTTACCACTTCTACTGCATAAAACACAATTATTAAAAGGAAATTCACTCTTCTCATTTGCATATCAAGGCATTGATTTAATTTGTACGACGCTTTCTGGAATATTAGTAGCACTATTTGGCGCGATCACTTTATATGTAATTGACTCTTTCACATTCGCAATTACTGCCCTTTTGTTCTTTTCATTGAAAATACCAAAGCAAACCGAAACGGGCACATCACTTTCAACTAAACAATATTTCTCTGATTTAAAAGAAGGTTTTTCAATTGTCTTCCGTTCCTTAATGGGCGTATTCTTAATCGGTTCCGTTGTCGCTAATTTTTCAATCGGTATGACGATGGCAATACTCCCTTCTTTCGCTGATTCTTTAGGCGGTGTAAAATTATATGGTTTCTTTTTAGCCGCTATATCCGCCGGTTGTTTAATTGGAGCACTATTCAGTTCATGGGTTGGTAAACATAATGTTGGCCGTGTCTCCATTATTAGCTTTGCGACTGGCGCTTTCTTTTGGTTTCTCTCTACAGTTGTACCGTTTCAATGGTTATCCATTTTTTTATTCAGCTTAGCTTGGATACCAATTGGTGCGACCAACATATTATTTGCGACTATTGGTCAAATTGTAATTCCAAACCAATATCTTGGGCGTATCAATTCAGTCACACGAAGCATGGGCACAATTGCTATGCCACTCGGCTCTTTAATTGGCGGATACACTGCGAATGTATATAGTAGCCAACTCATTTTCGCGCTTGCTAGCATCGGGATTTTATTCATTTCCCTCGTATGGCTACTTCATCCGAAATTACGGGCTTTTCCAAAAGCTGATGAAATTACAGCGGATACTTTTGAGCTTCGGTTTAAAGAAGAGTGCGGGAAAGGTGCGGCTTTATAACAGAACAAACATAACCCCGTTCTAAATTGGGGACGGGGTTAAAAATATAATTATTTCATTTTGGATGTAAAATACTTCACTAAAAATATAACAATGAAGTCGTTTGAATATCTAAAATTTATTCAACAATAGCACCAACTAAAAGGTTCCGTTAACGCTTTGATGGCCATGCCCCCTGCATTTTCCTTAATTGAATAATTTGGCCTGTATGATAAGCATCATGAAGCATGATGTCCAGTAATTTACCTTCAAGTGAATTTTGTTCAAGCTCTCTTTCAGAAATTGCACTTAATACCTGTCTTAAATTACGCTGAGCATTTTCAGAGCGTTCAACGACTTCCTTCCATTCCGTATCATTATTAGATTGCTTAGTAAGATAAAAGGTGTCATTACCGTCAAGATTATGTGTCCATTCACGTCCTTCCAAGTTTGCAGCAAGTCTTTCTTTGTAATAAGTGAGATGATTAACATTCTCCCAAATGGTATTCGTTGTCTCTCCAGCTGGTTTCCACATAGCCTGTTCAGCTGTAAGTCCTTCTATAGCATGTTTAAACGGTGCATACCAACTCTCTTTGTCGAATGTTGAATCTAGTACGTTTAATAACAAGTCAATTCGTTTCAAAGTAATTTCCTCCCTACACAGTTCAAGTTTTAATACACTCCCTCTAACTCTGTAGAGGTTCTACATTTTTAAATAAACTTCCTCCTAATCCCACTCCATAAACTCATCCGATTATGCAATTAAAATGACTCATATTTTTTCACTTTACACATAGACTAACGAACAAAAAAGAGGCCGTTCCGAAACAGCCTCTTTCTTTCCATCTATTTAGGAAGTTCCACCCGTACAGTCGTCCCTTCCCCTTTCGTGCTATAAACTGAAACAGTTCCGTTATGCAGTTCAACAATCTTCTGCACGATTGATAATCCTAAACCGCTACCTTCTACGTTTCTTGCCCTTGCTGTATCTACTTTGTAAAAACGATCAAAAATACGATCCATTTCTTCTTTTTCCATACCAATTCCGTTATCCGATATAGAGATAATGACACTAGACTCTAACTCTTCGACAAAAAACTCAATCGTTCCACCATCGTTTGAAAACTTGATGCTATTCGTGAAAATGTTACTCCATACTTGATGAAGTAAGTTTTCATCACCTTTTATAGTGATATCTGGCACATCAAATTCAACGGCAATATCTTTCTCGCGCCATTTCCACTCAAGCATAAAAATGACGTCTTTAATTTGCTTCTGCAGATTGAATTCTCTTATTTGTAGAACCTTTTCCTCTTTATCTAATGAAGCGAGCGTAAGTAACTGTTTACATAAACTAGACATTCGCTTACTTTCGCCTTCAATAATTTGTAAGTAATGATTTCTTTCTTCCTCACTCATCTTTTCTGTTTGCAACGTTTTTGAAAAACCTTGTATGGAAGAAAGCGGCGACTGGAATTCATGTGAAACGTTCGAAACAAATTCTTGTCTCATTTCATCTAGTTCTTTAATACTCTTCGTCATCTTTTGGAAGCTTGTAGATAACGTTCCTATTTCATCTTTTCGTTTTACATCTAATTCAATTTCATATTCCCCACTCGCAATTTTTTGCGTAGCCTTCGTAAATTTACGAATTGGGCGAACGATGTAACCTGCTGCAATCACTATAAAGATAATGCTTAATAGTACGATAAACCCAAGTAATACCGCTAAGAAAATTCGCATCTCGCCAAATTGGTTCTGAATGTCGGGACGAATAAATAAAGCGTACTGTTTATCACCGTGTTGCACTGGTACACCGACACTATTTATTAATTCATTATCGAAAAAACCGGTAATAAAGAGACGCGTTGGATACGTAGAAACACCATTAAACGTTTCTCCTTGCAATACTTTATGAACAGTAGCATCGCTAATAGACGTCTTACGAAACGCATTACCGATACGCTTCCCATTCTTTTGATCATCGACAATATAAATTTCATACCCTAACTTTGCAATAGAATGCAAATACGTCTCTTGATTTTCTTCACTTTGCTTTTCATATAACGATTTAACTTCTTCCGCATACTTTAAAATCTTTTCACTATTATACGGTTTTAACTTCACTTGATAATATACGTTCGTTAATAAAAAGCCGATAATACTACTAAGTAGCA
Source organism: Bacillus sp. FSL W8-0770 (assembly GCF_038008705.1). Taxonomy (NCBI): domain Bacteria; kingdom Bacillati; phylum Bacillota; class Bacilli; order Caryophanales; family Bacillaceae; genus Bacillus; species Bacillus sp. FSL W8-0770. Next base: position 3,064,664 of record NZ_JBBOZR010000001.1, read on the forward strand.
TAATACCGACCGTCATAAATACAAATCTAGAATATAGTGATTTCATTTTATTTCAGCTCCAACTTATATCCGAGTCCGCGTACTGTCGTAATTTGAAAATCATCCGTTCGTTTTGAGAAACGATCTCGGAGCCTTTTCACATGAACATCAACTGTTCGTTCATCCCCTTCAAAATCCATTCCCCATACTAGTTCAATTAACTCTTCTCTTGAAAATGTTCTTCCAGGATAACTAGCAAGTTGTGATAATAGCTCAAATTCCTTTAAAGGAAGCAAAATTGTTTGACCGTTACACTTTACTTCCACACCTTTTCGATCAATTGTCGTTCCGTGCAACGTAATAATATCTGCACTCAGCATTTGATAACGACGTAATAAAGCTTTCATACGGAAAATGACTTCAGCTGGCTCAAATGGTTTTACGATATAATCGTCTGTACCAGAAATGAATCCTTTTTCTTTATCCACTAACTGGTCTTTCGCAGTTAATAAAATAACAGGAATATCATGATACTTCCGAATTTCTTCACATAACGTATAACCATCAACAAACGGCATCATAATGTCTACAATCGCAAGATGAATGTTTTCCTTCTCTAATACGTCTTGCGCTACCTTTCCATCTTCCGCCTCAAAAACTTTAAACCCCTCTTTTTGTAAATGATAATGCAATAACTCTCTAATATGTTTATCGTCATCAGCTAATAAAATATGTATCATCTTCATTAAACCCTCTCTCGTTCATCCTTCTACATCACTACATTAAGAAACAATTGGATTTTTTGCAAGAAAAAGAAAAGGATTCCTTAGAAGATACTCTTGTTATCATTGTGGTCAGCTGCTTTATTACTCTTATAACTTGGTGATGTTGTACTCTGGTGTACGAATAAGTGATCTATTACTTTTTTAGTAAGTGGCATAAAGAAATTCAGTAATAGCCCGCCTAAACAAACAGTTAATATAGTCCCAACACCAATTGGTCCATGTAAAATCGTTGCCATTATTAAGAATATAAGGTAAATACATGTTCGTGATATAAAGATATTCGTTCTAGTTAATTCTTGTATGATTAAAGTTAATCGATCAATTGGAATGGGAGCAAAATTTGTTTGTAAATATATCGCAGTTCCTAATCCTGTAATAACTAATCCGATTCCAAAATAAATCATTTTACTGTACCATATTTCAGGTGTAATTAAATTGCGTAATAAAAATAGCTACACATCAATACCAATACCCGTTATGAATGCTGTTAACAACCCTAGTATCTCTGGTCTATGTCTTTTTAAAATTGAGTTACAACATATTAATAATAAAGCTATTATTATTTCCCAGCTTCCCACAGTAAGTCCCACATTTAAAGAAAGTCCTACTAAAAGCGCATCAAAAGGTGACGTTCCAAGATCTGATTGTATTGTGAAAGAAATACCAAGGGTTAATATTAAAATTCCTAATACATAAAAAACATACTTCATTTTAATCAACCTCTTCATCGTTATTTTTGTTGCATTTACAATAAAAATATTTTATATTAAATGTAACTTCAAATTGTTGCATTTGCAATAAAAACAGAAGATAAGGAGTTCATTATGAAAGAAATTCTTCGTGAAATTGGCATGATTGCAAGGGCATTAGATTCTATTAGTAATATAGAATTTAAAGAATATGAGCTTACAAAAGGTCAGTATTTGTACCTTGTGCGAATATGTGAAAACCCAGGAATCATTCAAGAAAAGCTATCTGAGATGATAAAAGTAGATCGTACAACCGCAGCCCGTGCTATCAAAAAGCTTGAACTCAATGGATTTATCGAAAAGAAAGAAGATGAATCTAACAAGAAAATCAAAAAACTTTTCCCAACAGAAAAAGGGAAAAACGTCTATCCTTTTATTAAAAGAGAAAACGATTATTCAAATACTGTTGCATTAGAGGGATTTTCGGAAACAGAAGCGGAAACTATTTCTAACCTTCTTCAAAGAGTAAGAAAAAATATAGAAAAAGATTGGGAATTTGTAAAAAAGGGAAATAAGAGAGATTATTGATTATATAAAGGAGCGAACTATTAATATGACTACACATATAGAAAAGTGCACCCTTAAAGATATACACAAACTTCAAGAAATTAGTTATGAAACATTTAATGAAACTTTTAAACATCAAAATTCACCCGAAAATATGCATCATTATTTGGAAAAGGCATTTAACTTAAAGCAATTAGAAAAAGAATTATCCACTAACTCTTCTCAATTCTTTTTTGTCTACTTCAACGATGAAATTGCTGGGTATCTGAAGATCAATACTGATGATGCTCAGTCTGAAGAAATGGGCGATGAATCACTTGAAGTCGAGAGAATTTATATAAAGAGCTCCTTTCAAAAACATGGTCTTGGTAAACATCTACTAAATAATGCTATTGAAATTGCAATAGCAAATAATAAAAAGAATATTTGGCTAGGCGTATGGGAAAAAAATGAAAATGCTATTGCTTTTTATAAGAACTTAGGTTTTGTACAAGCTGGCTCTCACTCCTTTTATATGGGCGATGACGAACAAGTTGACCTTATCATGATCAAAACACTCATATAACTTTTTTGAGAGGTGGGCTATTATGTATATTCCAAAGTATTTTAAAGTCACAAATGTTGATGAAATTTGGGATTTTGTTCAAAAAAACTCTTTTGGAACAATCGTCACAACAAAAAAAGAGAAACCAATCGCAACTCATTTGCCTTTTGGGTTAACTAAACAAGGTGATGATTATTTTATTACTGGACATATGGCTTATGGGAACCCCCAGTGGAGAACATTTGAAACCTGTGAGGATGTTCTTATAATGTTTCAGGGACCGCACTCTTATATCTCTTCTTCTTGGTATGAAAATGAAGAAGTTCCAACATGGAATTATCAAGCTGTCCATATATATGGTAAAGCAAGTATTTTAGATAAAGAGGAATTAATAGATGAATTAACAACAATGCTGAAAAAATATGAAGAGCATCGTGAAAATCCAGTATTATGGGATAAACTTTCCCCTACTCTGTTAGAAAATGAACTGAAAGGCATAGTTGGATTTAAGGTTAAGGTGGGAGACATCCAGGCTGCATATAAATTAAGTCAAAATCGAAATGAGACGGATTATATTAACATTATTGAGAAATTGTACGATGAAGAAAATCCAGATGCAAAACAAATGGCGAAACTCATGGGGAGTAGATTAAAAAATCACATATAATCCATCGTTATTCAACTATCACATTTCAAAATTAAAGAACAGACTGGAGCGTTCTATCGGCAGTTTTCTTTAAAATGTAAAAGTTTGAACTTAAAGTGTATGGTGTTTAATAAAAAAGAATCTATTTTGAAAAAAATTATTCAAAATAGATTCTTACGTTTTAGTATTAAGATTATTTTAATCAAAAACAATTTCTAAGCCTTCGAAATATCAACAAATCCTTCTCCGAACACATCACGAACATCGTGTATAGCGATGAACGCCGCCGGATCCGTAGTTTGAACAATCCGCTTTAGCTTCACTACTTCTTGCTTATTAATAACAACATAAAGAATGTCCTTCGGAGTTTTCGTGTAATAACCATGACCTGAATACACAGTAACCCCTCTACCCATTAAAGAAGTTACCTTCCCGGCAATTTCATCTGGTTTATCAGAAATAATTGTAATGGCCTTTTTCGGATTTAAGCCTTCAATTACAAATTCCATTACTTTCGTTCCTACATATAACATAATAATTGTCAGCATCAGTTTTTCTGCACCAATGATGAAATAAGATGAAAACGCAACGATTAAATCGAAGAACAGTAGACCATAGCTAATACTCCAGCCTAAATACTTATGCGTCATTCTTGCTAAAATCGTAGTACCTGCAGTTGTTCCACCAACGCGAATGATAAGACCAATACCACACCCGATAAATATTCCACCGAAAATGGCATTTACGAGCATTTCATCAGAAGCAATCGTCCAGCCTTCTGTTAAATGAAGAAATAGCGAGTTAGTCACTACAGCGATAATCGTATAAATCGTTGTAATCTTATTTAAAAATTTATAACCGACTATTAACAAAATCGCATTTAAAATTAAGTTAACTAAACCTGGTGACCACTCAAATAAATAGTACGTAATAATCGTGATACCTGTTACCCCGCCCTCACCAAACTCGTTCGGAATAACAAATAAATTGACACCTAACGCAAAAAGAAATGCACCGATAATAATAAAAATAATGTCTGTCGTTCTTTTTTTCATACAGTACCTCACTTCTTATGTAAATATTTATTCTGCCATAAACTCTCACTATTATATCGTGGAATATTCAAATCGAACAGTGGTTTGTTTTTATTTTAATATAAGATAAAAAATCAACATTATTTATTATGTACTGCAAATAAAGTTTTGATTTCACCCGTAATTTACTCTTAAAAAGAAATGCTGAACATTGACTTGCACAAATTTCAAATAAAAAAGTACCCATCTAATTGTCATACACAATGATAATTAGATGGGTACTGCATGATACATTTAGTTTTTACATGTATTGTTTGGAGAAAATTGCAAATAACGACTTATACTCGCCTTATTAAGACCAAATCCATACATCATCATTATTTTCAACGTTCGTCTTTGCTTCATGAACTTTTTCAATATGGTCAACTGTGTTCCAGTTAATAGAACTTCCGCCCCACCCTACATACTTCATATCAATTTTCACTTTCTCACCCACATTAAATACTTGTCCCTTTGTTAAGAAAACATCAATAATATCTTTCTTCCCATTTAGCGATGGATACTCAACTACGACATATTTAGTAGCACCGTCTCCCTCATCTTCCATCGTTCCTACTTTTGCTACTTCTCCAATTACATAATCAGGTGAGCCATCTTCTTTCATATGCATACCTAACTTGTTTGTTGTATTTTCAACTGCAGTTGCAACCATATATTCTGTAAAATTACGCATCATAGATCCAGTAGCTTTTACTTCATCTCCTACTTTAACGTTTGAAAGTGAATCAATATACACACTAACAGGTTCCTCATATTGCTGAGATTTTACAACAATTACACCGTTATCTACTTCTACTACTCGTCCTTCTAACGTCGAGAAGTTCGATTCAATAGAAGCTGCACTCGCTTTTGTTAGTTCTAATCCTGGTACATTTGTTCCTGATAATGCTGCGATCCCTAAAGCACCTGCTAAAATTATTTTTTTCATACCCATTATGAAACATCTCCATTCATGATGATTTTTTTTGATTGGATACGACCAATCTGTAACTATTATAGTTACAGCATATAAAAAATAGCAACCCTCTTTCTCATGCAATGATGCATACTGTACTTTTTAAATATAAAGCAAGAGGGCTTTAATTTAATTCAAAGCTAAAATAACCTTATGACCACGGTATAAAGAAATTAAGATCTACTTTCGGTCCTAAGGTTAATGAATAGCTTTATAAAAACTCAATCAAAATCTATTCAACTAGTTGAAAAATGAACCATGTCGAATTTTATTTTCATAAAATTCAAATTTCAAGGAGGTTTTACAAAATATTACACAGAATTATTCGTATATCGTAATATAATTGTATTTTTTTACGATTCATTTCATTTTATCTACCACGTTTAGACAAAATGAAATAAAACAATAAAAAGGAGAGAGATAGATTGAAAAGAAAAATTAGTACAGCTGTTGTAGGGTTATCAGTGTTTAGCTTTGGTCTTTTTGGTGTAAATATTGGGGATGGGGGCGTTGTAAAAGCAGAGCATGGCGATGTTCCTGCTCCAAAACTAGAGACACATGCTGATCTAAGCTCTAAATTAGATTCACATGGCGACACTTGGGCTCCTTCTTATACAAATACTCATGGGGAAGGAATGGCTCCTAAAAAAGAGAGTCACGCTGACTTCTTTGCTCCTACGTTAGAAGCGCATGGTAATACTGGCGCTCCTGCTTTAAATGTTGGTGATACTCCTGCTCCAAAATTAGATTCCCGTGACGATACTGGCGGCGCTCCTGCTTTAAACATCGGCGACACTGGTGGAGCTCCTAAACAAGAAGGGCATACACATTTCCCTGCTCCGAAAGTTGAATCTCATGGCAATACTGGCGGCGCCCCTGCTAATTCTGAACATAGTACAGGTTGGTAAGTTAACAAAATTAAAATCTATTTAGATTACCATTTTCATATACTTACAAGGAAACCATTCGATGTAACAAATATTATGTATATACATGATTTCTATTGTGATACATTCTAACTAAGAGAAATCTCCAATACATATGTGGTTTTCAAGTCTAAAAAATACACCTATTAATTAGGTGTATTTTTATTTTACCTCTCTATCTACTAATTAAAGAATAATTCCCTAAAAATCAAAAAAAACGAAGAATCTATCTATACTTCGGACACTTAAAGTACCACGAACGTTGCGATTTTTAGGGACAATCCGTATCAAACCTCCCTTTCCTCCCATGCCTAAAGGCGATAGCTTTCTTGTTCAGGAAAAGCTATAACCTCTCCATTCATGATGATTTTATTTTTCGGATTGAATACGACCAACTTATAATCATTACAGTTACAGATTGCAGAAAATATCAACCGTCTTTCTCATACAATGTTGCATACTGTAATTTTCAAATATAAATTGGTTATTCCTATATTCAACACTAAGACTGAATTCTTGAATCCCAGCAGGTAAACGAATTGATGATGAAGAAACTAATGTCATACATCATGTTTTTCAATAATACAGTTTGTATAATCGTAGTCCATTACATTCTGTAGCAGCGGAGTTAACATGTTAATAAAACCAAAGAGGTTACAAGCAGAAGATATCGTGGCGACAGTAAGTCCTTCATGGGGAAGCGCAGGTGATTCTGAGATAAGATAACGATATGACAGAGCTTAAATAAATAAAAACACTCCTATAAGATATGACTGTGAATTAGTACTTTTTAAATGATATGGAGATTACTTATCTAATGATAAAGGGGGATTTACGTGTATGGAGGTAACATTTACAGTAAGTAAGTGGGATGAAAAACCAATCGATGATAATAAAAAAGATTTCCCTATTAATATTGCTCATGTTGAATATGATATCGATGGGGAATTACAAGGAAAAGCTTTTGTTGAATACTTATTATATTATTTGGACTCAAATATAAATGATGGTCACTTGGCTACTGCTAAAATTTCTGGTTTTTTACACTTTGAAGGAATTTATAAGGGGCAACAAGGGACATTTACAGCTATAGAGCAAGGAATATTTGATAAAGGAAATTTAGATTCCCCAGGAACAATTATTAAAGCTACCGGTAACTTAGAAAACCTGAGAGGATCCTATAATTATCAGTTTACAGGTCAAACTAGTAAACTAATTTTAGAGTTTGAATTTCAGCAAAATACCTTATAATTTAGTGGAAAGGACATTTCTTGTAATACTAGGAATGTCCTTTTTGTTGACGAGTTTATCCATCACCTATTTTCTAATAGTTAAGAAAAGAACAGAGTATATTACATAACGTCTTATTATCAGTATTCAACGATACATCAAATTTTCGTTATGAGGGAAATTAAAACTCTAAGCCTGAGAGGCAGCGGGGGCCCACTTATTCATTACTTTTCCTACCAATCAAAGAATAATGCCTGAAAAGCTCCCCTGCATTACTTCTTTTCCAAGTTGATTCATACATATAAACATTTTAATTATCTTTGGACGTTTTTTCATCAGGTTCTAATTGTTCAATGGTTACGTCACAACGAATGGTTACTATTAATTGGTGACTTTCTATTAAATGAAAATCGCCTCTTATAGAGCGCAGTTTTACTTATGTTCATTCTTATGCAAATTCTGAAGCATATTCTTCGTATGTCTTTAATGTATTAAGCAATCGAGCTGATTCAATCATGATTTCGTTCGATGAATCAGTTACACAAATGACAATAAATCGATTATCATCTCTATCTCCAAACAACCCTTCTGATTCAAGTTCCATTAACACATTTAACGTTTCTTTCAACAGTGTATGTACTCGTATGTTAAAGTCATCTTCGACGATATTATGATATTTCTTAATAATTTTGTTCACTTCATCAAACATTCCAAAATCGTCCCATTCGCTCCACTCAACAGCTCCGTATCTATAATAATTGTATAAAGGGTCCGATTTATTAACTTTGATTAGTCTTTCTTTATTTGCCACTGGTCCAATGCTATTGACACAATCGTCTGTTAATATGGAGTACCCGTATATTGTGTCAACACCGCATCTTGTTAAAAGTTCGTTATAATGACAACGAATTGCATTTTTCAATTCAACATAAAAACTTTTTTGCAGCTGCATTTTCATCGTATTTCCTCCATTTTTTGTAGCGACCTGTTGTTACATATTTCAATCTTAACATTAAAATCAACATTAAACGTTTACTGAGCCAAAATAAGAAAAACCGAAACTAAAATCATTTCGGTTTTTCTAACTAAAGAAGTCTATTTATTTTAAAGAATGGACAAACAACCCACTACGCAGTTTCGGTTCAAACCACGTTGATTTCGGTGGCATGACTTCTCCGGCATCTGCGATTGCTAATAAATCTTCCATAGATGTCGGATATAATGCGAATGCTGCTTTGTATTCGCCGCTGTTCACAAGGCGTTCTAGTTCTTCTAATCCGCGGATTCCTCCGACAAAATCGATACGTGAATCAGAACGCGGATCATGTATTTCAAGTACTTGGCTTAATAAATGATCTTGCAGGATAGATACATCTAAACCTTTAACAAGATCATTCGCATCAAATGTTTCTTCTTTCACAGTAAGCTTATACCACTTCTCATTTACATACATACCAAATGTTTTTGGCTCATTTGGTTTATACGGAGAAACAGGTGCTTCTTCTACATAAAAGTACTGCGTAATTTGATTTAAAAACTGTTCCTCTGATAAGCCATTTAAATCTTTCACAACTCGGTTATAGTCCCAAATCGATAATTCATCATGAGGGAATAGAACCGATAAGAAGAAATTAAATTCCTCTTCTCCTGTGTAATTTGGATATTGTTCTCTTCGCATAAGTCCTACTTTTGCAGCTGATGCAGAACGGTGATGCCCATCTGCAATATAAAGATTAGGAATATCTTCAAATGCGTTTACTAAAGTCGTAATTACATCTTCATCTGCAATCTTCCACGCAACATGCTTAACACCGTCTTCTGCTGTAAATGTATAAATTGGCGCATGTTCTTCTTTCCAGCTTCTAATTAAATGCTTTACTTCATCTTTTGTACGGTACGTTAAAAAGATTGGGCCTGTATTGGCGTCACACACATCTACGTGGCGAATACGATCTAGCTCTTTTTCATGACGTGTTCTTTCATGTTTTTTAATTGTATCATCTTCATACTCATCAATAGATGTACAAACAACAAGACCTGACTGCGTTCTTCCTTGCATCGTCAGTTCATAAATATATAGCGCTGGCTCTTCATCTTGTATGAACACTTCTTCTCGTATAAATTGCTTTAAATTGTCGCCCGCTTTTTCATACACGCGATCATCATACGGTGACAGTTCAGGATCTAAATCAATTTCTGCTTTATCAACATGCAAGAAAGAATATGGATTCCCTTTTACAACTTCCCTTGCCTCTTCACTATTTAATACGTCATACGGTAAAGCTGCCACTTGTGCCGCTTTTTCCTCTACTGGACGAATGGCCCGAAACGGTCGTATTTTTGCCACATTCCTCTCTCCTTTACACAATCATTCGAACGGCTACAACACCTGTAATTTTGCTTATATTTTCTACAATATTCTCTTTTATTATATCATCAATTCCGTTATCGATATCAATCATTGTGTATGCCCAAGAATGTTTACTACGATTAATCATATCGGCAATATTAATATGATGTTCCGCTAAGCATCCTGTAATTTGCCCTACCATATTCGGGACGTTTTGATGCATAATTGTAATTCGTTTCTTTCCGATATACGGCAATTCTACGTTTGGATAGTTTACTGAATTACGAATATTTCCTGTCTCTAAATATTCACGTAATTGACGTGCTGCCATTACTGCACAATTTTCTTCTGATTCAGACGTAGATGCGCCAAGGTGAGGCGTCGCTGTTACATTTTTCATCTTTATTACATTTTCATTTGGGAAGTCCGTTACGTAATGTGTAATAATATCTTCTTCTAATGCCTTTTGAAGAACCTTTTCATCTACAAGTTCTCCTCTAGAGAAATTAAATAGACGCATCCCTCTTTTCATCTTCTCTACAGCGTGTTCCCCAATAATCCCCTTCGTTTGATTCGTAAGAGGAATATGCAGTGTAATATAATCACACGTTGCAAAAATTTCATCAAGGCTAAATGCTCTTTGCACATGTGTAGAAAGACGCCAAGCTGTTTCAACTGAAATATAAGGATCATATCCGATAACATCCATGCCTAACGCTAACGCATCGTTCGCAACTAAAGCACCGATTGCGCCAAGTCCGATAACACCTAGACGTTTCCCTGCAATTTCTGATCCAACAAATTGTTTTTTTCCTGATTCAACAAGCTGTGGTACTTCTTCACCCTCTAAGTTTTTCGTCCAACTTACACCATTAATAATGTTGCGTGAAGACATAATAAGACTGGCAATAATGAGTTCCTTTACTGCATTAGCATTTGCCCCCGGCGTGTTAAATACTACAATTCCTTTTTCTGTACATCTCTCGACAGGAATATTATTTACACCAGCGCCAGCTCTTGCAATCGCCTTTAAGGCTTTTGAAAACTCTTCTTGATGTAAAGAATAGCTACGAAGCAAAATTCCATCTGGATGATTGATTCTATCTCCTACTTCATAACGTTCTTCAGTAAAAACTTGCAAGCCTTTTTCTGCAATTTGATTTAACGTTTGAACACGAAACATATCCCCATCTCCCTATCTATTCTCAAGCTCAAATTCCTTCATATAATCTACTAATCGTTTTACGCCGTGTGCTGGCATCGCATTGTAAATACTGGCACGCATACCGCCAACTGAGCGATGTCCTTTTAACGTAACAAGGCCGCGTTCCTTCGCTTTTTGTAAAAACTCATTGTTAAGTTCTTCTGACGGTGTTGTAAATGGAATGTTCATAAGTGATCGATACGCAGGATCAACTGGTGAAGTAAACAATTTAGATTCATCTAAAAAATGATAAATAAGTGAAGATTTCATTCTATTTTGTTCTTCAATCGCAGATACTCCGCCTTGCTCTTTCAACCACTCTAGTACAAGTTTTGTTACGTAAATACTAAAGGATGGCGGTGTATTATATAAGGAGTTATTTTTACTGTAAGTTTCATAATTTAACATTGTCGGACAAGAGCGATCTGCTCCCCCAATTAAATCTCTTTTTATAATAGCAATCGTTAAGCCCGCTGGTCCTAAATTTTTTTGTGCTCCCGCGTATATAAGACCAAACTTCGAAACATCATATTGTTCTGACAAAATATTTGAAGACATATCCGCAACGAGCGGCACTCTTTCTATATGTGGAATATCCACATATTTTGTCCCCTCAATTGTATTATTCGTTGTAATATGTACATAATCTAGTTTTTCATCGCTTAGTAAACCGTCCAGTTTAGGAATCGTAGTAAACTTCTCTTGCTCGGAAGAAGCAATCACTTGTACTTCCCCAACTTTTTCGGCTTCTTGCAGTGCCTTTTTAGACCATGAGCCAGTTAGTACGTATCCAGCTTTTTTATACGTATTCATTAAGTTCAGTGGTATCATAGAAAATTGTAATGACGCACCGCCTTGTAAAAATAAAACATCATACTCATCAGGGATGCTCATTAATTCACGAAGTAAGTTACTCGCTTCCTCTATAATACTTTGAAAATAAGAAGATCGATGACTCATTTCCATAATAGACATGCCTGTCCCGTTATAATTTACAAGCTCCTTTTGCACTTTCTCTAAAACTGGCAAAGGGAGTATTGATGGTCCTGCTGAAAAATTATAGACTCTCTCCATTACCCTCATAACCTCCCTATTTCTCATTTTTATTATTTTTTAAACTTTCTGAATTATAACCCAAAATATAATACGTGGTCAATTTGTTTTCTATTATTACGGCGCAAGACGCAATGGAATCGCTTGCATGTGCAAACTATTTTTATAAACATACAAAAAAGTGTTAAGTACATAATCGTACTTAACACTCTAGTAATAAAGTATAATTGCTAATTGTCCGTGAAGAACCGATCAAAAATTTGATAAATAGCAGAAAGACCAATGAGCCAATAAATAGTGTCCACAAGCGCCGGCATAGAACCAAACCATTTCTCAACTACATTGTAATCTAACGCTACAAACAACCAATTCAAACCGCCGAGAATCACCAAAATTACTGTAAGGTAAGACAAAAATTTCATTATGATTGCCCCCTAGGTGATAAGATGGTGAAAGGCCTTTCACTAGAAATATATGTAGTAAACTTCAAAACTTACCTATTTTATAAAAATTATTTTCGGTACCAGCCGTTAATAACTGCCTCTGCTTCTTTACTATGTATTTGATACGGATGTGTACTATCATTAGAGCCAATAAACCAAATTGAAAAACCTTTAAAATATGGTTTCGGTTCTAATACATCGCGGTAAGCACGCCATCCATTTAATTGTACATCTTTCGAAAACACATTTGAAACATCTGGATTCCATGGATTTTGTAATCCAAGTTCACGTGCTGGAACGTTAAATCCACCGAAGTAAACTGGCTTTCCTGTTGCATTATGTAATTGTTCCAATTGCTGAACAACATTTTGCCCACGATTATATACTGTCGTCGCAAATAAACTTTGCTTCACTTCTTCATATGACGGATTTCTTTTTCCAGAAACTTCAAACCAACTATCGATACTAACAATATCTACCTTCTTTAAATACGGACGGTTTATTTTCTCTATAAACTTCTCTTCATAAGAAGAGTCCCAGCTTGCTGTTAACCACCAGTTCATTTGATACAAAATATTTCCTTTATACTGATTACGAACAAAATCAATTGTATCGCTCCAGTATCCTTCTGCATACTCCATATTCACGAAATTAGAAGCAATCTTTAGTCCATACACATTGTATTTACTTGTAATGGAATTAAAAATATCTTGCAGAATAACCGTCTTCCAATTCCAGAAGAAATCATTAATGTTACTTGGGTTCCATTCTGTCTCTCCAACATTCCCCTGCTGAATATATGGGAACGGTTCCACTATAACTTGAATATTACGCTTTAATAATTCTTGAATTAAAATAATAGCTTGTTGCTTTTGCGCTTGATTAATTACCATGTTAGTAGAAGTCACATTTGGGATATCTACTTGAATCGGTACATTTACTGTATTTAAATTTAAGCGCTCCACATCCGCTAATACTTTCGCTACATTTCCAACTTCCCATACTGTTACGTTTCCTGATTTGATTTTTCCAGATTGAACAGTATTTACATCTGCCTGTACATTTCCTTGAAAACAAAAAGAAAACAACATAATAAACACTCCTAAAAAACTTATTAAACTCTTATTTTTCTTCACAACTTTCCCCCTATAATTTTTGGCTTTCTTGATTATTTTATACAACGTTTCACATTTATTCCAGAAAAAAAATGAAGTTTCGTTCAACTATATTCATATAAATCTTCTAAAAATAGTAGGAAAAATAAAAAAGGAGCAGATTTCCGCTCCTTTTTATCCTTTTACGATTGAAATTATTGAATCCCTTCTGGTAACTTAATTGAATCAAACTTTTCATATGAATCAATCTTTATACTCACAACTGCATCCAATTTTTCCTTATCTGTACTAGCTTTTTTATCTGAGTTACTTTCACTCACTTTTATAGTTGTTCGCATCTCTTCAAATTTATAATCTTTTGTTATTATATATTCAATGTTAAACGCATCCATATTAAATCCTTCCGTTAATTTTTTCATATCTCCATTAATTTTTTGTAACGTATCTACCGCTTCTTTTCCCTTTAATTCAAGTGTAAGTTTATATGTGTCTCCATCTTTCTTTGCCTTCATTTTCTTTGCCTTCATTTTCTTTGCCAAAGCTTCTGGTAAATCTAACTCATTAAGTAAATTTTTACTGACCATTACATCATTTACATTAAATTGATCATTAGGTATCGTAACTAACTCTCCTGTATCAGGGTTTTTCACTTGAGCAGCGACCTTTCCATCTACTTCATACGTTACAATATCTGTACCACTTATTTTCATTTCAGCTCTAGAATTCTTCAGTTTCGGCTCCATTTGTATTTTCATTTTAATTTCTTCTGATTGGCCGCTCCCCTTCATTGACATAAGAGATGTCAATGTAAGATATTCCTCTTGTTTTAATCCGTCAGCTGCTTTTTTAAAAATATCTTTCGCTACTAACTCTTTTTCTTTTTTTACAGATACTGTTTTAGGTCCACTTGTTTTTTCACTGCTACAACCAGTTGTTAAACCTACTATTAGCGCCAAACTAGATATTACAACCATTTTCTTCATACTGATTCTCCCCATTTCCCACTTAAAAATATTTTCATCCCATGTATAGTAAATCAACTGAAATAAATATATATACAATAATTATTTAACCTCTAAACGAAACCAGTTATTCAATCCGTATACTAATGTAACTAAAGCTCCTATCACACCAAAAACAACAATATTTATACCAATTGACGAACCAAATAAAACAGCCATCATTGACACCATCAGTAATAGCATAGCAATACTATTTATCTTAATTTCTACTACATCGCCATCCTTTACTTTCTTTTCTTTACTTCCAAAAAAGAATTGTTTTACTTTAATATTCGCTTCATCTAATTCAAAAGGAAGCGTATATTCTTCGTTATTCTCAAGTTTCATTACTACTTCGTTATCTACCTTTACAGCAACTCTTGCTGCTCCGCCCATCATCCCTGTTGCCCTTATTACTTTAACGCTCATATTAAATCCCCCTATTCGATTTCACTGCAACTATTAAGAAATTTTCCTTGTTGTACACTACTTCATCCTCCGTTTAATAAACATAATATTCCAAAAGGTATTATAACAAGTCTCTGTATAATATTTTGTCAAAACTTGTCGCTTCTTTACAAAAAGGATATTTTATCCATTATCATAATAAAGAGACTCTTACAATCGTAAGAGTCTCTTGTATAAAGCAAAACTTTCATTAGCCGAAGGAGTATTACCTCATAAAGCTGGGCCATCTGCAAATAAGAACTTACTATCACTTCGGCTGCAAAGTTAATACCTTCCCCTCTATCCCCTCCGTATTCAATGTAGTCGTATGATACGTGCCATTTACCCAATCATCTATTTGATCATGATACCAATCGCTTCTAAAATGGCCCGACTGTCCTGGCCCTACGATATGATAACCGTTTGACATATCTTTCGTATCAATAATGAATCTCCAAGACGCCCCGTGATTTACAATGCCGTTTTCGCCGTAACTCGCTGCTTGCACGGTAACTTGGCTCCCACCAATTGGAACTGGCTTCTCACGATTAAAAGCGAGTAATGCTAACATACTCGATGATTTCGAAATGGGATGTGTAAAAGCGAGTTGATGGTAATCGCCCCACTTCCACTCTCCAACATCGGGTCCATATTCCTTCTGCAATTTCTTCATTACATTCTCGTACGATGTATGCACAACTTTTGTGAAACCTCCGTACTTCGTAAACCAAACGCTATTTTCTCCCGCTACTTCTTTTCGAATCAATTCATCAACAACTTGTGACTTCCCTTCAAATAACTCCAGTACATCTTTCGGTATTTCTTTTGAAAATAACGTATTTGAAATCTCTTTCATTAACAAATGGAATATTAATGGTGCCGCTTCATCTTTACTATCGTAAAAATTCCACTTTGTTAATTGGTCTACGCCTTCTTTCTCTACCTCATTTAAAGATGCTTTATTTAACTCTTTTAAAAATATAGGAGTAAACTCTTTCCCATATAAATTCTTTTGATCCATCTGTAACTCTTCTAAATCTTTCACCGTATACTTTTCCTTCTCTTGCAAAAATTCTTGAATACGCATTTGCCTATATGGCTGCGCCCACGTATTGCTAATATGATACGGATAATCATCATCAACAATTTTATTATTCGCAGTTGAAATAAACCCTTGTTTTGGATTAATTACTTTTGGAAGTTGATCAAACGGGATATACCCTTCCCATTCATATTCATCTGTCCATCCTGGAACAGGTAAGCTACCATCACCTTTTTTACGCACTGGTATATTTCCATTCGCTTTATAAGCAATTGTGCCGTCGTTTGATGCAAACACAAAGTTTTGGGTTGGTGTATGAAAATCTTGAAGAGCGGTTTCAAACTCATTCCAGTCTTTTGCTTTGTTCATATTTAATACAGCTTTTAACTCAGCTGACGGTTCTAAAGCTGTCCACTTTAAAGAGAATACTGTTTTCGTTTTCTCCTTCCCCTTATCCGCAAACTCTGAAATTACTGGTCCATGCCTCGTAATCGTAACGTTATAAGGAATTGTCTTCCCGCCTTTTACTTTAATAGACTCGTCTACAACGGTAGCTTTTTCCCATTTATCGTTATACAGAAATTCATTTTCATTATTAGGATTTCTCTTCTCAATATATAAATCTTGCACATCAGGCCCTGTATTCGTAACACCCCACGCTATTTTGTCATTGTGTCCTAATATAACACCTGGTACTCCAGCGAAAATAACGCCACTCACATTTAAACCTTTCATTTCAAGGCTCGTTTGATACCAAATAGAAGGGGTCGCAAGAGATAAATGAGGATCATCTGCTAAAATTGGCTTACCTGACGCACTCTTCTCACCGCTCACAACCCAGTTATTACTACCGTTAAACTCCGGCGGAATTATCGTTTTTGAAAAACTTTGTGCTACGTCCACATTTGTATTTTTCAGTTCAGCTAGCAATCTAGGAGCATCTTTCGGATATGCAGGAAATAGCTCATTCGCTTGCTCTTTCGGAAGATTTTTCAGCGCCCAATATCGAAATGCCTGTCCGTGCCAATGTCCTCCTAAGTCAAACGCCATATACTTCCCGATCGTTAAAGTATCAACAATTGACCACTCAGCAGGTTCATAACCTAATATAGTAAACTCAACTGGTAATTTCTTTTCCTCTTTCGCCTCACGTATAAAAGCGTTCACCCCATCAGCAAATGACTGCAGGGCATATTTCGCTTCTCCATCATATTGACTAACTGAAGCTTCGGCAGCTCGCCGTAAACCGAGTGTTCGAAACAATTTATCTCGATCAACAGCTGCTTCCCCAACAACTTCACTTAACATACCAGACGCTTGTCTTCTACTTAAATCCATTTGAAACAAACGATCTTGCGCTTGCACATATCCTTGTGAAAAATATAAATCATGTGCATTTTCCGATTTAATATGCGGTACACCTTTACTATCACGCTTCACCGTAACAGCTTGTTGTAAATCCTCTAGCTTTATCGTTCCATCTATCTTTGGCATAGATTTCAGCGTATATATGTTCAAAAAAATCGCAGCGGAAATAACTAACAAAAGAACGATACTACTAGCCCAAATAAAAATTCTTTTTCCCCTTTTTCGTTTCTTCTTTATAACGACTTCCATATAACCACCCCTTTCTCACACTATTCGCTTCTATAGTAAAAGAACCTTTTAGACTAGAAAAAATCCTTATCCAAACTATGGATCATACGAACCAAATACTTCTCTCCTATGCATTCCTTCACTAAAATCTACTCGTCCTTTCTTACACCAATTCCTCAAAATCCCCTTCACATAAGCTAACGTTTTCTTATTATTTTCAAACGCAATTTTAAGTGCCTCTAACACTTTCTCTCCAGAAAGTCTTTGTATCCAATTCTTCAATTCCTTCACAATATATGGGGATAAACTACTAATATTTTGTTCATAAAACTTATAAACTTCACTATTTGGAACGTCCTCTTCTATGGTTTCCACCTCTATCTCTTCCGCTTCTTCTTTCTCTTCAATAACTACTTGTGAACTACTATTATCCTCTTCTTTTGGCATACCAAAATGCTGCAATAATAATGGAATCTTGTATTCTTCTTCAAGGCATTTACGTAAAAATATATGTATGAACTCATTACTTTTTATAGTCTTTAACTCACGTAATACGCACTTCTCCACATTCGTATTTGAAATAGGGTTATAGTGTAACCAATTTATTATGAATACCTCTTTCGTTTCCGTATCATATAAAATCTTTCCATACTCAACAAACCTGTTTAGCAACTTCTCAACAGTCTCCATACTATAACCTGTTTCAAGCTCTGCCACACGCTTCGGTAATATATAAATACCACATTGCTTCGTTTTCGTACCAGTTAACAAATATATGTAAAAATAACGCTCCTCTGGCGTTAAATCTAATATGAATTCATCTTGCCAAAAGTTCACCTGCACATTACGGTATACTGCCATATGTTTCCCTCCACTCTTTGCTAGTAAATAGGAAAATTTTAATCCTTCATTATAAAGATAGGCATGCGGGAATGGTTTTGGCATTCAAATTACAATTTTTTTACTACTACAACGCCGGTTTCATTTTTTCGCGCTTGTTTTGTTCTTGTTCTTGTTTTTGTTTTTGTTTTTGTTTTTGTTTTTTCTTAGTGATTTATTACTTGGTAGGGGCTTATGAGGGGCTTGGAAGGGCATTCTACATTACAATCTATGAAATACAATTTGTTCTTCCTACTAAATAGGAGCTATTCCAAATTATTATTTTGGATAGCTCCTTTCAAATTCTTCTTATTTTTTACTTCTACCAATGTCAGCTTCTACATACAATTTATTCTGCTATTTGCGGACAGTAAAACTCTCATTTCAAAATTCGGTGAATAAACTGCTCGATTCCAGTGCGAGTGGCCCTCACTGATTAAAGTTTCATTTTATTTTTGCATTGAATCTAACATCTTCACAATAAAGGCAGCTGCCTGACCACGAGTTGCTGTACCTCGAGGATCAAACTCATTATTTCCAATACCATTAACTACCTTTAGACTGTATAATCGTTGAACCGATTCTTTGTATGTTATTAAATGCTTATCTGTAAATGGTAATGCTACTAACTCACCTGTAATTCCTTTATATCGCAATGCTTTGTCAATCATAATAGATACTTCTTCACGAGTAATTGGTGAGTTAGGATCAAAAATCCCTTCACCACGACCATTAATAATTCCTGCACTTGCACAACGTTTAATACCGTCATGAAGTGATGGATGTGCCTCATTAATATCTACAAATGACTTATTTCCCTCTGGTAGTTTAAGAGCATTCGAGATTAATTTCGCAAACTCCGCTCTCGTTACATTTCGATATGGCGCAAATACACCATTACCTTCGCCTTGCATAATACCTAGACTGTTTAATTTACGAATATGCCCTTCAAACCAGCCACCTGTAATATCATCTTTTGGTTTTTGTACTTCTTCCTTAGGCTTTTGTACTTCTTCCTTAGGCTTTTGTACTTCTTCCTTTGGTACATTGTAGTTAATTTTAATCCAACTTGGGTCATAGAAAATCCATTCTCCATTACCTACTTTATACCAACCATTTTTAACGGCTAATACTTTGTAACGATCTCCGTTTGAAGCTTTACGTACAACACGATGTTCAATACCCGCATCACTACGTACATTGATGCCACTACCATTTACCACTAGTTCCATGCTAGGTTCAGCTGGATTATTTTCATTTGGATTAAATGAGTCATTTTTATCTTGTAAAGGCGTATCAATCTGCGCATTTATATTTGCATACCACTGAATTCCTTGTACGAAACCAGCCCAATTACCACGTGAAATTAAAATGTCAGGACATTTTTTCCCGCTCCATTGTTGATGCTTGTAAATATGATCTGCACCAATTCCTTCTTTGTTCATTAAATAACCTGCAAGTCGTTTTGCATTTTCTAACGCTTTATTGTAATCACCGTCTTGGTTAACCGCAATCTCGATACCGATAGACTCCCTGTTTCCTGAACCATCTCCATCTCCTGCATGCCAACCATTTTCGTTTGTTGGTAAGTGTTGATAAATTTGTCTATCATCTACAGTAAAATGCCATGAAGCTGTTCGGAAAGTGCCTTCAGTTGCTTGCTTGTATAAATATTTCGCATGATTTTCAGCATTAGCACCAGCGGCTGTATTTGCGGTCTCATGAATTGTAATGTAACGTGCTTTCATCGGATTTGCAGGACGAATATCAGGATTTCCTGCTGGAACAATCCACTCCACAAATGGAACTCCTGCAAGTGTTCCATATTTCTTCGTACTCTGTGCACTATATTGAATACCTCTTGGCTTTGCAACAGGTTTCATTTGACGATCAGATCCATCATTTCGACCATCTACAGATTCAAATGCCTTTTCAATGTTTGAAATAGCTTCCTTTTCTGCTACTTGTCCCTTCTTAGCATCTTGCATTTTGTTTAATTCTTCTGTTTCATCATGTTTATGCTTATATTCTTCTAAAAGCATTTTTTCATTTTCAGATACTTCTGCTTCGTTAATTTGTACATGATTAGGAACTTCCAACTTGAAATTAGAATAATTTAATCCGCTCGTTCCGTGTTCTCCTTGGGCAATATTAAGTTGATCAGTTTGAGAGTTGTTTATCTCTTCTGCTGATGCTGATAAAGGTACGCTCCCTAAAATCACTAGACTTGTTGATAGTGCGATTACTTGTTGTTTGATTGTCTTATTCATTATTATAATAAATACATACACACTCCCACCGTGTATGTATCTCAACCTCCCTTTATTGTTACATTAATTTTTTAAAATATGAATCTACTATGTACTTCCAATACATTTTATTTTTTATTTATATATTTAAATCATCATATTTTATACTCATTAAGAAAATATTTATATGTCATCCCTACAGATGAATTTCATCTAACATACTTTTTACAAATTTCGTCAACAAACATTATTTTACAACTAATTACAAATACCGTCAAAATAATCAATTTAAACTTAGACAAATAACTGGCATACAATTTCATAATAAGAGATCCTGTACTATCGACATACATCTATTACAAATTCCCTTTAACGTTTTCAACAATCTCATTTATCGTATTCCGATCAAACTTATCACTAATTTCATATGACTCACGATCTCCTACGAATTGCACGCCTACGATATCATTGCGATCCTTACCGTATTGCACTTCAATAATAGATCCTCGCTCTATTTGTTTCCAAATGAGACCTGCTTCATCTTTATTATCTAAAATAATGCAGTCTTCAATATTTTCATCAATCCCAATTAATTTATTATCATCCATATATCCAATCTCGTATTGTTGCCGTTCTTTCGCTTTGCCACTTACTAATATACCTTTGCTACCATATGAGTAATCCATATAGTCCTTTTTCTCCGTTTGTACCACTTTCGGCTTTTGTGCTTCAGTTTTTTCAGCAGTCCCACAACCTGTAATAAGACTGATTGGGATAACCACTATTAATACGAATCTAGTAAATTTCTTTATCATTTGTAACCAACCTCATATATTTAATGCAAAACTCCATTTATTACTCTATTAAAGAATAACATGATATTAAGTAAACAGAACGAAAGATAACATATTCTTTACATACTCGCACTTTAATGAAGGACTAGGCCATTTAAACCTAGTCCTACATAACTTTAACTTTGCTTCACATACTTAATTGTATGAAATGACGTCTCATTAAATAATTGCAAGTTTTCCCCATCATAATCTTGAACTTTATATGCTATTTTCTTTTTTTGAATTGTATCTTCTACACCGTCTACTAAACGTTTATTGAGATGTAAATAGATTGTAAAAGCTTCCTTATCATATTCCCAAGTGCCTTCAATATAATTCTTTTTATTTGGATACTCACCTTTACCATACGTTTCAAATGTCTTATCACCTTTTAGAATAAGTGACATAATGAAACCGTCTGTTCCTTTGAATCCCCAATTACCGATTAATTCCGTACCATCTTTCACATTCTTCATAACGTTATCCGTATTAATTCCAGCTTTCTTATCTAACTCTTTCAAATCTTTCACAGATACTGTACCGTCACCGATTTTAATATCCCCTTCAAGATCTTTGAATGCCTTAAGCCAGTAAATATCTCCTTCTTTCACTAACTTTTCGGATTTCTCCATTAACTCTTTATCAGTCTTATCGCCTTTTTCTCTTTTTTCTTTTCGGGTGAATACTTCATTTATTAAAGAAAAAGACTCTCTAAAATAACCAATTGCTTTTTCAAAATCCTTTTGTTGATTTACATACTCTGTAGGGGGATCTATTGACTCAAATTTATCTAACACTTTATTTAATTCTTTCACACTATCTACTATATCTGATTTCTTTTTCTTACCGTCAAAAACCTCTCTTGTAATATTGTTATGCTCCGCAAACAACTTATCAAACTCTACTCCTAATTTATACACTTTATTAGGATAGTCTTCCTTTGAAACTTTTTCTTTCTTACTATTAGACTTCGATTCTTTTACTTTAGACTCTTCCGTTTTCTCCTGTTTAGAAGTGTTCGTTTTCTCAGAAACTCCACAACCAAATAACAACATGACCGGAACTGCTACCCCTAGTAGTTTCTTTGCATTCATGACTGATTTCTCCTTCTACTTGAATAGATTACTCTTGCTATACCCATCCTCTTTTTTTATCTTGTAATTAAAGTTACAATCGCAATAACTCCTAGAATCGGTCCCCAATATTCCATTTTTATAAAAAATAATGAGTGCTTTTTGTTAAACATAACTTTTTCACCAGTTTCGGCATCTATATAAACTTTCCCATCTGGCTTATTAATATATTTACCTAAATACCAAGACATAACCCCTGATATAATAAACATTACCGCCATTGGCCAACTATGGTCTTGAAAATATGTAGCGTCCCCCGTTATAGATCCAAAGATAGCCTTACCCAAAAGAGTATTAATAATTACAATAATTGCGACTAAAAAACCCCAACCAGACCAAATAATCATCTATTTCTCCTCCTAAAGCGTACAACTTTGTACTTTATGTTAATTTGAACTGCAAACGAAAATGTTTAAAAAACCGAATATTCAGACGTTAATAATTATATTTAGCTTACATTCGATTCTAACTTTAATGTCCTAAATGCAAATGAACCAGATATAATTTGTAAAATTGTCGGAATAAGTAAAAAGAATAATGACATAAACAACATAACTATAGGAATCACAATCATACAAACTCCATAAACTTTATTATTAACCTTGTTTACTAAACACGATAAAATGAACAATCCTATTTGAACCGTTAAAATAATAGAGTAATAAGCTAAAAGTTCGTAATCAACACCTTCCATAATATTAAACGCTACAACTATTAATATTATGGAAATAATAATTCCCAAAATGCCACCAATTAAACCTAATACAAATTCAGGTGTTCTTTTCAATTCAATCCCCCTTTTTTGAAAAACTAACAACTTGTATATTTTTCCCATTCACCATCATACCAAATATTTATTGGAAAAACTATACAAATCATTTTTATTCTACTGTACTTTACTTCTAACTATAGATAACTTGTAGCAGTTACAAAATTAAAACCTTCACAATTACTTACTGAATTGTCATATTGAAAATTATAAATTAAAACGATAGAATTATAGGATTTATTTAATTTAACTACTTCCTTAATTCGAGAAAGTATTTTATCATCATATGAACATCCCGTTAATAACATAGAAATGTCATCACTCGCTTCTTCTAACACTTCCTTTTCAATAAAATCTTCATCTACATCAATCATATCAATATTAAAATCAACAAAAAATCTTGCTGGTATAGAGTCTCCTTCTTCATCATACGTAACATCTATATATGTATCCAACTGATCTTGCGTTTGCATATTACCGAACCATATTGAAACCATTCCGTGTACTTCCATTAATAGCGTCCTCCATTATGAATATATATTCTCATTCAACTTACGCTTTAAAATTCATGATTTTTATAAAAACCATTTCTTCTTTCCTTTCAGTCAAATAGGATTATTCGGAAATTCATTATCATACTTATTAATTAGCGCTTTATCATTTTCATTAATTGGTACTTCACCTAAGTATTTACGTTTCCAAATAATCATTTGATCACTAAAACTATATTCTGTTTCGAGCCAATTGGTATAATCGAAATGCATGTTAAATTCCCCACTATGTTCCAGAGACATTGTAAAAGAGTACCAAAGCTCTTGCTGATTATCTTTAAAAACATCTCTTAATTCCTTACTCAATTTATATAAAGAATCTTCTTTCCTTTCAAACTCCTCTTCATTAACTTCGTATTTAAAAGGAATTTCTACACTATACTTATAATTTTGTTTATTTCTGAAGTTGTTATAGAAAAAGTAAGTTCCCCCTCCAGCTTCTGATATTTGTGCATAAAAATAAAATTTCTCCCATTCTTCTGGAATCATGGCATGAACCGTTTCCGCTATCTCTCTATATAATCGATTCAATTTTATTTCCAATTGAATACCCCCTATTTGATGTTCATCATTCACTTTTTCTATATTATACCACCCTTTTAATTAGCTCTTTATTTCATCTAAAATTCAAACCAAGTTTCGATACCTTTAGAAAGTAGACATACCTCTTAAATACAATTAGTATTAAAATAAGAAATATGAAAGACTTAAAAAGGCTTTCACATGAAGAAAGGAAGTTGCACAACTATGGATCTTAAAACAGTTATGCAAGAACTTGAAGCTCTAGGTAAGGAACGAACGAAAAAAATATACATATCTAACGGTGCGCACGAACCGGTTTTCGGAGTAGCTACAGGTGCTATGAAACCAATCGCTAAAAAAATAAAATTAAATCAAGAGTTAGCTGAAGAACTTTATGCCACAGGTAACTACGATGCTATGTACTTTGCAGGTATTATTGCCGATCCAAAAGCTATGAGTGAGTCTGATTTTGATCGCTGGATAGACGGGGCATATTTTTATATGCTATCTGATTATGTAGTGGCAGTAACTTTATCGGAGTCAAATATTGCGCAAGATGTTGCTGATAAATGGATTGCAAGTGGGGACGAGCTTAAAATGTCTGCCGGCTGGAGTTGCTACTGTTGGCTATTAGGAAATCGCAAAGACAATGAATTTTCCGAAAGTAAAATTTCCGATATGCTTGAAATGGTGAAAGATACAATTCATCATTCTCCAGAACGAACAAAATCCGCTATGAATAATTTCCTAAACACCGTGGCAATTTCATATGTACCACTACACGAAAAGGCAGTTGAGACTGCAAAAGAAGTTGGTATAGTTGAAATCAAACGTGATAAGAAAAAAAGCAGTTTGTTAAATGCTACAGAGAGTATTCAGAAAGAACTCGATAGAGGAAGACTTGGTTTTAAGCGTAAGTATGTAAGGTGTTAAAAAAGATTCGTATTAGGGTGTCAATCTGATAAAGATTGATACCTTTTTCATTCAGGTTATATATCCCCTCATTTACTTTTAACTTATATTAAAAAATAATATCCTGATAACCTACTTCCATTACCTTTTCATTTAATAATCGAACTCCTACACCATTTTCTATATCCCACGTACAATTAAATGTAATTCCAACCTCTCGCCCTTCCGTAATATCTGCATACGGAACAACAATACCCTCTAAACCGATCATCTCTAGTATTTGATCAGTTGTTTCAACTAATGGATAATTTTCTTGCACTCCAATATCATATCCCAATTCACATCTCCTTTGTTTGTAATAGTCTAATATAGACTGTAGTAAACTTATTTGTACCTCTTCCCAATTTTTTATTAATGATTGATACGCTACATACTGCCCTTCATCAAACATCTCATCTTCTTCACCATCTATCATCAAATCAATCTCAGTGACATTGCCTATAAAAGTTATAGGCATACGCTTACCCCAAGCATAATTATATTCAATCTCTCCAAAAACTGAATCGTTCATTGTCATTTATCCGTCACTCCTCTCGCACTTATTACTAAGGTGTCCCTGCTTATTGTTAACTCCCATCAACACTTAACATTTGAAATATTCTTTCAAAAACATATAAAACGTTGGCCAACTCTCCTTTAATTCTCCATTTAAAAGTAATTCATCTCCACCTTCAAAATTTACTGAGTAAACTTTATCAGTTACACTATCAAGGACCAATGCAGCATTTGCTGTCATTTCCGTTAAAACTAAATACTTATTAGGAAATCCATGTTCCTTTCGAGCAATAATTGTGTAATATTCAATATTATTCTCTTCATCTATAATATCAAGTAATTCATAAGGAACGTGCTCGTCCCAAAAAGGTCCTGCAAATCGATAATAAAACTCTCTAAATGTATTAGACACTTCTACACCTAACCTATTTATTACTTCATACACCTGATCTTTATCCGCCCGCTTATATATGTCTTCTTCCAAAACTTCTTCTAAGCAATTTGGCAAAGCATGCATTTGTATCCCTCCTTTACAAGGTTTATCCATGTGTTTATGAAATGAATTTGCAGCTCCCTGCAAACTACCTGTACGGCATAGAACCAATAAATGTAACCTCTAAACCATCAAACATATCCTCTCTTTTCACTTCATTATATTTAAAATCATAAAGAACAATAGCAAAGTTAATATCGTTCGCTAAACTATCTCCATTTACTAGCTTTTTTATTTTAGGAATAATTCGTTCACTATAAGAAAAATCATTTAAAATATGTTCAATTTCCCTTTTATTATTCTCATAAAAACAAATTTCAATATTATCTTCATCATAATAACCGAATTCAAAGCTCGTCCCAAACTTTGAATGAACTGAATCACCATCTATCGTGTAATCTATATCGACATACTCCTCAAGATTTTGGAGTGATTTAGAAATTCCAAACCAAACTGAAGCCATTCCACTATATTCCACTTTTCCACGCCCCTCTAGCCGGTCTATAATTCATATAAACATTCTTCACTTTACTATTTTTGTAATCTCAAACTAGAAATCAACTCATTTAAACTGTTCGAAACCTCTATAAACAACCACGTTCGAAATCCTCGAATTCGTTCTTTCCACTTACATTATTTAAAACAAATAGTGAACCATTTCTTTCTACCACTATAGGAACCTTATCTTGTCCCTTAATAACTCGTGATTAAGTCTTCACCCTCATATCTAGGGTCTTTCTCCACTTTACCATCTTTTGTTTTGATGACTTTTAGTCTACCTAACCACTCTGCTCCGTTATATGTCTCTTCACTTACCCATACATTATGCTTTTTACCGTCTACCTCAACTACTAATGTTGGGTGTGTAAATATGAATTCCTCCTCTACATGCCTACCTACAATTTCTGCATGTAATGATGTACCTTCTTCAACTAGTTTACTATTCTGATACCCTTCGATAATAGATAATCCAATAAATACAAAGAATATCAGTCCAAATACGGTCACTTTCTTCTTTGTACTCCATTTATTCTTTTCTTTCACTTCTAATTATTCATATAAGCTCTCAATTTCCATACACCAAAAAGAACCCTTTTCCATACACTTATCATCAATTTTTTTCAATTCTTCCTTCAACCAACTTATTGTACACTCTGGTATATTATTATCGATAAAGGCATCCTCACCATTTATCTCTACTGCCTTATCAATCATTTTTGAATATACTAATAAACATGCTGCAAATTGTTGTATAGAAGAATTCATAAACGCTTCTTTATACGCATCACTATTATTTAGAAATACTATTTTTTCTTGTTTTTCAATTATACAAATTGGATCTCCAGAACTTGTTGTTCCTAAATACCAATATTTTCGAAACTCTTCTGGCATATGAAATACATTTATAATAGACCTTACGAAAGACTGAGATGAAGTAAATTCTAAATATGGTGGCGGTGTTTCTGGCAAGCCTCCTATAGACAAAAATCGTTTCACTTCAGCTGAAAAGTTTTTGTTTATTAATTCTTTTTCAGGAAATGTAATGAGTGGGCCATCTTTATTAACATCCCATTTCTCCCGAAAATCCTCTGGTAATATCATTTTTTCACCTTCTTGATGTGTTTATGTCTTTTAAGATTTAATTGGGCTACTAGATGTATTTTTATTTTTCCCACACTAAAAATACCATCTAGTATTATCTACACTTATTCACTAAAACTCCCTAGTTCTTCTGTCCAAAAACATCCTTCCGTTAAAGCAACTGCATCAATTTCTTGAAGTGCACTAGAAATCCACTCCACCAAATCTTCAGGTATATTTTTTTCAATATAAGCCTTTCTTCCATTGGCAGCCTTTACTTCTTTTATAAATTCCACATAGACAAGTAAAGATTCTGCAAACTTCTCTATCGTACTATTTATAAGAACGACTTTATTTTCATTGTCATAATCTATATATACGAGTTGTGATTTAGATTCATCAATACAGATTGGATTCCCACTACCAGTAAATCCAAAATATATAAACTTATCATACATCGTACCTAATTCATTTTGTATCTTGCTCAACCTTATCCCGCCGCCGTTATCCGCAGATTCAAATGTAAGAAATGGAGGAGCAGACTCGGGAAAACCTGCTTTAATTAAGAAGTCTTTCGTTTCTTTCGAGAAGGAAAACGAGTGAATGATTTTTTCATTATAATGAATTAAACCGTATATTTCTTCATTTCAATTCACTAAAAAATCTTGTCGTGAGATCATTTTATCCTCCTGTATACCATATTATTATCTCTGCTCCATTTTTAAATTACTTATCAACTCAACTAGGAAATTAGAAAGAAACTCCTTTTCTTCTGTTTCAAAGTTTTCTATTAATACTTCTCCTGTTTCATTGTCAAAAATAATAGCCTTATCTTCCGGAGAGATAAATCCTATCTGTATATACCTAAATTCTCCCCCTTCACTCTCCTCATACCGTTTCATTATTTGAATAAATTCTACTATAAATTAATAGGATTTCATTTCCTACTGTATTATTAATATTTGAAAAATAATTGAATTTCATATCCCACCTTAATACTAATAGTAAAGTTATATAGCGATTCTTATTACTTTTCCACTATAAATCTCTTCAATCGATCCTGCCTTATTTACACGTATTCTCTCGATTAAAGTCAAATGCTGCTTCAATACCATTTTTTAGTGATTTTTGTAATAACGTATCTAATCCTACATGGAAGTTTCACTTTATCCTGCAATCTCAGCCGAAGAGAGCCCCTCATGAATATTTCCGCTTACAATGATAGAATGTCCCCAAAATATATCTCCATCCGAAAAGAATATTTCAAAATCACCTTCTGAATAAACGCTTAAGCTGCTTAATGTGATGGAATTAATGAACATTTCTTTTGTAATTTCGTCGATTTCTGCTTCATCATCATCTTGTAGCCATTCATTTGCTAACTCTACCAGTTCTTTTGCAGCGTACATTTTCATTTTCATTTTCCATTCATCTTGCTCTTTGAAAAGTGCATGTGCTGTTTCCAGTGCAGACTTCATCATATGTTTGTCTTCACTCCAATCAAAATATAAATGACATTCTTCACCAGCCCAAGATATTCTCTTTTCAAAAGTTTTCACTCTTTTATCGAGTTCGAACACACCCAACATCTCATCATGATAAAAAAGCGGTTTCATTGCATCTTGTAAGATGATTTCCAACTCATCATCTTTATATGGTGTTTCCAAAACCTTAACAAGCATCAATGAATTTTCTGACTTGCGCACCTGTAATGTTACAACTGTATTTGCTGTCAAAATGTCTTTTGATTTTCTCCATTCTGCATCATCAACCAACCATGCGAGTCGTATATCTTCTTTTGTAATCGTTTCATTGGTATGTAAGTCTTTCCACGCAATCAAATCAATTGACGCAGTCCACAAAATGTTGTCACCGCCTTTTGATGCACCGATTCCTAATGCCCCTGTGACAGCTGCTATTTCAATCACATTTTCTGAGAATCTATTTTCAAATCTACTTATTTCACTTGATTTACTCAATTTCGAATACATTCCTTTCATAGCCCACAGGCATAAGTACTTTGTGAGTTTTCCTGTTTTATTATAATTGGTCATGGTAACGCCTATATAGAATTATAGCTATAATTCTATATAGGCTTTTTTTTACCTGGAATTTTAAATTTAATTATATATACTTTTATAGCTTCAAAATCTTTACCAAAAGCAAGAAATGGATTTTTTAAGAAATATATTATTTCTTCGTCGTCATAAATTCGGGCTTTAATTATTTCTTTGTCCGAGTGAAACGATAAATTGACTCCTTTGTAAAAATATTCGTAGTATCCTTCTTCATTCTGCTCACTCTTATCTTCAAAAGGAACAGATTCAATATAATATATATTCCCATTTACATTTATTGATTTCATACAGCATGACTTCCTTTTCAAGAATATTCATAAGAAATTAAATAGTCTCTGTCAATCATACCAAAAATAAGGGATTTACTTTTAGAATTTATAAAAAATATATAGGATTAAATTTAAATCTTTATTTTATTTTTCATATTACTTCATTATCTCTGTCCAATTGTGTAATGTGTCACAGAAGTAGACATATTGCAATGAGTCGCAGTGAAGTGGGATATCCCTTGAGAATATAAAATAAGAAGATTAATCTAGAAAGACTATCTAGTTCGATCTTCTTTTATTGAATTTTTAATTAATGCATTTTTACCCTTAAAATAATATAATCAACGGGTGGATTATTATTTACATCCTCAAAACTGGTTCTAATTTTAAAGTCAAATTCATTTGTTATATTTTTCAATGAATAAATGTTTGTTCCATCTACACTTGTACGGGGCAATATATCCGAAAACGTAAAACGCATGAAGAATATGTTGCGGAACTATTAGAAAAACGCGGGTACGATATGCCGCAGAGTTTTTAGAAGTTCATGGCGATAATATCAAAGTTATAGGAACATACAAAGGCGCTAGAAATACCACAGAACACAAATGTAACTCATATAAAAATATATGGGAGGCAGCATCAACAAATATTTTAAAAAGAAAGGGAGAGAAACATTATGTCAAAGTTATTACGTGAATTATCTAAACCGGATAGTGAGGCCCTGCGTTCCGAAGCACTAGAACAGTTGAAAGTTACTTCAGGTAAAATTGTCGCTTGTGATCCTCTTATTTTTAATGAAAATCACTTCGAACAAACAATTCAGCCAGGTACATATCCAATTGTTGCTTGGTGGCATAAGGAAGATGGAGTCATTGCTGGTGCTGAATTGAAATTGTCGGAGTCAAAAGCGGTAGGATGGAAGATGGCAACAAAACCAGGACAAAATGTAAGTGAACTGGAAGACGGTTATATTTTTGGTTACCCAGTTGATACAAGCTTAGGGTGCTTTGCAGATGTTGAAGCAATTGGTAAGTTAGAAGAAATAGAAGATAGGTTACAACAAGAACTAGGAGAAGAATTTACTAGTTTGTATGATGATCTTATAGATGACATACTAACAGAACATGATGAAGATTGGGGAAATTGCGTGGTTTGTGAGGAAACAGGAAGTAATATCATTATATTCCGTTCAGGTTATGGAGATGGATTTTATCCTTCCTATTGGGGAATCGATGAAGCAGGAAAAATTGTTTCACTTGTTACTGATTTTCAAGTGCTACATGAGGAAAATTGAGGACAACATCAATAATGATATAAGAGTAAATATTTTTTCTTTTACAGCGTCAAATATTCCTCGTCTAATATTTGCAAATAACCCGTGGGATAATTTCCTTATATACTACTGGTTCTAATAAATAGGGTTATATTCTTAAGTGAATATAACCCGTCATTAATTCTAGTTGTATATTAACAGTTTTTTATTTAAATAATTTATTAACTCTACTGATGTAGAGTTAACGTCAAGTAACCCCAAAACATACATAATGGTTGATTTTAGAGTTACTAGTGCACTGTTTTATCACGATACAGATGAACTTCAGATACTCTACGCTCCGAAATTACTTTTTCTATAATTTCCTGACGGTTATATTCTACCTTCACTGTTTCACAGTTCCTCCAATGAGTAGGAGCAAATTTTTCATTTGACTCAAATACATCTAAAAGACGATTTAATATCTCTTCTTCGTTAAATGCTACTGTAGGATACATTGCGATTGTAAAATTATTCGGTTTCATTTTAATCTCCACTTTATTAGGAACAAGGTTATGTAACTATTTTCATTTATCACTGCCAGATAAGTTTGAATCCTTTCCCACTATTAATCATGTAACTTATTTAAAAACTCCGTAAAATCATTAGCAATACAGAATACATTTTCTCTTGCTCTTTCCTCTGCTTCCTCAGCCGTAATCCCTTCACTTTCCATCAATGTTTCCTTTTCCCATGCCCCCTCATGTTCCCAAAAGACGACAATTGGATCTTCTTTATGATTTTTATAATCAAAGCAGATTAAATTTCCTGCTGGGTCAAATGCGAATGGAATCAATGCACTCGGTAATGTGTCATTGTAATCATTGAATATCTCAATAATATTTTCATCATCATCCATATCATAAGTTAGTAATGTGCAAAAAACTTTTCTCTTCCCCTCAACTTCAAATACTTCTGGACTAACATGTGCTCCGTTATTCTTCATTACACATTCTATATAATCTAAAGGAAAATGAACGCCCAACTCTTTTTCTCATTTATATTTGTTTGTTCGCGCCATAAACATACTTCTATATTTCGATACCTCTTCACATTTCCTATATCTCTTTCTACGACTATCTCTCACTCGAATTACAATTCGTTATTTTATTAATATTCAACATTTTTAATATAGTGCTTATTACTTATTTAAACCGCTACTGAATTTTTCCGCATATAATATATCGAATTCAGTTAGTTCTATTTTTTGTTCTACAATATTCCCTTGTTCATCATACTTTTTAAAAGTCATTTCACGTCCCGCAATACATTCAGACTCATGCTTCTTCATTCCATTTTGAAAAAATTCAACACAGTACCCTTCAACCGCGCTTCTATTCATATTACTGATTCTTTTTATATTTCCATCCATATAAAACTCCACATACTCTCCTTGTTTAACACCATTTTCTACATAGAAATAACATTCTATATTTCCATTCTCATAAACATCATAAGCTAAGCCAGTAAACAATTTTTCTTTACCATCATCCGCACACTCTACTATTCCTAACCCATAAGGTCCCCCATATTCTAAACATTCTTCAAACTCAAGGCCATTCTGTATTATATACTCCTTCGTTAACACATCATTTAACATTTTCAATCCTCCTTTACAATATTAGCTAATGGTTAAGCCTTGTATGTAATAGTAAGTTTTTATCGTAATATAATTCTATTTTTATTGTGTAATTTCTATATACAATGAGAGGGATTTTCTAATATTCGTTTGTAACGTATGCTATCATAGGTCTTTAAATGTTCAAAATTCATTTACTTCTCACCAGACACACTTTTCTGTTCAATCCAAACCTCGCATTTACACAGTGCATCTCTTTCAGTAAATTAAAGCAATAGAAACTATCTTTAGTTTTTCCTCTTCTCTTATTTTTTGCCACAACTGTTTGCTAAGTGAACATGTTCATTAAAAATGTTGTTGTTAATTTGTTTTTCATATTTTTTTAATGTTTCATTTATTTTACTGCCAGTTTTACTTTCAAAACTTTTCTCTAATTCTGCTGCTATATCTCTTAGACTTGTTTGTAATTCATGAAATGCCCCTATGTTTTTTTGAAGAGCATATGTATCTTCTTTTATAATGTCTATTGATTTAAACCCTACTTCTGTTTTTAACATCATACGCTGCATTTCTCTTTCAATCTGTTTTTTAGCAGCTTGTAACTCCTCAACAACCTGATCTGCTAAATCTCCTGTAACACTTTCGATTTGCTTTTCTATCTTTTTAATTTCCCCCATAAAATCCATCATATAATTATCTCCTTATCTAAACTGAAAATTCCCCGCTAATTGATTATCTTTATCCCTAAGTGAATTTGCTGCATCACTAATTTCGTCCCCAAATCTACTTAAACTTTTTTGTTCTTTTCTTAAAAGATGAATTAATTCTTCTGCCATGTGTACATCGTGAAAATAGTCATTTCCACCTTCTTTCGTTTTGGCAATTCGTGAGATGGCTTCATCTATTTCATATGCTTCTAATAGATGATATTTCCCACCTGGCCCTGTTTCATATTTTAATTGACTTTTCAACTTTTGAACCGCTTCAGCTTCTCTTCTTTGAAACTCTTCTATATTTTTTGCTATATCTGATAATCGATTACTGAGCATTTGAATTTTTTGTGCTTGTCTTATAATATCTTCAGGTTCTAATTTTAATATGGGACTTCCATTGGAATGAAATGCTCCTCTAAATGTATCTCTACCGTGTCCTTCCATAGTTAAACGTGTAAAAAAATCTTCTTTTGTATCATTCTGTCTCACTGTAAATTGCTTACCAATTAGAGGTGCACCGAATTGAGTATGGTTACCAATTGGGTCATTCTCATGTGTATAATCCGTAGCTTTTTTTTCCATTTCCCCTCTATCTACTCGTTTTTTCGCTTCAGGACTTAGCAAACGATAAGGATTTGGTGCAGCCCATGTAGTTGCATAAAAATTCCGTTCCGAAGCAACATAATCAGCTTCTGCGCCTCCTTTACTATGCCCTGTAGCATGCACATAAGTTGGCTGATATGTTTCATTTACTTTATCTACCCATTCCAACCCGGTATTAAAAGATGTTGCAAAATCTGGTTTTACTGTTTGACTATTACTTGGAGTAATTAATTTAGAATGTGTTTTAATTCCAAACGTAATTTGATCGATATCTGTTTCGAAATCTGCCAATTGCTTAGGCTCTGTTCCACGAAATGCAAATACTATATTCTCTTTATAATCATTTTTCGGTACCACTGCAATAGCTTGTAATCCATTTTTCACTTTTTGACAATCTGCATCTATTGATTCTATAACAACCCACTTTTTACCATTAACACCTTTTATTTCTACACCTTTGTGCAAAAATTTATCATCATACACTTTATCTGATAGTTCGAAGTAATCTTCATCTGTCGCAATTGAATTCTTTTTAAATTCACTCATATCTTTCAATTCATTTCATGGTATATTTTAACTATATTCAAATACAAGGGGATTTTTTATGAAGAAAAAATTAGTAATTATTTTATCCATTATTTGTATTATAGCAGGAGGATATTTTACAATGGAATACTTAAAACATAAAGAAAAAGAAGAATTTTTTTGGAAAACACAAGAAACAAGAGTAGAAAAGTATATTCATTATAATGTTAAAGATGTTAAATCGATTACATTTATAGAACATAAAATAAGTCCAATGGGAATTCCGTCTATAGAAGGATATATAAATGATGATAAAGATCTATGGTTTGATGCTAGTATCAGTACTACAGAAAACTTCGAAGATAAATTTTCACGTTCTGGAGAACTAGGAAAACTTATAAAAGACCCTGAAAAATCCGTATCCGAAATTGAAAAGGAAGAGAAAGAAAAGAAAAAAGAATAGTCTTTGCACTATTCTTGTCTTCCCTATCCAATTTTAAAAAGAATGTAATAGGGGCATTTCTAATGAAGAAAGTAATTATTTTAATTGTATCTGCTTTGGTGCTCATAGCAGGAGGGTATTTTACAATAGAATACTTAAAACATAAAGAAATAGAAGAAAAGTTTTGGAAAGCACAAGAAGTTCGTGTAGAAAAGTATATTCATTATAATATTAAAGATGTGAAATCTATTACATTTACAGAACGTGAAACTAGTCCTATGGGCATTCCTAGACTAAAAGGGTATATAAATAATAACCAACAATTAGATTTTGTAGCTCGTATTAGTACTACAGAAAATTTCGAAGATAAATTTGACTGCTCTGCGGAATTAGGAAAACTTATAAAAGATCCTGAAAAGTCTGTTTCCGAAATTGAAAATGAAGAAAAGAAAAAAATCCAAGAGTAGTCTTTACGATTACTCTTTTGTTTTCCTATAAAAAATAAAACAAAAGTTGATTATTTGTAATATAGTAATAGCCATTTAACTATCTATAAGATAATTTTTTTATATTTGATAACCATATGCCTATCAATCCCATTATTTTAGTCTTATTTTTTTCCAATCTTTATTATCTCTCATCTATCTTATGTTTTATGTATGCAGCGATTTCTATTCTCTTGTTTAGCTATGTCTCTTACATTGGCAGAAACATGAATTATTCAACCGAAGATTTATAATCACTCTTTACATTTTTTAACCCTTCTATTACATTATTTATTCTTATCGATAAATCTTTTATTTCCTCTACTGTCAATTCACCTTCTGCCTCTTGAAGATTAAACATACTTAGCCTCTTTGTTATACCTTTAATACGTCCAACAAAAACCATGTGATGATTGACTGCTATTTCTCCTATGGCAGTATCAACGATAACATCTTCAATCTTTCCTAAATTATCAAATTCATCCGCTAGTTTTGCTATAGCATATCGATACCCTCTCTCTTCATCTAATAACTCTTCATACACCTCCCGAATTGCATGAAATAATTCATTATACTCCCAATCTTTCATACATCCTCCCTCAAAAAAAATCCCCACGCTTATGTGAAAATAATCTTTCAACACAAATATGAGGACTTCTTTATTTCATTACTATACTTTACACATTTTATTCGTTAGAATCTTCTTCATTCAATTTATATACTCTATCTCTTTTCTCATCACTTTTGACAAAAATAAGCTTTTCTTCTTTAACAAAACCTTCTAATAGTAAGCATACTTGCCCATATGCTTTAGGCTTATTCGTTGTGAATCTCTCATCTGATATTTTACCAGCTCGTATTAATTGTTCGCATAACTCAAGTGCACTTATTTCTTCAGAATTAATTAACTCTAAAATATCCTTTTGTAAGGGCGATAAAGGCACGGGGGTCTCAGCTACCTCCACCTTTTCTCGTTTGTTTTCTTCTTCAAATAAATCTTCGAATGAAATTTGATTCATACTTCTTTTCCTTTCTAACGATTGATTTGTATAACATGAACTGAATCCTATAGCGTATGTATTATTATGTTACCTTTTTTCATAAATCCCAAACTCATGTACATCGTTTCATATAGTATATTTCGATTATACCAAATATACGTTCTGTTTTCTATTGTAGAATTCGTTATAATAGGAATGAAAGTAATGATGAACATTTTTCTCGTTGTTAATTGTATACTCTCTGTAAAAAAATAGAAATTCAATTTATAAATTTGTATAATAAAATAGTACGAGTGAAATTTTATTATAGAAAGGTTCTGTTAATATGTTAGGTATTCATGTTGAAAAAACAAAAGATGAACTAATTATTTCATGGCAATTCTCTAAAATTCATATTCCATTATGTGAAATCACTGAGGTGACGGAAGATAATACATATGCTGGTGTTGAAGAAAAAAGCGCAATCCGAATTGGAACAGCATATGGTACAACTGATCGTATTTTAATTAAGACAGTAAAGCAAAATTATTTATTATTCACTACTAATAGAGTATCCATTTTAAATAAAATAAAAGCTTAATTGTTTTTCTTCCTATATTTAAATGTTAAACATCTACATTCTATTATAGGAAACGCTACAAAAGATTCATTGATTACTCCTACTCCTAATTCAGAAGCATATGGTGAAACTATATAACACAAACACCCTAGCTCTTCGCTAGGGTGTTCTCAGTTTTATCTATAATACAATAAATTCTACAATTCTCATTTATTTTTATGAACTCCTTGTAATTGACTAAGAACCTCATTGGCAGTCCTCTCAAATCTTTTAGGGTTATCAGCAATAATTTCATTAAGTAAATTAATTATCGTTAGTTGTATATCATGATTCATTCCTACAAGTACTTTAGCATACTCACTTCTATATAAATCATTATTTAAAATTCTTATGTTTAGTAGCATTGCCCACTCTTTTGCACTCTCAACCATTTTTGGTAAAGCTTTAGGCATCTCCGTTAAATATTTTCCGAAGCTCCCCTAGCTA
The DNA here is from genome assembly GCF_038008705.1 of Bacillus sp. FSL W8-0770. Classification (NCBI taxonomy): domain Bacteria; kingdom Bacillati; phylum Bacillota; class Bacilli; order Caryophanales; family Bacillaceae; genus Bacillus; species Bacillus sp. FSL W8-0770. The sequence continues at coordinate 3,102,862 of NZ_JBBOZR010000001.1, forward strand.
GTTTTAACCATTTTATTTATCTAGATTGATATTTTAACGAAGTATATCCAGGCTATTTGCAGATTCAAATTCAGCTAAATTTTCATATTCCTACACGCAAACTTTAGAGTTATTTTATATAAATTTATTAAATAACCTCTTTACAAATCTATCTTTTGCTATTAATTCAAATAGGTTGGTAATTGATTTAACCATTCTTCAAAATTATCCGCTTCCTTAGTTACACCATGTTCTTCATGAAAATAAAAGTAAACTCCCGTTCTCTGCCCCTCTTTTGAATGAAGGCAAAAGTAATCCCCATTACCTATACTATAAAAAGGGATTAGTTCTTTTTTCCAAAAACCTTCTTTCATTTCATAATCATAAATAAATTCAATAGTATCATTTCCGTTCGTCTTACCACGAGAAACATTTAAAATATCCCCTGGAAATACATATTCAGACATTAGTTCAATAAAGCATTTAAATTCTTTAGGAAATTGACATCCAAATTTTTTCTCCAGTTCCCTCCAATCATTATCTGAAGGGGAATCTAAATCCTCTATTTCTTTATCTAACATACTGTCTAATAAGTTTGCAATTTCATCTTTTCCCACAAACTATCCCTCCTTATACTAGAAAAAAGGCTAAATTTTATTTTAATTACCAGTATTCTCTCGATTAAAGTCAAATGCTACTAAATATGTGTTCTTTTCCATAGTATCCCCTTATCACAATTTCTCTAAGATTAAATTTACTTTTTCTAAATATAAATCTGGATTGTCCTCTCTTATCTCGAGAAGAATTCCTTTAATTATTTGCTTTGTTGAACTATTTATATTTTCTAAAATATTCATATACGATACGACTAAATCTTTTGAATGTAAAAGTGTCCGATGAATTCTTTCCACCTAGAATTCTGCATGAGATAACATTTTAGGAATAATAATAGCTAATTTGCATAGTCCTTCCTCTACTCCGGAATGTTCAGCAATATAAAAAATCGTTTCAACAAGGTAGTCACCCGCTGATGGCTCAGCAATATGATCCTCAAAAATTATACAAAGATCAGGAATTATATCATTTGTCCCTTTATTTGCTAATTCATTAAGAATACTCTCAAAAACTTCAATATTATCCCCTTCATTCTCTAGAAAACGCATTTTATATAGAACGGAAATTCCCCCATTAAAATCTATTAACTTCTCCTCCTTTTTACAACATCGTTATTATAATTTATCACATATCTTCACATCATTATGTTCATAATACGTTTAATTAATCTATTATAATAAGTTATTACTTTCTAATAACTGGTACCAATCATCCTCTTTACTTTCTACGGTTTCACTAATTCCTCCAAATTGAACAAACTTATTACCTAATTCACAATATCTTTTTCCTACATAATAATGTTGTAAGAAATTATTAAAATCACCATATGACTCAATAATAAAATTTTGATTAATTAAATCTCCATACAAACAAGAAACTTCTCCATTAATCTTATTAATAAACAATGGATATCTTTCAATTTTCCCTATACAAATCCACTTATCAGTACCACCTGGCATGTCCTCCGTATAAAATTGAATACTTTCGCGTTTTAGATGACCATATATAGTAATTACTCCACCGTTCAACATTTCATATTTTTTTATAATAAAATTATAATCTTTCAAAGGGCCTTCTTCTAATCTTTCATCAATCTTTTTTTCTACCTCTATAATTTCACCAATAAGCAAACAAAATGGATCATTATTTAAAATACCCTTAATTAATTCTATTTTTTCTAATACTGATTTCTCCATTTTCTACTCCCACTCATTATCTATTTAACTAAGATATAACTATTACTGTCCCCCTTTTAAAGGTTATTATTTTTCACTTCCTCAAACCACTCATCAGCAAAATCATCCGCCGTTTTTATATCATCATTTGTATGGATTAAATCATACTCATATTCAGCTTTAAACTTACCACTCTTAGTATCGTATATTAATTTCATCTCAGTTGGCATATCTTTTTCGTATTCTTTGCATAACATTTCAATTCCTTCAATATCTTCACTTATAATTTGTAGAACCTGAAACATTCGTTCTGGAGATACATCATATCTTTTTTTCCCATTTTCCAATGCATCATTAACCTTGTGACACTCTACATACTTATTGTTAATGAAATAAAAGAAACTACTAGAAATCATATCTTCTTCACATGAAGCGTACACATATACTTTATCAGCTCTATTTTCAACATATTCCATGCATATAGATATCATATCAGCTTGCAATTCACTAAACCTTTCCTCAAATTCTTTCATATTACTTTTTCACTCCTTAGATTAAAATTCAAATAGCAACGTCTTGATACCCCACTTCAGTTACTTTTTCATTTAGTAAACGTATTCCTAATCCATTCTCTGTATCCCACGTACAATCGAAAGTTATCCCAATATCTCGTTCTTCATGAATATCTCCATATGGGACTACAATTCCAACTAAAGTGATCCTCTTAAGTAATTGATCAATTGTTTCGATATGCGGATAATTTTCATTAAATTCAATATCATATCCTAATTGTTGACGCTCTTGCTTGTAATAGTCTAAAATCGCTTGTAAAAAAACGTGCTGTAGTCGTTCCCAATTTTGCAATAATGAATTATAAGCAGTATATTGTCCTTCATCAAACTTACCGTCTTCTTCACCTTTCACTATCAATGCTATTTCAACTTCTTTTCGACAAAATTCAACATTAATGTCCTTAATCCATCCATATGTATACTCAATCTCACCAAAAACTGCATCATTTATAATCATTTTTAACTCTCCCTATTTACTCCCTTGGATTCATATCGATTTCTCTATTCGTATGAAAGTTACCCTCTGATATTAACTGTTTTTTCCAGTCGTTTCTATACTCAGTATAGTACTATCAATTGCTAATTTTTCAATAAGTTTTTTCGCCTTACCGTATGGAAATCTCTCTACTAATATATAAGGAAGATTTTTTGAACCCTTTAGCAAATCAATTGCGGAAATCTCAAGCCCTAATATGTTCTTTATTCTTATTAAATCTTTCAAACCTTCACTAGGAGTTTTCACTAACACTATATTACATATATCAGACGACTTATGTATCGCTTTCTGTTCTATTTCACTTACACAACCACTATTCACCCATTTTTTAAAATCAGCGGTAATTACAGTAGCATGACTTGGATTCATGTCCCCAGAATCAATTACTACCACCTCTTTTTCCTCTGCATGTTGAGCCATTAAAAATACATTACCCCCACCGTCATCACCAATTGAGACATATCCCCTCGCATACTCATCTACTTCCCAAACCTCGTTCCTTTCTGCAATATGCTCCGTACCATAAATAAGTAACCCACTACCGATTGAAAAGCCATTTGTACATCTCAATAATTCCTTATATACATTAGGTAATGTAACATTCATACGATTTTCTACTGCTTGAATTTCAATATCACTCGCTGCTGACTTTTCTATCAAATCTGGAATATTAAATAGATTAATCATTTAATAATCCCTCCTAAACTATCAAGATATTTAAACGTATCGCCTGTCATCTCTCTATAATCGTTTCGCAATAGATTTCATGAAATTCATAAAGTATGTCGGTATGTAAGCCTTCATTTTTCATTTGGTAAGTAGACAATCATTTTCCCTTCCATGTACTCACCTTTCCATCCATAAGGCCATCCTCCCATTTTATACACCTTAAATACCTTTTCATAAAAATTATCCACTTTTCCATTTACTAAACGATTTAGTGCACACATCTCAAGGTCTCTTTCTACTTCCTCAAGAATATTTATATGATCCATAGAAATAAACTCCTGATAATAATTATAGTTATCAGAAAAAACTTCATATAACATATCTTTTTTTGATTCCATATTAAGGTTATAAGTTCCTTCTAATAATTTTGCACTTTCATCCGATTTCATATCATCCCAAACGATTTGTGTAACATCCTAATCTTGAGACCAAGCCAATTCCTGTGCTTTATCAAAATCATGAATTATTTCAATGTCATGTAAAAATTCATGTAACTTTATATCATTCCTATCAAATAAGCTTCTCTTTTGTATATACTCGATAACTTCCTCAACTAACTTAGTATTTTCACCATACTTCATCCCTGTAGCCACCTTTCGCGTCCCTCGTCTTTCATTCCCTTTCTCCATACCGAATTCACTTATGGATATTCTTTTGAAATTCATTGATTTTTTGTAAGTATCTTTACTCATGCAGAGCTGCCTCGAAACCCCATTGCCCTTGCTTCGAAATAAATTCTAATCAAAAACAACTCTCAATCCTAAGTTTTACGATAAATAAAAAACATCCATCTTGAAAAAAGATTGATCAAAATGGATTCTTCTTCAACAGATTTTTGTTTGGGCTTTATAAAAAATCCAAGCATTTTCTGCCTGTATTGCTCCATTCATCGTGCTTGATTATTCTCTTAAAAGTGAAGAGTTTCTATTAAAATTTTTTAATATACTCATACACTTCTTTAGGCTTTATATTAAGCATGTGGGCAATTTCCGTTATTTTCTTTCCTTCTTCCTTCATCTTTTTTACTTTTCTCTCCATTGTTTGCTCATATTCTTCTGCAATATCAAATAATGGACTTAATAAAGAGTGCCATATTTCAAAATCAGTAAATTTATTTCTTTCCAAAAACTCATTTAACAATATATCCAATTCTTTAGTTAGTATCATTCTCTTACCTTCTAACACTTGTTTCTCAGTTAGAAAATCACCTATATCTTTCATAAAATTAATAAATGATTCCATGGAATCTGCAAGAAAATCGCCACCACTCCAACTATCCATTCCGTGCATGAGGGAAGATATAGGGTATCCTTCTTCACTTAAGTTAATAATAATTGGATCTCCACACATAGTTTCATATGCAATAACAATCCAATTTGCATCCCAAGTATCTTCCTCATCGGTTACAAGGGAGTTTCCATCGGTGTCAATCCTGTATCCTACTTGAAATTCATCTAATTGCTCAAAAGAACATACATCAAAATTCACATACTCTCTAATTTTTTTATGCTCTAAGTTCATAAGTTCTAAATTTCTCTTTACCTCTACTTTTTGATGATAAGAATTAAATTGTATCATTGTCATTTTTACTACATCCCTATTCATACTTTATATGTATTCTTTTGTATCTGGTTGTTTACTAACAAACTAAGCCAAGAATATTAATAATAGATATTGTTATTTTTTCTTTGCTGTATTCCCTATAGTTATTAGAAAACAAATTACAATGAAACTATAACACCAAATTCTCTACATGTTCTCAAATGTCTAATAAGATATTCACACCAACATTATTTACTAATAACTCGGTTAAAGATGGTGCAATTTTAACTGCATCCTCCATGTCCAAATTTCCAAAACTGTTATAGTATATACCAAAACCATCTTTACCTTGTAGATAAATTAATGCACCCCCACCTTCATCATCACCAATTGCGAGTGAATGAAGAAGGTAATTCTGCACTTTATAAGCTTCATTCATTTCTATGCAATCCGAAGCTCCCCATATCCTAATATACATTTGGTCATTAACATTAATTTCAACATTTGAAGCTAGCTGAATCATTTCTATATATTCTGTAGGTACATCTATTACTGAGAAATGCTGAAGCGCTTTAATTTCTTTTTCTTTCGAAGGAGGTTCTTTTGTATCAACAGTATACATAGCACTGATATTATGTAGTATGTTCATTTTAATTTTAACTTTCTATTAATCATGTAACTTACTTAAGAACTCTGTAAACGTATTAGCAACAAAAAATACATTTTCTCTTGCCAGTTCTTCTACTTGTGCTTCTGTTAAACCTTCTTGATGCATTAACATTTCTTTCTCGCCAGCATTCTCATGTTCCCAAAAAACTACAATTGGGTTTTCTGTATTATTTTTATAATCTAAACAAATTAAATTTCCAGCTGGATCAATTGCAATAGGGAATACTTTTTGCGGAAGCGTAGGTTTGTATATTTCATACTTTTTAACAATGTACTCACTACTTTCCTCATCAAAACTAAATAAACTGCCAAAGCAACGCTCTACATTGCCTACTTTAAATTCTTCTGGTAATACACTCGCACCTCCATTTATTTTTACACAATCAATATAATCTTGATGTAACTGGAAGCCTAATTGTAATCCAATTTCTTTAATCTTAGTTTCTGATACTTCTGCATCAGCATATTCCCACTCTAAATCTTTTCTCATCTCATACCCTCTCCCCATCATTTATTTCCACCAATATGATTAACTGCCCCATGAATATCTTCTAATACTAATTACATCTTTCCAGGAACCTGATGATGGTGCCAAGTAACCTCCTTTATTCTAGTCCTTCCCTTTTCAATCTGATCAAGCTGTTATGGAGTAAAAAGTTCTCTTGGCACTTCACCTTTTTCAATTTACTCTTTTCATATCCTTGTACACTTTTTAAACTGTATATCATCTGGCTTAATATATAAACTTTTATCTAGTCTCATTGTAATCTTAGAATATCAAGCGGACAAACTATAATATCAATGGTATTAATATTATTGAGGATTTGCGGGCAAATATCGGTTTTTGTTGAGAAAACAGTGATGAAAAAAGCGAGCTTTTTTATTTAAACTGATTGATTCGAGTGTATGTTGGAAGTGATAATGAATGCTTTAGAGCATTTACAGAACTTCTTTACAAGCAACGAATCGAACGAGACATGAGAAAAGCTATCCTTGAAGTTCGTAAAAACAAAGAAACCATTAACTTAAACGAAGATGATAAATAAATCTTGTCATGAAATGACACTAAAAAAGTCAACAGACCACTACGTTCTCCTAACGTCGCTGTTGACTTTTCTTATTGGAAATGTATTTTTGGCATTGCCCAAATAACTCACAAAATAGTATCAATTTCCTTTTACAATTTGACCAATATCTTTCTCATCTTCACTTATTAAATCATAAAATCCTACGTGAACACCTTCTTTATACAACCAACATAGGTCTGTTCCATAGGGCGCATCAAAAATTTCTAACATAACTGGGGCTATTTCTAATACAGAGTTTGCTCCTAAAACTTGAAAATTACTAGAATCATTTACATATTCATCATTATCTTCTGAAGAGTAAATAGTCCACCCATTTAATTGAGGAACTTCTGATTTTTCTCTAAATGTATAACGTATTAGTTTTCCGGATACAACATTCTTAGAAACAATAAAACCTCCATAGTCAGAATTATCAACTTTCATATTCACACTCCTCAATAAGAGTTAATAGATCATTTCTCAAAGAATACTCTTTGGTATAATCCACACATGATCTTTCAAATCATACTTTGAACCACTACTAATCCACACCTTTTGCTCTTCTAATTTCAATTATATAATATTAACAATTAATTTCCTTTTATTAATATATAACGAATTATTAATTAAGTTTAAATACATCTATGAAAAAAGCACTTGTTGTCCAAAATAACAATCAAGTGCTTTAATTTCATATGTTTTATAAGTAACATTAATCCATCACTATTCTTTTTTTCAATAGTCCAACTAAAGCTAGTTAATTTGGATATTTTACATGTTTACTCGCTAATAATGCAATTCTATTTTTCAGAAAGTTCATTAACAAATTCAGAGAAACTTTTAGAAATTAGTCGGATGTATTCCTCTCTTAACTCGTTATCTTCTTCAAAGTAATCCATATCACAATGATATACACTACCTCTATCTTTCCCATCAATTGATAAACAAATCAAACTCCCCGCTGGGTCAATTCCAATTGGAAGCAAATTACTTGGTACCACTTGCACCAAATTATAACTTCTTAATTTCTCTTCTAGATTTATTTCATTTTCTATTGATAGAGGAAAAAACATTGAAACAGACGATGTTATTACGCCTTTCTTAGTTGTGTCATTAGTTTTAAATCTTCGTTGCTCAGTTTTCCCTCCATTTTTAGACAGCAAAAATTGTTTATAATCATCAGGTAACAATATACCATACTTATTTTCAAAATCTTCGATATCTTCAATACCAATAGGGGTAAAAGTATATTCAAAATCTAAATTCCTCATACAATTAACCTTCTTTCCTGTTCATTTTGTTTTTCTCAATCAGAGTATAATCTCTCAATCAATTCAGAAAAAGAGTCGCATATTAATTTAATTTTATCCTCATTCACTGATTCCTGATCATAGAAAACTACTGACGGAGAATCTTTAGTATCACAGTAATTAAAACAAATCAGTCCCCCAAATGGGTCTCTTGCAAATGGAATAATCCCTTCCGGAAGTGAAGTTAATTCATAAACAACTTCTATATTTGCATCTTTGCTTGTAAAACTTAATAGACAATCAAAGACTGCCCCACCCTCATCATCATTAATATCATAAATATTAGGCTCAGGATAACCACCGTTATTTTTTTTAATGTATTCACGGTAATCATCTGGAAATCTGACACCAAATGAATTCTCCACAGCAATAATTACTTGCTCATCTATCGCTCCATCCGTAAATAGCCAAGTTACTCGGCTCATTTTATCATCTCCAAAATAATTTTCTCCAGTTTACCTGTTCTACCGTTATCTCCACTACCCAAAATTGCGCTACCACCTGTATGACACGCAACCTGATGTTCATAGTAAGCTGCCCGTAAAAGCCCCCCATTGGTGAGGGCTGATAATCAGTGGGGATGAACAAACCCCCCAGTTTCACTTTATTCACTACCCTTAACCCCACCACTCTCCAAATTCGAGATCCTACTCTGAATACTCGCCTTTGAGGCATCATGGACTTCTTGGAATTTCCCGCTATAGTTCGTTCCAGTTCTAACGACACTTCCATCTGGCAGTATTTCTACACCTTTTACGAATGGGGTACGGAGTCCACACCTTTTGCTAGTTTAATTTCAATTATATAATACTTGTAATTTTTGTTAGCCTGAATTCATAAAAAATAATTTCTAAAAATTTACAGCATGTTTATCTATTAAAAAAGCACTCGTTGCCTCAAGTAGACAATAAAGTGCTTTAACTTCATATGTTCTATAAGTAACATTAATCCGTCACTATTCTTCTTTCAATAGTCCAACTAAAGCTAGTTAATTTGGATATTTTACATATTTACTCGCTAATAATACATTCCTTAATTTAACAAAAAAATATTTTAAGATTTATTTTGCTCTTCATATTCTTTCATCTCTTCGAATTTTCTTCGCTCATTTTCATTACTAGGTTTCTTCCCTAAATATTTATATTCAAAATAATCCACTCGGTCATTCGATCCAAAAGTAGATTGATACCATTTAGTATACCCATAATAAATTTTTACTTTCCCCTCAGATGTCACAATCATATCAAAAGAATACCAAGGTTCCTGATTATTTTTTATAAATATTTCCTGTAACTCTACACTTAAATGAAATAATTCATCATATGTCTTATCATATTCTTTTTCACTCACATTAAATACATCTGGTATATCATGGGAATATATATATTCATCCGATCTATCTGGGGTATTGAAAAAGAATAATACCCCACCCTCTTGGTTATAAATCTCTGCATTAAAATAAAAGATATCCCATTCTACGGGAATTGTATCATTTATTTTTTGCGCTATATTTTGATAGATTTTATTTAATTCTAATTCAAACACTTTTACATCAACCTCCTGTTTTATTAAGTATTTCACGTATTACCTTACGTTGGCCTTCAATTTGGTATTTATTTTAAATGAGTTTGGTCTTAGTGATGAACCTAAGTATACTGGTTCAATTTTTACTGATACTTTTTTAGGAGGCTTCCCACCTAATGCATTAACCCATTCTTTCTCCATATTATACCATTATCCACCCGAACGATTAATTTGTTTATTTTGAGCGATTAAATTATCAATATCACCGGATCCATGGAATTGCGTCCCTATCAAGTGCCCACCATCATCAGGCAATCTATCTTCTCTTCCTGCAGCCACTTGCATTCCTGTGTTTCGTTTTCCTTTTTGAAGTATTAATCCTTCCGCCTCAACATCTACTATTCTACCAAGTTCATCTGTTGTATATTTATAACCATCCTCAGTGATATAGCGTACGTTTGGCGCAAGTTCTTTCCTTCCATTTTTTCCTTTAACAATGTGCTTCCCAAGATCTTTCTCTTTTATTTCAGTTATCTTAGGAGTTTCACCCGTACCCTTAACCCCACCACTCTCCAAATTCGAGATCCTATTCTGAATACTCGCCTTTGAGGCATCATGGGCTTCTTGGAATTTCCCGCTATAGTTCGTTCCAGTTCTAGCGTCACTTCCATCTGGCAGTATTTCTACACCTTTAACGAATGGGGTTACGGAGTCCACACCTTTTGCTAATGTAGTTCTAGTTATATAATACTAGTAATTTTTGTTAGCTTTAATTCATAAAAATAATTTTTATAAATTTATAGCATGCTTATCTATTAAAAAAGCACTTGTTGCCTTTCGTAGACAATCAAGTGCTTTAAGTTCATATGCTTTTAAGTAGCATTAAATTTGTAAGTTTTATGGAAACAGTATGATACCTTTTATATATCGTGACAACTACTACCTTAAAAATTACGAGTTCGTTAGTTTTATGCCCATTCCATGTCTTTGTATTCGTTGTACAGTAAAATGTCATTTCGCCTAAGCTCGTACTTCATTTTCTATTCTATCATTGCACATAATACTCCATAACGGGACAACCATCATGAAGTATGTACTTTTTAACAGCCTATTTTTTTTCATCCATCTTCTGCTTTAAATATTCAGCAATTTCTGTTTGCCCTCTTTCAATAGCAAATGCATAAGCATCCATATCTTTCATGGTGTCACCAGAGTATTTTATAGATATATCTATATTGTTCTCAACTAACAATTTAACAATCTCCAAATGCCCACCGTATATTGCAGCAAACAGAGGATTTCTATCTGGTTCACTAATATCAATCTCTACATTCCGACTAATTAGATATTCAGCAATATCTAAATGTCCTTTTGTAGTTGCTCTTTCAAGAGCATTTGTAGAGAAAGTTCCACCTTGTGCATTAATTTCTATTCCAGCATTAATAAGATATTCTACTATCGCTAAATGTCCATGAGCTGCCGCTACATGTAACCATGTACCAAAAGGTGTCATCCATGTTAACATTTCTGGTTCTTTCTCAAGTAAATCTCTTAAAGTATCCAATTGACCACTTTTTATGGCACTTCTAATATCTTTTGCAAATTGAGTCTTATCCATGTTAATTTCTCCTTTAAGTTCTATTTCCTAGAAGCAGCTTGTTTTCCAAGGTCTTCTAGTATTTCAATAATATCATCTAAATCTGCACCTGCCGCATCAACTGCTTTCAATTGATTTACAACATTCTCTAAAGCTGCAATACTATGTTGTCCGGCAACTCTATTTGGCGCCCAAACTAAATTTTCTTTACCAATTATAGGATCAATACCATATTTCCTTAATAATTCTTGACCTTCTTGAACAAGTTTTTGTTGAGCCTCACCTAAACCCTTTTTAAATAAAATATGATGTGCATGTGGATCTATCATAGCAGTAGGTGGGTCACCTATTAGTCCTCTAAGATATTTACCAAAATTAAGTTTAATTAATGCTTCATTATATTCTTTAGTAATGCCTAAATCAGACATCTTTTTTCTAACCTCAGACAACTCATCTACACTAAAAGTATTATTTTGAATAGCATTTTTAAGCTTATTCATCTTTGTGGCATTGACACTACCAGCCTCGACTATATCATCAAGATAATTGCTTACAGTGTTACCCGTACCCTTAGCAAGTTGATAAGCGTCATCCTTAGCTGCCGTACTTGCCTTTGAAAACTTTCCAGCTACTTCTCCAACAGTTGAAGATTCTATATAAGGAAGCTTCATTCCTATTCCAGTATCCACCGTCCTAACTGCTACTGGAATAGGAGTATTTTTCATAGCATCTAGTGCATTTTTTAAATTCTTATTTTCCTTAAGCGATTGTACCACATTTTTACCCAAATTTGGATTAAAACCAGGCATTCCTTCTTTGAATTTTAATAATTTGGCTAAATCAGCTAATTCACTCGTCCCTTTGAATGCTTTTACTCCTTTTCCTACTGCTCCAACAACTGGGATTGCATCTAATCCGCCAAAAATGATGTTTCCTACCCGCTCTTCTTGGCTCAATTTCCTATGTGTTCCCCAGTCTTCTCCGTCGATACCGCTTTTTATTTGTACACCTCCGTATACTACTGCGGCAGCGGCCCCAAGTGGTGGACAAAGGATTGTTGTGATGATGATTCCTACGCCTATTCCTATGTCTCGCACCATTTCTAGTTTTTTCTGTTCATCTTCTATCGATTTGTATTCAAATCCTCGTGTGGATGGGACTACTTTCTTGTATTCTTCATAATTTAATTTTGCATCTGGATTTTGTTTTTTTAGTTCTTTGTATTCTGCCCTAAGTACGTTATCAAATGCAGGAGAATCTCTAAAAATATCTTCTACTGTTATTTTATCTTTCTTCTTCTGTATTGTTTGTGGTACACTTCCGTAGCCTGCATGCGCACCTGGTAATACTGTCGTTGTTGTAGAGCCAATTCGGTTATTTGTTTCAAAACTGAGAATAGATGTATCTCTCATTTTTTGAGCGAATTTATCCATTTCTACTAAAAAAGGTTTATCTATATGTTCAGAGACTAATTGCCCTGCTTCTCCGCAATATTTTTGTAATGTCGTATAACTATCAAGTAATTCCCCGATTTTTTGCGATTGATCTTTAGGATTAAAATGTATACTACCATCCGAGTCTAAATCTCGTATTCTTCCATCAATTCTTTTTAATGATTCATTTGCTTCCCGTAATTTCATGAGTGCATCTTTTGTAATTCGATTCATACCATCCCCCATGTTTTGCCATGGTTCAGGTCTATATTTCACATCCATCTCGTTTTCATCCCCCCAGCCGTATGGTGATTTCTACAACTTACTTAATATTTCACGTAATTGTTCGTCCTTTTCAAGCATTTCTACACATACATTCCCTACAACTGTCGCTGACCTAGAATAGTGTTCAGCCAATTCTAGTGTTTTGTGTAATATATCAGGATATTTTTCAATTACTCTCATCGCTTCACCTTTTTGATAAAAATCACAGCTTAATAAACTCTCAATATTCGTTCCAATGACGTCTACATGGATTTTATATATATTTTCTAACTTCATTACTATATCAAGTAGTTCTTGAAAATTAACTAATACTTCTTCTCCACCACCAGAACCACTATCTCCCATTGATACTTGCATTATTGAATACCTCCTAACGAGAATTGTCTCGGGTCAATTAACTTTTTATATGGCATTTTTAACACGTCATACAATTTCTTATTAACCGCATAGAGGCTCACCCAGTCATATCGATTACGATCTACATCTATTTGAACGAAATCTTCTCCTTCAGTGAAATATAAGAAACATTCCCATTTCCCTCCTCTATTACTTCGAGGCCTCGTATACGTTTCTATCGCTATAACGTCTTTATTTGATAAATCTTTTTCCTCAAATGTTTGTTGTTCTTCTTCTGTCATTCTCTTTGAGAAAAATGTATCTTCTATTTCCCTCGGTTCTCTAAATAAGAAGGGTATGCGTGTTAATAAGGAAAAATATACGTCTGGCTTTGGTATGTAGTCAATTTCGTATTTTTTATTTGGCTCTATTTCTGTTAATACAGCCACTCGGTCTTTATCCTCTTTTAAAAAGCCAATTAATACATTATTCATTCTCGTGTATTCATGACAATTTTCATATTCCTTTAATAGTTCAATTATTTGAAAAGCTGCAGGGGTAATTCCATTTTCACTTGTAAGTAGGCCTTTTTCTTTTAAACTCGTAGTTGCTTTCGTGACACATTCTGCATCAAGTAAAATAATTGCGTCACGGTTTGGCAATCCAAATATATCGGTAACCCCAGCTGCACCTGCGAGAACATATAATTCAGCAGGTGCAAAACTCATTTCTTTCCCCATTCTTTTATCCCTCGTTTCTCCATCACAGTTGTTTTATCGCCCTTACTTCCGATTTATCTCCGTACGTTTGAATGCTTTTATCTAACTCTTTCAAAGCTTTCGTATGTCCTTCAAATGCCTCTACCATTTCTGAATTATATTGAATGATCAAATCAAGATAACTTAAAAATGCATCTCTCGTTTTTCCATTCCATTTCGCACCTGTGACATATGCTTTTAAGTCTTTCGCTTGGTTTAAAGAATCCTGCATACCATTTTCAATGTTTTGTGCGTAAGAAATGGCACTTGCAGTGTTACCTCCTATAATTTCAACCTCTTTACCACTCATGTTGGTTCCCTCCATTCTTTGTATGCTTAATGGATAAAGTTTTCAAATTCCTTTTTCTTTTCTTCAAAAGCCTTGGTCGCTGCGGCGTATGCTGACGCTTTCTCCGATTCTGCTTTCGCTTTATATTCCAAATACTTTGCATAAGCTGTACTTTTTGCAGATCCAATATCGCTTAATGCACTTTTAAAATAGGATAATACTGTATTTAAGTCTTCATCCTTTTCATGACGTTTTTGTTCAAATTCAACTGCCGGAATTTTATTAGCTTCTAAGCCATTACTTTTACTCTCATACTCTCTCTTTGCTGATTCAGCCTCTTGAATGAATTGCTTTAACTCTCTTTCTTTATCTTTTAAATAATCATGTAAATCATCATACCGATCTCGTTTCCTCGCACTTTCTGTAAAACCAGACGCATTTAAAAAAGCATTGTACAATTCATCTAACATCTTTCTCCCCCTTTAGCACAATAACTATGTAGTTAAATTCGTATATTTAAACATGAATATTCATTACATTAAGAATTAACAAATAATTATTTTTACATATTGCTATTTTATCAAAGGGATTTTAACATTTCCATATTTTATGAATGGCTTTCGCATTTTTCTTCAATAAAGTGAAACTTTAATCAATATGACTATGTATTTATGTGCAGAAATAATAAAAAACACTGCCAGGCGCAGTGTTTTTTATTACTACCTTTTATCCAATTCATTCATATTAAATCCTTGCTTGAGAGTAAGACCAGTTCTTTCTTATTTCATCAACAACTATTTCTGGATAATCCCAATGAAGCGTACGAGTAGGCTCCCTGATTCGTTATACTATTCCTTAGGCTGTTTTATTTCTATATTCATTCCAATATTTTGGCTCAGTCGCGCTTAAAAGAACAATAGAAAAAGGATCTGATATGAATATCAGATCCTTAACTTTAATTTCTTAATACATACATCTTTTTACACGATAACTGGTTCATACGTGCTCAAATTATCATACTCAGTTTTTACAATACTAGGCGGAAGGTTAACACATCCTCAGATTCACCTTTTCTTGTAGCAGTGCATAATGTTTAATAAAATTAAAGCATATTTTTACTTACCAGACTTAATTTTTTCGTTATATTCTTCTAAAGTTAACCCTTTTTCTTTTAGATAAACGGCAACTTCTTTTCCTACATAACGATAGTGCCATGGCTCATACTTAATGCCAGTAATATTCTCTTTATCTTTTGGATAGCGGAGAGTAAACCCATATTCTGCAGCATTCTTATCTAACCATTTGAATGCATCGGTAGTTTCAAATTTTGCATTTAAATCTTCTACAGTATTTTGCCATTCAACTGAAATAATGTCTAACGCTAATCCAGTATGATGTTCACTTGCACCAGGATACTGAAGATATTCCAATGCCTTAGCACTAGCCTCTTTATCCGACAAACCTTGAGATTTATAGCTTTTAACTGAAGCATCATAATACGTTTGTTGTAATTTTATAGCTCGATAACCTGATCTTAAATAAAGATTGATTCCCTCTTTTTTTGCAGCTGCTACCATATCCTGATAGGAAGTTGCAATTCTACTATCTATTTTCATATTTGGCTTCGCATTTTGAGTGATACTTGTTAATTCAATTCCTAGTTCCTTTGATAACATATGCTCTCTATTTACAAGGATAATTCTCCAATCATTAACATCAGAGATAGGTAAAACATCTTTTTTCTTCGCATGTATTTCATTTTTATTTTTATCGTTATTATTAGTAGTTGCCTGAGATGTTTGCTTTCCACTACAAGCAGCAAGACTCCATCCCATTGCTAATACCAATGCTAAAATTATAAATTTTTTAATTGTATCTCATTCCCTTTTTGTTTATTAGTCTTTATACCAATTTCCCAACACGTCTCTAGGAATCTCCTTGAAATCCTTCAAAGAAACGGGGCCGACAAATTTTTTAATTCCATGTTTTTTAGAATTTTCATCCGAATAATCTTTTAAAAATTGAATTTTAAATTGTTTCTTACCATCGGCATAGTCGGTTACTGTCGGTACGATTGCCGCTTGTCGTATACCAAAAGTTTTATCTTCATACTTAACAAATTGTACATAAGATAATCCTCCAACTAATGTTTCTAATTTTTCTTGCGCAGAAATAAGATTTCCAAGAGAATAATAGATTAGCGTTTCATGTCCATCTTTATTTTGTTTCCACTCAATTGGTTGAATTACATGTGGATGATTTCCAATTACTACATCTACACCTAAATCTGTTAAATATTGAGCAACTTCTTTTTGTTGCTTTGAAGGTGTTGAGGTATATTCTACTCCCCAATGCACCATAACAATCACCATATCAGAGCTACTCTTTGCCTTTTCCACATCATTTTGTATCGCTTTTTTATCAATTAAATTTAAAGCCCAAGACTTATCAGCTGGAATTTTAATTCCATTCGTACCATATGTATAATTTAGTAACGCAAAACGAATACCATTTTTTGTAATCGTTTTTATTTCATTACGCTCGTTTTTACTCTCATTAATACCTACCGGGATAACATCCG
The DNA here is from genome assembly GCF_038008705.1 of Bacillus sp. FSL W8-0770. Taxonomy (NCBI): domain Bacteria; kingdom Bacillati; phylum Bacillota; class Bacilli; order Caryophanales; family Bacillaceae; genus Bacillus; species Bacillus sp. FSL W8-0770. The sequence continues at coordinate 3,119,819 of NZ_JBBOZR010000001.1, forward strand.
GATATTTCTTCCAGTATTCTCTTGTATTCGCAACACCTTTAATACCCATATCCATAGCGTGATTTGTCGCTTGCGTCACTATATTGAATCCAGTGTCCACTAAAGATTGGCCTACTTCTTCAGGTGTATTGAAAGTCGGATATCCCTGTACTTTTAAATTATTTCCGGCAATCGGAGTCTCCTGGTTCACTATAGCAAGATCACTTGATTTAACAGCTTTTTTGATATTTTCATAAATATAATTATAATCATATGAACCGTCTTTTTGTTTGCCATCTTTAATTACTGCGTCATGATATAAATTATCACCCGTTGCTATTAAATTCACAACCGATTGTATTTTTTTATCTTCAGTAAAATTAGGAGACTGTTGGATAGGACTTTTCTCTACCCAATTTGGTGCTTTTAATGATGTATCTATATTGGATTCAGCCGGTGGTAATGAAGCTTTAGATGTCTTAACATCTGTATTACCACAAGCGGTTAAAAGCACTAAAAAAATAAGACATACTAAAAAAAACTTTTTACTTCTCTGTAAAGTATCTAACATGTGATCCTCTTTTCTGTTTTATTCCTTATAACCAGTTCTAACAAATCATTCTTTACAACAACGTATTTTGGTTTTACCCTTAATTATGGAAGGACACTCTGTTACACCTGCTTCGGAATATACTAATAATTGTTTTCCGCTTTCTAGCAATCTATCGATTCCATCAGAAGTGATAGGTTACTAGAAAAAGATGATCCATCAGGATGTCGACTAGTTTGATATACCTATTCCAATTGCAATAACTCGTTTAATATTTAAACAAGATAGGAGAATCGTTCATATAGCCTCTTCTCTCGCTTTATGTTTAAAGTGCCTCCAAAAAAGGGATCGTTGCTGTACCCCTTTACATAGTGCGAAATTTTTGTAACTAATTTCTTTCATTCAAGCGACAAACATTATACCGATAACAATAAGTAAGACCCAAGAACTTATTTTACCAATATACGAAAAAAGTAGCAATCTTTTGTCCCATATAAAGAAGCCCATTAGGAGAAATGAACGAGAGATTCATTCTATTCAATTCCTGCATTGATTAATAAAAAAACAAGCCACCCAACTATTGGATGGCTCTATACTATAAAGAGAATTTGTTATTGGATTACTTCAATTTCCCTTCAAAAACAATCTTCCTACCGCACGGTTCAACTACTGTTTTGCCGTCTTTTTTTACTTCATGAAAGATTGGCTCTTCCATACGACGAGACGGAGCGTAGCCTTCTTGTTCCATACGCGCTAAGCAGTCTGTAATTGTTTCATTTTCAAGTACTTCAAATTTCTTTTTATCAGGTTGTTTTGTCATGCCCTAACCTACTTTCTATTTTTCTTGATGCGAATTGATTTTTCATGTAGACCATATATAACATTGCGAGAATTCCCATTATAATCATAACCGCAATAAAAAAGCTTGTATACTGTATTTTTTCTATAAATACGCCGCCTAATACAGGTCCCATAATACTTCCTAAACTAAAAGCGATTCCGGATAATATATTACCTGCTGGTAGTAAGTGTCTCGGTAATAAATCAGTCATAAATCCAAGCCCTAAAGAGAAGCACGATCCAATAACCATACCCGCTAAAAGCATGCAGGCAAAGACGATCCAGTAATATTGATCAAATACGGCGGCAAGTAGAAAAATGCCCGTACTTATGCTAAACGTCCACGTTAATATGCGGTCCCTTCCGTATTTGTCACTTAATATACCGAGCGGAATTTGTGTAATAATACCCCCAACTGCAAATGCTGGTAACAAGAAGGATACATCTGAAACAGACCACCCTTTACGAAGTGCGTATACTGGTAAGTTACTGTTTAACATCGCTTCAAGTACGCCATATGCAAGTGGACCTAGCAATGCAATCCATCCTAATCCAACAACTTGTTTATAACGAGAAAATGATGATTCACTCTTCACTTCTCTTTCATCTTGCGCTGGGAATGCATTTTTTGTTGGAAGTAGTAAAAGCCAACCTATTAGACAAAGTATAGTAGATATAATAAATGGTGTCGCAAGACCGTACTGCACAGTGCTTGCTAAATACGGACCAACGGCAAAACCAATTCCGAAGAATACACCATATATCGATACTTGTCTCCCTATTTTACTTGGGTCTGATGTTGTCGTGATCCACGTTTGTGTTCCGACATGAAGCATATGATCTCCGACTCCAACTAGAAATCTAAGGATAAACCATACCCAAAACGAAAATGTTTGTGTAAAAAAGAATAATGAAATAATAACGAGAAACCCACCTATAACAATAATCGGCTTCATTCCAAACCTTTGCATCGGTTTTTCAAGAAACGGCGAAATGACTAATATCCCAATGTACAATGCCGTCGCATGAATACCATTAATACTTGAACTAACCCCTTCTTGTTCAAAAATCATTGCAATGGCCGGTAAGAGCATTCCTTGTGATAAACCCGAGATTGCTACAATCCCAACCATAATCCAAAAAGTAAAACGCATTGACATCCCTTTCCCTCTCCTTCTCACGCTTCCACTTTTCATTATAAACTGTTTCTGCAAATGCGTGTACGAATATTCGCAATAAAAAACAAGCTAAAAGAATGAATCTTTTAGCTTGTTACCTTATCCTTCCCAAACTTGTGCTTTCACATTGTTATGAAATTGCTTAAAGTATGGATGTTTATAAAAAGCAGTTTCATATAAGTATTGCTGTGTGTTAGCGATTGGTGGCTGCGGATATTGCATTTGTAAAGGAACTACATCTGGCGAAACTTGCATATACAGCGGGTTTATCATCATTTTTGTATATGCGTAATGATTATATGGCGAATAAGCGATGAAAAATGGTTGATGCATTGATAATCTCCCCTTTTACCTACAATGTTATAGTATATGCAATACCTTTCATTTCGGGGATTATTTCTGTTCTAACCAATTCTCTACATGTTTTATAAATACATCTAAACAATCAATAAACGGCGAGTGTCCGCAATCTTCTAATACCTTCAACTCTGCATTTGGCAAATGTTTCGCTAATTCCTCACCGACTACTTGCGGAACGACATAATCTCTATCACCTTGTATGACGAGTGTTGGCGCTTTAATACGATGAATTTGCTTACTTCCCTCTACAACCCCATTATGTTCATCTGAAATATTAAATGTAATGAGCGCATAATTCACATCTACGAAATTACGTTGCGTTAACATATCATCTAAATACTTTTCATAACGGTCCGGTTCAGGTTGGTTATGCGTATATATTAATAGATTCCATACTGTACGGTAATATAGTTTGTTCATATTTTTTATCGCGTCTAATACTGGAGCGATTTGTACTGGATCTTGTGCAATTTCTTCTTTCGTCTTTACTAAACTTGATACAATCGGCTGCCCATTCGTATCTTTTTTAAAGATTGGGTAACCTTTCATTCCTACTGATTCTACTAAAATTAACTTTTCTACAAAAGTTGGGTGATTCGCTGTAAATTGCATCGCAACGCCACCACCCATTGACCAGCCCATTAATGAGAATTTCTCTAGCTTTAACTCGTCGATAAATAATTTTACATCTTCTGCAAAGTCTTGTAATGAATCTATCGATTGATTATACGTTGATTGTCCAAATCCTCTTAAATCAAGAGCGTAAATATGATATTGATTTTGCAATTTTTCAATGACTAAATCCCAATGTTGTGACGATGTCATGTTCCCGTGAATGAGTACAAGAATATCTGTATTTCGCCTTCCAACTTCCTGATATGCAATCGTTTCTCCGTTCGATAGTGAAACAAACTCCATTGTTGCAGGCTTAATCATCACAAGTTCCCCCATTCTATTTAATAGAAAGAAAATTCTTTACTTAATTAAAGAATAGCACGTAGAATGTACGTTCGCAACATAAAACCTATAAGAATTTTTTACATAAATCAACATGTCTATTACTAGACAATTATTATAAAAAAGTATATAGTTAGCTAGGTAACTAATTTGAAAGGATCAAAATACATGGACGAAAAACAACATTTTTTTCACATCGTCAGCCAGACTTCTCGAAAGTTTACGAAGAAATTTAATGAACGTGTATCTCCAACAGGGTTATTTAGTGCGCAATGGGCTGTTATTTTCCGCATTAATCAAACTGGTTCTTGTACGCAAACAGAATTGTGCCAGTATTTAAATGTTGAATCACCAACGATGACTCGTACGTTAACACGTATGGAAACGATGGGATGGATTATTCGTACAGAAGGTAAAGATCGCCGTGAGAAGCTCATTTCTTTATCCGAAACAGCGATAAAGATGATTCCAATATGGCAAGAAGAAGTTGATACTTTCGAAGAAAAAACGCTAGAAGGTATTAACGAGGATGATTTACATCAAGCATTTCAAGTGTTACAACAAATTATTAAAAATTTAGATTAAATTGGAGGGATGACGATGCAAAGTGAGAAACTTTGGACGAAGGATTTCCTCGGAACTTGTTTTAGTAGTCTATTTCTCTTCTTAACATTTTACATGCTTATGACTACTCTGCCTGTCTATGTTATAGACGGCCTAAAAGGAAAACCTGAGGAAATTGGTTTAGTTGCAACTGTGTTTCTTATTTCTTCTGTTTTATGTAGACCATTCACAGGAAAATGGCTCGATGATTTAGGAAGAAAGAAAATATTATTTATTTCACTTTCATTATTTTTAGCCGCTACTGTTATGTATTTCGGTGCGCAAAGCTTATTCTTATTACTTGCCCTTCGCTTCTTGCACGGTATTGGGTTCGGGATGGCAACGACAGCTACTGGTACGATTGTAACTGATGTTGCGCCAGCTCATCGACGAGGCGAAGCGCTTGCATATTTCGGCGTATTTATGAGTCTGCCGATGGTAATTGGTCCTTTTTTAGGTTTAACAATTATTTCTCATTTTTCGTTTACTGTATTATTTATCGTTTGTTCCGTATTTTCATTACTTGCATTTTTATTAGGACTACTTGTAGATATTCCGCACGAAGCACCTGTTAGCAAACAAAAACGTGAAAAAATGAAATGGAAAGACTTAATCGAACCATCTTCTATTCCGATTGCACTTACAGGATTTGTTTTAGCCTTTTCTTATAGTGGTATTTTATCCTTTATTCCTATTTATGCGAAAGAACTCGGTTTAAGTGAAATTGCAAGTTACTTCTTTATTTTATACGCACTTGTTGTTGTCATTTCTCGTCCATTTACAGGAAAGATTTTTGATCGCTTCGGTGAAAATGTACTCGTTTACCCTGCTATCATTATTTTCACAATCGGAATGTTCATATTAAGCCAAGCACAAACTTCATTTTGGTTCCTTGGCGCAGGTATGCTAATCGGTTTAGGTTACGGGACATTAATTCCGAGTTTCCAAACGATTGCGATTTCTGCCGCTCCAAACCATAGACGTGGTTCTGCGACAGCTACGTATTTCTCATTCTTTGATAGTGGTATTGGTTTTGGTTCTTTCATTTTAGGTATTGTCGCAGCGAAATCCAGTTATCATAATATGTATTTTATCGCAGCTATTATCGTTGCGTTCACTTTACTTTTATATTATGGATTACACGGACGAAAACAAAAATTCAAGAAACAACCTACAGACGAAAAAATTTCCGCTTAACGTTAATAAGGAAAGTAAACTTCCCCGTTTACTTTCCTTATTTTGTATTTCTTTCAAGACGAGCGTATACTTATAGTAGAAATAAAAAGGAGGGCCATATATGAAACTAAAAAAATCTCCCCTACTCTTACTTATACTAACATTCATATTTGTAATTACAGGGCTTGGGTTTACTTACTTCAAACAAAATAAAACGACCCCATCAAAACATAATGTGACAAAAGAAAACTGGTTAAATGACCCTTACTTACGTTGGTCGTACACACACATGAAAGAATTCACTTTAGTTAATGACGTAAAAAACAATCCTGACCAAATTGCTCACTTCCCTTCCGCATTGCAAAACTTAGACGATTTTGCTGTGGAGCGTAGATTTGGAAATACAACTCCTCTAAAAAAACTTTTAGATGATAACAAAACAGATGCTTTTGTCGTTGTACATAATGGACAACTTGTTTACGAACGATATTTCAATGGGTATAAACAGAATGAACCTCATGGTATGGCATCATTAGCAAAAGTCTTTACCGGGGCAATTATACAATCTCTCGCTGAAGAGAATCGTATCGATTTAGAGAAAACAGCTGACACTTACATAAAAGAATTAAAAAACACACCGTTCGGTAATGCCACACTTCAGCAATTAATGGACATGCAAGTGTCAGCAGAATACCCGACCCACGGATATGAGCAGCCTGGGCTAGAAAATCAAGATGCACAATTATATTTAGCTAGCAATATTTTACCCCGCGGCAAAAATTACGACGGTCCGATGAAAATTTATGATATGTTACGAGAAGCCGAAGAAACGGCACCGCCTGGTTCTGCCTTTTCTTACAATAACGGATCAACAGAAACGCTCGCTTGGATTATTAGAACTATTACTGGTAAATCACTAGCTGAAAATGTAAGCGAACGAATTTGGTCTCAAATTGGTATGGAAGAAAACGCGTATTACGTTACAGATGAAACAAAAGTAGAACAAGCTAGTGCTGGATTAAATGCAACTGCTAGAGATATGGCGAGATTCGGGCAATTACTATTAAACAACGGGGAATATAACGGAAAACAAATTCTCCCTTCTTCTATTACTAAAGATATAAAAAATGTCCAAGAAGGTGAACTTGCAATTGCCCCTGGAGCTTCCATTTCTTATCATAATCAATGGTGGATTCCGCACAATGAACAAGGTGCTTTCGAAGTGTTAGGTAGTTACGGACAAACACTTTACATCGATCCGAAAACAAATATGGTAATCGTTCATTTCTCTTCTAACGCAACGCCAAGTAATGAAATACATTCGGTTTACTCAAATATGTATATTGATATTGCACATCATTTAGAAAAGCTTCCACAGTAGTGGAAGCTTTTTCATTACAGTACATTATTTACACTACTATACCAATTATCTTTTCGTTATTAGAAAAGATTGAAAAAACAATTACCTAAAATACACCTATCGAAAATTTTATAAGCAGTTTACAATTTTAATTGAGCGTTTAACTTATACATCCACATCTTTTGGAGAATGTATTAAAACACTTCCCTTACAAAGATTGTCTGTTCATATTGGTCGAAAATTTCTTCTATAGATGAAAATAAAGTTTCTTCCGGGATGATGAACTTTATTTTTTGACCATTTTTTAACATGAAGGAAATCGTTCCATTATCATTAAAACCTGTATGAAACGTTCCTCGTTTATTTAATAGTACCTCTTCAATTATATTTATTTCAATTGAAAAGTTATTCTTTAATTGCAAGAGTTCATGTACATCGCCAGTATGTATTTTTACATCTATTTCAGTTTCTAAGTTTAATTGTTTTTTCTCAATTTTTTTGAACCAAAACAAAAACAATAGCTCTGAAATACCAGGTAATTGTTTTTTATAAGCATGTCGGCTATGAAACTGTCCGCCAATCTTTATAAAATATATACAGTCACCTGTAATAAAAACTTTATAATATATATCTGCCGTAAACATTTTAGGCTTTAAAAGATAAAAACTTTTGATCATAATTCCCCCATCAATTTTAAATGTATTTGTATAAACATTTTTAGCTAGATTTGTGCTAAAACATATTTCTCATGTAATGCAACACTATTGTATTGAATCTCCTCTCCCTTTGCAACAGTAGCTTTGAAGCCAGCTAATTACCACTCTGTAAATATCTGAATTTTCTTTACTTTGAAGGTTATCTCCTAAACAACCTCGAATAATTGTAATACATATACATAAGGAGGTTGATCTATTTTGTTTCGTTCCTTTACAAATGGTTGCGTCGCCTTAGTGCAACGCTTCTTGCCAGAACCGTTTATTTTATCATGTTTACTAACTGTTTTCGTTATCTTCTTTGGTATGTTTGCGACTCACCAAACACCTGTAGAAATGATTAATCACTGGGGTAATGGAATTTGGGGACTCCTCGCCTTTTCTATGCAAATGGCACTTGTACTCGTGACTGGATCTGCTTTAGCAAATGCTCCTCTTATTAAAAAAGGATTAACGAAAGCTGCCAGACTACCAAAAACAACTGGACAAGGCATTATTGCCATTTCAATTGTAAGTTTACTCGGTGCATACATAAACTGGGGCTTTGGAATTGTTGTATCTGTTTTATACGCAAAAGAAGTGGCAAGGCAGCTGGACGGATTAGATTATAGACTAGCAATCGCCTCTTCTTACTCTGGATTTCTCATTTGGCATGCCGGTCTTTCTGCCTCTATCCCTCTTACGTTAGCAACAGGCGGTGAAACGTTAATTAAAACGACTGCTGGAAGTATTAAAGAGGCGATTCCAATAACAGAAACGTTATTCTCACCATACGCTCTCGTTCCAGTTATTATTTTTCTCATTACGATGCCTCTCATTAATAAAGCGATGCATCCAGATGAAAAACATACGATTACAGTAGATCCTAGCGTGTTCCATGAAGAAGCTGCTGCTCAAGAAGTAGAAAAAAATACGTTCGCTGAAAAGATGGAAAATAGCATTATTATTACACTTTGCGTTGGATTGTTAGGTCTCATTTATATTTTCAATTACTTTTATACGAAAGGTTTTAACCTTACTCTCGATATCGTGATTTTTATGTTATTAATTGCAGGTCTTATTTTCCACCGTACTCCGATTCAGTATATTCGTGCTTTTTCAGACTCTACGAAAAGTGCTTCTGGCATTTTACTTCAATTTCCGTTTTACGCAGGAATTATGGGCATGATGATTGGAGTAAATAGTGAAGGACTTTCACTTGGAGGAGCTATTTCTAATTTCTTTATTAGCATTTCAAATGAAACGACTTTTCCGCTCTTTACATTTTTAAGTGCTGGCATTGTTAACATTTTCGTTCCATCTGGCGGCGGTCAATGGGCTGTGCAAGCACCAATTATGATTCCAGCTGGCGCTGAACTTGGTGTACCTGCTGCAAAAACAGCAATGGCAATTGCATGGGGCGATGCTTGGACGAATTTAATTCAACCTTTCTGGGCATTACCAGCATTAGCGATAGCTGGTTTAGGTGCTCGTGACATTATGGGATTTTGTGTTGTGAACTTACTATATGCGGGTTTTATTATTAGTCTATGTTTCTTATTTATTTAAACGAAAAGCTAGTTTTATACTAGCTTTTTTACATAATAAATCACTTATTTCCCACGCAATTTATAATCTTCTCCCACTCTGACTCCGTAAGATGTAATGACTCAAATGCAAAAAAATCTTCGCACACTTTTTTAATTAGATGTGGATTTCCCCTCAAAAAATTCCACTGTAATACTTTAGGAAGAAAATGCATTTCATATTCTTTACTTCCCCGTACTACCTCATCAACTTCTCTTTCACAAATTCCTCTTATTAAATAATCATTTCTTAACTCTATTTGAATTTGCTGAAATGTTTCGCTACATTTTTTCAATTGAAGTAAACATGTAACATACTTCCGAAAAAGTTCGCCATCATACTGAACACAGTTTATAATATGATCGACTTCATTCATAATGCACGAGCCTTTTCTTCTATTTGTAATAACCATTTCTCACGCTTTGATACTTTACTCGTTTTCACAGATTGAAACACTGACCGTTTTATATCGCGAATGCCACAAAAACGTAAAACACCTCTCTTCATTATAATCCAATCTACTGATCGATATAACAATGCGACGTACCATAGAGGCGAGTCTAACGTATTAATAACCCACGCTTTTTTCCCTTGCAATAATCCTTTCGGCAGAGCCCCTTCATATTTATAAGCAAATCCAGCTACGAAAATACGATCAATAAAACCTTTTAAAATTGCTGGCATCCCCCACCACCATATTGGATAGATGAATAAAAGTGTATCTGCTTCTTCTACTAACGTTCTATACCGAGCTGTTTCCTCTTCATTTACTAAATCGCGTCTTTTCTTCTCTTCATTAAATACGAGGACTGGATCAAATTGTTCTTTGTATAAATCAAGTACGGTAACTGAATGATTTGTTTCCTGTAGTCCTTTTTGCACATGATTGAAAATTGCCGCGTTAAAACTTGAAGGGTTAGGATGGGCATATATAATTAGTACGTTCACTACAAAACAACTCCCTCTATACGTTAAAGTTTCCCCTTCTTTAATAACTTCTCTACAATTTGTACGTTTTTCGAACTTTGCAACAATCGATTTAATAATATAAGTAACTCTTCTTTTTCTAAATCTTTCAGTTTCTCTTTAACTGCACTCTCACCAGCACCTTGCATATCATAAACAACTGCCGCCATATGTTTACAATAATTTTCATAGGGACACTCACAGTTACTTTCTGAAAAATCTTCGAGATCGATAACTACTTCATAATTCCCTGCATTTCCAGTAACGAAAGCAAACACTTTTTTATCTTGTATTTCAACATCTTCTACATGCCCATCTTCATAATATTCATATCCCTTATCTACAATGTACTTTGGGATCCATTTCGTTATATCTTTTAATAAGTAAGCGTACATAATTGTACCCCTTCCTTTAATTCCCTTTTGACTTCAAAAATCCTGCATGTTATTCTAATTACTGTTAAGTAGCAAGTCTACGTGACAAAACGACTGACACCTATTCGGCGAAGGTGTCTCTTTTCATTTGCAGCCGATATGAATTGCCTCTTTCAGGCACATTCAATTTTTGACACTACACACTCAACACCATTCCCTGTATCAGGCTGCTTTAGCAGTCTTTTACTCTACATACTCCGTTATTTTAAGAAAAAAGAGAGCTTAGCTCCCTTTTCTCGCCTTATACAATACCCCTTTTTCAGCATAGAGATATTCATCAGCTAATGTAATTTTCCCATCCAGTTTTAGTTCGTCTAATAATCTTGATAAATAAAATTGATGCAACATCTTTTTCGTGAATTTTCCTTCATGATGCGAAACGATATGTTCTTGAATATCTAACAATGATATCGGCTTATCTTGCTCTATCATATATTCATAAACTGTACTACGCAGTTTTACGTATTTTTCGAGTGTCACAGTAATGCGCAACCCCTTTCTTCTTAATATAAATTTTCGTAATCGGTTTTTTTGCAATAAAAAAACCTCTCCGATAAGAAGAAGTTACGTATATATCTTCGTCTTATCTCCCAGAACAAATATGTTCTGCTGGAATTAGCACCTGCATCGCGGTTGCTGGGTTTCATCGGGCCAGTCCCTCCACCTCTCTGGATAAGAAAATATTCACTTAATTCTTACTATACGTAATTCCACTTTAATTGTCAAACAAATATAATAAATATAACAAATTATATTTTCTTCCTTACTGTTCATACTACCCATATACGAACATGCAAGGAGGATTATGAAATGCATCAAAATGCTCGCGGATATGTACAAGATTCTTTTCAATCATTACAAGAAGCTAAAAATTGTTTAGAAGAAGCGCTCGAAACAGTTGAAAAAGATTTTAATCGCGCTCGTATTGAACAATCACTTTATGCTGTTGAACAAGCTATTCAACGTTGCGAGTACACCGTTCACATTTTAGAAAAAGATTAAAAACTTCCCATCAATTGATGGGAAGTTTTTTCAAATGGCATACTTCATAATTATTGCCGTTATGATTAAAAAATATACAGAATTAGCAATTTCTAAAATTCCTACTTTTATAATAGAAATTTTTTTGCCATACAACACAATTGCTCGAATGACACTTGGTATAAAAATAAGAGAACACCACGGATTAATCGCAAATACAATTATCGTTAATACGATATGATATCCCCAAGATATAAGACGATACTTCGGATTATTTTTTTCACGAATCATCGTTTTCACATAGAACGTACTACCTAAAAAGTATAAAAATGAAATAAGTGCAATAAATATAGCTGTATGATCGATTTGCTTCATTGAAAAGTAATAACTAATTAACCCACCGATACAAAACACAATAATCGCACAAATATCATTTAATAGTGCTCTTTCATTTTTTTGACGAGCGTAATACATATTCACTATAAATAATGGAATCATTACTATTACGAATAAAAGAATTCGCCACTCATATAATAAAGAAATCGTCCCAAATAGGAACGCAATAATAAAATAAACAATGGCAGCTTGTAAAAACTCTTTTTTTCGTCTTTGCTTTATGTACGTAAGAAATGGATACGTGGCTAAATAGATAAAGAACCACGCTAAAAACAATGGAATATGATAAATAGTAGGTTTCCCAAGTATGACACTTAATAAAAAAGGAATAACAAGCATAGCCCATGCACCATGTTGCTTCGGAATAACTAACTTCATTAACTATACACCTCCCTTTTGAAAAAAGTTCTCACCTACAATTATACAAATAATTTTATATAATAGCGGATGCATATTGAATCGATTTTTTGACAAAAAAATGCTCCTTACATTATGTAAGAAGCATGAAAGAGGCAAACGAATATGTAAGTCGCGACCCTACCTTATATGAGTATGCTTTTCTATGTCACGTTATGCTCATCTAATATACCGTATTTCTTTTTAAATCTTGTAAGAATCGTAATCCATGAAGTACTAAATAGTAATAAGAAAATAACATTCGAAATCGCATGGCTCAAATCAAAGTAAAAACTTGCGATATAATACGAAATGACAGTTTCCCATGTTGCTTCTCGTATAAAACCGAGAAGGCCCCAGAAATTCATAATCCAGCCAAATAAAAAGCCAACAATTACTCCGTAAAGAAGTCTCCCCCATAGCTTTTTCATAAAAAATGTATTACGAAGTAAACCTGCTATAAAACCAATCATGCCCCACGAAAACATTTGCCACGGTGTCCATGGACCTTGTCCCAAAAAAATATTAGATACGATTGCTGCTGTAGCACCAATCATAAAACCAGTTTCACTTCCAAATACAATTGCAGAAACGATAATGACAAAAGAAGTTGGTTGTACACTTGGTAAAATAGAAAATGGTACCCGGCTTACTGCTGCAATTGCCGCTAATACAGCAACGAGAACAATTTCACGTGAAACAAACGCCTTTCTTTCAAAACGGATATAGAAAGGTAACATAATAACCGCTAATATAAACAAACTACTTAACATGTAATAACCGTCCATGACAAGTGTCGTAAAGAGTAATGTGCCGATTATTACTGCAAAGATACATATTATGAATGCAACATATCGTTTGGACAAGCTTCGTACACATCCTCCCACGTTAATGCATATGGCAATTCTTTTCGAATGAATCGATTAATAGATGTTGTATAAAAGAAGTTGCCGCTAAAAAATTCTTTCGGTGCATCATTCATAATGACTGTTCCATCAAATAACATCATACATTGATCCACGTATTTCGCTGCAAACTCAATATCATGCGTTGCCATTACAATTGTTGTACCTTCTTTTTGTAGCTTCCTAAATAGCTCTCCTACTCTTTCTTTCTTCCATGGATCTAATCCCTTTGTCGGTTCATCCAGTAATAATAAAGTCGGCTTTGATAACAACGTCGTACATAACGCAAGTAATTGTTGCTCTCCTCCGCTACAATCGTGCGGATGGCGTTCTTTAAGCGAATACAACCAAAACTGTTTTAGCGTATCTTCTGCTATTTCTTTTCCTTGTTCTCCATATAATTCACGCGCACGTTCATAAACCTCGTCCCATACTGTATCAAATGTAAAATGGTAATACGGATGCTGCGATACATACCCAATACTTTTAAACCGTTCTTTCGAATCGATTTTATGTATCACTTTTCCGTTCCACTTTACTTTTCCTCTTCTCGCTTTTTGTAATCCTGCTAAAATCGTTAACAGTGTAGACTTACCTGTACCGTTCTTCCCAACGAGCGCTACCCATTTTCCTTTTTCAATCGAAACTGATAAATCACGTAAAATAAGCGGACTATTTTTTTCATATTGGAACGAAATATGCTCTGCGCTTAAAATTACCTCTTGCTTTTCACTTTGTGCTATTGGGTCATTTACATATGATATCGCTGCAAAATCATTCATTTTCATTTGCGCCTCTCGCACTGTAAACGGAATATCTCTCACATTCCACTCTAAAAATAGCCTTGGAATTTGCGGAATAAATGGACGGAATGTTTCTACTCCCCACATATCCGTAATAACAATTTTAGGACTACCATCATACATAATACGGCCATTATCCATACAAACAACGCGTGTTGCAAGCGGGATAACTTCATCTAAACGATGTTCACTTAAAATAATCGTAATTCCAAGTTCTTCATTAATCCGTTTTAATAATCCTAAAAACTCTTTTGCAGCGATTGGATCTAACTGCGCTGTCGGTTCATCTAATAATAGCAATTTCGGCTGCATAACTAATACCGCAGCTAAATTGACAAGCTGCTTCTGCCCACCAGATAACGTATGAACAGATTGATGCAATAAATCTTGAAATCCTAAAAAGCTAATAAGCTCTGCTATTCTTTTTTGAATAATATGTGATGGTAATCCGATATTTTCTAAAGAAAATGCTAATTCTTGAATCACTGTATCCATAACGATCTGGTTTTCTGGGTTTTGAAATACCATCCCAATTTCTTGGGCAGATAACAAATCAGCTACTTCCTCTATTAAAACACCCTCATAAAATATCTCTCCAGAACGCGTACCAATTGGAAGTAACTCCTTTTTAAAATGTTTTAATAACGTCGTCTTCCCAGATCCCGATCCTCCAGCAAGTGCAATAAACTCACCTTTTTGAACAGAAAGAGAAATATGCTGTAACGCGTATTCGTTTTCATCAGCATATACAAATGATAAATTGTTTATTTCTGCATGCGCCACCATATCCATTCTCTCCCTTCCATCATAATTGGTAAACTAATAAACAGTGTAAATAATACAAACATCATTCCATCGTATTGCTGGAATAAAATAGATTCGACTTTCGGATAAATAATCAATTTCCCTCCGCCATAATTACTACATACAATAGCAGCTATAAATAAAATGATTAAATAACTGAGCGTATACCAATCACGCCTCTCCATTCTATAGCGAATATACGTCGTACGCTTCGTTACACCAAATCCACGAGCTTGCATAGAATCTGCCGTTTGCAGTGCATCTTCTAATGAACAAATTAATAATACTTGCAGCAATTGCATACCATTTTTGACGCGTTCAATTATCGAACCTGAATCTACCTGCACACCTTTCGTTTTTTGGACGAGTGTGATTTTCTTTAATCGTCTTATAAACAAAGGAACAAATCTCACTGTAATCATCGTTAACAATGCAACTTTCGGTGAAATTCTTGAAAACAAATATAAAAATTTATGACTGGAAATAATATCATTGTATGACGCAAACGTAAACATAACTGCAACTAGTAATAACCCCATTACTATTCCAAACATAATCGCCTCAAGCTTAATACGGCTATCACCTAACCAAAATAACGTAGTTCGACCTCTATGCGTTAATAACGAATTAAATAAAATTACCATAAAAAAGAAAACAATTGTGCTCGGTAGCATCTTTCTTATCTTTTCGCTATTTCCTTGCATCACATTTAACATAATAATTAATACTATTGCTCCAATTAAAAAAAGAGGATGAAGACACATCGTACATAGTATCATCACCCCGATATAATAGAAAAAATTCACAAAAGGATGTAAAGAAGAAAAACTTATTTTCATAGCCCTTTACCGAATGCCTTTCTTATTGTAATACGTATACCCACTCAATTGTATCTCCTGGTTTTACCGTAACTACACCAGCACTATGGTTTGGAAAAGCACCGTTCACACGATATTTCCAACCACTAGTATCCGAAATATCTTTTTCATATAAATCATTAATACCTTTTACATAAATACTATCTCTAGATCCGCTTGCATCAACATCTAATCCTGTACGTTGCAATACTTTATACACTGTATCGCCTTCTTGTACATCCATCTTTTTCGCACCCATTATATATCCGTTATTTCCTTTTACCGAGATTGTTACTTGTTTTGCTTGTGGTTTAGGCGGTGGAACCGGATCTGGTTTTCGTTGTTCAGAATTTGGAACGGTCGGAGTCGGTATCGTTTTCTCCGCTTTATTCGGATCTTCTTTTTGCTCCTGCTTCGGTGTTTCTTTCGGCTGATTCACAACCTTTGCTTCTTCTTTTACTTCTGGTGCTTTCGGTTGTTGTTTCTCTTCTTGTGCTTGTTGCTGCTCTGGTTGCTTATTTACAGCCGGCTGTTCTTTCGGTTGTTCCTGTTGTTTCTCTTCTTTCTTTACCTCTGGTTGTGCCTGCGGCTTTTCCTCTTTCGGCTTCTCTTCTACTTTTTGTTCTTGTTTCTCTTTCTGTTCTTCTTGCTGCTTTTGCTCTGATTCAGCTTGCTTTTCTTCTGTTTTTTCTTCCGGCTTCACTTCATCTTTTTGTTCTTCTTGTTTCGCTACCTCTTCTTGCTTCGGTTCTACCTTCTTCTCAGGCTTTACAGCTGCCTCTTCACATCCGGCAAGTAGCCCGAGCGAAAGCAGTAAAGAAATGAACCATTTCACCTTACTCATCCTATCTCTCACCTTTCATACGAAAATTAGGAGCAAATAATTGCTCCTAATTTTTTGTTAAGCTGCTTTACGTCTCCATAATACATATGCAGAAGCAATACATAATACACCCATACCTACTTCTGTTGCTGCACCATGAGAAGATGCTCCTGTTTTTGGTAGACTGTTACCGTTTCCGATTTTTTTATTCTTAACCGGTTCGTTATCTACAACTACTTTTAGATTTTCATCTTTTGTTTCTTGTTGTACTTGTTTTTGTTCTTTCGGTTCTTCAATAACTTCTTTTTCTACTACATTATTTTCTGGTTCAACGACCTTTTCTGGCTCTTCAATCGGTTTTGGCTTAATTACATTACCAGCGTCTACATTAGACCAATCATAAATAGATTTTCCCATTTCCTTAAATTGAAGTAATGCTAAAAGAGCCTGTTCTGTAGCCATTCCGTTACCATTTTGATCACTTGGTAACCATTTAAATTCACCATTTGAAAGTTGATATGATAATAGGTTTTGCATTGCCTTATGAAGACGATTTTGATCTACATCTTTAACAAGCGATAATCCAATAATTGCTTGCGCAGTACTATTTGAATTTTCTTGTCCATCAGCTGAAAAACCGCCATTTTGCAGCTGTTCGTTATATAAATACGCAACAGCTTTTTGTATAGCTGGTTTCACATCTGATCGCTCTTGATAAGGAGCTAATGCTGATAAAACCATACCTGTTACATCAACGCTACTAGCACTATCTTTACTACCTGAACTATTATAAGTCCATCCACCGTCTGTATGCTGATTATTTAACAGTGCTTCCACTAGAGCAACTCTGTTCCATTTTGATTCAACTGGAATCTCATACTTTTTCGTATCAAATGCAAGTAAAGCAAATGCATAACCTGTAACAGAATTCACTTTATCTGACTCATACAATTTTTGAACTAAATTATGTCCACCTACATTTTTAGGGTCTGCACTCATTGCATTCATCATAATAATTGTTCTAGCTAAATCTGTCGCTGAAAAACGATTAATGCGCTTTTCTACTTTTTCAGTTACTGACTTAACATAATTTAATTTTGCCTCAATTGGCACATTCTTTCCAGAACGAGAAAGCGCTACAGCTACCCAGTCACTTTCAATTCCATCTTGTAACATCTTATCTGATGTTTTAGAAATGGCTTCGTTTAATTGTGCACTTGGATTTTGAATGTTCTCTTGCTTTGGTTGTTCTGGTTTTTCATCATTTGTTTTTGTACCATCTGGTTTTTCTTGTTTTGAACCATCCGTCTTTGGTTCTTCTGGTTTTTCTTGTTTTGGATCATTCGTCTTTGGTTCTTCTGGTTTTTCTTGTTTTGGATCATCCGTCTTCGGTTCTTCTGGTTTTTCTTGTTTTGGATCATCCGTCTTTGGTTCTTCTGGTTTGCCACCGTTAGGTTCTTCTGTTTTACACGTCCCGAACTTATCTAACGTTTCTTTCAATGTTTCCTGGCTTATATTGCTCCAGTCTGAAACAAAGCGAAAGACAACAACATCTCCAGATTTTAATTTATAACTATCTGCTCCGACTTCTGCAGACTTATCATTTACATCATATAGCCAAGCACTTGTAGCCCCGGCCATTAAACCATCGATTTCTTTTACATATGTTCCAAACGACATTGTTTCAGATTCTACTTTGTCCCCCATGACCTTTTGCAGCAAACTTAAAGCTGTTTCCCCATCTTTAATTTGCTCTTCTTTCGGACATAACATAATGCCCTTTTGTGATTCCCCAATAATTGCAAGTTTTGCTGTATTTCCTTCAGCAAACGTAATATGTACTGTATTCGCAAAAGAAACAAATACAAGTGTCACTGCCATTAACGACGTAAGCAGCCACTTTTTCAACATTGCCATCCCAAAATTTCCTCCCTTACTACCATTTACACAAAAAAAGGCCCTTCAAGGGCGTGCGATTGACACTCTCTTTTTGTAAGTGTCGAACAAAAATGTACAACACCTCCTACCCGCATTATTCGCGGCTATATTTGTATAGGAAAAATAATTTTGTTTATGAACGTATCATTGTGATAACATTCACTTTTCTTGGCACAACTTACTTCCATTTAAGTTATCGTAAAACGATAAACCTATACATTCTGTAAATTTTAAATTTCTGTATTATTTTACTATTGACAAAGAATTTTGTCCATGCTTTATCGGATTTATTTTCTAAGAATAATAACTTATTAACTCTTAACGATGTAAACTCTTTTCACTAATAATGACGCCATCTTCATCCGCATAAACATATTCATTTGGATTCCAATCCACTTGTCCAAAGTGCAATGAAATATTTCGTTCTCCTTTTCCTTCTTTCACACTTCTATTTGGCATCGTTCCTAACGCTAAAATACCAATATTAATATTCTTTAGTTCACTAGAATCACGAACATACCCATTCACAATAATTCCTGCTAGCTTTCTTTCTTCCGCAATAGCTGCCAAATTATCACCAAGTAACGCACAATTAGTAGACGCTCCGCCCTCAACAACTAATACTGTTCCTTCTGGTAATGTTTGCAATCCTTCCTTCACTAGTACATTATCATCTTTCACTTTTACAGTTGCAATTTTCCCGTGGAATTGTTCTTTCTTCCCAAAAGACCGAAAAGACTGGCGACATATTTGTAATTCCTTTTCAAATTCATCACATAGATCAGTAGTTTTCCACATCTTGTTCCCTCTTTTCCTTTTTCTTTCTACATAACATATTCTTGGCTTATTATCGTTTCCCTGTCTAATATTGCAATAATTTGTATGTACGGGAAAGGATACAAAAACTATTGCCTTAAGAAGCTACCTTTATTATAATCTATTTCACAGATTAAATTCAGAATATTAAAAATTAACCAAGTAAAGAAGGAGGGATTTTATGCAAATACAAACTGAGGCAAAAAAACAACCTAGTAAACCAAAGTTTAAAATGCCTGATGCGTACGTACTACTATTTTTTATTGCCTTACTTTGCGCCATTGCTACGTACTTCGTTCCTGCTGGAGAATTTAAAAGGGTTACAAACGGGACCGTTACAACGACAATACCAGGTAGCTACCATTCTGTTCCGCAATCACCCGTAGGATTTGTTTCTTTTTTTACCGCTATTGAAAAAGGAATGACACTTGCTGCTCCTATTATCTTTCTAATTTTATTTACAGGTGGAGCCATTGCAATTCTTGAAAAAACAGGTGCTCTTGACGGTTTAATCTATCATGTTATTAACAAATTTCGTAATCAGCAATTACTTTTCATTTGTATAGTTGCTGCGCTTTTTTCTATTCTTGGAACGACTGGTATTATCGTTAACTCAGTTATCGGTTTTATCCCCATCGGCATCATCGTTGCACGCACGTTAAAATGGGACGCTATCGTCGGTGTAGCAATTATTTATTTAGGTACTTATGCTGGTTTTAATGCTACTATTTTATCTCCCTCACCTTTAGGCATTTCACAAAAGATCGCAGAACTTCCGATGTTTTCGGGAATTGGTTTACGCACAGCAATTTATATATCTTTTTTACTTGCTACCATTCTATATATAAATTGGTATGTAAAGCGCTTGAAAAAATCGAATAAAGGAAGCATCCTTGGCGACAACTGGTTTCCAAGTAACGCTCTTTCAAGCGAAAAAGAAGCAGAGAAAAAGGAAGTTCCTTGGACGATACGTCATAAATTAATTTTACTCGTTTCAGCTTTATCATTAATTGCATTTTTAATAGGCGCTTTTCGTCTACATTGGACGGACGCAGAAATGACCGCTACTTTTATTTTCATAGCAATTACAGCCGGAATAATAGGTGGCATGAAAGCAAACGATATCGCTTCTACTTTTCTAACTGGCTGCCAAAACCTTATCTACGGTGCTTTAATTGTCGGAATGGCTCGCTGTATTTCAGTCATTTTAGAACAAGGAAAATTGCTTGATACAATTGTTAACCAACTCGCACAAGCTCTCGAAGGACAAAACCCTGTATTTGGTGTTATCGGCATGTATGTGAGTAGTGCCGCATTACATTTCCTCATTTCATCCGGGACAGGAGAATCGGTTATTTTTATTCCGATATTAGCTCCATTAGCTGATTTTATGCACATTACACGCCAAGTTACAGTACAAGCTGTTATGCTCGGAGAAGGTGTAGTAAACTGCTTAAATCCAACTTCCGGTGTTTTAATGGGCGTTCTCGCAGCAAGCGGGATTTCTTATGGAAAATGGATTCGTTTCATGGCTCCACTTGCACTCATTTGGTTTATCATTGGACTTGTTTTTCTTATTGTTGGGGTGAATATTGAGTGGGGACCTTACTAAATACTTAACTAGATAAATAAGTACTATCGTTCCATAT
Source organism: Bacillus sp. FSL W8-0770 (assembly GCF_038008705.1). Taxonomy (NCBI): domain Bacteria; kingdom Bacillati; phylum Bacillota; class Bacilli; order Caryophanales; family Bacillaceae; genus Bacillus; species Bacillus sp. FSL W8-0770. Next base: position 3,140,869 of record NZ_JBBOZR010000001.1, read on the forward strand.
AAATATCTATTCTATTTCCCTCACTAGTCCTATAAAAATCATTTATTCTAGTAAAAATATAAGAAGGGATTGATCATAATGATCAATCCCTTTTATCAAAATATAATACCTTTAAAAATCTTAGTTCCAGATTTTATTTACCCATTCTGGATGATCAATAAAAGGATTGCGGTTATGTTGATATTTTGTAAAAATCACTTCATTACGCTTTCGCTCTAAATCATCGACCGGGTCTTGTTCATTCCATTTTAATAAGACAGATAGTTTCCCCATGTATGGATCTTTATTGTTATTCACTTTTTCATTTAGTTCTAAATCTATTTCGCCGTTGTCCCCCTCGTAACGAACAGCCATATAAAACAGCATTCTAGCAATATCTCCTTTTACACTATCACGAGGTTCCCAAGAATCACTATCATATTTACATTCTGTCGCTTCAGAATGATTCACACCACCATTATCAAAATCTAAATTCCCTCGTGAACTATTTACAGATACATCCGTCGCTCTTAAATGATGTAGATCTGTTCCAGGTCCTGCAGTCGTTCCAAAGTCACCGTGAGATTTTGCCCAAACATGCTCTCGGTTCCAGTTATTTACTCCTGATCCATTCGTAAGTTTCCCTTGCGAACGACCAGTATATAAGAGTATCACATTATTTTTATTATTTGGGTCCTCATCAGTATCTCTTAGCGCTTCCCAAACCGCACTGTATGATAGCTTTGTATGATTATCAATAATATTATGCAGTTCCTTCTTTAATTCTAACCCCGTTTTTCCTATTGCGTTATTATAATATGTATCATCATAATTTTTCACAATAATCTCTTGTGCTGATGCAGAAGCTACTTCACCGTGTATAGTATCTGTGAATGATAGAGATGCAGAACCTAAAATAAAAAATGAAGACAGTGTAACCATAGCAATCTTTGTATTTCGAAACTTCATATACCCATTCCCCTTTAAAATATAATTTAAAGCTATTAACTAAAAAGTGCTTTCTAACCCCCGAAACCTTTTAGAAACCCATACCCCTTTTCTGTTTATTTAATACAAGACTCTATCCAGTCTGTATCACTTCTAAACTTTTTGTTTATTCACATTCCAAACAATTTCACTTTTTACAAGGAATATCCTTTTCTTATAAAGATTATTAACATATTCTTTACAACTAAAAAGTAGTTTAATATTAACTTATAAATTTAAATTTATTTATGCAATAATGCATATTTGATAAATACTTTAAAAAACAGTTTGAATAAAATGCATTCAAAGAAAACCGTGCCACAAAACAGATACGGTCTAAGACAGAAATAATAAAAATTAAGATGATAGCTCGACTTTTCCCTTTTCCATAACTATCTTTATTTTTGTGTAAAACCATTCTTTCTCTGAATAATACGTACAAAAATAGATTGGATACCATGTAGGCACCAATCTATTTTAATTAAAGAAACTGTGTCAATTCTGAGTTCACAACACGTTGTGCAGTAATAATAACATTTTCAGCTGTTAGTCCATAAACACTATATAGTCCACCAGGTTGATTAGGAACAATTTGAACTTCATATTCAAATGCTTGTCCAAGAGCAGGATGAACTAAGCTTAGAGTTGCAAAAGTAGAAGCATTAGAATTCACATTGAAGTTTACCTGTTCAATTAATACTAATGAACCGTCAAGTCTAAAAACTCTAGCTACTCCAGTAAGTGGGCCCGCAGTACGGTTAAGGATCTTCACCCTAACTTTATTTGCATTAGCAGGTTGATTTCCTACGTTTTCAATTGGTCCTGTAGTAAGAGCCATATAACATCACCTCCATTATATTATTATTATATTCAATCACAAATATTAAAGTTATAATCTAATTACCCAATTTATTTAAAATAAAAAGAAGCTCCAAATTCTATTATATTTAGGTCATAGATATTAAACTTAATAAAATTAAATGCAGGAACATATTTGATATGTTCCTGCATTTTTAATTTGGGTACCGCTACATAGCCATCTAGCTAAGATTTTGAAGTACTTCAAAATCAAAAATCTCATCTCACCACAGTTTTCTATGGGAATCCAGTGAACAGCTTATTTACATAACTTTCATCATTGGAAGTAAATACCAATAACTAAGCGTATTACTATTCTTTAAATGAGTAACAGTTCTAAAATTGATTTTTAATAGAAAAAAAGGGTTACAGATTCGATTGTAACCCTTTTTCCAAATATTTTTTGTTTTATACGATTTCTATAATGATTACAGGACTGAAGTATGATTCAAAATAGCGTTGATTATATGATTCCAATCGTCACAGTGAATCTCGTGACCCGATCCTTCTAAGGGTAGTAACACAGCATGCGGTATTTCATTAACAAGAGCAAGACCATGCTCGTATGAAAGCACTGTATCTTCTGTACCATGGATAACCAAAGTAGGTATATTGATTTCTTTTAATCTCCCCTCATAAGAATCCTCACCTTTAAGAAGGGAATGATTAAACATACTGAGTAGATTATTTGCCCGTTTTATTTCGTTTTCTACCTGCTTATAAGCCCTCTTCTTATCGAATTTATGCTTTGAACCACAAAGTAATGCTGATCCTGCAACCAAGTAATTTGCAACAGATTCTTCATCCGACCAATTTAGTTTGGCCGCATTAGTATGGTAAGCGAGTATCTTTTCATCGATCGGAGGCAAATTTCGGTCGTTATCTTCAGAACCAAAAATACCTGATGCAATCAAAGTTATACTTATAACTCTCTCACGGTTCCTTAAGGCTACAATTTGAGCAATCATTCCACCCAATGACATTCCAACAATATGTGCTTCGTCAATATGATATGCATCGAGTACCCCAATCGCATCATCAGCCATATCTACCACAGTATAGTGGGAACTCCCCGGTTCATAAGTAGTTGACCGTCCGACATCTCTATTATCATAACGAATAACATATCGGCCCGTATCAGCTAATTGTTGACAAAATTCTTCATCCCAATAAACCATTGAACACATGGCTCCCATAATTAGTAAGACTGCTGGATCTGCTGAATTGCCAAAGCTCTCTGTACATATATCAATTTTATTAATTTTAATAATCTGTTCAGTCATGATTAACTCCTCATTTCATTCGTATTTAGTTAATAAAAAAAGACACAACCAAATAAACCCACACATTTTGAAAAAAAATAGTCGGGCATAACGAATTGTGTTTAAAATTAACGTAAACGAATGAACTTGATAATCATGTTAAACACTCTCCTATATAATGAAAATAAGGATAAAACCCTTATTTTCATTATAACATAGCTCTATCAGTAGTAATATAGGTTCATTTCTTCTTATTTTATAGTTAAAAAAGTAATTTTTACTGTATGAATCTGCACTCTTAGTTGAAGAAAAGACGATGTATACAATATCCAAACCTAATTAATATAACGTCTCATTATCAGTAGTTAATACATCTAGAAGTCTAAAAAACATCCTCCAGTTAAGTACTCTGGAGGATATACATATTTCCATAATCATTCTTACAAGAAGCCACACAAAATGAAACCTCTTTAGTACCCAAAAGGCTTACTCTTATCTATTAATAACTGTACATCGTCTTGCTCCTCTACAGATTAAACGCTCGGCTTCTCTTAATGAAATTGGAACAAGTACAGCTTCATCAACATCGTCTTCTACATCAAAAACCGCAAATGCTTCCCCACCTACGATTAAAACACAAATGAATTCTACTTCTAAATCATCATGAGACCTAGGAATACAATTGGAAATAGTACAACGTTGAATACCCCCTGCTAACAATGTTCTAGCTTCTTGCTCAGATATTCGAATAAAAACAAATTCCTCTATGGCTACATTTCCAACTTCCACTTCAATTTCTACTAAAAGAAAGAATCTGTTTCTAATTCTCACTATACAATTTGCTCCAATTGAAATAATATCTTCATTCATTCTTTTCACCTCCTTTAATACTATAAAATTCACAAAGAGGTGAAATGGTGTGGACAAGCAAACAAAAAAGTTGTTTTTTTGAAATGTGAGACATTAGTTAACAACTATCATCAAAAAAACAGAAAAAATACCCTACACAACAGGAAGTTTTCTCTGTTTTTAGTCTGTATACGATATTCAAAATTAGTTAACATAACGTCTCATTATCAGTAGCAATGAAAAAGGACAACCCTGCTCTCACAAGTGACACTTCTTTTTTAGTTCTATGAATCTATACATTTTTTGTACATTCCTATCCTAACGCGGTTTTAGTGTTCTTGTTTGTTACTGGATTAGCAAAAAAACTGTATAAAATCTTTCATACTTTTAGCCGATGGGGGCCAAAACACTGCCCCCCAATACGTGCTTTCTTAGGGTATTTCTTGAACCTCCATTAAACACTCTCCCGTCACTTGTCTATCTTTAAGAGTAACTTATTTAAAGTCCTCGCACCGAGCCTTTGTCCTCCTCCCAAAGCCAAACAAACAATTCAGATTACATGCCTATATCAAACTAAACATTCAATCTTTATCCAGTTTGTAAATAAAAAAGGACAATCAGCCCCATAATGGACTAACTATCCTATAAATTATTATCTAAATTCAATAAAGTGAAACTTTAATCAGTGGGGGTTTTGTTCATCCCCACTGATTATCAGCCCTCACCAATCGTGCTTTTACGGGCAATTAATCCCCACCTAATTTCTTTGCTTCCGCTGAATTTTGAGGTGAGGGTCTTACTTACTGCCCGGCGAATAGCGGGATAAAACCAGAACTTCTTTTCCTATGTATATTTACTTCGTTACCTCTCCAAACTGCGCTCTCGTCACTTTCGCCAAGTCATCAACTTTCAGCTCAATTTGTATACCAATTTTCCCGCCGCTCACTATCATCTTATCAAGTAATTGGGCGCTTTCATCGATACATGTAGAAAATAACTTTTTCATTCCAACTGGTGAACAACCGCCGCGAATGTATCCTGACACTTTCGTAATATCTTTAACAGGAATCATTTCAATTTTCTTTTCACTTACTGCTTTTGCGGCAGCTTTTAAATTTAGTTCCTCATCTACCGGAATAATAAACACATGATAATTTTTACTATTCCCTTGAGCGATTAACGTTTTATATACTTCTCTCACTTCTCGTCCAATTTTCTCGGCTACTGATACGCCATCAATTTTCCCATCGTCTGGATCATATGACATCATCGAATATTCAATTTTTTCTTTATCTAATATTCGCATCGCATTTGTTTTATCTTTTTTCATAACGTTCTCCTTAAAACTTTATTTCATATCATTAAGTTTTCCTTTATTATATACCCTTTTCCATTTCTCCTACATAACTTCACGTATTTTTCAAAACTAAAAATATTGATAATTCAAAAATCATCTGATATAATTTGGAAAAACTTACGTTAAGGAGAGATTTGTCATGCGAAATTTTAATACTTCTTTCCAACTTCATCATCATACGTAACGCCGTGTATCCGAAGAAAAGTTTTTCTTCGTGGGTACAGGGCTTTTCCTGTTGACCCACGAAGCGTTCATAAAGCTATGTGGGTATTTTTATACCTGCATAGCTTTTTTTAATTTAAAAAAGGAGTGATTATGATGGAAATGAGAAATGTAAAAGGAACGAAAGACTATTTACCAGAAGAACAAGTGCTGCGAAATAAAATTAAAAGAGCTTGTGAAGATACGTTTGAACGATACGGATGCAAACCTTTAGAAACGCCGACGTTAAATATGTATGAGCTTATGTCTTACAAGTACGGCGGTGGCGATGAAATATTAAAAGAAATATATACACTTCAGGATCAAGGGAAACGTGAGCTCGCCTTACGATACGATTTAACTATTCCATTCGCAAAAGTTGTGGCAATGAATCCGAACCTCCGCCTCCCTTTTAAACGTTATGAGATTGGGAAAGTATTTCGAGATGGGCCAATTAAACAAGGAAGATTTCGTGAATTTATACAATGCGACGTTGATATCGTCGGTGTTGAGTCTGTCATGGCAGAAGCTGAACTTATGGGTATGGCGTTTGAACTGTTCCGAACGTTAAACTTAGAGATAACGATCCAATATAATAACCGAAAATTGTTAAATGGTATTCTTCAGGCCATTAACATCCCTACTGAGTTAACAAGTGACGTCATTTTATCATTAGATAAAATCGAAAAGATTGGGATTGATGGTGTACGAAAAGATGTATTAGAGCGCGGAATTTCTGAAGAAATGGCTGATACGATATGTAATACCGTATTATCTTGTCTAAAGCTTACTATCGCTGACTTTAAAGAAACTTTCAATAATCCACTCGTTGCCGATGGAGTAAACGAACTACAACAATTACAGCAATATTTAATCGCCCTTGGAATAAATGAAAATACGATATTCAACCCGTTTTTAGCGCGAGGACTCACAATGTATACAGGTACTGTATATGAAATCTTTTTAAAAGATGGATCGATTACATCTAGCATCGGTAGCGGTGGTCGATACGATAACATTATCGGAGCTTTCCGTGGTGATAATATAAACTATCCAACAGTCGGTATTTCATTCGGTTTAGACGTTATTTATACAGCACTATCGCAGAAAGAAACAATCTCATCTACAGCGGATCTATTTATCATCCCGCTTGGGACAGAGTTACAATGCTTACAAATTGCCCAGCAATTACGTTCCACCACTTCCTTAAAAGTCGAACTTGAACTAGCAGGACGCAAATTAAAACGCGCCCTTAATTATGCCAATAAAGAGAATATACCTTATGTGCTTATTATTGGGGAAGACGAACTTAGTACAGAAACCGTTATGCTGCGGAATATGAAGGAAGGTAGTGAAGTGAAGGTTCCGATTTCTTCTTTAAGTAGTTATTTATAATACGAACCACCCTCGTTTGGGTGGTTTTTCTATTTTATAGATACCTAACAATTAGTTTACATAAAATTATTATAATCTATTAAAAATACAAATAAACAATATCCAATTACCTATTATTTTTGGTAATATATAGATATGAATTGTTTTAGGAGGATTAACTTTGAAAACCTACATTCAAGCACTAAAGTGGACTACAGGGATCTATCATCTTTTATTACTTCCTTGTTATTATGTATTTCCAAGTCTTGTTAACCTATATGGGTTACCTTTACTACTATTGATTGTTTTTCATATCACTACTATTTTATTAGCTAAAAAAGAAGGCATGAATACGTACCCTCAGTATATCGGTATTATCGTTACTCTAGTTGCCTTCTTTCCTTATATAGACATCTTTCTACATATGATAGCAGCCATTTTCCTTTTATTAGATGCTGCTTCTACGAATGCAAAAGAAGTGTATGATTCATAGATGGATAAAATGAAACTTTCATCCATTGAGTTTTGAAATAGGTCAGCAAAAAGGGTTTACTTTTTAAGTAAACCTTTTTTCATTTTTAATTACTTTCCTTACTTCAGAATAATAAAAGAATATTCTGTTTAATTTTTATAAATTTCTAAATATTTATAAAACATTCAAATTAACATACATTTTAGTTATGTAAAAAATCTAAGTTTTAAGGAGATGAATCCATGCTGAAAAAGTTGGTAGCAGGTGCATTATTAACTGTCTCGTCGTTAACTGGAGGACTGGGATCAGTATCAGCTAGTACCGAAAAAGATTATACGATTTCCTCTTTCGAATATGTAACTGTAGATGAAAAGACTGTTGATTCGTTTAACAAATTGAGTGCTCCATCAAAGGAAGACGTAAAAATAACGTTAGTTCTACCGAAACAAAATCAAAATGGAGACTGGTTATCTTATGGATTTTCGAGCAAAGAAAGTTTAGAGTCTTTTATTGAAAAAGATAAACAAAGGTTGAATCATTCAATCACTCCCCTTGGTGTTGGAGGAAGCGGACCTGGTAGTACAGACTTCTATAAACTTACAAATCAAGGTAGCGAGTATTTTTCTCTAAGTAGCGGTTATAAAAACTTGTCTGCTAGTTGGCAAAATCAAATTGTTTCTGTACGTACAGCAGCTCCTACTGCTAGCTACTCAACAACACTATGGGAACGTACTTCAACTGACGGATATGGAAAAGGTGTTGTTTTTAAACATGCTGATTGGTATGGTCAAACTGCAAACTTAAATAACTTTCCAACTTCAGCAGTTGAAGTTAAAAAGTAAAAAATATAGAAATAAAAGGTGTTTTCACGTATGGAAACACCTTTTATTTCTACAACTATTTCACATAACTCGTCTATATCAATTTCAACTCTTAACTATTATTTTTCGTATTCCTATTCTCCAAAACCTTCTCCATATTATGAGTTGCCCATTCCATCATTAATAGAATCACTGGACGTAGTGATTCACCAAGCTCAGTTAACGAATATTCAACTTTAGGTGGTACTTCACGGTATACTTCACGATGTATAATCCCATCAGCTTCAAGTTCTCTCAGCTGCAGTGTTAACATCCTTTGTGTGATATTTGGTTTTAATCTTTTTAATTCATTAAACCGCTTTGTACCATCTAATAAATGATACAAAATTACCCCTTTCCATTTCCCTCCAATCACCTCAACCATAGCTTCAACTGGACAAGAATATTTATTTAAAAATGGGTAATTTATATTATTTTCATTTGAACAATCCATAATAAATCCCTTCCCTTATCAATAGTATCTTTTTTGATACTATACCACATAAATGTGCGTACTTGTATCTGTGTTACTTTAAAAATATAATTTACTTACAAAAATAAATTCATGAAAAGAGGAACTTTTATGACAAATACAAATGAAATTACAAAAGAAAAGATTATGGAGGCTTTTCATTTCAGACATGCATGTAAAGAATTCGATCCTATGCACAAAATTTCAGAAGAGGATTTCAAATTCATTTTAGAAACAGGCAGATTATCTCCTTCTTCTTTTGGATATGAGCCTTGGAAATTTATTGTCGTACAAAATAAAGAATTAAGAGAAAAACTACAACCGTATTCATGGGGCGCTGGTGGGCAACTTGCAACAGCTAGTCATTTTGTTATTGTTCTTTCAAGAAACATTAAAGATATGCATTATGATGCAGAGTATATTAAATATATGATGAACGATATTATTGGATTGCCTGAAGACACTCAAAAAATTAGATATGAATTCTTCAAAAAGTTCCAGGAATCAGATTTTAACTTATTACAATCCGATCGTGCTGTATTTGATTGGGCATCTAAACAAACTTATATTGCTTTAGGTAATATGATGACGAGCGCAGCTCAAATCGGTATTGATTCTTGTCCAATAGAAGGATTTGATAAAGAGGAAGTAGATTCTTTACTTCGTCAAGAAGGCATTATACAAGGCGATAATCTTGAAGTATCAGTTATGGTTGCCTTTGGTTACCGTAAAGAAGAGCCAAAGCGTGATAAAACAAGACAGACTATGGATACAATTGTTGAATGGATTAAGTAATATAGCACAGACAAATAATGCTCCTAATAGCTGTATACTCATACTAAAGAAGAATGAATTGTTTTCTTACGTATGAATTTGGTTTTTCATGGAAAGATATGTTAGTATGTATACAGTTTGAGTGCTCTATTTTTAGAGTCGAACAGGAGGAGAATGAATATGTCTGATATTGAAGTTGGCGAAGTGTTTACTCTTAGTGATGAGAATAACGAAGAGCAAGAAGTAGAAGTACTTGGAGCGATGGATGTCGAAGGTGCAGAATATATTGCAGTTGCCTTTGTTGAAGATATCCAAACAGAAACTGAGGAAGACATTGATATTTTCTTTTTGAAAGTAGAAGAAGATAATGAGTTTTCATACATTGAAAATGATGAAGAGTTTGATAAAGTATCTGCTGCGTTTGAAAAGATTTTGGATGAGCAAGAGCAAGAATAGTATGAATGAAAAACACGCGGGCGGATGTATATCCGCCCTCTTTTTATTTATTACTCATCCAGAGACTCACGCAGTAATTGCAGTACATCTTTCATCGCAAAAGGTCCATCTTTTTTAACATGTTCCGCAAATTCTGAAACGAGACGTAATGTTCTTACACTTTCGATTGGATGCTCTCCTGATGCACTTTCAGCTGAAAGCATAACTGCATTCGTTCCGTCCAGTACAGCTTGAAACACATCAGTCACCTCTGCCCTTGTTGGAATAGAATGATCTACCATAGATTGAAGCATTTGTGTTGCTGTAATGACATATGTATTCGTTCGATTACATTCCTGAATCATTATTTTCTGTAAAAGCGGAATGCATTGATACGGTAACTCTACTCCTAAATCGCCCCTTGCAATCATAATTCCATCTGCTTCTTTACATATATCTTGAAAATTCTCGATTGCTTCCATCGTTTCTATTTTTGCAATTATATTAGGTGACGTTTCTTTATACTGTTGTATAAAATCTCGTATTTCTTTTATATGACTAGGTTTTCTTACGAAAGAACACGCGATAAAATCAACATTCTCCTCTAAAAGAAACTGAATATCTTTTTTATCTTTCTCTGTAATAGCTGGTAAACGAACAGCCGCATCTGGTAAATTAACTCCTTTATGAGATGAGATATTGCCACCTGTTTTTACCTTCGTTTCTATTTTGTCCGTACTTATCTTTTCAACAATTAATTCAACTTCTCCATCATTAATTAAAATTCTACTGCCTACTTTTACATCATTCGCAATTCCTTCATAATCAACACTCGCTTCTGTATTACTCCCTGTAACTGATTGTGTATGTAAAATAAAAGAATCTCCTGCCTGAAGTGTAATTTGCTCTCCCTTCACTTCACCTAATCTTATTTTAGGTCCTTGTACATCACCCAAAAATTTAATAGAGTCATCTAATGATTTCACTAAACGAATGATGTCTTTATGACTTTCATGCGTGCCATGCGATAAATTCAGTCGAACAATTTTCATACCATTCTTTATTAACTGTGCTAACGTTTCTTTATTATTACTTGCGGGTCCAATTGTACAAATTCGATCGATTGTCATTTTTGTCACCATCCTTTTTTTAATAAGTTTCCCATATGAACTTAAAAATAACAGAGATTCTGACATGAATAGATTTAAATTTACACGAATTTCATAAAGTTAAACCTGTATCCCTTGCTGGCTAAGCATTAGAAGATATATTCGCTTTTTTGCAAATGAAGACATGTTGAATCGAAAGTAAAAGAAAAGTTAAGTATGGAATAAACCATTGAGAGTTTCGAAATTTTCATATATTGTATGAATTGAGTTCGAACTCAAAAATTTAAAAAGGTGGGAAAATTAGTGAATATGAAAAAATCTTTATCGGTGACAACTTTAGGGTTAGCGGTTTTAGGTTTTGGTTTTACTAATAACGCAAGTGCTTCAGAGGTCGATACTGTAGACAAGCAGCCCGTTTTAGTTGACTTTGATACAATTCAATCAACAAAAACATCTAGTGTTCCTAGTTTGACTATTGCAGCTGCACCTAAGAATGACTCTAACATTAGCGTATATACTCCCTTTTTTGGTAACCCCTATGCAGTTGCTAAATCGAAATCAACTACGACCGAAGACTATGTTTATGCAAAAGCAAGAACTTTCAATGGCGATGGCTCATTAGTGAATACGAAAAGTAATAGTGCAAAAAAATCATCCTTTGTAAGTGCTACAGCGACCAACACAAGCATTTATTATGGAGATGATTACGCTATCGGTAATCATACCTATAAATTAAGTGGTTATAATGATGTGAATCACGAAACAAAAGCTTTCTGGTAAGAAAGAGAAAAAAGATATGCATCTTGCATATCTTTTTTCTCTAATATTTTACATATATTGAGGTGCTATTTATGAAACAAATATATATTATTAGCGGTGTTTTACTTATTTCATTACTTACAATTTATATTTTGTTCAATACTTCATTCATACAACCTCATCCACCTTCCATAGAAAATAAACGAGAGCAACAAACCAATACTATTTCTTACGGATTGAAGGATAATCAAGGCCAACATATTAACAATGGTAGTACAATTACTAGTGAGGATAATAAAATTAATGTAACATTATCATTCGTACATACTATTAATGAAAACCGAAAATATGGATTAATTGTTCTAGAAGATTACGAACAAAAACCTTTTAAAATAGAAGATACTACTAATGAAATATCACACTATTTTTTTGATATGAAACCAAACAGTTCAATTACTACGAAAATCTCTTTACGCACTTCTCCTAATGCAAGTGAATTAACCTTTTTAATAATTAAAAAACCTGAATACAAATTAAAAGATAATAACTTAAATAAAGCAGCTATTTTAGAAGATATTCTAAGTATGCGATATTCAATGCATCCTCTTCAGAAAGAAAACGAAAAAATAAAACTCTCCCTTATAAATCCAGATGCTATTTTAAAAGATGGTCTTTACGAACCAGTATTTGTTACGAACCGTGAAGAGAACTTACAAACTGTCTTCTTTGAAAAGGAAGGCAAGCAATTAATTTTATCAAACGGTAATGAAACAAATGATGAAATGACTTACGCAATCGTGGCTTTTAAAGATTGGAAACAAGTTGAAATATTTAACAATAGAAAAGTCGTTTATACTAAGGTTGCACCTGAAACAAGACAAATCTTTAATTTCACATTGCCTTCAGTGGATCAGGAAAGTAATTTGCAACTCGTCGCTTTTCCATTTCCTTATAAAGTTAGCGAAGAAGATTATATCAGTCAACAAGCATTCAGTTCCTTTCGCATCGTAATTGAAAATGAAAATAAATAAGTTATACTGTGCACATTACAACAAACTAAAAAAGGCCTACTCACACGAGTAGGCTTTTGAAACTATGAAAGTTTCGTCAATAACTGATTTAAATCTTTTTTCGTTTTCGTCGTTAATGATTTCATTTTATTAATATCGATTTTTTCTTTCTCCGCTCCTACAATTAACGGATACATACTTTGACCGATTGTTTTAGAATCCGTCGGATGTGATGCTTCTAGCTCTTTTTCAATCACATCCCACTTTTCATTAATTTGTTTGCCAAGCTTATTCACTGTTTCCAATTTTGGATTAGCAGCTAACTGCTTGTCCAAGCTATCAATTAATGCTACAACTTCTTTAACATTCGTTTTCACAGCAACACTTTTCTTCGGATCTTTCGTTGTCTTTCCATTATTGTTTGTGCTTGTACTTGTGCTTTGATCTGTTGTTTTCCCGCTAGTCGTTTGATCATTCGTTTTTCCTGTCGTCTCTTTTTCTTTTGTTTTTACATTTTCGTTTTGAGTTGACGTTTTGCCGTTACTTTCTGTCCCTGATGATTCTTTCGTATTTTTTGCATCCTTATCTGTTTTTTCATTTGAAGAAGTATTTGTTTCTTTTTCAGTATCTTTCGTTGTTTTTGACGCTTCATCTGCACTTGTCGTTTTTGCTTCTCCATCATTTTGCGCAGTTACTTGCTCTTTCTTTTCCGTTTCTTTATCTGCTGAAGGACTACAAGCTGCCATAGTAAGCATTGTACCAATTGTTATCGATGCGATAGCGACCTTTTTCATTTTCATATAAATCCCCCTATGTTTTACATAATTTATCCTCCCCTTTACGATTCGATTCCCCCTTAAAAAATCCCTTTTCATACGAATTATCATCTTTCCGACAGTAATCTTCATAATAATACGTACAAAAACTGATAAACTCATTTTAATATTCGAGTTTCTTCTACTTCATTTTTCTACTCGCAAGTAAAAGAAAAAGAGTATATTGTCACATTAAGAATTACTATCTTCATATGACGATATACTCTTCTATCAAATTTTTATCTTTCTTGACATTTTATTTATACAAAAAAAATAAAATTTTCTTTCGTTTTTTGTTTCTCAACATTTGTTAACATAATATTTTTATGAATAACCACCATTCGAGTGAATGACTTGCCCAGTAACCCATTTCGCTTCTTCACTTACTAAAAAAGAAATTAAGCGCGCAGCATCCACCGGTTCTCCTACTTTACCTTGCGGGAACTTCCATACTAAATGATGCTTCAGCTCCTCTGTAATCCATCCTGTATTCGTCGGTCCTGGATCTACAGCATTCACTGTAATCCCCTTCTCCATCGCAACTGGTGCTACTGACTTTGTAAATGCTTCAATTGCCCCTTTCGTTGCTGCATATGCTAGTTCATCTGGCATTGGACCTACTGACTGTCCTGAAGTAAGATTAATAATACTCCCGCCCGTTTTAAGTGAATAATGTTTTATAAACAATGAACTTAATAGCATAGTAGCCCGAACATTAACTGTATAATGTTTATCCAACTGCTCTACATCTAATTCCTCAATTCTCGTATGAGTAGAATATACTGCATTATTAACTAGAATAGATGGATCACCTAACCGTTCTGATACCATATAAAACAAACGATTTGGCGAATAAGACTGCGATAAATTGATTTCTGCCATTTCACATCGAACATCGTAACTTTCAATTTCCTTTTTCAGCAAAAAGGGTTCTTGATCACTCATTCCCCATGGCATCGCTTTATCATACTTTGGCCAGTACGTGAAAAAAATGTCTATCCCTTTTTGAGCAAGCACCTTGCATACAGCTGCACCAATTCCATTCAGACGAGTTGCCCCTGTTACAATTGCTATTTTCTTCACCTTTTTCTCCTCCATCTATACACAGATCCCCTGCATGAATACAGAGGATCTATCTTCTTATTGAATATTTGACAGTATACGTTCAGCACCTAATTTTAACATTTTAATAAAGATATAATTTACAATCGTAAACATTACAAATAAAACGATAAACATAACCCACAGTCCGACATGAAGGAAGAAGTATAATACACTTACTCCCCCCACAATAATTAAAGCTATTAAAATATTAGCTAAAAAATTCCACAAAGTTGTATATCGACTTTTAAATAATTTCTGCTCTGTATCCCAATGAATATCTGCAGTTTGCGCGTCCCAGCGTGTTCCGATTAAATTAATTAATAACAACCCGTTCGCACTTAGTAAAAACCACAGTATCATAAAGACTGGAGAAATCCCAGCTACAACTGCCATCGTAATACCGAATACTGCTAAAATGATCACATTAATTAACCAAGCAGTGATTGCTTTCGCAAAAAAGATATCCGAAGCCTTTACTGGTAAATAACGATTCACAAACCAAGAGCTTCCATCTCGCGAAAATGACGTTGTTGCAATGACGTTACTACCCATTAAAAATAACGATGCACAAAGGCCAACACCAATTGCAAATCCCGTTGTCTCTGAATTGTTAATATACTCTGTAATAAACTTTAAATTTCCATCTTGCACAAATAAAATAAAGAACAACATAATTGGCATAACGAAAGTTTGTACAATGCAATTTAAGAAAAATTGTGGTGTACGGAATAACGTTTTAAATTCTTTTTTCACATACGCTTTTAAATGCGAACTTTGTACTGTTGATTTCTGTAAACCTTCCGCCGAAATAACTTGTTTCTTTGCTGTACTCGTTGAAAGTCCAATAACCCCTTTTAAATATGTACGCTCTGCTATGTAATAAAACAACACAAAGAAGACAAATGAAATAACTGCAAAGATTATTACATATAAAGGTCCCTTCCAATTTGCATTTTCTACTAATGCTACTGCTCCAAAATATGTAGTTGGAAAATAGTTTGTCATTTGTACTAAAAGAGAAGACTGGTTGTTTGCAAGGTAATCCGCAATTGCATCTTCAGAAAACGAACTTTTATTTTTCCACTGCAAAAATACGTTAATTCCTACAATAAATAGTATACTTACGATTCCAATAAATATATTTCCTCGGTCTTTATTTTTCGCTATATTTGTATACCTCATAATAACTGTCATCAGTAACGAAGCTAGTACTAACGGCACAATTGGGAAGAGTAAGTAAATGAAAATCATATATATGTAATATGTAATAAATGCGCCACTTTTTAAACCGTACGTAATAAAGATCGGTAATAAAATAAATGAACTCATTACGTATTGTGTAATTAATACTGTTAAAAATTTGGCTGAAATAATTTGCGCTGGTTTTAATGGTAATGGTAATAACATTTCAATGTCATTGCTGTAGTAAAATACAGTTAAAATGTTCGTAATACTCATTAAAAATACCCATATACTCGCAATCGCAAGTCCCATTGCGATAATCATTCCTGGATCTTGCCCTAAATGTATCATTCCCTCATACATTGCATGCGTGATAGAACCAAACAGTAAAAAGCCGACAAATAAAATAGCTGCAAATGAAAATACATACGCCCATCGCTTCTTCTTATCTGTTATAAAATCTGCATAATTTAATTTCAATAATACTTTCGTTAACGTCCAAATTTTACTCATTGCCCGTCATCTCCAAGAACATTTTTTCAAGTGATTCATTGGATTTAAAATGATCTCTCATTTCATCTAAATTCCCTTTAAACTGAAGGTTTCCCTTATTAATAATCGCGACGCGGTCACATAATTTTTCTGCCACTTCTAATACGTGTGTAGAGAAAAATACAATCTTTCCTTTATCCGCATGCTCTCTCATCATTTCTTTTAAAATATATGCAGATTTCGGATCAAGCCCAGTTAATGGTTCATCTAAAATCCATACATCTGGCTCATGTACGAGCACACCAATAATAACGATTTTTTGTCTCATACCGTGCGAATAACTTTGAATTTGATCAGATAAAGCATTATAAAGATCAAACTTCTTCGCTAAAGACTCTATTCGTTCTTGTCGTACTTCTTTCGGCACTTCATACATATCGGCCATAAAGTTTAAATATTCAATTCCTTTTAATCGTAAAAACATATCTGGACTATCTGGTACATAACCAAACGTCTTCTTCGCTTCCATCGGCTCTTCCATAATATTTTTTCCGTTAATCGTAATAGTCCCTTTGTCCACCCCGTGAATACCAGTAATCATCTTAATTGTCGTTGATTTACCCGCACCATTCGGTCCTAAAAATCCAAAGATTTCGCCGCTAGGTACAGATAAACTTAAGTCTTTTACTGCATAGGTAGACCCATTATAACTTTTTGACACATTCGTAATTTCAATCATTTCATCCAATCCTTTCCTTAATTACCAAATAACTATATTGATATTATAGCATAGTTCTATTTTAAGATTTTTACATTTTTCAGTATATTTAACCTTTAAAATAAATATACACCCCTAATCCAACAACTAAAACGACAGCTAGTATAATATAAATCATTGTTAAGCGTTTAATATTCCCCTTTGTCGCTTTGCTATAATTTGCATCACCATTCCGCCCAATTAACACCGTCGCAATGACAGTAATCACTACAAGTAATACAACGATCATGATCCAAGTTAGCATTTCTTCCTCCCCCTCCTTACAACCATTTTACAATATTATCCTCTTTATTTCGCAGCATATTTCCTCTTTTTACTATTATTATGAACCAAACTGGAAAACTATTATTACCATTCCTATCCATATGTGATATATTTATAACATAACGTGATTTATTTCTAACACTATAAGGAGGAACTATCATGAAAACAACTTGGATAAAATATTTAGGATTTCTCGGTTTCTTCGGTTTCCTCGGATTTTTTTATGAAAAAGGATTGTTTACTATGTTCTGTTTCTTCTCCTTTTTCACATCGTATAGAACAGTTCAACACGATGAACTGTTTGAACAAATTGTCAATAAATCGTGTCGCAATGCATTTATCGTTACGTTACTAACTACCACAATCATTATGTTTATTGAAATGTTATTTCCAAACCCTACGCTACAAGAGATTGATATCGCTCTTATTTTCGGCACACTCATTCTTACATTCGGCTTTTCTATGTTCTTTTTCGATAAACCAATTGATGAAATGGAAGATGCACCATGGCATTCGTAACGAGAATAAAAGAATACCGTGCCAAATTGAACATGACACAAGAAGATTTAGCGAAGAGCGTTGGTGTGCGACGTGAAACAATTAGTCATCTCGAAAAAGGTAAATACAATCCTTCCTTACAACTTGCTCACGATATAGCGAAGGCATTACATAGTACGATTGATGAGATTTTTATTTTTGAGGATTGATTAAAGACGTCCAGTCACAAGAATCACAAAAAAAATACCGTCATTCTTTCCAAGAAGAATGACGGTATTTCTCATTGATTATCCATATAAAACCGCATGAAATACGCCTAATAGCAAGTATTGATCCTGCATGTAATCTTCATCATATACATTCATCTCAATGTAATACATATCTTCCTCAAGACGAATATTCCAATCTGCAATTACATAGCCCTTTCGTAATAACTTTCCCATTCCAAATAAAGTTTTATGAACAACATATTCTTCTGCCTTATATGTAAAGGTAAATAAGAAATTTGCATCCAATAACTTTCCGTCACATACAAGTATTTCATGCTCTGCATCATGATTATCTTTGTACATTACTAAAATCCTTCTTTGGCGCTGCCTACTTACATCCTTTGCAATGACGCGAATATTGTCCTTACTATCCTTTATTTCATAAATAATATTACTACCAATTTTCGGAATAAAATCCAGCACTCTCATCAGCGTATTTTTATAATAGCCCCTTACTACACCTACTTGCTCACTTCCATTATAAACCTCTATCGGTGTCGTATCTGCTTTGCTATCACACGGTCGTTTGTAAGAGAGCTGCATCATTCGCTCTCCTCTTAAGTACTGATCAAACGTCACAGGATATTCTATCATGCGCAGTTCTTTATTTAGCTCATACAAATAGCGTTGAACACTCTCTATTAATGTTGCAGTAGCTATACGCTCTTGAAGTTCAAATTCTTGCCAGCTGGAAAAAACAGTCCATTGATTATGATCCTCTTCATAGAAGAAACCAAGAATTACCTCTTCACGGTCAGCCGTTTCATATTTCATAGGCACGTTCTGCCCATGTTGAACTTGTTCCATCCACTGACCTAAATAAATCCCCAGCTCTGCAACCTTCATACATGATTTTTGAAAAAATACGCTGTCACTCGCGCAAATCGTTACATCTCCTTCGATAAAGCCCTTTGAATAAGCATCATACCGTGGCTCATCCTTCTGCGGGAGATTTTTGTCTAACTCAAATAAAAACGTTAACATCCTTTATTCACCTCTAGTTGTTACACTAATCATACATGACATCGCATCACGCTAGGAAACTATTTATATACGCATATTTAATTCACGCATTATAACACGTGAATGACCTTGTATAGTAGCTCTATTTTTTTGTTCTATATCTTAGTATATGAATTTATATGAGCGATTTTTCAAATATATCTATCGCAACTTACAATATATCAACGATTTTTTCAATATATCTATCGCAACTTACAATATATCAACGATTTTTCAAATATATCTATCACAACTTACAATATATCAACGATTTTTTCAATATATCTATCGCAACTTACAATATATCAACGATTTTTCAAATATATCTATCACAACTTACAATATATCAACGATTTTTTCAATATATCGATTTTTCGACAAATATCAGCACGATTAAAATGAAGCTACCTTTTCTTCCGCCACTTCTACAATTTCTAAAATTTGTAGAAGACTCTCCACTTCATAAGTCGGATTAACACTCGTCTTATTCTCTTTCAAACTCGGATTATACCAACACGTATCAATGCCGAAGTCTTCTCCGCCTTTCATATCAGAAGTTAGCGAATCTCCGACCATTAGTACACTTAATTTATCCGTAATCCCAAACTTCTCAAACGCATAATCAAAAATCTCACGTGCTGGTTTTTGATGACCAACTTCTTCAGAAATAATAATATGATCAAAAAAATTACATAAAGGTGAATTTCCGATTCTTGATTGTTGCACCATCGTATATCCATTCGTAATAATACCTAACTTGCAATCTTGTAGATTTTCACATAATTGTACTGCGCCTTCTATAAGATGTACTTCTTTCCCTAAGTTTTCAAGATATACATCACTAAATTGCTGTGCATCTACGTCTATATTATGAAGCGCAAATAATTGTCTAAATCGATCTACTGCTAATTCACTTAGCGTAATCATTTTATTTTCTAAATCTCTCCATAATCCATTACTAATCTCTTTATAGCTTGCAAGATAATCATTATACCCTGTAGGCATATCAAACTGTACAAACGCATTATGTAATGCGTTTCTTTCCGTTTCAGGGAAATCTAATAATGTATCATCTACGTCGAATAATATAACTTTGTATTTCATGATGTTTTTCTCAACTCCTATATTCTCATAGCTTAATTATAACAACAATAAGAAAGGGAGGCTAATTAAAACCAGCCTCCCTTCTTTTTACTTTTCTTCCAGCAGTAACTCTTTCATTTCCTCTAACGAATCTTTCGTAAAGCCAAGAGCTTTTTCAGCGTATGCTTCAACTGATCCGTATTGCTTTTGAATTTCACCAATCGCAGCTTGCAAGTATTCAGCACGCGCTTCAAACATTGCACCTAATATCGCTCTGCTCTCATCGTTTTGTAATTTCGCACCTAAAAAGGCCATCATTTTTTCATTTAGCTTTTCACGGAATCCGTTACTTAGTAAGTAGTCTTCCATTACTGTTTTTTCTGGTACACCTAGTAAAAGTAGTAATAATGCTGAACCAAATCCAGTACGATCTTTTCCAGCTGTACAGTGGTTTACTAACGGTAAGTTTTCCGGGTTTTGCGCTAAGTTTAAGAAGCTCACGAATGCCTCGTTGCCACTTACGAAATCTTGATTCATTTTCACAAGATACTCACCTGGTTTTCCTAACATAGAAAGGTCACCAACTTGGAAAAACTCATTTATATTTAAGTCTTTCGCTAAGTCTTGCATAACTGGTAAGCACACTTGACGAGCACCTGTAATCTCAGGATTTGGCTTATGCTTTACCTCAAAGTTTGTACGATAGTCACAAATTAACTTTAAACCAGACTTTTGTAAATAGTCGATATCCCACTCTGTTAGTCCTGCTAATTCTTCAGAACGGTATAATTTGCCCCATTTCACTTTACGTCCATCTGTCGTTTCATATCCACCCATATCACGGAAGTTAAACGCACCTTGTAATGGCAATCTACGCTCAGCTACTGTCACTGCTTGTCCATTACTTCCTACTAGTCTAAAATATGGACGTTCATTTTCACTCGGGTTTTCAATTGTATATGATAATTCTCCATTTACAGTTGCAAGTAGTTCTCCATTTTCTTCAATATGATCTGGTGAAGTACTCCAATAAATACGAACTTCTTCTATATTATTTTCCCACTTTATTTGTAACGTATTATCTTCAATTCTTTCTACAGTTGCTTGTAGCCAATTTCTTTGCTGCTCCATTCTTTCACCAACGCTTTCTCTTATAATTGAATCTTACCCTATTGTATTATGGGAATATCCATTTTGTCGTTCTCATTTTTCTTTTTATCTTACAAACAGGCGAAAAGTTCTTTTACTTGTTCAAAATTTGTACATGGATTACCGCGAAATACGTATGCGATTTGTTCATTACCTAAATCTTCGTATACAACTGTTCCGCGATTAGGGTGCGAATAAAACTCTAACCCGTTTATAATTTGTTTTGGGCCATAGTTCATTGTCCATGAAGAAATAGGATAGTACGCTTTGTTTTTATGTCTACAAACCCAAAGTGCATATAGTTTATTAACTTCGTCCCAGTATACATACTGCGTTTCGTCATTTCCGAAACCGACCGATTCAAGTTTCCAATTTAGTTTTTCATGAATTAACAAATTTACATAGGATACGTCATCTGGAGCATTCCACTCTCTACATCTTCCTATCTCACCCATTTCACTTCTCTTCGCTTGAAAGCTTAATAAGTGAAATGATGTATGTAATATCGTTTTCCCAAGCTCCATATTTACTGGTTGTAATTCAAATAGAAATCGTTCCATTTCGTCTTGTTTTACATATCCATGATCAACAGAAATTTCAACTTGTGTTTTCCATATAGATGTAACGTAACTTTCTTTTCCTTTATAATTTATACCCTTCCAATACACAAGCCCTTTATATTGAAAACAATCTCCTTTTGCTTGAGAAATACAGCTATCCGGAAATACTGGTTCCATTATATCGAGAAAAAATTCCTTTACTCGAAACATCCCAGTTGGAGTAACAACCTGAAACCAAAAAGTTCCCCACTTTTCACCTTCATAACGTTCTGAAACTTTTTCAACATTCCAGCCTTCTAACAATACATTTGGATACAGTAACACGAATGAATGCATGGATTGCTTTAACATATATAGTCCCCTCCCGCTATACGAGTTCGAGAGTATACATCCTTCATCCTCCTAAAACTTCCTCACATACCGCTCAGTACAACTCAGCAGCTGACATCCGTTCTTTTCAAAAACATCCTTCATCCACTCATTTTGCATATTTGTCTCACCAATATAATAAGATGCACCTATTTCCTTTAAGACAAACATCGCACCTGCAAATAACGCAGCTTCATATCCCTTATTACGCATATTTGGAGTAACTGCGAAGTACATAAGTTTCCCTTCTTCTAACGTACCTCTTTCAATATGCGGGATTACAATTCCTATCGGCTCTTCATCGGCACTCGCTGTTAAGCAATGTTCTTTCCATTGCTCACCAATTTCTTGTAGCATCATATGCACAAATTGATCATGAGCGACTGGTTCTCCCGTTGCTTCATTCCACAGTGAATAAAAAGCCTCTTCTCCAACTTCTTCAATAAGCTTAAAATCAATTTCACTTTCTACATCTTCTACTTCGTATATATCTTTAAATACAATCATGTTTTCCGTAACATATTCAAATAAATACGTTTCAAAACATCTTTTATACACATCATAATTTGGACTTTTTGAAGAGATTTCAAAATGTAGTTTTTCTAATCCATCTTTTTTAGCTTCAGCAACGCAATATTGCATCATTTCCTCTAATTGCTCTTCTGTAAAAATCTCTGCATTATTTTCTTTTATCATAATAGAAGAAGCATTTCTTCTTATTTTAAAATGTTTTTCTAACTGTTCTATCGTCGTCATATTCTTCCCTCATCTATATCATACTCGAATTTCTAATCGTTCTCCTTGCATGAGCAGGATTGTCCTTGAATATATAGAATACTAGAAAAGATCGCATCTTTAAAGTGCGGAGGAGGTTCTCCAGTGGATATTACAGCATTGCAACAACAGTTAGAGCTTATACAACAAAATGACTATACGCAACTGCAACATATAGACGTAAATGAGTTAACTTTGAACATGCTTCAGTATATCGGAACGACTGATAGCTACGTTCGTTACCAACTTATATATAAATGTTTTGCGCATTTCATTCATCATGAATTCCTTATGGACGATCAGCTGAAATTACTTCTGCAAACTTGTTTAAGTGATGAGTATTTATATTGTGACATTTACTCCCCACATACAGATGGGGTTTTCACACGTTCTTACACTGTTTCGTTAATTGCGTTAATACTCCAATTCGCTAATTCGCACTACTTTTGTACAGAGGAGGATATCGAAGAAATAAAAAATAAACTCATTACATACACAAACTTAGAAACAGATTTTCGGGGCTATATCGAAAATAAAGGATGGGCTCATTGTCTTGCTCATGTATCTGATGCCTTTACTGAAATTGTTCATAATACGTATACAACTTTTGAATGGTACGAAGAATTAATTCATTGTTTATTAAATAAAATCTTTATTCCATCTGACCTTTTTCATAATAACGAAGATGAACGCATTGTTACTCCATTACTAGCAATGCTGTATCATGATTTTCCTCAGAACGATTTAATTTCTATTATTCATAAAAAAATAAAAAGGCTTCCTCAAATTAGAAAACGCCTTTCGCTTAATGAGTATTGTATTTTATGTGCCAATATTAAAACCTTTTTACGCACATTATTTTTCAGAACGAAAGATGACCATAACTTAGCCTTTACAGCACGTAAAACAGAAAGAATGTTAAAAGAACTTCCTAACTATTATTAAATACAAGGAGCAATGACATGGGTTATATTGAAGATATGAGAAATCTAGTAGGAAATCATCCACTTATTCTAATAGGATCACACGCCATTATATTAAATGAAAAAGATGAAGTATTGCTGCAACTCCGTACAGATTTTAACCGCTGGGGCATTATTGGCGGTGCCTTAGAATATAACGAAACATTAGAAGACGCTTTAAAGCGAGAAGTATATGAAGAAACTGGACTTATTATTAAAAATCCAGAACTATTCCGTACATACTCTGGACCAGATTACTTTCAAATCTATCCAAACGGCGATCAAGTACACGGTGTACTCGTTGTTTATATTTGCCGAGAATTTCATGGTGAACTTGTATGCGATCAAAGTGAATCAAAAGAACTACGCTTCTTTTCACTTGATGAATTACCTAATAATCTTCCCCCTGTTATTGAGAGGATTATTACAGATTATCAAAAAAAATAAGGGAACGCTTAACGTTCCCTCTTAAATCCAATCCGTTTTTTAATTTCCGCTAAATTTACCTTTGCAATAGCGCGTGCCTTCTCAGCACCGTTTTCTAATGCTTCATATAATAAATCCGGCTCATTCATATATATTGCGTACTTTTCACGAGGTCCAGCTAACTCTCGATCTACTACGCGAAACAACTCTTTTTTCACATCGCCCCATCCGATTCCAGTCTCATATTTTTCACGTAATGACTGTATTTCGTCTTCTGTCGCAAATTCTTTATAAATTGTAAATAAGGTTTCTAGTTCTTTTGGTTCATTTGGAAGTGAAGAATCTGTTTTGATTTTAAATATTAACTTTCGTAGTTTTTCTTGCTCTGCAAATAATGGGATCACATTTCCGTAACTTTTACTCATCTTTCTTCCGTCAAGGCCAGGTAATATTGCTCCTTCTTCTTGTATGACATACTCCGGAAGTGTAAATGTCGTGCCAAATGTATGATTAAAATACGTCGCAATATCACGCGCGATTTCAATATGTTGAATTTGGTCTTTTCCGACAGGTACATGTGTAGCTTGAAATAATAATATGTCAGCTGCCATTAAGATCGGGTACGTATATAACCCCATGTTCACTCCCGCATCGACCTCTAACCCTGCTTCTTTATTTTGCTCCACCTTCGCTTTATACGCATGAGCACGGTTCATAAGACCTTTCGGAGTTAGGCAAGCTAAAATCCAAGCTAATTCTAGAATTTCCGGTACTTCTGTTTGTCGATAAAAAATAACATCTTCTCCAAGTCCAAGCGATAACCAAGTAGCTGCTACCTCTTTCGTATAACTGCTGAACTTTTCTGAATCATGCACAGCATTTAATGCATGATAATCAGCTATAAAGTACAATGCTTTTCCTTCATTATTCTTTGACATTTGTAATGCAGGTTTAATCGCACCAATATAATTTCCTAAATGTGGATAACCTGTCGGCTTAATTCCTGTTAACATTATTTTTTCACTCACACTAACTCCTCCTTTCTCAAAATAAAAAGAGCCCCTCATCCTAAAAAAGGACGAGAGACTCCCGCGGTACCACCTTAATTAGCTATCATTAGCTCACTTCATACTTCAATAACGTGAAGTAACCGTCTTTACCTACTCATTTCAGTTAGAAGCTCCAGAGTCCATTCCATATTCATCCCTTACTGATTCTCACCACATATCAGCTCTCTGAAAAGTTTCGAATATGTACTCTTCTCTTTCATTGCTTTTTCGTTATTTTTTACAGTTTATCACATTTCACTTCCAAACAAACAAAAATTTTCTATTTTATATAGAAGGTATTTCCACTTCAATTGTCTAATATTATATAGGTTTGCAGAAATATTCGAAACAACTTTGGAGGTTTTTTCATGGTAAAATATATATCCATTTTAGGTTCCACAGGATCCATCGGCACATCTGCATTAGATGTCGTTTCAGCTCATCCTGAACATTTTAAAATCGTCGGTTTAACCGCAAATTATAATATCGATCTTCTTGAGCAACAAATCAAAACGTTTCAACCTCGTATTGTAAGCGGATCAATGGGCGCGCCAATATGCAAATGAATTGTTAATAAAAAAGCGCTAAAACAGTTCCCACTGTTTTAGCGCTTTTTTTCACGTATTCAACTTAACAAATCTATAACCGTGTGTAACTAACACTTTTAATATCGCATATCCTGGAATGGCTAAAATAATGCCCATAATCCCGAATAAGTTTCCGGCAGTTAAAATGATAAAAATGATAGTAATCGGGTGAATATCTAACTTTTTACCCATGACTTGCGGAGAAATAAATTTACCTTCTGCTAATTGTACAACCATCATAACAATAATTACTTTTAACACCATTGCTGGCGAGTCGATAAATGCGATAATTAACGCTGGTGTAATCGCGATAATTGGTCCTACGTACGGAACGATATTTACAATCATCGCTAAAATCGCAAGTAATACCGCATATTTAATACCAATAATAAGATAACCAATTAATAGCATAATACCGATAAATAAGCTGACGATAATTTGACCTCTAATATACGAGCTAATCGCATAATGCATATCATCTAGTATTCTCATTGCTGCTGGTTGTCTTTGCTCTGAAATAAACTTTAAAAAGTGATTCGGCAATTGCTCACCATCTTTTAAAAGATAGAACAATATAAATGGAACCATTACAAATGTCAAAACAACCTCTGTAACAGTACTCAAAAATCCAGTTACATTCCCAGTTACTGATGATAATGACTTTGTAAAATCAACTGTGTATTCTTTTACCATATTCGCAACATTAATATTTAAATTCTCCTGAATTTTACCGAGTAAATTACTTTCCCCGAATCTACGTGCTGCTTGTTCAATCTCATGGCCAAAATACGGTAAGTTATCAATTAATGCATCAATTTGATCTTTAATAATAGGGATAACCGTTACAACTAAAAATACAAATAATCCTAGTACGATTAAATATATGGAAGCTATCGATACGATTCTTGAAACACCTTTCTTTTCTAAAAGCGAAACGAATGGATGTAAAATATAAAATAGCACGCCTGCTAATAGTACTGGGAAGAAAATTGTTTTTAAAAATACGATAAACGGTGTAAAAACAAATGATATTTTTGTTAGCAATAAAATATTAATGAACAATAACGCAAATCCAAGTAATACCGCCAAATAATTTTGTTCTCTAAAAAACTTTCTTAACTTATCTCTTTTTCTTATATTTATTTTCTCCAACGAAACCACCTCTTCGAATGATGAAAAGCCCTTATTCAGGGCTCTTCATCATAATCTATATATCTATTTCTTTGCAGCTTTCACTACAAATGATACAATAAAAATTAACACGATTGCACCTAATAATGCTGGCACGACATGAATCCCACCAAAAGACGGCCCAAAAGTTCCAAATAATTTACCACCTAATGAAGCACCTAATAAACCTGCGATAATATTTCCGAACATACCACCTGGGAAATTTTTACCCGTTATAGAACTAGCAATTGCACCTATAATAGCACCAACTATTAATGTGATAATCCATCCCATTTTTAGTCCTCCATTTCTATTATAGTTTGTATGATTTAATACAAACATATGTATTTATCATTGCTAATCATATTTCACTATAGAAATATATTTACTACTATTTTACATATGGAGATACATATATTATATGCAAAAAAGAAAAATATTGTCAAACTCACCCATAAAGCAATTATATTCATATACCATATTTAAAGGAGGCTTCATTATCTATGATTCTTAAGTTAAATTCCACTTCTTTTGAAGTAGCAACATCCATTTTACAGGTTCAAATTCCAGCTTATAAAGTTGAAGCAGACTACTTAAATAGTACTGCCATACCTCGTTTATATGATACTGTAAACGATATTCAAAATTGCGTTGAAACATTCTATGGATATTTTTCTGAAAATAAACTTGTCGGTTTTATTTCTTTTGTACAAGAAGAAAAACTAATCGATATCCATAGGCTAGTTGTATCGCCCGATTTTTTTCAAAAAGGAATCGCAACGAAACTCCTAATTTATATATTTAACATGTTTCCCTCTCCAATGACATATATTGTACAAACAGGTAAAGCGAATACCCCTGCTATTACTTTATATAAAAAACACGGATTCATTACAGTATCAGATACAATACTTCCTGACGGTATGATTCTTACGCAACTAAAAAAGACAGAATACACAAAATAATTTGACTTGTTC
This sequence comes from Bacillus sp. FSL W8-0770, assembly GCF_038008705.1. Lineage (NCBI taxonomy): Bacteria > Bacillati > Bacillota > Bacilli > Caryophanales > Bacillaceae > Bacillus > Bacillus sp. FSL W8-0770. The sequence continues at coordinate 3,169,137 of NZ_JBBOZR010000001.1, forward strand.
GCTCCTTTATGTTATTTTTTACTTTATAAAACCTTTTGCTGAGTCCAAATTTTGGAGCGGGGGAACCATTTTTGTAGCTATGCTACTTGGGGCGAATCTTTTTTAAGTAGGGAAACTCTCACTTCCCGAGTCCGACAGCTAACCTCGTAAGCGTAATGGGAGAGGAAGGTGCTTTTTGCCTATGTTACACATTTTGCCTCCTTAATTATAAATATGGGATCGATATCAAATAGTCACCTATATTTATAGAAAAGGAGAATGTATTATGTTACGTTTATCTGATCACGCAATTAAAATGATGGAGCAAAGACTTCGAATTGAAAAACAACGCACATATCAAGCAAATAAGGTTGTAGATAACTTACATCACAAATACTTCTTTCAGCATATTTTTCAACCGAAAAGATAAAGAAAATGTTTATTTAATATTAAAAAACACAAGGTGTGTCTTACAAAGACATTCCTTGTGTTTTTTATATTCTTTATAAAATTCTCACTACATTTAAGCTTGCTGTAATCGCACCTGCTATAGTAGTCACATGCCCTACACCTAACGGGCCATTTTGTAATATTAATGTTGAATTGGCACTCGTCACATTCACAAGAAGTGTATTTGAAATGGCTGGTTCGATTACTACAGTTGATGTCGTTACGTTTTGTATAAAACTCCCTGTTAGTTGCGTTCCATTTAATAGCAATCTAACAGATACTGTCTCATTCCCACCATTTGCATCCCCTTGAAAATAGTAGCTTACTAAATATATTCCTGGCGTCGTTACTGTGACTGTCGTAGCACTAGTTAAAGATACACCAGTTCCATATACAGTGGATCCAGAATTAATTGGGATGTTGGCATTTGCTGCAATTGTGCTTGTTGATGTAGAAAAGAAATATCCGCCACCTGTCGATATAGCAGATGATCCTGTTGCTCCAGTTAAGCCTGTTGGACCTGTGGCACCTGTTGGGCCTGTTACTCCTGTTCCCCCTGTCGCTCCTGTTATTCCTTGTATGCCTTGTATTCCGGTCGGTCCAGTTGCACCAGTCACTCCTGTCGCTCCTGTTGCGCCGGTTGCTCCCGTCACACCTTGTGGGCCTTGAATTCCTTGGATTCCTTGTGGGCCTGTTATTCCAGTCACTCCTGTTGCTCCCGTCGGACCCGTTATCCCTTGCGAACCTTGGATTCCTTGGATTCCTTGTGGACCTGTTACTCCCGTAGAGCCGGTCGCTCCTGTTGGGCCTGTTACTCCTTGTGGACCTTGAATTCCTTGAGGACCTTGAGGACCCGTTACTCCCGTCGGACCTGTTGCTCCAGTTGCACCGGTTGGACCCGTCGAGCCAGTTATACCTTGTATGCCTTGAGGTCCAGTCGGGCCTGTTGGACCAATCGGACCTTGAATTCCTTGCAGACCTTGAATTCCCTGTGGACCGGTTGGACCTTGTATCCCTTGTATTCCCTGAATCCCTTGCGGGCCTGTTGCACCAGTTGGACCGGTTGGACCCTCTGGGCCTTGCACTCCTTGTATTCCAGTCGCTCCCGTTGGACCTATATCTCCTTGTGGACCTTGAATTCCTTGGATTCCTTGAGGACCAGTTGGACCTGTTATACCACTTATCCCTTGCACTCCTTGTAAACCTTGAGGACCGGTTGGACCGAGTGAACCTTGGATTCCTTGTAGCCCCTGTAAACCAGTTGGACCGGTCGCTCCTGTTGCCCCTGTTGCTCCAGTCGGACCAGTTGGACCCCCTGGTGATCCTGCTGGACCGGTTGGACCAGTTGGACCTCCTGGTGGACCAGTTGGACCGGTTGCTCCAGTCGGGCCAGTTGCAGAACCTGTCGGACCAGTTATCCCAGTGGCTCCTGTTGGGCCAGTTGGACCTGGATCACCTTGTAAACCGGTTGGACCAGTCGGACCGATTACACCTTGCACTCCTTGTATTCCTTGTATTCCTGTTGGACCTACCTGCCCCATCTCTCCCTGGGGACCTTGTAAACCTTGAACACCAGTTTCCCCTTGTGGACCCATTGGTCCTTGCTCCCCTTGAATTCCTTGAGAACCAGTTGGCCCTGTTGGACCAATCGGACCCTGTATTCCTTGTATTCCGGTTACACCTTGTAAACCACTACCTCCTAAATTACCTTGCACACCTTGTATACCAGTATTTCCAGTTGGTCCAGTCGGGCCAATTTCCCCTTGCACTCCTTGTATTCCTTGTACTCCTGTTGGGCCGGTTGGACCGATTTCTCCTTGCATTCCTTGTATGCCTTGTATTCCTGTTGGACCGGTCGGACCGATTGGGCCAGGAATTCCTTGTATCCCTTGAATACCAGTTGGACCAGTCGGACCTCTTTCTCCTTGTATTCCTTGAACACCTTGTATTCCCTGTGGGCCTCGTTCTCCCATAGGTCCTTGATTACCTTGAGAACCTTGTGGTCCAGTTAAACCAGTTGGGCCAGTTATACCTTGCTCTCCTGTATCACCAATAACCCCTTGTATTCCTTGTGCTCCTGTTGTCCCTCGGGGACCTTGTATCCCCCTGATACCTTGAGGACCTTGGGGCCCAGTTGCTCCCGTCGGTCCAGTCACCCCTGTAGGACCAACAGGACCTTCATGCCCTCCAGTTGGACCGATTGGACCACTATTACCTGTCGGACCCGTTGCTCCTATAAGCGGAAGAGGCAGTGCCACTCCAAATTTTTTGCACTTTCTATGATGACGCACAACAATCCCCCTTCCCCAAAATAATTACACCTTTTATATGAAATGCATTTTTATAAGAAAAGTACACATTTAACCTGAATTTTATTAAAATAAAGAAGCCTATCATTTGTTTGAAATGATAGGCTTCTTTTATAAAAACAGTTTATTTTCTAGCTTTAATAATAAAAGTAGTCGGCACCATTCTAGCTTTATATAAAGAATAATACTTCGTAGACGGCTCAGCTAGTTCTCCATCAAACGAGCTTGATGGTTCAGGCTCTTCTATTAATAAAAAGATTCGACCATCATATGTGACAGTCGAATCTTTTTATTTTTCATATTCAAGGTGATTATGTCTTTTACAACCAAATAAATAGCAAGCGCCTATATAATCAGTTTCAAACTCTAATCCTGGAACGTATCCAGATTTGATACGTTCTACCATTGTTTTATAACAATTATTCTCTTCTGTATATTCCTCAATTAACTCTTTCTTATCATTTTCTGTCCAGTTTTCTTCTACTTCTTCATTCTGAACATCTTCTATATCTGCTGTTTTCGCTTCGATAGATTCCCGTATAACTTCATTTATACGGGAGAAATTATTCGTTTTATATAGAGCATACACAAATATACCAATCCAATTAGGACTTTTCCAGCATTCTTTATATCCCTTTTCGAACCATTCAATTGCTTCTTTATAGCAATTCAACTCAACATATAAATCTGCTACATTAATTTCCCCTAAAAAATTATCAGATTCCCTGTTAAAAGTATCTAACTTCTCTTTTGCTTCTGTCGTTCGTTCTAAATCAATTAAACATTTTACATAGCTATACATGATATAGTCCGAATCCCCTGCAACTCGCAAGAAAAATTCTGAAGCTTTTTCCAGCTCTCCAAGGTTATAATGCGCTACAGCTACATTATGATATGCTTCATCTGATGGTTGAATCGAAATAGACTTTTGTAATGCTTCTTTCGCTTCTGTCCATTTTTCTTGTTTCATGTAAATGTCCCCTAAGATGTTATAGGGAAAGTATGAAGAAGGATTCAACTTAACAACTTCTTTTATTAATTCAAGAGCTTTCTTATCGTTCTCTTCCTCATAAAAGTACATCCAAGCCAGATTATTGAGAGATTGTACCCCTCTAGATTTATGTACTGCTTGTTGAAACAGTTCCATTGCTTCCTCATATTTATTTTGTTCAAACATTTCAATTGCCCTCTCGTTAATGTTCAAATAACTACCTCCGAAGTGAATGAATTCATCTATTCCCTATCATTATTGTAAAATGTAAAAATTGTAATTCCCACAAAAAATTTCTTTCTCCTGTCTACATTTCGATTGAACTAGAAGCTAAAACACACGAATTTACAACAATAAGTAAATTTTTCAGTCTCTCTTACATTGGATATACAGCCTTTTTTAATTTACATATTATGGTACAATAAAAAGAGTACTAGCTAAACATTTACGCTCCACACTAGCAGTCTAACAATGCCAAAATCAAAAATCACATAGAATCGGAGGGGATGTTATGAAAAGGAAATTACTTGTTCTTCTATTCACCGGAATCATACTATCAGGATGTTCAACTATAGCAGAGAATTCTTTAGAAAGCGGGAAAGGCAGTATGGAATTATTAACACCAACGATCACAGCAAAAGATAATGAGTTAGAAATTAAGACAGAAGGAATTGATGAAAATAAAGTAACTTTTATTTATGTTGCTAATAAAAAAGTGTTAGAACAAAAGCTAAAGAATGGTGAATCCTACAAGCTTAACATTAAAGATATCGAACACGCTCATCGGACAGACTACAAACCAAAAGTTCAACTTTTGCAAACGAAAGATGATAATGATGATGGAGAAATAGTAACCTTCAAACAAGTTAGATATACAGTTAAAAACTGATTTTAAAGTTGTTTCATTATAAATGTAACGAACGAAAATATACTTTTAACAGTAGATAAATGTAGGGGGTGCTAACATGAAAAAACGATGGATTTCTTGGTGGATTGGTAACATATTTTGGATTATCGTTTTTGGAATATGGGCCGCTATTATTTGGCTACGAGATGTTGATGGGGCTGGTGTTATTCAAACACCTGAAATTAAATCAATATCACTTATCGTTTTATTAATTGCGTTTATCATACCGGTATTTTTTCAAATTATATGGCTAATCATTAATTTGAGAATGAGTAAAAAAAATAATTATACGATTTAGTTTTTTTGAATTAATAGATGAATATTTTTCATAAAAAAAGAGAGAAATCTACATCAAAATAGATTCCTCTCTTTTACATTTGGACTTATACCGCACTTTTAATGCAGCACTACTCCTCTTTTTTACGATGCATGTTCATCTTTCTTTTTCATTAACGCTCTTTTCTTCATCGCCTTCGTTAAATATCCACCCTTAAACGAGCGAATTTCATACGAAGACATAAACGCTTTCGGTGCAATTTCATTAATGATTTCTAAAAGCTCTTTCTCCCTAGAACGCTTTGCGACGATATCTAAGCGATAACGTATAGAATTAATACCTTCGCCCTCAAATACTGTAACGCCAAATCCAGAGTGACGTAATTCATCTACTAATTCATTACAACGGTCTAGTAAACTAACTTGATACGTAATATAACCAATTGCTAATTTATTCTCTATATAACCGCCTAATAACAGTCCCGCACTAAAGCCAATGACATAGGCAACGATGTTCATCCAATTTGATAAATCTTGAAACACAATACCTAAACTGACAATGTAAATAGCTCCTTCTAACAATCCAACACCAGCAGCGGATCTTGTTTGATTCTTTACAAGCAAAATCGTACGGATTGTTAATATTGGAACGTAAATAATTTGAAGCACAAAAATAAGTAGCGCTTGTAACATTGGTATCCACCTCTTTCAAAAAGTCTTTTGTCATAATAACATACATAACCTTTAGAAATCGATGGGTTTTTTAAAAAATTTTTATTATTTTTCATAGTATTGAAAAACACAAAAAAGAAGCGTATTATATTTGTCGTTAATTTGGTTACTTGTACCAAATTACTAAAATAAAAAAGGAACCCGATTAGGTCCCTTTCATCATAGCTCTATGTTTTTCGAAGCATGTTCCCTTTGCTTCTCTTCTTCTTTCACTAACTGCATATTTGCATACGCTAAATTTGCAATCATTAAAAAGTGACCACCTAAAATACCTGTACCGAATGCCCACATTTCCATCTCATGCTCAATTTCATACATGATGATAGCTCCTAAAATAGCAGCTGCAAATCGGTTTAAAACTCCTAATCCAGGAGCCTTTTCCTTCATTACGATACTTTTTCCGAGTTTCTCCACTCTTCGAGCTAATAACCAAAGACAATAGGCGCTTACTGCTAATCCAATACCGAACCCTGTCACTTGTTTTCCAAACGGAGTAATCGTCCACATAAGTAGTAAACCACTAAAGATCACATACAATTGTAATCGATATACACGTAAGGCTTCTTGAATCAAAATATCCGCTCCTAAGTTCTCATTTTTTGTACTTTAGAAGAAAAGCAGCAACTTACACAGTTGCTGCTTTCTCTTCTTCTTGTTCTTGTTCCATCTTACGAATTTCAACACGTTTAATTTGGTAAGCGTCTTTTTCTAACACTTTAAATTCATAACCTTCCGCCTCAACGTGTTGTCCTTCTTCGATTTCATGATTTTGCATCATAATCCATCCACCGATTGTATCCACATCATCTTCTTCGATGTGTAATCCAAATAAATCTTTCACTTCTGAGATAAGCACTTTTCCATCAACAATGATATGTTGCTCGTTCACATGTTGAATTGGCGGTGCTTCATCTTCATCATATTCGTCACGAATTTCGCCGACGATTTCCTCCAAGATATCTTCAAGCGTTACAATTCCGGCTGTTCCTCCGTACTCATCATATAAAACAGCCATCGGAATTCGCTTCTTCTGCATTTGAAGTAATAAATCGTGAATTGGAGTCGTTTCCATCACTTCAATAATCGGACGCATATACGAGCGAATAGATGATAAATCTTTTTGATCCTCGGTCATATATCGAATAAAGAAATCTTTTACGTTGACCATACCGATAATATCATCTTTATCTTCTCCAAAAATCGGATAACGTGTGTATCGCTCATTTTGGATCACTTTCATGTGTTCTTCTACTGAATCTTCCAGGTAGAAACCAACGATTTCTGTTCGCGGTACCATAATCTCTTTTGCAATACGATTATCAAATTCAAAAATGTTATTTACATACTTGTATTCAGCTTGATTAATTTCGCCACTTTCATAGCTATCTGAAAGGATAAGACGTAATTCTTCTTCTGTATGAGCTACTTCATGTTCTGAAGCTGGCTTTAAACCGAATAAACCAGTTATCACACGAGCTGAACCGTTCAATACCCAAATAAATGGATACATTACTTTATAGAACATCATTAATGGACCTGCCAATAATAACGTTACCCTTTCAGCCTTTTGAATTGCCATCGTTTTCGGAGCTAATTCCCCTACTACAACGTGTAAATACGTCATAATCATAAAAGCAAGACCAAATGTTAATACTGATGAAATAGAAGGATTTAAGTTCCATTTCTCAAATAACGGGTGTAATAACTTTTCAATTGTCGGTTCACCTAACCAACCTAATCCCATAGCTGTAACTGTAATACCTAATTGACAAGCAGATAAATATTCATCTAAATTTGTTGTTACCTTTTTCGCTGCTAAAGCACCGCGTTTTCCTTCCGCAACAAGCTGATCGATACGGCTTGAACGTATCTTTACAATCGCAAACTCTGCTGCTACGAAAAATCCAGTAAATGCGATTAAAATCGCAACCATGACTAAATTAAATATTTCCAATGAATCCCCTTAGTTAAAAAACTAAGGTGTCCACCTCCTGTATACTATAATGTTTTCTTATTTGTTCGTTAGAAAACATAGCCCGATACAAAAATTAAAGAGGTCGGATTTCACTTATTCTATAATAATAGAGCAAGTGTCTGTATTAAAGCTGTCGTTTGACCAGATAAAGATTTCGATATTTTTTCACGTTGTGAATCAGTCAATCCATCTAAAAGCGGCTTTAACTCAGTAAGCTCCACTTCTAATTGATGAATATGGTCTGTCACTTCATTCACTTGTTTCGAAACGTGTTCATTGATACCGAGCAGCTTCTTCTTCTCCTCGATTTTCTCTTTAATCTCACAAAGCGGCATATGCATTTCTTTGCACTTCTCAATAAATTGTAATGTCTCAAATGCTGTTTCGTCGTAATAGCGATAATTAGATTGAGATCGCTCCGCTTTTAAGATACCTAGATTCGTATAATAATCAATCGTTCGTTTCGACACGTGAGCCATGAGAGCCAACTGTCCGATTCGATACACCTTCCCAACGATCTTCCCCCCTTGTTTATATTACTTACATCATACAATACATAAACTGTACAGTCAAACGTGACGGTTTATTATTCACAATTTATACAAAATCCCAATCTCCTCCTATGATGATTCAATACGAGTAATCTACACTTATACAATAAAATTACTAAACTACTACCTAATCACTACATTGTCTGCCACTTTTAACCTTTCTTATTTAAAAGCATATCCTACTAATAATGATTGCTTGTATAGGAGGGAATTAATATGAAAAAGACAATCATTTCTCATTTTTATAATGAAGAATACCTACTTCCATGGTGGCTTATGCATCACACGAAAATATTCGATCACGGCATTTTAATTAATAGAGGGTCTACAGATCGTTCCGTAGAGATTTGTAAACTATTAGCACCCCACTGGGAAGTACGAAATTCAAGATTTCTTGAGTTTGATCCAACTAATACTGATATTGAAGTGATGGAAATTGAAAGAGAAGTTTCAGGTTGGAAAATCGTTTTAAATACTACTGAATTCTTTTGTTGTAATAATACTGAAGAATTTTTTTCATCTCTTCATACACTAGGCCAAAACATGTATGCGATTAGAATGATTTTAATGATAGATAATCATAATTATAATTATTCAAAGCCTAGATATTCTATCCCCTTAGTAGAACAGCGATACCACGGTGTCTTCCCTTATAACCCAAATCTCGGATGTGCTTGGAGATTTATTCACAATCATCTAGACGGTGCATATTTACCTGGTAGACATCATTCGCGGCACGGATATATAATTTATGACTATCCTTCATTTATTTTAAAATTTTATTTTAGCCCTTGGAATGAACAATCAAAGGCAAGAAAATTACAAATTACACCTACCCTTTCAAAAAGGGGTGTTCAAATGGGACTTCAAACACATTACGGTCAATCTCCTGAAGTACTGGACATACGTTTTTTAGAGCTTAGTAACCTAACACAAGACCTCCGTCATAACCCTGAATATCAAGAATTATTCCCAAAATTCAAACCGTAATATTTTCTGCATCGTCATCACCTCAAACATTTTCATTCACTTAATCAAAAACAATCTCATTTGCATAAAACATGAATACTGTATAAATAATAAATTTTTATTTTAGGAGGAAAAAATGAAAGCTGTTATTCTTGCTGGTGGGTACGGTACAAGAATTGGGGAAGAAACACATTTAAAACCGAAACCTATGATTGAAATTGGAACAAAGCCCATTCTATGGCACATTATGAGTTTGTATAGTCATTACGGGATTACTGAGTTTATTATTTGCTTAGGCTATAAAGGATATGCAATTAAAGAGTTCTTTCTAAATTACAACTTACACATGTCTGATTTCACAATACAGTTAAACGATAATACAATTACTAGCCATTCTCATCGTGTAGAACCATGGAAAGTTACACTAATCGATACTGGTGTAAATACCGAAACGGGTGGCCGAGTGAAAAAGATTAAAAATTATGTCGGAGACGAACCTTTCTGCCTCACTTATGGTGATGGATTAAGTAATGTAAATATAAAAGAACTTATTACATTCCATAAAAAACATGGAAAAATGGCTACTGTTACTGCCGTACAACCTCCTGGTAGATTTGGTTCTCTCATATTAGATAAACAGTCTGTAACATCTTTTCAAGAAAAACCATTAGGTGATGGCGGATGGGTTAACGGTGGATTTTTCGTTTTAAATCCTGAAGTTTTCAATTACATTAGTGGAGATAAGTCTGTTTTTGAAACAGACACTTTAGTTCAGTTAGTAAACAAAAATGAATTGGCCGCATATCAACATTCTGGTTTTTGGCATCCGATGGATACATTGCGCGATAAAAATAAATTAGTCGAGCTATGGGAAAGTAATAACGCTCCGTGGAAGGTTTGGTAATATGGCTTCATCATCTTTTTGGAATAAGAAAAAAGTATTTATTACAGGACATACTGGATTTAAAGGCTCCTGGCTCACCCTTTTCTTAAGTTCTTTAGGTGCAGAAGTAGTAGGCTTTTCTTCTCATCCCCCATCCATTCCTAACACTTTTGAACAAGGTAACGTAGCAAAAGAGTGCACGACAATGAAAGGCGATATTACAGATTACCATTCTTTATTTCATGCCATGAAGCAGCATAAACCTGACATAATATTTCATTTAGCAGCTCAGCCAATCGTAACCGCTTCATACAAAAATCCTATCGATACATTCAAAACGAATGTTTTAGGTACTGTCCACGTGCTAGAAGCAGCAAAGTCCGTCGAAAGCGTACGTGCCATTATTAATGTGACAAGCGATAAATGTTATGAGAATGACGGTAGTGGCGACCGAGCGTTCGTGGAAAATGACCGACTAGGAGGTTTCGATCCTTATAGCGCTAGTAAAGCTTGCGCTGAAATAGCCGCAACATCCTATCAAAAATCATTCTTCCGCACTAATACCCAGAAACTCGCCTCAGTCAGAGCTGGTAACGTCATCGGCGGTGGTGATTGGGCAGAAGACCGATTATTCCCTGATATCATTCGGGCATATTTGCACAATCATACTTTGTGTATTCGAAACAAATATGCCGTCCGTCCGTGGCAACATGTTTTAGATCCTTTACATGGCTATATCCTTTTAGCTGAGAAACTTTGGAATGATGCTAAATATGCAGAAGCGTGGAATTTCGGCCCAATGAATGAACCTAACAGAACCGTTCATGATGTCATTGAATCTGTAATAAAATTATGGAATAACCCACTAACAATCATTTCCTCCTCTACAAATACTCCTTATGAATCACCTGTTTTAACACTCGATAGTACAAAAGCAGTAAACAAACTCGGCTGGACTCCTAAGTTATCAACAGATGATGCTATCGCTTGGACTGTTGATTGGTACAAAAAATATGCATCTGGTGAAAATATAGAATCTTTCACACGACAACAAATCGATGCATTCAAAAATTTATAAGGGGGCTATAAAATGGAACAGAAAAAATGCCGTTTTTGCCACTCATTACTAACCAACACTTTTTTAGATTTGGGCGTTTCCCCTCTTGCTAATTCATTTGTAGCTCCTGAAAGCTCATATAAAATGGAACCTTTTTATCCGCTGCACACATTTGTTTGTAACTCTTGTTTACTCGTCCAGCTAGATGAATTTGAATCCCCACAAAATATTTTTCATAACTATTTATACTTCAGCTCTTACTCCTCAAGTTGGCTACTACACGCTAAACAATATGTAGAAATGGCTATTAAGCGTTTCAACTTAACGAAACATTCAAAAGTGATTGAAATCGCAAGTAACGATGGGTACTTATTACAATACTTTAAAAAAGAAAATATCGAGACATTGGGAATTGAACCCGCGAAAAACGTAGCAGAAATTGCTATCAAAAAAGGAATTCCTACTCATGTAAATTTTTTCAGTAATGACTTAGCAAAAAAATTGCCACAAGCTGATTTAATCGTCGCAAATAACGTATTAGCACATGTTCCAAACTTGCATGATTTTGTTGCCGGTTTAAAAACGTTATTAAAACAAGATGGCACGATAACAATTGAATTCCCACACTTATTAAACCTCATATCCTTTAAACAGTTCGATACTATCTACCATGAGCACTTTTCCTACTTCTCACTTATAAGCCTTCAAAAAGTTTTAAGTTATCATCATTTACAAATTGTTGATGTAGAAGAACTTTCAACGCATGGTGGTTCCTTACGGATTTTTGTAAACCATCTAAGTGCCCAATCAACTATCCATTCCAATGTTACAAAATTAATTCAAAAAGAAGTCGACCACGGGTTAGATACTTTAGATTGCTATCTCCTTTTTTCTAAACGCATCGAACAATTGAAAATAAATATTTTAAAGTTTTTTATTGAAGCGAAAGCTTTAAACAAACAAATTATCGGTTACGGTGCTCCAGCTAAAGGAAACACCCTTTTGAATTATTGCGGGATAGGTAAAGAATTTCTAGCTTATACAGTAGATAAAAATCCTCACAAACAAAATCTCCTTTTACCAGGAACTCGTATTCCAATAAAATCTCCAGCAGAAATTAAACGTACAAAACCGGATTACATTCTTATACTTCCTTGGAATTTGAAAGACGAAATTATGAAAGAATGCTCTTTCATTCGTGAATGGGGCGGTAAATTTTTAGTGACGGTTCCAGAAATTGAGGTGATCGAGCCATGAAGAAAGTTGTTGTAACAGGTGGTAGTGGCTGGATAGGTAAATATGTTGTACATTCACTTATACAAAAGGGATATGAAGTGCACGCCACGTATAATAAAAATAACCCCTCTCACCTCCCTTGCCATTGGCATAAAGTAAACTTGCTTCGCGATGACGAAGTAAAACAATTCATTTCGGATGTTCAGCCTAGCCATCTAATTCACCTTGCTTGGGAAGCAGTGCCACCAGCATGCTATGTATCTATTAATAATTACTATTGGCTAAAGTCTAGTATTTCATTGATTCAACACTTCACAACATGCGGCGGAAAGCGTGTTGTCGTTGCAGGTACTGGCGCAGAGTACGAATGGTTTAACGGCGTATTATTTGAAGATTCACCGCTCCTTTCCTATAAAACCCCGTATTCTTTATGTAAAAATGCACTGCACTCCTGGCTAGAAACGTATGCACAACAAACAGGCCTCAGCATGTGTTGGGGCCGCATTTTTCATATGTATGGACCTCACGAACAAGGTAATCGGCTCGTTTCTAACATTATCACTTCCTTATTAAAAAACGAGGAAGCACTATGTACACATGGAAAACAATCGAGAGATTTCCTCCATGTGAGTGACGTCGCTGACGCTCTCGTAACAATATTAGAACACAGCGTTACAGGCACCATCAATATCGCTTCTGGTCAATCTGTACAAATTAAAAAGTTAGCTTCTATCATTGCTAAAAAGATAGGAAAAGAACATTTAATTAAACTAGGTGCAATCCCTTTCTCTAAAGATGAACCTTTATTTGTCGGGGTTAATGTAGAACGTTTAAAAACTGAAGTAAACTGGAAACCAACATACGATCTAAATACAGGAATTGAAGAAACAATTTTATGGTGGAAATCATTTATACAAAAACATAACGATATGCATCATTAAAACGTAAATCCTTCGTTCCTCTCGCTAATTCCTTATACCATTCTCCTAATCTTTCCGACGTAATAATATGGTGCGTCCCCATTCCCCCATGCTTACTAGCTTCAGAAAGAGTCGGACCAATTTGTAACTTTCTCTTTCTCATCGCATCGTTCCACGGACTAAACCCAAACCATAATATACAGGCAAGAGGTGGATAAATCATCGATTCATGCGCAGATAAATGTCTTCCAACCGTATAACTTCCATGCTCATGATTATGAATAAATCTACCTCTTCTCCATAACGGCCAATCTTCTGGTAAATAACCATGAAATCGCTGTTTCATTAAAGGTATTCCAAAGTTAAGGTCCGGATAGTTGTAGTTAGGATCATCAACCATAATAAGCCCGTCCAGCCAATACATCCTCCCCCCCAATTCATTTAGCGATTTCCAAAACTGATTTTTATCTTGCACGCAAAGAAACTCAGTCGTATTTAAAATCATTTTCCATCCTTGTACTTCTTGTTCTATCCTCATCACTTCATGATCTGTCGCATATGCATCAAACTCTGGATTTACAGAATCTCGCACCTCCCAATGCGGTGCGAATTTTTTACAAATCTCAACGGAACGATCTGTTGAACCTTTATTAATTAAAATACCATGATCAAAAAGTTTCGTATGATGCATAAGCCACCATGGCAATAAATACTCTTCATTGTAAAAATGTGAAATAACGGTTGTAGTTATAATAATCTCCTCCTCTTTCTCTATTAATCTACTTTTTATCCTACAACCAATATACTCATAAGCAAAAATATGTTTCCTAATTATTGATCAAATATTATTATTAATATTTTTGTAAGTTTTCCTTTGGTACCCAGCCCTTCTCACCATCTCTTCCTTCGCACCAAACCCATCCATTCAATTCTTCTAATCCGATCAATCTTTCTCCAATACTCACATTTAATTCTTTCGCAGTATATTGTTTTATAATAATTCCTGTTCCATTCATATCTTTTCTTATAATTTGCTCCGGAACCCATCCTTTCCGGTTATACTTCTCTTCGTGACAAAACATCCAGTTTTCCCAGTTTTCCGGACCAGCGTAACTCTCTATCATTTTCACTACATCCCCCTCTTCTAAGCGAATTGGATTAGGATAATTGCTAACATGTGATTTTATAACGATATATTTCATAACAACCTCTAATAATCAGAAAATTAAGTTATAATATCATTATAACTTAAAGAGGAGGAATGCACGCATGTACTACAACACTTCATTCGAAAACGATCAACCTGTAGGCCGTCTATAAACTAAGACGGGCAATCATATAACACATACACTACGCCTCGTCTTAGGGAACTCATAATACCCTAAAAATAGACGGAGGTACTTTACATGAAACAAACAATTTTAGGAGCTATATATTTATCACTAGCAGCAAGTATATGGGGCGGTATGTATGTTGTTAGCAAATACGTACTCGATTTTATCCCACCACTAACACTCGTTTGGCTACGCTTTATTATCGCTTTTGTTGTTTTGTATGGAATTTTAAAACTAGCTGAGAAAAAGCAAAAGAAAAAAGTAACCATTCGCAAAAAAGATTGGCTCCTCTTCGCTTGGATTGGATTTATCGGCTATTTCATTTCGATCACATGCCAATTTATCGGAACAAAATTATCCGACGCTCATACAGGCTCGTTAGTTACATCAGCTACACCTGCATTTATGGTTATATTTGCAGCGCTCATTTTGAAAGAGAAACTAACTGCTCGTAGACTTTTATCTACTATAATAGCGACAATCGGTGTCATTATCGTAATCGGATGGGACATTGAAATTGGCTATTATTTTATCGGAACAATCATTTTAGTTGGAGCCGCTATTACGTGGGCTTTACTATCTATTTATGTAAAAACCGCTTCAGCTCGATTTTCATCTTTAGTTATTACAACGTATGCCATATTCTTTTCACTCTTTTTTATTACACCTTTTATGATATGGGAACTACAAACATCCTCTATCGGAACAGTAAATACGTACGTAATATTAGGCGTATTATACTTAGGAATCGTCTCAACAGCAGGTGCCTTTTTCCTTTGGAATAAAGGATTAGAATTAATGGATGCAAGCATCGGTTCCTTATTTTTCTTCTTCCAACCTATTGTTGGATCATTACTTGGCTGGCTCTTATTAAATGAGACATTAAATAGTAACTTTTTCATTGGCGGTATTCTTATTATATGTAGCGTTTTAATTACTACTTTTGAAAAGAAATAAAAAGCAGGCAGAGATTTTTAGTCTCTGCCTGTTCGCATTATTGGATCTTGGTCATGAAAACCAATACAAATCGGTATATATCATAATACTTCGCTTCTATTTGCTCTACTGCTAACGAAAAGACATCCTCTTGCATCTCTTCTAAATACTGAAATATATCCACACTAAACACTCCTCACTCTTTACGCACTCCAATGCGATGGACGGGACAATAATTTCGGTAATTTCGTATGCTTATCCCCTCTCGCAGCATTAACTTGAACTTGCGTCAGAAAAATACTATTAGTAAAATCAGCCCCGCGAATATCTGCATCTCGCAAATCTGCTCCGATGAGATCTGCTCCTCTTAAATCTGCACCATTTAAGTTAGCCGCAATTAAGTAAGCTCCTCTTAAATTTGCACCTTGTAAATTTTTCTTTTTCAGATTCGCTCCCATAAGGTCTGCTCCGCGGTGTATGATTCGTTTCTTACGCGCAGTATTCATTTCCTTCCATACTAGTTCGCTCGTTTCTAAAAGGAGAATGTTCACCTCTGCCCTATGCATTGGAACATTTATTTTCATTAACTCATCTGGATTTAAATTCGAAAGTCGCTCTGTCTCCTCAATTGCGTTCTCCAGCTCTTTATGAATTGGCTGTGTTGCCTTTAAAAGAATCGCCTCATTCAAATACCAAAGCATTTCATGAAGTTGATGCATAACTGGAAAAGCTTCGTACATTTTTCTTGCATGCTTTGCATCTTTCCGCCAATCAATCCCTTTAAACGTACCCTGAGAAATCTTCTGTCCAGCACCGAAACACTCAAATACTGTACAACCTTTATAACCTTTTCCTCTAAGATTTTTATGTATACTACATTTGAAATCTGATTGTAAGTTGGAACATGGTTTACCACCATCTTTATTCACTGCAAAATCTACCGATGCTGCGAACGGTAATGCAACGCAACATAGACCGAAGCATTTTTCGCAGTTTGCTTTTAAATGATCATTATGATTAGTCAAAATCTATACCCCCTGTTGTCTTTTGACTATTTCATAATATTCCAACTGTAATAAATAATCAATTTTAAAATAAACCGGCATCTTTCGTTTCAATTCATAACTTTATCATTCGATTTCCTTTCAATTGAAAAGGACTATTTCTATTTAATGAATTATAATTAAATTATAAATTTTCTAACTAAAAGGAGACTTATTATGGCACTAGAAATGAAAACAAACTGTCAAATTTGCGATCAATCGCTCGAACAAGATTCTGAAGCATACATTTGTGTATATGAATGTACATTTTGCGCACCATGTACAGAAGAAAGACATAACGTTTGTCCAAACTGCGGCGGCGAATTAGTACGTAGACCGAAAAAGAAATAATAAAAAGCAAAGCGATATCGCTTTGCTTTTGTTTAGGCATCTGAAATTATATATTTAAAAACTTCACACAAACAGGCTCTGGCACAACAACATCAGATTGTAAAAGTGTTAACTTACCTGTAGATTCATCTCTTGAAAATAACACAAGATTATGTGACTTTTCATTTGTAGCAACAAGAAACTTTTCAGTAGGATCTAATACAAAGTCCCTTGGCCAATTTCCTTCTGTAGATGTATGTTCCACAAATGTAAGCTGGCCTGAGTTTTGATCTACGCTATAAACAGCGATACTATTATGACCACGATTACCTGCATATACAAAGCGGCCGTCAGAAGAAATATGGATAGCACTGCCTTGACTATTTTCATCAAATTGTTCTGGAAGAGTAGAAATATACTGTAATTCTGTAAAGGATCCTTCTTCCGAGTTATATGTTAGCGCAATAACCTCTGAACTAAGCTCCGTCATTACATAAGCGTATTTTCCATTTGGATGAAAAGCAATGTGTCTTGGTCCACTTCCCGGATTCACAGACAGGTTATTCACTTCTATTAATGTACTATCTTTTACTTCATACGTAATTATTTTATCTATCCCTAAATCAACGCCCACTACATATTTTTCATCAGGAGTATATCCCGCGTAATGTGCATGTGGTTTTTCTTGTCTTTCTTTATTCGGACCTGAACCTTCATGCGCCATAATAGATGAAGCAGGATTTACAGTTCCATTTTCTTCATTTACTTCAAAAGACTCAATCGTTCCTTTATGGTAATTTGCTGTAACTACTGTATGATTTCCACTATCAACACTAATATGACAAGGAGAAGCCCCTTCTACTACTTGTCTATTTTTCGCTTTTAGTTCTCCAGTATGACTGTCAATGGAATAAGCAGCTACACCGCCAGATTCGCCTTCCTTAACAACGGAATAGAGATATTCATTATTTCGGTTAATCGTTACATATGTAGGGTTATCCAGCTTAGCAGTAAGCGTTACATTACCAATTTTTTTTGCTTCCGTGTCTAAAATAAACTTATATATTCCTTCACTATTTTCTTTCGTGTATGTTCCAATATATCCGATAAACTCTTTGTTATCCTTCATTTTCATAACCCTCTCTCCCTATATTTTTCATTCATCATACTTCTTAAAATATTTTATGTTGAAAGAGTATCCTAAAAAATCGGAGTACCTCTTTATACGTTACCATATTTTCTTGGTAAATAGCTTTTAAACCCACTTTTTTTGATACGCTGCTATACTTTCATATTCTTCTTCCAATTGACGGGACAAACGGATATAGATTGGCGTTAAATCTTTATATTTTTCCACACTTTCCATGTTTGGCTCATGATGAAAATCTGCACCTACCATTTCAGAAACTACGGATAATGTATCTATTTCACCTAAACTATATAAACCGAGGATTGCAGCTCCTAAGCAAGAGCTTTCGAAACTTTCCGGAACATATACGTCTTGATGGAAAATATCCGCCATCATCTGTCTCCAAAGTTCCGACCTTGCAAAACCGCCTGTCGCTTGAATTTTTTTCGGTTCGCCAATTAGTTCTTTTAAAGCGAGAAGAACTGTATATAAGTTATAAATTACTCCTTCTAAAACAGCACGTATCAGATGTTCTTTCTTATGATGCAATCCAAGTCCAAAGAAAGATCCTCGTGCATTTGCATTCCATAAAGGAGCTCTTTCCCCTGCTAAATACGGGTGAAATAATAAACCATCAGATCCAGGATTCACTTTTGCTGCTATTTCAGTAAGCACCTCATATGGATCTTTTCCTAAGCGCTTTGCAAGTTCAATCTCTGAAGTGCCCAATTGGTCACGAGCCCATCTGAAAATCATACCACCGTTATTAACTGGACCACCGATTACCCAATGGTCTTCAGTTAACGCATAACAAAAAATTCTACCTTTTGGATCTGTTACAGGACGATTTGTTACAGCACGTATCGCACCGCTTGTACCAATTGTAACAGCCACAACGCCAGGATCTATTGCATTTACACCTAAATTAGATAGTACTCCATCACTCGCTCCTACTACAAAAGGCGTAGAAACAAGTACATTCATCTCTTTGGCAAACTCTTCATCTAATCCTGTTAAACTGTGCGTTGTTGGAACAAGCTTTGAAAGCTTTTTATCTGTAATTCCCGCTACATGTAAAGCCTCTTCATCCCACTTTAAAGATTTTAAATTGAACATTCCTGTCGCTGATGCTATAGAATAATCAATTACATATTCTTTATATAACTTGTAAAAAACATATTCTTTAATAGAAATGAATTTATAACTTTTTGCGAATAACTCTGCTTGCTCATTCTGTAGCCAAACTAATTTCGAAAGTGGTGACATCGGATGAATTGGTGTCCCAGTACGAAGGTAAATTTCATGACCATTCATATCATTCTTTATTTTCTCCGCCCAGCTTGCACTTCTATTATCTGCCCAAGTGATACATCTCGTTAACGGCTTTCCCTTTTCATCTACAGCAATGATACTATGCATTGCCGAACTAAAAGAGACACAAAGAATATCATTCGGCTGTACACTACTTATTCGTACAGTTTCTTTAATCGTATTTATTACTGCATGAAAGATTTCTTCTGGGTCTTGTTCTGCTGTTTCAGGTGTAGGAGAATATAAAGGATATTCAATTCCATGACTAGCAATAACAGATCCATCAGTAGAAAATAGAACTGATTTTGTACTAGTTGTCCCAATATCTACACCAATCATATATTTTGAGCTCACCATCTCTTCCTCCTAACAAAAAATTGCTACAGTATCCCACCATAAAAATACATTCCTTTTATCTATTGATAACGTTGTATGCCACAATTATCTAAATAGAAACATCTTTATCTTAAACAAACATATCGAGTAGTAAAACGCCTCCAAAAGCGATAAATGAAAGTAACGTTTCTAATACTGTCCATGTTTTAAATGTTTCTTTCACTGTTAAGCCTAGGTATTCTTTTACCATCCAGAACCCAGCATCGTTTACGTGAGAAAACATTAACGCTCCTGCACCTGTTGCAATAACGAGTAACTCTAAGTTCACACCTGTCGTATTTTCAACGATTGGCGAAACGATACCGGCTGCTGTTGTTAAAGCGACTGTCGCTGACCCTGTCGCAATTCGAATTAACCCAGCTACTATAAATGCTAATACAATTGGAGATAGAGCTAAATGCTCAGACATTTGAGCAATAGCATTCCCTACCCCACTATCGATGAGAATTTGCTTAAATCCCCCACCAGCACCAATAATCGCAACAATTGAACCAATTGGTAATAAGCTATCTTCTGTTATCTTCTTAATAGCTTTTTTATCGATACCTTGACGAAATCCAAGAAAATAGAACGCCGCAAAACATGCAATCAATAGTGCAATTATAGGACTACCGATTAATGTGACAATCTTCATCAAAGTATTAGAAAGAGGCACATAAGGAGCTGCTGCAGCTAAAACCATTAACATAACAGGTAACAATATAACTAAAAATGAAACTCCTATTCCTGGTAATTTCGTTGATTTTGTATTTACACGAATCAATTCCGGCTCATTTTCAGGAATTACACGTTTGTGAATCCATTTCGCAAATATAGGACCTGCAATAATCGCTGCAAAAAATGTAATAATGAGTGAATACATTAGTACCTTCCCAAGATTCGCTTTATAAATACCAATTGCAACTATGGCCCCTGGATGTGGAGGAACAAGGCCGTGTACGACAGATAGCCCAGCAATTGCTGGTAATGCTATCAATAAAATATTTTGTTTCGTTGTTTTATGAATTGAAATTACTAACGGCAGTAATATTAAAATGCCTACTTCAAAAAACACCGGGATTCCAATAATAAAACCTGCAATTAACATCGCCCATGGTAAGTTTTTTATCCCAAAGGATTTAATAAAGAACTCTGCCACTTGCATTCCAGCACCTGACTCTGCCATCATTTTCCCTAAAATTGTACCTAATACTAAAATACCTACTAAATGCCCGAGAACACTGCCGACTCCCGTTTCATAAGCACTCACTATTTTATCCATTGGCATCCCAGACATAATTGCTAAAAACAAACTTGCAATCGTTAAACTAATAAATGCATGCCATCTCCACCACGATACCCCTAAAATAACAATTACGATTGATAATAATGTAATCATTAAAAGGTACATATTCATACGCAGTTCCACCCCTTTATGTAAACCCTTTCAAAATTGCTATACAATTAAGAGAACCTATATAGTTCTTTCATGAGTAAGAATTTATATATCGATAAACAAATCATCTTCACAAAATAATAATTTATACAAAAAGAATCTCCCTTATCAGAGATACATGTTAACTCACCTCTCTGATAAGGGGATTTCTCTTCCATAATTATAATGTTATTGTGATAAACGCTTCGCGCGATCAATTTTCCCTTTTTTAAAAGTGAATGACACTTTCTTCTCTTGCTGTTTTCACGTAGTAAGACTACAAACTCAGTATCCACTTTAAACGATGAAGTTACTTAGGATTTGTCTTCTCATGAAAAACAACTTTCGGAAAGCACCTTCACTTTCATAACATTATAATTTAGGCGCTTTCGCCCAATCAGCAGCAAATTTCTCAATACCTTGGTCTGTTAATGGGTGCATAGCAAGTTGTTCAATTACTTTATAAGGGATTGTTGCAATGTGAGCACCTGCCATCGCTACACGAGTTACATGATCTGGATGTCTAACAGAAGCCGCAATAATTTGTGTATCTAGTTGATGAACATCGAATAATTCAGCAATTTTAGCAACTAATAGTACACCATCTTCAGAAATATCATCTAAACGTCCTAAAAATGGAGAAACGTACGTTGCACCTGCTCGAGCAGCTAAAAGTGCTTGGTTCACCGTGAAAATAAGTGTAACATTCGTTTTCACACCTTTTTCAGTAAGGTAGCGACAAGCTTCTAATCCTGCTAACGTCATCGGAAGTTTAATTGTAACTTTTTCATCGCCACCGTTAATTTTAATCAGTTCTTCTGCTTGGGCGATCATCTCTTCAGCTGTAACAGCATCTGGCGTTACTTCTGCCGAAACAGATTCAACTTTAGGAACTGCCTGACAAATTTCTGCAATACGGTCTTCAAATTTAATGCCCTCTTTTGCTACTAAAGAAGGATTCGTTGTAACACCAGCTAAAACTCCAAGTTTATATGCTTTTTTTATATCCTCAAGATTTGCAGTATCAATAAAAAATTTCATGATTAATTCCCTCCAGTTTTTAAACGTTGATGAGTTACATGTTTAATATGCTTATCCCGTAAAAGCCCGATTTGTGTGGAATGAAGCCCCTACTTATTAAAGTTTCACTTTATTTCTTTTCTACTGCATGTCCGCCAAATTCATTGCGCAGAGCTGCTACAACTTTTCCTGTAAATGTATCATTGTCTAATGAGCGGTAGCGCATTAATAGAGACATTGCGATAACAGGAGTTGCTGTTTGAAGGTCTAATGCTGTTTCTACTGTCCATTTTCCTTCACCAGAAGAATGCATAACACCCTTAATCTCATCCAGTTTTGCATCTTTAGAAAATGCATTTTCTGTTAATTCCATTAACCAAGAACGAATGACTGAACCGTTGTTCCATACTCTTGATACTTTTTCATAATCGTAGTCAAATTCACTTTTTTCTAGAATCTCAAATCCTTCACCAATAGCAGCCATCATACCGTATTCAATTCCGTTATGAACCATTTTTAAGAAGTGACCACTACCAGCTTTTCCAGCATATAAGAATCCATTTTCTACAGCAGTATCGCGGAAGATAGGTTCAACGATGTCCCAAGCTTCTTGATCTCCTCCGATCATGTAACAAGCACCATTACGAGCGCCTTCCATTCCACCAGAAGTTCCTGCATCCATAAAGTGAATGCCATCTTTCTTTAATTGCTCATATCGGCGGATAGACTCTTTATAATGTGAATTACCAGCTTCAATTAAAATATCTCCTTTTGATAAAAGTGGTGTAACCTCATCAATAACAGAATCAACAACAGCGTGTGGTACCATTACCCAAAGAATTCTTGGTGATTGTAATGACTGAACAAGTTCACTTAAACTAGATGTACCTGTTGCCCCGTACTCTTTCATTTCTTCTACTGCGCTCGTATTTAAATCAAACGCTACTACTTCATGTTTATGATCCATTAAATTTTTCCCTAAATTTAATCCCATTTTACCTAACCCAATTAATCCTACTTGCATAATATAATTCCTCCTCAAATCATCTTTTATTAAAAATCCATATCACTACAATCTGGAATACCTTTCAGCACTGAAATGTTAGTATGTACAGAAAGGTATTCACAGTCATAGCTTAAGAATTCAACACATTTTTTGTAATTTGAACAACATTTTCTGTCGTAAATCCAAATAGATTCATGACTTCAGCTCCAGTTCCTGAAGCTCCAAATGTTTCAATTGATAGTACTTTTCCTTCTTGTCCTACATAACGTTCCCAACCGAGAGATACACCCATCTCAAGAGATACTCGTTTCGTTATAGAAGACGGAAGAACGGATTCTTTATATTCGTTCGATTGGCGATCGAATAACTCCCAGCTCGGCATTGCAACGATGCGAACAGAAACTTGATCTTCTTCTAATTTTGCTTTCGCACTAGCAGCTAAGGATACTTCAGAACCTGTCGCAATTAAAATTACATCCGGATTTTCATTTGTTTGTGTTAATACGTAAGCTCCTTTAGAGAAATTCTCTATGTTCGCTTTCGTTTCATTAAACACCGGTAAATTTTGACGACTCAGTACTAAAACGACTGGACCATCCGTTTGCTGTAAAGCATACGCCCAAGCACTTGCTGTTTCATTTGCATCTGACGGGCGGATAACTGTTAAACCAGGAATTGCTCGAAGAGCTGCCAATTGTTCAATTGGTTCATGCGTTGGACCATCTTCTCCTACAGCAATCGAATCATGTGTAAATACGTAAGTAACAGGTAACTTTTGCAGTGCAGCCAGTCGTATGGACGGACGAAGATAATCATTAAATACAAAGAATGTACTTACGAAAGGTTTTACTCCTCCATGAAGCGCCAATCCATTCGCTGCAGCGCCCATTGCATGTTCACGTACACCGAAATATATATTTCGTCCAGCATATGATTCTACTGCATATACTGCTTCACCTTTTATATCTGTCATCGTAGAATGAGAAAGATCCGCACTTCCACCGAAAATAGAAGGAATCGATTTCACATAATGATTAATAGCTTCCCCACTTGCAACACGAGTGGAAATCGTTTTTTTAGTATCAAAAGATAGAATGTCTTTTGCTTCAATTAAAACCTCACCTGTAATCGCTTTTTCTAATTCATCTGCCAGTGTAGGATTCGCTTCTCTGTATAAGTTGAACTGCTCATTCCAGTCATTGTCTTTTTCAATACCTTTTTGTTTTAGTTCATTAAAATGAGCTTTTACTTCTTCAGGTACAAAGAAATCTTCCTCATAATCCCAACCATACACTTGTTTTGTCGCTGTCGCTTCTTCTACTCCAAGCGGATTACCATGTGCTTTGTTCGTTCCAGCAACTTTTGGACTTCCATAACCTATAATGGTTCTAATTTCTATAAGAGTAGGTTGATCCGTATTTTCTTTCGCTGATTGAATAGCTTTTGTAATCGCATCAACATCGTTTCCATCTTCAACTCTTACATATTGCCAATGTACAGATTCTGCCCTTTTCTGAATATCTTCAGAGAAAGCAATGCCTAATTGACCATCAAGTGAAATTTCATTTGAATCATACAGTACAATTAACTTACCAAGTTTCATATGTCCTGCCATTGACATCGCTTCATAAGCGACACCCTCCATTAAGTCACCATCTCCGACTAAAGCATACGTATTGTGATCTATAATAGAGTGACCATCCTTATTGAACTTCGCTGCTAAATGAGCTTCTGCCATTGCCATTCCTACAGCATTAGCAATCCCTTGTCCTAACGGGCCTGTAGTCGCTTCAACTCCAGGAGTATGCCCAAACTCAGGATGTCCAGGTGTTTTACTATTTAACTTTCTGAAATTTTTCAAGTCATCAATTGAAACGTCATATCCAGCTAAATGAAGTAGGCTATATAACAGACTAGATCCATGTCCCGCCGATAAAACGAAACGATCACGGTTAAACCATTCTGGGTGATTAGGATTGTAATTTAAATGATTCGCCCATAATGCATAAGCCATTGGTGCTGCTCCCATCGGAAGACCTGGATGACCTGAGTTTGCCGCATTAATAGCATCAATCGATAACGTACGAAGTGTATTCACTGCTAATTGATTTATGTTTTGTGTCATAGTAATCGTCCCCCTAAATGCTTTCATTAAAGAAAGTACTTATTTTTCCGTCTCTTGATCTAACCACCATTTAAATCCACTTTCTTGTAACAGTTCATTAGACGCTTCTGGACCATATGAACCAGACTCATATTCATGAAGCGGTAATAAGTTTTCCTCGAACGCTTCAAGAATTGGTTGTACCCATTCCCATGACAATTCAACTTCTCTCCAATGTGCAAAGAATGTAGCGTCTCCACTCACAGCATCATGAATGAGTCTTTCATACGCTTCAGGTACTCCCACATCCGCTTGCTCACAAGTAAAGTTAATACGCATCGGTTCAATTTCTCCATTTTTCAATGGATTTTTACTGTTTAACTGTAATGAAACGTTCTCACCTGGGCTAATTTCAATTATTAATAAGTTAGGTGCTGCATTTGGATTATTATCTTGATATTGCTGTTTTAACGTATTTTTAAATTCGATTACAATACGAGTAGACTTTTCTTTCATTCGTTTGCCTGTTCGTATATAGAAGGGAACGCCAGTCCAAAATGGATTATCGATCCACAGGCGAGCAGCAACAAATGTGTCTATGTTAGAAGAAGGATTTACTCCTGGCTCCTCTTTGTATGCTACAACTTGCCCGCCTTTTATCTCACCTGCAGCGTATTGTCCGCGAATGATATGGCTTTGAACGTCTTCTTTTTTCACTTTACGAAGCGTTTCCATTACCTTTCGCTTTTCCTCTCGAATTTCACATGCATTAACCTTTTCCGGCAGATTCATAGCAGTCATCATTAATATTTGTAACATATGATTTTGAACCATATCTCGAATGGCCCCTGCCTGGTCATAATATCCTGCCCTTTCTTCAACCCCAACTGTTTCACTCGCTGTGATTTGCACATTCGCTATATGTTCTTTATTCCAAATTGATTGGAGAACAGGATTTGCAAATTCTAATGCTTCAAGGTTTTGAATCATCGGTTTACCTAAATAATGATCAATACGGTATATCTCGTCTTCTTCAAACGTGCGACTAAGCTTATCATTCAGCTCACGAGCAGATGTAAGGTCGTGCCCGAATGGTTTCTCAATCATCAGACGTTTCCATCCATCCGTTTTATCAAGTCCGCTTTCCTTAATATTTAAAGCAATGGTCTCGAAAAATTCAGGAGCAACTGAAAGATAGAACATTCTATTCCCTTTTATATGTAGTTCTTCTTCCCTTTCACGAACGACTTGTAATAACCTCTCATAATCTTCCGGCTTACTCACATCTAATGGACAATAGCGAAAATTATCTAAAAAGCCTTCGAGTTCCGGAGTACCTTCTTCCCTCTGACGAGAAAACGTCTCTATTGATTCTTTTATTCTTTCTTGAAAATCTTCATGAGATACTTGACGTCTTCCAAGCCCGATAACAGATATTTGCTTTGGAAGCTTTTGATCTCTATATAAGTTATATAGTGCGGGGTAAATTTTGCGTTTCGCTAAGTCCCCTGTCGCTCCAAATAAAACAAAGGTCATTGATTCCAAGTTCAGTCCCCCTCTTGTTGTATAATCCTTGTCAATATTTTAAAAATGAATTGTACAGAAGCCCCTGTTTTTATAAAAAAACAAAGAGTTATCAAATTCCAATTCTTTTTATACCTTTCGCTTTCTAATTGTCCCCAATATTAATAGTGGCAATTCAAAGCATTTCTACCACAACTTACTTATTTATAGAATTCAACAAAACATTTTATATCAGATTACTTTTAGTAATTAAATAATCTTATGTATAGTATATTAACCACATAAATTATTATCGTCAATAAAAATGTCTTGAATTACATACGATTTATTTCGTAATACTTTTCTAAGTGTATTCCTAGTTACCATTCATTTTCAAAGATAATGATCATTATAATAAATATCAGTTTCATCAAAATCTTCAATTAATTTCGCATTGTAATCAAAAGGCTTCTCTACAATAAGACGATTTTATCTTTTTGTAGCCCACAATCCACTTTCTTTCCTTCATTCATATAAATCTATACTTTTCATATTTCTACTCAAAATTGATAGGCAATACTGTAACACCACATTGTTGCCTATTGTAATCGTTATAACTTTCTTTGTGCTACGAGTGTTATTATAAATCGGCCATAACATGAATAGCAGTACGTACTTTAAAGTGATGTAGGCACTTTAAAATACCTATACTAAGTGAGTAATAATAAACATAATGAATAAATCATGCTGCAAAAATAACATCTACCCTTTCTTCAAAAAGCTTTACAGTAGTTTTTAGAAGTACGTTACATTATTTCATTTCATGCACTTTCCTCTTCTTTATATAAAATTCTCACTAACAAAATTCAAAATATTATACTTATTTTTCGTACTTTGCTATGCTATAACCACAAACAGGAGGTATAAACTATGAAAGCACAAATTATCCATTCTTTTGGGGATTCATCTGTATTTCAATTAGAAGAAGTTTCAAAACCAAAACTTTTACCAGGTCATGTTCTAATCGATGTAAAAGCAACAAGTGTAAATCCAATCGATACAAAAATGCGTAGTGGGGCCGTTTCAGCCGTCGCTCCTGAGTTTCCAGCTATATTACACGGCGATGTAGCTGGTATTGTTATTGAAGTAGGAGAAGGTGTTTCGAAATTCAAATCAGGGGATAAAGTATACGGATGTGCTGGAGGTTTTAAAGAAACTGGAGGTGCACTTGCAGAATTTATGCTTGCCGATGCACGATTAATTGCTCACAAACCTAACAATTTAACAATGGAAGAAGCTGCTGCTCTACCATTAGTTGCAATTACAGCTTGGGAATCTTTATTTGATCGTGCAAATATTAAACCTGGTCAAAATGTTCTCATTCATGGAGCTACTGGTGGCGTAGGACACGTAGCCATTCAACTAGCTAAATGGGCAGGCGCTAAAGTTTTCACAACAGCTTCTCAGCAAAACAAAATGGAAATAGCCCATCGTTTAGGAGCCGATATAGCTATTAATTATAAAGAAGAATCTGTTCAAGAATATGTACAAAAACATACGAACAGAAACGGATTTGAAGTTATATTTGATACAGTAGGCGGCAAGAATCTTGATCATTCTTTTGAAGCTGCTGCGGTCAATGGAACTGTCGTAACTATTGCAGCTCGTTCAACCCATGACCTCTCTCCTTTACACGCAAAAGGACTCTCTCTGCACGTTACTTTTATGGCATTAAAAATATTACATACAGATAAGCGTAATGATTGCGGAGAAATCTTAACAAAAATAACGCAAATTGTAGAAGAAGGAAAACTTCGTCCATTGCT
The DNA here is from genome assembly GCF_038008705.1 of Bacillus sp. FSL W8-0770. Taxonomy (NCBI): domain Bacteria; kingdom Bacillati; phylum Bacillota; class Bacilli; order Caryophanales; family Bacillaceae; genus Bacillus; species Bacillus sp. FSL W8-0770. The sequence continues at coordinate 3,197,724 of NZ_JBBOZR010000001.1, forward strand.
AGATTCTAAACCTTTTACGTTTGATGAAGTTGCACAAGCACATGAATATTTGGAGTCAAATAAAGCAATAGGTAAAATAGTTTTGAAAAACGTTTGGTAACTTTCACTAAATAATACAAATAACAAATGTTTGTTGTTGGAAAATAACAGCGAGATCGCTTCGCCTTATCTTTTTCTTAAAAGGCGTGCCACAACCTTAAAAGCTTTCCATCCTTTACAACAAGTAAAAAAATAACAGCTAAATTTTGAGGTGGGGGTCTTACTGCCCAGCAAATAGCGGGATAACATTCAAAAAAACCTTGCAGAAAAATTCTACAAGGTTTTTGTCTATAAATACAAATTAATCACTATATTAAAATGTAAGAGTTTGTAATTCATCACAATAATATTAAATATACGCTGCTTTAAAGGCTTGTTGGACAGCTTGTACTTCTAATGAGTCTTTACCATATAAGTTCGTTGCTACACGAATACAAGCTTCTTTTAATTCTTTAAAATCAGAAGTCATATTTAATTCATCCGTATTTGCATAATAGAAAATATCAAACATTTTATCTTCTCCAATGCCATGTATGTTTACTCCATTATGGCTTCCACCACTAGCAATCAAGTAAGCTACTTTATTAATAATGCTAGAGTTCGTGTGTACACCACCATGATCGTGGTCAGCATCAATAGGTAAGTTATTATAATGCCTATAATCCTCTGGATATCTAGAAGAGATAGATGATGGGTTTTTCATATCTCTAAAAATACGACCTGATTGTTCTCCCATTGTCCAATTGAACTTTCCGTTATTGGCATACTTTTCAACGGCTACTCCTAAAATATCAGATAACGCTTCATTAATTGCACCAGCTTCTCCTGCGTACTCAAGTCCAGACTCATTTCTTGTAACTGCGTGTGTAAATTCATGTCCTGCCACATCAAATGCTCTAACAATTGGATCTCCGTATACTAGCATAGCGCCATTACTAAATGCATTAAACCACTGCTTAGGATTTCCTTTATTCGTACCATTTGTGTTCCAACCATGAACGACAGAAATTACTTTTTGTCCGTTATTATCAAAGCTGTTACGTCCATATTTTTCTTGATAAAAATCATATACTTTCGTTGCTAAATAATGGGCACTAACTGCTTTAGGATCTGTAAAATTTGTAGAATTACTTGTTACTAAATCATCGAGATAACCCCATACATTTCTTCTATAATTATTATAATCTTTATAATTAGCAGTATATGTTTCAATTCCCTTACCACGAGAATAATCTGCAAGCATGTACGTTCCATCACTTCTTTGTGTAATTCCAAACGTACGATTAATACCTAAGTCATCTTTTCCTGTACCTGTTAATTTTGAAGGATCTGTTGATTTATTTGATGTCGCAGATTGGACAATACTACTCTCTACTTGTATACCCAATTTTTGAACGAGTTCTTTTAATAGATTACCACCAAAAGCATCAATTAATACTGTACCGGATACATATTCAGGTGTAGATGCACTAAAAGTAATTTGATATGCGTTTGTAGCTTTATTTGTATTTTCATCTACATATACCACTTGTTTAATTTCTGGTTCTTCGATAAATGTTAGATCATTTCCATAGATGTTGAAAAGCTGTTTCTTTGCATCCTCTTCTGATAGAGTAATAGGTTGTTTCAAATCTTCCTGTTGTTGTAAATTTTGGGCACTATCTCCCGAAACGCTCGTAAGTACACCATCATCATTAATATGTGCTGTTAGTTGATATCCGTATACATCACGTCCTTCATACGTTTGTTGAAGACGTACCAATGTAGTACCATCATAAGATTTACGACTTTGCGTAACATTATAATTAACTTTGGATTCCGTATTAACTTGCTTTGATGATAATGCTTGTTCTGTTTTTCCTTTTAGTGCATCCTTTGCTACATTTTCTGCCGAATTTTGAGAAGGTGCTGTTAAATTACCTGTTCGGAACGTATCTTCCTTTGTTTCCACTTTTAAATCTTCTGTTTCCGCATGTACTCCTCCATAAGGCATAATCGCCGATAACACCACTCCTGTAGTTAAACCTACCTTTACGAAATTATTCATATTTTTACCCCTTTATAATCGTATTATTAAATTAAATAAATGTATTTTAGAATTTTAAGCATAGATAAAAAATTTTAACTATAGCCAATCGTTTTTACATACCTCTACATACATAGGTTAATAGATTGGTTTGCTACTTTTTTAGATTCAATTCATTTCTCAAAAATTATTCATTATATAAGCTATCTTTATATTTATTCATATACGTTATTTTTTGTGGTTCTGATAACATATTTATTGCCATCCACACATTCTTTTTCATTTCTAATTTTTGCATTGGTATCTCTTTTAAAAACTGATTACCTATAATCGCTTCCATTTCTTCATCAATTCTTTGTATAAGATTTTCTTCTGGATTATTTTGCAAAGAAGTATTTTTCAATCCCCATTTTGTTATTATAAATTCATTCATTTTATTCATAGGATTAATAATAGTAGCTTTACTAGTTAATCGTTTTTTTATTTCATCATGATAGATTTTAATTCTATATCCCTCTTTTAGTGGAATGATATCTTTTACAATTGTTACATTTGTTCCTTCCATTTCCTTCGTATAAATTTTTTCACCTTTTTCATTAAAGACCTCTATCGATGCATATTTTTCACCTGCATAATAGCTATGAGGCGTTTTAGTAGTAATCGTAAAAATAGCTCGATTTTGCTCTAAGTCTGTATTTAATACGGCAAACTGGTCATCTCCTAATCCTAGGAATTGAATCGTTTCATTTACCAACTTACTCACTTTCATTTCGTTAATATCAACCTTTAGACTATTATCTTTTTCTTTTACATAGGCATAATACGAACTGAAATGGTACATACTATTCGTTTTCCCACCTGAAATTTCAACCGTATACACTCCATTTGGTACGTCTTGTAAATTGATATCTGTTGTTTCAATTGTTTTCTCTTGAATAACTGTATTCCCTTCTTTTAATTTAATTTTTCCTCCTTTTAATGTATCTATTTCATTTGTATTTAAATGGATATGCAAATTCCCTTTTAGCCCAAGTGGAGCAATTTGCTGATTCGTAACTATTTCGAAGTTGGAGTTTATCGGAATATCAGGATCAACTATAGCTCTTGCTTTCGCTAATTGTGATTCAGGCACTATATAAGCTAAAGAAGTAACAGCCGGAAAACCTTTCGCCCTATTCATCTCTATTTGTTTATGATTAAGCTTAAAACCCCACCTTTCAAAAACAGGTGTAAAATCAACTTGTCCATTCTCACTATAATACTGATTCATTAAATCTGGTAAAGAATGGTCACCTTTTTTGAAAGCAGTATTGTTAGCTAGTTTTCGATAACCTTGATACATTTTTGCAAATGCTTCATCGCCAGCTTTTTGTTTCGCCATCGTTAAAAGAATAAGTTTTTGTCGTAAATCTAAATCATCATAATTTTTATTTTCTTTCATTAGAGCATTATATAAATTCCGTTCTACCTGTTCCTTTTTCCCGAAATTAAACAACCAACCAACTTGATCTGCTTTTTTGCCGTATTTACTATATTGATATTGAACACCAAATAGATTATTAGAAACTTCTCCTGTAAATATTCCTTGATTATCAAAACCAGCTTGGTATCCATGAGCGATTTCATGTAAAGTTCCCCAACTTAGTTTATCTAACCACATCTTTGTACTATCTGTACTATTCGCTGTCCAATTTGTGCCATAATAGGCACCGCCAGCACCAGATATATCTGCTTTTAAGAAATAACGATTTTGACTTTTTTTATTTTCAAACGTTGAGCCATCTAAACCAATAATTGAATCATACATCACAAAAATATCTTCATAATACGCAATTAACTCATCCAACGATTGAAAATCTTTTAAAGATCTTACTAACTCTTTATCTTTTTTAGGTACAAATAATTGAAAACTCTCCCCTTGAAGTAACGCATACTCTCCATCAAATTGATCCCATGCACTAAAAAATTGAGATACACTTCCTTGTTGTTTATAAATGGGAAGGGGTTTAGTAGCACTTTCATTCCCTACTTGGTACTCAAGTACAGCGTGCTCTTCACCGTACGGAGTATCTATGAAAGGAACTAAAGACGTATCACCTTGGATAGTAACCCATTCATTTCCTACTTGTATGGATTTTTCATTTTTTGAGTCATTAGACAATAAACGTAATGTTAATTTGTCTTTAAAATTAGGATTTGTTTGTCTTACCTTTAATGGTGTATTTCTCCTCAAAATAAATCCTAAATCTTGTCGGTCATGATATTTCCCCTTACTTATGCCCGCCTGAAATATCCAAGTAGGCTCTTCTAAACTAGTAATTTTTTTTGCATTTATTCGTTCATCAGCATGTAAGTGTATATTTCCTATGAGGAAAAACATTGTATACATTAGGCCTATAACAAGTAACCTTTTCATTTGCATATCTCCTTCTCTATTTTTTTATATACAAAATACAATAAAGCCCTCCTTCTTCACTTATAACTGTCGTCAATAAGTTACTTATCAGTGTAATTATTATAGTTACATTAACTCGTGATTATCAATCATTAAATGTATGTAATTTTGCATATATGAATATTTTGTGATAAATTCCAAAATATCGTATAATTATCAATATTTTTTCAGACATTATTCAATAAAAAAAACATGAAGACTCTTAAGTCTTCATGTTTTTTATACATGTTATTACACTTGTGATTGAATTAATTACTAAAATCTTTTTAATCGTAAAAAATCAATTATTTTTAGGCTGATAGCCGTACCTAATCTTTTACAATTTACTCATTCTTTTTGTTCTGTAATATTAAATTTTGAAACCAATTCCGTTAATTCTTCCACCTTTTCTTTCATCTTGTTGGATTGGATTGATATTTGTTCAATTGATACGGCCTGTGATTGAATTGAATTTACAGTTTGAAGAGTCTCCTTTTTCACATCCGTTGCAGTTTCAGAAACTAGCGAAAGAGAAGCATTTACTTCTTCTGTACCAGCAGACATCTCTTCTGTCGCTGCGGATACTTCTTGAATTTGACCTGTAATCTTATCAATATCTCTCATAATAGACAAGAAGGTTTGATTCGCTTTGTAAGCAGCTTCTTTTCCTTCTACTGCCTTTTGTTGTCCTTTTTGCATGACATTAACTGTATCTTGGGTATCTTTTTGAATGGATTTTATTAAATGATTAACTTCTTTTGCAGATTCTTTAGATTGCTCAGCCAAGTCTCGAACTTCTGCGGCAACCACTGCAAATCCTTTCCCATTCTCTCCAGCACGTGCCGCTTCAATAGCGGCATTTAAGGCAAGAAGATTCGTTTGTTCGGCAATATTAGTAATTGCAGCGAGAGCTGTATCAATCTGTTGTGTACGTGTAACAAGTTTATTTATTACTTTTGATGTTTCCTCGACAACATCATGCACACTATTCATTTGAAGAATAGAGTGATTTATCACTTCACTACCGATATTTATTCGTTCTGTAGTCGTTACTGCTACCTCAGCGACTACTGCTGAAGATTCAGCTACAGTTTGCACCCCGGTTGTAATTTCTTCCATTGAGGATGAGCTCTCCTGAATACTAGTTACCTGTCCTTCTATTTTTGTTTTTACTTCTAAAACAGTCTGTACAACCTCATTTGAAATACTAGACGCTCGATTTGTATCTTGTAATACGCCCTCCGTAGTAAAAATAACCTCTTGTGTTGTCATCTTAACATTCGCAATTAATTGTTGAAGGTTATCTAACATACTATTAAAAGACTGAACAATATGCCCTAATTCATTATTTGCTTTATAAGGAGTACGTGTTGTTAAATCTCCAGCTGCTACTTTTTCCATATCATTTTGTAGTAATGCAAGTGGTTTTCGGATAGTTAATTTAATAACATATCCAATTAATATAATTATTAAAATTGCTAAAATCGAAATACTAACAAACATTATCATTGTATTTTGAGCACTATTATTATTTTCCTTCTGTAAAAGCTCTGCATTATTACTATTATATAAAATCAATTCACGAATTGATTTTATTGATTTTTGCATATTAGGTTCAATCTCTTTTAGATAATATGCATATGCTTCCTCATTATTAGACTTCCCTAATTCTTGTGCTTTCTTCATTTGAGTCCTTAATTCATTAAATGTTTCATGAAACGTGTTATATAATTCTTTTTCTTTAGTAGAAATAAGTTTAGCCTCAAACTGCTTTAAAAGATGATCATTTTCCTTACGAATCCCATCCATTTCTCTTATTAATTCGTTCATTCTTTTTTCATCTTTTGATAACATTATTTCCATAAAGTTCATATTAACGTGATAAAAATTAGATTCTACAATTCCAATCCACTCAATTGGCAGTAAATTATCCTCATACATATTAGAGGAAGTACTTTTCCCTCTTTCTAACCCCCAAAACCCTATTAGGGATAATACTATACATGCAATACTTGATATAGTTATTAATATGTTTAGTTTTGTACCAATCTTACTGTTTCTTAATAATTCCAATTCACTTTCTCCATTCTAATATATAGTTTAAATAATGTATTTTATACCAAGAATCCAAAAATTACGATGTTTATTTTGTAATATGTAATTTTGCATATCGTCCACTACTGATTCAAAATAACCTAACATTGTAATTTTCGTTTTCCAAAAATTCATGATCATGAACACATCTCATTAATTCTTGAACTTCTTACCCAAAATATCCGCATATACTGTGGCACCAGGGAAAACCATCACTGGTATGATATATAAATTACGCTTCCATACAAGACTAGCTTAAAAATATTTTTCTTATTGCTCATTTTTCTATTTCCCCTCTATTAGAAGTACTCCTAGCACATCACACTAATAAAAACGATAGTATTAAAAAATAAGGAAAGACATAATACGTATGTCTTTCCTCTAAAATTGTAATACTCAATATGCTCTTGGCTCTATTTGATTTTCCATTTAAATCCTCACATATCTTTCTTTATAATATCTCCTAACTCCATCCAATTTGTAATACGCGGGATATTGAGATATTGATTGTAAGAAGTAGTTTTTGCATATACATTTATCGGTTTTCCTATTAACGTTTCTAAAACAGCCGGCTTATCATCAAAGAAATAGTTTAATTTTATTTCTTGTATGAAGTGTATTTTTTCTTCATCCTTCATTCCATAGAAAAAGCGATCTTCATGTACCGGAAATCCTTTTTCTATTAACCATTTTTTTGTTTGCTCTCCATGCTCTTTAGGTCGCGCCGTTATATAGTAAATTTCATGTCCCTGTCTTTCTAATTCTTGCAATGTCTCTACAGCATACGGAAACGGTGAACAAGAAGTATAATAAATCTCATCCAGCAAACTATTCCACATATGACCGCCTTCCTCCGAAGTCATGCCAAATGCTTCATGAATTTCAATTGTTTTTAAAGAATGGAATACATCCAACCCTACTTTTTTGTTTAATTTCTTATTATATAAATGAAAAGCATGCTGCCTTAAATCAATTAATGTATCATCGATATCAAATCCAAACTTCACTCTTCATCGCTCCTTTCTGCAATCCATTTACCGGAACATATAAGTAGTTTTTATTCCCCTTATTTCTCATCTTTCCGATATGCTGGATAGCCAATAAATCTATAATCTTTTCCAATCTGGGTAAATGATATATCCTTAAATTCAATTGCATCTTTCATTTTAGTAATACCAGTCCCCTCTACAAAACTAGGCGCCAATCTACCTCCAATAATTTTAGGTGCGAAATATAAAATAATTTTATCCATTAGTTTATTTTCAATAAACGAAGCATTTACTTCTCCACCACCTTCAATAAGCAGGGAGGAAACTCCTTTTTGTCCTAAAACATCAAGCATTTCATGTAAGTTTATATGCTTTTCTCCGCTAGTAACAAATACTTTAACTCCTGCATTTTCTAATGCTTTCTTTTTTTCCTCTGCATGATTACTTGTTGTAAATATCCAGGTAGGAGCTTCTCTATCTGTAACAACGTTAGCTTCCATCGGTATGCGTAACGTCGAGTCCAATATTACTCGAATTGGATTTCGGCCATTTGGAATACGCGTTGTCAATGATGGATTATCCTTTTGAACAGTATTCGCTCCTACTAAAATAGCCGCATTTTCGTTTCGTATTTGGTGTACTTCTTGTCTTGCTTCTGTAGATGTAATCCACTTACTATCCGATAAAGACGTAGCGATTTTCCCATCTAATGTAACTCCTGATTTAATCGTTACAAATGGGCGCTTTGTCAAAATATATTTATTAAAGACTTCATTCATTTTTTTAGATTCTTCTTCACACACTCCTACAAGTACTTCAATACCTGCATCTTGTAGAATTTTAATTCCACGTCCAGAAACAAGCGGGTTTGGATCAAGTGTAGCAACTACTACCTTCTTAATTCCTGCTTGTACAATTGCTCCAGCACAAGGCCCTGTTCTACCATGATGAGAACAAGGTTCAAGAGTTACATAAATTGTACCACCACGTGCCTGTTCTCCAGCCATACGTATCGCATGTATTTCGGCATGTGGTTCTCCGGCCTTCATATGTGCTCCGACCCCTACAATTCGATTATCATTTACAATTACAGATCCAACCAATGGATTTGGAGTCGTTTGTCCCTTCATAGCCTTGGCATTTTCTAGTGCTAGCTTCATATACAATTCATGCTCAAGCATGTAAGTGTCCCCCTTCAAAATGTCCAGAACGCTGAATCTTCGTTTGCAAATATTTCTCATTAAACTCTGAGACATCACCCCATAACGGTTCACGACTCGTAACATTTAATCCAGCTTTTTGTAACGCTTCTAATTTTTTCGGATTATTTGTAATAAGTTTTACAGGTTTTGAGCGTAGCGCTTTTAATACTTCAATTGTATCATCATAGTTTCGAACATCATCTTCAAAACCTAGGTTCAGATTAGCTTCTACTGTATCTAACCCATTTTCTTGCAAGAGGTACGTCATAGCTTTACTAAACAAGCCAATTCCTCTTCCTTCATGATTCGCTAAGTAAAATAAAGCACCTGAACCATGTTCTATAATCATTTGTAAAGACTGCTTTAATTGGAATCCACAGTCACAACGTTTACTACCAAAGATATCACCGGTGTGACAAATACTATGCATACGAATTAGGGCATCTTCAGAATTCTCAAAATCACCATATACAAGTACACTAGATTGCTGCATATCAGCTAAATTAATAGATGAGAGTTTTTCGATAATTCCTTCTACACTATTTGTAACCTCACTACATTGTAACCAAGAATACCATTGAAAAACTTTAGTCTCCCCATATAAATTAATTGGCAATTTGATAGGGCCTACTAAATAAATATCCTTTCCATCTTGATGTATAAATTGAATTTTATCTTCTAACATATGAATTGTATCTGTTGTAACCATTAGGTACCTCCTAGTATAGAGAATCTCTAAAATTCTCTTCCATTGTTATATTTTTTATTGTTTAACTTACACAACGTAAGTGTTTTTACAGATGCTATTCTTTTTTCTCTCAGCTTATATGCAATATGTATCATTACAACTTTGGCCATTTAAAGAAAAGAGTTTTAGTTACATAAAACAACTTAGTTACTTTATGTAAGTGAGTATACATTCGTAATCAATTTACGTCAAGTAATTAATTATAAAAACATTTGTTACTAATAGTAAGATGTTATATAATTTATTTTAGGAGGTGAAGGAAAATGAATGATTCTACATTATGCCCTCGCTTTGAAAAAGGAATGAAATTTTTTAGTCAACGATGGACAGCACTAATTATTTACCAACTTTTTTCTGGATCTCAGCGCTTTTGTACACTTGAATCTTCTCTTCCTGTTAGCGGAAGATTACTTTCAGAAAGATTGAAAGAATTAGAACTAGAAGGAATTGTCGAACGTAAAGTCTTTCCTGAGACACCAGTTCGTATAGAATATTCTTTAACTCAAAAAGGATTTGCTTTAGAAGCTATTATTCGCGGAATAGAAGAATGGTCACAGGAATGGATAGAACTTGAGGAATAACATAAAAGCTTTTTCGTATATAGTTTTAAGTAATCAAATTACAGATACCTATTATTAAAACGCTAATTTTTCAAGCATTTATGAAAAGCTAGCGTTTTTTAATAAATAAAATGTAAGAAATAAAGCAAGGTGATCAAAACGATCACCTTGTTCCCTTACAGATTAAAATAGTGTTTTAAAATCTTTTATTCATACATACTCGATTAATAAAAAAAACGAATAAGCTTTTTTATTAATAAACAGTTTTATTTTTACAATACAGTTAGCTTCCCCTGCTATTTGCGGACAGTAAGACCACCACTGATTAAATTTCGATTTTATTACATTCGAATATTACTTATGAAATTTCACACGCTCTTCAAGTGGTTGGAATTCTTTTTCACCTGGTGCAGCTGTTGGATTACCAAATGGCATTTGTGCAATTAGTTTCCAATTAGCAGGGACATTCCATTCTTGTTTTACCTCATCGTCAATTAACGGATTATAATGTTGTAATGATGCCCCTAATCCCTCTGCTTCTAAACCTGTCCACACGACTAATTGGTGCATACCTGATGCTTGGTGTGACCAAATTGGGAAGTTTTCAGCATATGCAGCAAATTTTTCTTGAAGCGATTTAACGATAGCCTCATCTTCAAAGAATAATACTGTTCCATAACCAGCTTTAAAAGAATCCATTTTTTGTTGCGTTCCTGAAAAATCTCCATCTCCAACTACTTTTCTTAATGTTTCAGTGGTAATATCCCATAATTTATCATGAGCTTCACCAAATAATACAACTAATCGTGCAGTTTGAGAATTGAAAGCGGATGGAGTATATTTCACAGCAAACTCCACGATTTCTTTAATTTTTTCATCCGATACTTGTACCTCTTTATTAATCCCATAGTAAGTACGTCTTTCTTTCAGTGCAGTATAGAAATCTTTTGTCATAATTACGTTCCTCCTAAGTTTTAATATTCTTCAAAATGATACATCTCGAAGATAATATGCGTTTAAATGAGTTCATTTTTGAATCATTGAACTTCCTAGCACCCATTGCCAGTCATTCTAAATCTAAACACACTGCTTCCTTCAGTTTTCCTAAAAAAAGCCTTATAACATCATTCATAAAATCTAATCATCATTCGGTACTATTTTACCCATTCTCTATTCATGTATCCTGCTTGTTTCATATTTACACAAAGATGAAATGTAGCTACTTTAATCACCAAATTTCACATTAATTTAGAGCATCTTCAATTACAGCAATTTCGCTCACTCGAACAAAACGATGCAATTTAAAGAACATTGCACAATTAAGTACTACCTGTAAAAGAACCCTCTTAGCCGACTATAAGAAAAAATAATAAAAAGCCAAAAACGAACAATAATATGTTCATTCTTGGCTTTTACTTAACCATCACATTTACTTTTACTATTGCTTCAAATGATTTTTAACTGCCCTTATTACCAATTCGTGATCTTCTTCTGGTGGTAATCCTGAAACTGTTATCATTCCAATAGCCCCTACGTTTTTTATTCTGATAGGAAAACATCCACCAAACGCAGCGTATTCTGAAGTATCTAAAAGATATTTTTCATTATAGGAGACCCCAGTTATTTCACTTTGTATCTGCATATAATACGAGCTACGATCATGCAGGGAAACGACTCGTTTTTTACGCTCAATCCATTTCGTATTTTCCTCATTTGTCCCTGTCATCTTGAAATGAAATAATTGCACACCATTTTTCGTTATATCAACAGCAATCAATTTCTCCTCTCGCTTTGCTGTTTCAACGATAAATAAACCTAGTTGCAAGGCATCATCATTTGTAAAAGAGGAAAATTGAAGTGTTTCCTCCTCTTTTAAAATTTGTTTACTTATTTCATTCAAATTTGAAGTACTCATATCTTTAACCTCCATAATTGTTTTATGCCACACCGACATTTTTTCGAAATTATTAGGCCATATAGTACAACCTTTCAATCAATCTGATTCTAAATAAACTACTGTAACATCTTTGGTAACTAGTAGTACCGTAAAGCTTGTTTTCTTCTTACTGGTGCTATTATGAATGACATTCAAAGTTATAAAAAGTACTATTCTACTTATCCCTATCTTACAGAGACTATTATGAAATATATTTAACATCTTAAAAATGTATGTACTAAAGAATAATATTTTTAATCACTAACTTTTTTGATCAATCGTTATAATCCAATTTCATCAAAATTTTTATCAATTATTACACTATCCAACAATAGGAGGAAACAAAGATGGATGAAAATATATCCAAAAGCTGAAAAGCAGTTGAGTCCCTTGAGAGAATAGTTATAATTCACTACATATAGAAATAGACATACAAAAACGCCATCCTTTCCTATAATTCTAAAGAAAGAATAGCGTATTCTTTTCAAAAATGAGTTCTTTTATTGAAAAACTTTGATTCTATATTATACATAAAAGGGCAACCAATGCTAAAACAGCTGGAAGTCCTTGTTTCACAATAATTGATTTATTAGATGTGAAACCTCCGAAAATAGCTGCTATCACCACACAAATCACGAAAAATAATTGGACCATATAACCAATTGGATTGAGCCCAAGTACAAGTCCCCAAATGAGACCAGCCGCTAAAAATCCATTATATAAACCTTGGTTTGCAAACATAATGGCTACGTTTCGATCTCCTTCTAAATGCTTCGGTAATTTGAAAGCACGTTTCGCTACTTTTGAATCAATAAAAAACATTTCAAGGATCATGATAAACAAATGTTCTAATGCTACGATCCCGACTAAAATAGCTGCGATTATTTCCACACTATTCTGCCCCCTACACTCTCTATTCTTTAATATTCTCTACATTTTTTTGCATCTGTAATAGAACATGAATAAGTATTTTGCGTTCTTCTCCACTGATATTTACGAACATTTCCTTCATAAAATGTTCCTTTTCTTTCTTGTTAAAATATTAATTGATGTATCAATTATTGATACATCAATTAATATACATCTCTCTTTTTATTTTTGCAAGTTTTTTGCTCAATTGGTTTTATTTTGTTCCAGCAACTTTAAACCAATTCAAAACATCAGTTCGTATTTCTAGAAATCATAATTACTTTAAGTTCATTCTGACAATCATATTTAACTACATATATAAAAGAATTGAGTTATATCTCCATCAATTTATAAAAATTAATTTTTTCTAAAAACAGATACTTTACGTTTTTTATAGTAATAAAAATCATTTTTGTTTCAGAGGCAATCCATTTTGTTAGCTTGATGGGCATAGGATAGCACCCAGATGACGAACCAATTATCTTTCAAGAAGACGGCTAGAAAACTGGATTTGGTACAGGAATTGCCTACTTCCCCCGATTCAGATAGTACTAATTTAGAGCTAATTGCTCCAAAAGGTCCATTTAGACGTGATTAATTAAAATATATTAATACTGAAAAACCACCTTTATGAGAGGTGGTTTTTTGTTGCTAATGGTGAAGATTAATATTGAGGTCTGATTGAGACCTATTCCTTTTCCACATCTTTCATCATACCATCGAAAGAATAGTCTTATAGCTATTTCAAATATTTCGGCAGTACTATATCGCTAGCAAGCTAAAATTTCATGGTACTCAAAAAAAATCTGCTGAATCATAACCAAAAAGTTCATTTTATCATTTCGGGGTAATTCGAAATTCTTAAGTTGTCGGGCACGGGGTACAGCTGAAAAACAGTGTATATTCATTAACTTCAAACTAATTTTGATGTAACAAAATTTGTATTTATACCTTTTTAACGAATTCAGATTTTAATTTCATAGCTCCAAAACCATCAATTTTACAATCAATATCATGATCTCCATCAACTAATCGGATACTCTTTACTTTTGTACCAATTTTTACAACTGATGAAGTTCCTTTTACTTTAAGATCTTTAATTACTGTTACAGAATCACCATCGTTTAAAATATTTCCATTTGCATCTTTAATTACCTTTGTATCTTCACTATTTTCAGCTTCTAATTCTAAAGTCCACTCATGAGCACATTCTGGACAAACAAAAAGATTCCCATCTTCGTAAGTGTATTCTGAATTACATTTTGGACAATTTGGTAAATTAGGCATATTTTTATTTCCTCCACTCGTTTTCGTTTATTCTATTAAATAAATATTATTTTTAATTTCCGTTTTTCGTTTTTCGTTTTTCGTTTAAATGTACGGAAAATATTCTCTTCTTGCTTTTTGATACTTATTTGTTGAATGTATAAAAAAACTACTTGTTCACACCTTGTAAAAAATCTTCTCCACATTCTCCAAAGCAAACTTTCTTCTTCTCTACTTTTTTAATAAAATGATTAAAAAAGTAGATTAACTCAAACAAACTTTGTATGTGAAGTGAAATTTTTAAAAATCTAATGCATTTTCTTTATTCTTTATTGTATTGATTTCCTGAGATTGCTGAGAAAGCCCTGTACATTCATGAAAAGCAAAATGCTTACACCCTATACATTTTTTTGTATTCAGATGTCCTAAAGCACAATTAATTGCTTCTCCGGTATGATTAAAAAAGTTTTCTTCCCCAATCTCAGCGTACAATCCATTCTTATCTAGATTGGCTTTTAGCTCTGATTGAATTCCAGAAATAAGAAGTACGCCACCTTGTTTTTTGAAGTGCTGAACAATATTCCTAAAGTAAGACTCTCCTGTGGTATCAATAAAAGGAACTTTTCCCATACGTAAAATTAAAACATTAGGTTTATAATGAATAGTCGCTAAAATATTTTGTTCAAATGTTTGAGCAGCCCCAAAAAATAATGGCCCTTCTATTGTATAAATGCTAATTTGTGGGCAATCATGAGCTTTATTTACCACATGTGGTAGCAATTTTTCATTTCTTTTTGTATGATCAGGAAGCACTTTTGATATGACAAGCATATTACTCATACGTTTTGTAAACAAAATAATAGCTAATATAAGACCAATCTCTACAGCTGTTGTTAAACTAGTAAATACAGTAAGTAAAAATGTTACCAATAATACAAGAGAATCTCCCGTCTTCATTTTAAGTATGTGATAAAAATGTTTCTGCTCGCTCATATTCCAAGCTACCACCATTAAAATCGGGGCCATACTAGCAAGTGGAATATGTGAAGCATATGGCGCTAACAGTAGAAGTGTAAATAACACAAATCCTCCGTGAATAACACCCGCCATCGGAGATACAGCTCCACTCTTAATATTAGTTGCTGTACGTGCAATCGCTCCAGTTGCCGGAATTCCGCCAAATAACGGGGTAACAATATTGGCAATCCCCTGACCGATAAGCTCTTTGTTACTGTTGTGTTTACTATTTGTCATACCATCTGCCACGACAGCGGATAAAAGTGATTCAATTCCACCGAGCATCGCAATAACAAATGCAGGACCAATTAACTGCTTTATACGTTCTAATGTGATTTCTGGTATATCAAAATGAGGAAGTGTATTTGGAATCGTACCATATGCTGTACCAATAGTAGGTACATAACCTGAGAAAAATACAGTTGCAATTACAGTTGAAATAACAACACCTACTAATGAACCAGGCACTTTTGGTAAAATCTTTGGTGTTATGAGTATAACAAAAAAGCAAATCAAAGCAGTTATAACACTATAAAAATTGGTAGTACTGATATGAGTGAAGAGTTCCTTCAAATTCGCTAGAAATTCCTCATGCTTTTTTATACCTGTTAAACCTAAAAAACTAGCAATTTGTCCCGTAAAAATAATAACAGCAATACCTGAAGTAAAACCAATTGTTACAGGACGTGGAATAAACTTAATTAAAGAGCCTAGCTTGAAGATTCCCATAAGACATAAAATAATTCCAGCTAACAAACCCGCGAGTAGTAAATTTTCGTATCCATAGGTAATTACAACTCCTAAAAGAATCGGAACAAAAGCACCTGTAGGTCCTCCAATTTGATACTTCGAACCACCAAACAGTGAAATGAGTATTCCAGCAATACAGGTTGTATAAATCCCATACTCTGGCTTAACACCAGAGGCAATAGCAAAAGACATAGCAAGTGGAATCGCAACAACTCCAACAATCATTCCTGAAAGAAGATCCTTTTGAAAATGTGCTAATGAATATCCTTCAAACCTTCCTGTAAATAACTTTCTCATTACAAACCCTTCTTTTCTATTTTTAATAGATCTGGATTACAAATGTATTTCTCGGTCCCTTATACAGAAAATTGTCCTTTTCACAAAAAGAAAAACCATCCTAATATTTACTATATGTTTTACTTAAATGACACTCCAATTCACCTATATCTCCACCTTGTTGTACATAGGATTTCAATCTTTCTGCTAGACGTTCTCCGGCTCGACTATCTAGCTTCTTCGTATCAATAAACGATCTAATCCTTACCTTATCTGGAGTAATATCTCTACGAAACATTTGTCCTGGAATTTCACTCCAAAAACGATTCCATTCATCCAGTAATCCTATTTGATCAAATAAAAAACCTTGAATTCCACATAACCAAGCTGTACAAGCAGTATTTCTTTTTCGACATCCAACTCCATCTTGTAAATGTTGGCATGAAAAACAACAAGAATTTCCACTTTTTATACAAACTTCACAAACGTAATGAGCTCCTAATGAGCGAAATGTTTCAATCCCATGTTGGATGATATCTTCTTTCTTAACCTCAATACTCAACCTATCCCTCCTTAGCCATCATTTCACTTTCTGCTCCATCTAGCTCTTCTAACATTGAAATCGTATCGATTAAATGGTTGTTAAAAATCTTCCGTGCAACCACCAATAAATCCACAATAATAGGGTCTCGTAAAGAATATAAAACTCTTTTTCCATCTTTTCTACCAACAACAATGTTTTTTGAACGTAGTACACTTAATTGCTGAGAAACAGCTGAACCTTCCTTATTTAGAATATCTTGAATTTCGTTTACGCTTTTTTCACCTTCTGACAATAATTCTAAGATACCTATTCGCAAAGGGTGTGCTAAGGCTTTAAAGAAATCTGCTTTAAATTGTTGCATTTCGTTTCCCATTGAAATCCCTCCGTTACTTTTCCTCAATTTTCAAAAGTACCATATACATCTTCAAATGTTTGAATATGTATATGGTACTTTTAAAACCTCGAATTTTCAATAAAAATTTTACAATATTAAATAAGCATCAAATAGAGATACTATTCAAATTCAGGTTCAAAATTTATTATCCAAAATAAAAGCGCCTAACATATTAGGGATATATAATACGTTAGGCGCTTGATATTTAAAATTTCTCGATTTAGGTCTTGATAATATTGGATGAGTATATAACCAAAATGCTAGATGACTAATATGAATAAACTTATTTGTAAAATTAATTCATTAGAATATTTTAAGAGCAAGTTTTGAAAAAAACTATTCAAAACTTGCTCCTTCTTTTCTCAGATCCAACTATTTTGATACTAAAACCAACAGTAGTGAATTAGAATAATGATTTAATACTTGCTAAGACAGTAAGTACACCTACAATAATAACAAATACGTTACTCATTTTCCCTTTGTATTTAGCTAGTACTGGAACTTTTTGAATCGCATACATCGGTAATAGACATAAGATAGCAGCAACTAAAGGACCGCTTAGAGAATCAATAAGTCCAAGAATACTTGGATTTGTATAAGCAACAAACCAGCATGATGATACAACAAAAGTAAGGATTATTGTCTTAATTGTTTTTTCTTCAATATCTTTTCCACGTGATTTACCGAACTTAATAATCATGTCACGCATTACTTCAAATGCTCCGATATAATGGCCAAGGAAAGACTTTGTAATAGCCACAAAAGCAATAATTGGAGCTGCAATAGTGATTACAGGCGAATTAAGCTCATTAGCAAGATATGAAAGAATTGATAAGTTTTGTTCTTTTGCCATTTTTATATCATCTGGAGTCAAGCTCAATGCGCTACTCCAAACGAAGAACATAACAACAGCGAATGTCATGATATAACAAACCTTTTGTATTTGCGCACATTTAGCATCAGTGGCTTCGATTCCATACGTAGCTCTCTGTTTCACAACAAATGATGAAATCATAGGTGAATGATTAAATGAGAATACGATGATTGGTAGAATCATCAATATCGCCCCAAAATAGCCTGTTCCTGTTGAAGCAGTTGAAACAGCTGAAAAACTAAGCATTGACGTATTCCACTGTGGAATTAAAGATATTGCAATAAAAAGTAGAGAAACTATGAAAGGATACACTAACATACTCATTACCTTTACAGTAATATCTTGACCAAAATTTAGTATAGCGATAAGACCAAGAACTAATACAAGTGATAAAATAGCTCTTGGAGGTTCTGGCATGTGCAATTGATGCACGATAAAACTACTTGCAGTGTTTGTAAGCGCAACCGAATACATTAGTACGATTGTATAAATTGAACCGAAATATACGATGTTAAAAATGATACTCGCTTTATTTCCGAAATACTCTCTAATTGTACCTGTGATCCCCTCATCAGCAGAATTAGAAGCGTATATCATTTTAGCAAGCGCCCTATGTGAGTAGTACATAACTGGATATGCAAGTAATGTAATTAGTAGTAAAGATAATAAACCACCTGAACCTGCATTAATCGGTAAAAAGAGCACCCCTGCTCCAATTGCAGTTCCAAATAGACTCAGTGCCCATGTAGTATCCTGCTTATGCCACTTTTTCGGATCTGCATATTGCTCATTTTTTGGTGCGGTATTTTCAGCTTGAACTTCTATTTTCTTTGCAGTATTCCCGTTCATATAATAACTCCCCCTTGTATCTATTCCTGCATCTCTCTTTACATTTAACAAATATTCCCTTTCTGGAAAATGAATTCCTTACAAGTTGCCCCACATTGTATGTCCTTCATCATAATAAATCCAAATTGAAACATTCACTAATTAGCGTCCTAATATAATTGTTAGCGTTCACAAAAAAGTTTACTCGTAATATCCGCTCTTTATATAAAGACCCCTTAAGAGAACAATATAGAATAGACTTCATAAATACGTTGCAACATTTCTAATAACAGTGTATTACTTTAATGGTTTCTCTTTTTTACTTTTAACAGTAATTTTAGCTAAACCGGCCTCTCTTCATTTGCGAGGCATTTCTTTCTCAATTCTATACATTACCTTCATAACTTCGGTAGCACTGATGATATTGCTTACACAAGCCACTGAAGCACATTACATACATTTCGCCTCTAATCACACACCTTTCTTACTAATAATCGCATTTTTTATATTTTCTCCAGAGATAATAAAATTTCTCTCGACGCCCTCATTATAACGTGTATATTTATAAAATTAATATTTTTATATTTTCAGAAATATTAAAGAGGAATAATTTTATATGGATAATATTTTACAGTTAGCATGTAGCCATTGTTTTTATCGCTTAAAGCTGAATTAGTTAGTAAAAAAATATAATAATACATTGTTTTTCTAGGTGACTTATTATAAAGATACTTATATCCCCTTTTATCAAAAAATCTTATTTTAAACATAAAAGATATTCTAATAAATAATTAATGTAGGTAAAAAGAAAAAAATCCCAAAATACAAAAACCAAATTTTAGGATATATATTATTAATATTGAATTCATATACAATTTAAAAAGCTACACTGAGCAAAAAGCAAAAAAGCTGCCCCATATGGACAGCTCATTTACATAATTATCGTTATCAGGAATACACAAACAAATCACTTCAATATCATCTTAATTGTAGTTTGTTCGGCTCTTCTTCAGGGATAGCTCTATGTTTGTAATGCATTGTTTTTACATCATTTCCTTTTATGCGAAAAGTAATTGTGTCCTCTTCATAAGGCGGATTGTGTGCACCCTCAAAAGTTTAAATTTTAAAATCCCTCATTAACTAGCTCTTTTATCGAGTTTAATTTTGAAGAAAGCTCGATAAACCATTCTTCATCCCCTGTTAATAATGCAAGATCTATAAGATAAAGGATTTGTTCCTTATTTATTACCTTTGATTCAGGGAGTTTGTTAACGTGTTTACTAAAGAGTAAAATCGCTTCGTTTATTGTGTACTGGCCGTCACGTTTCACAATACTAACTGTAACTATATCCTCTACATCATCAAGTGATACAATATAACCAACTATTAATTCACCTTCATTTGATATTCCACGAACCCAATCTCCTACTTTTAAAACATGATTATTATTTGACATCATACCGTTTCACCTTCCTATAAATATTTTTTGTGACGATAAAAAAGATATAAAAACAATTATACTGTAATATTTTTCATTACATTTAAGTGTTAAGAACTCACGGCTATATAATAATTAAGCCGCTTAACGCTCTTGATTGATAAGGTCAACAACTTCTTTCATTGTATAATTCTTTAAGTATTCACCTAGATGCTCTTCAGCACCTAAGAAAATAGCGAAAAGAACTTTTCGCATGTTCGAACCTACAACACACTGATTGTTTGATTCTGGACACTTCGGCTGCAAAGCACCTTCAGAGGTTATCTGATAAATATGCCAAAGATTAATTTCATCTAAATCGCGAGCGAAAATAAAACCGCCACCAGTCCCCTCTTTCGATTGTATAAACTTATGTTTTTTTAACAAACTTAGTACTTTCCGAATGCGTACTGGATGTACACCTGCACTTTCTGAAATAGCATTACTTGTTGACATCCGATCTGGCTGTAAAGCTAAATAAGTTAAACTGTGTATGGCCAAGGTAAAGTCGCTGTTCATGATTTTCCTCCTACGATCAAAAATATTGTTTCTCATATATTAACTGTAGCCATAAATATTACAGATAGGTTAGAACGTTAAAACATATAGAATACTTCTTGCCATAAAAAATTAATTCTCTTATATTCTATCCGGTCCCACCTATATCTGATAACTTCATTTAGCTTTTTAAGTTGAAAATAAAATTAAACACTCCACTGTTTCTTCACTTGTTCTTCTGCCAACTGTTTAATTTTTGTCCAAATCGTATCTTTACTCACAATAACATTTGTTTGATAATTTCTATCATTATAATTAACTGTAACACATACTTCAATCATCTTCTGCTTCCTCCTTTCAAAAAACTTTTTCTAAAAATACTACTTATTAATTGGCCAATTTTTGCAATTCAATGTTCAAAAACGTTCGAACGCTACGTGGTAAAAATTTACGAATTTCTTCCTCATTAAAACCAATCTGCAATCTTTTCTCGTCCAGCATAATTGGGCGACGTAACATTAGTGGATGCTCAATTATTAATGTATAAAATTCATTGAGCGAGAGCTCCTCAATATTTATATTTAAGTCCTGAAAAGTTTTGGATCTAGTTGAAATAATTTCAGTAGCCCCCTCTTCAGTTAAACGAAGAATTGATTTCAGCTCATCAACTGTCATAGAATTTGATACGATGTTTTTTTCAATATAATCAATTTGATGCTCTTCAAGCCATGCTTTCGCTTTTCGGCATGAGGCACAGCTTGCTGTTGTATATAGAATTACCATATTTAACTCACTCCTTTAATGTTATGAAACGTACATTTTAAACATCGGTTATTGAAATGTATTAAAAAAAATTACAGTTTAGAATCAAATACAAGCAATATTATTTATTCGAGAATATTTAATTTATCTACATTTTACAGACGATAACAACTCACTTCTAAAAACTATACTGTAATTTTAAACTTTACAGTTCTATAAATCAAATGTTAAGTCTTGGATTCATTCTATTAACGTATAATAGGAGCAGTTGAGACAATACTTGCCTCAACCGATTTTTATATCTCTTTATAATTTTTTGCAGTAATGACTGTTTCAAACTCAAATGTTTCGGGTAGATGATCTGCATAAGAATATTCAAAAGTTCGTCCATCCGTTAAGTAAGCTACTTGTTCAACTCGCATTAGGAAATCCTGATTTGTTAAGTTCATAAACTGCTTTTCCCTATCATCTGGGCGAATTCCTTTAACCCTGACAACAGATGTCCCTACTTCAAGACCAAGTTTATTTTGAATATGTGAGTATATCGACTCCTCTAAAACAGAAGCCTCAACACCTGGGATAACCGAAATTGGCATCCATGTATGCTCCATAATCGTCGGAATGCTGTGAATGATGCGGAGGCGAATGATTTTATAGACGAAATCACCGATTGAAACTCCCAATTTCTCAGCAACTACTTCATCAGCCCCAACAATCGCAAACTCGATAATTTTACTTTCTACCTCACTGCCGTATACAGCTTTCGTACCCGTTAAAGTTTGAATCATTCGTGCCTTTTCCTGTTGACGCCAATCTTGCACCACTGTTCCACTTCCGCGTCGGCGGATGATGTAGCCATCTCTAACTAATAGATCCAGCGCTTTCTTAATAGTAAGGGCTGAAACACCAAATTCTTCAGCAAGGACGGGGCTACTCGGAATTTTTTCGTTGATTTTATATTCACCACCTAAAATTTGCTGTTTAATCTTTTGATAAATGCCGAGGTATTTTACTTGTGTTGATCCGCTTGCCATTTTCATACCTCCTTTATACTGCAAACTCTCTTCTATTCATTCAAATGTAAAGCCTCAAGTTTGTAAACTGAAGGTGATGGGGCAGCAAATCCATTTTCTAAGATTTCAATATTCGTTACCGCTTCTTCGTCTTTCACAAGTTTTGGTGCACCATTTATAATTGTTTCATACGCGGCATCATAGAAACGACCGTAATCACCAAGTGGCGTTTTAATTTGTTTTTCAATCCAGTCACCATTTGCATTACGATACTTAGCAACTCCATAGTACATCGGTGAATCTTCACCAAACCCTGCACTCTCAGGCATAATCCCCGCTTTCAAATCATTTTCCTGCTGATCTTCACCATATTTAATAAATGATCCGTTTGTTCCATGAACGATAAAGCGTGGATAATCTTTTGCTACGACATGGTTCGTTTTCAGCTTAATCTTCAACTGATTTCCGTAATGTAAACCAACATCGAAATAGTTATCAACCGCACCTTCCATTTCATTATTACGAATATCGTATGTCACCGTATCTGGACGGCCGAATAGTGAAATCATACGGTCCATCGTATGAATACCTAAACTGTAAAATGAACCTTCTTCTTTTGGAGCTTCATGAGTGATTGAACCAGGACGGAAATAATCAATATGTGATTCAATCTCAATAATATCACCAAGGAATCCTTGTTCAATTACTTGCTTCACAGCTAAAAAATCACCATCAAAACGGCGGTTTTGATAAGGCATAACTACTACACCTTTTTCTCGTCCTAAAGCTAATAATTCTTTCGCATGTTCCACTGTATCGCAAAATGGTTTTTCAACGATAACTGATTTTCCAGCAAGTATAACTTTTTTTGCTAATTCATAATGCGTATGTGCTGGCGTACAGATCGTCACCACTTGAATTTCCTTGTCATTCAACAATTCGTCCAAATCAGTAGTGAAGTAAACACCTTTTTCCTTATATGGAGCCGCTAATTTTTCATTTATTTGACGTACAAAAATCGTTTTTATTTTTATATTATTACGCGTGTTTACATAAGGTAAGTGATAGCGGTTAGCTGACTTTCCAAATCCAATAAAGCCCATTGTTAATGTCATATTTTTCAACTTCCTTGCTCATAAATTTTCGTTTCTATATTTATTATATAATTTAATTATTAAAAGTATATAGTTTTAACTTTATAATTATATATTAAATAAAAAATCCACGATAAAATTCGTTCTCACTATAAGTTATGGACCTATAAAGTGAAACTTTAATCAGTGGGGCGATTTATTCTCTACTGATTATTTACCCGTAAATACCGGGATGAAAAGGAGCGTAATGAACATGGCATATACTACTATATCTATGGAAATTTTCGGATCAACTGAACAAGTATGGCAATTAATCGGAGGTTTCAACTCCCTTCCAGACTGGTTACCTTATATACCTAGCAGTAAATTAACTGAAGGCGGTCGTGTACGTCATCTAGCTAATCCAGATGGTGAAACAATTATAGAACGCTTAGAAGTATTCAATGATAAGGAACGCTACTACACGTATTCAATCATGAATGCACCGTTCCCGGTCACTAATTATTTATCTACAATCCAAGTTAAAGAAGGTACTGAAAGTAACACATCGTTAGTAGAGTGGTCTGGTACGTTCACTCCTGTTGCGGTTAGTGATGAAGAGGCAATAAATCTGTTTCATGGTATATACAGCGATGGACTGAAAGCATTGCAGCAAGCATTTCTAGATTGATTCATGTAATTGATTGAGACGAAAAAGTTAATTAACAGTCAAACATTCGACTTTGTGGTTAAGTTCATTATGAAAGATAAACAAATACAAATTTCATGCCTGCTTGTTAATGACAAGAAATAAAAAATACTACCTCCAAATGGAAGGTAGTATTTTTTTATTAATCAGGAAAAACAATTAATCCCTCTTCTTTTTCCTCCTGTTTTAAATCTTCTTCTGGGAAGGTTACAGTTGAATTTTTATCCCCTGTTTTTTTTGTTTCTTCACCTGGAAATACGAAAGTTGAATTTTCTTTTCCTTCATTTTTTTCTACGTTATCTGGAAATACCATAGAATCATTGGTAGTCAAATCACTATGAAAACCAAGGTTAGACAAAATCGCTTTTAAATCTGGTAAAACCCCTATTTTATCAGATGATGGATTATTAGACTTTGTGCCTGTATTAGGATTACTTAAAATTGCTCTCAATTCTTTTGGTGTATATGCCTTACCTAAATGTTCTTTAGCAATCCCTTGAATTGATACAGCAGCCCCAGCGATTATAGGCGAAGCGCTAGAAGTACCACGGAAATTAGAAGTATAACGATTCATTATACTCTGATCTGTAACTTTTTGTCCTTTACTATTTTGATTTTGATATGTATCTAATGTGTCAACATACTCTCCCCAACCATATACATCAATTCTACTACCATAGTTAGAGAAACCTAAACGTTTATGAGGAACTCTTGCAGTAGATGCTCCAACTATAATAGCTCCTGAATCTTTAAAGTCTGGACTATTTCGATTTAAAATCTGTTTACCATTACGGTCTTTAAATTCATCTAAATCAATCCCACCATTACCAGCTGCTTCTACAATAATAATGCCTTTATCTGTACCTTTGCGAATTGCGTTAAATATACTCGGGTATACTTCTACTGGTAAAGGGTCATCTCCATATCCATCATATTTAAAGGATTCCTCTATTAATAAAACATCTCCAGCCTGTAAAGAATCTACGGCACTTAAAATAGCATCTCTTACATCGATTCTCCCATTATCTCGGATCACTGAAATTACTTTTGCCTTTGCTTTTGGTGCAATCCCAATGTTCCCAATCCGATTGTCAGCTGCAGAAACAACACCTAGAACTGAAGTACCATGAGAAAGATCATTACTCATTTTTCCAGACATAAATTCAATATTTTGACCGACTAAATCTTCATGATTTAATAACCAGCCTTCTTCCAAATCTACAAAAGTTGCTCCTTGACCATCTCCTCCTTTAATTCCCCAAGCATAAGGAGCATTAATTCCTAAAGGTGCCTCTTCAAGATATCCCTGTCTCGAAAATCTAGGTTCATCATAAGGATTGACTGATAATACAGGCAATCTCGAGCTAGTTGTTGTATTTATACTCTTATTAGAACGAACTAGTATTTTACTAGAATTGTCATTAGCAGCATATACTGTATTTGTTACAAATGTCGTACCTACCCCAGCAAAATTTGTAATTGCAAGTGATGATATCAACATACCTTTAAAATTTTTCATCTTTCCACCCCTAGTTTTCTATTAGAATTAACATATTTAATAATGTGTATGAACCGAAAAGCTTTTTATCTTATTATAAAAATTAATAGATTTTTATAACTTTTTGATTTACATAAAAACTCCTTTCATTCTTGTAATTCAATGTGTATATTTCAAAATAACAAACTCACTGTAACTATTATAGTTACACCTTTATTGATTTTCAACTACGAAATATAAATTTTTAAAAATAAATTTATATTACTTTAAAACAGAGCTAACCTTTTACGCATATAAAAAAACAAATTATCTGTGCAAATTACAGCGGTGAATAAGTTTATAGACTGCAAAAAAACAAGAAAAAGCAAAACACTAAGTGCTTTGCTCCTTATAAAATTCCTTTTAACTTTTCACCAATTAACCTCGCTACATACTCATAGCCTTCTGGTCCAAAGTGTAATCCATCTTTTTCACCATTTTCTACAAATCTTTTATAATCCCGTTCTTGAATCATTTCAGCGAATACGTTTAGAAAATAACTTCCTGTTTCCCTCGCCACTTTCTCCACCACGTCTGCATACTGACCAAGCACTCTATTTGTTCTATTACGCTGTCTTTCTTCATCAACTGGTGCAGGACTAATCAGTAGTACTTTATCTGATGAAATATGGTTCACAATCTTCTCTAAGTTTTCTTTATATGCTTGTAATGACACTTGAGAAAAAGAAACCGCATCATTCGTACCAAGAAAAACTGTTACGAAATCTGGTTTATATGATATTACATCTTCTTCAATCCTATTTAACGCATCGAATGTATTATCCCCTGGAACACCTGCATTCACTACTTTCCACTTCGGAAACATCTCTTGCAAACGTGGTGTTAATCTCGGCATTCCATCAAAAAATGTTTCATCAGCTGTAATACTATCTCCAAAGCATACTAACGTTTTCATTAAGCTACTCTCCTTTTACGTATGAAACAACTTTCCTTCTATTGCTTTTATATATCTTTCAGCAGAACGTTCAACTGCCTCATCTGCATTTTCTTTTACTACTCGATGAAAAGCATTGTATAAACGATTAAACTGTAACGGCTTCACTCGGTTCACCATTTCTTCCACTTTTCTCGCTGGTAATGGAATTAAGTTTGGATAGCTATACATAAAACTTACCCACCGCTCATCCGCTACAACTTGAATAATATCACCTGTTAACAAAATCCCTTTTCCATCATTACCTTCTTCCCAATGCAATACAGAACCACCACTAAAATGTCCTCCAAGACGATGTACAGTAATCCCATCCGCTAATTGTAAAGACTCACCAGACCAATAAATAATACGACTACTTGGGCGCATCACCCATTCTTTATCATCTTCATGTATATAAATTGGTACATCAAATGTCTCTGCCCATTCTACTTGCGTTGAATAATAATGAGGATGAGACAATGCAATCGCATCTAATCCACCAAGCTCTTTTATTTTCGCAATTGTCGTTTCATCTAAATACGTAATGCAGTCCCATAGTAAACGATATGACTCTGTTTTCACTATAAATGCCGTTTGACCGATCGCAAATCCTGGTTTTGTCGTAATACTATAAAGTCCATTTTCCTCTTCGATTATTTCATTTTTATATGTATCATCTGTTTGCAAATTTTCTAAAGTCGTCCAAGACTGCCCTTTCGGATTCACATATTGCCTCTCTTCATCACAAATATGACAACTCACCGGTTCCTCTACACTCGCTGCATACTGCACACCGCACGTTGTACAAACGTAATTTTTCATCATAATTCCCCCTATCCCTATATTTTTATTAAACTGATTTTTGTTGATAATAATCTACTTTTTCATTTCCAATTAATAAACTTATAAAAGTAAGTAAATAAACAACTGTAACTGACAATGGAATTACAGTAAATCCTTTTTGGCTTCTGCAACATTCATCTCACTATCTCCCCCAAAATATTTGTACTATAAAGTCACCTCAACCTCGTCCATCCAATAACGCCAAGCTGCTAAATAATCTTCTAAATCTTTCGGGTGGTGCCGTAAACATGTATCTATACGCAAATATAATCCTATGACTATTTCTTCATATAAATCACGGTCTTTTTTATAAAATACACATTGTTTCATCGCATAATCGATTGTTTCTTTTGTTAAATCTTCCGGGGTTGAACAGAACGCATAAATCAAATCATATATAGGATCTCCTAACACTGGTAAAGGATCAATTACACCGTGCAGTTTATTCCCTTGAAATATAAAATTATGAAATCCAAGATCACCATGCAATAAAAATGGCTGATTTATTCCAGTCCCCCTACTTGGACTATTTGCTAACTTAAAAACCGTTCTATACTCTTCCTCACTTATGTAACGTCTTACATTTTCATGAGCTTCCATCACATTTGTCGTTAAAAATTCATTCCAAGATTGAACTGGGCTTTCTTTCCATCCCCAGCCATCAACCTCTGTAGCTACTTCATACTTATTGATAACTTCCTTTACAAGTTTACTAAGAACACTCCGTTTATGGCCTAGTTTGCAAGAAGTTGTGCCCTCAAGGAATGAGTAAACAATGTAGCGATTTAAAGGTTCCTTATATAAAAGCTTTGGAAATAATTCGTCCTTTTTATAAAACTGAAGAAAATAAGCTTCTTCACGTATGACATCCGATTCATTCAACTTTATAACGTATTGTTCATCTAACAAATATATAGTACTTGTCGTTCCCCCGTTTAATGCTTTTACGCTATTTGGATAATGTGAAATAACTTTTTCCTTAACTAGTTGTGCAGTGATTATTGAAATGTCCATTCTCTCACCCTTCAACTCCGAATATTTCCTTAATTCAAAAGACAACTTTACTATTATTTGACAAACATAAGGGAATTCCTCCTAAAAATCTTAATATAACAAAAGATAATTTTATTTCATTTCAACTGCTTCCTTCAATATTCCATCATAAAGTTCATTCCATTTATGGTAATGCGATGTGATTTCTTCACTCCAAATGATCTTCATTTAATCTAGTAATTTCTATTGAATTATCTCTTTCTTTTAACTTAAGAACCAAACTTTCTACACCAAACACTTCTGTAAACGTATGACTGCCTACAATTAAATTAATTCCTTTAAATTTCGCATGTTGCACTGTATATAATGTTTTTTCACCTGTTATGTACGTGTCACATCCTTTTTCTAATGCACGTTCAATCAAATTTGTATTGTTTCCTGCACCGGTTAAGATCGCAATCCGTTTTACTGGTTTATCGTGATTTCTCCAGCTCTTCACTTTCTCTTCCATTTTTTCTTCAAGTTTTCCAACTAAGTTTGAAAAAGGAATCGCTTCTTTATATTCTCCTATTCCCGGTAGTTCTTCTTCCTCATAGGTTGAATATTCCAGTATTGTATCTATCCCAATTGCGTTAAATAACGATGTACACGTGCCAAACTTTACAAAATCTAACGGCAAATGAATCCAAAAATGATTCATTTCATATTGCTTCAATTTCTCAATACAAGCCTCTTCCATACCAAATAAAAAACTCCACGGCGCATGATGTGTAACTATCATATCGACTCCATTTCGATACGCTTCTTCAATAGTTTCTAACGTTAAATTTGTTGTGTAACCGATTTTGTGAAATTCATCTTTACTTATATAAGTAAAACCATATTCATCATCGCCATATTTATGAAGATGCTCTCCAAATAGTGATGTTATATGTTCATTAAACTGCTTTATATTCATTTTTATTTCTCCTTTCATTTACTTTTATATTTCATAAATAAGGAAATACTAAATTACAACGTTACATACATATAGGAGGACAATATGAAACCTGAATTTTTAAAAGCTGTACATGATGCAATCGGAAATGTCGAACACATTCATATAGAGGAAAGCGGTGCTGACAGCTTACTTATTCATCATGATGATGCACAGCAGTTACAACAAGTTGCTAAGGCGTTAGAAAATAATAATTTCCGCTCCGCTTTAAGAACAACTGGAAATGCTTCGTACATTGAAGTATTGAACAGATAATGAAAGTCCGGATGTATTCCGGGCTTTCTTTTTATCCCGCTATTCACCGGGCAGTAAGACCCCACTGATTAAAGTTTCACTTTATATTGAAACTTCAAACTCTTTCACATACACCGCTGTTCCAGCAATATCTATTTGTAACTTTTCGTTTTCTATCCCTTTCGTTACATAAACAGTTACACGACCATCTTTATTTATTTCCTGTCCTTGCTCAACGATTAAACTCAATTCATGTTCAAAACCTTTCTCTAAATACTCCGCATAATACGCTCCCATTACACCTGAAGCTGTTCCTGTCACTGGATCTTCAATCGTCCCAGCGTAAGCTGATGAAAAATGACGGCCGTGCATTTGTGCTATTTCATCATAAGTTTCTAGACAAATTGGGTGAATAGAAGCATTAGGTATTTCTTTTAATACTGATGGAAATGCAGCATTATTAGGTTTCATTCTCTCACATGCATTAAGATTTTTAATCGGTACAATTACAGTCCAATTACCAGTACTTCCATATACAATAGGTAAACTTACATCTAAATCATTTACTTCTAAACCGATACTATGAGCTAATTCTTCTGCTGAACCTGTAAATTCTTTAAACTGAGGTGCTGCCTGTCTCATTTTAATAAAGGTTTCTCCATTTTCATTTACACCTATTTGTATCGGTAAAATCCCAGCCTTCGTTTCAATCATAAGGTTACTTTTCTCTTCTAATAAACCTTTTTCGCGCAAGGCATATATCGTCCCTACTGTCCCATGACCACATAACTCCATTTCAAAACCAGGTGTAAAATAGCGCATTCTTATATCTCCTACTTCTGAGGAAAGAACAAAAGTTGTTTCGTTATATCCAACTTTTTCAGCAATAATTTGCATTTCCTCTTCCGTTAATCCATCTGCTTCTAATACAATACCTGCTGGATTTCCCTTATTTGGTTTATTCGTAAATGCGTCGTAATGAAATACGTTTATAGTCTTCATTTTCTTTTTCCCTAACCTTCTTTAAAAATTTTATAATAAAGCTCTACCTCCGTTTTCAACGAACAATTATTTCTCCAAAATATTCTCTGCATCTTTTCATTTGAAGTATGTGTGCTTCCGATGTAATAAGTAGCCTCTATTTCCTTTAACATATGTAAAGATTGAAGATGCAGCCGGGAAGCAATTCCTTTCCCACGATAATAAGGCATTACCCCAAAATAAAATAATCGTCCTTCACTTTCTGTTCCAGTTTCTATATGCGGTATGGACATACCAATCGGCTCATTTTTATCATAAAAAACAATACATGACTTTTCCCAACCCTTACCTAACTCTGTTTGTACAGAATAAAAATGTTCATCGATAGTTAAAATTGAAGTTTGATTCCCTGAACCCGACATACATTGTTCCCAAATATATTTAAAATCTTTTTCCGATAACGTTCCTTCTGCTATTGATCAATATGTATATTGTCTTTCAAGCTCTTCTACATTGTTCAATTCTCTACATACTTCTATCTTTGCGGCATACAAAGAAAAACCGGCATCAAGTAACACTTTTGCGCTTGAGTTATGACTACTAAACCTTTTGTTTAATACAATACTCGCTCTTTTTAACTCCCAATTAAAACAAACCTCTTCAAATCTACTTATCTTTTCTTTATATGTTTGTACGTTATACAAAACGTCTTCTTCGATTTCTTCAATCGTTACTGCATTTGGTAAGCCATTTAAGACTTTTTTAGAAGGGCCAAACAAATTCTGAATGATTGCAAGATCGTATATCACCACTTTATTTCACCTACACCTGGCTCAATAAACTTCCCTGAAACATGCTCGTTTGAATCTATTACCCAATCATATATATTTTTTGCTCCTTCAGCCGGAGTCATATTCGCATCAAAAGCACCAGTGTCAGTCTTTAATTTTCCTGGGTGAATAGCAGTTACATGAATTCCTTTATCCTCAAACTCTTGTTGTAAACAGAGCGTTAACATATTTTGTGCAGCTTTAGCAATTCGATATGAATATGAAAACTGACCTTGTGGAAACTCTTTGTTCGCCATTTTATGCAATGAACCTAACCGAGAGGACACATTTATGATTCTCGGATGATCCGATTTAGCTAAAGCCATATATGTACCTTTTACAGCTCGAATTACACCTAAGCAATGAATATTAAATAAGTCCGTTAACTCTTCTGAATTTGTATGTAAAGCCTCAGTCTCCTTTCCAGTAATTCCTGCGTTATTGATAACTAGATCTATATACTCTGCATATTCCTCAAGCTGGTTTTTCATTTGCTCCGTACTCTCATCAACTGATAAGTCTGCTAATATAGGAAAACATCTGCAACTAAACATTTTCTTCAATTGTGTTAACGCAACCTCAGTTCTAACTAACGGATAAACGATATGTCCATTTTCATGAAACACTTTTACTAACTGTAACCCTAATCCGCGATTTCCACCTGTAATTAGCACTCTCATATATTCATCTCCTTATTTTTAAAATAAATAAGAAAATCCATCCACTTACCATTCTCTAATGAAAACGCCTCTCTCTTGCATTCAAAAGAAAAACCTGCTCTTTCCGCAAGACGAACGGATGGTTCATTATCAACATGTATATGTAACTCGATTCTATGAAAATGAAGACGATTAAAAAATAACGGTAACGCGGCTTTTACACTTTCTATCCCATATCCATTTTTCCAATATTGATTATGAATAGAGTAGCCCATCATTGCCCACTGATAGTCCATACGTAAAATTTTTATAAGCTCTAACTTACCAATATTAGCTCCGTCTTCTTTACGAAAAATACCTAATACGTACATCTCATCTCGATGTGCTGCTTCATCAAAGCCTCTTATCCATTCCGTGAACCATTCTTTTGTTGATGATGCCATAACTTGATAACCATCGTCATATTTATACTGAGATGGTAACCTCTTATTAAATCCATCTAACCAACTTTCATAATCATCTTTTTGAAACGGACGGATCATAAGTCTCTCTGTCTCTATTTGTAATAGCGGCAGCTTCATTTACATCTCTTCCCTTGATTAATATTTGAATATTCTTTATTATCTTACACAAAATACAAAATCTAGTAAATTATTATGTTTTTGATAAACAAGGGCCTGTTAAACTACAATATTAATTTTTGAGAAATACAAAAAGGAAACCCTGTTCTAAAGGGTTTCCTTTTGTCATCACACTACCAAACTTATCTGTAATTTAAAACGTTGTATTCTGTCTTTAATATTCCATAAACATCAACATCTTCATATGTATTTAATAAAAGTCTATTTTGTCTCAATGTGCCTTCTTTACGTAAACCCGACTTCTCTAATACTTTAATCGACGATCTATTTCTGGAAATGGCAGATGCCCAAATTTTGTTTAGACCTAATTCGATAAAGCCAAATTGAATCATTCTGTTTACAGCCTCAGTTGCAAAACCCTTTCCCCAATAATTCTTACCAATCCAATAACCAAGTTCACCTCTATTGTTACCCTTGTCAATTCTTAGTGTAATTGTACCTACAATTTCTCTTGATTCTTTAGAGACAATTCCTAAAGGATATTCAATTCCTTTCCTAATAAGTTCTGGTTGCATATCAACCCAATCTTGCGCGAACTCCAATTTATATGGATGCGGAAGCCCAAGAATATTAGCTAATTCCTTGTCATTAGCCAATTCTTTAATTCTAAAAACATCATCATTGGTAAAAGGTTCTATACATAAATGCTCAGTTTCTAATTTTATAGCCATCTTTTCTCCCCCTTGTACTGAAATTAGTTAGATCCCTTTATTTTCAATATTACACCAAAAACACAAAATTTTTAAAATCTTTATGATGTCTACTAACAGAACCATAAACAAAAAATCCAGTTATGCTTTGTACATAACTGGATTCCTCATCATTTAATCGTTTTTATTTTACAAGTATATTTTCTCTTAATTCCCTTTTCAATACTTTCCCTAAAGCATTTTTCGGTAATTTGTTCATAAATACAACTTTGGGTATTTTATAGCTTGCTAGTTTTTCTTTACAATACTGTATAATTTCTTCTTCCGTTAAAAACGTTTGCATGTCTTTTACAATGTACGCTGTCGGAACCTCTCCCCAAAAGTCATCTGGAACTCCAACTACTGCAACTTCTAAAACACCATGTATTTCATGAATAACATCTTCTACTTGATCTGGATATACGTTGTCACCACCGCGTATAATAACGTCTTTATATCTTCCCATAATATGCAGGAATCCATCATCATCTATCATGCCAGCATCACCCATGTTAAACCAGTTATCTTTTACTACCTTCTTTGTCGCCTTTTCATTATTCCAATATCCTTTAAACATGTATGGACTTTTCACATGAATCTCTCCAACTTCATTTGTTGTTAGTTCATGTCCTGTTTCCGGATGAATAATTTTCACCTCTACATTTTTCAAGGTCTTTCCTACAGAAGACATCTTTTCTTTTCCCATCATTGGATGCCATGAGGTTACAACCCAACCTTCTGTACTACCATAGCCTTGCACCATATATATGCCTTTTTCCATATATTTTTGAATGAGTGTTTCTGGCACTTTTGTACCACCGCTTTGTGCTACTTTAAAGGTTGAAATGTTACGTTCTTTTTTATTTAGTTCATCAAGCATGTAACTATAAACGGCTGGGAAAGCAAGCATCGTAGTAATTTTCTCTTCCTCAATCTTATCCCAAATAAGAGCAGGATTCGAATTAGCTAAGAAGATCATCGTAACGCCATGATAAATACAATTTAAAATAGAAAGCACGCCACTCATATGAAACAATGGATGCACAGATAAAAAGCGTTCACCTGCTGGGATTTCTCTTTGTCCCGCAATTTCAGCAAAATAATGATGTAAGTTTTTATGTCCAATTACACATGCTTTTGCCTGTCCAGTCGTTCCTGATGTAAACAAGTAAATGGCATCGTCTTCTTCATGAACTTCTACGTTCGGTTCTGTCGTTGGCTGTTTTTGCAACTCTAATTCAAATGAACCAAAGTCTTCTTTTGTTGTTTGAATTACATAAGGAATTTCTTTAACAGCATCAACCTTTAATAACACTTCATTAAATTCTTCATCAATAACTAACACTTTTAATTTCGCTTCTTTTACAATCGTTTCTAATTCATAAACAGTCAGCTGATGATTTAGCGGAATAAATACCGCTCCAATTTTTAAACTTGCCATCATAACGCTTGGAAATGGGTGATTATTTTTGCATAGTATTCCTATACGATCTCCTCTTTGCACACCATTATGTAACAAATAATGTGCAAACTGATTTACTCGTTCATTATATTGCTGAAACGAATATCTTTTCGTCCCCCCTACAAGCGCTTCCAAATTTGGTGATTGAATTGCTCTCTTTTGTAATAATTGTCGCATCGTTCTCAAGTAAAACTCCCCTTTATATATGTTAGGTTTTTTATTTTACCAGATTAACTATTAATTTACTAAAGATTACACTTAGTGAATATAAGAAGAATATAAAATATCCATTTACTTTACAAGTAAATGGATATTTCCCATTATATATTAGAATACTTCTTGTTCATCACATATTGCACATACTCAGGTGCACTTTTATCAATCTCTTCATCACCTAGTTTATATTCTGCACCATATAAATAAAAGGAAGGTATAAATTCCATACCTGTGTATAAGCATGTAGCTTGGAATGGTTTCGTCAACTCATCCATTGTAATCCCACTATTTTCATAGTCTTTTTCTAATCCACCTATAGAAATAGCTACACCAAATTCTTTCCCCTTCACTTTATCTCCTTTAGATCCGTACGCAAATCCATATGTTAATACATCATCGAACCATTTTTTTAATAATGGTGGTGAGCTGTACCAGTAAAGCGGAAATTGAAATATATATCTGTCATGTTCTACTAATAACTTTTGCTCTTCTTCAATATTAAACTCCCAATTCGGTGCCACTTTATACAATTCATGCACCGTAATTTCATCCGAATATTTCTCAAGTTCTTCAATCCATCTTTTATTAATTTTTGATTTTTCAATATCAGGATGTGCTACAATTACAAGTGTTTTCATCTTTTTTCATCCCCTTTATAAATTATTCAACCCTTTACGTATTAGTATGAATGAGTCACATATAATTGAAAAGTACGTACTTTAAAGTGCTATAGGAACCTTAAAGTACCTGTGGAGGTGTTATATGAATCAAAATGATAATTGCCCAATTGCAACAACACTCGATGTAATCGGTGGAAAATGGAAAGTTCATATTTTATGTATTTTGTCAGATGGAAAAATGCGAACAAATGAAATTAAACGAGAAATCCCAAACATTACACAAAAGGTTCTTACACAACAACTTCGGCAACTTGAAGCTGATGGGATTATCTATCGTACCGTATATCAAGAAGTTCCACCAAAGGTTGAGTACACACTAAGTGAATACGGAAAATCTTTAATGCAAATAATGGATAATCTGTTTGAATGGGGAAAAGATCATCAGATTAAAAGATTACATGACTAAAAAAGCACTATATACTTTGTTTCATCCTCTACGTTCATATTTTTTATTTCTATAAAGTTTATTTTCATCATTTTTTAGCTAACTTGTTTTCTTAGATTGATGGACGTGACCCCACATCCATCAATCTAAAAAGATACAATTAGAAAAATGAGATTTCTATAAAGTTTCGCATATAAACACTACTTCCGCCTCATTAAACGCTCGCTCTACTTTTTCTAATCTCAATTGTACGTAAGCTATAAAGAAGCACCCCTAAACCGAGAATTTTTTCATTATTAGACGCATTAGAACCTAAGGTAATAGTAGGTACATTTAAACCCATAAACCTTTCACTCCATTCTATAGGCATATAAAAAGATACTCCTTAAAAATAAAAACGCTATTCTCTCTGTAAAATCATAGAAAAGAATAGCGCTTTTTATTTTGAAATAGAAATCATCATTTAAACTAAACATGCTAATATTGATTTTGTGCGATTGTCAGTTACCTCATAATAAATTTCTAATCCTTTCCGAGTACCTGTAACCATTTTAGCAGCTTTTAGTTTAGATAAATGTTGACTAATTGTACTTTGAGGCATTTGTAAATCCCCATACATTGTTGTTACATTAGTAGGACCTTTTGCAAGCATTATTTTTACTAAAGATAGACGAACTGGATGCGCCAATACCTTTAACACCTCAGCGATTTCTTGAAACATTTCTTTTTTTTCTTTCATCTTATTTCTCCCCTTTTATATACATATTTATGTTATCCATATATATAATTCGAAGGTATATGCGTTTTTGTGTCCGTCATTTTAAAAAAATATAAAAAAACTTTAATCCGAAACTAAAGGATTAGCTTAACATAATGTCTCACCATTAATGATGAATAGGAATCTCATTATAGAAGCAGCAGTTTTTATACTACACCTCTACATTCAACTAACTAAAACCAATGAAAAAAAGAGCAGATAGTCTGCCCTTTTATGATGCCTCCTTATGTTCCGTGGAATGTTTAACACTCCCCAGTCTCTTTAATTTATTCCACCCTACCGCTACTCCTCGAATTGATGAGAATATAGATTTAATGACAACATAAGTCATAAATTGACGATAAATAAAGCGTTGTAAAATTAACCATGCCAATGGTTTTGGGTTCTCTTCCTCTAATTTAAATGCGAATAGAGAAGCGAGAAGATCCATTAAAAAGAAAACAAGATAAAATCCTAAAACTTTTAGCGGATTACTACTAAATAGTCCTATAATCATTAATATATCTGCAAAAGGAGCAATGAATTGCAGCACATATTGGAATAACCACATATTAGGCAGTGCAATAAATCCTAATGTTTTATGCTTTGGATTACATAACGCTTTTCGATGTTTCCAAAGACATTGAAGTGTACCATATGACCAACGATACCGCTGTTTAATGAGACTTTTCACATCTTCAGGTGATTCCGTAAAAGCATGCGCTTTTTCTTCATATACAATTCTATGCCCTTGACGTAAAAATGTAATAGTAAGATCCGTATCTTCTGCTAACGTATCTTCGCTTAAATATCCAGATTCAACTACATTCTTTTTGCGCCACGCCCCAATAGCTCCTGGAACTACTGTAATACAATTTAACTCATCAAAAGCTCTACGTTCTAAATTAAACCCTGTAATGTACTCAACATGTTGCCAAGTAGTTAACAAATTCCGTCTATTCCCCACTTTGACATTACCTGAAACTGCAGCTACATTCTGATCTTCAAAGTGTCTAACCATTAGAGAAATGGCGTCTTGCGCAATAATAGTATCCGCATCTAAAGTGACAATGATTTCTCCTCGCGATTGTTGAAACCCTAGGTTCATTGCCGATGATTTCCCGCCGTTTTCTTTCTGAATGAGACGAACTTTAGGGTGTTTATAAAATGTTTCTTTCATTACTTTTGACGTACCATCTGTCGATCCGTCATCCACAACAATAACTTCAAATTCTCTATAATTACTATCCAAAATTGAGTGAATTGTCTTGACTATCACCTTTTCTTCATTATATGCTGCTATGACAACACTAACAAAAGGTTGATAGGACGAATTAATATAGCGAGATAACGTTTTTCTTTTCTGCTTCCATGCAAAATAAATTAAGAATAAAAATCGAAAAATCCCTAATCCAATAGCAATATAAAAAATAGTTGTTAATATATGCTTAAAGTATCCTGCCCCTGAAAAGACAGCTTTATTGTAAAGTAAATATTGCTTCCCCTCAGAAGAAACAGGAGGCATAATTTCATCTCGTTCTTTATTCATTAAATCTGAAATTGTTACAAAACTATATCCATGCTTTTTTAGGTCTTTAATAATGATTGGGAGCGCCTCTACTGTATGTGTACGGTTCCCTCCCGCATCATGGAGAAGAATAATATTTCCCTCTCCCTTATAAATGGGATTAAGAGCACGCTTTACTAATTCATTTGTTGATGGTGTTGCCCAGTCTTCGGGATCAACTTTTTCCGCTACCATTGTATAGTTCATATTTTGTGCACGTAAAATAGGCAATATTTCATTTGATGAATCTGGGTTAGCATCCGCTTCATATGGTGGTCTAAATAAAACCGTAGAATGTCCAGTTACTTCCTGAATTAAACGTTGCGTCGTATTAAGTTCTACTTTCGTTCGTAGTAAAGACGTATCTGCTATGTTAGGATGCTTGAAAGTATGATTGCCAATTTCATGCCCTTCATCGTATATTCTTTTTACAATACTAGTATTTAGTTGCGCGTTTTCACCAAGTACAAAAAAAGCAGCTTTTATTTGATTCTCTTTTAATATATCTAATATTTCTGGCGTATATTTCGGGTCTGGTCCATCATCAAATGTTAATACTACTTGTTTCCCATTTGGTTTTCCATATCGTTGCACTTCATATGCAGATGGTAAGGATCTATATACTTCATCTGTAATATACTCATCTTTGCCTACTTTAAAATCTCTCAATCCATTTTTTCTTTCATTCTCAATCTGTAAAATTTCACCTTGTCCAGAATAATTCACTTCATCTAAACTACTGATTTTATGTAATACATTAGGATTTTTTTGTACCTCAATAGGATTTTTTAAAACTTTCCATATTGTAGGATCTTCTGCTCCTAATCTCCATAGCGCAAACCCCTTTGCATGATTGTCCATTGCGATTTTCACTTGATTATAAAGAGTAACACCGTCTAAGAACCAAGCAGTATGTTCTTTCTCTCCTGTTTTATATCTAAAATACGGATTTCCACTCATCTTATCCCATTGAATTTTTATATTTGAATCATGAGCCATTGCCATAACTTCTGAGAAAGTCATAGACTTTGCAGCTTCTTTACTATTTACTTCCCAATCATATCCATAGTTACCGAAAGCAACTATAAGTTTATTAGACGGAATATTCAGTTCTTTCAATGTATGTTGGAACCATTTATTTGAAGCAATTGGTCCTGGTTCCCCGGCTCCATAGTGCTCATCGTACATCATTACAATCATTCGATCTATTATTTTTGCTAACGCACTATAATCAAAAGCCTTATCATTAGCTGGAACATCTTGTGTAACGAGCAAATCATGTTCATGAAATTCCTTAGTAAGTTCTTTCATAAAATTTGTTAAGTTTTCTTTATCACTTTCAGGTACGGACTCAAAGTCAATATTAATACCTGAAAACTGACTCTTTTTAACTTCGCTTACTAAATTATTAATAAATTTCGTCTTCACATCATTCGGCGAATTCAGTAACTTATGGATAAGCTCACTATCAGGGCCAGAAGCTTTTTCTGTATAGTTAGTAAGTAACGGCATAATCTTCACATGATTTTTTTTTGCTAGTTTTACAATCTCAGGTTTTATCTCACTTCTAATCGTTAAATCTGCTTTTAAATGATACCACTCTGGTACTAACGTAGTTAATGAATCGATATTTTCTTTTAAAGAAGCGGTACTATTTTCATCCCAGTTTACATAAAAACCATACACTTCTTTAGGATGTTTACTATCCTTCGGCGGATTCACCAAATTTTTATTATCCTTCGTTTCGGTATTTGGGTTAAATTCTTCCTTCTTTAACTGCTGATCACTAAGTTTTTGATTAATTGGTACAAGTTTAGTATCTTGTTGTACAGCGGTATTCATATTTGGAATTTCTGGTGTTGAAAAAATACTTTGAAAGAAAAAATAAAATACAACACTTACACTAACTATTGAGATACATAGAAACCAAATAAAGGCTATGTTTCTCCTTCCTTTCGGATCATAAAAAACAGGTTTTTCTTTATCTTGTTGAATGTTTTTCTCCATTATATTTTTCACATACTCCTTCTTAATAGAACTATAGAATATTAAAGTGCAACTTTAATCAGTGGGGGTTTTGTTCACCCCCCACTAATCATCAGCCCTCACCAATCGGGCTGCCCAGCAAATAGCGGAATAAATCCTTTTAGCTTTGAAATGAATCTCTCACTTCCATATTCTATTGATTCTTCTTTTCATTCCCTTGCTGGTGGCCTCTATTTTCTTGTTGAGACCCCCTACCATTGTTCCCTTGCTCGTTTCCGTCATTTTCTTTCTGGGATCCTCTTCCATTGTTCCCTTGCTGATTCCCATTATTTCCTTGTTGAGGATTTCTTCCATTGTTCCCTTGCCCATTTCCATTATTCCCTTGTTGAGACCCTCTTCCATTGTTCCCTTGCTCGTTTTCGTTATTTCCCTGTTGAGATCCTCTTCCGTTGTTCCCTTGCTCGTTTCCGTCATTTTCTTTCTGGGATCCTCTTCCGTTGTTCCCTTGCCCATTTCCATTATTCCCTTGTTGAGATCCTCTTCCGTTGTTCCCTTGCCCATTTCCATTATTCCCTTGTTGAGATCCTCTTCCGTTATTCCCTTGCTGATTCCCATTATTTCCTTGTTGAGCTTCTCTACTGTTATTCTCCTGTTGATTCCCTCTATTTT
This sequence comes from Bacillus sp. FSL W8-0770, assembly GCF_038008705.1. Lineage (NCBI taxonomy): Bacteria > Bacillati > Bacillota > Bacilli > Caryophanales > Bacillaceae > Bacillus > Bacillus sp. FSL W8-0770. The sequence goes on from NZ_JBBOZR010000001.1 coordinate 3,239,202, forward strand.
CTTGCTGAGATCCTCTTCCATTGTTTTCTTTTATTTGCTTCGATGGCTGTTCCTCTGTTTTCTTTTGTTCTTTCTGCTCTTGCTTTTCATATTTTTTCTCTTTTACAGGAGACAAATCGAGTGTTGCATCAGGAGATGACTCCGGCTGTGATTGCACCTCTTCTTCGTTTTTCACCGGATTAGACGGGGTGACAGGAGGCGTAAGTGATTTGTTCTTCTCATTCTCTTGCTTTATATAGACACCTGTGCCAATTCCAGCTTTTCTAGCATTCTCTCGTATTTGCATTGTGCTACTTTGATATTCAACTGTAATATGTTTTAGCTCATATTCTTTCTTTAATTCTTTCATTGCCTTTTCCAAAAGTGGTTCTAGTGCCTTGTCCTTTGCAACAGCTGTTAGCATAACTTGCTTATCATTCGTTAAATACTTATCCTCTTGACTTTGATTTATAATAGTACGTATTACTTCTTGTAATTGTTTATTTTCCCATTGCTTCAATTCTTTTAAAATACGCCTTCCATCATCATTACAAGCCTGCAAATCTATAACACGAAAATCCTTCGTTACGCTCACCTCTAAACTTGGATTTATATCAACTGAGACGTAAGCAAATACTTTTTCTTCTGGTTGGTTGTAGAAAAACAAAACTGCAAATAGAAAACAAGCAACAAGTATTGATGCAGGCTTTAAAAAGAAAGGAATCGAAAAATGCGATGCTTTTTGTTCTTGCTCATCAAACGAGATTTCCTCCCCGATTATGCAAGAATCCCCTTTTCTTTTACACGTAATAAACTCTCCATTTGGTGTTAAAACAACTACGCTATGCTTTTTTATATCCATCACAATTCCTTTAGTCATCATGCTTTTCCCCTCTTATGTAATCCAGAATATATGTATAGTTGTTTGCAAAAATAATACACATTGCAATAATGTATTTTCTATGTCGTTCCAACGTTTTACGACTTACCCTAACACGCGGTTCAATCTGTTTAAGCGGTAACTTTTTCTTTCGGAACAGCTCTTCCATCATTTCCTCTTCTTTTATAATAATTTTCACAATTTCTATTAATTGCTCACGCGTATCACGATGCTTAGGAGATTCTTTAGCAAGCTCTGAGAATGTGATTTTAAACTCAGCTAGCACACTTTGAAAATGAAGAATTTCCTCCTTACGGTTACTATTTTCCATCTCTTTCATATACTCCGTAAGCGACACTTGCATTTCTAACATTTCCTCTTGCTCATCTTCTTTTAAAAAGACAAAGTTATGTTTAGACTCCTTACGTATATAGTCAATTACATCTCTTTTTATAAGAAGATCAGCAAACGCTAAAAAGGATTTTCCTTTTGTATAGGAATACTTTTCAATTGCTTCGTTAAACGCAAACAATCCAATGCTATATTCATCATCCTGTTCTGTAATATATCGGCGGCAGACAGATGAGATTGATTTTCTAATAAAAGGTTGATACTGTACGATAAACGCTTCTTTATCTTCTTCATTATTTTGTATGTTACATACGATATCTTCTATTTTCGGTTTTCTTAAGATCTTCATTACTAAACTCAACACTTGTAATCTCCCAGCCTCCTTCAAATAGTAAAATGGCCACTACACAAGTGACCATTTAACCAGATTTTCTTGGTACTTTTCTTCGGTCTTGTTTTCTTGCTGTTAGTTATATTTTTAGAGTCTAACGTTTTCTTAATGATTTTTTCTTTTCTCTCGGCACTACAGTTAAGTTTGTATTTTTATCTACTTTCTTATTTTCTACCGTTCGTTTTGCTTATTCTTTTTCTATTTTATCTGCAATCCTTGAATAACTCTCCTCTATATAATTGGTAATTTAATCCTTTTACTTTGGATGCCCACTTAATCTAGTAATTTTATTAATACTTCTATATTCTTTCATAGTCATTTTTCTTCTATTTATTTTTTCCACTATACATATTCGGAGGAGTACAAAGTTTTATGGGGGTCAAAAAATATTTTTATAAAAAAATACATATTTATTTCAAAAATAAAAACCATCAATTTGAAAAAGGGTAATCAAATTGATGTTTTTCTTATAGTATCTATTAAATTAAGTTGGATTCTCATCATATCTAAAAAAAGTACTAGCTATCCTCTGCCGCTTTTCTCCACTTTTATCTTTCTTGGTTATCATAATATGTCTTATCTGCGTATTTTCTATCATTTCCTTTTAGATAAGCTAAAATTACTTTTGGATTTTTAAATAAAGTCCAGTCTCCATATGTATCAAATCTTCTGCATGAAGTTATCATTCCATTTTTAATAGTACCGAATTTCTTATTATTTTTCTTTCCCCACTCTTTTAAACGTTTTGCGAAATCTGCATCTTCTGCCATAAGCATGTTTTCATTAAATCCATTGATTGCCATAAAGTCTTTTCTATAGCACCAAAAAATCCCTACAGATATAGCTCCGTACTTAAAAAGTAAAGGGATTATGATTAACATTGCGGAGAGAAATATTCCTAAAGATATTCTTTCAAACTTCCCATTCACCCCACCACCAATGTATTTACCTGAAGCTAAATATTTATCTACATTAAACAACATAGACTCTGTCATTATCGTATCAGCGTCTATAGTAACGATTATTTCTCCACTGGCTATTTTAGCCCCTGCATTTCGAATTTTAGATAAGTTTTTATCGTTATTTTTCAATGTAATACAATTATAAGATTTTGCTATTTCCTCTGTTTTATCTGTACAACGATTTAAAACAACTATAACTTCCGTTTGCTCTTTATATGCCTCTGATGCCTTTGCAATTGAATCTAAACATTTTCTAATGTACTTTTCTTCATTATGCGCAGGAATTATAATAGAAAACTTCACATCTTTTTTCAAATTAACTCCTAAAGATTCGTTTGTCTCAGTCATAATATTCCCCCCTTATTTTATAAGGTAAATATCTGTTATACATAACGTATATTAAAATTCAATAAATTATATGATAGGAACTGTAGGTAAACTATTACTTGAGTATTAAAAAACAAAAACGTTATTCTTTCTAAATAAGCAAAATTACTAGAAAGAATAACGTTTTTTATTAGTTACATTAATATTTTATTCGTTGCTTTATTTCTTCAAAACGAGCATGTATAATTTTTCTGATATCTGGATGATTCTTATATAAAGTAACAGTATACATGATGGAAGATGCAAGAATAGTAGACCATATTAACCAACCTCCAGCATGAGAAAGAACTTTAATTATTTCACTCTTAAATTCTTCCTGTCCGTCATGAAATGTATAGCTGAGTAGTTACCTTATTTTAAAAAAAACATTCTGATTATTTCTTTTTCACTTCTTCTACAAATTCCCATGTCTCTCCGTTATCTTTTGATTGATAAAGTGCACTACTATCGCCATTGTAGTCTCCATCTGCCCCTTGTCCAACTAACATATTAAAAACCCCATCTTTCTCATATGGCATACTAGGAGAATCAAAAGGACTTATTGTGGACTGTGTATGATCTAATTTCACTTCATGCGGCGGATATTCTACCTTTTTGAAAGATACTCCCCCATCATCTGTGCGATATAACTCTCCTTCATTACCAGAAGGCCTAATTGCTCCTAAAAACCCAAGTTTATCATTTATAAAAATGATTCCTGATACACTACCAATCCCCCCATTAAATGGGTCTGGATTGATAACCTCCCATGTTTTCCCTTCATCACTAGTCTTGCTTAATGAATAAAAGGCGCTCCCTAATGCTTTATCTGTCATATTTAGTTTATAACCAACTTCTTTCGATAGGAAAAACTGTTCTTTTTCATTCTTTAAATCTTGTTGTTCCTTCTCTTTAAGCATATCTTCTTTTGGAGGCGTCTTTGATTTACTCCAACTTGCGTCACTTATTAAATTATATCTAGCAGGGACCAGCTCTTTCTCTTTTCCAGGGACAAATATAGATACAGTATATCCAATGATATCAGAAGCTGCTTCTTTAACACTCTGCCTCTTACCATCCTCAGTAATATTAATAATTCCCTCTGTATTGGATCCCCAATTTCTTTTTCCATAATAAATCAACCCATACTTACTTTCATTCCATTTTTTGACCGTTTGCTTAACTGGGATCGCCTTAACCGTTTTAATTAAAGGTTCTACTAATTTATCATCATTATAATCAGGCTTTGCATATCCATCTCGTATTATAGTAATATCTTCTGATTTCTTCTTATTATAAGAGATTAAATAAGTTTCTTCTTTCCCATCAACATTTTTCCCATAAACAAATGTATCAAACGCTGTGATTGTTCCATCTGAATGAAATGTAAGATCAAAATCAGTTGCCATATACAATTTCTTTGGCAAAGGATATTTTTTATTGATATCTTCAAAAATACCTTCTACTCCAGATTTATATATATTATTATGTTTAAGTTTAACTGACCTTTCATGTTTTAACTTTTCTATAAACCATGCCAATTTGCCATTGTAATTTATTGCACTTTTATAAATCTGCATCCCATAAAATGATGTAATTGCAACAATAATGATAATAGAAATGGATCTCCATGCTATTGAATTTGTTAATTTTTTAGATTCATATTCTCTATTTTTTATCACCCGCATTGTAGTAAATGTAGTTATGGATATAAAAAGTACTATACATAATAACAAAATGTAAATATTATAATTCATTCTTCCGTACTGACAGTATAAGGCCAACTCATAACAAAAAATCCCGTATACAATTATTAGTATTGGATTTGTTACTAATGACAGAAGTATCCTTTTTGTATTTTCTCTAAATATAGAAACCACTCCTAATTATATGAATTACTGATATTAAGTATACTTTATGAATATTCACCATTCTTATCATTGGATTTATACACATTCAAATAATATTTTCCTTGTTTCGCTACGAGTTTTCCCTTTATAGTATTTCCTTCATCTTTACCACAAGCTACGTAATTTTACATGTCTGATTCATGATAAAGTACCCATGTCATCCCAATATTTTGTTCATTTATCACAGAAATAACTACTTCTTTCAGAACTATAACATCAAACGTTTAAACATCTGTCTGATCAGGAGTAATCAGATTCCCTTTTACAAGCGTATTGGAAGTCCTTCTCCTCTTCGAGGGATCCACCTGTTTGCAGTTCTTGTTTTACAGTAACTTTTGTTTGTTTTTTACTTTCTTTTCTTTTCCTCTACTATCTTCCACTGTTAGTTCCACATTATATGTTCCTTTTTCTCCATATACGTGGGTAGGATTCGCTTCTGTACTTGTTGTACCATCACTATAAAATTTATTTTCTTCATTAAAAAGCATTTTTAATTTTTTTATATACTCTTACTGTCGACGTTCAAAAGCTAAACGTACTGCAAGACCTGTCAATACGCTTGCCATAAGCCAACGCTGCACTCGCAGCCACGTTGGACGTGTGCCAAACCATTTCGCAATTTTACTTGCTGTACATACAATTAGAAGGTTAACTATAAAGCTAACAGTGATTTGCGTAAGGCCCAAAACTGCACCTTGAAAAAGCAACGATCCCTTCTCTGGATCTTCAAATTGAGGTAAAAGTGATACATACAAAATAGCAATCTTTGGATTCAGAAGATTAGTCATGAGTCCCATTAAAAATAATTTCCGTGGTGGTTCATTAGAAATCGTACGAGGTTCCATAATAGATATAGCACCCGGTTTAATCGAATTCCAAGCTAGCCAGAGTAAGTAAGCAGCACCTGCCCACTTTACTGCCTCATATACAGCGGGAACCGCAAGGAATAGAACTGTAAGTCCAAACATAGTTGCGATTATATAGATTACAAATCCGAGCATGATGCCCAATAAAGAAATAAATCCCGCCATACGTCCCTGCGTAATGGAACGGGAAATGAGATAAATCATATTAGGCCCAAGTGAACAAACCATGCTAAGCGAAACAATTGCAAAAGCTATCAAGGTACTCAAGCTGACCATAAACCTTCCCCCTTTATGTTACATAAAATTTCCTATTATACATTTTATCATGATTGGGGAGAGAAAAAATTAATATAAACCGATGCAGCTAAGTAATATTATCGGATCGAATGTAGTGTAATCACATATTTCTCATTCTCTTAAGTAAGGACTAAAAATAACCTATCCATAGAGCTACTAAAACCACTACGAATAAAGCAAAGCAACATGTAATATTTCGAATCCACTTTTGTATATCACCAAAATACCTTTCTATAAATATAGCATTGATAGTAAGCATAAGAAATAAAACAATGTAAGTAAAAGCACCCAATTTATCGTTAAACTTCTCATTTGTAAATGTACTTACATGAAGGAATAGAAAAACAAACGTTACTATGAATAGCTCAAATAGCCTTTTTTTATTCACCCCACCACCACCTTACAGTAATTCCCTTTCATTCGATTTTATCAGAACATACTGTGTAGCAGCACATGAATATTATATTCATGTTAAAAAGGCCAACAATCCAAGATTGTTAGCCTCTACTCCCCATATTCGTACCTTTTATCACTTTACTTCCTAACAACTGGAATCCACATTTCACCAAACACTAAGCGGTTTCTTTTCCCCATCTCAACCGTTGTATTTGGTCCACCAACATAAGCAAACTCATTTGCATCTGGTAAAGCTTGACCGAAGGCGATGCCAGTCAACTTATTACTTAACTCTTCAGCTGTTTTGTCTTCCCCTTTTACTACTAAGTATTCTCCCCTCGGAAACTGAATCACTCTAGATTCTTCTTCTATTTGTGCTTCTGTCATGACACCCGCATAATACATCATTTTGTTATTCACCGCTTCGCTCACAGAAAAAATGTATTCATTTGTCGCTAAAGCTTTTAAAGTGTCCAGCCTTCCATCTTCTTTAACAGCCGACCAAAAGTCTTCCTTTTCTTTATTTATTCCAGCAAAGTCTGTGTACTCACTCTTAATTTCAGTTCCAATACCTAACACAATAAAGCTATCTTTTTCTTCTATAGTATAATTTTTCATATACAAAACCTGCCTCTTTTTTTATTAATCAAACGATTTATCTTTTCATCTGATACGTTTATAATATCTTTAAACCATGTCAAAAAATGATACTGTTTAGGAGACCAAAATGAAAAAAGTTGAACGGATTAATACAATTATGCGATATATTAACAACCGCTCTCACTTTACAATTTCTGAAATCATACGAGAATTTAACATATCACGATCGACAGCTATTAGAGACATTAGAGAAATTGAAGCTATGGGAATGCCACTTGTCGCTGAAGTTGGGAGAACGGGTGGATATTTTGTTATGCATAATTCTATCCTGCCCGTTGTTCGCTTTACTGATAATGAAGTGAAAGCTCTTTTTATTGCCTTTATGGCTACGAGGAATCAACAACTTCCCTACCTAAAGAGTCGTCAATCTTTAGCCGAAAAACTACTAGGACTCATCTCAGAAACCCAGCAGGATGACCTTGTTCTTTTAAATCAACTCTTGCTGTTCCAAGGAACTAATCCTTATAATCCCGATCTACTTGAGCTTTCTGATCTCCCCCATCCTATGTTAGAAAAACTCATTCAAATCCTTCTTTTGGATAACCATTTATTGATTACCATTAAAAAAGATGAAGAAATTAAGTCTTATCCAATTTATCTATTACACCTTTATCAAGAAAAAAGCCATTGGATTATTGAAGGATTTGACTTAAAAGAAGAAAAGAAGTTAATGTTTCCTGTCGATGATCTCATCAATATCGAACCATACACGACGAATAAAAGGCTCAATAAGAAAAAGATTTTAGAAAAACTAAGTAAGAAGGCTGAAGCAATTAACCTTGTACTTGAACTTGGTCCGACAGCAATTGCCCAGTTCAAAAAATACCATCCTTTAAAAATTTCAATATCTTATACTAATCCTTACCAATCCACAGCCATTTTAAAAACTTTTATTAATGTTAACAATCCCGATGAAGTGACGGAAATAATAAACTGGCTGCTTTTTCTAGGGAAGGATATTAAAATCAAAGAAATACCCGATGAAGTATTAGCAGATTTACAAAAACGAGTGTGCTTATACATTCCATAAGCAGTGAGCCTCAAATATTAAGCTTTATCACTGGACAATTATTCTATTTTTAAATACCATTTCATTTACTACAATGAGAGCATGATAAATAATAAAAGCACGGAAAATCTCCCGTGCTTTTCTAAATATATATTATTCCTGAAGGTTTCGTTTATCTCGTTTCTTACCCTAACTGACGTTTAAATGCTTTACTGGCGAAAAAGTAAGAGATGACCATTATACCTACGCACCAAGCGAGCGCAATCCAAATATCGTTTCCAACAGTTCCTTCATATAAAAGAGCACGAATCGCATTCACGATTGAAGTTACAGGCTGATTCTCTGCAAACGCACGAACAATTTTTGGCATCGTTTCGGTAGGCACAAAGGCCGAACTAATAAATGGAAGAAAAACTAGCGGGTACGAGTAAGCAGTCGCCCCTTCCATAGACCTCGCTTTCAATCCTGGAATGATAGCTAGCCATGTTAGCGCCAGCGTAAACATCCCAAGTATCCCAGCTACCGCGAGCCAATCTAGAATATTAGCACTGGAACGGAAACCCATTAAGAGTGCAACAAGAATAACCACCACGATAGTAAGTACATTAGCAACCAGAGAGGTTAGAACGTGAGCCCACAATATCGATGAGCGCTTAATAGGCATCGTAATGAAACGTGCCATCAGCCCACTCTTTACATCCGTAAAGAGTCGCACGGAAGTGTAAGCTACACCGGATGCGATAGCCATTAGCAAAATTCCCGGCAATAAATAATTAACGTAGTTTTCCGTTCCAGTTTTTATTGCGCCGCCAAACACGTAGACAAATAATAGCATCATCATAATCGGTGTAATCGCTACTGTAATAATTGTATCCGGACTGCGCATAATGTTACGCATTAAACGATCTAGTAATACACCTGTTTTACTTTTCATTTACACCTCCTCCTTTTTGCCAATGATCGCAAGGAATATTTCTTCCAATGTCGGTTGCTTCTCGATATACTCCACTTTTGCTGGCGGGAACATCTCTTTTAGTTCAGCAAGAGTACCTGTCGTAATAATTTTTCCGCCATGCAAAATAGCGATACGGTCTGCCAGTTGTTCTGCTTCCTCCAAGTACTGAGTCGTAAGCAAAATAGTTGTACCACTATCAGCAAGTTCCTTGACTGTATCCCACACTTCAATCCGCGCTTCAGGATCGAGTCCAGTCGTTGGTTCGTCAAGAAAAATAACTGCTGGCGCCCCAATCAAACTCATCGCGATATCAAGCCGGCGCTTCATCCCACCTGAATACTGATCTGCCCTTTGGTTTGCCGCATCAGTCAGGCTAAATCTTGCAAGTAGATTGTCAGCAACTTGAGCGAGATTGGAAACACCACGTAGCCTAGCAATCATTATCAAGTTTTCCCTCCCAGTCAGCATACCGTCTAAAGCTGCGAACTGCCCTGTCAAACTGATACTTTGACGAACATGATTTGGTTGACGTTGTACATCAAATCCGCAAATACTTACTTCACCGCCATCTTGCTTCATTAGCGTCGAAAGGATGTTGACCGTTGTCGTCTTTCCCGCTCCATTTGAGCCTAGCAGCGCGAAAATTTCTCCACGCTGCACCTCAAAATCTATCCCTTTTAAAACTTCCTTGTCTTTAAAGGATTTTTTCAAGCCTTTTATAGAAATCGCTGCATTACTCATACTTTTTTCCTCCCTATAAAAATGTTTTGCGGAGATAATTTATTTACCTCTATCTATTTAGTACCACTGATATTCTGTACCACTTAGTACCAAGCTAAAAATATAACTGAATAGCTATGGTGGCAATTCATATGTGTAACCAGCTAATCAGTCGGTATTACTTATTCCATTTATTTTTTTCTCAATTTCTTCATAATACTTTCATTCAAATCTTCACGATACTTGGAGACGTAAGTTTTAGCATTTGCCACTAGTTCGTCAGCAAAGGAAGCCACGTCATCCCCAGTAATGTCAAGCACTTGTCTTCCTTCTGCTGCACCAGCTTCAAACAAATCGATTAATTCATACTGTATGTGTAACATATCCATCCCGTTACCCGCTGAGAAATTCCACATGTAGTTTTGAATTTTCTTAAATACAAATTGGTAGTCCTCTGGCAGAGCCTCAACTCGTGCCATCATCATTTTGTACTCTTTTTTATCACCAATTAACTTTTTGAACATTTCTAACATCTTATTTTCCTCCTTTTTTATAAAACCGAACAAGAAATTCCCAAAGTATCGGCCGGAACGTTTTATCTTATGAACCTATTTTGACTTCAAGACGTTAATTTTTGACGATACAAAATCCCATTTTTTCCAAAACAATTCAAGCTCTTGGCGGCCCTCTTCATTTAATGAATAAAACTTACGAGGCGGTCCCATATCTGATGGTTTCTTTTCAATATTCACAAGCTTTTTCTTCTCTAATCGTACAAGGATGGTATACACCGTACCTTCCACAACTTCGGTAAACCCAAGATCATTCAGATGGCGGGTAATCTCATAGCCATACGTTTCACGGCGACTGATGATTTCCAGTACACACCCTTCCAGTGAACCTTTTAGCATTTCAGTTAAATTTTCCATGTCCTGATCCTCCTTTACCCCCTATTCTGTCTGACTTATATTCAGTATCACAGAGTACTAAGGCGAATTTTTTACTGAATAGCTTTTGAGTAAAACCACACTATTCAGTATTACTTATTACAACTACATTGTATGACTAAGTAGTTGTGGATGTCAACTTTATTTTCAAAAAAATTAAAAATCCGCTTTACCCTAACCGGATACAGCCTCCTTTTTTGTTGTAAGGGCCATCAAACTAGTAAAACAGAGCTGATTCAAAGTGTAATTTAAATCAGCTCTGCTTTATTGTTTTCATACCGTTATATCTTGTTTTTTCACGATACAAATTGTTTCTCCCTACCATTCCCATTGCATATAAAGCATAAAGGCAAGTGCGGTCAGAGAAAATTCCCAGAGATTATCCGTACATGATACGAGCCTCCAAAATACAATTCTATTAGAAATCTGTTCTCTATATTCTCTTTTATTTTATTTCTGATAGTTGATTAGCAACACTATCTAAAAATTTTTCTACCTTTTCTTTTGATGTATCCGGCGCATGATAACCGATCGTAAATGTAAGCCTTCCATTATAAGAGCTTGCTCCCATTGAAAAGAATGGTGCATACATAATAGGTGATGTCATATACCCGTCCTCAGCTTGAATTTCACCAAACTGAATAGGTTCCTCAGCGATTACTCCCAAATTTGTCAGTAATGGCAACGCCATCCCCATCTGTACAGCCTGTTCATATTGCTGATTATACATTTCCTTCACTGTAGATAGCTTCATTTCTGCCAGTAACTCCATTCCTGCTGCTGAAGAAAGACCTGGATTTTGAGACTTTATTTTATCCATTGATTGTTTAACTCGAACAAGAGTCTGCTTAAATGTTTCATCGTCTTCCATTTTAATCACTGGCATTTCCATACCGGATAAGTTGCAAATAGCACCAGTTGTATTATTAGGCAGATATCGACGTAAATCAATTGTCAAGCCAATCATTTTTTCTGCAGTGCGAGGTTCTGCATACACAGTGAAATGTGATAAAGCTCGGAAGTATGCAGTCATGATTACATCATTCAAGGTAGCCTGTTGAGCTTTTGTCCATTGGGTTAAACGTAGAGTTTGCTCATGGCTCAATCGCCGTACGGACATTTGGGGAAATTTATTTTTGTTAGGTTGAGATGGAAAAGACCATAACGATGCCTGTTGTTCTTGGTTAGGACGATACGCACTTTTTATGTCCGATATTCCAGCGTATTTGAATACATGTGATTGATCTCGACAACTCTCATTTCCCTCATCAAATTCCTTTATAATTTGCTTCTTAGACCGTCCCAATGAAAGGTGAGTATATATCATTCCAAGCAATTTAATATATTCCTTGACTCCTGCACCATCTGAACATAGATGAGACAATTTCACAACTAACATATCTGTTGTAGTGCCCCGTAATAATTTCGTTTGAACCATAGGCCCCTGAATACGATCACCAGGTTCCTTAATAAAATCTATTGCCATTATTTCAAGTTCTTGATTATTTCCTTCTGCAAAAAAGCAAATAGATGAGTTAGTGTCAGATGAATGTTCCTCCCAGTAAGGAATATCATTTTCTACAAACCGGCTGTTCAAAACTGGTTGCAATTGCAACGTTATCCTTACTGATTCTTCAAGTATTTCCTTGGATATACCTACAGGAAAATAAAGAACTGCATTAATTTGTTGATCTGCAGAATAAAGACCTAATACATAATTCATTCGATCTTGTGGTGTTACTGAATACTTTCTTTTCTCCATAATTCCGTCCCCCTTTAGGACTTTTTGTATAACCCTATTTTCCATATGCTTATAATTTTTCTAGTCATTTTTCTTCAAGAGCTAATAACGCTTATTTTTCGAATTTTTAACGAAATCATCTTCTCCGTATTGGTTGCATTCTTTTTGCAGGTGATATATTCATTATTTTATTGTTATTAACACTGCCTAACCTCACAATAAAACCAAACAAGAATAAATTAAGTTTACATATACGTAAACATTTTATTATAACGTCTATAAATTATCAATATAGCAAATAAATCATTTTTATGTCTGTCAATAAAAAATAATATATTCAAGGGCCACTTCATCATATAAGATTGATGTGCATGTAAATGTACCCATATCACTTTCAAAATAAGAATGAGAATTTTTTCAACAAAATAAGCTGCAGTTATTGATTTTACAGTAAGAAAAGCCCCTCCATTTTGAAAATGCGCAATCAAAATGAGTAGGGCTATTTCCAATTTAAATTTTATAAAAGAATGATTATCATAAATAATATTTTACTTTTTAGTCTACCTTATTATTTTCAATCCATTTTCCTAATAAATGAATGGATTTTATCCATATAATTTGAGGTGGTATCGTTGGTTTTTAAAAATAGAAAGCTTATTTTCAAATCAAATGAAAAAGAGGTAAAATTATAGATATTCATGTAGAAATTTCGTTTTGGGGATACTTAAAATCTTAAGGTGATGGGCATGTGGTGTTACACTTTAAAAGCTTTATAAAATTTATAGATATAGCGATTTTCTTTATTAATAATCATTTGTATGTACGTTTACTCACACACATACAAATGATTTATAAAGCTACAATTAAGTGAAAACATCTTTTCCGTTACGATAACATCATAGCCATGTCTTCTGCTGCATTTGTAATTAGTTTTAAACCAAATGTTTCTTGTAATACATCAAGCACGCCAGGTGAAATAAATTCAGGAGCCTTTGGACCGATGCGAATATCTTGAATCCCAAGACTAAATAGCCCGAGTAAAATGGCAACCGCTTTTTGTTCAAACCATGATAGCACAATACTTACTGGCAATTCATTCACTTCACATTGGAAAGCATCAGCTAATGCAGCCGCTATTTTCACTGTAGAAATGGAATTATTACACTGTCCTAAATCAATGTAACGCGGAATTTCCGTACCAGGTACAACACCGTAATCCACATCATTAAAGCGGAATTTCCCGCAAGAAGTTGTTAAAATAACCGTTTCTTGCGGAAGCGACGTTGCTAATTCACGATAATATTCTCCGCCTTTTCCCGGTGCATCACAACCGGCGATAACAAAGAAACGCTTTATTTTCCCTTCTTTTACTGCATCAATAATTTCTGGAGCTAATGACAATACTGTATTATGATGAAAGCCTGTCACTAACTGTTCATCTGACTCCATATGTACTTCTGGAAGTTCTAGCGCTTTTTGAATCAATGGTGTAAAATCATCATTTTCAATTTTTTGTACACCTTCTAAACCTGCAATGTCATATGAAAAGAATCGATCAGAGTACGATCCTTTAATTGGCATAACACAGTTTGTTGTAGCTAATATGGCAACAGTAAATTTTTCAAAAAGGCGTCTTTGATCATACCATGCCTTACCGATGTTTCCTTTTAAATGTTTATATTTTTTCAGCTGCGGATATCCGTGTGCTGGTAGCATTTCAGAATGTGTATAAATATTAATGCCTTTTCCTTCTGTTTGCTTTAATAATTCTTCTAGTGCAAATAAATTATGCCCCGTAACTACAATTGCTTTACCTTCTACACGATTTTGTGTAATTTGTACAGGCTCTGGCACACCAAAATGATTCGTATGTGCCTCATCTAATAATTCCATCACCCGTAAAGCTGATTTCCCCACTTTCATAGCCATATCAATATGCTCTTGTTCGTTAAAGTTAGAATTTGTTAATGTCATATATAAAGCTTCTTGTGTTGTAGCATCTACAAATGCATCCGTATATCCTAGCTGAGCAGCATGTGTGCGATAAGCTGCAATTCCTTTTAGCCCAAACACAATCGTATCTTGTAAACTCGCAATCGTTTCATTCTTGCCGCACACACCCATTACTTTACATCCGCCTGCTGGCGTTTGTTCACATTGATAACAAAACATATCATCCCACCCTCTCCCAATCATTCATTACACCTTAAGCATAATACCCATTGAAAAAAAGTGATGTGATATCAATCACAATAATATATAAAGATTTGTGACAGTTCATATTGTTGACATAATATTTTTATTGACACTAAAAAATATGCATTAGTGTACACACATCTTTCGATACTTTTAAATAGCTAATTAATTTGGAGAAATATATACAACGAAAAAAATTTTTGAATCCCATGTACAAATAGTTGCAATTCATCACATATGAAATAGATATAAAAATACGCTCTTCTTTCTATCATTCAATAGAAAGAAGAGCGCATTTGTCATTTTAAGGAACTATCATTTTTTATTAAAGTCTTTATTGTAAACCTTTTTATTTACAATACATTTACATTATCTTAACATTACTTACATTATTTATATGATATATTTATATAGAAGCTACTTAAGAAATTTCATATACATTTTATCTTTATGATCTCTTATCTAATCAATAAAAAGATCATGTTATATTTTTATAACAGGGGTGAATTACGATGACTGAAACTTTAAAAACACTTATAATGCTTGATGCTACTTATGTTGTTATAGCAATTATGACAGTACTAGTATTTGTATACTTGGAATTAAAATCTCAGTAATATATGCTGGCGTAATCAACAGATTCAGCATTTAAATATAGTTAGAAGAAAGAGAGGAGAAAATTATTTCTCCTCTCTTTTGTATTTCTACAATTTCTTATTTTAATAAATCCAATGTATGTAAAAGTAATCCCCTGTCTCCTACTTCTCCATGACCAGGTACTACCGAATTTATATTTCTATATCGCTTCAGCACATTCTCAATCGATGTGGACCATTCATTTACATAAGCATCCGCAACGTTTCCTAAATCTTTCGCGGACGTAGATTTCACTAAACAGCCTCCAACTAAAATATTGTATTGCGGTAACCATACGACAATATTATCTTCTGTATGCCCTTTCCCTGGATAAAATGTTTCTACTTTCATATTTCCAAACTTCAAATTTGTAACGGTTTGTAAATCTCCAAGTGGCTCTTCATATCCACTTTTCTTTGCTAGTTCTGCAGTTAATGCTGTACTATGCGCTTTAATGCCTCTTTCTTTCAACGTTTTTATTCCGCCAATTCGATCAGCGTGCGCATGTGTAATAATGACATCCGTTACGCGCTTCTGAAATTTCTTTTCTACCATTTCTATTAGTTCCTTCGTTAATTTGTCATCCCAAGAAGAATCCACAAGTACTAACCCTTTAGAAGTATTAAGAACTAGACCGTTCGAAGGAACTGCTTCTCCATTAAAAGAACCTAACTCCGTATGAACCCATACATTCTTGTTTAACTGAGATATTGAAATGGTTCCCGTCTCATTTTTTATTACTGTTTTCTCTACCTTTTGTGATGCTTGTACAGAAGAAATTGTGCTAACAAATTGAATTGTTCCTAGTAAACCTACACATAATCCTACTTTTAACAACGTATTCTTTTTCATGTTATCAACCCTTTCTTTCAAGCTAAATAGTTATTACCTATATTAGACAATTTATCTCAAATGTTTGTTCCATATAATTGGACACTTTATTATCGCCGCTTATGTAAATACACGCATGGTGCAGTAAAAAAGATCACCCAAATGGATGATCTTTTTTATAATTTATCAACATATTGCTTCGCTTCTAGTAAGGAAAAACCAAAAGCTTCTCTTACTCTCTTAACTGCTGTAACTTTTTTTCCTTCTTCTACAAGCTGGCGTAGTTCTTTATTAATTTCAGGTTCTCTTTCTACAATTCCCATTTCTTTCGTAATTAATTGTAATCTATCTTCAATTCTCTTTAAACGCGCATCATTTTTCTTTTCAATTCTAGCTAATTTTTCAGCGATATAAATGAAACCAAAGGCTAATATTAGTATAACCATCCAGAATTCCATAAGTGTTCCCCCTTACTAACTTTCATTTGTTTTATTTCACTAACTTATGTAAATTTTACCACAGGACACATTTACTGTAAAATACCACTATATCAAACTGTTAATAAAACCTATTATTTTAGGGGGACACTTTATGAAAAGATTTTTAAATACGTTACTTCAATTTGTAGTTCTTTCAATCGTGCTACATTTATTATTTGATATAGTTGGTTGGCTTGTTCTCAATGCACCAATTAAAAACAAACAAATCATCATTTCTTTAATAACAATCTCATGGGTTATGTACATGTACCGAGACAAATTTTTTCAAAAGTTCACTTCAAACTAACTAAAAAAGAAAAATAATATTCTGTCTTTAAAGAAAGGAGTCACCATGAACTTAAAAAGTAGCAATATATACGAGAAAATGAATCAATATTCCGTTGCAGGTTTAAGCCTCGCTGTTATACGTAATGGCCAACTAGATGAAGTGACTGCCTTTGGAACACTTGAAGCTGGAACAACTAGAGCTGTTACTACAAATTCTCTCTTTAATTCTTGTTCTATCAGCAAATTCATCACTACAATGCTCGTACTAACATTATCAGAGCAAGGTATCGTATATTTAGATGAAAACGTAAATGATAAACTCACATCTTGGAACATTCCTACTAATCTATTTACTTCACAAAAAAGCATCACTTTGAGAAACTTATTAAGCCATCAATCTGGACTCATTGATCCACCTAATAGTTTTGAACATTATACACCTGCAAAAGGCTTACCTAATATGTCTGAGCTCCTTTCCGGTAAAACACTATATTGCCCCGTACCTATAGAGGTAACTTATAAACCAGAAAGTGAATTTCACTACTCAGACGCAAGCTTTTGTATAACCGAACTACTACTTGAAGATATTACAGGAAGATCATTTAGTCAGTTATTAGAAGAACACATCTTCCAGCCACTACAAATGAAATATAGTACACTTTTCTCTCCAAAAGACATAGATAAAACCGATGTTTTTGCTTGCGGACATAATAAAGATAGGACTGTAACAAATGAGAAGTATCCATTTTATCCATTCGCAGCTGCTTCAGGCATTTGGACAACACCAACTGACTTATCAGCTTTAGTTATTGAAATCATTCATTCCTTACAAGGAAAGGGTAAACTAAAACTTTCTCAAAAATTAGTAATAGACATGATTTCTCCTCAAGGTTGCTCAAAATGGACTGGATTAGGTGTTTTTCTAGATGATTCTAATGAAGAATTACAGGTTTATTCACTCGGATGGGGCGTTGGATTTCAATGTATGATGGTTTGTTATCCATACTGCGGGAATGGTGCTGTTATTATGACCAATTCCGATTTAGGTGTTCATCAAATGGAAGGGATCATTGGTGAAGTTGTAAAAACGTTATCCTTATAATGAAAATAAAGAAGCAGTTCCTTCCAGCTTCTTTATCTATATAACATTTTTCGCAACAATTTTTATATGTTCTGGTGCGATAATCTCCGTTATACTTTCTTGGAAATCTTCCCGCAACATTTCTTCCAAATGTTCTAACTGCACTTCAACATGTGTGCATTCTAAATTATGTATATTTAACAGTGCATAATGATCTTTTTTCTTAATTACTAAATATTGATTTTCCTCTGTCACAAGTACAGAACCTAATCGGACTCCTAATAAGCGTTGATCATCAAACTTCATAATTACTTCTCCTTCCCTCATATAAACGAAACTACAATGAAAATAATTACATTTATGGAAAAACACGCTTATTTAGACTATATCATAATTTACTAAAATAGAAATATCTTTTTCTGTTTCAATAAAAATCCCTATTTTTCATATATTTCGATACAAAAAACTTTCTCAACATTAAATTTGAATTTTCAGTTTTTAATTCTATAAAAATCTATTATAATAAAGTTAATAAATGTTTGACCTCTCCTAATTCATGTACATATGGATGATCAGTAGTTATCGCTACTGATCTATTTTTTTGATTTCAGAAAGTACATACGCTGCATCCTTTCCTACACCACAAATAAGTGCGGAACCCCTTTGAGATTGCCATGGTAAACCGATATAATACAATCCTTTTACTGGACTGATTCCCTTTATATGATTAGGAAATCCTTTCTCATTCACTGCCTGTTCAATTTCAATCCAATTATAATTTTGAACAAAACCAGTTGACCATATAACGCTTTCTGCACTATAAATATCACCATTCTGAAACATAATGTTATTTCCTGATGCACTTACTACTTTTTCTTGCAGTTTGATTGCTCCATTACGAATAAGTTTCTTACCTTCAAAACCGAAAATAGGGTCCTTTCTCTTCTGAAACCATCTTCCCCTCTTTGTATTTATTTCAGCGTACAATAAACCCATTTTTTCTAGCAGATTAAAAATACTTTTTCCAAAAAGTTGTAACGGTAAAAACGTTAAAGGATGACTAATAGACACCGTAACTTCATGCGTTTTTGCAAGTTCTACTGCTATTTGCATTCCTGAATTCCCGCCACCTACTACAAGTACCTTCCCCTGTGGAATTTGCGGTGATGATTTATATTGTGATGAATGTATTTGAAAAATATGTGATGATAGATTTGCTGAAACTGAGGGAATAAATGGTTGCTGAAAACCACCTGATGCGATAATAACTTTTTTCGTTTGTAAAACTTCTGTAGGAGTATGTAATTCAAATATTTCTTTTTCTTTCTTTATTTTTAGAACTTCCGTTTGTAATTGTACCGGTAATTGAAAATGTCTTGCATATTCTTCTAAATAAGTTGCAATTTCATCTTTATATGGAAATTCATTTTTTTCACCTATTAACGCCATACCCGGCAAGCTACTGTAAGACCTTGGGGTAAAAAGCTGCAAAGAATCATATCGATTTCTCCATGAATCACCAACTTGTTTTCCTGCCTCAAGTAATAAAAAATTATACCCTTCTTGCTTCAAGTAATATCCCATTGTTAATCCAGCTTGACCCGCTCCAATAATAATTAGGTCTATCATTCTAATCCCTCCTTCTTTTACATATGAATATTTGTTCATATATTCATACGTTTCCATAATCATAACATTTTCTTTTTATATGATTCAATATCTACTCAAAATAAAAAAGAGCAGTTTACCATAAAGTAAACTCCCCTTCATTCTATCTTCCCAGTCTTTAGCGCCTGTGCCCAGTCATATCTTTCTTGTTGAACAGCCAATCCAGCAGCTTCTTCCCAATTATAAGGAACTGAAATTTGTTCAATTGTCCATTCTTCCAAAACCTTTTCTATCACTACATATTTTGCATGCGGAGTTCCTGATTCCATTTTATGCATAACAGGTAACTCATCTTTGTATGCTGGAAGTCCTACACTTCCTGGATTTATAATGATCTTTCCGTTCGCTAAATAAACAACTCTAGGAATATGTGTATGACCACATACTATTATTTTTTGTTCTATATTTTGGAGTTGATCCATTATATTTTTTTCATTCTTTAATATTGCACCATTCTCATTCATCTCTTCTAACAAACACACTTCATCTGAAGTTGGCGTACCGTGACAACATAACATATCGTCTACAATAAATTGTGAAGGATGTTGTTTTAACCAACCTATATGATAATTTGTTAATTGATTTTGAACAAAAGTTAGTGTAGCAGATTGCTCTTGTATAGGTTCCCAAAGCATGCGATCACAATTGCCTTTAATATGTATCATCTCGCTACTCATTAATATTTCAATTGTCTCTAAAGGATCTAACGGCCCGTACACACTATCTCCTAAATTTATTATCATTTCGACCTTGCGACGTGTAATATCTTTTAATACCGATTTTAAAGCGTGACTATTTCCGTGGATATCTGAAATTATAGCTATTTTCATCTTAATCCCTACTTTAATATATTATTTATAAACATCCGCAGCCAATTCCCTCAAAACTTCTACATTCACTACTTCAAAACAACCATTGTTTTTCTTGATTATATTTTTATCACAAAAAATATTTAATGTTCGCAACAAATGCCGATAGCTCGTTCCTAACAACTCCGCTATTTCCGTTAAATTCCCACTAAACACAATTCTATTTTCATGCTGAACTGCTCGTTCCCCTGCTGCTAACATGTAACTCGCAAGTCTATTTTCAAGCGGATACAATAAATTAATTGTACTGTTTTTGGAAAGTCGGTTTAACTTATGTGCTAATGATCCGCAAATACATCTTAAAAATTTCGCATCATGAAATAGCTTATTTCTCACTTTTCCTAATGGTAAACCAACACAATATGAATCTGCCATTACTTGTACATTTGATGTAATCCTTTGGGAATGAATTAACTCCACATCTCCAAGTAACTGCAAACTATCATAAAAACACAGTAATACGGATTTCCCGTTACTTAATGTGTTAAACGCTTTCGCTTTTCCTTCAACAAAGAAATATAAATAATCTATCTCTTCATTTTCTCTACAAATAAACTCATTCTTTTTAAAAAATATAAGTTCCATATATGGCTTCATATCATGACTAAAAAATGAATCAATATTATTTTTCTTCATATACTCTGCTAATTTAATAGAATTACATACTTTCTTCATAGTTCCCCACCTTTACAACTCATCCCCATTGTAATCAAAATTTTCTTCTTCCACTATGACATATGTCATAACAATACACAATTTCAGCATGATACAGTCATTACAAATATGAAATACAAAGGGGATATTACATTGTATAACTTTCTTTCTGTCTTTATTGGTGTGCTCATCGCCGTTATGCTTCCACTGAATGGGATTTTATCTGAGTTAATTGGCAAGTACACAGCAAGCGTGGTCATTCACCTTGTCGGTTTAATTGCAGTTATCTTCATTTTAATCATAAACAAAAATAAAATTCGTTTCGATAAAAGTATTCCACTTTTTTTATATAGCGCTGGAGCGATTGGAGTATTCACTGTTCTTTTTAACAATATAAGTTTCTCCGTCCTTGGTGCTTCTATTACGATCGCATTAAGTTTACTCGGTCAATCTATTGCTTCCATCATTATCGATCATTTCGGCTTATTAGGAATGAAAGTTGCAAAGTTTGAAAAGAAAAAACTAATTGGATTATGTTTCATCTCTTCTGGAATTATAATCATGACAATTTATTAATGGGGGCAAGAAAATGTTATATATTACGATCGCTATTTTAGCTGGTGTTTCTATCGTTGTTGCTAGAATTATTAACGCGAATTTAGCAAAGGAAATTGGAAATTGGGAAGGCACGTTTTTTAATTATATTACTGGATTATTTTTCTCTATGTTATTTTTAATTTTCAGTTCAGATTCATTGTATATTCCAATGCAGACGTTACAATCTATTCCTATTGCTGTGTACTTAGGCGGATTAGTAGGCGTTATCGTTATTTCATTATCCAACTATATTACTCCTAAAATATCAGCCTTTTATTTAACATTACTCATCTTTATCGGACAATTATTTGCGGGGACTATCATTGATTTCTTCCTGACAAATGAACTCTCAATCGGTAAAGTTATCGGTGGCATTTTCGTATTAATTGGGCTCACTTACAATTTACTCATAGATCGCCCGATAAAAACTGTGAAGCATAACCAAGTTCAACTATAATACTTTACGCTTACCTATCATATATTAATAGAAAAGCTCTTCACACGAAATAATAGAGAGGAGAAAACCCTATTAAAAAAATTATTTTATTGCTAGGTAGCGTATTAATTATTTGTGGAATTGTATGGTTTGTAAACTCGGGAAAATCTATTCAAGATCTCTATACTGCAAACAAACCGAAAAAGAAAGCTACTATTATTTCAAGCTCGCGAGATCCAAATGAGCCCCCTGTTTTTTTAGGAAAGCAGGAAATAAAAGATATACATGTAGAATCAATTAAAACAAAAAAGGATATCTTTCTCACAAAAACAGATGAATTAAAAACATTTATTAACAGTATGAATACCGCAAAAAAAGGAAAATTAACATTGGATGAAGAAGGATCAGATTTAATAGATTGTGATATGTGGATTACTTTCGAGGATGGAACTTATAAAAAATATTTCATATGGATAGTTGATCATCACAGCAGCGAAGTGATGATTGCTCAGCAAGATACTCCTGATGATGTAAACCTTACGTACTATCAGTTAAACGAAGATAGTTCAAAAAAAGTTTATAATTTATTTAAAAAAATTATTTAAATGAAAAAGTCATGAGCACGCGAACTCATGACTTTTTGCACTATATATACTCCGGGAACACTCTACAACCCTTTTCCTGCTCTATATCATGACCAAAGAAAACAATTGGTTTCTCTTTCGCCACAACTTCTTTTAAACGTTTAATTGAAGATAAAGCTAATTCTGGATTAAATCCTGCGAACGGCACTTCATCTTCAAAATTCTCTTTCGTGTACGATGCATCAATCGTTAATAAAACTGAACCGGATTGCTCCGTCTCAATGAATAGCGACTGATGGCCTGGAGAATGACCTGGCGTATACAATACTTGAACACCTGGTACCACTTCATAATCCCCTTCAATAATTTTGTAGTTCAAATGCGGTAATATACATTCTTTCATATATTCTTCTCTATGAAGTGCTGCCTCATATTCGGTTCGCTGCACAATAATCGGTGTATTTGTAAAAGCACCATTTCCTCCTGCATGATCAAAATGTAAGTGAGAGCTAATAATATATAAAAGGTCGTCTGGCTCATACCCTACACGCTTTAATATATTCACGATTCTATCTTCTTCAGTCATTTTCGGTAAAATCTGTCCTTCAACAAATGTACCGTTAAAAAGCCCTTCATTATTAACTGCACTTTCTGGCATACCTGTGTCTACTAAAATAGGACCTTCTTCCGTCTCCAGAAGATAACACCACACCGGCAAGTTTAATAGTTTCCCCGGTGTTAACGCACTGTTAACAGACGAATGATCCAACATGCAACGACCTGCTGGGATGAAATAAAGTTTCTTTACTGTCATTATGTATCCACCTTTACATTTAGTTTTGGATAAAGTAATACAGTAAAAAATTCTTCTTTTTAGAAATAAACTCCTTCTAGACTATCAGTACAGCTTGCATAAAAAAGAGGGTATTTTTTTACATGCAGTATTTCACCATCTATAATATAGAAGTAAAGAATTCTTACTTTAAATGAAACATTAACACCGATTAACGCTGAAAACTAAAAAAAGCACATGCACTACTTGAAAGCGGGCACACCATTGGGAAAATCGTATTAGAGAAATTTTAATCATGATAGTGATAGGTAGTATGTGAAATTATATCAACGATTTTTCGAATATATCTATCACAAATCAAATTATATCAACGATTCGACAAGTTATATCGATTTATCGACAAATAACAACAATAAGAAAAGGCTGTTCCAGATGAACAGCCTCTTCTTTATTTACTTGAAATCTCTTTATTATTTTGAACGTCTAACGGAGCTCGCTTTCCTATTCCGAAAGCATAGAAACTAATTGTAACGATAGCTAAGAAAATAATACCTACAACTAATGAAATACGAGTATCATCGTTAAACCACATTCCGATTAATACCATAATTAAAAAGGCAATTGTTAAATAGTTTGTTACAGGAGCAAATGGCATTTTGAACGGATGATCTTTCATCTCTGCTCCCTTTTCTTTCCTAAAACGAATTTGACTAATTAAAATGACGAACCATGGTACCATACCAGGAAGTACACTTGCACTATATACATATACGAATAAGTTTTTCGGTGCGATATAACTTAAAACAACACCAACCGCCAGACCGATAATTACGCCAACTGTACCAAATAAAGGCACACCATTTCCAGAAAGTTTCGTGAAATACTTCGGTGCTTGTCCATTTACACCTAACGTATACAGCATACGTCCAGCACTATAAATACCACTATTACAACCAGACATTGCTGCTGTAATAACAACGAAGTTAATTAATCCAGCTGCTGCCGTAATACCAACCTTCGCAAAAGTTGCTACGAACGGGCTACCAATTGTACTTAATTGATCCCACGGATACACAGTTACAATAACGAAAATAGCACCGATGTAGAAAATTAAAATACGCCAAATTGTACTTTGAATCGCTCTTGTAAGTGTCTTCTTTGGATCCTTCGCTTCACCAGCAGTAATACCGATTAATTCCACACCTTGATACGCTCCAACTACAAGTGATAATGCAAAGAAGAATCCTGAAAAACCACCTGTAAAGAAACCGCCATTTGACCAAAGATTAGATATGCCAATCGCTTCTCCGCCGTTACCAATTCCGAAGAAAATAAGGCCAAATCCTGCAATAATCATTAATAGAATCGTAACGATTTTAATCATCGCAAACCAAAATTCAAATTCACCAAATGACTTAACAGAAATTAAGTTAGCTGCACCAAGAATAACCATTGCAATTATACCTGGTATCCAAGCTGGTAAATCCGGGAACCAATATTGCATATACGCTCCAACCGCGATAATTTCTGACATCCCAACGATAACCCACTGGAACCAGTTACTCCACGCTGTCATATAACCAGCTAGTGGATGAATATACTTATGACCGAATGTCGCAAATGAGCCTGTACTTGGCTCCATATACAACATTTCTCCCATGGCACGCATGATGAAGAAGATGAAAATACCTGCAATTGCATAAGCAAGCATTACTGACGGACCTGTCCATTTAATTGTGCTGGCTGACCCCATAAACAAACCAACACCAATCGTTCCGCCTAAAGCAATCATTTGAATATGACGTGCTTCTAAACCTCTTTTCAATTCTTTGTTTGCCACTTCACTTCCCCCTCTTAGATGATTCATAACCGCATTTTAACACAAGATGCTTTCCCCTAATTCCTTTCGGCCCTGAAAATGATGAAGCAAACGTCATTTTACACTAGCTTTAAAGCTATCCTAAAATCGTTTTGTGCTCCTAATAAAATTCTCAAAACCTTTCATCTTCCAATATTCTATAAATCTTAAAATTACTTACCTTATATTAATTCATTAATCTGAAAAATTCAATTATTTTTTCAATAAATTATTATACATAAGTCTGATTAATTTTTAACTAAATTAACAATAAAATACATCTATTCAATATGATTCCGGCATGTATATTATTACAATATAAATAACCGAGGAGATGCTATCTTCCTCGGTTTCATATCTCAAATACTTCAACCTTTATAGTTGATAACGTAATTTCCCACACATTCGATTCATATACCAATAAGGAATTTAATATATTAATAAACTACTAACTTCTTTACTCCAGCCAAATTTTGAGGCAGAAACCTTTCTGCCTCAAAACAACGGGATAAAATATAAAAGAGTCTCATTAAAAAATGAGACTCTATTACGATTTCATATTTAAATCGATTTCGAAGTTTGCTTACCAAAGATAAATACCCTAGTAAACACTGCCATTATAACTACTATAACCAGAAAATAAAGTGGCATCGCCAGTAACGAGCCCGTATGCAATTGACTCATTCCCCAAATTGTCATCGCTACAATTACATAGTATCCTAAGCTAAACAACGCTCCAGCTGTACCAATGACATCTTGAAAATCTACTAACGCTAAACTTAAACAATTAGGTAACGCTACTCCAATTCCTAATAGCAATATAAACATCGCTATTAAAAATACAACCATATATATTACATTCGGATTTGATCCCACAAACGTAATAACAGATAAAAGGATAGCTCCCCCTGTCATTACAAGACAACCGATATATATAATTTTCTCTGGTTTATAAGTAGCAAGTAAACGTTTTGAAATTTTCGCTCCAACAATAGAAGCAGATGCTACAACAATTCCTAGAAAGCCATACATACTAGGCGATAACTGAAAGTATTCAATAAAGATAAACGGCGCTTCTGCATAATAGCTAAATAAAACACCATTTGCTCCTCCAATTAACAGCCCATATGTTACCACTTTCCGATTTGTAATTAACCTCTTCAAGACTGAAAATACATTTATTTTATTCGTTACTGAGCCCGTTTTTGTTTCAGGAAGAGAAACAAACGTATACAGAAAAATACCGATACTCATAACTACTAAACTTAAAAATACTATTTTAAATCCAAACATTTGATCAAGAAAGCCACCAATTAACGGTCCTATCGCTGGTGTAAAAGCAATGACTGCTGAAATTTGAGCAAACATAACATGCCTCTTATGCCCTTCTACACTTTCACGAAGAATCGTTTGCGTCACAACTGATCCTGCACTTGCTCCAAACGCTTGAATAAAACGACTTACCAATAAAACTTCAATGGAATTTGCAATAAAGCACAAGAAACTCCCAGCGCCATATACGACAATTCCAAATAACATTGCTGGGCGACGGCCAATTATATCTGATAGCCATCCAATAAAAAATACACCTAAAGCAAATCCAGCAAAATACACACTAAGCGTTAACTGCACCTCATTATTACTTACATGTAACGCCTTTGAAATATCCGGTAAAGACGGTGTGTAAATCGTTTCACTAATTTGCGGAAATGCGACAAGAACAATCATTAACAAAAGTGATGGTACTGAGACTTTTTTCATTTTTCATACCCTCCTATAACTTTGAAAATCTCAGAAATAAAAAGACTTTCCTTAGCTACGGAACAGGAGGGGCCATTATAGAAATCCGGTCATAAAACAACAAAGAAAACACCTCAATTACGTATGTTAATACTTATAGGAGGGTAATATTAACATCGATTTTTAAATATACTTTTTCAATTATATTACATATTGCGTTTCTTTTACTAGTGCTCGGCCTTGGAGGATTGTTAAAAAGATAACTTGATGCATTCACCTTTTTATGGAATAATTAGAAATAGTTTGAATTCATAAACTTAATTATTAAACGATAGACTAGCATATTTTAATGTCACAAGCTTACAAACAGGAGGACTTTCGTAATGATTGAAATTTTAAGGACAGTATTAAATTTCCTAATTTCTCTATTCTCAGGAGAATTACCAATTGTATATTATGTATGGATTATTAGCCTATTCCTAATTCAAATAACCCAATCTACTCTAAACTATAAACTCTTTAACAAGAAAGACAATTTGAGCACTTATATATTGGAAGGATTACTTGCTTTTATTATTTTATTGTTTGGAGGAATATTAGTATCTAAGTTACTTGCTTACATAATAGACGATCCTACTATTAGTATGACGAATTTAACACATTATTTTGTTTCTCTTATCATATTAACTATATTTGTTGTAATAACCTGTGTTAAAGACTTTATAGAAACATCTATAAAGAATAAAAATATCTCTCTTTTTAGCTTTTTAGTAATTTCCTTCATAACAAGTCTACTTTCATTCAAGTTTTTATCACCTTTAATTGAAGGTTCTTTTTCTCTTTCTAAATCTTTTATAACTACTTTAATCACTCTAGTAACCGTATCCATTCCTCTATTAATTTCTTTAGAGGAAAAATATGCAGGTGAAAAGGAAACAGAAAATTTATAGCTTCCCATTTACATAAAAGAAAGAGGGAGCTCCCCTCTTTCTTTTATATCGTTCTATTTCACAAGACTAAATCATTCCTTTTAATATTAATCCTAAAACTGACATTATTATCGTGCTAATAATAATTCGCAAAATCCAAGTAGTGTTTGTACTTATTTTTTCTAATTGCTTATTGATTGTTGCTATATCTTTCTCATTAATAGTGGTACGCGTTTCTAAATTTCGAATGTCTCTCATCATTTCTTTTTGCTCCGCCTTGAGACTGTCAATTTTAGCGTAAACATCTTCCATATATTCACACCCTCTGTTCATCTTAATAGAAAAATCTATATATATTATGAGACAACCCTCTTACCTGTGAATACATTGCGTATATCCGCGTACCAAATTATTTGTACAATCTAATTGAATTACTCACATGTTTCTATTCTTCTATTTATAAATTAGCGTTAAGATACATTAAAATTTTAAAAGGAACCCCTTGTTTATTTAACAACAAACAAGGTGCAATCCAACATTCGGAAGCACCTACGATAATTTCTATTGTTTTCATATTTACAACTCCATATAATCAGTATGATTTTCTGAAGAAGCCAATTTTTGAACTGCTTAAAGTATACTAATATGAATACGAAATAGCTGTATTGATAAACTCTCTAGAACAATAAATATACTGGCTGAAACGGATCTATATCCGATATTTTTTCCAGTAACATGAATGGTTATTTCTGATAAATGCGTTTGTACATCATTGTTTTCAAAAATTTCATCCTCAACCTTTACAATATCTGCTTCACAATCTACTTCTTTAAAAGTTTTCAATAATTTTGTTTCCAATAAACTACAATCAAAGCTCTCATCTTTTATTACGGCAAATTTAACCTTCATATCGATTTCCCCATTTTTAACAAACTAAAATCACTAAATCAATATAAATATATATTATTCTATTAAATAATTCAAAATATACGCTTCTTATATGCATTATTAAAAATCAGTTCTAAAGAATTAAATAGTAGGCGTTCCACTAATCTTTCATATAATTCGTCTCTTAATTATTTTGCTCATTGCGCTTTTTTATTTTCCTCACTATTTCAACTAAACTTTCTGTAATAATACATATTTCAAATACATTATTTCCTTTCACTCATACTTTTATCATTGAGTTTTTATTCACAAATTCGTAACACATACACATGAGTTATCATGCTAAAATTAGTTTATTCACAAGAAGAAGTTCTTCTTAATAAATCAACCATTTTTAATACCCTGTTTAAAGCCTTGCCCCCCTGCAAGGTTTTTCCTATTTAAATAGAGTAGTAGTTTTCGTTATGCCTCTCCCCCTTGTTCCTTACCCTACAAATAATACTTCATATTTATTTTAATTTTTTAGCATCCGTACTCGCTCTGTTCGAGAGCTCTTTACCAAATATTCAATCTAATGATAAGATTGACCAAATTAATATTTTCGTCCATAACTGTATCAAAAAGTACACTAAAGAAAAAATAGCACTCTCACAATTAAGTAAACGCGAGCTTTTTCTTCTATCTACTTACTATTTAAGGTTAATAGTGATATAACCAGATTTTAAAATTCGACTTAAATTCATTGATGAATGGAGAGGTTTATATGAAATTGAAAGACAAAGTAGCAATCATAACTGGTGGAGCAAGTGGAATTGGCGAATCTACTGTTCGTCTTTTTATCGAAGAAGGTGCAAAAGTAGTTATTGCTGACTTTTCTGAACGTGGAAAAGAACTATCAGATGAATTGAATGCACATGGATATAATACGTTATTTATTAAAACTGATGTAACAAAAGAGGCAGATATTAAACAGCTAATTCATGAGACAGTAAGTACATACGGTAAATTAGATATTATGTATGCCAATGCCGGCGTTGCTGATGATGCACCGGCAAATGAATTATCCTATGAAAAATGGAAAAGAACTATTGATATTAATTTGTCTGGGGTATTCCTTTCTAATAAATATTCGATTGAACAATTCCTTAAACAAGGTACAGGTGGTGTCATCGTTAACGCTGGTTCGATTCATAGTTTTGTTTCATTACCTACCCCAACAGCATACTCCTCTGCAAAAGGTGGTGTGAAACTATTAACTCAAAATTTATGTACTGCCTACGCTAAATATGGAATACGTATTAATGCGGTGTGCCCCGGTTATATTGACACCCCTTTACTTGGTAGTGTTAATCCTGAACAGAAAGAATATTTAGCTTCACTTCATCCACAAGGCAGACTTGGAACACCAGAAGAAGTCGCTAAAGCTGTCTTATTTTTAGCAAGTGATGAAGCTAGTTTTGTTAATGGTACAACACTTCTTGTTGATGGAGGCTATACTGCACGTTAATTTAAAAATTTTGAAGCCCCTTAAGAAATATATAGTCTTCAATAAAAAAAGCGCCATCACAAGTGACGGCGCTTTTCTATGTAAGAGTAACTAGAAGGTATCCTTCTAGCCTACTCCCATTTATAAGTCCAAAACTGTTCAAGTTGCAGCCATTTTAATGTTGCTGCATCTTTGTTTTTTATTTTTGCATGCGTGTCTTCAAGCATTGCTTCTGTTTGTGAACGGTGCGCACCTAATGCAGTTAATTTATGATCAAATACTTCACTAATGTTATTTACAACATCCGGTTCTCCTAATACTGCCTCACGATTTTTCGTAATCGCAACAGCATGGATAACTGGGCGCTCTTCTTTTGGCATACGTGATACAGCGCGAACGACAGCGCGGCCAAATGCATTATGATCTGGATGTACACCGTGTTCTGGATAAAATGTAATAATTCGAGATGGATTTACTTCTTGAATGATTGCTTCAATTTTGTCAGCAACGAAATCAACATCTTCAAATTCTAACGTTTTATCATGGAAGCCAAGCATTCTTAAATCTTTAATACCCATCGCTTTACAAGCATCTTTCAATTCTTTCTTACGGATATGTGGAATCGTTTCACGGTTAGCGAATACGTTCTTACCCATGTTACGTCCCATTTGTCCTAGAGTACCACATGCATATGTTACAGGTACTCCTTGATCTGTTAATAAGCGAATTGTTCCTCCCGCAGCATATGCTTCATCATCTGGATGCGGAAATACAACAAGTACATGTCTCTCCATAAGTTTCCCTCCTTCTTACTTAAATGGTGTTAAGCTTAACTCAAGTGCAACTGCTAAGCGACCTAAATTATCATGTCCAGCTAGTAATAAACGCTCTTGATCGTCTACTTCCCAGTGCGTAATACCTTCAGCATATACCCAACCGTGATCCATTTTCAGACCAACTCGGTATGGATTTGTTCCAGTTATCTTCCCGCGTTCAAAACGGATAATCGCATTTCGAATGAAAGCACCAACTGTCATCATCTTTTCATTTATGTGTGATGCATACGCTCCGTTTGTCGTTTCTAAATGAATATATACATCTTTATTTACAAAACGTTCAATTTCATTTTGAATAAGAGAACTATCTTTTACTATTTCCATCGGAATTCACCTCTTTAAACCATTTTACGCAAAAATAATGTAAATTGCTATCTCTATATTAGAGGACAACGCTCACTTTTCCTAATAATTTGCACTGTGTTTTTTATATTTTTTATATGATATGTAAAAAATACATTTTTTCCTTCACTTTGTTAAATAGTTTTCTTTCTTTTTTGAATTTGCTACAATATATTTTATCCCGTATTATTGCAGCGAGATACATTTCGACAATTGAATACATAATTTAAAGAAGGTGACATGATTGGAACAGTCAGCACATGAAGTAGCAAATTGGCAATATTATTTTGCAATTGCCGTATTTTTAATCACGTACGGTTTTATTATTTCTGAGAAATTGAATCGTGCTGTAATCGCACTATTCGGTGCTGCTATTATGATTATTTTTGGAGTTGTAGATTTACATACTGCTTTCACATCACATATTCAATGGGAAACGATTACCCTTTTGATTGGGATGATGATTCTCGTACATATTACGAGTCAATCAGGCGTCTTTGAATTTGTGGCCATTAAAGCGGCAAAAGCAGCTGGCGGAAAACCGATTCGCATTTTATTATTACTATCCCTATTAACTGCTGTCGGATCAGCATTTTTGGACAATGTAACGACTGTTTTATTAATCGTTCCTGTTACGCTATCCATTACACGTATTTTAAAAGTAAATCCTGTGCCTTATTTGATTTCAGAAGTGCTGTTTTCAAATATAGGCGGAACAGCAACATTAATCGGTGATCCACCTAATATTATGATTGGATCAGCAAACAAGCATTTAGACTTTAACGCCTTTTTACTTAACTTAGCTCCAATCGTAATTATTATTTCTATCGTGACACTTGGCATTATTTACTTCATGTATCGTAACAAACTAAAAACAACACCTGAACAAATCGAAAAACTAATGGCATTAAACGAAAAAGATTACATTAAAGATCAAAGCCTCCTTTTAAAATCTATTTCGATTTTAGGACTAACTATTTTAGGCTTCGTACTTCATTCGATTATTCATGTAGACGCTGCTGTTATCGCGATGACAGGCGCTACACTTCTTATGTTAATCGGCGTGAAAGAACATGATATTGAAGATGTATTTGCCCATGTTGAATGGGTAACCATTTTCTTCTTCGCCGGATTATTTGTTCTCGTTGGCGGGTTAATTGATATCGGACTTATCTCTTCACTTGCAAGAGAAGTAATCGACGTAACAAACGGTGACATCGGATTCGCAGCTATACTTATTTTATGGGTATCTGGCATCGCATCTGCGACAATCGACAATATCCCATTTGTCGCAACGATGATTCCTCTTATTCAAGACTTAGCTACAGGACTCGGACTATCTGTCGATTCTCCGCAAATCGAAGTACTATGGTGGGCGTTATCTCTTGGAGCTTGCTTAGGAGGAAATGGAACACTAATCGGTGCATCTGCAAACGTAGTCGTTGCGGGTATTGCAAAACGTGAAGGACATGGCTTCTCTTATATGGACTTCTTAAAAATTGGTTTACCATTAACTATTGTTGCACTCTTGTTATCACATGCTTATATATATTTACGTTATTTAATGTAAAAGTTGTATTGCATGAAATTATGTCGTCAAATACAAAAGGTTTGCAGCATGCGTGCTGCAAACCTTTTTTCGTTCACCAAAATATACCGATAATTGCTAATCCACCCAATATCATACCACCAATTTGTCCAACGATTGCTGGTGATAATTGAATACCTTTTCTTACTTCAACAACCGGTCTTTCATGCCTTAATTGCTGCACTTCACTTTGAAGTTGATGTACACTTCCGTGTAATTCTTTAATTAATTCCTTTAATTCAGCGACCTCTTCATTTACTGGTTTACTTTTTTCTAAATTCATTTTTCATGACTCCTTATAAGTTCAATCAGTACATTGTAAAAATTCGCCAATTATCATTATATCTCCTGCATACTACATATATAATTTTGAATGTACTTTCTAACCTTGCAGCTCTATCCATTCATCCCGCAATATCCCCATAATGATACGATCAAAACACTTCCCATCTCTTTGAACCGCTTCTCTCATACAGCCTTCCATCCGAAAACCCATCTTTTTATACAACTCAATAGCAGCTTTATTATAAGAAATAACATCAAGACCGACGCGGTGTAAATTCAATTCATAAAAAGCATATTTTAAGATAAGATAGATCGCTTCTCTTCCATATCCCTTCCCCCTATCATTCGCATCTCCTATACCAATAGCTAATAAACCCGTTCTGTTATTCCACTCTATGCCATGAATTGCAACAAAACCAATTAAGCGATCATCTTGAACTGTCCTTAACATGAAAGAAACACTATTCGATCTCCGTCCCTTTAATAGCCCATCACTTGCTATTTCTTGTATCGATTGCGGGAATGCTACATCTGTATCTACATTCCTTAAATACTCACTATCTTCTTACCACATAGCCATTACTTCAGCATCTGCTTCTCTAATAGCTGATAATTTAATCGTTTTATTTTGAAAAAGATTCATTGTCATTTCAAACTCCCCCTTTTAAATAACGGGGATACTTACAATAAGCGCTGACATTGGCACATCTCCTCCATATTGAATTAACTTCATTGTATAATTTTTTATTTATTCTAACAATAATAGAAAGGCCCTCCAAATTTAGAGGGCCTTTCCTAATAGCAAAACTATATTATTTCGTAAACATTTTCTCCGCTTCATCCATTGCCATTTTGTTTCCTAAAGCAGAATAGTCCAGCCATGGTTGATCATTGATAATGTATACGTGCTTGCCTTTAACTGCTTTTAAGTCTTTCCAAATTGGCGTTTCTTGAAGTTGTTTAAATGCTGCTTTTGCTTTATCATCTCTATTTACAACAACGAAAATCGCATCTGCATCAAAGTCAGGTAATACTTCTTGTGAAATGACTTCGAAAGGGCGATTTCCATCAATTTTCTCTACACCATTTGCAGGTTGTAATCCTAAGTCTTGGAATAAAATTGGTCCCATCGGTCTTTTTGTACTAAATACACGTAATTCTTTTGCAGTAACGCGAATTGCCATTACTTTTTCGTTATTACCTAGCTCTTTATCTATTAAACTTTTTACTCGTTTTGATTGCTCTTCGTAATCTTGAATATATTTATCTGCTTCTTTCTCACGGTTTACAAGTTTACCAACTTGTTTTAAATGATCTCTCCACGTACCTTCATCTAAATTGAAAGAATGTGTTTTTGCAATTTTTTCGTATTTCGCTAAATCTTTGCCCGCGTATTTTTCATCCACATAAATGTCAGTTGGCTTCAATTGAAGTAACGCTTCCATATTCGGATCTGTTACAACACCAAGTTTCTTCGTATCTTTCAACTGCTCTTTTGCGTGCGGTAAGAAATCTTTTAAATCTCCGCCAATAACAGAACCTACTGGTGTAATTCCTAATGCAAGTAAATTATTTGTTAAATGAATGGACATAGAGGCGATTTTTGGATCATTACTTTTTTCCGTTTTTTTCGTTGCCTCTTCATTAGCTTTCGTTTGACCACATGCTGCTAATACTAAAATACACATCATGCTAAATAAAATAGTAAGTTTCTTTTTCATATGTTCTCCTCTTTGAAGTATTTATTTTGTTTTTGTAAGTAAATAAAGAAAATACGGTGCTCCTAATGCCGCCACTACTACACCAGCTGGAATAGAGTTTGGCTCAAATATAGAACGACCTATCGTATCTGCTAGCACTAAAATAATCATTCCGATAATGCCAGCTAAAGGAAGAAAGTGTTGATATGTAGTACCTACTAACTTCCTTGCGATATGCGGAGCAACTAAACCGATAAAACCAATCCCTCCTGCCATCGATACACTTGCGCAAGATAATCCAACCGCTGTAGCTAAAAGTAATAACCGTTCTTTTTGAACAGAAACACCAAGTCCTGCCGCTACACTATCACCTAGTGACAATGCATTTAACGTTTTAAATTTTAGCCACGCATAAGGGGTTAGTATGAAAATCCAAGGTAATAATGCAAGGACATGAATCCAATCCCTTCCCCACACGTTACCAACTAGCCATCTAGAAGCGAATGTATACGTCTCATCATTTAACTTGAGAGAGAAAAATAACGAAATTGCACTAAAACCAGCTGAAACTGCAATACCAACGAGAATAAGTCTAATGGGAAGTAAACCATTTGACCGATCACTCGCAAGTAAAATAATAAGAAATGCAGCTAATACTCCTCCGCCAAATGTAAATA
Organism: Bacillus sp. FSL W8-0770; assembly: GCF_038008705.1. Lineage (NCBI taxonomy): Bacteria > Bacillati > Bacillota > Bacilli > Caryophanales > Bacillaceae > Bacillus > Bacillus sp. FSL W8-0770. The sequence continues at coordinate 3,275,073 of NZ_JBBOZR010000001.1, forward strand.
ACGGTATTAAAATGGATGCACTTTCATTAATAGAATGAAAGAATGTAACAAATATAATTAGCCCGAAAGATGCACCTGAATGCAGTCCAAGAATACCAGGGTCTGCAAGTGCATTACGGGATAATCCTTGCAAAATCGCACCGGAAATCCCAAGGCCAATACCAGCTAACATGGTGATTATAATTCTTGGCATACGATAATCATATAGCACGGTTGCGCTCTCAAAATCACCATAACCAAAAAGTGTTTGAATTACTTTAAGTGGCTCTATACTCAGTGTCCCTGTATTTAAGCTAAGTAAAATAACAGCGATACCAATACAACCGAATATTGTAGTTACAGTAATGGCTCTTTTTTTATCTGTGTTTAAAATCTTCTTCACTTACAACTCCCTCCCAACTTTACGTGCTATATAGAGGAAGAACGGAACTCCAACAAGAGCTACCATAATTCCTATCGCAAGTTCTTTAGGAGGGTTTACTGCTCTTGCTCCTAGGTCAGCTAAAACTAATAACATAGCACCTAATAATGCTGACATAGGAATAATGAGTCTATAATTAACACCAACTAATTTTCTAGCAATATGCGGAATAACGAGTCCTACAAATCCGATAGAACCAACAGCTGAAACAGATACACCTGCAAGAATGACTACTATAATCATCCCTAGTATTCTCGTTCGGTTCGTTTTCACTCCTAAATTTGTAGCAACATCATCTCCCATTGATATGAGTGAAATAGATCTCCCTAGCATTGTCGCAAAAATAATCGTTATAAGAATAATAGGGACTAAAAATTTCAAGTGTTCCCACTTAACCCCTGCAACACCACCAGCATACCAAAACGCTAAATCTTGGCTTAAATCATAATAAATCGCAACACCTGAACTTAATGAATGTAAAAGCGCTGCCATAACCGCTCCAGCAATCGTTAACCTCATTGGTGTTAATCCGCCTGATGTGGCCGATCCGATAATAAAAATGAGTACTGTACTTAAAACCGCTCCAATAAAAGAGACAATCATTAAATAGGAATATGGCATATGCGGAAAAAAGGCAAAACTAAGTGCTACTACAAACATCGCACCTGCATTTATTCCGAGTACACCTGCATCAGCTAAAGGATTTCGTGTTACACCTTGCATAACAGCACCAGCAACCGCAAAAGCTGCCCCTACAACTGCTGCACCAATTACTCTCGGGAGCCTTAATTCATAAATAATTTGGTGCTGTGTTAGTTTCGGATTGTAATCCAAAACCGCTCCCCACACCGTTTGTAAATGAATATCTTTTGCACCAAATGAAATGGCTAAAAATATAGATCCAATTAAACATAAAATTGTTAAGCTCATGAAACATATGAACTTAATATGTATCCAGCGGTTATTACCAGCATGTACAGTAGACTTATGTAACATGTTTCATTTCATCCTTTATATTCAGTTGTTTTTTATAATTATTTTTTATTTGTAATTATTATTGATAATAATTATCATTTTCATTTAGATATTATATCGCCACTTTTTTTAAATAGCAAACTATTTTTTCACTTCGCTAAATATTAAAATACTTATTACAATTCCCTTCCAAAAATTACAAATACACACAAAATAGACTACTAGCTTATTTTTAAAAGTGTAGTATACTTAATCATTATTTCGAGTTTTCAAATAAAAATACCGAAGGTGACCCAATGTTATATATAAAACAACTACTACACTTCACTTACGAGCAAGCATTATCTTGCTTATTCCCAGTCGTTATTTTCTTAACACTAGCCCTTTCAAAAATCGTTTCTATTCCAGGGTTATATCGCTATGATTTCATACTCATTGCATGTCTTCTTATGCAGTGGATTATGTACAAGACTGGACTTGAGACGAAAGACGAATTAAAAGTAATTACTGTCTTTCACCTCATCGGCCTTTTACTAGAAATATATAAAGTTCATTTCGGTTCATGGAGTTATCCTGAAGAGGCGTATTCAAAGATTTTTGGAGTTCCACTTTACAGCGGCTTTATGTACGCAAGTGTCGCAAGTTACATATGCCAAGCGTGGAGAAGGTTGCATTTAAAAATGCATCATTGGCCGAAAGCTATTTTTGCCGTGCCGTTAGGAGCTATGATTTACTTCAATTTTTTCACACACCACTTTACAAACGATTTTAGATGGATATTAACTTTACTACTATTCATTGTTTTCTCTCGCACATTTGTACAATTTTCATTACAAGGCGTTACATATACAATGCCACTCGTTCTCTCCTTTTTCCTTATCGGATTCTTCATTTGGATTGCAGAGAACATCGCAACATTTTTCGGAGCATGGCAATATCCAAATCAACGGGAAGCGTGGAATCTCGTTCACTTAAGCAAAATTAGTTCATGGTTTTTACTCGTTGTTATTAGCATTATGATTGTTACACAACTCAAACATTTGAAAGAGTCGAAAAAATAATGCTGATTATGTAAAAATAGTTAGCCCATCACTCATTAGAAAGTGATGGGCTTTTTTACCTTCCTTATTAAAGTAGTTACATATTATGAGCTACTACTAGCAGAAGATGTTGCTGCAGATGAAGCGGCAATCGTTGCCATCATAGCTGCTTGTTGTGCTTGTATGAGGACTTCTATCATAGTTTGTAAACCTGTGTTGGTAGCTTTACTTTCCTCACCTTTCTGACTTACGAACAGTTGAATAGCAATAAGAATATTCGTATCTGTATGCCAACGGAATAATTTCTCCCCCTGCAGTTTTTCAATCAACGCTTTAATAGCATAAATCTCTTTTTCTCCATCTTCAAGTAACGCTAGTAGCCCGATTGCTGGATAATGCATCTGTTTCACTTTTACCTTTTCTTGTTTTAACAAATTCCATATGTTTGTACATGTTGCAACTAACATTTCTTCCCGGACATCCTTCTTTAGTGAAAGAATATGACTTAAAAACTGAAGATCATTCCCTTTACGCAAACCAGCTTTCGCTAGTTTCTGATACAGACGTTCTACACGATCCATAAGTGTTTCTACATTCTCTGATTGTCCTGCTAATAAAACCGCGAGCGGATAATCATTTGTACTTGTAAGAAAGAGGTGATCCTTTTTCATGCGTTTATATACTTGCATCGAACGCTGAATGTGCGCGCCATGCTGTTCATTTTCTTCTGTTAAAAGCACAGCTGCTGCGAGATAAGTAAATATACTCCGGCTAAAGCCACCAGTGACCAATTGTTCATATAAATCTAAAAACGTCCGAAAAGCTTTCTTGTAATCTGTAAAGTGAATATCTAATGTTGCGGCCACTACAAAACGATGATAAGACTTTAAGTATGAAAACATCCCTACTTGATTCTTAATATAACTACTAATTTCTAAAAAACGTTCGAGATTAAACAATTTATCACTACCTGCATACATAGCAGCAATCATCATTCCTGTTCGAGAATCACTCGTTTTCCATTTTAGTTCTCCCTTTAACTGTACATATGTATGTTTATATTGCTCTAACTTTTGCTCTAATGTAATCATAGTATTCACCCCTATTTCTAGTTCTTCTCTATCATTATACTTATATTCCATATTTAGGAATACTACAATTAATAATCACAACCTAAAAAATTATAAAATTCTCTAATCCTTCAAGAAGTTATACAAAAAAGGTAGATAATAATTTATCTACCTTTTTTGTATATATTATTTAACATTACAACTGTATTGCTTGTTATATGCAATTAAGACTAAAGAGCTTTAATAATACGTTCCATCGCCTTCATTTGCCCAATATGATCAGCTTCATGATAAAGCATCATACCGTAAAGCTCACCAACAGTTTCCAATCCTAAAAACGGCTCTGGTAGTTTATTTTCAAATGCTTCTGCTGGCATTTCGTTAATACGCTTTGCTTGTTCTTTTAATTGAGTCGTTAACACTTCTAATGATGGTCCTTCTGTTTTCCATTTAGATGGTCTTGATCCATATCCAAACATACCTGGATATTCAGTTGGTAATTGTTTGAATTCTTTTCCAAACATGAAAACTTCTGCTGCTGTTAACACGTGACCAATATGCCAACGAATTGTATTGTTAAAACCCTCTGGCTGCGTATCTGCAATTTTATCATCTAGCGTCTCCATAAATTTAAGTAATGCCCCGCGCGTTATTTCAAATTGTTTTAAACCCACTAGTCTATTCATGTTATCGTTCCCCTTCTTGATGTACAATTTATTATGAACTAAGAATGTTCAATTCATTAAAGTTTTACCTTGTTTAATCTATCAGAAATAAATAAGAAATACATCTAATATGCTTATTAAAAATAATAAAAAGGTTCCCTCCTCGTAAATATAGAATTACTTACTATGTAAATAAAAGAGGAGTGTACTTACATGTTACATATTTTAAAACAACAATATAATCTTATTAGCTCTACAAGAGAAACTCTATTTTCATTTTTGGAAGAAATCCCACTAGAAAAATTACATAGCACTGTTCCGAATTTCGGGAGCGGTGGCATTATAAAGACACATATTCATGTAGCCGATTGCTATCGATACTGGCTTGGATCATTCGCATTCAAACAAAAACGAGCAGATTTTTCATTCGCTAGTGATTATAAAATTGAGCATGCAGATGTGGAAAAAGTCCGTGCTAGATTTAAGTTAGTAGATGAGACTGTACAACGTTTTTTAGATAAATACAATGACCGTTGGCTCGAAAATATAGCAAATGAAGTAAAGTGGCAAAAAGAACCTTGGAGTACAACACCACTATGGCTTTTAACTCATACAGAAACACATGAATTTCATCATAAAGGACAAATTGTATCAATGGCTAGGCATCTTGGATATACTCCTCCTGATACAGACCTTAGTTAATTCAATGGTCCATGATTACTAAAAAAATTAGAATGAATACAATTCGAGCATGCTTTGAAAACCACTCAAAACATGCTCTTAAAATATTCTATCTTACATTCTCCATTTCCTCATCAATACCAAATAGTCTCCGCATAATTATATGCATCACTATTCGGAATGGCATGTTTCCCCTGCGCCTGTGCCTTTCTTGGATCTAAATCATATACCATTGGCGTATAGCATGATGTTTGCCCTTTATTTACAACACCATTTCCTCCAGCACTGTCGCAAGTGTATGCCTTTCCATCTGTTTTTCTTACAATTCTTGCATCAGCTTCATTATTATATACTGCTGGGCGGGTTACAGTAACTTTTGCCCACGCTGTCTTACACGTCGTGCTAAATTTTAATTCCACATAAGAATTGGAATCAATCCATTTCTTTTCTTTCGTTACTGCTGATTGGTCACAGCTATTGTAATACGGACTTTTTCCATCATACGAATGATCTTCTGCATATGCTTTATCATTACCAGTCGTACTAAACACACTAGTTAAAACGAGCAATGATAGACAAAAACATGCGCTTAGCTTTTTTAAAAGTTTCAAAGTATTCCACTCCTTTTTAATAGCGTCCTGTTTTTCCATAACCGTTATTAAACGTAACCGCCTCAGCCTCTGCTGTGTATCCGAAATCAGCAGTTAAATCAAATACCATTCCTGTATACGTGCTCGTTTGACCTGTTTTTATTGTACCGTTTCCCTGATTAGAAGTGACTGATTTTTGAAATACACCATTTTTGTATTTATTCACAACAGCGTACGCATACACTCCTCCAGACACAGCTGGTGCTGGTTGATCTAAAACAAACTTAGCCCAAGCTGCATGACATTTATTGCTGTAACGTAAATACACTGTCCCTACTTTTTTACTCCCTTCATACACAGCTGTAGACTTTGCATTAAATCCATCTGCATCACACGTTGTACTACCTCCGTATACTTTCGTTGTTGCTGGATTTTTCCCGTCATAGTAACTACTTAAATCAGTAGCAGCAAATGTACTTCCTTGGAAACTAAATAATAGCCCTACACTCGCTACACTTAATACACATACTTTCATTAACTTTTTAAACATTTTCAATTTCCTCCCTCAAAATAAGTACGTATAATAAAGACAATCTATCCCCTGTGTACGCCCCTCCTTTCATGCTTCCTAGAGGCATCTTACGGAAACGACTAAACGTTGTAAATTTCCTTATGATTATTGGAATATACGAAGAAATTTACGTAACCGTCTAAGAAAAAAAGTTGAGAAATACACATTTTATAGCATCCTTTATTTAAAACATAAAAGAACCGATACTTGTTACATGCAAGCATCGGTTCTTTATACAAAATTGCCATTTTTTCTTTTATATAAAATAAATATTTCTCCACTTAATCTGTTGTAAAAAACTCCCTCGTTACATCAATAAATTGCTGCAGTGGCGCTGTCATCCATTTATCTTTATGCCAAGCAATTTGTGTATAAATCGGTGAGATTTCATTTTCTAAATGTAACTCTTTTATCATCCCTTCTCGTATATCTTTTTCTACTACTATTGCTGGTAACACAGCTATTCCTAAATCTGCAATAACACATTGTTTAATTGCTTCGACACTAACGAACTCAATTTTATTTGCTGGATACACATCTTCTGTACGAAGTAGCTCTTCAAATAAAGTCCGGTACGAGCACCCTAGCTCTGTTAGCAACAACGTCTCACTTTCTAAATCTTTTGTAGAGATGGAAGCTTTCTCGAGTAAATGATGCCCTGAAGCAGCTACTATTTTTAATTCTTCTTTCATAAGCGGCTCCACATGTAAAGTATCTTCTGTTTTACATTCGTCCAAAATAAATGCAAGATCGACTTTTCCCTCCATCAATTGTTCCTTCGCATCTTTATTGGAATGTGCCGGTTTAAATATAAGTTTTATTTGAGGAAATTGTGCTTTAAACTTCTTTAATATAGAAGGAAGTCTATATGTACATTGACTCTCTTGCGCACCGATTATTAACGTACCTGCTATTTCTTCATCATCTTTCACAGCCATTTTTGCTTCGTTGCTGAGCGCAATCATCTTGTCGGCATATAGTTGAAACTTCCTACCTGCTTCAGTTAAGAAAAGGCGTTTTCCTAATCTTTCAAATAACGGCGTACCTAACTCAGCTTCTAACGTTTTAATTTGCGCTGTCACACTCGATTGAGCAAAGTTTAATTTCTTCGCAGTTTGTGTAAAATTCAAAGTATCCGCCGCTACTTTAAATGTAATTAATTGTTTTATCTCCATTTATCGTCCCTCTTTTCAATCGATATTCCCGATTGATTTCATCGAAATAATCCTCTTTGTCTATTGATATTTGTATTGTATGATAAAGAGCATCTACAAACAATAAAAATGGAGGTATTCCATATGAAAGCACTTTGTTTCGAACAGTTCGGAAATCCGGATGTACTACAATATAAAGAACTAAATGATCCAATCATAAATCCAAATGAAATTATTGTCCGCACGAAAGCAATCGGTTTAAATTTCGCCGACATTTATAGACGCCGCGGTGATTATCATCTCGCTGGTACCCCGCCTTTTATATTAGGTTATGAAGGGGCTGGCATTGTTGAAAAAGTAGGAGCTGACGTTACGAATATTAATCCTGGAGATCGTATTGCATTTGCTGATGTCCCATTTGCAAATGCAGAGCTAGTTGCTGTTCCGTCTGAGAAAGCAATTAAGCTTTTAGATTCTATCTCTTTTGAAACAGCCGCTTCTGTCTTATTGCAAGGTCTAACCGCACATTATTTAACGAAAGATAGCTATGAAATAAAACAAGGTGATATAGCTTTAGTACACGCTGCAGCTGGTGGTGTTGGGCAACTTCTTATTCAAATAATTAAACTACTAGGCGGAAAAGTAATCGGCCTAACGTCATCAAAAGAAAAAGCAAAGATAGCTACATTAGCTGGTGCTGATCACGTTTTTTTATATACGGAAGCATGGCATACAAAAGTAGTTGAAATAACAAATGGTGATGGAGTAAATGTTGTATATGAATCAGTAGGTTCTACATTAGAGGAGAGTTTTAATGCTACTAAAACTGGCGGTACTGTCGTATTTTACGGAATGGCCGGCGGTAATCCTGCGCCAGTTGATCCACGTATGCTTATGGATACTTCGAAAACTTTAACTGGCGGAGACCTTTGGAACGTGCTTACATCTTATGAAGAGAGAATAGAACGCTCCTCTCAATTATTCGAATGGATTGCGACCGAAAAATTAAAGATCGCAAGTTCTACTACATTCTCTTTACAAGATGGTGCCCGTGCTCATGAATTATTAGAGAGCCGAAAAAGCACAGGGAAGATTTTATTGATCCCATAATCGTTCCAATAAAAAAGGAAGCTAGAATGTATTTCTTTGCTTCCTTTTTTAACGTTATTTATGTTCAATTGTAAAGTGATAATAAAGTTATTTAATTCTGATCTAAAAATATAAGAGCCTGGCTACAAATCATATTGTAGTAAAGCCCTTTAAAGTTGTTTAATTTCTAACCATTTAAATGTGCTTGTAGACAAAAATTAATAATAATGTTGTTTAAATCTTGTTCAACTAAAGCACCCGTTAGTTCAATAAGAAAAAATTATCTATTATTATTAAAGTGGCCCACCTTCAAAACCAATAGGCCATCCATCGTTTTTAAATTTTACTTTATACTGAAACTCAAAGTGACCATCATAAATAAAAGCTAAACTAAACCCAGAAAATATATAATCGTCAAAATTAACCATCTTTCCAAAAAATATTGTGGATAGATAGTAGTTCTTCATTTCTTGATTAGGGAAGAATTTCTGTAAATATTTTAATGCACAGCTTATATGTAGATGGAGTTCATCGAATGTTTTTTCTGCCATTTCGATAATCTCCATATCGGGATTTTCATTATTCCCCTGAATAATAATCTCCACATCTTCCCATTCTCCGATATTAATACTATAAAACCACCGTTTTTGAATGAGATACTTCTCTTTTTCGTATACAGGGGGATTAACTAGTTTTAATTTTTTTACCTCATCTTTAGTTAACGGTTTATCAAGAATAAGCTTTTTATGCAAAATTTCTTTGATATTAGAGACAATATATTTAGATTTGTTTAATTCTAAAGAGTCCATTTTCCACCTCATAAATTATAAAATAAAGTAAATTCCCCCTTAAGTATATCATCATCCTTATTCAACTATCCTGCACCGTTAATTCAATAAGAATTAAACAACTTTATTATTTTCAAAGGACTTTATTGTAAATTAAACAACTTTATTATCTCTTAACATCAATCTCGCTTCTTTTCAATAACCCTGTTATTTATATTTTTTCTCTACGCTTCTCTTTCTAGGCCCCTCATTTTTAAGTTTATATAATAAATGAATCTAAATATTAAAGGAAAGAACAAACCTCCTGATATCAACGATCCAATAAATACAGTATCAATAAAAGAAAGAATCCCAAATAATAGCATTCCAAAAAAATAAAATACAACTGCACTCCAATAAATAAAACGTGGAAACTTAGTTTGGAGCGAATCACCTTTTTCACACGGTTTCCCAAATAACAAATGAACGAATTTAATCAACATAATCACTTCTCCATATAATTGTTAATATTCTTTTCTTCTTAGAATTGAACATAAATCACATACCATGTACCACCCATATTCACACATTCCTTACTTTGTTTTATCCCGCTTTAATGGGCAGTAAGACCCCCACCTCAAAATGCAGCGAAAGCAAAGAAGTTAGGTGGGGGGCGGGCTGCCCATTAAAGTCCGATTGGTGAGGGATGATAATCAGTGGGGGATGAAGAAAACCCCACTGATTAAAGTTTCACTTTATTTCTCGTATACTTACTTTAGATTCCGAGATGAAATGTAAGGCTAATGTCCCTCCAATACACTGCAAACTAATTTGTTGTTCCTACTCTCTAATTATACCATTACAATAATTTTCATAGTTCATTTTTAACGGAATATTCCGATTCGAATTAATAAATGATATATTAAAAAATAAAAAGGAAGCTAGAGTTCTCTACCTTCCTTTTCTTATTTTTATATTTCCACACTTTCTTTCCCTTTTGCAACGTAACTCATATCTCCAACAGACTCAACTGTGTATGTTCCATCTTGATATACAATCTTCGTCACGCTAGCATTTTCCACTCCAAGTTTTGTTTTGCTACTGTCTAACATTTCTATTAAGGTAGTAATCAAAAGCCCATGAACGACAACTAAAACGTTACCGCCACCATTTGCAGCAGATTCTTCACTAATTTTATCTATCTCTGTTTTTATACGAGTAGAAAACAATTCCCAATCTTCCGCCTGTTTTGTCGGATCTGCTACTCTAATAAGATTAATCACTTCTTGAATAGAAAGCTTCAAGAGTTCTTCTGGTGATGCAACGCCTGCAGCTTTTCCAACCACATCCCACATATTCTCAAGTTTTTCACCTTCAAAAATACCGAAATTTAATTCTCGCAAATCTTTTCTTTGCTCAAGTTTTAATTTTGATTGCTCACTATATTTTAATACTAAATTAGCAGTTTCAATTGCGCGGCCGCTATCACTACTATATGCATTCATAAAATGAATATCTTTTAATCCTGTTCCTAAATTTGTGGCAACTTCAACACCTTTTTCTACTAAAGGAGAATCTGCCCAACCTTGCGCGCGATGATTCGTATTTAATATTGTTTTACCGTGTCTTGTAACATATAACGTCACTACATTCTCATTGCTATCTGTTTCTCGCTTATTCATTTCATTCTCTCCCTTTACGTTTCTATATCAATTTTAACACCTCAATTATTCATTGAGCAAAATATACGTCAGTAGATCCGCTTAATAAAAAAAGCTATCTTTCTGTATATCCATACAAAAAGATAGCATCTTTTATGATTACATTTCTTAACCGGTACTCCTACTCAGCAAAAGCACTCGAATATTGTACAATTCCTTCTACACCTCGAAGAGAATTTTCTGTTAATTCCATTATCATAAATACCTCTTCAGGCACTTCAAACGGTGCTTTTACATTCCACTCACTTGCTTTCTTAAAACCAAATTTCGGGTAGTACTCTGGATGTCCTAATACTACAACTGATCCGTATCCAAGTTCTTTCGCTTTTTCTAAAGCAGCCGTGATCAGTTTTCCGCCAATTCCTTTCTTCTGATGGCCCCTAGCAACTGACACTGGTGCAAGTGCTAGCGATTCTACAGAAGTTCCACCTTGTTCTATCGCAATTTTAGATAACATAATGTGACCGACTATTTCCTCATCTACTGCAACGATTGATAACTCCGGAACAAACGCGTCACATTCTCTAATACGTTTTACAAGTTCATGTTCTGTTTTATCACTAAATTCTTCAAGTGAAAATACTTCTTTTACGACTTCTTCTGTTTTTCTATAATCATTTTTTTGTTCTTGTCTAATCGTTACCATTTTAACTTATCCTCTATTCTTTCTTATTTCTTTTTGAATTTTACGCAGTGCTTTTTTCGATCCGCGCTCAATATCGTGTTGCATTTTTCTTTCTTTATAATCAACAAATAGTGTATTTAAATCGTATCCTTCTGGGTATAATTCTTTCGCTGCTACCTCTAAAGTAATACGTTTTACATTTACTTCAACGAATTCACCGTTATAATATACAACAACGTTATAAAAATTATCTTTTTCCTTATAGATGATACCAAAATCATCATAATCTAATAAATTCACACGATCGCCGATTTTGTACTCATAATGAAATTCTCTTTTTTCTTGTACAAATTTCGGTTTTCTAATTTTACTTTCATTCACTTTTTCTAAAGCGTACTCTTTATTTCCCATGTACTCTTTCGCTCTTTTCAGCACATGTTCTTTTACGCTCATTTTATTCGCAATCCAAAGTGCATTACTTTCTCCTGATTTTCCGATAACTAATTTATAAAGCGGCTCTAGCGTTTCACTATTAAACTGCATCGCTGCATTCATAAAGTCATCGTGCATTTCTGAGAATCGTTTAATTTCTCCGTAATGCGTACTCGCAACGGTAATACATCCCGCAAGGTACAACTCTTCTAAAATAGATATTGCAAGTGCTGCACCTTCATTCGGTTCTGTACCGCTTCCTATTTCATCAAATAAAAGTAACGTATTATTATTTGACATCCTCATAATCTCAGAAAGATTTTTCATATGAGATGAAAATGTACTTAGTGCATTTTCGATACTTTGATTATCACCAATATCTACAAATACATTTTCAAAAATAGCGATTTCTGTACCTTTATCTCCTGCAATATGAAGACCTGACATTGTAGCTAATGTTAACAATCCAATCGTTTTTAATACAATTGTCTTTCCGCCCGCATTCGGCCCTGTAATAATTAAACTACGATACTCTTGACCAATTTCAAAATTTAAGGGTACAACTTGCCCTGTTAAAAGCGGATGCTTACAATTCACTAAATGAACGTAGCCATGATCATTTAACTTCGGTTCTATTCCATTGATCGATTTACTAAACTTCGCTTTTGCAAATACCATATCATACTGACTAATTAGCTCCATGTTAATCTTTATACTATAAATGTTTTCTAACACCATTCCTGATAAAGTCGCTAAAATTTGATATTCTTCAACCGCTTCTTCTGCTTTCAAACCCGCTAGTTCCGCATTCAATTTCGTAACCGTATGCGGTTCTATAAATACAGTAGAACCTTTTGCCGAGGCTTCAATAATACTTCCAGCAACTTGGTTTTTATAGGAAGATTTAATTGGAATCGTATAACGGTCATCCTTTTTACTAATAAAGAATTCCTGAATGAATTTCTTATTTGCACTACTATTTAAAAACTTCGTTAAACGTTCTTTTATTTTCCCATCTACAGAATCGATATTATTTCGAATTCGTTTTAACTCTTTACTTGCAGCTGCATCAATACTATTTCCTTTAATTGAAAAGTTAATTTCCTCTTCAATACTTTTATATTCAGTCATTGAATTTGCATAAGAAGCTAATACTGGTGCAAAAAATTCTTTATCTAACATAAACTTTTTAATCTTTCTACATCCGCGTAAAAAGTCTGAAACACTGACTAATTCTTCTGGATCTAAAATCATCCCTTTTTCTAATTTTTGAATTGTACTAGCAATATTAGAAATGCCGAAGAAAGGAACATGCCCTTCTGCATCTAATATAGCTCGTGCTTCTGTCGTTTCATTCAACCGATTTCTCACTACTTTTATACTCGTACTCGGCTCTAATTTGTTTAATAATTCCTTACCTAATCCACTTACACAATAAGATTTCACTATATCCTTTAATTCGTTATATTGTAGCTTTTCAAAAGTCATCGTATTCATTTTGTTTCTCCTCACTATGATTGATTTTTATCATAAATGAAGATACCTACTCATTAGATTCCAATGAGTCATATATAAAATCCCATAATTATACAATAAAAACATATACAAAAAAGCTGCGGGGATACCGCAGCTTTTACATTTACAAGGCATTTGTAATAACATATGAGGAAATAAGCCATAAAAAAATAGATGGCAGTCCCTTATTACACGCTTTATAAAGTATTGTAGGTATCTTCATAGGTTTTGAAATAAATGCATGACAAAATTAGGGGTATGATGTACATAAAAATCCCCTGGTCTTATCCGATTTATTTCATTAAATTTTTCCTATTTAGTACCTACCGCACTCACAAAAAGCACCTCTCATTAATTTATATTATAGTCATTGAAATCTAATTTACTGAAATCATCATACTATATGTTTTGTAAGAAGTAAAGGTGTCAAACTATTTCCTTGCAGACTGTAAAATGTTCATATAATCAACCTTTTTCTCAAGGGTCTTTTTCGCATCTTCAGCCGTTACTATATAATCTACAGGAATATTTTGTAGTACATCCTTATTAATATTTGGCAACTGAATCGTTATATCTTCTACATTACTTTTACTATTTTCAATCGTTTTATTAAATTCCTGAATACTTCTTGCAACCCCCGCTAATGTTTCCATATGTACAGAATTGTTTACATCTAAAACAGTATTACTTTTAAAAACTGCCGTATAATACTGTTGCAAATTTTTCTTCGCTATTTGTTCCTCAGTATTCTTATCGGAAACATTATCCCCAGTCTGCATTTGATCAAAAGTAAATATAGTGTTTTTCTCTCCATAATATGTATTAAATCTTCCTTGTAAATTATTTGCTTCCTTTTTCTTTTCATAGTTATCATTATTTACTTCTGGAGAGATTTGCCCCTCGAAGTACAGTTGAAATTGCAAGTGTGGTTCATCGACTTGCTGCACAGTAACTATCCGCCCCTTTGGACCAAGGAAGTCCTTTCCGTTATCCAGAGTTTCAACTCCGTTTAATTTAACAACCATACCATACTCCGATTTTGTATAACTTTGTGCTTTTTGTTCAATTTCTTCATTGGATATATCACATGATGTTAATAGTAATAAACTAAACATTATACTATATTTCATTATTGTTCTTTTCATATTGCCTCTCCTTTTGCTACTACCACCTATACAGAAATGTGCCTATGGATTTTAAATTACGATTTATATAAAGAACTTCTTCTAAAAAGCGCTACATCAAACTATCTTCGCTAACTTGAATAATAAAAACTCATCATCTTGCTTTAGAAAACACTAATAACCACAAGTATAAAAATACCCATTAACTATCATTTTATGATAATAGTGTAATTTTGCATTATAATAATTTTATCGTAAAGCAAATATAATATCTATTAAAATCACATTAAAAACATACTAATATTTAGTTCTATAGCAATCACAGTAAGGAGATGTTCCTCGAGTACGAATAAGATGACATTATTTATTCCAATGCATCTCTTGGTGTTTCAAAAGCCGACTAGTTCATTTATAAACATAAAGATTTAGGAAGGATAACAATATAAAAAGAAGAGGAAAACTTATATTTCCCTCTCCTATTTCATCACCAAATTACTGCTGAACATATATGGAAACTGATCCTCCACTTACTTGGAATTGTCCCCAACCATCCTTATTAATTGTTACAGTATTTGTTTGATTACCCGTAATATCGTACCATACTTCCCCTGCGTTATTCTTTCCAACATCCATCCACTTTGCCCCTCCTGGTCCATCAGAGATTAATGTTGCTAAACCAGAATTAGCATGTACACTATCACCTTCTCTTGTCCAGCCAATCACATCTGGATGATCAAAATAATCACGTTGCGTACCATATGCAAAGTTTTTTCGTGCCGTCAAAATCGGATCAATTTTATCCTTTAACGCTGGAATTTCATAGTTACTATTTCCTTTTGTACCATAGTAATCACCATAGAAAACAGAAGGATACCCCTCTGCACGCGTTAAAATAAATGCATATGCCAGCGGCTTGAACCAAGGGCTCACTACAGATTCCAATGACTGACCAGGCTGTGAATCATGATTTTCAACTAGAGTAACCGCAAGTGTAGGATGATTCGCAACTACCGTTCCTTTTAAAATATTTCTCATATCATAATTTCCATTTCCTTTTGAAGCATAATGAAAATTATAATGAAGTGGTGCATCGAACACAGATTGATTATAATTAACCTTCGCTAAATAATTATTTAAAGTCTGGATATCATTTTGCCAATATTCAGCTACTGTAAACATTTCTTTCCCTGTTTGCTGTCTAACGTGATTTACCCAATCGCGCAAGTATTCATGATCAATATGTTTAACAGCATCTAAACGAAAACCATCTAAATTTAATTCATTCGCATACCACGTTCCCCATTTTTTCATTTCATTCGCAACATCTGGATGATCAAAATCAAGATCTGCATACATCAAATAATCATAATTCCCATTCTCGCTAGACACTTCCCAGTCCCATGCTTTACCTATGCCCCTAAATTTATAAATTCGGTTTAATTTCCTTCCTTCATCCCAATCCGTTCCATCAAAATGATACCATTTCCATTTGAAATTAGAATAAGAATCTCCACGCCCTGGAAAGTTAAATCCCGTCCACGCACTAATTTCATAATCACCTGATACTTCAATATTCCGATTACTCGGGTCTACCTCAACTGCTGTGACAGTTTCTGTATAATCAGCCCCACCTTTATGATTCATAACTACATCACCGTATACATTGATGTTTTTCTTATGTAAAGCGTCAATTGCAGACTTCAATTGTGCTTTCGTCCCATATTTCGTCCGCACTGTTCCCTTTTGATTGAATTCCCCCAAATCATATAAATCATATGCTCCATATCCTACGTCATTTTGCGTAGTTCCTTTATATGCAGGTGGTATCCAAACAGATGTAATTCCTTTTTCCGCTAAATTTTCAGCATCAGTACGCAAACGATTCCAATGATTTCCATCATTCGGAGCATACCACTCAAAATACTGCATTAACGTTCCATTGTTAACTGTGTCTGCATATGCTTTACTCCCGTCATATATACTAGGTAAAAACATAACAACTGACAATCCGACTATTGTTATTCTTTTAAACATCTGTACACCATCCCCTTCCAAGAAAGCGTTTGCATAGTTTATCAGAATTATTATAATATTCGTCCCACCGTTAGTAAAGTAGCAATCTCTCACTCTCTCATATTATTTTTAATCTAATTTCAAATATTCAACGTAGTTTTAATTTCACATCCTATTCAAGATTGTTTACAATTTACCTATAAAAGCATAACGGAGGGATTTCGATGACAGACTTTCAAAAACAATTTTTCGCACGATTACATATAGAAGAAAAAGACACAGTTTCATTTGAAGATTTATCTAACATTATGTACGCAATGGCACAAACTGTTCCTTTTGAAAACTTAAATATTCTCGAAAAGAATTTTAAAGAAATATCAAAAGAAAATTTGAAAGAGAAAATTTTAGTAAATAACCGTGGCGGTCTTTGTTATGAACTCAACCCTACTATGTATTACTTCCTGAAAGATTCTGGATTCGATGTTCATCTCGTTTCAGGAACAGTTTATAACGCTGCAAACTCCATATGGGCTGTTGATTCTGGCCATATCGCAACCGTTTTAACACATCATAATGAACTTTATTTAATTGAAGTAGGATTCGGATCATACTTACCTCTTGCCCCTGTCCCTTTCTCAGGTGAAGTCATTCACTCTATTACAGGAGATTATCGTATTCGTAAAGAAATGACCGAAAAGGGAAACTACATTTTAGAGATGCGGAAAAACAATGAGTTCTTGGATCAATCTTCTGCTGATGATTGGACGTTAGGCTATGCATTTTATATAGAAGAAGTGGATGAAGAAAAAGCAAATACAGCACAAAAAATTATCGTTGAACATGAAGGATCACCCTTTAATAAAGTACCTCTTATTGTAAAACTAACTGAAGATGGGCATGCCTCTTTAACGAAAGATAGCCTTACAGTAGCAAAAAATGGTAAAAAAACGAAAGAAACCGTTACAGACATGCAATATACAAACCTTTTACATTCAAAATTCGGAATTACACTATAAGTAAGTAAGCCTTTTTATTTCAGCAGGGCTTTTCAATTTTCAGCAGGGATTTTTTGCAATTTGTTGTATTTCATAGTTATATAGAAATATAACTACATGTTTAGAAAGGAAATGATTATGACAGAACTTAAAGATCGATTACAAGTAGCTGATATAGAAAAATGGGATTTAACAGACATTTACCATACAATTGAAGATTGGGAAAGTGATTTTCATAAAATTGAAGTATTAACGAAGGAATTACACGAGTTTAATGGAAATATTCACGATGGCAATAGTTTATTAGCTTATTTAACGAAGAGTGAAGAAGTTTCTAGCATAATATCTTTAATGTTCGCTTATGCACGATTACAATCTGACCTTGATACACGCGATACTGACGCGCAATCTCTTGTCGATAAAGTATCACAATTACACGTGAAAGTAAGTGCAGCGAAATCTTTCTTTTCCCCCTTCTTACTTAGCATAGACGAAAACACATTACATTCTTACATAGAAGAAACAGAAGGCTTACAATATTATAAAGAAGACTTATTTGAATTATACCGTTATAAAAAACACGTATTAAATAAGGACCAAGAAGAAATTTTATCACAAATGGGTGAAGCTCTTTCTTCTCCACAGCACACATTTGGTATGTTAAATAATGCAGATATATTATTTGGTGAAGTGACGACTGACGATGGAGAAAAAGTGAACTTAACACGCGGAATGTATGCAAAGTTAATAGAAGATACGAATCGTGAAAAGCGTAAAGAAGCTTATAAAGCATATTACAAACCATATGTTCAGTTAAAGAATTCCATCGCATCTACTTTATCCGCTGCTATTAAAAATAATGTTACTGTTTCGAAATTAAGAAACTATCCATCAGCGCTAGAGAAATCATTATTTGGCGATATGGTTCCGAAAGAAGTATATGAAAACCTAATTGATACAACGAAAAAAAACATTCAAACATTACATACATACAATGAAATTCGAAAAGAAAAATTAAACGTAGATGAACTAAGACAATACGACTTAGGCGTCGATTTAGTAGAAGGTGCAAAACAAGACATCCCATATAGTGAAGCATTTGACATTATGATTGCATCACTAGCTCCTTTAGGAGAAGAATATATTGAGACATTAAAAAGTTTTAAAGATAAAAGATATATAGACGTAAGAGAAACACCAGGGAAACGTTCTGGTGCTTATAACTTTGGTGTATACGGCGTTCATCCTTTCATTCTTTTAAATCATCACGATGATTTAAACAGCCTGTTCACTCTTACTCATGAATGCGGTCACGGTATGCATACGCACTATTCACATGGATACCAACCAAGAATTTCTGCACATTATTCTATCTTTGTCGCAGAAGTCGCTTCTACAGTAAATGAAGTGTTATTAATTCACTATTTATTAAAAGAAGCAAAAGATACGAACGTGCGTAACCATTTAGTTAACCATTTTATTGAGAAATTTAAAGGTACTTTCTTTACACAAATTATGTTTGCAGAATTTGAAAAAATCACACATGAAATGGCTGAACAAGGTAAACCATTACATGCACAAGTCTTCAGTGAAATTTATGAAAAGCTATTTAAAGAATATAACGGTGATTCACTTGTATTTGATGAAGAAGTAAAATACGGATGGGCTAGAATCCCTCATTTCTATCGCCCGTTTTACGTATACAAATATGCAACTGGATTCGCATCTGCCATTCAAATCGCTGATAAACTATTAAGCCGTGATCCGGATGCTCAGAAAAATTATATTGAATTCCTTAAAGGCGGAAGTTCAGACTACCCATTAAACTTATTGAAAAAAGCTGGCGTCGATTTAACAACGCCAGAACCGATTGAAAGTGCATTAAAACAATTCACTCAACTTGTTGAGGAGTTTTCAACATTATAAAAAGCATGCAGAGTATATACTCTGCATGCTTTTTATTTGAATTACTCTATTCTATATGCTGCTGCGTCACACAATGAATCATACCACCGTATGCATACAATTCGTTAACATATATACCGACAATTCTTCTCCCTGGAAATTGACCTTCAATGATTTGAAGCCCTAATTTATCATGTTCATCACCGTATATAGGTACCAATACAACTTCATTACCAATGTAAAAATTTAAGTACGATCCTTTACAATCTGCTTCTTTTACCACTTTTCTTGTTACTGGTACTGGAATGAGCTGAAATGGCTTTCCATCTATATTTTTCGCTTGCCGCAATTCTTGATAATGCTTTTCGTACGCCTCCAAAAGGTATGGCTCTCCTTCATCGAAAAGATCATATTCATACAGTATCGTATTTTCATTTACAAACCGTGCCGCGCCATCAATATGATAATCCGTATCTTCATCATAATTATCTTCTCCGCGTATACCAGTTATCCATATAAAATTTGTTACTCCTAAATATTTCGTTAACTCCATTTCAATTTCTTTCTGACTTAGTGTGGGATTTCGATTTTCATTTATAATAGACGTTTTCGCCGCCATTAAGGTCCCGTTTCCGTTTATCTCAATTCCCCCACCCTCTAGACAGACACTAGATTCAACTTTTGGAATACGATACATTTCACTTATTTTATTCGGAATATTAGCGTCTTTTTCGTACGGATATTTATTTCCCCAACCATTAAATATCCAGTGCGTTAGGCAGCGATTCCCTTCCTTATCCGTTACAAAGATTGGTCCCTTATCTCGTATCCAAATATCATCAGTTTCTTGAATTAAGAAATCAATTTTATCCATATTTACATTAGCTTCAATTAACTTCGATTGGACATGTATTTTCTCTTCTTCATCACATACAACAATATGGACATTTTCTCCATAGTGAAGCTCCTTTGCCATCGATATCCAAATATCATCTAACTTAGCTCTGAAGCCTTCACCTCTATGTGCTTTATCATGTGGCCATTGGAGCCATGTACCTTCATGTTTCTCCCATTCCGCAGGCATATAAAACAAACTATTCTCTATATTTCTCATACGTGTTCACCCCTTA
Source organism: Bacillus sp. FSL W8-0770 (assembly GCF_038008705.1). Classification (NCBI taxonomy): domain Bacteria; kingdom Bacillati; phylum Bacillota; class Bacilli; order Caryophanales; family Bacillaceae; genus Bacillus; species Bacillus sp. FSL W8-0770. The sequence continues at coordinate 3,295,556 of NZ_JBBOZR010000001.1, forward strand.
TATGAATGTACGTACAGTCTATACTTTGACATCGTGTTAAGGTCAACAGGAATATCTTCATTTACTTGTAGCAACTTTATAAGGTGATTCTTTACTTCTCCTTTTTATTATGATAAATTGCTTTCATACATAGAATAAGGATTGACATAATGTTAATGTCAATCCTTATTCTCATTCTATTTTCGTAACTAGAAAACAAATTTGTGTCACATACTCTTCTGCTAAACAATCACATTCAGGTCCCTTTATATAAACCTCATATGGCGAATTAATTATTACATACCCATTTCTTTCAATCCATTCTTCTAACGCTATATAAGCGTAACCTATATAGTCGTAACTTCCATAATGCATAGTAGTAACGATATGATGTGGACTTAGTTGTTTCATTTCATACTCTTGTGCTACGTCTTCATCATTCCCCTGCATAACCGGAATTCTTAACTCAATATCACTGTTACTTGGAATATATTCTTCATCATAAAAGACTGCAGATGGAGAACCAACTATTTGAAAGTTATTTTTTTGTACCTCTTCATATAAGTCATAAAAATAATCATCCATATCATCTATATCTATTTTTACTCTTTGAGTAATTAACGTTACTTCGTTCCTCATTCCCATTAATATATCGTAACTTCTATGGCGAGCAATATTTAGACTACTATTCACCATTACCATTTCATTCATTTCTGAAATAACCTGTAAATTTTGTTTCACTTCCTGAGACAACTCGATAATTTGTGATTGTATATGTTGAACAAACGAATCTTGATCCGATGACTGCAAAACAATTTTAATTTTTGGAAGAGGAAATTTATACTCCCTTAGCTTTTTTATTTTCAGCGCTACTTCCAGTTGCTCTTGTTCATAATACCTATACCCATTAACCGGATTCACATATGCCGGTTTTAATATCTCCTCTTTGTCATAATGTCTTAACATCCGCGTACTCATTTTACAAATCCGAGAAAACTCAGCGATGGTATACATATCAATACTCCTTGAATATATTTTCTTTTCATTACTTATTTATTAAAACCAATCAAAAATCTTCTTCATTGAAAAATTTCCATTCTGATTTTTCAATCTTCTCATTTTCGAAGGTAACAAATGACTTGGACAATACCACGTTAAACAATTCATCGCGCCCCCCATTGTTGATATTTCTCCTACATGAATTTGAATAACTTGTTTCTCCGTATACTGTTGAATATATCGTAAAACTTCCTCATCTTTAGCTAGTCCAAACTTAGGAACATAAAGAGCATCACATGATTCTAACATATTTATATACAACCCTTTTGCCGATGCTATCTCTTGATCATATTGTCCTTTCTCTGTATATGATGAAGGAACAACTATAAATTCAGCTTCTGGCATTTGTTCTTTAATAATCTCTTGAACACTATATGTAAATTCATGATCCCCTAAAAAATCACTAATAAACATTGTATGTTCATCAATAAATTTAACCATTCCGTCTGCGTGTGCTAGTACATCCCCTTCTTCAGCAGGAATAATAATAACTCGGCTCACATCTAAATCCCATTCTAACTGCTCAATAATTTCCTCTTCTGTCCAATCATCGTTATCATCAAATATGCGTTCTGTTAATATTACAGTATCTTTTTTATTCCAAATAAGATTACCACCATCTAATATTAATGGGGATTTTACATATTCAAAGTCATTCTTTTTCAACCATTTATTAAATTGTTGATCTAAATATCGCCCTTGATCATCTGGCAAATAATTTGGTCGATATTTAAATTTAACTAGATGATTTGTGACAACCGGTGCAACATCTCTTAGCCAAATATCATCATACTCAAAACAGCTCGTATGAAAGTCTTGTTCTTCAACAGATAAAGATATAAGTTGATCCGCAATTGATTTCTTTTCATTTAAACATTCATTAAAGTAAATCAAGTCTTCATAAAATGGTTGATAATATTCATTTGATTCGTCTGGTATTGCAGTAAAAATAATGCCATTATGTTTTTGTTCCATATTATTCATCTCGCTTTTTAATAGTAGTTACATAACTGATTTTACAAAGCCAACTATTCCTAAATTTATGTCTTTTTTCGTTACAACTCATGCAACATGTACATTTTATGAATGGATTATAGCATGGAGAAATATTATATATTTATAAAAAAAATATAAGGCTGACGTTAAGCCTTATATTGACTCTTGACAAGTTTTTTTAATACCGTATTTTAAAACAACAATAAATGATTAAATGATAACTCGATTCATTACCATCCAATTTCAGTTCTTGTATAAACTGAATGACTTCTTTCATAAGAAACACACTTAGAATAACCCCTAAGCAAATTAAAGTTACATTTAAAATGTACTGTAAAACGATAGGGAAATACGAAAACACTATTTTAAAATTCTTTAACACAAACATTTTTCTCCTTTACCATATAAAACGAAAAGCGAATATACACTATAATTAATTTATCATTATATTAAAATTTTATTATTATAAATAATAAGGAACGACAAAATAGGTAATAAGATTCCACCTATTTTGTCTATATAGCAGAACAACGAAATTACAATCAATTACTTCAATGCAATAGGTTGTTGTTGTGTCACACAATGAATCATACCGCCGTTTTTATACAACTCTCTCACATCAATACCGACTACTTTATGACCTGGGTATAACTTCTGAATCGTATCGTTTGCGATTTTATCATTCGGATCATTATAATTAGGCACTAATACAACTGTATTTCCGATATAATAATTGATATATGACCCCTTATAATCGAGAGTTTTTCCATTTTCTAAAGCAACCTTTTCTTTACTAAGCGGCAAGTATTCATACTTATATTTCTGTCCTGAAGCATTTTTTGCATCTAACAATGTATCCATATCTTTATTAGATAAACCCCATTCGGCTAGGTCATCTTCTTTCATCGTTACAATGGTAGATTTATTATGGAATTTAGCAAATCCATCAATATGAAAGTCCGTAATATCTAAATTAGGTACTCCGTCTAACCAAATAAAGTTTGATACCCCAAGGTCACTTATATATTTTTCAATCTCCTTTTCTGATAAATCAGGATTTCTATTTTTATTCGTCACCGCACTTCGAGTTAATAAAGCAGTCCCATTGCTGTCTAATTCAATTGCGCCGCCTTCAAGGACAAATTTTCCCCAATCAACTCTTTCAATTCCTGATTGTTTACTAACATTTTTACGTATTTGAGCATCATTTTTATACGGTGTTTTCTTCCCCCAACCATTAAATGCTGGATCTAATATTTTGAGATTTTTATTGCTGTCATAAATAAAAATTGGTCCACTGTCCCTTGCCCATACATCATCAGTAGGCGCGATAAAGAAATCAATCTTCTCCATATTTAACCCTTCATCTGTTAAAAGGTTATTGATTCTTTCTTTTTCTTCCTGGTCATATGCAACAATGTGGACTTTCTCACCCTCAGTTAAAGCACTTGCCATCTTAACCCAAATAGGTTCAACTTCCTTCTTATACTCTTCACCATATGTGTATTCATGTGGCCATTGCAGCCATGTACCTTCATGTTTATCTTTTTCATCTGGCATCGTATATTTCCCAGCATTTTTCTGTACCTCTACTTTTTCCCCTTCTTTCCCTTTAACATTTTCATTGTTCCCCTCAAAAGAGCATCCACTAATAATCGTTGTAGATAATGTAGCTATTAAACAAAACTTTATTGCTTTTTTCATTTTTTCAACCTCCTGTTCTTGTCTCCAATAATGTAAAGCTTCACATAGTGTGAAGCTCAAGCTTTTTTATCAATGTAAAAATTACCAATTGTTCTTTGCATTACTTAACATTTAACTACCTATTTAGATTTATTCAAATGCCAATCGCCTTTCTTACCTATTTATCCCGCTATTTATGGGCAGTAAGACCCCCACCTCAAAATTCAGCGGAAGCAAAGAATTTAAGTGGGGCCCTGTTGCCCGTAAAAGCCCGATTGATGAGGGCTTCTACTCAGTGGTGGATGAACAAAGCCTCTCCACTGATTAAAGTTTCACTTTATTCAGTAAGTAAAACTTTACAAAATAAAAAAATCGGTATTGATAATTCCATATCAATACCGATTTTTTATAATTATTTTCCTTCTATTAAATCATTCGCCATTTTCCTAAATTCTTGATTAAATGCATCATTCATACCATTTTGGACGTTAGAAAATAATATGACAAACGTTCGTTTATCCCAGTTAAAATTATTAAAAGTGTTCCAGCCAGCTAATACACCGTGGTTATGATAATAATCTGGGTAAATATAGAAACTAAATCCATATTTTCTTGCAGGTGATGCAGAAAACATATCTGATACACTTTGTTTAGAAAGTAGTTTACCATCCATAATAGCTTCATCTAACTTTTTCATATCTTCAACAGTCGTATACATTTCACCACAACCATACAGCCAGTTCATTTTTAAGCGAGGTGTGGCTATTAACTTATTATCTTTTTTCGTATACCCTTCTGCTAAGAAAATATCTTCTGGGAGTGTTGCGCCCATTCCAGATTCATTCATTCCAACAGGAGTCAAAATATTTTCTTTCACATATTCAGCAAGTGGTTTATTTGATATTTTTTCTACAATATATGCAAGCACCATATAATTATAATCTGTATATTTCCATCCTGTCCCTGCTGGAAATTGTAACGTTTGTGCCCCAATCCACGTTACTAACTTTAACCGTGATGCTGCGTCAACACTACCTTGTCCCTGTTCTGGTAATCCAGACGTATGTGTTAACAAGTTTCGTAACGTAATATTTTTATCTGCTGGAAACGATGGGATATATTTATTTACATTGTCTTCAATGTTCAACTTCCCTTTTTCTTTTAGTTGCATAATAGATATTGCAACAACTGTTTTCGTAATAGAACCAATGCGATATTTCGTTCTTGGCGTTGTTAATACTTGATCTTTCACATTCGCATAACCGTAGCCTTTTCGTAAAATGACATGATCTTTACTTGCTACAAGAACACTCCCATTAAATCCTTTATCTTTTAAGTACTGATCTAGTTTTCCAGCTGCAATTTCATAACGCTTTTTCTCATTCACATCAATTTCCTGCTTAACATCTTTTTGCTTACTATTTACATTAGAAAATGCCTTTGTATCATATTTTTTTCCTTTATTTGCATGTATTAGTGTAACAACACTTCCACAAAAAACAGCAAAAATAAAGAAAATGATTAACCATTTCTTTAACATACTAGGAACCCTCTTTTATCTAGTTTCACTTAACGTATATCCATTCTATTTTATATCTTTTAATTATCAAGTATATTATAATATTATTTAATATTCACTCTGTTAAAACTAGATTCCTTTTTCTCATTTTCAATTTTGACTACTCTCTATTGTATTTCTTTCTTGCAAAATTTCCAACATACAATCGGATGCATTACACTATAATTTCAAATTCTTTTGTAACATTTGTTACATACTAAAAAGAATGGAGATGTACTATGAAAAACACCGATAAACGCAATCGTTTAGATGATAAGATGTTTCATTATCGGATAACAAAAAATAACATGTTATTAATTGAATATTACGGAAAACAAATTATTACATTAAAAGGAAATGACGCTAAAAAATTTTTAAATAAAATAAATCATGCAAATAACGATAAAGAAAAACAGCTAATTATGGCTAAAATTACAGGTAATTTCAAAAGAGGCAATGAACGAAATTGAAAACGAATCTCATTTACATTTTGATTATACAACAAATAAAAAAAGAAATGTCGCTCATTCAACATTTCTTTAGACTTTCTTCATAAAAAATTTACATTGCTAACATTCCTTCATTTTCTATACTTCCCATATAAGCTAACCGCTGAAATAGTTAGTAATACAACTATACATAACCACGCATACGTATATCCCTTCTTATCTACAATATAACCAAATAAAGCAGGCGCAGCAATAATTGCAATTTGATTTAATGTAAGTGCAAAACTCACTGTCATCCCTACCGATTCTTCACTTGCTGATTCCGCAACTTCAGCTATAAAAAGACTAAACCATCCAATTGAAAAGAACCCTAACAATGCACTTACACCATACAATACATTCGTTATTGTATGTATGCTCATTACTAATATTAGAATGAGGAAAATAGAAATACAAACAGTTATAAATAAGGGGATACGCCGATTTCCCTTATAAAACAAATCACTAGTAGCTGCTAACATAACCCTACCAACCATTCCAGAAAAGAACATAACGGAAAATACTTTTCCAGCTAAAATTGGCGTGATTGATTGTTCCAATACTAAAAATTTTATAAAGTGTGCAACTAACACCATTTGCAATGAAATCATACAAATGCCAGTTATATAAATTGCATACAACTCTTTTTTACACATCACTTCTTTTAACTGCATCCAAAAAGAAAGTTTACTACGTTCTTGTTTAACTTTCTCTTGAATATATGGTTCCTTATAAAATATAAAAACCCTCCAATTATACAAATACATGCAATGCTATTTACCGCATAGGCCATATTATATTTTATTGTAAGAAACGGGATCAATACTCCCGCTAATGTACCACCAATCGGTATACCGGCTTGTCTAATCCCCATCGCTAACCCGCGATTTTCTTTTGAGAACCACTTCATTATCACCTTACTTCCTCCTGGCTGCGAAACACTATAAAACGTTCCTACTAATAAAAGTACAAAGAGTAACCTATTAAATTCATTGACCATATTAGTCAGTAAAAACGAACTTCCTAGTAAAAATGAACTTATTGAAATTAACAACTTTTCATTGTATTGATCAAGTAGCCGCCCGACAAAAAGCATACAAAATAGCGGTCCTATATTTACAACACTTACTAACAATCCAATCTCCGTATTCGTAAATGCATATTCTTCTTTCCAAAATAAAGCAAACGCTCCAACACCATACGTTATAAGTGTCGCTGTTGTTTGAGCAACCGTCGCAAAAATTAACATAACCCACTTATAAGTACTATTCACCCTTTCTTCCATTAACACAATAATCCCTCCATCCCCTTCCATTGTATGAAAGTTCTGATATCATATAAAATAAAGATTTATCATGTAATCCATCAAAAAAAATGATACCTTTTCTGGAGGGATGATACTTGGATATAAAAGATTTAACTGTATTTTACGAAGTTGCGAAAGAAAAAAACATATCTCATGCAGCTAAAAATTTAAACTATGTACAGTCTGGCGTAACAATGCGTATGAAACAACTAGAAAACGAATTAGGTGTGCCTTTATTTTATCGAAACGGAAAAGGTGTAACTTTAACTTCTAACGGTGAGATTTTATTAACATACGCCAAACAAATTATCCACTTAATGGATCAATCTGTTAAAGCAGTTCAAAGTAATGGGATAGAACCAAGAGGCACTTTAAAAATTGGATGTACAGAATCTACAACCGCTGTAAGACTTCCATCTATATTAATGGCCTATTATGAGAAATACCCAAAAGTCGAATTAATTTTAGAATCAAATACGACGGAACAATTAATTAGGCTTGTACTAGAACGAAAACTGGACGGAGCGTTTATAGCTGGCTCTACTCAGCATGCCGAACTTCATACAAATATATTTCGTGAAGAAGAATTAGTTCTCATTAGCAAAAAGCCTTTATCTTCCTTTAAAGACATAGGAGACATGAATTTACTTGCATTTAGTCACGGGTGCTATTATAGAAATTTATTAGAAGATTGGCTTCAAGAAGAAGGAATTTCACCTAAGCGAGTATTTGAGTTTGGAACAATTGAAGCGATACTCGCATGTGTAAAATCAGGTATGGGCATAGCAATTATGATGAAGTCTATTTTAAATGGTCATAAACATGACATATCATTCAATCCTTTACCAAATAGCTTCCAAAAAGTTCCTACTACTTTTATTACTAGAAAAGATATATATCACTCTGCTGCATTACAAAAATTTATGGAGATGACTCACAATGCGTGAAAAGAAAATACGTGGTATGAAACGAAAAACAAACACTATGATAAAGCGAATTGAGGAACATACAAAAATGTTCCCTTCTACTTTCTATAACGATGAATACTGGAATATGCCTTTACCAGTTTCTCAAGCTTTTATCGATTCTTGTAAAACGCCTAGAAAAGTAAAACGATTATGTATTCAAACCTTATTAAATCAAGCAAATCATTTAATAAATATAAAACCGAGCGATACCCATACATATCGAGTTGTTGTTTTGATTTCTATAAATAATTTATGGGATTCGCAAATCATTATATTTAAAAATGAGGACTACTTTCATAATTTCTTTAATAGAGATAGTGAATTTCAAAAATGGATTCTTCTTTCAAATGAAATTGATTTTTGGGAGACATGGGAAATTTCAGTTTGTCATTCCTTCAAAACGCTTCACTTTCAAGAAATTATTTATGATGCAGATGAATGCTATGAAAAAGAGATTACGTTTATCGGGGAGTTAAATTAAAAAGGGTATACCTAAAACACTGGTATACCCTTTTCCACTTATTTTTCCTTTAATACACTATGTAATCGATCCGGATAATTTGTAAACATTCCTGTAGCACCCCATTTGATTAACAGTCTCATATCGGGTTTCTCATTAATTGTATAAGGGTGAATTAACAGTCCATTTTTCCTAGCCATTTTCATATATGACTCATCAATAATTAGTTCTCCGTTATCATTACGTAAGTTTGGTCCAATACCAGCTGCATACTTTTTAATTTCTTGAAAATCATCATTTGTTACACTTTTCGGTTCATGTGTAATACCAGACCATTCAACAATTTCATTGTTTTCATTTGGATAATACCAAAGCAATTGAACTAACGGAATATTTTCATTCATACTATGAATCTTTTTCAAACTATCTTTACTAAATGATTGAATCATAACACGGCTAGAAGACATGTTTTGGCCTACTAAATTATATTTTTGTAACAACGTCAACAATTTCTCTTCCATTCCTGGATACACATCTGGTGATTTTGTTTCAATATAATACTTCATACTTCTTCCATACTTTTGGAAGATTTCTTCAAGAGTTGGAACCTTTTGCCCAACATACTCTTGCTTAGCCTTTTCTGGATACGCTTTATTAAACCATGATCCAGCATCTAAACTCTTTATTTCGCTTAACGTTTTATCTCGTACTTCGCCTGTTCCATTTGTAGTGCGATCAACTGCTGTATCATGCATTGCAATTAATTGGCCATCCTTTGTTAATTGAATATCTAACTCTAAATAATCCGCTTTCATTTTTTTAACTAAATCATAAGAAGCAAAAGTATGCTCAGGTGCATGTCCACTTGCTCCGCGATGTGCAATATTTAAAAGCTTATTCGTATTCCATTCATGCTTCCCTTCTGCTTTCGCATGAACAGCTCCCCCAACAAAGATACTTCCCGTCATAAAGAAAATAACTAAAACGCTAATAATCTTTCTCATCCTTCTAATCCTTCCTACGTTGCAAATTTCAACAAGCTAATGAGATTTACACGAAATAGAAGACACACTTTCATTATTTTTATAAACCTATATTAAAATTCCAATCTTACAAATGTTTTCTATATTATTAATATAGAAAACTAGTATTATCCTATTTAATTTCTATAGCCCTCCTTTTCACATGTAACTCCCTATTTTGTACGGTTCATTCAATAAAAAAAGCCATAAATTATTTAGAATACACTCCTGTATCCCTAAATAAATTTATGGCTTTTCTCAAATATCTCCGGCCTCTATTAACTTGTCGAATTTAATCATATCAAACCTATTGAAATTTGTGAATATTTTTTTCAGTACAGTGAAGTACATAAAACAATATTTCTGTAGTTACTTAAAAATCACATAATAAATTTCTCATTACCTCTTCCAATACTATATCTGGATTTACTACCGTTTTTTCCGAACGCCATCCGATAAAGCCATCTGGTCTAATTAATACAGCACCTCCATTCTCTATACCATATAATTTGCTAAAAATATCTTCTGGAACAATAAAGTCTCCACTTAAGCCAACACGATACCCTTTTAGATGTATTCCTAATTTAGCTGAAACAGCATGTGCTGCCTCAGCCCAAGAACTATTTTCTACTCCTGTAAGTAATACAAAACTGTTACCGAATAAGTCTAATGTAGAAACTTTCTTCCCCTCATACGTTCCCCATAAATGTGGCGCTCGCGTTCCAGGTCTTCCGTTCAACTCTATGCTATCCATTCTATGCGGAGTGACTGAATCATCTATAATCGCCTCTGAACAATACTGATATCCAACTGTAACAGCTAAACCATCCATATTATTCAAACTGCCTTCCTCTCTATTCGCAGCACGAAACAGTAAACTACTTGCATAAGCTGTCGTTAATTTTGCAACAGAGTGTCTCTCCTCATGATATGTTTCTAACAATTTTGGTTTTGCCTTCCCTTTTATAACAGCCGCTAATTTCCAAGCTAGATTGTGCGCATCTTGTATTCCTGTATTTGAACCAAATCCTCCTGTTGGCGGCATAATATGTGCAGAATCGCCAACTAAAAAGGTTCGATTTCCTTGAAATTTCACCGCTGTACTTTCAGCGGCTTCCCACGGTAAAACACTTAATATTTTTGATTCAACATTTGTACTTCCAATTGCTATTTGAATAATTTGTTTACAACGTTCTATAGTGAAGTCCTCTAGCCCCTCTCCTTTTAATGGATCGTAGGCTACATGATAAATCCATTTTTTTACGTTATCAACCGGGATAAGTGCACCAAGAACCTCCGGATGAAGTACCATCGAAAAACCGAATGCATCTCCTTGTATAAACTCACTTAAATCAGCTTCAAAATAAATATTCATATAATAGCCACCAATGGTTCCACGACCCTCAGTTTTAATCCCTAACTGCTCACGTATTTTACTTTTCGCTCCATCCGCTGCAATTACATAGTCACAATGTATGACACTTTCTTTTTCTGTTTCACGATTTCGAATCGTTGCTTTTACCCCGTTTTCATTTTGTTCAAATGAAACTAATTCATGATAAAAAGATAGTTGCTCGCCTAATGTTTTCGCTTCTTGTAACATCATCTCTTCTAAAATAATTTGATAACACGCAGTTTGTTTTGATGGACTAATCTTTTCTATTTTTTGAAGTAACTCTTCATCGTTTCCGTATTGCGTCGCTCTCATTTGTTCCAATTCTTCTTTATTCGCCTCAGCTATTGTATGAACCGCTATTCTTCCTCTGCAGTTCTCTAATGCTTTACCTGCCAATTTAATTCTTTTTTCCAAACCTAATTCTCGAAATAACTCCATTGTACGTAAAGTAAGACCGCCTGCTTTCGGATGAATGGCAGTAGACGGATGCCTTTCAATAAGTAAGTACTCAATATTATGTTTTGCAAGAAATAACGCAGACGCTAACCCAGATAATCCCCCTCCAACAATTAAAACTGGTACATAATTCGATTTCATATATTTACCCTCCACATCATTGTTCTGAGCTCAGTGACATAAATATAATCAAAAAAAACATTAAAATATAGACTTATATTTCATTTTGAATTATCATATAGATAGATTACGCCCCAAAATTCCTTTTACCTTTTCATACATCTATAATCCACCTGAATTGTGTCTGTATGAAAGTGTAAAACAAAAGAATGTACTTTACGTTGAACCATGTTCTATCGTAAAAATCAAAAATAATACAAACATTATAAGCGGTCGTAACCTTATGGATTATACAAGGTTACGACCGCTTATTTTATTGTTACATCATTTTTTGTTTTTAAAACTTCATCTATTGTGTTATGTAATCCTTCCAATCCTTTTTCTATCTCCCTATAATTTTCAACAATAAAAAATTCATTCGTCTCGATTTTCTTTCTCAATATTGCACCTCATACAACAATCATGTAGCATTACCGTATCGAAGTAATGGTTCATCATCTTAAACCTTTCGACTAATTACCTGGAGGCAAAGTGATTGAAATGAATAAACAAGAACAATTAAATATTATAAAAAAAGATTTTATTGATTCTCAAAAAGTATTATTGGCAATTGGTGATGAAACACGTCAAGCTATTTTATTAGTGCTAATGGAAACGGAATGTCAAACAGGATTACGTGTAGGAGAAATTACGAAGCAAACACACCTTTCCCGTCCAGCAGTATCACATCACCTTAAGATTTTACGAGAAGCTGGCATTATTTTAATGAGAAAAGAAGGTACAAAGAATTTTTATTATATTGATATACGTACAAAATTAGGTTTATTAAAAAATCTTGTATTAGATATTGAGAAGCTATTGCAAAACTTTTATTAAAACTTGGAGGTATAAGAAATGAAAGCAATGATAATTGATAGATATGGAAAAGTCCCAATGCGTATGGCAGAGGTACCTACTCCTGAAATTAATGGGTATGAAGTGCTCGCAGAAATTCATGCAGCTAGTATTAACCCAATTGATTTTAAAATACGTGATGGAAAAGTAAAGATGTTACTGAAATATGAAATGCCTCTAATCCTTGGTAATGACTTTTCCGGTGTCATCGTGAAGGTTGGATCGCAAGTAACTCGTTTTAAAGTCGGCGATGCAATATATGCACGTCCAAGAAAAAATAAGATCGGTACTTTCGCGGAATATATAGCCATTCATGAGGATGATATAGCTTTAAAACCAAAAAATTTAAGTTTTGAGGAAGCGGCGTCGATTCCACTCGTTGGCTTAACATCCTATCAAGCACTACATGATATTATGCATTTACAAAAAGGACAAAAAATATTAATTCACGCTGGGTCCGGTGGTGTTGGTACTTTCGCAATTCAGTTAGCAAAAATAATGGGTGCTACTGTTACAACGACTGCTAGTGAAGCTGGTACAAATTTAGTAACGTCTCTTGGCGCAGATCAAATTATTAATTACAAAACAGAAAAATTTGAAGAAATACTCAAAAATTATGATGCAGTATTTGATACAATCGGCGGAACAACACTTGAAAAATCATTCAATATTATAAAAAGCGGAGGAAACATTGTTTCAGTTTCAGGTATGCCGAATGCTCGCTTCGGTAAAGAATTTGGTTCAGGCTTCTTTAAAACTCTCTTATTTTCATTAGCCAGCAAAAAACTTACTGCACTTGAAAAAAAGCATAATGCTCAATATTCATTTTTATTTATGAAGCCAAGCGGGGATCAATTACGTACTATTGCAAACTATATTGAAGCCGGAAAAATCAAACCGGTAATCGATCGAGTTTTCCCTTTTGAAGATGCTCAAAAAGCAATGGAATATTCAGAGTCTGGAAGAGCAAAAGGAAAAATAATTGTAAAAATTAAACAATAATAAAAACCTCCATTTTCTTAAAATGGAGGTTTTAAATTTGCTGTTAAATAGACATAGTGCAATGAAGTCCTTACAATAGATTGCAAGGGGAAATATTATATTATACTTTTAGTTAACTTTACAAAGAATACATACGTACAAATACATAACTTAAAATACAAAAAGGAGGAGATACAATGACTAAAAATAATGAAACAGGTTGGAATTTAGATAATAGTTATACGACTTTACCACAATCATTTTATACAGAAATCCCCCCTACTCCCGTAAGTTCACCGGAGTTAGTTAAACTAAACCATTCATTAGCGATATCTCTTGGCTTGACCCCTGAAGAACTGAAAAAGGAAGCTGAAATTGCTATTTTCGCTGGTAATGCACTCCCAGAAGGAGCTCATCCATTAGCTCAAGCATATGCTGGCCATCAATTCGGACATTTTAATATGTTAGGCGACGGTCGTGCTCTTTTAATTGGCGAACAAATTACTCCTTCAGGTAAGCGTTTCGATATTCAACTGAAAGGTTCTGGCCCTACTCCCTATTCACGCCGAGGAGATGGTCGTGCTGCACTCGGTCCGATGCTACGTGAATATATCATTAGTGAGGCAATGTATGCACTTGATATTCCGACTACTCGCAGTTTAGCAGTTGTCACAACTGGTGAAGCAACATATCGTGAAACAAAGTTACCTGGAGCAATTTTAACTAGAGTAGCTAGTAGCCATATACGCGTCGGTACATTTCAATATGCTGCAGCTCGTGGTTCAATAGAGGACCTGAAATCACTAGCTGACTATACGATAAAAAGGCATTACCCAGAAATTGAAGCTCATGAAAACCGATATACTGCATTACTACAAGAAGTCATTAAAAGACAAGCCAGTCTTATCGCAAAATGGCAACTTGTTGGATTTATCCACGGTGTAATGAACACTGACAATATAACGATTAGTGGCGAAACAATTGATTACGGTCCTTGTGCATTTATGGACAATTACAATCAAGGAACCGTATTTAGCTCTATTGACACACAAGGTCGTTATGCATATGGAAATCAACCATATATGGCCGCATGGGACCTCGCTCGATTAGCAGAATCTTTAATACCAATTCTGCACGAAGATGAAGAAGAAGCATTAAAAATCGCCCAAGACGAAATTTCGAAATTTAGCGTACAGTATGAAAACCATTGGTTCCTTGGAATGAAAAAGAAATTAGGACTATTTAGTACCGAAGAACAAGATCAACCACTTATTGAGCAACTTTTAAAAATGATGGAGAAATATAAAGCAGATTACACTAATACATTCCGTTCATTAACTCTTGATACGTTAGAAAATATCCCTCTATTCGATAGTCCTGAATTTAAAAAATGGTACAAACTGTGGCAATCTCGATTAGAAAGACAAGAACATTCGAAAGAAAACGCCTACGAGATGATGAAAAATAATAACCCATCCATCATCCCGAGGAACCACCGTGTAGAAGAAGCACTAGAAGCAGCTGTCACAAATGGCGATTATAGCGTAATGGAGAAACTTCTTGAAGCTTTATCAAATCCTTATGCGTATTCTACAGATCAAGAAGAATACTGCATTCCGCCTGCACCGACGAATCGCCCTTATCGTACTTTTTGTGGGACTTGATTGTTTAATATGTAAAAAGGTGCGTTCATATAAATTGTGTGAACGCACCCTTTTTATATCCCCCACTCAACTAAAACTTTAAAATGCACATCCCCCGATGCCATTTCTTTAATCCAAAACAAATTCTACATTATTCCAATAGACTTACTCGTAAGCTTGTTAAACAAATATTGAGAAATATAAAACATCATTCCTAAATATTTTTATTTTTGATACTATATTTTATAAGAATATTCAAAAAGTGAGGGGATTTCATGAACGTTCAACTACAAGGTAATGAACAAATTACAAAATTATTTAATGACTGGTATAGAGCTATCTTACAGCATCAAACTACCCATGCAACAAAAATAAAAAAAGATATTGAAAATATCATCTCTAATTCAGAAGAAGATACAAACCTACAATTGTATTATTCACTTTTTAATTTCAGATACAAAATTTTAACAGATGGTTTAAATATTAATAAAGATGATTTTAATAAAATTGATTCTTTCCCACTTCCAGAGAATGGGCTATTTTCTTATTATTATCATTTTTTCAAGGCTATTCACAATACAATTATTGGAAACTACAATGCAGCAAAACACCTTTTCGAGAACGCTAAAAAGCTGCTAATACACGTATCTGACGAACTAGAGAATGCTGAATTTAACTACCGCTTAGCTTCCTATTATTATCAAACATATCAACCACTAGTAGCAATCCAATCTGCAAATGAAGCTAAAGCGATTTTTTCAAAACATATAAACTGTGAAATTAATGTTGCTTTGTGTGATAACATCTTTGGTTTATCTTGTATTGATTTAAAACAGTTTGAACAAGCTGAAATTAGACTTGATTCAGCATTAAATATTCTACAGAAGTATTCAGAGGAGACTTTATCATTAAGAGTACGACATAATTTAGCTTGGCTATATGCAAGTCAAAACCTTTCAGAGTTAGCAATGCGTCATATTTCAGAGGTTACAACTAAGCAACCAAATCACTTTAAAGCACTTTTTGTTGAAGCACGTGAATACTACAAGCTTGGAGAATATACTCAGGCTAAAGAACTTATAAAAAAAGGATTAAACATTTCAAATAAACTAGAAAACAAAGAGTTTCAATATCGTTTCATGATTTTAAGAGAACTAAATAATAAAACTTCTATAAATGATTTAGAAATGATAATTTTGGAAGGAATTTCTTACTTTAAAACAGAAAACCTTTGGGAATGTATACAAGAGTACACTGATGTTCTAGCAAATATGTTTTATGAAAAAGAAGACCATATAAAAGCTAGTCAATACTTTTACATGGCCAATCAAGCAAGAAAAAAACATGAAGAAAAGGGAGCTTTGATATAATGAAAAAGATTAAATTGAGCATCATTGGCTTAGCTGTTATTAGCATCACAACTCTTGGATTAAGCTTCACCTCAGAAACACCGAAAACACAGTTAGGATATGTAGCATTAAACATTGGGGACACCCCGGCACCCCAAAGACCTGACCTTGTTCAATCCGTTGACGTAAGTAAAGACTACAACTCAACAACAACTGAAAAAGCACTTTAAAAAACGGAAGACCTTCAATTAAGAAGGTCTTTTTAAATACGCTTATTTAGAATATTTCCCTTTCATGTAGGCTTTATTTTCTCATCAACTCCGCAATCCTCTTACTCTCCTCACTACCAACTTTCTCAAGTTTCTCCACAACTAAATTCTGTCTCTCTACAGAATGATTTTGACTTAACTTCGCTTTTCCTTCTATTTTATTTATCTTTATTTTGAATCCAACTATTCCCTTACTTAATCCTCCCATATAATTCGGATCTACATCATTAAGTGAGTAGGTGCTCTCTGGATCTTCATATTTATTTACTAAATCTTGAAGAGAATCTACTAATGTCTTCTCATCTTCAACAATTTCTAATTCACCATATACATGCACTGCAACGTAATTCCATGTTGGTACTGCATTGTTTGTTTCATACCATGACGGAGAGATGTAACTATGTGGTCCTTGAAATATAGCTAGTACTTGCTGAGTCCCAATATCTTTCCACTGTTCATTCGGCCGTGCGAAGTGACCATGTAAAGTAAGGGTCTCCCTATTTAATAACAACGGCAAGTGCGTTGCATATGGTTCTCCGTTATGTTGAGAAAATAATGTCGCAAAGCTATTTTGTTCCATTATTTCGTACTTCATCTCTTCATCTTGTATTGCGAAATATTTTGGTATGTACATAAGCTCCCTCTTTTCCGCTCTTTTCTATTTTGTTTCCTATTATATTTAGTAACCGCATCAATCAACAGGGCCAGTTTGTATTTGTTTTATAATGGCAGCTTTCTATTTCAAAACAATAGGCAGCATGTATTCCATGCTGCTTTAGTTTATTTTTTCTAATATATTTGTAATAAATACGGTCTTACCCTCAATATAACTAGATCGATTTTTCGACTCTCTTGCTAACTCTTCCTTCAAGTTTCCATACTCATTAGCTACTTCAGTATGTTCACGAAGGTAATCTCGAAACACTATATGCCTTCTCAACTCTTCACTATTTTTATCACACACATATAAATGATGTTCCATCCAAACTGTATTTCTCTCGTTCCATGGAACGAACGTATCCTTTCTTCCAAACGCCTCTCTTCCTTTAAAGCTCCATTCTAACTGATGATAGTACCCTATCTTCTCAAGTTTTTTTACTACCTCATGAAAAATTTCGTACTCTTCTATTACAATATCAATATCTAGTATTGGTTTTGATGCAAGCCCTTTAACAGATGTACTCCCAACATGTTCAATAGATACAATGCTGTCTTCCATTACATTGTTAATAAGAGTGTATATTTTATTAAATTCACTTTCCCATTTGACATTATATTCTTCGATAGCAATTCTCTGCTTCAACGTACCCCTCTTCTCAAAACAAATTATAACCGTTGAATATGAGTATCCTTAAAATCCGTCTCATATTTCAATCCATATCCAAACATTCGATCCATTCCAATATGTGCTGTCCATATTAAGCCAATCATTATAACGATATCCATCTTAAAATAGACACCTATTAGAACAATTAATATGGATATGATATATGTGTGACATACATTATATATTTTCGCACCAACGTGATTATTAATCCCATATGCTAACATTGATAGATCCGGCGCTAAAAGGAATACAAAAAATATAATCCAACTAAACTCATATATCGAATACATATAAATCGTGGCTAAAAATACAACCATTCCTTCAAAATGTACAATACGTTTTTGCATTATTTATCATTCCTATTTTTCTATATTTATTGATACATTTTCATCGCTGAAAGTATTCTTTTTATTTTTTGACCAGATGGTTGCTAATATTGGCCCTGCAATGTTATGCCATACTGCCGCTAATACACTTGGGAGTGCAGCAACCGGTCCAAAATGCAAAATACTTTCCAGCTATATTACTTTCATCCACTCAGCCCCTATCTTTTAATTGAAACACCTTTTTCGGATTCAAAATATTTTGCGGATCAAGAACTTTCTTTATTTTCTCCATTACAAATAATGCCGCCCCATGTTCTTCTTCTTGATACTTTCGTTTCCCGATTCCAACGCCATGTTCTCCTGTACACGTTCCTCCTCGTTTAAGAGCATACTGAACGATACTTTCATTTATTTCGTCTGCCTTCTTCACTTCCTCCTTATCATTTGTGTCAATCATTAAGAGTACATGGAAATTCCCATCCCCAACATGACCGAGAATACCGCCAATAAGCCCTACTTTATGTAATACCTCTTTCGCATGTTGAATCGCTCCAGCTAATTCCGAAATTGGTACACATACGTCTGTACTCATTAGCTTTTTACCAGGATAACTATGCACGTAAGAGTACGCTAAGTTATGTCTTGCATCCCACAGCTTATTTCTCGCTGCTGTTTCCGTCTCAAACGCAATTTCTATACATTTATGATCAAGAACGATTTCTTTCGTAAATTCAATATCTTGCTTTAACCCTGCTTCATTGCCGTGAAACTCTAAAAACAGTGTCGGTTCTTCTCTGTAACTTGTTTCATTGTAATAATTTACTTGTTTCATAGATAATTCATCAACGAGTTCAATTCTCGCGATTGGAATACCTGCTTGTAATATGTTAATTACAGCTTCTACTGCATCATTTATAGTTGGAAACGATGCCCTCGCAGCCATAACATGTTCTGGTATACCGTATACTTTTAAAGTTAACTCCGTGAAACATCCAAGTGTTCCTTCTGAGCCTACGAAAATACCATTTAAATGATAACCTGATGATGACTTCGCTGCTAAATTCCCGGTATGTATTACTCCTCCATCAGCAAGAACGACTTCTAAATCTCGAACTTGATCACGCATTACCCCATACTTTACCGCTGTCGTTCCGCTCGCATTTGTAGCAGCCATTCCTCCTAACGTTGCATCAGCTCCTGGGTCTACACTAAAAAATAATCCATACTTTTTCAATTCTTTATTAAGCTGAGAGCGCGTCACCCCTGGCTGTACTCTCACAAGAAAATCCTTTTCTCTTATTTCAAGTATTTTGTTCATAAGAGAAAAGTCCATTGTAATTCCTTTTTCGTAAGGAATTACATGTCCCTCTAAACTGGACCCTACTCCAAATGGAACGACAGCTGTTCCGTGCTGAATCGCTATTTTCATTATCGCGCTAACTTCTTCGGTCGTTTTTGGAAAAACAACTACATCAGGTAAACTACTACTATGGTAAGATTCATCTTTACTATGTAACTCTCGTACTGTCATATTTATTACTACTCGATCTTCAGGAAGTATGCCTTTTAATTCATTTACTACATGTTCAATTGTTATTTCCATAATCAACTCTCCTTTTTAATTTTAAAACAAGTATACCATCTTCATACAAAATAATCAGAAAAATAAGATTATTAAACCTGAACATACAAAAAAGAACCTGCAGCACACGCTACAAGTTCTTTTTCACTACATTTTAAACGATTTCTTTATTAACAACATAAACCAAATTAAAGTAACTGCCATCAACGAATGAGAAAATCCTACAATATAAGTTAACCCTTTAAAGTCAGCTCCATTTAACTGAAGAAGCCCTCTCGCTGCTAGCGAACCTAACATTAATGTTAATGCAATATTATGTAAAACAAACCACTTATTAAACCCTTGCACTTCATGAAACGCGAATACTTTTGCTAATCCTAAAGCAATTAAAAAGAAGAAAAAGCCAAGTACAAGTGTATGCGTATGCAAAAGATTTAACAAAGTAGACCCTAAAATCCCTTTATACTTACCATACTCCCTAGCGAAAATCCCTGATAATAAACCGATAATCAAATACGTAAACGATGCATTATATAATTTCTTCATTATGTACCTCCTTGAGTAGAATGTATAGTGTGTCATATTTAGTAATAATGATAGTTATATAGTAAAAACTCCTAGTCACCTAGGAGTCATTGTATAAGCATCTCACTCTTTACAATTAATCCTAATTATAAGATATCTCTCTATACAAAACAAACGAACTTTATGTGAACAAACACCCCCATTAAAATATGTTGCACTTTTGTTTTACACAATCCATACTAATTGTTATAACTTTTTAAAGGTGGTGTAATTATTGATAGTTCTTGAAACTGAACGTCTTAATCTTCGCTGGTTTGATATAAAAGACGCTCCTTTTATTCTTGAGTTAGTAAACGATCCTGCATGGATTCAGTTTATCGGTGACAAAGGAGTTAGTAACTTAGAAGATGCAAAAAATTATATTGTAAACGGTCCCATCGATATGTATAACAAACTTGGATTCGGCCTTTACTTAGTAGAACGAAAAAAAGATCTCACTCCACTTGGTATGTGTGGCCTTATTAAAAGAGATTCATTAGAAGACGTTGATATCGGGTTTGCCTTTTTAGAGACATTCCGTTCAAAAGGATATGGCTACGAGTCAGCTTCTGCGATAATCGAATACGGTGTACAAAAGCTCGGCATGAAACGAATTGTAGCAATTACTTCTGTAGATAACATCGCCTCAGGAAAGCTTTTAGAAAAAGTAGGATTACGATTTGAGAAAATCATTTCAGATTCAGGAGAAGATTTAAAATTATTTGGGTATAACGCATAGTAAAGAAGGTCGCCGTGAATGGTGACCTTCTTTACTATTTTACTGATCTCGTCATAATACTTTTAGTTCCATTTATAGTTTTGCAGTAATTCTTGTGATTACTACTATGCCTTTCATATCACATTTTTTGGAAATTCATAGAAATAAAACTTTCACATTTAAATAAATTATATTAATATATCAAATAAAGGAAGTGAGAATAAATGGAACAACCGCTATTTTTATTAGTTCTTCAATTCATTGCATTCATATTAATCATTTGTATCGTATATGGAATGTTGTACAATACCGTATTAAATTTAAATATGCCTAAATGGACTGCACATATAGTAGCTACGGTCTTTTCCCTTGGTATTACCTATCAAGCTTTTATAAATTTTATTTGAAAAACTTTTGTAGCAATTACTTCTATTGTTGATGCAGTAAAGCTTTTAGAAAAAGCAGGATTGCAATTTGAAAGGGTTATTTCAAGATCAGAAAACGTAACCATTTTTTATACAGTCTTTCCAGCGCAAAATAGTGAAGAAGTTAGTTCCGCTGAAAGTGTGTTTGCATAACAAGAAATGAATTTAATTGATGCTACAAAAATTTTATTTTAATTCTGGTTCTATTGTTTGGAATCGTTCTAGGGTACCATTTGTGTGGACTTTAAAAATTTTCATTTGCGCACCAAAATGTTGCGTTAAGTAAAATGTATCACCAGTTATTAAATTTCCAATCTTCCAATCAGGTTGATATGTACTTTCCATGGAACTTTCTAAATCCCCAATCATTATTAAATTGATATATAATGAAGATGAACTACTCAACATTTTCGTTAAAGATAGTCTATCAACCTCTAACTACCTAATGAACTCAAGTAAACACATCTTCAGTCATTTTAAGAGGTACAAAAGGCACCCTTTCGGGTGATTTTTGTATAAAAATTCTATTTTTTTATATTCGATACCAACCACGAACCTTTTTAAAATAATAGTATCATTATGTCTCCTTTTTAGAGATTATTTTTAATTACCTTTAATTTTTTGCACCAGAACCGGAAAATCCCTGACTACTCGAAAGATCAACTATCAAGTGCTAATATTCAATAACGCGTACTGAAAATGATTAAACATTTTTATAAACCCGTGGAACATTTAAGAAATCAATTTTTCTCTTATCGAAATTTAATTAGCTTACAGTAATACAGTGGTCATATATTTTTAAGAATAACGGAAGAATATATAGAAATTGCTACAGAAATGTGAAGTTTAATTAATTTAGGAGGAACAAACTTGTTTAATCAGCTTGTAAAAGTTATACCGAATTTATTTACGATTGGAAATTTATTGTGCGGTGTTTTCTCAATCACCTTGAATATGAGTGAATATTTAGGAGCAGCCTCCATTCTCATTTTCTTTTCAGCTGTTTTAGATTTTCTTGATGGAAGAATTGCAAGAAAATTAAAAGTGAACAGTGAGTTTGGCGTAGAATTGGATTCCTTAGCTGATATTGTTAGTTTCGGCGTCGCTCCTGCGCTTTTATTTCATACGATAGCAACACCTTCTATTTTAACTTCTTTGGCATTTATCCTATTCCCAACAATGGGTGCTTTAAGATTAGCTAAATTTAGTATTAAACCAACTATTGGATATTTTAAGGGATTACCTATTCCAGCTGCAGGATTATCATTGGCTGGTATGGCATTGTTTTCATATAGTAATGCATGGATTACTTTAATCCTCGCCCTCTTAATGGTAAGTCCCATTAGGTTTAAAAAATTTTAATGAAGGTCACGCCCAACGCCATTAAGGAGCATTTTAAATGGATTTAACGCGTCAATAAGTATAAAAAAGCAGGACAATAATATTAAATTAGGTGCCCTTCGAAAAATTAAAACCTTGTATTTATGGCTATTGGGTTAATCCATCGATATGTTATTCTGAAACGTCAGTCCACTTTTAACAGGAGCTCCCTTTATCAAGAGAGCTCCTGTTCTTATTTCTTCTTCTTTTCTGTCGGTTGGCTTTGTTTAGCAAAATTAGATGAATCATCAAAATTCGGTTGCTTTTTACCAGCATTATTACTTCTACCTTTTCCCATATGTAATGCACCTCCCCTCCCCCTTACTATTCCCAATAAAAAAATTCTCTTGCATCAAAGAGAATTTTAAATTGGGTTCTTATTGATAATACCTAAGTACTTCCAACACTGCCATTCCATAAAAGATGGATCCAATGTTAAATTATTTAATGCTAAAACAAATATTACATTTTCATATTTAACTGGATAATCAATTAATAATCCTAATGTATTTCCTGAATCTGCGACAATTATGATTCCCTTTTCTAACACGTCATCTATAACTTCTTTTAATTATTCTTACCTAGCATATAATATTTTCCTACACATTGAGATTGCATGTTGTATAAGGAAGCCCTTCTTCTTTCCATGCAAGAAATCCTCCCTTTAAATTCACTACTTCCTTTATACCAGCTCTTTGTAAAATACTAGCTGCTATAGCGGAACGTAATCCGGTTCGACATTGCAAAACTATTGGAAAATCTTTCGGTATATAATCTAGTTGTTCAAATAGATTACCTAAAGTGATATGTATTGCATCATGAAGGTGTCCTTCCTCCCACTCTTTTTTACTACGCACATCGATAACCTTAACGCTTCCACCTTTTATATGCGGATATAATTCAATCGATGTTTTTTCTTTGTAACTTTCAAATCTATCAAGTCTTTGTATTACTTTTAAGGGTGCAAAAGCAATAATATTATCTAACCCAATAGATTCAAATTCTCTAATAACTGCCTCTACTTTAACTTTTTCCTCATCTAGAATTATTAAAGTTTCTTTTTTATAATCTAATAACCATCCACACCAAGTTGTGAAAGAATTGTTATAAGGTATGTTAATTGACTTCTCGATATGACCTGCAGCAAAACTCTCTACATCCCTTATATCAACTATTTGATAAACGCTCTTCAAAATTTCTTGAAGTTCTTCTACTGTATTAATAGCAGTACTTTTTCTCTTCTTACGAATTGGCGGACCATACTTATTTAAATTCTTCATTAATGAAAAATACTTTGGAGGCTCTGGCTGTCCCGTCAATAAAGTCGATATAAAATCACTTTCTTCATTACACCGAAATGCCCAATTGAACATCTTTTCATAACCTAATGTAGAAGTTGGAATTGCTCCTAATGCTTTTCCACATGCGCTTCCTGCACCATGTGATGGCCATATTTGCAAATAATCAGGAAGTATTTTTATTTTTTGTATAGAGTCAAATAATTGTTTTGCTCCTATTTTTGCAGTATCTTTCATACCGACTGCAGTTTCTAATAAATCCGGCCTTCCTATATCTCCTACAAATATAAAATCACCTGTGAATATCCCTATCGGCTTATCATTCGTATAGTTATTTTGACTTGTATCAGTTACTAAAAAAGAAATACTTTCAGGCGTATGCCCTGGGGTGTGAATTACATCAAATTTTATATGACCTACTTTAAACTCTGTACCCTCTCTAACCAATTTGTATCGACCTTCGTTAAGATATTGATATTTCCAATCACAATCTCCTTCATCAGATACATATAAATTTGCATGATAAAGAGTAGAAAGTTCTCTAGACCCAGAAAGAAAATCAGCATGAATATGAGTCTCAGCCGCAGCAATTACTTCCATCCCTTCTTTCTTAGCAAATTCTATATATTGTTCTATATAGCGACTAGGATCAATAACGATTGCTACGCCTTCTTTCTGACAACCGACTAAATAGGAAGCATGTGCTAATTTTTCATCATAAAAATATTTTAAAAGCATATCTACTCCCTCCAATTAGTTATTTCAAATTGATTTTCAATTTTTGTAACCACTTTTTATCTTCTCCTATAGAATCCCTTTCAACATTAAATTCCAATACATATATGGCAACATATATCTTTTAAGTAAAAACATACTATACCTTTCTTTCGCTTGATTAAATGGAAACGTTTCTTGTGGCTCATGTTCATAGTTAAATTCAGCGAGTATAAGACTTTTATATCCTGTAATAATCGGACATGATGTATATCCATCATATTTAGCCTGTAAATCTCTTCCGCTAAGTACGTCCATAATATTTTGTTTTAAGACGGGTATTTGTTTTCGAATTGCTGCTCCAGTTTTAGAGGTAGGTAAATTGGTACAATCTCCAAGTCCAAAAATATTTTTATATTGCACATGCTGCAAAGTATAAGGGCTTATATCTACCCATCCCTGATGATCACTTATCTCACTCTCTTTAATAAAATTAGGTGGCCCCATTGGTGGAACAACATGTATCATACTATATGGTACGGTTTCTCTTTTTAGTGTTTGCGTATCTTCAAAAATTGCCTCTCTCTTTTCGGCGATAATTTCCACTAAATTTTTATTATAATTCGTTATAATTTGCTTTCTTTCTAGTACTTGTTCTAAAGTATTTGCATATCGTGGAACCTGAAATATGTTATTGTTTGCAGAATAAAACATTACTTCACTTCTGTTTCTTACACCACTATTACAAAAATACTCCTCTGCTAAGTACATAATTTTTTGTGGAGCACCACCGCATTTAATAGGAGTATTAGGGTGGGTAAAAAGCGCATTTCCTCCTTTAAATTTTTCGATTTCTCTCCAAGTAGAATCAACAGATGTATAAGAATAATTGCTACATACCCCATTAGTGCCAATAGACTCTTTTAAGCCTTTAATACTGTCCCAATTTATTTGTATACCAGCTGCTACAATAAGAATTTCATATTCAAGTAACAGTCCGTCATCTAAAAGTATCTTATTTTCAGATGGAAATAACTTAACAACACTTTTAGGGATCCACGTTGCCCCTTTTGGAATAAGCGATTCCTGATTACGCATCGTACTTTCCTTTGAAACAATTCCTCCCCCCACTAAACTCCATAGTGGCTGAAAGTAATGTTTTTTTGATGGATCAATAATTGCTATACTTTCTTTAAATAGGGGTACATTTCGTAATAAATGTGCAGTAGAAGATAGTCCTGCTGTCCCAGCACCAATTACAATAATTTTATAACTATCTCTGATCTTCATTATCCTCTTCCTATCTAAAATTGATTTTTAAATTAACTAATTAGTAGCCATTTTTTCATCGTAGTAACATTATTATAAGTTAAAAACACCATAGTTTTATCTGATTTAAATGAAAATTTTGTTAATTTTACCATCAACATTACTATATGCGTAAATCCCCTATGTTACTTCCATATTTTAGTTTTAATATTAAAACTAAATATTGTTATATAAAATAATACATTAAAATACTTTTCATGAATCCGGATAAGTAATGTTTAAAAAACAACAATTTTACTACAGTAATCAAGAACAGTTTTCTAAATTAAGTTACTGCAGAAAATATAACTCTGGCGCAATATCCCTACCAGCTTTCATTCCAATAGTAACTCCATGATATAACATCAAAGATGAAATCCCTCAACTTAGGTATTTGACTTTTTAAATTTATACAAATGTCTTAGCTCTATGTACTGTGATATATAGGTCCACATCAATATGTTATTGCATCATATACTGAACAGATAATTTAAATTACTTTTATAAAGGATGATGAGGATGAACCTAGAAGATATACAAAAATCCTATGGCGTAATTGTAAGTTTAGGAGGATTGTGTCAAGTCACCAACCAAATCAAAAGACACAATTTAAGAACATTTTCTGGACCTTTAGATTGGTTTTATTATCCATCACTTTCAGATGTAAACAGATTACTTCAAAATCGATTTAAAAAATTTATGAAGTTGGAAAATATGATTATAGAAGGTTCAGAAAGTTACGGTCTTATTGAATCAGAATTTGATAATCAAATTAAATGGGCAGAACGAATTACCTACTGTATAAAGGACACTTATTATAATTGTTTTTCAATGCATGATTTTCCTATTAATTCAGAAAAGGATTTGAAATCAACCTATCCTTCTTTTAAAGCTAAATTAGACACTAGAATTAATCAATTCCTTGAAAAAATAAATAGTAGTGAATCCATTTTATTCATTAGAATTTGGGGAAATCGAGATGAAGCGGTTGAATTACAAAACGTATTATCTAAAATTACAAATAAGGATTTTAATATCCTTATTGTTAATTTCAAGGAGGGTATATCTAATATTGTTGAACAAAATTGGGGAATATCGCGGGTTTGTTCAATTGAACTCCCACGTTATCAGGATAGATGGGAAGGTGATGATTCCGATTGGGATGTTATTTTAAACAAAATAACATTAACTTAATAATTTCCTTCTTACTTTTAACATGATTTGGCCCGTAAAATCAAATAGGTGTAGAGAAATAAAATTCCTGTCTAATTGATACACACTTAATTAACAAAACGTTCATATAATAATTCGTAAGTCCTTCTTTATTGAATAAATAGTTCTTTACAAAATTAGTTCCATCACTAGAGCACCTTTATGCGGTGCTCTTTTTTGAATTTATAAAATGTAAAAATAGTTGTTCCATTTTCCTTCAAATGACTAATTCCCTTTGTTATTCTTCTGTTGATTTCTGTATAATCATTTATGCGATCAGCATATTCTGCTTATGTAGTGCATTCACGACTACTTACTTCCATACTTTATCTTATATTTTGTCTTCTTGGATATTTCATTATAAGCTTCTTCAATTCCCTTGATTTCCTTCCCCTTCTTTTATCTTAAGAACAAGCAATTTCTTTCATTAATATTAAATAAACTAAAGCATAGATTTTAAAAGAACCTAATTTACATATAATTAATGATAAACTACAATGTGTATTCTCCACGTTTAATCAGCATCTGAATTATAAATCTAACATATTTTTTTTAGTTGATTGTCATTATGGTACAACCGTGTATACATTTACCAAACAAACTACATAGTTTAAATTAGTAAAATATATAGAGAGGAAGGAAATAAATCTATGAAAGTCATAATTTTGTGTGGCGGAAAAGGGCTTCGGATGCAAGGAATTTTAGAGGACATTCCCAAACCATTAGTTCGAGTTCAAGGAAAGCCTCTCCTCTTGCATATAATGAATTGGTATAGAAAATATGGACATTCTGATTTCATTTTGCCCTTAGGATATAAAGGTGAGAAAATTAAGGAATATTTTATGGACTTTAGCTGGAAAGAGAATGACTTTAGTTTGAATTTTAAAACCAGTCAATATACGCTACTTCAGAAATTAGAAAATTGGAATATACACTTTATAGATACAGGAATTGATACAATGACCGGGGCAAGACTAAAAAAACTTGAATCCTTTGTACAGGGTGAAACCTTTTTATTAACTTATGGTGACGGATTAGCCAATATAGATATTGATCAACTAATAGCATTCCATAAAGAAAAAGGAAAAATTGCTACATTAACTGGAATTAAAAAAAATAGTCAATACGGCCTATTGGCGGTCGAAGATGGAATTGCTATTGATTTTAAAGAAAAACCATTACTTGATGAAGTAATTAATGGCGGTTTTTTTGTATTTAACAAAGAAATATTCGATTATTTAAGTAATAATGATGATTGTGTTCTAGAAGAAGATCCTCTTCGAAATTTAATAAAAGACAATGAGCTCGCAGTCTATGAACACAATGACTTTTGGGCTAGTGTCGATACACCTAAAGATTTAAAAACTGTAAATGAAAGTTGGAATCCAAATAAATTTTAGTGGAGAGGACTGAATAAGCATTGAACTCTAATGATAAAAAAATAAGTTTACCTCGATTGTATATCCCCTCTAATGAGAAAATAGTTAACCCACTTTCAACAGGAATTAAAGCTTCAAATCTCTCCAAAAAAAATACTCAAAAAAGAATTGATCCCCAATTCTATAATCAACAACATGATCTAAATAATCATTTCTGCGTCATTGTAGGTAGTGAGTATGTCTTGAAAATTATTGCTTTACAGCAATCATTAATGCAGTACTCAGAAAAATTCACATTGTGGATTTGTTGTATAGATCCTTTTGTATATTCACTATTAAAAGAAATGAGTTTAATTAATGTAAACCTTTTACAAGTTGAAGAATTGGAAGATCGTGAATTAAAAGCAATTAAGAGAAAAAGAAAAGTAAATGAATATTGTTGGACTTTAAAATCTGTCTTGATAGAATATTTATTGGTCAATTATGATTTACCATCTATTCTATATTGTGATGGTGATTTATGCTTTTTCTCTGACCCTAATATTATTTTTGAGGAATGGGGTGACCATTCTATTTTCCTAACCCCCCAAAGAGATCGTGATTGGGTAGAAAAAATGTATGGAAAATATCAGGCTGGTCTAATTGGATTTAAGAATGATCTCTATGGACTAAAAAGTGTAAGATGGTGGAAAAATAAATGTATAGATTGGTGCAGTGCCGAGGCTGAGGAGGGGAAATTTGGAGACCAAAAGTATTTAGATTATATCCCTATATATTTTCCAAAAGTAAAAATTTCAAATAACTTAGGTATAAATGCTGCGCCTTGGAACTGTATATATAATAACGATTATAAAATTGACAAGACTAAAAACGATATATTTATTGAAAACGACAAACTAGTTGTTTACCATTTTGCATGTATTACTATCTTTACTGAAAATGATTTTGATCTTTGGTCTTTGGGAGAAATTTCAATACCCAATAATATATTAAACCATATTTACACTCCGTATTTAGAGAGAATTCAATTTGTTTTAAAGCAATTAAAGGATAAATTCAATAAAGATACTAAACAATTTTTAAGTAAAAAAGATATAAATAAAGCTCAAACTTTATATAAAGATTCACAATTAAGAAGAAAAATGAATCAATCCAATCATTTTATGAACTTTTCCATGATTATAAGTAAAGAACGATTAATTCAAGGATTGACCTCTTATTATTCCTTAGAAAATTTCAACGCTAAATTTACTGTATGGATCTGTTGTATGGATGATTTAACGTATCAAATATTAGAGAAATTAAAATTAAAGCACGCCATACTAATTCCGGTAAAAGAAATTGAAAATCATGAACTCCTCAGTATAAAAAATGATAGAAGTTTACAAGAGTATTGTTGGACATTAAAAGCGCCCCTATGTCTACATGTCCTTAGTCTTTATCCGGAAGTTGATCACATTATATATTGTGATGCTGATATGTATTTCTTTACAGCACCTAATATCATTCTTGATGAATGGTGGAAGTACTCTGTATTCCTTTGCCCTCAAAGAAGCTCTACTGAAATTGAAAGCATACACGGTATATACCAAGCTGGTTTAGTAGGCTTCAAAAATGATCAAAATAGTAAAGAAATTTTAACATGGTGGAAAGATAAATGCCTAGAATATTGCAATAATCAATATGATGTTGAAATGAATAGATGGGGTGACCAAAAATATTTAAATCACATTCCTAACATCTTTTCTAATATAAAAATCATGACTCATAAAGGTATTGATGCAGCACCTTGGAATGTCATTTTAAATAGCAGTTCTATATCCAAAACAGATAATAAAGTTTTTATTGATCAAGATGAATTAATAGCTTTTCATTTTGGAAGTATGCAAATTATTAATCCAAATGAGTTCGATTTATGGAAACAAGAAACTTTAGAATTACCTCCAGCAGTTTTAGATTATATATACATTCCTTATATTGAACAATTGAACAAGACATGTCATACCCTTCATAATACTTTTCAAAAATCTCCCTCCTCTTTATTTGCTGACCAAATTGATACAACAACAATAAAAAATTATTTTAAATACCCCTCCCCTCATCACAATTAAGACTGATACTTTCCTTATTTAAAAATAAATCTATTTATTTCAGCAACTAAAAATACATCTTAATAAAGGATAGATTATCACTATGATTGCTTCATTTAAAAATAAAACTTTCCTTATTACTGGTGGATACGGTTTTATTGGTTCTCACTTGGCACGAAGACTTTTAAATTTACAAGCAAAAATTGTTCTTTTCATAAGAACACCATCAAACTCTTGGAGACTAAAGGATATTCTAAAATATATTGAAACCTATGAAATAGATATACGAGATAAAAAACAAGTACAAGATGCAATAAAGAAAATTAATCCCGATTATATCTTTCACCTGGCAGCCTATGGTGTAAATTCTGCCCATACAGATTACATCCATGCTATAGAAACAAATGTTATAGGGACTTGTAACATTATTCAAGCAGCAAAATTGGTGAATTGTAAAAAAATCATCAATTTTGGGAGTAGTTCTGAATACGGTAACAAGATGGAACCTATTCATGAAAATATGTTACTAACTCCTGTGGACATCTATGGAAGTACCAAAGCTGCTGCTACTATACTGGCCCATCAAATTGCTAGCGAAAACAATATTAATCTTATAACATTAAGACCTTTTGGCATATTCGGAGAAGGCGAAGAGCCGCATAAAATTTTTAGCTATATAATCTTGCGAGTATTACAAAACAAAGATGTAAATTTAACTTTATGTAATCAATTAAGAGATTATTGTTATATAGAAAATGTAATAGATGCCTGTATCCTAGCAGTAGAAAATACTACTGTACAAAATGAAATCTTTAATATTGGGAGCGGCACTATTCACCCCTTGAAACATTATGTAGAATTATTATTCAAACATTTGAAAACCAATTCCAGACCAAATTACGGTGCAATTTCCTCTAGAACAAATGAAAGATGGGTTCCTGAAGCGGATGTGCAAAAAATAAAAAACTCTCTTTCCTGGGAACCTAGAATTAATATTGAAGAAGGAATTATAAAAACTGTTAATTGGTATAAAAATAATAAACATTTATACCTAACCCCCTAAAAATAGGGTACTAAAGGAGGTGGACTAATTGTTAAACCAAAACTTTAATAATGCTTTTTACGGAAAAAGAATTTTAATTACTGGACATACTGGTTTTAAAGGTTCTTGGTTATCCCTATGGTTGAATGAATTAGGTGCTGCTGTAATCGGATATTCATTAGATCCTAAAAATAAAAATGATAACTTTAACATTACTAACCTTCAAAATAATATAATTGATATTCGTGGAGACATTAGAGATTTTAATAAATTAAATAAGGTTTTTACAGATTATAAACCTGAAATTGTATTCCATTTAGCTGCCCAACCTCTAGTTAAGTATTCATATGAATATCCTAGAGAAACATACGAGGTAAACGTTGTAGGAACTATGAATGTACTAGAGGCAATTCGATTACATGAATCAGCTAAAATAGGAATTATGGTGACAAGTGACAAGTGCTATGAGAATAAAGAATGGCCTTGGGGTTATCGTGAAATTGACCCTATGGGCGGCCATGACATATATAGCTCAAGCAAAGGATGCTGCGAACTTTTAATTTCTTCCTATCGTAATTCTTACTTTTCAGAAGAAAAATTTTCTCAACACAAGAAAATAATTGCAAGTGTTCGAGCTGGTAATGTAATTGGTGGTGGTGATTGGTCAATAGATAGAATTATTCCCGATTGTATACGAGCATTAGAATCAAACAAAAAGATTATTATTAGAAATCCTACTGCTATTAGACCCTGGCAACATGTACTAGAACCTTTAAGCGGGTATTTACTCCTTACAGAAAAAATTATAAATAATGGTATCCTTTTTTCAGGAGCATGGAACTTCGGGCCATCCCTAAGCAATATTGTTTCAGTAGAAAAATTAGTGACCAGTTTACTAGATATTTGGAGCTGCGGGGATTGGACAGCAGAAAATATAGGTCCAATAAATTTTCATGAAGCAAATTTACTAAACCTTGACATTAGCAAAGCAAAATTCAATCTTAATTGGCAGCCAAAATGGTCCCTACAACAGACTTTAGAAAATACAATAGAATGGTATAAACATTATAATTCTTACACCAGTTCTGAGATGAGAAATCTATGTATTAGCCAAATCAAACAATATTGCATGCTTTGAACTACTCCCACTTACCCATACTTGCTGTGAGTTCCTTATGGAGGGAGTCTTCTTGGTTAAAATAATAAAAGATACATTAATTTTTATAGTCTAAATTATAAACCTACTATACCTAAAATTATGTGATTGTCCATTAACAAAAATTTTATTTCTTCGGTTATTTCAAATCAACTATTGACATTATATTGAAGAATAAAGGAATCACGTATTTTTCTAGTGATTCCCTTGTTCTGAGAAAATAATGTCTTGCTTTAACGACAATACAGTATATGTGATTATTAATTTATTTGTTCTAGTTATGAAAAAATCTATTCCTGTCAAAAGAGCTTTCTTCAAAGAAAAACTTCCTTTTTTTCTACTTATCCTACTCGAAAAGTAAATAATGTTATTTTTCAGATGATTACATCTACTATTTATAGAATTACACTGAGCTTTAACAAGTTTATGCTTATATATTGATTCTCTTATTTATTATCACCAATGTTGATGAATTTATGCATAGCTTATTCTATACACAAATAGCTTTTTGAATTATCTTTTCAGAATAAATAAAGGAGACTTTCTCTTTTATGCACTTTCCCCTTACCATTCTTAAATTTCCCTTTAATCAACAATAAGAACAAATCTTCAATATAGTACATCTTCTTTGAACTACCCCCACTTTCACTTCGTTTAGAAGTGAGGGATTCCTAAGTAAAGAGTTCTATCGAACTCTAATTGATTAGGCTAACCCCGCAGTCCTTGCGGTTAGAAGCCTTATCGCTTCACTCTTTAGATTGATACTTGCGTTAATATCCCTATCATGGTGTGTACGACAAGAAGGACAGTCCCATTCACGTAGGTTTAGATTTTTAACGTCTTTATTTTGATATCCACAACAAGAACATAATTGGCTGGAAGCAAATGTTTTCGATACGACAATGACTTGTTTGCCATACCATTTTGCTTTGTATTCTAACATTGATCGAAATTGCAACCAAGATACCTCACTAATTGCTTTTGCTAACTTATGATTCTTTAACATATTCGATACTTGCAAATCCTCTATACCGATAACATCGTGGTTTTTGATGATTTCAGTTGAAATTTTGTCCAAGTAATCTTTTCTAGTATTTGATATGTATTCATGAATTCTAGCTACCTTTACTCGTTGTTTATTCCAGCGAGAAGATCCTTTCATTCTTCTAGAAAGAACACGCTGTGCTTTCGCCAACTTATCTTCTAATGATCGGAAAAATTTCGGATTTTCATAGTGTGTTCCATCTGACAAAATAGCGAAATCTTTTAGTCCTACATCTATTCCAATGTAAGAATGTGTTTTCGGAAGTTCTTGTACTTCTGTTTCAACTAATAGTGACACAAAATATCTACCAGAAGGGTTGCGTCTAACCGTAGCATTTAAAATACGTCCCTGTACTTCACGGCTTTTGGCAAATCGAACAAGGCCTAGTTTCGGCAACTTTATTTTGTTCCCTACAACGGCAATGTTTTCATTTGTTTGTTTTGTGGTATAAGATTGTACGTTGTTCTTCTTAGATTTAAAGCGCGGTGCGCTGTTTTGTTTTTTGAAAAAGCGCGTATAAGCATCCGCAAGGTTGCGAACAGACGACTGAATCGCAATACTATCCACTTCTTTTAGCCAAACAAGCTCTTTCTTCATGGCAGGTAGTTTGGCAGAGCATATACCATAGGTCAAGCCTTTTCCTGTCTCTTTGTATGCGTGATCCCATAAGGATAGAAAATGATTGAATACAAAGCGAGAACACCCAATCGTTTTGTTGATTAGAATTGCTTGTGCTTGATTTGGATAGATACGAAACTTATAGGCTTTATTAATCATTATTTGATTCACCTCCATTTCGGTATATGACTATTATACACCAAACATATATTCGATAGATAGTAGAGTAATACTTTCTATATGTCGAACAATTAAGATGGCTTCCTGCCATCTCTTGTTCGAGGCCAATTCATCTCCCGCCTACTCACTGGACTGTGACCCTTCACGCTCCTTGAGGAAGGAGTCTTCTTGGCTAAAATGATAAAATAAAACAAAACCATACATAAGATAATTTTACTATTACAAATAATGACATAGTCTGTTTCACCTTTTACATTATCTAAAAAAGAACTTGTAGGAATTCTTACAAGTTCTTTTTTATTTCCTTTATTCTCTTCTTATTACATACGCAAGATTTATACATTTGGTGGTGATACATACTATATTTATCCGATAAAATAATCTAAAAATTAACACATAATTGATCGTTTTAAGAAAAAGAGATTTCATAAATCTTCAATCACAGTTTCTTAGTTCACCTAATAGAACGTATAAAGACTCATATCATCTTTTGATTATTTTTGGATGTTTTATTCTACGTATATTCGACACAAATTGATTGTTTTTTATGAATTTTCTTGAAAAATATTGTAATATCACTCCATTTTTTCTTCTATTTTGTTATGATGTTTATAATTAAATTGGATTAGGATTTTTTTAGAAAATGGGGGCGTATATTATGAGTGTCTCAGTAAAAGGAAATGAGCAATTAACCTCTCTATTGAACGACTGGTATCGATCTATGCTATCTCAGCAAGTTATAAAAGCTACTAATCTAAAAAAGAAAATTGATGAAAAAATTAATAAGTTAAGCATTGAACCGAATCAAGAGCATCAGGATCAAAATTTGTTACTATACTATTCACTACTCGAATTTCGTTACAAGGTCTTAACAGATAGCCTTGGTATTCAACAAAATAGTTTTGATACTATTAGCGATTATGATATGCCTACAGATCAATTTCTACAATTCTATTATCATTTTTTCAAATCCATTCATTCCACTTTTATATCAAATTATACTGAGGCAGAGGAACATTATAAACTAGCAGAAAAAATATTGGTAGCTATACCAGATGAAATTGAACACGCCGAATTTTACTATAGAATTGCTACTTTCTATCACCATACCTATAACAATCTCGCTTCTATCGAATACGCAAATAAATCGAGAGCAATCTTTTCAAAGTACGAAGGTTATGAAGTAAAAACAGCCTTTTGTAATAGTTTGCTAGGTGGTTGCTGCATCTATTTAAAACAGTACGAACAAGCAGAAGAATATCTACATTGTGCAATTGATTTACTACAAAAAAATAGGGAAGAAGATTCCTTGTTATACGTAAAAAATACTATGGGGTGGCTGTATTCTGATCAAAGTATGTCTACTTTAGCTATTCGTCACCTTTCAGAAGTAACAGAGAAAATCCCTACACACTTCAAGGCCATCTTCCTACAAGCTAAGGAACATTATAAGTTAGGAGAACAATCAACGGCCAGCCAACTCATTGATAAGGGTCTACAGATTTGCAGAGAAATTCATAACGAAGAATACACACACCACTTCTCTATTTTAAAAAAATTAAACGAAAATATTCCATTGGAAGAATTAGAAAAAATCATTCAAGAAGGAATCTTATACTTTGAGGAAGAAGAATTATGGGAATATGTTGTCGAATACGCCGAATTATTTGCCACAAAATGTAGACAATTAGAGAACCACCAAAAAGTAAGTGACTATTTCCATATTTGTTATCAAGCAAGACAAAAATCAATCGCAAAAGGAGTGTTAAAATAATGAAAAAAATTAGCTTATTATTATCAGGCATTGCTTTTATTGGGGTATTAACGGTGGGAATTTTTCAGTTTTCTAAAACAGATCAGCTTGCTACTCATGGGCATTATCCTGCTCCTTCATATAGTGTTGGCGATTATA
Organism: Bacillus sp. FSL W8-0770; assembly: GCF_038008705.1. Taxonomy (NCBI): domain Bacteria; kingdom Bacillati; phylum Bacillota; class Bacilli; order Caryophanales; family Bacillaceae; genus Bacillus; species Bacillus sp. FSL W8-0770. Next base: position 3,332,459 of record NZ_JBBOZR010000001.1, read on the forward strand.
GTGGTGCACCACCAAAAATTTAATGTAAATGTATTTAAAAACCCTCCAAATGGAGGGTTTTTAAATGGCTTATCTGCCTGTTCAATACGCATAGAGAGTACATATTATACTTATTTACTATGTTATAAGATTTTTCATTTCCACTCTGTAACAAGATTCTAGCATTCTCTCCTAGAATCTCAACTTAAATCTTAAATCCACCAATTAACTCTTGAAGTTCTTCCGCCATCTGTGCTAATTGTATTGCTGAAGAATTTATCTCTTCCATAGAAGCATGTTGTTCCTCAGATGAACCAGCTATCGTTTGCATACTTGAAGAATTTTCTTTTACAGCCATAGCTATTTGATCAATCGATGTATCAACTTTCATTGCATCAGTTGTCATTTTATTTGATAGTTCTACCATACCATGCACTTTTGATACAATATCATTTGCAGATTTTGAAATCTCATAAAAACTTTGTTTTGTATCATTCGCAACCTTAATTCCCGACTGTACTTCTACGCCTACTTCATTCATAGCTTTTACAGTCTCATGTACGTCTGCTTGTATTTCCTTAATTAAACTTCCAATTTCCATTGAAGATTCGGATGATTGCTCCGCCAACTTTCTAACTTCATCAGCAACAATTGCAAACCCTCTCCCCTGTTCCCCAGCTCTAGCTGCTTCAATCGCTGCATTTAATGCTAATAAATTTGTTTGTTCCGCAATATTTTGAATCGCTTCTAATATACTGCCAATTTGCTGTGATTTCTTATCTAATAATTTTATGACATTATCGGATTGAGAAACAGAGTGATGGATAGACTGCATTTGTGTTACAGTTTGTTCTACTAATTGTTCACCTTCATTGGCTTTTTGTTTAGTGTATATGGATGAAGCCGATACTTCAGAAGCATTCTCAGCTACGTATTGAATATTTCGTGTTACCTCACCAATTAATTCAGCTCCAGACTCAACTTCATTATTTTGAACCTCTGCACTGTTCGAGATTTCTTCCATCTCTTTTGTAATTTGTTCTGTCGCAACACTTGCTTGCTCTACACTAGCAGTTAGTTCCTCAGAAGACGCAGCTACATGTCCTGCAGATGTGTTAATTTGAGAAATAATATTACGTAACGACTCTGCCATTGTATTGAAACTACCACCTAATTGACCAAGTTCATCCTTTGAACGAATATCTATTTTCTCGGTTAAATCTCCTTGACTAATTCTTTGAGCTGAAATGACTAATTGTCTTAGTGGAGTAATTATAGATTTGAGTATGAATAGAATTACAATTCCACCTAACAATAATGAAGCACCTATTATAGTGAGCGTTTTATAAAAAATAGGATTGGTAGCTTCTTCAATTTCTTTCGTAGGCATTACGCCAGCTATTTTCCAACCTGTTTTTTTATTTGTCTTAAAGCTTATGTTTCGATCTTCACCATTGAGGCTATAAGTAATTACTCCATCTTCTGTCTTGTACAATTCATCCACTAAAGTTTTATCTAATTTCTCTCCAGGTTTTAGTGATGGATGAACAACTATAGTTTTATCTTGACTAACTATAGATACAAATCCTTGCTTCCCAATTTTTATCATTTTGGATGTTTTTACGATATCTTTAATATTCAAATCTACGCCAATGACACCACTTTTATCTGCATTCTGCTTTGCAATTGCAATTACCATATTTCCTGTAGACTTTGATTTATAGGGAGATGAAACAATAATCTCTCCATTTGCTTTTACTGCATCCTTATACCAACTACTTTCTAACGGATTAAACCCTTCTGGTATTTTTCCAACAGGTGCATGAATAAATTGATTGTTACTGGATGCCGTATAAATCGTTTCTATCTCTGGATGTAACTGTATATATTGATCAAATTTATTCTGTACATTTTGCGATTGTTCAGGATTATAATCCCCTTGTGTGAGTACCTTTGCAAAATGAGTGATATCTGTATGCTTATTTTCTAATTCATCATCAACAATCTTATCTAAAATACTTATATTATCTTTTGCTGATTGTAGAATTGTTTCATTAAGATCTGTTTTTGCTTTATTATAAGATGATACTCCTACGATAAGGCTTGGTATAATTAATATTGCTATAAATGCCATAGACAACTTCGTTTTAAGCTTTATTTGCCCCAATCTTTCTTTTATATTAAACACTAGCTACTTCTCCTTTTCATTTTTACTACTTATATAGTTTATTTAAATTTTTCTCCTTTACTTTTCCACATTCATTTATGGTACCATTCGAAATGAAACCACAATTACATCCTATTATCCGTACTTTATAATTTAGAGATTTAATTTTCACAGACAGAGTTTTATCTGCTCTCCTTTCGAATATGTTATTTTTCTAGATTCAGCAATTATTAGACTACGAATTATTCCAAATAAACTTGATGCAACATATACTTCATTTAAAAAATAATTATTGGATTTGTTTGGATAAAAATCTAGTTTAGCGCTAATCCAATCGGATGAAATTCTTACCATAATACATTCACTAAACATAAATAAGTAAATTTATTTCTTTTAATACTTATATTTAACTGCCTTTTAACCATTCTAACTGTATTATTTCATCGTTTTATCTATTTATTACAACCACTTTTGTATTATTGAATCACTAAACTATAAATTCTAAATAGGAGAATAAAATAAATTAGAGAATTACATTGTAACACATATATATAAGTTGTTAATATTAAAATTTAAAATTTTACTATTTTTCATATGCAATATTACATGCGAAAAGCCATAATTTTTTTGTTATACTATGCATGTGGATTTTTCATCTAAAATCCACCCAAACGCATATTTATGTATATGCCACCCTAATTGATGAAAGTGAGAAGAGTGTTTATCATTTTTCTCACTTTTTTATTTAGGCTCTATTAATATTGATTATTGATAAAAAGTATAAAATAAGGGAAGACACCTTAGAGTTGGTGCTTCCCTTATTTGTTGATTATTCAAATCTAAAATAGGTATTTTCTAAACCTATTCTTTGCTTTAATGTTCTGCCCAAAGCATAATTATTTGGTAATTCTTTTTCAATGACACAAATAATATAACCTGCTTTTCCTGTTGTTAAATTAGTTAGTTGTAAGTAGTTAGTGTTGTCGTAGATATAAGAAATAATATATTCATAGAAATTATTTTCTTTATCTTCTCTATTCATACCAACATTGTACAACCTAACTCTTGCTCCTATCCAAATTTCCTCATCAACATTACTTAAAGGCATCCATTTCGAGTTATCCAATATTTCACCCTTTTCTTAATTCATTCGTTTATACGCGAATGTTGCTAGACACAAACTATCATAAGCATCCGTCATTTCATTGATTAGACGACCACCGACAGAGAAAAAAGACTCAACATAGCTTTTTACCCATTGAAACACTTGCTCTTTTAGTTATTTTTGCATTTTGAATCTACGAAAATGAATTCCCTTATAAAAACTCTAACAGAGAATCTTCCTTCCAAATTTCACCTAGGGAATTATTTGTTTTCCAAAAAACCTACCAACATCTTTATCAACTCATTTTAGAATATTTAAACAATAATCCCATATACATTACCTGCATAAATTATTCATTTTCTTTTATATAAGACCTACCTTTTTACTTTTAATAGATTATTAGACATTGGATTATTATACATAAATCCCAAAAACATGCGGTATTTTGTAGAATTTTGTCTATCAATATGTATGTACACCCTTTTGTAGTGGATATAGACTGTGAGGTGTAAGGAGATACCTTACAAAATAATAAAAAGGAGATTATAGAATGAGTAGATTAACAAAATTCTCAAAGTTAGTATTTGCAACTTTAATCGCGGGAAGTAGTCTAAGCACCTTTGTTTCGTCACACAGTGTACAAGCTGACACCTTAGATCCTAATTACCAAGACAATGTAAAATTCATACCACCTTCTAGTGCTAGGCCAAAATTGGAACAAAAAAACACTATTGTTCCAGAAGCAAAAGTTGTTAAAAACCATTATGTAAAGTACTCTAAAGCACATTTCCAAACTAAAGAAAGTATACCAAAAAAGATTTATTATTCTTCAGAAGGCTTTAAGGGCTATATACAGGCAAGTACCGTTTGGGATATGGGAGATCATTTCGCAACACTATATTCCGGAACCGTTATTCGATGTTAGACTTTTAATCCATTCTCCCCTAATGCTTAAAATGATTAATAACTCACTGCCAATACTGTAATATCTATTGTTCATAAAATAAACCACAAAATCTTTCGATTTCATGGTTTATCAAATATAAAGATAATGCTAAACGAATACTCTAACATTACCTTCCCCAAAGTTAATTATAGAGTATTTTCAAAAAAAAGACACTCTTGTAGTGTCTTTTTTATAGTATTTTAAAAAGAATTCCACCTACTAACACCTTTTTGTTGCGCCTATTCGTTTATTTCAATATGATACTTTTCCATCTCGTATATGCAATAGACAATGATAGCTAAACTCCAACTGACACTATAATAATTATGTGTGTAGAAGTCATAGCCCGCTTTAATACCTTTCTCTATTACAACTAATGTAAATCCTAAAGCCACCCATCTGTTAATTTTCATCTTTATAAACGTTAAAGAGATAATTATTAAAAATAAAATATTTGTAAGATGATTTATCATTAGCTCATATTTTTGAATGTATACTGCCATTATACAAGCAACGATATTAGTCGCAACGCCAAAGGCAATCACCGCTCCCCAAACCCTGTCCGAAAGTCCCACTCCTGAGTCAGTCCCTTCCTAAACAAATATCCCTTTCTTTAATTCGTTCCTACACCCTATTCAAGATATGCTAAATTATCCTTGTCTGATGAATATCTATTTATCTTTTCATATAGAGCAAACAAAATTTCTACTCATAATTTTTTCTTTATTAGACAAACTATGTCTAAGCCGTTTGAACTAGCGGCTTCACTCTTCTGGTAATGAGATAGCACAATTTATTGAATTGACTAACTCATTCAATCCACTGGCACCGGCAGGCAACAAAATAGTTGTCTGCCATTTTCATGTATACTTTTTCTAATTTCATTACAAACCAAATGTGTGCTGTACTGATTTCAAAAGGACAGCATTTCATTTTTAAAAATGTAAAAAAGATAAGATCCTGTCTACTTTTGGTATAGGACTTTTTCTTTTCACACATACTATTTTTGAACCTGTTTACCGATACGTGTCCTAATGGTGTCTTGAATTCCTCCTAAAAAGGGCTGCAGATACGACTGCATGCCCTTTTATTTACGTTGCTTCTCTATATTGAATAAAATAATTAAAAACTAAAAATATAATATTACATATTTTTTCTGTTCAGATTATGTTAGGATTTACTTCGTAGTCGAATTATAGTTTCGTATCTAATTCAGCAATATGTGAACTGTTTACCTAAAGAAAAGACAACCAAAAGGTGTCTTTTCTTCTTTTAATCTAAAAAACATTTTTTCTGTTCAGTAAGATCCAATTATCCCTCTAACCTAAACCTCATAATTAAAGGCAATTTAATCATGGTACTCAAGAGTTTTCATCCATTTCAATATACCTATAGCTTAATTTAAAATCACATTTCCAGCACTATATTTGCTTTCTTACAGATTTTCTGTCTTGTTCTTAATTCTGTCAAAATCCTCATGTAGCTATACAAAGAATATATGCTACTATGATATTAAGAAACTATGCGTTCCCTTAACCCTGTATCCGGCCCTGTATTTATTACAGGGTCTTTGTTTATTTTATTTACTTTTATTGGCTTATAAAGGTTAATACACAACCAATTTCAATTAAAACCGTTTAAATGTTAGTTAGAATTTGAAATAATATATCTATTAACTTTTTTAACAAATGTAATCTAATATTAAATTTCTAAATCTATACTGTACTATACACCAGTTAACACTATATAAATAGTATTAACTATCTTAATTGAATATTAGTAATAGTAAGTATAAACATTATCAATTTACTACATCTTACATTTATGTAAAAATAAATACATGTTAAGCTTTTTCAAAATCTTTCCCCTAATAAAGATTTGAAGTAGCATTTCATGATTCTCCTTACTGTTAATATGCCTTGAAAAAGAACCCTATAGGGTTCTTTTTCTTCTCATTATAACCTCAGTAAGTCCATGCAAAAAGGACTGCTAATTATTTGCAGCCCTTTTACACGTTAATATACACTTGTATTACATGCTTAAAACTTTATTGTATTAGGTATTTATACCAACTAAACATGCCATTATCATTTAGATATATAACACTTCAAAGTTTAGAAGTATACAATAACAAATCTTTCCCAACTTCCAGCTACATAACTAGTAGCTGTTAATTCTCTACCACCATTTGCTGATATATATCTACTATTACTTAGTGCTTGTAATACATATATCCTATTGTCTCCACCATTATATAAGATAAACTTTTCCCATGCACCAATTGATGTACGATCTGCTACTACTCTACCATTTGGCTCAAACAAAACATACTTCCGATTACTTTTAGTTTTTAAAGCGTACGTATATAATTCCCCAGTCGGAATTAATTCGAATTTCTCCCATTCATTAACTGCATTACGATTTGCTATTATATTTCCCGAAGGCTCAGCCGAAACATATTGTAAATTTGCTGCCTGTATAGCAACTGTCCAACTTCCATTTTACTTTAAAGGTTTAAACAATTGTGACCACATTTGTTTAAACCTCCACAATTTTTTCTAAGCTATTCTCTAAAAATCTTATTTTTCGTTGTAAATAAACCTGATTGGTACCCTTTATGCAAAAGAAAAGATGGAACCTTTAATTCAACTCCACCTTTTTTCGAAATAAAAAGCATCTAATTCTATTTGAATTAGATGCTTATATTTAGTCCTTAAACCTAATATTCTAAACTATTTACGCGTTTGTAAATCTTTTTTTATTACATCCCAGAGTGAATTATCTTGACGCATCGGTTTACCCTCTTCATCCCATTTTATTTTTTCTGTTCCCAATTCATAATTCATCCCTGTCCATGTGTCTTCACGGAATGCATAGAATGATTTATGCCATCCTTTTTGGTTAAAGATAGAAATAAGATCTTGCATGTATTGGGTAACACCTGGAACAGTACGGTTAATTCCAAACTCCTCTGCAATAATTCGATTAGATGGTACATGATTTTTCTTAGACCATTGTTGAATTGGCTTCAAAAACTTCTCTAATCCCTGTCTATTCCACATTACAGGTTTCTCTAAACCCCCTACTTTTACTAATCCTGGATATTGATATTCCTTGTTTTGTTTTTCACCTTGGCTCGTTAATTCATATGGTTCATACATATGAAATGCGTATAGTGTTTTTTTATCCTCTACTGGTTTTAAATATTTAAAGGCCCATGGAGTAGCATATAAACCTGAATCTAAAATAATCGGTGTTTCTTTGTCCACTTCACGAATGGAGTTAATCACCTTTTCATAAAATCTGTTTAAATCAGCTGTCGTTCCTTTTACTTTTGCATACCATTTCTCGTAATCTTCCGTCCAAAAATCATTATATCTATTATTTTTAGCTGTTTCTGGATGTGGTTCATTTATAATATTATAACCAACCACCGCGGGGTGATCTTTTAGTTCCAGAGCGAGGTCCTTCCAAAATTGACTTGCTTGTTCTTGATACTTCTCTTCTTCCCATATTCTGTCGTCATTCTTATTATTATTAAATTGGCGCCATCGATCACCAGGTAAGGATAACATTGTAAGAACGACTTTCATTCCTTGTGATTGTGCGGCATCTAAATCCGCCTTTAATTTTTTTAGATCTTCCTTTACTAATCCCCGATAGTTATCTGCATTACCTATCAGAAAATCCTTTCCAGAAGTATCTGGTTTATCCTCAAATAGAAAATCTTTATCTTTTGCCCATTTATCAGGTGCTAAACGTACATATTCAATATTAGCTTCTTTTGCACTTTTATAGTTTTCAGGTAATGACGTACTATTCATGAAATTAGTACCCTTTCTTTTCGAATCCCAAAAACTAATTTTTGAATCGCCCTTGTGGTATGTATCAGCTCTTACATTCATTTCCTGTACTCCAAAACTCATCATGCCTAATAACGCAACAATTGGCAAAACTTTTTTCACAACTTTTCCTTCTTTCTCTTTATATTTAACACACATAACATACCTTTGTTTTGTTACAGGAATATGGCAATTTTCCAAAAATACCTTTTAAATTTATACATTGGTAGTTCATTCATAAAAAAAGAAAGAGATAATTAGAACGTTGCTTCATTTTAAAAGAAACAAAAAAGGAATCCTTTACGGATTCCTTTTTGCAATGCACTCTTTTTCAAATGGTACATTTTGCACCTACTTTTAGTATAACTTATAATTCCTATAAAATAAATAAGATTAACTGAAATTTACTTCAAATTGTGATAAAAAACATAATTAAGAAGCGCAGATAACTAAATATCATCCCTTTATTAAATAAAAAAGATTAAATAATTCCCCCTCCAAACTAGGACCCCTTTACACTTTTTACAAATATTGTTATAATTAGATAAACTAAAGCATTATCCCATTAACAAAGGGACTCCATAATTGGAGTCCTTTTGTTAATTAGCTATTAAAAATGATAGCATGTGATTATTGTATAATTTCTTCCTTTTTTAGATCTGCATATTCTTCTACGAAATCCCATAAACCTTGCTTTTCGAAGTAAGAAATACTTTTTTCACTTCTTCTAGGAGTTTAATTGCTTCATCTTCATTAAGAGAACGTAAAATATTGAAATGATATACATACTCTTCATTTCCTAATTCCATACAAACTGCTAATCCTTTTTCAATAAGTTCTTTTACAATATTTGTTTTTCTTAGCTTATAGTGTTCACACGCTTGTAAGAACACTGCTTTAAAATGGGCAATATTCTTCTCTGTGACTTCTGATAAATGACGAATTGCTAATTTAGATAAATTTTGAGTTGCATATAATAGTCCTAGATTATGCCTTACTATTAAAATCAATTTTTCTTCATTATGTTTTTGCAAAAGGTCAATGGAACGATTGAAATGTTCTTCCGCTTTTTCAAATTGCTTTAAGAATATACGAGCTGTCCCTAATGCGGTTTCACAAGAAGCAACTTTCACCTCATATCCCATTAGCCCTAAATACAAGGAATATAGATACTTATTTTACTTTCAAAGGCTGAAACCTTGCTGCATAACTACTGAAAATAAAATGAAAAGACGTTCAAATCCATATGGATAGATCGTCTTTTCACTTTATTTCATACATATACTGATTTTTCACTTATTCATTTTGTATTGTACTTAAAAAACCAATAAATTCATCTTCATTTACAGGTTTACTGTAGTAATAGCCCTGAATTAGATAACATGCATTACGTTGTAACACTGTTAATTGTTCCTTCGTTTCTACCCCTTCTGCTATCACTTTCATGTTTAAAGTATGAGCAAGTGAAATAATGGTTTGTATAATTTCATCTCCATCAGTAGAAGTTCCAATCCTATTAACAAATTCTCTTGGAATTTTCAAAGTATCAATTGGATAAAGAGGCAGATACGCTAATGAAGAATAACCTGTACCAAAATCGTCAATTGATAAATGTACACCATATGATTTTAATGCTTTTAACTTCGATAAGGTTTCCTTTTCATCTACCATTGCTATTCGCTCTGTTAATTCCAAATCAATCGAATTAGCAGGTACTCCTATCTCTTCTATGGTAGATATAATGGTTTGAACAAAATCTTTCTGTTCAAACTCTATAGCTGATAAATTTATCCCCATCTTTAGATTTGAAAAGCCCGCAGAATGCCATTCTTTCAGTTGTTGACACGCTTTCTGTAACGTCCACTTCCCAATTGAAATAATCTGCGCCGTTTCTTCTGCGATAGGTATAAACTCAAAAGGAGAAATCAGCCCAAGCTCTGGATGTTGCCAACGTATTAAAGCCTCTGCACCAATAACCTTACCTGCCTTACTATCAATTTGTGGTTGATACAATAAAAACAACTCATTATTTTCAATTGCATTTGGTAAATCCTGTTCTAATCGTAATCGACGAGTTACTTTTTGAGATAATGTCTCGTCATACATACAAACAGCATTGTTACCTTTTTCCTTTGCGCTATACATAGCGATATCAGCGTGTTGTAAAAGTGTAGTAGTATTTATTCCTCCAAATGGATACACTGCTATTCCTATACTAAGAGATAAGTAAAAACTATGCTGATTTACTACAAATGGTTCTTCAGTTATACGAAATAGAGTTTTACACAAATCCAATAGCTGTTGCTCTGTTTGGTTATGGACAATGATCGCAAACTCATCACCACCTATTCTTGCTAGAGGAATAGTCGGTGACAGACATGTCCTAAAACGTTTGGCAACTTCTTTTAAAACCTTGTCACCAATCGAATGACCCAATGTATCATTAATAGTCTTAAAGCGATTTAAATCAATATACAGGAGCCCAAACTTATCCTGTGTTTTTTGTGCACGCTTAATAGATCTATCTAATTCTTGTTGGAAGAATATACGATTTCCAATCTCCGTCACCGTATCATGGAATGCAAGGTAATTTATCTCTTCCTGTTGTTGTTTCATCCTTGTTATGTCTTTTACCATTACATAGCTCCCAAAGGTTTGTCCTTCTATCATAATAGGAACTATAGTGACATACCAAAAGAGTATATCCTTCTCATTGTTATTTTTCACACGTAACTGTAGTGAAGATGAACTACATCGTTTCCCTTTCTTTATAGCTGCTTCCAATTCAGATTTATCTTCATCTAAAAAAATAGAGAAGCACTCTTTCCCTATCAATGCAGCACTTTCTTTTCCTAATAACATACTTCCAGCCTGGTTTATATTTAATACGATACCGTTTGAATCAATCGTTAAAATAGGATCCGGATGATACTCATATAATGACTTAAATCTCTCTTGATTTTTTACTAAATCATTAGATTTATTTATTAAATCCCTTGTTCTTTGAGATACTGTTTGTTCTAATTGATTATTAAACACTTTTAATGTTTTAGTTAACTCTTTGTTTTGCATTCGTACGATTGTATGACGAATCAGTACAAATACAAAAGCAATACAATTTCCCGTAATTAATGTAGCTGAAGAAGTTTGCTCTTTCAAAGTAAAGCCAATTAAGACTGCAACTGCAAGATAAGGCAATATACCAAGAAGTTTCTCTCCAAATGTCGGATTAATAATAAAATAATTTCTTTTAGAAGAAGTATTCTTTGGGATTGTAGCAGCAATAGCGATAAATAATAGGAAAACTCTATACAAACACCTTAAAAATATAACTGAACGCTCTGACAAATCACCTTGTAAGTAAAAATACAAATAGTCCGTAATAGCCAATCCAGTTAATACTAGGATAAAAATAAACAATTTACTTTTTGCATTGAAAATAGCAGGTCGAAAGATCAGTGTAACTCCAAGTAATAGAAGCAATAAATCTATAATCGGAAAAATAAATGAGAGAAAAACATCTCCAATTGATAAGAATAAAATATTTGCAGATGGTTTATTAAATAGGTACCACTCTAATGTAAAAATAGCAGTAACAACAATGCATAAATCACAAAGTAAATACGCTTTCTCCCATTTGTTACATTCCATCATAATTTTATAAAAGAACGCAAAAAGAAAGAAGAATAAGAAAAACAGTAGAAATACATCAGAAATATTAAAATTTTGTATTGGTAATTCTACATTAAGTACTTGAAAAGCGGATATGAAATTCCCTATCAAAAAACACCCTATTGCAATAGTAATGCAAACCCAGAATACTCCTAACTTAATTTTTTGGAATAATATAGAATACAGTAATGAGATAAATACAGTAGTTTCAACGACTAAAGATGATAGTCGGATATTAAAATCTGATACGAAATAATGATTCGGAAAAACAAATAAAAATATAAAGCAAAAGCTTATATAAGTTATTAAAGCCAATATCAATACATAAAATTGCACATATACATGTTTACGCAATGGATTCACCTTCTTGATTTTTCTATACTTTTATTAAAAAATGGCTTGATGGTGGCACAAGTCCTACTAATTAAAATGTGTGCTACCTATTATCCATATTATGACCTTTTTAAAAGATTTCTTTCTACACACAACAATCTTATTAACTTTTTGTAGATGTTTACAATTATCAATACTGAGGATTCTAAAAAGGATAAGCTGAAAAATGTAATTTTTTAAGTATTTGAGCATCGTAAATTTGGCGGGTACAACTTATCTACTCTTTACATATGAGATAGAATCTACTCCTCTATTGGATTATAGTTGCTATCTGTCACACTTAAAAAGGAATGAAAATATACTATCATTAAAATAGAAATTCAAATTAGTTTACGAAACCAACTGTAACTATTATAGTTACACAAAAAGTTGATGTCAATTTCATATCCTCCCTTTTTAACGGACAAAAGACATGACCTATTGAACAAAAATGTGATGTTTATAAAAAGGGCGGTAAAGTTTTATCTCCTTACTCAAAGAATTATAAATGATTTAGAATTAGATGAAATTGAAGCTAATATTGCATCTCCCTAAAAAGAATGTTACTCTAAAAATAGAATTATGAAAGGAATGATGGATGAATAATGATTAACTAATTTATATTTTAAGTTGAATTTTATAACTTCAAACTACAAAATATAGGGTTAGTCTATCCATTTTTAAAATTCAGTTCATACTTTATTTGTCATGATTCAAATGATTAATAAGTACTTATTAAGTATAGACGAAAGACTAATCCTTCCGATTACAAATTGGGGGATTTTTTTATTCCCGTTTGTCTTAGTTGAAACTTACTAATTGTTAAATGTACTTCACAAATAAAGGAGCGAGAAAAATGAGTACTTCAGATACTATTGTTACACATGTAATGCTCTATATAAGTCGTTAATATCCATCAAACTTATATAGAGGAATTAAAAAATGGATGGATGTTCCGACTTTATATGAAACGTTTCGATATATAAAGGAGGAATTATTATGTCAATGATAAAGGTCCAAGACTTAACTTTTTCATACCCAGGTAGCTTTGATAATATTTTTGAAAGTGTAAACTTCCAAATAGATACGGATTGGAAGCTAGGATTTATTGGTAGAAACGGACGAGGTAAAACGACATTCTTTAATTTATTGTTAGGGAATTATGAGTATAGCGGGAAAATCCTTGCTTCAGTAGAATTCAATTACTTCCCCTACTCTGTTTCAGATAAGAACAAATTCACTCATGAAATCCTTGAAGAAATTTGTCCCCAAGCTGCAGATTGGGAACTTCTACGTGAGATATCCTATTTAAATGTTGATGCTGAGGTCATGTACAGACCATTTAAAACATTATCAAATGGGGAACAAACAAAAGTGTTGCTTGCTGCACTGTTTTTAAATGCGGGTCAATTTCTATTAATTGATGAACCAACAAATCACTTAGATACAGATGCACGAAAGATAGTCTCCGATTATCTAAGGAAGAAAAAAGGATTTATTTTAATTTCACATGACAGAATCTTTTTAGATGGGTGCGTTGACCATATCCTATCTATTAATAGAGCAAATATTGAAGTTCAAAGTGGTAACTATTCTTCTTGGAAGTTAAATTTTGATAGACAGCAAGAACACGAGAAGGCTACAAATGAGCGTCTACAAAAAGACATAGGGCGATTAAAACAGTCTTCCAAACGTTCAGCAAGTTGGTCTCATGACGTGGAAGCTTCAAAAAATGGAACGAGGAATTCAGGCTCTAAGTTGGATAAGGGGTTTGTAGGACATAAAGCAGCCAAGATGATGAAAAGAGCAAAAAACCTTGAATCAAGGCAACAAAAAGCTATTGAGGAAAAATCAAAATTACTAAAAAATGTGGAAAAAACTGAGTCATTAAAATTGGAACAATTGCAATTTAAATCAAATGAATTGGTTACTTTAGTTGACGTGTCCGTTAAGTACAATGATCAAATTGTGAATGAGCCGATTAGCTTCATAGTTGAACAAGGTGACCGAATTGTACTTGATGGAACGAATGGGAGCGGAAAAAGTAGTATCCTAAAACTAATTCTAGGACATCCGATACAGCATACAGGCTTAGTTACTTTAGGTACAGGACTCATCATTTCCTATGTCCAACAAGATACTTCTCATTTGAAGGGATCGCTATCAGGCTTTATTGAAGAGCACAAGATTGATGAAACCTTATTTAAGTCCATCCTAAGTAAGATGGACTTTGACCGAATTCAATTTGAAAAAGATATATCTCATTATTCTGGTGGACAAAAGAAAAAACTGCTTATCGCTAAAAGTTTATGTGAAAAAGCTCATATATATATATGGGACGAACCACTAAATTTTATAGATATCTATTCCCGCATGCAGATTGAAGAACTTATTCAACAATTTAATCCCACAATGGTTATTGTTGAGCATGATAAAATATTTCAACAAACAGTTGCAACGAAAACTATATCTATGTAGCTCAAAACGAATACTTGAAAATATAATCATTAACTTGAGTCCTTGGATGATAAAAACTTTAATGAATTGATAAAAAAAGCCTAATTTCTCTACAATACATTGAGAAATTAGGCTTTAAATAGTAATAATAGAATTCATAAACACTGAATAATTTACACATTAGGTTTATCTGTTAATGCAGTAACAATCCTGTCCACTAAGTCTTCGGGTAATCCATATTCCTTATTAACTACAGCCTGTATACTAGCAAAAGAACTTTCATTGTATTTTGATTGCCTTTTTCCTCTACTATCTTTCTCTTTATTTATGAAGTTTTCACGAGATTCATAGTTCATCTTATCTGATTCTTTACCAATAGATTGATTGGTGTAAATTATAAAGATACCTAACATCATAATTACACAAATGAAAATCCCTACTAATTTAAGTCTCATTATTCATTTCCTTCCTGCAACTCTTACTGTTTCTCGTTCATAATATCTCAACCATATCAAATTCATATTAATTTGAAGTAAAATTTTGTTCTTAACATATTTCTTAATAGAAAGACTTTATATCCTTCTATTTGTTTGACATCATTAAGATGCTCACAAATAGAAATAAATTCTATTCCTATATATAGATAAATAATCTAAAAATTTATATAATAAGATTAGAAGTGTAGCATATTATTATTATTGAAAGGTCTTGGTATAATGCTAGGCATTAATGTAAAAAAAACAAATGAAGAGTTAATTATTTCATGGCAATTGGCGGAGATTACAATTCCATTACGTGATGTGATTGAGGTTACCGAAGATGCTACCTATGCTGGTGTTGAAGAAGTAGATGTAATACGTATTGGAACAGCTTATGGGACAACAGACCGTATTTTAATTAAAACAGTAAAACAAAATTATGTATTGTTTACTACAAATAAAGTTGCTATTTTAAATGCCATTCACGCTTAAATATAGGAGTCTTCTTGGCTAAAATGATAAAAATAAGCACATCTTGTTATAAAAACAGATGTGCTTATTTTTTAATTTCTATGCATTTTTACGTTTTAAGAAAATCACTCCACCAACAATTAACAGTAATGCTCCTGTGGCCATAGAGATCCAACTTGTAAGATTAGTACCTGTTTGCGGTAACCATCCAATTTTAGATTGAATTTCTTTCTTAAGTTGTGGTTGTTCTTTTACTTGCTCGTTAGGTTGCTCTGGTGTTGGCGTATTTTTACCTGAATTTGGCTGTTCTGGTTTTGGTTGTTCCGATTTTCCCTCTTTAAATTTCACTGTTTGTCCCTTATCTTCAATTTCAGCGTGAATAGCTACTAATATATTATCTTGATACAGTTCTTCAAATACTACTACTTCTTTACCTTGTAATACAGAAGCATTAAATGTGAAATCTAGTGTGATAGAACCATTTTTCTCTTTAGCAGTAAACTTAGATTCTACTGTTACTTCTTTACCATCAACTAATAATGGCTTGTTTGTTGCTTTATCCACTAGTTTACCTTTTACTACGTACTCTTTACCCACGATTAAGTCTTTGTATTCCACTTTATCTTGGATTGTTACAGTTTTAGAAGCGTCTAACTCTTTAGAACCATCAGCTTTATTTGTAGCTGTCGTTTTAATAGAAGGCTCTACAAATCGAACTGTTTGACCTACATCGTTAATATCAGCGTGAGTTACAATTACTTGCCCTTCATGTAATAAGTCTTCGAACACAACTACTTCTCTTCCTTGCTGTTCAGCACCAACAAAAGTAAAGTCTAATGTTACAAAACCGTTCTTTTCTTTTGCAGTAAATTTAGTCTCAGCTGTTACTTCTTTACCATCAATTAGTAATGGTTTGTTAATAGCTTTGTTCATTAATTTTCCTTTTACAGTGTACTCTTTACCTACAACTAAGTTAGTGTACTCCACTTTATCCTGGATTGTGATAGAATCCTTTGAATGAATCTCTTTTCCACCATCAGCTTTGTTTGTAGCAGTTGTTTTTACTGATGGCTTAACGAACTTAACTGTTTGATCTTTATCATTGATATCAGCATGTGTCGTAACAACTTTTCCGTCTTTCAGTAACTCTTCAAATACTACTACTTCTTTTTCTTCTAAACCAGTTGCATCAAATGTTAAGTCTAATGTAATAGAACCATTTGCTTCTTTTGGTGTAAACTTCGTTTCAGCTGTTACTTCTTTACCATTTACAACGAATGGTTTATTAGTCTTTTTATCCATTAATTTACCTTTTAAAGTGTACTCTTTACCTACTTGTAGGTCTTTGAATTCCACTTTATCTTGGATTGTTACAGACTTAGAAGTGTGCATTTCTTTTGTACCATCTTTTTTATCAGATGCTGTTGTTTTAATTGAAGGAATCTTCTCATCTTTGACAACGTGTTTAATGATTTGACCATTCTCTTTAATTTCAAAAGAAAACGTTTCTTCATTTAATACATAACCGTTTGGTGCAACAGTTTCTTTATATGTGTATTTTCCAAATGGTAACTTTTCAAATTTAGCGATTCCTTTATCGTCTGTTTTTCCTTTTACTACTTCTTTTCCTGCTTCGTTATAAATCGTAAATTCTGCATTTGGAAGCTTGTTATTTCCATCAGCTACATCTACCTTTGTAATTTCTAGATCACCTTTGATAAGATGATTAACTGCCAATAACTCAATAAC
The DNA here is from genome assembly GCF_038008705.1 of Bacillus sp. FSL W8-0770. Lineage (NCBI taxonomy): Bacteria > Bacillati > Bacillota > Bacilli > Caryophanales > Bacillaceae > Bacillus > Bacillus sp. FSL W8-0770. The sequence goes on from NZ_JBBOZR010000001.1 coordinate 3,349,698, forward strand.
CTTTCCATGTTCCTTTATTTCGAACATAATCGGTTCTTTAACAAGAACGTAACCATTTGGAGAAGCCTTTTCTACAAATGAATATTTACCATACGCTAAATCTTTGACGTTAATCTCACCATTTTTATCTGTCTTATATTCCCCAACTACTTTTCCACTTGCATCTTTTAGCTCGAATGCTGCACCTTCTAATTTTTTACTAATATCTTCATTATCTACTTTTAGTAATTTTACACTACCTTTCACTTCGGTATTTTCCACTGTAAAAGTAAGTGTTTTATTGTGCTCTTTAATTTCAAAAGGATACTTTGTTTTATTTCCAATATATCCATTAGGTGTTTTTGTCTCTAAGAAATAATATTTACCATACGTAAGATCTTCAACGTTTGCAATTCCATTTTCTTTTGTTACTACTTTTTTCACTTCTTTTCCATCTTCAGTGAAGACTGTGAATTCAACATTTGGTAAAATCTTTCCTGAATCACTAAGCTTTTTAATTTCGATGTTACCTTTTACTTTGTTATTTACTATTTGGACAGCTCCTGTTTCCCCTGTCTTAACTTCAATAGTTTGTGGTTTATCATCTGAAACATAGCCTGTTGGTGCTTTAATTTCTTTTAATGTGTAAGTACCAATTGGTAAGTTGTTTAATTCTGCCATACCATCAGCACCAGTCGTGATTTTTCCGACTGATTCATTATTTGCATTAAAGACCTCAAATACTGCACCAGCTAAAACTTCTCCATTTTCTCCAACCTTTTTAATTTTTAAAGAACCAGCTGCTTCCCAATTTACTGCAAGATCACTACTAAGCTTTTCTTCATTTCTCTCTAATAGTACTGTAGCATTCTGAACAGTATCCGTACCACGATAAGCAATTGCTTGAACTTTAGTTAAATTAGCAGCAACACTTAAATTAAATTCACCCGTTTTTGTATTCTTAGGAATTTGGATACGAAATTTTTCTCCAACTAAAAGCTGATCTTTCACTTCTCCATTTTCACTAACAATTCTAACTCCATTAGGTGCATTTTTCACTACTACCTTATAAGAACCACTCTTAGCATTTGTTTGTACTGAATATAGATTTGTTTCGAAGAATTCACCCTTTAATTCTGCTTTTTGCTTTTCAGCAGGAATCACATTCATAAAAACATCTTGAGTCTCTTCACTATTGTTAGCATTACTAATAATAGCCTTAGCTGCTTTTTCAACATTTTTATTCTCATGTGTTAATTCATTTACATCGAGTTGACCTAATGCATTCCAAACCGCAAGTTGCGTTGCATAATGCGCTTCATTTTTATTAGCTACTCCCAGCTGTTCAGCACTTTTTTGCGGGAAACCATTTAATAAGACTCTATATACTACATTATCTGTTTTCCCCATTTCAGGAAGATCTTCACCATTTGGTGATTTTAATCCAAGGGTTAAGCAATAAGCAATTTGACCACTTGAATTTTTAATCATTTCAGTGCGAATGTACTTACCTAGACTATTACTATAACTCCAGTCCATTGAATATTTCTCATGCGTCATAACCTCTGCACTAGCCCTAGGTAAAAATACATTAAGGAATAATGCCAGTACTGATAATAATGTAAAAACTCTTATAATGACTCTCTTACCCAATTTTGTAACCTCCCTAAAATAAATTAATCCGAGTATATATCGCAATATCTAAAACATTCACGATCGACCCAATTATCATTATAAAACAATAAATTACAAATATTAAATAATTTTAATGAAATAGTCAAAAAATTTACACATTTTATTATTTATCAAGTTTTTTAACGAATTTACTATATACAAATTCTAAAACACGCCTACAATTTAAAAGACAAATATGTATGTTAAATATATAAATAGCAATTCCTTTACTCCAGTTATTAAGCTTTCCCCTATTAAAAATAGCCTTTTCATTTTCTTGTTAACCTGAGTAATTTATACACCTCTTTTAATCTATTACACTCCTCCATTTAAATATAAAGGTGACTTCTCGTTCAAATAATAAAGTGAAACTTTAATCCGCCCGATTCCCACCTAACTGCTTTGCTTTCATTGAATTTTTGGGCGGGAGTCTTACTGCCCAAAAATAACGGGATATATTATGCAATATTGCATTTGATAATCATTTTCATTGTAACTATAATGATTACAGGATTACTATTAATCTAATATTCTACATGGAGGTTTTATTATGTTTAAAAAAATTATTGTATCTTCTATGGCGCTTACTATGTTCGGTGGAGCTGCAACTATGCTAGAGGCACCTACTGCTCAAGCAGCTTCTTATAACTCAACGTCATCCTCTTACTTTGATGTCACTCCTGAAGAGGCCGTGGCTTTCTATCAATCTCAAGACTATAAAAAATTAAAAGTATTTTTGGATGACTTTGAAGCTAGAAACCCTTATACTCCAGGTGGAGGCTACGCTCAAGGGAGTGTACGTATGCAAAAATTCAACGATGCTCTTAGAGATGCCAAATTAACAAATGTCTACCAAGAATTTATTAGAATCTCATACTATAATCATTATCCAGAACCAAAATAATAACAACGGATTAAATGTTTATTATTTCTATAACTTAGCCTAATTTTAAATGTATAACCTAAAAATAATTACTAAAAACCACTCATATAAGGGTGGTTTTTCTATTTCCCCATATAATTTAGCAGAATGTTACATCATCTTTATTTAAATATCTTTTATAGTAGACATTCTCTCGTTGACACAATCTAGTAGGTTAGCAATGGGGATATCAAAATATATTTATAATTATTTTCTGTTTAATAGCAAAAAACGAACACCCTCTCACAATTAGATAAGGTGCTCGTTTTCATTTTTATCGGTAATTCTCAATTCATTTTAGCTTCTTTCCAATAAGCAAAGATTAAATTAACTTAAAAACAAAGCGTTTTAAATTTAATTCATAGATCTTACTGAAACTTGGAATTGCCCCTTAGAACCATCATCATTTGAAACGTAAATTTTATATGTTCCATTCGGTAATGGAGATAAAGCATTCCGTACATTTGTAACATTAATTTGTTGTTCTCCAGGTTTTATATAACCACCAACAATTAGCTCTGTATTTGGACCTTTTACACTATATCCCATTGTATTTTGACCATTATTTTTCATAGAGAAGCTTAAGTCAGTACTCCCATCATATACGAAAGAAGTTACAGCCTCGCCACTATAATTCATTGTTTGGGTTAATAATAAGTCTGCAGAAACATGTTCAACTACATGAATTGGATCATTCGTTTTGTGTACTTCTTCAGCATAAGTATTATTCCCTAACACACCAAGTGTTAATGCTGAAACTACTCCACAACTAAGCACTAGTTTATTTAACTTCATTTTAAGTTCCCCCTTGATGTTTGTATTCTATTACCATCATACATCCTTTTTTAAGTGCGTTTTTATGTAATAATTCATATCTATAAACCTATATATTTTAACTTTTCGCCTTAATAGTTATTGAGAAAGCCCCATAGATAAAGCTACAATATTACACTTCATAAAAAACATGTAAATTTTAAAGTCTTTTTCTAACAAAGTTTTATACGAGTAAGTACCAAAATACTCAAATAAATAGCATTTCTATTTCAGATAAAATGTACTAATAAAATTTTTCTAAAATTTCACTTTGTAATTTGATATATTCCATGTTAATATAACGAAGGCTACAAAACAGGAGTCACCACGCATATCTTTTTCACAGAATATTCATACTTAAAAAGACTTATTTTATCAGTAACTCAATCCAAATTTCACCTATACAAAAGTTAGTTTATGATTTCATATGTACATAAATTTAAATAGATTTTTTATCTATTATTTTTTTCTATTTTCCTTATCAATTTTAATACGAGTAATATAACAGCACTTTTCAAGTACCCTTCCTTTTTTAGATAAAAAGTCTACTAATACTAAACATCTATGTCCAACTCATACATAATTCTACTTACAAACTATCGGAGATGCAAAACTATGGGAATTTCTACTCTTTTATTAAATACCTTTATTATAATAATTTGTATCCTTAGCTATCACGTATTTTGGCTAGAGTTTAAAGAAAAAATAACATGTAATAATATGTTATTTTCTATCCTTTCCTCCATTGCTATTATTTTTTGTATGACTTTTCCTTTTCATTTACATGTGGGATTTATTTATGATTTACGTTTTATTCCTATAATATTAGTTTTTCTATATGGAAATACAAAAAACATTGTTTTTATAGGAATTTTATATCTTTCTTACCGGTTTTACTTAGGCGGAAATGGCGTTCTTCCATCATTTATTATCTTTACTATCATTTCTGTTATAACAATGCTCTTTCGTTACTTATTACCTATGTATTTTAAAGAAAAAAAGATATTATTAAGCTTACTTCTTATTTTAGTATGTACAGCTTCCCTTTCTATTTGCGGTATTGTAACTCAAATAAATACAGGAGGTAAAATAGACTCTACTCTCATAGAATTTTTATTAAATTATATAGTCATTAATATTTTCACAGTATTATTATCAGTTTATTTTATAGAGGAAATGATTGAGAAATATAAAATGAAAGAAAAACTGCAACGGGCTGAAAAATTTTATATAGCTAGCGAACTAGCAGCGTCAATTGCACACGAAATCCACAATCCACTAACCACGGTACATGGATTCACTCAATTATTAAATGAAAAACATGCCTCTAAGCTATCTCAGGATCAATACTTAGAAATCATGTTAATTGAAATGCAGCAAATACAATCTACTATTAATAACTATTTATCTTTAACCAAACCACAGAATACCCTAAAAGAAAAAATAGATATTAATCACATTTTAAATCAGGTGAAAGATACTATTTCACCACTCGCTCTATCATACAAAGTTGAAATCAAACAAAATAGTACAGATTCCTTTTATATAAATGGGGACCCCGAAAAATTCAAACTCTGTCTAAACAACATCATCCAAAACGGAATTGAGGCTATGAAAAATGGTGGATTATTACAAATAAATATACAAAAAGTAAAAGGAAATATCATAATTGATATTATTGATTCAGGAATTGGGATGTCATCTCAACAAATAAAACGAATTGCTTTGCCATTCTATTCAACAACAGAAAAAGGAACTGGGCTTGGTACTATGATTGCTTATAGTATTATTAGAGAATTAAACGGAGATATAGAAATAGAGAGTGAATTAGGTAAAGGGACACGCTTTTCTATTAGTATCCCTTGCTAATGTGATAACAATTTTCTGTTTAGTTAATTACATAAATGAATTTTAAGAATCCCGCTAGCTAGCTTACTTATTAATTATCTTAAATTCATATGCGTTAATTAAATATAATAAGGATCAGAGCCTATCTATTGTTACAGATACACTCTGATCCTTTAGTTTAATTCAATTAAAAACACTTAATATTTATAACTTTTCTTACATCGTGATGAAATACTAGTTCATCGATTTTATCTTATTTACTGATTAGATTGGTTTAATATAAATATAACATCTCGCGACACTTAATTTTTTATTATCATTAGAGACATTGCCTGCAGTTGTTTTTTCATTAAAGTACAGACCTTTTTCCATTCATTGAACAAGATAACTCCCCTTTTACTACTTCACTTCCACCGTATAATTCCCTGTCCCCCCGCCATACTGATACACATGTAAATAATACTTCCCTGGATACGTATAGTAACTACCTACTAGTTTATTCCCTTGTTGCTGAGCATACGTAACATAATTATTTAAATCTGCTTCAGAATAAAGTACCCAGTTCATTCCGATATTATTTTCATTCGTTACGTTAATTTGAAGGTTTTTAGCATTCTCCATATTAATTTCAAAGAAGTCACTTGTATCGCCATTTCCTAAACTAGCACGTAAAACTTGATTTAACTGCAGTTTGTTTGCTGTTTGGAATGAGTTATTCGGTTCTTTTTCTACACTGTTATCTTCTTTCTTTTGAACAGTTACAGTCGCTGTAGCAGTATTAGTTGCTCCTTTATCGTCTGTTACCGTTAATTTCGTCGTATACGTTCCTTCTTTTGTATATACGTGAGTTGGATTTTGCTCATTACTTACTGCTCCATCACCAAACTCCCATCTATACAAAGTAATTTTCCCGTCTTCATCTTTTGATCCGTCGCTTTTAAATGAAATTGCTTCATTTACATTTCCACTATACGGACCATTTATAACTGCAGCTGGTGCTTTATTCTCTGCCCCTTCTTCCGTATTAATACCATGGAACACAACATCATATTCAAATTGTCCTGATGCATTCACGCGATAATTTACGAAGTATGCTGTTACTGTTTTATAGCCTGTCCATTCCTTTGCACTTAAACGTTTTAACGTATCATTAACGTTTTGTGTAATTGTTTTCCAATCTTCATATTCTCCTTTTGCTGCAGTTCCTGTATATGTTCCTTGTAGTGTGAATGTATTAAAGAACTGTGATTTATTTTTCTTCACTGATACATTTTTCAATTTTGCTTCCGCTGTTATTTCTGCTGCAATATCTGAAACTGGCTTCGATGCATGATTCGCTAAATAATCGTCTGATACTAATGGCACATTATATTTCTCACGATTATCAACTAGCATTTGCATATAGTCTTGATATTCTTTATTTAAATTCGCATCTTTACTTAATGTAGAGCGATATGCATCATATGCTGTTACATCATTTTTCCTAATAAGATCATGTATTTTATCGAACATATCATATCTCTTATTGTACATATACGATTGTAAAGCAAAGGAATAATTATAGAAATCCCACGTTCCATACTTTGCATTTAACGTTCGCTCTGCCGTATAACGCTCTGCTGGATTTGAAGATAATCCTCCTATAATACTCTTTCTCGGTACAACATTATCCGTTCTCGTTGCCCCTGCAAAAAATTCAGCATTTCCTTCTTCAAACCAAGATAATCTTTCATTTTCATATATTTTCCCTTGTCCCCATAACCCTGGTACTTCATATCTACCTTGTAAATAATGCGTGAACTCGTGTCTGAATAATTCTTCTAAACTATAAATACTTTCTTCTGGCGTACGCTCATAAGTAAAGAACGTACCTGTTCCTTCTATATAAAGACCACCGTTATTCGTTTCATAACCGTACAATTGACGATTAAATTGATATTCTGCTGGGCTATTATAAATAACCATCGTTAATACATCATCAGGATTTCCTTTTTCTAAAGGTTGATCACTTTCAACCGTACGATGGAATTGTGCCTTTACTTCTTTTGCCGCCCAATATAAACGTTTTACTTTTTCTTCTGTCACTTTATCTCCAGCTTTTAAAACAATTGCCCCATCATCAAACGTATACGTTTTTGGCAAATATTTTTTCTTTCCATCTTCTCTTATTTGATCTAAATTCACCACTTTACCATTTGCATCTTTTCCGCCATAATTCGTTGCAATTTGCTCAGCAGCTACGAAATATTGCTCCCCTAAATACGGATACATTTTCATCGCATCTGTTACAACTTGTAACCCTTTCGTTCCTGTACTATGGAACATACCGAGTCTACCTGTATAATAAATGCCATTATTAATAAGCCAACCGTTTTTTGCTGTAATCGTTCCCATTAATGCAAAACGACTTAATTCATTAATATAACTATCTATTTTCTGATACCATACTGTATCTTTCGGTGCTTTCCTCGTATCGTACAAATACGATTGAATGTCGTAATCAACACCTTGCATAATATCGTAAATAGCATTTCCAGCTGAAAGATTATCTACTAATGTAGAAAAATTATCATTATATTGTTTAAAAATCTTTGCAGCCGATGTTATCGTTTCCACATCACTTGAAGCGTTTCCTATTAACTTTCCGTATGATGATACCACTCTATTTTGCTCTAATGTACCCAGCTTGAAATTTGAATTGTTAGCCATCGCTTTTAATGCAGGTAAGCATTTATCATGATAACTCCGTTCATTTAATTTACTAAGTTCTGAATTATAAAATCCTAAATAAAATCCTGAACGTAATACCTCTACTAATGTCTCAATCCCTTTTGAATCATCCTTCGTATAGGCTTGTCCTTGCTGCTTCAATTTATCAATAATCGCCTGCATCCTACTATCATTTTGATAGAATGCTAGACTGTCTGTATTAAACTGAAATAGCCCCGTAATTTGCTCCCAATCAATTGTTACAAGTAAATCTACTAACTGCTGATTGCTTAATTGATTTAATTCAGCAATTGTATAAGTTTTCGCTACAGCTAATTGCTTACTTTCTTTTTTCACCTCAGGTGGTCTTTGTGATAAATCGGCAAATTGTAACCTTTTCTCAAAAGACTTGCTTTCGAGCACTTTCGATGAATGAGCTAATTCTTGTACTGGTAGTTGTACACCGACTGGCTCCATTTTGAGCACATTTCGATAAGAAACTTGCTCTCCCTTAGTATCTTCTGCCAAACTTACCCCTTGAAAACTCCCTAACATTAAACTAGCAAAACTTACCCCTACTAACATTTTCTTTGAATAGCCTTTCATGCTCTCCCCTACCTTACATTTTTAGTGTCCCTCTCCATTATTTTACTATTTTTACTTTTTGTCCTGTATTGAGAAAAATAAGGTAACGTTCACACATGTATCCATTCCATATAAAATTAACGCTTGACTTTCCGTGCATTTTATATCAAAAAAAGATAGATAATAGCAAAATTCCTGCTACATCTATCCCCGTTTTCAACACTATGATTTTAACTTTATAAATGTAACTTCCGGTAATGTTTGTATATGCTGAATAAACTCATTCTTTTCTTCTGACGATATATTTTTCAGTTGCATCCCTACCTTATAAACAGTTTCTGTACCTTGCTGTGAAGCTTCCACCTCATATGAAAGTATTGGGATGCCTTTCACTTGTAGTGTTTCTAATATTTGTTGTACCGCTTCATGTTTATTTACAAACATTTGCACTGCTATATTTTGTGGAAATAAACATTGCACCTTAAAAATACGACTTACAATTTCTAAACCAATTAAAACGAGAATCGTCGCTCCAATGCCTACTACATACATTCCCGCTCCAATTGCTAATCCTATGCCGGCAGTAGCCCATAAACCAGCCGCGGTCGTTAATCCTTTCACCGCCTGCTTTTGAATAATAATTGTGCCTGCACCTAAAAAACCAACTCCACTAACGACTTGTGCTGCAATACGACTTGGGTCTAGAGACATATGCTCTTCAAACACAATATCTGAAAAGGCATATTTCGAAACAACCATTATTAACGCACTTCCTACCGCTACGAGGAAATGAGTCTTTAATCCAGCTTCTTTCGATCGAATTTCTCTTTCAATACCAATCATTGCTCCTAACAAGCCAGCAACACCGATTCGTATAATAAAATCAAAATCTACACTCACGGGCACTTCCCCCTTTCATTCATTATAGATAGATAAAACAAAAATTATCACAAATATCCATTTATCAACATGAAGGAATACCACTAAAATACACTTAATACTCCGACTATTTTATGTTAATATTTAAAATATTAACATAAAATAAATAACTTCTAATTTTAAACCTCCACTAATTTTTTAAAAAAACAAAGATGGATTACATAAAATTAGGTTGAGAAATTATAGAAAACGCTTTCATTTTGTATCGTAATTTTTTATAAAAACTATATAAATAAAGGAGCTTACTAACAATGAACGTCTCATTACTCACACCTACTACTGATTTACAAGAAGAATACTTAGATTTCTATAACGAATGGAAAGATAGCGGTGAAACAATGATTCCGTGGGTTATCTCAAAAAATCCTGCCAACTTCCCAGCTATGGTTCAAGAACTTCTCGATGCGCATAACGGAATAAATATCCCTAAAAATTGGGTACCAGACTCTACATATTGGCTTGTTACAGATGAAAATAAAATTGTGGGAGCTGTTAATATACGTCATAGTTTAACCAAACATTTATTTAACGCTGGCGGTCATATCGGTTATGGTATTCGCCCTTCTGAAAGAAGAAAAGGTTATGCTACGAAATTACTAGCATTATCATTAGAAAAAACGAAGGAATTAGACATCACGAAAGTACTTGTCGTTTGCGACGCAGTGAATACCGCTTCTGAAAAAACGATTTTACATAACGGCGGGCTTCGTGATGATGATTTCACTGAGGAAGATGGGAATATAGTAAGAAGATATTGGATTGAGCTATGAATGATCACAAATAAGCGAGAAAGTGATTATACACTTTCTCGCTTATTTTACACTGCTTCTATTTCAAACTGCACTGTAATACCACTTGGATCTACCACCACAAACCCATTTGTAGTTTCATTTATTTCATGTTGTTTTTCTATTAATCTTTCTTTCACATCGTCTAACGCTTCTTTATGCGGTAGTACAATAGCATATACCTTTAGTCCAGTTGCATATACTGGTGGGTGTGGATTGTTTACTCCGTTCCACGTATTTGCACCAATATGGTGATGATATCCCCCTGCTGAAATAAATAAGCAATCCTCTTCACGCTGTTGTACTTCAAAACCTACTGTTTCCACATAAAATTCATGTGATTTCTCTACATCAGCTATTCGTAAATGTACGTGCCCAACGACAGTATTAGCAGGCAAACCATCAAACTCATAATCAACGAGTGTTGCCAATTCTTTTAAATCAAGTGGTGTACTTCCTCCTGACCCTTCTCCCCATTGATCACGCGGACGGTCTGCATAAATTTCAATACCATTCCCCTCTAAATCTTGCAAATAAAAAGCTTCGCTATATGTATGATCACTTGCACTATTAAACCTTGAAATTGGTAAAATTTCATTTGAATATGTATAACGCCCTTCTTGCTCATCCGGGCTGTCAATTACATTCTTATTACGAAGAACCCCAAATAGCGCAGAAGCAAAAGCTTCACGAGTCGGAACTAAAAAGGCTACATGATATATACCAGTCGTACGCGGTTCTTGCAGTACCCCGTCCTCTAACTTTTCAAGAACAAGTAACGCGTTCTTTCCACCTTTTCCAGATAAATATGCTTTATTCCCCTCTTGCTTAATTACCTCTAATCCTACAACATTCTCATAAAAAGCAATTTGACGCTCTAAGTCTTTCACTTTAAATTCAACATGACCAATACGTGTTTTCGGATGAATTTGTACCATGAATAACTCCATCTCCTTATCCCTATATTTTTCCATTACATATAACCGTTACTATGAAGGATACAACTAAAATCATCCTATGTAAATAAGAAAAGTCAGAATTTACATACATTTTTATTTTCATAATAAAAAAGCCACCTTTTCTAAATTTCAGAAAAGGTGGCTTTATAACTCTTATCTCATTTTATGTACTTCAGCAACTAGCTTTCCACCCTGAATGCCCATATAAAGCTTCACAGGTGCATCATTCGTATTTTCAAATACTAAATCTAAATATGGATATGCAATTGTAGCATCTCTTCCTTGTGGAACATAACCTACCGTTTTAGAATGTGTAGTTCTCTCCACCATTTTCAGGCCAGCTTGATCTGCTGCATTGTATAAAGTTGAAGATGTTTGACAAACACCACCGCCATATCCATCTACTAATTTACCATCAACTATTTCTTTCCCTAATTGATATCCTTTATCTGGTGTTGTATCACCGATTAATGAATTAAAAGAGAAACGGTCTCCTTTTGCTAACACAACTCCGTTTATGCTCGCTGCTGACAAACGAATATTCTCAATACGGCCACCTGTTGAACCACCTAAGTTCGTTTCATATCTACCAATTACCGTACCATTTCCTTGCGCATCACTTAATGTTGCGACTGGTTTTTTCTCCACGATCGGCAACTGATACGTAGCATCCCACATACCAACGTTTAACAATTTATCTACTAATTCTTTTTCCATTAATTCATAAGAAGGTTTTCCTTCTTGCCAACTTCCATCAGGTGCTATACGTGAAGGAACCATTTTTTTGTCGACGCTTTTTCCAACCTCACCAACAACCTTTGTGACAGACTTTTTAAATTTCGCTTCATCTTCAAAATAGCCTAAACTAGATAAATCTAATTTTTTCACTTCAGTACCAGTTCGACCATCAACTAAACTAATAGTATCCTGTACTTCTGCTTTAGCCTCTACAGTGTGCCCACCAATATCACTTACAAATGCAACATCACTTACTTTTGCACCACAGCCACTCATTATAGCTACACATAACACCCCAACTAATATACCCTTTACTTTACGGAACAATATACTCTCTCCCTTTCCCCAACATCACTATTATGTATTTATTTCATTTTTATGTATGTTTTGTTACAATCATTTTACAATATGTTTATAAAATGTTACAAGTTATTTTTCACTCTATATAAATTACTCTTTTCTTTTATAAATGTCTATACATATTTACATAAAAGTTTGAGTTTGATAGAATTGTAACTTTTATGTAAACTCTCCCTTTTATCCAGTATATACCATCATACAAAAGAAATACAAATCAAAAACCCTCAAGCTATTTTTTATAAAGTGAAACTGTAATCAGTGGGGGTCTTATTGCCCAGCAAATAGCGGGATAAAGAGAAATCCCGTCAACATAAATAGGTATTTGCCGTGCCACCGCTCCGCTTTTGCACATACATTATGGTGTATTCAACCTATTTTAAAGAAATGGAGGATGTTATTATGTATCCCTACAATCCATATGATCCATATAATCAATATGCGTACCAACAACCACAGTATGACTTACAAACACAATATCAATCTTATATAGATCAAGCAGAGCACACGAATCCATACGACCAAAATAGACAATTCCAACTTCCAATCTCTTTTCCTGGCACTGGAAATCGTCAATTAGAAAGACGCGTAAATGAGCTTGAACAAAGAGTACGTCAACTAGAAAATACAGTTGAGCGCCATACACGTAGACTCAACCGCTTAAACCAACGTTTACGCACAGTAGAAAACAGACTAAACATTCCATTCGCAGCATTAGAAGACGGATTTTAATTGAAAAAATAAAAATTATATAAGGAAGGGGCTCCCCCTTCCTTATATAAATTGACGAAAGTTTTTTCCATCTCTATACTGATAAGAGTTAATGAAATGAAACAAGGTGATAAATATGGATTTTGAAATAAATTATCTTTCCTTTTATGTTGTACAAGTAGAAGGAAAAGGTGAAGCAGTTGATAAACGCTACAAACATTTTCAAACTTTAGACGCTGAAGAATATGAAGATAGTTCCTTAAAAGAATTTTTGAATGGTGAGTTATTAAAAATATCGAAGCGAAAAGTAGAACGTCATGCAAAAACAGAACAAGCCCCAACAAAAATTGGTCGCTTTATTGTAGAAGAAGGGCACGAACTTGATTCAAACCCTCATTACAACCTTTTTAATCGTATTCGCTTTGCAGAAACAAAAGAAAACTTTAAAGATATGAGCGAACCTCTCGTTTATACATATCTTGACACAAGCGCTGTACGTGGTGGTGTATTTTTAATTGCTCAGGCAAAACTACGCAAATACTTTGATGATCCATTTGTATTCGTAATGAAATGCGACTTCGAACCAAAGGTTGCTTCTATTTCTGATGAATCAACACTGATTCGTAACGTTGAAATGGCCATCACAACAAAGAATATGAAATCTATCCAATATCCGTACATGCCTGAAGAAGGGATGGCTGAAGTAGGCGAACTAAAAATACATCAAGCATCACATGCCCGCTACTTTGAAGACTTCTTAAAATTCGTCGAATATGAACGCTCTATGCCTGAAATTATGAAAACACAAGTAATGGACATGGTATACGACCAAATTGAAGATGTATTTGAAGAAGGTACGGAAGAACGCGAACAATTCGACCAAGCGATGGAAGTATGGGCTGCCAGTCCGAAACGCGAAATTATGGAACAATTTTCAACCGAAGAAGTAATGGAAGCAACCGCTCAAATCGTCGAGCATGCTCCTGAAGTGGAATTAAAACTAAAAGCCGATCATATCTCTGTGAAGGCGTTGCTTGCGGATTTCGGGGATCAAATACATATTGCGAAGGTAAATGATCGATACGTACTTATGATTGAAGCAGACACACTTACATTTGAAAAAGGCTTCTCTCCTATTGAGTTTCTGAAGCCGGATGAGCTGCAAGATGTGATTGAGCGGATTGAGAATAAGCAGCAGTATTCGTTTGATCCGAGCGGTATTGAATAAAGTGAAACTTTAATCAGTGGGGTTTTGTTCATCCCCACTAATTATTAGCCCTCACCAATCGGGCTTTTACGGGATAAATACTTCCATATAACTGTTGTTACTGGGCGCTTTTAATAAGCGCTCTTTTATTTATATTAAAAATCGATTCTACTAAGAATCGATTTTTCTGCTTTATAATAAAACATGCTTATTTTCAAATTTTTTTGATGCAAGATGACATTTGTTGCAGAATCAAATATATCCCTTCCTTGTTATACAAGCTTATTTCTATTAGAAATATCTACTTCAATATTTCTAGTTGACCAAGTCCTTCTATAAGTTGTTAAAATACAAATTTCACTTTACTACCTCAAATTTATTATACTCGTAAAAAGATAATTGAAAACGATATTCCGGATGTTCTCTCACCCAATCGTAGGCTTCTTCTAAAATTTCCATTTTGTTTTGCAAGTCATTAAGTTCACTACATTCGTCCTTTTTCTGTTTGCACAGAGGGCAGAATCCATTCACTATTTCCGCACTCGTCGCCCTAATAGTTTTACTTTCTAAATCAACTACTAGACGAAGAATAACAGAATGCTCTTCTTTTGTAGTCACCTTCATTTCAGCAATCCGATCCTCATTCCAAAAGACACCGTTTAATTCCATCTTTACTGTGACATCTTTAATATCCAAGTCTACCACTATCATACCTCCCTTATACAAAACTCAATCTTACTCTTCTATTTTAAACTTTAATACACCACAACTTAAAGAGATATTAAGTTTTTTCCAATTCTTCTTTACTATGAAAGAAAGTGTAGTTAATGCTAATTGTGTAGTAAATATTATCCAAAAAACTAAAACAGTTTAAATGTTAAAGATTGTTTCCATTAAACTACACTCTTTTCTTTATATATATTTTTATTTTATTAATACAGTTTAAAACTCTTATTACGTCTTAACACTCCCAAAGCAATTATAATGCACAATCACAACAACAAGTTGATGCCTATTTAATATCAATACGCTGTTATTACATGTATGTAGTTAGAGATGGAGGAGCAATTCATTTAACCTCTGTATTCTCCTCCACCTCAGCCAAATACCTAATCTGCCGTTCCGCTTTTCTCACTGCTGTACGAAAATGTTTTTTCAGGAGTTCTACTGTATTTTCACTTATATAATATCTTTCCGTTATACTTTCCCACGTGTCACCACTTTCAAATGTACTCCATTCAAAAGGGCGTTCTGTATTTTTCTTTAGTTCTTTAAACACCCATTTTCGCATCTTTTTTTTCGCTTTTTCTGTTAGTTTTCCGTTTTTTACAAGTTCAAGTTCACCATGTCTTTTGTATCGCTTATTAATATCTCTCTCGCTATACACTTTAAGAAGTATATTTGCTGTATTTTCAGCATCTGCTAAAGCACGGTGCTGTTTTCCTTCCCACGTTAAAGCGAGCTGTTCTACCGCAAATTGTAAACTTGGCGTATGTTCAAACAATTCCTCATATGCTTGGAAAACAAATTTTTGCAAATCAATTCTATTTTCTTTTTCTATACTTGGGCATTCAACACCATATAATGTACAATCATGAGATAGAAAGCGATAATCTTCTTTTCCCCATGAAACAAATATAGAACCTTCGCCGATGAACTGAATAAATTTCTCTATAATTTGAGGGAATTTTTCTACACCCATTAAATCTTTTTTCGTAATACCGGTTAATTTTGTTGTATGACGAGTTAATCGTGCACTTGGTTTTACTAACTCCGAAAATTCTTCAATTATCTTCATTGTACCTATTTCTATTTTTACAGCTCCGATATCAACTATTTCTGACGGATCTTCTGATTTATACGGTCTGAAATTCCTCTCAATATCAAACACAATAAAATGTGTAGCGTTTTTCAATTTATTTACCTCTTTCTAAATTCCTTTTCACACAAACACTTTATTTTCAGTATTTATTTATTCATGTACTTTATACAAAAATACTCCGAATAAATAAATGAAAATTCAGTCTCGTTATGATATGTAAGTAGGAGGACATCTATAAAAATGCAAAAAAAAAGAAGGGCGAGCCCTTCTTTTTTCAAAAATTACTTCTTGTTTACGTTAGTAGCTTGAGGTCCACGGTTACCTTGTTCTACTTCGAAAGTAACTTCTTGACCTTCTTCTAAAGTTTTGAAGCCTTCGCCTTGGATAGCTGAGAAATGAACGAATACGTCTTCTCCGCCTTCAACTTCGATGAAACCGAAACCTTTTTCTGAGTTAAACCATTTTACTTTACCGTTTTGCATGAAAAAAATCCTCCTACAATGTACCTATATGTACATATTCATTTTCAACCACCTTACAATAATAAGCCAGATATTAAAAAACTGCAACCCCTGAGGAGATTTAACATTGCTATCCTCCTCGGAAGTTACAGCTCATTTAAATCTCTATATTATTAAAAGTAAAATGGTTTAAATATACTATATCATATCAATATAATAAAAGTAAAGTTTTTTTCTTAAATTATTTTTTGTTCCCACTGCATTGCTTTTAATTCACCTGATCCGGCTACTACATAGCCATCTTTTTGATTAACAATGCGCCATCCGTGCCCTTTAACCGAATCACATACTGTAACAATACCTTCTTCAAGAAGCACACGGCACACACTACTAATACCCGCCTTATTTTGCGTTGAAGTTGTATATAAAATATGTTGATCTACACTTAAGTCTAAATAACTACTTGCTTTCTGCTCACTTTGACATGTGTGCCAATATATTTTTTCACTTGCAATACTTTCATCTATTTTACAATAAGAAATATTCCCGCTAACTCCCTTGCACGATCCACTTGCCGCTACTAAATAAGAATTGTGTAAAGTCAACGCAGAGATCATTTGATTCATCGCAATTTTAATCCTCTTTAATTTACGTGTCTTCAAATCAAAGAGCCAAACACCACCATATTTAGCATGAATTTTCGTACCAATAAATAAGTAATGTTTATATAAAAATAACGATCGAATAGACGGTGCCGCACTGCCATACTCAAGAAACGGATGAATAGTTTCCCATGTCGAACCGAAATTATTAGAAAGATACAGCATTTTTTCTCCATGAGCAACAACAGTTCCTTGTACATTGCTACATACATTCCAACTCGTTGCTTTTGTTGGAAAACGCTGAATTGTCCAATTCTCTCCACCATTCATACTACGAATAAAAATCCCTTCGTCACCTACACCATAAACTACATTATCTTCGCTATGTAAATCCCTAATTCGTTTTTGAAAACCATTTAAAATTCGTTTCCATTCTCCGTCTTGTTCAACAAATAAGCCATTATATGTAGTAGCTAACAACAGTTTTCCATCTCTTAACTTTGTAATAGCAGTTGCACTTAACATTGTCTCCACGTTGACACTCCCATTCTTAGAACTTCTCAGCAAATGCAATTGCAAAATTACTGCATTTTTCAACATCCTCTTCATCTTCTGGAGCTAATTCAATTTTCAGCCCTTCTTGTACAAGCTCTGCACCGCGTTCCACAAGACGTTCTTCAAATATCGTTACCGCTTCACAAAACAGTTCATACGCCGTATCACCCGATCCGAATACCGCTACCTTTTTCCCAGCTAAATCTATATTTTCTAAGTCATCATGAAAATCTTCCGCTTCAAATGGTAATTCACCATCGCCCCACGTATAAGATCCTAAAATGATTCCATCATAAGCTAATAATTCTTCAGCATCCATGCCTTCCATTTCTTGCAATACTACTTCATGATCAAAAGCATCTAAACTAACTTTAATTAAATCAGCAATACTCTCTGTATTTCCTGACATACTTGCATAAGCTATTAAAATCTTTGCCACTTTGGCATCCCCCTCTAACAATAAATGATTCTCATTCTCATTATATTAATAATGAGAATCAATTTCAATTATTTTTTTCTACTTTTATTTACATTTCACATTACTTATTTCAAATAAAGTGAAAGTTTAATGAGTCCTCACCAATCAAGCTTTTTCAGACAGCCCACAAAGAGCGGAATAAATAAAAAAGCACAGATGACTATACAATCATCTGTGCTTTTTTATTACTTTTTAAAAATACCAAACGGCTTTCCAACTGGTAAAACAACTTTTCCAAAGTGTGTGTTTAACACTGCTGCTGCTGAACCATAGAAAGATAATAATGAAATAAGAAGTTCAGAATATGCTGCTAAATTATGCATTGCATGCGGCATAACACCTAAAGTACTTAATGAAAGACCGATAAATAAGAAATCAATAAGGACGAAGATCATAAATAATACTTTATGTGTTTCCATTGCACCAATTGTCATAAAGATTGTGAAAATCAAATATCCGATAAAGGCTACACCAAGCTGTTTTGAATCTGCAGCTTGTGCTAATTTTTCGCCAAATACTCCAAGTTGAATTAACCAAGTCATTCCAACACCTAGCCAAAATAGACCGTACGCACCGAATGCTGTTGTACCGAATGTATTGTTATGCTTTGCATCGTGAATGCAAGCAAAGATTTGTGCGAATCCTCCTAAAAAGATTGCCCATGGTAATACAAGTGAAACGCCATCTGTTAAGCCTAACTTTTGAGATGATGCTACAAGTGTTACCATCGCTAATCCAAATAGACCAATTCCAGATGGATCCGCTGTTGTCATTTTCACATGATGTGTAGTAGTTTGATTGCTCATATAAACCTCCTGATTATAAACATACTCGAATACAATACTTAAATCAGAAGCCTATGTCAATGGTTTTTTTTGTATGTTGTCAGACGTTATATTTTATAATGACTAAATATATTTTCGACCACTTCATAAGGTTTTATATTCACTTTTTCCAACTCGTTTATCGGTAGCCATAACGGAATATAACTTCCTCTACCTTCCCACTGAAATTCCTCAGCTGTTCCGCTTCCGAACACTCCGCCTGTAATATAGGCAGCATAATAATATTCATTTCCTTTATATTTTACCTTTGCAATGAGGTGCTCCACTTTTATATGTACCCCTAATTCTTCGTATACCTCTCTTTTCATTGCTTCTTCAGGCGTTTCACCTTCCTCAATCCCTCCGCCCGGAAAAACATAATATGTTTCCTCTTCTCGAATACGTTTTATAAGAGCGATTTTTCCTTCCTGTACAATGATAGCCGCCCCGCGATTTCTTATCATTTTATTACCTCAATACAAATCGCAACTGTTCCCCACTCTTTTTCTTGTTCTTTCGTATATATTTTGTATGTACTTTCTAACATTTCCTCTAAACTATCATTTTCACAATCCAATAATTTTTTATCGATTTGTTCATACATGGCTTTAAAGCTCTCGTATCGCTTTATTTCCGTTACTTTTACCGTCATCATTTCTTTTGTCGTAAGATTCGTAAATACGATTTCATCGCCTTTGTTTATTAGTTGACGTTTTTCATCGTATAGGCGTACTTCATATACTTTTTTTCCTGATTGAATTGACTGAAACGGTTTATTATATAGACCCATTTCGTATCGCATACATCCCACTTCCTTTTGTTCATTTCACCTATTAATACAGTTCACATTACTACATCTTGCATATAATATTCCATACGTATCACTTAATTGAGAAAGGAGGCTGAAGAAGCATGTTATATTTAAATCAAAAACCTGAATATAATAAATATGATATTGGTGATTATACTTATAGTAAAGTAGGGCCAACCATTTTTTCTTGGAACGATGAAACAAAATTAAAAATAGGTAAGTTTTGTTCATTAGCAGAAGAAGTCGTTTTCATACTTGGCGGTGAACATCGCGCAGACTGGATAACAACTTATCCATTTAATGCACTTTTTGATGAAGGAGCACATATTACTGGTCACCCTTCTTCAAAAGGTGATATCGTAGTCGGCAATGATGTATGGATTGGTTATCAATCCTGCATTTTATCTGGTGTTACAATTGGTAACGGTGCCATTATTGGTGCAAAAAGTGTTGTTACAAAAGACGTCCCTCCATATGCAATTGTGGCTGGTAATCCTGCAAAATTTGTTCGATATCGTTTCCCACAAGAAACGATTGACAAACTAGAGAATCTCGCATGGTGGGACTGGGACATTTCTGTTATAAAAGGAGCCATTCCATTACTACTCTCCGACAAAATCGACGAATTTTTCACCTCACCCGAAAAAGAATCTACATGATAAATACAGAAAGAGCATCCTTTTTTCCGGATGCTCTTTCTGTATTTATTTTTTATTTATTTGCAAATGATTACACGGAGAACATTGAAAAGGAATTTTCCTTAAGCAATTAAGATTCGTTTCACAAATTTGTTCTATCGTTGGAACAAATGGAATGACAACTATGTTACTTTCTACCATTTGTGTAACAGGTGGCAATACTGTGCCTACTTGATGTTCGAAACGAATACTCGCTTGATTTATATAATTTCCTGAACCATTTGGCGCGCTCTGCACTACTACTTGGAACGAAACTGTCCGTGCTTCACCTGGATTTAAATTTCCTATAATAAAACCTGATACTGGGTTTACATTTGGCACTGGCGTATTATCAATCGTTACAGTTCCAAGGACAAATTGAACACTACTATCTAACATATCTTGAAAACGAATATTTTGTATTGCTGTATCCCCCGTATTTGTAATAACTGTCGTAAACGTAATAACATCGCCAATTGTTGCTGCCTGTAAATTTGCCGTTTTTACGACTGTCGTTGAGACATTTTGAGGAATAAACGGGATAACAACTGTATTGCTATCACCTTCAACTACTACTGGCGGCTCATTCGGATTTACAGTTGCGAGCCCATTTGCTATAGCAGTATTTGTAACTAAATTATTTATTTGTCCTCCTGTTATTACAACTTGGAAATTAATAATTGCTGCGTCATTTGGCTGAAAATCACCTAACGGAATACCGGTATTCGGATTAGCAAATGGAAGAGGTACATCATTTACCGTTACCGTGCCATTTATAAATAGCGTATTCGGATCAATGATATCTGTTAACACAATGTTGGTCACAGGAACTGTACTATCATTTATAACAGCGATTCCGTAAGTGACAACATCCCCTATCATTGCTACTTCAAAGTTTGCTCCTTTTGCAACAAATAAGATTGCAGTATTTACCGTCACTATAACTGTATTACTCGTATCCATCACTGTAACTGGCGGCTCCCCTGGTACTAAAATATATTCTGCTAACGCCCCAGCAACGTTCACTACTGTACCACCATCTGGAAAGCTCGTAATCGTAGCTTCATATGTTACAATCGCCGTCTCACCGACTGGAATGTCTACAATCGTAAATCCAACCTGCGGATTCACTCCCGGACGAGCTACTCCATTTACAGTTACACTATTTGGTACAAAAACAGCTTCCGGAGATAGGACATCGATAAATTGAATATTCATCGCATCAGCAGTACCAGTATTTAATATTCGAACCGTATACTTTACTGTTTCTCCTACTCCAACAATTGAATGATCTACTTCTTTTTGCATATCTAAACTGCCTCTATTTACTGGTGTGACTGTCGTATTACTTGAATTTGTAATTGTAGACGGAGGTTCTCCTGGAATCAATTCGAAATCACCCGTTACTCTTGCTGTATTCATAATGCTACTAGAAGGCGGAACTGCGATTATATTTACTTCAAATGTAATTAATACACTATCCCCTACTGCAAGATTAGGCAATGCAAAGCCTATAAATGGATCTAAACCTACTTGCGGAATCCCATTTATTTGTACACTTCCAAGAACGAATTCTAAACTAGGTGATGGAACATCGCTAAACTGAACGTTCGTCGCTGTTACCGTTCCCGTATTTGTAACTTGCACACTATACGTTAACGTATCTCCTAATCGTGTCGCTTCTTTATTTACAGATTTTATAACGCTGAATCGTCCTCTATTCACTCTAGTTATCGTCGTATTACTCGGCTCTGTTACTATAACCGGTGGCTCTCCTGACACTAAAGTAAAGCTTCCTGTTATATTTGCAACGTTCGTAATTGTTCCTGATGACGGTATGTTTGTAACTGTCGCTTGAAACGTCACTATAACTGTTTCACCAACTGGAATATCTCCAACTCCAAATCCAGTAATCGGATTTAAGTTTGGTTGCGGGGCTCCATTTATTGTTACACTATTTGGTAAAAATGACGCACCTGTTGAAATCGTATCAATAAACTGAACATTGTTAGCTGTTACTGTTCCTGTATTCGTTATTTGCACTGTATACGTCAATACATCTCCAACTAGAGTAGCGGCTCTATTTACTTGTTTAATAACATTAAAGCGTCCTCTATTTACAGTTGTGAGTGTTGTATTACTTGGCTGATTTACTATAACTGGTGGTTCTCCTGGTACTAAAATAAAGCTTCCAGTAACATTTGCCGTATTGGCAATTGTTCCGTTTGACGGAACGCTAACAACTGTTACTTGGAATGTGACTTCTACACTTTCACCTGGAGTTATATCGGGAAGTGAGAAGCCAGTGTTAGGGTCTAATCCAGGCTGTAACACACCGTTTATCGTTACACTATTTGGTACGAATGTTATAGAGGATGGTAATACATCACTATATTGAACATTCGTCGCTATCACTGTTCCCGTATTTTGAACTACTGTTGTATATGTGATTGTATCGCCTACTGCAACAACCGGCTGACTTACTGATTTTAAAACATTCAAACCAGATTCATTGATTTCTGTTAATGTCGTATTACTTGTCGTTGTTTCCGTAATAGGCGGTTCTGTTTCACTTACAGCAAATGTAGCTGTAACGTCTACAAAATTAACAATCGTTCCACCTTCTGGTATGCTTGTAACCACTTCCTGATATGTGACAAGTACAAAATCATCGACAGGTATATCTGGAACTGTAAAACCAATGAAAGGATTTAATCCTGGTGCTGGTACCCCGTTTATGCTCACACTTCCTGGTACAAATGCTACACCCGCGGAAGTAGTATCGATAAATTGAACATTCGTCGCTGGCACTGTTCCGAAATTAAAAATCAATACATCATACGTTAATATTTCTCCTACCGTCGCTACTTCTTTATCTACTAGTTTCAATGGAAAAATAAACGCTATATTAATTGTCGTAACGACTAAATTTGTTAATATCGTTTCCGTAATCGGTGGTTCCTGCGGATTTGGTTGTGAAGTAAATGTAACATCTGCATCATTTAATATGACTTCATTATCTGGAATTTCTGTAATCGTCACTTGGAATGTGACCTCAATACTTCCACCAGCGATTAATAATGGAGTAACTGTAAATCCTATTTCTGGATTTAATCCTGGTTGCTGCACTCCACCTATCGTTACACTATTGTCAACAAACGTCGTCCCTTCTGGAATGACATCTTGGAAGAGTACATCTGTAACAGGGATAATTCCTACATTCGTTATTAGCACTGTATACGTTAATACATCCCCGACAGCCCCAGTTGCAACATCAACTGTTTTTGTTGCTGTTACTTCACCAGGAGGAGGTAACGGTATTGTAACTACCGTTGTATTACTTGAATTCGTTGTTGTTACAGGTGGTTGTAAAGGATTCAATAAGAAAGTAGCTGTAGCAGATGCTGTATTTAATACTGCTCCACGTGTAGACGGTGCAACTACCGTAACTTGGAGCGTTACTGTCAATGATGTTCCAGCTGCAATATTAGGAAGCGGGAAACCAATATTTGGATCAAATCCAGGTTGAGGCGTTCCATTTATCGTTACACTATTTGCTACAAATGGTGTTTCTAAAGCAATTGGATCAAGGAAAGAGACATTCGTTGCTGTTACTGTACCGTTATTTCGAATGACAACAGAATACGTGTAAGTTTCTCCAAGTGCTGCTTGTTGTACAGATGAAGATTTTTGTATATTTAACTGTGCTGTGTTTACTTGCGTCACTACAAAATTACTATTTGTAACAGTCGTTATTGGAGGGTTTGCTGGATTTATAAGAAAACTTGCAGTAACGTTCGATTGGTTTCTTATATTTCCACCGCTCGGAATACTCGTCACTGTAACTTGAAACGTAATCGTAGATGTTTGCCCGACCGGAATATTTGGTACTGGGAAACCTACCATAGGATCCGCACCTTGCTGAACGACTCCATTTATCGTCACACTATTTGATACAAAGGCAGTACCAGACGGAATTGGATCTTGAAAAACAATATTCGTTGCAGGAACAGTTCCTGTATTTTGAATAAGAATCGTATACGTTAACGTATCTCCTACACCGGCTTGTGGTGTATTTACACTCTTCATTACATTAAGTGATCCTACATTCACTCGCGTCACAACAATATTACTAATCGTTACAATTGTAATTGGTGGCTGGAGAGGACTTACTTGGAAATCAGCAGTGACATTCGCATTATTCGGAAGAACTCTATTTGGTGGTATACTCGTGATTGTCACTTGAAAAGTGACCGTCACCATACCTCCTACTGGAATATTAGCAAGTGGAAATCCAGTTGTCGGGTTTAAACCTGGTTGAGGTGTCCCGTTTATTGTTACACTATTCGCTACAAAAGTGGTTCCAACTGGAATCGGATCAAGGAATGATACATTTGTCGCTGCCACCGTTCCACTATTTTGTATACGGACTGTATACGTTAACGTATCTCCTACACCGGCTTCAGTAGCACTTACACTTTTCCTTACATTTAACCCTGAAGAATTCACGACCGTCATAACAGTATTACTTGGTACTGTTACAGTAATCGGTGGCTCTGTTGGATTTACAAGGAAATCTCCAGTTACATTCGCATTATTTACGACATTATTTCCTTGGGGAATTTCATCAATTAATACTTCAAACGTAACAATAACACTGGCGCCAGTAGGTAAATCATTTAATGGGAATCCAAGTCCTGGATCTGCCCCCTCTTGTAAAACACCATTAACCAATACACTATTTTCAATAAATAATGTCCCTTGTGGAATTGAATCTTGAAAAAATACATTTGTAGCTGGTACACTACCTGCATTTATAACTTCGATTGTATATACTAAAACATCTCCTACCGTCGCAACATCTGTATTCACTGATTTCACAACTTCAAAGTTTCCTGATTGTACTGTCGTATTCACAACATTACTCGGAACATTAATTGTCACTGGTGGTTCACTCGGATTCACTTGAAAGCTTGCTGTTACATTCGCTTGATTTAAAATATCTTCATTTTCTGGATCCTGTACAATTAACACGTCAAATGTGACTACAACTGTTTGAGCCGCAGGAATATTCGGAAGAGAAAATCCTGTATTCGGATTTAGTCCACTTTGCTGTACTCCATTAATTGTTACAGAATTTGCAACAAATGAAACAGCAGAAGAAATAGGGTCTTGGAAAAATACATTTGTTAACGGAACGTTCCCTGTATTTTGGACGGCAATTGTGTATGTTAAAGTATCCCCTACTGCTGCTTGCATTGTATTCACTTCTTTTATTACATTCAAACCACCTGTATTAACTTGTGTCACAACTGTATTCGTTAGTCTATTAATTGTTATCGGTGGCTGATTTGGAATAACGACAAAATTAGCAGACACATTTCCGCGATTCGGAATCGTACCTCCTGACGGCGTAGATGTTACTCGTACTTGAAATGTAACAGTCCTACTTCCGCCAGGAGATATATTAGCTACCGTAAACCCACTCGCTGGATTTGCCCCAGGTTGTGAAACCCCGTCCACAGTCACACTATTTGCGATAAAAGTCGTTCCAATTGGGATTGGGTCTTGAAAAATAACGTTCGTTGCAAGTACATTTCCTGTATTTTGAATTGTTACCGTGTACGTAAGAACGTCGTTAACCGTTGCAAAAGCTTTATCCACTGTTTTTCTCGTTGTTATATCAGCTATATTAATTGTCGTAACTACAGTATTACTTGTCGCTTGCCCTGAAACTGGTTGTTGACCAGGCACTGGGGTAAAAGTAAATGTTGCACTTGCACGGTTTGGAATTGGATTGACAAGAGGGTTCGATGTTACTCGAACTTGAAAGCGCACTACAGTCGTTTGCGAAGCATTAATACTTCCTAGATTAATACTACTTGCTGGATTCGCTCCTGGACGTGCTACTCCATTTACCGTAACGCTATTTGCGACAAATGTTGTTCCAGCAGGGATACTATCAACAAAAATAACATTGCTCGCAGTGACATTTCCATTATTTGTGACATTAACTGTGTACGTTAATACATCATTAAGCGTTGCCGTCTGTAAATCTACAGATTTCTGCATACTTATAGTTGCTTGATTCACTGTCGTTTGTACTGTGTTTGAAGAAGACGTACTTGTAATAGGAGGACTACCAACGAAAGGACGAAATTGATATGACACCATTGCACGATTTAAAATAGGATTGGGATTCGGGAATGATGTTATTCGAACTTGAAATGTAACAATTCTTTGCGTGTTATTTGGGATTGTACCTAAATTAATTCCATTAGCAGGGTTTGCATTCGGCTGTGTTACTCCCCCTACCGTAACACTACCTGCAACAAACGTCGTTCCGTTCGGAATACTATCACGTAATACAACGTTTTCTGCACTTCCTGTTCCTGTATTTGGGACCGTAATCGTATAAGTGAGGGTATCCCCTACCCCTGCGATTGTTCTATTAACTGATTTAACAGGATTAATAATTGGACCTGTTGCATCAATTTGAACACCAAAACCAGCTGCAGCGTATCCATCTCCATTTGTAACAAATCGAACCGTTGCTGACGTTTGATTATTTACTAATGATGCAGAGGCATTTACATTCGTAATATCCCACCCTTGTCTTCGGACAGCTAAAGCTATCCCTAACGGCTGATTCAAATCTCCAAATGTCCCGGTTGTATCTAACTCTCCAATGTCATTACAAATTTGAGACTGGAAGAAATTATTCGCAGGGTTTCTCGGTCCGAATAATGCAACTGTAGCATTTGCATTCGGTCCAAAGCGAAGTTGATCTCCAACAATGTTAGAATCGCCTTCTTGAGCAGTTACGAGCACTCTTCCTGTAACAGCTCCTGTTGCCGGCGTAGCAAATCCTGAAATAGTAGCATCAACAGGCGGGGATGAAGCATCAATAATTTCTTGGCCTGCATAAACTGACAAATTCCGAAGAGGTAAACTTGCATTTTGATATACAACCTCAAGCGTCCAGCCAGCTGAACGACTGATTGTTGGATCAGCTGAAGTTCTTGCAGCGGGCACAGCACCTGTTGTATATGTGCCTGCCCCACCTGCACTAACAAGATTCGTTACATTAGCAGAGCGAGCATAATAAAACTGATTTCCTACTGAACCTTGCTGCGCGGTAGCGGGATCTGGCGTAACAGCAAACGTCCCTGATGGTGTTGTAAATGTAATATCATCATTTAAAAATGGTAAAACATCTTCCGTATCAGTCCGAAAAGTACCAGCCCAAACTAACTCTGCATATAGCACACTACTCCCCGCCGGAAGATTTAAAATTGCACTTGAAGAATTCAATTGCCATTCATCCGTCGTTCCTGCTGGGAACCCTGGTACTTGCAGCGCTGTATTTACCGTAGTAAATACAGCAAGTGTACCAAAAATATTACCTGGCGCAGGTGATGTAGGGCTAAGCCCTAACGTGTTCCCAGTGAACGTGACGGCACCAGGTACTGTTGTTGTAAAACGGTTTATAAAAGGCACACAATCATCTCATTTCATTTATAGTAAAAAGTGCTCTATACTATAAAATGTAGACAAACTATGCAATGTACGTTGTCCAACAAAATTCCGCACATACGAGAGGAGTTTATAAAACTATGCGCTACGTTATCATAACAGGAACTTCACAAGGTTTAGGTGAGGCTATTGCCACTCAATTGTTAGAAGAAAGTACAACTGTCATCTCTATTTCTAGAAGAGAAAATAGAGAACTTACTAAACTTGCAGAGCAATATAACAGCAATTGCATTTTTCATTCCTTAGATCTTCAAGATGTACATAACTTAGAAACTAACTTTAAAGAAATCATTTCATCCATTAAAGAAGACAATGTATCCTCTATTCATTTAATTAATAATGCAGGTACAGTTGCACCTATGAAGCCGATTGAAAAAGCAGAAAGTGAACAATTCATTACGAACGTTCACATTAATTTACTTGCACCTATGATTCTTACATCTACGTTTATGAAACATACGAAAGAATGGAAAGTAGATAAACGCGTTATAAATATTTCATCTGGTGCAGGAAAAAATCCTTATTTCGGATGGGGCGCTTATTGTACGACGAAAGCTGGTGTAAATATGTTTACACAATGCGTAGCAACTGAAGAAGTGGAAAAAGAGTATCCAGTAAAAATCGTCGCTTTTGCCCCCGGTGTTGTTGATACAAATATGCAAGCACAAATTCGTGAAACAAATAAAGAAGACTTCACAAATTTAGACCGCTTCATTGCATTAAAAGAAGAAGGAAAGCTATTATCACCTGAATATGTTGCGAAAGCTATTCGTAACTTACTAGAAACTGAGGAATTCCCTCAAGGCGAGGTTATTAGAATTGATGAATAACAAAAAGGCGTGCTAAAATAGCACGCCTTTTTGTTTTACTTCTCTAAAAATATGATCACAGATTCCGCAATTTGTTCATAACCAATTTCTTGATAAATTTTATTAGATGTCGGATTCGCTAAATCAGTATATAACGTAGTCGTCTGGTAGCCTTCATCTAACATACGTTGACTAAGTGCTGCTACACAATGAGATGCATACCCTTTTTTCCTTGCTTCTTTCGGCGTATATACGAAATTGACTGTTATATTATTTTTAGTTGGTCTCGTTTTTGCAGCTACAGAAACGAGTTTCCCATCCACTTCCAAACCAAACAGTCGATTTGTAGTTATTAATGTATACGCAGTTTGTTTTGCTTCTTCTTTCGTATTAGGAAGCTTTACGTCTTCACAAAATTGATATATCCACTGTTCTATTAACGGTAATTCATCATTATTTACCGCCCGGAAAAGTCCATCCGCATTACACTTCTTCTTTACTCTGTTGAGCTCATACACACCTTGTTCCATTGTAATATTCGTTTTCTTATTTTCTAATACCGCAATCTCTTCCGCTAATTTCTGTACAATTTTCTTATTACCGATCAATCCAGGAATATCCGGGTATACTTTCGTTAACTCTTTTGCAAGTTCCTCAATAGCTACTCCCGAAATTTCAGAAGTTGCAACAATGATTTGTTTCTTCTCTTCTGTTTGTAGAAATACAACCGCAATTTCTTCTCCTTGTTTCGCTATCCCCATAAATATCGGTTCTTGGACCATTTGTAATACACCTAATATGAGATTGTTTTCCTGCTCATTCTTTTCTAGAAATAGTGTAACATCTTCTTTAAAATGAAGAATCTCTTCATATACATGTAATTGAATCATCGACAATCTCTTCTCTCTATTTATATTTTAATTAAATATTGGCGATTAATTCATTAAATCCTTCTTTTACAATTCTATAATATTAGAAACTAATATATTCAAATCATTTTCAGTTTGTAAAATCCTCTGTTTTTCCTTTTCAAATACATCTTCTTCTTTTCGAAATGACTCTTTTCGATTTTGAATCATACGATTCATTTCTTTTTTACTCGGTCCACCGTATACATTTCTTTTTTGAATAAAAGCTTCTGGCGATATAATTTCTTTCCACTCTTTTTCTAATAAATTTATTTTAAAATGTTCTTGCAAGTACATATTTACCTCTTTGAAGTGTAATTCATGTAGTTCTTTTTTCTGTTCCAATGACATATTTGCAATAGCACTTGCTGCATGATGAGCGTGCCGAAATGGAATTTCATAGTTTTTTGTTAAAACATCGGCGAAATCCGTTATCGTTATTGCATGTTTATATGAACGACTTTTTAACGTTTCTTCTTCTACTTTCATCGTTCGGATCACTGCATTCATCATACAAAAAACACGAATTGCCTTTTCAATCCCTTTATATAAATATGGCTGCAAGTCATCTTCCGTATCGACAATATCACCAAATGGTGTATTATGAATCATTTGAAATACTGTAAATGCTTCTCCTAAAGCACTACTCGTAATTGCACGAGCGTGCTCAATTGAAACCGGATTTCGTTTTTGCGGCATAATACTACTGATTTGTACATATGGCTTTGCAACAGTAATACCGTCATATTCTTTCGTTGCTAACAACAAAAAGTCATGAATCCATCTACTCGTATTCGTCATCATTACCATAAGTAGCGAGCTAACTTCTAATAAATAATCCGCTCCAGCAACAGCATCATATGAGTTCTCAATTACATTTGCAAATCCAAGTAGATGAGCAACTCGTTCTCGTTTAATCGGGAAACCTGTTGTAGAGAGTGCAGCCGCCCCCATTGGAGACTGATTTAAAAGCTGGTACGTTTTTTTCATTCGTTCTAAATCTCTTTGCATCGTATCATAAATTGCTAACGTATAATGACCAAATGTTGTTGGCTGTGCCGGTTGTGTATGTGTATAAGCTGGCATGATTGTTTCCTTATAATCAGCAGCAAGTTGTAGTACACTTTCTTGCAATAACAAATGATGTTCCATTAATCGTAATACATATCGCCTTAAACTCATGCGATACATCGTTACACCCATATCATTTCTACTTCTACCAATATGCATATTACTTACAAAATCGCATTTCGCTTCTTGAGAAATTAAATGTTCGACTAAAAAAAAGAGATCTTCATGCTGCTCTGTATAGAGCAATTGCTCTTCTGGAATTCCCTCTACCTTTTTTAATGCGTGTAATATAACTTTAGCTTCTTCCTTTTTCATTAAATTTTCTTCCGTCAGCATCGCAATATGTGCTTTATGCACTTGAAACATATCTTTCAATAAGTAATTTCGTTGAAAATTAAATACATGTTGTAATACACAATCCACATATGTTTTTCCAGGGAAATCAGCGCCTTCACTCTTTATAAACTCTTCTTTACTCTGTTTCATCACCTTTTCCCCTCTCACCTAAGTATTACTACCCATCATACCCAGAGATAGAAAAAAAGTGCTTGTACATAAAAATAAACTCGGTGCTCTCTGCACCGAGTTTATTTAATAAAAGTCGCATCATACTTATCACTTTGCAACACTTGGAAATGTAAGTTTGCTAAATGTTTCCGTATTTCTGCACTATCGTCTTCATTTAAATTATTCGCCAAAAACACAATCTCCGTACAGTTTCCACGTTTATCCATAGCGTAAACTGCTTTTGTAACCGTCCAAGGTGTGTAACCATTCTTTTGCCCAGCATGTCTGAATGTTTTACGGTATTTTTTGGCACTCATGTCTGTTTCAACGATATTTGCCCACACTTTTTCTTCAGCCTCTGTCAAGCCACCTTTATGGTTTGCCTTTTGAAGTAATACCATATAATCATTTGCAGAAGCTGCTGGTAATCTATCTGACCAAATTTTGTCGTAACGTTCCTCTAAATAAAGCGGAATTTCCTTCTGTAATAATGGTCCCTTCTTCTTTAAGCGTTCATGAATAACCATCGCATATTCACGATATTGCTCTTGAGACATTTCTTTTAACTTTTTCTCTATTTTATATTTTGGAACATGTAATTCTTTATGCAAATATCCCGGAATATACAAAGATGAAACGATTGGAAATAGTGGTTGATGTGCAGGAAGTGATAAACTTTGTAAATTTCGATTGATGTTATCTAATCCTAACAATTCCATTAAGTATTCAGCATTTGCATTCGAACTAAACTTAACCATTCCTTTTGCCACTTCTTCTAAAGAAACCGCTCCTTCAGTTATCTTGCCCGTCTTCTCCAAATACCTTTGCCATCTATCTTGTGCACCACCATCTGTATTCGGTACATAATAGCGATTCACATCATTAATCGATACGAAACTAGACGAATCAATTTTCCCTTCAGTAACTTGTTTCGTATATTCAAGCGCCACAATTAATTTCATCGTACTAGCAACTGGCAATACAACATTTGGGTTTACAGAATAGACAACTTTATCATTTCTCTTTACTAGAAGCGCACTATTTTTTTCATCTTTATGTTCTTCAATAAAAGATGCAATATACTGTGCATCATCATTATTTGAACTCCACACTTTTTTCACTAAAAAGTTACCCGATATTAGCAAAACGAAAATACCCACAACCACTGCGCATACTATAGTTTTTTTCAAGTAAAATTCCTCTCCTATTGTGTAACTCTTCTCTCTATCTTTAAAAAACAAAATAATGGAGATGGTTATTTAAATAACCATCTCCATTATTTTAACTTGTATACTCCTATTATGTCTACGTCATGATTTTCACAAAATCCTCAAGGAATTTTTTATAATGTAATGACCAACCAATTCGCACCCAATTTTTTAATGCTTTTGCATCAGGTTGAGGACGGAAATCTGCAATACTTTCTCCTTTTGCTATTCCCACTGTATCTACATCGACACGGCGATACACATAATCCAATATTGAAGGATTTGCGGCAACCATCATTGTAACGACGTCATGTACTGGACTTCCTTTTATTTTCGGATTTAATTTTCTATAAGCTTTATAATAATACGTAAAAATCGGTTCAATTAATTTATTAAAACTTGTTTTAGAATGTTTCGTAATATACTTTACCATTTCCGGCGTAATAATAGCTTCAGATGTAACATTGAGCGGCACCAGTGTCACATTCTTGGCATTTTGCATGACTAATTGCGACGCAATCGGATCACCATGAAAATTCGCCTCTGCGACTGGTGTAACATTGCCTGGCATTAAGAAAGCACCCCCCATTATATAATATTCTTTTACATACTTCATCATTGGCTTTTCTAAAATAAATGCTGTCGCTAATGTTGTTGATCTACCAGCATCGACTATTATTAATTCTCCTTTATATTTTTCAAGAATGTCAAAAAACTCACAAAAAGGCTTTATATTTGGAGAAAGATTTTTCGGTGGTCGAATTGGTCCTAAACCTTCCGCCCCATGAATTTCTGGATAATACGTTGTAATATCTCCAGATAAAGGGATTTTCGCACCATTAATAACAGGTATATCTTCCCTACCTGCTAACTGTAATAAATATGCCGCATTACTTGTCGCCTTTTCTTGCGTTACATTTCCATATCCTGTAACTACACCAACAATATCAATATCAGGATGCAACAATCCATACATAATTGCTAAAGAGTCATCAATTCCTGGGTCTCCTAAAAATAATACTTTTTTCATCGACCTCAACTCCATCCCCTCAGTTGTTATTAATTTATGAATAACCGTGGATATACAGAATAAAAAATGAACAAATTCACACAAAAAAACGCAGTCTTATAAGGACTACGTTCTTCAGCTAACCTATACTGTTTTTTTTACAGCACTCATACTTCCAATGATGTAAGCGATAAACGCAAAACAAATCGGGAAGACAACTGTATGTATACCGAACGGATTTGGATAGAAAAGATGAATACACATATATGAGCCTACCCCAACTAAAATAGACGCAAGCGCTCCTGTAGCATTTCCTTTCCTCCAATATAACCCTAATACGATTGGCCAAATGAATGCAGCTTCTAATCCACCGAAAGAAAATAAATTTAGCCATATTAAAAAATCTGGTGGTTTAATTGCCGCTGCATAAACGAGTAGTCCTACAATACCAGTAATCCACAAACTTCCTTTTTTTATCGTACTGTCTGCTGCATCTTTATTTATGTAATTTACGTATATATCTTTAATAATTGACGAGCTTACAAGTAATAATAAAGAATTTACTGTAGACATAATCGCTGCCATCGGTGCAGCTAAGAAAACTCCAGCTAACCAAGGTGGCAACACTTCCATCGCAAGTAGCGGCATTACTTTATCTGGTACCGTTATACCTGGAAGTACTACTCTTGCAAATACACCCGTTAAATGCATACCGATCATAATTGTACCTACAACAATCGTCCCAATTATTAACGCTTGATGCATCGCTTTTGAATTTTTATAAGACATGGCACGCACGCTAATTTGCGGCAAACCAACAACGCCAATTCCAATTAAAATCCAAAATGATGTAACATATGATTTCGTTAAACTGCCATCTGCTCCGAATGGTGTAATTAACTTTGGATTAATTTGAACAAGTTCCTGCATAATCTTTTCAATTCCACCACCAGCAATGACAGTAGCAATTAAAATGATTGTTGTTCCAACTAACATAATGATTCCTAATAATGTATCTGATAGAGCAACTGCACGAAATCCACCAATTAATACGTACACAAGTACAGAAAAAGTAAATAAAAATAGTGCTGTTGTATACGATAGCCCCGTTAGTGACTCGATTAATCGTCCACCACCGACCCACTGGGCTACTGTCGCTGAAAATAAAAAGATAATAATACATAACGCAGAAAGTATAACAACTGCTTTATTATTGTATCTCCCTTTTAAATAATCGATAAGAGTAATTGCTTCCATCTTCCTAGCGATAATTGCAAACTTTTTACCGATAACCGTTAAAACGATATACCCTGTTACAACTTGAATCGCAGATAACAGTACCCATCCAAGACCCATATTGTAAGCAATACCAGGGCCACCAATAAAGCTACTTGCACTACCGTACGTAGCAATCATTGTCATCGCTAATAATAAACCGCCTAGCTCACGCCCACCAAGAAAATATTCTTGCAAAAATTTATTATGAGCAGTTGCTTGCACGCGTCTTGAAGCATATACACCAATTAAAAATACAACGATAAACGAAATTATCATTGGAATGATTACATACCAATTCATCTATTATTCCTCACTTTTTTCTTCCTCATCGAGTGAAATATCTTGAAATACAAAACGAACAACTAAACTAAGTAAAATAACCATAACGATAAATCCAACGATACAGCTATAAAAAAACCATGCGGGAAAACCTAATACATATGTATATTCATTCGGATTTTTACTACCAAGCCCATAAGCAAATCCATACCAAATTATAAAATTAATAATAGCAAGTCCAAGACCAATTAACGCTTCTCTATGGGCTATTCGAAAGCGTGGATCATCATGATAATCTTTCATTTTTCCCCCTCCTCTCACGATGTATTATTGTACCATTGTTCTTCTAGTTTTTCCTACTAGAAAGCAAAAACAAGCAGGATTTTTTATAATCATATAGAAGCTTCTCTTACATTACATATTTTTTACAATTGTAACACAAATGAAATTTGAATTTTCAGTATTTATTAATTATGATTTTAATTAGAGGCTTTCCATCTAGTTTCCACATCCTTGATTTCGGAATAAGCGCCGTCTCGTACTGCGTTTACATTATATTTTCAAGGGGGTTATACAATGAGTCAACTAGCTGTAAATCTTCATGAAAAGGTAGCGAAGTTTCTTCAAGGTACAAAAAAGTTATATGTGAATGGATCTTTCATTGAAAGCGCTTCCGGTAAAACATTTAAAACACCTAACCCAGCAACTGGCGAAACACTTGCCGTCGTTTCTGAAGCTGGTCGCGAAGATATTCATAAAGCTGTAGTCGCAGCTCGTATGGCTTTTGACGAAGGTCCTTGGTCTCGTATGAGCACTGCTGAGCGAAGCCGTCTCATGTACAAGTTAGCTGATTTAATGGAAGAACATAAAGAAGAGCTTGCACAGCTCGAAACATTAGATAACGGAAAGCCAATCCGTGAAACAATGGCAGCAGACATCCCACTTGCAATTGAGCATATGCGCTATTACGCTGGCTGGGCTACGAAAATCGTTGGTCAAACAATTCCTGTTTCCGGTGATTACTTTAACTATACACGCCATGAAGCTGTTGGTGTCGTTGGTCAAATTATTCCTTGGAACTTCCCGCTTCTTATGGCAATGTGGAAAATGGGAGCAGCGCTTGCTACAGGATGTACAATCGTTTTAAAACCTGCAGAACAAACTCCACTATCTGCTTTATACTTAGCTGAATTAATTGAAGAAGCTGGATTCCCGAAAGGTGTTATTAATATCGTACCTGGATTCGGTGAATCAGCTGGACAAGCTCTCGTTAATCATCCACTCGTTGATAAAATTGCATTTACCGGTTCTACTCCTGTCGGTAAACAAATTATGCGACAAGCATCCGAATCATTAAAACGCGTTACACTTGAGTTAGGCGGTAAATCACCAAATATCATCTTGCCGGATGCTGATTTATCTCGCGCGATTCCTGGTGCACTTTCTGGTGTTATGTTTAACCAAGGACAAGTATGCTCTGCTGGATCACGCTTATTTGTTCCGAAGAAAATGTATGATAATGTCATGGCTGATCTCGTCCTCTATTCTAAAAAACTAAATCAAGGTGTCGGTCTTAACCCTGAAACAACAATTGGTCCTCTCGTTTCTGAAGAACAACAAAAACGTGTAATGGGCTACATTGAAAAAGGGATTGAAGAAGGCGCTGAAGTACTTTGCGGAGGAAGTAATCCATTCGATCAAGGCTACTTCGTTTCTCCTACAGTATTCGCTGACGTAAATGATGAAATGACGATCGCAAAAGAAGAAATTTTCGGTCCAGTTATTTCTGCAATACCATTTAACGATATTGATGAAGTAATTGAACGTGCAAATAAATCACAATTCGGCTTAGCGGCTGGTGTGTGGACAGAAAATGTTAAAACAGCACACTATGTTGCAAGTAAAGTACGTGCAGGTACAGTGTGGGTAAACTGTTATAACGTGTTTGATGCAGCATCTCCATTTGGAGGATTTAAACAATCTGGTCTTGGCCGTGAAATGGGATCTTATGCATTAAATAACTATACAGAAGTAAAGAGCGTTTGGCTTAACTTAAATTAATGAGAAAGAACCTGACCTATCCGGTCAGGTTCTTTTCATTATGTATTCCTTTAAACTTGCAGTCCTCCGCTCACATTTAATACTTCACCTGTAATATAAGATGCGTATTCTGATGCTAAAAAAGCTGCTGCGTTCGCAATATCTTCTGGCGTTCCAATTCTACCAACTGGAATAGCGCCAACCATCTTTTCTTTCACTTTATCTGGTATCGTTTTTGTCATATCTGTATCCATAAAACCCGGACAAATCGCATTACAAGTAATACCGAAGCTTCCAACTTCTTTCGCTGCTGTTTTCGTTAAACCGACAACTCCTGCCTTTGTAGCCGCATAATTTGCTTGACCTATGTTTCCTTCTCTACTAATTGAAGATATATTAATAATGCGTCCATACCCTTGTTGTCTCATGTAAAGAAGCGCTGGTTGCATACAATAAAAAACACCAGTTAAGTTCACTTGTAATACTTGTTCCCAAGCAGACTTCTCCATTTTATGTAACATTGCATCTCTTGTAATTCCGGCGTTATTCACCAAAATATGTAATGTACCGAATTTTTGAACCGCATATTCAATTAACGACTTCGCTTCATTTTGATTACTCACATCACATCGATATGAGCACACTTCATATCCTTCATCTGATAACTCACGTGTCGTTTTTTGTAGATTCTCTTCATTTACATCGCTAATTAATACTTTCGCCCCTAGTTTTGCATAAACCCTTGCAATCTCTTTTCCAATTCCCTGTGCAGCTCCTGTTACAACAGCTGTTTTCCCATTTAAAAACTCCATTCCTATCCCCCATTTCTATTACTTATACTGTATATTTCGGCTTTTTGCTTTTCAATTCCTCTTTGTATAAAAAAGTCTATTTGTGTCAAACTAACTTTGCAACGTCGCATAAAGTGAAACTTTAATTAGTGGGAAGTTTGTTCATCCCCCACTGATTATCAGCCCTCACCAATCGGGCATTTACGGGCAGTTAATCTCCCACCTAGCTTCTTTGTTCCATCTGAGTTTTAAGGTTGGAGTTTTACTACCCGTTATGCGGGATAAAGTGCAAGGAGATTGTGTCGAATGAATAAAAAGAATTTCAAACAAAGCAAAGCAACGGATGGCATTGATGTTGAGTTCTCTCGCGAACTCGCTGACCACAATGACTTAGAAGCAAACGCACGTGCAAATGCCGCTGATGCACGTCAAAAGCGCCAACCAACCGAAAAATAAGGTACATCACAACCTTATTCTTTTCAAAAGGGACCTACTACCCAACAAAATAAACCGAGAGACATCTCTCGGTTTATTTTCTATATTTTTTTGCATAATGAGCCAAAGTAAGCAACGGATATATATGAGCATAACTATGATAACGAATATAAAACCCACCTGGTAACCCTGTTCCAGTAGGATATTTTTCATTTATATAAGGGTTGGAGAGCAAATATGAAATACCTTTTCGAATAACTGACGTTTCTTTATCATAGTAAGAAATGAGGGCATCTAACGCCCATGCTGTTTGGGATGGTGTACTAAATGGCAAAGTAACAAATCTTTTTTCTACACTACTTTGGCAAGATTCTCCCCAGCCACCATCTTCATGCTGTATATGTTCAAGCCATAAAGCTGCTCGTTTCAATGATGGATCGCTAGATGGTATTCCTAGTGACCGTAAACCAGTCAACACTGCCCACGTACCATATATATAACAAATTCCCCATTTCCCATACCACGATCCATTTTCCTCTTGTATATTCATTAACCAATTTATCGCACTTTGTTTTTGTTTCTCGGGCAATTCATTTTGCGTATACGTTCCGAAAAATTCTAACACTCTTCCTGTAATATCTGGTGTAGAAGGGTCTGTAATCATATCACTTGCATTTTCGATTGGTAAATTTGCTAATATACGGCTCGTTACCCCTTTTTCAAAAGCCCCCCAACCACCATCATTATTTTGCAATCCTTTAACCCAATTAACCGCTCGCTTCCAAGCATTATCTACATTTTCGTTCCCTCTACTTCGCGCCAATGCTCTTAACACAGCAGTTGTATCATCAATATCTGGAATCGTCGTATTCACATCCGAAAAGCCCCAACCACCCGGGAAGAGATCCGGTGCATGTACACTCCAATCTACTTTCTTCGTTTGCTGTTTTCTTAGTAAATATGCTGATGCATTGTGAATCACTTTACTTGCTTTCGGAACTTGAGCTTCTTGCAAAGCATAACTGAGTAAAGCTGTATCCCATATAGTTGATGGAGAGTTTTGCAAATGGCTCCCTCTCTCCATCTTCCATATATAAGATGTAATTCCCATTATAGCCTTCTCAATAATTGGTGATTGAATAGAATGTCCTAATGCAAGTAAAGCATAAATCATATAAAACGAGGCAGTTGCGTAGCTATATAATGTTCCATTTTCATCAATACGCTCTTTCATAAAACGTTCTACTTCCTCATATCCTTTATGATGCAAAGAAAGTGGATACGTTATAATTTTCTTCACGTCACTTACTAACGTTTGAAAAACTGGAGACCGATCCTCTCGAAACCATTCTCCGCCCCCGCCTGCAATGTGATTTAAATTTGGCAATAACTTTTTCCCTACTCGAAACCTTTTATTTAAACACAACATCATTGGAATTAAATGAATACGTGCTGAGCTACTCAATTCAAATATACTGAGAGGGGAATCATTCTGCAGAAACATAATTGGTGTTGGCAAATGAAAAAGAGAAGGATATTCATATTCTCCATGAATCGCTAATAAAAACTTCGTCATAAAATGAGCACGTGCTACCCCACCGCGCTCATTTATAAACATTTCCGCTCGCTTCATATTCGCATCTTCTTTTGTATATTTTTCCGATGCAAGTAAGGCGGCATAAGATTGAATGGTAGCTGATAAATTACCTCCCACCTCATCTTCATACAATTTCCATGTTCCTTCATTTGTTTGAAGTGATGCTAATCTTTTCACAAACGGTTCTATCTCTTTATCTCTACCTAATAATTTTAATAAAAAAATCATATGGCAATCTGTTAATGGAGCTCCTTCAAAACAAAACCGCCACGTACCATCTTGCCGTTGCATTGTTTGAAGTGCAGTTGTTCTTCTCGCTATTTCTTCATGCACTTTTTCATATAATAACAAGTTACTCACCCACCCTTTCGAAATCCGTATAACGATATTCAAAAAGGTAGCTGAATATGTATAAAAACAAAGAAAAGCAGAACATATAAAATGTTCTGCTCATAAACAATACCCTACTCCGACAATAATTCCTAATAAAGCACCGACTACTACCTCATACGGTGTATGCCCAACAAGTTCATTTAACTTCTTATATTCTGTTTCTCTACCGTGAAAAAAGTCATTCAATATTTTTGCTTGTTTACTTACTGCAAGCCTTACTCCTGAAGCATCATACATAACAATAATGGCAAAAATAGTAGCAACCGCAAACATCGAGCTTTCCACACCTTCCACTACTCCAACTCCTGTAGCAAGCGCTGTAACTGTTGAAGCATGAGAACTTGGCATCCCACCTGAAGCAAAAAACTTTGCAAAATCAAATTCACCTGTTTTAACTAATTTAAAGACTACTTTCGTTAATTGTGCTAAAAACCATGAAATTACAGCTGCCATAAGCGGATCATTATGTAAAATTGTTTCCATGTTCTCAGCTCCTTACTAGCTATAATGGAAATCCTATATAGTATCAGTATAAAGAAAAATGCGTAGAAAATACTACGCATTATGATACTTTTGCTGATTTATTTTTTATAAATTTCGGTTGTTTCTGCACTAAAAACTTAGTCTTCGCTACCGAGAATACAAATAATGCAACCCATATACAGAAAAATGCAATCATATGAGTAGATGTGAAATGTTCACCAAATACGAATACACCTAAAATTAAGCTAATTGTTGGTGCAATATATTGTAAAAAACCTACCATATAAAGCGGAATAAGTTGGGCTCCTTTTGCAAAATAAAAAAGTGGTAGAGCTGTAACAATACCCGCTCCTATTAATAGTAATGTCGATAACATTGAGATAGAGCCAAATGAGCCGAAACCATGTACTCCTGTCATTACTAGATAAATAATCGCAAACGGCGTTACTAACATCGTTTCCATCGTAAGTCCAATTGTCGCATCATAGTTTAACAATTTTTTCGTTAATCCGTATAATCCAAATGAAAGGGCAAGTGATAAAGAAACCCACGGGATAGCCCCGAAACGTACTGTTAAAATGATAACCCCCACTCCAGCTAAACCAACTGCAACATATTGCCAGAAGTTTAACTTTTCCTTTAAAACGACTGTACCAAGTAAAATACTAATAAGCGGATTAATATAATAGCCAAGACTCGCTTCAATAACATGATTATGATTAACGGCCCATATGTAAACAAACCAGTTTCCACTAATCAAGACTGAAGCTATTGTTAATGACATTAATAATTTAGGTCGTTTAAAAAGATTCACAAATTCCCCAATAAACTGGCGAAACCTCTT
Source organism: Bacillus sp. FSL W8-0770 (assembly GCF_038008705.1). NCBI lineage: Bacteria > Bacillati > Bacillota > Bacilli > Caryophanales > Bacillaceae > Bacillus > Bacillus sp. FSL W8-0770. The sequence continues at coordinate 3,391,345 of NZ_JBBOZR010000001.1, forward strand.
CGTAACACCTAATACGAGTAACATAAAAACAAACGCCCAAACGATGCGGTGTGCTAATATTTCATCTGCTGGAACTTCCTCAACCCATTTCCAATAGATTGGTAGTATTCCCCACATCGTATAAGCACCAGCCGCATATAGTATCCCTTTTTTTTGCTCTGCTGATTGACTCCCCATCTTCCTTTTTCTCCTCTTCTCATTTTTTCTCCATTATACGGTCTCACATGCTCACTTTACCAATAATCAATCTGCATTTCTTTCGACATTTCTCATACAACGAATAATAAACATACCGTTATTACAACAAGTAACGGTATGCCGAAAACAAATTTCTTTTTATGAGTTTTATGATGAAACATATACATGCCAATCCAAGCTCCAACTGCTCCCCCAGCTGCCGCTGATAAAAACAACGTACTTTCTGGCGTTCTCCACTGTTTCTTCTTCGCTTTTCGTTTATCAAGCCCCATAAGGCTAAAAGCTATAATGTTAATAATAAGAAAATAAATCCATTTCATCGCTTTCTCTCCTTATGAAAAATTCGCTTAATGGTAACACGAAAAAACGACGGAAACAACTGAAGAACTCTTTTTATCCAACTAGTTTCATTCCTTTTTCTTAATTAGTTACCTTCATATTTACATAACCAACTAAAATCGCAGTTAAAGCATTTAATATAGAAAAATGTTATGAGCAGAATCCTATATTTCATTACATTCATCCACTACCATATCATCAAAAAAATTGCTCTCAATCACTTTCTCATCAAAACGAAGAACTACAATTAGCCCTACATATAAAGAAACAAAATTTAGAAACCATTCCCCATTCTCATCTTTCTTAGCTAAGCATTTAAATATCTCTTGAAATTGCATACGCTCATCTGTCGCAACAACCGGTCGCACGCCAAAATATTTCAATACAAGATGTAGGTTGAGCTGCACGGATAATGATAAAATATACTTTAATAACTCGGTATAATGAGCAACATTTTTTTGACTATATAACTTCACAAGCTCTTGATGTAAAGTAGAAATTGATAATTCTTCTTTAGTCACTTTTGTTGCTTCTATCATTTCAATCATCTTTTTCATATCCATTCCATTTACCCCTCCTGTTACAAAACAAAAGCCAAAGTATACTTATTTTATAATCAACAATAATTGATTATTTCTCGTCTCTCTTTCTTCTTCACTTACTAAGTCATACTTTTTTAAAAGATGAAATACATCATTTAATATTTCTTGTGAATGATTACCTTGTAAAAAATTTTTTAACCCTTTAAAAATCTCTTCTGATAAAAAATTCTTTTGACTTTCAAGCTTATTCATCACATCTTCAATAGAATGATCAATGTTACATGCCATACTAAACTTCCCCCTCTATCCTCTATAAATAATATCCTCAGCTAACGATGTAAACACTTCTCCAACAAGAGAATCTTCATCATATACAGATGAACCATTATTTTCTTCACGTTTCGCAAAAGGTATTTGGGCAATTACTTCTGTTTGCAATTGTTCTGCAAGCATTTCGCCGCCGCCTTTTCCGAAGAGATAATTTTTCGATCCATCTTGTTCTTCATAATAAGCCATATTTTCCACAATACCTAAAATCTCATGCTTCGTATGTTTTGCCATTACACCGACTCTTGAAGCAACGAATGAAGCTACATTGTGCGGAGTTGTAACAATTATTTCTTTCGCTTGCGGAATCATCGCCGCAACATCGATCGCAACATCTCCTGTACCTGGTGGTAAATCAAGTAATAAATAATCTAATTCTCCCCAGTGCGTATTCGTAAGAAAACTTTGAATCCATTTATTTAGCATCGGTCCGCGCCACATAACTGGGTTATTTCCTTCTGTAAAAAATCCCATCGACATGATTTTAACACCGTGACTAATGACTGGAATTGCCGTTTGATCAATCATCGTTGGTTTCTTATTCGTTTCCATCATAGCTGGAATACTAAAACCATATATATCTGCATCTAATATCCCCACTTTTTTGCCCATACGCGCTAGTGCAGTTGCAAGATTAATTGTCACCGTTGACTTTCCAACTCCGCCTTTTCCGCTCGTTACAGTAATAAAACGTACTCCTGAATCCGGGCGAAGCATGCTCGGCATACCAGTTTCTGTTCTAGTATTTTTCTTTAATTTCTCTGTTAAAGCTGTACGTTCTTCTTGTGTCATAGAACCAAATGTTACCTCCACTTTAGAGGCACCAATTGCGTGAAGTGATTCTTCAATATCTTGTTGAATTTTTGCTTTTAACGGACAACCTTGGATTGTTAGTACTACTTCAAGTTTAACCTCTGTTCCGTTCATTTGTATATTTCTAACCATATTTAATTCTACAACACTTTTGTGTAACTCTGGATCCTCTACATGTTTTAATGCATTCATTATTTGTTCTTGAGTAAGCATAGAACTCATCCCTTCTCTTATTCTAATTTATATACAACATTTTCTTGGCGCTTCATCTGGTGAAAAAGCTTATCATCCACCGCTAACAGGCGGGATTAATGCGACTATATCTCCAGCTTTTATCATCTCTTCATTCATTACAAACTCTTCGTTAACAGCGACCATCACTTTCTCCAACGATTGTAAACAATAGCTGGCTTTGAGCCATTCTTTTAATTGTTGCACTGTCATTTCTTGCTTTTCTGAAATCACTAATCGATCCGATTCAACTTCCTCACGCAAATTTGCAAACAATAAAATTATAATCATTTTCTCATTCTTCCTTCTTTGGTTTTCCTTCTGGATATGGTGTATTTTCAAGTTGATCTCCAATCCACATCGTTCCATCTTCCCAAAATTCTTTTTTCCAAATTGGAACAATTCGTTTTATACGTTCAATCGCGTACTCATTCGCTTCATAAGCTACTTTACGATGCGGTGATGACACTGCAATGACTACCGCAATATCCATTATTTCTAGCCGCCCTACACGGTGCGTAATTGCTACTTTTGTATCCGGCCATCTTTCACAAATTTCTTCTCCAATTCTCATAAGTTGTTTTACTGCCATCGGTTTATATGCTTCATACTCTAAATGTAGCGTTCGTTTTCCTTTTGTTAATTCTCTCACCGTACCAATAAATATTGTAATCGCACCTGCTTCTCTTCTTGCGACTTTATTCGTTACTTCTTCAACTAAAATCGGATTATCTACAATCTCAAATAGCACTTGTTCCATTAAAACCACCTCTCACTTTATGAAATGTCCAAGGCCATTCACTACCTTCGTTATCTTCTAATAAAAGAACATCGACAAACATATCTTTTTTATATCCTCTTGTCCCGCCCGGCAATACGATAAACGCGTTGGATTCTGCCAATGAAGAAACTGAGCTAGATTTATCAAACCCTGATGGATAAGCGATTAATTTCCCCTCATCATATTGCAATTTTGCTCGTACAAATCTTGTAAATGGATTCGGTTTTAGAAAATCTTCTCCTAATAACGTTTTTTCTCTTTTTAAATGTACTTTTTCACTAAACATATACGTCCGAATACACGGTCTTACGAATAATTCAAACCCTACATAACAAGCTGATGGATTTCCTGATAAACCAAATAATAACTTGCCATTTAATTGTGCTACAGTCGTAACACTTCCTGGTCGCATTGCAACTTTATTAAAAAGAACAGATGCACCTAACTTTTCGTAAATAGCTGGTAAATAATCATAATCTCCTACTGATACACCGCCCGTTGTAATTAACATATCTACTTGGCCAAGCGCTTCTTTCACAGCTGTAAAACACGTATTAAAATCATCACTAAACTTCCCAAAATATTTTACTCTTCCGCCCGCTCTTCGAATTTGAGCCAATATCATGTACGTATTACTGTTTCGGATTTTCCCTGGCTGTAATGAATCATTGACATCCAGTAATTCACTCCCAGTCGCTAACAGTCCAATTACAGGCTTTCTCGCAACTGGTACTTCACTATAACCGAATGTAGCAAGAAGAGCTGAAATACCTGGATTAATGTACGATCCTTTCTTTGCAAGAACCGTTCCTTTACGAGCATCTTCACCTTGAAAAGAAATATTGTCGCCCTTTTTGAATGATCGCTTCACTTCCATATAATTGTTGCCATTCTTCTCATATTGACGAGTCAGCTCTAACATAACAACCGCATCACACCCATTCGGAATTTGTGCTCCCGTCATAATTCGAACTGCTTGAAACGGAGCTACTTTCTCATGGAATAGCGATCCTGCACCAATTTCACCCACTACTTCAAATACAATTGGCGTTTCATAACTTGCTAAATTAGTATCTTCTGCTCGAATAGCAAATCCGTCATATGGTGAACGATTAAATGACGGTACATCATGGTCAGCTACTAAATCCTCTGCTAATATACGTCCATAAGCTAATTCAATTGGTAATAGCTCCTTTAAGCCTTTATCAGCAAATCCCATCACTTTACGAACAGCTTCTTCAACCGTAATTGGCACTCTTCTTTCCATTGTTGACACCCTCTCTATTAACCGAATACGCGATAATATAGTTGTTTCGCTTTCGAAATATCATTTGTACCATGAATAAAAACACGACCATCTCGAAAAACAACCACGCGGTAATCATCGAATTGGCAAGATAGTAAATACGGATTCCGATCTACTTTCCCCAGTTTTTGTAATACTTTTTCTATATCATCAAAATTGTATTTCCTATTGTCTACTGTTCTAATTTGAACTGTATTTCTTCCGCATAAAACAGCTGCTTTCGTTTGATTTTCGTATGATAAATAAGGATAAGTTCGATTCAAACCGCATGAGAGACAAGCGTCTGTTTTTATTTTCCCTAATTTTATAAAATGATTTTGATTACTCCATATATCAAACATGAAAAATGTTTTTCTAATTGCTGAGAAATCTTTCACTAAAATTTTGAGTGCTTCTGCCACTTGATATGCTGCGACGATTTGAACAGTCGGGCTAATAATTCCAGCGGTATCACATGTCACACCTGTAACAGGAATATTTTTCAGCATACAATGTAAACACGGTGTCTCTTGCGGAATAATTGTATAACTCATACCATACGATCCAACGCAAGAACCATATACCCAAGGAATATTATGTTTTTGTGATAAATCATTTATTACAAATCGAATATCAAAATTATCTGTTGCATCAATGATTACATCTACATTTTTTAATAGACCTTCCATATTTTCTGAAGTTGCATCCATTACGAAAGCATGTATTTGTACTTCCGAATTAATTTGTTCTAACCGATTTTTTGCAGCAATTGCTTTCGGCATTTTCTCTCTCGCATTTTGTTCAGAGTACAATTGTTGCCTTTGTAAATTACTCCATTCAACGTAGTCACGATCAATAATCGTCAACTTGCCAACACCTGCACGTACGAAACTTTCGGCACTTGCACTTCCTAATGCGCCTGCCCCTACAATTAACACATGTTTATTTCGAATTTTTTCTTGTCCTTTACTCCCAATTGGTTTGAACAACTGTTGTCGTGAATACCGATCAGCCATTACATACCCTTCCTCTCAAGAACTCTATTTCATATTAGAATGTTGTTTCTGATAACAAGCAAAGTAAGCAAAACCAACAAACCCAGCTCCTCCAATTACATTTCCGATAAAAACAGGAACAAAATTTTTAGCCAAATCCATCCACGTTAGATGACCAGCAAAAATAACAGCGGAAATGACAAACATATTTGCTACTACTTGCTGAAATCCAATCACTACAAATGCCATAATTGGAATCCAAATTCCGATGATTTTTCCGACAAAATCACTCGTCCCGTAAGCGAGCCAAAGAGCAAGACAGACGAGCCAATTACAACCAATTGCTAAAATTAAAGTTCTCCCAAATGATTCATGTAACTTCCCTTCCGCTATCGCTACCGTTTTATTTAAATACTCTCCCTCTGTTAATCCGCCAAGATGTCCAAAGCAATACGCAACGAAAATTGCCCCAATAAAATTCATGAGAGTAATCCAAACCCAGTTATTCAGTACACTTATCAATGTAATTTTCTTTGCATAAAGCGCCATAGACAGTGACATCATATTTCCCGTAATTAATTCTCCTCCTGCTAATACTACGAGCATGAGTCCAACAGGAAATACTGCTCCTCCTAAAACATTCACTAGACTTCCCCAGCGCTCAGGTAAATTCCCTAAAACTCGAATGTTAAGTAAAAAACCTATCGCAATAAACGCTCCTCCTAAAAAACCGAGAATAAGCATCGCTGGCAATGTCTGTCTTACTTTTTGAACACCGGCCTCAATGACAAGCTCAGCAATTTGTTCCGGCTTATGAAATGCCATTACCCATTCCTCCATTTTCTCCAAATAAAAAAGCAGCTTCAAAAAACCTCCTCAAAATAAAGGTTTTTGAATGCTGCTTAATTTCTCTGCACATCTTTTACAGAGATATCAATCATCACTTTTACTATAAAATAGAAAATCCACAACTCTTGTAAATTTTCCATTTTTTCACTATGAAGCTAGCTATATATATTAACCACCGATATGTGACATTTCAATTTTAGGTATTGTTTTCTTATTTGTATGATTTAAGCGTTCATCTGAATAACGATCTTCCCTATTATTCCATATATCGCGTACTACATCTGTAATGTCCTCATCTGTATGTTCAGAACGAAGCAATTCTCTTAAATCATTTCCTTTAGAAGCAAATAAGCAAGTATATAATTTTCCTTCTGCAGAAATACGAGCTCTCGTACATGATGAGCAAAAAGAATCTGTTACTGATGAAATAATACCTATTTCCTCATCACTTCCTATATAACGATACCTAGTAGCCACTTCACCAGAATAATTTGCTTCTATCCGTTCTAACGGCATAACTTGATGAATCGTATCTACTATTTCTTGTTTAGAAATGACTTCTTTTAAATCCCAACCATTATAATTTCCAACGTCCATATACTCAATAAAACGAAGAATATGCTTATTTTCCTTAAAGTATTGCGCCATCTGCAAAATGTCCTGTTCGTTTTTTCCCTTTTGAACGACCATGTTTATTTTAATTTTCATTCCAACTTCAGCTGCAGCCTGTATTCCTTCCAGAACCCTTTGCACTTTGCTCCTATTACCATTTAAATAGAAAAACCGCTCTTCTTCTAAGGAATCTAAACTAACTGTCACACGTGATAAACCCGCCTTATATAAATCAGGAGCAAACTTTTTAAGTAACGATCCATTGGTTGTTAAACCGATATCTTCTACACCATCAATTTTATTAAGGCGCTCAATAAGCTTTGGAAGCCCTCTTCGAAGTAACGGTTCTCCGCCTGTAATCCGTAATTTTCTCACACCTAAAGAAACGAAAATACGTGTTATCCTTTCAATTTCATCAAAAGATAAAATTTTATCATTAGACAAAAACGAGTAATCAGGACCAAATATTTCTTCTGGCATACAATATCGACAGCGAAAATTACAGCGATCAGTAACTGAAATACGTAAATCCTTTAACGGACGTTGCAACTTGTCTAATGTAACTGATTTCATCTTCATTGCCTCACTTTTATTTTATATTTAAAACACGTTCTGGATGGGTATACACATTTAAGGAGTGATTACGAATAAATCCTATTGTCGTAATACCTAAATATTCCGCTAGTTGCAAAGCTAACTCAGTTGGAGCTGATTTTGATAGTATAATTTCACAACCGATTTTTGCAACTTTCAATAATATTTCCGAAGAAATACGACCACTAAAAACAATGATTTTATCTTTTATAGAAATATCGTTTCTTAAACAATAACCGTAAATTTTGTCTAGTGCATTATGCCTACCAATATCCATTCGGCTTAAAATAATACCATTCACATCACATAAAGCTGCATTATGAACCCCACCAGTATGATGAAACGTATCCGCAGATTGCTGCATTTCTTTCATTAACCGAAAACAATCCTCTGCCGCAACCTGTACATGGACACCCTGCATTTTTTTTGCACTTAGTGCATCATTGGCAAAAACAAACCCTTGCCTACTCATACCGCAACAAGACGTAATATATCGTTTATTTTGCATTTGTTCATAATACGGATTTACTTTTGTCGTTGTTACATGTACAAATCCTTCTTTCTCCTGCACCCATACACTATCAATATCTTCATACTTTCGAATGACTCCTTCAGACGCTAAGAATCCTATTACCATATCTTCTATATATTCTGGAGTACTAACCATTGTAACAAACTCCTGTCCGTTCATTTTAATGGTGACAGGAAACTCTGTTACAATGCTGTCCTCTATATGCTTAAACGCCCCTTGTTCATAACGAAAGATTTCTCTTTCTACCTGTATCGGTTTCACGATCAGTATCCTTCTCTCACGTTATATTTTTATCGAAAACAAATACCGAAACTGCAATATCTTCTTCTACTTTCATATCTGAAAACAAATTCACTAATTTTGCTCCAACAAGTTCCTCCAAATGTTCACGGGAATTCGCAGCATACACCTCTTGAATCATTTTCGTTCTAGCCATATGGACCATTTCCGCACCGTCCATCGTACTTGAAATAAATTTTTCAGTAGGTGTTAAGTTTCCATAAAGAGTCGCTATAGCCATATTTTCTGCAAAAACAGTATGAATTCGTTCTGGTCCTTTTCCGAAAAGTTCTTTTCGAAGTTTTCGTATCATATCATTAAATTCATGTACTTTTTTTGACATACAATTATACCTCCCAAAAGCCTCATTTTACTTTATTATATATTTTACCAAAATGAGCCTTCCGCCCAAACTATTTCGTACAAATATTTAGGCGGAAAGGTTCACTTCATGAAGTTTATTCGTCTTTTAACCCTTTCCCCATACCTTTTAAGAAATGAAGCCCAAACCCGATAGCACGGTTAATATCTGGGTCTTTCAATACTTTCATAAGATCGAATACCCCTACTTTTTTATTACTTTCTAGATGTTCATTACCTTCTTCTAGCCCGACTAATAAACTACCTATAAGCTTTTTCGTAAGTTCTGGGTCAAGTTCAGTTAACGCCCCTGCAGCACCCATCATATTATTAATTAAATTTGTAACAGGCTCACGAGTTACTTGACCTAGAACGATCTTTGCAATTGGTTCTTTCGCTTTCAGCATAGAATTTGCAGCTTCTAGCATTCCAATGTCATTTAATTCCCCTACTATATTAAACATCTGATTTAGAGCTTCTTCATTATTAGTTAAAAGCTCCTTTAAATCATCTAATTTTTGCTGTTTTATTTCTTCCTCAGTTAATTCTTGTTTTTGAATCATTTTTATAGGTGCAGCCATAGTTTTCTCCTCCTACTTATCCGTTAAATGCACATACCCTGGACGTGCCCACTTACGATGTACCTCAATTCCAGCTTGAGGGTGACGTTTTTTATTGCGTGGGTTCGCTTTTGGCATCGGATTTTCGCCATCAACTTCTAACACTTCCATACGTACTTTCGTTTGTTTATACGCAGGTGTATTCGTACGTACGTCCACAGCGGGGCCTGTTAAGAAATTAATTGCCGTTTCGTTATCTGTAGAGTTCATCGGTAAATATAACTCATTCGCTTTTACACGATCCGTAACGAGTGCACGTAATTTTAATGCTCCAAAAGGAGAGACAAGACGAACTAACGAACCTGTTTTTACGCCACGTTCTTTTGCAAGGTCTGGAGAGATTTCAACGAAAACACCAGGTACTTTCGTTTGAATACCTGTTGATTTATTTGTCATATTCCCTTCATGGAAATGCTCAAGCATACGACCGTTGTTAATGTGAAGGTCAAACTCGGCTGGAAATTCAGCTGGACGTACCCAGTCAGCAATCGCAAAACGAGCTTTTTTATCTGGGAAGTTAAATCCATCTTGGAACAGAAGTGGTGTATTTGTTCCATCAAAACTTCCCCAATGGAAACTGTTCCATCCTTCAAGAACTTCATAGTTCGCTTGCGAGAATAATGGTGATAAACTTGCCATTTCAGCAAAGATTTCACTTGGGTGGCTATAATTCCAGTTTGCCCCTAGTTTATTCGCAACCTCCTGGACGATCCACCAGTCTGGTTTCGCATCTCCTAGCGTAGGAAGAACTTGATATAATCTTTGGACACGGCGCTCTGTATTTGTGAAAGTACCTTCTTTCTCAAGAGATGGCGCTGCTGGTAATACAACATCTGCATATTGAGCAGTTTTAGAAAGGAAAACATCTTGCACAACGAAGAAATCAAGGCTCGACAACACTTCATGTACATGATTTGCATTAGAATCTACAAGAGCCATATCTTCTCCGACAAGATACATTGCTTTCATTTTTCCTTCGTCAATTGCATGAAGCATTTCAATATTATTAAGACCTGGTTCACTATCAATTTTCACTCCGTAAGCAGTTTCAAATTTCGCACGTTCCATTTCGTTAGTAACGTGCTGATATCCTGGAAGCCATCCTGGTAAAGTACCCATATCACAAGCACCTTGTACGTTATTGTGACCTCGAAGTGGGTATGCACCTGCTCCTGGACGACGATAGTTCCCTGTTGCAAGAAGTAAGTTTGAAATTGCAGCGGAAGTATCAGAACCACCTGTATTTTGCGTTACCCCCATACCCCAAAGGATACATGTACCATCTGCATCACGAATCATTTCAGCCATTTGAATAAGTGTTTCTTTTGAAATACCTGTTACTTCTTCTGCATATGCAAGTGTATATTCTTCTAGACTTTCTTTGAAATCTTCAAAGAAGTTTACATTCTCATTAATAAATTCCTGATCATGCCAACCTTGATCAATCATATATTTTGTAACAGCCATTAACCAAACTTGATCTGTTCCTTGTTTTGGACTAATAAAGACATCTGATCGCTCTGCCATTTCTGTTTTACGAAGATCAGCTACAATTAACTTTTGTCCGTGTAATTTATGTGCACGTTTAATACGTGTAGCTAGAACAGGATGACCTTCTGTCGGATTACATCCTACAATAATAACAAGACCAGATTGCGCAATATCTTTAATCGTTCCTGCATCACCGCCCATACCAATTGTACGGAACAAACCATCCGTTGCTGGTGATTGGCAATAACGTGAGCAGTTATCAATATTATTCGTTCCAAATACTTGTCGAGCTAATTTTTGAATTACATAATTATCTTCATTTGTAATTTTAGAGGAAGAAATAAATCCGATAGAACCTTTACCGTACTCTTCTTTAATAGTACCTAATTTATTTGCAACTACATTCAGTGCTTCTTCCCATGTAGATTCAACAAACGTTCCATTTTTACGAATTAAAGGTTTTGTTATTCGTTCTTTAGAATTTACGAAATCCCAACCAAATTTCCCTTTTACACAAGTGGAAATTGCGTTAACTGGTGCATCTGAAGATGGCTGTACTTTAAGGATTTTACGCCCCTTCGTCCACACTTCAAACGAACAACCTACACCACAAAATGTACATACTGTTTTCGTTTTCTTCGTACGAGTATCACGCATGGCCGCTTCCACTTCTGATACTGCAAAAATACCGCTATATCCAGGCTCAACTTCTTTAATTAAATCTACCATCGGTTCAAGAATATCTGGTTTCAATCCCGTCATAAATCCAGCTTCACCGAGCATCGTTTTCTCCATTAAAGCGTTACAAGGACAAATCGTTACACATTGACCACAGCTAACGCATGAAGAATCATTAATATTTACTCCTTCATCCCAAATAACTCGTGGGCGTTCCGCTTCCCAGTCTATCGATAACGTTTCATTTACTTGTAAGTTTTGACACACCTCAACGCATTGACCGCATGCAATACATTGATTAGGATCATAGCGATAAAACGGATGCGTCATATCAACTTCACTTACATCTACTTTCGGTTCATACGGATATTTTTGATGTTCAATTTCCATTAATTCTGCTGTATTATGCAGTTTACAGTTCCCATTGTTGTTGTCACATACTGTACAGTATAATAAATGATTTTCTAGTAACCGATCCATCGCCTCTGTTTGTGCTTCTTTTGCGCGAACAGAAGCACGTTCAATGCTCATACCTTCCGTTGCTATCGTCGAACAAGAACGCATTAACTTTCCGTCAACTTCTACAATACAAGTGTCACATGTTTGAATAGGATCTACTTCTGGCACATAACAAATTTGCGGATGTTCAATCCCGTTCTCATTAATAACACCCAATATCGTTGAACCGGGCTCCGCTGTATACTTTTTTCCGTCAATTGTAATATGAACCATGTTGTTATTCATGGTCTTTCCCCCTTTTTGAGAATAAAAAAACTCCACCACGAAAATATACGCACCATATTTCGGCACGTTATTATCATGGTGGAGTAGTTTATTAGCACATCTTGCTAAAATACCAATCCATTTATTCATAAATAAAACGATAGAGTCATAACAGGTCATATCACGATTCCATCTTTAACACTATAATTATAGCGTTAAAGTTAAAAATATACAATATAAAATTTAAACTACGCATATGTCAGCTTGTAACTATCCATAATAACCCATATAAAACATAACAAGGAGTAAGCGAACAAATGGGGTCTTTTAATAAATGGATGCGTGGTGAAAAATCTTTTTCTACCCAAGAGCAAGCTGATTACGCATTAAATAAATCTATCTCTTCTTCCCTTTCCCTTAATTTAAAGCACTTGTCCAAACTGTTTAGCGGTATTCCAGAATTAATAACACGCACTTTTCCATTAAAAAACGGACAGGAAGCTGCACTTATATATATGGAAGGACTTGTAGACAAAACTGTTATTAACGTAAACATTCTTCGTCCTCTCTTATTTAAAGAGTGGAATGAAGACGATTTTTGGGAAGCTTCTGTTTCTATCGGAAATATAAAAAAAGTTCAACAGTGGACAGACATTGAACAATCTCTTTTACACGGCAAAAGTATTTTATTTATAAACGGGCAACTATCCGCTTTAGAGCTTGATACGCAAGCGGCACCAAAAAGGAGTATTGAAGAACCTACAACAGAAAGCTCCATAAAAAGCTCACACGAAGGATTTAATGAAGTAGCGAGCGATAGCCTTGCACTTATTCGTCGATATATTCCAAATCGCGAATTGAAAGTGAAGGAATTCACTGTTGGTGAACGAGCTACTTCAAAGGTTTTTTTGCTTTATCTAGCAGATGTTGCGAACGAAAATGTCGTAAAAGAAATGGCATCCCGTATCGAGTCAGTAAAAGTTGATGCGATTCTTACTACTGGTGAATTAGAGGGGTTTGTTGAAGATAATTCCTTTACTCTCTTTCCGCAATTATCAATAACTGAACGTCCTGACACAACAGCACATCATATTCTAGATGGGCGAATTGCCGTTATTGTAGATCGCTCACCAGGCGTATTAATAGGACCTATGACCTTTTCATCCTTTTTCCAGACGATAGATGATTACAGCTTCAGACCTATGATTCCATCTTTTATACGACTCCTTCGTTTCACTGGACTATTTATTGCAATATTTGCTCCTGCTCTTTATATTGCTATGATTTCCTTTCATTATGAAGTAATTCCACTTAAATTATTGTTAACAATTGGAGAATCTCGAGCCAAAATTCCTTTTCCGCCTATATTAGAAGCACTTTTGATGGAATTAGTACTTGAAATGCTACGCGAAGCTGCAGTTCGACTTCCCGGTCCCGTCGGACAAACAATTGGCGTCGTAGGAGGGATTGTCATTGGACAAGCTGCAGTTCAAGCAGGAATCGTAAGTAATGTTATGGTTATCGTCGTATCTATTACCGCAGTCGCTTCTTTTATCATTCCCAATCTGGAAATGTCAGCAGGAGTTCGGATTCTTCGCTTTCCAATGATGATAATCGCTTCTTTATTCGGAGTCATTGGAATTATGGTTGGAATGTCAGTTATCATCATCCATATTCTTTCTATGGACTCACTTGGTGTTCCTTACGGTAGTCCTTTTTCTCCATCATTTGCTACGGATTTAAAAGACGTTCTTGTGCGTTTGCCATGGAAACTAATGAAGAAACGACCACTATCCCTTAACTTAAAACAAGAAAATCGACAACCGGATATAGAAGAAAAGGAGGAAGATAAGTGACAAAGCGTGTAAAGAGGGAGATTAGTTTATTTCAATACATTTTAACGATTAGTGGTGTTCAAGTAGGATTCGGTGTACTTACACTGCCACGTGAAGTGGCCCAAGGGGCGAATACAGATGGCTGGATGTCTATTATTATAGGATGCGCTATCACTACTTTAGTCAGTCTATGTATTGTAAAAATCATGGAGAAGCATCCTGGTTACCATTTACTTGATGTGCTAACTCGTTATCTTGGAAAATGGTTAGGAAGAGTAGGAATGATTTTTTGGATTTTATATGCTGTTCTTGCAGCGGTTTCTTTAATTTTTTCCCTCTTATACGTTATTAACATTTGGATTTTGCCTAGATCTCCAATGTTTTTAATCATGATGCTATTATCTATTCCAATGGTAATGCTCGCATGTAAAGGTGTTCTTATTATTAGCCGCTATGCTGTTTTTACTGTCTTATTTACACTCTGGATGCCATTACTATTATTTATCCCACTTAAAGATGGGCATTGGATCTATCTTCTTCCTCTCCTTAAAGAAGGATGGATACCAGTTTTCAACACAGTAAAATCAACTATTATTGCCTTTCTCGGATTTGAGTTTGCATTCGTCCTTTATCCTTATCTCAGTAATAAATCATCTGCAAAAAAAGGGATTGTTATTGCAAATATGATTACTTTATTCGTTTACCTGCAAGTGACGTTCGTTTCTTTCCTTTATTTTAGCCCAGATGGTATAACTAAGTTTTTATGGCCTACCCTTTCTCTCGTTACACCATTTCACTTTTCTTTTCTGGAACGATTTGAAATTATCTTTTTGTCATTTTATCTCTTTATCATTTTTGATTCTTGCATTCCTTATATTTTTACTGCTTCAGATGGAATCAATCAATTACTTAACAAAAAAGGGAGTTCATTACCTATTTGGTTTTTATTATTCGGTTGTACTTTCATTCTGTTCTTTTATATCCCTTCCTCTTATCAAATAAGTGCGTTGCGAGAATTTTGGGGAACTGCAAGTTATTTTATCGTTTTTCTATTCCCAGTCGTATTTCTCTTATACATGACACTTTATCAGCATTGGAAAAGGAGAAGAGTTTAAATGAGGCGCTTTATTCATTTCACTATACTTTACTTTCTCATAACCTTTTTAACAGGCTGTGGAGATCGACTCGACTTAGAAAAACAATCAATTTCATTAATTTACGGCTTTGACGCAAAAGCAAAAGGAAAATTAATTGTGTACCACGTAAATCCTATTTTTAATGAAGACGTAGAAAAAAAGTACGAAACACATGAAGCGAAAGTACGTACACCTCGAGAAGCAAAAGCAACGTTTAATAGTTCAAGTGGCGGTTTAGTATCTACAGAAAAGTTACAGCTCATTTTATTTAGCACAAATTTTTTAAAACAAGAAGGGGCTATGCCTTACCTTGATGTTTGGTATCGTGATCCTAAAAACACTGGAAACATGCGCATGGTTGCAGTAGACGGTCCAATTTCTTCAGTTATATATAATAACTTTAAAGATAAGCCTGCCCTTCCCGAGTATTTAACAGATTTAATTAATACGAACAAACTGTACAATCGGACCGTTTTTACGACATTCCATGAATTTCACAGGCAAACGTTTAATAAAGGTATAACACCTGCTATTTCAGAAATAAAAAAAGGTAAAAAGGATGTTATCGTTACCGGTTCCGCGCTATTAACTTCTCGCGGAATTTATAAAATGTCATTAAATCGTTATGAAAGCGCCCTTCTTCTTTTGTTACAAAAGAAAGCGAATACACCGGTTTCGCTTACATTGAAAATCCCTTCTACTTCAGTTGAAAGTAATAGTGATTTAAAAGATACCGATGGCGGCGATTTCGTAACAATAAATGTTCTTAGCATGGATCGTGATATCCATACAGATTATAGCGATAACCACTTCAAATTTCATGTTAAAATGGATTTGAAAATTGCTGTCTCTGAACTTACATTCAATATGGATATAGACAAAGATAGAAAGAAATTAACTTCTCTTATTACAAAACAACTAAACAAAGATTTGAACGATTTAATCCACAACATTCAAAAACAGCAACTTGATCCATTCGGATTTGGTGATTATGCGAGAGCGTTTCAATATAAAGAATGGAAACAAGTCGAAGATGATTGGCCGAGTGCCTTTTCAAAAGCTAATGTGAAAGTGGCACCAACTATTAAAATTTTAGAAAATGGGATTATTAAATAGAAAAAACACGCTACTTGTTCTTATATGAATAAGTAGCGTGTTTTCATTTCCATTACAAGTATTATTTCAATGGACTATACTTTATTTCTATTTCTAACATTACTATGTTTTTTAGCATATACAAAATATATGAAAACCCCTATTATAATCCATGCCACAAAACTAATTAAAGTAAGCTTAGAAAGGTTCAATGCCAAATATATACAACTTACTATTGAAACGATAGGTAAAAAAGGTACTAGAGGGGCACGGAATGGCCTCTTCATATTAGGATGTGTCTTTCTTAATACAATGACAGCTATAGATACAAACACAAATGCTGTTATCGTTCCCATATTCACTAAATTAGCTAATAAATTCAAATCCACTAATCCCGCTAATAAAGCTGCTAGTATACCTGTAACCCACGTATTAAAAAATGGAGTTTGTAAACGTTTATGGACACTTGAAAGTCTTTTTGGTAACAGTCCATCTCGACTCATCGAGTAAGATACACGAACAAATGCAAACATAGCTACTAACAGAACTGTTGTTAGCCCTGCTATCGCTCCCACCGATAACAACCCAGCAATTCTATCTTCTCCTACAGTGCGCAACGCATATGCAACCGGATCAGCAACATTTAATTCCGTAAACGGAACCATTCCAGTTAGCACGAATGAAACACCTACATATAGAACTGTACAAATGAACAAGGAAACAAGTAGCCCAATTGGCACGTTACGTTGTGGACGCTTCACTTCCTCTGCGGCTGTTGCAACTGCATCAAATCCTAAAAAAGCAAAAAATACAGTAGCAGCGCCCCCTACCACACCGTGAAAACCAAACGGTAGAAATGGTTGCCAATTCTCTGGTCTTACATATTGTGTCCCTACCACAATAAATCCTACAATAACAGCCAGTTTAATAATAACCATTATATTATTAATTCGTGCACTTTCTTTTGCACCACGGCTTAATAAAAATGTAACAACTAAAATAATAAGAACTGCTGGTAAATCAATGATTCCACCCTTCCCCATTCCTGGTGCCGAAGCAAAAACCGTAGGAATGTGAATATTAAAACCTAGTAGCAATGACTGAAAATATGCTGACCAGCCTGCTGCAACCGCAGAAGTCGCTAATAAATACTCCAGCATAACACACCAGCCAACTATAAATGCAAAAATCTCACCTAGTGTCATATATGTATATGAATATACACTTCCCGAAACTGGAACTGTAGATGCAAATTCAGCATAACAGAAAGCTACACATGCACATATAATTGCCGCTAATACAAAAGATAATACAATCGCCGGACCAGCATGTTTCGCTGCTACAATACCAGTTAATACGAAAATACCTGTACCAATAATTGCTCCAATACCTAAAAGAGTTAAATCAATCGCTCCTAAAGTTTGATTCAATACTTTTTTCTTTTCTTCATCCATTGCTTTCTTTATGAAAAGACTCATTCTTTGAAACCTCTTTTTCAAGTTTATCTCTTACTTGTTACATTCTTTATTACTGTTCTATTTTAAAAATAAAAATATACATAGTTCACTTCCCCTATAGACTTAGTAACCCGTCTCAATAAAAACAGAAAAATCAATCTCTTTATACCGTATTGAATTTTCAAAATATTAACCATACCAAAAAACCATTAAGAATGCTGATTGAATTTATCATACAATTAATTATATTGTCAATAATAAATCACTCAAAAATAATCGGCTGATTATGTATCAAATGTTATTTTTATACATAATTATTTTCTCAAAAACATTGTTGTTTTCCACCTTAATATTCATATGCATTTTATTACATTGATTTTCATACAATTTTCATTACATACAATGTAATGAAAATCATAATAACCTCAAATGAATTATTATTCAAAAATAATAATTCATTTGAGGTTATTTCACCATTTTAATACTAACAAAAAAGTGCAGATTTTCATCTGCACTTTTTTTATTCTTCCACTTCAGCTTCTGCACTACTATTTTCAAGATGCTCCTTCTGAGCTTCCTCTTGCAACTCTGCTGAAATCATCCCATAATAAAGTTCCGGATATAACCCAAATATTTGATATACACTTCCTAAAAACGGCATCAGAATCCCTCTTTTCTAAAGTTGTATTGCCACTTTTAAGGATTCCCTTTTCATTCACTATACATTCGTTTTTGGCGTTTCTTCTTCATCTTGAATACTTAATAAATTTTGCCATTTTTTATACGGAGCGCTATTTGGATCTACATATCCTTTCGCATGCGAGCGATCCCACAATTGTTTAATAAACATTTCTTTCTCTTTCTTTGCAACCATATCAGCACCTGTGCCGTAATAGTTCTGGAAATACAACTCGATTTCATCAAGGAATAGTCTTAATAATTCATCTGATGTTTCTTCTAATGTCGGATCATACTTCGCTTCACGGTCATACATTAAAATCATGTCTAAAAGATTGTGGACATGTTCTTTTCTAAGCCATCTTACATCTTGGGCTCCTAATACGAACGGATGTGTATATAAATGTCCACCTTGTATCATCGCCTTTTCTTGCTCTTCTTCAAATCGTGACAAAATGTTTTCATAAATAAACGGATTATGAAGCAATGCTCTGTGTAATTTATAACTTTCGCTTGAAATATTTTTTCCCATCGACTGAATTAAAAAGCTACGTCCCACACCGTTATATTGATACACAAACTGTCCATCAACAGCAACTAAACTAATCCAGCGATACATATATGCGTATAGTAATGCACGATTACATTTATCATAATCTAATTTTGTTTGAGTCGCATTCAAATCTGGCATAAAGGCTGGTAAGTGCCAATACTTATCTAAATGCGGCGTTAAACTAGATTTTTTACTATTTAATTTGTTTACACGGCGATAATACGATTGGAAATAGTCACCTTTATCATTCATAAATCCGTTTGAAATATGTCCTGATGATAATTTAGGAAAATCTTGCAGCGATAAGCCATAATGTGCTCGATAACAGATCACTTCAAATGGTGAAAAGGCTTCGTGTACTGTATCTTTTTCTTTAAACATTTCTTGAATCAATTCCTCTTGCAGCTCTTTCTTTAAAGAAGGATGTATACCCCAATATTGTAATTCCCTATGATGAGCAACTTTCGGAATGAACGGACTTGCTAAATGGAACAGGTCTTCAATTTTTTCACGCACGTATTCATCGCGATCACGTTTCTTATAATCTGCTTCTTTTCGCAACGCTTCAATAATATTCAATTCTAATTTATCACGATAGCGTACTTGCAGTTCGTCATAACAATAGCTCAGTATATGTTCGCGATAGAAATCCTCTACCTTTTTCGACTGAATCTCTTCTGTTTTCGCATCACGACAATATTCCCCGTACAAACTCATATAAATTTCCGCTGATATATCTTTCGGTAGTACACCTAAATTTAAATGTTGCTGCATATCTTGCCATATCTTTTCTTGCAGCTGTTCCTCAGCTAATACATATACATTCGTCGGGTTTGTTTTCCCTTCAAATTCCTTACTGCGCTTTTGGATTTCAAACAGTAAATTTTCACGTGTTTCATGTAAATTATCAAAAAATCTTTCCCAATATTGAATCATTTTATTAACTGCTTGATATAGCGATTGATATACAAGTTCTAATAGCATTTCTTTTCGATATTCATTTAATTTGTGTACATATTGCGTTATGATGTCTTCAAATTCTCTTTTGAATAAACGTTGCTGATTATTAATCATTTTTCCAAACCAGCCTTGTTGTTGAGCAATTTCTACTCGGCGTACAGCCGTTACCGTTCCATCGATATTACCCACATTAAATTTTTTATCGTAGTTTTGAATTACATTACGCTTTTGTTCATTATTTTCATGTAGTCGATTCATTTTTTCCACTAACTGCTTTCGAATTTCATATAACATAAAACGTGCTGCTACTGGGTGAACTGGATCTGTTTTCTTTAAAAACCATGTATTTAATTGATAGGACTGCCCTTCAGAACCACTTGGTGAAAAGCGGTCTGATTCAATCATGTCATATAAAAGTGTCGTTACATGTTCATGTACACGGCTCGGAATCGCATACGCATATAAACGAACCGCATGATCCACTCTTGCCACTTCACCTTTCATTTGTTCCATCATTTTCAGTTTCGCAGCTGAAATTTTACACTCATGTTGCAAACGATTTAATTCCTCATCTCTTTGCACCGTTCGTTGTACATAACTTTCTACAGCTTCTAAAAACAGTTTTGATTTCGCAACTCCGAGCTTACCACCCTCTGCTCCTTCACGTGTTTCATTGTACATTTGTCTATAGAAAATATGAGCTTGCTCTGGACGGGTAGCAAGATGTTCCAAGTCCTCTAAATAACTTTTACCTCTCTCCGGCTTTTCACGCTGCATCCCACGTTTTACATCTTGGTCATATCTTTGCTTCTTCTCTTGAAACAGTTGATCTAAATGAAGCCACGATTCATCTAAACCTTGCACAGCCCATTTTAAAGCACAATATTTTAACACATGCTCATACGGATAAATGAGTTTTGCCGTTCCTGCCCCGCAATATCGTCCTTTTCCGCTTGATTCTGCTAATTGCTGAATTTGATTGTCTTCTTGTGCAAAATGACTTGTGGACATCGGGCTAAATAACTGTAAATAAATTGTATTTGCCATCTGTTCCATATAATCTGATAAATTGTGTAAATGGTGTCCATGTAGGTTTTCATAATCGTATAAGAAACAATAATTGTACGGTAAATGATGTTGTTTAATTGTATGATTCGTTCTTCCATCTTCATCTACTTGATCAGGGCGATACTCTAATTCAATTGTTACACCGCCGCGTTTTGATAATTCTCCAGTAGAACCGAGCGTAATAGCATGTAATTCTTTTAACGATGCATAGCCGTTCGCTTGCACCGTTTCAAACTCTTTCCCACTAACTGTTCTCGTCTTTACTAAAACATCCGGCATTAAAAACGCACCGCGTATTAAAATGTTATGATGCTGCAATTTCTTCCGAAGCATTTCACGTAAATATAATGCAATTTGCAGAAACATCCCCGAACCTGTTCCGCCTGCTAGTGATGTTACTATAATGACACGCACACCATATTCTGTTTGATCACTTGTAACCGGAAAAATTTTCTCAATTTCTTGCCAAAAGGACGTTAATTTATCTTCTTTCATCGCAGCACGTAACGCTAAACGTGAAATGACGCGTAACTGTCCTGCTCCTTCTGTTAATGGTTTATCAAGTATAGTCGGATCCATCGGAAACCACTCTGGGATTGTTGGATCTCCTGCAATATACTCCCTGGGCGTTTTACTAGAACTCGTTTGTGTCTTAAACTTTCGAATATGATCAAATTTACTCAATGTATTCACATCTGTATCAAATACGTGCATTGCTACCTTTTTCCGGCGCTCTTCAGGTAATTTTTCATATATTTGATGCGTCACAGTACTACCGATTCCACCTAAACCAATTAATATTGTTGGAACTTGTAATGTCATGTGAACCACCTTCCTATTCTTGCTTGTTTGAAAAAAGGGAAAGAGAATCAATACTCCATCCCCTTCTTTTCCCTATCTACTATTCACATTCGTACTTGTAAATCTCTTTACCATATCCTCTATCAATTAGTAAAAGTTCATTTGGATATAGTGTCTTATGTTCCATTCCTACTTCATCCTTTGTTATAAACATCCCATCAATAATCATTCCAACTACTTGTGATTCTTTCGCTACAAAGACAGATTTCGAACCTTTCTTCGCTATAAACGTAACGGATTGCACTGTTTTTCTTTCTGCTCTAAATGGGATACCAAAATAATGGTTCCACCATTTATTTCGAAGTAATTCTGGTTCAGATTGATATAGCCAATCTTTCGCTACCTCTTGATCCCATTCATAATACAGTAGTGCTTTCCGGTGAAATCTTGGCCGAACAATCCATCCTAAAACAATGATTCCTACTACTAGTAGTAATAAAGTGATAGGAATGACAAACTTAAAAATAAGCGCATATTTTTCATAAAACGGAGCATCTTGAATATGGAATGTTATGTTTTTCTTTACTTCTTGTAACTTTGAATCCTGCATTACGATGGTAGCTTCTACGGTGCCGGTATCTGTAAAATTAAATGTGTCGGAGTAATAGGGACGAGGATAAACATAGATTTGATTTCCATGTTGCTTTATTTCATAGTTGATTGATTGTTTAGATGTGACACCAGTAGATTTTAATAGTTTCTTTACAGCCTCTTCTGTCATCGGCTTACCATCTAACTGTGGTTGTATAATAAACGGTTTACTATTCTCTAAATTTGTTACTTTTTCTTCATAATCTTTCGTAATCGTTTGTAGTGATAATTTTGGTTTTTCCGTTACTTCGATTTTAAATTCTTTCGTCTGTCTGTAAAATCCCTTTATGTTCATATGAACTTTCCCACGCACTAGCCCTTTAGCAATCTTCATTTCGTAGTAAAATACATGTTTTTTATCGTCCCACTTCATCGGGTACTGTTTTCCTTCTATTTCTAATTCTGCCTGAAAGTAAGAAGACTGAACTGGCAACTCCGTAGGCTTTGCTTCAATAACAGCAGTAACATCTTCATACATTTTCTCTACATTTTTTTGACTACTATCATCTTTGGCATAAGTAGAAACCGTATAATTAAGCGCTGGTTCAACTAGTACTTGTAGTCCTTCTTTCTCAATGTCCTGGTCCACTTCTATCGTATAAGTTCCTGGTTTAATAACTTCCTCATTTTCCGTACTTATATGAACTATATTTCCGAACAATTTTGCTTCTCCTGGTGCATGTATGGAAAAAGAAGATTGTAATTGTAATGGTTTAGAAATTTGTGTGACCTGATAATCGGGCAGAGAAGGCGATTGTCGTACAAGCGTCATACGCTTTAACGGAAACGGTGTTGTAATCTCTACTCTTTTCCCCACTACTTTCGTTTTTACAATCGATTCAACAGAGGAGAATGGATCACGATTTGCAACTAATGCTGCCACTTGATTTACACTTTTTACAATGCCATCTTCTCCGTTTGACGGCATCGTAACACCATTTATCTCTTTCTTCCATATTTCCTTGAACGTATTTAGTTGTTCTTTTTCTTGTTGTCCTAAATCTTCTTCCATCGTAATTAAGACTGGATGTAACGATATCTTTTTTGCATCCATTTCTTTCTTAAACTGGGCTAATTTCTGCAAAATTTGTTCTTTTCCGCCAACCTTATCTTTCTCTAAATCATTAAATGCCCCGTCAGTTAATACAATAAGCCAAAATTCACGTTTTCCATCTATATCTGCTTCCTTTTTTATAGATTGCATCGCCGTTTCTACCGCGCTAAATGGAGTATTTAAATACGTTTTCCATGCTCCAATTCCCTCAATTTCTGTTTGCCTTTTATCCTTCGTTAACGAAATGTTTAATGGCTCATTCGGCTTACTCATTGGAACGTAAGAAAATTTATCTTTTTCATCCAATAGCGCAACTAAACTTTGCAAAGCATAATTGGCATATTTCCAGCGATCGTTATTTCTCATGCTGCCCGAATCGTCATATACAAGTGAAACGACCCTTTCCTTTGCCTCCTCTCCTTTTGCAAAAGCTGATAAAGGTAAACATATAAATAGAAACAACATGAACGTGGCACAAATTCGGATTTTCATGATGAGGCTTCGCCACCTTTGTAGACAAATTCCTATGTTTAAATTTATGAGAGGAAACAAGATATATGACTTGTATTTTAGGACAACGAACCCAGCATAATTTTATTATGTAAACAGTTATAAGAACTGAATATTATTCCTTCTAGCGTTTTCTATCCGATACTATAAGTAAAAAAGCCTGTTTAAGCTCCACACTTAAAACAGACTTTTCCTACTTTTTATTTTAAAAACACATAACAAAAAGTTTGATTTTTGACTTAACACATCACTTCTATTGTAAATCCACCAGGTGCTTCAACATAAAACGTATACGCATGGACATGCTTAGGAGGCTCGACCAAAAATCCATCTTCCTTCAATCTTTGATTTATCTTATCTACTTGTTCTTCACTTTCTTGTGGAAATCCTACGTGAAATGTTTTTGGATACTGAACTTCTTTTCCTTTCATTAAAGTTAGTATAAATCCATCATTATCACGCATAACTGCAAAGCCATTTCCCCTTGTTCCACTACAAATTAGACCAAAATACTTCTCTAAAAACTCTCTAGCTGCTGTTACATCTGTAACTGTTAAATTAAGATGTTTAATTCCCAATCCTTCACCTTCTTTCTCAATTTTCTAATATTTTATCATATAAAGTGAAACTTGAATCAGTGGGGTTTTGTTCATCCCCCACTGATTATTAGCCTTCACCAACCGGGCATTTACGGTCAGTAGATTCCCTACCTAATTTCTTTGCTTCCGCTGAATTTTGAGGTGGGGGTCTTACTGCCCACAAATAGCGGGACAAATAAAAAACACGCCTTCCACAGCGTGTTTCATTGCTTTACATACACTTCAACAATCGGATTCTCTTTATGATCCGCATGTAAGCGTATATTCTCTTCACCTGTATTATAAATACTAGCTAATAACATTATCGTTAACACATTAGGTGTCTTCGCATCACTTCCGTATTTTCTCTCAAGCGCTTCCTTATATTCAAAATCTAAATCCCCCTGCACATATGTGTACACTTCAAAACCATCTTCTAAATTGCAAACTACTGTATCAATAATATCTGCTCCTACTTGCTTCTTCATTTCCTCTCGTAACGCTTCAATAAAATCTTCCCATGGTACTTCGTATGTCTGAAACTGATCTGTAGATTTCATGCCTTTTCCTCCTTATATATCCTCTTCTTATATTTCCCCTTTCCTACAACAATTATGATAGATAGGGCATTCGTACAAGCCGCACTTGTCCCCTCTACATATCGTATTACTGTAATGGGGAAGGAGGAAAGAACATGCATAGACAAAAATGTTATGATACATGCCGACGTTACTTCGGAAAAGTTGTTCGGATTGAAGACCGTGATGGCCGTATACATTTAGGGAAAATAATCGATGTGACACAAAGCTCTGTATGGATTGAACCGGTGCAACAGCGCTCATCTTTTGATTCAGGATTCGGATACTATGACGCTTATGCAAACGGTGGTTGTGACCTTTGCGGCGGCCTTAGCAGATGTGATAGTTGCGGATTTGGATGCGGTGGTGGATTTAGCAGCTGCGGATGTGGTGGTCGTGGTTGTAGTAGTTGTGGTTGCGATGGCTGGGGGGTTGAACTCGGATTTGGTTTTATCTTCGGAATTACATTAGCTGCATTGTTTTTCATTTAACATAGTAAAGAGTTGACTACCTTTAGCCAACTCTTTTTCTTTATTTTTCACATATAAAAATACGATGCCCTAAAATGTGTTGGTACATAAGCCGGACATTTTCATGCTGTACCCACGCCTCATATAACTCATTCGGAATATGTGAGGATACATTCCATTCTGGCTCTTCTACATAGCCAGAGATTGTTTCTGCAATCGTGCCACCACCAGCAATTGTAATTCTTTTAAAATTTGCTTTCTGAAATAATTGTACCCACTCATTCTCAGTTAATAGTTCTTTCATACCATATAATTGGGCGATTTTTTCTTCCTCACCCTTATCAATGTGCCTATCAATAATCATTTCAATGACAACAAGCTTACCGTCCTGCTGTAATACACGATAACACTCCGAGATAACCCTTTCTTTGTCTGTAAAAGCGATGATTGATTCTCCAAGTACGAACTCAAATGAGTTATTCAAACACGGTAAATTCTCTACATTCCCCTCAATTAATTGTATATCTAACCCTTCAAACAACCATCTATCTTTTGCCTTTTGAATCATAATTTCATTCTTTTCAACCGCTGTTACTTTATAACCAAATTCCCTTGTCATATATGCCGCTGTTTTCCCTGTACCGCAACCTATCTCCAGGACATTCGCTCCATATTTAAAAGGCAGTTGTGCTAACAATTGTTTTGTTAACGTAAAACCACCAGGATGAGCACTTCCTATTCCGTAATAAGCTAGGAAATCGATGTATGTGTTTCGCTTCATGGGATTCTCCCTTTTTTATTTTATATATTCGAGGACGGAAGAAAAGTGCATAGAAAAAGGGGCGTATTGTACG
The DNA here is from genome assembly GCF_038008705.1 of Bacillus sp. FSL W8-0770. Lineage (NCBI taxonomy): Bacteria > Bacillati > Bacillota > Bacilli > Caryophanales > Bacillaceae > Bacillus > Bacillus sp. FSL W8-0770. Next base: position 3,417,872 of record NZ_JBBOZR010000001.1, read on the forward strand.
CCCCTCATCTTACTTATCCTCTGTAATATATGCCCATTTATAGCTGTAGTCTCCACCAACTGGATGGTGAACAATACCTTTTACTTTAGGTCTTTGAACGATAGCATCACCACGTTGATATAATGGTGCAATTGCTGCATCTTCCAATAACATTTTCTCCGCTTTCAGTAAGCTATCCCAACGCTCTTTCGTTTTCGTTAATAGCTCACCTTTACCTTTTTGTACAATTTCATCATATTTAGGATTTGAATATCCTGTTTGGTTATGAGGGCCATTTGTAACGAACATATCAATGAATGTCATTGGATCTAAGTAGTCAGGTCCCCAACCAGCGTAAGATAAATCATAATCTAGATCTGATTCTAACTTTAACTTTTGTTTAAATGGCTGGTTTTTCAAATTCACTGTTAAACCTGGTAAGTTTTTCTCAAGTTCTCCTTTTAAGAATTCTCCTACTTTTTTCGCACCATCACCATCATAGTTTAATAGTTCTACTGTAATTGCATCTTTTCCAAGTTCTTTTTTCGCTTTTTCCCAATGCTCTTTTGCTTTTTTCACATCTGTTTTTAAAATATCTCCATTTTCTTTACGGAAGTCTTTTCCATCTGGGCTCTTAGCAAATTCTTTTGGTACTAAGTAATCTGCCGGTGTAGATCCGTCATTTAAAATAACGTTCGTTAAGCCTTTTTTATCATACGCTTTTGCAATCGCTAAACGTAGATCTTTGCTCTTTAACACCGTATCTTGCCCACCACGTTTTTGGTTTAAGCGTAAGAAGTACGTTGACGGTGTTTTTTGTGTAAAGAAGTCGGGGTTTGATTTATATTTGTCAACAAATTCAGATGTAAGTCCTGAACGATCGATTTGTCCACTTTCATATAAGTTAACACGTGTACCGCTATCTTTTACTACGTTAAAGTTGATTTCATCTAACTTAACTGTTTTATTATCCCAATATTGTGCATTTTTCTTTAACTTCCAACCTTCTTCATGTTTCCAGTCTGTCAATGTAAACGGTCCGTTGTATAACGTCGTATCTGATTCTAAACCGTACTTTTCACCTTTTTCTTTTACAAATTTCTCGTTTAATGGATAAAATGTTCCAAATGAAGTTAATTCTACAAAGTAAGGAACTGGATTTTCTAATTCTACTTCTAACGTATAGTCATCTACAGCTTTTACTCCTAACGTATCTAGTTCAGCTTTTCCTTCATTAATCGCTTGTGCATTTTTCAAATCAAACATAATGTATGCATATTCTGCTGCTGTATTTTTATCTACCGCACGTTTCCAAGCAAACACGAAATCTTTCGCTGTTACAGGCTCTCCATTTGACCATTTTGCATTTTTATTTAATGTAAATGTATACTTTTTACCATCATCACTCTTTTTATATGATTCAGCAACTCCTGGTGTTGCTTTATTATCTTTATCAAGTCGATATAAACCTTCCATTACGTTGTTTAAAGCTAGAAACGATACTTGGTCTGTCGCTTTAGCAGAGTCCATAGATGGAATCTCTTGAGACTCTGTTAAATTAAGCACTTGCTTCGCCGCTAGCTTTCCACCTTCTTTTTCACCGCTTTTTGGTGGTGTGCTTGCCTTCTCTTTATCTCCTGATCCAGAGCAAGCTGTTAATGCCATACTCATTACTAAAACTGGTGCTACGACCGCTGTCAATTTTTTCATCTTTTTTCTCTTCATTTTTTTGTACCCTCCCCAATTATATGTACGATATTAACATTTAGAAATTCTCTACTAACTTTCGTTATCAGAAAATTCTTATTAATTAATATTCTACTGTTTTTTTAAATTTTGTAAAGTATTTTTGTAAATTTTCTAAATATTTATTTTTTTATTATAGTAACTTGTTGTTTTAACTACTATATGAATTATCCCCCGTCTACTATATGTAAACATCCCTCCCCTTATTCCACTCTATTACTACGTTCTATATTTTTCTTATTAGCATGAGGTCTCTTACTATCATCTGTCTTACTACTTACTGACCTCTCTAAATTCCTCCGATAGAACCTTCCTAATTACCTACCCGATTCTCAATAGACTAACGAGATTTATTCCCTTATACATACTAAAAAGCATTTCAAAAGCAGCTCAGCCACTTTTGAAATGCTTTCACTTTATTTTTTTCCGCCATCCTCAGTTACATACGCCCATTTAAAGCTATATTCTGGACTGATGTTATGTTTCACAATTCCTTTTACATTCGGTTTCATTACGTACGATCTTCCTGTTTGATATAAAGGTACTAACCCTGCATCTTCTTCAAGGAATAATTTTTCAGCTTTTCCTAACGTTTCCCAGCGTTTTTTCGCATCACTCATTAATTCATTACCTGCTTTTCCTACCATTTCATCGTATTTTGGGTTTGAATAACTCATTTGATTGTACGGGCTCTTCGATTCAAACATATCAATAAATGTCATTGGATCCGCATAGTCTGGACTCCAACCTGCATAAGAAATTTCATAATCTTGCGCAGTTTCTAATTTTAATTTTTGTTTGAACGGCTGAATTTTCGTATTAATCGTTACACCTTTTAAATTTTTCTCAATTTGATCTTTTACATAGTCAGCAATCTTTTTCGCAGTTCCATCATCATAGCTTAGCAATTCAATTGTAACTTGATCTTTTCCAAGTTCTTTTTTCGCTTCTTCCCACGCCGCTACTCCTTTTTTCGGATTATATTTCAGACCATTTTTAAATGTATCTTGATAATCTTTACCATCTGGCCCTGTCGCAAGTCCTTTTGGAACCAATTGATCTGTTGCTTTTGATCCATTATTTAAAATTACATTCGCCAATCCTTTTTTATCAACTGATAATGCAATTGCTTCACGAAGTTTTTTGCTCTTTAAAGGCGTATCTTGTCCGTTACGTTTTTGATTTAAACGTAAGAAGAATGTACTTGATTCCGCATACTCACCATATTCTTCTTTGTTCGATTTATATTTATCTACAAACTCTCCTGATAGTAATGTAAAATCAATTGATCCTGTATCATATAAGTTTACTTTCGTTGCAACCTCTTTTACTACACTGTAGTTAATTTCTTCTAATTTCACAGTCTTTTTATCCCAGTACTTATCATTTTTCTTTAGCTGCCAACCTTGTTCATGTTTCCATGAAGACATAACGAATGGACCGTTATACACAGTTGTATCTGCTTCTAAACCGTACTTATCACCTTTTTCTTTTACGAATTTTTCATTTAATGGATAGTATGATGGGAATGCTAATAAATTTAAGAAATACGGTACCGGTTTTTCTAATTCTACTTCTAGCGTGTAATCATCTACCGCCTTCGCTCCTAATTCAGTTACAGGTTTTTCTCCTTTGTTAATCGCTTCTGCATTTTTAATATAGTAAGCAATAAATGCATATTCTGCCGCAGTATTCTTATCGAGTAAGCGCTTCCACGCAAAAACGAAATCTTTCGCTGTTACAGGATCACCATTTGACCATTTTGCATCTTTTCGCAGTTTAAACGTATACTTTTTACCATCTTCACTTTTCGTACTAGACTCTGCCGCAGCAGGAATTGGCTTATTATCTTTATCAAGGCGATATAGGCCTTCCATCGTGTTCCCTAAAATTTGCGAACCTAATGTATCAGTAGATTTAGAAGTATCCATCGTCGGAATTTCTTGGTTTTCCGTACGATTTAATACTTGTTTCGCTGCATATTTAATATCAGATTTTTTTTCTTCCCCACTATTTGATGTAGTAGTCGTTTTCTTTTCCCCACCTGACCCAGAACATGCTGTCAATGCAACACTCATCGCTAAAACTGGTACTACAACTGCCGTTAACTTTTTCATCTTTTTTCTCTTCATTTTTGTACCCTCCCTAATTATATGTACATTACCAACCCTTGAGAGACCCCTTACTAAAGAATTATTTTTCAGAAAATTACAACTAATGTTATTCTACTCTTTTTTTCGTATTTGTAAATAGTTTTATTTTAAATATTCTGGTTTTAACTTTTTGTAATTTGGTAGAGCTTATCCCCCATCTACCATATGTGCATACTTTGCTCCTTATTCTTCTTTATTTTGCTATACTACAAGTTTACATTTTAATTTGCAATATACAAAAAAGCATTTCAAGGTAGCTAAGCTACTTTGAAATGCTTTTTTTACTCTATTATTTTTCAGTTACATACGCCCATTTAAAGCTATATTCCGGACTGATATTATGTTTTACAATACCTTTAATATTTTGTTTTAGAACATATGCATCACCACGTTGGTATAAAGGTACAAGTGCTACATCTTGCTCAAGAAGTAATTTCTCAGCTTTCCCTAACTCTTCCCAACGTTTCTTCGCGTCACCCATTAATTCAGTGCCAGCTTTTTTGATCATATCATCATACTTTGGATCAGCGAAGCTCATTTGGTTATGAGAATGTTTAGACTGGAACATATCTAAGAATGTCATTGGGTCAGCATAGTCAGGTCCCCAACCAGCATATGATAAATCATAATCTTGCTCTGTTTCTAATTTCAGTTTTTGTTTGAATGGTTGAAGTTTAATATTAACAGTTACACCTTTTAAGTTCTTCTCAATTTGATCTTTTACATATTCCCCAACTTTTTTCGCATTACCAGTATCATAGTTTAATAGCTCAATTGTAACTTGGTCTTTTCCAAGTTCTTTTTTCGCTTCTTCCCAGGCTGCAGCAGCTTTTTTCGCATCTGGTTTGATACCATTTTTAAATGTTTCTTGGAAGTCTTTTCCGTCTGGTCCAGTCGCTAACCCTTTCGGTACTAAGAAGTCTGCTGGTTTAGATCCGTCATTTAAAATAACGTTTGCTAGATTTTTCTTATCGATAGAAAGCGCGATTGCTTCACGTAATTTCTGACTCTTTAATGGTGTATCTTGTCCACCACGTTTTTGATTCATACGTAAGAAGAATGTACTTACTTGTGAGTATGTGCCAAACTCCTCTTTGTTATTTCTATATTTGTCAACGAATTCACCTGATAGAAGTGCGAAATCAATTGCACCTGTATCAAATAAGTTTACCCTTGTATTTATTTCTTTTACTACACTATAGTTAATTTCATCTAATTTTACAGTCTTTTTATCCCAATATTGATCATTTTTCTTTAGTTTCCAGCCTTGCTCATGCTTCCAATCAGTAAGAACGAATGGTCCGTTATATACTGTTGTATCAGACTCTAAACCGTATTTATCACCTTTTTCTTTTACGAACTTCTCATTTAATGGATAGTACGATGGGAACGCTACTAAGTTTAAGAAGTATGGTACCGCTTGTTCTAATTCAACTTCTAATGTATAGTCATCTACCGCCTTAACTCCTAGTTCAGTTACTGGTTTTTCACCTTTATTAATCGCCTCTGCATTTTTAATTGGGAATGCGATAAACGCATATTCTGCAGTTGTTTTTGGATCTAATAATCGTTGCCATGCATAAGCAAAGTCTTTTGCTGTTACAGGATCACCATTTGACCATTTTGCATCTTTACGTAGTTTAAATGTATATTTTTTACCATCTTCACTTTTCGTACTAGATTCTGCTGCAGCTGGGATTGGTTTATTATCTTTATCTAATCGATATAAACCTTCCATTGTGTTTCCTAAAATTTGAGAACCTAAATTATCTGTATTTTTTGAAGTATCCATTGTTGGGATCTCATTTGTTTCTGTGCGGTTTAGCACTTGTTTTGCTGCTAATTTTTCCCCTGACTTACTATCTCCACTAGAGTTAGAATTTGTGCTTGTCTTCTTATCTCCACCTGATGTAGAACATGCTGTTAACGCCATGCTCATTGCTAAAACCGGTGCTACAACTGCTGTTAGTTTTTTCATTTGTTTCTTTTTCATTTTGTACCCTCCCTAATTCTTAACGATAGCTATTAAAGAATTTTCTGATAATTCTGTTTTTCTCTATATATTTATCAGACGATTCTTACTAATTCTTATTCTACTAATTTTTTAATTTTTGTAAAGTATTATTATTGAAAATTTTTAAAAAATTATTTTTTTACAGTAATATTCATAAAAATTCCATATGTTGTTCAAACCTTATTTTGCATTCATACACATTCGTTGTTTTAATCACTTCGATCTCATTTACCGCTTGAATACTTGTTAATTATTGCTAATAAATAATGCATATATCTAAAAACATCTTTTCTACAAAAATAAAAAAGCAGACATTTCGTCTGCTTTAATTCTCCTCAATTTGCTTTTCACTTAATCCTAGATGTGTTCTAAGAGTATTACTCAAACTCTGTAGATCTTTTTTATTAGGATTATAATAATATACACGTTGCCCGTTTGGGCCATTAGGTAAGTATAAATCATCACCAGCTAATTGTATTTTTTCAACTGAACCGTTTAAACCGTATTTATAAAAAGATAAAATATCATCCATTACTAAATTTGTTTTAAAATCACCATCAACCGCCTCAACTATTTTTTCTAACTTCGTAATCGATCCTACACTTTTTAATTTACTTAAAATCGCTTCAATAATAAGTTGTTGGCGTTGTCCTCTCATTGCATCACTATCAATATGGCGCGTTCTTGCTAGTGCAAGTGCTTCTTCCCCATTTAATTTTTGTAATCCTTTTTTCAAATGAATCGCATCAGGTTCATCTTTACTATTTTGCTCCGTAAATTCAACTGGGACATCCACTTCAATACCATCTAACCCATCAACAATTTTAGTAAAGGAACCAAAATTAAATTTCACAAAATAATCAACAGGCACCTGTAACAATTTTTCTACCGCTTCCACAGAAGCTTGCGGTCCTCCATCTTTACCATTTTTAACGAAACCACTTCCATATGCATGGGTTATTTTATCTTTTTTCTTTTCAACTGGAACATATGTATATGTATCACGCGGTATGCTCGTTAATTTCACTGTTTTATCGTCTTTATTAAAAGTCGCTAACAATAATGCATCTGTATGAAATGCACCATTATATTCCTTTTGTCGTTCTTGATTTTCATCAATTCCCATAATTAAAAGTGAAACATGATTTGCAATTGGCTTTACAGATTTCTCACGTAAATTGGATTTTTCACCTCGTGCTAAATTCAAATTAGATTTTTGTACAAGACTAGAAGTTTTCATATATACATAGGCTCCATAGCCAATTCCACCAAATAGTAATACCGCCAGTAGTAAACTTATTATCTTTTTCTTTTTATATTTTTGCTTATTTTTCTCTTCTCTTAAAGATGAATGATTCCCCATTTACTCTCCTCCTGTTTCTATTGATCCAATATGTTTTTCATTTTTTCATATTTAGCGCTATCCTTTTGAAACATACTTTCTTTCAATCCCTTATCTATTTGTATCCATTCAGTCGTAACTGAATATTGAATCAAGCCTTCTTGAAAACTAAGAAATTTCAACATAATCCCTGTATTTTTCTCCACAACCATTTCGAATTTCCCTCTTAAATCTTCAGAGGTGCTAACAGGCATCTCTATGTTTATAACTCCTTCAATTTTGTAACAATCTAATCCAAGATATTTCGTTTCTTTATAATTCCAATCTTTATATCGAATTAATAAATCTGCGAATTCTGATTGAATACTATATTTAGCTAGCCCTACATATTCATCATCATATCTCTTTTTCTCATCTGATTTTCTCACTAACCTTTCCGTAGGATTTAATTTTAATAGTTCATTGTTTCTTTCTTTCGGGTTCCATTTTGTCTCTTTATAGGTATACTTCTCATCATCAAACTCTTTTTTCTTGCCCTCGTTATATATAATTGTTCGTTTTTTGGCTAGTTTATCTTCTTTCGAAGAGATACCTCTTTGTTTCTCCGTATCAATCGCATACTTATATGTTGTAGCAATTCTTGATGAGCTAGAATATTCCTCAAATTGTCCTGAAATATTTTTAAAATAATCAATAGAATCTAGCATTTTTTGATGAATCTTTTCTTTATCTGGATAATGTACATTCGATTTTATTTCTTCTTCATTTTCATAATCAGAAAACGCTTTTTTCTTTACATATTCAAATACTCCACCATTTTGCGCAAAACTTTGTATAGAAAACTCAGACATAGATACCACTGAAAGTATACAAACCGCTGCACTAATTATCATCATATGAATTTTGTAACTCTTCTTTTTTACCTGAAGATTATGTAGCGTGCCATTAATTTTTTCATTTAACTCTGGAGGTACTATAACATTTTCATCTTTTATTCTCTTTTTTAATTTCTCATCAAATAATTTTTCATTATCCATCCTTTACACCCCCTATTCCATCTTTAATCGTTTTTGTAGTTGTTCCCTCGCGCGTGATAATCTTGATTTCACTGTTCCTTTCGGTATTTCTAACAGCTTTGCTATACTCTCTTGATTCATATCTTCATAGTAATAAAGCACCGTAACAGCTCTTAATTCTTCATGTAACGATTGAATCGCATTACACAAATCTATATCTTCATACTGATCACACGCACTCATATTGTAATCATTCTCTTCTGTCACAATTACATTTTTATACGCTCTAATAATATTGTTACACTCATTTATTAGTATTCGAATTAACCAAGTTTGAAAAAATTCTTCTTTTTTTAATTTTTTTATATTTTCATAGGCTTTTAAAATTGTTGTCTGTATCGCATCCTCTATATTTGTCTCATCACGTAACATCGCCTTTGCTATTCGATACATCTTCACTTTTTCTGTATGTATAAGCGCTATAAAGGCTTCATGATCACCTTTTTTCGCTAAAGAAACATCCGTTTCTTCTTTTATAATCATTTTATATAAAGGGATTACTTTCACAATCGCTCCTCCTGTTTCATCCTCACTTCATCACTTCCAATTTAACTTTACATATATTAGACGTATGAACCTAGAAAAAGGTTCACTTTTTTGAATATTTTTTTAATTAAAAAGATAAATATCCTTTATAAGGATGCAATAAACATACTAGTTTAAATTTACAAATAAAAAAAGCCCACTTTCTCAGTGGACTTTCTACTCTATAACGGTAAATCCCTCTTCCTAAATACTACAATCGCTACGATAAAAATACAAAGCGCTACAGCAGTTAAACTTATACTTACCGGCCATATATTATATGATCCTTCAGCAATTTCTTTCGGACGAAACAGCGTGAATAATGATAGGTTTTTCATCCATTCTAACTTATCACTTAACTTCCCTACCATATCCAATACGAAAAATAAGATAGTTAAACTCGCTGAATAACTTAGTGCTTTTCTTTCGTCATTACATATACAAGAAAAGAAAAATGAATAGGCACTAACGACTAAAAATATGAGCCCTCCGACTACATTTATCTTCAAAAATAATTCTTTATTTAAGTTATTATCCTCTAAAAACCATTCAGCACCTACTATACCCGCTACATACGTAACCGCTACAATAATCAGTAGTCCTAATATAAGAATAGCCGCTTGCGTAATTGCGATTCGTACTCTAGATACAGGCGTTGCTAGCAAGTAAGCCATTGCTCCTTTATCTACATGACGAGCAATTAAATGTGTCGCAACTGTTACGCAAAAAATTGTTAAAATGATAATAAACAATAGACTATAGTATTCGCCCGCTAGAAAATCCATTACGTTTTGAATCGGACTTTCCATACCAACGATTTTTTTCACACTATCAGGCATGGCACCTATTAATTCATTTAGCCCTTTTGCTGATACCATTGACGGGAATATCCAAATTAATAACCACAGATATAAAGCTGCACCAGACGCATAACTCAAAATACTTTTTTGTGTTTCTTTCAAACTAGCTAAAAATAATTGCTTATTCATGCGTTATCCCTTCTTTCTTATCGTAATAATGCATAAATAAATGTTCTAAATCCATCGCTCTCGTTTGAAGTGCCGTTACATTGTAGTTTGAAAGTGTTTGTAAAACAGTTTGATAGTTTCCTTGTACAATGATAGATGCCTCTCTGCCTTTTACCGCTTCAAATTGCAAATTACACTTTGTAAGAGACTCAATCTCTTCTTGTGATGATACTGTTACATCTATCACCTGTCTTCTCATACTTTGTAAATCGTGAATATTTTCAACCGTTACGAGTCGACCATCTTTAATAATAGCTACTCTGTCACAAGTTCTCTCAATTTCAGTGAAAATATGCGAAGACATAAGAATTGTTTTTCCTCTTTGCTTTTCCTCTAATATTAAATCTATAAACACTTGCTGCATAAGTGGATCAAGCCCAGATGTTGGCTCATCTAAAATTAACACCTCTGGATCGTGCATAAATGCAGCGACTATCCCTACTTTTTGCTTCATTCCTTTAGACATTTTGCGAATCTGTGTTTTCACATCAAATTGCAGACGCTCTATTAGTTCATCTCGTCTTTTTGTATCCTTTAATCCACGCATTCCTTGCATTAATTTTAAAAACTCTAATCCGTTCATTCCTTCAATAAAAGAAATTTCACCCGGTAGATAACCAACTTCCCTTTGAATTTTCGCTGCTTCATTCCAACAATCTAATCCAAAAATTGTCGCTTTACCAGCTGTCGGTTTTATAAATCCCATTAAATTACGAATCGTCGTTGATTTTCCAGCACCATTTGGGCCTAAATAACCAAATACTTCTCCCTTTTTTACATCAAATGTAATATGAAACAAACCTTTTCCATTCGAAAACTGTTTTGTGACATCTTGAACTGAAATCATAATTCCACCTCATTTTTTGAAATATTTAATACGTGATATTTCAAAATTATTGTACTCCTCATCTTCCATATTCGCAACAACTTTTTGAAATATTTATTAGTTCATATTTCAAAATTATTGTTTTCCATTATTTTTTCTTGTATATTTTAAGTGAGGTGATTGCATTGAACGGCTTTGAAAGAGTAAAAGAAAAGAAAAAACGTGCCATTAAAGAAGCAGCATTCGTATTATTTTCAGAACGTGGATTTAATGAAGTGAAAATAGAACATATCGCAAAAGAAGCCAACGTTTCTCAAGTTACAATTTATAATCATTTCGGAAGTAAAGATGCGTTATTTAGGGAGCTTATACAAGAATTTATCATATCTGAATTTCAATATTATAAAGATCTTGCAGAAGAAAAATTACCTTTTCATGATATGATGCAAAAAATGATTGTAAGAAAAATGAATACTGGCGGGTTATTTCAACCTGATATGTTACTGCAAATGATGCAAAGGGACGAAGAACTCCGAAAGTTTATTTATAGTTATCAAAATGAAAAAATCTTGCCCTGGTATTTAGAAATATTAGAACGAGCTCAGCGCAAAAACGAAATTAATCCACACCTTACTAAAGAAATGATGTTACTTTACATTCAAATGTTTACTAAATTAGGTGATGATTTTGGGGCACAACTTCTTGAAGGAAATCGCGAAAAACATATACAAGATATAGTCACTATGTTCTTCTATGGTCTTTCTGTTCCACAAAAATAAAAAAGACACGAATTTCGTGTCTTTTTATTTTATAGAAATGACTCTACCTTTTTCACTGCTTTCAATCGCTAATTGAATCAGTTTAATAACATCTAAACCTTCTTTTGCTGTTACAGGTAGTTTCTCACCATTTAATATACTATCTCGCACACCTTTATAATAATTGTCATAACAACCGACTTCTGTTGGAATACGCTCTAAGTTTTCTTCTGTTTCTAAAGTAGCAAAATTCTCTTCATCGTCTACTCCATAACCGTTATCACCTGGCTTCATTCCATTTTTTAATTGCTCTTCCTGCGAATCCATACCGTACTTCACGATAGAACCTTTCTCTCCATGCACTATAAAATGCGGTCCAGCTTTTTTCACATAACTGCTACTACGTAAAATGACACGTTTAACTCCGTAATGAAGTACTATGTGGAAATAATCATCCACCTCTGCACCTGGTCGTTGTTTTATTACATCTGCACTTATCGCATCTGGTTTCCCGAATATTGATAACGCTTGGTCAATTAAATGCGACCCTAAATCGTATAATATACCGGAGCCTGGTAGATTTTTTTCTCTCCATCGATCACGTACATGTGGACGGAAACGATCAAAATTCGATTCATATGCGTATACATTCCCTACTCTGTTTTCTCCTAACAATTTCTTAATTGTTAAGAAATCATTATCAAAACGACGATTATGATATACGCTTAACATTACATTATGCTGCTCTGCTAATGAAATAAGCTTTTCCCCTTCTTCAATTGAGACAACAAATGGTTTTTCTACAACAACATGCTTACCGTTTAAAATTGCTTCTTTTACATATGGAAAATGAGTTGTATTAGGTGATGTAATAACAACTAAGTCAACATCAGCTCGCTTCACCAATTCATCAATTGTACTAACAACATTAGCATTTGGTAATGTTTCTTTTACTACCTCTTCTTTTGAGGATAATACAGCACGAATATCATATTCTTCTATCGTTTGCAATAGTGGGATATGAAATGTCGTACTAGAAAAACCAAATCCTACAATCCCTACACCTATTTTTTTCATGTTGCCCCTCCATTTGTCCCGCTTTAACAGGCAGTAAGATTCCTAACCAAAAATTCAGCGAAAGCTAAGGAATTAGGTGAGAAATCAACTGCTTGTTAAAGCCCGATTGGTTCAACTAATAATCAGTGTGGATAAAGAAAATCCCCATTGATTAAAGTTTCACTTTATGAGAACGATTTCATTCAGTTATTATAACAAGATTATTATTATTTACATAATAAATTGCCTAGAAAAAAGCATCTTGCTATTATTCATAGCAAGATGCCCTCTTTATTCTGGTCTTTTCTTCGTCCACGTTTCTACTACTTCACCAGTATCATTAACATCTAGCACTAGGCTACCATTACTATACCGGTCTTTATTTCGATACGCTTTCGGATCAATCTCTTCTACAATGTTTTTCTCTGTCTTCATGTAAACTAATTCATCGTCCCGAACAATTTCAATACCGACAATGCGGTACGGATTACGTTTTAATTCTTTGAAAATAACAAGACCTCGTTTCGCCCTCGTTGATTTTTCAATTTCTGATGCTTTTAGACGTTTTACAGCACCGCGCTGTGTTACGAGAATAAGTTGATCTTTGTCACCATTTAACGGTTTACCAGAAGCGACATAGTCATCTTCTTTTAAATTAATTGCTTTCACGCCAGCAGCTCTTACACCGACTGGACTTACTTCATCTTCATGGAAAATAAGTGCATATGCACCGTGTGTAGCAAGAACGATATCACTCGTTCCATCTGTCGCAAATATATCGACAACTTCATCATCTTTTTTCAAGTTTACAGCAACGAATGCCCTTGAATAACGCTGAACTTTATATTGATTTAATTCTGTTTTCTTTATCATACCATTTCTTGTTACAAATACGATAAATCGTTTTTCTTCCTCAAAGTTCTGTACAACCGTTGCCCAAATGATTGTTTCATCCCGGTCGAGTGAAACGATATTAGCAACGTGCTGACCTAAATCTTTCCAACGAATATCTGGCATTTCGTATACTGGCAGATATATATAGTTTCCTTTATTCGTAAATAAGAGGACTGTCTCTGTCGTATTCGTATCGAATCGTTCAAGTAAGATGTCACCCTCTTTCATACCGAAGTCTTTGCCGTTTGAGGCATTGTGTGAGCGCCATCCAGTACGTTTCACATATCCTTCTTTCGTTACAGTAACGATGACATCTTCTTGTGGGATCATAACTTCTACATCGATTTTAATTTCCTCGATTTGATCTTCAATAATCGCGCGTCGATCATCACTATATGTTTTCTTAACTCTCTTTAAATCTGTTTTAATTACTTGAAGTAATCTTTTTTCACTTTGTAAAATTGCCTGTAGCTCAATAATTTTCTTATTAAGCTCATCTGCTTCTTCTTGTAACGCCGTAATGTCTGTATTCGTTAAGCGATATAATTGCAAGGAAACAATTGCTTCTGCCTGTGCTTCTGTAAAGCCAAATTTTGCACTTAAATTATCTTTCGCGTTACGTTTATCTTTTGAAGCTCGAATTGTTTCAATTACTTGGTCTAAAATCGATAATGCTTTCTTTAAACCTTCTACAATATGTTGACGATTTTCTGCTTTTCTTAATTCATATTGCGAACGTCTCGTAATAACCTCTTTTTGATGTCCAATATAAGCATCTAAAATTTTCGGTAATGTCATAAGTGTTGGACGACGATTATTGATCGCTACCATATTAAAGTTATATGGAATTTGCAAATCTGTATTTTTATATAAATAATTTAAAATACCTTCGGCATTTGCTTCTTTTTTTAATTCAACAACAATCCGTAAACCAGTACGATCTGTCTCATCACGCACTTCAGCAATACCATCTAACTTTTTATCTAGACGTAATTCATCCATTTTCTTTACAAGATTTGCCTTATTCACTTCGTAAGGAATTTCAGTGATTACAATTTGTTGTTTCCCACCGCGCACTGTTTCAACTTCTGCTTTTCCGCGAATAATAATTTTACCTTTACCTGTTTCATACGCCTTTTTAATACCATCAATCCCCTGAATAATACCGCCTGTTGGGAAATCTGGTCCTTTCATAACTGTTAATAAATCATCAACAGTACTATTTGGCTTATCAATACGCATCATTGTAGCATCAATAACTTCTCCAAGATGATGCGGAGGAATTTCTGTTGCATAACCAGCGGAAATCCCTGTAGATCCGTTCACTAATAAATTCGGGAACGCTGCTGGTAATACAACCGGTTCTTCACTCGTATCATCAAAGTTTGACACGAATTCAACTGTTTCTTTATCAAGATCACGTAATAATTCAGATGCGATTGGTGATAAACGAGCTTCCGTATAACGCATCGCTGCCGCTGGGTCCCCATCAACACTACCGTTATTACCATGCATTTCAACTAAAACATTACGTACTTTCCAAGTTTGGCTTAAGCGTACCATTGCTTCATATACAGAGGAATCTCCATGTGGATGATAATTACCGATAACATTACCTACTGTTTTAGCTGATTTACGAAACGCTTTATCATGTACATTACCTTCTACATACATAGAATATAAAATACGTCTTTGTACTGGCTTTAAGCCATCACGTGCATCTGGAAGTGCACGATCTTGAATAATATATTTACTATAACGTGCAAAGCGATCACCTAACACGTCTTCAAGCGGGAGGTCATGAAACTTCTCTGCTTGCATGTTATTCCACCTCCGTCTCCATAATCATTTCATTTTCTAAAATATTTCCTTCTTCTTGCATACCAAACTGTACATTACGTTCAATCCATTTACGGCGCGGTTCTACTTTATCGCCCATTAATGTTGTAACGCGACGCTCTGCTCTTGCTGCATCATCAATTTTCACGCGAATTAATGTACGCGTTTCAGGATTCATTGTTGTTTCCCATAATTGATCCGCATTCATTTCACCAAGTCCTTTATAACGTTGTAACATATAGCCTTTTCCAACTTTTTTCGTTACACCGTCTAATTCCTCATCTGACCAAGCGTATTCAATTACCTCACTCTTACCTTTTCCTTTACTTACTTTGTATAAAGGAGGAAGTGCGATAAACACTTTACCAGCTTCGATAAGTGGCTTCATATATCTGTAGAAGAACGTTAATAACAATACTTGAATATGAGCCCCATCCGTATCGGCATCGGTCATAATTACAACTTTATCGTAGTTAATATCTTCAACATCAAATTCATTTCCTACACCGCCGCCAATCGCATAAATGATTGTATTAATCTCTTCATTTTTAAAGATATCAGCAAGCTTTGCTTTTTCTGTATTAATTACTTTACCACGTAACGGTAATACGGCCTGGAAACGTCGGTCTCGTCCTTGTTTCGCAGAACCGCCGGCAGAGTCACCCTCTACTAGGTAAAGTTCATTTTTTTGCGGGTTACGTGATTGTGCAGGTGTTAATTTCCCGCTTAACGTACCTTCTGATTTTTTCTTTTTCTTACCACTACGCGCTTCTTCTCTTGCTTTACGGGCTGCTTCACGGGCTTGTGCTGCTTTAATTGCTTTTCTCACAAGAAGTGTAGCTACATCAGGATTTTCTTCTAAAAAGTATGCTAAATGCTCAGATACAATGGCATCAATTGAAGAACGCGCTTCACTTGTACCTAGTTTTCCTTTCGTTTGCCCTTCAAACTGAAGCACTTCTTCTGGTACACGTACCGAAACGATAGCCGCTACACCTTCACGAATATCTGTGCCTTCTAAGTTTTTATCTTTTTCTTTTAATAGTGCTACTTTACGAGCATACTCGTTAAACACACGCGTCATCGCTGTTTTAAATCCAGCTTCGTGTGTTCCACCATCTTTTGTACGTACGTTATTTACAAACGATAAAATGTTTTCTGAGTAGCCATCGTTAAATTGAAATGCTAGTTCTGCTTCAATTCCATTTTGTTCACCAGTGAAATATACAACTGGATGAATGGAATCTTTTTCTTCGTTTAAATATGAAACGAAAGCTTCAATTCCCGTTTCATAATGAAATACATCCTCTAAATCATTTCGCTCATCTTTTATCGAGATTTTCATTCCTTTTAATAAGAATGCAGATTCACGTAATCTCTCACATAATGTTTCATAATTATAATTTGTTGTGCTGAAAATCGTTGTATCTGGTTTGAAATGCATCGTAGTACCAGACTCTTTCGTCTTCCCGATTTTCTCAAGCGTCGTTACAGGAACACCGCCATTTTCAAAGCGTTGTTCGTAAATATTTCCGTCACGCTTAATCGTTACGACTAACCATTCTGATAAGGCATTTACAACCGATGCCCCAACACCGTGCAAACCACCACTCGTTTTGTAACCACCTTGACCAAACTTACCACCGGCATGAAGTACAGTTAAAATAACTTCAGGTGTAGGTTTCCCAAGTTTATGCATTCCCGTAGGCATTCCTCGCCCTTTATCTATAACGCTAATACTATTATCTTTATGTATTACGACTGAAATTTCGTCGCCAAATCCCGCTAACGCTTCGTCAACGGAGTTATCTACTATTTCATATACTAAATGATGCAATCCACGGCTGTCCGTGCTCCCGATATACATACCCGGGCGTTTTCGAACGGCTTCAAGTCCTTCTAACACTTGAATCGCATCTTCATTATATTGGAACTGATGCTTCGCCAAACTCCTTGCCCCTTTCCTAA
The DNA here is from genome assembly GCF_038008705.1 of Bacillus sp. FSL W8-0770. Classification (NCBI taxonomy): domain Bacteria; kingdom Bacillati; phylum Bacillota; class Bacilli; order Caryophanales; family Bacillaceae; genus Bacillus; species Bacillus sp. FSL W8-0770. The sequence goes on from NZ_JBBOZR010000001.1 coordinate 3,435,076, forward strand.
TCCAAAATCAGAACATATGTTTCTATTATAGAATAACGCCTCGACTATAGTTTTGGCAAGTTATCTTATCTCTTTTATATACCATTTTCAATAGAAAAATCCTTGTTTTCTCACAAGGATTCCTCTAGGCTACTATTTCAGAAAAATAATCGTTTGTCAACGAGAAATGGATATGTATTCCAAGATTACACATTCCAAACCTTTATTATGATCCAAATGATCAAGATCCAAAATGGGATTACAAATAACAACCCCCAAAAACAGCCTTTAAAAAATCTCATGATGAACACCTCGTTCATCGGCCCTACTTATCTATAATGAGGGCTGAATCAATCTTTCTACCTTTAAATCTATACTATTTTGTCATCGCATGTTCTACTTTAATACAACGATCCATTATTACAGTATAGTCTTTTTCTTTTAAAAATTTATATGTATCCTCATCTTGTACTCCTAATTGTGCCCAAAAAACATCTGCATCAATCTCTACGAATTCTTTTGCAACATCCATTAAAAACTCTGAGCGACGAAATACATTTACTATGTCAACGTGTTCCTTAATATCCTTTAGTGAAGAAACTGCCTTTTCTCCAAGCACCTCATCTACTGTTGGATTAACTGGAATAATGCGGTATCCAGCATCTTGCATTGCTTTTGAAACCATATACGATGTACGTTCTGGCTTATCTGATAATCCAACAACCGCAATTGTTTTGCTTTTCTTTAACACTTCACCAATTTCCGTACGAGTTGGGTTTTCAATTGTCATAATTAATCCCTCCTATTCCTTTAGTATAGCCGATAAAGAAAGTCTCTTTCAATATGAAAGAGACTTTCTTTTATTTCAATTATTGATTCTTTGTAGCTGAATTATCTGCTAAAGTAGCCGATTTCGTCATTTTTTGACCGTTACGGTAGAATGTAACTTCTACTTTCTCGCCTACTTTTTTCTTTTCATATAAATATTTACGGAATTGAAGCGCATTCTCTACTTTTTGATTATCTAACGCTACTACGATATCATATTGCTCTAAACCAGCTTTTTCAGCCGGTGATATTGGGTAAATTTTACCTAATACAACACCATTAGTTACTTCTTTCGGTACTTTCAATTGATTGACTGCATAAGCTTGCACATCTTCTAATGAAACGACACCTACTCCAAGCGCTGGACGTTTCACTACTCCGTCTTTTTCAAGTGATTCAATAACTGGCTTTGCGATATTAATTGGAATAGCAAATCCAATTCCTTCAACTTCTTGTTGTGCAATTTTACTTGAGTTAATCCCAATTATTTCACCATTTTGGTTAAATAATGCACCACCACTGTTACCAGGGTTAATCGCTGCATCTGTTTGAATAACTTGTGCTTGCCAATCTGGTCGTTTATCGCCATCAATATCAACTGGAATTTCACGTTCTTTACTACTGATTATACCTTCCGTTACACTTCCATCAAAACCTAGTGGGTTACCGATTGCAATTGCTTTTTCACCCGCGCGGATTTTACTTGAGTCACCTAAAGTTGCAACTTTATTCACATTAGCCCCGTCAATTTCAATAACAGCTAAGTCTAACCAAGGATCTTTCCCTACTAACTTTGCATCTACCTTTTTACCATCACTTAGTTTTACAGCAAGTTTATTTGCACCATCTACTACGTGGTTGTTTGTTACGATATATGCTTTATTCCCTGCTTTTTTATAAATAACACCTGATCCTGAACCAGCTTGTTGTTCTTGACCTGTCGGTTGCATTGCAAATGGATCAACACTTTGTTGCATATTAATAACACCTACAACAACATCTTTCGCCCCTTCAATCATACCAGGTAAATCAGTTTCATTTTTCGCTTTATTTACAACAGGAACTACAGTACCTTCTACTTTTAAATCCGAACTAAATGATGATACTGGCGCTCCATTATTTTGAGCCCATGGCATATATGGTGCTGCAAAACTAATCGAAACCGCTCCGACTACAGCCCCCACTAAACCTGTGAAGAAATAGCCTTTTTTACTACCTGATTTTCTCACTTCTCTCGTTTCACTATGCTCTTCATTTAAATTTGGTCCGTCGTAATATCCCATGTTTTATTTCCCCTCTCTGGTGAATTCGTATTTTCAGTATAGTCACGTTTTGTGTCCTTCTTGTGAACTCATCGTGAAATCTAATTAAAAAAATACTCCTATCTAACATTGTAGACAAAAAAAGTATTTTTTGTACATTCTACCTTCAAAAGAGAGTATAAAATCGCCATTTCCCTAGGCTAAATTACACAAATCGTTCTAGATTATTCTTCAAATTTATAACCAACTCGAATAACAGTACCGATATGCTTTGCTTTATCTCCTAGCTTATTTCGAAGTTTTTTAATATGGGTATCAACCGTTCTGTCATCACCGTAATAGTCATATCCCCATAACTGATCTAATAAATGTTGACGTGACAACACGATTCCTTTGTTCTCCATTAAATACACAAGAAGTTCAAATTCTTTATGTGTCAATATAATTTCTTCTCCATCTACTAAAACAGTTCTAGATAGACGATTTACTTCTATTCCAGCTAAAGACATAGCATTTTCTTCCGCTACTCCTACCGCACCATCCGCACGTTTCAATAACGTCTTTGCGCGAGCTACTAATACTTTCGGGCTAAATGGTTTCGTTACATACTCGTCTGCACCTAATTCGAAACCTAGCAATGTATCATCCTCATCCGAACGTGCTGTCAACATAATAATTGGTACTGCTGATTCTTTTCTAATTCTTCTACAAACAGACCATCCATCTATTTCCGGTAACATAATATCTAACATAATTAAATCAATTTCATGCTCTGCAAATAACTCTAACGCTTTTTTTCCATCTTCTGCTTCGATTACTTCAAAGCCTTCATTACGAAAATAATCACTAACAATTTCACGTAATCTTCTTTCATCTTCAACAAGCAATACTGTTTTATTCATATAATCTATCCCGCCTTTTTACTCTTTCAATCGAATAATACGTTGATTGGAGCTTCCGCGAAATGGAAGTGCTAAATCTTTTTTCTCAATTTCAAACCTTCCATCGACTAAAACATCCCCATAATGTAACAACTCTATCATATCATTATTTTGAGAACTCTGTATCTCTTCTAACGTATAACCTGTATACATCCATAGGTTTTTTTTCAAATCTTTTACGATTTTTGCTACCTTTTTCACTTCAGCAGCTTGAAAAAATGGATCTCCACCTGAAAATGTTACATCAGTTAATGGATTACTTGCAATCTCTTTCACAATTTCTTCTACTGTCATTTCCGTTCCATTGCAAATATTCCACGATTTCGGATTATGGCAACCAACGCAACGATGCGGACAGCCCGCAAAAAACACGACTGTCCGCAATCCTTCTCCATCTACTACACTATCATGAATAATATTCATCACTTTCATTTATGTTTCACCCGATCTATCTCTTCACTACGTTTCGCACTATTCCACTTCGACATATCTCCTACAAGATAGCCTGTTATACGGCGAATTCTTTCTATATTAGCCTCATCTTTATTCCCGCAACTTGGACATTCATTCCCAATAACCCCGTGATAACTACAGCACTTACAACGGTCAACAGGATGATTAATTGAACCGTATCCAACGCCATGTTCTGCCATGGCTTGTACAATTTGTTTTAATGCCTTTTTGTTATGCATTGCTGCTCCATCTAGTTCAATATAAGTAATGTGTCCTCCATTACAGAGAGCATGGAACGGGCCTTCTAAACGGATTTTATTTATCGCTTGAATGTTATAATAAACTGGAATATGGAATGAATTCGTATAGTAATTATGGTTCGTTATACCGTTAATTTCACCAAATTCTTCTCTATCTTTTTTCACAAACTTCCCTGATAATCCTTCTGCTGGAGTTGCAATTACTGAGAAATTCAGTTGATGTTCTTCTGTCGCTTTATCCATTCTATCTCTCATAAAGGAAATAATTTCATACCCAAGTTTCCATGATTCTCCATCTTCCCCATGATGCTTTCCTGTTAAAGCTACTAAACATTCCGCAAGACCGATAAAACCAATACTTAACGTCCCTTGTTTTAAAATCGAGGCTACGGAGTCTTCAGGCTGCAACGTTTCTCCACCACGCCATACACCTTGTGAATATAAAAACTGAAAATCTCTTGCTCGCTTCGTACATTGATACGCATATCTTTCTAATAGCTGCTTAATTCCTAAATCTAAATAATAGTTTAGCGCTTCAAAAAACGCTTCTTTTGAACCACTAATTAACGCTAATTTCACTAAATTAATAGACGTAAATGATAAATTCCCTCTACCAATCGCTGTTTCTTCTCCATGTATATTAGACATAACACGGGTACGACATCCCATGTAACATACTTCACTTTCTGGTCTTCCATCATAATGTACTGCATTAAACGGAGCATCTAAAAATGAAAAGTTAGGGAACAATCGTTCAGCCGTTGTCTCTAATGCTAATTCAAATAAATCGTAGTTCGGATCACTTTCTTCAAAATTCACACCTTTTTTCATCTTGAAAATTTGAATCGGAAAAATCGGTGTCTCTCCTTTACCAAGTCCAGCTTGTGTCGCTTTTAAAAGTTGTTTAATTAACATTCTTCCTTCTTTTGATGTATCTGTTCCGTAATTAATAGAAATAAACGGTACTTGTCCTCCGCCCCTACTATGCATACTATTTGAATTATGAACGAAAGCCTCACACGCTTGATACGTATCATTTTCCGTTTCTTTCCATGCGAATTCTTCTATTTGTTCTTTCGTAAGCGGATATGATTGTAATCGTTTTTTATGTCTCTCAATTGTTTTTCGTACATAAGGTGCTAAATCAATATCAAAGAGTGCAAACGATTGACCACCATGCTGCATATTTTGATTCGCTTGAAAAATAATAGACGAAAGAGCCAATGCACTTTTAATGTCTTGCGGTTGTCTCATATGTCCATGTCCAGTATGAAAACCGTTAGCAAGCATTTGCGCTAACGGAATTTGTGAACAAGTCGTCGTTCCTGTCGCATAAAAATCTAAATCATGTGGATATAATATATTTTCATTTATCGCTTTTTTCACTTGATCTGACAATAAATTCTCAACAGCATAATATTTTGCACTCTCAGATGCAAATGTTCCCATTACGCCCATTGGAGAGCGGCCGTCTACATTTGCATTTTCTTGCATTAAATCTTGTTCATTGCCGTGGACTATTGTCTCGAACACTTTCATTAATTCTTCTTCTCCACGTGTATTATTTTGTAACATTTATAACCCTCCACCAATATGTTGTTATCTTTTGATTAAAATGTTACTACATATAGTCTTACTGTTTCTGTGAGAAATGTAACATTACTGTGAAATTTTTTTCACGAAATAATGAATTTTTCATTTACAAAAAAGAAATGTGCTCTTTACAAATGTATGGTACAATATACGGGAAAAACTCTTTTTACCCTTTATCAACACATTTGAATAAAGGAGACTGAACTTATGGTTACTACATATCTTTTATTTATCGTTGCCTACTTACTTGGCTCGATTCCATTTGCACTAGTTGTTGGAAAAATCGGCTACGGAATCGATATTCGTGAGCACGGGAGCGGTAATCTAGGCGGAACAAACACATTCCGCACATTAGGGAAAAAAGCAGGTTTTACCGTTACAATTGCTGACATTTTAAAAGGGACATTAGCAACAAGTCTACCAATGATTTTCGGATTAGATATTCATCCACTATGGTTCGGGTTAGCGGCTGTTCTTGGACATGTCTATCCAATCTTCGCGAAATTCCGCGGTGGTAAAGCAGTTGCAACTTCTGCTGGGGTGCTATTATGCTATTCACCAGTTGTTTTTGCAATATTGGCTGTTGTATTTTTCACCCTTTTATTTACAACAAGATACGTATCACTTTCTTCTATGGTAACAGCAGTTGTTGCTGTTATTGCATCCATTGTTAGCGGGGATAAAATCTTCATTATTGCGATGTGTTTATTAGCAGGTATGGTTATTTATAAACACCGTGCAAATATCGGACGAATTATAAATAAAACTGAACCAAAAGCAAACTTTTCAAAAAAGCAAAAATAAGATCGTAACCCACATAACGCAAAAAGAAAACGTGAAGCATATTAATAGCGTCTTTTTGCGTTATTTTTTATACTAAAGAAAAAGCAACATAATTTGGAGGAACTATACATGAATCTTTCCGTAACAAAAGAAGCAGCACAATGGTATAAAAATGAATTAAACTTACAATCAAATGAAACACTACGCTTTTTCGTACAATACGGTGGTTGCAGTACTGTGCAAAAAGGACTTTCTTTAGGGATTCGTAAAGATGATCCTGCACATCCTGCTGTTCAAATTCAAGAAGAAGGTATTAACTTCTTTATTGAAGGCGATGATGAATGGTTCTTCGATGGACATAATTTATCTGTTACACTTAACGAAGGTGACGACTTCCCACAATTTAATTATGAAAAATAAAAAAACGTGGCTTCTGCCACGCTTTTTTATTTTTTCTTAATTTCCTCATATTTCGCATACCACTCAGGATATAACTTTTTAAATGATACAGGGCGGAACCCTTCTTTTTTCGCACAAATATTCGTCGTACTTGCAGTAATACAAAGTTCACCATCACCATTATATATTTCATATCCATATACAACGCGAAGTGGGCTGACAGTATCTACCCATGTTTTTACGATTGCTTTTTCTCCGTAACGCATCGCTTTACGGTATGAAATTTGTAAATCTAACACAGGAGAAATAATTCCTTCTTTCTCCATTTCAACATATGAAAAACCTAAATCTTGTATAAGTTTCGTGCGACCTAACTCAAGCCATACTAAGTAGTTTGAATGGTAAACAACACCCATTTGATCTGTTTCCGCATAACGGATTTCAACTTCATGTTCTGCTACAAACATATGTATATTCGCCTTCTTTCACTTCTGCTACCTTGCATACATTTAATCATAATACAGTGACATCAAAAATAAAATAAAAATAGTGAATCTTTTCCCGAAAGGAGCAAGCATATGATTCAAATTGTAACGGTTCGTAGCGGTGATAGCGTATATAGCTTGGCATCAAAATATGGATCAACACCTGACGAAATAGTAAAAGACAATGGACTAAATCCCGCTGAAACGCTCGTTGTTGGTCAGGCACTTATCGTTAATACGAAAGGAAATAATTATTATGTACAGCCTGGTGACAGCCTCTATCGGATTTCTCAAACATATAATGTCCCCCTCGCTAGTTTAGCTAAAGTTAATAATTTATCTTTAAAATCTATTCTCCATGTCGGACAACAATTATATGTACCAAAAGGCACAAAACGGGCTGTAGAATCCATCGCTTATTTACAACCTTCCACTATACCGATTAAAGAGAGTTTAGTTAATGCTACACGTGCCATCAATCCATTTTTAACATATTTAGCTTATTTTAGTTTTGAGGCAAAAAGAGATGGCACATTAAAAGAACCTACTGAAACAGCTAAAATTGCTAATATTGCAACGCAAGGGCAAACAATCCCTATGCTCGTTATTACAAATATTGAAAATGGTAATTTCAGTGCCGATCTAACATCGGTTATTTTACGCGACGCAACGATTCAAAACAAATTTATTACTAACATTTTGCAAACAGCTGAAAAATATGGCATGCGAGACATTCATTTCGATTTCGAGAGTATAGCACCCGAAGACCGCGAGGCGTATAATCGCTTTTTACGAAATGTAAAAACACGCTTACCTAGCGGGTACACATTAAGCACAACTCTCGTACCGAAGACAAGTTCAAATCAAAAGGGAAAGTTTTTCGAAGCCCATGATTATAAAGCGCAAGGGCAAATTGTTGATTTCGTCGTCATTATGACATATGACTGGGGTTGGCAGGGCGGGCCACCAATGGCAATCTCTCCTATCGGTCCTGTAAAAGAAGTACTTCAATACGCAAAATCTCAAATGCCTCCCCAAAAAATTATGATGGGGCAAAACTTATACGGATTCGATTGGAAACTTCCGTTCAAACAAGGGAATCCACCAGCAAAAGCAGTTAGCTCTGTCGCAGCTGTTGCACTTGCTCGTAAATATAATGTTCCTATCCGCTATGATTTCACAGCTCAAGCTCCACATTTTAATTACTTTGACGAAAATGGCGTACAACATGAAGTTTGGTTTGAAGATGCGAGGTCTATTCAAAGTAAATTCAATTTAATGAAAGAGCAGGGCATTGGCGGTATTAGTTATTGGAAGATTGGCTTGCCATTTCCACAAAATTGGCGTTTACTTGTTGAAAACTTTACGATTACGAAAAAGGGCTGACAAAAGTCAGCCCTTTTTGTACATTTTGTTAAGATTCATCTTTGATTTCACTTTTTAATGAGTCAATACTTTCTAAACGTCTTTGATTTTTTGCTTCAATAGCAGCACGATCTTTTTCATTAGAAAGTTCCGCTGTTTCTTTTGCTTCATTAAAGTTATCAACTGTATTTTGCACCATTTCTTGTAACTTTTCAGCGTTGTCACTTCGATTATCTGGATTTGGCATGTACTTCCCTCCTAATATTGTATATACACACCATCTTAAATTACCTATCTTTCCTCAAATTTATACATAAAAAAGGAGAATGTAATATTCTCCTTTTCTTTAACCATTATCAACAATCGGTTGTTTACCTGTTTGATCTTGCATTTGCTTTCCTTTATTTCCACCAGCTTTTTTTGATTGTGTTCCAATATGATTCGGTGCAAAGTCTTTTGAATTTTTTTTCGGATTACCCATTACTATCGCCTCCTTAACACTAGTATCGTACTAGTGTTAAGAATTATTCAGCTTGCTTAAAAAGTTTCATTTCATAACGTTTTTCAATGCGCTCTTCAATGCGATCAATTGCCTCACGATCGCTTAATAATTGTTGTTTATTTTCATTTACAAGTTCTTCAAACGATTTACGGCGACTTCTTCTCATGTTGTTCACCCTCTCTCCTTCGCTTTCTTATTACATAGTATGAGCAAACAAAAAACTCTTTAATCAGATTTGCAAGAAAATTTTATGTTTTAGTACTCCTAAAAAAACTCCGTGTACAATATATTGCACACGGAGTTTTTTATACCATAATATTTAAATACTCTTTCAACTTTTCATCTGCATTCATTTCATTTTCTTTATAATCATGAAGCGCCTGTAATACAAAATCATACTGCTCTAAAATATAACTTTCTAATTTCATAACATCCTCTAAGCTATTAAGCATAATTCTCGTATTACCAACTTCACTTTTTAACGCCGGTTCACATTTTAAACTTGTACATATTTCTTTCACATCTTCTTCTAATATCTCTGTTAATACATATTTCTTTCGCCCTTTTACCTTTAATCTCATAACTGGATAAAAAGCTTTTATATCTAAATAACTTCCTACGTTCATACAACGTAGCCATTCTACATTACGTTTATTACATGCAAGTATTTCTTTGACCGCTTCATATACCGCAGTTTCATCAAGCATAGCCTTATTTACTTTTCGTTTCCCTTCTTCTTCAATAGCTGCACACTTTTGATAAACAGCAGCACACGTAATGCAATCGTCAAATGCATTATGAGAGCTTAAACGAATTCCCAGCATTCGTTTTAACGTTTCAAGTTTATGATTAGGCGCATGCTTCATGTATTTCTTTGCTAAAAATACAGTATCAATTACTTTATTTTTAGGTTCAGGCAACCCAAGCATATTTACATTACTTTTCAAAAAGCGCATATCAAAAGAAGCATTATGGGCCACAATAACATTTGTATGTAAAAATGCTAAAAATAAAGGTAACACTTCTTCAATCGTCGGTGCATCTGAAACGCGATAATTAGTAATACCTGTTAAACTCGTTATTCGGTCCGGAATTGGCCGCTCTGGATTCACGTATGAAACAAATTGATCTACTAATTCATGATTACGATATTTCACTGCTGCAACTTGAATAATTTTATCATTATAAGGGTTAAATCCTGTTGTTTCAAAATCAATTACAACATAATCTAACGGTAAGGATACATTCCCCACTCCATACACTCCTTTATCTCTAAACGTTTATATTTCTTACATCATATCATGAAGTTATTACTACTTGAAAAAGAAAAGGCAGAAATGGGAACTCTCCACCTCTACCTTTTCACCATTATTTTAATTTAGCAACTCTTTTCTCCATCTCTTTTTGCGTCATCGGCCCAATAAACTTATCTTGAATGACACCTTTTGTATCTATAAAATACGAAGTTGGAATCGTAATTACTTTATAAGCTGTTGTCACATCAATGTTCTTGTCCAATAAAATAGGAAAAGTAATTCCTTTTTCTTTAGCAAAATTGCTTACCTTTTCTACTCCCCCACCTTTTTCTGAAGGCGTATAATTTATTGCTAAAATTTCTACGTTCTCTTTATGTTCTTTATAGAAAGCTTCCATATCCGGCATTTCTTGCTGACATGGTCCACACCACGTTGCCCAAAAGTTTACAATCACTTTCTTTCCTTTTAAATCTGATAACTTTACATTCGTTCCATCTAAATTCGTTAATGTAAAGTCTGGTGCACTCTTCCCTATTTCAATACCATTACTTGCAATCATCTCTTTCATAGCAGCTTCACTTTTTTCTTGCTTCACTTTTACCGCCTGCTCTTTATGACCAAACTGTTCATAAGCTGCATATCCCGCTAAACAAAGTAACACTACAATAATCGTAAGCTTCCGCCACATTTTATATCACCCTAACGTATTATCTTCTTTTAACACATTCATCAAAATACTATATACCTTATTTTAGCTTATACGGACAAGCTTGGAAATATTCACAATCGAAATAATTAGAATATTCTTATTAAAAGTGCAATTTTATCATATAATTAGAAAAGCAGATGAAGTGTTGCTTATCTAATTATGGACCCATTCACCTTTTTCCTCTCATAGTTATAAACCTACAACAAAAGGGGATTGTTTATGAATTCATTCGAAAAAACAACATTATATATTCTTAGTTTTCTTTTATACCCAGTCGGTATTATTACATGGATCATTTCACTCTTTAGTAAAGATCTTGAAAAAAAGAAAATAGGACGTATTTGTCTCTACGTCTCTCTAGTCTCATTCGTCCTTTTCTTAATTCTTGGAATTGCCACTTTCCTTATGACTGCTACTTTTAACGTTGATCTAAATCACTCCGAATCTATCGAGAATCAACTAAATGACACTGAATAAAGATTAGAGCATTGCTCTTATCTTTATTCACATCTCTTAAAAAATGAATGACTATGTATTAATTTTTCTGGACCCTCACATGCAACAATATTTCCTTCTTTCATTATGACAATACGATCTGCTAGTACCACCCTCTCTACATCATGTGTTGCCACAATTCTCGTTACATCTCTTCCTATCCCTTCAATCATATTCCAAACCAGTTCTTGATTGCCCGGATCTAACCCAGCCGTCGGTTCATCTAAAATAATAAGAGTTGGATTTGATACAATCGCGCGCAATAATGCAAGACGTTTTCTTCCGCCTCCCGAAAACTCTTCACCGCTTTTATGTAGCACAGTTTGACTCCCTTCAGGTAACCCTCTAATAATCGGCGTTACATTTATAAGTTCACTATTTTTTTCTAACTGATTTTCTAAACCCTCTTCCCCGAAATACATATTCTCTGTTACCGTCGTTCGGAAAAAACGTGGTTCTTGCCACACTGTAGTCATACGAGCTTCATTACCATAATAAGCAATCTACCGTTAGATGGTTTATACAAGCCCGTTATTAACTTTAAAAGCGTTGTTTTTCCTGCACCGCTTTCTCCCACAATCATAACGAGTTCACCAGGACGAATTTGCAAATCAATATTATGAATTCTGCATTTCTCTTCGTCATTCTCCTGAAATGAAACATTTGTTATCCTGATTCCCATCGCTCTTTCTACATTGCTATCTACTGCTCGTTTATTTAAAAAGCAAAAAGCTCTATTTGCCGAAGCGACTGCAACTTGTGTCATTATTAATAAATCGCCCACATAACGGACAGGGAAAAAGAGCATCTCAATTGTCGCTAACACTGCAATGAGTGAACCAACTTCTATTTCTCCCCTCATTATTTTTTGTGCACCTATAATGAGAACAACAATATATGCTCCTGTTTCAATCACCGTTCCAACTACTCCAATGCAATGTTGCATCATCGTCTTCTTTACTTCTCATTTATACGATTGTGCCGTTACTCTTTTAAATAAGCGAATTGCCCATTTTTCTTTTTGTAAACTCCGCAAATCTTGTATCCCCTTTACAAACTGTGACACCATCTCTACAACACTTGAGTGATTTTTTTGAGAAACGCTTGCAATATCTCTTACCTTTTCTCCCATCAGTATTGGAACAATTGTACTTAAAAATAAAAACGGAGTTACCCACAATATAAACTGTATATCTATATGTTGTAGTGCTATGAAAGCTCCAATAAATTGGGCAATAGCGTGTATATATTCTATTAATATAGAGCCATATAATCTGACCCAGTTCGGAATATCAGACACGACCAAAGTTTCTAACTCTCCTTGTTTGATTTTCTCACTCTCTTCAAACGGTAATAGGAAAAATTGGCGCAATACATCTATACGCTTCTCTCGTAATATTCGCTGACTCGCTTTTGAGCTTACATAATCAAATGAAAGATTGTTCACCCACATCAACAAACGGCTAGCTGTAAACAAAGTAATGTAAAGATACGCTCCTTTCAGCTCTCGTTGAATCAGGTTATCTACAATTAGTCCCATGAATAGTGGACGGGAGAGATTTAAAATAGCTGCAAAAAGCCCACTGCATACAGCTGCTATTACTAATATTTTTTCTTTCTGTAACGGTAACAAAATTCTTTTATATTCTTTCATGACGTTTCCTCCATTGTTTATAGTAAAAAGAAAGGGATGAAACCAAATGGTTTCATCCCTTTCCATAAAATAAGGAAGCTAACAATTGTTAGCTTCCTTATCATTCATTTCAATTATTTAGTTCGACACTTTAGACTCTTCAATTTTCTCACGAAGAACCATTTGCAGAATACCACCGTGACGGTAGTAGTCAATTTCAACTTCACTATCGAAACGAGCTACTACTTCAAATTGTTTTTCGTTGCCATCTAGATCAGTTGCAACTACTTTTACAAGATCGCGTGGTCTAACTGTTTTGTCAATTTGAATTTCAAATGACTCGTTACCAACAAGACCTAACGTTTCAGCGCTTTCGCCATCTTTAAATTGAAGTGGTAACACACCCATTAACACTAAGTTACTGCGGTGAATACGCTCGAAGCTTTCTGCGATTACTGCTTTAATACCTAATAAATTTGTACCTTTTGCAGCCCAGTCACGAGAACTTCCCATACCGTAATCTTTACCAGCAACAACTAAAAGGCCTGTGCCATCTTCTTTATATTTCATAGCAGCATCATAGATAGATGTTACTTCACCAGTTGGCCAATATGTTGTATATCCGCCTTCTGTTCCTGGTGCGATTTGGTTTTTAATACGGATGTTCGCGAATGTACCACGCATCATAACTTCATGGTTACCACGACGAGAACCGTAAGAGTTGAAGTCAACTGGTTGTACGCCGTTTTCTAATAAGTAGCGTCCAGCTGGTGTGTGCTTACCGATTGAACCTGCTGGTGAAATGTGGTCTGTCGTTACAGAGTCACCAAATTTACCAACTACGCGTAAGCCTGATAACGTTTCAACTTCACCTGGCTCTTTAGATAATCCTTCAAAGAATGGTGGGTTTTGAATGTATGTTGAATCATTATCCCAAGTATATAAAGCTTCATTTGAAGTTTGGATTTCATTCCAACGCTCATTGCTATTAAATACTTGTGCATATTCTTTCTTGAACAGTTCAGATGTAACAACGCTTTGAACTACATCTTCAATTTCTTTAGCTGATGGCCAAATATCGTTGAAGTAAACAGCATTGCCATTTGCATCTTTACCAATTTCATCATTTTTCAGGTCAATATCAACAGTACCTGCAAGTGCATATGCCACAACAAGTGGTGGTGATGCTAAGTAGTTCGCTTTTACAAGCGGGTGAATACGACCTTCAAAGTTACGGTTACCAGATAAAACAGATGTTACTAGTAAATCGTTTGCTGCGATTGCTTCTTCTAATTCTGGCGCTAATGGGCCAGAGTTACCGATACAAGTCGTACAGCCGTAACCAACTGTTTGGAAACCTAATTGATCTAAATATGTTGTTAAACCTGATTTATCTAAGTACTCAGTAACAACTTTAGATCCTGGTGCTAATGATGTTTTTACGTACTCAGGTACTTTAAGTCCTTTTTCAATTGCTTTCTTCGCAACTAAACCTGCCCCAATTAATACGTATGGGTTTGATGTATTTGTACAACTTGTAATTGCAGCAATTGCAATTGCACCTGTTTTCATCGTTACTTCTTTATCTTCTAATGTAACCTTCACTTCTTTATCGAACTCTTGCTCATTAAATCCAAGTCCTTGTGTTCCAACTGGTGCTACAACAGCTTTGTGGAACGCATCTTTCATATCTGAAAGTGGAATTAAATCTTGTGGGCGTTTCGGTCCAGAAAGGTTAGATTCAATTGTATTTAAATCAATTTCAACAAGATCAGTGTAAATTGGATCTTTGCTGTCTGCTGTATAGAATAAACCGTTCGCTTTACAGTATTCTTCAACAACGCGAATTTGCTCTTCATCTCTACCTGTTAAACGTAAGTATTCTAATGAAATATCGTCGATTGGGAAGAATCCACAAGTTGCACCGTATTCTGGTGCCATGTTTGAAATTGTTGCACGGTCAGCTAAAGGCATACTCTTTAGTCCGTTACCGAAGAACTCAACGAATTTACCAACTACACCTTTTTGACGTAATACTTGCGTTACTTTTAATGCAACGTCAGTTGCTGTAGTACCACTTGGAAGTGTACCGGTTAATTTCACACCGATTACTTCAGGTACTGGGAAGTATGAAGGCTGTCCAAGCATTCCTGCTTCTGCTTCAATACCACCAACGCCCCATCCAAGAACACCGATACCATTAATCATTGTTGTATGTGAGTCTGTTCCAACTAATGAATCTGGGTATGCAACTAAGTCACCTTCAGCATTTTTCACAGCATGAACAACTGGTGCTAAATATTCAAGGTTTACTTGGTGTACAATACCTGTAGCTGGTGGAACTGCACGATAGTTATCAAATGATTTTTGTGCCCAGCTTAAAAATTTATAACGTTCTTCATTACGTTTAAACTCTAAGTCCATGTTGAATGCAAGCGCGTCTGCCGTACCCGCTCTATCAACCTGTACAGAGTGATCAATTACAAGATCTACAGTAATTTCTGGATTGATTTTATCAGGATCTCCACCCATGTCTGCCATTGCTTTACGAAGCGAAGCCAAATCAACAACAGCTGGTACACCAGTGAAATCTTGTAAAATTACACGAGATGGTTTAAATGGAACATCGATATCTTGCACATCTTTCGTTCCCCATTTCGCTAAATTTGTAACATGCTCTTCTGTAATTACACGTCCGTCTACTTGACGAAGTACCGATTCAAGTAAAACTTTCACGGAATATGGTAATTGAGATACGTTGCCAACCCCTGCATTTTCAAGCGCTTTCAAATCATAATAATGATACGTTTTTCCATCTACTTCAAAAGTTGCACGTGATTGAAATGGATTATGTTTGACCATTATGTTTCCCCCCTGTTAAACGTGACTAAGTTGTCTGAATATAAAATGTAGACAAACTTTTCAATACCTTACGATAATATCTTATTACAACTTTCTAAATAAGTAAATAATAAGAAACTTATAGATTATCATAAGTTTTCTTTATGTTTCTAAATTTGAATAGTGTTTATGCTCCTTATGAATACTATTACCATAAAGTAAAGTGCTCTATTAGCGCTTTACTTATAGTTCATACACACTATGAACTGCTCATCATTCAACATACAAAAAAATGTTATAGAGGTGAAATAAAATGGGTAAAAGAAAAGCAAATCATACTATTTCAGGAATGAATGCAGCATCCGCACAAGGACAAGGTGCTGGTTATAACGAAGAGTTTGCAAATGAGCCTTTAACTCCGGCAGAGCGACAAAATAATAAGAAACGTAAAAAGAATCAGTAACGAAAAATCCCAAAAGGTTCATTTTCCTTTTGGGATTTTTTCTAATGTTTATAACGTAGTAATTCCGAAACCGTTACAAATCGATATCCTTGTTTTTTTAGCTCAGGTAAAATTTTTGCTAGCGCTGCTACTGTTTGACTACGATCATTTCCTCCATCATGTAACAATACGATATCGCCACTTTTAGCATTTTTTACTACATGATTTACGATAGATTCAACCCCTGGATTTGCCCAATCACGCGGGTCTTGATGCCACGACCATAGAACGGTTTGATAACCAGCTTCTTTCGCTGTTTTAAATACAGCATCGTTAATATATCCGCCAGGAGGACGGAATAGCAAAGGTTCTTTCACCCATTTTTCGAAAAATTTCTTTCCATCTAAAATATCATTTTCTAATTTTTCATCTGATGAATTACTCGCATACAAATGATTCATCGTATGATTTCCAATTTCATGTCCCTCTTTTAACACCTGTTTCACTAAATATGGATTGCGCTGCACTCGAAATCCAATCATAAAAAATGTTGCTTCTGCTTTATATTGACGTAATAAATGTAAA
The DNA here is from genome assembly GCF_038008705.1 of Bacillus sp. FSL W8-0770. Lineage (NCBI taxonomy): Bacteria > Bacillati > Bacillota > Bacilli > Caryophanales > Bacillaceae > Bacillus > Bacillus sp. FSL W8-0770. The sequence continues at coordinate 3,451,887 of NZ_JBBOZR010000001.1, forward strand.
ACTTGCGGTGTATAAGTTGGATCTGGGCCATCATCAAATGTAATGGCAATAATCTTTTCATTATTAGGTACTTCCCACGTTACATAGCCAGTTGGTTCTAGCTCTTTTCTGAGCAACATTTTCGCTTCCACTTTTTCAACTTGAAATATATGTACTGCGCATAATAAAGAAAAAACGAATAGAAAAATTTTCTGTTTTCGCATAATGTTCATTAAAGTAAGAGGTTGTCAAATACACAACAACCTCATTTACTTTTCTAATTGATCTACATGTTGCATAATATTTTGGAGATTATTTTCGTATTGCTCAAGTTGTGGGCGTTGTGTTTCCGAAGCTACTTCTAACGCATTTTGAATCTGTTCATACGCCTCCTGAACCTCTTGGCGTAACTCTTTTAAATCATGACCGTAGTTTGGATCATTTTTCACAATGTTGTTATATGCATGTTCTGCTTGTGTAACTCCTTGCTGCGCTGCTTGAAAAGCTTGCTGTTTATCTTTATGATATGGCATTATATAATCCCCTTTCCATAATAGTTAGTCCCAATTATCTTTACCTTTTTTTCTAAAAACATTCTCGTATAAATTTGCAAACTTCTCTCATTCTAAAGAGAAAGAGGAGGTGTCACATACAATGAGCAAAAACAATCGTGAAGCAAAAGAAAAAAAGGGACAACCTGAACCATTAAGCGGATCTCATAAAGTAAAAAATCGTAACCATTCACGCCAAAAACATCATGCACATCATGATATGTAAAACAAAAGGTTCACAATAGCTGCCTTTACCACATACAATGTTTATATTTTTCCATTTATTCTTCACCCCTACTTCATTCATGCATAACATAGTATGAATTGAGATTTTACGGAGGGTGTCTTACATGGGCAAGAAAAAGAAGGATTGTCTTTTTCATGTTGATGGTTTCGAAGAATGGATGGATCAGTTTTGTTCTGACTCTTGTAGTAACTTTAGTTTCCCAAATCAAATTCATATTGACCTTTGCGAAACTGAACAAGAATACATTTTGGAAACTGATGTACCAAATGCCAATGAACAAAATGTAGTCATTAAAAAGATGGAGACAGGCCTAAACATTTGCATACTTCATAAAAACATTTCTTTGCAGCGAACTATTCCTTTACCCGCTAATGTTATTTATAAGAAGATGCTAGCCTGCTTAGAGAATGGTTTTTTGGCCATTCATATTTCCAAAAATGAAGTTGCTGATAAACATGAAAAGAAAGTTCTTTTTTCAAATTAAGAATTAATATAATACAAACATAAGCCCCAGTTGGTTACTGGGGCTTATGTTATTTCGCATGCATCTCTATATTAGAATTTCTATCATATCTTTTTTTCGATAAACCTTTTGTAACTAAAAGCACAGGAAATGCCACAGTTGAAAATATAGCTAGTGCTGAAAATACTGCAAACCCATTTTGGTACCCGTAGTAATCGAGAAGTACTCCTCCAAACCACGGACCTATTACTGCTCCAATTCCCGAAAAACCCATCGCACCGAAGTATGTTCCTTTTAGATGCGCAACAGCAATATCATCAATAAATACATCCGTCATTGAAAACATTAAGACTTCTCCAATTGTAAAAATAATTGTACAAACGGCAGCACCTAGTAGAGATTCTACTACTCCAAATCCAAATAATCCTCCGCTCACAAATAAAGTTCCCACCATAATGGATACTAACGGTGTATACTTTTTACAAATTTGAATAACAGGGTATTGAATTACGACTACAACAATCGCATTTAAAGCTAGCATATATGAAAATAATTTCACTCCATCCTGAAATATATGTGCATTTGCAAAATATTGAGATACTGTTGTCGTTAAATGAGAAAAACCACAATTACTCAAAATAATACCAACTAGTGCAACTAAAAATACGACATCCTTTCTCAAAATACGAATTGCCTTTAACATTGTGACAGGCTTTTCTATATTTACTTTCTCTTTTTCAATCGGATACTTCTTAAATTGGAACGCTAATATAGCTGTATATAAAATGTATACTCCAGCTGCTACTAAAAACGGAATTGTTGATTTTGCGCTTCCAATCTGTAACCCGACAAGTGGGCCAATCGCTACTCCAACATTGATTGCACCGTAACGCAAATTATATACGAGTAAACGATACTCAGGTTTCGTTAAATCTGATAATAACGCTCTTGATGTTGGCTCAAAAAATGACCTACATAATCCATTCAAAGCATTTAATAAAAAGAAACTTAAAACATGATCTGCAAGTGAAAAACCAATGAATACAAAGACCCAAACGATCATGGACCATATTATAATCATATTTCGACCGAATCGATCTGATAAATTCCCTCCGATAAAACTAGCAAACACTCCAACAAGTGCACTCGTTCCGATAATAGCACCTGTCATTCCAGCTGATACACCTTTCACAGTCGTTAAATAAATTGCTAAAAAAGGAATACTCATTGACGTGGCGAACCTCGCAAATAAAGTCCCTATTATAATTGTCATTCCTAACGGATGAATATTTTGCAACTTCCCCTTCATCTTAAAAACCTACTCTCCCTGTTCTTACATAAAAAAAGAAAGCAAAGGATCTGCTTTCTTTTCCCTTTTTATACTTGCGCTGTTGATACCCGCGCTGTTCTCGTTATATCCATATCTATGCCATATGTAAACTGTAATTCTTTACAAACATCTTTAATTAATATTGCAACATTATACTTCTCATTAAATTGTAAAACGATGTTCTCCACTTCTTCATATGTATACTTATATTCGCCTGTAATGACACTTTTTAGATCAAAGCATTCGTTAATACAAAGTTGTACAAGTAGCTGGTCATATTTCTCTATTACATCTTCTTTCTTCCAAAGTAACTCTTTTACATATAACCGATCAAACTTCACACTTTCTCGATTACAATCCGTTAAAATCCGGGTCATTTCATTTAATTCTCGATACAATTCAGAAATATTTTTGCTTAAACTAAGCAGTTTATCTACGCCATTTTCATATAACATATTTATTCCACCCCCGCATTTTCTTCTTATTATAGCAAGAAAATTCTAAAAATAGTTTCTTTCTTCTGAAATATTAGGAAACTAATTTCAATTGCTTTACAATGAAACTAGTTAATGCGAGAGGAGAAAGAAAATTGGAGCACAAATTATATTACACTGACGCTTATAAGCAAGAATTTACTACTAAAATTATAAAGCAAGATTATGATAAAGACGGTAACTTATACGTTGTTTTAAACGAAACCGCATTTTATCCGACTGGTGGCGGACAACCACATGACACTGGAACTTTAAATGGTATTGCTGTACTTGATGTTGAAGAAGTCGACGAAGAAATCCGCCACTTCATTGCAGAACAATTACACACAGAAGACGTAGAAGGTAAAATCAATTGGGAGCGCCGGTTTGATCATATGCAGCAACATGCAGCTCAGCACATTTTATCTGCTGTTTTTTGGGACTATTTCAACATACCTACGATTGGATTCCATCTTGGAAAAGAAACGATAACAATTGATTTAGAAACAGAAAATCTGCATGCAGAAACGGTTGAAAAGGCAGTACAAATTGCCAATAAAATCGTTTTTGAAAACCACCCAATCCGTATAGAGTGGATGAACTTAGAAGAAGCAAAAACATTACCTCTTCGTAAAGAACCAACTATGACAGAGAATATACGTGTTGTTATTATCGAAAATTACGACTACAATGGCTGTGGTGGAACCCATCCGAAATGCACTGGTGAAGTTGGTTCTATTCAAGTACTAGGATGGGAGCGCAATAAAGGTGGTATACGCTTAACCTTTATCGCTGGTTGGCGTACACTTAAATTAATGGGGCAACAGCAACAAATTATGAAAGATGTTTCCAAACAATTAAACAGTAGCGAAACTGATATCCCAGCAAAAGTAGCACAGCTTCTTACCTCTCAAAAGGAAAACGAAAAAACAATACAAACAATGAATGAAAAATTATTATTTGCAGAGGCAAATGAATTACTGCAACAGCCCACCGAAATACATGCTGGGTTACTTATTTCTAAAGCATTTACAGATCGTTCTATGCAAGAAATTGCAAAACTATCAGCTATCATTACAGAACAACAAGAGCATGCAATTACGTATTTCGTCATCGAAAATGATGACAAACTACAATGTATTCTCGCTTGCGGAAAAACAGTAACGCTCGATATGAATGCTCTTTTAAAAGATGCTCTTCCTGCAATTGAAGGAAAAGGTGGCGGAAATAAAAAGAGTGCACGCGGCGGCGGAAAATCGGTGATGAACGGGGACGAGTTTTTAAATCAGCTTGTCTCTTCTTTACAGTCAGCAGTGTAAAACATGTTTATGAAGGATAGCTAACGGCTATCCTTCAACTATATTTACAGGCCTATATGTTGTTTCAACCCTTGATAACTTCCTGCATTTGCAAAACCGCCACTTATAAGATTGATAAAAGTTTCCGAAAAACCATAATAACTTAATTCGTTAATCGGTACCATTTGCACATCATGAATCGGATTATGATCGAACTCGTTAGAAGGTAGTGTAATTTCACCTTCAATCCTTTCAAGCAGAAACGTAATATGTAACAAAGATGGACTAGCATCTGGTTTATCACAAACATAGAGTAGCTTCTTAATTTTAACTTCTAATCCCGTTTCTTCTCTCATTTCTCGAATCATCGCTTCTTCTAACGTTTCACCATTCTCTACCCTTCCTCCAGGTAAAGACCAATCGCGATTAGCCACTTTTTGCTTTACTAGCAATACTTTTTCATCTTCAATTAAAATTCCCGTAACACGAACTTGCATTACATTTTCCATATGTAATCTCCTCTTCCTGTTATATTTACAAATTAATCCTTCCACAAAGAGAACATACGTTTTATAATTAAAGAAAATTATGGAAGAAAGAAGTTGTTATATTCATGCGTCCACCTTTAATAAAATCTATATCACTTGAAGATTTTCAAAACTATTATTGGTTAAAAGCAGAACTGCAAACATTTTGTCGCGAGCATGGTTTGCCAGCTAGTGGCTCTAAGACCGAAATAACCGAGCGTATCTCACATTATTTAACTACGGGGAAAGTCTTAAAAAACAGCTCTGTGCAAAAAGTGAGCAAAGCTCCCCTCTCTTATAAAGACCTTTCTCTTCAAACGATTATTACTAAAAATCACCGCTGTAGCGAAGGTGTTCGTGCTTTTTTCAAAGAAAAAATCGGAACAAACTTCCGCTTTACAGTAGCTCTTCAAAAGTTTTTTAAAGAGAATGTTGGAAAAACATATGAAGACGCGATAACATTTTGGTATGAAGAAAACGAACGAAAAAAAGATCCTACTTATAAAACAACGATCAGCGCGCAATTTGAATACAATCGCTTTACTCGGGACTTTTTCGAAGATCCAAATAATAAAGGAAAAGCAAAAGCTGATGCGATTGCTGCTTGGAATGAAATAAAAACAAAACCTGGTAGCAATGCTTATGTTCCTCAAAAAGTAGAAAACTAGAGTGAATTCATTAAAAATCAAATTCTAAAACAAATTTTAAATTTACTCCTAGGACATTATATATATGTTTTAGGAGTGAATATACAATATAACTAATCATACAAATCGATTTATCCGGTGCACTATCCTTCCCTTTCTTCATTTTCTCATCACATATCTTCTCTAATACCTTAAGTCCTTTATCTTCTCCAAACTTTTTCTCCTCCAATGACGAAGAGAAGTATTTATTCTCCATTTGTATGCTCCTTATTAGCAAATACAGCTTCTAAAATTAAGGACATAATCCTATATAGCAAAAACATACAAGCATACTCATAAACAACAACATATATTTAAATATACCTTTATATGAAAGGCTGGGATATACCATGAATAAAGTTATTTGTTGCACTCCATCAGCAATAATAAAAGATAAAATTTGCATTCCTTGGTCTATCACAGGTGGAGAGATGGGAATACAGACTATATATACTAACAATTTGTTAAATTATATTTCTTCAACTGGATATATCAAATACGAGACAGGTGTTCAAGAAATAGTTGTTACTTTCTTTCAAGATACAAATGTCTTAAACTCAATCATAATTCAACCTGGAAGTACTAGTAATTTTACAATAAAAAATTTTACTAGTATCCAAATAACAACTGGATCTGGTCTACATCAAGGTGAATTTTGCATCACAGTTTCATATCAATTGTAGACAATAAAACATCCAAACCTCCTATTATTCTCTATATTTGATAAGAGGCTTTCAATGAGAATTAAAATAAGATAGATATAAATGAATACGCCTGCCCTACACTTCAAACATTCTAATTTTCTACTTTCTCAAATAATAGCGCAATCCCTATCCCGCCTCCAATTCCTAATGTAGCAATTCCATATTTCATAGACTCTCTTTGTGCCTGATAAAACAAACGTGTTACAAGCATAGCCCCAGATGCACCGTACGGATGACCGAGCGCAATTGCCCCACCATTTACATTTAATTTTTCATACGGAATTTGTAACTCTTTTGCGCAAGCAACAACTTTTGAGGCGAATGCTTCATTTATTTCAAAATAATCGATGTCCTCTATTTTTACATTCATTTCATTTAATAATTTGTTCACCGCAAATATCGGACCAGTTCCTGGAAGATTTGGATTCACTCCCACTACAGCACTACGAACGAAACGAAGGACAGGTTTATAACCTAACTTTAGGGCTTGTCCCTCTTCCATTACAAGAACAGCACATGCCCCATCATTTACACCACATGAATTACCTGCCGTCACTGTTCCATTTTGTAAAAATGCGGGTTTTGTTCTTTTAATGATTCGTTCATAATTCATTTCTAGCTTTATAGATTCATCTAATAATCCATTAAAAGAAAATATTTCATCATGTATATAGCCTTTTTCTAACGCTTGCAGTGTCCGCTTATAACTAAGACAAGCGTACTCGTCTTGCATTTCTCTCGTTATGTTATAACGCTCCGCAACATATTCAGCCGCTACTCCCATGTCAGGATCACCAATTGTTTCAGGTGAAAATCGTGCTCTTTTTTGAAAAGGTGACGTACTTGTACTCTCTACTCCTCCGGCGATATAGCACTTACCTGCCCCTCCTTGAATGAGATGACACGCAGTTCGAATTGCTTCTAAACCAGCACCACATTGCCGATCAATCGTTACACCAGGAATATGATAGCCAAGTCCTGCCGCTAAAGCAGATAGTCTCGCAACATTCCCTCCTGGCCCAACAACATTACCTAATATAACATCGTCTATCTCTCTCTCAATTCCTCTACTTAAAAACGTAAGAAGCGGTGTTGCTAATTGCTGAACTTCATACTCTTTTAACATCCCATTCTTCTTACCGATAGGTGTTCTTTTCGCCTCTACAATAACTGCTCTATTCATATATTTTCTCCCTGTTTTCAATCATACTTTTTGCTTCCATACGAGCGATTTTCCCACTATTTGTATAAGGTATTCTATCTACAAAATGCCATTCTTTCGGTATTTTAAACGAGGATAATCGTTGTAAGCAAAAACTCTTTAATTGTTGTTTCGTAGCACTTCCTTTTACGATCGCGACGGGCTTTTCACCCCAGTAACTATCTTTCACACCAATTACAACTATTTCATCAACAGCTGGGTGTTCATGTAATACACTTTCTATTTCTTCTGGATAAATATTGATTCCTCCAAATAAAATCATATTCTTCTCTCTACCAACAATATATATAAAGCCTTCTTCATCTTCATAGCCTACATCTCGCACTGTCATCCAGCCTTCTGCATTCAACTCCTGTGTTAAAACCCCATCTATTATGTATCCCATAAAAAACTGATCACTTTTCACATAAACAGTTCCTATCTCGCCTTTTTGTACTTCTTCGCCTGCTTCATTACATATTCGAACTTGCACATTATGACAAGGTTTTCCTACTGAATTTAGCCTTCTTTCGCTTTCTGCATCGACTAGTGCTGTTACAAAACTTAACTCTGATGCACCATAAAATTCATATCTTTTCGCATAAGGAAATATATTCTTTATTTTTTCTTTCGCTTCAGCTTCCCATTTCGCTCCTGATGAAATAATTTTCATTTTATTTTCTATTAATCTATTTTCTTTATATAAAGATTCAAGCATTGTCGGAACTGTATACATAACCGATATATTTTCAGTTTCTAACTTATCTAATACTTGATTCGGAATGAACTTTCTCATAATGTGCACCGTTTGTCCTACATATAATGCACTTATTGCCCCGTATAAGAAAAGAGAATGAACGAGCGTCCCAGCTATTAAAATTGAATTCTCCATTTTCATATGAAAATCATGTACATTACAATCAAAACTATGAACCCACGATTGCTGTGCGCGTAAAAATGCTTTTGCTTTTCCAGTTGATCCTGATGTAAATCCCATATAAAAGGGAGCATTTCGTAAACTTTCTACAGTGGAATGTGTAGGAAGATATTTCTCCATCATTCTTTTCCACTCATCAATTTCAATTACTCTTCCTTCTTCATGCGGTAAATCATTTACCTTATATCTTTCTGTCACAATCATATCCGGATTACTGATTTCAATTCTTTCTCTGAGCTCATCTTGTTTCCACTTTATATCTAACGGAACACAAACCCACCCGGCCATAGCAGCACCAGCAAATAGTTGTAAAAACTCTATATGATTTTCTAATAGGATTGCTATTGTTTTATTTTTTGATTCTGTTGCATGCAACCAGTTGGCTACTTTACAAACTGATTCGAACCACTCTTTATATGTTAAAACTCTATCATTTTCCTTTATCGCTATTTTATTTGGTTGTAAAGAGGCTTGCTTTTTGTATTTTTTTGTAACACCCATATGAGACGTCCTTTCTTTACAAAAATAATAAAAAGAAACACGCAATGTACGTGTTTCTTCCCTTTATCATCCCGCATTTGTATATTTTCCATTCTTTAAAGCGGGTGTAATAATATGTTTCAATGAACGATGTAATTTTGTTACGAGAACTGCCGCAATAATTGCTTTTATACAATCCCCTGGTAAAAACACAGCACTCACTTTCATTGTCTCCCATACAGAAACATCCATTAAAAACGCTTGTACAATAATACCAAATACATAAACTACGAAAATACCACCAATTATATTAATACATAATACTTTTATAATAGAAACTTCACGTAAACGCTCAATTAAATAACCAATAACAAACGCTCCAATGATGTAACCAAGTAAATATCCTGCACTTGGCCCAACAAATACACCAAGGCCACCGCGGCCACCAGCAAGTAATGGTGCTCCAACTCCTACAATAAGTAAGAAAATAAGCTGACTTAATGCACCAAGGCGTGACCCTAACAACCCACCCGCAAGCATAACACCGAGTGATTGCAATGTAATCGGAACTGGTGTAATAGAAAGAGCAATCGGAGGTATTAACCCTAACACTCCCATAATAGAACTAAATAAAGCGACGAAAACTAAATTTTTTGTATTCATATTTGCTTCTCCTATTTGTAAACTTAAAATTGTTTTTAGATAACATATCATAAAAATTATATTATCTTTCCACTCCTCTTTTGTCAACCGTTAACGTATTAGAGTTTACAAATAGGAGTTCACTTATTTCTCTCTATGCAAATGCTCCAGTTCTTTCCGAAGCGCCTGTTTTAAAAACTTCCCAACAGATGTTTTCGGTATTTCTTCCATAAAGACAATATCGTCTGGCAACCACCACTTCGCAAACTGTGGTTTTAAAAACTCATATATTTCTTCTTTTGTAACCGTACTATTTTTCTTTTGAACAACGCAGGCAATTGGTCGCTCTTGCCACTGAGGGTGAGGAACTGCAACGACAGCCGCTTCAAATATAGCATCATGTGCCATTAAAGCATTTTCAAGATCGACCGAAGAAATCCATTCTCCCCCGCTTTTAATAACATCCTTCGTACGGTCAACAATTTTCACGCAACCTTCCTCATCCACTGTGACAACATCACCAGTATATAACCATCCATCGCGAAAAACTTCAACAGTACGATCATCGTTATAATAGCTTTCAGCGATCCAAGGTGCTCGTAAACATAATTCTCCCATCTCAGTACCATCCCACTTCACTTCACCATTTGTACCGACTACTTTCATCTCGACACCAGGTACAAGATATCCTTGTTTGGAGCGAATTTCTAGTTGCTCTTCATACGATAATTCCGTTTCATAACTTTTTAAACGTGCAAGTGTTACGAGTGGACTCGTTTCAGTCATACCATATGCATGTATGAACGGAACATTATGTTTCTGTTCAAATGCTTTAATAACACTTTTCGGCGCCGCTGCACCTCCGCATAGTATTCTCGTCATACTAGATAAATCGTAACTATTATTTTCTAACTCTTGTAATACGCCGAGCCAAATTGTCGGCACACCCGCAGCTAACGTCACTTTTTCTGATTGAATCATTTCTAATAAAATTTTCGGAGTAAACATCGGTCCAGGAAGAACTTGTTTTGATCCAAACCAAGTAGCCGCAAAAGGAAGTCCCCAAGCGTTCACATGAAACATCGGGACGATTGCCATTGCTGCATCACTTTCCGATAAAGCAGCTGTATCAGCTAAACCGAGTGCCATACAGTGTAATACAGTACTACGATGCGTATATACAACACCTTTCGGATTTCCTGTAGTCGCTGACGTATAACACATACCAGTTGGTGTATTTTCATCAATATCTTTTACAAATTGGAAATTTGGATCGCCTTCTTCTAATAGCTTTTCATAATGATATACAGGCTTCAGCGTAGTATTTGGGAGTTCATCTTTATCAGTCATAATAATGTAAGCTTGTACAGTTGATAATTGTGATTGAATATTTTCAACAAGCGGTACGAGATCTTCATCTATAAGTAGAATTCGGTCTTCTGCGTGCTGAATAATGTATGAAATATGTTGAGGAGATAAACGAATGTTAATTGTGTGCAAAACAGAAGCAATACCTGGAATAGCAAAATACGCTTCCACATGCCGATGATGGTTCCACGCTAATGTTCCTACACGTTCACCTACTTTAATTCCAAGCCTTTTCAACGCACTGGAAAGTCTTCTCGTCCTTTCCCCTAATTGCTTATACGTTAACGTTGTAACTGTATCATGCGTCCGTGAAACAATTTCTTTCTTCGAAAACAGTTTCTCTGCTCTTTCCATCATAGAACTAATTGTTAGCGGTACATTCATCATCATATTGGTTATGTCCCCCTTTAAAACGTTTTCATTTTCCGTTTATTATAACAGACTTCTACAAATGATTACGATATTTTTCTGTATTTTCTGAATTATTTCTTTGGAAATAATTCAGAACGATAAAAAACATGTTTTGAATACATTGATTCGAAACATGTTTTTTATTTTTTATAAACTATCTACCTTTTTCCTTACTTTCTTTTTCAATTTAAAAATAAAACGATTACTGTATTCCTTATTTTCTACTAAAATCCGATACGTCTCTAACACCCCTAACACACGAACAAAAAGATAAACTCCGATAGCAATAAGTACAACACAATAAGGATAATACTGTGCGAGTTCTCCTGAGGTAATTCGTTTTTTCTCAAATAAAAACGGTATCGCTCCTGCTGCAATAAAACAAAATCCAACGATCACTACTGCCGTATACTTCTTCTTAATAGTCGCATATCTTTTGGTCAATTCTTTTAGAAAGTTTTGATCAAATAGTAGTTCTTCCTTTTTCAATACATTGTATCGACTCTCTTCTATCGTTACAGATGCCATCATTGCTCCAATCCCAAGCACTGCAATGATAATGACAAGAAACGTAGACATTGTCGCATTTTCTTTAAATAATAAGTACGGTATTGTAGATAAAATAAGCAAACTAAATCCTAACGCAATATATTTAGAAATTTTTTGTCCATACACTACATGCCCTTCTGCCATTTCCTTACTTACATAGTAACCATTTTCCTTTTCGTTACTTTGCTCTGCAGTTTCTTTTAATAAATAGTCGAGTGATACTTCAAATACATTTCCAATCATTATTAATTTTTCAGTTTCAGGAAAACCTTGACCGTTTTCCCATTTACTAACTGCTTGCCTTGTGGTATTTAATTTTTCAGCTAATGCTTCTTGAGAAAGGCCCTTTTCCTTTCTTAATCTAAAAAGCTTTTCACCAAATCCCATATGTGTGTCCCCCTTTGTTTTCTTACCTAAATTGTATGTAAACATTGCCCTTATCTCTATCTTCCTGCGGTTGCACTTTGTCAACTTGCGGTTGCGATTGTGTTATATAGCGTTTTTTTTCTATACTTAGAACGTTAATAAAAATAGCGCTTCCTAATAGTCCATTTGTTGTTATCAAAATAAAAAAACTCCTTAATTCATTTAAAGGAGTTTTCAATGTAAGATATTTCATTGATTCATATATCTTTCTCTAGATATAAAATACCTTTTTGTATCACGATTCTTACCTTTAATAAACATATCCTTCTGAATTGTATATTTGTACTCCATATTCAAACGTTTCATTAATTTTTCAGATGCTTCATTTTCTGAATCACATCCCGCTTCAATACTATTAAGATGCAATTCATGAAAACCATAGTAGAAAAAAGCTAACACAGCCTCCGTAGCTAATCCTCTTCCCCAATATTTTCGAGATAAGGCGTATGCAATTTCTGCTGTATGTGTGACCAAATCATATTTTATAAATCCACACGTGCCTATAAGTTTTTTTTCCTCTTTTAATACAATTCCAAGAGGTGCTACTTGCCCTCCATTGTACTGACCCACAATTTCTTCTATATAGTTATATGTGTCACATAACGATCGATGAGCATCCCATACAGTAAAAGTTGTCATCTCTTTATCTGTAGCATACTCATATATATGTAAACTATCACTCATATTCATTTTCCTTAACATAAGTCGTTTCGTATACAAAGTTGGATATGACCACTTCTCAATAATCATAACGGTTTCTGTTTAAACCTTTCATAATTCCTTACCTTTAATAAAAGGATATTCCCACAATCTGTACAAATATAAGCATCCACCGGCGAAGATGTGAACATCGTTTCCTTTTTCCGTATTTGTGCATATCCGACAAACTCACCTTCTCCTATATTTTGAGAACCACAATTAGAGCATGTCTGCACGGCTTTTTGTTTCATGAGAGCACCACCTTTAATCTATTTCTACTCCCTTCGACAGTTCACTTCCATTTCCCTTCCAAAAAACCTCTTATTCTCTCACATTTCAACAGGAATCTCAAAACAAAAATCGTATATGTACTATGAAATATATTTATTAACGGAGGAATTTTATGACTACTGTTATGACACTCGATATGGCAACAGAAATTGAAAATGCAGAAATTGATATGCTCTCTTCTAAATTAGAGAGACTACAAACAATGAGCGGAAACCCAATGCAAGTGCAAATGAAAAAATTCGGTAGTGCCACTGCCTTTTCATCAAAAATAATTGCTGGTCCTGCTTTTAATACGGTAAAAGGTATTACATTTACAAATACAGATGAGTTAGATGAAATTATCTCTTATTATCAATCACTACAAATCACTTGTCGTTTTGAAATTACCCCAGCACAAGGTACAACTGAATTATTTCAATACTTATCTCAAAAAGGGTTTTATCAATCTAGCTTCCATACTGCTTTGTATAGTATACCGAGAGAGGGTTCATCACTTCTTCCTTCTAATATTACAATACGAAAACTAAAAGAAAATGATTTTGATATTTTTGCAGACATTTATGTACGTGGATTTAATATGCCATCCTTTACAACAGATGGTGTGCGCCAAAATAATGAAATTCTTTACAATGAACCAGGATGGCATTTTTTCATAGCTGAAGTTCAAAATATCCCTGCTAGTATTGGTGTCCTGTATATAAATAAGGGTGTCGCATCATTAGCTGCTTCTGCTACTTTGCCAGAATTTCAACGTAACGGCTGTCATACTGCATTAATTCAAAAAAGAATAGAAAAAGCTATAGCGACAAATTGTCATTTAATAGTTGGCCAAGCCCGCTTTGGTAGCGGCAGTCAAAATAACATGGAACGTGCCCACATGAAAATTGCTTATACAAAATCAATATGGACCGCAAAAGACATATTATAATTTACTTTCTTTCTCCTTCCGTTACATTTTTAAACATTTTATGACAATTCCTTTTCTATCCTATTAATCATTTGAATATTCCAACTAGATTTGTTACGCTATTACTAGATACATCATTCAACTTGCAATATGAAAAGAGAATTCTAATCAAACTACAAGGAGGAGAAATGTATGACTAAACATGATCATGGTTTAAAAGAAAAAGTAGAAGGTGCCATTGATAAGGTAAAAGGTGAAGTAAAAGAAGTTGTCGGGAAAGTAACTGACAATAAGAAATTACAAGCTGAAGGAAAATGGGATAAGGTGAAAGGCACTGCTAAAGATACAGTTGGTAATGTGAAAGAAAAAGTACATGAATATAAAGAACATAAGAAAGAAAAATAAAAAAGAGCCCATCGGCTCTTTTTTTATTTTCCTTCATTCTTCTCTAACACGTATAAATCTTCTTCGATATTCGTTAATTTCTCACTTACAAGCTTTCTTGCATCTCCAATTGCTTGATTGTATGCAAATGGTCCAACTAATTTAACCATTTCTTCTATTAAACGCTCTGCTTGGAAACGTCCAATTTCATCTAAATCTTCTTCAACGAAAAATTGCTGAATTTGCGCTACAAGTTCTTCTTTTTTATCATTTGTTATTTTTATATTCATCATCGTTGTTACTCCTCTATATTTAAGATAATACCTTCCTTAACTCTACCATAGAAAAACGATTACCAGGACAGCTTTTTGTAACTCCTTCTAACTCCCTATGACCTAGTATATTTTCTTTCTTTATAGCAAATTGCTTCATAAACATTTTGCATAAAGAATATAATGCATTCACTTGTGCAGGAGTTGGATCGTATTTATCGAAATTTCCCGTCATACATATTCCAATTGTATGGCGGTTATGGTCTTTCGCGTGCGCTCCAATATGTAAACCTCGCCCTTCCACTACAGTTCCGTCCTTTTCGATAAAATAGTTGTAACCAATCCCGCTCCACCCTCTTACAGTTTGATGAAATTCATGCGTTTTATACACGTCCCATCCATCTTCAGCTGTATGGTGGATAATCAGTTGATTTACTTTTTCTAAAGGAACTAATTCATCTTGAAATGTTAGATTGACATATTTAATTTCCATTTGAACTGCCTCCTCTTAAAAATCAATCATAATAATCGTTTTATCATCTGGTTTTATTCTCTTTTCCCCTTCCAGCTTTTCAATGATTGCTACATATTCGTTTATACTATTCTTTCTTATATATGCAACAGTTTGTTCTAATGACCAATCTGGGTGGAATAACCCGTCTGAACAAATAAAAATTCCACTCACTTCATCTATATCTAATTCACCATGTTGTAAATAATGTATCGCTTCTTTCATTCCATTTGCAACTGAATAACCATTTGGCATATTTGCAAGATAACGATTGTATTTTAACTGTTCTCGCACATCTTGAAAAACATATTCTTCTGGTACAGATAACCCTTTTTTACGATCTTCTTCCCTCTTCCTTTTTGCTCGTTTACTAATTCCTTCAACTGTGTCTTTCGTTAATACTTGCATCGTTCCATTTTGAAAAGTTGCGACAATCATACAGTCCCCAAGCTGCGCATATTCAATTTTCTCACCAACTATTTGAACTGCCGCGATACATGTGCACCACAAATGCTCTTTTTTTCTCGTGTCTACTTCATATTCTAACATTTTGCTTTGTAATGCTTCATTTGCTTTGGCAACTGCAAATTGTAAACTATGATTCTCTCGTAATGCAGTAAAATAATTTGCAAATAAATGCGAAGCGATGTATGCTCCATTATGTCCATTTTCATCACGAAACGGGACAAGTGGTGTTGCACCGTCACATACACCATAAATCTTTTTATCTTTATTACAAAAATAAGAATCCTCACATTCTTGCTTCAACGGGCTTTTCTGTTGATATGTTTTTATCTTCACAACTGTATCCCCTTTCAAATGATAAAATACTCAAATTCTTTCGATTAATCTAATTTACCAAAATAAACTGTTTTTACCCAAAACTTTCAATATCATATATAATCTTGAAATAATATGAATTTTTCAGTGAAGGACGGGAAAGAAATGGTCAGATTCCTTGGTGTTATTATCGGTTCTATTATTATTGCGGTTGCCTTTAATCTTTTCCTTATCCCCCACAAAATTTTAAGTAGTGGAATTGGCGGAATTGCTATTATTTTAGGGATTGTAACCCCTGTAAACACAGGCATTATTAACTTTGTATTAAACTTACCTATCCTTATTTTAGGGTACATAGGTCTTGGAAAAAAAGTAATTTTTAACACAGTTGTCTCTGTAGTTGTATTATCTGTTGCATTATACTACGTTCCAGTAAAAGTCGTAGCAACAGATCCATTGTTATCTTCTATCTTCGGAGGTGTCATCGCCGGAGCTGGTATTGGTCTTGTTTTTAACTGTAATGGATCCACTGGTGGATTTGATATTATCGGTATGCTTTTATCCCGCAAGCGAGACATTAAACTTGGCGGATTCCTTATTATTTTAAATGCAGTCGTTGTAATAATCGCAGGATTCTTCTTCACCTGGGATGTTGCACTTACAAGCTTACTTTCAATTTATGTAACTGGTAAAGTAATTGATGCTGTTCATACAAAACATCGTAAAGTTACACTTATGATTGTAACAAATGAAGCAGAAAAAATGAAAAAACAGCTTCTTTCAACTGTTGTACGTGGAATAACGTTACTTGATGGCGAAGGCGCTTATTCAAGCGAGAAAAAGCGTGTACTTATGACGGTCGTTTCTCGTGAAGAATTAGCAAGTATGAAACTTACAATTTCTGAAATTGACCCGAATGCATTCGTTAATATTACAGAAACTGTAGAAGTGTTAGGACTTTTCAGAAGAAGTTAAAGACTAGGTGGGAATACACCTAGTCTTTATTTTGCATAAATTCAATTCTGTTTCCAAACGGGTCTGATACGTAAAATCGAATTACATCTGGCCGTGCATAATCATCAATCACTTTTACACCTTGCTCTATAAGTGTTTGCTTAAATTCATTAATTTCATTCACATAAAAAGCTGGATGAGCCTTTTTAGCTGGTGTAAAGTTCCGCTCGACACCAATATGGATTTCTTGATTTCCACATTTAAACCAACATCCACCTCGTTTTTTCAACTCTTCTGGCTTTGGAATTTCTACCATACCAATTTTATTCCCATAAAAATCACGCGCCTCTTCTTCACACTCTACAGGTGCAGCTACTTGCACGTGATCAATCCCTTGAATATAATTTTTCATTTTCTCTCCCCCTCCTCTACCCTAATGTTATACGGAAAACAGCCGTCTGTAACTTACAAAAGGTTTATAAAACAATATAAGCTCCCCTTATTACCATCCTGCATTCACTTTGCAAAAAAAATAAAAAAACAAAATTTATTCTATAACTTCCATTTTTTATAGAAATACACATCACATCTATATTATAGTTATGAATAGACAAATCTTTTTAGATGCTATTTGTACGGAGGAACTATTATGAGTCGTAAAAAATATTCACCAACTCAAAAAAAACGTCATCCGAACATTTCTAGACGTTTGCGAAACCATATACAAGATCGTTCATTAACAGAAATGTACGCATCTCTGTTCGAACATAATCCTGATAGTATTATTTCATTAAACTTAGAAGGAGTTATTCTACATATAAATCCTTCTGCCGAAAGAATATTAGGTTACACTTCTTTAGAATTAGAACAGAAAAATATTACCTCCATTTTAGGAGCCCATATTTCTGAGCAAGTATTACAAAATATAAAGAATACTGAAGCGGATAATCAACAAGAGTATATCTTATCTATTTATCATAAAAATGGATTCTTATTAGATGTTGTGACAAAACTAGTTCCTATTTTTGTTCAAAATCGTCTTACTGGTGTATACGCTATTATGAAGCCACTTGAAAAATCAGAAAGAATTGAGAATATGCTAAAAGAAAGTGAGAAGAGATTACGTACATTAGTAAATTCCATGCCTGCGTTTGTTATATTTAAAGATCATGAAGGGCGCTGGCTTGAGGCAAATGACTACGCACTTTCTTGCTTCAACTTCCATCATGTACCTTACCACGGGAAAAAAGATAGCGAACTCATTCAATATAATGAAGCATACCGAGAAGCTTTTTTACATTGTGAAGAAGTCGATGAACTAGCATGGCAACAAAGACAAATTCTTCATGGCGAGGAATTTATTATACATAGAGATGATTTCGATTTAATCTTAAGTATATCAAAAGTTCCGCTTTATCATCCTGATGGTTCTCGCAAAGGTCTTATCGTGATGGGGAGAGATGTTACTGAGCTAAAAGAAACTGAAAAGTTACTACGAAAATCTGAGAAGCTCGCAGTAGTCGGACAACTGACAGCTGGAATTGCCCATGAAATTCGAAATCCACTCACTTCCCTAAAGGGTTTTCTAACATTGCTCCTCCCTGAAATAAATGAGGAGCAAAAATGGTATATCGATGTTATGTTAAGTGAGATTTCACAAATGGAATCCATCACGAGTCAATTTATGGCGATGTCTAAGCCACAAGTATTATCTATCCAAACTTGTAACATACAAACTTTAATTGAAGAGGTAGTTACATTTATTTTACCGACTGCAATTATGCATAGCGTTCATATCATCATGGATCATTTTGATTACGTATATGATATTCAATGTGACGGCAACCAATTAAAACAAGTTTTTATAAACATATTAAAAAATGCGATAGAAGCGATGCCAAATGGCGGAAATATTTTCATCCAAACAAAACCATTAGAGGATAATTTCATCTTAATACGAATTATCGATGAAGGTTGTGGCATTCCAGAAGATCGTATCTCCCGTCTAGGCGAACCTTTTTATAGTTTAAAAGAAAAAGGCACAGGACTAGGATTAATGATGTGTTACAAAATAATTGAAGAACATCATGGTAAATTACACATTTCAAGCGAATTAAATGAAGGTACAATTGTTGATATTGAGCTACCACTTTCTTCATCTCATCTTGCAATCCAGTCTTAAATAAAAAAGAAGCATCTGCTAATCGTTAGCAGATGCTTCTTTTTTAAAATGCTTTGTCATACCACTCTTTTGCTTTTTCTACTTCACCCATCGTTAATTGATGCCCTCGATTTTCCCAATGCATTGTTACATTCGCGTTTGCATTTTCTAATAGTATCTTCAATTCCTCTGACTCTGCTGATGAACAAATTGGGTCATTTGTCCCAGCAGCAATAAACACAGATTTCCCTGCTAAATTTGCTAATTGCATTCCTCTTCTTGGTACCATTGGGTGATGAAGCACAGCACCTTTCAATGCATTTTCGTAATGGAATAATAAACTTGCTGCGATATTTGCCCCATTCGAATAACCGATAGCTACAATGTTATTTCTATCGAATTTATATTCTTTAGCCGCTTCATCTAAAAATTCATTTAATTCCTTCGTACGGAAAATTAAATCCTCTTCATCAAAAATGCCCTCTGCTAATCGGCGGAAGAAACGCGGCATCCCATTCTCTAACACATTTCCCCTAACGCTTAATACCGACGCTTCCGGATCAACTATTTCTGCAAGTGGTAGTAAATCTAATTCATTACCACCTGTGCCATGAAGTAATAACAACACTGGTTTTGACGTATCTTTTCCTTTTTGAAAAACATGTTTCATCATAATCCTGTTCCCCCTTCAATCACTTTAATCTAAATTTCTCACTTCAAATGGTAAAAGCGTTTGTTCAATCTGTTTTCTATGTTGTTCATATTGTTCCGGTAACTTTAATTCCTCACCCATCGTCTCTAACGATTCATCATGAGCGAAACCAGGAGGATCTGTTGCAATTTCAAATAAGATTTCACCATGTTCTCTAAAATAAATCGCGTTAAAATAATTTCGATCTTGTACAGGAGTTACGTGATATCCAAAACGCGACACATGCTCTTTCCAGTCTAGCTGATCAGCATCGTCACTCGCTCTCCAGGCAATATGATGAACTGTGCCAACGCCCATTTGGCCACGACCGATTGTTGATAATTTCAAATCAATAATATTTCCAATGTCAGCAGAAGAACGGAATCGAACAAATTCACCCTCTTCTCCAATTTTTTCAAGACCCATAATATGTTCTAACAATTCAGCTGTTTTTTGAGGCTGTGTAGATAAAAGAACAGCACCTCCAAACCCTTTAATTGCTACTTCTGGTGTAACTTCTCCAAAACTCCAATTATTTAATTCGCCTTTTTCTCTTTCAACTAATTCTATATGCAAACCATGCGGATCATCAAATTCTAAATACTGCTCTCCAAAACGAGTCATTTTTGTATACGAAACATCGAATTTTTCTAATCTATTTTCCCAAAACTCCATTGCACCTTTTGGTACAACGTAAGACGTAATTCCTACTTGACCATCTCCAATAATACCTTGACGAGCACCTGCCCATGGGAAAAACGTAATAATTGTTCCAGGCTTTCCTCCTTCATTTCCAAAATAAAGATGGTACGTACCTGGATCATCAAAATTCACTGTTTGTTTCACTAAACGTAACCCCAATACACCAGCATAAAAGTCTACATTTTCTTGTGGATGCCCTACAATCGCTGTAATATGATGGATTCCCATTGTTTTCTTTTCCATTTCTTCCACTCCTTTTTTATTTCATTATAAAAATTCTTTTACATTTAAGTTCATTATTAATTTTGTCCATGCTACAAAGTAAAATCCGTCATTATAATTTTATCTCGAATTCGAGATATTAATTACAAAATTACGTATCGGTGTCTAATCTATTGAATTATCTTGAATTCAAGATAATTCGTAAAAAATATTTGTTCGATTTATAACCATAATAAATTTTTATTATGAACATTATTTATCTCGAACTTAAGATTTATTATAAGTTACTTATTTTTTATTGTCAATAAGTCCTTACTTTCATTTTACATGTAAAAAGAGTAAACGCTATTCACCGTTTACTCTTTTTGCAAATCATTTCTTTTCTTCTTCCAGTACTGCTTCCATCTCATTAAATTCACGATGAACTGCCTTAACGGGTTCTTTCGTTAATAAACTTACAACAATAACAGTTAATAAACTACAGAAGAATCCAGGTACCATTTCATACATAATTGCTTTTAAACTTGGAATTTGTACCCATGCTATAACAACTACTGCACCAACAATCATACCTGCAAGAACGCCCCATTTATTCGTCCTTTTCCAATATAAACTTAATAAAATGGCTGGTCCGAACGCTGAACCAAATCCAGCCCAAGCATAACCGACAAGTGTTAAAATTGTATCACTTGGATGATACGCTAAAACAACTGCGATCATAGCTACTACTAATACTGACAATCTACCGATAAATACAAGTTCTTTGTCACTTGCATTACGACGGAAAAATGTTTTATAGAAGTCTTCCGTTACTGCACTTGAAATAACAAGTAATTGTGAGGAAATACTACTCATAATCGAAGCCAAAATAGCTGATAATAAAAATCCTGTAATGTACGGATGGAATAAAATATTGGAGAATGTTACAAAGACCATTTCTGGGTCTTGTAATGTCGTATTATTTTTAGCATAATAGGCGATACCAATTAGACCAGTAAGCATTGCACCTATAATTGAAATCGTCATCCAACCGATACCGATTCTACGAGAAGTTTTTAAATCTTTAATAGAGGTAATTGCCATAAAGCGGACAATAATATGTGGTTGACCAAAATATCCAAGGCCCCATGCTAAAAATGAAATAATACCAAGTATTGTGGTTCCTTTAAACATATCTAAATGCGATGCATCGACTTGCTTAATGGTATTAAATGTTTCTGTTATACCACCGACATCCGTAAAGGCAACAATTGGCACTAGTACAAGCGCAATAAACATAATACAACCTTGCACAAAGTCCGTCCAACTTACGGCTAGAAAGCCACCAAATAGTGTATACGCAACAACGACACCCACTGTTACAAATAAACCAATTTTATAATCAAGGTTAAAAGAATTTTCAAACAAACGTCCACCCGAAACTAAACCAGCCGACGCATAAAATGTGAAAAATACTAAAATGACGACAGCGGAGACAAAACGAAGTATTTTCGTACGATCTTTAAACCGATTCTCTAAAAAGTCTGGAATCGTAATTGAATCATTTGCCACTTCTGTATACGTTCGTAAACGCGGGGCAATGATTAAATAGTTTGCATACGCACCTATTAATAAACCTATCGCAATCCATACACTTGATAATCCTGTTGCATACATCGCACCAGGTAATCCCATTAACATCCAACCACTCATGTCAGAAGCACCAGCTGATAAAGCTGTAACTGCTGGACCGAGTCCCCTCCCGCCTAACATATAATCTGATAAATCGGATGTCTTCTTATAAGACCAATATCCGATATACAACATACCTGCCATATAAATAGCAAGCGAAACCATAATTTCAATCTTCACCAAATCTCTCCCTTAGTCCATAAGCCATTCAAAATTTCGAAAAATGACTTTTTCTATTTTCTTGTTTTCGCTTATGGTTCCCTACCTTAACAAACATTTTTTGTTCTTTCAAGTGAATGAGCACTTTTCATTACACGTGAAAACCTTTATAAACGCCTTTATCCCAGTGGATTACAATGATTTTTCAAGAAATTAAAGTAATAATATTCAGAAAATTAAAGAGGGTTTTTTCACACCTTATTTTCATTCCATTACCCGATAAATTTTAAAAACTAAAAGCCATACAAATGTATGACTTTTAGCTTATTGATGTCTCAAATTTCGCTTTCTCTACATATACTTTACGAAATTTCATATAGCATCCAATACGCCAAGGTACTATATAACAAACCGCAAGAGTGTAGAAAAGAATGCCGATTGACTTTGGATCTAGACCTTGTAAATGTCTTCTAAAATAAGCACGTAAAAGAACGATAACTAAAAATGTAGCAATAAAAGCGATACTTTTTTTTGCATAAATTTGACCATCTTCTCTGACTTCATACCCACTTAAAATAATAAGTGGAATTGATAATAACAGTCCGATCCCAGCAGCTATACCAATTTGCCAACCAGCAAGTTGTATCGGTGCTGCGTATAAAGAAAAACCTGGTAATAAAAAGAATAATGGCAATAGTAGTCGTCTTCCTTTATTATTAATTGGTCGATTCATAGAGCGCATGCGTCTAAATATAACGAGCCCTATGACGAGTAAAAAAATTGTAATACTGTACGAACCTTGCTGCAAGTGAATCTCTCCCTAAAAATAGTCATTTTCAAAAATACTTCCCTATTATACTCCTAATCTTTCCAAAAATATGATTATTCCTCTAAAAAATCTTACATATCAAATATACTTTTAGGTTTGATTTACTATAGGAAACAATTCCGAAAGTGGAACTACTCTCCCCACCTCGTCTTTAAACACAATATGCTCTCTAGTTAAATGGCGCGGGCTCTTCACTCCCGCCGCTGCCGCTAATGAAAATAAACTATATCTCATACTAATAATATAATTCATGACTCGCCACTTCTTCTCATACGGATCTAACGCTTTTTGATAATGCGGATTCGTCGTGGCTACACCAGATGGACATTGGCCAGAATTACATTGAAGGGCCATAATACAGCCGCTTGCCATCATAAATCCGCGGGCTGAACTTACAGCATCCGCCCCAATCGCTAAAGCAATCGCCACTTTATCTGGTGTGATTAATTTACCCGATGCAAATACTTTAAACTTGTTACGGACACCATAATGGTTTGCTGTATCAATAAATGTAAGTAATGCTGGAATAAGCGGCAGTCCCATACAATCTGCCATCGATTTATACGTTGCCCCTGACCCGCCTTCTGAACCGTCGATTGTAATAAAATCTGGGTAAATGTTTAGTTCTTTCATTGTTTTTATTAAATCTTCCAAAGGCTCCTGCTGACCAATTACAATTTTCATTCCAACTGGTTTACCGCTGTTTTCTTGCAACTGTTGAATAAAACAAAGTGTATCCGCTGCATTCTTTAAAAATGAAAATCGATTCGGTGAATTAATCGTCTCTCCCTTTCGGACGTTGCGAACAAAAGCAATTTTCTCATTTACTTTTTGTCCCTCTAAATGACCACCACGTATTTTAGCACCTTGCCCAAATTTCAATTCGAATGCTCTAATATTACTTTCTTTCGCTTTCTCCATGAATTTTCCCATTGAAAAATTACCGTCTTCATCACGGTATCCAAATAACCCTGGACCAATTTGCGCAACGATATTCGCTCCTGTATGTAAATGTTCTGGAATAACGCCACCTTCACCCGTATTAATCCACGATCCGCCTGCCATTTTTGCTCCAAAACCACTCGCTAAAATATAATTTTCTCCAATCGCACCGTAAGAAGTCGCAGATGCACCAAACATGCCATGTAGCTTCCACGGATATTTACGGTTCTCACCGACTATAATTGCATCATCTTCTTCGTACAGCCAAAGATTCGTTGTATCCGCTGTCAATTTTTCTCTTCTTGAAAATAACCCTTCTTTATGAATCACGTACTTTTTACCTTCCCGCTCTTGCGTGAGATTCACACTTAATTCCTCAGTTAATATCGGAAATAATGTATTAGCAATATAATATCCAGAAGCTTCAAAATCTCGTTTTGATCCAAAACCAAGTATTTCAGAGCGATATTTCGCTAAAAACATAACACTTTGAAAATCATAACGTGAGAAAGGCTTTCCATCCGTATCATGATCAAACCAATATTGTCGAAATTCAGGCCCTATCTTTTCCAGTAAGTAGCGCATTCTTCCTAAGTACGGATGTAATTTTAAAATAGAATGGTGTGTTCGTTTTTTTATAAAAAATGTAATGATAAAAAAGACGATTAAAAGCAACATTAAAAATAGTAATATACTAATAATAACGAGTAGCGTTTCACTCATCCCGCTTCCCCCTATGAAGTTCCATAATAAAAGGAGAACACTCGACGTGCTCTCCTTTTATCTTTATTCATACTAACGTAGCAAGATGCTCTTTCGCGTCATATTCAACTAAACTTTCAGCGTGTTTAATTCGATGAACAAAGTCTGGATTAGCAATTAACGGTCTTCCGAATGCCGCTACATCAATCGTTCCTTCTTGCAACGCTTCTTCGGCCTCTTTCGGATTTAAATTACCAACCCCAACAATCGTACCATCCCAATATTTTCTTACTAGTTGATGAAAATTCTTTCCATCAGCAATCTCTTGCGTATAATTCATCGTTGAAGGATGGATTATCGTTAACCCAACCTCTTTAAACATATTTATGAACGTTTCAATTGCAAACTCAGGATTTTCCCACATATAAGTAGGATTATCACCTTTGAAAGCAGAGAAACGAAGAAGTGTTTTATTAGCTCCAACAGCTTCTATTACAGCCGCCGTTACTTCTTTCATAAACGTTAACCTTTGTTTTAAATCACCACCATATTTATCTGTTCGCTTATTCGCAAACTCATACGTAAATTGATCGATTAAATATCCGTGTGCACCGTGAATTTCTACTCCATCAAATCCAGCTTCGATCGCATTTTTCGCAGCTTGTGCGTATTGACCGATCACTTCTTGTATTTCTTCTAACGTCATTGCTTCTGGCGTATCAAACGGTTTACGAAAGCGTGGAACATTTCCCTCTGCAGCGATAGCCGATGGTGCTTGTGGCATTTGACCACCAATTATTTCATGATGACTCATACGCCCAACATGCCATATTTGAGCAATAATCGTCCCGCCTTCTTTATGTACTGCCTCTGTAACAGGTTTCCAAGAATCGATTTGTTCTTGTGTATAAATACCTGGTACTCCTGGGTTTCCTTTTGCTCTCGGACTAATGACAATTCCTTCTGTAATAATTAGTCCAATTCCATCCGCAGCACGTTTTCTGTAGTACTCCACTACATCAGCACCAACTGCTCCAGTCTCATTATCTGCAAAGCATCTTGTCATCGGTGCCATCGCTATACGATTACGAAGAGACCAAGTTCCAACTTGAATTGGATCAAACAACTTTGTTTCTTCAACGTTTTCAAAAAATCCCCCAGCATTTACATTTGTTCCTTCATAAATACTCGCTGCTTTATTACTTGAACTTGTCATTTTTCTTCCCCCTAAAAAATCTTACTATAATCGCATCATACTTACTTTTAGATAGTAACGTCAATTTTTACGACTTTACAATAAAAAATTCGAATATCCAAAAAACAAAATGCTATAAATAATATTAAAAAGGTTTCCTTAGGAGGAAACCTTTTTTGTTGACCATATATGGCTGTCAATTCGTTTATCTCTTTAATAAAAAACACCTTATCAATAGAAGTGAAAATGGTTCGGTATTCTTCTAAAAATAATAACTTATATACCTAAAACAATGAAAGCCCTACCTCTCTTTCATCCTTACGGCTCCTCGTCCGTGCCAGTGTGAATCAGGATTGCAAAAATCAAGTAACTATTTTATCGAAGTATTCAATTAAACTTCGAACATTCATAAATGAAATTAAAAAATAAAAATGGATTTGATTGTAGTAATAACAATAGAGGTAATGCTCTAAAAGTGGTTTGAAAGAGTTGAATGTCTTTGAAATGATAAATTTTCTATAATTATGTTCCCAAAAAATTCAAGATCTTTTTTGGGATATAATACATTATTTGTAATGAACCTTAACAAAAGCTTTTTATCTGATTTTCTGTGATACCTTCAATTAATCCCAGTTCACTAATCAAAAATTCATATGCGTTATCTAACATCTTCTTTTCGCTTGCATTAAGTGCTTTTTCTTTCTGTATACGCATTAAATCACGTACAACTTCAGCACCTTCTTGCATTTTACCCGTCTTTATTTTATCAGTGTTCAATTTATACCTTTGTTTCCACGTAAGTAATCTATCTGATTCCCCATGTTGAAAAATATCCATTATGTGTGCTAATGCGGTTATATCCGTAACTGGTCGTATATTCGAATTCAATATTCTCCCTGCTGGAATCATTAGTTCCATATTACTAGCCGACATTTTTATAACATAATACTGTTGTTTTTCTCCTGAGATTTCCTTCTCTTCTATGGCTTTAATTATACCTGCTCCCTGCATTGGATAAACAATGTTATCGCCAATTTGAAACAAATAATCCACCTCCATATATGGTAACCTTCTCAAGCTTAACACACTTTTAGTTTTTTATCAAAATTTTTATTTTATCATAAAATTATTTTACGCGTCAATACTTAAGAAGCAAGAAATTAAATTTACACAATACACTATAAAAATCGCAATTCCATTAACGGTTCCACATACATTCATTCTCCTTTAACACAAAAACACATCACTACATTTCAGTAGTGATGTGTTTTTGATAAAGCATAAATATCTACTTTTCCGTCTATATACTAACCTGCTTACTAACCGT
Organism: Bacillus sp. FSL W8-0770; assembly: GCF_038008705.1. Lineage (NCBI taxonomy): Bacteria > Bacillati > Bacillota > Bacilli > Caryophanales > Bacillaceae > Bacillus > Bacillus sp. FSL W8-0770. The sequence continues at coordinate 3,479,558 of NZ_JBBOZR010000001.1, forward strand.
TTCCCTCGCTAAAAGAAAACTCATAATCACTTGCGCTGCTACTCTACTCGTCATATCTCTGAAATCAAGAGTTGGATCAATCTCTACTATATCCATCCCTTGAACGAGCAGTTCTTTACCCAGGAATTCAATCGCATCTAGTAAAGTCGTACTATCCATCCCACCAGGCCCAATTGCTGGACAACCTGGTGCAAACGCTTGGTCTAGCACATCCATATCAAGAGAAATATAAATAGAAGTCACACCTTGATTTCTTAATATTTCAATACTTTCCGTGATAATATCTTTTATTTCTCGCTCTCGTACGTCTTTCATTGTATACACTGTTACACCATGCTCTATTGCATATTCATGGTACGCACGTGCATTAGAAAAATTACGAATTCCAATTTGAACAAGTTGTTTTCCAGTAATGACATCATTTTCTAGTAAACTACGGAATGGTGTACCATTTGACGGGCCTCCATCATCTAAATTACGTAAATCATGATGAGCATCAAATTGAATAATTCCGACCTTTCCTTTACTGTTTGCAAAACCTGTTATACTCGGAAAACTAATCGAGTGGTCACCGCCAAGAACGATTGGTATCATGTTCGGGTTTACTTTCGTTACATGCCCAACTGTTTTCGCAATTCGTTTATGACTTTCTTTTATATCCGTCACATGCATCGTAATATCGCCGCAATCATATAAGACACTTTCTTTCATATCGTGTTCTTCTGTAATTGCATATGTGCTATATGCATCTAACATCGCACGAATTGTTTTTGGCGCAAAACTCGCTCCTGAATGACTAATAGACGGTTTAGAAAGGGGTGCTCCAATTAAGGCAGCACCGAATATTTCCACACCTTCCTCCCAATCTTTAATCATCTCACTCCATTTCGTCACTTCACGATCAATAAACTTTGCATTTTTCTTTAAATAGTGGCCGTGCTCCACGATTGTTCACCTCTTGTATATGCAATATTACCATTCTTCCATACTGTATTCACATGACTTACGCCGTAATGATACGGTACGTAAGCATAATTGTAAGCATCCCATAAAACTAAATCTGCCTTACGACCAACTCTAATTTTCCCAGCTACATCACCACGGTTAATGGCATATGATGAGTTAACCGTTACGGCATTCCAAACTTCTTCTGGTGTCATTTTCAATTTTAGCATCGCAATGCTCATAATAAGCTGAATATTTTCAGTTGGACAGCTACCTGGGTTAAAGTCTGTAGCTAACGCAACTGCAACACCTTCATCAATCATTTTACGTCCACGAGCAAAGCTTTCTTTATTTAAATAGAAAGTTGTTCCTGGTAATAAAGTTGCTACTGTATTAGAATTTGCAAGCATTTCAATTCCTTTATCAGAAGCACCAACTAAATGGTCCGCTGATGCTGCACCGATTTCTGCCGCTGCTTCCGCACCACCAAGAGGGTCGATTTCATCTGCATGAATTTTCACATCAAAGCCAAGCTCTTTCGCTTTTAATAAAAATTCTTTTGATTCTTCTACAGAGAACACACCTGTTTCACAGAAAATATCAACGAACTCCGCTAATTGCTTCTCTTTCATTTCTGGTAGTAGGTCTAACATCCATTGTAAAAATTCTTTCGATCTACCTTTATACTCTTTCGGAACTGCATGAGCACCTAAAAATGTTGAAACTAAATCGATCGGATGCTCTTTTTGTAATTGTGCTGTTGCCTCTAATTGTTTCCATTCCGTCTCATCATCTAATCCGTAACCACTCTTCGCTTCTACAGTAGTAACTCCGAAAGATAGCATACGGTCTAAATGGAATTTCGCTTTTTGAACAAGTTCTTCTTTCGACGCCTGTTTCGTTGCATTTACAGTTGAAAGTATGCCTCCGCCTTGTTCTAAAATTTCTAAGTACGGAACTCCTTGTAGTTTTAGTGCGATTTCATTTTCACGAGATCCACCAAATACAAGATGAGTATGCGGGTCAACGAGACCAGGAGAAACCATTTTCCCGCCGCAATCAATAACTTCTCTCGCTTGTAATCCTTTCGCTTCTTCCGCTGTTCCAACGAAAGTAATTACACCATTTTCAATTCCAACCGCACCGTTTTCGATAACAGGAAGCGTGTTCATCGCTTCCCGTCTTAACAAGCCATCTTCTTGATCCATTGTTAGTAATTGACCGATATTTATTAGTAAAGTGTCCAGCATGTTTTCTCCTCCTTATTTCATCATCGGAATGTTAACGCCTTTTTCTTTCGCAGTTTCCACAGCTAAGTCATACCCTGCATCCACGTGACGAACAACACCCATACCAGGGTCAGAAGTTAATACGCGCTCAATTCGTTTTGCTGCTGCTTCTGTTCCATCTGCAACGATAACCATTCCCGCATGAAGTGAATAACCCATACCAACGCCACCACCGTGGTGAACAGATACCCAGCTTGCACCGTTTACACTATTAATTAATGCATTTAAAATTGGCCAGTCAGCTACTGCATCACTACCATCTTTCATCGCTTCTGTTTCACGATTTGGAGATGCTACTGATCCACAATCTAAATGGTCACGACCGATAACGATTGGTGCTGATAATTCACCATTTGCAACCATTTCATTAATGATGCGACCAAATTTCGCTCGCTCACCGTAACCAAGCCAACAAATACGTGATGGAAGCCCTTGGAATTCAACTTGTTGACGTGCCATACGAATCCAGTTACATAAATGTTCATTATCAGCGAACTCACGTAAAATTACTTCGTCTGTTTTATAAATATCTTCTGGATCACCAGAAAGTGCTACCCAGCGGAATGGTCCTTTTCCTTCGCAGAATAATGGACGGATAAATGCTGGAACGAATCCTGGGAAATCGAATGCATTTTTCAAACCTTCATCGAAAGCAACTTGGCGAATGTTATTTCCGTAATCAAATGTAATTGCGCCTTTTTCTTGCATAGCAAGCATTGCTTCCACATGTTTTGTCATACTTTCTTTTGATAATTGTACGTAGCGTTCTGGATCTTCTTCACGAAGTTTCGCTGCTTCTTCTAACGTGTAGCCTACTGGAATATAACCGTTTAATGGATCATGAGCAGATGTTTGATCTGTAACTAAGTCTGGTGTAATATTGCGCTTCACTAGTTCTGGTAAAATTTCTGCCGCATTTCCTAATAAACCAATAGAAATCGGTTCTTTCTTCTCTTTATACTCGTTCGCAACCGTTAACGCTTCTTCTAATGATTCTGTATACATATCACAGTATCTCTTTTCAATACGACGATCGATGCTGCGCTTATCAACATCAATAGCAATGACAACACCGCCGTTCATCGTTACAGCAAGAGGTTGTGCACCACCCATACCACCTAAACCAGCAGTAAGTGTTAATGTACCTTTTAATGAACCATCGAAATGTTGACGAGCTGCTTCACCAAATGTTTCATATGTTCCTTGTAGAATCCCTTGCGTTCCAATGTAAATCCAGCTACCAGCTGTCATTTGTCCGTACATCATAAGACCTTTTTTCTCTAGTTCTCGGAAGTGATCCCAGTTTGCCCATTTTGGTACTAAGTTTGAGTTCGCTAACAAAACGCGAGGTGCATCTTCATGTGATTTAAAAATGGCAACTGGCTTTCCTGATTGAACAAGTAACGTTTCATCGCTTTCTAACGTTTTTAATGAATCTACAATCGCCTGATAACTTTCCCAGTTACGAGCTGCACGGCCAATTCCGCCATATACAACTAATTCTTCTGGTTTTTCAGCAACTTCAGGATCTAAATTGTTCATTAACATACGAAGTGCAGCTTCTTGCACCCACCCTTTCGTTTGTAACTCTGTACCTCTTGGCGCGCGAATTGTTTGTTGTACTTTTTCCATTTCAATCTCTCCCTTTTCTCATTTTATAGTGCTGCGTTTACATCTAATCTTTCTTTTATCGAATAATTCGTTTTTAACCAATGCGCAATATTTTCAATATCTGTTGAGAATATACGGTCATTTTTAATAGATGGCACCTGCTGACGACCTTGATGGTAGAAGCTCTTCGTCACTGTACTCATGTTTTCAATTCCGCGATATTCTGCTGCTTGCATCGCACAAATCATCTCAATAGAAAGAACACGTCTTGCATTTTGAATAATCTGATGTGCATGGCGTGAAGCAATTGTTCCCATACTTACATGATCTTCTTGGTTAGCAGAAGACGGAATTGAATCTACACTCGCCGGATGTGCTAACGTTTTATTTTCAGAAACTAGTGACGCTGCAGCATATTGCATAATCATTGCACCTGACTGTAGTCCTGGTTCTGGACTTAAAAATGGTGGTAAATCATTTAATTGCGGATTCACTAAACGCTCAATACGGCGCTCCGAAATATTTGCAAGTTCTGCCATTCCTACTTTTAAGAAGTCCATCGCAAACGCAATCGGTTGACCATGGAAATTCCCACCCGAAATTACTTTTTCCCCACCATCAAAGATAAGCGGATTATCTGTTGCTGCATTCATTTCAATTTCTAATTTTTCTTTTACATAATTTAAAACTTGCCAAGAAGCACCGTGTACTTGCGGGATACAACGAAGTGAATAGGCATCCTGTACACGTAGTTCTCCTTGTTTTGTTGTTAATTTACTATCGTGAAGAATGTCACGAATTCTGCTTGCTACTTCCACTTGCTCTTTATAACCACGTGCTTTATGAACATTTTCATCAAATGCATCAATAATGCCTTGTAACCCTTCAATTGTCATTGAAGCAATTAGTTCAGCTTGATACGCCGTTGCTTCTGCTTCTATATAAGAAAGAACTCCTTGTGCTGTCATCGCCTGCGTACCATTAATTAACGCAAGACCTTCTTTCGCTTCAAGTTCAATTGGCTCAAGCCCTTCTTCTGTAAGAGCAACCATTGCATGAACGCGTTTCCCTTTATAGAACACTTCACCTTCGCCTAATAATACGAGCGCGAGATGAGATAAAGGCGCTAAATCTCCACTTGCACCAAGTGAACCTTGTTGCGGAACAACTGGATGAATTTTACGATTTACAAACTCAAGAAGCATATTTACAACAAGCGGCCTTACGCCTGATACTCCTTTAAGCATCGTGTTTGCTCGTAAAATTAACATTCCACGCGATACTTCTTCCGGGAATGGATCACCAATCCCACATGCATGTGACTGAATTAAATTATGTTGAAGTGCCTTTACATCATCTTTTTGGATAAGCACATCACTAAACTTTCCAAATCCAGTTGTAATTCCGTAAACGACTTTTCCGTCCTCTACAATTTTCTCAACTACTTCGCGGCACTCCGCTACCTTTTGCATACTAGTTGGACAAGCTGTTACACCTTCTCCTTCCAGTAATAACCTCTTCATTTCTTCAACTGTCAATGTATGTCCTGTTAACGTAATCATCATTTTTCCTCCTTAAAAAGGCAAAAGGGGACCTTATCTTTTTAAGACAGACTTCTGTCCTAAAAAAGTAAGGCCCCCTTCTAACTAATAGACTATGGGCAAATCATATGTGATTAATTCCTAAACCAATCGCCTCATGCTCAGATCCTTTTACAGGTGCACCAATCGTTCCATATAATGCAACAGCAACCCATTCGCCTTCTTTTTTTCCGTCGTATGGTGTACCGCGCACAATCGCAAAACGAAGTCCTACTGTACGAAGAACGTCTGCTAACTGAATTTGACCTCTCGTCACTCCGTACAAAGCTTCCATAATTGCATGATAAAGTGCATGTGTTTCTCTGTAAACGTCTGTTTCAATAACTTGGTTGCTTTTAGCCGCTGTTTCCATTGCTGCGACAACCTTTTGCGAATTCATCGAACCCACTTTCCCCGTACAATACTTCCAACCTTTTGGAATGGATAATACAGGACTTTCATTCTCATCCGCAAGTGCCAACAGCATGGCCATACGACCAATTCGATGTGTTCCTTGAAGAAGCATGTGACTCTCTCATTTCTTTTGAATTATTTGAATATTACTTAATTTAAGAATATATGAAAACGTTTAAATCGTCAATAGTTTAAAATCATATTCAAACATTTTTTTCATCCCCATAATTTTGTGTACACAAATGATTTACACAAAATTTCCAGACGTGCTATAGTCTCACTAACAGATGCAAAGGGGCGAAATTTCAGTGACAAAACGAAAAGATATTCATTTTCGAATTGAAGAGAAATTACTTGAAAGGTTTGAATTAGCACTCCATTACGAAGGTTTAAAGAAAACAGATGTATTAACACATGCAATCCAACAATTTTGCACAAAGGTGGAATGCGACAAAATGAATGATGTAAAACGTCAATATAACGTTAGCAACCATTTACAAACACGCATCGACACACATACACATTACGAAGAAAAACACGTAGATTTAGATAAACTCGTCATTAAACATTTACAACTTCAAGGGGAAGAAAACATATTAGAGGTTGGGTGCGCTAGTGGAAAATTCCTTTCCCTTTTACAAACAAATGGTCATAAAGGCCCATTAACCGGGTTTGATCAATCCGAAGCTATGCTTGCTGAAGCTGCTAAAACAAATAACTTAATAGAATGGAAACGAGGGGATGCTAGTAAACTTCCTTTCGAAACAAATTGTTATGACCTAATAATTGCAAGACATATGTTATACCATGTGAAAGATGTTGAAAAAACAATTCAAGGATTCCATAAAGTAATTCGTCCTGGCGGAACACTTTTAGCTACAACAAATTCTAGCGTTACACTACCTCGTATAGTTGAAATGTGTAACCGTATGTTAGACGCATTTGATTTACCGAAAACAACATCATCAGTCACTCCATTTTGTTTAGAAAACGGTAAAGAGATATTACAATCTGTTTTTCCAACTGTTGAAGAAACAGTTATTCATAATGCTCTCGTTTTTCATCATGCTACTCCGATTGTAAACTATATTTCTAGCATGTTCCCATCGCTAAATATACCCGATAATATGTATCTTCAAGCCGAGATGAAAGAATGGCTAACAGAAGAAATCAACCAGGAATTATCTCTCCATAACGGTATATGGCGCGATCCAAAAACGTTAGTAATTTATCGGTGTCAAAAAGAAAAAAGCTAGCATTTGCTAGCTTTTACACGTTTTCTCGTAAAAGTTTCTCCATTACTACATTGCCTTTACCACAATAAAAATCTGTATTATGTTCGTCTGCCACTCCAAAATAAGAGGCAATTGCTATTCCAAATGGTACAAATGCATGCCCTTGTGCTGTAATGATATTTGAGTGTTTCACAACTTCTTCATACACAAAATTTTCTACTGGAAAACAATCAAATTTTTGATAATCTATAGTCGCAGTATAAGAAATCCTTTTAAATAACCCTGCTTTTGCTAGTGCATACGGTCCAGCACAAATTGCCGCCACTAATTTTTCTTGTTCATGAAATTGACGAATGATTGAAAAAAGAGGTTTTGCATCTTCCAACTGTCCTTCTTCTCCACCTGGAATAAGTATCCCCTCATACTCATCTACACATACTTCACTTACTTCTATATGCGGCTGCACTTGCAATCCAGTTTCACTTATAACCAATTCTTTAGTTAAGCCCGCTGTAATGATTTCATATTTATTTTTCAGCAATGCCGTCGCTACTGTTATTTCAAACTCTGCAAATGTTGAGTATACAAATAAAAGTATTTTTTTCATAGCCCTCTCTCCTTTAACCAGTCCATAAAATATACCTCTAAATCGTCCACTGTTAATCTATTCGTGTCCACATAAGTTACAGGAAATTTTTTATACCAGTCTTTTTCAGTTTCTACTAATTTAAATTGCTCCTCAAACGTACTTCTGTTTCTTGTTCTATCATTATTTTTTCTATCATATACATTCTTTTTCGTAACATCTAAGTAAAAAATCACATCCGAACGGCATGCTCTTAATTTATATAATTCATCTTTCAATTCAGTTTCTATATCCCACTCTTCTCCTATAATCGTTGGATAAAAGAGTGTAAAAAACTCAATGTCTTCTGGTCCGCGATCAAAAATTACGACTGAATCTTTCACATTTTGAAACTCCTTTATTTTTGCTTCCATAAACATTTTTTGATTCATAATAAACCCTACTTTTGAATTCATGTCTAAATTCAATTTTTTTCGCTTCTCTACAATTGGATATGGATTTTCATATATAACTCGAAACCCTCTCTTTTCTAACCTTTTTGCTAATGTTGTTTTTCCGCTAGCCATCGGCCCTTGCAGTGAAATTACGTATGCCACACCTCTCATTCCCTTACACTTTAGTACACCTATAATATACAGAATCTTGAAAACTCTCAACATTATATATATCATCTTGTTTCTTATTCTTATCTAACTTATAATGAAAAATAGAGATTATGACGGACGCATCAATAATGTAAGCTTGGAAATCCAAGCTTACATTATTTTTTGCTTTCTCTTTTCTAATAAAAAGAGTATACTAGATTAGAACGTATGTTCTTAATAATTACATACAGTAAGGAGATAGAACAATGGTATACGACACAAAAGCAATTTCTTGGAATGAATCTTTAAAACAACTTCAACGCCGCTATACAAACAAACAAGTTGACCGAAAAGAATTTGAGGATATTGAACTGATGGAATTCTTCCGCGATAACGACTACATTTCTTTACCTACACATATAAGCGGCCTATCAAAAACACGTTTTACTTCTTACTCTATTTTCACAACTGAAGATAAAGATCGTAAAGTTGGCACACTTATTATTGAGTATGTTGAAGACGATAATAATAATTTATGTGTTGAACAACTATACTTCGTTTAAACTATAACGCTTGGTCAAAATGACCAAGCGTTCTTGCTTTCTATGAATCTCACTGTATATAATATGAATAAAAGAAAACCGCTATCATTAAGGGGGGATATGCGTGCTCGAAGGATGGTTCAGTTGGTTCATTGTATTATGGACGGTTATTTTATTAGGGCTTATGTCTATCGGTGGATACTTTATGTTCAGAAAATTCCTGAAACGATTACCAAAAGAAGACGGCATGTCCATTTTGGATTGGGAAGAACACTACATAAATAAAACGAGACATTTATGGGATGATGAACAAAAACAATTGTTAGAAGAGCTTGTAAGCCCTGTTCCAGAACTATTTCGTGATGTTGCAAAATCAAAGATTGCTGGCAAAATCGGGGAACTTGCATTACAAGAAAATGCCTCTCAAATTACACAAGACTTAATTATTAAAGGGTATATCATTGCCACACCAAAGCGTGATCATAAATTTTTAATAAAAAAACTACAAGAAAAAAAGATTGATTATTCTAACTATCGATCTTTACTCGCAAAGTAACTTCATATTATTTTCGATAAAAAAGACAGCGCCTTTGACGCTGTCTTTTTATTTGGTACATATACAGTTTTTAAGTTAGCTTCATATCTTTTTCATTATAAAAACCATCTTCTTTTTCCATTTCCTTCTGTAATTTCGTAAAGGAACGATACATTGCAATTCTCCATGACACAATCATCGCAAACGCAAGTAAGAAGAACATGCCACTAAGTTGTCCTAAATCAAGAGATTGACTTAAGTAGGTTTTAAATACAATCCGCACTACAAGTAATCCAATTAATATGAAAACAAAGGCTTTTGAACGCTTCAAATAAATCTCTTGTCCTCTAATTTCAAATTTAGATGTTTTAATAAGAAAAATAGAGAAAATCAAACCGACACCAATTGCTTCTAACATTTCTGCTGGAGTTAATCGAAATTCAGGAAAAACATACATCAATGCACCCGTACTCATAAAAAATGGTGGAAGTATAATTTTTTTCAATGTTGCAGGTTTCTTAGCTGCTTTTAAACGAATAAACATCGCACCGACAGCCATACAAACAGCAACGATACTTGATAAAAGAACTATGTTCATATTTTCTCATCCTTTTTTGTGGCTATATGCAAAATATACTTTCATTATATGCTTTTCCGTTAGTATTTCCAACATTTTCGCAGAATAATACTAAAAACCAGTAAAACCACCAAATAAACTTGAGAAATATACGATAATTTTCGTCATCCAGTTAAAGTATAGGAAGACACCCATAACAATCATAATATATCCTCCGACTTTCATGAAGGCCATACTATTTCTTTTAATCCAAGACATTTTCGTAATAAAGAATGACAGTACGAAAAACGGGATTGCAAATCCAAGTATGTAAGCAATCATATATATCATTGCTGATTCTGGATTTGTTGCTGCTAATCCAATTACAGACACTAGAATTGGTCCGGTACATGGCGTCCACCCTGCTGCAAAAGCTAATCCGATTAGTACTGATCCAAAATAGCCACTTGGACGATTTTTAAATGTAAATTTACGGTCTTGCATTAAAAATTTCGGCTTAAACACCCCGACAATAATTAAGCCGAACACGATGATAAATATACCACCTAACTGTCTGATTAAATCTTTATAGTCAGTAAAGATTCCTCCAATAAAACTTGTACCAAATCCAATTGCAATAAATATAATTGAAAATCCAAGTAAGAAAAACGCTGTATGTATCATACTTCTTTTGCGAAGCATTGCATTTTCTTCTTTCAATTCAGAAACCGACATACCTGTTATGTACGATAAAAATGCCGGATAAAGCGGTAAGCAACATGGGGAAATAAATGATAAGAACCCGGCGCCAAACGCTAAAAAAATACTAATATCTTGCATCATTCCACTCCTCTCCCTAAATATTGTAACAAAAACACATAAAAATACTATGAACAATTCGTGAAATCACTTTTACAACGTGGCAATAAGAAAAACCGCACTTCCTCACAGTTTCTAATAAAACGTTTTCATTTCCTTCTATTATATAGAAAAAAACCAAATGGATTATAAAACTCCTTTAATTGTTATTACCATAACAAAGGTAACATAGTTTCTCAAATAATTAGCACGTTACTAGTACGTCTATATACATATTGGTTTAAAAAATATTTTTTTCAAATGCTATCTCTATACAATGCAAAGTTTATTTTATAATACTTCTACTATTAAAAATTTCAAGATTATGCATAAATATCATACTTTTATTATTATCCTATAAAATGTCATACTTTTCTTTCATTTGACCCTTTATTTCTAATTTTGTATACTTCCCTCTAGTTATATATTTTCGATACGGAATAACTTCATATAGATGGGAGGAATTTTTCATGCTTCGTTATTCTCTTTTAGTTTTATTAGGAGCGTGTAGTTATGGAATTTTAGCTATTTTTGTTAAGCTTGCATATGCAGAAGGATTTTCACTTGGAGAGGTAATTGGCAGCCAATATTTGTTCGGTTGGATTATTTTGCTTGCTATTACACTTCTATTTTCTAGACATCGCGTTCCTTTAAAGCAAGCATTACTTTTATTCGTTGCAGGAACATCTGCAAGTTTTACCGGAATTTTTTATTATGCTTCATTAAAAACTGTACCAGCTTCTATTGCAATTATTCTTTTATTCCAATTCGTTTGGGTCGGAATTATCATTGAAGCAGTCGCAACAAAAACATTACCTTCAAGAGAAAAAGTTATTTCTGTTATTTTCTTACTTGTAGGGACATTTTTATCAAGTGGTTTACTTGAACAATCAGTAGGTGCTTTCGATACGACTGGGGTCATTTTAGGTTTATTATCTGCTGTTACATTCGCAACATACATTTTCGTAAGCGGAAAAGTTGCTGTTGAAGTACCTTCATTACCGCGCGGTGTTCTCTTAATGACTGGTGCTTTAACTTTAGTCATGATTGTATTCCCACCAACATTTATTTTTAATGGTGCCATTTCTCAAGGTCTTTGGAAATACGGTTTAGGATTAGGAACATTTAGTATCGTTATTCCATCTATTGCCTTTACAATCGGGATTCCAAAAATCGGTTCTGGCTTAGCGACTATTCTTGGTGCAGCGGAACTACCAGTTACAACAATTATGTCAGTATTCGTTTTAAAAGAGGCTGTACTATCTTCACAATGGTTCGGTGTATCACTTATATTAATTGGGATTGCAATCCCGCAAATTGCATACGCAATGCGTGGACGTTATCGTAAACATCATACGCATAAAAAAGTCGCAGCATAAAGTGAAACTTTAATTAGTTGAACCAATCGGGCTTTTATGGGATAAACGAGAGAGGATTTTCATTTGAGAATCCTCTCTTTTATTGTTGTATACTTATGGTAAATATTTTGCTGAAGAAAGAAGGCATACTACATGGTATCTATTTCAAATCAACTAAAAGAAAAACTTATTTCCATCCGTCGACATTTACATGAGTATCCAGAACTATCATATGAAGAGTTCGAAACAACAAAAGCAATAAAAAATTGGTTAGAAGAAAAAAATATTACTATCATTGATTCCAATTTAGAAACAGGAATTATCGCTGAAGTGTCTGGTAATAAAAACGGACCAATTGTAGCAGTTCGTGCTGATATTGATGCCCTTCCTATTCAAGAAGAAACACATTTGTCCTATGCATCTAAAGTACGAGGGAAAATGCATGCTTGTGGACACGATTTTCATACAGCTGCTATTTTAGGTACTGCTTTCTTATTAAAAGAAAGAGAATCTTCCCTAAATGGAACGGTTCGCTTCATATTCCAACCAGCTGAAGAAAGTAGTAATGGCGCTTGCAAAGTTATTGATGCTGGACATTTACGTAATGTGCAAGCGATTTTCGGCATGCATAATAAACCTGATTTACCAGTAGGTACAATTGGCATTAAAGATGGTCCACTGATGGCTGGAGTTGATCGATTTGAAATTGAAATTCACGGAGTTGGTACACACGCGGCTGTACCAGATGCTGGCGTAGATCCTATTGTCGCATCCTCTCAAATTGTGATGGCACTGCAAACAATTGTAAGCCGAAATATAAGTTCATCTCATAATGCGGTTGTTAGTGTTACAAATATTCATGCAGGAAATACGTGGAACGTGATTCCTGAAAAAGCTATGTTAGAAGGAACGATTCGCACGTTCCAAGCTGAAACACGTGAAAAGATTCCAGCACTCATGGAGCGTATTATTAAAGGTGTATCTGATGCATTAGGTGTAAAAACGAAATTCCGTTTTTATTCAGGTCCTCCTGCTGTTCACAACGATAAAGCTCTTACAGACTTATCTACTCAAGTTGCCACAAAGATGAATCTTAATATCATCTCGCCTAGTCCGTCAATGGCTGGAGAAGATTTCTCATTTTACCAACAGGAAATACCAGGTTCATTCGTCTTTATGGGAACGAGCGGTACACATGAATGGCATCATCCTGCTTTTACAATTAATGAAGAGGCACTGCCTATAAGTGCAGAATACTTTGCTTTACTAGCCGAAAGAGCACTTAAACAATTCTCATAAAAAAAGCCGTTCAAAGTGCATCTCAGCACCCTGAACGGCTTTTCTTATTAAGTTAAATCACGTTTTAAAAACACAGTATATGAAATACATAAAAATACGAACAAATAAAGTAGTAACATACATGATGCAAATGGGAATGTTACTCCATCAATAAAACTTCCATTCTTTGAAATACTATATAAATCTGTGTTTGCTGGCAATAAATATTTCGCCCAGTTATATCTAGTGGCTGCTAATAACGCAATATTGCCTGATAAAGCAAGGAATAGTGAAATACCAATTGCACCTCCACTAGATCTCGTTAACACAGAAATCATAAATGCAAACGATGCATACACAACCGTTGGTAACCACGATAAAACAAAATATTTACTTGCTTCCACAAAAATATTTTGTTTTATTATATTTCCATCTTGGAAAATAAACTCACTCCATGCAGGCTGTTGGAATTTATAAATAACAAGTCCACATAAAGCGGAGAAAATCATATTAAATATAAACAATAAAGCTGCAAATATAACGATTGCTAAAAACTTTGCTGTTAAAATTTTAAATCGACTCGCCGGACGGATTGTTAAAAATTTATATGTTCCCCAGCTATATTCATTCGCAAAAATTGTACTTGCATACACGAGGATAAATGGGAGCAAAATTGGAAATACGATAAAACCTGTATCTCTCATGAAAGAAAGTGGAGAACTGCTTGCCGGTGCTGTATCTGTATCTAAATGCTTCATCTTAAGCTGGTATTCTTTTACAAGCTCATCCCCTGATTTTTCTGCTAAAATAACTTCTTTTTTCATGCCAAGCTTTTTCTCAATTTCTACAGTACGTTCTGTATAATCTACTTTCCATCCTTTTGTTTCCGGTTCAAAATACTTTACCGTAACCCACCCTAATCCGATTATTAATACTGCAATAACCGCAAATGGAATAATCGTTCGCTTCCGCTTAAATATTTTATACAGTTCGTTATATACTAAATTAAACAATATCTTTTCCCCCTGTTAATTCTAAAAATTGCTCTTCTAACGTTTTTCTTTCTTCATATACACGATACACTTGAATATTTTTCTCAAGCAATGTACGAATAACATTTGGGATTTCTTCATCTTTTACATTAATAAGTAATTCATTATCTTTTACTAAAACATCATGCCCTAATATTTCCGCTGCTTTATTCGCATCATCTACACGTATACGGATCGTCTCCATCTCTTCGCTTTGGCTATGCTGAATATTTTGCGTAGCCACATATTCCCCGTGCTGAATAATGATAACTCTGTCACACATTAATTCAACTTCTGAAAGTAAGTGACTTGATACAAGTACAGCTTTTCCTTGTTCATGTGCAATTTTTTTTATGTACATTCTCATTTCATGTATTCCACTAGGGTCTAATCCATTTGTCGGTTCATCTAGTATCAACACGTCTGGATCGTGAATAAGCGCCTGAGCGATTCCTAAACGTTGTCTCATGCCGAGTGAATACGCTTTTACTTTGCGATCAATTACTTGTCCCATCCCTAACAATTTCACTACTTCATCAATACGTTCTTCGGTCACATTACCATTCATTCGTCCGAAATATGTTAAATTTTCATACCCGCTCAAAAAAGGATAAAATTCGGGTGTCTCAATTACCGCCCCAATTTTCGCAGCGGTTTTTTCAAATTGCTGTTTCACAGATTGACCATCAATCCATACTTCACCTTCTGTCATACGGATCATACCAACCATCATTCTCATTAAAGTCGTTTTTCCAGCACCGTTTGGTCCGAGTAAACCGACAACCTCGCCTTTTTTCACTTCAAAACTAATATTTTGTACAAGTGTCTTTGAGCCGATTCGCTTCGTTAACCGATCGACTTTTACAATTGATTGTTCATTTGTCATTCTATACAACCTTTCCTTCCTATTCTTTGTCAGGTCTTTTCACTGTAACATGATTATTTTTATGTGTAAAATTGAAAAAAGCATGATTTCTCATGCCCTTTCTTTTAATCGCAACGAATTTTCATCTTTTAAACTTCGAACAAATCGATAACATTGCATCATCGTTATTAAAACGACAGTCATCATAATTATACTAATAATTACAACTGCATATATTGTAATTGGCGCACTATTTACTCCTTGTATCCCTGCGATTTTCATAAAGATAACCGTAAATAATTTTAAAAATAACATCCCATTAACTAATCCAAAAACAAACGCTGCTCCATAAATGAATAATTGCTCCTGACATAATAAACATAGTACTTCTTTTCTTTTTATATTTTCTGCTACATAAGATGTAAACTCCTCTCTCCTCACTAGCAAAAGGGAGTACATCATTTTATATGTAGTAAAAATACATATGAAAATTAGTACAATAAACAGTGTGTAAAAATACATTTGAAATACAAATGCATCCCCTACTTTCAAAATAGCTCCTTCATTAAATTGTAACGATATCATAAAAAACAAAATCATAGTACTCATAGCAATCCACATAAATTGCTTCATCCTTTTGGTAGCAAATGTTCTAATATTTTTTCTCGCTAACCGACATAAAGACATAAAATTCTTCCCCTACCTTATTACATACGCATTCTATACTACTAGTGTATAAAAATATGACATTTTAAACATCGCACTACAATCGGAATTTCTTCTAAGTCTTTAGTCCTAGAAAACGAAATGATAAAAAATCACATTTAGAATATAATTGTAAAAAGGAGGAGATTGCATGCGTATAAAATTACTATCAATCTTGTGTTTATTATTACTCACAAGTTGTAGCCAAATAAAAAACAATGAAGTTGCCGTTGTTGAGCCATACAAATTAACAAAAGAGCAAGCTTCTATTTTACAAATGACTCCTTTTCAAGAAGGAAATAGCATGTTTTATAACGTTACTCTTAAAAATGATAAAGATGAAATAAATGCTACAATTGATTATTATAACAATGGTAAAAAAACAAAAGAAATTGCTAATATAGCTACCTCACATTTTTCAAAAAAGAAAGTAAAGCTTTCTTTTTTACCACCACATTTCCAATTCGATAAAGATATACAAGAAAAAAGGCAGTGGTATCTGAATATTGAAGGTGGTTCAACACTTGTTCCTGAAGAAGCGCCACCAAGCGTAAATAGCTCTGCAACTACTACAATCCAATCTATAAAAAATTTAAAATACAATCAAAAAACAACTTTAGCTGCTGTAATCCAAACCAGTAAAGAAACTGTAAGCGTTCCTACCATTGATGAAGAAACTGGTATTGATCTACTCTTAAAAGAAAATGAACACGTTTATCTATTTAGTATCGAGCTAAAAAAAGAACAATAAAGCGGAAATGCAACTTAAGTTGCATTTCCGCTTTATTGTTTAATAAGGTGTACTTTTATGAATTTGAATTAAATCCATATTCTGTTACTACTATTGCTCATCTTCTACTTCTATTCTTTTCTTCTCTCTTGCAATTTTTAAAAACTCTAGTAGCTCTGGATTACTATTCATTTTTTTGTAAGCCACTGACATTTCTGCAACAAAATTAGAATCATATAACTCTTTATATACAACTTCTGTTTTATATAACTTATTTGCCGACACGGGTATTACTGTAATTCCAATCCCTGCTGCTACAAGCCCCATAACTGTTTGATACTCTGTTGCTTCTTGTACAATACGCGGACTAAATCCAACTTCTCTGCAAAGAGATAAAATTGTATCATACAAAGCTGGCCATACTGGTCTCGTAATAAATACAAACGGCTCATCTCGTAAATCTTCTATATGTATTTCATCTTTCTCTGCAAGTGGATGTGCCTTTGGTAAACATAAGGTGCAAGATAACCTTTGAATTGGCTCTAATTCTAATAATTGCGTTGGAATTGGTGGACGTAAAAAGCCAATATCGATACGGTTATCATGAAGTGCATGAACTTGATCTGGTGTTGACAATTCATGTAATGCAACAGACACTCTCGGAAATTTTTTTCTATATTCCCTAACAATTGATGGTAAAATATCATATATCGCCGCACCTACAAAACCAATTGAAAGTGATCCTACTTCTCCCCTTTGCGCACTTTGTGCAACTTCTACTGCTTTTTCAATTTGTTCAAACGCCTTTTTTACTTCTTTTAAAAACATTTCTCCTGCTTCTGTTAGTTCAACCTTTCTTTTCGTTCTTGAAAATAATGTAACTCCCATTTCTTTTTCTAATTGCTGTATTTGTTGACTAAGTGGTGGTTGTGTCATTTGTAAACGAGCAGCCGCCCGTCCAAAGTGTAACTCTTCTGCCACAACAACAAAATATTGCAAATGCCGTAATTCCATTTTTGGACACCCTTTTCACTTTCGATTAATATGTCTAATATATTAATAACATATAATTTATATATTAGACAAATATTTTGAATGAACGTATAGTAGAAATTGTTAATTCTTTTTTACAATTTTTATGTAAAAAAAGAAAGAGGTGGTTACTGTATGAAATGGTGGAAGTTAAGCGGACAAATTTTATTACTATTTTGTTTCGCTTGGACAGGTGAATGGATTGCAAAACAGGCACACCTCCCAGTTCCAGGAAGTATAATCGGTATTTTTTTATTATTAATTTCATTAAAATTTAACCTAGTTAAAAAAGAATGGATACAGGACGGAGCAGATTTTTTATTAAAAGAACTTATTTTATTTTTCATCCCTTCTGCAGTCGCTGTCATACGTTACAGAGATACACTAACACAATATGGAATCGATCTCATTTTAATTATTATGATTAGCACTCTTTGCGTTACCTTAGTTACAGGACTTTTAACAGAATTGCTACTAAAGCGGAAAGGATCAACGCAATGATCGGATTTCTTTGTTTACTATTAACACTATTCACATATTGGCTATCAAAAAAAATGTATCAACGCTGGAATTGGAGTCTACTTTCTCCTCTTCTCGTCTGTCCCATTATTTTAATTGCTTTATTGCTCGGATTAGATACACCTTATGAAACATATGAATCTGGTGGTCACTGGTTAACTGAATTATTAAAACCCGCAACAGTTGCTTTTGCATGGCCAATCTATAAATACTTTGATTTATTAAAGAAACATGGAATGGCTATCTTACTTAATGTCATTGTCGGTTCGTTTTTATCAGTCATTACTTCAGCACTACTAGCAAATTATTTTCAAATTGATTCATCACTAGAACATAGTTTAGCGCCACATATCGTAACAACACCAATCGCAATGGCTATTTCAGAAATGATTGGTGGTATGTCACAATTAACTGCTGTATTTGTCGTTTTAACTGCCTTAACAGGAGCATTGCTCGGCCCTTCTCTCATACGTATTTGCCGTATTAAAACAGCAATCGCAAAAGGTATTATGTTAGGAACGAGCGCAAATGGAACCGGTACATCAAAAGCATTCGAAATCGGTCCTGTGGAAGGAACAATTGCAAGTTTATCCATGCTTTTAACAGCAGGCGCTAGTTTAGTTATCGTTCCGCTTTTCTTGTCTTGGATACATTAAAGAAGCAAGTATTTACATACTTGCTTCTTTATCTATATATTGGCACAGCAATTCATAATCCTCTGGAAAAGCTAAACACAATTGTTCAACTTCATGTATCCCTTTCCAAACAATTTCATGTATTAACTCATCAGGGTCTTGGATTTTCATATTACCGCCTATTTGTTTAACAAAATAATAATGGACATACACTGGAACACCGTATGTAATACCCTCTTTTTCATATATTTTATTTACAACTTCCACATTGTAACCTGTTTCTTCCCAAACTTCCCTGATACAACATTCTTCTAGTGTCTCTCCCTTTTCAAGTCCTCCACTTGGGACAGACCACCTTTTTTCTTCTCCCTCTTTGCCCTGCAGTACCATTAAAACTTCATTTCTTTCATTTACACATACCGCTGCACTACCTATCCATCTCTCCATAAACATCCCTCCCCTACTAAAATTCGCCTTCTTTATTATTTTCCCCTTGAAAAAAAGAGGAAATAATAAAACAATGACGAAAAGTTACATCAACTTCATAGACAATCCCTTCTTAGAAATTAAAACTGGAAGGATGAAAATATGATTTCTAATTATGTCGTGGAATGTGTCTTTTGTGAAGAAAATCGAAAACCTCGCCAAGCTATTGTCACAGTTCCCGCCACTACTCAGCTACTAGCCCTTGAAAAAGTGCGCGCGGAATGCAAACGTCGCTTTGGAAAAACTGTATTATTGCAAACAGAAATTAAAGAAGAAATAATTTTCGAACAAAAAGAAAGCTGACCATAAATTGGTCAGCTTTCATATCCGATCATATTTTCACATGAAGATTAGGGGCATCCTCTTTAAGGATCGGGATTTTCCCATTATGTACGTTCCATAATGGTCATCGAACAATATATTTCTATGCAATTAACTATTGAATAGAATAGGGCAAAACTTGTTCGCATTTTTAGAAAAGGGATAGGGATATAATTCAAGTAGTACTTCGAATACTCGAACTTTACACTCATAATATTAAAACAAATCCTTTTATATGGGAAATATGAATTACCTATATAATTCATTCGTAAAATATATTAATAGTTTGCTATATTAATTTTATCCCGCTATTTGTAGGCAGTAACCCCCTGCTGATTATAATTTCACTTTATTCCATCAATAGCATACAACCAGCTAAAACCGGTGTCATAATCATCGAAAACCTCAAAAGCGTTCGCGGTGCATAATTTGTAAACTTCGCGCCAATGTATGCCCCTAACATGGTCCCAATCAATACTTGTAATAACAATATATAATCTAAATATCCTTCCGAACTATATCCTATCCCGCCTCCAATTGCAATCGGTAATATAACAAGCATTGTTGTCCCTACAGATTGCTGAATCGTAAGTCCCAATAGAACCATTAATCCAAGTTGAATAAACGGTGCAGAACCAATCCCAAATGAACCAGCCATCATTCCAGTAACTAATCCAAGGCATACACATTTCAACAAGTAGTTCACGGAAAACTCTTTATGTTTATATAAAGACGACTTTTCTTTGTTTTGGAACATAATTAATTTAATAAACATAAAAATTGCCGATAAAAATAACATCCCAGCTGTAAACCAATGAAGAAGATGTGCTGGTATAAGTGAACCAAATTTAGAACCAATATAAGAGCCAATTGCGCCAAATCCCCCAACAATCCCGCCTATAATAAGTGCAACATTGCCTTCACGGTAATGACTTACAACACCTGATAATGTCGTAAATGCCATTGCAGTTAAAGATGTTGCAAGAGCAACATGAATAGGGATTTGGAATACTAAAGTGAGTATCGCGATAATAAACCCAGCTCCTCCAGCTCCAACAAATCCTAATAAAATACCCATTACTAACATTGTTATAATTATTGCCACAGACTTTCCCTCCAATAACACAATTATCCATCATATTTATCCTTACATACAAATAAAAAGCATCCTAGATGGATGCTTTTTATTTCAATGATATGTACTTAATCTTGATTAATCAAAATAACTGCTGGACCAGCGACCACCACTCCAGCTACTTCTATCTTTTCAAATTCCTTTACTGTAATAGAGATAACTCCTTCTCTTTCCATCAATTCTTTACTCAGGACATCAGTCGGGATTGCTTTCACCGTCTTACCTCCTTTTCATTTATACAATATGATAAAGTGAAACTTTAATGAGTGGGGTTTTTGTCCGTACTTATTAATTATTACCCCTCACCAATCGGACTAATAATCACCCAATGCATCTATATATATGCATCACCTCCGCTTTCATTCCTTATTCCACTCAAAAACCTCCTCCCCCTTCCGTGACATATTGAAAAATAAAAAAGAAGCTATAACATATAGCTTCCCTCTACGTTTCTTTAATCTTTATGCACCGTATATTCCATGACTTTTCCATCTCTATCAAATTGGAAAACAAGCTGTTCGCTATCTATTGGAATAAAGCCACGTTCAGTCCCAAGATAATACAAAGTGGTAACTCCTTCTTCCCCACTTCTCGTTTCCGTTGGAGCTCCTAACAATTGTATAATTTCTTCATTTGATTTCTCTATTAATTTATATTTTTGTAATAGATCATCTACCATATATACCCGCTTATCTGCATGATTTAACCATCTATTTTGATTAAACTTTGATGTATATTCATTTACACTTAGTTGTACAGTGCACACTATTAATGGTATGAGTGCTACTATTAACCCCCCCAACATTTGCTTCTTTTCTTCATTACGATTTTTAGAAACATATAAAATAGCCCTTTGAATCATGACTAATAAAACAAATGGTATGAATACTACAAAAATGCTCCTTACACTTAAGGGTATATGGACCATATCAATGACGAATATAAATAGAATGTACATTACTATATACAAACAAAAATAGACATACAAAATGCCACGTAGCATAGCGTTCAGAAAGATCTCCCCTTTTAACTCACTATATAATTCATCCGGCTAATCATTTCTCGAATCTGTTCTAATTCTTGCACTGTATATACTACTTTCCCTGCTAAGATTTCATTTCTGAAGAACGTTACAATTTGCTCCCGATCTTTTAATCTAGGTGTTTCCTCACTAGAAAGATCTATTATTTCTTTTCCATTTTCATTATAAAAATATACAACTGGTTTTACCTTTTCTTTTATACTATTAGCCTGTATTTCATTCAAACAATTGTATAAAATTTTAGATAGTTTCTTCGCCTTATATACTGGATTTCCTTCATTTTTCACTTGCATAGTTGACGAATCTTTACCTACTATATATTCAAATGTCTCTTCTTTTTCAACTTCTTGTTGATACTTACCCATTTCATCAATCATAAATGAATATATACCAGCATTTTCTTTCGTTAAACCATGAATTAATTTCTCGTTCCATTCTTTCGTCTCCAGTAGATAAATACCAGTTTTGCACAAGATGAGATGATGGATTCTATTATCGTTTATTTCACTATTATTTTTAATAAAAACATTCGGCATGACTTGAAATTCAGCATCTAATATGATGCCTTGCTCTATGAATCCTCGCTTCATATAATGTAATGTTTCGTACGTATTCATTTCAGCACCGTTTTTAGTATATTCTCGTAAATTTGCAATTAATTTTTGAAACATATGTATTTCGTTATTATGTTTATTTTGCATTTCACTACGTTCTTTACTATGCTGCATAGCTAATTGATTTTTCATCATACGCATATTTTCAATTTCTCTATTTGCACTTACTTGTAAATCATTGTATTTTTTCTGTTCCATATTTTTTAAATTATTTTGTTGTTCTTTATGCTCTATCACCGTAGCTGCAATTTCGTTTTCATACGTTTCAATTGCTTGTTTCTTTTCAAATTCTACTTGCTGACTCTCTGATTCTAACTGTTTATTTTTATAAAACAGCACAAATACTACAGCTAATAATATTAAAACCGCACCTATTAGCACATAATTCATATTTTTACCCCTTTATTTCATTTTCTATTATTTTTTTAAAATATATCTACTATAGTATACTATGGTTTCGATATAGACTTTGTAAAAGTTGTATATTTTTAATAAAGTGAAACTTTAATCAGTGGGGGTTTTGTTCCTTCCCCACTGATTATTAGTTGAACCAATCGGGCGTTTACTGGCAATTGATCCCCCCTAACTTCTTTGCTTCCGCTGAATTTTGAGGTGGGGGTCTTACCGCCAGTTAATGCGGGATAAAAGGCACCTCTGACGGGGCACCTTTTATTTTCACTCTATTGTACACCATACTGAATATAACTTGGATCGTAGTATATCCATTGATTTGTCCCTAAGCAAAGCCATCCATCTTGCTTACTCCATACTCGATACGATTCACCATGATGTAACTGTCTTATAACATTTCCTTTTAATGATGGAGCGTCACGTAAATTTACATTATCACCAGTAATAGTCGCCACATAATGTTTATACTGAATATAACTCGGATCATTATATACCCACTGATTTGTCCCTAAACAAAGCCATCCATCTTGTTCTCCCCAAACTTCATATGTTTCGCCACGATTCAATTGGCGAATTACACTAGACTGCAAAGATGGTCCACTTCTCAAATTCACATTATCTCCATTAATTATAGCAACCCCGTACACTGGAGTTGCATTATTAGGCGGAGAAACATTCCCTCCACCACTTACTCCATTCCCTTGTAAAGCTTCTAGTGAAACTGCAGCTGATACATCACAATTTCCTACACCTGAAATTTGTCCAGAATCTGTGTACTGCCATGCTGTCCACGCTGTCCATCCACCAGCATCAGCAGGCGGTGTACTAGAGTATTTAGCAATCCAAAGTGGAATATCACTTAATCCGCTAATTCCGAACTCATTAATATACCAAACTCCTGTATATAACATTACATCTTTTCCAGTAGCCTGTTTCACATAATTTATGAAGCTTCTTGCCCAATTCGATATAGCGCTACCAGTTAAATTACTATTACTCGGATCTTTTGGTGATTCTAAATCCAGAACTGGCATTAAGTCTGTCTGGTTACTTTGTAATATACTCACAAAATATTTCGCCTCTGAAATTGCATCATTTTGTTCTGGATGTGCAAAATGGTATGCACCAATTAATACATTCGCACTTCGGGCTGCTTGTACATTTTTAGTAAAAGTAGGATCAATATAATTTACACCTTCTGTCGCTTTTGCATACGCTGCTGGAATTCCAGATGCCTTCACTGCATTCCAATCAATATTCCCTTCCCAATGAGACACATCAATAAACGTAACATTTGAACTCGATCTGTTTTGCATATAAAATCTCCTATCAATTTTTTTACTTCGTATACATACAATATGTACAAATTTCATAAGAGGACACGACATTTATGCTATAGAAACAAAGAGTAAATATATTTTGTATACAAAATAAAAAAGACCTTGTATTTACAAGGCCTTTTGCAAACTCCCTTTATTTTGTAACAAGTACATATTATAATACAAACCTTGCTCACTTAGTAATTCTTGATGTGTTCCTCTTTCTACTATCTCTCCATCATGCATCACAAAAATTTGATCTGCATCTTGAATTGTAGATAACCTATGCGCAATGGCTATCGTCGTTCTACCTTTTCGCATTTGTTGCAACGCTGTTTGAATAGCCTCTTCTGTTTCTGTATCGATATTAGCTGTTGCTTCATCTAATACTAATACTTTCGGATTCGTTGCTATAGTTCTAGCAAAAGCAATTAATTGTCGTTGACCGCTTGAAAATGCTGCACCTCTTTCTACTACTTCTGTTTCATACTGCTCTGGTAACTTTTCAATAAACGTATTCGCTTGCACAAATCGAGCAGCTTCTTTTACTTCTTCATCCGTAATTTCTTCATTATACATACGAATATTTTGCTTTACATTTCCAGCAAATAAAAATGCATCTTGCAATACGAGTCCTATTTTCTTTCTAATTTCTCGTTCTTCAAATTTTTCTAAATCTACACCGTCTATTACAATATTTCCTGACTTAAGATTATAAAATCGCATTAACAAATTCATAATCGTACTTTTTCCGCTACCAGTATGCCCAACAAAAGCAACCGTTTGCCCTTGTTTCACGTGAAATGATACATTTTTTAAAACGTCACGCTTTCCATCATACGAAAAAGTAACATTTTTAAATTCAATATCTCCATCCACAACTTGAGGATTCTCATTGCCTTTTTGAACCGGTGCTAAATCTTTCTCGTCCATTAAATGAAATACACGTGATGACGAAACAAGTGCCTGTTGGAAAAAGGACAATTTCATCATCATCTCATTTACAGGTTGGAAGAAACGATGTATATAGTTAACAAAAGCATATAAAACTCCTACTTCAACAGGGCTCTTTAAAGCATCAATCCCAAATAAACCTAGTACTAACGCAATAGCTACAATATGTACTAAATCCGTAGCTGGTCGTAAAAGTAATGCGTCTAACTTCAAAGTACGTCGCCCTGCACTATAATGTTTATTATTCACTTCTTCAAACTCTTTTCTCATACGTTTTTCTTGTCTGAACACTTGAACAATATTCATTCCTTGTATGGACTCGTTCAATTTTGCATTTAACACGCTTAGTTGATTACGTACTTCTAAATAAAAAGCTGCACTTTTCCGGCGATATAATACCATAATCGCGAACATTATCGGAATTAATACGAGAGAAAATAACGCTAATTTTACATCTAATAAAAACATCGCTATTAAAATACCTACTAAAAAGACTACATTTTTCACAAATGTTGATAATACACTGACATAAAAATCTTTAATCGCTTCCGTATCATTCGTTATACGAGATACGAGCGTACCAATTGGCGTACGATCAAAGAAACTTAATGACAGCTTTTGAACATGTTCATATACTTCAACTCGCATATCTTGAACAATCTTAAAAGCAATGTTCTGAAAGTACAATAGATTTAAATACGTAAATAATACTTTTAATAAATGAGCAACTATGTAAATTACAAATAAAGTAACGAGTGCTGATCGTTCAAAATCCCGCGGTACTAGGTGTTCATCGAGGAATTGTTTAATTAAAAAAGGCCCCATCATTTCCGTTACTGTCGCACCAACTAAAAAGATAAACGCTAAAGATAGCAACCCTTTATATGGCTTCATATAAGAAAGCAATCTACTTAAATCACTTCGCTTCTTCTCTACCATCATACGCCTCCTTTCTCAACTAAAGCTTCTAATTGCTGACTTTCATACATTTCTTTATACCAGCCGTTTTCCTTCATTAATTCCTCATGTGTACCTCTTTGTACAATTCTACCTTCATCAACAACAAGAATAAGATTGGCATGCTGAATTGCACTTAATCGGTGTGCAGTAATAATCGTCGTTTTCCCTGCTCTTTCCCTCTTTAAGGCACTTAAAATTGTCTCTTCTGTTTTTGCATCTACCGCTGATAAACAATCATCCAAAATTAAAATTTCAGCATTTGTTAATAAAGCACGAGCAATAGAGATTCGCTGTTTTTGACCACCAGATAACGAAACGCCTCTTTCCCCTACTACTGTTTCATATCCTTCTGAAAATTGGAGGATATCATTATGAATACAAGCAATATCTGCAGCTTGGGTAATTTCATTATATGTAGCATCCGCCTTTCCAAAGGCGATATTCTCACCAATACTTGCTGAAAATAAAAAATGATCTTGTGGCACATATGAAATAGCAGAACGGACACCATGAAGTGTTAAATCTCGAATATCTCGCTCCCCAACTTTTAATTCACCATTAAAATGATCATACTCACGGATTAAACATTTTAATAAAGTCGTTTTCCCTGCACCTGTACGTCCTACAACTCCTAGCGTTTCGCCCTTCTTCAAATCAAAGTGAATATCGTTTAAATGTAACAGTTCATTTTTCTTATACGAAAATGAATCAACGGCAAACGAAACATTACCGCTCGCTATCGTATGTACAGCATTTTCTCTATTTACTACATCTGATTTTTGTGAAAGAATTTTTTCTACACGGTCATATGAAGCACGCCCACGCTCCATAATATTGAACAACCATCCAAACGCTAACATTGGCCAAACGAGGGTACCTAAATATGTCGTAAATGTAACGAGATCACCTACTGTTAATTCACCTCTTACAACTAATACCGATCCGTAACATACTGCAATTAAAAAAGAAAATCCAACGATAAGAGCGATTGTCGGATCAAATAACGAATCAATACGTGCAACTAACACATTTTTATGCACAACATCTTCTGATTTTTTTCGAAACGCCTGCAAATCTTCTTTCTCTTGTCCAAGCGATCGAATCACTTTCATTCCACTCATACTCTCTTGCACTTTATCATTAATTTCCGAAAACGATTGCTGTGCTTTATGAAACCTTTTATGTAATAACGTTCCATAATAATTTGTCGAAATGGCTACAATCGGCATCGGAATTAAACTTAACAATGTTAACTTCCAACTAATTGTAAAACCCATCGCTACGAGTACACATCCCCCAACAGCTAATGAATCAACAAGCGTTAAAACACCCGCTCCAGCAGTTTGCTGGATCGCTTGAATATCATTGGTCGCATGTGCCATTAAATCACCTGTTCGATTTGACTGATAGAAAGATGGACTCATCTTTGTAAAATGTTCATATAAATTTTTTCGTAATTGGCGAGCTAATTTTAACGAAGACCCGAAAATCATAATACGCCATATGTAACGTAATATGTACATCGTAATGCCTACAATTACTAATAGTACAACCCATTTTAGTAACTTATCGGTCGTCAATGTTCCATCATTAATTTCATCTACAACGATTCCAATTACTTTTGGTGCTACAAGTTCTAAAAGTGCAACGCCAAACAATAAAATAATTCCAGTTATGTACGCTCGTTTTTCTTGTTTAAAAAACCACGCTAAATTCATAAACACTTTCATTTTTTTCCTCCTCCCTTAAAATGAGCGATGTTTTCAGTTTACCAAAAATACAGAATTTTTAAAAGTTTTAAAAACTATAACTAACAAAAAGAAAGACACTCTTAGCGAGTGTCTTTTAGCGCTTATTTCATTTGTTGCTTGTTCATTGCGCTCATCATTTGATTGATTTTCTTTTGGGAAGGTTTTTGTCCCATTTGCATCATCATCATTTTTAACATTTGTTCGTTAATTGGTGGATTTTTTTGTAAGTAATTCATCATATATTTGCGGGCAATGAAAAATCCTAACGCCACGCCTGCTACTAGTGCTACTACGCCCACTAGAATACCTAACCAAATTGGCATATATTTTCCTCCTTCATGTTGTCTACCTTACAGTGTACTAAAACCTTTTCAATAAGACAAGATACAATTCGACATTTTTTACACATATGTTCGTACTTGTTTTAGAGGATTCAGCCATCCGTACTTTGTATTTTCATAATCCATAGCTAAAAATGTTAATTCACACTTTCTTAACACCTCAAAGAATGTTGTTTCCATAGAGACATTTCCAGAGGTATTCATACGAATATAGTGCGGTTTCACCATTATTTCGCCGTACTCCGCTCCCGTATAAAGTGTATGTGTATGATGTGTTCTATCATATTTACCAAGAACGCGCAAAGCTTGTTCTAATTTATGATGAATTTTCATTACTTGCAATGGCATCGTTATATACATCATTTGCTTATATAACACTTTTTTCTCCGAAAGGGACCCAGATTCTGAAAATCGAGCAAATAAATCAAAAAACAAATATTCACGACCAAAATAAGCTTTCGCAATATCCTCTTGAATTAAATACAATTCATACGTTTTCATTTTTCCACTCCCAATCTGGACAACCTTTTCTCTTCATTATATATAAGAAAATTTGCAATGATTGTCTGACTGCGGAGAGATAAAAAACTTTTTCTGTCGAAAAAACTCATTTACATAGAAAAACCTCTCCATGCCGGAGAGATTTTTCTGAAATCATTAAAGCATTTCTTTTACTTTACGAACAACGTTCTCTACAGTAAATCCATACTCTTCCATAATCTTCTCACCAGGAGCAGAAGCACCGAACGTATCGATACCTAACACATCTCCTTCAAGACCTACGTAACGGTGCCATCCGAATGTAGCACCCATTTCGATTGCGAAACGTTTTGTTACTGCTTTTGGTAATACAGATTCTTTGTACTCTGCAGTTTGAGCTTCGAAGCGATCCATAGATGGCATGCTGACAACAGCTGCGTCAACGCCGTCTACTGCTAATGCTTTTTGAGCTTCAACAGCTAGGCTTACTTCAGATCCAGTTGCAAGTAAGATTACATCAGCCGTTTCTTTCTTGCTTGCAGAAACTACATATGCACCTTTTGCTACTTTTTCATACGTATCATCTTTTGCACCTTCTAATGTTGGAAGGTCTTGACGAGTTAATACTAAAGCAGTTGGTTTGTTTGTAGATTCTAAAGCAAGTCTCCAAGCTGCAACAGATTCGTTACCATCAGCAGGACGGATAACAGAAACGTTTGGCATTGCACGAAGCGCTGCTAATTGCTCGATTGGTTCATGTGTTGGACCATCTTCACCAACAGCGATACTGTCATGTGTGAATACATACGTTACTGGCAATTGCATTAATGCTGCAAGGCGAATTGCTGGACGTAAGTAATCAGAGAATACGAAGAACGTACCACCGTAAGTTTTTAAACCACCATGTAGTGCAATACCGTTCATTGCTGCACCCATTGCGAACTCACGTACACCGTACCAAATGTTTTTACCGCTGTAATCATCTCTTGTAAAGTCTTTTTCGTTATTCATGTATGTTTTGTTAGAACCAGCAAGGTCAGCAGATCCACCGAAGAATGATGGTACAGACTCTGCAATTGCATTAATTACAGCACCAGAAGAATTACGAGTTGCTGCTTTTGATCCTAATTCATAAGTTGGTAGGTTTTGCTCCCAACCTTCTGGAAGTTGACCGTTCATTGCTGCTTGGAATTCGTTTGCTAATTCTGGGTATGCTTGTGCATATTCACCTAGCATCGTGTTCCACTCAGCTTGCGCAGTTTCACCAACATCTTGTACTGTTTTACGGAAGTTGTCATATACTTCTTCTGCTACGTGGAAGTCTTGCTCAGCAGTCCAAGCATATGCTTCTTTCGTTAATTTTGTTTCTTCTACACCAAGTGGAGAACCATGTGAAGCTGATTTTCCTGATTTGTTTGGAGAACCGAAACCAATTGTCGTTCTTACTTCAATTAGCGTTGGGCGTTTTTCGTCAGCTTTCGCTTCTTCAATTGCTTTCGCGATTGCTTCAATATCGTTTCCATCCTCAACACGGATTACTTGCCATCCGTATGCTTTGTAACGATCTTCTACACTTTCAGAGAATGAACGATTTAAATCGCCATCTAATGAAATATCGTTTGAATCATAAAGCACAACAAGACGACCTAATTGTAAATGAGCAGCTAATGAAGATGCTTCAGCAGAAACGCCCTCCATTAAATCTCCATCACCACAAATAGCGTATGTATAATGATCTACTACATTATACGCATCACGGTTATATTTAGCAGCTAAATGTCTTTCAGCCATTGCCATACCTACAGCAGTTGCAATACCTTGTCCAAGTGGACCAGTCGTTGCATCTACACCAGCTGTATGACCGTACTCAGGATGTCCTGGAGTTTTGCTTCCCCATTGACGGAAGTTCTTTAAGTCATCCATTGTTACATCATAACCAGATAGGTGAAGTAGGCTGTATAATAACATTGAACCATGACCTGCAGATAATACGAAACGATCACGGTTAAACCACGTTGGGTTATTTGGATTGTGTTTCATAAATTGAGTCCATAATGTATAAGCCATTGGTGCTGCACCCATTGGCATTCCTGGGTGACCAGAGTTTGCTTTTTCAATCGCATCGATGGATAATGTGCGAATCGTGTTGATAGAAAGTTGTTCGATTGAATGTGACATGCTATTCTTCCCTTCGCTTATATTAGTAAACGTTTTATACATTTATATGATAGCTTCCCACGCAAGATTATACAACATGTATCGACAAATATGTTGATATTTTTTTGATTTTTTATAAAAAAATCAATGTTTCCGGGAATGTATGGGCATTCAATATGACATACTTTTTCATTATTTTTATTTTAAAAAGAAAGGGAATTATCTGTATATTTATACAATTTTCTTCTATACTTACGTTTTTAAAAACATAAAAAAGCATCTAACTTCGATGCTTTTCAAATAAGTTAAACAATCCTTTTCCGAATCGAACTTGAAATCAAATCAATTATAATTACCATTAAAATGATACCTAATAAAATAATCCCAACACGAGACCAATTCCGTGAACTCAGCGCAAAAATTAAAGGTGTACCAATCCCTCCTGCTCCAATAACCCCTAAAATCGCAGCGGATCGTACATTAATTTCAAATCTGTATAACGTATACGATAGAAAATCCGGTAACACTTGTGGTAACACTGCATACCAAAGTATTTGAAAACGGTTTGCTCCTGTTGCTAGTAACGCTTCCGTCGGTCCATTATCTATGTTTTCAATTCCTTCTGAATATAGTTTCCCTAACATTCCAATAGAATGTAATCCTAAGGCCAATACTCCTGCAAAAGAGCCTGGACCAACAGCTTTTATAAATAAAAGAGCCATAACTAATTCAGGAAACGTACGAACAAAACTAAGTACAAATTTCCCAGATCCTGAAGTTAATTTTCCACTACTCATATTCGTTGCCGCCCAAAAGGCAAACGGAACAGATAAAAATGCAGAAATAAATGTACCTAATATTGCAATTGCCAACGTATCAATTAATCCATGTAATAAATCTTCACCATCTGGCAAAGATACATACGACCAGTCTGGATTCAATATCCCTGTCATAATTGCTTTCGTAATTTCACCTGCTGTGTCCTTTATCCCCTCTAATGGCACTCCTGAAAAGGCCCATGCATATACAACTGTAAGTGCTATTAAAATAATCCAGCGATATATACTCGGTTTCTTCGGTTTTGGCACAATCATCGTCGTTCTATTCATTATAGTTTCTCCCGCAACAATGTACTAATGTAGTCAATTAACAAAACAACAATAAGGGTATAAATAATTATAGAAGCAGTTTGTTTATATTGTAAAAATCCAAGTGTACGATCATAATATAATCCAATACCACCTGCTCCTACTAAACCTAGGACAGCCGCTGCACGTACATTCACCTCAAATGTATATAGTACATAGGAAACAAAGTGTGCTTTTACTTGTGGAATGACTCCATAAACAATCCATTGCACCTTATTAGCCCCTACAGCTGTCATCGCTTCTAGTGGGCCCGGGTCAATTGATTCAATTGATTCATACAACAATTTCGCCACGAGCCCAATTGAGAAAAAAGTAAGAGCTAAAATACCCGGAAGTGGTCCTATTCCAAAAATAGCTACGAAAATTGCCGCTAATAATAAATCTGGTATCGTTCGAATAAAATTTAAAATCAATCGAGCTGGACTGTATAAAAATGTACTAGTAAACACATTACTTGCCGCAAACAGTGCAAGTGGAATAGCTAAAATCGCTCCTAAAGTCGTCCCAATAATCGCCATACGTATTGTATCTAACATTGCTGTTGTAATAACTTGAAAATAACTCCAATCTGGCGGCACCATTTCTTTTAACAAATCCATCATATTAGGAAAACCAACTACTAGCTTTGAAAATGATGCGTCGACCTGTATACTACTTCCCCACAACAGTAAAATGACTAGAATAAACGTTAACATATGTTTTAACTTACTCGGCGGCTTCGGTATCGATTTCGAATATATCGTTACGTCACTCATTTAACTGCCACCTCTAACAATTCATTTTTCTGTGCTACATCTCCATAAATTTCAGCAAATTTTTCATCTGTCGCCTCTTCTACTGAACCATCAAAAACAATTTCTCCTGCATGTAATCCAATAATACGTGTCGCATATTGCCTAGCTAAATCAATAGAATGCAAATTCACAATTGTTGTAATTCCAAAATCTTCATTGATTTTTTTCAAATCATTTAATACTTGCTTTGTCGTAAGTGGATCTAACGATGCAACAGGCTCATCTGCCAATATGATTTTTGCTTCTTGTGCCAATGCTCTAGCTATTGATACACGTTGCTGTTGTCCTCCTGATAATTCATCAGCACGTGCATATGCTTTTTCTAAAATATTCACTCTTTTTAACGCTTGAAATGCGAGCTCCACATCTTCTTTCGGAAACAAACCTAACGTTGTACGTAATGTGGAATGATATCCAATACGACCAGCTAATACATTTTTTAATACTGTTGATCGCTTTACAAGATTAAAACTTTGGAAGATCATACCGATATCCCGGCGCATACGCCTTAATTCTTTTCCTTTCGCAGCAGTAATAGACTCACCTTCAATAATGATTTCTCCTTCGGTAATCTCATGAAGACGATTTACAGATCTGAGAAGTGTAGATTTTCCAGCTCCAGACAGCCCTACCATTACAACAAACTCACCTTTTTGAATTTTCAAGTTTATATTATTCAATCCTTTTGTACCATTTGGATACACTTTGGAGACATTTCGAAACTCTATCACACATCTTACCTACCTTCTATGTATTCAAAATGGCAAACTAACTGAAAACATCCCCTTTCAGCTAGCTGCCATTTTCATATGTATTATTGCGTTTTTACTTTCTTCCCATATTCACGAACGATATCAAATTTACTATCATCAGATTTAACATATCCTTCATGTGAATATACTTCTTTAATGATTTTGTGACCTTCCTCATTCTTTCCAATTTCAATGAAAGCATCTTGTAATTTCTTGCTCCACTCTGCATCTAAATCAGATCGTACAGAAATTGTATCGTTCGGAATTTTCTCAGTAAATTTCACTATTTTCGTTTGATCAAATATATTCGGATAATCTTTTTTTACAATATTACGAGCATCTTGGAATACAACAGCCGCATCTACGTCACCATTTAAAAGAGCAATAAGCGACTGATCGTGACCTTTTAATGTAACAGGTTTCACATCTTTTAACGGATCAATTCCCTCTTTTAATAGAACAGCTGCAGGCCATACATACCCTGCTGATGATGTTACATCTTGATAACCAATCTTTTTACCTTTTAAATCTTTTACACTATTTATATTAGAGTCTTTTTTAACAACAAACTCAGATTTATAATAATCTACTAAATCTTTTGTAGGAGCTCCCGTTTCATCATCTACTCCAAAACGTTGTGCTTGTAAAATTACATTTGCAGCCTTCTTTTCATGTGCTAATACGTACGCTGTTGGCGGTAAAAATCCTACATCTACTTGTTTAGATGCCATCGCTTCTACAATTGTATTGTAGTTCGTTGAAATACTAACTTTTACTGGAATATTTAACTTATCACTTAATAGCTTCTCAAGCGGTTTTGCCTTCGCCTCTAACGTATCCGCATTTTGAGAAGGAACAAATTGAACATTTAAAGTCTTCGGTACATACCCTTTTTTCGTATCTTCATTTTTACTTGCACTTGACTCTTTCGTCCCGCAGCCACTTAATAATCCCGCTGCTAGTACAACTGTTGTGCTCATTGCAAAAACTTTTTTCAACATGTTAATGCCTCCATTTTTCATTGTTATAAAATAACCTTTCATAAACATGAAGAAATATATCACATATTTTTTACAAATAATTGATTATTTACAGAATCTTTACACATTCTATACACTCACATTAAAATTCTCTTCACATATTTGATATGATGAATTGGAAGATAACAATAGAAAAGGTGAGTCATATTGGAACAAAATCAAACTGTAACTTTAAACATCTTATTAACAAGCGATATACATGGCACTGTTTATCCTATTCACTACCAAGATAACTCCCCAGCAGAACTTGGTTTAGCTAAAATTTCTACTCTTATAAAAAAAGAACGTTCCAAAAATAGAAACGTTCTTTTAATTGATAATGGCGACTTTATTCAAGGCACACCATTTACTTATCATTATGTTACATACGAAAAAAACAAAAAAAACCCAATGTCCTTATTAGCGAATTACTTACAGTATGACGCTGCAATTATCGGCAATCATGAATTTAATTACGGGATGGATATATTAAATAATGCTGTGACTACTGCGAACTTCCCGTACCTATCAGCAAACATTTTAGATAAAAACAGTAAAAAACCTTATTTCGGGAAACCATATGTAATAAAACATATTGAATCAAATATAAAAATTGCTATTTTAGGGGTGACAACGCATTACATTCCCAATTGGGAACAACCCCATCACATTAAAGATTTACTATTTGAAGATGCATTAAAGACTACAAAAGAATGGGTTTCTTACATTCGCAAACATGAGAAACCAGATTTACTAGTCGTAGCGTATCACGGGGGAGTTGAACGAGATTTACAAACCGGGGTACCGACTGAAGTGTTAACAGGAGAAAACCAAGGATATGCAATGTGCCATGAAATTGAAGGTATAGATCTTTTACTAACAGGTCATCAACACCGAGAAATTTCTCACACAATGGCTAACGGTGTAACAATTTTACAGACTGGATGCAATGGACACTCAGTTGGAAAAGTAAAAATAACATTCGAAAAAACAAAACATAAATGGGTGAAAAAAGAGAGTTCTTCTGAATTATTATCTGTACAAGGAGTTGAGACGGACCAAGATGTACTTTCATTGGTAGCCGATTACGAAGAGAAAACACAAAAGTGGCTTGATCAACCTATTGGAATCATTCAAGGGGGCATGCAAATTTCAGATGCTATGCAAACTCGTTTGCATGATCATCCTTTTATCGAATTCATAAATAAAATACAGATGGATATAGCTAATGTATCAATTTCTTGTACAAGTTTGTTCCATAATACATCTCCAGGTTTCACGGAACATGTAACAATGCGTGACATCGTTTCTAATTATATTTATCCAAACACATTAAAAGTAATTAGAATAACTGGAGCAGATATAAAAAACGCTCTTGAACTCTCTGCTTCTTATTTCACATTAAAAACAGATGGATCCATCACCGTAAGTCCTACCTACATAGAACCAAAGCCACAACATTATAATTATGATATGTGGGAAGGGATTTCATACGTATTAAACATTTCAAAACCAATTGGTGAAAGAGTAGAATCTTTACAGCATGACAGTGCTCCTCTTAATATGAATGAAGAATATGACGTTGTAATGAATAATTATCGTGCAAGTGGCGGGGGAAATTTCTTTATGTTTCAAAACAAACCAGTAGTAAAAGATATACCCACAGATATGTCTGAACTTATCGCTAATTATATATTGGAACATAAAACGATAGAAGCAACAGTTAATAACAACTGGAAAGTTATTAAATAACGATTTTTACAAATAAAAAAGATGGGCTTCGCCCATCTTTTAATTTAATTTTGCATTATCTTGCTTTTTTAAAGCTTTTAATTTCGTCGGTGTAACATCTGTACCTTCTTCGTTAACAACTTTAATACCTTTAAGTTCGTTTAACATATTTTGACGAAATCCTTTTAAATATTGTTCACGTAGCGATTGACGCTCACGTTGCTCTTCTTCAGTTAAACCTTCAGCTTTTGCTTTTTTCGCTAAGAAGTTAATGCGTTCAACGAGTTCGTGATTAATCATCTCGAATCCCCCTTCTAATCAAAACTGATTATTATCATACAATAGTTACTCTTCTTTATCAAGCAATTGCTTCGTATACTCTACATATCTACGATGTACAGTTGCCTTTGAAACATTATGACCAAATCCACGTAATGTTGCTGCAATTTCTTCAAACGTGAGTTCACTTTTTCGCAAACGTACAATTTCCTCAATTGGCACTTCTTTTTTCTCTCTTCCTACACTTAAATGACGATTTTTTAAATTTTTTTCTGGACGATAACCTTTTTCTACTGCACGTTGCATACCTCGTTTAATTTTCATATT
Source organism: Bacillus sp. FSL W8-0770 (assembly GCF_038008705.1). Lineage (NCBI taxonomy): Bacteria > Bacillati > Bacillota > Bacilli > Caryophanales > Bacillaceae > Bacillus > Bacillus sp. FSL W8-0770. Next base: position 3,516,467 of record NZ_JBBOZR010000001.1, read on the forward strand.
ATGAATCTTTCTTTGATATTCTTCAACAATACCAATAATATCTAATACCATCGAATCAGAATCCGACAATTGTAATTCACCATTATGTGTATGCGTATATACTTTTATGCCTTCTTTATGTAAACAATGCATTAACGCGATCTTCGCATTTCCTCTACCAAGACGCGTTTCATCTTGTATAAGTAACACATCAATTTGTTCGTCTCGAATTGTATCCAACACCTCTAATATACCGTCACGTTCAATTGTATATCCACTAGCCTGCTCTTCAATCACCTTAGTAACATTCATTTGATAGCGCTCAGCTAAATGCAATAATTCATCTTTTTGACGTAATAATGATGTTTCTTGCGCTTCTTTCGTTGTACTCACACGTGCATAAATAATTGCATTCATTTTGAACCCCTCTTTCTCCCTATTATTTCCCTATAGTGTAACATAAATCCGCCATTTGTTCGAACTTATGTTTGTAGAATGTTTTTTCACATGTTATACTTATTAATAAGAAAAATGAAAGAAAACGAGGTGTTAGAAAACATGGAAAAGTTAACGAAACGCCAGCAAGACATTCTCGACTTTATTAAGCTAAAAGTACAAGAAAAAGGATATCCACCTTCCGTACGTGAAATTGGTCAAGCAGTCGGCCTCGCTTCTAGTTCTACAGTGCACGGACATTTATCACGATTAGAAGAAAAAGGATACATTCGACGCGATCCAACAAAACCACGTGCCATTGAAATTTTAGGTGAAGACCGAATGGATACGGAAACACAATCTGTTATTCAAGTTCCAATTGTCGGAAAAGTTACTGCCGGTTTACCAATTACAGCGGTTGAAAGCGTAGAGGAACATTTCCCACTTCCAGCTAGTATTGTTGCTGGAGCAGACCAAGTGTTCATGTTACGTATTTCTGGAGATAGTATGATTGAAGCTGGTATTTTCGATGGAGATTTAGTTGTTGTTCGCCAACAACAGTCTGCATATAATGGTGAAATTGTAGTCGCTTTAACAGAAGATAACGAAGCAACTGTTAAACGTTTCTATAAAGAAAAAGACCATTTCCGTCTACAACCAGAAAACTCTTCATTAGAACCTATCATTTTAAAACAAGTGTCAGTTATCGGGAAAGTAATTGGCGTATATCGTGATTTACATTAAAAATAATAAAAAGAAGATAATTACCTTATTTATATACGGTAATTATCTTCTTTTTTTGTATTTTGATAGATTTCCATACATTCTATTTCTTATTAACGAGTTTCAATCGTCACATCTCCCGCAGCCGTTTTACCACTAATCTTTTTACTACCATTGCCAATTGTTACGTTATTATTTTCTTCATTAAAAATTGTTACATCTCCGGCAGCACTTTGCCCAGTAATTACCGCATCTTGTGGTTTTTCCGATAAAGTAATATCTATATCTCCCGCAGTTGAACTTGCTTCTAGATTATACTTAGAATCATGATCTTGAATATTTATTTCCCCACTTGTTGTTTTTGCGGTCACTTTCCCTAATACCTTCTTAAAGTTCACCTCACCAGCTTTTGTCGATCCCTCCACATTCTTAGCCGTTACTTGTTTCAACTCTACTTCTCCAGCAAGTGTTCTAACACTTACGCTATCACTTTTCACATCACTCATTTCGATTTGTCCAGCAGATGAATTTACTTTTACATCTTGATAAGAGCGTTCGGGCACAAGGAGAGTCAATTTAGACGTTTGAAACCTAAAATCATAAAAAGAAAAATCAAATGAAGCACCTTTTTCTCTTTCCCCAATAATTTTTAATGTGTCACCATCTTCTGCAATACGAATCTCTTGTTTACGTACATCTCCTGATTGCTTTACATAAAAAGAAGAATCAGGAGATTTTTGGATAACAATATCTCCGGCATCTAACTTAACTTCTATATTTTTTAATGTTTCGTTTTTAATTACATCTTCTTTATCGCCTTTTTCAGCAGTTTGTACTGCTTTTTCATATGTTTGGGAAATTCCTATTACTCCAATAATGATACAAGCGATAGCGATTAAAAATAGTTTTTTCATCATTTACTCTCCTTTTATCATTTTGAAGTTCCATATTACATATCGTACACACAATCTCTTAAACCACTTTGTACTATAAAAAGCGATAATACATAACAATAAACCTACTCCCACAAACGTTATACTAACGAAAAGATCCAACCATATAAAAGTACCCATAAACACTTTTCCAATAACGAGAAATGGTGTTACTACACTAGCAATACCACCAATCCAAAAAGAAAATATAAAAGCAACAATTGCAACTAACGGGCCTAACACAATAATAAAATTAAACAAACTAAGTCCAATCGCTGCCATAACAGCTCTTGTCACATTTGAAGTCGATGGATTTTTTTTCATTTCATCGAAGCGATACATCGCAAGTAACTCTTTTGCGATTACTTTCGGAGAACCAAGGCCCTGAATTATTTCTGATTCAGTTTTCCCCTCTTCTAGTCCAAACTGAAAGTGCTCCTCATAATCCAATAAAATATCTTGCCTCTCTTCCTCTGGTAACTTTCTAAGATAACTTAATAATTCTTTAAGAAACCCTTCTTTACTCATCCCATTCCACCCCTTCAATAATTTCTTGTACCCCTTTCGCAAAATCACGCCATTCTGTTACTAACAAATGAAATTGCGTCTCCCCTCGCTCTGTTAATTGATAATATTTACGAGGTGGCCCTTCCGTAGATTCCTTTAAATACGTTTGAAAATACCCTTCTTTCGTCAAACGACGTAATAAAGGGTATACTGATCCTTCCGATATTAAAAATTTATTAGAGATTTGCTGAACAAGTTCATAACCGTAACTATCTTTACGTTTTACAAGTGCTAATACACAAAGTTCAAGCACACCTTTTTTAAACTGAACGTTCAAGTGCCATCCTCCTTCCCTATCTTAGTACTGTTCAATACACGGTACCTGATTTATCCATAATATACCACTTAGTATTGTTTATTGCAAGGTACTAAGCTATATTTATTCCCTAAATTTAGAAAATGAACTAACGAAATTCTGAATAAGACTGTGTTATAACTGAGCATCATTACGTTAATATCATTGAGTAATAATCTGATTCACAAGCCACAAACTTATAGCCTTGCAGATGAGGACATAAAAATCATCGCTCGCGTTGTACAAGGCAGTAAAGAATTATTAAGTTTTAGCACAAGTGATTAAAAAAGATAAGATCAATTCTTTTGAAAAGATTTTCTTAGTAACATGATTCAAAATAACCAAAAACAATCCATTATCTAGTAGTTAACATATCCAATAACTTCACTAAAAAAACCCTGATACCGTAGTATCAAGGCTTTTTCATTTCACAAATTATATAAAACTTACATTTATCTGATAATGTTTTTCTATGATATCACTACTTGTTATTAATTATTGGCTTTTATGTGGCTGTTTTTCATTTTGCAACCATATAAAATTGTAATAATAGGGAATTAAAAAACCCTTGATACGAGTTGTATCAAGGGTTCAAGCCTCTTAGTAAAGAGACATATATTGATCGCGTTCCCATTGGTGAACTTGTGTTCTAAAGATATCCCACTCAATCTCTTTCGCTTCGATGAAGTGCTCAAGTAAGTGTTCTCCTAGTGCACCGCATACTACTTCATTAGATTGTAATGTAACTAACGCTTGCGCTAATGTTGCTGGTAAGTCAACGATACCTGCTTCTTCGCGCTCTTCTTTTGTCATTACATAGATGTTACGGTCTACTGCAGCTGGTGGAGTTAATTTGTTTTTAATTCCATCAAGACCTGCAGCTAATAATGTAGCCATTACTAAATATGGGTTTGCAGCTGGGTCAACACTACGTACTTCTACGCGTGTACTAATACCACGAGATGCAGGGATACGTACTAACGGGCTACGGTTTTGTGCAGACCATGCTACGTAACAAGGCGCTTCATATCCAGGTACTAGACGTTTATATGAGTTTACAGTTGGATTTGCTATCGCTGTAAATGCTGGTGCATGTTTTAAAATACCTGCGATGAAGTGACGAGCATCATCACTTAGTTGTAAGTCACCGTTTGCATCAAAGAATACGTTCTCACCATTTTTAAATAATGATAAGTTACAGTGCATACCTGAACCGTTCACACCGTATAGTGGTTTCGGCATAAATGTTGCGTGTAAACCATGTTTACGAGCAATTGTTTTTACAACAAGTTTGAATGTTTGAATGTCATCACATGAGCGAATTGCATTTGCATATTTAAAGTCAATTTCATGCTGCCCTGGAGCAACCTCATGGTGAGATGCTTCAATTTCAAATCCCATTTCTTCAAGTTCAAGAACGATATCACGACGACAGTTTTCCCCTAGATCCATCGGCGCAAGGTCGAAGTATCCACCGTTATCGTTTAATTCTAATGTTGGATTTCCTTTTTCATCAACCTTAAATAGGAAGAATTCTGGCTCTGGTCCAAGATTGAAGTCTGAAAATCCTAAAGCTTCCATTTCTTTTAACACACGTTTTAAGTTGTTACGTGGGTCTCCATCAAATGGAGTGCCATCTGCATTGTAAATATCACAGATTAGTCGAGCTACTTTACCTTTTTCAGCTGTCCAAGGGAAAATTACCCAAGTGTCTAAATCAGGATATAAATACATATCAGATTCTTCAATACGTACGAAACCTTCAATCGAAGATCCATCAAACATCATTTTGTTATCAAGAGCTTTCGTTAATTGTCTCACTGGAATCTCTACGTTTTTAATTACCCCTAAAAGGTCCGTAAATTGTAAACGGATATACTTTACATTCTCTTCTTTCGCCAAACGGAAAATATCTTCTTTTGTGTATCTAGACATTATAAATTCCTCCTTAGTCCCTCTAATCGCCTTCAGAATCAGTTATCTTTAGTGAAAAAATCTTGAAATGTCACCTTGTCGCAATGAAGTTCGATTGAATCTACCTGTATGTTGTAGTTCATCTCGAAGTATTTTGCGAAGCTCAGTTTTTGAAATTTCTTTCGTTTCTTCTTTTACTTTCACTGCTTCTGTTTGATTTTCTTTCATTAGTAACACTTGCTTAATACCAGCCATATTCAAGCCTTGATCTAACAAATCTTTAATCTCTAACAACTTATCTACATCGTTAAATGAAAATAATCTACGATTCCCCTTTGTACGGGTTGGAGAAACAAGATTATGCTCTTCATAGTAGCGAATTTGACGTGCAGACAATTGTGTTAAATCCATAACAATACCAATTGGAAACAGCGGGGCAGAACGTCTATCTTCTTTCATTTTTCAGTTCCTCCTTCGCCTTAACTGCTTCTCATTTTATAACATGTTATGTTTAGTGTCAATAGATGTTAGCTTTTCTTACATGATTTTTTATAAATTTTTTCATTCTTTTTTCTAATCGCAGAAATCGTTACTTTTATACGAAAAAAGCTGCCGATATCGACAGCTCCCCTTTAAGAAATTGTTAATAAATTCTTTTCAATCAATTCATCAATCGCAGAACAAATCGCAATTTTAACATGCGAATACGTTAATCCACCTTGCACATATGCAACATACGGTGGTCTAATCGGACCATCAGCAGACAATTCAATACTTGCACCTTGAATAAATGTTCCCGCCGCCATAATTACATCATCTTCATAACCTGGCATATAGTTTGCATACGGAGTAAAATGCGAATTAATTGGAGATGCATATTGAATCGCTTGGCAGAAGGCAACCATACGGTCTTTATCATCAAATTGAACAGATTGAATTAAGTCTGTTCTTGGTGCATTCCACGCTGGTGACGTGTTCATTCCTAACTTTTCTAAAAACGCAGCTGTAAAAATTGCACCTTTCAGCGCTTGTCCTGCAACATGTGGCGCTAAGAAGAACCCTTGATACATTTCTTGCAGACTGTATAAAGACGCTCCAGCTTCCGCACCAATTCCCGGAGATGTTAAACGATATGCACACGCTTCAACATACTGTTCTTTACCGACAATGTAACCACCAGTTTTTACAATTCCCCCGCCTGGGTTTTTAATAAGCGAACCCGCCATTAAATCTGCACCAACATGACACGGCTCTTGCTCTTCAATAAACTCCCCATAACAATTATCTACAAACACAACAACATCAGGTTTAATTTCTTTAACAAACGCGATCATCTCTTTAATTTGAGAAATAGTAAACGATGGACGAGTAGCATAACCTTTCGAGCGCTGAATACCGATCATTTTCGTATTACTATGAATCGCTGCTGCAACAGCTTCAAAATCAACAAGCCCACCTTCAGTTAGCGGAACTGCATTGTAACCAATATTATATTCTTTAAATGAACCTACACCTTTCCCACGCACACCAACGATTTCCTCTAACGTATCATACGGTTTCCCAGTAATGTACAATAACTCATCTCCTGGACGTAAAATACCGAATAACGCTGTAGAAATAGCGTGAGTACCTGAAATAATTTGCGGACGAACAAGTCCAGCTTCCGCCCCAAATACATCAGCATACACTTTTTCTAACGTATCACGGCCAATATCATCATAACCATAACCTGTCGTCGGGATAAAATGCGAGTCACTAATTTTATGTTTACGAAAACTTTCTAATACACGAAACTGATTACTTTCAATTACTTCATCCGCACGTTTATGTACTTCTGTAATCTGATTCTCTACTTCTTTTACGATTGGAGCAATTTTTTCTCCATTTTTCAAACGATCAAACATTTTTATTTTCTCCTTCTTCCACTAAAAATCTCTTTAATTGCACATTAAGCGATGAATGAGTAAAAATATACCCTGCACAATCATATACAAATTTATCTTCCAGAAACTCCATCTTTGCTAATAGCGTTTCCGTCTTTAAAAGCGTTAATAACTTACCTTCACTCGGAGGGATTTCTACTCGATAACGATCCATTTCTTTCTTCATTTTCATTTCTATCGCTTCTTTTATACGCAATAAATCACTTTCTTCAAAAGCACTAGTCATTAAGAAATCACTTTTCGGAAACGGAATAAAGTTTTGATGTAATTCATCTTTTTTATTATATAACGTAATAATAGGAATATGATTAATTTCAAGTTCTGATAATAATCGTTTTACTGTTTTTTCATGCCCTATGTAGTTAGGATCCGCAGAATCAACTACATGTAAAATAACATCTGCTTCCCCCGCTTCTTCCAGTGTTGAACGAAAAGCAGCAATTAATGAAGTGGGTAAATCTTGTATAAAACCAACAGTATCAGTTAGTAATACTGTATAACCAGAAGGTAACGGCATCTTCCTCGTCGTTGGGTCTAGTGTTGCAAACAGAAGGTTTTCTTCAAACGTATTAGCTTCCGTTAATCTATTAAACAGTGTCGATTTCCCTGCATTTGTATAGCCTATTAATGAAATTTGAAATACTTTATTGTCTTTTCTTCTCTCACGATATCTTTTTCGGTGTTCCACAACAACTGCAAGTTGTTTCTTTATTTCATCAATACGCGATCGAATATGACGACGATCCGTCTCAAGTTTCGTCTCACCCGGTCCTCTCGTTCCAATACCACCACCAAGACGTGATAAGGACAACCCTTGCCCCATAAGACGTGGCATTGTATATTGCAACTGAGCTAATTCCACTTGAAGCTTACCTTCCCTCGACTTCGCACGTTGCGCAAAAATATCTAGTATTAGTTGCGTTCGATCAATTACTCTCGCATCTAATACTGAGGATAAATTCCGAATTTGACTCGGCGTTAATTCATTATTAAATATAATAACATCCGGCTCTAATTCTTCAGTTAGCATTGTAAGCTCTTCTAATTTCCCTTTACCTATGTAAGTTGCCGGATGAAACTTTGGTCGTTTTTGCGTTGTTGAAGCTAACACTTCCGCTCTCGCAGTCTTAGCTAGTGATGCAAGCTCTTTCATGGAATGCATAAATTTTTCATCATCATCTTGCGGCAATTGACAGCCTACTAATATGACTTTTTCTTTTTCTTCCATCAAATATGTTCACTCATCCTTTTCGAAATTTAAACCTTCTAATATAATAGCAGAGGAAGCACATTTCATCTAGTTAGCGGGGGAGAAAATTCATGGCATGGGAGATTTTTAGCATCATAGGCACAATCGCTTTCGCACTAAGCGGAGCCATTGTTGCAATGGAAGAGGATTATGATATTTTCGGGGTGTATATTTTAGGAATGGCAACCGCATTTGGGGGAGGTGCCCTTCGTAATTTATTAATCGGTTATCCGATTGTCGCGTTTTGGCAACAAGACATGTTATTCCAAATCGCACTTTTATCAATGACTATTATTTTTCTTTTTCCAAATAAGTTAATTAGTCATTGGAAAAAGTGGGAAAATATCACTGACGCTATCGGCTTATCAGCATTTGCTGTACAAGGAGCATTATATGCTCAAAAATTAAATTTACCAATTAGTGCCACAATCGTGGCAGCTGTTTTAACTGGTATCGGCGGCGGTATCATTCGCGACCTTTTAGCCCGCAGAAAACCTCTCGTTCTTCGAGCTGAAGTATATGCCTTTTGGACAATTTTAGCAGGTTTCTTAATTGGCGCTCAAATTATTGTTAGCGATTGGGCCCTTTACATTTTATTCATTTTAATTGTTTGCTTCCGCATGGTTTCTATTCATTACAAATGGCATTTACCGCACAGACGTATCGAAACGAAAGAACGTTCAATGCATAAATAGCAATCTAACCTCTTTACATATCGTAAAGAGGTTTTTCTTTTCTAACGATTTTTTCTTTATATAATGTTTATACTAATTTTTAAAGTGAGGTGAATACAAATGACAAACCACGTTAATAAAGGAGCTCAAAAAAGTTCAGTAAACCAATTTGGACACGACCCTAATTCAGCACACGAAAAGAGCGCTAAAATGGAACGCTTCCATAAAGCGCACCAAGAAAAAGCAAAAAAAGAGTAAACGAACTTATACACAAAAATAGACGCACAGTTTATGTACTGTGCGTCTCCTCTTCGAGCATCAAATCCATACTCGATATTCCAATTAAATCATTTTTATCATACGTATCTTCTTGCAACAACCGCATCGCCTGTGTACGAATTGATTTTTCAACAATATTCCGTACATATCGCCCATTACTAAACGATGTAATTTGCGACGAATACTTCACCGCATGTAAATGATCCCTAAATTTCCATTCAGCTTCTTTTGATAACTGATATTCACGATCTTCATACATTCTCTTTCCAATTTCCAATAGCTGATTTACCGAGTAATCCGCAAATTCAATAATAAATGGAAAACGAGATTGCAGCCCTGGATTTAATGAAAGAAAGTGATTCATCTCTCTTGAATATCCAGCTAAAATCAATACAAAACCATGTTGTTTATCTTCCATATGTTTTACAAGCGTATCAATTGCTTCTTTTCCAAAGTCCTTCTCTCCTCCTCGAGCTAAAGAATACGCCTCATCAATAAACAAAATACCTCCCATTGCTTTTTTTATTAAGTCTCTTGTTTTTTGAGCTGTATGGCCGATGTACTCTCCTACAAGATCAGCACGTTCAGCTTCAACCAAGTGGCCTTTCGATAGAATATTCATCTCAAACAGCAATTTTCCTATCATTCTAGCAACAGTTGTCTTCCCTGTACCCGGATTCCCTTTAAACAGCATATGAAGCACTTGCTTCTCAGACTTCAATCCCTTCTCTTGTCTTTTTTTATTCACATAAATCCAAGCATATATTTCTTTTATTATCTTTTTTATATCATCCATCCCAACAAGCTTCCCCATCTCTTCTTCAATTCTCTGCAGCATTTCATGTTTAATTGTAGTTTCATTTGAAATTACCGTTTTATTTTCTGCGGCTGGCAAAGAAATTTTCTTTCGATGGTTTAACACAATATTAATTTGATTGTTGTTTTTCTTTCGCATCGATTGTTCCATACAATCACCTCATTTTATCCCGCTATTTGCGAGCAGTAAGACTCCCACCTCGACATTCAGCAAACGCTTGGTATTTAAGCGGGAGCTAACCGCCCGTAAATGCCCGATTGGTTCAACTAATAATCGCAGAGGATGAACAAAATCCCCACTGATTATAGTTTCACTTTATCCACTCACCAAATATTATTATTCCTGTCCCCCTTGTAAATGCCTATTTTCAGAAAAGTTTGCTATAATATAAGAAATAATTAAGGTGGTGGGACTATGGAGACAACGGAATTCCATGATACAATACAAGCCTTTTCTATTTTTTTATTGAATAAAGGCCGAAAACCCTCAACTATTAAACGTTATGTTTATGACGTTGAAGACTTCGGACATTGGTTAGAAAAAAACAAAAAGCTCCCTTCCAGTAATATATGGGCTACACTTTGTACAAAAGACTACGAAGATTACTTTTCCGATTTAAAAACGAATCGACATTACTCAGAAAAAACGATGCATCGTGTATTTACTGTATTAAATAGAATGCATCACTTTCTAAACATTCCCAATCCATTGAAGAATATGGAAATATCTATTCAACCAGACCGTACACTTCGTAACGAAGATTTCATTTCACCTGATGAAGAAAAAAGATTAAAGTATATAGTCACTTCATTAGAAGGACTTTCAGAAAAACAACTTCCTGTGCGCCCTTTATTAATGGATCGCAATATTGCTATTTTAAATCTATTGATAGACTACGGTTTATCCTTACAGGAACTTACAGCATTAACAATGCATCACGTTCACTTTGAAACTAATACATTATCAATCCCAGCAACCGCAGGTGTAGAAAGAACAATTACATTAGCAAAAGAAGACAAAAAACAACTATATACTTATTACAAAAGCATCCCAGAACCAGTTCGTCCTAAATACCATAGTGATGATCCATTATTTGTCGCATTCGATTTTAACCGTGGAACATACAGGTGGGTATATGAAAATGATGCACCAAAGGCATTAACGGAAATTGCTATACAAAAAATGATTCGCCTCGAAGTGGCTAGAGCCAATTTACGTAAAGGAATTTCAGGACAACATTTTCGTAACACCTATATTTTAAACTTAATAAAAAAAGAAACTCCTGAATCAGAAATTATAAAACTCGCTGGATTCAAATCAAAAATTTCCTTAAAGCGATATTATCAATACGCAGAAAATAGAAAAAACGCCTTATTGTAAGGCGTTTTTTCTATTTTTTCTTTAAACAAACGATTTTACTATGACCATTTAACTAATTTCTGCATCTACTATGATGAGTTTCGTTCACATTTTCGTGAGAAAGGAGAGATTTAATGTCTCGTTATAACGACAATCAAAACAAATTCTCCAAACCATGCTTTCCAAGTAGCGCCGGACGAATCCCGAATACTCCATCAATCCCAATTACTAAAGCTCAACTTAGAACATTTCGTGCGATTATTATTGATTTAACAAAAATAATCCCAAAACTTTTCGCAAATCCATCTCCCCAAAATATTGAAGACCTAATCGATACATTGAACCTACTGAGTAAATTTATTTGTTCACTAGACGCTACTTCCTCCCTGAAAGCACAAGGGTTAGCTATTATTAAAAACTTAATAACTATATTAAGAAATCCAACCTTTGTAGCAAGCGCTGTATTTATTGAGCTTCAAAATCTCATTAACTATTTACTATACATTACAAAATTATTCCGAATTGACCCTTGCACACTTCAAGAGCTCCTTAAATTAATAGCAGCATTACAAACTGCTCTAGTTAATTCTGCTTCGTTCATTCAAGGACCTACCGGACCTACTGGACCAGCAGGCGCTACTGGTGCCACTGGGCCTCGAGGTAACACGGGCGCTACTGGCGCTACCGGTGCCACTGGACCTCGAGGTAACACTGGCGCTACTGGCGCTACTGGACCTCAAGGTAACACGGGCGCTACTGGTGCCACTGGACCTCAAGGTAACACGGGCGCTACCGGTGCCACTGGACCTCAAGGTAACACGGGCGCTACTGGCGCTACCGGTGCCACTGGGCCTCGAGGTAACACAGGCGCTACCGGTGCCACTGGGCCTCGAGGTAATACGGGCGCTACTGGTGCCACTGGACCTCAAGGTAACACGGGCGCTACTGGCGCTACCGGTGCCACTGGGCCTCGAGGTAACACGGGCGCTACTGGCGCTACCGGTGCCACTGGGCCTCGAGGTAACACGGGCGCTACTGGCGCTACCGGTGCCACTGGGCCTCAAGGTAACACGGGCGCTACTGGCGCTACCGGTGCCACTGGGCCTCAAGGTAACACGGGTGCTACTGGTATAGGAGTTACCGGACCTACTGGACCTTCTGGCGGGCCTCCTGGACCTACTGGACCTACTGGACCTCAGGGACCTCAAGGTAACACAGGTGCTACTGGTGCTACTGGACCTCAAGGTGTTCAAGGTAACACAGGTGCTACTGGTGCCACTGGACCTCAAGGTGTTCAAGGTAACACAGGTGCTACTGGCGCTACTGGACCTCAAGGTGTTCAAGGTAACACAGGCGCTACTGGTGCTACTGGACCTCAAGGTGCTCAAGGTAACACGGTGCTACTGGTGCTACTGGACCTCAAGGTGTTCAAGGTAACACAGGTGCTACTGGTGCCACTGGACCTCAAGGTGTTCAAGGTAACACAGGTGCTACTGGCGCTACTGGACCTCAAGGTGTTCAAGGTAACACAGGCGCTACTGGTGCTACTGGACCTCAAGGTGCTCAAGGTAACACGGGTGCTACTGGTGCTACTGGACCTCAAGGCGCTCAAGGTAACACAGGCGCTACTGGTGCTACTGGACCTCAAGGTGCTCAAGGTAACACGGGTGCTACTGGTGCTACTGGACCTCAAGGCGCTCAAGGTAACACAGGTGCTACTGGTGCTACTGGACCTCAAGGCGCTCAAGGTAACACAGGTGCTACTGGTGCTACTGGACCTCAAGGCGCTCAAGGTAACACAGGTGCTACTGGTGCTACTGGACCTCAAGGTGTTCAAGGTAACACAGGTGCTACTGGCGCTACTGGACCTCAAGGTGTTCAAGGTAACACAGGCGCTACTGGTGCTACTGGACCTCAAGGTGCTCAAGGTAACACGGGTGCTACTGGTGCTACTGGACCTCAAGGTGTTCAAGGTAACACAGGTGCTACTGGTGCCACTGGACCTCAAGGTGCTCAAGGTAACACAGGTGCTACCGGCGCTACTGGTGCTACTGGACCTCAAGGTGTTCAAGGTAACACAGGTGCTACTGGTGCCACTGGACCTCAAGGTGTTCAAGGTAACACGGGTGCTACTGGACCTCAAGGTGCTCAAGGTAACACGGGTGCTACTGGTGCTACTGGTGCTACTGGACCTCAAGGTGTTCAAGGTAACACAGGTGCTACTGGTGCCACTGGACCTCAAGGTGCTCAAGGTAACACAGGTGCTACTGGTGCCACTGGACCTCAAGGCGTTCAAGGTAACACAGGTGCTACTGGTGCCACTGGACCTCAAGGTGTTCAAGGTAACACGGGTGCTACTGGACCTCAAGGTGCTCAAGGTAACACGGGTGCTACTGGTGCTACTGGACCTCAAGGTGTTCAAGGTAACACAGGTGCTACTGGTGCCACTGGACCTCAAGGTGTTCAAGGTAACACGGGTGCTACTGGACCTCAAGGTGCTCAAGGTAACACGGGTGCTACTGGTGCTACTGGACCTCAAGGTGTTCAAGGTAACACAGGTGCTACTGGTGCCACTGGACCTCAAGGTGCTCAAGGTAACACAGGTGCTACTGGTGCCACTGGACCTCAAGGTGTTCAAGGTAACACAGGTGCTACTGGTGCCACTGGACCTCAAGGTGTTCAAGGTAACACAGGTGCCACTGGACCTCAAGGTGTTCAAGGTAACACAGGTGCTACTGGTGCCACTGGACCTCAAGGTGTTCAAGGTAACACAGGTGCTACTGGTGCCACTGGACCTCAAGGTGTTCAAGGTAACACAGGTGCTACTGGTGCCACTGGACCTCAAGGTGTTCAAGGTAACACAGGTGCTACTGGTGCCACTGGACCTCAAGGTGTTCAAGGTAACACAGGTGCTACTGGTGCCACTGGACCTCAAGGTGTTCAAGGTAACACAGGTGCTACTGGTGCCACTGGACCTCAAGGTGTTCAAGGTAACACAGGCGCTACCGGCGCTACTGGTGCTACTGGACCTCAAGGTATTCAAGGTAACACAGGTGCTACTGGCGCTACTGGACCTCAAGGCGCTCAAGGTAACACAGGTGCTACTGGTGCCACTGGACCTCAAGGTGTTCAAGGTAACACAGGCGCTACCGGCGCTACTGGTGCTACTGGACCTCAAGGTGTTCAAGGTAACACAGGCGCTACCGGCGCTACTGGACCTCAAGGTGCTCAAGGTAACACGGGTGCTACTGGTGCCACTGGACCTCAAGGTGTTCAAGGTAACACAGGCGCTACCGGGCCTCAAGGCATTCAAGGACCAACGGGTGCTACCGGCGCTACTGGCATAGGAGTTACTGGACCTACTGGACCTTCTGGTGGACCTACCGGACCTACTGGGCCTACTGGACCTAGCTTCCCTATAGCAACAATTGTTGTAACAAACAATATTCAGCAAACAGTACTGCAATTTAATAATTTTATTTTTAGTACTGCAATTAACGTAAACAATATTATCTTCAACGGCACAGATACAGTTACTGTTATTAACGGTGGTATTTATGTAATTAGCGTATCCATTTCTACAACTGCGCCAGGATGCGCTCCACTCGGAGTAGGAATTTCAATTAATGGAGCAGTCGCAACTGATAATTTCTCTTCAAATTTAATAGGCGACTCACTTTCATTTACTACAATAGAAACATTAGCAGCTGGTGCAAGAATCTCTGTCCAATCTACACTTAATGAGATTACGATCCCTGCAACAGGAAATACTAACATCCGCCTTACTGTATTTAGAATCGCTTAAATTTCACTATATATTGTTTATGACAAATAAAAAAAGAGCGAGGAAACTCGCTCTTTTTTGTTATGTACAATAATTCATTACTATTCTAATTCAATTGAAACATTTTTTTGTGGTACAAATGTAGAAATTGCATGTTTATAAATAAGCTGTTGCTTACCTTCTGTTTCCAGCAGGACTGTAAAATTATCAAATCCTTTAATTAGTCCACGAAGCTGGAAACCATTTAATAAGTACAGCGTAACAAACGTATTTTCTTTACGGAGTTGATTTAAAAACTGATCTTGAATATTGATTGATTGCTTCATGTCGAATCCTCCTCTTTTTCTCTACTTACTATTATTCGACTTTACTTGTAACTTTCCTTCTATGTATCGTAAAATTTCTGACGTTTTTTCACCGTTTGTAACATCAAACCACGTGACATCCATTTTATTACGGAACCACGTTAATTGACGCTTTGCATAACGACGCGAATTCGTCTTTAATTGTGATACCGCATCTTCTAAAGAAACTCGATTCTCAAAATAATCATAGATTTCTTTATATCCAATCGCTTGAATAGATTGACAATCTCGTATCCCTCTATTATACAGCCCTTCTACTTCCTCTAATAGGCCTTGTTCCATCATCAAATCCACTCGTAAGTTAATGCGATCGTATAGCATTTCTCGATCCATTGTCAAGCCAATTAATGAAACATCATAGAGTAACTCTTTTTCTTGTTTCTCAATTTGTTCACTCATTTTTTCACCCGTTGTGCGAAAAATTTCTAAAGCCCGAATGACACGTCGTACATTATTTGCATGAATACGCTCCGCACTTTCTGGATCTACTTCTTGCAATTTTTTATGTACATATTCCACACCGCGTTCTAAAGCTAACTTTTCCATTTGCTCTCGGTATATCACATCACCAGCATCATCTGTAAACTGATAATCGAATAAAACAGATTGTATATAAAGACCGGTCCCACCAACTATAATTGGTAATTTACCACGTTCTGTAATTTCTCGAATATGCTTGCGAACACGTTCTTGAAATTCCGCGACAGAAAATGAATCTTCCGGATTTTTTATATCGATCATATAATGTGGAATTCCGTCCATCTCTGCTTTTGTTACCTTTGCAGTTCCAATATCCATCGTTCGATAGATCTGCATGGAATCACCACTAATAATTTCACCGTTCAACGCTTTGGCAAGATTGATACTTAACTTCGTCTTTCCAACAGCAGTTGGTCCAATGATGACAGCAACTTTTTCACGTTGCACTTCTCCCATATCATTCAACTCTCTTTATGTAATATACTCCATCTATTGATTATACCCAATCTTACCAATTTTAACGGCATGATTGCAAGTTCTTTCATTTCGGTACATGAAATTATACAGAAAAAAGAACATAGTTTGTCCAATTCTGCATATACATGATAAAAATAGTTTCGAGAGGATGAGTTAACTATGAAACAATCCACCCTCAATTTTTCATCTTTGACAAAAGACCTCATTTTAGCTACTTCTATAAAAGAACAAAATTGTTCACAAGAGGAATTATACTTCGCCCTAAATTGTTTACTACGGGCTTTTCATTCTACCCTTCATGAAACAACATTACATCCAGAAAATAAAAATACAGAATATATACAAACGCAATTTTGCAGTGCATATAAAATTATTACAGGTAAAACTATTTATCCATTTCAATAATCCATAAAAAGCGGCTGCTTACATAATTTCAAGCAACCGCTTTTTATATTAATATCGATAACCTATTGTATAACTTTCACTTTTACAGATTTGCGCCCCCAGCTATTAGCACTACCATCTGAACCGACTAATACATCAATACGATTTCCTTTAATCGCACCACCAGTGTCTCCAGCAATCGCTTCTCCATATCCTTCTACCCATACTTTTGATCCAAGCGGAATTACTTTCGGATCAACAGCAATTACTTTCATATTTGGATTTGCTGTTAAATCATGCCCCATTGCAGTTAATACACGACCACCATACGAACCATTCTCACTCGGATCTGCTGTATATGCCGTCGCTTCTACTGTAATTTCACGACCACCAGTAGGCGCACTTGTTTCAGTAGATTTTGCAACTGGTTTTGCAGCCGGTTTTTCTTTTACCACAGGTTTACTTGATTCTACATTCTTAATAGAATCGTTACTCTTAACAGACTCTTTATTCTTAACTACTGTATTATTTTTAACCGGCGTATTTGTTCTAGCTGGCGCTTCTTCTTGAGCTACAACCTCTTTCTTTTCGATTACAGGTGCTGTTCCTGTTAAAAATGGCACGTGAACATATCCAACTTTTCCATTGTAGTCAAATTGTAACCATTCATTTTGAACTTGATTCGTCGTTTCAATCACATCATTTTTATTAAGTTTACCTAAAATTTCAGAATCAGTATTCGCTCCAGCACGAACATTTAATACGCCCGCCGTTACATAATATGTGCTCTTTGTAAAATCGGCACTTACAAACGCTTCCTTACCGTTCAACTTAATTTTTGTCCATCCATTTTCTGTATTTATAACATCTAGTGTATTCCCACTTAACACTTTACCTACAAGCTTTGACTCTACATTTGGGTTTTCTCTAACATTTAATACGTCTGTTGTTACAATTGTTTCCGCTTTAGCAGAACCCGCAAAAATCCCAAGACCAAAAACTGCTGCTGTTGCTATACCTAATAATTTTTTCATGAATAGCCTCCATTTGCTTTGTTTTCGTATTTTCATTATAGCAACAGATTTTTAGAATTTTTAGAAATCACACAATTACAAAGCATTCGTAATATACGATTAACGAGTTGTAACATAAATTTCCATATTAATAAAATGTATTTCTCATACAATCTCCAGTGGTTTTCATATATTTTTCATATACGAGCACAAGAACTTTTTTCCAGAAAAAATTACAGTGTTACTTTTTTGTTACAAAAAATTCACAATTCGTTATATCTTTTACCAAAAAACATCAATATTTAATTGTTAACCTATTTTTTTGTAATAAAAAGAGAGCAGCTACTAAAAGCTGCTCTCTTTTCATTTGTTATTGAACTTTCTTTTTCCAAACACCTAGCATAATAGCCGAGACAATCGTTCCAATTAATATAGAGAAAATATATAGTAACGGTTTATTTACTAACGCTATTACAAATAATCCACCATGCGGTGCTGGTAATGTAATTTGGAATAACATAGATAACGCACCTGCAATACTTGAACCAACAACACAACTTACAATTACTCGAACCGGATCTGCAGCTGCAAACGGAATCGCACCTTCTGTAATGAACGATGCTCCCATAATATAATTTGTTAAACCAGATTTACGTTCCGCTTCTGTAAACTTTGATTTAAAGAATGTAGTTGCAAATGCAATCGCAAGTGGCGGTACCATACCACCAGCCATAACTGCTGAGTGCACTCCAAAATTCTGTGCTTCTATTGCAGCAATACCAAACGTAAACGCCGCTTTATTAATTGGACCACCCATATCAATTGCCATCATACCACCTAAAATAAGACCTAGTAATATAGCATTCGTACCGTTTAAACCATTTAACCACCCTGTCAACATTTCATTTAATGCTACTACAGGCGGAATCACTGCTTTTTGCATTACAACTCCTGTAATCAATAATCCAAAGACTGGATATAACAAAACAGGTTTAATTCCTTCTAATTGTACTGGTAGTCCTGAAAATAATCTTTTCAACCCTAAAACAACATATCCAGCTAAGAAACCAGCAATTAATCCACCTAAAAAGCCAGCATTCGCATTCGCCGCTAAAAATCCACCTACAACACCAGGCATAAAACCAGGACGATCAGCAATAGAACTTGCAATAAATCCAGCTAAAATTGGTACAAGGAATAAAAACGCACCTGTTTTTCCTCCACCAATTGACATGAACAATTCAGCTAAAGGACCTTCCGCCTTTATACCACCAAACGAAAACGCTAGCGCTATTAAAATCCCGCCGCCAACAACGAATGGAAGCATATTACTTACGCCATTCATTAAATGCTTATAAATTCCTAATCCTTTTTCTTTTTCCGTACTTTCTGCCTTTCCATCTTCTTTTACACCTTTAAAGATTGGTGCATCTTGCTTTACAGCTCGATTAAGAAGCGTTTCCGTTTTTCTAATCCCATCAGCGACTGGTACTTGAATGACATGCTTCCCAGCGAAACGGTTCATTTCTACTTGTTTATCTGCTGCTACGATAATAGCTGTTGCTCGTTCAATGTCTTCTTTTGTTAAACCGTTTTTTATACCTGTTGATCCGTTCGTTTCAACTTTAATTGCGATTCCTAGCTCTGCTGCTTTTGCTTTCAAGCTATCTGCGGCCATATACGTGTGAGCGATTCCAGTTGGGCAAGCCGTAACTGCCAATACGTACGGTTCATTTCCTTCTGGTTTGGCGACTTCAATCTCTTCTTCTTTTTCATTCTCTTTTTCATCAAATAGTTGAAGAAGCTCACTTTCATCCTTCGCTTCTAATAGTTGCTTGCGAAACCCTTCATCCATTAATAATGTCGATAAACGAGACAACGTTTCTAAATGAGTATTATTCGCTCCTTCACTTGCAGCAATCATAAAGAATAAGTGTGCAGGCTGTCCGTCGAGCGACTCATAATTGATACCGCTTACACTTCTACCAAAACAAATCGATGGTTGTTTAACAGCCTTTGTCTTCGCATGAGGTATTGCAATACCTTCCCCTATTCCAGTCGTACTTTGGGACTCCCGCTTTAAAATAGCTTCTTTAAATTCCATTTTACTATTTAAACGATTTGCCCCATTTAATTTCTCAACTAATTCATCTATGACAGCTTCTTTATTTGAAGCTGTCAAATCCATAATGACTGTATCCCTTTTTAATAGTTCTGTAATTTTCATATGTTGCTTCCCCCTATCGCTTAGCTACAATTACTTGCGACAATAATTCTTCTACTTTTTCCTTCTTACATAAATCAGCTGAAAATGCTGTTGCACTCCCTGTTGCAACGCCGTATTGAAATGCCTTTTCAATATCTTTTGTCTGTTCATATTTGCCTACAAACCCTGCAACAAGAGAATCTCCGGCCCCAACTGAATTAATTACAACACCTTTTGGAACAGTCGCTTCATATATACCTTCTGCCGTAAATAATAAAGCTCCCTCTCCAGCCATCGATACGATAACGTGTTTTATACCTTGTTCAATTAATTTTCTTCCATAAGGTAAAACGTCCTCTACTGTTGAAAGCTCCACTCCAAACAACTCACCAAGTTCATGATGGTTTGGCTTAATTAAAAATGGCTTATTTTTAATTACATGCTGCAGTGCACTTCCACTCGCATCGACTACTACTCGAATACCTTTTTCAGCTCCGAGCGCTGCGATTGATTCATAAAAGGTAGTTGGGATAGATGCAGGTACACTTCCAGCTAGCACAACGCAATCTCCCTGCTTCATACTTTCGATTTGTTTCATTAATTGTTCAAATTGCTCATTTGTCACATTAGGACCTTGCCCATTTAATTCTGTCTCTTCTTGCCCTTTTATTTTCACATTAATTCGGGAATCTCCGTCTACTTGGATGAAGTTTGTCATTACGCCTTCCGCCTGTAATACACCTTTAATAAATTGACCGGTGAATCCACCAGTAAATCCAAGTGCTATATTTTCCACACCTAAACGATGGAGAACGCGAGAAACATTAATCCCTTTTCCTCCAGGAAACTTCATATCTTTCTCTGCTCGATTGACTGCGCCTAAATCAAAGGAATTAACTTGTACTACATAATCAATAGATGGGTTTAAAGTAACTGTATAGATCATTGTTTATCAGCCTCAATTACATTGGTTTGTCTTTTATATTTTTTTAAATCAATTTCTAAATGGTTTGTAATAATATTTGCTTCTTCAACATTTGCAATTTTCGCAAATGCAACTTCTGAAAACTTACTTTCATCAATTAAGAAATATCCTTCGTTTGCTAATGTTAATGCCATTTGTTTTAAGAGCGCTTCTTCTGGATCTGGCGTTGTAAAGCCAAGCTGTTCATGTACACCATTTGCACCTAAAAAACATTTATCAAAACGATACTTCTGCATACTTTCCTGTGCCATAGCACCGATTAAAGCTTTCGTCCTACTCTTCATCATTCCACCTAGTAAATACGCACGAATATTATTTTCAACTAAAGCTTCAATATGCATAAGTCCATTCGTAACGACAGTCACATCTTTATTTATTAAAAATGGAATCATTTCAAATGTTGTACTTCCTGCATCTAAATAAATACAATCACCTTGTTCAATAACGCTAGCCGCATAATTAGCAATTTGTTGTTTTATTTGAATGTTTTTGGATGATTTTTCAACCATCGTTGGTTCTTGCCCTTTTCCTGTTAAAACAGCGGCACCACCATGAACTCTTTTTAATAACCTTTGCTTTTCCAATTGTGCTAAATCACGGCGAATTGTCGACTCAGAGCTTTCTGTTCTTTCAACTAATTGCTGTAATTTTACAACTTTCTGTTCTTTTACAAGTTGCAATATCATTTGATGACGTTCAGGAGTTAACATTTTATTCACCTCTTCTTTGATTACAGTATAATGAAAACGGTCACAAAAATCAACCACAAACAATCAAAAATAATCAAAAACACCCATAAACATTTATAAACAGCAAAAAGAAACCTATTCGATTAAACAATCAAATAGGTTTCTTTTCTAAATTCACTTATAAAGAAGCTTTATATATACTTAAAACATCATCTTTATTTAATTTTTTAAAGTTACCAAATTCACCATACGCCATCGCTTTATTAGCCATTATATCAATTTCATTTTCTCCAATACCGTAATCAGCTAATGTTGCTGGCGCTTCAATTGAAGTCCAAAATTGACGCAGTGCCTTAATTCCTTCTAAAGCCACTTCTTTATCTGTTTTGCCATCTGTTTCTATATCAAATACACGAATAGCGAACTGTTTAAAACGACTTACATTTTCCTCTACAACATGTTTCATCCAGTTCGGGAATAAAATCGCAAGGCCACCCCCGTGTGGTATATCATGAACAGCAGAAACTGCATGCTCAATATTATGAGTCGCCCAATCTCCTTTTACTCCCATCGCTAAAATGCCGTTTAACGCCATAGTACCACAATATAAAATAGTTTCTCTATGCTCATAATTTTCTAAATCACTTAAAAGCTTAGGTGCTGTCTCAATTACTGTTTTTAAAACAGCTTCACAATAACGATCTTGTAGTTCTGTATTCGTTCCATGATGGAAATATTGTTCTAATACGTGCGACATAATATCTACCATACCGTAAATTGTTTGATCTTTCGGTACAGAAGTAGTATGAACTGGATCTAAAATTGAAAACTGCGGGAAAGTAACTGGGCTACCCCATCCATACTTTTCATTCGTTTCCCAGTTTGTAATTACCGAGCCTGCATTCATTTCAGATCCTGTTGCTGCAAGAGTAAGTACAGTACCAAATGGTAATGCCTCATTAGCAAATGTTTTTTTCGTTACAATATCCCATACATCTCCATCGTACTTACTACCAGCTGCAATTGCCTTCGTACAGTCGATCACACTTCCTCCACCAACTGCTAAAATAAATTCAACACCATTTTCTTTACAAATTTGAATCCCTTTCTTTACAGTTGATACACGTGGATTCGGTTCAACACCTGTCAATTCAAATACTTCTGCATTTATATCCTTTAAAATAGAAATTACATTATCATAAATACCGTTTCTTTTAATGCTGCCTCCCCCGTATACGAGAAGAACTTTTTTACCGAACTGTGGAATTTCAGTTTTTAACTGCTCTAATTGACCTTTACCGAAAATAAGTTTCGTTGGATTACGAAATACAAAATTTTGCATATTCCTTTACCATCCCTTCTATATGAAAAGCAACTATACTTTTGTATACCATATTTTTTTCATTTCACAAAAATATTTGCTTAATAAAAAAATCCCAGCCTACAGGCTGAGATTTTTTATTGGTAATAAGGTGAGATCATTAAGTAAACAATAACACCAGATAAACTTACATATAACCAAATCGGCATCGTCCAACGTACAATTTTACGATGACGTGTTAATTGATTTGTAAAACCAAATACAAGTGCAAACAATGCAAGCGGTACAATAATTGCCGCCAGGATAATATGTGTAATTAAAATGATGAAATACACATATTTAATGAATCCTTCTCCGCCAAAATGTGTTGCTGGCGCTAAGTAATGATAAGATAAATAAGAAACACAAAATAGCAACGTCGTTGTAAATGCTGCCAGGATGAAACCACGGTGCATTTTCACATTCTTCTTAATAATAGAGTATAGAGCTGCTAATAAGAATACGAACGTAAAGCTATTAAAAATTGCATTTAACATTGGTAAAATTGTTACATCAAAATGTAATTCTCCTTCATAGCCAACAGGTCCAAAGAACAAAAATAAAATAATCGCATTTACAATTACAGAAAGCGTTATCACAATAGGAGCATAGCTTTTCTGATTTGTTGATTGATCCACCAAAATGGTCACTCCCTCTTCCTTCAAATATGTATACGTAACCTCACTATTTTAACATACTATTCACAGTGTAAATGTGACAATAGTTTGACACAGCAAGATAAGACAAAGAAAAAATCCTTCTTAATAAAACTTCTTAAGAAGGATTTTATCGCTTTATTATTCAAATAGCAACGCGATTAGTTTTTGTTAAAAAATGTATCGCTATATGCTTGAAAAATTTCAGACACTTGATATCCCATTAAAGAAATTGCTGTTAATGAAAAGAAACCAATCATAAGAAATCGAAACCACATATAAATCTCCTCCTTGTATTAAGCTTAAAAAACATTCGCTATATTACAAGTTGAGTGGCACTCTTCATCGTCACTTTCCTTTTTCCTTACAATTGCTGTAATAAATCGAATCATAAAGAAAATAACAAAAGGAATTTGTTCGTAATTCACATTGGCATAGTTTAGCAACGGCTCGCGCTGCATATCGAACGGGGATGAGAAGGAATAGAACATACCTTGCTCTTCCATATATACAATTACAATTTTCATGCAAAATACGATTCCTAGAAACGAAACAATATCTTGCCATTCTGTCGTATATAACAGGTTATACAGCTCTAATACGTACTCTTCCATTATCATCCCCCCCTTCCTTTTTTACCATTTTGCTCGCCTTCGTATAAAAAGTCAAGAAAAAAGTTTATATCCACTATGACAATAGTAATTACTTGTTTCTATGATTATATATGATTCTTTTATAGCAATGACTGGGTGTAACTCTCTTCGAAAATTAGAAAATTAGAAAATTAGAATCGAACAGATTCCTCATTCTTACTTTTAGGATTCAAAACTGTGCTATTTTTATTTCTATTAAAAATAAAATAAGAAAGTATGATAAGAACAGTAACAAACATTGTTAAAAGTGCTTGTGAACGTAAAGTATCAATTGCGAACATCGCAACTAAAACTGCTATAATAGCAACAATTGTAACATACGTTACATACGGAAAAAGCCACATTTTCACTTTCAAATTTTGTTGTTCCACTTTCCCCATTTTTTTACGCATCTTTAAATGCGAAACTGCAATAACGAGATAAACTAGTAACGCAATCCCGCCAGATGCATTCACTAAAAACAAAAAGACTTTATCTGGAGAAATGTAACTAAACACAACGCCAATATAAGCGAAGAAAGTTCCAAATAAAACGGCCCGAACTGGAACACCACTACTGTTCAATTTCAAAAACGCCTTTGGAGCATCTCCTCTTTCTGCCATCGAAAAAAGCATTCTTGAGTTTGTATATAAACCCGAATTTAAACAAGAGAGTACAGCTGTTAAAACGATAAAATTCATAATTTGTGCCGCAGCTGGTATTCCTATATGTTCCAATACAGCTACAAATGGACTTTTTAATATGTTTGCTGAATTCCATGGCAGTAGCGTAACAACTACCACTATAGACCCAATAAAAAATACAAGAATACGCCAAATCACACTGTTTGTTGCTGTTTTTACTGCTTTTACAGGTTCTGCAGATTCACCTGCGGCTACCGCTACAATTTCTGATCCCATAAATGAAAATATAACGACAGTAATTCCAAGCAGTACCGAACTTATACCGTTTGGCATAAATCCACCTTGTCCAATTAAATTCGAAGTGCCGGGTGCTTCTGTTCCTGGAACAAATCCTAAAATAACAGCAAGACCTAGACAAAGGAACAAAATAATACTTATTACTTTAATAAAAGAAAACCAATATTCAAACTCTCCAAATGATTTCACCGAAAAAACGTTCGTCAGCGTTAATAAAATTGTTAATATTAAACTTAATAACCAAAGCGGTATTTGTGGAATCCAATATTGGATAATACCAGCACCTGCTGTGGCTTCTATTGCAATAACAATTACCCAAAAAAACCAGTATAACCAGCCTATTGTATAACCCGCCCAAGGACCAATCGCTTCTCTTGCATACGTTGCAAATGAACCACTTGTCGGATTAACAGCTGCCATTTCTCCTAGCATTCTCATGACGAAAATGACTAGAAGTCCTGCTAATGCATATGAAACGATAGAACCTGGTCCTGCCGAATGTACAACTGCACCACTTCCAACAAACAAACCAGCCCCTATTACACCGCCAATTGAAATCATTGTAATGTGGCGTATTTTGAGGTCTTTCTTTAGATTTTTATCCAAATCTTGTACATCCCCTTCCAAACTAAATTTTGAAATTTATGTAAGAGTACTGTGCGAAAGATTTTGTCCTATACTTTAAAATATATCAAAATATTCTGAATTCAACAATTAAAATTCAACCTCCTTCAAAAATTATTACATTAGGTTTAATACTTTCTCATACACAATTGTTGAGAAAATTATAGTCCTCTTACAAAAGAAAGAATTTTCAGATATCATTAAATAAACAAGATTATACATCTAGACAACTTTTTTGTATAGGAGTGTTGATATGTTAAACAAGTTCAAATTTTTTTGTTGTATTTTAGTAATGTTCTTACTTCTACCGCTATCCCCTTTCCAATCACAAGCAGCAAACAATTTAGGTTCAAAATTACTCGTTGGATACTGGCATAATTTTGATAACGGTACTGGCATTATTAAATTAAAAGACGTTTCACCAAAATGGGATGTAATCAATGTATCTTTTGGTGAAACTGGTGGTGATCGTTCCACTGTTGAATTTTCTCCTGTGTATGGTACAGATGCAGAATTCAAATCAGATATTTCTTATTTAAAAAGTAAAGGAAAGAAAGTAGTTCTTTCAATAGGTGGACAAAATGGAGTCGTTTTACTTCCTGACAATGCCTCTAAGCAACGTTTTATTAATTCCATACAATCTCTAATCGATAAATACGGTTTTGACGGAATAGATATTGACCTTGAATCAGGTATTTACTTAAACGGAAATGACACTAATTTCAAAAACCCAACTACTCCCCAAATCGTAAATCTTATATCAGCTATTCGAACAATCTCAGATCATTATGGTCCAGATTTTCTATTAAGCATGGCTCCTGAAACAGCTTATGTTCAAGGCGGTTATAGCGCATACGGAAGCATCTGGGGTGCATATTTACCAATTATTTACGGAGTGAAAGATAAACTAACATACATTCACGTTCAACACTACAATGCTGGTAGCGGGATTGGAATGGACGGTAATAACTACAATCAAGGTACTGCAGACTACGAAGTCGCTATGGCAGATATGCTCTTACATGGTTTTCCTGTAGGTGGTAATACAAATAACATTTTCCCAGCTCTTCGTTCAGATCAGGTAATGATTGGACTTCCTGCAGCACCAGCGGCAGCTCCAAGTGGCGGATATATTTCTCCGACTGAAATGAAAAAAGCTTTAAATTATATTATTAAAGGAGTTCCGTTCGGAGGAAAGTATAAAATTTCTAACCAGAGTGGCTATCCTGCATTCCGCGGCCTAATGTCTTGGTCTATTAATTGGGATGCAAAAAACAACTTTGAATTCTCAAATAACTATAGAACATATTTTGATGGTCTTTCCTTGCAAAAATAACAAAGTAAAACTATAATTAGCCCTCATCAATCGGACATTTATGGGCAATCAATGCAGGATAAAAACAACAATAGGTCCCTTTATAGGTCCTATTGTTGTTTTTTATTTATGAAAATTACTTTGTCACATCTAAAGTTTTAAGAAACTCTTTTCCATCGACCAACATCGCACGTTCCTTGGAATCATATTGTTAAATATTTTAGTTACTATTTTGCTTCAACACAAAAATTGAAAGTTCAGGTACACTACAAAATCTAACAGGCATCCTAGTAGTCCCAATGCCACGATTTACATATAAATATAACGGCTTACTCTTCCCCTCTACTTCATACATACCTTCAACGTAGTGCTCAGCTAGTTTGGTAGTAATTAACGGACCTACAAAAGGAATTTGGACTTGTCCTCCGTGACTATGTCCTGACAGTTGAAGATCAACTGGGTAACGATTTATTTTGGTTACAACATCCGGCTCATGTACTAATAACATGTTGAAATCATTTTGTTTCAAGTTTTTTAAAGTTGAATCTATTTTCGGCTTCCCTAATAGAAAATCATCCAAACCTGATATTATAATATATTTGCCGTTTTCCACTTTAATTTTCTGCACTTCATTTACTAATACAGAAAAACCAGCTTCTTCCATATATTTTTTGTAAAATAAACTACCGCCCCCGCCCCTATCATGATTCCCAAACACAGCATATTTCCCTAAGGGAGCGTAAATTTTCTGCAAAATAACCTTCGCTTCTTCTCTTTCCGCACTATAAGACCCAAATTTATCTATTAAATCTCCGGTAAAAACTACTATATCCGGATGTAATTCATTCATCTTCTCCACTAAATGTTCAAGTTGTTTCAGTGTAAACTCTGGTCCTAAATGTACATCTGAAAACTGCAATATTTTTTTATTATTAAACTCTTTAGGAATTGTAGAAGCTTCTATTTCATTCCACGTAACTGTTACTAGTTTTCGTTCTATTTCTGTCGCATAATAATACAAACTTACTGGTATCATTAATATACTTATAAAACTAATAATAAATATCTTTACGATTGATTTTTTTCGTTCTTTTTTTACATGATTCGTATTCATGTTTTCACCTCTAGAAACACTTTAAATCCTTATTGTTACATTCATGTGACAACATGAACAATATTATCAATATGTAATTCCCTCTCTATTCACTTTGACAATTTTATACAGAAGTCATAACATATTTTTATAATACATAGATTTTCGAAATTTTTTCTATTCATTCCATCATTTGATTACGGAGGGGTTATTCATGTCTGTATTTACACCAGAAGAAATTACGGAACTTGCTGCGAATTCAGGAAGGAAAAAAGCTCATTTATCATTGCTCCCTATGCTAATTCTTGGTTTTTTTGGTGGCGCTTTTATCGCATTAGGGTATTTACTCGATATTCATGTTATTGGGACAATGCCAAAATATTGGGGATCATTTTCTAGTTTTCTAGGCGCTGCTGTATTTCCTATTGGTCTTATTCTCGTTATTCTTGCAGGCGGTGAACTAGTAACCGGTAACATGATGACAGTTTCTATGGCCTGGCTCCAAAAGAAAATTACTTTATTTTATTTCATACGAAATTTAGTTATTGTTACATTTAGCAATTTCATAGGGGCTGTATTTGTAGCCTACTTTTTCGGTCATATCGTTGGCTTAACTGAGGGAGCTTTTTTAGCGAAAACTATTTCTATCGCTCAAGCAAAACTACAAGATACGCCATTGCAAGCATTTATTTCTGCAATCGGATGTAATTGGCTCGTTTGTTTAGCTGTTTGGCTCAGTATGGGAAGTAAAGAATTTATCGGAAAGATTATCGGTATTTGGTTCCCGGTTATGACTTTTGTTGCGATTGGATTTCAACACGTTGTAGCCAATATGTTTGTCATCCCAGCCGCGATTTTTGCCGGTCATTTCACTTGGGCTGAATATTTTCCAAACTTTATTTTTGTTTTCTTTGGAAATTTAGTAGGAGGTATGTTATTTGTAGCACTACCTTACTTCATATCTTATAATAAGAAACTACCTGCTCATCAAGAGAAGAC
The DNA here is from genome assembly GCF_038008705.1 of Bacillus sp. FSL W8-0770. NCBI lineage: Bacteria > Bacillati > Bacillota > Bacilli > Caryophanales > Bacillaceae > Bacillus > Bacillus sp. FSL W8-0770. Next base: position 3,545,636 of record NZ_JBBOZR010000001.1, read on the forward strand.
TGAAATGAAGAACAAATCTCTGTCCGCTTAAATGGATGTCTATAAAGTGCCCTAAAAAATATTACAAATTTCATTTTTTTTGCAAATATATGTACGTACACTTGTTCTCGAATGTTTTATACGTTATAATAACAACTTAAATAGCATTATTTACATATGAGGTGAAAAACATGAACAAAACAGAATTAATTAAAAACGTAGCACAAAATGCTGAGATTTCTCAAAAAGAAGCTACTGTAGTTGTACAAACTGTAGTAGAATCAATCACTAACACTTTAGCTGCTGGTGAAAAAGTACAACTTATCGGATTCGGTACATTCGAAGTTCGTGAAAGAGCTGCTCGTACAGGCCGTAACCCACAAACTGGTGAAGAAATGCAAATCGCAGCTTCTAAAGTACCTGCTTTCAAAGCTGGTAAAGAACTAAAAGAAGCTGTAAAATAATGAAAAATATCCTTCTCATTTATGAGAAGGATATTTTTTTCATAACATAATTAATAAAAATCTGACCATTATGTTGTTTCTTTTGTTCTTTTATGCAAATAAAATCTTTACTTTCAAAAAAAGGTTTTGCGGTAATGCTCGCCTCTGTATATATCTCCCTATGCCCTAGGTTCACTGCTTCTTTTTCTAACTTCTGTAGTATGTATGAAGCGACTCTTTTCCCTTGATAATCTTTATGCGTAAATAAACGATCTATGTAACGATCATCGTTATAATCCCCAAACCCCACAATCACACCTTTATGATCCGCTACATAGCTAATATTCTTTTCTAAAGACTGTAACCAATTTTCTCTATCTAGTCGCTCCGGTGCCCACGCCTGTAGCTGTAACTCATTATAATCTTTTGCATTAACCGTATGAACTGTTTCATAGAACAATTGTAATACTTGATCTAAATCTTCTTTCTGGAATGTTCTAATTATAATATCTTTTAACATATATAAGTCTCCTTACGAAACTACCTCTTAACTTTTCTACTACATACGATTCTATATTTCTGCTTTATTATATCGTTTTAATTTCTATACGAACAAAAAAACAATACTTATTCAAGTATTGTTTTTTAATTCTATTCAATTACTTAATGTAGCTTTTTAAGGTTTTAATTTAACTCTTTGTAATCGTAATGCATTTAATACAACGGATACAGAACTAAATGCCATTGCTGCTCCAGCAACCCAAGGGGCTAAGAAACCTAATGCCGCAATTGGAATTCCTAACGCGTTATAAGCTAATGCCCAGAATAAATTTTGTTTAATATTTCTTATCGTCATTTTACTCATAAAGATCGCATCAGCAATACTATTTAAGTCACCGCGGATTAACGTTATATCCGCTGCTTCCATCGCTACATCCGTTCCCGTTCCAATTGCCATACCAATGTTCGCTGTAGCAAGAGCAGGAGCATCATTTATCCCGTCTCCAACCATCGCTACTTTCTTACCTTGTGCTTGGAGTTTTTTCACTTCTTCTGCTTTTCCTTCTGGTAATACTTCTGCAATTACGTGATCAATACCAACTTGCCCCGCAATTGCCTGAGCAGTTTGTGTATTATCTCCTGTAATCATAACAACGTCTAGACCCATTTTCTTAAGTCTTGCGATAGCTGCTTTTGAAGTATCTTTTACAGTATCTGCAACGGCCACTATACCAGCATATTCTTTATTGATCGCAATAAGCATCGCTGTTTTTCCTTCTCGTTCTAGCGCTTCCATCGATTTAGAAACTTCTTCAATATTAATATCGAATTTCTTCATTAATCGACGTGTACCAATTAATAATTGTTTCCCTTCTACAACGGATTCGATACCGAATCCCGGAATCGCTTCAAACGTTTCTGAGCTTGGGATATCAATTTTCTTTTCTTTAATTCCTTCTACAATTGCTTCTGCAAGTGGGTGTTCAGAATTTTTTTCTGCCGCACCTACTAAACGTAGTATTTCTGCTTCATGGAATCCATCTGCTACCATTACATCTGTTAACACCGGTTTCCCATTTGTCACTGTACCCGTTTTATCTAGAATAACTGTATCTAATCGGTGCGTTGCTTCTAAATGCTCTCCACCTTTAAATAAAATACCATACTCAGCCGACCTTCCTGATCCCGCCATAATAGACGTAGGTGTTGCAAGACCTAATGCACACGGACAAGCGATAACAAGTACTGCTATCATTTTCTCAAGTGCTCCGCCAAAATCACCAGGTGTAACAAATATCATCCATACTGCAAATGTGATAATCGCAATCACAACTACAACCGGTACGAAAATACCTGAAATTTGATCTGCTACCCTTTGAATAGGAGCTTTTGAACCTTGTGCTTCTTCTACTACTTTAATAATTTGAGCTAATGCAGTATCTCTTCCTACTTTAGTTGCTTTCACTTTTAAAAATCCATTTTTATTTATTGTCGAACCTATTACTACATCCCCAATTGACTTATCAACAGGAATACTTTCACCCGTTAACATCGATTCATCAATTGCTGACTTTCCTTCTACAATCTCACCATCTACTGGTATTTTTTCACCAGGCTTTACATAGACGATATCACCAGCTACTACTTCTTCAATCAAAATTTTTATTTCTGTTCCATCTCGCACAACTGTAGCTGTCTTCGCTTGTAAACCCATCAATTTTTTAATTGCTTCTGATGAGCGCCCTTTTGCTTTCGCTTCAAATAATTTACCTAAAATAATTAATGTAATAAGTACCGCACTCGTTTCAAAATATAAATCTGTCATATGTTTCGAAGAACCAATAGATTGAATACTTAAATATACACTATAGAAATACGCGGCCGACGTTCCAAGCGCCACGAGAACATCCATATTCGCACTTTTATTACGTAACGCTTTATAAGCTCCAACATAAAACTGTCCACCAATGATAAATTGAACAGGAGTTGCAAGTGCTAGTTGCACCCAAGGGTTCATTAACATATCTGGTAAATAAATAAACGACGTAAATGAGAAATGACTAACCATTGCCCATAATAATGGGAAAGATAAAATAAACGAAATAATAAACTTCTTCTTTTGTCTTTCAATTTCTTGTAATCGATGATCAGTTGATGCATCTTGATCATCTGGTTTCACTTCTAATTTATATCCTAGCTTCGTAATCGCGCTCTTCATTTCATTTACATTAACTTCATCATGATTAAAGTCTACTGTAGCTGATTCTAAAGCAAAATTTACTGTCGCTTTGTTCACACCATCTAACTTATTTAAACGCTTTTCAACTCTATTTGCACATGCTGCACATGTCATTCCTGAAACAGTAAATTCAGCTTTATCACTTACAATTCCATATCCTAACGCTTCAACTTTTTCTTTAAATTGTTGTAGATTTGTTTTAGTTGGATCGTACATTATTTTTGTTTTTTCAAGCGCAAAATTTACATTTGCCTCATGAACACCTTCTACTTTTTTTAGACCTTTTTCAATTCTATTTGCACATGCCGCACATGTCATTCCTGATATTTGAAGATTGGCCTCTTTTTGTTCATTCATGTCTCTCACCTCTATATACCCTTATGAGGTATAATTATTAGCAAAATAAATCGTACTTCGTTTAAAGTACGATTTATTTCCATATCTAAAAATAATTATTGAACATCGTATCCTTGGTCTTCGATTACAGCAACGATATCTTTTAATGTTACGGCAGACGAGTCGATAGTAACTTCAACAGTTCCTTCTGCTAATTGAACCTTCACTTGTTCAACACCGTTTAGCTCTTTCACACTGCTTTCGATAGCATTTACACAATGTCCACAAGACATACCTTCAACTTGTAATGTTAACTGTTCCATTTAAAATCCTCCTCTTGTTTCTTCATTCTTTGTTAATCACAATTACATCTTACCATACCCCCCTAAGGTAATCAATGGTTTTGTATCATGATTTTTCAATTATTTTCTAAAAGTTTATTTTACACACACTTTTTCACATCAATACCCCGAAATCTTATTATGAAGGTAAACAAAAAAACAAGCCAGTGACATACTAGCTTGTTTTTACGCTTTTGAAAAACGTTCAAATACAGTCATTAATTCTTCAATTGCTTCGTCACCATTGCCATCTTTAATAGCACCTGAAACACAATGACTTGTATGGTTTTTTAATACACCCATTCCTACTTTTTTCATCGCTGCATTAATCGCTGAAATTTGCACTAAAATATCCACACAATAGCGATCATTTTCAATCATATTTTGAATACCGCGGACCTGTCCTTCAATCCTCTTTAATCTATTTATAATTTGTTCTTTTTCTTTTTCTGATCTATGTGTTACCACTTCATGCTCTTTATGCCCCATATTATCACCTTCTTAAAGTTTCTCTTCATCCAATAAAACAATTGCTTTTACGAGTATACCAATTATAGCATTAATTATCTATGTATGATACCCCATATGAGTATATTTCCGCTCTAAGCTTATTCTTAACAATTTATTAGCTTCTCAGTCTCAATTTTCATGATACCCTTTCTTTTTTCAAAAAAACATTACATTCTCCATCAGAACTTAATAAAGTAAAATGTTTAATCACTTTTGTGCTATGTTCTTCAACTAAAGCCTCCATTAATGTACATTCCCTAACCATTTCTCGTTGCAAATATAAAAGGGCTACCTTAGTAGCCCTTAATAAAATAATTAATTTTCATCAGTTATAAAATACGTAGTTGTAAAGAGTACAATTTCTTAGTTTTCAAAGTTATTCTTTTACAGGAATAACAGCACCGTTATATTCCTTATTAATAAAATCTTCAATTTCTTTCGAATGTAATACTTCTACAAGTGCTTTAATTTCTTTCTTATCTTTGTCACCTTTACGAACTGCAACTACGTTTACATATGGCGAATCCTTACCTTCAAACGCAATTGCATCTTTTCTTGGATTTAATTTTGCATCAATTGCATAGTTAGCATTAATTAAAATAGCATCACCTTCTTTATTTTTATACATTTGTGTTAATAAACCAGGTTCAATGTCTGTTTTGAATTTTAAATTTTTCGGATTTTCTGTAATATCTTTTACGGTTGCTTTTACAGGATCTATACCATCTTTAATTTTTAAAATACCTTCTTTTTGTAAAATTGCTAAACCACGTCCATGATCAGTAATTGCATTACTCATAATAATTGTTGCACCATCTGGAAGCTCTTTTAGATTTTTATATTTTTGAGAATATAAACCGATTGGTTCAATGTGTATTTTTCCAGCTACTTCAAAATCATATTTTTTGTCTTTCATTTCTTTCTCTAAGAATGGAATACCTTGGAAATAATTTGCATCTAATTCTTTATTCGCCAATGATTTATTTGGTAATACGTAGTCTTGGAATTTTTTAATTTCTAGTTCTACACCTTTTTTCTCAAGTAATGGTTTTGCTTTTTCCAAAATAACTGCATGAGGTACATTAGAAGCACCGACAACAAGCTTATCTTCACTTTTACCTCCACAAGCAGTTAAACCAAAAATTGCCGTTGTAATAAGTCCTGATAGTAATAGTTTTTTCATGTTGTAAACACCCTTCTTCTTTTATGTATTTATTTATTAATTCACGCTGTAACAAATCAATAATCCATTTTATTAGAACAACACTAGGACATGCACAAATTGGTTCATTGATTTTCACATCGTTATTCCTCCTGCACACGGACTGTATAAATCTCTCTATTTTCCTCCAGAATAGTCTTTACTCACAGTCGAGAACAATAAAAAAACCTTTCTGCCCTTAGAATGAGCAGAAAGGTTTGTATGCATATATCGATACTATCCCTTTCTCTCATCTCTCAAAGCATTTGCTTTGCAGGAATTAGCACCATTTCAATGTAAAAATTGATGGTTGCTGGGTTTCACAGGGCACAGTCCCTCCACCTCTCTAGATAAGAGAAATCAGATTTAATTTTCATCTGATTCGAAATCTATTAAATTATCTATATTTTATGAATTGAATTTTATCAACATAAACTCGTTATGTCAATAATTGTTTATGAAAAAACTTCAATCACAAATATAAAAGTCTCAATTCACATGTGTAAATTGAGACTTTTTTCTTCCTATATATAGTTATTGCTGATCGCATACTTTTGTATCATTCACTACTGAAGTTCCTTCAACGGTTACCGTATGAAAACAGTCATTTACTCGAACTGTTACAACATTATCTTGCCGATCAATGATATGATATTCATTAAAATTTTTATTCAGAGCACTGCGAATTTGTTCTCCTTCATAAATTGGGATGCCATGCGATAAAACCCAAATAAGTCCAGCGATAGCAAGAATAGTTTTCATACGATCTACCTCCTTGGGAATATAGTGAACTTTTAATCCATACTTTTTCAGCTCTACAAATCATGATCGGAATAAACCAAGCCTTTTTGGAAATAAGTTCATTTCGTCTATTTTATGTTTATGCTAATTGTGACCGTTTTGTGACAACTTTTTGTCTCTTTAGACGAAAAGTTGAAACAAAACTTTCAAAAAGGACAATTCTACATATCAAAAAAGGTTATGGAATGTTTCATCCATAACCTTTTTTCCTATACGTAACTAATAAATCTCAATCCTTTACTTAAAGAAGTCGGCACAACAGATGCATGATTCTCCCCTTCAGCTTCATAAAACTTAAATTTAAGTTTATCGTGGTTTACTTGGAGAAGGCGCTCTGATAATTCATTTGCGCCTACAACCATATGCTCTCGTTCTAGTGACCCAACTGTAAGGAACACTCCTGTTTCAAACTTAGCATTGTTTAATTCATGTATAAGGTTCTCTTCTTTTTCAAGTACGGATTGGTTATTCCACCATATAGATGGACTACTAATAAAATAATTTTGAAAAGCATTTAAGTTTGTAAATAGTATATAAAGAGCAAATAGTCCACCTAAAGAATGTCCAAATAACGTTTGCTTACTTTTATCGATCTCAAAATTCTTTTCAATTTGTGGTTTCAGTTCTTCTTCAATAAAAGTAAAGAAATTATGTGCTCCTCCTGTTTTAGGCCACGGTTTACCGTCTGGTTTTAAAGGGGCATCTTTTGAAATTACGCTAGGCGTAAAATCATAACATCTTTCTTCCCCTGAAAATGCGCCTTCAATTGGATAACCCAATCCTACTATAACAGCTGGTGAAACACCGGTTTTTTCCGCTCTTACTGATTGTATTTTAACTGCTTCATGAAATGTTTGAAAAAAGGCATTGCCATCTAATACATAAATGACAGGATATCCTGAATCCGGTGCTGGTTGCCTCGGCTTTGAAATATGAATTTGATATTCCTTACCTTCTAATTTTGAATACATTTTCCACTGTTCTGTATTAGATGTTATAATCTGCTGTTTTTCAACTGTAGTATTCACCCTATCCCCCCCTTTTTAACTTGTTACATATATTTCGATTTTTTCTTCTTGAGATACAACGCTATCATAACCGAAACAAACAGGAGCCCCGTTATACGGATCTATCATGACACGTGCATCAATATGAAATACTTCTTTTAACACTTCATTTGTAATGATTTCTTCTGGGCTACCAGTTGTAACAATTTCTCCTTCCTTCATTGCAATAATTTCATCTGAAAACCTTGCTGCATGGTTAATATCATGTAATACCATAACAACCGTACAATTATGTTCTTTATTTAACTTCTCCACAATTTGTAATACATCTAATTGATGAGACATATCAAGGTATGTAGTTGGCTCATCTAATAGCAACACTTCTGTCTCTTGTGCTAATGCCATCGCTAGCCATACCTTTTGTCTTTGACCACCTGATAAATTTGCAATTTGTCTCGTTCGAAATTCAGAAGTTTTCGTTATATTTAATGCCCAATCAATCATTTCTTTATCTTTTGTCGTTAACTTATTTACGTTATTTCGATGTGGATAGCGTCCATAAGAAATTAATTCTTCCACTTTAAGTTCACCTGGTGCAATTGGAGTTTGCGGTAGTAAAGCTAACTGCTTCGCAATTTCTTTCGTTGAAATTGTATGTAAATCTTGCCCTTGTAAATATACTTTTCCGCTTTTTTGTTTTAAAATTCTTCCCATTGTTTTTAACAATGTTGATTTACCGCAACCGTTCGGACCTATAATTGTCGTTACTTTTCCTTCTTGTATTTCCACATTTAAATCGCGAAACACTGTAAGCTTTTCATAACTTGTTTCTAAATTTTTTGCACTTAAAATACTCACTTTTATTCCTCCTCTTACGCTTTCGCCTTATAAAGTAAATATAAGAAATACGGTACACCGACAATAGAAATAACGATTCCAACTGGTAACTCTACAGGTGTGAAAACTGTTTTTGCAATAAAGTCTGAGGCAACTACAAGAAACATTCCGATTACGCCGCACGTGGGAATTATATACTTATGTTGAATACCGACAAGTCTTTTCGCTATATGCGGTGCCATTAAGCCAATAAAACCGATACTCCCTGAAACAGCAACACATGCACTCACAAGCCCGATACTGCTTAATAATAAAATCGATTTCTCTCTTTCTACTGAAACACCTAAACTTGTAATACTCGTTTCTTCCAATTGAAATAAATCTAGTAAATATGCTTTCTTTTGTATAAGTGGAATTAAAATAATAAGCCATGGTAACATAGCCACAATATACTTCCAGTTCGCACTATATATGCTTCCAGAAACCCACACTGCAGCCATCTCGAAATCAGTTGACTTCATTTTGAGTGATAAGTACATAGAAAAGGCCCCAAATCCTGATCCAATTGCAATCCCTGTTAATAAAAGTCGCTGCGAATCTAACTTACCGTTTTTCCAAGAAAAAAGATAGATGATAATAGCAGCACCTAATCCGCCGACTAAACCAAACATTGGCATCATCATAATAGAAACCCAGTCTGTGCTTTTTAATTGTCCTTGAAAGAAAAACATAAAAATGACGATCGCTGTTCCCGCACCGGCATTTACTCCTAAAATACCTGGGTCTGCCAATCCATTTCTCGTAATCCCTTGAATAACGGCACCCGCAACACCAAGGCCTAATCCTACTAATCCAGCAATTACGATACGTGGAAGACGAAACTCAAAAATAACTAAATCATGTTCTGGTACTGGATCAATTCTAAAAAGTGTTTTAAACACATCTGTAATCGTAATGTCGAACGTACCATTTGTTAAACTAATATAAATAGCACATAGTATTAAAAATATAATAATCCCCATCGTCATTCCGAAACGTTGACTTGAACTTTTAAGCATGTCTCTCTCCTCCTCTTGTACGGATTAAATAAAGGAAGAAAGGAATTCCAATTAAAGATGTTACGACTCCAATTGGCGTTTCAAATGGATAATTTACAAATCTACTTAAAACATCACATAACGCTAAGAAAACCCCACCAATAACGCCTGCACATGGCAATATCCATTTATAATCTACTCCAATTATAAAGCGGGTAATGTGCGGAATAATTAAACCTACAAAACCAACTTTTCCTACTAAAGCAACTGCTGTTCCTGTTAAAAAAATTACCGATAAAATTGCCATCGCTTTAACTAGTTTTGTACGCTGTCCTAAATTAATAGAAACCTCTTCGCCTAATGAAAGAATGGTAATAGATTTTGATATTAACAATGCTAAAATTATTCCAATTATCCCAAACGGTATCGTAATTTTAATTATATTAGGATCTACTTGATCTAACTTTGCATTAAACCAAAAACTAACATTTTGAGAAATTTGGAAATACGAAGCCATGGCAGCCGATACACTGCTTAAAAATGTTCCAATAACTGTTCCGATAATTGCTAACCTAACTGGTGATAAGCCATTTTGAAGGAGCGAACCAAAACCAAACACGATACCGGCTCCGAGTGCAGAACCAATCATTGAACATACAACCATACCAATTGATGACATTCCTGGAAGAAAAATCATACAAAGTGTAATAACAAAGGCAGCACCATCCGTCACACCCATAATAGAAGGGGATGCAAGATAGTTTCTTGTCATCCCCTGCATAAGTGCTCCTGATATGGCTAGAAATGCTCCGACTAAAAGAGCTGCAACTACCCTTGGTAAACGTGAAGTAATAATAATATTATGATTTACATCACTTGAATCAAAATGAAATAATGCGTTCCACACTGTTTCAGCATCAATACTTTTCGCCCCATACAAAATCGAAAGTATAACTGTAAATAAGATGAGTATGGGTGCTATACATAATATAGTTACTGGTACTGCATTTGTTTTCTGCATATCATTCAACGCACCTTACTTATTGTATTATTTAGATAAATTTTTCACTGCTTCTTTTAAGAAGGCAGTTTTACTCCAAGCAGTACCACCTTGTGCCATTGGATCTACAACGTTTACAAATACTTTCTTTTCCTTCGCAGCATTCATACTTTGCCAAATTGGATTACTTTCAATTTCTTCTAACACTTTTGGATTTTTATTTTCACTTGCCTCATATTGTAAGAAAATATAATCTGGGTTAAGTTCAGCAAGTTTTTCAAATGAAATTTTCTCTTGTGCTTTTACAGTTTTCAATTGTTCTGGAGCAGTTAGTCCAAGATCTTTATAAATTACAGGGTTGAAGTATACTCCTTCTGGATATAGGAATAATTCGTTTGCTCTTAGTCTAATGACAAGTACTTTTTTATCTTTTAACTTATCTCCTAGTTTTGCTTTTGCTTTTTCAGCGTCTGAATTGTAGTCTTTAATAATTTTTTCTGCTTTATCTTTTTTACCAGTTAATTCTCCCATTAACTTTAAGTTATCTTCCCAATTTGTTGAAACGTGTGATACCGGGAATGTAGGAGCTACTTTCGTAAACTTTTCAGCTGTTTCTGCTGGAAATTTCGTACTTGATGTAATCACATCTGGTTTTAATTGTAGTAATGTTTCGAAATTGGGTTGCATTTTCTCACCAACAGATTTCGCACCTTCTAACTCTTTTTCCAGGTACTTTGGTAGTTTACCACCTACAGTAATGGCACCAACTGGTTTAATTCCAAGTACTGCCGCATCTTCCATTGACTCTAAACTAGCTGTCGCAATTTTATCTACTTTTGCTGGCACTGTATATTCTTTACCTAAATATGTAATTTTTCGTTTTTCATCTTTTTTCGTTTCCGTAGCTTTTGTCTGTTGTTTTTGCTCGCCTGAAGTTTTATCCGCACTATTACATGCCGCTAAACCTACACTTAAAACTGTAACCATCCCTAAAGTAAATAATTTCTTGTTCATCTTTATATGTCTCCTCTCAAATTTTCAAACTATATTCTCAATAGAATTTAACTATATGAATCTTATCCCATATATATATTTCATTAGATTAATAATTTTATCCAGAACTCATTCACGTTCACTTCCCCTAGACTATAATTCTTTTACGCCTTCATCACTTGATAATCATTTTCACTGATAATGATTATCGTTACTAAGTATATATTTAATATGAAATTATTTCAAGAATGATTTGAAAAATTTTAACAAACTGAATTAAAAAAAGAAGTATCTCCCTAATATTAGGGAGATACTTCTTTTTTTAGAAATTTATATGCAATTCAACTGGACAATGGTCTGATCCCATCACTTCACTATTAATTTTCGCTTCTGTTATCTGGTCTTTCATTCTTTCCGAAACAACAAAATAATCTAAACGCCATCCGATATTTTTCGCTCTCGCGCCCATACGATACGACCACCACGAGTATGCACTTTCTTGATCAGGATAAAGGTAACGATATGTATCAATAAATCCTTCTTCTAAAATACATGAAAATTTCTCTCGCTCCTCATCAGAGAATCCAGGATTTTTACGATTACTTTTTGGATTTTTCAAATCGATTTCTTTATGAGCAACATTTAAGTCTCCACAAAAAATAACTGGTTTTTTCTCATCTAATCGTTTGATATAGGACCTGAAATCATCTTCCCATTTCATTCTGTAATCTAATCGTTCTAATCCACGTTTTGAATTTGGTGTATATAACGTTATCATATAAAAATCTTCGAATTCTAAAGTAATAAGTCGCCCTTCTTGATCATGCTCTTCAATGTCTAAACCATATGTAACTGAAAGCGGTTCTTTTTTCGAAAAAATAGCAGTTCCTGAATATCCTTTTTTCACAGCATAATTCCAGTATGTATAATATCCCTCTAGATTTAAATCAATTTGCCCTTCTTGTAATTTAATCTCTTGTAGACAAAATATATCGGCACTTGATTCCTCGAGATATTCCAAGAATCCACCTTTTGCGATAACTGCTCGCAAACCATTTACATTCCATGAAATTAACTTCACTTTTAGCCCTCCTCTTGATGTTTATTTCCAAATTTCATGCTATCACAAAATAGAAAAACAATCATATTTTCACCTTTGTAATCTTGCTCTTACATTTATGAATACATACATACGCACTTTATTCAGGTTATACTAATTTCAGAGGTGATGTTCTTTGCACAATGAAGGAGTTATATTAACAAATGAGTATTGGCAAGCAATTATTCATAATGATTCTTCCTATGATAGCAAATTCTTTTATGCTGTGAAATCAACTGGAATTTTTTGCAGGCCATCATGCAAATCAAGAATACCGAATAGAAACAATGTACGAATTTTTCATCATGCAGAGCAAGCATTAAGCGAAAACTTTCGCCCGTGCAAACGTTGTAAGCCAAATGGGATCACTTTACCTAATGAAGAGTGGGTAGAACAAATTAAAGACTATATCGAAAAGCATTATGACGAATCCTTAACTCTCGACATGCTTGCGGAAATGTGTCACGGTAGCCCTTTTCATTTACAGCGTACTTTCAAAAGAATAATAGGGCTAACTCCTATAGAATATATACAACAATTCAGGGTTCTTAAAGCAACCAAATACCTTTTACACACAAATCAATCTATTAAAGAAATTAGTACTGCTGTCGGGATAGAAAACCCAGAGTATTTCGCAACTTTATTTAAAAAGAAAACCGGATTTACTCCTACTGAATATCGAAAAAAGAACGAAATGAAAGAGGGATACGATAATGAATTCCTACAAAAATAATTATATATATTGGACGCTACTTACACATAAAAATTGGCGATTTCATATTGCTGCAACTGAAAATGGACTATGTTTCATTGGATCACAAGACGAAAACTTTGAAGAATTAAATATATGGGCTAGAAAAAAACTGCCCCAACATATATTGATTCATAGTCCAGATTACTTGCAAATATATACGCAAGAAGTTATCGAGTATTTAGAAAACAAGCGAGAAACTTTTACATTTCCTATCGATGCTTATGGAACTAATTTTCAATTATCTGTTTGGAATACGGTACGTGAAATTCCTTATGGAAAGACATATTCTTATACAGAAATTGCTGAAAGAATTCAAAAACCTAAAGCTGTGCGCGCCGTTGCTTCTGCTATTGCTGCTAACCCTCTCCTTATTACTATTCCTTGTCACCGTGTTATTGGGAAGAATGGGAAACTAACCGGATTTAGGGGTGGATTAGAAATGAAGAAAAAATTGCTTACATTAGAAAAGTTACAGGTGGAATTCATATGACAGCAGAATATAATAGCGCATTATCTGTAGCAGTTCCGAAAGAATTTTGTTTTCAAGAAAATTTACGCTATCTATCACGTTCTAACAATGAATGTATGTTCCATATTGAAGACAATAAAATTTATAAAGTTATCCCTGTTCAAGATGTAAATCCTTTAGTTGAAATTAGTTTGAATACTGATGGCAATATTCAAATACGTTTTTTAGGAGAGTTATATACTCATGAAAGATGGGTAAGCGATGCTGTAGCTAACTATATAAAAGAATGGTTTGATTTAACTACTGATTTAGCCCCTTTTTATACATTAGCGAAACATGATTTACTCCTTCAAGGACCAATTGAACAATATTATGGCCTTCGTAATTTAGGTATTCCAGACTTATTTGAGGCACTTTCCTGGGGAATTATCGGTCAACAAATTAACTTAACATATGCTTATACGCTAAAAAGGAGATTAGTTGAGCAATTTGGAAGTTATGTAGAATGGGACGGTAGAAAACATTGGATATTCCCATCACCTGAAACAATTACAAATCTACATGTAGAAGATCTCCAACAATTAAAAATGACGACTAGAAAATGTGAATACTTAATCGGTATTGCGAAGCTTATTACAGAAAGAAAACTATCAAAAGAGGATTTACTGCAAACACAAGATGTAAAGGTTGCTGAGAAACAATTAACCGCCATCCATGGTATAGGACCATGGACTGCCAACTATGTTTTAATGCGTTGTTTAAGATTCCCTTCAGCTTTTCCAATTGATGATGTTGGTCTCCATAATGCAATTAAATTTATAATAGGCTCCGAAAATAAACCGACTAAAGATGAAATAAAAGACTTTGCAGCAAACTGGGCTAATTGGGAGTCTTATGCGACTTTTTATTTGTGGCGAGTACTATATTAAAAGAACCAAGTAGCACATTTGTACTACTTGGTTCTTTTTTAAGCTTGCTCCTCAAAACGTCTTGCAATTTCTACAATAACTTGAACAGCTTTTTCCATAGTATCTACCGAAACATACTCAAATTTACCGTGATAGTTTTCACCACCAGTGAAAATATTCGGCGTCGGTAATCCCATATATGATAATTGTGATCCATCTGTTCCTCCGCGAATCGGATGAATATTTGGTTCAATGTCTAAACTTTTCATTGCTTCATATGCAATATCAACAATTTCTCTTACTGGTTCAATTTTTTCAAGCATGTTATAGTATTGATCATTCATTTCTAAAACGACTGCATCTTTCCCATACTTCTCTTGCATTTGTTTCACAATATTTTCAATGGTATTTTTACGTGTTTCAAAATTTTCACGATCAAAATCTCGAATAATATAATATGCTTTACTTTGCTCAACATCACCATTTAAAGAGAGTAAATGGTAAAACCCTTCGTATCCTTCAGTATACTCTGGTGCCTCTTCTACTGGTAAATACCCGTTAAACTCCATAGCCAGTTTAGTTGCATTGCGCATTTTATTTTTCGCTGTTCCAGGATGTGTATTCGTTCCGTTAAACGTTAACTTAGCACCTGCAGCATTAAAACTTTCATACTCTAAACCACCTAATGGACCTCCATCCATCGTGTAAGCAAATGATGCACCGAACGCCTCTACATCAAAATGCGCTGGCCCACGACCAATTTCTTCATCCGGTGTAAATGCTACTCTTATTTTCCCGTGCTTAATTTGCGGATTATGTATTAAATGGTTCATTGCAACCATAATTTCTGTAAGACCAGCTTTATCATCTGCTCCTAGAAGTGTTGTACCATCAGTTGTAATAATGGTATGTCCTTTATATGATGGTAATTCTGGGAACTGCTCTGGTGTTAACACAACATTTAGCTCTTCATTTAATGTAATTGCATTACCATCAAAATTTTCATGAATTTGTGGTTTGACGTTTTTCCCTGTAAAGTCTGTTGCCGTATCTAAGTGGGCTAAAAATCCGATTACAGGAACATCCTTGTCCGTATTAGCAGGAAGTGTTGCCATTACATAGCCATTATCATCCATCGTTACTTCTGTTAAACCAATTTCTTTTAGCTCTTCCACTAATAACTTACCAAACTCAATTTGTCCTGGTGTTGTTGGTACTGTATGGCTTTCTTCATTTGATTGCGTATCAATTTTTACATATCTCGTAAATCTTTCAATAAGTTCTTGTTTCAAGTTCATTCACTCCCTTTTATGTTTCTCCTTCCATTATAATCCTTAAAACGAAATATTTTAACTTTTTTGACTGTGAAGATGTATATTTCATTTACATTGTTAACACTTTTAAACGCATGATAAAAAGACATAATATTTGTACATTAAGACCGTAACAGGTAACATACATAATTATAAAATATGGGAGGTTTTAAAGATGAGGCTAACTCTCTTTCGCTATTTTCTTTTTTTCTTAGGATTAATTTTCTTTGGCCTTGGAAACGCTCTCGCAGTCAAAGTTAAATTTCTCGGCTTGCACCCCTGGGAAGTTTTAAATATGGCTCTCTACCAAAAGTTTGGATGGACCATCGGTACGTGGAGTGTCATATGTGGGTTATGTCTCGTTCTAATATCTTTACTAGTAGATCGAAAATATATAAATGTGGGGACATTTTTGAATGCACTACTTATCGGTCCCATTATGGACTTTTTCTTACAATCAAACATGCTTCCAGAAGCTAGTAATTATTTATGGATAAACTTACTCATTTTATTTTCTGGTATTGCCATTACAGGTATCGGTGGAGGTATGTACGTTGCAGCTGGGATTGGCGCTGGACCCCGTGATGGATTCATGCTTACTATTTCAGACAAAACAGGACTTTCTATTAGCCGTGCTAGAATCATAGTAGAATGTATTGTACTAGTTATTGGATTTATGCTAGGAGGTCCTGTTTTCATCGTAACTTTTCTGTACACCTTTATTCAAAGTCCAATCTTTCAGCAATCATTTAAGATGTTTCAAACACTTTTACATACTTTACATGGCAAAAAGAAAATTAGTGAACATCTTTAAAGTACAGCTTAATACAAATAAATCCACCCTATTTACGACTCTCACCGTAAATAGGGTGTTTCTGTTTTTATCTCGCAATTTAAGAATATATACTACTCATTTACAATAAAAGTATATACATCATCATAAATACAGCCATTTACTTTAATCACATACTTCCCAGGTTTATTAAAACTAATTGTGTATTTATTTAACTGAATTGCTTCTTTATCTCCAGAAAGAATATCAATACTTCTGCCACTTAATACATACAATTCATTTAGATTCATCGTTACATCAATTGTATTGAAATTTTCTACTTTCACTTGCTGTGCTTCCGCAACGCTTACACTTGGTTCTAAAAACAGTAGTCCACTTAATCCAATCGTCCCCGCTAAAGCAACTCCCGCAAACTTTTTAATCTGTTTCATTACAATGACCTCCTTATAGATTTTGCGTAAAGGCAATGTCTCCCTTACACCACAAAGCCTATATGTAATGAAATGAAAAGTAAACGGGGACTGTAAGACAAAATTCTACATCTTTTTCTCCTATTGAATATAAATCCAACGTTTGGAGTTTTGACACATTTAAAATTGTTTCCCTAAACCAATTTCTCCATAATTTATTCAAAGACTGAATAATTACTTATTGATTTAACATTCTAAAAATAGTTGATAAAGATGCTTTCTATTCAAAAAAAAGACTTTGCTATAAAAGTAACTTTTACAACAAAATCCATGCAACTAATTTTATTCCTCTTTCCATAATCTCTCTACATTCATTAATTGTTCTTCTTTAAACTCCATCTTATATATATCCGGTTTTGACGTATTCATTAAAAATTCAAAACCATATTGTTTATCAAAATAGTTCATCATTAATGTCATGACAAGCCCATGTGTACCAATTACAATTTTGCATCCTTGAAAATCCATTAAGATTTCTTTTAATACTTTCACTACTCTTCTCTGGCAATCTGCATATGACTCTCCTTCCGTTCGTGCAAAGTCCGGATTAGAGAACATCTTCTGTACAAGTGGATACACCTCTTTGTCTGATATAACCTGATCCTCACTTGAAAACATACACTCTTTAAGATTTTCATATACTACTATTTCTTTTTCATGGAAATTAGCTGACTCCTCTATCGTTAGCATAGCCCGATTATAAGGACTTGAAATAAAAGTATCAATCCTCTCCGCTTTTAATATGTCAGTTACTCTACGGGCATCCATATGTCCCCTCTCAGTTAACCCGCGCATTCTTTCATTTCCTTCTAGTTTTGGTGATTCACCATGTCTAACCATATAAATATATGTGCTCATAATTTCTCCTTAAAATTTTTTATAAAGTGAAACTTTAATTAGCCCTTACTAATCGGGCTTTTACAGGAAAATAGCGAGATAAGTTAATAAATCACGTTCATTTATCCCATTTCAACACTTAGGCGTAATACTAAAATACTTTATAAACTGTGCTGATTTGTTCGTCTAATCCATTCTCCTACTAAACTCTCAAATAATTCAGGCTGCTCAATTTGCAAATTATGCCCTGCCATATCTAACACTGCTAATGTTGCCCTTGGATATTCTTCAATAATTTCTATAATATTTTGATAACCTACTGATATATCTTGTCTTCCAGTCAGTAAAAGAACGGGATTTTCATATTTTTCACGCTGAAAATCCATAGTAAGAGAGTAATTCTTTTGCAACCTTTCAATAAATTCATCATTAGCAACATCTAACCCAGGCTTAATTTCTTCTTTAAATCGCTTATATGTATATTCATTTGCTATTACAGCTAACTCACAAAATTCCTCTCTTTCTGTGGAAGTGAGCGTATTTAAAAATTCCTCATCTTGTACAATTACCTGTTTATCTGGAAGAATCCTTTTTTCTGGCTCCGCTACAACAACAGGACATACTAATAGTAATCCGCTAACTCTCTCAAACATCTTTGCAAGTATACCTTTAGCTAAATAGCCTCCATATGATTCTCCTACCAATAAAAATTTTTCAGTAGAAATGATTTCCTCAATAAATGTGATAAGCACTTCTACTATACGATCTGAACTATTTATCCAATTTGGAGCATTCGATTTTCCCATTCCAGGTAAATCAATATATATTCGCTTATAACCTTCATATTTCTGAAATACTGATTCCATACATTTCATCATTAACCTATGGTCAGGGGCGCAGCCATGTATGATAATGACCGGTTTACCCTCTCCCACAATTTCATAGTATATTTCTGCATCTTTAATTCGATATATCATAAAAAAGCCTCCCTATTTAGTGGCAATACTATTCCACTCTGTAAGAATACACGTTCTTATTTTATATCCTTTCTCAACATTTTCACAAATGTTAATTTTCAGATTAAAAAATAAAAAGCTCCCCAAAAAAGGATACTCATCATTTTATATGCAATTTTGCATCTCCACTTACAAATCACTAAAAAAACTTTACAATTCAAAGGATGACTAAATATACAATTTCTATTTAAAGTCTTGATGCAGTCTATACTATCAACCGCAATATTTTTTAAACCTTAAGAATACTTACACTCTTTAACACTTTCCTTATAAACATGATTTTTATAAGGAAATCTGATACAATTCTTAAATAATATTATTATGTATAGATATAACGAACATAGTGCATAATTAAAGAAGGTGATTTCATTGAAATTAAATAAAAATTTACAATTATGTATATTAATCGGAACATTAATATGCTATTCAATCTATTTTATATTTTTCTATCTGTTCCCTACTCATTTTTCAAATTCAGATGTACGCTTCGCTTCACTTGTCGTTGAAGCCATTACATTTGTATCACTGATTTACTCTATATATTCTAAAAAAGTCAGTTCAAATCCGTTTTGGATATGTATTACAATAGCAATTGGTAGTTTTTTATTAGGGAAAATAGTATATACATATCAAGATAGCTTCTTCGAAATTCCAATACATCGTTTTACGGTTTCTGATGTATTTTATATGTTTTTTCTATTTTTCTGTCTTATCGCTTTCTGCTATAAAATCTTAAAGGAATGCAATAAATGGGAAAAAGCGTTCTTTATTTGTGATATATGCATAGTGCTTACTTCCATATTTACATTAGAATGGTATTTATTTAATCAACCAAATTTAAATATATTCGCTCTTTCACTAGGAGATGTTTTCCTTTCATTTTTATACCCAATTGCAGATTTATTATTTCTACTACTAGGTGTTAGTCTCTTTTTCCGTCCAACAATTTTTAATTCCAAACGGAAAATTTATATCTTTATTTTTGTATTAATAAGTTCTGCAACTTTTAACTATATTTATTTTTACTTAAATAACCACTTATCAACTGAAACGATAATATTATTACGTCTTTTATATAGAATACCTATATTACTTATTGCAATAGCTGGCTCTATTTCAGAAGATCATAATAGCCATAAAAATTATTTCCTTGTAAACCCTATAATAGGAAAAAAAGCTTTAGTTGTATTTCCCTATCTTGCTGTTGCAATACTAATCGGGTTTACATTAAAAGAACAAACATCATCTTCAACTCTCATTACAGGAAATTGTATTACTTTTATTTTCGTACTCATTCGTCATTCTATCGTACGTATGCAAAACAATTCCTTAACAAAACGTTTGCAGGCATTTAATGCCCAACTAGAAGAAAAAGTTACTTTACGGACGTCTGATTTAGTTCATAAATCAGAGGCTCTTTCTCAAAAACAGCAAAAGTTTAAATCATTATATGAATATCATCCTGACCCTATCTTCACCATTGATTTAAATGGAATATTCTTAAATGTAAATAAGGCTGGGAGTGTACTACTTGGGGCACCAACAGATGAGTTACTAGGTGAAACTTGTTTTTCGATCATTTTAGATGAAGATAAGCATAAGCTAGCAATGGCATTAGAAAAAGTGAAACAACAAGAATCGGCATTCTTACAACTTAGTTCTCAATATAAAGATGGCTTTACTTATTTTTTATACGTTACAATCATTCCTATTATAATAGACGGACAAATTTCAGGAAGCTATATTATGGTGAAAGATATTACTGCACTAAAAAAACAGCAAGAAGAAATAAAATATTTAGCATTCCATGACACTGTAACGAAAATTGGGAACCGTGCCTTTTTCCATAAGAAATTAAAGAGAGTTATAAAAAATGCTAAAATAACAGAAAGCGAGTTTGCATTATTATATTTAGATTTAGATCGCTTTAAAGCAATTAACGATACACTTGGACATTCATCAGGAGATTACATATTAGAAGAAGTAGCAAAGCGATTCCAATCATGTCTTCCATCACATACTCATCTTTCAAGAATCGGTGGCGATGAATTTACAATCATAATTGAAAACTATACTGACGAAGATTACTTATTCCAATTATGTAACCAATTATTTAAATGCATGAAAAAGTCATTTATCATACATGAGCATAAATTAACTTTATCACTGAGTATCGGCATCGCTATTTATCCACATTCCGGAATCGATACCGCTACACTTCTAAAAAACGCTAATGTTGCAATGTATGATGCAAAAGCAAAAAAACTTAACTCTGTATCTATTTATGACGATGTAATCGCTAAAAAAATTGAAAGACGATTGCGATTAGAAAAAGATTTACCAAACGCACTACAAAATGAAGAATTGTTCCTTTTGTATCAACCTCAAGTTGATAGTGAATCTAATAAAATTATCGGTGCAGAAGCTTTAATTAGGTGGAATCATCCTGAATTAGGTATTATTTCTCCATACGAGTTTATTCCGATTGCAGAAGAAACACTACAAATTATTTCAATAGGTAAATGGACATTAGAGCAGGCTTGCAAGCAAATGAAACGTTGGCACGCACTCGGATATTCACATTTAAAAATAGGTGTGAATTTATCTGCTAAGGAATTTGAACAAGAGGATTTTGTAAAATCTATTTCTTCTACTTTAACAAATACAGGTTTACCAGCAAGCTCTCTTGATCTTGAATTAACAGAGCGAATTGCAATGATGGATGAGCGAGAAACATTGATAAAACTGCGTACACTAAAAAGTTTAGGGATTCACATTTCTATCGACGATTTTGGTACAGGTTATTCTTCGCTAGCCTACTTACCTTTGTATCCAATTGATACGTTAAAAATCCCGAGAGAATTTATTACAATGTCTGAAACATGTGATGATGGAATGGAAATTATTAAAACGATCATCACATTAGCAAATACATTAGGAATGTCTGTCATTGCTGAAGGTGTAGAAACGAAAGAGCACGTAAATTTCCTTCAAAAAAATAAATGTCAGTTTATTCAAGGTTATTATTACAGTAAACCTATTCATATTCATGCATTTACTGAGCTATTAGAAAATGGCATTCACCGATAGTACATAGCTAATTGAAATAAATAATAATGAATTGGAACAAATATAGTAAAAAGGAAAGAAGATACCTTCTTTCCTTTTTACTATTTACATTTCTATTACTTCACCACTTCATTTATTATATCTATTAATTGATGAATCCCCTCATCATTTGTTTTCTTATATCCATTCATGTTTTGAATATATTTATCCTTATTTGTATACAACTTATTTACTGCATGTATAAATGTATTCGTACTTACTCTGTCTTGGAGTATAACTTCCGCATATCCTTGCTGTGAAAAATATTCAGCATTTAAAACTTGATCTCCTCTACTGGAACTGTTAGTTAACGGGATAAGCAACATCGGTTTCTTCAAAAATAACAATTCAGAAATAGCAGTAGAACCCGCTCTTGAAACTACAACACTTGCCATATTTAGTATATGCGGCAACTCATCGCCTATATATTCAAATTGCATATACCCCTCCTTGCCAATAGATGGGTCTACCTTCCCTTTACCACATATATGAATAATATTAAAGTTTAATAGTATTGTATCTAAACATTCCCTTACCATATCATTTATCCACTTAGCACCTTGACTCCCACCCATAATTAATAATACTGGTTTATCTTGCTGAAATTCACAATATCTTCTTCCTCGTAATACGTTACCCTTCTCAATTTCTTCCCTTACAATTGGTCCTACATAAACCTTCTTCTCATTATTTACATTTTCTCCTGTCTGAGGAAATGTTGTGCATAGCTTTGTAGCAAAAGGTAATGCTATTTTATTGGCAAGCCCTAATGTGCTATCTGGTTCACGTATAATTATAGGCACACGATTTAACCATGCTCCTATAGCTACAGGAACTGAAACAAATCCTCCTGCTGAAAAAATAACGTCAGGCTTTGTTTTCTTAATTAAATTATAACTTTGTAAACAACCGCGTATAATTTTAAAAGGATCTTTAAAATTCTCCCAATCCCAATATCTCCTAAGCTTTCCCGTTGAAACACTATTGTATTTAACATTTTGCACTAATGATTTTTCAATTCCATTTTTAGATCCAATATACTCGACTCTCCATCCTTTCTCTATAAATTTAGGAATTAATACAATATTAATCATAACGTGTCCGGCTGTACCGCCCCCAGTAAAAAGAATCGTTTTGCTCATAACTTATACCCACCTTTATTATTAAAAATCTAGCTTTATATTTACCTTTTAAATGTAAATGAACTTATTATTTTTTATATAAATCTTTAGCTCCACCTCTATATCTTTTAAAAGATCGTTAATGAGTTCATAAAAATCATTTCCATACTCACTACACTCATATTGAGCAAAGATTTGAATCACATACCTAGTTTCCGTCTCTAATGCTGACTTTATTCGATTGACCCTTTTTTCTTCTACATACGCTTGATATTTATGTATTGCCTCATAAATAAGCAATACATGCGCTTCTTCATCTCTCCAGTCCAGCGTATCAACAATTGAAAGAAATAACGTATTTTGATTATCTATTACTTCATAACCATTCATATATTTCTTACACCCTTTTTTGTTTTTCATTGCATGCAGATGTCACTACACTTCGCATACTCA
Source organism: Bacillus sp. FSL W8-0770 (assembly GCF_038008705.1). Taxonomy (NCBI): domain Bacteria; kingdom Bacillati; phylum Bacillota; class Bacilli; order Caryophanales; family Bacillaceae; genus Bacillus; species Bacillus sp. FSL W8-0770. The sequence continues at coordinate 3,569,202 of NZ_JBBOZR010000001.1, forward strand.
AGTACATCTTTTAATGATTGATGAAATTCAATTTCTGGGATCCAACCTAACTTTTTTATTTCCTCTGTTGCTAAACTCTCATTTGAGTCGCTCCCACTTTTCTCTGTTTCCTCTATAAAAAAATTTAGCTGTGTTAATTCTTTATATTGTTCTAGTACATCTAATAAAGATCGTTTTACTCCTGATCCGATATTATATTGTTTTCCATTTATTCCATCTCGTAATAACACATGATACGCTTTGACCGCATCACGTACATCTAGAAAATCTCTACTATCTTTCAAACTGTTTACTTCGATAATAGCCTTACTTCTACCTGATTCTATATCTATCATTTTCTTTGCGAGAATCGAACAAATACCATTCGATACCCCTGGACCAATTAAATTTGAGGGCTTTGCAATGATAATATTTGAATCCATTAATCCTCCCCAAGCCTCTGCAATAATGACTTGCATCGTTTTACTTAAACTATATGGATTCGAAATTTTTATTTCGTTCATACTATTTGCTTGCAAAGCAGATCCTATAACTAATGTTCTACAATGCGAGGCTTCTTGCTTAATTGCTTCTAATAAATATAACGTTCCTATTACATTAATCTCTATATATTCAAGGGCAGCTGTCCAAGATTCTATGACCGAATTCCTTCCTGCTAAATGCAATACGTAGTCTGGCTTTATTTGTTTCATTACCTTCATTACTTCGCTCTTATTAGTTAAATTACAAGTAATACCATTTTTAATTTTTTCTCTATGTGCACGATTTTGAAACATAGGAATTACATGAAAGCCCTGCTCTAAAAAATAGTGGCAAGCATGGCGTCCTGTGAAACCATTTGCACCAGTTATTAAAAGGATCGCATTTTTTTTCATCGCAAAAATCCTCCTTTTAATAGCATTTGTTTCACCTCATGTTTTTCAAGTAAGTCTTGTTGAGAACTAAAACTCTTCACATCCACTAGAGGATAGCTAGAATAATATTCTTGAAGTCCTTCTATAGGAATAGTCGGTAGTACCACAAAATAATTTTGATCAAAACTTATACTTGTTTTACTCTCTACCTCAGATAGAAGCATTTCACTTAATTTTTCACCCGGTCTTATCCCTACCTCTTTTACCTTAACTTTTTCTTTTCCAGAATATTCAATTAATACTTCTGCTAAATCTGTTATTTTACATGCCGGCATTTTCATAACAAAGATTTCCCCGCCTCTACCTTGAGATACGGCTTTAAATAACAATCCAACAGCATCCTCAACTGTTAAGAAAAATCTAGTCATATTCGCATCGGTAATCCCTACTTCTGAAGATTTTTTAATTTGTTGTTTAAAAAGTGGTACTACACTTCCACTCGTTCCTAAAACATTTCCACCACGAACACAAATGAATTTTGTTTTCTTCGTTTGTATATTCGCATGAACCATTAATTTTTCACCAATTGCTTTTGTCATCCCATACGTATTTGATGGATCAGCTGCTTTATCCGTTGAAACATATATAACTTTTTCAACTTGCATCTGTATAGAGGCTTCAATTACATTTTGCGTACCATGTATATTTGTTTTTATAGCTTCATAAGGATAATACTCACATACTGGAACATGTTTTAAAGCTGCCAGATGGAACACATAATGTACACCTTGGCAAGCATAGACTAGTTGATCTTTATCACGAATATCTCCAATAATAAATTTTAACCTATCATCATTTATAAACTGTTGCTGCATTTCAAACTGAACCGTTTCATTTCTTGAAAAAATTCTAATTTCTTTCGGTGATTTTTCTAATAGTTGTTTTATAAGTTCATGCCCCCACGAACCTGTCCCACCAGTAATTAAAATTATTTTATTTAACATTCTTTTTCCTCCTACGAAACATCTCAATTTAAATAATATTTATTGAATTATTTTCAATTGATTCAAATCATAATCGTCGTTTGTTACATTTAATTGACAAAATAAAAAAACAGAAACTATTAAACGTAGTTTCTGTTTTTCATTTCATCTCACAACAGTAAGATTTTCTATACGGTTTTCATGATAAATAAATTCCTTGTAAAAAACACCGCTCATTTATTTCTTATACTCGTAATAAAATAAATAGAATGATTCATAGCCAATAATCATGTTTAAATTTATGAAAAAGGGAGGTAACGGAATGGACCGAAGCAATTCAAATCATACATATAACGGACCTTCCAAAGCACTGCCTCTCTCCCTATTCGACGTAAAAAATGAATTGAAACAAAAAAGCAAACTTATTCCTTCTGGCACCATGTATAAATTAACGAAAGAAGAACAACTCATCATCAACAAAATAAAAATACAAACAGAACAGCTAAATAAAAATAATGTTACAAGAACACGCGCATACTACCAATTTTACATTCAATATCCAGAAATACATTGGGCACTGCTTGGGCATATGGTATCACGTAACGGCGGTTGGAATATGACTGATTTAAAGGGCGATTTATATACGAGAATTTTATCAGAGAAAGATCAATTCATATTTTTTTCTTTTTTAGAAAGAGGGAATTGGCTTATTTTCCAAGATGTATACCCTCAATTTTTACTTTACGAACAAAGTGTAAAGAGATCACAAAAGTTATTTCACCTTCTCCCTCACCTAAATGTTTCTACATTTATGGAAACGATGTGGAACCATTTTTGGAAAACAGGTAACAAAAAAACTTTAGCAATTGCAACTATTATTAATGAACAAAACTACTTAGAAAAAAGAGTGATTCAAAATGTACAATTTAAAAAGACTGTACTAAATAGTATTGGATTTAAACTCTTTGATTTCTTTCAGTTTAATCATATCCTTTTCCCATTCTACGAAAATGATAAGAAACAAAAAGTATTACTATTTGGTGATACAATGAAACATTTCACTTCCTTACATGAACGGATATTAATTGGAAAAAGATTGTACTCATTATTATTTCGAGATACACATGTTTTATCTCAAATAATAAGTTGGGCTCAACACCATCCGCATACAGGATCTAGGAAAGATTACTGGCCCCATTTATTTTCAAGTGTAAATGAATCTTTTTCCCGTGAGTTTTATAAGCGCCGAATAAAGAAATGCCAGTTACGAAATGATGCTTATCGCATATACAGCCCTGCACTCATCTATGCATGGCGAGATATGAAGCATGAAGAAGTTGACAGTGCAGATTGGTTTACTGATTGGCAAGTTGTAAATTACTTAGTTGATAAGGAGGAAAATATAAATGGACAAATTACAGAAGACTACTGCAAAACACTCGAAAAAATTGAACTCGCCATTCTCGCAAAGAAAAATGTCCTCCTCCGAGAAGAAGAATGAGTTTCTAGCATTAGTAGTTACAATCTTTCTCTCTTCTATTATTGCAACTTGCTTAGATGCCTTTTTTGTTCATAAACAAATATATTCCTTTCCGGCTAGGCCCTTCTCATCCACATTTTCGGTTAATATAGCTTTTACATTGTTCGTACTGCCGATTTTAACAGTTATCTTTATACACATTTCAAAAAAATTATCTAAAGTTTCTATAATTTTATTTATTATTTCAATCGGTATTTGTGCTAGCCTTTTTGAACAGATTGCTGAAAGTTTAGGTTTATTTGTACATAGTGCGAATTGGAACCATACATATTCTTTATTTGGTTATATGATTTTTCATTCTTTTATTTGGAACGTATATAATTGGATAAAAAAATAAAGAGACCATTATAGGTCTCTTCTTAAGCATACTCTTCCGTTATTACTAATGGTGCCAATGTTTGAAGGCTTTTAGAGCGTAAACGATAGGCAACGACTTTCTTCTTATATTGCTTAATGACATCAACATGTTCCTCATAGCTATATAGCGAAAATCTAATCTCTTTACTCCCTTTCTTCGTATCAATGACTATTGGTGTTCCTTCTCCGTGCGGCGGGAAATAATGTTTATCTAAAAACAACGCCTCATTAAATTCATGAATAACTTGTAGTTTCATTTCTCCCTCTATATTTTTTCCATCTATCGATATAGAAGTATTTTCCACCTCAAGCTTTTGATGCAATTCAAATTTACTAATAATTGATTCTACAACAGAAGTGGGCATGCTAGAAACTAATACTTTAATAGCTCCAAAAACAAATAATGTAACTATAAACCATGTTGTCATTGTTATCATCTCCATTACATTTAAAAAATAAATTTCGTTCCATACGGTATTAGTATACTAATAAGTATTCCAGTTACAATCATCGTTACCGAACCGATAGTCGCTTCTTTCTCGCCTTCTTTCACTAAACGACTCACACCGATAATATGTGATGCACAGCCCATTCCAACTCCTTTTCCAATCGTACTTGTTATACGGAAAAACTTAAGTACTGTTGGTCCCATAATAGCGCCTGTTATTCCTGCAACAACTACAAAACTAGAAGTCATAGATGGAATACCACCAATTTGATCCGCTATTGAAAGGGCAATTGGCATTGTCGCTACCTGTGGTAAAGTAGTTAATATAAGTTCCTTATCTATATTTAAAATTCCGCCAATCACTACATTCATGCTCGTTACAGCCACTATACCTATCACTACTCCGATTAGTATCGATGAAAAATTTTTCATCAGTATCTTTCGCTCTTTAAATAGAGGTATGGCCAATGCTACAATTGCAGGGCTCAATAAGCTTGAAAGAATGTTTCCCCCATTTTCCCTATACTCATGATGAGAAATACCAAAAATCAAAAATAAACAAATCATAATTGCCGTAACTGTTAACACTGGTAACGTAAATGCAAACGTAAATTTTTTATATAGCTTTGTCGCCAAGAAATAAATTGCTACAGTAATAATAATTAAGACCATTTGAATCGTGCACCTTGTCGATTTTATTTTTTTGATGTGACTAATAATTGACTTATATACCCTGAAACAATCAAAGTTACTACAGTACTTGCAACTACTAAAAGGAATATAATACTTCCCTTACTGAAAAGAAAAGACCCGTATTCCATGAGCCCTGTTGTCGAAGGGATTAAAAATAACGGTAAAAATACGATTAACTTTTCCGAACCTAATTCAAACCATTTTAACGGTAAAACGCGAGTGGAAAGGAGCAGGAACAGTATTAACATCCCTATTAAATTCCCCGGTATTGATAGATGGAATATTTCCTGAATCCACGTACCCACTAGGCTAAATACATATAGCACGCCTACTTGAAGTAAAAGCGTCACGTACTTCATTTCTTTCCCTCATTTCACTATCACACATCCATATTATGAAATCTCATTTAGCGTGTCGGCAAACCGTTTAATTCCAAGTTGAATTTGTTCTATATTCGCTCTACCAAACGTAAATCGTATATATTCATTTTTCGAACCTAAAACACTGCCCGGAACAAATGCGACACCATTCCGTATAGATTCACCTAATAAGTGATATTCATCAAACTTTCCTGTTACTTTACACCATACATGTATTCCACCCTCTGGCACGAAACATTCAACTCGTTCTCCCAATGTTCCTTCAAGCTCTGCAATTAATTCATCTCTTCTTTGCTTCAATTGTCCACGAAGTATCGTAATATGTGTATGGAAATCCTTTGATTCTAAAAATTGATTTGCTACCCACTGCGTAAATACACTATGGCCAAAATCAACTTGTTGCTTTGCATCTGCTAAACGCTCAATTACGCGTGTAGGACCAATTATCCATCCAATACGTAATCCTGATGCAACAATTTTTGATAATGAACTTATATAAAGAACATTTCCATTTTGGTCCATTGATTTTAATGTCGGGTTCACTTCTCCATTAAAAGAAATTAAACTATACGGATCATCTTCTACAATTGGTATACCGAACTCAGAAGACAGTTCTAAAATTTTTTTACGTCTCGCTAATGAAAGCACAGTACCCGTTGGATTTTGATAATCTGGATTCAAAAACACCATACGAATGCGATGCTTTTTGTGCAAATCGATTAAGTCATCTGGATTCATTCCATCCTTATCAACAGGTAAATGAAATATGTTTAAACCGGCCGATTTAAACATTGGGAGCGAAAAACAATACGAAGGATCTTCAATCGCAATCGCATCACCAGGTTTTAATAAACATTGAACGATAAGATTAAGCGCCTGTTGTGCTCCTGACGTAATAAGAATAGAGCTTGAATCTGCTTCAATTTGTTTATATTGCTGAACATGTGCTGCAATTGTTTTTCTCAACATCTCATTTCCAAGTGGATGGTCATAACCGAGGTTTTCCATAAATGTTTTCTCCGACAAAATTGTTCGAAATCTATCACTTGGAATTAATTCTGGTGACAGTTCACCGCTTGCTAAATTAATTAAATCATCTTTTTGTGTTTCCGTTCGAATTTGTTGAACGAGTGGTACGTTAGGTAAGAACGATCCATCCTCCACGTACCTACCCCAGTTCGGTATTCGTTTATGTGAGACACCCCATATGTCCGTATTGACCCGTGTTCCGCTTCCCTTTTGTCGTTCTACTACTCCAAGTGATTTTAATTCTTCATACGCAGCTACTATTGTACTCCGGTTCACCTGTAATTCCTTTGCTAACATACGCTCAGAAGGTAACTTACTATCAGAAGGAAATTCGCCTGAAGAAATGCCTCTTTCAATATAATCAGCAATTTGTTTATATACTGGTGTCTTATCTGCACGATTTGGTTTCCATTCCATATAGTTGCCCCTCTCAAAACAAACTAATCTCAATTTATTACTAACAGTATTCACTCTAAAAATAGTATTAATTAGTCACATCTTCTTATCCGCAAATAGATATATCCAAAATGGCTCTCTTTCTGATTACTCGATAGCTTCTAAAATTCCAACTTCATACTCTCATTTCAGTTCTTTTACAAACTATCAAATCATTACCGCATACCATGTTACCCCAATCAGTAGAACAAAAAGAAGAAGAATATAGATTGCAGATAAGTTTTTCACATTTCTTTTTGTAGACTTACCATAATTATCCTCCACGTTTCTTGCAACTAGTACAGTCCCAAATAGCGATACAATTACAATAATAACGACTAGTGAAATTGCAAAACTCATTGTCTTTTCACCTCTCTAAGCCCCATCAATTTTAATTAAAGAACTTACATAAAAACCTTCCTCTTTAAAACGTTGATAACATACTACCTTTCTTCTCTTATCATAATAGATGTTTGTAAAAAGCGGACCAACCACTTTCGTGTTTTTTTGCTCATCCACTTTAAAAATAAAAAGCAACTGGTCACTTAGGACCAGTTGCTTTTTTTACACGATAATTTTTCATTTAAAATTAATTCGATTTAAAAGTTTAGTCTTTTCATAATGAAACATCGACTGAGATAACTCGAAAATTGTTCCATTTACAAGATATACTGTATTTTCAATAAGAAGCGCCGGATCACCTTCATTTAATTCTAAAAGCTGTGCATTTTCTTTATTTACTTTTTCACAACTAATAACTTTATCAGCAAAACCAATATTTAATCGTAAATCTTCAATGAAATAACTGTATACAGAGCTTAATGCTATTTCTTCGTTCAAATATGGAATAATATCTTTTTTGAAATAATTTACTTCAATAGAGAATGGTTTAGCATCTACAATTCTTAAGCGCTTCAAAAAATGCAACCTAGTTCCAACTTCGCATTGCATTCGCTTTGCTATTTCTTCGTCCGCATCTATTACTTCAAGCTCTAACACTTTCGTTTCAATATTTTGTGAAACAAGATTTTTCGTTAATCCACGTAAACTTCCTAAATTAATGTAATCTGTTACAGAAGTTTCGCGTAAAAACATACCACTACCTTGTACTTGAAAAATATAACCTCTATTCACAAGCTGACTAATTACTTTACGTATCGTATTACGGCTTACTTCAAATCGATTCATCAACGCTTCTTCTGTAGGTAGTTTTTTCGTTTCATTAAAAAGCCCATCTCGAATGTTTTGCTCTAACACATCTGCAATTTGTTTATACTTTGCACTCATACACTTTCTCCTAAAATACTCTTTTATCTGTTATAACTCTTCCCCTCTCGTTTCGATCACACGTTTATACCAATGAAACGAAAGTTTCTTCTTACGTTTTAAGTTATCATTATGATCGACAAAAATAAAGCCATATTGCTTTTTATATCCATTTAACCAACTTAAAAGATCAATCACTGACCATGCATAATAACCTTTTAAGTTAATTCCCTCTTCAATTGCACGCTTCATTACTTTTAAATGCGCTTCAATAAATTTAATTCTCGGAACATCTACAATTTCTCCGTCAATGATTAGATCTTCATCACCAAGTCCATTTTCCGTTACATACATCTTTATGTCACCGTAACGCGCTTTCAACATATGCAATCCCTCTAAGAAACCTTCGGGAGATATTTCCCATCCCCATTTTGTATATGTTTTATCATCCATTTTAACTGTTCGATAAAAACCATCAAAAGAAGGATTACCTGGAGCAAGCGTTGAGTTTTCTCGAGAATGTTCCTCACTCTTTATATCCATATCGTATCTTTCTACTCGTATTGGTTGATAATAATTCAAACCAATAAAATCATTTTCTTCTGCATTTTGTTTAATAATTTCTAATTCTTCAACCGTCCAATTAGGAGTCCACCCTTTTTCCTTTAATTGTTGTACAACATAAGACGGATACTCACCTTTTAAAACTGGATCATAATACCAATACGTTTCATATTCATTCGCATGATTTTCTGCTTGTATATTTTCTTTTTGGTTATCCACACTATAAGCAGGTAAGAAAACATGTGTAATCCCAATCTCACCATATTGTTTCAACTGCTTGTATACCGCAACTGTTTTCGCATGTGCATAAAATACATAATGAGTCGCTTGAAAATACTTTGGAACATCATTTTGTATTCCTGGTGGATGTGCACCTTTTAAATAACCTAATCCACAAAACATTACTGTCTCATTAAAAGTAATCCAATGCTTAACTCTGTCACCAAATGCCTTAAAACAAGTTTCTGCATATTTTACGAAAGCCTCTGCTGTTCTTTTATTCGTCCATCCACCATCTTTTTCTAACGGTAATGGTAAATCCCAATGATATAAAGTGACAAACGGCACAATCCCGTATTTTAAACATTCATCAATTAAGTTGTTATAAAATTCAATCCCTTTTTCATTTACCTCTCCATCTCCAGTCGGCAATATTCTTGCCCAAGAAATAGAAAAACGATACGATTCTAATCCCATCTCAGCCATTAAGCGAACATCTTCCTTATATCGATGATAATGATCAACCGCTACATCACCATTTGTTCCATTGTATGTTTTGCCAGGAATTTTTGAAAACTCGTCCCAATTCGTAACACCTTTTCCATCTTCATTCCATGCACCTTCTACTTGATAAGAAGCTGAAGCAGCTCCGAATAAAAAATCATGTGGAAACCTCATAGTATATACCTCCATTTCATTACAACAAATTAAATTCAATGATACATATATAATTTATTGGTACAAATTTTATATGTATGATTATATCTTATGTTTTTATTTTTTTCTATTATAAAAGTACAATTTCTAATGTTGGTTATTGGAAAATAAAAAGAAGCGATATATTTTATCGCTTCTTACTCTCATCATCTTTATTCTTTTATTAATGACTTATTCGCTCTTATAACTTCTTGATACAATAATGGTGACCACTTTTCATTTATATAGTCTTGAATTACCCAGCCTACTCTCGCAGGATTCTTTTGTTTTATATGGTTTGCAATTTCAGGATTTATATAAGAGGCATAGTAATATGGACTATTCCATGCTGTACCACCAGAAGACAAGCTTGTAAAATTTATATATAGATGATTTAAATCCTCACTATTGTTCATCGTTTCATTCATCGTATCTTTAATAGATTTTACTTTCTCATCATAACTCACTTTATATTTATCTTGTACTGTTACATTTACATTTTGATTTACAGTTGTGGTAAACGTCTCATTATCTGGCCAATAAAAATTATTATATCCTCCAGATTCATTACTACCACTATATCTTTTTAGTAGTACAATTTTCCCACGAGCATCTCCAAGTTTTATATTTCCTTCTGTTTTTAAAAAGATAGGATCAACAAAATAATTTTTTTCAAACGTACTACTAAATGGACCTTCTGCCCCTTTCATATCCTCATACTCTTTTTTTAAAGACATAATAATCGTTTCACTCGGGTTATCTCTTAAAAATTGTTTCGCTTCGTTTATGAATTCATGCAGTGTTACATAAAGATATAATGGCCCATGATGAAGAACTATCGTATTATCATCTGTTAAACGTCCTCTTATATCAAAAATGCGAGCTCCATGGTCCATTTGATAGCGAAAATCATATTCTTGCGTCATTCCCCATACTTGCTTAATCGGATTTTGCAACTTGAACGTCCCACTATCGTGTGTTCCTGGAATTGAAATTCGTGCTAACGGGATACTATCAGGTATAGGTTGCATCCATTTTGATAAATTTTCAAGCTCATTAACAGAGCTAGCTGCAACTACTCTCTTATCATGTAAAGCAAATACAAATGTGATAAATATTGTACTACATATGAATAATTTCAAAATTAACTTCTTATTGCTCATTATTATCCCTCTCTTTTTCTGTTTTTACATCAAACTTATTGAATATAATATAAGCTAGTTCAGAAAAAATAAATAACATTTCATCAATATGAAATATTGCATAGAAGTAAAGTTAAAAAATCATTCACATATACTAAATTAGAAAAATTTAAAGGAACTTCATCTGAAGTTCCTTTTACTTATTTTATGTTCAATACGTATGAACCATCTTTATTCTCATATTTATAGACGTATAAATAATATTTACCTGGCTTTGCATTATAAGTTCCTTTAACTACATTGCCTTCATTTTCACCATATGCTACATAGTTATTTAAATCTAATTCATGATGAAGTACCCATGTCATTCCGATATTTTGTTCATTTAGTAAAGAAATATTAATATTTTCCGGCGAATCAATTTGGAAAGTAAATACATCTACTCTATCACTATTATGTAGCGTTCCTTTCACCGGTGTATGAAAGTTAACTTTATTTGCCTGTCTAGGCTCATTATTTGGTTCATTTTCTGTTACTTGTAATTCATTCCCACCGTTTGGTTTTCTTTGTTCATAGCCTAAGTTTACTAGTATAGACTTCAAATCTGGTAAAACACCAATTTTATCTGCATATGGATCTTTAGATTTTGTTCCTGTGCTCTGGTTACTTAATATTGCTCTTAGTTCACTTGGTCTATATGGTTGTCCTAAATTTTCTTTAGCAATGCTTTGTACTAAAGTCGCTGCCCCAGCAATAATTGGCGAAGCACTAGATGTTCCGCTAAAGCTTGAAGTATAAAGATTTACAGCACTTCTACTTTGCTCAGCTGTAGTTGTATCTACATTTTCTCCCCATCCGTACACATCAATACGGCTTCCATAATTCGAAAACCACATACGTTCATGAGGGAAAGATGAAGAGCCAGCTCCTACCATAATTGCACCCGAATCTTTAAAATCTTTACTATTACGATTTAAGACTTGCTTACCCTTTCTATCTTTGAACTCATCTAAATCATTCCACCCATTTGCTCCAGCCTCTATAATTACAATCCCTTTATCTGTACCAGCACGAATTGCATCAAAGATATCTGGTTGTACTTCAACAGGTAAATATTTATCACCATATCCATCGAAAGATGCTTGCGCCTCTAACAATAAAACATCCCCAGCTTCTAACTGATTTACAGCGCTTAATATTGCATCAGCCGTATTATACTGTCCATTATCTCTTATTTGAGAGATAACCTTTGCTTTCGCCTTTGGCGCAATCCCAATATTCCCAACTTCATTGTCCTCAGAGGATACAATTCCTAGTACAGACGTCCCATGACCGACATGCTGATCTATATTTCTTCCAGACATTAACTCAATTTTTTGATGTAATAAATCCTCATGATTTAATAACCATCCGTATTCCATATCAACAAAAGTGATACCATTTCCATTACCGCCTTGAATTCCCCAGGCGAAAGGCGCATTAATACCGTATGGGGCCGCTTCAAGATAACCTTGTTTTTTAAATCTAGGATTGTTACTAGGATTAAGAGCTACACTTGATGATTGCACTTCAGGTGGCATTATTTTCTCTTGTTTCTTCATATACGCATCTTCTATTAAAGAAGATGCCTTTAACTTATCTACTATTTCTTCTTCATACCCACTATTTTGATTTTGCAGAATATAGTAGTTTAATAAACTTGTAGATACATGATTAGGTGCTTTCACTTCAAGGTTTTGTATTTGTTCCGGGCTTACAGATGTGAATAAACGAGTAAATGTTACATCTGGATATTCTGTCAAAAGATCTTTTATTACTTTATCATTCGTTTGAGATTGTATTTGTTTTTCAATACCATCTTCATATGGCAAATCCAAATCCGCTTTAAATTTTACAATGATTTGCTTATCTGTTTCTTGTTCTATCCCTGATTTAATCTGCTGTTCTATAGAATCAGCATGTACACTATTAATAGTACCTCCTGTTCCTAAAAGTGTTGTAATGATTACAGTTGACGCACACATTTTTTGAAATATTTTCATTACATTAATCCTCCTATTAATAATTAATCATTATATTAATCTATAATGATTTTATTTCTATAACGTATTCCCTTTCTACTAAATAGATTATAGTAATCAGAAATATGAACTTCAATGTATTTTCATATGCAATATTTCATATTCGGACTCTACACTACACGAAGATGAAACTTATAGTGATTATTTATTTTATATGTGCTAATATACTTACATTAATATATTACGCATATATACATTTCAAACTACATTACTTAATAGTTTAACCTTAATTTTTTCTTAGGAGGATTTACAATGAAATTACTAAAACTAAAACATATAATCCCTTTATCTGCAGCTGCAATTACATTCGTATGTAGTCAAAGCACAGCTGAAGCTTCTACCATTCATACAGTAAAAAAGAACGATACACTTTGGGGCATTAGTAAACAATACGGAGTTTCAATACAATCCATTAAACAGGCTAATAATAAAGGAAACGATCAAACCTTTATTGGCGAACAGTTACATATTCCAGGGTCCGTGAAATCAAATGAAATCACTGTTCCTCAAAACACCAAGCCAGCCAACATTTCTGGACAAATTATTTATCAAGTACAACCGGGAGATTCATTAGAAACGATAGCAAGGCGTTACAATGTCACTGTCCAATCTATAAAACAAATGAACAATACAGTCGGAAACAAGCTTTATACAGGACAACATTTAAAAATCAACTCAAGCATTTCACAAAAAGAAAAAGACTTAATGGCACGCTTAGTTACCGCTGAAGCAGGTGGCGAATCCTATAAAGGAAAAGTAGCAGTAGCGAAAGTTATACTAAATCGTGTAAATGCAAAAGGTTTTCCAAATACAATAACAGGCGTTATTTATGAACCTATTAAATACGGATATGCATTTACTCCTGTTACAGATGGAAGAATTAATCAGCCTGCAAGCGCAGAAGCAAAAATGGCTGTAGAAGAGGCTATCTCCACAAATGGAGTACATTCTGACTGGCTTTATTTCTACAATCCAAAAACATCAACAGACAAGTGGATTACGACACGTCAAACAGTAGCAGTAATTGGTAACCATGTATTTGCTAAATAAGATTTAAAATCATTAACAGACCTCTTCACTTAAAAGGTCTGTTTTTTTCTATGTAAGATGTTATTAATCATATGACATAGTTATTTTTTAAACTGTTTCTTCTTTCAAATAAAAATTTTTGTATTTACTCCACCACTCGTAGAAATTAATAAAGCATCAAGTTCAAAAACTCCCACTTTATTAATAAAAGCTATTTCTTAACTTCATAAAATTGTTATACACTAGAAAAATAAAAAACAAACTATTCGTTAGCAGGTGGAAGAATATGTATGATGTTACGATTATCGGCGCTGGAGTAAGTAGCATTTTTATGGCTTATTCACTAGCTAAAAGTAACAAAAAAGTTTTAATTCTTGATAAAGGTAAAGCGCTAGAAGATCGCCATTGTCCTTTAGACGAAGGAAAAGTGTGTAATTGTACTACATGTGATAAATATTTCGGGTTTGGTGGTTTAGGAAAATCTGAAGGGAAATTTAATTATACAAACGGATTTGGCGGAGAACTTGAGAAAAAAGTCGGTAAAGAGGGTTTTATACAACTCATGGCTGAAGTAGATGAAATTCTATGTCAGTTTGGTGGAAGTTCGGTTTCAAAATATTCTACTGAAAATTCAAGTCTCACTAAGAGAGCTGAAGCGTGTGGTTTACAAATGCTAACAACAGAAGTAAGACATCTTGGTACTACACTTTCCAGTAACATTTTTCAGCAGCTCTATGAATTTTTACTGACGAAAATAAAGATCCAATTTCATATAGATGTACAACATATTCTGAAACAGGAAGATCATTTTACAATAGAGACAAATCAAGGAACAGTTCAAACTAAGCAACTTGTATTTGCAACTGGGCGCTCTGGGGCCGATTGGTTAAAAGAAATATGCAGTTCCCTAAATATTTCTCAGGAGCAAACACGTGTAGATTTAGGAATTAGAGTAGAAATGAAAGAACATCAATTACGTTCTATATTAAAAGATACTTTTGAAACAAAACTTTCTTATCAAGGTGAGCATTTCACAGCAACTACTTACTGTATGAATCCACAAGGCCGCATCATTCGAAAGTACGAAGAAGGTTTAGTTATGCCTGACGGTCAAAATTTTCGAGAACAAGGAACTGGCACTTCTAACTTAAATTTCACTTTATTTATTCCTCGCTATTTTCCTACTCTCAAAGAAGCAAATGTATACGCAAGTTCAATTATTGAAGGCATTAACCAAGGGCGAGATCGGATTGTTATACAGCGCTTAGAGGACTTACTAAAGAAACAACCTACGGTGGAAAACAGCATGGAGCATAATCGTATACACCCTACACTACAGGGGGATTATGGAGATTTGAATCAAGAAATCCCTCAATTATATATTGAAGGGCTCAAAGAGTTTTTATTACGCTTAGAACAATTTATACAAGAACCGATTGATAAAGATACTTTGTTATATGGAATTGACGGAAAGTTCTATGCTCCTACGATAAAACTCAATAACTATTTTGAAACAAGTGTGCATGGGCTATTTTTAATTGGAGATTGTTCAGGCGTTACGCATTCATTATCTCAAGCAGCTGCAAGTGGTCTGTATGTTGGAAAGTACTTATCTGACATTTAATTTCTATCATTAAGATTCTAGTCAAATATTCCTAATTTCAAAACACTTTACTCATATATATTAAAAGTATATTAATAAGCCCCCTATCCTTCCCGGCTAATGATTAACCGACAAAAAATCAGGATTTTACAAAATACATATGTAATATAACTGTATATTTAAAATGATTGGCATTCAATTCTAATGAATTGAATGTCAACAGTTTTAAAAGTCTCTATCCATTTTCACTTTCATTTGTTCGATATTTTGTAACATCATCATAGTGTTTAATATGGTAGGATGTCTATAAGTCAATTTCACTACAACTATGACTTTTTCTGCCTGTTTCTCAAAAAAGAGTTATATTTATGCTACTACGCTTTAAAAATCCCCATTGTATATATATGAATACTTCAAATTATTCCCTTTAGAAAACAAAGTCTAAATGGTTCATTACAGTCTAATAGTTATAAAAACATAATATATAACTTTAGTTAAATAAATTATATAAAGAAGGTGTAAAAATGAAGAACAAAATAAATTTACAAATGCAAAATATAAGTTTTGTTATAATAATGGCTTTAGCAGTATGGTTAAAAACATATCTTATTACGCGATTCAGTTTTGATTTAAAAATCGAGTCTTCAACGCAAGAGCTCATTTTGTTTATTAGCCCTCTAGCCGCATCATTAGCATTTGTTGGATTAGCATTATTTGCAACTGGTGAAAAGCGAAATTATATAGCGCTCTGTATTAATTTCTTATTAACAATCGTGCTTGTTGGAAATGTAATGTTCTATGATTTTTATAGTGATTTCGTTACATTACCAGTACTTGGACAAACCTCAAACTTTGGCCAATTAGGCGGCAGTATTATAGAAATATTAAACTACAAAATTATACTCGCATTCGTAGACATTGTTTTCTTCTTTATTTTATTAAAAAAGAAATCATTGGTCTTTAAAACAGAACGTGTAACTCATTCTACGCGCTTGTTATACTTTCTTTTAGCGATTGGTGTATTCTTTGCGAATCTACATCTTGCAGAAAAAGAGCGCCCTGAATTATTAACAAGATCATTCGACCGAGTCATGCTTGTCAAAAATTTAGGCTTATATACTCACCAAGTATATGACTTAACACTGCAAGTAAAAGCTGGGTCACAAAAAGCACTTGCTGATAGTAGTAAATTACAAGAAACTGAAAACTACGTAAAAGCAAATCAAAGCGAGCCAAACCCTAATATGTTTGGTGCAGCGAAAGGAAAAAACGTAATTGTCGTCACTCTTGAATCCTTGCAGACCTTCTTAATAGGCGCATCAGTGAACGGGCAAGAAGTTACACCATTCCTAAATGAATTCATAAATGAAAGTTATTACTTTGATAACTTTTTCCATCAAACTGGTCAAGGGAAAACATCCGATTCAGAATTTCTAATCGATACGTCATTGTATCCATTAAATCGAGGAGCTGTATTCTTCACACACGGTAACAATGATTATACTGCAACTCCAGAAATTTTACGTCAGCAAGGTTATTTCACTTCTGTATTCCATGCGAATAACGCAACATTTTGGAATCGTAATATCATGTACTCTGCTCTTGGTTATGATCGTTACTATAATGAGCTTGATTACAAAATTACACCAGAAACAAATTTAAATTGGGGATTAAAAGATATCGAATACTTTGATCAATCAGTAGATATATTAAAAACTGTTAATCAACCATTCTATGCTCGTTTCCTTACTTTAACAAACCATTATCCATTTACGTATGATGAAGATACAAAATTCATTGAACCATACAACTCTGGTAATGGCGTATTTGATCGTTACATCGTAACAGCACGTTACTTAGACGAATCCATTAAAAAATTTATTGAACGTCTAAAGGCCGAGGGGCTTTACGATAATTCTATTATTGTGTTATACGGTGATCATTATGGAATTTCCGAAAAACATAATCGTGCAATGGCACAGTTTTTAGAAAAAGATCAAATAACAGAATTTGATACTTTAAATTTACAACGTACACCTTTATATATTCATATTCCTGGACAAACAGAAGGTCAAACTATTTCAAAGCCTACGGGACAAATCGATATGAAACCTACGATTCTAAATTTATTAGGTGTTGATTCTACGAATGATATCCGTTTTGGCCATGATATGTTTTCAGATGAATATACTGGCTTTGTTGTTTTACGTGATGGTAGCTTCGTTACAGATAAGTATGCATACAAAAACAACACTTTCTACGACCGTATAACAGGTGAAATTGTAGATTTACCAAAAAAAGAAGCTCAAGCCCTCATTAAACGTGCACAAAATGAATTACGAATGTCTGACAAAATTATTGAAGGCGATTTATTACGTTTCTCAGAAAGCAATAAAATTAAAACTGGCGAAGTACAAACTAAAATTAAAGAAACAGAAAAATAATCTATATGAAAAAGGAGCAACTTATTACAGTTGCTCCCTTTTACTTTTATTCTACACTTGTTTCTAAAGCTACATCTGTATAGGTATTATCATCACCTATATTTAAAATTACTTCACATTGACGCAATCTCAATTCAAAGAGCATGATAGAATCATGATAAACTTCAGGATTTGATTTCATTTTATGTAACATCTCTTGTTTTTCTTGTATTTCTAATTGCGTATTTTCTACAGCTTGCTTTAAGGAGTTAAATGGATTCCTAAAGAATATATGAATATCCCTCTCTTGTGTGTTTTCAAACAGCTCAAATTGCAAGAAAAATTTCTTCATAATAGAAGCCGTTACTTCAGTATAATCTTCATTTTCTACATACTGTTTATATTTGTTATATAGCATAGATTTATTTTTAGGAAGAACTCCAAATAATTTACCGGCACTTTTTAGTAAAAATTGTGCTGGCGTAAATCGACGTAAAATATTTACTTCATCCATTTGTATTCTAGTCGTCATCCTGTCAGTATCTCTGCGCCAGTCATCAAGCACTTTAAAGTCACATTCTAACTGTATTTTATTTTCTCCAAATAGTGAATTAAGCCCTTCACTAAGTTCTTCTAAATACGTTTGACTTTGAAGAAGCTCATTATTAGAAGTTGCAATCCAATTTTGCATAGAAAGAGCAAGATTAGGTAATACAGTTTGTTCTAAATATTTATGCACTCTTTCATTCATTGCTTTATTTAGTTCCGTATCCATGTGCCCGAAATCACTTTCTTCACTAATTAAATTAGAACAGCTCTTTAATATCTTCGGAATATTTTCGGTAAGATCATTTGTAATTTCAGTCTTCATTGAACGATATGATTGTGTAATGAAATGAATTTTTTCCCTTTCAAATGCAGTAAGGTTATTAATGCTACCGTTTAGTTTCACTAGCATATCTTCATTCCAATTAATAGCATCCACCAGGTTATTTTCTTTCTCAACACGTTTCTCCAAAAGATATGTAATTGTTTTTCGAATGAAAAATAATAACTTTTCAGTACGTTCTGCATCGATATTTTTATGATTAAAGTTAAAATGAATAAACTCGATTAAACCATTTAATTGTTGACTACTTGTATATAACGAGGAATAAGGGAAAATTCTCGCATACGGAAAATATGTATTTATTCTCGTTGCCGTATCATGTAATACCCTTTTCACTTCTGCTTCACTGTAAATGTTATCGATTTTATTTAATAAGAAATGAATTTGTAAATTTGGCGTATGTTCTTGAATACTTAATAGAATGTCACGTTCTTTATCAGTAAAAGGTGAATCCGCATTCAATACGAACAGTAATTCGTCTACAGAATTTAAATATTCGAATATCTCATCTCTAGTGTCGTTATTTCTATTAAAGCCAGGTGTCACTACAAATGTAAGTTTATTTTCATTTAAAAATCTGCATGGTAATTTAAATTCAACACACGCTCTATCTCTATATGTTTGATGGTGCTGAGACATCATATTATGGTAATCAGTGATATCTTCCGTTGTTGTAATTGCTGAGTCTGTTATAGCGTTTATTTCTATATGAGCATCATTTTTTAAAACTACTACATTTGAAATTGATTTTTCTAATATATTTTCTCCTAATATAGAGTTAATAAATGTAGTTTTTCCGTTCCCTGAAGTTCCCGTTACTAAAATACGATTTGTTCTTAAATCTGCGAGCTCGTCAACTAACCATTTAAATCGGTGACCTATTTCTATATTCTGCTTTTGTGCCCACTGTGTAATAGATTCAAAAAGGTGTAAGCTGTACTCTAAGCCATTTACATGATTAATAGAATGTGACAGTAAGTTTTCCGCATGTTCTATATTTGCTGAATCTATTTTGGAAGGGAAAATCTCATCCCATGCCAATACAGCTGCAGATGGAAATACAGCATAAGATGGATTGACTACCTTTAACCAGTTTGCTAACAGATTTGGTATGATATCGTCTAATTGTCTAAGCGTATATTGACCTTGAATTAATGTAAAGTACGTTTCTTCGTAAAGAGCAGAAACTTTGTTCCATATATCGGACGAATGTATTTCAATATGTAAGAAAAATTCATTTATTGTATTAAGCCATAATAAATAATTTGGTTCATCTTTATAACTGTTCCAAAGTGATGAAACCATTTGTGTAAATTGTACTTGATCTACATTATTTAATGTAGCTAATGCATCATAAAAATAGTCTGGTGAAATATGTTTAGTAAACCCTTTATCGATATATCCTTTTAACACCTCAAACCACGGATACGACTCTATTCGAATTAACTCATTCACAGCAAGCTCTACTGCACTATCAAAATCTTGCTGTTCCTCATAAAAGGAACGGGCAATTTTTGTGACATTCGGATAATCAGGATTTAAAGAAACTGCTTCTTTAATAACACCGAAAGCTGAGTCAAAATTATTTTGCTCAATGTAAAGAGAAAGTAATTGTAGTCTAATTTCGGTCATCAATATTTTATTATCAGTAGTAATGGAAGTATAAATATTTTCAGCATATGGTAATTGATTAAGTTCGAAATAAGCATCCGCAATATTTTTTTGTGCCCATGGTGCTAATTCATTACTAACCTTCTCCCATTTAAAAATAGCTGCTTCAAAATCTTGATGACGATAATAAAATTCACCTTGTGCAAAACGAATATAAGACCCATCAGAAATCTCATTTTTTTCTTCGTTTACATAAGCTTGTCCAAGTACGTCAAGAGTTGGTTTTGTTTCATTCTCCATTAGAAATGTTTCATAATACATCTTTTTTATTAATTGTTTTTCTAATCTCATCTTTTCCCCCACTATATCTTGAAAATAAATTTTTAAGATATGTCAATGCTTTTTGTATGTATGCTTTTTATCTTAACAAAGAATATCTTTTGGAAAATTTCATTTTCCTTTCATTTTTCAAGTTAGATTGAATTTTTATGAGAAAAGTTTCAGTTTTTTTTCAATTCCCTTTCAGTTATGAAACAGCATTAAATGTTCCTAATAACCTAATAACACTATAATATTCCACATTATATTATCAGGAAAACCCCATATAAACCATATTATAAAAACAATCTATAATGAATTTATATGCACAATTCACTGTGCTGTTAAACAAAAAAATAACAATAGGAGCCAACATCTATTCATACCATTTCTTTCTCAAATTGTTTTCCTTTAAAATGTTTCATTAGTTATGTAATTAAATTCCATTAACCTATATAAATAACTAGTCCAAAAAATATCTATATGCATATCATGTTATAGTAAAGAATTTAGGAGATCCTAAAAGGAGGCATTTTCATGTTTGAAGATAAATCTAAAATAAATTACCCATATGAATTTACTGAAACTACAACAGTTCCTCTAAAGAACCCCATTGACAAAAAATTCAAAAACGGCACAGGTACACATAACTTCCCAATTAAGAAGCACTATAAAGAGCAAGTTCTATACACTGAAAAAATTAATAATAATAAAAATAAGTAATTGTATAGATCCTTATGACAATTAGCTAAATAAGAAGCAACATTTGGCCATGCATAGTTATTTAGTTAGTAATGATACAATTCATGCACCTTTTAAAAAGTGCTGTATACAGCGCTTTTTTATACATAGATAAATTTAAGTTAAC
The DNA here is from genome assembly GCF_038008705.1 of Bacillus sp. FSL W8-0770. Classification (NCBI taxonomy): domain Bacteria; kingdom Bacillati; phylum Bacillota; class Bacilli; order Caryophanales; family Bacillaceae; genus Bacillus; species Bacillus sp. FSL W8-0770. The sequence continues at coordinate 3,590,630 of NZ_JBBOZR010000001.1, forward strand.
GCAACCAAGAAATACAATACAAAATTACTCCACCATATTCTCGTTTAACAATTAAATCTACATATTAAAAGGGAGCAACAGTAAATGTTACTCCCTTTTGAAATGTAATCTATTCACTCTACATAACCCTCTTAAACATCTTCTCCAACTCATAAGTAGAATGATGCACAAGAATTGGTCTTCCGTGCGGGCATGTGTACGGGTTTGTTGTTGTACGTAGTTCTTCCAGTAAAGCAAATATTTGATCGTTCGTTAAGTATTGATTCGCTTTAATGGATGCTTTACAGCTCATCATGATGGCTGCTTCTTCACGTAACTTTTTAATATCGACTTTTTTTAGTTTAACAACTTGCTCCATCATTTCATCGATGATTTCTGTTTCTTGTCCTTTCGGGAACCATGTTGGATGCGAGCGGACGATAAAGGATTGATGGCCGAATTGTTCTAAAAATAGCCCAACTTTTTTTAGTTCTTCTAACTGTTCTTCGACACGTAAAAATTCAGTAAGAGATAGATCAATACGGTACGGTACAAGTAACTCTTGTACTTCTTGCGCTACCCTTCCTACTTTATCACGGAAGTATTCATAATTAATACGTTCCTGCGCGGCATGCTGGTCAATCATATATAAGCCTTTATCATTTTGAGCGAAAATATATGTTCCATGCATTTGTCCAATTGGATAAAGCGGTGGTAAGTCATTCCCGTTCATTTCAATCTCTTTTATTTCCCGAACTTCTTCTTCTAATTCCTCTAGTTCAAAATCCTCTTCATTACTGTCCCACGATTTCTCTTCTTGAATTGGTTCTTCGATTATCGGTTTAGTGGATGGTTGCCAACTTTGTTCTTCTCTTATGAGCGACTGTGGTGGTTGCCATTCTTGTTTCGGCGGTTGCCACAGTTGTGGTGGTTGTTTCACAGCCTGCGGTTCTTCTTGTTTTGCATCCATGCCAGTTGGTAAAACAATGTCCGGCATAGATGGTTCTTTCGGCTTCGCATGCTCAAACTGGAACTGTTCTTGCACACTTTCGTCTTTTTCTTTTTTCTTCGTTGTTACACCTGCATCTGGAATAAGCTGTATTTTTTTAAATGCAGCTTGCAATATTTCTTCGATCAGCTTTAGCAATTCTTGTTCTTTACTAAAACGAACTTCTAACTTCGCTGGATGTACGTTAACGTCAACTAGCATTGGATCCATTTCAATCGATAAGAAACCAATTGGATACCGGCCAACTGGCAGTAATGTATGGTATCCTTGCTGAATTGCTTTCATTAATACAAAGTTTCGAACGTAACGACCATTTACAATCGTTGACATATAATTACGAGATGCTCTCGTTACTTCTGGTAATGTTACATAGCCTTTAATTGTAAAGTCTAAAGATTCGGCTTCAATTGGAACAAGCTTCTTCGCAACTTGAATACTGTAAATCGATGCAAGTACTTGTCTTACATCACCGTTACCTGACGTATGAAGCAATTTCTTTTCATTATGAAATAGTTTTAACGATACTTCTGGATGTGACATTGCAATACGATACACGATATCTGTAATATTTCCGAGCTCTGTATGAATGGTTTTCATATATTTAAGACGTGCTGGTGTATTAAAGAATAAGTTTTGTACTGTAATATCTGTTCCTTTTCGGCTCGCAGTCTTCTCTTGCTTTATAATGTCTCCACCTTTAATAATAAGGTGTGTACCAGGCGCATCACCTGTGCTAGTAATTAATTCTAATTCACTAACTGAGGCAATACTTGGCAATGCCTCACCGCGGAAACCGAGTGTTCTTATGCGGAACAGATCGTTTTCATCTTTAATTTTACTCGTTGCATGGCGTTCAAAAGCGACGATACAGTCTTCTTCTGCAATACCATCACCATTATCAATGATACGAATTTTCGATAACCCAGCTTCTTCTAAGTGGATTTCAATAGATGTACTATTCGCATCGATAGAATTTTCCACAAGTTCTTTTACGACTGAAGCAGGGCGCTCTACTACTTCCCCTGCCGCAATTAAGTTAGAGAGTTGGTCATCGAGTTTGCGAATTTTCCCCATCTACTTACTCATCCTTTCTTTAACTTTTTCTGTAAGCGATACAATTCGTTCATCGCTTCTAAAGGTGTCATATCAAGTAAATCGATTTTTTTAATTTGCGCCAGTACTGCTGTTTCTTTTTGATCTAGCAGAGGCTTTTCTTGTTTCTTCGAAGACTGTTCTCCTCCAAAGAAAGATAGTTGCGATTCTTCTTCAGTCTCTACTTTCGTTTCCTGTATTTCTGCTATTTCCTCTTTTACAACTACAGGTTCTGGAGTAGCTTCTTGTACTTTCACTTCTACTCGCTTTGGAATAATAATTTCTTCCTGTCCTTCTAGCTGTGCTAACACTTCTTTCGCACGAGCGATTAGGCTATCTGGAAGCTCCGCAAGTTGCGCAACGTGAATTCCGTAACTTTTATCAGCTGCTCCATCTTGAATTTTATGAAGGAATACTACTTTTCCATTCTCTTCAATTGCTGAAACGTGTACATTTTTCAGTTGATTTAAACTCTCTTCTAACACCGTCAATTCGTGATAATGCGTAGAGAATAACGTTTTTGCACCAATTTGGTCATGAATATGTTCAATAATCGCTTGTGCAAGTGCCATACCATCATACGTAGATGTACCGCGTCCAATTTCATCGAATAAAATTAAACTTCTTTCTGATGCGTTTGCAATTGCATTTTTCGCTTCTAACATTTCGACCATAAATGTACTTTGACCTGAAATTAAATCATCCGCTGCACCAATTCTCGTAAAGATTTGGTCAAATACAGGTAATACTGCTTCTGTTGCTGGTACGAAACAACCGATTTGCGACATAACCGTTACAAGTGCTAATTGTCTCATATACGTACTTTTACCAGACATGTTCGGCCCTGTAATTAAAAAGACATCCATATTCTCTGGCATAATACAATCATTCGGTACATACAATTTCCCGTTCAATACTTTTTCAACAACAGGATGACGACCATCTTTAATAAAGATTTCGCGCTTCGTTGTCAGTACAGGTTTTACAAACTGTTCTTCTTCACTAACTGTTGCAAAACTTTGCAGTACGTCTAATTCACTAATTACTTTCGCTAAATGTTGTAATTTCGGAATAAATACTTTTACTTCTTCACGAAGTGCTGTAAATAAATCGTATTCTAGCTGTACAATTTTTTCTTCAGCTTCTAAGATTAACGTTTCTTTTTCTTTCAGTTCATCTGTAATGAAACGTTCAGCATTAGCAAGCGTCTGTTTACGCTCATAGCGACCTTCTGGAAGTGCTGCAAGATTCGCTTTCGTTACTTCAATGTAGTAACCGAAAATACGGTTGTATCCGATTTTTAATGATTTAATTCCGGTAATATCACGTTCTCTTTTTTCAAGCTCAGCAATCCACGTTTTCCCGTTTTTACTAACGTAACGATATTGATCAAGCTTGTCATTATAACCATCTTTAATAATATCTCCATCTTTAATCGAAAGCGGTGGGTTTTCTTGAATACTTCTTCCTAGTAATTCTGTTAAGCTTTCACATGGATCTGCACCTTGAATTAATCTCGATGCATAAGCGTTATCTAACAAACTAATTGCTTCTAAAATAGCTGGTACTTGAAGCAATGAACGTCTTAATTGTAATAAGTCTCTTGCATTTACGTTACCAAATGCAACTTTTCCTGCTAAGCGTTCTAAATCATATACTTCTTTTAACTTTTCTTTTAAATCTTCACGTAAGAAGTAATCATTTACAAACGTTTCAACCATTTCTAAACGCTCTTCAATTCTTTCTTTCTGTATAAGTGGACGTTCCATCCACTGTTTTAACATACGACCACCCATAGCTGTTTTCGTCTTGTCCAATAACCATAATAGTGATCCTGTTTTTTCTTTCGTTCGAAGTGTTTCTGTCAGTTCTAAATTTCGCTTTGAATGTACATCAATTTTCATAAATTGATTCGTATAATAAATTTCTACTGGTTGCAAATGATCTAAAGAACGTTTTTGCGTTCTTATTACATAGTTAAATAAACGTCCAACTGCTTTAATTAATTTTGCTTGTGAAACATTTTTCACAAGATGTTCTAATCCTTCCGGAATTGCCGTTGCATCTTCATACGAAATCGTCATTTTCAATGTTTCAGTTAACTTGTTTAGTTCATCTTTAGAAAATGAAGAATCAACAACAATTTCTTTCGAACCAGTTGCATACACTTCTAATAAAATATCTTCTACTGAACCAGTCAATAACGTTACTGTATTTTGTCCAGTCGTTAAGTCGTTACAAGCTAAAGCATATGATCCATCTTCAAAATGTGTTAATGCGGCTAAGAAGTTATTTTCTTTCTCATCAATTGTACGCCCTTCCATCATCGTTCCTGGCGTAATTAATTGTACTACTTCACGACGTACTACACCTTTAGCTGTTTTCGGATCTTCTACTTGCTCACAAACAGCTACTTTATATCCTTTTTCAACAAGTTGTTCAATATAGTTTTTAGCCGCATGATACGGTACACCGCACATTGGTATACGTTCACTACTACCGCCATCTCGGCTCGTTAATGTAATTTCAAGTTCATGAGCTGCTTTTACAGCATCCTCAAAGAACATTTCATAAAAATCGCCTAAGCGAAAAAATAAAAAGGCATCTTGATAATCTGCCTTAACCTTTAAATATTGCTGTATCATAGGCGTATATTGAGTCATACTTTTCCTCCATAATTCTTACATGATAATCTATTTTCATATATGTCGCATTTCACGGACACTCTTATCTCCTATTTCAGGAGTCTTTCTTCATTATAACATATTTCATAAAGAATCATGTTCATTCAGCCCCACTTATGTAAAGTAAAAAGCTAGGAAGAACTTCTCCCTAGCTTTCTATTACTCTTCTTCTGCATCAACTATAAAGTTCGGATCTAATTCTTCAAATTCATCATCAGCAATTTGGAAATCATCATCTGATTCTACGCAGCCTTCAGGATTTACACTTACACAAATTTTCGTTTCTCCAACTACTTCTGTTACAAATTCACGTTCTACAGTTACAACAATTTTATTACCATTTGGTGATACAAGTGCTTCTAAACAATTTGGCGGCTGAATAACACGAGCAATAATTTCTAAATCGTCACCAGAAAAGTTTTTATCACGATAACCAATACTTACTTCGTCCGTGTAGTTCACACGTTCTGTTACAACTTCAGTCTTTGTATTTCCATCAAATGAATACCAAGTGTTCACATCATAGAAACCTTCAATTTCCACATGTTTTCCATTCTTTCTTGCTTCGTACGAGTGGTTAATTACCCAGCACCCTAAAATACTTGTTGGCTCATTATTCGATTCACATGTATGCGTTGACTTTGTATACTTACGTCCTTTTCCAACCACTGCTTTTGTAATAATCTCTCTAAATTCGGACATTCGTAACCCTCCTCAATCACTATTCACTTAATCATATGCGTGACAATAGCGGAATGTGTCATTCTTTTTTTGAGAAGAACTTACGTTTAATCCCCAAAAAAAAGAGATGTCAATATGACATCTCTTTAACAACCACAATTTCCTTTTTTACTTTCTACCGCTGCGCCAGTTTCACCCTTTAGTACATCGCCACCAGTTGAAATTAATATTTCATCTGTTACGTTGTTAGAAATTGTACTAGCAACTAACTGTAATAAGTCATTTACGTATGTTTGTGAAGATTTAAATTGTTGTACGACTGGAATACTGTCTAACTTATCTTGCAATGCATCAATTTCAGCTTCTACCTTTTTTAAAGCTTCCCATTTCCCGTAATGTTGCAAGTTTACTGCTTGTTTTTGCAGTGCTTTAATTTCATCGATTGCGCGCTTTACATTTTCATTTTTATGAATTTGCGCCTCTGCTTTCTTAAAAAAATCAACTTCTTCTGTTTCAGAAATCATTTTTGCTAATTCTTTCGCTTGTTCAACAATGTCATCTTTCGAATATACTTTCATCTATTATTTCACCTCAATCGGCTCTTCAACTAATTCCCCGTTAAGAGACCAAGTTTTTGCTTCCGTTATTTTCACTTTCACAAGCTGACCAATTAAAGATTTTGAAGCGACGAAGTTTACAAGTTTATTCGTACGAGTATAACCTGCAAGTACTTCCGGATTATTTTTACTTTCCCCATCAACTAACACTTCTACAATTTGACCTTTGTAACGACTATTCTTTTCAATTGCCAACGTATTTACTAGTGTATTTAAACGCTGAAGACGTTCTTTCTTTACTTCCATCGGTACATTATCTTTCATTTTTGCAGCTGGTGTACCTTCGCGAGGAGAATAAATGAATGTAAAGGCAGTATCAAACCCTACTTCACGATATAACGACATCGTTTCTTCAAATTGCTCATCTGTTTCATTTGGAAAACCAACGATAATATCTGTTGTTAATACTACATCTGGAATTGCTTCTTTAATTTTTCTTACAAGTTCTAAATAATGCTCACGCGAATATTTACGTGCCATAATTTTCAGCATATCTGTACTTCCAGATTGAACTGGTAAATGGATATGTTCTACTAGGTTGCCACCTTTTCCAAGCACTTCAATTAAGTGATCATCGAAATCACGTGGATGGCTCGTTGTAAAACGAATACGGGCAATATCAACTTTACGAAGTTCGTCCATTAAATCGCCAAGACCGTATTCTATATCTTCAAAGTCTTTACCATATGCATTTACGTTTTGTCCAAGTAACGTAATTTCTTTATAACCATTTGCAGCTAAATGACGAATCTCTTGGATAATATCTTCTGGACGTCTACTTCGCTCTTTTCCGCGTGTATACGGTACAATACAATACGTACAGAATTTATCACAGCCATACATAATATTTACCCAAGCTTTAATATCACCACGACGTACTTTCGGAAGGTTTTCAATTACGTCACCTTCTTTTGACCATACTTCAACTACCGTCTCTTTCGAGAACATCGCATCTTTTAGAATGTACGGTAGTCTATGAATATTATGCGTTCCAAATACCATATCTACATGCTGATTTTTTTGCATAATTTTATTTACAACAGATTCCTCTTGAGACATACAACCACATACACCAATTAAAAGGTCTGGATTTCTTCGTTTGAGTGACTTTAAATGGCCTAGCTCACCAAACACCTTATTTTCAGCATTTTCACGAATTGCACAAGTGTTTAATAAAACTACATCTGCATCCTCAGTTGAAAAAGTTGGTTCATATCCAAGTGCTGTGAAAATACCTGCCATTACTTCCGTATCATGCTCATTCATTTGACAACCATATGTACGAATATAGAACTTTCTTCCTGTACCAAAATTGCGAAACTCTTCAGGTAAGCCAAAATCCCGTTCAATTTTAACTTCTTCTTTCCCACGCTTTTTCGCATCCTTTAAGGAAGGTGGTTGATATACACTTTCAAAGTATTTACTATAATCTTTCTCTTCTTTTTTCATAGAGGAATTTGCTTGTTGACTTGCTAATCGTTGTTGCTCGTTCATCGGTAATCTCCTTTCACCCTTAACTATACATACTCTATAGTCCATTTTAATGCGCCTAGACTCACCTCAAAAATGGTTAGATAGCTTGAGAGATAACTTGTCCTTTGAAACTTGAGTAATCAATCTAATCATTCATAAGAATGAAGTCTTCCCCACGCAAATAGACATTCCCTTTTTATCATTTCTTGTTGTCCTACCAAAAAGCATATTGCTTTATCCCTATAAACATTACCATAGTATGATGTATTTCGCCAATTTTAACAATAAAGAGGCCCTTTATTATCTTACATTTCATAAGCAATGAACTTGCCATTTTCATACAACGATTTATATATTATTTTATCATTCTGAATTTTCTAAGTAAATAAGGCTACCCTATATTTTGTACATAAAAAAAGGTTGCCAAATCGGCAACCTTTTTTTCTTACATTACATAAATTCAGCAACAAGCTCATCAAACATTTTCTGATCCATATTTAAATCAGATTTCACTAAAGGCTCTTCACTATATCCTTTAACAAGTTCTTGATATGATGGTTGCTTAGTATTTTGATAAATTAACCCTGTTACTAAACCGTTATTTTCCATTAAAGTTTGCATAGCCATCATGCGATTAGATGGATCATATCCCTCTACTGTGCTTAGTTTCGTTAAGTTCTCTTTAAACCAATCGTAAGTATTTACTTTATTGTAAGTAACACATGGGCTAAATACGTTAATTAATGAAAATCCTTTATGGTTAATACCAGCTTCAATAATTTGTGTTAATTCTTTTAAATCACTCGAAAAGCTTTGCGCCACAAATGTCGCACCAGCTGTTAAGGCCATTTCCATTACATTTAGTGATGGTTCAATTGAACCTTGTGGTGTGCTTTTCGTTTTAAATCCAGCTTCACTACGTGGTGAAGTTTGCCCTTTTGTTAATCCATAAATTTGGTTATCCATTACGATGTACGTAATGTCGATATTACGACGAATAGAATGGATTGTATGTCCCATACCAATCGCAAATCCATCACCGTCACCACCTGAAGCGATAACTGTTAAATCACGATTTGCCATTTTCACACCTTGTGCAATCGGAAGGGCACGACCATGAATACTATGCACACCATATGAATTAATATAACCTGAAATACGGCCTGAACAGCCGATACCAGAAATAACAGCAAGTTCATCTGGATTTAGGCCAACGTTAGCTGCCGCACGTTGAATTGCAGCTTGCACTGAGAAGTCTCCGCAACCTGGGCACCAGTTTGGCTTTACACTGTTACGAAAGTCCTTAAATGTTGCCATTTAATACAACCCCTTTTTTGCATTCGTTGTAAATCTCTTTCGGCAAGAATGGGTTTCCATCATATTTTAAAAGACTAGAAATTTTCTCACCATTACCAAGATTCATTTTCATAATGTTAGCAAGCTGACCTGTTGCATTGTTTTCTACTACTACAACACGCTTCGCCTTTTTCACAAGTGGATCGATTTCAGCTGTTGGGAACGGGTGAATTAAACGCACATGAGCATGGTTTACTTTCATACCCTCTTGTTCTAAACGCGTCATTGCCTCTTCGATCGCACCACGAGTTGAGTTAAATCCAACAAGCAATACGTCTGCTTCTTCATGCTTAACATTTTTATAAACAGGGGTATTAAACTTCAAGTTCTCCATTTTACGGAAACGTTTGTCCATTTGATCTTTACGGTTTATTGCTGATTCCGACGGTTTTCCAGTTTCATCATGTTCTACACCTGTAACATGGTGAACACCATTTTTCATACCAGGTAAAACACGTGGTGAAACGCCGTCTTCTGTTACTTCATAACGCTTGAAGTATGCTTTATTTTCACGTTCTGGTAATTTTGCTTCTAAATCAAGCTTACCACGACGAATTTCCACTTTATCTAATTTAAGTGGTTCTACTGTTTGTTTTCCTAACGAAAGCTGTAAATCTGTTAAGAAAATAACAGGAACTTGATATTCTTCAGATAAGTTAAATGCTTCTACAATGTCATAGAAAGCTTCTTCAACTGTACTTGGCGCCATTACGATTTTTGGAATTTCACCATGCGTACCGTAAATCATTGCCATTAAGTCAGACTGTTCTTGTTTCGTTGGTAATCCTGTACTTGGGCCGCCACGTTGTGTATCAACAATTACTAATGGGGTTTCTGTAATACCCGCTAAACCGATTGCTTCCATCATTAATGAAAGACCAGGACCAGCAGATGCCGTTAATGTACGAACACCAGCATAGTTTGCACCGATTGCCATTGTACAAGCTGCGATTTCATCCTCAGTTTGGATTACTGTTCCGCCGACTTTCGGTAATTTTTTAATTAAGTATTCCATAATTTCTGATGCAGGTGTGATTGGGTATGCTGACATAAAACGAGCACCACCAGCTACCGCACCAAATGCGATTGCATCGTTTCCAATCATAAACATGCGTTTTTTACCATCAGCTTTTTCAAGCTGCATCATGTTTACTTTCTCACCTAGTAATTCTTTCATATATTGAGAGCCGCGTTTAATTGCGTCCATATTCTTTTGAACGACTTGCTCTCCTTTACGACCAAAGATTTCTTCAACAACATCTAAATAAGCTGTTTCATCTAATCCTAATACTGCACTTGATGCTCCAACAGCAACCATGTTTTTCATTAATGATGTGCCTAATTCTGAAGCAATATCTGTAAACGGTATCACATATAGATTTACATCTGTATTGTCAGGTATTGTTGGATTAAATTTCGCATCCGCAACTACAATTCCACCTGAACGTAGTTCGTGGAAATTAAAATCAATTGTTTCTTGGTCAAAAGCAATTAAAATATCTAAATCATCTGAGATCGCTCGTACTTCTGTTGTACTTACACGAATTTTATTATTTGTATGGCCGCCTTTTATACGTGATGAGAAGTGGCGGTAACCGTATAGGTAATATCCTAATCGGTTTAATGCAATACAGAAGATTTCTCCTGTACTTTCAATTCCTTCACCTTGTTGGCCTCCAACTTTCCATGAAAGTTGACTAATCATCTCCTACACCCCTTTTGGCTGCATTCATTGTAGTGTATTTTTTTACAGTAATAGTTTAGCATTTTTTATGCAAATAAACTACAACGGACGCAAATTATGCCTCTTCTGATTTCCCTGAATCTTTAGTATAAAGCTATTTTGTTTTTCATTCTAGTATTAGGTCTTAAAAAAAGCAATAAAATCAAATGAATTAATTTTGATTTTTCTGAATTTTAAATCGGGATTTAAAAACTCATATGTTCTACAAAATTATCATATAAAAATCGTTCTACAGTAGATGCAGCATAGTGTTTACAAAGCTCATTCATTACATTTTCATAATCTCGATACGCTGATACATTTACAACTGTTTCTAAAATCCCATCAAAATCGGAACCAAATCCTATATTGCGCTCTCCACCTAATGAACAAATATATTCGATATGTCTTACTATATCTGCTACATTCGCTTGTTTTTCATTTGTTAGAAACTGCGGTACAAAAGTGACACCAATCATGCCATTTCGCTTTATAAGAGCTTTAAGTTGTTCATCGTTTAAATTACGTGGGTGCTCGCAAAGTTTCATACAATTTGAGTGGGAAGCAATAGGATTTTTTGCAATCTCTATAACATCCCAAAAACTTCTTTCATTCAAATGAGACACATCAGTCCATACATGTAACGTATTCAGTTCTTGTACAACATGTTTACCAAAAGTCGTTAAACCCGCCCCACGTGTCTCTAGCGCACCATCAGCTAAGAGATTGGCATAATTCCATGTTAGTCCAAAAGAACGTACTCCTAGGCGATACAACAACCGTAATTTCATTGCATCTTTTCCAATTGCTTCGCATCCTTCTATTGTTAATATCGCTCCAATCTCGTCCTGTTTTAATATGTTAATATCATCTTTTGTCTGAATAAACTTCACACCTGGTAGGGATAAAATCTCATTATAAAAAATATCTACCATTTGTAATGCTACTTCAAATCGGTTTTCATATGCCACTGTTTCTGGTACATATATAGCAAAACATTGTATACTTCCTTTTCTTCTCTTTAACTGTTCAAATGTAATATGTAATTGTGAATCATCTTTAAAATCCCTTTTCCCTTGTGCACTCCATAACTGAAGAAGCACGTCACAATGAGCATCAAAAATTTTCATTTTCATTCCTCCATTATAAAAACAACCTGTTTGCATACTGCAAACAGGTTGTTTAAACTTAACGAGGTTCTACAATTAATTTTATTGCTGTACGCTCTTCGCCATCAATCATAATATCTGTAAACGCTGGGATACAAATCAGGTCCAAACCACTAGGCGCTACAAATCCTCTTGCGATTGCTACTGCCTTTACAGCTTGGTTCAATGCACCTGCACCAATAGCTTGAATTTCTGCTGTTCCGCGTTCGCGAATAACACCTGCAAGTGCACCAGCTACAGAATTAGGGACCGACGTTGCTTTAACTTTTAATATTTCCATTCCGCGTTTCCTCCTCGTTTCTTTAAAAAGTATTAGCAATTATTTCACTTTAACTTATATTCACGAGGAATGGCGCGTATTCCTGCTAAATTTTCGTAATTTTTCTAAAAAATTAAAATATAATAACTTATCTAAAATTTAACGAAAATTTACTCAAAAAATGGTTGATCATCATTAATTAAAATACGTTCAATTTTCTTTGCTTTTCCTGTATTTGGATCCACATCAATTAACACTGCACTTAATTGCGTTCTACCATTTGTTACTTCAAATCGTACTGGTAAGTTTGTTAAAAACTTCTTCAATACTGCTTCTCTGTCCATACCTAATATTCCGTCATACGGCCCTGTCATCCCAACATCTGTAATGTATGCCGTTCCGCTTGGTAAAATACGGTTATCCGCTGTAGGGACATGCGTATGCGTACCTACTACTGCTGTAGCACGTCCATCTACATACCAACCTAGCGCTTGTTTTTCACTTGTAGTCTCCGCATGGAAATCAACAAATATAATATTCGTACGTTTTTTCGCAATATTAATTAATTCATCCACTTTACGGAATGGACAATCAATTGGAGGAAGGAAAGTACGTCCTTGTAAATTAATAACTGCAACTTCTGTTCCATTACAGTTCACAAAGATAAGTCCTTTTCCTGGAGTTCCTTCTGGGAAGTTAGCTGGTCTTGCAAGATATTTTGCATCATCGATGAATTCAAATACTTCACGATTATCCCAAGCGTGGTTTCCAAGTGTAACTGCCTGCGCCCCACACTCTAAAAAGTTTCGATATATTTTTTCTGTAATCCCACGGCCACCTGCTGCATTTTCTCCATTAATGATTGTTACTGTAGGTGTATATTTTTTCTTTAATGCCGGTACGTATTGTTGAATCATACCTCTACCAGGAGATCCTACTACATCCCCAACAAATAATATTCTCATATGTCTTACCCTTTCTATGTACTGCATTTTTTATTGCTATAGCATCAAGTAAATTCCTTATAATATCTTTATTATAAGTTTGTTTCACTTTTATGCTATATAACTAACTGTCTTTATTTTATCCAATTCCAACACAAAAAAATAAAGTGGTGTTTCACCACTTTATTTTGCGTATTCCACTGCACGTGTTTCACGAATAACAGTTACTTTAATATGTCCTGGGTAATCCAGTTCATTTTCAATACGTTTTCGGATATCACGAGCTAAACGATGAGCTTCTAAGTCATCGATTGTATCTGGTTTTACCAAAATACGAACTTCACGTCCTGCTTGAATTGCAAATGATTTTTCAACGCCTTCATAAGACTCTGAAATCTCTTCTAACTTTTCAAGACGACGAATATAGTTTTCAAGTGTTTCACTACGAGCTCCCGGTCTTGCAGCTGATAAAGCATCTGCTGCTGCAACTAAAACTGCAATGATAGAAGTTGGTTCTGTGTCACCATGGTGAGATGCGATACTGTTTATAACTACAGGATGCTCTTTATATTTCGTTGCAAGTTCAACACCAATTTCAACGTGGCTTCCTTCTACTTCATGGTCAATCGCTTTTCCGATATCATGTAATAGACCTGCACGTCTTGCTAGTTTTTCATCCTCGCCAAGCTCTGCCGCCATAAGTCCAGTTAAATATGCAACTTCCATAGAGTGTTTTAAGACGTTTTGACCATAACTTGTACGGTATTTTAAACGACCTAAAATTTTAATTAAATCTGGATGTAATCCATGAACACCCACTTCAAACGTTGTTTGCTCTCCGACTTCGCGAATATACTCGTCCACTTCACGTCTTGATTTTTCGACCATCTCTTCAATACGCGCTGGGTGAATACGTCCGTCCTGTACTAGTTTATCAAGAGCGATACGAGCTGTTTCACGACGAATTGGGTCGAATCCAGAAAGGATTACCGCCTCTGGTGTATCATCGATAATTAAGTCAATACCCGTTAACGTTTCTAACGTACGAATATTACGACCTTCACGCCCGATAATACGTCCCTTCATTTCGTCATTTGGAAGATTTACAACCGAAACGGTTGTTTCAGCAACATGATCAGCTGCACATCTTTGCATTGCAAGAGATAAAATCTCTTTTGCTTTCTTATCCGCTTCTTCTTTCGCGCGAACTTCACTTTCTTTTACCATAACAGCGATTTCATGAGAAACTTCATTTTCTACTTTACCAAGAATAATTGCTTTCGCTTGTTCGCGTGTCAGATTGGAAATGCGCTCTAATTCTGTTTGTTGCTTTTGAACTAACTCTCCCACTTTGCTTTCCAACTCTTCAATCTGTTGTTGTCTCGCTACAAGAGATTCCTCTTTCTTCTCTAACTGTTGCTCGCGTTTATCGAGCGTTTCGTCTTTACGATCAAGGTTCTCTTCTTTTTGCATTAAACGATTTTCTTGTTTTTGTAATTCGCTTCTACGGTCACGAATTTCTAATTCAGCTTCTGTACGAAGTGTATGAATTTCATCCTTTGCTTCTAAAAGCGCTTCTTTCTTAAGTGCTTCAGCCTCACGATTCGCTTCGTCTAAAATACGTCTCGCTTCATTAGCCGCACCATTAATCTTCGCTTCAGCAATAGACTTTCGAACAAAAAAGCCAACAACTGCACCGACTGTTGTTGCAAGCAAAATGGAGATGAGTATCCAAACTGTACTACTCATGATTTCACCTCCCCTTGCTATGAATGAAAAAAGACTGTCGGCATGTACATTGAATTACAACATACAGCAAAGACCGTCGTCCCGCTTTTTTAAGGGACTTTCTTCATTTCACAATTAAAATGTCATATTATTATTTCGGTAAGATTTAAACCTTACTCCGAATATTACTTCTCTTCTTGAGAAGAGTATATCGTATATAAGAAAAAATATACATTCTCATTGTATCTATCGTAATTTTCATTGTCAAGCGTTGTCTACTTTTACTTTCTTTACCTTCAGCCTTGAATGTGACCTAAATTTGAAAAGTAAGGAGCCTATTATACTGGAAAACCTTAGTAATTCCCATTTCTTTACTTAAAATATTTACATATCCTTCTTTACACAACCCATTTGAAGTCAAAAAATATTTTTATCTATAGTATTATGCTCCTTAATAGTAGATAAAAAAATAAAAGACACGAGACCGTGTCTTTTATTTTTTTAATCAAGAAGAGTTGAATCTTCTGCGCCCTCAGCACCAGAATCTTCACTAATTCCGTGATGCTCACGAATAAAGAAGGCAATTTCTTCTCTTAAATCTGTATTTTCTTTTAAGAACTGCTTCGAATTTTCACGACCTTGTCCTAGGCGTTCTTCATTATAAGAATACCAAGCACCGCTCTTTTGAACGATATCAAGCTCAGAAGCCATATCCAAGATTTCACCTTCTCTTGAAATACCTTCTCCGTACATAATATCAACTTCCGCAACACGGAATGGTGGTGCTACTTTATTTTTCACTACTTTTACTTTTGTTTTATTACCAACGATGTCGTTACCTTGCTTTAATTGCTCCGCACGACGCACTTCAAGACGGACAGTTGAATAGAATTTCAACGCACGACCACCTGGAGTTGTTTCTGGCACTATCTATAGATTTTCCATCTCTATAGTCTGGACTATCTCTTCATCTCTTTACAGAGAGCCTTGCACTTCCAGCAGTAGCCTATCATCTGCCGTACCCTACTCAGTTAACTAAAAGTCCTTTTCGGTAGTCTCTACACCTTCCCCATATCACTATGGAGCTTGGCACGGTATTACCCTAAATAATGGTGGGCTTCACCGTTAGCAACTATATGGATAGTTACACCCTTAGGCAATAAGGTTCACAAGGTTTTTTAACATGCTATCACTAGCAAGGGAAACCCATGGTAAACTCCTTAATCTTTTGTAAGACTTTTTCTTTATTTGCTAACTCTTCTTCATGTATAACAAGATATTTATAGCAGCCCTCTTCCATAAATAAAAGTTTTCTTTTATCTCGTTCTTTTATCTTTTTGAGTGAGTGTGCCCATTTCCCATGGACATCTAAACAATATTTTCTACCTAAGTAGAAATCAATAGACCACTTATCGATTCTTTTTTGCTTAATGAACGCCATATCTAAACTTAACAACATCTGTTCAACCTGTTGTTCCAGTAAAGTATCATAATTTTTCTTTCTGACCTTTACATTAAGCTCTTTTCTCCTCTTAGCAACACATGTATCGGATACGCCATACTTAATAGCAATTTCAACATGTGATAAATATGGATTTTTCAATTCTTGTTCAACTTCTGCGGTTTTAGGCAAGTAAATCTTTCTATGTCTGGTTCTTTTAATTCCGAGTAACTTTAATATTTCACCTACTCGCCTTTCATCAAGATTAATTTCTTTACCTATATCTTTCAATTTTCTATCCGCATGTTTCACAATAAAATCCACTTGCCATTGTTCTATGTTTCGATAAGTTCTATTTCCAATTGTCACTGCCACTTTAATCTCTCCCTATAAGAAATCCCTTATAAAGACTTAGTCGAAGAAGACAAATAAAGACTCAAGTACATCACTTTGATTAAGCAACTTGTAGCTGATTTCCGAACATAACCCCAACTTTTTCACGAATTTGGTTAATAAAGATTGCAATTGTTTTTGATTTGTTAATTGCTCCTGAAAGCTTACGAAGTGCTTGTGACATTAAACGTGCTTGTAAACCTACGTGTGAGTCACCCATATCGCCTTCAATCTCTGCTTTCGGTACAAGAGCTGCTACAGAGTCAATTACGATAATGTCAACCGCACCACTTCGTACAAGTGCTTCCGCGATTTCCAATCCTTGCTCCCCTGTATCAGGCTGTGATAATAGTAATTCATCTATGTTAACACCTAATTTTTGTGCATATACAGGATCCATTGCGTGCTCCGCATCAATGAATGCTGCTTGTCCACCTTGACGTTGTACTTCTGCAATTGCATGTAATGAAACTGTCGTTTTACCTGAACTTTCAGGTCCGTAAATTTCGATAATACGGCCACGTGGATATCCGCCTACTCCTAGTGCCACATCAAGTGCTAAAGAACCACTAGAAACCGTAGAAACTCTACGCTCCGCTTGTTCTCCTAATTTCATAATTGAACCTTTACCGAATTGCTTCTCTATTTGTTTTAACGCCATATCTAACGCTGCTTGACGATCACTCATTCAAAATTCCTCCTTAACTGAATTGCTAATCTTATTATACCTATTTTCAATTCAATTTGCCAACAAAAATCGAACATTTATTCGATTTTTTTATTTTCTATCAAATAATATCTAAATTTAACCGTAAAAAAAACTAGAAGAAACTTATATCTCTTCTAGCTTTTTATATAAATGATAAAATCCATATTTTGCTGTTCGTTCTCTAATTTGTTGACGACTTCCGCTTAAATTAAGAGGAAAGACTACAGTTGGTTCTTCCTTAATCGAAAGCCCAACAAATACTGTTCCTGGTTCTTTCTGCTCTGAAGCATCTGGCCCTGCTACCCCAGTGAAACTAATTCCGATATCCGCTTTTAATACATCCTTAACATTTTCAGCAAGATAACGAGCACATTCTTTACTAACTGCACCATCAGTATGCAACACTTCTTCAGGCACACGTAAAACATGTTGCTTCACATCATTATGATAACAAATGACACCGCCTTTAAACACAGAAGAAACACCAGCGTTTTCAGTTACTTGATTTCCAAAAAGACCACCTGTTAAACTTTCTGCACACGCTAAAGTTAACCCTTTTCTCTTCAATAACTCGATTGCCTTATAATGCAAAAATTCTTGGTCATATCCGTAGAAAAATTCTCCTACTCTTTCTAAAATCAAATCTTCCACATGTTGAATTAATTTCTCCGCTTCGCTAACATTTTGATGCTTAGCGGTTAAACGTAATGTCACTTCTCCATCATTTGCTAACGGGGCGATTGTTGGGTTTGTTTGTCCATCAATTAAATCTTGCACTTTCACCTCTAATTGGGACTCCCCAATACCGAAGAAACGAAGCACACGAGAATAAATGTTTTCTCCTGTTGTAAAATTACGTAAAAAAGGCTCTACGTAACTTACATACATTGGTTTCATTTCTTTTGGCGGCCCTGGTAATAAAATATAAACTTTTCCGTCCTTATTTACCCCCATACCAGGCGCCATACCGTGGTCATTTGCAAATACTGTTGCTCCATTTAAAACGAGCGCTTGCTTTTTATTATTCTCCGTAAATTCACGGCCTGTACGCTTAAAGTAATTACTTATTAAGGCTAATGCCTTTTCATCATACACAAGCTCTTCATCTAAACTAGCAGCTATCGTTTCTTTCGTTAAATCATCTTTTGTCGGTCCTAATCCACCTGTAAAAATAAGTATATCAGCACGTTCTTCCGCAGCTTCAATCGCCTTTTGCAATCGCTTATTATTATCACCAACAACAGTATGATAGTACACGTTAATTCCGATTGAAGCTAACTTTTCAGATAAAAACTGGGCATTTGTATTTGCAATTTGTCCAAGTAATAATTCAGTTCCAACCGCAATAATCTCAGCATTCATCCCAATTCCCCCATAAACTTCTATTTTGAGTTTACAAAAGCAGCTCTATTTTTCCAGAAATAATCCCATCCTGAAATAACAGTAAAGATTAATGCAATCCATATGAAGATATCTGCAACTGGAATATGGATTAAATTTAAAGGTACATCGTGTAATAAATATGCTGCAATTGCAATAATTTGTGTCCACGTCTTAATTTTCCCTAGCTGGTTTGCTGCAACTACTTCCCCTGTTCCAGCAAGTACAAGACGTAAACCTGTTACCGCAAACTCACGACTGATAATTACAATAACAATCCAAGCCGGTACATATTGCATCTCTACCAATGTAATAAGTGCTGCCGAAACAAGCAATTTATCAGCTAACGGGTCAAGAAACTTCCCTAAATTCGTTACAAGATTATACTTTCTTGCGTAATGTCCATCAATCCAATCTGTAGCTGAAGCAATGATAAAGATAAGTGCCCCCACTAAATGTTGAATTGGCAAATCAACATCACCAACTTTGTATGAACCCCAATCAAAGGGCGCTAACATAATTACCATAAAAATTGGAATTAAGAAGATTCTAGATATTGTAATTTTATTTGGTAAATTCACAGCTATTCCTCCATCATATCAAAAACATTTGTTCATCGAAAAAAAGTCATCGAAGCGATGACTGTTATTGTGCTGGTTGCTCTATCCCTTGGTTTTTAATCACCAATCTTTGGTGATATTCTTTTTGTGGATCTAACGGGAAAGCAAGCACTTGGCCATTCAGTTTAATTTCAACATTCGGTGCACTTCCAATATTAAGTCGTACTTCTTTTAATGTTGATACATCGCGTTTCTCTGTTTGACCGCTTTGTACTGTAGTGTTTAGAATTTCGTTACCCGCATCATCCTTAACATCTACATAACTTGTACCCTTAGCTGAAATTTCCAGTTCTAATGTTTTATTATTATGAATTTCCAAAGTAGATACCTTTCCAGTTGTTCCAACTACTTTCACTTCTTGCTGTCCAGTTGGTTGTGCTGGTTGCTCCTCTTTCTTTGGTTCTTCTTTCTTTGGTTCCTCTTTTTTTGGCTCTTCCGCTTTCACTTCATCTTTCTTCGTATCTAACGGAGAATCTTTCGCTTTTTGAACTTCAATTTTCTCACTTTGAGCGCTTGGAACTTTTTCATCATCTTTTCCAGTTAACGCTTGAAACACAAACCAGATTACCACTCCAACTGCGATGACTAACAGCGCAACTAAGATTTTCGGCATGTGATCTGCAATTGGCCATGATGAAGATTTTTGCATTGTTTCTTGTGTTTTTTGTCCCGTTGATACTTGTGGAACTTCACGCTTTTCAGATTGTGGTATCGTACTCTGATGTTCTACGAGCAGTTCCTCTCCATTTAATCCAACCGCATCTGCGTATTGTTTAATGAATGCACGCGCATAAAAAGCTCCTGGCAATACATCATAATTGCCTTCTTCAATTGCCACTAAATGGCGTTTTTGAATTTTTGTAATCTCATGCAGCTGATCAATAGTCAAGCCTTTCGCTTCTCTTGCTTCTTTCAGCTTTTGTCCCAATTCCGTCACTACTAACACCTCAATATTTCTTTAAAAGTCAAACATAGAGAAATTATTTTGCGTACCTTGCTCAATTTCATCTACTAAATTATATTGAATTTCTTCATCATAATCGTTACGCAACTCGATAATATAATCAAAATCATCCAATGTGTATTCTGACTGACTCACAAATACATCAGGATGTTCCACAACTTTCGTTGCAGGCAATCTCATAATTTCACGAACGAGCTGCCAATGTCTTTCGTTAGCACGCTTCGTTGACACAATTCCATCTAGGATGAAAATATTGTCATCGCTATACTCATCTTCAATTAATTGACTGCGAACAGTTTGCTTAATAAGAGTAGATGATACAAATAACCATCTTTTATTTGCACAAACACTTGCAGCAACAATGGATTCTGTTTTTCCGACACGAGGCATTCCGCGTATCCCAATTAGTTTATGGCCTTCTTTTTTCATGATTTCTGCCATAAAGTCTACAAGTAAGCCTAATTCATCACGCACAAATCGAAATGTTTTCTTATCATCTGCATCTCGTTGTATGTACCTACCATGCCTAACCGCTAGCTTATCTCTTAGCTTGGGCGGACGATATTTCGTTACCGTTATGTTATCCATCGTATTTAAAATTGATTCAAGTCTAGAGATTTGCTCTTGATTATCACACATAAGAAGTAACCCACGTCGTGCATTATCTACACCATTAATTGTGACAATATTAATGCCGAGCATACCGATTAACGAAGAAACGTCACCAAGCAAGCCAGGTCGGTTTTTATGTATTTCATATTCAAAATACCATTCAATCATCCAAGATCACTCCCCTTGCTTACTTTACACCTACGTACTATATTATATGATTTCACCCTAATAGGGAAGCTAAATGTATAATCTATCCTGTGTAATTATTATACAAAAAAAGTAGAGAGGAGAATCTCCTCTCTACTTTTACTTATGTTGTACGAACTTAACCATTAAATTTGCAATTGTATGTTGCTCCTGTTCATCAGCAACTTTCCAAAGCTCAGCTAATAATTTCTCTTGGTCATTGCGTCCTTCTACTTCATTAGCAAGATAGTCGCCAACACGAAATGCCATATCTGATACCGCACCGCCATCTAAACCTTTGTCTTGCGCTTGCTCTAAACGTTCTCCTAAAAAGCTCTTCCACTGATCAAAATTATCTAATACTGACATAATTAAGCACCTCACTATTGAGTAATAAAATCATCCTTAATTTGTGCAACTATTCATTTTTTATGTAAGAATTTTTTAGCAGTGCCAACCGCCATTCACTCCGATAATTTGTCCAGTTATGTAAGACGCTCCTGGTGATACGAGAAATGAAACTGTTTTCGCTACTTCTTCTGGTAATCCTATTCTACCTAATGGTATATCTTCAGCAATTCCCATTTTATCTTCTTCAGAAAAAACACTTAACATTTCCGTTTCAATTGCTCCTGGTGCTACTGCATTCACACGTAATCCACTTAAAGAAACTTCTTTCGCTAAAGCTTTCACATATGAATTTTGCGCCCCTTTTACCATTGAATAAAGCACTTCACAAGAAGCCCCTATTTGTCCCCATATAGATGAAACAATTACAATATTACCACTTCTTCTCTCAATCATAGGCGGAAGTGCCATTGAAAGTAATTTATATACGTTCTTCACTTGAAGTTCTACCATATAATCTAATTCATCGTTTGTTACATCTGTTACTAATCCAAAAATACTCTTCCCCGCTGCGTATACAATAACATCAATAGGATGTTCAATTTGTCCCCACAATCGTTCTGCTCCATCACTAGAAGCTAAATTAGCTTGAACAGGGATAACTTCTCCCCATGCCTTCTGCAATTCCAATACCTTTTCTTCACTGTTATTGTAATGAACATAAACTGTATATCCATCTTGAATTAATTGTTTCGAAATAGCAGAGCCAATCCCTCCGCTCCCTCCAGTTACTAACGCATACTTTTTCATAAATTCCCTCTCTTATCTCTACAACTTCAATTTTCACACAACTAAATAATACCCTCATCTTACAATTTTTCAATGATAAGATGAGGGTATCTTTAAAATTTTATTTTTTCGGTAACACCTGACAAACACTCATTTTTTCTTCTGATAACAATAATCCCGCTACTTCTTGTAAGTCTTGAACGGTTAGTCCTTCTAATACAGTCAATGCATCAAATAGGCTAGATTCATTAAACGCGTATCGTGTAAATTGATTTGCAATATATTCTGGTGAATTTAACGAGCGTAAAAAACCACCAATTTTCTTTTTCTTCACTCGTTCTAATGCCGTCGCATCTAATTGATCATAATCTGTTTTTAATAAAATATCTTTTAAACGATCTGCCAATTCATCAGGTTGTTTCGTATCACCACCAACCATTGCAAAACCGAAGTTATTTTCTTCTGTATAGTCATACGAGAATGAATCATCAATAAGTCCTTCATTATATAAAGCTTCGTAATGAACAGAACTTTTTCCAAATAAATAATCTAAAAGTAACGTAAGCGCAATTTCTTGTTTTAAAAGCGCTTGCCCCTTTTCTTTTAAATTAGTCGCTTTAATACCAACTAAACATTTCGGTGTTTGCACAGGCATTGAAATAATTTTTTTCTTTTCATTTACCTCATTTGGTTCTTCTTCAAATGAACGCACAATTTCTGGCTGGTTTTTATAATCTTTTTTCGCTTGATTTTCACGTACTAAATCCATTGTTTTCTCTGGATCAATTGCACCCACAACAAATAATAACATATTGCTCGGATGATAAAATGTTTCATAACATTCATATAATAAATCTTTCGTAATTTTACTAATAGATTCGATTGTCCCCGCAATATCAATTTTAATTGGGTGTTTTACAAATAAGCTATCAATTAACCCAAAGTACAAACGCCAATCTGGGTTATCTTGATACATTTGAATTTCTTGCCCAATAATCCCCTTCTCTTTTTCAACCGTTTTTTCAGAGAAATAGGGCTCTTGTACGAAGTTTAGCAATGTATTTAAATTTTGTTCTACGTTTGAAGTACCTGAAAAAAGGTAAGCTGTTCGTGTGAAGGATGTAAAAGCATTTGCCGATGCTCCTTGTTTACTAAACAATTGGAAAGCATCGTGATCTTCTTTTTCAAATAATTTATGCTCAAGAAAATGTGCAATCCCATCTGGCACACGAATCATTTCTTCTTTCCCTAATGGTACAAATGTATTATCTACAGAACCATATTTAGTCGTAAACGTTGCAAATGTTTTATTAAATCCTTGTTTCGGTAAAACATATACATCTAATCCATTAGGAAGTTTTTCATAATAGAGTGTTTCTTTTAATTGCTCATAAACAATTTTCTCCACTTACTCTCCCTCCGTTCCTTGTAAAAAGTAAATTGTATCTAGTTCAATATTTTTAGCAACTTTTACAATTTCTTCTTTTGTCACACTTTCTATACCTGTAAGCCATTCTTCAACTGGACGTGTACGATCTGAAATAATGCCATGATATAGCATTTCTACAAAACCACGTGGTGTATCAATTGCCTCTAATATTTGATTTTGGATGACACTTTTTGTTTGATGTATTTCTTCTTCAGAAAACTCTCCGTTTTGCATCGCAAGCATTTGTTCTTTAATAATCTCAACTGCTTTTTCATAATTTTTCGCTTCAATTCCTGACATAACAAATAATAAACCTTTATGACTTTCAAAGCGCGATGCTGCATAGTACGCTAAACTATTTTTTTCACGCACATTTACGAATAACTTCGAATGAGAAAAGCCACCAAACAATCCATTGAACAATTGCAATGCAAAATAATCTTCATCTTTATATGTGACAAATGTACGATAACCGATGTGTAATTTACTTTGTTTTAATTCTTGTTTTTCAACAACTTCTTTTTCTTCATTATTTCGTCTATGAAGGAGTACATTTCTTTCTCTCACTGGACGAGCTGAAATAGAAAAATACTTACTTACAAGATCAACGGCGTTTTCTGAAATATCACCAATAATATATAGATCCATTTCATCTTCCGCTAACACCTTTTGATAATATTGATACAGACTTTCATTTGTAATAGACATAACACTCTCTTTTTTTCCATTTGCACTTAAACGATACGGTTCTACTTTGCACATTTCTTCAATTAAACGCTCGTTTGCATAACGCATTTTATCGTCATAAGTAGCTTCAATTCTCTGTAACAGTGCTCTTTTTTCACTTTCTACGATAGAAGATAGGAAACCGTTGCCCTCCGTTGCTGGATGTAACACAATATCTGACAACATAGAAAGCGCTTTTTCAAATAACGGTGGTGCATCATGTAAGTAAACTTCATTTGCAATGTCTACATAAATAGAGATAATATGGTCTTCCCCTTTTTTACTTACATCTACCGCTAAAGAAGATCCGTATAATTCTTCTAAATATTGACGAAGACGAATTACAGAAGGTAATTTTTCTGTCGCACTTTGCAATACGTATGGCAATAAGGCACGCTCTGTCACCGTCTCCTCATTTAAAGGCGCTTTAAAACGAAATACAAAGGTATTCGTTTTATATTTATCAGTCGGAATAATATGTACGCGCAAACCATCTAACTCATGTAGTTGTTGTTCCATTAGTTTCATTTATAGCCCTCCTTTACGTATATAGGAATATTCCTCTTCAATATACAGTTTTTAGAAATAAAAAATCAACTTTTCTCCCTTATTATGCTTACATATGATTCTTTCTAAAAACTTTAATATGTAAGGAACATAGTAAAATTCCGTATTAAATATATTCTATGTAAAAAAGCCCACACTAATGTGCGAGCTTTTTTATACTTATAAAATACTTATCGTTTTCCTTTTTCATAAGGAGTTCCTAATGCTTTCGGAGCTTCAGAACGACCTACAAAACCAACAAGCGCTAATATTGTGAATACATATGGTAATATCGTTAATAAAACACTTGGAATTTGATCTAATACAGGAATTGTTCCGCCCGTTACACTTAGAGATTGCGCAAAACCAAAGAATAGAGCTGCACCTAATGCGCCTAGTGGATTCCACTTCCCAAAAATCATAGCAGCTAAAGCTAAGAAACCTTGTCCTGTAATAGTTGCCCCTGAGAAGTTATTAGAAATTGACATTGCAAAAATCGCTCCACCGATTCCAGCAAACACTCCTGAAATACAGACTCCAATATAACGCATTTTATATACATTAATCCCCATCGTATCCGCTGCCATTGGGTGTTCACCAACAGCACGTAGACGAAGACCGAACGGTGTTTTATAAATAACATACCAAACAACGAATGCTAAAATAATGGCAATATACGACGTTATTGGTACGTTCGAGAAAAATATTTTCCCTAAAACCGGAATATCCGAAAGGCCTGGAATATCAATCTTTTCAATACGATACTGAATAAAGTCAGTCTGCCCTTTATCAAAAATCTTCTTAATTGCAAATACTGTTAAACCAAGAGATAAGAAGTTAATGGCTACACCACTTACAACTTGATCTGCTCGGAATGTAATAGAAGCTACCGCATGAAGTAATGCAAATAATCCACTACCAATTGCCGCAAATAATAATGCAATCCATGGAGTCATCGTTCCCCAAGTATCACCCATCAATAAGTTTGTAACAACTCCAATAAATGCACCAAATAGCATTAGTCCTTCTAATCCGATATTTACAACACCTGATCGTTCACTAAATACACCACCTAGTGCTGTGAAAATGATAGGTGCCGATGTATATAACGTACCCGTCACAAGAATGGCTAATATATCTAAAAAGCTCATTTATTTCCCCTCCTTGCTCATGCGTGTAAGCGCCCATCTTAACACATAACTACATGCAACAAAGAAGATGATACATGCAATAATTACATTAATAAGCTCTGACGGTACATCTGCCTCAAAGTTCATTTGAGGGGAAGCACTTTTCAAACCACCAAATAATAAAGCTGAAAGGATTATACCAAACGGATTATTCCCTCCAAGTAATGCTACGGCAATCCCATCAAATCCTACTCCTGTAAACGAAGACATCGCTGTCATACTCTGAAATGTCCCTAATCCTTCCATCGCTCCACCAATCCCCGCAAATGCACCAGCAATTGTCATAGAGAATACTACATTACGAGAAACTTTCATACCTGCATATTGAGAAGCATGCTGATTAAATCCTACAGACTTTAATTCGTAACCTAAAGTTGTTCGATCTAATAAGAACCACATTAAAATAGCGATTAAAATTGCTACAATAATTCCCCAGTGTAGACGTGAACCGTCAGTAATAGAAGCAAGCCAGTCTGAAGATAGTGACGCACTCTCTTTAATATCATACGTTTTGTCATTACCCGCATGTAAGAAACGCTTAATGATGTCATACGTTACATACAACGCAATATAGTTCATCATAATAGTTACAATAACTTCATTCACTTGAAACTTCCCTTTTAAATATCCCGGAATGAAGCCCCAAATTCCGCCCACCAATGCGGCAAATAAAATCGATAATGGAATATGAAGGAACGCTGGTAGTGAGACTGCATAACCGAACCAAACCGCTGCAAGCCAACCAACTAACAATTGACCCTCTACCCCGATATTAAATAAACCTGTACGAAATGCAAACGCCACCGATAAGCCAGCAAGAATAAGCGGTATCATTGTACGGAGCGTTTCACCAATCGCACTTGCGCTGCCGAACATTCCTGTCCAAAGTGCACTATAACCAACAATTGGATCATAGCCACTAACTAGCATTACAATCGCTCCTACAAGTAAGCCGAAAATAACGGATAGTACTGGGACTAAAATATTTATCGTTCGTTCTGTTAAAAGCTTTTTAGCCATTTGTACCCACCTGCTCCTTCTTTGTTCCTCCAGCCATTAACAATCCAAGCTGTTGTTCATTCGTTTCTTTCGCATCAACTATTGCTACAATTTCCCCTTCATAAATAACAGCAATTCGATCGCTAACATTTAAGATTTCATCTAACTCTAATGATAAAAGTAATACACCTTTTCCTTTATCCCTTTGCTCTATTAATCTCTTATGAATAAATTCAATTGCTCCTACATCTAAACCACGTGTTGGCTGTGCCGCGATTAATAAATCTGGATTTCGGTCTACTTCACGTGCAATAATTGCTTTTTGTTGATTCCCCCCAGATAGAGCGCGTGCTAACGTTTGCTCACTAGGTGTACGCACATCAAACTGTTCAATAAGAGCCTTTGCTTTTTCTGTAATTTTGCTGAAATTTAAAATCCCTTTCTTTGAAAATGGATTTTTATAGTACGTTTGCAGAACTATATTATCTCTAACAGAAAAATCAAGAACGAGTCCGTGTTTATGACGATCTTCTGGAATATGACCAATTCCTTCTTCTGTTATTCTTCTAACAGGCCAATTTGTTATTTCTTTTCCTTTAATTGCAATAGAACCTGACTCAACTTTTCGTAAACCAGTAATTGCTTCTATTAATTCACTTTGTCCGTTTCCATCAATCCCTGCAATCCCAACAATTTCCCCCGCACGAACAGTTAAGTCAAGGCCTTTTACAGCAGGTAGTTGACGTGCATCGTGAACAACAAGGTTTGCAATTGAAAGTACCTCTTCTTTTGGCTTCGCGTCTATTTTTTCTGTTTTAAAATTCACTTGACGTCCGACCATTAATTCTGCAAGTTTATTTTCATCCGTATTTGCAACGTCAACCGTTCCAATCCCTTTTCCTTTACGAATAATCGTACAACGATCGCAAACTTCCATAATTTCTTTCAACTTATGTGTAATAAGAACAATAGATTTTCCTTCTTGTACAAGCTTTTTCATAATTTGAATTAGCTCATGAATTTCTTGTGGTGTTAACACAGCTGTCGGTTCATCAAATATTAAAATTTCTGCACCGCGGTAAAGAGTTTTCAAAATCTCAACACGCTGTTGCATACCCACTGAAATATCCTGTATTTTCGCATATGGATCTACAGCCAAACCGTATTGTTCAGACAGTTTTTGAATTTCTTTAGCAGCATCCTCAACAGCAATTTTCCCTTTTTTCTTCGGTTCATTTCCGAGAATAATATTCTCTGTAACTGTAAAATTATGAACAAGCATAAAGTGTTGATGGACCATTCCAATACCAAGGTCATTTGCTATATTCGGATTTGTAATTTTTACAGGTTTACCTTTAATTTTAATTTCACCCTGCTCTGGTTGGTACAAACCAAATAGTACATTCATCAATGTGGATTTCCCTGCACCATTTTCTCCAAGTAAAGCATGTATCTCACCCTGCTTTACTTGCAGCGTAATATCATCATTCGCTACAATGCCTGGGAATACTTTCGTAATGTTATTCATCTCAATTACGTATTCCATTGTGTTCCTCCTTTTAACAGGGAACATTCCCTATTACACTATTAACTTATTAAGCAATTCGGAAGTTTTATACATACAAAGGTTAGTTCTATGAACTAACCTTTGCTATTTCTCTATTTATTTTTTTAGAGAAGCTTCGTATTCTTTATACTCTTTATCTGTAGCTGGCACTTTAATTTCACCGGCTGTAATTTTCTTTTCAAGCTCTTCTACTTTTGTTAAAATTTCAGGGTTAACTTTTTTCACGTTATCAGTTGTTTTTGAAATACCAATACCGTCATCTTTTAAGCCAAACTCTTCAATTTTCCCACCTTTTAAATTCCCATCTTTTGCTTCTTTAGCTACTTTTTCTACTGCTACATCAACACGTTTAATCATTGAAGTTAATGTTACATTTTCAGGCATACCTTCTTGATGTTGGTCACGGTCAACACCGATTACCCAAACATTTTCACCTTTTTTCTTACGGTTTTTCGCTTCTGTGAACACACCGTTACCTGTACCACCAGCAGCATGATAAATTACGTCTACGCCTTGACCATACATTGCTGAAGCAAGAACTGTACCTTTTTCAGGCTTATCGAATGCTTCTGCATATTCAGATACGATTTCAATGTTTGGATTTACTGCCTTTGCACCAGCTTTAAATCCATTTTCAAATTTACTAATTAAATCACTTTTCATTCCACCAACAAATCCTACTTTATTCGATTTTGTTGACATAGCTGCTACCGCACCTACAAGGAATGATCCTTCATGATCTTTAAACGTAATGCTCGTTACGTTCGGTGCATCTACAACAGTATCTACGATTGCAAATTGTTGTTTTGAAGATTCTTTTGCTACTTCTTTAATTGCACCTTCTAATTTATAACCAATTCCGAATGTTAAATCATATTTATCTTTTGAGAATTTTTTTAAATTCGGAATATAATCAGCTTCTTTTTCAGACTGAAGGTAACGATAATTTGTCTTTTCTTTTAAACCATTATCTTTACCAAACTTTTGTAACCCTTCCCAAGAAGATTGGTTAAATGACTTATCATCAACGCCCCCAACATCCGTTACAAGACCAACCTTGAAATCTTTATTGTCTTTCGTGTCTTTCTTGTCACTGCTCGCCTTATCCGAGTTACCACATGCACCTAAAACTGTACTTGCTGCTAATGTTAATGATAATAAAAGGCCTGCTTTTTTCTTCATACTAGAAACCCCTCCAAAAATGATATATATTTATTTATTCTTACGCTGCTGTTCCTTACTTCTTGCTGTCACCTCCCTAAAAAGGAATTTACCTACATACGCTTTCTTAATACGTGGAAGCTAAATTTATCAGCTCTAAAGTAATTGATAGAATATAAGATTGGCTCATCATTTTGATCATAGTGCATTTGTTTTAATACAAGCAGTGCTGTTTCAGGCTCACATTCTAAAATCGGTGAGATTTTAGGGTGATAGCCAATTGGCTCAATGTGGGCAACCGCATATGTTATGCGCTTATGTGTGTTATTATGTATCACCGTTAATAATGATTCCTCATTGTAACCCGATAAATCTGGCAATATTTCTTTTGCAAGTTTATCGATACAATACACAACAGGTTCCCCATCTGCTGTACGTACGCGTTCAATCATCACTGCATTAAAACCATCTTCACTATTAAACTTCTCTTTTTCCTCTTCTGTTAAAGTTGTAGTAGATGATGATAAAAAGATTGTTCCTGGTGTTTTCCCCACACTAGAAATCATATCTGTAATACTAGAAAGTTGTTCTATTCCAGAAGAAAATAATGGCTTTGCATTTACAAATGTCCCTACACCATGTCTACGAATGACAACATTTTCTTCTTCTAAAATACGCAACGCTTCCCTTAAAGTCGCTCTACTTACGCCAAGTTCTTTCGCTAAATCAAACTCTGATGGTAACTTTTGTCGTTCTTTATAAGCCCCATCTTTAATTTTTTCTTTGATGTGATCAATCACCCGTAGATATAGGTGACGACTATCGGATTTTACTGACATAAGACTCCCCCGCATTTCAATTATTCGACCTCTGATGTAAGACTTCTTTTCTCTTTTTTCAACTTACAACATAGTACAAATGACTAAACACCAAAATAAGCGTAATTGTCGAATAAATAATAATAATTTTTTTTAATGAAATTTTCACTCTTTATTGCATAAAAAAAACTTTGCACCATAAACATTCCTCATTTCGAGAAAAAGTTCGGCACAAAGATCCTTTACATCCTTTGTTACACACTTTTCCCCTCATAGTCTAGCAATTCATGGTTGCCAGGTAGAAACTTATGGACCTTATCTCCAAGATTATATGAGGCAGTGATTCTTTTCGAAGTAATCTTACCACTTGCTCTCATACGTGTCAACAAAATCTAACATTTTTCTGCATTAAATATCGAACATTTACATAAAACATACTCAAAGTATTCGTATTCTAAAGAGCACTCCTGAATGTAAGCCCTTTCTTTATTACTGAGTATAGTATATAACAAAAACACTATATAAAAAAGCCTAATTGTAAAAACAATTAGGCTTTTTTTAAGAACTTTTTTCTTGTACATCATTAATGAGCACTTCTCTCGGTTTACTACCTTCATATGGACCTACTACACCATTCATTTCCATTGCATCAATTAGGCGAGCAGCTCGCGTATAACCTACTCTAAACCTACGTTGTAACATAGAAACAGATGCTGTTTGCATTTCCACTACAAGTTGAACCGCTTCATCATATAATTCATCTTCTACTTCCTGCTTCGTATCAGGAACATCTTGCGGAATCATATCTTCTTGATATTGTGCTTTTTGCTGTCCAATAACATATTCTACAACTCTCTCAACTTCATCATCTGATAAAAATGCGCCTTGTACACGTACAGGTTTCGATGCACCAATTGGTATAAACAGCATGTCTCCACGACCTAGTAGCTTCTCTGCACCACCACCGTCAAGAATTGTACGAGAATCTGTTTGAGAAGATACAGCGAATGCAATACGTGATGGAATATTTGCTTTAATAACACCCGTAATAACGTCAACTGACGGACGTTGCGTTGCAATAATTAAATGAATACCAGCAGCACGAGCCATTTGCGCTAGACGCATAATCGCATCCTCTACATCAGACGAAGCAACCATCATTAAATCTGCTAACTCGTCCACAATTACTACAATATAAGGTAATTCGGGTTGTTTCGCTTCTGATTGACTATTATGCTCTTTTATATAATCGTTGTATCCTTCAATGTTACGTGTACCACTATGAGCAAACAATTCATAACGACGTTCCATTTCACTCACAACTTTTTTCAATGCTTGCGATGCTTTTTTCGGATCAGTTACAACTGGCGTTAACAAATGAGGCACACCGTTATATACATTTAACTCTACCATTTTCGGGTCAATCATCATTAATTTTACTTCATGTGGTTTTGCACGCATTAAAATACTAACAATAATACCGTTAATACATACACTTTTCCCGCTACCTGTCGCACCAGCTACGAGTAAATGGGGCATTTTATTTAGACGGGCTAATACAGCTTCACCTGTAATATCTCGGCCAAGACCAATTAACAACTTCTCTTCCGGATGGTTATTAGCCTTAGAATCAAGCACTTCCCTCAGTGTTACCATCGAAACTTCTGAGTTCGGAACTTCGATCCCTACAGCTGATTTCCCGGGAATTGGCGCTTCAATACGAATGTCCTTTGCAGCTAAAGCAAGGGCTAAATCATCACTTAAACTGACAATTTTGCTTACTTTTACCCCCATATCAGGATACACTTCATATTTTGTAACTGCAGGACCTCTATGTACTTTTGTTACTTTCGCTTTCACTCCGAAACTTTGGAATGTACGTTCTAATTTACGAGCATTCTCATAAATTTCCGCATTTTCATTTGTAACTTGCTTATTCTTTGGAAATTTTAATATATCAAGTGAAGGAAGCTTGTAATCTTTATTTTCTACATTTGAAAATTGCATAGGAGGTGCTTGCGCTTCACTCTCTAACGATTCAACAATTTTTTCTCCACGCTTTTTCTTTGGTTCTTCAATTGGCGGAGTCTCTTCAATAAACGGTGAAGTGATCAAATCTTCTTCCTCTACTTCGATTCGTTTATCCTCTTCTTCATTTACAGGATAATTCTCAGTGAAATTCGAAATAATCGGAGGATCAATTGAAATTTCTTCCATCGGCTCAATAATTTCTTCTTGTTCTGCAGCACGTTTGCTTCTTGTGCTTCTTGTTGTTTTTTTCTTTTCTGTTTGTTCAGCCGTTCTTTTAGCTCTCCAATCTTTATAATCCCCTTGCATCACTTGAAATTGACTTCTAAGAATTCTACCAACTGGCGCTAACACTTCTCCAATATGCTTATTTGTTATACAAAGTATACCGAGAATAACTAGAATAATACCAATGATATAAGCTCCTACTTCGTCAAATAAGAAGTAACATGTTGCGAACATAAGCGCACCAAACATACCACCACCTAAATGAACGCTATCTGGCCCCTTTTTCATTTCAAGAAAGAAGTTATCTTTTGTACTCACAATAACAGAAGTATTTTGCACTGCTCCATCTTTTGTAAGAAGGTTAAATAATGTAATATGACTAAACATTAATATCGCCAATACAATTAAATAAAATCCAATTAATCGTTTATTTAAAAGGTTCGGCCATCCGCGTTTTATAACAAAGGAAACCGATAAAGCTATTACACCTAACACACCAATTATGTACCACTCTCCAAAGAAGAAGCGAAAAAATAACACAAACGATTTTCCTACAACGCCTAGCTGTAAAATCGTAATGATTGAAAGTGCAAAAAGAGTTAAACCGACGATTTCATAATACAAAGTTGGCTTTATCGTACGTCTTGCCTTTGCCTTCGTCCCTCTTTGCTTTTGTTTTGCCATTTCTTCACCTCGCGTTCTACATATAAATAAAGCTCCCCTCAAAACGCTCTATTTATATGTCTGTTTTCTCTATTTTTCAGGTCTTTATATCTTCTATTTTTACACTTCTTGTAAAATGCTAAATAAACAGAAGAAAGCAGCCTACTCATGGCTGCTCAACCGTCTTGTTTTTTATATTATACCATAGCTTCTAAACAAAATCCTTCTTTTTGCTAAAAGGTTATTTTCTGACCGGGCTCAAACTCTAAATAGTGAAGTGGGTCCGTACTTAGCACACGTACAATAGAATAACATCCATGTTCCTCTTCAGAAACCATTAATTCCACACCATTTATATTTACAACTTTTTGACTTTCACATTGTGAATAATCGGCCGGATACACAAGTTGCTCTGGCATAATTGTATATAAAATCATTGTAGCATTGTCCCTTCTGTACTATCTTCCGCGCGAACATCTATTAATTCGTTTAATTTTCGAATCGCATTTCCAATACCGCCAACATCATCTATAAGACCGTACTTTACTGCATCCCCACCAATTACATTCGTCCCAATATCTCGCGTTAAATTCCCTTTCGCAAACATAAGCTCTTTAAAACGATCTTCTGTTACTTTTGAGTGCTTCGTCACAAAACGAATGACTCTTTCTTGCATCTTATCCAAATACTCAAATGTTTGTGGCACACCTATGACAAGACCTGTTAAACGAATTGGATGAATTGTCATCGTCGCAGTTTCCGCAATAAACGAATAGTCAGTAGAAACAGCAATCGGTACACCGATGGAATGTCCCCCACCTAAAACTAGAGATACTGTTGGTTTTGAAAGCGAAGCTACCATTTCAGAAATTGCTAGCCCAGCTTCAACGTCACCTCCAACCGTATTTAATATTAAAAGCAAACCTTCAATTTTCGGATTTTGTTCAATCGCAACAATTTGCGGAATGATATGCTCATATTTTGTTGTTTTATTTTGCGGTGGTAATTGAACATGACCTTCCACTTGTCCGATAATCGTTAAACAATGAATACGTGATTCATTCATCTGTGGTACATTTGTCTGTCCAAGCTGTTGAATTTTTTCAACTATTGAAGCCTCTTTTCCAGCTTCTTTTGGCTCAGCTTCTTTTTCTTCATTTGTATATCGATCACGTTCTGTCATTTCGCATCCCCTTTCACTCGTATATAACTATTATTTCTTAAGTTATAAATTTCATTCGATAGGGTTAAAAAGAAAAAAGATCACCCATAAGGGTGATCTTTTTATACTTCCATAATAATCGGTAAAATCATAGGTTTTCTCTTTGTCTCTTCGTACAAGAACTGTCCTAATAATTCACGAATATTTTGTTTTAACATTGACCATTCAATTGAATATTCTTTAATTGACTGCTCAACAATCATACGTACAATCTCTGTAGATCGTTCAATTAACGCTTCTGATTCACGAACATATACGAAACCACGTGAAATGATTTCTGGACCAGAGATAATTTTCTTTTCATCTTTACCAAGCGTTACAACAACTACTAGTATTCCATCTTGAGATAACATCTTTCTATCTCGAAGAACGATATTACCAACGTCACCTACACCTAATCCATCAATTAAAACATTACCAGCTTGTACTTTACCGACTAAGTTCGCTTCATCGTCACCAAAAGCAATTACATCGCCTTTTTCTACGATAAAGATATTTTCTCTTGTAATACCTACATCTTCAGCTAAATATGCATGTGCTTTTTGCATACGGAACTCACCATGTACGGGTACAAAGTACTTTGGTTTCATTAAATTTAACATTAATTTTAATTCTTCTTGGCTACCGTGACCTGACACGTGAACTTTTCGTTCGCCGTAATAAACAACTTCAGCTCCAGCTCTAAATAACAAATCAATAATTTTTGATACAGATATTTCATTACCCGGAATTGGCGAAGCAGCAATGATAACAGTATCACCTTTACGAATTGAAATTTGTTTATGTGCTTGTTTTGCCATTCTAGATAGAGCAGCCATCGGTTCACCTTGACTACCTGTCGTTAAAATAGCTACCTTTTTCTCTGGGAAGTTGTCTACTTCTTGTAATGAAATAACCATACCTTCTGGAACATCTAAATAACCAAGACGTCTTGCAATGTCTACTACTTTCACCATACTACGTCCTACTACCGCTACTTTTCGCCCTGTTTCAGCAGCTGCATCAAATACTTGTTGAATACGATGTACATTCGATGCAAATGAAGCAACGATAATACGACCTTCTGCGCCGTAGAACACTTTAGAGATTTCTACACCAACTTCTTTTTCTGAACCTGTATAACCTGGGCGCTCTGCGTTTGTACTATCAGATAATAAGCAAAGTACGCCTTCATTTCCGATTTGCGCCATTTTCCCAAGGTCTGCTCCACTATTTCCAATTGGAGTTTGATCGAATTTAAAGTCTCCCGTATATACGACTGCACCTTTTGATGTATGGAAACAAACGCCAACAGAATCCGGAATACTATGTGTCGTTCCGAAGAATGACACCGTTGTAGTGTTAAATTCTACTGTTGAATTTGAATCGATTGTTTTTAGGTCTACACGGCCTAACATGCCCGCTTCACCAAGTTTTTCTTGTATAAGTCCTACTGTTAATTTCGTTGCATAGACTGGAATAGATAATTTACGAAGTACATACACAATTCCACCAATATGATCTTCATGACCGTGAGTAATAAATAACCCTTTTACTCGCTCTTGATTTTCCACTAAATATGTAATATCAGGAATAACGATATCAATTCCAAACATTTCATCTCCCGGGAACATTAACCCTGCATCTACGATAAAGATTTCAGAATCAATTTCAACACAGTACATGTTTTTCCCGATTTCACCTACTCCACCAAGAGCAAATACTTTAACAGACTCATTCTCTTTTCTCTTCATGTTGTTGCCTGGTTTAAAAATCTTGCAAACACTGATTTCACTAAAATTGCAGAGACACCAGGGGAAACTCTACAACCACCATATTTTCACCGTCCAAGACGAATGTCCTTACCGTTATGCGATATCATGTCCTTGTTTATTTTTTAAACCAGGTTTCACCTCTCTTTCATTATATAAATCAAATATCTTATTCGATATGATATGAAAATTTAATTAAATTATAATTTTTCCCAATTTTGCTAAGCATACCCGTACTAAGCTACTTAGCCATATTATACCTGATACAAGAAATAGAACACAAGTTAAATCGTGCGAAAGAAAAAGTAAAAGAACGGAATGACAACAAAAGTATCGAACGTATTTCCTTTATATTTACTTCGATTTTATACTCCATATTATTTTGAAGAACTAGCCATACATACGCTAAATTCATTTCATAATAGGGAGTTTCAAGATTTATTTTTTTAGAATCCAACAAAAACACTTACAAAATGGAATTTTTTTATGAATTACGTCAAATTTGAGGGGATTTCTCTAAAAACAAACACCGTAGTTTATTACGTTTATTCCATAATATCTATCATTTTTTGACTCGATTAAAGGGGTACGATTATTTTCTTATACACATAATGAAGAAGCGATTAATATTCTTATAAGAACACATATAGGTGAGAAAACGAGGAAAAGATTTTCATATAATAAAAAATGACCTAGTTCTACACTAGGTCATTTTTTATTAACGAGGGATAGATTGCATTACAGATTGTAACGTTACTCTTTCTTCTTCTGTTAATGGAAGAAGTGGTAAACGTACAGAACCTACATCTAATCCAACCATTTGTAACGCTGTTTTTACTGGAGTTGGACTTGGCGCCATAAATAATGAATCAGTTACTCTTACAAGTAATTGATGTAATTTTTGTGCCTTCTTAAATTCTCCTGCTTGAAATGCTGTAATCATTTCTTGCATTTCGTTTCCGATAACATGAGATGCTACCGAAACGATACCTTTCGCTCCAACTGCCATAGCTGGTAACGTTAAACCATCATCACCGCTGTATACCGCAAAGTCGTCCGCTGTTTTTTCAATGATTTCTGTCATTGTTAACACATCGCCGCCCGCATCTTTAATAGCAACAATGTTTTCTATTTCTGATAAACGAACAACTGTATCAACGGAGATTTGTACAATAGATCGTCCCGGAACGTTATATAGCATAACCGGAAGCGGCGTACTTTCAGCAATTGCTTTAAAATGCTGATACATTCCTTCTTGACTCGGTTTGTTATAATACGGTGCTACTAGCATTACTGCATCCACACCAACTTCTGTTGCCTTTTTAGTTAAGTCAATAGAAGCATGCGTATTATTGCTACCTGTTCCAGCGATTACGGGCACTCTTTTATCGACAACAGATACCACATGGCGATATAACGCTACTTTCTCTTCTGAAGTTAATGTAGGAGATTCTCCTGTCGTTCCTCCTACCACGATTGCTGTTGTACCGTTATCAATTAAATAATTTACCAATTTCGTTGTCTTTGCAAAATCGATATTCCCGTTTATATCAAACGGTGTTACCATCGCGGTTGCAATTGTCCCAAAATCTATCATGGTCTCACTCCTTATTGTTCCAGTTGCTTTTCTTTTGAAAGCTCAAACGCACTATGTAATGCATTTACAGCCTCCACTAAATCAGTTTCTTTTACAAGAACCCAAATTGTTGTATGACTATCTGCCGATTGCAGGATTTGAATACCTTTTTCTGCTAAAGCTGTAACGATTTTCGCAGTAACCCCTGGGTATCCTGCCATTCCAGCCCCAACGATAGATACTTTCGCACAATGTTCTGTCACAATTGGCTCATATCCAAGGTTCTGTAATAATTTAACTGCATGACTTGATACATTATCACTCACCGTATATGCTACGCCAGTAGGTGAAATATTAATTAAATCAACACTTATTCCTTCGTTCGCCATCTCTTTAAACACATGTTGTTGCAAATCATATGCCGTTTCTTTTGCAAGCACTTTAATTTGCGTTACGTTTGATACGTGAGCAATGCCCGTAACAGGACGTTCTTCTACATCACGCCCTCTTGTAGCACCGTCATATGCTGAAATAAGCGTACCTTCACTATCAGAATACGTAGAACGTACACGAAGTGGCACTTTTGCATGCATCGCAATTTCAACTGCACGTGGATGAACGACTTTCGCACCTTGATAAGCCATGTTACAAATTTCGTTATACGTTACAGTTTGAAGATGACGTGCATCTTTTACAATACGAGGATCTGCAGTCATAACACCTTCTACATCAGTGAATATATCGATATATTCAGCATGAAGTGCAACACCTAATGCTGAAGCTGAAGTATCACTACCTCCGCGTCCAAGTGTTGTCGTATCACCTTTTTTCGTTTGCCCTTGAAATCCTGTAACGACGATTACATCTACATTTTCTAACTCTTCATGTATACGATCGCAATTCATTTCAATAATCTTTGCATTCGTAAAGTCATCATTCGTTACAAAACCAGCTTGTGCACCATTTAATGCTGCTGCTTTTATACCGTTCTCATTCAACATATTAGAGAAAACAATTGCAGAGATTAACTCTCCGCATGATAATAATAAATCTTGCTCACGTTTAGAAATAGTAGATTCCTCTTGATTTACAAGACTTAATAACGTATCCGTTGCATATGGTTCACCTTTACGGCCCATAGCAGATACGACAGTAACTACTTTATAACCAGCAGCTAATGATTTTTTTATATGATGAAGCGCATGCTTACGTCCATTATCATCACGTACTGATGTGCCACCAAATTTTTGAACAATTATTTTCATATTTTGCACCTTCTCTTAGCCGTTTACACTAATTGTAATTTTACTAAGCGCTCTGCAATTTGAACAGAATTCCATGCAGCGCCTTTTAATAAGTTATCAGATACGACCCAAAGATGGAATCCTTTATCGTTATTTAAATCTTTACGGATTCTTCCAACGAATACTTCGTTTTTACCTACTGCAGTAGCTGGCATTGGATATAACTGCTCTTCTGGATTATCTTGCAGAACAATACCTTCCGCATTTGCAAGTAAGCTCTTTAATTCTGCTACTGTTACGCCTTCTTTTTCTACTTCGATGTAAACAGACTCAGAGTGTCCTGATACAACTGGTAAACGTACACATGTTGCCGCTACTTCTAATTCAGGCATATGCATAATTTTTTTCGTTTCGTTAATCATTTTCATTTCTTCAAACGTAAATCCATTATCTTGGAATTTATCAATCTGTGGAATCGCATTAAAAGCAATTGGGAAATGCTTCTTATCACCTGATACAGGAAGAACATTTGCCTTAACTTCTTCGCCATTTAAGATTGCTTGTGATTGTTCATGCAGTTCTTCAATAGCTGCCGCACCAGCACCTGATACAGCTTGATATGTGGAAACGATTACTCGTTTTAAACCATATTGCTGACGAACTGGCTCAAGAGCTACTACCATTTGAATTGTAGAACAGTTTGGATTTGCAATAATACCATTATGTTCTTTTAAGTCGTTTTCATTTACTTCAGGTACAACAAGTGGCACGTTTTCTGTCATACGGAATGCACTTGTATTATCAACAACAATCGCACCGCGTTTTGCTGCTTCTGGCGCTAATTGTTTCGATACAGATCCACCAGCACTAAATAGTGCGATATCTACTCCTTCAAAGCTTTCAGGAGTTGCCTCTTGAACTGTAAATTCTTCGCCTTTAAATACAAGTTTCTTACCTGCAGATCGTTTAGATGAAAGTAACGTTAATTTCCCGATTGGAAATTCTCGTTTCTCTAAAGTATTTAACATTTGTTCACCAACTGCGCCGGTTGCTCCAACTACAGCGACATGAAAAGTTTTTTGCTTTTCCATCACTATGCCCCTTTCTAGATACCAATCCTTCTATAACTTAGAATCAGAAGGAGTATACAATACCCCTTCTGATCTTAATAACGTTAATTTTATCATATTCTACAGTAAGAATGATGGTTTCATCAAAAATTGTCCGTTTTTTTTCGTTTTTTAATTCATATATCTGAATTTTTCTACGACCACCGGTTGCAATTGCTTTCCTTGCAGCGCTTCTAATACTGTATCTTCCAGTAACTCCATACGAGCTACCATTGAGTTCGGTTTTTTCTCTGGCGCATCTTGACCGAATGGGACGAAGTAGATGTTTTTTGTTGCCATTAGGCGCATGAGATTTACCCCATTTAACCCTAAAGCATCATTCGTCGAAACTGCCAATACGACAGGCTTGCCATTTCTTAGCGTCGCTTTTGCTGCCATTAGTACTGGAGAGTCTGTCATTGCATTTGCAAATTTACTCATAGAATTTCCTGTTAAAGGAGCGATTACCATGCAGTCTAATGGAATTTTAGGTCCAAGTGGCTCTGCTCCAACAATTGAATTAATTGCTTTAAAACCTGTTATTTCTTCAATCTTCTTAATCCACTCTGCTCCTTCTCCAAATCTAGTATTTGTTGATTGAACAGTGTATGAAACAACAGGACGTACTTCTGCTCCTTCAGCAATTAATTTTTCTAAGTGCGGCATAACTTCCTCATACGTACAATGTGAACCTGTAAATCCGAAACCAATTCGTTTCCCCTTCAAACTCATTTCTTTTCCTCCTCCTTTGCAATTGCATCTGCTGCTAATAACTGAGAAAGAACATTTGCTAAAATTTGCCCAGCCGTTTTTGGGGCAACAATACCTGGTAATCCAGGTGCTAGCAATGCTTTGACTCCTCTTTTTTCCGCATATCTAAAGTCAGTACCGCCTGGTTTAGAAGCTAAATCAATCACTAACGTATGAGCTGGCATTTTTGCAATAACATTCGCTGTTACAACGAGGTGCGGAATCGTATTAATTACAATATCGATATTTCCTACTTCTTTCTCTATGTCTTGCATATGAAAAGGAGAAAACATCATTTCTGTAATACGTGCAATATGTTCAGATCGTCTTGCTCCAACTTTGACATGGGCTCCTAATGATTGAAATGCTCTCGCAACACTCATTCCTGTTCTACCAAATCCTAGAACCATTACATTGGACCCATGAATTGTATAGTCGGTATGTTGAATTACCATCATTAATGTACCTTCTACCGTTGGAATAGAATTGTATATTGCTACATCATCACGATCAAATAATTTAACAAGTTTTCGGTTCGTAGTAGATACGAGATTTTCCAAGTAAGGTGTACCAATACCTGAATATATAGTAAAGTGTTCTGGTGTATTTTCAATTTGTTCTTTCGTTATTGAAACTTTTTCATTTGAAAAAATAGTATCTACTTCTCCTTTGGCATTTGTACCGGCAACCGGCAAAATAATTGCGTCTACAGAAGTGAAATCTAAATTTTGTATACTTTCTTTTGCTGCCCCTGTGAAACCATGATCTAACTGATCAAAACCTATCAAAGAAAGTTTCGCATCCAATTCAACTAGCTTACGAATTACTTCTAGCTGCCTTGCATCTCCTCCTATGACAGCAATATGCATCTCAGTCAACATTCCCTAATTCACCTTCTTTTTCTGTCATTTATAAGAAAAGTGCCTACTTTTTCTTTTTCCTCCACATCATATGTAATGTACGAGTTTATGGTGATTGAAAATCCAAATGCACATATGATTTATCAGGTTTCTATGTAGATACAAAAAAAGATGACCAAAATGGCCATCCTTCACTCCGAATTTGAACGATCTATACTATCACAAAGAAGCATATCGTGTCCGACTTTCTTTATTTGACTCCATGCCACTCTTACTTCTTGTGGTTCCTTTTTAAAACCTCCCCACTTCCCTACAGGTATTATAAGTGTTTGTATTTGTCCGTCTTTCTCATTAATCTCTAAATCCATATAACCTAAGGCTCCCATTTTTTCCGCTTTTTCTATATCTACAACCTCTTTACCGCTTAATTCACTTAATCGCATACTCACTCCACTCCCCTACTAAATTTTTCATTTGCATTGTCTATAATTAGTACCTATTCTATATGTATAAAAAAAATAACCTTCTCTCATTTAAAAAGAGAGAAGGTTATTTTCAGATACATCGTAAAAGTTGATTATAGTTTTATTCCTTTTGGAAGTTTTCCATCTGGACTAATTAATGCTGCAGAGAATTCATCTGTAAACATGTTACGAATTAACCCATCTACATTTTCTTTTGTTACAGTGTTTACACTTTCGATAATCTCATCAAGTGAACGATGCTTACGAAGTAGCAATTCATTTTTACCATTACGGCTCATACGACTATTCGTACTTTCTAAACTTAACATTAAGTTTCCTTTTAATTGCTCTTTACTATTAATAAGCTCTTTTTCTGTAATACCTGTATTTTTCAATGTTTCTAATGTTTCTTGCATTGTTTCATACAGTGTATCTAATTGTTGACTACCTGTTCCACCATACAGTGTTAACATACCTGTATCTTCATAAGAAGAATGGTAAGAAAATACTGAGTAAGCTAACCCACGTTGCTCACGTACTTCTTGGAATAAACGGCTACTCATACTACCGCCTAAAACGTTATTTAATACAATTAAGTTATAAATGTCTTCGTGTCCCATTTGTAAGCCTTTATATCCTAAACATAAATGAGCTTGTTCTGTTTCCTTTTTACGTGCTACTTTGTTAAAATGGAATATTGGACTATGTACTTGTTCACGGTTTGTTGTTCCTTCATAACTACCGAAATATTGCTCTACCGTTTGTAAGAAGGCTTCATCAATATTTCCTGCAACTGAAACAACTACATTTTCAGGTGTATAATGATCCTTAATATATTGGCGTAGCGTATCACCTGTAAACGTATCAAGTGTTTCTTCTGTTCCTAAAATAGGATATCCAAGCGGATGCGTTTCATATGTTGCTTTCGTTAACATATCATGCACAATATCGTCTGGAGCATCTTCGTACATTTTAATTTCTTCACATACGACATTCTTCTCTTTTTTCAATTCTTCTTCATCA
The DNA here is from genome assembly GCF_038008705.1 of Bacillus sp. FSL W8-0770. Lineage (NCBI taxonomy): Bacteria > Bacillati > Bacillota > Bacilli > Caryophanales > Bacillaceae > Bacillus > Bacillus sp. FSL W8-0770. The sequence continues at coordinate 3,634,140 of NZ_JBBOZR010000001.1, forward strand.
AATGTTGAATTAAAGAACATGTCAGCTAATACATCTAAAGCATATTTAGCATGTTCATCTAGCACTTTTGCATAGTAACAAGTGTACTCTTTTGAAGTAAAAGCATTCACTTGCCCACCAATACTATCAAATGATTCTGCAATTTCGCGTGCACTACGTGTTTCTGTCCCTTTAAAGAACATATGCTCTAAAAAGTGAGAAATCCCGTTATTTTTTTCATTTTCATTTCTTGATCCCGCATGGATCCAAATACCAATCGCAACCGATCTTACAGTTGGTATATTCTCCATAACTATTCTTACACCATTTTTACAAGTATATTTTTTAATCAAAAACTTTCCTCCTACTGCCAGTTTCTCTAAATAAGTGCTATTATTTAATGATAACAAGTTTAAGGATGAATGTCATGCAAATGTATTTAATCCACACGTTTTTCATCCAGTAATTCTGTTATATTCCCTACTTTATATCCTTGTTCCTTCAATTTTTTAATCATTGTATCTAATGCTTCTGCCGTTGACGAAGTAGGATGCATTAATACGATAGCACCTGGGTGTATTTTTCTCATTACTCTCTGCAATAGTACATCTGGCTCAGGTCGCTTCCAATCGATTGTATCGACAGTCCACATAATCGTTCCCATTTGGAAATCATCAGCGATTTTCACGACTTCATCCCGAAAACTTCCACTCGGCGGGGCAAACCATCTCACCTTTTGATTCGTAGCAGCTTCAATCATTCGATTTGTTTTTTGTAACTGCTCTCGTATTTCATCAGACGATAGCGTTTTCATATTAGGGTGCGTATAAGAATGATTTCCGACTTCTTGATTTGCATCGACAATCATTTTTGCAAATCGTAAATTTTCTTTCACCCAACGTCCTTCTAAAAAGAAAGTCGCCTTCACATCATGCTTTTTCAATATTTCTAATATACGAGGCAAATACTCGTTTCCCCATGCCACATTTATTGTTAATCCCACCATCTTTTTATTCGGATGCCCCCTATAAATTGGAGCAGGTGATAAATCTTCTAAGTGGACACTCGGTGATACTTCCTTAAATTCAAGGTGTTTTTGATCAAATTCCTTTAGCTTCTTCATATTGTTATAGGATGCTTCCATATCAACTTGTCTTCCATTATATCCTGGTGTTGCTTTCCATATCTTATCAATCATCGCATTTTGAGGTGCAATCTCATATTGTTTTGCATGCTTTTGAATTTCTTCATATAAGTTATCCTGTGCAAAAACAGAATAAGAGCCTAAACTGACATATAAAGAAAATATACATATGTATGCCAATATACGAACTTTCATATAAACCCTCCCAAATTAACTATATAAAAAAACATTTTTCTTCTTATCTTTGTTAATTTGAGCGTTATAATGAAAACTATACCTATACTGACATAAAAATATATATAAATCATATTTTTACATAACAAAAAAAGCCAGTTAAACTGGCTTTCGCTTATTGCTGCTCTTGTTTGTTTTCTTCTTTAGCAGCTTCTTTTTCTTGCTCTTCTTTTAGCAATACTTTTCTAGATAGATTAACACGACCTTGCTTGTCAATCTCGATAACTTTAACCGTAATTACGTCACCGATTTTTACAACGTCTTCTACTTTACCTACACGCTCAAGTGCAAGTTCAGAAATGTGAACTAATCCATCTTTACCGCTGAATAATTCAACGAAAGCACCGAATTTCTCAACACGTTTCACTTTTCCTTCGTAGATTTCACCTACTTGTACTTCGCGAACGATATCTTCGATAATTTTCTTAGCTTTGTCGTTCATTTCTTGGTTTATTGAAGAAATGAATACTGTGCCATCTTGCTCGATGTCAATTTTAACGCCAGTTTCTTCAATAATTTTATTGATTTGTTTACCGCTCGGTCCGATAACGTCACGGATTTTATCTGGATTAATTGTCATTGTAATAATCTTTGGAGCGTACGCTGATAATTCAGTGCGTGGCTCTGGAATAACAGATAACATATGATTTAGAATGTGCACACGACCAACTTTCGCTTGTTGTAATGCCTCTTCTAAAATCTCACGAGATAGACCATCGATTTTAATGTCCATTTGTAGTGCAGTTACACCTTGTGCTGTACCTGCTACTTTAAAGTCCATATCACCTAAATGATCTTCCATACCTTGAATATCAGATAAAATTGTGTAATGCTCACCAGTTTTAACTAGACCCATTGCAATACCTGCAACTGGAGCTTTAAGTGGAACACCAGCATCCATCATTGCTAAAGTACTACCACAAATACTTGCTTGTGAAGTAGAACCATTTGATTCTAAAACTTCAGATACAAGACGTACTGTGTATGGGAAATCTTTTTCAGATGGAATTACAGGCTCAAGTGCGCGTTCTCCTAGTGCACCGTGACCGATTTCACGACGACCTGGTCCACGCATTGGTCTAGTTTCACCAACACTAAATGATGGGAAATTGTAATGGTGCATAAAGCGTTTTGATTCTTCTACACCAAGACCATCTAAAATTTGCACATCGCCTAATGCACCTAATGTACAAATACTTAATGCTTGTGTTTGTCCACGAGTGAACAAACCAGAACCGTGTGTACGAGATAAAATGCCAACCTCTGATGCTAATGGACGGATTTCGTCACCTTTACGGCCATCTGGGCGGATTTTTTCAACTGTAATAAGACGACGTACTTCTTCTTTTACAATTTTATATAAAATCTCATTTACTTGTCCTAATGTATCAGCGTCAGCTTCCTGCGCTTCGTAATGCTCAATAACACGCTTTTTCACTTCGTTAATTGCATCTTCACGTGCATGCTTCTCATGTACTTGAATTGCTGAATGCATATCTTCTTCAGCCATTTCACGTACAGCTTGGTTAAGATCAGCGTCAACTTCATAAAGTTTCACTTCTGTTTTCTCTTTACCTACAGCTTGTACAATCTCTTCTTGGAATGCAATTAGACGTTTAATTTCGTCATGACCAAACATAATTGCTTCTAACATTGTTTCCTCAGGCACTTGATCTGCTCCTGCTTCAACCATGTTAATTGCATCTTTCGTACCAGCTACAACAAGGTGAATATCACTTTGTTCTTGCTGTTCTACTGTTGGGTTGATAACGAATTCGCCGTTAATACGACCAACTGTTGCACCCGCGATTGGACCTTCAAATGGAATATCTGAAATCGATAACGCTAATGAAGAACCAAGCATAGCTGCCATTTCAGAAGAACAATCTTGATCAACACTCATTACGATGCTGACAACTTGTACTTCGTTACGGAAACCATCTGCGAAAAGTGGACGGATTGGACGATCGATTAAACGACTTGCCAAAATTGCTTTTTCACTTGGACGACCTTCACGTTTAATGAAACCGCCAGGAATTTTTCCGACTGCATATAAACGCTCTTCATAGTTTACTGTAAGTGGGAAGAAATCTACATTTTTTGCTTCTTTTGATGCAGTTGCTGTAGATAGAACCGCTGTATCGCCATATCTTACTAATACTGCTCCGTTCGCTTGTTTTGCAAGCTGACCAGTTTCAACTGTTAGCTGGCGACCAGCTAAATCTATCGAGAAGACTTGCTTTTCTTGACTCATTTAAGTACCCCTCTCAATTTAAAGTATTCAATTCTTCTATGTAAATGGATAGTATATCACAATATTCTACCTCTAGTATTGCCTAAAATTAAGTAAGCTATAAAGCGTAGAAGATATATTTTTACCTAACAAAAAAGCGGGAATATTCCCGCTTCTTTGACTATCGACGTAAGCCAAGCTTTGTGATTAATTCACGGTAACGTGTGATATCGCTATTACGAAGGTAAGTTAGTAAGTTACGACGTTTACCAACCATCTTTAATAGACCACGACGTGAATGATGATCTTTCTTGTGAGTACGTAAGTGCTCGTTTAGAGTGTTAATTTGCTCCGTTAGGACAGCAATTTGAACCTCTGGAGAACCAGTATCAGTCTCATGAGTTCTAAATTGTGCAATGATTTCATTTTTACGCTCTTGTGTTAAAGCCATCCTATTTCACCTCCTATTAATTAAACCCCCAATTACCTAGCAAGCGTCGGTGAGTCGCAATGCCAAGCAATGGTTGTCATAAAGTACATAACATAGAATACTACTTTTCATTTGAAAAAGCAAGTATATTCTTTTCGCTCACAAAATATTCTTGGGCTGTTTTCTTATCTTTTGCGATTTGTTCAACTAACTCATCAATACCGTTGAATTTCTTTTCTGCTCTTATACGCATATGCCACTCTACTGTAACATTTTGATCGTATATATCTTTGTTAAATTCAAATAAATGCACTTCAATTGATAATTGACGCTCATCTTCTTTAAAAGTTGGTTTATATCCAATATTACATACACCATCGTACCATTCATCGTGAACTTTTAATCTCACTGCATAAACACCTACAGGTGGCAATAAATACTCATCACTTAAACCTACATTAGCTGTTGGAAAACCAATTTGACGTCCACGTTTGTCGCCATGTATAACTGTTCCCGCTACAGTATAGGCTCTACCTAAAATAGATGGAATTTGCTCCATTTCGCCATTTCGAATTAACTTTCGTAATGCTGTAGAACTTACTTTCTCTTCTTGAAATTCAACTTTTTCAATCACAGTCTGTGTAAACTCCCCTCTTGCATGAAATGGTAAAGTCTCCATCTTTCCTTTTCCTAAACGTCCATATGAATAATCAAACCCTGCTACTACATGCTTTACATTTAAACCAATAATATAATCATCTACAAATTGTTGCGGTAATAACCCTGCAAATGATTCATCAAATTTAATTACATATAATATATCGATTCCTAAGCTTTCGACTATTTTTTCTTTATCGCGCATCGGTGTAATATACTCCACATGCGCATCCTTTTTTCCTAAAACAACAGATGGATGAGGATGAAATGTCATAACTGCACTTTTATATCCTCGGTCGTCCGCTATTTTTTTCGCAGTTCGAATTACACATTGATGTCCTAAATGAATGCCATCAAAAAATCCTAATGCCATTACAGTAGGTGGTAATTCTAATTTATTTTGTTCATGTGGATGAGTTAAATGAATAAGTTTCACGCTTGAATTCACCTTTTTCTGTAATAATCCTTCCAATAATTCATTATAGCTTTAGTTCTTGATTATTCACAAGTACTTTCATCGGCTTTAACATACCAGGATGTTTCGGATGATGTTCATAAATTGCTAAGCAACGATCATTTTTATCAAACACTGTAATAAATGGTGCTGTTATTTCTAATTCATTTTTTAAGAACATACCATTCTTTATTTTCTCTGCTTGCTTTTCATCTACAACCATTTTTGGAAACTTACTTAATGCTTCATCAATTGAAATGAAGATAGACTCTACTGTTCCATTTTGCACGTTTTCTTCAATTTCTTCAAATGATATGCAATCTTCTAATAAAAATTCACCAGATGCCGTTCTTATAAGGTGCGACATATGTGATGGGAAACCAAGTTTTTCCCCGATCATTACAGCTAACGTTCTTACATATGTTCCTTTACTACACGTTACACGGAAACGGAATGAAATATTTTCTCCTTCAAAAACTTCACGATCATCAAGTAATATGAATTCATGAATTGTAATTGTACGAACTGGACGTTCCACCTCTTGCCCTGCTCTTGCATATTCGTATAATTTTTTCCCGTTTACTTTTACAGCCGAGAACATTGGTGGCATTTGTTCAATCGTGCCTGTTAATTCCGCAAGGACTTTCTCTACTTCCTTACGAGTAATAGTACGATCTACATTTTTCGTTTCAACAACCTCACCAGAAGCATCTTCAGTTGTCGTTGAAAACCCTAATGTTACTTCACCTTCATATGTTTTCGTTTCACTTGTTAAAAATTGTGCAATTTTCGTTGCTCTTCCAACGCAAATTGGTAATACTCCTGTTACATCAGGGTCTAATGTTCCCGTATGACCAATTCTCTTTTCTCGCAATATCTTTCTTAATTTAAATACACAATCATGTGATGTCATGCCTTTTGGCTTATGTAATAATACTACACCTTCCATATATGTTCACCTCATCATAATTCTCTCGTAGTAAATATCCAAAACTTATTTTGCATTGAAAAAATGGATAGACAAATGTCTATCCATTATTCTTCACGTTTACCGTCTTTATTAATTTCATGTAAAAGTGTATCAATTCGATGACCATATCCGATAGACTCATCAAACTCAAAGGTAATTTCTGGTGTTTTACGAAGACGAATACGTTGGCCAATTTCTGAACGAATAAAGCCTTTTGCCTTCGCTAAACCTTTTAAAGTATTTTCTTTCTGTTCTTCATCACCTAAAACAGAAATATATACTTTAGCAATTTGTAAATCACCACTCACTTGTACATCAGTTACTGTAACAAATCCAATACGTGGGTCTTTAATTTTACGACTGATAATGTCGCCTAATTCTTTTTTCATTTGCTCGCCCACACGGTTCGCACGTAATTTCATAACTCTTCACCTCATTCAATACCATTCCAAATGTGTTATTGTACGTTCAATTTCAGGAAATGAATCGATGTACTCAAGTACACGATTCATTTCTTTCTCACAGATAACACGATTTGAGGATACGGAAACAATTGCAATTTCTGTACGTTGCCATACATCTTGGTGCCCAACTTCAGAAACAGCTACATTATAGCGCTGTTTTACACGAGTTAACACACGTTGTAAAATTGCACGTTTCTCTTTTAAAGAATGCACATCGTAAATCATACACTCGAATGAGAGTGAAGCGATAATCATCGCTTCACTTCTTCCATAATGTACGCTTCAATGATGTCCCCTTCTTTAAGATCATTATATCTCTCAATTGTAATACCACACTCATAGTTTTGTGCAACTTCTTTTACGTCGTCTTTGAAACGTTTTAACGTATCAAGTTGTCCTTCGAAAATTACTACGCCGTCACGGATAATACGTACGCCACTATCACGCGTAATTTTACCGTCTGTTACGTAACAACCTGCGATTGTTCCAACTTTTGTTACTTTAAACGTTTGACGAACTTCTGCTTGACCGATTACTTTTTCTTCGAATTCTGGATCAAGCATACCTTGCATAGCTGCTTCAATCTCTTCGATTACTTTATAAATAATACGGTGTAAACGAATATCAACGTTCTCTAATTCAGCTGTACGCTTCGCGTTCACATCTGGACGTACGTTAAATCCAATTACAATTGCATTAGATGCAGAAGCTAAAATGATATCAGATTCTGTAATCGCACCTACACCAGTGTGAATGATTTTAACTTTTACGCCTTCAACATCAATTTTACGAAGTGATGCTGCCATCGCTTCAACAGAACCTTGTACGTCTGCTTTTACGATTAAGTTAATTTCTTTTACATCGCCCTCTTGGATTTGTTGGAATAAATCTTCAAGGCTTAATTTAGATTTCTCACCACGTTGTGCAACTAACGCTTCTTGTGCACGTGATTCACCAATTTGACGAGCTTTCTTCTCATCAGCAAATGCCATGAAACGATCTCCAGCCTGTGGTACTTCGTTTAAACCAGTAATTTCAACAGGAGTTGATGGACCAGCAACTTTTACACGACGACCAATATCACTTACCATTGCACGAACACGTCCGAATGAAGTTCCAACAACGATTGGATCTCCAACTCGAAGCGTACCATTTTGAACAAGTAATGTCGCGATAGTTCCTTTACCTTTATCAAGCTGTGCTTCGATTACTGTACCAGTTGCATAGCGGTTTGGATTTGCTTTATATTCTTCTACTTCACTTACAAGAAGGATCATTTCTAGTAAGTTGTCAATGCCTTCGCCTTGAATTGCAGAAATTGGTACGAAAATAGTATCTCCGCCCCAAGCTTCTGGAACTAATTCATATTCAGTTAGTTCTTGCATTACGCGATCAGGGTTTGCAGCTGGTTTATCCATTTTATTCACAGCAACAATAATTGGTACTCCTGCTGCCTTCGCATGGTTAATTGCTTCAACCGTTTGTGGCATAACACCGTCATCCGCTGCAACAACAAGGATTGTAATATCCGTTACTTGTGCCCCACGAGCACGCATCGTTGTAAATGCTGCGTGACCAGGTGTATCTAAGAATGTAATCTTCTTATCGTTTACTTCAACTTGATATGCACCGATATGCTGAGTAATTCCACCCGCTTCGCCTGCAGTTACTTTTGAGTTACGAATAGAATCCAGTAATGTTGTTTTACCATGGTCAACGTGTCCCATGATTGTAACTACAGCTGGACGTTCTTTTAAGTTCTCTTCATCATCTTGCTCATCAATGAATGTTTCAAACTCAGTCTCGCTTACAATTACTTCTTCTTCTACTTCAATACCGTAGTCGTTAGCAATTAACTCAATTGTATCTTTATCCAAGTCTTGGTTAATTGTTGCCATAATTCCAAGCATGAAGAGCTTCTTAATAATTTCAGATGGCTCTTTGCTTAATTTTTTAGCAAGATCTCCTACTGTAAGGCTTCCAGAGAAAGTAATTTTATCTGGTGTTTCTACAATTTGAGTTTGTTGTCTACCAGCAAAGTTCTCTTGACGTTTGTCTTCGTTTCCTTTGCCTTTTTTCTTTTTCTTATTGCTGTTCTTTTTACTGCGAACAACTTTTTCTTCTACTTCAAACTCATCTGCAACAGAAGGTTTTTCAGTTTGATATTCATTATCTAATTTATTTACTACTTCATCGTCTAACATTGTCATATGATTCGAAACCTCGATATTCATTTCTTTTAGTTTTGTCATAAGATCTTTACTTGAGATATTATGTTTTTTTGCATATTCATGCACTCGAATTTTACTCATACCTTCACCCCCGGTAATTTGTATCGAGCATGCTACGCAGCTTTTTCGCAAAGCCTACATCTAACACAGCTACAACGACTCGCTCATCTCTCCCAATCGCATGCCCTAATTGTTGTCGATTTTCGACCTTTCTCATTGGTACGTTGTAGTACGTAGTTTTATCTGTGATGCGTTTTGTAGTATTTACTGACGCATCTTCAGATAGCAATACAAGTTTTGCTTTGCCACTTCGTACTTCTTTTAAAACGAGTTCTTCACCCGAAATAATTTTCCGAGCCCGGTTTGCTAGTCCTAAAAACGATTTCCAATCGGACACTTATTTCGACTCCTTCTCAACAAGCTCAAGAAGCTCTTCATATAAAGAACCGTCGATTTTCGCTTTTAGATGATGTTCCAAAACATTTTTCTTTTGAGCTTGAAGAATGCTCTCCTTGTCCTTCGACAAGTAAGCACCTCGTCCTGATTTTTTCCCAGTTAAATCAATGGACACTTCTCCCTCTTTGGAACGAACAATGCGAACGAGCTCTCGTTTTGATTTCATTTCTTGCGTTGCAACACATTTTCGTAACGGAACTTTTCGATTGCTCATACTCATCACCTCTATTCGATTTCGTCTTCCACTGAATCGAATCCAAATGCGATTACGCTATCTTCTTCTGTTACAATACCAAGTTGTTTCGCATCAGACTCACTCTTAATATCAATTTTCCAGCCTGTTAATTTAGCTGCAAGACGTGCATTTTGTCCACGCTTACCGATAGCTAATGATAACTGGTGGTCTGGAACAACTACTGTTGTCGCTTTTTCTTCTTCATCTACAAGTACTTTAACAACTTGTGATGGGCTTAATGCATTTGCAACATATTCAACTGGATCATTTGACCAGCGGACGATGTCAATTTTTTCACCTTTTAATTCGTCTACAATGCGTTGTACACGTTGCCCTTTTGGTCCTACACAAGAACCAACTGGATCAACATCAGTGTTCTCTGCATATACAGAGATCTTAGAGCGATCGCCAGCTTCACGTGCTACAGAACGAATTTCTACAGTTCCATCATAGATTTCAGGAACTTCCATTTCGAATAAACGTTTTAAAAGACCAGGATGTGTACGTGATACGTAAATTTGTGGTCCTTTTGTCGTTTTTTCTACTTTCGTAATGAATACGCGAATACGATCATGTGGTTTGTATTGCTCATTAGGCATTTGCTCACTTACAGGTAATAAAGCTTCTACTTTTCCTAAGCTTACATAGATGAAACGAGCATCTTGACGTTGTACAATACCTACCATAATATCTTCTTCACGGTCACTAAACTCAGAGTAAATAACACCGCGCTCTGCTTCACGCACTCGTTGTGTGACAACTTGTTTTGCAGTTTGTGCTGCAATACGACCAAAGTCTTTTGGTGTTACTTCAATTTCTAGTACGTCACCATCTTGGTAGTTTGGATTAATTTGTCTTGCTTCCTCTACAGAAATTTCAAGACGTGGATCAAACACATTGTCTACTACGTCTTTACGTGCTAAAACTTGAATTGTTCCCACTTCTGGGTTAAAGCTCACACGAACGTTTTGTGCTTGATTAAAATTGCGCTTATAAGCAGAGATTAAAGCTGCTTCAATCGCATCAATAATAATGTCTTTGCTAATGCCTTTTTCAGATTCTAATACGAGCAAAGCATCTAATAACTCAGTGCTCATGAAGATCCCCCTTCTAACTAAAACGTAACAGCAAGTCGCGCATTTGCGACTTTATCCATCGAAATTTGGATTTCTTTTTTACGTGTTTTAATTGTTAATAATAATGTTATTGTTGTACCATCGTAAGAAAGCAGTTTTCCTTCAAACATCTTTTCACCATCAATCGGCTCATATGTTTTAATTGCCACTTGTTTTCCTACCGCTTGCTGGAAGTCTTTTTCTTTCTTTAATGGGCGTTCCGCTCCAGGAGATGATACATCCAAAAAGTAAAGATGAGGAATTGGATCCTCTTTATCTAAAGCTTCGCTTAAACGTTCACTTACCGCACCGCATTCTTCAATGTCGACTCCCTTTTCAGAATCGATGAATACGCGTAAGAACCAGTCTTGTCCTTCTTTCACATACTCTACATCTACAAGTTCAAGATTTAACTCTTCAACGATCGGCTGCGCAAATGCTTCTACAACTTCTGTGACTTTCTTATCCATAAACAGCCTCCTTCCTGCCGTCATGTACCATTTAAAAGAAGAAGACCCCGCCACTTTAAAAACGGTCTATCTTATTCTTTCTCGTTAGCTAACAAAAGCCCCTGCTGTTCAGCAGGGATTATCTGTCTTAGTATTACCAAATTTAAGAAGTAAAACTTGTAACAAAATATGTATATACGACAGAAATCTTTTACCTATCTACGTAGAGAAAACATAGATAGTAACACGAAAGAGTGGGTTTCCCCACTCTTTTCTTTACACAATATACATGACATGGTTATCTCGGTTAATAGTATATCATAGGAAATGTTGATTTGCAAAGACTTTTCCTACCTACTAGAACAGTGATAACTGGTTTTGATCCGGTAAATCTCCTAAACAACCTTGACTATCTAAATACTCAATAATTGTTTTCGAAACCTTACTACGCTGCTGCAAGTCCTCTTTTGATAAGAAGTCTCCATTTTTACGTGCTTCCACAATACTTAAAGCTGCGTTTGTACCAAGACCAGGTACCGCATTAAATGGAGGAATTAATGTGTCTCCATCAATAATAAATTCTGTTGCATGTGAGCGGTATAAATCCACCTTTTGGAATGAGTATCCACGCTCACACATTTCAAGTGTCATTTCTAGTACTGTTAATAAACTTTTCTCTTTCGGCGCAGCATCTAGTCCCTTTTGAGCAATTTCATCAATTCTTGCACGTATAGATGCTGAACCTTTCGCCATTGCCTCTACATCAAAATCATCTGCACGAACTGTAAAATATGCGGCATAGAATAACAGTGCAAAATGTACTTTAAAGTATGCGATACGTACAGCCATAAGTACGTAAGCAGCCGCATGGGCTTTAGGGAACATGTATTTAATCTTCTTACATGAATCAATATACCAACCTGGTACATTATTATTTTTCATGTCTTCTTCCCATTCTTCCGGTACACCTTTACCTTTACGAACCGACTCCATGATTTTGAAGGCTAATGATGGATCTAGACCTTGATAGATTAAATATACCATGATGTCATCACGACAACCGATAACTTCGCTCAGCGTACATGTACCGTTATAAATTAACTCGTTTGCATTACCAAGCCATACGTCAGTACCATGTGATAGTCCAGAAATTTGGACTAACTCTGAGAATGTCGTCGGTTTCGTCTCTTCTAACATCTGTCTTACGAATTTTGTACCAAACTCTGGTATACCAAGTGTACCTGTTTTACAGTTAATTTGCTCTTCCGTTACCCCTAACGATTCTGGACCAGAGAAAATTTTCATTACTTCTGGATCATCCGTTGGGATTGTTTTCGGATCAATACCACTTAAATCTTGTAACATACGAATAACGGTCGGATCATCGTGTCCTAGTATATCAAGTTTTAATAAATTATCATGAATTGAGTGGAAATCAAAATGCGTTGTTCTCCATTCAGCACCAATTGAATCAGCTGGGTACTGTATTGGTGAGAAATCAAAGATATCCATGTAATCTGGCACAACGATAATACCGCCTGGATGCTGTCCTGTTGTACGTTTTACACCGGTACACCCTGCTACTAAGCGATCAATCTCTGCATTTCGAATCGTTAAGTTATGATCATTTGCATAACCTTTTACATATCCGTAAGCAGTTTTTTCCGCAACTGTACCAATCGTTCCTGCACGATATACATAGTCTTCACCGAACAGTACTTTCGTATAGTTATGGGCACGTGGTTGGTATTCCCCGGAGAAGTTCAAATCGATATCGGGCACCTTATCTCCTTTAAATCCAAGGAACGTTTCGAAAGGAATGTCATGTCCATCTTTTACATATGGAATATTACAAGCAGGACATTCTTTATCTGGTAAGTCAAAACCAGAACCTACAGAACCATCATTAAAGAATTCTGATTGCTTACACTTCGGACATACATAGTGTGGTGGTAATGGGTTTACTTCTGTAATTTCCATCATCGTTGCAACAAATGATGACCCTACCGATCCACGCGAACCTACTAGATATCCGTCTACTAACGATTTTTTCACAAGCTTATGTGAAATTAAATAAATTACGGCGAATCCATGCCCAATAATACTTTTTAATTCTTTTTCTAAACGTGCTTCTACAATTTCCGGTAGCTCTTCACCATAAATGCTACGCGCCATTTTATAACTCATATCACGCGTTTCATCATCAGCACCTTCAATTTTCGGTGTGTATAGATCGTCTTTTACTGGATGCACATCACCAATTAATGACGCAATCTTTTGTGTATTTGTTACAACAACTTCTTTCGCTTTGTCTTCACCTAAGAATGAAAAACATTCTAACATCTCATCAGTTGTACGGAAATGTACTGGCGGTAATGAATGTCGATTTAACGGATTGGCTCCGCCCTGCGAACTGACTAAAATTTTACGATACATCGCATCCTCAGGGTCTAAATAATGCACGTTTCCTGTAGCAACAACTGGTTTATCTAACGTCTCACCTAGTTTTACTAAGTTAGAAATAATTGTTTTTAATTGACCTTCGTCTCGAACAAGCTCACGTTCTACTAAATGACGCAACACCTCTGGAGGCATTACTTCAATGTAATCATAGAACTGGGCAATTTCTTCTACCTCTTCAGGTGCCTTTTGCATCATTGCCTCGAACACTTCACCTTTATCACAAGCCGTTCCTACTAAAATTCCTTCACGATATTTTTTTAATAGTGACCTCGGCACACGTGGTACACGGTAAAAGTAATTAAGGTGAGAATATGAAACAAGTTTATATAAATTTTTCAATCCAACATCCGATGTGGCAAGTAACGTCATATGACTTGGACGGCCACGCTTATACGCATCCCCTTGTCCCATGCTATCATTTAATTGATCGTGATATTCAAATCCCTTTTCAATTACGTCTTTCAACATTTTCACAAGTAAATATCCCGTCGCTTCTGTATCATAAATCGCACGGTGATGTTGTGTTAATTCAATATCAAGTTTTTTACACATCGTATTTAATCGATGATTTTTCATTTCTGGGAATAAAAATCGTGCTAGTTCTAACGTATCAATAACTGGATTATTCGTTTTTTCTAGTCCAGCCTTTTTAAAACCTACGTTAATAAAGCCCATATCAAAGCTCGCGTTATGGGCAACAAGTGTATGGTCGCCCATCCATTCCTCAAACTTTTTAAACACTTCGTCCACTTCAGGTGCATCAGTTAACATATCATCCGTAATACCTGTCAATTCAATAATCGTCGCTGATAATGGTTGATGTGGATTTGCGAAAGATTCAAAGCGATCAATAATTTCGCCACCCTTTACTTTTACGGCAGCCAACTCAATGACTGTATCGTATACAGCTGATAAACCTGTCGTCTCAACGTCGAAAACAACATACGTTTCCTCTGCAAGTAAACGATGCGCTTCGTTATACGCTATCGGTACACCATCATTAACTAGATTTGCTTCTACACCATATATAACTTTAACACCAGCCTTCTTCCCTGCAGAATACGCCTCTGGGAAGGACTGAGCCACGGCATGATCTGTAACCGCAATAGCCTCATGTCCCCATTTACCAGCTTGAGCAACAAGCTTAGAAACTGGAGTGACAGCGTCCATTTGACTCATCGGAGTATGGAGATGCAGCTCTACTCGTTTTTCGCCTTCTGGTGCTTTATCTTTACGAGACGGTCCTGTTATTTCATTAATATCATTTGCAATCATTACTAAATCTCGAACGAATGTATCGTTTTGAACAGAACCACGCGCTTTCACCCACATTCCTTTTTTCAAGGATTGCAGCATTGGAATATCTTCTTTGTCACGCGAGAACATTTTGATCATAATAGAATCCGTATAATCCGTTATTTTTAAAGTTAATAACGTACGCCCACTACGAAGCTCTTTTGTTTCTACATGGAAGACATATCCTTGAACCGTTTTTCTTCTTTCTTCATCTTGAATTTCTCGCATCGGTGTAATCTCTTCATCTGGCTTAATAAGATACCCGAGTGTAATCGGTCCTTCATACACAACGCTGCTTTCTTCAGCTTGCTTCTTCGCCATTTCTTCCATAGCTTGTATAACACGCTCACGGTCTTCTTGCTGCGTTTGTTCACGAAACTTTTGCATTTCTTCTGTATTTTGCTGTATATGTGTGTCTAACTGAAAACGCGGGAATCCAAAAACTTCGTATTGATCCCCTACTGGTTTCGCAACGTTTTTCTTTAAAGCCGTAGACTCCAGCTCGTTATTTACATTTATTAGCAACTTCACTCCATTCACCTGTGGAAGCTGCTTCTTTAAGTATGCGAACATAGGTGAAAATGTAATTCGTTCCGTACAAAGCGGCCAATACGCCCTCACTTCTTCTTCTGTAAATTGTTTATTCTCTGTTTCTAATGCAAATGTTGTTCTTGCAATATGAGAAAATGATTGCTTAAGCTTTGTTTCTAGCAATTCATATAATTCTGTAGGCAAAATACGTGGCACTTGTAAATCAAAATGCCAACTTTTATTCGCTTTATCAATAACGAGCCTTTCAATACCACCGCCTTGTAAATATTGATTTATAAGGTCGTCTGGTATTTGCAACTGCTGGAGCAAAATTTGAAATCGCTCTTGTTGTTCATTTGTTAAAGACATAAGCACTCTCCTTCCATTTGCTATTATAAATTGAAACGTACCACAAAGAAAGATTTCTCACCTCTTCTTTTACAAAATACGTTTACAAAGAAAGAGAAGGTACCCCATTACGAGGTACCTCTTCTTATTTTAAAATATTTGCAATATATGTTTGAAGTTCTTCTACTTTTACTTCTTCAGACTCACCTGTAGCACGTACTTTCACTTCTACAATACCTTCGTCTGCTTTTTTACCAACTGTAACACGAACTGGAAGACCGAATAAATCTGCATCTGCAAATTTAACACCTGCACGTTCTGCACGATCGTCTAATAACACTTCATAGCCTTGTTCTTGTAATGAGTTGTAGATATTTTCACCCATTTCACGTTGTGCATCAGATTTCATATTTACTGGAATTACATGCACATGGAACGGTGCTACCGCTTTTGGCCAAACTAAGCCATTCTCATCGTTAAATTGCTCTGCAATTGCTGCTACTGTACGAGATACACCGATACCGTAACAACCCATAATAAGTGGTTGTGTTTTTCCGTTTTCATCTAGGAATGTTGCGTTCATTGCTTCACTATAACGAGTTCCTAATTTGAATACATGACCAACTTCAATTCCGCGTGCGAAAAGAATTGTTCCGTTTCCATCTGGAGATTGGTCTCCTTCTTGAATGAAGCGTAAATCTGTATATTGACTTACTTTAAAGTCACGTTCTGGATTTACATTTACATAATGGAATCCTTCTTCATTCGCTCCTGAACATCCGTTAACAATTGATGCTACAGCATGATCAGCAATAATTTCGATATCACCTGTTACATTAATCGGTCCTAATGAACCAACTTCACAATTTAATAATGCTTTTACTTCTTCATGAGAAGCAAGCTCAACAACTGAAGCGCCGTATACATTTTTCACTTTCACATCGTTTACTTCGTGATCACCACGAACAAGTACAACTACTAATTTCTCATCTACTTTAAACACCATAGACTTAATGCACTTGTCAGCTGCAATGTTTAAGAATGCAGATACTTCTTCAATTGCTTTTTGGTCTGGTGTTGCTACTTTTTCAAGTGCTTTTTCTGCTACGTCACTCTTCGTATACGTAGCTACAACAGGAGCCATTTCGATATTTGCTGCATAATCAGATGTGTCAGAGTATGCAATTGTATCTTCACCAACATCAGATAATACCATAAATTCATGTGTATCTTTTCCGCCCATTGCTCCAGAATCAGCAATAACTGCACGGAAATTCAAGCCACAGCGAGCAAAAATGTTAGAGTATGCTTTATATAAGCGATCGTATACTTCATCTAAGCTCTCTTGTGTAGCATGGAAAGAGTATGCATCTTTCATTAGAAACTCTCTTCCACGTAATAAGCCGAAACGAGGTCTTTGCTCATCACGGAATTTTGTTTGAATTTGGTATAATGTTAACGGTAATTTTTTATATGATTTCACTTCATCACGCACAAGATCCGTAATTACTTCCTCATGTGTCGCTCCTAATGCGAATTCACGAGCGTTACGATCTTTCATACGCATTAATTCAGATCCGTAAGAATACCAACGACCTGATTCTTGCCATAATTCTGCAGCTTGCATAGCTGGCATTAATAATTCTACAGCTCCTGCGCGCTCCATTTCTTCTCGAACGATACGTTCTACTTTGTGTAATACTTTTAATCCAAATGGTAGAAAGCTATAAATACCAGAAGCATTTTGACGCATAAAACCTGCACGAAGTAATAGCTGATGACTCTTAATTTCAGCATCAGCTGGAACTTCACGTAATGTAGGACTGAATACCATACTTTGTTTCATTTATTTGCACCTCTTCAATTTACTCTTACACGCAGTAAAACCCCTCACCTCGAGTTAGGTGAGGGATTTTATTCTACGAGCTCTATTTCATTATAAGTTTCACTTTATTTTACAAGAAAAACTTACGAATGTCATTCCAAGTTACAACTAACATAAGTAACATTAATAATGCAAAACCAATAAAGTGAACCATTCCTTCTTTTTGGCGATCAATTGGTTTCCCTCGTAACGCTTCAATTAAGAAGAAGAATAAACGGCCACCATCTAAAGCAGGAACTGGTAATAAATTAAATAAACCAAGATTAATGCTTAGAACTGCAGCTAAACTTAGTACACGCGTAAACCCATAATCTACAACTTGATCTGTTAGATTATAAATTCCTACTGGACCTGATAACTCATTAATAGAAAATTGACCAGTTACTAATTTAACAAGAGATTCAAAAATTAGTTTCGTCCATTGGTACGTTTGTTCAAATCCTGATTTAATAGAACCCATTACTGTTTTCTCTACAGGAGAATAAACACCGATTCTACCAACTTCGTCTTTTCCTTCTTTATCGAGTGTTGGCGTTACTTTCACATTAAACTGTTCATTATCACGCTTTACTTGTAACGTAATTTCTTTATTTGGGTTTTCACGTACAATAGTAACAACATCTTTCCATGTACTTGTGTTTTTCCCATCAATAGCTTGAATTGTATCATTCTCTTTCAATCCAGCTTGCTGTGCTGCACTGTTATCCATCACTTTTCCGACCATTGGTTTGTCAATAGGGACCCCTTGTACAAATCCAAGAATCACAAAAATAACAAATGCTAAAATGAAGTTCATTGCAGGACCCGCAAAGATTGTTAAAGCGCGTTGCCCTAGTTTTTTCGAGCCAAATTGTCTATTATACGGGGCAATTTGAATTTCTTCCCCCGCAGTAATAATACGAGCCTTTTCATTCACTCGGAATGTTTGAAGCTCTTCCTCGTACTCTTCATAGCCCGAAATTGTTAAATTATGCTCCAAATCAGCTTGTTCGACTTCAATAACACGAACATTTGGATACTTTTCATATCCATCAAAAACTAATTTCACAACTTCGTCTTTTTCATTTAATACAAGGCCAACCTTTTTCCCAGGCTTTAACTCAACTGTGTCCGCATCCTCGCCAGCCATTCTTACATAGCCACCAAGGGGCAGTAATCGAATCGTATACACCGTTTCATTCTTTTCAAATGAGAATATTTTCGGACCAAAACCAATCGCAAACTCGCGGCATAAAATACCTGCTCTTTTTGCGAAATATAGATGCCCTAGCTCATGGAAAAATACGAGTGCACCGAAAATTAATATAAAGGCAATCGCTGTATTCAATTCCATAACCACCTTTGCTAAATTTGTTCCATCACAAACCGTCTTGTGGCCGCATCAATTTCCAAAATTTCCTCTAAGCTCGGTCGTGCAATGACATTGTGATGGTTCATTGCTTTTTCAATGAGGTCTTCCACTGTTAAGAAATCAATTCTCTTTTGTAAAAAGGCTTCAACAGCTACTTCATTCGCTGCGTTCATTACAGCTGGCATACTTCCACCTGCTTTTCCAGCTTCATACGCAAAACGTAAACAACGGAATCGTTCTTGGTCCATTTTCTCAAAATGCAACGTCCCTATTTCCCATAAGTTTAACTGTTTTGTGTCTGAAAGAGGCAATCTATCAGGATATGTAAGTGCGTATTGAATTGGTACTCGCATATCAGGTGAACCAAGCTGCGCCATTACACTACGATCTTCAAATTCAACCATAGAATGGATAATACTTTCTTTATGTAAAACAACATCGATTTGCTCATAAGGGATACCAAAAAGCCAATGTGCTTCAATTACTTCTAGTCCCTTATTCATCATTGTAGCAGAATCAATTGTAATTTTCGAACCCATTGACCAGTTTGGATGTCGAAGCGCATCTTCTACGGTCACACGATGCAATTCATCCCTCGTTTTATCGCGGAAACTTCCACCAGAAGCCGTTATAATAAGACGAGAAATTCTTTTTTCATTTTCACCATTCAAGCATTGAAAAATAGCCGAATGTTCACTATCAACTGGAAGTAACGAAACATTATGTTTTCGTGCTGCTTCCATTACAAGATGTCCTGCAGTTACTAACGTTTCTTTATTTGCAATTCCAATTGTTTTTTTCGCCTCAATTGCACGAAGTGTTGGTAACAACCCTACGCTACCTACAACAGCATTTACTACAATCTCCGCATCTGGATGTAATGCTACTTCTAAAAGTCCTTCACTACCATATACAATTTTTGTATTACCAGAAACAGATTGTAATTTTAAAACATCTTCCTCTCTTTGCACAGAGACGATTTGCGGAGAAAATTCTTGAATTACCTTTACTGCGTAGTCAATATTTTTCCCTACAGAAAAAGCAACGAGACGGAATTGGTCTGGGTGCGAGCGTAATACATCTAAAGTTTGTGTACCAATTGATCCGCTTGCACCTAATAAACTAATGTTTTTCATGACTCCAACCCCTCGTTCATTTATTAATTGTATTGTAATAAGAAGTAGAGAATTGGTAAAACGAATAACCAACTATCTGTTCGGTCTAATATACCACCATGCCCAGGTAAAATTGTACCTGAATCCTTTACGCCATAATGACGTTTAAAAGCAGATTGTACTAAATCACCAATTTGTCCAAAAATAGAAATGATAATTGTCAGCACAATTAAAATTACTATATTCGATTCGACTGGGAAGAACACGTTGTAAACAAGTGCCACAATAATTCCACAAACGATGCCCCCTAATGAACCTTCAATCGTTTTATTTGGACTGATTTCTGGCCACAATTTTCTCTTGCCCAATGCTTTTCCTACGAAATATGCGCCTGAATCAGTAGCCCATATAACAAATAATGCGCAAAATACATATTTAATTCCTAATATTCTCGTTTCATTTAAATATAAGAATCCCATTGCCACATATGTCGTTGCCATCAGTAAAAATGAAGCATTATCAAAAGTAAATGTATTCTTAGAAAGGACTGTATATGATAAAAGTAATAAAACAATCACAAATGTGATTTCCAATTTACCTAATCCAATCCATGTAAACAGTTCTGAAGCACTACTTGGAATTAAAAGAATCCACAATAATACTGCAGCTAAAACTGTTGGTACGGAAATAAGCGTAAGCTTATTCATACGAATTAATTCATATAAACCTATAGAAGCAAGTGCATACACTAAAACCGTAAAAGGCACGCCACCGTATATTACGATGGGAATGAATAGCGCGGCAGCAACCACTCCAGTAATAATTCTCTGTTTCACTACCAAACCCTCTCTTTCTACACGCCTCCGAATCTGCGCCCTCTATGTTGAAAGTCAGTAATCGCATTTAGCAAATGTTCTTCTTTGAAGTCTGGCCAATACACGTCTGTAAACCAAAACTCCGAATATGCAATTTGCCATAACATGAAATTACTAATACGTAGCTCTCCGCTTGTTCGGATTAACAACTCTGGATCAGGTAAAGAACTCGTCATTAAGTAGGAGGAAAGCATTTCTTCGCTTACCTCTTCAGAACGAATTTTTCCTTCCTCATTATCTTTCATCATATGTTGCACAGCAGAAACGATTTCATCTCGACTTCCATAGTTTAACGCGAAATTAAGAATTAATCCCGTATTCTCTTTCGTATCTTCCATGGCTTTCTCCATCGCTCTGCGTGTATGCGTAGGAAGACGATCTTTTTGCCCTATTACTCGGACTTGTACGTTTTCTTCAATCAATTCTGGTAAAAATGTACCTAGAAATTCTTCTGGAAGCTTCATTAAATAATCAACTTCCTTTTTCGGTCTTTTCCAGTTCTCAGTTGAAAAAGCATAAAGAGTTAACACTTTCACATTAAGTTTACTTGCAAATTTTGTAATTTTCTTTACAACTTGCATACCTTCATGATGTCCCGCAATACGAGGCATTGCTCTCCTCTTTGCCCATCTTCCATTCCCATCCATAATGATGGCAATATGTTCTGGGATATATCCTTTTTTCACTTCTTCAACGAGATGATCAAACGATGTGTCCTTTTTACCTTTAAAAAAAGGAAAGTTTTTAAACATCATTCATACCCTCCAGCAAGCAGACGTATGCCTAAAAGTGTAAAAAGACCCCCTTAAGAAGAGGGTCATAATTGCGAAGTTATCGCTATTACACTTCCATGATTTCTTTTTCTTTGTTTTTTGCGATTTCGTCAACTTTTGCAATATATTTATCTGTTTCTTTTTGGATATCTTCAGTATATCCTCTTAAATCATCTTCTGTAATCTCGCCAGCTTTTTCAAGCTTCTTAAGATCATCATTTCCGTCACGACGTACGTTACGAACTGCAACTTTAGCTTCTTCAGCATATTTTTTCACAACTTTTACAAGATCACGACGACGTTCTTCTGTTAATGCAGGGAATGCAATACGAATTACAGTTCCATCATTAGAAGGATTTAAGCCTAAATCTGCTTTTAAAATTGCTTTTTCAATATCACCGATAGAAGTTTTATCATAAGGTTGAATTACTAGTAAACGCGCTTCTGGAACTGTAATGTTCGCTAATTGCACAACTGGTGTTGGTGCACCATAGTAATCAACTTGTACCTTATCTAATACAGACGCGTTTGCACGGCCAGCACGAACTGTTGCTAATTCACGAGAATAAGCAGCAACTGCTTTTTCCATTTTTTCATTTGAAGACTTCAATACTTGTTGTCCCATATTTATTTCCCCCTTACCACTGTTCCGATATTTTCGCCTAAAACGGCACGTTTAATATTACCTTTTTCCATAACTGAGAATACAATTAATGGAATATCATTATCCATACATAGAGAAGAAGCTGTAGAATCCATTACACCTAAACCTTCTTTTAATACGTCTAAGTAAGTAAGCGTTTCATATTTCGTAGCTGTTGGATCAATAGATGGATCCGCATTATATACACCATCTACATTGTTTTTTGCCATTAAAATTACATCTGCTTCAATTTCTGCCGCACGTAATGCTGCTGTTGTATCTGTAGAGAAGTATGGGTTACCTGTACCTGCTGCAAAGATAACAACACGTTTTTTCTCTAAGTGACGAACTGCTTTACGACGAATGTAAGGTTCTGCAACTTGACGCATCTCAATTGAAGTTTGTACACGAGTTTGAATTCCGATATTCTCCAAGCTATCTTGAAGAGCTAATGAATTCATAACTGTCGCTAACATGCCCATGTAATCTGCCCCTGCACGATCCATGCCCATTTCACTTCCAATTTTCCCACGCCAAATGTTACCGCCACCAACAACAACAGCAACCTCTACATCAAGTTCTGCAATTTCTTTTACTTGTTCCGCAACTGACTTAATAACAGTTGGGTTAATTCCAAATCCTTGCTCTCCAGCTAAAGCTTCTCCACTTAGCTTTAAAACGACACGATTATATTTCGGTTTACTCATAATGAACCTCCAATTGCTTACATCTTTATTTTAAAAAAGGGAACACAATGTGTTCCCTAATCTGTATTAGTTGCTACCTTTTACTTGGTTCATTACTTCTTCAGCAAAGTTGTCTTCGCGTTTTTCGATACCTTCACCAACAGCGTAGCGAACGAATCCTTTTAATGTTCCGCCTTTAGACTCAACGAACTGACGAACTTTCATATCAGGGTTTTTAACGAATGCTTGGTCAAGTAAGCAAATCTCTTCGAAGAATTTGCCTAAACGGCCTTCAACCATTTTTGCAACGATTTTCTCAGGCTTGCCTTCGTTTAATGCTTGTTGTGTTAATACTTGACGCTCATGCTCAACTTCTTCAGCTGTTACAGCATCGCGGTCGATGTATTTAGGGTTAACTGCAGCGATGTGCATTGCAACATCTTTAGCAGCAGCTTCATCAGTAGAACCTTCAAGAACTGTTAATACACCAATGCGTCCACCCATGTGTAGGTAAGCGCCGAATGCATCTGCATCAGTTTTTGATACGATTTCGAAACGACGAAGTGTAAGTTTTTCACCAATTTTAGCGATTGCTTCGTTGATGTGCTCTTCAACTTTTTTACCGTTTTCCATTGTTTGAGCCATAGCTTCTTCAACGTTAGCTGGTTTGTTAGTTAATAAGTGAGCAGCTAATTCTTTAATTAGTGTTTGGAAACCTTCGTTTTTCGCAACGAAATCAGTTTCAGAGTTTAATTCTAAGATTAAAGCATCGTTACCGTTTGTTTCGATGAAAGTTAAACCTTCAGCAGCAATGCGGTCAGCTTTTTTAGCAGCTTTCGCAATACCTTTTTCACGTAAGAAGTCAATTGCCTTCTCCATGTCGCCGTTAGTTTCTGTTAAAGCTTTTTTGCAGTCCATCATACCTGCGCCAGTTTTTTCACGTAATTCTTTTACCATTTGAGCAGTGATTGCCATACTTTTCATCCTCCTAAAATATGTATTTATACCTTTTATAAAGGTGTTTATACCTTAAAAAAGGTGATAAAAGGCCGAACCCCTTATCACCTTTCCAACTTTGTTACGCAGTAACAGTTTCTTCACCTTGTTTTGCTTCAAGGATCGCGTCTGCCATTTTAGATGTAAGAAGTTTTACAGCACGAATTGCATCATCGTTTGCTGGGATAACGTGATCGATTTCGTCTGGATCACAGTTTGTATCAACGATACCGATGATTGGAATGTGTAATTTGCGTGCTTCAGCAACTGCAATACGCTCTTTACGAGGGTCTACTACGAATAATGCACTTGGAAGACCTTTCATATCTTTAATACCGCCTAAGAATTTCTCAAGACGCTCTAACTCTTTTTTAAGTTGAACAACTTCTTTCTTAGGAAGTACTTCGAAAGTACCATCTTCTTGCATTCTTTCGATGTCTTTAAGACGCTTGATACGCTTTTGGATTGTTTGGAAGTTTGTTAAAGTTCCGCCTAACCAACGTTGGTTAACGAAGTACATACCAGCACGAGTTGCTTCTTCTTTAATAGCTTCTTGTGCTTGTTTTTTAGTACCTACGAATAAGATGTCTCCGCCTTCAGCAGCGATGTCGCGCATCGTTCTGTAAGCTTCCTCAACTTTTTTCACAGTTTTTTGTAAGTCGATGATGTAGATACCGTTACGCTCTGTGAAAATGTAACGCTTCATTTTTGGGTTCCAACGACGAGTTTGATGTCCGAAATGAACACCAGCTTCAAGCAATTGCTTCATAGAAATTACTGACATAATATAGTTCCTCCTAAATGGTTTTTGATATCCTCCGTTTACTTCATCTCTAAGCGAAACTACAAACGTAGCACCAACACTTAAATCAGTAAACGTGTGTACTTTGTACTGACACCACTGCTTACTATATCATACTGAAATATTACAATCAAGTCGAAAATGCGAACAATGTAAAACTTTCTTTGTGCATACTCGAATTCTAGTATTACCAACCTTCATTTCTTTTAAGCAAAAAAATAAATACAATTAATAGTTTTCTCAGAAAACACGCTTATGACACTTTTCACAAGCACCATCTATCCATTGCACATAAAAAACTCTCCTCGATTGAGGAGAGTTTTTTACAAATTAGTTTGTTTTTAATTTAGCAAGTTCCTGTAGAAACTTGTCGTTTAGCACTTTAATGTATGTTCCTTTCATACCTAAAGAACGAGACTCAATAACACCAGCACTTTCTAATTTACGTAGTGCATTTACGATTACAGAACGAGTAATTCCTACGCGATCAGCAATTTTACTTGCAACAAGTAAACCTTCTGTTCCATTTAATTCTTCGAAGATGTGCTCAATCGCTTCTAACTCACTGTAAGATAATGAGCTGATCGCCATTTGAACAACAGCTTTACTACGTGCTTCCTCTTCGATTTCTTCTGCTTTTTCACGTAAGATTTCCATACCTACAACAGTTGAGCTGTACTCAGCAAGGATTAAATCATCATCTAAGAACTCTTGACCAAGACGAGCTAATACTAATGTACCTAGACGCTCACCGCCACCAACGATTGGTACGATTGTAGTTAAACCTTGACCAAATAATTCTCTGTTTTCTACTGGGAATGCTGTGTAAGCACTGTTCACATCTAAGTTTGAAGATGTTTCTGTAATGTTGAATAAGCTTTGTGTATATTCTTCTGGGAATTGACGTTCTGCAAGCATTTGCTTCATGCGTTCGTTTTCGATTTGTTGGTGAATTGCATAACCTAGTAATTTACCACGACGGCTAACTACAAATACGTTTGCTTCGATTACTTCACACATTGTGTCAGACATTTCTCTAAAGTTTACAGGCTTCCCTGCTGCGCTCTGTAATAACGCATTTAATTTTCTCGTTTTTGCTAATAATTCCATTTCAAAAGTTCCTCCTACATGTTACTCACATATTTTTTCATCACTTGGAAACTAGGGCGAGTCACCTGATGACACTATTACAAAATAAACTGGCTCACATCTTTATTTTTAGCAATTGTTGCTAATTTCTCCTCAACGTATTGAGGTGTTATCGTTATTTTCTCTAACGTAATTTCAGATGCTTCAAACGATAAATCTTCAAGGAGCTTCTCCATAATCGTATGAAGTCTTCTTGCTCCAATATTATCTGTATCCTGATTAACTTGATAAGCAATCTCAGCAATCTTACGAATAGCTTCGTCTGAAAATTCAATTTCTATACCTTCAGTCGCTAATAATGCCATATATTGTTTAATTAACGCATTGTCAGGCTCGATTAGTATTTTAACAAAATCGTCTGTCGATAATTTTGTTAATTCTACTCGAATCGGAAATCTCCCTTGCAATTCCGGAATTAAATCCGACGGTTTAGACATATGGAACGCTCCAGCTGCAACGAATAAAATATAATCCGTTTTTACTGATCCGTATTTTGTCGCAACATTCGACCCTTCTACAATCGGCAAAATGTCACGTTGCACACCTTCACGTGATACATCTACGCTATTCGACTGCTTACCAGCAATTTTGTCAATTTCATCGATAAAAATAATCCCGAGCTGTTCAGCACGATAAACAGCCTCTTGTGTAACTTCATCCATATCAATTAAGCGCTGTGCCTCTTCATTTGTCAAGAGTTTTCTTGCTTCTTTTACAGAAAGTTTACGTTTTTTCGTTTTTTTCGGCATAAAACTTCCTAGCGCATCTTGGAAATTCATTCCCATTTGCTCCATGCCAGTTCCTTGTAACATATCAAACATGGAAGACTGTTGTTCAGTCACTTCAATCGATACAATTTCGTCTTCAAGAAGCCCTGCAGCAAGCTTTCTCTCCACATCTTGACGCTTCTTTTCGATTTCAACATCTTCTTGTGTATCAGACGTTTGATTCGAATTTTGAGTACCTCCAAAAAGCATCTCTAATGGATTTTTGAATCCAGATTGTTTCTCTGGACTCGGTACTAAAATTTCAACAAGACGTTGATTCGCTTGCTCTTCGGCTTTATCTTGAACTTTCACTACCATTTCTTCTTTTACGATACGAACCGATGTTTCCACCAGGTCACGTACCATTGACTCTACATCTCTACCCACATATCCAACTTCTGTGAATTTTGTAGCCTCAACCTTAATAAAAGGTGCTCCAACGAGTTTCGCCATTCGTCGTGCTACCTCTGTTTTCCCAACACCTGTCGGTCCAATCATTAAGATATTTTTAGGTGCAATTTCGTCACGTAAATTTTCAGCTAATTTACTGCGACGATATCGATTTCTCAACGCTACAGCAACCGCTTTCTTTGCGTCTTTTTGACCGATGATGTATTGATCTAATTTTTCCACAATTTGGCGCGGAGTAAAATGTAAATGCATATAAAATGCCTCCCTTACGATTCTACAATTCTTCAACAATTATGTTGTGATTCGTATAAACACAAATATCGCCAGCAATCTCTAAACTCGCTTTCGCAATTTGCTTCGCTGTTAAGTGTTCACTTGCATATTGCTTTAAAGCACGACCTGCAGAAAGTGCATAATTCCCACCAGATCCAATTGCTAAAATACCATCATCCGGTTCAATCACTTCTCCTGTACCTGAAACAAGGAGCATAGTTGTTTTATCCATGACAATGAGCATTGCTTCTAGCTGACGTAACATTTTATCGCCACGCCATTGTTTGGCCATTTCAACAGCAGCACGCTGCAAGTTGCCATTATACTCTTCTAATTTCCCTTCAAACATTTCAAAAAGAGTAAATGCGTCAGCAACTGATCCTGCGAAACCAGCTAAAACTTTACCTTGGAAAAGTTTACGAACTTTACGAGCTGTATGTTTCATTACAACAGCATTTCCCATTGTCACTTGGCCATCTCCAGCCATTGCACATTCTCCATTATGATGAACTGCAAATATCGTTGTAGCGTGGAAATTTCCCATAGAAAAAACTCCTTTATTTGTTTTTATAGCTTTTAAAGCAATTTATGCCCGCGGGTGATGCTTCATGTAAACAGAACGCAATCTTTCTTTAGAGACATGCGTATAAATTTGTGTCGTCGACAAATTTTCATGGCCTAATAACTCCTGTACAGTACGTAAATCCGCCCCTTCATCTAGCATATGTGTAGCAAATGTATGCCTTAACATATGGGGACTTATCCGCATTGTCAGCGAAGCCTTTTTAATGAGTTCATTTAAAACATAACGAACTCCACGACTTGTTAGCGGTTTACCTTTCGCATTTAAAAATACCATATGAGAGTCTTCGTCAGTCTTATTAACTAACTGTTTTCTCCCATTCTCTATATAAGTAATTAAAGAATCTTGCGCATAGCTTCCGAACGGAATATACCTTTGTTTTTTTCCTTTTCCCATTACTAAAATTGTTCCCACCGCAAAGTCAATATCGGTAAGTTGTAAATTGACACATTCACTCACACGGATCCCAGTCGCATACATCAACTCTAACAAAGCTTGATTCCTTTGACCTAATGGTGTTTCCGTGTCAGAAACTTCAAATAATTCCTCTAACTCTTCAGCATATAAAAACTTTGGGATTGACAATTCTTTTTTGGGGAGTGACGCAAGTGCAAACGGATTATCCTTTCGATAACCTTCACGCATCAAAAAACGATATAAACTTCGTAAGCTTGATACTTTTCTTGCGACAGATTTACGGGCTAACTTCTCATCGTGCAACGTCGTTAAGTACAAACGAACATCCGCGTATGTAACGTCTAAAAAAGAGGATATGCCTTCTCGTTCCATAAATTGCACAAAATGTTCTAAATCATTTTGATAACTTGCAATTGTATATTTTGAATAATTTCTTTCAATTTGTAAATATCCAACGAATAATTGTAACAATTTCTTCACATTCACACAACTCACCTCAATAAAGGCTACTAAATCGTATCACAACTTAGTAGCCTTTGCAAGAAATTTAACTAAATATTTACAAAATTTCGAATCGTTTCTAAAGCGCGTGCTGCGTACGCTTCATTTCGTTCTGCTTTCTTTTTAATCTTCTTCTCTAACGGTGCAAATAGACCGAAGTTCGCATTCATCGGTTGGAAGTTTTTAGCGTTCGTTGCCGTAATGTAATTTGCCATGCTACCCATCGCAGTTACTGGCGGTAATACAACTAGCTCTTCACCTTGCACAAGACGCGCAGCATTAATTCCTGCTAATAATCCTGATGCTGCTGATTCAACATATCCCTCTACTCCAGTCATTTGACCAGCGAAGAATAAATCATCCCGTTGTTTATATTGATATGTTGGACGAAGCAAATTAGGTGAATTAATAAACGTATTACGATGCATTACACCATAACGTACAATCTCTGCATTTTCCAATCCTGGAATTAACTGTAGCACTTCTTTTTGCGGTCCCCACTTTAAATGTGTTTGGAAACCTACGATATTGTATAAAGTTCCCGCTGCATCATCTTGACGTAACTGAACAACAGCATATGGCGTTTTCCCTGTTTTTGGATCTTCCAATCCAACAGGTTTCATAGGTCCAAATACTAACGTCTGTCTCCCTCTACTTGCCATAACCTCTACTGGCATACAACCTTCAAAGAAAATTTCTTTTTCAAACTCTTTTAAAGGCACTGTCTCAGCAGCAATTAGAGCCTCATAAAAACGATCAAACTCTTCTTCTGTCATTGGGCAATTTAAATATGCAGCTTCACCTTTGTCATAACGCGATTTTAAATATACTTTATTCATGTCAATGCTGTCTTTTTCTACGATTGGGGCTGCAGCATCATAGAAGTAGAAATAATCTTCTCCTGTTAATTCTTTCAATTTTGCAGAAAGATCAGGAGATGTTAATGGACCTGTAGCAATAATTGTCGGTCCCTCTGGAATATCTGTAATTTCTTCATTCATTACAGTTACATTTGGATGGTTCTTTACGTATTCTGTTACTTTAGCTGCGAACTCATGACGGTCTACAGCTAAAGCGCCTCCAGCTGGTACAGAGCACTCATCCGCCGCACGAATAATTACAGAATCCATTAAGCGCATTTCCTCTTTAATAACTCCAACTGCATTTGTTAAAGTGTTTGCACGAAGTGAGTTACTACATACTAATTCAGCGAATTTATCTGTGTGATGAGCTGGCGTTTGCCTTACCGGTCTCATTTCATATAATCTAACTTGGACACCACGTTTTGCAATTTGGTAAGCTGCTTCACTTCCTGCAAGACCTGCGCCAATGACGTTTACTACTTGTGTTGTCATTTATATCACCTTTCCTTTCCTTTTCTTCCCGAAAAAAATGTGAGCAGTTACGCTCACATTTGTTGTTCTTCTTCATAATCGCACGAAATACATTGTACTTGCACGCCTTTTTTCAACTTTTTCTCTACAAGCATGCCTTCGCACTTCGGACACTTACGACCAATTGGCTTATCCCAAGATACAAAGTCGCATTCTGGATACGTACCGCACCCATAGAAAAGACGTTTCTTTTTATTACTACGGCGTTCAATAATTTGACCCTTATCACACTTTGGACAAGTAACACCGATTTCTTTCACAATCGGCTTTGTATTACGACAATCTGGGAAATTCGAGCAAGCCATAAATTTCCCGTATTTACCCATTTTAAAGACCATTGGGTGATTACATAATTCACAATCTTCCCCAGCTGGTTCATCTTTAATTTCCACTTCACGCATTTCTTTTTCCGCTTTTTCTAAACGCGGTTCAAAACCTACGTAGAAATCATCAACAATTTTTACCCAATTCGCATTTCCTTCTTCTACTTCATCAAGGCTTTGCTCCATATTGGCAGTAAATTCAATGTTAATAATTTCTGGGAAAAACTCTAAAATAAGTTCAATTACTATTTCACCAAGTTCAGTCGGAACGAAGCGTTTATTATCCAAGCCTACATACCCACGCTTTTGAATCGTTTCAAGTGTAGGTACATATGTCGACGGTCTTCCAATTCCAAGTTCTTCAAGTGTTCTTACTAGGCGAGCCTCTGTATAGCGCGGAGGAGGTTGTGTAAAATGTTGCTTTGGTTCTAAATCCTTTGAAAATACAGTTTCCCCTACTTCTAAAGGCGGCAACATCTTATCCTTTTCTTCAGCACCATCATCTTTTGACTCTACATACACTTTCATAAATCCTGGGAACTTTACAACCGATCCACTTGCACGGAACTGAACATTGTTATTAATGAGTCTCGCTGTCACAGTATCCATTATAGCAGACGCCATTTGACTTGCAACAAATCGCTCCCAAATCAATTTATATAATCGAAGTTGATCACGACCTAAGAAACTTTTTAGTTCCTCTGGCTTTCTCATTACCGAAGTAGGACGAATTGCCTCATGCGCATCTTGTGCATTTGACTTTTTCGTTTCTTTCTTCTTTTCTGTTCCTATGTATTCCGTACCATACGCTTCAGTGATGTAAGTACGAGCCTCTGTTTGAGCTGTTTCTGAGATACGTGTTGAATCAGTTCTCATATACGTAATAAGACCTACAGTTCCTTGTTTTCCAAGATCTATCCCTTCATACAATTGCTGTGCAAGCATCATTGTTTTCTTTGCTCGCATGTTTAACTTACGGGCTGCTTCTTGTTGCAAGGAAGATGTTGTAAACGGTAATGCAGGGTTACGTTTTCGCTCTTTGCGCGTTACATTTTCAACTGAAAACGCATTCTCTTTCATCTGTTCAATTATTTCATTCACTTGCGTTTCATTTGTTAATTGAACTTTTTCACCATCTACACCGTAAAAGCTTGCTTCAAATGTGTCTTTTCCTTTTACAAATTCTGTTTTAATTGTCCAGAATTCTTCAGGTTCAAAGTTTTGGATTTCCCTTTCACGCTCGATGATTAAACGAACTGCTACAGATTGTACACGTCCTGCACTTAATCCTTTTTTTACTTTCTTCCATAATAAAGGACTAATATTGTAACCAACAAGACGATCAAGTATACGTCTTGCTTGTTGTGCATCCACTAAATCCATATTAATTGCACGAGGATGTTTAAATGATTCTTTGATTGCATCTTTCGTAATCTCATTAAACACAACCCGACAATCTGATTCAACGTCCACATTTAACGTATTCGCTAAATGCCAAGCAATCGCTTCCCCTTCACGGTCTGGATCGGCCGCGAGATAGACTTTCTTTGCTTTTTTGGCCGCTGATTTTAAATCTTTTAAGACGGGACCTTTACCACGAATGGTAATATACTTCGGGGTGAAGTTGTTCTTTACTTCTATCCCCATTTGACTTTTTGGCAAATCGCGAACATGTCCCATAGACGCGACAACTTTGTATTTTTTCCCTAAATATTTCTCAATGGTCTTCGCCTTAGAAGGCGACTCCACGATTACGAGGTAATCTGACATGCTAGTGCCTCCTTAAGAGGTGGATTCAAGTCTTCATTAATCTTATTGATTTCTCTTGTTTTTGTCAATCAAGAATGAATATACCATACAGTGCCAATCTACCATTTGTCAATAATTGTTTAATAAAAACATAAAAATATAAGGTTAATTTAAAATCTCTTCCAAGATATCTTCTGCATTTCTTACTAGTTTTGCTCCTTGCTGAATAAGATGATTCGTTCCCGATGCCCCCTCTATAAATATAGGTCCAGGAAGCGCAAACACCTCTCTATTTTGCTCTAACGCAAGGTCCGCAGTAATAAGTGTTCCACTTCTCGATTTCGCTTCTACAACTAAAACACCTTTACTTATACCACTAATAATCCTGTTCCTTTTTGGAAAATACCATTTTTTCGGTGCATAGTGCGGCGGATACTCTGTCAATAACAATATATATTCCTTCCACATTTCATATAAATGTCTATTTTCTTTCGGATACATAAAAGACAATCCATGCCCTAATATCGCAATAGTCGGGCAATGATGCCTTACTGTAATCTCATGAGACATTGTATCTATCCCTTTTGCAAACCCACTGACAATAAGCCACTCTCTTTCTAATAAAGGGTGTAAAATAAACTTCAAACTCTCATGACCATATAATGATGGTTCTCTCGTTCCAACAACTGCTAATTTATTTACTTTATTCAGGAAATCTTTCTCTCCTTTTCCATATAAAACGAAGGGAGGGTCTTGTATTTCACGTAATAATTGCGGATAATCTTCATCCCATACCGTTATATAAAAAATACGATTTTTCTCTAAATAAGATATATATTGCGGAAGATTTGAACTTTGAAGAAATTTTACTAGTTCTGAAGATTTTTCCGAGGACATTCCAGTGTAGTGTTCCATTTGTTTTTCGTTAAAATTATATATGTTCTTTAATTCTGGATCGACATATATTAGCCTCTCCATCGCTTTCCAATAATCTGCTAGCAAGTAATGAACATGTAATAATCTCTCTCTTTTCATCTTGATTCTCCTTACCCATAATTTTTATTATGTAAACAGAAAAAAGTGTAAAAAGACACCCTCAAGTAAGAAGGTGTCTTTCAACAGATTAATAGTTTTTACAAGTCTCAAATAAACCTTTTTCTTTTAAAACAGAGATTAGCGTTTCTCCCATAACTGCTGGAGTTTCAGCTACTTTAATGCCACAAGCTTCCATTGTTTTAATCTTTTCAGCAGCAGTTCCTTTACCGCCAGAAATGATTGCACCAGCATGGCCCATACGTTTGCCAGCAGGCGCTGTTTGACCACCAATGAAGCCTACAACAGGTTTTGTCATATTAGCTTTTACCCATTCAGCTGCCTCTTCTTCTGCTGTACCGCCGATTTCACCAATCATAATTACAGCATGTGTTTCTTCATCTTCATTAAATGCTTTTAAAGCATCAATAAAGTCTGTACCGTTAACAGGGTCTCCGCCGATACCTACAGCAGTAGATTGGCCAATACCTTCTTGTGTTAACTGATGTACAGCTTCATAAGTTAATGTACCAGAGCGAGATACGATACCAACATGACCTTTTTTATGAATATACCCTGGCATAATACCAATCTTACATTCATCTGGTGTGATTACACCTGGGCAGTTTGGTCCAAGTAAACGTGTATGTTTACCCGCCATATATCTCTTTACGTTTACCATATCTAATACAGGAATCCCTTCAGTAATACATACTACTAAATCAATTTCTGCATCAACAGCTTCCATAATTGCATCTGCCGCAAAAGCGGGTGGAACGTATACAACTGAAGCGTTTGCGCCTGTTGCTTTCACTGCATCTTCTACTGTATCAAATACTGGTACACCTTCAATATCAGTGCCGCCCTTACCTGGTGTTACACCACCGACAATTTTCGTACCGTATTCAATCATTTGTTTTGTATGGAATAAACCTTGAGAACCTGTAATACCTTGAACAATAACTTTTGTATCTTTATTAACTAATACGCTCATTTTTCTCCCCCGCTTTCTATTAGCCCACTAGTGAAACAATTTTTTGTGCACCGTCTGCCATAGATTCTGCTGCAACAATATTTAAGCCAGACTCATTTAAAATTTTCTTACCTAGTTCTACGTTTGTACCTTCAAGACGTACAACTAAAGGTAACTCAAGACCTACTTGTTTCGTTGCTTCAATAACACCTTCTGCAATAACATCACACTTCATAATGCCACCAAAAATGTTAACGAAGATACCTTTTACATTTTTGTCAGAAAGGATAATTTTGAATGCTTCTGTAACTTTTTCTGCAGTTGCACCGCCACCAACATCTAAGAAGTTAGCTGGGTCACCGTGGTAATGTTTAATGATATCCATTGTAGCCATCGCTAAACCTGCACCATTAACCATACAACCGATATTTCCATCTAAAGGAATGTAGTTTAAGTCGTATTTTGAAGCTTCAATTTCTTTTGAATCCTCTTCATCAAGATCACGAAGCTCTAAAATGTCTTTATGGCGATATAACGCATTAGAATCAAAGTTTAATTTTGCATCTAATGCCATAACTTTACCTTCGCCTGTTGTAACAAGTGGGTTAATCTCAGCGATAGAGCAATCTTTTTCGATAAACGCACGATATAAGCCCATCATAAACTTCACAGCTTGTCCTACAAGCTCTTTTGGAATATTGATGTTAAATGCAATTCGGCGCGCTTGGAAACCTTGTAAGCCTACTGCTGGATCAATATATTCTTTAAAGATTTTTTCAGGTGTTTTTTCTGCTACTTCTTCAATTTCTGTTCCGCCTTCTTCAGACGCCATTAAAACAACTTGAGAAGTTGCACGATCTAAAACTAGACCTACATAATATTCTTTTTTAATATCGCAACCTTCTTCGATAAGTAAGCGTTTTACTTCCTTACCTTCAGGACCTGTTTGATGTGTCACAAGTGTAGTTCCTAAAATGCTTTCTGCATATGTACGAACTTCATCTAAATTTTTTGCAACTTTTACTCCGCCAGCTTTGCCGCGTCCACCAGCGTGAATTTGTGCTTTCACTACACATACATCTGTTCCTAATTCTTTCGCTGCTTCTACAGCTTCTTCTACTGTAAATGCAACCTTCCCGTTCGGAACGCTAACCCCATAGCTTCTAAGGACTGCCTTACCTTGGTACTCATGGATATTCATGGTCCCATCCTCCCCTGTTTTCCTGTTTTACTCGAAAAGTTTTTTAATGTTTAAAAAACATTACATTGCCATTGTATAAGATGATTGGCACGCTGTCTACAATAAAGTGTCAGAAAACTGAAATCGCTTTATTCTTTTTCGAAAATAGTAATGTTTATATGCCAAAATAAAAAAATAAGCTGTATATTTACAGCTTATTTTTGAATCATATCTTTAATTGGTGCGAATGACTTGCGGTGTTCATCTAGTACTCCATGCACTTGAATTGCCTCTAGATGTTGCTTTGTGCCATATCCCATATGTTGCTCAAATCCATATTCAGGATACTTCTCTCCCAGTTCTTTCATCATACGATCTCTCGTTACTTTTGCGATAATGGATGCTGCTGAAATCGAAACACTTTTCGCATCACCTTTAATAATTGATGTTTGCGGAATTGGTGTAGGAAGCTTCATCGCATCAATTAATAAATGTTGGGGTGTACAAGATAAATTTGCAACTGCATCTAACATCGCTTGTTTCGTTGCTTGGTAAATATTAATGTCATCAATAACTTGCGGTGATACAATTCCTACTCCAATTGCAATTGCTTGTACTTTTATTTCATCATAAAAACGCTCACGTTTCGCTTCACTCAACTTTTTCGAATCATTTAACCCTGGAATATAAAAATCCTCAGGAAGAACGACAGCTGCCGTCACAACAGGCCCAGCCAATGGCCCGCGCCCTACTTCATCAATACCCGCGATATATGTGACCCCTTTTTCACGCAAAGCATTTTCATACTTGGACATTTCAAAAAACTTCTCTTTTTCTTTCTGTTCTAACTCTTTTTGTTTATACCACTTCAAAACGAGCTTTTGAACACCTTTTCGATCATCTTTCATTAACAGTTGAAAGCGATCATCTTCTTCATTCATAATTTCTTTCAATACATTTTCCGCTTCTTTTATCGTCATAGTTTGCATTTATACAAGCTCCTTTTTAAACATATCCAAAAAGAAAAGACGCACAAACGCACGTCTTATACTTCTTCTATTTTTTCCACATCTTCTACTTGCTCTGCAAACTCTTCCGGTGTTTCAAACGTCATTTTTCCAAGTTTGCCACCACGAAGCTCACGAAGCACAAGCTCAGATGTCTTATCATAATCAATCATTCCGCCGCCCATTAAGCAGCCTCTATTTTTTCCAATTGCATCGAATAATTCCACAATATCTTCTGGAATCTCATTTAAATTATAGCGTTCTTTCAAGCGTTCTGGATAATGTTTCTCCATAAAACGTAATGCGTAAACAGCTACATCTTGTAAATTTAAAATTGAATCTTTAATTGCACCCGTTGTCGCTAAGCGAAGACCCACTAATTGATCTTCAAATTTAGGCCACAGAATACCTGGTGTATCTAACAATTCCATTTCCTTCCCAACTTTAATCCATTGTTGAGCTGTTGTCACACCTGGACGATCTCCTGTTTTAGCAATATTTTTCTTTGCCAATTTATTAATCAATGTAGATTTACCAACATTTGGTATACCTACAATTAATGCACGAATCGCTCTCGGTCTAATACCTTTTGCAACCATTTTATCAAATTTTTCTTTAACAAGCACTTTACAAGCTGCTGCAATTTCCTTCATACCTTGTCCAGCTTGCGCGTTAATTGAAATTGCCATATGGCCTTTTTCTTTAAAATATGCGATCCATTGTTTTGTTAAACGATCATCTGCCATATCCGCTTTATTTAAAACAACAAGCCTTGGCTTATGTGTAATGATTTCATCAATCATTGGGTTTCGAGATGATAATGGTAATCGAGCATCTACAAGTTCAATTACAACATCAATTAATTTTAATTTCTCCGTTACTTGGCGTCTAGCCTTCGCCATATGCCCTGGAAACCATTGAATTACCATGTTGCCACCTTCTTTTTCATTTATTTCACAATACGTGCGTCTTCTAACGGCCAATATAACATATTAGCTTTACCAATTACTTGATCCATTGAAATCGTACCGATTGAACGGCTATCTTTACTAAAACGACGATTATCACCTAAAACAAATAATTGATCTTTTGGAACGGTTTTCTTGCCTGTCATTTCTTCAAGATTAAAATCATATGTAAGCGGTCCGTCAGCAATTTGCTTTTTCTGCTTGTCTAAATACGGCTCCTCATAAGCCTTTCCGTTAACATACAGTTTATCATTACGATACTCTATTTCATCGCCTGGCAGGCCTATAATGCGCTTAATGTAATCTTTATCTTCTGTTGCTCGAAATACGATAATATCAAAGCGTTTTGGATCTCCAATGTGATAACCAATTTTATTCACAATCATTCGATCACGATCATGTAAAGTAGGTGCCATCGATACCCCGTCTACGAGAATTGGCGCAAAGAAAAACTGTCTAATAACACCAGCTAATACAACAGCAATCAAAATTGCTTTAATCCATTCCCAAAGTGAACTCTTCTCTTTTTTCATGCATTTCCCCTCCACGGTTATGTAAACTGCTCGTATTATACCAAAATTTCATATAGATTGGAAAAAGGGAGCTTGTGCATTTACAAGCTCCCATACATGTCTTATCGAATTTCTTTAATACGTGCTTTTTTACCGCGAAGGTTACGTAAGTAGTATAACTTAGCACGACGTACTTTACCACGGCGAAGTACTTCGATTTTCGCGATTCTTGGCGTGTGAACTGGGAATGTACGCTCAACACCTACACCGTAAGAAATCTTACGAACTGTGAATGTTTCACTGATTCCGCCACCACGACGTTTAATTACAACACCTTCGAAAAGCTGAATTCTTTCACGAGTTCCCTCAACAACTTTTACGTGTACACGTAAAGTGTCACCAGGACGGAATGAAGGAAGGTCAGTTTTTAATTGGCCTTTTGTAATTTCTGCGATTAATTGTTGCATATTAAATTCTCTCCTTTAAACAGATGCTCTTATAAAGTCTTAATAAATTACAGCGGAACATCGTTAATACGGCTACTGATTTCAGTAGCACAAATGTTATAATAGCATATTACTAGGCCTGTTGCAATAGCAAATATATGAAGTTATTACTGCTCTCGCTTTATTTCCTCAAGCCATTTTTTCTCTTGTTTAGATAACTCTCTCTCATCTAATAAATCAGGTCTACGCGTATACGTTCGGCGCAAAGATTCCTTATGTCGCCATTCATCAATGTTTTTATGATTCCCTGACATTAATACATCCGGTACCTTCATACCACGAAAATCAGCTGGACGTGTATAATGAGGATGCTCTAATAAACCTGTACTAAACGAATCCTCTACTTGTGAAGCATGATTTCCTAGCACACCTGGCAAGAGACGTACCACACTATCAGTAATAACCATAGAGGCTAATTCTCCGCCCGTTAATACATAGTCACCAATAGAAATCTCATCCGTTACGAGATGCTCACGAATTCGTTCGTCATATCCTTCATAATGCCCACATACGAAGATTAAATGTTCTTCCCCTGCAAGCTCTTCCGCTTTCTTCTGCGTAAATCTTTCGCCCTGCGGACACATTAAGACAACTCTCGGCTTACGCTCTGTCTCTTTCGTCAAATCTTCTACAGCATCAAAAATAGGCTGAGGAGTAAGCACCATACCAGCTCCTCCGCCGTAAGGATAATCGTCTACGCTATTATGCTTACTTGTTGTATAATCACGAAAGTTAACAACACGAAGGTTTACCGCTTCTTTTTCTTGCGCCTTCTTTAATATAGAAGATCCAAATACACCGGTAAACATGTCTGGGAACAACGTTAAAATATCAATTTTCATTATAGCAGCCCTTCCATTACATGAATGGTTACTAATTTATTTTCAATATTAACTTGAAGTACAACGTCATCGATATAAGGAATTAAGAGATCTTGACCCTTCGGGCGTTTAATTACCCAAACATCATTTGCACCAGGAGATAGAATCTCTTTGATTGTCCCTAGCGCTTCTCCTTCTTCCGTTACAACACTGCAACCAATAATTTCATGATAGTAGTATTCACCTTCAGCAAGTTCACCTAACTGCTCTTCTGGTACTTTTATTAAAGAACCTTTAAACTTCTCTACTTCATCTACATTGTTATATCCTTCAAATGTTAATAAATCGAATGTCTTATGTTGGCGATGAGAAGTTACCTTTACCGGAAGATAGTCTGTGCCTTTCTCATTCGATATGTATAGCGTGTTTCCTACTTTATATCGCTCTTCTGGAAAATCAGTACGAGAAATAACACGGATTTCTCCTCTTACGCCATGAGTATTTACAATTTTCCCTACGTTAAACCATTTTGTCATAAATAGTATGTCACCCCTGGTTTCTATATAAATTAAGCATCTCCATTTCACAGATGGAACATGCAATCTCTATTTAAATGTTAAAAAAGGGAGAGGAATAACTCCTCGCCCTTTTTACGTTTATTGAATTTCCAGTGTTACTTTTTCATCATTATGATGTCCCACTGAATACAAGAGCATTCGAATCGCTTTCGCAACTCTCCCTTGCTTTCCAATGACTTTTCCAACATCCTCAGGATGTACAGTTAATCGATACTTTATCTCTCCGTTGCAAAGTTCCTGTGTAACTTTTACATCTTCAGGATAATCGACAAGAGGCTTGACAATCGTCTCGACTAACTTCTTCATAGTCATTGCCTCAATTACTTACCTTGTTTAGATAAGTGGAATTTCTCCATGATACCTTGGTTAGAGAATAAGTTACGAACTGTATCAGATGGTTTAGCACCATTTCCTAACCATTTTAATGCTGCTTCTTCGTTGATCTTAACTTCAGCTGGTTGAGCAACTGGATTGTAAGTTCCGATTTCCTCAATGAAACGTCCGTCACGAGGAGAACGAGAATCTGCAACAACTACACGATAGAAAGGAGTTTTTTTAGCTCCCATACGTTTTAAACGAATTTTAACTGCCATTTATAAAGCACCTCCGAATTTATTTCACACAGATAATTATATTAGCAAAAAGACTATTGCTTTGTAAAGTATTTTTTCTTAACAGAGCCATCTTTTTTTCCTTACATGAATGGAAACTTCAATCCACCTAGTCCTTTTTTCTTACCTTTTTGCATTCCCGTCATCGTCTTCATCATTTTTTTCATGTCATCGAATTGCTTAATTAGACGATTGATTTCTTGTACAGTTGTACCGCTACCTTTGGCAATGCGCTTTTTGCGACTAGCATTGATTATTTCCGGTTGTTCTCGTTCTAATTTAGTCATAGAACGAATAATTGCCTCAATATGCCCAATTTGTTTTTCATCAACTTGCGCATTTTTCAGCCCTTTAATTTTATTTGCACCAGGAAGCATTCCTAACAATTCATCAAGCGGCCCAAGTTGGCGCACTTGTCCAAGTTGTTCTAGGAAATCGTCAAGCGTAAACGAAAGCGTACGCATTTTTTGCTCAAGTTCTTTTGCTTTCTCTTCATCAACTGTAGCTTGCGCTTTTTCAATCAATGTTAAGACATCGCCCATCCCTAAAATACGGGATGCCATACGCTCTGGATGGAACGCTTCAATTGCATCTAGTTTTTCACCCATACCAGCAAATTTAATCGGCGTGTTTGTTACAGCCTTAATAGATAATGCAGCACCACCGCGCGTATCACCATCTAATTTCGTTAATACAACACCTGTTAAACCTAACTGTTGATGAAAACTTTGTGCAACATTTACCGCGTCTTGCCCCGTCATCGCATCGACAACAAGGAAAATTTCATCCGGTTTCGCAACTTCTTTCACTTTCGCTAATTCATCCATTAATTCTTCATCAATATGCAGGCGACCCGCTGTATCGATTAAAACATAATCGTGATGATCTTC
Organism: Bacillus sp. FSL W8-0770; assembly: GCF_038008705.1. Classification (NCBI taxonomy): domain Bacteria; kingdom Bacillati; phylum Bacillota; class Bacilli; order Caryophanales; family Bacillaceae; genus Bacillus; species Bacillus sp. FSL W8-0770. Next base: position 3,675,600 of record NZ_JBBOZR010000001.1, read on the forward strand.
TTTTGCTTTTGCAATCGCTTGTTTCGCAATTTCAACAGGACTTACTTGATCTCCTAAAGAAAATACAGGCATGTCCAATTGCTTCCCTAATGTTTCAAGCTGTTTAATCGCTGCTGGACGGTAAATATCCGCTGCAACAAGCATCGGTTTACGATTATGCTTTTTACGAAGCAAATTCGCAAGCTTACCTGTCGTCGTTGTTTTACCCGCACCTTGCAGACCAACCATCATAATAACAGTCGGTGGCTTATTAGCAACAGCAATTTTGCTTTGCTCTCCGCCCATAAGTTCTGTAAGTTCTTCCTGTACAACTTTAATTACTTGTTGTCCAGGTGTCAAACTTTTCATTACATCTTGTCCGACAGCACGTTCAGACACACGCTTCACAAAATCTTTTACTACTTTAAAGTTAACATCCGCTTCTAAAAGAGCTAGACGAACTTCTCTCATCATTTCTTTCACATCGGCTTCAGAAACTTTTCCTTTGCCGCGGATTTTTTGCATTGTCTGTTGAAGTCGGTCGGCTAATCCTTCAAATGCCATATTGCCGCCCTCCTAATCTAATTTTTCGATAGCTTCAACAACTTGTTTCATTTCTTCATTCACATGCTCTTCTTCGCTGATTAGCTGTTTTAGCTTTGCAACAAGTCGCTGTCGCTCTTGAAACTTTTGAAGTAATACTAATTTTTCTTCATATTCTTCAAGCATCGCTTCAGTCCGTTTAATGTTATCATACACGGCTTGGCGACTTACATCAAATTCTTCCGCAATTTCACCAAGAGATAAATCATCTAGATAATAAAGCGACATATAACTTCTTTGTTTTTGCGTTAACAACGATTGATAAAAATCAAATAAATAGTTCATTCTCGTTGTTTTTTCGAGCATGTTGGATCATCCTTTGTTAAGTGATTTCCCTTTACATGAATTAGTTTACATGTAGTCCAAAAGAGTGTCAAGTTTTTTTCTTAACATCATATATTTTTTATAGAAAAAGAAGCGGAAATACCGCTTCTTTCGCTTATACTTCTTCTGTTTCTACTAAGTTCGCAAATAAACCATACACATATTGTTCTGGATCAAACTGCTGCAAGTCATCCATTTGTTCTCCTAATCCAACAAACTTCACCGGTACATCCATTTCGTTACGAATCGCTAATACAATACCACCTTTAGCAGTTCCATCTAACTTCGTTAAAACAATACCAGTTACATTCGTTGCTTCACGGAATGTTTTCGCTTGGCTTAAACCGTTTTGTCCTGTTGTTGCATCAATAACAAGCAATACTTCATGAGGAGCACCTGGTACTTCACGCTCAATTACACGCTTCACCTTTTCTAACTCTTTCATTAAGTTCACTTTATTTTGCAAGCGTCCTGCTGTGTCACATAGTAATACATCTACCTTACGTGCTTTCGCTGCTTGTACAGCGTCATACATAACCGCCGCTGGATCAGATCCAGATCCTTGTTTAATCACTTCTACACCAACGCGATCGCCCCATACTTCTAATTGTTCAATCGCTCCAGCACGGAATGTATCTCCTGCCGCCAATAGGACTGACTTACCTTCTGATTTAAACTTATGCGCCAGTTTACCAATTGTCGTCGTTTTTCCTACACCATTAACACCAACAAATAAAACGACCGTTAATTGGTCCTCTTGCATATTAATTTCGTTACTAAAATCGCTGTCACCTTTGTAAATTCCTACTAGTTTTTCTGAAATAACAGCTTGTACTTCTTTTGGATCTTGAATGTTACGACGTTGTACTTCTTCTTTCAATTGGTCAATTAATTCCATTACCGTCGCAACGCCAACGTCTGCACCGATTAAAATTTCTTCTAACTCTTCGAAGAAATCTTCGTCCACTTTACGGTAACGATACACTAAATCATTCACTTTGTCCGCAAATGAATTTCTCGTTTTTTCTAATCCTTGTTTAAATTTCTCTGTAACTGTATCCGTTTGTTTTGAAATTTTTTCTTTTAGTTTTTTAAAAAAACTCATACTTTCCCATCCTTCCTATTCACTTGCAATAAGTTCTTCTCCGGCGTCTAAACGAACCGAAACAAGTTTAGATACCCCCGATTCTTGCATTGTTACACCGTACAACACATCAGACTCTTCCATTGTACCTTTTCTATGTGTAATTACAATAAACTGCGTCTCATCACTGAATTTCTTTAAATACTGTGCAAAACGAGCTACATTCGCCTCATCAAGGGCTGCCTCTACCTCATCTAGTACACAGAACGGTACTGGGCGTACTTTTAAAATACCAAATAAAAGCGCAATTGCTGTTAAAGCACGCTCTCCACCTGAAAGTAAACCTAAGTTCTGCAGTTTCTTCCCTGGCGGTTGTGCTACAATATCAATACCCGTATTTAGTAAATCCTCTGGATTAGTCATTACTAAATCCGCTCTACCGCCTCCAAATAATTCAGAGAATACCGATTGAAACTCCATTCTAATGCCTTCAAACGTAGTAGAAAAGCGTTTTTTCATTTCTTCATCCATTTCGGTAATAAGCTGGTGCAATGTCGCTTTCGCTTCTTCTAAGTCGTCTCTCTGCTCTAGTAAGAATGTATGACGCTCCGCTACACGTTCATATTCATCAATTGCCCCTAGGTTCACTGTACCTAACTCTTCTATGGATAATTTGATTAATTTTACTTTCTTACGCGCATCTTCTGCAGGCATTGTCATTGTATATTTTAGTTTTGCCGCTTCAAATGAAATCGTATATGTTTCACGTAAATGTTGTAATCTATTTTCCAACTCTACATCCAGTCGATTTATTCTCACTTCTTGATCTTTCAACATTTCAAGAATATATTTATGTTTACCTGTCGTTTCTTTCAAATTGCGCTCTAAATGTTCTACTCTCTCTTGCAACGATACACGTTGTTCACGACGAGAGCGAATTAATTCTGAAGTTTGATTACGATCATATGCTTTCTTCTCAATCATATTCGTAATTTGCTCTTCACCACTTGAATTAGATGTCATTTCTTGTTTTAAGAACGCTAAATCCTCTTTCGTTTTTACAAGTGTCGCATCCGTTTCTTCTTTTTCCTTCGTCAATCGTTCAACTTTTTCTTTTTGATTAGATAAGCGTTGTTGCTTTTCAGCTGCCAGCACTTTTAACTCAGTCATTTCTTTTTGAACTTTTTCTTTCGAAGAATGTTGCTCACTTTTTTGTTTTGTTAAAGCTACAATTTTACTATCTAACTTAGTGATTTCAGCTTGAAGATTCGTTAAAACCCCTTCTAACTCCTCTTTACGCCCTTGCATTTTTACTCGATCTTGTAAAAACCCTTCAATCTCTAAATCATAAATAGACAACCGATCATTAATACGATGTTCTTCTAATTCTAAACGATTAATCTCTTCTCTTAATTTCTGCTCATCTACACGATCTGCTTCTACAGTTTGCCTTAGTTCGCGTATTTTCACTTCTTTTTCTTGAATCTCTTGTTTTACTGCTTTAACAAAGTTTTCTAACTTCGTTGTTTTTTCTTCCATATCAGTTAACTTGCGAGTCCACTCTTCCAGTTCACGTTGGCGTCCTAATAAAGAAGATTTCGCTTGCTTTACCGCCCCACCAGTCATAGAACCGCCAGGATTCACTACGTCACCTTCGATGGTTACAATGCGATAACGGTATTGCAGTTGTTTCGCCAACTCATTTGCTCCACGTAAATCTTTCGCAACAATAACAGTACCTAATAAATTTGAAACTACATTTTCATATTTATTGTTGTACTGCACAAGTTCTGCCGCCACACCTACAAACGATGGGTGTTGATTTGCAATGCGTAATTGCTCAAATGATAACGATCTGCTTTTAATAACAGCTTGCGGTAAAAACGTTGCACGTCCATGTTTATTTTGCTTTAGAAATGCAATCGCATTACGAGCATGTTCCTCTGTTTGTACAACAATATGCTGCATCGCTGCACCTAGAGCGATTTCCATTGCAACTTCGTATTCTTTCGGTACCGTTAACAGTTCCGCAACAGCACCCTCGATACCTTGCAACCTATTTTCTCTAGCTTTCAATACTTCACGTACACCTTGATAGAATCCAGAATAATCTTCTTGCATCTCTTCAAGCATTTCTTTTCGAGAACGTGCCTGTTGCACAAATTGATATGCTTGATACAGTTTTGTTTCATTTTCACTATACTGCGTCTTACATTTCCCAAGCGCCGCCTCTGTCTTCTGTATATTTGAGAGAATGCCAGCTACTTTTTCTTTCGCTTGTTCGTAACTTTCTACAAGTTTCGTCTTTTTCGCTGTAATTTCCATACGCATTTCTACATATTTCGCATTCTCTTCATCTAGACGTTCGTTTTTAGACGTTTGCTGTTTCGATTGTTCTTCAATCATAGATAATTCATTACGATGACTAGCTTGTTGATTTAAAAGCTCAATATAGTCACCTTTTAAATTCTCAATCTGTTCCTCTAAATTGTCAGCAAAAGTAGCAAGCAGTTGCTCATTATCATGCAATTTTTGCTCCAACTCTTTTACTTCATTCACAAATTGCATTAAAGATTCTGTACTTGACTCAATCTCACCATCGTAACTTTTAGCTTTCTCAGTTAATTCAACAATTAACTGCTCAAGTTGCGCACAATGCGTCGTAGCATTTTGCTTTCTTTCTTTTAACAACTCACGCTGCCCTTCTAGTTTTTCTAGCTCTTTACTAGAAAGAAGAAGTACTTCTTGCAACGAGTCTACAGACTCGTCTACCGCTTGTAATTGTCCTCGTAATTCCTCAAGCTCTTCTTCACTTTTTTGTAAATTCGTTGACATTTTAGCTTCTTCGTTTTTATTATGCCCAAACTGATTTCGAAGCGCTTCCCATTTCTCATGCAATTCTTCAATTTCATGAACAATAAGCGCAGCTTCTACTTTCTCTAATTCTTCTTTATTCTCAAGATAATCTTTCGCAATAGAAGCTTGTCTTTCTAAAGGTTCTACTTGACTACTTAATTCATGAATTATATCTTGTACACGATTTAAGTTTTCTTGTGTTTCTGCTAGTTTCCCTTCAGCTTTCTTTTTGCGAAGTTTGTATTTTAGTACGCCTGCCGCTTCTTCAAATACACCTCGACGCTCTTCTGACTTACTACTTAAAATCTCTTCCACTTTCCCCTGGCTAATAATTGAAAAAGCTTCTCTTCCCATACCAGAGTCCATAAATAAATCGATAATATCTTTCAATCTACATGATTGTTTATTAATATAAAAATCACTATCACCTGAACGAGATACACGACGTGTTACACACACCTCATTGTATTCAATTGGTAAACGTTGATCTTCATTATTTAAAGTTATTGTTACTTCAGCAACATTAACCGCTCTCCTCGTATCACTGCCTGCAAAAATAATATCCTCCATCTTTGCACCACGTAATGATTTTGCAGATTGTTCACCAAGTACCCAGCGAATTGCATCAGTAATATTACTTTTCCCGCTTCCATTAGGTCCTACTACAGAAGTTACACCTGGGACAAAATCAACAGATACACGCTCAGCAAAAGACTTAAACCCTGCTATTTCTAATCTTTTTAAAAACACGAAAGGCCTTCCTCCTATTCTCGGTCGTTATAAATGTTCTCTATATAAAAACAAGTATTATACGGATTTACCTTCTTTTTCTTTATAAACAAAAAGAAAGTTTCATTCTATGCATAAGGAATCCCCCTCATTCAAAGGGGGATTCCTTATAGTTGTTCTTTTAATTTTTTCAATGCTTCTGCAGCAGCTTGTTGCTCTGCTTCTTTTTTCGACTTACCACTACCAAGACCTAAAGCTACGTTATTTAACGTAACACGTGACACAAATTCTCGATTGTGAGCTGGTCCTTTTTCTTGCAAAATTTGATACTCAACATTGCCACTGCCATCACGCTGAATCAATTCTTGCAACTGACTCTTATAATCCATCACATGAGAAAAAGCACCCTCATTAATTTTCGGATATACAATTTCTTTTAAGAATTCCCAAACTGTTTCTAGCCCTTGATCAAGATAAAGGGCACCAATAAACGCTTCAAAGACATCCGCTAATAAAGCTGGTCGTTCACGTCCACCTGTCATTTCTTCACCTTTTCCTAATAAAACAAGGCTGCCAAATGACAATTCGTTCGCAAAACGAACAAGAGATGGCTCACATACAATAGCTGCACGTAGTTTTGTTAACTCTCCTTCGCTCATTGTCGGATATTTTTGAAACAGATACTGTGATACAGTCAGTTCCAATACTGCATCTCCAAGAAATTCAAGACGCTCATTATCTTCATGCGGTTTTTTTCGATGCTCATTCACATACGATGAATGCGTAAATGCTTGAATCAATAATTTTTCATCTGTAAACGTAATACCTATCTTTTCTTGAAACACTTTAAATGCTTCACGATATTTTGTTTCGTATTTTTTTTCTCTATATTTTCGGTACGGCATAGGTCCCTCCAGATATAAGCCAGAAAGCCCCGCTAAAAAACGGGACTTCACTTAAGCATTATAGATGACTCTCTATGTAAGTCACAGCATCGCCAACAGTAGCAATCTTTTCAGCATCTTCATCAGAAATTTCCATTTCGAATTCATCTTCTAATTGCATTACAAGTTCTACTACATCTAGGGAGTCTGCTCCTAAATCTTCCTTGAAGCTTGCAGCTGGTACTACCTCAGTCTCTTCTACTCCTAAACGATCAACGATGATTTTTGTTACGCGCTCTAAAACATCTGCCATTCCATTCACCTCCCCTCAAATATTATATTAAATATTGACCAAAAAAACTAGGTGAAATCGATTCTTTTATTACATTACCATACCGCCATCAACATTTAACGTTTGACCTGTAACATATTTGCTTTGATCAGAAGCAAAAAACGTTACAGCATTCGCGATATCTTTCGCTTCACCAAATTGAGCAGCTGGAATAACTTTTAACATTTCAGCTTTAATATTCTCATCTAGTACATCCGTCATATCAGTCGCAATAAAGCCCGGCGCAATTGCATTCACAGTAATATTTCGACTTGCTAACTCTTTTGCAGATGTTTTTGTTAATCCAATAACACCCGCTTTAGCAGCAACATAATTAGCTTGCCCTGGGTTTCCTATAACACCCACAACAGAAGCGATATTTATAATTCTACCGTGACGTTGACGCATCATATAACGAGATACTGCTTTTGTACATAAGAATACACCTTTTAAGTTTGTATTAATAACTGTATCCCATTCTTCTTCTTTCATACGCATTAATAAATTATCTTTTGTTACACCAGCATTATTTACAAGAATATCAACTTGTCCAAATGTATCTACTGTTTGTTTCACCATATTTGTAACATCATCAGCATTTGCAACATCTGCTTTTACCGCAATTGCATCAGAACCTAATTTCTTAATTTCATCTACTACTTCATTTGCTTTTTGTTCATTACCTGCATAATTTACTACTACATTTGCCCCTTGTTTCGCTAAATCGATCGCAATCGCGCGACCAATTCCACGTGAAGCGCCAGTTACTAATGCTACCTTCCCTTTTAACATCAGTTTTCTCCTCTCAAATTTGAAATGGTATCTTTTAATGTCTCTTCATCATATATCACATATGCTTTCACTGATGAATCAATTGACTTCATAAGTCCAGCAAGTACTTTTCCAGGCCCAATTTCAATAAATGTATCTACTCCCTGCTTCACCATACATTCAATAGACGGGTACCATAATACAGGCGAATAAAGCTGTTCGATTAACTTTTCTTGAATGTCGGCACCACGTGTAATAACATCCGCCGTAACATTTGCAATAACAGGAATATTCGTATCATGAATTGTAATTTCATTTAAAACACTTTGGAACTTCTCAGCTGCCGGCTTCATAAGTGAAGAATGGAATGGCCCACTTACTTTTAGTGGAATTGCTCTCTTTGCACCATTTTCTTTCGCTCTTTGAGAAGCAACCTCTACGCCTTGCTTCGTTCCAGAAATTACAATTTGCTTCGTACTATTCATATTAGCGATTTGCACTGCATATCCTTCACTTGTTACTTCTTCTGTAACTTGTTTCAGCATATGTGGGTCAGCACCTAATATAGCTGCCATTGCACCTTCCCCGCCCGGAACAGCTTCTTCCATATATTCCCCGCGTTTCCTTACAGCATATATCGCATCTTCAAAAGTTAATGCACCAGCTGCTACAAGAGCGCTATATTCACCTAAACTATGACCAGCGACAAAGTCAGGTGTAATGTCATACTGTTTCAAAGCTGTCAAAATAGCAAAACTCGTTGTTAATAATGCAGGCTGCGCATTTGTTGTTAATGTAAGCTTTTCCTGCGGTCCTTCAAAAATCACTTCTGAAAGTGAATCTTGCAACACCTCATCTGCTTTTGCAAACACTTTTGCAACCTCTTTATTATTCTCTGCTAATTGTTTACCCATTCCAACTGCCTGTGAACCTTGGCCCGGAAAAAGAAATGCTATTTTTCCCATTTCAAATCCTCCTCTTATTGGAGTGACTCTTTCTCCATTACGCTTGAAATCGTAGGAATTACTTCTTTCGCTACCATTTCTCTCGTTTGACGAATCGCACTAAATACCGACTGGTCATTAGAAGAACCGTGAGCCTTAATGACAGGTGCTTTCAATCCAAATAATGCAGCTCCGCCATACTCCGAATAATCCATTTTATCTTTTAATACCATAAGTTTTGGCTTTAATACCGCCGCTGCTAATTTGCTCGTAAATGAACTCATTAATTGTTCTTTCAACATAGAGAATAGCGCAAGTGCTGTTCCCTCTAATGATTTCAACGCTACATTCCCTGTAAAACCATCACATACAACAACATCTGCTACACCTTGCAATAAATCTCTTGATTCAACGTTCCCAACGAAATTAATTGGCGCATCTTTAAGCATTGCAAATACTTGCTTTGAAAGCTCGTTTCCTTTTCCATCCTCTGTTCCAACGTTTAATAGTCCAACGCGAGGATTTTCAATTCCTCTTACCTTCTCAGCATAAACAGATCCCATTACTGCATATTGATATAAATGAATTGGTTTTGCATCAACATTTGCTCCAACATCTAACATAACAAAACCTTTTCCATCTACAGTTGGCATTGTAGGCGATAAAGCTGGTCGCTCAATTCCTTCCATACGACCGACAACAAATAATCCAGCTGCCATTAAAGCTCCTGTACTACCTGCGGATATACAAGCGTCTGCTTCTCCATCCTTTACTTGTTGTGCCGCAAGCACCATTGAAGCTTGTTTTTTTCGACGAACCGCTCTTACTGGTTCCTCCGTTGATTCTATTTTTTCGTCTGTATGAAGAATAGTAATTCGTTCATCACTCGTTAAGTATTGACGAATTTCCTCTTCTTTCCCTACTAACGTAATATGTAAATCAGAATATTCCTTAATAGCTTTCATTGCCCCTAATACTACAGCCTTTGGAGCGTGATCTCCGCCCATTGCATCTATTGCGATTTTCATAAGTTGTTACCTTCCTCACTATAATTACTAGATCGATACATTTCAAAAGTGCCTGTAAAAACAAGTTCTTCTCCAACGAAGCTACGCACTTTGACAACCGTCCGTCCCTTATCATTCTCTACATCTTCAACGCGCGCTTTTGCAACAACACGCTCTCCTAATTTTACAGGGCGAATGTATCGAATGGTAGACTTTGCAGTTAAAGCTAATTCTTCATCAATAACCGCAACAGCTAGTGAGTTTGCTTGCGCAAACAGATGATGCCCACGGGCAATTTGATTTCTTTTAAATACATGTTCTACCTTTACTTCAAAGATAGAGATTGCATGTCTATCTAATTCAATATCAATAATTTCTCCAACAACCTCTTCTAACGGTAAAGATTTCACATCTTCTTCATGTTGCTTTGTAGCTACATGTTTAATTCTCTCTCTTAATTCAGGAATAGACAATTCCATACGATCAAGTCGTACTGTTTGTATACTCACTTGAAATTTTTCCGCTAAATCTTCATCCGTAATAAAAGGATTTGATTCGATTGTTTGTTGTAATAACTCTTGTCTTTCTTTTTTACTTCTTCTTTTTTTCATACCGCACCATCCATTTTTATGACTAGGTACTAACAGTAGTATATAATCATTAAAAGTAGAATGCAACAAAAACTTTTGTTGACTCCCTTTAATCGAGCTTCTCTCCTTGGAACACACCTGTCCCATCAAGATACGTACGCAAGGCAGCGTACTGATCATTGTGCCAAAACGCTTCTGAATCTACTAGTATCGCCGCATCTTGCCTTGCTGTTTCTAACGCTCGATAATCATGTACCATGTCAGCAACCTTAAATTCTGGTAAGCCACTTTGCTTACTCCCAAAGAAATCTCCAGGACCTCGTAATTCTAAATCTTTTTCTGACAATACAAATCCATCATTTGTTTCAGTCATTATGCGCATTCTTTCTTTCCCTGTTTCTGATTTAGGGTCTGCTATTAGTAAACAATATGATTGCTCACTACCACGGCCGACACGCCCTCTAAGCTGATGAAGCTGCGATAAACCGAAACGTTCTGCATCATAAATAACCATTACAGTCGCATTCGGTACGTTCACACCTACTTCAACAACTGTTGTCGATACAAGAATTTGCACTTTATTTTCACTAAACTGTCCCATTATCTCTTCTTTTTCCTGAGACGATAATCTCCCGTGCATCAATCCAACTTGGCATTTCCCTTGGTAATGATGCGTCAGCATACTATGTAAGTCGATAGCATTTTGCACATCAAGTTTCTCAGATTCTTCAATTAGAGGACAAATAACGTATGCCTGTCTTCCTTTTTTTATCTCCTTTTCAACAAAACCGAGAACGCGATCTAACATATCACGTTTTGCCCAATATGTTTCAATCACCTTTCTACCTGCTGGCATCTCATCGATTATCGAAACATCCATCTCTCCAAATGCAGTAATTGCAAGCGTACGCGGAATTGGTGTCGCTGTCATAAATAATACATCTGGACTTTCACCTTTCTCCCGTAAAACTCGGCGCTGCGCTACACCAAATCGATGCTGTTCATCTGTAATAACGAGACCCAACCTATGAAATATAACTTCATCTTGAATTAAGGCATGCGTTCCAACAAGAATATCTATTTCTCCTTGTTCTAACTTCGCTAAAATTTCTCGACGTCTCGCACCTTTAACAGAACTTGTTAACAGTTCCACCTTCATACCAAAATGCGAAAACGTTTCAGCAAGCGACTGATAATGTTGCTCAGCTAAAATTTCTGTAGGAACCATTAAAGCACCTTGATAATGAGCTAATTTCGATGCATAAAGGCCAATCGCAGCAACAACTGTTTTCCCAGAACCAACGTCACCTTGCAATAGTCGGTTCATCCGATAAGGAGATGTCATATCTTTCAAAATTTCATCTACAACTCGGCGCTGCGCACCCGTTAATGGAAACGGCAGTGCATCGATAAATTCTTGTAATTCTACTGACGGAATCTCTTTCTTCGTCCCTTTTGAATTTTCCCTCTCCATTTTCCGGAGCGTTTGCATTTTCAGCTGAAATAAGAAAAATTCTTCATATACAAAACGGCGACGCGCTTGCTTCAAATCTTCCTGTCCTACCGGAAAATGCAATGCCCTAAGCGCTTCATATCTTGGTAATAATTTATATCGCCCTAACAAACCATCCGGTAACACTTCGACTATAGAATCTCCATATTCCTTTAACGCTTGAGCAATAAAACGACGCATCTGTTTTACTGTAAGTTTCCCCTTTACTGAATAAACAGGTTCCACTTCTTGTTGACGTACAACCGGCCCAAAATGAAGTTCTGATACAGCAATTGTTTGACGATGTTGATCCCATTTACCAGTAATCGTTACCGTTTCATCTAACTTTAATTTTTGCTTATAGTAAGGCCTATTAAAACATACCGCCGTAATTAAATAACGACCGACGAGAACACGAACTGTTAAACGCGATTTCTTCTTACCATAATATTGTAGCAAAGGAGCACTATGAATCTTCCCTTCAACCGTTACACGTTCATCATGCTTTACTTCAGCAAGATCTTTCATCGCATAATCTTCATAACGGTATGGAAAATGTTCTAATAGATGAGAAACTGTATAAATACCCATCTCATGTAGTAACTCAGATGTTTCTCCTCCGATCCCCTTTACATCCGTAACAGGAACTTGTACAACATCATTCAAGATTCTCACACCCCGTCACATTATTTTCTTTATTGCATTTTATTTGAGTACCAATTAGCATCTGTAATCGCTCTCTTTCACCTTATATATTCTATCATAGGCATTCTAAGAGAAACTACTCAAATCCCTTATATAAAACAAGTAAAAAAGAGCCTCACTATTAGCAGCAAGGCTCTTTTCTCTCTTCAATATGCTAGCCTTTTGAATAAAAACTAGTAATAAACTTCATATTACTACTTCTTATCCATTAGCAAGTAAGTAATCCATTTATTTTCAAAACGAATCTTATCTTATTCTACAGAGAAGATGAAAGAATACACTGGTTGGTTTCCAGCATGCACTTCTACTTCTGCATCTTCAAATTTCTCTTCTACAAATTCAACTAACTCCGCTACTTCTTCGTCAGTTGCATCCTCACCTTGTAGAATCGTTACGATTTCAGAATCTTCATCAATAAGCGCTTCTAGTAATTGCTTCGCAGCTCCTACTTTTTCAGCATTTGTAGATACAATTTTCCCATCTGCAATACACATGAAGTCATCTTTTTGAATTGCTACACCATCAATTTCCGTATCACGTACAGCATACGTAATTTGACCTGTTTTCACATGAGATAAAGCTTCTTGCATGTTTTCTTCATTCTCTTCTAACGTTCCAACTGGGTTAAATGCTAACATTGCTGCCATACCTTGAGGAACTGTTTTCGAACGAACAACAATAACTTCTTGATCTACAACTGATGCCGCTTGTTCTGCTGCCATTACAATATTTCCGTTATTCGGTAAAATAATGATTTTTTCAGCATTTGCTTCTTCAATTGCCTTCACGATATCCTCCGTACTTGGATTCATCGTTTGACCACCTTCGATAACTTTCGTTGCGCCGATGCTCTCAAATAAAGTTTTAATACCAGACCCCATAGCTACAGTTACGATACCATATGGTTGTTTTTCTTTCGATTGAGCTGGTTGTTCAGGAACCATAGTAGGTTCATCTAATAAAGCAGTATGCTGTTCACGCATATTTTCTACTTTAATCTTAATTAAACTACCGTATTTTTGCCCGTAGTTCATAGCGTCTCCAGGATGTTCTGCATGGATATGAACTTTTACAATTTCATCATCAGACACAACTAGTAGAGAATCACCATATACACTAATATCTTCACGGAATTTTTGTTCAGAGAAATTATGCTCTTTCACCTTTTCAGCCTCTAATTTCACCATGAATTCCGTACAATATCCATACTTAATATCTTCTGTACTCAATTGGCTTTGTACACTACGGTGATGTTCTGCGCGTACCATTTCATTCATAGATGGTTGCGTCGGTGCATCAGAAGAAATCGTTTCTCCTTTTAAGTCAGCTAAAAATCCTTCGTATACCACTACAAGACCTTTACCACCGCTATCTACAACGCCAACTTGTTTTAATACAGGTAATAAATCTGGCGTACGATTTAACGATGCGTTTGCTTCTTTCACAACGTCTTCCATAAACAAAACAAAGTCGCGCTGTTTTTTCGCAACTGTTACTGCATATTTACCCGTTTCTCTTGCAACCGTTAAAATCGTTCCTTCAATCGGTTTCATAACCGCTTTATAAGCCGCCTCTACTCCAGCTTCTAGTGCTGCAGCAAAATCAACTGTTGTTAATTCTTCTTTTTGTTCAATGGATTTAGAGAAACCACGGAACAACTGAGATAAAATAACTCCAGAGTTACCACGAGCTCCCATTAATAATCCTTTGGCTAAACTTACGCCGACTTTACCAGCATGCTGTGAAGGGTTTGCTTTCACTTCACGCGCACCTGAAGTCATAGATAAGTTCATGTTTGTACCGGTATCGCCATCTGGAACTGGAAATACGTTTAATGCATCAACAAGCTGAACATTGTTTGTTAAATTATTCGCTCCTTGCATGATCATTTGTGATAAACGTTTTCCATCAATTTTTTGAATTGACACAGATTTTCCTCCTTAATGCACATTACAAGTTTATTACTTTAACTCCTTGTACGTAGATGTTTACAGAATCTACTGCTAGTCCTACAGTTTGATCTAATGTATATTTCACTTTCGTCTGCACATTATGTGCCACTTCTGAAATTTTCGTACCATAGCTCACAATAATATACATATCAATATGTACTTCATCTTCATCTTTACGAACAATAACACCTCTAGTGAAGTTTTCTTTTCGTAAAATGTCTGTTAATCCATCTTTTAACTGATTTTTTGATGCCATACCTACGATACCGTAGCAATCTACCGCGGCACCTCCAGCAATTGTTGCAATTACATCTGTACTAATATCAATTTGACCGTACTTCGTTTTAATTTCAATTGACATCTCGTTTCCCCCTTCATAAATGGTGAAAGTGAGCTAGACTACTTTAGTTACTATCATATAATCTTTTTAAAGAAAATTCCATCGTTCTTTCTTTTCACTCTCATATTTTATGTTTTAAATTACACTTTTTTATGATGAGCAAAATAGTCCATTGTTATTATACAACATGTACCACTATAATATGTCAAGCAATTTTTATGGATTTCAACTTTTCTTCATTAACATATAGTGTCAAGTAAATTTTCTTGATTTCTTTTTTCTACGGTGTTGCATTCTCTTTTTAGTTGTGTTAAATTATAGTAGTGTTTTTAGCATCGCATAAAAGACTAACATTGAAAAATTACGTATGGTAAGGTATCAAGGGAGGGAAATATAAATGGCTCGTGTTTGTGCTATTACTGGAAGAAAAGCTCGTTCTGGTAACTCTCGTTCTCACGCAATGAACGCTACAAAACGTAAATGGGGCGCTAACCTTCAAAAAGTTCGCGTACGCATCGACGGAAAAGTTCAACGTGTTTACGTTTCTGCTAGAGCATTAAAATCTGGCAAAATCGAACGTGTTTAATAATAAAAAAAAGAGCCGATAGGCTCTTTTTTTACTATAACAATGGAAAAAGCACCGGTGATAGGTGCTTTTTTTAATCTTTTTTGAAGGTATTTAACATTGCACGAACTATTCCACCAAGAAATTTAGGTAACTTAATTGTATAAAATCTCATGGTTTCCCTCCTAATCCCCATTACTCCACTTGGTCACTATATGATGTAAGGAGCAAAATTGTTTCTTCAATCAGTGCTTCTTATCAACATTAATATGCCAGAAGTAAATGAAAAAGTACCTTTTTCCTCAACGAGTTCGTTACTAATACAAAGTGTTGATCCCCACTCTATTGTTTTATTAGTAAGAGGGTACTTAAAACCAAACAATGTAATCCCTTCCACTATTTCAGTAACTGGTACAAAAGATACATAAGGAAAATTTTTATTTTCTTCAATTATATGTGTACCCATTTTTTTAACTGTTATTTCATTTTTATTGTCCACAATACACATTTCTATCTCTACTTCTAACCCTTTTAAAAGCATCTGTATATTTGCCAAACCGTGATCAAGCCTTCCACCAGTAGCACCAAAAATACGAATTAGTGCCGGCTTCTGTTCTAATGCCCAGTTGATTGCAATTTCTAAATCCGTTTGATCTTTTTCCCGCGGAACAATATGTAATTCGTTCGTTTGCTGTCCCATCCATACTAATTCTTCTTCAGTAACTGAATCGTAATCTCCAAACGCAACAGCCGGGGTAATCCCTTTCTTTAATAGACGGTATACTCCCCTATCAACCGCTGCCCACACTACTTCCTCATTCTCGTATCGAGCAAAATCTGCGCAATATTCCGAAGGTCCTCCTGCCAAAATATGAATAATCATTTTTTCTTCTCCTTCCATTGTAAAAAGGCAATCTGCCATTCGGTAGATTGCCTTTTTACATATTTTTATCCTATCCTATAAATGCCTTACTAGGATAAAAGTTCATCACTACCCACGAATTACGCGAATTGCTTCACCGCGGTCTTTTTGATTGTATACTGCTGACCCAGCTACAAGTACATTTGCTCCTGCTTCCACACAAAGTCTTGCTGTTTCAGCATTTACACCACCATCAACTTCAATTTCCACTTCTAGATTGCGCTCTTTCACCATGTCTGCAACTTGTTTAATTTTCGGTAATACAGAATGGATAAACTTCTGTCCACCAAATCCAGGGTTTACTGTCATAAGTAATACCATATCTATATCTTCTAATACATGCTCAATCACTGAAACTGGCGTATGTGGATTTAATACAACGCCCGCTTTAATACCATGAGATTTAATTAACTGAATTGTACGATGTAGATGCGGACACGCCTCTACGTGAACAGTAATAATATCCGCTCCCGCTTGTGCAAAAGTCGGGATATAGTTATCAGGATTTTCAATCATTAAATGTACATCTAATGGTAATGATGTAATCGGACGGATTGCTTCTACAATTAACGGTCCAATCGTAATATTTGGTACGAAATGTCCATCCATTACGTCAACGTGAATGTAATCCGCTCCGCCCTTTTCTACATCTTTAATCTCTTCCCCTAATTTTGAAAAATCTGCTGATAAAATCGATGGTGCAATTTTAATCATAACTAATACCTCGGCTTTCTCTCTCTAATTTCTTCTACGAATTGTTTATAGTTCTTATAGCGATATTCTGTAATCTTCCCTTCTTCAACCGCAGCTTTCACCGCACATTTCGGTTCAGAAAGATGTGTACACCCTCTAAATTTACAGTATTGGCTCGCTTCTTTCAACTCTGGAAAACAATATGTAAGATCTTCTACTTCTATATCAATGAAATCTAGTGAACTAAAACCCGGTGTATCTGCTACAAGTCCACTCCCAATTGCAATTAATTCTACGTGTCTTGTCGTATGCTTCCCGCGTCCTAAATGGGAGGAAATATCATTTGTTTTCAGCTCTAATTCTGGACGTAGCACATTAAGCATTGAAGATTTCCCAACACCAGATTGACCCGCAACGACAGAAACACAATTTTCTAAGTATGGTTTTAATATATCAATACTTTCTGACGTATTAATAGAAGTAAATAAAACATCATAACCCATCTCACGATAATCATTCGCATAAGCTTCAACAGTTGCTTTCATCTTTTCATCTACTAAATCCATCTTGCTAATACAAATAATTGGCTTAATGTTATGATATTCAATCAGCACTAAAAATCGATCTAACAGTCCAGGATTAAAATCTGGTTCTACTGCAGAGAACACAAGGATCGCTTGATCGACATTAGCAATAGGAGGTCTAACAAGTTCATTTTTTCGATCAAACACTTCAAGCACATAACCTTCAGTTGGATTATCTGCCTGAAAAACAACTTGGTCTCCTACAAGTGGTGTAATTTTATTTTTTCTAAATACACCTCGCCCACGACATTGCGTAACCCCTTCTTCATGCTGCACGTAATAAAACCCACTTAAAGCTTTTATAATTTTTCCTTCTGGCATAGAATTCTCCTTTTTTGTATAAGGTGATGCTGAATTTAAAAATGAATGGATTTAAATTTTCCAAATAACGATTTCAAAACCTACCATATATACTTTCGCTAATATACATTGAATTTCCCATTAAATGCAAAAAAATATTTACAGCTGCATCACTTTACTAGCTTTTTGAATCATATATTTTTGCCTGCTATACCGTCCACTTTGTAGACAGCATAACAGGCAATAATAATAATAATAATAATAATAATAAGTAGACTTTCACTATTATTGAGTTGGATATGGTACTTCTTTATCAATAATCGTTACTCCATCCCGTACAATTTTATAGTGTCCCTTTGAACCTTCTTGAATTACAAATTCTAAAGAAATAGTCGCTGATTCAGTAATTGTTCTCGTTTCAACCGGTCTATCCATTTTTTGCTGCATGTCTTCTTTATAAATTTCTATTGTTTGCGGCTTTTTTTCACCTGTTACAGCAGGCTCATATGGGATAGAGATATTGTCCACTTTTATCGTTTTAGTCACTTTAGGCTTTTGACCATCAGAGATAATAATAGTTACTTTATCTCCCTCTTTTAATGGTGTACCTGGTTTTGGAAATTGCGAAATTACAAGTCCTTTTTCGACTGTATCTGAATACTCTCGTTTTATATCTGACGTTAGTTTTCTCTCATTCAAATAACCAGTTACACTATTTTCAGTCCACCCCGAAAAGTCACCTGGTCTAATTTGATAAGGACCTTTACTTACCCAGATTTTCAGTTCTTGCTCCGCTTCTATAACCATCTGATCAGGCGTCGGAATTTGTTCTACAATTTCACCTTTCGGCTTATCATTTTCAATATAATTTACCGTAACTTGTTTATATTTTTCTTCTAACTCAGCTTTTACACTCTCAAAGTTTTGACCTGTGAAATTTGCCATCTTACTTTTCTTTTTTCCACCTGATTGATAGATAGTAATTTTAGCGTTTTCTTTTACGACTCTTCCTGCTACAGGGTCCGTTTTTATTACATCCCCAACTTCAACATCATCTGTATATACAATATTAGGCTCCGTCACCTCAAAGCCCTTTTCTACTAATGTATTTACAGCTGTCGTGTATTTCATACCAGCCACATCAGGAACTTTCACATCTTTCGGAATAAATAATCCTGGAATAACCGTAAGTGCTAATGTTATTCCTATTGCTAAAAATAAAAATGTTGAAATTAAAACTTTAAGCCACTTGCTACTCCGTTTTTTCTTCTTATCTAACTCAGCTGCTTCTGCTCTTATCGGTTCTTCCACCTTACTCCCTTTTAAAACAATCGTTTCATCACTTACATTTTCAAATAATTGTTCTTGTTGAATAATTGGAATCGCTTTCGTCGCTTCCATATCTTCTGGTATGTAAAACGGTTGCTCATTTATCCTCTCTGGATATAGCGCAGTTTCAATATCTCGCTTCATCGCATTGGCAGATTGATATCGATGGAACGGATCTTTTGCAGTTGCTTTTAATATAATATTTTCAACACTTTGCGGAATATTTTCATTCCATCTTTTTGGTGATGGGATTTCACTTTGTAAATGTTTTAAAGCTATAGCAACAGCAGATTCGCCAGAAAACGGTTGTCTTCCTGTTAACAATTCAAACATAACTATCCCAAGAGAATAGATATCTGATTGTTTATTTGCTATCCCGCCACGTGCCTGTTCTGGTGATAAATAATGGACTGAACCGAGCACTGAATTTGTATGTGTAATTGTTGTTGCACTTGTAGCTGTCGCAATTCCAAAATCTGTTACTTTTATTATTCCATCAGCTCGAATTAAAATATTGTGCGGCTTTATATCACGATGCACAATTTCAAAATGATGGGCGTGTGCCATAGCGGATGTTAACTGCTCCATAATATCAAGAGCTTCTCCTATAGGTAACATCCCTCGCTCAATTATGTATTGCTTCAATGTTTGCCCTGGTACATATTCCATGACAAGATAGTATATACCATCTTCTTCTCCGACATCATACATATTCACAATATTTGGATGCGACAACGTTGTAACAGACTGCGCTTCTCGATGGAAACGTTTAATAAACTCTTCGTTATTTGAGTAGTCGAGTCTTAATATTTTTACCGCTACATCTCGGCCAAGTATATCATCATGAGCTAAATATACATTGGCCATTCCGCCACCACCAATCATTTTCAGCAGCTTATAACGGTCATTTAAGCGTTTTCCAATCAGCACGTTGCACTTCACCTACTTTCGTTTGTCGAACCCGCATAATCAATAAGAACAAGTGTGATATTATCTTCTCCACCGCGATCATTTGCCAATTGAATGAGACACTGCCCTTTACCTTCAAGCTGTTCATTTAACTGTAAAATTTGTCGCATATCATCAATAGAAACTTTGTTTGATAATCCATCAGAGCAAAGAAGTAATTGATCATCTTCCTCAATCACCAACGTTTTAACATCTAACCCAACTTTTTCTTCTGTTCCTAATGCTCTTAATAACACATTCTTTTTCGGATGATACTCTGCGTCTTCCTTTGAAATTTCACCATGTTTCACAAGCTCATTTACAAGTGAATGATCTTCCGTTACTAGCGTCATTTCTCCTTCTGATACCATATAGCAACGACTATCTCCTATATGCCCTATTGTCACAAAGCTTGGTGTACAAACAGCTATTATAAGCGTTGTTCCCATACCATTACATTCTGCATTTTGCTGAGCGTATTCATATATACGCTCATTAATAATCCCAACACTAGTATGTAACCATTGTTCTACTTTTTTCGGCTCATTCATATTATGTGTTTGCTTCCAATAATCATGGAATAATTGAATGGCCATCGAGCTAGCTACATCACCAGCTCGATGACCTCCCATTCCATCTGCTACTACCGCTAATACATTTCCATCTAAATTGTGAAAAACTCCTGCACTATCTTCATTATGTTGACGAACTTTTCCTTTATCCGATAGAAATACGGCTTTCATCTCGTCACCTCGTCTCTTCTTTGCGCTCCTTCGCACGCAACTGACCGCAGGCTGCATCAATATCATGACCTTGTTCACGGCGAATCGTTACATTCACTCCACGATCTTTTAACGTTTTCTCGAACAAGAAAATTTGTTCACGTGGCGTACGTACATAATCACGTTCAGGTACGTAGTTTACCGGAATCAAGTTCACATGACATTTTACACCTTTTAAGAGCGCAGCAAGCTCTTCAGCATGCTCTACTTGGTCATTTTCTCCTCCAAATAATCCATATTCAAAAGTAATACGACGCCCTGTTCTATTTACATAGTATTTAATAGCTTCCATTAAATCTGGTAATTTATAAGCACGGTTAATCGGCATTAATTTTGAACGTAATTCTGAGTTTGGAGCATGCAATGAAATCGCAAAATTAATTTGTAGATCTTCTTCAGCAAACTTATAAATTTTCGGGATAATTCCACTCGTCGAAACAGTCATATGTCTCGCACCAATATGAAGTCCTTTTTCATGGTTAATGATGCGTAAGAATCCCATTAAATTATCATAGTTATCAAATGGTTCTCCAATCCCCATAACAACAAGAGAACTTACACGTTCTTCTGTTTCATCAAGCGCACGCTGAACTTCTACTACTTGCGCTACGATTTCTCCAGCTTCTAGGTTTCGCTTTAATCCACCAAGTGTCGAAGCACAGAACGTACACCCAATACGACAACCAACTTGCGTTGTTACACAAATGGAATTTCCATATTCGTGTCGCATTAATACCGTTTCAATAGAATATCCGTCATATAATTGGAATAAGAATTTAATTGTTCCATCCGAAGACGTTTGTTTTACTAACGTTTTTAAAGTAGTAATATCAAAGGAATTCGACAATTTATCACGCAATCCTTTAGAAAGGTTTGACATATCCTCATAATTTTTTACACGTTTTTTATATAACCAATCAAAAATTTGTCCAGCACGGAACTTCGGTTCTCCTTGTTCCTTTAACCAATCTTGCATTTCATGAAGTTGTAAAGAGTAAATTGATGGTTTCTTCGTTTCTAAATTTTTCTTTTGTTTTCTTACAGTCGTTTCCATGATGCTACACCTTCTTCCTTAAACAAGCAATATAAAAGCCATCCGTCGCAAAATAATGCGGTAAAATTTGCACTTGACCTTCATCAATATACGGAGTTAATTTTTCTGGCATACGCTCTTTAAGCGTAGTATCCCATTCAAATTCAGGATGTTCTTGTAAAAATTTCTCTATTACTTGTTCATTTTCTATTTTCTCAATTGTGCACGTACTATAAACAAGACGACCGCCTTGTTTTAATAATGGTGCTATTTTTTCTAGTATTGCAATTTGAATCGTCGATAATCTTTCACTATCGCCTTTATCTTTTCCTAACTTAATATCAGGTTTACGTCTAATTACACCAAATCCAGAACACGGTGCATCTACCAATATTTTATCAAACGTTTCATTTGCAAAGTGCTCTTGCACTTTTCTAGCATCTAGCGCTTTAGTTTCGACATTTTCTAGACCAAGTCGCTCTGCTTGCTGTTTAATTAAACGTACTTTGTGTGCATGTAAATCAAGGGACATGACCTTACCAGTTCCCTTTAATCGTTCCGCGATATGCGTTGTTTTTCCGCCTGGAGCAGCACAACTATCAAGAACTGCATCTCCCGTATTCGGTTCTAAAGCGCGTGCTACAAGCATAGAACTTTCATCTTGAATAGAAAGAAATCCTTTTTTAAACGCTTCTGTATGCGCTACATTTCCTCTTTCAATCTGAATAGCATCATCTGATAAGTCACCACGTTTTGCTTCTATACCTTCACTTGCCAACAACTCAATCGCTTCTTCTACCGTTACCTTATCAACATTCACACGCGCTGTTGGTACAGGGGGTAACATGTTTACTTCGCACATTTTTTCTGCAGTTTCTAAACCGTATTCTGAAGTCCACTCTTGGACAAGCCAAACTGGATGACTTGTTGTAATTGCAAGACGTTCTACTGGATCCTTGATTTCATCTACAGAAGGTACACCTTCTCTCTGAATCGAACGTAATACACCGTTCACCATACCAGCAATTCCTTTATGCCCGCGACGCTTTGCAATCTCAACCGCTTCATGAATAGCCGCTCTTTCTGGCACTCGGTCTAAATAAATCATTTGATATAAAGATAAGCGAAGCAATACTCTTACCCACGCCTCAACCTTCTTTTTTAAAAAAGGCTGTAAATAATAATCTAATGTGTCACGACGTTGAATCGTTCCATATACAATTTCAGTTAATAAACCAATATCTTTTCTATCAATTGCACTTTTTTCAATTAGATTATTTAAAAGTAAGTTGCTATATGCACCACTTTTTTCCACTTGAATTAAACCATCAAGAGCTAATTCACGAACATTTTGTCTCATGCATTTTCTCCTAACTTCGTTCCAATTTCAGGTTTTGTTCCACGTAAAAATTGTGAACAACTCATACGCTTTTTACCAGAAGGTTGCAATTCAGTAATTTTAACACCTGTTTCATTACTCGTTGCTACAACAAAACCATCTTCTTCGATTGCAACAATCGTACCTGCTTCAGCCGGTTCAATTATAGGCACTTTTTCCCCCCACCATACTTTAACAACTTGTCCTGCTAAAGTTGTATAAGCAACTGGCCATGGATTCAATCCGCGAATGTGATTGTATACTTCTTCACCTGTTTTTGTCCAATCAATTTTCTCTTGCTCACGTTTTATATTGTACGCAAACGTTACTTCTTCTTCGTTTTGTTTAATCGGTTCTAACTTACCTTGAATTAATAAAGGCACTGTTTTAGATAGAAGGTGTGCTCCTGCTTCACTTAATTTATCAAATAATGAGCCTGTCGTTTCACGCTCTTCAATTTCAACTTCCACTTGCGTTAAGATATCACCAGCATCCAATTTTTCTACCATATACATAATTGTAATACCTGTTTTTTCTTTACCTTCCATAATTGCATAATGAATTGGTGCACCACCACGAAGTTCAGGAAGTAAAGAAGCGTGAACATTAATACACCCATACTTCGGTGCTTCTAAAATTTCATTTGGTACAATCTGCCCAAATGCAGCTGTTACAATTAAATCTGGCTCTAATGCCAATACTTTTTCATATTCATCTTTTTCACGAATTTTTAACGGCTGTAACACAGGGATACCATGTTTTTCCGCTTCAACTTTAACAGGTGTAGGTGTTAATACTTTTTTTCTACCTACTGGACGATCAGGTTGCGTCACAACACCTACTACCTCATAGCCATCTTCAATAAGACGACGAAGCACCGGCACTGAAAAGTCCGGTGTTCCCATAAACACTACTTTTATCATTTAAAAACCGCTCCTTTTAACACCTATTCTAGTTCGTTTTCTTCATAATATCTTGTCACTTTCGATGTAAATAAAACACCGTGTAAATGATCAATTTCATGTTGAATTGCACGCGCTAAAAATCCTTCCGCTTCTAATAAGAATACTTTCCCACGGCGATTTTGCGCTCTTACTTTAATATAATCGGCACGTTCTACTTCACCATAAAGTCCCGGGAAGCTTAAACAGCCTTCGGGACCTACTTGTTCACCACGTTTTTCTAATATTGATGGATTGATTAACTCGATTTTCCCAGTATCATCATCGACATCAACAACCGCTACTTGCAAGCTTACACCTACTTGAGGCGCAGCTAAACCGACTCCGTCCGCAATTAACATTGTTTCATGCATATCTTTCAACAATTTCACTAACTTTTTATCAAAGTTAATTACTCTTTCGCATGGTGTTTCTAACACTTCATTTGGATGCTTTATTATTTCTAAAACTGCCATATTTCCCTCCGCTACATTAACATTGTTGGATTAAAATCAATTGAGATTTGTAGCTCTTTTTGCATTTCAGCTTGATAATGTTCATTTACCATTTTGAGCACGTTCTTTAAGTTTGGTTCCCGTTTGTATTTTATCATGCATTGATAACGATATCTATCTTTTATCCTTGGAATCGCTGAAGCAACTGGTCCTAGCACCATTGTTTGCTGTGAGCAATGCGTTCGTAAATACGAGGCAATTTTTTCCGTCACTTGTACCGCTTTTAATAATTCTGGATGAGATACAGTTACGAGTACAACATAGTAATATGGGGGATATTGTCTTGTTCGTCTCATTTGCATTTCTTGGTCAAAAAACACATCATATTGTTGGTTCTTCGCTAACTCTATACTGTAGTGTTCTGGCGTATACGTTTGAATCACAACTTCCCCTGGCAATTCATGTCTACCCGCTCGTCCACTTACTTGCGTCAATAACTGATATGTCTTTTCACTCGCCCGAAAATCAGGTAAGTGAAGCATCGTATCTGCAGTTAAAACCCCAACGAGCGTTACTTTCGGAAAATCTAATCCTTTAGCAATCATTTGTGTTCCGAGTAATATATCTGCTTTTTCTTCCCCAAACGCCTTTAATAATTTTTCATGCATTCCTTTTCGACTTGTCGTATCTACATCCATTCGAATGACTCGTGCCTCTGGAAATAGTTTTGTAATTTCTTCTTCTACCTTTTGTGTACCTGTACCAAAGAAACGAATGTATGTACTTTGACAAGCTGGACACTCAGTTGGCATATTCTCTTCGTAACTACAATAATGACATTTTAAACGATGATTCATTTTATGATATGTCAATGAAATATCACAATGCGGACATTGGACAACATACCCACAATCACGGCACATAACAAATGTAGAATGACCTCTTCTATTTAAAAAGAGTACCATTTGTTCTTTCTTTTCTAATCGATCTGCTATTTTTTCATGCAGCGCCTTAGAAAACATTGATCGATTCCCGTCACGAAGTTCTTCTCGCATGTCAACAATCTCTACCGTTGGTAAAGCTTGTTCATTCATACGTTTTTCCATTGTTAATAGTTCATAAACACCTTTTTTCGCCCTTGCAAACGATTCAAGTGTTGGTGTCGCACTACCAAGAACGATAGGACATTTATGATATTGTCCTCTCCAGACAGCTACATCTCTTGCATGATACCTCGGATTATCTTCTTGTTTGTAACTTGATTCATGCTCTTCATCAATAATAATAATCCCTAAATTCTCAAAAGGCGCAAAAATAGCTGAACGCGCACCAACTACAACTTTCACTTCTTTTCTTAAAATCTTACGCCACTCATCATACTTTTCTCCAACAGACAACGCACTATGAAGAACTGCAACTTGCGAGCCAAACCTACCTTTAAAACGATCCACCATTTGGGGCGTTAGTGCAATTTCAGGAACAAGAACGATAGCTTCTTTTCCTTTCTTGAGCACTGCTGCTATAGATTGTAAATATACTTCTGTCTTTCCACTTCCTGTAACACCATATAGTAAAAATGGATTATAAGTTTCATTTGTAATTGATGATAAAATCGGTGTAATAACTTGTTTTTGTTCCTCCGTAAGTGGAAATGGTTTTGTTTGTTCAAAATCATCATCGTCATACGGATTTCGGTATACTTCCACATACTTTTCTGAAATGAATCCCTTTTTAACAAGTGCTTTTATTGGAGCATCTGTTATTTGTAACTCTTCTGTAATTACTTTCAACGGTGTACTTTTATAATTTTCCACAAAATAATAAAGTACATCTTGTTGTTTTTTACTTTTCAGTTCAAATGCCGCTAATTCCAATTTATCTTCTGGCAACTCCGGCTGAACCACTCTTTGCTTCTTCTTTTGTACTTTATCTTTCACTTGATAAACGACTTCAACCGTACCATTTTTAATTTCTTGTTGAATAGTTCGGTATAAATGTGGCTGTTGCTCGATTACTTCAAAATCAATTGCTTCTTTATCCTGAAATAAATATAGTATTTCAGGTGCTATTTCTTCCTGTTTACAAAGTTGTAGACGTTTTTTATATGTTGCTTTTATCGCAGTTGGAAGCATCACTTGAAAAGCTGAAATCATGTAGCATAACGTTTCACTTGTAAGCCAATATCCAAGCTTTAATAATTCATCATTTAAAACCGGTGTTACATCTAATATTTCATGGATTGTCTTTAACTTCTTACTTTCTACATCCACCGAATCTTTAATCCCAATAATAAAACCTTGCAATTTTCTTGGCCCAAACGGAACTACTACACGCATTCCTGTCTGTACAATATCTTCCCATTTTTCAGGAATAATGTAATCAAATGGTCGATCTGTCTGACGGGCAGGTACATCAACAATTACACTTGCAAATTTCATAAACGATCATCTTCTAACATCATTTCAATTTGCTTCAATATTTCACGAGCTACCTCTTTTTTCATTAAAAGTGGCAACTCAATAACTTTTCCATCTTTTCTATACATTGTTACAATATTCGTATCCGTGCCAAATCCAGCTCCTTGCGCTTTTACATCATTCGCGACAATCATATCTGCATTTTTCTCACGTAGTTTTTTCGTTGCATATTCCTCTACATTTGTCGTTTCAGCAGCAAAACCGATAAGTAACTGTTTATCCTTTTTCTGACCTAATGTTTTTAAAATATCCACCGTTCTTTCAAGTTCAATGACAGCATCACCATTTTGCTTTTTCATTTTATTCTCATGAACATATTTCGGACGATAATCTGCAACCGCTGCTGTTTTAATGACAACGTCTACGTTTTGATAATGTTGAAGAACCGCTTCTAACATATCTTGTGCAGATTCCACTTGCACTGTCGTTACATGTAACGGTGGATTTAATGCTGTCGGTCCTGAAACGAGTATAACATCAGCGCCTAAATTCGCTGCCACTTCCGCAATCGCATACCCCATTTTTCCAGAAGAAAAATTTGTCATAAAACGAACTGGATCAACCTTTTCACGTGTTGGGCCAGCAGTTATTAATATTCTTTTTCCCTGCAATGGTTTGTGTTCTGAGAAAGCTTCCTCTAACCGTGCAATAATTGCTTCAGGTTCTTCTAGTCGTCCCTTCGCTACATATCCACATGCTAAAAAGCCTTCCCCAGGCTCAATAAATGTATATCCTAGCGTTTTCAATGTCATCATATTTTTTTGAACTATTTTATTTTCATACATATGCACATTCATAGCAGGCGCAATCCATACCGGAGCTGTAGTAGCTAACAAAGTAGTTGTAATCATATCATCTGCAATACCACCAGCTAACTTTCCAATACAATTGGCAGTAGCAGGTGCGACAAGTACAACATCCGCCCAATCTGCTAAATCAATATGAGCAATAACAGCTGAGTCTTTCTCATCAAATGTATCCGTATATACATCATGGCGAGAAAGCGCTTGGAATGTAAGAGGCGTAACAAACTTCATTGCCGACTCACTCATCATTACTTTTACAATCGCGCCAGATTGTGTCAATTTACTCGTTAACGCAGCTGCTTTAAAAACCGCAATGCCTCCTGTTACACATAGAAGTATCTTTTTCCCTTTTAGCATATGACTCGTCCTCTTTCTTTTTCAAACTTATAATACTGAAATAGAATTCTCAGCTCGTCAGTACCAATATTTCATTCCTTTCGTAAAAAAATAACAACCTACTTGTAAATAGGTTGTTACCGTTACATAGAAAATTATAAAGTCTATGTTTTATTTTGTCGAAGGCAAAGGCTTATTCAGCTACTTTATCTTCACTTGGTACATAGCTTAATGCTTCTGCATCGATTTCTTCTAATGCTTTACCTACACATTTATGAGAAACAGGTTTTTCTACAACACAGTTATTAGCAAGTTGCATTTCACGCGCGCGTTTTGCAGCTACTGTTACTAATGTGTACTTAGAATCGATTTTTTGTAGTAATGAGTCAATTGATGGATTTAACATAATTATAGACCCTCCGTCATTTCTTTATAATATTTTGCTACCCTTTCGCGGCGGCAATGTTCGCCAACCACAATTGCTTTAATTCTATCACAAGCTAATTCAACTTGATCATTTTCTACTACATAGTCGTAAGCGTCCATCATCTCGATTTCTTCTTTCGCTACAGTTAAACGATTTTCAATAACATCTTCAGTCTCTGTACCACGTCCGACAATACGGCTTTTTAGTTCAGATAAACTTGGAGGTGCTAAGAAAATAAATACACCTTCTGGGAAAGCTTTCTTAACTTGAATTGCTCCTTGCACTTCAATTTCTAAGAATACATCTTTTCCTTCTTGTAATGTTTTTTCAACATAGTCAATCGGTGTTCCGTAATAATTACCTACGAACTCAGCCCACTCAAGTAATTTTTCATTACGAATCATTTCCTCGAATTCTTCTCTTTCTTTAAAGAAATAATCCACACCATCTACTTCACCTTCACGCGGCTTACGTGTCGTTACTGAAATAGAGTACTGAAAACGTGTATCCTCATGGCTAAACAGCTCTTTACGAACCGTCCCTTTTCCAACCCCAGAAGGCCCTGAAAGAACGATGAGCAATCCTCTTCTACTTCTCATAAATATGTAAAACCTACCCTTCCTCACTTAAATCTTCTTTATTATTCAAACGATGTGCAATCGTCTCTGGTTGAATTGGACTTAATACAACATGCCCATCATCCATAACAATAACCGCCCTTGTTTTTCTCCCATACGTAGCATCAAGCAAAGCATTATGTTCGCGTGCTTCCTGTACTGTTCGTTTAATAGGAGCTGACTCCGGACTTACAATAGCAATAATTCGATGAGCAGATACAATATTTCCGTATCCAATATTTAAAAACCGCATGGCCATAGTTTGCGCCTCCTAGTAAGTCTATCCGATTTCTCCACCACGTATAACTTTATATATTTTTTGAAAGCTACTCAATATTTTGTACTTGTTCACGAATTTTTTCAAGGTTATTTTTCATTTCTACAACATATTTTGAAATTGTTAAGTCATTTGCCTTAGAACCAATCGTATTAATTTCTCTATGCATCTCTTGCACGATGAAATCCATTTTCCTTCCAACAGGCTCTTCAATCTGCAATGTTTCACGAAATTGCTCTAAATGACTTTGCAAACGAACTAACTCTTCATGAATATCACAACGCTCTGCAAAGATTGCGACTTCTGTTAGCAATCTTTGTTCATCTAGATCTTGATTATGTAATTCTTTTAAGCGATTTTCTAATCGTTCACGATATTTTTGTGTAACAATTGGTGCATGTGGAATAATTGCATTTACACAATTGCTAATCTCTTGTAAACGATACGCTATATCTTTATGTAATCGTTCTCCTTCGCCATCTCTCATCGTTTTCAACATATGAGCAGCTTGACGAACAGCCTCATATAAACTGTTCTCAAAATGTTCATTTACATTTTCTATTTCTTCAATTGCTGTTACTTCTGGCATTGCCATTAATTGCTGAAGTGTAATAGAATCTTGTAATTGAAATTTCCCTTTTATATCTTCCATCATCGATTGGTACTGCTCAAGAAGTGACCAATTCACACTTAATTTTCTTTCAACAAGTCCTTCACCCGCTATACTAATAGACACTTCAATGCGTCCACGTCGAACTTGCTGTGCAATTATTTTACGAATTTTGTCCTCAAATACCATCATTTGCTTAGGAAGTCGAATACTCATCTCTAAAAAACGGTGGTTCACCGATTTCATTTCTACTGTAATTTGAAAAGTATCACTTTCTACTTTCGATCTTCCAAACCCTGTCATACTAGAAATCATTTTTATCACATCCAAGCCATAAAATAACTCAATGAAAAAGGTAATAGAGACAAGGCTCTACTACCTTCTGTAAATTATATCACATTTTCATAACATTGACTATTTCAAGTTTAATCCCTTCTTATATAATATCGGCTTTTTCTTCTTAGTCTTTTTCCCTGTTAATAAAGAACCTACTAGTAAGAAAGTCGGAATTGATGATAAACCTCCAATTAATAACCAATCTCTTGCTTGTATCGGCATTGTGCTAAAGATTGGTTGTAACGGTGGATAATATATAACCACTAGCATGAGTAGTAACGAAATAATAACCGCCCCTACTAAATACACGTTCCCAAATGGATTACGGTGAAAGACAGAATGCTCACTACGACAATCAAATACATGAATAAGCTGAGCAAGTACCAACGTCGCGAACGCTACAGTTTGTGCATATTTCAGTTCATTTGGATGTTGGTTATACGCAATAATAAACGCCACTAACGTCACTGCTCCAATTAAAAACCCTCGACTTATTATTTTCCACGCAAGCCCTCTAGCGAATACCCCTTCTTTCGGGTGACGCGGTGTTCTCTTCATCACATCTCCTTCAGCCTTATCCAAACCTAATGCCATCGCTGGTAAACCATCAGTAACTAAGTTCACCCATAAAATTTGAATAGGAACCATCGGCAGTGGTAATGCAAGTAACATCGCAAATAACATAACTAAAATTTCTCCAACATTTGACGCCAATAAGTAGCGAATGAACTTACGTATGTTCTCATATATATTTCTTCCTTCTTTAATTGCTGATTTAATTGTAGCAAAATTATCGTCTAGTAAAACAAGTGAAGAGGCTTCTTTCGCAACATCTGTCCCTGTAATTCCCATCGCTATCCCAATATCCGCTGTTTTTATCGCTGGAGCATCGTTCACTCCATCACCTGTCATCGCTACTATATGTCCTTGATTTTGCAGTGCCTTAACAATTTTCAATTTATGCTCAGGTGATACACGAGCGAATACATACGTATCTTCTACAACATTTTCTAATTCCTCCACATCCATATTCGCGAGTTCTACTCCTTCAACAACGCGTCCATCTGGTGGTAAAACTCCTAATTGTTCAGCAATCGCCATTGCTGTCACTTTATGATCACCTGTAATCATTACTGTTCGAATACCAGCTTCTTTACACTCTTTTACCGCCTGCGCCACTTCTGGCCTTGGCGGATCAATCATACCTTGTATTCCAACCAACATAAAATCTTTTTCAACGTCTCTTTCATGTTCAATAGAATCCGTGACTTTTAAAGGTTTAAACGCAACTGCAATTGTTCGAAGCGCTTGACTACCTAAGCTATGAATAGCCGCCTGTACTTCTTTTCTATATAGCTCACTTAACGGCTGCTGCTTATCCCCCCATAAGATTGTTTGACTCAGTTGCAAAAGAACATCCGGTGCTCCTTTCGTAACAATAAACTTTTTCCCCTCTCGATCTCGTACAATAACACTCATCATTTTTCGAGTTGAATCAAAGGGGAATTCACGAATAATTTCAAATTTCCCTTTTAATGCCTCACGTGTTATCCCAGCTTTCATTGCTGCAGCTACAAGCGCTCCCTCTGTCGGATCTCCATCTAATACGTACGCCTTTTTCTTTTGAATAATATTTGCATTGTTACATAGTGAACCAAATGTAAGTAGCTGATAAAGTGATTTTGTCTTAGCTGGATTCACTTCTTTTTCACCTTTCATAAAAGAGCCATTAGGTTCATATCCTTGCCCTGTCACTTTCCACAATTCTCCGCCTGACCACATATGTGTTACCATCATTTTGTTTTGCGTCATTGTTCCCGTTTTATCAGAGCATATAACAGAAGCGCAGCCTAACGTTTCTACGGCCGGTAACTTCCTTACAATTGCTCTCTTTTTTATCATACGCTGTACACCAAGTGATAAAGCTACTGTAACAATTGCTGGCAATCCTTCTGGAATAGCCGCAACAGCTAGCGATACGCCAGCTAAAAACATATGATATACTTCATTCCCTTGATACACACCAGCCAATACAACGAGCGCTGTCAAAATAAGAGCTACAATAATTAATATTTTTCCGAGCTGTTCTAACCTTCTTTGCAGTGGCGTTTCCATTTGCTCTGCATTTTGCAACATATTTGCAATTTGCCCCATCGCTGTATTCATACCAGTTGCTACAACGACTCCTGTACCAGATCCTCGCGTAATCATTGTCCCCATAAAAGCCATATTTTTTTGATCCCCAATTGCAACATCTTGCCCTTGCAATGCTTCTACCTTCTTTTGTACAGGTACGGACTCCCCTGTCAAAGCAGACTCTTCAATATATAAACTTGATGCCTCAACAAGACGCACATCAGCCCCAATACGATCACCACTGGAAAACTTAATAATATCACCTAAAACAAGTGCTTTAGATGGTGCTTTTACCCACTTTCCATTCCGCATTACAGTAACTTGCGGAGCGGCTAGTTCCTTTAAAGCTTCCAATGATTTTTCAGCTTTTCTTTCTTGAAAAAAGCCGAGAATACCATTGATAATAACAATGGCAACAATAGCAATAGAATCAATGTATTCACCTAAAAACGCAGAAACAATTGTTGCTCCAAACAAAACGAGTACCATAAAATCTTTAAACTGTGCTAAAAATACCATTAGTGCAGAAGGCCTTTTTGCTTCTTCTAATTCATTAGTACCAAATTTCTTTACTCGCCCTTCTGCTTCTTTCTCTGTAAGTCCAACCTTTACATTCGTATTCGTTCTTTCTTCCACTTCATGTGCTCGCATTCCATACCAGTTCATCCTGCTATCGACCTCCTGATTCCAGACATACTCTATTGAAAGCTTATTCAGCCTCGTCCAAAAAAATGCTATAATTAACATTTAGTTAGAAAGGAGTGTTCATTTATGGCATTCGATGGATTATTTACAAGAGCGATTACACATGAAATTGAAAATTCTCTTTACACAGGAAGAATTTCCAAAATATATCAACCTTCAAAATACGAGATTTTATTACATATTCGAGCGAATGGAAAGAACCAAAAACTAATTCTTTCATCTCATCCTACATATGCGCGTATGCACTTAACGAATCAAAACTACGATTCGCCAGCAATACCGCCGATGTTCTGTATGCTTCTTCGCAAACATTTAGAAGGTGGATTTATTGAAAAAATTGAACAAATCGACTTAGAACGCATTATTCAAATTACTGTTCGCAGTCGTAATGAAATCGGAGACGAATCATTAAAAACATTAGTAATTGAAATAATGGGACGACATAGTAACATTATCTTATTAGATACGAAAACAAACGTGATTTTAGATAGCTTAAAACACGTTTCATTAGCCGTAAACCGTCACCGAACTGTATATGCTGGTGCTGAGTACGTCGCGCCACCAGCCCAACATAAAATCAATCCTCTGCAAATTGAAACCGCAGATGATTTTATTAGACCGCTAGACTTTCTATCTGGAAATATGGATAAACAACTCGTCGGTGCTTTCATGGGAATATCCCCATTATTTGCAAAAGAAATAGTAAAGAAAGCCGGTATGGTAAACGAGAAAGCATTATCAGAAGCATTTTTCTCTATACAAACACCATTACTATCTCATGCATATACACCTACAATGATTACTGCAAATGGAAAAGAATTCTTTTATCTTTTCCCTCTTACACACTTGCAAGGAGAAGAAAAAACATTCTCATCAGTAAGCGAATTGTTAGATCGTTTCTTCTTTGGCAAAGCAGAACGTGATCGTGTAAAACAACAAGCTCATGATTTAGAACGCTTTATGCAAAACGAAAAAAATAAAAACGAGAAAAAACTCATTAAACTCCAAAAAACACTGCAAGATGCTGGAAAAGCAGATAAATATCAACTATTTGGAGAGCTACTTACAGCCAATATGTACGCTTTAAAAAAGGGCGATAAAGATATTGAGGTCGTTAATTATTACGATGAGAATGGTGGAACTGTAAAAATTACATTAGATCCTTTAAAAACACCATCTGAAAATGCACAACGCTATTTCCAAAAGTATCAAAAAGCAAAAAATTCAGTTGTTGTTGTAGAAGAACAAATCGAAAAAACAAATGAAGAAATTCTTTATTTTGATAGCTTACTTCAACAAATGGAAGCTGCTTCTTCAAAAGATATTGAAGAAATTCGTGAGGAATTAGCTGAAGAAGGTTATGTGCGCAATCGTAAAACGAAAAACGCAAAGAAAAAGCCTACTAAACCAGTATTAGATAAATATGTAGCAAGTGATGGCACAGAGATTTTCGTTGGTAAAAACAATAAACAAAATGATTATTTAACAACGAAGTTTGCCCGCCGTGATGAAATTTGGTTACATACGAAAGACATACCTGGCTCTCACGTTGTCATTCGTTCTTTAGAACCTGCTGAAGAAACTTTACTAGAAGCTGCCAAAATTGCTGCCTATTACAGTAAAGCGAAAGAGTCTAGCTCTGTACCTGTTGATTTCACCAAAATACGCCATGTCAAAAAACCGAGTGGTGCAAAACTTGGTTTTGTTACGTACGACAATCAGCAAACCGTATATGTAACACCAGATGCTGATATTGTAATGAAATTAAAAGCGTAAATAAAAAATGCGTTGCTTGTATGCAGCGCATTTTTTATATGTTTTCAATTTCGTTGCTATATCCATTCAATATTGTCAAAAAAATTGACAGTATCATTTCACATTTGTATAAATTTTTTTACAGCATGTAAATAAAGTACAAGTGTAACTCCAATCATTATTTTTCCCCATCCCCCTGCTATTCATTGCAGCAATCTAGATTTTATGAACAAACCGCCTCCCACAAATTACGGGCTATTTTTTTATCTCCCCTAAAATATATGTTGTCCCTACTATCCTTTCTTCAAATATACATTTTGGCACGCTATTTGCTTTATTCAATACTGTGAATAGGAGGCATTAACATGACTTTAAAAATTAATAAAATCCAAAATCAATTACAAAACTATGAAATTGACGGGTTACTTATTACCAAAAAAGAAAACCGCCAATATGCAACAGGCTTTACAGGTAGTGCTGGCGTCGTCTTAATCTCTGCCGATCAAGCTGTTTTTATCACTGATTTCCGCTATGTAGATCAAGCGAAATCACAAATAAAAGATGCTGAAATTATTATGCATAAAGGAAATTTAGAAAAAGAAATTGCACATCAAGTATCGAAATTAAACATTCAAAAACTTGGAATTGAAGAAAACAACATGACATTGCAACAATATAAAAACTTGCAAAAATACGTACAGGCGGAAATGATTCAAGTGTGCGAAATTATCGAAAATATTCGTATCATTAAAGACACGCCTGAAATAGAAACAATGAAAATTGCAGCTAATATCGCGGATGAAGCATTTCACCACATTCTTACGTTTCTAAAACCAGGAATAAGTGAAAATGCTGTACGAGATGAATTAGAATTTTTCATGCGAAAAAAAGGGGCTACATCTTCTTCATTCCAAATCATTGTAGCCTCAGGCGTTCGTTCTTCACTTCCCCATGGAGTTGCATCAAATAAAATAATCGAACGAGGGGATATCGTTACATTAGACTTCGGTGCACTTTACGACGGATATTGTTCCGATATAACACGTACTGTAGCAATAGGGGAACCATCGGAAGAATTCAAAAAAATATACAATGTTGTACGAGAAGCGTTAAAACGTGGGACTGAAGCGATTAAGCCTGGAGAAACTGCGAAAAGTATCGATGATATAACGAGGGATTACATTACAGAACATGGATACGGTCAATACTTTGGCCACTCTACTGGGCACGGTCTTGGGTTAGAAATACATGAACCTCTTCGCTTATCTCAAGAAAGTACGGCTACTTTAGAAGAAGGTATGGTTGTTACAGTTGAACCTGGTATTTACATTCCGAACTGGGGCGGTTGTAGAATTGAAGATGATATCGTCATTACAAAAGATGGATATGAAGTTATTACAAAATCAAATCGAGAACTAATTGTTATTCCTTGTTGAAATCACGACCTTTTTTAAAGGAGTTTTTCGTTGCACATAGAATTCTTTCTCTGGAGTCATCGTTTAAGAGGGGGAATTTAAATTGAATTTTGTAATTGATAAGATAGATGGGTTACAGCCTGAATTTTCAAATCTTGTTTCCATGATGAATTACGCTCGCTATACAACAATGCAAGGGGTGGAAGGTTTAACAATTGAGGAACTTGATTATTTATATGATAAGGACACAAATTCAATTGGCATGTTATTGTACCATATGGCCGCTATTGAATTTTACTACCAGATTCATACTTTTGAAGACCGTGAACCAACGGAGGCTGAATTAGAACGCTGGTTACCTGGCATTGAATTAGGCGATCTTGGACGTGAGAAAATAAAAGGAAACGCTATAGAATTTTACATAAATACATTACAAGAAGTACGTTCCAAAACAATCGAGACTTTTCAATCGTTACCTGATGAATGGTTATTTAAAACGACAGACTTTTGGTATGACAAACCAGCAAATAACTATTTTAAGTGGTTTCACGTTTTTGAAGATGAAATCAATCATCGTGGACAAATTCGTTTAATTAAAAAGATGCAAAAAGCTCATGCAGTAAAATAAGAAAGTGCCACCATATAAGGTGGCACTTTCTTTTATTCATTTTTTAGGATTAACTGTATTGTAACATCCATTTATCGTTCTCACCATTACAGTACATGAAATTTTTTCCTTTTTCCTATACTCACATACTTTCATTGCTTTCATACAATAAACTACACGAATGCCTAAAGGATGTGAATGTTATGGGAGTTGAATTAACGCTATTACACGCTCTCTACATTATTTGTTTACTCACTATTATTACCTTTTTTATTCTCCGAAAAGATACGACTATCATTTGTATTGTTTTTATCTCTTTATTAGCATTAACTGCAACAAGTTCTATCCCTCTTGCCATTAGCGGAATTTTTCAAAGTTTCATTTACGCCATTACTGAGCTATTACCAACTATATTAATCATCTCCATTATCGTATCAATGAGCAATTTACTCGTTCATACTGGCATAAATGATACGATGATTTCACCATTTACAAAAATGATTCGTACACCTACACTCGCCTACTGGATTATCGGCCTTTTAATGATGACCATTTCTTTCTTCTTTTGGCCTTCTCCAGCTGTCGCCTTAATGGGAGCTATTTTATTACCGGTTGCTGTACGTGTCGGCCTTCCTCCAATTGGGGTTGCAATTGCTATGAACTTATTTGGACACGGCATCGCCTTATCTGGAGACTTCGTTATTCAAGGTGCACCGAAATTAACTGCAGACGCGGCTGGTCTCCCTGTTTCCAGCGTCGTATCTGCAAGTGTTCCACTCGTTATCGTTATGGGCATTGTGACAACTTCTGTCGCTTTTTTCTTCTTACGAAAAGAGTTTCATACAGGCTTATCTATACAAGAAGCTATTCCATCAACTGAGTTTTCTAAAACGCTCACTTCATTATCTCCTCGCATAAAAAAATGGCTCGCTATTTGTATCCCTATCATATATATCATTGATATCCTTTGCATGATTCAATTTAAATTACAAGGAAGCGACGCAACTGCACTTATCGGCGGAACGACTGTTATTATGATTATCATCATTTCTCTCATCGCCTACAAAAGAAATGGACTGAATAAAACGACCGATTATTTTATAGAAGGGCTCCAATTTGGCTTTAAAATTTTCGGACCAGTTATTCCTATCGCTGCACTCTTTTATTTAGGAGATAGTGGATTTGTAAAAATTATCGGGGACTATTTACCGAAAGGTTCACACGGAATCATTAACGACTTAGGCATCGCTTTATCTCAAACTGTTCCTTTAAATCAATATGTATCGGCAGGGACATTAACCATCGTTGGTGTCATTACCGGCTTAGATGGATCAGGTTTTTCAGGTATATCACTTGCTGGTTCCATTGCCAATCTTTTTGGAACAGCACTTGGCCATGGAACAGCTACATTAACAGCACTCGGGCAAATTGCAGCTATATGGACCGGGGGCGGGACGTTAATTCCTTGGGCACTTATTCCTGCTGCTGCGATTTGTAAAGTCGATCCATTTGAACTTGCACGCCGAAACTTTTTACCGGTTGTTATCGGTTTAATTGTCACCACGATCGTTGCGATGTTTACCCTATAACGTAAGCAAGTGTTCTCTTGCTTACGTTTTTTGCTTGTAAAATTCATCATGAATTATCAGTTTTCAAGAGGGATTCGTTATTACTTAGCGAAATTATATTAGGAGAGTAATTATTTCAAAACGTTTACGAGAAACAGATTACTGCAATTAGAAAAGGGGACATACCTATGAATGAATTGATTTTCGTCTTATTAATTTGTCCATTACTTATCTTTATCGTTTCTGTTATTGGAACGCGCAAGACGAAAACGTATTACGTAATGCCGATTGTAACGTTTGCTAGTTTTTTAATAATAGGTGTTATGGCCTTTACTCCAAAATTTTTCTTTTGGGTTGGCATGTACAGCATCTTCTCATTTATTGTTTCTTATATGACTTTATTGTTTGTAAGAGGATATGAGCTTGCAGAAAGCGCTAAGTAGTTAAGGAGATTGTAATATGATTTTCTTTGATATTGATGGAACTTTACTTGATTATGAGGCTGCAGAAAGAAATGGTATTATAGATTTTTTTCAAATATATAATACTATTTTTTCAGGCAATGAATTAGAAGCAACGAAAGTCTGGCATGAATTATCAGAAGAATATTTCAACAAATTTTTGTCCAAAGAATTATCTTTTCAGGAACAACAAAGGATGCGAATGTATCATTTATTTAAAGCATATGGAGTAAACTTATCCCCCGAGGAATCTCAGCATAAATTCAATCAATATATAGAACTATATAAGAACAACTGGACCGCATTTGAAGATGTAAACTATACATTACAGACCTTGCAGGAAAAAGGGTACTCATTAGGTATCATTAGTAATGGTGAATATGAGCAACAAGTCGAAAAGTTAACTACTCTAAACATTCTACAATATTTCAAATATATATTTACTTCTAGTGAACTTGGGATATCGAAACCAGATCCTGAAATTTTTCACAGAAGTGTATTACAATCGAATCTTGAAATGAAAGATTGCTATTATATTGGCGATCGATTAGAGACTGATGCGATTAGTAGTACAGCAGCTGGGATGCAAGGGATATGGTTGAATCGGGATAACTCACAACTCAAGTACGATATTCCTACTATCTGTTCGTTACATGAAATTATAACAATGATATAAAAAAACGACCGCGTTCCCCCGCGGTCGTCTTTTTTCGTGTTACGCTGTGATCCAAGCTTCGTTAGCTGGATTTTTACGCCACTCTTGTAATTTCTTCGTTTCAGCTTGTCCAATCATACCTTTTTCTGCTGCAACTTCAGTTAATGCACTGTAATCACTTAAAGAATATGATGCTACGTTAGCTGCTTCTAGTTTTTCTTTTCCTGCTTCAAGCTCGTATGTGAAGATTGATACGATTCCTAATACTTCACAGCCAGCTTCGCGAAGTGCTTCTACACATGTAATTGCACTACCGCCAGTTGAAATTAGGTCCTCTACTACTACTACCTTTTGACCTTTTTCAGCTTTTCCTTCGATTTGGTTCCCTTTACCGTGACCTTTTGCTTTACTACGTACGTAGCACATTGGTAAATCCATACGATCGCTTACCCATGCAGCGTGCGCAATACCAGCAGTTGCTGTTCCTGCAATAACTTCTACAGTTGGGAAGTGCTCTTTAATTAACTCTTCTAATCCAGCTGCAATCGCTTGACGTACTTTTGGATAAGATAAAGTTAAACGGTTATCACAATAAATTGGTGATTTCATACCTGAAGACCATGTAAATGGATCATTCGGTTGTAAAAATACTGCTCCAATTTCTAATAAATGCGATGCGATTTCTTTTTTCATACTGTTACACCTTCCCACTGTTGTTTTACTGTTTTATACGCTTCAAGCGGATTTTCTGCTTTTGTAATACTACGTCCAACTACGATGTAGCTTGAGCCAAGTTCCCTCGCACGTTTCGGTGTTGCTACGCGCACCTGGTCATTTACATCATCGCTTGTAAGACGAATCCCCGGTGTTACTGTTACAAATTCATTTCCGCATACTTCACGTAATTTCGGAACTTCAAGTGTTGAACAAACAACGCCATCAAGTCCACTTTCCTTTGTTAGTTTTGCATAATGAGCAACCGCTTCTTCTAACGTTTTCTCAATGCCGATCTCTTTTTTCATCATAGCTTCCGAAGTGCTTGTTAGTTGTGTAACTGCAATACAAATCGGTCTCTCTTTTCCTTCTTGCTTACCTTCCTCTAATCCCTCAATCGCAGCTTTCATCATACTGCTTCCCCCAGCAGCATGAACATTTACCATATCAACATCTAGACTAGCTAGGCTACGCATAGCGCTTTTTACTGTATTCGGAATATCATGAAGTTTTAAATCTAGAAAAATCTTATGTCCTTTTTCTTTTAAGTACGTAATAATCGCAGGGCCTTCTTTGTAAAATAACTCCATACCAACTTTGACAAATAACTCTTCCCCTTCAAAGTGGCGCAAGAATTGTTCTACATCTTGTTTCCCTGGAAAATCTAATGCAACGATTAACGACTGTGACATGTTTGCTTCCAGCTCCTTCCTTGACATTCCGAAATGTGATCAAATCCTAATTCATCTAATAGTGCTGGTAACTCTTCAATAATTGTCGGACATACGAACGGATCGATAAAGTTCGCTGTACCTACTGCAACTGCGCTTGCGCCAGCATAGAAGAATTCAATTACATCTTCTGCTGTTTCAATACCACCCATTCCGATAATTGGAATGTTAACCGCTTGGCTTACTTCATGTACCATACGAATCGCTACTGGCTTAATCGCAGGACCTGATAATCCGCCTGTACGGTTTGCTAAAATTGGTTTAGCTGTTTTTAAATCTAGACGCATACCAAGCAATGTATTAATCATCGTTAAACCGTCTGCACCTGCATTTTCAATCGCTTTTGCAATTTCCACAATGTTTGCCACGTTCGGTGACAACTTCACGTATACAGGTACTTCAGAAACCTCTTTTACTCGCTTCGTTAAATCAGCAGCAATTTCAGGATTTGTACCAAAGGCGATACCACCTGTTTTTACGTTCGGACAAGAAATATTTAATTCTAGTGCATGGACATTAGGCGCTTTAGAAATTTCTTTTGCAACCGCTACGTAATCCTCAGCTTGTGAGCCTGCAACGTTCGCAATGATTGGAAGATCAAATTGGTCTAACCATGGTAATTCAGAATTCATTACTTTTTCTAACCCTGGGTTTTGAAGTCCGATTGCATTTAACATACCGCCCGGTGTTTCAGCAACACGAGGCGTCGGATTTCCATAACGTGGTTGTTCTGTCGTCGCTTTAATCATGATTGATCCTAGTACACTTAAATCGTAAAACTGTGCATATTCACGACCAAATCCAAAGCATCCAGATGCCGGTATAATCGGATTTTTTAATGATAATCCCGGTAATTCAACTTGCAATCTGTTCATAGTACAACCTCCCCGATTGGAAATACTGGTCCGTCGCTACACACCTTCTTGTAAGAATGTCCACTTGGATCTTCTTGTAAGTGGCATACACATGCGAAACAAGCTCCAATACCACAGCCCATACGTTCTTCTAAAGAAATATAAGCTTTTTTCTCTTTGTAACGTCCTTCTAATGCACGAAGCATCGCTAGCGGACCACATGAATAAAGAATATCAAAGTCAATTCCGTAATTATCAATTACATCTGTGACAAATCCTTTTGTGCCGTGTGTACCGTCTACTGTCGCAACGTACGTATCACCAAGTTCTGCAAATTTCTCTTCATAGAAAACGACATCTTTCGTTTGAAAACCTAAGATGTGGATTACACGTACACCTTTTGCAACGAGGCGCTGTGATAATTCATAAAGTGGTGGTACACCAATTCCCCCGCCCACTAGTAAAGCTGTTTGACCAGCTTCTGCTTCTTCTACAGGAAAACCGTGTCCTAGTGGTCCTAGTACGTCTACCAATTCACCTTGTTTTCTAGTTGCTAATGTTTTTGTCCCTTGTCCTTCTGCACGGTATAGCATTGTAAATTCGTTCTTCTCTTGATCTACATTACAAATACTAATCGGGCGGCGCAGAAGGGGCGCAATGCCCTCCGCTACCTTAATGTGTACAAACTGCCCTGGTTCGTTCATTTGCTGTACTAACGTTCCTTGAAGCACTAATTCGTAAATGTTTTTTGCGATTTCTTTTTGATTAACGACGATCATATTTTGCTTTTGCATCATGCATGTACCACCTCGTGACGCTTTGTTTGCGTAATTTCTTTCATTGAATGAGCTGAGAATGTCATAGATTCTAATACTCGTAAGATTGCTCTCGTTGTATCAAGTGATGTTAAGCAAGCTACACCATTTTCTACTGATTCACGGCGAATGCGGAAACCATCACGCGCTGGTTGTTTACCTTTTGTTAGCGTATTGATTACAAACTGTGCTTTTCCTTGACGGATAATATCTAGTAAGTTGTAGTCTTCAGAATCAATTTTGTTTACAACTTGTACTGGGATATTTTGCTCTGCTAACGATTGTGCTGTCCCAGCTGTTGCTAATAAGTTATAACCGATTTCGTGGAAACGTTTTGCAATTTCCATTGCCTCTTCTTTATCTTTATCCGCTACAGTAATGATTACTGATCCGTGCGTTGGGATGTTAATTCCAGAAGCAACTAATCCTTTGTATAATGCTTTTTCAAGCGTTAAGTCTTTACCCATTACTTCCCCTGTTGATTTCATTTCAGGTCCTAATGTTGTATCAACTGAGCGTAGTTTCGCGAATGAGAATACCGGAGCT
Source organism: Bacillus sp. FSL W8-0770 (assembly GCF_038008705.1). Lineage (NCBI taxonomy): Bacteria > Bacillati > Bacillota > Bacilli > Caryophanales > Bacillaceae > Bacillus > Bacillus sp. FSL W8-0770. Next base: position 3,718,969 of record NZ_JBBOZR010000001.1, read on the forward strand.
TTTACATATACTTCTTTTTCTTCTGGGTGATACCCAGTTCCGTATCCTTGCGCTACTAGATCTTGCCCTAAAATAACTTTCGTTGCAACGTTCGCCATTGGTACACCTGTAATTTTACTTAAGAACGGTACTGTACGGCTCGCACGTGGGTTTACTTCGATTACATACACTTGATCTTCGAATACTACAAACTGGATATTTAGTAATCCAACAATGTTTAATCCTTTTCCAAGTGCAATTGTATGTTCAATAATTTGTTCTTTTAATTTGTCAGATAAGCTTTGTGGTGGATATACTCCAATTGAGTCACCAGAGTGAACTCCAGCACGTTCAATATGTTCCATAATACCTGGAATGAATACATTCTCACCGTCTGAAATTGCATCTACTTCAATTTCTTTACCAACCATGTAACGGTCGATTAATACTGGGTGATCAGCGTGAACTTTAACTGCATTTTTCATGTAGTGCAACAGTTCTTCTTGACGATATACGATTTCCATCGCGCGTCCACCTAGTACGTAAGATGGTCTTACTAATACTGGGTAACCAATTTTGTCCGCGATTGCTACTGCTTGCTCTACAGTCGTTGCTGTTTTACCAACTGGTTGTGGGATACCAAGCTGTGTTAGCGCTGCTTCAAACTTATCACGATCTTCTGCACGGTCTAAATCTTCAAGTGATGTTCCTAAAATTTTCACACCGTGAGCCTCTAATTTAGCAGCTAAGTTAATTGCCGTTTGTCCACCGAACTGAACGATAACACCTTCTGGTTTTTCTAAATCGATAATGTGCATTACATCTTCAATCGTTAATGGTTCAAAGTATAATTTGTCAGAAATACTGAAGTCTGTTGAAACTGTTTCTGGGTTGTTATTAACAATGATTGCCTCATATCCAGCTTCTTTGATTGCCCATACTGAGTGAACTGTTGCATAGTCAAACTCAACACCTTGACCGATACGGATCGGACCAGACCCTAGAACTACTACACTCTTACGATCTGTTCTAACCGATTCATTCTCGTCACCATATGTGCTGTAGTAGTATGGTGTTGCAGATTCAAATTCTGCCGCACACGTATCTACCATTTTATAAACCGGAGTTATATTGCTTTCTTTACGCATATCGTAAATTTCACGCTCTGTTTTGTTCCAAGCATTAGCGATGTAATGGTCACTGAATCCCATTTCTTTCGCAGTTTGTAGTACTTCCATATTTCCTACATTCACTTTTACTTCGCGTTCCATGTTTACGATGTTTTCAACTTTTTGTAAGAAGAAGAAGTCCATTTCACACCATTCATTGATTTCTTCTTTCGTTACACCTTGGCGAATTGCTTCTGCTACAATAAACAGTCGTTCATCATCCGCTTTAATGATACGTTTTTTCATTGTTTCTTTATCAAGTTCTTTTAAGTGGTCTAATTCTAGGTGATAAATACCAAGCTCTAAAGAACGAACCGCTTTTAATAATGATTCTTCTAAGTTACGTCCGATTGACATAACTTCACCAGTTGCTTTCATTTGCGTTCCAAGCGTTCTGTTTGCTGATTCAAACTTATCAAATGGCCAGCGTGGAATTTTTGAAACAACATAGTCTAATGCTGGTTCGAAACAAGCGTATGTTTTTTGTGTTACTGGGTTTACGATTTCATCTAATGTTAAACCGACTGCAATTTTTGCCGCTAGCTTCGCAATTGGATATCCAGTTGCTTTAGATGCTAGTGCAGATGAACGACTTACACGTGGGTTTACTTCGATTACATAGTATTGGAAGCTATATGGATCAAGTGCAAGCTGAACGTTACATCCACCTTCAATTCCTAATGCACGAATAATTCGTAATGAAGTGTTACGTAACATTTGGTATTCACGGTCACTTAATGTTTGGCTTGGTGCTACAACGATAGAATCACCTGTGTGAACTCCAACTGGATCGATATTTTCCATGTTACATACTACAATCGCGTTATCATTTGAATCACGCATTACTTCATATTCAATTTCCTTACAACCAGCAATACTTTTCTCTAATAAACATTGTGTTACCGGACTATGTTTTAATCCACCTGATACGATTTCAATTAGTTCTTCTTCATTACTACAGATTCCGCCACCTGTTCCACCCATTGTAAATGCAGGGCGAACAATAACTGGATATCCAATTTCTTTTACAAATTCATGTGCTTCTTCTAGCGTATGAATAATTGTACTAGATGGAATTGGTTCATTTAATTCCTGCATTAATGAACGGAATAAATCACGATCTTCTGCTTGCTCAATTGCTGATAATTTTGTTCCTAAAATTTCAACTCCGCACTCTTCAAGTATGCCTGATTTCGCAAGTTCAACAGCCATGTTTAAACCTGTTTGACCACCTAATGTTGGTAAGATTGCATCTGGACGTTCTTTACGAATAATACGGCTTACGAATTCTAGTGTTAATGGTTCGATATATACTTTATCTGCTGTTGCAGTATCTGTCATAATTGTTGCTGGGTTAGAGTTAACAAGGATTACTTTGTAACCTTCTTCTCTAAGAGATTGACAAGCTTGTGTACCAGAGTAGTCAAACTCTGCTGCTTGCCCAATTACAATTGGTCCTGATCCGATTACTAAAATTGTGTTAATGTCTAGGCGTTTTGGCATAACTCTTCCCCTTCTTTCTTGAAGTTTTCAATCATTGCTAAGAAATCTTCGAATAAATCGTTTGCATCTTCTGGTCCTGCTGAAGCTTCTGGATGATATTGTACTGTAAATGCTGGGAACTTCGTATGACGAAGACCTTCTACTGTTCCATCATTTAAAGCGACATGTGTAATTTCAAGTTCTGTATTTTTAACTGACTCTTCTTCTACTGCGTAACCATGGTTTTGAGATGTAATTGCTACTTTTCCAGTTGCAAGATGTTTTACTGGATGGTTTAAACCACGGTGACCGAATTTCAATTTACTTGTATTCGCACCAGATGCTAGCGCGAACAATTGATGTCCTAGGCAAATTCCGAATAAAGGAACTTTACCGATAATGTCTTTTAACATTTCAATTGCTTCTGGTACATCTTTTGGATCCCCAGGTCCGTTACTTAACATAATTCCATCTGGGCTAAGGCGTAAAATTTCTTCTGCTGTTGTGTTGTAAGGAACTACAATTACATCACAGTCACGCTTATTTAATTCTCGTAAAATACCATGTTTCATACCGAAGTCTACTAGTACAACTCGGTGACCACGACCTGGGCTTGGGTATGGATCTTTCGTTGATACGCGTTTTACATGATCTGTAAATACTGTCGCTTTTAATTGACTTACAATGTACTCTACATCTGCATCCATATTACAAAGGCGTCCGCGTAATGTACCGTATTGACGAATTTTTCTCGTTAATTTTCTCGTATCAATCCCTGCTAATCCTGGGATATTTCTTTCTTTCAAGTAATCATTTAACGAAATTTCATTACGGAAGTTTGATGGATGATCACAAATTTCGTTTACGATTAAACCATTTACAGATGGGTGAATGGATTCAAAATCGTCACGGTTAATGCCGTAGTTTCCGATTAATGGGTACGTGAATGTTACGATTTGACCGCAATATGATGGATCAGATAATGTTTCTTGATATCCAGTCATTCCTGTTGTAAATACAACCTCACCTGACTTTTCGATTTCGCCTCCGAAACCTGTTCCAATTAATACTGTTCCATCTTCTAAGATAAGTTGTCTTTTCATACTAATGCACTCTCCTTTTGCCATGCGATCTTACCACCAACGATTGTCATTACCGGCCATCCTTGGCATTTCCAACCTGCGAATGGTGTATTTTTTCCTTTTGATAAGAATGTTGTTGGGTCAATCTCTTCTTCTTGTTCTAAATCAATGATTGTAATATCAGCTGCTCTACCTTCTTTTAGGCGACCTGCTTCTAAGCCGAATGTATCAGCTGGCTTTTCTGTTAAGAATTGAATTAACTGTTCTAGCGTAATAACTCCCTTTTTCACAAGGTTTGTGTATAGAAGCGGGAATGCTGTTTCAAAACCAGTAATTCCAAACGGTGCTCTTTCAATTCCTTGTGCTTTCTCTTCCGCTGTATGCGGTGCATGGTCAGTTGCAATCATATCGATCGTTCCATCTAATAAACCTTCAATTAATGCTGCATGGTCTTCTTTTCCACGAAGCGGTGGGTTCATTTTAAAGTTAGGATCAGCTGATGGGATATCATCTTCACATAACACTAGGTGATGCGGTGTTACTTCTGCTGTTACTTTAATTCCAGCGCGTTTCGCATCACGGATTACACGTACAGAACCTTTCGTACTTACATGACATACGTGATAGTGGCAATCTGCTGCTTCAGCAAGCAGTATATCCCTTGCAATATGTACAGATTCACATACTGATGGGATACCGTTTAATCCGTGTTTCTCAGAAAACTTCCCTTCATGTACACAACCTTTATTAATAAGCGTATTCTCTTCACAGTGCGCAACTACTGCCATATTTAATTTCGCTGCACGCTTCATAGCTGCTAACATCATGCTAGCATCTTGTACGCCTACACCGTCATCAGTGAAAGCAAATGCTCCAAGCTCTTTTAATGTTTCGAAATCTGTCATTTCAGAACCCGCTTGGCGTACTGTAATTGCTCCGTATGGTAGTACGTTAACATGCGCTTTCTCTTTAATACGATTTTGCAAGTCTTCCATATGTTCTCTGCAATCTGGTACCGGGCGTGTATTTGGCATTGCGCAAATTGTAGTGAATCCACCTTTTGCCGCTGCTAGTGTACCTGTTTCAATTGTTTCTTTATGTTCACCACCTGGTTCACGAAGATGTACGTGTACATCTACTAATCCAGGTGCGATTAACTTTCCGTTCACATCGATTACTTCAGCATTATCTGCCGTAATATTTTCTGCTACCTTAGCGATTTTACCGTCTTGTACGAGAAGATCCGTTGCTACGATTTTTCCTTCTTCATTCATATAACGACCATTTTTAAACAAATAATTCATGTTTCATTCCTCCTAATACATTTGGTAAGGCGCGTTTTAGTACAGCCATTCTTACGTAAACTCCATTTTCCATTTGTTTAAATATGCGTGAACGCTCACACTCAACAAGTTCACTTGCAATTTCAACATCACGGTTTACAGGAGCTGGATGCATAATAATGCTTCCTTCTTTCATACGCTTTTCTCTTTCTACTGTTAATCCGTGTTTCTCATGATATTCTTTCATAATGTCTGTTTCATAATGATCATGACGCTCATGTTGTACACGGAGTAACATCATTACATCAACTTCTGGAACAAGTTCATCTAATGGTTTGTATGTTCCAAATGTGTTGTCTTCATCTTTCCACTCTTCTGGACTTGCAAAGTAAATTGTTGCACCAAGCTTCGTTAATGCTTCTGCATTAGAACGTGCTACTCGGCTATGACGAACATCTCCTACTATTGCAATCTTCAAACCTTCAAATCTTCCAAACTCTTGTTTAATTGTAAGAAGGTCCAGTAGGCACTGCGTTGGGTGGTTTCCGCATCCATCTCCAGCGTTTAAGATTGGAATATTCACCTGATCTTTTAGTTCATCGAAGTAGCGATCTTGCTCGTGGCGGATGACCACTGCTTTTGTTCCGATTGATTCTAGTGTTCTTATCGTATCGTATAAAGTTTCTCCTTTTTGTACGCTAGATGCATCAGCTGAAAAGTTTAAAACATCAAGTCCTAATCTCTTCTCAGCAACTTCAAAGCTAAATCTCGTTCTCGTACTATTCTCAAAGAACAAGTTCGCAACAAAAGTTTGCTCTGTCGTTTTGCTCTCTTTTCCATTCGCAAAATCTTCTGCATCTTTTAGGATTTCTGAAATTTCTACTTCCGATAATTCACTCATCGTTAACAAATGGCTCATCGTCATCCCTCATCTTTCTGATTTTTATGTTACCACTTTTGAATTTTTATAACAACCTTTGCATAAAAATACCCTAGTCATGTGAGACTAGGGTGCAAGAAAGAAGCCACCCTTTCCGGTCTCACAGGACTGAATTAAAAGGTTATTATTATGAAGCAATCTGCTTAGATTGTTTTATTTGTTTCGTTTCCGGTAGTAGTAGATTTAACAGTACACCTACAATTGCTGCTAGTGCCATTCCTTCTACTTGGAATGATTCTCCTACGTGAAGTACCGCTCCACCAATACCGATTACTAATATTACTGATGCAATCATTAAGTTTCGTTTGTCACTTAAATCTGTTTTATCATCTACCATCATGCGTAATCCGCTTGATGCGATTACACCGAATAGTAAGATTGATACACCACCCATAACTGGTGTTGGGATCGAATGAATCAGTGCAGAAATCTTACCGATAAACCCGAACATGATTGCGAATACTGCTGAACCGATGAATAAGTATACACTGTATGCTCTCGTAATTGCTAGCACACCGATGTTTTCACCATACGTTGTATTCGGTGGCCCACCGATTAGTGACGCAATTAATGTTGCTACTCCGTCACCGAAGATTGAACGGTGTAAACCTGGTTTTTCAATTAAATCTCTTTTAATAACATTTCCAAGAACAATTTGATGTCCGATATGTTCTGATATTGTTACTAGTGCAACTGGTACCATCAAGAGTACAATCTTCCATGAAAACTCTGGTGTATATGTTACAAATGGTACTGTGAAATCTGGTACAACAAACCATTTTGCCTCAGCTACCGGCTTTAAGTCTACTAGCCCTTGGAAGTAAGCGAAGATATATCCGCCGATAATGCCAAGTAACACTGGTATTATACTGAAAAATCCTCTTCCAAATATCGAGCATATAATTGTAATTGCTAATGTTACTAACGCTACTGAAAAGTGTGTAAAGCTATATTTGCCATCCGCACCGTTCATCGCCATGTTAACTGCTGTATGTGCTAAAGCTAGACCGATTACCATTACTACTGGACCAACTACGATTGGTGGTAGTAATTTCATAATCCACTCTGATCCTGATTTCTTAATTCCGAGTGAGATTAAGATGTACACAAGTCCTGCTAGCAAACCACCAAGCATTGCTGCTCCCGGTCCACCTGCCGTTTTCGCTGTTATAATCGGTGCGATAAAGGCGAATGATGATCCTAGATAGGCAGGTACTTGACCTTTCGTTATAAGAAGGAACGCTAACGTTCCTAATCCACTTGATATTAATGCTACTGATGGATTCAATCCTGTTAAAAACGGAACAAGCACTGTTGATCCAAACATCGCGAACAAATGTTGTATACTTAAAAATAACCATTTTCCCGGTTTCGGTACTTCATTAACGTCTAACACTGGCTTTTGTTCCATTGTTACATCCTCCTTCAGTTTAAATCTTTGCAATAAAAAAACTCTTTGTGCCTGTGCACAAAGAGTCCTACACTTTCGTATGCCAAATTTGACATATGAAAGCCAAGACCCTTTGGCAGCCTCACAGGACTACATTTAAAAGGGCTTTACTTATCGTATATGCTTACTCGATCTTGTTGATCTGTCTCTTGCAAATCAACTTCGATACGCTCTTCACTTGATGTTGGAATGTTCTTCCCTACATAATCAGCGCGAATTGGTAATTCGCGATGACCTCTATCAACAAGAACCGCCAATTGGATTTGAGATGGTCTACCTAAATCCATAAGAGCATCCATTGCTGCTCGAACTGTTCTTCCTGTATATAATACGTCATCCACAAGGATAACTTTCTTCTTCGTAATATCTACAGGGATATCAGAACCTTTTACAAGTGGTTCTTTATCTTTCGATTGTAGTGTTAAATCATCACGATATAACGTAATGTCTAACTCTCCAACTTCCATTTCTTTTCCTTCAATTTGACCAATTCGTTCTGCCAAACGTTGTGCAATAAAAATTCCACGAGTTTTAATTCCGACAAGAACACAATTATCGACACCTTTATTTCGTTCCACGATTTCATGACTAATTCGTGTTAAAGCGCGGCGAATCATTTGGTCATCTAAAACGACAGCTTTCTCTTGCATGCTCTACACCTCCAAGCTTTTTTCTTGCGTGAGAGTAATGGTATAAAAAAAGTCCTCTCAGCGTGTGCGAGAGGACTTTTGAAAAAAGGGTACAACATACCCTAAGTATTTCAAACCGTTACCTTCTCAACCTCACGGGGCTGTGTTAAAGGATCATTATTTAACTGTTGTCAGTATCTCAGTTTTCTTATGATTTGTCAATACTATTTTCGTAAAATATTTAATACGTCTTCAAACACTTCTGGAATCGGTGCCTCAAACTGAATATATTCACCAGTACGAGGATGATCAAAGCCTAAAATACCCGCATGAAGTGCTTGTCCATTCATATCTAACGTTTTCTTCGGACCATACTTCGGATCTCCTGCAAGTGGATAGCCAATATATTTCATATGAACACGAATTTGGTGCGTACGTCCCGTTTCTAAGCGACATTCTACAAGCGTAAAGTCTTTAAAGCGTTCTAACACTTGGAAGTGCGTAACAGCGTTCTTACCATTTTCATCAACTGTCATACTTTGACGTTCTTTCTTATCACGAGCAATCGGAGCATCAATCGTTCCCTTATCATGCGGAATCACACCGTGTACAATCGCTTTGTAACGTCTCGTTACTGTTTTTGCTACAAGCTGATTTACAAGCGATTCATGTGCCATATCATTTTTAGCAACCATTAATAGTCCAGATGTATCTTTATCAATACGATGCACGATACCTGGACGCATTACACCGTTAATGCCTGATAAGTCTGTACAATGGTGCATAAGGCCGTTTACAAGTGTACCACTTGTATGCCCTGGTGCTGGATGTACAACCATACCACGTGGCTTATTTACAACAAGCACATCTGCATCTTCATAATAAATTTCTAAATTTAAATCCTCTGGTTGAATATCTAACTCTTCTGGTTCAGGAATTGTTACTGTAATTTCATCTTCTTCTTTTACTTTATAATTCCCTTTTACCGCTTTTCCGTTTACTGTCACAACGTCATCTTTAATCCATTGCTGCACTTGCGTACGTGACCATTCATTATTTATCCCTGCAACGAATTTATCAATTCGCTCGTTTTTTTGCTCTGCTGCAACTGTTACTTGTACTACTTCACTCATTCAATTACTCCTTCGCTTTCTTGCCTTCTAATAATGTTTGAATAATAATTAATACAACACCAATACATAATGCTGAATCAGCTATATTGAATACTGGATAGTTGTACGAGAAAATATACACGTGAATGAAATCCACTACTTCTTGTCTAAATACACGATCAATAAAGTTACCAATTGCCCCGCCCAAAATTAGGCTTAACGAAATACCTAGAAGCTTGTCTGTTTTCGCATACTTTTTCATATAAAATACAATAAACACTACAAAAACAACTGTAATAATGTAGAAGAACCACATTTTATTTTCTAAAATACCCCAAGCAGCGCCTCTATTTCGATGTGATGTTATGTATAATACATTGTCGATAATCGGAATACTCGTACCCAATTCCATGTTCTTTACAATTAACCACTTCGATATTTGATCGATAGCAATGACGAATAACGCTATTACATAATATATCATTTTCATTTCCCCCACAAAGACAGTGTACCTCAAAATTTTAGCATAGCTGCTACCTTTTCACAATGAACCTTTATAGAAGAATAAAATAAATTAAAAAAAGGTAATATAATATCGTTGTGCGTATTCATACATTTACCTTTTCATAAAAGAATTCATGAATCGTACGGGCAGTCGGCATTGTCTTCATTTGCTTTGTCGAAATTAATCTCCCCGTCTCTTCACAAATACCATACATGTCTATTTCCATTTTAAATAATGCGCGTTCTACATCCTTTAAATCCTCTTTTATATCATGTAATAGCAATTTTTTCTTTATCTCTTCCTTAATTTCATATCCAAGCTCTTGGCTGAACTCGACATCATATTTGTGCATTACTTCTTTAGCTAGTCTCTCTTGCAACTCTTTTCTCATCAATTGCAATTCTTCTTTTATTTCCATGTAAATTTCATTCACGTGTACATTCCTCCTAGCTGTAATGTACAGTTAGTGTGTCCGAAATTTATTTGCTTACCTCACACACATTTTTCCTTCACAGGAAAGAGTCTGAAAGTGATTTTGATATGCCATCAACAAAAAAACTGACTGCATCAATAGCAGTCAGCTTTTTTTATTATTTTACATAGTTTTCTTTAACAACTGTTGCACAACGCTCACATAATGTTTCATGTTCAGCATCTTTACCAATTGTTTCTGAAACTACCCAACAACGTTCACATGTTTCACCAGTTGCTTGAGCAACAACAACCGCTGTATGTTCATACTTCGGTGCATCTGCTGGCGCTTCATCCATCATACCACCAAGTTTATACTCAGAAACGATGAATAATTGCTTTAAGTCTTCGCTAATAGACTCTAACATAGCTTTCATTTCTGCAGTTGGATATAGCGTAATGCTTGCATTTAATGACTTACCAATTACTTTTTCATTACGAGCTACTTCTAGTGCTTTTAACACGTCATCACGTAATGTCATAAATGCATCCCATTTTGTTTTTAACGCTTCCGCGTCATCTAATTGTACAGCTTCTGGCATATCAGTTAATTGTACACTTTCTTCTGTTACGCCTGGAATGTATGGCCATACTTCATCAGCTGTATGCGGTAAGATTGGTGTTACAAGTTTCGTTAACGCAACAAGAACATCATATAATACAGTTTGAATCGCACGACGATCTTCGTGGTTTGCACCTTCAATATATAAAATGTCTTTTGCAAAGTCTAAATAGAATGAACTTAAATCAATTGTACAGAAGTTATGAATTGCATGATACACAGCAGCGAAGTCGTATGTCTCATATGCTTCTTTAACTTTTGTAATTAAGTCATTTAATTTCACTAACATGTAACGATCTACTTCACGAAGTTCAGCTACAGCTACTGCATTTTCACTTGGCTTAAAGTCGTCTAAGTTTCCTAATAAGAAACGGAATGTGTTACGGATTTTACGATACACTTCTGCTACTTGTTTTAAAATATCATCTGAAATACGTACGTCAGATTGATAGTCAACAGAAGATACCCATAAGCGTAAAATGTCTCCGCCTAATTGATCCATAATTTTCTTCGGTACGACAATGTTTCCAATCGACTTACTCATCTTACGTCCTTCACCATCTAGTACGAAACCGTGACTTAGTACGCCTTTATATGGAGCTTTACCTGTTACAGCAACTGCTGTTGATAATGAAGAGTTAAACCAACCACGATACTGGTCAGATCCTTCTAAATATAAATCAGCTGGACGCTGTAAATCTTCGCGCTCTTCTAATACCGCTTGGTGAGAAGAACCTGAATCGAACCATACATCCATGATGTCTGTTTCTTTACGGAATTCGCCATTTGGGCTACCTGGATGTGTAAATCCTTCTGGTAATAGATCTTTCGCTTCACGCTCGAACCATACGTTAGAACCGTGTTCACGGAATAAATCTGCTACATGGTTAATTGTTTCATCCGTAATAATTGGATCACCATTCTCAGCATAGAATACCGGAATTGGCACACCCCATGCACGCTGACGAGAAATACACCAGTCACCACGGTCACGAACCATATTATGAAGACGAGTTTCTCCCCATGCTGGTACCCATTTTGTTTCTGCTACAGCTTCTATTAATTCTTTACGGAATGCTTCAATAGATGCAAACCACTGTGCTGTCGCACGGAAAATAATTGGTTTTTTCGTTCTCCAATCATGTGGGTATGAATGTGTAATGAATGTTAGTTTCAGTAACGCGCCTACTTCTTCTAATTTTTCTGTAATTGGTTTATTAGCTTTATCATAGAATAAGCCTTCAAATCCAGGTGCCTCATTTGTTAATACACCTTTATCATCGACTGGGCAAAGTACTTCTAATCCATACTTTTTACCAACAACGAAGTCATCTTCCCCGTGTCCTGGTGCTGTATGAACACAACCTGTACCTGCATCTGTTGTTACGTGGTCTCCTAGCATAACTAATGAATCACGATCGTAGAATGGATGTTTTGCAACTGTGTACTCAAGTTCGCTACCTTTTACTGTTTTCACAACTTCAGCATTTTCCCACTCTAACGTTTTTGCAACTGTCTCAAACAGCTCAGAAGCAATGATATATTTCTCATCGTTTACTTTTACAATGCTATATTCAAGCTCTGGGTGAACAGAAATACCTAAGTTTGCAGGTAATGTCCAAGGTGTCGTTGTCCAAATGATGTACTTTTCATCACCTTCTAATACGTTCTTTCCATCTTTTACAGGGAATGCTACGTAAATAGATGCTGATTTTTTATCTTGATATTCAATTTCAGCTTCCGCTAAAGCAGATTCACTCGTTGGAGACCAGTAAACTGGTTTTTGACCTTTATAGATATAACCTTTTTTCGCCATGTCACCAAACACTTTAATTTGTTGTGCTTCATAAGCTGGCTCTAAAGTAATATATGGATTATCCCAATCTGCACGTACACCTAGACGCTTAAATTGTTCACGTTGACGTTCTACTTGTTCATATGCATACTCTGCACATAACTTACGGAACTCAGCAACTGTCATTTCTTTACGTTTTACACCTTTATTTGTTAAAGCTTGTTCAATTGGTAAACCGTGCGTATCCCATCCTGGAACATATGGCGCACTAAAACCAGTCATTGATTTATAACGAACAATAAAGTCTTTTAATACTTTATTTAATGCATGTCCCATATGAATGTCACCATTCGCATATGGAGGTCCATCATGCAATACAAATAAAGGACGTCCTTTTGTATGTTCTTGTACTTTTTCGTAAATATTCATTTCAGCCCATTTTTCTTGCATTGCAGGCTCACGTTTTGGTAAATTCCCACGCATTGGGAACTCTGTTTTTGGCATCAGTAATGTATTTTTGTACTCCATGCTCAATTCCTCCTTACATGTATAAAAGAAACACTTAAAAAACGGAATAAAAAAGAGACCTTCTCATCCCAAAAAGGGACGAGAAAGTCTCCCGCGGTACCACCCTAGTAGATCATATACATATGTATAGAATCCTCTTTATATTCTTAACGCGAATACACGCCTACGCTTACTCTATTTGTTCAGCGCGGAACTCCAGGGTGATATTCCCACTATCTCCTTATCCTGAGCTTACACCATCCTCAGTTCGCTATATAAGGTTTGAAAAGGTACTTATCCCTATCTTCGTTTTTCTTAATAAATATGTTGTTTAAAATTATATGTAATAATGAGAAAAACGTCAAGCTTACACTGTTTCTTCTTTTTTCAACAGTTCATCTACTTCGTCTTCTAATTCAATTAGTTTATCCCAATCATCGTTGTTTAACATCTCAAGCTGTGTTTCTAATAACATACGGAAACGAGTTCGGAATACTTTCGCTTGTTTCTTTAGCTCTTCAATATCAAAAGCAACTTTTCTTGATTTTACTAATGCTTCGTTAATAATACGATCAGCATTCTTTTCAGCTTCACGCACAATTAATTTCGCTTCTTTTTGCGCATTACGTTTTACTTCTTCCGCTGCTTCTTGTGCAACGACGATAGATTTGTTTAACGTATCTTCAATATTAGAAAAATGATCTAACTTCCCTTCTAACTGCGCAACTTTTTCTTCTAAAGCTTTTTTCTCACGAATGACCAATTCATAATCTTTGATAATTTGATCAAGAAACTCATTTACTTGATCTTCATCATAGCCACGGAATCCGCGACCAAATTCTTTGTTATGAATATCTAATGGTGTTAACGGCACAACGCCACCTCCAAGTAGTTATCTAAATTTCCTCTTTCAATTATATCTTTTCTTCGACAAAATAGGAGGATTTCCTTCTAAAAAACCAATCATTTTAGTATACCATACAAAATTCTCCATTTGTCGCGTTTTGTTCTACCTTCTACAGAAAATAATTTACTTCGGCCATATCCTCTAACAGAAAAAACATCTCCTGGATAGCATTCATAAGAAGTTTGCTCCACTGTTTTCCAATTGACTTTTACTAAACCATTTTTTATGAAAGGTTGTACTTTCTGTCTAGATAAATGTAACATTTCAGCTAACATAACATCTAAACGAAGTGAAGAAACCGTTCCAGATTTCTCTCCCCACGTTTCATCTATCTGTAGAATTTGTTCTCCTTGCACTGACGCTAAAGAGACTTTTACTTTCCCTATTGATTGTAAGTTCATCTCAATATACGATACAATTTCTTTCGCAACTACAATTTGGGCACGATTTTCTTGCAGCAAAATATCACCACATTTTTCTCTTGTTAAACCAAGAGACATAAATGTACCTAATATTTGCCTATGTTCTAGCGTATAAAACTTGGAAGGATAGTCAATTTCTAATACTTCTACTTGAAATTCTTCTTCATTTAATTCTAGATAGTCTGGATAAATAAGTGCTCTTTTACGCTCTGCATTAGGCGTTGCACCACCAAATTGTACAGCAACATCACCTTGTCCTATTACCATAGAAACAATTTGTTGTTGCCTAGGATCAAGAAAATCCGTTAACTTCACTTGATGGTACTCCGCCGCTCGCTTCCACTCTAGCACTTTATCCACAAAGACCTCCTCATCAGGCCTAAAATGTTCGTAGATGCTCATGTATTTACCTTCTTACTATAAGAAATAGCTTAATAAACTGAACAAACCAGTTTTAGCAAGTTTCAACGCAAAGATCGCAACGATTGGAGAAATATCAATCATTCCAAGCGGCGGAATAAAGCGGCGGAATGGTTCTAAATACGGTTCACAAATACGTGCCAGGAACTCTCCAAAAGATGATTCCTTTGCACCAGGAAACCATGATAGGAGAATGTAAATAATAAGTGCCCACGAGTAAATCTCGATAGCATAACTTAACACTATAAAAACTGTTGTCATGGCGTATTACCACCTCTTTATATTTGTTTCTTCTTCTTCACCGAATAACTCTGAAATCGCACCAACAATATCTACATTTTCAGGTGTACACATAAATGTTTTCGGCCCTATTTTTTGAATGTCCCCGCCTATAGCGTATACAGTACCACTTAAAAAGTCAACGATACGTACCGCTTGATCAGTAGACATTCTCTGCAAATTAATTACAACAGCTCGTCTACCTTTTAAGTGGTCCGCAATCCCTTGTGCTTCCGAATATGTGCGTGGTTCTAATAAAACAACTTTTGAAGATTGTTTTGCTGTTTCAATACTCACAACATTTTGCTTCGGTTGCGCTTTCGGAAACGTAACGTCTTGTTGTTCTGGTGGATCTTGCTGCTTTTTCATGTCTGTTTGCTCCTTTTCATAACCATATTGAGCTGCTTCTTTTTCTTCCGGTGTATCAAAAAAGAAGTATTTTACTTTTGACCAACTCATAATAAGATTCTCCTTCCTTTTACGCTTTTCCTACTAAAATCGTTCCCAAACGAATATATGTAGCCCCTTCTTCAATTGCAATCTTGTAATCGTTGGACATTCCCATTGATAATTCTTTACATGGCGCATGTAATAACTCTAGCTCCTGCACCTCTGTTTGCAGCATACGTAATTCCTTAAAACAGCGTCTGATTTCTTCCTCTTCTTCTGTAAATGGAGCCATCGTCATTAGTCCAACCACTTCAATTTTATCGAATTCTTGCAAACTTTGAATAAAAGAAACAACCTCTTCTATTGCCAATCCTTGCTTCGATTCTTCAGATGAGGTTTTCACTTGAATAAAGCATTTCACTTTCTTATCAGCACGTTTCTGAATTTCTTTCGCCAGCGAAAGACGATCTAACGAATGTAAATAATCAATTTCATTAATGATTTCTTTTACTTTTCTCGTTTGTAATGAGCCAATAAAGTGCCAATTAACTTTTGAACCGAAATGCTCGTATTTCTGTAAGAAACCTTCATTTCTATTTTCACCTAAATCGATAATTCCAGCTTCAATTACTTCGTTTGTTTTTTCAATCCCTACAGTTTTTGTAACTGCAACAAGTTTAATATCTTGCAACGAGCGTCCAGCTCGAGCGCAAGATTCTTTAATAGCTTCGTTTACAATTACTAAATTTTCTTGTACTGTCACTTGCTTCCTTCCTCCTTAAAACCTATGAAACTCAACATTCTTCCTGTCTTACCTTGATCACGACGATGAGAGAAAAATAGTTGCTCTTCACAGCTTGTACAAAGAGATGACATTACAATATGCTCTTCTTTTATGCCTGCTTGTACACATAATATACGATTAATTTCTTTTAAATTAATTGCGTACTGCCCGTCAGAAATTTTTTGATGAGGAACAGCACCGCTAACTACTTCCTGTGCTGCTGTTAATACACGATCATCCACAACATAACAACAAGATCCGATCGACGGCCCAATTGCAACATGAATTTCATCACTTGAAATACCTTCTGCATTCCACTTTTGAATCATTTCCTTTGCAATCTCTTGTACAGTGCCTTTCCATCCAGCATGCGCAAGTCCTATCATACCATGTGATGGTGCATAAAAATAGAGCGGAACACAATCCGCGTAACAAGACGTTAACAGAACATCTTCATTACTCGTATAAATGCCATCTGTTTTTGAAATGCCGTCCTCATATGAATAGACACCACTTCCCTTTTCCTGTTGCCCTACTTTTTCAACATGATGAGCATGAACTTGTTCAGAGCAAATCCAGTTTTCTAATGGTTTTTGTAACTTATTTGCTAAAATGCGTCTGTTTTCATGAACGTTCTCCACGATATCATTCACATGTAATCCTAAATTCATCGCATGAAAGGAGCCCGTACTTATCCCACCATCTTTTGTCGTAAATCCAGCAGTAATGTTTCCAAGTTCTTTCCACGCTTGTAAATACAGTATACCGTCCACATATTTAAATGGTTCTCTCATAATAAAGCGGCTCCTTTTAATTAAAATAACAGAAAAAAGCATGGTACTTCCTGTCTATTTTACCATACTTTTATTTTTTCATAATCCTAACAGAAAAAAAAGAGGAATTTGTAATATTCTTTATGAAATTGTCGGTGTTTGTATTGATTCTGTTACAGAATTAACAGGATTTACTCTTACAAGTATGACATCTTCCCCAATTTTCACAATTTCCTTCCAAGGAATTACAATCTCAACATCTTTTCCAAAAATACCTAGCATACGTGTCTGTTTGGAAATAATAACAGAACAAACTTTCCCTGTGTTCATATCAATTTCAATATCTCCAATATTCCCAATCCTTTTTCCATCTGAAATATTTATAACATCCTTCATCTGTAACTCTGAAATTCGTATCACCATTTTTATCCTCTCCCTTATATGACAAATTGGAAACTGTTTCTCATATTTACAGGAAGCCACCTATACGAAACACGATGCTAGTTTCATTATATGAACACTAATCCCCTACTATGAGCACAAACCATATTACATATAAAAAGGTCTCACCATAATTGGTGAGACCTTATCCTTGAATCGTTTTATTCATTTGTTTAATGGCTGACTTCTCTAAACGTGATACTTGCGCTTGGGAAATCCCAATTTCTTCTGCAACTTCCATCTGTGTCTTTCCTTGGAAGAAACGTTTTCTAATAATCATTTTCTCTCTATCATTTAAACGCTTCATTCCTTCTTTCAATGCTAATTCTTCAACCCACTGCTCGTCCTTTTGTTTTTCATCACTTAACTGATCCATAACAAAGATAGGATCTCCCCCATCATTATAAATCGGTTCAAATAATGAAACTGGATCTTGAATTGCATCTAAAGCAAATACTATCTCTTCATGAGTTACTTCTAGCACTTTTGCAATATCCATTGCTGTTGGTTCTTTTGAATTTTCTGCAATCAACTTTTCTCTTACTTGCAAAGCTTTATACGCAATATCTCGCAATGAGCGCGATACGCGAATCGGATTATTATCACGCAAATATCTGCGTATTTCCCCAATAATCATCGGCACAGCATACGTTGAAAATTTTACATTTTGGCCTAAATCAAAATTATCAATTGATTTCATAAGTCCGATGCAACCAACTTGAAATAAATCGTCAACATATTCTCCTCTGTTATTAAATCTTTGGATGACGCTCAGTACAAGACGTAAGTTTCCATTCACTAATTTTTCTCTTGCGCTTATCTCTCCACTTTGCATTTCACGAAATAATTTACGCATCTCTTCATTTTTTAATACTGGAAGTTTAGCTGTATCAACACCGCAAATTTCTACTTTGTTTCTCGTCAAAGTGTTCCCTCCTATCGGGAGTTGCTGTACAGTGTAAAGTATTTCCTTTGAAGGGGATTTTATGCATGTGGTTTTTTCACGATTTGTTATTTAAATTATCTTTCCTAATACAACTAAATAGAATAAGACCAGCCTACATAACGGCTGGTCTTATTCTTTACACCATTTTATTAAATTCTTTTCGTAATCTTTTTATAATTCTTTTTTCTAAACGCGAAATGTATGACTGTGAAATCCCAAGCATATCAGCCACATCTTTTTGCGTCTTTTCCTCTCCTCCAGCAAGCCCAAACCGAAGTTCCATAATTTGTTTTTCACGATCATTTAATTGGTGTAATGCTTTCATTAAAAGGTGACGATCTACAGTAGCTTCTAAATCTTTTGTAATAATATCATCATCTGTACCTAACACGTCAGACAATAACAGTTCATTCCCATCCCAATCAATGTTTAGTGGTTCATCAAAAGAAACTTCCGAACGATTTTTGTTATTTCGACGTAAATGCATTAAAATTTCATTTTCTATACAACGCGATGCATATGTTGCTAATTTTATTTTCTTTTCTGGATTAAATGTATTTACCGCTTTAATAAGGCCGATTGTTCCTATACTAATCAAATCTTCAATATTTATCCCTGTATTTTCAAACTTTCTTGCTATATATACAACGAGCCTTAAGTTACGTTCAATAAGTAATGACCTTGCTGCCTGATCTCCTTTTGGCAATTTATTCAAAAGAACTTCCTCTTCTTCTTTTGTTAACGGTGGTGGCAACGCTTCACTTCCACCAATATAATAAATTTCATCGGTCTTAATTCCTAATTTCAGCAATACTTTATACCAAAGGTATACTAAATAAAATTTTAATTTCATCATATTATCCCGCCTCTCATTATTAAGCAATTACCATTTTTTGTGAAATCAACATTTTTGGATGCACAATACATTGATACTCCCCATTAGTAGAAAGCTGTTGTGTATTTAATCCAATTAATACTTTGTTTACAACAATAGAACTACCTTCATGGTCAACTTGCACACTGTCAGGCTTAATTGCCCACAAAAATTGACTCTCTACCCCTACTGCACGGAAAGGAATTAAGCGTAATTTTGTCGCCCAACCAGAATCATTTTCTGGTATTTGAGGAATTTCTGTTTTGGAATAAATTTGTTCTGTTAACCAAGATGGTAAGCAATGTTCTAATGATGAAACATGCATAATCATAACGGGTGTTTTTGTTAATGGGTCATAAAGTTGGTTCCCACTGTCAATAAGACCTGCCAGTTCTAGTTCTTCTTCTGCTAATTGAATTTTTACTTTCACAATTTGATCATAGTGTATTTTCGTGACCTCTACGCTTTCAATACGCTTTTTAGAAAAATAATAAATTACTGGAAAACCAAAAATAACAAATAACCAACTAATTGGATCACCGTAAGAAATTGACTGAGATTGAACCAATCCATTTACCATTTCATTCGTTTGCAAAAAGAAATGAGTTCCAATTAATCCTCCGCCAACCATAAAGGTTACAAAGTAAAAAGTAAAAACAGTTTGTGCATAATTTCTAAATGTTGTAAACCCAAATGCTGTATACACAATAAGTAACGAGTACAGTAGTTTCATAATTGGATGTGTCATCATAGAAGCAAAAGGAGTAAAGGCAAAAATAACAATAGTTGAACCTATAAATGCCCCTAACACAAGCCTCCATTTTTTGATTTTCTTTTTTAACACGGTAGCTGTTAATAAAAGCAAAAGAAAATCAATGCAGGCGTTTAACAACCAAACAACGTCGGCGTAAACAACCAAACAATTCACCTCTTTTTTCAAGTTGAGACTAGTATAATGCATATCCAATAGGAAAGTGTGTCAATTTGCGGAGGTGTTTTTTTGTTATTTTGTGATTTCTAGACATAATCTGTCGGTAAAAAATAAAAGTACAAATTCATAGAATGATATACTCTTATTTTCACCAACAAAATATACCAAATAAAAAAAAGACCTGCTTAGCAGGTCTTTTCCATTTAAAAAACAAAAAAGGAGCATGAAAGCTCCTTTTTTTATCGTCTACGACGGTTACGTAAAAATGCTGGAATATCGATATCATCTGAATCTGAATGACGCTCATGTACAACTGGCTCTTCACGCTTCATTTCACGTTTTACTTCACGTTGTTTTGAAGGTTGAGCTACTGGTTGTTGCTGTTGTTGCGTGTGGTTCGCATTCGGGCGAATAATTGGTTTTGGTGGTTGAGTTGCAATGCTATCATCAAAACCAGTTGCAATTACAGTTACAACGATATCATCTTTTAATCCTTCGTTAATAACAGAACCGAAGATCATATTTACTTCTGGATCTGAAGCTGAAGCTACGATATCTGCCGCTTCTTGTACTTCATATAAGCTTAAGTTAGCGCCACCCGTAATGTTCATGATAACACCTTGAGCTCCATCAATAGATGTTTCTAGTAATGGACTAGAAATCGCTTTTTTCGCAGCTTCTGCAGCACGATTTTCCCCGTTACCAGAACCAATACCCATTAAAGCAGAACCTCTATTAGACATAATTGTCTTTACGTCTGCAAAGTCTAAGTTAATTAAACCTGGCGTTGCAATTAAATCCGAAATACCTTGAACACCTTGACGTAATACGTTATCAGCTTCACGGAATGCTTCTAACATTGGCGTATTTTTATCAACAATCTCTAATAAGCGATCGTTTGGAATTACAATAAGAGTATCTACATTTTCTTTAAATGCTGCAATACCAGATGCTGCTTGCGTCGCACGCTTACGTCCTTCAAAAGTAAATGGACGTGTTACAACACCAACTGTTAAAGCACCTAATTCTTTTGCAACTTGAGCAACAACTGGAGCTGCACCAGTTCCAGTTCCACCGCCCATACCGGCAGTTACGAAGACCATATCCGCACCACGAAGTGCTTCTTGGATCTGTTCTTTACTTTCTTCTGCAGCTTTTTTCCCTACTTCAGGGTTTGCGCCTGCACCAAGTCCACGCGTTAATTTTCCACCAATTTGCATTTTTGTTTCAGCTTTTGATAGATTTAATGCTTGTGCATCAGTGTTCACAGCGATAAAGTCTACACCTTGTACACCGTGTTCAATCATACGGTTTACAGCATTGTTTCCGCCACCGCCGACACCGATAACTTTTATATTCGCTAATTGATCTTGAGTAGTATCAAACTCTAACATGTCGAAATCCCCCTAGAACCTCATTTTTCGTGTCCAATTTTAATCCCATAAATAACGGAATACACGTTTTACTTTTGACATCATGCGGTCATCATTTTGATTATTATTGTTTTGATTACGAGTTTTTTGTTTCGTGGGTTGCTGTTGTACCGGCGTTGGTGCTGGTGCTGGTACTGGTTCAAAATGCTCTTGCTTTTCCTGCACATTTTTCCCACGTAATTTAGCTTTTTGATAAGAATGTTTAATTAATCCAACTCCACTTGTATATTGAGGCTCACGCACACCAATATAATCAGGAGTTGCTACACGAACATTTTCATGTAAAATATCATATGCAAGATCAAGAACACCTGGCATAGAAGCAATTCCGCCAGTTAGTACATAACCAGAAGCCACTTGCTTTACTCCTAACTTACGCACTTCATCTTGAACAAACATTAAAATTTCCTCTACACGAGCCTCTATTATATCCGATAATTCCAACTGAGAATATTGTTCTGTTTGATCACTTCCCATAATAGGAACCGTAAACATCTCTTCTTCAGATGCTGTATCATAAAAAGCATGTCCATATTTCAACTTAATTTGATCTGCATTTTCTGTTGAAGTTTTCAACCCAATCGCAATATCTTTCGTTATATGGTCTCCACCTAATGGTAATACGCTCGTCGCTTGTAACTCTCCATCTTTAAAAATAGATAAAGTTGTAGATCCTCCCCCCATATCAACAAGGGCTACTCCTCTATTTTTTTCATCTGAAGATATAGCAACTGTTGCAGCCGCTAAAGGTTGAAGACAAATATCAACAATTTCAAGACCTGCTTTTTCTACACAACGAAGTAGGTTATGTAGTAAAGTTCTCGAGCCTGTAATAAGTGTACCTTCCATTTCTAATCTTACACCGATCATCCCGCGTGGATCGTTAATCTCGTCAAGACCGTCTACGATGAACTGTCGAGGTACCACATCAATAAACTCACGTTCTGGAGCAATTGACACAACTTGTGCTGCATCTAGAACGCGTAAGACATCTTCATTCCCGATTTCACGATCTTCATTTGAAACAGCGACTACTCCGTGACAAGGAAGTAGCTGTACCTGGTTTGCATTGACACCTACTACAACTTGCTCAATGTGGATTCCCACCATGCGCTCAGCTTGTTCAATTGCTTTTTTAATTGATCGAACAGTCTCGTCTATATCAACTATCGATCCCTTCTTTAAACCATTTGATTTTACATTTCCAACACCAATAATGTTTAAGCTGTCATTAACCATTTCACCAATGATGACTTTAACATTGGATGTACCGATGTCAAGACTAACATATATTTCATTGCTGTTCATTCTTTGGCACCTCCTTCTTTATTTATACCATACAACTCAATATATGGAACAACAATCGCAACTTTACTATTTATAAGAAAAATATTCAACGTCTTTATACGTTTCCCTTTTTTAACCCTATATTTTTCTTATTTTTATTTAGCATTCAATTAAGAATATCGCAGTAAACTATGAATAACTGCTTATCTTGAAATAATTCTATTTCGAGTGTAAAGTTTACCGCCAAGTATAAGTCTACACTAAGATGTACTCATAGAAAAGTGAAACTTGTACCAATACTAGTATGAATCTAAGAATTTTTACATATTTTTCATCAAATGAACCATTCTTCTAAATTCGTATACATATAATAGAACATTCGTTTCGTTTTTTCTGCTATGAGCAACGAAAACTACCATTCTATTCTTTTTTTTCTTCCGCACCTAATTCTTTCGTATATGCACCTACTTCTAAGTCAATTAATACCTTCTTACCTGGCTCAATTGTTTTTAAAATAAGTGGATAGGCTTCCATACGTTTTGCGAAATTTTGAATCGTAGTGCTCACTTCATAACCTTCATTCATATATAAAGTAAGATGATCTTCATTCGCATTCGTTGGTGAATAGCGAATCTCCGAAATAGATTTTAAAATAGCTGGTGTTAATTTTTCTAGTTCAGCGATTAACTCCTTCATTTTCTCTTCTTTAAAAGGTTCGAAAATCGGTGCTGCAACAGGAAGTTTTCCATTAGGTAGTACATCAAGCGTTTTTCCATTTTCTAATAACGGTTGTAATTTTCCCTCTTTATTTATATAACCAATCGTTAAATATTCTTCGATATGAATATCAATCTTGTTTGGAAAACGTTTTTTTACATTTACTGCTTTAATTTCTTTTCGCTTCGTTAAGTTTTCTTCAGCTTTATGTGCTGTCACTCGGAAATAACTTGTATCATATGTCACGCCTGAATCCTTCATTACTTGCTCATCCGTCATATAGTGATTTCCAAACACACTAATCTTTTTTATATTACTAAGCGGAGACCGAAAATAAATTAAAAAGAGCACTAATAAAAATAAAATTGATATGTATAAAATCAATCGATGATTAACATTTTTTTTGTTTTTTTTCTTTTGATTTTTCAATTTTGGTACACGATCTTGTAGTTTAATCACTTTACTATTATTCATGTACGATCCCCCTATGTAACATAAAGAACGGCATGTTCCTCATGCCGTTCTTATCTTCTTATTATAACATAAATGATAATGAGCGGAACGAATAACCGTTATCTTCCAATGATTTCTACTTCTGTGTGCATATCTACATCAAATTTATCCTTAATTGTATGTTTTATTAATTCAATTAAAGACAATACATCTTGCGCTGAAGCTCCCCCGGTATTAACAATAAAATTGCCATGCATTTCAGAAATTTGAGCTCCACCAATCCTATAACCACGAAGCCCTGCTTTTTCTACTAAATCTCCTGCAAAATGTGGGATTGGATTCCGAAATATACTTCCTGCACACGGATGATTCCATGGTTGCGTTTCACGGCGGTAGTCTTTATTATTTTGCATGCTACGTACAATTTCTTCACGTTTTCCCGCCTGTAATTGAAACTCCGCCTCTAAAACAATACCAGGACGTTTCGTTTGCAATACAGATGACCGATAAGAAAACTCCAGTTCTTTATTCGTTAACCAGTCAATTGTACCGTCTTCAAACAGAATGAGAGCCTTCGATAATACACTCGATATATCCGATTTATGTGCACCTGCATTCATATATACTGCACCACCGACACTTCCTGGAATACCGCTCGCAAACTCCAATCCAGCTAACCCTTGACGACTAAGTAAAGTTGACAATTTAATAAGAGGATATCCACTACCAACTCTTACCTTATGTTTTTCGACCTCTAAGTGATCTAATCCTTCTCCTAAACGAATAACAACACCTTCTATGCCTTGATCAGATACAAGAAGGTTTGAACCCCGACCAATTACAGTCCACTTCGTTTTGTATTGCTTTACTAACTGTAATGTTTTTTCAATACCGGCTACATGCTTTGGCACAATTAAAATATCCGCTGGTCCACCTATTTTCATAGTTGTATAACGTGCTAACGGCTCGTTAACTAAAACACGACCAACGTCTGCTTCTATAAGCTCATTTACTAATTGTTCCATAGACAATCTCCCCCATATTAAGTCTCCTTATGACAATAATATGCAGGGCGTTCACCTAACGTTATCCCTCTATTTACGGGCAGTACAGCTCCTAAATCAAAATTCGGCGATAACAAAGAAATTAGGCGGAATCAGGATGTCAGTAAACATCCGATTAGTGAAAGATAATAATCAACGAGAGAGAATCACTCCCCACTGATTAAAGCCTCACTTTATTTTTTTACAAGCTTATTCATTACTTCATACAGCTTATTTGCTGCATCTGGAATACCTAGTTGCTTAGCCGCTAGCTTCATATTTTGTAATGTTTGTGCATTCAATAAAATCTCATCAATATCACGAATAAGCGTTTCAGCTGTTAAATCTTTTTCAAGTAACATTTTTGCCGCTCCTTTATCAACAACTGAACGTGCATTCTTTTCCTGATGATTATTTGTTACATACGGACTCGGTATTAACACACTTGGTTTTCCTAACGCTGTTAATTCTGCAAGTGTTGTTGCCCCAGCCCTTGAAACAACAAGGTCTACACCAGTTAGTACCTCTGGCATATTATGAATGAACGGCTTAATAATAACATTGCTTGGGTTCCCTTTTTGCTTCACGGCTTCCATCACTTTATCATAATGTACTTCACCCGTTACATATAGTATTTCGTAGCTTTTGTTCCCAAACTGTTCAATTGCTTCAACGAAGGCATCGTTAATCGGTCTAGCCCCACGACTTCCACCAAATATAAGTACAGACTTTTTAGGAAGAGAAAGCCCAACTGAACGTTTCCCCTTCATTCCATTTTGATCCATTACCTCTGATGCTCGTGGATTACCTGTCATTACCACTTTTGACTCTGGAAAATGCTCTATAGCTGCTTCAAAACAAACAGCAACTTTATCAACATAACGGCTTAAAAACTTGTTCGTTACACCTGGTACACTATTTTGTTCATGTACAATAGTTGGAATACCTAATTTGGCTGCAGCGTATACAACTGGTCCACATACATATCCACCCGTTCCAATTACGATATCCGGATTAAAACGACGAATGTATCGTTTACTATCCTGTACACCTTTTAGAAAACGCATTACTGTTTTCACATTATCTAATGATATTTTTCGTTTAAATCCACTTATAACAATAGATTGAAATGGTATACCTGCTTTTGGAACGATTGTACTCTCTAGTCCATTTTCCGTACCAATATATAAAAATCTCGCTTCTGGATTTAACTTTTTTATTTCTCTAATTAAAGCAAGAGCTGGATAAATATGACCACCAGTACCCCCACCACTCACTAATACACGCACTACTAACTCCTCCGCTTCTCTTTTCTTATTTCCATTATACTTATTTCTATATACATATTGCATTTTTACACACATACGAAAAACCCTGTCTTATAAACAGGGTTTAGTAGCGAGAATGGCGACTTATATTTAATAATACACCTACTGCCATTAACATTAATGTCAAACTTGATCCACCATAACTTAAAAACGGCAAGGTAATACCCGTAACAGGCATCAGTCCTGTTACAACACCAACATTAATCATTACTTGAATCGCAATCATCGCCACAATACCTACTGCTAAAAACGTACCATATAAATCTGGCGCTCCTAATGCGATACGAATCCCGCGCCATAATAATAGACTAAATAATAATAACACAAATGAACCACCAATAAAACCTAATTCCTCGGATAAGATCGCAAATATAAAGTCAGTTTGTGGTTCAGGTAAATAAAGAAATTTTTGTCTACTTTGTCCAAGTCCAAGCCCAAATAATCCACCAGGTCCAATTGCAAGTAATGATTGGATAATTTGAAATCCACTCCCGAGCGGATCTGACCACGGATCTAAATATGATGTAATGCGTTTCATTCGATACGGTGCTGATGCAATTAACCCTACAAATCCTGCTACACCAATCAAACCAAACATTGCAAAGTGAAAGACCCTCGCTCCCGAAATGAATATCATAATGATACATGTCCCAACCATTACCGTTCCTGTCCCAAGGTCTGGCTGTAACATAATCATCCCAAAAGCAAGAAACACAAAACTAAGGGCCGGTAATAAACCACGTTTAAAAGATGTAATCAATTTTTGCCGTTCTGCTAAAAACTTTGCCAAGAAAATAATCATCGCAAACTTCATAAATTCTGACGGTTGAATCGAAAATGCTCCGATTCCAATCCAACTTCGTGCTCCTCCTCGAACAAGACCTACTCCAGGAATAAGAACGAGAATAAGAAGAATGAAGCAAACTAGCAAAATCACTTTTGAATACGTACGCCACACCCAATAATCAATTTTCATAATAAAAAACATAGCTACTACACCAAGACCCGCAAACAGTAATTGTCTTTTTGCAAAAAAGAATGAGTCCCCCATTTTATAAGAGGCCCAAACTGCACTCGCACTATAAACCATAATCATTCCGATTGTCAACAATGAAAGTGTTACGATGATGAGAATAAAATCAGGCGTTTTCTTCATTACCCACAAACACCACCTCTTTAGGCAGAAACTTTTGCCCTATGTAACAAAACATCAGTAGGTGTTAGCCTACTGATGTTTTGATTTACTTTATATAAGTTTATGCACAGCTTGTATAAAAATGTCTCCTCTTTCTTCAAATGTTTTAAATTGATCCCAGCTTGCACACGCTGGAGAAAGAAGAACAACATCGCCATCTTTAGAATGAGCATAAGCCTTCACCACTGCTTCATCTAAAGTATCGACACTTTCAATTATATCTAATCCCGCTTTTTCTGCCGCTCTTACTAGTTTAGGAGCTGTTTGTCCAAATGTTACAATCGCTTTTACATTTTTGAAATACGGAATTAAATCATCGAATTCATTTCCGCGATCAAGCCCACCTGCTAGTAACACAATCGGTTGTGTAAACGCAGATAGTGCTTTCTCAGTCGCTAACATATTCGTTGCTTTTGAATCATTATAAAACTTACGGTTGTTAATCGTTGTTACATATTCTAAACGATGTTTTACACCCGTAAAACGTTTTAACACGACCGTAATTGCTTCATTAGAAGTACCTAATAATTTCGCAATACTCATCGCAGCTAAAATATTTTCTAAATTATGTTGACCAGGTAAAACGATATCGCTTACTTCAACAACTTTTTCACCTTTGAAATAAAGAGCGTTATCTTTTATACACGCGCCATCTTCAATTTCTTTCGTTGTCGAAAACAGGATTTTTTGACCTTTAGAATACGCAGACAAAGCCATCACATCTGCATCATCCGCATTTATTACACTATAATCATTTTCTGTTTGGTTTTTAAAAATATTTGCTTTCGCTAAACCATATTCTTTCTTCGTCCCATGATAATCTAAGTGGGCCTCAAATAAATTTAAAAACGCAGCAATTTTAGGTTGGAACAATTCTACTCCCATCAATTGAAATGATGAAAGTTCTGTAACTACAACTTCATTTTCTTTTGCATCCTGTGCTACTTCACACGCTACAGTGCCAATGTTCCCTGCAATTACAGGATGCTTTTGTCCTTCTTTTAGCATTTCAAATGTCAGCATTGTCGTCGTCGTTTTACCGTTAGACCCCGTAATCCCAACAAATGGTGCTTCTGAAATACGATATGCTAATTCAACTTCCGTAACAATCGGAATTTGCTTTTCTTTCGCAGCAACTAATATTGGATTAGAATACGGGATTCCTGGATTTTTTACTACAAGAGAAATATTTCTCTCTAATAATTCTAAAGGATGACCACCGCATACAACGTCCATTCCTTTTGCTTGTAATTCTGCAGCAAGTACATTCTCTGCTAAAGGCTTTCCGTCATTTACAATAACATTTGCCCCTAACTTTTGTAACAATGTAGCTGCTGCATAACCACTTTTTGCAATGCCTAATACAAGAATATTCTTATTTTGAAATTCAGTTACAGTTTTCAATTACACCCACACCCCGATATAAATTCCTAACACAGCTAATAAAAATCCTGCAGACCAAAACGTCACAACAACACGCCACTCTGACCAACCACATAATTCATAATGATGGTGTAATGGACTCATTTTAAAGACACGTTTTCCTGTTGTTTTAAATGAAATGACCTGAATGATAACCGATAAAGTTTCCATTACGAATACTCCGCCGATAATTACAAGTAGCAATTCTTGTTTTAATAAAATCGCTACAGCTGCAATGGCTCCACCTAAAGCTAATGAACCTGTATCTCCCATAAACACTTTTGCTGGATTCGCATTGAATACTAAAAATCCAAGTACAGCTCCTACAACTGCCATACAGAATATCGCCACTCCAAATTGCTCTTGTGCCACAGCAATAATACTAAATGCTCCAAATGCAATAGCAGCTGTTCCTGATAATAAACCATCTAAACCGTCAGTTAAGTTAACTGCATTTGATCCACCAATAAGCATAAATAGTACAAGTACGAAATACGCCCAACCTAATTCAAACTTAACATCCGTTCCCGGAATCATGATGTATGTGTGGAACGCTTGCCCTTTTCCAATTAAAAAGAATGCAATAGCAATAACAAGCTGACCTACTAATTTTTGTTTTGATGTTAAACCAAGATTTCTCTTCTTAACTACCTTTATGTAGTCATCTAAAAATCCAATCAAGCCGTAACCAAACGTCACTAATAGTAATAACGAAACCTCTGCACCTAAATAATTAAACTTAATGGCCATAATAAGTGAAGTTACCATCATAGATACGTATATGACGATACCACCCATTGTCGGTGTCCCTGATTTTTTTTGATGTGACTTTGGTCCCTCATCACGAATACTCTGTCCGAACTTTAATTTTCTTAAAAATGGAATAAACAATGGCGAAAGGGCAACAGAAATTAAGAATGCTACCCCAGCCGTTACTAATAAACCTTGCTCAAGCACATGTAGTCCTCCTCTCACGTTGTTACTCTTCGTTGCTTAAACGCCCTTTAATTGCTTCTTTAGCAACTTCACGATCATCAAAATGATGAACTTCTTTACCAATAATTTGATACGTTTCATGACCCTTACCAGCAATAATAATGATATCATCTGCTTTCGCTTTAGTGATTGCATGGTGTATCGCTTCTTTTCTATCAATAATCACTTCATAATTTTTCCCACTTGCACCATGTACCATATCATCTAAAATAGCCGCTGGATCTTCACTTCTTGGATTATCTGATGTGTAAATTGCATGAGTTGCATATTTTGTTGCAACACTTGCCATTATCGGTCTCTTCGTTCGGTCCCTATCGCCGCCACAACCAACGATACAATACACATCACCTTTTGCAAATTGTTTTGCAGTTTTTAATACATTTTCTAAACTATCCGGCGTATGTGCGTAATCAACAATAACTGTATAATTTTGTCCTCCATCAACAACTTCAAAACGCCCTGGAACCCCAGCTAGTTCTTTTATAACAGCAATGATTGTTTCTAATTTCACACCCGAAACAAGTCCTGCTGCTGTTGCTGCAAGTACGTTATATACATTAAATTTACCTATTAATTTCATCGTAACATTTACACTTTCATATGGTGTGACAAGCGTAAATGTAGTCCCGCCACTCGTCATAACGATATTTTTTGCCATAATGTCACTTGTTGTATCAATACCATATGTTACAACTGTTGCTGCAGTACTTCTCATATACTCTTCTGTTACATTATCATCGCTATTCAGCACAGCGTACTTTTCACGATTATGATTATAACTATTGCCAAGCTGTGCAAATAGTAACCCTTTTGCATGTTTATATTCTTCCATCGTTTTATGATAGTCTAAATGATCTTGTGTTAAATTCGTAAACACCGCTACATCGTAATCACATCCGTGTACACGACCAAGATCTAACGCATGTGACGAAACTTCCATTACCGTGCTGTCCACACCTTGTTCAACCATTTTTGAAAACGTCTGTTGAAGTGTTAGTGCATCTGGTGTTGTATTTTTCACCTCAAATGTTTCATCACCGATTTTCATATTAATCGTTCCAATTAGCCCTGTTTTATGACCATGTGCTCGCATAATCTCATCCATAATATGCGATGTTGTTGTCTTTCCATTTGTACCTGTAATTCCGATTAAATGTAACTTGTGTGTCGGTTGACCATAAAAATAATCAGCTAAAACCGCTAACGAACGAAAAGTATTTTTCACAAGTACAACTGGAACGTCAACATCAATTGGTCTTTCCGCAACAATAGCAGCCGCTCCTTGTGCCGCTGCTTGCTTAGCAAAATCATGGCTATCAACCGTATATCCTTTCATACATACAAATAAGCTTCCCTCTTTCACTTTACGTGAATCAGCTTCTATAGATGTGATTTCTGGATTTTCTTTTGGAACAACTGGAAAATCATGCAAACATGATACAAGTGTATGCAACTTCATTTCACTAAACCCTCTCTACATTGTTTATTTATCTTTTTTCAGTAAGCAACACATTACCTCCTATATAAGGAGGTAAGTGCTACTGACCTATTTATGAATGAGACACTTACTGTCTCAAATTAAGTAACTGTTCTATAAAGAACTCACTTCCACCAATTGTACCATAAAACGTACTATGTTACCTTTAATTCCCGAAGTAAATTCTAATTTTTGAGCCTTCTTTTACTTTAGCTCCCGCTTCTGGTGATTGTTTAATTACTTTCTCTCCATCTCCACTTATATCAAGCTTCAAATCGACGAGTTGTGTTTGTAAGTCTTTCTTTTTCATTCCAATTAAATTCGGAACTTCCACAGTTGGTGTATCGCCCCATTTATATTCTTTCTCAACTTGTTCTTTTCTCGGTTTCACTCCCATAACAGGAAGCGCATCTCGAAGGATATTCCCGACAATCGGAGCTGCTACCACTCCACCAAACTGTGTAACCCCTTTTGGATTATCAACAGCTACATACACAACAATCTCTGGATCATCCGCTGGAGCAAATCCGATAAAAGATACTATATAATTATTCTCTAAATATTTACCATCCTTCACCTTTTGAGCAGTACCCGTTTTTCCACCTACGCGATATCCATCAATATAAGCACCTTTACCAGAACCTTTCGCTACAACATTCTCTAATGCATAACGAACTTTTTCTGAAGTTTCCTTGGAAATAACTTTTCTTTTCTCAACAGGTGTCTTTTTACTAACAACTTGATTATTTTTCGGATCAATAAACTCCTTAGCTATATACGGCTGATACAATGTTCCACCATTTACAGCCGCCGCTACAGCTGCTACTTGTTGAATCGGCGTAACAGAAACTCCTTGGCCGAATGAAGTTGTTGCTTGCTCTACTGGACCAACTTTATCTAAATTAAATAAAATCCCACTGCCTTCACCTTGCAAGTCAATTCCAGTCTTCTGCCCAAAACCAAAATTACGAATGTATTTAAATAATCGGTCTTTACCAAGGCGATCACCAAGTTCAATAAATCCCGGGTTACATGAGTTTTGAACGACTTCTAAAAACGTTTGACTGCCATGACCTCCTGCTTTCCAGCATTTCAATCTAGCTCCACCTACTTCAGCTGCTCCATCATCATAAAACGTATCCTTCTCTAAGTCTACTAAATTTTCATTCAATGCTGCAGCTAATGTAATGATCTTAAATGTTGAACCAGGCTCATACGTACTCCATACAGGTAGATTTCTGTTATACACTTCTGGAGAGACACTTTGAAAATCCGCTGGGTCAAAACTCGGTCGACTAGACATCCCTAAAACTTCACCATTTTTAGGGTTCATTGCAATCGCAATCATACCGTCAGGATTATAAGTTGACTCCGCAATATTCATTTCTCTTTCCATAATCCTTGTAATACGCGCATCGATTGTTAATCCTAAATTTAAACCGGCTTCTGGCTTTTTGAAATCATCACCAACATTAGGCATCCTTTGTCCTTTCGCATCTGCAAAAAAACGCACATGACCTTTGTCCCCATTTAGCTCTTTATCATAATATTTTTCTAGTCCCATAAGACCTTGGTTATCGCTACCTGCAAAACCTAATACATGTGATAAAAAGTTTCCAAATGGATAGTACCGGATAGAATCCTCTGCGATATACACGCCCTTCAGACTTAATCCTCGTACTTCTTTCGCTTTGTCATGTGATATTTTCCTTCCGCCTTTATCTAACCTTACAATCGATTCTTTTTTTGTAATCCTTTTATAAATCTCATCTTTTTCCACACCTAATACTGCAGCTAACTTCTCTGCAGTCTCCGCTGGTTTTTCAATTTGCCTCGGTACAACAAAGACAGTTGGAGCACTTTTATTCGTGGCAAGTTCCACACCATTTCGGTCTAAAATTTTCCCACGTTCGGGTTCAAAAGTAATATTACGACTCCATGAATCTTTCGCACGATCCGTTAACATATTCCCAAGAAAAAATTGCACATATCCAAGACGAATATCGATAATCGTGAAAATAAGTATACCTGATATAAGTATAAAAATAAGTCGTTTTCTAACTGTTACATTTGATACACGCATATCGGAACAAGCCTCCCTTACGCCTAGCTTGTTCCAATATATGCTTGTACTTATTTAATTAGAACTTATTCTCTTTTACCATTACGGCTTTTCTGCTTCTTGCTGTGGTTCGAGTGGCGGTACGAGTGTGACACCTAATTCTGTACCAGGTTGTAATAATGTTCCTTCCGCCACACTTTGTTCTGTTACGTATCCTGTACCAGAAGGTTTCAAGTTAAGCTGTAATGTCTTCGCTAAATTCATAACATCACGCAGTGCCCATCCTTGTATATTTGGCATTGTAGGCTTATCTCCTACCAAGAAGACTCGGTCGCCTTTTAATGTTTGTTCAGTCGCTTTTGGTACTTGTTGCTGTACTTTCCCTTCACCTAGTACGATTGGACGAAGTTTTGCTTTATCAATCGCTTTCCCCGCTTCAGCCATCGTTTTACCATTTACATCCGGAACAGTAGTTTGTTGTTCTTTCAGATGTTTTTTCGGATCTTTCACTTCATTTGGCTTAATCTTTAAATACTCTAAACTATTTTTTGTTACATATTTAAAAATATCAGCTAACGGTTGTGCACCGTTCTCATCATCTTTTAATTTAGGCTGTTTAACAGCTACATACACAACAAGTTGTGGATCGTCCATTGGTGCCATACCTAAGAATGAGAATATATAATTCTGTCTCCCTGTCATATAGCCGCCTTTTCCATCCGGAATTTGCGCTGTACCTGTTTTACCACCAACTGAATATCCATCAATTTTATAAGCTGTCCCTGTACCTTTCGGAGATGTAACAACACGTTCTAATAATTGTCTTACTTGCGCTGCTGTTTCCTTTGTAACAGGTTTTCCTACTTCTTCTGGCTTATGTTCTAATTTTACTTTGTCTGTTATCGGATCTACAATTTTATCAATTGCATAAGGTTTCATCATTTTCCCATCATTTGCAATGGCCGTTGCAGCTTGTACAAGCTGAATTGGTGTTACAGTGGAACCTTGTCCAAAAGCTGTTGTCACTTGTTGTATTTGCTGATCAAATAAAATTGTATTCGATCCTTCACCTGATAAATCAATGTTCGTTTTTTCATCTAATCCAAAACTATGAATATATTTTCGGAAACGTTCTGGACCAAGTTTTTGATCTCCTAAAATTGCAAACGCTACGTTTGAAGAACGCTCTACCCCTTCATCAAACGTGATAGAGCCCCAACCAGCACCACCGTTATGATCTTTTATTTTCCTATTTCCGACTTGATATGTCCCGGACTGATAATAATCTTGGCCTTTGTACACACCTTCATTAATAGCTGCCGCTAACGTGAAAATTTTCATTGTTGATCCAGGTTCAAATGCATTGGCAATCGCGTCATTGAAGAAATATTTAATTTGACGATCATTAGGGTCATAACTAGGTTTAGTAGACATCGCTAATATTTTCCCAGTTTTCGGATCTGCAACAATCCCTATTAAACTTTCTGGCTCATATTGCTTACTTGCTGCTTTCATCGCGTCTTCTAAATAACTTTGGACACGTTGATCGATTGTTAAATAAGCGTTATCTCCATTTTTAGGTGCCTTTACATTAACTTTCCCCCCATCAAGGGACACACCTTTACGATCACCTGTATATGCTACTTCTCCGTTCGAGGCACTTAAGTATTTATCCAAGCTTTTCTCTATGCCAAATTGACCTACCGAGGTTCCATTCTCATTTGGTTTTGCATGACCTATAACGTAAGATGCAAAATCACCGTTTGGATACACCCTTGCATTTTCTGTAATAAAAGATATCCCCGGCAACTTCAACGCTTCTATTTGTTCCTTCTTTTCTTTCGTCAAATCCTTGCCTAACGTTCCAAATTCGACTTGACTTCTACCTTCCTTATTTAAAGAAGCTAAAATATCCTCTTCGCCTTTTCCAAGTACTCCTGCAATTTTCTTTGCAGTATCTTCTTTATTCTCAACTGAGTTAGCACCTTTTAGTGCAGCTACCATTTTGTAAGAGTTTGCGTCTTGCGCTAACACATGACCGTTTTGATCATAAATGGTTCCTCGGTTCGCTTCAAGAACTCCTTTTTTACTATGCTTTTGTTTAGCAAGTGCATCTAAATCCTGATTATGAACTGTTCCTGTTGATTGTATGTAAAAAAATCGGGCTAATAACAGCAAAAAGAGCAGGAGGAAAAATATCATAAAATAACCTGCTCCCTTATTGGTATGAAATTTAGTCATATTCTTCTTCATCGTTCCTTCACACCTATTGCCTTATTTGAGGCCTTTCACATTATTCGCATTAATTTCTAGCCCGTGTTTTTTTGCAACTTCAGCGATTCGTTCATAGCGACTTAACTTCTCTACTTCAGCTTGTAATTCTTGATTTTCTTTTTGCTGCTGTACAATTTTTTCTTCTATCGTCGCTGCTTCTACATTAACTTGATAAAGGCCTGCTTTATTTCCAATAAACGCGACACAGGCATACAATAAAAAGCCAATAAACGCTACATACAACAGTTTTTCGATTCTTGTAATTTTCGCTTTAACCTTCGGCTTAGCCATCTGCTGTGGGGGCGTTTGAATTTGCACCTCTTCTTGCGCTTGTTGTTTGTACTTTACAGCTAAATTAGTCATACCTCTCTCTCCCTTTTATCGTTTTTCAGCGATTCTCAACTTCGCAGAACGCGCACGATTATTTTCTTCTAGCTCTATATCAGAAGGTAAAATCGGTTTTCTTGTAATAAGCTTTAATTTCGGCTTAAATTCATCAGGAATAATCGGTAATCCTGGCGGCAATTGTGGCGTTGTACTATTTCGCTTAAACGTTGTTTTACAAATACGATCTTCTAATGAATGGAATGTTATAACACTAACCCTTCCACCTGGCTTAACCATCTCAATAGCAGATTCCAATGCTTCTTCAAATACTTTTAATTCATCATTTACAGCTATACGAATTGCCTGAAACACTCGCTTAGCAGGATGCCCACCCGTTCTACGAGCTGGAGCCGGAATACCTTCTTTAATTAGCTCTACTAATTCTCCTGTCGTTTCAATAGCTTTATTCTCACGATAAGCTTCAATTTTTCTTGCAATTTGTTTTGAAAATTTCTCTTCACCGTATTGGAAGAAAATCCTTACAAGTTGTTCATATGACCAGCTATTTACAACATCATACGCTGTTAATGGGGCATCTTGATCCATCCGCATATCTAGCGGTGCATCATGATGATAACTAAAGCCTCGTTCTGGTGTATCTAATTGTGGGGATGAAACACCTAAATCAAATAAAATACCATCTACTTCTGTTATACCTATTTCCTGCAGTTTTTCAGCTAAATAACGGAAGTTACTCTTTACTGTTATAAACTGTTCACCGTATGAAGAGAACTTTTCTTTCGCGTTTTGAATCGCTATCTCATCTTGATCAAACGCTATTAATTTTCCACCTTCAGTTAATTGGGATAATAAATAAGAACTATGTCCTCCTCCCCCCAGTGTACAATCTACATATGTACCATCTGGCTTTATATCTAAGCCGTCTACTGTTTCCTTTAAAAGCACTGTTACGTGTTTAAACATTGTTGCACCTACTCTTTTTCCAATTAATTATGTTGAATGTATCCCTTCCTCTAAACACATATTTCAAGCTTAGAGAATGAAATAATACGAAAGAACGACTCATTTAACTTACCAACAAAGGCAACATACTATACAAATCGCTATTTTCTTTTATTATATACTAAATTTTATCATCTTTTGCGGGAATTTAAATAAAAAACTGTCGAAAAAGCGAATAATACGTTTACATTTTGTGCTATTTTGTCATATATTTAAGTATCCAACACAATTGCCATATCTAACATTTTTTGATTGATAATTCAGAAAAAAATCACTTCACAGTAAATTCAACGGAATAAAAATAAAATCCTGCTCCAAAGAGCAAGATTTTATAGTTTTATAACATGATGTTTTCCGTCCCAAGAAAAAGGGTTTTCCATTACACGATCAACGAAATCCAAACCAAACTGATTTAAATAATAACATACATTCCACACACGTTCTTGCGGTGCACCTAATGGACGAAGCGCGAATTGTATACGGCGGAATTTATTTAGCTGAACCTCATACTTTTTCTCAACATTTCTTTTCAACATTCTTTCCAACAGTTCAATTTGTTCATTAATTTTCAATTCGTTTTTCCCTGCAAACGCACCTAACCCTGGCTCTATTTTCTTTACAAATTGCTGTAAAGATGTATGAATATCGGCAATTTCTTTTTTCGCCTTTTCAAAATGATCATCAATCGGTTCCTCTATTTGATTAGACAACCAGTTTTCACGCAGTTTATCGACATCATTTAAAAACGGATCAATTTCTCTCAATTGCAGATCGAATAAATCTGTCGCTATATCTCTCTCCACATAAGTAATTGTAAGACGAGGAACGACAGGTGGCATTTGAAAACCGACAGTATGGAATACTTGTTGTAATTCACTCCAATAAGCTAATTCCCCTGGACCTCCAATAAATGCGAGCGTAGGAAATACATACTCTTGCATAAGAGGACGTGTTACAACATTATTACTAAAACGTGCCGGATTTCTCTCCATCTCTTCAATCAACTCTTCGTATGAAAAGGAATGCGCCCCATCCTTTCCAACAAACTTACCTTGATGCTCTTCAAGCAATACTCGTTCATTATCTATTTCCATGAATATATGCACTGCATGAGACTTCGTTTCAATAATCGGTTTGTATCCTAGTTCTTTAATTACTTCCTGCTGATTACGAAGGCCCTCTTGTACCTCTTTATACTTACTTATAATTCGCTTGAAAAATGGAATTTCTAACTTTCTTAATTCAGGATGATGTGAATCAACAAGGATTAAACCAGAATTAGCAAAGATTTTCGTAATAAGATGAGCAAAGAAATCTACATACGTATTCGATTTTTTCAAAGCATCATCAACAAATTTTAATACATCTTTTGTAAAATTTGTTTCTGGGTATGTTTTAAAAATCTCTTCAATCCAATTTCTACAATCTTCAACAGAAAGTTCAGACTCAGAAGCACTTGCCTTTTTCGGATTACGGTCATAAAAAATAGTTTTTTTCATCTTTTTATTTTTCGCTACAAAAGTATGATTAATCTCATCCATATCATGGTCTTCACCCGCAATCCAGAAGACAGGGACAACTTTAACTCCTAAACTTTCTTCCTTTTCCTTTGCAAGCTGTAAAATTGAAATAACTTTATGAATTGTATAAAGCGGTCCAGTTAATAACCCCGCTTGTTGTCCAGCTATAACAACATATGTATTTTCATCTCCAAGCGCTTTTACATTTTGAAGTGTAGATTCTCCCGCTTGTAATTTTGTATTATATTCTAATAAATGCGCTACTAAATCTTGGCGGAAAAACTCCCTTTCACGCAAATCATGTAAACGTTGTTTAAAAGCATCTTCTGTTAACATATAATCAAAACATGACTGTATCTCTTTTTTACCGTTCATATAGTCCGCTACAATACCTTGTTGCGGAACAGAGATTTCTTTTATCTCCATATAATTCTTCCTTTCGTATCCAGTTCTCTCACCAATCCACATTGTAGTCAATGTTTCACGTAAAAGCAAAGAATAACACTTATACTCTTGTTTCTAAACCTTTTATTGCATCGAACAAAAATTGAAGTGTCGGAACTGGTCGTTGCTGTTTCTTAGCTTCTTCTAATACGTATCCAACAATCGCATTAATTTCCGTCTGTCTACTCGCTCTTACATCCGCTAGCATAGAAGATGTATTACGAGACGTTCCTTCACACACATTTCGTACCATTTGCCATACCATTTCTTTTTCTCCTCTAATAAGAAATGCTGCCTCCTGAAACACTTGCTCCATCATTTGATAAAAAAAACGATTCGTGATTAATTCACCATTCTTAACTCCCAATAGTGCTGTCAACGGATTGATACATACATTTACTACTAATTTTTTATGCATAATCTCTTCCCAATCCGTTTCTATTTGAACTGGAAAATAAGCAAAAGGAAAATAATTGAATATTTTTTTCAAATGTATAGATTGACCACAAACCACTCCAAATTTTGTTATCCCTATCCCAGTATGATGAACGATATGCCCTCCCTCTTTTTTCGCACCATGTTCTACAATACCAACAGCTATATTTTTACTCCCTATGTTCAGCATCTTTTGAAGATGCGACATTCCGTTTTGCAAAAAGATTAATGATGATGCCCCTTCCACAAACGGTAGTACGTCATCTATATGATATTGCTTCACAGCAATAAATATATAATCTAAATTTTGCGCTACCATACTTT
Source organism: Bacillus sp. FSL W8-0770 (assembly GCF_038008705.1). NCBI lineage: Bacteria > Bacillati > Bacillota > Bacilli > Caryophanales > Bacillaceae > Bacillus > Bacillus sp. FSL W8-0770. The sequence goes on from NZ_JBBOZR010000001.1 coordinate 3,758,862, forward strand.
CTATCGGTAAAACAGATGGATATACTGTTTCACATCTTCCATCTCTAATACAAGTTACACCTGTTTCATTTAATTCTTCAGCTTGCTTAGCTGTTCTTGTAAACAACGTAACATCTTGGTTATTTTTTTGTAAATAAAATGTATACAATAGACCAATAGCACCTGGTCCGACAATTCCAATTTTCATTTTCACACAAGGAATTCACACTAAGTGCCCTTGCCTTCCCCCCTTTTATATCTTTTTAAAGCACCTGAGTACGCCCTATAATTCCGCTGTCCTCTGCCCAACAAATATACTCTCATTTTTCACTATGTATGTACCACCTATTAATACGCTTCTACTCTTAGTTTAGCAAATCCTCAAAAAAATAAAAAAAGAAATATACTATCTTCTTCATAAAAATAAAAAAATGAGTTATACTATTATTATAAATATTTTTACTTTTCTGCATTCAACGAGACAAGAAAAGGATGTGATGTAATGGGATTCCCAAAAGTTGAGCGCTTGCTCATCAATTATAAAACGTTAGATGAATTCAAAAAATTTAAAGGGTGCGGAGCCCAGGAACTATCTATGCTGGAAGAATTACAAGCAAACATTATTGAAAACGACAGTGAATCTCCATTTTACGGTATTTATTATGGCGGATCACTAATCGCACGTATGAGTCTATATATGAAAAGAAACGGTGGAGAACCATTCGAAATTACAGGTCCCTACCTAGAACTTTATAAACTTGAAGTATTACCAACTTTTCAAAAACAAGGATTCGGGCAAATGCTTGTAAATCATGCGAAACAAATGCAATTTCCTATTAAAACGATAGCACGTATTCATTCAGCTGGTTTTTGGGATAAATTAAATTTCAACCCCGTATCAGTAACTGATGGAGATTTTTATATTTGGCAGCCAGAAGCAAATTTGAATGCGGTTACAAACGAAGAATCGGCTTAAGAAATAAAAAAACAGCTGTATAACAGCTGTTTTTTATTTCTTAAGCTTCTCTAACTTCTCATTCGAGCGAGCATTGTTTCTTTCCGCTACCATTACACTTCTTTTTTGATCGATATAATCAAGTAGTGTTCTATACTCTTCTTCATATACTGATAATCGCTCTAGAAGACGCTCTCTTTCTGTTTGTAATGATTCAACTTGTTGTTGCAACACCGTTAAAGAGTTTTCATCTTTATAATTTTGCAAGAAATCAATAACATCATTCAACGTAATTGACGTAGGTTCTAACACCTTTGTCTCTTTCACTTCATAATTTTCTACTTTACGAAGTTGCTTTGCTTCCTCAATACGTTCTTTATATTGCTTTCTTACGTAAGAATTCCATCTAAACCCACATGCTGCTGGTGTACGAGATAAATTTTTCCCCACTTCCTTAAAGGCAGAAAGTTGTGTTCCACCTTCTCGAATATGCCGGAGTACTACTTCTGCCAGAAGCAAATCTTCATCATCAGTCCAAGCATCTTGTCTTGTTGTCGCCATCTCTCTAGTCCTCCCTATGCATTTTTTATTAAGCATATGCAGTTACTAGAAAAGATAGAATACAACAACTAAAGATTAAGACAAAAAAAATAAACGCAGAAGATATCTTCTGCGTTTATTTTCCCGCAATTACTTGCTGATTACTTCTTTACCTTTGTAAGTACCGCATGCTTTACATACACGGTGAGCTAATTTCGCTTCACCACAGCTTGGGCACTCTACCATACCAGGTACTGATAATTTGAAATGCGTACGACGCTTTCTTTTTACTGTTTTAGAAGTTCTTCTAAAAGGTACAGCCATTCTTCCCACCTCCTTAAAAGAAATAGTTATTTTCATATGAAGGCCTGAACCAGTCTTCCGATTATTTGTCAAAAAACTTTGCAAGTCCTGCCAATCTTGGATCAACAGTCTTTTCTTTGTCTTCTTCCGAAATCACTTGCCAGTCTTGACCTTGCGTCGGTGCTCCACCAGAAACATCATCACTGAAAATTTGCATTGGAATCTCCAAAAGTATATTTTCCTTGATTACGGGCAGTAAGTCAAGTACTTCTCCTTCTAAAGAATGAATTTCAGCTTCAGTTTCAAATTCTTCTTGTGAAGTTTGGAACACCTCAGTTGTTTTAATGTCAAATGGTAATGTCACATCTACTAAAGAGCGAGAACATGGTAAAACCATGCTTCCAGTTATATGTAGATGAAACGTAAACTTACCGGAGCCAAAATCAACTCTTCCCGTTACATGAACAGGATTAATTTCACGAATATCTTTCTCGACCTCTTTTAGCTCACTTACATCTACCATCTCATCCAATGTCAATCCTTTATTTCTCAATTTATTCAATTGATGGATGGACCATTTCATATCATATCACCTCAAGGCAACAAACAAAATTATAGCTAGCCATTTTATATTTGTCAATGTTTTTTCTTTACACTATAATGAAGTCATCATAGTAAATAATATATAGAGTATCACGTTTTTCAAAAAGATGCTACATCGAAAGGAGAGATTACCATAAAAGCTGGTGGTATTGTTGTTGAATATAACCCTTTTCATAACGGTCATCTTTATCATGTGCAACAGACAAAAAAGTTAACACAATCTGATATAATAATTGCCGTTATGAGTGGTCCTTTTTTACAGCGTGGTGAGCCCGCACTCATTTCCAAATGGTATCGCACTAAAATGGCCTTAGCAAACGGCGTAGACCTTGTTGTAGAACTTCCATACGTCTTTGCAACACAAAAGGCTGAAACCTTCGCAAATGGTGCTATTTCCATTTTAAATGCCCTACGTGTTTCTGAAATTTGTTTCGGTAGTGAGGATGGACAAATCGAAAATTTTTATAATACCATCTCCGTACAAAAAAACGAAGAAGAGACTTTTAACTACCTTGTAAAACAATTCATGGACGCTGGTAATAGTTATGCAAAAGCAACATCGGATGCTTTCTCACACATTTTAACATCTGAAAAAAACATAGATATGTCACAACCAAATAATATTTTAGGCTTCCAATATATGAAAGCAATTCTGTCACAAAATAGCTCTATACAAGCTCAAACTATAAAAAGATTTGCCTCTCATTATCATGATGAAACATTTAATGACCAACATATTGCAAGCGCAACAAGCATCCGAAAACAACTCTTTAGCGAAGAAGGGTCATTTACAACAATTAAACCTTTTCTCCCACAGGCAACCACTTCGCTTTTAGCAAATTACAAACAAAACTACGGGATATTACATAATTGGGAACAATACTTTTCATTTTTTAAATATAGACTCATGACGATGTCTCCAGGGGACTTACGACATATATATGAAATAGAAGAAGGTTTAGAGCATCGTATTTTATCAAAAATACAAAACAGTTCCTCCTTCTATTCATTCATGGAAGCATTAAAAACAAAACGTTATACATGGACTAGATTACAAAGAGCTTGTACACACATTTTAACAAACACAACAAAAGAAGAAATACGTAGCGCAAATATAGAACAACACGCACCATATATTCGCCTGCTAGGCATGTCACAAAAAGGACAAACTTACCTTTCAAAAAACAAGAAAAAAATCGAACTTCCAATCCTTACTCATACAAAAACATTCGACCATGCCGCTTTAGATATAGAGAAAAAAGCAAACTCTGTATATTTCTCCATCATGCACGAACCGTTACGCACACAACTATTAAAACAGGATATAACACACCATCCTATTCGCTATGATGAAACAACTACAAAATTCCTATAAAAAACCTCTCTATTTCAGAGAGGTTTTTTCCTTATCCATCTTTTCTAAATATGTTAACGCATCATCCAGCGTATCTACTGGTACAATTTTCATTTTTGTTTTAATATCCTTTGCAGTCTCAAGTGCATCTTTATAGTTCGATTTCTCCGCACCTTTTTCATTTGGCGCAAAGAACACTTCAGCCCCCGCATCGCTAGCAGCCACCACTTTTTGATTTATACCACCAATTGGGCCCACTTCTCCTTTTTCATTAATTGTACCTGTTCCAGCTATTTCATGTCCTTTCGTTAAGTCTTCTTCCACAAGTTGATTATATATTTCTAATGTGAACATTAAACCTGCGGACGGTCCACCAATTTCATGAGAATTAATTTTCACTTTCGGATCGACCACTAATTCTCTTTCCGTAACGATAGAAACACCTATACCGACACGTCCATTCCCATTAGGAATCGTCTTTACATTTAAATTCTCTTTCAATTGTTTTCCATTTCTCATATACTCAATACTTACAGCATCGTTTTCTTTTTTCCCTGTCATATATTCAATAAATTGCTCCGTCTTTTCAAATGTTTTTCCGTCAACAGCTATAATAACATCACCAAGCTTAAGCTTTCCTTCTGACGGCATTCCTTTTGCCACACCAGCAACTAATACACCTTTATTTTCAAAAGATACTGAGCGATTTGCACGTTTATATGCATTATAAATTGCTGCATTTTGCGAATCTTTCATCGCATAATTTTGGCGAAATTGATATTCTTCATCACTCTCACCTTTTTGCAATATTTCTTCCGCTTTCGAAATATGTGTATATTTATTAAACTGTGCCGCTATTAAATTCACCACATTTGCTGGTCCCATTGAAACCGTAACAAGCATAAAATCACCAGATTCTTTCGTTCCACCCTCAACTTGAACATAAGGCTCTAATTTGGCAGCCATTCCTGGTTTTGTTATATAATACGGTAAACGTACGTAAACAAGTAACATCGCCAATATAACCCCTATTAAGATTGCATATATAAACCGAAAACGCTTAAACATTATGTTTCTCCTTCCACTGCTCAATTAATAAATAAATATTTGAAACATGTTTTTCTGCTTCTACTTCTCCAACTCGAATAATGTCTTCAATGTTTGTAAAAGCACGTGAACTAAATTGCTCTACAGCTGGTCGCATCATTAAATCCGATGCAATTTGCCGATTCATTACAAGCTCATGCTGCATAATTTCAATACTTTGCATGATTACGTCATAAATGGACGTAACATCGCCATTCACCTTAATTGGAGATACATCAACAGCGATAACAATATCGGCCCCTAACTCTTTCACAACCGATACTGGGATGCGATCAATGACTCCACCATCCACTAATAATCTTCCATCTATTTTTTCTGGTACAAACACTCCAGGAACAGATATGCTAGCCCTCACCGCATCTGCAACTGGCCCACTTGTAAAAACCACTTTTTCCCCCTTCAATATGTCAGTAGCCACAACAGCCGTCGGGATATCTAACTCTTCTAAATTTTTATTATATGTAAACATTTTAATCATATCTTTGACACGTTTTCCAGCAATAAATCCCATTTTCGGTACCGTGAAATCTAAATAATACTTCCGCTTAAAAACAGATGCCAATTTATACAATCTTTCAACGTTACTACTTGCCGCATAAAACGTACCTATTAGCGCCCCCATACTACTTCCTGCAATCATGTGAATAGGGATACCAGCTTCCCTTAAAACCTTTATTACACCAATATGAGCAAACCCTTTCGCTCCTCCAGACCCAAGTGCTAAACCAATCTTTGGTTCTTTCATTTTTCTCACCCTTTAATTTTTTTCATTCCTTTTTCATACTTATGGTCTAAATTCACTACGTATCCACGTATACTGAAATGAACGTTTTTTGGGACAAAGGGGGATTTACTTACATGTATGAAAAATGGAAAACCGCTTTCCTTACCATATCAACGCTATTTTTAACCTTTTCTCTTGTACTCCACCCCCAAGCCGCTTTGCAAGCTTCTATTCGCGGGTTAAATATATGGTGGGAAGTTGTATTCCCTTCACTACTACCGTTTTTCATCATTGCGGAACTTCTAATTAGTATCGGTGTTGTAAAATTTATTGGCGTTATATTAGAACCACTCATGCGCCCACTTTTTCGCGTTCCAGGGATAGGCGGATTTGTTTGGGCGATGGGAATGGCTTCTGGTTTCCCTGCAGGCGCCAAATTAAGCGCTAGACTACGAAAAAGCAATCTTTTAACTCAGATTGAAGCGGAGCGCCTCGTTTCTTTCACAAATTCTTCTAATCCACTTTTTATTTTCGGTGCTGTGTCTATCGGTTTTTTTAATAATCCGAAATTAGGAATTATATTAGCCGCTGCCCATTATTTCAGTAACTTTGCTGTCGGATTAATTATGCGTTTTTACGGCGATAATACCGCTTACAAAAATAATACACACACTACAAAAAAACGTCGCTTTCAAAACCCTTTTTTAATTCTTCACGAGACACGCTTACAAGAAAAAAGACCAATTGGTAAATTACTTGGGGATGCCATTGTTTCTTCTATTCAAACATTACTTATGATTGGCGGATTTATTATTTTATTCTCTGTGTTAAATAAAATGATTACTGTATTCCACATTACAGCAGCTCTTTCTTTTATTATGCAACATATTTTATCATTCTTCCAACTAAGTACAGATTTTAGTATACCTATATTATCAGGTATTTTCGAAATGACACTCGGAAGCCAAATGATTAGTCAAATAAATGAAACACCGCTCTTACAACAAGCTATGGTAACAAGCTTCATTTTAGCATTTAGCGGTCTTTCTATTCAGGCACAAGTTGCTAGCATATTAGCTGAAACAGATATCCGATTTAAACCCTATTTTTTCGCACGAATTATTCAAAGTATTCTTGCCCCTATTTTTACATTTGTATTTTGGACACCATTTTATGAGAAAGTGAGTTCTTTCTCACCTATGCCAAAAGATATTCCTGTATTTTTATCCGAGCATCCTTCTATACTACATGAAATTTGGACATCTTTTATACATTATGGACCAATTTTTACATTATTTTGTCTATACTTATATGTTATTTTATTATTTTTGCGCACGTATAAAGAAAAACCCCGTTCACTTTAACGGGGTTTGAAACTTTTCTTTTAAAGCACGCTCTACAATAGGGGGTACAAGATCCACTACACTTCCTCCATACCTCGCAACTTCTTTTACAATACTCGAGCTTAAAAATGAATATTGGTTGTTTGTCATAATAAAAAATGTTTCAATATTTTCATCTAATTTTCGATTCATAGAAGTAATTTGCATCTCATATTCAAAATCAGAAACTGCTCGTAAACCACGTAATATTGCATTTGCATTACGCATTTTTGCATACTCTACTAATAGCCCACTATGCGAATCTACCTTTACATTCGGGATATCCTTTGTCGCTTCTCGAATTAGTTCTAATCGCTCTTCAACTGAAAAGAATGGTTTTTTTGATGAATTGTTTAAAACGACTACGTACACCTCATCAAATACTTTTGCTCCCCTTTTAATAATATCCAGATGCCCAAGGGTAATTGGATCAAAACTTCCTGAAGAAATAGCTATACTTGTCATTCTGTCCCCTCACCTTCATACTTATAAATCGATATTGCAGTAATCCCATAATTCTCAGCTCGTACTTTTACAAGCCTTCCTATTGAATTAGGTAAAACTACATCATTACCATGCTCTGCCATAATTAATCCATCACTATGTAGCAATCCATATTGATCCATTACACTAATTAAAGATACAATTTTTTGCTCTTTATATGGAGGATCTATTAATATAAGATCGAATGACATTTCACGTTTTATTAACGCCTTTACTGCACGTTCAGCATCATTTCGATATACTTCAGCTTGTTCCTGTACTCTACAACTTTCTAAATTTTGATGAATTACTTTTATTGCTTTACTATCCCGATCAACAAAAATTACTTTATCGATCCCCCTGCTCAAAGCCTCAATTCCAAGACCACCACTACCACCAAATAAATCAAGGGCGATACCACCATCAAAATAAGGACCTATCATATTAAAAATAGATTCTTTTACTTTATCTGTCGTTGGACGTGTTGTATTACCAGGAACCGCTTTAAGTGGGTGTCCTTTACATTTTCCTGAAACTACTCTCATCTGTTGTCACTACCTTTATTTCAATCTATCGAGCGATTATAGAAAGCCATTCCCACTTCGGTAACCGTTAACAAACCACATTCACCTAACTATAGAAAAACTCGGCCTCAAATAACCTCTCGTTATTTTTATGTATTCATCTCATCATTCACTAATATGAACCCAATATGTATATTAGTTCCACTTTATCTTTTTTATCCTATCACAAAATAAAAAAAAGAAAAATAAAAAGCCCAACATAAAATTTAATTTCATTATGTATATCTTCATTTAGATTGGACATAAATAATTATAACAACATCACCTTCGATGTTGTTGCCAACCGCGGAGAAGACTTACGTTTCCCCATAAGTTCTTCCTCCGGTTTCTCCTCTCCCTTTGCCTTCTTACTAGTACATGCTAGTATAAGAAGGGCCCTGCTATGCAGGGTTTTTTTTCTTTGTGTGCTTTTCATTTAAAAAGTGAAATGGTACAGTAAAAGAAAGAGGAGGAAAAGATATGATTCAACGCTTTATAGAACTTGGAGAAGGCTACTCTGATTTATATGAATTACTTGAAATTGCCAAAACAAATCAAGAACGTATAGCACATATGTTACAATTTGAAACGATAAAAAACGATAAAAAAGTGTGTTCGCTTGTTGTAATATTAAAACCAACTACTACTGGTGATTTCCAACCATTATACATATGTCGTGAAGGCATTCCTGTATTTGAAAATAAAAAAAGTAAACGTGTCATTTTATTTGAAGAAACGGCAGAACAACTCGGGAAAAAAGTGGCTACCTTTACTGTAAAACCATCTACAACTTTCCCAGAAAAAGAACTATTTTTTAATCATTTAACTGGTATTTTACGAATGAACAATTTCATTCCTCCGATGAAATAACACGTTATTTCAAGTGAAAAATCCCCCGCTAAATTTAGCAGGGGATTTTTTCTATTAGCTATAATCGTATTCTTTTGCTCGATCAGGACGGGAATTTTCAAATTCCGTTTTTAAATACGGGCGATACGACTGTTCTATCTTTTTCACAAAAGGAAGTTTGTTCAACTTATGCATCATATGCTCAATTTGTTCCATATCACAATATACTACAGCATATTTTAATCGTTTTGATATGTAATGTATGTTACCATATTTCCTTAAAATCTTGGCATGTTTCAATGAATGTAAATAAACAATCATACTTTGTCGTTGCCCGAACATAATCTTCTCCATCTTCTCCTTTTAAAAACATATATTTTATATTCTATGAAAACCAATCAGAAATTTATAACATTACAGGACAAACTCTGTATACGTTTTCTTCCAACTTCTAAAAAACGGGGTACATCACCCCGTTTTTTTACAACCACAACCTCCGCCAGTACCACAACCTCCACCACAGCCACCAGCATCAAAGAATGGATTTCCTGTTGGCACTTTAATGGAAGAAGACACTTCCGAACCGATTGCTACACTAACTTCGTCTAATAACTTCTGCAAAGCAGTTTCTGCTCTTTTAAAAGCTGCAACCTTATCATGTAAGTCCACAGAACGCTTTAATTCTCTCATTTCCATCGACACGGTAGTATAGTCAGGATGGTATTTTCCAAAACGCTGTACTTCCTCATACCGTTCTTTCATCGCTGTAAATTGCTGAATTAGCGTCTGAAGTTCCATATCTTCATGTAATTCTCTATAATACTTACGATAATCTTCTGCTATATCTGAACAGATAATCGCTTTTGCAAGCTGCTCTGCCTTATCTAATATTAATACGCTTTCTAGCGTCGCTACAATCATGAGAGACACCTCCGAGTATCCATCATACCACATTTAGATTAGAACTACTAATTGAAGTGACTTACTCAAAAGAAAGATATAACGTAACTATTTTTACACTATATCCGTACACACTTATACATTAATATGTTCCGCTATATTATATTTAAGAACATCCCATTTTCCACTATTTTGTTTCACATAACTAATACACGCATTTTTTAATGGTGTCTTAAATGTAATTTCATCTGGTTCAATGGCATGTAAAATCGCTTTTATCGCGTGTGAGTGAGCAACAATAATAATACGTTTGCCAAAATGAGTTGTCGCAACATCTTCTAAAGCAGCAAAGCAACGAGCTACAATCTCTTCATCGCGCTCCATACCTTCTACTTTACCCTCAGCAATCAACTCTCTAACAGCCGCAACCGGCTTCCCTGAAGCTTCTCCAAAATTCCGTTCAACAAATCGCTCATCTAATAAAATCGATTGTAATCCAACTGCCGTTGCGATTTCATTAGCCGTTTCTTGCGCTCTAATTAACGGGCTACTTATAATGATATCCCACGTTTCTTCTTGTAAAGCAGCTGCACTTTGACTCGCTTGCTTCTTACCAACTTCATTAAGCGGAATATCTTCTCGCCCCTGAATAATTTCTTGAAAATTCCAATCAGTTTGTCCATGTCGTACTAAACAAATTTCCGTCATGCTGCAACTCCTTTTTAAATAATCAACTTCTATTGTAACAAAAGTTCTGCATGACGGACATATTTTTCACTTCCAATTAGGTTGCGTTTTGTTGCTTCATATACTGAAACATATCAATCATAATCGAAGCAACGGCCAATTGATTTTGAAACTTTTCCACTTTATCTGGTATCGTTTTTTTGAAATGTTGCATCGCCGCTAACTCAAAAGCCTCTTTTTCTTCAGGATTTCGTGTTAATTTTCTATACCAGTACGGTTGCTCTCTAATATAACGAGATAAATCCTCATCAGCCTTTATAAACTCCATAATTTCTGCTCTCATCATCTTTCCCCCTAATCCTTTTGAAAGAAAAACGGGTTATTTTCTGAAGTACTTTGCTCTTGCTGCGTACGGTTACCTTGAAATTGCTGAATAACTTGTTGCACGCTCCCAATTGCACTCGTCACATTGGCTAAATGGTTCTGCATTTGTTCCACGTCCAACTTTTTAAAAAAAGAAAGCATTTGCCCCATCACATCAGCAGTTTTTTCCTCTTCAGTTCGATTATCTTTTTCTTTTTTATTTTCTTTTACCGAAGAAAAAGCAGGCGCTCCATCCGGTCTATAAGTTGCCCATATTGGATCTTCTTCACCAAGTAAGTACCATTCTTCATAAAATTGTTGCCATGTTTTATGACCACTTCTAACCTCATGAACCATTTTAGGGTGATGGTTTACAAATTCTTTAAACTGTTGAACCGATGGATGTAACGGTCCTTTTGTTGTTGGCATAATCCTCACCTCTCCATGTATATCTACTATATAGTAAGAAAAAAAAGGCGCATGGTTCGCCTATTTTTAGACGATTCATGCACCTTTTTTTCTGCTATTTGCATACGGTCAGATTCCCACCTACAATTCAGTGAATACGAAGTAACTAATTAGGTGATGTAACACCCCACCGCTTACAGTTTCGCTTTATTTTCGAATAAAGTTTTGTGTATAAAATTTATCGTATACACCAACACCTAATCCTGTAAATTGTTCATTTAATAAATTCTTTCTATGCCCCTCACTATTTAACCAACCTTGCACTGCCGCAATTCCATCACTATGTTGCGCCGCTATGTTCTCACCAGCAAGTTGAAATCCTACTTTCCCGCGCTGCAAACGATCTCCTAGCGTACCTAATGTAGGTGAGTCATGAGAAAAATAATTATTGTCTTTCATATCTTTACTGTGACCAACAGCAACATCTGCTGTTTCCTGATCCCATGTTAATAATGGTAATTTATGACGACTTCGAATGATATTTGTTAAATCAAAAATTTGTTGCATATTCCCATTTTCTACTTGTTTTATTTTTTCTGGAGTCAATGGTTGTTCTGCTATTAATTCACCTGAATAAACGAGCTGATACGGTCTTTGGCGTAATAAAGTTTCATCATCCATATAACGAACACCAACAAGCTCATGTGTAAATTGATCAAAATACAATTGCGCCCATCCATCTTCTACAGGTATTAACGGTTGTTCCATGACTTCGGTATCAGATAGCTCAAATTGATAACTATTTTTCCCTCTTTTTAATGAAATTTCATGCGAAAGCGGACTTTTTTTATATACTTCTTCATATTTTTCATTTATATAATAAGGTGGAACCTTAACTTGTTCACCAGCTGCGTATGCCGTTACAACTTTACGTTCAGAAACTCCAAATTGAACATACTGAGTTAAATCCTGGTTGTATACCCACCATTCATATCCGTATGCAGATGGCTCTATTCGAGAGGGTTCTCCCCACTTTGCTAATAGGTTTTCAGAGTCTTCACCAATCATATTTAAAACAGTGTCTGAGGAGTCTTCCTTAATTTGCTTTTTCTTTTTCACAATTTTATTTTCTTGCTTTGATTGAGATGGGGTTAATATATATTGTGAAACGAGTAATTTCCCGTATAAATCAACAGCTAAAATTAAAAATGTAATCATTACGATACGCAATAATTTCTTCAAACGATATACCTCCTGAACAAAACATAAAATTGAGATATACACAAATCCTTTTCTTTCTTTTTGTGTGTACCGTACTCTTTTCACTATATCATATTTTTGTGAAAAAAGTCTGGATTATCCCTTTTCTCTCAATATGAATTGCACTTTCTTATTATTCATACTATTATAAAAATAATGGTGTAACATTAAAAAAGGAGGTATTATATGCAATTTACAAATACGAAATTTAATGGAGCCGTCGTTGAATTAACTCTTTTAACTGAAATCATGGAAAACAACCACTTCGTACTTGCCGGACAGTGGGATTATGAACGAGTTACATACGATTATAAATTTGAAATATTAAAGGATGTTTATTATTTACGAGTGCAAGGAGTTGCTGTTGAAGGTGACATTGGCAGTAGACACGCTGAAGTAAAACTACTCCCCCCCTTATTAGGAAAACATTATTATCCTCACGGCGTTGAATATGGTGATGATGAGACTTTCCCAACGAATGTACTTCAAAAAAGCGAACAACTCCTACAAAATGTCGAAAAAGAGTTAAAAGAATTTCAAATTATTGATTAACAAAAACAAGCGCATCAATATGATGCGCTTGTTTCATTTCCCTTCCCTAAGAATGAATCGTTTTTTTTACTGGATATCCATAAATAGATCCATCTTTTACTTTAATCTCATCTTCCCAAGGGACCTTATATTTACCTTCAGCTAAATCTTTTACAAACGTATATGGATTTTCTTTCACCCCACCAGGAGTTGCTACATATCCTCTTGAACCTAGATTATATATATTATTTTCCAATCCCCATCCTAATCTAGCCTGATCTGCTAGTTCTGGATATACTTCAGCAGTAACAATCTCCCAAGGATTTCGATGACCCTGTACTAAAGTAGTCCCATCAAAATTACATACTTGTCCTTCACCAAAGTAATAAAATACACCATCATAACCCGCTAAGTTTACCGACAATGTATACATTAAATTTTGCCATGCATTTGAACGATTCGTTAGCATCCATTGTTCACTAACTTGTGTACTATATCCAGAAATACGAATTAAGACATTTGCACCTTTATAGGCCGCTTCACGAGCTACTTCAGGGAACATGCCATCATGACAAATACAAACAGCTAATTTACTTCCTCCAGGTCCATCACAAACAGGTAAGCCTAAATCTCCAGCTTTCCAAGGCTCGACTGGCACCCAAGGATTTAGCTTACGATACTTCAAAATCATTTCACCTTGTGGATCAATAATAACTGCTGTATTATACGGCTCTCCACCATCAGGATTTTTCTCCATTATTGAAAAAACACCATATACTTTAGATTCTTTACATGCCTCAGCAAATAAGTCTGTTTCTGGCCCAGGCACTGTGCATAAAAATTCTTCTGTAGTCCATTTTTTTGTATTGAGCCCTTGTGTACTATATTCAGGAAATACTATCAATTCTAAACCAGGGTAACCTGATTTGGTCGAATGAATTGTTTTTATGATTTGTTGAATTTGTTTATCAATGTCTGTACGCGATTCTACTACTGGTACTGGATATTGAATTAGTGCTGTCAAAAAACCACTAATCGGCTTTACCATACTTCCACTACTACCCATTTAAACTCCCCCTTAAAATAGTTCGTGTTTATTAAAGATAACAATATATATTTGTAACTCTCTAAAAAACTTGCACTACATATGGAATTATTACGCATGAAAGCTAGTAGTAAATTTTATCTCCACTTTTAGTACACGCCTACACTAACTTAACATAAAAAGTTAGAAAATTCAATCTTTTTAAGGTAACTAAAACTAAAAAGAAAAAGCGCATGGAATCCCATACACTTTTTTACTTAGTCTGTAAATACGGCGGCAATTGTTGCAACTGCTCCTTATCCTTTTCACGTTCTCTACGTGCCCATCTAAAGAATACATAGCCTATAATTGTACCGTACACTATTTCCTGGACAATTTTCATTATGATACCACCAGTTTGCTGGTCTTGTACGACTGGCATCCAGTGCAAAAATTCTGGTCCCGTTATATTTAAATCCGATAAAGTGCCCGCTGGTACACATAGTTCCATCGCTTTCATCCAAGCAGCCGGATCCGTATACGTTGCAAATAACGGCGCTGTCGCAAAAATGATTAACGCACAAGCAGGCGTTAATAATATACCGTTAGCAAACATATAACCAAGTTTCTTTATATCACTTAACGTTTGATATTCTGGTAATGGATTTAACATCGGCCACCACATCATGATTGCTGTAAAAAACAATATAGCGAGACAAATAGGATGAGCTATTTGACTTTGTTTTACTGTATCAAAAACAACTGGTAAATGATAAAAAGAAAACAGGCCGTTAAATACAAACAACGCAATAAGTGGTTTAGCAAATGCATTTAATATAATTTGAACGAACTTAAAAGAAGTAATGTAACGATATAACCAAATTGGTATACCAAGCAACAGTAACGGCGGAACTGCAATATACATGACTGCCATTTCAAACATATGAGCACTAAATATAATATGGCCAATTAAATCAATAGGCCCTCCCTTTACAAAATACAAAAGAACAATACCAGTCGTAAAATAAAAAATTTGCTTCTTACTTACCTTCGTCGCATTTTCAAATCGCATTCTATATGGCCCAATAATTAAGAAGTACCCAATAAGAATCGAAAGCATAAATAATAAAAAGATAGGACTCCATAAAGCCTGAAAACCAAATATCCACAAGTTACTCATTTTCACACCTACCTTCGTAAGGTTATCTCATAATATGAAGAGGGAGCTGTGACAACACAAGCTCCCTTATTTTTCACTTTTCAAATCCACACGATTGTCATAAAAGCTAAAATTGTAATTAACCCTATTAGCAGACCTGAGTAAAGAAAGAAACTTGCTGCTTCATGTCCTTTATGACTCATATGCATAAAATAATACAATTGAAAAATTACTTGTACCACTGCTAATAGTAAAATAAACGGTACAGAGAAAATCGGACTAAAAGTTTTTGGATACGCCACTGCTACAAATGCAACTAATGTTAAAAAAATCATTAATGCAAACGTAATAACTTGATGCCTCATTTCCTCCGCACTTTTTCTCTTCCGATAAACAAGATCAACTTTAGGATTATTCGTTTGCTTTATCGCCATTGTTTATCCCACCATTCCCATTAAATATACTACAGTGAAAATAAACACCCAAACTACGTCAATAAAGTGCCAATAAATCGATGCAACATAAAACTTCGGTGCATTGTATAAATTTAGACCTCTCTTCGCATTTCTAAAGATTAATGTTAAAATCCAACATAACCCAAACAATACGTGGAGTCCATGTGTACCAACAAGAGCATAAAACGCAGAGCCAAACGCACTACTTCTCATAGTATGCTTAAATTCATGTGTATAATGATAAAACTCATATATCTCAAATCCTAAAAACCCTAAACCTAGCAATACTGTTACTAGTAACCAAAGCTGCATTTTCTTAAAGTTAAAGTTTTTCATGTGATACATCGCATATACACTCGTTAAGCTACTCGTTAATAAAAGCATCGTCATAATGAAAACGAGTGGCATTTGGAACATCTCTTGAGATGTTGGTCCACCATTTGTAGAATTCTTTAACGCTAAATATGTGCCGAATAAGGAAGCGAACAACACTGTTTCGCCTCCAAGAAATAACCAAAAACCGACAAACTTATTTTTCCCTTCAAGGGTTGCTTTTTCAGGCTCTGCTGGAAATGTTTCATTCGTTAACTTTTCATCTACATGCATTATGCCTTGCCCCCCTTATCCTCTAAATCTTCTTTATGAATATGATACCCATGATCATCAATTACTGAACGTAGGAACATTGCGCCAAATGTAATGATTAAACCAATAATTGCTACTAATAACCAGAACTTATCTTTTCCGCCCTGCATATACATCGCACCAAATGCCGCTATAAACAATCCGAAAGAAATAACAAATGGTGAAAACGAAGGATTTGGCATATGAATATCACCAACTGGTTCCGCTGCTGTCATCTCTTTATTACCTTCACGTTTTTCAATCCAAAACGGATCTAATCCGCGAACAAATGGTAATTGTTTAAAGTTATATTCTGGTGTCGGTGCTGGCATTGTCCATTCTAATGTACGTGCATCCCACGGATCACGACCAGCTTTTTCTTTTGATACTGTCGTTTTAATTACATTGAATAGAAGAACAATCGTTCCAAGAGCCATAAACACCGCTCCGATAGAACTAATCATATTCCCCATTTCCAACCCTTGCCCTTCAAGATATGTGTAGTAACGGCGTGGCATACCAATCAAGCCAAGGAAATGCTGAATAAAGAACGTTAAATGGAAGCCGATAAAGAATAGCCAAAACGTTATCTTTCCTAATGTTTCATTTAATACTTTATTAAACATCAGTGGCCAATAATAATGAGCTCCTGCAAGTAAACCAAATACAACACCGCCAACGATTACATAATGAAAATGCGCTACTACGAAATAGTTATCATGAAATTGATAATCAGCTGGTGCAGATGCTAGCATAACCCCTGTAACTCCACCCATTACGAATGATGGAATGAAAGCTACTGCCCACATCATTGGTGTCGTAAAACGAATACTTCCACCCCACATTGTAAAGAGCCAGTTGAATATTTTGATACCAGTCGGAACCGCAATCGCCATTGTTGCAACTGAGAAAATAGCATTAGCAACTGGACCAAGTCCAACAGTAAACATATGGTGCGCCCATACCATAAATCCTAAAAATCCAATTAATACAGTCGCAAACACCATCGATGAATAACCAAACAATCGTTTTTTCGAAAATGTTGCGAAGATTTCTGAGAATATTCCGAAAGCTGGGAGTATAAGAATGTATACTTCTGGATGACCGAAAATCCAGAATAAATGCTCCCATATAATTGTATTCCCGCCCAATGCCGGATTAAAGAAACTTGTTCCAAATAAACGATCTAACATTAAAAGTCCTAATCCTACAGTTAACGGCGGAAAAGCGAATAATATAAGCGAAGATGTTACAAATGTTGTCCATGTAAACATCGGCATACGCATATACGTCATTCCTGGAGCGCGCATATTAATAATGGTTACAAGGAAGTTAATTCCTCCAATTAATGTACCAATACCTGAGATTTGCAAGCCGAGTACATAGAAATCAACACCATGACCTTTAGAGGCTAAAGCTAAAGATGCATAAGATGTCCATCCTGCATCAGGTGCTCCACCTAAAAACCAACTTAAATTTAAAAATACTCCACCAAAGAAAAATAACCAAAATCCGAGTGAATTCAAAAACGGGAACGCTACATCACGTGCACCAATTTGAAGTGGTACAGCGGCGTTCATAAATGCAAACACGAGTGGCATAGCTGCGAGGAAAATCATTGTTGTACCGTGCATCGTTAATACTTGATTATAAGCATCCCCAACAAGAAAAGCGTTGTTAGGAATCGCTAATTGAAGGCGAATAAATAGAGCTTCTATTCCGCCTATTACAAAAAACAATCCACCTGCAATTAAATAGAGAATGGCAATCTTTTTATGGTCTACTGTCGTTAAATAATCCCATATGACAGCACCCATCCCCTGTTTTTTTGCTACAGAACTCACGTTTTCAACCTCCCCTTCGCGAATAGTCCCTCTTTACTTTTCAACTTTTAACGTTTGTAAGTATGCATTTAATGCATCAATTTGATCATCCGTTAAGTTGCCATATTTGCCAGTCATTTTGTTTCCTGGCTTCATATTTTCAGGATCTTTCAGCCATTTTTTTAAGTTTTCTTCATTGTTTTCGGCAATACCGGCAACCATATCGCGATCCGCAAAGTTTGCTAAGTTTGGTGCGATACGAGCGGAAGGTGGTCTACTATCATTAGATCCAACTGCGTGACAACCAATACAGCTTTTATTAAATATTTCTTGGCCCTCTTGCGCCTTTGTTGAAGCTACTTCTTTCTTTCCATCAATTTTCTTCATATCAGCAAGCCATTTTTTGTACTCGCTTTCATCTAAAGCTTTCACTTTAAATTGCATTAAAGAATGTGATGGACCGCAAAATTCTGTACAAAAACCATTATAAGTGCCCGATTTATCTGCCTTTAACCACATTTTGTTCACATTGTCTGTATTTGTATCCATTTTCCCTGCTAAAGATGGAACCCAAAATGAGTGTTTAATATCGGCACCCTTCAAATTTAAATACACTTTCTTACCTGTGGGGATGACCAAATCTTGCGAAGTTACTATCTTTTCTGATTTATAAGAAAATTCCCACCAATAAAGATTCGCTGTTACATCAACAACGATAGTATCTTTATCAATATTCTTTTTCTCCATCGCACTTACATCAGCAAGTTTGAATGTATATGTAACCGTTGGAACAGCTAAGATTAGTAAAAGAATAATCGGAATAACTGTCCATATAATTTCTAGCTTGTGATTCCCTTCAACTTGCTCTGGAATATAATCTTCCTGACCTTTCTTTTGTCGGAAACGCACAATTACATACAAGAAAATAATAGTAACTACTAGTACTACTCCTACCATGATTGCACTAGCCAGTAGAAGTAAATCATATTGCATTTTTGCTACTTCTCCTTGCGGAATTAAAGTAGATTGAAAGGCTTTACCGCATCCCCCTAACAGTAAAGCCAGCAGTGAAACGAACGAAAGCAGTCGCCACTGTTTCTTCATACAAACAACCCCCACTTTCCTTGTGAATTAGATTGTACTTTATAGTTAAGTAAAGTAAATCTCAACGTAAAGAAATCCAATTATGTCGTTGTCTTAGAAGAATGTAACTACAATCATTGATACAAATAAGATTGTTAAATAATTTAGGGAATAAACAAACATTTGCACGGACCATTTGATGTCATCTTTCTTACGGAAGCCATAAAATCCTAAAACGATCCATCCGATGTTAAGCAGTGTTGCAATTACCATAAATGTTATCCCTAGTCCACTCATATAAAATGGGAGTGGTAATAAACATACTGTCCAAATCATAATTTGGCGTTTCGTAATTTCAAATCCATGAACTACAGGAAGCATTGGAATTCCTGCATTTCGATATTCATCAACACGTTTCATCGCTAATGCAAGGAAATGTGGGATTTGCCAAATAAACATAATTAAAAATAACATCCAAGCAATTGGATGACCTAAAGATGGATCGATTGCTGCCCATCCAATTAAAGGTGGAACTGCTCCAGATATACTACCTACAACAGTATTTAGTGTATACTTTCTCTTTGTCCATAAAGTATATAGGACAACATATGTGAAAGCACCAATAAATCCCATTAAAACTGCCATTGGTGTTGTTAATAATAAGAATACAAATCCAAGAAGTAATATAACTAGGCCAAATGTAAGTGCAAATCCTGGTTTATACTTTCCAGTAACCGTTGGACGAGTCTTTGTTCTTTCCATTAACGGATCGATGTCTCTATCGATGTAGTTATTTAAACAACATACCCCCGCCATAATTAATCCTGAACCAACGATTGTAAAAAATAGCTTATCCAGATTGTCCATCACACTTAATCCATTAAAGTGTAACGCCAACCAAAATCCTGTAAATACAGTAAGTGTATTTGAGTTTACAATCCCCATTTTAACGAGTGCTGATAAATCTTGTAACCGAGTTGTTTCCGGTACACTTGTAACAGCGGACTCATCATGCAGCTCACTTGTTGCATGGTTCATCACTCTAACCCCCTCTTAAAACTTTCATCTTTCTTTTTGCGCTTATTTCAAATGAAATAATTCGCTTCTATATAGCAATATTATTACAGTAGAAACATTGTTAACCCATTCTACTACTAATCTACGCCCATACTCCAATATATTAAATCATATTTCCCGAACATTTTGTGAAGAAAACATGAACTTTTTGTGTCGGATATAAAAAACTTCATTCTGACTTGTCCTTATCATAACATGATGTTACCTTCTATAATAAACTATTTTGTCCTATTTAACACGTATTCTCCCCATTTCTTTTCAAAACAGCCTATTTTTCACCTAATTTTTTCCTTTCAAACCCTGTTTTTACACCTATTTTCTCTCCCTTTCCTTCCCCCTCCATTTCTTTGCTATTTTATTATTTTTTATATATCATAGGAACTAGCGCGTTTTATTCTATACATAATGGAATGAAAATATTTCGCAATAACTTCATAGCAGAAAGATGGTGAAAGAGATTGCAACGCTTTATTAAATGGTTAGCAGTCATTACAAGCCTTGATTTATTAATAGTTTTATTAGGAGGCGCTTTAGTTACAAAAACAGGTTCTGGTCAAGGTTGTGGTAAATCATGGCCACTTTGTAACGGTGAATTTGTTCCATCTAATTTATCAATGGAAACTATTATTGAACTTAGCCACCGATTAACATCAGGATCAGCTGGAATTCTTGTCACTCTCCTTTGTATTTTGTCCTGGAAATATTATAAACATGTGCGTGAAACAAAAACGTTAGCAATTTTATCCTTCGTATTTTTAGTTGCACAAGCATTAATGGGAGCAGCAGCAGTTGTTTGGGGACAAATGCCAGCTGTACTTGCTATCCATTTCGGTATTTCCTTAATTTCATTTGCTTCTGTCATTTTATTAACGTGTCTTATCTTTGAAATTGACCAAAAATTTGATGCACGTTCACTTATTATGGACAAAAAAATGAAATTTCATATTTATGGTGTAACAATTTACAGTTATATCGTCGTCTACACAGGTGCTTTAGTACGTCACGAACGAGCTAGCTTAGCCTGTCCAGACTTTCCTTTATGTAGCAAAAACAGACCTATGCCAACTCAACTACATGAATGGGTTCAAATGGGCCATAGAGTTGCAGCGATGTTAATTTTCGCTTGGATACTATACGCCATGATTCTCGCTATTCGCCATTACAAGCAGCAACCTGTAGTATATTGGGGATGGATCATTTCATTTATCCTCGTTACACTTCAAGCTGTAGTAGGAGTTTTAGTTGTATTTACAAACGCTAGTTTAGCGATGGCATTGTTACATTCTCTATTCATTTCTTGCTTGTTTGCCGTACTATGCTATTTAGTTATGTTAGGAACAAGAAGTAAAGTGAATGCCAAAGAAGCCGAATCAACTTCTAAACAAACAAAATAATTTAAAACTAAAATCCCTTGCCAATTCGGCAAGGGATTTTTTGCAATAAAAAAGAGCTGTATTTACACAGCTCTTTTCTTATTTTAGTGATCTAATTCAATAAGTAAATCACCCGTTTGAATTGCATCACCATCGTTAACATATACTTTCTTCACTTTACCATTGAACGGCGCTTGAACTGTCGTTTCCATTTTCATCGCTTCTGTAATTGCCATAGAATCGCCTTTTTTCACTTCGTCGCCTTCTTTTACAACTACTTTAATTACCGTTCCTGGCATCGTTGCACTAATATGATTTGGATTCTCACGGTTTCCTTTCACACGTTGTGCAACTGTTGCTTTTACACTCTCGTCTTTCACGATAATTTCACGTGGTTGACCGTTAAATTCCAAGTAAAGAACGCGGTTTCCATCCGGCTGAGGTTCTCCAATTGATACTAGTTTAACCATCAATGTTTTACCCTGTTCAATTTCTACATCAATTTCTTCACCTAGTCTCATACCATAGAAGAACGTCGGTGTATCAAGTACAGATACATTTCCATAAAGCTCAGCAACTTTTTCATAATCCATAAATACTTTTGGATATAAAGCATATGCCACTACATCAAAAATCGTTACTTCGCGTCCAAGTTTATGGAATAATTCTTCTTTTAACGCTTCGAAATCTACTGGCTCTAGTAATTCACCTGGTCTTACTGTTAATGGCTCTTTCCCTTTTAAAATAATCTTTTGTAATTCTTTCGGGAAACCACCGTACGGTTGACCTAAATCACCAGAGAACATTTCAACAACAGACCCTGGGAAGTCCATGGCATGTCCACGCTCTAAAACATCTTGTTCTGTCAGATGGTTTTGAACCATAAATAATGCCATATCACCAACAACTTTTGATGATGGCGTTACTTTTACAATATCTCCAAACATGTCATTCACACGGCGGTACATTACTTTCACTTCATCGAATCGATCTCCTAAACCAACCGCCTTCGCTTGTTGCTGAAGATTACTATACTGCCCACCCGGCATTTCATGCATATACACCTCTGTATGAGGCGCATTCATACCACTTTCAAACGGTGCATAGTATTTGCGTACATCTTCCCAATAATGAGATAGTTTTTCTAAAGAATCTATATTAACATCTGGTTGTCTTTCGTTTCCGCCTAACGCATAGTATAGCGTGTTCGCACTTGGTTGTGACGTTTGACCAGCCATAGAACTCACTGCTACATCGACGATATCAACACCCGCTTCAATTGCCTTCGTATACGTTAATATACCATTTCCACTCGTATCGTGCGTGTGCAGATGAATTGGAATCGACACTGTCTCTTTTAATGCAGAAACTAAATCATATGCTGCATTTGGTTTTAGTAAGCCCGCCATATCTTTAATACCTAAAATGTGAGCTCCTGATGCTTCTAACTCTTTTGCTAAATTTTTATAGTAATTTAAATCATATTTACTACGCAGTGGATCATGAATATCCCCTGTGTAGCACATTGTTGCTTCTGCAATTTTACCAGTATCTCGTACAGCGTCAATTGCAACTCTCATGCCTTCCACCCAGTTTAAGCTATCAAAAATACGGAATACATCAATGCCTGCTTGAGCAGAACATTCCACAAATTTTTGAATTAAATTATCTGGATAGTTTTTGTATCCAACTGCGTTTGAAGAACGAAGTAACATTTGGAATAACACGTTCGGCATTTTTTCACGAAGATCTAGTAATCGTTCCCATGGATCTTCTTTTAAGAAACGATACGCAACATCAAACGTTGCACCGCCCCACATTTCCGCTGAGAATAGGTTCGGTAACATTCTCGCTGTTGGCTCCGCAATTTGATGTAAATCTTTTGTACGAATACGAGTTGCAAGTAATGACTGGTGTGCATCACGGAATGTTGTATCCGTTAAAAGTACACGTTTTTGATCCTGTACCCATTTTACTAATCCGTCCGCTCCACGCTCGTCCAAAATTTGTTTCGTTCCATTTTGGATTGGCTCTGAATGTTTTAAACATGGAATACGAGCATCTGGGAATATTGGTTTTTCTTTTTTCCCTACTCCTGGGAAACCATTTACTGTTACTGTACCAATGTAATTTAACATTTTCGTTCCACGGTCTTTACGTTTCGGGAACAAGAACAATTCAGGTGACGCATCGATAAATGAAGTATCATATTCTCCTGATAAGAAGTTTTTATGCTTTACTACATTCTCTAGAAATGGAATATTTGTTTTAATACCACGAATACGGAATTCTTTTAAGTTACGTTCCATTTTTGCAGCAGCTTGCTCAAAAGTAAGTGCCCAAGTTGTAACTTTTACAAGTAAAGAATCGTAGTACGGTGTAATAACTGCACCTTGGAAGCTATTTCCTGTATCAAGACGTACACCAAAACCACCGCCTGATCGATACGCCATAATTTTTCCTGTATCCGGCATAAAATTATTTAGCGGATCTTCAGTTGTTACACGAGATTGAATTGCAAATCCATGTACAACTACTTCCTCTTGCTTCGGAACACCTACCATTTTGCTATGTAATGAATGTCCATCAGCTATTAAAATTTGTGATTGAACAATATCTACTCCCGTAATCATTTCTGTAATCGTATGTTCTACTTGAACACGTGGATTTACTTCAATAAAGTAAAACTCATCATCTTTTACAAGGAATTCTACTGTTCCTGCATTTAAATAGTTTACATTTTTCGTTAACTTCACAGCAGCATCACAAATACGCTGACGCAGATCATCTGAAAGTGATACACTCGGTGCAATTTCTACAACTTTTTGATGACGACGTTGTACAGAACAGTCACGCTCGTATAAATGAACAACATTGCCTTCTTCATCTGCTAAAATTTGTACTTCTATATGTTTAGGTTTTTCAACGAATTTTTCGACGTAAACTTCATCATTACCAAAAGCTGCTTTCGCTTCTGATTTCGCTCGATTATATGATTCTCCTAATTCCTCACTAGTACGCACAATACGCATACCACGACCGCCACCCCCAAGGGATGCTTTAATAATAATCGGGTAATCATACTTTTCAGCAAATTTTTTGACTTCTTCTAATGAATTTACTGGACCATCACTACCAGGTATAACTGGAATTTGTGCTAGCTGCGCTTGTGTTCTTGCTTTCACTTTATCTCCAAACATATCTAAATGCTTACTTTTCGGACCGATAAAGATAATTCCTTCTTCTTCACAACGTTTAGCGAATTGAATATTTTCTGACAAGAAACCATATCCAGGGTGGATTGCATCTACATGATTACTTTTTGCAATCTCAATAATGCCTTCAATATCTAGATAAGCATCAATTGGTTTTTTTCCTTCCCCAACTAAATAGGACTCATCGGCTTTATAGCGATGATAAGAACCACTATCCTCTTTAGAATAGATTGCAACTGTTTTTAATCCAAGTTCCGAACAAGCTCGAAACACACGAATTGCAATCTCTCCACGGTTAGCTACCAATACTTTTTGAATACGTTGCAGCTTTGTCATGATTTTCCCCCTCTACTTTCCTACCACTCTAGAGATAAAATATATACACACCTTAAAAAGCGTGAAGTTCTTCACTTTCCACATTATATTATACTTAGAAAGCTTCACTTTATTTTTATCCATCATACCTTATTTTCTAACAAATGATAAGTTTTCTGTGCAATTTGTTTCACAAAAATAGTATAGCATACCTCTTCCTTTTCTAACAACTTAATTGTATATCACATTTAACTTAATGTGATATATCTTTTGACTGAAAGAGAAATTAGTACATCATATTTAAAACTACTTAAAAATAAAAAACACATCATGCTCTAAAGCACAATGTGTTTTTATTTTACAACTACAAGATGTGGTCCATTTTGTTCTCTTTCTTTCATTACACCATTCTGTTGTTTCTCTTGTCGTTTCACGTGACTAGCAATATTGAGTAGTATTCCCATTGCAAGTAGATTAGCTAATAAAGAACTTCCGCCGTAACTAACAAACGGTAATGGTACTCCTGTAAGTGGTATTACTCCAGACATACCACCGACATTGATAAACGTTTGAACTCCAAACAAGCTTGCAATTCCGATAGCTATTAAACTTCCAAATGGATCTGTACACTTTTGCGCAACTCTAAATGACCGAATAATAATAAGTAATAAACAGATTAAAATGATAGCTACACCTATAAAACCAAGTTCTTCAGATATAATTGCCATTATAAAATCCGTTTGCGGTTCTGGTAAATAACCATATTTTTGTACACTATTCCCTAATCCTCTACCATTAAGCCCTCCAGAAGCGATTCCAATAAATGAATTCACTAATTGAAACCCATCCTTTTGAGGATCATTAAACGGATCAAGGAAAACAGAAAAACGTGCCTTTTGATATGGATTTAATGCATAATTACCAAGAAGATATAGTGCCGGAATCCATACTATAGAAGTTAAAGCAATTCGTTTAATCCATAAGTTAACCTGTACTCCCGAACAAAGAAACATAATTCCTACTGTTCCTGCAATTAACAAATCAGTACCTAAATCATTTTGCTTTAATATTAAAAACATGATTATTCCAACACCAATAAGTACTGGACCTGACCCTTTGAAAACAGGTGTATTCGTTTCTTGTCTTTTCGCAAAAAAATGAGCTAAGACGAGAATAACTGTTATCTTAACAAATTCTGCAGGCTGTATTCCAAATATCCACCCGTTTGCACCGTTTACTTTCTTAGTGAAAAAGGCAGCTGCAGCTAATAAGGCAACACTAGCACCGTAACTCCCCAACAAAAAAATTCGTTTTCTCCAAACTTTATATGGGATAGTAGCAATAATTATTAATACCATTGTCCCAACAACTAAAGTAATTAATTGTCTTTTAAAAAAGAAATTTGCTGGTTTATCAAATCTCGAAATCGCAACAATGGAACTCGAACTATATACCATTATTACCCCCAGCACACATAAAATAACAAGAGGAAGTAACAATGAATAATCCATTGATTTCCATACTTTTTTCATTTCATTTCCTCTTTCTGTTTCAATTTAATTATTGTTGTATTCCATATGTACATTGATTCTTCCTGCTTTATTATACAAATAAAAAGCTCAAACTAATTTAGTTTGAGCCCCCTTATTTGAACCCGTTATTGTTGTTTGTTTGTAAATGCTTCATGAAGTGCAGATAACTCACGTTCGAGCTCACCTAACATTGCTTTCCCTTGTTCTTCTGCAATAAGACCAAGGCGAACCGCAAAATCGACCTCGCGGGATAGTCCAAACATTTGTGTGTCTAACACTTCTTCATATAATGGACATTGCGGCATTGTAAGATGGTCCATTTGCACCTTAATAAGTCTTAAAATCTTCTCTGCATCCGCTTGTAGAAGGGCTAGTGCCTTTTCCTGATGATTTGCTACTGTCTCAGACGCCAAATTGATTCCCTCCGTTTCCGTCCTACTCTCCTCTATCCTATCTATTAATATTAGCGATAGTTTTAATAAATTGCAATAGAAACATTTTTTGTGACAACAGTGTCTAATACTATTATACTGAAAAGTGGGAGTATAACACAAATGGGGGAACAACAATGAGCGAAATTTTATTTATTAACGGAAAAGTACGTTTTCCAATCACTATTGATCCAACTGTTTGGATCTTTGATGATCGAAAAGTAGATTTGACAACTTACTTTGATGAAGCTAGAGAAAACACGTCTGAACTAGAAACTTATTTAAAAAACACTTCAGAACATTGGGATCGCGAAATCCGTGATGGTGCCGCTTTTCCTCCAATACAACAAAGTGTGAAGAAATATAAAAAAGAACAGCTGATTACTGGAACATTTGGTATACCATTTCATCCATTCCTTGTTAACGCTGAAATTTTAGAAGACGCTACGCAAGTTGAAATTGAAACGGTAGATCATACAATGACACTTCCATTAGAAACTGTCAAAAATGCTATACTAGGCTTTTCAAAAGAAGGAAAACCATTAAAAGAAGACGGGCCTGTTCATCTCTATTTCAATGATGGATCTAATCAACAAAATCCAATCCGTAACATCCGTAAATTTACAATTATTTAAAGAAAAGGAGTGAGCTTAAGCTCACTCCTTTTTACAATAAATCTGCTGCTAGTTGAGCTAAATTAGATCGCTCCCCTTTAACAAACTTCACATGACCACTAATACGCTGTTCTTTAAACTTCTCTACAACATACGTTAAGCCATTATTATATTCATCTAAATATGGGTGATCAATTTGCTGAGGATCTCCCATCAATACAATCTTACTCTTTTCCCCTACCCTAGTTAATATCGTCTTCACTTCATGCTTTGTTAAATTTTGTGCTTCGTCAATGATAATGAACTGATCTGGAATACTTCTCCCGCGTATATAAGTAAGGGCCTCTACTTCAATCGAACCCATTCCAGCTAAAATAGCATCTAACTCTCCTGGCTTTTTCGTATTAAATAAATACTCTAGGTTATCAAAAATTGGCTGCATCCATGGTCTTAACTTTTCTTCTTTTTCTCCTGGTAAATAACCGATATCTTTTCCGACTGGAACAATTGGTCTTGCCACAAGTAATTTTTTATATAACCCTAAGTCTTCTGTTTGCATAAGTCCCGAAGCTAACGCAAGTAACGTTTTTCCTGTGCCGGCTTTCCCCGTTAACGTTACAAGCGGAATATCTTCACGAAGCAACAATTCTAATCCCATAATTTGCTGCACGTTTCGTGGTCGTATCCCCCACACTTGTTCATTGTGAAAAATAAGTTTCTTTACCTTCTTACCTAAGTGATCCACAATGCCAAGAGCAGAACTAGAGCCCCCTAATGCATCTTTCATCACTACAAATTGATTTGGATAAAAAGGATGATTCGCAATTTCAGATAGAGGCAATTCACCTTTCTCATAAAAATAATCCAATTGTTCTTTTGATATATATCCTTCTAAAAAACCAGAATATATATTTTCTACTTCAATTACGCGATCACTTAAATAATCTTCAGCCTTCAAACCAATTGCATCAGCTTTTACTCTTACTAGTACATCTTTACTTACTAAAATAACAGACTTCCCGTCCTCTTTTTCCTGTTCTTCTAAAGATAGATTTTTTGCTACAGCTAAAATTCGATTATCATTTGTTTTTTCTACAAAAATATCTTGTAGTTGCACAAATGAACGATGGTTCAATTCAATACGAAATGTTCCGCCGTTTTCTAGCGGGATACTTTCATGCAGCTTTCCTATTTCACGAAATTTATCTATTAACTTAGATACATAACGAGCGTTTCGTCCTACTTCATCCATATAACGTTTTTTCGAATCAACCTCTTCTAATACAACTGCTGGAATCACTACTTCATTGGTTTCAAATGAAAAAATAGATAAAGGATCCTGCAAAAGTACATTCGTATCTAACACATAAATTTTATCCAACCTGTTACCCCCTGACTCCACTTTTAAATTTGTAGAACAAGGGTTTCATCCATACAATATGGACGAACCATTGTTATAATTATATGTACCGTGTAAACGAGGTAGAATCGAAAATCATAGTCATTAAACCTTTTATTTATTCTTTATTCATTTCTATTCAATATATTACTTTTTATTATAATTATTAACGTTAAATCACAATAACCGATTACAAAAGTGAATAAACGAATTTCCTATTTAGCATCTTTATAATTCTCTTATCCCTACTAACACTTCATTATCCAGCTTTTTCGCTGCCCGAAGATCATATGTTTTTTCATATGTTGGTTCAATTGCAAGTTTCGCTCCATAAAACATAACATCACGCACTTCTTGCACATTTACTTCTATTACAGTTAATTTTAGAGAAATACCTTCCATTCTATCTGTCAAAATTTCACCTGCACCACTTATAGAAAATACGGATTCATTCGCCATTATAGTCAATACCACACCTGTATTATGCCGTATATTTTCCACAATACGTGAACGTTGATCTACTGCAAATCGAATACTAGTTTTACTCACTGCATACACCCAAGAAATAGCACTTACGTTAGGAACTTGCTTTTCGAAATCTGTCGTTGCTATCATAACAATACACTCTTTACGCAACGTTTGTACTAAATCCTCTGTTAAGGTAGGCTCTACTACATTCGCCATATTTTCACCTCCAAACATACTTGGTATATCCTTATCATAACTTATTTTTTGAATTGCGAAAATATTATTTTTTCCCACTATTATTCAAAAACATTATACTTCCATGATATACTTATACTGATAGAATTCGTATTGAGGTGACGAAATGAGAGTCAAATGTATGATTTGTGATAAAAAAGATATGTTAGATGATGAAAATCCTATGGCAAAAAAACTGCGTAATCGCCCTATTCATACATATATGTGCATGGAATGTTCGGAACGAATTGCAGAGCGTACAATGGAACGTCATGCAAGTGGTAATTTCCGATTATATCGTGATAAAAAAATCGAAGATGATTGGTAAAATGTAAATAAGTCCTTACTCATATAGATAAGGACTTATTTATATTTTTCTGGTTCACGATTCATCTGATCCAAAAAACAATCAATGGCTTCTAACGGAAACCTTGCAGATTTCCGTTCTCCATTTATTTCATATGTAATTAAATACATTTCCTCGTTCTTTTCGACTTCCACATTTCTTAATTTATGTTCTTCATATACCATATTTTGAAATAACAAATATGTTTCTTTTGCAGCACTATCATCTGGACGTGCTTCCGCAACTGTTTTAATTGTTAACCAATTATATAGTGCATCTTGTACTGAACGCATGAAAACTCCCCTTTCTTATCCTGCTTTTTGTTGTTTCGCTTGACGCAAACGCAGTCTATAAATTCCAAGTACAATTGCCGCTACAACAAGTCCTTCTCCAACAGGTAAAAACACAGCAAAAAAGGTTAATACTGTGCATCCAATTGCTAATGATATGTATATCACAATATTTTTTAGTACAGACAACTTTCTAGCAAACCCTAAATTATAAACGAGAGCACTTAATATAATAATCGTCCCATAAAGTAACCACATTCCTAACTCTGGATTTTCATCTACCTTACACAATTTTGCAAAAAAAGACATCCTTTCTAACACACTCTTCCCCCCTAGCAGTAAAATGCAATTTTCTTTATACACTTAATACAAGAGTAACTCGCAAAAAAAATACTGTCCACAAAAATAAGTAAATATTCTAAAAAATAAACAAAATAAAAAAACAACGCCCTTTATAAAGGGCGTTGTTTTTTTATTTTTACGCTTCAACAGATTTCTTTTTCTTAGCAGCTCTTTCGCGCTCACTCTTATCAAGAATCTTTTTACGTAGACGAATTGATTCTGGAGTTACTTCACAGAACTCGTCATCGTTTAAGTACTCTAATGATTCTTCTAAAGTCATTAGGCGTGGTTTCTTCATTGTTGAAGTTTGATCTTTCGTCGCAGAACGAATGTTAGTTTGTTGTTTCATTTTCACAACGTTAACTGTTAAGTCGTTCTCACGAGTGTGTTCTCCTACAATCATACCAGCATATACTTCTGTACCTGGTTCAACGAAGATTACACCACGGTCTTCAACTTGCATAATACCGTATTGTGATGCTTTTCCTGTTTCAAGTGAAACTAGAACACCTTGACGACGTCCACCAACTTGTCCAGCGTGTACTGGTTGGTAGCAATCGAATGTATGGTTTAAAATACCGTAACCACGAGTTAATGTTAAGAATTCTGTTGTGTAACCAATTAAACCACGTGCTGGAACCATGAAAGTAAGGCGAACTTGACCGTTTCCGTTATTCACCATATCTAACATTTCACCTTTACGTGCACCCATAGATTCCATAATAGAACCAGTGTATTCTTCAGGTACATCGATTTGTACACGCTCTACAGGCTCACATCTTACGCCATCAACTTCTTTAATGATTACTTCTGGCTTAGATACTTGTAATTCATAACCTTCACGACGCATGTTTTCAATTAAGATAGATAAATGTAGTTCCCCACGTCCAGATACGATCCACGCATCAGGAGAATCTGTATTATCTACACGTAAACTTACATCTGTTTCTAATTGTGAACGAAGACGCTCTTCAATTTTACGAGATGTAATGTATTTACCTTCACGACCTGCAAATGGGCTGTTATTTACAAGGAACGTCATTTGTAGTGTTGGCTCATCAATACGTAATAATGGTAACGCATCTTGATGTTCAACTGGACATACTGTTTCACCTACGTTAATGTCTTCCATACCAGAAACGGCTACTAAGTCCCCTGCTTTTGCTTCTTCAATTTCTTGACGTTTTAATCCCATGTAACCGAATAATTTCGTTACGCGGAATTGCTTCACGCTTCCGTCTACTTTCATTAAAGCAACTTGTTGTCCAACCTTCATTGTACCGCGGAATACGCGACCAACTCCAATACGTCCAACGTAGTCGTTGTAATCAAGAAGTGCTACTTGGAATTGAAGTGGCTCTTCGCTGTTATCAATTGGTGCTGGAATATGTTCGATAATTGTATCGAATAATGATTTCATATTCTCTTCTTGATTTGCTGGGTTTGAATCTAAGCTTGCTGTTCCGTTCATTGCTGATGCAAATACAACTGGGAACTCTAATTGATCTTCGTTTGCACCAAGCTCAATGAATAAGTCGATTACTTCATCAACTACTTCATCTGGACGAGCGAAGTCACGGTCAATTTTGTTTACAACTACGATTGGAGTTAAGTTTTGCTCAAGAGCTTTCTTTAAAACAAATCGTGTTTGTGGCATACAACCTTCATATGCATCAACAACAAGTAAAACACCATCAACCATTTTCATGATACGTTCTACTTCTCCACCGAAGTCAGCGTGACCAGGTGTATCTAAAATGTTAATTCTTTTATCTTCATAGTGAATCGCTGTATTTTTCGCTAAAATTGTAATACCGCGTTCTCTTTCTAGATCATTTGAATCCATTGCGCGTTCTTCAACGTGTTCGTTCGCACGGAAAGTCCCCGCTTGACGTAATAACTGGTCAACAAGTGTTGTTTTACCATGGTCAACGTGGGCAATAATTGCTATATTACGTAAATCTTGTCGTTTTTTCAACATGTCCAACTCCTAATGTCTTTTTAATCCTTCTCTATTATAAGAGCGAAGGGGATACAATAGCAATTAAAATAAAAGCAAGAATGAAAATATAGTTGTATTCTTACTTTTGTGAAAGTAAAATGAGATTGGAGGGTGAAGAAATGGAACACATTCAATATCGCTTTTTATTAACTGCAATTATCGGTGTTATTTTCTTAATCGGTATCGGCATTATGATTGCTGAAAATAGTCCAATCGGTATTATTATTTGCATTATCGGCACATTTGTTACAGTTGGATACGGTTTTGTAACAAAAAGAAAAATGCGCAAATCACAATAACGCTAAAAAGTAAGAAGCTTATACACAGCCTCTTACTTTTTTGTTGCTCTCATATAAACGATAACACTTCTTCATACACTCCTGGTTTTGCAACTAACACACTGCTCTTCTCTATGATAGAAAGTGGCGCTCCAGAGAATGTCGTCACCTTACCTCCAACTTCTTCTACAATTATCTGTCCTCCGCCAAAATCCCATGGTGATAATCTCGGCGTTACATATGCATCTATTCTTCCTGTTGCAACGTATACCATCTCTAACGCTGCACAGCCATATGATCTTGTGCCTCTTGCTTTCTTAACAAGTGCCATCATACTTTCCATATTAAGCAATGGATTATCTGTAAGCCATATCGCATTTAAAGCTACAATACCTTGCTCTACAGTTCCTTTTTTCAGTGGAGGAATTGATATATCATTACAAAAAGCTCCAGATCCCTTGACTGCATGATATAGTTCATCATGCACTGGATCATATATAAGTCCAATCTTTCCGATACCGTTCTCATAAATCCCAATTGAAATCGCAAAATTTCTTTTTTGATGAACAAAGTTCATCGTGCCGTCAATTGGATCAATTAACCAAACAACCCCGTCAGAAGACGTTATCTCGTCTCCATAACCCTCTTCTCCTAAAATATTATGATTCGGGAATGTTTCTTTAATTTTCCCAATTAAAAACTGTTCTATCTCTCGGTCCATATTTGTAACTAAGTCAGCTGCATTTGATTTTGTTTCTATAATAAGTGCTTTTTTCATTGATGCCATTAAATGCTCTCCTGCATCCCGAATCCACCGTTTGGCGTGTGCATCAATGTCTTTCCATACTTCTTGCATGTTTAAACACTCCGATCTATACTGTTCACAGAAAAAACGAACCCTTTATAAGGTTCGCACCAACTAATTTTTTATACATATACTATTATTACGCTTCTAAACGAATCATTTCAAGTCTTAACACTTCTAACTTTTGTACACACTCTTCTTTTTTCTGTTTATCATCTTCCATCATCGCATCATATAAAGTTGCTAATTCATAATCTAGCTCCAAACGTAGCACCGGTATTCTCTTTTCAGCATCTGTTCTCTTTAACGCATTAATCACCTGTCTCATATTATTTGCCTCCTCCCAATATTCGTCTGCCCTCGGACTAGAATTAATTAAATTTTCTGATTTTTTGTTTTATACTATACTATGTTGGATAAATCATCTATGCAACAAAATTATATTTTTTTATTTAAATTTTTTTGTGCTGTTTTTTTTATGAATAGTACAAGCTATGCTAAAATAAAAGCAAAATAGGAGTTGGAGGAACAATCATGACAATACAAACATTCAAGTCAACTGATTTTGATGTCTTTACAGTTGATGGTCTCGAAGAACGAATGAGTGCAATTAAAACGAACATTCATCCTAAGCTAGAAGCTTTAGGGGAACAATTTGCAGAATACTTATCCAAACAAACTGATGAGAACTTTTTTTATCATGTTGCAAAACACGCACGCCGCAAAGTCAATCCACCAAACGATACTTGGGTTGCTTTTTCAACAAATAAACGAGGATATAAAATGCTACCGCATTTCCAAATCGGCTTATGGGGTACTCATGCCTTCA
Source organism: Bacillus sp. FSL W8-0770 (assembly GCF_038008705.1). NCBI lineage: Bacteria > Bacillati > Bacillota > Bacilli > Caryophanales > Bacillaceae > Bacillus > Bacillus sp. FSL W8-0770. Next base: position 3,793,571 of record NZ_JBBOZR010000001.1, read on the forward strand.
TATACTTTGGTTTAATCTATGAGTGTCCACAAAAAGTTGAGACGGCTCATGCCTTCTTAGAACATTTAAATGATTTAAAAACAAATATTCCAAATGACTTCGTTTGGTCCATTGACCATACTAAACCAAGTGTGAAATTACATAAAACACTTGAAACCGAAGACTTACAAAAGATGATTGAACGATTAGCTACTGTAAAAAAAGCAGAATTATTAGTTGGTATTCATATATCACCAGAGGAGTTTTCAGCAATGACCAACGAACAATTCCTTGCTAAGATTGAATCTACGATGCAATCACTCCTTCCTTTATATGCACTTTGTAATCGATAGTAGAAAACGGACAATTTATATTGTCCGTTTTTAGTTGTTATCACATTATATCACTTCAGTTTTTATTTTTCAAAATATTTTTTACATTTTTACAAGCTTTTGTTCTTCGACTTCTTTTGCCCTTTGAATAGCACGATATATAGAGTATCCACTTACTTCTTCAAATTCTTTATCAATTTTCTTTTCTTCTGCTTTCGATGGAACAATCTCTTTAAAACGACGATATAAACCCATTAATTCTTCTCTTATAATCCCTTTTTCATAAGCTTTCTCAATCGCTTCATAAAACTTAACAATTGTAACCATTTCCTCATTTGACCAATCATAATCTAACGGATATTGATATTCCATTTCGCACCTCATTTATCATTTCTTCTTGTTTCATTATGCTATCTTAAAGAGAATATTTTATTCTTCATTATAGCCACTCTGCATTATACACTATTTATTCATTTTAATGGAATTGTCTTCCTCTATTCATTAATTGAGGCTAACTATTAAACATACTCACCTTAAAAACATTTTTTTCTATACATCTATAATTATTGGTGATATAATGCTTTTGTTTTATAGAAAGTAAAGTGAAGCTACCATCTCAAAAACGATTTTTTGAATGGCAGAAAAACAAGCCTTATTCTAAAAAGACTAAACTTTTTAGAGCAGGATTATATAAAACAAATTACACTAAATATTATGAAGAAGAAGGGGTGTATAGATTGTCCCAATACGAAACACCATTGTTTACCGCTTTAGTTGAGCACAGTAAGCGAAATCCAATTCAATTCCATATTCCTGGTCATAAAAAAGGACAGGGCATGGATCCTACATTTCGCGAATTTATTGGGCATAATGCATTAGCAATTGATTTAATTAATATTGCGCCACTCGATGATTTACATCATCCAAAAGGTATGATTAAAGAAGCACAGGATTTAGCAGCCGCTGCATTCGGTGCAGATCATACTTTCTTTTCTATTCAAGGTACAAGTGGTGCTATTATGACAATGGTGATGAGCGTTTGCGGTCCTGGTGACAAAATCCTAGTACCACGAAACGTGCATAAGTCAGTAATGTCAGCTATTATTTTCTCAGGCGCAAAACCGATTTTCATGCATCCTGAAATCGATCCGAAGCTCGGTATTTCTCATGGAATCACAATTCAATCTGTCAAAAAAGCACTTGAAGAGCACTCAGATGCAAAGGGCTTACTTGTTATTAACCCAACGTACTTTGGGTTTGCTGCAGACTTAGAACAGATTGTACAATTAGCACATTCTTATGACATCCCTGTACTAGTCGACGAGGCTCATGGTGTTCATATTCATTTTCACGATGAATTACCCATGTCAGCGATGCAAGCTGGTGCAGATATGGCAGCAACAAGTGTTCACAAATTAGGAGGCTCTTTAACTCAAAGTTCTATTCTTAATGTGAAAGAAGGCTTAGTGAATGTAAAGCATGTCCAATCTATTATTAGCATGCTTACGACTACATCAACTTCTTACATCTTGTTAGCATCCCTTGATGTTGCGAGAAAGCGTCTTGCTACAGAAGGAACAGCACTCATAGAACAAACAATACAATTAGCTGAACATGTTCGTGATGCTATAAATTCTATTGAGCATCTTTACTGTCCTGGAAAAGAAATGTTAGGTACAGATGCTACCTTTAACTATGATCCAACAAAGATAATTGTATCTGTAAAAGATTTAGGTATTACCGGCCACCAAGCTGAAGTATGGCTTAGAGAGCAATATAACATTGAAGTAGAACTCTCAGATCTATACAACATACTATGTCTTATCACTTTGGGAGATACAGAAAGTGATACAAATACACTTATTGCAGCTTTACACGATTTAGCAGCAACATTTAGAAATAGGGCAGATAAAGGTGTTCAAATACAAGTAGAGATTCCAGAAATTCCAGTGCTAGCACTTTCTCCTCGAGATGCTTTTTATTCGGAAACAGAAGTCATTCCATTTGAAAATGCAGCGGGTCGTATTATAGCTGATTTTGTTATGGTTTATCCGCCAGGGATTCCAATCTTTACTCCGGGGGAAATTATTACACAAGAAAACTTAGAGTATATTCGGAAAAACTTAGAAGCAGGTTTACCTGTACAAGGTCCTGAAGATATGACCTTACAAACATTACGTGTTATTAAAGAGTACAAGCCTATCAGTTGATAGGCTTTTTTTTCACCTTTTTTCCTTTTCTTCATACGATACTTAAGAATGTAACGTATAGGTGGGGATACTATTATGATTGTAATAGGCCGTTCTATTGTACATCCTTATATTACAAATGAATATGAGCCATTTGCAGCAGAGAAACAACAAATTTTATCAATAATGGCAGGAAATCAAGAAGTTTATTCCTTCCGAACAGCTGATGAACTCAGCTTTGATCTCAATTTACGAGTTAATATTATTATCTCTGCACTAGAGCTTTTTCAAAGTGGATTTCAGTTTCGCACATTTCAACAATCCTTTTGCAACCCCCAGTATTGGAAAAGAACATCCCTTGGAGGATTCGAGCTTCTTCCAAACATACCATCTTCTATTGCCATACAAGATATTTTTAAAAATGGAAAACTATATGGAACTGAATGCGCAACCGCTATGATCATTATTTTTTATAAAGCTTTACTATCATTGTATGAGGAAGAAACTTTCAATCGTCTATTTGCAAATCTTTTACTTTATACATGGGACTACGATCAAGATCTAAGGCTCATAACAAAAAACGGTGGCGATCTTGTTCCAGGTGACCTCGTTTACTTTAAAAACCCACAAGTGAATCCAGCTACGATTGAGTGGCAAGGAGAAAACACAATCTATTTAGGAAATTTCTTTTTTTACGGACATGGCGTGGGTGTAAAAACAAAAGAAGAAATTATTTATTCATTAAATGAACGAAGAGTCCCTTACGCTTTTATTTCAGCTTTCTTGACTGATACTATTACCCGTATCGATAGCCGTATAATGAGCCAATATGCTTCTTCTAGTACACCACATACATCCATAAGCTTTATTCCAATTAGAGATGATGCAATCGTTGCAACAGTTGGTCATACAACTACAATTTATTAAAAAAGCGCCTACACATGTAGGCGCTTTTTCTTATTATTAAGCTTTTGTATGTTCTTTATGGTCACATTCGCAATGAGATCCACATTTCCCGTATAGTACTGTTGATTTTTCATCTTCAAAATGTCCAATTGTTCCTTCACATACTTGGCATACGATTGTTCCCATTTTCATTTCCCCCTGAGTTTTAATAGTAATCTATTTATTTATCATTAAGCTTTCGCATTATCTTTTCTAGCACAGTCACAATTTGTTCCACATTTTCCGTAAAGTACCGTCGTTTTCTCATCTTCAAAATGTCCGATTGTTCCTTCACATACTTGGCATACGATTGTTCCCATTTTTCATTTCCCCCTAAGTTTATGGTCCTAAAAACTTTTAGCTGTCCATTTCCTATCAATTATTGGGCTTTTGTATGCTCTGTGTGATCACATCCGCAAGATCCACATTTCCCGTAAAGTACCGTTACTTTCTCATCTTCGAAGTGTGCAATTGTACCTTCACAATCTTGACATACGATTGTTCCCATTTTTCATTTCCCCCTAAGTTTATAATCCCAAAAACTTTTTGTAACCGCTTAACTTTCTGTCTTCATTTTAATATGTTATACTTTTTACGTCAATAGGTTTTTAGTATAACACATTAAATATTTTTAATTTAAATTAGTATGCGATATTAAAATAAAAAACAGCCATATTTATAAGTACGACTGTTTCACATTAATTATTCTTCATATTCCGCATGTAAAGAAGTTGACGGAACTAGAAATTTGAAAAACTGAGCTAACTCCTTTGCTTCCTCTTCTGATCCTAATTTAAAAATCTCCTGTATATATTGAATATTCTCTACATCATCTCGTCCGAGTAAAGTAGACCTTCCTGTTTGCATACAAACAATGAGTGGCTTTCCAAAAAACATATTTGTATAAATAACACCAAAATCATAACGTGTATCATGTGTCATAAACCCTAAAAATCGTACCTTCACACTTTCATGCTCATCATACAATTTTTCAAACATTGGTTTCCACCTTTCTACATCACGTTTCATTAATAGTATATTAAACAAAACATGTAATACTCCTTTTAATTGTCAAAAAATTCAGTAGGATGTAGAATGATAGTATTCTACTAAGCTAGGGGGAACTTATATGCAACACGCCTTTATTACGCTTGTACCGAAATCCAACCAACAATCAGTTTCAATAGATGATATAAAACAACTTTTTCATTATTATAAAACAGTTACTTCTAAAACTGGTGCCCAAATTAATTACACGTATACAAATACCGCTTTTCCTTATGAAATTTTAGATACATCTACAACAACATTAAAACTTCAATCCACTCACGACCGGTATGACTCAATTTATATTGGTGTTGGTATAGAAAATGAACAATCTTTCATCCAAGTTTCTTTACCACCTAATGCAACATTTGGTGACAAAGGGAAAGCAAATGAATTTTGCCGTTTTTTAGCGAAGAAATTAGAAGGAGAGTTACAATTATTTAATGGAAGAACAATGTATTTTTATAAACGCTAATTTAAAAAATAGATAATATGATTAAAAATAATATACAATTCGAACATGTAAGAAATAAAGCTTGCTTTCTTACGTGCAATACAAAATATGCTATTACATAGGCTAAATATAGAAATACGAAAAAAAGAATAACTTTATAATGAAACTTATCACCATTCGATAATGTTAATACAGTGGAAAAGCCACTCCATAGTAGTAAATGATAAAATATAACATGTAATATTTTCATGGAACCTTCTCCTTTGACATGCTCTATTTTATTAATATATGGGGTTAAGTTTGAATCAATTACATATTATAGGATGATATATATATTACCTTTGAAGTAAGTTAAGCCTGAATCATTTGTTAAAGTATTATATATTCATTCGACAAGTACGTTTAAAGACCTTGCAAGTCATTTGATGAAAATAAAAATAGCCCCTCTCTTACAATAAGAGAAGGGCTATTTACATTACTTAAATTATTTTACAATGTGAATTGGCATTCCAAGAGCAACTTCAGCTGCTTCCATTGTGATTTCACCTAATGTTGGGTGAGCATGGATTGTTTGAGCGATATCTTCAGCTGTCATTCCAGCTTCGATAGCTAAACCAATCTCAGAAATAATATCAGAAGCACCTGCACCTGCAACTTGAGCACCTACAAGAAGACCATCTTCTTTACGTGTTACAAGTTGTAGGAAACCGTCAGTGCTGTTTAATGATAATGCACGACCGTTAGCAGCGAATGGGAACTTAGATACAGTTACAGTCATTCCAGCTTCTTCAGCTTGTTTTTTAGTGTAACCAACAGATGCTAGTTCTGGATCAGTGAAGCATACTGCAGGAATTCCGATGTAATCGATAGCTGATGCATGGCCACTAATTGCTTCTACAGCTACTTTACCTTCGTAAGAAGCTTTGTGAGCTAATGGTGGTCCAGGAACGATATCACCGATTGCATAGATGTTTGGTACATTTGTACGACATTGCTCATCGATTTCGATGATGCCGCGGTCAGTCATTTTAACTCCAACTTGCTCAAGACCGATTTCTTGAGTGTTTGGACGACGACCTACAGTTACTAATACGTAATCTGCTTCTACAGTTTGGATTTCACCTTTAACTTCAAAGCTAACTTTTACGCCAGTTTCTGTTTCTTCAACGCCTTTAGCCATAGCTTTTGTATGGATATTTACGTTACCTTTTTTCTGTAGAGCACGTTTAACAACAGAGCTCATAGCTTTTTCGAAACCAGCTAAGATTTCGTCGCCAGCTTCTACTACAGTAACTTCTGTACCGAAGTTAGCATATGCAGTACCTAATTCCATACCGATGTAACCGCCGCCGATTACAACAAGTTTTTTAGGAATTTCAGGTAAGCTTAAAGCACCTGTAGAGTTGATAACACGTTTAGAGTATTTGAATCCTGGAATTTCGATTGGTGTAGAACCAGTTGCAAGAACAGCATTTTTAAACGTATAAGTTTGAGCTGCATCTTCAGTCATAACGCGTAATGTATTAGCATCTACGAAGTAAGCTTCACCGCGAATGATTTCAACTTTGTTACCTTTAAGAAGGCCTTCAACACCGCCAGTTAATTTCTTAACTACGCCGTTTTTCCATTCTTGAACTTTTGTAAAGTCAACTTTTACGTTTTCTGCAGTAATACCCATGTCATCAGAATGCATTGCATTCTCATAACGATGACCTGCATTGATTAACGCTTTTGAAGGAATACATCCAACGTTTAAGCATACGCCACCAAGGTTAGCTTTTTCAATGATTGCTACCTTTTGACCTAATTGTGCTGCACGAATTGCCGCAACGTATCCACCAGGACCTGCACCAACAACGACTGTATCTAATTCAATTGGGAAATCTCCTACTACCATTGTTATTACGCCTCCATTACTAATAATTGTGGGTCATTCAATAGACGTTTAATTTGGTTTAACGCTTTTTGAGCAGTTGCACCGTCAATTAAACGATGGTCAAAGCTTAGAGATAATGCTAATACTGGAGCTGCAACGATCTCACCGTTTTTCACAACTGGTTTTTCAGCGATACGGCCGATACCAAGGATTGCTACTTCTGGGTGGTTGATAACTGGAGTGAACCATTGTCCACCTGCAGAACCAATGTTTGTAATTGTGCAAGAAGCACCTTTCATTTCAGCTGGAGCTAGACGACCTTCACGTGCTTTACCAGCAAGATCATTGATCTCGTTAGAGATTGTGAAGATAGACTTACGATCTGTATCTTTAACAACTGGTACTAATAGACCTTTGTCTGTATCAGCTGCGATACCGATGTTGAAGTAATGTTTATGAACTACTTCTTGAGATGCATCGTCTAAAGAAGTGTTTAACATTGGGTATTCACGTAATGCAGATGTTAAAGCTTTAACAACGTACGGAAGGTAAGTTAATTTAATACCTTTGTCAGCTGCTACTGCTTTGAACTTCTTACGGTGAGCAACAAGTTCTGTTACATCTACTTCGTCCATTAATGTTACGTGAGGAGCTGTGTGTTTAGAGTTAACCATTGCTTTCGCAATCGCTTTACGGATACCACTCATTTTCTCACGAGTTTCTGGATATTCACCAGCTGGGATTGGTTGTGCTTTTGGTGCTTCTTCTTTCGCTGCTGCTGGAGTAGCTTCTACTGCTGCTGGAGCCTCAGTTGCTGCTACAGTTTGTCCACCATTTGCAAATGCATCGATGTCAGCTTTTACGATACGGCCATTCTTACCAGTACCAGCTACTTTATGAATGTCTACACCTTTTTCACGAGCGTATTTACGAACAGATGGCATAGCAATTACGCGCTCATTTACTACTTCTGCAGTTGCTGCTGGAGTAGCTTCCGCTGCTGGAGCTTCTACTGCTGCTTCTTCAGCTTTTGGAGCTTCATCATGATCGTCACCTTTAAATTTAAGGTTTTCGTATCCAGGAGCATCAAATTTAATTAATGTATCTCCTACGATTGCAACTGTTCCTTCTTCTACAAGTACTTCAAGTACTTTACCTTTAACAGGAGAAGGGATTTCTACTACTGCTTTATCATTTTGTACTTCAAGAAGTACATCGTCTTCGTTTACTTCATCGCCTGGTTTAATAAACCATTTTACGATTTCACCTTCGTGGATACCTTCACCGATATCTGGTAGTTTAAATTCAAATGCCACGGAATTCAGCCCCCTGATTCATTTCATTATTATGGAATATGTACAAAAGAAACCAGCATGTGCTGATTTCTTTTGCACATGAAAAGCTAAAAATTAGAAGTTCATTACTTTGTTTACAGCTTCAACAATATCTTTGTGGTTTGGTAACCATACGCTCTCTGCTTGAGAGAATGGGAATACTGTATCAGCAGCTGCAACACGTACAACTGGAGCTTCTAAGTTTAAGATTGCACGGTCGTTAATTTCCGCTACAACGTTAGCTGCAATACCAGCTTGTTTTTGAGCTTCTTGAACTACAACTACGCGACCTGTTTTTTCAACAGAAGCGATGATTGTTTCGATATCTAATGGTTGAACTGTACGTAAGTCAACAACCTCTAAAGAGATACCTTCTTTTTCAAGTTCTTCAGCAGCTTTTAATGCAGCGTGAACCATAGCACCGTAAGCGATAACAGATACATCTGTACCTTCACGTTTGATATCAGCTTTACCTAAATCAATTGTGTAATCACCTTCTGGTACCTCTTGACGGAATGAACGGTACAATTTCATATGCTCTAAGTAGATAACTGGATCGTTGTCACGAATCGCAGAGATTAAAAGACCTTTAGCATCGTATGGAGTAGATGGAATAACAACTTTTAGACCCGGTTGTTGAGCCACTAATCCTTCTAAGCTATCAGCATGTAGTTCAGGAGTATGAACACCACCACCGAATGGAGAACGAACTGTTACTGGAGCAGTCCAACGTCCACCAGAACGGTAACGCATACGAGCTAATTGACCAGAAATTGAATCCATTACTTCATAAACGAAACCGAAGAATTGGATTTCTGGAACTGGACGGAATCCTTCAAGTGCAAGACCAACTGCAAGTCCACCAATACCAGACTCTGCAAGTGGAGTATCCATTACACGATCTTCACCAAATTCAGCTTGTAAACCTTCAGTAGCACGGAATACACCGCCGTTTACACCAACGTCTTCACCAAATACAAGTACGTTAGGGTCATTTTTCATTTCAACGCGTAAAGCATCAGTGATTGCTTGAATCATTGTCATTTGAGCCATGGCTTACTTCGACTCCTTTTCTTTGTAGATTTCATATTGTTCAGCTAAGTTGTAAGGCATTTTTTCGTACATGATTTCCATTAAATCAGTTACTTTTTGTTTTGGAGCTTGGTCAGCCTTAGCAATTGCTTGTTTGATATCTTCTTTTGCTTCTTCGATTACTGTCTCTTCAACTTCTTGAGACCATAGGCCTTTAGCTTCTAAGAACTTACGGAAGCGTACGATTGGGTCTTTTTGTTCCCATTCGTTTTCGATATCTTTTGTACGGTAACGAGTTGGGTCATCACCAGCCATTGTATGTGGACCGTAACGGAATGTTAAAGTCTCGATTAAAGTAGGGCCTTCGCCATTTACTGCGCGCTCACGAGCAAAAGCAGTTGCTGCGTATACAGCTAATGGATCCATACCGTCTACTTGAATTCCGTAAATACCTGCTGCTACTGCTTTTTGTGCTACAGTTTTAGCTGCAGATTGCTTTTCTACTGGAGTAGAGATTGCATAACGGTTGTTTTGAACAACGAAGATTGCTGGAGCTTTGAATGCACCTGCAAAGTTCATACCTTCGTAGAAGTCACCTTGTGAAGCACCACCGTCACCAGTGTAAGTAATTGCAACAGATTTTTTACCACGTAGTTTCATACCTAACGCAACACCAGCAGTTTGGATGATTTGCGCACCGATAATGATTTGTGGAGCTAATGCATTTACATTCTCAGGCATTTGGTTACCCATGAAGTGTCCACGAGAGAATAGGAATGCTTGGTATAATGGTAATCCGTGCCATACTAATTGTGGTACATCACGGTATCCTGGTAAGATGAAGTCTTCTGCTTCAAGTGCGAAATGACTTGCTAATTGAGAAGCTTCTTGTCCAGCTGTAGGTGCGTAGAAACCTAAACGTCCTTGACGGTTTAAAGAAATAGAACGTTGATCTAATACGCGAGTATACACCATACGACGCATTAATTCTTTTAATTGATCATCAGATAATTCAGGCATAGCTGCTTCATTCACAACTTCACCGTTTTCATTTAAAATTTGTAATGTTTCAAATTGAGCTGCGATAGCTTTCATTTGCTCATCAACATTAAATAGGGTCTTTTTTGTTTTAGTACCCATTCCGTTCACCTCTTCCTCTCTTGAACCATATTCTGAAACGCTTTCACTGGCTATTTTCCAGTTTAAAAAGCGCAACGATGTAAACCAACATGTTTGTATGTCGGTTGAGAATAATTTTGTGTACCTAACAATCTGTACTAATGTTTTTTCAGAAACATATTAATACAATCTTGATCACGTTTTTTAGTTTACAACTATTCTAATTACGATGTCAATTACTTTGAATACGTTTTTTTATAAATAATATGCAGGTTTCTACTACACAAACGTGTTTTTATTTTTTACATCTGTATTAGTAAGCATTGACCTACTGTTATATTATTCCCTTTTTCACTTATTTTTTCTCTTAGAATAATATGTAAACGATTTAATTCTCTTTAGTTTTTCTCTCTTCGTAACAAAAATATACAAACTACTCTTCCTTTTTTAGGTAAATACCTATACATTTCTACCCTCTCTTCCATACATTATAGTAACCGCAGTATTAGCGGGAAATAATAAAGGAGGTCATCTCATGTACGGATACTCATATTGCTATCCAACTTGTTCATATCCTTCCTACGGTTATGGCGGTTCTTGTGGCGGGTCTGGACGCGGCTTCGCCTTAATCGTTGTGTTGTTTATTCTTTTAATTATCGTTGGTGCTGCTTGCATTCGCTAATGTAAAACGAAACAACTATGGAAAGAAAAAGACGGCTTTGCCGTCTTTTTCTGTTTATCACATACATAACTACTCTATAATAGAACAATTTCCAAAATGCCTTCCCTTTCTTGCCGATGACTTTTTCCATCTCCTTTGGTAGACTAAAGAGGAAAGGAGAGATTACATATGCTTACAATGAAAGATGTTATTCGCGAAGGAAATCCTATTTTGCGCAACGTTGCAGAAGAGGTGTCATTACCGGCAAGCGAAGAAGATACAACTACCTTAAAAGAAATGATTGAATTCGTAATAAATAGCCAAGATCCTGAAATGGCTGAAAAATATAGTTTACGCCCTGGAATCGGATTAGCGGCTCCGCAAATCGGTGTTTCAAAAAAAATGATTGCAGTTCATGTAACCGATGCGGATGGTACATTATATAGCCATGCATTATTCAATCCAAAAATCATTAGCCATTCTGTTGAACGTACATATTTACAGGGTGGTGAAGGCTGTCTATCTGTAGACCGCGAAGTACCTGGTTATGTTCCTCGTTATACAAGAATTACAGTAAAAGCAACTTCTATTAACGGAGAAGAAATAAAATTGCGTTTAAAAGGTTTACCAGCAATCGTATTCCAACACGAGATTGATCATTTAAATGGCGTTATGTTCTATGACCATATCAATAAAGAAAATCCTTTTGCCGCTCCTGATGATTCCAAACCTCTAGAGCGATAATAATAAAAAGGCGGAAGTTAATCTTCCGCCTTTTTATTATGAAATGGGTTCCATATTCACTTATAGCAATCCAGCCCACTTTAGTCCATGATATATACCGTCTTCATTAACATCCTTTGTCACATGATTTGCAAGTTTTTTCAAGTCTTCATGGCCATTTCCCATCACAATACCTGTGCCAACGGCTTCGATCATTTCTAAATCATTTAAGCCATCTCCAAATGCATACACTTGATCACGATTAAAACCTAACTTTTCAATGTATTTCTCAATTCCTTTTGCCTTAGAACCACCATTCGGAATGATATCCATTGAATATGCATGCCAACGAATAAAATGAAAATCTGGATAATGATTAATAAACTTTTCTTCTTCATTTACTTCACAAAAAAGTAGTGTTTGATAAATATTACGTTCCTCATAAAAATTAGGCTCATATGCTGGATGCTCAAAGTTTAAGCTTCCAAAGCCTTCTTTCACATAATCATGATATTCCACTGATGCTCTCATATCTTGATGGTCAAGATATACAAGTGGATATCCTTCTTGTTTTGCAAACTGAGTAAACCTATGTAAAGCATCTGGATGTAACGGATTATTAAATATTACCTCATCTTCAAAGACAACATATTGTCCATTAAAACTAACATAATTATGTATATCAAGTTCCCTGCGAATATCTTCGAACATAAATGGCGCGCGCCCTGTCGCAATTGCTACATGTACACCTTTTTCTTGTAACTGTTTTACTGCATCTCGTGTAGATTGCGGAATTTTTTTATCATGATCTAATAATGTTCCATCAATATCAAAAAAGACAATTTTATCATTCATTTGTCAAAATCCTTTCTGGGACTCTATATTCCTATTTTGAATATCACTTTTCAAATTCTAAAAAAAAGTATAACATATTAAACATCTGTGAAGAAAGCGTTCCCTTTCTGACCTTATTTGTAAACTTTGCATATATATATTAGTAAAACATGTGGATACTTGTTCGGATGAATTTTCTTTTCCATTCTTCCTCATACTATACCTATAACTAACGGCTACTGATCGTTACTATAGAATAACTTTCACTGTATGGGAAAGGACAAGATTCACCCTTCACTTTTGTCCTATCTCTTATATCAGAGATAGAGTTTTCACTAGTAATAGGCATGTTTAAAATAAGGAAAGGAAGGAGTAATCATGCTGAAGAAGCTGAAGAAAAAGCTCAAGCGTTATTTAAACGGTCTAGTCCGTAAAAAGACAATCGCTTAAATTGTGCCCATTTCGGGCTTTTTCTTCATTCTCATTCGAAAAAACATGAAAATCGTGACTGTTTGCTTTATAATAAGTAACAGATAATGCAAAACATAGACAAGGAGAGGTTTTCCAAATGATTTTTAAAGTATTTTATCAAGAAAAATTAACTGAGGTTCCAGTACGTGAAAATACAAAAGTTTTATATTTAGAGGCTACGTCTGAAAAGGATGTTCGTACAAAGTTAAATAAGTTCGCATATAATATCGAGTTTGTTCAGTCTGTTACTGGCGCTCATCTTGAATATGAAAAAGAAAACGCTGATTTAACATTAGCGGAAATCGTATAGCGATATGAAATTTCTAAAAAACGACCAAGTTGCTGTATTTGCTCTCGGTGGGCTTGGTGAAATCGGTAAAAATACATACGCTGTTCAATTTCAAGATGAAATTATTATAATTGATGCTGGAATTAAATTTCCAGAGGACGAACTTCTCGGGATCGATTATGTAATACCAGACTACACTTATTTTGTGCGAAACGAAGATAAAATTAAAGGGTTATTCATTACACATGGTCACGAAGATCATATCGGCGGAATCCCTTACCTATTACGTCAAGTGAACATTCCGATTTACGGCGGAAAATTAGCAATTGCACTCATCAAAAACAAATTAGAAGAACACGGCTTACTTCGTAAAGCAAAACTTTACGAGATTCAAGAAGATGACGTTATTAAATTCAAAAAAACGTCTGTATCCTTCTTCCGTACAACTCACAGTATTCCAGATTCGTACGGCGTTGTTGTGAAAACACCTCAAGGTCAAGTTGTTCATACAGGTGACTTCAAATTTGACTTCACACCAGTTGGTGAACCAGCTGATTTAACAAAAATGGCTGAAATCGGTAAAGATGGCGTACTATGTCTATTATCTGATAGTACGAACAGTGAAGTTCCAAACTTTACTATGTCTGAGCGTCGCGTTGGTGATAGCATTCAAGACATTTTCCGTAAAGTAGAAGGACGGATTATATTCGCAACCTTTGCATCAAATATCCACCGCTTACAACAAGTTGTTGAAGCTGCTGTTGAAAACAACCGTAAAGTAGCTGTGTTTGGTCGAAGTATGGAAGCAGCGATTGAAATTGGACAAAACCTTGGTTATATTCGTTGCCCGAAAGATACATTCATAGATGCATCTCAACTAAACCGCTTACCAGCTAATAAAGTTGTTATTTTATGTACAGGTAGTCAAGGTGAACCGATGGCAGCACTTTCACGTATTGCAAATGGTACACACCGCCAAATTCAAATTATTCCTGGAGATACAGTTGTTTTCTCTTCTTCACCAATTCCAGGAAATACAATTAGCGTAAGTCGTACAATTAACATGTTGTACCGCGCTGGCGCTGATGTAATTCACGGGAAACTTTCAAATATCCATACAAGTGGACACGGTGGACAAGAAGAACAAAAGTTAATGTTACGTCTAATTAAACCGAAGTACTTCATGCCAATTCATGGTGAATATCGTATGCAGCGTATGCACATGAACATAGCAAATGATTGTGGCATCCCTGAAGAAAATTGCTTCATTATGGATAATGGCGATGTTCTTGCTTTACGTTCGGATGAAGCTAGCGTAGCTGGAAAAATCCCATCTGGTTCGGTCTACATTGATGGAAACGGTATTGGAGATATTGGCAATATCGTATTACGCGATCGTCGTATCCTTTCTGAAGAAGGACTTGTAATTGTAGTTGTAAGCATTGATATGAAAGAATTTAAAGTTGCAGCAGGACCTGATATCATCTCACGCGGTTTCGTTTACATGCGTGAAAGCAGCGATTTAATCAATGATGCACAAACATTAATTACAACTCATTTAGAAAAAGTAATGGAGCGTAAAACAACACAATGGTCTGAAATTAAAAATGAAATTACAGACACATTAGCCCCATTCCTATATGAGAAAACGAAACGTCGTCCAATGATTTTACCAATCATTATGGAAATATAAGAAAAAGGACAATGCCATGAAGGCATTGTCCTTTTCTCTTATCTTAAAAAGTGTTTAAATCGATCCACTTCATCGTCATGACCAATGACAATTAATATATCTCCTGCTTGAATATTCTCCGTAGCTCGAGGGGATACAATAACTTCTTTGCCTCGTTTAATTGCTACAATATTCAATCCAAACTTCGCACGAATATCTAATTCAATTAAAGAGTGCCCATCAATTTTTTTATTCGCAATAATCTCTACAATACTATGCTCATCTGAAAGCTCAAGGTAGTCTAGCACATTGCTTGATGCAATATTATTAGCAATCCTTTTTCCCATATCACGTTCTGGATGCACAATATGATCTGCACCTATTTTACTTAACACTTTTTCATGATAATCATTTTGAGCTTTTACAGTAATATTTTTTACACCCAACTCTTTCAAAATCAAAGTCGTTAAAATACTTGAATTTAAATTATCTCCAATAGCAACGACTACGTGATCAAAATTTCGAATACCAAGGCTTTTTAATACCATCTCATCTGTTGAATCTGCAATTACAGCATGCGAAGCTATATTTGCAAATTCATTAATTTTATCCTCATCTGAATCGATTGCCATTACTTCCATACCTAATTGAGCTAGTTCTCGGCAAATACTTCCACCAAAGCGACCAAGTCCAATGACAGCAAATTCTTTTTCTTTCTCACCCACAAGAATTCCTCCAATAACTTCAAGTACTATTTATTTTCAGTGTAACACACTTTATATGCGTCACAAAAACTATGATTAGCTCTTATTTTTGTTTTTGTATATAAAAATATTGTTGCAAGTAAAAAGCGATACCAACAAGTAGCATAGCAAATACAAATATATTTCCAAAAGAACTAAATGTTTCAAAAACGAATAATAATGTTTCTTGACCAAAAAAGGCAAATAGAAGCTGTGTGAATGCAAATAACAACGCCCATATGTAATGATGTTGATGGAATAAATAATGCGTTGCACCTAAAAAAGCAATAAACGAAAAGATAAAGATCCACCAATTTTCTAAAAATAGTTGCCAATTAGAAAATTGATATCCATTTACTAATATCGCAATAAGCGCGATAACTGCCATCGTCGGCACACTCCAAAATAATGCCCGTCCTCTAAAGAAACGAGTGCCTTTAACATCTCCTTTTTCATGTGCAATATATGTTAGTACTACTGTGCTTATATACAAAACAGAAAGAATTGTTAAAACGATAATAAGCCAAAAATGTAATTGATAATATTCATGCTCTATATTTGTCACGATTGCAGCTAACATGCACGGAATTAACATTCCCGTCCAACCATCTACTTTTCTTTCATTCCAAAAGACCGTATTACCAATCCTTATTCCTAACAACATAAAAATAATGATACCCAATACAAATAACGTAGTTTTATTCCCTACTAAACTCGTTGAGAAAGCAATTAATCCAATAAATAAAAAGAGCACAAACCCATTCATAATTTCTAGTACAGGTGATAAATATCTCTTCACCCATTTGTATGTTTCGTCATATTCATTATTATCTACTAGACGATAGGCATAAAAACTTATCCCAAAATAAACCGCCGCAATAATAACATACGCATATAAGACGAAACATAAAATCGCACTGCTAATTTGCACGTAATTCCCCACCCTTTTTTCTATGTTTCACATTGATTTTACACACTTTTCATACTAAAAGTAAACATATATAAGTTAGTCAAATAATTAATAATGAGCAGTGGCTAAACCCCCTGCTCATTATTAAAACAGTACAATTAACTTTAATTCTTCCATTTGTATGTAAATGTCTAAAATCAATCTATACGAGCGTTACTTACACCTCAGAACAAAAAGTTTTTTGGAACCTTCAAGAGAGCGGAAGTTTTATTTTCTATTCCCTTTCCACTTTACATATTGGCTTAAAAATGTGATTGCCTTTTCAATCACTTCTTCGTCTGGTTTTAATTTTGCATGATGTAAACCATATTCTGAATTTACTCCAAGCCAAAACATAAATCCAGGGATTTCTCGAAGCATATAACCAAAATCTTCACCCGTCATTGCCTCAGTACATGTAATAACATTCATATCAGTTTGTTTATGTACAAATTCCATAAACTCTCTCGTTAACTCTTCATGGTTATATACTTGATGATACATTGCTCCGTAATCTATAATCGCCTCACACTGGAAAGAAGCTTCGATACCTGCAACAATTGACTCAATTCTGCTTTTCACACGCTTCATTGATTCCACTGATAATGTTCGAATCGTTCCTTCTAAACGAGATTTTTCTGCAATAATATTTTGAACCGTACCACCTGTAATTTTCCCGATTGTAATTACTGCACTATCAAGAGGATTTACATTGCGACTAATAACGGATTGAAGCTGTGTAACAAGGTGACTCGCTGCAACAATCATGTCATTTGCAGTATGCGGATAGGCAGCATGGCCACCTTTCCCTTTTAAATCAATATATAATTCTGAAGTATTGGCAAATAACAGTCCTTCTTTCGTTGCAATTGTCCCCACAGCGTATTCTGGTGCAATATGAAGACCAAGAATTATATTTGGTTTCCATTCTTTTAACTCTTCACTTTCTAACATAGGAAGAGCACCGCCTGGTCCTTCTTCTGCTGGCTGGAATAGAAATACAAGGTCATCATCTATTCTTTCGCTCACAGCTTTCGTTAGAAGGCCTAAACCGATTGTTGTATGTACATCATGGCCACATGCATGCATCATTCCTTCATGAATAGAAGCAAACTCGTATCCAGTTTCCTCTGTAATTGGTAAACCGTCTATATCTGCACGATAACCTATTATTTTTTCGGGATTTTTTCCATTTACTTTAACGATTACACCCGTTTTCCATGTCTTCACTTCCACAAATTCATGAGAAAGTGTTCCTATATAATCTAAAATATACTGTTGTGTTTTCCATTCCTTAAATCCGATTTCTGGAATTCTATGTAAATCTCTACGAATTTGGATAAATTTGCTTACTGTCATTTTTGCACCTCTATCTATAAAAAGCGTAAGAGCCCATTTACGCTCTTACGCTTTTTTTACTTTTTATTTCTCTGGGTTTAATTGACGAAGCTCTTGTTTAATTTCTGTTTTTGCTTTTGTCTTCTCATCAATTTCTTTAATTACACGTGCTGGAGTACCTGCAACAACTGTGTATGGAGGCACATCTTCTGTTACAACAGCTCCTGCTGCTACGACTGCACCTTTCCCTACTGTAACACCCTCTAAAACAACCACGTTTGCACCGATTACTACATCATCTTCAACGATAACTGGTTTTGCAGAAGGTGGCTCAATAACACCTGCAAGTACAGCACCTGCACCTACGTGACAGTTTTTACCGACTGTTGCACGTCCACCAAGTACTGCGTTCATGTCGATCATAGAACCTTCACCAATTACAGCACCAATGTTAATTGTTGCATTCATCATAATTACAGCGTTGTCACCAATTTCAACATGGTCACGAATAATAGCACCTGGCTCGATGCGAGCTTTAATACCTTTTAAATCAAGCATCGGGATTGCAGAATTACGACGATCGTTTTCTACAACGTAGTCAACGATGTGCTTATTATTCTCATCAAGAATTGTCTTAATTTCAGACCATTCTCCGAATAATACACCTGACTTTTTATTCACAAATGCTTGTACTGTTTCAGGGAATGTTACTTCTTTTAAATCCCCTTTTATGTATACCTTTACAGGAGTTTTCTTTTCACTTTTTTGAATAAACGAAATAATTTCGTTAGCGTCCATCATTTTCATTCTTGTTGCCTCCTAAATCCATTTATAATGTTACTCTACCAAACGAAAGAGCGAGTAGCAAGATAATAATCTTATTTTTCCCTTTGAATTTCTTCTATAATTTCTAAAAATGCTTGTACTTGCTTCAACTGCCTTGCCGAGTCACTTGTTAACAACCATGTTTCTCTCGTCAGTTGAACAGGTGTTTTATACATATTTTCCTGTACTTCCTTTAAAACAGTAGAAGGTAAAAGGGCATAACCTATACCATTTAAAACAAGTTGTTTACATGTTTCAATTTGGTCAACTACAATCGTTCGCTTAGGCGGATTAGAAAATAAACCATACCACCAATTTTGTATTTGTCCATAATAAGTCGAATCACTTTTAAATTGAATGAACGGCCTATTTGTTTCTTTTAACATCGAAATATCTTTTATTTCTTTATCAACTAAATACAGTTCATCTTCAAATAATTGTTGCTTCTGACCTTTATATTCTTGTGTTCCCCTCAGTATAGCAACATGAACGTCTCCTTCATAAAACTGCTTTTGCACTTCACTACTCCATCCAGTAAACAGCGATATCTTGACAGAAGGATATTTATGCACAAACTTTTTCAAAACAGGAGGGAGCCAATATTGACCAATAACTGATGCAACAGCTATTTTTAACGTTCCATGAGTTTCCGTTCTGAAAACAGCTAGCTCACTTTTTATATCTTCTTCCCTTTGCAACATTTCTTTAGCATAATTTGCAACTTTTTCCCCTTCAGGTGTAATTGTCAATCCTTTTTGTGAGCGAATAAAAAACTTCATTCCCCATTGTTTCTCCATAGATTGTAATCGTTGACTCAGCGCAGGTTGGGAAACAAATAAACGTTCCGCCGCTTTTCTCATATTTGATTCCTGAGCTAACACAACCATCATTTGAAAATCATCAATTTGCAACTTTCTCCCTCTTTCCTTAGCTTCCATACACCTTATTTCAATAAGCTTTTCATCCTTAATTTACCCGAATGCTTTCATTCAGAAAATACAATTGTCCAGTGCAAACTTTCCTTATGTTTTATGTCTTTTTAAATATAATACATACACAAGTGATATGCACGAAAAAAAAGTGACTTCTTCGTTTCTATGAAGTCACTTTTCTTACGTTATCGATTATGTTGCCTTACTTTCTTATTCAACAATTTTAAAATAGCCCGACGTGTTAAAATCCCCTCAAAATAGCCTTCTTCATTAACAGCGCAAATAAAAGGATGATCAATTGTCATTTCTAAAGCTTTTGCAAATGAATCGTCTAATTTAAG
Organism: Bacillus sp. FSL W8-0770; assembly: GCF_038008705.1. NCBI lineage: Bacteria > Bacillati > Bacillota > Bacilli > Caryophanales > Bacillaceae > Bacillus > Bacillus sp. FSL W8-0770. Next base: position 3,813,656 of record NZ_JBBOZR010000001.1, read on the forward strand.
AACAGGTATATCTTCTTTCATCACCTGCTCTACTTTCATATCATCGAGTCTTTCAAACTCAATACGTTCTAATCCTAACATACCATCTAATATCATGGCAGTACTAATCAAACCATGTAGTTTATACATTGGATCTAAGACAGGTATCGCCGAATATCCAGATTTCACAAGAACGAGTAAAGCATGTTCTAAACTATTTCCAATTTGGACATGAGCTACTTTTTCCGATGAAATCATTAAATCCTTCACAAGAATTTGTTGAAATTCGTCTTTCGGAATACTAATCATATTACATCCCCCATTTTCCCTTTTTCCTGCTTATGTTCACAACTCTATTCACATTTTATGACAGCGTTTTCATATTATTATTTTGTCCTAAATTTATTTCAATAAAAATACAATCACACAGCTATTTTAGCATACAGCACAAAAAAAAGACTACCATTCCGGTAGCGCTTAATACCCTTTATTTTTTAATCTGTAAAATAACCTTGTGATTTTTTTATATTGCATCACATCTGTCTGTTTCAAACCATTCTCAATATCTGTAAGTTCCACAGCTAAAATTTCACTTGCGTAATTTTGCTGAAATAAAATATCTAGTAGTAAACTTTCTTCTTCCTTCGTTAAAACAACTTCCCTTTGCATATACCCCTCTCCTTACACTCGCATCGTTACTCTTATTATATAAAAAATTCAACCTATTTAATAGATGTAATATTCAGTTTTTATTAAAAGATATGTAGCAATCGTATACATACAAAAAAATCATTTCGTATATCGATTTGCATAGCTAAACGCCGCATAAGCATCTGGCTTAATTTTTGCAGTTAATCCCATCGCTCGAATTTTTTCTGTCATATCTAAAATAAATTCTTTTGTTAAACCATCATTCCCAATGTCTAAATGAATTTCCATTATGAATCCAGCCCCATCTTGAGCATAAGGATGCAATAACTCCCATATTGTTTGTATATGAGTAGGCGTAAATAGACATGCGATTTCTTGACTAAACTGCGTTTCTAAATATATTTTCTCACGTAAGGTTGCCGGCTTATCTTTTACTGATCTATGGTGTAAACAGCCCCAGGCACCTTTTCCAACACGATGAATATGGATTGCTGTAATAAACCTCGTATCCTTTTGATGCGCTTGTGAGTCTGTCCCAATGGATAATCGATATAAATTTCGCGGATCCTTTTCAATGAAACTACAAATACGGTTAAAGACCATATCAAAATTTAAATGTCTCTCTGAAACATTGTAAAATTTATGTGCACCGTCCACAGAGTCACGTCCTTTCAATTAGACAGACTTTTCGTATTCTCATTGTATGGGACAAAAACTAAAATTATAACTTCCTATCCTTTATTCGTTTCAATATTTCGAATTACAAAGTGACAAACTTGGCACGTATAAATTACATTTTGATTAGATTGAGCCGTTAATACATGAATAATCTCAGCAGAACTTTGACAATTAGGACAAATCACAACTGGTAAACGTTCCATACGATAACCTCCTAGTTATATTTCTCCCGCTATTTGCAGAACCCAGCGATTGTGAGAAGTTTAGCTTCACATATTCACCCGGTTGACGGGACTCATTTTCCACATGGATAAGCAAACTTGCACGGATTAAAATTTCATTTTAATACCATTGTAGGAAAAATAAAAAACTTCTATACATTCCACTAGAAAGTAATAGAACTAAAAAAGGTACTGCCACATGGCAGTACCTTTTTTATATGTATCAAGAAATGATATCGTAAATCTCAATTGCAACCATGTCGATATTATCGAATTGATACACTTGAGGTTTTTCACCTTGTTGATACACTTCTAACTCATACATTTCACTTTTATCGAAAAATTTCACGCTACATTTGCGCTCACCGTTCACTTCAAAATAGCGTTGTGCTACTTCACCGCTTTCAGCTTGTTCTTGTAGACTAACAAGTCGAGTTAAAATTCCTTGGAGTAGAGACATGAAATCTCTCCTTTCTCTGATCTTCCTACCAATAGGTTTTACAGCTATACTCATTCTATCCGTCATAACAGAAAAAATGTTCCACACTCTAGGATAAAGGTTATTGGCCAGAAACTCAACTAAAAATTTGTCGAAATGCGAAGGAAAAAACAGAAAGAACATATTTCCCCTTCTTTATTGCGGTTTTTATACTGGAAGAATATAATAAAAAACAGAAAAAAGGAGGAATAACAATGAAAAAAATTGAGGTTTATACACAACCCGATTGTCCGCCCTGTGTTATTGTGAAAGAATTTTTGAAGCATAATAACGTTGCATATGAAGAATTTGACGTAAAAAAAGACGCTGCTGCTCGCAATCGTCTTTTATACGACTATGATTCTTATTCAACTCCAACAGTCGTAATTGATGGTGAAGTAGTTGCAGGGTTTCAAATTGAAAAGTTACAACAACTACTCAATATAGAATAGGAATAGGTAAATACCTATTCCTATCCTTATCCCGCTATTTGTAGGTAGTAAAACTCCTACCCCAAATTTAGCTACAGCAAAGAAGTTAGATGGAAGAGTAATCCCTCCCACTGATTAAAAGTTTCACTTTATAATTGTTGCAACCTTTTTATTTCAGTTAAAAGTTCCTGACTTTCATGATATCCTGCTAGCTTCCATTTATCTTGATCCCTTTTCAATGTTACAATTTGATACTGTCCACTTTTTGTCCGCTCATATACATATAAATTTTTATGTTCTTCATCATACGACATTTTTGTTTCTGAATTAAAAGAAAACGGTGCTTCTTTTGCCGGAAGTAAATATTCACCACTTTGTTTATCACTTCTGCTATTTTCATCTGTAAATACTTGAAGGAAATTATCTGTAAAATACGGTGATAACGTCTCTATCATCTTATTCATCGGCAAATGCTTCCCACGAATTGAAAACTGGGTTTCATAGCCTTTTTGTATCGTTGTAAATACTTCTTTCCGATCGACTTCCACTTCCTCTTTTCCTAAAACAGTCGTAACACTATAACCAACTAGAAAGGCAACACATACAAATAGAACAAGCCATATTCCATATTTCCTCATTTTTTCACCTTCCTTTTAAAAGAACTTGTCTTTGTAGTATTCATTGTAACAATGATTATGCAAAGAAAGGACAGATTTCGTTCGTAAAATCTTTACAACGATAGACAGCATTTTCATCACCATTTTCACTATTACCAATTTATGATAAAAACAAACAAAAAATGCACGAATCTCTTCGTGCATTAAAATAAAACATCTTCTTCATATAAATATTCATAAGATAAATCTATAAATAAAAAGTTGTCATCATCAATCGGGAAAGAAAATGTTCGTACCATTTCTCCCGTTTCAATATCTGCATATAAATCTGAAAGCCTCGCCTTATTCTCAAAACGCATTTTCATGATATTCTCGAGAAAATACGGGCGCCAACTCCAGTTCTTCATATAATAATCCGGCATCACAATCCATTCTCCATCTTTTTTCATAACATTTCCTGATTGTTGGAAACCATCTTCATTACAAATAAATATACGAAAACTACACTGTGATACACTTTGACTAAATTGTAATAACCAATCATTTATATCTTCATTCTTTTTTTGTTTTGATAAAACATCGCCAATGCGATCGCGTAACATCTCTGTTAAATTATAAATTTTTTGTAACTTCTTCTTTTCATGCTGAATAAACTGATGACATTCATTACCTAGTCGCTCTTTCAAAACATTCGTTTCAATAAAATCAGGTAAACATTCTTTCAAATAATTACCTTGATAATATCTTCCGCCGTTCTTCCAAGCATATTGCAGTTGATAAAAAGCATCTATTTCTTCATATAACAAAGTTGCACCAATTCTTCTAGCAAGTAATGATAAAGAATATAAAATATCTTGATAAGATTGTAAAAGTGCTGTTTGCCTTAAGTTCGTTAAATCTACTTTTAAAATATCAGGTGCTAACACGCTAATACGCTCTAAATTACTTGTGCCCGTTCCGACTTTATTAATCGAAATTTGAATACCATATGTACGATAATACATAAGCAAATGATTAAATTGCTCTATATCTTCTTTACATTCATGCTCTGTAATCTCTAAAACAATTTGTTTTAAATTTAAACCTTGTTCTTCATACCTCAATAAAAGTTGAAGCAGGCTTTCATCATCATCATTCATTAATACATTAGCATTCCGATGTATAAATAATAATAATTTTTGATCGCTTTCTAAATAACGATTTAAAGCTTTTTCTACTATAATATTATCCGCTTCCAGTTGAAATTCACTTGGAATCGAATCATCGTGAAAGAAAGAAGCTAAACTTTGTATGCCCTCTTCTGTTTGAATACGTCCTACTACTTCGTATCCAATTACAGTATGCTCATCAGCACTAAAAATAGCTTGATAATAAGGAAGGACTTTATCCAAGTTACTCATTACATCTAATGCATCTATCAACGTGCTTCCCTCCCTTTACTTTTCAAAAATTATAACATGATATTTACGGAAAAATAATAAAAAATCCCTTCAGTTTTCCTGAAGGGATTAGAGGGGTAAAATGCTAAGGGGAATTAGCAATTCTACTATGAAGAAAAAAGAGGTCTTAAATATAACGTATATATGACCTCTTGTAAACACTTTTCTTTCATATGTCACAATTCCGTCACATTTAGCCATAAAAAAATGAATCAAATATTCATTTTTTTATCCCTTTTAAAATGGATATTGATGTAAATGTTGTCCTCCATCCATTGTCATGCAAGTTCCATTTATGTACGCAGCTTCATCTGAACATAAATAATAAGCTAGACCAGCGATTTCTTCTGGCGTACCCAGCCTTCCAAGCGGAACACTTTGTATCGTACGTTTAGCCATTTCTTCTGAAATCCATAATTTATCAGCACCGCCCGTACGTTCAATTGGTCCTGGCGCGATAGCGTTAACTCGTATTCCATATTTACGTCCCCACTCAACAGCGAGCGTCTTCGTCATCGCTAATACTCCTGCCTTCGCTGCAGCCGAATGAATAACTCCTGGACCAGCATCCCATGCATATGTTGCTACCATGTTAATGATATTCCCTTTTATACCTTTTTCAATCCAATATTTTCCGACAGCATGACTACAGTAAAACGTACCGTTTAATACAATATTAATGACTGAATTCCAGCCATTCACAGATAAATCTTCTGCTGGACAAATAAAGTTTCCAGCTGCATTATTTATTAAAACATCAATTCTACCAAACTTCTCATCAATCTGTTCAATCATTTTCTGAATGTCATCCGTATTTCTTACATCCATTTGTACAGGTAATACTTGCCCTGGAAATTGTTCAATTTCCAACTTTGTTTCCTCTAGTTTTTCCTTTGTACGTCCTGTAATAACAACTCGTGCCCCTTCTTTTGCAAAACGAGTCGCCATTCCTTTTCCCATTCCACTCGATCCACCTGTTATAATAACTACCTTTTCTTTCACATACATCCCCTCCAAAAAATGAATACACATTCATTTTATCACTTTATTTAATAGAAATCTTTATATTTTTAAACTTTTCTGATATTTTAGCGTAAAGAACTTTCTTTTTATTCATTTTTTTTCGTAATCTATACTACTTTTTATTATGTAAAGTATATTTTAAATAAACTGAAAGGAGATTTGAGTAGCCTATAAATGGAATGAAAACATTGAGGTATACTCATATTTTTATGAAGCACATTACAAGAAGAAATTTTTTGAAAATTGGTATGCGCACTTGTCTCTATTCATTTATAACCAGTAGCATCGGATACTACTATGCTAAATATATAGAGCCCCATTTCATTTCTTTTACACAGCACACATTAAAATCACAACTCATCCCAAAAAGTTTTCATGGTATGAAAATTCTTCAATTCAGCGATTTACATCTCGGATACTATTTCTCGCTTCAACATTTATCTAAAGTTGTTTCTAAAATTAATGCTGTAAATCCAGATATTGTCCTTTTTACCGGAGATCTCATTGATAATTATCAAACGTATACTGACACTCCTTTCGTTGCATCCATTTTAAAAAATATACAAGCCCCCTTTGGTAAATTCGCTATTTATGGTAACCATGATCACGGTGGATATGGAACTGAATACTATGAGCACATCATGCGTGAATCAGGATTTGAGCTATTGCTCAATAGTGAAAAAAGAATTCGCTTAATGGATAATAGTGAAATTTCTATTTTCGGTCTCGATGATATACTATTAGGCAAACCAAAAATAGAGAAAACATTAGAGCATGCACGGCAAAGTACTTATAACATTGTTCTTGTTCACGAACCAGATATCGCGCCCAAAGTTTCTAGATATCCAATCAACTTGCAACTTTCTGGTCATAGTCACGGCGGACAAGTACAAATTCCTTTTTTAGGAGCTATTATTACACCTTCACTCGCCAAAGACTATATTGAAGGCTTCTATACAATTCAGGATTTAACTCTCTATGTCAATCGAGGCCTGGGAAGAACACGTGTCCCATTTCGTTTTATGTCAAAACCTGAAATCACAATTTTCACACTCCAACATTCGTAATAATTCGCCTATTTTCTTACATATCCTTTCTTGTACGCGCTCATCCACGTTTTGTTTACCATATGATAAAAGTGAGTCCAATAAAGGAGGTATGTTCATGTATCCATATTATCAACCAATTCCAGTCCGTTCAGCACCTATTGGTCCAGTAGGCGACTCACGCTTCTTCCCGTTTTTTGGCGTTCCCTTTCTAGCTGGAATTGCTGGTGGATTGCTCGGCGGAGCATTAGCTTTCGGCCCTCGACCATTTTATCCACCTTATCCACCACCTTTCCCGCCGCCAGCACCTTATCCTTGTTACGGTGGACCATGTCAGCAACCATACTATTACTAAGTTAAAATAACGATTCTTTCAAATATTATTCTCTCAACGAGCCATCTCATTACACGCTTATAATAAAACTATTGTTTCTACTCATCCTTCCATTTTTGGAGCATATGAGTAGAAAAAAGTAAAAACCTCTTATTGACATAAGAGGTTTTTACTTTTTTCATTATTCAGCGTCTGTATTTTGATATGCCATCTTAAACAACTTCACTTGGCTATCAATTTCTTCTGTACTACTATTAATAACATAATAGTAATCACCATCTTTATTTTGTTCACGTGTTTTCACATTATCAGCTAATGTAAGCTGTAAAATCGCCTTAATTCGTGCCTTCATTTCAATATCTAATATCGGGAAAGATATTTCCACTCGCTTCTCCATATTTCGCGTCATCAAATCAGCTGAAGATAAATATATTTTCTCCTCCCCATTATGATGGAAATAATAAATACGGCTATGCTCTAAGTATCTTCCAACAACACTAACTACACGAATATTTTCACTTACATTTGGAATGCCAGGTCTTAAACAACATGTCCCTCGAACAATGAGCTCTACCTTTACTCCAGCTTGTGATGCTTCGTACATTTTTTTAATTAATGGTTTATCTGTTAATGAATTCATCTTAGCGATAATATATCCATTTCCATATTGCCTATGATAACGGATTTCTTCATCTATTAAATCTATAAATTGCTCTCTTATATCAAATGGAGCAACCGATAAATGATGAAAATGTGGCTTTGTTGTATAACCACTTAAATAATTAAAGAAATTGGTTGCATCAACCCCAAAGTCTTTTCTTGATGTAATATATCCAAAATCAGTATATAACTTCGCTGTTGCATCATTATAGTTTCCAGTTCCGAGATGTACGAACCTTTCGATTTTTCCGTTTTTTCTTCTTACAACTAATGTAATTTTACTATGTGTTTTCAAGTGACTTACACCGTAAATAACATGACAGCCTGCCTGTTCCAATTCTTTAGCCCAATGAACATTGTTTTCTTCATCAAATCTTGCCTTTAATTCAACTAATACTGTCACTTGTTTTCCCTTTTCAGCCGCTATCTTTAACGCCTGAATAATCGGTGAATCACCACTTACACGATATAACGTTTGTTTAATCGCAAGTACATTCGGATCGTCCGCCGCATCACGGACAAAATCAACTACCGGCTGAAATGATTCAAAAGGATGATGTAATAAAATATCATGCTCAATTGCTTTTTCAAATACATCTTCTTCATCACCTAAATCTTGAGGTGGTTGCGGAATAAGAGCCGGATATACAAGATGTTCATATAAAGGAGCTAGTTTTTTATATAAAGAAAACAAACATGTTAAATCTAATGGACCATCCATTATATATACATCTTCATCTTTTACTTCCAGAACCTCATATAATAACGCTAGTACTCTTTCATCAATGTGTTCTTTCCCAACTTCTAAACGAACAGCAGCCCCCCACTTACGCTTTTTTAATTCTTTTTCAATTACCTTTAATAAATCTCTCGCACCTTCTTCATGAATCGTTAAATCTGCATTGCGTGTAATACGGAAACGAGTAACAGATGATACTGTATATCCCGTAAATAATTTATGAGTAAAGCTACTAATTACGTCTTCTAATAAAATAAATTTATGCTTTTGCCCTTCGCTCGGTAAAATTATGAAGCGCTCAAGTAATGAAGGAACTTGCACAATTCCTAACCTCGTCCTGTTTTCTTCTTCCGCTTGCTTCTCATCATATAAAAGAGTAGCCAAATTCAAACTTTTGTTTAATAACATTGGAAATGGGCGATATGCATCAATAGCTACAGGAGTTAACACTGGAAAAATTTGCTCATCAAAATACTCTTCTATAAATTCTCGCTGCTCTTTCGTCAAATCATTGAATGTTAAACGTTCAATTCCCTCTAACTCAAGCGCTGGTAATACATAATTTTTAAATGTATCATATTGTACTGTCATTAGTGCATGGGCTTTTATCGCAATTTTATTTAATTGCTTTTTTGGTGTTAAGCCAGCTTTATTTTCTGGCTGATTAAATCCAGCACTCACTTGATCCTTTAATCCCGCTACACGTACCATAAAAAATTCATCTAAATTCGAACTAAAAATACTAATAAATTTCAATCTTTCCAAAAGTGGATTATTTGCATCTTGCGCTTCTTGTAAGACACGTTCATTAAATGCTAACCAACTTAACTCTCGATTATTGTAATAAGCTGTATCATTTAAATTTACTGCATTCCCCTTCAATAATTCCATTCTCTTCACACTTCCCCTTGAAACTTTTTCACTATAATTTAGTTACTTTTATTTTAGCAAATTACAATATTATAAAGTGTAAATTTTTTGTAAAGACATCCGTACAACCTAATGTTTTAGTTCAAATAACAAGTTAATATTCGTTTTTAATACTCTTTCTAACTGTTTTTTTTGTTTTTCAGCCTGCACTTTTTCCGCTAATGCCGATTTTTCACATAAAGCTTTAAATGTTAATCCTTCTTCGTTTTCTGTTATAGATATGGTATCAATAAGCGATCGTTGCCTTACATTTAAAGTAGCTGAAAATTGTAAAACAGCTCCTAACAGGCGGATTTTTTTTTGTTCGCTTTTATCAAACCAACCTTCAAATGGAGATAAATGTTGTTTAAATAACATTTTTGATTTATACGATGCAATAAGCGCTAGCCTTACTCGATCTTTATGCATCATGCCATCAATTGTCTTATTCGCTAATAAATAAAACGTATGTAAACGACTTGCTTCTTCGTCTATATATTTGCCTATATTAAATACTTTCGCTGCTTGATGGAACACTTCCCAGTCTTTTACTGACATAGAAATAAGCCCTATTTCCTCAAGTTGTTTGCAAATTAGTCTTCCATGTTTAATAAGCTGAATAACAAATTCCATGTCCATTTCGTATTCATGTGATAGTAAATGCAGACTTTCTTCAACTACGTTCGGATAATATGAAATCCCCAAATCTTTTGTCAACTCTTCATAGAAAACACCTTCTCTTAACCCTTTTCTACTTAATACAAATGCCGGTGCCTCTATAACATTAACAAGTGTATGAAATACTTCAACCGCTGGAATAATCGTATCTGCTCGATCTTTTGCCAATCCTTCCAATTTCTGAAGTTCTATGTACGACAATTTTTCCAATTCATCTTTTACACTTTCAATATCTTCTTCTTTCATCTTGTATAAATGTAATCCTGCTATAGGATAGCATATTAAATTTTGATGGATTTTCACTAAGTTCCTAGCACTACCACCAATTGCAATAAGAGGCAATTTCTTATTGATTAACCATGGTAACGTTCGAAATTGAAACTCTAAATACTGTTGCATTCCCTCTAACTCATCTTTAGTAGGAATATCCCCTTTAATAAATTGTTGCTTTAAAGAAAGTGCCCCAAATGGAAAACTATGGTACTCTAAAATCTCTCTATTTCTAAAGTATGTAACTTCTGTACTTCCCCCGCCGATATCTACCGTTATTCCTTCTGAAAACGATGTAGAATTCATAACCGCCAAGTATCCGTAACGCGCTTCCTCATACTCTGATAATACTCTAAGAGTAAAGTCCGTTTGTCCTTCAACAAGCTTTTTAATTTCCTCTTGATTCTCCGACTGTCTAATTGTTGCTGTTGCAACACAAAGTACATGATGCAACTGATGGAATCTTGTACTTTCTTGAAATTGAAATAATGTCTGTAATAATACTTCTATTCCCTCTTCATTCAACACACCATCAATTAAGTAATTCCTTAACCTAGCAACAACTTTCGTATTTTCAATCTCTTTATAAAAACCTCCATTTTGCTTTTCATAAATAACTAAACGCATTGTATTAGATCCAATATCTATAATGGCATACTGTTGTTTTAATATTTCTTTCAAACTTCTCACTCTTTCATTATCAAATTTCAAAAACATATTCTATTACTATTATACAAAATAGTTGTTTTTTGTAACAATATTGCTTTAATATTGAAAATATATACAATCACTTTTTGCGTATAATAAATACCTATTTTATTTATGGTATAATAATGAAAAATTGAAAGGAGATTCAATATGAAACCTTCACAACCACAATCTCAATTACAAAACCAACATTCTATTAATCGACTAGCTCAATCTATTTTCGTTGTGAATCGTCATGCTAAAGCAGCTACTAATCCTAAATATTTATACTGGTTAAAAAAGACAGCTTTAGAACGTTTGATTGCTGAAAAAAAAGCAATTAAAGAAGGATTACATTTTTCTAGAAACCCACGTTTTAGCCAACAACAATCTGATGTCCTTATACGTTTAGGCGATTATTTTTTCCACATCCCTCCTACGAAAGAAGATTTTCGAATTCTACCGCATCTTGGTCATCTTGAATCCTCCTATCGAAATCCGAAAACAACCTTATCTTTAACAGTGGCAAAAAAAACAATTCAAGATTATATTGGTCCTGAAGCATTAAAACAAGAAAAAAAATTAAGTGAACCTGTTCCATGGTATAGTCGTACTTATACAAAAAAATAAAACAGTTTGGCCAAGTGTAGGCCAAACTGTTTTATTTTTTCTCTTCTTTAATTTTAATATTTGCTTGTTTATAAAAAGCTACTTTTTCTGTATTATAAGACTTTGTGAATTCATTAAATTTATCTTTTTCTGACTCAATATCCTTATAAGATTGATTTACTACTTTTACTTTTTCACTAATATCTTTTAATTTAGTACCTTTATCTTGTAACATTGTATATAACTCTTTTTCTTGTTTTAAAGATTTGTCATAGCTGTCATACATTTTATTAAATGAATCGTGTCGTTTCTCATACGTGCTTTTCACTTTATCAGCTTGATCTTTCAATTTCTTATCTTCAATTTTCTTCACATACTTCTCAGCTGACTTCACTTCTTCTTGCGCTTTATTTAAAACTTCTTTTTCTTTTGCAAGCACTTTTTCTCGTTCAGTTGTATTTTTCACTGCTTGATTCAGTTTTTCTTTAACAGTTTGATTATTATCTTTTCCTTCTTGAACAATCTGGTTATATAATTCTTGTCCTTCTTTCTCTAAAGTCTCAAGTTTTTTTGCATCTTCAAACATTGTTTTTTCTTGTTTAGCAGCGTTTTCAAACGCTACATATAATTCTTCTTCTGGTTTCGGACCGAAACAACCGGCTAATAAAATCATTGATAATGCAGTTACAATTGCTAATTTACTATATTTCAACATCTCTTCCTCCTACTTATAAACGACCATCGTGTAATATACAAAAGTTATAAAATATGTAATTGTTCTATACACTCGCATCTTTTTTACGAAGATCATTAATATTGTTTGTACAAATTATTACTTGATATTACAGTATTCTTTTTGAATTATTTAGCAATTCCATATCCATCTTTAAGTATACTACTTCGTGTTTTTTAAGGCCTGTTCACACTATGTATTACTTTAATGTCCACGGAATTTCACCTCAGTCTTAATAAGACTATAATAGTTCACCTGATAAAAGGTGATCGCTCCGCTCTCACGTCTATCATTCCCTTTCCAGCTTTCTATCAATTAATCTCTTTGTTCATTTTACACAGTACAATCGATATCTCGCAACAACTTACAAATATTCTTTTCATTTCCTAAAAAGGAAAAGTGTAGAGCTTGCTTTCCTCTACACTTTTAAAATAAAACACACTGTGCAAATTGCATTGACACTACCATCATAATTATATGCTTATTTCATATATTTTTAAAGACTTTTATTACAAACGTGGCGTTTTTTTGTAATAAAAGTCAAAAAAATGTTACAAATAAAACATCTTCCTATCATATATCTTCAAATCAAAGCTTCACTCATTTTCTTGCAAATTTCTATACTGGTACAATTGATTTTGCGACTTTCTCAACAGTTCTTCAAACGTTTTTCCTTCTACTGGATAGCTAGCTGCTCCAAATAAAAGAGTGACACTGAGTAAATCACCTTCTATTTCACTTTCAATATTTTTCATTAATCGTTTTGTTATTGTTGATGTTTCATGACCATTATCAATTGCTACAATAACGTACTTATTTTCATCCCACTTTGTAACAACATCGCCCTTCCGAATTGTCTTTACAATGGTACTCTCTAATTTTTGTACTAACACTCCCAACTTTTTTTCTTGCAACGTGTCTTTTAATCCTTCCCATTCTTTTACAGAAAGAATGTACACTGTAATATTACGAGAATCTCTTTCAGATAAAGCAGCTACTTTCCCAAAAAAATCAACAACAAAATCATTGCTTGCCATTCCTCCTACTTCCATACCCATACGCTCGTTCGCTCTTTTATCGTACCAATGTCCAAAATAATAACTTAGTATCATTTGCAATATATAAATAATAAAGACGGTATAAAATGATCGTGAATCCAGTTTTGCAATTACATCCTGAAGTGCAATCCATTCTGTAACTGCCACAGTATTGCCAAGCAATAATCCACTAATTTTCCCTTTATGTTTCATACTTTTCCCCCTTTTATACCAATATATGTTTCTATATCAATAATGTTTTTCTACAAAATAAAAAATGTACATATGCAATGTACATTTCTGCTTAAGCTTGTATACCTTTTCTACTCTATTTCATATATATATAATATAACTTTTATAGAAAGGAGTAATCTATATGCTACAAAAAGAGAATCTATCAGATGCTATGCGTTTACTAGCTGGTTTTCTATTATCATTAAAATTATTATTTACCTCTTTCGGCATACACTTTATTACAAACGATCAAATCGACGCTATTGTTAATGTTGTTTCATTTTTATTTATTCTATACTTTGGCTACAAAAATAACTATGTAGGAAAAAAAGGAATGGAGCAAAAAAAAATACTCAAAAAACACAACCTTCACTAAAAAAGGAACCTTTTGTACAGGTTCCTTTTTATCATTGACGCACAACAACTTCATTTGTTTGCAGTGGGCCATATGATATCTCTTTATCTTGAAATGTATATGTAGCCTGAAAGAATGTTTGTTTAAGAGCTTTATCTTTATTAGCTTTTATTTTACAACGTAGTTCCACCTTCTCATTCGGTAACAAATCATCAATTCGCCATCTAACAAGCTGGAATAAAAACTCACTTATCCCCTTATCAACTTTTAAAGAATTAGGAATATAAGCAAAGTAATCTCGAATCATATGACTTACAACAACTCTCGAAATCATTTCTACTCCTTTATTTTCCACTTCAACTCGCATAATAAGTATGTCGTTTACATCGTAGGTCAATTCATACGAAAACTGTTCTGTATACATACTACCAATTTGTAATGTAACGGCTACTTGAGGAAATTCGTTTTCCTTTTTCGATCCGTCAATCCACAATACTGGTTGTAGCGGTATTGAATACTTTCCTGTATCCGAAATTCGTCCCCATATTTTCATAATATATATTCACCTCATTTCAGATGTAACATACACACAATGAATTCCCCAAATTACTAAAGCTTGCTACAAGCAATGTTTAATATTTCTCTTCCTTTTATCCTATTCGACAATATGAAGAAAAAACCATTTTTCATCTATTAACAGAAGGTGTTCTTTATGAAATTTTTTTACAATTTACTTCATTTCCTTTATAGCAATATTCAGTATGGCTCACTCGTTCTCTACTCATACGAAAGAATATTTTGACGGAAGAAAAAGTTTGCCTTATAGTCAAATTTGACTATAATATTCTTTATGGCATATCAGTGCACTTATGGAAAAGAAATTAAAATCAACTATACATTAAAATTTTTTATCCACTGCACTCAAAACTTAATATAGTTTACTTATTTCTAAAGGAGGGTTATATTTGGAAACTCAACCATTAAAAAAAGACGCCAACAAGACAAAATTTGTTGTTGCTGGTTTACTGCTTGGTATATTAATGGCCGCAATGGATAATACAATCGTTGCAACCGCAATGGCAACAATCGTTGGAGACCTAGGAGGATTTGATAAGTTTGTTTGGGTCACATCAGCTTATATGGTAGCAACAATGGCAGGGATGCCTATCTTCGGGAAACTTTCTGATATGTACGGACGGAAACGTTTTTATATTGGTGGCCTCATTCTTTTCTTATTCGGTTCTGCGCTCTGCGGAACAGCTTCAAGTATTGAGCAATTAAGTATTTATAGAGCTATTCAAGGTATCGGTGGTGGTGCCCTTATGCCTATCGCCTTCACAATTATGTACGATATCTTCCCACCAGAAAAACGCGGAAAGATGACAGGACTATTCGGTGCTGTTTTCGGGACATCTAGTGTATTCGGTCCTTTATTAGGTGCTTATATTACAGACTATATAAGTTGGCATTGGGTCTTCTATATTAATATTCCATTAGGACTTATCTCCTTTTTCTTCATTACTAAATACTACAGTGAGTCTCTAGAATTTAGAAAACAAAAAATTGATTGGGCTGGTGCTATTACACTTGTCATAAGTATCGTTTGCTTAATGTTCGCATTAGAACTTGGTGGTAAAGAATATGCCTGGAATTCTACTGTAATTATTGGCTTATTTACAACAGTAGTTATTACGCTTATTATTTTCTTCTTTGTAGAACGAAAAGCAACCGAGCCTATTATTTCGTTCCATCTATTTAAAAAACCTTTATTCGCAGCTAGTCAAGGAGTTGCCTTTTTCTATGGTGCCGCTTTTATTATCTGTACAGTTTATATTCCAATCTTCATTCAAGGCGTTCTTGGAGGTTCCGCCTCTAATGCTGGATTAATTTTAACACCAATGATGGTTGGTTCTGTAATTGGAAGTCAAACAGGAGGACAATTAGCGTCTCGAACAAGCTATCGTAACATTATGATGGTATCTGGTGTCTTCTTCGTTCTTGGTATTTATTTATTAAGTACTTTAACAATGGACACACCTCGTTTACTCGTAACACTATTTATGATTCTCGCTGGGCTTGGTGTCGGTTTCTCATTCTCAGTATTAAGTATGTCTTCTATTCACAAGTTGGAAATGCGAGACCGTGGTTCGGCGACATCAACAAACTCATTCTTCCGATCACTCGGTATGACTCTTGGTGTAACGATTTTCGGTACAATTCAAAATCATATTTTTACAGATAAACTAAACTCTGTATTCCCCCCTGAACTAGCAAAATTAGCTCCAAAAGGCGGAGACACAAGTTTCTTATTATCACCAGGCGCTACCGCAAAAATTCCTGCTGAAATATTAGCGGGTATTAAAGAAGCTCTCGCTACATCTATTGCGAATACATTCTTCTGGGCACTCATCCCGGCTGTACTAAGTATTATTTGTATTTTACTTATGGGAAATGAACGCCTCTTTACTGGCCCTAAAAAGAAAGAAAAACAAAAGCAAGTTAGTTAATATAAAAAAGAAGCGGCATATTCCTTTATGAAAAAGGATATGCCGTTTATAATATGTATAAAGTGAAACTTTAATCAGTGGGGGTTGTTCATCTCCCACTGATTATTAGCCCTCACCAATCTGGTTTTTACGGGCAGTTAATGCGGGATAAAGTTTTTGTATACAGGAGTTGAGACAGCATGAGCATGAAATTAGTCATTCTCGGCTTGCTACTCGAAGGAGATAAACATCCATATGAAGTGCAGCATATTATGAAAGAACGACAAATGGATTGTTACATTAAATATGCTAAAGGATCACTTTATTACGCCTTCGAGCAATTAGAAAAGCAAGGTGCAATTCATATTACAAATGTAATTAGAGACACAAATCGACCGGACAAAACGATTTTTCATATAACAGAAGAAGGCAAAAAACTATTCCATACTTTACTATTAAAACAATTTGAAGCCAAAAACCAAATATATAAACCTATTTATTCAGCATTATCTTTCGCTCACTTTAGCAATGATCACGAATTAGTTCCTATTTTAGAAAAAAAGAAAAACGATACTCTTCAATATTTACATACTATGCAAACGATATATGATTGTAATAAAGGAAAGGTTCCACGTGCACAACTATATATTTTGCAAAGTGTAATTGAGCATATTACAGTTGAATTACAATGGTTAAACACCCTCCTTAAAGATGCTATAGCAGGCCGACTTTCAGAAGTTGCTATAGATGAAAATTGAGCTATGAAAGAAGACATCCCTACTTCTTTCATAGCTCAATTTCTCTTTTTATACAGTACTATTATTAATTAATTCAGAATAAAAATTCAGAATAATAAGAAATAAAAACTTTAGAATTTTCTTATTTCAAAACAGTAGACAAAATTCCAAAAATTGTGTTAGAATTTGTTTCAATATCATATCGCTTGTTAAGTTCCTTTCAAAAGGAAAATAGGTACACGAAAGTTTCGTTTCGTGTTTAAAAGGGAAGCTTGGTGAAACTCCAACACGGTCCCGCCACTGTAAATGCTGAGATTTCTTTTTAGTACCACTGTGAAAACGGGAAGGTGAAAGAAATTATATGAAGCATAAGTCAGGAGACCTGCCTGTTTTAACAACACTGATAGATTCACGGATGATGATGAGGTGTTAAAACAAAAAGGAAGGCTTATTTTCTATGTCTTTGTACTTTTTGTTATAGGTATTTCCTAGTAAACGGAAATGCTTACTTTCAATTAGGGAGGAATTTAAAATGGCAATTCAAACAAGTAACTTAGGTTATCCACGTATCGGACTACAACGAGAGTGGAAAAAAACATTGGAAGCATTTTGGTCCAATAAAATCGATGAAGAACAATTTTTAACAACAATGAAAGAAATTCGCCTTCAACACGTAAAAGTACAGCAAGAAAAAGGGATTGAACTCATTCCAATTGGCGACTTTACATATTATGATCACGTTTTGGATACTGCCTATATGCTAGGATTTATTCCATCACGTTTTTCTGAGTTTACATCTTACCTTGATGTATATTTCGCAATGGCGCGTGGCTCTAAAGATCACGTAGCTTCCGAAATGACAAAATGGTTTAACACAAACTATCACTATATCGTTCCTGAATATGAAGAGGGATTACAAATCTCTTTAAAAGATAATCGTCCACTTCGCTTATACGAAGAGGCAAAACAAGAATTAGGAGTAGATGGAAAGCCTGTTATTTTAGGACCATATACTTTCTTAAAATTAGCTAAAGGCTATACACAAGAACAATTTTCTACCATTTTAAAACAGTTAGTTGTACCTTACGTACAACTGCTTTCAGAACTACATGCAGCTGGGGCACAAGCCATTCAAGTTGATGAACCGATTTTCGCTTCTTTAACGAAAGAAGAAGTTCAACAAGCAAAAGAAATTTATGAAGCTATTCGTAAAGAAGTTCCAAATGCGACTCTTCTTTTACAAACATATTTTGATAGCGTAGAAGAAAACTATGAAGAAATTATTACATTCCCGGTATCCGGTATTGGATTAGATTTCATTCATGGTAAAGAAGGCAATTTAAATGCTATTTCAAAATATGGGTTCCCAGCTGATAAAACTTTAGCTGTCGGTTGTATAGACGGCCGTAACATTTGGAGAGCTGACCTTGATGAAGTTCTTGAGTTATTTACAACGTTACAAAAACAAGTCCAAACGAAAGATATTATCGTTCAGCCTTCTTGTAGCTTATTGCATACACCAATCGATAAAACAGAAGAAACTCACTTATCGACTGAGCTGTTTGATGCGTTAGCATTTGCAAATCAAAAATTAGAAGAGTTAGTTCTTATTCATTCCGCTCTCACTCAAGGTACAGAAAGCATTAGTAATGAGCTGGAAACATATCGAAACGTACATCATACAATTCGTTCATCTGCTGCACGTAACCGAGAAGATGTCAAAGCAGCACGAACAGCACTAAAAGAAGAAGATTTTTCACGTCCTCTTCCATTTGCAAAACGATACGAATTACAACAAGTTGCCCTGGAGTTACCGCTATTACCAACAACGACTATTGGTAGCTTCCCGCAAACAACTGAAGTTCGTCAAACGCGAAAAGAATGGCGTAACGGTGTTATTTCAAATGAACAATATGAACAATTTATTGAAAAAGAGACAGAAAAATGGATTCGTTACCAAGAAGAAATTGGGCTTGATGTACTTGTACATGGTGAATTTGAAAGAACTGACATGGTCGAATATTTTGGTGAGCGCCTTGCTGGTTTCTCATTCACTAAAAACGGTTGGGTACAATCTTACGGTTCCCGCTGCGTAAAACCACCTGTTATTTATGGTGATGTAGCCTTTATTAACGGCATGACTATTAAGGAAACAGTTTATGCACAAAGCTTAACAGAGAAAGTTGTAAAAGGAATGTTAACCGGACCTGTTACAATTTTAAATTGGTCCTTCGTTCGAAATGATATTCCAAGAAAAGAAGTTTCGTATCAAATTGCACTAGCTCTTCGTCACGAAATTGAACTACTTGAATCTTCCGGAATTAGAGTAATCCAAGTCGATGAGCCCGCACTTCGTGAAGGAATGCCACTAAAAGAAAAAGATTGGGATGCTTATATTACATGGGCAGTACAATCCTTCCTTTTAGCAACTTCTTCTGTAGCAAATGAAACACAAATTCATACTCATATGTGTTACAGTAACTTCGAAGATATTGTTGACGCGATTCGCGCATTAGATGCAGATGTAATTTCTATCGAAACATCAAGAAGTCACGGAGAATTTATTGATACATTAAAACATACAACATATGAAAAAGGCATTGGCCTAGGTGTATATGATATTCATAGCCCACGTGTACCGAGTAAAGATGAAATGTATAAAATCGTAGAACAATCTTTAGAAGTATGTGATCCTAAATATTTCTGGATTAATCCCGATTGTGGTTTAAAAACGAGAAGAACAGAAGAAGTTATTCCAGCTTTAGAACATATGGTGCAAGCAGCGAAAGATGCTCGTTCCCTTTTAAAAACAAACGCATAACAAAAATGGGTTATCCTTTTCTCAGGATAACCCATTTTTTATTCTTTACTTTCAAAAAAGAATTCATATTGTATTTTATATAATTCATCATCCGTTGGCTCTTCAAGAGGAATTGCTTGTAATACAACTGTATACTCACCATTTGGAATAGGTATTTGAAATTTATTAGAAAGAATACTCGTTATAACGATACTTCCATTTTCAACTGTAAAAGGAACCGTAATCGTTCTAACTACTTCTTCTTTTTCAATATGTTTCCCTGGGGTCACTTTCACTTCACAAGTATAATCAGAAAGTGCTTCAAAAATAACAGTTCCATCTGCCTTAGCATAACCTCTTTCAAAATCTTCATCAGTCCAATCTACATAAGGCTGCTCACCGTCATAGTTCATCAACATTAATTGCGAATAAGAAATCGTTAACTCCATAGTTCCCCTTCTCCTTCATTATGAAATATACAACTACTACTTCACTTCAAATTTTACTCGCGTACCATCTGGGTATTTATCTAACTTATTCCCTACCCAAGAGCCTGCTCCACGGTTATCCGCCGGACTTATATATTCAATATGTGCTCCTTTTCCGCCTTCCTTGCACATCGCCATTGGCCATTCATCACGATCATACCCTTTTTTTGATGGATATGGTGCTAACGACAATTTCCTTCTATCTGCAGCACCACCACGATCGATTGTACAAACTTCTGAATGCCCTTCTTTTATAGCATCCGTAATATGTTTTCCTGTCTCTGGATAACGTTCTTTCGGAAATTCTAACACTTGATCATACGTATTCGTTTTCTTTACACTTGTTTCCTCTGGCACAAGTACTTCATAAACTGCTACTAAAATAGACAGAATTGCGATAATTGAAATGATAATACCTTTTAATTGCTTCATGTATACCTCCATGTTTCTACCAGTTTCTTTTCCTCCGTTATTATAACAAACTTCTCCTGTATATGTTTTCAGACATTATTTTAGTTATTCCTTGCCATTCCGCCAAAAATTTTCATTTTTTCACTAATGCTGTAGAAAACTAATAGCCTTCCGACATTCTTTTTCAAAGGAAGTCCTCATAAAAGATTGAAATGATATATACGATACTTTTTGGGGAGGAAATATGATGGAAGCTACCTATAAAACGAAAGATGTCACGAATAAAACAGGCATCCCAAAACATATAGTTCGCAAATATAGTCAACTGTTAGAGGAACATGGTTATATGATTTCCAAAACAGCTGATGCTCGTATTTATAAACTTGATGATTTAAAATTATTGAAATCTATACACGAAAGAGCTGCTACATTACAAGAAGATATTTCAGAAACGATACCGATTATTTTAAAAGAAAAAGAGGCCCCACCTGTACCAGTTATACAAGATAAGCAAGAGATACAAACGAAAGAAAAAGAAGATGGGCGTAACTTTGAGGAGTTCATGTTAAAACTTGAAATGCTAGCTCAATTAAATGAAGCAATTATTCATCAAAATTCTACTCTAATTACACAAAATCGTTTAAAGGATGAGAAACTAGACGAATTGATGCAACAAGTTTATGTAAAAGAAGGCTCTCAAGAAAAAATGCTTCAAGAGTTAGTCGATCACGCCGCTCAAACAGATGCACTGCAAAAAGAAAAGATGGACTTATTAATGAATCATATGTATAAACGAGAATCCAAACAGGAAGAAAAAATGAATAAACTTGTTAGTCAAATTTATAACAAAGACAGTAACCGTGATGCACAGCTTATGCAAGTTATTCGAGAAATTCAAGAAACAAAAAGAATGGTTGCTGCCTCAAAAGAGCAAAGCTTCTTTCAATCATTTAAAAGTTTATTTAGCCGAGCAAAACAAGAAAAAACAAATGAATAAACAATATAAAATAAAAAGTTACCTTTCATCGGTAACTTTTATTCCTTATTTTGTACAGCTGGTAATATAATAATTGCTTCAGTGCCTTTTCCACTTTCACTCTTATATTCCAATGTACCATTATGCGCTTGTAAAATACTAAATGTTACCATAAGTCCTAATCCTGTCCCTTTTTCTTTTAAAGAATAATATGGTTGCCCAAGCCTTGCTAACTGTTCTTTCGTCATACCAACACCACTATCTTTAACTCTTATTATGATTGTTTCATCTTTTTGAATAGCTGTTACTTTTAAATATCCTTTATTTCCTTGAATTGCTTCAATACCATTTTTAACAACATTCATAATAGCTTGCTTCAATTTTGTCTTATCACCAATCGTATAAAGACTTTCTGAAATTTCAACTTGTAAATATACACCTTGCATCGCTGCAAATGACGACATAAGAGTGGTCATTTCTATTAATTGGGCTGATAAACAAATGTGTTCTTTTTTCTCAATTTGCGGCCTTGCTAAATTTAAGTAATCTGAAATAATTTGTTCCGCCCGATCCAATTCAGCTAATACGAGACGCATATAATCCTTATTCTTCACATCTTCCGTACTTTCTAGCAATTGGATAAATCCACGAACAACAGTTAGTGGATTTCGAACTTCATGTGCCACACTTGCTGCTAACTCACTTACAATATTAAGCTTTTCTGATTTTTGCATCTCTGTACGTAGCAATGCATTTTCATTTAAATATTCAGTTAAATACACCTGGAATACCATTGTCATGACCATGATAAGCGAGGCAAATATAAATCCGCTATATATTTGCGAAATATACGGTGTAAATCCTGTTTCCAAAAGAACATTAATCATGCCTAATACTAAAGAAACAAGCACATAAAATGATGAAATCATAAATGCTAAAATTAATTTCTTATCCCTTGAAAAAAGAGACCATTTCTTTGATAAAAATAGCGGAACTATCAATAAAAATATTACTTCTAAAACTGGAAGAAAGCTCATTCCCTTTAGTAACCATTCATATGCAACAAAAATAACCGCTGGGATTAAACCAACAATCCCACCATATAAAAAACCACTGACAATTGGAATGGGGTGAAAGTTATACCCACACACATTGCCAAAACAAATAGAGTATGTCATGGAGAGAACGAGCGTAACGCTAGATAAAAACATAATAAAGTAACGATTTGGCTTCGGAGGCATTTCTTGATAGCGATTTAAACGAATCGCTTCATATAAAAATAGTGGCAAAATTATGATGGCAATTTGAATCAATAAATCACGGATAAGCTCCATAACCTCTCATCCCCTATATGTATTTTGATATGATTATATCATTTTATAGGTGTATTTGTTTTAAAATTTTGATTTTTCTTAACATATTTGTTAATTCTTTGTTAACAACTCATAATAATTGTTACAGATTTTCGAAATGATTGTAAACCCTGTACCAAATTTCCTTCGTGCAGTATACAATGAATACGGATTACAAAGAAAATATAAAAATACTTTTTTAGACGGACAACTATAGCAAAATACAGCATATAATCCATACTATCTATGTTTACAAATAAGTGATCATTACTTTAGTAGGAGGAAGATAAATATGGCGGGTACTACGCTTGTTTTAAAAGAAGAAAATTTGGTTGTTCTAGAAAATGTTGAAAAATCAGTATATGAAGAGTTACAGCATAAAGCGGGAGAAGAAAACTGCACATGTGCTGTGAACGAATCAGTTGTTCACCTTGGCAAGGTATCCTCTGTACTCTGGAATGAAGATGAAATAGATTGGGAATACGGATATTAAAAAGTCGCTTATAGCGGCTTTTTTTCTCTTTTCTCTCTCTTTCTAAATAACATATACAAAGCGTAATCATAGAAAATATGATAAAATGAACTTAATTTTCAAACGGAAGAAAGGGAGATACAATGGAACAATTCATTAACCCTAGAGTGAAGGATATCCAAATTTCTGGAATCCGTCAATTCTCTAACATGATTCAAAACTATGGTAATTTGATTTCTTTAACAATTGGACAACCCGATTTCCCTACACCTTCTCTCGTGAAAGAAGCGGCAAAACGGGCTATTACAGAAAACTATACAAGCTATACACATAACGCTGGTTTACTAGAATTACGTAAGGCAGCTTGTAACTTCGTAAAAGATAACTACGATTTACATTACTCACCTGAAAACGAAACCATCGTTACAATCGGTGCTAGCGAAGCAATTGATGTTGCATTCCGAACGATTTTAGAGCCAGGAACAGAAGTAATTTTACCTGCTCCTATTTATCCAGGCTACGAACCTATTATTCGATTATGCGGTGCAACGCCTATTTTTGTAGATGTTCGTGAAACTGGATTTCGTTTAACAGCTGAAGCGCTTAAAAATGCTATTACAGAAAAAACAAGATGTATCGTACTACCGTATCCTTCTAACCCAACCGGTGTAACTTTATCAACAGAAGAGCTAAAAGATATTGTAGATGTTTTAAAAGATAAAAATATTTTCGTCCTTTCAGATGAAATTTATAGCGAGCTTGTATATGAACAAAAGCATACATCTATCGCTCATTTCCCAGAAATGCGTGAAAAAACAATTGTCATTAACGGTTTATCTAAATCACATTCTATGACTGGCTGGCGTGTTGGACTTTTATTTGCACCAAGTTATTTAGCAGGACACATATTAAAAGTTCATCAATACAATGTAACGTGTGCTACTTCAATCGCTCAATACGCTGCAATTGAAGCATTAACAGCAGCTAAAGACGCACCAAAAATGATGCGCTACCAATATAAAAAACGCCGTGATTACGTATATAATAGACTCACTCAAATGGGATTAACAGTTGAAAAGCCAACAGGTGCATTTTACTTATTCCCATATGTTGGTCATTTAACATCTTCATCATTTGATTTTGCACTTGATCTTGTCAAAGAAGCGGGACTAGCTGTAGTTCCTGGAACAGCATTCTCTGAATACGGTGAAGGCTACCTTCGCTTGTCCTATGCGTATAGTATCGAAACTTTAAAAGAAGGCTGCGACCGATTAGAAGCCTTTCTAATGAAAAAAGCTAAGAGTTAAACTCTTAGCTTTTTTATGCATAATGATCACAAGTTTGACGTTTTAGTAATTTATGAGGAATAATGATACACTTTGCAGTGGATTCTGCATTCTCTACTTTATCAACTAAAGCTTTTGCTGCCTCATATCCTAGCTGATAAATATTCACATCAACTGTCGAAAGTGGAGGGCTCGCAATTTCTGATAATAAAGCATTATTAAAGCTTACAATAGAAACATCTTTCGGTACAACGAATCCTTTTTTAGAAAGAGCACTTAACACACCAAGTCCAATTAAGTCATCCGTTGCCATAATTGCCGTTGGCGGTTGCTGCAGTCCCATTAATTCCTCAACAGCTTGTTGACCACTTTCCCTCGAAAAATCAAAATGTAAAATATATTCTTTTGGTAATACAATGTCTGCTAATTTCAAGGCATCACTCATACCAGCTAAACGATCTCTCGTTACAAGTAAATCTGATCCACCACCAATGAACGCGATTTGCTTATGCCCTAATGAAATTAAATATTCTGCCACTTCTCTTGCAGCTGTATAATTGTCATTATCTACATATGTAATTTCATCTTTTCGATCATATGGTTTTCCTATTAAAACAAACGGGAAATTTTGTTCATGTAAATATTGAATAATCCGATCATTCTCCCTTGAATATAAAAGAATAATGCCACCAATTTGGCGTCCCTGTACCATCTTTACGACACCATTAAAAATTTCTTCTTCCGTTTCACCTGTCGACATGTAAAGCGCATAACCTTCTACGTGTGCAAATGAACTAATCCCTCTTATAACTTCTGGGAAAAATGGATTTTGAAAAGCTTTACTTGCAGAACTTGGCATAACAAGACCAAGTGTTTTCGTCGTTTGGTTCGCAAGATTTCTCGCATTTAAATTGGGATGATACCCTAATTCACTCATCACTTTCCTAACACGGCGCTTTGTCTTTTCACTTATACTTGGATTATCAGCAATTACACGAGAAACTGTTGATGGTGCCACATTCGCTTGCTTCGCCACATCTTTAATTGTAACTGTCATAAAAATCCCCCTCCTCTCATTTCTCTGCCATTTTTCATATATTTTATCTCGCACTCATTGCAAGTCATAAACTTTCATTTCTTATATCTTGCAAAACTAATCCTATTCTCCCTCTTCATGTATTGTAAGGGATATAGCTATTTTTTCCTATACTATAATATACTATTTATTTCACTTCTTTTCACATGTGATGTCAAATCTCTTTTCATCTCCCTATAAACTTATTTATAGGGAGATGAAAAGAAAAATGGGACGTAATGTCCCATTTTTCATCCTTTTGTACCTCCAGCTGTTAAACCAGAAATAAAGTATTTTTGTAGTGATAGGAATAAAATTGAAATTGGGATTGCAATTAACACAGAACCCGCTGCAAACGTTGTAAATTCATTACCGAATTTCTTCGCAACCATTTCATATAATCCAACTGCTAAAGTATAATTTTCTGGTGTTCGCAAAATAATACTCGCTAAAATGAAATCTGTAAATGGACCAATGAAAGTAAATAACGCTACAACCGCTACGATTGGCTTTGCAAGTGGCATAATGATTTGCCAAAAAATACGAAAATGTCCTGCTCCATCCATTCGAGCTGATTCATCCAGTTCTTTCGGAATCGTATCAAAATACCCTTTCATAAGCCATGTATTCATCGGAATAGCCCCGCCTACATAAATTAAAATTAATGCAAGGTGTGTATCAATTAATCCTGTTAATTGAGCTAATACGTATAAAGCAATTAACGCTGCAAAGTTTGGAATCATTTGCAGAATTAAAAATGTTAATAAACCATTTTTTCTTCCAACAAAACGATATCTCGAAAATGCATAAGCGGTAAAACTAATTGCTAACACTGAGAAAATCATCGTTAAAACACTTACTTTTAATGTGTTTTTATACCATAGTAAGTAATTACTATTCTCTAGATCTAATAACTTACGATAATGATCTAACGTTGCATTTTGTGGAATAATACTTGATCCAGATAAACTATCACCTGGATTAAACGATGAGCCAATAATCCATAATAACGGATAGAAAATGATGACACACATTACGAAAATAACTAAATAACTTAATGAGAGACGTAACATCTTCTGTCTTTTAATATTCATTTACATCATATCCTCTTCTTGGAATGATTTTGTTCTCTTAAATTGCCATAACGCAACTGTAATAACAATTAACGATAATATCATTGTAAGAGCTGCTGCTTTTCCGTACTGCGCTGAAGTCATCGTTAACTTATAAATCCATGAAATTAAAATATCCGTTCCACCTGCGTCTTGTCCAGCTACAGCAGGACCTCCACCATTAAATAGATAGATGATACTAAAGTTATTAAAGTTAAACGTATATTGCGTAATTAATATTGGTGCTGTTGCATATAACACAAGTGGCAATGTAATTTTACGAAACTGTTGCCAAGCTGTCGCTCCATCTACTGTAGCCGCTTCATATAATTCTCCCGGAATCGATTGCAGTATACCTGTTGTCATCGCAAAGATAAACGGGAACCCAAGCCACGTTTGAATCATAATTAAAGCAATCTTCGCCCAAAATGGATCTGTCATCCAAGCAATCTTTTCAATTCCGAATAAAGCTAATACTTGATTGTTAATCGCTCCGAATGTTTCATTAAACATACCAGAGAAAACAAGAATAGATACGAATGCTGGAACCGCCCACGGTAAAATGAAGATTGTTCGAATAATCGCCTTTCCTTTAATACCAGGCTGATTTACGATAATCGCTAAGAAAATACCAAGTGCAACTTGTAATGTTGTTGCAACGAATGTCCAAATGACAGTCCAAGAGAATACACTTACAAATGTCTCTCTCCACATCGGTAAAGTGAAAATATCAATAAAGTTTTTAAAGCCCACCCAATCTACTAATTTAGCTGGAGGAGAATGATATAAATCATAGTTTGTAAATCCAATTAAAATTACGAAGATGATTGGAAATACGACCACAAAGATAAGTAGTAGAAAACCTGGTGAAACCATTAAATAAGGAAAACCTTGATCTAACAAATTACGATATTGCTCTTTTACAGAATTTAACGGTGTTCCGCTATCACGTTTCTTTCCATTTTGGTATGCATCATATAAGTTAAATGCATATATGCCGAGCCCAAAAGCGATAACGATAAGGGCCAAGATTCCTTCTACTAATAGAAAAACAGAATGGTCACGTGGAACTTCTGTACCAAGCGTTACAATACCCCATAATCCCATATTTAATAAATCAGCAAAGGCTACAATAAAAGAACCTGTTAATACTAGAAAAATAAGACCTTTTACAAATTGTTTATTATACATTTGGCCCACGCCTGGAATGATTGATAACATGGTTGCCATTTTCCTATGCTTTGAATGGTTTAACCCATTTGCTGGTTCCATAGATGTTTGCATGTTCCTTCCCCCTTTTTTCTTCCTACATGGAAGGGAGAGAATTCGTGCCTCTCATATTAGAGGCACGAATTTCACCTTATTTTTTCTTGTTATGATTTGCCTCAATATTACCTTTAATTTGTTTCACTGCACTATCAAGCGCCGCTTTTGGTGCCTCTTTATCTGTAACAACTAATTGAAGCGCATCTCCAGCTGGTTTCCAAACTTCTTGCATTTCTGGAATGTTTGGCATTGGAATTCCATTTTCAGATTGCGTTGCAACTGCTTTTGCAGCTTCGTTATCTTTAATAATTGGATCTTCCATTACTGATTTTACTGGAGGAATTTCTTTTGTTTTCTCAAATCGAATTTTTGCGTTTTCTTCATTTGTTACCCACTCAGTGAATTTTGTAGCTAAATCATTTTGTTTAGAGAAACTTGTTACATGCCATCCTTTAACCCCAACAAACGTTTTCATTGGTTGACCATTTGGTAATTTTGGCATTGGAGCAACGCCATAATCAATCCCGTTCTTTTCCATTGCTTGGAACGCCCATGGGCCATTCATGATAGAAGCTGCTTTTCCTTCATTGAATAGTCCATCAGCAGCAGGCCCACCTGATTCACCGATAATACCTTTTGGGAATAATTTTTCCTTGTACCATTTTTGAAGATATTCAGCACCTTGTACTGCTCCACTATTATTTAATCCAACATCACTTGCATTTGGCTTTCCATCTTTTTCACCAAATACATAACCGCCCATACCTGCCATGAATGCATTAGCAAAGTAGAAGTTATCTCCTAATGCTAAAAATCCGTACTTGCCATCTTTCGTAAATTCTTTTGAGAAGTTAAACAGCTCGTCCATCGTTTCTGGCGCTTTTGGCATTAGTTTTTTATTGTAAATAAAGACTGGTGTCTCAATTGCTTTTGGTAAACCATATAATTTTCCGTTATATGTCTGTGCTTCTATTGATGAATTAGTAAATTTACTCTTTACAGCATCATCTGCTTTCACTTCAGAAAGTAAACCTTCTGTTACTGCATTTCCGATTTGATCGTGTGGCAATGTTACAACATCTGGTCCAGTCCCCGCTGGCCCATCAAGGCGTAACTTCTTCACTTGATCTGTCATTTGCATTTCAACAACTTTTACTTTTACTTTATATTTTTCCTCAAAGCTTTTCACTGCTGGTTCTAAACCAACACCTTTTTTATCATCTTCCCAAACAAGAAGATCATAGTCTTTTTTCGCTTTACTTTCCTCTTTTTTCCCTGAATCTTTCGGTCCACATGCAGATAACATACCAATAGATAATGCTGAAACCGTTAATAATGATAATGCTTTCTTCATCCCAAAAACCTCCCTAAATTGTCTATGTACCTCAGTAACTGAAAACGTTTGCATTTAATAGTTTAATTGAAGCGCAAACAATATCTCAATCTATGAAAACGTTTGCGCTATTTGTCTATCATTATACATTCTTTTATTCATTTTGCAAATATTAATTTAAAAATTATGTCATTATACTCTTTATACATTGACTTTATATAAAATGAATACTACTCTTATAAGCAATATTAAAGCTACGAGAAAGGCAATCGTTTGCAATACAGGCTTTATTATTACACTTAAGGGAATACTATGTATAGAGATATTGAAGGGGGATTTTCTATATGTTTAAAGAAGCCATTTATCATAGGCCGAAAGATAATTATGCATACGCTTATGATGAACAAACAATTCACATCCGAGTACGTACTAAGAGAGATGATATTCAAAGCGCCGATCTTATTTACGGTGATCCTTACGAATGGAAAGACGGGAAATGGATATCAGCAAGTACACCCATGAAAAAAACGGGTTCTACTGCATTATTTGATTATTGGTCCATTGCAATTGAACCAAAATTTAAGCGCTTACGTTATGGGTTTGAATTAAAATCTGAAACAGACACTCTTATTTATGCAGAGCGAGGATTCTTTTCTAGCATTCCAAATGATGATGTTGGTAACTTTTTCTGTTTTCCATTTATTCATGCAGATGATGTATTCAAAGCACCATCTTGGATTAAAGACACCATTTGGTATCAGATTTTCCCTGAGCGATTCGCTAATGGCGATAGTACGCTGAATCCAGAAAACACCCTTCCTTGGGGAAGTGCGAATCCAACTCCAACTAATTTTTTCGGCGGAGATTTTTCTGGTGTTATTCAAAACCTTGATTACCTTGTTAAGCTTGGCATTTCCGGAATATATTTCACACCTATTTTCAAAGCTCATTCAAACCATAAATATGACACAATTGACTATATGGAAATTGACCCACAATTTGGGACAAAAGAAACTTTTAAAGAGCTCGTTGAAGAATGTCATAAGCACGGTATAAAAGTAATGCTCGATGCTGTGTTTAATCATAGTGGATACTTTTTCGAGAAATTTCAAGACGTACTAGAGAATGGTGAGAAGTCCGCATATAAAGAGTGGTTCCACATTCATGAATTTCCGATTATAACCGAACCACTTCCAAATTATGATACTTTCGCCTTTACACCGTATATGCCTAAATTAAATACAGCTCATCCAGATGTAAAAGAATACTTACTTGAAGTAGGACGTTATTGGGTACGAGAATTCAATATAGATGGCTGGCGCCTTGATGTCGCCAATGAAGTCGATCACAACTTTTGGAGAGAATTCCGAACTGAAATAAAGACACTAAATCCTGAAGTATATATTTTGGGAGAAATTTGGCACGATGCCCTTCCGTGGCTACAAGGCGATCAATTTGATGCTGTCATGAGCTATCCTGTTACAAATGCTCTACTTTCTTACTTTGCTAACGATTCCATTAAAGCAAGTGAATTCATGAAGCAAATTACAGAATCTCTACATTCCTACTCTATGAATGTAAATGAAGCAGCATTTCATTTATTAGACAGCCATGATACTCCAAGAATTTTAACAACATGCAACGGAGATAAAAATAAGTTGAAATTGCTCTATGTATTCCATCTTTCTTTCATCGGCTCTCCTTGTATTTATTACGGGGATGAAATTGGTATGGATGGCGGCATGGACCCTGATTGCCGTAAATGTATGATTTGGGATACTAAAGAACAAGATCATGCATTATTTACCCATATACAAACATTGATTTTATTACGTAAACAACATAAAGCATTTGGAGGACATGGTACTTTTCAATTCATCGAAGCAAATGATGAACATAATTATATTTCTTATACGAAAACATATGAGGATGAAACCATCTTTTTCGTTTTAAACCCTACTAATAGTGAAGTTACAGTTTCACTCCCTCTTCATGTTACTGGTAAGAAAATAATTAACATTTATACAAACGAAGAATTTTCAGCGGAAGCAAGTGTATTACAAGTTACACTTCCTCCATATGGATTCTCCATATTAAAATGGTAATCCAAAAAAGCCTTATGCCAAGTTCGAAATGGCATAAGGCTTTTTCTTATTTCAATTTGAACACTATCGCTTCATACGGACGTAATGGAATGTTATCTATTGATCCGATTTCTACATCGTAATTGTGTATAAATAACTCTGATTCACTATAACTAATATCCTTAGGCATTTCAAATACACTTTCATCCGCAGTAAAGTTTGCAATGACAAGTAGTTTTTCATCTCCATATGTTCTTACATAAGCAAAAATAGAAGGGTCATTATCTAATATTAAATCATATGATCCATACACAACTATTTCATTATTTTTGCGTAGTTCAATTAATTTCTTATAGTAATAAAAAATTGAACCTTCATCTTGGATTGCTTGTTTCACATTAATCTCTTTATAGTTAGGATTTACAGTAATCCAAGGTTCACCTTTTGTAAATCCAGCGTGATTCTGATCATTCCACTGCATCGGAGTTCTAGCATTATCACGACCCTTTATATAAATAGATTCCATTACTTTTTCTATATCTTCACCATGGTCTATCACTTTTTCTTTATACATATTTAACGTTTCAATATCTCGATATTCATCAATTGATTGGAATCGAACGTTCGTCATTCCAATTTCCTCTCCTTGATAAATATATGGCGTTCCTTTCATCATATGAAGAACTGTCGCTAACATTTTTGCTGATTCAATGCGATACATTCCATCATTACCAAAACGAGATACAACGCGAGGCTGATCATGATTATTCCAATAAAGGCTATTCCATCCGGTATGCTCTAATGCTTTTTGCCACTTTGTTAAATTCTCTTTTAAAGTAAGAAGTGAGCATGGTTTTACATCCCACTTTCCACCTTCTCCTGAATCTAAATCCATATGTTCAAATTGGAATACCATTTGCAACTCTTTTCGTTCTTCTCCAGTATACAATTTCGCTTCTTCTGTCGTTACACCAGGCATTTCACCAACCGTCATAATATCATAATGCGATAATACTTCCTCATTCATTTCATGTAAATATTTATGAATGTTTGGACCGTTCATAAAATGCTTATGACCTGAAACATACCCCTCTTCTTCTGTTTCAACAGCTGGTAATCCCTCTTCTTTAGAAATAAAATTAATAACATCCATACGGAAGCCATCAATTCCTTTTTCTAACCAAAACTTCATCATTTCATAAACATCTTGTCTTACCTTTTCATTATCCCAATTTAAATCTGGCTGTTTTTTAGAAAACAGATGTAAATAATATTCATCCGTCATTTCATCATACTGCCATGCAGATCCACTAAAAGCAGCTCCCCAGTTGTTCGGTTCTTTCCCTTCTTTTCCAGGGCGCCATATATAGTAATCTCTATATTTATTATCTTTTGATTTACGTGATTCAATAAACCAATTATGTTCATCCGAAGTATGATTAACAACTAAGTCCATCATAAGTTTCATATTACGTTCATGCATTTCATATAATAGCTCATCCCAATCTTCCATTGTTCCGAACTCGTTCATAATTTTACAATAATCGCTTATATCATAACCATTATCATCATTTGGAGATTCATAGACTGGTGATAACCAAATCACATCAATCCCTAACTCTTTTAAGTAATCTAGCTTTGAAATAATCCCTTGAAGATCTCCTATACCATCACCATTACTATCCATAAAGCTACGAGGATAAATTTGATATACTACACTTTCTTTCCACCATTGTTTTTCCATTATGCTACCCCATTTCATTCATCATTCATTTTTCTCTTTTTTAAGGCGCAAACGTTTTCATTAATGAATGATAACAGATTCTATCTCAATTTAAAATAGCGCTTACAATTTTTATTGTTCTTTTTCTAAGAAAACATATGAAAACCACTAATAAATCTCCAATAAATGAAAACGTTTTATTTTTTTATTTATTTTTTGAATCTATTCGTTTATAATGAACTCAAAGAAAACGTTTGCATAATTATTTCTAGGGGGAAATACCATGGCAGAACTTAAATTAGAAAACATTTATAAAATATATGATAATAACGTAACAGCTGTAACTGATTTTAATTTACACATTCAAGATAAAGAATTTATTGTATTTGTCGGTCCTTCTGGATGCGGAAAATCTACAACATTACGAATGGTAGCTGGACTTGAAGATATTTCAAAAGGCGAGTTTTCAATTGATGGTAAACTAATGAATGATGTTCCTCCAAAAGATCGAGATATCGCTATGGTATTCCAAAACTACGCTCTTTATCCACATATGAGTGTATATGATAATATGGCATTTGGATTAAAACTTCGAAAAATACCAAAAGATGAAATCGATCGTCGTGTGAAAGATGCAGCAAAAATTTTAGGACTTGAACAATATTTAGATAGAAAACCGAAAGCATTATCAGGTGGACAGCGCCAACGTGTTGCGTTAGGTAGAGCAATCGTTCGAGATGCAAAAGTTTTCTTAATGGATGAACCATTATCAAACTTAGATGCTAAACTCCGTGTTGCAATGCGCTCAGAAATTTCTAAGCTACATCATCGCCTTGGAACAACAACAATTTATGTAACACATGACCAAACAGAAGCAATGACTATGGCTTCGCGTCTTGTCGTTATGAAGGATGGAAAAATCCAACAAATTGGAACTCCAAAAGAAGTATACGAAACGCCAGAAAACATTTTCGTGGGTGGATTTATCGGCTCACCAGCGATGAATTTCTTCCGTGGTAAATTGACTGAAACCGATTTCGTTATAGACAATACTATAAAAATTAAAGTATCTGAAGGAAAAATGAAGATGCTACGTGAACAAGGCTATGTAAATAAGGAAATTGTTTTAGGTATTCGCCCAGAGGACATTCATGATGAACTACTATTTTTAGAAGCTTCGCAATCTACTGCCTTCACAACAAAAATTGAAGTCGCTGAATTATTAGGTGCTGAATCCATTTTATATATGAAACTTGGAAATCAAGATTTTGCAGCACGTGTAGATGCAAGACATACATTTTCACCTGGTGATCAAATTAAATTAGCATTTGATATGAATAAAGCACATTTCTTTGATAACCAAACTGAACAACGTATTCGCTAAAAAATTTATCTTTACTATACACATACAAAAAAACCGTCCACATATATTGAGGGCGGTTTTTATTATTATACTAGGGCTTCTACTGTATGAAATGATTGTCCTTTTGTGCTAATAATACCGAAAATCGGTAAATCACTAAGCACCACTTCTTCTTGCTGTTTCATAAAAGATGACGTTAATTGTTTTATCTCTATCCAAACGTCATTAATACAAAGTACATTGGAATCGTTCTCTTGTTGGCGAGAAAAAATAGAATCTATTTTATATAAACCTGCATTTTGAAAAAGCATATCAATGCGACTGAATGCATTCAAAGTAATGCTAATAACGCGTTGCCAATCTCCTTGCTTTCCCATATCATAGGATACAAAAAGTGCCTCTCCGCCTAGATTCATAATTTCCTCCACTGTTGCTTGTCCACTCTCTTGATCAATGTCCGTCACAATAACTTTTGCGCCTTGTTTAGCCAACAAAAGAGCTGTATTACGTCCAATACCGATGCCACCGCCAGTTACGATAGCAACTTTTCCTGCAAGCTTCATTTTCATTACCCCTTCTATAAGTCTTACCGTCATTCAGTATACTCCTTTATAAGATTAATCTGCAAGCAAGAAAAATTGCTATTTTACTTGTAAACGTTTACTTTTTATCCTTCTTTTTTCTTATTATTACGCTGATCGAAAACTAAACCGATGAAAATTAAAATCCCCCAAAAGATTACACTACCTCCAGTCATTTTAATCTCCCCCTTATTATATAAAGTGAAATTTTAATCAGCCCCAATATGGCGGAATAAAGATATTATTTTTAATCATTATATCATTTTCTTAATTTTCAATCTATTATAAATAGAATTAACACATTTTAGCTTTTCCTTACTGTAAACATTCCCCATATACTTATAAAATCAAAAAGACCCTTTTATATATAAAAAGGTCTTTTTTTCATTATACAAGACTTATTACTTTCGTTTTTGTAATTAAATCCTGAAAACCACAATTATCTTTGCGGAACAACATCATATATATATTACATATTAATGGAATTCCTAATAGCAATACGTTCGGTAATAACACTACAAAAAATCTTATAATTAATGTTTGCAACGTTAGCTTTTCACTCTTCAATGAAATTAATTTTATTCTCGTTACCTTTTTTCCAAGTGTAACACCGTTCCAAATAAAGGGTAACACAATAAAATATATCGCCATTAATATAAAAACTACTGCGAAATCATATCTAAAATCACCTAAGCTTATATTAAAGCGCTTAAACATAGCACTATAGTTTCCGGTCATAATAGCTACTACTGCACCATACATAACCGAGATTAAAAACATGTCAATTAGGGAAGCACCTATGCGATTCATTACAAGCGCTGGACGATGCATCTTTAACTTCATTTTATGTCGACTCCTTCATATCCTTCTTTACCCGTCTCATCGTACCACTTCTAAAAAACATTGTAAACTAGCGTTTCTCTTACTTTTCTTGTACAATTTGTTACAATAGCATTATAAAGGAGGTTCCCATATTGAAAAAATGGATAATCCTATTCGTCGCCTTCCTATTAACTGGTTGTGCAGGAAACACAGGTCACTTAACTTATACGGTTAACGATGAATACGAACTCATACGTACTTCTGGAAATGCATTTGAACTTTTCCCCTCGCAAGATGCTGTATATGCCACACAATACATCCCTGCAAAAATTACAGACATTGCTTGGGATGATAAATACATTATTGCAAAACAAACCGAGGAAAAATCAGATCCGAATAACCCTGACGCAGCAATTGCAAATAAAAAAAGTGAACATTATTGGATTATTGACGTAAAGCACAATAAACGTTTCGGTCCCTACAATGAAAAGCAATTTAATGAACAAAAAGATGCGTTTAAAATTAAGGTGCCTTTTCAAAATGTAGATTCATACATAAAAGAAATAAAAAAACAGTCAGCATAATATTTGAATGCTGACTGTTTTGTCTTACATTATTTTAGTGAGATGTTAAACGTTTGTGGCTCTTTTACAACATCTTGTGTTTCTGAATCCCCTGCAAGTAAATCATCAGTTGTAAACTGAATATCCTTTACCTTGTCTTTTCCATCGTCAAGTATTAAACCAATAATACCATCTCTTGTTTCACCAGGCTTATAGTCTTCTCTTGATACATTTTTTGTACCAACTAACGTATCTTCGTCATATAAAAAGTTTTGAGTGGCTACTTTAAAATGTTGCTTACCATTAATCATAACATCATTCATAGAGAAAAATTGCATATTTTTATTTCCGCTATTCTCCACTTTATATGTAATCTCAACGTAACGAATTGTATTACTAATCTCTGTTCCACTTAGCGATGCATATAATTCTGCATCTTCTTGGCTTACTTTATCCCCTAATCTCCGTTTTACTTCTTCAGGGGTTAGTGCCGTGTATACTTTCAATGTTTTTTTTGCCTTTTCACTCATCTGTGATAAAGAAATTACTTTCACATCTTGTACGTGAATTTTCATTGGCGCTACTTCAAATGTTTGATTCACAGAATGCATCTGCTCTAACTTGAAAGTACCCCATCCTGTTTCTTTCACTTTTTGTCCTACTTTTTTCAGCTCACGCCCACCATATTCTTTTGTTTCAGGAATAGATTCTTTCTTCTTTGGTTCAGCTTTCTTTTCTTCTTGATGGAAGCAACCACTTAACATAAGAAGAAAACTACATAAAACAAAAATACTTTTCCATGCTTTCATCATTTCATTTCTCCTAACGCTATCATTCATGAATATAAAATTAGTCCCTGGCTTTGTAAACTATAGAAACAATGACAAGTCCACAAAATGAACTTGTCAGTCCAGATACTATTATACCTCCAATTTGGAAAATATGAAAATAGGGATCTAGGAACGCGTGCACGATAAATATAATAGTTGCTACAACAATTACTGAAACCCAATACTTTCTTTTTTCCGAAGCTAAAATAAGATCTTTACCCATTTCATTTCTATACTTCCATAAAACGTATACTAATAGTAGAACACCAATACATGTACTTCCATGTTGCATATATTTATAAACAGAGATACCGTACCATTCTCTTTGTAATAATGGTATTTTCATAACAAAATAGCCTGTATTATGAGTAAATGCATCCCAAACGACATGCGTGAGCATACCGAATAATGCAGAATAGCAAAATACAAAGAATTCTTTCCATGTATATAGCCCCCACCTCTCATCTATTGCATATGAATAATAACCAGCAAACGGTTTAGGCAAATGCGTTATAAACGGCTTTTTTAAAATGTAATGATATATGTATGCTAACAAAAAGACAAGTGGTAAATTGAAATATAAGAATCCAAGCCACGTATGCCCAATTACACCATACGGTCTAAAGTGTAAGAAATATTCAAAGTCAGGCGCCATACTACCTAATATAAGAGCCGTTACTGAAATATGTTTAGAATGCTTTTTCGCAAAAGGAAGAACTGCTGCTGGATGTGCAAATGTAAACGGCATACTTTAACTCCTTCTCACATTTTCAATAGAATACCATATATCATAACGAGAGAATGGATCTTCATGCAATATTTATTTTCACATTGGAATATGATAGTTTAAATGATATAATCCACATAAAATATTCAGAAAATAAGGAAGGGATTCAGGTGTCATTAACACTTGTATTTTCTGCCTTTTTAAATTCAAAATCCGTTATGAATTGAGGTTTATATATTGATTGACGTACCTTTTTTACAAAATGTCACATTAAAAAAAGAAAATATCCCTAGTTTTTCCGCATATCCTTACTGCTTACCTGCTATCCGAACATTACAATCACTAGCTTTCCATCCAAATGTAACATTCATTATTGGAGAAAACGGAACAGGTAAATCAACATTACTTGAAGGAATTGCAATTGCGTTAGGTTTTAATGCAGAAGGTGGAACGAAGAACTTCCGCTTTAGCACAAACGATTCCCATTCATCTTTACATGAATACCTTCGAATTTCAAAAAGTTTCAATACACCAAACGACGGTTTCTTTCTTCGCGCTGAATCATTTTATAACGTTGCTTCTTATATTGATGAAATAGATGCTATAAAATCTTACGGCGGCGTTTCACTACACGAACAATCACACGGCGAATCGTTCTTCTCATTATTTATGAATCGTTTTTCAGGACAAGGTTTATACATTTTAGATGAGCCTGAGGCAGCTTTATCACCAATGAGACAACTTTCCATGCTCATTCGAATGCACGAGCTAGCGGAACAAGGTTCACAATTTGTTATTGCGACGCATTCTCCTATTTTAATGGCCTACCCTGAATCCACTATATATTCTTTAACACAAGAAGGGATTCACGAATCCACATTAGAAGAAACTGAGCATTACCAAACGACGAAACTTTTCTTTGAAAATCGTGATCGATTATTTCATCATCTATTTGAGTCGTAAAAAAAGAAGCAGCAATAGCTGCTTCTTTTTTATAGTGCTTCTATAAATAAGGCAACCCCGATACCGCCACCGACGCATAAAGAGGCAATTCCTTTTTCTAACCCACGTCTTTTTAATTCGTGAATTAAACTTACTGTAATACGAGCCCCTGTACAACCAATTGGATGCCCAAGTCCTACGCCACTACCGTTTACGTTCACTTTTTCACGGTCTAAGCCTAACTCTTTCTCTACAGCTAAATATTGAGCCGCGAAAGCTTCATTAATTTCAAGTAAATCTGCATCTTCCAATGACCAATCTACTTTTTCTAAACCTTTACGAATTGCTGGTGCTGGTCCAATACCCATAATTTTTGGATCTACTCCAGCTACTGAATATCCAACAATTCTAGCTAACGGTTGTAAACCTTTTTCTTTCGCTTTTTCTTCGCTCATTAATACTAGAACTGCACTCCCGTCATTAAGGCCAGATGCATTCCCCGCAGTCACTGATCCATCTTTACGGAATGCCGGCTTCAATCCAGCTAATTTTTCAGCTGTAATATCTGCACGTGGATGTTCATCCTTCGAAAATATAACTTCTTTTCTACGCTCTTTTATTGTAATAGGAACAATTTGATCGTCAAAGTATCCAGACTCGATTGCCTTCAGTGCCAATGTATGACTGCGAAGAGCAACTTCATCTTGTTCCTCTCTTGTAATTTCATATTGTTCAACTAAATTTTCCGCTGTTTCACCCATCATAATATGGTGAATCGGGTCTTCTAACACTTCCCACACCGTATCACGAATTTCTCCGTGCTGTAGACGTTGTCCCCAGCGGTGCTGTTTCAATGCATAAGGGCTCGAACTCATCGCTTCTACTCCACCTGCAACAACAACATCACTTACACCTAATTGGATTTGCATTGCAGCTGACATAATTGCTTGCATACCTGAAGAACATTGGCGTTGGATTGTATATCCCGTAACTGTGTCAGGAAATCCTGCCGCTAATGCAGCTGTTCTCGCCGTATTTGCTTCATCAGTTCTTTGAATACAATGACCTAAAATTACTTCATCAACTTCATGTGGTTCTACCCCGCCTCGTTTTACAGCTTCCTGAAGTACAGGAACAGCTAATTCTACTGGCGTTACATTTTTTAGCGCTCCTCCAAAAGTTCCAATTGGCGAACGAACTGCAGCTGTAATAACAACATTATGCATTTTGCACTTGCCCCTCTCTTATGTACCCTAGTAAGTTTTTAGGTGAAATTCCATAAGATGTATATCTATAACTATCATACTATAAACATACTAAAAAATCAAAATATTTGATATAATAAAAATAGAAGGAATTAACCTTCTATTCTGTTAGTGCATATAAAAACTTTTGTAAAATTTTCTCTGTTGTTTCATTCAATTTTGGCAACTTATCTACTGGAAAATATTGAAGTTTCAACCCTTCATGATCGAGCTTTAATTCCCCGCTCACATGATGTGCCTGATACAGATGAATGACATTGAAAATTTCATCGCCATTCGGATAACGGAAATATACTTCTTTTCCTGATAGAACACCAAGAAATTGCATTATTTTTGCAGTTAACCCCGTTTCTTCAAATAACTCTCTACGTGCAGTTTCTTCTGTCGTTTCGCCCAGTTCCATCGCCCCACCAGGTACACCCCAATCATATGTATCTGAACGATATTGAAGCAATACTTCTTGATTATCGTTTAATATAATAATTGCTGATCCTACGAGAATAAGCGGCCTTGTACCAACGACTTTTCGTAACTCTTCAATATACCCCATATGTAAATTCCCCTTTCCCTAACCTCCCTTATCATAACAAAATTTTGCTCTTTTTGTTCATGTAATTTTAAAGAAAAAAAGAAGCTTTCGCCTCCTTTTTTTCACCTTTATTTCTTAAAACTTTCATATTTTACAGCTTCAAAAGCTTCCTCAATTTCATCATTACGATAATGGACATATGTAAAACGACCCAATTCTACTAATCTTGCTATTTCCTGTAACGCTTTATGCTGCTCATATGTTTCTTTCAGCTTAATATGTACATAAAACTTCATTAAAGGATGTTCATATAAAGGTTCTCCCACCTCTACATATACATCTTCAACCCCTTGTACAACTCTTACATAACTCGCAAATTGATAAAGTGCTTCTCTGTCTGAAACGATTTTTAATGTATACATATATTCTCCCCCTTTCCTTTACTATATCAAAAAGACGACCACACCATGTTATAGAACTATGAAATTTTTTCGACTTGTCATCTATATATTCAATAAAGAAGGCGTTTATCCATACATGACATCTTTTTCCCACATATATTATAGGAAGAACTTTTTTTCATTTGAGGTGTTCCTTATGGATCCATACGTCAATATATGTATTTGCATTACTCCCGGCGCCGATATTTCTGATGACCGCATCGCAAAAGATTTAGCTGTTGCAGAATCAATTTGGCACCCTATTACATTTCAAATTCAAGAAGTAATTGTATTAAATGAACTTTTCCGTTTTTCCGATCGTGAAATCAGTTATAAAAATTCCATTCAAAGTCAAGAAAAGCTGGCATCCTTTTTCCAAACATGTGTAAATGAAGCTCCTGAATGCGACCTTTATATTTGTTATATTGGCAGTGATTATTTCAAAGAAACAGCAGTAATTGCCTGCGCTTATTCTTTAGCAAAACAACAGCAACTTACCGGTTATATCGTTTTAACAAATTCGGCTGCTCCTATGAAAAATATATATACGCTCGCTCACGAAATTGGTCATATTTTATTTACAAGACGTATTCATGGAAAACTTACTCATGCAGATCCTCATTCTCCAACCGGCTCGGAGCACCACCCTTCTCCAACAAATCTTATGTATCCGATAGTCCCTCGTCCAGAAAACGTTCATATTCATTCCTTATTAACAGCAGAACAAAAAACACTCTCTTTACAAAGCTCTTTATTGCAAAGAAAAAAACAGTAACCCTCATGTTACTGTTTAAAACAACTTATTCCAATCAACAAAACAAATCCCGGCTGCTAGAAATAAAAATAGACAACTAAATGTAAATGTAATCCCTCTAAAAATCCCTATATAATATTTCTTTGGAAATAATTTTTGGTATATCCAGAGCAGCCGCTTTTTATTGAATTTCTAGTTCATACTTTTTCTTTCTTCAATTTTTAAAGACCATTTCATTAATCCATATATACTTCCATACATAAGTAAGACCTTTGCAATTCCCCAAAATACATTACTTTCTTCTAAGTCTTTAAATAAGAACATAATCATAAGAGGAACAATTAGTACAAAAACACCCATCCAGCCAAGAACATATACTTCACCAATAAGAAGTAATAAAAAGATAATTGCTGCTAATATATATGTTTGCATTGTCGCCAATTGCAATACAGGTGTCCCATACCATTTATTCATAAACATCAATAACACCAATAATAAAATAGGAACCATTACTATTACATAAATTATTCCAAATTCTACTAATTTACTTTTAAAAGAAGACATTCTAAATGCAACAATCGTTCCAATAATCGTAATGATTAAAACGATAGGATAACCAATTAACTGTATATTTGTTAACGTAAATTGTTGATCTGGACTTCCAAATAAAATATTTGTCAGTAACCAATATCCACCAATACCAATAATCATCCCTAAAATACTTTTTATGCTCCCACTTTTATCCTTCTCCATCTCTTTCGCTAATTCTTCCGCATACTCTTTTGGTGAGTCACCAAATATGTCACTTACTGTCTTTCCCTTTTTTTCACCTTCTATTAAATGAAGCTCTGCATCTTCTAGAAAAGCGTCCACATCTTCTTCTTTAATACCTTTTGTTATTAAATATACTTTCGTATCGATTAAAAACTTTTCACCTTCTTTAGAAATCTTCATT
Organism: Bacillus sp. FSL W8-0770; assembly: GCF_038008705.1. Lineage (NCBI taxonomy): Bacteria > Bacillati > Bacillota > Bacilli > Caryophanales > Bacillaceae > Bacillus > Bacillus sp. FSL W8-0770. The sequence continues at coordinate 3,856,836 of NZ_JBBOZR010000001.1, forward strand.
ATAACCCCTCCCTTATTTAATCATTTCTCTTCTATTCGTCTTTATCATAATTTCAACAAAAATTAAAATGAATAAACTTCCATATAAACATATAATTTGAAATAAAATTGGCACGAGATCTTCCGATGTAAATGTTTTAAACACTAACATAATTGAAAGTGGAATAATTAAATATAAGTTTTTAAACCATCCATTAAAATACATATTTACCGCTACTGTAATAATAAAAATACCACCAGCCAATAAATAACTTTGCATTTGAGTGAATATAAACATTTTTGTAGGATATATCACATCTAGTACCATAATAACTCCCATTAAAAACATTGGCGCTATCATTACTAAAAACCACATAGAAAACCACGTTTTTGAAAAACTTGTTACAAAAGTCATTTTGCGAAGTAGAAAATTAGGACCTATAACAACTAAAATAAATGAAAAACTATAACCGATACACTGAATAAGTGAAATCTGTAACATTCCATGATTCACTATTAAGATAGAAGCAATAATCCAAAACGATACGATATTCATTACTGTAAAACCAATTTGCTTCCACGTTTCCTGTCTATCTCTTTCCATCACTTTTACAAGTTCATTTGCATATTCTTTCGGTGAGCTTCCGAAAATATCTTCTACACTTTTCCCATCACTCTCACCCTCAATTAAATGGAGTTCCGCATCTTCTATAAAATTTTCAATATCGCTTTCTTTCACACTCTTTGCCGTCAAAAATAATCTCATATCTAACAAAAACTTTCGCGCTTCACTTGATAGCATTATTTTCTCCTTCCCTTCCCTTCAAGTAGACGTTCTACACTACTTTGCATCGTTTCCCAGCGATCCATAAATTCATCAAGTGCTTCCTCGCCTTTTTCTGTTAATGTATAATATTTTCTCTTTGGACCAGATGGAGATTCCTTCATTACGCTTGTTATTAGTCCTTCTTTTTGCATTCGTATTAATAACGGATAAATACTTCCCTCACTCGCCATTGTAAAACCATACTTCGCTAGCTTTTCACTCATTTCATAACCGTATATTTCGCCTTCAGAAATAATAGCAAGTAAGCATCCTTCTAAAATCCCTTTCAGCATTTGACTTGTCGACATAATTCAAATCCTCCTACTATCTTGCTTTACAAGATAGATAAGCGTAAGTATCTTGCTTTACAAAATAGTATAGCAAAGACTATTTTGCAAAACAAGATAGCTAACGATATTTTTTCCAAATGTTTGCAGGAATTTCATTATAGCTTCTCTAAATAGAGCACTATGAAAACTTTATTATGAAGGGATGTTTTTCATCATGGTTACAAATCGAGTTGTCTTTTTAACAGGTGCTGCAAGTGGCATTGGTTATGAAATGGGAAAGGCTTTTGCAAAAGAAGGTGCAAAAGTTGTGATTACCGATCGGCTTGAAGAACGTGCAAAAGAAGCTGCTGAACAATTACAAAATGAAGGTTTTCAAGCTATCGGTTTAAAATGTGACGTTACATCTGAAGAGGAAATTACAGCAGCAATTTCTCAAACAGTTGATCATTTCGGTTCATTACATATATTAATTAACAACGCAGGAATGCAACACGTTTCACCCATTGAAGACTTTCCAACTGAAAAGTTCGAGCTACTAATTCAAATTATGCAAATTGCTCCGTTTATTGCAATTAAGCATGCCTTTCCGATTATGAAACAACAAAAATATGGTCGTATTATTAATGTCGCTTCTATTAACGGCCTTGTCGGGTTTGCTGGAAAAGCTGCCTACAATAGTGCAAAACATGGCGTAATTGGATTAACAAAAGTTGCCGCTTTAGAAGGTGCTACGCATGGTATTACTGTTAATGCCCTTTGCCCTGGTTATGTTGATACCCCCCTTGTACGTAATCAACTACAAGACTTAGCTACTACACGAAATGTACCACTTGAAAATGTTTTAGAAGATGTTATTTATCCACTCGTTCCACAAAAGCGCTTATTACAAGTACAAGAAATTGCAGATTATGCGATGTTTTTAGCGAGTGAAAAAGCTAAAGGTATAACTGGTCAAGCTGTCGTTATCGATGGTGGTTATACCGCTCAATAAAAATAAAGTTTGCTCAAGAAGAGCAAACTTTATTTTTTATCCCGAGGATCTTCGTACTTTAGTAATTGCCGCGGGAGCTTCTCAATTGCAACAATTACCCCCTCTAATTTACTTTCAATACGGTGGAGTAAATATAATGTTACAACAATCGGAAACCCTACATTACCTATCATCTTGATCCACTCTTCCATCCTCTTCCCCTCCTTTCATTATATAAGTAAGAGAAAACACTGCATTTAGGCATAAAAAAACAAGCTATTATGTATTAGCTTGTTTTTCAAATAATGATGCAATTTCTCGTTTATAGTCCCCGCGTATAATACCTTTCTCAGTAATAATTCCTGTAATTAATTCATTCGGCGTTATATCAAATGCTGGATTATAAACATCCGTTCCAATTGGTGCTACTTGTTTTCCAAAGATTTTCGTAACTTCTGTTTCATCTCTTTCTTCAATAATAATTTCAGCTCCAGTTTCTTTCGTAACATCAAATGTTGACAGTGGAGCAGCAACGTAAAATGGGATATTAAAGTGCTTTGCTAAAATAGCTAAATTCATTGTCCCTATTTTATTTGCCGTATCTCCATTTGCGACAATTCGATCCGCCCCTACAATAATTGCATTTATTTCTTTCGTTTGAATAGCATGAGCTGCAGTATTATCTGTAATAAGGGTCACATCAATATTTGCTTGCTTCAATTCCCACGTCGTTAAGCGACCACCTTGTAAAACTGGTCTCGTTTCACACGCATATGCATGTAAACGCACACCTTTCTCTTTTCCAATATAAAAGGGAGCTAATGCAGTTCCATATCTGGCAGTTGCGATACTTCCAGCGTTACAGATTGTTAAAATATTATCGCCATCTTTAAAACATGTTAACGCATATTCCCCAATATTTCGGCACACCTCTTCATCTTCCTGCTGAATGCGAAGCGCTTCTTCTTCTAATATTTTTTGTGCTTCTTTTATTGTAGTAATCTCTCGAATAGATTCTCTCATACGATCAATTGCCCAAAATAAATTTACTGCCGTTGGGCGTGATGTCCCTAAATAGTTACAGTCTCTATTAAACTTCTTTTGAAATTCTTCGATATGTAAAGTATTATATTTTTTCGCTGCAAGCGCCAAACCAAATGCAGCTACAATTCCAATTGCAGGCGCTCCGCGTACTTCTAACATTATGATACTTTTCCAAACCTCTTCAATAGTCGTTAATGTTTTGTATTCTGTGCTATGTGGCAATTTCGTTTGATTTAATACCGCAATTGCATCACCTTTCCAACTTACAGATCTCGGAACAGTAACGATTGTACTCATACTTTTACACCCCTTGAAACTGTCTGTTGAAATAATGTTCGAAACAGTTGAATATCAGCACTTTTAGATTCATATTTTATTAGTTCTTTTCCTAAGGATAGCGCTTGTTTCTTAGCTTGAATTCTTGTTTCTTTATTTTCTATTTCATCTAAATCTGCTACATGAGCTAAACCAATTGTTCTACGAATTAGTTCACATCCGGCAAATCCAACAGCATCAGTAAAGATATTTTGCAAAATAATTGGTAACCATTGTTTTTCTTTCGTATATGCTTCTACACCTTCCCCAATCCATAACTTTGTAAAAGTCTCTACAAAATAACTCCACGTCTTTTCTATATGAAAAAATAGTACTCTTCTCTTTTCTTCTTCTCTAGATAAAGCATTTAATAATAGATTTGCAATAAATTGACCTATGTCAAATCCAAATGGGCCATATGTCGCAAATTCTGGATCAATCACTTTCGTTTCAGAAGGTGACGAAAAAATACTACCAGTATGTAAATCACCATGAATAAGAGTTTCTTTTCTTGTTAAGAACTTATATTTATATTGTGCTACTTTTAGTTTTAAAGTTTTATCACTCCAAAGTTCATCAACCACGAGCTGTAAATCTGGCTCATAATCATTTGTATCATAATGTCCAAATGGATCTGTAAACACTAAATCCTCTGTAATTTTACAAAGGTCCGGATTTACAAAGGTACCTTCTAGTACCCTCTTCTCTTCTGACTGTAAACCAAAATCTGAAGTGTAAAATAAAACATGTGCTAGAAAACGACCAATATGCTGGGATAAAAGCGGATATTCTTCTCCGTCTATTAATCCTTTTCTTGTAATTGTTAGTCTTGATAAGTCTTCTATTACCGTTATCGCTAGCTCTTCATCATGACTGTACACTACTGGAACATAATCCGGTACATACTGCGCAAAAATTTGCAGTGCCTTTCTTTCAATCGTTGCTCTTTTTATAGACAATGGCCAGCTTTCACCAACTATTTTAGCATAAGGCAGTGCTTGTTTTATTATAATGGATTTCTCTCCATCATCTAATTTGAACACGTAATTTAAGTTTCCATCTCCAATTTCATGACAAATGACATTTGCCTTCTCTTCAAAATAGCCATGATCTTTCGCATATTGTACAGCTGTTATTTCTGTTAATGAATAATATCCCATCGTCTTCTCCCCCTTTTTAAATTCAGAGGTTTTTCTAACATAGAAAAACCTCTTTCCACTAAGAAAGAGGTTTGAAGTTTATCTTCTCCCCTCTTATCTGCCAGAAAGTTTTACTTTCTGCTGGAATTAGCACCGTGCCTTTTGGCGTAATAAACGCCCCATTTCACAATGGTATTACGGTCGGTTGCTGGGCTTCATCGGGCCAAATCCCTCCACCTGCTCTTGATAAGAGTTGTATAATTTTTTGAATTTTTAACTTTATGTTGAAGACTATACCAAGAATAAAAATCACTTGTCAACATTTTATTTGTATAATTCTGGACGGCGATCCGCAAAAACTGGAATTCCTTTACGTACTTCTTTAATTTTCTCGAATACAAGCTCTCCAAATAAAATTGATTCCTCTTCATTCGCCTCTACTACAACTTCACCCCAAGGATCCACAATTAAAGAATGACCTGCAAACACATTATTCGAATCCTTTCCTGCTCTATTACACGCAACAACATAACATTGATTTTCAACTGCTCTTGCTTGCAATAGCAAACGCCAATGTGCTAAACGAACTAATGGCCATTCAGCTACAACAAATAATACTTTTGCCCCTTTAGCAGTATGGACACGCATCCACTCTGGAAAACGAATGTCATAACAAATTGTTCCAGCGCATTCAACATCATCTAGCTTAAATTCGCCCGTACCATTACCAGCTATTAAATATTTATGTTCATCCATAAGCTGAAATAAATGTACTTTACTATATTCGTTGACTAGCTGTCCTTCATTATTTACAACATACATCGTATTTGTAACGCCTTGATCCGTTTGCTTCGCTATGGACCCACCAACAATATGTACATTATATTGCTTCGCCCATTCTATTAACTTTTCTTTCGTTTCCACTCCATCCTTATCTGCAATTTCAGAAAGTCTCGTTAAATCATATCCTGTTGTCCATAGTTCTGGTAAGACGATAACATCTGGCCTTTCCTTCATAGCTTCGCTTATTTTATTTTTAGCATTTTCAATATTTTTTTCTACCTCTCCAAAAACAATATCCATTTGAATACATGCGACTTTCATTTTTTCAGCCCCATTCTTATTTTTCTCTTTACAAAATACTGGAAAGATTATATCATTTGTCACTAGAATTGTAACAACTTTCAAAAGAGGTGGAAAGTATGAAATTATTTCAACCTTCTGAGATAGTAACATCATTGCCAACACAATTTTTCGCTTCACTTGTTGCAAAAGTTAACAAAGTCGTTGCAGCTGGTCACGATGTTATTAATCTAGGTCAAGGTAATCCAGATCAACCAACACCGCAGCATATCGTAAAAGCTTTACAAAATGCTGCCGAAAAGACCATTCATCATAAATATCCGCCATTTCGCGGACATGAAAGCTTAAAGGAAGCCGTGGCTACATTCTATAAACGTGAATACGGCGTCGAATTAAACCCAAAAACTGAAGTTGCTATTTTGTTTGGCGGGAAGGCTGGACTAGTAGAATTACCGATTTGTTTTACAAATCCTGGTGATACGATTCTCGTTCCGGATCCAGGTTATCCAGATTATTTATCCGGGGTTGCTTTAGCAAAAGCACACTTTGAAACAATGCCGCTTATTGCAGAAAATAACTTTTTACCAGATTATACGAACATTGATGACTCTATTGCAGAGCGTGCAAAATTAATGTTTTTAAACTATCCAAATAATCCTACCGGTGCTACTGCATCAAAAGATTTTTTTGATGAAACCATTCACTTTGCTAATAAACATAATATATTAGTTGTTCACGATTTTGCTTATGGCGCTATCGGATTTGATGGTCAAAAGCCTGTTAGTTTCTTGCAAGCAGATGGTGCGAAAGATATAGGAATTGAAATTTACACATTATCAAAAACTTTCAATATGGCTGGCTGGCGCATCGCTTTTGCTGTAGGGAATGAAAGTGTGATTGAAACAATTAACCTATTACAAGATCATATGTATGTTAGTATATTCGGTGCAGTTCAAGATGCTGCTCGAGAAGCGCTATTAAGTTCACAGTCTTGCGTAATAGACCTTGTAAATAGTTACGAATCTCGAAGAAACGCTCTTATTTCAGCCTGTCACTCAATTGGTTGGAATGTAGACATTCCAAAAGGATCATTCTTTGCATGGCTTCCCGTTCCAAAAGGATATACCTCTGAGCAATTTTCTGATATTTTACTAGAAAAAGCACATGTCGCAGTTGCTCCTGGTGTTGGATTTGGTGAGCATGGGGAAGGGTATGTCCGTGTTGGTCTCTTGCATGCAGAAGATAGATTACGAGAAGCCATTAATCGAATTGATAAATTAAATTTTTTCAAAAAGTAATTGACAACACGAAAAATATCTGACAAAATTCAGTTATCTTAAAAATTTAAACATTTCTAAATACTTCTTATCAAGAGCAGGTGGAGGGACGAGCCCGACGAAACCCGGCAACCGATCTACAATTGTAGACACGGTGCTAATTCTCGCAGCATTACGCTGACAGATAAGGAGCTGGTTGTAAAAAAACCTCTCCTTAGCTGAGAGGTTTTTTTATTTAACTAGGAGGTTATAACAATGAGCGGAATTATAGCGACGTATTTAATCCATGATGATTCACATAACTTAGAAAAAAAAGCTGAGCAAATTGCACTCGGTTTAACAATTGGCTCTTGGACTCATTTGCCACACTTATTGCAAGAACAATTAAAGCAGCATAAAGGCAACGTCATTCATGTTGAGGAATTAGCTGAACATGAATATACCAACTCGTATTTACGTAAAAAAGTAAAACGCGGAATTATTAAAATCGAATATCCGCTATTAAACTTCAGTCCAGATTTACCAGCGATTTTAACGACTACATTTGGAAAGCTATCACTTGATGGCGAAGTAAAACTAATTGACTTAACTTTTTCAGACGAGTTAAAAAAACATTTTCCTGGTCCAAAATTCGGGATAGATGGTATTCGAAATCTTTTACAAGTGCATGATCGTCCCCTTTTAATGAGTATTTTTAAAGGAATGATTGGACGAAACATTGGGTATTTAAAAACGCAATTACGCGATCAAGCAATTGGTGGTGTAGATATAGTAAAAGATGATGAAATATTATTTGAAAATGCATTAACACCACTTACGAAACGCATTGTATCTGGAAAAGAAGTTTTACAATCTGTCTACGAAACATACGGTCATAAAACGTTATATGCCTTAAATTTAACAGGACGAACTTTTGATTTAAAAGAAAATGCTAAACGTGCAGTGCAAGCTGGAGCTGATATTCTATTATTTAACGTATTTGCTTACGGACTAGATGTACTACAATCACTTGCAGAAGATGATGAAATCCCAGTTCCTATTATGGCACATCCTGCTGTAAGTGGTGCTTATTCAGCATCCAAGTTATATGGAGTTTCATCACCATTATTACTTGGAAAGCTACTACGTTATGCTGGGGCTGACTTTTCATTATTCCCATCTCCATACGGAAGTGTTGCGCTAGAAAAAGAGGAGGCTCTTGCTATCTCAAAATATTTAACTGAAGACGATGCATTTTTCAAGAAGAGCTTTTCTGTTCCGTCTGCTGGTATTCATCCTGGTTTCGTTCCCTTTATTGTACGAGATTTCGGTAAAGATGTTGTTATTAATGCTGGCGGCGGGATACACGGACATCCAAATGGAGCGCAAGGCGGCGGTAAAGCTTTCCGTACTGCAATTGATGCTACTTTGCAAAATAAACCACTCCATGAAGTAGACGACATAAATTTGCATAGTGCACTACAAATATGGGGAAATCCCTCTTATGAGGTGAAATTATGAGTATTCAAGTATTTTGTGATTTCGATGGCACGATTACAAATAATGATAACATTATGTCCATTATGGAAAAATTCGCACCACCAGAAGCCGAAGAAGTAAAGAATAAAATTTTATCACAAGAACTATCCATTCAAGAAGGTGTTTCTCAATTATTTCAATTCATACCTACTAATCTGCACGATGATATTATTCAATTTTTAATAGAAACTGCTGAAATCCGTAGTGGTTTTCATGAGTTTATACAATTCGTAAAGAAAAATAACATTTCTTTTTACGTGATATCAGGTGGAATGGATTTCTTCGTCTATCCACTCTTACATGGAATCATTCCAAAAGAGCAAATTTATTGTAATGAAACAGACTTTTCAGCAGAGTTTATTACAGTTAAATGGCCTCATTCTTGTGATGATCATTGTCAAAATCATTGCGGATTATGTAAATCATCATTAATCCGTAAATTAAGTGATACAAATGACTTTCATATTGTAATTGGAGATTCTATTACTGATTTACAAGCCGCGAAACAAGCTGATAAAGTATTCGCTCGCGATTTTCTTATTACAAAGTGTGAAGAAAATCATATTGCTTATACACCGTTTGAAACATTTCAAGATGTGCAAGCTGAATTAAAACTTTTGTTGGAGGTGAAGGCATGAAACAACTTTTTCGTCAATGGTATGACTTAAGCGAGTTAAAAAAAGAGTTAACAACACGAAATTGGTTTCCAGCAACAAGTGGTAATATTTCTATAAAGGTTAGCCATGAACCACTTACTTTTCTTATTACAGCAAGCGGTAAAGATAAAACAAAAACCACTCCAGATGATTTTCTATTAGTAGATCATGTAGGAGTTCCCGTTTTAGAGACTGAATTACGCCCTTCAGCAGAAACAATATTGCATACACACATTTATAACAATACGAATGCCGGGTGCGTACTTCATGTTCATACAACTGATAATAATGTCATCACAAATTTATATAGTGATGCAGTCACCCTTCAAAATCAAGAAATTATTAAAGCTCTCGATATTTGGGAAGAAGGTGCAACAATTCAAATTCCTATTATTGAAAACCATGCCCATATCCCAACGCTTGGAGAAAACTTCCGAAAGCATATACAAGGAGATTCGGGTGCAGTATTAATCCGTAACCACGGTATTACCGTATGGGGTCGAGATAGCTTTGATGCAAAGAAGAGATTAGAAGCTTATGAGTTTTTATTCCAATTTCATATAAAACTATTATCAATTCAAGGAGGCGTTTCTAATGGCGCAAATTCGTATTCATGAAGTAAATACTCGTATTGAAAATGAAGTGGAAGTATCTAAATTTCTACAAGAGGAAGGCGTTTTATATGAGAAATGGAATATTTCTAAACTTCCTACTCATTTAAATGAAAATTATTCTTTAACAGATGAAAACAAAGCTGAAGTATTAGCTGTGTTTTCAAAAGAAATCGCTGATGTTTCAGCACGCCGTGGTTATAAAGCACATGATGTAATTTCACTTTCAAATAGCACCCCTAACCTTGACGAATTATTAATTAATTTCCAAAAGGAACACCATCATACAGATGACGAAGTTCGTTTTATCGTCAGTGGTCATGGCATTTTCGCTATTGAAGGTAAAGATGGGAAATTCTTTGATGTTGAACTTGAGCCAGGCGATTTAATATCTGTTCCTGAAAATGCAAGACATTATTTTACCTTGCAAGATGATCGCCAAGTTGTAGCTATTCGTATTTTTGTGACAACTGAAGGCTGGGTTCCAATCTATTAAGGTAGTTAGTTGAATAAAAGGACTTGGACCCCCTTTTCCAAACTTTTATTCACTCTACATATATACATCCTCCTATGGAACAGGCTTATTTCATTTTGAAATAAGCCTGATTTTTTATTTACTTGAAAGTACCATTTCATCACAAGTTTAACACCTTGATTTTTCAAGTGCATTTTTTGAACATTTTTTGAATTTTTTCTGAAAATTCTGTTTTATATGTGATATACTACAATTAACTAAGAAGGAAAATAATATCGCAAACAGAGGGGGATAATCATGAGCTTACTTATCGCACTTATACTTGGAGTTACATGTGGAGCATTTCCTGTTATTTTAGGAGCTATTATGGAAGAGTTAGAAATTGGTGTTTTAGGATTTGTCGCATCTTGTGTAAGCGCTTTATTTTTTGGTTTATTCGGCGCTATTCCTGTTTCAATTCTGTGTGCTTTTTATATAATACGCCATGCTCGTACAAAACAATTTGGCCCTAATCACATCGCACAAATTATCCCGTTCCCGGTTGAACGATGCCGCCGGGCTTCTAACTTATAATTATAAAAATTAAAGATGACTAAATAAATAAAAGTCCTCATTTGAGGACTTTTATTTATTTTCTTCTAGAAATTGAAACAATTCTTGTAAATGTAGGGCATCTTCACCATAGCTAACAGATACATGAAATATGCCGTCAATCTCAGCTTGCATATAAAGATCCACTCCATCACGATCATATTTCAATGCTAAATAAAACTCCATTTCTTCTAACATCTTTTTTGAGGTTCGAATTACATAATGCCCCTTCTCATCTCTTCCATATTCAAATTCTGGTTCAAAATCATATTTTTGTTTAAAAGCTTCTTTTTGTCTTTCATTAATTTGCATACAAGTAGCTCGCTGTACAGTATCAATCATCTCATCAAACTTTTGAAGGTCCACCTCGTTTACCCCCTTATATATTTTTTATATAATACTTGTGTTCCACTATTTTCTTCGCCATCCTTAATTAACTCTTCATACAATTCTTTCGCCAAACTTAAGCCTGGGACTGGTAATTGTAATTTTTCTGCTTCCTCTAAAGCAATTTTCATATCTTTCATAAAATGCTTTACATAAAATCCTGGCTCAAAGTCTCCTTTTAACATTCGAGGAGCTAAATTACTTAATGACCAGCTACCTGCTGCCCCTGTTGAAATACTCTCTAACACTTTATCTGGATTCAGTCCAGCCTTCTTCGCGTAAGCAACAGCTTCACATACTCCAATCATATTGGAAGCAATGGCAATTTGATTACACATTTTTGTATGTTGTCCACTCCCAGCTGGTCCTTGTAATTGAATGTTTGTTCCTAACTTTTCAAGTAAAGGTAAGCATCTATCATATATTTCTTTCTCTCCACCTACCATAATTGCGAGTTTTGCTTCTTTCGCGCCAACATCTCCTCCTGAGACAGGTGCATCTAACGTATATATTTTTTTACTTTTTGCAACTTCATTAATACGTTTTGCTAAAGTAGGTGTAGATGTCGTAAAGTCAATTGCTATCGTACCTTCTTTTGCATGTTCTATAATTCCTTCTATACCAAAATACACTTCTTCTACATCATGTGGATATCCAACCATTGTCATTACAATATCAACTTGCTTCACTAACTCTTTTGGCGTATCACACCAATGTGCACCAGCTTGCACTAAAGAATCTGTTTTTGCTTTCGTTCTATTATATACATATACTTTATGACCATCTTGCATTAAGTGATAAACCATACTTTTTCCCATTACGCCAATACCAATGAAACCTATTGATACAGTTTTATGTTCCATTTTCTCATCCCCTTTGTTCTAATAAATCATTTACCATCTTTCGGAACTCTTTATTAAAGTCATCATCCATACTATTTTTCACATTTGAAAATAACATAACAAAAATTCCTTTTTCTTTATTAAAATTATTGAAAGTGTTCCAACCAGATAATACACCATGATTATGAAAATAATCTGGATATATATAAAAACTAAATGCATATTTCCGTTCTGCTGAAGGCGAAAACATTGCTTGTATACTTTGTTCAGAAAGAAGTTTTCCATTTATAATAGCTTCGTCTAACTTCTTCATATCTCCAACTGTCGTATACATCTCACCACAACCATATAGCCAATCCATGCCTAACTTCTGCGCTGGTACAAGATCTTGATTTTTTTTCACATAACCCTTTGCAAAATTTTTATCTCCAGGTACCATATTTCCCATACCGGATTCATGCATATCTACTTTTAAAAATATGTTTTCTTTTATGTAATCTCCTAAAGGTTTTTTGGAGATATGTTCTATTATATAAGCAAGAACCATATAATTATAATCTGTATATCTCCAACCTGTTCCTGCAGGAAATTCTAAATTTTGACGTCCAATCCAATTAATTAACTGTAAACGGGAAGCAGCATTCACATTTCCTTTCGCATGTTCAGGTAAACCAGAGGTATGCGTTAATAAATGATATAGTGTAATATTTTTATTCTCCGGAAATGAAGGAATATATTTATTTACATTATCTTGAATATTCAATTTACCTTGTTCTTGCAACTGTAAAATAGATGTGGCAACAACTGTTTTCGTAATAGAACCGATACGATATTTTGTTTGAGGGGTATTTTCTATTTTATTTTGAACATCAGCATACCCATATCCTTTATTCAATATAACACGCTCTTTATCTGTTACCAAAACTGTTCCATTAAATTGCTTTCCGACTAAATATTGATCTAATTTTTGAGATATACTAGCATAATCAATTTGTTGTTCTTCTTTTTCTTCTATATTCCCTTGTACTTCCGATTCAATAGTAGGATTCACTTTAGTTGTTAATACAGTGTTTTCCTTTATATTGGGGCTAACAAGAAAATAGTATACTCCGCTGCCAACTATAGCAGACAGTGAAGCCATCACCATTACTTTTTTTATCATATTGATCCTCCATAATTCCTTCGCTAAAAATTATCCCCCCTATTCTATTATCAAACAATAAAAAAAAATCGCAACAATTTGTTGCGAAAAATTACATTTTTTCTTTTCTATACACACATACTTGATTCTTTCCATTTTTTTTCGCTTCATATAATGCAATGTCCGCTCGTTGCATTAATTCTTCTCTTGTAGTTCCTTGTTCATATAACGCAACTCCAAAGCTAGCCGTTAACTTCGAAATTCCAGTAAATTGCTTTGTTTCAATAAAGAATCGTAATGACTCCGCAACTTGAAATGCTTCCTTTTCTACTGTATTTGTCACTAATATAATGAATTCTTCTCCTCCCCATCTTGCAAATACATGTTGCTGCTCCACTTTAGATTTCATAAGCTCTGCAAGTTGTATTAATGCTAAATCGCCAAAATCATGACCATATGTGTCATTAACTGTTTTAAAATTATCTATATCAAATAAAATGATTGCTATTTTCTCATCACTACGTATTACCTTTTCCCATTCTACCTCTAGTATTTGTTGAAACTTTAAACGATTATAAATCTCTGTCAATGAATCTATCATAGCAAGTCTTTCTTGTTCTTGATAGATTTCATCTAATTCTGTAATTTCCGTGCACTTTACAATAAATCTTGATAAATCTTCTGGCAATGGTGTCGCACGTAATAGAAAAGTAGATACTGCCCCTTCATAATTTAACATCTTAATTCTTCTACCACTAGATAAAGTATCGTCTAGCCATGTTATATCATGCGTCGTCGAGTAGTATCCATTTTCTCTAATAAAATGTTCAGCAAATACTAAATGTTGCTCACGATAGGCAAACAAATTTTCATATCCGAAAAAAGCTAAAAAATTTGTATTACAATCAACTATTTCATCATCTTCTACTATAAATAATAGATCATTTTGAAAATCAAACATCGTTTGAAGCAATTCCTGCTGCAAACTAACTTGCCTTACTAAAGAAAGTTGATACAAACTCTTATTCACTTCCTCTAACACTGCTTGCGGAGTTACAGGAGCTATTACAATATTACGTATTCCTAATGCAAGTACATCTGTGAATTCTTTTGTTATTTGTTGATCCCAAATGACAATGAATGTACTGTGCGGAGTATACATATTCTTTATATATTTTATTTGAGAATAATCTGTTACATACGTAATGATAATGTGTGGTTTCGTTCTTTGAAATAATAGTTCGCCCTCTTCAAAACTATTTGCTATAAACATACATTTGGGATGGATATTTTCTACCGTTTGTTGATGCTTACATCCATTTTCTATATAAAGGACATTTAACTGCAGATCTTGTAACACATTTTGGAAAACCGTATTCTCTAATAAAAAATGTAGTATGTTCATCACTAGTCTTCACTCACTTCATATATCTTGTTCTACTGAATTCCTCACAAACTTTTTTAAAAGACTGGTCTCCAATAAACTTTAATTTGTGAGAGATACATATTAACAAGCTAATTGAGAATGTTATCTTCGCTTTTCACTCTATAAATTCCTTTTTTAGTGTATGATTGTAGGAATTGTATCGTTTGTATGAATGCCCTAGCTAATTTTTAAAACTTGACAATTAAAATAAAGATATTATATTCTTAAATTCGATAACTTACAAAATGTAAGTAGTGTATATTATTTTTTTGAAGATAATTCGATATACAATTTGGAGGATATACAATGACAAACGACAACTTTTTTGATGTTCTATATGAACGCACATCAACACGTGCATTCAACCCAAATAAAGAAATCTCATCTACAGAATTACATGAGATTTTAAAAGCCGCAGCACAAGCACCTTCCGCTTGGAACTTACAACACTGGAAATTCCTTGTTTTTCAAGGTGAAGATGTACAAAAACGATTACACCCAATAGCTTATAACCAACAACAAATTCTTGATGCTTCTGCAGTAGTCGCTATTTTAGGCGATTTAGAAGCTTATAAAAATGTTGAGCCGGTATATGGTCCAATTGTAGAACAAGGATTTATGAAAGAAGAAGCAAAAGAACGCTTAGCTAAAAATATTGAATCTGCATATGCTCGTGAACAATTCCCAAGAGATGCTGCCTTTTCAAATGCATCTTTAGCAGCAATGCAACTTATGCTTGCAGCTAAAGCAACTGGTTGGGATACTTGTGCTATTGGTGGCTTCAATCCACAAGCACTGACAGACGAATTTAACGTTTCATCTCGTTACGTTCCAATTATGCTTATTACAATTGGTGAATCAACTTTAAAAGGCCACCCTGCACCTCGCATGAGCGTAGAGCAAGTGAGTGAGTGGGCAAAATAATAAAAAACGAAGGTAACTACGTTGCCTTCGTTTTTTTATTTCCTGTCATACTTTTGTAATATTACTACAAATCATTCGACATTTATACTTATGGAAAAGTATATTCTATTCCCTCCTCATAAATAAACGTGACGTTTCGTGTCGAATTTTGTTAAGGTGTTGAAATATACCTGTGTATTTTTGTTACAATTGTGATACAATGATAACAAATAGATAACAAGAGAGGGATTTTCATTGAGTTCATACGGAAGCTTTATCGCACTTTTATGTTACATAGTAACTGTACTGCTTCTATATTTTATTGGTGATGCCGCAAACATCTCCATTTTACAATTTCCAAAAGAAGAAGCATTCCAATTAGAATCAGAAAAACATACTGCACGATCCATTGTGCCACTACTCCTAGCTCTTCCTGTATATATCATCGTTTTATATAAAAGTAAAAAAGTGTAAAGGCTACCCATTTCATTTATTTCGGTGGTTTTTACATTTTTTTGTTATATTCCCCCTATTTTAAACATCATTCCATACTAAACACCCAGCTAGTCATTTAAAATGAGAAAATCCCCTAGAAAAAATTCCACTCTCTGTCCAGTCACTAACTACCGAACTTACATAGATTATAAGTGTGAAGGGGGTGATGAGGATTATGTTTGGATCATTTGGATGCTGTGATAACTTTAGAGACTGTCATCATCGTGAAAGAGAGTGTGACCATCGCGAACATCGCGAGAAAGAGAGAGAAGTAGTTAGACCACAACAACCAGCTGTATGTAACGTACTTGCTAGCATTTCAGTTGGAACAGAGCTTTCTCTTTTAAGCATTAGAGGTAATGGCACTTTCAATAATGTAATTTTTGAAGGTTTCGCTAACGGTGTTGCTCTTTTCTCTGCTTTAGCTCGTAATAACAAAGACGACAAAGATAACAATAAAGACGATAAGAACAATCAAAATCGAAATACTTTTACTGGTATTTTACGTGTATGCCCAACTGATATCGTTGCAATCGCTATCTAATTCTGTCTCTTATCCTCAATAGTAAGCAAATAAGATTTACTTTTCTCATAGAAAAAACCTGAGACCGATTTCAAATCGGCTCAGGTTTTTTTATTGTTTATATGCTTTTAACTAGTTCAACAACTTCTTCAGCAGTTGACATCATTAATGCTTTTTCTGCTAATGTTTCCATTTCTGCTTTTGACAACTTGCTTAGCTGTGTTCTTGCAGGAAGAATAGATGTTGCACTCATACTGAACTCATCTAAACCTAATCCTAATAATAATGGGATAGCAAGTGAATCGCCCGCCATCTCACCACACATACCAGCCCATTTGCCTTCTTTATGAGCAGCATCGATAACCATTTTTACAAGACGTAAAATAGATGGGTTATATGGTTGGTATAAGTAAGATACTTGTTCGTTCATACGGTCTGCAGCCATTGTGTATTGGATTAAATCATTTGTTCCGATAGAGAAGAAGTCAACTTCTTTCGCGAATTGATCTGCTAATACTGCTGAAGCTGGGATTTCAACCATCATACCAACTTCAATAGAATCAGAAACAGTTGTACCCGCTTCTACAAGTTTCGCTTTCTCTTCTAATAAAATCGCTTTCGCTTGACGGAACTCATCAAGAGTTGCAATCATTGGGAACATAATTTTTAAGTTACCGTATACGCTAGCACGAAGTAATGCACGAAGTTGTGTACGGAACACATCTTGCTCATCAAGACATAAGCGAATTGCACGGTATCCTAAGAATGGGTTCATTTCTTTTGGTAAATGTAAGTATGGAAGCTCTTTATCTCCACCGATGTCAAGTGTACGAACAACGACTGGTTGACCTTCTTTTACACCTTCAAGAACTGCTTTATACGCTTCGAACTGCTCTTCTTCTGTTGGAAGATTATCACGGCCCATGTATAAGAATTCTGTACGGTATAAGCCAACGCCTTCTCCGCCATTATCGATAATACCTTGTACATCATTTGGTGTTCCGATATTTGCAACAAGCTCAACGTGATGTCCGTCACTTGTTACAGTAGCTTGGTCTTTTAATTTAGCCCATTCAGCTTTTTGCTCTTCAAATTTCGCTTTCTTTTCTTCAAACGAACGAAGAGTTTCTTCTGATGGATTTACAATTACTTCTCCATCTAAACCGTCAATGATAACGATATCGCCGTTTTGGATTTTCTCCATAACAACTTTCGTACCAACAACAGCTGGAATTTCCATAGAACGAGCCATAATTGCAGAGTGAGATGTACGTCCACCGATATCAGTAGTGAAACCTTTTGCATACTTACGGTTTAACTGAGCTGTATCAGATGGTGTTAAATCTTCAGCAATGATGATTACCTCTTCAGAAATTGTACCAGGATTTGAGAAGTTAATTCCTAGTAAATGTGCAAGAACGCGTTTTGTTACGTCACGAATGTCCGCAGCACGTTCTTTCATATATTCGTTATCCATGTTTTCAAACATAGAAATAAACATTGATGCAACTTCATCCATTGCAAATTCAGCATTTACTTTTTCGCTATTTACTTTATCTTTTACTGGGTTTACTAGTTCTGGATCATTTAACACTAATAAATGTGCTTCAAAGATCGCAGCTTTGTCAGCACCTAGTTCAGCAAATGCGTGGTCCTTAATAGCTTCTAATTCAGTTTTTGCTTTCTCAAGCGCAGCGTCTAAGCGTGCAATTTCTGCAGCTTCGTTTGTAATTGATTTCTTTTCGATGTTAAATTCAGGATTTTCAAGTCTGAAAGCCTTTGCAATAGCAATCCCACTTGATGCAGCGATCCCTTGAATGTTAAGAGTCATTATTCTCCTAATCCTTCATTTTTCATAGTTTCTTCGATAGCTGCTAGTGCTTGAGCTGCATCATCACCATTTGCAGTGATTTTAATTTCTGCGTTTTGTTGAATGCCTAAAGACATAACGCCCATGATTGATTTTAAGTTAACGTTCTTTCCGTTATACTCTAAGTTAATGTCAGAACCGAATTTGCTTGCAGTGTTTACAAGTAGAGTTGCTGGACGAGCATGAATTCCTGAGTCGCTAGTTACTTTAAAGATTTTTTCCATGATAATTTATCTCCTTTAAATTACAGTATTTTTTAGTTGTATAGACGTGAGTACTACACCATCTATTGTATATAATAGGCGATGTTCGGTCAACCACATCGCCTATTATAATTATAAACATTTTGCGTCAAATTCCTACTGAATGTCAATAATAGCGGTTTCGCCCTTCTTAACATTTCCATCTTTTTTCAATTCGACTTGTTGCCCTTGTTGTAAGTTTGTAAAGACAATTGGTGTAATGATAGATGGTGCATTTTCTTTTACAAATGCAAGATCTACTTTTAATAATGGTTGGCCTTGTTTCACCTTGTCGCCTTGTGCTACAAGCGCTTCAAAACCTTCACCATTTAATTTTACAGTATCAATACCGAAGTGGATTAAAATTTCTTTTCCGCCTTCAGATTGAATGCCAATCGCATGTTTTGTAGGGAATACATTGACAATCTCACCGTTCACTGGAGAAACTACTGTTCCTTCAGTTGGTTCAATTGCAAATCCGTCTCCCATCATTTTTCCTGAGAATACTTGGTCAGGTACTTCTGTAATTGGTAAGATTTTTCCTTCGATTGGTGATACAATTGTTTCATTTTCATCAACTTTTTGAGGAGTTTCTTCCACTTTTACAGGTTCTTCTTTTTCAACATGAGGTGTACGCCCTGACATAATATCATGAATTTGTGATTTTAATGTGTCAGATTTCGGCCCGAAAATAGCTTGAATGTTATTTCCAACTTCAAGTACACCAGCTGCTCCAAGTTCTTTTAAGCGGTCTTTGTTTACATTCTTTTGTTCGTTAACTTGAACACGTAAACGAGTAATACAAGCATCTAAAGAAGCAATGTTTTCTTTACCACCAAGTGCTACTAATACTTCACGAGGAAGTTCGCCTGCTTCTGCTTTTCCTGCGCCGTCATTTGCATTTGCCACTTCACGACCAGGTGTTTTTAGATTCCATTTGCGAATTGCAAAGCGGAATCCGAAGTAGTAAATAACTGCTAGTACAAGACCAACAATAATTACCCACCACCATGCTGTACGGCCTGGTAATACACCGAATAATAGGAAGTCAATTAAACCACCAGAGAATGTCATACCAATTTTAACACCTAAAATTTGCATTGTCATAAATGATAGACCAGCAAATACAGCGTGAATTCCAAATAATACTGGCGCTACGAATAAGAATGAAAATTCAAGTGGCTCTGTAATACCTGTTAAGAAAGATGTTAATGCTGCAGAACCTAAAATACCTGCTGCTAATTTTTTATTTTCTGGACGTGCTTCATGGTACATTGCTAAAGCTGCTGCTGGAAGACCAAACATCATGAACGGATACTTACCAGTTGTAAATGTACCTGCTGTTAATTCTACACCGTCTTTTAACTGTGCCATAAAGATTTTTTGGTCACCACGGATTAATTCGCCAGCTGCATTTGTATACTGACCGAATTCGAACCAGAACGGTGAATAGAAAATGTGATGTAATCCAAATGGAATTAATGAACGTTCAATTAAACCGAATATAAATGCTGCGATTGTTCTATTTGCATCAATCATTTGATGTGAGAACGTGTTTAAGCCACCTTGAATGTATGGCCAAATGAAGCACATGATAATACCTACTATTAAAGAGAATGTTGCAGTTGCGATCGGTACGAAGCGCTTACCTGCAAAGAAACCTAAGTATGATGGTAATTCAATGTTGAAGTATTTATTATAGCAATATGCCGCTACTATACCGACGATAATACCACCAAATACTCCTGTTTGTAGCGTTGGAATACCTAATACGTTTGCATACGCTGGATCTGCAAATCCAATTTTTACTGGGTCTGCTCCAGAACTTGTTACTTTCACTAGCTTATCTACTTCTAAGAACACACTCATCGTTTTGTTCATAATTAAGTAGCCGACGAATGCTGCTAAACCAGCTACTCCGTCTCCACCAGCTAAACCAATTGCTACCCCAACTGCGAATAATAATGCAAGGTTAGCGAAAATAATATCACCAGATTGTTCCATAATTTTTGCAACCATTACGAACCAATCTGCTTTTAAAGCAGGAATAACATTTGTTAACTGTGGATTTTGAAATGCATTACCAAATCCAAGTAAAATACCTGCCGCCGGTAAAATCGCTACTGGAAGCATTAACGCTTTTCCGACTTTTTGAAGAACACCAAAGATCTTCTTAAACATGGAAACCCTTCCTCTCTTATCTATATTGATACCTTCCGACAAACGCCAAAAAGACATGAGGAAAAAAAGATAGAACGATAGCTATACAAAGGGTAGTATATCCCTTTCTCTAGCTTACATTCCTTACTTTTCTCCACTCATGCCTGATCGAATCAGTAACACGTGTCAAAAATAGGTTTACGTATAAGTTCACTATAATTAAGGCAAACGTTTTCGTTACTCACCTTAATGTGTTTGTCGAAATTTGTATAACTTTGCAATAGTTATTATACATAACTATTGTAAGCGATTCAATCATTTTTTTTAACGTTTTCATTTTAGACAAAAATATATGACCTTTTACACATGCTCTGCCTTCACTAAGCGTTGCAAGTGCATCGTTAAATAAATACTTTCAGCTTCATATACAGGTAGTTGCAACTCTTTTTGCATGACCTTAACTAGCTTCCAAGCCAAGTTATAGCAAACTGGATACTCCGCCTTTAATAAATCAGCAAAACTTTGCGATTCTTCTACTTTTTCTCCTTTTTTCACCCTCTCAATAGCATATTGAAGATGACGAATAAGGCGTAAATAATGAATGCTCTCTTGGTCTAATGTAATTTGTAAGTTTGTCTCAATTAAAGATACAAGTTGTGCAATGAGACGGGAGTTTTGATTAACTGAAGATAAATCAGAATTTGTAAGCGAACTGTAAATGTGAAGTGCAATAAAACCAATTTCTCCTTCTGGCAATGTAATTTGCAAACGAGAATTTAAAAGTTGTACAACACCTTCCGCAATTGCATATTCCTCTGGATAGAGCATTTTTGTTTCAACTAAAAAAGGGTTATCAATTGTAAGTCCTTGTTTTAACCTTTTAATCGCAAATGAAATATGATCCGTTAACGCAATATGAATATGTTCATTTAGTGGAGATTTCGCTTTTTCTTGAATGTACAGCATAATATCGTTCATCAATTCAATTAATTTTTCACTAATATGCGGCACTAATAATTTATATTGTTCACGATCACGTTCATTTTTTAAGACAAACATTTTTTCGATTTGTTCTTGCTCCAATACATCTTTCGCTTTTTTCCCAAATCCAATTCCTTTTCCAATCACTACTACTTCCTCGTGTTCAGGATGGCTAGCAATGATGACATTATTATTTAAAACTTTTTTAATTTCTAGATAATTATTCATATAACACCACCCTCGTACTTAAATAGCCTACTTTCATGTTACAGAATATTCTTCTTTGTCGTCAATGTAAAACATCTGCCATTTAATAAAAATTCATTTTTTAGACATGTTTATATATGATGCGTATAATGTAAGAGCAACTGTACATAGAAAGGAGATAACAGCATGATTAAAATGTTTGTAAGTGATATCGATGGTACAATGATGCAACACGGAGGTCTTATTGATGAACAAGATGTTGCGGCACTACGCAGCCTTGCCGAACAAAATGTTATTCTTTGCTTCGCTTCCGGAAGACTTGATAATGAAATTGCAGACTTAATGAAAGCTGTAAATACAAATTTTCATCGCATTAGTGTAAATGGTGTTTTTGTATATACACATGAAAATAAACAACTATTATCTGCAACTTTTGATTCCAGCATACTTCCCGATTTGTTAGCTATGACGAATGAAGATCCTTATTTCCGTTATGTAAGTGATGAGCATAATTATTACATTGAAGAGAAAACACCTTTTATTCAAGAACTTGAACAACAAGTAACTATGACTTCTGTTGAAGAACCAAACTTACTACAGAAGATTGATGATACAATTTTCCCAAATAAAATTTCTGTCGGTGGAACAAAGGAGAGCTTGCAACTCCTTCAGAAAAAAATTGATGAAAAATTCCACGGGAAAGTTAGTACTTTCATCTCAGCAGAACAATGTTTAGATGTAATGCCACCGAATGTTAGTAAAGGCTCTGCCATTTCTGTTTTATTAAATGAGTTTCAAATAAAACCTGAGGAAATTGCTTGTATAGGGGATTCTTACAATGATATTCCTATGTTTTCTTTAACTCCTCACAGTTTTGCTATGTCACAAGCAGATGATGCAGTAAAAAATCACGCTCACTATGTAGTAAATCACGTCAAAGATGCTGTTAACCACGTAATTGCTCATAATAAAAATACGACTCATTCCTTATAAGGATGAGTCGTATTTTTATTTCTTTACATGTTAACCATTTTCAATTCCACTGTACTTCACAAACTGAAATATACTATTTGTTACGTGCGATATTCGTAATAAATTTATAACGATCTCCACGATAAATACATTTCACGTACTCTAGCGGTACCTCACCTTCTGAATATGACCATTGACGCATTACAAGTACAGGCGCCTTTTTAGGAATATGCAGATGTTCAGCTTCATTTTCCGTCGCAACGGAAGCTTCAATTGACTGAGTAGCGCTAACAAGTTTAAAGCCCAGTTTTTTCTCTAAATGTTCATATAAAGATTGTTGCAATATCTCTTCGTTAATATCTTTTACAAGAGCTGGCGACAAATATGTCGTCTCAAAAGCAATCGGTTCATCATCAGCTAAGCGAATACGCCTCACTTCATAAACCGATTCCCCCTCCTGTATTCTCAACCGGTCTGCTATTTTCGCAGTAGCTGGAACTAGGCGGAAACTAAGTAATTGACTACTTGGGTTCATCCCACGAGAAATCATGTCTTCTGTGAATCCCGTCATTCCTTGCAATTTTTGTTCCACTTTCGGAAGTTGGACAAATGTTCCAATTCCACGCTTCCGATATAAATAGCCTTGTTCCACTAAATTATTAATCGCCTGTCTGATTGTCATTCGACTCACTTCGAACTTATCACAAAGTTCATTCTCAGATGGGATTTTATCTCCCGGCTTCCATTCGCCGTCCTCAATTAGCTGTTTCACCCACTCTTGAATCTGATAATAGATCGGAAATGGTGAATACTTGTCGATGTTCATCAGCAATCGCCTCACTGCATAAAGATAGAGCTTCTTGATCAGCGATTACGGTTACATTCGGATGACGTTGTAAAACTGTAGCCGGACACTCTTCACTATATTCACCTTGCAATAATTCTTTAACAGCTTCTGCCTTTTTAGAACCCATAGCAACAAGTAGAACTTGTTTCGCTTTCATAATGCTTCCAATTCCCATTGTAATCGCATGAGTTGGCACATCTTCTTCTTTTTCGAAGAAGCGAAGGTTTGCTTGGCGTGTAGATTCTGTTAATTCAACAATGTTTGTTGGAGAATTAAACGGTGTTCCTGGCTCATTAAATCCGATGTGACCGTTTTCACCGATTCCAAGAATCTGTAGGTCAACTGGGTTAGCAGCTAGAATGCTCTCGTAACGTTTGCACTCTTCCTCTAAATCACTTGCCATCCCGTTTGGTACATAAGTTTGTTTAAATGGAAGATGATCAAACAACTGTTCTTGCATGAAATAGTGATAGCTGTTTTTATCTTCATGTGGTAAATTTACGTACTCATCTAAGTTTACAGTGGTTACACGGCTTGTATCAAGTTTATTTTTTCGCATTTCTGCATAAATACCTAATGGAGAGCTTCCTGTAGCCATTCCTAACGTTGGATTTTCTTTTGTTTTTACAACTTCTTCAATTAATTTATAACCTGCTTCTGCTAGTTCTTCTGGAGTTTTTACAACAAGAATATTCATTTAATTACTTCCCTTCCTTCATATGAATTCCTAAACGAACCGTATCATATACATGTAAATCTTCATTCATCACAACAAAGTCTGCATCTTTTCCTACCGCTAATGCACCTTTATTATTTAATCCAAACTCTTCTGCTTGGTTAACTGATGTCATCAGTACTGCATCTTCGATTGAACAACCTGTAAATTCAATTACATTTCGGAAAGCTTGATCCATTTTTAAAATACTACCAGCTAACGTTCCATCTTCTAATCGAGCACTACCATCTTTTACATGTACTGGCTGTCCGCCAAGCTCATATAATCCATCTTCAAGACCTTTTGCACGCATTGCGTCAGTGATAACACTTACTTTTTTTGGTCCTTTTAACTTATATGCTAATTTCACCATATCAGGGTGAATATGAATGCCATCTGTAATTACTTCAACCATTACATCTGGATTTAATAACACATGACCAACAACTCCTGGTTCACGGTGATGTAATCCACGCATTTGATTGTATAAATGTGTCGCATGTGTAATCTTTCTATTTTTTAGTTGCGCATCAATTGCATCTGTATGCCCCATTGTGCCAACTACACCAGTTTCAGCAAGATATTGTTCAAACTCTAACGCTCCCTCTTCTTCTGGTGCATATGTTACTAATTTAATTAAATTCCCACTTGCTTCTTGCCATTGTTTAAATTGCTCAATATTTGCAGGAACGATATGTTCAAGTGGTTGTGCACCTGCACGTTTCTTTGAAACATAAGGTCCTTCTAAGTGAATATATTCGAAATGCGCTCCTTTTTCTTTTGCTTCTTTTGCAGCAGTTAACGCTGCTTCAATTGCCTCTGGAGCTTGTGTCATTGTTGTTGGGAAGTAAGTTGTAACCCCTTCTTTTAACATTTCTTTACCTAGAGTTACTAACCCATCGCTATTTGCATCCATCGCATCAATATCGTATCCACCATGAATATGAACATCGATCATACCTGGAATTACAATCTTCCCTGTAGCATCAAAAACAGTTTCATTTTCTTGTGGTACATATTGAGCCATCAAACCAATTTCTTTAATGGTTTCTGCGTAACGAATAAATCCGTTTTCCACTATTTCTTGACCTGTGTAAATTTTGGCATTGATGACAATTTGCGTTTTCATTTTCATCGATCCTTTCCCATGAATTACCTACTTGTTATTATTACCTTATTCGCCTAGTTCCATCTTAATATACGCACGAGTAGTTGTCTATACATTCTAATGAAATTTCCTTTTTATTCAACAGAAAAGGAAATTTCTTACGTCTCTTATAATTATAATTATAATATATATTATTCATTTTTCCAAAAAGGGACAGTATTGCCCCCTAATCTAGAAATCACTTCAATAATGGCATTAACCCGCTAGATTCTAACATAATATGTTCACCATCTGTTTCCATTTCTACTGTACGTTTATTCGTTCTATATACCATTATACCGTGCCTTTTTAAGCGTTTCACTACACTTTGATGAGGATGTCCATACGGATTACTACTCCCGTACGACAAAATAGCAAACTGCGGTTCCACTTTTTTTATAAACGTTTCACTTGTTGAAGTATATGAGCCGTGATGCCCCACTTTTAACACATCTGCATGGACATCAAATTGTTTTAATATTTCATGTTCTGTCCGTACATCCGCGTCACCCATTAATAAAAAATCCGCTTTTCCATATCGCACCTTTAAAACAATTGAGGATTCATTATTTTCATCTTTTGATTTCCCGTTGTTTAATACTTGTATAGAAACATGTGGATCCAGCGGTATATATTGTCCTTCCTTTACTGAAACGAAAGGTATCCCTCTTTTTTTAATATTATTCCGATACGTATGATAAGTAAGAGAACTATATGTTTTTCCGCTATCTAATATAAGCGATACCGGCATTTGCTCTACAATTGGAATTAACCCCCCTATGTGATCCATATCGGGATGCGTACTGACAATTACATCTAAATGATTAATCCCTTTCTCAATTAATTTCTGAATAATAACCTCTCCTGCTTCATAAGGTCCTCCATCAATTAACATTGTTTGTCCATTTGGCATTATAATAAGTGTTGCGTCACCTTGCCCCACTTTTAAAAAGCTCACTTTCATTTTACTAAGATGTTGCCGATGCATATGTAAAGGAGACGTAGTATGAATGGACATCATATACCTTTTAGCTGATGCGCTATTTAAAGAAAAACATAATAAAACAGAAACTAATAATAAAATAATCCGCATACCTCTCATAACTCGTCTCCTTTTTTCATTTAGTATGGCACTGTAAATAATTGATATACAAAAAAAGCTTAGCAAAATGCTAAGCTTTTATTTCGATATCTCTTGTAAGGAACCGAAGAATAAATCAGCTTCATTCATTTGTTCATTCTCTTCAGAAAGCAGTGGTAAATCATCTAATGTTTTCAATCCAAATGTGTCCAAAAATTCTTTTGTTGTTCCGTATAAAATAGGACGCCCTGGTCCTTCTGCTCTTCCCATTTCTTTTATAAGTAAATGTGAAACCAACGTTTGTAACGCCTTATCGGTTTTAACTCCTCTAATCTCTTCCATTTCAGTCCTTGTGATTGGTTGGCGATATGCAACAATCGCTAAAGTTTCGAGGGCAGCTTGTGAGAGTGAAGCAGCTGTTGGTGTATCTATTAATTTTTGATAATATGAAGCATGTTCTTTCTTTGTAGCAAAACGATATACTTTTGCATACTGTACAATTTGCAAACCACGGTTTGCACCTTCACATTCTTGTTGCATTTCTTCTAAAATATTAATTACTTCATTCATTTCGATTTCAAGAACTTTTGCTATTTGTTCTGGATAAATCCCTTCATCACCAGAAACAAATAAAAGGCCTTCAATAATTGACTTTTGTTCTTTCCTATCCATTTCACGAGCTCCTTCCTTCTATTTTCCCATAAAAATACACATCAAAAAACCGAATCACAATTAATGCGTTCGGTTCAATATTTTTTCTCTTGTTCCAAACGATACATTAAAACATAGCATGAGATAAAATGTTTCTATCCCATTTTCACATACTTGCTCTATGCAGATTTATTAGAGCTTGATACGAAAATTTCATCAAAATTATGTTCTTGCTCAATTATGATTTGTTGATTTTTCATAAGTTCCAGAACTGCTAAAAATGTTACAACCATTATTTCACGTTCATCATCAACAAACAAATCGTAAAAACTTTGGCGACCACCCTTTATTTTTAACTGCTTTAAAATATCAGTCATTCGCTGTTCAATTGGTATTTCTTGACGAGTAATACGTGTTGTTACAGGTTTTTTTGCCTTTTTACGGCGCATTAATTTTTGAAATGCTGCTAGCATATCATATAACGTAACATCAAGAGGTAAGCTTGTCTCCTCTTCTTGTTGCAACGATGTAAAGTCAATTGGTGGACGTGTATATAGCTGTGCTCTTTCTTGTTCTCTTTCTTTTAACTCAGTAGCAACTTGCTTATATTTCTTATATTCAATTAACCTCTCCATCAATTCTTGACGAGGATCATCTATAAAATCATCACCGTTATCAAGTACATCTTCTTCATGTTTCGGCAACAACATCTTACTTTTAATTTGTAATAACGTTGCAGCCATTACTAAATACTCACTTGCAACATCTAATTGAAGTTCTTTCATCGTATGCACATAAGATAAATATTGCTCTGTAATATCTGCTACAGGAATATTATATATATCAATTTCATAACGATGTATTAAATGTAACAATAGATCTAACGGCCCTTCAAAAGCCTCTACTTTAAAATTATATTGCACAAAGCATCCCACCACATTTTTTCTATAACAACATAAGTATAGAGCATACTCATGTTCTATCCAACCTTTTTAAGAAATTTAATTAAAAATAGACCGATGCCTATGTCATCATGCCCACCACTTCATATGATAACAGTGTAGTAAGAACAATGTAGGAGGTCAAAAAACTATGGGTCACGTTGATTGTGGTTTTAGCGGTGGGTTCGCATTACTTGTTGTACTGTTTATTTTACTAATTATTGTAGGAGCAGCTTGCTTCTGCTAATATGAACAATAACGGCTAGGGGGAAACCTCCTAGTCGTTTATTGTTCATATTTCTATGATACACTTATATGTATAACCGTTAGATAGGAGCGAGAAAACATGTATCCTACCGAATACATACAATTTTTAATTCATTTCCATGGAGATTATGACTATTTTGAATGCCACGAAATACTAGAAGAGTATTGGAAAACAAAACCAAGAGGTAATCGTGATCATTACTTAGTTGGTCTCATTCAAATCGCAGTTTCTTTATACCACCAAAGACGTGCTAATTGGAATGGTTCCACAAAAATGATGAAAAGCGCAATCACAATTTTAGAAAAAAGCGGTGTGCCTTTACAACGTTTAGGAATTAATCAAGTACAACTTCTTTCCTTGCTCAATGAAAGATTGCAATCTATCCATAAAAAAGAACGTTTTGTACCTTTATTTTTACCCTTATCAGATCCATCGTTAGAGAAGCAGTGCATAAAGTTATGTCAAAAACAAAACCTCTCTTGGAAAGACTTGAATGCTATCCCAGGTGAATATATTATAAACAAGCACACTATGCGTGATCGCACAGAGGTCATTACTGAACGAAACGAACAATTACAAAAAAGAAAGCAGAGATAATAAACTACTTATCTCTGCTTTCACGAATGTATATTTTGTTCTAGCCCTTTACATTTTTCGCAAAAACTTGCCGTTTGCTCATTTCCGCAAATTGTAAACTCAAGAAATTTACTCTTTAACTCTTGAACCATCTTCGTCCCAATCCCCACATGACGGTGAGACGGGTTCACACTCAAATGCTGAATTTCTAATACTTGATTCTCTTTTTTTACAATCCCCATTATTCCAACAAAATCTTCATTTTCTTTCCACAAATACAATTGCCAATCATCTTTTGCTTCATATTCTTTCATTGTCAATTGTAATGTTTTCACATCTTTTTCAGTTGGCATAAACGAAAGAAGCCCCATTGCAATTTTTTCATAACTTTTTTTAAAACGAATTAACATAACCCTTATCCCTTCTTACAAAAGTTACAAACTAGTAATCCCCTCAATCACTCTTTTCATATCACATTCATTTTACAATATTTTCAACAGAGTGAGAAGAGTCTAAAACAACTTGATAATCATACAAAGCGAAAAGAAGAAAGTCAAATCTATGTTTCAGCACTATTCCTTTAATAAATAGAGTTAAAAAAAGAAAATTTTATATGGAATGGAAAGAAACATATCATTCAACAGCACTTCATTCATAGTTACCCTAAAGCAGCACAATTCTAGCAAAATTAATATAACAAAAAATATTTATTGAAACATATAATGTAATGTATTCTATGTAATTTGTTAAAGGTTTGTTCTCACAAGCAATATATTTTAGCAACAGCACTACTTGGATGATGAGCTGTAGAAGAAGTACTCGATTTCATTAAAAATAAAAAAGAGAGCAAAGCTCTCTTTTTCCTTACCTTATTCTTCCCAAACTTTAACTTCTTTCATTACATCGCCTTGACGCATTTTTAATACTGTTTCAATACCGCTTGTTGCTTTACCAAATACAGTATGAACACCATCTAAATGCGGTTGTGGCTCATGAACGATAAAGAATTGGCTACCGCCTGTGTTACGGCCAGCGTGAGCCATAGAAAGTGATCCTACAAGGTGTCTATGAGGGTTTCCATCAGTTTCACATGGAATAGAGTAACCTGGGCCACCTGCACCTGTACCTGTTGGGTCTCCACCTTGGCTTACGAAGCCAGGAATAACACGGTGGAATGTCACACCATCATAAAATCCTTGCTCTGCTAATTTTTTAAAGTTTTCTACTGTTTTCGGTGCTTCTTCTGGGAAAAATTCCAAGTCGATTTTTTCACCGTTTTCCATTAATATGTATCCTAAAGTTTTCATGCGTATATGTCTCCTTTCAATTATCTCAGCACTATATTACCACATTCATGACTAGAAACAAAAAGAATCCGACAATCTAGATACTTCTTTTTTGAAATGTGGAAAAAGCTAGGTGACAAATAAGAAATATATACTATAATAACTTTGTTGCCCGAAAATTTTAGAAAGAGAAAGGGAGCGATTTTTCGTGAAAACGAAATTATTAGCTCTGCTATTAGCTGTAACGGTATTTATGATGCCAACAGCTTCATTTGCAGACATCATCGAGGGAGAATCAATTGTTACATTAGGAGAGAACTTATCCGAACAACAAAAACAAGATCTGTTAAAAGAAATGAAAGCACCAAAAGATGCTACAATTATCACTGTATCTAATGCGGAAGAACATAAATTTCTAGAAGGCATTGTTCCAAAAGCACAAATTGGTACGAGAGCAATTTCTTCTTCTATGATTACATACACAAAACCAGGATCTGGTCTTATTGTACGATCAAAGAACATTAACTGGGTAACAGATGCAATGTACACTAACGCTTTGATTACAGCAGGTGTAAAAGATGCAGAAATTCAAATTACTGCACCTTTTAAAGTTTCAGGAACTGCAGCTTTAACTGGATTAATGAAAGCATACGAAACTGCGTCCAATAAACAAATTCCTGAAGAAGTTAAAAAAGTAGCGAATGAAGAAATGGTACAAACAGCCCAGCTTGGTGATAAAATTGGTGAAGAAAAAGCAGTTCAACTTGTTGCAAAAATTAAAGAAGAAATTGCAAAAGAACAGCCAAAAACAACAGAAGATTTACGTTCATTAATTAAAAAAATTGCTGACCAACTCGGCATTACATTAACAGATGAACAGTTAGATAACTTAGTATCGTTATTTGATAAAATGAAGAATCTTAATATCGATTGGAATCAAGTTGGTAGTCAATTAAACAAAGCAAAAGAACATGTTTCTGCCTTTTTAGGATCTGAAGAAGGGCAAAGTTTTCTAGATAAAGTGAAAGATTTCTTCTCAAGTATCATTGATTTTGTTAAATCTTTATTCAAGTAAAAAAGAAGCCCGCCAATGACGGGCTTCTTTTTTATACAAGTAACGGTAATTTCATAACAGCCTCTTCAACCGAACGCACTATATGATTTGCTTTCTCCTTTACATATGGATGGGCATGATGAAGAGTAAATGAATGCGGGGTTACTTCAAACATAGAAATATCATTGAAAGAATCTCCAATACAAGCAACTTCATTTGCTTCAATTTGCAAATGATCCATTAGTCGCTTTAGAGCACTCCCCTTACTCACGCCTCTTGGCATAATATCAACATAGCGTTTACCTGATATAAAAACTTCCGCTTCGCCTTGAAACGTATCTCGTAGCTCTTGATCTAACGTCACAATTTTCTCTTCTTCTCCAAAAACAAACAATTTTGCAGGGTGTACAGTCTTACCAAACTCTTCTTCTAACGCTTCAATTTCAGCGATATGCACGCCCATATATGCTTCAAAATTATGGTGATGTTCATTCTTCCTTTTTGTATATCGCTGCTCATTTGCACAAACAATATCCGCTAGTCCTTTTTTATGTATATATCGATATATTTCCTGGGCAACCACATTTTCAAAACTCGATTCATGAAATAAATTTCCATCTGGAAGTAACATTGTCGCTCCATTTAAGCCAGTTGTGTAATATGGGAATGCAAACCTTTTTACAACTTCATCAATTCTGTGTGTAAAGCGGCCAGAGGCAAAACAAATATTTGTCCCTTTCTCAGCTAACCAACACAGCGCACGTTCATCTTCTTTTTGCATATGATTCACATCGTAAACGAGCGTGTCATCTAAATCACTTACAAATAATTTAATCATGTCCTCTTCCCCTTTCATACACAATATCTACTCTAAGTGTACACAAAAAATGTTTGATTTTTGTTAAAAAATAATAAATTTTTGCAAAAAAAAATAAACGGGTGTATAATCCCGTTTATTTTTGTCTTTTTACATTTTGAGGTCTTACAATACTTGGTCGTACTTTTAAACTAGACATCGTTGGACGGAGTAAAATTTTTGTTAACGCGCCCCAATCAAATGGTAAAAACGGCCATAAATAAGGTGTTTGTAAACTTTTTATAGACGTTAAAAATAAAATTAATATCGTCATACCAATTACAAATCCCATCTCATGGAAGAGACCTGTTAAAATAATAACAAACAATTTCCCAACCTTATTCCCTAATCCTAGTTCATAACTCGGTGTTGCATATGCACCAACCATCGAAACTGCTACATACAAAATTACTTCTGGCACAAACAAACCTACATCAATTGCAATTTGACCAATTAATATAGCGGAAATTAACCCTGCTGCAGACGATAACGGCGTTGGAGTATGAATGGCTGCCATCCTTAAAAACTCAAGTCCGACCTCTGCCATTAACACCTGTAATAAAATTGGTAAATGCGTCATCTTAGTCGGTCCAATAAAAGCAAGATTTGCTGGCAAAAGAGTTGGATCAAATACAAACACTAACCAAAATGGTAATAAAAATAACGAGAATATAACACCTAAAAAGCGCACCCAGCGTAAAAATGTACCGACAGCTGGATTTTGTCTAAACTCTTCCGCGTGCTGTAAATGATGAAAATATGTTGTCGGTGTAATCATAGCACTTGGCGATGTGTCAACAAGTACTAACACATGTCCTTCTAGTAGATGATTTGCTGCTACATCTGGCCTTTCTGTATATCGAATAAGTGGGAATGGGTTATAGCTTTGCTTTACAACAAATTCTTCTACTGTTTTATCCGCCATCGTAATTCCATCTACATCGATGTTATTTAATTCTTGTTTTATAATCTTTACTAAATCTGGATTTGCAACATCTTGAACGTATGTAATACAAATATCCGTTTGCGATCTATCTCCTACTCGAACCATTTCATTTCGAAGACGTGGATCTCGAATTCTCCTACGAATTAACGCTGTATTTACAACGATATTTTCAACAAATCCATCCCTCGCACCTCGTACTACCTTTTCGGTATCTGGTTCTGTCGGTGTTCGCCCTGGATAACTACGAACATCGATCGCGAACGCTTCCGTTTCACCTTCCACAAATATCACGATGAGTCCTGATAATACTTGGAGCATTACCTCATCCATCGTTTTCACTTTACTTACTTGTTGATGGATTAAGCGATTCTCTAAAAGCTTCACTGTATCTTCTTCTACATCCCTTATCTCATTTGTATCCACTGCTTCTTCTAAAATAGGGATAATATAATTTGTATCACAAAGTCCGTTTACAAATAACACACCAATTTCTTTATTCAAAATTTGAAATTTACGAATGCCAACATCGTATGTAACGCCTAGTCCAACTGTCTGCTTTAAATAATTTTCATTGTCACTTATGAAAGTTGATATAGGGATATCCACTTTTTTAGGCTTCGTCATAAAAACCACTCCTTTCCAAAATTAATTGAATTGCTTTCTTTGTAATAGGTGACCCTCTCTCCCATTCATCATTTCCGCACATTTTACCAATATCACCGACTCCAACAATGACAGGAACATTTAAATCGTCTAAACAATATATTGTATCTCCGCTAATTCTGCCAATTTCACCATCTGGAAGTCCAAATTTATCAACACCATATTCGGTTAAATTCCCGTTCCGATCTACACTTACATCTACACGTGCCCATTCCCAATGATGCGTATTAGACGCCACTGCTAAAATACCGAGCACATCAATTTGTTTATGGGTAGCCACATATTTTAATGCCTTTTCACCAGATCCTTCTCCAATAAATCCACTGTCATCAAACATAACAAATACAGGGTCATATGGCGTTTGCATAATAAGCTCAACAACTTTTTTCCCTGTCAATTTGGTTGGATTACTTTGTGATGCTGAAATACACCTTCCCCCAAATTCCTTCGTTAAAAGCTCAATTGTCCGCTTTGCATATTCATCTCCATCTGTGACCAAAACAACCCTTCGTCTCATTTGATTTATCCTTTCGGTTTACATATAAGTGCTATAAAAAATGAAAACAATATCGCTGCGGAAATGCCCGCAGACGTTAAACTAAACATGCCAATACCAATTCCTAAATATCCATGTTTTTCTGCTGCATGCATTGCTCCGTGCAATAGTGAATGTCCAAAACTTGTAATAGGGACTGTCGCTCCAGCACCTGCAAATTTTATTAGTTTATCGTACAATCCAAATCCATCTAAAATTGCTCCGATGACTACAAAAGTTGCCATTAAATGAGCTGGTGTTAACTTTACGAAATCTAACAATAGTTGCCCAATTAAACAAATAGCTCCACCTACAAGAAATGCATATATAAAATCCACAATTCACTCTCCTTTAACTCTCTCAAATACGACACCATGTGCAATTGTTGGAATTGTTTCCTTCTGTTGCATCATCATCGGGCTTAATAATGCACCAGTCGCAACGACAAAAATTCGTTGTAAATTCCCTTTTTGCATCTCGTGTAATAAATGGCCATACGTAACAACTGCTGAACAAGCGCAACCACTACCACCTGCAAACACTTCTTCTTGACTTGATTCATAAATCATCAATCCACAATCATTGTATATATGCCCAAGATCATAACCTTCCTCAAGTAAAAGTTGTTTCGCAATCGGCGTCCCAACAGCTGATAAATCACCCGTAACAATCAAATCATAATCATCGGCACTTCTTCTTAAATCTTCAAAATGTTGTTGAATTGTATGAGCTGCTGCTGGAGCCATCGCTGCCCCCATATCCAAAGGATTTGTAATTCCTAAATCTTGCACTTTTCCGATTGTAGCTGACGTAATTTTAATTGCACTTTTTTCATTGCTAATTAATATAGATCCTGCACCAGTCACAGTTGAATTTGCTGTCCCTGGTTTTTGCCCACCGTACTCTGTTGGATAGCGAAATTGTCTTTCAGCCGTTGCATTATGACTGCTTACTGTAGCTAAGACACGATTTGCAAATCCACCGTCTATAAAAGCTGAGCCAACTGCTAAAGTCTCCATAGACGTTGCACAAGCGCTAAACATTCCTAAAAAAGGAATGCCCCACTTACGCGCAACATAATTTGCTGTCACTGTTTGATTTAATAAATCTCCCGCTAAAAAGAAATCAATTTGCGATGTTTTTATATTCCCTTTTTGCACTGCTTGTTGAATTGAGTCTGACATTAATCTTCGTTCGGCGAGCTCCCAATTTTCTTCTCCACAATGCAAGTCATCATATGAAATATCAAATTTTTTCCCAAGAGGGCCCTCAGCTTCTTTCGGACCGACAGCAGTACCCGTTGCATTCACATATATATCATTTTGAAATACCCACGTTTGTTTTCCGGTCAACCTCATACTAGCCCCTCCTTTAAGACATAAAAATTTTAAAGGTATACCTTATTAACCCAATGATATATGCACCAACAACCCCAAATACAATCACACTTCCTGCCAGTTTAAACATATTTGTAGCAATCCCTAGAACAACCCCTTCGCTCTTATGTTCTAAGGCAGCGCTCGCCATAGAATTTGCAAATCCTGTTACCGGTACCGCTGATCCTGCTCCAGCAAATTGACCGATTTTATCATATACACCACACCCTGTTAAAATCGCGGATAATAAAACAAGGGTTGCAACAGTTGGGTTTCCTGCCTCTTGTTCACTAAAGTGAAAATAATGTATATAAAATTTCATCAATACTTCTCCAACTGTGCAAATGAGTCCACCTACAAGAAATGCTTTGATACAATTTAGTAAATAGTTTGGCTTTGGATGATACTCCTTCACTTTATTTATGTAATCATCCTTCAATTTCTGACTTGTCATTTATATACTGCCTCCTACTTTACGAAATAAATCCAGTGAAACAACGATCCTATTACTTTCCCAAGTACAAGAGCAACGAGTAAAACAATAATCTTCCCCTCTACCCCTACTCGTTTCGCTAAAATAGGTAGAACATTTAACACCTCTGTTAATGCTGCAGCAAGCATTCCAATGAACGTGCCACAAAATATCCCTAATATAACGAGCCAATATTGCGACGTTTGAAATGTAATGTTTTTCAAACTGCACCAAGCCCCTGTTAAAGTACCTGCAATGACTGCCCACTCAAAATATTGAATATGCTTTCCACTTCTCGTTAATTGGGCTAAACGGGGGATTATACCAAGTACAGCTAAAAATGCGACATATCCGCTACCTACCGCAATCCCTCCAGCTAAACCAATTAAAATAACAAATCCATACTCAATCATCGGTAAGTTGTTTCATATTATCCTTGTTTTCATTAACGATTACATACTGATCAAGTGACTGTTGGTATTGAAACATCTCAACTTCTAGCGGACTCGGCTCTTCATTAATTCGCTTTTGAAATACATGATTAAAGAATAAAACCATCCCTAAGCCAAGACCTAAAGAATAAGGAATTTGAAATAAAAGTGGTTGCGCATTAAATTCTCCAGTAATCATGTAATATAACCGTTGATGTACTTGTTGCATACTTACATCTTCATGGAAATAAATGATCGCAAGGGCCGCTCCAATGAAAAGTAACAGCCATACAAGCCCGAAAAAAATTGGGTGTGTCTTCTTTTTTTCGTATATAATTTCAACAAGAGTTTGTCCAGAACCGAGTAAATTAATTTGTAGATGAGATGCTTTCTGTTGAATAATCTCAATTACTTTCATAACATCAATTACAACATGCGTCTTATCATGCGCTGTTATTTTGTAAACTATCTCATTTTGTAACAACTCAACTACGGAAGAATCTCCGGCAAGTTGAGCAACATCGCCCAGCTTTACTTCATAAGTAGGAGAAACTTTTAAACGATTGCGCATTTTAATATAAATCGTTTGTTCCAACTTTCATTCACCCCTTCACTCTTCCTCGTAGTTGTAGTATGGTTATTGAATTTTTTTCTAATACAATTTTTTCATAAAAAAACATCTGCACCATTTCGGTACAGATGTTTTTTACTTATGCCTTTTTCTTAAATAAGTTTGCAATACTTAATGCAAGCCCTCCCCAAATGACTACTATTCCAATAACCATCATCATAATTGCTGATCCACTCATTATGAAACACCTCGATCTTTCCATTCTTTTTCAAGCTTGGCAGAATCCGAATGTATTTGTGCATTCCATTTCTTTAGACTAATAATTAGCGCAACGATAAGGAAGGCTGCTGCTATCGACCAACCATACGTTATAACAAACTCAGTCGGATAATCTCCATAATTCTTTTTAATATTTTGGATTGTACCATCAATTAGCATATACCCTAACATAAGCGGAGTAATAACGAGTAAACTCACTCTCCAAAACGTTCCTAATTTAATATCAGATACAAAGTTTGCATGATTTTGATAAACTGGTAAACGACGTAAAATGAGCCCTATCGTCACTACTTCCGCAAGTGCAATTGTAATTAATCCGAAATTATTGGCGAAATAGTCGACAACATCTAAGAACATAAGCCCACCACGTGTTGCAAATACAAGAGAAACTAACACGAGAAGGGTTCCCATAATTCCAATGGTTTTTTCCCGACTTAAACTGAATTTTTCAGATACAGCGGCAAAACATACTTCCGCGAGTGAAATAAGTGATGTGATTCCAGCAACCGTTAACGATAAGAAAAATAATACACCAAACAACGGTGACATCGGCAATTCATTAATAATTTGCGGAAATACTACGAACGCAAGCCCAACGCCAGCACTTGCTACTTTATCAACCGGTACTCCCATATTATTCGCCATAAATCCAAGAGCTGCAAAGACCCCAATACCTGCTAATAATTCAAATCCTGAGTTTGCAAATCCAGTAATAAAGGCATTATTTGTTGTATCCGAGTTTTTCGGTAAATAACTAGAATACGTAATCATAATTCCAAATGCTAAAGATAAACTAAAGAATATTTGACCATAAGCAGCAAGCCATACTTTCCCATCAAAAATACGACTCCAATCTGGTTTAAAGAATGCATCTAGTCCTTGCATAGCACCTTCCATCGTCACTGCACGAACGACGATAATAAGGAACATAACAACTAATAAAGGAATAAATATACGGTTAACAACTTCTATTCCTTTTTTAACTCCTTTAAATGCAACGCCAAGTACAATAATCCAAACGAGAGCTAATGGAATTAATACTTCCGGTACAAGTCCTCCAAATTGCCCTGGCTTATCTGCAACATGTAAGTACTCTTTAAATAAAAATGATTGCGTGTCTTTTCCCCATGCTCCAGTAATTGCAAAGTATGTATACGATATAGACCAAGCAATAATCACTGCATAATATGTTGAAACGATAAATGTTACGCACATTTGCCACCATCCAATAAATTCGGCACGCGGGCTAATACGGAAAAATGTAAGTGGTGCTGAACCACGATGACGATGACCAAGGGCAAACTCAAACGCTAACAATGAAATACCAGTCGTTAATAATGCAAATAAGTACGGTAAAAAGAATGCTCCTCCTCCATTTTCATACGCTGTATAAGGAAAACGCCATATGTTTCCTAATCCAACGGCAGATCCGACCGCTGCAAAAATAAATCCAGCTCTCGTTCCCCATTGTTGCCTCGTTTCCATGTTTCCTTCCCCCTTTATGACAAGTTCATACTTGGATTATATTTTAAATTGACTAAATTATCAATAAATTCTGTTAATTTTTGCGAAAATTAACATCTCTCTCCTATTAACGGCATAAAAAAATCGAATAGACAATTATTCGTCTATTCGATCTTTCATCTGTTTTAATATTTTCTTTTCAAGTCTTGAAACTTGTACTTGCGAAATGCCTATGCGCTCTGCTACTTCTGACTGTGTTTGATCTTTATAGTAACGCAAGTATACAATTAAGCGCTCTCGTTCATCTAGTTCTCTAATCGCTTCTTTTAAAGCAATTTTATCGAACCATTTCGTTTCAGATTGATCTGCAATTTGATCTAAAATAGTGATTGGATCTCCATCGTTTTCATATACAGTTTCATGTATAGACGAAGGGGCCCGGCTCGCTTCTTGTGCTAGAACAACTTCCTCTGGCGTTAGTTCTAGTGCCTCTGCCACTTCATTAATCGTGGGAGCCCTTCCGAATTCTTTCGAAAGCTCATCTCTCATCTTTCGAATTTTGTTTCCTGTTTCTTTTAAAGACCTACTAACTTTCACTGATCCATCATCACGTAAGAAACGTTGTATTTCACCAATAATCATTGGAACTGCATATGTTGAAAATTTCACGTCGAAAGATAAATCAAATTTATCTACCGATTTCAAGAGCCCAATACATCCAATTTGAAATAGGTCGTCTGGTTCGTATCCTCGATTAAGAAACCGCTGTACAACCGACCAAACGAGGCGCATATTACTTTGAACGATTGTATCTCTCGCTCGTTGATCTCCATCTTGACTTTTTTGAATTAACGCTTTTAGCTCGTGGTCCTTTAACTGAGGTTTCTTCTTCTCATTTTTGACCTCTATGTCCATAGGCTATTCTCCTTAATTGCATAGAGCGTTACTATTTGATAAGTATTTTGTCAAATGGATTGTTGTCCCGAAAGATTCGTTTGAAATAACTTCTACTTCATCCATAAAATTTTCCATGATAGTAAATCCCATTCCGGAACGCTCTAATTCAGGTTTAGTTGTAAAAAGGGGTTGTCTCGCTTCATCTAAGTTAAAGATTCCAATCCCTTCATCTCGAATCGTGAGTTTCACCATTGCTTCTTCCAAAATTACAGAAATATAAACAATACCTTCTGCATTTCCTTCGTATCCATGAATAATTGCATTTGTAACCGCTTCTGACACAACTGTTTTAATCTCCGTTAATTCTTCCATCGTTGGATCTAGTTGTGCAATGAAAGCCGCTACTGTAACGCGAGCGAACGATTCATTTTGACTTAATGCTGAAAATTGAAGGTTCATTTCATTTCTCATCTATGCCACCCCCAACGTCGCGAGCGCGTGCGCTTCACTTTCTTCTAAGCGAACGATTTTGAATAAGCCCGACATTTCAAATAAACGCTTAACAGGCGGTGAAATTGCACAAACAACCATTTCTCCACCTAATCCCTTTACGTGTTTATATCGGCCTAATATAACACCTAGACCAGAACTATCCATAAAAGATAAGTTCTCTAGGCTCAAAACAATATGATGAACACCATGTGTCTCAATCATATCTGTTACTTTCGTTCGCAACTCTTCAGCCGTATGATGATCTAATTCACCCTCTAGTCTCACACATAGGACGTCACGTTTTACTTCTAATTGCATGGAAAGACTCACACGATTTCCTCCTTATGCTCAAACTTTACTTATTCACATACATAAAGATTTTCGTCATACAAAATAAGAATCCTTCCTGCTGACAAAAGAAGAACTATTTCGTCATAAAGTGAAACCTTTCAGCATTATTCACTTACATACGAATAGAAAAGCGGCAAAATATTTGCCGCTATTTTGATGTTGAAAACATCCCAAAACTTCTTTTAAATAACTCCCACCAGCTCGCTGCAGCAACATCTTCTTTTGCTACAATTGTTTGTTTTAATAAAACATCTTTATCTTTTTTAATAACAAGTGTACCAAGCGCGTCACCTTTTTTAATCGGTGCTTTTACTTTCTTTTCAGCAATTACTTCTTGTTTTACCTTGTCCATATTCTCGCCCTTCTTCATAAGAAGAGAAACATTATCTGATGCAACTAAATCTACTTTTTCTTTTTTCCCTTTCCCTACTTGAACTGTCTTAATTTTTTCGCCGCGCGTATACAATTTCTTTGTCATATATTGACCAAATGCGTAGTCAAGAAGCTTCGTCACTTGGTTGTTCCGTTCTTTTGATGTTGGTGCTCCCATGACAACTGAAATGACACGCATGCCATTTTTTTCAGCCGATGCTGTTAAACAATATTTCGCTTCTGTCGTAAAACCTGTTTTTACTCCATCTACGCCAGGATAAAAACGTACTAGCTTATTCGTATTAACGAGCCAAAACTTTTTATCCGTATCTTCACGTAAATAATCTTCGTACTTACCTGTGTATTTACGAATAAGTGGATACTTCATCAATTCTCTCGCCATTATAGCCATATCATTTGCTGTCGAATAATGGTCTTTGGCCGGAAGACCTGTTGGGTTTTGAAAATGTGTATTTTTCAGCCCTAGATCTTTCGCCTTTTTGTTCATCATATTTACAAATCCTTCTTCTGAACCTGCGATATGCTCGGCTACTGCAACAGATGCGTCATTTCCAGATGCAATTGCAATACCCTTTAACATCTCGTTTACAGTCATCTCTTCCCCAGGTTCTAAAAAGATTTGCGATCCACCCATTGAAGCTGCATGTTCGCTCGCTCTAACTTTATCGGTCAGTTTTAGTTTTCCTTTTTCAACTTGTTCCATAATTAAAAGCATTGTCATAATCTTTGTCATACTAGCAGGTGGTAATTTTTCATTTGGGTTTTTATCAAATAAAACTTTACCTGTATCTTGCTCAATTACGATTGCTGACGACGCTTGTTCCGCTAACTTCGGTGTTGTTTCTTCTGTTTTCTCCTGCTTCGTTTTCTCAGATTGTGCGAAACTCACTGAAGTTCCAGAAAGCAATAACATGAAACAAACAAGTATTCCAAAAACTCGCTTCATGACTAACCCTCCATTCTATATCAGACCTATTTTTTCCAATTTACCTTTTTTTAATACCAAATTTTTCTAACATTTTCAGTTGACAAATACATTCGTCCCCTATATTGTATTAAGTGTATTACATACAGTAGTACACTTAATACATATGAGGAAGGAGACATTGCTCTTGCATATTCAACTTGACCCAAGAAGCAACACTCCGATATGGGAACAAATTGTTCAAAATATAAAAGAACTCGTATTGAAAAACATGTTGGCTCCAAGTGATAAACTTCCTTCTGTACGCGAACTCGCTTCTTTACTCGTTATAAATCCAAATACAGTGAGTAAAGCGTATCAAGAGTTAGAGCGACAAGGAATTATTGAAACGTTACGAGGAAAAGGAACATTTGTATCCCAATCGATTACCCCAACATTAGACGAAAGGAAAATCGCTATGGTTGAAAAGCAATTTCATCAATTACTATTAGAAGCCTCTTATCTTGGTATTACGAAAGATAAAATTCATGATTGGATAGATTCATACTATAAAGAGATTGGAGGGAATACGGATGTTGAAAGTGACAAACTTGAAGAAAACAATTGATAATCAAACAATTTTAGACGATGTTTCTTTCACATTGCAAAGAGGGAGTATCATCGGATTACTCGGAAGAAACGGTGCGGGGAAAACAACTTTATTGCGAACGATGGTCGGTATTTTAGACCCAGACGAGGGAACTGTTACATATGAAGATACAAACATTCATCAGTTTCCTGAAATAAAGCAAAGAATTGTATATGTTCCTGATTCTACTAATATACTGAACGGCTATACGATAAAAGAAATCGTAAAGTTTTATAAAGAAGTTTATACCGCATTTGATGAAACACATTTCTATGAACTGTTAGAACGTTTTAACTTACCAAATAAACGAATTCGTAGTTATTCAAAAGGAATGAAAGCACTGCTCGCCATCATTTTAGCCGTTTCTACAAAGGCAGAATATATCATTTTAGATGAACCGACAAATGGACTTGATCCTATCGTGAAAAGGAAAATTTTACAGTTTCTCGTTGGAGAAGTTGCAGAAAAAGAGATTACCATTTTCATCTCCACTCACCATTTAGATGAAGTAGAACAAATTGCAGATACAATTATTATATTAAAAGGCCATACTATCTCGTCTATTACATCACTAGACGATGCAAAATCACGATTTGCTAAAATACAAGTTGCTTATGAACGTTCACTACCTCAAAAACTAGAAAACTTAAGCAATATTAAAATATTAAATCAAACAGGAAA
The DNA here is from genome assembly GCF_038008705.1 of Bacillus sp. FSL W8-0770. Lineage (NCBI taxonomy): Bacteria > Bacillati > Bacillota > Bacilli > Caryophanales > Bacillaceae > Bacillus > Bacillus sp. FSL W8-0770. The sequence goes on from NZ_JBBOZR010000001.1 coordinate 3,900,284, forward strand.
AGTATATACAATCTTAATTGAGGGAAATGTGGCAGCTACATTAGAAAAGTTTCATAAAGAACAGCCACTGCTCATTGAAGAATTAGCCATGTCGCTCGAAGATATTTTTATCACAACGTTTGAGGAGGATTCGCATGTTTCATAAAGCTTTATGGATAAGGCAATGGAAGCAAGGAAAATATATAATTCTATTATTTTGGTTAACTAGTTTATATCAACTACCTTATAAATATTATCAAGAAGCGCAAATGCAACTAAAACTATCAAAAATGAAGTTTGGTGACTATGCATATTACTACTCCTACTATTTTCAGACATCTGATGGTGCCGTCTTCTTTCAAGGAGCTACTCTAATTGCACTCGCTTGTCTTTTAATTGGATGGGAACGTAATAATCAATCAACTGATTTTCTATTCTCGATGCCTTTTAAACGAAAGGATATTTTTTTAACAAAATGGTGGCTTGGTGTTTTGAATATTATTACAGTACAAATTGTTTGCTGGATTAGCATGTACGGAATAAAGAACATGTCGTTTCACAATGAGTATCAAACCTTCGCTCCGTTCTATAGTTACTTTCTATATGCTACCGTTGTACTTATCGCTATTTATACATTCGCCTTATTTATCGGGACTCTTACTGGACATATATTTTCTCAAAGTATTTTAACTATCATTCTATTATTTTTACCATACGGTTTTGGATTGTTAATTTCCGGATTCATTTATTCACACACACAATGGTCTGTAGATGCAATGGGAGAAATAGAGCACCATACTCATGAGTACTTACAACATATAGGTATCATTTCACCATTAGAATATTTTTCTATTACTTATGATTACCACCCGATAGAAACATTTGATGACTATGGCAATAAACTTCCCAGTGTATCACAGGACAATCCTACGGAGCGTATTTCTGTACCTTCTCCTTGGACACTATTAACACCATTTGCTTACATCATTACCTTTTTATCAATAGCAACCTTTCTATACACACGTACACCGAACGAACAAAGTGGAAAAATACTATTGTTTCCTAACTTGCAAAAATGGTTCATAATTTGCACTGTTCTATGCTTCGGACTACTTGGTGGTAGAATATTAGGCGGACGAGATGCACTTCTGTCTTATTATGTTGGATTTTTCCTATTCGCTACCATAAGTTACTTCATTTTTACACGTCTATTAAAATTGAAGTTTGCTTTTGTAGGGAAATAAATATGCATTAAGGTGGTGGATACATGTTTCCAAAAGCATCATAGATGTGAAACTATAAACACGGAACAATGGCATTAATAGAAGCTGACAAAAGAAAGATGTTATGAATTATTTAACTCTTATATGAACTAAATAAAAAGGCATTGCACAAGAGCAATGCTTTTTATTATATATGTCCCTATCTAAATAAAGAGGTTATTTCACATTCTCTCTCCTATCCCCATACACCATCTCTTCTTTCATCCCAAATCCATCACCATTTTGCACAATTTGCTCTGTCGGTGCAACTACACTTTCAGCAATTTTCCATTCCCCACGCTCTTTCACAAATACTTGTAGAAAATAGTTCATGCCATCTAATTGATATGCATTTTCTTTTTTCACATTATAGTGAATCGCAATGTAGTACACTTGAATATTTTCTTTTCCTATTTTTGATACGTATTGCGATAGTCTCGGTATATAGAGTGCTGCTTTCTGAAAAGATAGTTGTTTCGCTTTAACAAGCGATGAACTTGTTACATTACGTAATGTGTCCTGATTACGAATATTATCGCTATGGTGGAATAATACTGCGTTTTGCATAGAACGAACCCATAATTTCGAATATAAGACTGTATTATCGGTTTCAATGTACTTCACTTCTTTTCGTACCACTTGGATAGGCGTATCTGCGTACGTAAATGTTTGAAAATAGAAAAAACCACCAAATAAAATGGTAAGTGCAGCAATATATTTCATAATCTTTCCTCCGATCTTTTAATTAAAGTATCGGAGTTTCAAAATATTTTTATTCAAAAGAAAAAGGATAGGAATGCTTTCGCTTCCTATCCTCATTTATTATAATACGCGGCCAAATAGTTCTAAGACCATTTCTATTTCTTGGTCGCTCCAACCTTTAAATCTCTCTTTATAATATTCTTTACGCACAGCTTCAAGTTTTTCAGTTACTTCTCTTCCGTGCTCTGTAATTTCTAAATACACGATTCGACGATCTGAATTAGAACGTTTTCTTTCTACTAATCCTTTTCGTACGAGACGATCTGTAACAGCTGTAATATGACTGGAGGTTACGTTTACTTCACTCGCAATTTGCGAAGCCATCTGTGGACTCTTTAAAAATAACGCACGTAATACAGAAAATTCATTATATGGCATATGTTCTGCAAAACGTGTATTAATATCATTTTGTAATAAACGTATCATTTTTCGAAATGATGCAGATAAATCTAAAATCAGTGTTTCTCTTTTTTCGTTCAATAGCCTCGTCCCTTTTTTATCATATTTACACATATTATAATCTATAAATACCTATGTTGTACATGCTTTCTTTCCTCAACATTCTCATTTATGTAACTTTTTTCATATAAATTTCTTTTTTGTTCACACATATACATATAAAAAGGATGGTGATGGAAAATGCAGGGTGGAATGAATCCTTATTTACACAACGTACGCACAGCTAATACTGGTAAAGAAGCTACTATTACTGTACAAGGCGAAGGCGTTGTCAAAGCAAAACCGAATGTTGTTATATTAACGCTTGGCATTCGAACAGATGATAAAAATGTAAAACAGGCTCAAGAAGAAAATGCAGTGCAATCCAAACAATTGCTGGATGCACTTAAACAGCTTGGTATTGCCGATAAAGATATAGAAACGATTTCTTATACGATTACTCCTCAATACGAATATGTAAATGATAAAGCATTGCTACAAGGATACCGTGTGGAGCATTTGTATGAAATTACCGTTTTAAATGTACAAAAAGCTGGGGAAGTATATGATATAGCCGTTTCAAATGGCGCAAATGTAGCAAAAGGGTTACGTTTCCGAGTATCTCATCCAAATAAATATTATGAGCAAGCTCTCATTCAAGCTCTGCACCAAGCAGTAGAAAAAGCTCGTGCTATTGCGAGTACATATAATTTAAATATTAATCCTGTTCCCCTCTCATTCGTTGAAGAATCTGCCCAATTACCACGGGAGGTTACGTCTTATGCTACTTTACATGCGCAAGCGGCCCCACCCATTCAATCGGGTGAATTAGAAATCATTTCATCCATACGGGCTATTTTTACATATTTATAACGAATTCTCTTTACAAGTAAACGTTATCATTTTACTTGTTGTAAAAACATGATGTTCTGATATAATAAAGAACGGTGAGCTCTTACAAAAGAGATATCACGGGTGGGAGAGGGATATGAAAAAGAAGGTTTAACATGAAAGGAATACTTGAAAGAACATTTAAATTAGGTTTACACGAAACATCACCAAAACAAGAAGTTTTAGCTGGAGTTACGTCATTTTTCACAATCGTATATATTATGATTGTAAATGCGTCAATCTTATCAGATGCTGGCATTCCTCTTGAAGCTGGAATTTTAGCAACTGTTTTTAGTTCATTTGTCGGATGTCTACTCATGGCATTTTGGGCAAATGCACCTGCTATTCTTGTCCCGGGTATGGGTGTAAATGCATTCTTCACGTACACAGCTGTGCATACGCTTGGACTAACTTGGCAAGAAGCATTGGCTGCTGTCTTTATCTCTGGTATTATTTTTGCAATTGCCGCTTTTACACCAATCGCTCGCGTGCTATCAGTATCAATTCCAAAATCATTAAAGGAAGCGATTACTGTCGGCATCGGATTATTTTTAGCGTTTATCGGATTGCAAAAAGGTGGTTTAGTCGTTTCGAACCCAAATACTGCTGTGGCAATGGGGAAATTAAGTAATCCTGTCGTTCTTGCGACATTACTTACTCTTATCATTGCACTTGTATTATTTATTCGTAACGTACGTGGAAACTTTTTATGGACGATTGCAATAGGAACTGGTATCGCCTGGCTATTTGGTCTTGTGGATACGAGTCAAGTGGGAAATAGTTCATTCTCATTCGCTAATTACGGTGATGTGTTTGGAGCTATGTCATTTGGGAAACTTTCTTCCTTACCATTTTGGATTGCAACATTCTCTTTAAGCATGGTGCTTATCTTTGAGAACATGGGACTTCTGCACGGTTTATTAGAAGATGATCGTAAATTCCCACGTGCTTACCAAGCCAATGCAATTTCAGCAATGACATGTGGTCTATTTGGCACAAGTCCTACCGTTTCAACAGTAGAAAGTGCCGCAGGTATTACTGCAGGTGGTAAGACAGGTCTGACGTCTATCGTTACTGGGTTGCTATTCTTTGCATCACTGTTTGCTCTTCCATTTGTCAAATTAATTCCTGATAGTGCCATTGCACCAATCTTAATTATTATTGGCGGTCTGATGATTACAAGTATTCAACAAATTCCTCTGAATGACTTTTCAGAAGGATTTCCAGCATTCTTAATTATCGTTATGATCCCGCTCACATATAGTATCGCTGATGGCATTGCGTTCGGATTTATTGCTTACCCTATCTTAAAAGTTGCTCTTGGAAAGCGTAAAGAAGTCGCACCATCTATGTATATCATTACATGCTTATTCTTAGCTATGTTTGTATTACATGCTATTGGTTAAAAAAACACCGAGGAAATCCTCGGTGTTTTTTTACTTAAACCATCCTTTTTTATAAAACCAGGCCATCATTCCGCCGCCAATTAGTGCCATAATAAGTAGACAAATAAAATAACTATATTGTCCACCAAGCTCTGGCATATGCGTAAAGTTCATTCCATATACTCCCGCAATAAATGTTAATGGCATGAAAATAGTCGAGAATACAGTTAATGTTTTCATAATGTTATTCATATGATGTGAGTTTAATGAAAAATAACTATCCCGAATATCTGCTGTTAACTCTCGGCTTGCCTCAATCATTTCTGTTAGTTTAAGCAAATGATCATGTATATCTTTAAAGTAAATTTCATGATCGCTTATACCGTAAAAACGAGTCGAATTTAAAATACGATATAATAAATCACGCATCGGAATGATTGTACGCCTTAGCTTTGATAAATCTGTACGTATATCAAATACCTCTTCTAATACACTTCCTGCTGTCTCCCCCGTTAAATTATCATCAATTGCATTTAAATGATCCTCAATGTAATATACAGGCGCAAAATAGTCATCTACAATTTGGTCGATAATTGTATGAGCTACATGTAAAGGACTATTTTTAATACGCTTCTTTTCTCCAAGTGTTTTCCATACTCTTTCGATTGCATTGTTATGAGAAAAGTGGAAAGAAACAATATAACGATCACTAATAAATAAATCGATTTCGTGCGGTTCTAGTCCATCTTCCCCAAATGCATGAAGTACTAAAAAGTTATATCCATCATAAAAATCAACTTTTGGCCTCTGTACATATTCTATACAGTCTTCAATTGCAAGGGGATGGAACTTAAAATGGTCTTGCAGAATATATGTATACTCTTCTTTCGTTGGCTTATATAAATCTAGCCAATACCATACAATATGGTCTTTCTTTGTTTCTTCTAGAGAAACATCATATAATACTTCATCTGTTTTTGTTACTGCACAAATTCTAATCATAATTTCACCCATTATTATTATAAACAAAAAATAGTAAAAAAAGCCAAGGAGAAATCTCCTCAGCTTTTTTATTACTTCGTTACGATACCGTGTACTAAAGTTGGTGCATCTACATGTTCTTTAGAAATCTTCATGTTCTCATAAATTTTCGCTTTTACATCTTCAACATTTTCGCGGTTTGCGTAAATTGTAACAAGGGATTCACCTTGCTTCACGCTATCGCCTACTTTTTTGCGCAGCATTAGACCAACTGCTAAATCAATTTCAGACTCTTTCGTTGCACGTCCTGCTCCTAAAAGCATTGCTGCTGTTCCGATTTCGTCTGCAACGATTTCTGATACATATCCGTCTTCTTTCGCTTCCACTTCAATTTTAAATTGTGCTTGTGGCAATTTAGAAGGATCATCAACAACAGATGCGTCGCCGCCTTGCGCTGATAAGAACGTTTTAAATGATTCTAGCGCTTTTCCGTTGTTCATTACTTCAATTAGCTTTTCACGTGCATCTTCTAAAGATGAAGCTTGTCCGGCAAGGTACACCATTTGACTTCCAAGTGTTAAACATAACTCTTCTAAATCTTTCGGCCCTTTACCTTGTAATGTATCAATTGCTTCTTGTACTTCTAGTGCATTACCAATAGCTTCACCAAGTGGTTGACTCATATCCGAAATAACTGCCATCGTGTTACGACCAACGTTATTACCGATACGTACCATTGCTTCTGCTAAACGTTTTGCATCTTCATCCGTTTTCATAAATGCACCTGCTCCAGTTTTTACATCAAGAACAATTGCATCTGCACCAGCAGCAATTTTTTTACTCATAATCGAACTTGCAATAAGCGGAATTGAGTTTACTGTTGCTGTTACATCACGAAGTGCATATAACTTTTTATCAGCAGGCGTTAAGTTACCACTTTGGCCGATAACTGCGATTTTGTTTTCATTTACAAGACGCATGAATTCATCGTTTTCAATTTCCACATGGAATCCTGGGACTGCTTCTAATTTATCAATTGTACCACCAGTATGTCCTAAACCGCGTCCAGACATTTTCGCTACTGGTACATCTAAAGCAGCTACTAATGGACCTAATACAAGTGTCGTTGTATCACCAACACCACCTGTTGAATGCTTATCTACTTTTACACCTTCAATAGCTGATAAGTCGATTGTATCACCGCTATTTACCATTGCCATCGTTAAATCAGCACGCTCTTGATCGTTCATATCTTGGAAGAAAATTGCCATTGCAAGTGAACTTACTTGATAATCAGGAATATCACCATTTGTATATCCTTCAACAATAAAATTAATTTCTTCTGTCGTTAATGCATGTCCGTCACGTTTTTTTGCAATTAGGTCCACCATTCTCATTGTGAGGTCACCCCTTCATTTGTTTTACGATTGCTTTTACTAATGCTAAGAAGTTCGCTTTAACACGTTCTGTCGTTTCAATTACTTCATCGTGGTGAAGTGGCTGATCTAAAATACCAGCTGCCATATTTGAAATACAAGAAATACCTAATACTTTCATACCAGCATGACGCGCTACAATTACTTCAGGTACTGTTGACATACCAACTGCATCTCCGCCAAGTGTACGAAGCATACGAATTTCAGCAGGTGTTTCATATACAGGACCTGTCATTCCTACGTATACACCTTCTTGTACTTTAATATTTAAGTCTGCTGCCACTTGTTTCGCCATTTCGCGAAGTTCTACCGTATATGACGTAGACATATCAGGGAAACGTACGCCCATTTCAGAATCATTTGGTCCGATTAATGGATTCGTACCCATGAAGTTAATGTGGTCTGAAATTAACATAAGATCGCCTGGCTCAAATGATGTATTTACACCACCAGCTGCGTTTGTTACAACAACTGTTTCTACACCTAGTTCTTTCATAACACGAACTGGGAATGTTACTTTTTGCATGTCGTATCCTTCATAGAAGTGGAAACGTCCTTGCATTGCTACTACTGTTACACCTTGAAGTGTACCGAATACTAGTTGACCTGCATGGCCTTCTACAGTTGATACTGGGAACTCAGGGATTTCACTGTAAGGTACTGTTACTGCGTTCTCAATTTCGTCTGCTAATACACCTAGTCCTGATCCAAGGATTAGTCCTACTTGTGGTGTCTCTTGAAATTTCTCTTTTAAGTATGAAGCTGATTTTGTAATAAGTTCACGATTCATTTGTTTATCCCCCTATTTCTTTAGCTCGTTTAAGAAGCTTGTTCCGTATTCTGGCATTTTCACACCAAAGTTTTCTGCTACTGTTGCACCAATATCAGCAAATGTTTGACGAAGTGGTAACTCTTGTCCGCCTTCTTTCATGCTTGGACTATATGCTAATAATGGTACATATTCACGTGTATGGTCAGTACCAGGGTGAATTGGATCATTACCGTGGTCTGCTGTAATTAATAATAGATCATCTTCTTTTAGTTTTGCGAATACTTCTGGAAGACGTGCATCATATTCTTGCAGAGCTTCTCCGTATCCTTGTGGATCACGGCGGTGGCCGAATAATGCATCAAAGTCAACTAAGTTTAAAAAGCTAAGACCTGTAAAGTCCATATTTAATGTATCTACAAGCTTATCCATTCCATCCATGTTAGACTTCGTACGAAGTGATTCAGTTACCCCTTCGCCATCATAAATATCAGAGATTTTACCGATAGCAATTACATCGTAGTCACTATCTTTTAATTCATTCATTACTGTACGACCGAATGGTTTTAATGCATAGTCATGACGGTTTGGTGTACGTGTAAAGTTTCCAGGTTCACCAACGAATGGACGAGCAATAACACGACCTACCATGTATTTCTCATCTAATGTTAATTCACGTGCAATTTTACAAATTTTATATAATTCATCAAGTGGCACTACTTCTTCGTGTGCTGCAATTTGCAATACGCTATCAGCAGAAGTATAAACGATTAAAGAGCCTGTTTCCATTTGCTCTTGACCAAGTTCATCAAGAATCTCAGTTCCAGAAGCTGGCTTATTACCGATAATTTTACGGCCTGTTTTTTCTTCTAATTCATCAAGTAATTCTTTCGGGAATCCTTCTGGGAACACTTGGAATGGTGTATCAATGTAAAGGCCCATGATTTCCCAGTGACCTGTCATTGTATCTTTACCAGTAGATTTCTCTTGCATTTTTGTGTAATATCCAAGTGGTTTCTCTACTTTAGAGATACCTTTCATTTCTCGAATGTTACCAAGACCTAATTTCACCATGTTAGGCATTTGTAACCCATTCATATGTTCAGCAATGTGACCAATTGTGTCAGATCCTAGATCACCAAATTGCTCAGCATCTGGTGCTTCACCGATTCCCACAGAGTCCATTACGACTAGGAATATACGTTTATATTTATTCATAACTGCGACCTCCTATAAGTTCAGTTCTACTTCTTGTAGTATGTTCAAAACGCTATAAAGTGAAACTGTTATCCAAAAGAATTCTCATTGTCAAACAGTACTTCTTTAAATCATTTTCTAACCTATTTCGTTTACTTGAAACGATTCAAAAACATTTCTAGTTTTTTCTAAGTCAGATGTCAGACATCTGATACTGATATCATAACATGTTTACGCTTTCTTTTTAATACATTTTCGTAGAATTTCTCATTTTCTTCACACTTCTATTGTAATCCATTCTGCAACGAAGTGCTAATTTTTTTATGATTTATTTCTTCATATTAAAAATAAAAAGTAGCTCTAAAGAGCTACTTTTTATTTTACTTCTATTGTTTCTTCTTTATGTTCATGCAATTCGCCTTTTCTTACATGTACTTTCACTTTGTAAGCACCGTTCTCTTTGAAAGTATGTTTCGTTTCATACTCTCCTTTATTTCCTTCTTTCGCTGGAATAAATTCGTGTTTTTCAACACCATCTTTCCAAATCTCTAGTTGTACTTCAGCACCAGTTAATGCTTCTTCTTTTTGCTTTAAATGAACTTTCATTGTAGATTCAGCATTTGCCTTTATGTCTCCAGCCATAAGATGGATCATTGTGTCACTTTTATGATCTCCATGTCCTGCACTGTGATCACTATTTTCTTTTTTCGCATCTTCTACTTTCGCATTTCCTACAGCAACTTTCACTTCTGGCATAACGTGCATTTCACGTGCATTTGTGTGAGCAATAATATGGTATACTCCATCCGTTTCGAATGTTTTCTCTACTGCATAAACACCTTTTCCTTTATGCTTACCATCTAACATCTCATGCTTTTCGTCGCCATCTTTCCAAATTTCAAACTTTACATCATCGGCATCCGTTACTTTTTCTTTCCCTTGTGTAACAAGTGCTTGTACTTCTGTTTTTTCACCTGGTTTAATTTCTTTCGGATTTGTTTGTACTGCTACTTTTACAGCTTCAAGTTTCTGTTCTTTTTTCGGTTCTTCTTTGTTTGTATTACAGCCAGCCAACGCTAGCATCGCGATAAATAAAGTTATAATCAGTTTTTTCATCATCATTTCCTCCTTTATACTTTATTTAGTATAGAGGAAATACATTGTAATATTCCAGTCTTCTGCTGAAAACAATATACGAAATGTTTGTGAAGTTTCTGTGAAACGCTCTTCCCCTCTTAATCTATGAAAAAAAGAGCATAGTAACTATGCTCTCGGATGAAACTGTTTATATACATCTTTTAATCTAGTTTTTGAAACGTGCGTATAGATTTGCGTCGTTGAAATATCTGCATGTCCAAGCATTTCTTGTACAGCACGTAAATCTGCTCCATTTTCTAATAAGTGCGTAGCAAACGAATGACGCAACGTATGAGGTGTAAGCTCTTTTTCAATATTTGCTTCTTTCGCTAATCGTTTTAATATTTTCCAAAATCCTTGTCTTGATAATCGATTACCATGATGGTTTAAAAAGAGTGCATCTACTACTTTTTTCCCCATTAATTCTCTTCTTCCTTTTTCAATATACTTTTGAATCGCTTCCGTTGCTAAACTTCCTAGTGGAATAATTCTTTCTTTATTCCCTTTCCCTATGCAACGAACAAATCCCATTGTTAAATGTACATCTTCTAAATTGAGTGCAATCAATTCTGAAACACGAAGTCCTGTCGCATACAGTAACTCTAGCATCGCCTTATCACGAATCCCAAAAGCACTTGTCATTTTTGGTGTTTGAAGTAACGCCTCTACTTCATCAACTGATAATACTTTTGGTAATTTCCGTTCCCCTTGTGGCGTTTCAATATGTACGGATGGGTCGTGTTCTACCGCTCGTTCACGAAGTAAAAATTGGTGGAACGAACGAATTGATGCGATATGACGCGCCAATGTTTTCGAAGATTTTCCGTTCTCTTTTAAATACTGCAAAAAGTTAACAATGTGTAAACGGGTCACTTCATGAAAAGTTTTCGTCTGTTCCACATTTTGCAAATACTTTACGTAGCTTTTTAAATCCCGTTCATAAGATACTACTGTATTCTTTGCTAATCCTTTTTCGACAACCATATAATGAATAAAATCTTTTAATTGATCTTCCACTCTACACTACTCCCCATTTTCATAGAAAAACATCATTCTATTTACGAAAGCATCCTTTGCCGGTTCTTCATTCCCTGATACTTTTTCTACAGTCTCTTCTTTAGGTTTTTCATAACGATGATAGCTTTCATATTCTTCATTTATCCATAGTATAGCGAAATAAAACAAAATCGTACAACTTGTAAATAATAAAAATACTTTTATTCCATCAAAAGTTAATTTTAAAGCTCGGCGCATTGTAAATTCCTCCAAAATATAAGTTATTACAACATATGCCAAGCTTTCACCAATTTATACCTTATTCAAATAAAAAACCTCTTCCTAGATAAATAGGAAAAGGTTATTTTTCATCCGTTTCATTTTCTTGACAATTTTTACAAATCCCATGGAATGTTAAACGATGATCTTTCACCTTAAAGCTCCAGTCTCGTTCTACTTTCCTTTCCACTTCACCAAGTAAATCTTCTTGTATTTCTTGTACAGCACCACATTGTGTACAAATCAAATGATGGTGGAAACGCTGCGCACCTTCTTGGCGTAAGTCATAGCGTGAAACACCGTCTCCGAAGTTAATCTTATCGACAACTTTTAACTCAGATAATAGTTCTAAAGTTCGATAGACGGTTGCTAATCCGATCTCTGGCGACTTTTCTTTTACAAGGAGGTAAACATCTTCTGCGCTTAAATGATCTTCTTCATTTTCTAGCAGCACACGAACTGTTGCTTCACGTTGCGGTGTTAATTTGTAGCTCGCTGCATGTAATTGCTTCTTAATTCGTTCAATTCTTTCTTCCATTCGGTACTACTCCCTCCTCGCCACTCTTACACCATTATATCAGAAGAAGGGCTTCTGTCAAAAGAAAAAACAATAAAAACAAATTGATAATTATTCTCAAAAAGTATTTATTTTTTATTAATAGCCTCAACGACTTCTTTCATTAAAACTGGTGATGCGTAAGCCTCCACACTAGAAGCAAGTGCTAACACTACTCCAATTACGAGAAAGAAGCATGTATAACGGATTAATAATGGTAATAGTGGCTCGGTTATTTTTCTAATAAATTGATGCCTAATCATCCGTAAAGAAAAACTTGCAGCAATAGTTGTCATAACGAGAAAGACTGGAATGATAATTAAATTTTGTGGCAAAACAGATACAAATGCTAATAATAGTCCATTCCATCCATGCTGACTTACTAAAAAACCAACTGTAAATCCAACGACAACTCCTTTTACAAATAATAAAATAAAAATAAGTGGTAATCCAATAATTGAAATCCCTAAAATCCAAATAAACCCGATGTATTTTAATTGCGAAAAGTAACTTTCTCGAAACATTTCGCCCGCAATAGCAAATTCTCCTTTAGAGACTTGTCCAAAAAAACGTTGTAAATAAAATGATAAATCTTGTTTTTGATTGATTTGTAAACTATTCACCAGAATGGCTCCGAATATTACTCCCATCAATAATAAAACGGCGTTAAATATATATAATGAAGAGTTTTCCTGTATGTGAGACATTACACGGTCTTGCCAATTTTTTCGCCACATTTTTCTTCCCTCCGTTCACACTCTTATTAAAAATGTATGAAAGAAAGAAAAAAGTATGACGAATTAACATTGAAATTCCGCTCTACTTTGCTAAACTAAAAAGTAGAGAATAGGAGGGATTTCTCTTGAAACCATTATTATTAGATTTTCCAACATTATTTCAAACTGAACGCTTGCAAGTTCGTAAACCATTTCCAGGTGATGGTGCAGAAGTATATGAAGCAATCCAAGCTTCTCTAGAAGACTTAGTACCGTGGATACCAATTAACGCTGAAACAGAAGAGAGTGCTGAAGAAATTGTTCGCGAAGCTCACGGACAGTTTTTACTTCGTGAAACACTTGATTTTCACTTATACGATAAAGTATCTGGTACATTCATCGGAGCAATTACACTAAAGCCTGAAAACTGGGATATTCCAAAGTTTTCACTTCACTTCTGGCTACATAGTGCCTATACAAAACAAGGCTATATGACCGAAGCTGTTAAAGGTGCAATTCAGTTCGCCTTTGATAAACTAGGCGCTAGAAGAATTGAAATTCGTACTGATGCAACAAATATAAATGCATGTAGCTTAGCAGAACGTCTAGAATTCATTCTAGAAGGTACAATGGAAAATGATTTCCTAGCACCAGATGGTAGCTTACGTGATGCACGTGTATATGCAAAAATCAATTAAAAAACACTCGCCTTTGGCGAGTGTTTATTTTTGTAGTTGTAAATATTGTACTGCAAACATCGTCTTCGCATCATGAATACGAAGATCTTTCATAAGAGTAATCGCTTCTTCTAACGATACTTCCATTAATTCCACAAACTCATCTTCATCTAACTCAGCTTTATTTTCTTTTTTTGTCAAACCTGTCGCTTTATATACATATAAAATTTCATCTGCGAATCCTGGAGATGTATAGAAAGAAGTAATGAGCTCCATATTTTCACATACATATCCTGTTTCCTCTTCTAATTCACGAACTGCTGTTACCTCAGGTTTTTCACCAGGTTCTAACTTGCCAGCCGGAATTTCTATAATCGCCTTTTCAAGTGCTTTACGATACTGCTCAACAAGCACAATTTTCCCCTCATCAGTAATAGCAATAATAGCAACTGCACCAGGGTGATTTACAATTTCACGTTTACTCATTGCTCCATTTGGTAATACTACATCATCAACACGAACTTTTATAACTCTACCATCAAAAATCGGCTCAGTTTTTACTGTTCTCTCTGCAAGATTACTCACACTACTTCATCTCCCTGTTCTATTTCCTATTCTTTCCTCATACATTTTACCACATTGAAAGGAGCGTGATAGAAATGAAAGTTTATATTTTACCAAATCGCGTCACTTTAGTCGGAAAAGCATGGCAAATTCGCCATAAGCTAAAGCAATATAGCAAAGAGTATACAACTGTACAAGAGTGGATTACAGCAAATAAAGTGAAACATTAATCATGCTTTTACGGGCAGTTAATGCGCAGCGAAAAGTAAACGTTTGTCAACCTCTTTTCCCTCTCGTACAATAAAGGTAAGGAGGTTGACCTATGAAAAAACGTCAATTAGGAAACTCAGATTTGTTTGTTACAGAAATGGGCCTTGGCTGTATGTCTCTCGGTACATCTGAAACAGAAGCTATGCATATTATCGATGAAGCGATCGATTTAGGAATTAATTTTTTTGATACAGCAGATTTATATGATTACGGATTAAATGAAGAATTTGTTGGAAAAGCCTTGAAGGGAAGAAGAGACCAAATTGTACTTACAACGAAGGTTGGAAATCGTTGGACAGAAGAAAAAAATGGCTGGTCTTGGGATCCTTCTAAAGCTTACATAAAGACTGAAGTAAAGGAAAGTTTACGTAGACTTCAAACTGATTATATTGACCTTTACCAACTTCATGGCGGAACGATTGAAGATCCAATAGATGAAACAATTGAAGCTTTTGAAGAATTGAAAAAGGAAGGTATTATTCGCCATTACGGTATTTCTTCTATACGCCCAAATGTCGTTCGTGAGTATGCAAAACGCTCAAACATCGTTAGTGTACTAATGGAATATAGCCTTTTAAATCGTCGCCCTGAAGAATGGTTCCCACTTCTGAATGAACACCAAATTAGCGTCATTGCCCGCGGGCCACTTGCAAAAGGAATTTTAACTGACAACAATGCAAGAAAAATAGAAAGAGTAAAGGAAAAGGATTATCTTTCTTATTCTTACGATGAATTACATACAACTCTAGCGAGTGTAAAAGAAACGATTGGAGAACGCTCTTTAACAGGAACAGCTATTCAATATTGCTTACATAATAAGACTGTTGCAGCTGTTATACCTGGTGCAAGCTCGCTTCAACAATTACAGGAAAATATACGAGCTAGCCAACAGTTACCTTTAACGAAAGAAGAATATATACAACTTCAAAAGATTGTTAAATATGACACATATGCTTTGCATCGTTAAAAATATCGAATTACCGATAAATAGAAGACTGTCTCCAGTATCAGGAGACAGTCTTTTTTATAACGTATCATATTTATCAGGATTCGTTCCTACATGTAAATCACGATTCAACGTGTTAATTTGACGTATCTCTTCTTCAGTTAGTGCAAAATCAAAAATAGTAAAGTTTTCTTTAATACGAGATGGTGTAACAGATTTAGGAATTGTAACAATCCCGCTTTGAATATCCCACCTTAATATAACTTGTGCAGGTGTTTTTTCATATTTGTTAGCAATAGCCTGAATGATTGGATGCTGGAATACTTCTCCGCCCCTCATTAACGGACTCCATGCTTCCATTTGAATTTGCTCATCTTGACAATAATTGCGCAACTCAAATTGCGTCAACATCGGATGAAGTTCCACTTGGTTTACCATCGGCTTCACTTTGCAATTTGGTAATAATAGTTCTAAATGATGTTTATGAAAATTAGAAACACCAATCGCGCGCACTTTACCTTCTTCATACAATTTTTCCAAAGCTCGGTACGTATCAACATACTTCCCTCTTACCGGCCAATGTATTAAATATAAATCTACATAGTCCATTTGTAATTTTTTTAAACTCTTTTCAAATGCCACGAGTGTCTCCTCATATCCTTGATCGTCGTTCCATACTTTTGTTGTAATAAATAGATCTTCTCTTGGAATTCCTGATTCACGTATCGCCTCTCCGACACCGCTTTCATTTTCATATACAGTTGCTGTATCAATCGAACGGTATCCAACTTCTAACGCTGTTTTTACTGCTTGCTTTACTTCGTCTCCTTCTTTCGCTTTATATACGCCTAGACCAATCATCGGCATTTTCACGCCATTATGAAGTGTAGTTGTTGGAATATGCACAGTCGTCTCCCTTTCATTGTTACATTTTTTATAAGCCACAACTTTATTTCAACAAGATTCATCCCAAAAGTCAAAACATACGTACAGTTTACATAACACTTTTATATAGTTAAAAAATAACGTGAATTCATTCATTCATTCATTCACGTTATTTTTTCTCCATTCTTTCGCTTTTTCATCCACATTGCGCACAAACTCATTTTTTCCTTCCGTATATAACGCGCCATCATATGTATACTTTTCGGCTAATTCTTTCTTTAAGGTTGCATATGTCTCTGCTTCTTCACAATGAGCCATCATATAATCACGAAATGCTAAATGCCTTACTATCTCTGGATTTCCTTTTTCAAACACGTGTAAATGATACGAACGTTTTTCTTCAGTTCCATGAATAAAATATCGGCGTCTTGAAATACCATTTTCCCCTTTTACGATGTAACCAAGCTCTATAAATCGTTCATTCCACCCATCTACTCTTTCGATATTTTCTACTTCCATGATCATATCAATAATAGGTTTAGCTGCCAGTCCAGGAACTGACGTACTTCCAATATGATGAATTTTTACCGTTTCTGGCATCGCTGATTTTAATCTTTTAGCCTCCATTTGAAATTTTTCACTCCAATGGTTTTCATGTGGAACAACGACAATTTTTCTCATTCTAACTCCCCTTTTCTTACAAGCTCGTCAAAAAATGATCAGTGGTATTTCACTGATCATTTTTTATTATTTAAAGTCTTTCCAAGTAAGGTTACTTTCACTTAGCAGTTCTTCAAATGATTTATTCTTTTCACGTTCTTTTTGTTCTTGGCGCTTTCTTTCCAGTTCAGCTGCCTCTTTTTCCTCTTCTCTCACTTGCAACTCTTTCTTCTTACTCTTTAATTGTTGCATGAGTGAATCATTTAATTGATCGCCTAATGTAAGTGTTTCTTTCTTTGGTTGATTCACTTGCGATTGTCTTTGCATTTGTCTTTGTTTCTTTTTCTTCATGCTACTCACCTTTTACTTTTTTCTCCATTATAGTAGATACACGATGAAATCGACAATAAAAAAGGGTCTTTACTCTATTATTCACTTTTTGTAAATATGTTAATTTTTCGAAAAGACTAAATTTTTGTGTAGCTATAATCCTATGAATCTATTAAAATTATGTCGTATGATGTCAGATTATAAAAAAAGGAGAATTATATTATGTGGAAAAAAATTATTCCTGCCGTTGCTGTTTTAAGCACCATTACTTTTTCAAGCGTATTTGCCGCTCCCCCATCTCAGAATCCAGCTGAACAAAACCGCTACATAGACGTACAAATGCTTGGTATTAATGATTTCCATGGACAACTAGATACTGTTAAAAAAATCAATAATAAAGAAGCTGGTGGCGCTGATTACTTAGCTACTTATTTAAAAGAACGTAAAAAACAAAACCCTAATACACTTCTCGTACATGCTGGTGATATCGTCGGAGCTAGTCCACCAGTTTCAGCATTATTACAAGATGAACCGACAATTGAATTTTTAAATGACTTAAAATTTGATGTTGGTACAATCGGAAACCATGAATTTGATGAAGGTATTGATGAAATGCAACGCCTCATTTACGGTGGATATCATGAAAAAACAGGAAATTTCAAAGGAGCTAACTTCCCCTATGTAGCTGCTAACTTCTACAACAAATCAACTGGCCGCTTATTTTTACCACCGTTTACTGTAAAAATGGTAGATGGTGTTCCTGTAGGATTCATTGGGGTTGTTACAACTGATACACCAAATGTCGTTATGCCTACGATGCTTAACAATGTACAAATTACTGATGAAGTAGAAGCAATTAATAAATCAACACAACAATTAAAACGTCTCGGCGTTAAATCTATCGTCGTTCTTGCTCATGTCGGTGGAACAACCGATGAGTCTGGGGTAACAAATGGCGATCTTACTCGAATTGCAAATGAAACAGACCCAGAAGTTGATGTTATTTTCGGTGGACATAGTCATACGTATGTAAATGGTACAGTAAATAATAAACTAATTGTCCAAGCAAATTCATACGGAACGGCTTTCTCAGACGTGGATGTAACAATTGATCGTAAAACAAAGGATATTGTAAAGAAAAAAGCTGAAGTTGTTACAACGTATCATGAAGGTGTAGAACCTGATAAACAAGTAAAGAAAAAACTAGATCAATATAAAGAAAAAATTGCACCACTTGTAAATGAAGTAGTCGGAAAATCTACAGCACCTATCGACCGTAAACAAAATGATGCTGGTGAGTCCACTCTTGGAAATTTAGTTGCCGATGCTCAGCGTCAAACAATGCAAACTCAAATCGCCCTCATGAATCCTGGTGGCATTCGTAATGACTTAGATGCTGGTGATATTACGTGGGGTGAGTTATACGGCATTCAACCTTTTGGAAATCAATTAATTAAAGTAGATTTAACAGGTCAAGACATTCGCGATATTTTAAATCAGCAATGGCAAAAAGGAACAACAAGAATGCTTCAAATTTCAGGTATTCAATATACGTGGGATGCAAATAAACCAAACGGTGAAAAAGTTACAAATATACGTTTAACAAACGGTGAAGAATTATCTCCATCTAAAATGTATAGCGTAGTTGCAAATGCCTTCTTAGCTTCTGGCGGTGACGGATTCGTATCATTTAAAAATGGTAAAAATGCAGAAACTGGTCCAAACGACTTTGAAGCGTTAGTCGATTACGTAAAACAATTAAAAGAACCAATTCAGCCAGTTATTGATGGAAGAATTCAAAAAGTAAATTAAGTGTTTCTCTAATAATAAATTTCATTTTTCACGCCATAAAGGATTTATACTGATCCTCTATTTTATACGTAATATACATCATAAAAAGGATACTCGTTCTTCCAATGAACATAGTATCCTTTTCTTTAGTTATCAAAATGTGATGTTTTGTCAACTTCATATTGCTGTAAAAATTGGTGCAACGCCTCTTCTACAAGTTTAGATTTTTGAACTCCTTTCGATTCTGATATAAGGTCCAATTGTGATAATATTTCTGTATTAATAGAAAAGGTTCGTCTCTTCTTCTCTGTACTTTTACTCATAATTGGTACAATTACTTCTTCTCTTTTTCTTAATAATTCATAAATGCTTTGTAATTGCTCATAAATTAACAATTGATAATCTGTTTTCTCATATTGAAGGGCGGTCGCTTCTTGGAGTTGTAAGTGACGTGGTTCTTCTCCATCTCCTACAAAAATACGTTTCTTCTGCTCTCCATCATATTCGTATCCAATCAATCTTAATTTCTTCGATAATGTATACGGGCTTATTTCAAGACGTTTTGCTATAATAGCGATGGGTTCACGTCTATTTAAACCATCTATAATTTCTCCAATCGTCACAATTTCCCTCCTCCCGTGTTGAAATGACACTAGTATGGTATGTTACAATGATTTTCTAACAGTATATGCAAAATGAATAGCCTGTGCGATTCATACGATTTCACAAAAGGAGGTTTTCAATATGCTTTTTCGTAGCTACACCCCTCAGTTCTATAATGAAAACAAACAACTCATTCCTAATAGTATCGCTACGATAGAAAGCGTTATGATTAATAATCGAAAACAAACTCTCCTTATGCGTGGACAAAACGTAGAGCAACCTATTTTATTATGCTGTCACGGCGGACCTGGGATGGCACAAATCGGATTTATTCGCCATTTTCAAAAAGAATTAGAGAAGCAATTTATTGTTATTAATTGGGATCAGCGCGGGGCTGGTAAATCCTTTTCACTGAAAGATTTCGGAGCAAATTTCACAATCGAACAATTCGTTTCCGATGCAAAAGAAGTGATTCAATATGTACTTAAAAGGTTCAACAAACAAAAACTATTTCTCGCTGGTCATTCTTGGGGAAGTATTATTGGGCTTAACATAGCACATCAATATCCAAATTATATCGAGGCTTACATCGGTATTGGGCAAATTGTACATATGAAACAAAATGAAGAATTGCTATATCAACATTTAATTCATTCTGCAAAAAAACATGATCATAAAAAGGCATTAGCTTCCCTTTTAAAATTAGGCAAACCACCATTTTTAGATACGAGACGTCTCATTATTCAAAGAAAGTGGCTTGGCACATTTGGAGGCGCAATCCAAAACGGATCTTCCTTTTCTTTCATACGAAAAGGTTTCTTTTCTCCTGAGTATACGCTATTAGATTGGTTCAAGTTTCTCGCAGGAAATTTAAAATCTGGCGTTTTATGGGAAGAAATGCTGACAATCGATTTCTTTTCTTCTATCTCAAGTTTATCTATTCCAGTTTATTTTTGTTCTGGTCGCTATGATTATCAAACTCCTTATGCACTCGTTCAAGAATATTGCGATATTATTGAAGCGCCTATAAAAAAGATGATTTGGTTCCCAAATTCAGCACATTCTCCTGATTTAGAAGAACCAGAATTATTCGCTAATTCTTTGCAATCAATTAAACAAGAGCTAGCTTTTCAGCATTAGTAACAAAAGGCTCTTTTACATTTCATAGAAAACATTTTATAATAATATGTCGCAAGTATGTATAAACATAGCAAAACATTTCATATTTACTTGTCTTAACAGAATAAATATTTAGGGAGATTACATTTATTATGAACGCTGTACTCGTCGCAGTAGCAATTATGCTATTGCTTAGTTTGTTACGTGTCCAGGTCATTGTCGCCATCATTGTTGGAGCTTTAACAGGCGGAATTATCGGCGGACTCGGTATTTCAGAAACGATTAACACTTTTACAACTGGTCTTGGAAATAGTGCTCCAATCGCTTTAAGTTATGCAATGCTTGGTGGTTTCGCTATTTCCCTTTCCAAAACAGGACTTCCAGATGCTATGATTCAAACTGCATTAAAATGGATTGGCAATGAACAAGACACGAAAAAACAAGTTTATTCTAAAATACTTATTTTATTCATTATTTTAACGATGGCTTGTTTCTCACAAAATTTGATTCCTGTTCACATTGCTTTCATCCCCATCTTAATTCCAGCACTTTTAAAAGTATTAAATGAGCTGAAAGTGGATCGCAGACTTGTCACATGTATTATTACATTTGGATTGATTACTCCTTATATGTGGATCCCTGCAGGATTCGGAAAAATTTATCATGACGTATTACAAACCAACGCTGCGCAAAGCGGCCTTACATTTGATGTCACACTTATTCCAAAAGCAATGACTATTCCAGCAATTGGTATGATTATTGGATTATGTGTAGCGGTATTCATTACGTACCGAAAACCTCGTACGTATGAAACAGAACAAATTCATACTACCGAAAATGAAATCGTTCCCTATACAAAACGTAGCATTACTTTCGGGTTATTATCTATTATTGCTACATTAACTGTTCAATTAACAACCGAATCAATGATTTTCGGTGCTTTAGCAGGTATTATCGTCTTATCAGTTAGTGGCAGTCTACCACTTAAAGAAGCAGATGCGATATTAACAAGCGGAATGCGTATGATGTCCTTCATTGGCTTTGTTATGATTGCTGCCGCTGGATTCGGCGCTGTTCTTCGAAAAACAGGACATGTTGAATCTCTGGTGCAAACGAGTGCACATATAATCGGAAATAACAAACCACTCGCTGCATTTCTTATGCTCGTTATTGGACTTCTCGTTACGATGGGAATTGGTTCATCCTTTTCAACCATCCCTATCTTAACAACCATTTTTGTACCTCTTTGCATTCAGCTTGGATTTAGTCCAATGGCCACAATTGCAATTATCGGTACAGCCGGAGCACTAGGTGACGCAGGATCTCCAGCATCGGATAGTACCCTTGGACCAACATCCGGTTTAAATGCTGATGGTCAGCACCATCATATATGGGATACATGTGTACCCACTTTTCTACATTACAATATACCGTTACTTATATTTGGCTTTATTGCCGCAATTACATTATGAAAAGGTGCGTATAAAACGCACCTTTTACTTTTTTATTTTTCCTTTTAATTGTTGAAAAGCTACTTTTCCGTTATCTTTGACATAGCTTTCAATTGTCGGTAGTGATGAACCTATCCATTCACACTCTATACTCCCGTTCGGTCCAACAATTTTTAATTTATCTGGTATATGTATATTTAGAAATCTCGCTGACCGAATTAACTCAATAGCAATCTGATCACTTGAGGCTACAATTCCATCTACATACGGATTGTTTTGCAATAATGTAATAAATTGTTTATTTGTATACCCTTGTACACATTCTTCTCGATAAGAGATTCCTTCATCCCAAACAGCGTCTAAAAACCCTGCTATATGATCTTCCATTTCTTCACTTTCTTCTCCCTCACCGAAATATGCAAGAAAGTGACACCCTTTCTCTTTTAATAAAGAAACAGCTCTCTGTCCACTTTCATAATAATTTCCATGTGATTGTTGCTCATCGATCACAACAAACGGAAATGGAATTTTTCCTACACTTTTAAAAACTGCTCTTGTCAAAATAACACCTGCAATGTTATTTTGCTTCAGCATATGTATGTATCTATCTTTATTCTCTATATTACAAATAATGATTTGATAACCTTCTTTATATGCTATTTCCTCAATACAATGTAGCAAAGTGATGTTTGATTGGTTACATAAATTATCTACAAGTAATGCAATTATCGTTGAATTCTCTTTAAATAGTGGCTTCGCTGCACTGTTTGGCCTATAACGTAATTCTTCAATTGCTTCCTTTACTTGTTTTACTGTGTCCTCATGAACGTATCCTTTTTCATTAATAACTCGTGAAACGGTTGCGACTGAAACACCTGCCAATTTTGCAACATCACGTATAGTTGCCACATCGTCACCCCTTAATATGGTAATAGATTACAAATTTACGGTAACCTAAATTACACTATCCGTCAAGATTAATAACTCACATTTCTGAAAATTGTTACATCATTTCACTAAACGATACTCCAACTGAATTTCATGTAAAATTGGGATATTATCATATCCAATACGTGGAATTTCTTTCTTTATTTTTCGTGCCTCCTCTACCGCATTCACATATAAATTAGTCATTACAAAATTACGTTTTTGGTAAAATCGTAACGCATTCATATTATCATTTGTTGTAATAAGCCAAACCTGTCTGCACCGTTCTTCTTCTGCAACTTGTAATACACAATCCACAAGTTTCGTCCCTATTCCTTTTCTTTCTTCAAAGCTATCTAGCGATACAATTTCGCACATATTCCCGGTCACTTCATACGTTATAATTCCGATTATTCTGTCATCTAAGAGCGCAACAAATCCTGGCAACTCTTCTAACTGATGTCCCTTACCACGTGAAACCATCAATGAACTTCCCCAGTTCTCACACATGAACATTCGGATTGTTTCTTTCATCGCTGGCGTAATTTTTTGTATATGCAGCATTTCCTATTTCTCCCCTTTTATATCATTGTGATACAATATAAGTGTATCACATGTAACGGTATTTGGAGGATGAGGTAAAGTATGAAACGTTTTTTTGCAGCATTGTTTACTATACTAGGTGCAATAACTGCCCTTGGGATTTTCTTTACAAATAAAGTGATGTACTTAAAGAAAAAAACAGAGGAAGAAGTACTCGAAAGAGAAACGAAAAAACATTTTCGTATAGAGGATTTTGATGCTCTTCATAAAGAAGAAATTCATATCCCTTCACAATTCGGATACGACCTTCACGGATATTACATTCCTGCTGGTCATTCCACCAATAAGTTTATGGTTTTTTGCCACGGTGTAACTGTAAATAAAATAAACTCTGTAAAATATGCAAACTTATTCTTAAAAAGGGGATATAACGTCCTCATTTACGATCATCGTCGTCATGGTAAAACTGGCGGAAAAACAACAAGCTATGGATACTATGAAAAACATGATTTAAAATCCGTAGTTGACTGGCTAAAAAACCGTTTTGGCACCAATATTACACTTGGTATTCATGGTGAATCTATGGGAGCTGCAACACTTCTTCAATACGCAGGACTTGTAGAAGATGGTGCTGATTTCTATATTGCAGATTGTCCTTTCTCTGATTTTCACGGACAATTACAGCACCGTTTAAAGGTTGAATTCCATTTACCAAAATGGCCTTTATTACCTTTAGCAAACGCATTTTTGAAAGTTCGTGACGGTTATACAATTCGTGAAGTTTCACCAATCGACTGTATAAAAAACATTAACAATCCCGTTCTCTTTATTCATAGTAAAGATGACGACTATATTTTAGCTGATATGACAAAAGCGTTATATGAAGCGAAAGAAAATAATAAGCAGCTTTATATTGCAGAACACGGTGCACACGCTTGCTCTTATAACGAAAATAAAGAAGAGTACGAAGCAGCCGTCGATCAATTTTTAAACACATATGTGAAAGAAACAAAAAACAGGCTTGCATAAGCCTGTTTTTTATTGCGCTAAAACGTCTGTAACTTGTTCCATATTTTCAGAAATCCATTGCATTGCATCATCTAACGTTGGGAATTCTGTCGTTTGAAATGTTACTTCATCTTGAAGTAACCAAACATCCTTTGCCTCTTGCCCTACACCTGCAATGGACCAATGTAACAAACTATATGGATGATTATCATTCAAAAATGATGCCCACGTGCGCTCATTTGCAATGTTTCGTAATGTATGTAATTGTTTATCCATCTCTCGTCACCTTACTCTAGTCAGTTATGAAAACTATTATAACACTCTCTTCTTTCTCAAACAAAGTGCTCTTTTTTCTCCGCTATTTGCGGGCAGTAAAACTCCCACCTCAAAATTCGGCTGAAACAAAGAAGTTAGGTAAGAGATTAACTGCCCCTAAAAGCCCGATTGGTTCAACTAATAATTAGTGGGGGATGCCTCCCTCACTAATTAAAGTTTCACTTTATATTGCCAAGCACTTCCCTTGATTATATGATGAAATTAAGCGTTTGGGAAGGAGGGATGACGTTGGCAAAAGTACAAATTAAAGTAAATGATAATGGCTCTTTTCGCGTTACAGGGGACGTGGAATTAGTCGACTCACAAGGGAATGTATTCCCAGCAAAACCGGCATTTTCTTTATGCCGTTGTGGTTTATCAAAAAATATGCCTTATTGCGACGCTTCGCATAAAGGTAAATTCGAGTCTGTTGTTAGAGCACCAGAGGCAGAATAATTTTACATGTGACATGCACATTTTTTTGTGCATGTTTTTTCTTTTTAGCAACTCCGTTATATCCCTTCTCTTTACAACATTTCTAATACTTTTATTTCCATTCCAGCCTGCATATATTTTCACACAATTCTTCACATTCGAATATTTTTTACTAGCCTTTTATTTTTTTTGTGCTATAATTTGAGCAAACAGCATCCTTCGGGGTCGGGTGAAATTCCCAACCGGCGGTGATGAAGTGAAAACTTCTAAGTCCGTGACCCGTTTTCAACTCGAAAACGGTGGATCTAGTGAAACTCTAGGGCCGACAGTATAGTCTGGATGGGAGAAGGATATGTTTCTAGTTTTTTATATAGTGAATACACTTTTATTTCAGTATGCATATTTTTAAAGATTCATTTTGATTCTTTATATATGTTTAATTTTCTATACTTATTTTTTATACTGAAATAAAAAGAGACAACTAGCGTTTAAAAATTCGATATTTTGCTAGGTTTTTTCCTTATGCAAAAATATCAATTATCGTTAGGTTTCTTTCCTATGCTTTCGTATTCAAACTATATTTCTAGAAATCACGTCTCCCAAACCCCAAGGATATTAAATCCTTGGGGTTTTTTGATTTTTTTTGGAGAGGTGAAGAAAATGACAGATCAAGAATATATGAGGATTGCCCTGCAGTTAGCAGAAGGAACATCAGGACAAACAAGTCCAAATCCTATGGTTGGTGCTGTTGTTGTAAAAGATGGAAACATCGTTGGTATGGGCGCTCATTTACGAGCTGGTGAAGAACACGCAGAAGTTCATGCCCTTCAAATGGCTGGTCAGAACGCCAAAGACGCTACCGTTTATGTAACACTGGAACCGTGTAGCCACTTTGGAAAAACACCACCTTGCTGTGAATTGCTCATCGAAAAAGGAGTTAAGCGTGTTGTAATTGCTACTCTCGATTGTAATCCGCTCGTTTCTGGTAACGGAAAAAGAAGATTAGAGGAAGCTAGAATTGAAGTAACTACTGGTGTTCTTGAAGCAGAAGCAGTTTTATTAAATCGCTACTTTTTTCACTACATGAAAACGAAACGCCCTTTTGTAACAATCAAAACAGCGATGAGCTTAGATGGAAAAACAGCAACTGTAACTGGTGAAAGTAAGTGGATTACAGGTGAAGAAGCACGTGCTGATGTTCACCAATATCGCCATACACATGATGCAATTCTTGTTGGAGTGAATACAGTTATAGCTGATAATCCTCATTTAACAACAAGAATTCCAAATGGTGGGAAACATCCTATTCGCGTTGTTTTAGATACCCATTTACGAACGCCACCATCTTCTCATGTTATAACAGATGGTTTAGCACCGACATGGATTATTGTCGGTAAGGATGTAAAGAAAGAGAAGATATCTTCTTATGAATCTAAAAATATAGCTATATTCCAAATGGAAACGAAGCATATAGAAATCGAGGACCTTCTTTCCTTTCTTGGAGAGAAACAAATTCTTTCTCTATTCGTTGAAGGTGGCCAATCGATTCATGCAAGTTTCTTAAAAACAAACAATTTTAATGAAATTGTAACCTATATAAGCCCGAAATTAATTGGTGGGAAAGATGCTCCTACTTTATTTGGAGGAAATGGTTTTTCAAAATTACAAGATGCGCTTTCCTTGAAAATTCAAGAGATGAAACAAATTGGTGATGATATAAAAATCGTTGCGAATGCCCGAAACGAGGTGACGAAATGTTTACAGGAATTGTAGAAGAATTAGGAACGATAGCAAACATGCAACAAAGCGGAGAAGCGATGAAATTAACGATTCATGCAAAGAAAATTTTATCAGATGTTCACTTAGGTGATAGTATCGCGGTTAACGGTATTTGCTTAACTGTAACAAACTTTACAACTACTTCATTTACAGTTGATGCAATGCCCGAAACGATGCAGTCGACATCACTTCGTATACTTAAACCGCACTCTAAAGTAAATTTAGAACGAGCAATGGCTGCAAACGGACGATTCGGTGGACATTTCGTTTCAGGACATATTGATGGCATCGGAACGATTTTAAATAAAAAACAACATTACAATGCCGTCTATTACAAAATAGCAATTTCTGATGAACTGCTGCGCTATTGTTTGCAGAAAGGGTCCATTGCTGTTGATGGAACGAGTTTAACGATATTTGCTATAGACGAATCTTCCATAACGATTTCACTCATCCCGCACACAGTAAGCGAATCTGTCATTGGGGAAAAAAATGCCGGAGATATCGTAAACATTGAGTGTGACATGATTGGTAAATATATCGAACGCTTTATTACTAAACCTACAAAACGAGTAGGTTCAATGACTGAAAGCTTTTTACAAGAAAACGGATTTCTATAAGGGGGAAGCACAATGTTTCATCGTATTGAAGAAGCTCTAGAAGATTTAAAACAAGGTAAAGTCGTTATCGTATGTGATGATGAAAACCGAGA
This sequence comes from Bacillus sp. FSL W8-0770, assembly GCF_038008705.1. Taxonomy (NCBI): domain Bacteria; kingdom Bacillati; phylum Bacillota; class Bacilli; order Caryophanales; family Bacillaceae; genus Bacillus; species Bacillus sp. FSL W8-0770. Next base: position 3,928,083 of record NZ_JBBOZR010000001.1, read on the forward strand.
AAATGAAGGCGATTTTATTGCTTTAGCAGAGTACATTACACCAGAAACAATTAACTTTATGATTACACATGGCCGTGGTCTCGTTTGTGTACCGATTACAGCAGGGTACGCAGAACGTCTACAATTAGAACCAATGGTATCTCATAATACAGATTCACATCATACTGCGTTTACAGTGAGCATTGACCATGTTTCTACAACAACAGGGATTAGCGCTCACGAACGTGCAACTACGATACAAGAATTGTTAAACCCCGCATCAAAAGGCGCTGATTTCAATCGACCTGGACATATCTTTCCATTAATTGCGAAAGAAGGCGGTGTCCTGCGTCGTGCAGGTCATACAGAAGCTGCTGTTGATTTAGCAAAGCTATGCGGTGCCGAACCAGCTGGAGTTATTTGCGAAATTATAAATGAGGACGGCACGATGGCACGTGTACCTGATTTAATAGAATGCGCAAAACAATTTGATATAAAAATGATTACAATAGAAGATTTAATTGCTTATCGCCGCCATCATGAAACACTTGTGACGAGAGAAGTGGAAATTACATTACCTACAGATTTCGGTACTTTCCACGCAATTGGCTATTCTAACTCATTAGATACGAAAGAACATATCGCACTTGTAAAAGGTGATATTTCAACAGGTGAACCGGTACTTGTACGTGTTCATTCTGAATGCTTAACAGGAGATGTATTCGGTTCACATCGCTGCGATTGCGGACCACAACTCCATGCAGCACTTGCTCAAATTGAGCGTGAAGGAAAAGGTGTTCTTCTTTATATGAGACAAGAAGGAAGAGGCATTGGGCTTCTTAATAAGCTTCGCGCTTATAAATTACAAGAAGAAGGATTCGATACTGTAGAAGCAAATGAAAAACTCGGCTTCCCTGCTGATCTTCGTGATTACGGTATCGGTGCTCAAATATTAAAAGATTTAGGTTTACAAAGCTTACGATTATTAACGAATAACCCAAGAAAAATTGCTGGCTTACAAGGTTACGATTTAGAAGTAGTCGAGCGTGTACCGTTGCAAATGCCGGCAAAAGAAGAAAATAAATCGTATTTACAAACGAAAGTAAATAAATTAGGACACTTACTAAACTTATAATTAAAGGAGAGATTTATTATGGTATTCGAAGGTCATTTAGTTGGTACAGGATTAAAAGTTGGAGTTGTTGTTGGACGTTTTAACGAATTTATTACAAGTAAGTTACTTGGCGGCGCTTTAGACGGATTAAAGCGTCACGGTGTAGAAGAAAACGATATTGATGTTGCTTGGGTTCCTGGTGCATTTGAAATTCCTTTAATCGCTAAAAAGATGGCTAGTAGCGGAAAGTATGATGCTGTTATTACACTAGGTACTGTAATCCGAGGTGCTACAACTCACTACGATTACGTTTGTAATGAAGTAGCAAAAGGTGTTGCGTCTTTATCACTACAAATGGACATCCCAGTTATTTTCGGCGTATTAACGACAGAAACAATTGAACAAGCGATTGAACGCGCAGGTACGAAAGCTGGTAATAAAGGATATGAATCAGCTGTTGCTGCAATTGAAATGGCTCACTTATCAAAACAATGGGCATAAAAAAAAGAGGCTGCGGCCTCTTTTTATTTTTTCACCTTTTTTTGTACATCTTTTATTAATTCATTCATCGTTTTTCCTTCTGTTTTTATATGAAGAGCTTGTGCTGTTCTCCATACATTCTCTCTTTTTTTCGCTTCTTCTATAATAGTAATTTCTTTTCTAACTTCCTTTAAATCTTTTCCTTCCGTTTTCAATCCAAAATGTTCAGCTTTCGTTCGAAAGTGTTGTTCGATTCTTTGTTGCATCTCTTTTTGTTCAGGATTTTCAGCAGCCTTAACTGGATCAGAACTTATTGCTTTTATTAAAATTAAACAAGTCATAATCGCTAATATGTATTTGTACATGTAAAATCCTCCAACCCAATATAAATTACATATTTACTATGTACAACTAGGGCTTGGAAAATTCGTCCACAAAAATTCTTTTTTTCGCTCAAAAACCAATAATATCAAGCGTTCACAACTATTTATTACATTTTATTTACAAAAAAAGCAAACCCTTTTACAAGTTTGCTTTTTCATCTATCTTATAATGCACATTCTTCAATCTCAAATCCTAAATCTGCAATCATACCCCAGTCCGCAGTCGGCTCTTGCCCAGCTGTCGTTAAGTAGTCCCCGACAAAAATAGAATTTGCTGCAAATAAACCGATTGGCTGTACAGAACGTAAATTGATTTCACGTCCTCCTGAAATACGAATTTCTTTTGTTGGGTTTACAAAACGCATCATTGCAAGTACTTTTAAACATTCTACTGGCGTTAACTCTTTTTGCCCTTCAAGAGGTGTCCCCTTTACAGCAACAAGGAAATTACAAGGGATAGAATCTGCATCTATACGTTGTAATTCAAATGCAATTTCAGCACGCTCTTCAATTGTTTCTCCCATGCCAAAAATTGCTCCAGAGCATGGTGAAATACCAGCTTGTTTTGCTTTTTGAACTGTATCAACACGATCATCATACGTATGAGTTGAACAAATACTATCGTAATTATTTGCATGTGTATTTAAGTTGTGATTATAACGGTGCACGCCTGCTTCCGCTAAACGTCCTGCTTGATCTTCATTTAAGAAACCTAAACAACAACAAATCTTCAAGTCTGTCGTTTCACGAATTTCCTTAACTGCTCCAATTACGTGATTTACCTCTTTATCCGTCGGACGACGACCAGACGCTACAATACAATATGTACCTGCTTTACGGCGTATTGCTTCATGTGCCCCTTCTACAATCTTCTCCTGCGTTAACCATGCATATTTATCAATCGGTGCTTCTGAAATAATAGACTGTGAGCAATATCCACAATCTTCAGGACATAATCCAGATTTCGTATTAATAATCATATTCAATTTTACTTTCTTACCAAAGTGATGATGGCGAATAATGTAAGCTGCATTCATAATTTCTAAAACTTCTGTATCATCAGCTTCTAATATCGCTATTGCATCTTCTTTCGTAATCATTTTCTCTTCCACTACGTCGTATGCAAGTTTTTTCCAATCCCTTTTTGTTTGTACTTGTTTCATTTCATCTCTTCCCCTTTTTTGTTATATGTATAAATAAAGCATGATACGTTGCCATTATCCCTTCATTTCCCGTGAAGTCTCTTTCGTATATGCGTAGCATCGCACGAAAGAGTGAGGGACTTTGACAATATGATCCTTCATTGCTATTAGTTGCTCCCACTTTTCGAATAGAATGCAGAAACTCCTTAACTTCTGTAAAACTCTCTATGTAACATGTTTCAGAAACATGCACATCCCCTGTTTCTATCTTACATATATGAAGCAACTGATCTTTTGAATAAAAACGTTGACCAATCGATATTTCATTTTTTATATTTCTTTCTTCTTTCGCACGTTGGAACGAAGCATGCAATTCTTGAAATGTTTCATGTCCAAACGTTGAAAAGAGTAATATCCCATCTATAGACAAATGTTGAAATAAATTTCTTAACACTTGTTGTAAATTATTTAACCATTGAAATGTAGCATTTGAAATAATAACATCATATGATTCTTCTAATCGTAATTGCTCAATATCTTCACAGTGAAACGTTACATTTTTTACATTTTGTCTAGTTTGCGCAATCGCAATCATACTTTCAGCAAAATCAACTGCTGTAATATGTGCTTTCGGAAATAACTTTGATAATTGTTCTGTTACATACCCCGTCCCGCATCCCAGTTCTAAAATACGTATTGATGCCGTTTCACTATATCGTTCCTTTAAGATTGAAAGTAATGAATGTGCCATCTTTTTTTGTACATTTGCATATCGATCGTAAGATACGGCTGCCCCATTAAACCGTTTTTGTAGTAACGTTTTGTTGATCATGTCGTATCCCCTCTACAAATTGAATTATCTCATTTGCACAATATTCAAAATTCGTTACACATAATGCATGCCCTGCTTCACTTACTACTTTCAGCTCGCTGCTGCTATTCTCCGTCATACTACGTGCCGCAGACAATGGGCATATTACATCCTGTTCTCCGTGAATAAGTAGTATAGGTACTTTAATTTCTTTTAGTTCTTCTCTCATATCTGTTTTTATTAAATAATCCAAACCTAGTTGTAAAGACTGAATAGAATCACCTTTAAAACGGTCTACAATGTCTTCAAAGTTTTTATTCCCTTTTAGCTCATCTTTCGTAAACATATTTTCATAAAAACGCTTGAGCGTATCCTCTCTCCTTCTCGCCAAATTCCTTTTCAGCCGTTCTATATGCAAAGCATTCCATCCATTACTATAGTCGCTCGTATTTGTAAATTTAGCAGTCCCACCAATTAATACGATGCCTTTTGCCTGAATCTTTTTATAAGCTTCAACTGCTGCTAACGCTCCTAGTGACCATCCAACTAAAATTACGTTGTCGTTATGCGCTACATCTATAATTCGTTCCGCAAATTCACTTCGTTCTTTCACATTACGCCAATCTACGCATTCAACAGGATATCCTTTAAAATACGGAAGTACTAAATCCCAAATATTCTCTTCCATTCCCCATCCGGGGATAAAAATAATCTTTAGCTCGTTCATACGAAAATCTCCTCTTCTTTCGCAATGTGAATAATTCGGTCAATAGCCCATTTTAAATCAGCTATTGTATGTTGCGATGTAACTGCAAAGCGAATTCGAGAACTATGAACCGGCACAGTTGGCGGACGAATTGCAATGGCCGCAATCCCTGCCTCTTGCAACCTTTTACTAAATCGTAAAGCATGTTCATTTGAACCGACTACAATCGGTACAATATGAGTTGAACTATTCCCAATATCAAAACCAGCATCCCTTAATTTAGTTCTGAAGTATTCTCCGTTTGCTATAAGGTTCTCTCTTCTTTCATTATCTTCTTTTACAATTTCAATTGCTTTTTGCACTGCTCCTAACGTACTTGGTGGTAAAGCTGTAGTAAAAATAAAGCTTCTCATCATATTTTGTAAATACTCTATATAAATTTCATCACCTGTCAAATACGCACCATAACACCCTAAAGCCTTGCTAAACGTCCCCATATGTATATCAATTTTTTGAGCAAGATTTTTTTCTATATGAGATAACCCAGCTCCGCCGATTCCATATATTCCACTCGCATGTGCTTCATCGACTATAATGATTGCCCCGTATTTCTCTTTCAGCTGTACTAAATCTCTCAAATACGCAGTATCACCATCCATACTAAAAACGGTATCTGTTACGATTAATTTTCTGCTTTCAGGCGAAGCCATTTTCAACAGCTTCTCTAAATGATCCAAATCATTATGACGATACCTTTTATGCTCTGCCCCGCTTAATATGATTCCATCAACAATACTTGCGTGATTTAACTTGTCACTAAAAACAATATCGTGCCGAGAGGCCAAAGAAGATATGGCACCTATATTTGCCGTATACCCACTATTTACAATTAAAGCTCTTTCAGTACCTTTCCATTCACATATGCTTCTCTCAACCTCTTCATATAATGGATGATTTCCTACAACGAGACGAGAGGCAGTCGCTCCAGTTCCATATCTTTTTGTACAGGCAATAGCAGCTTCTTTTAACCTTTCATCTCCAGCTAACCCTAAATAATTATTTGACGCTAAATTTAACATCCTTTTTTTATCTCGAATAAGCCAAGTCTCTTCTGCCTTCTCTGTTACATGCAAATCACGATACTGCCCTTGCTCATGTAATTGTTGTAATTTACATTGAAGGTGCGCCCGCCACGTTTGATTCATTTTGGATAAACTCCTCTAATTTTGAAATCATAATATGTTCTTTTGCAGATTCTAATACTTCTTCTTTCGTAAACTCACCTTCAAAGAATGGTAATAATCCTAAAACTGGTACCCCGCTCAGCTCTTCAATCATCTCTTTATTTTCTTGCACTCTTTCCATTTCACATTCTTTGCAACCTGATAAAATGACACCCGCTACGGTTAAGCCATGCGCCTTTGCGTAAGCAATCGTTAACACTGTATGATTTACTGTTCCTAATGTAGGACGAGCTACTACAATAAGAGGCAACTGTAATTCTTTTGCAAAATCAATTACTAAAGCATCTTCTGTATATGGGACAGCAAGCCCACCTGCCCCTTCTACAAATAAGCTATTAAACTGTTTTAATAGTTCATTATAGTAATCAGTAATTTCTTTTAACTTTACTACTCTTCCAGCTCTTTTCATGGCAAGTCTCGGAGCAAGTGGTTCTTCAATAGAATAAGGGCAAATTTCATTTTCTTGTGTCGGCACACCTGATAATGCTTTTAACCTTGCCGCATCTCCCTCAGGGTTTGATGCAACATGCCCACTTTGCAACGGTTTATATACCCCTACGTTATACCCAAGTTCTCTAAATACACCTGCTAATGCACCTGTAACTACAGTTTTTCCAACTTCAGTATCTGTTGCTGTTATAAAAAAACCGCTCATTATTCTTCCTCCGTAACATCCGAGATTGCTTTATATAAAATACGTAACATATCGTCAATCTCATCAATTGTAGAAGCAAGAGGAGGCATAAATACAATCGTGTTGCCGAGCGGGCGCAAAATCATACCCAGCTCTCTTGAGCGTTTACATACTTGAACACCGACTCTTTCTGTCCAGTCGAACGCTTCTTTCGTTTCCTTATTCTTCACAAGCTCAATACCAACCATTAATCCGCACTGACGAATATCACCTACATGTTTATACGCAAAGAGCTTTTCTAATTGCACTGCCACATAATCCGTTTTACGTGCCACTTCTTCTATTAAATTTGTTTTTTCATATAGTTCTAGATTCGCGATTGCTACGGCACACCCTAACGGATTGCCTGTGTAGCTATGTCCATGGAAAAATGTTTTTTGTTCTTCATATTCTCCTAAGAAGGCATTATATATTTCATCTGTCGTTACCGTAACTGCAATTGGTAAATATCCACCTGTTAAACCTTTCCCAGCAGTTAAAATGTCTGGCGTCACATTTTCATGTTCACACGCAAACATTTTCCCTGTACGCCCAAATCCAGTCGCTACCTCATCTGTAATAAATAATACATTATACTTAGTACATAAATCGCGCAGTCCTTTTAAATATCCTTTTGGCATTGTAATCATCCCGCCAGCACCTTGCATTAATGGCTCTACAATGATGGCAGCTACTTCTTCATGCTTTTCTTTCAACAATTCTTCCATTTCTTCTAAATGGCTTTTTACAATTTCCTCCTTATTATTTCCGTAAGGAGAACGATATGTATATGGATACGGCATTTTAATCGCATCAAATAAGAGCGAACTATACACTTGGTGAAACAAGTCTATTGCTCCTACTGAAACAGCTCCAATTGTATCACCGTGATATGCTTCTTTTAATGTAACGAATCTTTGTTTCTTTCGTTTCCCTTTATGCTGCCAATATTGGAAAGCCATCTTAATTGCAATTTCAACAGCGGTAGAACCTGAATCAGAATAGAATACCTTCTTCAATCCATCTGGTACAACCTCAATAATTTTTTCTGCTAATAAAATAGATGGAACGTTAGCAAGTCCTAACATAGTAGAATGAGCAATTTTATTTAATTGCTCACGAATTGCTTCATCTAATTCCGGTACTTGATGTCCGTGAACATTTAACCATATAGATGAAACACCATCCCAATATTCATTACCATTTACATCGTATAGTTTTCTTCCCTCTCCACGTTCAATAATGACAGGATCTTCTTCTAAATAATCTTTCATTTGTGTAAATGGGTGCCATACGTAAGCTTTATTTTTCTCTGCTAATTCTTCATATGTATAAGATGATTTTTCAATCGTTTTACTATTTATTGTCACAATTGTCACCCCTAATGTTAACTTGTTTATAAATATAGTTAACATTAAATCCGAATGACTGTCAATTATTTTAAAATCAAATAGTTCTTAAAAAAGAACAAATTATCATACGATAAGTTGTTCTACTTTCCATGCTGTATCTTTCCAATTTCTAAAATGATTTCTTCATCTTTTTTCCCCTCTGTATCAATTCCAAGTTGCTTAGCGTGCTCAATTAATAAATCATGACGCTTCTCAAATCTAGCGGTATTTACTTCTTTCGTAACCTCTTCTTTTGTTTTCCCCTCAGTAGAAACTCCTAGTTTTTCTGCTGCTTTTTCCATTGATTTCTTCTCTTCTATTTCTTTTACTTTCTTCACTTCTGACTGTTGTATTTGCTTTTGTTTCAACTGCTCTGATTCAGCCGCAAAAGCTGTGTAAATTCCAGCACTTCCTCCAATAACTAATAAAGTGGTAAAAAGAATTATTTTTTTCTTCACTCTTTCCTCCCCCTTTCAAATTCATTATAACGTACATTTTTACAGCGTTAAAAACAATTATCCTTTATTTCCCTAAAAAAACATTTAATATTTTTATTGACATGTAAGATGAAAATATGATAAAAATTTAACTAACATCATATGAATCGGCGTTGATAGGATTTAGTAGTATTTCGATTTCTGATTTCAGAGAGCTGGTGGTCGGTGCGAACCAGTACAGAGCGAATTATGAATTACCCCCTGGAGCTTCTTTTACGAAACGTGAGGAGTAGTGAAAGACGGTTATAGACCGTTATGTCTAAAGAGTGGTGAAACGACACTGTTTCACAATTTAGGGTGGTACCGCGAATTTTTCGTCCCTGCATATATTGCAGGGGCGTTTTTTATTTTATAAGCGCATATCATATGACCCTTTATTTTGTGATACATTCATTTCACAAGCTAGGGTGGTACCGCGATTTCTTCGTCCCTGCATAATTATATGCAGGGACGTTTTTTTATCCAATCTTTTCCGTATCATATAGAAGAACAAACAATTACCGGTAATTTGTCACAAAATTCTAAATTTTAGAAGGGAATATACAATATTGGCGAATTTTATATAAAAAAGAGCTATTTCATATTACTTAGGAGGGGAAAACAATGGTTTCAAAAATTGAGTCTGTTCTTTTAACAATTTTTATCTTTTTCTGTATTGGTTTTAGTGTTATTCAATTAGAAGTTTCACCACACATCCCAATTTTATTTGGTATCGTTCTTTTATTAGCATTTGGATTCTTGAAGAGAATCTCTTGGTCTACTATGGAGAAAGGGATGATTAGTAGTATTTCAGCTGGTATTCCATCTATATTTATTTTCTTACTTGTAGGCGTATTAATTAGCGTTTGGATCGCAGCTGGAACTATTCCGACTTTAATGGTATACGGCTTCCAACTTGTATCTCCAAAAATTTTCGTTCCAACTGTTTTTGTTGTTTGTGCAATTGTTGGAACGAGTATCGGTAGTGCTTTTACAACTGCTGCAACTGTAGGACTTGCCTTTATGGGAATGGGTACTGCCCTTGGATACGATCCAGCTCTTATTGCTGGTGCAATTATTTCTGGTGCATTCTTCGGAGATAAAATGTCTCCTTTATCTGATACAACAAACTTAGCGCCTGCTGTAACGGGTGTAGATTTATTTGAACATATTCGTAACATGCTTTGGACAACAGTGCCAGCTTTCATTATTGCTTTTATCGCATTTTTCATTTTAGGAAGCGGATCTGGTGGAAACGTTGATTTCTCAGCATTTATTAACACATTAGAAAAAAATGCAACGATTTCTATCGTTACACTAATTCCTATTTTATTACTGTTCCTATTCGCATTTAAAAAGGTACCCGCAGTTCCAACATTACTTGCAGGAATTGTGGTAGGGATTATTATTCTCTTTATTTTTAAACCTAGCACTTCTTTAGCTGATTTAATAAAAATTATGCAAGACGGTTACGTTTCTAAAACTGGTATCAAAGATATTGATAGCTTATTATCTCGCGGTGGCCTGCAAAGTATGATGATGTCAATTGCTCTTATTTTCCTAGCTCTTTGTATGGGAGGATTATTACAAGGAATGGGTATTATAGCGCAGCTGATGAATATTATCTCTAGTTTCGTAAAAACTAGTACACGCTTAATTATTTCTACTGCTTCAACTGCAATTGGTGTAAACTTCTTACTCGGTGAGCAGTACTTATCCATCGTTTTAACAGGACAAGCATTTGCTAATAAATACGATGAAGTCGGTTTAGAACGTCGTAATTTATCACGAGTATTAGAAGATGCTGGTACAGTAATTAATCCACTCGTACCATGGGGTGTAAGTGGCGTATTCTTAACAAACGTTCTTAGCGTTCCAACATTCGATTACCTGCCATACGCAATCTTCTGTTTAGCATGTCCAGTCGTAACCATTATCGTCGGCTTTACTGGATTCGGTCTTTCATGGAAAAAAGAAAAAGCAGTACCAGTTTCATAATATAACAAAAAGGATTACCAAATCGGTAATCCTTTTTATATTTCTCGACTATCTATTCGCTTTCTTTCTTCTAAATAACATAAGTAATCCCGCTCCAACAAACGCAAGACCCGCTCCAATTGTAGAAGCAATACTTGCACCTGTTTTCGGTAAATCACGTTCATCTTTTTCAGCTTCTTTATTTTCACTTACAGTTGTTGTTTCTTTTGTATTTTGATCATCTGTTGTAGTTTGTCCAGATCCAGTATTGTTTCCATCTTGTTTTGGTTCATTACCATTATTACCTTCTTCTGTTGGTGGTGTTGGGTTTTCTCCATTACCTGTTGGCGGTGTTGTTGGATTTTCTCCCCCACCTGTTGGCGGTGTCGTTGGATTTCCTTCACCAGTTTCTTTATCATCATTTTTCTTCGTTATATCAATTGCATATTTAGCAAATTCATTTTCAGATGGTCCAACATATGATATGTTCCCATCTTTCTTTATATACTTTTGTGCATTTGGTGAAGAATCAAATGTTGTATGTAATTTATCTGCAACAATCGGTTTAAACGTCCAATTTTGATCAGCTGCTGGATCAATATTTTTTATTTTTTGCATATACTTCACAATGATTTGACGTGTTTCATCTTGTGATTGGTATACAACCTCCCCTTTACTTACACCTGGGAACGTTTGACTACTTCCACGATAGTTATTTGTAGCGACGATGAACTCTTGATCATCTGCTACTGGCTTACCTTCATATGTCATATTTACAATACGATTTGTATTTGCATTTACAACTTTTCCATCTTTATCGTATTTCGCCGGTTGTGTTACATCAATTTCGTATTTTAAGCCATCTAAAATATCGAAGTTATATGTAGGATAGCCTATATTTACTAATGGCTGTTCTTCTGTTTTCTTTGGATCAATTGTATTAAACTGACCTGCAGACATTTCAAGCCATTCTTTCACTTGTGCCCCATTTACTTTTACAGCATATAACGTATTTGGATACACGTATAAATCTGCAACGTTTTTAATTGCTAACGTTCCAGCTGGAATATCCGTATAATATGTAGCACCGTTTCGGCCACCTGCTTTAAATGGTGCGCCTGCAGATAAAACCGGAATATCTTTAATCTTTTCGTACTCTGGTTTTTTAAGTTCTTGTTCTACATACCATTTTTGCGCATTTGTCACAATTTGTACGGAAGGATCATCTTGTACTAATGAAAAATAACTATTAATTGGTGCTTTCGTTTCACCTACAGGTGTATTTACATAGTCGATTGTCGCTTGATGCTCATCTTTAATTTCATTAACTAATTTTTAATCAGATTCTACTAATGGGGTACCTTTACTATTAGCAATCGGGCGAAGTTGTGGCTTAGATTGATCTTTTTGTACTTCCCATTTTCCGTTTACCTTTTTCAATTGCATATCAATAATACCTAAGTTACTACCAAAAACACCAGGCATTACAACTGGAACACCATTAAATACATCCTTCACTTCAGTATGTGAATGTCCCATTAATACTGCATCTACGCCAGGAACTTGTGTTGCTAAATGATATGATGCATTTTCCATTCCTTCGTTGTATCCACTCTTATCAACACCTGAATGCGCTAGTGCAACGACAATATCTGCATGTTCCTCATTTTTCAGTTTCGGTACTAATTTATTCGCTGTTTTGACAATATCTTTCGCTTTTACTTTTCCTTCTAAATTTGCCTTATCCCAGTTCATAACTTGAGGTGGGACAAATCCTATTACACCAATTTTTACTATTTGTTTTTGGCCTGCTTCATCCACTACTTCTTTCTCTAAAATATGATATGGTTTAAAATAATTTTCATCGTTCGCTTCATTATTATCATGGTCGTCTTTATAAACATTCGAGTTAATAACCGGGAATTCCGTTTTACTAATTACTTTGTTTAAATAGTCTAAGCCGTAGTTAAATTCATGATTCCCAAGAGAGATGACGTCATACTTCATTAAATTCATTACACGATATAATGGATGTGTATAACTAGGATCCACAGGATTCTTCGGATCTTTTATTTTATTTGCTACATAATCTCCAAGCGGTGTCCCTTGTAATGCATCCCCATCATCAAATAGGACAGAGTTTTTCGCTTCTTCACGTGCTTTATTAACGAGTGTTGCAGTTTGCACGAGACCTACTTTATTATCTGTTTTCGTTTGATAATAATCGTAATTCATTAAGTTAACGTGAATATCTGATGTTTCTAGAATTCGTAAGTTAACTGTACTCTCCCCAGTGTTCTCATCTGCATGAGCTGTTGTTGGCATTACTTGCGGTGCTATAACACCAATCGCAAGAGTTGCTCCAGCTAGCATTTTTTTTGACTTTTTCACAAAAAATCCCCCTTATACAATTACCAGAAATAATGAAATGAATCCCTATCTGTCTCTAACCACATACCTTTTTTCTTCTATTAGAGACACAATTTTCATTTCACCCTGCGCTAACGAGTAGTCCCCTTAAACGCCCGATTGATGAAGACTATTAATTAATAGGAAATAAAGCTCCCACTCATTAAAGTTTCACCTTATCTGACATTATCATATATAAAGTTCTTTCCTATCGTCAATATTTTTTGACAAACTTCAACAAATTTTCTGTAAAGTTATTATAAACTTTTCATAAACATATAATATGCCCTTACATTGCTAATACTGCTGAATATGATACAATTACCAATTACAAGGAGGATGAATTTATGAAAAAAGTCATCTTAACAATTGTTTGTCTCCTCCTTCTGATCATTTCTTATTCTTATTTTGAAAAGAACGACGAGACAAAACAAAATGAATCTGAAGAAAAAACAGAAAAAACATCTGCCCCAAATTGGATTGATAAGCAAACAAACGAATCTTTTTATCATCTTGTATTAGGTGATTCACTCGCTAAAGGATATGGATCGACACAAGGTGGATTTGCTGAATTAGCTTCTAAGCAAATAGAAGCACAAATTCATAAACCAATTACAGTAGAAAACCTTGGGGTAAACGGTCTTACAACAGATCGTCTCGCTAAAAAAGTTCAATCAGAAGATGTAAAGGAAAAAATTAGAGCAGCAAATATAATTACAATTAATATTGGAGGAAATAATTTATTTCGTTTAAATCGTGATGTTGGTGTTATAGATGGTATAAAAATGTTAAATAAAGAAAAAGCCCATTTTGAAGCGGATATAAAAAGTATTGTAAAGACAGTTCGAGATCAAAATCCGGACGCTTTACTCATTCTCTCAGAACTCTATAACCCGTTACAACTCGATGACTCCATCGCAAGTTATGCAGATATGTTTTTAGATGGCTGGAATGAATCTGTTTATTCCATTTCCAAAGCAAATCAACCATCTATCGTTTTACCAATTCGCAAATTAATATCGAATGATAAAAAAGAGTTATTATTTGACCAAGTACACCCAAATGATAACGGCTATGCAATTATTGCCAATACATTTACAAAGCAAGTGTTCTCCTACAAATATTAAAGCGACCATGAAACAATTCTATTTTTATAACATGTCTTTTTTGTTACAATGATAGTGGAAGGGGGCCTTTATATGGAATCACGCGAGTGGGAACGTATTGTTGATCATCTTCTTTCGCTAGTGCCTCTTTTTTATCGCAAATTTATGCTTCCTGGAGAATTTTCTTCTCAAAGACATATGCCGCCATCACATACACAAGTATTACTGCTTTTGCATGAAAACGGCACATTAGCAGTTTCCGAAATCGGCAAGCGGCTAGCGATTTCACGGCCTAACATGACACCTCTATTAAACAAACTTATTCAAGAAGAACTAATAGAGCGTCATTATAGCGAAAAAGATCGACGGGTCATTTTAATTTCCCTAACAGCTGAAGGGAAATTATTAGTAAATCAGTATCAGCAATTCATTTTAGACAAACTAAAAGAAAATTTCCAAACATTATCTGAGGAAGAGCGCGAAAAGCTCATTCATTCTCTTCAAACCATTCAAAATTTAATTTTGAAAACAAACGTATAAAGCTGCTTCTAAATAGAAGCAGCTTTATGATTCGTAATAATTACCATAGTATACATTGGAATATGGCCATGTTGTTAAATATGGTTTTTTTTCCTGTGTAGGCTGTTGTGTTGGTAATTGTGGTATTTGTGATAATTGCTGTAATTGTTGTTGCCGATATAATTCGTATTGTCTACTCGTATCATAAACCGGATAATAATTTACATATGGATATACTTGAGGTACGTAATAATAATACATTATCCTCTCCTCCTTTTTCTTAAACATATTCAAAGGAGAAAATGAATGTGACATTGTTTATAATTGTACAAGTGGTTCTCTCACTCGTTTCTTCCTTTTCTTCAAACGTAACTTACGGTTCTTTTCGTATAAATAATGCACAACGAAATATGAAATGAGACCAAACACAACTCCTAAAATCGTCATTCCAATTAATACATACACTTCACTTTGTAATAAGCTCTTTAATATCGTAAAAATGTGACTTGAAAACAAGTCCGATATGGTAAATGGTTCATGATGAATTTTCTGTACATGAAATGGATAAATCATTTTTCCTAGCGCATACGCAAGCGGAAATAAAAATACTGGGAGAAACGATATTTTCCCAATAATATTGCCAATAACTGCCGCAGGAAAAGATCCCTTTGCTAACCTGACGATTGGATAAAATATTACATATACGAGCGATGCCGTATAAATGACTAACATTTCTAAGCCGAATCCTATAGCAAACCCTAACGATACTTTCTTTGCGCCTTCTGGCGATCGAAGCAACTTATAATATTGAAACTTTAATATTCTCCACATCCGCTGGAAAAACGAATATGTTTTCTTAGTTGTTTTCACCCTCATCATCTCTTTAACTATATTTTTATATGTAGTATGTCCTTACACACTCTGAAAAACAAATTTAGTTTTCTCTTTTATTATAAATGATATCGAAATGGTTAACCAAATATACATCCGACATTTTAATATAAAAAAACCTCCCTTTTAGGAAGGCTCTTCTACATTTTTAAATAAACTCACTAATAACGCTTTTTGAGCATGCAATCGATTACCAGCTTGCTCAAAGACGATAGACTGCGGTCCATCTATAATTTCTCCTGTTACTTCTTCTTCACGATGGGCAGGTAAACAGTGTAAGAAACGATATGTTTGCTTCGCATGCTTAACAAGTTCGTTATTGATTTGGTAAGGTTGAAATAAAGTATACTTCTCTTCTTCGCCCTCTTGCCCCATGCTCATCCAAACGTCAGTATAAATGAAATCTGCTTCATTCACTGCTAATTCAGGATCATGCAAAACTTCAATTTCAGCTCCTGTTTCCTTGGCAATTGCTAACGCTTTTTTTACAATCTCTTCATTCGGTTCATACCCTACAGGCGTTGCCACAGTCATATGCATTCCGACTTTTGCACTCGCTAGCAACAATGAATGACATACATTATTTCCGTCACCTACGTAAGCCAATTTTATTCCTTTAAATGTATTTGTTTCTTCGTATATCGTCATAAGGTCTGCCAATGCTTGACAAGGATGATGATCATCCGTTAAACCGTTAATAACAGGAATACTCGATTCTTTTGCAAGCTCTTCTACATCCGCGTGTGAGAATGTACGTATCATGATCCCGTCAAGATACTGCGATAATACTTTCGCAGTATCTGAAACGCTTTCTCCTCTTCCCATTTGCATCTCTTTCCCACTTAAAAACATACCATGTCCCCCGAGCTGTACCATTCCTGCTTCAAAAGATACACGAGTACGAGTGGAATGCTTATCAAAAATAAGCCCTAATATTTTGCCTTGTAATAAAAGCTCTTGCTTATTCTTTTTTAAATATATAGCGAACTCAATTAAAGAAATAATTTCTTCTTTCGTTAATTCTTCTAGTGTTAAAAGATCTTTCGTATTTAATTTCGGTACTTGTACAGTTGACATGAAACTTCCCCCTTATATGATTGATACGTTTTTTGTACAAACTACTTTTTTTATTATATATACTGCCTGTTCTAACTCTTCATTCGTGACAATGAGTGGCGGTAATAGTCTTATCACATTAGGACCTGCTTGTAATACGAGAAGTCCTTCGTTTTCTAGTTGTTCTATAAAACTTGCAACTTCATGCTTACACTCAATCCCAATCATAAGCCCCTTACCACGTATATTTTGAATACATTCGACATGCTGTAATTCCTCTTGCAACTTCTCTAATACGTACTCGCCTTTTTCTTGTACTTCTTTTAAAAACGATGGTTTTTTACTTACTTGCAATACTTCTTTCGCTGCAGCCATCGCGATGTAATTCCCGCCAAAAGTTGAACCGTGTGATCCTGCAGGAAACGACGCTCCGAGCTCTTTCCGGCCAATCATCGCTCCGACAGGAATCCCATTCCCAAGCGCCTTTGCAACGGTAACGATATCAGGCTCTATTCCCACTTGTTCATAAGCGAATAGTGTTCCAGTTCTTCCTATCCCCGTTTGTACTTCGTCTATAATAAATAAGGAACCGAACTTATTACATAATGTTTCAATCTCTTTCAAAAAAGATAGATCAGCAGGTATTACTCCTCCCTCTCCTTGAACAACTTCTACCATTACCGCCGCAACTTCTTCATTCATTACTTCCTCTAATGCTTTAATATCGTTAAAAGGGATATGTAAAAAAGATGGAAGTAATGGACCAAATCCTTCTTTTACCTTATCTTGGCCCGTTGCACTCATCGTTCCAAATGTTCTACCGTGAAAAGACTGCTGGCATGTTACGACGAGAGATTTTCCAGTATGCTTACGTGCTAACTTTAAAGCCGCTTCATTTGCCTCTGCCCCACTATTACAGAAAAACACATAATCTAATGCTCTATTTTCTGTTAATAATGACGCAACTTCTTCTTGCAAGCTGTTTGTAAACAGGTTAGATATATGCCATATATCATCAAGTTGCTCTTGTACACCTTTGAGAACAGTAGGGTGACAATGTCCTAAATTACATACGCCAATTCCTGATGTGAAATCTAAATATTCCTTACCGTCATTATCATTAACTTTCGTTCCAGTTCCCTTTACAAACTCAATAGTTCTTCTGCCATACGTTTGAAAAAGATGACTCGTCATGCAATACTCACACCTTTCGTTACCGTCGTTCCAATACACTCTCCCGTAACCTCAGTAAAATCTTTTGTACCATTCACAATACTTATCTTTTGCACTCCCATTTTTAATGATGCTAGTGCCGCCTGTACTTTCGGAATCATCCCACCTGTAATAACACCTGTTTCTATAAAAGTAGCAATTTCCGATTCATCCGTTTCCTTTACCAAATTCCCTTCATGTAATATTCCATCTACATCCGTAATAAAAATAAGCTCTTTTGCCCCTAACGCAGCCGCAATCCCAGCTGCAGCATTGTCCGCATTTATGTTATAAATTTCATTACCATTTATCCCGATTGGAGCAATAACAGGAATATACTCCATATTTATTAATCCTTTTAATAAGGCTGTTTCTACATAACTTACTTCCCCCACATATCCTATCTCTTCGCTGACAGGTTGAACTTGAAGTAAATTGCCGTCACACCCTGAACAACCTACCGCAAGTAAATTATGCTTTTGTAAATTCATTACGAGTTTTTTATTCGTACTTCCGCATAGCACCATTTGAACAACATCCATAACTTCTTTTGGTGTTACGCGTAATCCATCTCTTTTTTCTACGTTGATGTTACAATCTTTTAATTTGGCATCAATTTCTGGCCCACCACCATGGACAATCACTACTTTATACTTCTGCTGTAATTTCTTTATACAATCAAAAAACACATCATTTAATTGATTCAACATACTACCGCCGCATTTCACTACAATATATTCGCTCATCTTCTCTCTCCTTATGTACGATAACAAGCGTTTATTTTCACATATTCATAGCTTAAGTCACAGCCCCAAGCTGATCCTGTCTCTTCTCCTAAGTGTAAGTACACATTAATGACTATTTCATCTTCTTGTAATCTCTCTTTCATTTCTTCTTCAGAAAATGTTTGAGGCTCACTATTTTTTAATACCAATATAGATTGAAGAGTAATGTCAATTGTATTCGGATTAATAGCTACTTCACTTTGTCCAATACTGCTAATAATTCGCCCCCAGTTTGGATCTTCACCATGTATTGCTGTTTTCACAAGACTCGAACCGACTATTTGCTTTGCAATTTTTTTTGCCTCTTCATTCGTTTGAGCTCCTAGCACATTTACTTCGATTAACTTTGTAGCGCCTTCACCATCTTGCGCAATTTTCTTTGCTAAATCTTCACATACCTTCTGTAAAGCACATACGAAAGTTTCCCAATCTGTATGTTCCATATTTATCGGCCTTGTTTCTGATAATCCACTTGCCATAACGATGACCATATCATTCGTAGAAGTATCTCCATCTACCGTAATTTGATTAAATGTATGATTCGTAATTTGGGATAATGCCGTTTGCAATACGTCATGCTCTATATGAGCATCTGTCGTAATAAAACTAAGCATCGTTGCCATATTCGGATGAATCATCCCTGAACCTTTTGCAACACCCGCAATCGCCACTTTCTTCCCATCAATAATCATTTCATAGCAAGTTTCTTTCGTTATAAGATCCGTCGTTAAAATTGCTTCAGAAAAAGAATATGCTTCACTTTCTTCCTTCGTCGGTATAAGAGTTGCAACTCCCTTTCGGATTATATCCATCGGCAGCGGAACACCAATTACACCTGTTGAAGCTACTGCAACGTAATTTTCTTTCAATCCAAAATGTTCCGCCCCTAATGCGCGCATCTCGTATGCGTCTTGTAATCCTTTCATTCCAGTACAAGCATTTGCATTTCCACTATTAACGATAATTGCTTGTAACTTCCCTTCTGCCGTTATACTATCCTTCGTTACTTGTAAAGGGGCTGCTTGTATTTGATTCGTTGTATACACAGCGGCACATGATGCTGGTACGTCACAAACGATTGCCCCTAAATCCTTTTTCTCCTTTTTCAGACCATTTGCAGTACCAATTGCCGAAAAGCCTTTCGGCGTTACAATCGAACCATTTTCTAATTTTGTAATAGACGCTACTTTAATCATCATGTCCCCCTTATAGATAAAGCGGCATATGTTGTAAACCTGTTGTCTCTTCTAGTCCCGCTATTATGTTTGCATTTTGAATCGCTTGCCCAGCCGCGCCTTTCATCATATTGTCTATAACAGAAACGACCGTAACTCTTTCTGTTCTTTCATCGTAAGCTATGCCAATATCACAATAATTTGAGCCTCTCACTTCTTTTGGACTTGGAAATTTCCCTTGCGTACAAATTCGGATGAAAGGCGATTGTTCATACGTTTCTTCATACAATTTTTGAAGTTGCTTTATTTCCATCTTTTGTTTTACTTTTGCATAAAGTGTAATCATGATTCCTCGTGATATCGGTATTAAATGTGTGCTAAATGTAATTGGCTGTAATTCACTATTCCATTCTGTAAGCATTTGCTCAATCTCTGGAACGTGCTGATGCTGGTTTACTTTATAGATGTGTAAGTTATCGTATAGCTCAGGAAAATGAGTCATTGTTGTTGGTGTTTTACCTGCTCCTGTTACCCCTGATTTCGCGTCAATAATAATCGAATCTTCTTCAATCATGCTACTACGTACTAACGGTGCTATCGCTAGCAATGTGGCTGTAGCAAAACATCCTGGGTTTGCAATTAAATTTGCCTTTTGAATCTCAGTCCTTTTCCATTCACTTAACCCATACACTGCTTTTCTAAGAATTTCTTCTTTCGCTGCTGGCCTTTTATACCACAGTTCATATGACGAAGGATCTATCATACGAAAGTCTCCAGATAGATCAATTACTTTTAAACCTTCAGCTAATAACTTGGGAGTTAACTCCGCCGATACTCCTGCTGGTGTTGCTAGAAATACGATTTCTGCTTCTTTCCCTATTGTCTCCACATCAATTTCTTGTAACGTATGAACGAGGACATTTCGAAGATGCGGATATACATTTGTTATACACTCACCAACTTGTGAAAAAGAATGAAGAGATGCTATAGAAAAATATGGATGTTGTTCTAATAAACGAATTAACTCAATGCCCCCATATCCAGTGGCTCCAATAATTGCGACTTTCATAAGTTCCTCCTCAAATCGATTCTTTAAATTAAGTATGATTATAATATTGTATATTTATAGAGTCAATTAAATATTTATAAATTTCTCAAACTTAAAAAACTTAATTTTACTAGAAAAACAATATACACAACCGAATTTTTATACAAAAATAGTGCATGGTAGTTTTTTTATTTCACTTCAAGTACAATAAAACAATACATACGTACATACAGGCGGGAAAAAATATGAACGAAAAATTAATTGAGAAAATGATTATAAAAAGTTTTCAGCAATATCAATGCAGTCCAATATCAAAAGAAGATCAGGAAATGCTAGTGAAACATATTCAAACGGTGACTCATTCAAATATTGAAATTGATTTATACGAGGAGATTGAGGATATTGTTTATGATTATGTGACTGGAAAACAATAAAAATAGGAGATTTCCATGTGGAAATCTCCTATTTTTTACTTAATGATTTACCTGCTACACGTTCAAATAAACCTGGGAATAAAGCATAAAGTTTCGGGCCAATTCCCATCCACTTCGGTAAGTTTACTTCACGTTTTTTCGTGTGCATCGACTTTACGATTTGTTCTGCTACGTATGTTGGTTTTAACATGTAACGTCCCATATTCTTTACATATGTACCAGATTGATCCGCTATTTCAAAAAAGTTTGTATCTATCGGACCTGGATTAATTGCTGTAACATAAATATCTGTATTCGCTAATTCCATGCGTAAACTATTCGTAAATCCTAATACAGCATGTTTCGTTGCTGCATACGCACTTGATTTCGGAGTTGCAATTTTTCCGGCAAGGGAAGCAATATTAATAATATGTCCTTCGTTCTTGTTTACCATATAAGGTAGTACCGCTTTCGTACATGCTACTAATCCAAATACATTTACTTGGAACATATCTTTCACTTCATCCATTGACGCATCTTCAAACGTTTTAAAAATACCAAATCCCGCATTGTTTACTAATATATCAATACGTCCCACTTCTTGTAATACCTTTGAAAAAACAGACTGTACTTCCATCTCTTCACTTACATCTAATACATAATAATAGCAAGGCGTATTATAAGTTTCTTTAATTTTGTCTACTAACGCTTGTAGTTTCTCTTCTGTTCGAGCCATTAATACTGGAGTCGCTCCCTGTGCTGCAACTTGCATTGCAACTTGCTCACCAATCCCACTAGAAGCACCTGTAATGACGATTACTTTATTTTGTAAACGTCCTGTCATTCCTGTCACCTACTTTGCATAATAAATCAATTGTTGCGATGACTCATCAATCATCACTTGTTGATTATATGCTAAATAGTCCAATTGTCCAACCGTTTCTGAAATAGTAAGTGGTAATTGTTCTTTATATAATACCGGAAATAGTTTTACACATACTTCAAATGCTGTCATTGGTTTTTCCTTTAATAACTCAAGCACTTTAAAAGCACGTGTTTCTTGCTTTTGTAATCTCGTTTCAATAAGTTGTTTCACATTTAGAACATCTTCCCCATGCCCTGATAAAATACGTGAAATATTCATTTCGCTTAAACGCTGTAATGTTTGATTATATTGTAGTAATGGGCGTGCCCGTTCTGTTTGCCCTTCATATGGTGGTTCTAGTATTGGATTCGAAGAAATATGACTGATGAGAGCATCTCCACCAATTAATATTCCATCAGATTCTCTATATAAAGAAATATGAGTAGAAGCATGACCTGGTGTTTCAAGTACTATAAATCCAGGCAAAGAATCAATACGATCTCCTTCTCTCACAGTATGCGTTAACGATCTATTACAAGAATATTTAAGTGTCCTCGTCGTCAATAACGACTCGTCTTTCAAAAATGCTGCTGGCACACCAAACTGTAAGGCCGTCTCTCTAAAAAATTCATGATACCGCTTTAAAAATTCTGGATTTTGTGTGATCCAAGGCTCATTCCAAGGATGTCCAATAATATTCGTCTTCTCAGAAAATATATTTAAAAGTCCACAATGATCTGCATGATGATGCGTAATGACTACTGTTTCAATATCTTCTAGCGTATGTCCTAATGCACCTAATTGACTTTCTAACGCATTCCTTGCCTCTTCTGTATTCGTCCCTGTATCAATTAATGTTAATGTCTCCCCCTCAACTAAAAACACATTCACAGTTTCCACTGCAAATGGTACAGGAATCTCCATTCGGTGAATCGCCGTCATGCTTAGCCCCCCTGTCTCTTTCCGGTTCAAAAATGAATACTTCTTCAGTTTACAACTTCTATATATATTTGTCATTATTTTCAGATAAAAAGAGGTGTTTCCTATAAAAAAACGAATGTATGTACATTTATAAGAATTTCTAACCAAAATTAAAGGAGGAACATCATGTCTATTCAAAACATTTCCTTTCTCGGTGCAGGCTCCATTGCCGAAGCTATTATTGGTGGCTTGTTACATGCAAATGTTGTTAAAGGTGAACAAATTACTGTAAGTAATCGTTCTAACGAGACAAGATTACAAGAGCTACATAAAAAATACGGTGTCAAAGGTACTCATAATAAAAAAGAATTGCTTACTGATGCAAATATTCTTTTTCTAGCAATGAAACCAAAGGATGTTGCAGAGGCGCTTACCCCTTTTAAAGAATACATAAATAATAACGTGCTTATTATTTCATTACTAGCAGGTGTTTCTACTGACTCAATTAGAAAACTACTTCAAAAAGACGTTCCAATTATTCGTGCAATGCCAAATACATCCGCAGCCATTTTAAAATCAGCTACCGCTATCTCCCCTTCAAAACATGCAACAGCGGAACATATTCGCACTGCAACATCTTTATTTGAAACGATTGGTCTCGTCTCTGTTGTAGAGGAAGAAGATATGCATGCTGTCACTGCATTATCCGGAAGTGGACCTGCTTATATTTATTACGTAGTGGAAGCTATGGAAGAAGCTGCAACAAAAATTGGTTTAAAAGAAGATGTTGCAAAATCACTTATTCTTCAAACGATGATTGGTGCTGCTGAAATGTTAAAAGCAAGTGACAAACATCCTTCTATTTTGCGAAAGGAAATTACTTCTCCTGGTGGAACTACCGAGGCAGGTATTGAAGTATTACAAGAACATAAATTTCACCAAGCACTTGTTTCTTGTATTACACAGGCAACGAAACGATCACATAATCTTGGAAAAACATTAGAACAACTAACAAAAGAAAAATAGAAAAAGGAGCTCAAGTTTATTTGAGCTCCTTTTTCTATAATTACACTTAGTTATTGTTCTTCCCAAAAATCTCTTCTTGCAGGCGACGACCAGTCGGCGTTGCTGCAAGTCCACCTTCTGCTGTTTCACGAAGTGCTACTGGCATCGTTTGTCCGATTCTAAACATTGCCTCAATTACTTCATCACATGGAATTGTACTCGTTACACCAGCTAATGCTAAATCTGCTGAGATCATCGCATTTGCAGCTCCTGCTGCATTACGTTTTACACAAGGTACTTCTACAAGTCCTGCAACAGGATCACACACTAAACCAAGCATGTTCTTTAATGAAATTGCCATCGCTGTAGCTGCTTGATCTTGTGTTCCACCAGCCATCTCAACTGCAGCTGCAGCCGCCATTCCACTTGCTGAACCAACTTCAGCTTGGCATCCTCCTGCCGCACCAGAAATACAAGCGTTATTCGCAACAACCATACCGAAAGCTCCTGCTGTAAATAAGAATTCAATCATTTCTTCACGTGTAGGCTGCAATTTTTCTCTTAGTGCAAATAGTACACCTGGCACTGTTCCAGCAGACCCTGCTGTTGGTGTTGCACAAATAATTCCCATCGCTGCGTTTACTTCATTTGTTGCAACAGCTTTGCTTACTGCATCCAAAATCGTATCTCCAGATAAGCCTTTTCCACTCTTCATATACGCTTGAACTTTTACAGCATCTCCACCAGTTAAACCAGTTGGTGATTTCACGCCGCGAATACCACGTTCTACTGCTTGCTCCATCACGACTAAGTTCTTTTCCATACCAGCAATTACTTCTTCACGTGAAATACTTCTTGTTTCCATTTCACATTGAATCATAATTTCTGCGATTTTTACATTTTGTTCTTTAGCTTGCGCCACTAGTTCCGCTGCGTTCCGAAACATGGTGTGTCCCCCCTGCAATTATTCCATAATAGTTACTTGACAAATATTTTGTTGCGCTTTTATTTCTTCAATTACTTCATCTGCTAATAATTCATCTGTTTCGATGACCATAAGCGCTCTTCTTCCTTTTTCTTTACGAGATACACTCATTGTACTAATGTTAATCTCATGTTTCGCAAGGATTGAAGCTACCGCTGCAATAGCACCGAAGCGATCGTTATTTACAATAAGTAGTGCTGGGCTCGTGCCTGATAATTGAAGATCGAATCCGTTTAATTCTACAACTTCAATTTTACCGCCACCAATTGAGCAAGCAACAACTTCAATTTCATCTTCACCTTTATACAAACGAATTCTCGCTGTATTTGGGTGAGGTGCATTGGCATCTTCTTCAATGAATTCTACTTCAATTTCGCGCTCTTTTGCTATTTCTAGCGCCTCTGGAATACGTAAGTCATCTGTTTCAAATCCTAATATCCCACCTATTAGCGCTACATCCGTACCATGCCCACGATACGTCTTTGCAAATGATCCATATAATGAAATGCTTACTCTTTCTGGTTCATGACGAAACAGCTGGCGAGCAACTTGCCCCATTCTTGCCGCGCCTGCTGTATGTGAACTTGATGGTCCAATCATAACTGGACCGATAATATCAAATACTGAGCGATACTTCATCATAACTCCCCCTAAACCTCTATGAAAAAATTTATTCTACTATTCTATTAAGCTGCTACATCTGTCGCTTTTCCAGTTGTACCACGAATTTGTTCTGCTGTACGAATTGGATAGTTTTTGAATAAAAGTAATCCAATATAACCTGAAATAATGCCAGTTATCATAATACATAAAATTCTTAGTATTATTTTTATTAAAAAATGATATAAGATAATCCACAATAAAGTCTGGTAGCAATCCAAAGTTTAACACAGAAGCCATTGCAAGCATAGCATAAACAAGTGATATAACCATTGCTAATGCAACTAAATTTGCATCCGCTATTCCACCTAGACTACCTGCTGATGTTCTGAACTCTTTTAAAGAGTGGTATACCAATTAAATCTCCACCACCTTATTAATAAAAAGCTTCAACTAAGGAACTTGCAATAGATACACTCGCTAATCATATCGTTTAGCTAAAAAGTGAAAAAGACTTATGACAAATAATAGTAATATCTTTCCTATTATAATTCTCGTGTTACTCTCTCATGATTTAGTCAACTTCACTTGTTACGATAATGACTAAAATACATGTGACTTATCATAAATTATAATCTGCCCTCATTATAGCTTGTTTTTTATAAAACGCTTACTTTTGTTGAATTTTAAAAGTTCTGAATAAAAGTCCATTTCTGCTATTTGTATCACTTGTATGTCATCTGACTTATATAACAGTTTTTCTAAATAATCATTATTTCGTATTTTTATCCTATATATTCAAACCATCCTAATTTTCTGTATCATCCAAGTATAAGTATAAAATAATAACAGTTTTATTTTTTAATTTTTTTAGACATAAAAAAATGGTAACCCGCCGTTACCATTTTTTATAAAATTATCATTTTTCTACTGGGAATGATTTCAAATCCGTCGCTATTTCTGTATTAGAAAACAACTCTCTAGCCTCTTTCAATAATTCCTTATATGTATCTCCTTGATAGCGAGAACTAATGTGAGTTAATATTAGTCGCTTCGCATTTGCCTGAAGTGCAATGCTCGCAGCTTGCTTAGATGTAGAATGAAAATAATCATACGCTTGTTGCTCATCTTCTGCTGCGAAAGTCGCTTCATGGACAAGTACATCTGCATCTTGCGCAAGCTCCCTACTCGCTTCGCAATATCGCGTATCACCTAAAATAGTAATAATTCTTCCTTTTTGAGGTGGGCCGATAAACTCATTTCCATTTAATATCGTGCCATCCTCTAATTCAACTGCTTCACCATCTTTTAAACGTTTAAAGATTGGACCTGGTTTCACCCCCATCTCAAGCAACTTATCAACTAAAAGAGCACCTTGTATATCTTTCTCTACAATACGATATCCAAAACATTCTATACCGTGTGACAATCTTTTCGTTTCTACATAAAATTCATTATCTTCAAATACGGTACCTTCTTCTGTTATCTCCACAACTTCAAGTGGATATTTCACATGTGTCGTACTTACCGATAATGCCACTTCAATAAATTGTTTAATTCCTTTCGGTCCATACACCGTTAAAGGCGTAGTTCCTCCTTGAAATGAACGGCTACCTAATAAACCAGGCAATCCAAAAATATGATCGCCATGTAAATGCGTAATAAATATTTTTTCAATGCGGCGCGGACGTACAGATGTATGTAATATTTGATGTTGCGTGGCCTCGCCACAATCAAATAACCAAGTTTGTCCTCGTTCTTCTAACAATTGTAAAGCAATTGCTGAAACGTTCCTTCCTTTTGAAGGAACACCTGCACCAGTTCCTAAAAATACAAATTCCACTTTCTTTCCTCCAGCTCTAAATATACTCTATCTCTCATCTTACGGAATGTTATTTCAAATGGCAAATTGAATTTACATAACCAATCATCTAGACAACTATATAACACGAACATTATACTTAAAAAATTTAGCTATCGTTCGTGTTTTATGGTAAAATGATTATACTACATTTTAAGGGAGCGTTTTATTATGAAAGAAGTATTTCGTTTACAAACTGATTTTTCATCTTCATTTGATCGCTGGGTAAGTTCTTTCGTGTCTGATCACCCAGCACAATTAGAATGGACAACTTTAAAGGAATTAATCCATGAATATACAACATCACATACAAATGATACGTTACCAGCATATATTTCTTCAGCTTTAACATATTACGCCCAACGTGTTTCAACTACAAACAGTTCAGAGATTGTTATTTTTGAAAACCCTACAATCTCGTAATCTATAAATAAAAAAGCACTGGTTACAGTGCTTTTTTATTTATACTTATTTAGTAAATCGTCATATTCCGTCCAAAAGTTTGTATACATCCTTTGATCAAACTCATCTAAAATTATCTTGTCACTTGATTTATTAAATAATTCTTTTGCTTGTAGTGCAAAAGAAACAATTTGTCTTCTATATTCATTTTCATTCAATTCTATATGAAGTCCTTCATAGTATATAGCCTTTTGATCAGTAGAAATAACTTTGACAAAGTCCTTTAAAATCACGTTTTTACCTATATGGTTTATAGTCCAATGAATTGAAATTGGGCATCCTAACATTAGCATAGTGCCACATCCGTGCAAAATAAGCCCCTCTTCATTTTCAATATCACAAATATATTCTTTATCTAAAGTTCGTAACAAAGCTAAAGCTGATTCACTTATTCCCCATTCCTCATCCATACCTGCCTGCGTAATAATCGTTCCAGCCATATTTAAATATATTTCTCCATGAGAACATAAATCTTCCTGCTCATTAAACAACCATTTTTGATTCTCAATATTTATAATAAAATTTTGTGGTACCATTACAAATTCCCCTTTTATAAAAATATTTATTTTCCATATTATTTATAATCAATATCATGCATTTCATCCCATATATCTATTATAAATCCATTTAATATTTTAAAAACACAGATAAAAAAGATATTGACACTAAGATTTTACAGTGCTAACATCAACATGTAATTGAATATGGTCTCTGTTAGGTGAGGCTCCTGTATAGAGAAACGCTGCTGCCCAAAAATGTCGAGAGACGCCAATGGGTCAACAGGAAAGGTCGGAATGAAGGCCTTTTTTAACGTAGCTGGTTTCAGTACCTATGCTATACAGTGCTAAAACTCAACGAGGGAGAGGTGCATGTATTTTGTCATACACAAAAACTGTTTTTATTTATATCTACTAACAGTCTTTGTTGTGGACTCTTTTAACTGCGAATTCAGACCTTTACTCGTTTTGAGTAAAGGTCTTTTTACGTCTATATGCACCTTACTATGAAACAAACATAGCATATTCAGAAACTACTAAATTGTACGGAGGTGAGGAACAGTTGGCAATTGATGATTCGGCCCAGATACCCATACGTTTTACATTCATATTTCATCATGTAGGTAGGAAAGAAACTGTTCCTCACCATTTCAAATAGTTAGGTAACAGATTGTTTCCTCCTTCATGACAGAGGAGGAACTACCGATGTTTAATTTACAAAGACAAGAAACAAAGCATGCTTATGAGCAAGATAGCATGAAAACAAATAACGAATTATTAGTGGAGGTTGCAACACAAGATGTAAGCTCTGCGTTAAAACTTTTAGAAACAACACAAGATGGATTATCTAAACAAGAAGCGTCTCGTAGACTTTCTTTATATGGTCCGAATGAAATAGCTCATAATAAAATGGCGCCGTGGTACATTCAATTTCTATTGGCATTTAAAAATCCATTTATTTTCGTTTTATTAGCTCTTGGAGCACTCTCCTTTTTCACAGATGATATGCAAGGAACGATTGTCGTATCTGTAATGGTCCTACTTAGTGCAACGATTCGGTTCTCCCAAGAATTTCGTTCTCAAAAAGCTGCCGATAAGTTAAAAGCTATGGTTCGAACAACTGCGAGCGTATTTAGAATAAATGGATTTGTACATGAAACAAAAAATGTAAAGAATTTAAACCGAAATTACACAACAGAAATTCCAATTGAGGAACTTGTACCTGGCGATATTATTTCCCTTTCAGCTGGTGATATTGTTCCAGCTGATGTGCGTGTTGTATCCGCTAAAGATTTATTTGTTAATCAATCTTCTTTGACAGGGGAAGCACTTCCTGTAGAAAAATACGAACACTGCTACCATACAGAAAATAAGCATATCTTACCGAAAAACATGAAAAAAAATTACAATCCACTCGATATGGAAAACCTTTGTTTCATGGGAACAAATATTGTAAGTGGCAGCGCAAAAGCTGTTGTCATCTCAACAAGTACCGATACGTATTTCGGCTCTTTAGCAAATAAGGTAATTGGAAAGCGTGTAGAGACAAGCTTTGATAAAGGTGTAAACAAAGTAAGCTGGCTCTTAATTACATTCATGCTTATTATGGCACCTATTGTCCTTCTCATTAATGGATTCACAAAAGGAGATTGGCAAGAAGCTTTCTTCTTCGCTATTGCCGTTGCTGTTGGCCTTACACCTGAAATGTTACCAATGATTGTAACTGCTAATTTAGCTAAAGGTGCCGTTAACATGTCTAAACAAAAAGTAATTGTAAAACAGCTAAATTCTATTCAAAACTTAGGTGCTATGAACATTCTTTGTACAGATAAAACCGGAACTTTAACAGAAGATAAAGTGGTCCTTGTTCGTCACTTAGATCCCAAGGGAAATGAATGCAATCGCGTCTTGCAATTTGCCTATTTAAATAGTTTCTATCAAACTGGATTGAAAAATTTAATAGATAAAGCTGTTATTAAGCATACAGAGGAAAACAATAAATTTAATCCATCAGCTTTTCAAAAGCTAGATGAAATTCCATTCGATTTCGCCCGCCGGCGTATGTCAGTTATCGTAAAGGATATTTCAGGTGAACATACAATGGTTTGTAAAGGTGCCGTAGAAGAAATTTTATCAATTTGTAACTACACTGAAGTGGATGAAAAAATCGTTCCACTCACCGAGGAAATACGTTCAAATGTCAAAAAACTAAGTGAGACACTAAATAGTGAAGGTATGCGAGTTATTGCTGTGGCTTATAAAAAAGATAGAAGAATAAATGATACAGAGTACGCAGTAAAAGACGAAACTGATATGATTCTCAGTGGATATATCGGCTTTTTAGATCCACCGAAACCATCTGCAGCAGCTGCAATTCAAGCATTACAAAAACATGGTGTACAAGTGAAAATTTTAACTGGCGATAACGAAATTGTTACAAGAAAGGTTTGTAAAGAAGTTGGATTAGATATCGGCGAACCAATCCTCGGTTACGAGATTGATTCTTTACCAGATAAAGCATTAGCAAAACTTGCTGAAGAAACGACTGTATTTGCGAAGCTTAATCCAATGCAAAAATCTCGTATTATACACGCATTACAAGGAAATGGACACACTGTAGGTTACATGGGAGACGGCATTAACGATGCTGTAGCATTACGTGAAGCTGATGTCGGAATATCTGTTAATACTGCTACTGATATTGCGAAAGAAGCTTCCGATATTATTCTACTCGAAAAAAGTTTAACTATATTAGAAGCAGGTATTTTAGAAGGACGTACTACATTCGGAAATATTTTAAAATATATTAAGATGACAGCTAGCTCTAACTTCGGTAATGTGTTTAGCGTGTTAGTAGCAAGTGCTTTCATTCCTTTTTTACCGATGCTTGCCATTCATCTTTTAATTCAAAACTTACTTTATGATATTTCACAACTTTCTATTCCATGGGACAAAATGGATAAAGAGTTTCTAGAAAAACCACGAAAATGGGATACTGCAAACTTACGAAGCTTCATTATTTCTATCGGCCCAATTAGTTCCGTATTTGATATTATCACATACGTAGTCATGTGGAATGTATTTGGTGCAAATACACCGAGCGAGCAATCATTATTCCAGTCCGGTTGGTTTGTCGTTGGATTGTTAACACAAACTTTAATTGTTCACATGATAAGAACACAAAAGATTCCATTTATTCAAAGCACTGCATCAACACCAGTCGTTTTATTAACCGCTCTTATTATGGCAATCGGGATTTATATTCCATTCTCACCACTTGGTGCAGCCGTTGGTTTGCAAGCATTGCCACTTAACTACTTCCCTTGGTTAGTAGGAATACTATTAGGCTACGCTTTTTTAACACAGTTCCTAAAAAAGCTTTATATTAAAAAGTTTCATAGCTGGTTGTAAAAATAAGAATGAGTGGGTATTCCCCGCTCATTCTAAAAAACATAACACATATTTATATATGGAGGTGACCATGATGGTATGGTACGACATTGTATTCAGATTAGTTATCGCAATTATTGTAGGAGCTTGCATTGGAATGGAAAGACAATGGAGACACCGAATGGCTGGGTTACGGACAAATGCTCTCGTATCACTTGGTACCTGTATAATAGGAAAGGTGTCATGATTTTACTACTTCATGACACCTTCTACATAAATTTATTTTCTAACTTTTGTTGAAACGACTTCTCTTGCTTACGTAGTAGTTGACTACCTCGTTGTAAAATCGGTGTTCCATACTTATCATTAATTTGATCAATGACAGCAAGTAGTGGTTCTTTTTTCGCATCCTCTTCAAATGAAAACAAATCTAATTGTTTCACCGATTCTGTCTTCCACTCTATTTCAGTAGCTGTAACACCTAGTAAACGAACGGAATCACCATCCCAATGTTGCTTCCATAAACGGGATGCTGCTTGAAAAATATCGCGTTCTTCCCAAATTGCATTTTTCAATTGCTTACTCCGTGTTACTGTTCGCCTATCATGGTATTTAATCATAATTTGAATATTATAGCTGACAAGGGTTCGCTTTTGTAATCTTTTACTCACTGATTTTGATAAACGTTCTAACATATCAAGCAATTCTTTCTCTTCATCCATATCCTTTGAAAAAGTCATCGAGTTACCGACACTTTTATGTTGGCCCATTTGACTCGGATCCACTTCCCTATCATCCGTACCTTTTGCACGCTTTTGTAAATCAATACCGTGCTTCCCAATTTTAGCGCGAATGATATGCTCGTCTCCCTTCGCTAACTGTTCAATTGTATGTATATGAATTTCATTTAATTTTTCAGCTGTTTTTTCTCCAATCCCATGCATTGCTTCAACTGGAAGTGTCCAAATCATTTCTGGAATATCACGTTTTCGAAGTACGGTAATACCGAGAGGTTTTTTCATATCAGAAGCTGTTTTTGCTAGGAAAAGATTTGGAGCAATTCCGATACTACACGGAAGCTGCAACTCTGTTAATAGTGCTTGTTGAATCATCTTTGCTATTTCAAGAGGCGAACCAAGTGCGTAGCAATCTGTAATATCTAAATATCCTTCATCTATTGAGACTGGTTGTATCTTTTCTGTAAAACGGGAAAGGACTTGAAACATTTGAAATGAAGCTTCGCGATATAATGTGAAATTAGGACGCCTTACAACTAATTGCGGGCATAACCTTTTCGCTTCCCAAAGGGGCATCGTCGTACGTATTCCGTATTCTCTCGCCTCATAACTACATGTTATAATAATTCCTTTTCTCTCTTTTTCATTTCCAGCAACCGCTAATGGCTTTCCTTGTAATGATGGATCATGAGCAATTTCAACAGATGCGAAAAAGCAATTCATATCTACATGTAAAATAACACGACCATTTTTCGGATACATTTCTCGCATAGTACTCACTCCCTAATCAGAACGTTCGTTCTTTCATTATATCAAATTTTGCACAATAGTTATAATAATTACTTGTTCTTTTTTATAATCGATATATATGTGAAAGGGTCTGATTATGATGAGATCAGCTAATAAAGTGAAACTTTAATCAGCCTCACCAATCGGGTTTTTGCGGGCAGCAGGGCCCCCACTTAACTTCTTTACTTTCGCAGAATTTTGAGGTAGGGAGCTTACTGTCCGGCAAATAGCGGGATAAACTCAACTATACATTCCTTGTAGTTATATTAATCATTGCAATTAATTATTTACTACTTCCGATTTTCAATATGAATACGTTAGGATTATTCCTTCGTCTAGTACATGTAGCAACAACGTATATACTTCCATAGGTTTTCTTATATTGGCTTATACGTCTTGTCAAAGCAATCGAATCAAAATAAAAAGCGTGTAAATCACAATTGATTTACACGCTTTTTCTATTTCATTACTTCGCTACTTCTTCAATAATTGCAACAACTAATTCTGCTGTTTTTGCTAATTCTTCAACAGGAATCTTCTCGTTTGTTGTATGAATTTCTTCATAACCAACTGCTAAGTTAACTGTTGGGATACCATGTCCTGCAATTACGTTTGCATCACTTCCGCCACCACTTTGGTGAAGAGAAGGTGTACGACCAATTTTTTCAGCTGCACGTTTTGCAACTTCTACAACGTGATCGCCATCAGCAAATTTAAATCCTGGGTACATAACGTTTACTTCAACGTCTGCATGCCCGCCCATTTCTTTTGCAGTTGTTTCAAATGCTTCTTTCATTTTCGCAACTTGTGCTTCCATTTTCTCATTGATTAAAGAACGAGCTTCTGCAAAGATTTGTACATGATCGCAAACGATATTCGTTTGTGTACCACCTTCAAAACGCCCAATATTTGCAGTCGTTTCAGAGTCAATGCGACCAAGTGGCATCTTCGCAATTGCTTTCGCTGCGATAGTAATTGCAGATACACCTTTCTCCGGCGCTACACCAGCGTGAGCTGTTTTTCCGCGAATAATTGCGTTCACTTTCGCTTGTGTTGGAGCTGCAACAACGATTTCACCAACTTTTCCATCGCTATCTAATGCGTAGCCATATTTCGCTGTAATACGCTCACGGTCTAATGCTTTTGCACCAACAAGACCTGATTCTTCTCCGACTGTAATAATAAATTCAATTTTACCATGAGGGATATTTTTCTCTTTTAAAACACGGATTGCTTCGAACATTGATGCTAATCCAGCTTTATCATCCGCACCTAAAATTGTTGTACCATCTGATACGATATATCCATCTTTAATAGAAGGCTTAATTCCATTACCAGGAACTACTGTATCCATATGAGAAGTAAAGTAAATTGTATCAACACCATCTTTTGTTGCTGGTAAAGTACAAATTAAGTTACCTGCACCATGACCAGTTACAGCCATTGTGTCATCTTCAAATACTTCTACACCTAAATCTGTGAATTTCTTCGTTAATACTTTGCAGATTTCTGCTTCAAATTTCGTTTCAGAATCTACTTGTACTAATTCCATAAATTCATTTACTAAACGTTCTTGATTAATCATAAGACTGCGCCTCCTGCACTACCATTATGTATGTAACACTATTAATTATAACAGAATTTCGCAAAAGTTTCGAAATACAAGACAAAAAACAGATGGTTTACATGTCTAGATAACCATCTGCTTTCTATTACTCATTTAACAATACCCAGCGCATATGATCTTCCCACACGCCATTTACCATTAACATCTTCCTAGACACGCCTTCATATTGAAAACCTATCTTCGTTACTACTTGTATAGATGCTAAATTACGAGGCATAATCGGAGCTTCTATACGATGTAACTGAAATTCCCCAAAAGCAACTTGAATTGCTTTTCTAAGCGCTTCTGTCGTATACCCTTTGTTTAACTCTGCTTTATCTAATTTATAACTGAGTACACAAGATTGATAAATGCCACGAACGATTAAATTAAATGAAATACACCCAATTATTTTCGTATCATCACCCTTTTTAAAAATCCATAGTCTGATGATTTTCCCTTCTTCGAACTCTTTTCTATCCTTTTGCAACTTTTTCTTTTGATAATCTAGCGTAAAAAAATCATCCGGTCTATACTCTTCCCAAGCTTTTAAAAATTCACGATTTCTGTCGTAATATTGAAGAACTGTTTCAGCATACGACTCATCAATTTCCCTTAAGTATAAACGATCTGTTTCGTATATTTTCATCATCGTATCTCCATTCTTCAGCTTGCCCAACTAAAAATTAACAATATACCCTTTTACTATATTCTCTACACACTCTCAAATTTCCTGTTATATTTTGCAATCCCCTCCCGAATTTTGTCCTCACTCTCCCCTTGTCCATAATTTCATTTCTCGTTACAATGAAATTGTACTGATTTGCAAGGAGGTATAACGATGCATAAAAAAGCTCAAAAAGTTATGGTTTATGTGATGCTAATTTCTATGCTTGTAACAACATTACTTGCTGGCGCGAGTATGTTTTGGTAAAAAGGGCGATGTGTTCGTCCTTTTTTTACTTTTTACACATAACAAAATAAACCATCTCGACATCGAGATGGTTTATTTTATATAAAACACAATCGCTACAATACTAAAGGAAAATGACATTACAAGCGCTATTACAAAACTTGTATATTGTTTCTGCTGAAATGCCCCAATAACAAAAGTGAGATTAAGTAATGCCATACATACAATCGCTACAAGATAAGAACATATATTAAAAGTTGCCAATATGAATGTAATAACAAATAGAAATCCCATAAAAAACTGCATATACGAAAGTTTTGGATTCAAGTACATTTGAGCAACCCCTTTATCTAATTTTATCTTTCTATACTCTCATTAACGCACGGTTATGTACACATGTCAAGACAACTTATTATAATAGAAAAAGCCAACCTTTTCGTTGGCTTTTTCATATGCAACGGCTCCTTTTTCTTTTGCCAATTGCTGAAATGATTTTTTCGATTTCACAATCCATACTTTCGTTCCAATTGGAATGCGATCAAACAAATATTCCACATCGTTTTTCTTCATTCTTATACACCCTTGTGAAATATACTTTCCAATTGAACTCGGTTGGTTTGTTCCATGTATTCCATATTTACTTCCATCAGTTCCTCTTGCATTAAATCCAATCCACCTTGACCCAAGTGGATTTTTTGGCGATCCACCTGGAATATCCTTCGCAATGTAATACGGATCCTTTGCTTTCATTACAACATCAAAATTTCCTTCTGGAGTTAATTCATTCGTTTTCCCTGTCGCTACTGGAAAAACCTTTTGAATCTTTCCATCGTCAATGTAAGCTAATTTATTCGTTGCTTTATTTACAATAATAAAAGTATCTCCGGCACGTGGATTATCCCCAAGAGGCCAAATCGGCGATAAAGAAAGACATAATATGATAGAGAGAAGATACGGCATAGATAATTCCTACCTTCTATATAAGTTCTTTTATATTATCCTTTCCCTTAAAGCGACTTTTAATGAGTAAATATTGTTCCATTTCATACACAAGTTGAACAAGTTTCGCACGTATCTCAAATTCTTCGCGTGTAGCTGGCAATGGCATGTCTCTAAATAATCCCCTCATTTCTTGAAGCTGCCTTAAGGAAATAACGCCAGTACTCTCAGGGCTAATAGCATTACCAATGTTTTCAACAACATCTGCAATCATGTCAGCTTGTTCATATGTCCACGATAAAGAAGCTGCTAGTGGTATCATTCGCTCTAAAATTTCGAATTGTTGCATACGCATATTAAAATAACGATAGTAATAATCATCTTCTCGCATAAATGCATTCTCAAGTTTTTTAAACGATAAATCTCTTGCTTCATTTAACATATTCTCGGTTTCAATGAGTTCTGCTCCACTCCAACTACTTTCTCGATTTCGTAAATACACAACCATTTCAAACAAAATCGTTTTAAAATTATTCTCTATTTTATCCTGATACTCTTTTAGCTTATTTTCACTACTCGGCATATACATATTTACTAATAACGCCACGCTAATCCCTATCGTTAATATAGCAATTTCATTTCCAACTATAAGCCATGTAATTTGCTTCAATGAATATAGATGCATAACAATAACTGAACTCGTGACAATACCTTCTTGAATTTTAAGCATTACTGCAGTCGGAATAAATGTAAGTAACAATATGCTAATTGCAAGTGGTGTATAGCCAATCGTTTCAAAAATACAAAACGCGAATGCCATTGATAATACACACGCTAGAAAACGATGTAACGACACTTGAAGTGATTTGCGCTTCGTATTTTGTACACATAAAATAACTAAAATGCCTGCTGAACTATAAAATTCTAACCCTAATAACTGAGCAATAAAAACTGCCGCACCTGTCCCTATTGCTGTTTTTACTGTACGATATCCAATTTTAAACATATCATTACTCCTATATGTATAAACGTATTTACAGCTAGTATAAAAAAAGGATGACACAATGTCATCCTTTTCTACTTATTATTCACATAACCTTTTCATATTACAATATTTTTTGTAAAAATTGTTGCGCACGTTCACTTTTCGGCGCTGCAAAAAATTCTTCTGGCGCACTATCTTCTACAAGCTTTCCTCCGTCCAAGAAAAGAACACGATCTGCCACTTCTTTTGCAAAGCCCATTTCATGTGTAACGATAGCCATCGTCATTCCTGTCGTAACTAACGATTTCATAACTTCTAACACTTCTTTCACCATCTCTGGATCTAGCGCCGATGTCGGTTCATCAAATAACATAACTTCCGGTTCCATCGCTAACGCTCTTGCAATTGCTACACGTTGCTTTTGTCCTCCCGAAAGACGATTTGGATACGTATCTTTTTTATCTACTAATCCAACCTTTTCTAAAAGTTTCTCAGCTTTCTTTTCAGCTTCTTGCTTCGTTACCCCTTTTACATTGATAGGAGCATACATAATATTTTCTAATACAGTCATATGAGGAAATAAGTGAAAATGTTGAAATACCATACCGACATTTTCACGAACATGCATAACATTCGTTTTCGGATTCGTTACTTCTTCCGTCCCAATCCAAATGTGACCATCCGTTGGTGCTTCTAACATATTCATACAACGTAAAAATGTTGATTTTCCTGATCCAGAAGGCCCTATAATTGCGACTACTTCCCCTTTTTCAATTGTTGTTGTAATTCCTTTTAATACTTCGTTTTTACCAAATGATTTATGAAGGTTTTCAATTTTAATCACTTTTCTTCATTCTCCCTTCAATTGCCTTCCCGACTAATGTAAGAATAATGACTAACATATAATAAATCAGTCCAACAAAAAGTAATGGTTCAAGATATTTAAATGTCTCACCGCCTACAATGTAAGCACGACGCATTAAATCAGTCGCGCCTATTACTGTTACTACAGCCGATTCTTTCGTAAGTGTCGCAAATTCGTTCACAAGCGCTGGTAATATATTTTTTAATGCTTGAGGGAAAATAATATTTCTCATCATTTTTCCGTACGGTATCCCTAAAGCCATTGCTGCTTCTGTTTGTCCTTTATCAACCGCTTGAATACCAGCACGAATTACTTCTGACATGTATGCACCTGAATTTAAGCTAAATGCAAGTACAGCAGCTAAAAATGCTGGTATTTCATAACCAATTATTTGTGGGACGCCGAAATAAATAATCATTAATTGCAATACAAGGGGTGTACCACGAAAAATTGATGTATAAAAATCTGCTGCTATATTTAATGCTCGTATTCTAGCAATTTTACAAAGTGCTAATAGCGTTCCTAAAATAAATCCTGCTAAAGCTGATACTGCTACAATTTTCAAAGTAACTTCTAAACCTTTTAGTATATATGGTATCGAAGGCGTAATCGCCGAAAAATCTAAGTTCATTCTTTTCATTCCCCTCACAGAAAAGTGAAAGGCAGCTTATTTTCCGCTGCCAAACCATTTCTTCACTAATTTATCCATTTCTCCATTTTCTTGCATTTTTTTAATTACTTTATTAAATTCAGCTGTTTTATCACTGTTTTTCGGAAGGGCAATTGCTGCTCCAACTTCTTCTGGTGCTTCTTTAATTTCAATTCCTTGTAAATCTTTCATTTTCTCTAAATAATTTTTAGCAACTGTATCTTCTATAATTGCAGCGTCAAAACGACCAGCTTTAATTTCTTGTACGATTTCTGGTATACGGTCACGTCCCTCAACTTGGAAATCTACTTGTTTTTTAAATTCTGCAGCTTTCTCTTCTTGAATAGACCCTGTTTGTACCCCTACTTTTTTCCCTTTTAAATCCTCTACAGATTTAATGTTAGAATCCTTTTTAGAAACGACCATATTTTTCGCAACAAAATAAATATCTGTAAAATCAACATTATTTTTACGCTCTGCAGTTGGCGTCATACCTGCCATTACGAAATCAACTTTTCCTGAACTAAGAGATGCTAATAAACCACCAAAATCCATATCTTTCACTTTCACTTCATACCCAAGTTCTTTTCCGATATATTTAGCAACATCAACATCAAAGCCAATAATTTCATCGCTCTTTGACGCATCTACATATTCATAAGGTTTATAATCTGCTGAAGTTCCCATTACGAGTACTTTTTTATTTCCTTTTGTTTCTTTCGATTCCCCATTACTACAAGCGCTGAATATACTTACACTTAAAATAAGTGCAAACGATATTGATACTAACTTCTTCATCTTTCTTCCCCCTAATAATGTATATTTAAAAGTTTAATAGAATATTTATTCGATGTTTGTATTGTATCAGCACTTTTATTTTTATGCAATATATAAAATAAAAATAAATAATATAACAATACAAATGCTGTTTGTTATGTATAAAATGATGCATAAAATAACATAACTATGCATATCTCAGAAATTTTAATAATAAATAAAAAAGGCGGCACATCCACTTGATTGTGGACGTGCCGCCTTTTCTCTTATTTTTTATAGTTCTTCACAATTCTCTTCGAAATACGATTGTAATTTCGCAATAACTTGCATCGGTTCATGACCTTCAATTTCATGACGCTCTACCATCGTTACAATTTTTCCATCTTTTAATAAAGCAAATGATGGAGAAGAAGGTGGGTACCCTTCGAAATATTCACGCGCTCTTGCTGTCG
Source organism: Bacillus sp. FSL W8-0770 (assembly GCF_038008705.1). Taxonomy (NCBI): domain Bacteria; kingdom Bacillati; phylum Bacillota; class Bacilli; order Caryophanales; family Bacillaceae; genus Bacillus; species Bacillus sp. FSL W8-0770. Next base: position 3,968,371 of record NZ_JBBOZR010000001.1, read on the forward strand.
CTTCTTTATCTTGACCTGCAAACACCGTTACAAGGTGGTTAGGACGTTTATCATAATGTACGGAATGCGCAGCAGCAGGACGAGCAATACCACCTGCACAACCACATACAGAGTTTACCATTACAAGTGTTGTTCCATTTCTTTTAAACGCTTCTTCTACCGCTTCTGGCGTCGTCAATTCTGTATATCCAGCAGAGACAATCTCTTCACGCGCTTGGCGGACAACATCATTCATAAAAAAGTTAAAATTAATCACTCTTTTCCCTCCTCTAAAACTACCTATTTGTATCTTACCAGTTAATGTTTATGAAATACAAGTAAGTTTACTTGTATTTAAGTATAGAAAAGGTGTTAGAGCTCTTGCTCTAACACCTTTTCTTTAATGACCACGATGTTTTTGCTTTGCTTTTTGTACTTTCATTAAACGTCTTCTTTCTTTTTCAGCTTCTCGCTTCTCTTTAGACTGCAGTTTCTTTTCTTGTTTATGCAATTCATAAGATAAACTAATCGCCTCTTGCGCCTTAGTAAAACGTTTAATAGTTGTTTCTTTTGCTGCTTGTCGTATGATACGCTTTATGTTTTTAGGACGCTGTTTTTCTTTAACTTCTACACCACATTTTGCAAAGTGCTGAAAATGCTCTAAAAGTGAACCATTCACAAACATAAGCACTTCTTCATCTGACGGTTCCGCCCCAAAAATATACCTCGCCCCATACAATTTCCCTTTTTCTTTACATGTAATGATTCCAACAAAAAATTGGCCATCGTGATATACTGTCAAATCCATTGACAGCCCCTCCTTTAAAAGATTAGAAATACGGGACATCCCGGAGGGGAAGGTTACTGACATGAAATCATGCGTCTGGACTACCAACCAGAGCTGTGTTTTTGTATTTCTTTCACTATTATTATATCTTTTTTTCCATAATCTTCATATATTCAGCAATCATTTTTTTATGCGATCCTACAATATAGTCAGGTAGTTCTGTTACTGAAAAGAATTTAAGCTGAACTGCTTCTTCTTTATTCATAACAAAATCCCCTTCGTATTCATCCGTATAATAGGCGGTTGTTACAGATTGAAATTCATCACCGTTTTCTAATTTTGTAAAGTAGTTCGCTCCAGAAAATACATTGATTAGTCGCAAGTTCTTCACTTTTATTCCTGTCTCTTCATATACTTCACGATAAGCTGTTTCTTCTGGTGATTCACTAAGCTCCATTAGCCCGCCAGGTAGCCCCCATTTTCCGTACGGCTCTGTCCGCTGCTGCAATAAAACATATCCATTTTCATTTATAACGAGTACAACAGCACCAACTAAAATTAAAGGGCGATGACCAACTATTTTTCGTAATTCTTCTACATATCCCACCGTATCGCCTCCTTTTTCGTTGTCCACACTATTGTATCATATGTACGAAACGACAAAATGCGTATATTTTTCATTTTTTTAACAAAATATTTATTTTATGTGATTCATCTACTGTAGCTAACATAATAGATTCGACTTCTGTACTCTCCTCTAGAAATTCTCTCGCCCACGCTTCTGTTTTTCCTAATAATGCAAGAACATCTTTCTGTATCCTCCCATCCTTTACTAATACAAAAGAAACTGGAGATTTTTTTCCCGCCACTTTAAGATCAAGCCGCGAAACTGCTTCATATTCTGGATACCGAAATATAGAAACGACACCGTTTGCTTCCCATAACGCTAATTTAATCGTTTGAATATCGCTCACATTTCGCATACGAAGTTCCGAAAACAAATATTCCAAGGTAATTCTCGCCTTTTTCAAATTGCTAAAATCAATGGAACCATTATGTATAAGAATAATAGGTGCTGGCTCTAAAAAACGTCTCCATCTATCCCATTTCAGCATTAAAACTGAGCTTATAATATGAAGTACAACAAGTATGAACGTTGTAATCATCGATCCCAGTAACCCTACTTTTTCATCAGACAATGCGTTAGAAATATTCCCACCAAGCAATAACACTAATACAACATCTAAAAAACGAAGTTGTGCGATAGACCTTTGCCCCATCGCTTTCGCAACTAATATTAAAAATATGTATGCTATAATAGCCCGAATAACCCATTCACTATTAGAAAGATGTCGTGCTCCTTCAAAAATATGCATATGCATCACTTTGCACTCCTTACCCGTCTCACACTGCTATCCTGTTTAGTTTGCAACGTTTATGAGCATATATGTAAAAAAGCTGGTTCGTTTAAAAACGAACCAGCTTTTTTTACTTAACTGAAAACATATATTTTTTATACGTTTTCCGTACCGATAATATGAGCCCCATCATAATCATATTTGAGAATAAGGAACTTCCCCCATACGATAAGAAAGGTAATGCAATACCTTTTACAGGCATTAATCCAACGATCATACCGATGTTTTGGAATATTTGAACTGTTAATATACCGATTGATCCAGCGCATAATAATGTACCAAATAAATTATCAGCGGAATAACCAATAATAATTGTTCGATATAGTAGTAATAGGAACAAGAAGACAACTAAGGCTGCTACGATAAATCCACCTTCTTCGGCAATTGTAGCGAAAATAAAGTCAGTATGCTTCTCTGGGATATAGACGCTTCCTCCCCCAAACCCTTTACCTTCCATTCCTCCACTACCTACAGCTAAAATCGATTGTTGTGTTTGATAACCTTGATCTGCATTTTCAAATGGATTTAACCAACCTACAATACGCGACTGTTGGTGAGGCTTTAGTAAAGTAACTAAATTATTATAGAAAAAGTCTTGATACTTAAAGAAAATAAATATTAAAGCAGATAATATGGTCAACGGAATAACGGTACATAATGCTATCAATTTCTTTTGAATACCTGACATAAATAAAATACATGCAATAGCAGCAGCGTATAAGAACACCATACCTGTATCAGGTTGACTATATACAACCGCCATAGGTGGAAGTGACACTAGCATAATTTTACCTACTAGCTTTAAATCTGTTTGGAATGTCCTTGCCATATACTGCGCATTATGTTTCACTGCTATACTCGCTACTACAAGTAGCAATGCAATTTTGAAAAACTCAGACGGCTGAATTTGCCCAAATACTGGGAAAACAAACCATCTTTTTGCACCTAATTTTTCAGGTGTAAAACCTGATGGTGGTAATACTTTCAAAAGAATAAGTGAAGCAAATCCAGCAATATAAAGCGGCCAAGATAATTTTTGCAATTGATCTAAGTCGATGCTTGCAACAAGAAGTAACAATACAACCCCAATTATGTAGTTAACACCTTGTTTCATAGCAAAGTTTGCAGCTCCATACTGTCCCGTTTGCTGACTGCTATATATAGCAGCTATACTCGTCACACATAGTGCACACAAAATTAAAATTAATTTTACATCTAAACTTTTTAGAAACTCGGTACTTCTTTTCATGACATCCTCCTGAAACATTGTTACGGCAAAAATAAAAAACCAGGAGTCAACATTCTTCATGTTTTGACGACTGATTACACATTATCTATAAAACACTTATATAGAATAACTCTCTTTTTCATACAATACAATATATTATACTACAGTTTCATCAGTAAGATTTGCCAAAAAAATTATTCTTTTCTTATTTTATATCCATATACCATATATCAGCAATGTATTTTCGTAAATTCCTAATACATAATCGTTTATTGTAAGATTACTGGGAAAGATATTTATACATATAGTAGGATGTAGATGAAGAAATAAGATAATAAAAAGCTCGCATAAGCGAGCTTTTTATTAATATACAGATGTATTATTTTCTGACATGTTTTCTAAAATTTCTTTAACACGTCCTAAGAACTTACCACAAATTAAACCATCAAGTACTCGGTGATCAAGTGATAAACATAAGTTAACCATATCACGAGCACCGAACATACCGTTATCCATAATTACTGGGCGTTTTACAATTGATTCAACTTGTAAAATAGCCGCTTGTGGGTAATTAATAATACCCATAGATTGAACAGAACCGAATGATCCTGTGTTATTAATTGTAAATGTTCCACCTTGCATTTCGTCTGCTTTTAACGATTTCGTACGTACTTTTCCTGCAAGTTCTGTAATTTCACGAGCGATACCTTTAATTGTTTTCTCGTCCGCTTGCTTAATTACTGGTACAAATAGTTCTTCCTCTGTTGCAACAGCGATAGAAAGGTTAATATCTTTCTTCTGAACAATTTTATCGCCAGCCCACATTGAATTAATTTGAGGATACTCTTTTAACGCTTGTGCTACTGCTTTTACGAAGAAAGCAAAGAACGTTAAGTTAAAGCCTTCACGCTTCTTAAAGTCACCTTTAATTGAGTTACGGTATGACACAAGGTTTGTCACATCTACTTCAATCATCATCCAAGCATGTGGTGCTTCGTGTTTACTACGTAACATGTTTGCTGCGATTGCTTTACGCACACCTGTTACTGGAATTTCGATATCTCCAGGCATTGTAGGTACAGAAACTGGTTTCGCAGCTTCTACTTTTTGCGCTACTGGTGCTGCTTTTGGTGCTTCTGGGCGAGCTTCTACTACTGCCGCTACAGCTTCCTCTTTCTTCGCCGCACCTGCTTGTGGGATATTTCCAGATTCCACTAGCTTTAAAATATCTTTACGAGTGATACGGCCGTTTGCTCCCGTACCTTCTACTAGATCTAAATCAACGTTATGCTCACCTGCAAGCTTTAACACAGCTGGTGAAAAACGTGGTTTTCCATCAGTTGGTTGTTTTACTTTCGGTGCTTTTTCAGACGTAGCTACTTCTGCCTTTGATTCTTCTTTTGTTTTTTCCTCAACAGCTGTTGCTGCTACTTCATCTGCGCCTTCTACTTGAATAACACAAACTACTTCACCTACAGCTAACGTATCACCTTCACCAGCGATTAACTCTTTCACAACACCCGTGAAAGAAGATGGTACTTCAGCATTTACTTTATCAGTCATTACTTCTGCAAGCGGATCATACTTATTTACGTGATCGCCAACATTAACGAGCCATTTACTAATTGTGCCCTCTGTAACGCTCTCCCCGAGCTGAGGCATTGTAATATTTTCTACAGCCATGTATAGTCCCCCCGATTAAAATTCCGCAAGTTCACGCATTGCTTTTTCAACTTTATCTGGATTTACCATAAAGAATTTTTCCATTGTTGGTGCATATGGCATTGCTGGAACGTCTGGACCTGCAAGACGTGCGATTGGCGCATCTAAATCAAATAGACAGTTTTCAGCGATAATTGCTGCCACTTCACTCATAATGCTTCCTTCTTTATTGTCTTCTGTTACAAGAAGAACTTTACCTGTTTTAGAAGCTGCTTCAATGATTGCTTCTTTATCTAATGGATATACAGTACGTAAATCAAGAATGTGTGCAGAGATGCCATCTTGTGCTAACTTTTCAGCCGCTTGAAGAGCAAAATGAACACATAATCCGTACGTGATAACTGTAATATCATCACCTTCACGTTTTACATCTGCTTTTCCGATTGGTAATACGTAGTCATCCTCTGGTACTTCACCTTTAATTAAACGATATGCACGTTTATGTTCGAAGAATAATACTGGATCTTCATCACGAATGGCTGCTTTTAATAAGCCTTTTGCATCATATGGTGTAGAAGGGATAACGATTTTTAAACCTGGTTGGTTTGCAAACATCGCTTCTACAGATTGTGAATGATACAATGCACCGTGAACACCCCCGCCAAATGGTGCACGGATTGTAACTGGACAAGTCCAATCATTATTAGAACGATAACGAATTTTTGCTGCCTCAGAAACAATTTGGTTTACTGCTGGCATGATGAAATCAGCAAACTGCATTTCAGCGATTGGACGCATACCATACATTGCTGCACCAATTGCTACCCCAGCAATTGCAGATTCTGCAAGCGGTGCATCAAGCGCACGATCTTCACCAAATTGATCATACAAACCGTGTGTCGCTTTAAACACGCCACCTTTTTTACCAACATCTTCTCCTAAAACGAATACTTTCTCATCGCGTTCCATTTCTTCGCGCATTGCTAATGTAATAGCATCAATATAAGACATTACAGCCATGAAACGTTCCCCCCTATTCTGCGTATACGTGCTTCAATGCATCTTCAGGTGCTGCATACGGAGCATTTTCTGCATATTCTGTTGCTTCATTTACGATATGCATAATTTCGTCTAACATTTGTTTTTCGGATTCCTCAGTTAACACACCAGCTTCTTTTAAATAAGCTGCGAATGTTATAATTGAATCTTTTTTCTTTGCTTCTTCTACTTCTTCTTTATCACGATAAACACGATCATCATCGTCACTAGAATGTGCTGTTAAACGATATGATACTGTTTCAATTAAAGTTGGTCCTTCACCACGACGACCGCGATCTGCTGCTTCTTTTACAGCTTTATATACTGCAAGTGGATCGTTTCCGTCTATTGTATATCCAGGCATACCGTAACCAATCGCACGATCTGATACGTTTTTACATGCTAATTGTTTTTCAACTGGAATAGAGATTGCATATTTGTTATTTTCACACATAAAAATAACAGGTAGTTTGTGTACACCAGCAAAGTTTGCCCCTTCATGGAAGTCACCTTGGTTTGAAGAACCTTCTCCAAATGTAACGAACGTTACTAAATCTTTCTTCTCCATTTTTCCAGCTAGTGCAATACCAACTGCATGTGGTACTTGTGTTGTTACTGGAGATGAACCTGTAACAATACGATTTTTCTTTTGACCGAAGTGACCAGGCATTTGACGACCACCAGAGTTTGGATCTCCAGCTTTCGCAAAAGCAGACAACATAAGCTCTTTAGCTGTCATACCAAATGCTAGTACAACACCCATATCACGGTAGTATGGTAATGCATAATCTTTCTCTCTATCAAGAGCGAACGCCGCTCCAACTTGTGCAGCCTCTTGTCCTTGACAAGAAATTACGAATGGAATTTTACCAGCGCGGTTTAATAACCACATACGTTCGTCAATTTTACGTGCAAGTAACATCGTACGGAACATTTCTAATACTTGCTCATCACTTAAGCCAAGCTCTTCATGGCGCTTTTCTTTTACTTCTGCCATTTTTCATAACCTCCTAAATCCACATTTTTATGCGTGTAACGCTCTTCCATCTACAGCAAGTGCTGCTTCACCAATCGCCTCAGATAATGATGGATGCGGATGAATTGTATGTGCTACTTCCCAAGGTGTTGCATCAAGTACTCTTGCAAGACCCGCTTCAGAAATCATATCTGTTACATGTGGTCCAATCATATGAACACCAAGAATGTCATTTGTCTCTTCATCAACTACAAGTTTTACGAAACCATCTGATTCTCCGTATACAAGTGCTTTTCCGATTGCGCGGAATGAGAACTTACCTACTTTTAACTTATAGCCTTTTTCTTTCGCTTCTTGTTCTGTTAAACCGACAGAAGCAACTTCTGGACTGCTATATACGCATTTTGATACCATAGAGTAATCAATTGGTGTAACTTCTTTCCCTGCAATATGTTCTACTGCAGCAATTCCTTCATGAGAAGCAACGTGAGCAAGTTGCAGGCCACCGATTACATCTCCAATTGCGTAAATATGCGATTCTTTCGTTTGATAAAACTCATTTGTTTGAATGTATCCTTTTTCCACAACGATATCTGTGTTCTCTAAGCCAATATTTTGCGTATTCGCTTGTCTTCCTACAGATACAAGCATTTTTTCTGCTTTAAATTCTTTATTTTCACCGTTGTGTTCAGCTTGGATTGTTACTCCATTATCTTTTACCAATGTTTCTGGTAATACTTTTGCACCAGTTACCACTTTAATACCTTTTTTCTTGAATAGACGTTGCATTTCTTTTGAAACGTCTTGATCTTCTAGTGGTAATATTGTTTTTGCATACTCTAATACTGTAACTTCTACACCGAAGTCAGCAAGCATAGATGCCCACTCAATACCGATTACACCGCCACCAACGATAATAATCGAACTAGGAAGCGTTTCCATTTTTAGAGCATGATCTGAAGACATTACGTACTCTCCGTCTAATTCTAAACCTGGTAATGAATTTGGACGAGAACCTGTTGCAATAAGTACATTTTTTGGAATTAACATTTCATTCTCTTCTCCACTTGCAAGTTCAACTGAAATTGTCCCTGGCATCGGAGAGAAAATAGATGGGCCAAGAATACGGCCAATACCTTCAAACACATCAATTTTACCTTGTTTCATTAAGTGTTGAACGCCTTTATGAAGCTGCGTTACAATCTTCTCTTTACGCTCTTGTACTTTCGCAAAGTTTAGTTCTACATTGCTTGCAATAACTCCGAACTCTTCGCTTTTTTTAGCAGTTGCATATACTTCCGCACTACGTAAAAGAGCTTTACTAGGGATACATCCTTTGTGTAAACAAGTACCACCAAGATTTTCTTTTTCGACTAGTGCAGTTTTTAACCCTAGTTGTGATGCACGAATTGCAGCAACATATCCACCAGTACCGCCGCCAACGATGACTAAATCATATTCTTTTGCCATTATCTCAACCCCTAGCTACCGTTTCTTTTTCACGTACAACGTATTCTTTTGGAGCTTCTTCTTCACGTAATACACGAAGTGCTCCTTCTGCTAACGCTTCTAACTCATCTTCGCCTGGATGTACGATAACATCTGCAATCCAGTCCACTCGCTCTTTTATTTCATCGACAAGAATTTTACTGTATGCCAGTCCACCAGTTAATACGATTGCATCGATTTTCCCGTGAAGTACAGCGCTAGCTCCGCCAATCTCTTTTGCAACTTGATATGCCATTGCTTTATAAATAAGAGTTGCTTCAGGATCACCTTTTTCAACCATTTTCTCTACTTTAATCGCATCATTTGTACCGATTAAACTTACAAGTCCACCTTGTCCGACAAGCTTTTTAATCATTTCATCTCGGTAATACTCACCAGAGAAACACATTTCTACTAGTTGCCCTACTGGTACTGTACCAGCACGCTCTGGACTAAATGGTCCTTCTCCGTTTAAACCGTTATTCACATCGATTACTCTTCCTTTTTTATGAGCACCAACTGTAATACCACCGCCCATATGTGTAACTAATAAATGTAAATCCTCATATTTGTGGTTTAACTGTTCGGCTACTTTACGAGCAACTGCTTTTTGATTTAATGCATGGAAGATACTTTTACGTTCCATACCAGCAATACCACTTATACGAGCAACTGGCTCCATCTCATCTACAACGACAGGATCCACAATAAATGCAGGAATGTTTAATCCAGAAGCAATTTCATATGCTAAAATGCCTCCAAGGTTTGAAGCGTGATGACCGCTAAACCCATTTTTTAAATCTTCTAACATCGCATCGTTTACTGTATACGTACCGCCTTCGATTGGACGAAGTAATCCACCACGTCCACAAACAGCGTTTAATTTTGAAATGTTAATACCATGAGAATGTAGAACTTCTAAAATCGTTTCTTTTCGAAACTCATATTGGTCGATAATTCGCTTGTATTTCCCAATCTGTTCTACGTCATGACGAATCGTTTCTTCTAAAACGGGTCTTTCATTATCAAAAACACCAATTTTTGTGGATGTACTACCTGGGTTAATAACAAGAATTCGATTTACAGACAATGTTGCTACCTCCACTAATAAATTCAAAAGGAAGTGGAAACCTCATAAGAGGTAACCACGCCTTTTGTAAAAGTTATATATGAATGATTAGCGACGGCTAATAATATCGTGACCGTTGCGTAAGTAAGTACTACGAGAATTTTTCAAGCTTGCAATGCGCTCTTCAGCTAGACGATCTGCCGCTACATAAGTTGCTATGCCATCGCGTTTTGAAATTTCGATTACTTTTGCAATTGTGTCATAAATAGACTCAACACGTTTTAGTGCACGTTCTCTATTGTATCCATATAATTCGTCTGCTACGTTAATTACGCCACCTGCATTAATTACATAATCTGGTGCGTATACAATACCCATTTCATGAATGATGTCACCGTGACGATTTTCTTTTAATTGGTTATTTGCAGAACCTGCGATTACTTTTGCTTTAAGTTGTGGAATAGTTTCATCATTAACTGTTGCGCCTAATGCACATGGTGCGTAAATATCGCATTCAACACCGTAAATTTCATTTGGTTCAACTGCTGATGCACCGAATTCTTCTACAGCACGTTGTACAGCTTCTTTATTAATATCTGTAACGATTAATTTTGCTCCTTCAGCGTGTAAATGTTTGCATAGGTGATATGCTACGTTACCAACGCCTTGAACAGCAATTACTTTTCCTTCTAAATTGTCAGTACCGAAAGCTTCTTTTGCAGCTGCTTTCATACCACGGTAAACACCGTATGCAGTTACTGGAGATGGGTTACCAGAAGAACCGAATGATGGTGAGATACCTGTTACAAAGTCAGTTTCTTCATGGATAATATCCATATCATCTACTGTTGTACCAACATCTTCAGCTGTAATGTAACGTCCGTTTAGTCCTTGGATATAACGTCCTAGTGCACGGAACATTGCTTCGCTCTTATCTTTACGAGGATCACCGATAATTACTGTTTTCGCACCACCTAAGTTTAAACCAGCTGCTGCGTTTTTGTATGTCATCCCTTTTGCAAGACGCAATGCATCTTCAATCGCCGCTTCTTCAGAATCATATGTCCACATTCTTGTTCCACCAAGAGCCGGTCCAAGTGTTGTATCATGAATTGCAATAATTGCTTTTAAACCAGATTCTTTATCTTGACAAAATACTACTTGCTCATAATCATATTTTTCTAAGTATTCGAAGATTTCTAATGTCATTGTCGTTTCCCCCTAATGTTTTACCCTTTTTGGTTTATTTTGAAGCAGTCGCAACTGCCAATGCTAATGAATATACTTTTGTTTCTGCTGAATCAGCACGAGATGTTAAAACAATCGGTGCTTTTGCGCCAGCAATCATTGCTCCTACTTTTGCATCCGCAAAGTATACGAGTGATTTATATAGCACATTTCCAGCTTCAATCGTTGGGACGAGTAAAATATCTGCCTTACCTGCTACATCACTTACTATGCCTTTATGCTCTGCTGCAATTTGTGATACTGCATTATCTAAAGCAAGTGGTCCATCAACGATACAATCTTTAATTTGTCCGCGGCGATTCATTTGTGTTAACATCGCTGCATCAATTGTCGCCTGCATCGCTGGATTCACAACTTCTACTGCTGCGATTGGTGCCACTTTGGGCAAGTCGATTCCTATTGCCTGGGCAACTTCTACAGTATTTTGTATAATAGCAGCTTTTTGTGTTACGTCAGGTGCGATGTTCATCGCTGCATCTGTAACGAAAATAAGACGGTCGTAATTTTGAACTTCAAATGCTGCTACATGTGAAAGTACGCTACCTTTACGTAGGCCCCACTCTTTGTTTAACACAGCCTTCAAAATATTCGCTGTTGGGATGTTCCCCTTCATAAGCACATCTGCTTCACCATTTCTCACAGCTTTAACAGAAAGTTCTGCAGCTTCAGCACTAGACATTGCTGCAATCACTTCAACATGTTCTGAAGTTTGTAAACCATGTTCTTGTAGCATCCCCATTATTTTTTCTTGATTTCCATATAGACGAAATTGAGCTAGCTGTAATTTAATTGCTTTCGCTACAGCTTCAATTACTTCATGATCTTCAGCTACTGCTACAGCCACAGTTTTTTTAGGCTTTCCTGCTGCTTGATCAATTAAGTATTCTAACTTCATATTTTGTAATCAACCCTTTCCGTCGTCCCTCGTCTATTTATAAAGCAAATACCGTGCCAACTTTTAAAAGTGGTCTTACCAATAATGAAAACGCATTCAAAATGCAGTAAAATCAATACTTTGGAAAATAACGAAAGATTCTGTCTTATTTTGTCGCTTTTTGTATACCATGCAATAAATTGCACGGTACGCAATTTATTGCATGCTATTTTTTGCATGGTCATACTTTTCTAGCTTGTAATATAAATTTCGAACGGAAATTCCTAACGCTTTTGCAGTTTGTGTTTTATTCCCATCAAATCTCTCCAAATATTCATAAATAATATTCCCTTCAAACTCTGTCACTAAATGTTCAAGTGGCTTTTCTTCTAATTCAGGTAATAAATGAGATTGCTTTGACTCCACCTGCTCTTCGTTATGTAATGGCGGTAAATGGTGTACATCAATATAGGTCTCGTTATAATTCATAAAGATAATAGCTCTCCCCAAAATATTTTCAAGTTCCCTCACATTTCCTGGCCATTCGTATGATTGTAAATATAAAACGGCTGAATCAGTGAGCCCTTCTACATTACGACCGTAATCTTGATTAATTTTTTGAATCAATCTGTCCGCAATTGTCGGTATATCTCCTTTACGTTGACGAAGAGATGGAATTTGAATTGGAATTTTATTTAATCGATAATATAAATCCTCCCTAAACTTCCCTTCTAGAATAGCCTTTTCTAAATTCACATGTGTCGCTGCAATTACTCGAACATTAATAGGTATCGCTTTCGTTCCACCAACTTTTACAATTTCTTTTTCCTGCAATACACGAAGGAGTTTCGCTTGTGTATTTGCAGACAACTCCCCTATTTCATCTAAAAAAATACTACCGTTATTCGCTTCCTCAAAGAACCCACGTTTCCCGCCTCTTTTCGCTCCAGAAAACGCCCCTTCCTCATAACCAAATAATTCACTTTCTAACAACGTCTCCGAAATGGCCGCACAGTTTACACGGACGAACTTATTGTATTTTCGATTACTTCCATTATGGATTGCATGTGCAAACAATTCTTTACCAGTCCCAGATTCCCCGCGTAACAGTACTGTTGCTGGTGTATTCGCTCCTAGCTTCGCCTGTTCGATAGCTGCCGTTGTTTCATCTGAATTTCCGACAATATCATCAAATGAATATTTCGCTTCTAATGTACGAATAATTTGCCTTGCTCTATTCAATTCATTTGTTAATTTTTGAATTTCCGACACGTCACGGATAACACCGACGCTTCCTTTCAATATTCCATCCACAATAACTGGTGCTACGTTTACAATTACATCTCGCTTTTTTTGCCCAATCTTCATATGTATTCCGCGCACCGCACGACGCGTTCGAAGTACTTTCATATGCATACTTTCGCCTTCTACAATATCAGTTGTAGCAGGCTTCCCAATAATATCTTCTTCTGTTAAACCCGTTAATTTCGTATATGCTGGGTTAATGACTAAACCTCTTCCTTTTTCATCCACAACCGAAATCGCTTCTTCAGATGAGTTAATAATTGCCTCTAATAGTGTTTGAATTTCTTTTAAGTCTGTAACTTCTTCCGCAAGATCTACAACTTCTGTTATATCTTTAAAAATTGCAAATGCCCCTTGTACCTCTCCTCCTTCTTTTAATATTGGAATACGCGTTGTAATAATTTTCTTTCCATTCTCTAATGTCAGTTCATAATTTACTTCTATTTGTTTCGTACGTATAATGCGAAGTAATTTACTAGTTGGAATGACTTCTAAAATATACTTTCCTATCGCCTCTTCTTTTTTATATCCGATAATACGCTCTGCACTTTTATTAAAAAGACGAACTTGTCCCTCTCGATCAATTACAATCATGCCGTCATGTGTAGAATTTAAAATTAATTCTCCTTGTTGCGTCTGTTCCTCTAACCGCCCAATTAGCCCTTCCTTCTCATGCGCTAATCCTGTAACAATTTTTGCGATATCACCTGGTATAAGAAGAGTGTCTTTTTTCTTTTTTTCTAATAAAACTTTATGTACATCATCTTCACCTGTCATATCAAATATTACATCGATATGCATAGAAAGAAATGGAGTTACACTTTCTCCAATTGCAATCCCGTATTCCTTAGCAATTTGTAGTCCTTTTGCCAACGGATTTATATCAATAATCCCTATAATTTGAAATATATTCGAACTTTGTAACAGATTCAGCAGCGCGCTCCCGCCTTCACCTGCACCAACAATTAATACTTTTTGTTTCATATATTACACTTCCTCTCGAAGTAACTCTGCAAATTTTTTCACACCCTTATCTTACTCGTTCAGCACCCTCTTGACAAACCCCCTTTCCGTATAACATCATTAAAATATACGAAATAATCTGAAAAGGAGCGTTATGTATGCAGCGTTACGTTGCTCTACTATTAGCACTCATCCCTATTTCATTAGCTGTGTTTGGTATAAAGTTAATGAGAGATACTGTATTCGGGATTCTATTTCCACAAATTTCCATACTGTGGTTACAATTTTTAATCGGCGCTCTCTGCTTCGCGCTCGGGTTTTATATCTTTGGTGGCTTCGTCTTGCACCGAGATCGCAAACGAAATAAAGTACAAGCTCGCTTTAGAAGATAGGAATGCCCCACTATTTATAAATAAAAAAATGAGACCGTTACACGCGGTCTCATTTTTTTATTGGCAATAACGTTCTTGCCGTTTCAGGGTAATCAGTAATAATCGCCGATATATTCATATCAAAATATTTACGCATAAGCGTTTCTTCATTAATTGTATAAGGGCGAACTTCTACACCACTTTCCATCGTTAGTTCGGCAATAGCATCTTGAAGATAACGATAATTCGGATGTACTGCTGTAGCCCCCATTTTTTTTGCGTATGCCCACGGACTATGCAAACCTTCGCGATATAAAATTGCTGTTTGAATATCAGGAGCCATCATATGGCACCGTTTCATACTGTAGTGATTAAACGAAGAAAATATAACACGATCCTCTAGACTAAATTTCCGTACAAGCGTTATAACTTCTTCCTCTAAACCTCTGTATGGAATTTTATTATTTTTAAGTTCAATATTAAGTAGCAAACTCGTTTGTTCAAGCCATTCTAATACCTCTTCTAAAAGTGGTATTTTACAAAAACCTACTTTATCACCAAATTTATAACTTGCATCTAACTTGCATAAGTCCTCATATACATAATTCCGAACCGCACCTTTTCCATTTGTTGTCCGGTCCACCGTTTCATCGTGAATGACGACAACTTTTCCATCTTTCGTTAATTGAACATCAAGTTCAATTCCATCCGCTCTAAAAGACTCAGCTGCTTCAAATGAAATCATTGTATTTTCTGGGTACGTTCCAGCCGCACCACGATGTGCAAATATAAGAGTCATCCTCACTCCCCCAATCTTATGCTATACTATACGAAAAAGGAGGTACTTCTATGAGACCATTACAAATCTCTCCAGATACTGCAGTCCGCTTATCAAAAGCACTAGGTGTTCCACTTGAACAACTCATGCATATGCCGCAGCACATTTTAATTCAAAAACTAGTTGAATTAGAAAAACAAAATAAAGACGAAGAATAATACAGTCCTGTTTTTTGCAGGACTTTTTATTATTTTCTATTATATCACGGATGCTTTTCCTACTAAAATCCTTTAACAGATGTACTACGATGTGATTTAGCCGTTCCTTCATCATTTAATAATGAATCACATCTTTTCTTTTTTGTTACACGTCATAAAGAAAGCAGACCATTTATTTATAAGTCCCCATTGCGTCCTAAAAACACGATCATAAAAAACTAGAAGCCCTTTATATTGTTTTTTATTGAACGTGCGGAGCATCCCCTGATTCGTATAGTTCTTTCGCTTTTTCCTACCCGAATGTAGTTAAAATATAATGTTGCTCTTCTAACGCATCCATTGCTCTAGTTGCTTTACAAACGCTATCTTCTTGAGCATCTGAGAAATAATTGTGATCTTCTACAATTTTACTAAAATCTTTTTTCGCCCATCTATCAGCAATTGCTAAAAGTTCATTTTTCTTCGCAAAGCTACTCTTATTTATAATTTCTTTTAATTTTTTAGTATTACTTTGAATCATTGGGATAGAGCCCGATTTTCGTTCTGCCACCACTTTTTGATGAGTCATGCGATGCATCGCTGTAATGACTTCGCTTTCAGTAGAATTTTCAGTAACATACACATCAACAAAGACCCCATCTACCTCTCTACCTACTATTGTTTGGTCTTCTTTTTTATCTATTTGAGCACTCACTTCTTTATCTACGGGATTATCTGCAAGTTCTAACATTCCAAATGTAACTGCAATAGCAAGAACTCCCATAGCTGCTACTATTCCTAGCCAAGTTGAAATTTTATTTTCCATTCCCCTTCTCCCTATCTATATCTATTTTATTGCCTTATAAAAAACTCACTTACATGTAATATTACTAAAAATAGGTTTTATTTTCCATACTATCAAATAATCTCTTTTTCCCAACAAAATAAAAAGACCAACGAATTATAACATTCATTGGTCTTTAAATAAAAAGTTCATTGGCTTTAAATTTGATATCGAGTATCAATTTCAAGAATTATTAAGCTTTACTAAAGCTTAAATCCCTTACTACTTTTACTCTCAACTAGCTTTATGTTCAAGTCTCAGCTTATCCGCAACCATTGCGATAAACTCAGAATTCGTAGGTTTTGCTTTTGACATGGATACTGTATAACCGAATAAGGACGAAATAGAATCAATATTCCCACGGCTCCAAGCTACTTCAATTGCGTGACGAATTGCGCGCTCAACACGGCTTGCTGTTGTATTATATTTCTTTGCGATATCTGGATACAATACTTTCGTAATCGATCCTAATAATTCGATATCATTGTATACCATGGAGATTGCTTCTCGTAAATACATATATCCTTTAATATGAGCGGGTACACCAATTTCATGAATGATACTCGTAATACTCGCATCTAAGTTTTTCGGTTTTCCATCTACTGTTGTGGCTGATCGGAATGATGGTAGTGGACGCTTAATCATAGTGTTTGCTTTACCACTCACTTGACGAATATGACTCGTTAAATTCTCCATATCAAATGGTTTTAATATGAAATATGAGGCACCTAAGTCAACTGCTTTTTTCGTCACATCTTCTTGGCCAAATGCTGTCAACATAATTACGCTAGGCTGTTTTAACCTTTCAATATGTCGCATTTTCTCCAATACAGCTAAACCATCTAAGTGTGGCATAATAATGTCTAAAACGAGTACATCAGGTTGCTTATCTGTTAATAAGTTTAAACACTCTTGACCATTATAAGCAGTACCAATTACTTCCATATCATCTTGAGCGGCTACATAGCTCTCTAACATTGATACTAGTTCTTTATTATCATCCACAAGACATACTTTAATTTTCTCCACAGCTTTTCCTCCCTTACCGAATCGATTCTCCGACATGTGTATCCTTCTAGGCTACATGAATTGTTCGACAATTGTGTGAAAATTCCCTTTTAAAGTTTCTTACTTTCCGATAAAATCACAAAAAAATATGTTTATCGTTCATTTATTCCCTTTCGCAACACATTCCATCATAGAAATACAACGAAACGTTCAACCCTTTCCTTTTATTTTACAACAAAAAACACCTCTTGCGGAGCTTTTACAAAATTTCAACGAATTTTTCAACAGAAAAAGCGAGCTAATAATATATATTAGCTCGCTTTTTTCTCTTGATCATAAATATTAATTCCAGCTTGATGTAACATCCATTCAATATGAACACCATATCCTGATGTTGGATCATTTACAAATACATGTGTAACAGCACCAATTACTTTTCCATTTTGTACAATTGGACTTCCGCTCATTCCTTGTACGATACCGCCCGTTTTCTCTAATAGACGTTTATCTGTTACTTTTATTACCATACCCTTTGTAGCTGGGAATTTTTGCTGCACTGTACTAACAACTTCAATATCAAACGCTTCTACTTTATCTTGATCAATAACTGTTAATATTTTTGCCGGTCCTTCTTTTACTTGATGAGATAATGCGATAGGCATTGCTTTATCCATTATACCGTTTTTCATATTCGTATTTAATTTTCCAAAAATACCATATGGACTATTAATTGTAATATTGCCAATCACTTCACGGTCTGGTGAGAATCTTGCTAATTTCTCCCCTGGATTCCCATGACTACCTCTTTCAATTGATGTAACTGTCGAGCGCATAATTTGTCCATCTTCGACTTGAATCGGCTTTTTCGTATCATTATCAGAAATAACATGACCAAGTGCCCCATATTTCATAGAATCTGGATGAACAAATGTCATCGTTCCAATTCCAGCTGCCGAATCACGGATATACAAGCCAATTCGATAAGACGATTCACCGTTGTCTTTTTGTGGAGTTAGCTTCGTACGAATATATTTTCCATCTCTTAACAATACAAGATTAAGCGGTTCACCTGTTTCTCCACTATTATGAATAAACGGTGCTACATCACTCATTCTTTCAATTGTTTTACCATTAATTTCAGTAATCATATCTCCAATTTGTACACCTGCTGTTTCACCAGGAGATATTTTACCTTTTTCAGTTTGAATTAAATGATGGCCTACAACAAGTACACCTTTTGTATTTAATTTCACACCAATTGATTGTCCACCTGGAATCACTTTAAAATCTTTTAACACTTTCACATTTACTTTTTTCACTGGAAAACCAGCAAGCTGAAATACCATATCAGCTTCACCATTTTGATGAGAATTTACCATAAGTCCTTGTTTTTGTTCATTCGAACTCACTGTAAATACATGACGATTTGTGGATGAAGCTTTGAAAACTGGTAATGATGATATTTCTGATTGTTGCCCTTCAAAAACAACAAGTTGTTTCGGTGATGAAATAAACGTTCGAAGCGGTTTAAAACATCCAATAAAAACTAAAGAAACAAGGAGACAAAGACCTATTATTTTTCGAAATTTTTCTAATTTCAACTTGTTCACTCTCCTCGCTCCTACCCCACATTCAGCCTCTTGGCTTCACTTTTTAATCTCTCCTTGCAGTGCTTTATTTATAACCGGAAGAATTAAGAAATCGTCATTTGAGAAAAAAAGCTATCCATTACTGGATAGCCTCTGCTGTCTGTTTAAAATGATGCGCTTGCGTAAGTAATTCTTTCGCATGCTCTGTCGTTAAATCTGTGATTTCCACACCAGAAATCATTCGAGCTATTTCTGTTACTTTATCCTCCATAGTTAAAACAGTAACTGATGTAATTGTCCGATCATTCGCTACTTGTTTTCGAATAAATAAATGTGAATCCGCCATTGAAGCTACTTGAGGTAAGTGCGTAATACAAAGTACTTGCGAGTTTACTGATACTCGATAAATTTTTTCCGCAATAGCCTGTGCGACCCGGCCACTTACACCCGTATCCACTTCATCAAAAATAACAGATGCAACCCCTTGATGCTTAGAAAAAATGCTTTTTAAAGCTAAAATGATACGAGATAACTCTCCGCCAGAAGCAACCTTTGAAAGTGGTTTTAGCGGCTCTCCTGGGTTCGTTGAAATATAAAATTCCACATGATCGTAACCATCCGCCGTAAGTCTTACCGGCGCACCTTCCACAAGGGGCTCTTCTGCATTTCCTTCTCTCTTCATAATTCTCACTTCAAATTTCGTTTTTTCCATATATAATTCTTTTAATTCCTGATGAATTGCATTTGTAAGGTGTTCTGCAAGCTCATGACGCATATTACTTAACAACGTTGCTTCTTTCATAATAACACTTTCTAATTCCTTCAACTGTTTCTTCGTCGTTTCAATATGAACGTCTTTATTTTCAATCGTAAAAATTTCCTGTTCAATTTTATCAGCATACGCTAAAATCTCTTCTACATTATTTCCATATTTTCTCTTTAGCATACGAATTTCATTCAAACGTGTTTCGATTTCATCTAAACGATTTGGATCATATTCCATCATATCGAGCTTTTCCCTCAGTTGATAGGCAACCTCTTCTAATAAGTAATAGCTATTTGCAATTGAATCATGATTCTCTTGATACATATCATCTAAATGTGTAATACTTTCCATTTGCCCCATTGCACTTCTTACATTATCTAATCCTTGTCCGTCGGCACTTAAAGAACGATATGCATCACCTAACGCTTTATAAATCTTTTCAAAATTAGAAATTTGCAATCGTTCCTCAGTTAATTCATTTTCTTCATCCATCTTTAAATCCGCCTTGCGAATTTCCTCGTGCTGAAATTGAATTAAATCTAAGCGATGTGCCATTTGTTGCTCATTTTCACTTAACGATTTCAATTGTTTTTTTAATTTTTCATAGTCAGCGTATACGTTTTGATATATGTCTAATTGTTTAACGATTCGATCCCCATCAAAGTGATCAAGCATAAACAGATGTCGTTCTTCATTCATTAAATCTTGCGTTTCGTGTTGTCCATGAATATCAACAAGTGTTTTCCCAATTTCTTTTAATATGCTAAGTGTAACAAGCTTCCCATTTACACGACATACACTCTTCCCGTTCGCAGCAATATCACGCTTTAAAATAATCATACCATCTTCTATTTCTATATCTAACTCTTCTGCCTTTTCAATACATGGATGCTTCTCATCTTCAACATAAAATAGCCCTTCAATCTCAGCCTTTTCTGTTCCATATCGAACAAATTCTGCTGACCCACGGCCACCTACAAGTAAACTAATTGCATCAATAATAATCGATTTTCCGGCCCCTGTTTCACCGCTTAAAACCGTTAAACCTTTTTGAAAAGAAATATTTAATGCTTCAATAATAGCAAAGTTTCTAATCGATAATTCCGATAACAATGCCCCATTCACCTCGTTATAAAATAATCCCTTACTAAAGGATTTTCTCAGTTCTTCATTCAAATAATCATGCTATATATTTGTATGTATATACTCTTCTAACCCGCTTCATTGTACCAAACATTTGTTTTACGGGTCAATCCATCTATTTTTTAACTTTATGCAAACAAAATATTATATTACAATTGAAAATTCATATTTTTAACCAATAAAAATATCTTGTTCACTTTCCACTTTACGATGGAAAGCAAACAAGATTTTTTGTTACAACATATTTAAGAAACGATCAGAGACAACACCTGTATCGTCAGGTGTACGGCAAATAATTAAGCAAGTATCATCACCACAGATGGTTCCGATGATCTCATCCCACTCTAAATGATCAATAAGTGCTCCAAGTGAATGAGCGTTACCAGGCAATGTTTTTAGCACAAGCATATGTCCTGCCGTGTCTAATTTTACAAATGAATCCACTAGATTTCGTTTTAATTTTTGTAACGGGTTAAATCGTTGATCTGCTGGCAAGCTATATTTATAGCGCCCATCATGTAATGGCACCTTCACTAAGTGCAGTTCTTTAATATCGCGCGATACTGTTGCTTGCGTTACATTAAATCCCTCATTACGTAAAATATCAACTAATTCATCTTGTGTTTCAATTTCTTTGTTTGCAATAATTTCCCTGATTTTAATATGGCGCTGACCTTTATTCATACATTTGCACCTCACACTATCTCTTACCATAGTTTAAACATTGGTATACTTCACTTATTTATGTTAACTTATAATTCGTTTCTTGTACACAATTGTTTTTACAATCATTATACAATTACAGCAAAAAGAGGAACAACATATGTTATTCCCCTTTCCCTTTTTGTTTTAGAACGTCATGCGCTTCTGTAACAACTTGCTCTATAGAAATCGGAGAATGATTTTCGCCATTCTCACGTTCACCATGCCATTTCAGATGAATTAAAAATTCAATATTACCATCCCCACCCGTAATTGGTGAGAATGTTAAACCTTCCACATCATAGCCTTCTTTTAAAGCAAACTCGACAATCATTTCTACAACAGCTTCATGTACTTTTCTATCACGAACGATACCTTTTTTCCCAACTTGCTCTCTTCCAGCTTCAAACTGCGGTTTAATTAACGCTGCTACATCTCCGTTAGGCATAAGCATTGTTTTTAAAACTGGCAGTATAAGCTTTAATGATATAAATGAAACATCAATACTTGCAAATTGAGGTAAACCACGTTCTAAGTCTGCTGGTGTCACGTAACGGAAGTTTGTTCGTTCCATTACAACAACACGCTCATCTTGACGTAATTTCCACGCTAGTTGATTGTATCCTACATCTAATGCATAAGATAATTTCGCTCCATTTTGAAGCGCGCAATCTGTAAAGCCACCAGTTGATGAACCAATATCTATCATAACTTTATCTTGTAAATCAAGATGAAATGTCTCTAATGCCTTTTCAAGTTTATAACCACCACGACTTACATACGGCATAACTTGTCCCTTCACCGTAATCTCAGTATCTTGCGAGATTTTCTCTCCTGGTTTATCAAGTCTCATCTCATTTGCATATACGAGTCCGGCCATAATGGCGCGCTTTGCTTTCTCACGCGTTTCTATAAGTCCTCGCTCTACTAATAGTACATCTACTCTTTCTTTTTTTACGCTCATTTGTTACGCCCTTTTTTGTTTTGATGGAATCATTGTATGAATACGGTCTACAACAGCATCTGTCGTTAAACCAATTTCTTCTAATAATTTTGTTACACTTCCGTGCTCTATGAAGCGGTCTGGAATACCCATTCGTTCAACTAATGCACTATGGTAACCATTTTCAGATGCAAATTCAACTACTCCTGTTCCAAAACCACCGATTAAACAAGCTTCTTCAATCGTTAAAATCGGTATATTCTTTCCTAGAAGATCATGTAAATATGCTTCATCCATTGGTTTAATAAAGCGAGCATTCACTACTTTCACTGAAACCCCAGCTTTTTCAAGACGCTCAGCTGCTTCCATTGCCATTGGTATTGTCGTACCAAACGTTAAAATAGCTGCTTGTGTCCCCTCTTTTAACGTCTCCCACGTACCGATTGGAATCGCCTTTAATTCTTTATCCATATGAACGCCAAGTCCATTACCGCGAGCATAACGCAATGCGATTGGTCCATCTTCATATTGCATCGCCGTATAAACTAAATGTTGCCCTTCATTTTCATCTTTCGGCATCATAAGCACCATATTCGGCAAGTGACGTAAGAATGAGATATCAAATACGCCTTGATGCGTTTCACCATCTGCTCCTACTAATCCCGAGCGATCTATTCCGATGAAAACATTTAAATTTTGGCGGCATATATCATGAACAACTTGGTCATATGCTCTTTGTAAAAATGTTGAATAAATCGCTAAGAATGGCTTCATTCCTTGCGTTGCCATACCTGCTGCCATTGTTGTAGCATGCTGTTCTGCAATACCTACATCAATCATACGATCTGGGAATTCTTTTTGGAATTTCTCAAGTTTTGATCCAACAGGCATTGCAGGTGTAATTGCTACGATACGCTCATCCGCTCTCGCTAGCTTAAGTACTGTTTCACTAACGACAGCACTCCATGCTGGTGCAACTTCTTTCGGCTTAACGAAGTCACCTGATTCAATTTTATAAGGTCCTGTTCCATGCCAAGTTCCAATAACGTCACTCTCAGCCGGTTTATAACCTTTTCCTTTTTTCGTAATAACGTGAACAAGCACTGGGCCTTTTGTTTTCTTTGCATATTGCAACGTTTCGAATAACTTTTCATAATCATGCCCATCGACTGGACCTAAATATGTAAAGCCTAACTCTTCGAAAAAGACACCAGATACTAGTAAATATTTAAGACTATCTTTTATTTTCTCTGCTGTCGCAGCCACTTTCCCGCCAACTGCTGGGATTTTCTTTAATATATACTCTAATTCATCTTTTACCCAGTGATATTTTCCTGCGGTACGTAAACGACCGAGCACATTATGAAGCGCACCAACGTTTGGTGCAATTGACATTTCATTATCATTCAAAATAACAATCATGTCTGTTTTTTCATGTCCAATATGGTTCAATGCCTCTAAAGCCATTCCGCCTGTTAAAGCACCATCTCCAATAATTGGTATAACATATTCTTTCGTTTTCTTTAAATCACGTGCCAGAGCCATTCCCATTGCAGCCGATAACGAAGTCGAGCTATGACCAGTTTCCCATACATCGTGCTCACTCTCGCAACGTTTCGGGAAACCACATAGACCTTGATATTGCCTTAATGTACCAAACTCTTTCGCACGTCCAGTTAAAATTTTATGTACATAGGATTGATGTCCTACATCCCATAAAAATTTATCTTGCGGGCTATCAAATAATTTGTGCAGAGCAATTGTGAGTTCTACTACACCTAAATTAGGTGCAATATGTCCACCTGTTTGAGAGAGCTCTTCAATTAAAAACTTACGAATATCCTCACTCAATCCCTCTAGTTCACTGATAGACATATCTTTCAAAAAACTAGGGTTTTGAATTTGCGTTAGATCCACATGGATCACTCACTTTCATTTCATAATCTGTCAACATGTCAAATATTATAAAAAACATTTACACAAAACAAGAAATTCTCTTTTCTATTTTTCGTCTTGTCCCGCTATTAACCAGTCTATTGCGCCCTAATCCTATTATAAACCATATTTCTTTAGGCGATGAAAAAAATAGCCGCTAACACGAAGTGATAACGGCAATGTAATCTACATATATTTTTGCCAATAACAAGAAAAGAAAAACCTTTTCCTACATTTATATCATAAAATGATGAATGACTCAACAAATGAAAACGCTGTTATATTAGTTATTACGTTTTGCAATCAAATCACAAATAGATAGTAAATATTCATCTTGTAATTGCAAGGAACTAATCGCACCTTTTGCTTCTGCAATTGTTTCTTCTAAAATATCCTTTGCTCTATCTACAGTAAACAACGTTGTATATGTGCTCTTTTCATTAGAAAGATCGCTACCAATCGGTTTTCCAATCTCTTCTTCAGTTCCTTCGACATCTAAAATATCATCTCGAATTTGGAAAGCTAGACCGATATATTTGGCAAACGTAAGCAACTTTTCTTCTTGCTCTTCTGTCGCATCAGAAAGTATCGCACCCGCAAGTACAGCAAATTCAAGCAGTTTTCCGGTCTTATGTTTATGGATGTACTCCAATTCATCAATCGTAAGGCGTTTCCCTTCAGCTTCCATATCTGCCACTTGTCCGCCAACCATTCCTTCTGGTCCTGCTGCTTTTGCAAGTTCAAGTACAAGTCTTACTTTTTTTTCGGCAGAAATTTCTTTTTGCTCATATGCCATAATAACTTGAAAAGCATACGTCAATAAGCCATCTCCTGCTAAAACTGCCATCGCTTCACCAAATACTTTGTGATTTGTGGGCTTTCCTCTTCTTAAATCATCATCATCCATACAAGGTAAATCATCATGAACTAATGAATATGTATGAATCATTTCAAGAGCACAAGCTGCACCTACTCCAAGATTTCTTTCTTTCCCAAACGCTTGTAATGTTGCAAACAAAAGTAACGGGCGGAGACGTTTTCCACCCGCTTCCAAAGAATATGCCATCGCTTCACGAAGTACATTTGGACATTGTAATTCATTTGCATAGCTTACAAGTTTTTCTTCTACGAAAGTTTTACTTTCTTTCAAAAAAGTATCAAAAGCAATCGTCACTATGCTTCATCTCCTAAAGCAGTAAACGGTTCAAGCTCTCCATCTTCCCCAAGAATAACTGCCATTTGTTCTTGTACATTCTTCAGCTTCTCATCACAAAGCTTAGATAATTCCATACCTTCTTTAAAATAAGAAATCGCTTCTTCTAAAGGTACGTCACCTTGTTCTAGCTTAGAAACAAGATGCTCAAGTTGCGAAATTGCCTCTTCAAAGCTTAATTTATTTTCCATTATTCAATTCACGCTCCTCTATGCCTGATACGCTACAATCTAGTATTCCATCTTGTAATTGAACTGAAACAGCATCTCCAAGGCTTACATCTTTCACACTTTTTAACACTTGCTTCTCTTCATCATATACAAGCCCGTACCCTCTCATCATTACTTTAAGCGGACTTAACGCTTCAAGTTTTTGAGCAGCTCTTACAAAGGCAAATTCTTTCGTTTGAAGTAACGTTTGCATTTCACGTTGTAATTGCTTTTGCAACGTTTCAACAGCTACCTTCGTTTGCATAATTTTTTGAGATGGGTGGTGCTTCTCTAAATAAAATGAAAGTTGCTTTAACTGATTCACCTTTTTATCAATATAGCGCTCTTTCGCTAAAACAAGCTGTTCTAGCGCTCTATCTAATTGCTCTTCCTTTTGCTCATATACTTGTCTTGGATAACGGAACGCATACGATTTTTGCAACACTTGTAGTTTTTCTTCTTTTTTATGTACTAACTCTCTCATTGCTCTTTGCAATCTCAGAGTTCTTTGTAATACCTTTTCTTGTAACTCTATAATGTTAGGTGCTGCCAGCTCAGCTGCTGCAGTCGGTGTTGGCGCGCGTAAATCTGCAACAAAATCTGCGATTGTAAAATCCGTTTCATGGCCTACTGCCGAAATAATAGGAATTTCACTCTTAAAGATTGCTCTTGCAACCATTTCCTCATTGAAAGCCCATAATTCCTCAATAGAACCTCCACCACGACCAACGATTAGTACATCTATCTCTCCCATTTCATTCGCTGTACGAATCGCTTGTACAATCGAGGGAGCCGCTGACTCCCCTTGTACAAGTACCGGAAATACAATAACATTCCCAATTGGATAACGACGTTTAATCGTTGTTATAATATCACGAATCGCTGCTCCTGTTGGCGACGTAATCACACCTATTGTTTTAGCGTAAGGAGGAATCGCTTTTTTATAAACTTGAGAAAAAAGTCCTTCTTCTTCTAAACGAACTTTTAACTGTTCGTACGCTAAATGTAAATTCCCGACTCCGTCAGGCTGCATGTCTTGAATATAAATTTGATAAGAACCACTCGCCTCGTAAACAGAGATTTTCCCTTTCACGAGTACCTTCATCCCATTTTCAGGTTTGAATTTAATATTACGATTATGGCCCGCAAACATAACCGCTGCGATTCTTGCATTTTCATCTTTCAATGTAAAATACATGTGGCCACGGCTATGATTTTTAAAGTTGGAAATTTCACCTTTTAACCAAACAGACTGCAAATGCGGATCATATTCTATTTTTGTTTTTATATAGCGTGTTAACGCTGTAACGGTTAAATATTGCTTCTCCATTTCTCTCTCCTCATAGCCGACTCAAATTATTTACAAACGACACCTGCACGTTTGGCAGATTCAACAGTATTATGAAGAAGCATTGTGATTGTCATTGGACCAACACCCTTTGGCACAGGTGTAATGTAACCCGCAACATCTAACACGTTGTCAAAGTCAACATCACCACAAAGTTTTCCTGTTTCTAAACGGTTAACACCAACGTCAATTACAACCGCTCCTTCTTTAATATAATCCGCTGTTATCATTTTAGGTCGTCCAACAGCTACGATTAAAATATCAGCTAACTTCGATAACTCTTTCATATTTTGCGTCTTAGAATGACAATATGTTACAGTGGCATTTTCATTTAAAAACAATTGTCCCACTGGTTTACCGACAATATTACTTCTTCCAATTACCACTACATGTTTTCCAGAAATATCAAGATTTGTTTCTTTTACTAATTCTACAATACCATGCGGTGTACATGGAAGGAATGTATCTTGTCCCGTCATCATACGTCCCACGCTGATTGGGTGAAATCCGTCTACATCCTTTTCTGGTGAAATTCTTTCAATGATAGCTTTTTCTTCAATATGTTTTGGTAAAGGTAATTGCACTAATATGCCATTAATACGGTCATCGCCATTTAAGCGATCGATTTCAGCAAGCAAACGTTCCTCAGTAATTGTTTCAGGAAGTTCAATTAGCTCTGAGTAAATCCCTACTTGTTCACAGCCTTTTTCTTTTCCTTTCACATAAGAACGAGATGCTGGATCTTCTCCAACTAAAATAACTGCTAATCCTGGTACAATACCTTGCTCTTTCAACTTCACAACTTCTTCTGTTAATTGTGCTCGTTTTTTCTCCGCAACTTCATTTCCTTTGATGATTACTGCTACCATTTTAAGATTCCCCCTTAAAGAATTTACAGTGTATCTTTTATATTAGATAAAACGCCGTTAATAAAACGACGAGATTCCTCATCCCCAAATGTTTTTGCAATTTCAATTGCTTCGTTAATTGTTACGTTGTGTGGAATTTCTTCCATGTACTTCATTTCATACACAGCTACACGTAAAATACTGCGATCAACAATACTAATACGCTCAAGCTTCCACTTTTTTAAGTTTTGACGAATCGCTTCATCGATTGCTTCTTTATTTTCTACAAAACCTACTACAAGTGACTCTAGAAACTCATTTGTTTCTTCGCCTTCATCCAGCGTGTTTTCCACTGCTACTTTCGGTTCTAATTCACCTGTAATATCCATTTGGTATAATGCTTGCATTGCTCTTTCTCTAGCCGTCCTACGTTTCATTGTAACTCTCCTTTATGCTTCAAGTCTTTCCTTATACTTTGTTATATTATTATAATTTATAAGCCGTCAATTCACTTACTCTTACAGTTTTCATTGATTTTCCAACCTTATAATACAATGATAATAACACAATTTATCGTTTCACACACGGGTTACAAGGCTGAAAAATAATAAAAAGATTAACTTCAAGTTCCATATCTTATCACAATGTACGTTTTTTGGAAAAACGACACATTTTCTTGTTTATTTCTTATTTTTTGAAATAGTATAATAATTAGAGGGTTGTAATTTGTGAAGAAATGAAACGATAAAAAAGATGCCTATGTTACTAGGCACCTTTTCATTCTTACACTGGTTCGATTTCTGTTTTTTGTGTTTCGAATGTTACGCCAACGATGTGAACATTCACTTCTTTTGGCTCAAGTCCTGTCATTGTAAAGAGTGCTTGGCGAATATTGTCTTGAATCTTTTGTGCAACAACTGGAATTGCTACACCAAAATACATTACAACATAAAGGTCAACGATAATATCTTCGTTTGCTAATTCAACCTTTACACCTTTACCATGATTTTTCTTACCTAACTTCTCAACAACATCTGTAGCAAAATTACCGCGCATTGCCGCTACACCTTCTACTTCAGCAGCTGCAATACCTGCAATTACTTCAATTACTTCTGGTGCAATTTCTACTTTACCAAGAGTTGTATCTTGACCCATATCTAACATATGTTCAGCCATGAAAAAAACCTCCTTTAATGTATCACTGCGTCACAAGTTCATGCTCTTCCAAAAATTTCGTATTAAACTCACCTTTTACAAAATCAGGATGATCTAGCAATTGCAAATGGAACGGGATTGTTGTATGTACGCCTTCAATGACAAATTCACTAAGTGCGCGCTTCATTTTTGCAATTGCCTCTTCACGTGTTTTTCCGTGAACAATTAATTTAGCAACCATCGAATCATAGAAAGGTGGAATTGAATATCCCGGATATACAGCTGAATCGACGCGAATACCAAATCCTCCTGGTGGTAAGTACATTTCTACTTTACCTGGAGATGGCATAAATTTTTTGGCAGGGTTTTCCGCATTAATTCGACATTCAATTGCCCAACCATTAAATTGTACTTCTTCTTGCTGTAACGATAACTTTTCTCCTGAAGCAACAAGAATTTGCTCTTTAATTAAGTCCATTCCCGTTACCATTTCAGTAACCGGATGCTCAACCTGAATTCTCGTATTCATCTCCATGAAATAAAAGGTTTTCGTTTTATATTCATAAATAAACTCAACCGTACCAGCACCTGTATAATCAACCGCTACCGCCGCTTTAACTGCCGCTTCACCCATCTGCTTGCGAATATCTTCATCAAGTGCAGGTGATGGACTTTCTTCTAATAGTTTTTGCAAACGGCGCTGAATTGTACAATCACGCTCTCCTAAATGAATGGCATTTCCGTGTGTATCTGCCATTATTTGAATCTCAACATGGCGGAAATCTTCAACGTACTTTTCTAAGTATACACCAGGGTTCCCAAAAGCGGTACTAGCTTCTTGCTGTGTAATTTGAATTCCTTTTATAAGCTCTTCTTCATGGCGTGCAACACGAATACCTTTTCCACCGCCACCTGCAGTCGCTTTAATAATAACTGGATATCCAATTTGATTAGCAAGCTCGATCGCTTCTTCGGTATTTTTAATAATCCCTTGTGAACCTGGTACAATCGGAACCCCTGCTTCTTTCATTGTATCACGAGCAACGTCTTTTGTGCCCATCTTTGAAATAGCTTCTGGACTTGGACCGATAAAAATCAAGTTACATTCACGGCATAACTCTGCGAAATCTGCATTCTCTGCTAAAAATCCGTATCCCGGATGAATAGCATCGCAGCCTGTTAACTTCGCAACGCTAATAATGTTTGTCAAATTTAAATAGCTTTCTTTCGAAATCGTTGGTCCTACACAATACGCCTCGTCTGCAATCTGTACGTGAAGTGACTCTTTATCTGCTTCTGAATAAATTGCAACTGTTTCAATATCCATTTCTTTACAAGCACGAATAATTCGTACAGCAATTTCCCCACGATTGGCTATTAATACTTTTTTTATCATCACAAAGACTCCCTTATTACGCTTTTACAAGAAATAGCGGTTGTCCATACTCAACAAGCTGTCCGTTATTAACAAGAATTTCAACAATTTCGCCCTCTACATCAGCATCAATTTCGTTAAATAACTTCATAGCCTCGACAATACATACGATAGAATCTTTCGATACTCTATCCCCAACACTTACATATGGAGGTGTATCAGGCGAAGAAGAAGAATAGAATGTACCTACCATCGGTGATGTGATTTTATGTAGGTTTTCATTTTGAACAGCCTTCTTCTCTTCTTGTTTTGGCGCTTCTGCTTGTGCTGCTGCTACTTTCGTTTCAACTTCAACAGGCGCTACTGGTTGCATAGCTTGTTTTGCTGCAGGTGCTTGCACAGCAACAACTTCATTACCACGCTTTTTCATTTTGATTGTTGTACCGTCTTTTTTGTATTCAAATTCATCAATATTAGAGCTATCAATTAATTTAATTAATTCGCGAACTTCTTGAATTTTAAACATGTAAAATCCACTCCCATACTCTTGTTTGTCCCGTTTTTACAGATTCTCGTCACGAAAACTAGATTGACTGTAAAAATACGATGTATTCTATTAGAAAATATATTTCATTAACTAATAGAAATATTTACTATTTCCATCTTACGATAAATTTTTTAAACATTCCAATTTATATTTCTTTATAATAAATCGAAACTCCTGTAAAAATATTATTCCAATAAAAATTTAATACCTAGTAATAATACCAAGTTTCACACGAAATTGGCAAGACCACTTCTTAAAAAACATTCACTACTTTTTCAAAACGTTACACAGCAAACATGCCATCCACTCTTCACCACATCTATAGTCAACAACATATTTTTACCAAATATTATTTTTTTGTTTACACGCCATTCATCATTCCTTCATATAAGAATAGTATGTTCAAAGTGTAGAAAATATATTGTGTCGAGGTGTGGAAATATGATATGGCTCATTCTCTTTTTACCTGCCGTAATCGTTTGGGCATGCGTTCTTTGCATCCACGTCAAATCTGGAAAAAGTAATCATCAGTACCATGAACCATTAATCTTTTACTCACAACGTGTTTCTCCATTCCGAGTTGAACATAGTAAAAATAATTACAAAGACGAAATAGAAAAAAGCTATCGAAAATGATAGCTTTTTTCTATACACACGTTTACTTACATACTCTATTTTACTATTTGCATACCCTTTGCTTAGTAAAAGATAATAATCCGTAGGGAAATCCCTACGGATTAAGGTTTCACTTATTTCGCTGGTGGATCAAATTTCACACCTACATCTTTTGATCCGCCTTCACTTCTTACAAGTTGAATAATTTTATTTGCTTCTTTCTGTGAATGTTTTGCCGCTTTAACCGTTACTCTAATATCAGTACCATCAGCTCTTACAAGAGCATCTGGATATCCTCCTTGAGATTTAATTACTGTCTCAAGTAATTCTTGCTTCGTTTCCATTGTCGTAATGGCATCAAAATTTTCTTTCGCTTTATTCTTTTCTGTTGCTGAAGCTTTTGTTGAACTCATCACTTCTTGTAATTTTGCTTTTTGTTCACTACGCTGATCTTCCATTTGCATACGTAAAGCTGTGAAATTCTCATCACTTGATTGAACTGATACATTGCCCTCTTTTTTACTTGTTTCTTTTTTTGCATTTTCTTTTTTGTCTGTTTCTTTATTTGTTGTTTCTTTGCTTGTATTTTCTTTTTTCGGAGTTTCTTTAGGCGCTTCGTTTGTTACTGCTTTATCAGTACCTTGTTTTTCTTGTCCAATCTTTTCACCTGTTGCTGGCGATGCTGTATTCATTTTGTCAGGAGTTGTCACGTAATACACAGATAGTACAACAACTAAACTTAACATCGTTAATAACCAAACTGTTTGTTTTTTTAACACTTTATTTCCTCCCTATCAATTTTTCGGTGAAACTGAAACGCGATGGGCCGGTACATCTAGCAGCCTTATCACAGCTTCTTTTACCATTGCTTTAACTTGTATATTATCCACTCCCTTTGCTACGACAAGAACACCACGTACTTTCGGCTTCTCTGTTCGTAAAACAACAGGAGTTTCTTTATCCCCTTCACGTATAATGACAGTCTTTTCATCAAGAGACTCGTCCTCTACTTCTCTCTTACCGCCTGTTTTATCTGTTTCACCTGTTGTTTGTGAGCGTTTCACTGTATTTTTTTCTAAAATTTTTTCTTCAGATGAATCTAAATTCACTTTAATCGTTACGTCTTTTACTCCTGCTATTTCTTCTAAAGCAGTTTTTAATTCTTGTTCATACGCTTTTTCATATTTTTCTACATTTGACATACTATCATTACTTTTTTGTCCGAAAGTTGGTACGTCTTTTTCTTGGTTTTGAGTTTTTTGTTCTTTAAATACAGGTACTTCTTCTTTTTTACTTGAAAAGAGACTACTAGAAAACATAAGCAAAATTCCAAGTATGAGTAGGACAAGTAAAAACTTAGGTGTTACCTTTTTACCCTTCTCGTTGCTTTCTTTTTGATCCCCATTCAATAAGTTTCGAAAAAATGAGAACTTCGAATTTTTATCTTTATTGTCCATTTACTCTACCTGTCCTCCCTTCCATTTGAACTTGGATTTGTTTACCCTCTAGTTGCCACCTGCTTGAAAAGAAATCTTTCATTTCTCCATTCGTTTCTTCCACTTTTTTTGGAGGCTCTTTCGTGTTAATTTCAATTGGCTTTACTGTTTCGATTGCATCATTTTTACTACGTTCTTTTTCTTTCAACGTCACAACAACAGATTGAATATCTTTCGCTGACTTTACTTCTTCTATATTTTCTGCTGCGACTATTTGTATTTCAGAGACAGCCATACCATACTTTTTCTCAAACTCTTTTCCTACTTCTTTTTTCATTTTGGTAGCCATCTCTTCTAAACTATATGCACGTGTTAGAGCTTGTATTTCTTTTTTCTTCGAATCTATTGAATTTTTTACAGATCCTTCTGCTACGTACTTTTCTTCATTAAAATTTGCAATTACTTCATTTACATCTGTCTGCAATAGTTTAAAAAGGGGTGTTAAAATTAATACGACTAACAAAAGACTTACAACAAATTTAACGTATTTTTGCAAATTCGAATTTGGAAGAATAAGATGAAGCATTGTCGCTAAGAGCAAAAAAACGATAATATTTCTGACCCACTCTGTAACAAATTGCATACTCTTCACCTCCTACCGCATCATAAGTGTAATATTCCCCGCAGCAATAATAATTGTAATACTTAAAAAGAACATAAATGATACGATAGCTAAGCAAGCAAATACGTAAATGATGCTTCTTCCAATAATGTCTAAACATTGAATAATTGCTCCGCCACCAACCGGTTGTAATACTGCTGCTGCGAATTTATAAATAAATGCAATACAGAAAATTTGAATCGCAGGAAAAGCAACAATTAAGCATAAAATGACGAGCCCAATAATTCCGACTGTGTTTTTCAATAATCCTGATGCGCTAATAACAGTATCTGCCGCTTCCGTAAACATCCTTCCAACTACTGGAATGAAGTTTCCTGTTACAAATTTAGCAGTTTTCACAGCTATGCCATCAGCAACGGCTGTCGCTGTTCCTTGTACAGATAATACCCCTAAAAAAATCGTTAAGAAGATACCGATAATCCCAACGCTAACGTTTTGCAGAAGCTTGGACAATTTTGTAACTTTATATTGATCACTCATTGTACTTACAATACTTAATATCGTTGCCAGTAATAAAAGCGGTAGAACGATATAATTCATAAGAAGCCCGCTTGTATTCATTAAGAAAATGATAATCGGATGAAAGAAAGATACAGATACAACCCCGCCACCAGTCGCTATAAGCGCCAATAAAATTGGCAATAGCGCTAATATGAAATCTACCATTGTTTGTATCGTTTCTCTTGCATATGTCATAACGACATAAAAACTATTTAAAGCAAAAATAATAAGTACCATATATACAACAGCATCAGCAATTTTACTTACACTACTTTTTGAAAAAGCGGATTGCAGTGATTGCAACAATGCACTAAAGATTGTGAGCATAATGAGTGTGCCAAGCAGTTTTCCATTAGCTGCAAGCTCATGAAATAAATATTTTAATAACCCTATCATCCACTCTTTTAGAGAGAATTCTTTTTCTCCCTTTACAAACTCCATAAAACTCCCTTTTTGACTCTCTGGCAAATAGCCACCATATTTTGTAACAAGCCCGTCCCAAAATTGCTTCACATCTTCAATTCCGAGCTTATCCAATTGTTGATCAACGACGTTTGTTTCTACAGGAGAAGCTTGTACAACAACCGGTAAAGAAAAGAAAAGGAAGCAAGCAAATAGCAGCTTAGCTCCAAACCTCCTCAACATTCACTCCCCCTTATCCCGTCGGTAAAAATCCGAGAATAGTTTCAATTACAACCGTCAAAATAGGAATTGCCATAACGAGAATTAAGATTTTCCCAGCAAGTTCAATTTTCGAAGCGATGGCACCTTGACCAGCATCTTTTGTAATTTGAGCTCCAAACTCGGCAATATAAGCAATTCCAATAATTTTTAGTAACGTTTCCACGTAGACGTTGCTAACTTTCGCTTCACTCGCTACTCTCTCAATCATTTGTAAAATAGAATGAATTTGATCGATTAAAATAAGAAACATCACGCTACCTACGAACACAATAAATAAAGATGTAATACTAGATTTATGCTGGTTCAAAACAGCAGCTAAAAACGTAGCAACGAGGCCTAATCCGACAATTTGTATAATTTCGATTCGAACCGCCTCCTTTACTGGAAGAGAAAGACACTTTTAATCTTGTCGAATAGCGTATTAATTAAAAATGCAACATGAAATAAAATGACGACAAAACCGACAAGGATAACCCAATTTGCAATATCCTCACGCTTCAATTCTTTTAGTACAGTATGAATGAAAGCTAAAACAATGCCGATTCCGGCGATTTGAAATATTAATCCAACATCAATGGACATCGCCTTTCTCCCCCCTATAGCAGTAAAATTACAATAAGTAGCCCTGCTAGTACCCCTAAGCTCTTAATCATTTTTTCGTATTGCAGTTGTAAAGCTTTCGCTTCCTCTTCTTCTCTCTCCAAATGTGTAATACATAAGCGAATATGTTTTTGTTGTGATTCACGATCATGTTGCCCGAGCGTTTCACCAAATTGCTGCAGTATTTCATACTCGGTTTGTTGAAAAGCCGTCAACTTCCAATTCTCTTTCAAACTATCTATCCAAGCTTCCCTTACTGTTTGTTCTCCACTTTCTAGTTTTTTAGCGAAACTTTGAAATATCCAATTTAATGGCTTTGGCATTTGTTTAACTAATCGCTCGGCAGCCTCAGATAAAGGTGTGTGTCCATACATAATTTCTGCCTCTAATGATTGAAGTGCTGATTTTAATAACCTAAGTTGCCTCGGTCTCTCACTGTATCTTTTAGCATACGAAAACCCGAAAAAGGTGCTGACCGCAACGATTAACACTGCACCAAATATTTTCACCATACGCCCTCAGCCTTTCTATTTGATAACACTGGTTTTCCATATTTATCTTTCACCTGCATAACCGTTCCTGGACCCCTCGCTTTTGACAACTCCACAAACCTATCAAATATACCAAGCTCTAGCACTGCCTTGAGCGATGGACGTCTCACAACATCCTCATAGGAAAATCCGTGTGCGCTTATAAAAAGCTGGACACCTGCATGCACTGCCTCCATAATTGCTTCACTATCTTCTTTACGGCCAATTTCATCTACGATCAAAATATCAGGACTCATAGAACGAATCATCATCATCATTCCTTCTGCCTTTGGACATGCGTCTAACACATCGACTCGGGTACCAAAATCATATTGCGGGATCCCTTTCACACAACCAGCAATTTCTGACCGTTCATCAACGATCCCCACTTTACAGGAAGGAATTTCCGAAGCACTTACCCCTTGACTCATGCAACGTGCTACATCTCTTAAAAGTGTCGTTTTACCCGTTTGGGGAGGGCCAATTACCATCGTGTTTAACCACCTTTTTTCATACAAATATGGCAAAAGCGGTTCAGCAATCCCTATTTTTTGACGAGCAATACGAATATTAAAGGAAGAGACATCACGAATCATTTTCACTGCGCTTTTTTCTGTAATAACTTTTCCTGCTAACCCGATTCTATGCCCCCCGCGAAGCGTCACATACCCACGTTTTAATTCCTCTTCCATCGTATAAATTGAGAATTGACTTAACTTATTCAATAAGTAAATAGCATCCTCTGCAGTAGTGATATAGTCATAAAAAAACACCTTTCCGTGTGCAATACACTCTAGCGGCCTTCCAATTCG
Source organism: Bacillus sp. FSL W8-0770 (assembly GCF_038008705.1). Taxonomy (NCBI): domain Bacteria; kingdom Bacillati; phylum Bacillota; class Bacilli; order Caryophanales; family Bacillaceae; genus Bacillus; species Bacillus sp. FSL W8-0770. The sequence continues at coordinate 4,005,237 of NZ_JBBOZR010000001.1, forward strand.
AACACGAATTTCCTCTAAAGCATCGTATTGCTTACATTCTTCAATTAAGTACTTCATCGTTTTTGGTAAAACTTCTAATACCTCTTTCATCGGCTTCTCCCCACTATACTCGACTTACTATTTCAGTAATGCGATAAAAATACAGCAAATTCCAAGCGCTAGAAAAAAGAGCTTCAAGAAAGAAATTTCACTTGCTACACTCGCTATCCCAATTGTCATTGTTAAAATTAATACGGTAGGTCCAACAAACGCCAACATACCATTTATAAACAACGCTTTCTTCGCATCATTCACATAAAGCATAAGCAAAGCAGCAAATATCTCCGCACTACCTGAAAATAATCGAAGTGCCCCCATAACAAGCACGGATGTTTCCATTGCCGCTAGCCACTGTTTCATTCTTCCACCTTCTCCCGTAACAGTTACTAACTTCGTATTCTAAAAAAGAATATATTTGTACAACCATATGCAGAGGTTGTCTATTTCAGAAGTAAAAACATAATTTTTCTCTAAATTCCGAATTACAATCTGAATATTCATATTATTTCATGGTATATTATGGTATATTTAGTTTAAAAGAGGTTTAAACCATGCAGCACGTCACTTTATTACCACTAGATTTATGCTATACAAATGTGATTTTCGAGCTATCAAGTGATCCACATATAAAAAATGCATTGGGGATAACGGTAGAAAACATCGAAGACACGAAAACATTTCTTCTTTTCGCAATAGACGAAGAGCGTCAAAAGAAGTCCTTATCGAGAATGATTGTGAATGAAGAAAATGAAATAATTGGCCTCACCACACTTAAACATATTAATAATGAGAAAAAGCAATCTCACATTGGTAGTTGGCTCGGCTATCCGTACTGGGGAAAAGGCTATAACGAGGCTGCTAAAAAAGAAATCTTTAAAATCGCCTTTTTAGACTTACAACTTTCCTACGTATTTGCTGGTGCTAAAACGAATAATATCCGCTCTTTAAAAGCACAAGAAAAACTACCTTATATTTCATTGCATGTGGAAAACAAGTTTCCAGACGAACACGCTGCACTAGAGAAAGAAGTAAAGTCACCTTGCTCTCTGCATGTCGTGTCACGTGAAAATTTTTTAAACTGGTTGAAATTACAGAATGAGGGGGAAAAATATGAAGGCATTGAAAGTTAGTTTAACCGTTGTAGTAGAATTAGCTCTTATTTATCTTTTTTCATTATTGGTCGGTTGGTCATTTATAGAGACCTTTTTCCTTGGTAGTTTAGCAATATTTGCAATTATGTGGTTAATTATTATGAGTAACCATAGAAATAACATTACAGATCACGCAATAAGTAAAACATTAACTGGCGTTGAGACTGGCGAAATAAAACCATTTCAAATTGTTTTGACTCCATCTATTATGGGTACTCTTTCACTTGTTTTAGTCAGTTTTATAATAACAGCTATTTACTATCTACCCTATTTCCTATAAAAAAAGCACTCGTGAATTATCACGAGTGCTTTTCTACTATGCACGAGAAACGTATTTACCTTCACCAGTGTTGATGATAAGCATTTCGCCTTCGTTAATGAAGATTGGTACTTGTACAACAAGACCAGTTTCTAATGTAGCTGGTTTTGTTACGTTAGAAGCAGTATCACCTTTAATACCAGGCTCTGTTTCTGTAACTTGTAATTCAACTGTGTTTGGAAGTTCAACACCAAGTACTTCGCCTTGGTAAGTCATGATTGCTACTTCCATGTTTTCTTTTAGGAATTTAAGCTCGCGCTCGATTTGTTTTTCACCAAGTTCGATTTGCTCATAAGTTCCGTTATCCATAAATACGTGAGCCTCACCGCTTGCGTATAAGTATTGCATACGACGGTTTTCGATGTGTGCTTTTTCTACTTTCTCACCTGCACGGAATGTTTTCTCTTGAACAGAACCTGTGCGAAGATTACGTAGTTTAGAACGAACGAATGCAGCACCTTTACCTGGCTTTACGTGTTGGAAATCAAGTACTTGCCAAAGGGCATTGTCCACTGAAATTGTTAAACCTGTACGAAAATCGTTTACTGAAATCATGTAAAAAAATCCTCCTGTGTATTACAAAATAATAAGTTCTTTTGGTGATTTCGTAATTACTTCATTACCTTCACTTGTCACAATGATATCATCTTCAATACGTACGCCGCCAATACCTGGAATATAAATACCTGGTTCTACTGTTACAGCCATACCTGGTTCAAGTACTGTATGAGAACGGAACGCTAAACCTGGTGCTTCATGGATTTCAAGACCTATTCCATGACCAGTAGAGTGTCCAAAGTATTCACCATATCCTTTTTCCGTTATGTAGTCACGCGTTAGCGCATCAGCCTCGCGACCTGTTAAACCAGCTTTAATACCGTTCACACCACGTAGTTGTGCTTCTAAAACGATATTATAAATTTCTTTTAATTTATCAGATGGTTCACCGACTGCAATCGTACGAGTAATATCAGAGCAATATCCTTTGTAATAAGCGCCGAAGTCTAATGTAACGAAATCTCCTGTTTCTATCACTTTTTCAGATGCCACGCCGTGCGGTAATGCCGAACGAAGACCTGAAGCAACGATAATATCAAACGAAGAAGATGTTGCTCCTTGTTTTCTCATGAAAAATTCAAGTTCATTTGACACTTCAATTTCAGATACTCCCGGGCGAATGAATGATAGAATATGCTCAAAGGCAGCATCTGCAATCTGTGCAGCTTCCTTTAATATCTTAATCTCTGAATCAGTCTTTATCAAGCGTAACTTTTCTACAAGTCCAGAAGTCGGGATAAATTCAGCATCAATCGCTTCCTTATGCACTGAATAAGAACTATATGTAAGAGTATCTTGCTCAAAACCAAGTTTTTGAATTCCAAGCTCTTTCACTTGCTTTGCCACTTCATCAATGATTAATCCTGCGTGCTGTACAACCTCATATCCAACCGCTTGTTTACTTGCCTGCTCGACGTAACGGAAATCTGTAATAAATTGAGCACGATCTTTTGAAATAAGAACAACGCCTGCTGTTCCTGTGAAGTTAGCCATATATCTACGACTATGTTCATTTGTTAACAAAATACCGTCAATACCAGCCTCATCAAATGCACTTCGTAATCTTTCAATTTTCTCCATTACTTTATGCCTCCCTCAATTTCTCCATTAATGCAAATAACGCTAACTTATAGCCATAAAAACCAAATCCTACAATTTGACCTGCACAAACAGCTGCCGTCACAGATTCATGACGGAACGATTCACGCTGATGAATGTTAGAAATATGTACTTCAATAACAGGAATCGAAATGCTCGCAATGGCATCACGAATCGCATAGCTATAATGCGTAAATGCTCCCGGATTTAAAATGATCCCTTCATATATATCTTCCGCTTCATGAATAATGTCGATAATGGCACCTTCATGATTCGATTGGAAACATTCTAACTCCACTCCCATTGTTTCTGCTTCTTGCTTCATATCTGCTTCAAGTGTCGTTAGCGTGCCCTTTCCATATACATTTACCTCACGAACACCGAGGCGATTTAGGTTAGGACCGTTTACGAGGAGTAACTTTTTCATATTCTTAAAACTCCTTAATATTAAATATCTATACAATATTTTAACATAGGAGTTACTTATTTGAATAGTTCGTCTTCTCTTACCCTTCTTGTTCTGCTTTATTGCTATTTACTGCGTAAGAAACAGAATATGCTATAAACACACCATACAATATAAAAATACATATTGTCGTCACAATTGTCTCTTTTGGTAAATGGAGCGCACTTTTAATAACAGGAGCCATTAAACCCATCCCCAAAAACAGTAGTGCCCACCAAAATAGCCCATAAATAATTCCCGCTATAATCCCTTCAAACTTTGCAAAAAATGCTTTATACAAAAAGACAATCAAAATTGAAAGAAGTCCCATACACACTATTCCGAACACATTGCCCCATACACCCTCTTTCCAACTTCCAAACGCAAATGGTAAAAGGAAATAATTCGGGCCCGCCTCCGTGAATGAAAATATATGAAGGAAATACCATATCCCGCCCCAAAAGATTCCACCAAACAAACCAATCTGCACAAAATTCCTTGTTCCTAATTGTTCTTGACTCACATCGACACCTCCGCTCAATAGTATGCCCGAAACTATTTTGAAGCATGTTTAAATCCTGCGAAATTTGTCTATAAAAAGAATAAGAAATGTCCGACTCTCATAACATTTTCCCTTGTCATCTACTTGTATTTGCCGATAAAATAAAGGAAACTCGGTGATTGTCTTATTTCAAAACGACAGAACCCAGTATGACAATTGCCTCTTTTTCTACATAAGAGAGAAACAAATACAGGTTGGTGTTAACATGGCAGAAGAGTCAAAACAAATATATGGCGGGCAAGCGGTCATAGAAGGAGTTATGTTTGGCGGTAGAGAATATACTGTTACAGCGGTTCGTCGTAAAGATAAATCGATTGAATTTTATCGATTACCACGCGTTCGTAATAAAGTACTATCTACCCTAAAAAAAATTCCATTTTTACGAGGGATTGCCGCTATTGTGGATGCAAGTGCGAATGGAGCAAAGCATTTAAACTTCGCTTCAGAACGATTTGACGTCCACCCAGAAGATGATGAACAAATTGCAAATAAAAAAGAAGAACAATCAAAATTAACGATGGTATTAGGAGTTGCAGCTGTTGGCGTTTTATCTTTTATATTCGGTAAAGTCATTTTCACAGCAGTTCCTGCACTATTAGCTGAATTAACAAGACCGATTTTCCCGTCTCATACTGGGCAAATTATTGTCGAAAGTGTCATTAAGCTCATGCTATTATTGAGCTATATATACTTTATTTCTTTAACCCCACTTATTAAGCGGGTATTTCAGTATCACGGTGCAGAGCATAAGGTAATCAATGCTTACGAGAATAACCTTCCTCTGACTGTAGAAAACGTTCAAAAGCAAACTCGTCTCCATTATAGATGTGGCAGTAGCTTTATTATATTTACAGTCATTATTGGAATGTTCGTTTATTTCCTAGTCCCTACAGATCCTCTTTGGGCACGAGTTATAAACCGAATTTTATTAATTCCAGTTGTACTTGGTATTTCTTTTGAAGTACTACAATTTACAAATCGATTACGAGATATTCCCGTATTACGCGTACTTGGATATCCTGGATTATGGCTACAACTATTAACAACGAAAGAACCAACAGATGATCAAGTGGAAGTAGCAATTGCATCGTTTGAAGAATTATTACGTTTAGAGAACAAACAATAATTATTTAAAAATGGTGTTCAACTCCTTTCCTCATCGTTAATATACTAATTTTAATATACGTTTTTAGGAGGTGTCCCTTATGAACGGTCGTTCGTTTACTTTCGCTATATTTGTGCTTATTATCGGATTGGCAATATTCGGCCTTGTTTCATCTGTTATTACAAATCCCATGGGTGTATTAAGAAATATCGGGTACATGTTACTTGTTGTTGGTATCTTTTACTTGCTATACAAGATGTTTACAAATTCCAGTGGTTCTGCAAATTCACAAAGCTCATATAAGCGTGCGGCAAAACAATCGAACCGCAAACATGGGAAACAAAATGTAGCACCCCTAGGCAATTCTTTCTTTAAGTCAAATACTTCTAATGACAAAAGTAAAAAAGGGAATTCTTCCACTTTGAAACGAAAAAGAAAACAGTCTCATTTAACTGTCATTGAAGGCAAAAAAAGCAAAAAGAAAGACCGTGCTTCCTTTTAGGAAATACGGTCTTTTTTTATACTTTGAAGCACTTCTTTTAAACTTTTCTCTCTCATACTTTCAATTCGAAGATGATGATTTTCAAATGGTAAATTCCGTGTCACATCATTAGGTACAACAACGCACGTTAATCCCGCTGCAACTGCTGCTCTCAATCCATTTAATGAATCTTCAAATACAACAGCTTCAGACGGCTTAATTCCTAATTCTTCTATTGCAACTCGATAAAGAGCTGGATCTGGTTTTACCTTCTCAACATCTTCTCTCGTTTTAATTACTTCAAAATATTCTCGAATTTGTAGCTCTTCTAAAAAATGAATAACCCATTCTCTAGAAGAACTAGAAGCTAGTGCGATTTTTAATCCCATTTCTTTCGCTTCTTCTAAATATTCTTTTACCCCGTCACGAGCTTCTGGTATTCTCATTTTCTCTTTATGTAAAGTTGCCACTTTTTCTTTTAATGCACTTTTGTTAAACTTCTCTTTTAATTGATCATTTAAATATGTATAAAGTACCTCATCTGTTGTTCCAATGCATTTCGCAAATTCCTCTAAAGGTAGTTCCCCGCCGTATTCACGAACAGCATCTCTGAAAGAGTGAAACCATATCGTTTCTGTGTCCACAATTAATCCATCAAAATCAAAAATAATTGCTTTCATAATTCTCCCATCCTTTTCGAATTGAAATAAAAAAGGAAACGCCATACGTTCCCCTTAATTACTTTTCTCTTCATTTGCTCTTTGAACACCACGAAGTGTTTCCACTCGGACTGCATCTTGTTCAAAGTATTCCACTAAATCACCAATGCGATCAATTGCTTCCCAACTTAAATGATGTTCAATTCCTTCTACATCATTGTAAATTTTACTTTCATCCACACCGATAATACGCATAAATTGCTCTAGCAAGTCATGACGATATACGAGACGTTCTCCGATTTTTTTACCTTTTGTTGTTAATACAAGCCCTCTATATTTTTCATAAATTAGATATTCATCTTTGTCTAATTTTTGCACCATTTTTGTTACAGAGGATGGATGTACACTAAGCGCTTCAGCAATATCAGATACGCGGGCGTAACCCTTTTCATCAATCAACAAATAAATTTGTTCAATATAATCTTCCATACTAGGGGTAGGCATCGGTTTCCTCCATCCAAGTTCATTTTGCTTATTCCGTACGAAGCAATCAATAAAATGATACACCAGAAAGAATAACGTGACAAGTTGAAAACGAGCCTAAATATATAAAACAAAAAAGAATCTGTATTTGCATACAGACTCCCCTTAAGTAAAATATTGTATTTCTGCATTAAGAAAAAACTCATTTCTATAACCTCTTATCGTTTCTTTTAATACTGCTGCATCATCTTTTTTATATACATATTTTCCGATGGTTTCGGAAAACAATGCTGAATCAATTCAAACGTTAAATTTGGTATCGTCATATCTTTGTCGCTCAAATAGTTTACGGTATCCTTCTTCCCATTCTTCATGCATTTAAATTGGCGCAACTATAAAACCAAGTGGATATTCAAGTGCCTTTCGTTCAAAGTAAACGAGCTTTGGCATAAATGGTCTCATATGCTTTTCGCCCTCTCGTTAGTATGGGGGACATTAAAGTTTTCCACCCCAGTAACTTGCATTGTAAGTTACTGAATGTTATAATTTGGATACCAGCTACCTTGCAACGCAAGTTACCTGAATAAAAGGTGGTGAAATCATGCACAGCCAAATGTTAAAAGGTGTACTAGAAGGTTGCATCCTATACATCATTTCACAAGAAGAAGTGTACGGATATGAACTGAGTACAAAATTAAATAAACACGGATTTACATTTGTAAGCGAAGGAAGCATATATCCATTATTGTTACGTATGCAAAAAGAAAAATTGATTGAAGGAACATTAAAAGCTTCCTCACTCGGTCCAAAGCGAAAATATTATCACGTAACCGATAAAGGGCTAGAACAACTTGAAGAATTTAAAAAAAGCTGGGGAATGGTTTCTACTACGGTAAATAACTTATTACAGGGGGAGTGATAGGGATGAATGCACAAGACATGATTGAATTGAATAATAAAAAACGTGAGCTTCTAACTTCCGAAAACGAAATTGCTTATGGTGATATGTTAGTATATCTTCGGTTATCTAATGTACCCGAACATCAAGTGGAAGAACTTTTGTTAGAAATATTAGATCATCTTATCGAAGCACAAGTAGAAAATAAAAATGCTTATGACATTTTTGGTGATGACTTAAAATCTTATTGTGATGAACTTATATCAGCTTTACCAACCCAAACAAAGTTAGAAAAAACTTCTTTAATTGGATTTTCTGTTAGCTTACTTCTTGCTATACAGTTTGGCATAAATGCAATTATTTCATTTTTTATGTTTCTCTTTGAAAAAAATAATACATTATCAAGTCCGCCTTTTAGCATCCTTGGAACTACTTTGTCTGTTTCAATAATTATACTAGGTATACTATTTATTTTATATTTATTAAAGCGTTACTCCTTTGATCAGAAAATGAATTGGAAAAGAAGAATTCTATTTGGATTCGCATTTGCTACTCCATTTTGTTCCGCTGTATTCTTAAATATTTATTTCCAAAAGCAACCTTATCTCATTTATCATCTAACCTTTTGGCAAAATGCTTTAATCGCTATCCTATTTTACGTTTTATATAAATTACTATATAAAAAATCAAATTTTTAACAGCCCTTCAAAAGGCTGTTTTTTCTTCTGTCTAATTTTACAAATTGAAAAATTTCATAAAGAAAATAAGAAAAATGCAAAATAATTAAAGTTAATTGTTGACGTGATGCTTTTATTATCGGTATCATAAATCTTCGTGAGCAATTATTTTTCGTTATACGATTTTTTTATTATTACTGAATTTTTGAGAGGAGAAATTAGATGTCAGTTAAGAAGAAAACGCAAGTACGCACCGGCAAAATGGTACGTGAACTAATGTTAGCAGACGAAGATGTAAATGCTTCGCTAATTATGGTATATAGTGAAAACGGTGTAAACGCAGAAATTAAAATCGAGGGCTTAACGCCGAAATGTAACGAAGAATTATTTTTGAGCGGAAACGTGGATTGGAACAAGAGTGTTATTTATAAAATTGTTGATTTCACTGGAAACGCTGAAGTTGGTAAAGTTACATTAACAGCGATGAACAAAAACAATGTTTCTCTAGAAATTGAACGCGTTATGTGGAGTAAAGAAAATAAAGAAGCTGCCGAGCAAGAAGAAACACAGGTAGAAGCAGCACCGAAAAAAGAAGTAGTTGTAGAAGCTCCAAAAGCAATTACGCCTGCTCCTAAGCCTGTTACGCGTGTGGAAACACCTGCTATGGCACCTAAGCCTACTCCGGTACCGACACCGAAGCCAGTAAGCGTAGAAGCAGCTGTAGAACTAGTTACTCCAGCGCCTGTGAAAAAAGCGGTCCCTACTCCAGTTACAAAGCAAGAGACAGCACCGGTTGCTCCTGCAAAACCGAAGCAGCCTGCTTTGACTGAAACAAATTCAAAACTACAAGAAAATTATGTTAAACTCGTGAAAAAGACAATTGAAGTTTGTCAAGATTACGAGCTTGGCATCGACATAGATGATTCTATTGAAAGCTTAAAAGAAGAACTACAAAGCCAAGGTATCAGCGTTACATTTGACAAAGAAATTATGGACGTTGTAAGTCGCCTTCGTTCTTTACAAGATAAAGGAATCAAAGTAGAAAAAGTACTTAATTTACTATAAAAAAATAAGAGGTGGCTATCGCCACCTCTTATTTTTTATAATTCCACTCATTACTTTCATACTTTTCTTTCGCTAACGTTTGAACTTCATGTAACTGTTCTTCTGTTAATTCATATGGAACAAGTTCTACATCCAATCCTTTTTCAAAGCCAACTTCAAACGCTTTAATTAACTGTTCTATCGTAAATGTACGGTCTGTTAATTCATTAATTGCTACTGCTTTAGAAGAGAACATACTCTTCATACGTTCCTTCACACGTTCATTTGGGAATAAAAATAGATCATATAGTTCATCTAAATCAATTTCTAATGGAATCGATCCATGCTGTAAAATAACACCTTTTTGACGTGTTTGAGCACTACCAGCAATTTTTCGTCCTTCCACTACAATTTCATACCAAGATGGTGCATCAAAACATACGCCTGAACGTGGATTTTTTAAATTTTCACGATCTGCTTCTGTTTTTGGAACTGCATAATATGCTTCTAACCCTAATGCCTTAAAACCATCTAATAAACCTTGCGAAATAACACGATACGCTTCTGTAACTGTTTTCGGCATATTCGGATGATCTTCAGACACAATAACACTATACGTTAACTCTTTGTCATGTAGTACACCCCTGCCGCCTGTTTGACGACGAACGAATCCATATTTCTTTTCGTTAACTACATCCATATTAATATCTTTTTCAACACGTTGAAAATACCCAACTGTTAATGTTGGTACTTCCCATTCATAAAAACGAATTGTTGGTGGCATTTTCTTTTCACTTTGCCAATTTAATAAACATTCATCTAACGCCATATTAAATGCCGGTGAACATTGACCAGAGTTAATATAACACCATTTTTCTTTTCCCATCCTGCACCTCATATAACCAATTATTTTTCACATTCTCTAGTCTACCAAATTCGACAAAATTTGTGAAAGAATACGAAATTTCTTCTTATATGCAAATGAATCTGTTGCATAAATACATAAGGGCATTATAATATTGAAAGTAGGATAAGAAAAAAGGGAGCGATAGAATCGTGTCAACAACTTGGATTATTTTATTAGCCGTAATCGTAGCATTTATCGGCTACACTGTATGGATGTACTTCTATCAGAAAAAATTAATTAAAACTCTTACAGAAGAAGAATTTCGCGCTGGCTACCGTAAAGCACAGCTTATCGATATTCGTGAAGCAGACGAATATAACGCAGGGCATATTTTAGGTGCACGTAACATTCCGTTATCACAAATTCGCCTTCGTCATAAAGAACTTCGTCAAGATCAACCTGTTTACTTATATTGCCAAAGCGGATTCCGTACAGGTCGTGCAGCGCAATACTTAAAAAAACAAGGCTACAAAGATTTCTACCAATTACAAGGTGGATTTAAATCTTGGACAGGCAAAATTAAAAAGAAATAATAACATACAAAAAACTAGCTGAATAAATCAGCTAGTTTTTTCATTTCATCTTATTCGCAATGTATAATAAATTCTGCTTGATTACCTTTTCATCGTTCTCTTCTACATTCCGATACAGCAGTTGATATTCAATTCCTTTCTCTTTCCATATAAGCGTAGCAAATTCGTCACCACGTTCATAATCATCTTTCTTTTTAAAATAAGCAGACGTTCCATTATTCAGTTTCATTTGTTCTTGAAATCGCTTCTCTTCCACAAGATCCGGAAAACTATAAGGAAAGTTCGCAACATTTAACTCAATATACTCATTTCTACCTGACTCCTTCACATCACTTGTAATGTCGTACGGTAAAAACGTTGGAACTTTAAACTTCACCGGAAAATATTTTGGAAGTTCCTTTAGCGGAATAGGATCCGTAACACGATCCATAGCTCCTCCTGTTGTTCCCACAAAGTGTTTTTCTTCTTGCATCGTTTGCTGAAACGAACACGAACTAAGCATGAAACTAGAAAACACGAAACAAATGATTCTTTTTTTCAATTTGTTTCCGCCCTTTCATACCGCTCTCTTAACGAACGAAGCGTTGATATTCTCTTCATATTCGCTTTGTCACCAAACTCCACCTTTGAAAACTTTCCACGTTATTCTCACACATTTTGACAACACTTTTTGCAAACAAAAAAGACCCCTATCATTCTTACGCCCAAGTGAAAAGGTTACGCGAATAAAAAGAAGCCTTATTAATACCATAGTTTGTGAAAAGCTTTTCAGGTCAAGATTTTTTCTTTCTTATTATTTTCCCTTTATAATAAGGGAAAGAGGTGATACATATGGCCAATATAAAACAAATTGCTAAAACTGCTGGTGTATCGATATCAACTGTTTCTCGTGTCCTGAATAATCACCCTTACGTAAAAGAAGAAAAGCGTAAGCGTGTTCTAGATGCTGTTGAAGAATTAAACTACGCAAAAAATATAAATGCTGTCCATTTAATAAGAGGGAAAACATATACAATTGGCGTTATGCTTCCTTTCATTAACCTCCCCTACTTCAGTACGATTATTGAAGGAATCGGAAACGAAGCGTTAGCTGCTGGCTATCACATTAATTTATGTCAAACGAACTACGATAGCATTGAAGAAATTCGTGTTCTTGAAATGATGAAAATGAAACAATTTGATGGGATGATTATTTGCTCCCGAACGAGCTCTTGGGAACAAATCGAACCTTTTGCAAAATTTGCCCCTATTATTTCATGTGAAAAAATGAAGCATCCCCTCATTTCATCCATCTACGTAGATCATTATGAAGGTTTCCGTCTCGGTACTGCCTATTTACTAAGTAGAGGCCATGAAAAAATCGGAATTTGTTTAGCAAGAAAAACAAGTGTAAATTCCATGGAGCGAGAAAAAGCGTTCGCCGATACACTTCGTAACGAAGGGAAAACGTTGCATCCTGAATGGATTTTCCACCAATGCTATACAATGCAGGACGGAGCCCAAATACTCCATCGTATTTTAAATATGACAAATCGTCCAACTGCTATTTTCACAGCGAACGATCAAGTTGCAGCTGGTTTATTAACAGAGGCTCGAAAACATGGTATTCGAGTACCTGAAGACCTTGCTATCCTTGGATTTGATAATCATGAAATTTCAAAGGCATTAGAAATTTCCACAATTGAACATCCCGGTCTCGCAATGGGCTCACATGCTTTTTCTTTATTTCATAAGCAGATTCAAAGCGAGCAAATTGTCGGCAGTGCAAAAGAACTTTCATTCCATTTAATTGAGCGAGAGACTGTCTAAAAAGAGCGTTACCTATAACGCTCTTTTTCAGCTCTTCACCTATTGACTTTATATGTTCCATCTCATATAATGAACCTAACGAACGGTAGGTAGGGGATAAAAATGACAGCAAACCGCATTAAAGCTGTAGCACTTTCTCATTTCGCACGCTACGGCTATGAAGGAACTTCATTGGCAAATATTGCTCAAGAAGTTGGGATTAAAAAGCCATCGATTTACGCACACTTTAAAGGAAAAGAAGAGCTATATTTCATATGCTTAGAATCCGCTCTTCAAAAAGATTTACAAAGCTTCACTGACGATATCGAAAAATTTTCAAATTCGTCTACTGAAGAATTGCTCTTACAATTACTAAAGGGCTACGCAAAACGATTTGGTGAAAGTGAAGAATCAATGTTTTGGTTACGAACTTCTTATTTTCCGCCTGATGCATTTCGCGAACAAATTATTAATAAAGCAAATGTACACATTGAAAACGTCGGAAAACTTTTATTCCCTGTATTTAAAAGAGCAAGCGAACAAGATGAGCTGCATAACATTGAAGTAAAAGACGCCTTAGAGGCTTTTCTATGCTTACTCGACGGTCTTATGGTTGAACTATTATACGCAGGTTTAAATCGTTTTGAGACACGTTTAGACGCTTCTTGGAAAGTATTTTGGCGCGGACTTTCAAACTGACGGATTGCCCTTTGCAATGCGTCGTTTTTAAGCCCTTTACCTAACGACTGGTAGGAAGGAGAAATGACATATGGCATGGATTTATGTAATCATCGCTGGTATTATTGAAATCTTTTGGGTGATTGGACTAAAAAAAGCAGAGGCACCACTTGAATGGGCTGGTGTTGCTCTATTAATTACAATTAGTTTCGTCTTATTATTTAGAGCTTATAAAGATTTACCTGTCGGCACTGTATACGCAGTCTTTACAGGAATCGGAGCTGGTGGAATCGTTCTTACTGAGATTTTCATTTTCGGAGAACCTTTCTCTATCGTAAAAGTTTTATTAATCGGTTTAATCTTCTTCGGAGTAATTGGTTTAAAACGAGTAACAGAAGAAAAAGAAGCGAAGGAGGCTGCATAAAATGGCTTGGGTATTTTTAATTCTAGCTGGTATTTGTGAAATTATTGGTGTACTCTTTATGAAAGTAGCCACTGAAAAGAAAGGCTGGGCACCAAAAGTTATTTTAATCGCTAACTTCGGCGTAAGCTTCTTCTTCTTATCTCTTGCGATGAACACATTACCGATGGGAACTGCTTACGCAATTTGGACTGGAATCGGAACTGCTGGAAGTGCACTTCTAGGCATTCTCATTTTCCGAGAATCAGCGGATTGGCGTCGTCTTGCTTTCTTAAGCTGCATTTTATGCGGCGCTGTTGGCTTAAAACTATTAAGCTAACGTGAGGTGAATGTCATGTGGAAAGAAAAAGGGAAGCAACTGTTAGCATGGATTACACTCGGGATTGTCATTCTATTGCAAATCAGTTTTCATATAATAGAATGGTTGTTTCATAAAGTAGTATCCATTCTTACCTTCCTTCCTAGCATGGCACTTGAAATTGCATCTATTGCTTGGTCAATTATTGCCTCCATTGTAATCGTCATTATATGGAGTATCGCCAAGCTATGGAATAAGTTATTTAAAAAGGACAGTACTTCTGAAAAAGAGTAACTGTCCTTTTTCGTATTCATTCAGATTTTCTATAAAAGTTAGATGCAATAAGACAAAGAAGACCAACTATGACAATACTTATACCAATTCCTTTATGCAAATTAGGAAACGGTGATGGTATGTCTGAATAAAAATTTGCTAATATGAGACCGATTGAAACGAAAAGTACCCCTATTCTATATAACCATTTTCTTTTGTTCATCATTCTCCCCTCCTAAAATTTTTCATACACTCCTTTCTTTTGGACATACTACCTAAAAAAGGAGTGAATAATATGCAAAATTCTATACATAAGCAAATCCTATTTTTATTTTTCCTCTTTCTTATTCTCGTTATCGTTTTCAGCTTTATATTACATACTCCAAAAGATGTACCAAATAGCGTTTCTTTTTATAAACTACTGCTCTCGTATTGTCGTTATTGAAGAAGGTGCCTTTTTTAAGGCACCTTTTAAAATTCTCTTTTTTCATATATTTTTACTGAAACAAAGATAGATATTATGAACATGCATATTGAACTAATGAATAACAAGCTGTTATATAGTTGAATTTGTTCTAGGTTGATTCCAAAGAAAATAGAAGAAACGGCCATAGGTGCTATTAGTATAAAAATCGCAATAAAAATAGTTTTTTTATAGGCCAACCAAAACGATATCGGTAAAACAAAGCTTAAATACACTAAAATAAAGCTAATACTAGCAACCATTGTCGTTTCAATAAATTCAAATAGGTTAACCCCATTCTTCATTCCCATCGTAAAACAACCGACCGTTACACTTATAAAAAGAATAATAATTGCTACTATATATTTTGCAAATACAATTTGTTTTCTCAATATTGGTAAACTATTTACTATAACTTCACTCTTATTTTTACTATCTGCTTCAAACGTTTTTACTGTTGCCCCAATTGTAATAATTACTGACATAATGATGAATAAATTTTCCGTATCTGTTAAGGCCATATAAAAGAAAACAGGATACAGTATGTACCAAATTAAAAATTTCCATTGAATAATGAAATCTTTTAAAATTAGTTGCTTGATCATGTATTGCACCTCCTAATATGAAAATGTCCCTTCTATAACTCTGCCTGCTGAAACATTTTCATTGAGAGGAACATTGATATGAATATACTCACTAATACTCCAATACTAAGAACACCCATTGCTAGTGTAGCCTCTTGAGAGTGAAGTACTTTTAACATAATTGTTTTATCACCAAAAATATTGCACATAAGACCAATCATACCCATTAAAGGAAACAGCATAATCAAATTCAAGACTGTAATAACTTTATATCCCCCAATGTAATTAGTCGGTATCGTTACTACACAATAAATCAAAGTTGCTACTATCGCTGAAAACACTGCATATCCAGGCATGACTATATCCCTGTCCAATAAAATATTTCCTAATATTACGACTATAAAAGTTACACTCAAACCAGCCATAATAAATAATGTGCTTGAAATATATTTAGCTATAATTATCTCTTTTCTCGTTATAGGTAAACTCACTAATACTTTTTCCGCTTTACTTTTCTCGTCATAATAAAAAGAAATATATATAATCGTACTACATGTTATAAATAATCCTATTGCAATCCCCATTGGTTCGACGGAATTCTTAAAAATAGATAAAATAGGGATTAAAAAATAGAAAGGAAACATCTTCTTCTGTAAAAAAAACTCCTTCAAAATCAACTGTTGCATATGAATTCCCCTCTCTATAAATCACGCGTTTTATAAATTTTAATTGTAAGAAACATAGAAGCGATATAGGCACTAGCTAATATCATTCCTCCAACTGTAAATACACCAATATGTACTGGATTCATAATCCACTCACTGAATGAAGATGTTGTTTCATTCAGCCCATCACTAATAAATATCCAAAGAAGTACACCAATCCCCATTGCTGCGGCTGATACTATACTTCTCATGCCCTTTGATTTTGTACCATAATAACTAGGAAAAAATGTCGCCACAAATACTACAGAATAAATCACTCCACTTACCACTACATACCATGGAATTTCAATATAAAAATTAGGATGGTATACACCAATATCATCAATAACAGCAATACCTCTTAAAAGGAATACAATTATCATAGTTGAAACCATGGCACCGACAATAAATATTGCACAGGAAATATATCTAGCAATAATGATATCCTTCCGACTTACTGGTAAACTATTTATAATAATGTCACTTTTATTTCTTTCATCCATAAAGGTTAACGTCATAACGGAGGAGAGGGTTATAAATAGACAACTCATCGGAAATAAAAATTCACCACTTGGCTCTAACATAAAAAACAAAAGAGGCATAACAAAATTCACTAACCACATTACCCGAAAAAAGAACAAATCTTTATATACAAGCTGACGCATAGGCACCTCTCCCTTTCGCAGTGTAAACGATAATGTCATCTAATGTAGGCTTTTCTAGTACAACCTCATTTCCAAACCAATCGATAATTCCTAGTTTATCCTTCGCTAAACCTTCGAAACCAAATTTATTTTTTCGTAATCCAACAAATAGTTCTTTTCCTTCTTGGTCTAATAAATCATTACTTCCTTTTACGATTACGTAGTTCTCCATTAAGTCTTCTTTTTCACCAGTAAATATAATTTCTCCATCATTGATGAACGTAACATAATCTGCAATGCGCTCTAAATCTGTTGTAATGTGCGTTGAGAATAATACGGATACTTCATCTTCCATTACAATTTCTTGCAACATATCAAGTAATTCACTTCGAACAACTGGATCTAACCCTGCTGTCGGTTCGTCCATAATAATAAACTCTGCGTGGTGCGAAAGTGCGATGGCAATCGCAAATTTCATTTTCATTCCTTTTGATAATTCTTTAATTTTTTTATACTTTGGAACTTGCAATCTATGCATATACGATTGATACTGCTCTTCGTCCCACTTTTTATATAACGGTGCAATAATACGCTTCATTTGTTCACACGTTAAATCTTCGTAATAATGATTTTCATCATATACAAAGCCGATATTTTGTTTTATTTCCTTTTCAGCTTTCTTATTGTCCTTGCCAAAAATTTTTATATCTCCGTTATCTTTTTTAATTAAATTCATAATCATTTTGATCGTCGTACTTTTCCCGGCCCCATTCGGTCCGACAAACCCCATAATATATCCGCGTGGTAACGTAAAACTTATATTTTTCACTGCGAAACCTTCATAACTTTTACAAACGTTTTTTAACTCTAACATCTCTCTCATTCCCCCTTATATAAAAACGCAATCATCTGCTGTAATTCTTCAAGTGAAAGCTGCAACGCTTTACTTTCATTCACAATCTCTTCCGCTTTACTTTCCAATAGGCGAAGCCTTTGTTCTTTTAATAGTTCATTATTTTTACGTGAAACATAAGTCCCCTTCCCAGCAACAGTTTCTATATATCCTTCTTTTTCAAGCTCCTCGTATGCACGCTTCGTTGTAATGACACTAATTTGCAATTCCTTCGCTAAGCTACGAATAGACGGTAATTGATCTCCACCCTTTAAACCGCCATTTAAAATAAGCTGGCTTAATTGTTTTCTTATTTGCACATAAATAGGGTCTTGGGAAGAATTCGAAATAATAATATTCATGTTTTCCTCCAGTGTGTGTATATACTGTGTATACCTTATATATACAGTATATACACAGCATCCTATTTTTGGCAAGAAAAAAAGACCAACATTTTCCTGTTGGTCTTTCGTATATGTATCACTTTTCAAAGCGATCTAACATCTCGTCTCTCATTCCGAAACTTACTACTGCAATTCCTATATACATAAACAGAAGGAATGCCGGATGAACTGTATTGTACCAGCTGCTGTCAACAATTAAGTAAATCGTTAATGCCACAACAAGAACAAACGCTAAGATAAACATATAAAAGTGTCTTGTACTACCCATGATAAACTCCTCTCTTCTCACTTCACCATTCAACAGTTTATTTTATCGAATAATTCGATATGACTCAAGGTTAACTTTCTGTTATGTAATCAAGTTCCACCTTTACAATGTCCTCACATGCTATTGAAATGATTGTTCCTTGTTTATCAATCGCCGTCACTTCTCTATTATCCATTACACGATTTGCTACTCTTTCTAACACTTTTCCTTGGTCTCGATAGCAAAATTCTTTTACATCTTTAATTGTTTCTCCATTTTCTAAATGGTATACCATTCTATAACATCGATATCCCAAAATTTCACCCCCGTCTTGTTCGTTTTTTCACATATACATAAAAATGAGTAATCTTTGCCTCATCACATCTTCTTAATTTCAATAAAATTCTAACAAAAATAAATACTTTTATCAAACCGACTTTTTCAACAAAACTACCTATAAAACTACACCTTTACACCATTAGGAAACAAAAAACATATTTTTTTAACATTTTCTTCACTATTTCTGCATAAAGTGAAACTTTAATCAGCGGGGATTTTTGTTCATTCCCACTGATTATTAGTTGAACCAATCGGGTATTTACGGACAGTTTATCTCCCACCTGTTTTGAGTTGAGAGTTTACTGTCCGTTAATGCGGGACAAATTCTCCATACAAAAAAAGAACCCGCCTCAGCGAGTTCTTCCTTTGTTATTTTAATCAAACTTGTACAGGAGCTGGCTTCGCATAACGTAAAACTGGTTTACGTGCAGCCATCGTTTCGTCTAAACGTTTAATGACTGTCGTATGCGGTGCTTCTTGTACAACTTCTGGATTTTCTTCTACTTCTTTAGCGATTTGAATCATCTTATCAATGAAACCATCTAATGTTTCTTTTGATTCTGTTTCTGTCGGCTCAATCATAATACATTCTTCCACATTTAATGGGAAGTAAATTGTTGGTGGATGGTAACCGAAATCAAGCAGACGTTTTGCAATATCTAATGTACGTACACCAAGTTTCTTTTGACGACGACCTGATAATACAAATTCATGCTTACAATGTCTATCGAATGGAAGATCGTAGAATGGCGCTAATCTTCTCATCATATAGTTCGCATTTAATACAGCATACTCCGTTACTGCACGCAAGCCATCTGGACCCATAGAGCGAATATACGTGTATGCACGAACGTTAATTCCGAAGTTACCATAGAATGGTTTCACACGACCAATTGCTTCTGGACGGTCGTAGTTGAAGTGATAACCATTTTCCGTTTTCTCTAAAATCGGTTTTGGTAAGTACGGAATTAAATCAGCTTTCACACCTACTGGACCAGAACCTGGGCCACCACCGCCGTGAGGACCTGTAAATGTTTTATGAAGGTTTAAATGCACAACGTCAAATCCCATATCTCCTGGGCGTGCTTGGCTTAATACCGCATTTAAGTTTGCACCATCATAGTATAATTTACCGCCTGCATTATGGACGATTTCTGCCATTTCTAAAATATTTTCTTCGAATAGCCCTAATGTATTAGGATTTGTTAACATAAGTGCTGCTGTTTCTTCGTTTACAACACGTTTTAAGTCTTCTAAGTCAACAAGGCCATTTTCATTTGATTTTACTGTAATTGTTTCAAAACCAGCTACAGTTGCAGATGCTGGGTTCGTTCCGTGAGCAGAGTCAGGCACAATTACTTTCGTACGGTTAAAGTCACCATTCGCTTCATGGTATGCACGAATTAACATTAAACCTGTCCATTCTCCGTGTGCACCAGCTGCTGGTTGTAAAGTAACAGTATCCATACCTGTAATTTCAATTAAATGCTCTTGTAAGTCGTACATTAATTCCATTGCACCTTGTACTGTCTTTTCATCTTGCAACGGATGAATATTTGCAAATCCTGCGAAACGAGCTACACTCTCATTAATTTTCGGATTATATTTCATCGTACAAGATCCAAGTGGATAGAATCCAGAATCCACACCGTGGTTACGGTTTGAAAGTGCTGTATAGTGGCGCATAATATCAAGTTCAGATACTTCTGGTAGCTCTGCATCTTCTACTCGAATATAATCGCTCTCAAACACATCTTCTAGTTTCACTTCTTCTACATCTAATTTGGGTAAGCTATATCCTATGCGTCCTTCTTTACTCACTTCAAAGATAAGTGCTTGGTCTTGGTTCTTCATTGGATAGCCCCCATTTCGTTTACAAGTGTGTCAATTTCCTCTTTTGTACGAAGCTCAGTTACTGCTACAAGCATATGGTTTTCATGCTCTTTATAATCACGGCCTAGATCGTAACCACCGATAATATTCTTTTGTAATAATACATCGTTTACTTCTTTCACTGGACGTTTGCAATCTACAACAAACTCATTGAAGAATGGTCCAGCAAATGTTACTGTGAAGCCTTTCGCTTCAAATTGACGTTTTGCATATTGTGCTTTAGAAATGTTTTGACGTGCCATTTCTTTCACACCTTGTTTGCCAAGTGCCGTCATTGCAACAGAAGCTGCTAATGCATTTAACGCTTGGTTTGAACAAATGTTAGATGTCGCTTTATCACGACGAATATGCTGTTCACGTGCTTGTAACGTTAATACAAATCCACGTTTACCATCTGAGTCTACAGTTTGTCCAACAAGACGTCCTGGAATTTTACGCATAAATGCTTTCGTTGTTGCAAAGTAACCACAGTGCGGTCCACCAAACTGCGTTGGAATACCGAATGGTTGTGCATCACCGATTACAATATCAGCACCAAATTTCCCTGGTGGTGTTAATGCGCCTAATGATAATGGATTTGAAGAAACGATAAATAATGATTTTTGTTGATGAACGATTTTTTCAATATCAGCTAATTTTTCAACTTGTCCGAAGAAGTTTGGATATTGAACGATTACACAAGCAACTGTATCATCTACTTCACTTTGTAATACGTCTAAATCTGTTACACCATCTTTATGATTAATTTCAACAACTTCAAGATTTTGTCCTTTTGCATACGTTTCAAGTACTGCTCTTGATTCTGGATGAACCGCGCTAGATACAAGAATTTTCTTTTTGCGAGTATGACCAGCTGCTAACATTGCCGCTTCAGCTAAAGCTGTACCCCCGTCATACATAGAAGAGTTTGCTACATCCATTCCTGTTAATTCACAAATCATTGTTTGGAATTCAAAGATTGCTTGTAATTCCCCTTGTGAAATTTCCGGTTGGTATGGTGTGTAAGCTGTATAAAATTCTGAGCGAGAAATAACATGATCTACAATTACTGGAGCATAATGATCGTATACGCCTGCTCCTAAGAAAGAAGCGTATTCTTTTAAGTTAGCATTTTTACTAGCCATTTGAGATAGCTCTTTTAAAAGCTCTGGCTCTGATTTTGCTTCTTTAATTTTTAAATCCCCTTTAAAACGAACACTCTCTGGAATATCAGAGAATAATTCATCGATCGTTTGAACGCCGATCGTTTGTAACATTTCTTTTTTGTCTTCTTCTGTCATTGGAAGATAACGATGCAACATGAAATCTACCCCTCTCCCCGTTACTTTGAACGTTTGTAAAATGGTGTTGGAACAACTACTGCTTTGACGCGTTTATTACGAATTTCAATTTCTACTTCTGTATCAACTGCTGCGTATTTTACATCAATTAGTGCTAAACCAATGCTTTTCTTTAACGTTGGAGATTGTGTACCACTCGTTACTTCCCCAATTTTTTCTTCACCAATAAATACAGGGTAGTGCGTACGAGGAATTCCACGTTCGATTACTTCGATGCCGACTAATTTACGAGGCGCACCGTTTTCTTTTTGCTCTTTTAACGTTGCTTTTCCAAAGAAGTCTGCTTCTTTATTTGTTTTTACCGCAAAGCCAATTCCAGCCTCAATCGGTGTAATATCTTTTGATAATTCTTGTCCATAAAGTGGTAATGTTGCTTCGAATCGAAGTGTATCACGAGCACCTAAACCACATGCTTTTAAGCCCTCTTCTGCTCCAACTTCAAGAAGTTTCTCCCAAAGTTTTGCAGCATCTTCACTCTTACAGTAAATTTCGAATCCATCTTCACCTGTGTAACCTGTACGAGATACAAGTGCTGGAATTCCATCTACAAGAATATCGTTTTTAAATTTAAAGAACTTAATTTCTTTCAAATCTTCTGACACAACTTTTTGTAAAATGCCTTCTGCTTTTGGTCCTTGAATTGCAAGCTGTGCAACTTCACTAGAAACATTGACTACTGTCGCATCGCCAATTACATGACTTGCTAACCATTCGTAATCTTTCTCGATATTTGATGCATTGATTACTAATAAATAGTCTTCTTCACCACGTTTGTAGATTAATAAATCATCTACTGTACCACCATTTTCGTAGCACATAGCTGTATATTGTGCGCCCCCTACCTTTAAGGTAGATACGTCATTTGTAACAACACGTTGTAAAAATGCTAAACTATCTACACCTTTTACTTCAACTTCTCCCATATGAGACACATCGAACAAACCTGCAGCTGTACGTACAGCTTCGTGTTCTTCTTTAATGCTTGAAAATTGAACTGGTAATTCCCAACCACCGAAGTCGATTGTTTTTCCACCATACTTCGCGTATACATCAAATAACGGTGTACGTTGTAATGTAATCATGCTCTCTCCCCCTTATGCTTTGACAAATCAATAAAAGTTGCTTCCCTTTTCTAAACATTTTCATTCTGAAAAGATAGGATATACGGAATCTCATTATATTTTTTTATGAAAGCGTAAATAAAAAATCACTTTCTTGGATAAAATACGAAAGATTCCACACATTTCACACCATTATCCTAACATCATTCGCTATATTTCATCAATATTCTAGCATAAAAAATAATTTAGAATTTTTTATGCTAAAACACAATAAATACAGCTTTTGAGATTTAATACTTTATTATTGTCTATCATATAGCCTTTAATAACGATAATTATGCCTTCTTTTAAGGAAAATCATCATACATTAAAAAATAATTACTTTAGTTTATAAAAGGTGGGAGAGTTGTAATGAATGTCGATATTTCCGTAGATCGGACATGGCAAAACAATTTTTTAAATAGAATTGACGAAGATGGTCCTTGGACAAACTGGGATTTATATCACTTAGCTTATGAAACAGAAAAATCGTTACTTGTTCCTACTTTTGATGGACTACAAGCACCGAAACATTTATCCCATTTCACACCGCTTCCGCATCAATTAGAAGTCGCTCAAAATGTGATTGAACAAATGAACGGTAAAGCGATTCTAGCAGATGAAGTAGGCCTTGGAAAAACAATCGAAGCTGGACTTATTTTGAAAGAATACATGGTCCGCGGGCTTGTGAAAAAGGTACTTATACTTGTCCCAGCTTCTCTCGTATCACAATGGGCATACGAACTGAATACAAAGTTTTTCATTCCCGCTGTAGCACAAAAGAAAAGCTACTCATGGGAACAAGCTGACGTAATCGTATCATCAATTGATACTGCGAAACGTTCACCACATCGCGATATCGTGTTGAACTTGGAATATGACCTTATTATTATCGATGAAGCACATAAACTGAAAAATAATAAAACAAAAAACTATGAATTTGCACAACGATTAAAAAAGAAGTTTTGTTTATTACTAACCGCTACTCCTGTTCAAAATAAGATTGATGAAATTTTTAACCTTGTTTCTTTATTAAAACCAGGACATTTAGGCAATCAATCCAACTTTGAAGAATATTACGCTTCCAAAAATCGCTCAGCCGAATCAGATGAAGACTTAAAAGCTCTCATTAATAAAGTAATGGTGCGAAATAGACGACATAATACCGGTATCGATTGGCCGAAGAGACATGTACGTACAATTTTTGTTGAGTTTAATGAACAAGAACAAGCTCTATATAATGATATCGAAAATTGGCGAGGACAAGACGCCTTCACATCTGCTTTCTCATCGTTAACTTTAAAACGGGAAGCGTGTAGTAGTCGTGAGGCTGTTTACTATTCATTGAAAAAGCATGTAGAAAAAAGACAGAAAGAAAACGAACATTATATAAAAGATCCACATATCGATGTGCTAATGGACAAAATTAATCATATTCCTTTCAACTCAAAAGCAAATAAAGCTCTTGAGCTTATAAAAGAAATTGACGATAAAGTCGTT
Source organism: Bacillus sp. FSL W8-0770 (assembly GCF_038008705.1). Classification (NCBI taxonomy): domain Bacteria; kingdom Bacillati; phylum Bacillota; class Bacilli; order Caryophanales; family Bacillaceae; genus Bacillus; species Bacillus sp. FSL W8-0770. Next base: position 4,029,764 of record NZ_JBBOZR010000001.1, read on the forward strand.
ATCTTCACAGAATATCGAGCGTCACAAATGTACTTACAATGGTTTTTACAACAACACGGTATTTCTTCCGTTCCATTCCGCGGCGGGTTTAAACGCGGGAAGAAAGATTGGATGAAGGAGCTTTTCCAAAACCACGCACAAGTATTAATTGCAACTGAAGCTGGTGGTGAAGGGATTAACTTACAGTTTTGTAGCCATATGATCAATTATGATTTGCCATGGAATCCAATGCGTCTTGAGCAAAGAATCGGACGTATTCACCGTCTCGGTCAAAAAAATGATGTTCATATTTATAACTTAGCTACAAAGCATACTGTTGAAGAACATATTCTGAAACTGTTATATGAAAAAATCAACTTATTCGAGCGTGTTATTGGTGAACTCGATGAAATTTTAACGAGAATTAATATGAAAAACATCGACGCGCACATTCAAGAAATTTTCGCGCAATCAAAAAGCGAAGGTGAAATTAGAATTAAGATGGAAAACTTAACATCTATTATCGACTTTGCGAAACGAAATGAAGCTGAGGTGCAAGGCTATGCAGCAACATGAAATTCATAATTACTTATACAATTTCTTTGAGGCGAATAACTGTGAAATTTTAGAACGTTCTCCTCATTTATTAGATGTACAGTTAACAATTGAGATGGATAAATTATTAATGAATCGCCCTTTTTATTGGCACTATCTTGAGAAAACAGGAGGCGTACCGAATCCGATGCGCCTTACTCTTATTACAAATCCAGAAAATGAAGAAAATGATGGTGAGCTTATTCACTACGGTTCACCACGTCTACATCAAATTTTCCAAACGACAAAAGAATTAGGCTCATACATACGTTTATATGAGGATGTAAGACATAATGGGGCAACACATACACCGCTCCACCCTTGGCTCGGTATTAATATAAAGGTTTCCTATCAATGTGATCGAAAAAAAGACATCCTTCACTCGATTGGTATTCATCTCATTTCTGGAACAATGATGGCAAACTTTCATGAAACATTAACAAACATTAAACTTACACCAAAAATACCTGATTTTTGTTTTACGCTCTCGCCCATCATTAAACCTCAAAGTGGTTTACAACGCATAGAAGACGCTTTAAAAAATATAATTGCAGAAGATGACCATACGTGGGCAAAAGAAGCAAGAGTGCGTTGGAATCATGATTTAGACCTTTTAAACCGTTTTTATGAAGAAAGTGACGAACTTCCTGAGAGCTATGAAATTGAAAAACAAGCTCTGCAAGAACAGTATGAACCACGTATTACAGTGCAAATTATTAACGGTGGACTCTTTTATGTTACCGCGAATCATTTTCTATCAAAATAAAGCTCCTTCTGCTTTAGAAGGAGCTTTATTTCGAGTTATTCTCTATCCTCATTACGCTCTTGTTGTTTTTGCTTTGCCATGCGTTTTTGATACGCACGATCCTTCGCGCTCACATGATTTGCATCAGTTGGAAGGTTTTCTTTCGAACGTCCAATTCCATTGCTCATCTTTCCCACTCCTTTTTACGTTTTTCAGAATACATGTTTATTTTCAGCTAGAGTTACAATCCTTATACAAAAAAATAAGAGCAGCCATTGGCCACTCTTACTCGCTCACATATTTTTGAAACATATCATGGATGCCTTTATTTACTAGGTTCGAGATCTGCTCGTCAGATTTATTCGGATAACGATCACGCAATCTGATAGATGCCTTCACCATTAAATTTTCTAATACAGAACGGCCACCTTCTCCATAAATAATTTCAGCATATTTAACAAGCCTTCCATCCTCTACTGTTGCTGGATTATGATTGAAGAAAAATTTACTCATTGTCTCCACCTCTCTCTTTTGATAACGTTTACATTTATATAGATTATTTATGTTATTTATTTCACAATATTGTATGCATGTATATTTAATTAGTTTCATTATAAAGCAACATATCGATAGTAAATATGTGATTTTCCGTCCATTTTGTGAACAAATTAAAAATGAAAGCGTTTCCTTTATTATATACTAAAAAAACTTACTACGCTAGGGGCAATTTTTTTCAATCTACTAACCCCTCGAAAATTGATATATTTTTTCTTTTCCCATTAAACCTTATACAATTTTCAGAAATTATATTATAAAATATATGTATGACTTAAGGAGGCTTTGTATGAATCAAAATAAAAAAGCTATATTAGATCTTGTCTTTTATCTCGTAATCCCATTCCTCATTTGGAAATTTGCAAAACCTTATATCGATCCTTATTACGCGATGTTACTTTCCTCTGTTCCGGGGATTATTTATACACTGTATACCTTTAAAAAAGAAAAACAGTTTAACGTGACAGGGTTCTTTATTTTAATTACACTCATTTCTAATACAACGGTAGATTTATTATCTGGTTCAGCTGAACGAATGTTGTGGAATGATGCATATTATCACATCGTACTCGGTATTATCGTCATCTGTACAATTTTCATAAAAAAACCACTCATGTTATATTTCGCTGCGGATATTGCAGCGCTGCAAGGCCATGACCGCGATAAAAGTCGTGAGCTTTATCGTGATAGTCGTATATATCCAGCACTGCAATATTTAACGTTATTTTTCGGGCTGCAATTTATATTAAAAAGCTTCTTAAAAATTTATTTCATCTCTGTTTTTGGTGTAGATGGCTATGGTGAAATGAGAGCCCTTATGACCGCTGTCGGCTGGGGCATTTCTATTTGTATCGGAATAGGGTTCGTATGGGTGAACAATAAAATACATGCCGTTACGGAAGAACAAGAATCCGTGCAGTAAATAAAAATCCCCTAGTGTAATACGACACTAGGGGATTTTTGGTTTGCTAAACATATGACTAAAATTTAACTTGATTTTTTTCTTTTACTTTTTACATTTCGGTAAAACAAAGCAGCACTCAGCGGCATAACACCAAACCACTTATTCATAAATGGCTCTTTTTCAGCACGGCGTTGTTCTTTCTTTTGTTTTCGATCTTCTTTTGGAGCATCCATATACGACACAAACTGCTGCGTCACAAAGCGAACATAATCATTAGTAGACATATTATCATCACCTCTACTTGATTAGTATGTCCACTTTTTTATACATTAATCTTTTCCTTTAATTCATTCATAATTTGCCTTACAGACTTATTTGTCGTATCGATATGAATGTGAGCCTCTTCATAATAAGCTCGGCGTGATTCAAATTTCTTTACGAATGCATCTATATCTTTCTTTTGAAATAGTGGACGTGTCGTATCTTCACGAAGCCTTTCTGCAATTACATGTGGATCACAATATAAATACACGATGGTGCCATTTTCCTTCATCCACTTTCGGTTTTCCTCTCGTTCAATGATGCCGCCACCAGTTGTAATGATTACATTACGACTCGGTAGTGAACGTAACATTTCACTTTCATATTCGCGAAAAGCCATTTCACCTTCTTCGGCAAAAATATCACGAATTGCCTTCTCTTGCTTCTCTTCGATTTTTTGATCAGTATCTACAACATCCATATGAAGTTCTTTACTTAATGCTTTTCCAATTGTTGTTTTCCCTGCTCCCATATAGCCGGTTATGTATATAGATTTCATTTCTTGTCCTCTCAATCGTCATTTATTAATTGTTATTATAACGAAAGATGCTACTTTGTTTAATAAAAAAACGTTTTGTTCTTATACTATGAAGAACAAAACGTAACACTCGCTTTTACTTATAAGTGCCTCTTCTCACCCACTGCGTTGCAATCCATTTCTCGCCTTTCGTTACAGGTGCCCCTCCGTGTAACGTAAGCTCGTTTAATGATTGATCTTGATAAAAATACTCAAAGTATACTGCCATTCCCTTTCTAGGGTGTACAGAAAGATTTAATTTTGGGAAGTACGTTTCTCCGCCTTCTTCTACATCATTTAAATACATTACAAGCGTACTAATACGATTGTTAGCAGCTGATCTACTATGTTCCGCAAAATAATCATAGTGTGCTTTATATTGTTGATCCACTTCATAATTTAAAATGTGCAATCCTTCTCCGTGCGCCACCGGAACATTCATGATAGATGAAATTCGTTTTTCAATCTTTGAAGTAAGTTCATTGTCTTCCAAAAATGCACCGCTACTTGTTCGAATATCATTTACATCACGTGATGAACCAATTTTAGAACGCTCCATTTTATTTTTAGACATTTCAATCAATTCATCACACTCTTCATCACTTAGTACATTTGCTAATACGACAATAAGAGGTTCTTCGAATTTTGAAATAATGTGTATTTCTCTATCTTCTGTCATAATCGTATTTCCTTTATGATCAAAAATAGTTTGTTCTTTATTTTCACCTATTTGATTGTTGTTTGTCATTTCCCTATTCTCCCTAACAATAATGATTGGATAGCATGAATATATCATATTCTTTCTACCTTTCTCTTTTTTGAGAAAATTTAAACTTTTGATCATTATATTTGTCCATTTCTTCTAAAAAATCAATTCAATTTACAATAGGAAATCCTGGTTTATCTATATATATATTTTACATATTATCCTTCTATCCAATCGACTATTTTCCCATCCTTTTTTCTATACCGAAAACTCACCGTATAGAAAGCTTCCTGTTTGAGTGTACACTGCAAAGCAACGAGAATTAAATCATTTTCAAAGACATAATTTCCACTCGCTTCTCCCTTTTCATACTGAAAGAAAAATGTACCTTCTTTTTCTTTTTGCTGTAAGTCTTTTTTTATATCTGTAATAGATCGGTTAAGTAATTCATCCAATAAAAATTTTTGTTCTATTCCTATATAAAAATTTTTATCTGTAAACAACATATTTGTTTCGTATATAAAAAAAGAAGTTAATAAAATAAGAAAGATAATCGTTCCAGGCATTGTAAATCCCTTTTGCTTTCTCATACGTTTATTCCTATTTCGCTATATCGCATAACTACACCTTCATATATTTTCCCACTAGTATCTTTCACATTTATAATGAGTACATGAGGTGTTAGTTTGTAAGAAACCGTTCCAATATTTTGTAAAACAACTTCCCTCCCGCGCCTATTTACCTTTCTTATAAGACGACTATTCTCTTTTTCATACGATACTTCACTCCCATTACGCGATCGGAATTGTAAAATACTTTCTCCATTTTCAAATGCTAGCTGTTCTCCAGATGATACTTCACGAAACTCCAATTGCATTTGCCCTAAATACACATCCCACTCCCAATCATTTAACCCTTTCGACTGTTTATTTTCCATTTCAATGAAATGTAGGCGGGGAAAGAGCAAAAAAAATATTGATAATAGAAACAGACATACAATCATTTCTATTAATGAAAAACCAAATTCTAATTTATTTTTTCTCCTACATAAAAGCATTGTTCCATCATTCTGTCTTTCACATCTTTCCACATGGTACAAACTTCATTGCCTCCCCAATATGTGTAATACACAATTCCATTTATATTCTTTTCTATTATTCGCTTTTCTTCATTTCCATACATATATATAGCTGCTTCTTTTTTTAATAATCCAGTTGCCTTATAACGAATTTGTATATTTTTTCTTTCTTGCATAACTAATACTGTTTGCGGTAGTAGTAACGATACAGCCATCATTAAAACACTTAACGATACAATCATTTCAGCCATTATGGATCCTTTTTGACATTTCACGATACGTAAATCTCCCTCTTCCAAGCTGAAATACAATTTCATATTTATAATTTCTATACGAAATTATAATCGTACCACCTCTATTAATATTTCCACTTGGGTTATATGTCATCGGATTTGGAAACGTATGCAAATCAATTTGTATATCTTCTTCATACTCTCGCTTGACGATATAATACTTTGTACCTGACTCTTTTATAGCATACATATTTCTATCTTTATGCCAACGTAATGTGTAGTGCTTTTGATGGTTTATCGCTAATTGCTGCATATACAAAATATCATTTGAAAACTGTCTCAAAAATTGTTCAACTTTTTGTCGCTCGTATAAGGAATGAACACTAAAATACGTAACTATACTTAATACAGAAATAACAAATAAAACAAGTAACATTTCTAAAAAAGTAAACCCTTGTTGTTTCACAATGCCCTAATTGATACTGTGCCATCATCTGATATATGAATAGATTCGCCATTCGGACACTTATCAGTTGTAATATACTTTTCATCTGCCAGTTCTTTTAACGATGGAATTTTATTATGTTGTAATTGATATACTTGTATTTGCGCTTCTATAGATTTCACGTAAGCTGCACACCCTTTTCCTTGGACCGATGAACGCTGTGTAACTACATTTGGAATAATTAATAGTAATAATATAGTTATGACAACCATTACTAATAGCATCTCTAACAGAGTAAATCCTTCCTCATTCTGCATACAAATGCCCCCTAAATAGAATTCATCATTTGAAACATCGGCATAATCATCGCTAAATACATAAGGACAACGATTCCTCCAATACATGTAAATAAAATAGGCTGAATGATAACTAACATATGTTTAATTTTTCGTTCCATCTTTTCCATAATAAGATCGCTATAGTCACCTAATTCAATCCCTAAATTGCCATTTGCTTGTCCATGCGTAATAACATAAGAAAGTTCTTTCTCGTAATACCCACTTTTAGCAATGATAGATTGTAACTGTTCTCCTCCAATTAATTGTCTTTCAATCCGATTCGCTTCATATTGAAAGAACGGATGATATCTTTGCTCCATCATTATTGTTAAAGCTTCGCATACTGATAGTCCACCATTTAATAAACCACTCAACTGAGTAGCAAAATAATGTGAATGCTTTAAAATAAGAAATGTTTTGATGAGAGGAATACGAAGCATGATTTTTACCTGTCTAATATGTGGAAGTTTCCTAAAATACAACATGTATAAACTACATCCAATAATAACAGTTAAAATAGCGGTTAAAATAATGTATGGTAGCAGTTTTATTGCACTTAAAATTTGTTCTGTAAGTAGTGGTGTATTAGAACCGAACGAACTATAAACCATTTCAACCTGAGGTAATAAAATGAGGTTAAAAATAAAAAGCATGATTAGTAGAAAAAACATCAAGAACATAGGATACTGCATTATTTTCATCATGTCTCTCCTATACTTATCTTTCTTATAAAGAAGTGCACTTCCTTGTTGCAAAGCAAAAGAAATATCACCATGTTGCTCGGCATAAAATAGATAACTTAACATGTCCTGATGAAACTTTAACTGATGAAAAGAATCGTGTAGACTTTTCCCATCTTTTAACCCCTCAATCATGCGCTGCAATTGTACTTTCTTTTCTACAGGTAATTGAAACTGTAAAAATTCTAATGCTTGTAAAAGAGAGTAGCCTTTTTCTAATAATTCTCCTAAACGTTTCAACAATACTACTTGATCACTTAAACTCCAAGTTTTCTTAAACATAAACATCTTCTTCTAAAAAACCTAAAGCATATCCTTTTCGTATTGACGATTCTAAAGTCTTATGTTTGTAAGTAACACATTCTCCATCTGCTTCTTTAAGTGCTTGTTTTAACTCATGTCCATATAGTAGCTCATAAATGCTTGCTTGCCTTACTTGCCTCATTGATTTACATAAAGTTGAGCACTTTCCTCTGCAAAACGGACACTTCAATTCGACAAGTCGCTGTGCAGCCACAGCCAATAAAGACTGTTCAATCTCTTGCCTCGTTATACCATAATCCATGAAACGAATGATTGCTCCTTTCGCATCATTCGTATGCAGCGTTGTCATTACTAAATGTCCTGTCAAACTTGCTCTTATAGCTATTTTTGCTGTTTCCTCATCCCGGATTTCACCGACTAAAATAATATCTGGATCATGACGTAAAATAGCCTTTAATCCTGTTTCATATGTGAGACCCGCTTTTTCATTTATTTGAATTTGTAATACATCGTCACTTCTTTTTTCAACCGGATCTTCAAGTGTAATGATGCGACGTGTTTTCTTTTTTCTAATTACTTCTAATAATGCATACATTGTCGTCGTCTTCCCAGATCCAGTCGGTCCAGTAAACACGAGTAGCCCCTGTGAATAGCGTAAAAACGAGAGTAGTTTTGCTGCCGTACTTGGAAATAACGAAAGATGTGATAAGGGCTGAACAGATGCTTGTAAATGAAGGCGAATAACGAGACTTTCTTGATATACTGTTGGAAGTGTTGAAAGGCGTAAATACACTTCTTGTCCATCAATTTGCAAATACAACGAACCATTCTGTGGCTTCCGTTTCTCTCCTATGTCCATAGATGCTAAAAATTTGAAATGTGAGACAAGTTTTTCTCCAAACTCCTTTTCAATACACTGGCTCGTCATTAAATCTTTTCCTATACGTAGTTGCACTGCTACATCCTTCTGCCGGGGCACAATATGTAAATCTGACGCTTGTACCCTACACGCTTCTTTTAAAATTGTATTCGCGAAAATTTCAATCCCATTCATCACTTTTCCCTCCTCACTATGTATATAGCATGAAAACATTCGCAATAAAAATTTGGACTTTTGTATTTTCAATAGAGGAAAAAGGAAAAATATGTTTGTGAAATTATGAACAATTTCCGAATTATTGTCTGAAATTACCTATACTCATGTTTATCTGTATTATAATGTTATTATCTTGGATAAAGTGATAAAGGTGGAGATCCTCATGGAACAAGCTTTAAAAATTACAGGTGTATTATCTGACCCAACTCGTTATTACATTTATAAATATATTTCGCAAAAACATAGTTACGTAACGGTACAAGAAATTGCAGATGAGTTTGACATTCATCCAAACGTAGCGCGTTTACATTTATCTAAATTAGAAGATGTTCATATGCTAAAATCGGAAACGAAGAAAACTGGAAAAGGCGGACGACCGAGCAGATTGTATGTCTTATCTGAAGATGTTATCCAATTACAATTTCCATTCCGTGATTATCAATTGTTAGCAAGAATCGCATTTAATTCTTTACTTAGCCTTGGCGCTGCTGGTGAGAAAGCGCTATACGAAACAGGAAAACAATTCGGAGCTGAATTAATGCAACAACATATGCAACGTTTAAATGTGAGTGAAGATGCTTTAACAGTGGAACAAAAAGTTCAAATTGCAAAAGAAGCTTTCTCAACAGCTGGCTTATCACCTGCATTTGAATTAAGTGCAGATGGAACAAAAATTTTCTATGATGTACACAATTGTCCATTTAAAGAAGTTGCTGTTCATCATCCAACTGAAATTTGTAACATGCACGGAGATATGATGAAAGGAATTTTTGAAATCCTATTCCCTAACATGGAATTAACTCGAAATGATAGTCTATTAGATGGATGTAAATCTTGTAATTATAAACTAACAATTTAATTTCTCATATAAAAAGAAGCCAATAATAATTGGCTTCTTTTTATATGAATGAATATTTACAATAGTAAGAAAAATAAACTATAATGAGGTGAGGTTTACTTTTTTTAGAAAAGGAGGGAGATGGCATGGAGCGCATGTTTCGCGTTCTCGGCTTTTGGACTGGAATTTTCTCGGTTATGTTTTACGTAGGGGATATGCAACAGACCGCACTACTATTTTTAGGACAAACAGGTTTCTTCGTACTTTTAAGCTATTTAAAATTAACAGAGCGTATGTATATATACGTATTTGGGGCATATTTAACTGTTTTCTTCATAGGATTTACATACTACACGACGTTTTTACTTGTCCCTGGGGCTGGACATTAAAAGATGGCATTTTGCCATCTTTTTTTAATTCCGGAATTTCCTAGTTGACTTATAGGTTTTATTGCCTTATATTCTATATAACAGATTGGAATTAGGGGGAATCAACATGAATACACTGCTTGTCGGAATTAACGTTGCAGTCATGCTCATTTTAGTTGGCGTATTATATTATATGCAACGTAAGCATGTATCTTTTAATAAACGTGTATTTACTGCTTTAGGAGTCGGAATTATATTCGGTCTTATATTACAATTTATTTATGAACCAACTTCTAAAATAATTATTGAATCAAATACTTGGTTTGGCTTAATCGGTAACGGTTATGTGAAATTACTTCAAATGATCGTTATGCCACTTATTTTAGTATCTATTATTTCAGCATTTACAAAATTACAGTTAACGAAAAACCTTGGTAAAATTAGTGGTCTTATTATCGGAATTTTAATTCTTACTACAGGAATCGCTGCAGCTGTCGGTATCGCTGCAAGTGCAGGATTTGATGTATCTGCAACAGGCTTGCAACAAGGTGATGCAGAATCTGCTCGTCTGAAACTAGTTGAAGAAAGATTTACTTCTATTGAAAAGACAACAATTCCAGATAAATTATTAGAGCTATTGCCTACAAATCCGTTTCTTGATTTAACAGGCGCTCGTCCAACATCAACAATTTCTGTCGTAATATTTGCAGCCTTTATCGGCATTGCCTTTATAGGTGTAAAAAGAAAATATCCAGAACAAGCAGAACTATTTAAGAAAATGCTTGATGCTGTATATGCAATCGTAATGCGTATGGTAACATTAATTTTACGCCTTACTCCATACGGCGTATTAGCTCTTATGGCAAAAACAGTTGCTGGTAGCGATATAAATGCTATTTTAAAGCTTGGTAACTTCGTGTTAGCCTCTTATGTAGCACTTATCGTAATGTTTATCATTCACTTATTATTAATTGCATTGTCTGGTTTAAATCCAATTCAATATTTGAAAAAAGTGTTCCCTGTACTAACTTTTGCATTCACATCTCGCTCTAGTGCTGGTGCGATGCCATTAAATATTGAAGCTCAAAAAGAAAAGCTTGGTATTTCCGAAGGAATTGCAAACTTCGCAGCTTCATTTGGGGTATCTATCGGACAAAACGGTTGCGCAGGTATTTATCCAGCAATGCTTGCAATGATGGTCGCTCCAACTGTAGGAATTGATCCATTACAACCACAATTTATTTTAACTTTAATCGCTGTTGTTGCTATTAGCTCATTCGGTGTTGCCGGAGTTGGTGGCGGTGCAACATTCGCAGCTTTAATCGTACTATCTACAATGAACTTACCAATCGGTATTGTTGCTCTAGTTATCTCGGTTGAGCCATTAATCGATATGGGTCGTACAGCTCTTAACGTAAGTGGTTCTATGACAGCAGGTCTTATTTCAAGTAAATGGCTTGGTGAATTAGATCAAGATACGTACAATCAAGATGATACAAAAACTGGTGAAATTGCTTCATAATGAAAAAAAGATGCTAACATACAATTGTTAGCGTCTTTTTTATTCCGTTCCCTCTTTATAGATTTTATCTTGAGAATTCTTACTCCAAGTATTCTTCTAGTTGCTCTTTTAACTCCTCCTCAATCTCATAACAAGATTCATCAACAAGTTCCCCTACTTTCTTACTCCCAAAAATGTTTGATTGAATTGACATTCCTAAAAAGATTTTTTCGCATTTCCAAATTGGAATATAGTGAAATTCAATCATCTCTTTTTCTTCATCTAATATAGCTATGGCAACTGATGAATAATAACCCACCTCAAAGGGATTCTCTTTTTCTCTTGCAAATCCCATATCTAATTCCATGTGTTTTTCTATGTATAAATGCGCATACTCTTTATGCAGTTTAAGTGATATTCGCTCTATTTCCTTCTCCATACATTGAATGTTCTCTTTTAACTCCAACGTAAACTCCTGTTCTTTATATTTCATTTTCGCCTCCTTAAACATAGAAAAAGAGAATATAATAACATATCCTCTTTCCTCAAATATATTTCATTATCTCACAGCCCGTCCTTTTCACAAATAACCATTTTGTTCGCACCATTTATGAAATTGTCCTACGTCTACTCCAACTAACACGATATCCTTGAGCTCTACATCAATGATTTGTTCTCCAATTACAATAGCAAACTGCGATGCTAATTTTGTCTCGTTTTTCTTTACAATTCCAATTCGGTTCCGATGCGGTCCATCTTTTATATATGCTTTTTGTCCTACAATATCAAAGTTCAAAATTCTCACCTCTTTTACTGCGCTCAAATTGGAAATACGATCTCCACCTCGGAAAATTTCCTTTCATTGCACTATTTCTCTATATATATGACGAAACAATAAAAGAGTCCTTCCTTCTTTACAATTATTTTTTCTTTGTTTCATTTTTGTGATTGAAACGTAAAGTTTATAATAAAATACACTTGGAAGCGCTTTCTATGTAATTTTTTATGTTATAATATATAAGTAGAACTTCGTAAAGAGGGTTAAAAAATGAATACAAAAATGATTAAAAAAGTAATTGAAGCATTAAAAGTATATGGCTTTCAGGATGTATCATTCTGTGACAAAACGAAGCAATTTTTATTTCATAACGAAACCGATATTATGAGCGGCTATGCAGAAATAACATATAGTAGTCAATTTGAAAAATTCAACGTACAAATTCATCCAATTGAAACGCATCACCAAGCAGAGTTACAAGAGATTGAAAGACATATACAAGCTTGTATAAGAAAAGTGGAATATTTAAACGCACTTCTTACCGGGCAGACAAAACTAGATGATAAAATTATTATTATGTAAAAAAAGAACGTGATCCAATCACGTTCTTTTTTCATTATACGTTCATCTTTTCCTTTAGTTGTAATCCTGTAACAGATTCTAATACATCCATCGATTCTCCAAATGTCATATCAAAAATTGTCTTGTCCTCTATGTATGGAAACTGTCTGAAACGCTTTTCTAACACCTTCACAGCATCTGATGTAAAGTTTGCACTATCAATGCCAAATTCTGTTTCAAGAAGAACGATCCAATCTAGCACATGAAAACCTAATCCATTGACGAATGAAATAAGTTTTTCTTCTGGATTTGAAGATAAGAATACTTGGCGTTCCATCTCACTAAAAAGTTCTTCTCCTAAGATTTCAGCTAACTCATCATCATGTTCACGTTCAACAAGTTCTTCGTAGCCGTAATCATCCACAAGCTCTTCTACTTCTTCACTATCCTGACAAAGCAATTGACTAAGAAGTGCCTCTTTCTTAAATTCACTATTTTGTACGACTTCTAAAAAGCTCGTTTCCCATCCATTTTCTAATTTCATATTATGTACTCCTTTATATACGTTTCTTATCATCACTGTACCCAAAAGATCACTTTTATAACCTTTTAGGTAGTTACTATTATTTCACATGATTCATAACAAAAGATGCAAACTCAGCTACATCTCCTTCAAAAATATTTATTTCTGGCAAGTGATAGAACGTTGTTTGGAGCGGGTTTCCTGCATGATATACATATATCGTTTTCTCTAGTGCAATCGCCATTCCAAACTCTGTATGGCTCCCGTTTCCACCATCTAATATAAGTAAAAATACATCCGCTTCTTTTACAGCATTTCGTTCTGCCTGACCAATTTCTCTTAATTGTTCTTCATTCGCTGCTCTTTCGTTTTTGGTCCAATCATATGTATGGTGCCATCCTGCATGTTTCAGTTCATTTGCTACGGAATGTACAAGATGTTTATTTTGGAAACCTGAGGCGATATAAAAATTCATTTATATACACTCCTTCATTATGTATGGGGAAACTCCTTTTTAGCGTTATTTGTTATAGCTATAATAAAGAACAACTTCAAAAAAAATCCCCATCTTTAAAACTTATTTGCGTTTAAATGATGGGATGCTTCATGGTCTTCTTTTATTTTTTGTTTTTTATAACTTTCATCAGCTAACATTTCTAGTTCAGCTGTTATCTCTGACTTTTCAAGCTCTCTTTCTTGCGAAAATTTCCTTGAAATATAAACAATAACACTACCAACGTACAACACAAAGCATATAATAAGTGCAGTATTTTCATAGAGACTTAGCTCCAACACAGTCACTCCTAATCCATTCGTATTTTCACGCCTCATTAATTGGAATTTCCCTATTAACCCATTTGTTATCCCGCTATTTGAGGGCAGTAAGACTACCTCCTCAAAATTTAGTAACAGTAAAGAAGTTAGATGTGGGATGAACCCAACTGATTAAAGTTTCACTTTATTGTAACATAAAAATATCAATTCTTGGAATCTTTCACCCTACTAAAAGAGGCATGATTGTTTCATCATGCCTCTGAAATATTTTGAATGATTGTTTTAATTGCTTCTTTTCCATTATATTTTTTTAGTGCTGTTTTATACTTCTCATTATTTTGATTCAATTCTTCGACATACTTTATAAGAGATTTTACAGTTACATCTTCTTCATATAATACGGAGGCATACCCTTGCCTTTCAAAGGACTCTGCATTTAATATTTGATCTCCACGGCTTGCAAATTTCGATAATGGAATTAAAACCATCGGCTTTTGTAATGTTAAAAATTCAAAAATTGCGTTGGAGCCCGCGCGTGAAATAACAAAATCTGTTACCGCTAATATATCTGGCAGTTCTCCATGTACATATTCAAATTGTCTATATCCTTCTTTATTTTGTAAACTTTCATCAAGGTTACCTTTTCCGCAAAGGTGAACAATTTGATATTTTTTAAGAAGTTCTGGTAATGCTTCTCGAGCCGTATCATTAATTTTTTTCGCGCCCAAGCTGCCTCCCATAATCGTAATAACTGGCTTTTTACGTGAAAAACCTAAAAACGCTAAACCTTTTTCACGATTTCCCTTCAGCACTTCTTCACGTACAGGAGATCCCGTATATATTACTTTTTCTTTCGGTAAATGTTTCGCTGCTTCTTCAAATGTAACAAATATTTTCGAAGCAAAACGAAGCGCAATTTTATTTGCTAGTCCTGGTGTCATATCAGATTCATGTAATAAAACTGGTACTCTATTTAGCCATCCTCCAATTACGACTGGTACAGATACGAAACCGCCTTTTGAAAAAATTACATCTGGTTTTAGTTTTCGAATCCTTACATACGCATCCATAACACCCTTCATTACAAGAAAAGGATCTTTTATATTTTTCAAATCAAAATAACGACGTAGCTTTCCACTCGAAATACTATAGTAGGGAATGCCTTCCTTTTCTATAATCGTTTTCTCAATACCTTGATGAGAACCAATATAAGAGATATCCCAGTTGTCTTCCTGTAAATATGGGATAATGGCTAAATTAGGTGTTACATGTCCTGCCGAACCGCCACCTGTAAAGACTATTTTCTTCATACGTCTCCCCCTTCTAGACTATAATACACTAAAATATCTTGCCTCAGGGTGAGAAAATACCATAGCCGTTACGGACGCTTCTGGCTCCATCATGAATCCTTCTGTTAATGAAATACCTATTTCCCCTGGATGAATTAAGCGAAATAGCTTTTCTTGATCTGCAAGTTCTGGACACGCCGGATAACCAAATGACACTCGTATTCCTCTATATTTCGTACGGAAACGTTCTTCCATCGTCAGTTCAGGTGAGTCCGGAATGCCCCAGCGGTCACGAATGAGCATATGTGTTTTTTCAGCAAGTCCTTCCGCTAATTCAAGCGCTAACGATTGAATGGCATGACTACGTAAGTAATCACCTTTCGCCTTCCACTCTTCAGCAATGTCCCGAACTCCTTCCCCAACCGTAACAGATAAGAAAGCAACATAGTCCATCTCATCTCCTATTGGGCGCAAATAATCACCTAAAGTACGATAGGGAGCCTTTCCTTGTCTAGGGAATGTGAAACGCTCTATAACACGCGTATGATCTTCTGGATCATATATTACAATGTTTTGTCCGTCGCTTTGCGCTGGGAAAAATTGATACACTGCTTTCGGCTTTAACCAAGATTGTCCTTCCTGCAATAATTCATCTATTAAATCATTTAATTCATGTGCTCTCTTATCTCCCTCTTTCAAAAGCTTCTTCACATTTCCTTTTAATCCAAGGTGATGCCCAAGTAGCATTTGTCTATTTAAAAATGGAGCGAGATGAAAGGCCGGAATATCGCGTAATACAATTCGTTTTGTTGAATCAGGCACGATAACTTCAGCCTTCGGTAATGGCTCAATTACTGCTGGAATTTCTACTTTCTTCTCCTCTTTTTTTACGATATGAAGATGACGTTCTTTTTTATCCTGTTTCATCTTCTCACGCTCTTCTTCTTTTTGAAGCTTATTAATAATATCGAGCCCCGTCATCGCATCACTCGCATAACAAACGAGCCCTTTATATGATGGTGAAATCCGATTATCTGTAAACTTTCTCGTTAACGCTGCACCACCTACAACAATGGGAACATCAATATTTGCTGCTTTTAAATCTTCAGCAGTCGTTACCATTTGTTGCGCTGATTTTACTAATAAACCGGAAAGGCCTATAATATCCGGCTTCTTTTCTTGTACTTCTTGAACAATTCGATCCGAACGTACATTAATTCCTAAATTAATAATCTCATATCCGTTATTTGCTAAAATAATTTCAACGAGATTTTTCCCAATATCATGCACGTCACCTTTTACAGTTGCTAATAATACTTTCCCTTTTTTCGCACTATCACTAGATTCCATATGTGGCTCTAAATAGCTTACAGCAGCTTTCATACTTTCAGCACTTTGCAATACTTCAGCAACAATAAGTTCATTATTATTAAATAGTCGTCCTACCTCATCCATCCCTGTCATAAGCGGACCGTTAATAATATCAAGAGGTTTTCTTCCTTCTTCAAGCGCAAGACTTAAATCCTCGTGTAATCCTTGTTTCGTACCTTCTACAATATAATTTGCTAGTCTTTCATCAAGCGTTAACGTTTCTTGCACAACGATATCTTTCTTTTTAGCAACTCGGTAAAAGTTTGTAAATTCTTCTAACGTCTCTTTCGTCGTTTCAAACAGTAGTGCATCTGCAAGGCGTTTTTCTTCCTCTGGAATCGACGCATAGCGTTCTAATTTTTCCGTATTCACAATCGCGTAATCTAACCCTGCTTTCGTAGCATGATATAAAAAGACTGAATTTAATACTTCACGTCCAGCCGGTGGTAAACCAAATGATATGTTACTTACCCCTAAAATCGTTAAACACTCTGGTAACGCTTCTTTAATAAGGCGAATTCCTTCTATAGTCGCTGCTGCTGAACCAATATATTCTTCATCACCTGTCCCTACCGGAAACACAAGTGCATCAAAAATAATATCTGACGGGCGTATCCCATACTTCTTTGTAAGTAATTCATAGCTTCTTTTCGCAATTTCTATCTTTCGCTCCGCACTAACCGCCATACCGTCTTCATCAATTGTTCCTACAACTATAGCAGCACCATACTTCTGAAGAAGCGGTGTCACTTTTTTAAATCGTTCTTCTCCATCTTCTAAATTAATTGAATTAATAACAGCTTTTCCTTGAATATAAGTAAGAGCTCGCTCCATCACATTTTCATCTGTTGAATCAATCATAATCGGTACTTTTAAAACTTTCGTAACTTCTGCTAAGAAGTTTTCCATATCTTCTATTTCATCGCGATCAGGATCTGCCATACAAATATCAATAATATGAGCATTTTTCTTCACTTGCGCTCTTGCCACTTCAGCAGCCTCTTCAAATTTCCCTTCTGCTACTAATCGTTTAAATTTACGTGACCCAATAACATTCGTTCTTTCACCTACAAATAACGGTCTCATAGACTCATCATATTGCAGTGCTTCTAATCCACTAATTCCATGTCCTTCTCTCTCATGATGGTCACGAGGCTTAAGAGATGCTAGCACGGATTTCATTGCTTTTATATGTTCTGGTGTCGTGCCACAACAACCACCAATAATATTAACCCATCCTTCTTCAGCAAATCGCTTCACCTTTTCAGCAAGAGAAGATGGAGATTCATGGTAATGTCCATCTTCATCAGGAAGACCTGCATTTGGATAACAAGAAATGTAACACTCCGATAAATCAGATAGTGAACGAATATGGTCCCTCATAAACTCCGGACCAGTCGCACAGTTTAACCCAACAGATAATGGTTTCATATGTTCTACTGATAAATAAAAAGCTTCAATTGTTTGCCCAGCCAGAGTCGTTCCCATTGGCTCAATCGTACCTGAAATCATAATAGGAACCGTTTTTTTCAGTTCTTCAAAAGCAGCTTGAATTCCAATATAAGCTGCTTTCACGTTACGCATATCTTGACTCGTCTCAACGAGTAATACATCAACTGCTCCTTTTAATAATCCTCGTGCCTGCCTTGTATAAGCCTCAATTAATTCTTCAAAAGTCACACCGCCTGTAACACTAATTGCTTTCGTTGTTGGTCCCATCGCTCCCGCAACATATACTTCCTTCCCGCTTTCTTTAACAGCTTGCTTCGCCAAAAGTGCTGCCTTTTCATTTAGTTCTTCATCTAAATGAGATAGCTTATAATCACTTAGTACAATATTCGTTGCCCCAAATGTATTTGTTTCAATAATATCCGCTCCAGCTTCAATATAAGCTTTATGAATCTTTAAAATAACGTCTGGTCTTGTGTCCACTAAATATTCATTACAGCCCTCGTACTCCTCTCCTCCGAAATCTTCAGCAGTTAAATCCTCTTGCTGAATCATTGTCCCCATTGCACCATCTAATATTAAAATGCTATTTTTCAATTTTTCTTCTATACACTTCATCAATTAATACCTTCTTTCACTTCTTGCTTTTCTCTTACATATTTAACAAGATGTTCTGTAATTTCATACTTTAAAAATGGTGTAATAAGATAAATACCATTAAAATATTTCATCGCTGCGTCGACCAATTCTTGTGAAATGCGAATCCCTTCCTCAATTGCTGCCTCTTTCGTTTCATGTCCATCCATTCTCTCTCTTATTTCTTCAGGAAGAGTAATACCCGGCACCTCAAAATGAAGAAAATCTGCATTCCGCTTACTTACTAACGGCATAATTCCAATAAAAATAGGTTGTTCCAAATGCTTTGTCGCTTCATACACTTCTTCAATTAACTTGATATCGTAAATTGGCTGAGTTAAAAAATACTCCGCTCCAGCATCTATTTTTCGTTCCATTCGCTTAACCGCCGCTTTTAAGTGCCTCACGTGAGGATTAAATGCGCCGCCTACAGAAAACCTTGTCGCCGGTCCAATTGATTTCCCTAAAATTGAACGTCCATCGTTCATTTCTTTAATCATTTTAATAAGCTCAATAGAGGATAAATCATATACAGAAGTGGCACCGGGAAAATCACCAACGCGCGCTGGATCACCAGTTAAAGCTAACACTTCTTCCATCCCTAACGCCGATAAACCTAACAAATGAGATTGTAGTCCAATGACGTTATGATCTCTACACGTTAAATGCGTCAATACTGGGATATCATGCTTCGTTAATAACGCACCCATCGCCATATTAGAGACACGAGGCGATGCTAATGAATTATCTGCTAGAGTAATAGCATCTGCTCCCGCTCTTTTTAACGCTCTTGCTCCTTCAAAAAAACGCTGTGTATCTAACGTTTTCGGTGGATCTAATTCCACTACAACTGTCGTTTGTTTTTTTGCTTTCTCTGCTAGAGTGACGTGAGCCTTCGAACGTTTCTCATGCGTATGAACGACTTTTGGCCTTTGAATCGTTTCTTTTTCTATTACAGGGGTAATATTCGCAACAGCGCGCTTCATACTTTGAATATGTTCTGGAGTCGTACCACAACAGCCACCCAATAACCGAATACCTTGCTCAATAAATTTCGGTGTCATCGCTTCAAAATAAGCTGGGCTTCCCTCATATACGTAACGTCCCTCTACATAATTCGGGAGACCTGCATTTGGGTATGCTGATAAATAGCCATTTTGCGGAATCGATATCATTTTGAAAGCTTCCGTCATATGAAGCGGCCCCAGTTGACAATTCAATCCAACAACATTTGCACCGTAATCTATAAACTGCTTTAATATTTCATTGACATCATTTCCATTTTGAGTCGTACCTGCTTCATGTAACGCTAATTGCGCAACAATCGGAATATTCGTTTGCTTACGCAACACTTTAACAGCATGAAGTAATTCAAATTCATCATAAAAAGTTTCTAATAGTAATCCATCAACCTGTTCTTCTAGTAAAGCCCCCGCCTGTTCAAGTAACATAAACTCCCTTTCCATATCAGTCGTTGTAACAGCTCCGATATGTTTCATACCACCAATTGTTCCTAAAATTGCATTTTTATCTGTCACAGATGCTTTCGCCAATTTCACTGCCGCTCTATTAATTTTTGTAACTTGATTTTCTAAACCATACATACGTAATTTCGCCTCATTTGCTCCATACGTATTCGTTTGAATTACATCTGCTCCAGCAGCTACATATTGTTTATGAATGGATATAATTAGATCTGGATCAGATACGTTCAATTCTTCAAAGCTACTTTGCAAACCATGTGAATGCAATAACGTTCCAACCGCACCATCACCTATTACAATTCCTTTTGATAATAAATCTAGTAATTTCACGAATCTCCCTCATTTCTATCAATATAAAAACCCCCTCTTCACTTTGAAGAGGGGGACATAATTGTTCCTCCTCTTATTATGCAAAACATTCGTTTTGCAGGTATTAGCACCGTTTCAAACATTTCGTTTGAAGGTTGCCGGGTTTCACAGGGCCTTTCCCTCCACCGCTCTCAATAAGAGTTGTCTTTATTATTTTATTTATGTAGCTAAAAGGAAATGCGTTCCCCTTTTAACAATGTTTGTTAATTTTTTAATAAATTTAGCATGCACAAAAGTAAAAGTCAATGACACTTGCGGAAAAATAAAAATTATTTAAAATAAAGTTGCAATTCAATTATCTTTTATTGTAAAGTTAAAAACATAATAAAAATTTCATACGAACATTCTTATCTAGAGAGGTAGAGGGACTGGCCCTGTGACGCCTCAGCAACCATTAACATTTTGTTAATAAGGTGCTAATTCCAGCAAATTGTGAAAGATTTGACAGATGAGAAGAAGACTCTATTCAAACCGAAAGCCTTCTTCTTAGAAGGCTTTTTTTATTTTATATTCACTTAATGTTTCAATTTAAAAAGGAGGAATTTTCACATGTCAACAATCGAAACAAAACTAGCACAAATCGGAAATCGTAGTGAAACTACAACTGGAACGGTTAATCCACCAGTTTATTTCTCAACTGCTTATCGCCACGAAGGAATTGGTAAATCTACTGGCTTTGACTATTCACGAACTGGCAATCCAACTCGCGGTCTTTTAGAACAGGCGATCGCAGACTTAGAATATGGCGAACAAGGTTATGCCTGTAGTTCAGGGATGGCGGCTGTTCTCCTCGTCCTTTCTCTATTCCGCTCTGGAGACGAACTTATTGTATCTGAAGATTTATACGGGGGAACGTATCGATTATTTTCTGAGCATGAAAAAAAGTGGAATGTTCGATGTAGATACGTAAATACACAGTCTATTAAACAAATTGAGCAAGCTATCACAACTGAAACGAAGGCTATTTTCATAGAAACTCCAACTAATCCATTAATGCAAGTTACCGATATTGCTGCTGTCGCAACTGTAGCGAAAAGGCACGGACTACTTCTTATTGTAGACAACACATTCTACACACCTTATATACAGCAACCATTAACAGAAGGTGCTGACATTGTACTTCATAGCGCAACGAAATATTTAGGGGGACATAACGATGTACTAAGCGGGCTTGTCGTTGCAAAAGGAAAGGAACTTTGCGAGGAAATCGCTCATTATCATAATGCATCAGGTGCAGTTTTAAGCCCATTTGACTCATGGTTATTAATTCGCGGTATGAAAACGTTAGCGCTTCGCATGAGACAACATGAAGAAAATGCGAAAGCAGTTGTTGCGTATTTAAATGATGAAGACGGGGTGACAGATGTATTTTATCCAGGAAGAGGCGGCATGATTTCATTCCGCCTTAAAGATGAAGCTTGGATTAATCCATTCTTACAATCTTTATCCTTAATTACATTTGCCGAAAGTCTTGGTGGTGTAGAAAGTTTAATGACTTATCCAGCAACGCAAACACATGCTGATATTCCTGAAGAAATTAGAACAGCAAACGGCGTATGCAATCGTCTTCTTCGATTCTCAGTTGGCATTGAAAATAGTAACGATTTAATTCAAGATTTAAAGCAAGCCATTAAACTCGTAAAAGAAGGTGTAAGAATATGAGCTATTCTATAGATACACTCTTACTACACAACCAATATAAACATGACTCGCAAACAGGCGCTGTGAACGTTCCTATTTATAACACATCAACTTTTCACCAGTTTGATGTAGATACGTTCGGAAAATATGACTATAGCAGGTCAGGAAATCCAACTCGTGAAGCTCTTGAAGATATCATTGCTTTATTAGAAGGCGGAACAAAAGGATTCGCCTTTGCATCAGGCATTGCAGCGATTTCCACTGCATTCCTCCTTCTTTCACAAGGTGATCACGTACTCATTTCAGAAGATGTGTACGGAGGCACTTACCGAGTGATAACTGAGGTACTCTCCCGTTACGGTGTTTCACATACATTTGTTGATATGACCAATTTAGAAGAAATAAAACAAAACATGAAACCAAATACAAAGCTCTTTTATGTAGAAACACCTTCTAACCCACTTTTAAAAGTGACAGATATTCGCGAGGTTTCTAAACTCGCAAAATCTATTGGCGCTCTTACTTTTGTTGATAATACATTTTTGACACCACTATTCCAAAAACCACTTGAACTTGGAGCTGATGTCGTTCTTCATAGTGCTACAAAATTTATTGCTGGTCATAGTGATGTTACTGCCGGATTAGCAGTAGTAAAAGATGCCGAACTCGCTCAAAAGCTTGGATTTTTACAAAATGCATTCGGTGCTATTTTAGGACCTCAAGATTGTTCTCTCGTACTTCGCGGTCTAAAAACATTGCACGTACGCCTCGAGCATTCAGCTAAAAATGCCAATAAAATCGCACATTATTTACAAGAGCACGCTAAAGTACAAAATGTCTATTATCCGGGATTACAAACACATCTCGGATTTGATATTCAACAATCTCAAGCAACATCAGCTGGAGCGGTCTTATCGTTTACTTTGCAGTCAGAAGATGCACTCCGCCAATTTTTATCAAAAGTAAAATTACCTGTTTTTGCAGTTAGTTTAGGAGCTGTAGAGTCAATTCTTTCTTATCCAGCAAAAATGTCACATGCAGCACTGTCGCAAGAAGCTCGTGATGAAAGAGGAATCTCTAATTCATTACTTCGGTTATCAGTCGGTCTTGAAAATGTTAACGATTTAATATCCGATTTTGAAAATGCCCTTTCTTATGTAGAAGAACCTGTAAATGCATAGAGAAAAAGAAGATATGAGATTAGGTTTTCATATCTTCTTTTTCTGCGTTTTAGTTATATTCATTTGAATTTCTTCTTTTCTTATAGTCCATAAAAAAATAAAAGTATATCATCTATTTCTAAATAATGGATTAATTGATATATTAAGAAATAAAAAGGGGTGAAAATAATGGATATTTGTTCAGATATTTTAGTCGTTATCGATTTACAAAATGGCGTATGTTATAGCGAGGAGCATTTATTTGATTTACAGAACTTACTAACAAAAGTAAATAAAAGAATTTATTCATACAGAAAATTAAATAAACCAATCCTTTTTGTTCAACATTGTGATGATGATTTAGTACTCGAGAAAGAACTTTGGGCTATTCATACCGATTTAGATGTTCAAGAACAAGATTTTTTGTAAGAAAAACACATGCAAATTCATTTTATAAAACAAACTTAAAAGAAATTTTAGATCAATTATCTGTAAATTGCATTGAATTTTGTGGCGCCCAAACAGAGTACTGTATGGATGCTACGATTAAGTTTGCCCACGGACTAGGATACGAAAACTTTATGGTACAGAAAACAACCTCTACGTTGAATAATCCTTTTATGTCCGCAAAAGAGACAATTGATTTTTATGAGAACATATGGAATCACAGGTTTTTAACGTTGCTAAAAGATAAATTTTAGAATAAATGACTAATGACTTGATCATCCTAAGATTTATCAGCTGTAAGCAAATATTTCATTATCACCATAAAGAAGCGAATTAGATTCAGCTTCTTTTCTTTTAACCTGTTTTATATTCTATATATATCATTATAATTCCTTTGTCATATTATTTTAAAAATTTCGTATATTCATTTGAAAGAATAAGAAAATCATGATAAAATTGTGTTACAAATATATCTATATCTTTCAATTTTTAAAACGCATCGAAATTTTCACCCAAAAATGTCATTTTACAAA
This sequence comes from Bacillus sp. FSL W8-0770, assembly GCF_038008705.1. Lineage (NCBI taxonomy): Bacteria > Bacillati > Bacillota > Bacilli > Caryophanales > Bacillaceae > Bacillus > Bacillus sp. FSL W8-0770. The sequence continues at coordinate 4,054,001 of NZ_JBBOZR010000001.1, forward strand.
AACATGCTAATTTACCTATTTTATTTACATCAGGGTCTCTTTTCTTACAATTTCTTTACTTTAGGACTTTTTTTCTGCAACAACTATTTTCTTTTCTTTAAATTTTTGGTATGTATAGTATGGTATAATAGCTCACACGGAGGTGGAAAAGAACATGTTAGAAACCTTTCAAAAAGAATTAGAACTATATGAAAGTAATGCAGAATTATTAAAAGTGCTAGCTCATCCTGTTCGTTTATGTATCGTAAAAGGATTAATCGAGCGCGGTCCAAGCAACGTTTCTACAATGTATACTGGCTTAAACATGCCACAATCTACAATTTCACAGCATTTAGCAAAATTAAAAAGCGCTAAAATCGTTTCTAGTGAAAGAAAAGGATTGGAAATTTATTACAAAGTAGAGAATGAAACAATCATTCAACTCGTTCGCGTATTATTAGGTTAGGGACTAATAATCGAAGAAAAAGAACGTATTCTATATTTTTCATCTCATATCTTTAATATAAATATATATCATGAGAGGAAATATATAATACTACATAAGTCGTATTAAAAAACAAGACACAGTATATACTGTGTCTTGTTTTTTATATTGTTACATACCGATCCAAATGTAAATGTTGCATATCTTTTGTATGTATAACAACATCAAATGCACTCCCTACTCCTCCATTCAAAATCATAGAACGAACGGCTCGATTTTGTTTTTGCGTTTCAGAAAAAGGATTCATATCTTGATGGCTCGTAAGCTGTTCTAATATCCCTGCAGCTAACAAGAAATCAGATTGTTTCTTATGCCATACTGCACTCATTCCTTGCATACTAAACATCTCCTTTAGCTCGTCCCAATGAATATGAGTAGTAAGATCCATTTCACCTGGATGCGCTAGTGGGTTACGTATTAGCTTATGCTGATAATACCCTCGCAAACTTCCTTCACGGTGTGCTGGATGCATCCATTCTTCTTTTGTGTATCCGTAATCAACTGTAATACATATACCTTTTTGAAACCATTTCGCAATTTCTTTTATATACTCCTCCATCACAATTGGTACTTCAAAACGTTGCCCTTCAGCAATATGAATATTATATTTTAATAAATAGCGACCAATTCTTTTATCTAACGGCCTACATACTTCTGAAAGGTTTCCTTCCTCTGTATATGTAATACGTACTTCATACAACATACCATTTCTTTTCTCAATTATTTCAACAGGAAATGCATCAAACAACTCATTCGAAAAAAGAATTCCCTCGAAAGAATCTCCCATTTCACTATAGGAGGTATAGTACGATACATTAGAAAATGAGCCAAGGTGCTCCTGCTGTAATTTTCTATGAAAGGGGCTCACTTCAATCATTGAATAGTTTAAATCAATAAAGGTTTTTGGAGATACTTGCTTCCATTCTTGTAAAACATCATAGGCAAACTTCCCTGTTCCTCCGCCAATTTCACAAATATTCGGAGCAACTTCACCATTTTCAACAAGACGAATAAAAAGTTTAGCAAAAGTTTTTGCAAACACAGAGGATACGTTGCTACTTGTAAAAAAATCCCCTTGTCTTCCAATCTTTTCACGTTCTTTCATATAATATCCATGACCTTCTGTATACAATACAAGGTTCATATACGTACTATATGAAATTGAATAATCCTTTTCTTTCCCCATCCATTCTCTTAAAATGAGCTCCATTCCCATAATGACTCCTTATTGTAAAAACGGATTATTTTCTTTTTCAAAGCCAATGCTTGTTTCTGGACCATGTCCACATAAAACCGCTGTTTCATCTGGTAATACAAATAATTTCTCTTCAATACTTCCAATTAATTCAGCGAAACTTCCACCAGGTAAATCTGTTCTTCCAATGCTCATTTGGAACAATACATCTCCTGAGAATACAGCATTCGCCTCTTTACTATAATAAGAAATACTTCCTGGAGAATGTCCTGGTGTCTCAAAAATTTCAAAATTAAATGATCCAATTGTTAATGTACCTTCTGCATCAATTATATGATCCGCTGGTTTTGCTGTAATACTGCGGTTCATCATAAAAATTTGAGAGCCGTTTACAGTTGCATCTCCTAACCAATCTGCTTCTTCTTTATGTACGTACACAGGAATATGAAAAGCGTCTCTTACCGCATCAACAGCACCGATATGATCAAAGTGAGCATGTGTTAATAAAACAGCCAATGGTTTTAATTGTTCTTCTTGTACATATGTAACGAGCTTTTCACCTTCATGACCAGGGTCAAAGATAATGCACTCTTTTTGATCGTTCATTAAAATATAAGCATTTGTTTGTAATGGGCCTAACGGCATTTGTATCCATTTCATATGAAAATCTCCTCCAGTTATTAAACTTACTTTTAATGATACAACATTTCTTTCTCTGAGGAAAAGAAAGGATGCTATCTCGACAATCATTTTTAAAACATGTACAATATAAAAGAGTAAATATTCCAAAAACTCATAATAAGAAATGGGTAGACAGAGGAGGATATTGTATGGGCCTTGTTATTATTTTTACACTTGTCACTCTGTTAGCTGTATTTGCTACGCTTAGAACACTTCGTGAAAAAAACTTTTTCGCGAGCGGCTTTGCAATTGCAACTGTACTCGTTTTCGGATGGTTTACAATCATGACTGTTCTATATAACGGGTATCCACCAGCAGCTTAATTCGTTTACACTTTATTCTTCATCGAGATTTCACACAAAAAGAGGAAGGGCTCCCCCTTCCTCTTTTCATATTTCACAACTTATATCATCTTCGCTTCGTATTTGTGCTTTTTTACAAGCCAAGCTCCTCCGATAACACCTGCATCATTACCAAGTGTTGCAATAGCTAACTTCGTGCTCTTTACAGCACGTGAGAAAGCATATTGCTCGAAATAGCGTTGAATTGGTTCTAATAGCGCATCTCCAGCTTTAGACACGCCTCCACCAATAACAATTTTCTCTGGGTTCAATGTACTAGAAAGGTTCGCTACAGCTAATCCTAAATAAGAGGCTACTTTTTCTACTACTTCACCTGCTAATTCATCACCTTGTCCAAGTGCTTCAAAGACATCTTTTGATGTAATACGTCCTTCTTCAGCTAACATAGAACGCAACATGCTCTCTTTATTAGTCTCTTGTATTTTTTGCATAGCAACACGTACAATACCTGTCGCAGATGCTACTGTTTCTAAGCAACCAGACTTTCCGCAATTACATGGGAAAGCATTTTCTGTAACGACTGTAATATGTCCAATCTCACCAGCAGCACCACTCACGCCGTGTACAATCTCACCATTGGCGATTACACCACCACCAACGCCCGTACCAAGTGTCATACAGATTAAATCTTTTGCACCTTCACCAGCACCTTTCCACATTTCACCAAGCGCTGCTAAGTTTGCATCATTATCAATAACAACAGGTAATCCTGTTTCTACTTCTAATAAATCTTTTAGCGGATAGTTTTTCCATCCTAAATTAACCGCTTCATAAATCATTCCAGACGCCACATGTACAGGACCAGGAGCTCCCATACCAATACCAATTAACTTGCTCTTCAATTCGCCTAATTCTTCTAGCTTTTTATCAATTGCTTTCGCAACATCAAGTGTAATATGTTTTCCTTGCTCACCTGTATTCGTAGGGATTTCCCACTTATGTAAAATTTCACCGTATACATTAATAAATGCTAATTTAATCGTTGTACCACCAAGGTCAACACCAACTAACCATTTCTCTTCCATGTTGCTTACCTACCTTTATCTAATTCTTATTTAGCTCTTTTTGAATTTCTTGCTTCAATAAAAATAAAGCTGTTTGATAGTCTTGTGGATCGATTAGCTGTGATTGATTTAATTCACGCAATTCATCTTGCATTAATTGTAAATCAGCAATTCGATCTCCCGTATAAATAATCGTACCAAATTTCTTTAGCAATTGCTGAATATCATAAATAGATACCATTTCATCACCCTCTATGCTCACTTACTATAAAAAATTATAATAAGAAAACGTTCACATATTTTATTATAATCAAGAAGAAAAAGTCTCGTCAATTTTTATTTGTCTATACAAGCTTATTTGTAAGCATTGTTCCTTTTTCTGTAATAATTTTTTCTATATTTTTATCAAATGGCTCTACCGGAATGTGTTTTACCATTTGAAAATCATACGCTAATGATAGCGTTTTCCCTTTATAATGCACGAGATAACGATCATAATAGCCACCGCCGTACCCAATTCGCTCTCCTCGTTCTGTATAAGCTACGCCTGGGACAATTTGAAGATCAATTTCATCCATATTCACTTCTTCCGTAAGCCCGGGAATCGGTTCACGTAAATTCATATACACCGTTTCTAATTGATCAAAATTATTAATTTGCCGGAAAGACATCGTTCTTGTTCCTTTATTACACTTAGGAACTACAACTTTCTTTCCTTCTTCCCAAGCTTTTTCGATAATAGGATATGTATTCACTTCATTTTCCATTGAAAGAGTAATTCCAATTGTTTTAGCTTCAACCCACTCTTTTTCCGCATACAACGAAAATGCAATCTGTTCTGATAAAGTTGTATACTGTTCTTCTGATAAAGAATTCATGTGTTCTATTATTTGTTTACGCAAACGTACTTTCTCTGCTTTCACACACTCTCCCCCTTACAGTGACACTTTACTCTATGCTGATAGTGTATCACTTTTAACATAGGAATCGAATAAAAAAAAGAAACAGTAGGAAAATATTCCTACTGCTTACTTTGTTTCACGGTGTAACGTAGACTTCTTGTCACGCTTGCAATACTTTTTAAGCTCGATACGCTCAGCGTTGTTACGTTTATTTTTCTTTGAGATATAGTTACGATCTCCGCATTCTGTACATGCTAGAGTAATATTCACACGCATTCTTATTTCCCTCCAGTACTAATAACTTAAATCAGACTATACTATAATACCACTTTTAAAATAAAAATTCTACACCTTTTGATATTGTCTAATTTTTTCTATAAGATTTTTCATGTTTTCCCTTGCTATTACTGGGTTTCTAGCATGTGAATACACCAAAAATTTTGGTTGTTTTGTGTCAGAAACGATATAAGACCACTCTTTTTCAGTATATTTGAACTGTACTCCTTCAAATATACCTTCTCCCTTCCTTTCTATATCATCCAATAATTTCCTCATAATTTCCCCTTTTTCATTCCATGAACATACCACTTCATCATAAAGTAAATATAGCGGAGGTGATTGCTCCACTATGCTGAGAAACGTTTTTCCTTGCAATGCTATTAGCTCAAATAATTTTCCAATCCGATATAAAATATCTCGCTTCCACCTTACTTGAAACGCCTTTCTTTCATCCTGCGTATAAAATAGAAGATAACATTCCCCTAACTTCAAAGACATTGGGTAAATATTTCCTGTCGATTCGAGTAAGAAATCTGGAATATCTACCTCTTCCAAATCTGTACCTTGGTAAATATTACTATGTTTATCGTATAACTCGAAATGATTTCCTTGCTCAGAAAATATAAGAGCCATATTCGCTTTACTTGATTTCATCAAAGCTTTCACATGATCTTTTTGTTCGCTTGCATAAATCCATGTAACTGTACAACCAAGTCTTTGCAGAAAGAGCATAAGTAAATGTTGCAACGTATCATTTCTCTTATTAATAAGAAGATGAAACTTCTGCATCTGTATTTTCTCGATATCAATATGCTCCAATATAACTTCTATATACTCATTCATAGAAACATGAACGAGCTTATTACGCCCCATTTCTTTCTCCATCACGTAATAAAACAATTCGGACATATATACTTGTTCTATCTCTTTTTGCTGCTTATACGTTAACGGCATGCCAGCTTGACCGTATAACTTTATAACAATCTCATTCTCATTCTCTACTTGAATGAAAACACCACCTGCACATTGCAAATGATGAACACTATATTGAAAAAGTGACTCGTTCATTTCTTTACATTCCATCGTATGAATCCCTATACCATGAATAGCATGTAAAAATAAATTTTTATAAGAGGTTGTTTCTATATTTTCTTGACTTCCAATTAATATACTTTCTCCTTTTTTAAAAAGAGAACCATACGCCATCGCAATCTTCACGATAAACTGGGGAGTAATTTCAACATTCCCTCTTCCTACAATGCGGCTTTTTTGTAACCACCCTGCACTCATTTCACTCTCTTGAATACCAGCCGCTCCTACTATCGAATGACTATCAATCGCCTTATAAGGCCATACTTTTCCTTTTTGCTTAATTACCGTACTTCTCCCGATATGACAGTGATCCGCTACAACGCTTTTTTGAAACAGTGTAACATCATCTTCAACTATTGTACGCTCTCCTATTGTCGTTTCTAATAGTTCACAATACTTCCCAATGTGGGCATTCGCAAAAACAATACTTTTTTGAAGATGAGAATAACTTGAAACGATACTATTTTTCCCAATAATAGAATATGGCTCAATTACAGCTCCTGTACCAATCTTTACTCCTTCTCCAATAAAAGAGGGGCCATGAATTTTCGTCCCTTTACCAATCGTCACCCCTTCTCCCATCCATACCATCGGTAATACTTCCGTATAAGGAATAGGTACTTGTAACTTTTTCGTTAACAAATCAAATTGTGCTTGTCGATATTGATTAAATGTGCCGATATCTAACCAATAACCTTCTGACAAATATGCGAATAATACATTTTTGTTTGCCAATAACGGAAACACATCATGACTGAAATCACAAAATTGTCTAGGCGGTATGTAAGAAAAGATTTCTGGCTCCATAATATATATGCCTGTATTCACAACATTAGATACTACCTCATTCCAGCCCGGCTTTTCTATATATCGTGTAACCTCCTGGTCTTTATTTATTACAACCAATCCAAATGAGAGTGGATTTTCTACTTCTTTCACAAACATTGTTACCATTCTTTTCTTTTGTTCATGAAACCTAATTCCTTCTGATAATTGAAAGTCAGTTAATGCATCCCCGCTTATCACAACAAATGTTTCATCTAAAAATTGTTCTGCTTGTTTAATACTCCCTGCTGTGCCAAGCGGAGGAGAGTCTTCAAAATAATACAAGTTAACTCCCCATTTACTACCGTCACCAAAATATTGCTTAATGGTCGTACTCATATATTGAACAGTAATTGCAATTTCACGAATACCATGCTGGCGTAATAACTCAATATTATATTCTAAAACTGGTTTTTCTAATAATGGTAACATCGGCTTTGGAGTATTACATGTTAATGGTCTAAGGCGTCTTCCTTTTCCTCCAGCTAAAATAACCCCCTTCATATACTTCAGCCTCCACTTATATAATGTTCAGTAACTTCATATACCATATGTATATTCCCTATCCCACATGAACTAGCAGCATAAACTTGATTAGTTAAACAAATCCTCATTTAGAAGACCATATAATAAATTTCTCACCTATAAAAACGTACATTTCAAACAACAAGAAAGCGCTTACTATTAATTGTTAAATAATACTTATTAACGACCAACATATATACTAATTTTCCCATTACATTATGATACATCTTATCATCATAAACTAAAGGAAACAACGAGCTTTTTTTGTCATGTTTTGACTAAAAAAAGCAGGTGATTTCCCATCACCTACTTTAATTCCTACTCATTCAATAAATAATGCTTTCCTTTTACTAAATAAAAGACATTTTCAGCAATATTTGTAATATGATCTGCTACACGCTCAATATATCTCGCGACAAATGATAATTGTGTAATTTGCGTAATTGCTTCTGGTTGTTCCGGAACCGAAGATATAAACTCACGAATTGCTTTTCCATATATTTCATCAACGGAATCATCCATTTCAGCAATTTGTTTCGCAAAAGTTAAATTTTCTTGTTCATATGCTTCTAACGCTAAATGCAACATCTCATTTGCAACCGCAAACATTTCATCCAGGTTGTGCAAACTAACAGCCACTTCTTTTTCCCCAAGACGAATTGTAGCCTTTGCAATATTAACAGCATGATCTGCAATACGCTCTAAATCTGTCGCTGTTTTAATTGAAATAAAAATCCTTCTTAAGTCACTTGCTACAGGTTGCTGCTTCGTAATGAGCATAAGCGCAAGATCGTTTATTTCCTCTTCTAAATTATCCATGCGGTAATCACCATCAATGACCTCTAACGCTTTCTCTACATCCCTTGTATGCAGACCTTCCATAGCAATCAATAAAGCCGCATTTGCTAATTCTCCAAGCTCGATCACTTTTTGCTGTAACGCTTTTAAATCACCTTGAAACTGTTCTCTTACCATTTTTCTTCCCCCTCAATATTATGTGCCATTATATAAAAGTGAAACTTTAATCAACCCTCATCAATCGGGCTTTTATACTTGTAATAAACCTTAAGATAAGGAGAAGTATTACTTCTCTATTAACAGTAAGATAAAATAAGAAATGCCCTCTGTTAAGAGGGCACTTGCTCTTAGCTTTGAAACGATATCAACCAAATCGACCTGTAATATAATCTTCTGTACGCTTGTCTGAAGGAGTCGTAAATAATTTGTTTGTATCTGTATACTCCACAACTTCCCCGCTTAAGAAGAAAGCTGTTTTGTCTGAAATACGCGCTGCTTGTTGCATATTATGCGTTACGATAACAATACTAAAATCTTTCTTTAGCTCTTGAATTAATTCTTCTACTTTTAATGTTGAAATTGGGTCTAATGCCGATGTTGGCTCATCCATTAAAATAACGTCTGGCTCAATAGCTAAGCAGCGTGCGATGCATAGACGCTGTTGCTGTCCACCAGATAAACCGTATGCATTATCGTGCAAACGATCTTTTAACTCATCCCAAATCGCTGCTCCACGTAAACTTTTTTCAACAATTTCATCTAATGTCTTTTTGTCACGAATACCATGGATTTTTGGACCGTATGCTACATTCTCATAAATAGATTTTGGAAATGGATTTGGCTTTTGGAACACCATTCCTACATGCGTTCTTAATTCTTCAACTGGATATGATTTATCAAATATATTGCGTTCTCTATACTCAATTACACCTGTAGTTCGAACGATCGGTACTAATTCTACCATGCGATTTAATGTTTTTAAGTAAGTTGATTTACCACAGCCACTTGGACCGATAATGGCTGTAACTTCATTCTCATGAATACTTAAATTAATATCTTTTAAAGCATGGTCTTCCCCGTACCATAAATTTAAGTTTTTCGTATCAAATACTACCTTCTTTGGCGCAGTCTCGATTTTCTCTTCGTTTTTCACCTGTACATTTACTACTGTTGCTACCATTTGAATTCCCCTTTCATCCATTTCCAACTTATTTTCGATTTCGTAACCATAAAACAAATATATTGATAAATAGCAACAAACCTAACAAAACAATCATCCCAGCTGCTGCTACATACTGAAATTCTTCTTGTGGCCTACTCATCCAATTAAAAATTTGAATTGGTAGAACTGTAAATCTATCAAACATACTAAATGGAACATAATTTGCAAACGCAAGTGCCCCAATAACTAATAGTGGTGCAGCTTCTCCAATTGCTCTTGATATCGCTAACGTACAGCCCGTTATAATCCCTGGGAAAGCATATGGCAATACAATTTGATACATCGTTTGCCACTTTGTAGCACCTAATCCGTAAGAACCCTCTAATAATACACTTGGTACTGATCGAATTGCTTCTTGACTCGCCACAACAACTGTTGGTAAAACGAGTAGACTCATCGTCAGCGCTGCTGCAACTATACTCTCTCCTAAATGAAGAGCATATACAAAAATAGTTAAACCAAGCAATCCAAATACAACGGATGGTACTCCTGCTAACGTTTGATTATTAATCTCTATTATTTTTTTAAATAGAGATTCCTTCGCATATTGCTCTAAATAAAGTGCTGTTCCAACTCCAAATATAAAAGAAACAGGTATAACAATACTCATAAATAATATTGTCCCTGACAAAGCTGCAGCAATACCAGCTTCTTTCGGATTACGTGAAGCGAAATTTGTAAAGAAATCTATTGAAAGATAACTTATACCTTTTTCAACAATTTGAAACAGTAACAAAAACAAAATTACGATTGAAAATAAAATTGCTATATAAAATAACAATTTGTAAATTCGATCTTTTAAAAAGCGTGATGCCATATTTTTTTGTATTTTTTTATGATTCAACATTCGCATATTATGTCATCCTCCTAAAACGGCGCATAATTGACTGCGAAATGATGTTCATAATAAAGGTAAACAAAAATAACGTTGCGCCTACAGCATACATGCTGTAATACGTAATCGTTCCATGCGGAGCATCACCTAAACTTACTTGCACAATATAGGCTGTTAACGTTTGAATAGAATGTGTCGGATCAAGCGATACATTTGGTGTGGATCCTGCTGCAATTACAACAATCATCGTTTCACCAATTGCACGAGAAGCCGCTAATATAATTGCTGCCATAATCCCTGTAAAAGCGGACGGAAACACCACTTGTTTTACCATTTCAAACTGCGTCGCTCCGAGTGCTAATGAAGCTTCTTTCGTCCCTTTCGCCACACCTCTCATCGCGTCTTCAGATAGAGATGCAACGGTAGGCATCATCATAAATCCGATAACGATTCCTGGACTAATCGCATTAAAAAACTGTAAATCTGGTATAATCCTTTGTAAAAGCGGCGTAACAATTGTTAATGCAAAAAAACCATATACAATTGTCGGGATACCTGCTAATAGCTCTAACATCGGCTTTAATATTTTCCGTGTACTATTTGAAGCATATTCGCTTAAAAATACGGCACACGCTAAACCGATAGGAATTGCTACAAACATGGCAATTGCAGTTACAAGGAACGTTCCACATATAAGTGGTAATATACCGAATTTAGGATATTCAAAAAATGGTAACCATTCTTTCTCTGTCACAAAGGAGTATAATGATATTTTTTGAAAAAACATGATTGTTTCATTAGAGAGCGTAAAAACAATTCCAAGTGTCGTCACAATAGAAACGCTAGCAATTATTTTTAGTAATAAAGGCACTATTCGATTGATTCGCTGCGTTTTTTTTCTTTGCTTTATATTTCTTTCAATCAAATGTTGTACAGAAAATGTAATTTGACTTTTGTCATTATGAGCCAAAGATGAAAACCCCTTTCCACCCCGACATTACCTTTTTATTTCTGTTAACATACGCAGCTGTTCATTGTATTTTTCTTTTCGTAATTTTACATACCCGACCTCTTCAGCGAGGTTACCGACATGCTGAATCATAAACTCAACATAGTTTGCTACATTCATTTTATTTCGGATAGATGCATTATTCACATAAGCAAGTAGCGGCCTAGATAACGGCTTATACTTACCTGATTGAATGGTCTCTTTCGTCGGAAATACACCATTTACTTTTATTGCTTTCACCTTATCTCGATTAGCCATATAATAAGCATATCCTACAAAAGCAATGGCATGTTTATCATTCATTACCCCTTGCATAATAACTTGATCATCTTCAGACAAAGAGACTTTTTTTACAATGCGATGATTTTGTAAGATGACATTTTGAAAATAATCATACGTACCAGAGTCTACGCCTGGTGCATAAAACTTCACTTGTTCACGTGGCCATGTTGAATGAATTTGTGACCATCGCTTCTCTCTTCCATCTTCACTCCAAAGTAGTCGTAACTCGTCTACTGACATATCGTCTACCCATGTATTATGGCGATTCACAACAATCGTAAGACCGTCGTTAGCAACCTCAAAAGGTGTGAACTGAATAGAGTTTTTCTTCATTTCATTTTTCTCGACTTGTTTCATTACTCTCGAAGCATTATTTATATCTACTTCTCCTTTACTGAAACGATTAAATCCTCCCCCAGTTCCAGAAATACTGATGGAAATTTTCACGTCTGGATGCACCTTTGTATATTCCTCCGCTACTGCTTCTATAATAGGAAAAACCGTTGAGGATCCATCAACTCTCACTTCTCCCGTATCATTTAAAGCAAATGCAGTAGACATTTCAAAACAGAGGAACCATATTGATAATACGAAAACTTTAATCGGTGTACGCATCCATTTCACGTGTTCTTCCTCCTAGAAGTAACCGGAAATAACAGGATTACAGATATAAGAATACTGCTAAACTATTAATTCGGTTTTAATTGTTTGTAAAAGTTTTGTAAAGTTCCACAAAAATCAACATACGATACAATTTTAATTCAGTAGTAGCTATTCATTTCCTCTGATGATTTCCCTATAAAATATTTATCCCCTATCCCACCATATACAAGTATCATTTATAGGGCCGCGTTTTTTCAATGTTGTATACTTGTCCACATTTATTACACGATATGCATAAACCATAAAAAAAAGCACACTATCTTTTCATATAGTGTGCTTTTTTACAACTTTTTTATTCATCATCTTGCTCTTTATTTTTATTGTCTTTATCATCTTTTGGAGCTTCACCATTTACTTCTTTGTTTTTCAAATCAAAGTAAGCGTCCATAATTTCACGACCAATATATCCATTAATACCAGTCTTATCATCATGTACCCATGGAACGACAACAGAGAATGCTACTTCTGGATCTTCAAGTGGCGCATAACCTACTAATGTTAAGTTATATGTTTCCACACGTTCACCTTTTGCATTTCTACCAATCTCTTTATCTCCACCATACACAGTTTGAGCTGTACCAGTTTTCCCAGCAGCTTTATATTTTGCACCTGTAAAGTACTTTGTAGCTGTACCACCTGAATCATTATACACTTGTCTAAATCCTTCTTGAACGCGTTTAATTTGCGATTCCGGCATATCAATACGATTTAATACTTTCGGTTCCATAGATTGAACAACTTTCCCAACTTCATCTGGTTTCACTGCCGGTTGACGAATTTCTTTTACAACTTGTGGTTGCATACGATATCCGCCATTGGCAATCGTCGAAATATATTGCGCTAATTGAAGCGGTGTATACGTATCATACTGTCCAATTGATAAATCTAGTAAGAAACCTGGTTGACTACTTCTACCCATCTGACCAGCAGATTCATTCGGTAAATCAATTCCTGTTTTTACACCAAGTCCAAACTGTCCGAAATAATAACGCATCGTATCAAATGCTTTTTGAGGTATATCTAACGTACCACCTCTCACATACTGAACACCGGCGATATTCATCGCTGTTTTAAACATATAAACGTTAGAAGACATTTTTAAAGCTGTAAGGTCATTAATATATCCCATCGTTTTCCAAGACGACTTCGTAGGTGTACCTTTTAATTTAATTGGTTCATCCAATTGTACTGCCCCTGGTTGAATCGCACCAGTTTGATATCCAGTAAGTACTGTTGCACCTTTTACAGTTGATCCCATCGGATAAGAACTTGTCATGGTACCTAATGCAAAGTCATTTACTTTCGTTTGACCATCTTCGTTAACTAATTGTTTCCCCGCCATAGATAAAACTTCACCATTTTTTGGGTTCATCATTACAACGAATGCGCGATCTAAAAGAGGTTCGCTTCCTTTAAATCTCATTAAATTCTTCGCAAGAATATCTTCCACACGCTTTTGTAATTCCATATCAATTGTTAAATTCAGATCATTACCACTTTGTCCTTTTGATACATTAATCGTTTCTAAAATATTACCGTTTTTATCTGTAACATTTCTAACTTCTGCTTTCGTACCGTGCAGACTATCTTCATACTGTTGTTCAAGATAACTTTTTCCTACTCGGTCATTTCGATTATAATCACGAACAAGATAGTAATCTAGTCTTTCTCTCGGTAAGCCTTCATCAGATGTCGACACCCCACCAAGTACACTTCGGAATAAATCATCGTACGTATATTTTCGCTCCCAATCAACATTCGTATCTACACCTGGTAATGCTGCTAGGTTTTCACTAATAATCGAATATTCCTTTTCTGTAGCATCCTTTTTAATAACTTGAGGTGTCATTGCATATCCGCCGTCCATCTTACTCTTAATCGCTAGTATTTCTAGATCTTTTGCGGATAATTGATTAATCTCTTCTTCTGTTACACGACTTCGCTGACGCTCGTCTAATTCTTTATCATCAATTTTTTTATCTTTAAACTCTTGACGATCTTTATTCGTAATTTTTTCTTTAGCTTCCTCTTTATGCATAGCAAGCCAATAATCTTTTTTATCGCGATCTGTTAATTTATCTGTCGGTACTTCAATCAAATCTGCTAGCTTTTTCGCTGTTTCTAAGCGATCCTCTGCAGTTGATCCCTTCATTTTTGTAAATGTAATAGTACGAATGGCTGCATTATCTACTACAGGTCGCCCATAACGGTCAAATATTTTCCCACGCGGTACAGGATTACTTATCGTTGAGTTTTCTTTCTTCTCCACTTCATTCTTATATTCTTCACCGCGAACAATTTGTACATATCCGAGCCTTACAATAACCGCGGAGAACATTAAAAACACGCAGAAAAACAACACGTTTAATCGAAAAGGAACGTGGGTCTTTTTCTTATTTTGCTTCTGCTTCTTGCTCATACAAACCCCCTCTACCAACAGCTATGTAATGTGAAAGGGACACCCTCATACAGGTGTCCTCACTGCTGTCTTACATCTTTTTCTATTCTAGCATAAAACAAACGAGAAGTTAACCTTCTGGTTCAGTTTGGTTTTGCGCGTTCTCTTGCGTTACAACACTTGTTTTACTCGCATTTCCCTCATCATATTTGACATTTTTAACTGCAAAATAAATAAGAAAATGTCCAGCACCTAAAATACATAATAAGTAAGGTAAACTTTTTTCAGGTGGAAAGAATAGTACAGCACATAAAAAACTTAAAATGGAACAGATTCTTCCGGCGTTTAACCATAACTCCCGAACAACGACATATTCCACACGCCATTCTCTCGCATTTTTCGCTCTACCAATTACGTCATATGTCATTGATCCGTACGGAACAAGTAAAATAGGATATGCAATCGCAATACATGCCGCATAAATAAGTAATTTCGTGTATGTAACATTGAAAATAACTAAAAAGACGACAGCATATAAAATAATGCCCCCAAGTAAAATTGCTTTTTTTCGCCACTCCTTCTTTAACATACGAGCAACTAAGTAATAACATACAAAGGATACAGCAGAGTTCACTAAACTGTATTTCCCTAATGCGAACTCACTATTAGTTGCTAAATAAACATATACTGAAATGACAAAAATAAACGTCCCTTCTCTCAATCCTTGGAAAAAATGAGCTCGTGTAATCTTTCCCCAATTTTTATCAATCCGTCGTTCTTTCAATACTTGCACGATTTCATAACGCCCTTCACATTCTCTTTTAGATAAAAAGAAGCTTAAGACGACAGCAATTGCAAATAGAACTAATGAAAGAAAGAATATAACAGTATAGCCACTCCATTTCTCCATACGTGAAATTGTGTATCCTGCTGCTATTGGTCCAATCATCCCAGAGAAGGATGTAAGAAGTCCAAGAAACCCATTAAAGAAATCTCTTGTTTCTGGTTCTGTAATTTCAAATGTCAATAAGTTAAAAGCCAACCAGTAAAAACCGTATCCTACTCCTAAAAGAGCCCCCATTAATAGAATATACTGAGAAGCACTTTTCCCTGCTACTAAGACAACGATAAAAAAAATTGCGAGCGTTCCTACCCCTATTCGTAATAAAATCGAGCGATCGATACGTTTCGCTAATTTCCCCCCTACAAGAAATGTGAGAGGCTGTAATACCACGCTGGCTAAATTATACAAGCCAAGATTCACATAATTTTGTGTTTGTTTCCATAAATAAATATTTACAAACGTATTCGATAAAGAAATTGCGAGCGTGTATAAACCTCCTATAAGGAGCAATAACACTAAATCCCGATTCACTTCAACGTCACCAATTATATGTTTCCATTTCATACACAACTCTCCTTTACTTCATGTTCTAGTCTTCCAAAGACAAGCCCAATTATGTAAAAGGAAAGCATAGAAAAAAGCTAGGGGCTCTCCCCTAGCTTTTTCTATATTTGTTACAATTATTTTGCTTCTTGGTAACGTTTTTCAGCAGCGTTCCAATCTACAACGTTCCAGAATGCACCGATGTAGTCTGGACGACGGTTTTGGTAGTTTAAGTAGTAAGCATGCTCCCAAACATCTAAACCGATAACTGGCGTTTTACCTTCAGTTAAAGGAGAATCTTGGTTTGGAGTGCTTGTTACTTCTAACTCACCATTGTTTACTACTAACCAAGCCCAACCAGAACCGAAGCGAGTTGCGCCAGCTTTTGCGAATTCTTCTTTGAATGCATCGAAGCTACCGAATTTTGCTTCAATTGCAGTTGCAAGTTCACCTACAGGTTGTCCTCCGCCGTTTGGAGATAGGATTGTCCAGAAGAATGTATGGTTAGCATGTCCGCCACCATTGTTACGTACTGCTGTACGGATTGCTTCTGGTACTTCGTTTAAGTTTGCAACTAATTCTTCTACGCTTTTGTCAGCTAATTCTGCATGACCTTCTAAAGCAGCGTTTAAGTTTGTAATGTACGTGTTGTGATGTTTTGTATGATGGATGTTCATTGTTTCTTTGTCAAAGTGAGGCTCTAAAGCATCATACGCATAAGGTAAATTTGGTAATTCGTGTTTTGCCATTGTTATATTCCTCCCAGTTTATGTATTGCCACTTAAGTGACATACAACTTCATTCTACCCTAATTGCCATAGGGTGCAAACAAATAAATCACATTGTCTTGCTATCATTAAAGTAGCAAAATTCCCACTTCTTTTCAATTAAAATGCTCATATATTCCGTAAAAAAAGCTTCCTTCTACAAGGAAGCTTCCTGCTAACATAATAAACATGTGAAATGGATATGGACCCTGTAGGACTCGAACCTACGACCGGACGGTTATGAGCCGTCTGCTCTAACCAGCTGAGCTAAGGGTCCACAATTATGTATGTAACAACATATCAAATAAAGGAATTCCTATCGGATATGCTCTTTAAGAAATGTAAGATAAATTTACCATATAGAAAAGAAAAGTGTCAATTGTATTTTTCTTATTTAAAAGAAGAAAGTTAATAAAAGAAATTTAGTTATCTCCACTATATGTAAATATAATATATCTTGAGATTCTCTAGATTACTACGTTACAATGATTTTATACATACATAAAGGAAGTGAATCTATGTCCATATTTACCCAATTCGTAAAAAGCATATACTCGCCTAAAGATATGGCGCTATTCCGTTTTCAAAAAATCGGTAAAACCATTTTGTATATTATGCTACTTTGCTTAATTACTACTATTCCAAGAACTTTTTTGTACGGTAGTTTTATCCAAGATGGTGTAAGCATGGTAAATCAAGTCATCGATAAAGATTTACCTGATTTTAAAATTGAAAATGGCGAACTAAAAGCCGATATTGATCAACCTATTGAAAAAGAAGAAGGAAATGCACTTTTCGTATTTGATCCAAATTCAACAGACCTAGAAAAATATCAAAATAAAACAGGTTTATTTGTTTTAAAAGATAAAGTAGTCTCTATGGGAAATGGTCAAATACAAACGTATTCTTATAACGATTTGTTAGGTGCATCTCTTGAGAAAAAAGATCTACAAGAATTTATTTCTTTATTCGATAATATTTATCCGATTTTATTATTTGTTATTGGATTCTTAGTGTACCTATTCCAATTATTCATTACTTTTGTAGGCGTGACTTTACTTGCGTTCATCGGTTCTGCTATGAGCGGTCAACGTAAACTATCCTATAAACAAGTTTGGACACTAACTGCATACAGCTACACAATTCCAACAATCTTCTTTATGATTATGGACGCATGTAAAATTGTCGTACCTGGATCAACATTCATCTATATCGCAGTTGTTTTAATTGTTCTGTACTTAACGATTAAAGAAGTTCCAAAACCGAAAGAAAAATAAGAACGAAAAAAATGCCTAAATAGGCATTTTTTTTTTGGACAAGCATATATTCCTAGCAAAGGAGTGAAGAATATGAAAAGATTAGGTATATTCCTATTCGTGCTTGTTCTCGGTTATATATTTTATTACGATATAAAAATCGGTACTTTACCGATGTTAAGTTCATATAAAAAAACAACTGCTGCTCAAACGATTAAAAAAGAAAACACAGACAGTCAACAAAATAAAGAGAACAAAACAGAAAAAGAAACAGATGTATCTTATAAAACAATTGAAGTAAAAACTGGTGAGACAGTTCTTTCTATTACAGAACAAATTAATAAGAAAAAAATTCCTTCCATAGAAAAAGTCATTGACGACTTTAAACAATTAAATAAAAGTACATCTGCTACAAAAATACAAATTGGAAAGTCTTATAAATTCCCCTTATATCAATAAGCTATCACTTAATCCTTGTCAATTACATAAAGGCGCTGATACAATAGTAAAAGTGAAACCGAGTACTTCGGTTTCTATAGCCCTATATCACGTATACTATCATTGATATGAGGGACTAAATAAGAAACTTCTTTTATAAGGAGAGCGATCTATTCGTGAATGAAATGACTCATCGTACAAAAACACGTCCAGTTAAAGTCGGTAATTTAACAATCGGCGGTAATAATGAATTAATTATACAAAGTATGACAACAACAAAAACACATGATGTTGAAGCAACAGTTGCTGAAATTAAGCGTTTAGAAGAAGCCGGCTGTCAAGTCGTCCGCGTTGCCGTTCCAGATGAACGCGCAGCAGATGCTATTGCTGATATAAAAAAACAAATCAACATTCCACTTGTTGCTGATATTCATTT
This sequence comes from Bacillus sp. FSL W8-0770, assembly GCF_038008705.1. Lineage (NCBI taxonomy): Bacteria > Bacillati > Bacillota > Bacilli > Caryophanales > Bacillaceae > Bacillus > Bacillus sp. FSL W8-0770. Next base: position 4,072,841 of record NZ_JBBOZR010000001.1, read on the forward strand.
TGATTATCGCCTTGCTTTAAAAGCAATTGAAGGTGGCATTGATAAAGTACGTATCAATCCAGGTAACATTGGTCGTCGCCATAAAGTAGAAGCTGTTGTAAATGCAGCAAAAGAGCGCGGTATTCCAATCCGTATTGGTGTAAACGCTGGTTCATTAGAGCGTCACATTTTAGAAAAGTACGGGTACCCAACTGCAGATGGTATGGTTGAGAGTGCGCTACATCATATTAAAATTTTAGAGGACTTAGATTTCCACGATATTATCGTATCTATGAAAGCCTCTGATGTTAACTTAGCAATTGAAGCATACGAGAAAGCTGCTCGTGCTTTTGATTATCCATTACATTTAGGTATTACAGAGTCCGGAACATTGTTTGCCGGAACTGTAAAAAGTGCTGCTGGTCTTGGAGCAATCTTAAATAAAGGCATCGGAAATACACTACGTATTTCATTAAGTGCTGATCCAGTTGAAGAAGTAAAAGTTGCTCGTGAACTATTAAAATCATTCGGTCTTGCGTCTAACGCAGCAACACTTATCTCTTGTCCAACTTGTGGTCGTATTGAAATTGATTTAATTAGCATCGCTAACGAAGTGGAAGAATACATCTCTACACTTCAAGTACCAATTAAAGTTGCAGTACTTGGTTGCGCTGTAAATGGTCCTGGTGAAGCTCGTGAAGCTGATATCGGTATTGCCGGTGCACGTGGAGAGGGATTATTATTCCGTAAAGGGCAAGTCGTTCGTAAAGTACCAGAAGAAACAATGGTAGAAGAACTGAAAAAAGAGATCGACGTAATTGCTGCTGAAATGGCTGCTGAGCGAGAAAAAGAAAAAGAGACACAAGAACAATAAAAAGAAGGTTGCCACAATATTTGTGAGCAACCTTCTTTTCTACGTAAAAAAGCTCGTCAGTTTAACCGACGAGCTTTTACTTTGCACATTTTGGACAACGACCATATATTTCAAACTTATGACCCGTTACTTCATAACCGGTAAAATCTTTATTCATAAAATCCATTGGGCAGGAAGTAATCTCTTTCGTTCCCCCACAATCCAAACAAATAAAATGATGATGATGTTCCATAATAGAACAAGTAAAACGAAAATGTTTTTCACCATTTAATTCCGTTTGTTCTAAAACACCAATCTCAGCAAAAACTGTTAAGTTACGATAAATCGTATCAAAACTAAGCCCTGGATAATCGTCCTTCATATGCTCTAAAACGTCTTTCGCAGTTAAATAACGATTATGTGCTGCAAATAATCTGAGCATCTCTTCTCTTTTTCCAGTATGTTTGTATCCTTTTTCTTTCATTAGGCGTAAAGCTTCTGTTAGATTCATACCTATCCCTACTTTATGCAGTTTTTTTCTTCTTCCATAAAATCGCACCGATTAAAATAAGAACTGCTATCATAACAATTGTACCACCTGGCGCTAGATCAAGTTGATACGAAGCAAACATTCCACCAATTACTGCAATTTCACCGAATAAAATGGAAAAGAAAATTGTTTGTTTAAATCCTTTAGCAATACGAATACTTGCTGCAACTGGTAACGTCATTAATGATGATACAAGAAGAACCCCCACTACACGCATTGATACTGCAATGACAAGAGCAACTAATATAATGAAAATAAAGTGAATCCATTTCGCTCTTAAACCAGTTGATACTGCGTATTCCTCATCAAATGATAATAGAAACAGCTCTTTATATAATAAAATAATTGTCGCAACAACAACAATTGCTACAATACCAATAATAATTAAATCTGTACTTGTTACAGCACTGACACTACCAAATAAATAACTAAATAAGTCTGTGTTAAATCCATTTGCAAGTGAAATGAAAATAACTCCAACCCCCATCCCTGCCGAAAGGATAATTGGAATTGCTAATTCTTGATAGTGCTTATATACAGTTCGTAACTTTTCGATTAGTAGCGCTCCACCAATCGAGAAAATCATCCCCATATATAAGGGGTTTAAAAACCCACCTGTAAAAATGGTTTTTTCAAGTAATAAACTTGCTGCAATACCCGATAACGTCACGTGACTTAATGCATCCGCAATAAGAGATAAACGACGAATAACAACAAACACACCAATTAGCGGTGCAACAAGTCCAATTAAAATACCTGCGTATAAAGAATTACGTAAAAAGTCATATTGTAAAAAATCTTGTATCATTATATCCTCCCGTGATGCTCATGTTCGTGTTCTAAACGATGAACATGATGTCCATATAAGACGGACATTTCTGCATCTTCTAACTCTCGGAACTTCTCTACATTTCCATGGAAATGTAGATGTTGGTTTAGGCATGCAACATGTGTTACTTTTTCAGTAACAGCTCCCATATCATGAGTAACAAGAATTAATGTGATCCCGAGCCTTTTGTTTAAATCCTCTAATATTTCGTAAAAACTTTCCACATTTTTTACATCGATTCCAACAGTAGGCTCGTCCAAAATAAGCAATTCAGGATCACTAACGAGCGCACGAGCAATAAATACACGCTGTTGCTGTCCACCAGAAAGCTCTCCAATGTTACGACCTTGAAACTCACTCATCCCTACATCAGCAATTGCTTTTTCTACCTTTTTCTTATCCTCTTTTGTGAAAAAGCGAAAAAGCCCTTTTTTCGAAACAAGTCCCATTGACACAACTTCAGAAACAGTTGCTGGAAAACCAGAATTGAAACTATTTGCCTTTTGGGATACATAACCAACTTTGTTCCATTCCTTAAACTTCTTACTATCAACGCCAAACACGCGAATGCTTCCTTCTTTTGGCTTTAAAACACCTAATAAACACTTAAGTAGAGTTGATTTACCTGAACCATTCGGTCCCACTAAACCTAAAAAAGCTCCCTTCGGAACTTGCAAATTAATATTTTCTAACACATTCCGATCTTCGTATCGGAATGTTAAACCTTCAATTTCTAATATATTATTCATAGCATCTCACCTATTTTAATTCAGAATGATTCCGATTTATATCTATTTGAATTATAGTACAGCTTATTATAGTTGTAAACCAATCTGCCTAAAATATATCTATTTTTTCAAGAAACCCTACTATTATAACAAAAAGCAGAGAAAAATTCTCTGCTTTCGAAAAATATTCCTATAAACTTTTTAGTGAATAGCCGATTTAAACTTACCACCATTTGTCTCTTGCGTGCTCATAATCGTAACAAACGCATTTTCATCAATTTCATGCACAATTGATTTTAACTTCGTCACTTCTAGACGCGTTACAACTGCATAAATAACTTCTTTTTCTTTATCCGTGTAACCACCTTTCGCTACAAGCTTTGTAGTTCCACGGCCAAGACGATGCAAAATCGCGTTTGATACTTCCTCATATTGATCAGATACAATTAAAACCGCCTTCGTTTCATCTAGCCCTTGAATTACTGTATCGATCGTTTTAAATGCGATATAGTACGTCATAACAGAATACATCGCTTGTTCCACACCAAACACAAATGCTGCCCATGCAAAAATAAATAAGTTCACAAACATTACGAATTCACCAACAGAGAACGGTAATTTCTTCGTTAATAAAATCCCCATAATTTCAGTTCCATCTAGCGATCCACCATGACGAATTACAAGTCCTACACCAAGACCTAAAATAAGACCACCAAACACTGTCGCTAAAATAGGTTCTGTTGTAAATGGTGGTACCGCATGTAACGTTGACTCAATGAAAGCTAACGCTACAATACCAAATGTCGAAGATAACATAAATGTTTTTCCAATTTGCTTATAACCGGAATACATAAATGGGATATTGAGAACAACGACTAAAGTAGAAAAACTTAACCACCAAATGTTAGGAGTAAGATAATCTAATATAAGAGAAATACCAATAATTCCACCATCAATAATTTTATTTGGCATTAAAAATAGTTCAATTGCTACCGCCGCGCATGCTGCTCCAAAAATAATCATAACTAAACGATAAATGAGATGAATAACACTTTCTTTTCGATGTTGCTTTTGCTCCATAAGTCCTCCCTTTACTCTTTTTCTGTAGTTTTGTCCTTATATTATAACATACGCTTCTTTTCCTCATGAAAAAAGAAACTCCATACGAATATGTACAAGCTATATGCTCATATATTTCGATAGAAGAACGCGTGAAGGAGGATAATAAGATGAACCTCATTAAACAAATTGTTAATAAAAAATTAAATCATATTTCTACAAAAGAGTTATTAAAATATAGCAAAGAATATGAAGTTCCCATTACAGCCGCACAAGCTGATCAAATCGTTTTACTTATGAAGGGTAAAAATATTAATATCTACGATAACAACGAGCGACTAGAGCTCTTAAAACAAATCGCAAAAGTAACTTCCCCTGCCACTGCCCAACAAGTAAATACATTATTTCAGCAACTACTAAAATAAGGAGGGGATTTCCCCCTCCTTATTGCGCTTTAATTTTTTCAAGAAGCCCTTCATCAAAAGTGCCGTTTTTCAGCATTTCGATTTCCAATTTGTATGGTGGCTTCTTATCTTTTTTATCTTCCCCTACATACGGTGTTTCAAGAATTTTTGGTACATGCATTAACTGTGGATGATGTACAATGTGATGCAATGCTTTATACCCAATGTGACCAAATCCAATGTTTTCATGACGGTCTTTTCCTGCTCCGCGTACATTTTTACTATCATTAATATGAAGTACTTGTAAACGATCTATACCAACGATCTTATCAAATTCGTTTAATACGCCGTCAAAGTCATTTACAATATCATATCCTGCATCATGCGTATGACATGTATCAAAGCATACAGATAGCTTTTCATTATATTTTACACCATCAATAATTTTTGCAATTTCTTCAAAGCTACGACCGCATTCTGTTCCTTTTCCTGCCATCGTCTCTAACGCAATGTTAACCGTCTGTTCTGGCGTTAATACTTCATTAAGCCCTTTAATAATTTGTTGAATACCAGCATCTGCTCCAGCACCAACGTGCGCTCCTGGGTGAAGAACAATTTGTTTCGCTACACCTAATGCCGATGTTCTTTCAATTTCCATGCGAAGAAAGTCTACTCCTAATTGGAATGTTTCTGGCTTCGTTGTATTCCCAACATTAATAATATAAGGCGCATGGACGATAATTTCCTCAATTCCGTTCAGCTCCATATGTTTTCTTCCTGCTTCTATGTTCAATTCTTCAATTGGTTTTCTTCGTGTATTTTGCGGTGCACCTGTATAAATCATAAACGTTGTTGCACCGTATGAAACAGCCTCTTCACTTGCTGCTAATAACATTTTCTTACCACTCATGGAAACATGAGATCCAATCTTTAACATACAATCACCTCTTCAATATACAATAGATATAATGATAGCATAATTTGTAGAAATATGTAGTGAATTGTTTGTTCACAAAAGATGCACTACACAAATTTATATGACTATTTATACAGACTATACTTTTCATTTAAATTAGCTGGATTAAGTGAAACTTTAATCAATACTTTTCTATCCATATTGATTACACCTCCCACAAATAGCGGGATAAAAAAAAGATAAGGGAAACCCCTTATCTTTTTTTATTGCCATATTTTTTCTTCACTTTGTCACGTTCTGTTGCAAGTTTACGTTTATAGTTTGGTTTTACTTTTTTTGGTTTTTTAATAACTTTCGTTGCCATAACATCAAGTTCGTCATTTGGTTTTTTACGGCTCTTACGACGACGACGCTCACCTAAATCGGCCCACTCATCTCCGCGTAAATCTACATGCTTGAACTCAATATGACGTTGTTTTTCTAAACTATCTAACGCTTCTTCGTTTGCTGGATCATATATCGTCACTGCAATACCAGAATGCCCCGCACGTGCTGTTCTTCCAACGCGGTGAACGAAGAAATCTAAATCTGATGGTAGCTCATAGTTAATAACATGGCTAATCCCTTCAATATCAATACCACGTGCTGCTAAATCAGTCGCAACAATATATTGGAATTCAAGGTCACGAATTTGTTTCATCATTTTTTTACGATCACGTGGTGATAAATCCCCGTGAATTCGTCCAACTTTTAAGCCACGTTCCATTAATCCATCAGCAACTTGGTCTGCCATCTTTTTCGTATTCGTGAAAACAACTGCTAAATACGGTTTAAATTGAAGTAGCATTTTATGCACTAAATCAATTTTATTACGATGTTTAGAAGGCACTAAATAGTGTTCAATGTTTCCAGCTGCAACTTGTTTTGGATTGATATGAATATGCTCTGGATTCTCCATATACTTCTTCAGAAACGGTTTTAGTTTTTGAGGAATTGTTGCAGAGAAAACTAACATTTGCAAGTTTTTAGGCATGCGTGCTGCAATTTTATCTACATCATGAATGAATCCCATATCAAGCATTAAGTCTGCTTCATCGACAATAATCGTATTTGCTTTATGAACAAATAATGCTTGCTCTTCTACTAAATCTTTAATACGTCCTGGTGTTCCAACTACGATATGAGGTTGTTTTTTCAACTTTTCAATTGAGCGTTGTTTATCAGTTCCACCAATTAAACAACGTGCTGTAATCATTTGGTCTGCCGCACAAAACTTTGTTAACTTCACGATTTCTTCGTAAATTTGTTGTGCTAACTCACGAGTAGGCGCTGTAATAACAAGTTGTACTTCTTCACGACTTGCATTAATTCTGTTTAATGTAGGAAGTAAGTATGCATGTGTTTTCCCAGAACCTGTTTGGGATTGTCCAATTACACTTACACCTTTTTTCACGACCGGGAAAATTTTCTGCTGAATTCCTGTCGGCTCTGTAAAGCGTAGTTCACGAACTGCATCTATTAAAAATGGTTTAAAATCATACTGTGTAAAAGTTTGTTGTGTCATAAGTTACACCTTCTTTCTAAAATTTCTACTGCGCGCACAAATCAGTCAAGTCTACATTATATCGAAATCTACAAGTAAAATCCATCTTTAGTTTAGGTTTTCACTTCAAAAACTAACCTTCTTCCCTTTTATTGCATATTGTATGTGTATATACCTAACTGAAGAAAGGAGGATTTCTCACATGTTTCCGAAATCCCCTACAAGGCAAATGTATCCGAATCCAGGGCAGCAACCTTATACACCATATCCAATTCCACAACTACCACCAATGGCACAAAAAAAGAAAGGTTTTCTTGCTAAGCTTTTTAAAAAACACGATCCAACCGAGCCTTTTATGCAAATGGTTCCACCTTACCGACAAATGGAAGGGCAACTGATGATGCATCAGCAACCACCACCGCCGCCACAATATCAACAGCAATATCAGCAGCAATACCAGCAACAATATCAGCAGCAACATCCACAATATCAACCATACATGCAGCAACATCCTGAGCAAATGATACCGCCTCAAATGTATGAATCAAATGAAACGCGCGGCGGCGCAACTACAGCTGCCGCAACAGCAAGCAGTGGCATCGGCAGTTTCTTTTCGAACTTAATTTCGAATCCTACTAATATGATAAACAACATCGAAAAAGTATCCCAAGTCGTTCAATCTGTAGGTCCTGTCGTCGAACAGTATGGTCCTATTATGCGTAGTCTACCAAGCATTGTTAAAATCCTCACCTCTGGAAAAAGTACGGAAGAAAATCAAACGGAAAATGTAACAGAGCCAGTTGAGGTAGAAAGTCCGCCTCCTGCACCTCAAAAAAAGAAACGAAAACGAAAGAAAATAGTGATTGAACCTGTAATAGAAAAAGAGTTACCGAAAGAACCAGTTCAACAAACAGCAACAAAACCAAAACTATATGTGTAACAATCCTTTGTTTTCTATCCACTCCTCCTTTATAATGTAAAAGACTATGCACAAAAGTATCCCTTGTTTAGAAGGAGAGGATTACTCATATGAAAATTGTTAAAATTTCCCCTCGTGGTTATTGCTACGGTGTTGTCGATGCAATGGTAATTGCACGTAACGCTGCATTAGATAAATCATTGCCGAGACCCATTTATATTTTAGGTATGATTGTTCACAATAAACATGTTACAGACGCTTTTGAAGAAGATGGAATCATCACATTAGACGGTCCAAGTCGCTTAGAAATTTTAGATAAAATTGATTCTGGTACTGTTATTTTCACAGCACACGGTGTTTCTCCAGAAGTTAAACAACGCGCAAAAGAAAAAGGTTTAACAACAATCGATGCCACTTGCCCAGATGTTACCAAGACGCATGACCTTATCGAAGCTAAGAAAGCGGAAGGGTATCATGTCATTTATATCGGTAAAAAAAATCATCCAGAGCCAGAAGGCGCAGTTGGTATTGCACCTGACATCGTTCACCTTATCGAAAGAGCCGATGATTTAAAAACATTAGAAATTCCAACAGATAAAATTTTAGTAACGAATCAAACAACGATGAGTCAATGGGATGTTCAACATTTAATGGAGGACATTCAAAAAAAATTCCCAACAGCAGAATTCCATAAAGAAATTTGTTTAGCTACTCAAGTTCGCCAAGAAGCTGTCGCTAAACAAGCTGATGTTGCAGACTTAACAATTGTTGTTGGTGATCCGAAAAGTAACAATTCAAATCGCTTAGCACAAGTATCACAAGAAATCGCCGGTACAAAAGCATATCGAGTTGCTGATGTAAGCGAAATTCAATTAGAGTGGCTACAAGGTGTAGAAAACGTAGCTGTTACAGCAGGTGCTTCTACTCCAACGCCGATTACAAAAGAAGTTATCGCGTTCTTAGAGCAATATGACCCAATGAATCCAACAACGTGGGAGAGAGTTAGAAAAGTACCACTTCAAAAGATATTACCTCGCGTAAAGGTGAAGAAAGAACAATAATAAAAACCGTTGCCCTAATGGAGCAACGGTTTTTATTTTACTTATACAAATGTGAATGGATCTGTATGTAACTGCGAAGCATGAATTTGAACATTTAATTTCTTTGCATCCACTTTTTCTTGCAGTTGCTTTTGTACACCTTGTTTCATTACTTTTTCAACATTATGTCCTGGGTCAACTATATTTAAACCGAGCATCATCGCATCATGAGCAACATGATAGTACATGTCACCAGTTACATATACATCTGCTCCTTTAAATTTTGCTTGGTTTATATATTTATTACCATCTCCACCAAGTACAGCTACTTTACGCACTTTATCATCTAACTTACCGACAACTCTTGCCCCATTCACGTCTAATGATTGTTTCACATGTTCTGCAAATTGACCAAGCGTCATTTCTTCTTGTAAGTATCCTATTTTTCCCAGGCCTAACGTTTCACCTTTATTATCAAGCGGGTACACATCGTATGCTACTTCTTCATATGGATGTGCCGTTACCATTGCTTTAATCACTTTCCGCTGTAATGAAACTGGAATAATCGTTTCGATTCGCACTTCTTCTACACGTTCTAACTGTCCAGTTTCCCCGATATAAGGGTTTGTCCCCTCTTGAGGTACAAATGTGCCTGTACCCTCGCTACTAAACGTACAGTGGCTATAATTGCCGATATGACCAGCACCTGCGTCTCCTAATGCTTTCCTTACTTCTTCTGCATGAGTGACTGGCACAAACACAACAACTTTTTTCATTTCTTCTGCATATGTCGGTGCTAGAACTTCTGTATTTTGCAATCCTAACGCCTCAGCAAGTAAATCATTTACCCCGCCCTTAGCAACATCCACATTTGTATGCGCTGCATAGATTGCAATATCATTTTTAATACACTTTTCAATAATTTTCCCATACGCCTTATCTGTATGAATCGCTTTTAACGGGTTAAAAATTAAAGGATGATGAGCAATAATGACATTTGCCCCTAATTGAATTGCTTCATCCACAACTTCTTCCGTTACATCTAACGCAATCAATACGTGCTGCACGGGTTTATTAAGCGCTCCAATCTGCAGGCCAATCTTATCTCCTTCCATCGCCAAATGCTTCGGATACATACTTTCAAATAAAGAAATAATTTCATGGCCGTTTGGAATTTTACTCATGATAAAACCTCCCCTATCATTTTCATTTTCGCTTCTACTTCCCCACGCTTCGCTTTTGTTTCTTCAGAATCAGCCGCACGTTCCAACTGTTTTAAAATATTTTGGAAGTTTTTTAATTCTCCTTCCCATTTTTCAACGAAAGCCTCACTTTTTTCTTTTATTAAAAATGGTCCCATAAACAATTCAGCTTGTTTATTTTCAGAGTAAGGCGCTACAACATTTCCTCGCTCCCCTACTAAAATTTCGTAAATTTTCCCATCTTCTTTTACGATTTTTTCATGGATAAGCTCCCAACCATTCTCAATAAACCATTCACGAATATGATGCGCTGCAATATTCGGCTGTAAAATTAAACGTGTTACACCTTCTAATTTTTCTTTACCACTTTCTAAAATGTCACGAATTAACGCTCCGCCCATTCCAGCAACCGTAATTACATCTACTTCTCCTGGCGCTATAACAGCTAATCCATTCCCTTTACGCACATCTACTTTATCTTGTAAACCACTTTCAGCTACAGTTGCTTGCGCAGAGCGAAATGGTCCATCTACAACCTCTCCTGCAACTGCTTTTGTAGCAATATTATTTATAATTGTATAACACGGTAAATACGCATGATCCGATCCAATATCAGCAACTGTAGATCCTACTGGTATTTCACGTACAACTTCTTCTAATCGTTTTGAAAGCTTTACTTCATTCATGTATTTCCATTACTCCTTCTCTTGTCAGTCTGTCTCCATGATAATGAATTTATAGTAGTTGTTGCAAGCCCATAACAACAATTCACCGCTCTATCATTCATCGTATTTTAGAAAATATAGAAAAACAAGCCCTTTGCATAAGCAAAAGGCTTGTCATACGGAACTTTATTTTTTCTTCGATAACCAATCAGCTACTTTAGCGGCTTGATCAGCTGGAACTATATTGGCAGGCATATTGCCTTTTCCTTTCGAAAGAATTTCTTTAATTTCATCCTTTGAAAGTTTCCCACCAATTTTTTGTAAGTTAGGTCCAACTGCCCCTTGTAACTGATCACCATGGCAGCTCGTACAGCTTTGCTTCACAATATCCTCTGGCTTTGATGCTGTTTGTGCTGGCTTCCCGCCATTTTTTGCATCAGCTAACTCTTTAGATTTATTTAGCCCCTGAAATGAAAATACAAACATAACGATAATACCCAATGCTGCAATAAGAGCGAACGGAATCAGCGGATTACGTTTCATATCTCTTCTCCCCCCTCTATACCCCTAAATAGTTAGATGATTCAGTCATTTCCATTGTACTTGAAAACGCTCTATCAGAAAAGAGTAAACTACCACTTGTTAAAAATATTCCATAAATTCAGTTTGTTGTTTTTTATTGTCATATCGCTTATTATTTCGATAATTATTAACGTTTCTCATCATATTTTTCGCTTTTCTACATATATTTTTGTATATAATAAACAAAATTAATCGAAAAATCGAAAAATGAGCATTTGCAAATCAAAAGACAATTCTGTAAAATAAATTACAAGAAATTGTAATCGTTGCCGATAGCTAAATTTTAACAAAAATTAACAAAATAAAAAAGTTTACTTCACAAAGGTGAAGTAAACTTAAAAAATAACCTATTCTAAGAAATCCTTAAGACGCTTACTACGGCTTGGATGTCTTAATTTGCGAAGTGCTTTTGCTTCAATTTGACGAATACGCTCTCTCGTTACGCCGAATACTTTCCCAACTTCTTCAAGCGTACGAGTTCGTCCATCATCTAAACCGAAACGAAGACGTAGAACATTTTCTTCACGATCTGTTAGCGTATCTAACACATCTTCTAATTGTTCTTTTAGCAATTCATAGGCCGCATGGTCCGCAGGCGATGTTGCTTCTTGGTCTTCAATAAAGTCACCTAAATGGGAGTCATCTTCTTCACCAATTGGTGTTTCAAGAGAAACTGGCTCCTGTGCAATTTTTAAGATTTCACGTACTTTTTCTGGAGCAAGATCCATTTCTTCACCAATCTCTTCAGGAGACGGTTCACGACCTAAATCTTGTAATAATTGACGTTGTACACGAATTAACTTATTAATCGTTTCAACCATATGAACTGGAATACGAATTGTTCGTGCTTGGTCTGCAATGGCACGTGTAATAGCTTGGCGAATCCACCAAGTTGCATACGTACTAAATTTGAAACCTTTACGATAATCGAACTTTTCAACAGCTTTAATTAGACCCATATTACCTTCTTGAATTAAGTCTAAGAAAAGCATACCACGGCCTACATAGCGCTTTGCAATACTTACTACAAGACGTAAGTTTGCTTCTGCAAGACGACGTTTCGCTTCTTCATCGCCTTCTTCAATACGCGTTGCAAGTCGAATTTCTTCTTCTGCAGATAGTAAGTCTACACGACCAATTTCTTTTAAATACATACGAACAGGATCGTTGATTTTAACCCCAGGTGGTACACTTAAATCATTGAGGTCAAACTCTTCTTCTGTTTTTGTAATTTGGCGATTATTAGGGCCTTCTTCGTTGTCATTATCACCAACTAAATCAATGCCTTGTTCACCTAAATATTCATAGTATTCATCCATTTGATCGGATTCAATTTCAAATCCATTCATGCGTTCTGCAATCTCTTCATATGTAAGAACGCCACGTTTTTTTCCGAGCTCAGTGAGTTGTTCTTTCACTTGCTCAAGGGTCATTTCAGTTTCAATTTGTTTAGAACGAGCTGGTTTGTCAGCCATCTGTTCCCCTCCTTACGCGAGATACAAACATTCATTATACTAAAACTTTATCAAAAAAGCTATTTTCTCGCTTTTTGATTTTGTAAATATGCTACATAATATTTAGCAGCCTCTACAGGATCTGTTTTTTCCATTTGTTTCACTTTAAAGATGATCTCCATCTTTTCAAGTTTTTCCTGATGCCGTCTAAGCGTCTCCAAATGGCCTTGCAACACTTCTTCTGTGTATTCTGGATTAATAAATTCATCCGTCGAAATATCAGTGATAATATTTTTCAACTTTTCATCAGAGAGCCAACTTAAAAATGTTCCGACTGAAGGTTCATTTCCCTTTTCATAATATGCGTATAGTTCATATAAAATCCCTTTATGTTCTTCTGTATGAAAATCTTCTATATGGGATTCCATACGAACAGCTACTTCTGCACTTTGCAACATATGGTAAATAATTTCTCTTTCCGCTCTTTCAAAACCTGTTAACTTCGGTTTTGTTTGAACGACTTGAGACGGTTTAGCAACCTGCTTTATTTGTTTTTGCTGTACCTTTTGTTCTTTGCGATATTGGTGCAATTGGTTCAAAAGTGTTTCCATTGAATACGAAAATTCTTGCGATAATGACTTCAAATATGACTCTGCCTGCATCGCATCTTGTAACAACGATAACTCTTTTAAAACACTCTTCACATATTCTTCTTTGCCAGACTCATCTTGCAAATTTTTCCCTAAACGCAAATAATTTATTTTAAAACCAACAAAACTCACACTTGATTTCACAAGATTTTCAAAAGCAGTAGTCCCATATTGTTGCACATATTCATCAGGATCAAGCTTATCTGGCAAGGATGTGACTTTCACTTGGCAACCAACTTTTAGCAATAATTGCCCTGCTTTCATCGTCGCTTCTCGCCCTGCTTTATCACCATCATAGCAAAGAACAACAGTTTCAACGTTACGTCGCAGAAGTTTTGCTTGTTCTTCAGTTAAAGCTGTTCCCATTGTCGCAACAGCTTCTTCCACACCACTTTTTACCGCAGCTAGTACATCGGCATATCCTTCGAAAAGAACCACTTGCCCACGCTTTCTAATAAACGGTCTTGCTTGGTGGAAGTTATACAACAATTTACTTTTGTGAAAAATCGGTGTTTCAGGGCTATTTAAATATTTCGGAGTGTCATCTCCTAACGCCCTTCCACTAAACGCTATCACCTTACCTTGTAACGTATAGATCGGGAACATAACTCTTCCACGGAAGCGATCATAATGACTACCATCCTTCTCACTTCTTATTAGAAGGCCAGCTTGTTCCATACTAGACAGCGATAAACCTCTTTTTTGTAAAATTTTCGTCGCTGCATCCCAAGTAGGTGATGCATAACCAATTTCAAACTTCTCAATCATCTCTTTCGTAATACCACGGTTTAATAAATATGAAAGTGCTTCATTTCCCTCTTCCGTATTTACTAATAAATGATGATAATACTTTTTCAATAATTCATGAGCTTGTTGCATGATGACAGTGTCATCAGATATGTCTTCTTGTTGTCCTTGCCCTGATGTATACTCTGCAACCGCAATTCCATTTCTTTCGCCTAGCTTTTGAACAGCCTCGGTAAAAGCCAGTCCTTCCATTTTCATTAGAAAGGAAAATACATTTCCACCTTCTCCACATCCGAAGCAATGAAAAATTTGCTTATCAGATGAAACAGAGAATGAAGGAGAATTCTCACCATGAAATGGACAAAGGCCGAAATAGTTACGCCCCTGTTTTCTAAGTTGAACGTATTCACCAATGACTTCTACAATATCGGATGATGTCCGAATCTGTTCAACAACTTCTTCGGGAATTCTGTTCCCCATAACTCCATCTCCGTGTCGTATTTTGTATTCGATATAAATTAAAAAATTCCTTTATAATTCGACAATATTTTTCTAAACTTGTTAGAAAGTGTTGCCGATTACATTGTATAAACGATTTTAAACCTTTCCTATAGGTCCTTTATCTGCATAAATCGCATATACATACTTGCTATATAAAATTGTATACATTTGCTCATCTGTTACAAATGTATCTCTTAGAAACAATACATATACACCTTTTTATAAGAAGAGTAGCAAGCCACATATACTGTTTGATCTTGAGATTTGTAACTTTTTCATGTTGATCCATATAACGATCAACTCCATTTTGTTCAGTATCTACAAAGATCCAATGGCCTTGCTATTTCCTTAAAGGATGAGCATATGATGCGACAAACAAAATTCCGACATGAAATTCCGCTCCAACTTGCACAATTTCAGCCTTCACGGGATATACATCCACACCAACTAATATGTTGTCAATGCTTTGCATATTTCTGTATTCTACATCCCTTCTGTGAATCCTTCCATAATGTGCGTTTTCTTGTATAGATTTTGTCGATTTAACGTAATTACATGTCTTTTTCGTAAATCCTATCCCTAGTTTATTCTGAAAAATTAAAGTCTAAACGTAAAATATAGGTTTTTATCACAATTTTTTATTATAATATATTTTCTTCAACTACGCTACATATCCCTTTATTTTTTCATCTTACATTTCAGGATGACAAACTCACACCTTGAATATACTAAAAGACAAAGGAGTATAAGTATAACCATTACACTACAATCTATTACAAAATCCATAGGTACCATATTTCACACGAGCGAAAAAAGCACATTCACCTTTGGTAAATGTGCTAAAACATTTTTTGGTTTTGCACTGCATTCACAATAATATTTGCTGTTTCTTCAATTGCTTTATTCGATACAT
This sequence comes from Bacillus sp. FSL W8-0770, assembly GCF_038008705.1. Taxonomy (NCBI): domain Bacteria; kingdom Bacillati; phylum Bacillota; class Bacilli; order Caryophanales; family Bacillaceae; genus Bacillus; species Bacillus sp. FSL W8-0770. The sequence goes on from NZ_JBBOZR010000001.1 coordinate 4,088,375, forward strand.
CGATTACTTGACAATTTATTTTACTAATTACTTCCTCAAAGTGATCAATTTCTTCTTGAATACGATTAATATTTGCATATGTTGCTCCATCACTTAATCCAAGTGATTTTAATCGTTCTTTTCGAATATGATTTAACTTATCTGGCGTAATTTTCAAACCGAAACATTTTTCTTTTGCCACTTGATATAGTTCTTCAGGTGGGTCAACTTCTGGCACGAGTGGTACATTCGCAACTTTCAAGCGTTTATTATGAGCTAAATATTGAGAAAGTGGTGTTTTTGATGTACGCGAAACACCAATCAACACGATATCCGCTTTTAAAATACCTCGTGCATCTCTGCCGTCATCATACTTCACAGCAAACTCAATCGCTTCAATCTTTTTAAAGTATTCTTCATCTAACCTACGGACAACGCCTGGCTCATATCTCGGCACTTGCCCCGTAATTTCTTCAATTTGATCAATAAGAGGGCCGATAATATCGTATGCCTCTACCCCTTCTTTTGCAGCCTCTGTTACTAAATATTTGCGCATATCAGGCTTAACTAACGTAAAACATATAAGTGCTTGATTACTCTTAGCAATCGAAATCACTTCTTTTAATGTCCCTGTATCTTCTACATACGGTACACGTCTAATATCAGGAGCAAACGGGAATTGCCCCATTGCTGCTCGAACAACCAAATCAGCCGTTTCCCCTACAGAGTCAGATACGACATATACGATTTTATTATCCATTACATTACCTCACTTTAAACAAATTACACTTATTCGTTATTTACTAAATTTACAAACGCACGTGTAATATTTGTTTTTGTAATTCGCCCAATCACTTCTAAACCTTGTTTCGTATCTTTTACAACTGGCATTGCATCAATCTGTCTTTCTATTAATTCCATCGCAATATCATATAAAGAATCCTCTCTACGACACATCGCAATGTTTGGCATCCTTGTCATGATAATATTAACCGGAAGAGAGGTTAAATCCTGCTTTCCTAAGCTCGCTCTTAATAAATCTTTACGAGACACAACACCAACTAATAGAGTCATCTGATCTACAACGAACAATGTACCAACGTCCTCTAAAAACATCGTACAAATTGCATCGTATACGGAAACATTTTTATCAATTACAACCGGTCTAGATTGATAATCTTGTACTTTAATTTTCTTAACAGCTTCAGATAATAACTGCCCCCCAGTTTTACCCGTATAAAAATAACCTACGCGTGGACGTGCTTCTAAATAACCAGCCATCGTTAAAATTGCTAAATCTGGTCTTAGCGTCGCACGTGTTAGACCCAATTGCGCTGCAATTGATTCCCCTGTAATAGGACCGTGATCTTTTACAATCTGAATTATATGTTCTTGCCGTTTATTCAGCTCTATGATAATCACCACCTTTAATGCACAACGAAAAAAGTTATACTATCTCTTAAATATTATATACTAAATATGCTATTCGAAAAAGAAAGTATGTAAAAAGGACCGTATACGGCCCAAAATTATATTTGAAACTTATCAAGTTGTTCTAAAAAACGTCTTGATTTCAAATAAATTCCGCAATATTCATCATAATATGTATTCAATACTAAACGCATTTGTTTTTTTGTGCTATCCTTTACCGATACATTTCCGAGCCTATGTAAATCGAAATGGAAGAAAAGACGTAATAATTTATGAACAGCTTCTCCTACCGGTATACGATACGGGTCTTGCTCCGCATGACGTGAGCACAGAAAACCGCCTTCCCTAACGGAGAAGGCGACAAAGTCTGTTTCTTGATGACAAATCGCACATGTATCAAAGTACGGGCGCATCCCTAATACCGGAAGCATTTTCGTTTGATAAATTAATGATAATACTTCTGGATCAACACCCTCACACATATAATGCAACGTTTGATATAACATTTCAAATAAATACGGATTATGTTTTTTATCTTCTGTTGCTTTATCAGTTAATTCAACAATAAATGATGCATAAGCAGTTAAAAATATATCCTCGCGAATTTCTTTCATAGTTGAAATAATCTCGCCTTGTTGCAATGTTCCAAGCCCAGATCCCATTTGAATAAGAAACTGGCCATGTGTCATTAATTGCGACACAGATGCTAATCGGCTTTTCGGTTTTTTTGCCCCTCTTGCCATTGCACTTACCTTACCAAGTTCTCTTGAGAATATTGTAACAATCTTGTTCGTTTCTCCGTAATCTGTCGTACGGATAACGATGCCCTCAACTTTTTGAAACATGTTCGTCACCATCCAAGGTTTGAACAAAACGGGTCAAGAAATTGGAGAGTCTAGATGCGCTAGCTCCTCTTCATGTTGATCCATCTCATCGTTTACGTCTTTTTCCATTTCTTTCAAAAGCAAGTACGTTTCAATGCTTCCTGTTTTGGAGAAAAACTTCCAGGTAAAATCTAGCATAAGAATCCACCTTTCTCAATAAGCGTAGCCTATAAACCAATTTCCTTTGTTGTTATTAAATTGACCCATTTTGTCCATTTTCATGTGAGAAAAATTTTTCCTAATTTATCAAAGTTCATAAAAACCAATAATCAGTGGATGAACCAACCATCCACTGATTACAGCTTGACTCTATTTTAGTACTCATCCTCGCGGAAACCTAGGTCACGAAGCTGAGACATTTTATTACGCCAATCTTTTTGCACTTTTACCCATACTTCTAAAAATACTTTAGAACCAAGTAGCGCTTCAATATCAAAACGAGCTCGCTTACCAACTTCTTTTAACATTTTCCCTTGTTTTCCGATGATGATTCCTTTTTGTGATGCACGTTCAACAACAATCGTTGCATTTATATAAACTGCCCCGCCCTCACGCTTTTGAATCGCATCGATAACAACAGCCACAGAATGCGGCACTTCTTCACGTGTTAAATGTAGTACTTTCTCACGAATAAGCTCTGCAATAATAAATCTCTCCGGATGATCCGTTACTTGATTATCTGGATAGTATTGTGGTCCTTCTGGTAAATACTTTTTAATTGTTCCAATTAAAGCGTCCACATTATTACCGTCTAACGCAGAAATTGGTACAATCTCTGCAAACTCATGTAGTTTACGATATTGATCAATTAACTCTAGTAATTGCTCTGGATGAAGTTGGTCAATTTTATTAATTACTAAAAATACTGGTTGTTTCGTTTCTTTTAACTTCTCGATGATGAATTCTTCACCACGACCAAAGCCTTCGACAGCATTAACCATAAACAGAACGATATCAACTTCTTTTAATGTCGTTTGCGCCATCTTCACCATGAAGTCGCCTAGTTTATGTTTAGGTTTATGTATTCCTGGTGTATCAATGAAAATAACTTGTGCATCATTTTCTGTATATACACCTTGAATTTTATTACGAGTCGTTTGTGGCTTATCACTCATAATAGCAATTTTCTGGCCGATAATACGATTTAAAAATGTAGATTTCCCAACATTCGGTCTGCCAATAATAGAGACAAAACCTGATTTATAACCTTTTCTATTCATGTAAATCCTCCGCTAAAAATGCTCCTGGTAACAATTCTCCGACTGTCGTCTCTTGAACGTCACCATGTAAATTTGTTAAGTATACTTTCGTATCCTGTTTACATAATTCTACCATAACTTGTCGACATGCTCCACAAGGAGGTACTGGGCGCTTTGTATCTGCTACAACCGCAATGGCTACAAATTCTTTATCTCCTTCAGAAACCGCCTTAAATAAAGCTGTTCTTTCAGCACAATTACATAAGCCATATGATGCATTCTCAACATTACATCCACGATATACTTTTCCATCGCGCGTTAATAGTGCTGCACCTACTTGAAATTTAGAATATGGTACGTACGCTTGTTTACGCGCTTCGATTGCTTCTAGAATTAATTGTTTACTATTCATATTCCCGCATCCTTCCTGTTCACAGCTATGAAGAGGTACACTCTCTCATTAAAGCCCCTTACGGCACTTCCAAAGCTTAATAAAAGCTTCGGAATGCAACTATACCATATACGGTAAAAAGATAATAGCACCAATTATAACAGCTATAATTGCAAACAATAAAACCGCTCCTGCCGCAACATCCTTTGCAATTTTTGCAAATGGATGAATATCTGCAGTCGCTAAATCTACTGTTTTTTCCACAGCCGTATTTACCATTTCTAAACTCATTACACTCCCTATTACAATAAGTAATATCATCCACTCTGTTCTCGTAATATGGAAATAAAAGCCGCAGCATATAACAATGACTGCGGCTAAATAATGGATTTTCATATTTCGCTCATGACGAAAACAAAAGAATATACCAGCTATAGCATATCCAAAACTATCTATAAGTTTTCCTTTTTTCATCGTCCTAATCCAAAAGCTTCTAAAATTTCTTTTTGTCTTCCGAACATTTCTTTTTCATCTTCTTCTGTCATGTGATCATAACCAAGTAAATGTAAAAAGCCATGTAATGCCAAAAATCCAAGTTCACGATCGAAAGAATGTCCGTACTCTTCAGCTTGCTCTTTCGCCCTTGGAATAGAGATAATAAGATCACCTAACATGCGTGGCATCTCTGCACCAACAATCTCCATTTCTCCTTCTCCCATTTCTTCCATCGCAAAGGATATTACATCTGTAGGTTGATCTTTATCTCGGTAATCACGATTAATTTCTCTAATGCGCTCATTATCTACAAATGTCACCGATACCTCCGCACCATCCTCGATATTTTCCATTTGAGCTGCTTTTTCTAACACTTCACGAATTAAACTCATATACGCTTCTTTTACTTCTTCTGTTTCATCAATAAAATCAATTAACAAACTCATTCTTTCTCCTTTTCTTCCGGAAGTTCCGGATATGTAATACGCGAATGGAAAATACCATTTAACGTTTCACACAACGTTTTTCCAACGATTTGTAGTTCCTTAAACGTCAAATCACATTCACTAAATTGACCGTCTTGTAGTCGATCTTTAATAATACTTTGCACCAAATTATTAATTTGTTCTGGCGTTGGGTGATTCATAGAACGTACCGCAGCTTCTACACTATCAGCAATACCAACAATTGCCGATTCTTTCGAAGTTGCTTTTGAACCTGGATAACGGAACATCTCTTCTGTATATTTTTCTTTATCTTCTTTAATAGCTTTATAATAAAAATATTTCAGTAACGTTGTACCGTGATGTTGCCCAGCGATATCAATAATTTCTTGTGGAATATGATATTCTTCGAGCATTCTTACTCCATCCGTTACGTGAGCAATTATAATATCTTTACTCGTTACAGGATCTAATTTATCATGCGGGTTTTCAATTCCCATTTGGTTTTCAATAAAAAATTGCGGTTGTACTGTTTTTCCTACATCATGATAATATGCCCCTACACGCGCTAATACACCATTTGCCCCGACTGCTTCACAAGCAGCCTCAGAAAGATTCGCTACCATTACACTATGATGATATGTCCCTGGCGCTTCTAACAAAATTCTGCGTAAAAGCGGATGATTTGGACTTGATAGTTCCATAAGCTTCATGCTTGATACGATTCCAAGTCCACTTTCTAAATATGGTAAAATCCCCATAGCCAAAACGGATGATATAATCCCTGAAAGTGAAGCCATTAATAATTGCGTACCAATTTCAAGAGGCGAAAAATTCCCATTACGTAATAATAAGAGTGCCGCCAATACGACTACATTTAATACAGAAACGAGTATACCAGCTTGTAAAATCATTGTACGACGATTTTTTTCTCGCAAGAAAATACTAACCGATAATGAACTTAACAATACGTAAATCCCTACACTATAATTTAATGTACTCGTTACTCCTTCATTAAACATAATACTTCCGCATACAGAAAAAATCATACTCGTTAAAAAGACAAATCGATCACCAATCATTAGTTTTACAAGTATTGTTCCCATCGCAACTGGGACAACATATGCAATCCCCGCGTATTCAAGTTTTTGAAACAAACTAATGATTTTCATTAAGACGATTGTGATAGACAAAATTGTAATATACGCTAAAACATACGGTCTATCTTCTCTTTTTCTCTTTAAAAATAATTCAAATTGTTTATGCATAAAGTATAGTAACACACCAATGAGTACCGCTAATCCAACATAAGGTTGAAAGCCGTTCCCTTTTTCTAACAAACCAACTAATTTCAACTGATTATACACATCACTTGAAATGGTTTCACCTTCTCTAACAAGAACTTGTCCTTGAAGAATATAAACAGGTGGAACTAAATCTTCCTCTGCTTTTCTCTTCTCTTTCGTTAAGATCGGGTCATAAAAATAGTTTGCTGAAATTGCATATCTTCCTAGCGCCTTAATTGACTCTTTTAAACCATTATCAACATTAACACTATTCATCTCACTTACATATCGTTCTTTCGCATCTTTCAATTCGTCCATTTTAATATGCTCAGTCATGATACTATTAATCGCTGTGACCGCAGCATCTTTCGCTAATACTAATTGGCTCGAATCTGCATTAATCAAACTTAGTAAGTTTGAATCAGATAATTCTTTCGTTAAGTCAGCGGGTAGTTTCTTTTTTAACTTCTCCACTTTCTCAGCATCAGTCATCTTTTTTTGATCATCCGGTCCAACAGCTTTAATCTCTTGCACCACTTCATCCACTTTAGCAAAGACGTCATTCACAATATCAACTTTGTTTTGTTTATACTCACTTTTATATGTATATTGATCTTCAACTTTTGTAGCGGCTTCTTTTTTCTTTTTATCCGTTGTAACTTTATCTTCAATTTTTATAGGAGAATGGATTGTCTTTTTCGCAATAGAATACATATTAACATCTAATTGCTCTGGTTTTACATTATTCATAAGCGCAAAAAACAGCACTGCTCCTAATACAACGTAAGAAATCCAACTTAGTTTTTTCGAATGTTGTAAATTACGAAACCACTTAGAAATTTCTTGAGATCTTGACATGATTTCAATACCTTCTCCTCTCCAGAAATAAAGTGAAACTATTTATAGCTTTCATTTCTTCTACCAAACGATACTTTGAGGCAACATTTTATACACTAGTACCTATAGTTTATTTTCCTTATCTTTCATGATAGTAAAAAATATGACGTTCGCCAACCTTATCATACAAAAAGAAATGATCCTGACAAATAGGATCATTCCATTTTATCATATGCCTCAATAATACGTTGCACCAATGGATGTCTCACAACGTCCGTTTGTTCTAATGTAATAAATGACAGACCTGATACACCAGATAAAATATTAGCAGCTATAGATAGCCCTGATTTTACCCCTTTTGGCAAGTCTACTTGTGAAGGGTCCCCTGTAATAACCATTTTAGAACTAAAACCTAATCTTGTTAAAAACATTTTTATTTGAGCACCCGTTGTATTTTGAGCCTCATCTAAAATAACAAATGAATCATCAAGCGTACGCCCCCTCATATAAGCAAGCGGCGCGATTTCAATTACTCCTCGCTCCATCATACGCTGCGTATATTCTTGTCCAAGAATATCATGTAAGGCATCATATAATGGGCGTAAGTATGGATCTACCTTCTCTTTCAAATCCCCTGGTAAAAAACCTAAATTTTCTCCAGCTTCTACCGCAGGTCTTGTTAAAATAATTTTCTTTACATACCCTTGTTTTAAAGCCCTCACAGCCATTACTACAGCTAAGTATGTTTTTCCAGTTCCTGCAGGCCCTATCCCAAAGACAATATCATTCTTCTTCATCGCATGAATATATCGTCTTTGCCCCATTGTTTTTACACGAATGGATTTACCTTTTGCAGTCTTGAAAATTTCTTCTTCATATAACTCTTCAAATTGAGCAATTTTCCCTTGTTGTGCAAGCTGAATTGCATACGCAACATCTCTCTCTGAAATTGATATACTTTTACGAATTACAACAAGTAATTGCTGTAAGATTTTTTCTACGAGTGTCACCGTTTCAACTGCCCCAGATACATGAACAGTTTCTCCTCTAGTTACGATCGATACATTCAGTTCTCGTTCAATTACTTTTAAATGTGCATCATTGACTCCAAAAAGAGCGATTGCTTCGTTAGTATTTTCCAATTGTTGGTTCATTTCTACTAATTGTTCTGCCATTACTCAGTCTCCTTGAATATCGGATTCGGATATTGGTTGTGGCTCTGCAATATTTTCAACCACAGTATAATGCAATGTGACCTTTAGTTGACCCGCCTCAACCTCTTTACTCAAAATCTTATCACTTACAATCATAGCATGTTCATCCAATTTTTTCTTTAGTTCTTTTTCGGCCATCTCTTTCGCTACTTTCAGCGCTTGCTTTTCTGTATATTCTCGATTCGCTTCTTCCTCTTCTCTCACAACATCTTTTTCATATGCAATCGGCAGTGTAAAACCAAATAATTTCACATCATGCTTTACACTTTCAGTACGAGAGCGTTTATACTTATCATGCTGAAATCCCCATATTTTTATTTTCGTATCCCCAAATTTAAGAAAATGTTCATTGTATACATTACCAGTATACACTTGGAATTGCGTCTTTAACGGGACATCCACCTTAGATGTATACCACGTTTCTCCATACACAATACCTTTCGCTGAAACAATCGTCGGACTTTCCTCATTACCATATATTCCTGATACGAGAATCTGCCCTTTTTCTACATGATCATTTTTCAGTACAACCGGCTTTCCAACTTCTACGAACGTCTTTGTAATAATCGCTTCTTTTTTTGCTACTAAATTTTGCGGCCTTTGTTCCTTTTCTTTCTTCGGTTCGTTTTTTTCAACAATTTTAAAATGATACGTCGTTCCTCTTACTTCTAGTCCCGCCCAAGTAATGGCATTAATATTATCTGTCAAATGGCGTTGTACATCTTCTACATTCGGCATTTGAAATTGTAGTTTCCCTTTTTTAATACCCATTTTATCCAATTCTTTCATCAATATATATTCCGTTTCAGGTTTTGCTCCTGTAATTTCAATTTTCCAAACCATATTTGACATTGCAATCACACCAAAAAAGAAAATTAAAAAACCAATTAAAAATCCACTATTTTTAATTAAACGCTTATTCCAAAAAGGAAAACCATAACGTCCAATAAAATATAATTTACATTCATTTTTTCTATAAATTGGTTTTATTTTTTTCACATCGCGTAACAACATACAAAAAACTAACGTTTCATCAGCTATCTTTTTAACATCCCAAACTAATAAATTCCTCCGTACACATTCATTAACAAACCGTTCCGCTCCTCTACCTTCAATTCGCACTTTTACATATCCAAGCCACTTTATAAACCATTTATTTTTCATTTACCACCTTCACTACCTTTCTAAAAGTAGATATACTACTTTTTATTTGAAACATTAAAATAGCTCGTACTAAAATGAAACCGAGTAAAACTGTAATCAGTCTCTATCAACGGAACTTTTACAGGATAAAGAAGAAAAACTTCACAAATGGAAGTTTCACTTCAATCACCTTTTTTTTCATTTTCTAAAAATGTTACTTGCTCAATTATCCCTTCGAGCAAAAGCTCTTCTGGAAGAATCGTTTTAATAACAAAGGATTGTCCTTTAATTAATAATTGACCGTGTTTTAAAAGCAATCGTACTTCTTTATCTGAAAACACTAATAACCCCCGATGATTTTCTATATAAATATGTATTTGCCCAACAAGAGTAATCCGAGGTAGATCCATTAATACATCCACTGGTAGGTCTACTTGTTTTGTCAACCAATTTTTCATTTGTTCTAATTTCTTCATCTCGAAAGACCCCCTCTCATCCCATATATATGTATTTCTTCACAAGTGCCTATCGTGTTATAACGACTTCACTAACATAACTATATTCTGTAAGAGTTCATATCATGTTAATTAAAACAGTCGCTATATGAAATCATATTTGTCAGGACAATGATGGATCAGAGGATGTTACCTTTAATAATAGAAGTATTAATACAAGAATATGCGCCCCTACAGGATATCAGTACAAGTTACATTAAGAAATTGAGCCTAGCGAGAAGTTAGAAACTTGAAAAAAACTGTTACAATTCGTTCTGGATGTGACATACTGACCATAGAATAAGTAGTTGTCATTTATTGGACAAATGAGATAAAGTGAAACTTTAATCCCCCCTCACCAATCGGGCTGCCCGTTAATGAGGGATAAAATCAAAAAAAAGAAAATTTCTCCACTCTGAATGTTACGTTGTAAGTAAGAATATTTTATAGATGGTTGTTATATGAATTTCAAAAAATATTAGGGTTCATTAAAAAATGAATTAATAAACGAGGAAATACGAAAGTAAATTGGCTTTAGTCAAGAAATTTCGAATGTTATAAAACAAATTATCGACAGTAATATCCGGCCATTTTATGCAACTGATGCAAAATCTAAAATAGTTAGAATCTCTTTCGTTACCTTTGAGGATTATGCTGAAGAGCAAGCTATAAAACTTCAATCTGATTTTCAGAAGGTTCGGTACTTAGCTTTTATTTGCGAAAGAAGTTTTAGTCAAGGAAGTAAGAATAGGTGTAGAATCGGAATTATACAAGGAAATAATAAATTGAAACTTTAACTAGAGGGGTTTCTATCACTTATAGAAACCCTTTTTAAGCAATATAGCGTTTCTCCTTAATAAGAACAATAAAAAAACGTCTCATACGAAATGAGACGTTTTTTTACGCTAATAGCTGGATAACCAGCTTATTCACAAGTGATCCGTCTGTTTTACCTTTTACTTTCGGCATAACAGCAGTCATCACCTTACCCATATCTGCTTTAGAAGTCGCACCAACTTCAGAAATAACTTGCTTGATTACATCAACTAGTTCTTCTTCAGTTAATTGCTCTGGCAAATATGCGCTTAAAATCTGAATTTCACCTTGCAGTTTATTAACAAGGTCTTCACGACCAGCTTTTTTAAATTCAAGGAGGGAGTCCTTATACTGTTTTACTTCACGAGCTAAAACTGTTATTTCCTCTTCTTCAGTAAGAGTATGTTGCAGTTTAATACCTTCATTTTGTAAAGCAGCCTTAACCATACGAATAACGGTTAATTTTTCTTTTTGTTTATTCTTCATCGCTTGTTTCATATCATCGTTTAAACGACCGAGAAGACTCATAACTTACACCCTCTCTTAGAATTTACGCTTTCTTGCCGCTTCAGATTTCTTCTTACGTTTTACACTTGGTTTTTCATAAAACTCGCGCTTTCTTGCTTCAGCAAGTGTACCAGTTTTAGAAACCGATCTTTTAAAACGGCGAAGTGCATCCTCCAAAGACTCGTTTTTACGAACGACTGTTTTTGACATTCTCTTTCCCTCCCTCCGAAACATCACACTTACATACTAACTTCAGCATGCAAAAAGAAACACTTCTTCAGCATGTCTTTTACGATTATAATACATTTTATCACTTCAGGTCAACTATTTGGCAGAATAAAAGAAGAATAGAAGCATTTCCTTTTCAAAAGTTATGCAAATAGCTAGTATCCTTTACTGATGAAGACAACTATATTTTTATCATTTCATCTTTTTTCATACAGGGATGCATGAAACGCCTCCCCACCTTATAGTACTTAACCGCTTCAAACAAAGAAAGCATGCAAACCGTTTCCGGTTGCACGCTCTTTTTATGCGCTAGCTGATTCTTTTTTTACATCATCTTCAAGAACACGAACAAATTGCGCTTCGTTATATGGATAACCAGCTTTCGTAATTTTCACTTTCACTAGCTTACCAATTAATTCTTCTGATCCTTCAAATACAATTTTCAAGTAGTTATCTGTATAACCTACATATAAGCCTTCACGGTCGCCCTCTTTAAATTGCTCTTCCGGAATGATTTCAAGCACTTCACCTTCAAACGCTGATGCGTACTCTTTCGCTAATTGATTAGATAGCTCAATTAAACGATGAACACGATCGTTCTTCACATCTTCAGGAACTTGATCTTCCATGCGTGCTGCAGGTGTTCCTGTACGTTTTGAGTAAGGGAACACATGTAACTCAGAGAAGCGGTTCTCTTTAATGAAATTGTATGTTTCCATGAATTCTTCTTCTGTTTCACCTGGGAAACCAACGATTACGTCAGATGTAATCGCAAGGCCTGGTAACGCTTCTTTCAAACGATCTAAACGCTCTTGGAAGAACTCCATCGTATATTTACGACGCATACGTTTTAATACAGTATTAGAACCAGATTGCAACGGAATATGCAAGTGGCGTACAACTACTTCAGATTTATCTAACACTTCAATTACTTCATCTGAAATTTGACTCGCTTCAATAGAAGAAATACGAAGACGTTTTAATCCGTCTACTTCCGCTTCCATATCACGAAGTAATCCAGCTAAGTTATAATCTTTTATGTCTTCGCCGTATCCACCTGTATGAATACCCGTTAATACGATTTCTTTATAGCCTGCATCCACTAATTGTTGTGCTTGTTTAATAACTTCTTTTCCATCACGAGAACGCATTAAACCACGCGCCCAAGGAATGATACAGAATGTACAGAAGTTATTGCAACCCTCTTGTATTTTTAAAGACGCACGTGTACGATCCGTGAAATAAGGTACATCAAGTTCTTCGTACACACGTGTTTTCATAATATTACGGACAGCATTAATTGGTTGACGCTCTTTACGGAATTCTTCGATGTAACCTAACATCTTTTCACGATCCTGTGTACCAACTACAATATCTACACCCGGAATCGCCATAATTTCAGCTGGAGATGTTTGTGCATAACATCCCGTTACGCAAATAACTGCATCTGGATTTTGACGCACAGCACGTCTGATTACTTGACGGCTTTTTTTGTCCCCAGTATTCGTTACTGTACATGTGTTAATAACATATACATCAGCTTTCTTTTCATATTCTGTTCTTTCATAACCACCTTGTTTAAACAATTGCCAAATGGCTTCTGTTTCATAGTGGTTTACTTTACAACCTAACGTATGGAACGCAACAGTTGACATTGATCATCACCCCATCAATTCAAAATGATACGAAGCAGCACTTAACGCGTATAACGGCGCCGTTTCTGTTCTTAAAATTCTTGGTCCTAAACTACATGGTACAAATTTATGTTCACGAAGCGCTGTAATCTCTTCCTCAGCTAAACCGCCTTCTGGGCCAAATACAATCAATAGCTTTTGACCTGGTTTCATTGTCGTTAAAGCTTTCGCAAAATTAGATTTCTCACCTTGTTTTGCTTCCTCTTCGTAAGCAACAAGACAAACATCATACTCACCACTCATTGAAAGCAATTGCTTAAATGATGCCGGAGCATGTACTTCTGGAATTTCACTTCTATGTGATTGTTCCGCAGCTTCTTTCACAATTTTTCTTAAACGCTCAACTTTTTTATCAGCTTTTTTCGCATCCCATTTTACGATAGAGCGAGATGCTTGAAATGGTAAGAATGCAGCTGCCCCAAGCTCAGTTCCTTTTTGAAAAATTAACTCTAGCTTGTCTCCTTTTGGCAGTCCACTTGCAATCGTCACGAAAACAGGAAGTTCACTTGACGCCTCTACCCATTCTACAATAGCCGTATTAATAAATTCACTGGTAATTTCATCAATTGAACATACTGCTGTTTTTCCGTTTACACAGCAATAAATATGATCACCAGCTGACATACGCATCACTCTTGCGATATGATGTACGTCATCACCTACAATGCGAATACTTGTCTCATTTACATATTTCTCTTCTACAAAATAACGTTGCATATAATCACCTTAGTAGAGTTTCGTTCCTTTCGTAAGTCAACACTTACGAAAAGAACGAAACGTTATCATTTTTCATATAACAAACGGCAAGTCTCTCACCTTATAGTGAGAGACTCCCCTTTTCATTATAGACTAAAATCTATATTACGCATTTCGTGCAATAATTGCTACCCAATCTTCCATTCGTAACACTTCTTCAATTGTAAATCCAGCTTGTTCTAACGCCTCAGAAATTACTTTTTCCTTCGCAGCAATAATGCCCGATGTAATAAATAATCCACCTGACTTCACAACTCTTGCTGCATCTTCAGGGAATAATAGAATAATCTCTGCTAATAAGTTAGCTACGATTAAATCAACAGGACCTTCAATACCTTCTAAAAGACTATTTTGTCCAACAGACACGATATCATCTGTTTTATTTAAACGTACATTCATTTCTGCACTTTCAACCGCAACCGGATCTAAATCATATGCTTGAACAGAAGACGCACCTAATTTTGCAGCCGCAATACTAAGTACACCAGAACCTGTTCCTACATCAATAATAGTGTCACCTGGCTGTACTGTTTTTTCTAAAGCACGGATACACATCGTTGTTGTTGGATGAGTTCCTGTACCAAACGCCATACCCGGGTCTAATTCAATGATTTTTTCATTAGGAGAAGATGGTGTATATTCTTCCCAAGTCGGTACGATTGTGAATGTATCAGAAATTTGTACTGGATGGTAATATTTTTTCCAAGCAGTAGCCCAATCTTCTTCATTGACTTCGTTAACGGTAATATTTCCAGTACCAATTTCGATGTCGTAAGATGGAAGCACATCAATAGATGATTTTACACCTGCAATCGTTTCATGTAAAGAATCCGTTTGCGGGAAATACGCTTTTATTAATACACCTTCCGCCGGATATTCATCTGGGTTCAATGCATAAATTTCACCATATTGTTGCTCGCGCTCTTTCGTTAACTCCGCTGGATCCTCAATCGCAACTCCACTAGCACCAGCTTCATGTAAAATATGAGAGACAGCTTCTACTGCTTCTTCTGTTGTATGAATACTAATTTCTGACCATTTCACAATTTACCAACTCCATTTTTTATTTCCATTATTCCCCTTTGAAAGCACGTTTAAGCTTTCCGAATAAACTATCATCCTGCTCTTCTTGTCCTGCAAATTCACGTAATAAATCTTTTTGCTGCGAAGTCAATTTCGTCGGTACAACAACACGAACGACTACATATTGATCTCCTTGGCCGTATCCACGTACGTTCGGAGCACCTTTTCCTTTTAAGCGGAATTCTGTTCCAGTTTGTGTTCCTGCTGGAATTTTCAGCTTCACTTTACCATGAACAGTAGGAACTTCCACTTCATCACCAAGCGCCATTTGCGCAAATGTTAATGGCATTTCGCAAATAATGTGATCTCCTTCACGCTCGAAGAATTCATGATTTCTTACATGAACGACAACATATAAGTCTCCTGCTGGTCCGCCATTTACGCCGGCTTCACCTTTTCCAGACACACGAATTTGTTGACCATTATCGATACCCGCTGGAATTTTAACATTGATTTTTTTACGTTTACGAACTTTACCTGAACCGTGACATGTCGTACATTTTTCTTTAATAATTTGTCCAGTTCCTGAACAATGACCACAAGCTTGACGATTTACGATACGACCAAACGGTGTGTTTTGTTCTACACTCACTTGACCAGAGCCTGAACAATGTTTACATGTTTCTTTTGAAGTTCCTGGTTTTGCTCCACTACCTTTACAAGTATCACATGGATCTTCTACTGGAATTTCCACATTTAATTCCTTACCAAAAATAGCTTCTTCAAAATCTAAAGTGACTTGATATTGTAAGTCAGCACCTTGGCGCGGAGCATTTGGATCACGACGTCTGCCGCCGCCACCGCCAAAGAAAGAACTAAATATATCTTCAAAACCGAAGCCACCGCCGAAGTCTCCTCCGCCGCCAAATCCACCGAATCCTTGATTTGCACCAGCATGACCAAATTGATCGTACTGGGCACGCTTTTGATCATCACTTAACACTTCGTATGCTTCTTGTACTTCTTTAAACTTTTCAATTGCATTTTCTTCTTTGCTTACGTCTGGATGGTATTTTTTAGCCAAACGACGATACGCTTTTTTAATTTCATCTGTTGAAGCGCCCTTGCTAAGTCCAAGGACCTCATAATAGTCTCGTTTACTCATAAATTTACAACCCCCGAATCTTTCACATAAACGTAATTTTAACACCGAAAGAAAGTGCTTTGCAACAAAGTTTCCTCACTTACAGTATGCAAAGCGAAAAACTTAAGATCCTCACACATCGCTTCTCATTCGTGAAAAAAGCCAAAGTCAAGGCACGCTTGACTTTGACTTTTTGTCATCTTACTTATTATGTTTACAGTTGAATTACTTGTCTTCTTTTACTTCTTCAAACTCAGCGTCAACTACATTGTCTTTCTTTGCGCCAGCATCTTGTGCACCTTGCGCACCTTCTGCTTGACCAGCAGCTGCTTGAGCCTGCTCGTATAATTTAACAGTTAATTGTTGTACGATTTCTTGTAAGGCATCTTTTTTCGCACGAATTTCTTCAAGCTCGTTTTTCTCAATTGCAGCTTGTAATGCTTCTTTCGCTTCTGTTGCTTTTGCAACTTCAGCTGCATCTACTTTACCTTCTAAATCTTTTACAACTTTGTCTGTTTGGAATACAAGTTGGTCAGCTTCGTTACGAAGTTCAACTTCTTCCTTACGTTTTTGGTCAGCGTCAGCATTTGCTTCCGCTTCTTGTACCATACGTTCTACTTCTTCATCAGAAAGACCTGAAGAAGATTGGATTGTAATAGCTTGCTCTTTGCTTGTTCCTAAGTCTTTCGCACGTACGTTAACGATACCGTTCGCATCAATATCGAATGTTACTTCGATTTGTGGAATACCACGTGGTGCTGGTGGAAGGTCAGTTAATTGGAAACGACCTAACGTTTTATTGTCAGCCGACATTGGACGCTCACCTTGTAATACGTGAATGTCTACTGCTGGTTGATTATCAGCAGCTGTCGAGAATACTTGTGACTTACTTGTTGGAATTGTAGTGTTACGCTCGATTAATTTCGTGAACACGCCACCCATAGTTTCAATACCTAAAGAAAGTGGAGTTACGTCTAATAATAGAACGCCTTCTACATCACCAGTAAGTACGCCACCTTGAACTGCAGCACCTAATGCTACAACTTCATCAGGGTTTACACCTTTATATGGCTCTTTACCAGTTTCACGTTTAATAGCTTCTTGTACAGCTGGGATACGAGTAGATCCACCAACAAGAATAACTTTATCTAATTCGCTTGGAGCAAAACCAGCGTCTTTTAATGCACGACGAGTTGGCTCTAATGTTCTTTCAACAAGACCTGCTGAAAGCTCTTCGAATTTCGCTCTTGTTAACGTTAATTCTAAGTGTAATGGACCAGCAGCTCCAGCACTAATGAATGGTAATGAAATTTGAGTTTGTGTTACACCAGAAAGATCTTTTTTCGCTTTTTCAGCTGCATCTTTCAAGCGTTGAAGCGCCATTTTATCTTGGCTTAAATCAATGTTATTTTCTTTTTTGAACTCAGCTACTAAGTGATCGATGATAACTTGGTCAAAGTCATCGCCACCAAGACGGTTGTCACCAGCAGTTGAAATAACTTCGAATGTGCCGTCTGCTAACTCAAGGATAGATACGTCAAATGTACCGCCACCTAAGTCATATACTAAGATTTTTTGTTCTTCGTCTTGTTTTTCTAAACCGTAAGCAAGTGCTGCTGCTGTTGGCTCGTTAATGATACGCTCAACTTCTAAACCAGCGATACGACCAGCATCTTTCGTTGCTTGACGCTCTGCATCGTTGAAGTATGCAGGTACTGTAATAACAGCTTTCGTTACTGTTTCACCTAAGTATGCTTCAGCAGAAGCTTTTAAGTTTTGTAAAATGATTGCAGAAATTTCTTGAGGTGTATACTCTTTACCTTCAACTTCTACTTTGTAGTCTGTACCCATATGACGTTTAACAGACATGATTGTATTTGGGTTTGTAATTGCTTGGCGCTTTGCAACTTCCCCAACTTGACGTTCTTCATTTTTGAAAGCTACAACAGAAGGTGTTGTACGGTTTCCTTCTGGATTTGGGATAACCTTTGGTTCTCCACCTTCCATAACAGCTACACAAGAGTTTGTTGTACCTAAGTCAATACCGATAATTTTACTCATGGCGAATCCTCCTAGTTTTATGTAAATTATTGATTTACTTTTACCATTGATGGGCGAATCACACGGTCTTTTAGTTTATAACCTTTTTGGAATTCTTCCACAACCGCGTTTGATTCAAATTCACTATCTTCCACTTGCATAATAGCTTGGTGTTCATTAGGATCAAACTGTTTACCAACAGCTTCAATCACTTCCACACCTTCTTTAGTCAGCGCTTCTAACAATTGACGATGCACCATTTCCATACCTTGTAACAAGGATTTCGTTTGCTCATCAGTCGCTTCCACTTGCATTGCTCTTTCAAAATTATCAAGAGCTGGCAAGATGTCTGAAACTAGACTTTGTGCTCTATATTTTTCAGCAGCCTGTTTATCCATTTGGACACGGCGCTTATAATTTTCAAAATCAGCTTGTAGACGTAATGTGCGACCTTCCGTTTCCGTTAGTTTCGCTTGTAGCTCATCTACTTTTTCTTGTAAAAGAGCAGCCTCACTTTTTTCTTCTACAGTTTCTTCACTGTTTTCTGGCGTGACAGCTTCTTCAACTTGCGCTTCTTTTACTTCTTCTACCACTTGTTCGTTACGCTCTTCCACAATATTCACCTCCTTAAAAGGTATTAGGTATCATGCGTAGCATGATTACCTAAGCATTATATATTACACACAGCAATGAAAATTTCATCACTTGAGCGAATGTATTACTCTCATTTACTTTTTAAGTCCATCAGTAAATTGTCTCGTAAATAACTGTAACAAACTAATTACACGAGAATATTGCATTCTCGTAGGACCTAAAATAGCAATTGTTCCAAGTTGCTCTTCGCCGATTGAATATGTTGCAGAAATTAAACTACAATCCTCCATAGCCGTCGAAGAGTTTTCCCTACCAATTTTCACTTGAATCCCGACTTGTTTATGACGCAAAATGTCATAAAATTCGGCTTCATTATCAATCATGGTAAGTAAAGATCTAACCTTTTGAATGTCATGGAACTCTGGCTGCGAAAGCATATTTGCTTTTCCTCCAAAGTATATCTTTTCCGATAACGGAACTTGAAATGTACCATCCAACATTTTTATTGCACTATCGTAATTATGAACATACCCACGTAAAACTGTAACAATCTCCTTAAAGATTTTATTATGAAGTTCTTCCATCGGTACGCCAGATAGCTTTTCATTTAAAATATTAACCATTTTTTCTAAATCTGATAAATCAACAGATTCCGGAACGGTAATCGTTTTACTTTGTACATGCCCTGTATCGGTTACAATAATAGCGACAGCAGTTTGACGATCAAGCGGCACAATTTGTACATTTTTAAGTTTATTTGTACTTAACTTCGGTCCAAGAACAATGGCCGTATAATTCGTAAGTTCTGATAAAATTTGAGCAGATTGTTGTGCAATTTTTTCCGCTTCAAAAATTCTTTCAGCAAATAAATCTTTAATTTGTACAATTTCAGCGTTCGGTAAGTTTTGCGGCGCTAAAAGATGGTCTACATAAAATCGGTAGCCTTTCTCAGAAGGAACACGTCCAGAAGAACTGTGCGTTTTTTCAATAAAACCTAATTCTTCTAAGTCCGCCATTTCATTTCGAATAGTAGCTGAACTAAATGTAATTTCATCTTTTTTAGCCAACGTTCTAGACCCAACGGGCTGCGCTGATCCAATAAAGTCATCAATAATTGTGTGTAAAATTAAGAGCTGACGTTCCGTAAGCATCTCATCATCACCTCTGTTAGCACTCTTTGTCTTTGAGTGCTAAATCTATTAATAACTTACCAAAATTGACATTCAATTGTCAACGGAAACGTCACGAAATAATGAAACTTTTTCACGCCTATGGAACATTTAATTAGTCAATCAAAAATGATTGGAATACTTCATTCCCTAATAATTTTCCTTTTCGCGTTAAACGCACATGTCCATCTTCCTCTTCAAGCAATCCCTGCTCTTGGTTGCTTTGTAACTGCTTCGCGAAAACTTGATCCATCTCTACATTAAATTTATTGCGGAACGCCGTTTTAGAAACACCTTTTGTTTTTCGAAGCCCTAAGAACAGCTCTTCTTCCATTCTTTCTTTCTCCGTCACTTTGTGAACATCTAAATACGGAAATTCTGTTTCATCAATTTTATTAAAATATTGCTTCAGCGGACCTACATTTTGAATACGTTCCCCGTTCACATAACTATGAGCTCCAGCTCCAAATCCATAATACTCTTCATTATTCCAGTATGTGAGATTATGTCTACTTTTATTGTCACCTTTTGAGAAATTACTAATTTCATACTGGTTATAACCGTGTTTCTCCATTTCATCCATTACTATTTCATACATTTTCGCTTCATGGTCTTCACCCGGAAGACGCAATTTCCCTTTGTTCATTAAGTTATAAAACACTGTTTTAGGTTCCACAATTAATGAATATGCAGAGAAATGTTGTACACCAAGCGTAAAAGCAATATCTAATGTTTCTTTTACATCTTCTATCGTCTGTCCTGGCAAAGCATAAATAATATCTACATTAATATTTTTAAATCCTACTTCCTGTGCTTCTCGAATCGCGAGGAATGCATCTTCCCTCGTATGCTTGCGCCCGATTTTCTCAAGCAGTTCATCACGGAACGTTTGCACACCAAAACTAATTCGATTCACTCCACCTTCTAGCAGTACATTCAACTTCTCTTTCGGCAGATCTCCTGGATTCGCTTCAAATGTTAATTCACAATTTGGGGCGAACGGACGCAAATGACGATTAATAATCTCGAGTAATTTTTTTGTCTGTTCCATATTTAACGCTGTCGGAGTTCCCCCGCCCACAAAAATCGTTTTTATACTATCAAACGGAACTTTTTGAACCGTATTTATTATTTCCTTCTCTAAATAATCTAAATATTGATCAACCGGTTGGCGTTCAATAAACACTTTATTAAAATCACAATAGTGACAAATGTGCTGACAAAACGGAATATGAATATATGCAGCTTGTACCAAATATAACTCCTACCTTTCTAAAAAGAAAACCTCCGCACTCCGGAGGGTTCTCTACTTCTCTAACGTATTACGAATTTGTTCCATTCGCATTTTTCCCCAATCATACATCATTTCAACGATCGGTAAAAGCGACATGCCTAGTTCCGTCATATAATACTCAACGCGAGGAGGAATTTCGGGATATACTGTCCGATCAACAATTCCATCTTCCATTAACTCTTTTAATTGGTTCGACAAAACTTTATGAGAAATGCTTGGGAATAACCGTTGTAATTCACTGAAACGATGTGGTCCTTCCACACCAAGGTGCCACAGTATCACAACTTTCCACTTTCCACTAATAATAGAAAGCGTCAATTCCTTTTCACAATTAAAATTACCATTTTGTATTTTATCTTGAATATCTTTTCGAATATTTTCGGACATTAACAATCTCCTAACTCTATATGAACTAAAAAGCTCTCTCATTATTGTAAATGAGAGCTGCTCAGATGTCTAAAAAGTAATTATACAGAAAAAAGAAGCCGCACAAACGACTTCTTTTTTATTTCAAATATTAGTTGTCATCCATTTTCAGTACAGCCATAAATGCCTCTTGCGGTACTTCTACAGAACCAACAGACTTCATACGTTTTTTACCTTCTTTTTGCTTATCAAGAAGTTTACGCTTACGAGAAATGTCACCGCCGTAACATTTTGCAAGTACGTTTTTACGCATCGCTTTAATTGTAGAACGTGCTACAACTTTATTTCCGATAGTCGCCTGAATTGGCACTTCAAATTGTTGTCTCGGAATTAATTCTTTTAATTTCTCTACGATTACTTTACCACGGTCATACGCTGAATCACGGTGTACGATAAATGATAAAGCATCCACTTGTTCATTATTTAAAAGAATATCCATTTTCACAAGTTTAGATGGTTTATAGCCAATTAACTCGTAGTCAAACGATGCATACCCTTTCGTATTTGATTTCAATTGATCGAAGAAGTCATATACGATTTCTGATAACGGGATTTCATATGTTAATGTAACACGCGTTTCATCTAAATATTGCATATCAATAAACGTTCCACGTTTACCTTGGCAAATCTCCATTACAGCTCCAACATAGTCATTCGGAACCATAATTGAAGCCTTCACAAACGGCTCTTCTACACGATCGATAGACTGTGGATCTGGCATATTAGATGGGTTATCAACAATAACATCTTCACCGTTAGTTAAATAAACTTTATAAATAACGCTTGGCGCTGTTGTAATTAAGTCAATCTTAAATTCACGTTCAATACGTTCTTGAATGATTTCCATGTGAAGAAGCCCTAAGAAACCACAACGGAAACCAAATCCTAGCGCTTGAGATGTTTCTGGTTCAAACTCAAGAGCAGAATCGTTTAACTCTAATTTTTCTAATGCATCACGTAAATCGTTATAACGAGCAGAGTCAATTGGATACAGACCACAGAATACCATCGGGTTTAACTTACGGTAACCTGCTAACGGCTCTGCAGCTGGACGTTTCGCATGTGTAATCGTATCACCAACACGTGTGTCACCAACATTTTTAATCGATGCTGCTAAGAAACCTACATCACCTACTGTTAACTCGTCACGTTGCGTAGTTTTCGGTGTAAATACACCTACTTCTGTTACTTCAAATTCTTTACCCGTTGCCATCATACGTACTTTATCGCCAACTTTTACTGTTCCATTTACAACACGGATATAAGCAATTACACCGCGGTACGGATCATATAAAGAGTCGAAAATCATACATTGTAATGGCTCTTCTGAATCACCCGACGGAGCTGGTACTTTTTCAACAATTTGTTCTAAAATTTCTTCAATACCAATTCCAGCTTTCGCAGAAGCAAGTACCGCTTCTGATGCATCTAAACCAATTACATCTTCTACCTCTTGACGTACACGTTCTGGATCCGCACTTGGTAAGTCGATTTTATTAATAACTGGTAAAATTTCCAAATTGTTATCAAGCGCTAAGTATACGTTTGCTAACGTTTGCGCTTCAATACCTTGCGCTGCATCTACTACAAGAATCGCGCCTTCACAAGCCGCTAAACTACGAGATACTTCGTACGTAAAGTCGACATGTCCTGGTGTATCAATTAAATGAAGAATATACTCTTCACCATCTTTTGCTTTATAGTTTAATTGTACTGCGTTTAATTTGATTGTAATACCACGCTCACGCTCTAAATCCATAGAGTCAAGCAACTGAGCTTTCATTTCGCGTTGTGTTAACGCGTTTGTTTTCTCTAAAATACGGTCTGCTAACGTTGATTTTCCGTGGTCAATATGAGCAATAATAGAGAAATTACGAATTTTGGACTGTCTTTTTGCTCTTTCTTCTTTATTCATCTATGTTCTCAACTCCTAATAGTCTCGCCAATATACACTAGCACTGATTATATCAATAGAGCAACAAAGATTCAATGAAAACTCGTGCTGCTTACGATACAAATCATTCTATCTATATCTTATGCGAATAAACCATAAGAGACAAACCCTTTTCAAATTTTAAAACGGCTGTCTTACAAATCAGTAAAACAACCGCCTCCCATGTTACTCTTAGCTAAAAATTCCTTTTATTTTCCCAACAACTATATCCGTCCCGAACTTCGTCATTTCATAAGCTACACTTGCTACCGCCATCCCAATTCCTTCTACAACATTAAAACTTCTTAAACGTTCTAATTGCTGTTGTTTTTCTGAGGCCGAAAACGAGCTACCCAAAATTTCTGATTCAGCACCTGTACTTTCTGTCCCTGTCATATGAGCTATTTGTTCATATGACAATTGCTGATAGCCTTTCATACTTTTCAAACCATGATTAGCAAGTGCCACTCCTGCTATCATCATAAATAAACATAAAGCTACACTACATATACACAAAAGCGCAAAGCGACTCAAACCATAATCATCTGTTCCCCTCAATGTGTATATGCTCCCGTATTATCTTGATCAATTTGATGATGTAGCGCTGCATTTAAACCACTCGCTATTACATTCGCCATATCCTCAATAAAAGTATCTACTTCTTTTGGGGTTACCATTAAATTATGACCAAGAGGAGATAGCACTTCATAAATCAGCCTTCTTTTTTCTTCTTCTTCCAACGTACCAACAGCACCTAAAAACATATTTCTGCTCTTTTCATCCGGCATATCTTCTTCTGTTAATTTTTTCTTTTCTCCAAATGAAAATCCCGCTGGTAACAAAGATCGTGAAGGTTTATTTCCTTCTTTCATCTCTCGACCAAAATGTTTCAAAATAAAATCAATCGTATCACTTGTAATCGAAACAGCATCGACCACAGTCGGAACACCAATTGCGATAACAGGGATACCTAATGTGTCTTTACTTAGTTCTTTACGTTTATTCCCAACCCCCGATCCAGGATGGATTCCAGTATCAGAAATTTGTATCGTGCTATTTACTCGTTCAATAGAACGGGCAGCTAATGCATCAATTGCAATTACAAAGTCCGGGTTCGTCTTCTCAATAATTCCATAAATAACATCGCTCGTTTCGATTCCTGTAATCCCCATTACCCCCGGCCGAATTGCACTAACAGGCCTAAATCCTTCTTCTACACTTTCAGGCTGCAATTGAAACAAATGTCTCGTTACTAATACATTTTCTACAACTATCGGTCCAAGAGCATCTGGTGTTACATTCCAATTCCCAAGACCTACAATTAAACAGCTTGCTTCTTTTGTAACTCCAACCTCTTCTAAGAAACAAGAAAATTCTTTTGCAAAAATACGCTCCACTTTTTGTTGAAGTTCTGTATCTTGCTGACGTATCCCTTGTACTTCAAGTGTTAAATAATTTCCAGGTTTTTTCCCCATCGCTTCAGAGGCAGCTTCATCAATCGTTACTTTTGTAATTATAGTACCTTCTTCTTCTCTCTCTTTTACAATAACTCCCTGTATCCCTTTTTGTTCTTCTTGGCTTTCTTGCAACATTTGATGAGCTTCTACAGCAAGGTCAGTTCTAATGCTATATTTACTTAAATCTAATGGTTCTTTCATCGTATCTCCTCCGTAATTCATAGTAAATATCGTTAGATTTCCCAAAGTTATATAAGGTCATTCTTTCCTTTACGTGAAATTTCATGGATATACTATTGCAATTCTCTTCACCGTTTGATAGAATATCACTTGTTCTATGTAAGAATCGAGTCATTCGATTGCACCAGGGAGGTGAAAAGTATGGCAAACATCAAATCTGCTATCAAACGCGCTAAACTTAGCGAAGAGCGTCGTGCACATAACGCTTCTATCAAGTCTGACATGCGTTCTGCTGTTAAAACTGTAGAAGCTTTAGTTACTAATAACGATCTTGAAAATGCTAAAGAAGCTTTCAAAACTGCTTCTAAAAAACTTGACAAAGCAGCTCGTAAAGGTCTTATCCACCAAAACGCTGCAGCTCGTCAAAAATCTCGCTTAGCGAAACAAGTAAACGCGTAAGGCGTTTAAAAAACGATCCATTTGGATCGTTTTTTTATATACAAAAAAGTTCATGCACTAAGTACATGAACTTTTTTGTGTCATCACATATGATTTAATCGCATTAAGAAAAATTCGAGCACAAGCTTCTTATCCATCTTTCCCGTCTTCATACTATAATCAGCTTCCGCTAATTCTATAATCACTTTTTTTAATTCTTCAAAAGAGAAAAACTTCGTTTGATTCATTGCTAACTTTACACGATACGGATGTACACCAATATGAGACGCAATTTGATTTTGGCCATAACCACGTTGCTGTAGCTCTTTCACTTGATACAACAAGCGGAATTGACTCACTAATAACGCAAGCAATTTAATCGGCTCTTCCTGCTGCGTAAATAATCCATCCAAAATTTGCATTGCACCTGCAATATCTTTTTTCACCACTTTTTCTGTCAAAGCAAATACATTTTGCTCAACTGATTTTGGCACAAGCTCTGCAACAAGTTTCGTCGTAATCTCTCCGCCCATACCAACGTATAACTTTAACTTGTCCATTTCCTTCGCCAACATCGTTACATTACTTCCCACAAGCTCTAGCAACAAACTAACAGCCGCGTTATCAATATGCACATGCACTTCATCTGCACGAGCAACAATCCACTTCTGAACATCCTGTACTTGCATCGCATTCGCTTCTACTACATCTGCTGTTTTCTTTAATAGTTTTGTAATTTTTTTTCGCTCATCAAGTTTTTCGTAAGGCGCAACAAAAACAAGAATAGAAAATGGAGAAGGTTCACCAATGTATTCTTCTAAAATTTTTATATTTTGCTCTAACTTTTCTTTTTGCGAAGTCAAAAATAGCGGTGATTTTATTAACAGTACTTTTCGTTCTCCGAAGAAAGGAAGCGTACGCGCATCCTCAACCACATCTTCTAAATACGCTTCTTCTAAATCGTATGTCACAACATTAAACTCTCGATCTTCTTCTTCAAGTGCTTCTGTCGTAATAAGCTTTATCGTTTCATTTATAAAAAAAGCTTCCGTTCCATATATTAAATATAACGGAGCAAACTGTTTCTTTTTAATTTTTTTATGTATATCACTCATACTTTTTCCTACTCCCTAACTTGGCAATATATATTTATACTAATGCCCTAGCTTTTGTTTTACAAGTACAAAGGAACAGGCTTTATAACCCGTCCCTTTATTTATATTAAACGCCACGCAATAAGCCCCGGGTTTCTTATTGGTGTGCGGTAATCACCTTCCCTTTATTATTCGCAATAAAAATTTGAGTATAAGTGCCAACTGTTAACATGCTTGGAAACGAAAAACTCACATTACTTCATGATTTACAAGTAACAAAAAAGCTCGTTTTCTCTTCATATGGAAATTGTAGATTTTTTTCTGACAATATTTTATACTAAAGTGGAATGTTGGGGAGGGATTCTAAATGAATGATTTTGAACAAAACGTTCAAAGTAAACGCAATGACGCTATTGATTCAGGGGTAGGATTTATCGTCTCATTTGGTTTTTTCGCAACACTTTTCATCATTGCAACTGTTATTAAATTTATCGGTTCTTAAAGACTGCCACTTCATGGCAGTCTTCTCTTTTTCATCTATTATGTGTTTTATCATATGTGATTTTACTTTTAAAGGTTCCATTTTCCCCTTTAAAAACATAGGAAATAGCACCTTGCTTGTCCGTGCGCCATATCGCACTCCCCATCTTCTCAAAACGCTCTATCACTTCTTTATGCGGGTGTCCATACCTATTCTGCTTACCAACAGATATAATCGCTACACGAGGCTGTATGACGTTCAAAAAAGGCTCTATAGATGACGTATTACTCCCATGATGAGCAACTTTTAAAACATCCACTTGTAAATCTGGATATGCCTCTACTAAAATCTTTTCCCCTTCTTCTTCCAAATCGCCTGTAAATAGCCACTTCAACCCTCCAAATTTTGCCCATATTACAATTGAAGCGTTATTTTCGCTTTTTTCTTTTCCTTTTGGAGCTAAAACGAAAAATTCCGCTTCATTTACACTCCAACTCTCCCCTTCCCCCACTTCAGTTATTTTCATTTCCTTTTCTAATGCCCGTTTCTTGACTACTTTTTCTAATACTGCATCTTTTCCCTTTCGGCCAAATACCACTTCTTTTACAGGTATATATGATAATAATTCTTGCGCAGCACCTATATGATCTGCATCTCCATGCGTTACGATTAATTTATCAATTGTTTTAATACCTTCTTTTTGTAAAAAGGGTATTAAAACATCATTTCCAACAGAAAATTCATGCTTTTTTTGTTGCCATTCTTCCTTATTTACACGAAGCGTTCCACCTGTATCAATAAGATAAATCCCTTTATCATACGGAAGGCGAATTAATATTGCATCACCTTGTCCAACATCAATAAATGTTACACTTCCGCTGCCTCTAAAATATGGATATATATAATGACATGTGCTAATAAAAAGAAATACACTCGCAACTATACAAACTATTTTTTTCGGCGCTCTCCGTTCCCAAACCATCAATATACTGACAATACTGGCGCAATATACAGCTACAAGATTGAAGGGCGTTTCCCCGAAGATAAGCTGGGTAAATGGTAAACTTTCACAATAACTTAGAAAATCATTAGACATACTCAAGCCTATTGATAATACATCGGCAAATCCTTTTGCGAGAAACGGGACAATTGGCATACACAGTAAAATAATAATGCTACATGGTAATACAATGATAGATAAAAACGGAACGTATAAGAGATTGAGGAGAATGCTATATGGAGAAAAATAACCAAAGTGATATAACAAAATCGGAGTACTAACGAGCTGTGAAATGATAGAAATATAAATAGAATTTCGGATTATTCCGTTGCTACTCTCTAACAATAACGGAGCAGACAAAAGTAAAGCGAAGCTACCTACAAAAGAAAACTGAAATCCAATATTAAAAACAAGATAAGGGTCATATATAAGCATGCATATAGCTGTTACACTTAAAGCATCTAAACTAGATAAACGAATCGAGCACATAAAAGCAATCAACATCAAAACTCCTGTTATAGAAGCTCTTATAACAGAGGGTGACGCCCCTGCTAAAACCATATACAAAGGAATACAAACGATAAGGCAAATTGTTGCTACCTCCCTTGTCACACCGCTTCTTAGCAAAATAAAATATACTATCACCATTAACATTACAATGTGCGAACCTGAAATTGCTAACAAATGTACAAGACCAAATTGTTGATATTGCTCTTCCACTTCAAACGTCATTTGTTGTCTATCACCAAATAGTAATGCATTCATAAAAGCACCTGATTGCTCTGGAAACATTTCTGTAACTTTCGAGATTGCTTGTTGCCTCAAAAGAAGAATCCATTGCGTGAGCGACAGTGATGTTTTATAGCATTCAGAAATATATGTAGCCTCAAATGTGAAATGAATATGTTGTTTGTATAAATAATCACGGTAATTAAAACCATGAAAATTCCGAGCTGTTTCCGGTTCTTTCCTCTCACCCTCGAATACACATGATATCCCTGCGTATAATTGTTGCATTTTTTTCTTTTCCAAGACTGATTTGATTCTATAACTTAACTGCACTATATTTTTATTCTGATCTTCAAATTGAAAAGATAGGCGATCCCCATTAACAAGCGGTGCATTTTGTATAACCCCTCTTGTAACTCCATAGGACTCCCCTAGAGGCTTATTCCACGTTTGAACATAGGAAGTGTATATGGCGCTACTAAAGCACGCTACAATACAAAAAATGAAGGTTTTACGCGAAGTGCGATATAAACAGAAGAAAACATTTAAAAAGAGGCAAAAAACTATCAATAAAAGTGACGAGGAAAAGGCAATTGCAACCCCTATTATAAATGAGATTGCAACATACCCCCATTGTTCCTGCAACTTATACTCACTCCTTATAGCATCATTTTTGCTTTCGTGAATACATGCTGTAATTCTTCCATTGATAAATTATCTTTTTCTAAAGACGCAAATAATTCTTTCAACTCTGTATAACGTTTTTGCTCCTCTAATGCAGCAATATCATATTCTAGCGGAACGTGCTTCACTGTTACGTTCGCTTGTTCAAATAACTCTATGGCGTATGGATGATTTTTATAATCCTGCGCATAATAAACCGCTGTAATACCACTTTGAATAATTGCCTTACAACATTGTAAACAAGGGAAATGCGTAACGTAAATTTCTGCTTCCTCTGTTTTCGCACCAAACTTGGCACATTGTAATAAAGCATTCATTTCGGCATGAATTGTCCGAACACAATGATTATCTATTACGTAACAACCATCATCTATACAATGTACGCCACCTTTAATTGAACCATTATACCCACCAGCAATAATTCGTTTATCGCGAACGATCGTCGCTCCTACCGCAAGCCTTGTACATGTACTACGCAAAGATAGTAGATGGCTTTGCGTCATAAAATATTGATTCCATGAAATTCGTTCCATATTTTTCACCTACTTTTTTGTCTACTTGTAGTGTAGCGAAAGAAGAAAAACTTCGTCAATCTTTTACGGAATAATAATTTGATCTTTTATCTTTTCAAGAGACTTCGCACCAATCCCATCAATCTCTAATAAATCTTCTATTTTCTGAAACGGACCATGTTCTTCTCGATATTTCAAAATACTTTCTGCCTTTCGAGAGCCAATCCCTGTAATTTTTTCTAGTTGTTCTTTCGCCGCTGTATTTATTCGAATCTTACCATCTTCCTTAGAAGAAGTAAGCACCCCTTGTTCTGACTCATTTTTACTCGGTATATAAAGAAGCATTTGATCTTGTACAATTTGTGCTAAATTCACTTTTTTCATATCTACTTCTGATAAAAAACCACCAGCCTTTTGAACCGCATCCTTTACGCGATCTCCTTCCTTCATTTCATATACCCCTTCTTTACTGACCGCTCCTTTCACATCAATTATAATTGTTCTTTTCTGTTCCTTTGTATCCGATATTTTCGGTTTACCCTTTTTTTCTATCTCCTTCTCTTGTACATTCATTGTAATAGGCGTTCGTTCTACACTCTGATTCGTTTTCCAAAAAACAAGAAAAAGTAAAGTTCCAATAATAGCTACTAAACCTAACCACTTTTTCGGAAAATCCCACATCATTTTACACCTCTAATCATAAATTTATAACATCATTCATATTGTTTAGGAGAAAGCTGTTACGAAGGAGGGATGAAACTTTGAACATAGGAATTATAGGGACAGGAAACATGGGAAATATACTAATCGATGCATTTTTAGAAACCCGTGCTGTCAAACCTTCTTGCCTTACAATCATTAATCGGACGCCTGCAAAAGCATATCATATAAAAGAAAAATACCCTTCTGTTCAGATAGCAAAAACAATCCCGGAAGTAATCGAACAATCACAACTTATTTTTATTTGTGTTAAGCCGATAGATATATACCCTATCCTAAAAAAATACGCTGAACATTTTTCTGATGAAACGTGCTTAGTTTCTATTACAAGTCCAATATCTCCATCACAATTAGAGACTCTCGTACCTTGCCACGTCGCGCGTATCATTCCAAGTATCACAAATCGCGCTCTCTCTGGCGCCTCACTATTTACATTTGGAGATAATTGCTCTGAAGAATGGCAACAAAAACTACTTCGTCTATTCAAAAACATTTCTACACCTCTTGTAATAAAAGAAGATATAACGCGCGTTTCATCTGATATAGCAAGTTGCGGTCCTGCTTTCTTTAGTTATTTACTACAATGCTTCATTAACGCTGCTGTAGATAAAACAAATATTACACACGAAGAGGCTACTACTTTAGTAAGTGAAATGGTCGTGGGGATGGGGAAATTACTTGAAAAAGAAATCTTCACATTACCTACCTTACAAGAAAAGGTTTGCGTGAAAGGCGGCGTTACTGGGGAAGGCATTCGGGTTTTAGAAGAACACGTTGGAGATATGTTCCATAAGTTAATCGAGCGAACACATGAAAAATTTGATGAAGATTTAGAATGCGTTGATCAGCAATTCAATAAACACACATAATAAATACGTCATTTTCATTCCAAATCCTTTTTATAAATACTTACTTTTTTACAATACATTTTCACGTCAACTACTATTCCCACACTTTACGCATACAATCTTCAGATTATGCTAGAACTAAAAATACATTTTCTTTATAAAACAAAAGCAACCTTCTCGGTTGCTTTTGTTTTATCCGTTTTTCTTCGCCATGAAGAAAATACGCTCTGTTTGTTCTGTAACTTCAAGTCGCTCAAAATCACCTGTTACACGAAGCACTGTAAAACCTGCTTCTTCAAGCCATTTCGTTAACTCTTCCACTTGATATGCACGTTGCACGTGACATTCGTCAAACCGATGGTACACATCTTCTTCCGGATCTTGAACAAAGAATGTTAAATCATGCTCTACACTATTTGATTCTTCACCAGGGAAGCAATTCCAAATAAGAGATATTTCTTCTCCATTCACTGTATACGTTTCATTTTGAAATACATGATGTATTTTATATAAAGAATGTACATCAAATAAAAACAAACCATCTTGACGTAAATGATGAAATACTCTTCTAAATGTTTCTTGTACTCCATCTTCTTGCAATACATAATTTAATGAATCACAAAAGATGGTTACACAATCAAACTCACCTGGAACATCAAGCTCTCGCATGTCTTGTTGATAAAAAGGAATAAAGTATCCCTCTCCTCCTAGTTTTTGCTGAGCGACTGTTAACATTTCTTCTGAAAGATCGACACCTATTAAATCGTAACCCTTTTGCACAAGCGGCAGGGTTACATTACCTGTACCGCATGCTACATCAAGAATTTTTGCCTCTTTCATATCTGCCTGCTGTAAACTTTCCTCTGTAAATTCCACCCATTTATCATAAGGGACATCATTCATTAGTTCGTCGTACAACAATGCAAATTGTTCGTATTTCATTGGCCTAACTCTTCTGTAATATCTTCACGTGGCACATCGCCCCATAGACGCTCTAAATTATAGTGATTACGCTCATCTTTATGGAATACATGAGCAACTACATCTCCAAGATCAACTAATACCCAACGTGCTTCGTCAAACCCTTCCATACGTTGTACGTCGATTTGGAACTCATGTGCTTTTGATTTAATTTCACGTGCAATTGCTTGCACTTGTTTGTCTGAATTCCCGTGACAAATAATGAAATAATCTGCAATTGGTGAAATACCTTGCATATTTAGGACAACCATATCTTCTGCTCTCTTATCATCAGCTGCTTTTGCCGCTAATACTAATAAATCTTTATCGTTCATTTACTCATTTCCTCCTTGATAACTGCATTGTATGTTTGGAATGTTAATGGATAAATCGTCTGATCTTTTTCCATTAAAAATTGAATTGTTCTCTTTAACGCAAATAATAAAGCTTGATTTATATCCGTATATGCGAGTTTACGAGCCTCTTCCACTCCTGGAAACTTTCGCCCAGGTTCAATGTAATCAGCTACATAAATCACTTTATCTAACATCGTCATATTCTCATGACCACTTGTATGATATGTAATAGCTTGCAAAATTTCAGAATCCGTAATGCCTACTTCTTTTTCTACTAAGTATGCCCCAACAGGTGCATGCCATAACTCTTTGTTATAGCAAAGTAAATCTTTCGGCAAATCTTCACGTTTAATAATCTCTTCCATCTCTGAAATTGCTCTACATTTCGCATAATCATGGAATATAGCTGCCATCTCTGCTTTTTTTTCGTCCACACCGTATAACTTAGCAAGCTCAATCGCTGTCTCCATTACACCAATTGTGTGTATATAACGTTTTTCATGCATTTGTTGTTTGACAATATGCAGTGCATTCTCACGATTCATACAACCCATTCCTCTCGATATATACCTGTACTTTTTCGGGAAGTAAATATTTACACGTTTTCTTCTCCTTATATCTCTCACGTAATAAGGATGAAGAAACTGCAAATTCCGGAATTTCCACTGTAGTAATCTTATATGGTGTATGCAATGTATACCCAGGTCTTGCAACTCCAACAAACGTTACAAGATTAAGTAAAGCTTCAATGTTATACCACTTCGGTAAATACTCAACCATATCCCCACCAATAATAAAGTGAAACTGCACATCCGGATACTTCTTCGTCAATTGTAACATAGTGTCATACGTATAAGATGGGCCCTTCCTACTTAGCTCTTCTAAACAAATAGAAAAGTGCTCTTCTGCCTCAGTCGCGAGCTCTAACATATGTAAACGACTTTCTACACTTGTAATATTCCGCCCTTGTTTATGTGGCGGAATCTGGTTTGGCAAGAACCATACTTCTTCCAAGTTCAAAGCGTGATATACTTCATTTGCAATTAGCAAATGTCCATAGTGAGGCGGATCAAATGTACCGCCAATGATGCCAATTTTTCTCAAAAGAAACGCCCCTTCCTTTTATATACAGCAACTCTCCTCGGTTAGGAATGAAGAGAGTTGCTATTAATAAAAGTTCAATTGGTTTCGCTCTCTACATCATTACGCATAAACGATAAAAATAGCGCATGCTAGTCTTTTTATCGAGGAAGCTTAATTTGTTTATTTTCTCTTGATTCTTTGTATAAAACGATTGTGCTTCCAATTACTTGAACGATTTCAGCACGTGCACCTTTTGCAAGTTCTTCCGCAACCTCACGGCGATCAAATTCACAGTTTTGTAATACACTTACTTTAAATAACTCACGAGCTTCTAAAGTATCTGCGATTTGTTTAATCATATTTTCATTTACTCCGCCTTTTCCTACTTGAAAAATTGGTGTTAAATGATGTGCTTGTGCACGTAAAAACCTTTTTTGTTTTCCTGTTAACATATATGTTAGCCTCCAAGCTTTTCTATAACTAATTGTTTCATTCTCTCGATATTTGGCGTGCGTCCTGTCCACATTTCAAATGCAAGTGCTCCTTGATAAACAAACATATCAATACCATTTTGAATGATTGCACCTTGCTCTTTTGCCTCACATAAAATTTTCGTTTCAAATGGATTATAAATTATATCTGATACAATCGTTCCTTTTTTTAACGAACAAATTTGTAATGGCGTATGTTCTACGTGTGGATGCATACCTATCGTTGTCGTCTGAATGATAATATCATAATTTCCTTGTTCTTCTGTCGCTTTTTCTAATGACAAAGCAACAGAATTAACATCGGCCGTACGTGCAGCAATAAGTTCCTTTGCCTTATCTACTGTACGATTGGCTACATCAATCTCTTTTACACCTACATCAGCAAGAGAAAAATAAATAGCTCGGCTAGCACCACCTGAACCAAGTAACAAAATACGTTTCCCTTGAAGTGGTTCATTACTAATTGACTGCAGCGCTCGAACAAAACCAATCCCGTCTGTGTTATAGCCAATTAATCTTCCATCCTTATGAACCACTGTATTTACTGCACCGATTTTCCTTGCCAATGGGTCAATCTCATCCAAATACTCCATAATAGCAACCTTGTGCGGAGTTGTTACATTAAATCCTGAAATACCTAATGCTTTTAAACCTCTTACTGCTTCCCCTAGCAATTCCTCTTCAACAAGGAACGCATGATAATGGGCATCCATATTCAAGTGTTCAAATGCATCGTTATGCATAACGGGTGATAATGAATGTCCAATTGGATTTCCGATTACACCATATAATTGTTTCATAAATCCCTCTCCATATTAAATTAAAGATTTACGTAGTGAAACACTTACTCCTTTTGGTACGTGTGCAACAATTTTTGCTCCTGGTTCGTTCACAGTAACCCATCCTAATCCAGAGAATACAACATCTGTTTTAGGTTCACGAATATTAAATTCGTATTTCACTAACTCAGGCATATTTGCTAATTCTTCTGGCGTTGGTGGGCTTAGTAAATCCCCAGCATGATTTTTATATAATTCATCTGCTTTCTCAAGCTTTGTACGATGGATTGTTAAGCGATTCGAGAAATGACAAGTAAATGCACGACGACCACCACTTACATAATCAAAACGTGCCAATCCACTAAAGAATAACGTTTGTTCTTCATTTAATTGGAATACCATCGGCTTAATTTCTTTTGTTGGTGTAATAAGCTTTAAGCTTTGCTTTCCAACATAATGAGCCATTTGGTGGTGGTTAATAATACCTGGCGTATCATATAAAGAAGACTCTTCGTCCAATGGAATATCAATTAAATCCAGTGTTGTTCCTGGGAAATGAGATGTTGTAATTACATTTTCAGTCTCATCACTAAATTCTTTAATCATACGATTAATAAATGTCGATTTCCCTACATTCGTACATCCAACAACATAAACATCTTTGCCGCCGCGATAATACTCAATAGCATCTGCTAGTTCAGCAATTCCTTGTCCCTTCGCTGCACTAATTAAAAAGACATCTTCTGGTTTTAATCCTAGCTGCTTTGCACTATAGCGCATCCAATGTTTTACTTTATCATGTTTTACTGACTTTGGAATTAAATCAGCTTTATTTCCAACAAGTAATACTTTATTATTCCCTACGAAACGATGTAAGCCAGGTAACCAGCTACCATTAAAATCAAAAATATCTACAATTTTGACTACTAATGCATCTGATTTTCCAATTCCATTTAAAATGCGTAGGAAGTCATCATCTGTTAACGATACATCTTGAATTTCATTGTAATGCTTCAAGCGAAAACAACGTTGACAAATGACTTGTTCTTTCTCTAAAGATGAGGCAGGAGCATACCCCACTTCGTTTTTATTTTCTGTTTGAATTTCTACACCGCAACCAATACATTTAATTATTTCAGTCAAACTTTATTCCTCCCAGTTAATTAAACCTTTTTTCTTCATATTTTTCATAATTCTTCGTTCAATTTTTCGATTAAAGCGCGTTACTAATCCGTCCGTTTGTGCTACCGGTACAACTAAAATTGTATGAAGGCCTACTCGGTTTCCACCAAGCACGTCAGTCAGTAACTGATCTCCAATTACTACAACTTCATCTGGCTGCAAACGCATCTCTTGTATCGCACGCTTAAATGCGCGAACAAATGGTTTACGTGCACTATGAATAAATGGAATACCTAATGGATCAGCAAAATCTTTCACACGTTGCTCATTATTATTTGAAACGACCGTTACTTGAATGCCTTGCTCTTTCATTTCCAAGAACCATTTTTCAAGTTGCGGCGTTGCATTGGGACGATCCCATTCAATTAAAGTGTTATCTAAGTCAGTAATAACGCCTTTAATCCCACGTTTTTTTAAATCTTCTGGTTGAACATGATATACATTTTTCACATATTCATTTGGTAAAAATAGTTTCAATTTCTTTCACCTCTTTGAGGATTTTTCATAAAATTTTTCGACAACATTTTTCGATATATAACCTGTGGATAAAATTGTACACATTTTCCACATTAATTTTGCAGTTAATTTGGAATTTACTAACAAACTATACACACTTTATCCACCTAGGTATGTGGATAACCACTCGTTTGTGACTGTCATATTTTTTTGGTACATTAAATGCATCAACGAATCAATCCTTATATTATTAGGAGGTGACTCACCTTGAAAACAAAACATATGGAACAGTTATCCACTGAGTTACTCACTGAGTCTTATTATAAAGCAAAAGAACTAAAATTAAATCCCGACTTCATTTTACTTATAAAACAAGAAATCATTAGACGCTCATTAGAGGACAAGCTTGTCAAATCATCTTGATTACATATAAAGTGAAAGTTTAATCAGCCCTTACCAATCAAACAGTTAAAGGATAAATTATTAGATGCCCTGTAAAAAGAGCCATCCTACGATGGCTCTCGAATAAACAAGTACTCCCATCTAGGGGATTTCATCATTAAGTATCTTTGCCCATAACTCTTACTTACGGTTATAAAAGCTTTTCTTTATTTATGAGCTAAGCGAGTAGCTATTTTTTCACCAAGACGAAGCTCTTGTCCACTCTTTAATTCCTGCACTACTTCTATCATATCTTTTTCAAACAATAACACAACTGTTGAACCAAATGTAAAGTATGCCATTTCTTCACCTTTTTGAACAGTGTCTCTCTCATGCAAAAGCTCAATACTATTAACAAACATAGCACCTACTTTTACAAGAGCCATATGCTCGCCATCACTGCTTACTTCTGTAACAGAACGATAATTTTTTGACAGTGGTTCTTTCCCGTATTCCATACCAGCTGCATTTACCGGATATGATTTTCTACCGAGTACAAATCTTTCAGTCACAGAACCAGAAAGCGGACTATGAATGCGATGATAATGACTTGGACTCAAATAAATTACCATATATGTACCGCCTGCATATCGCGTTGCACGTTCTTCATTACCTAGCATATCCACGATTGAATAGCGCTTTCCTTTAATATCAAATGTTTTTGTATCCTCAATAGGACCATGATCTGCAAAAACACCATCAACAGGACTAACGATACTCGATGCATCTGTATCAATACTACGCTTTCCTTCTTTTAGCTTACGCGTAAATAATTCATGCAATGTTCTA
Source organism: Bacillus sp. FSL W8-0770 (assembly GCF_038008705.1). Classification (NCBI taxonomy): domain Bacteria; kingdom Bacillati; phylum Bacillota; class Bacilli; order Caryophanales; family Bacillaceae; genus Bacillus; species Bacillus sp. FSL W8-0770. Next base: position 4,126,475 of record NZ_JBBOZR010000001.1, read on the forward strand.
TATTCCTTCAAACCCTTTTCCATCTCATCTTGATTAATTTGAAAAACTTTCGCGTACGATGGAATAATGATAGAGCTCAAACGAGATTGTGCAAATTTACGTAATATATAAGAAGTAAAGCGACCATTTGTAAGTTCTATCATAAGTCGATATAATGTACGTCGCAAATTGCGAAACCCCCTAATCAGTCTATAACTTTAGTTTTCCCTTCTTTTCTTTCTATATCATATGTAAAATTGGTTCTTATTCCCACATATCATATAAAGCAGCCTTATTATATATACAGAAAACTAAGTATGGTATTATTCTTAAATTATTTAGCACCTTCTAATATTACAGATAGAATCCGTCATTTTCAACAGTGAACATGTATTTCTTCTTAGCATAACGCGTTTTCTTTTCTTATTTACAATAAGAAAAGCAGCCCATTTTAAATATGGCTGCTTCTAATACACTTTACTCTTTCGCTTTTTTCTCTTTCTCTGCCCTTACAAACTCGTGGAACATTTTCATTAAAGCACGCTTTTCAATCCGTGATACGTAGCTTCTAGAAATACCAAGCGCCTTAGCGATTTCCCGCTGTGTTTTCTCCTTATCTAGCCCAAGTCCAAAACGTTTCACAATCACTTCTTTTTCTCTTTCGTCTAAAATATCGATATACTCTTTAATTTTTTCTAACTCCATACTAAGTTGAATCATATCAATTACATCTTCAGACTCTGATTTTAATATATCAATAAGCGATATTTCATTGCCCTCTTTATCTTGCCCGATCGGATCATGAAGTGAAACATCTTTTTTCGTTTTCTTTAGTACACGTAAATGCATCAAAATTTCATTTTCAATACAGCGTGCTGCATACGTCGCAAGCTTCGTTCCCTTTCCTGCAGAATAGCTCTCGATCGCTTTAATGAGCCCGATCGTACCAATTGAAATTAAATCTTCTGCATCTTCTCCTGTGTTCTCAAATTTTTTAACGATATGAGCTACAAGCCGTAAATTATGTTCAATTAAAAGATTTCTCGCTTGAGCATCACCTTGCTCCATTAACTCTAAGTACTTTCTCTCATCATCTGATGATAACGGCTGCGGGAACGCATTGTTCTTCACATAAGAAACAAAGACAAACACTTCTCGAACCATATATCCAATTGCGGCGAATAGACTCAAACCTTTCACCTCCGCCAAAATAGTGGTCTTTATTATGTGTATGTGGGCGTGAGGTTGTTTGTGTCTGTACAGTTTATTTATAAAACTCAACACTTCTAACATTTAAAATATTTTATCGTTATATTATAATTAAATAAAATTGTTATTTATATATGAATATGCTATTAAAGGGGACACTATTCATGATTACATTAGAACGATTATTAAATGTAACAATTTATTTAGGGGTATTTTTACTTTTCATTTCGTTCATTACTTTTGTTATTAAAAGAGGGCCTGATTTATTATTTTTTCAATTTGGAATTTCTTTATTTTTTGGAGCTCAAATTATAACTGGAATAAAATTTTTTCATAACTATGGTTTCTCCTTTCACTCAAAACTAGAACTACTTATCTTTATTTTCTATGTAATTGGAATTATTACATGTATACTATTATTCTTTCACTTTCAAAATCCGTATCGAATTTTTTTATTAATCTGTAGTTGTTTATTTTTAACTGGATCCAATTATTACTTTAAAGAAACATTAAATTTTAGTAAAAAAATTCCAAAGCAAAACAAAACTTTTTTAAGTACACAAGAAGACTCTTTTCCAAAAGAAGTTCGTAAATTTTCAGAGGATTACAACAACATAATAAGAAATGATTTTTATGAAATACCGATGATTCCTACTGAATTACAGATTACAAGCAAAAAAGATTCTTCCCATAGTACATCTTACTTAGTTGAACTTCATAATAGCGAAAATGAAATTACTGATGACTCTGTACAATTAACTCCATCAGACCGTTTTTATGTGCTGTTAAATAAACAAAAAACAAAAATATCAAAAATAGTATATGAAGGGCAGAATTTTTTCACATTTACAGTCACACTAAAGGCTCTTAATTTACAGCAAGAACCAGAAATTCATAATATGTTTTTAGAAATAGATAAACGTAGAGCGATGAATCTTCTTAATTTTGAAATTAAAGCCCATACTAAAGAATGGAAAGTAATATTTAAAAGTGATAGTTCTCATTCCAATCTTCCTATCACATTTACTTTTGAAAAACGAACAGGCAAAGTATAAAAATAAAAAGAGTTATTTTCTTTGAAAAATAACTCTTTTTATTTTACTTACTCCAAATCTTTCTCCCCGCTTGGGCATCAATATAACGAATTTCCCGCCTACAATTAAAAGGTTCTTTATGTTTTTCATCTGTCGTTTGTTTGTAAAGTAGTTTGTATTTCGTTTCCTCTACATCATGATCTAAAAACCATTCTAATTTAACTCGGATAGCCTCTCTGTATATTTCTAACGCTTTTTCTTTAGTTACTTTTGGTGTTATTTCATATGTGAGCAATTCTTTTATAAAGTTGCTAGACTCCCCCGAGTAGTGCATAACAGCACCATTTTCTGCATTGATGTTAATCATAAATTGGTTATACTCTGCCGGAATATCATTTATATATACAGAAAAGATAAATCTTTCAATCCCATCTTCTGCTTCTTCACGTTCCTCCCAAAGACGCAGATATTGTGTGATATCTGGAATAACTCGTTCTAAAAATTGAAGTGCTTTTTGTAAACATTCCTCTCTAGACAGTATTTGCTTTACTTCTTGATCATCTGTCAGTTTTATAAAACCAGTTAATTCATTGGTTAATTTATCAATTTTAACGCTAACTAAATTATTATATTTCAACATCGGTAAATGCTTTTTAAAGAATTCATTCATTAAATATGGATCCTTTTCTTCTTTCTGTTTTTGTAATTCCTCTTTCGGAACAAATTTCATCCTTATTTCATCATCATTTTCTGTCTCATCTACTTTTGTAAAACCTTCTTTATTCCAGTCAAATAATTCGAATACGTCACCTCGTTCGTTACCTTTTTTCGATTTTTCAACAGCTACAGCCGAAGGTAATTTATAATGATCTGGTCCAAATAAATCTTTACCTGTACTTGCATCAATAAACGCATGACTAGGCTCTGGTTCATATACAAGATGGTACCCTTTTACTTCTTCCCCGCTTTCATACTCACATGAAGAGTATGTTAAATCTATAAATACAAGTCTCATATCTTGTCTAGCTTTCAAATTTTCTAAAACGATATTCTCCTCAACAATTTCACTTGGCCATAACGGTTTTTTCTCTATAGCTTTTTGTCCATTGTAATGAAAATGCACAACATTACCTGAAGGGTGCACTCGCACAACGCACCCTGTATTAGGCAATGGATAGCTATTCACTTCTTGCATATAATTTACTTCTCTCCAACCGCGCCTGTCGTCCTTAACCGTTACATATGTATAGAATTCATATCCTTCTTTTGTATATTTTTTCAAGAACGCATTTACAATCTCTCTTGCCTTCTTCTCCTCTATCGCTTCCTTGCCACTTGAAAAAGAATTTTCATCATCTATCTTAAATTCAATTAAATTACCAGTATGTCTATTTAATGTAATTTGTATCTGTTTCTCCTCATCATCTTTATGTGCCCACCACAATAAATGATACGGGTCATCAACCCCTTCTTGATCATCTACAACAAGACTATATTCATCTGGAATATTAATAATATGAGCCACTTGCTCTTTTCTTTCTTTATCTTTTTGATTCATCATACCGCTCCCTTTATTACAATTTAAGGTAATTATAACAAACAAAACCAAAGAACTATAAAAAAAGACTAGAGATATCTCTAGTCTTCTACTTCGTTTCACGATGTAACGTTACTCGCTTTAATCGTGGACAATATTTTTTTAATTCGATGCGTTCTGGATTGTTTCGTTTATTTTTTTTAGAAATGTAATTACGATCACCGCACTCCGTACAAGCTAATGTAATATTTACACGCATATTTAATTCTCCTTTCTTTCAAAAATCGCAACTAAAACGTAATGATTACGATTTATATATTATAAAACTTCATTCCATTTGTCAATTGCAAAAACAAGAAGATTCCATTTAGAATCCCCTTGTTTTTATAGTTAAATAAATTTTCTCCCGCATTAACGGGCAGTAAGACCCCCCACTGATTAAAAGTTTCACTTTATTAAAACGATTCGTATGTAACAAACTCACTAATCGGCTTTCGATATCCTCGTGGGCGAGTTTTAGTCGTATCACTTTTTCCTATCGTAATCATTAAAACAGGTACTATATGCTCCGGCATATTTAATTCACTTTGTACTGCTTTTTCATCGAAACCAATCATTGGACATGTATCATAGCCATAATATTTAGCTGCGTACATAAAAGTCATCGCGCTTAACGAAGCATTTCTAATCGCTTCATCCTCCATGAAACGCTCTCCTTTTCCTTCATATAAACCTTTCGTTTGCCTAATTGTATCTTCATATTCACATTCATCAATCATTTTTAAAACTTTCATACCGAAGTAAATATTTTCAACATTTTGGTATGCTTTTTTATCACCACAAACGAGCACTACCGCTGATGCACTCGATACTTTATATTGACCGAAAGCTAATTCTTTTAATCTTTCTTTTCGCTCTTGATCACGAATTACAACATAATGTGTGTGCTGCAAATTATAGCAAGATGGAGAAAGCTTAGTTAACTCAAATATTTTTTTAAAATCCTCATCAGGGATTTCTATACCTTGTATAAATTTCATTGCAGAACGTCTAGCAATTGCTAATTCTTCAAAGTTCACCATATATCCTCCTCGATAACTGTAAATTTAAATATACATTAATTTATACAAATAGATAAATCAAATAAAAACACTTTAAATCCGAATAATAATTATGATTAACAGCAAAAAAGACAAAAAGCTGAAACAATTAGTTCATACGAAATTCACACGAATCTATTACTATAGAAACTGTACATAGTGAACTTATTAACAATCACGTTTATTTATATAAAATCTTACTCGAAAGGAGTTGAAAGTATGAAAACTAAATATCGCTTTATGATCTCATCATTTGCTGCTTGCGCTTATATGATTTGGTATTTAGTATAATAACGACCTCACTTGCAAATAGGAAAAGGTGTGTATATAAATGGAATATAATCAATCAACAGTTAACTACTGGAAAGCTTTTGTATTACCATATACATTTGCTTTAGAAGAGTTAAAAACTAAATTTGAAATTATGAACCGGGAAGCTCAATTTCTAGAGGATTACAACCCGTTTGAACATATAAAAACAAGACTAAAACAACCTGAAAGTATTATTAAAAAACTAGAGCGCAAAAGATTATTACCAACAGTTGAAAATGCTCAAACACATTTACAAGATATTATTGGTATTCGTATTACATGTTGCTTCGTAGAAGATATCTATCATTTGAAAGAAGTCATTCAAAAACGCGAGGATATGGAAGTCATAGAAGTAAAAGATTATATCGCTAACCCAAAACGAAACGGATATAAAAGTTTACACATGATCATTAAATACCCTTTATCACTAAATTCTGGTACAAAAGATGTATTTGCAGAAATTCAGTTACGTACACTGGCAATGGACTTTTGGGCAAGTTTAGAACACAAACTTTATTATAAATATGAAGGGAAAATACCGGAGTATTTAAAAGATGAACTACATGATGCAGCAATGAAAGCTGAAGATCTGGATAATAAAATGGCCACAATTCGTCAAGATATTGATGATATTGAGGCATGTTCAAATCAAATTATGCTACCACTATAAAAAAAGGTTCTCGCCAATGAGAACCTTTTTTATATCATTTTTTGGAAGTACGACTCCACACTTATTAAAGTTTCACGTTATTTTTTCTCTATTGTTCGAACCTCTTCAATCTTCCATTTACCCTCTTCTTTTCCAAGGGCATACTGTACTTTCTTTTGAAGAGTAATACTGTCGTCTACTTCCTTTTCTTTCGTTTCAACAATAACATACCCTACTTTACTAACTTTCATATCTATATGTTCCAATTCAATTTTCTTATTTCCCTTTTGAAATGCGGCTTCTTTTTGTGTTTTTAAGTCCTCAGCACTAGGCATCTTCTTTGAAAATAACTCCATATGTTCTGCAAGATTTTTTTCATTGGTCGTTCGCACAAATGTATGAATAACATCTTGAATAGATCTCTCTTCTTCTTTTGTTATTTGTACCTTTTCCTCAGTTTTTTTAGTAGTAGATTTTTGTGCTACATTATTCTCTTCTTGTTGACATCCAACTAGTAATACTACAAATGCTAGAAGGAATCTTAATTTCGCAAATATTTTTTTCATATTTCCAACTCCTAAAAAGAAAAGCGAGGCAGTTCGCCTCACTTTCGCTCTTAATTAGCGTCTTCCTTTATTCGGATCACCACCGCCAACAATATCAAAGACACGTTTCGCTATATTTGTATTCTCTTGAACGCCAGAGAACAAGTATTTACCTGGACCAAATGCATACACGTTCACATCTTCCCCTGTATGTCCACCTGTTGTCCAGCCTGTAACCGAGCGCTTATTGAAAATATCTTCAATTGCATTATCAATCTTTGTTACATCTTTTGACGGAGCTATATCATTTACAGCTTGAATTTCTTCTGGAGTTAATTGTAAATCAATATACTTTTTCAATGTTTCTTCTACATTTGCACCTTTTGCAATCTCATTTGCCATAAAGTCTGGTGTGCGTTTTGCAGCTTTAATTGGATCTACTTTAAAGTTATACTCGCCATTGGCACCTAAAGATAAGCCACCCGTAGCGTGATCTGCCGTTGCAACAACTAACGTATTTTTATCTTTTTTCGCAAACTCAATCGCTGCTTTGAAAGCTTTTTCGAAGTCTTCCATTTCACTCATTGCACCAACAATATCATTATCATGTCCAGCCCAGTCGATTTGACTTCCTTCCACCATTAAGAAGAAACCATTTTTATTTTTGTTCAAACGCTCAATTGCTGCATTAGTCATTTCTTCTAATGAAGGTGTTTTCTCATTGCGGTCAATCATTTTATCTAATCCACCTGGTGCAAATAAACCAAGAATTTGATCATTTTTATCATTTAACAATTGATCTCGATCCGTTACATAGCTATAACCAGATTTCTTAAACTCTTCTGTAAGATTACGATCTTTTCTAACAAAGTTCTTTACGCCGCCGCCAAGCATAACATCTACCTTATGCTTCCCTTTAATTTTCTCATCAAAATAATCATTTGCAATTGCGTCCATATTTTTACGGCTAATGTCATGCGCACCGAAAGCAGCTGGTGTTGCATGTGTAATTTCAGAAGTTGCAACGAGTCCCGTTGATTTCCCTTTTTCTTTCGCTTGCTCAAGAACTGTTTTCACTTCCGCTTTATCATTATCAACTGCAATTGCAGCATTATATGTTTTAATTCCTGCTGACATAGCTGTTGCTGCCGATGCAGAGTCTGTAATATTTTCATGTTCATCTTCTGGGTATGTTTTTTGTGTTCCTACAAGATGCTTATCAAATTCTGTAGATTCCATTTCAAAGGTTTTTGGATTATCTTTCATATAACGGTGAGCCGTCATATATGAAGGGCCCATACCATCCCCAATTAATACGATAACATTTTTAATCTTTGCATTGCTTCCGTTCTCATCTGCATTAACCTCACTAGAACGAGTAAAATTCCATGTTGCTACCGAAGTAACTGCTAATGATGCCACAACTGCAAATGGCCATGCTTTTTTCACAAACTTTTTCACTGTCTTGTCCCCCTAATTAGGTTATTCATTTCCCACTATCAAATTTAATGGAAGACTATTAAGAGAAAATTAGCTGTATGTAAATTTTTTGTTAACTTATGTAAATATCAGTTATAATTTGTATAAGTTTGTCTTTTTGTATCAATCATTCCGCCCTTTACAATTTAAATATAAACAAGTTGGATTTCATTTAACGTAAATCTCTTTTTTTACATTTTGACTCTATGTTTATGAAAATAAATAGAAATGCGGTGAGCCTTTATGAAAATAGTAAAGCTAAATGAATCTTTTATTTTTGAATTACTTAATCTTTGCAAATCTGTTGGATGGTTACACGATGAAATTTTTATGAAAAAACAATTCGAAATGTATCTTTCTATCGGCACACTTGTAGGTTACATTCATGAAAACAAACTCATTGCGACTGGAGGAGTATTTCCCTTTACAAGTAACTTCGCTTCCATTGGTATGTTAATCGTTCACCCTAATTTTCAAGGACGCGGAATAGGGCGCATGTTGCTAAATCATTGCTTGGAACAAATTCATCCAAAACAACCCATTGCACTTATTGCGACAAAAGCTGGCGAACCTCTATACACATCATGCGGATTTCAAACAGCAACAACGATTCATCGTTTTGAAAAGCAAACTATTAAGACGTACCCTTCTCACTTACAACAAGTACAAGAAGAAGACCTTATATCTGTTACTTCTCTGGATCAAATTGCAACTGGTATGAATCGTTCTCTACTTTACTCTTTGCTATTACCAAGGGCCGTACACTCTTTTAAAATTGAAAGAAATAACTGTATAGAAGCTTTTTCATTATGCATACAAAAGGGCAATATATTATGTATCAATCCACTTATCGCCAAGCAAGAAGAAGATGCTATCCAATTATTAAAAAAGATATGTGAATGTTGGAATGGTATAGTACGAATTGATGTTCCACACTCACAATTTACATTTCGTCAATTTCTTCAAACAGAAAATTTCCAAGAAACGCTCCTTTCACCTCTTATGATAAAAAATGGTAGCCAACTTCCTGGAAATCGTAATATGCTATTTGCTATGATAGATACAGCGTTATGTTAGAAAGGAGACACCTAATTGAAGCGATTTAGCTATTTTATGGTAGGTTGTCTTACTCTTACACTATTAGTAGGATGTAGTGCAGCAGAAAAGCCAGTAGAACAAGTAAAACAAGTTAAAAATACAATTACAGCGAAACTAGCTACCGAGGAAAAAATGGTAGAAATAGATGGTCAAACCATTTACTTTAAAAAGATTGGTAATGAAAAACCACCTTTACTTATGATTCATGGCTTTGGAGGGTCATCAGATGGTTTTCAAAAGATTTACTCCGATCTAGCAAAAGATCATACAATTATTTCTGTAGATGCTTTAGGATTCGGGCGCTCATCTAAGCCAATGGATTTTTATTATTCTTTTCCAACTCATGCAAATTTGTATTATAAATTAATGAAAAAACTAGGGTATGATTCATTCGCAATACTGGGGCATTCCATGGGGGGAGAAATTTCTCTAAATTTAACATATTTATATCCTGAAGCAGTTACTCACCTTATTTTAACTGATGCTACAGGTGGCCCTCATACATTCGTTAATAAACAAGGCTCACCAAAACCACAATTGTCGACTGATTTAAATGCCGTTTCTTCTATTACAGATTATGATGAAAGCAAAGTGAAATTCAAACGTAATGATGAAGAGCATTATAATAAAATGAAATTATGGCCTAGACGTCTTAAAATTAATGCAAATGAAATAAAACAGCCAACTTTAATTATATGGGGCAGAAATGATAGTAGCGTTTCCTGGAAAGAAGGAGAAACGTATCATCAATTCTTAAAAAATAGCACTTTACATATTATTGAAAAAGGTTATCATGCACCATTTCGCCAAGAACCACAAGAATTTGTCGGGTATGTAAAAGATTTCTTTAAGAACAATCCGATTAAAGTTGAAAAATAACATAAACGGGTATCTCAAAATGAGATACCCGTTTTCATATATTAAGCAGCTTGCTTTTGGCGTTTTGGAGTTTTTGATCCTAATACTTTCGGGATAACGAAGCCATCCATTCCAAATTTCCCAGCGTTCATACCGGAAACAAGAACAAACATAGATAAGATAACCATCTCAGGGTTCACACCAATTGACCCACTAAACATATAGGAAAAGTTCATTACAAGACCAAAAAAGACCGCTGTTTTTGTTAAACAGCCTACAATTAAACCAATTCCGACTAAAATTTCTCCCCATGTTACAAGTGTATTAAACAAATCTACATTTGGAATTGCAAATTCTTGTAAGAATGATGCCCACCAAGATTGAACAGCCGGTTGTGCACCTTTAGATTTTTCAATTGCCCCTTGCAAATAACCTGTTGCATCGAATCCTTTTCCTTGTAGTTTACCGATTCCAGCCATTAACCATGTGTAACCAAGATATACTCGAATTACTGCTAATGCAAAAGAAACTGCTTTGTTTTCTCTTAAAAATTGAATAACCATATCTTCCTCCTAAAGTTGTAATTAAGTTAGTTACAGATAATATAATAACATTAGTTACTTATTTTTCAAATGTTAATTATGAATAATCTGTGACATGCGTATGAAACATTAAAAACTAAAGTTTATATAGTAACTTTTATTACCTGTAAAAACTTGAACATATCATACCACAAGTGATAACCATTTTCATTAAAAAAAATGCAAAAAAAATGTGAGTTAAATGTGAAACACGTTTATTCGAATATAGAATAAACGTGTTTCACACTAATTATAGAATCGAAATGTATGTGTCTCCTCATCAATTAAACTCGCTTCTTGAAACGCTTCTTCTAACGTTTTCCCATGGTTAATAACCCCATAAAATAAGCGTATAGTAAACATAAGTGCTGCATTTCCATCTACATAATCAATCGATCCAATATATGATTTCGCACCACTATGTAAAAAAGATTTTGCTAGATTTTGCTCCCCTAACGTGCACCCGCTATTTACAATATGTGTATTATGCAATTTTGCATATTTATAAATTTCTTCTGTACCAAAATCCCCTCTCGGTTCATCTTGTTCATATACTTCTTCGCCTAACTCTTCCATGACAAACTTCCCTTCTTCACCATGAAAGCAAAAAATAATATAATTAATATTGTTAAATAAGTTCTTTCCAGAAAGAACTTCCACAAAATCTTTCGGTCTACCAATCCAATATGTCACAACCCTTGCACCAAAATATTCAAGAGATGCTCGAATTGATTGCGCTTCTAAATCCGAATTAAAACCAACTACTAATGCAATATTCAACATACAACCCCCATCCTATAATCAGCCCTTATCAACCAGAATTTTATGGGATAAATCCATTTCATATATGCCCGTTTCTTTCAAAAAATCTGATCTAGTTAAAACGACTTTCTGTAAATATTGCCTATATGCTGTAATTGTTCCATCGTGAGATACAATGCAAATTCTTTCAGCACCCAGTTCATAACACCAAAGAAGAAATTCATCTACTATTTGCTGAAAACTATTCTCTGAAATAGTGTTTATACCTTCCTTCCATAACTGATTATTTGAGCTTTTCTCTATCGAAAAATGCGGAAATAACTTTGTTATCATTCCCTGATCTACTATATAATCGCACGGTAATGTTTTCGCTCCTTCTCGATAAGGAAAAATACGTGGGGATACATATGGATGGACTAGTTTTTGACAAGCAACTTTCGCACTCCATATTGTCGCCGTTTGCAAAGTTCTAAGTGTAGGACTAACAATTAATATATCCGCTTCTTGTAATGATATATCACGTTGAAGTAATTTAACTTGAGCCTTTCCTACTCTCGTCAATGGTGGGTCAAACACTTGTAAACTTTCTGGTAAATCCGTTGTATGTTCACCTTTACCATGCCGAACAAAAACGATTTTCATATTCAGCCTCCTCTTACTATAAAATCCTCACACATATTTCTTCCCTATTGCATTCTTTATTCCTGCTGTATAAAAACCGATATGTAAAAAACATTTGACACTAATCTTTGTAAAATATTACAATATTACATGTAAAATACTTTTTACACCGAAAGGAGAATTACATATATGAAATGGATAATTGTCTTTATTGGAATGATTGTATGGGGATATATAAACGGCTTCTTTAGTAGTGATCAAACTGCTAATCCCTGGATTACAGATGATGAACGTGAAACAAAAATTAAACAAAAAGCAATTACGGCAAGCTGGTCCGGTGTTTTTATGTTTTGTACCATTAACCTCTTAAATAAATGGTTAGGTTTAAGCACAAACGATAAATCACCGTACTTACCAGACCCTATCGCAGCTATTTTAAAGGAAAATGTAGAGTTACAAGTTTTACTCATGCTATTTGTTATGTATGGAATATTTTACTTACATTATCGAAGAAAATTAAGTGCCTAACTTCTAACTCATGATTATCCTCCTAAATGGTTATAGTAATTAGGACGAAATGAAAGGAGCGATAGAAAAATGAGTAACTCGAATGAATTTTTAGATACACTACATGAAAAACAAGCAAAAGATGAACAAAATAGAAAGCGCCAAGGGAACGGAAACCCAGCGAAAAAAAAGCCAAATAAAACGCATAAATAACAATAAAAAACTGCCTAAAATGATCTTTTAGGCAGTTTTTTAAAGAAGAAATTCGAATTCCATTCACATTTAGTATCGATCCTAAAGATTATAAACGTATCGATGGACTTGAAATTATTAATTCTACTTTTAGCCCAAATGGCGACCACGTACTAGATGATAATCTCATCAACTACTATTTAGTTGCGCCTGTGGATGATGTAACATTACATGCAAATTTAGTTACGAAAGAACGTGTAACGTATCAAGGGATTATCCATCAAGCTAAAAATGCAACTCCTGGATACAAACCTTTCAAATGGAATGGTACAAAAGCAGATGGCACTCCTTTAGCTGACGGGCTATATCAAATCGAAGCAGTTGCTTCTAATTCTGGTGGAGAAACAAAACAAACAGCTGCTGTATTTCTTGATCGAACTGCACCTAAGTTAACACACGAAGTTGACCAAGAAAATCTCGTAATTAGAGGAAAAGTTGATGATATTCTACTAGATTGGATGTCAGAATCTGGTTGGATAGCACCCGGTATTCCAGTGAGAATGCAATATGAAATTAACGGAAATGGTGTATGGGAACAGGCATTCCTGAACCCTTGGGAGAAAAGCTATGACATTTATTTCGATCGCACTCAATTACACGAAGAAAAAAATACTATTCACATTGTAGCAACTGATGCAGCTGGCAATACCTCTAATTTAACTGTTAATTTAGAAGTGAAATAAAGTGAAGCCTTAATCAGTAGAGATTTTGTTCATCCCCACTGATTATTAGCCTTCACCAATCGGGGGTTACGGGCAGTTATTCTCCCACCGAATTTTGAGGTAGGAATTTTACTGCTCATTAACACGGGATAAAAAATTTTTGTTGACAATTTTTTTAATATAGTTTTATAATACAAAACATAGTTTAGTTTAACGAATTATATATCGGCTTTGAAGGAATGCTAGTAGCGACTTATATCACTGTCCCAGAGAACTGATGGTTGGTGCGAATCAGTACATATACAAGCGTGAATTACAATTCTGGAGCTTCTTTCCCGTAATGCTTTTTATGCATGAAGAGAAAGACGGATCTTTCCGTTATCGTAAAGTGAGTGGTAAACAATTAGTTGTTTACAAATAGGGTGGTACCGCGATTTTTATCGTCCCTATCGGATTTTCCGATAGGGACTTTTTTGCATCCATCCTCTTACACAATTTCATATATACGCGTTGAAAGAATCGCAGTAGTATCTTATATCCCTGTTACAGAGAGCTAATGGTCGGTGGAAATTAGCACATATATAAGTATGAATTACAATTCTGGAGCTTCTTTTTCGTAGTGCTTTTATGCATGAAGGAAAAGACGGAATTTTTCCGTTATCATTAATTGAGATGTAAGTATATTTTCACTTACAAATAGGGTGGTACCGCGATTCTTTCGCCCCTATCGGATTTTCCGATAGGGGCTTTTTCTATTTATCACAGAAACATATGTTAAATAATTCCGAATCTTATGATAAAATTTTATAAGCGCTTACAAAAAATGAAAGGGGGTGATACAAGCTATACGAAATCGATATTCAATTTTATTGAAAAAAAGGAGGATGTCTAAATGACAAAGAAAACAGAAATTCCATCGCATTTAAAACCATTTGTATCCACACAACATTATGATCAATACACACCGGTGAATCACGCTGTGTGGCGTTACATTATGAGACAAAATCATAGCTTCTTAAAAGACGTTGCTCATCCAGCCTATGTGAACGGACTACAATCATCTGGTATTAATATAGATGCAATTCCAAAAGTAGAAGAAATGAATGAGTGTTTGGCACCAAGCGGCTGGGGCGCTGTAACAATTGACGGACTTATTCCTGGCGTAGCATTCTTCGATTTTCAAGGACACGGATTACTACCGATTGCAACAGATATCCGGAAAGTAGAAAATATCGAGTACACACCAGCTCCAGATATCGTACATGAAGCCGCAGGACACGCACCGATTTTACTTGATCCTACATATGCAAAATATGTGAAACGTTTTGGGCAAATTGGTGCAAAAGCTTTCTCTACAAAAGAAGAACATGATGCATTTGAAGCTGTTCGTACATTAACGATAGTAAAAGAAAGCCCTACTTCTACTCCTGATGAAGTTAAGGCTGCTGAAAATGCTGTAATTGAAAAACAAAAGTTAGTTTCTGGTTTATCGGAAGCTGAACAAATTTCACGTCTTTTCTGGTGGACAGTAGAATATGGATTGATCGGAAATATAGATGATCCAAAGATATATGGTGCTGGTCTCCTTTCTTCTGTTGGCGAAAGCAAACATTGCTTAACAGACGCTGTAGAAAAGGTTCCATTTTCTATCGAAGCATGTACAGGGACAACTTATGACGTAACAAAAATGCAACCACAACTATTTGTTTGTGAATCCTTTGAAGAATTAACAGATGCGCTTGAAACATTTTCTAAAACAATGGCCTTTAAAACAGGTGGAAAAGAAGGTTTAGAAAAAGCAATTCGCTCTGAGAACTATGCAACAGCTGAGCTAAATAGTGGATTACAAATTACAGGTACATTTAGCGAGACAATTGAAAACGATGCAGGTGAATTAATTTACATGCGAACAAATTCGCCAACGGCATTAGCGCTTCATAATAAACAGTTAGCGAATCATTCTACTTCTGTACACAATGACGGATTTGGAACACCGATTGGATTACTTACTGAAAATATTGCATTAGAAAATTGTACAGACGAACAACTACAATCATTAGGAATTACAATTGGAACTATCGCTGAGTTTACTTTTGCAAGTGGTATTCATGTAAAAGGAACAGTAACAGATATTGTGAAAAATGATAAGAAAATTGCTCTTATTTCCTTTATCGATTGCACAGTTACTTATAACACCCGCGTTTTATTTGATGCTTCATGGGGCGCATTTGATATGGCTGTTGGCTCACAAATCACTTCAGTATTCCCAGGTGCCGCAGATGCTGCAGCATTCTTCCCAATGGATGAAGAAATTCAAGAAATTCCTGCTCCACTTGTGCTGAATGAACTTGAACGTATGTATCAAACAGTTCGAGATATTCGAAGTGAGGGGATTTTACACGACGCGCATATCGATCAATTAGTAGCAATCCAAGAAGTATTAAATAAATTTTATGCGAAAGAATGGTTGCTGCGCCTTGAAGTATTAGAGTTACTTTTAGAGCATAACAAAGGGCATGAAACATCTGCAGCATTACTACATCAACTTTCTACTTTCACAACTGACGAAGCTGTAACACGCCTTATTAACAATGGTCTTGCGTTACTTCCAATAAAGGATGTGAAAAATGATGCTAAGATTAACTGAAGAAGAAGTTCACGAGGAATTATTGAAGGTAGATAAATGGATGGTAAAAGATGAGAAATGGATTGAACGAAAATATATGTTTTCCGACTACTTAAAAGGAGTCGAATTTGTCTCTGAAGCCGCCAAACTATCAGAAGAACATAATCACCATCCATTTATCCTTATCCAGTATAAAGCAGTTATTATTACTTTGTCATCTTGGAATACAAAAGGTTTAACGAAACTAGATTTTGAGCTTGCAAAACAATTTGATGAACTATTTTTACAAAACGAAAATGCAATTATAAGAAAATAAAAAAGAGAAGCCTTTTTAGGCTTCTCCTTTTATTTGGAAATGGATACAATGTCCAAATGGATCCTCGACTTGTAATATTCC
This sequence comes from Bacillus sp. FSL W8-0770, assembly GCF_038008705.1. Taxonomy (NCBI): domain Bacteria; kingdom Bacillati; phylum Bacillota; class Bacilli; order Caryophanales; family Bacillaceae; genus Bacillus; species Bacillus sp. FSL W8-0770. Next base: position 4,142,683 of record NZ_JBBOZR010000001.1, read on the forward strand.
ATCTTTGTACGTAGCAATCTTACCAATATTTTTTAAGCTTTCACATACTTGCTCTTTTTGTTTTTCATCCGCTAATACAATTGTGAAATATTTCAAACCAACAGAACCTGGCATTTGCGGTGGTACCCCTTCACCTTGCCATGTATTTAAACCGATATGGTGATGATAGCCACCTGCTGATACGAACAACGCTCCATTACGAGCTGGGATTGTTACTTCAAAACCAAGACCATCAACATAGAAACGTTTCGCTTCCTCTAAATCAGCTACATGGAAATGAATATGCCCCATCACAGTACCAGCTGGAAATCCACTCCATGTACTTCCTTGCTGCAATAATTCTTCACCAGCTAACGGGTTACTAACAAATGGGAGCTCTCCATTCTCATCACGCCAAACTTCTTTTTGTCGATCATGATAAATTTCAATCCCGTTTCCATCTGGATCAGCTAAATAAAGAGCTTCACTAAAGTAATGATCGGCCCCGCCATGTAGTGGATATACCATTTCTACAAGATGACGAAGAACATTCGCTAAATCCTGCCTACTTGGTAATAAAATTGCGTAATGATATAACCCTGTTCTTCCTCTTTGCTTCGGAAAAGCTTCTTTCTTTTCTTCAATGATAAGAAGTGGTTCATCATTTTCATTCCCAAATGTAACGACTGCTTTTTCTTCTTTTAGCACCTTCATACTTAGTACTTCCGTATAAAACTCTAGTGATTTCTTTACATTAGATACGTATAAATGAATAACATCCAGTGTTGTATCGGGATGAAGTTGAAAACTCATCTTGTTAGCCCCCCATTTAAATTAGTTCTTCTTTGACATTTTTTCTTTTAAGAAATTATCTACAAAACCATCAGCTTTTGCAACAAATAAGTATGCACCCATTGCTAATAATGCAAGTTCTAATTCGAAACCAGGATTTTTTCCATCTCCCAATAAACCAGCTGACCATTTCACTTTTACGATTGCTCCAACCATAACAAGTGCAAATAATAATCCAATATATCTTACACCTAAACCTAGAATTAATAATAGGCCTCCAACTAATTCAAATGTTGCTACACCGTATGCAAGTCCTCCTGGTAAACCAATGCTTGTAAACCACCCTGCAATATTGTCAATTCCTGATTGGAATTTTGTTAAACCGTGCATGAAGAATGTTACCCCTAACACGATACGAATAATTAAGTTACCAATATGTTGATTCATTTCTTTCTCTCCTTTATAGTTTTCTTATACAAAACTTTTATTTACATTACAAAACATACACTAATTTTTTTTATTCGTCAATTCATTTTCACTGGGAAAAAATATATTTTTTTTGCTATGATACAAATAGTTGTTTACAAAAAGGAGCTTGATTTTATGAATATTGGTTCTGCAATACGTGAAATTCGTCAACGTAGGGGCATAACAATCGCACAAATTTGTGAGGGAACAGGTCTTTCTAAAGGATTTATGAGTCAGGTTGAAAATAATAAAACATCACCATCTATCTCAACTTTAGAAACGATCTCCAATTTTTTAAACGTTCCCCTTCCCTATTTATTGTTAGAGCAAAAAGATCGATTAAAAATTGTCAAAAAAGAAGAACGGAAATACAGTGTATACGGCAAAGATGAGCAAAGAATTGAACATGTTGCGGAGCAAGGGGGCCTTCGCCTATCTTTAGTAGAAATCCCTACTGGATTCCCGAAAGAAAACTCACCAAATGCCCATGAAGGGGAAGAATGTCACCTTGTATTACGCGGAAAACTAGAAGTTCAGCACGGTGAAGATATTGCAATTGTAGAAGAAGGTGATTCTTTCTCATGGAATGCATGCGTTCCTCATATTGTTCGTAATATAGGAGAAGAAACTGCATTATTACTCATCTCTAGTTATGCAGAAAATCGAAAACGTGTTTACTAAATAATAAAAAAGAAGCCTGCTAAACAGGCTTCTTTTTTATCCCCTTATAATTCCATAACTTGTCCCCACTAGTACAGTCTTTTCGTGTTGATTGCGATAAACTGACTCGATTGAAACTTTTTTATAACCTTCCATTTGCTCAACATTTGTTAAAGTTAATTCACAAGTGATTGTATCTCCTGTGAAAACTGGTCTAATAAACTCACTTACTAATTCTCTTGCTATGTAATGTAATTCTTCGCCTACTTTCGTTCCAATGCTAGCAGTCAATAAACCATGGACCATTAATCTTCCATTTTCATCATATTCCACATGGTGTCTACCTTTATCTCCGGTAATATTTGCAAATTCAAACACCTCTTCCTCAGTAAATCTTCTTTCATATTTAAATACATCCCCAACTTTTATACTCATTTTTATCCCCCTAATAATAAACAGAATTTTCTTTTATTTTATCATAAAACGAGCCTCAATCCATTCTCTATTATCAAATCCTCAAAATTACCTCGCTAAACTTTTACTTTTCATTCATTTATCGGTGACCATCTCTTTTCGCGACTTGATATCCATAATACGCACATGTTCCATTTCTCGATAGCTCTCTAACTTCAAATCCACAGCTTCTATAAAAATCAAAATTGTTCGCAGAAGTATGTGCAAACCAGTCACCATGTGGTAGCTTTTGCAAACAAAGAGCGACAAGTTTCTTACCTAATCCCTTCCCTCTATATTCACATTTCACAACTAAATTTACTATGTTCGCGACCATGATTCCATCAGAAATGACTCTAACCATGGCAATCATCTCTTCTTCATCCCAAATTGTGAATGCCCATGTTGAATTTTCAAATGCTATCGTGAATTTTTCAATTTGCCAAGAAGGGATATTATCATTGCTCCAACCGGCATCTTCGAATAAAGTCTTAATTGCATATGCAGGTACACCATTGGTCCCCTCACGAATAATAAGTCCATTATGATAAATGTACATGTAATCCCTCCTTTATTTTTATATACCATTCTTCAAAAAATGCAATTAACCTTTTTTCATCCAACGCGCCTAATGGAATAAACGAGAACATCCATCCCATGAAATGAAGTTGTTTTCTCATAACTAAGCCCCGTTTTTCTAGCAACAAAGATTGAGGCGGGGTGGTCCGGATTAATAAGAGAAATCAATTTATTCATTCGTAACGCTTGGAAGCCATAGTCTCGAAATGCTGCCGCTGCTTCTCTCGCATAGCCTTTTCCCCAATACTGAGGTAATAACCAATAACCAATTTCAATTTCCTCTTTTCCATCTATCTGCTGCTTTACTAATCCTGCATGACCAATCCGTATCCCCGTTTCCTTTTCAATTAATACAAATAAACCGAGGCCGTTTTTATAGCTAGGAATTACCCACTCTTCCAAACTTTTTTTACATTGCATATATGTTTTTAAATTCCCATTTCCAATATAGCGCATTACTTTTTCGTTTCCCCATAGTGAAGCGTAGAACTGTAAATCATCCATTGTATATTTACGAATTTGTAAACGGTCTGTATGAAACATTCCTTCACTCCTTTCTACTAATTTCTTCTTAATTTCACAATCATATTTTGTATGCACAATAAGTGTTACCATTTATTATAAATGAATCAACCACATAACACAGAATATTCAATCTTATAGAAACAAAAAAAGCAGTAGACAAATATTGTCCACTGCATCCATATCATAACTAGCATAAAGAAAACTACAATTGAGGGGGGTGTAGGATTTTCAAATATACTAGATACTTATCCCGTTCTAACGGGCGGTAAACTTTCCAATTGTTTCAAGTGAAAAGTTTACCGCACATAAGAACTTCCTTCGTTCATTAAGATAGTATTGCTAAATAATCATATACACGCTTAGATTTCTCTCCACCCATTCGTGCATGTTGAAGAAGAGAAATACCATGAGGACCAGATGCGCGCAATGCTTCTGGTTGAGCTACTAAAATAGCTTGTACAACTTCTAATTCACCAAGCATAGCTGCTGCAAAAATATCCATCCGAGCACCCTTTTCTAGTAAATAAAGAGCAATATCTTTACGACCTACATGTGCCGATGCGCCTAACGCACTTTCCCAATCTGATCCACCCCAATTATAAGAGGCGTGAAGTAAGCTTGGTGATTCAACCAATAGCTCTTGTACTTTCTCTAAATCCCCGTGAGCTGCCATAACAAATTCTCTTACTAATTCAATGGTAATACGCTCTTCTGTTTGCATCGCTCTTCTCCCCTTTTAGAAATTCGTTTCGGTGTAAAAAAAGGCTTGTCACTTCCCTGAAAAATATCTACATCTATGCCAAATACATGTTGAAACATTTCATGGCATAGTACTTCTTCTGGTATACCATCATACTGAATTTTTCCTCGCTTTAATACAAGTAAACGATCGCTATATTGAGCAGCTTGGTTAATGTCATGTAAAACCATTATAATTGTCATTCCAAACTCCTCATTTAATCGTTTCACAAGTTCCATTACTTCCAACTGGTGAACGATATCTAAAAAGGTTGTTGGTTCATCCAATAATAAGACATTTGTACGTTGCGCTAGCGTCATCGCAATCCAAGCACGTTGCCGTTCCCCTCCTGATAAAGAATGTAAAAGACGATATTCATACCCTTCAAGATTTGTAACAGACAATGCCCAATCAACAATTTCTTCATCTTCTTTATTTAAGTGGCTACTCCATGATTTATGTGGACCTCTTCCGAACTCAATTAGTTCTTTCACTGTTAAATCTAATTGATGATCATGCATTTGTGGTAACATTGCTAATTGCTTCGCTACATCAGCACTCTTCATCATATGAATATTTTTCCCATCTAAAATGATGTCCCCTTCGCTTTGTTTCAGTAGCCTTGCTATTAAACGAAGCAAAGTAGATTTTCCCGATCCATTCGGACCAATTAAACTAACGATTTCTCCAGCCTTAATATGTACATTCATATTTTGCATTTGAAATCTTTCAGAGTGTGCGTAAAACACTTTGTTAACGGAAATCACTTTGTTTTCCTCCTCTATGAATTAAATATAAGAAGAACGGACCACCTAAGAAGGACAGTAAAATACCAACAGGCAATTCGATTGGGTCAAACCAACTTCGAGCTATTGCATCCGCAAAAACAAGTAATACCCCGCCGCCAAGGCATGATAAAGGTAGCAAATATCTATAATCATTTCCAACTAATAAACGTAGCATATGTGGTACGACAAGACCGACAAATCCAATAAGACCAGACACACTTACTGCAATTCCAGCTAGTAATGTACTTACTACGATTAAATAAAACTGACTTTTTTCCACGTTATGTCCTAATAACTTTGCCATTTCATCTCCAAGCATTAACACTCGAATATGCTTAATACCAAAGAAAGCTAATATAATGGCGAATATTGCATAATAAATAATCATATTTAAATGTGCCCAACTTACACCACCAATACCACCCGCTAGCCACGGTAACACCGATTGTACTTTGTCACTATGTAATAACATTAATGCTGACGTTGCTGCACCAATTAATGCATTGATCGACACCCCTACTAAGACGATTCTTGAAGGTGGTGCCCCTTTTTGCCATGATAAAGCATAAATAACCATCGCTGTTATGAAAGCTCCTAAAAACGCCCCTAGTGGTAAAAAAGCTAGATGCTGTGGGAATAAAATCATGATGACAATTGCTACAAGGCCTGCCCCAGATGAAACTCCGATAATACCAGGATCTGCAAGAGGGTTTCTCATAACTCCTTGTAGCAGTGTACCAGATGCAGCTAAACATGTTCCTACTATAAACCCAATGAGCACTCTCGGTATGCGAAGATCCCATACAATTCGATGAACTGTCGAACCTTCATCTTGTATACCCGTTAGAATATCTCGTACAGAAAAGGATAAACTTCCTGCGAAAAGACCGTAAAAGAGACCTAGGATTGTTAATACAACTAAAGTAACTGCTATTATCCATCTTTTTTTCGCAAAAGGATGTTCCTTTTCTCTTACTACTTCACTACTTTCCATAGTATCATTTCCTTACATCTTGTATACTTTTATACATAAAGTCCATTGCTTCTGTAACTTTTGTACCAGGATTAGATCCAAATAAATCAGGTGGCAAAATAACTACGCGGTTTTGTTTTACTGCCTCTAAATTTTTCCACGCTTCATTTTTCATCATTTCGCCTTCGAATGCTTTTTTCACACTTTTTGGATCTCCGTGTGTAATTAAATAAATCACATCTGGATTCGCCTCAATAATACGTTCTACACTTAGCTGTGCATATTGCGGATATTCTTTCGTTTCTGAAAAATCAGAAGCAATATTTTTTCCGCCTGTTTTTTCTAAAATATCACCTGATAAAGATGTTGGTAATGCCGCTAAATAAGTTCCTGGTGCGCCATACACTAGCAATGCTTTCACATCGCTCTTTTTCTCATATTTCTTCATTTGATCATTCATTTTTTGATTAATTTCTTTTGCTTTATCTTCTTTCTTCATTACCGTTCCATATAATTCAATATTTTTTTGAATATCTTGTACAGAATTCGCAGAAGAAATGATAACTTGCGTTCCTTGTCCTTCAACCGTTGGCACATTCTTTTGGAATCCATTGTTAGCAACAAGTACATCAGGCTTTAAACTAGCAATTTGCTCAAAATTCGGTTGATGTGCATTCCCAATTACTTGTGCTTTCTTTAGCTCATCCGGAAGAGTTAATTTCGTATCTGGGCGACCTACTATTTTTCCACCTAAAGCATGAATAATATCCATGTCCCCCATACTTAATGTTGCAAAACTTTCTGGCACTTTATCGAATGTTACCTTTCTTCCTGATAGGTCGGTAATTTGGATTTTCTCTTTTCCTTTTTCTGTTTTGGTTGCAGACGCTTTTTCGTCCCCTTTGGCACTGCAACCTATTAACAAGAAAAAAATAGATAAAATCGCTGTAAATAGCGTAATAGATTTTTTCATTTCTTCACCTCTAATTGATAATGATAATCATTAACTACTATTATACTTTAATTGATAAGGATTATCATTGTCAACACGAAACGCATATATTTTCCTACAAAAAACAAAAAGCGCAACAAAAAGATTTTTTCTTTTCGCTGCGCTCTAGTTAACAATATTATTCACATTCATTTTCCTCTAGCTGGTCACGCATCACTTTCACACGCTGAAAGAAAAAGAACGATAAGCTTAAAAATATAACGATGCTCCCCATCATAACAAAAAATTGGATTGTCTCTTTTGCTCCACTCGGAATCAATAAGCCAACCATTAACAATGTACTTACAGCGAGAAGCATTTGTCCAAACCGAGTATAATCTTCTATTTTTCCTTTTAATTCTTTCATTATATTCTCACTCCTCCATTTCACTGTATCATATTCTATGAAACTGAAAGACCAGTAAATACAGCCATTCTGGGAGATGTTTTCCAATAAAAAAAGAGCCGCTTTTACTGCGGCTCTTTTTTTATCATTATTCACCTTTATATGCTTCCATATAAATTTCTTTCAGCTCTGAAATAAGCGGTAACTTTGGATTAGCAGTTGTACATTGATCTTCAAAAGCTCTTTCTGCTAATACTCCAACAACCTCTTCAAATTGCTCTTTATCGACTCCTTGTCCCGCAATACTCATATTAATATTTAAGCTTTTTCCAAGCTCAATAATTGCTTGGACGAGTGATTCCACCCCTTCTGCTGCCGAACTTGCTGGAAGCCCGAGCATTCTCGCTATATGTGCATATCTTTCATCTGCCACAAAGTGCTCATATTTTGGGAACAATGCGTGTTTTCTTGGCTTAATAGCATTATAGCGGACTACGTGCGGCATTAGAATGGCATTTGCGCGTCCGTGCGGAATATGGAATTCTGGTCCAATCTTATGTGCTAAGCTGTGATTAATACCGAGGAAAGCATTTGCAAATGCCATCCCTGCAATTGCAGAAGCGTTATGCATTTTTTCTCTTGCTTCTTCATCATTTCCATCTTTATATGCTCTCGGTAAATATTTGAATACGAGATCAATAGCTTTTAATGCTAATCCATCTGTATAGTCATTTGCCATAACAGACACATACGCCTCAATTGCATGTGTTAAAACATCCATACCAGTATCTGCTGTGACATGTGGTGGTACTGTCATTACAAATTGTGGATCAACAATTGCTACATCTGGTGTTAATTCATAATCTGCGAGCGGATACTTTATATTATTTTTCTTATCTGTAATAACCGCAAATGGTGTCACTTCTGATCCCGTTCCTGATGTCGTTGGAATCGCAACAAACTGCGCCTTATTTCCTAATTCTGGATATTTACATGTGCGTTTTCTTATATCTAAAAACTTCTGTTTAATGCCATAGAATGTCGTTTCTGGATGCTCATAGAATAACCACATTCCTTTTGCTGCATCCATAGCTGAACCACCACCAAGTGCGATAATTACATCTGGCTTAAAGCTTTTCATCATTTCCGCACCTTTAAAAACAGTTTCATCTGATGGATCTGGTTCGACCTCAAAGAAAACTTCAACTTTCACATCATTTGCATGCTTGTTTAAATAGTGCGCGACTGTATCGACATAGCCATGTTCAACCATTCCGGGGTCCGTTACAATAAATGCACGTGAAATGTTAGGCATATTTGCTAAATAAGCTGTAGCATGTTTTTCAAAATAAATTTTTGGTGGCAGTTTGAACCACTGCATATTCTTTTTTCTATTTGCCAGCCTTTTTATATTTAATAAATGAGTCGCTGTTACATTTTGGGAAACTGAATTCTTTCCGTATGAACCACAACCAAGTGTAAGTGATGGAATAAATCCATTATATATATCCCCTATTCCACCTTGTGATGAAGGTGCATTTACAATGAGACGGCAAGCTTTCATACGTAACCCAAATTGCTTTTGCACATCTTTATTTGTAGAATGGATAACTGCTGAATGTCCTAAACCACCGAGGTTCAACATTTCTTCGCAATATGTAAATCCTTCTTCTAATGAATTTGCCTTCACACAAGCTAATACTGGACTCAGTTTCTCACGGGATAACGGATATGTTGCTCCGATACCTTGAATTTCAGCTACAAGCATTTTTGTATGTCCAGGAACAGTGATCCCAACTAAATCGGCAATATACTGTGCTGATTTCCCTACAATATCACTATTTACTGCACATGTATTTTCATTTATAATAAGCTTTTCTAATTTTTTTCTTTCTTCTTCTGTTACAAAGTAACAACTGTTTTCAATCATTTCTGTTTTAACATCATCATAAATTTCTTTATCGACAATGATTGCTTGTTCCGATGCACAAATCATACCGTTATCAAATGTTTTTGATAAAATTAAATCATTAACAGCTCGTTTTACATGTGCTGATTTTTCTATATAACACGGTACATTACCAGGACCAACGCCTAACGCTGGTTTTCCAGTAGAGTAAGCTGATTTCACCATACCAGCGCCTCCAGTTGCTAGAACGAGTGCTACACCATCATGGTTCATCAATTGTTTCGTCGCTTCAACAGACGGTCTTTCAATCCATTGAATACAGTGTTTTGGTGCACCAGCTTTCATCGCTGCATCATATAAGGTTTTTGCTGCTGCCACAGAACATTTTTGTGCGGAAGGATGAAATGCGAAAATAATTGGATTTCTTGTTTTTATCGCAATTAACGCTTTAAACATTGTTGTCGACGTTGGATTCGTTACTGGTGTTACTCCAGCTACTACACCGACAGGTTCCGCGATTTCTATTATTTCTTCATGAGGATCTTCGTGAATAATCCCTACCGTTTTATCTTGCTTTATACTATGCCAAATATATTCAGTGGCAAAAATATTTTTAATGCATTTGTCTTCATATACACCACGGCCAGTTTCTTCAACTGCCAATTTTGCTAGCGGCATATGTTGATCAACACCTGCTAATGCCATTTCATGAACAATGTTGTCAATTTCCTCTTGTGTAAAACTTTCTAATGCTTGTAAAGCTTGTTGACCATTATTTACTAGCGTATCAATCATCTTTTTTACTTCCTGCATTTCATTTACAACTTTCTCTTTGACTACCATGTAAATTTCCTCCTATTCTACTATCACGGTCCTTATATGTCCCTATAGGTCAAAATAAGTCCCAATTAACATAAAAAAATAGAGATGCTTTCCTACATGAATTTCATTGTTTGTGAAACGTTTCACAAGTTTGTTCGTGAGTAACGTTTCCTGAATTCAATATACATGAAATCATTTCGTTTGTGTATGTCTATTTTGTGAAATGTTTCACAAAATAGACGTAATAAAAAAACGCACTGCTAATATAGAGCAGTGCATATTTTATTATGCTAGCGCTTGTGCTAAATCTTCAATTAAATCTTCACCATCTTCAATACCGACAGAAATACGAATTAATGTATCTGTAATTCCTAATTCTTTGCGGCGATCAGCTGGGATTGATGCATGTGTCATTTGAGATGGAATAGAAATTAAACTTTCTACCGCTCCTAAGCTTTCAGCAAGTGTAAAGTATTGTAGTTTCTCAAGTACTTTATTTAATGTTTCTTCACTATCTACATCAAATGAGATAATAGCACCAAACCCGTTTGCTTGTTCTGTTGCTAATTCGTGATTTTGATGTGATTCAAGACCTGGGTAATATACTTTATTTACTTTTGGATGATTATTTAAGAACTCAGCAATAGCACGTGAATTCGTTTCATGTTCTTCCATACGAATTCCTAATGTTTTTAAACCGCGAAGTAGTAAGAAGCTATCTTGTGGCCCAAGAATACCTCCTGTTGAGTTTTGTACAAAGTGAAGATCTTCTGCTAGTTGTGGGCTATTTACAACTACTAAACCTGCAACTACATCACTATGACCTCCTAAATATTTCGTTGCACTATGAAGCACAATATCTGCTCCTAAAGAAATCGGCGACTGCCAATATGGCGTCATGAATGTGTTATCAATAATTGTTAATAGGTCTTTCTCTTTAGCAAGAGTAGATATTTTCTTAATATCAGTAATTTTTAGTAGTGGGTTCGTTGGTGTTTCCACATAAATTGCTTTCGTATTTGGACGAATCGCTTCTTCAACTTCCTCTAAGTTTGTTGTATCTACAAATGTATGCTCAATACCGAAACGGTTTAATACTTTCGTAATAACGCGGTATGTTCCGCCATAAACATCATCTGTTAAAATAACGTGGTCACCTTTTGAGAACAACATAATTGTCGCTGTAATAGCAGCCATTCCTGAACCAAATGCAAATCCAGCATGCCCATTTTCTAATACAGCAATCATTTCTTCTAAAGCTGCACGTGTTGGGTTACCTGTACGTGAATATTCATATCCTTGATGCTTACCAACTGCTTCTTGTTTGTACGTACTTGTTTGATAAATCGGTACGTTTACAGATCCAGTTGAAGGTTCTCCTATGCGAATACCATGAATTAACTTTGTCTTTGCTCTCATTTTTTATTCCCATCCTTTGTATATGTCTTTACTTAAATAGCGCTCACTGCTATCAGGAAAAATCGTTACAATATTTGTACCTGGTGCTGCCTTCTCGGCCTCCAGTAAGCTCGCATGAAATGCTGCTCCTGAAGAGCTCCCAACGAGAAGTCCTTCTTTTTGCGCTAATTCTTTCACTCGTAAAAATGCATTTCGATCAGAAATCGTATGAATTTCATCAAAATAAGATGTCTTCAAAAATGGCGGGATAAATTCCAGTCCAATTCCTTCGGTCTCATGTGAACCAGCCTTACCACCATTTAAAATAGATCCTTCTGGCTCTACGATAACTGTTTTAATATCTATATTTTTTTCTTTCAAATAAGATGCAGTCCCCATAAACGTACCGCCAGTTCCTGCTCCAGCAACAAATATGTTAATCTCTCCATTCAATGCGTCCCACAGTTCAGGTCCTAGTGTTTTAAAATATGCACGAGGATTTGCCTCATTTGCGAACTGACTTGGAGAGTATGAATTCGGTAGTTCATTTACTAACTCTTTTGCTTTAGCAATTGCACCGGTCATTCCTTGCTCAGTCGGTGTATGCACGACCGTTGCACCTAGTGCTTTCATTAATTCTTGTTTTTCAATACTAAATTTCTCTGGTACACAAACAATAACACGTAAATCATGTTCTAATGCTGCAAGTGCCAGTCCAATACCAGTATTCCCAGCAGTCGGTTCAATAATTGTTCCACCCTGGGTCACAAGCCCTTTTTCTAGCGCATCTTCGATTAATTCTCTTCCTAAACGATCCTTAACGCTTCCGCCTGGGTTATAAAATTCAAGCTTTGCAAATAAACGGACTCCTTTCGGAAGTGAAAAACGAGTAATTTCTACAATTGGTGTATGACCAATTAACTCATGAACTCCACGATATACATTCATCGTGTTCTCCCCCTTGTTTGCCAATAAAGAAAAGGCAACTGTATGTATTTTCTTTATATGAGACAGTTGCCTTTTTGTTACATTACTTTAACTCTTCTAACACTTTTACGATAAAGTTTGTAGAATGAAGAGCTGCTTGATCTAAAAACTGATCAAATGAAACATTTGACTCTTTACCAGCAATATCAGAAAGTGCGCGAATGATAACAAACGGAATTTCATATTGGTGGCATACTTGTGCAACAGCTGCTGCTTCCATTTCTACCGCATAAAGATTTTCAAATTTATCACGGATGGCTGCAACGCGGTTCGGATCACTCATAAATGAATCACCTGTTGCAATCATACCTTTTACAACTTGAATATTTTCTTCAGCCTGCATACATTTCTCAGCTAATGCAACTAACGCCTCATCAGCTTTAAATCCAGGCGGCATTCCTGGTACTTGACCATATTCATAGTTAAATGCTGTTACATCTACGTCATGGTGACGAACTTCAGTGGAAATAACTACATCACCAACGTTTAGAGAATGATGGAATCCACCAGCTGAACCAGTATTAATTACTTTTTCAGGCTTATATTTTTCTAATAAAATTGTCGTTGACATCGCTGCGTTTACTTTACCAATACCAGACTTTAACAAGATTACTTCATGCCCTGCTAATAGCCCTTTCGTAAATTCACAACCTGCAACCGTTTCTGTCTCTGCTTGTTCTAATTTGTCACGTAAAATACGTACTTCTTCTTCCATTGCTCCAATTACAGCAATTCTCAATCTAATCCCTCTTTCTATTGCTTAGTTGCCTCCATTACCCAAACGAAATGATTTAATCTCGTGAACGTTACATGGAAGCCATTGTTTTCAAAAATAGTCTGCATAACTGGAATACGTGTATAGTATTCCGTTTGCAAATCGTTTGCTAACTGGTGGAAACCTCTTTGTTTTGCTGTTTCAACAGTTTTATCATATGCATCTTGATCTGCAAATATCGTATCAGCAAACACTATTTTACCACCTTTGTTTAGCAATTGACTATACTTCGCAATCGCTACATTTTTTTCATCATCTGTTAAATGATGAAATGCATAGGTGCTTACAATGGTATCAATTGAATTTGGAACTTCAAACGAAAGAAAATCACCGTCTGTAATTGAAAATTCTTTTGGCAATTTCTCTTTTGCAATCATGCGCATTTCACGCGACGGTTCTATACCGTAAACTGTGCGGCCAGCAAGTAATAATTTATTTGTTAAATTACCTGTACCGACACCAAATTCTAATACATTACCAAATGACTTGTTAACTACATCCTCTAGAATGTCCTCATAATGGGCGAAAACTTCTTTATATTGTATATCTTCGCCTTGTACAAATGAGTCGTACGTATGAGCCCACTCATCAAATAAACCATTAAATTCTGTACCCATAAAAATTCCCCTTTTTCTTATCGGTTTTATCAGTATGATATTCCCTCTTTCTAAAAATGTCAATTGAAATGTACATGGTATTTCCTTCTTTTCTTTGTTACACTATAGTTGATTACATAGGAGAGGGGCCGTCTTCATGTCATTTACCTTTGAAATGTTAGAAGATAAAGTAGAGTTTTTTGAAGCGGGAGACTTAGCTTCTTTAGAACGAAAAATTAGTGAACAAATTGATAATAATAAAGCACTTATGCTTGAAGTTCATCACATCTCACATCAAATGGTTATGGATCCTGAAAGCAAAAGACCGTATTATAGCGCGGTTGTTCATTTTAAATTAAAGAAATTGCGTTAACAAAAAAGAGAAGCTCCTAAGGAGCCTCTCTTTTTTAGTTTAGAGTTTGAACAAGTACTGGTTTCCAGCCCTCATTGTCTACCCAATCAATATTTACATAATATCTTTTCCCACTTTGCTTATCTTGAACATCACCATAAGCTTTGCTCTTTCCAGTTTTGTCTCTTCCAACAAAATGGAATACTAATTGCTCTTTCGGTACTTCAACACCTGCAGCAATTGCACTTTGCATCTCATTCCAATCTGATGAACCCTGTTTAAACGTCATCGCTGGTGATGAACCTTGTTCTGTTCCTACAGCTTTCCAAGAAGGTTTTGTATACGCCTCTTTTGCCTTAGATACAGTTTTCTCAGCTGATACTTTCTCGTTAGCTTTCGCTTCTTCTTCAGCTTTTTTCTGTTCTTCTTCAGCCTTTAGCTTCTCTTCTTCAGCTTTTTTCTTAGCTTCTGCTTGCTCTTGTTCTTTTTCTTTTTTCTTAGCAGATTCTTTATCTTCTGATTTTCCAGCTTTCTCATTCTTTGTTGTTTGTTGAGAGACTTTCTTATCAGTAGAAGATGCTTGCTCTTTCGTACTAGGAACGAACAATTGATATGCTACAATAGCTACTAATAGTAATACAATAGCGATTGCAATATTTAAAACACCGTTTTGACGACGTTTTTGTTGTTTCTGTTGGAATCTTGATCCTCCTGCCATTCTCCAAACCTCCATGCAGTTTTTCCTAATTGCTATTGTAACATTAAATCTAGAAAGGTTGAACATTTACAATGATATTTTCATGAAATGAAGACATTTCACTATAAATTGCAAGATTACTTTTCATTCTCCAATTGATAGATTGCTCCTACCATATCTTTAAAAATAGGTGTAACTTTATTCACTTTGCTATCAGTCTCTAGATCAACAACAACTAAAGCATATCTTGGATTCTCATACGGAAAATAACCTGCAAACCAGCGATTCACCCTCGTCCCTTTCCCTGTTTGCGCTGTCCCAGATTTTCCAGCGACACTTAGTGGCAACGAACGGAATGCCGTTCCTGTTCCTTTCTCCCTTGTTACAACGCCTCTTAATAACTTTTGTAATGTTTTCACTGTTTCATACGAAAGCTGTTTTCCATTTAACGTATGGCTCTCAAATGTAAAAAAATCCGCTCCATTTTTATATACTATTTTTTCAACTGCTTTCACTTCCATCTTTTCTCCATTCCTCGCAATCGTCGCCATCATATTTGCAATTGCTAGAGGTGATATACGTACATCTTTCTGTCCAATTGCTGTTTGTTCTACCGCTTTTTTACTATTTTTATTTTCTTCATTCCCCCAAATAGTAGTACCCTTTTCTTCTGGCATTTGCTCAAAATGAGGTGTATGAAATACAGAACCTTTCCATCCAACCTTTTCATTTGCTCCTAAAGCTGCTACGTATGTTTCTAGCACCGTCTTATCCTTTTGTAATAGCTCGTTACCTAACTCGGAAAATGTCCTGTTACAGCTCCTAGCAAAGCTCTCTTTAAAGTTAAGTGTACCCATCCTAACTTGCGGGTCGTTTTCACCATATAAATCTTTATTACAGTTAAATGTCCGATTAAACAAATTTACTTTTTGATCAATGACTGCAGCTGCAACTACTGTTTTAAAAACAGAGCCTGGAAAATGTGGCGTTAACATTTGATTTTCAAGTGTAGTTTTATATAAATTCTCATCCCTTACTTGTAAAGACGGCTTACTAGCCATCGCTAATATTTCATTTGTCTTTACATCAAGTAATACTAGTCCCCCCTTCTTTATTTCATTCGCTTCAATCACTTCTTCTGCTTTTTGCTGCAACTCTTTATGTAAAGTAGTTTGAATCCTAACTGGATAAAATGGATTTCCTGGTGAAGTGTATTTCGCTTGCTTTCCGAAAATTGGTTCTCCTTGCCGATCTACTTGATATAATACTTTTGCCTCTCCATCAGTCAATAGAAATTCATCAAATGATTGCTGTAATCCTGAAATACCTATCGGCGTTTGTTTTGAGATTCTTTTCAATTCTCCATATCGCTTTTGAAACTCCCTTTCGTTCTCCCCTACATCACCAATTAAATGATTTATCTCTCCAGTTTGTTTTAATCGCACTTCAGCTGCTACAATACCTAATACATGTAATTCATTTACCTTCTCCATCTGCTCTCGTGTCACTCGAAATGGAGCAGTTTCTCCTTGTAGTGTAAATGCATTTTTATTATTTTTCATTTGTCTTCTAATCTCTTGTCTCGACACACCAATGATATGCGCGATTTTCTCTAACATGTCATTTTTTATTTGTAAAAATGGAAAAATAATTAAAACAGGATATTTTTCCTCACCTATTTTTTTACCATTACGATCTATAAACTGCCCACGTCCATCGTCTACTGTAATGGATTGTGTGCGTTGCGTAACACTTTTTTCAATTAAATTTATTTTGCGATCAGTAAATGATTCTGTATCTATAATTTGAATTTGGATTAAACGACAAAGCAATACAAACATAACGCTCATAAAACAAATTAAAACAATTGTAATTCTCCGTTTTATTTTCATAAAAAACACCTCGTCTATTGTAGTTTAGACGAGGTACTATTTTATTTATACAATCTCCAAAACAAAAACAGATATTATATAAGGCTATTATTGTTTCTTTGGCTCCTCTAAAAATTTCATAAGAAGCGATCTAAATTCAGTTTCATTCACTCCAGTGTTTTTAGCAACTTCAATTACAGTGGTTGTTACATTAGCCGCTATTTTTAAATAATCCTTACTAAGATTATCCATTTCATTTCTTTTTTCTTTTGCATTCTCAACTGTTACAGAATCAATACAAGTAATCATCTCATCTACAATATGTAAATAATTATTTTGTGCATCTATTATTTTTTGAATATCATCTTTATTACTTACTTTCGATTGTTTTAAATATGTATATGCTTGATTCACTTCATCTTTTAAAATTTTATCATTATTCTTCGCCTGTTCTTGTAACATATTCTTCATATCATCTATTGTTTTTTGATCCATCGAATCTCGCAATAAATAATCTGGATTCCCAATTGCGTAATCATACTTAATCGTTACATCTTGAAATATTTTCATGACAATTGCTAATTGATACGCTACATCAAAATCATTAAATTCCTTTTTATCTTGTGGATTTTCTAAGGCTTTTGAACTCTCAGTTGCTTTAATATCCTTTTTTTCTTCTTGCTTTACTTTTTCTCCCTTTGATGATGTAGTTTCTTCATTCGTTCCGCATGCAGCAAGTCCTAATATAGAGATACTACAAACCAATCCTGTAAAGATTTTATGTTTCATAATTAGCCCCTTTTCCCTTTTAAAAACTATGGTCTCTAATTATGATATCAAAGCTTAAAATGTTTTTTTGACATTTTTTGTCGAATTACTCTAAGGTTTACACAAATTTTTCTATTCTACAGATAAAAAGAAACTTTAATTAGCCCTCACCAAGCGGGCGTTTACGAGCAGTCCGACGCCCACCTAACTTCTTTGCTTCCGCTGAATTTTGAGATGGTGGTCTTACTGTCTGGCAAATAGCGGGATAAAAAAAAGATTCTCCCGATAGGAGAATCTTTTTTTTATTTTACAGAGACAATCTCTACTTGCATTTCTCCGCCTGGTGTTTGGATTGTTACTTTCTCACCAATTTGCTTACCTAATAAGCTTTTTGCGATTGGAGAATCGTTAGAAATTCTTCCTTCGAATGGATCAGCTTCCGCGCTACCTACGATTGTATACGCTTCTTCATCTCCGTTTGGTAATTCTTTAAATGTTACTGTTTTACCTAATGTAACAACAGTAGATATTTCGCCAGTATCTTTAATGATAACTGCGTTACGAATCATATTTTCTAATTGTGTAATACGTCCTTCTACGAACGCTTGCTCATCTTTCGCTGCATCGTACTCAGAGTTCTCAGAAAGATCCCCGAAGCTACGTGCGATTTTAATACGTTCTACTACTTCTTTACGTCTTACTGTTTTTAATTGCTCAAGTTCGTTCTCTAGTTTTTGCTTACCCTCTTGCGTCATAGGGTATGTTTTTTCTGTTGACATATTTTCCACTCCTTTTATATACCAATCCCCCGAAAAAAAAGAGGAGTTCCATATGAAAACTCCTCCGCTTCCATTGTTAGCGGAGGTTTCTAGTACCCTTGCACTAGCGGAGTTGTCACATACAACCCCGTATTTCCAATTCTTCTTTATATAAAGAAGATATGTATGGAAAGTTGATATAAATATGCCCTCACCTATATATAGATGAGGTTGCATGTTTCATTGTATTCGATAAGAAGGGAAAAAATCCCTTCCTACCGTATATCTTTTACTATGCTATTACAAATTTACTTTTTGTTCAAGAATTGTTGCAATTTTTGTCACCATAATATCAATTGCAACGTGGTTTTGTCCACCTTCAGGGATAATAATATCCGCAAATTTCTTAGAAGGCTCAATAAATTGATTGTGCATTGGACGTACAACATTTACGTACTGATCGATAACAGAATCCATCGTACGACCGCGCTCTTTAATATCACGTTGCATGCGGCGCAGAATACGAAGGTCAGCATCCGTATCAACGAATAATTTAATGTCCATTAACTCGCAAAGACGTGGGTCTTCTAAAATAAGAATTCCTTCTAAAATAATTACATCTTTCGGCTCAACCGGAATAATTTCTTCTGAACGCGTATGCAATGTATAGTCATATACAGGCTTATCAATTTGCTCATATGCAAGCAACTGCTGCAAATGTTCAATTAACAGATCATTATCAAACGCAAGCGGATGATCATAATTTGTTTTTAAACGCTCTTCCATTGGTAAATGGCTTTGATCTTTGTAATAATAATCTTGCTCTAAGATTAAAATAGAATGACCTTTAAAATGGTCAAAAATCGCTTTCGTTACACTCGTTTTACCTGATCCCGAACCACCAGCAATTCCAATTACAACAGGCTTATTCGTCCCCATTCGACTATCACTCTTTCTTATTGAAGTATGCTTTTGCGCATCATATTATTCACATACACTCGTTGATCCACTTTGAATTTCACGATTTGCAACGGATGTCTCGCTGCATCTAATTCGTTTCCATCCTCATCCCAAATTTTCTCCACCGTTTGCGTAAAGTTTTCTATTTCTGGTCCAAAGAACTCCACTTCATGTCCTGGTTTGAAATGATTACGTTGCTCAATCGTTACGATGCCCGTTTCTTCATTATAATCTAACACTAAACCAGCAAAATCATACGTTGTTTTCTTACTATGATTTCCAAACATTTGCTCTTGATGTCCTGGAACCCCTTCAAAGAATGCAGGAGCTGTATCACGATTTGCACATTTATCAAGCTCATCTAACCATTCTTGTTTAAACTCAAAGTTATCTGGATCCGCACAATACGCATCAATTACTTTACGATATACAGTTGCTACAGTCGCTACGTAATGGATTGATTTCATACGTCCTTCTACCTTTAAGCTATCGATTCCGATTTCAATCATTTTTGGAATTGATAAAATTAAATTTAAATCTTTTGGACTCATCGCAAAGTGAGCATCTCCTTCTTGGAATAGAGGAAGCTCTTTTGCATCTTTATGTTGTGATACTGTTTGAACTAAATCATAATCCCAGCGGCAAGATTGGCAACAACCACCACGATTAGAATCACGCGCTGTCATATGGTTACTTAATGTACATCTTCCTGAATATGCGATACACATTGCACCATGGACGAACGCTTCAATTTCAATATCCACTTTTTCTTTAATTTCTTTCATTTCTTCATAGCTTGCTTCACGAGCTAATACAAGACGATGTAAACCTTCTTCTTTCCAATACTGTGCTGCTTTCCAGTTGGATAGTGATTGCTGTGTGCTTAAATGCACCTCAACAGAAGGCGCTACGCGTTTACAAGTCTCAATGATAAGCGGATCAGCAACGATAATTCCCGTTACGCCAGCTTTTTCAATCCCTTTTAAATATTCCTCTAGCCCGTCCATATTTTCATTATGTGCAAAGATATTTGTTGTTACGTATATTTTTGCTCCATACTTCTTTGCAAACTCAACGCCTTCTGCCATTTCTTCTAGCGTAAAGTTACCTGCATTCGAACGAAGACCAAATTCTTGTCCACCTAAATATACAGCATCTGCCCCGTAATGGATAGCTACTTTTAATTTTTCTAAGTTACCCGCAGGGATTAACAGTTCAGGTTTCTTCACAATAACACGTTTGCCATCGATCACTCGTGAAATTTCTTGTACAGTCATTTCCTACACCCTCCTCGTTTAGTAAACCGTTTCTTTAAAGAAGAATCCTGTATCTAACGGACGATTTACTGGTTGCATTTCTTCTATTTCTTTATATAGATCATCTTTCACGTCATAATATGCATCACGATCTTCTACGCATAAATCAATCGCTTGACGATATTTCTTCGTTACTTCAATAATGTATTCAGAGCTTTTTAGTACACCGTCGATTTTTAAGCTATCAACTTCAGCATCGATTAGTTCCTCTAATTCATCGATGAAACAAATGTCGTTCGGACTCATAATGTGAGTACCATTTTCATCTTCATAAATTGGATATTTATTGTTACGCTCTGGGTCATATAAGAACATATTCTCTTCATATTTTTTCTTTTCAATGTCAAGATTACGTCCTTGATACTCAAAGTAGTTTCCTACTAATGAACGCTTTGATTGGAACATACAAGTCATACCGTGAATTTGTACTTCCAGTTCCACTTCAGCATTTTCTTTTAAATCAACAATTTCATCTAAGCTAAGCTCACGAGCTAATACAGCACGCTTTGATCCTCTTTGTCCCCAGTAATTACAAGTGAACCAGTTTGTTGCTGTCGTTTCTGTATTCCAGTGCAACTGCATATTTGGTGCTACTTCACGAACAGCCATTAATACCGCTGGATCTCCGAAAACAATTGCATCTACATTTACTTCGTTTAAAAATGAAACGTAATCTGTTAATTCTTCTACTTTATCGTTGTGGAACATAGCGTTCATGGCTACGTATACTTTCACACCATTTTCATGTGCAATCTTCACAGCTTGTTTTACATCTTCACGTGAAAACTCCCCTGCTAAACGTAAACCAAACTTTTGCTCACCGATCATTACCGCATCTGCTCCTGCTTTCGCAAGTTGTTCGATATCCGCCACCGCTCTTGGCGTTACTAACAATTCAGGTTTCTTCATACCTTGGTCACCCTCTCTTTTTACTAACAGCTACTCCATCACCAATTGGGAAAATCGTTGTATCATATCCTTCATGGTTCATAAGCCACTCATTGTACGTCTTAATACGACGGATTAAACCACGTGTACGTCTGTTTTCAATTTTCTCTTTTGTCGTTACAAGACCGTGGTACATAACATTATCTGAAATAATTACGCCACCAGGATTTAATAACGGTTCATATAAGTCAAAAAAGCGACGATACTGTCCTTTTGCTGCATCAATAAAAATAACGTCAAATGTCCCGTGTTCTTTTACTTGTTCACCTGTCTCTAACGCATCACCGTAAATAACTGAAATACGATCTGTTACTGGGGAACGTTCTATATATTCAAGTGCTTTTTCATATCGCTCACGATTGCGCTCAACTGTCACAATACGTGAATTTGGAATAGCTTGCATCATACGAATACTAGAATAACCGATTGCTGTTCCAAGTTCTAAAATGCTTTTCGGTCCAATTAAACGTAAAAATTGCAGCATAAATTCCATTCCAAGTCGATCCATAATCGGCACATGATTTTCTGTTGCATATTCTTCCATTTCAAGAATTAATTTATCTTTCGGATCAATAAATGATAATAGGTACTCGTTAACTGCATCCTCCATAAATGGTCCTCCTTATTTACATGGAGAAGTGCCTCTATGACGTCTTTTCACACATAGAATGCAATAAAAATACAAGCCAGCTTTATCCTTAGCTTGTACGTCCCGTTTTGATATTAAAAACGATTCTTCTGCCAGTTTTTAACCCGATATATTTTACCACAAAAAAGAGGGATGTGCGACTTTTTTCGCTATCCCTCCCCATTTCACTATTTTTTCGTAATGTATTTTTGCTTTAATGCATTATGCTCTTCTAATGTTTTCGCATAGTACACTTCACCACTTGGTGCAGCTAAGAAATAATAATAATCTGTTTGCGCAGGTTCTAACGCAGCTTCTACTGAATGTTTACCAGAGTTTGCGATCGGCCCTACCGGCAATCCTTTTACAACATACGTATTGTACGGTGAGTTGACCTTTAAATCTTCGTATAATACACGTTGTTTATGCTTTCCAAGTGCATATAATACCGTTGGATCCGTTTGAAGCGGCATACCTTTTGCTAAACGATTATAAAAGACACTAGAGATCTTTTGACGATCTGTAAAACCAGTTGCCTCTTCTTCAATAAGTGAAGATAATGTTAAAAGCTGATGAACATCCCAATTCTTCGCTTTCATTTTCGCCTCATTTTGAACAATGATTGCATTTGTTTTCTCAAGCATTGGAATTACAATTTCTTCTAACGTCGTATCTTTCTTATAAAACGAATACGTTGCAGGATATAAATAACCTTCTAATGGGTATTTAATATTGCTATCAAAGATTTTATCCGTTAATAACTTCGGATACTTTTGCTGCATTTTTTGAATAAATGCTTTATCGTTTAATTGACGCGTAACATCATCTTTATTCCACTTTAGTTCTGTCGCAATCGTTTCTGCAATTTCAGTTACTTGCGCCCCTTCTTTAATCGTCACTTTATAAAGAGCCGGACGATGCACATTGCCAGATGACATTTGTTCGATCACATCTTCAGCATTCATTGAAGGATTTAATAAATATGTACCTGCTTGTAAACTTTTCGATTTAGCCTTTGTATAAAAACTAAAAACTGTACCGTTTTTTACAGCGCCTTTTTCTTCTAAAATTTCTCCAATTTTACTTGTAGATGATCCTTTCGGAATTTCTACTTCAATCTCTTTTTTATTCCCGCTATCAACTGGTCCTAATGCGGATGAAATATACGCATAGACTGAACCACAAACTAAAAGCAGTGCAATAATCGAAAATAAAAAGATGCGTCTACGCTTCTTTTTCACTTGATTCTCTATCAAAACATTTCCTCCTTACTTAATTGTAGACCGTATGTACACCTTTCTATACAGCACGATGTAAAAACGCTAAAAATTCACTTATCTTTTTTAATTGACACTTTATTTTTCTACAATCCGTCTCATTATACTACAAAGACTTACACAGTTTCGACAAAAAATCTTTCATTTTACATATAAATACAAAAAAAGATGGACTGTATGTCGTCCATCTTTTCAGTACTTATTATTCAGCTTCTTGCTCATCAGCTAGAGTGTTGAACATTTCTTGTACCATTTCCCACTCTTCTTCAGATTCGATTGGAAGTAAAGTTCCGCCCTCTTCTTCATTTTGCTCATAAGCCATTGCATCATAAATTTGGTCTCCATCTTCGTCTACTTCACCGATTGGAGAGAAGACTACGTATGATTTTTTTCCAAATTTTTCAGCGTCAAAAGTGAAAATAATTTCACATAAATGTTCGTTACCTTTTTCGTCTACAATTGTAATTTGATTTTCTTCCATTTTGGTCACCTCTTATTTACTATCTAAAAATCCTTGTAAGATTACGACTGCAGCCATCTTATCAATTACTTGCTTTCGCTTCTTACGGCTTACATCGGCTGAAATGAGCAGACGTTCCGCTGCCATTGTTGACAAACGCTCGTCCCACATTACAACGTCTAATTGTAACAGCTCTCGTAGGTTTTCTGCAAATTGTTGGCACGCTTCACCACGCGGGCCAATTGTACCATTCATATTTTTAGGTAAACCTACTACTATCTTGTCCACATTGTACTGCTTTACTAACTCAGAAATACGATCAAAACCAAAGTGACCTCGTTCTTCGTTAATCTTAATTGTTTCTAATCCTTGTGCTGTCCAGCCCATTTCGTCGCTAATTGCAACTCCGACTGTTTTTGTACCTACATCTAAACCTAATATCCGCATAAACTACTCCTCACGATGATGTTTCAAGTAAGACTTCACAAGCTCTTCAATTAACTCATCACGTTCAAGCTTGCGAATGATGCTACGTGCATCTTTATGGCGAGGTATGTATGCTGGGTCTCCACTTAATAAATAACCGACGATTTGGTTAATCGGATTATAGCCTTTTTCTTGAAGTGCATCATACACAGTTAAAAGTACATCATTTACATGGACACTCTGTTTTTCATCTTGAATGCTAAACTTCATTGTTTTATCAAAACCGTCCATTTCAAGCACCTCACTTATATAGTAAGTATAGGGAGAAGAACTTCTCCTCTCCCTACCATTGTACACTACTATCTCTTTATTTTGAAACAGATTTAACGTACTCTTGTACAAATGCTAAAGCTTCTTCGACTTGAGCTGGGTTTTTACCGCCTGCTTGTGCCATATCAGGACGGCCGCCACCGCCACCGCCGCAACGAGAAGCTACTTCTTTCACAAGTTTACCAGCATGGTAACCTTGGCTAATTAAGTCTTTCGTTACACCTGCTAGGATGTTTACTTTATCGTCATTAACAGACGCTAATACAACAACTGCTGACTCTAATTTATTTTTCAGATCATCCATCATCGTACGTAAGTTATTCATATCTGCAACATTTACTTTCGCTGCTAATACATTCACACCATCAACTGTCATTACAGAATCAGTTAAGTTTCCAGCTTCGATATTGCTTAATTTCGCAGCAAGAGATTCATTTTCTTTTTGCAGTTGTTTCACTTCAGCAAATAGACCATCAACTCTTGTTAAAATATCTTTCGGATTTGTTTTCATTTTTCCTGCTGCTTCTTTTAATAAACCTACTTGATCGTTCATTAATTCGTATGCAGACTTACCAGTTACTGCTTCAATACGACGAGTTCCTGCACCGATACCAGACTCAGCAACGATTTTGAAAATACCGATAGAAGCTGTGTTATCAACGTGACAACCGCCGCAAAGCTCTAAGCTGTAATCGCCAACTTGTACAACGCGTACAACATCACCGTATTTTTCACCGAATAATGCCATTGCACCCATTTCTTTCGCTTCTTCGATTGCTTTTTGAGAAATCTCAACATCAATACTTTCCCAAATTTTCTCGTTTACCATACGCTCAATTTTTTCTAATTCGTCAGCTTGTACTTGACCGAAGTGAGAGAAGTCAAAGCGTAGACGTTCAGAAGTTACAAGAGAACCTGCTTGGTTAACGTGTGTTCCAAGTACGTCTTTTAATGCTTGATGTAGTAAATGAGTTGCTGTGTGATTTTTTACAACGCTACTACGATTTTTCGTATCGATAATAGCTTTTACAGCCGCATCTTTCGTTAATGTTCCTTCTTCAACAACAACTTTATGCAAGTTTTGGCCGTTTGGTGCTTTTTGTACGTCTTTTACAAGAACTTTCACGCCATCAGCAAGAAGGTAACCACGGTCTGCAATTTGTCCACCGCTCTCAGCATAGAATGGTGTTACATCAAGAATTAACTGTCCTTCTTCACCAGCTTGTAAGCTGTCTGTGTATTCGCCATTTTTCACAAGTGCAACAACGTTACTTTCTGTTGCAACTGTACCGTAACCAACGAATTCGCTCGCTACTTTAATTTCTCCAAGGACACCACCTTGAACTTGCATAGAATCAACGTCTTGACGAGCAGCACGTGCACGCTCACGTTGTTTTTCCATTTCATTTTCAAAGCCTTCATGATCAACTGTCATGCCAGCTTCTTCTGCATATTCTTCTGTTAATTCAATTGGGAAACCGTATGTGTCATATAGACGGAACGCATCTACTCCAGAAATAACAGTTGTTTTTTCTTCTTTTGCTTTTGCAATTACTTCAGCTAAAATCGCTTCACCATCATGAAGTGTTTCATGGAAACGCTCTTCTTCGTTCTTCACAACTTTCGCAATGAAATCTTTCTTTTCAAGTACTTCTGGATAGAAGTCTTTCATTACTTCTCCAACAACCGGTACTAATTCAAACATAAATGGACGATTGATGTTTAATTTCTTCGAATAACGAACAGCGCGGCGTAATAAACGACGTAATACATAACCACGGCCTTCGTTAGATGGAAGAGCACCGTCACCAACAGCGAATGTTACTGTACGGATATGGTCAGCAATTACTTTGAATGCCATATCTTTTTCTAAATCGCCATTACGATATTTTTCACCAGAAATTGTTTCTGTTGCACCAATCATCGGCATGAATAGGTCTGTATCGAAGTTTGTAGGCACATCTTGAACGATAGATGTCATACGCTCTAGACCCATCCCTGTATCGATGTTTTTCTTAGGAAGTGGTGTATATGAACCGTCTGGATTATGGTTAAATTGAGAGAATACAAGGTTCCATACTTCTAAGTAACGCTCGTTTTCTCCGCCTGGATATAATTCTGGGTCACTAAAGTCATTACCGTAAGCTTCTCCACGGTCATAGAAAATCTCTGTATTCGGTCCACTTGGTCCTTCACCGATATCCCAGAAGTTTTCTTCTAAGCGAATAATACGCTCTTTTGGAACGCCCATTTTCTCATTCCAAATTGTGAATGCTTCTTCATCTTCTGGATGGATTGTAACTGATAGTAATTCTTTATCGAATCCGATCCATTTGTCGCTCGTTAAGAATTCCCAAGCCCATGTAATTGCTTCTTCTTTGAAGTAATCACCAATTGAGAAATTTCCTAACATTTCAAAGAATGTATGGTGACGAGCTGTTTTCCCTACGTTTTCAATATCGTTTGTACGAATTGATTTTTGAGCATTTGTAATACGTGGATTTTGTGGGATTACACGTCCATCAAAATATTTTTTTAATGTAGCTACACCACTATTAATCCATAGAAGAGATGGATCTTCATGCGGAACTAGTGATGCACTAGGTTCTACTGCATGTCCTTTTTCTTGGAAAAAGTCTAAAAACATTTGACGAATTTGTGCGCCTGTTAGTTGTTTCATTGTATTTTCCTCCTTAAATATAAAAAACTCCCGTCCCTATAAAAGGGACGAGAGTTAACTCGCGATACCACCCTAATTATGAATTGATTACAATAACAATCAATTCATCACCTCATGGTGCCGTAACGTGGCAAGACGGCAGTGATTAGCTGCTCTCAGGATTAGCTTTCTGTTACCCTTCATTTAAAGCTTCTTTCAGCCATATGGAAGCTTCTCTCTATAAATGGACTGTAACGTACTTGTTCCGTCATTGATTTAATGTATTATATGACTAAATATAATAGAATTCTCTTAAGTTTGTCAATGTAGATAATCATTTATATTGGATTAATTACTTATTAATCATAAGTATTCTACTATTCATTCTTAACAGCCTTTTCATATAGTATGCATTTATTAATAAATCGGAATCTCCTTATAAGAATAATTTATAAAAATTTCTAAATATTACCTTTTTGTTATAATTAAATTATTGTTAATAAAATAAAGGAGCGATCACAATGACAACCTTACTTAGCAAAGCTAAAAACATATTAGCGACTGACGAAACGATATTATTTTACGCAGCATGTTCATTAGACATATTTATTTATCGTTCCGTCGCAAGGCCAGGATTGCTAATTTTAACGAACAAAAGGCTATTCTTTTATGGGCCAGATGTAAGTAAGAATCCAATATTTGAAGAGTACTCTTTCGCAAAAATTTCTAATCTAAAAGAACAAAAGCGTCTTTTCAACAATCAAATTGTATTTATGTATGATAACGAATGGAAAAAAATAAAACATATTCAAACAAATGATGTGAGCTCCCTCGTTCAAAAGATACACGAGCAGCTTTCTAAATAAATATATGATTAGCCCTCTATTTCTTACATAGAGGGCTTCTATACTTACACATCTTCTTTTTTCAAGAGCGGTCTCACATGAACAATGACAGTGCGAATAACTGCTAAAATCGGAACCGATATTAGCAACCCTACAATCCCAGCTACCTCTCCCCCAACTAGTAAGGCAAGCATAATAATAACGGGATGCATACGAAGTGACTTACCAACGATGTAAGGCGATAAAATGTTACTCTCCACAAATTGCAAAATCGCAATTGTGATCCCCGCCTTAATAAGTAAACTCGTTGATACTGTTGCTGCAATCATTAACGTCGGGATTGCTCCTAAAATAGGACCGAAGTACGGGATTATATCCGTTACCCCAATAATAATGCCAAGCAATAATGGATATTTCATACCGATAAACCAAAAAGAAAGAGCTGATACTCCCCCTAATACTAAACAAACAAATAACTGTCCTCGAATATAACTTCCAAGTGATTTATCAATTTCTTTCGCAAGCATTTGCCCCGTACCTCGCCATTTACTTGGGACTAGTTTCCAAAAGATATGATAAAACTCACCATAATCTTTTAATATGTAAAATACAATGAACGGTATTAAGAAAATAATGAGCAATGAATCGAGTACACCACGAGCTGTACTCATCACTTTATTTAAAAGCGCTTGAATCTTCGTTTCCACACCCACAAAAAGTTGTTTCACCTTTTCATGAATGAACGAAGGGAAATTCGCCGTTTGTTCTGTAACGCCATCCATCCACGAATCGTACATTTTTGTAAACTGCGGAAATTGTTCATTAATCTCTTGTAACTGTTTAATAACGACTGGTGTTCCTTTATAAATCCCATAACCAATTCCGCCAAAGAAAAGGATATAAATGAGCAAAATGGCAAGTGTACGGGGCATCCCTTCCTTATGAATTTTTTCAATTAAAGGGTGCAATAAATACGCAATAAAACACGCGATAAGAAACGGCGTGATTGCTACTTTAAATACAAAAATAATCGGTGCCCATAGCGGCTTAATTTTTAAAAAGACGAGCAGACAAAGAAAAACAAGTAACAATAATCCTAAACGATATATCCAAATGATTTTAAGATTCTTCACATGAAAAACCTCCTCCACCTTTATTTTGAAAATAAATGGGGTAGGTTATGTGCGAAACTTTTAAAATCTTTTCATACGGACCATACTGTTTTTTAAAGACGTACATATAAATAACATAACAAGGACAACCACCCCTGAGAATACAGCATGAATTAATATAATCAGGAGGGCTAATTATGGTTTTATTTATGCTTGGATTATCAGCACTTTTTATGATTCTTGAATGGATTTGTATCGGGTTCGGTATTTGGAAGGGGTTCTTTATTCATTCCTCACGTAAAGAAAAAGCGAAGCAATTATGGCAGTATGGAATACTTGGCGTTGGCTGCTACGGTCTATCTTATCTTTTCTCAGAGATCGGACTTTTTTATTTGCATATGGGTGCATAAAAAAACTCCCTTGTCTACAAGGGAGTTTTTCACTTTATCGAAATGATTATAAGTAAGACTTAATCATCTTACGTGCTTTTTTCATATTGCGTTTTGAAAATACATCTTGCTTACGAGCATATTGATATGCTGCAGCTCCAACACCTAATGCGATTAATGAATTGCGTAGATTCAAAGTAAATCCCCCTTTTCGTTATCCGATCGTTCTTTCATTCTCATCAAATAAATCATCAAGAGAGCTTAGTGAACCATCTTCCTCAACTTGATGCGTATGGATTTTCCCCTTTGAAACCGATAATTCGATATAACAATTCCAGCAATAAAATTGGTTGACACCTATTTTTCCAATGTCTTTCCCTTTGCAATTTGGACAAATAAACATATGGCTTTCATCTCCTTACAGTCTCCCAGATTCTATTCGCCATTATGTCCAAACTGCATTCATTTATACATTTTACTGGAGCCTTTCAACGCTATGCGTTTGAAAGTTTCACTATATAATTTCACCTTGTTACATGAAATCATACGGTGAAATGTTTTCCACGTCCATTTCCTCGCCATTAACTGTGACCATCTGTACTTCTCCTTGTGATTCTTGCAAGCGACTAGCTAAGGTTGTTTGACGCATTGCATCATCAAGGCGATTTACACCAGATTGGAAAGCTGCTTCCTCTCCGCAAATAATAAGGAACTTCTTACTTCTTGTAATGCCCGTGTAAATTAAATTACGACGTAACATACGGTTGTAACTTTTCACGATTGGCATAATAACAATCGGAAATTCACTACCTTGTGATTTATGAATGGAACAACAATATGCATGCGTAATTTGATTTAAATCGGGCTTCGTATACGTTACCTCAATTCCATCAAATGAAACGATAATCATATCTTGTTGCTCAACGTTTTCTTTCGCATAAAACACCGAAACAATTTCCCCAATATCACCATTAAACACTTGGCTCTCCGGCTGATTCACGAGTTGCAGTACTTTATCGCCTCTTCGGTACACAACATCACCGTAAGCAATTTCTTTACTCTTTTCCCTCTTCGGATTAAATACTTGTTGCAGCGCTTCGTTTAATACATTAATACCAGCAGGCCCGCGGTACATCGGTGCTAATACTTGTACATCTCTTGCGCTAAAGCCTTTTGTTTTAGCATTTTCACAAACTTTTTTCACAACCTCAACAATTTGAGCTCCTGTACAGCCGATAAATGAACGATCTTTTTGATTTTGTGCTAAATCTGGTGGTAGAGTTCCATTTTTTATCGCATGGGCAAGTTGAATCACTGATGAGCCTTCCGCTTGACGATAAATTTCAGTAAGCTTCACTGTCGGAACTGCGCCTGCATTTAATAAATCTTTTAATACTTGTCCAGGTCCTACAGATGGCAACTGATCTTCATCACCTACAACGATAACTTGAATGTTCGTCGGCAACGACTTAAATAGCTGATTTGCAAGCCAAATATCAACCATTGAAAATTCATCGATAATAAGGAGCTTACCTTGGACAGGATCCGTTTCATTACGCTGGAAAGATCCTTCTGGCGTCCAACCAAGTAAACGGTGAATTGTGCAAGCTGGAAGTCCTGTCGATTCACTCATCCGCTTCGCTGCTCTTCCTGTTGGAGCTGTTAATAGTATTGGAAATGGATTATCATCACTGTATTCATTCGGATTTAACGATAACCCGTGTAGTGATGCATACATTTCAACAATCCCTTTAATAACTGTTGTTTTCCCTGTTCCTGGTCCACCTGTCAATAACATCATCGGTTTATGAAGTGCCGTTTGAATTGCTTCTTGCTGAAACGGTGCATATTGTACGTTCAGT
The DNA here is from genome assembly GCF_038008705.1 of Bacillus sp. FSL W8-0770. Classification (NCBI taxonomy): domain Bacteria; kingdom Bacillati; phylum Bacillota; class Bacilli; order Caryophanales; family Bacillaceae; genus Bacillus; species Bacillus sp. FSL W8-0770. The sequence goes on from NZ_JBBOZR010000001.1 coordinate 4,174,121, forward strand.
TGTTCTTCAATTTCACCTAACGTTTTTAACACTTCTGCTTCTGGAAATGAAGGTGTTTCTTCTTGATTCATAAGCCTGCGAATAGACTTTACAACACCTTTCTCAGAGTAGAATAACGTTGCTAAATACACTCGTTCTTCTTCTATGATGACTTTCCCTTCACTTTGCATCGTTTCAATACAACCTATAATATCTTCCTCAGTCACTCTTCCTTCTTGATTGTTTAAAAGTGACATCGTTTCTCTTACAAGTTGATCTTTCCTCATATAAACGTGACCAAGTTGTAATGAGACATTCTCTAATGTGTAAAAACATCCTGCGCGTACACGGTCGTCATGATTACCCGATATCCCTAACGCACGCCCTATATCATCCGCTCTTCCAAAACCAATCCCGTCCACTTCTTCGATAAGTTGATACGGATTATTACGAATCACTTCTAATGTCATCTCTTTATATTGCTGGTAAATCTTAATAGAAAGCTTCGTTCCAAAACCGTAGCCATTTAAAAAGCTCATTACTTTCTCTAGCCCTTGATGTTCAACAATTGTCTCATATATTTCCTGAGCCTTTTGTTTATTAACAACACCATTTAATGCCTCAGGGTCATCCATAATTTTAGAAATAGCATGTTCTCCGAGATGGTCCACAATTTTTTCAGCTGTACGCTTTCCTATCCCTTTAAATAAATCACTCGCTAAATATTGCACCATACCTGCTTTTGTTTGCGGCAATTCTTTTTTAAATGTTTCAACCATATATTGTTTTCCATACTTTGGATGGTCCTTAAAATGACCTGTCAATGTAAACACTTCATCTTCATGCATGCGGGGAAAATGACCGTTTATCATTACTTTCTTTTCGTCATACGTTTCATTCGTTTCAATGACTTTCATACTGACAACGGAATAGAGGTTTTCTTCGTTGTGGAAAATGGTATGAAGAACTTGCGCTTTTATAAACTTTTTCTCTTCCTCAAACAAATCCATTGCATGTTGATTTCCCATTTTTCCTCTCCTTTCCAGTATTTTCACTTTAATGAGCAGTACATCCCCCACCTTTTTAGATGAGGGATAACTACCCATTAAACTATATTTTTATCTTATTCAGCTTCTTGCTCTAATAAACGAACGCCATTACCCGCTAAAAAGTGATCTGGCTGAATTTCAATTGCTTTCTTAAATAAAGCGAGAGCCTTCTCATTATTTTCCTCAAATACGTACGCAACACCTAAATTGTAATACGCATCTGCATGCTCCTCATCCATTTCTAATACCTTTTCAAAATAAGGTTTCGCCTCTTGAACGTGTTCTAATCGCGCGAAGCAAAGTCCGCACTGGAATACAGCTTCTACATCGTTTTCATCTAATTCTGTTGCTCTTTGTAAGAATGGTAGTGCAAGACGATCATTTCCAAGCTGTACATGTGTGATACCTAACATAAATGTTACATCAGCTGATTGTAATCCAGCTTGCATTGCTTGTTCAAATACAGCTTTCGCTTCAGTAAATTGCTCTTGGCCATAATATACATTTCCTAAACCATAATAGGCTGCTGCAGATTTATCATCTAACTCTAGTGCACGTTTATAAAATAAAATCGCTCGCTCGCTATCACCTAATACGTCTAATAAATTTGCAAAATTAATGTACCCAAGCGCATCTTTCGGATTTTCTTCGATTGCTTCTGTAAAATTTTTAGCTGCTTCTTCCCAGTTTCCTTCTTGCATATATTGAATACCTGTTTCAAGTTTGTTTGACATGTCCTTCACCTCTACAACAAATTATAACAAAGAATGTATTTTCCAAGCGAACGAAAATTCGCTTTATGTAAAAGAAACCTCTAACCGCTAATCGGCAGAGGCTTCTCATTTATCCTAAATAATCCAATTTCTTACCACTACGGTACACTTCATCAATTGTAGCACCGCCTAAGCACTCATCTCCATCATAGAAAACGACTGCTTGTCCTGGTGTAATTGCACGAATTGGCTCATCACAAAGAATACGAACTGTATTTTCATCAACGATTTGAACCGTTACTTTATTGTCTTCTTGACGATAACGGAATTTCGCCGTGCACTTAAATTCTGTTTCTTTTTCTTTGTTACTTACCCATCCTACATTCGTAGCAATAACTTCATCACCATATAGAAGTTCGTTATGGAATCCTTGATCAACATATAAAATGTTTTCTTTTAGATTTTTCCCAACAGCAAACCATGGATCACCATTACCACCAATTCCAAGGCCATGACGTTGTCCAATTGTATAATACATTAAACCGTCATGCTTCCCTTTCACTTCACCAGATAATGTTTGCATTACACCTGGTTGTGCCGGTAAGTAGTTACTTAAGAAATCTTTAAAGTTACGCTCACCAATGAAGCAAATACCTGTACTATCTTTTTTCGCCGCTGTCGCTAAGCCAGCTTCTTTCGCCATTTCACGAATTTGCGGTTTCTTTAATTCACCTAATGGGAACATTGTTTTTGATAATTGCTCTTGGCTTAATTGATTTAAGAAATATGTTTGATCTTTATTGTCATCAACACCGCGAAGCATTTTATATTCGCCGTCCATATAAGCAACGCGTGCATAATGGCCTGTTGCCACATAATCCGCACCAAGCGCAATTGCATGCTCTAAAAATGCTTTAAATTTAATTTCTTTATTACACATTACATCTGGGTTTGGTGTACGACCAGCTCGGTACTCATCTAAGAAGTACGTAAATACTTTATCCCAGTATTGTTTTTCAAAGTTTACTGCATAATACGGAATACCAATTTGGTTACACACTTCAATTACATCATTGTAATCTTCTGTTGCTGTGCAGACACCATTCTCATCTGTATCATCCCAGTTTTTCATAAAAATTCCGATTACATCATAACCTTGCTCTTTTAATAAAAGTGCTGCTACAGATGAATCGACGCCACCGGACATTCCGATGACAACGCGTGTTTCGTGAGGTAGTTTGTTCATCATGTCACCTCCCATGCTAATTTTGTGTTAATCGCTTCACGATTTTCACTGTTTCGTACGCCGCTTTTTCAATTTGCTCTTTCGTATTTCCAAGTCCAAAACTAAAGCGTACGGATGAACGTATTTGATCGGAGTCTTTTCCAAACATCGCTACTAATACATGTGATGGATCAATCGAACCAGCTGTACAAGCAGAACCACTTGATACTGCAATGCCAGCTAAGTCTAAGTTCACAAGGAAAGGTTCAATGTTCATTCCTGTAAAACTTACATTAAGTACATGCGGTAAGCGATGTTCTAAGTTTCCGTTTACCTCGAAAGTAATGCCTTCATTTTTGAAGACAGATACCATTATATCTTTAAACTCTTCATATTGGGCATTTTTTTGCTCACGAGTTTTTTCAGCTATAAGAATTGCATACTGAAGCCCAGCAATACTAGGCACATTTTCCGTACCAGCACGGCGTTTTCTTTCTTGCTCTCCGCCTATTAATAACGGTTCAAATTTCACATTTGCACCAGCGTATAAGAAACCTACACCTTTTGGCCCGTTAATTTTATGAGCTGAAATTGATAATAAATCAATACCAAACTCTTTCACATTAATTTCTACTAAACCGTAAGCTTGTACCGCATCTGTATGGAAATACGCTTGATGCTCTTTTAACAGCTTTCCTATTTCCACAATCGGTTGCATCGTCCCTACTTCATTATTCCCAAACATAACAGATACAAGAATCGTCTCTTCTGTTAATGCCTTTTGTATGTCAGAAACTTGAATGCGCCCTGTTTCATCGACAGGTAAATATGTCACTTCAAACCCTTCACGCTCTAACAATTCGCACGTATGCAAAATCGCATGATGTTCAATTTGCGTCGTTATAATGTGGTTACCTTTATGACGGTTCGCACGTGCTACACCGATAAGCGCTAAATTATCAGCTTCTGTACCACCGCTCGTAAATATAATTTCATTCGGATTCGCATGAATGCTGCGTGCACACACTCTTCTCGCCTCATCTACTGTGTGACGAGTTTGACGTCCATAAAAGTGAATACTAGACGGGTTCCCGAATATTTCTGTCATATATGGAATCATCTTTTCGACCACTTCTGGGTGAGTCGGAGATGTCGCAGCATGATCTAAGTAAATGCGTTCCATTAAATCTCCTTCTTTCCAAATCGTTTCACAAGGAATTAAATGTAAAACATATAGCCCCCGTGATTTTCTTCCTCATAACGTACTAAATCTTCTAACGTTGTACTATCTAACACTTCTTGCACCGCATCACGAACACGCATCCATAACTGGCGCTGCGCTGGCTCTTCTTCTTCTATCATTTCTACAACACTAATCGGTCCCTCTAATACACGGATTACATCCCCAGCTGTAATGTTAGCCGGTTGATCAGATAATACATATCCGCCATATGCCCCGCGCGTACTCTTTACAAGACGAGCGTTACGAAGTGGTGAAATTAATTGCTCTAAGTAATGCTCGGATAAGTCATGCGCCTGCGCAATTGATTTTAATGAAATCGGACCTTCACCAAACTTTTTTGCAAGATCAATCATAATTGTTAAGCCATAGCGGCCTTTCGTTGAAATTTTCATCTATTTTGCACCTCTTTTCAAATTTTCACTTCTATTGGTTATATCTTATTTATAAAAAGAACACAATTTAAAATCCTATGAAATTATAGCATAATATAGTATTATAAGAAATTTCAACTTGTGTATCAAAATGATAACATAAAATCACATTGAAAAACTCGGGAATTATTACAATTGAAAGAAAAATGAAAATATTATCCTTTATTTTTCCCATAAAACAGCATCCTATTTCAAATTTCGTAGAAAAAAATGATACGATAGAACGAGATTATATATTAAGGGAGACGGTCCAAATGAAACAACCACTCGCACATCGAATGCGCCCTACAAATATTCAAGAAATTATTGGGCAACAACATTTAGTTGGTGAAGGAAAGATTTTATGGCGAATGGTCCAAGCCAATCATTTTCAATCTATGATTTTATACGGTCCTCCAGGTACAGGAAAAACATCCATTGCCAGTGCAATTGCTGGAAGTACCGGTACCCCGTTTCGTCTATTGAATGCTGTTACTCACAATAAAAAAGATATGGAAGTTGTCGTGCAAGAAGCGAAGATGCATCGACACCTCGTTTTAATTTTAGATGAAGTTCACCGTCTAGATAAAGCAAAGCAAGACTTTCTATTACCTCACTTAGAAAGCGGACTTCTTACTTTAATTGGCGCAACGACAAGTAATCCATTCCATGCAATAAACTCCGCTATTCGAAGCAGGTGTCAAATTTTCGAATTACACGCACTAACAGAAGATGATATTTTAATTGGGTTAAAAAGAGCTTTAGAAGATAAAGAAAAAGGCCTTGGAGAATATGCTGTAACGGTAACAGATGAAGCACTACATCACTTTGCAAATGCCTCTGGTGGTGATATGCGTTCTGCTTATAACGCACTTGAGCTTGCTGTATTATCTAGCTTTACTACAGACGATCAAGCGGCTGAAATCACACTCGAGATTGCAGAAGAATGCTTACAAAAAAAGAGCTTCGTTCACGACAAAGGCGGCGATGCTCATTATGACGTATTATCAGCATTTCAAAAATCAGTGCGCGGAAGTGATGTAAATGCAGCGCTCCATTATTTAGCACGCCTTATTGAAGCAGGTGATTTACAAAGTATTGGCAGACGCCTTCTTATTATGGCTTATGAAGATATTGGACTTGCTAGCCCACAAGCTGGACCACGTACACTAGCTGCAATTGAATCAGCTGAACGAGTTGGATTCCCAGAAGCACGCATCCCACTTGCAAATGCCGTTATCGAGCTATGCTTATCACCAAAATCAAATTCAGCTTATAAAGCACTTGATGCTGCATTACACGATTTACGCAACGGTCAAACAGGTGACATTCCAAGCCATTTAAAAGATAGTCATTACAAAGGCGCAGAATCACTTGGAAGAGGCATTGGATATTTATATCCACACGACCATCCAAACGGCTGGGTAAGGCAACAATACTTACCTGATAAAATAAAAAACAAGCAATATTATAAACCGAAAACGACAGGGAAATTTGAGCAAGCACTTTCTACTGTTTATGAAAGATTACAAACTTCGAATAAAACGAAAAATAAAGGGTAACATAAACGAAAACGTCACCATTATGGAGGCTTCGCTTATGAAAACACGTCAAGATGCATGGACAAAAGAAGATGATCTCCTTTTAGCAGAAACTGTTTTACGACATATTCGCAGCGGAAGTACACAAATAAAAGCATTTGATGAAGTCGGCGATACGTTGAACCGGACTTCAGCAGCTTGCGGCTTTAGATGGAATGCTGAAGTAAGGCCGAATTACGAAGATGCTGTGCAGCTTGCGAAGAAACAACGTAAAGAATTAAAGCGCTCTGAAGCTAAAATAGAAAAAAATCAGTTCACGAAAACGAAACAACTCGTAATCGATGCTGAGTTTTCTGAAGATATTACGCCAAGTAAACAAGAACTTACGATGCAAAATGTCATCTCATTTTTGCAAAACTTGGAGCATAATAACCCTTCACTCGCAAAGTTGCAAACTGAAAATGATGTATTACAAGCTCAGCTCACTTCTCTGCAAAAAACGAATCATGAACTTGAAACGAAATTAGCGGTACTCACAAAAAAACAACAAGCAATCGAAGAAGATTACGCGATGCTTGTTCGAATTATGGATCGTGCTCGAAAACTTGTTTCGGTCGAAGAGCAAGAAGAGCAAATTGCCCCGATTTTCAAAACCGATCAAAACGGGAATTTAGATATTATTTATTCTGCTGAGAATTAAAAACAGGGATGTCACTTTTTTGACTGAGTGACATCCCTGTTTGTTTTCGGTAAATCATATATATACATGTCGGTAAATGAAATTATATCAACGATTTTTCGAATATATCTATCGTAACTTGCAATATATCAACGATTTAACGACAAAGATTGACAATAACATTCCTCCTTGTCATACAAGGAAACTCCTAAAACGGATTAGATATTTTTTACTAAAATGATATTATAAACATATACCTTTAAAGGGGGATGGTTGCTATTTCATTAATAATCTTCAAAATAACTCTTGGCCTTCTCGTCCTGACTTTAGCTCTTTTCACCATTAACAGTCTAAAAAAGACATCCGCCTATAAATCAGATAAATATGATTTTTACTTACTAACCTTACTTACATTTGAACTAGTAGTAATGCAAATATCCATATTTCTTTAATACATGTAAAAAAGCATATATCCAAAATGGATATATGCTTTTCTTTTATTCTTGCCCTACACGTTTCACTTCTACATTTTTAATACGTTCACGTACAACGTGACTTGCCATAATTAAGCCTGCCACAGATGGTACGAATGCATTTGATGAAGGCGGTAATTTCGCTTTACGAATTTTTGCATTTTCGTCTGGTACGATTTCTTTACGTACCTCTTCACGAATTACGATTGGGTTTTCGTCAGAGAAGACAACTTTTACACCTTTTTTAATACCCTCTTTACGAAGCTTCGTACGAATGACTTTCGCAATTGGATCTGTGTGTGTTTTAGAAATGTCCGCAATACGGAAACGAGTTGGATCCATTTTATTTGCTGCACCCATACATGAGATAATTTTAATTTTACGACGTAAACATTGTTTAATTAAATGGATTTTGAACGTAATCGTATCAGATGCATCCACTACGAAATCTAAACCGTGCTTAAAGAACTCTTCATATGTTTCATCTGTATAAAACATTTCTAGTCCAATTACTTCACACTCTGGGTTAATGTCTGCGATACGCTCTTTCATTAATTCTACTTTTGAACGTCCTACAGTAGATACTAAAGCGTGAATTTGACGGTTTACGTTTGTAATATCTACAACGTCTTTATCAACTAATACAAGACGTCCTACTCCAGAACGCGCTAACGCTTCAGCTGAAAATGAACCTACGCCGCCAATTCCTAAAATACCGACTGTACTATTTTTTAATATTTCAAGTCCTTCTTTACCGAAGGCTAATTCATTACGTGAAAATTGATGTAACATTCAGCTCTACACTCCTATTACAAAAATGGTCTACCATGTATTCTAGCGTTTTTCCGACTATTTGTATAGAAAAAGTTATAGAATTCCTAAAAATACATATTTCAAAAATGAAAACATAGACCAGAATTTCATTTCTTCCTAAATACACGTTTAAAAAAGAGGATTCAGAGAACCGAGCAGATCGAGGCGCTGAAGCCAGGAGGAGCGCAGTGTAGAAATACTACTCGAGCACCGGACTGGCGAAGCAACGATGAGATGCGACAGTTATCTAAACCGGACTTTTTAAACAACCTCTCAAAAAAAGTCTAGACGGTTATAGTATAACCATCTAGACCCTATTCTTACTTCTCTTCTTTTAAGCTTAATTTTAAGTTTAACTCTTCAAGCTGTGCTTCTGCAACTGGGCTTGGAGCTTCTGTTAATAAGCAGCTTGCGCTTGCTGTTTTCGGGAATGCAATTGTATCACGAAGGTTCGTACGGCCTGCAAGCAGCATAACAAGACGATCTAAACCTAATGCAATACCGCCGTGTGGTGGTGTACCGTATTCGAATGCTTCTAATAAGAATCCGAATTGCTCTTGCGCTTCTTCTTGTGAGAATCCAAGTGCTTTGAACATTTTTTCTTGTACGTCACGCTCGTAAATACGAAGTGATCCACCACCAAGCTCATAACCGTTTAATACAAGGTCATATGCTTGTGCACGTGCTTTTTCTGGTGCTGTTTCTAGTAACTCAACGTCTTCACGGAATGGCATTGTGAATGGGTGGTGAGCTGCGAAGTAACGATCTGCATCTTCATCGTACTCAAGAAGTGGCCAATCCGTTACCCATAGGAAATTATATTTACTTTCGTCAATTAACTCAAGCTCTTTACCTAGACGTAAGCGAAGTGCACCTAAGCTATCTGCAACAACGCTCTTCTTATCTGCTACGAATAGTAATAAGTCGCCAGCAGTAGCCTCTAATGTGCTCATTAACACATTTGCATCTTCTTCACCGAAGAATTTCGCAATCGGTCCTTTTAAGCCGTCTTCTTCAACTTTAAGCCAAGCTAGACCTTTTGCACCGTATACTTTCACGAATTCAGTTAATGCATCGATGTCTTTACGAGAATATTTACTTGCAGCACCTTTTGCATTAATTGCTTTTACTTGTCCGCCGCTTTCTACAGCACTTGTAAACACTTTAAAGCCACAACCTGCTGCAAACTCAGATAAGTCTGTTAGTTCCATTTCAAAGCGTGTATCTGGCTTATCAGAACCGTAGCGAGCCATTGCATCAGCATATTTCATACGAGGGAATGGCGCACTAACTTCTACACCTTTTGCATCCTTCATAACTTTCGTCATCATACGCTCCATCATATCTAAAATTTCATCTTGTGTTAAGAATGAAGCTTCGATATCAATTTGCGTGAATTCCGGTTGACGATCCGCACGTAAATCTTCATCACGGAAACAACGTGCTACTTGATAGTAACGCTCAAATCCGCCGACCATAAGAAGCTGTTTAAATAACTGTGGTGACTGTGGTAGTGCATAGAATTCACCATCATGCACACGACTTGGTACTAAATAGTCACGAGCTCCTTCTGGCGTGCTTTTCGTTAAAATTGGTGTTTCTACTTCTAAGAACTCTTCTGTGTCTAAGAAGTTACGAATTGTTTTCGTTACGTCATGACGCATTTTGAATGTGTTAAACATTACTGGGCGACGTAAGTCTAAATAACGATATTTTAAACGCACATCTTCTGATGCATCTGTATCATCAGCAATGATGATTGGCGTTGTTTTCGCTGCATTTAGTACATTTACTTTTGTTGCTTGTACTTCAATACGACCAGTTGCCATATTGTCATTAATTGCGCCTGCACCACGTTCAACAACTGTACCTTCTACGTGTAATACGTACTCGCTACGAATTGTTTCTGCTACTTCTAACGCTTCTTTTGATGTTTCTGGGTTAAATACAACTTGTACGATACCTGTACGGTCACGTAAATCGATAAAGATTAATCCACCTAAGTCACGGCGTTTTTGTACCCAACCTTTTAATTGAACTGTTTGTCCAACAGCTTCTACTGTTACTTTTCCACATGCATGTGTTCTTTCAGCCACTGTAAGTTCCCCCTATATTAATTTCTCTGCTACGTATGAAGCAAATACATCTAACGCTACTTCTTCTTGTTCACCTGTTGCCATATCTTTTAAGTTAATGATGCCTTTATCTAGCTCATCTTCTCCTAATACAGCTACAAATTTCGCCTTTAGACGATCTGCTGATTTAAATTGTGCTTTCATTTTACGATCTAAATAATCTTTTTCAACTGACAATCCAGCTTTACGAAGATCGAACGCAACTTTTGCAGCATGGTCTTTCGCTTTTTCGCCAAGCGCCACAACGTAACAATCAATACTATGTTCAAGTGGTAATTCAATGTTTTCAGCTTTTAGCGCCATAATTAAACGTTCAATACTCATTGCAAAACCGATACCTGGCATTTCTGGTCCACCGATTTCTTGTACAAGTCCGTTATAACGGCCACCACCGCTTAATGTAGTGATCGCACCGAAACCGTCTGCCTCACTCATAATTTCAAAAACAGTGTGTTGGTAGTAGTCTAAACCACGCACTAAGTTCGGATCTTTTTCAAACGGAACATCCATCATCGTTAATAGCTCTTGAACTTTTTCGTAGTATACTGCTGAATCTTCATTTAAGTATTCTGTAATAGATGGTGCTGTTCCCATTAATTCATGGTTACGGTCCTTCTTACAATCTAAAATACGAAGAGGATTCTTTTCTAAACGAGATTGACAGTCAGAACAGAACTCATCGATACGTGGCTCAAAGTGTGCGATTAACGCATCACGGTGTGCTTGACGGCTCGCCGCGTCACCTAAACTGTTTAATACAACTTTAATATTTTTCAAGCCCATGCCGCGGTAAAATTCAACAGCAAGTGCAATTACTTCTGCATCAATTGCAGGGTCATTACTGCCGATTGCTTCGATACCGAATTGTACGAATTGACGATAGCGACCTGCTTGTGGTCTTTCATAACGGAACATTTGACCAATATAGTATAATTTCGTTGGTTGTGTTGCATCACCAAACATTTTATTTTCAACGTAAGAACGTACAACAGGTGCAGTACCTTCTGGACGTAATGTTAAGCTGCGCTCTCCACGATCTTGGAATGAGTACATTTCTTTTTGTACGATATCTGTCGTATCACCAACACCGCGTAAAAATAGCTCAGTGTGCTCAAAAATTGGTGTACGAATTTCTTTATAATTGTAACGACGGCAAATTTCGCGTGCTTGCCCTTCGATATACTGCCATAACTCAACAGTGCCTGGAAGAATATCTTGCGTTCCGCGTGGGATTTGAATAGACATATTCAGTTCCTCCTCAAATTGTTTTAATCTTAATAAAAATAAAAAAACTCCCGCCTCTACTGTTTAAACAGTAGGGACGAGAGTATTATACCCGTGGTGCCACCCTAATTGAAGCACGTATGCTTCCACTTTTTTAATAACGCTTAAATGTGCGTTCATCCCTACTAAGCGTATATGCCGTTCAAGTTGAAACCTCTAGAGTGTCATTCAATCAGTCATCATGTAGAAATGTTTTCAGCCTAAGACATTTCTTCTCTTTCCATGTGTGTCTCATTTACTCTTCTCTATCAACGGTTATATTCATATGTAAATATAAAATTACTATACGTTTGTTAAGTAGGATTGTCAAGTGCTCTAAGAACGTTCAATCTGCTTCTTTAAACGCTTTACATCTTGAAGAGAAATCCCAAACTCGGAAGCAAGCTCCATTGAAGTATTGTTTTGCTCTTTTGAAATAAAATCATGAAAATTCACGTTAAATAATTGATTTGCACCATTTGTAACAGAATGCCCTTTTTCATTCATACGCATACGTATATCCCTCACATTCAATATGGATGTTTTACTTTTTATTGTTCCATATTGATGGGAGAGTTATACATAACCGAAACTGCTATTGATTCCAAATAAATGAACAAAACATACAACAATGTATAAAAAAGAGAGGATTATATAACCCTCTCTTTTTTATCAACACTATTTACTTTCTACAATTAAGGTCACCGGACCATCATTGATTAAAGAAACATCCATCATTGCTCCGAACTTCCCTGTTTCCACATGTAATCCTTGTTTACGAACTTCTTCATTAAAGAAATCGTATAAACGCTCTGCATAATCAGGTTTCGCAGCATCCATAAAGTTTGGACGTCTTCCCTTGCGGCAATCTCCGTATAATGTGAATTGCGAAATAGATAGAACTTGTCCTTCTACATCAAGTACAGAATGATTCATCTTTCCGCTCTCATCTTCAAAAATACGTAAGTTTGCAATTTTTTCCGCAATGTAAGTTGCATCTTTTTCTGTATCTTCGTGCGTAATGCCAACTAGTAATGTTAAACCGAACGGAATTTGTCCTACGATCTCACCGTCTACTGTGACAGACGCTTTCTTTGATCGTTGTAAAACAACTCTCATCTTTCTACACTCCCTATTAATGCATCATGCGTCGTACTGCATAAATTTCTGGAACTCGTTTAATGCGTTCTACTACTTTTTTCAAGTGTTGTAAGTTACGAATCGAAATTGACATATTAATTGTTGCCATCTTATTACGGTCACTTCTACCAGAAACAGCTGAAATGTATGTTTTCGTCTCTGTAACAGCTTGCAGTACTTCATTTAATAAACCGCGGCGATCGTAACCTGAAATTTCAATATCAACGTTATACTCTATTTCTTTTTCAGGGCTACCTTCCCACTCTACCTCTAATAATCGTTCTACAGCTTCTTCTGTATGAACATTTACACAATCACGGCGGTGAATCGATACACCTCGGCCTTTCGTAATATACCCAACGATATCATCGCCCGGAACTGGGTTACAGCATTTCGATAAACGGATTAATAAATTATCAGCACCGCTTACCTTTACACCAGAATCCCATTTTCGAATTTTCATCGGTTTACGAACTTCTTTAACTTCAACAATTTCTTCTTCTTCGCGTTGCTTGCGGAACTTGTCCGTTAGTCGCGTAACAATTTGCGAAGCTGTAATTCCGCTATATCCAACTGCTGCAAACATATCTTCTTCATTTGCAAAGTTAAATTTCTCAGCGACGCGTTTTAAGTTATCAGGCGCTAATACTTCTTTCATCTCATACTCTAGACCACGTACTTCCTTTTCAACAAGTTCACGGCCTTTTTCAATATTTTCGTCTCTACGTTGTTTCTTAAAGAATTGACGAATTTTATTTTTCGCATGAGATGTTTGAGCAAGTTTTACCCAATCTTGACTTGGGCCATATGAATGTTTCGACGTTAAAATTTCAATGATATCGCCTGTTTTTAATTTATAATCCAGCGTCACCATTTTCCCGTTTACTTTTGCACCAATTGTTTTATTCCCAATTTCCGAATGGACACGATACGCGAAATCAATTGGAACCGATCCAAGTGGTAATTCCATTACATCGCCTTTCGGTGTAAAGACGAATACCATGTCAGAGAATAAATCAATTTTTAATGACTCCATAAATTCTTCTGCATTAGAAGCTTCATTTTGCCATTCTAATATTTGACGGAACCACGTGAGTTTCTTCTCTAATGTACCTGTTGTTTCTGCTGTTTTTCCTTCTTTGTATGCCCAGTGTGCAGCGATCCCGAATTCTGCAATTTCGTGCATTTCTTTCGTACGAATTTGCACTTCAAGTGGATCACCTTTCGGTCCAATTACAGTCGTATGAAGAGATTGATATAGATTTGCTTTTGGCATTGCAATATAATCTTTAAAACGACCTGGCATCGGCTTCCAGCACGTATGAATAATTCCAAGCACTGCATAACAATCTTTGATACTATTTACAACGACACGTACAGCTAATAAATCGTAAATTTCATTGAACTGTTTATTTTGCAGTGCCATTTTACGATAAATACTGTAAATATGTTTCGGTCTTCCAGAGATCTCAGGTTGAATTGCAACTTCTTTTAATTTCTCACGAATACCAGTCATTACTTCGTCTAAGTATTCTTCACGTTCTGCACGTTTACGCTTCATTAAATTTACAATACGATAATATTGTTGTGGATTTAAATAGCGAAGTGACGTATCCTCTAGCTCCCATTTAATAGTACTAATTCCGAGTCTATGTGCTAAAGGTGCAAAGATTTCTAGCGTTTCATTCGCTATGCGACGCTGCTTCTCTTGAGGCAAATGTTTCAATGTACGCATGTTATGAAGACGATCAGCTAGTTTAATTAAAATAACTCGAATATCTTGAGCCATTGCAATAAACATTTTGCGATGGTTTTCTGCTTGTTGTTGTTCGTGAGATTTATATTTGATCTTCCCAAGCTTCGTAACACCATCAACAAGCATAGCAATTTCTTTGTTAAATTCCCGTTCAATATCTTCTAACGTAATCTCTGTATCTTCCACTACATCATGTAAGAAACCTGCTGATACCGTAGCTGGATCCATGTGTAAATCAACTAAAATACCTGCAACTTGAATTGGATGAATAATATACGGTTCACCCGATTTCCTGTATTGTTCGCTATGCGCATCGCGTGCATATTCATAGGCACGTGCTACTAGCTCAATATCTTCATCCACTAAATATTGACTTGCTTTCTCGAGTACCTGTTCAGCTGTTAGTACCTGCTCATTTGCCATCGAATCACCTTTTATTGAAAATTGACTTTATCTTTATTTAATAGAATAAATTATATTCTATCATTATAACCCAATGATTGTGAATTGTGAAAAGGAAAAGATTTTACTGACATTTCACCATAATTTTTTGTTCAATTATACAAAAGTACCCGCTCCTCTCCAAGAGATTCACGGGTACTTTTTATCACCGTAGTTTTACCTATATAGTGATTAGTATTTTTCTAATACTAATACATCGTAACCATCTAACATTTTACGACCATCTAAGTAAGTAAGCTCTACTAAGAATGCAATCCCTGCTACAACTCCGCCAAGTTCTTCAACTAGCTTAATTGTCGCTTCGATAGTTCCACCTGTAGCTAATAGGTCATCTGTAATTAATACGCGTTGACCTGGCTTAATTGCATCTTTATGGATTGTTAAAACATCTTTACCATATTCTTTACCGTAGTCAACTGTAATTACTTCACGTGGTAATTTTCCTAATTTACGAACTGGCGCAAATCCTACTTCTAACGCATAAGAAACTGGGCAACCGATAATGAAACCACGAGCTTCTGGTCCTACTACAACATCGATATCTCTTTCTTTTGCGTATTCAACGATTGCATCTGTTGCTGCTTTGTATGCTTTACCGTCATTCATTAAAGGTGTAATGTCTTTAAACACAATACCTTCTTTCGGATAATCCGGTACAATTGCGATATGTTGCTTGAAATCCATATTTCTGAATCCTCCTCAGATCTAAAAGGTTTGTAAATACAAATCCTTTACCCTAACTGTTCTACTTCTTTATGATTACGAATCGTTTCAAACCATGTATATAGTTGCTGATATGTGCTATAAACCAATTCTTTTTCTAATTGTAAGTGGTTCATTTTCTCACGATATGTGTTCGATTCAATTAAATCACGCTTTTGTTTTTTGTCTGCCATAAAAATGACGCCATCTTTTATTGTAACAAATTCTAACTCAAAAAACACCTGTGTCATAAAATTTACTGTATCTTTTGACCAACCTTTATGACGACATAGTTGTTCTCCATATTGTCTTAAAGAAAATGGTGTTTTTTGGCTTAAGAAAGAATAGTACCATTTAAAGTGTTCTCTCGTCGGAACTGTACTAAATAAGTGGTTATTCTCTTGATAAAATAGCGTATAAATTCGCGCTGGGAATCCTGCCTTAAATAACTCACGTAATTCATCGGTTCCTTTTGGTAAATCAAGTAACACGATATATTGATCATCTAAATGCGTTACTTCTGAAGCATGCATGAGCTTTTCTTTATAGCTCTCTAAAGAAAATTTATTCAATACCTCTTCAGAAAAATACACCATTGTTATTTTTTCTTTCGGAAGTTCTGCTAAATTTGCTTCTGCATTACGCATACTACGCCAATCAAATAATTGCCACGCCTCTACAGCAATATCTTGTACCATTAGTTGTGGCTTCTTAAAATTATTCCATTCATTGATGGATGCTTCTCCTATTACAGATACTTTTGCAACTGGAGAGATTTCTTTCGCATATGCACCAAAACCAAATCCAATTGTATCCAGTGTTGCTTGTCCATCACGAAGAGCCATTTTTAAATGAGAACCATCTGATCCGATTGCGCGAATGCTTTCTAACTCTGCATCTTTTACTGCAATACGTGGTTTCGGATTTCCAATACCAAACGGGGCTAGTTTTTGCATATCTTCAATTGCCGCTAGCGTTACATCCTCTACTTTGCAAAAAACATCAACTGCTGTAATTGGAATAAAATCTTCTTCTGTTAAAATCGCATCTGCTTGTTCATTTAATCGGCGACGTAATTCATCTACATCATTCATATGTAGCGTCATTCCCGCTGCCATCGGATGCCCTCCGAAGTGTGGCAATAACTCTCTACAATCTGATAAGTTTGCAAACAAATCAAATCCTGCAATACTACGTGCTGAGCCTTTTGCTGTTTCTTTTATAGGATCGATGCTTAATACAATCGTCGGACGATAAAAACGTTCAACTAATTTAGAAGCAACAATTCCAATTACCCCTGGGTTCCAGCCTTCTTTTGCAAGTACTAATACTTTGTTTTCTTCTGGCGGGAATTTATTTTCAACTTCAGCGATAGCTTCTTCTGTAATTTGCTTTACAATATCTTTTCGCAGTTTGTTCAGCTCATCAATTTCTTCGGCCAACTCTTTCGCTTCCTCTGGATCATCTGATAATAAAAGGTGTACAGCCGGCGCAGCATCTTCTAAACGCCCAACCGCATTAATACGAGGTGCAATTGAGAAGCCAATACTCTCTTCTGTAATTTCACTTTGCGAAACGTTAGCAACTTTAAACAATGCCTTCAAACCAATATTTCTCGTCATACGCATATGTTTTAAACCGCGTTTCACTAGCAACCTATTTTCACCATGAAGTGATACTAAATCGGCTACTGTACCGATTACTGCAATCTCTAATAAATGTTCTGGTACACGGCCTAATAGTGCATGCGCAACTTTAAACGCAACACCTACACCAGCTAAATAGTGAAACGGATATACGCCACCTTCTAATTTCGGATGTATAATCGCAAGCGCTTCTGGCAATTCTGGCGGTGGCTCATGGTGATCTGTAATAATTAGATCTATTCCAAGCTCTTTCGCTACATTCGCTTCATGTACTGCTGCGATGCCAGTGTCGACAGTAATAATCAGTGAGAACCCTGCGCTATGCGCCCAACGAAACGCTTCTTCGTTCGGTCCATACCCTTCTGTAAAACGATTTGGAATGTAAAATTCTACTTCTGCACCTAATTCTTGAAGAGCAAGATATAAAACCGTCGTACTACTTACTCCGTCCGCATCGTAATCACCAAATATTAATATTTGCTCTCCATTTTGAATCGCCTTATTTACACGTTCTACCGTTCTATCCATTCCTTCTAATAAAAATGGATCATGAAATTCTTGATTTTCTGTATTTAAAAAATCTAAAATCTTATCTTCTGTATCTAGTCCTCTACCGAGGAATAATGAAACGACAAGTGGCGATAACTGTAATTTACTTGCTAATTCACTCACTCGCTCGTCATTATATTCTTTTTCTTTCCAACGCGTCTTCGGTTGTAACACGAAATCACCCCTTAACCTGTTCATTATACAAGACAGATTAAGGGGTGACAATATAATGCAAACTACGATGCAATATCTATATACTAAAATGTTAATGATGTTTAATTTGGAGAATACGGATTTATATGTACGAATACATTTTGTACATTATCTTGTTTCATAAGTATTTCTTTCACATGTTTTCCAATACGGTGTCCTTCTTCTACAGTAATGTATGGATCTACAGACACTTTAATATCGACAATAACATAATGACCATGCTCCCGTGCATATAAAGAACCAATTTTTTTCACACCATCTACTTGAAGAACTGCTTCTCTAAGCGGAATAACATCCTCCTCATGAAGAACATGGTCAAGCGTTGCATGAATTGCTTCCGCTCCAATGCTCCATGCCATTTTTACAACAAGAAGCGAAACAACTAATCCTGCAATCGGATCAGCATATACAAGCCAGTCTATACCAAGCTTACCACCGAGTATAGCTGCACAAATACCGATTAAAGCTGCAATTGAAGAAAATACATCCGAACGGTGCTCATATGCATTTGCAATAATTGCATCACTATTTACCCTTTTCCCTAATCGGAATTTATATTGAAACATTCCTTCTTTCACGACGATTGAAAGAACAACAGCAAATATCGTAATTCCTTTCGGTGGTTCTAGTTCTTGCGAAAAAGCTTTTATAGACGAAATCGCGATTTCAAGTCCCACAATAAATAATAATACCGCAACAATAATCGCTGAAATCGATTCCGCTTTACCATGACCATATGGATGATCCTCATCAGGTGGCTGCTTTGCCGCTCGCAATCCAAAAAGTACAGCTAGCGAACCAATTACATCTGATGCAGAATGCACCGCATCCGCTAACAGTGCTTTACTGTTCCCAATATAACCAATTATTGCCTTTACAATCGCTAATATAATATTACCAACGATCCCGACAATAGCACCAAACTCAGCCTGTTTAAAACGTTCATCTTTTTCCATCATTAAAATCCCTTCTTTTCTTAACCTATCTTTTTATTTTAACAAAAACAGCGATAATACCACCACTTTCTTCAATCTTCTTTCTGTTAAAAAGTTGCTATCTTATTGTATCCACAAACGAAAAAAGAGATGCCTCATAAAGAGACATCATCTTTTCTATACTTGCGGTTCAGATTCTACTTTCTCAACCTTCTTCTTGTTTTTTCCCTTTTTCAAACGACGGTTTTCAAGCATTAACCAAATTTGAGAGGCAACGAAAACAGAAGAGTACGTACCTACAATTAATCCAACAAGTAACGCAAACGAGAAGTTACGTAGTGACTCACTACCGAAGATAAGCAGTGCAATTACTGGGAATAACACTGTTAATACGGTGTTAATCGAGCGACCAAGCGTTTGGCGAATACTTGCATTTACGATTTCTTCTAGATCTTTTATATCGCGCACTCGTTTTTTCTGTTTGTATAATTCACGGTTTCTATCAAATGTAACAATCGAGTCATTAATAGAATAACCGATGATTGTTAGTACTGCAGCGATAAACGTTAAGTCTACCTCTAGTTGGAAAATACTAAACATAACAATCATAACGAATGCGTCATGTAATAATGCAAGCACTGCAGATAACGCATACGTAAATCGGAAACGAATACTTACGTATAAAATGATAACCGCAGAAGCAATTAATACTGCGATAAATGCATTTCGTGCAATTTCTTTACCAATTGTCGGTGAAACTGTACTTACGTTTGGATCTGTACCATATTTATCGTGGAAGAATGTTTTTGTTTTCGCAATTTCATCTTTTGATAAAACACCTAATGTACGAACTGCGAAACCTTTATTGTCATCTCCAGTCGGTACAATATTTTCTTCCTTCACATCAATGTTCAATTCTTTAAAATCTTTATGAACATCAGACACAGTAACGGCTTGTTTTGATTGCAAGTCGATACGTGTACCACTCGCAAAGTCAATACCAAGATTCAATTTGAAAATTGGTAAGATAATTGCACCCGCAATTACAACTACAATCGAGAAGATAAGGAATTTATGACCGATATTTACGAAATTAATACGATCAAATCTCGTTGGCGGATGTACTACCCCTTTTGTTAATGGAATAATATCCTTTTGTTTCACACCAAAATATCCTGGTTTTTTATCAAAGTAACGGCTCTTTACAAGTAAACCTAGTAAGAAACGAGTACCGAATACGTTCGTAATAAAACCAACTAAAATACTTACGATTAAACTTGTTGCGAATCCTTTTACAGAGCTATTACCATAAACGAATAACACACCAGCTGCTGCAAGAGTTGTAACGTTTGCATCTAGAATTGTTGCTAATGAACGATGGTTACCAGCGCGGAATGCCGACATCATGGACTTACCAATTTTCAACTCTTCTTTCAGTCTCTCGTACGTAATAATATTCGCATCAACTGCGATACCTACTCCGAGCACTAACGCCGCAATACCTGGCAACGTAAGAACTGCATGCATCCAGTTAAAGACAAGTAATGTAACGAAAATGTATAAACCTAACATAATAACCGCTACAAGTCCTGGTAAACGGTAGAATACAAGCATAAATAAGAAAATAAGAGCGATACCAATCGCACTAGCGAAAATCGTTTGCTCTAACGCTTGTTGACCAAATTTCGCTCCAACAGATGTTGAATACATTTCTTTTAAATCAACAGGAAGTGCACCTGCATTTAATAAAGATGAAAGTTGTTTCGCACTTTCAACTGTGAAGTTTCCACCTACGATAGATACTTCAGCTTGGTTAAATACTTGGTTTACTGTTGCTGCTGATAAGAACTTCGGATTCGGTTTTGCAGATTCTGCTTTGTACGAATCTTTTCCTTCTTCAAAATCAAGCCAAATTACCATTAAATTCGTTGGTGGTGGCATTTTTGAAATTTTTTCAGTTACTTCACGGAATTTTTCAGCGCTCTTTAGTGTAAGACCTACGCTCGCACGGCCTTGCTCATCAAATGTTTGCTTCGCTCCGCCGCCTTTTAAATCCGTTCCGTCCATAAGAAGATTATCATCTACATCACGGAATGTTAATTTCGCTTGTGTTGATAACATTTCACGTGCTTTTTGCTGATCTTGTACACCAGCAAGCTGTACACGAATTCGATCTTGCCCTTCGATTTGAATGTTCGGCTCACTTACACCGAGAACATTGACACGATTCTCAAGAGCACCTACTGTACTTACAAGTACGTCTCGATCGATTTTGTCACCTTTTTTGGCTGGTTTTACTTCATACAGAATTTCAAAACCACCGCGAAGGTCTAGTCCTAGACTAATTCCTTTTGCTATGTCTTTTCCTGCCGCACCAATTACTCCACCGATTAATAAAACGATGAGGAAAAAGGCGGCAATTCTCGTACCACGCTTTGCCATATGTACCCTCTTTCCGCTACTAACACTTTAAATAAATCTCTTACGATTCACTTTTACACGTGTGCATACGTCTAGTTAGTAGACTTCCTTTCTATAATTTTGCTAGCTCATCACTAGCTGTGCCGGTACGTTTTCACGATACCTGCACTTTCATTATTTGTTTTCTCTCTTCACTACCTCCTTTATATATGATCTTAGACATAATTATTTCCTGATTATCAATACCTATCATTATACTGCAAAAGGAAGAACAAACCAATTGCAGTCGGTTATTTATTTTCATATTCATCAAATGACCAAAGTGGCGCTTGATATGCTTCAACAGTTAAATATGTCATATATTCATTAGCACTTACTGTTAATACGTCATTAACTAATTCATACAATCTAACATCGCTGTCTATCTTCTTCCACTTTTTCACTTTAAGAAACTTCCAAATGTCATCATCTGTCACTCTGTCGTAGCCGAACATTTGAAACTCTTCTACTTTACTTTCTAAAACGACTTGTAACTGTCCGCGGTATGATTCTACCAAAGCCTCTCTATCTAACATCTATAACATCTCCTTCTTATTTCGCACGAAAAGTCGCTTTTATTCCCGCTCTAATGGACAGCAATAACTACTTTCAAGAGCACTATCATATTTCACTCTCTTAAATGCTTGTCATTCTTGTCTCGTACGTGCATATAAATTATTGTAAATCATTCCATTGATTTTGAGAAGGTAGGAGAAGAACATGACGAGACAAAGCTTTTTAAAAGGCGCATTTATTTTAATGATAGCCGGCTTTATTACAAAAATACTCGGCTTTATCAACCGCATAGTAATGGCACGTATTTTGGGAGAAGAAGGCGTTGGTCTTTATATGATGGCCGTTCCTACATTCATTTTAGCAATTACATTGACACAAATTGGTCTTCCTGTCGCAATCGCAAAATTTGTAGCAGAAGCGGAAGCTGTGAACGATAAACAAAGAGTTAAAAAAATATTAACCGTATCACTAGCTGTTACATCCGTTATTAGTATCATTTTAACAATCGGAATTATGTTCCTCACACCTATTTTAGCAAAAACATTATTAACCGACGAAAGAACGTACTATCCATTAATGGCCATTTTGCCCGTTGTTCCTGTTATTGCTGTTTCTTCTGTTTTGCGTGGTTATTTTCAAGGGAAACAAAACATGAAACCTAGCGCTTATGCGCAAGTTCTAGAACAAGTCGTCCGCATTACCATTATCGCTATATGCATTCAATTATTTTTACCTTACGGCATAGAATACGCTGCAGCCGGCGCTATGTTATCAGCTGTTCTCGGTGAAGTTGCATCGTTATTATTTTTACTCACGTTATTTCAGCGAGAAAAACATTTATCAATACGCTCTGGATTTTTCACTACTGTAAAGGAAAGCAAAGGGACATTTTATTCTCTGATGGATATTGCCCTTCCAACTACAGGAAGTCGTTTAATCGGCTCCGTTTCATATTTTTTTGAACCTATTGTCGTTATGCAAAGCTTAGCAATCGCTGGTGTCGCTGCTTCTGTTGCAACCCAGCAATACGGTATATTAAACGGTTATGCATTCCCGCTTCTATCACTACCCGCCTTTATTACATACGCTCTCTCTACAGCGCTCGTCCCTTCTATTAGTGAAGCAATGGCAAAAAGACAACATAAATTAGTGGAGCACCGTTTACAACAAGCACTTCGAATTTCATTAATTACCGGCGGATGGTCTGTCGTTATATTATACGTATTCGCTTCTCCTGTTTTAACTCTTATGTATGGATCAGACAGCGCAACAGCATTCATTCAACTTCTTGCGCCTTGCTTTTTATTTCATTATTTCCAAAGTCCACTTACCTCTGTTTTGCAAGCTTTAAACTTAGCAAGAGCTGCAATGATGAATACATTTATTGGAGCCATCGTGAAATTAATCGTTATTTTTGTACTAGCATCAAGGCCAGAATTTCAAATGATGGGGGTTGCTCTCGCTATTGCAGCAAATATTGTAACAGTAACATTTCTTCACTACGCTACTGTTTTAAAAAAGATTACATTTACCATTTACGCAAAAGACTATATTTTCGGCGGACTTGCCATCGGTATCGCAGGCGCCTTCGGTTTTTATCTTCATAAATATATTATTTTCTCTCATGCCATTGGCATACAAACATTATGGGAAATCACTTTAACAACAATTGTTTATATCGTACTTCTCTTCACTTTCAAACTCATTCGAAAAGAAGAGTTAAGTCGTCTCCCTATCATTCGTAAACTTTCATTTTTGAAATAAGGTGAAACTTTAATCAGTGGGGTAATCTCCACTGATTATTAGTTACACTAATCATTCTTACTCTTTCAAAGAATAAGTCTCTAATTTTCTTTTACATCAACAAAAAATTTTCCGTTTTGAAAACTACAGTATAAAATTTGTGTTACATCGTTATAACCTAAGTTTTTTAATTTCTCAATAAGCCATGCATCTGTATGTTCAATCATTTGTAAATGACTAGATTGAATTTCTCCATCAATAATAAGAGGAAGCGTAAACTGCAATGTATCTTGTTTATTTTTTTGTTTTTGAAAGACAGATAACTTCCCAGACGGTTCCAAAATAGCATATTCTACATCCCGAATATCTCCAACTCCTTGTTCCCTTAATTGCATCATTAAATCATCTATATTATAACGTTGCTTTCTCATCTTCTTTTCATCAATCTTTCCCGCGTTTACAAGAATAGCCGGCTCACCTTCTATTAAATGCCGAAAGCGTTGATACTTTAGGGAAATGACTGACAAAATAATTTGGATGCACATAAGAAAAGTCATCGGAACTAATTGATGCCAAAGTGATTTATCGGTATTTTCAATTGCCACTACAGCCATTTCTCCAAGCATAATAAATACGACTAAATCTAATACACTTAGCTCTCCTATCTCACGTTTACCCATAAGACGAAAAATAATTAAGATGATGATATATAAAAGCATTGTCCGTCCAATTATTGATATCCATTCCATTTCTACATCTCCTTTTTTACGTATAGACTCCCCTATAAAAAAGAAACTAGTCTAACTTAGACAAAAGGAAAATATGCTTGTATTAAAAAGGGGGAATGCATAAATGGATGGAACGAAAAAATTATCAACTGCAATTGGCTTCGGTATTGTTACACTACTAATTCTCGCATCTATTACTAGTATGATTATGGCTCTTTTATTAAAGTTTACGAATATAAACGAAGGGACATTAACCGTTACTATTTTTATACTCGCTCTTTTATCTATGCTTATGTCTGGATTTACTGCCGGCAAAAAGGCTCAAGGAAAAGGTTGGCTAGTAGGTTTCACAACAGGTCTCACGTTCACTATACTCGTTTTTCTAGTTAACTATTTAGGCTTTTCTCAAACTTTATCGAACTCACAATTACTTTATCAATTAGCATTAATGGGGGCGAGTACACTCGGTGGTATTTTCGGTGTAAATATGTCAAAGCAAAGTAACTAAAAAAGGCCCTGCATATTTCATGCAGGGCCTTCCAAATTAGTTTTTCACAACTTCACGAATCGCATTGCGATCGAACGTTAAGTGTGAACCACCAGATTTAATAACAATTTTCGTCTCATCTACTGATTCGATTGTACCGTGTAAACCACCGATTGTTACGATAGCATCACCTTTTGCTAACTCACTTTGCATTTGAGCAACTGCTTTTTGACGTTTTTGTTGCGGGCGAATTAATAAGAAATAGAAAATCGCAAACATCGCAACGATCATAACGATATTCATCATACCTGCATTCATCTTTTGTTCCTCCTTTTAAATTATGTATTAGAAGTTTTTAGCATTCGGTTTATTAAAGCCATACTGTTCAAAGAACTCTTCGCGGAAATCGCCAAGACGGTCTTCACGAATAGCTTGTCTCACCTGCTCCATTAAGTTTAACAGAAAATGAAGGTTGTGATAAGACGTTAAACGAATTCCGAACGTTTCATCACATTTCATTAAGTGACGAATGTACGCACGAGAGTAGTTTTTACATGTGTAGCAATCACAGTTTGGATCAAGCGGACCGAAGTCTCTTGCGAATTTCGCATTTTTTACAACGAGGCGACCTTCACTTGTCATACATGTACCATTTCGAGCGATACGAGTTGGAAGTACGCAGTCAAACATATCAATACCACGAATTGCGCCATCGATTAACGAGTCAGGAGAACCTACACCCATTAAGTAACGAGGCTTATTATCTGGAAGAAGTGGTGTTGTAAACTCAAGTACACGGTTCATAATATCTTTCGGTTCACCTACAGATAAACCACCTACAGCGTAACCAGGGAAGTCCATTGAAACAAGATCTTTCGCACTTTGACGACGAAGCTCTTCGTACTCTCCCCCCTGTACAATACCGAATAAACCTTGATCTTGCGGACGTTCATGCGCTTTTAAGCAACGTTCTGCCCAGCGGCTCGTACGCTCTACAGATTTCTTCATATATTCAAAAGTAGCTGGGAATGGTGGACACTCATCAAATGCCATCATAATATCTGAACCTAATGCATTTTGGATTTCCATCGCTTTTTCTGGTGATAAGAATAATTTATCTCCATTTAAGTGATTACGGAAATGAACGCCTTCCTCTTCAATACGACGGAAGTCACTTAAACTGAATACTTGGAAACCACCAGAATCTGTTAAGATTGCACGATCCCAGTTCATAAATTTATGCAAACCGCCTGCTTCACGAATAATTTCATGACCTGGACGTAGCCATAAATGATACGTATTACTTAAAATAATGCCAGAATCCATTGCTTTTAATTCTTCTGGTGACATTGTCTTAACTGTTGCAAGTGTACCAACTGGCATAAATGTTGGTGTATCAAATGAACCGTGCGGCGTATGCACACGACCTAAACGGGCACCCGTTTGTTTACATGTCTTAATAAATTCATAACGAATTGCTGTCATAACTTACTCCTTTTATTTGTTTCTCATTTTAGCGTGAGATGCAACGAACATTGCATCACCGAAGCTAAAGAAACGATATTTTTCTTTTACTGCTTCATTATAAGCATGAAGTACATTATCTCTATTTGCAAATGCACTTACAAGCATAATTAATGTTGATTTCGGTAAATGGAAGTTTGTAATTAAACCATCAATTGCTTTAAATTCATATCCCGGATACATGAAAATATCTGTCCATCCAGAAGCGGCGCAAAGCTTACCTTCATGATCTGTTGCAATTGTTTCTAACGTACGAGTTGATGTCGTACCTACAGTAATAATACGTCCACCATTCTCTTTCACACGATTTAATAATGCCGCTGTCTCTTCAGACATATGATAATATTCTGCGTGCATATGGTGTTCTTCAATCGTGTCTGCAGAAACTGGTCTAAATGTTCCAAGTCCTACGTGAAGTGTAATGAATGCTAACTGAACGCCTTTTAGCTTTAACTTCTCAAGTAACTCTTCTGTAAAGTGAAGTCCCGCAGTCGGCGCTGCTGCTGAACCGATTTCTTTCGCATATACTGTTTGATAGCGATCGCGATCTTCTAGCGTCTCTTTAATATATGGAGGAAGTGGCATTTCCCCAAGTTCATCTAAAATTTCATAGAAGATGCCGTCATATGAAAATTCAAGCTGACGTCCACCTTGATCTGCAGTTCCTGTGCAAGTTGCTTTTAATTTCCCTTCGCCAAAAGAGATAACAGTTCCTTCTTTTACACGTTTCGCTGGCTTTACAAGCGTTTCCCACTTATCACCTTCTTCTTGTTTTAAAAGAAGTACTTCAATGTGCGCGCCTGTATCTTCTTTCACACCGTGCAAACGAGCAGGCATAACTTTCGTTTCATTTAAAACTAAGCAATCCCCCTCATGTAAGTAAGAAAGAATATCCGTAAAATGTTTATGCTCAATATCACCTGTTTCACGGTCTAACACCATTAATCTTGATGTTTCACGCTCTTCTAACGGGACTTGTGCAATAAGTTCTTCTGGTAAATGAAAATCAAACAGATTTATATCCATAGCTATATCCACCTATTTCTTATTTAAATCGATTTATTATATACATAATAAAAGATAATGCAATACTTAACACAATACATGTAATGATAGGAAAATAAAAGGTAACGTTTCCTTTTTTCACAAAAATATCGCCTGGAAGCCTTCCAATGAACTTCCAAGCTAATCCAACAACGATGAGTAAGATCCCGGCTGTAATAAGCAGCTTTGGCATCTCCGTCATACTTTTGGTATCTCCATTCCGAAATGTTCATACGCAAGCGGCGTTACAATTCGGCCCCTCGGCGTTCGTTGTAAAAAGCCAATTTGTAATAAATACGGCTCATACACATCTTCAATCGTATGAGATTCTTCTCCAATTGTTGCTGAAACCGTTTCTAATCCAACTGGACCGCCACGGAATTTCTCAATAATACCAAGCAGTAATTTATGATCAATATGATCTAGACCTAATTTATCTACTTGCAGTAGCTCTAATGCCATTTGTGTAATTTCCATCGTAACCGTTCCATTACCACGAACTTGTGCGAAATCACGTACACGCCTTAAAAGACGATTCGCAATACGAGGTGTACCACGAGCACGTCTTGCAATTTCTAATGCAGCTAACGAATCGATTTCAACTTCAAATACTTCTGCTGTACGTTCAACAATCGCAGAAAGCTGATCTACTGTGTAGTACTCTAACCTTGAAAGTACACCAAAGCGGTCACGAAGCGGTGCCGATAATGCTCCAGCACGTGTTGTTGCTCCAACTAATGTAAATGGCGGTAAATCTAGGCGTACAGAACGTGCTGAGGGCCCTTTTCCAATTACAATATCAAGGCAAAAGTCTTCCATCGCAGGATACAATACTTCTTCAATTGATCTATGCAAACGATGAATTTCATCAATAAATAATACATCACCTGGCTGAAGCGCTGTTAATACAGCAGCTAAATCTCCTGGTCTTTCAATTGCGGGACCTGAAGTTGTTCTAACATTAACGCCCATCTCATTGGCAATAATATTCGCAAGCGTCGTTTTACCAAGACCTGGTGGTCCATATAAAAGCACGTGATCTAACGTTTCTTCACGCATTTTCGCCGCTTCAATAAATACTTCTAAATTATGTTTCGCTTTATCTTGGCCAATATACTGACGGAGCGTCTGTGGCCGTAATGAATATTCTAAATCCGCATCTTCATATGCAGATTCCCCTGAAAGGAGACGTTCGTCCATTATACTCACCTCTTACCATTTAGTAAAAGACTAAGTGCCTTTTTAATATACTGATCCGTCGTTAATGCTTCTTTTAATAACTCTGGTACAACACGAGAAACTTCGCGTTCTGCGTATCCAAGTGCGCGCAGAGCTTCCAGTGCCTCATCAAGCTCAGCTGATGAACCTTTATTCTCATCAAAACGTTCTGTGTCTGAGAATAAATCAACAAATGCATCTGGTACGACATCTGCTAGTTTTCCTTTTAAATCTAAAATCATTTGGCGTGCTGTTTTCTTTCCGACGCCTGGGAATTTCACTAAAAACTTCTCATCTTCATGCTCAATCGCTTGAACGACCTGTCCTGTTTGACCAGAAGCTAAAATTGCAAGAGCGCCTTTTGGCCCAATGCCAGACACGCCTAACAACTTTGTAAATAATAAACGCTCTTCA
This sequence comes from Bacillus sp. FSL W8-0770, assembly GCF_038008705.1. Lineage (NCBI taxonomy): Bacteria > Bacillati > Bacillota > Bacilli > Caryophanales > Bacillaceae > Bacillus > Bacillus sp. FSL W8-0770. The sequence continues at coordinate 4,203,181 of NZ_JBBOZR010000001.1, forward strand.
CGTGTTTTAAAACCGTAAAGTGCCATAATATCTTCTCTCACATAATGATATGTATAGACACGGATTTCTTGCTTACTTCTTTGAAATACATACGGATTTGGTGTGAAAATTTGATAACCAATTCCATTATGATCAATTACGACATATTCCGGCCCTACATACTCCACGTAACCTGTAACATATTCAAACAAAATACGATCTCTCCCTCTTAAATCATGTATTCCATTTTAACATATTTAATGATAGAAAAGCGAGACTGCCCCAACAAATGTTCTCCACTTGAAACTTCTGTTATTTTCCATTGACAGAAAGGTTAAAGCACCTTAATATACAGAAGTCGATAATGATTATCAATACTAATTAAAGGGGTTACATCAGGATGAAACGTAAGCTATTTATTTTATTTACTATTATGCTTGTTGTTCTTTCTATCGTTGGCTGTTCTTCTCAAAAAGAAGAATCGAAAGCAAAAGAACAACCGAAAACAAAAGTTGTAAAACATGCTAAAGGTGAAGCTACAATTCCAGTAAATCCAAAGAGAATTGTTGACTTATCTGGATCAACAGAAGAACTATTACTTCTTGGACATAAACCTGTTGGTACAGCAAATACATATAAAGATAAAATCCAAAATCACTTAACAGACAAGTTAGATGGAGTAAAAGCAGTAGGTTGGTACTGGGCACCTAAAGTTGATTTAGAAGCTGTTACTGCTTTAAAACCAGACTTAATTATTTTAAACAACCGTCAATTAAAAATTTATGATCAACTAGAAAAGGTTGCACCTACAGTTGTTCTAGAAACAAACTTAGAAGACTGGCGTGGTAAGTTTAAAGAAGTAGGTAAGCTATTTGACGAAGAGAAGAAAGCAGACAAATGGATTGCAGACTACGATAAGAAAGCAGACTCTTTATCTAAAAAAATTAAAGAGAAAACAAAAGATGAGAACTTTATGTTCGTTGCAGTTACACCACAAAACTTCCGTGTATACGGTAGCTTCGGATACGGTGACATCATCTTTAATGACTTAAAACTTCCAGCAACAAAAGGTACGGATTTAAAACAAACGATGGCGCAAGTATCACTAGAAGGTCTAGTTGCATTCCAGCCTGACCAAATGTTTATTGTAAACTTCGGCGGCGAAGCTGATAAAGTTTACGAAGACTACAAAAACAGTGCCGTTTGGAAAGACAATAAAGCAGTTAAAAATAATCACGTATATGAAGTATCAAATGAAGTCTTCAATACGAAAGCATTCAATCCAATCGGAAAAGATATGCTAATTGATGAAATCGCAAAAGAAATTTTAGCTAAAAATAAATAAGAAAAAAAGCAGCTCACCATGAGCTGCTTTTTTTCTTACTTTGAACTGCGTATTGCTTCATTTTTTCAATCGTCTTCACAAAACCTTCTTTTGATTTAATACGAATGCCACGTTTCAATTTCGCACGTTCATAGCTCTCAAGCTTTTTCATATCAATTTGAAAGAAAGAATGGATCGCATTATCATTTTTTGGCACACCTTTGAAAATTTGTAATATCCCTTCCTCTGAAACACCAAAATACCCGCTCGTTTTCAATAACGGAGAAATATCATCAACTTTCTTTTGCAATACAATTTGTACATCATCACGATCAACGAGCTGCCATTCTTTATACTGCTGTAAAAACTTTTCTAAATCCGTCACTTTTTCTGTAAGTATTTCTTCGCTTACTTCGCCATCAACATACATACGCTCTAATAAAATTGTAACCTCAGGTTCTTTTTTCGTTACTTTTGGTACTGGCCCTTCCGCCTTCACATTCGTTTCATAAACGAAACAAAACATCATAACGAAAGCTTGCATCGCAATCAGTATCCATTTCATTTCCGTTCACCTCTTTTAGGCAAGATCATACTTTCATTAGTAGTTTTTCCGGAAATGGGGGTTTTATCCATATTACATTTCTTTCGAAAATATAAAAAATGCAGATAAGGATTCACCTCATCTGCATGTATCATTTACTTTTATATAAAATGAAAGACGCCTGCAAAGCAGGCGTCTTGATGCGTTTACGGCGAGAGACCAGGCGACCACATTCGCGTGTTTAGCACTTAAGCATATCTCTCGTCTTACGTAAATTAGCTCATCGCTTTGCTAATATAACATTAATAAAGTATAAGTGCAACATGTTTATAAAAATATTTTATTTCCTCTTTCATCTAAACAAATTATATGTAAATTATAAATTGATAAATGTAATATATATGTTACAATTAATGTAACAGCGAAATTATAATAAACAGGAGATGGGTAGTGTGAAAAAAATAAAGGATGAACGTCTCATTCTGCAAACGTTAAAAAACGTACGTATTGCTTTTCTTTTTCAATCACTTGGTATAATCGGTATTTTAGGCTATATCGGATTCACTGAAGGAATAGATCAAATTACGAAATCTCCATTATGGCTAGTATTTATTCTTACGAGTATGATCCTTAGTTATTTACAGTTAAGTGTTTCAATTGATGTAGAAGAAAGTGAAAAGGAGATAAAATTAACTCCTTATTACAAAATTGTTTTACGCTCTCTTATTGTAGGAATCGTTATGGCTATTATTTATATCATTTTCAGTCCAGAAAGCCCCCTATTTGAAGCTATTTTAACAGGTGGTATTCTCTTCATATGCTTTTTAGGTTCTTATTCCGTTAGTTATTTCATTAAAAAACGTCGTTTACAAGACGAAGATGAATAAAGAGGAAGGGCTCCCCCTTCCTCTTTTGTTTTGCTATCGCACTGTACCAGTTAAACCGTAACGAATGTCTCTGAACATATTTCCTATATCACGATTAAAATCGTTTGTAACTGTACCGTTACGTAGACGCGTACTCATTGCATCGACACGAGTAAACATATCATTTCTTACAGAAACATATACGTTTCTGTTTCCAACTTCATTTGCAACAGCTTGACGAATTTCGTTCGCCATCGCCGTTTCATTTGTCACTGTGTTACGTGGTTTTACCGCAATCGCTACATCGTTTCCATATACAACTGTAGACACACGGTCTACGTTATTCATACGTTTCACACGATTTGTTATTCTTTCAGCTGTTTTACCATCATTGTTAATGTATGAATTGTTCATTGTAATATTACGAGTTGGATGCGGATTAGCAATTTGTCCATTGTAATTTACATCACGGTAATAATTGTATCCTGTATCGTTACGACCATTTCTATATGTTACATAATCTGTATAACGATCATTACGCGTCACATTATCACGATACTGGTGTGTATCATTATAAGATGTACGCTCGTAATTGTAGTTACGTCCATCCATTGCATTGTTTTTTGGTGTACCACATGCAGCTAATGCACTAGTAACTAACAAAGAAGCAGCAATCACTTTTACTTTCGTATTCAATACAAAAACCCCCTCTGTTAGAATGAGCTTCTCTACTGAAAAGCTCCCTCTTATGATGAGTAACAGAGAAGGTTTTTACACTGTTAATATTTCACTGGGAATTTTCTAGCACTTCATAAAAAAACTGCATTTTCTTAATCAACAAGAATGCAAAAAAGGCGGGAATACTCCCGCCTTTTTAAACTTCTTCTTCGTCCTCTTCTTCTGAAACGGGCTCTCCAAATACATTTGGTGGATCTGGTTGATAATACATCGTTCCTGGCTGTGGTGCATATGCAGACTGAGTTGGTTGATAATATAAAGGATTCGCATATTGCGGACCGCCTGGTTGTGGACTATATAGTCTACTTTCTCCTCCGCATCCACAATCTTCCTCACCCTGCACAAGCGGCGGCATGTTATTATCCATTGGCATCATATTCTGGTTTGGCATAGACGTATGTTGCGGTTCAAACGGCGCTCCTTGCTGATATGGCATTTGATATGGATTTGGTTGTTGATAATACGGATTCGGCGGCATCATGGGCTGTTGATACGGCATTTGATAGGGCATCATATTTGGTGGTTGATTGTTATCCATAATCGGCATCATATTTGGCATTTGATTGTTATCCATAATTGGCATTATATTCGGCATTTGATTGTTATCCATGATTGGCATCATATTCGGCATTTGGTTATTATCCATAATCGGCATTATATTCGGCATTTGATTGTTATCCATAATTGGCATCATGTTCGGCATTTGATTGTTATCCATAATTGGCATCATATTCGGCATTTGATTGTTATCCATAATTGGCATCATATTCGGCATTTGATTGTTATCCATAATTGGCATCATATTCGGCATTTGATTGTTATCCATAATTGGCATTATATTCGGTGGTTGATTGTTATCCATAATTGGCATTATATTCGGTGGTTGATTGTTATCCATAATTGGCATTATATTCGGTGGTTGATTGTTATCCATAATTGGCATTATATTCGGCATTTGAATATTTGGTGGTATGACTTGTGGAATAACTACATTTTCTTTCGATACATTTGGCGATACTATATTCCCTACGTTTTCTTTCTTCACTTGTGGTGACACTATATTTCCTACATTTTCTTTTTTCACTTGTGGTGACACTATATTCCCTACATTCTCTTTCTTCACTTGCGGCGACACTACATTTCCTACATTTTCTTTTTTCACTTGCGGCGACACTATATTTCCTACATTTTCTTTTTTCACTTGTGGTGACACTATATTCCCTACATTCTCTTTTTTCACTTGTGGTGACACTATATTCCCTACATTCTCTTTCTTCACTTGCGGCGATATTATATTATTTTTTTTCGTTTGCGGAGAAATGATATTGTTAGGTTTCATTTTACTAATTTGAGGAGCAATTAACTCGCTTCCTTTTTTTATTACATCTGAAATTTTATATTCTTTTTTCGGTTTTATTGGTGGTTGTGGCGGCTGCGGTAATACATTTACCGAAAACTTCGTGTTTTCTTTTTCCGCCGGTTTTTGTTTTTCTATCACAGGTGGTTTTTGAATAACAGACGGTTTTTCAACTGGTTTTTCTTTTTGAATTGGCTGTTCTTTTTGCACCTCTTTTTGCGGCTTTACCTGCATCTCCTTCTGTGGTTTCACCTGTACTTCTTTTTGTGGCTTTACTTGCATCTCTTTCTGCGGTTTTATTTGCACTTCTTTTTGTGTTTGTTGCATAGCTGGCTGCTGTGTAATTGGTGCTGATTGATACGTAACTTCTTCCTCATCTTCTATTCCAAGCGGAGTTGGTGTTGCTGCAAATTCTTTTTGCTGCACTTCTTTTACGTATTGCTTTGGAGGCGCTGAACCTGCTCCAGCCTGTTGTTTCATGTGAACACTCTTTGATGGCACTTTAATTTTCATACCTGGCATGATTAAATCTGGATTACTAAGTTGTGTATTTGTTTTTTTCAACGTGTCAAAATCCACTCCGTACTTTTTCGCAATTTTCCAAAGGGTATCCCCTTTTTGCACGATATGAATTTTCAAATTTTCCCCCTCCTGTATAACTTATCTATAAGTAACAAATCTCATGAAGTAACTCTTTCTAAATAACATTAACTTCTTTTTACTTTTATCACTTCTTCGATTTTCAATATCATTCGAAGTGGAATAAGCATAAAGAACCACAATGATTTCTTCAAAACAATGTATGCCCATTTCGTTCTCGTTATGATTATATGTATGAAAAAAAGCAACGGGAATACCGTTGCTTTACACACGCTCTAACATACGATTTAATGCAAGAACTGCTTCTGCCGTTACTTGTTTGTCTACGCTAATAACGTTAATTTCTTCTCCTCTTTCTATCGTTTCAAGTGTCCATAATAAGTGAGGCAGATCTATTCGATTCATCGTTAAGCACGGACACATAAATGGATTAAGCGAAACAATTTCTTTATCTGGATGTTGCTGAATAATTCGATTCACTAAATTCATTTCTGTACCAATCGCCCATTTGCTACCAGATGGCGCTGATTCAATCATATCAATAATATATTTCGTTGAGCCTGCATAATCTGAAGCAGCTACAACTTCATAGCAACATTCTGGATGTACAATAATATTCATATTAGAATGATTTTTTCGTACACTCTCAATATTCTTCACTGTAAAATTTTGATGAACAGAACAATGTCCTTTCCATAAAATCACTTGAATTTCTTCTATATCCCCATCGTACTCTAATGAATCTGTGTGCGGGTCCCATACTGCCATTTTATCTAACGGGATACCTAGATCGTACGCTGTATTTCTCCCTAAATGTTGGTCTGGTAAAAAGACGAGACGTTCTTTTTGAGTAAACGCCCAAGATACCATTTGCTTTGCATTAGAAGAAGTTACTGTTGCTCCTCCGTTACGACCACAAAACGCTTTAATTGCAGCTGTAGAGTTCACATATGTTAACGGAATCATCGTATCTCCAAATAATTTAGTGAGCTCTGTCCATGCTCTTTCTGTTTGTTCAATATCTGCCATATCCGCCATCGAACAACCTGCACGCATATCTGGTAAGATGACAACTTGATCATCTGTAGTTAACATATCTGCTGTTTCCGCCATAAAGTGTACCCCGCAAAACACAATGTATTTTGCGTCTTTATTGCTCGCTGCAACTTGCGCAAGTTGAAGTGAATCCCCTGCTGCATCTGAAAATTGTACCACTTCATCTTTTTGATAATGATGCCCTGGAATGAATAACATTTTCCCCATTTTCTCTTTAATTTCACGAACACGCTTTTCCATATCTTCCGTTGACATTGTGTAATAACGCTCTGGTAACATCGTTTCAATCGGCTGTACTTTTTCTAAAATACTCATATACGTTTCTCCCCCTCTAAGCCACTTTCCTTACTCTTCAATATTGAAACTAATATCAAGTGCTTTCACTGAATGTGTTAACGCTCCAAGTGAAATATAATCTACCCCTGTTTTTCCGTATTTCGATAAATCTTCAATTGTGATGCCCCCTGAAGCTTCCGTAACGATGGCACTTGGTACAATCTTTGAAAACTCCCGGATTTCATCTGGCGTACGATTATCGAACATAATAATATCCGCACCAGCAGCGACAGCCTCTCTCACCTGTTCCTCAGTTTCTGTTTCCACTTCTACCTTCACCATATGTCCTAACTTTTCTTTTACTGATGTAACAGCTTTTGTAATAGAACCAGCAAAAGCAATATGATTGTCTTTAATCATGACACCATCATATAAACCGAAGCGATGATTAAATCCACCGCCGCACACGACTGCATACTTATCAAACATACGTAGTCCTGGCATCGTTTTTCGCGTATCACAAATGCGAGTATGACTACTATCTAAAGCAAGAACCGCTTTACGCGTCATCGTCGCTATTCCACTCATACGCTGAATAACGTTTAATATAACGCGCTCTGCTGTTAATAACGATGCGATTGGACCTTGCACTGTTGCAATAATTTCTCCTTTTTCTACAAGATCCCCATCTTTTTTATGAAGCTCTATTTCAATTCTCTCATCAATTAATTTAAATCCTGATTCAATTACTAAACATCCTGCAAAGACCCCTGTATCCTTCGCAAGAAACGTTCCTTTCGAAAGCAAGTTATCTGGAAAAATAAGCTGAGATGTTACATCTCTTTCTCCTATATCTTCTAAAAAAAATCGGTTTAATGCTTCTTTAACTTTTATCGTGTTCATAAAGCCCCTCTTCCCCTCATCACACAAGTTGTAGTTTTCTCTTTACTCGAACAATCTCTTTCTTTCCTATATTTCTATCTGGATAATCACTCCGGTAATGCCCGCCAATACTTTCTTCTCTTTGCAAGGCTGACACAACTATAAGCTCACAAACCGTTAACATATTAATAAGCGTTATCTCTTCATTCGTAAGAACATCATGTTGTAATATCATATTTCGAACACCATACTTACTAAACCATCTCTTCGCATAAGATAAACTTTGCTCTGTTCGCACAATCCCAACATATTTCATCATGCATTTTTGTATTTCTTCTTTTGTCGGTAAATGATTCAGAACGATAAACTTTTCTTCCTTTTCAGCTAGCATGTTCACCTTTTCTTTTGTCTCTCTAGATAAAATGTGTCGTCCGATTCTTTTTCCAAACACAAGACCTTCTAATAATGAATTACTCGCTAATCTATTTGCACCATGAACTCCGTTACAAGCTACTTCACCGACTGCGTATAAGTTCGGAATAGACGTCTCTCCATCACAGTTCGTTTTCACGCCGCCCATGTGAAAATGAGTACCAGGCACGACTGGAATAAGTTTTTTATTTATATCGACTCCATTTGTTTTACATATCGATGACACGGTCGGAAAGCGTTGTTCAAAGTTTTGAATCATTTCGATGTTTAAGTACACTTTTTCACCCGCAAGTAGCTGTTCATGAATAGCCCGTGCGACTACATCACGAGGTGCTAGATCCTGTTCGGAATGTATATCCATCATAAAACGCTGCCCTTTTCCATTTATAAGGACAGCTCCTTCTCCGCGAACAGCTTCGGACACGAGGCCGGAACAACGCCCACCCGCGTATAACATCGTCGGATGAAATTGTATAAACTCTAAATCTACAAGCTCTCCGCCTGCACGGTACACCATTGCAAGTCCATCGCCTGTAATCGTCTCATCATTAGAAGTAAAGGCGTATAAACCGCCAATACCGCCTGAAGCTAACACCGTACAATCTGCATTGTAACGTTTCAATTCTCCTTTATTGTTGCGAGTTAAAGCCCCAACACATTTATCTTTTTCTATAATAAAATCGAGCACCATTTCCTGTTCCACTACCGTAACGTATGGAGCTACTTCTTGAATAAGATGCTCTAATAAATTCTTTCCTGTTGCATCGCCACCTGCATGTAAAATACGACGTTTTCGATGCGCTCCTTCTTTTCCAAGATGAGGACCTGTTTCATCTCCATCAAATTTCATTCCTCTTTCAATAAGGTTATTAATTTCTTTCGGTCCCTCCTCGACTAAATAACGGACCACTTCTTCATTGTTATAATGACACCCTGCTACTAATGTATCTTCAAAATGATCATTAGGATTGTCATATGTAGCTACCGCTGCGGCAATTCCACCTTGAGCTAAATGTGTATTATTATTACGTTTCGTCTCCTTTGTGATAATAATCACATTCTTTTCGTGACAAATCTCTTTTGCAACACGAAGTGCCGCAACACCACTTCCAATAATTAAGACATCTGCACTTGGCATAATTGTTGCCTCCTACTTTACACTTTCCAACTGTCTTGACACCTATATTTACATAGTTTTAAAATAATGACAAGAGTTTTTTTATAATTCTTATTTTCACTACCATTTAAAAAGTAAAAGAACTGTAACTCTTACTAGAGAGAGGAACTTACATGATGATATATCTTGACTATGCAGCTACTACACCTATGAGCGAGGAAGCGTTACAAACATATATGAAAGCAGCGTCGCAATACTTCGGAAATGAACAAAGTTTACATGATATTGGAGGAACAGCTGCTTCTTTATTACAAGTTTGCCGAAAAACATTTGCGGAAATGATTGGAGGAAAAGAACAAGGAGTATTTTTCACAAGTGGCGGATCGGAATCAAACTATCTTGCGATTCAATCACTTCTAAATGCCCGAACTAAGAAGCATATTATTACGACACCTATGGAACATGCATCCATTCGAAGTTATTTTCAATCTCTAAAATCAAAAGGCTATACGATCACTGAAATTCCTGTTGATAAAAGCGGACTCCTTTGTTTAGTAGATTTAGAGGCAGCTATTACAGAAGATACTGTGCTAGCAAGTATACAGCATGGAAACTCTGAAATCGGAACCGTTCAAAACATTACAGAAATCGGGGCACTTTTAAAAAAATATAATGTTTTATTTCATACAGATTGTGTGCAAACGTTTGGTAAACTGCCTATCCATGTTTTTGAGATGGGCATTGATAGTCTTTCTGTTTCAGCACATAAAATATACGGACCAAAAGGTGTCGGCGCTTGCTACATAAATCCGCAATCTCGCTGGGAGCAAGTATTTCCGGGAACTTCTCACGAAAAAGGATTTCGCCCAGGTACAGTGAACGTTCCCGGCATCGCATCTTTTTTAACAGCTGCTGAAAATATATTAAAAACTCAATGGGAAGAAAGTTTACGTTTTAAAGAGTTACGCTCCTACTTTTTAGGGCAAATACAAACACTTCCGCTAGAAATTGAAGTAGAAGGTCATTCTACTTCTTGTTTACCACATATTGTTGGGGTTACAATAAAAGGAATAGAAGGTCAATATACTATGCTAGAATGTAATCGCCATGGTATCGCTATTTCCACCGGAAGTGCTTGCCAAGTCGGTAAACAAGAACCTTCGAAAACTATGCTTGCAATTGGAAAAACGTATGAAGAGGCCAAACAATATGTCCGCTTCTCTTTCGGACAACAAACAACGAAAGATCAAATTGATACTACTATTCATGCACTACACACAATTGGAAATCAATTTTATAGAGGTGTTAAATCATAATGAAACAAAATGACCAAAAAAAGATTTTAGGCGAAGAAAGACGACAGCTTATCCTTCAGTGGCTTCTCGCTGCAAATGAGCCGTTATCTGGGAATGAACTATCGAAGAAGACAAACGTAAGTAGACAAGTTATCGTGCAAGATATTTCCTTGCTTAAAGCACGAAACGAACCAATTATTGCGACTGCCCAAGGCTATTTATATTTAAAACCACAAGAGAAACAACAAGCTTTTGAACGCGTAATCGTATGCCAGCACAAACCAGCAGAAGTACGTCAAGAACTTACAATGCTTGTTGACCATGGCGTTACGATTAAAGATGTAAAAGTTGAGCATCCTGTATACGGTGACTTAACAGCATCCATCATGGTAAGCAATCGCTTTGATGTAGAGCAATATTTACAAAAAATCGAAAACACAAATGCTTCCTATCTTTCACAACTAACAGATGGTATTCACTTACATACAATTGAGGCAGATTCTAAAGAAAAGTTAGATGCTGCTTGTGAGGCGTTAGATAAAGCAGGATTTCTCGTTTATTAATGTAAGGCACAGAGTTTTTATCATTCTCTGTGCTTTTTTAATGCTATAATATTGTAATCAATCGTAAAGGAGATCAAATATGGGAATTGAACTCGTTCACTTTAGCATTGGCAAACCGAAACAAATGAAATATGGCGAAGATAAAGAAATGATAACAGGTATATGTAAAGACCCTACAGAAGAGGCCTTTCTCTCAAAAGACGGATTTCGTGGTGATGACGTAGCGGATTTAAAACATCACGGCGGTCCTGATCGTGCTGTTTGTGTGTACCCACACGAGCATTACGCACTATGGGAAGAGGAATTTCAAACTACGCTTCCAGCTTCCACATTTGGCGAAAACATTACCGTAACAAATATGTTAGAGCGTGATGTTTGCATCGGAGATACATATCAACTAGGTGAAACAATCATTCAAGTGACACAAGCAAGAGTACCTTGTAGCACAATTTCAAAACGTCTTGGCATCCCTGGCATACTGCCACGCATTGTAGCAACTGGATTTACAGGCTACCTATGCCGCGTTCTTCAAGAAGGTACTGTACGTAAAGATTCTAAAATTACATTACTAGAACGTCAACCGAGCAATGTTTCTGTCTTGTTCTCTAACGAAATTTATTTTCATAATAGAAAAGATAAAGATGGTATTGAAAAAATTCTTGCCGTTCCAGAACTAGCTGATATTTGGCGTGGTCAGTTAGAAGATCGTCTTGCGAAGTTAAAATAAAGAATCACACCAGGTAAAACAGTATTGAGTCCATCATACCAGATGGACTCTTTTTATTTTCTCTTCCTTCACGTCCAAACATATAAAAATATATTTCATATTATATATGGACAACCTTTAATTCTTATATGTGAAGGGAGTGATTAATTATGGCGGATTACTTCTTAAAAAATGGAAAAAAATATTATAAGAAAAATGATCGTCCATGTAATTCTTCAAATTCAGATTCAAATAACTGTTTTATACAGAACTATACTATTTTCGGTACGGGAAATACCCCTCAAGATCTTGATATAACAACTGGAATTCCTCGAACTGTATTTGAAAACTTCACTAAAAATCATAATAAGACACTTATTAAATTTAGTTTCAGTCCTGCATTTGCAACAACGATTAGATTAACAATCGCAAGATTAAACCATCGCTCTCCACTTACATTTACCTTAATACCAGGAGATATTAAAACATTTTTAGTAGAAGATGTTGAGAGTATTACTTTCTCAGATACTGTAGCTCCATCTACACTCAATCTATTAATACAACAAACGAATTGTATTTGCTGCAGTAATTCGAACAATGATGAATCCTATTATTATAATAGTTGTAATGATGCGTACTAAAAACCCGACAAAAGAGTTATCTATTCCTAACAGAAGCCGTCCTAAATATCTTTTAGGACGGCTTCTTTATTTTGCTAGCTTAATTAATCACTTACTTCAATAGAATCGATAGCTTACTCTGCCTCAAACCGAGAAACAGCTTTTCATTTCAAACAACTTTAACAACAGCTCCCCTCTACAACCAATAAGAAGAATAACTCCCCAGCACAGTAACAGAAAAACCGAGTGCTTCAAGTTCCATCGTTACGCCTGGCAATAATACGTCATCGTATGCTTTATCAACATCGATTAAGAAAAAGTAATTTCCAAGACCTGTTTTCATCGGACGCGATTCGATTTTTGATAAGTTTAATTTTCTCCATGCGAAAGCTGATAACACTTGATATAGGGCACCTGCATAATCTGCAGGTAACGTTATCATAAGCGTCGTTTTCTCTCCGCGATTCTCTCCGTTATTCGGGAGTACTGCTTTCTTTTTCTTATGGAGTACCAAGAAACGTGTGTGATTATTTTTATGCGTATGAATACTACGTCTCACAATTGTTAATCCGTATTTTTCTGCAGCCGCTTCATTTGCAATAGCGGCAATTTTCTCTTCAGGATGTTCTTTCACATATTGCGCAGCAGCACTTGTAGATGTCATATCTCGAACAGTTACTCCTTTTAATTCTTCATTTAAAAATTTATGGCACTGTGCAATGGCATGCGGATGAGAATGCACTGCATATACTTCATCCCACACTTCTGCATACTGCGGATGTACAAGTAAATGCTGCTGAATTGGTACTGTAATTTCTCCTACAATGGAAAGCGGCTGCTCATGTACAAGGTAATCAACCGTTATATTCACTGAACCTTCTATTGCATTTTCTAACGGTACAACTGCGAAGTCTACATTTTCATTTGCAGCTGCATCTATACAATCTGGAATCGTTCGATATGGTACATGCTCTGCTTCCGGAAAAAAACGACTCACCGCCATATTTGTAAATGTTGCTTCTGGTCCTAAATAACCTACTCGAATCATCGTCTTTTCCCCTCTTTTTCGTTTTCTTACTGTTATACCATACTTTTTAATATTCTTCTATGTAAATTTCGAATATTAAAAAAAAGACTAGCGTTCGCTAGTCTAAATGTTTCTTATATTCTCTTTGAGCGAAGAAGAAATAAATGATACATGCTGCAATATAAAACAGAATGAACAAACCTACTTTTCTTAATGATCCATCCATAAAAAGCGTATTATGAAACGTATATAACGCAACTGCACTATGCATACTCCCTACTATAATTGGCGCAAAAAATAGCATACATAATTGCCAACGAGAAATTTTCCATACTTCTTCCTTCGTCATTCCAAGTTTAGAGAGTGCACCATACTGCTTTCGGTCCGATGCAATATTATGGAACCATTTAAAATAAACGATACTACATGAAGTAAGAAAGAATAATATACTAATAAATGAGCCTACAAATAGAGTAATATCACCGCCTTCTTTCATATTTACATACAACTCCATATTGCTTCGAAATGCATTATTATTATCTTGTTTCATATGTTTCCGTAAATCTTCATTTAATTTCTTCGTCTTTTCGATATTTGGTAATGTGTAGCCTCTATATATCATTGTTTCAGAATCAGGAACCTGATTTGCTATACTATCAAAATCTTCATCATTCATAACAAAGAACAGACCATTAATGTACGAAGGGTGATGGTTAAATTGAACCCCTTCTTTCTGACCGTTAAATACGAATTGATATGGTTGATTCATTACTTGCAATTGAATCTCTTTTTGATTATATACATTCGAATTATTGTATTTATTATAATAAACGAGTGTCACTGTACCTTTTTTAGGACGATACGTTTTCTGTTTTTGTTTCCTTGCTTCTTGGTTATATTCACTTTCTTTTATAAGCGGTACTATTGTTGTTTCTCCTTTACTAGACTGAAAGGATGCATACACTCCAACAAAACTCATATATTGAAAATCGTCATACCCATATTGATGCAGTAATTTTTCAACCGCACCTTCCTCAAAGACTTCATGAGTAGAAATACCTTTTTCTATGTACGAAAACGAGTGTACCCCTCCAGTTCGCCACATATCTTGCATGCTAGAAAAATATAAGAACACCGTACCTGTTGCTGTAACTACAAACGTCGTTGCCATAGACATCAGAAAGAAAAAGCGACCATTTTCCTTCATTCGATGTGACAATTGATTCACTATAAATAAATACGGATATGTATACATAATCTTTTTATTTCGCTTTATTATTTCTAACATTTGGGTAGCTCCATGTGTAAAAGAAAAGTACGTTCCAAAAAAGACAAGTATAGACACAGGGAAAAAGTATATCGCTATCGTAGCCATCGTCACTTGTAGCGCCAATGCATACCCGCCCACTAAACAAGCAAAACCGAATAAACAGAGCCACTTTGATGTTTTCTTCTCTTTTTTATCTGTTCGAAATTCTTTCAATAACCGAATGATTTTTATATTCCATATACGTAAAGCACTTATAAAAGATAACAAAATAAAAACGACCATATATGTAATAAATGTTACACCAATCGCCCTTACGTCAAATATGACAGGGAGTTCTTTCGGAAGCCCCAGTAACATACTAAATACCATAAAAAAGAGTTTTAAAAATATCATACCAAGCCCAATACCGAAAATATTCGCGAAGACCCCGATTAAAATTTGCTCGGTCATAATCACTCCTATTACGTTAGACTTCGTTGCTCCCATTAACATATATAACCCTAATTCTTTCTTACGTGCTTCTATGAAAATAGAAGTAGAGTACAAAATAAATATGACGAAAAAAGAAATGATTATAACATTACATATAATAAGTCCCCAGCGTACGTTTTGATACCACATCGTCTCTTGCATATATGGATGCACAATGACAGACATATATGCGTAAGAAGCAAATATTGCAAAACAACTACTTAAGAAAAACACTTTATAATTACGCCAATTTCCTTTTATATTTTGCAGCGCTAGTTGCCGAATGTTCATCTATCGTCCTCCTGTAACTTACTACATAGGCAAAAAGCTAGAGGTTCCCCTAGCTTTTTACGTGTTTTAAATATCCTCTTTGCGCGATCATAAAGTAAATGGCAGAAGCTAAAATGTATGCTCCAATTACAAGCGCACCTGATTTCCATAAATTAATATAAAGCATTTTCCCTAACGTATGAAGAGCAAATCCACTATGAATGGAACCGATTAAAATTGGGATAAAGAAGATAACTCCCATTTGTCGAATCGCAATTTTGCGAATTTCTTTATCTGTCATACCAATTCTCTTTAACGATTTAAATTGAATACGATCTTGTTCTTTATCGTTAAACCATTTAAAGTATGTCATACTACAAGCGAAGAAGAAGAACAGTACCGCTACGAAGAAACCGATGAACATTGTAATTGCTCCACCTTCTCTTATATCCTTATACGCAAACACTGAATTTCTCAATTCCCCTTGCTTTTCTGGTGCAATTTCATTTTTCAAATCTAATACAAGATCTTCTGTACTTTTCCAATCCTCAATATAATAACCATAATATTTTGTCTTTTCTTCATCTGGTACGAGTGTTGCATATTTCTCAAAATCTTGATCATTTACAATGAGATATTCACTATCATTAAAAACAGAATACTGCGTTGGGGCATTTAATTGAACAGACTGCTTTTGTCCGTCAATTATAAATTCATACGGTTTCGTACGATCTATCTTCATCAGTTCATTTGACATATCAACCATAACCATCGTTGCACTACCTGGTGCATTATGAACTTCTGTAGGTTGCTCTCTCTTTTGTTTGCGCACTTCTGCATTATATTCTTTTTCTGAAATAATCGTCATCGGTACTTCATGTTCACTATTAAACAACGTTATTTTCTGTGTTGCCGGTAGTTTAACGTATGTTACTTTTCGCGCATCTTCAAACCCGTGTCTCTTCACAAGCTCCTGTACCTTTTCTTCATTAATAAGGTTATGCGTATTTAACCCCTTTTCCTCATATGAAATAGCATGTGGTGTAAGTTCTACCGTTTTCGCACTCATATTTTCAAAATATACGTACAGTGTACCCACCGCTGAAGATACTACCGCCGTAATGATAGAAATTACAAATAGAAAACGAGCATTATCTTTCATTTTATAAATAAGGTTGCTAAGGACGAACATATTTGGATATGTATAAAAAGATTTTTTTCGTTTTTGTAACACCTTTAATACGACTGTACTACCTTGTGTAAATAGTAAATACGTTCCGCCAATTGTCAGTCCTACCACCGGTAAAAAGAGGATGAGGAAATTCAGAAACGTTACTTGGAAGCTAAGTACATATGCAACAATAATACATCCTATACCAACTACACATAACCATGTAAATGCAAACGGCTCTACTTTTTGCTTTCTTGCCTCTCTTAATAAATCAATAATTTGCAAGCGTCCTACTGTCCAAACACTAAACAATGATAGGATTAAAAATAGAATAAAGTATACACCAGCTGTAATAAGAACTGCTTTACTATTCCAAACAAGTGGAAGTGTCTTATCTATTTTTAATAATACGCTTAACGCTTGGAAAAATAATTTTGAACAAAGCATCCCAACCCCAATACCAACTACAATTGCAATACTACCTAACATCAGTTGCTCTAATATAATCATTCGGCCGAGCTGCGATTTCGTTCCGCCTATTAATGTTAGTAGACCAAACTCTTTTTTTCTTGCTCGTAAAAACGTTGAATTTGCATATAAAATAAAGAGTGCCGAAAAGATGACCACAATATAATTCATCGATTCTAATCCTTTTGTGATCATCTTTCTCATACTAATATTACCGCTTACGACATCTGGATGATAAATAAAAGAAGCATACATGAAAAATACGACAATTGATAAACAACTACTTATAAGAAACGCTTTATAGTTACGCCAATTTCCTTTTACGTTATTAAGCGCGAGCTGGCGAAAGTTCATGATATTCTCCTCCTAGCATCGCAAGTACGTCCAGAATTTCTTGGAAAAAGGCTTGTTTCGTTCTTCCTTTATGTATTTCCGAGAAAATTTCTCCATCGCGTATGAAAAGGATACGTTCACAATAACTAGCCGCTACTGGATCGTGCGTAACCATTGCAATCGTTACTTTCTTTTGCTCGTGTAAATCTTGCAGAGCGCCCATTAGCGATTTTGCTGACTTCGAGTCTAAGTTTCCAGTTGGCTCATCTGCTAAAATTAACGTCGGTTCATGAATGATTGCTCTCGCTGCTGCTGCACGTTGTTGTTGTCCCCCAGATACTTCGTATACTTTTTTATTTAAAATTTCTTCGATGTTTAAAAACTTCGCAATTTCCAGTACTTTCGCATCAATTTCATTTACAGATTTCTTCGCCATTACAAGTGGTAAAATAATGTTTTCTTTAATGGATAACGTATCAAGTAAATTAAAATCTTGGAAGATGAACCCTAAATGTGTACGGCGAAACTCCGCTAATTTTGCAGCACGCATTTGATTAATTTCTTCACCATTTACAAGCACATGACCTGAAGTTTGCTTATCAATTGTTGCTAATAAATTTAAAAGCGTCGTTTTCCCACTTCCTGAAGGACCCATAATCCCTACAAATTCGCCTTCTTCTATTTTAAAATTTATATCGTTTAAAGCAGTCGTCGCTACTGAACCTTTTGATTGGTACACCTTCGTTAATCCTTTTACTTCAAGAACACTCATTTCTAATCCCCCTACGTGTTTTCTTCTTACATTTACTATAAGAAAAATAAGAAAAAGAAACGAGTGATTTCCCTTACAAAACGTTTTGTTATCTTACAGTTTTGTCATTTTTCTCATCAATGTATGATATTCTTCATCTTTTGCAAATTGGAACGTGAATGTTGTCCCTTCTCCTTCAGCCGATTGGACATACATTCCATGATGTAAATTATCGCAAATTTCCTTCGTAATATATAAGCCCATCCCAGTCGCTTCTCTCGTTTTACGTCCATTTATTCCCGTAAAAAATGGATCAAATATGCGCTTTACGTCTTGCTCTGGAATACCAATTCCATTGTCCTTAATATGTAATAACACCTTTTGATTTTTCTCTTCAATTTGAAATTGAATTTCTTTTTTCTCTGCCGCTGAAATTTTTGTATACTTGATTGCGTTTACAACAATTTGACCTATAGCAATACTCAGCCATTTTCTATCAGATGCAACCATACAAGTATCTTCTTCAAACATCACTTTCGGAAATACAGACGATTGAATAAAGGATTTCCGATTTTCATTAATAATCCCTCGCACGACATCTATAACATTTACTACTTCTACCTTATAATCTTTCGCAAACTGCTCTAGTCTTGCCATATGTAACGCTAAATCTAAACCATTTAGTATACGGTTATTTTCTTCACGAATACTTTCAACTGTTGCCCTTGCCTCACGATGCTCTTTGCCAAACTTTTGCAGCAATAATTCAATAACAGATACTGGTGTTTTCATTTGGTGAATCCATTGGTTCATAAATATCATTTGCTGTTGCTCTTTCGCATGCTGTTTATGAACTTCATTCATATATTGCTGTCTTAATAACGTAAAAGATTCAACGACCATTTCTTGCTCTGATGTATAAGATTCATCAATAAGTAAAGAGTCATGTAATGTATTTCCACCAGTAACATACTTTTCGATCCTCTTTAAAAACACACTCCGTTTTCGGTAATCGTAAATGAGGTATACAGTAAACACAACTGTTCCTAATAAAAGTCCATATAACCACGTACTCCAATCAATGGATTTCTTTTCTAAAAGACTTTGCAGCTGTAAAACGAGCCCAAATAAACAAAGGCTAACAATATAAGAAAGAATTAAAGAAAAGCGGTCCATAAGGTAATTTTTAACCTTCATGCCCTTCGCCCCACTCCGTAAAAAGCGCATAACCATATCCACGTTTCGTTACAATTGCATTTTTAATGCCTAACTCCTCTAGTTTCTTCCTTACACGCTTTACATTTACGGTTAATGTATTATCATCCACAAATGCTACTTCATCCCATAGAGCTTCTAACAGTTCTTCACGCGTTACATATTGATTCACCTGTTTCATTAAACACTCTAATAAGTAAAACTCATTTTTTGTCAGTTCAGTTTGTTGTCCTTGCCACTCAACAATATGCTGAGACGGGAATAACAACAGTCCATTTACACCTAAACAATCACTCTCAGCGGCAGAAGCATACTCTCCGTAACCACGGCGAAGTGCACTCTTCACCTTTGCCATTACGATATCTAAATGGAATGGCTTCGTAATATAATCATCGCCGCCATTTTCAATCGCCATTACTTGATCCATTTCTCCTGTTCTTGCAGAAACAAAAATAATTGGTGCATTCGATACAGTACGAATTTGACGACACCAATAAAAACCGTCAAAGTACGGTAAATTAATATCAAGTAACACGAGATGAGGATTCACTTTTACAAACTCATCTTTTATTTGACGTAAATCACTTGCTCTAAATGATTGATAGCCATATCTTTCTAAATGCTCTTCTAATATTCCCGCGATTTTCTCATCATCTTCTACAATTAATATTTTATACATGTTCATTTTCTCCCCATAAAAAAATTCTTCTAAAACCACTCCCCTTTTTATTATAAATTGAAAATTTAATTAGTGGGGATTTTTTCCTATATAAATCCGATTTTTACGATATAAAAAAAGACTGCCGTATTTCGGCAGTCTTAATCGATAAATTCAAATTCATATTCAAGAATTTTTACAATATCTCCGTCTTTCGCACCACGTGCACGAAGCGCTTCATCAATACCCATTCCGCGCATTTGACGAGCGAAACGACGTATAGATTCATCACGTGAGAAGTCTGTCATTTTGAATGTCTTCTCAATATCGTAACCAGAGATAACAAACGTGCCATCACTTTCACGTGTAATTTCAAATTTAACACCTTCAGTATCAAATTTGTACATTACACTTGTATCAGACTCATCCGCAACTTCATGTATTGGGAATTCTGGTGTTGTTTCTATTAAGTTCGCTACTTCAAACAGTAAGTCACGAACACCTTGTCTTGTTACAGCTGAGATTGGGAAGATTTTTACTTCGTCTCCCACTTTCTCTTTAAATGCTTGTAAGTTTTCTTCTGCATCTGGCATATCCATTTTGTTTGCAACAACAACTTGTGGACGCTCAGTTAAGCGAAGATTGTATTCTTTTAATTCATTATTAATCGTTACGTAATCTTCATATGGATCACGGCCTTCTAAACCAGACATATCAATAACATGCACGATTACACGTGTACGCTCAATATGACGTAAGAATTGGTGTCCAAGTCCGACGCCAGCATGTGCGCCTTCAATTAGTCCTGGAAGGTCAGCCATAACGAAGCTGCGGTTATCACCCGTTTCAACAACACCAAGATTTGGAACGATTGTTGTGAAATGATACTCTGCAATTTTCGGACGCGCTGATGATACAACAGATAATAATGTAGATTTACCTACACTTGGGAATCCAACAAGTCCAACGTCTGCTAGTACTTTAAGTTCTAGAATAACATCACGCTCTTGACCTGGTTCCCCGTTCTCAGCGATTTCTGGCGCTGGGTTCGTAGCTGTTGCAAAACGTGAGTTACCACGGCCACCGCGGCCACCTTTTGCAATTACAGCAGTTTGTCCATGCGTTACTAAATCGGCAAGAATTTGACCAGTTTTTTCATCTTTTACTACTGTTCCTGGCGGAACCTTTACAAGTAAATCTTCAGACTTACGTCCGTGCTGACCTTTACTCATTCCGTGCTGACCGCGATCAGCTTTGAAATGACGTTGGTAGCGGAAGTCCATTAATGTACGTAAGCCTTCCTCAACTACGAAAACAACATCTGCACCTTTACCACCGTCGCCACCTGCTGGGCCACCTTTTGGTACATACTTCTCACGACGATACGCAACCATACCATTACCACCGTCGCCGCCTTTTACATATATCTTGACCTGATCTACAAACATTATTTCACCACACTTTTTTCAATTGGTTGTAATATAACTGAGACTTCTTCGTCTCGCACTGTATAAGAAATGGAACACCATTTATTGTTTTGGATCGCAAGCCAATTCTGTAGTTCTTCTACACTCGTTAGCTTACCACGAAAATCAAAAAAGAAACGAGCATTATCCGCGTCACATTCAATTGTGATACAAACATAATTTTCAACATATACGTCTAAACTATGCTGAAGCATCGAGAAAAATTGATTCGTCCATGTACATACAGTCTCATCTAAGTGAGATAAGTTATGTAATTTCCCTAATACTTCGTACTCCAATAAGCACGGCTGCTGTTTCCAATTATATGTTAAAATCCACTCTGAAAATAAAGGCATTGATAGCCCCATCAGATTGGATTCTTGTCTCGCTTCTTGGACAAAACGATCGATGAGACTATGAATTTCTTCCACTTTTCCAAGGGAAAGGTTTCCTTTCACCATCTGCATACGATTGAGCCAATCATGTCTTGAATGGCGCAATGCATCTATAATTGTCCATTTTTCATTCATTTAGATACCCCTTAATATAGAAAAACTCTAACCTGCACTCAGGTTAGAGTTTTCCGTGAGTTCTTATGCTTCTTGAGCAACAGGATATACGCTCACTTGTTTGCGGTCACGACCAAGACGCTCAAAGCGTACTACGCCGTCAACTTTCGCGTATAAAGTGTCATCGCCACCACGACCAACGTTAACACCTGGATAAATTTTTGTACCGCGTTGACGGTAAAGAATTGAACCACCTGTAACCGTTTGACCATCTGCGCGTTTAGCACCAAGACGTTTTGACTGAGAGTCACGACCGTTCTTTGTACTACCTACACCTTTCTTAGATGCGAAAAACTGAAGATCTAATCTTAACATACGTTACACCTCCTGCACTTTTTCTATTAAACGGATATACTTTCCGTAATCAAGTTCGATCGTCTTAAGCGAAACAACTAATCCTTCTAAAAGCGTTTGTGCTTTTTCTGCTGTATGAACGTCTAAATCATTAGGCAATTCATACGTTAAGAATCCGCCATCACTTCCGAGTTCAATAGTTGCTTGCACATTACAAAGTTCTTCCACTGCATTTATAGAACCAAACACAACCGCTGTAGTTCCAGCACAGACAAGGTCTTGTCCATGTGGCGCATAATCGGCATGTCCAGTCATTTTAAATGATTGGATACTTCCTAATTTCGTGCGACTTATCGTAATTTTAATCATGTTAACCAGAATTAAGCGTTGATAGCTTCAACAACTAGCTTAGTGTAAGGTTGACGATGACCTTGTTTCTTACGATTGTTCTTTTTCGCTTTGTATTTGAAAACGATAATTTTCTTAGCGCGACCTTGTTTTTCAACTTTCGCAGTAACTGTTGCACCTTCTACAACTGGGCTACCAACTTTAACGTTTTCGCCACCAACGAAAAGAACTTTGTCAAAAGTAACAGTTTCACCAGCTTCAACATCTAATTTTTCAATGTAGATTGCTTGACCAGCTTCAACTTTAATTTGTTTTCCACCTGTTTCGATAATTGCGTACATACTTGCACCTCCTCTTAATTACTAAGACTCGCCAAAAACGAGGTAGACATAAATGCCTTTAGGGAACCTGTCTTGTGCGGTTGTAGCATATAGCCGTTTAGGTGCTATAAACTATAACATAAAGATGTTATCATGAATCATAGACGGTTGTCAATAAATGTTCTGCTAACTATTTTTTCCGCTCTACAATTTCTTTTTTACTTCCAAAACGAACGATAGCATACTTTTCGATATTATCATCTTTGAAATAAATTTCAAATGGAATATTTTTTTGTAATTCTTTTTGCAAAAACTGTTTTTGCAGTTCTTTAGGCGCAGCGATTAATACCGCTTCATCTTCTATATTGCCATATGTGATTAGTTCTCTCTCTAACTCATACGCAATTGTTTCATGCGACATCACATAACCCGTCGCTTTGCAAGGTACACACTCTTTTAATAATACGTCCCGTAAAGAATGCTTTTTACGTTTACGTGTCATTTCCAAAATCCCTAGCTCCGTAAAGCCGAGCACCCTTGTATATGTGCGGTCATCTTGCATAGCAGCTATGAGACATTCTCTTACCTTTTCTTTATCTTCTCTTTTTTTCATATTAATAAAATCAATTAATATCATACCACCAATATCACGAAGTCTTAATTGGCGTGCAATTTCTTCAGCTGCCATCTCATTTGTGCGAAGTACTGTATCTTGTAAATTTTGTTTTCCCGTAAACTTGCCCGTATTCACATCAATTACAGTCATCGTCTCCATTTGTTCTACAATTAAATAAGCACCATTTGGAAGCCACACAATTTTTTGGAGTGCTTTCTCAATTTCACGCTCTATTCCAAAATGGTTAAACATCGAAGACTTTTCATTATAAAAAGATACTTTTTCTTTTCCAACTTTGTCTTCTAATTCTTTTACTATACTTCTTGTATCTACAACTACTTTTTCAATGGTTTCAATTGGATTCTCTTGAAATACACGATCTAAAAAGGTCGCCGGTCGATGAAGTAATAACGGCGCCTTTCCTTGGCCCTCTTTTCTTTTTAACGCTTCATACAACTGTTGTAACTCTTGCATTTCAGCTTGTATTTCTTCAATTGCTCCTTTTTCAGAAGCAGAACGGAAAATGTATCCCCCCGTTCCCTCTATTTCAATTTGGAGTAACTGTTGTCTTCTTTTATTATTTTTTATTTTTCGAGAAACAGCGCGCATCTCATCAAACGGCATATAAACGACATATTTCCCGGTAAATTCTATATTCGCTGTCAATTTAGGCCCTTTCGTATCAATTGCCTCTTTTACAACTTGTACGAGTATCGCTTGCCCTTCATGTATACGATAAGAAGATGGTACATCATCGTATGAAAGGTAAGCATGTTTTTCTAAACCGATGTTTACAAAAGCTGCATTCATTCCAGCAATTGTTCTTACGACACGTCCAACATAAATATGCCCAACAATCTCTTGCTCTTCATTACGTTTCCATAAAAACTCAACAATTTTTTTCTTCTCTTCAATTGCAACCCGCTTTTCCGAACCAGCGTAATTCACATATAACGTTTTCAAAATTATTTCCTCACTTTATAATCTTCTTTGCTTTTACAATAATAAAAGGTTAGTGCTATCGTCAACACTAACCGATTAATTCTTCAACTGATGAAGTTGTTCGTTTTTCAGTAAAATATGCATAGAGCAATTCATTTTCATCCAATGTGTAATGCTCTTTATATTTTCCACGGACGATAATAGAATGCTTATATCCTCTACGAAATTTTGTGAAGATCGTATATAAACGATCTTCCGTTTGCACTTCAATAGGTGCAATCTTTTCGATTCCTCTTTTGTTTCCATAATAACGTTCTAATAAAAAACGCATAAATGCATACCGTCTTTGTTTCCACTCTTGATATAATGACACTGCTAAAAATATGAGTAGTACCCACATCATAATATTGTTACTATTCCAGAGTAACTGCCATCCTAATATTACACCAAAAAAAACACATGACAATTGCATCATCTTTTCATGTGCTTGTAAATAAGGGAAACGATATGATAATACATTAAACAATACTTTCCCGCCATCTAACGGCCAAATAGGGAGTAAATTAAATGCTAAAATAATTATATTATTCCACATAAAGAAATAATATAAATCTGTATTCAGCCAACCGGCTTCGAACAACATGTAACCTACCAGCATCATCCAAACATGTTGAATCGGTCCTGCAATTACGACAACAAGTTCCTCTTTCAATGACTTATTACCATGTTCCTCAAGCTCGGCAACGCCACCAAACGGCAAAAGCTGAATTCTTTTTATACGCCAATTATAGTGTGCTGCTGCAAAAGCATGCCCAAGTTCATGAATAAGAACAATACAAAATAACAGTAGTAACTCTTTAAAACGCGCAGTAAAAATACCAATGACAATAATAACCCAAAATAATGGATGCACGGAAATTTTCGTTAAAACGTCCCTATATTTAATCAAATGATATCACCTGGATCGGATCAATAAATTTTTCATTCTTTTTTATCGCGAAATAAAACTTTCCATTTTTATCATTTGTATCATTACTCACCGTTCCAATTTTTTGTTTCTTTGAAACGTAATCATATAATTTCACTGACATATCGTTTAAGTTTGCATACCATGACTCCGTACCATCTGCATGTTGAATTTGAACTGTATTTCCAAGTTCCTCTTTCTTGCCTGCAAAAACAACTAACCCTTCATTTACTGACTCCACTTTTGCATTTGTAGCTGTTTGGACAAATACACCTTGGCCATTTTTTTGAAACCCTTGCATTACCTTTCCAGAAGCAGGAATTGCATAATCTTTTTGCTGAATACTTCCTTCTTTTTTCTCGTTCGGCGAATAGAATACGAGCGGTTTTCCAAATTGCTTTTCGTACCATTTCGCTACAGTAGCAAACTGAAATTCCTCTTTCATCACTTTTTCTGTAACAGCTTTAGCTCCATTGAATGAAGAAGGAGCATTCTTATATAAAATAGCAACCGAAAGAACTAATATTGCTGATAATAAAACTTTGAAGAAAAAGACTTCCTTTCGAAATAAAGGATGCATTTCCTTTTCTCCATCTTCAATAAATACCGCTTCACTATCAAAATTCCCTCCGTTAAAATACTGCTCTTCCTCCATCCTTTCTTGCTCGGCCTTCCTTTTTGCAATCCGCTTTTTAATTTCTTCTACGCGTCTATTCTTCATACTGTCTCCTTTCTTTCGTTAAGCTAATTTCATTAGAAACAGTTGTATACAGTTTGTACATATGTATGAGCTAAGAAAGAAAGATATTCGTGTGAAGAAAAAAGAAAGCACCTCGCATATGTGCGAAGTGCTCTTAACGGATTCCAAAGAAGTTTTTCACCTTTGCAAATACCGATACCTTTTCTTGTTCAAATGCTTGTAATGGTACATTCTCACCTAACAAGCGTCTTGCAATATTACGATAAGCCAACGCTGCTTTTCCGCTTGGTTGCAACGCCACAGGTTCACCTGTATTTGTAGCTCGAATAACTTCATCGTCATCTTCGACAACACCAAGAAGCTCGATTGACAATGTACGTACAATTTCATCAACATCTAACATATCCTGTTCATGAAGCATATGACTACGTACACGGTTAATAACAAGTTTCGGTGGTTCAATATCCTCTTTTTCTAAAAGCCCAATAATACGATCCGCATCGCGCATTGAGGATACTTCTGGAGTCGTAACAACGATTGCTTTATCCGCACCAGCTACCGCATTTTTAAATCCCTGCTCAATCCCCGCAGGACAATCGATTAATATGTAATCATAATCTTGACGTAATACTTGTATTAATTCATCCATTTGTTCAGGTGTTACCGCTGATTTATCACTCGTTTGTGCTGCAGGTAATAAATAAAGATCATCAAAACGTTTGTCTTTAATAAGAGCCTGAGGTAAACGGCAACGCCCTTCAACGACATCAACAAGATCAAATACAATACGATTTTCCAGCCCCATTACTACGTCTAAATTTCGAAGACCGATATCTGTGTCAATTAAGCACACTTTCTTTCCAGATAACGCTAGGGCCGTACCAATGTTCGCAGATGTAGTAGTTTTACCTACTCCGCCTTTTCCAGATGTAATTACTATTGCCTCTCCCACAGCTATACAATTCCCCTTTCTAACTTTGTTAAATTAGGTCTAAGATGAGTGAGAAGTTGCAGGCGATCGACAACAATGTGATTGTTCTCATTAATATACGCACATTCTGCCGCCTCCGCTCCGTCTTCTTTCTCTTCCGGAGCCCGCATTGCCACATCACTAATTCGAAGTTGCATCGGGTTCATAACAGATGCAGCGATTACAGCATCCGAATCCCCATAATACCCAGCATGTGCAATTCCTCTTAATGATCCTACGACAAAAATATTCCCCCCAGCGATAACCGTTCCGCCTGGATTAACATCTCCAATTAACAACAAATTTCCTTTTACATGTAAAACTTGTCCAGAGCGAACAATTTTGGAAATAGGGACAATTTCTGTTTCTTCTTTCCAAGCTATTGCTTCTGCTTTAGTGATAACATCACTTTCAATTGAATCCACAACAAGATTCTTTTTATTACGAATTAACGTACGAATCTCTTCTTGTTGGACTTCTGTTAAATAACGATTTCCTACTTTCACATGCACTTCAATTAGAGAGCGTCCATCACCATCGTAGTAATGTGTAGAAAGTTTTTCGTCTAATTCCACCAATAATTCTGAGAATGAACAACAATCATCTAAATGAAGCGTTATCCCATCTTTTGTCCCTTTTATCGTTACATTTTGTTGCTTTTTTTCTTCCACTAAAGTTCACCCCACCGATTCAATTCGACATAAAATTAGAAAATCCTTTTTTCTTTTTCTTCCATCGCTTTTGAAAGACGCACTATATATCGTCTCAGTGGGAAACAAACTATCAATAAGAAAATAGCATTTAACAATAAAGTAGAAAGGAGACGATCTGTGAAAAAGACATACGCTGGCATATGAGTACGTCCTAATAAAGTTAAGAATCCATACACATAATACTCTAGTGCTACAACACTAGCTAATATGATAGAAACAACAATAAATAAATTCAATTGTAGTACTTTCATCACACTATATACTAAATAAGCTAAAATCGGATAAGCAAAAATATATATCCCGACAAGTTCTGTGTATACGGTATCAAATAAGAAGCCAAATAATAGTCCGTAATAAATCCCTTGGACCGGACTATAATACACTGTAATAAAACATAATACGATTATAAAGAAATGCGGTGCTGCTATGCTGTCTTTCCAAAACACATCCGTTGGAACAACAGTAGCAAACATATTTTCAAATAGAAACACAAAAAGGAGCAAAAGAGGAAGAGCTGCTCTTTTTAATATCTTCATCATCTCTTCTTCTCCTCCTATTCTAATGGCGCTGAAGGTGTTGCACGTTTAGCAACCGTAATATGCTCTACGTCATTTAAATCAGCGGCAGGTTTTACATAAGCTGTTTTTGTTAAGCCATATGCATCCGGCTGAACTTCAACGATTTTTCCAATTACAAGACCTTTCGGGAAAATATCACCCAGTCCAGATGTTACAACTAGTTGATCTTTCTCTACCGGTGCATCAGAGCCAATCTTTGTGAAAAGAAGTAATTGCTTTTCTTTGTCATAACCTTCAATCAATCCAAAGATTTTCTCTTGCCCTTGTACAATAGCAGAAACGCGATTTGTTCGGCTCATAGAACTTAGTAATTCTACTGATGATGTAAACTGAGATACACTTTTCACTCTTCCAACTAACCCTTGTGAAGTTACTACAGCCATATCTTTTTTAATTCCTTGCTGTGCCCCTTTATCAATTCCAATTAAATCGTACCATTTATCTGGATTACGAGAAACAACAGTAGCTGGAATTTCAGTATACCCGCTATTTAACTCTTTTTTACCAGTTAGCTCTTGTAGCTTCTTGTTATCATCTTCTAATTGTTTTACTTTCCCTGATAGACCTGCATAATTATCTAATTTTGCTTTTAATTCTTTATTCTCTTCATACGTGCGCTTTACATCCTCTACATTTTCGAAGAATCCAGCTACGTATTTCGCTGGCTTTTGGAATACACGTTCTACAACACCGACAGTATCTTTAACAAACTGCTCTGGCCATGTTAAACTGTTCCGTTCTTTCAATGAGATTCCAATCAATGCCACGAGAAGAATAATACTAACCAACAAAACAATTAATCTTTTGTTTAAGAAAAACTGTGGCACGTTCACACCCTCTTAATTTCACTGATTTTTATTTTGCAATATTATCGAGCAGCAGTTTTGAAAAGATCGATATTGTCTAATGCTTTACCTGTTCCAATTGCTACGCAATCTAATGGATCTTCTGCAACAAGAACTGGCATTTTCGTTTCTTCACTAATTACTTTATCTAAATTACGTAGTAATGCCCCGCCACCTGTTAATACGATACCGCGGTCCATAATATCAGCCGCTAATTCAGGTGGAGTTTTTTCTAACGTATTTTTAACTGATTCTACAATCGCATCTACTGTATCTTTTAATGCATCTGCAATTTCTTCTGGCTGAATTAGTACTGTTTTTGGTAAACCACTTACTAAATCACGACCGCGAATTTCCATAGGCTCGATACCTTCGGGCTCGCCTGCAGAACCAATTTCTAATTTTAATGCTTCAGCTGTTCTTTCACCGATCATTAAGTTATAGCTTTTCTTAATGTACTGAATGATTGAATCGTCCATATCATCACCAGCAACACGGACTGACTGGCTTGTTACAATACCACCTAGAGAAATAATTGCAACTTCTGTTGTACCACCACCGATATCAACAACCATACTACCAGTTGGTTCCCAAACAGGTAAGTTTGCACCAATTGCTGCTGCAAATGGCTCTTCGATAGGATAAGCATCACGAGCACCCGCTTGACGAGTCGCATCGATTACTGCACGTCTTTCTACAGCTGTAATACCAGATGGTACACATACCATTACATACGGCTTACGTGAGAAGAAACCGTTTGATTTTTGAGCTTGTTGAATGTAATATTTCATCATTGTTGCAGTTGTTTCGTAATCAGCAATTACACCGTCTTTCATCGGGCGAAGTGCCACAACGTTCCCTGGTGTACGACCAATCATTTGTTTTGCGTCGCTACCTACAGCAACGATTTGTTTCGTATCAGTTTGTAACGCCACTACTGAAGGTTCACGTAAAACTACACCTTTTCCTTTTACATATACAAGCGTGTTCGCAGTTCCTAAGTCTATTCCAAGATCGCGAGTAAATCCACCAAATCCAAACATATTATTTATCTTCCTTTCTTGTTTTCACGGACTCATTTTTTCTTAATTTATATTATAAAAACAGTACGTTTTTTATATCTTTATCCTTTTTGTAGATAAATTTCTACAAAAAACTCATAAATCACATTATAAAACAAAATAAGTAAAAAGCATAGTCTTAAATATGACCTTTTTCCTTTAAACTCACGAATTTATGGTCACCTATTATAATATGATCAAGCACTTCAATTCCGATAATCTGGCCGCATTCTACTAAGCGTTTGGTTACTTCAATATCTTCACGGCTCGGCGTTGGGTCTTATCAATAGTATTCTTTTCATAACTCATTAAAATCAATCTTTTCACTTTGAATACATATATTCGAAGTAATATGAACAAATAATAATCTAACTTGAATGGACAGCTACAAGTGTTGATTTTTCAAGAGAAAAGACCCACAAATTTCGAACAAAGTTTAATCAAAATTTGTGGGTTTAATTTTATTGTTGAGTGAAGTTTTCTAAAAGAGATTGAACATTTTTTAGAATAGAATATCCTAAAATCACCTCACATAGATACATGGGAGCTATATTATAATTACCCCTTAATTGTATCTACTATTTCTTTAAAATCATCCTCATACATGTCTTTAAATGATCTGCCTACTTTATCGCTCAACAACATAATGAAATCATCCATTGAAGGTATTACAGAATTTAACTTTCGCATATCAACTGCTAGATTGGCCATTAAATCTGGAGAAAGTGCGGCTTCATTAATACTTTGCTCTAATTCTGCTTTTTTATCTCTCCAATGAGTAATATATTTTAATCTATCCATAACATCATAAATTTTTGCTTCAAAGCCATCATATCTATTTTTTTCATTATAATAATTCACATCATCTTTACTAACAATAATAAAAAATAGCTTTTCTTGATAATCTTTATCTTTCATTAAGTTCATAACTTCATACATACAATTTAACGATTTGATATATGCACTACTCACTACTGAAATCACAAAATCATGTTCCCTAATAGTCTTCATAAATTCGTCCAAACTATCTCTGTATGTTGTAACTTTTATATCACGAGTTATTTTTATATTTTCATATTGTTTTAATTCTTCTTCTAGAATATCCACTAAGTCACTATCTTTATGTGTATATGAAATAAAGACCTTTTTTATTGTCATTTCTTCTACATCCCCATCTTCATTAATTTTATAAGGTATATTATTTACTTTTACTAACTCATCTGATTTATCAATAGAAATGTGAAAGAGATTATTACCTCTAAATGTAAAGCGGCTACATTCTATTTTCACTGAACCATCTAATAAATCTAGAATATCACCTATATTAAGTTTAAAAGCGAATTTTTTAATGCTTAGTGTTATACCATCATCCTTTATACCTAAAATGATATCTCCACCATTACAGTTCGAATATGCCGCAATAAATTTCGCTATCTCTTTATGACTCGCAATTGGATGTATATATGTTATATTCTCTCTACTATTTTTACTTATTGCATTTTCAATGTCTTTAATTGTTCTAAACACTAGAAATTACCTCGCTTATATCTTGGTTAATGGGATTTTAGATATACCTGTTGTTTTAAGCAAATCGCCTAAAGTGACCATCCCTTGTTTTTCTCCATTATCTGTCCACAATTGATAGGCGTAGTCATCTAAAGCCTCTAATTCTTCATCATAATAAAATATTATTTTTTGATAATCACTTGGACGAATAATGATTCTAATGTCATTCCCCTTATACTTAGCTGGAAATACCGTATCAGAATACTTTTCATTCCTCCATTCTTCTAAAGTTGCTGGAAGTGTATAATCTTTACTACTACTTAAATACTTAAAAACATTTTCTATACTTCTGCATAGTAAATTATCAACATAGTTTTTCATTTCTTCGGATGAGTTAACAACATGTTTTAATTGGTTGATGATATCTTCTTTACTCAAATCGGAGTTATTAATAATCTCCATTACCTTATCTCGGTTATTAATAATCTCGTCTAATTCTTCATACTTAATATTATTTTCTTCTATTTTTTCTGCTATTTTATATCTTCTTAAATTTTCTTCTGGAGATGATAACATCATTCTCTTTGAATATAAATTTTCAAACCACTCTTTTGATTTTTCTGGATGTGATAGAAACCAATTAGTTAATCTATTAAATATTTTTTGAGTAGATTCTTTCCTTTCTACTCTGTCAATAGCTTCCTTACTTAAAAGGTGTGATACTTTAATATCAATTTGATCAGAGCATATTTCATTAGTCTTAATTTTAGTTGGTTGTTTTTCAAAATAGTCTTCAAATGAAATAATATCTTGGCTTAATAGCTGTTCTTTAATTTTCCCACCCAATAATGTTAAGATCTCTTTGAGTTCATTATCTATATTTTTATCAAGATAAATATTATCGAATTTTACAAATTCATTAATTTGATTTGGTACAAGTGCCGATTCTATAACTTCCTCAACACCTTCATCCCTAATCCAAAGAGAATAAAATGAATTTAACCAATCTGCATATGCATTTTTATCTTTCAACCAAACTACTAATTTATCAATGCTTGAATCTTTAAAAATATCGTTTATCCATGAAAATCCAACATTCTCTTGAAAAACTGCAGCCCAACCTAAATAAGTATCTTTAGTTGGTATCGGTAACCCGTTATAATTAGATAAAATATCCCAAAGTAGGTCCTTATGTATGCCTTTTTTTGTTTTTGGTATACCTATTCTCACAGTACCGGTATTGTCTTTAAATGCTAATCGCTTTAAACCTCCCAATTGATTATTAATAGGAACAATTGCACTCTTCTCAATATATTCTTTAATTTCTTTATAACTATAAGCTTGGATGCTTGAAGAATTGGAGGGTTTTAAAATACAAATATTATATTCATCACTTGTCATTTCGCTTTCTGAACAAAAATCTATTAATTTCTTGTATAATGAGACAGCTACCCTTATTAATTCATTATTTACTGGATTGCTATCTCTAATAGCATTTCTATCTCTTTCCACTTCAAATAAATTTGAATTAACCACTATAGGAAAACTAAATTCTTCAGTTCCTAATAGGGGGAATTCACAGAAAACTTTCGGCATAGTACTGGAAATTGGTAAGAAATATAACTTATCGTTTTTATACTCAATAGTACAGCCAATAGTTACATTATTCTCATTTAATATTAGCAACTCTTGACTACTACCAGAAGCGTTAATTTGGACAATTTTTAGCTTGTCATTTTTAGTAGAGGTTATTTCATTTCCCTTCTTGTAACAATCACCATTATATGTAATAGAGTTGATATTCTCATTGAAAGTTAACACATAAGGAATAGTCTCTTTTAAATCCACTATCCCTTTCTCTACAGCCTCTCTTATGTCATCATCCTCTATTGAATAAATGAATTTTGTATTCTCATATTTTTCTTGTAGTTCCTCTTGATTTTTTCGTAAAAGGTCTAATTGTTCTAACATAACTTTTGTTTTATTCTTAATATCGCCATAATCAGTTCCAGATCTATCAACAGTGAACTCTAATTTTGTGTACTTACTATCTTTTTGAATAAACGACCCTTCAATCTTTACAATTTCAGATAATAAATGAGTTGACATAAAACCCGTTCCAAATTTGCCTGTTTTCTTTTCTTCTGAACTCTGTTTAGAGGAGATTTGAGTGATTAAATCTAATAGATTTTCAAATGAAAATGGCACTCCATTATGACTAAATATAATTTGATTATTAGAATAATCGATTTTTATATCTATTTTTTTACCTTTAGGTGTACAATCTGATGCATTTTGAATTAATTCCCATATCCATCTACGCCTAATAGTCTTTTTATCTTTTTCTGAAGACTCTCTTATCTTTTTCAATTCATCCCAAATTGTATTAGAGCTCGCGTCTAAAACTTTATTTAACAAAACCTCTTCAATAGACATATTAATAATCAATCCTCTTTTATCTTTTTCTTTTGAAACCTAGAAAACATTTCCACTATCTTTATTTAAAATTATCAAACTTTACTATAAATTATCAATCTTTATTTAAAATTATCGAACTTTATTCCAAGACAAAATATATTAATCACTTTGTTAAATGTTTATTAAAGCTGTTTTAAAAACATAGTTATTCTTCAATTATTGTTTTCTTTTAAAATATTACATAATATCAATTCAATGTTTTACAACCTCTAACATTTAAAACGAAATAATTGCTTAAAATAAAAACCTCAGAAACTCTTGTTTCTGAGGTTTAGGTGCATTATACATATATATTTCAACACTTGTTCATTTCCGTTCTGATATTAATACTTAAACGAATTTCTTTTACTTTCTGTTCAACTTTAGCTTTACAATAAAGTTTAATCACAACCAATTTATTTTACTGCATTAAATCACTGTATTTTCTTACTTCTGGTAAACGGTGCCACTTAATATACTCAGCCCATTCTCCTAAGTCCCTCTTTATTTTCATCTCTGCATTCTGAAATAAATAAGCTACTAATCCTGAAACAGATGATAACAATTCAAAATCTTTTAACGATGAAATATTAATTATTTTATCTTTGATAAGTATCAAAAATTTATTAAGGAACTCTAATAATAAAGTATAGTCATCTTCATTAAAAATAGTAGGGACACCTTTAATACAATGTGTTAGAGTATCCACAGTACTTTTAAGAATATCATCCGTACAGTAATATAACATATTAAATAATTCTTGTTTCAAAACCTTACTATCTAATTCTATCTCTTTATTGTCTATAAAAGCTAAATATTCATGTACACAATGAAGTGCCTTATTTACTTTAGAACTTTCTTTTGATTTTAAATTATCTAATATAGTTCTAAAGGAGTATTGATTAGATATTTTTAAACGTGTAAAACTTGGAACTAAGTAGAAAGATAAATCTGGTCTTTTTTCATCTATCTTCTTAAAAATTAACTTTAACTTTTCAATATCTTTATCATCAAAAACCTCTAAGGGAGCAACTGACAATATGTTATTTTTCAAACGAACAACCACTATTTCTAAATAATCTCGCAATGGTAAAAGTCCTATTCTGTCTTTTCTATCACGTAATAAACCATCTTCTTGATGATCCCACCACTTATAAAATTTATTAAGCCATGTTTTATAACAGTCATTTCCAGGTATCTTTTTTGTTCTCTTTTCAATATAATCAGGAAATGCTCCGTACATTTCATTAAAATAATTGAGCACTTTTCTATTATCAGAATACGCCATACCTTTAAGCGTTTCATCGTAGTTGTAAAATTTAGGAATATCCTTACCTAAAAATAGTTCTATTCCCTCATTGCTAATTTCATGACTTGAATTAATTATTTTATCAAACACAACACTGAATATAAAATCACTTATTCCTTGTTCTCTTTTTCCTTCTAATTCTAACCTTTTTAGAGCTTTAATAAATTCTTCCTTATTTACTTTAGAAAGACTATTTCTTTGAGCAAGAAAAGCTAATCTTATCAATGCAGATTCTTTTAAACTTTGATCGCCATCTTCTTTTAAATAACTAAGCATTTCTGAAATTTTATCTTCAGAAACTGACAAAACACCAATATCTTCTATTTTAGAAAAAATACATAGGATTGGCTCAAAAAATTCACGCCCGTATAGACTTTCATCTTGTTCCCATTGACTAAAAATATTTAATTCAATTAATTTTTCACAAAAAACTTTTTTTTCATCCCTGTTTTTATCAAATACCATTCTTTTAATTAATTTTATTAAAACTTTTTTTATATCAGCTTTAAGATTATCTATGTTGTTCATAAAACAAATAATTTTTGAATCTAATTCTAGTTTTACTTCTTGAGGTAAAGCAAAATAAATACGTGAAATTATTTCTATCGCTACATCTCTGTTGATAATTGATTTTGATTCCTTTTCCATAGTGTCTCTTAACATTTCCAATAAAATTTCTAAATTATAATCATCTAACTTATAAACAAATTCTCTTGAAAAGAATTCATCAATTTCTTTAACAGATAAATAGTGGATTCGCTTAATCTGAGAATATAATGGATATTGAATTTCTAAATTTTTTAAGGCTAACTCATATTGTGATTTATCATTCATAGTAAGATTAAATAATTCTTCAATTTGTAAAACAGCAAATGAATCTAAAAGTTCTCGCTTAAAATAATCTCCCATTTTCGAAGAAATCTTACCTTCGCCTGGGTCAAAACCAGGGTTTTCTTTAGTGCCTAATTCATATTCATATTTTTTTACTGATATTAGCGTATTTTCGTATTCTTTATTGGCGTTACAATTTTTCAAATTTAAACTTCTAAGTCTATCATAACCGTAGTCTTTCTCATTATTAATTTCTCTCAAAAGATTTAATGCAATACTTTCCAAAGAAAGCAATCTATATTCATCAATCTGTATCGCTAATAAACTTCTGATAGTTTGCAAGTATCCTTTAAGAATTTCTTTTGCTTCTGCTCTGCTCATTATTTTTATAAGTATAGCAGCTTTTTTTATACCCCATTCGATTTCCTTTTCCCCAACCTGCCATATATGTAATTTCCTTTTAACTTTGTCGATATTATTGAAAGCTAAATCAAACAGTATTTCTTCAAAAGTTATTTTATGATATTGTAATTTGTTTAAGCCTGTTTTTTCTAGCAAGTCCTTATATTTATAAAATTCTTCTTTATTACAATCTAACCGTGCTTCTTTTAATAACAATAACAAAATATCGTTGCTGTTTTTGTTAAGATCCCCACTTATTTCATCAACTAATCCTTTCAGTCTCAGATGCGTTTGGACATCTAAAGGAATATGAAAATGTTCATAACACCATATAATCTCATTTATAAACTCGAGATCAGTTTTGTTTTTTAAAGATTTTATATCATTTATTTTTCTATTAAAAAGAAATCTAATGCTTTCAGCATTAGAACGCCTTATATCGTTAGGCATTATTATCCAACCTGGAAAGCTTTCTCTATTATCTTTTAAATCTTCTAGGCTCAAATTCCATTTTGAGTATTTTTTAAAAGGCCATTTAGTCTTTTCTTTTCTATCTTCATAAGAAAGAAAAGAAAATAGGTCTGTAAACATTTCTTGATAAGGTCTTTCTTTAGATGAATATATTTCTTCAAAATCAATTAATGTAATCCCTTTAGATTTCAAGTATCCTAGTCTGTTTTTTTGACCATAACCAATCATATATATTTTAGGCATCTGCTCACCTAAATTTTCTTTAACCCAAGTAGTCCACCTTTCAAAATTTGGATCATCCCCTGAGAAGCCCAATAAAACAAAGGTAGTTTCCATAATAGATTGTTGAACCATATTGACAAATGGACTAAATTGTTCTGGATATCTGTCATAATCATTTTGAGTAAATATAAATGGTCTATTAGATGGGAAACTACCATGTAATTTTACAATTCTAGGCGATGTTGAATTAGGTATATCATGGATTCCGTAAATAACTTGATAATTGCGTTCATATATATTTCTTTTAGTACGTTCTAACAAAGTATCATAATTGGTAGTATATATATCTGCCCAAGGAAGATTTAATAATTTATGATGTAATAAGTCAGATTCATAATTTTCATCCGGTATAGCTTCTTTTAATATTTCATCTAAACTTGCTCTTCCATATTCTTCTTCATATAATTGTCCAATTTCTAAAACATCCTTGTATTCTATATCTAGATGATGATTCAAATTTTTTGTCAGCATGCATTTTAAGTCATTCCATAAAGCCATTCCAGAAAAATTGTCCTCTATCTTAGTTGCATTCAAACTAAAACCTGCGCCAACCATTACTGAAACACGACTTTTGCCATCTTTAGACCATAGATTATCTCTGATTACTTTTAAATGAGGGTACATTGTTAATTTTTCTTTAAACAGCTTATCAACACCTTTAATACTCAATTCTTATCACCTCTTCTAAATACATTAAATTTCCAATTAATAACTTAGCCATATGATCAATTACTTTTTTCACATGTCTAACGGTTAAAATATAGTTGTTTAATTTTTAATATAAGATACTTCACTGTATTCAAACACATAACAATAAAGTAATTTAAAAATCTAAGATTTATTCAAAAAATAACGCGCGATTGAGGAAAATCAAGATAATAATTATGATTGCGGCAATAAGCTTTTTAACTACCATAGCCTTTTAGTTCCCGAATGATTATTGACTTGAAGGGGAATCTAATTCAATTAATTCTTTTTATACAATCTTATTATCTCATAATCGATCGCACACTCAACGACACTATGTATTCTATTCTTAGGTTTTTCTTTTTGTATTCTTGTGATTATATTGTTGGTTAATCACTAATAAATTCGTATAATCCACGACTGTATTCTTTTGATGTTGTTTGAAGTTTTTTAGTTGCTTTAAGTGGTTTATCTATCTCATAAAACTGTTTTTCTAAGTATCTGGGATTAGAAGCTTCTTCAAGTATCCACTCTTCTATTTTGTGGAAACCAGCAGTAACCATAAGTAATTTTAGATATTTGTCACTCACTGGAAGCTCATCATAAAACATGTCTTTTATAACATCGAGCTGCCCTTGAAGTTCTTTCTTTATCTTCTTTCTTTGGCCATCTGATGGGGCTGAACCCACATCTTCTTTATTAAATGATGGTTCATGTTGTTGGATTTTCAAGCGTTCTAATGTTAACATCTCTAACCTTTTATTTATATAATAAAATCTTATATTTTTAGCTGTATATTGCCAATAAGGGAAGTAACCATCGGAATCAGTCATATGGCTATAAAAACGACCATTAAATCCGTTTTTATCCCAACTTTTTCCTACATAAATAACAGTGTTAGTATGATCATATATCATGTACACTCCATGTTTTTTCGGCAAATCATTAAAAAGGGTCAAGTTGTCCCAAGCGATGACTTCTTCATCTTCAATATTGATTGTATCGCTATGATGTTCATCCTGCTTAGAAATTGGATCTGTATGATTAAGACCTGAAATGGTAATTGTTCTTTTCATTTCTCTCTCCTATTAAATTACAATATTTTATTTCTCATTATTCTTACTTTTATTATATATTATTAAACGAATCCCCCCTATTTATTGGTAAACAGGTCCATCCTACATCAAATGGCCCGATTGTCGAAAAACAATCTCATAAATTCTAATTTTTATTTTTATTTTAATACATACCTATAGCAAGAACATGGTAATTTGAATACACTCTTAATTATAAGAAACACAAAACCGCTAAAACAGCTTACCATATAATTTTTGAACCTGATTCTTTAAACATTTATTCTCTTCTTCTAGCGCCTTTATGCGGCTTTTTAAGGTCTTTATTAATACATCCTCTGAACGGGGACTTTTACTAGATTTACGAGGAACCACCTCTTTTATTTGCATCCCTCTTAATGTCTCCACCCTAGTTCTAATGTCTTTTTGCTTGTAAAGCCATGACTTTGAAACATTTGCTTTGTGTGCAACGGAATTAAAATTAATTCTCTCTTTTTTCAATGCCATCTCTGATATTGTCTTTTCAACTCTACTTCTTGTTTTCTCCGATTTTTCTTTTGATAGTTGAATTATAGCAGTTGTGTTACTCTTTCTAGTCATCTTAATTCGTCTCCTTTAACGAATGAATAATCTGCTCTAATCTAATTTTAACACGTTCATTAGTTTCAACCTGGCGTTGCCATTGGTTCTGCTTAGCCCTATTTAGTATTTCTTTAGTTCGGTTTAAGTGCTCTTCATGTTCATTTAGAAATTGTTTACTTGTACAGAAATTCGTACAATCTAAACAAGCATTTGCGTGAGGACAAGGTCCAGCAATTACTGGTAAACGACAGTAACCATTAGGAAGCGCTTGTGCATTGATATTCTTTTTAAACCATTGAAGATCTGTATTGTCAGCTTCAGTATTTTCCTCACCTAGATCCAGAATACTACCGTTACTCGTCACCAAAGTTTCTTTGAATTTTGTAAATTCTCTCTTTAGTGTTTCATCAAAAATATGTGCATATCTTGCCGTCATTTCTGGTGATTCGTGACCTAAGAACTTCTGGACAATATGCTGTGGCACCCCGTTATTTATCATTCTAGTGCCAACTGTATGTCGAAAGGCATGAGCATGAAATCGAAAGATTTCTCCTTTGCTGTCCGTTATATTTTCTTCATAAGCTAATCTATTTAATTTGACCCTAAAGGTATCTTGCTTCAATGGTGATCCATCTTTTCGGGGAAATACATATACACATCCATCATCCACTTCATCAACTACTCTTTGCTCTTGAACTAATATCAATGCAGCAATTTCTTTAGAAATAGGAATGATATGCTCTTTCTTCATTTTCCACTGATAATACTTTAAAAAGCAATCACCTTCTTTATCGGTTATGATGCTCCCTTTTTTCAATGTACAAAGTTCACTGATACGCATTCCGCATTCTTGAAGTACCATGACCATTGTAGCAATATAAGGTTCCAATTTATCTAATTTCCTATTTAATTGTTCGAGTATATGTTCATCAATATAACGTGGTAATGCCTTCGGCACTTTAGGATAATCTTCTTGAAAAATAAGAATTTTGGAGGTTTTATCCTTCCAGTCATACCTTTGAATTGTAGTAAAAAAAACGTCTAAAGCAGATATTCTTCCAGTTACTGTACTAGGTTTTAAACCTTTTAAATTAATATAATTTAAATATTGCTCAATTTCATTTCTAGTTAATTGATGAATCCTTCGTATCCCTTCACAATTTTTGTTCACGAAATTAAAAAACTCTTTTAATTTTGAAGCTACATCTACTACGTGAGAAAAGCTGGCTGTATTTAACATTAGTTTACAATATCGCTTAACTATTTCTTTAAAATAATTATTTTCAAACCCCTTAAAGTTAATTGTATATTCGTAGGATGTTGGATTTACCTTATCTTCTGGTAATGATAGCTTTCTTCGATTCCAAACATCTTTTTCCCATTCTTCCCCATCAAAATAGAAGTCCTCATAAAATTCCATAAACTGCTTAAGATGAGTAACATAATAGGAATTCCCTTGTACAGCAACTTTCTGCTGATTTGCATCAAGTTTGTAATTAGTAGTCGTAGTTTTTACTTTTTGTTCCGCTAAGTAGGTTCGGTATTCTGTCAAAGCTTTTTTTATAGGCACTTCAGTTATCGATGTAATCTTAGGATATTTTAAATTTAAAAATCCCATCATTCGACTTATCACAGTTCCCTTTCTAATCCAAACGGATTGTGCATTCCAAACTCCATTATTCAAGTGAAGGTAATAAAAATATTTTAATTCTGTTTTCAACCAGATATTTTCCACCTTATCGAAATTTACCCAACGAATTCTTACTGATGAATTCTTACTTAACTCAACTGCACTAGGATGTGGACAAATTCTTATATCCCATCTATCTGCTGCCCAAAATCCCTTTAAAACACTTGTCATATTAGTTATTTTTTTATTAATCTGTGTACTAGTAATAAGCTTTCGATTAGTTGGTACACTTGGAAATTTCATTGTCATGTTTCTCTCCCTTGAAGATACTTGTTATATTCATTTTTCATATCTTGATTAGAAAGATGGATATACGTATCAAGCGTTGTTTGTACATGGGCATGCCCTAATCTTTTTTGTACGTATGCAACGTCCCATCCACTTCTAATAAGCTCTGTAGCATGTGTATGACGTAACATATGAGCGGTGAAGGTAATCCCTGTCCGCTTTACCAATCTTCTTATAAGGTCTAACACACTTTGATATTTTAGAGGGTGCCCGAAATAAGAATCTTTAAGATTGATAAATATATAATCATGCTCTAAACCTTCCCCATATTCATGCACTAAATAATCGATATATAAAGCCATTACTTCCTTACTTACATCGATAGTTCGTTCTTTTTTTAATTTAATATAAGCTCCATTTTCATTGTGATCTCTTGGTCTAATGTTAATCTGGTTATCCCATGTAGAAATATCTTCAATACGAAGGGATAATACTTCTCCTATCCTAAGTCCCCCTTCATACATTAGCATAATAAGTAACCTATCTCTTTTGGTATGACATGCATCAATTATCGCTTTGACTTGTTCATGTTCTAATACTTGTACAAGTTTCCTTTTTATCCTAAGCTTTAAAATATTTTTATTATAGGATTTACCTTTAGTAATATGATGAAGAAATCCCTTAAAGTTTCTTCCCCTTGCCTCTTTAGACATATCTATAGCTTTAAAATCTTCTGTACGATTTAAATACTCTAAGAAACTAGTTACAGCGTTAAGTATGGAATTTACCGATGTCTCCTCTCTTTTAGCCTTTTTTGGTCGTAAATCTACTACCTTTAAATTCCCTGTAGGATTTCTTAGCCATCCTACAAAATTTGCTAAATCCTCAAATTGTAAATCTTCTAAGCGGATTCCGCTTTGTCTCATAAATTCGTAGAAAAGTTTGAGATGATAACAATATGTTTTAATCGTATTCGGAGCTTTCCCAGTATTATCCAAGTACTTTATAAATCTCTTAACCGGTTCTACCACTTCAAAATTTTTATCTAACAGTATGTATAACGGATATGTTTTTTCCTCCACAATTACTTTCTGAACTTTCATTCCTCCACCACCTTTAAATACTTTAACTACTATAAATATTACCTTTATATATTCAATCATTAAAGCATCGAAATTAAAAAAACCTAAACTTAGAATACTTAGAGTACTCTAGTTTAGGTTACTACATTTAAGGGATCTCCTGAGGGATGGTTATGAAGACATATGATAGAGGCTGCTGCACGACGGAAGGCTTCTTTAAAAACTTCCCTCGGGTGTACAATTGACGTGTTTAAGCTTCCAATAAAGATCGTTTGCCTATGTATAACTTGATTTTTTGTATTTAAATATAAACAAACAAAATGCTCTTGTTGTAAAAAACGCATTTCTTCCATCATGTATTTCGCACAATCTTCTGGACTTCGAATACTATATCTATTTTGATATTCTAAACGTACCATTCTTCTGCCTAGTTCAAAGGCTGCCATAAGTTGCGATGCCTTTGAAATCCCAATACCATGTATACTAATTAGCTCTTCTAATGTTGCATCTTTCAACATACGTAAGCCATCAAATTGGTGTAAAATTTTATCTGACAACTTTAAAACTGTTTCTTCTTTAGAACCTGTTCTGAGTAACACTGCGAGAAGCTCTCGATTGGATAAACTTCCAGCACCTTCTAATAATAAACGCTCCCGTGGCTGTTCTTCTCTTACAACATCACGAATACCGTTCATCTCTCCACCCCTTTATTTGTTCTCTCAAAGAAAACCCCATGCAATTTTACGC
Organism: Bacillus sp. FSL W8-0770; assembly: GCF_038008705.1. Taxonomy (NCBI): domain Bacteria; kingdom Bacillati; phylum Bacillota; class Bacilli; order Caryophanales; family Bacillaceae; genus Bacillus; species Bacillus sp. FSL W8-0770. The sequence goes on from NZ_JBBOZR010000001.1 coordinate 4,246,906, forward strand.
ATGGGTTACATCAATATCAAATTGTTTTAATTCCCGAACGAGGCGTGCGATCGGTAAGCCAACTACACTATAGTAGTCCCCTTGAATATTTTGAACGAAAATAGATCCTTTACCTTGAATCCCATAACTACCGGCTTTATCAAGAGGTTCTTTCGACGCGACGTATGTATCAATTTCCTCTTCTGTTAACTCCCAAAATGTAACTTCTGTACGCTCATAAAAAGTAACCGTTTTTTCTTTTGCTATAATCGCAACACCTGTATACACTTCATGTGTTTTCCCTGATAGTAATTGTAACATCTCTTTCGCCTCATCCTCATTAGAAGGCTTACCAAGAATACGCGACTCATATGTAACAATTGTATCTGCACCTAACACAATGTGATCACTATTATTTTCTGCCACCGCTGATGCTTTTTGCAAGGCAAGCGACATTACAATATCAGAAGGCGATGAATATGCACCAATTGTTTCCTCTACTTCACTTACAACGATTTCAAATGGCACACTAGCTAACTCAAGTAATTCCTTCCTCCGAGGTGATCCTGAAGCTAAAATTATTTTTCTCATATTTTCTCCTTCCTTTCTCACATGAAGCAGAACAATTTATATTAATCGTATCAAAGGAATAGTTTGCCCACAAATGAAAGAAATATTAATTTCTCTAACTAAAATAAAACTTCTTTATTGCATACGATTATATTCCCGTCATAGAGAAAGCACTTTGCTCTAAATTCAAAAGAAAAGAAAGAAGTACATGTACTTCTTTCTTACTCATTTTATTATCCTATCATTTCACTTTCTACGAAACAATTTTTTCATACGAGAGTAAACCATCAATAATAACTTGATTTAATTTCGCCAAAGATTCCTTATCCACCTTCCCATCTTTTACTGTTTGTACAGCTACCGACGTATACATATACAGTTTCTTTGCTTCTTCTCGTTTCATACTTTCCCCTTCTTTTTCAACCTTTTTCCATTCTTTTTCAATTGCTTCTATATCTTTTTGGCTGCTTTTTCCACCAACTTGTACGCTAGAAGCATATTTTGCTAAATGAGTGTATAATGGCTGCACTTTTGTTAAAAATGTCCCTACTTCTTTATCATCTTTCAGCAATGCTTTATCTGTTATATCCCAGCTCTTTTTTAAAACGGAGACACCATCATTTTTATACTTAGTCATTAATTGATTTATAGACTGTTCATCGCTAGCAATACCAACAACTATTGCATACTTATCACCGCTCGGTCTCAAAGCACCAATGCCCCCATTGCCTTTCCATTCTTCAAGAGCTGCCTGTCCCTTTTCTTCAGAAGAATAAAGCCCCCCTTGAACAAAAAATAATTTCATCGGATCCAATGACGTTCCTGCCTGTGCTTTTTGTTTTTCTTCTTTCGGTGCTGGTGTTTGTTCTGCCGTTCCACCCACCTTTGATTCTCCATTTCCAGTCGGCCTTGAAGCTGTCACTTCACTTCCTCCTGTCGTTCCTTGTCCAGTAAGTAAATGAAGCATCCCCATTCCAAAAGCTGTACCGATAATGATTGCAGTTGCAACGATTACAATTAATGTATTACTCCACTTCTTTCGGTATTTTTCCACAGACATTGATTTCGCTTTTTGAAACGGAACAACATTTTTCGGTCGTTCACTTTCTACTACCATCCATTCAAATTCATCTTTCTTTTTTTCCTCATACTTCGCTTCTGTTCCATTCACTTTCACTGAGATCGTTCGTGATTGCTTGTCCATACACTCACACCTCACCTCTTATCGTTGTCCGCATCATATCATATTCATTTCATAAAAAAACGAGATATTTGTCAGAGGAATTCGCCAAATAACCCTATATATTTATCTTATATGTATGCATTTGACTTCATTTGTAGAACAAAAAAACTAGATAGCAAAGACTATCTAGTTTTTCTCGCGAATATATTTTCGTACTTCAGAAATGAAATAAAGAGAACCTGTTATGATAAAAACATCATTTTCTGCTATCTTTTCAACTTTTGTATCAATTGCCTCTTTCCAATTTTCAAAAACTAATTTTGATTCTTTCTGTGAATATGATGCAAGCTTGTCAGCAGAAATAGCACGATCAAAGGCGAATGTTGTAAAAATAATTTCATCTGCAATGGTTTCTAATTGGCCTACCATGTTATGTAATTGTTTATCACCAAGGGCAGTAAATAACACTATTACATTTTTATCTTTGTAATGCGCTTCTACTGTTTTCACAAGGCTTTCGATACCTTCTGGATTATGAGCACCATCTATAATAATATCCGGGTTACTTTGTAGCTTTTCAAAGCGCCCAATCCAATATGCTTCCAGTAATCCCGTTCTTATTTCCTCTTCCTCAATTAAAAATGATAAATATGTTTTTACATACATTACTGCCATAAGTGCTAACGCTGCATTTCCTACTTGATGAATGCCTTTCATTGAGATTTGCAAATCTTCAAATGCGGAAAAAGGACAAGTAAAATCAAACTGTTCCCCATCTTCATTAGACTGTTTATGTAACGCTGTAAAATGCTTGCTAAGTTCGTATAAGTTTGCATGATTTTCCTTTGCAACATTTTGAATGACTTGCAAAGCTTCTTCATCTTGTACACCAGTAATTACCGGCACGCCAGACTTAATAATCCCTGCCTTTTCATATGCAATTTCCCCTAGTGTATTTCCTAAAATATGCATATGATCGTGACCGATATTCGTAATAATCGTGAGAACAGGGTGTATGACATTGGTAGAGTCAAAACGTCCACCAAGCCCTGTTTCAAATAAAACAACATCACAGAAATTGACTTTACCGAAATAGCAAATCGCCATAACAGTAATAATTTCAAACTCTGTCGCTTCCCCTAAATCCGTTTCATCTAGTTTTTCCACGACTGGTTTTACCATCTTTACAAGTTCAGTAATCTCTTCGTCTGCAATTGGTGTTCCATTCACACTAATGCGTTCATTAAATGATTCGATGTAAGGAGAGGTAAACGTTCCTACCTTATATTTCGCGCCTTCTAACATGTAACGCATATATGTTAACGTTGAACCTTTTCCATTTGTACCAGCAAGATGAACACATTTTATATGACGCTCTGGATTTCCAAGTTCTTCTAACATCCATCTCATTCTTTCTAATCCTGGCTTAATTCCAAATTTCAATCGGCTATGGATCCACCCTATCGCTTCTTCGTATGTATGTATCACGTATGTTTTTCCCCTTTCAAAAGACAACTTTCATAGTTCTATTATACGCAAAGAAAAGAGACTCACCAATATAGTGAGTCTCTAAAAACATTTTTACTTTTCAAGATCTGCTAGACGTTGACGAACTGCTTCGCGTTTTTCTAGGTAATCTTGCTCTTTCGCACGCTCTCCTTCAATAACCGCTGCAGGAGCTTTCGCTACGAAACCTTGGTTAGAAAGTTTCTTCTGTACACGTTCTACTTCTTTATCGAACTTCTCAAGTTCTTTCTCAAGACGAGCTCTCTCTTCATCAAGATTGATAAGATCAGCTAACGGTAAGAATAACTCTGCACCTGATACGATTGCAGTCATTGCTTTTTCTGGCGCTTGTAAGTCCGTTTGAATTGTTAATTCGCTTGGGTTACAGAAACGCTCAATGTAAGAGCTGTTTTTCGTAAGTTGAGCAAGTACAGCCTCATCTTTTGCTTTAATTTGCATTTGAACTTTTTTGCTCATTGGCGTATTTACTTCTGCACGGATGTTACGAACAGAGCGAATGATATCAACTAGAAGGTGCATTTCTGCCGCAGCTTCCGTATCTTGTAAATCTTCGCGAACTGTTGGCCACGCAGCTACTGTAATAGACTCGCCTTCATGCGGTAAATGTTGCCAAATTTTCTCTGTTACGAATGGCATGAATGGGTGTAATAGACGCATTGTTTGATCTAATACGTAAGCTAAAATAGAACGAGTTGTTTTCTTAGCTGCTTCATCTTCACCGTATAGTGGAAGTTTCGCCATTTCAATATACCAATCACAGAAATCGTCCCAAATGAAGTTGTATAATGAACGACCAGCTTCACCGAACTCATATTTATCCATGTTACGTGTTACGCTTTCGATTGTTTCGTTTAAGCGAGTTAAGATCCACTTATCTGCTACTGATTTTTCACCAGTTAAATCGATTTCTTCATACTTCATATCATCCATGTTCATTAATACGAAACGTGATGCGTTCCAAATTTTATTAATGAAGTTCCAAGTAGATTCTACTTTTTCCATGCTGAAACGTAAATCTTGACCTGGTGCACTTCCTGTTGATAAGAAGAAACGCATTGCATCTGCACCGTACTTCTCGATAACATCCATTGGATCAATACCGTTACCAAGAGATTTACTCATTTTACGACCTTGCTCATCACGAACTAAACCGTGAATTAATACATCTTTAAATGGACGCTCTCCTGTAAACTCTAAACCTTGGAAAATCATACGAGATACCCAGAAGAAGATGATATCATAACCCGTTACTAGTGCATCTGTTGAATAGTAACGTTTGAAGTCTGCTGAATCTTCATTTGGCCAACCAAGTGTTGAAAATGGCCATAACGCTGAACTGAACCATGTATCAAGTACGTCATTATCTTGATTCCAGTTTTCAATATCTGCTGGTGCTTCTGTACCTACGTATACTTCACCAGTTTCTTTATGGTACCAAGCTGGAATACGGTGTCCCCACCATAATTGACGAGAAATACACCAGTCATGAATATTTTCCATCCAGCGTAAATATGTGTTTTCAAAACGCTCTGGTACGAACGTTACTTTTTCTTCTTCTTTTTGTTGAAGCGCTACTGCTTTTTCAGCAAGTGGAGCCATTTTTACGAACCACTGTGTTGATAAATAAGGCTCAACAACTGCACCGCTACGCTCACTATGACCTACTGAATGCATATGTGGCTCGATTTCTACTAATACGCCAGCTTCTTGTAAGTCTTTCACTAATTCTTTACGGCATTCGAAACGATCCATACCGTTATACTTACCAGCTTTTTCGTTCATTGTTCCATCTTCGTTCATTACTAAAATGCGTGGTAAGTCATGACGGTTACCTACTTCAAAGTCATTCGGGTCATGAGCTGGTGTAATTTTTACAACGCCCGTTCCGAAATCTTTTTCTACGTACTCATCAGCAATAATCGGAATCTCACGGCCTACGATTGGAAGTGTAACTGTTTTTCCGATTAAATGTTTGTAACGATCGTCTTCGGGATGAACTGCTACTGCTGTATCACCCAGCATCGTTTCTGGACGAGTTGTCGCAAGACGAATGTGACCAGAACCATCTGTTAACGGATAGTTCATATGGTAGAATGCACCTTGAACTTCTTTATGAATTACTTCAATATCAGAAAGAGCTGTGCGTGTTGCTGGATCCCAGTTGATGATATATTCACCACGGTAAATTAAGCCTTTTTCGTATAATTGAACGAATACTTTATTAACCGCATCTGATAAACCTTTGTCTAATGTAAAGCGTTCACGAGAATAGTCTAGTCCTAAACCAACTTTTCCCCATTGTTGACGAATGTGAGAAGCGTACTCTTCTTTCCACTCCCAAGCTTTTTCAAGGAATTTTTCACGGCCAAGATCGTAACGTGAAATACCTTCTTCACGAAGTTTTCCTTCTACTTTCGCTTGTGTTGCGATACCAGCATGGTCCATTCCTGGAAGCCATAGCACATCGTATCCTTGCATACGCTTCGTACGAGTTAAAATATCTTGAAGAGTTGTATCCCAAGCATGACCTAGGTGTAACTTACCAGTTACGTTCGGAGGTGGAATTACAATTGTATACGGTTGTTTCTTCTCGTCTCCTGTTGCTTCAAAATATTTGCCTTCAAGCCACCATTGATAAAGGCCTTCTTCAACGGACATATGATCATATTTAGTTGGTAAATTCTTTTCCGTGTTTGACATTATTTTCCCTCCTTAAAATAAAAAATGTCCCTCATCCAAAAAGGACGAGGGACATCGCGGTACCACCTTTATTTACAAACAAATTCATAATTTGCTTATACTCTTAATTTGATAACGGACAAATCCGTCTTTTCCTAATAAGAACTATTCCGTTCAGAAAAGATGCTCCAGGGCTACCTTCTAACATAACTATCTAGAGAATCTCCCAGCTAATGATTCTCCTCTCTGAAGACGTTTCATGTTATACTCTTCCCCTTCAAGGCATTTATATGATTGTTAATTATTATATACAATAGTGTAAAAAACGAAACCTTATTCGTCAAGATAAATTTAAAACTACAGCTTTTCGTGCCAAAAAAGAAGATAAGTAGAATCCTCTACTTATCTTCTTTACCCCGCTATTTGCGGGCAGTAAGACCTCCACCTCAAAACTCAGCTGAATCAAAGAAGTTAGATGGGAGCCCTGCTGCCCGTAAACGCCCAATTGGTGAAGGCTAATCATCAGCGGGGAATGCCTTTACTTTATCCGTTCCCTTGCTGGGCAGCTTGTAATTGTGACAGGAAATATTCTATATTGCTAACGAGCCAATGCGATTGTTGCAAACTCTTTACTCCGCGCAGTTCATTTTCCTCGTTGCGATTATCTCTTCTTTTCTTATAGGACTGGATTTGCCGAATAAATTGCGATGGATACGTCATATACGCAAACATAAGTAGTTGCTCTTCTTTCGTAAAAGGGAAATTTTTTTGATACATTTGAAACCATTCAAACCGATCACTTCTTGCGATTGGATATGTGTTTAAAGACCGTGAATAAAAACCTACTATATCTTGCACAGGCGTTGCAAACTTCGATTTTTCTAAACTAATAAAATAGCCATTCCGCTCATAGTCAAATAAAAAATGATTAAGTGACACATTACCATGCACAAAAGTAATACGCGTTTTCTCTTTTTCTTTCATCGCATCGTTCCACTCATTTAATTGCTTCGTTGCAAATTCACGCGCTCTCATTACATGATGATAGTACGTACAATATTGCAATTCAAACGGGGACATATACCATTTTGATTCAGATTCTACGAGAAACTCTTCTAACATCTCACCATCATTTTCCCAACGATCGGATATACTTGTATAATGTTTTTCTAAATCTTCTTCCGTATACGTTTCTTCCTTCACAGTTTTTTGATGCAACGTTCCAAGTGTCTGAAACATTTTATGGTATTGATCATTGTCCTCACCGTTTCCTTCTGCACGTTCTAACCAAGGCATTAAATAATAATTATACGTCCCGTCACTTAAAATATAACTTCCATCCGTCGCATGATATATAGGTACATAATTTGAAAAACCTTTCTCCTTCAAATATTGAATATGATGCAGAAAGTTATTCCGCTCTAACTTTCTGCCTTCTATTTTCTTGAGTGCATATGGACCTTGATTCGTATAAATTTTCATTACATTTCCGTGCTCTTCCATATGCTGCGTATCCAATCTATATTGCCTCACGATAGGTTCATAGTGATTTCGCAACTCAATATCCATACGAATAACCCTTTCTATTCAAAACATAGCCTCTAAGAAAGGAAGTGAGTGAAAACACTCACTTCCTTATTTCGTCTTTACCCTTGAAACGGGAATATAAATAATTTGCCCTGTATTTAAAAATATATCTTCTGTTTGATTAACACGGTATAAATTTTGTACAGACGTTTCATAACGGTCTGCAATAGATTCAATTGTATCTCCTTCTTGCACGAAATACATTCTTAACTTTGTAAATTCTTCTTCCGGTTCTTTCGTAAATAGTTTTGTTAAATAAAGCGCATTTTCATCTCGCTGTGAGTACTCTTCTTCTTGTTCTTCCTGCTTTTTCGCTTTTTCTTTCTTGAAATCTTTTCGTCCGAACAGTTCAAATTGCGGCGTTGTTTCTTGCTCCTCTTCACGTTCCACAAATTCATGTTCTTCTATTTTCTCTTCTTCTAATTCCTGCTCTTTTCTTTCCTCTAATTGGAACGGTTCAAATGCGTAATCTTCCCACTCATCTGATTCCTTATATGCCGGTTCTTCTACATGCGGCGCCGGTCTATTTTCATCCTCTTGCGCTGAATCTTCTTCTAACTCAGCATACACCGTTTCTTCCTCTTCAACTTCATCCTCGCCTCTCTCTTCATCACACAAACCGGTAATAGATATATCCGCTAATAATTGTAAGCAACCATTTTCCTTTAATTCATAATCAAATTCCTCGATTGATACATATAGCTCTTCAATTACTTTCACTCGATTTCTCGGAATTGATATTTCAAGTGGAAAGGAATGAACAAGTTCATTAACCCCATCTTCTCTTGTTTCTACATAATCAATTGACTTTGCTGGCGATAGTTCTCTTAATGAATACGCCGAATCATCTTTTCGTGCAACATACTCTCCCGTTAAATCTAATTGTCCTCTCACGATTACTTCATGATCAAGCTCTTCTATCTCAACGTCTGGATCTAACGAAATTGACAAAAGTTCTTCGACTTCCTGTCCTTTTTGGAACCACACAGATTCTTTTAATGAAAATCGTAATGAATGATCTGCAGCCACTTCTTTTCCCCCTCCCAAACTATATGTCATTACAGATTTATGTGCGGAAAGCTTACTTTATGAATAAAAAAAATCGCTCCCCTTATGGAGAGCGATTTTCTCTAATACATTACGCTTTTAATTTTGACATTGCAATTTCAGCTGCTGCAATCGTCGCTTCAATATCTGCATCACTATGTGCTGTCGATAAGAATAAACCTTCGAATTGAGATGGTGGTAAGAATACACCTTGTTCTACCATTTCACGATAGTAAGCCGCAAAGAATTCTAAGTTTGAAGATTTTGCTGCATCGTAATTAATAACGGGTTCATCTGTAAAGAAAATACCAATCATAGAGCCTGCACGGTTAATATGGTGCGGAATGCCATGTTTTTCAGCTGCTTTACGTAATCCAGCTTCTAACATTTCAGCTTTACGCTCAAATTCTACATATGATTCTGGCGTTAACTGCACTAACGTTTCATAACCTGCCGCCATTGCAAGTGGGTTACCTGATAAAGTACCAGCTTGGTAAATTGGTCCGCTTGGCGCAACTTGGCGCATAATTTCCGCTTTACCACCGTATGCTCCTACTGGTAAACCACCACCGATTACTTTACCTAAGCATGTTAAATCAGGCGTTACGCCATAATAACCTTGGCCACAATTATAAGCTACTCGGAACCCTGTCATTACTTCATCAAAAATAAGCAATGCACCGTTTTGTTCTGTTACTTCACGAAGACCTTCTAAAAATCCAGGCTGCGGAGGAACAACCCCCATATTTCCTGCTACTGGTTCTACAATTACACAAGCAATATCATCACCGAATTGTTCAAACGCGTATTTTACGCTTTCTAAATCGTTATAAGCTACTGTAATCGTATTTTTCGCTACACCTTCTGGTACACCAGGACTATCTGGTAAACCTAAAGTCGCCACACCAGAACCAGCTTTAATTAATAACGAATCACCATGACCGTGGTAACAACCGATAAATTTCAAGATTTTATTACGACCTGTATAACCACGAGCTAAACGTAGTGCACTCATTGTTGCTTCCGTTCCAGAGTTAACCATACGCACAATCTCAATTGATGGCACGCGCTCAATAACAAGTTTTGCTAATTTATTTTCAATTTCTGTTGGTGCACCGAAGCTTGTACCTCTTTCAGCAACAGATTTTAACGCTTCTACAACACGATCATTTGCATGACCATGAATTAAAGGACCCCATGATAATACGTAGTCGATGTATTCATTCCCATCGATATCATATACTTTAGAGCCTTTTCCACGCTCCATAAACAACGGATTCATCCCAACAGACTTAAAGGCACGAACCGGGCTATTTACGCCACCAGGCATTAAGTCTTGCGCCTCTTCAAACGCTGCAATTGACTTATCAAACTTTTTCATTATTTAGCGCCTCCTTCTTGTAACCATCTTGCTGCATCTTTTGCATGATACGTAATAATTAAATCTGCTCCTGCACGTTTCATACTAATTAATTTTTCAAGAACAACTTCTTTTTCATTAATCCAACCATTTTGCGCTGCCGCTTTAATCATCGAATATTCACCACTTACATTATAAGCGACAACTGGTAAATTAAAGTTGTTTTTCACATCACGAACGATATCTAAGTAAGAAAGAGCTGGTTTTACGATTAAGAAATCTGCACCTTCCATTACATCTGATTCTGCTTCACGGAATGCTTCCATACGGTTTGCCGGATCCATTTGATATGTTTTACGGTCACCAAATTGCGGTGCACCGTGCGCAGCATCACGGAATGGTCCATAAAATGCTGATGAATATTTCACAGCGTACGACATAACTGGCACGTGTCCAAAACCATTTTCGTCTAATGCATGGCGAATTGCTGTTACAAAGCCGTCCATCATGTTTGATGGCGCAATAATGTCCGCTCCTGCTTTCGCTTGACTTACAGCTGTTTTCGCAAGAACTGCAAGAGACTCGTCATTTAAAATAATACCATCTTCAATTACACCGCAATGACCATGGCTTGTAAATTGACATAAACATGTGTCTGCAACTACTACTAGCTCAGGGAAATCACCTTTAATTTGCTGAATAGCACGTTGTACAATTCCATGATCACAATATGCTGATGATCCAACTTCATCCTTTTCAGCAGGTAAACCAAATACAATAACAGAACGAATACCTAAATCAACAACTTCTTGCATTTCAGCTTGCAATAAATCTAAAGACATTTGATATACGCCTGGCATAGAAGGAACTTCATTACGAACATTTTCACCTTCTAATACAAAAATAGGGTAAATAAAATCTTCCGTATGTAAAAACGTTTCACGCACAAGCGCACGCATGCCCCCGCTTTGTCTTAAACGACGATGACGATTAAATTGTAAAGAGTTCATAGATTTCTATCCCCATTCTTTCATTTTATAGATTCACAAACATATTGTAGTAATGCTTCTACAGTGTACTCTTTCGGCACAATAACAGACGGAAAATAAAGACTTGCCTCTTTTTCCGTAATAGGTCCTATACAAGCAATTGTACATTTTTTTGTCCATTCTCTCCAGTTTGTACCCTCAAGTAAACGAACAAAACTAGTAACAGTTGAAGGGCTCGTAAATGTAATAATGTCTACTTTCCCTAACTTCAATGCCGCTATAAGCTCTTGCTTTTTTTCTATATTCACTTTCGTACCGTATACGGTTAGCTCATCTAGAGAAACACCAATTTCCCGAAGTGCAACCGGAATTACCTCTCTTGCTAAATTCCCTTTCGGAAATAAAATACGTTCATTTCCACTTAATTCTTTTAGAAACTCTTCTGCAAATGCTTCTGCAACAAATGAAGTCGGAACAAAATGAACTTGATAGCCCCTTTTTTCTAACTCTAATTTTGTTTTCACACCTACCGCAGCGATTTTAATGGTTAGTGGTAGTTTCTTTTTTAAACTATCTAGAAAAAAAGCTACACCATTTCTGCTCGTAAAAATAACCCAGTCGTATGAATGTAGCTGCTCTTCAATATGTTGAATTTGCCTATGAGACATACCTTCCATACGCAAAAGCGGAATTTCCAATGGAATTCCGCTCTTTTCTTTCACTGCTACACTCATTTGTTTCGCTTGATGCTGGGCACGTGTAATCAATACCGTTTTTCCAGCGAGAGCGTTCATATTTATTGTTGCTCCTTATTTGCAGCAAGAATGAGTTCTTTGGCGCCTTGCTTAATTAAACGGTCCGCGGCCTCTAATCCTACTTCCTCAGGATCAGTACCCACTACTGTCTCTTTTAATAAAACAGAGCCATCCATAGAGCCGACAAGAGCTGTTAATTCGATTGCATCGTTTTCTGTAAGGGTTGCATATCCAGCGATTGGAACTTGGCATCCACCTTCAAGTTTATGAAGAAATACTCGCTCCGCCGCCACTGTTCTTTCTGTTATCGCATCATTAATATGCGCTAACAACTGCAATAAATCCTTATCATCCTCACGACACTCAATCGCTAATGCACCTTGTCCTACAGCAGGTACACATAACGTTTCATCTAAATGTTCTGTAATAACTTCATCATCCCAGCCCATTCTTTGTAATCCAGCTGTCGCTAAAATAATCGCATCGTAATCTTCTTCTTTTAATTTACGTAAACGTGTATCGATATTCCCGCGAATCCACTTCACTTGTAAATCTGGTCTCGCAGCGAGTAGCTGTGCACTACGTCTTAAACTACTCGTACCTAAAATAGCACCTTCCGCTAACTCTTTAAACGATGCTCCATTTTTTGAGATAAAAGCATCACGAGGGTCAACACGCTTTGGTGTACAGCCAATCATTAAACCTTCTGGAAGTACGGCTGGCATATCTTTCATACTATGTACAGCCATATCGATTTCTTTCGTAAGTAGCGCGTGTTCAATCTCTTTTACAAACAAGCCTTTGCCGCCTACTTTTGAAAGAGTAACATCTAAAATAACATCACCTTTTGTGACAATTTCTTTCACTTCAAATTCATATGGTAGACCTAGGGCTTTTAACTGATCAATAAACCAGTTTGTTTGCGTTAATGCTAGTTTACTCTTTCGTGATCCTACAATAATTTTGCGCATAATTCTCTCTCCTCATTATAAATACCAAAAGTGGAAATTGGATAAACTGCTTAATAGAAAAATGTTTACTAGCATTACGAGAAACGATCCGATATTCCACTGTACAATTTTCTTACCTTGCAACACATCTGCCGCTCGTAAATATAAACCTGTGCAATACACAAATAGAACGACAAAAGATCCGATTACTTTCGTATCATACCAATGGAAATTGTCCAATTTTGTATATCCCCATATACATCCCAATAAAATTGCTAGTAAGAAAAATGGAACAGAAAATAAATTTAATCCGTAAGACATAGATTCTAGCTTCGGTAAATTCCCTAATCTTCTTAATCTCGCATTCCATTTTTTCTTTTTTAATAGGCGATATTGTAATAAGTACATAATAGAAAAAATGAACGATACAGTAAACGTTGCGTAAGAAATAATTGCCATACCGACATGCACGTATACAAGTTCTGAAACTAATTGTTCCGCAAGTACTGGCGACATCTTTCCGAGCGGTGTAAAAATAGAAAAAGCGCTTACGCCAAATGCAACAACATTTGTAAAAAAGACTAAAAAGTCAATTCTCATAAATCGATTAATGACTAACGACATCGTAATCAATAACCAAACATAAAAATATATCCCTGATAATAAAGTTAAAATAGGATTCGTTTCTGAATCTGTAGCCCTAAGTAACATAAAAATAGACTGCAGGACCCATACAATCGAAAGTAACCAAAAAGCAAATCGGTTCGCCTTTCGGTTACTTTGGAAATAATCTATAAAATATAAACTAATGCTACAAGCATATAGAATAATTGCAATATGATAAATAATACTGTTATTTAAAAAACTCATCCGATCATCCTTCCAAATTATAAAGATGGAACGGATGGTGTCCACACTTTTTTATGTTCTACTTCTTCCGCACAATTCTCTACGTCTTCCGTTTCTAAATCGAAAATCTTCGCAAATAACGCTAATTTTTCGCTCGCTCCCTCTTCAGCAGCTATTTCTTTCGCTACTAAAATTGGGTCTTTTAATAATTGATTAATAATACTTTTCGTATGCTTACTAATAACTTTTTTCTCACGATCACTAAGGTTTGGTATTTTTCGCTCTAGGCTTACCATCGTTTCACTTTGGATTGCAAGTGCCTTATCACGAAGAGCTGATATTAATGGAACAACACCAAGTGTACTTAACCACGTTTTAAATAGAACAATTTCCTCTTCAATCATAAATTGAATTTTCTCTGCTTCTTTCAAACGCTCAGCACGGTTTGCCTCCACTACTCCTTGTAAATCATCAATATCATACAAGAAAGAACCTTCTAGCTCATCAATCGCTGGATCAATATCACGTGGCACTGCAATGTCAACCATAAACAAAGGGCGACCAGAGCGCATTTTCTCCACCTTTGTCATCATCTCTTTCGTAATGACATACTCAGATGCACCAGTTGAACTAATTAAAATATCTGCTTCTAATAATGCACATTGTAATTCGCTTAACGATTTTGCATGTCCCATATATTTCTCAGCCATTACTTCTGCTTTCGAAAGGGTCCTATTCATAACTGTTACTTTACGAGCACCACTTCCATATAAGTTTTGCAGTGCAAGTTCGCCCATTTTACCAGCACCAAGAATAAGCACATGACAATCTGTTAACTCGCCAAATATTTTCTTTCCAAGCTCAACAGCAGCATAACTAACAGACATCGCACTTTCCCCGATTGTTGTTTCTGAGTGGGCACGTTTTGCTAATGTAATGACTTGCTTAAACAATTCATTAAAAATTGTGCCTGTTGCTTTAACTTGTTGCGCTTCTAAAAAGCTATCTTTTATTTGACCTAAAATCTGCGTTTCTCCGACTACCATAGAATCTAAACCGCACGTTACGCGGAATAAATGATCTATTGCACCATCTTGTTCAAAAATAGTTAAATATGGCGCGACTTCTTCTATTTCAAGCTGAAACCAATCAGCTAAAAACTTCTTAATATAATACCGTCCCGTGTGTAATTGATCGACAACAGCATAAATCTCAGTGCGATTACAAGTTGATACAATGACATTCTCTAACACGCTCTTTTGATTTTGTAATGTAGTCATCGCTCGCTCTAGTTCTGCTGCCTGAAATGTGAGTTTCTCACGAAATTCTACAGGGGCTGTTCGATAATTTACACTAACAACAAGAATATGCACGCAGCATGTCCCCCTTCACCCGTTTTATCACTTTATCTACTATCATAATACAACTTTCCTCTTATGAATCTGACAATCGTGTGAACAACTGATTATTTTTTAATTATTCTCCGTATGTAATAAAGGAGATTCAGTAACACTAATAAAAAAACTTCTACTTTATAATGATTATAAATTAATAACTCTATTTGTACGTTACCAAAAAAAGCCCTCATAATCAAGTGATGGAAACTATTCCATATAAATTATAACATCATCTTCCCTATCTTCTTTCATCATGAAGGAAAATATGTATGATTGTTCCAAAATGCAACAAAGACTTTCTCAATACAATGTATTTGACATTGTATTTCTTTTTCGTTATATTGGTTTTACGAAATTAAATTGTGCACAACTTAATTAGAAGGGAGTTATTTATGACAGAGGACTCTTTGCATCTAGATAACCAACTTTGTTTTTCTATTTACGCCTGCTCTAGAGAGGTTACTCGTTTTTATCGACCTTATTTAGAAGAAATGGGTATTACGTATCCCCAGTACATTACTTTACTCGTACTATGGGAGCAAGATGGACTAACAGTAAAAGAAATTGGAGAACGTCTATTTTTAGATTCTGGTACGTTAACACCTATGTTAAAACGCATGGAATCATTAAAACTTGTAAAACGTGTTCGTTCCAAAGAAGACGAGCGAAAAGTTTGTATTGAATTAACAGAACAAGGCAAAGATTTAAAGGAAAAGGCTTGTTCATTACCGACAACGATGGCTACAAACTTAGGAATTACAGAGCAAGAATATCGCTCTTTATTAATTCAGCTAAATAAACTAATTGACACAATGAAAACAATTAATGATGGAAAAGGGGAATAAATATGGATAAATTATATACTGCTTCAGTAACAGCAACAGGTGGAAGAAATGGGAAAGTAGTTTCAGATGATGGCATATTAAATCTTGATGTAAAAATGCCGAAAGCACTAGGTGGTGCAGGCGGAGAAGCAACAAATCCAGAACAACTATTTGCAGCTGGTTATGCAGCTTGTTTCGATAGTGCATTACAACTTGTCATTCGTACAAAACGTGTGAAAGTAGAAAGTACAGAAGTAACTGCTCACGTTTCTATCGGAAAAGATACAGATGGTGGTTTCGGCCTATCTGCTGTACTTGATGTACATGTGGCTGGCGTTTCACATAACGAAGCACAAGAACTTGTAGAAGCGGCTCACGGTGTATGTCCTTACTCGAAAGCAACACGAGGAAATATTGAAGTTACATTAAACGTACGCTAAAAAATTTAGCAAAACAAAAACGCGCGACATTCGTCACGCGTTTTTTGTTTTTGTAAATTTATGAATTGCTTTCCACGCTTCTTCTTTTCCAAGTCCTGTTTCAGAAGAGAATAGAACAATTTCATCGCCAATTTCAACAGCAAGCGTTTCTTTTACAACTTTTAAATGCTTTTGCCATTTCCCTTTTGGAATTTTATCGGCTTTCGTCGCAATAATAATTGTTGGGATTTCATAATGCTTTAAGAAATCATACATCATCACGTCATCACTTGTTGGTTGGTGACGTAAATCAACTACTAATACAGCTGCGTCTAATTGCTCACGCGTTGTAAAGTACGTTTCAATCATTTTCCCCCATGCAGCGCGCTCGGATTTAGATACTTTCGCATATCCATAACCTGGAACGTCAACAAAGTGCATCATCTCATTGATTAAGAAAAAGTTCAGCGTTTGCGTTTTTCCTGGTTTAGAAGAAATACGCACTAACTTTTTACGATTTAAAATTTTATTTATAAAGGAAGACTTCCCCACATTTGAACGACCTGCTAATGCAATTTCTGGTAAATCACTGTCTGGATATTGTTCTGGTTTAACAGCACTAATTACAATATCTGCTTTTGTTACTTTCATTGTTTCACTCCTACTAATGCGTGCTCCAATACTTCATCTAAATGAGATGCAAGCACAAACGTAAGGTTTTCTTTTACGCTCTCTGGAATATCATCTAAATCTTTCTCGTTTTCTGCTGGCAAAATAATTTTTGTTAAGCCTGCGCGGTGAGCACTTAATGTTTTTTCTTTTAAACCACCAATTGGTAATACACGACCACGAAGTGTAATTTCACCTGTCATACCCACTTCTTTACTTACAGGAATACCTGTTAGCGCAGAAATAAGTGCCGTTGCCATCGTAATACCTGCTGACGGTCCGTCTTTTGGAACTGCTCCTTCTGGAACGTGAATATGAATATCATTTTTCTCATGGAAATTCGGATCGATCTGAAGCTCTTCTGCACGAGAACGTATATAACTAAACGCAGCTTGTGCTGATTCTTTCATAACATCCCCAAGTTTCCCTGTTAAAATTAGTTTCCCTTTTCCTGGCGCTACAGAAACTTCAATGGCAAGTGTATCGCCGCCTGCTGCTGTGTAAGCTAGACCTGTTGCCATACCAACTTGGTCTGTTTTTTCAGCTTGCCCATAACGGAATATGTGTTTACCAAGTAAATCAACAATCTTTTTCTCTGTCACAACGATACGTTTACGTTCTGCTGTAACGATAATCTTCGCTACTTTACGGCAAACTTTTGCAATTTGGCGCTCTAGCGTACGAACACCAGCCTCACGTGTATAATAACGAATAATCTCAAGAAGCGCTTCATCACGCACTTGTAAATTACCTTTTCGTAAGCCATGTTCTTTTAATTGTTTCGGCAACAAATGCTCACGAGCAATGTGTACTTTTTCAAGTTCTGTATAGCCAGCAATCGAAATGATTTCCATACGGTCAAGTAATGGACCCGGAATACTTGAAAGTGTATTAGCAGTTGCTACAAACATAACTTTTGATAGATCATATGGTTCTTCAATGTAATGATCACTGAAGTTATGGTTTTGTTCTGGATCTAATACTTCAAGTAATGCCGCTGATGGATCTCCACGGAAATCGTTAGACATTTTATCAATCTCATCTAATAAGAAGACTGGATTAACTGTTTTCGCCTTTTTCATACCTTGAACAATGCGTCCTGGCATTGCTCCAACATATGTACGACGGTGACCACGAATTTCAGATTCATCACGCACACCACCAAGAGATACACGGACGAAGTTACGATTTAATGATGTTGCAATTGAACGCGCTAACGAAGTTTTGCCGACCCCAGGAGGGCCTACTAAACAAAGGATAGGTCCTTTTAATGAATTCGTTAACTTCTGTACAGCTAAATATTCAAGTACACGCTCTTTCACTTTTTCAAGACCGTAATGATCGTTATTTAAAATCTCTTCCGAATGAGCAAGGTCAATTATATCTTCTGTTGCCTCTGTCCACGGAAGCGCTAATAACCAATCAATATAATTGCGAATAACACCACTCTCCGCAGAACTTGCTGGTAACTTTTCATAACGATCTAATTCTTTCAGGGCCGCCTTCATTGTTTCTTCCGGCATTCCTGACTGTTCAATTTTCTCACGAAGTTCTTCTACTTCTCCGCCCTTGCCTTCTTTGTCGCCAAGTTCAGTTTGAATCGCCTTCATTTGCTCACGTAAGAAATATTCTTTTTGCGTGCGCTCCATGGAACGTTTCACTTTTTGCCCAATTTTCTTTTCTAGGCTAAGTAACTCTTGTTCATCTTGAATAATTGAAATAAGTGTTTGTAATCGTTCTTTTACAGATACAATCTCTAAAATCTCTTGTTTCTGCTTCGTTTTAATCGGCAAGTGAGAAGCAATTAAATCAGCTAATCTCCCTGGTTCTTCCACATCAGCTACCGTTGCAAAAGTTTCATTTGAAACTTTTTTCGAAACTTTAATATATTGTTCGAAATGCTCCAGTAACGTACGCATAAAAGCTTTCTCTTCTAAATCATCTTCTACTTCTTCAGTTACCGTTTTAATAGAAACTTGTACTACATTTTCTTCTTCGATAAACTCTATTACTTCTGCTCTATGTAAACCTTCCACAAGGACACGAAGCGTACCGTTCGGCAATTTTAACATTTGCTTCACTTTCGCCACTGTACCTACACTATATATGTCATCTTCTTTCGGATCATCGATATTCATTTCTTTTTGCATTGCTAAAAAGATGATATTTTCATCCATTGCCGCCTGCTCTAGTGCTTGTATCGATTTATCACGTCCTACATCAAGATGCAAAACCATCGTTGGATATACGAGAACGCCTCTTAATGGTAGGAGGGGCACGATTCTTTCGTTCGTATTCATACTAGACATAGCACCTCCATAATAAATTAAACTCCTGTTCAACTATTTTATATTACAATACACCTAGATGCAATTGCTGAGATTCCGCGCAATTGTAAATAGCTTGTTTTTCTACCTCACGAAAAGAAAAAGACTCCGATTAAGCATACAAACTTAAACGAAGTCTGGCAAATTTTATTATTGTTTATTTTTACATAGATTGTGCATCTGTTTCGTCTACGTGAGTATGTACATCTAGCTCTCTATGCATATTTTCTTGCATAAACGTTAACTCAAATACTTCTTTTAACTTACGAACAGGAATAATTTCAATTCCCTTGATCGTATACAAAAATGGTTGCATATTTTCAGCAGGAATAATGACTTTCTTAGCTCCCGCTTTTTTCGCAGCTTTTATTTTTGCGTATACGCCACCAATAGGCTTTACTTCTCCGTGTATACTTATTTCACCTGTCATCGCTACTTCATTATTTACATACGTGCGATGCACCGCAGAATATACACCTGTTGCCATAGCGATTCCTGCAGAAGGGCCATCAATTGGGATACCACCTGGAAAATTAATATGTATATCGTATCCTTCTGGCAACACATCTAAAGAACGAAGTACTGTTAATACATTATCAACAGAGCCTTTCGCCATACTTTTACGACGAATCGATTTCGTTTGACTACCAATACTTTCTTCTTCCACAATTCCGGTAACATTTACCGATCCTTTATCTTTCGCCGAAATTGCTGTTACTTCAATTTCTAATAACGCACCTGTATTTGGTCCGTATACAGCAAGACCATTTACAAGACCAATCCTTGGAATCGGATAAATGCGCTTTTCATATTTCGGTGTAAGCTGACTTGAGTGAACAACCCACTCTATATCTTCATCCTTAATGAAAGAACGTTCTTCATTTATCGCCATACCCGCAGAGATTTGCACGAGATTAATCGCTTCTCGTCCATTCCTTGCATACATCCCAATCATCTCAATACCATTTTCACCTATTTGCATTTCCACTTTTTCCGCGGCATTTTTCGCTACTTTTTGAATTTCTTCCGTATCTAATTCACGGAAAAATACTTCTAAGCAACGTGACCGAATAGCAGGAGGAATTTCCTCTGGCGAACGTGTCGTTGCTCCAACTAAGCGAAAATCTGCCGGTAAGCCTTTTTGGAAAATATCATGTATATATGTTGGGATCATTGTATTTTCTTCACTATAGTACGCACTTTCTAAAAATACTTTTCGATCTTCTAACACCTTTAACATTTTGTTCATTTGAATCGGATGGAGCTCGCCAATCTCATCAATAAACAAAATACCACCATGTGCATCTGTTACAGCCCCTTTTTTCGGTTGCGGGATACCTGCTTGCCCCATCGCCCCAGCACCTTGATAAATCGGATCATGCACCGAACCAATTAAAGGGTCTGCGATACCACGTTCATCAAACCGAGCTGTTGTCGCATCAAGTTCAATAAATGTTGCATTCGTACGAAATGGAGATTTAGGATTTCGTTTCGCTTCTTCTAATACAAGACGTGCTGCCGCTGTTTTCCCAACACCTGGTGGGCCATATATGATTACATGTTGCGGATTCGGACCACAAAGAGCCGCTTTTAACGACTTAATCCCGTCCTCTTGCCCTACAATATCTAAAAAGGTTGTAGGACGCACCTTTTCTGCTAGCGGCTCTGTTAAAGAAATCTCACGCATTTTACGAAGTTGTTCTAATTCTTTTTTCGATTCTCGATCAATTGAAACTTTTTGTGTTCGTTGATTTCGAAGTAAATGCCAGAAATACAATCCGACAATTACACCAAAAACAAGTTGAACAACTAAAAATATATTTGTCCAGCTCATTATTTATTTCCTCCCGCAATATTTTATCTCTTAGTATTTCCGCGGAGGAACGTAGCTAAACATAAAGAAAAACAGCAATTATAAAAATTGCTGTTTCCCTTTCGCATTATGCAGATGTTTTTGTATCAAGTACAGTACCGTCTTGTAACACCAATTTTGGCGGCTCATTATCAGCTACTGTTTCTTTTGTAAGAATACACTTCTCGATATCTTTACGAGATGGAAGTTCGAACATTACATCAAGCATTAAGCCTTCAATAATAGAACGAAGTCCACGAGCACCCGTTTTACGTTCAATTGCTTTTTTCGCAATTTCGATTAGTGCACCTTCTTCAAACTCTAACTCAACATCGTCAAGCTCCAATAGTTTTTGGAATTGCTTAACAAGTGCATTTTTCGGTTTCGTTAAAATATCAACAAGAGCATCTTCATCAAGTGGCTCTAGGTTCGCAATAACTGGAAGACGACCGATAAACTCTGGAATTAAACCAAATCTTAAAAGATCCTCTGGTAATACGTGAGATAAAACATGCTTCTCATTTACATCAGCATTTTTCTTCTCAGAACCAAATCCAATTACTTTTTCACCAAGGCGACGTTTAATAATCGGCTCAATGCCATCAAACGCTCCACCACAAATGAATAAGATGTTCGTTGTATCAATTTGAATAAACTCTTGGTGCGGATGCTTACGACCACCTTGAGGTGGAACGCTTGCTACAGTACCTTCTAAAATTTTCAGAAGTGCCTGTTGCACACCTTCACCAGATACATCACGTGTAATTGATGGATTTTCGGACTTACGTGCCACTTTATCAATCTCATCAATATAAATGATTCCTTTTTCCGCTTTCTCTACATCATAATCAGCTGCTTGAATTAATTTTAGTAAGATATTTTCTACATCTTCACCAACATATCCAGCTTCTGTTAAAGATGTTGCGTCCGCGATTGCAAATGGAACATTTAGAATACGCGCTAACGTTTGTGCAAGTAATGTTTTACCACTACCTGTTGGCCCGATAAGTGCGATATTACTCTTCGCTAATTCTACATCATCAATTTTGCTGTTAGAATTAATGCGTTTGTAATGGTTATATACCGCTACCGCTAGTGCTTTTTTCGCGCTATCTTGCCCGATGACATACTCATCTAAGATTTCACGAATTTCTACCGGTTTCGGTACATCTTTGAATTCTACTTCTTCGTCCTTCGCAAGCTCCTCTTGTACAATTTCAGTACAAAGTTCGATACACTCGTCACAAATGTAAACACCTGGACCTGCCACTAACTTTCGAACTTGCGTTTGTGTTTTACCACAGAAAGAACATTTTAATTGCCCTTTTTCATCATTAAATTTAAACATATTTTCACACCCCTTACAAAGTGCTAACCTCTTGCCTTCGTA
Organism: Bacillus sp. FSL W8-0770; assembly: GCF_038008705.1. Taxonomy (NCBI): domain Bacteria; kingdom Bacillati; phylum Bacillota; class Bacilli; order Caryophanales; family Bacillaceae; genus Bacillus; species Bacillus sp. FSL W8-0770. The sequence goes on from NZ_JBBOZR010000001.1 coordinate 4,269,259, forward strand.
TGTACACGATAAATGTATCGTATGTAAATACATATTATGTCACTACGTGGCGAGAAATACAAATAATATGACTAGTTATGTACAAATAAAAAATTTTTAAAACTTTTGAAATATGTATATTCGACTTGTAAAGGAACTTTTCCTTCTCCATCGAAAAGTTTTATAAATATATTTCTATATTTATAAAACAAGGCACGATTTTAATCGTGCCTTGTTATTTTATTATGCAGCGTTTTCTACTAAGAAGTCTACAGCTTTACGCACTTTAAGATCTTCAGCTAAAGCGTCTACGCTTCCAAGAGCTTGCTTGATAGCGTCTACTGGCATACCGTACATTTCAGCCATTTTTTCAACTTCTGCAGTTACTTCTTCTTCAGTAACTTCGATGTTTTCAGCTTCAATGATAGCTTCAAGAACAAGATTGATTCTTACACGTTTTTGTGCATCTTCTTTCATTTGCTCTTTTAATTTGTCAGCGTCAGTACCTGTGAATTGGTAGTAAAGCTCAAGGTTCATACCTTGTTGGCTTAAACGTTGCTCGAATTCACGAACCATACGATCTAACTCAGTGTTGATCATAGCTTCTGGAATTTCGATTTCAGCGTTAGCAGCAGCTAATTCTACTACTTCGTCACGTACTTTGTGCTCAGCTTCGTGCTTTTTGCCTTCTTCTAAGTTTGTGCGAAGTTTTGCTTTTAATTCATCAAGAGTTGCAACCGCTTCGTCTGCTTCTTTAGCGAACTCGTCGTTTAACTCAGGAAGTTCTTTTGTTTTGATTTCATGAATTGTTACTTTGAATGTTGCTGGTTTGCCAGCTAATTCAGCAGCATGGTACTCTTCTGGGAATGATACTTCAACGTCTTTAGACTCACCAGATTTAAGACCGATTACTTGCTCTTCGAAACCTGGGATGAATGTACCAGAACCGATTGCTAGAGAGTAGTTTTCGCCTTTTCCGCCTTCAAATGCTTCGCCATCAACGAAACCTTCGAAGTCGATTACAGCTGTATCACCGTTTTCAACAGTTCCTTCTTCTTTAACAACTAGTTCAGCTTGACGCTCTTGTAAAGATTTTAATTCGTTCTCTACATCTTCGTCAGTTACAGTTGTTTCAACTTTTTCTACTGCTAAACCTTTGTACTCACCTAATTTAACTTCAGGTTTCACTGTAACTTTTGCAGTGAAGATAAGGTTAGCATTTTTTTCGAACTTCTCGATGTCGATTTCAGGATGATCAACTGGGAAGATACCAGCTTCTTCAATCGCTTCACCGTATGCTTTTGGTAAAATGATATCTAAAGCATCTTGGTATAAAGATTCAATACCAAAGCGTTGTTCGAATAATGGACGAGGCATTTTTCCTTTACGGAAACCTGGTACGTTAATTGTTTTTACTACTTTTTTGAACGCAGCGTCGATAGAGTTGTTTACTTCTTTAGCATCAACTTCGATTGTTAAAACGCCAACGTTACCTTCTAATTTTTCCCATTTTGTAGACATTTATTCTTTCCCTCCAACTATAATAATGTATGCACATACCTCTATAGATTAAGATCTTCATTATCTCTTTTTTGAAATAACAAATACACAAATAATCCTCTAGCAAAAGCTTTCAGATATAATGTTCCAATCTACTAATTGCCCAGAAGACAACTACGGTATATTTTGTTCGAGAATAATATGAAACATATTAAGTAAGAGAATTACACTTCTCTTCTCTTACAAACAGGCAGTTTTCTGCCTTTTGCAACCCTTACATTATAACATAGAATATGCTCGTTTCAAGAACTGAACGATTCTTTTTCATAATTATACGGGCAAATATCCTTCTCTTTCAACACGTAATAACCATTGATAGGCAATATGAAACTCTTCCAATTCGATATTGTATGCTGCCATAAGCTCTTCTTCATCAATAGCCAATCCGAAACGCTTTCTTCCAATTCTCTCTAAAACAGCTGACCAAATCTCTTCTTTATCCATTAATAGAGCGAATGGGAAAATGCTAATTTGCAATTCTTTCCAATATGTAACCATCGCTTCAAATATATCCGGATAATTTTGCTCTAATCGACTTGATAATTTATGTATAATGTTATTGGATTGCTCCTCATTATGACCTGTAAATGCTGGAATTACCTTAATCGTATTCCCAAACTTTTCTACCTCTATTTCCTCTTCTACCTGACTTTCTATCATTTTATACAAAATAGAAGTTTTCAAATAGGGGTGTTGCTCTTCGTCTATTAAAAATTTCTTTAAAACAGGTAATGCAAGATCTAAGTCTTTTAACGAAAGTCGCTGAATCGCTCTTAGCTTCTGTCCAAAGTTTTCTCCAAAAATTTCATTAGTAAACTCATCCAACTCAAAATTTGAATCCACTAGCGATGCGTCTCCCTCATTTAGCATACCTTCTGCAAATAAAGCAAGCTGCGCTAATTTTTCCTTTTGATCAGGCATTATATCTTTCGTTTGTAAAACCTTTTCAACAGTTTCAATAACACCTTCATAATCATTTGTTTGAACTAAAATAGTCACGTACGTTTCAAGAATATCACCAAATAAGACAACTCCTGTTTTAAGCAACTGTTCACATTTGTCTTTCGCTTCTTCCATACGTTTTAATTCGAGTAAACAAATAACTGAAGCTAATTCCGTTTGTTCCGTTTCCGCATTATACTGACGTAATATTTCAAAGCAGCGCAATGCATCTTCGAACTTCCGCTCTTTCAGCGCTAAAAAACCTTCATCAATATAGCGCTCTGATAGCTGCGGAAACAATACGACCGTATTTTCTTTTTTATCCATACGTCCGCCTCTTTTTCTTGATTTTAATTATGTTCAAAGTAAATATATCAAATGCGTAATGAGAACACAACATCCCAAAACTATTTGTTTGAAATATGAAAATATTTAATTTTTACATTCCAATACAAATAAATCTCTACTAAAAATTAAAATTGTACAAGTAAAAATCCCCAGCAACAAACGCAGAGGATTCATCATTAATGGAAAGCTTTTATAATTGTGGGGTATATTACAAGGGTAATAATTTGGAGAACAATAATTGCCATAACAATCATGCTAAAATAGAAGATTGGTTTACTTCGCTTCATTAAAAACATAATAATAAGCATCGTACAAGCAAACAAACTTAAGAAGAACAAACTTGTTGTCGAACTAAGTATACCACTTGGGACAAAGAACAATAACACTACACTACAAGTACCTATAATTCCAAATAACCATTCCATTCATTCACTCATTCCCTTTCCCTCTCATGGCTGTTTTCTCTAAGCAATCAAATGTTTCACAACATCAACTACATACGTTAATTTCTCATACGCTACAAATCCAAAAGCAACCGTCAAGCCCGTTACAACTAATCCTTTCATCATTTCTGCCTCCTCGTTTTATCGTTGTTATCTTCATTATAAAAGATTAGCAATTTCTTACCATCGAACTACCTTACAGTTACCTTACAGAATTGTAAGATTTCAAAAAGAGATTGAAAAACACCTCATATCGCTTGAGGTGCTTTCACGGAATTTATTTATAATCACTTGCAAAATTAACTTTTTCTCTTGGTTATTTTTCGGAGAATCCACTCTTAAACTAATAGATTTACTAAATAATTTAGAATCAAAATAATTATTCATTACTTTTCTTAACTTACCTTCAGATATTTTCGTATTACAAGAAAACAAAGGATGAAGATCATGTTAATATATTTTTGTACAATTAAGAATTTAATTTACAAGGGGGATTATATATGTTTAAAAAAATGGCCGCAGATGTATTAGGACTAAGCGATGTAGGTTCTGTTATTACACCTAAAGACTATGATAAGGTCGATGCCGATGATTATGTAATGCATGAAGATGGGGAGAAAATTTACTTTCTAATTAAATCGAAATCAGATGAATATTGCTTCACAAACAAAGGGTTAATTCACTTAGACGGTACAAGCGCAACAAGTAAAAAACGTACACTACGCCGCTTTAGCTATAGTAAATATCAAATTAAAAACGTAGCGCTTGAAACTGCGGGAACGATTGATTTAGATGTAGAAATTAAGTTTCAAATGGGCGATGAGCATTACTCAATTGATGTTCATAAAAAACATATTGAAGAATTAAAAGATTTATATAAGGCTTTACTTAAAATCGAAGAAATTTCATACGACAACGATATTACATTACAATATGCACACAAAAGTTTAGATATGGCATCTAACGCTTTCAGCCGTATTTCAAACGCACAAGTAAACTTAGCAGAGCAATTTAAAGAGATGAACGAGATTGCCTTTAACTGGCTCGTTGATACGAAGAAACAATATAATGTGAAAGATTATGGTTTTGTCTTTGAGAAGTTTATTAACAACTAATTTAAAACAAACAAAAAACCTTGTTATCAAAAGATAACAAGGTTTTCTTAGCGTCCCAGGAGAGATTCGAACTCCCGCTCCGCCCATTTCCGTACTATTTTATATATTTTGATCGCAGTCTTAATATATCTTCTCCTTCGCGAATGCCTGCCGATCCCTTTCTCACATTTTTTACGACAGTCCAATTCGGGTTAGTTTCATCACCGATGTTCTGTACTGTAAAATTGCCATCACCATATTTTCGGTGACCTTCTGCCAATTTCTCCGTTAAATCATTCTCATTTGATCTCGCCATCTTTGCGCCATCTCCCTTTTTTATACGACCTTCTTAAACTATCTAACCAATCACAGGTCCAGTCAATTGGAGATTCTCGTTTTCCGCTTCTATTAATTGTAACACACTACCGAGAATAAGTTCCGATAACTGCTGCTCAATCGTACTAGAATGGTAAAGAGTTTTATAATATTGTAAGTAAACAATTAAGAGAATCTGAATTTGGATTTGAGTTCCATCATAAACCTATTGATTCTTTAAATTAAATAAGAGGAATGGGGCGCATAAATGGCGCTCTTTTTATTTAAGAAAAAGAAGTACATATGCAACTGCTTAATATCAAAGGAAAGGTCGCAAATATTAAGAATGAACTACACCTATAACCCAAACATCAAATTTTAGACAAACAAAAAACCTTGTTATCAAAAGATAACAAGGTTTTTTTAGCGTCCCAGGAGAGATTCGAACTCCCGACCGTACGCTTAGAAGGCGTATGCTCTATCCGGCTGAGCTACTGGGACATGGAGCGGGTGAAGAGAATCGAACTCTCGACCAGAGCTTGGAAGGCTCTTGTTTTACCACTAAACTACACCCGCATATGTTATTTTCTTTTCTTCGTTAGCGCCGTTGCCCTATCGACAATATTTATTATATGTATAACCACACATAAAGTCAACACCTTTTTTAAAAGAGGATAAATTTTCTTATCCTCTTTTAAAAACTGCTTGTTCAACTAGTTGTCCGTCTAACGTTTCAAAACGAACTTCCATTTGATTTTCATCCATTTCTAATAAAGAAAATGTCTTTTCTACACGCTGACGTGGTAATAAAATACTGCCTGGATTAATAAATAAAACGCCCTCGATTAATTCCGCACCTAATACGTGAGAATGTCCAAAGCATGCAACTTGCGCTCCCACTTCTTCAGCATGGTACGCTAGCGTTTGTAATGTCATTTTCACATTATGGCGATGTCCATGCACAACTAAGAAGCGAATTCCATCTACATCAGTTACAATTTCATCTTGAAAGTTAGCATAATCACAGTTTCCTTTTACAACACGGAAACCTTGCAGTTCTTCATGAGCAGGCGTTAGCTCTGAATCACCGCAATGAATCATGATATCTACTTTCCCTTCATATTTCTCTTTCAACTGCTGTAATTCCTTCACAGAGCTATGACTATCACTTACGATTAAAGCTTTCATCATTCTCTCTCCCTTATTCTCCTAAAAACCATTCCGGGATTTTTTCTTCTAATTTACGAAGAGCACGGCCACGATGGCTAATAGCATTTTTCTCATCTGAACTTAGTTCCGCCATCGATTTTTTATATTCTTCCACATAAAAAATCGGATCGTATCCAAAGCCATTTTCTCCGCGGCGTTGTTCTAAAATAAATCCTTCACATGTCCCGTTTACAATGACAGGCTTTTTATCACCTTCAGGGAAAGCAACTGCTAATGCACAATAGAAACGAGCTTTACGCTTTTCAAACGCTACTTCATTTAATTCTTGTAAAACTTTATCAATATTCGCTTGATCATCTTTCGGCTCTCCAGCAAAACGAGCTGAATACACGCCTGGTTTCCCGTTTAACGCATCTACAATAAGACCTGAATCATCCGCAATTACAATTGCATTCAACTGTCTACTCAAACTATCCGCTTTTAAGATCGCATTTTCTTCAAATGTTTCACCAGTTTCTTCGACTTCTTCAATATGCGGAAAATCGTGTAATGATTTCACTTCTAAATCAAATCTCTCAAATAACTCAGCAAACTCACGTACTTTACCCATATTTTTTGTCGCTACAACAACTTGTTTCATACTTTCCACCTCTACTCTATATGAGATACGATGTCACCTAAAGCTTCTTTTTGCATATCAATCAGTTGGAAAATGCCTTGTTCCGCAGCATCAAGTAGTTCATTTAACTGCGCTCTACTAAACGTCGCTTCTTCTCCAGTTCCTTGCACCTCAACAAACTGGCCTTTTCCAGTCATAATCACGTTCATATCAACGTCTGCTTTAGAATCTTCTGCATAGTTTAAATCTAAAACAACACCTTGCTCTTCAACAATTCCTACTGACGTTGCTGCTAAATAATCTTTTACTGGAATTTTAGATACTTTTTCTGCTTGTAATAATTTCTCGAAAGCTAATACCATCGCTACATATGCACCTGTAATAGAAGCTGTTCTCGTTCCACCATCTGCTTGGATGACATCACAGTCAATCCAAACTGTTCTCTCGCCAAGCGCTTCTAAATCAACTACCGCACGTAATGCTCGTCCAATTAGACGTTGAATTTCCATTGTACGTCCTGTTACTTTCCCTTTGCTTGACTCCCTAATCGTACGTTGTTCTGTTGCACGCGGAATCATCGCGTATTCAGCTGTTACCCAGCCTTTTCCTTCTCCACGCATAAATGGCGGGACACGCTCTTCAATTGTTGCTGAGCAAATCACCTTTGTATCCCCAACTTCAATTAATACAGATCCCTCTGGATGTTTTAAATAATTCGTATGAATATGTATATGGCGTAATTCTGTTTTCTCTCTACCATCTACTCGCATAAAAATAACCTCCTCATAACTACTTGTTAGTATAGCCAAATTTAAATGTATGATATGTATACAATAAAAGAAGAGGAACCCAAAAAGCAATTCCTCTTTCTTACTTAAGTATATCAAATTATTGACGATTAAAAACTACCTGTATTCACGTTTTCTGGACGATCTACAGGTTTTATTAACTTTCCGCCCTTTTCATCTATAAGATTTGCTTTTCCATTTACTTCAATAGAAATATTTTTCACACCTTTCTTTTCTGTTAAAGATAAAACTAACGACTTCAATACGTAATTTGAAATCATATTTTTATCTGGGTTTACAAATATATTTTCATTAAAGTTTAATGTAAGATTTCCGTCTTGTAATTTCGGATTCGTAATAAGCTTAACGCCTGGATTAAAATCATTTAGGAGCGATTGATGGATCGGGCCTTTTACAAGCTCATCTATAATTGCTGCATAGTCATTTTCTTTACCTTCTGCAACGCGGCGTGTGACTGGTACGTAGTATTGCTGTTTATTATTATTTTGCGCCATAAAATACAGTGTGACTGGTTTTGTATTTGTTACATCTGTTACTTGTTCATCATCGAAGTTAATACCATTTGCACGGCTCACTCCTTCACCAAGCGGTGTACCACCAACCGGCATTTTTGCCAATTTCTCACCATTTATTTGGAACTGCACTTGTTTTATCTCTGTAAATTGCGTCAACGTCCAAGCTATAGATTCAACGATTTGACGCTCTTCTTCTTTCGCATAGTTTTTCATTTCTTTAGAGAAATCAATAACTGCCGTTCCGTCCTTTTTCAAATCTAAGGTCATCGTTGTATTCGCCGGAATGACTGCACGAAACCCATTCGGTAATAAATTCGTTACCGGTCCATCTTTCACAAGGTATTCTAACGTTTGCTTCACAGTCTCATTTGCTTTCGGAGTAGGTATAGCTAACGTTTGTGGTACAACATAACCATTTTTATCAACAAGGTATAGTTCTCTATTTACCATTTGCCCTTGCTTATCTTTTTTAGCTACTTCTTTCTTCCCACCCTCTGTATACGTAACTTGTTTTGGCGGATCAATTTGTTCAGTTGCTTTCTCTTGATTTATAAAGCCACACCCTGTTAGTAAAACAGCGCTCACAGTAGCACCAATAACCCATTTAAAAGTGGATTTAGGCATGCCATTCCCCCCTAAAATCTAAGTTTGTACTATTATGTATACGAGCTGTTTCACGTTTTAGAACAAGCTGTGCCTCTTATAAATTGAAACTTTAATCAGCAGGGGTCTTACTACCCAGCAAATAGCAAGATAAAACAAAAGCTCCTGATTTCTCAGGAGCTCACTTATATAAATTCTACTATTATTCTTTTTCTAAATGAATATGCTTCACATTTTCAATCGGTTGACCAAACCATTTTGATGCAATTTCTTTAAACAAGCCTATTTTTCCTGTTGTTAAGAAGAGATGATCGCTTTGTTCTTCTCCTTCATTCAACATTTTACTATGATATAAGATTGTACTTACTTCACGTGCTGTTTCATCACCAGAACTAATTAGTTGCACTTTATCTCCCATTACTTTTTTAATAACAGGTCCTAAAATCGGATAATGTGTACAACCTAATATAAGTGTATCAATATCGGTACTTTTCAGTGGTTGCAGCGTTTCTCTTACAACTTCATACGCCATTTCACTTTCGAAATTCCCACTCTCTACAAGTTCAACGAAAGGTGGACAAGCTAAACTTTCTACCATAACACGGTTATTAATAGACTTTAACGCCTCTTCGTATGCACCACTTTTCACCGTTCCAATCGTTCCAATAATCCCAACGTGATACGTGTTTGTCACTTTTAAAGCTGTACGTGATCCTGGGTGAATAACTCCTACTACTGGAATTGGTAATTGTTTTTGCATCTCTTCTAATACAACTGCAGTTGCTGTATTACACGCAATAACTAACATTTTAATATTTAAATCTAGTAAATGCTCCGTCATTTCCCACGTAAATTGACGTACTTCTTCTCGAGAACGTGGACCATAAGGACAACGTGCTGTATCTCCTAAATATATGATACGCTCTTTCGGCAACTGACGAATTAATTCCTTCGCTACTGTTAAACCGCCAACTCCTGAATCGATAACACCGATTGCTCTATTCAACTTCATCACCCGTTTTCTCATTCATCATCTTTTATGTTTATCATTATATTTTACACACTTTAAGTTCGCTCACTTCAAATGCTTCTGTATGAAAATTTTCATTTGCCCATGTATAGACTAGGACCTTTTTTATTTTGCTCCTTTTTTTCGTAATTTGCAAGATAGAAAAATAACCGACCTTCTATAAGAAAGTCGGTTTCTTCTATATAAAGTGCATATTCATTGCTCCATCTTTTTTTGAAAAGAAGACATTCCCATTAATAAGAAGAAATGAGCAGAAATTAAAATGACGATAATTTATTTACAGCCCTTTTTATAGCCTTACCTATTTCCACGCTAGACTGTGGATTTTGTCCTGTAATTAAATGACCATCTACTACTACATGCGGCGTAAAATTGGGGGCTACATAAAACAAAGCTCCTTCTTCTTTCAACTTACTTTCTAGCAAAAACGGAACACACTTTTCTAAATGTACAGCTCTTTCTTCATCGTTTGTATAACCTGTTATACGCTTACCCGCAACAAAAAACGAGCCATCCTGATTTTTCACACCGACTAAGGAGCTTACTCCGTGACAAACAGCCGCTACAATCCGGTTATTGTTATACATATTCTCAATCAAATTTACTACATATGGATTACCTGGAAAATCTACAATCGCCCCGTGCCCACCACCAAATAAAACCGCATCATAATCCGAAAAATGAACATTTGAAATCGGCCTCGTATTTTGCAATAAAGAAGCTACATGCTTGAATTCGCGAGGTATACCATTCGGAATAGACACTCTATCTATAGGTACTCTCCCACCTTTTATTGACACAATATCAACATCAAACTTAGCCTTTTTAAATACATGATAAGGAGCTGCGAGCTCTTCCAGCCACAAACCAGTCGGGTGTCCATTCATATCATGAGCACTTGTTGAAACTAACAGTATCCTTTTCAACATATCCCCTCCTTATTACCTATTTATGTATGGAGTGTTCTTATCATTCATATAGCAAGTGAAGCAAACAAAAAATAGCCGACTTTTATATAAAAGTCGGCTGCTTTCTTATAATTCGAGCTCTCCCATACGAAGAAGCTCCACAACTGCTTGTGAACGTCCTTTAACCCCTAGCTTTTGCATTGCGTTTGAGATATGGTTGCGAACTGTCTTTTCACTTATAAAAAGTTCACCTGCAATTTCCTTCGTTGTTTTATCTTGAACCAGCAATTCAAATACTTCTCTCTCTCTCTTTGTGAGTAAAGGTTTAGATTGATACGCTTTTTCCTTCAACTGGTATAACCCTCCTTGCTTAAGCCAGAGCTGTGTATGTGTAAGTTGGGTGTTTATTTAGTCAAGATATTGTATGAACGAAATGTGCAGGTGGTGAATAAAAATGGGCTTTATTTCCTATGTTATTTTAGACTTTTATACAGTGCGTACACTCTTTTTATCCACTTACTTTCCAACGCGCCATATTTGTTCTAGCAATATACTTACAACCGTACCTACAAATAAACCATTACCGAATATATATTGCATAATAGACGGCAAGGATTGGAGTGCTCCAGACGGTAAAAACATTACGCCGCTGCCAAATAATACTGCAACGCCTAAGATCGTTACATTCCTTTCACTCATCGGCACTTGTTTTATATTATTAAATCCAATTCCAATTAACTGTACGAACGAAGCCATTAAAACAGCCGATGCAACAGCTGATGGTAAAGATGCTAAGTAACGAATAATACTTGGAAAAAGAGACATTACGACTAGTAACGCACATGCCATTAAGAACGATCGTATATACTTTTGTTTTGTTAAACGTATAAATCCTGCCGTTGCTGGTAACGGAACGACACCTACAGTTGAAAATACAGAAGAGATGAGATGTGAAATCCCCCCAACCCATGTTCCATCTTTCAACTGTTTTTGTTCAATAGTCGCTTTATGAATAGTTGCTTGATTAATTGCTATAATAGCTGCCACCGTATTCGAAACTAAAATACATACCATAACGAAACTTGATACAGCCATACCTGTATTCCATTTTGGAAGTCCCCAAGCAAATATATGTGGAAGTTGCACAAAATGAGTTACTTGAGATGGGATTGTCACTTTTCCTGCAATGAGAAAAATAATCCACCCACTAATTAATCCTATTAAAACTGCATAACTTTTGACAAAGCCTTTTCCAAAATTAGATAGTATAATAACGAACAGAAATATACTAAACGCGATCATTGCTGTAAATCCGTCGATTTGAGAAATAGTAGCTGTAATTCCTAACATTCCTTTTAAAAATACACCACTTAATTGTAAACATAATAAAAGTAAAAACGTCCCTGTCACAAGCGGCGTAAATAAAAATAAAATACGTCCTATAAAACCAGTTACTCCTAATCCTATTAAAATAACACCGGAGATTATCATTCCTAATTCTAAAATTTGCAGTGTACTATGTAATTGATCCTGTCCGGCCGTTGCATAAGCAAGTACGGTAAATACACCAACCCAAGATCCAGCCGGCCCATCCGCAATTGGCAGTCTATGCCCAAGCCACCCTTGTAAAAAAGAAGATATACCAACTATAAAAAACGTACGCTGCATTAAATAAAATATTTCTTCCGTCGTAAGATGAAATAATCCGCCAACGACAATTGGTAGTGCGATTGAATTTGCTAATAAAAATATAAACCATTGCAAAGTTCCCATAATATGATTTTGGTTATGTTGATTGTCCAATTTTTTCATCCCTTCTAGCTTTCCTATAAAAATATATTGTAAGAATAAAAAAGAAGAGTTCTATACTCACCATTAGAACCCTCCTCAAAATATTTAAACGATTCTTCTACACAAGATTATTTAATTCCACCTCATTTAAACTTCCAACAACAATATTTCCTTTATACACGACTAAACGTTTTTCTGTTTGACGCGCTACTGCTTCAGCAGCGCATGTCGCATTCGTCAAAACAAAGCTCGCTTCATCCCCTACATTCGGCCATACTCGCTTCCCTTCATTATTTAACGTTTCTTTTCCTCCTGTAATAAAGCGGAGTGCTTTTCCTAAAGACCTTTCGTCACTCCACCCAAAACGCTCTGCTAATCGATTCGCCTTTTGAAGCATATCACCTGTTCCAAACGGTGACCAATGATCTGTAATGTTATCATTGCCTAATGCAACCTTAACACCTTTTTTATCTAATAACGGAATTGGGATTACTTGTTTACCAATTGGCACTGTTGAAGTAATATCAATATTTACATTTGCGAGTCTTTCTGCCACTTCTTCAGCCTCTTTATCAGTAACACCACCAAGTCCAAGTGCATGACTAATCGTTACACGGCCTTGCCATCCTGCTTCTTCTGTTAAACTTGCCAATCTCTTCATCGTAAACGTTCCAAGATTATTCGCATCGTGCAAATGAATATCAACATCCGCATTAAATTCTACTGCGATATCCATAATTGTATGTAATGACTTTTCAATGTCATTATCTACTGTAGCTGGATCTACTCCTCCGACTAGATGAGCACCCATACGCATCGCATCTTTCACGAGTTGCACAGAATTACTGCGCAATAATCCATGTTGCGGAAACGCAACAATTCTACTAGACACTCGATTTTTATATGTTTCTAATGCCGCTAACGTCGCCTCCAGATTACCAAGCCCAATAATCGGATCGACATTACAATGCGTTCTAATATTCGTTGCACCATTTTGCAGTAGTAACTCTAGCATATTTTCCGCTCTATTTTGGGCAGTCGCTAATTGCTTTGGTAAAATTTTTTCTTCTTCATTAAAACGTGTAAAAATACTTTCTGCTGGCATACAAGCTTTCCATGGGCCACTATAATATGTTTTATCAATGTGAATGTGCATCTCTTTGAAAGCTGGCAACATTAATAAGTTCTTAGCATCAAAAGTTACTATATCTTCCTCTTGAACAATCCCTTTTATAATTTTTTTAATTCGACCATCTTCAATAAGTAAACTGCATAATTCTGTTTCTGTTTGTGAAATTCTCTCTTCTTCATATGTATATCCTGATTCAAGCATTACGTTAGTCAACCAATATACTGTCATCTCTATTTCCCCACCCTTTATTAAAAATCACCTCATAACTACAAGTTTAATATCCACTGAAAATTAAGACAATTAATACGATCACTTCTCACAAAAAAATGTAATACAACCCCATAGTCTTCTCATAAATTTCCATATAGAATAAAAGTATGCAGTTTGATATAAAAAGGAGTTGATTGGAATATGTCAAAAAAGTTATGTAAATCCGAAACTGATAAAATGCTATTTGGTATATGTGGTGGTTTAGGAGAATATTTTGATATTAGCTCTACTCTTATTCGTATCATTTGGGTTATTGCTGTTTTATGTTTTGGGACAGGATTTTTAGTTTATTTCATTTGTTTATTACTTATGCCACGTTCGTACTAACGGCATTATTTCACATACTTAAGAAGAGCAAATCACCTATAGAATCCTATAGGTGATTTTTTCATGAAGAATATTTCATCGTTAAATGTAATATCGCTACTTCTTCTTCTTCATTTTTATAAATATGCTTCTTATTCGCTTCAAATTGAATGGAATCAAACTCATTTAATTCGTATACATCATTCTCCACTTGAATAGACACTTTCCCTTTCATTACCGTTACAAGCTCAATCGCACCTTCATGATGAGCTTCTGGCTCATATATACTATTTGATCGTAAACAAGCACGGTGCATTTCCATCCCTGTTTCTTTCGTATAACGGAACATCGTTTCTAAATGCCACGCTTGTCCTTCATCTACTGCAAATCCTTCTCCACAGCGCGCAACAGCTACAGGTTCTCCAACAACCATTAATCTGGATAAAGGAATTGATAACCCTTTCGTTATTTTCCAAATGACAGCTAGTGTCGGATTTGTTTCCCCTCTTTCGATCTTTCCTAATGTTAATTTACTAACTCCTGTTTTATGAGCTAATTCTTCTAAACTTAATTTCTGTTCATTTCGAATTTGTCTCAATAACTGTCCAACTTGTTGAATGACTTCTTTCGTTTGCATATCTTCATTTTCTTTCATATATAAAACCACCTTAAAGTATAAAATAGTTTACTTTTAATAATTAAAAGTATATCATAATATACATAATTATTTATTTTCGAAAGGAGTGTTATACTTCATGCGCGCAATTTTATTAGGTCTTTTATCATCGGCCTTTTTTTCTGCAACCTTTATTATTAATAGAGCAATGAATGTATCTGGAACGAGCTGGGCTTGGACAGCTTCCTTCCGTTTTTTATTTGCTCTTCCTATTTTATTCCTTATCGTTTTATTTCGCAAAAACTTTAGGGGATTATGGGAAGAGTTAAAAAAACATCCATTGGCATGGATCGGATGGGGTTCTGTTGCCGGTATTGGTTTTTATTCTTTATTAAGTTTCGCAGCTGTCTTTTCTCCAGCTTGGCTCGTTGCTGGAACTTGGCAAGTTACGATTTTAGCTGGTTTACTACTATCACCACTATTTTTCGTGAAAATAGAAACAAAATCAGGTACGAAACTTGTACGTGGAAAAATTCCACTTCGTAGCTTATATGTTGCATTATTTATTTTACTTGGTGTAATTTGTATGCAAGCAACTGCCGCAGGCCATATTACAATGACTCAGTTCATTTCAGGTTTTTTACCTGTCGTATTAGCCGCTTTCTTATATCCGTTCGGTAACCGAAAAATGATGGAGCTTGTTGGTGGACGCCTTGATACGTTCCAACGTGTATTAGGAATGGCAATTGGAAGTCTTCCTATAACAATCTTGCTTGGTATATACGGATTTTCTACTACTGGCATTCCAACATCCAACCAAATGCTTCAAGGATTTTTGTTAGCATTATGTTCCGGCGTTATTGCAACGATGACATTTTTCTTTGCTACTGACTTAGCAAAAGATAACCTCGCTCTACTTGGAGCTGTTGAAGCAACACAAGCTGGAACGATGGTCTTTACCGTACTTGGAGAAATCATTTTCTTAAATGGTTTACTCCCTGGAGGACTTTCTCTCATCGGAATGATTATTATCATGTTAGGAATGGTTGCAAATAGTATTTTAAACCGTTCTGTTCCAGTCGTTAAACAGAAAAAATCAGCATAAAAAAAGGGTATGGTTCTATAGAGATGAACCATACTCTTTTTTATTGTCCCCCTATTTCGCCTTATCAGAATAGTATTTCATTGGCTGCTTATACTAAAACTTATGTTATAATACGTTTCATGCGCATTAATAGGAGGTAAATTATGTTAAAAAAAGCAATCGCTGAATTTATTGGTACATTTGTACTTGTATTATTCGGAACTGGAGTAGCTGTCACTGGCGGCGGAATTGAAGGAATTGGAACATTAGGAATCGCTATGGCTTTCGGTCTATCTATTGTAGCTATGGCATATAGCATCGGAACAATTTCTGGATGTCACATTAACCCAGCAGTATCAGTAGCTATGTTCATCAACAAACGAATGAACGCTATGGAACTTTGTTATTATGTATTAGCTCAAATTTTAGGTGGTTTATTAGGAACTGCAACGTTAGTAACAATTTTAAAATCTGCTAAAACACCTTTAGATAATTTAGGACAAAATGGTTTCGGAACTCTTGGTTTATCTGGAGCATTTTTAGTTGAGTTCATTTTAACTTTCGTATTTATTTTAGTTATCGTTGCTGTAACAGGTAAAAAAGGAAGTTCTTCTTTAGCTGGACTAGTAATTGGTTTCACATTAGTTTTAATTCACTTATTAGGAATTCCGTTAACTGGAACATCTGTTAACCCAGCTCGTAGTATCGCACCAGCTTTATTTGTTGGTGGAGAAGCACTTTCTCAACTATGGGTATTCATCGTAGCACCAATTCTTGGTGGTATCTTCGCAGCTATCGTAGGTAAATTCATTTTAAATACTGAAAAATAGAATTTTCAATATTTCTGAATAAAAAAAGGCGAGCCCTCATTATGAGGAAGCTCGCTTTTTTTATTCTTTCATTTTAGACTTTAAATTTGTAACTAATTGATCTACCGTTACATTTGCAAGTACGTTTTCCATCGCTTCTTGCGCTTGCATTAAAATAATTTCTAATACTGATTGAATATTAGCTCCTACTGGACATTCAATGTTGGGATTTTCATGGAAGGAAAATAGCTGTCCTTCTTCTACAACTTCCACTGCTTTATATACATCAAGTAATGTAATTTCTTCTAAATCTCGAGCAAGTGTCGTACCACCTTTACCAGCTTGTACATCAACAAGTCCTGCTCTCTTCAACATTCCTGTAATGCGACGAATCACAACTGGATTTGTATTCACACTACCGGCAATCCATTCAGAGGTACAGCGAGAGTTTCGATCTATCGCAAGTAATGTCAGCATATGAACACCTACTGTAAAACGACTACTAATCCCCATCTGCACACCCTCCTTTTTATTCATTCTATTAAAAGACGACTCTTATCATTATATACTATTTTTAATTTATACATAAAGAAAAAGCATGATTTCAATAGGAAATCATGCTTTTCTCTCATTATTGACGCTTTATAAATTTCGCTAAATCTTTAAATTTCACTTTATCTGAGTAATTCATTACGCCGTTTACGTAAATGCGGCTTGTAACAGCATTTAATACCGCAATTGTCGCCAATAAGACTGCTAATGTTATCGTAATTTCTAGCATACCTGCTTCACCAGCTACAATACGTGAGAAGGTAACCATCGGTGTAAAAAATGGAACGTAAGAACTTACAACGACGATAGTACTATTCGGATCACTTAATGATTTAATACTAATAAAGAATGCAGCCATAATTAAAATCATTACCGGGAAAGATACAGCTTGTAAATCCTCCGTCTTAGACACGACAGCTCCAGCAGCAGCATACATCATCGCATAAAGTAAATATCCCGTAATGAAATAAACAAGAAACATGCTGATAACCTTTGCATCTAATTTCGTAAAGTCAATTGGAATACCAAATAGTGAGGCACTTTCTAAATCGACCCAACCTAACAAATATGGAATAAGATAACCACACGCCAATATGACAAGTTGCAATAACGCCGTTGAAACAACCGCTAAAATTTTCGCATACATCATCGTAAGAGGCTTCACTTTCGGAAGCATTACTTCCATTACACGTGACGCCTTTTCAGATGCAATATTCATTGCGATTGTATTTCCGAACGCTACAATAAACATATATAAAGCAAATGTAAAGAAATAGGCAATTCCGAAAGAAGATGTACGATCTTTTATCGCTTCTTGCTTTACTTGAATTTCTGTTTGTAATTGCTGTGCAATTTCTGTTGAAACATTATTTTTGGCAATCGTCACCATCGTATATTGTTGCTTTAAATATCCTGCCATAATTGCAGAAGTTGCTTGGCTTGGAAATCCATTATACATATATGTAATCGATGGAGCCCCATCCTTTTCCGTCACATGGAATAGACCATCTAAATCGCCTTCTTCTACTTGCTTATGCAGTTTATCAAAATCATCCTTTGAACCAATTGTTATTTTTGCTGATGGCAATAGCTTATTTAGCTCATCTTTTTGTACTTTATATGTGGAACTCTCTACTACAACTGCAATTTTATCTTTATCCTTATTTTTATCATCGCCTGAAGTAAAATGATTAAATGCAAAAATCCCAAACACAACTAAAAATAAAATCGCACTCGTAATTAATGATTTTTTAGATAAAAATGCTTCCCTAAAATAAAATGAAAATACGTGAGAAAATTTACGCATCGTTATTTCGCCCTCTCTACAAAGATTTCGTTTAACGTCGGCTCTAACATTTTGAATTGTCGTAAGCTAACACCTTGCTCTTGCAACTGTTGCAAAATCTTGAGAGCTTCCGCATCGTCTTGTACTTTCACATAAAGAAGGCCTTGTTGTTTTTCATACGATACATGTATAGCTTCTAATCCCTTTTCATTCTCTACTGTATCTTCAATCGTTAAATTACGGAAACCGTATTCTTTCTTAATATCACTTAGCTGTCCTTTTACGACTGCTTCACCTTTTTTCAAAATACATACATGTTGGCAAAAGGCCTCTACTTGTTCCATACGATGACTTGATAAAATAATCGTCTTTCCGCTCTGTACTTGTTCTTCAATAATACTAGCTAACATCCCAGCATTAACTGGATCAAGGCCGCTGAATGGTTCATCTAAAATGAGAAGTTCCGGATTATGAAGAAGAGCAGCAATTAATTGGATTTTTTGCTGATTCCCTTTTGAAAGCTCTCCAGCCGTTTTAAATTTATATTCTGGTATCGCTAAACGCTCTAACCAGTGATCAATAGCATGATCTACTTCTTTCTTCGATATTCCTTCTAATCTACCAAAATATCGCAGCTGATCTATTACTCTACTTTTTGTATATAAACCTCTTTCTTCTGGTAAATACCCAATTGTTACACCACTATTTCCAAATGCTTTTCCATCCCATGTAATCGAACCTTCATTAGGCGTTAATAATCCGAGAAGCATTTTGATTGTTGTTGTTTTCCCTGCACCATTTCGTCCAAGTAACCCTAGTACTTCACCTTTTGGTAACGAAATTTGCAAACCGTTAACTGCTTTTGATTCCCCAAATTGTTTCGTTAAGTTTTGAATTTGTAAACTCAAGTATAAAGCCTCCCCTTTAGTATCATTCGTACTCTCTTTCAAAGACTATGTTTATTCAAGACAAAATATAGCACCACGCTTCATCCTCTTATATGTAAACATCGTCATGAATCCATCATTTTCTCTATTTAGTTAAAATTGTAAATAAAAAAGTTCTTTTTGTCAATTATAATTGTCATTACGACAATAAAACTTGTCAAAACAACTATTATTATTTTGCTCATCTTTCTAATATAGGACATACTACTATATATACAAAAGACAATATGCAAATGTTCATATAAAAATATTATATTTTAATATATAATATAAAATGATTTTCTAACATCAAGGAGGATACATATGAAGATGAAGAGGGGCATTACCACTTTATTATCTGTAGCAGTTCTATCTACATCACTTGTAGCATGTTCAGGAACACCAGAGAAAACAGTGGCAAAAGAAGAGAAAGTAAAATTAACAGAACAACAATTAATGGCTGATTTATGGTATCAAACAGCCGGTGAAACGAAAGCACTTTACTACCAAGGGTACAACATTGGTCAATTAAAGCTTGATGCAATTCTTGCAAAAGGGACAGAGAAAAAACCTGCTATCGTGCTTGATTTAGACGAAACTGTTTTAGATAACAGTCCTCATCAGGCAATGAGCGTAAAAACAGGCAAAGGCTATCCTTACAAATGGGATGATTGGATTAACAAAGCTGAGGCTGAAGCCCTTCCAGGCGCAATTGATTTCTTAAAATATACAGAGTCTAAAGGTGTAGATATTTACTACATCTCAAATCGTAAAACGAATCAACTAGATGCAACAATTAAAAATCTTGAGCGTGTAGGTGCTCCTCAAGCAACGAAAGAACATATATTACTACAAGATCCGAAAGAAAAAGGAAAAGAAAAACGCCGTGAACTCGTTTCTCAAACTCATGATATTGTCTTATTCTTCGGTGATAACTTATCTGATTTCACAGGTTTTGATGGAGAATCTGTAAAAGATCGTAACCAAACAGTAGCAGATTCAAAAGCACAATTTGGTGAGAAATTCATTATTTTCCCGAATCCAATGTATGGCGATTGGGAAGGTGCTTTATATGATTATGATTTCAAAAAATCAGATGCAGAAAAAGATAAAATCCGTCGCGACAACTTAAAATCATTTGAAGTAAAATAAAAGAGGATGGCATTCGCCATCCTCTTTTATTTTACTTTCTCTGTTAAAGGCAAGATAAATACTTCCACACGTCTATTCTTTGCCTTTCCTTCTTGTGTATCGTTTGGAGCAATTGAACGGTATTCTCCGTATCCAATCGCACTAAATTTTTCTGGTTGTAATTCTTTATTTTGCAGTAATACTTGCATAAAATTAACTGCCCGCTGCGTACTTAATTCCCAATTCGACGCAAACTGCGCATTGGCAATAGGGACATTATCCGTATGACCCGATACTGTAATTTCACGAGGTGACGCTGAAACAAGTAAGCTAGACATCTCTTTTGCAATCCCTAAAGATTCTAATTTCACATCTGCTTTCCCCGAATCAAACAGTATATTTTCTAATATTGTCACCATTAATCCCTTTTCAGTTAATTTAGTTTGAAAAGAAGAGGATAATTGTTTTTCATTAATATATTGATCAATCTTTTTTTGTAATGCTTTCAATTCATCCATCTCTTTTTTTTCTTTAGCTCTAGCTTCTTCTTGTTTTTTTGCTTGTTCTGCCTCAAGGCTACTTGCTGATAATTCTTTTTCATCATTTGGCTTTTGATCACTTAAAAATTCTTTGTTACCTGTTCCCCCAGCTAATTCACTTCGAAAAGCAACTGCCATCTGTTTAAACTTCGCAGCATCTATACTACTCATTGCGAATAAAACGATAAACAATGCAAATAACAACGTTAACATATCAGAATATGGGATTAACCACGTTTCATCGATATGCTCATCATGTTTTTTCTTTTTGCCTCTTCTATTTTTCTTACTCCGCATTTTTTTCTGCTCCTTTTTCTAGCTTTTTACGCTCAGTTGCAGAAAGTGCACCTAAAATGCGGTTCTTCATAATAAACGGATATGTACCTTCTTGTAACATTAATAAACAATCAATGATTAAACGTTTTTTCTCAATTTCAGCTGAAGATTTTTGCTTTAACTTATTTGCAAATGGATGCCATAATACATAACCTGAAAAAATACCAAAAATCGTTGCAATAAACGCACCCGAAATAGCATGACCTAACTTTTCAATATCAGTTAAATTACCAAGCGCAGCTACAAGACCAATAACAGCACCTAAAACTCCTAATGTCGGTGCATACGTACCAGCTTGTGAAAAAATAGCAGCTCCCTTTGCATGTCTTTCTTCAATTGCCTCTAATTCAGATTCCAAAATCTGCTCTAAATCTTCTGCGGATACACCATCAATCACAAATTTCATACCACGCAAAAGAAATTCATCTTGAATTTTGTCTAATTGTTGCTCTAAAGACAAAATACCGTATTTTCTACTTTCAGATGTCCAATGAACAAATAATTCTAGCAACTGTTCATAACTTAAATCCTTTTTATTTGAACCAAAAAGAACTTTAAATAGTTTTGGAACCCTTTTTAGTTGATTCATCGGAAATGCAATACATACTGCAGCAAATGTACCGATAAAAATAATTAATGCTGCGGCAGGATTTAATAAGGCTGTTATGTCAGCGCCCTTGACGACCATCCCTACTACCACTGCTACAAATCCTAAAATAAGTCCAATAATTGTTGCAAAATCCATTCCCATTCACTCCTAGTCTATACAAGAAGTTCTTTATTCTCGATAATCGCTACATCTTCTTATGTATATATATTACATAAAAAATGCAAATCATGAAAGATAAGAAATGAATTATATAAAAAAATACTACAAATTCACACATTTTCTGACATTTTCTTTGCATTTCTATTACGTTATGACTCTTATATTCCTTTTCCAACAAACTAGATTTATAATAAAAAAACAATACACATTTTATGAAGAAGGGACTGTGATTACAAGGCATCATGAAAAAGATAATAATTATTTCTGCCACTACTATTGTAATCGGGATCACATCTTTCGCTTACTTTGGTTCTAAAACACCACTACATAATGAAGCAAAAGCTGTCGAAAGTCAAAAGCATAATAACCATAAAAAAGAAGAGATTCCTGCTTTTCCAAAAGCTGATCATAATGCAAAGAAAATAGACAATGACTTTTCAGTTGTAACAAATCCAAAATCTAATCTTGTCTTAATTAATAAACATCGAAAACTACCAGATGGATACATTCCTGAAGACTTAACGAGACCAAATGTACCATTTATTAGTCCAAAAGATAAAGAAAAAACATTGCTGCGAAAAGATGCTGCAGAGGCACTTGAAAACATGTTTAAAGCTGCGAAAAAAGAAGGGCTTGATCTTACAGCTGTATCTGGTTATCGTTCATACAAACGCCAAAAATCGTTGCATGATACATACGTTAGACGCCAAGGAAAAGCCGAAGCTAATTCGGTAAGCGCAATTCCTGGTACAAGTGAACACCAAACGGGTTTAGCAATGGATATTAGTTCAAAATCAGCTAAATTTCAATTAGAGCCTATCTTCGGGGAGACAGCAGAAGGAAAATGGGTCGCAGAACACGCTCATGAATTCGGCTTTGTCATTCGTTACTTAGAAGATAAAACAGATACAACAGAATATGCATATGAACCATGGCACTTACGCTACGTTGGTAATCCATACGCTACATACCTATATAAACATCACTTAACATTAGAAGAAGCGATGGAAGACAAAAAATAAGAGAGCAAATTGCTCTCTTATTTTTCTTTCACTCTATTATTGTATTAATTTCTTCTTCCATTCTTCAGGCCATGGTTCGCCTCTTCCTGTTTTTTTCGACGCTTGAACCATCATTCCACGACCTACTAAACAAACCTCTCCTGCTGCATTCTTCACCATATAATGTAAATCTAAAGAAGAATTCCCGACCGATCCTGCCTTTACATACACCTTCAGCTGTTCATCAAAATATATTTGCTTAATAAAATTACATTGTAAATCCGCAACAACGATCATCGTTTCTGATGATGCATGTGTCCACTCTTGCATAAATCCAAGTTCTTTAAACAACGCAATACGAGCTTCTTCAAAATAAGTAAAAGCAACGACATTATTTACATGTCCAAACATATCTACTTCACCAAAACGAACCTTTACAGGGTTGTAAAACGAAAAACCACTTTCCCATTGCTCAAAGTCTTCAATATAAGAAATCCTCTTCATTGTTATCTCCCCTTTTCACCTTTAAATAAACAGAATAAACAGAAAAATAAAGTTATAAATATTGCCTCTTCGATATGAAGAGGCAATATTTATTAATAGTTATTATCGCTACCAAAGAAATCTTTGAACGATTGAATTGTTGTATCACGGTTTAATGCCGCAATTGAAGTTGTTAAAGGAATACCCTTCGGACATGATTGCACACAGTTTTGAGAGTTACCACAGTTTGCTAGTCCTCCATCTCCCATAATTGCACGTAAGCGATCTGCTTTATGCATTTCACCCGTTGGATGTGAGTTGAATAAGCGAGCTTGTGATAACGGTGCTGGTCCAATAAAGTCAGACTTACTGTTTACGTTTGGACATGATTCTAAGCAAACACCACATGTCATGCATTTTGAAAGCTCATAAGCCCATTGACGCTTTTTCTCAGGCATTCTTGGTCCTGGACCTAGGTCATACGTACCATCAATTGGAATCCACGCTTTAACGCGTTTTAGAGCATTAAACATGCGACTACGATCAACTTGCAAGTCACGTACAACCGGGAATGTCTTCATCGGTTTTAAGCGAATTGGTTGCTCTAATTGATCGATAAGTGCCGTACATGATTGACGTGGTTTTCCGTTAATCACCATCGAACATGCACCACATACTTCCTCTAAGCAGTTCATATCCCATGCAATCGGAGTTGTTTGGTTCCCTTTTGAATCAACAGGATTACGACGGATTTCCATAAGTGCTGAGATAATATTCATATTCGGACGATATGGAATTTCAAACTCTTGGTCAAACGCTTGCGCATCTGGCCCGTCTTGTCTCGTAATGATGAGGCGGATTGTTTTCTCAGACATGTTGTTTATCCCCCTTCTCTTCACCCTTAGCAGCTACATCGTGTTTTGAAGAATAATCACGTTTACGTGGTTTAATTAACGAAATATCAACGTCCTCGTAATGGAATGCTGGTGCATTTCCTTCTCCCTCAAATTTTGCCATCGTAGTTTTTAAGAAGTTTGCATCATCACGATTTGGGAATTCAGGTTTGTAATGCGCCCCACGGCTCTCATTACGGTTATATGCGCCAATTGTAATAACACGTGCTAACTCAAACATATTTGCAAGTTGGCGTGTAAATGAAGCACCTTGGTTACTCCATCTTGCTGTATCGTTAATGTTAATACGTTTGTAACGAGCCATTAATTCTTCAATTTTTGCATCTGTTTCTAATAATTTTTTATTTTCACGAACTACTGTAACGTTATCTGTCATCCATTCTCCAAGCTCTTTATGAAGAACATACGCATTTTCGTTACCATCCATCGTTAAAATATTGTTAAATTTCTCTGTTTCGATTAATTCATTTTGCTCATATACAGTAGATGAAACAGCATCAGATGATTTAGAAAGACCTTTCATATATTCAATTGCGTTTGGTCCTGCTACCATACCACCATAAATTGCTGATAATAGTGAGTTCGCACCAAGACGGTTACCACCGTGCATAGAATAATCACACTCACCTGCTGCAAATAAACCTGGAATATTTGTCATCTGTTTATAATCAACCCATAGTCCGCCCATTGAATAGTGAACAGCTGGGAAGATTTTCATCGGTAGTTTACGAGGATCATCCCCTGTAAATTTCTCATAGATTTCAATAATTCCACCTAGTTTAATATCTAGTTCTTTTGGATCTTTATGAGAAAGATCTAAGTACACCATGTTTTCACCGTTAATACCTAGTTTTTGCTCTACGCAAACATCAAAGATTTCACGCGTCGCGATGTCACGAGGTACAAGGTTTCCGTAAGCCGGATATTTTTCTTCTAAGAAGTACCATGGTTTACCATCTTTATATGTCCAAACACGTCCACCTTCACCACGTGCAGATTCACTCATAAGACGTAATTTATCGTCTCCAGGAATTGCCGTTGGGTGAATTTGAATGAACTCACCGTTTGCATAATATGCGCCTTGTTGATATACAGCAGAAGCTGCTGTACCTGTATTGATAATGGAGTTTGTTGATTTTCCGAAAATGATACCAGGGCCCCCTGTTGCCATAATTACGGCATCTGCTCCGAAACTTCTAATCTCCATAGTTTGTAAGTCTTGTGCAACGATTCCTCGGCACACACCTTCATCATCAACAACAGCTCGTAAGAAATCCCAACCTTCATATTTCGTTACAAGTCCTGCTACTTCGTGACGACGTACTTGTTCATCTAATGCGTAAAGTAATTGCTGTCCAGTTGTTGCACCAGCAAATGCTGTACGGTGATGTTGCGTTCCACCAAATCGACGGAAATCAAGAAGTCCTTCTTCCGTACGGTTGAACATAACACCCATACGGTCCATTAAATGAATGATACCAGGTGCTGCTTCACACATTGCTTTAACTGGTGGTTGGTTCGCTAAGAAGTCCCCACCATAAATTGTATCGTCAAAGTGGATCCATGGAGAATCCCCTTCACCTTTCGTATTTACGGCACCGTTAATTCCGCCCTGAGCACATACAGAATGTGAACGTTTTACTGGTACTAAAGAAAACAGTTCAACATTTACTCCTGCTTCTGCCGCTTTAATCGTTGCCATTAAGCCAGCCAAGCCACCGCCGACTACTATAAGTTTCCCTTTCATGCTCTCCCACTCCTTACTGGTTTGCTAGCTGTGGATCGATGAACGCTAATAATGCACTCACACCTACATAAGATAAACCTAAGAAAATAGCTAATGTTACATAAGTAGAGATTCTTTGTGAACGTGGAGATACTGTAATTCCCCAGCTGATGCAGAATGTCCATAGTCCATTTGCAAAGTGGAAAATTGTTGAAACAACACCAACTAAGTAGAATGCAAACATAGCTGGATTGTTTAAAATATCTGCCATCATATCATAGTTTACCTCTTTACCTAACATTGCTTGAATACGAGTTTCCCAGACATGCCAAGAAATGAAGATCAGCGTAACGATACCTGAAATTCTTTGGAAAACGAACATCCAGTTACGGAAATAACCGTAAGAAACCGCATTGTTCTTAGCTGTAAATGCAATATATAAGCCATATATAGCATGGTACAGTATCGGTAAAAAGATGATGAAAATTTCTAGCGCATACCGGAATGGAAGGAGCTCCATAAAGCCTGCAGCTTTGTTAAAAGCCTCTGCTCCTCGTGTTGCAAAGTTGTTTACAATTAAATGTTGCGTCAAAAAGACACCAACCGGGATGACCCCCATTAATGAGTGCCACTTACGAAACGTATACTCGCGGCCTTTCATGTCCCCATTACCCCCCTTGAATGTTTGACTGCTGTTTTCAGATTAGTTTATGACAATAATGTTTTTTCACTATTGGCATAAGAAAAACTGAAAAAATTATTCGAAATATTTCAGCATAATTTGATACCAAGTTCATTTTACTCCTATTTTTGTCGAAGCGTCAAGAAAACGTATACATAATTTGCATATAATTTGCCAATTCTTTTTTTCTTCTTATATATTCAGATTTTCCTAAAGAAAAATCTGTTTTTATAAATGTGAAATGTTATATAATAATCCCTATAGAAAGAGGGGAATATTGTGAGTAAAAATACAATCGATACAACATCTTTAGAAGATGTTTCATTGAACGCCTTCGCTTATGAATTGCTACGTGAAGAATTACTACCTGATTTAATCGGCAACGATTTAGATGGTATTTTATACTGGTCTGGTAGAAACCTTGCAAGAAAATATCCGCTAGAAACAATTGAAGAAGTCATTCAGTTCTTTGAAAAGGCTGGCTGGGGCACTTTAAGCATTGTTGAACATAAGCGTCGTGAAATGCAGTTCCAACTTAAAGGCACACTCATCGCAGAACGTCAAAAACAAAAACGACATTCTTCTTATCAACTAGAAGCCGGATTCATCGCTGAACAAATCCAAAAGCAACGGAACGTCGTTGCAGAGTCATACGAAGAAAAGAAAAAACGTTCTGACTCTATTACATTTCTTGTAAAATGGGATATAAAAGATCTCATTGAAGTGTAAGCATTACCTACAGTCAACTAGACATATCAGTTTAGTTGACTTTTTTGTATTTTCATTCAGATGCGTTTATTTTAAATCTTCAGAAATTATACCAAAAAACAGAAGACGTTGTAAACTACAACGTCTTCTTATCTGTTAAATACGTATAAATCGTCTCCGCGACATTTTTCGGCATACCCGCTTCGACAAATTCCTCTATAGAAGCTTCTTTCATCTTCTTTAATGAACCAAAATGTTTTAACAATACCTTTTTCCGTTTATCACCGATTCCTGGAATATCATCCAATGCTGATTGAATGACAGATTTCCCATGTAATTGACGATGGAATGTAATCGCAAATCGATGCACCTCATCTTGAATACGCTGCAATAAATAAAATTCTTGGCTATTTCTCTCAAGCATCACAGGTTCCGGTGGATCCCCAATAATTAAATGGGAGGTTTTATGTTTATCATCTTTTACAAGACCTGCCATCGGAATATATAATCCGAGCTCATTCTCTAAAATATCACTTGCAGCCGCTAGATGGCCTTTTCCTCCATCAATAATAATCAAATCAGGTAAAGGTGAATTTTCTTTAAGCGCCCTTGTATAACGGCGCCTCACAACTTCTCTCATAGACTCATAATCATCTGGTCCTTGAACCGTTTTAATTTTATATTTTCGATACTCTTTCTTCGCCGGTTTCCCATCGATAAAAGCAATCATTGCAGAAACGGGATTTGTTCCTTGAATATTTGAGTTATCAAACGCTTCAATACGATATGGCGTTTCAATCCCAAGCTGCTTCCCTAAATGATCTACCGCTTTAATCGTTCGTTCTTCATCACGTTCAATTAAGTAAAACTTCTCTTCAAGAGCAATCTTCGCATTTTTATTTGCCAATTCTACAAGGTCTTTTTTCTTACCACGTTTCGGCTGCGTCGCTTCCACTTCTAAAAAGCGCTCTACTAATTCCGAGTCTATACTTCCTGGAACGACAATTTCCTTCGGCTTAAAATGACTACTGTTTTCATAAAATTGGCCAATAAACGTTAAAAAACCCTCTTCTGGTTCATCGTAAATTGGAAACATAGAAACATCACGTTCAATTAGCTTTCCTTTTCGAACGAAGAAAACTTGAACACACATCCATCCTTTATCCACTGCATATCCAAACACATCACGATCCACTAAGTCACTCATAATCATCTTTTGTTTTTCCATAATCGCATCAATATGAGCAATTTGATCACGCAACTCTTTTGCACGTTCAAACTCTAGTTTCTCTGAGGCCTCATACATTTTTATTTCTAGTTCTGAACGAACTTCTTTATGTCCACCATTTAAAAACTTAATAATTTCATCTACAATTTCTTTATTTTGTTCTTCCGTCACTTCTTTCACACAAGGCGCTAAACATTGCCCCATATGATAATACAAACAAACTTTATCTGGCATATTCGTGCATTTCCGAAGTGGATACATACGATCTAGCAGTTTTTTCGTTTCATGAGCAGATTGTGCATTTGGATAAGGACCAAAATATTTCCCTTTATCCTTTTTTACGTTTCGAGTAATGAGTAAGCGCGGTTGCTTCTCCGCCGTAATTTTAATAAAAGGATATGTTTTATCATCTTTTAATTGAATATTATATTTCGGATCATATTTTTTAATTAGATTTAACTCTAAAATAAGTGCTTCTAAATTCGAAGAGGTTACAATATATTCAAAATCAACAATTTCTCCTACAAGCCGCAGTGTTTTCCCATCATGTGAACCAGTAAAGTACGAGCGCACACGATTTTTAAGCACTTTTGCCTTTCCGACATATATAACCGTTCCTTGCTTATCTTTCATCAAATAACAACCAGGTTGATCTGGTAAAATAGCCAACTTCTCTTTCAAATGTTCGTGCACTCGTCTCCCTCCATTTCTACATACTTAGCATTTTTATTTTCCCTTGAAAACATACTATGCCCAAACACCCAACATACGTTCTTTTATTGTAACGGAAAGACTGTAAAAAAGAAAATAAAAAAAGCTACCAAATGGTAGCTTTTTTATTTTAGAAGTGTTTAGAAACTAATTCTACTAACGCTTCTTTCGGTTTGTAACCTAACGCTTGATCAACTACTTTACCGTCTTTTAATACGAAAAGAGCTGGAATGCTCATTACTTCGAATTGACGAGCAGTTTCTTGGTTTTCATCAACGTCTACTTTTACTACTTTTACTTTTTCGCCTAGTTCTGCATCAATTTCCTCTAATACAGGAGCGATCATTTTACAAGGTCCACACCAAGGTGCCCAGAAATCTAATAATACAATACCTTCGCTAGTTTCTGCTGCGAAGCTTTGGTCATTTGCGTTTACAATTGCCATTTTATTTCCTCCTTCAAGTATATTCTACCAAGAGTATATCATTAACTTATATACGTGGCGAATAATATGTATCGTTATGTATTGTAACAAAAAAATGTTCCTTTATACTATATAAAAATACGGATTAAATACTAAAAAGATGAGAGACAGGGGATCTCTCACCTTTTTCTATATATAGGGGTACTTCACTTGGAACTCAAGGGTACTAAAATCATGAATGTACTTTTAACTTTTTAAACTCTTCTGTTAAAAGAGGTACAACTTCGAATAAGTCACCGACAATACCGTAGTCAGCTACTTTAAAGATACTTGCTTCTGGATCTTTATTAATCGCAACGATTATTTTTGAGTTAGACATACCTGCTAAATGCTGAATCGCACCAGAAATACCACATGCAATGTATAAGTCTGGCGTAACAACTTTACCAGTTTGACCAATTTGTAATGAGTAATCACAGTATTCAGCGTCACAAGCACCACGAGATGCCCCAACAGCGCCGCCTAGTACGTCAGCTAACTCTTTTAATGGTTTAAAGCCTTCTTCACTCTTCACACCGCGTCCACCAGCGATAATAACTTTCGCTTCAGAAAGATCCACACCTTCTGCTGTTTTACGGACAACATCTTGAATGATTGTACGTAAATCTTTCACATCAACTGTAATAGAAGATACGTCACCGCTGCGAGACTCATCTTTTTCCAGAGTTGCAATGTTATTTGGACGCACTGTCGCAAATAAGATGCCGTCTGTTACAATCTTCTTCTCGAATGCTTTACCAGAGTAAATTGGACGAGTGAAGATAACATTTCCACCTTCAACCTCTAAAGCAGTTACGTCAGAAATTAAACCAGCTTCAAGCTTCGCTGCTAATTTTGGTGATAAATCTTTGCCAAGTGCTGTATGTCCAAAGACAATACCTTCTGGATTTTCTTCAGCATGTACAGCTAAAAACGCTTGTGCATAACCATCAGATGTATATGATTTTAATTTATCATTTTCAACTGTCACAACGCGATCTGCACCGTAATGAATCAATTCATTTGCAAAAGAGGCAACGCTGTCTCCAATTAGAAGACCTACTACTTCACCGCCTTCTGCAATTGTTTTTGCTGCTGCTACCGCTTCAAAAGAAACGTTACGTAGCGATCCATCACGAACTTCACCCATTACTAATACTTTACGAGCCATAGATTTTCCCTCCTGCATATATAATTTCGTATTTTATTAGATTACTTTCGCTTCTGTATGGAGCAACGATACAAGTTCTTTTACTTGATCTTGCAGCTCGCCTTGTAACACTTTTCCTGCATCTTTCTTAGGAGGCAAATAGATTTCAATTGTTTTTGTCTTTGCTTCCACATCATCTTCTTCTAAATCTAAATCATCTAATTCTAATTCTTCTAGCGGCTTTTTCTTCGCTTTCATAATACCTGGAAGCGATGGATAACGCGGTTCATTTAAACCTTGCTGTGCTGTTACTAAAACTGGTAATGAAGTTGCAATCACTTCTGTATCACCTTCAACATCACGCTCAATCTTCACATTTGTACCGTCAATTTCAAGTTTTGTAATTGTCGTTACATATGGAATATTTAACGCTTCAGCTACGCGTGGTCCTACTTGTCCAGATGCACCATCAATTGCAACGTTTCCGCCTAAAATTAAATCTGCATCTTTATCTTTTAAATATTCAGCAAGCACTTTTGCTGTCGTGAACTGGTCACCATTTTCTACATCATCTTCAATATTAATTAATACGGCTTTATCACAGCCCATTGCTAATGCAGTACGAAGTTCTTTCTCACTATCTTCGCCACCGACTGTTACAACTGTAACTTCTCCACCTTGTGCGTCTCTTACTTGAATTGCTTCTTCAATTGCATATTCATCGTAAGGGTTGATGATGAATTCCGCTTCGCCATCGTAAATTGCACCGTTTTTAATTACGATTTTTTCTTCTGTATCAAATGTTCGTTTCATGAGTACGTAGATGTTCATTCCATTTACCCCCTTGTTTTTCAGAAAGATTCTATCAATTTTAATTTTCTGTTAATTTATATTAAAAAAATAATTGAACTACCTGCCACTAAATGAAGGTTTACGCTTTTCTAAAAATGCAGCTACACCTTCTCTTCCATCTTCACTCGTAAATACTTCACCAAAAATCTGTGATTCACGTTGTACACCTTCATAGTAATGAGACGATTTTGTCGTTTGCAATAACTCTAGTACAGCACGAGTTGTTGCTGGACTTTTTCCAGCAATTTGTTTTGCAACTTTAAGCGTATCATCTAAAAGAGATTCTTCAGAGAACAATCCGTTAACAAGTCCCCACTTTAATGCTTCTGCACCAGTAATTGGTGTACTTGTTAACATCATTTCACAAGCTTTCGCTTTCCCAACATAACGTGGTAAGCGCTGTGTACCTGCAAAGCCAGGAATTAATCCAAGTGTTAATTCAGGTAAACCAAGTTTTGCACTTTCAGTTGCAAAGCGCATGTGGCAAGACATAGCAAACTCAAGGCCGCCGCCCAGTGCCGCTCCATGAATTGCCGCAATAACTGGTTTTGAACATTTTTCAACACGCTCAAACGTAACTTGTCCAAGCTGTGCTAATTCTGTTGCTTGCTTCGCTTCAGTAACAGATGTAAATTCTTTAATATCTGCTCCCGCTGAGAAGAAACGTCCTTCACCATGAATAACAACAACACGAATGTTATCATCCTTTTCCACTTGATCAATTAATTCAGTAACATCATGCATAACTTGTGAAGACATCGCATTCGCTGGTGCGTGATTTAATGTCGCCACCGCGATATGATCTTCAACTCTTACAGATAGGAATTTCAACATGATCCCTCCCATTATTGACGATAACCACAAGCTGCAATAAGTAGCCCGTGTACCGTTTTTGAAAGTGCGACCAGATCATACTTATGATCGCTCATTACCCAATTGGTCACAACTTCATCTACTGTTCCAAAGATCATTTGTCTTGCCACGCGAACATTTAAATCTGCTTGAAATTCACCTTGTTTTATACCAGTCTCTAAAATCTCATCCATAACTTGTAAGTAGCCTTTTAATACTTCATTTATTTTAAGGCGCAAGTCTTGATTGGACTGCCTTAGCTCTAATTGCGTAACGATAGCAAGAGGATCATTTTGCGACAACAGCAAGAAGTGCGTTTCTACCAACATGAATAACTTCGATACAGCGCTTTCAATTCCTGCTGTTTTTTGACGAATTGTTTCGACAAATTCTCCCATCTTCTCTTGGAATAAGGATATTAATATATCTTCTTTATTTTTAAAATATAAATAAATCGTGCCATCAGCTACCCCAGCTTGCTTTGCGATTTTAGAAACTTGCGCTTGGTGGTACCCATTCTCCGCAATCACAATGACTGCCGCATCAATAATTTGATTGTATTTCGGTCTATTTTTCTTCACTTTACTGTCCCCTTCAAGAAGATGACTGAATGAATAGTCATTCATATTCTTATAATACTGACTATTTAGAAAAGTGTCAATCCTATTTTTTCAAAAAGAAAGGGCCTTAGCCCGTTTGCTCATCCTCATTCTTTCTCTTCTCTTCATCTATTAGAACACGGCGTAAAATTTTCCCTACTGTCGTTTTTGGCAATTCATCTCTAAACTCATATACTTTCGGCACTTTATAAGCCGCTAAATATTTACGTGCAAACTGATTTAATTCTTCCTCAGAGCACTCCGTACCTTCTTTTAACACAACAAATGCTTTAACTGTCTCTCCTCGGTACGGATCTGGAACTCCAATTGTCACTACTTCTTGCACTTTTTCATGCTCATATAATACTTCTTCAACTTCACGAGGATACACATTAAATCCACTCGCGACAATCATATCTTTCTTGCGATCTTTTACATAGAAAAATCCATCTTCATCCATGTAGCCAACATCACCTGTATGGAGCCAGCCATCTTGCAATACAGCCGCTGTTTCCTCTGGCTTATTCCAGTATCCTTTCATAATTTGAGGACCTTTCACTACAATTTCCCCTATTTCTCCTGGCGGTAATGCCTCACCAGTCTCAAGTGACATAATGATCGCTTCTGTATCTGGCCACGGAACTCCAATGCTACCTGGCACTCGCTTTTCCCATAAAAAATTACTATGTGTAACTGGAGAGGATTCTGTTAAACCATATCCCTCTACTAGTTTACCACCTGTAACTGTTTCGAACTTTTCCTGTACTTCTACTGGCAGTGGTGCTGATCCACTAATACAAGCACGAATAGAAGAAATATCGTATTCTTTTAAAAGCGGACTATTTAAAAGAGCGATATAAATAGTTGGTGCCCCTGGAAACAATGTCACTTTATGCTTCTTAATCGCTTCAAAAACCATTTTCATATCAAACTTTGGAATAAGGACCATTTTGTATCCTTGCATAATACTTAAATTCATAACAGCTGTCATACCATAAACATGGAAAAATGGAAGAACCCCAAGAACGACTTCTTCTCCTTCTTTGCAATTATATAACCATTGAACTCCCATTAACGTGTTAGAGACGAGGTTTTTATGCGTTAACATAACTCCTTTCGGAAATCCGGTTGTTCCTCCTGTGTACTGTAAAAGGGCTAGATCATTTTCAGGATCACAAGGCACCTCAACATTCGTATTCACTTCTTTTTCTACTGAATTCCAAAGATGAATCGTTTCACTCTCTGATACTTTCACAACTAAATTCGACTGTTTTTTCTGCACAAATGGATACAATAGATTTTTAGGGAATGGTAAAAAGTCTGCAATACGAGTTACGATAATATGCTCAATTTTTGTAGCAGATTGAACATTCGTTACTCTTGGAAACACTAAATCGAGACAAAGAATTACTTTTGCTCCCGAGTCATGAAGCTGATATTCTAATTCTCTTTCTGTATACAGTGGATTTGTTTGTACTACGATACCTCCCGCAAGTAATGTGCCGTAATAACCAATTACAGCTTGCGGACAATTTGGCAACATAATAGCAACTCGATCACCCTTTTCCACACCGAGCTTTTGAAGATAATTTGCAAACCTCTTCACCTTATCATGGAAGTCCGAAAACGTAATATCCTTCCCTAAAAAGTGAAGCGCTTTCTTTTCTGGGTAGCGAGATGCCATCTGTTCTACATATCTATGAAGCGGCTGAATATCATAAGAAACCGTACTCGGAATTTCCTCTGGATAACTTTTCAACCATGGTTTTTCCACCTTCATTCCCCCTTCAAATACATAAAAATAAATGAATGTTCATTCATGATGGTTATTTTCATTATATTATAGTCACCATAGCGTTACAATCACAATATTCCGACTTTTGTATAACTATGCTTTACTTCATTAACTTCTTATTATATGTAGAAACTCTCTTAATCTTAAAAGAGTAAGAGAGTTATAGTTTAACTTAATCTTATTATCGTTAATACAGCTCCTGGTGTAGTTGTTGATAATGTTGCAACAGCTAACAAACCAAATAGTTGCAAACTAATAGCATCTCCTGCTGCAAGATTTGTAATAATTGTTGCGCTAAATGATGTAGTTGCTAACGCAGGAGAATTGATCGTCCCAGCAAGTGGTGCTCCATTAATTGTAATTCGTGAACTGACCAATAATGAAGCTGTTATATTAATCGAATATGAAATATAATAATTCCCAGCATTTGCAACCGTAAATACTGTATTTCCCCCGGAAACCGTAATACCAGGACCGATATTTTGATTATTCGGAAGCGGGACATTCGTTCCACCAAGAAGTACCGATATCGCTGTTCCCGACGTATTATTTGCAAATGCATATGTCGCCGTGATACTTGTACCAGTTGCTCCGGTTGGACCTGTTGAACCCGTTGGACCTGTTGAACCTGTTGCTCCCGTTGATCCTGTCACTCCTGTTGGACCTGTTGCTCCCGTCGGACCTGTTGAACCCGTTGCTCCCGTCGGACCTGTTGCTCCCGTCGCTCCTGTTGGACCTGTTGCTCCCGTCGCTCCTGTTGCTCCTGTTGAACCCGTTGCTCCCGTTGCCCCTGTTGAACCTGTTGCTCCTGTTGAACCTGTCGCTCCTGTTGGGCCCGTTGCCCCTGTTATTCCTGTCGCTCCCGTTGGGCCTGTTGCTCCTGTTATTCCTGTCGCTCCTGTTGGACCCGTTGCCCCTGTTATTCCTGTCGCTCCCGTTGGGCCTGTTACTCCTGTCGCCCCCGTTGGGCCTGTTGCTCCTGTTGCCCCCGTCGGACCGGTTGGACCAACCTTAGGAACTGTCCCATCGCAACTAAAACAGCATGAATCAACATGTACACCATTTTGATTATTACACCCACAATATCCATTTACGTTATTGCTCCATGAAGACATGTTGATCACTTCCTTTACATTCGATCTTTTTAGCGCAATCACCGACTTAAAAAACACCTATCTAAATAACAAAGAAATACTTTGCCTAGTCGGGGATAAAACACAGATTTCCTCCATACATTCTAGTAATTATTACATGCGATTCACTCTCCTTTTGCTTGTACTTTCGCCTTATCTCCACAGACTATTAACAATACACATTACACTATCGTACACAGCCACTTTCCCATTTAAACTTTCCACATTCGCCAATATTTTTAGTAAAGAGGCTTATTCTTCATAAATAGCGACTATAATATATAAAAATCCGTATAATTCGTTATTTTTCGTCAAAATTTTAAAAATATATTGACACTTAAAATACCCTCATAGTATGATTTGGGTGTTGTAATTGATAACCATTTTCACTTATGGTACTAGTTACAAAAAACACTTAATTTGGGGGCAGAAGATGAAGAAAATTCTCGGTATTTTCATAGTAGTTCTTCTATTCGCTGTTGGATGCGGACAGCAAAAAGAGGAGAAAAAAGAAACAAAAGCGGACAATAAAAATCAAGCTATAACAATTAAACACGCTGAAGGGGAAACGAAGTTAGATAAACCAGCAAAAAAAGTAGTTGTACTTGAGTGGGTATATTCTGAAGACTTATTAGCACTTGGTGTTCAGCCAGTAGGGATGGCAGACATTAAGAATTATAATAAATGGGTAAATACAAAAACAAAACCGAGTAAAGATGTTGTAGATGTAGGGACACGTCAACAACCAAACTTAGAAGAAATTAGCCGTTTAAAACCAGACTTAATTATTACAGCTTCATTCCGTGGTAAAGCAATTAAAAATGAATTAGAGCAAATTGCACCAACAGTTATGTTTGATCCATCAACAAGCAATAACGATCACTTTGCTGAAATGACAGAAACATTTAAACAAATTGCAAAAGCAGTTGGAAAAGAAGAAGAAGGTAAAAAAGTATTAGCTGATATGGATAAAGCATTCGCTGATGCAAAAGCAAAAATTGAGAAAGCAGACTTAAAAGATAAAAACATCGCAATGGCACAAGCATTTACTGCTAAAAACGTACCAACATTCCGTATCTTAACTGACAATTCTTTAGCTTTACAAGTTACAAAAAAATTAGGTTTAACAAATACTTTTGAAGCAGGAAAATCTGAGCCAGATGGTTTCAAACAAACAACTGTAGAATCATTACAAAGTGTACAAGATTCAAACTTCATTTACATTGTAGCGGATGAAGATAACATTTTTGACACGCAACTAAAAGGCAACCCTGCTTGGGAAGAATTAAAGTTCAAAAAAGAAAACAAAATGTATAAATTAAAAGGCGATACTTGGATTTTCGGTGGTCCTGAGTCTGCAACATCTTTAGCAACACAAGTAGCAGATGTAATGACAGCAAAGAAGTGATTACACGATGAATAGCTTACAACACACACTTCGAGCAAGTCTTGTATTCGGAGGAGGAGCAGCTCTCTTGCTCCTCCTTTTCTTTATTCATATCGGACAAGGTCAAGCAAACATTTCCTATAGTATGATTATTGATGCTCTTATCTCACCGAACCAATCACTAGAACATCAAACTTTAATCATGCTTCGATTACCTAGAGCTGTAATTGCCATTTTAGCTGGAGGCGCTCTTGCTGCATCAGGGGTTATTTTACAAACGTTAACGAAAAATCCACTTGCTGAATCCAGTACAATGGGTATTCACTCTGGCGCATATTTCTTTCTAGTAGCGGCTACAATTTTCTTACCGAAAGGTTTACAAATTAATTCTCTTCTGTTCACATTTATCGGCGGTGCTATTACTGCTTTATTTGTATACCGTATTTCTGGTGGAAAAAAGGGAACCCCACTTAGAATGGCATTAGCTGGTATGGTCGTTACATTAATGCTCTCTGCCTTTACCGGAACGATGCAGCTTTTCTATGAAAATGAAACAGCTGGTTTATTTTTATGGGGAGCTGGCTCTCTTATTCAAAATAACTGGGATGGCGTTCAATTTGCTTTTCCATTTATCATTATTTCTTTCCTAGTTTTACTATTTATGTCTCGTAAACTCAACATTCTCTTACTTGGTGATGATGTTGCTGTTTCTCTTGGTGAAAAAACAGCAGTAACACGTCTTATCGCCTTCATTGCTGCAATCTTTTTAACAGCAGTAATTGTTACTGTTGTTGGACCAATTGGATTTGTCGGCT
Source organism: Bacillus sp. FSL W8-0770 (assembly GCF_038008705.1). Lineage (NCBI taxonomy): Bacteria > Bacillati > Bacillota > Bacilli > Caryophanales > Bacillaceae > Bacillus > Bacillus sp. FSL W8-0770. The sequence continues at coordinate 4,307,639 of NZ_JBBOZR010000001.1, forward strand.
TAGTTGCGCCTCATTTAATGCGCCTTATCGGATACCGTCAACACTTTACTCTTCTTCTCTCTTCTTTCTTATGGGGGGCAGTATTATTACTTGGAGCAGATGTTTTCGGTAGATTAATAGATCCAACCGGTGCAGAACTTCCTGTTGGGGCAGTCACAGCAATGATTGGATCTCCTTGGCTTATTTACTTAGTGTACCGAATGATGAAGTCGAAACAATATATGAATGATAACGGTGCGAATGCAGCTGGAGCTAGTTCCCGCTATTACTCTTATAAAAAGGTAATCATTATATCTATCACACTTTGCATTGTGACGATTGCTCTTGGTGTTACAATCGGTAGTAACGCTTATATCGAAAGTATTACAAATGTTATATCAGGTCAATTAACACTATTTGACAAAAACATGATGATGAATCTTCGTTTACCAAGAATGCTCGTTGCTGCTATTGCTGGCGCATGCCTTGCAATAAGTGGGCTTGTTTTCCAAGGTATATTACGAAATCCACTTGCCGATCCTTCTATTATTGGTATTTCATCGGGAGCTGGTGTTGGTGCTTTAACTATTATGTATGTCTTTCCTGCACTTCCTGGTTTCTTTCTACCAATTGGTGCATTTATTGGAGGACTACTTGCAGTAGGAATTGTCCTCTTCTTTTCATGGAAATCAGGATTTAGCCCAACAGCTCTCGCTTTAATAGGAATTGGTATTTCTGCACTTGGCTCGGCAATTATTCAAATCTTTATCGTTAGAGCCAATTTGAATGTTGCCGCTGCTTTAACATGGTTATCTGGCAGTACGTATGCAAGAGGGTGGAATCACTTAGAAAATATCATTCTATATCCATCTCTAATTCTTGTATTCATTATCTTTTTCTTAATAAAACAACTTGACGTTCTCGTACTGGGAGACGATTTAGCAACTGGACTTGGGCAACCAGTAAATAAAACACGTCTTGCTCTAATTGTGCTAGCGACACTACTTGCATCAGTAAATATCGCTGCTGTCGGTACAATTGCCTTTTTAGGCCTTGTCGCACCTCACTTAGCAAGAATTGTTGTTGGTATGAACCATCAAAGACTATTCGTTTGTTCAGCACTATTTGGAGCAATCCTTCTTTCTGTTGCTGACTTACTTGGACGTACAATTGCATATCCGAAAGAAATTCCTTCTGGCCTTGTCGTTGCTGTACTTGGAGCACCTTATTTCTTATGGTTGATGAGGAAGAGTGGGAAGAAAGTTAATTAAAAAGGAGGCTTCGTTTTAGAAGCCTCCTTTTTATATACTAAATAAAGTGAAACTTTAATTAGTGGGGGGGGCTTCATCCCCACTGATTATTAACCCAAACCAATTGGGCTTTTATGAGCAGTGGATCTCCCACCTAACTTCTTTGCTCCAGCCGAATCTTGAGGTGGGAATTTTACTGCAGGTGAATAGCGGGATAAATTACTCTGATCTCACTAATTTCACAGATTTAGTCCCTCCCATAAACTCATGATGTACAGTTAATGTGTTCTCCTCAAGTTTCAAATCAACCTTCTGTTTTCTTTCTCCCATTAAAAATACAAGCTCTATGGAAATAATCCCTTGGTCCACACTTAATATTCGAAAGTCTCCTATAGTAGTCCCTTTCCCAAAAATATTATGTTCCATAAATTCTCCGCCTGTTTTCTCACTATTAATAGATTCTATTTCCAACCCAACTGGCCTGTCTGTACTTTCTGATGACATCCAAGACCCCTTTAACTTTCCAATATCAGCCTCTTTTTTCTTTTCATTTTTTAACTCTTCCTCTTTTTTCTTAACTTCTGCTTGTTGAGTTAGTAAGCCATCTATTTGCTTATTCAGCTCTTCGGCCCGTTGATTTTCCGAAATAAATTGTTGATTTTGGCCAGTATCGTTAACAATTTTATTTACTATCCCTTTAGCCTCTTCATACTTTTTATCATTCTTTAACTTCTCTGCCTTTTCCAATTGACCTATATATTGACCTTTTAACTCTTTATGCTCTATGAGCGAATCTTTTTGTTCTTTCGCTTGATTTTGAAGGATTGCGGAACCATCTTTCATCTTTTCTACTTCTTGAAACAAACCTATTGCTTGTTCTATATTTCCACTCGATTTCTCTTTTATCGAACTTATCATCTTAGTAGTTTGGTCTTTTAATACCTTTGCTTCTTTATCATCCTTTTTCTCTTCTAATGCTAGCTCAAATGATGCTACTGCCGTGTCATATTCTTTACTCGCTAACGCCAATTTCCCTTGATCCATTGCTTTTTTATAGGTTTCATTGCTACATCCTACCATTAAAAATAAAATTATGATTCCTAAAATCAATCTTTTCATCATATCCCCCTGAATTAATATAATTCTATATACACTCAATAGTATCATAAAATTTATATATAAAATTTTTAAATACCATCATTAAAACATAAAGGGAACTTGTCATTTCTTCTCGAACTTAATCTATGAACATAAGTAGAGGGGGATAACAATAATGTACCAAACAATTGAAGGCTTCTTGCAATCATGGACATACGAAGCAGAGTCTACTCAGAAAATGCTTGATTCATTAACCGATGCATCTTTATCACAAGAGATTGCACCTGAACATTGGACTTTAGGAAGAGTTGCTTGGCATATCGTGACGGCAATTCCTGTTATACTATCTGGCACAGGGCTAAAGTTTGAAGGAGAATCGAAAGATTATCCTGTTCCAACTTCTGCAAAAACAATTGCAGATGAGTACCGTAAAGTGAACGCGGCTTTTGTTGAAACACTTCAAAGTAAATGGACTGATAAAGACTTAGCTACTATTAACGACTTCTTTGGTCGCCCTATGCCGAATTCCATATTTTTAATGACACTTATTAATCATCAAAATCACCATCGCGGGCAAATGACGGTTTTAATGCGACAAGCCGGCTTAACAGTTCCTGGTGTGTACGGCCCCGCAAAAGAAGAGTGGGCTGCGGCTGGAATGGAAGCTCCTAAAATGTAACGACAAAAAAGACAAGGTGTTTACACATCTTGTCTTTTTCTGTAACTTGTTTCATGTGAAACTATTTTTTAAAATGGTTGTTTTATGGAATATATAGGTTAAAATGAATACATATAATGAATACATATTACGAAGAGGAGTAACCAAATTGAATACAAAAAATAAAAAAATAGCTATGGGAACTATTTTACTAACTTCCCTTATTGGAGTTATTAGTGTATCTCTTTATTTCACCTATTATGGTACCCCTTGGGGAAAACAAGCAGCAATTACGGACTCAAAAGAATATATTACAAAATATTTTAATCTAGATGCAGAAGTCAAAAATACTTCTTACGATGCTAAAATGAATAGCTATGCCATCTCCTTTGAGACAAGTAGAGACGGAGATTTTACTATCGAATATAAAAGTCCTAATAACTTTAATATCTCTCCAGGAGTTCAAGAGTATTTAAGCAAACACTCCAAATTTACAGAGTAGTAACGAAGCATACATATACAAAAAAGAGTTAGTGTAACCCAACTCTTTTTTCTTATTCTTGTCATACAGTTATATCTTCCTTCTCTATATTTTTAATTCCGTAATATGCAATCACAGCTCCAATTGCTGCGAGTGCTAGTTGAAGGGGAAATAAAGTTGCTGTAGGAAACGCTGGGTTGCTATTCATTGCAATTGCTACAACGATAAGAGATGAAACAATTGTAGTTGGCACTGAACGTTTACGCATTCCAAAATATAATGGGATTAAACTCATTCCCGCAGTTGCAATAGCTAAAGGAACCAGTTTTATTCCTTCTTGCACCAATTGATCTACTGTGAATGAATGAGGAAGAATTGAAAAATAACTATCTATCCCAAAGAAAATTCCTACTACTAAAATGTTAGATACAATAACTGTTATAAATGTTACTATCGCTGTAATAGCCAACTTACTAGCCATCATTTTCTTTCGGTTAATAGGATAAGAAAACATGAGTAGTATTGTTTTATTTTTATATTCGCCAATTATTAACCTTGCGATTAACACACTACCAAAAATAATAAATGTTGCTCTTACTACTGTACTAGCCATTAGCAAAATCATCTGCGGATCTCTTATTTCTGGATCTCCTTCTATTTGTGCAATGAAACTAACAAAGATTAATAATGCCAGTATAATGATATTTGCAATAACTGCTCCCCTCACATACCATCCAAACTTAAACTTCTTCAATTCTAGCTTCATAAGACGTAGCATGATAGTCCTCCTTTCATTTAAACTTTAATCAATATAAATTACCCCTGTTTCACTTAAAATCTTCACTTCGTTTTTTGCATCACCAATAGTTCCTTCTTTTATCTTTTCTGTATTTTTATCTTTCTTAAGTCCTTTTAAATCCACTATTACGTCAGCCGAATTACTTTTAGCCATAAGCTTCAATGATGCAGGGACACCTTTATACCGTACGCCAATATCACCTGATTTTGTTTCTATAAATAATGATTTTCCTTCTGTCATATCTTTCAGTAATACTTCCCCAGATGTTGAAGTGATGTTCATATTTGAGTTACTTACATTTTTTATATAGTTATCACCAGTCGTAGACTTTATATTTAATTCTTGTACTGAACTACCTTTTAAAACTAACTCTCCACTTTGCGATATGAATTCACCTTTCTCGGCTGATAGTCCTACAATCATTTCATCTCCAGACTTGCCTTTTATCATGATATTTTTTACTACTATATCTCTTATTTTCACATCACCCGATTTATTATTTAATACAATTTTATTTATTTCTTTCTTCGGAATAGCTATAGATATACTATTTTTCTTCCTAAACGTGAAACCATTAAAAAATCTGTTCATCTTTTGTTTTTGTTTAATCACAATTTTATTTTCATCATTTTCTATTTTGACAGGATCTATCTCTTTATCTACTTGTTCACCTTGAGCGGAAATTACTATTTTATTAGCGTCTGTACTTTTAAATTCAAGATTCCAGTTTTCATTATCTACTTCTATTTCTTTTATATTATTTATCTCAAAAGACTTTTCTTTCTTAAAACCTTTCCCCTGAAACACCTTAAAACCAAAAACCGCACTAGCAATTGTAATGAATACTATTGCAATTACTATTATCTTTTTCACCATTCATACCCCAGTTCATTGTTGTTTTAAGCTTGCTTCACACCACATCAATCTTATCGATTTTACGAAACGATAAATAACTAATGAAGATCCCTAATAAACAGAGCACGATTGGGATAGCTATAAAATCAAACATACTTACTTGATCGTTTCCAGGACCAACGTTACCACTAATCAGCATACCAATTATTACTGCCGAAGTAATCGTTGTCGGTGTCGATTTCTTTCTCATTCCAAAAAATAAAGGAATTAAACTTATACCAGATATCATAAATGCACTTATAAAAGTATCTGGAACGATAGCTATTATTTCACCCATCGTAGCTGGCGTTTCAATCAGTCCCATCATTGGACTCACAAAATATACGAGTAAACTAATAATAAAAGTAGCGATAATGGTGCTCACAAAACAAAAACAAAAAACAATTGTTAATTTCGCCCTCATTAGCATTTTCCTTTGCAGCGGGTACATAAACGATAATTGCATCGTTTTGTTCTTATACTCATCAATTACTAAACGTGATAAAATGACCGAACTAAAAATAATGAATGTTATCCTAATAAAAATATTTGCTGCAGCCATGTTCTGTGTGAAGTCAGAGAAGAGCATGTTTTCCTCGGCTTTCATTCCCAATGCCATAAGGCTTACTGCAGCGAAAATTGCTATAATACAAATTGCTACACTTTTAAAGTAACGAGATAATTTATGTTTCTTCCATTCGAGCTTCATTAATTTAAACATATAAATTACGCCTCCATTCTTTATATACCTGTCTCTACGCTGCTAACATTCTAATTCCAGCAGTAACGAAGCTTAACATTCCTATCACTAGTACAATGAACAACCATTTCCGCTCTGGTTTTCTATAATATAAAATTCCACTTATTAGCATTACGATAAATCCACTTATCAGGTTCAGCCATAGTCCATTAAGCATGAATACCTTCTCCATCCATTACATTTAAGAAATATTCTTCTAAGGAACTATGTTTCTTATTAATACTTTCAATTTCCACATCGTTCATAATAAGTGCTTTTGAAATGGCCTGCTGAGACGCTAACGTATCATACACACGAATCATGGTTCCACTCATTATTTTGTAGTTTTTTATACCAAGTTTATCTTCTAAAATATAAGCTGCACGTTTCACATCAGGAACAGTGATTTCAATGTACTCTGTTTGTTTTCCGTTAATACTCTTCATTGAAACTTCTTTTATTAGTTTTCCATTTTGAATCACACCAATTGTATCGGCCATTAGTTCCATTTCACCTAAAATATGACTAGAAACTAATAATGTAATGCCATATTCTTTGCAGAGCATTTTAAATAAGTCTCGTAACTCTTTAATACCAATTGGATCTAAACCGTTAATTGGTTCATCTAAAATGAGCAATTCTGGCTTTGTCACGATTGCTCTTGCAATACCGAGTCGTTGTTTCATTCCTAATGAAAAATCTTTTACTTTTTTATTATCTACCCCTTGTAGTTTCACTAAATGTAAAGCATGGTCAATTGCATTTTTATCGTAGTAGCCCATGTATTCACAATGTAGGTCTAAGTTTTCTTTCGCCGTTAATTTATCATAAAAGATTGGGTATTCAATAATTGTCCCCATTCTTTTTAATACTTCATAAGATGTATCTGTTAATTTCTCACCGAAGATTTCAATATCACCACTCGTCGGTTTTATTAAATTTGTAATCATTTTCATAATCGTTGTTTTACCAGCACCGTTTGGTCCTAAAAAACCGTAAATTTCTCCTTTTTTCACATGCATGTTAACACCGGAAATAACTTCTTTCCCTTTAAACACTTTCGTTAACTGGTTTGTTTTTAATATATATGTCATGTTACTTTCCCCTTTCGCAATACTCTATATTTCTATAATAGACAACGGAAATCTCTTTTTTCTTACCCGTTTCTTACAAATTCCTTACGCTGAAAAAAAGCTTGTAGAATCTACTGCTCTACAAGCTAAAACTGTATCTTTGTTAATGCAATTGTAAAAATTGTTTTTTCATACGTTTTACTAGAAAGATGAATTTTTCCGTCCATCGCTTCCACAAGCCGTTTCGTAATCGTTAATCCTAGACCGCTTCCTTGGTACAATCTATTTCTTGAATCTTCAAGTGTGTACATACGCTCAAACACTTTATCAATATGAGATTCATCAATCCCTTTTCCTTTATCCCATACATCTATATACACGCCCGTTTCATCATCTCTTAACGTCATACCGAGTGCCTTTCCATCGTCTCCATATGTAATTGCATTTGATATTAAATTATTCAATACCCTACCTAATACTTCTACATTTCCAAGTGCGTATATATTTCTTTCTGGTATATCAATATGAACCTGAAAACCTTTCGTCGTCACTAAATCATAAAATGATAAAATCTTCTCGCGGCAAACTTCATTCATATTTACTTTTGTCATTTCAATTGCTTTGTCACCAGATTCTAATTTTGCCAAGTCAAAAAACTTATGAATTAACTCCATCACTTCTAGTGTTTTCGTATGCACTTTCTCAAGTAATATTTGTTGTTCTTCTTTATTTATCGTTTTATCCTTATTTAACATTTCTGTATATCCAAGAATAACTGTTAGTGGTGTTTTCAAGTCATGCGAAATATTTGAAAGCATTTTTCTCATCGAAATTTCTACTTTTGCATGATCTGCATTCGTTTTCTGTTTTGCATCTAATAATTGATTAATTGCCACTAATAATTTTTGCAATTCTAGATCATCTGTCATAACGAGTAACGTCTCGCCTGTTTTGTCATTTACAATACTTTCTAACTTTTCATATGTGTATCGTAAATTTTCACTACTATTTTTTCTCATTCTATATTGCATATAAATAACACATAACAATATAAAAATAATACCTATTAACAAATTGACCATATTACATCACTTCCAACTTATAGCCGATGCCCCATAACGTTTTAATATATTCTGGATTAGATGGATCACTTTCGATTTTCTCACGCAATCTTCTCATATGAACATTAATAACGTTATCGTCACCGTAATACTCTTCATTCCAAACTAACGTATATATTTGCGCTTTCGTAAATACACGATTTTGGTTCTTTACGAATAGCTTTAAAATCTCAAATTCTTTTAAAGTGAGTTTGAGAGACTTCCCGTTTTTTTCAACTGTAAAATTAATTGGATCAATTGTTAAATCACCAATTTGAATCATTTTTTCTATTGTTTCTGTAGCCGAGTATTTCGTAGACCTCCGAATACCTGCTTTTACACGTGCAGCCAATTCAATCATAGAAAACGGCTTACAAATGTAATCATCTGCTCCAAGTCCTAATCCAACAGCTTTATCAACATCTGTATCTTTTGCCGACATCATTAAAATCGGAACTGCACTTTTTTCTCGAATGATTCGTACAACCTCTAATCCATCTAGCTTTGGCATCATAATATCAAGGATAATCAAATCAAATGAACCTTTTAAATATGTGTTCACGCCTTCTTCTCCATCAGACGCAATTGTTACTTGAAAGCCCTCTTTTATTAAATACTTTTCCACCATCTCTTGAATTGAGATATCATCTTCAACTAATAAAATATGATGTGACATATGTCTATCCCCTTTTTACAAACGTTAACAATCCAATTGTATCGTAACTACTACAGACTGGAAACAATTATATGAATTTTCAAACCAACTTCCCTTCCTTCCTTAACAATGATATGATGAAATTCACTACGATTGTTCATAATTAACTTTATATAAAGGAGACTTATCATGTCAGAAAACAAAAAAGTAAGCTTAGCTGATTTAATGCGTGAACAACTTGCTAAGAAAAAGCAAGGAAATGGAAATGGTCAAAATGCAAAAAATCAAAGCCAAGAAACAAAAAAATTACAAAACCAACAAACAAAGAAAACAAACAACCAACGTAGACGTACAGGTGTATAAATGAACGGACAAAAACGTTCTAATATCGCCCCCGGTCTTGAAGTTGATATTGTATTAAAACAAGATCAACGAACAGGCAAATTAACACGTGGAATTGTAAAAGATATTTTAACAAACTCCCCTTCCCATCCGCATGGCATTAAAGTGCGATTGCAGGACGGGCAAGTCGGTAGAGTACAAAATATCGTTCAATAAGAAAAGGAGCTCAAGTAAACTCGAGCTCCTTTTCTTTATTAACCTTTAATTTTCTCGATGAAAACTACTTTTAAGTAGTCTCCTTCTTTAAATTGATCAATGGTACGGAAATCTTCTGGTAAAGAATGTTCTTCTAACATTTTATATTTGCCATTCATTTCTTTAAAGGCTGTATCGATAAAGCCTTTAAACTTTTTCATATCGAATGCGCTACAGTTTGTAGAAGCAACGATAATACCGTTATTTTCTGTAATAGCAATTGTTTCTTTTAATAAATTTTTATAATCTTTTGCTGCACTAAATGTATATTTTTTTGAGCGTGCAAAGCTTGGAGGATCAAGTACGACCATATCAAATTTCATTTTTTTCTTCGCTGCATATTTGAAGTAAAGAAATACATCTTCTACAATAATATCTTGCGCTTCATAATCAACTTCATTTACACTAAACTGCTCAATCGTTTTACTTAAACTACGATTTGCAAGGTCAACACTCGTCGTTTTACTCGCTCCGCCAAGAGCTGCAAATACAGAGAAAGCACCTGTATAAGAGAACATATTTAACACTGTTCTTCCTTTTGCATATTTATCACGAATTTGTTTTCGAACGTTACGTTGATCTAAAAATACCCCAACCATTGCCCCATCATTTAAATAAACCGCAAAGTTTACACCGTTCTCTTTTACGATAAGTGGGAACTCGCCGCGCTCTCCTGCTACGAAATCATCCCCCTCAATATATTTCCCTTTCGTATCAAAACGCTTTTTCTCATAAATACCTTTAAAGTTTGCTACTTTTTGAAGAGCGGCTATAATCTCGTCTCTGAAAGTGTAAATCCCTTCACTATACCAACTTACTACGTAGTAGCCATCATAATAATCGATAATTAGTCCTCCAAGACCATCACCTTCACCGTTTAGGGCGCGGAATGCTGTCGTATCACTTGATTTGTAAAATTGCTTTCGTTTATGTAAGGCAGATTTGATTTTACTTTCAAAGAAAGATTGATTAATTTGTTCACTCTCTTTTCTCGTTAAAATCCAGCCGTATCCTTTATTTTGTTTTCCATAATAGCCTTTTCCGATAAATTGGTTCTTCTCATCTACTACTTTAATGATTGTTCCTTCTTCCTGAACATCATTTAAATTTTGAATCGCATCTTTTAAAATAAGCGGATATCCACTTTTAATTTCTTTTATAAATTTCGGTTTTATTTTTACAGTTACTTCTGATCGCATATAATAACTTCCTTTCCATTTGCATGCTTTCTCTACAGGAAGCATTTAAAAAACGAGACTGAAAAAACAGCCTCGTTTCACTATACCATATTATTGCTTTGCTAGTACAACTCGCTCATTCTCTCGCTTAACTGCCACATATTTACTACATTTTGAACTGGAAATCTTACTGTCCAATATAATATAAAAAACTTTTATATTTCACATTTAGCATTGACAATGATAATGATTTTCATTATCATTTAATGTATATGAGTTCTCGAAAATAAAGGCTATATTTATAGGAGGAATAAACATGATTATCGTTACAAATACAGCTAAAATTACAAAGGGAAATGGACATAAATTAATTGAGCGTTTTAATAAAGTAGGTAAAGTTGAAACGATGCCAGGCTTTTTAGGTCTAGAAGTTCTTTTAACGCAAAATACAGTTGATTATGATGAAGTAACAATTAGCACTCGCTGGAATGCAAAAGAAGATTTCCAAGGTTGGACAAAGAGCGCTGCATTTAAAGATGCTCACTCACATCAAGGCGGAATGCCAGAATATATTCTTGATAATAAAATTGCTTACTATGATGTAAAAGTTGTACGTATGCCAATGGCTGCAGCACAGTAAAAACAGTCCTTTTTTAAAGTATAGAATATGAGAAGCGTTATCTATCACTTCTCATATTCTATACTTTTTTCTTTAATTTCTTTTTATTAATTTTGCGTGTACAACTAGCCTTCCAGCCTCTGGATCAAGCGCATAGTCACAAGTAGAAAGTGTTACGATTTCATCATTAGCCGTCAATTCCGTATCCGTTTTGTACAGTGATTTTTCTTGAATTTCCTTTAAGAACGATGTATATGCTGCATCATTTTCAAAATCCGTTTCAATGTAATAAAAGTCCGTTGTTGTCGTGTATACTGAAAAAACTTCCACGTCGTATCCTTCAAATAATGTATCGTAATATAATTTACGATGAGACATAAAAAAGTCTTCATCCAACATCTTTTTTAAACTACCAAACATAGAACCGTCTTTCATACGATGGCCATATAAAATCGTATTTCGATTTTGAGATTTCACATCATTACGATGGTCCATAAAAATGCTTCCCGCTCTCATATCTTCACCTTTATAATTACGAAATAAATAGTAATCATTATCTTTTGCTTGAACGATTGGATAATTAATTTGTGTATCATCCATCGTAATCCATCCGACTATCTCTGGATTAATTTTCTGGAGATCCTGAAACTGTTTACGTACCTCTCCATCTTCTGATTTTTCTTCCATTGGACTTCTTTTATAAATATGTTGTGCCTCAGCCATTACTTTACGATTTTCATAATAATCCATGAAAATCCCGCCCAACTCATACATTGAATAGAAAAAGATTCCTAAAAACACAATTGTAAGTATGCGTTGAAAAAAAGAATTCTTTTTCCGTCCTTTCTTACTATTCAAATTATCACCTCAAAACGGATTATGCTCAGCCTTTAGATTCCCATAGGTACCATGTACAATCCGGTATCTTCATCCTGCTTTACAATGACATCTACACCATATATTGCTTTAACCATTTCTTCTGTGATTACATCATTAGGATTACCTTTCGTAATGATTTCTCCATCTTTCATAACGATAATATGGTCGCTATAACGAATGGCTTGATTAATATCATGTAATACCATTACAATCGTTAGTCCATGCACTTCATTTAACTCTTTCACTAACTCTAATATTTCTAGCTGATAGTAAATATCTAAATATGTGGTCGGCTCATCTAAGAAGAGCATTGGTGTATTTTGAGCTAATGTCATTGCGATCCAAACTCGCTGCCTCTCTCCACCAGATAAAGCATAAATTGGCTTATCACGCTTACTTTGTAAATTCGTACATACTAGCGCACGCTCAATCGCTTCTCTATCTTCATCTGTTTGCGGAGAGAATATATTTTTATATGGCATACGCCCGAAGCTTATTAGCTTTTCCACTGTAATATCTGCTGGAGCCTCATTTTGTTGATGGACAACCGCTAGTTTTCTAGCAAACTCTTTCGGTTTATATTCACTAATCGCTTTCCCATCAAGTATTACTTCTCCACTGCTAGGAGCGTGGTTTCTAGACATGACACTAAGTAATGTTGATTTCCCACATCCATTCGGTCCAATGATTGTTGTAATTTTCCCAATTTCTATTTCACTACTAACAGACTTTAATCGATTTGTTACGTTATCGTATGAAAAGGTTACATTTTTAATTTCCATGAACTTTATCACTCTTTCTAAGCAAGAATATTAAGAATGGACCACCAATAACCGCCATAATTGTTGCTGCTGGAATTTCGTTAGGTGGCACAATTAACCTTCCAATCGTATCTGCCGTCAAAATTAATAACGCCCCTGCAAGAGCAGAAAATGGAATTAATACTTTATGGTCTGAACCGACTAATTGTCTTGAAATATGCGGAACTAGTAATCCTACAAAAGCAATAACACCTGCAATCGCTGTTGATACTGCCGCTAAGAGTACTGCAATGGCAGAAATAATAAGACGAACTCTCGTCACGTGCAAGCCTAAGTTTTTCGCAGTCTTATCTTGTAGCGATAATAAGTTACACCAAGCTCCTACGAACAGAGCAAGAATAAGACCAATCGTTCCATAAGTCACCATTATTTCTACATCGCCCCACGTCTTCATCGTTATGTTAGAAGTCGTCGTTTGCTTAATACTCTTAATAAAATATCCACAAATCGTAACGAATGATTCATTTAATCCAGTAAACATTGCATTAATGGCAATACCAATTAAAATAATGCGAAGCGGGCTTAATCCTGATTTCCATGAAAACGAATAAACGAGATAACATGCAAGCGCACCACCTAAAAAGGCGAATACGGGTGTCCAGAAAAAGAATTGCGGGAACAACGTAATAATAACGAGTGTCATAAAACTTGCTCCTGAAGATATACCGATTACCCCAGCATCAGCGAGTGGATTTTTCATAACAGCTTGAAAAAGCACACCTGAAACAGCGAGAGCCGCTCCAGTGAACAACGCAATAATAATACGCGGAAAACGTAAATCTTTAATGACTTCAACATCTTCATTTCCACCTGTAAATATCCCTTGTACAAGTTCAACAATACCTACTTCTAAACTACCTTTCATCGCTGACAATGATGTCATAACAATAAGCAATGCAGTAACAATGAGGAAACTCCAAGTTTTTTTATTCATTCTACTCTTCCTTTATATTAAAATGCATCACGGATACATCATTTTTTTCAATTCATCTAATGCTTCAATTGCTGCTAAATTACCTGTCGTTCCAAATAAACGCTCTTCTAAATCGTAAACACGGTTATTTTTAACCGCAGCAAAGTGTTTCCAAATATCATTTGTTTTAAATTCTTTATCAAACATTTTTACAACTTCATCAGGCATACCATGAGCTGCTCGTAAAATAATATCTGGATCAGCTTTCTTTAAATACTCTGTATTAGAAGCTAAATATTCTACTTGTTCACCTTGCGCAATATTTTTACCACCTAGTTGTTTCACTAAATCTCCAATATAAGAATGCTCTGTTGCTACTAAATAACTTCCTGGCACACCTAATAAAATAAGCACTGTCGGTTCTTTCTTTCCTTTTACTTCTTTTTGAATGCTAGCAACCTTTTTATCTAATTTAGTTACTACTGCTTCGGCCTGTTTTTCACTCCCATATTTCTTACCTAAATCGCTAATAGAACTTTGCATATTTTTCAAACTCGTTAAATCTAAAAAGTTTGCTTTCATACCCACACCATCAAAAACTGGCTTTAATTCATATTCAAGTGTTGTCACAGATAACACTTCTGAAGGCTTTAATGACTTTACCTTTTCCATATCTGGACTCATTGGATTCCCAACTTCAGGTAAACCTTTATATCGCTTCGGTAAAGTTTTAGAACTTGTTGGAACGCCGACTAAATCTACTTCTAACGCATCCATAATTTCAGTAACAGCCACTGTTGTTGCAACGACGCGCTCTTTACTTTCACTCTTTACCTGCTTTGCTGATTCTTTTTTTGGTGATGAGCACCCGGCTATACTCATTAACAAAATGATAGCCATTAGTACACTTGCAATTTTCTTCACTCTCAATCACCACTCCTTTCCATACAATATGAAACAAGTCTTGATGCACGCGAACATGCATCAAGACTCCAAAAATTACAATCTACCTGCTCTATATTTACGAACTAGTAAAGCAAGTGAACCTAGCAGTAACACCATGTATAAACCAAGTTGTGCTGTATCTGCAGTTTTTGAGTTTTTCTCTTTTTTCGAATCATTTTTTGTATCTTCTTTTTTCTTGTGACCATCTGCATTTCGATTAAAATCAGGAGTACCTACTGTTTTTACATTATCTACTTTCGGTGTAGTCACTGGATTTTTCGGTTCATTTTTCGGTTCCTCTTTAATAGTTCCTAACGCACCGATATTATTTGTATCAAATTGAATTTGTACATCGTAGAAATGATGGTAGTTCATCTCATCGATGTCTACCTTTACTTTTGCGTTTAATTTTTTTAATAGATCTTCTACTTCAAACTGTACTACTCGCGTATTTGCATTTTTATCTTCGCTTACTACTTTTGCATCAGCGAATAGTTCATTGTTTTCCGCTTGGAATTTCGTAATCCACGCACTATTTTTCAGCGTCATCTCAATATATTTTTTACCATCTTTTACGATTAATTTCGCTGGATTTACAACATAGTCATGCATCTTTGAAATCTCATCTGTTTTATCTTTTAATACTTTAAATGTAATATCATATTGGCCATCTACTAAATTTTTCGAATCAACTATTACTCTCGGTTTATTATTTTCATCTTGGTTGTTGTTTCCACCTAGGTTGTCGTTTCCACCTTGGTTGTCGTTTCCACCTTGGTTGTCGTTTCCGCCTTGGTTGTCGTTTCCGCCTTGGTTGTTGTTTCCGCCTTGGCTATCTAACGGCTTAATGCTACCTTTATCAAATGCAAATTGAATATCGTAAAAATGGTGATAATTCATTGAATCGATATCTACTTTTACTTTTGCATTTAACTTTTTTGATAAATCTGGTACTTCTACTTCCACTACGCGTGTATCAGCTTTTTTATCTTCACTTATTACATGTGCATCAACAAACGAACCATTTTTCTCAAATTCAAATTTTGTAATCCAAGAACTGTTCGTTAACGTAAATGATACATACTTCTTACCATCTTTTACTTTTAGCACACCTGGACTTTTTGTATATGTGTTCATCATTGAAATTTCGTCTGTTTGATCTTTTAATGCTTTGAAATTGATGCTGTATTCACCATCTTTAATTGTTTCAGCATCTGGTTTTTCTACTTCTGGTTTTTCTACTTCCGGTTTTTCTACTTCTGGTTTTTCTACTTCCGGTTTTTCTACTTCCGGTTTTTCTGCTTCCGGTTTTTCTGCTTCTGGTTTTTCTGCTTCTGGTTTTTCTGCTTCTGGTTTTTCTACTTCTGGTTTTTCTGCTTCTGGTTTTTCTACTTCTGGTTTTTCTGCTTCTGGTTTTTCTACTTCTGGTTGTTTCTCTTCATTTTTAATTTGTTCAAGTTTATCTTGTTCAAATAAAAGTTGTACATCATGCGTTTGCTTATAATTTCTTGATGCCATTTCGATAAATACTTTTGTATTTAGTTTTTTAGATAAATCGTTTACTTCAAACTCTACTACTCTTGTATCTTTTTCCGTATCCTCACTTACTACTTTTGCATCAACAAATGTGCCATCTTTTTCCGTTTGAAAATTTTTAATTAATGAGCTACTTTTTAATGTTACAATTGCTTTTTTCTTACCGTTTTCTACTTTTAATACTCCTGGATTTACCATGTAAGTATTCATCTTAGATTCTTCATCTGTTTGATCTTTTAACACTTTAAATGGAATGCTGTACGCACCATCTGTAATTGTGTTAGAATTTGGTTGTTGATCTGGGTCAGGCTTTTGGTCGGGCTTCTGACTTGGATCCGGTTTTTCATTTGGATCTAGCTTATTAGCTGGGTCCTCTTTTTCATTTGGTTGTTCCACATGAATTGGTGTAATACTATTTTGATCAAATGCAATACGAACGTCGTACTCATGATGATAATTTAAAAAATCAATATCTACTTTTACTTTTGCATTTAATACCTTCTCTACATCTTCTACATCAAATTCTACTACTCTTGTATCTTTTTCTTTATCTTCACTAATTACATTTGTCGCAACTAGCTTACCTGCTTTTTCTGTTTCAAACTTCGTAATCCATGAACTATTAGTTAATGTAAAGGATACTTTCTTTTTCCCATCCTTCACTTTTAAAGTTCCCGGACTTACTGAATATTGATTCATCATCGATTCTTCATCTGATGTATCTTTTAAAACTTTGAAGCCAATTGAATATTCACCGTCAGCCAACTTGGTAGCTGCTTGAACTGCAAGTGGTTGTAATGTTGATACGAATGTAAATATCATTAAAAACATAGCAACAATAATTTTTGTATACCTGTTCAATGGAACGACTCTCCCTTTTGAAAATTATTTAATACTGCTCCCATCAAATACAAAGCGAATATCATACGAAGCATTATAATTAATAATTGGAATATTAATTTTCACCTTTCCATTTAGTTTTTTTGACAAGTCAGCAACTTCAAATTCTACTACTCTAGTATTATCTTTTTTGTTTTCACTTAACACGGTTGTTTCTACAAATTGACCATCTTTTTCTACTTGGAAACTTTTAATAGAAGCACTATCTTTCACTTTAAATGAAACGTATTGTTTTCCATTTTTAACTGTTAATGTTGCTGGGCTTTCAAAATAACTATTCATTCTAGACGATTCATCTTTATCGCCTTTCCATACAGTAAAAGCAATATTATATTTTCCATCAGCTAGTTTTGTAGCAGCCTTTGCATCTTGTAAACCTAGTGTTGCGATAAACGTAAATAAAACAGCAAATACGGCAATAATCATTTTAAATTGTTTAAACATATATTCATCACCCTTCAAAAGATTTATTTACTCAACTTCACTTTACGAATTAAGAAAGCACCTGAAATAAGAATTAACGCTGCAAACAATCCAATACGTGCTTCATCGCCTGTTTTTGGGTTATCTGTTTTTTCAGCTTTTCCATTTTCATTTTTTGTTTCTTTGTTCACTTCTTTAGCTGTTTCCTTACTCTCTACTTTTGTTTTCTCTTCTTTTACATGTGTATCTGTTTTCGCTTGATCATTATTTTTTTTTGTAGCAGCTACGCCGTTATCGCCACCTACAGCTTTTACATTTGCATCAAATGCAAAACGAATTGTGTAGTGGTGGTCATAGTTTGCATTTGGTACAACAACATGAATTTTTACAGCTGCCGGTTTAGATAAATCATCTACTTTAAACTCTACTGTTCTTTTATCTGCCGATTCATCTTTACTAACAACTTTCGCATCAACAAAATTCCCGTTCTCTGGTGCTTTAAATTCTGTAATCCAAGCACTATGATTCATCGGAACTTGTACTCTCATCTCACCGTTTTTCACTATTAATTTTGCCGGCTTTTCAAAATAGTCATTTGCCATTGAAGCTGAATCATTTTCCGCTTTTTGAATTACGTAATTAATATCGTAAGTACCATCAGCTAGTTTTGCTGATACATTCCCGTATGGCATTACAAGAAAAGCTAACATACATACGAACGTTATAATAAAAGCAGGTAATACAGAAACCTTTTTCATTTTTCTTGTTTCCTCCTTGGTTATCTTTCATTTCACTTTTTGAAAATGATAATTATTATCAATTTATGAGAAAAAAAATAATCTCTTCTACCTATTATTTAATTAGCATTCTTTTATGTAACATAAGTATTATTGATTATCATTCTCATTGAATATTAAAAATAATATCTCACCCTATTCCTTATACGAAGGCATAGAAACTGAGAAAAAATGATAAAACGTATTTATTGATTATCATTCTCAATGAAAATCAAAAAAAAATAAACTATCTCTTCTCCTCTTCTTTCACCTCTTCCCATAACAACACTATAGTTATAGAAACCCCTTTTCCCTCACTTCCCTTCCAATATTTCCACAACTAAGTCAATCTTAGCCTACTCATAAATTTTTTGTCAACTATATTACGTATAAAATTTTTAATATCTGAATTTCTCTATATGCGGCTTTTTTTACAAAAAAGAGACTTTCTATTATAGAAAGTCTCTTTTCTCTATTTCTCTACAGCAATTTCCTGCTTTTGAAACTTAGAAACTATATAACCAAATCCTATACCGATTATGCCTGGAACTAACCAACCAATTCCTACACTATATAATGGAATCTTATCTAAAATAGGTGCTAGCGCTGCAATTTGAAGGTTTGCATTGTGTAATCCATCAAAGAAACTTATTGCAAATGCTCCTACAATCCCGCCCACATACATCGCTAATGGAAGACGAACGTAGTTTTCAACAAGTGATAATACGATAAGTACGATTCCAATTGGATAAATTGCGATTAAGATTGGTAATGCTAATGCATTTAACTGAGTTAACCCAAGGTTTGCTACCATAAATGCTAATACACAGAAAATGAAAACGACTTTTTGATAAGAAAGCTTTGGTAATAAGGAAGAGAAGTAATCACCACAAGCTGCAACAATACCTACAGAAGTTGTCAAACATGCTGCTGTAATTGCGATCCCTAATAATAAAGTTCCGTAGCTACCAAATAAATGATTCACGACATTTGTTAAAATAATTCCTCCGTTTGCACCCATTCCAAGTGACACACTAGAAGCTCCAAGATAAGCAAGTGCTAAATACACAAGTAGTAGACCAAGCGCTGCAATAAATCCTGCAAAGATTGTTACTTTTGCAATACTGTTTTTATTTGTAATGCCTTTTTCTTTTAACGCATGAATTACAACATTTCCGAATACCAGTGCTGCAAGTCCATCTAAAGTTAAATATCCATCAATAAATCCTTTGAAGAGAGGAGCACTATACGCTTCTGTTGGTGCACCAAATTCTCCAATTGGTGTAATAAGTGCTTTACCTACGATAATTGC
Organism: Bacillus sp. FSL W8-0770; assembly: GCF_038008705.1. Taxonomy (NCBI): domain Bacteria; kingdom Bacillati; phylum Bacillota; class Bacilli; order Caryophanales; family Bacillaceae; genus Bacillus; species Bacillus sp. FSL W8-0770. The sequence continues at coordinate 4,327,264 of NZ_JBBOZR010000001.1, forward strand.
AATAACAGCTAATAATATTGGAGTTAGCACCTTACCAATACGACCCACTAATTTCGAAGGATTTAAAGCTAAATAGAAAGTGACTGCAAAGAAAATAAGTGTAAAGATAACAAGTGGATATGACTGACCAGCTATCTCACTTGGTAAAAACGGTGCAACACTCATCTCATAAGCTACTGTTCCTGTACGCGGCACACTTACGAATACGCCTAAACATAAATAAATTGCAGTGATAAAAACAAGTGCGAATATAGGATGTACACGTCCTGCTAGCTCATTAATATCTCCCTTTAAAGCTATAACAATTACTCCTAATAAAGGTAGTCCAACGCCTGTTACGATAAAACCAAACAGCGCGATCCATACGTCCGTTCCAGCACCTTGCCCTAACGCTGGTGGAAAAATCATATTACCTGCACCAAAAAACAGTGCAAATAACATTAAACTTATTGCAAACATCTCTGAAAACTTTAAAGATGATTTCATTTCTACTAACCTCCTAAAATAATGAATTAACAAAATATTCTGAATCAAAATCCGTCACATATCCTCTTTCAAGCATACTTCCCCGTAAAAGAACGCAAAAAACACCCGTCCCTAACAAAGGGACGAGTGTTGAAATCGTGGTTCCACCCTTATTCTAATAAAATGAATTTATAACGAAATAAGCTCATTTTATAGCTCGTGTAAATTGATAACGGTTTTATCCGCCAAGAATTACAATGCATCATGTATGCAGTTCACTCTTGAAGTTTAGAGGTGGTAAGCTTGTCTTTTCGTATTAGGAAGCTCACAGCCTAAGGCTTCCCTCTCTGAGAATCGTAAAATACAACTCATGTCCTCATCATTACTTTTATAAAATATCTTGTCGAAACTTGTTGTTTTTTATTATATGGGCTATTTTTTAAAAAATCAATAGTTTTATTTTTTCTGACAAAAAAAATATAGGGAGAAAATTTCCCCTCCCTATAACTGCCCTATTAAAATTTCTAACTCTTCAGCTGTAACGCTCCGCCACTTTCCAACTTCAAGCTCATTTAGCTCTATATTCATAATGCGTACTCGCTTTAGCTTTATTACAGTAAACCCGAAAGCTCGACTCATTCTACGAATTTGCCTGTTCATTCCTTGCGTTAAAACAATACGAAATGTTGATTGATCGACTCTTGTCACTTTGCACGGCTTCGTCATTCCATCTTTAATCTTTACACCGCTGGACATCTCATCAATAAACCAGTCCGTAAAAGGTTTATCGACTGTGACAACATATTCCTTCTCGTGCTCATGATCACCATGTAAAATTCGATTCGCAATGCCGCCGTCATTCGTTAATAAAATAAGTCCTTCCGATGCTTTATCTAATCGTCCAACTGGAAAGATTCGCTCTGGATAATTGATATAATCAATAATATTATCTTCAATATGATCAGCTGCTGTACAAGTAATTCCGACTGGTTTATGAAAGGCTATGTACACCTTTTCTTTCTCTTCTTTTACAATAACTTGCCCATCAATCGTTACAACATCACCATCGCTCACAAGTTCACCGTGCGTACATATTTCGCCATTAATAGCCACGCGTCCAGCTTTAATGAGGCGATCTGTTTCACGTCTGGAGCATGATTTTGCTTCGCTTATGTATTGGTTGATTTTCATGTTCTATTCCTTTTCACATATATTAAAAGCGTCAATCTATGGCAATATCATTCTGCCACGATTGACGCTTTTTCACTTCGCAAAAACAACTAAATAAATAACCCCAATCACCAAAAATATTCCGCAACAAGCTAACAATACTTTTGCAAGTTTGTCCATAAACATATAATGGTTTCCCCTTTGTTTCGTTGTTTTCTATTTTAATTCGACAACTGTTACGCCTAGGCCTCCCTCGCCCATGTCACCGTAACGGAAGGTTTTTACACCACGATGCTTCTTCAAGTAATCTTGTACACCTTGGCGAAGTGCTCCTGTCCCCTTACCGTGAATAATTGATACGCGAGGATAGCTTGCAAGCTGGGCATCGTCTAAGTATTTCTCAACGCGCGCCATTGCATTTTCAAATCGTTCACCACGAAGGTCAAGTTCTAATGAAACGTGATAGTCTCTACCTTTTACCGTTGCAACTGCTTTTTTCTCTGTTTGCTTCGGTGTGTTAATGTATTCCATGTTAGATTCTTTTACTTTCATCTTCAGAATACCGATTTGTACGCTCCACTCAGTATCACTTACTTTTTCAAGTAATTGACCTTTTTGACCGAACGTTAATACTTTTACTTCATCACCTGCACGTAACTGTTGCTTCGGCGCAGTGTTTTTCACGTTTACTTTTTGTTTCTTAACAAGCTCTGGTGCTGCGCCTTCTAGACGGCTCTTCGCTTCAATTAACTCGTGATCTTTCACGTTTGCAAGCTGTGCTTTACGCAATTGACGAAGTTCTTGAATAATGCCTTCTGCTTCTTTCTTTGCGGCTTCGACTTTTTCTTCCCCTTCTTTTTGCGCTTTTAATAATCGTTCATCGCGATCTTCGTTAAATTCAATGATTTGACGTTGTAATTCACGATGAAGTTTTTCAGATTGTTTGCGAAGTGCTTCTGCTTCGTTCCAGTCACGCTCTGCGTTCTTCTGGCTTTCTTCTAACTTCGCAATCATATTTTCAATTTTATTCGTATCTGTACTAATGTGGTTGCGTGCTTGGTCAATAACGCGATCAGATAATCCAAGACGTTTCGAAATTTCAAAGGCATTACTACGGCCTGGTACACCGATTAATAATTTATAAGTTGGACTTAATGTATTTACATCAAACTCAACACTCGCATTAATAACTTGCTCACGGTTATATCCGTATGCTTTTAATTCTGGATAATGCGTCGTTGCAACAACGCGAGCACCGCGATTACATACTTCATCTAAAATCGAAATTGCTAGTGCAGCACCTTCTTGTGGGTCTGTTCCAGCACCTAATTCATCGAATAAAACTAAGCTTTCAAAATCAGCTTTTTCTAAAATATCAACGATGTTCACCATATGTGAGGAGAACGTACTTAAACTTTGTTCAATCGATTGCTCATCACCGATATCAGCAAATATATTTTTAAACACACAAATCTCTGACTCATCCATTACTGGAATGTGAAGACCAGATTGCGCCATTAAAACACAAATACCAACTGTTTTCAGCGTAACTGTTTTACCACCTGTATTCGGTCCTGTAATAACAATTGTCGTGAAATCTTTACCTAACATAATGTTATTTGGCACAATAATTTCTGGATCGATTAGCGGATGGCGAGCTTGTCTTAAATCCATATAACGCTCGTTATTTACGATTGGTTTCGTTGCTTTAATTCGCTTTGCATAAAAAGCTTTCGCAAAAATGAAATCAAGATTCGCAACTACTTCTACATTTGATAAAACGATATCGGCTTCTACTGCCACTTCTTCTGTTAACATCAATAAGATGCGTTCGACTTCTTGTTTCTCTTTCACACGAGCTTCTTGCAGTGCGTTATTTAATTCTACAATGACTTGCGGTTCAATAAATAACGTTTGTCCAGAAGCTGATTGATCGTGAACAATACCACCATATACGCCGCGGTATTCTTGTTTTACTGGGATTACGTAACGTTCGTTACGAATCGTTACAATCGAGTCAGACAGCATCTTTTGCGCATTTGAAGAGCGCGTCATATTTTCTAATTTTTCACGAATACGGCTTTCCGCAGTACGAATTTGAGTACGAATACCACGCAGTTTATCACTTGCGCTATCGACTACTTCACCACCGTCACCGATACAATTTGTAATTTTCTTTTCTAAATCATATAAAGATACAATTTGAGCGACGTGAGTTTCTAAAATCGGAAGCTCGACACCGTTATCAGCCATATCTTCAATGAAACGTTTCATATTACGACTACCATACATCGTATTCGCAATATCAAGTAATTCATTTGGACTTAACATACTCCCAATTTTTGCACGCTTCACATTTGAGCGAATATCCGTAATACCACCTAATGGTGCACTACCTTTTAAACGAATAACTTTCGCTGCTTCATCCGTTGTATCTTGCATTTCTACAATTTCTTCAAAATCAGTGCTCGGCACTAAATGCTTCACTTTGTCACGGCCAAGTGAAGAGGCTGTATGTTCAAGTAATTGTTCTTTTACTTTATTGTATTCTAATACACGCAACGTTCTTTCTAACATGTTGCAGGTCCCCCTTGCGTTACTTATTACGTTTAATATAGTCTAATAAACGTTCAATATCCCATGTGTTAATCACGTTATCTTTTTGAATCCAACCTTTACGTGCTGCTGCTACACCTGTTTCCATATCTTCCAACATTTCAAGTGTATGAGCATCTGTATTAATCGCTACTTTTACACCAGCATCTTGTGCTTGTTTTAATAATTTCGCGCTTAAATCTAGACGGTTCGGATTCGCATTTAATTCTAAAACTGTATTTGTCTCTTTTGCGAGTTCAATTAATAAATCTGTATCTACATCATAACCCTCACGGCGCCCGAGAAGACGTCCTGTCGGATGAGCAATCATTGTGACATGTTTATTCTCAAGTGCAGTACGCAGACGCTTCATGATCGTTTCACGGTCTTGTGAGAAGCTAGAGTGAATCGCTCCAATGACATAGTCTAATTCTTCTAATACTTCATCATCAAAATCAAGCGAGGCATCTGGTAAAATGTCCATTTCAATTCCGCGTAAAATTGTAATGTCTGGATACTTTTCATTCATACGTTCAATTTCTTTCGCTTGCTCACGAAGACGCTCTTTCGTTAAACCATTCGCTACTTTTAAGTATTGCGAGTGATCAGTAATCGCCATAAACTTATATCCACGAGCACGGCACGCTTGTACCATTTCTTCAATAGAAAAAGCACCGTCACTCCAAGTTGTATGCATATGTAAATCACCTTGTATATCGGAAAACTGAATTAAGTTCGGATACTCTTTAATTAATTCAATTTCTTTTCCATCTTCACGCACTTCTGGCGGAATAAATGGTAGACCGAAATGAGCAAAGAAGTCTTCTTCAGTCTCAAATGTTTTCACTTCACCTGTTTCTAAGTTCTCTACACCGTACTCACTAATTTTCTCGCCTTTATCTTTTGCGATTTGACGCATTTTTACATTATGGTCTTTTGATCCTGTGAAATGGTGAAGTGTTGTAATAAACTCTTCTGGTTTTACTAAGCGGAAATCGATTGAAATATCATATTCATATTGAAGACGAACAGAAACTTTCGTATCCCCACTTGCGATTACCTCAATCATATTATCGAATTGTAGTAAATGCTCACGTACCGCTGCTGGTTCTGTCGTTGCAATGATAAAATCTAAATCTTTCACTGTTTCACGAACACGGCGCAAACTACCAGCGCGCGAGAAACGAATTACTTCAGCAATATTCGACAATTTCTCCTCTATTTCCCCGGCAATAGGCAATACCATCGCAATTGGTAAACGCTCTGGACGAGAGCCTACTTGATCGATTGCTTCTAATATTTTCTCTTCTGTCTTCTTACCGAAACCAGCTAAAGCTTGTACTTTATTTTCCTCACAAGCAGCTTTTAACGTCTCCATATCAATAACGCCTAGCTCTTTATATAACTTAGCCACCTTTTTACCACCAAGACCTGGTAGTTTTAATAACGGCAATAAGCTACTCGGTACTTCTTTTTCAAGTTCTTGTAATACTTCAGATGTTCCCGATTCTATATATTCTTGAATAACGGCTGCTGTTCCTTTTCCGATGCCCGGAATCTTTGTGAAATCTTCAATCTCAGAAAGACTACGATCGTCACTTTCTAATGCTGCTGCCGCTTTACGAAATGCAGATATTTTAAATGGATTCGCACCCTTTAGTTCCATAAAAAGCCCGATTGTCTCTAATAATTTGATAACTTGTTTTTTATTTACTTTCATCATTACCCCGCCTTTCTTTCATAGAAAAAAACTTCTCTTTCCGAAAAAAGAGAAGTTATACTCTGCTACCTGTCTGCCATAGTTCCTTCACCTTTTCAGATAGAATCGGTGTATCGTCTACAATTATTTTGCTAATTGATGATTTTTGTAATGGTGTTTGTACTTGTTCAATCGGAAGAATGTTTCCAATGATAATTAAGACAAACAAAACAATATATACTTCTAAAAATCCGAGGATTGCCCCCGCAAACGCATTTACTTGCTTTAAAACCGGTATTTCTGCAAACATATTTAACAAATTACCAAGTAATGAAAGTGCTATTTTTGTAATAATAAACAATATGATAAACGCAAGCGCTTGATAAAATACTGTCTCAATATTATTTGCATCAATCCATTCTGGAACAGATACGTTTTTATCAAATGGATACGGAATAAATTTCGCAAGTGCTGGCGCTAAATCTTTACAGTACCAGTATGCAACAAGGTATGCGATAATAAAGCTTGTTAACTTTACAAGTTGCAGAATAAACCCTCTGCGTAAGCCGAGGAAAAATCCCATAACAAGCAGTAAAATGATAATAATATCAATCATGTTATTCCATTCCTTTTTTTGTCATACTTTCTTTCAATTTCTCATGTTCTTCTTTTAATTTTATGTAATCGTGTATGACGTTTACCGCCGTCAATACCGCTAGTCTACTCGTGTCAAGCGAAGGATTCTTGGCATTGAGTTCGCGCATTTTATCATCCACAATCGCTGCTACCATGCGGATATGACTTGTACTTTCATCGCCAACAACTGAATATTGCTGACCATAGATTTCTACATTAATTCGACTTTTCTTTCCCTTTTGTTGTGACAACTCACCGGCCTCCAATCACGTACAGAATCCTAAAGTTTATCATACCATGAACCTTCATAATATGGAAACAGAAAGAACAATCCGATATGATAAAAATAACAATATAAAAAAAGGGGCGACCATTATGTCAAATTCTATCGTAATTCAAACAAATTCTACAGTAATTGAAGACATGAAACAACAATATAAACATTCGCTTAGCCCGAAAATTCCGCAAGGCGGTATCTTTATGGCTAAGGTGCCATCTTGCACGATTACAGCGTATAAATCTGGAAAAGTAATGTTCCAAGGAGGCCGCGCTGAAGCAGAAGCTTCTCGTTGGCAAACTGTCTCTCACGCGCCGAAAACAGCTGTAAAAAAATCTGTCGATTCCCATCGTTATGCGCCGCCTACTTCCATCAGTACAATGTCTATTGTAGGGTCTGATGAAGTTGGTACTGGTGATTTCTTTGGACCGATGACAGTCGTTGCTGTATATGTGGATGCGAAGCAAATTCCACTACTAAAAGAACTTGGTGTAAAAGACTCTAAAAACTTAAATGACGATCAAATTACTGCCATTGCGAAACAACTTCTACACGTTGTTCCTTACAGCTCTCTTGTCCTTCATAATGAAAAATATAACGAGCTATTTGATAAAGGCAACAACCAAGGTAAGTTAAAAGCCTTGCTACATAATAAAGCTATTACAAACTTATTAGCGAAAATGGCACCTACAAAACCTGAAGGCGTCTTAATTGATCAATTCACACAACCTGATACATACTATAAATATTTAGCAAAACAAAAACAGGTACAGCGTGAAAATGTTTATTTCGCCACGAAAGGTGAAAGCGTCCATTTAGCAGTAGCCGCTGCTTCTATTTTAGCTCGCTACTCATTCGTAAAACAGTTTGACGAACTAAGTAAAAAAGCTGGTATGCCACTTCCGAAAGGTGCTGGTAAACAAGTTGATATCGCTGCTGCTAAATTAATTCAAAAGCTTGGTAAAGAACGATTACCCGAGTTTGTGAAACTGCATTTCGCTAATACGGAGAAGGCGCTTCGCTTATTAAAATAGTATCGACAAAAACAGGAGCCTACAAACTCCTGTTTTTTGTTTCATCCTACTATTGTCCTTATAGTTTTGTTATAATTATAATATACAGATTATTCTAACATAGGAGGGGATCTACATTGCTACTTCTACAAATGATTCTAAATATTTTACTAGGCGATCCACACGAAAGACAGTTCGAAATTAGAGAAAACATTCAGCTACTAAGTGAACAACCAGCGTTCAACGATTTAATAGAGCGTTATGGTCGATCTTTCTTATTAAACTTTCGGATTCGAAGATTTATCGGGAAACACGATGCACGCTTGTTAATACATAATCCAGCAAAACTACAACACTTCTGTGAAGAACTTGAATGTATGATTAGAAAAAGGAGGTTTTTCATATGAACGCTGTAAAAGTTAAAAAGGTACTATATGCTTTCGTACACCTCGTAGGCCCACTTTCTTACCTCACTATTTCTATCATTTGGGGAGCTTTTTTCACTACTAAATCCACATTCGAAAATATATCTGATAATCTTGGCGTGATGGCCATCTATTACGTGTTCATAAGTTTACTGTGGTTTTTCTATTTAGATCGATTAGACAAAGACATAAATAAGATTACAAAAGAAATTAACGATAATAAGATGTAACACATAACAAAGGAGAGCCCTTAAGACTCTCCTTTGTTATGTTAGCTTCGTTTCTGCTTCTTATTTGATGAAGATACTTTATGAGAACCTGTTTCATGTGTCGTCGTTCCTTGTCCTTCAACTTCTGGAGAACCTAGGCCCGATCTTGAATGATCTTTTTTCACTTTTTTACTCATTTATATTCACCCCTTCGCGTTACTTTTTGCTACGAGGGAATAAACTATACAATATGTAAAATAAAAAGCGAGAGGAAATCCTCTCGCTTTTTTTCATATTTTAGAATTCAGAAGAACCTGGAGTTCTTGGGAATGGAATTACGTCACGGATGTTAGCCATACCAGTGATGTACATTAGGAAGCGCTCGAAACCTAGACCGAATCCAGCGTGTTTTGTACCGCCGTATTTTCTAAGTTCTAAGTACCACCAGTAGTCCTCTTCGTTCATACCTAATTCTTTAATTCTGTCTACTAAAACGTCCATTCTTTCTTCACGTTGGCTTCCGCCGATTAATTCGCCGATGCCAGGAACTAGAAGGTCAGTAGCAGCTACTGTTTTACCGTCTTCATTTAAACGCATGTAGAATGCTTTAATGTCTTTCGGATAGTCAGTTACGAATACAGGGCGTTTGAAGATTTCTTCTGATAAGTATCTTTCGTGCTCTGTTTGTAAGTCAATTCCCCATTCTACTGGGTATTTGAAGTCAGCACCTGATTCTTGAAGCACTTTAATTGCTTCTGTATAAGTGATGCGACCGAAGTCAGAGTTAATTACGTTGTTCATGCGCTCAAGAACTGTTTTATCAACGAAGCTGTTGAAGAATTCCATTTCTTCTGGTGCATGCTCTAATACGTATTTCATTGCATATTTCAGCATATCTTCTGTAAGGTTCATTACGTCCCCTAGTTCAGCGAATGCAATCTCAGGCTCAACCATCCAGAACTCAGCAGCGTGACGAGTTGTGTTTGAGTTTTCTGCACGGAATGTAGGTCCGAATGTGTATACATCACGGAATGCTAATGCATAAGCTTCAGCGTTCAGCTGTCCACTTACTGTTAAGTTTGTTTCTTTACCGAAGAAGTCTTTTGACTCATCAACTTTTCCGTCTTCACCTTTTGGTAGGTTATTTAAATCTTGCGTTGTTACGCGGAACATTTCGCCAGCACCTTCTGTATCACTACCAGTGATGATTGGTGTGTGGACATGTACGAATCCACGCTCTTGGAAGAATTGGTGAATCGCAAATGCTGCGATAGAACGTACGCGGAACGTTGCAGAGAATGCATTTGTTCTTGGACGTAAGTGAGCGATTGTACGTAAGTATTCAAACGTATGACGCTTCTTTTGAAGTGGGTAATCAGAATCTGATAAGCCCTCGATATCAATTTTTTCTGCTTTAATTTCAAATGGTTGCTTCGCTCCCGGCGTTGCAATTACTTTACCTTCTACTTTAACTGAAGAGCTAAGTGGAAGTTTTGCAATTTCTTTGAAGTTCTCTAATTCTGTATCGAAAACGATTTGAACGCTTTTGAAAAAGCTACCGTCGTTTAATTCGATGAAACCAAATGCTTTTGAATCACGTAAGTTACGAATCCACCCTGATACTTGTACTGTTTGATCTGCATACTTTTCTGTATCTCTATACAGACTTTTTACTAATGTGTTTTCCATAGTGAAATTCTCCTTTGCTCATATATTTAAATACAAAAAAACCTTTCATCCATAAAGGGACGAAAGGTTAAACTTCGCGGTACCACCCAATTTGTCATAAAGACCAACTTTAACTCGTATGTAATACATACTTCCCGGTTTGTAACAGGCCGGATTCCCGTCTAAGTCTACTCTTGAATACAAAATTCAATTTCGGTTAGCAACTCCAAGGTGTTCTTCACATATACCGCCTCATCAGGCTCTCACCGTCCCTGACTCGCTTTGGATTATAGTATATACTACTTTTCCTTATCATCGTCTTTCATTTTGTTAAACTAAAATTAATGTACTACATTCGAGAGAAAGATGCAAGGTGTCGGAAAATATATGAGCGATTTTTGTAATATATCGACTTACCGACAGTGTCCGACAACCAATCCAATAAAAAAATTGCCGGAATGAATCCGGCAATTTTCTAATTACTTACGTAACTCCGCACCGAATTTCGCTTCTACCGTTGTTAGTACACGGTTATGTGCTTCTGTTACTTCTTCGTCTGTTAATGTACGTTCTGCATCGAAGTAAGTCATAGAGAATGCAAGTGATTTCTTGCCTTCTTCCATTTTTTCACCTTCGTATAAGTCGAATAGTGTTACGTCTTTCAGAAGTTCTCCGCCAGCTTCAGCAATGACTTGCTTCATTTCACCAGCTTTTGTTTCTTTTGTTACTACAACAGCCATGTCACGTGTCATAGATGGGAAACGTGGAATTGCTGAGTAGTAAGTTTCCTCAGCGTCTGCACCGAATACTTTTACAAGAGATAATTCAAATACGAATGTATTTTTCACATCTAATTGTTTTTCTGCTTCTGGGTGCAATTGACCGATGAAACCAATTACTTCGCCATCTAATACGATGTCAGCTGTACGGCCTGGGTGCATACCTTCACGTTTTGCTGGTGCATATGTGATTTGATTTGAAACGCCAAGCACGTCGAATAGTCCTTCTAGTACACCTTTCACAACGAAGAAGTCTACTACTTTCTTCTCACCTTGCCATGCATGGTGAAGAGCAAGACCTGTCATAACACCTGCAAGATGTTGTTCTTCTTTCGGAAGTTCTCCTTCTTCTGTCGGTAAGAAGATAGAACCTACTTCGTATAAAGCAACGCTGTCGTTTTTACGAGCGACATTGTATGAAACTGCTTCTAGTAATTGCGGTACTAAGCTTAAACGAAGTTGGCTACGTTCTTCACTCATTGGAAGTGCAAGACCTACAGGCGCCTTTTCGTTTGGCTCAACCATATATTGTTTCGCTTTGTCAGCGCTTGTTAATGAATACGTAATTGCTTCATATAAACCAGCACCCTCTAAGAAGCGGCGTACTTTACGACGTTTCGTTTGTGCTGATGTTAATTTACCACGAGTCATCGTTCCAGAAGGTAATGTAACTGGAATGTGGTCATAACCGTATAGACGGCCCACTTCTTCTACTAAGTCTTCTGAAATTGTAATATCAGGACGACGTGCTGGTACATTTACATGGAATGTTCCTTCTACTTCTGTAAATGGGAATTTCAAGTTTGTGAACATTGTACCCATTTCACTCGCAGAAATATTTGTACCTAATACACGGTTTACTTTTTCAGCAGTAACAGATACTGTACGCTCTTGTACTTGTAAGTTGTCAGCTTCTACTACACCTTCAAGTGCTTCACCGCCAGCATATTTCGCCATTAAAGCAGCTGCGTGTTGAATTGCTTCAAATGTACGTGTTGGATCGATTCCTTTTTCGAAACGTGCACTTGATTCACTACGAAGACCTAAGTCTTTTGATGTACGACGTACTGTTTGACCTGCAAAGTATGCAGACTCAATTAGAACGTTTACTGTCTCATTTGTAACTTCAGAATCCGCCCCGCCCATTACACCAGCAACAGCTAAAGCTTTCGTGCCGTTTGTAATTACAAGATGGTGGCTTTGTAATGTACGCTCTTGATCATCTAACGTTTCAATTTTTTCGCCTTCTTTTGCAAGACGAACAACGATTTCTTTTGAACCTAATTTATCGTAATCGAATGCATGTAACGGTTGACCGTATTCCATTAAAATGTAGTTTGTAATATCAACTACGTTGCTAATTGGACGAATGCCAGCTGCCATAAGACGAGTTTGCATCCACATTGGTGACGGACCAATCTTTACGTTTTTAACCATTTTTGCAATGTATAATGGGTTTTCTTCTTTCGCTTCTACGCTTACAGAAATATAATCAGAAGTTTTTTCTGCTGTTTCTTGTAAGTCGATAGCTGGAAGTTTTACTTCACGGCCATAAATAGCAGCTACTTCGTAAGCAACACCTAACATGTTTAAGCAATCTGCACGGTTTGGTGTTAAGCCAAGCTCAAGTACTTCATCGTGTAAGTTTAAAATTTCAAGTGCATCTGCACCAACTTCAGCGTCACTTGGGAAGATGAAGATACCATCTGCGTATTCTTTTGAAACTAACTTTCCATCAATACCAAGCTCTTGAAGAGCACAAACCATACCGTGAGAAGCTTCACCGCGTAGTTTTGCTTTTTTGATTTTGAAGTTACCAGGAAGTACAGCTCCAACTTTTGCAACTGGTACTTTTAAACCTTTTGCAATGTTAGCAGCTCCACAAATAATTTGAACTGGCTCTTCTTCACCGATATCGATTAAGCATTTGCTTAATTTATCAGCTTCTGGGTGTTTTTCACATTCTAATACGTGACCAACTACAACACCTTTTACACCTTTATTTAATACTTCAACGCCTTCTACTTCAATACCACTTTTCGTGATTTTGTCTGCTAGTTCTTGTGCTGTTACATCTTTAATATCTACATACTCTTGTAACCAACGATATGATACGAACATATTTATCCTCTCCTTCCCTTACGCTCGTTTGAATTGTTGTAAGAAACGTACATCATTTGTATAGAAATGACGAATGTCATCTACTCCGTATTTCAACATTGCGATACGCTCTGCGCCCATACCGAATGCGAAACCTTGATATTCTTTTGAATCATAACCAGCCATTTCAAGTACGTTCGGGTGAACCATACCTGCGCCTAGAATTTCAATCCAGCCAGTTCCTTTACAAGTGCCGCAACCTTTGCCATGACACATCATACAAGAAATATCCATCTCTACAGATGGCTCTGTGAATGGGAAGAAACTTGGACGAAGACGGATTTCACGATCTTCACCGAACATCTTTTTCACGAATACTTGCAGTGTACCTTTTAAGTCACTCATACGAATGTTTTTATCAATTACAAGACCTTCAATTTGCATGAACTGATGTGAATGCGTCGCATCGTCGTCATCACGGCGATACACTTTACCAGGACAAATAATTTTGATTGGGCCTTTTTCTTTATTATTTTCCATCGTACGTGCTTGCACAGAAGATGTATGTGTACGTAGTAACGTTTCTTCTGTAATGTAGAATGTATCTTGCATATCACGCGCTGGGTGATCTTTCGGTAAGTTTAGTGCTTCGAAGTTGTAGTAGTCTTTTTCTACTTCTGTTCCTTCAGCTACTTCATAACCCATACCGATGAATACATCTTCAATTTGCTCAACAACAGCTGTTAACGGATGGTGACAACCTGTTTCAACAGGACGACCTGGCAGTGTAACATCGATTGTTTCAGTAGCTAATTTCGCTTCGATTACTGCTTTTTCTAAGTTACTAATTTTGTCATCTAAACGCGTTTGAATCGCTTCACGCACTTCATTTACTAATGCTCCCATACGTGGACGCTCTTCTGCTGACAATTTTCCCATGCCGCGTAATACTTCTGTAATTGGGCCTTTTTTTCCTAAATACGCTACGCGTACGTCGTTTAAGCCCTTTAGCTCTTTCGCTTCTTCAATAAGCTCTAACGCTTTTTGCTTTAGCTCTTTTAAACGTGCTTCCATTTTGGAACCCTCCTAATTTTAAAAATAAAAAAACCTCGCTCCCAAAAAGGGACGAGGTAAATTCGCGGTACCACCCTAAATTGACAGAACAAGTCTGCCCACTCATTAGTTATAACGATCAATTCTGACCGGAACGCCTTTACATATACATGGTCCTGGCGTCAACTCCAGAGGTGAATTCACTTCCGTCTACCATAAGAATGCTTTCAGTCTACGGCACTCTCTCCCTATATGGCGATTTTGTAAGTTACTCTTCTCTATCAACGTTTTTCGTTATTTAACTTTTAATATAATGTACTTCAACTTATTATAAGAAGTTTTTTATTTGTTCGCAACCGGGCTTTGCAAATAATACGTTAAAATCCCTGCTGCAACCGCAACATTTAATGATTCTGCCCCGCCGTAAATCGGAATATACAAGTTTTGATCCGTTTTTGCAAGAATTTCTTGGCGTACGCCATTTCCTTCATTTCCTACAATTAATGCAAAACTGCCAGCCGGCGTTACTTCACCATACGGAACTCCATTTTCAAGAGCTGTTCCATATACAGGAACGTTGTTTTCTTTTAACTTGTCTACCCATTCTTCTAAGTTCCCTTTTACAATTGGTAAGTGGAAAATAGAGCCTTGTGTAGAGCGGAGTACTTTACTATTGTAAACATCAACACAACCTTCTCCAAGCACAACGGCGTGAATACCAGCTGCATCAGCTGTACGAATAATTGTTCCTAAATTACCTGGGTCTTGCAGGCCATCTAATAAAAGGAATTTCCCATCAGTAAGAGCTACTTCTTTCTCATGCTTCTCACAAACAGCAAATACACCTTGTGTCGTTTCTGTTTCACGAAGTATTTTGACAATCGCCTCAGGTACGATATACATTTCCACATCATTAACTGTCCAATCTTTCGGAAGGTCTGTCTGATCTGAAACGATAAGTTCTGTTACAATTCCTGCCTTCAAAGCTTCCTCGACTAAGTGGAATCCTTCTACAAAAAATAAACCTTTTTTATCGCGTTCTTTTTTCGTTTGCAGCTTTTTCCACTGCTTTACACGCGGATTTTGTACTGAATCAATGTTTTTCATAATATGTATTTCCCTCTCTTCTTGTCTTATCATTATAGCCTATTTTTCATACATATTTACATAAAAAAGAACAAAAACTAACGTCAGTTTCAATTCTGAAGAAGAGGTGAAAGCAATGAGTTTTAATTTACGCGGTGCCGTATTAGCGAATGTATCTGGAAATTCACAAGATCAATTACAAGAAACAATCGTCGATGCAATTCAAAGCGGTGAAGAAAAAATGCTTCCAGGTCTTGGCGTTTTATTTGAAGTCATTTGGAAAAACGCTAATGAAAATGAAAAGCACGAAATGTTAGAAACACTAGAGCAAGGATTAAAAAAATAAGCAATTTGAAAATCACCTTTGCATAAGCTAAGGTGATTTTTTTGCAGAAAAATTTTTTCTTCTCCTAAACATTTCTACTTTACTAACGAACTATGATGGAGTACAATGTTCAAAATACATTTAAACCGATCGATTTTTCTTCATATACACCATAAGATAAAAGGAGTGAATGTTTTATGCACCGTATTACGCTTGAACAAATTTTTAAACACCACATTACACAAAAATACGTAAACCGTTCTGGAATGGTCCACGCGATCGCTGTCGCTTACCATGCGTTTCACCTAGCCAAAAAGCATCACGCCTCAGTCGATGCTGCCACAAAAGCTGGCTTCCTTCATGATATCGGACATCATACGTGGTACACAGGCGGCGAATGGGATTATGACTTATATAAAAAGAATGATATACATGCAATTAAAGGTGCTGAAAGAGCACATAAATTACTTATTAGATTAGGAGAACATCCAAAACTAGCAAAAGAAATTTCTATTGCAATTCTTCTTCATACAGATTCTTTCTTAGTGGAACAAGAAATTGAAAGAACATCGCTTCAAAATATTATTAAATGGGCAGATGAAGCAGATGAAGAACCGGGCGGAGCGCATCATTATCGAACAATTTCTTATGAAAAAGCACTTAAAGCAATTCAGCAATTAGATCGATTGGTAGAGCGTGAATTGCAAATAGAGCAAGCAAAATTGAATAACAAGACAGAACATAGTTATCAATGAGAAAGAGGCATCACTACAGGGTGATACCTCTTTTATTATTTTATGGAAAATACACCTTTATATGTAATATTTAAATATTACGCTTGAAAACAAAATGCCTTATAATTAAATATACAAATATAAAGAGGTGATTCTACATATGCAACCCGCTACACAACTTTCTAATGAACAGAAATACTCTATGTCATGGGGACAATTTATTAGCTCCGTTGTATTCGCTTTTTTCGGAACCGGACTTATTACTGTGTTCCTCGCAATGCCCTTAACAATTTATACAGCCGGTCTTACAGATAAAAAACAAATTGCCCTGTATGAATCTATCGTAAATACTGCAAGTATTGTATTACAGCTAGCCGTGTTGTTATTCTTCATTTTTAAATTCGAACCCGCAAAAAAATTACTACTACAATCATTTAACTTTAAAGCACTGAGAGAATGGCGTACATACGTATACTTACTTCTTTTCTTCGCTATAAACATTTTACTCAATTACATCTTGTTAAATTATGTGTTCCAAGACGCAACAAAGCAGCAATCTTCCGCACTAAACTTAGATGTCTTTAAGCAGTATCAAATATTATTACTTCTCGGCTTTGCAATACTCACACCAATTTTTGAAGAGCTTATTTTCCGTGGCTTTATACTTCGCTTTTTCTCAGAACGCTTCCCATTTTGGATTGCAGCGATTATAACAAGCTTCTTCTTCGGTATCGCTCATACATACTCACTTGGCGTAATAGTCATTACTTTCTTCATGGGATTATTAATGGCTATTTTATGTAAAAAAACAAAATCCATTATTCCAGCTATGTTATTTCATATTATGAATAATTTGTTGGCATTCTTGAATTAGAAAGAGGTATCCTCACGATACCTCTTTTATTAATTCGTATGATCACTTCTCATCTCTATCAATTTATACATATTTATTAATAATATCCAAAATAAACCTCATGTAGTAAAATATAACTTAATTCATATAAAGGAGTTTACATATGTTCAGTGTTATTTGGATGCTTTTCACGCCACTTCTCTTACTATGCGGGATTGCTGGTGGTATTTTTTTAATAGTAACAGGAATTAAATATCGGAAATTACTAGTTGGTTTAATGGGGCTACTTAGCCTATCCTTTGTCACACTACCTTTTGTTTTTTTAAGTATAGGAATTAATATGGATACAATCTTCCCCATTCCAACTGCTCTTTACTGGACCCTATTTTCTTTAACTGGATTATTAGCAGGGATAAGTGGATTCCAAGCAAAAATTAAAAGTATACGTAATATGGGATTCATTATTTTTACCATTGGAATATTAGGGGTTATCTTCTGGGTACTCATGTCTGTAAGTGATTGATTCTATATATAACTTTTTTCGAAACCCACAAATCGGAGGTAATACAGAAATGTTCGGAATATTAATTTGGATGATTTTAGCTTTTACTTTAATGTTATGCGAATTCATCGTCGGCATTTTTTTAATTATTGCTGGTATGAAGTGTCGTAAATCATTTACTATTATAGCTGGTTTCATTAGCATATCTCTTATCGTTGTTCCTATCATTTGTATAGGTTATGGAATAGACTTAGAGGGGATGATTCCAATTTCAGGAACTTTATATTGGGGTCTCTTCTCTTTAGCTGGACTATTAGCTATTATAAGCGGCAGACAAATATCAAGTATTCGTGCTATGGGAACAATTTTGTTTATAACAGGGCTGTGCTCCGTAGCTGGTTACCAGCTTTTATATTTAACTGCATAAAGAACACAAAAAAGCAGGGAATTTAATTCCCTGCTTTTCTATTTGGTTTATTGCCTGATGGTAAGAAGAACGATAACACCCAAGCGATACCTGCTAGTATCGTTGCGATTAAGAAGGCATCGTTAATACCGTTAATTGCAGATAGCTTTGAAATTTGTCCATATAATAGTTGTGTGCTCATCGCGTCTCCTGCTTGAGCTGATCCAGCTAAGGCCGCTAAACTTTGCCCCATGCCGTGTATTTTATCAACTAAAATTGGGTTTGATGTTGTTAACATGTTGCCGTAATCTGCTACGTGAGCAGTCGTTTGTTGCGTCATAAGTGTAATTAAAATCGCTGTTCCGATTGAACCCGCTACTTGTCTTGACGTATTTTGCGTTGCTGTACCGTGAGAAATTAATTTCATCGGCAGCGCGTTCATACCAGCCGTCATAATTGGCATCATAATGAATGACATACCAATTGAACGTATAATATAATCCGTCATAATAACGCTATACGGTGTATCCATCGATAATTTTGTAAATTCATATGTCGCATACGTCGTAATTGCCAATCCAATTATCGCTAATGGACGAATGCCATATTTATCGAATAATTTACCCGCTACTGGTCCCATGATCCCCATAATTAATGATCCTGGAAGAAGTAGTAAACCAGATTCAATTGGCGTAAAGCCACGAATGTTTTGCAGATATACTGGAAGCAATAACATACCTCCGAATAATGCCATCGTAACGATTGCGTTAATTACTAAAGTGAAAGTAAATACTGGATATTTAAATACTTGTAAATCAAGCATTTTATTGTCCGTTGTTAACTCTCTCCAAATAAATAACGCTAAACCAATTACACCAATGATAAGTGAAATAACAACTTCTGCACTAGTCCAACTATTATTTCCAGCTTCACTAAATCCGTACAATAAGCTTCCTAGTCCAATACTTGAACTAACCACACCGAATATATCTAATTTCGTTTTAGACACTGGCTGAGCTAGTGTAAAGAATTTTAAAGATAGGAACGTAATAATTAAACCGATAATAAACATCGCATAGAACATTAAGTTCCAGCTGTAATTTTCAATTACCCAACCTGTTACAGTTGGCCCGATAGCTGGAGCTAAAATCATCGCTACACCTAGTAACCCCATCGCTGCTCCGCGCTTATGAGGCGGGAATAATGTCATGAAGATATTCATACCAACCGGCATTAAAATACCCGCACCAACCGCTTGAATAACACGGCCCGTCATCATCATCGTAAAGTTTCCGGAAGTAGCACAAATGATAGATCCTACCGTGAAGAATAACATTGCTGCTACGAATAATTTACGATACGTAAATCGTGAAACTAAAAATGCACTAATCGGTACTAAAATACCATTTACAAGCATGAAGCCTGTAATTAACCATTGTGCTGTTGAAGTTGATACGTTAAATTCATTCATTAACGGAGGTAATGCAACGTTAATAATTGTTTGGTTTAAAATAGAAACGAACATGCCGAGAATTAATACAGCTACAACTGCTTTTACGTTCACATTCTCTACAGGCGTAGACATTTGTTTTTTCGGCACTTCTTTTTCTTGTTTTACTTCTTCTTGCTTTCCTGTTTCTAACTCAACTACATTAGAAATTTCCGATTCTTGCTTTCGTTCAATTTCTTTCTCTTCTGTTTCAACTTTGCTTATTTCTATTTTACTTACGGCTGGGACTTGTTCTTCTCCCATTTTCGTTTTTTTCTTTCGTAAAAGACGATTTACAAGGAAGAAGACGATTATACAAAATAGTGCATATCCTGCAATTACAATTGAGGACATCTCATCTCCCCCTTACTTATGAATACGAACTGTCACATTCATGCCAGGAACAATATTTACTGATTTGCTATGATCTAAAGAAATTTTAACTGGTACTACTTGTGTTACTTTCGTATAGTTCGCTGTTGCGTTGCTTGATGGCAACATAGAGAATGTATTCGCTGTTGTTAAGCCAACTTGTTCTACTTTTCCTGTTAACGTTGTATCTGGGTATGCATCTACATACACATCTACATCTTGACCTTTTTGAACATCATCAACATCTGTTTCTTCAATGTTTGCTGTTACCCATAAATTGTTCATATCGAATGCGTAAGCAATCGGGCTACCAGCTCCAACGAAAGCATTTGTTGTTGCGTTTGATTGTACAACCGTTGCATTTTGTGGAATTGTTACATCTACTGTTTGTTCTCCATTAGCTGCCGCTACAGTAACAGTACCTAGTTTATCGTTCTCATTATAATTTTTTCCTACTTCAGCTTTCCAGTCAGTTAGTTTACCTGCTACTGGTGAAGCAACCGGAATTACCTTCCCATCAATCTTTGCATTGTCTGTTTTTAAGTAATTTTCCGTTTGGTTGTAATAGTAATAACCGCCAATACCGCCGCCAACTAGTACAATTAATGTGATAATGTTGATAATTACCATTCTTCGAAACTGATTCATTGCATTCCTCTCCT
The DNA here is from genome assembly GCF_038008705.1 of Bacillus sp. FSL W8-0770. NCBI lineage: Bacteria > Bacillati > Bacillota > Bacilli > Caryophanales > Bacillaceae > Bacillus > Bacillus sp. FSL W8-0770. Next base: position 4,347,782 of record NZ_JBBOZR010000001.1, read on the forward strand.
TATATCGCATATAATTTTTTTCTAAACTATTTATGTCCTTATTGTTTAGATTGTTTAATTGTTAATTATATTAACCTTTTAACAAAAAAATCACACCATCTGCAGCGTAAATCGAAATTTATCTACCTGCGAGCGGTGCTGATTTCTGAAGGACTATCGTTTATAATTATAAATAATTATTTTGAATCTACAACCGACAATTTACGTATGAAATGTCGCTTAAACAACAATATAATACCAATATGTTGTTTAAGTATAGAAAATTAAACGAGGAGAAGAAAAATGTCTATTAAAAATACAAATGATCCACGTGTAAAGCGAACGAGACAACTCATTCAGGATGCTTTTGTCGCTTTAGTAGGCGAAAAAGGCTTTGAAAATGTAACTGTGCAACATATCGCAGAACGCGCTCCTGTAAATCGCGCTACATTTTATAGCCATTACCATGATAAATATGACCTATTAGACAAAAGTATTGAAGAAATGTTAGAGAAGCTAGCAGAAGTAATTAAACCGAAAAATAGAAATAAAGAAGATTTTCAACTTACATTTGATTCACCTCACCCTACATTTTTGGCTTTATTCGAACATATCGCAGAAAATGTAAACTTTTATAACGTTATGCTTGGGGATAAAGCTGCCGGAAACTACTCTTATAAAATGATGAAAACAATACAAGTGCATTTAACATTAAGCTTGTCTATTTCACAACCAGATGATGAAGATCTTATGGTTCCTCGTGATATTTTGATTAGTTATGTTACAGGGGCTCACATCGGAATGATTATGTCATGGTTAAAAAGAGGAATGATATATACTCCGCATTTTATGGCGATGCAATTAACTCGTTTAATTATTTTAGGCGCTCATACTGCAGCAGGATTAGAACGGCCTTTTTAAAACATAAAAAAGCGAAGGAGAATCTCCTTCGCTTTTTCTATTAATTAAATGTAATGTTATGTACAGCCTCTTTATCAAGACGTTTAATAACTTCTACAATTAACTTCACTGCATTTTCATAATCATCACGGTGTAACATTGCCGCATGAGAATGGATATAGCGCGTTGCAATTGTAATTGCCATAGAAGGAATACCATTTACAGCAATGTGAATCGCACCCGCATCCGTTCCTCCGCCCGCTACTGAATCATATTGATACGGGATTTGTAATTCATCAGCAACATCAACTACGAAATCACGTAAACCTGTATGTCCAATAACAGAAGCATCATATAAAATGATTTGTGGTCCATCGCCCATTTTACTTTGCGCTTCTTTTGACGTTACACCCGGTGTATCTCCAGCGATACCAACATCTACTGCGAACGCGATATCTGGTTTAATATAATTCGCAGATGTTTTTGCCCCACGAAGACCAACTTCTTCTTGTACAGTTCCAACGCCGTATACAACGTTTGGATGCTTTTCACCTTTTAATTGTTTTAATACGTCAATTGCAATTGCACAACCAATTCGGTTATCCCATGCTTTTGCAAGTAACATTTTTTCATTCTTCATCACTTGGAATTCAAAGTAAGGTACAACTTGATCTCCTGGTCGTACGCCCCACTCCATTGCTTCTTCTTGGCTAGAAGCACCGATATCGATGAACATGTCTTTAATTTCAACTGGCTTTTTACGAGCTTCTGGAGGTAAAATGTGCGGTGGTTTTGAACCAATTACACCTGTTACATCTCCTTTACGCGTTACAATCGTCACGCGTTGCGCAAGCATAACTTGTGACCACCAGCCACCAACCGTTTGGAAGCGAAGGAAACCTTTGTCATCGATTTGTGTAATCATAAATCCAACTTCATCCAAATGACCTGCAACCATAATTTTTGGGCCGTTTTCTTCCCCTACTTTTTTTGCAACTAAACTCCCTAAATTATCAGTAGAAAGTTCGTCCGCAAACGGCTCGATATATTTCTTCATTACTTCACGTGGTTCACGTTCGTTACCAGCAATACCACGTGCGTCCGTTAATTCTTTTAGCATTGTCAATGTCGCGTCTAATTTTGTCATTGCCAACACCCTCCTTTTTCTTCAGTCAATTCATTATACAATAATTAAATTGAAATATTCAAAAATTAAATTAGTATCCTTGTGTTTGACGCTGATGATTTACTTCATTTTTATCTAAATATGCTTTTTCAATCTCTTCTTGCTCAAATTCAAGTGCTTGTCCAAGTCGAAGATAGCTCGTAAATAATTCAATATAGTTTGTAATAGATGGTTGATCTGTAAAACGAATTACTTTCGCATATGTGTCTAAGAAAATTTCCACTTGTGTTTTATTCGTTTGTGCACATTTATAGAATAGGAAGTTTTTATCAATACCTAAATCAATTCCGATTGATAAAATAAAATGCAAACCATCTACGTATTCTTCTAATATTACTTCACGTTCCGATGCTGGTTTGTTGCTCCAATATTTAAAACAACGTGTTTCATTTGCAAGTTCTCCAATTTCTACAAGAAGAGCTAACATTTTTTCTTTTAACAATTTTTTCGGTTGTAAGTCATGTTCTTTTGCAATACGGTCATCTAATTCTTTTTGTAATTTAAATAGTTGTAGTAAGTCCATTCTATTGTCCTCCTCCAACATCGCATTTTACGCAACAATGTTGTTTCATCTCAAAGTTCATTATTATGTTTCAGTTCTTATGAATAAGTCAGCTATCTAACTCTTTATAAAATAGCTTGTCCTTAATTTACAAATACGTTTCAGTCATCGCTCTTAAATTGTTCATCTGATGAAAGTTCCATATCATCTTTCCATTATAGCAGTGTCGTTTCGGCTAGGAAAGATACTCTTCTTTCCAAACGAGCAGAATTGAAAAAAGCCAGGAGTATTCTCCTGACTTCATATGTATATTCTTCTATACTGCTATAACTTTTATATTGATTTTGTCATATTGATAACGACATAGTCGTTAATCTTTAGAATTTCTTTCACTTCTAACTTCTATTTGAATACAAATAAAAAAACCTTAGAAGAAAATTCTTCTAAGGTTTCAACTAATTAATTAGTTAATGTTGTTTTTTGCAACTGTTGCTAATTCAGCGAAAGCTTTTTCGTCATGAACAGCTAAGTCAGCAAGCATCTTGCGGTTAACTTCGATGCCAGCATTTTTAAGACCGTGCATTAAGCGGCTGTAAGAAAGACCATTCATACGAGCTGCTGCGTTGATACGTGTAATCCATAATTTACGGAAGTCACGTTTCTTTTGACGGCGGTCACGGAATGCATACATTAGAGATTTCATAACCTGTTGGTTAGCAACCTTGAATAATGTATTTTTTGAACCGTAGTAACCTTTTGCTAATTTAATTACTTTTTTACGACGTTGACGAGTAACTGTACCACCTTTTACTCTTGGCATAATATTACCTCCTAATTGTTCTATATATCAGCCGAACTTATTTTAAGTTGTCAAGCATTTGACGAATGCGTTTGAAGTCACCAGCGCTTACTACACCAGCTTTACGTAGTTTACGTTTAGCTTTTGTAGATTTGTTAGCGAATAAATGGCTTGTGTAAGCGTGAGAACGTTTCAGTTTACCTGATCCAGTCTTTTTGAAACGCTTTGCAGCGCCGCGATGAGTTTTTTGTTTAGGCATAGGTATTTCCTCCTCTATCTATTACTTATCGTTTTTCGGTGCTAAAACTAAGAACATACTGCGTCCTTCCATTTTAGGCTTAGATTCAACTGTACTAACTTCAGCACAAGCTTCTGAGAAGCGATCTAAAACACGTTGACCGATTTCTTTATGAGTAATGGCACGTCCTTTAAAGCGAATTGACGCTTTAACCTTGTCGCCTTTCTCTAAAAACTTGATAGCATTACGAAGTTTTGTGTTAAAGTCGTGTTCATCAATTGTTGGACTTAAACGAACTTCTTTCATGCTAATTACTTTTTGATTTTTGCGCTGCTCTTTTTCTTTCTTCTGTTGCTCAAAGCGGAATTTACCGTAGTCCATAATGCGGCATACTGGCGGTTTCGCATTTGGAGCAACTAATACTAAATCAAGATTAAGATTTGCAGCTAAGTCTAAAGCGTCATTACGAGACTTGATTCCAAGTTGATCGCCATTTGCGCCAACTAAACGTACTTCACGTGCACGAATTTGCTCGTTAATCATCATATCCTTGCTAATAGTAAGCCACCTCCAAGGTTTTCTCAGAACATATTTTGTAGTCATAGAACCCGAACAAAAAAAGTGCGGGCATACGACACCCACACTTGTAAAATCTTAAGTAAGAAATACATTTACCTGTTAACTGCGAATGCGTCCATCAGGTGAGAAGCGGGTGCTTCTACTTGTTCCACAAAACAATATTCTATTATCCTTGATGAGTTTATCATAGGACATGACGTCTGTCAAGAAGACGCGATGTGTTTTACTAACAACAAGAAATATTGTAACAAACAACTAACATACTTGCAATACTTTTTTATGATAAGTGTCACATGGTTATTTTTTCTAATTTATCTCGAGTATATTACATAAAAAAGCCGCGGTATACCGCGGCTTTTTCTTATCGTTTTCCTTCTACTTTAATCATGTCAACAAAAGCATCTAATGCGATTGTTTCTGATTTTTGTTCACCATATTTACGTACGTTTACGCCGTTTTCAGTTACTTCATTGTCACCTACTACAAGCATGTACGGAATTTTTTGCATTTGTGCTTCACGGATTTTGTAACCTATCTTCTCTTCACGAGTGTCTAATTCAACACGGATACCAGCACGACGCAATTCGTCTTGTACTTTTTTCGCATAGTCTAAATGTACTTGCGGAGAAACTGGAATTACTTGTACTTGAACTGGAGCTAACCATGTTGGGAATGCACCTTTGTATTCTTCAATTAAGAAGGCTACAAAACGTTCCATAGTTGATACAACACCACGGTGAATTACAACTGGACGATGTTGTTTACCGTCTTCACCAACGTATGATAATTCAAAGCGTTCTGGAAGTAAGAAGTCTAATTGTACAGTTGAAAGTGTTTCGTCTTTTCCAAGAGCAGTACGAACTTGAACATCAAGTTTTGGACCGTAGAATGCCGCTTCACCTTCAGCTTCATAGTAATCAAGACCCATTTCATCCATAGCTTCTTTTAACATACCTTGTGCTTTTTCCCACATCTCATCATCCGCATAATACTTTTTAGTATCTGCTGGGTCGCGGTAAGATAGACGGAATGAGTAGTTCTCTAAACCGAAATCTTTGTACACTTCTAGAGTTAAGTTTACAACACGTTTTAACTCTTCTTTAATTTGATCTGGACGAACGAAAATGTGCGCATCGTTTAAAGTCATTCCGCGTACACGTTGTAATCCAGATAACGCACCTGACATTTCATAACGGTGCATTGTTCCAAGTTCTGCAATACGGATTGGTAATTCACGGTAGCTGTGAATATCATTTTTATAAACCATCATATGATGAGGACAGTTCATTGGACGAAGAACTAATTCTTCGTTATCCATTTCCATTGATGGGAACATGCCATCACGGTAGTGGTTCCAGTGACCAGAAGTTTCATAAAGCTCTCTGCTCCCTAGTACTGGAGTATATACGTGATCATAGCCTAAGCTTGCTTCTTTATCAACGATGTAACGCTCGATAATGCGGCGGATTGTTGCACCTTTTGGTAACCAAAGTGGTAAACCTTGTCCTACTTTTTGGCTATTAGTAAATAGTTTTAATTCTTTACCTAATTTACGGTGATCGCGCTCTTTCGCTTCTTCAAGCATACGTAAGTGCTCATCTAATTCTGCTTTCTTAACGAATGCAGTACCGTAAATACGTTGTAGCATTTTATTATTGCTATCACCGCGCCAGTAAGCACCTGCAACGCTTAATAATTTAAACACTTTAATTTTCCCTGTAGATGGAAGGTGAACACCACGACAAAGGTCGAAGAATTCGCCTTGCTCATAGATTGAAATAACTGCATCTTCTGGAAGATCGTTAATTAAATCTAATTTTAACTCATCGCCGATTTCTTCAAAGCGACGAATTGCTTCTGCACGTGGTACTTCATGACGAACGATTTCTAAGTTCTCGTTCACGATTTTTTGCATTTCTTTTTCGATTTTCTTGAAGTCTTCAACTGTAATTGCTTCTTCCATATCAATATCATAGTAGAAGCCATTTTCAATTACTGGACCAATGCCAAGCTCAACCTTAACATCTTTATATAAACGTTTTAACGCTTGTGCTAAAAGGTGGGCTGTTGAATGGCGTAAAATATATAGGCCATCTTCAGAATCTAATGTAATGATAGAAACTGCACCATCTTCTTCGATTGGTGTAACAAGATCGATCATCTCATCGTTTAATTTTCCAGCTACAGCTTTTTTCTTTAAGCCTGGGCTAATAGAAGCTGCGATTTCTTCAGTTGTTACGCCTTTTGGAAACTCCTTCACAGCTCCATCAGGGAAAGTAATTTTAACTACATCTGCCATCACTGGTCACTCCTCTTTTTCTCAAAATAAAAAACACTCATCCCGTAAAAAGGGACGAGTGTTGAATTCGTGGTTCCACCCTTGTTCCAATTAACATAATTGTTAATTGCTCAAGTTCAACATAACGGTGTTGTCCGTTAGCAATTACTAGAAAAACCGTTCACTGCTAAAGTTTAGAGGTGGTAAGTAATAATCCCGTACTAGGAAGCTCACACCCTAAGGCTTCCCTCTCTGAAAATCGTAGAAAACTACTCATGTCCTCATCATGACATTTCAATATATTTCATTTATGTAGGTAATTATATGCTCAAAAACTTAGAAAATCAAGGGCGTTACCTTTATTTTTTAAATTTTTCACATTGCGCTCAAAATCATGTAATCCATGTAATTGGACCCGTTCTTGGAACACATTTCGCAAAGTAATAATCATATTATGGTCTTGTTCTTTCGTATATAAATAAATCTTTTTAGGCGAAATAGAAAGAAGCGGCGCAATTACTTTCGTATCAATATATACATCATTTTGCTTTAATAATTCCTCATCTATATATTGGACCAACTTCTCCTGTTTTAAACGTCTACCTTTATCATCATAAAAGATAAAGCTTTCATCAAAAATAAGATGCACGCAAGACAAACGTGATTTACGGCTACTTACTTGTTGCCGAAGCGTCTCAATGAACATTTGGTATTCTTGCTCCATCTTATATTCATCAATTGCCACTTCCGCAAGTTTAGCCACCATTTCCCTATATGTACGAAGACGAAAACGGATATATGATGAAAACGAGAATGAGAGCGGATCACAAAGCCAATTATTTAAAGAAGACTTAATATATGACTCAAATGCGTTACGCGTTAAATCCTGAGCTACACCTTTTCTTCTTCCCTTTAAAATCTCATGTGCCATGTGCAATATTTGATGACACTCTTCTTGTTCTTCATAAAAAAACTTTTCTTTTAAAATCGTATAAATCCACTCATTTTGTTTCACATTCACAATGAAATACACCATTACTGGCAATAAGATTTTTTCAATATAATTCGATTCACGTACTGGTATGTGAATCACCACTTTTTGTTCCTGTAAATACACACTCGTTTCCTTATATAACACTTCCGCTCTTTTCAGCAATTGTCTATATACGTGCATAGCATCATTTTTTTCTTCGAAGCAAATTTCAATCACTTTTGTCCCCCCTTTTATCCCCGCTCTAAAGGACTGTATCTATACGTTACAAATCCTATAAGAGTCCGTCCCACGTGAATTTCACTCTTAGTAGAATCACATTTCCTATCGTTAGAAAATCCACTCAATATGGCTTGCTAATTTTATATATATTAAGGGAGGGAGAAAAAAATGATACAAGCTACTATGAATTTTTATTGTATACTTTACTTATCAATAAAAGGGGGTATTTGAATGTTTGAATATAAATTCGTAAAAGTCGAATTACATTGGGGGTTCACTCGCTCAAAACCAGCTGAAGACTACCAAGAAATTATTCAAGAACATGCTAGAGATGGCTGGAGGTTCGTACAGATTGTTGCCCCTACGATTGGCAGTTCTGGACAACCTGAATATTTCGACCTCATATTTGAAAAGAAAATATCACTATAATACAAAAGAGCAAGCTTCTCAGCTTGCTCTTTTACTTATGACGACGGTTTTTCCCACCAATTGGAATTGGTTTCGCTAAATATTTAATTCGCTCCATAATACGTGCTGCCTTCATTTCTTCAGCCTCACCACGCTGCGTATACGTTAAATGGTGTTCCAGTTGTTTAAAATCAAAATTAGACGTAAAGAACGTCGGTAAGTTTTCTAACATACGGAATTGCAAGATTGCACCAAGCACATCGTCACGCACAAAGCTTGACATCGCTTCTGCCCCGATATCGTCTAACATTAAAACTTGTACGCGTTTAACCGCATCAATCTTTTCACCAATCGAATTATCTTGAATTGAACTTTTAATTTCACGTAAAAATTCCGGGAAGTATACGAGCATCGAACTTATTTTCTTTCGAGCAAGCTCGTTCGCTATTGCTCCTAAAAGGTACGTTTTTCCTACACCAAATTTACCGTACAAATATAAACCTTGTGCTTTTTTACCTGGTTCATATGTACTTAAAAATTCATTCGCTGCACCAATTGCATCGATACGTGCATTTAAATCAGAAGGGTCTAAGTTTTCCATAGTTGCCTGCAAAATATCCGTTGGCATATATACACTTTGAACGAGTTTTTCATATTTCTTTCTCTCGTCATGCGCTACTTTTCTAACGCAGCGATCGTATTGAATATCAATCATCTTCCCTTGAATAACAAGCTTTGGCTCATAACCCTGTAGCATATTTTTACATGAACCTAAATCCGGACAATCCACGCAACCTACACTTTGTCCAATATATTCATATAACTTCACAAGACTGCGCTCAATCATAGAAGTCGTTACTTCACCCTTATGTTCGTCTATAAATTCTTTCACACGCGGATGCGCCATTACTTCTGCCTTTAGTACTTCATATCTATTTTTAAAGTTTTCATTTTCCATTAATTTTGCAAATGAATTTTGAATATGCTCCATTTTCTCACCTCAAAGAGCGTTCATTCTCTTCTATTAATCACGCTTATATTTTTTTAACACTTCTTCTAGTCGTTTTCTTTCATCTTCTAGCGTACTTGCATCTTTTTCTACACTTATATCTTTCTTCTCTGTTTCTTTCTCTTGTTCTTTCGGCTCTTCTTCCTTAAGCCAATCTGGCACCATTTCTTTCCGCACCGTTTTCTTCGCCGTACGGCCTTTTTTCTTCGTCTCAGCCCACTCTTGATATTGACGGTTCTCTTCTTTCGCTAACGCCATCGCGTCCGCTACTGTACCGACCTTTTTACGTGCCCAATGCCCAGCAATCTTCTCGACATACGTTTTCGCAAGTTTCATATCTGAGCGTAGCATAACGTAATAAATAAGTACATTCACAACTCCTGGTGTCAATTTTTGATTAATCATGACATCTTCAACGATCTGCAAGTCCGCTTTCGTTGCCTCTGCACCACCAGAAATCTCTTTCAATAGTTGTTTTGGCGAGATTTCCTCTAGCTGCTTTATTAACATCTCCTCTTGCGATGAAGGCTCTTTCTCTTTCATCGTACGTGCAGCATGAGGCTGTACTCTTTCACTTAATACCGGTAATGCTTGACCATTTTCAAATTGATACCAATCGCGTGCTCCTTTTCTAAGCCTTTCCGTATCAATTGTTTGCATCTCTGTCACTGCACCAAGAACGATATTTTGCATCGATAACACATCTACACCATACACGTAAGCAAGTGTTATAACGCAGTCTCTCACTTGATCTGTAATCGCCTTTTTAGGAACAAGAGCGGACAATCCATCTACAAATAAAGAGAAATCAAAGAAATCATTCCAAACTTTCGGAGCGTCTCCCTTCTCGTTACTTGGCATAGTTGTCGTTTTTGGAATACGAAGGTCTTCTTGCGCATGCTCCAGCTGTCCTGGATTAAACGAACCAAACACATCATTGAAAGAACGCGTAACATTTTCATAAGAAATAAAATCAAATTCTTCTTCTAAGAAATATTGCTTTACTTGATTATATTTTGTCCGGCTCAATCGATTGTATAAAAAGATACTTAAAACAATATCATCAAAAAACTGCTTCGGAGATAAAGGTGGTTGCAACTCATATATGAACATTCGAATATCTTTTTCTTTCTTAATATATACCTTCAATAGCCCAATTGCCTCTAACTTTACTCGTTCCTCATATATTTCAGGAAGTTGCATTTGCATAGTCACCATAAGGGAATGATGCGTATTCTCTTTTCCAAATACACGATCTTGCTCTAGCTCTCCCCATAGTGTCATGTATAAGCTAAAAGCTCTACTACCTATTAACGGCTGATACAACATCGTTAACACTTTTCGGTCGTAATTGTGCAGTAGCCCTTTCGCACTTACTTTATAACGATCAATCGGCAATAGCTCCATCCATGACTGTTTTTCCATTCTTGCTTTTCCTTTCTCTCATCCAATCTATCCTCTACTTCATTCGTTCTATCTTTATTATATAAATTCTTAGTGAAAAAGAGCTATTAGCTTGCGCTTCTAGCTCTCTTATCCTATTACTTACGGTATGTAAAGAGAATAAAATACAACTTCTACTCTCTTTCTTTTTGCAGTATATCTTTTAATTCTTCAATAAATACATTTAAATCTTTAAATTGACGATATACAGAAGCAAAACGTACGTAAGCAACATCATCAATATCGCGAAGTTCTTCCATGACAATTTCACCAATCATATCACTTTTCACTTCTGATATACCTAAATTACGCAGTTCACGTTCCACGCTTTGTGTTACTTCTTCTAATTGTCTTAAAGATACTGGTCTTTTTTCACACGCTTTAATTAAACCACGTAGAATCTTTTCTTTATTAAACTCTTCTCGTGTGCCTTCTTTTTTTACAACGATAAGAGGTGACTCTTCTACCCTTTCAAAGGTCGTAAAGCGACTTAAGCAGCTTTCACACTCTCTCCTTCTTCGAATAGAGCGCCCCTCGTCTACCGGACGCGAATCTAACACTCTTGTACCATTATGAGAACAGGATGGACAACGCAATACATTCACTCCTTTACACTATACTCTTTATTTTTCTCTACTCACTTCACCTAAAATATATATACAATATTATATAACTCATTCTAACTCTCTTACCACTTTAAGTTTCAGCGCATCACTTTATCATCTCATCCTTAAAAATAAGATGGTATATAGAGCACTACCTCATTTGCAAGAATCCAATTTATTCAACTAACGAGTACGTTATATTTTTCCTTTTTTATAAACTAAAAAAGAGGTGCATTATACACCTCTTTACATTTTAAATCAATTATGTTCTTTTTTAAAGAGCTTTTGTTTCTCTCTGCTTAATTTCGAAGCTACCAGTGCCTCGAGGAAGCTCGATGCTCTCACGCGTTTTCGCGTTTAAACCTTCTGCAATATATTCTGCAGCAACATTTGGATCAATACGATCCCCACAAGTATAAACATCAATACTTGCGTAACCGTGCTCCGGAAAGCTATGAATTGTTAAATGTGATTCCGAGATAATTACTACTCCACTTACACCTTGTGGTGCAAATTTATGGAAAGCAACCTCACGCACTTCAGCACCAGCTCTTAGTGCTGCATCCACAAATAATTGTTCAATATACGGCATGTCATTCAGTTTGTCGAAATCGCAATCCCAAAGTTCAGCAATCACGTGACGACCCATCGTATCCATAGTATCCATTCTACAGTTCCCCCTTGTAAATTTATTCTAACTGTTCGAATTGAAAACTAATTTGCAATTTGGCTTGCTCCACTACCACGGGGGAAAGTTAGTCCAGAGAGGTCCTAACCCTTTAAGTAGTGACTACGTACCTCAGCTCTTAAGTTTACGAGTGTTAGTATACTTTGTTTATTTTCATTTTGCAACAACAGTTTTTTCGATTTTCTGTCATATTTTCCTCTTTACTTTTCCCTAAAAAAAATAAATGATTCACAAATACAGTAATCACAACGTTTCGTGGTATGTCCACTTTCGAAAATATACTCCTATAATTTTTACCTTTTTAGAAAAAAATAAAAAAAGAGGGCAAATATTCACTTGCCCTCCCCTTATTCACTTAAATATGTTGTACATTTTCTTGTTTCGCTAATTCTTCAACCACTAACGTTACAAGATCTACAACACGACGAGAGTAGCCCCACTCGTTATCATACCAAGCAAGTACTTTCACTTTACGATCACCCATTACCATTGTAGATAAACCATCGATAATAGCTGAGTGTGTATTTGTATTAAAGTCAATAGATACTAAAGGCTCTTCGCTGAATTCTACAATACCTTTAAGCGCACCATTTGCAACAGTTTTGAATGCATCGTTAATAGCTTCAACTGACACATCACGTTTTACATCTACTACTAAGTCAACAAGAGACACGTTTGGTGTTGGTACACGAAGTGCCATACCATGAAGTTTTCCGTTTAAATGTGGAAGAACTTTTGCTAGCGCTTTCGCAGCACCTGTCGTTGTCGGAATGATTGATTGTCCGCAAGCACGTGCTCTTCTTAAATCTTTATGTGGGTTATCAATATTTTTTTGGTCATTTGTATAAGCGTGAACTGTCGTCATTAAACCGTTTTCAATTCCAAACTGCTCATCTAACACCTTCACAACAGGCGCTAAACAGTTTGTTGTACAAGATGCATTTGAAATAACAGTATGTTTTGTAATATCTAATTGGTCTTCGTTCACACCAACTACAATTGTTACATCTTCATTTTTACCAGGCGCTGTTAAAATAACTTTTTTCGCTCCAGCTTCAACGTGAAGAATTGCTTTTTCTTTTGAATTAAATTTACCAGTTGCTTCAATTACAACTTCAACACCTAAATCTGTCCAAGGCAATTCCTTTGGATCGCGGTTGTTTAAAAGGCGAATCATTTTTCCATCAACTAATAAGTGATCTTCAAATGCTTCTACTGTTCCGTCAAACTTGCCATGAACTGTATCATATTTAATTAAGTGTGCTAACGTTTCAGATGGATAGCTTGCATTGATTGCTACAATTTCGAATGCGCTTTCTTTTATTGCTTGACGAAATACCATTCTCCCAATACGTCCAAATCCATTAATTGCCACACGAGTCATAATATGTTATCCCCCTTGAATGCGTTATACTATTTATCTCCAATCCCAATAATAGTATAACACAAAAAGGAGATATGTCACTAAGCATTTTCATTAATTTCACAATTTTTTAGTCAATAATGTTCCACTTCCTTAAAATTACCTGCAATTGTGTTTTCGTTCCCATAATTGTGCCATCATTATTTATCACTTCATCTGCATTTTTCACTTTTTCTTCTAACGGCATTTGAGATTGAATACGAGCTGTTGCTTCTTCTTCTGAAAAGTTATTTCGTTTCATTAAACGTTCTAATTGCGTATGCGGCTTAACCGCTACAACTAAAATGCGGTCAACGAGACTTGTTAATTTGCTTTCAAATAAGAGAGGAATATCTAACACAACCGCTTGCATACCTTCTTTTATGTACATTTCCTTTTGCCTATTCATTTCCTCACGTACTGCAGGATGAACAATTTTATTTAACTGCAATCGTTTTTCTTCATTATAGAAAACGACACTTCCTAGTTTTGGACGATCTAGTTCTCCATCTTCTTGTAACACTTCCGTTCCAAATACTTCTACTATTTTGTTATATGCTGGTTTTCCTCGCTCTACAACTTCTCGTGCAATAATATCTGCATCAATTACTGGTATAATCAGTTCACGAAACATTTGAGATACTGTACTTTTTCCGCTTGCAATGCCTCCTGTTAATCCAATTACTACTGTCATCATAATCCTCCTCATAATAAAAGGCGCGAAACTAATGTTCCACGCCCATACTTACATTTTCCAAATTCCAATAATAATGAGTAATACTCCAGGCAGGAATGTAAATTTTTGTAACCACTTCATATTCGATAAAACCGTTCCAAGTTTCATTCCAATAAATAAAAACAAAGAACTCATAATTGCAACTAATATCGCCATCATAGCGGGTGCATACCCTAATAAAGATGCACCAATTCCGGCACCAAATGAGTCTACAGAAAGAGCGATACCAAGAAGCAATGCTTCTCCTGCAGAAATGGTGCCTGATTTATCAAAATCTGCTACAGTCGGTTTCCTTAAAATTTGAATCACTAGCCCTAGCGAGGCAATCTCTAATTTCCAGACCTTCTCCTCTTGCTTCGGTTCTTCTTTTTTCTCACTTCGAAAAAATTGATATAATACCCAAATCCCTATTCCAATAAGAACAAGCCCACCGATACGCGTTGCGATAACAGGTGAAAATACTTTCGCGATCATATGTCCAATTCCCATTGAAACAAGCATAACAGCCGCTGAACACATTCCGATAATTATAATTGATCTTAGTGGAATTCTTACACTTCTTAAACCATATGTTAGCCCTACACTACAGCTATCCAAGCTTAATGTAAAAGCTAATAAAATAAGAGATAAATAAAGGTACATCGGTAAGCTCCTCCCTTATACATAGCTCTGCTGTATGTATATGACAAATGCCTATCCGATGTTATCTCTTTTCTATATTCTAGGCTGACAAATTGGGCAGTAATGCGTTCCTCGTCCGCCAACAACTGTTTTTTCTAATATCGTACCGCAAGTTACACACGGTTCTCCCTTTTTTCCGTATACATTTAGGAGTTCTTGGAACGAACCAATTTGCCCTTGTGAGTTGATATACGTTCGAATTGTACTTCCGCCACGCTTCACCGCTTCGCTTAGCGTTGTAACGGTAGCCTCATAAATTCGCTCAATTTCTTCCACTGTCAAAGACGACGCTTCTCGTTCAGGATGAATTTGAGAACGGAATAAAACTTCATCTACATATATATTTCCAAGCCCTACTAAAAGACGCTGGTCCAATAACACAACTTTTATTTTACGATTCGTCTTTTGCAATCTTTCTTGTAAATACTGCGTTGTCAATTCCGCATCAAATGGCTCCGGACCTAAGTCAGCAAGAGGCATTTGGTTCATTTCTTCACCTTTCTTAAAGAGATGCATCGTACCAAATTTTCTCACATCTTTATAATGTAATTCCGTTCCATCTGTAAATAAAAAACGGACGTGCGTATGTTTATCAATCGGCTCATCCTCTTGATGTAGTAAAAACTTACCTTCCATACGCAAATGTGAAACAATAACATAATTTGTTACATATAGAAGCAAAAACTTACCTCTTCGCTTTATATTTTCAATCTTCTCGCCTTTTAGCATTTCTTTAAAAATTTCTGCATCATCTGGTCGTTTCACTATTTTTGGATAAGTAACAATAACATCTTCAATCGTTTTTCCTGTTACAAGATTTTCAAGTGTCCGTCTGACATTTTCAACCTCTGGTAATTCAGGCATTTCATCACTTCCTTATTTTGCGTCGTACCAAGTTGGACCGTAAGAATAATCAACTTTCAGCGGAACTGCGAGTTCAATTGCATGCTCCATTACTTCAGGTACAAGCTTCTCTAATTTTTCAATTTCTTCTTTTGGCGCTTCAAATATCAATTCATCGTGTACTTGCAGAAGAAGACGTGCTTGTAATCCTTCTTCTTCTAAACGATCCGCCATAATAATCATCGCTTTTTTAATAATATCTGCGGCAGTACCTTGAATTGGTGTATTCATCGCTGTACGCTCAGCGAAGCTACGTAAATTGAAATTACGACTCGTAATTTCTGGAATATAACGGCGACGATTTAATAATGTAGCCACATATCCTTTTTGTTTCGCATCTTTTACGATGTCCTCCATGTATTCTTGTACACCAGGGAAACTTTCTAAATACTTTTCAATAAATTCCGCTGCTGCTTTTCTTGTAATTCCTAAGTTTTGTGAAAGACCATAATCACTAATACCATATACAATTCCGAAGTTAACAGCTTTCGCTTGTCGTCTCATATTTGAAGTTACTTCATCTTTTTCAACGCCAAATACATCCATAGCTGTTTTCGTATGAATATCCATATCATGTTGGAATGCTTCAACTAGCCCTTTATCATTTGCAATATGAGCTAATACACGCAGTTCGATTTGTGAATAATCAGCCGCATACATAATCCATCCTTCTTCTGACGGAACAAATGCCTGACGAATCTTTCTTCCTTCTTCTAATCGAATCGGGATATTTTGCAAGTTCGGATCCGTTGAACTTAATCGACCTGTTTGCGTTAACACTTGATTAAAGCGAGTATGAATTTTAGATGAATCTTCATGTACAACTTTCAGTAAACCTTCAATGTAAGTTGAATTTAGTTTCCCTAATTGACGATAATGTAAAATATTTGGAATAATTTCATGGTGATTCATAAGCTTATCTAGTACATCAGCTGACGTAGAATAACCTGTTTTCGTCTTTTTAATAACCGGCAAGTTTAAGTTCTCAAACAGAATAACACCAAGCTGCTTCGGTGAATTAATATTAAATTCTGTTCCCGCAAGCTTATAAATTTCCTGTTCCATTTCCTTTAATCTACCCGCAAGTTCTTCTCCCATATTACGAAGACGCTCTGTATCAACTTTTACACCCTTTACTTCCATATCAGCTAATACACGTGCAAGCGGCAATTCTAACTCTGTAAACAGTTCATATTGCTCATTCTTCTTTAACTCTTCAACGAATGTTTGCTTTACATCATATAATACATGAACTTTACGAGCCACATGCTCCGCTACTACCTCTAACTTTGGAACAGCACGCTTCGCACCTTTTCCGTAAACTTCTTCATCAGATTTCACAGCATGCGTTTCTTTCATTTTCGCTACAGTACGGAAGTCTTTATCCGTATCAGCTGGATCAAGTAAATAAGCAGCGATTAATAGATCAAAGTCAATCCCTTGCATATCTATCCCATTCCATTTCAGTGCAACGATTGCACGCTTCGCATCAAATGTATGCTTTCTCATTTCTCCATCTGCAAGCCACTCTTTAAAAGCATCTGACTTAAGAGCAATGTCTGTCTGAATAAAGTAACATCCATTTTCATTTTGAATACCGAAACCTTGAATGTCTGCTTTATGATAGTTATCTTCTTGTACTTCAACGATAAGCGCACTATCTTGCTGAAGCATTTCTTCTGTAACTTCTTCCACAATATCAAATGTAATATCATCTAATTCAGCTGGAGCAGTTTCTTCTGGCGTAACGCCTAATTTATTTAAAAGAGATGTAAATCCTAAACTCTCGAACATTGGAATGACATCACTTGCTTCATATCCTTTATACGCCATATCATCCACATGAACTGTAATCGGCGCATCTGTAATAATAGTTGCAAGATCCTTACTCATAAGAGCTTGTTCTTTATTTTCTTCCAGTTTTTCTTTTAATTTCTTCCCACTTACTTGATCTATATTTTCATACACCGCTTCAACCGTTCCAAACTGTGTTAACAATTTAATTGCCGTTTTTTCACCAACTCCTGGTACACCCGGTATATTATCTGACTGGTCTCCCATTAAACCTTTCATATCGATAATTTGCTTTGGTGATAAGCTGTATTTTTCAAATAAAGCTTCTTTCGTATATTCATCCACTTCTGTAATCCCTTTTCGCGGAATACATACAAGCGTGTTATCAGAAACAAGTTGAAGTAAATCTTTATCTCCTGAAATAACTTTTACACTTGCCCCTTGCTCACTCGCTTCTTTCGCTAACGTTCCCATGATGTCATCCGCTTCATAATTTTCTAATTCATAACGCGGTACATTGAACGCATCCAGCATCTCACGAATAAACGGGAATTGCTCTGATAATTCAGGTGGAGTCTTTTGACGCCCTCCTTTATACTCACTATACGTTTTATGACGGAACGTTGTTTTGCCTGCATCAAACGCCACTAACATATGAGTTGGCTTTTCTTCCTCTAATATTCTCATTAACATCATTGTAAAACCGTAAATTGCGTTCGTATGTATACCTTTGTCGTTATTTAAAAGCGGTAGTGCAAAGAAAGCACGGTACGCGATATTATTACCATCTACTAATACGACCTTTTTTTCCAAAATTAAAACCTCCCCATACAAATTTGAAATGATTTTTTTCACAGAAAAAAACCGTTCCTTTCCTCTCTCTATATTAACATGACTAATAGAGAGAAGAAAAATAACGGCTATTTTCTTTCATATATAAAACAGACTTATATTGGCATAAAGGGAAGTGACGAGAACAGCTTAACTATTCTCGTCCAAAATTACTCCTTGGATGAAGGGGTTTTCATGTATTATATTAACAGAGCTTTATTAATATTTAATTAAGCCATTGTTAATATATTGTAAACATCCTTCATCCTATTTTTCAGTTGCTGATTTCGGTAAAACAACTGTAAACGTTGTCCCTTCTCCAACTTCACTATCTACTGTAATCGTACCTTGATGCGCCTCAACTAAATGCTTTACGATCGACAATCCAAGGCCGGTACCACCAGTATTTCTACTTCTTGCTTTATCCACCCGGTAGAAACGTTCAAAAATACGCGGAATTTCCTCTTTACTAATACCAATTCCAGTATCCGATACTTTTATATAAGCATTATATTTATCTTCCGCTAACTCTACTGAAACAACGCCTCCAGCCGGTGTATATACGATTGCGTTATTAATTAAATTAATAAAGATTTGTTTCAAACGACTTGGATCTCCAATAACAGAGGCACGTTTTAATACATTCACTTGTAAAGAGATTTCTTTTTCTCCTGCTTTATTATCAAGCACCATATGAATATCTTCAAGCAGCCCCTTCATGTCAACGGTTCCCATATTTAATTTAAATCCTTGTTGTTCGATCTTCGACAAATCTAATAAATCTTCAATTAATCCTTGCATGCGCTCACTTTCTTTTAAAATAATGTGCAAGAAATGTTCGCAGAATTTTTTATTATCCATCGCTCCGTCTAAGAGTGTTTCTGAAAAACCTTTAATAGAAGTAATCGGTGTCTTTAATTCATGAGAAACATTCGCTAAAAAGTCTTTTCTCATTTGTTCTAATTTCTTTAACTCTGTTATGTCATGGAATACGAGAACAATCCCTTTCCATTCATGGTTTGTCCCGATAATCGGTGCTCCATATACTTCGAAATGCTTCCGTTCAATTCCAAGTGGCAATAACATTTGTTTACGCACTTTCACTTCTGTCATAAAGATTTCTTCTACAAGCTCAATAATTTCTGTATGATGAAACGATTCATAATATAAGCGATCTAAATATTCTTCATCTGTTACGTGGAAAGTTTCCTTATAAGAGCGGTTTACAAGGTTTATATATCCTCGGCTATCAATTAAAATCATTCCACTTCCCATATTTTCAATTAACGTGTGCAGACGATCTTGTTGCATTTCTTGTTCAAGTGTCATCTCTTGTAAATTTCGTGCTAAAATATTAATCGCTTTACTCAGCATTCCTGTTTCATCCGAATGACTTTCGTATGCACGTGCTTTATAATTACCCTTTGCCAATTCAATTGCAACTTTTGTAACCGATTCAATTGGCCTAATATATTGCCCTGTAATTTTCATACCTAAAAATACAACTACGAGACAAGCAATGACAAATCCGATAATTAATAATCCCCACGTTTTTTGATGTACGTCTCTTAAAGGATCAATTATACTTTTCACCAAAATGTATCCTTGTTTTCCTTCTACATCTTGAACGAACACCGCATGATAAAATTCATTCTTTCGATCCGTTTCTTTCGTAATTACTTTACTTCGTTGTTTTGCCACTTCCGAAGAAAGTTCTTTAATCGTCTCTGGACTAAATGCCAATTCTTGTCCTTTTCTATATTGAACTTTCTTTTTTTCATCCAAAAATACGATAGAAGCTGGTATTTTTTCTTCTAACTTTTCAAATACGTATGGATTTTTTAAGACATTATTAAAACCTTGCTCTTCTGCTAACGTCGCAACATACTCCGTCTCTTTTACCATTCTCTCTTTAGCATGATCTATATAGTAGTTTTCAAACACAGTTTCTAGTAATAAACCTAGTCCAACTAAAATAAATACAATAAGAGAAACAAATGTAAAAAGAAGCCTGGAACGAAAT
The DNA here is from genome assembly GCF_038008705.1 of Bacillus sp. FSL W8-0770. NCBI lineage: Bacteria > Bacillati > Bacillota > Bacilli > Caryophanales > Bacillaceae > Bacillus > Bacillus sp. FSL W8-0770. The sequence continues at coordinate 4,367,979 of NZ_JBBOZR010000001.1, forward strand.
TTATTCATTCCCTTTTGGCTCCTCTAATTTATATCCTAAACCACGTATCGTTTTAATGTACGTCGGTTTTTTCGTATTTTGTTCAATTTTATCGCGCAAATGGCTAATATGAACATCAACAATTCGTGTATCACCAGCAAAATCATAATTCCATACAGCACTTAATAATTGATCACGTGTCAACACGCGACTTTTATTTTTCGCAAGATACACAAGTAGTTCAAATTCTTTTGGTGTTAATTCAAGCTTTCTTCCTTGGAAATAAGCCTCATAAAACTCCGGTAAAATTTTAAGTTCTGCAATTGTGATGCTATCTTCGTCTGGCGCTTCTGCAACTTGTTCTTCTTGTTGTAATTTCGTGCGGCGCAAAATTGCCTTCACACGAGCAACAACTTCTCTTGGACTAAATGGCTTTGTCATATAATCATCTGCCCCAAGTTCAAGGCCTAGCACCTTATCAAACTCATCATCTTTTGCCGTTAACATTAAAATCGGCGTCATAACGCGCTGCAATCGTAATTCTTTACACACTTCCATACCATCCATTTTCGGAAGCATTAAATCTAATATAATTAAATCTGGGCGTTCTGTTGTCGCTTTTTGAAGCGCCATTTCTCCATCCATCGCTGTTATAACTTCAAACCCAGCTTGTTGTAAATTAAATTCGATTAAAGTTAAGATAAATTCCTCATCATCAACTACTAAAATACGATTGTTCATTCTTTTCCTCCAAGTTATAGACTTGAAACCTTCTTCATCCTAGTATTTTCCCCGTTATTCTCATCATACTAGAAAACAAGGTCCCTCTCAATATAATTGTCTATTCATGGATTCGGATTGTGCTATTGTTATTCCTAAAAACAATTACGTTCGCCTCAATTATGTTTTGTTATCCATACTTTATATACTTCCATATCGTTATTAAATTCTACTTCCGTATGAATATTGAGTTCTCAATTTTGCGCTAAAAGAAAAGATAAAGCATACGCTATTTTATAATCTGGTGTTTCATATCCATCAAATACTCTCTCGTACATTTCATTCACAAACCCGTCTGCCCACACTTCAGCTTCTCTTACCGTTTCAAAGATCACTCTTCTCTTTTCCACCTCACCTAAAAAACCACTCCTTTAATTGACTTCAATTACCGATAATAATATCATTAATCTTAATATATAAATTAATAATATTTGGAGGTCTATTATGCGACTAATACTATCCATTCTATCTTTAGCAGTCACATGTATCCTTGCTTTTAACGCTCCTAGCTGGGATACGATTAAAACGGGTTGCTCAGAATTTGCTGAAGGGTTCAAAGAAGGGTTTTTCAACTAAAAATGGCGCTAGCATCCTTATTAAAGGTATGCTAGCGCTATTTTTATTTTCATCTTTTAAAAGTTATCTAATGCTTTTTCCATAATGGAAACAGATTTATAAGGTGGCGTTACTGTTAATGAACCCTTTACAACAGTTTCTCCTTTTTCATCATGAGCAGATACAAGCATATCAATTGTATGTTCCTCCTCAGAAACAGCCACAACTTCAAAGTGGATTTGTAACGTTTCATAATGGTGAACATGTTTCACGAATGTAAGGTCCTTTCTCGTAATATGACTTCCTGGACCCGGTAAATATTTCGTAACCGCCGTTGTAATCATTCCCGTTAGCATAATGCTTGGTACAATCGGCTTTTCATACGGAGTTTGGGATGCGTAATCATGCTGAATATATAATGGATTGGCATCATTCGTTAACCCTAAGTACAATAACAAATCTTTATCCTCAATTTTTTCAGTGATAGATAATTTCTCTCCTACTGTAATTTCATCCATTTTACGACCAATTTGAACTTTTTTCTTTAACATGTTACAACCCCCTCCGATTTTTTCACCTTATTATCCTACTAAAAGCGATACCTTATCCGAAATTTACTATGATGAGGGCAATGTATAGTATAAATCTACAGTTTCATTATAGGATATTACAAATGATAGCGTTTTCATATTATTTCAAAAAAACAATTCGGTAAATAGTAGAAAAAGATTCGGAATCCCGAATCTTTTTCACTACTATTCAATTATTAAACAAGAACTTTCATTACGTTACGTACAGATTCTACAGAGCGATCTAACGCTTCTTTTTCATCTGCAAGAAGTTCTAATTCAATAATTTTTTCAATTCCGTTACCACCTAGAATTACTGGTACCCCTAAGTAAAGGTCACTATAACCATACTCACCTTCAAGGTACGCAATAGCCGGTAATACACGGCGTTGATCTTTTAAGATTGCTTCTGTCATTTCAACTAAAGAAGCTGCTGGTGCGTAATATGCACTACCGTTTCCTAATAAGCCTACAATCTCACCGCCACCTTTACGTGTACGTTCTACGATTGCTTCTAAACGCTCTTTCGGAATTAACGTTTCTAACGGAATACCGCCTGCATAAGAATAACGCACAAGAGGTACCATGTCGTCACCGTGTCCACCAAGAACAAATCCTGTAATATCTTTTACAGAAAGATTTAATTCTTGTGCGATGAATGTACGGAAACGAGCTGTATCTAATACACCCGATTGACCGATAACACGCTCTTTCGGGAATCCTGCTTCTTTAAATACAGAATATGTCATTGCATCAACTGGATTTGTTAACACAACAATAATTGCATTTGGTGAATGTTTTGCAATGTCGCGCGTAATACTTTTCATAATTTTAGAGTTTGTTGCTACTAAGTCATCACGGCTCATACCAGGCTTACGTGCAATACCTGCTGTAATAACGACAACGTCAGAATCAGCAGTATCTGCGTAATCAGATGTTCCAATAATGTTAGCATCAAAACCTTGTACTGGGCTCGCTTCTAACATATCTAACGCTTTCCCTTTTGTTGGATTTTCCAGTTGTGGAATGTCCACTAATACAACATCTGCAAGTTCTTTTTGTGCTAATAAGAATGCCGTTGTTGCTCCTGTAAATCCTGCACCGATGACTGAAACCTTCTTGCGTTTGATTGTCATAATTTACCCCCCGCTTTAATTATGCGTTTTTGATTATCGCTACATCCATGTTTTTAATAAGTTCATTAGCGAACTCAGAACATTTCACTTCTGTTGCACCTTCCATTAAGCGTGCGAAATCATAAGTTACTACTTTTGAAGCAATTGTTTTCTCAACAGAAGCAGTTACTAATTTCGCAGCTTCGTTCCATCCTAAGTGTTCTAATAATAATACACCTGAAAGAAGAACAGAAGATGGGTTTACTTTATCTAAACCTGCATATTTTGGAGCTGTACCGTGTGTAGCTTCAAAGATAGCATGTCCAGTCACATAGTTAATGTTTGCACCAGGTGCAATACCAATTCCACCTACTTGTGCAGCAAGTGCATCAGAGATATAGTCACCATTTAAGTTCATTGTTGCAACAACATCGAACTCACGTGGACGAGTTAAAATTTGTTGTAAGAAGATGTCTGCAATAGAATCTTTTACGATGATTTTTCCAGCCACTTCAGCGTCTGCCATCGCTTTATTCGCTGCATCTTTACCATCTTTTTCAACAATACGATCGTATTCAGCCCAAGTAAATACTTTGTCGCCGAATTCTTGTTCCGCTACTTCGTAACCCCAGTTTTTGAAAGCACCTTCTGTAAATTTCATAATGTTTCCTTTATGAACTAATGTAACAGAAGAGCGTTTTTCGTTAATTGCATATTGAATTGCAGCACGAACAAGACGCTTTGTCCCTTCTTCTGAAATCGGCTTAATACCAATACCAGATGTTTCTGGGAAGCGGATTTTATTAACACCCATTGCTTCTTTTAAGAAAGCAAGAACTTTTTCTGCTTCTGGAGATCCTTGTGCATATTCAATTCCAGCATAAATGTCTTCTGTATTTTCACGGAAAATAACCATATCAGTATCTTCCGGACGTTTTACAGGTGAAGGAACACCTTCAAAATAACGAACTGGACGTAGACATACATATAAATCTAATTCTTGACGAAGTGCTACGTTTAGAGAACGAATACCACCGCCAACTGGAGTTGTAAGTGGACCTTTAATCGCGATTAAATATTCACGAATTAAGTTTAAAGTTTCTTCTGGTAACCACTCGCCTGTTTGGTTGAATGCTTTTTCCCCTGCAAGCACTTCTTTCCAAACGATTTTCTTCTCACCATCATAAGCTTTTTCAACTGCTGCTTCTAGTACGCGAGATGCAGCTGCCCAAATATCAGGACCAATTCCATCTCCCTCGATAAATGGAATAATCGGATTGTTTGGTACATTCATAACACCATTAGTTACAGTAATTTTTTCACCTGTCGTCAATGTGATAACCCCCATGTTTGAAATTTCATATGTATGAAACTGAGGGAATAACCCCTCAGTTCAAACCGTTAGTCAAATTAAAATATTCTAATCATTACATCTTTCCGAAAAAATCAGACTTTTGAAAGCGTATTTTCACTATCAAAATAGTGTTATTCGCTTATCGTTGTGCAATTGGAACATACACTTGATGCGTTGGTCCATTATAATCAGCACGCGGACGAATTAAACGGTTGTTTTCATATTGTTCTAGAATATGAGCTAACCAGCCTGACATACGGCTAATTGCAAAAATAGGTGTAAATAAGTCATGGTCAATTCCTAAACAATGGTATACAGAAGCTGAATAGAAATCAACATTTGGTGGAAGACCTTTTTCTTTTGTTACAATGTCTTCAATTTTGATAGACATATTATACCATTTCTCTTCTCCTAAAAGCACGCATAATCTCTTAGACATTTCACGTAAGTGTTTTGCACGTGGATCACCCTGCTCATACACACGGTGGCCAAAGCCCATGATTTTCACTTTATTTTGAAGAGCATTATGAATATATGACTCTACATTTTCTTCTTCACCAATCTCAGTTAACATCTTCATTACATTTTCATTTGCCCCACCGTGAAGAGGACCTTTTAATGCACCGATTGCTGCTGTAATACCAGAATATACATCTGAAAGTGTAGCTACGCAAACACGTGCAGTAAATGTAGAAGCGTTTAACTCATGATCTGCATGAAGTACAAGCGCCTTATCAAAAGCTTCAATTTCAACTTCATTTGGCTCGCGATCATTTAACATGTACAAGAAGTTTGCAGCTAATGATAAATCCTTTCTTGGCTCAACAATATCTAAACCTTTACGGATTCTCGCGTAAGCAGCAACTAAAGTTCCGACTTGCGCCTGTAATTTAACCGCTTTCAAATAATTGGACTTTTCATCCATAATTTCAGCGCTCTCATCGTATAATGATAGCATGGAAATTGCAGTTCGTAAAACAGACATCGGATGTGCAATTTTTAAATCTACTTGTTTCAAATATGTTAAAATCTCACCTGGAACTTTATAGTATTCTGATACAATTTCATTAAATTCCGCTAGTTCTTTTTCATTAGGAAGCTTGCGGTGCCATAATAAGTACACTACTTCTTCAAACGTAGCATTCTCAGCTAAATCATCAATATTATACCCAACATAAGTTAATGTATCATCAATAATAGAGCTCACAGATGATGTTGTTGCTACTACCCCTTCTAAACCTCGAATAACAGTCATGACATTCTCTCCTTTTCCTGAAAATTCTCCCAACCTTGCTCCTTATATCTATTTGCTCCCCTTTTGAATTATGAACGCCCGTTCACTCTTTAGGCAAGCAAAATGCACGATCATGCAAATTTGTTGCGATGTTCCCCTCTTATTGTCCATTGTTTACATGGAAAGCATGAGCGTGAATGTCTCCCCGAATCCTCACGCTCAAAACAACAAGTTAGTGAGGAAAATACATTCCGAAGAGTTTTATGATAAAAACAACATAAAACAATATCATTATAAAATTGTTTTATGTTGTTTTTATTTTATCTGGTGTAAAGTCTCTGCTGTTATGTAACTTTTCAAAGTTTCTAATCCTATTATAAACAATTATCTGACTTTTGTGAACAGAAAGAATTCAAAAATTTTATATTACTATAAAATTCCTTATTTAAACATTTGTATAATACTCATAACCGCATAGGCAATTCCAGCCCCAATTAACGGACCAACAGCAACCCCATTAAATAGCGCAACCGCTATAATTGTCCCAAAAACAAGCGCAGTTGTAATGTGAGGATCCGTCGTCAACAATTGTACGCCGCCTTTCGCTAACAAAGCGACCGCTACACCTGAAGCTAAAGCAATCCACGCATAATAAGATTTCGCCGCTTCTCCAAGTTGTTTAAAACCTATTTCTCCTGTCGCAATCGGTACGAGCACCGCTATTGTAATGACCGTTACACCTAGGTTAATTCCTTTCGTTTGTAAATAAGGAAAGACCTTATCTCCTAAAAACGTAAACTTCAATAAAAATAACACACCAATAGCTACAGTAAGCGATTGGTTTTTAGCAATAAGTCCTATAATAAGTAGTATGAATAAAAATAACGTTGACTGACTAATCATGTTTGCACTTCCTTTCTGAAAATAATGAACTCATTTCCAAACAAAAATACCTTTAAACCTATCGTTATACATGCTATATCGATGCCTATTCAACATGAATCACTTCATTTTTTATGTATTTTAAAATGACAAACTGAGACTTTCACCAAAAAAAATTAAGCATGTATACATTTTTGAAAACAGTCGTCTCTTCTTTCTTTTCTAATAAGAAACAGGTAAAATAAAAAGAAGAGAAAATGAAGTTTTTACCATATAGTAGAAGCATCAACACCAAGCTTTCACAGTCACTCACATACTGAAAAAGCAGGAAAAATCCATCATTCCACTATAACATAAAGTGAAACTTTAATCAGTGGGGCATTTTCCACTGATTATTAGCCTTCACCAATCGGGCTTTTACGGGCAGTTTATCTCCAGCTAACTCCTTTGATCCAGCCGCACTTCGGGTAGGAGATTTACTTGCCCGCAAATAGCGGGGTAAAGTGAAACTTTAATCAGTGGGGCACACTCGTTATAAGTTGAACGAATTAGGATAATCCAAATTGGAATGGGAGGTATACATCTTTGAACCGAAACTTACTATATATGATATTGCGACTCATATTTGTCATTGTAGCAACGGTAGCTGGATTCTATGTATTACTATACATGTCAGGGCTTATCTATCCTTTTATTATCGCTTTTGCATTTGCTTATTTGATTAATCCTGTCGTCAATTTCCTTAATCAAAAACTACAATTTCCTCGCGCACTAGCAGTACTCGTTAGCTTAATTCTCGTATTTGGAGCTATCGTTGGACTTGTTACATATCTTGTGACTGAAGCAATATCTGCCACAACATACTTACTACAACTTGTTACAGTAAAGTTTCCAGATATCGTTACATTCGCTCAGCAATTTGCACTTAATCATATTATGCCTCTCTACGATGATTTAATCTCTAAATTTAATCATCTTGGAGAACCACAGCGCTATACAATTACACAAAACATTCAAAACTTAGGAACAGAAGCAACAACACAAATGAAAGAACTTTTAACCGCCATTATAAGCGGGTTAACGAATTTCATTAGTGCACTGCCAACAACTTTAACTGTCCTTGTATTCATTTTATTAGCCACTTTCTTCATTAGTTACGATTGGCACCGTCTTGCTCAGAAAGCAAGAAAATTGCTACCGAATCGTGTACATGGCTATGGAAAAACTATTTTTGTCGACTTAAGAAAAGCTTTGTTTGGTTTTGTGAAAGCACAACTTACACTCGTATCTATGACAACCGTCATTGTACTAATCGGACTTTTAATATTACGCGTACCATACGCCATTACTATTGCGATTATTACAGGAGTTGTAGATTTACTACCATACTTAGGAACAGGCGCAGTCTTCGTTCCATGGGTTATATACGTATTTTTCACTGGCGATACCGCATTCGCCATTGGTCTTCTCATTTTATACATCGTCGTGATTGTCCAAAGACAAATTATGGAGCCGAAAGTACTTTCATCTAACATCGGTCTCGATCCATTAGCAACACTCGTCGCTCTATTTGTCGGCTTTAAACTTTTTGGCTTTTTAGGATTAATCATCGGCCCAGTCACCTTAGTACTACTTAATACATTACACAAAGCTAATGTCTTCCATGACTTGTGGAAATATATTAAAGGTTCACCTTCAAAATAATAGTTTCTAATTCATACACAACAAAAAACTTACATGTAATCAGTGGGAATTTCCCACTGATTATTCCTTGTACTTATTTTTCATACTCATTACATAAAACAAGAGAATTGCACTCAAAAAAGATAATTCTCTTGTTTTTTCGCATGAAAAACGCATATTTCGTGGTGATTTTACATATTTATTCTATTTATTTCATAATTATCATTTACATTTATTACTTTTTATGCAAATGAATAAATATACAAAAATAGCATAAAACAAGACTTCAACTAACAATCTCCGCCTTTTATATGAATTTTTTACACCAATCGTTCCTTTATATAAGAAAGCAAAACTTTAATTTAGCAGCGTTTCCCTCCATCTTATTCATCTAAATTAATAGCACTAAAAAATCACAAGTTTAATCGAAGCACAACAAGAGTTCAAATGAAAATTATATAGCAAATATAATGAGCAGACGTTTTGTTCATCCCCGCTCATCATTCGCCCCACATCAGACACTTACGAGCAGCCCAATTTCAAGATAGAAATCCCCCCACAAATAGCGTGGTAAAACAAAGCTTCAATCAGAAAGTTCCTCTCCTCTTACAAGACAAAAAATAGCACTTAGATTTCTACAATCTAAGTGCTATTTCTGAATAATAATAGTAGAGTTCTTTCTAAATTTCCATTCCATCCACTTCATAACAAGCGGCTTCAATAAAGCTCTCGTAATAGGGATCACGCAGATAAACCCTAGCACATCTGTCACATACCCAGGAAGCACCAAGAGAATACCTCCTACAAATACAAAAATACCATCTAGTACCGCCTCACCTGGCATTTCCCCTCTATTCAACTTAGATTGAATCTCTCCAAGCACTTTAAACCCTTGTCTTTTCGCCAAATACACACCTACAACACCTGTAAATACAATCATAGCGAACGTAGACCATAAACCTATTACATGACTCGATCCAATTAAGACCGTAATCTCAATCGCTGGTATTAAAATAAACAAGAATAGCAACCACTTCATAGTTCTACACCTCTCTCACATCTCACTTTTAACACCCTCACAACGCCTATATACATCATATGAAATATAGATATCCTTTCATATTAAAACCCATAACAAACAGCTTTTAAAAGCAATTCTAGGCGCTTTAAGCTAATTCTATCTCGTTTTTGTGTAAAAAAAAGAGAAGGACTCCGATCCTTCTCTCCGTATTACTTATAGCACTTCCGCATGTCCATTATAAACAATTCCGCGTGCTGCATCAACTGTTACTTCTTGGCCATTTTTTAAAGTTGCTGTTACGCCGTTTACACCAACGATAACAGGAATACCGATTGATACGCCTACAACAGCTGCATGGCTTGTTAAGCCACCTTCTTCTACAACTAAAGCCGCAGCTTTTTCGATTGCAGGAATCATATCTTTATCAGTGCTTGTTGTAACAAGGATATCACCTTCGTTTACGTTCGCTACAGCTTCAGCAGCTGTTTTTGCTACAACTACTTTACCTTTTGCAGCTTTACGACCGATTCCTTGTCCTTTAGCAATTTCTTCACCAACAACGTGGATTTTCATTAAGTTTGTTGTACCAGTTTCAGCAACTGGAACACCCGCAGTAATCACTACAGTATCTCCAAGTCCGATTAGACCTGCATCCATACCTGTTTGAATTGCTGTATCTAACATTTCGTCAGTTGAAGCTGCGCGCTTCTCAGCCATAAATGCTTGTACACCCCAAACAAGTGCAAGACGACGTCCTACTTGCTCGTCAGATGTTACAGCTACGATTGGAGATTTTGGACGGTATTTAGAGATCATTTTCGCAGTATATCCACTTTCTGTTGGAGCTACGATTGCAGCTACATCAAGAGCAAGTGCTGTATGCGCAACAGATTGGCTAATTGCATCTGTAATTGTTGGAGTGAACTCTTTAATACGTTTTTTGAACATATCTTCATATTGTAATGATTTTTCAACACGTACCGCAATGTTAGCCATCATTGTTACCGCTTCTACTGGGTATTGTCCAGCAGCTGTTTCACCTGAAAGCATGATTGCATCTGTACCATCGAAGATTGCGTTAGCTACGTCACTTGCTTCCGCACGAGTTGGACGTGGGTTACGTTGCATAGAATCTAACATTTGTGTTGCAGTAATAACTGGTTTACCTAACACGTTACATTTTTTAATTAGACGTTTTTGTACTAACGGTACTTCTTCTGGTGGAATTTCTACACCCATGTCACCACGAGCTACCATTAAACCGTCAGAAACTTCTAAGATTGAATCGATGTTGTCGATACCTTCTTGGTTTTCGATTTTTGGTACGATTTGGATGTATTGAGCGTTATGCTCTTCTAATAATTCACGGATTTCTAATACGTCAGACGCTTTACGTACGAATGAAGCTGCAATGAAATCAACTTTTTGCTCGATACCAAAGATGATATCTTTTACGTCTTTTTCAGTGATACCAGGAAGCTTAATGCTTACGTTTGGTACGTTAACACCTTTTTTATTTTTTACAGTTCCGCTGTTAAGAACTTTTGTACGGATGTTTCCGTCAGCTTTTTCGATTACTTCTAGTTCGATAAGACCGTCATCGATTAGAATACGAGAACCTGGGTCTACATCGTCATAAAGACCAGCATAAGATACAGAGAACTTCTCTGCAGTACCTAATACTTGCTCAGTAGAAAGAACTACTTCTGCACCTGTTACAAGCTCAGCTTGTCCGTCTACGAAGTCGTGAGTACGGATTTCTGGACCTTTTGTATCAAGTAAGATACCAACTGTTTTACCAGTTTTCTTTGAAGCTTCACGAATGTTTTTAATACGAGCTCCGTGCTCTTCATGGCTACCATGAGAGAAGTTTAAACGAGCAACGTTCATACCTGCTTCGATTAATTGCTCTAATTTTTCAATACTTTCACTAGCAGGACCTATAGTACATACAATTTTAGTTTTACGCATATTGCACCTCCGAAAATTATGAAACCGTTCCCAAATATCTGACATTACGCCGATTAGATGGATAATTCTTTAGATAATTGATACATATCTTTATCGATTGTATGCTTTTGAGCTAACGCTTCGATAATATCATGATCAACAAGTTTGTTATCTTGAATACCTACACAACGTCCACCTTTACCAGCAATTAACAATTCAACTGCTCTTGCGCCAAGACGACTTGCTAATACACGGTCTTGTGCACTTGGTGATCCACCACGTTGTACGTGACCTAATACAGTTACACGAGTATCAAAGTTTGTTGCTTCTTCAATGTGCTTACCGATGTCAATTGCACTTCCAACACCTTCAGCTACAACGATAATACTGTGTTTTTTACCACGTTCACTACCACGCTTCAGACGAGCGATAACATCATCCATGTCATACTCTTCTTCTGGAATTAAGATTGTTTCCGCACCATCAGCTAAACCAGCCCATAATGCGATATCACCAGCATGACGTCCCATTACTTCGATAACATATGTACGTTCATGAGATGTAGCTGTGTCACGAATTTTATCAATTGCATCAATAACAGTGTTTAAAGCTGTATCGAAACCAATTGTGAAATCTGTTCCAGGGATATCATTGTCGATTGTACCTGGTACACCAACACATGGGAATCCTTGTTCAGTTAATTTTTTAGCGCCTTGGTAAGAACCATCTCCACCAATAACAACAAGTCCTTCGATACCGTGTTTTTTTAATTGCTCGATACCTTTTAGTCGTACTTCTGGATCTTTAAACTCAGGACATCTTGCTGTATATAATTTCGTACCACCGCGGTGGATAATATCGCCAACAGAACCAAGTTCTAATTTTTCAATGTGACCAGAAATTAATCCAGCGTATCCATGGTAAATACCATATACTTCAATATCATGGAAAATCGCTTTACGAACAACTGCACGAATGGCAGCATTCATACCAGGTGAATCTCCACCACTTGTTAATACACCAATACGTTTCATTTGTACTCACCTCATAAAGATTATTTGCCTTATAATAAAATAACACGAAAAAATATAAAAATACAATGGAGAAGATGTGTCTTTTCATAATAAAAACGTGCATTCGCGAAGTGGAACGCACGCTTTTCTTATTTTATCCAAATGGAAGCGTTTGAAAACGAAACTTGCCCAATTTTCATATATTTTTCATAACGTTTTTCGATTAATTCATCTTTCGAAATTCCGTTTAATTGTTCAAAAGTTTTTCGAATCATTAAGTCTATATTTTCTGACTGTTTCAAAATATTACGGTGAGCTCCGCCTCTTGCTTCTGGAATAATTTCGTCAATTACACCTAATTCTTTCAAATCTGCTGCTGTAATTTTCATTGCCTCTGCAGCTTCCTTTGCTTTTCCTGCATCTTTCCAAAGAATTGCCGCTGCACCCTCTGGTGTAATAACAGAATAAGTGGAATTTTCTAGCATATGAATGTAATCTCCTACTCCAAGACCTAGCGCACCACCACTACCGCCTTCACCGATAACGATACAAATAACTGGTACCGTTAAACCTGCCATCTCAAATAGGTTGCGGGCAATAGCTTCACTTTGTCCACGTTCTTCAGCTGCTTTACCAGGATAAGCTCCCTTCGTATCGATGAAACAAATAATAGGACGATTAAACTTTTCCGCTTGTTTCATGAGACGCAGTGCTTTTCGATATCCTTCTGGATGAGGCATTCCAAAGTTACGGCGAATATTTTCTTTCGTATCTTTTCCGCGCTGATGCCCAATTACAGTTACAGGCATCCCTTTATATTTCGCAATGCCGCCGACAATCGCTGCATCATCGCCAAATAGACGATCTCCATGACATTCGAAAAAATCAGTAAATAAGTGCTCAATATAATCGAGCGTTGTCGGTCGTTCTGCATGACGAGCAATTTGAACACGGTCCCATACTTTTAGATTGCCGTATATATCTTCCTCTAAATTTTCTAGCTTTTCTTCCAAAATACGAATCTCCTCACTGAAGTCCATCTGGCTGTTTTTCGTATAGTCTTTCAGTTCACGAATCTTATTTCTTAGCTCAACAACTGGTTTTTCAAATTCTAGCTCTGCCATACAGCCATTTCCCCTCCTTGATGAACTTCTAAAATCTTGCGAAGCGATTCTCTCATATCATCACGATGCACCACCGCATCTAATTGACCATGATCTAGTAAGAATTCTGCCGTTTGGAAATCTTCCGGTAGTTTCTCACGCACCGTTTGTTCAATTACACGTCTACCAGCAAATCCGATAAGTGCACCTGGTTCTGCAAGATTATAATCACCAAGTGAAGCGAAACTCGCTGAAACCCCGCCCGTCGTTGGGTGAGTCATAACAGAAATAAATAATCCTCCTGCATTACTATGCTTTTTCAAAGCTACGCTTGTTTTTGCCATTTGCATTAAACTTAATATCCCTTCTTGCATACGGGCACCACCCGAAGCAGTAAAGATAATAAATGGAACTTGTAAGTCGTACGCCTTTTCAACCGCACGGGCGATTTTTTCTCCTACTACAGAGCCCATGCTCCCCATTCGAAAACGAGAATCCATTACTGCAACAACAACAAGCATGTCATCAATTGTTCCTTCACCAGTTACAACCGCTTCGTTCAATTCAGTCTTCTTACGATCGCTCTCTAGTTTCTCTTCATAACCTGGAAACTCGAGTGGATTTAATGAAACCATTTCTTTGTCATACTCACGGAATGACCCTTCGTCCAATATACTATTAAGACGTTCCCATGCATTCATAGGATGATGATATCCACAATTCACACATACTTTTAAATTTTTTAGAAGTTCTTTCGTATACATGATTTTTTTACATTCCGGACATTTTGTCATAACGCCATCTGGCACATCTTTTCGTACTTGTTCTGAAGGTATTGCAGCGTACTTTTTCTTTTTCACGAATAAATCTCTTAGCACAATTTGACCCCCTTCGTTGAGAGCTAAGGTTAGCGTAAGAAGAAAATGGGGCTAACACCAAAGTTTGATGTTAGCCTTATCTTCTCAATCTGTCTAATAACCTCACTCTTTACGTTTAACTTTAACCGCTAAGCGGTAGAATGTTTGTCATAACGTGTCATGGTCATTTCGACAAATTTTATACATTACGAGTGAAACTGTATATTCTCTACTAATTCATCGTAAATTTTTAGTGCATCATTTTCTTGTTTTTCTTCCAAAGTAGCGTAAAGCTTTCTATACATATCGATAGAATCTCTTGAAACTTTACAAGAAAGCGTTGATACGTAATCATTTACGATCATCCAAATGCGATATAGTAAATAATTATCGACTTGTTCAATAAGTGTTTTAAAGAACGTTTGATGAAGCATTGGAATTGAGTTTTCGTTTCCTTCAAGCACTTGATGTAATTTACTTAGCACTTTAGAAAACGTTTCTTTCGGTAAATTACATACAATTCGAATCATATCTTTCTCAAGTAATCGTTTCGTTTGTAATAAATCACGAATTGTTTTCTCATCTTGCAATAAGAACGGAGCAATTAATTGTACAAGACCGTTATCATAAAAGTTTCGAATAAACGTCCCTTCACCACGTCTCGTTTCAATCAATCCTACCAGTTCTAAAGCACGCAATGCTTCTCTTACAGAGGAACGTCCTACGTTTAAGCGTGAACTTAACTCACGCTCAGACGGCAAACGATCCCCCGCCACCAATCCATCCTCTTCCATAATGGAACGGATTTTTTTTACAATTTCGAGATATACTTTTGTATTTGATGATGTCAATGGAAATTCCTCGCTTATTCTTTACCAATCAGCGCTAATTGTTTTGTTTTTTCAGCGATCTCATTTGGATCTACTTGACGGCGAGCTACTCCTGTCTCCATTGCTGCTTTTGCAACGTAAGCCGCTACTTGAGGCGCTACACGCGCGTCAAATGGTGCCGGAATGATATAGTCTGCATTTAACTCATCTTCTGCTACAAGCTCAGCAATAGCCTGTACAGCTGCCATCTTCATTTCTTCGTTAATTTGTGTCGCATGTACGTCAAGTGCACCGCGGAAAATACCAGGGAACGCCAATACATTATTTACTTGGTTCGGGAAGTCAGAACGACCTGTTCCAACAACAGCTGCGCCCGCTGCTTTTGCCAATTCTGGCATAATTTCTGGAACTGGATTCGCCATTGCAAAAATAATCGCATTGTCATTCATTGTACGAACCATCTCTTCTGTTAATGCACCTTCTGCAGATACACCAATGAATACGTCCGCACCTTGTACAACATCAGCTAAAGAACCTTCTATACGATTCTTATTTGTATATTTTGCAACTTCATCCTTCACCGGATTCATACCTGTAGGACGACCATCATAGATTGCGCCTTTACGGTCACACATAATAATGTCGCGTACACCATAGCGATATAAAAGTTTAATAATTGCAATACCTGCTGCACCTGCGCCATTTGCGACAACTTTAATGTCAGACATTTTCTTTCCAACTAATTTCAGTGCATTTACAAGACCTGCTACTGTTACGATAGCTGTTCCGTGTTGATCATCATGGAAGATAGGAATATTTGTTTCTTTTTTCAAACGCTCTTCAATAATGAAGCAGTTTGGTGCTGCGATATCTTCTAAGTTAACGCCGCCAAAAGTTGGCTCCATTAATTTTACAGTTTCAACAATTTTATCTACATCGTTTGTATTTAAGGCAATTGGGAATGCATCTACACCAGCAAAGCTCTTGAATAATACAGCTTTACCTTCCATTACTGGAAGAGATGCTTCAGGTCCAATGTTACCAAGACCAAGTACAGCTGTTCCATCTGTCACAACTGCTACCATATTTCCCTTCATCGTATATTCATATACCTTACTTTTATCGTCATAAATTTCTTTACAAGGTTCTGCAACCCCTGGAGAATATGCAAGACTTAAATCTTTTGCATTTTCTACTTTTACTTTTGATACAGTTTCTAATTTTCCTTGATGCACTTTATGCATGTGAAGTGCTTCTTCACGAAGTGTTGACAAACTATCCACTCTCCTCAAATTATTCTTGCTGATATCAATTTCTCCAAGTGGTCTGACCACGAACACTACTACTATAATAATCGAAGTGTAGGGAAATTGTCCATTATATTTTCACAACTACATTTTCTTCCCCGACAATTTCACGAAGTGCTCCTAAACATTCTTCACTTGGATGAATCGATAAACTCCGAGATAATTGTACCATTTTATGTTCCTTTTCATAATAAATTAGTACTTTCGCAAAACCTGAATAGTCGAACAATATTTTCGTAACCCGATTTAAAAGCTTTTTCTCATACTGAGATGGCAATTTCACGTAAACAGATGCGTCTTTCTTTTCTTCATAAACATCCATTTCCTCTAGCGGATATAGTCCATTTACAATCCATTGCAGCTTATGATTTCTTAGCTCAATCGTACCGTCAACTAAAACAATTGCTCCTTCTTGCAACTTATCCGAGAAATGTATATACGTTTCCGGGAAGAGGACCGCTTCCATTTCATCATTTTGATCACAGAATGTAATAAATGCCATCTTTTGAAACTTTTTCGTACGAATCACTCTAACACTTGTTATATACACAATAGCTCTTTGTACTTTTTTCTTGTGTCGCATCGCCTGAGCGAGAGATGGAATTTCTAATTCTTTTGCTAACTTCACATATTGCGCTGTCGGATAACTTGATAAATAAAAGCCAAGTACTTCCTTCTCTTTATTTAGTTGTTCAATAAAAGATAGCTCTTCTCCTTGTACATATTTTGATTTTGGAACAGCATCTCCTAAATCACGTGCGAGATTCGCGTACTCTAACGCCCCTTTAATACTTTTCCATAAATTCGTTCTCGAAACACCAAAATCATCAAAACATCCCGACCAGACGAAAGCTTCTAAATTACGCTCCGTTACGAACTTTGACGGCATACGGAGACAAAATTCAAATAAATCTTCGAACATTTTTTTCTCTCGTTCTTCTAATAATGCCGTCACTGTAGCCATTCCAATATTTCGGATCGAAAGTAAACTGTAACGTATCGCATTCCCTTCTATTTGGAAGTTATAACCACTTCTCTGAAGAGACGGCGGCAAAACGTGAAAACCTTTCCGGTTCGTTTCTCGTATATACTGTACAATCTTATCTTCATTTCCAATTGCACTTGATAATAATGCCGTCATAAATTCCAGCGTATAGTTCGCTTTCAAATAGGCAAGCTGATATCCAATCATACTGTAAGCTACAGCGTGACTTCGGTTAAAACCGTAATTCGCAAATCTTACAATTAAATCATAAATTTTTTCAGCAGACGTCTCATCATAACCATTTTGCAAACATCCTTGGACAAAATGCTTACGTTCCTGATCTAAAATATCACGATTTTTTTTACTCACCGCACGGCGCAGTAAATCTGCTTCTCCAAGCGAAAACCCAGCTAACTTCGATGCAATTTGCATAATTTGTTCTTGGTATACAATGACGCCGTATGTTCTTTCTAAAATTGACTTTAAATCCGGATGTAAATATTCGATTTTTCTTTTTCCATGTTTCGATTCAATAAAAGTCGGTATCTGTTCCATCGGTCCTGGTCTGTATAACGAGTTAACAGCTACGATATCTTCAAACTCATTCGGTTTTAACCCGCGAAGTACATTTCGCATACCACCTGACTCAAGCTGGAATACACCTGTTGTATCCCCTCTCCCTAATAATTGGAATGTCTTTTCATCTTGAAGAGGTAAGTTTCTTATATCGATTTCTTTCCCTGTTTTGTTCGCGATAAATTTTATAATATTTTCAAGTAACGTTAAATTACGTAATCCTAAAAAGTCCATCTTAAGCAACCCAAGTTCTTCTAGCGCATCGGCTGGATATTGCGTAACATAAACATCGTTATGTCCTTCTTGAATTGCTACACTGCCTGTTAGCGGTTCTTGACTCATAATAACACCAGCCGCATGAATAGACGTATGACGTGGTAAACCTTCTACACGTTTTGCGATTTCAAACACACGCTCATGCAGAAGATTCCCTTGTATAAACTCACGAAGTGATTGTGATTCTTCATATGCATCTTTTAACGTTATACCAAGCTTTGATGGGATAAGTTTTGAAAATATATCAATATCTCGCGGCGGAAGCCCCATTACGCGGGCAATGTCTCTAATTGCCGCTTTTGCTGCAAGCGTACCAAATGTTACAATTTGCGCAACACGGAGCTGACCGTATTTATCTTTCACATAGCGAATCATCTCATCACGTCTTACGTCTGGAAAATCAATATCAATATCGGGAAGCGTCACACGTTCAGGATTTAAAAACCTTTCAAATAATAGATCGTATTCAATTGGATCAATATCTGTAATTTCTAATACGTATGAAACGAGTGAACCAGCTGCCGATCCACGACCTGGTCCTGTTAGAATATGATTTTCATGTGCATACTTCATAAAATCCCATACGATGAGGAAATAATCACTAAATCCCATACGAGAAATAACATTTAATTCATGATTCAAACGCTTTATATGCACTTCTTTCGGTTCACCATATCGTTTCCGCAAACCTTCTTCACAAACACGACGCAAGTATATATCACTCGTTTCATTAGACGGAACAGGAAACTTCGGAAGTTGATTTACATGGAACGGTATTTCTACTTGGCAACGCTCTGCAATTTTTATTGTATTTTGGATTGCTTCCGGCGCATGGGAAAATAGTGCTTCCATTTCATCCGATGACTTTAAATAATACTGATCTGTTTTCAGCCTCGGCCTATCTGGATCAGTCATTTTCGTTCCACTTTCAACAGATAGTAAACATTCGTGAACAAGCGCGTCACTTTGATTGATATAGCGCACATCGTTTGTTGCAACGACTGGCATATTAACCCTACTAATAAATTCAGGTAGTTTCTCTTGTAAAAGCAACTCATCTTGAATCGCATGATGCTGCAAACTCATATAAAAATGGCCGAACATATTTTGATACGTGCGAGCTACTTCTTCAGCCTGACTCTCATTGTCCTCTAGTAATAATTGCTCAATTTCGCCATCTTTACCTGGTGAAATAGCAATTAATCCTTTCGCATAATGCGCAAGCCACTTCTTAGGAATACCTTCTTTGGACTTTGTCATAATACTGCTAGAAATCTTTAATAAATTTTGGTAGCCTATTTCATTCTCAGCAAGTAATACAAGCGGATAAGACCTTTCTTCTTCTTCACTAAAAATAGAAGCGGTTAATCCAATAACAGGCTGTATACCATGTTTCTTACATGCTTTATAAAACGGAATAACACCATACATAACATTTTCATCCGTAATAGCTAGCGATGAAAAACCAAGTTCTTTCGCCCTGACTACAAGCTCATCAATTTTACAAGCACTTTTTAATAAACTAAAAACGGTTTGACATTGTAAATGCACAAACTTCACTGTTGTACCCTCTCTTTACCTATTTGACTACTTTTATTATAGGTGATGAGGAAAGCGGAAATCAAAACATACTTCTTATACTTTGTCCATATATATGAAGAAGAAAGGGGAATGACGATGGATGTAAGAGAACATACTTTTTTCTCTCTGCTTATTATTAGTTATTTTATTGCCTTTGGGGTTATACTTGGCGGTTCATTAATTGGTGGATTTGGTGCGTTTCTTATTGGAAAACCAGCTCTAACTTACATTAATCAATTCGCCCAAAATTTAAGAATTTGGGCACTCGTTGCAGCAATCGGCGGAACATTCGATACCTTTTATAGCTTTGAAAGAAGTTTCTTTGGCGGAGATATGAAAGATATCGTAAAACAAATTCTCCTTATTTTTTTCGCAACTGGTGGTATGCAAACAGGTCTCATTATTATTAAATGGCTAACGCAGGAACATGTATGAGAGTACCAAGTGCTAATACAGCAAAAAGATGGTACTTAGTATTAGCTGGGGCTGCTGTTGGAGGCGTTTTGAGCTGGTTTATTTTTTTGTACATATACGGTGTTTTTCAAGAAGAACAAGCTAGTAAAATAGCAGAACAAAGAGAAATTATAGAAAAACAAGAAGCAAAGCTCCACGTCCTTCTCGAAGATCAAGAAAAATTGAACACTGAAAATAAACGGCTCTTAACCATTCAAGAGATTAAAATAAAACTTATCAATCGAGAAAAATACGATTTAGACAATCTCACACTCGAAAATATGACTACATCTATCCATAATGATCTCCAACATCTTTTAACGAAAAACATTCAAAGTATCGCAAAAAATAAAGACCTACTTAAAAAGGTAATCGAAAATAAAACGTACAAACATTACGATCGGCTATACCGTTTTAAAGTCGATACAATATCTTTTGATACAGTGCTTGAAATTAGCATTACTATAGAGAAAGAAAAATAAAGAAGGAGGGCTTTAGCGCCGCTCCTTCTTTTCGTTCTAACATATAGTCTCTTATTTACAAATCTCACGTAAATCAGCAAAAAGACGATCCGCTTCTTCCCAAGAAAATGCCTTCGCACCAGAAGCCATCGGATGCCCCCCGCCGTTATATTGCATTGCTAATTTGTTTATAACTGGTCCTTTTGAACGAAGACGAACACGAATTACGTCGTCTTCCTCTAAAAATAGAACCCACGCCTTTAATCCATCAATATTGCCAAGCGCTCCAACAACACCAGATGCTTCAGAAGGAAGTACATCAAACTCTTCTAATACTTCTTTCGTTAATTTAATGTAAGCTGCTCCTTCTTCTACCATCGTAAAGTTTTGTAAAATATAACCGTTTAAACGAGCAATTTTTTCTTTTGTCTTATACATTTCATTGTATAAATCTGTGAATTTCACACCCATATCAACAAGCTCACTTACGTAACGAAGTGTTTTTGCTGTCGTATTTGGGAATAAGAAACGACCTGTATCTCCAACAATTCCTGCTAAAATAAGGCGAGCTGCTTCTTTTGTTATTTTTAATCCTTTATCTTTTCCATAGTTATAAAACTCATAAATCATCTCACTTGTAGAACTCGCTGTCGTATCTACCCACGTAATATCTCCATATGGATCTTCATTTGGATGATGATCAATTTTAATTAACATCTTCCCTTTTGTATAGCGTTGATCGTCAACACGTTCTTGATTCGCAGTATCACAAACAATAACAAGCGCATTTTCGTATACACTATCTTCAATATCATCCATTACTCGTAAGTATGCTAGTGACGGTTCATTGTACCCAACCGTATAAATATTTTTCTCTGGAAACGATTCTTGTAGAATTGTACCAAGACCACCCTGTGAACCTAACGCATCTGGATCCGGACGCACGTGGCGATGAATAATAATTGTATCAAACTCTTTAATTGCTTCTAAAATTTGCTCATGCATATGTATAATCTCCTTTTTAATCAACTTCTTCACTTTATCCTCCATTATAACGGAAAGTATTTCATACATGCGAACAATTGCTTTATAATAAAAGTTAGAAAGTTTAGATATTTCTTTTTCTTTTCTATTATTTTTCACAAAGCGATGGGAGTGTTCATTATGCCAGTATTAGTCTTCTGTATTATCGTCTCATTTATGTTGTACCTCTTTTACAAAACAAAATACTTTCGTACAAACCGCCCAATGGAGAAAGGTTGGCTCTCAGGAAAATCCGCAATGGCACTCGGTTCATTCGTTTTATTTTTCGGGATAAACCAATTCTTTTTAGAACTTTCAACCGCTCGTATTATCGTTGGTGTTTTATTCGTTCTATTTGGTAGTGCAAGTGTATTTAACGGGTTTCGCCAATACAAACATTTCTTGCCATTAGCAGTTAAAGAAGCCGAAGTCTATGAAGCAACATAAAAAAGCATCAATATTGTGATGCTTTTTTACGTCCCTTAACTTTCAAAATCATATATGCAACAAACGCAGATGGTATATTAAATGGGTTACCTTGTACATGAAAATGTAGTTGTTCTTCTCCAAAAGACATTTTTTCATATAGCTCTCGCTGAGATAATCCTGTCTTTTCCTTTTTTTCATGTAAACCTTGTAAATATAAATATTGGATCGGTATCATTACAAGAAAGTAAAATAGTGCGATACTACCAAAAAAGAGTACGGCTGACGACATAATGCATACCACCTTTCAGAAATCCATTTTCTTACAATATAATCATAACACAATATACAACCAAATTGAATTACTATTCTGTCTTTTCTTACGTTACGTTACTTTTCCACTCCACTCCACTCCATACATATTTCACTAAAACTCCCATCTAAAATCATGCCTTTCAAATTTAAAACAACAAAAAAAGATGGAACAAATCAAAACGATTTGTTCCATCTTTTTATTTATCGATTAACTGCACCATAAGTAATGCCTTTCCAACAACATTACCTTCATGATGCACCTCTACATCGACCTTACCAAATTTACGCCCAATTTCTAATACTTTCGGATGAACAGATACAACATTGTCAATTTGAACCGGCTTTACGAAATAAATCGTTAAGTTTTCAACAATTAAATCGCTTTTCTTTTGCGCACGAATGACGCGATTTGTCGCTTCTGTCACAATTGTTGCAAATACACCGTACGATAACGTCCCGATTGAGTTCGTCATTTGCGGCGTCACCGAAAATTGATATAGATGCTCATTCTTCGCTTCTTTTGGTGTCATAAATTGATTCGTTACAATATCATCAATGGTTTCTCCAACTTGTGGCTGACGTTGAATCATTTGCAGTGCCTGAAGTACATCTTGACGGCTAATAATACCTTGCAGTTTGTTTCCTTCCTCAACGACAGGAAGTAATTCAATTCCTTCCCACACCATCATACGTGCCGCAGCTGCGACAGACATTTTACCGTTCACTGTAATTGGGTGCTTTGTCATTACTTTATCAATTGGTGTTTCTTTCGCTACTCCGATCATATCTTTTGAAGTTACGATTCCTAGCACTTTGTTACTTTCATCGACAATTGGATATCTTCCATGCATCGTCTCTTCGTTATATGCATGCCATTGCTGTACTGTATCACTCGGCTTTAAATATAACGTTTCTTCAATTGGCGTTAAAATATCTTCAACGAGTACAATTTCTTTCTTAATAAGCTGATCGTAAATCGCACGATTAATTAACGTTGCGACCGTAAATGTATCGTAGCTACTTGAAATAATCGGCAGCTTTAATTCGTCTGCTAATTTCTTCACATGATCTTCCGTATCAAATCCGCCCGTAATTAATACAGCGGCTCCAGTTTCTAATGCTAATTGATGTGCATTCGTACGGTTACCAATAATGAGTAAATTTCCAGCTTCTGTATAGCGCATCATCGCTTCTAATTTCATAGCTCCGATTACGAATTTATTTAATGTTTTATGTAGTCCTTCTCTGCCCCCAAGTACTTGACCATCGACAATGTTAACGACTTCTGCATATGTCAGTTTTTCGATATTTTCTTTCTTCTTCTGTTCAATTCGAATTGTTCCGACACGTTCAATTGTACTAACATATCCTTTATTTTCTGCATCTTTAATTGCACGGTAAGCTGTCCCTTCACTTACACTCAAATCTTTCGCGATTTGTCTTACAGAAATTTTATGGCCTACTGGCAGGCTATTAATATGTTCTAAAATTTGGTTATGCTTGGTAGCCAAATGGTTTCACCATACTTTCTTTTCCCTAAATTCTTCATGTGTTGTACTTTTAGTATACTATATTTTCAAAACTGTTACACTCTCTCTTTGCATACCTGTACTATTTTTTTTATAACAAAATGTCTCTTGCATTCCACCATTCATTCTATTACAACAATGTAATGCTATTGTCATCTCATTCGATAGTTCGTACACTTAATTACTTATACAATTAAGACAAGAAATAAAACAAAGGAGCGAACACATGATGAAAAAATTTTTAGAGGTTGTAGGTGCTGTATTTTTAGCTTTCGTAGATGGGAAAAAAGTTGCAATGGAATTGAATGAAACACCTGAACAACCACGTACCAAAAGAAAAGAATCACCAAAACAAATACAAGCATTAAAAGCTGTCCTACACACATAAAAAACCCTTCACTTTTCTTTTTCAAATGAAGGGTTTCTTTTCTATAGTGTAATACTTTCTCCAGCTTCTAATACTTTCCCTGTACAATTTTGTAGCTTTTCTACAAATTGATATGGATCTTGTTCAATAACTGGGAACGTATTATAATGCATCGGTACAACAGTTTTCGCATTAATCCATTTTGCCGCTAGTACAGCATCTTCTGGTCCCATTGTGAAATTATCACCAATTGGTAAAAATGCTAGATCAACTTTATTTAATTCCCCAATTAACTTCATATCAGAGAATAGTGCAGTATCTCCTGCGTGGTATACAGTTTTCTCTTCTGCTGTAAATAAAATACCTGCTGGCATACCTGTATATGTAATCGTCTTATTTGCTTCATCAATATAACTAGAGCCGTGGAATGCTTGTGTAAACTTCACTTTTCCGAAGTCAAATTCATGTGAACCACCAATATGCATCGGGTGTGTATTTACACCTTGCCAACTTAAAAATGTTGCTAGTTCAAATGGCGCTACAACAACTGCATTATTTTTCTTCGCAAGTTCTACTGTATCTCCAACATGATCACCGTGTCCATGCGATAAAAGGATTGCATCCACTTTTACATCTTCAGCTTTTAAATCTGTTTTCGGATTACCTGTTAAAAACGGGTCAATTAAAATAACTTTTTCATTCGCCTCAATTTTCACAACTGAATGTCCATGATAAGATACTTTCATTATTACATTCCTCCCCTATTCACATTCTCACTTTTTATTCTACATGATTTTTCAATCCCCTGTCTTTTCTAACATCTATTTACTTGTCATAACGCTTTCTTCCGAGTTAAAGTTATATTTGTAATTAAATATCTCGGGGGTGCCAATCGATGAATGCTAGATTAGAAAATTTAATGCAATGGCTAAAAGAAAAAAACGTAGAAGCTGCGTTCTTAACTTCTACACCGAACGTCTTCTACATGACAAACTTCCACTGTGAACCACACGAAAGACTTCTTGGTATGTTTGTATTCCAAGAAAAAGAACCTATTTTAATTTGCCCTAAAATGGAAGAAGGCCAAGCACGTAACGCTGGCTGGGCACATGAAATTATCGGATTTACTGATACTGACAGACCATGGGATATGATTGCAAAAGCAATTAAAGACCGCGGCATCAATGCAAATGCAGTTGCAATTGAAAAAGAACATTTAAACGTAGAGCGCTACGAAGAATTAACGAAATTATTCCCAAATGCAGCTTTCAAATCAGCTGAGGAGAAAGTTCGCGAACTTCGTTTAATTAAAGATGAAAAAGAACTTTCTATTTTACGCGAAGCAGCTAAAATGGCGGACTATGCTGTTGAAGTTGGTGTAAATGCAATTAAAGAAAACCGCAGCGAGCTAGAAGTATTAGCAATTATTGAACACGAATTAAAAACAAAAGGCATACATAAAATGTCATTTGATACGATGGTATTAGCAGGTGCGAACTCTGCTCTTCCACACGGTATTCCTGGCGCAAACAAAATGAAACGCGGCGATTTCGTACTATTTGATTTAGGCGTAATCATTGATGGTTATTGCTCTGATATTACACGTACAGTAGCATTCGGTGAGATTTCTGAAGAGCAAACTCGCATTTACAACACTGTACTTGCTGGACAACTACAAGCAGTTGAAGCATGTAAACCGGGTGTTACACTTGGCGCAATCGACAACGCTGCTCGTTCTGTTATCGCAGATGCAGGTTACGGTGACTTCTTCCCCCACCGCCTTGGTCACGGACTTGGAATTAGCGTACACGAATATCCAGATGTAAAAGCTGGCAACGAGTCTCCATTAAAAGAAGGTATGGTCTTCACAATCGAGCCAGGTATTTACGTACCAAACGTAGGTGGCGTTCGTATTGAAGATGATATTTACATCACAAAAGACGGATCAGAAATTTTAACGAAGTTCCCGAAAGAGTTACAATTTGTAAAATAATAAAAAAGGCAGCTTGATTGCTGCCTTTTTTATTTCTCTACTATTTCAAATTTAGCACCATCTTCTCCTCATACTTATCATCCCATTTCATCACAATCTCTATTGGTTCATCTTTAGAGATAGGCGCGCAACTTACACAAGAAGACTTCATTTCAACCTTTGCTCCTCTATGAACTTCTGACGTTTGTGTCATTGTACTAAAGGCTCCATTAATAGCAATCTCTAAATTCTTAAATTCTGTATTCCCATCTCCGCCCTTATACTGAAATGTAAACATTCCATCTTCACTATCATCCTTAATATGGCCTTTATATTGTCCCGTCCAACTTTTGCTCTCGCTAGAAAAAGTAATATACGAAATGGAACAGCTTCCTAAAAAGAAAATACTAATGAAAAAGAATAATGCTCTCTTCATCATGCCCCTCCATTCAAAAGCACTTATTTATTGTCTATTTCTTCCTTTAAATATTATTAAAAAAAGAAGGCCACTCAAAAAGTGCCTTCTTCTATTTCACTAATATTTAATTGAAATTTCACGATCCAAACTGAGAAAAGGTGGACAAGAAGCGCAAACGCCATACATGCTCCGCTTAAAAAAGTTAGTATAGGATGCGAATACACGTGCCCCAATCCATAGGATATCGCCACGAAAAACATTGTTATGTAAATATAAATTGCTCCATGTATTTGCCTCATATAAACCTCCTTTTCCCATATTATAACATAAATTTTCTGATTATTCACATTAATTACTTGTAATCAATATTTCTCAACTGTTACACCTCTTACAGCAGCCTTAATATACGGTGTTCCTTGTAAAATTTGTAAACCCTCTGTTTTCCTGTTACGACTACACCGTATATTGGTAAGTCTTTTGGTTTGGTGTTTTTTATTTCTTTATCCCGCATTAACAGGCAGTAAGACCCCACATCAAAATTCAGCGGAAGCAAAGAAGTTAGGTGGGGGGCGGACTGCTCGTAAAAGCCCGATTGGTGAGGGCTGATAATCAGTGGGGGATGCCCTCACCACTGATTAAAGTTTCACTTTATAGTTTATCCTAAAATATTCTCGATATCCCTCTTTATTTTCACTTAAAGATATCCAAATACAGCTTTTATAAATTTTTCTATAATAAAAAGCACATTTATTTTGATGTGCTCTTCACATATAATTTAGTAAAATATGAATCATTTTTTGAAACAAAAACTCCCACTCATCTCTCCCCATACTATCGTTATGACTTAGTTGCCATAATAATTGAACGAGGATAAAATCCCAGCTTTTCATAAAATGATACAGCTTCATTTCCATACACTACTGTTAATTCAATTTCATCTATCTTTTTCACTTTAAACCATTCCACTGCACTATTCATTAATTTCAAACCAAATCCGTTTCTTCGGTATTTTTCATCAACAAATAAAACTTCAATCTTTCCGCTTACGCTTTTACTATACGCTATACAAAATCCTAATATATTATCTGTTTCTGACTCAATCAATAATTCAATTCTATATTCTCCGTACTTTGAGTTCTTTTTATAATTTTCAATACGTTCCTCAAATGTCATTCTGGGGTAATCGCCAGAAAAATATTTTGATTTATTATTATGATATTCATGCAATTTATTTAAGGATTCTCTTATTATCTCTATTTCATCGAGAGTGATATATTTATTACTAATTCTCATCCTATAGCATCTCCAATAATATATATTTCAGCAAAAAAATAAGACTGTTTTTTGTTCACAAAATATTACTCTATTATTCCATCGCTTCCCTCACAACATCTTGAATCATAACAACTTCCGTTTTCATATCAACAGATGGTGCTTCTTCATCAATACATTCATGCCAAAATTCCAAGTGCTTTTTATCAATTTCATGATGAGAATTTTCGACAAGAGCCCCGCCTTCTCCTTGCGCAGAATACCAATATAAGTATTCTTCTCCATCTCTTATTTCCCGGAAAATTGTCTCAACGTACATCTTTTCGTCGTTTAATGTCAAAAGGACTTCTTTCATATTGTCATTAAGAAGCTGCATCCATTCATCTACACGATGACTTTTACCTTGTTTCACTTTGAATCTCGTTAATTCCACATTCATTTTTATTCCCCCGTTTTCTTACGTACAAACAATCTATATTCTATCGGATTATGAAAACTTAATTTACTAGCTAGTTTTTGCGAAGGAATATTGTCTACATAACAATCCCAGCACGGTGTAATATCATTTTGCATGCAATGCTCAACGAACCGTGTCGCAACAGCTTGAGCTAATCCTTTCCCTTGATATGCTTTATGCGTAGCAATATCGATTTCAGCAAAACTATTCCCTCTAAATATTGAGACGCATTCAGCTATAATCATCCCACCTTGTTCTATACAAAATCCGAAACCACCGTTCAAAAATAGTTCTTTTGATCCCCAATATTCTTTATAATACTTCTCTGTAAATTCACTGCTTCGTTCTATATCACTTTTATCAATACGCTTCACTTCATATGTATTTTTATTTGCATCTTGTGTTCGCTCTTCAAAGATTTCTCTTTGGAATTTCATTCGTGGCATATTCCGAAGTACATTACTAAAACGCCCTTCAATCATCATTTCCCACTCTTCACTTGAAGCGAATAGTGTAAATCTCTTCTCTGTTTTTTCAATAGCCATTTTTAAATACATCAATAAATCTTCATTATAATTTTGATCATCCGTATGACCAAATAAATAATAGATACCGTTAACTGTACGAATTAATCCTGCTGTTAACTTCTCGTTGGCAAAAATCTCACCATCTATCATTTGGTCACATACCGCATAAGCAAATGTCGTCGTTCTTGTATTACTTTCCAAAATCGGAATGATTTTTCTATACTCGGCTACAGATAATTTTTTCATAACTGCTCCACTTTAATCGTATCAGCTTCTATATTTTCGAAACAAAGATTTACTGTTCTCTTTAATGCTCTCGTTCTATGAATCGTACACGCTGGAATTAAAATAGAATCATTCGGCTTTAAAACTGCTGTTTCTCCATCTTCAAAATCGATAAGTAATTCTCCCTCTAGCACAATGAATAATTCATCCGAATTAGAATGATAATGCCAATCATATTCGCCAGTAAATACAGCGATTCGTAAGCAATGACTATTTACATTTGAAACGACGAAGTTTTTATGTTGATCTTGAATGTCCTTTGTTAATTCTATTAAGTTCACAGTCTCCATATTCCGTCTCACCCTTTCATTAGTCGTTCTTCTGAAAAACTAACTTAGTCTCCACCACCTCCGCAATCTCCTCCACCATCACTTGAGCTGCTACAATCGTTGCTACTGTAGTCACCGAATCCACTTGATGAGCTTGAATTGGATGAAGATTTTTTGCTTCTTTTTCTATCTTTTTTACTTTCATGACTAGGCCATACTTTATCAAATAATATAAAGAATAAGATTCCTTCTACCATAACAAGCATAACGCCAAAAATACCTTCAATAACATTAGGGGTTATCCCCAAACTTTTAACCATCCCACATAAAAACACACAAAAAATCACATACAAGAACATACAAATATATCGAAATACTTTTTCTATCATAAGGACTACTTTTTTTGAAAAAGGTATGTTCTGTTCCTGTTTTCTCTTCATATACTCTTGTCTCTTAACTTGCTTTTTCTTCCTCTTTTTGCTCCCCATTGAATCCCCTCTTTTTGTTATATAATTCTAAATTATCATAATAAAAATCAATTTACACCAATAAATAACAATTATTCACATGTTATTTCTCCATAAAAAAAGACCCTCCTCATAAAGGAAGGTCTCGAATGTATTTCTATTATGATAAAGCAGGAGCTTTTTCAAGAAGCTCTTTCGCATCAGCGTATTGTAAGCCGTGCGCTTCTGCAACTGCTTCGAATGTTACATAGCCATCTAATGTGTTAATACCTTTTAGTAATGCAGTGTTGCCTAAGCAAGCATCTTTGTAACCTTTGTTAGCAATTTGTACTGCATATGGTACTGTTACGTTTGTTAATGCAAGAGTTGACGTACGTGGAACTGCACCTGGCATATTAGCAACTGCATAATGAACAACGCCATGTTTTTCGTAAGTTGGGTTATCATGAGTTGTAATACGATCAGTTGTTTCGAAAATACCACCTTGGTCAATCGCGATATCTACAACGACAGAACCTGGTTCCATTGATTGAATCATTTCTTCAGTTACAAGTTTTGGCGCTTTTGCACCTGGAATTAATACTGCACCAATAACAAGGTCAGATTCTTTAACAGCTTCTGCAATGTTATATGGATTAGACATTAATGTTTTTACTTGGTTACCGAAAATATCATCTAATTGACGAAGACGTTCTGCACTTAAGTCAATGATTGTTACATCTGCACCTAAACCTACTGCAATCTTAGCTGCGTTTGTACCAGCTTGACCACCGCCGATGATTGTTACTTTGCCGCGTTTTACCCCTGGAACGCCTGCAAGTAAAATACCTTTACCACCTTTGTTTTTCTCAAGGAATTGTGCACCGATTTGTGCAGCCATACGACCAGCTACTTCACTCATAGGTGCAAGTAATGGTAAAGAACGATTGTCTAATTGTACTGTTTCATATGCGATTGATGCAACTTTGTTATCGATTAATGCTTTCGTTAATTCTGGTTCTGGAGCTAAGTGTAAGTATGTGAATAAAATTAAACCTTCACGGAAATAGCCGTATTCACTTGCTACTGGCTCTTTTACCTTCATAACCATATCTTGATTCCATGCTTCTTCAGCAGTTTCTACAAGTTTCGCACCAGCTTGTACGTATTCTTCATCCGTAAAGCCAGATCCTAAACCTGCTCCTTTTTGAACAAAAACTTCATGACCATTTTGTACTAAATGTACTGCTCCCGCTGGCGTCATTGCCACACGGTTTTCATTGTTTTTAATTTCTGTTGGAATACCGATACGCATGATTAGTTCCCCCTTGAGTTATGAAATGACCCCTGAATCATTTTTTAAAGCGCTTTCTACGCTCTTATATTTTAACATAATATCTCAATATTTGACAAAAAAATAACACGAGTTTTCCGATAGATTTAATTTTATATTAAAGGACAGTATTATCCGCACCTCTCAGCACAATGGATAAACTGTCCAATTATTCGAAACTTCATCTTATTTTATTCTATCGATGTCTATGAATAACATCCACTGCACCAGTCACTTCAATAATTGTACCGGTAATCATATCGGAATCGTCCTCACATAAAAACGAAATGGTTCTTGCAATATCTTCACCTGTTCCAGATCTACCAATCGGTGTGTTATGCTCTTTCAGCTGACGTGCTTCTTGAATAGTTGCCTCTTTCATCTCGCCTATAATATCACCAGGACATACCATGTTCGCAGTAATACCATACTCCGCTTCTTCATAAGCAACTGTTTTCGTTAATGAAACAAGTCCTACTTTCGCTGCGGCAAAAGCTGAACGATAAATCCATCCCGGTGCACTATCCGCCCCTTGAAATCCGTAATTAATAATACGGCCAAAGTTCTGTTTTCTCATGACCGGAACGACAAGTTTTAATAAATGAAATACCGCTGTTAAATTTCCCTGAATCATTTCATTCCATTCATCTTCTTCATAATCAACTAACTTTTTTCGTTCAAATACATATGGACCAGCATTATTAATTAAAAAGTCAATTTTGCCAAAACGGCTCATCGCTTTTTCTACTATTTTATGTAAATCTTCCTTTTTCGTGACATCCGCTTGCACGAATTGTAGACGCTCTTCCACATCTTTATATGTTTCTTTCATCGTTTCCATAGCCGTGATATCGCTATGGTACGTTACTGTTACTGAATAGCCTTTAGCCAATAATTTTTCTGTTACTTGCTTTCCTAAACCTTTCGTACCGGCTGTAATGAGCGCATGTCTCACAAAACTGCCCCCTTTTAAATTGCTATACTTCATATGTAACAAGTTCTCGCTCCAATTACAACTAAAATGAATTGAAACAGAGTTTTCAAAATTCTGTAACGTTTCTGGCAAGCACGTTACCAAAATTTGTTTTATAATTAAGTTGTAAACAGTTATAAAACAGATTGGGAGGAATTTACTATGAATAATACATATACAAATATTTTAATCGCGGTGGATGGTTCTAAAGAAGCAGAAAAAGCCTTTAAAAAAGCAATTCAAGTCGCAAAGCGCAACAATGCAACATTAACAATTGCTCATATCGTTGATGTAAAAGCATACTCAGCAGTAGAAGCTTATAGCCGTGCAATTGCGGAACGTGCAAATCTATTTGCAGAAGACTTATTAGAAGACTACAAAAAAACTGCGCTTGAAGCTGGTCTTGAAAAAATTGAAACTGTATTAGAATTCGGTAATCCTAAATCAAAAATTTCAAAAGAAATCGCTCCAAACCATAAAGTAGATTTAATTATGTGTGGTGCGACTGGTTTAAATGCTGTTGAGCGTTTCCTAATTGGTAGCGTCTCTGAACATATTATTCGCTATGCGAAATGCGATGTCCTTGTTGTTCGTGGTGATGAGGAACAAGGTGAGCTTTAATTTATAGATAAAACACCAAGTCCACATAGACTTGGTGTTTTTCATTTTATAAACTTCACTATAAACACAAGACATGCTACGACAACAACGGTAATTGCCAACACATAAGGCGGAAGAAACTTCAAAGACCATAATGCCATCATAATTGTCGCGATCGTTAAGTACGTTTGCCTTGCATCTGCTGTCATTTTTTTACGAAGTAAGAAAACGTACAAATAGCCAATTGGCGGCGTAATAAAGCAAAGAACATATATGATTTTTGATTTTAAATACCACTTTTGTTCTCCGAGTTTCTTTATATCTTCTTCTATTCTCTTATGCTCTTGCTCTCTCGCTTCTTCTACAAGCGGATTTTCCTCTTCTCCTCGCTTTTCTTTCATATAAGGAAGAAAGTGCATAAAAAAATAGTATGCAAATACGAACGCACCAAATCCAATATTTAATCTTTCTAATGGAATATGTTCACTAAAAAAAGCAGCAGTAAGCACTAAAGACAAACAGTATGTCATCATCCAAAATGAATGTTTTCTCTTTTTCCGTTCCATTTCTTTTTCACCTTGTATATCTTTTCTTTTCGAAATCCATATAGAAATAAAGCAATCTACTACAAATAGAGCAAAAATAAATATCGCAACGTGTACTGTTTCTAAATCCTCAAATGAAAAGATATTTGGGAATGCAACATGTAATACAATTAGCGTGTACAAAATTAACCCTATAAAATAAATACGTCTCATTTTTCATCCCTTTCTTATTTCCTAACATTACGTTAACATACATTTTTTAGAAATAGACGGACAAAATATATATGTGTAAAAAAGGAGGATGCAACATGGATGATTCTGAACGTATTATTTTAGATGTGAATGGGAAAGAACTCGAAATGCTAGATACGATTCGTACTCATTTTAAAGAGAAACATGGCGTTGAACTAAGTAACGGTGCATTACTTAGAGATTTGATGGATATTGAGTATATTCGAATTACGGAAGATCGACATAAGTATGATTAATTTGTGGCTATAAAAAAAGAAGGTAAG
This sequence comes from Bacillus sp. FSL W8-0770, assembly GCF_038008705.1. NCBI lineage: Bacteria > Bacillati > Bacillota > Bacilli > Caryophanales > Bacillaceae > Bacillus > Bacillus sp. FSL W8-0770. The sequence goes on from NZ_JBBOZR010000001.1 coordinate 4,401,815, forward strand.
CTTCTCTCCATCAAGATTAGCGTACCTTCTTCCCTATAAAATCAATCAACTTCCAACAAACTCTCCAACTAACCCCTTCGCCTTCTCCAAAGCGTTTTTGATTTGTTCAAATCCTGTTCCACCCGCACTATTACGAAGCTTTACAGCCGCATATGGTGAAAGAACTTCATACAAATCTTCTTCAAATAAAGAGCTCATTTCTTGATATGTTTCAAGCGGGACATCTAATAAATAAATTCCTTTTTGTGTGCAATGTAGCACTAACTTCCCAACAATTTCATGAGCTTGACGGAATGGTAGTCCTTTGTTTGCTAAATAGTCGGCAATTTCTGTTGCGTTGGAGAAATCTTGCGTCACAGCTTGCCCCATTTTTTCTTTGTTTACAGTCATCGTTTCAAGCATGCCCGCCATAATATGAAGGCATCCTTCTACTGTTTTTACTGTATCAAACATTCCTTCTTTATCTTCTTGCAAGTCTTTATTGTAAGCGAGCGGTAATCCTTTCATTACTGTAAGTAAACTGAATAAATTACCGTATACTCTGCCTGTTTTACCACGGATTAGTTCTGCCATATCCGGGTTTTTCTTTTGCGGCATAATGCTGCTTCCAGTTGCGTATTGATCGCTCATTTCAATAAATTGAAACTCTTGGCTACTCCATAAAATAAGTTCTTCACAAAAGCGCGATAAGTGCATCATAAGCATAGATGAGTTACTTAAGAACTCCAGTATGAAATCACGATCGCTTACTGCATCTAAACTATTTTCATATATTCCATTAAATCCAAGAAGCTCCGCACTATATTCTCGGTCAATCGGGAATGTCGTCCCAGCTAGCGCTCCTGCTCCTAATGGGGAGATATTAATACGCTTTAACGAATCTTCATAACGATTTACATCACGCTCTAACATCCAAAAGTAAGCGAGAATATGATGAGCAAATGAAATCGGCTGGGCACGTTGCAAATGCGTATAGCCAGGCATAATCGTTTCAATATTATTTTCTGCTTGATGAACAAGAACAGTTTGCAATTGCTTTGTAGCTTTTATAATATGTTCTACCTTTTCTTTTAAATACAAATGCATATCCGTTGCCACTTGATCGTTACGGCTTCGGCCTGTATGAAGTTTCCCTCCTACTTCGCCAATTTGTTCAATTAACATCTTTTCGATATTTAAATGAATATCTTCTGCTTCTACTGAAAATTGTAGCTTATTCTCTTTTGCTTCTTTCAATAAATATTGAAGACCTACCTTTATTTTCTCTGCTTCTTCTTTCGTCACGATGCTCTGCTTTGCTAGCATCGTGACGTGTGCAATACTCCCGTTTATATCTTGATTTACTAATTGTTGATCGAAGGAGATGGATGCTCCAAACTCTTCAACCCATGCTTCCGCTTCTTCTGTAAAACGTCCGCCCCAAAGTTTGCTCACGCTTCCACCTTCTTTTGATTCACTTGGCTGTATACTTTCGTCGGTAAACCAAATAATGAAATGAATCCAACTGCTGCATCATGATTAAATTCGTCCTGGGCAGTATATGTTGCTAATTTTTCATCGTATAAAGAGTACTCAGATTTACGTCCTTCTACAATCGCATGACCTTTAAATAATTTCACACGCACTGTACCTGTTACATTCTTTTGCGTTTCTTGTAAAAATGCATGAAGCGCTTGTTTTAAAGGTGAGAACCATAAACCGTTATAAATAAGTTCTGTTATTTTCTGTTCAATCACTGGTTTAAAATGTGCTACTTCTTTTACGTGTGTTAAATCTTCCAACTCTTTATGCGCAGTGATTAACGTCATTGCTGCTGGGCATTCGTATACTTCACGAGATTTAATACCGACAAGACGATTTTCTACGTGATCAATACGTCCAACGCCGTGTTTTCCAGCAAGCGCATTTAACGTTTTAATTAATTCTGCAAGTGAATATGCAGTGCCATTTAAAGTAGTCGGTACGCCTGCTTCAAATCCGATTTCTACAAACTCTGGTTTATTCGGTGTATCTTCTAACGCTAATGTCATCTCATATGCATCTTCTGGCGGCGCTGCCCATGGATCTTCTAAAATTCCACATTCGTTGCTGCGCCCCCATAAGTTTTGATCGATTGAAAACGGGCTATCTAAATTAATCGGAATTGGTACATCGTTTTCTTTTGCATATGCAATTTCTTCTTCACGTGACCATTTCCATTCACGTACAGGCGCAATCACTTCTAAGTAAGGATTTAATGCTTGGATAGAAACTTCAAAACGAACTTGGTCATTTCCTTTTCCTGTACATCCGTGTGCAACTGCAGTTGCGCCTTCTTGTTCTGCGATTTCTACTAATTTCTTTGCAATAAGCGGACGAGATAATGCAGAGACAAGAGGGTATTTTCCTTCGTATAATGTGTGTGCTTGCATCGCCATCAATGCATATTCGTTTGCAAATTCTTCTTGAACGTCAATCATATATGATTTAATTGCACCTACTGAAAGTGCCTTTTCTTTTACAAATGCTAAGTCTTTACCTTCCCCTAAGTCTAAACAAAGCGCGATAATATCATAATTCTTCTCTTGTAACCATTTAATTGCAACGGAAGTATCAAGACCTCCGGAATATGCTAATACAACTTTTTTCTTCTCCATTTTGCATCCCCCTAAAGAATAAATATTCATTTTCTTTTATAATAATTCACACTTTAACACCTTTCACAAAATGTATCAAGAGTCATTTTCAAATTTTTTCAAACAATTTCGTCGAACTTCTTTCTGTTTTTCTGTACAATATAAGCAGGAAAACGGGGGTGAACTTATGGAAAAGTATTTCTTATACGATGAACATCTAGGAATTGAAATTCCACATTTACAAGAAGACTGGGAAGAAATCCCCGAAAAAATGCAACATGCTATTTTACTAAAATGGGAACAAGTTCGCGGGAAAATTCCTGATCGTATAAAAGAACTTGAGCACTATATTAATACAAAACAACATTATTTAAATAACGAAGAAGACTTCGAAGTTTCTTGTAAACTAAATTCAGAAATTGCCGATCTTGCTTCCATCATTAATGACCTTTGGCTTTGGTATCGACTCACTCAAAATGTATCTGAGGGGAAAGCACACCAATGAAAAAAGCATGCCCCTCAATTACTTTGGGTCATGCTTTTTTTGTCGTAACATGATTTACAATATATCTCTTGTGCTGTTTTTGCCAAACACACATCAAAAGGGCCAACTAATATACTTCTTTCTTTCGGCAACTTTACAAAAGCAACAAGCTCTTCTTCATATTGAATTTTTTTCTGACATGAAATACATATTAATTCTTTTCTTTTGAACATTCCTTTTAGCATACCTTCACTCTTCCCTTCATCTATCTATATTAATATACTCTCATAATAGTTAAGACTTGTAAAAAAATGACACATTCCGAATCGAATGATTCATATACTATGTACAAAAGGAGGTCTACAGATTATGCGTGCTTTCGTTATTATCGCTTTAACTTTTTTAAGTGTGATTAGTTGGGATGCGTTTTTTAAAGATAAAAGTGATGAAAAGAATACAACGGAATAAAACCCTTTTTTTCTTACTTATTGGACAAACCGTTACAAACTGTCCAATCCTCCGAAATAACTTAGGCTTTTCTACAAAAATATTTAAACATAACATTTTTGTAGATTCCCTCCGTTTATTGTCGGTTTCCATCCGCATACATTTTTTAAAAGTATGATATAATAGTATAAATCTTGAAGGAAGGGATTTTGATATCATGATCGCTCGAAGGAGCATGTGGCATCGTATTGACGAATCATACACGTAGCGTATTTTTCAGCTCAGATACTTTAGTCTAGCGAAAAAAATACGAGAGTGGGGAAATTATGATTGCCCGAAGGATAATTTGGCAAAAAAAAGACTCTTCTTACACATAGCGTTTTGTTTAGGACTTAATTGTTACTAACTAAACAAAACAAAGAAGAGCAGGATTGCTAAATGACGAATCCTACTCCACGTTTTGTTTAGTCGTTTTAAGACTTAAACTAAAACGAAGGTAGGGAGAATTGATGGACGAGAGGATTATTCGTTATTTCTTCAGCGACATATAGCGTAGTTAGTTTTTTCGTAAACTAACTGAAAGCTACATGTGAGCTCGTAGTTAGTTTACAACACAAAAAGGACTACTAACTACGGAAAGAAGGAATAACGATGAGGAACATCCAAAGTCGGCAAATTATTAAAGAAATTTTTATGGTTTTAATCGGTTCATTTATTTTAGCAGCAGCGCTATATCACATTCACTTCCAAAACCACTTAACAGAAGGTGGCTTTGTAGGAATTGCACTATTCATTCAAAACTTTTATGATATTTCACCATCTATTTCAACTGTATTAATGGATATCCCAATTATTTTACTGTGCGCTTCATTTTTAGGTAGAAAAATGGTTGGTTATTCATTCCTAGGTTCAATTTCATTCGGAGTATTTTATTCCTTTATGGAAAATTATTCTCCATTTACGGTAGATTTATCAAATAACTTATTTATAGCTGCAGTAGTTGGCGGTGCGTTAGCTGGTATTGGACTCGGTTTTATATTGCGATTTGGCGGTGCAACCGGTGGAGACGATATTTTAACAATTGTATTAAGTAAACGAACTCGTTTTACAATTGGGCAAATTTTCTTCGTCTTTGACGCGATTGTTCTTGCGCTTTCATTATATTATTTAAATTGGACAGAAATTGCTTTTACTATTCTTTCGATTGCCGTACAGGCAAAAACATTGGATTTAATTTATTATCCAAAAACAGAAAAAACAGCAGAAAAACAGCCAGTATCTGTTCCAATGTCCAAAAAACATGCAACAAATTAAAAAAGCGAAAGGCTTCGGCCTCTCGCTTTTTTTATGCTCTTTTTTCTTTCTCGACTATATGGCGCACTTGATAAAATCTATTTGCAAATTCAGTAACGTTTCTTGTTAAACGATAATTCACTGTAGATCCAATTGCCATTCCAATTACCGGTATACCTTGGAATAATTTACGACGAAGAGCATAAATCGAAAATGTCTTCAAAATTTGTTTTAACACAACCTCAGTAGAAGCTGTTTGTAGCACTGCTTCGTCTCCTTCGTAAAAGAACGAATCTTCTTGCTCCAGCTCTTGCAATAAATTGTACCATGCATATTGCTGAAGTCTTCCTGGTAGTAATGACGCATGAAACACCTTTAACGCAAGCATCATTTCATACGGCTTGTTCACATCATGTCCAAATGATGTTGCAATAAGTTGGACTGCCTTCACATTTAACGCGATCATAACCGGAAAATCCGCCGTTAATAATAATAAACCTCCAGCACCTGTTGCCCCGCCTTGTACAAATGAATATAGACGATGACGTGCTGTTTGCTGCTCTGCTATGTATGTTAATTGATCAATAGATAATGCTTTCAAATCTTCAAGCTGTTCAATCGATTCATCAAATAATCTTGATGTTCCTAAAATCCGATTACGTGCATCTAACTGTGCTTGTGAACTTTGAATAAATGCATGCAAATGAAAGAGCCATCCATCTGCTTTCGTGAAGAATTCTTTTCGCTTTTTCTCAGGTAATTTCGCAACTGTAGTATGTAACCATTTATCAAACACTTTTTGAAAATCGGTCGCTTCTTGCTCAACTAATTGCGCTTCCCATTCTTTTATATTGTCTAAAATGGCTTGTTCTCGCTTCGATCGCATCGTAACAACCACCTCGTTCGATTTTTTTCTATTGTAACATATTTCTGCTTATTCTTTGCAAATATGCTTGTCTATCTTTATTCACATACCATTTTTGAATGGCATAAAATATTAACAAAAAGGATGAGATAAATCACATGAATCTATCCGATATAAAAAAAGAATATAATGCGGTATTCAGCTTAGGACAAAACTGCTGGCCTGCTTGGGCATTATATCAATTAGAATTATCACCATTTTTTGGCGTTATTGATTTTATGCTAAGCCCCTCATTAGAAAAAGTGAATGTATTATTACAAAATCGATTTGACCGCTTTTTAAATTTCGAAAATTTATCCTTCATCTCATTTTGGGATGATGATGCAAAATTAAGATTAAGGGACAACCTTTATGAAATTGACTCCTGTCATGACTTTAAAACAGATGTAAACACACCAACTTCTTGGCCTTCTTATACAGAAATTAAGTTAAACTATGAACATCGTATTAATCGTTTTCTAGCTACAATTGAAACGGCAGAATCCATATTATTTATTCGAACTGGAGGAACATATGAAGAAGCATGTTCCCTAGAACAAATTTTATCTCAAATCGTTACACATACATTCTCTGTCCTGTTACTAATTCCTGCCGATATACCAACTATCACCCAAGAAGATTGGGGATTACAACGTGTTTGCGTTATGAAATGTCCTATTATGGATGTATACCAATACAATGAAGCATTTTGGAAAGACTTATTTGATGGAATTACGATTAAACCACATTCTTAAATACATGACACCTTTACTACAAAACATATTATAATCTTCCTTATACAAAAAAATAAGGAGTGATTGTATATGTATCCACGTGCAAAGGCTTTTGGCATTGCTATACATCACGGGCGTCTTCTCGTACAAGAATATCATTCAGCCGATGAAACATTTTACCGACCTCTTGGTGGTTCAATTGAACTTGGTGAACAATCAGCACATACCGTTATTCGTGAATTTAGGGAAGAGCTTCATACAGAAGTGGAAATCACCAATTATTTAGGTTGTTTAGAAAATGTCTTTCATCTAGATGGAGACATTGTTCATGAAATCATTCAACTATATTCTTTGCGTTTATTAGACACGTCACTATATGAAATGAAAATATTAAATATACAAGATGAGGAAACAGTAGCGTATGCAAAATGGATTCCTATTACGGCATTCATTCAGAAAGAAAAAATATTATATCCGGATGGAGTTTTAAAATACATCCAAAAGAAAAAAGACGAAATCCTATAGGATCTCGTCTTTCTTTTCATATATTAACCAATATCTCCAAGACGTAGTACGTCACGAGCAATCATAACTTCTTCGTCAGTTGGAATTACGATAATTTTTACTGGAGAGTGTGGGAAGCTGATGAATGCTTCTTCACCGAATACGTTATTACGTTTTGCATCAAAGTATACGCCCATGTACTCAAGGCCTTCTAATACGCGCTCACGAATAATCGCACTGTTTTCACCTACACCAGCTGTGAAGATGATTGCGTCTACACCTTTCATACGAGCAGTGTAAGAACCGATGTATTTGTGGATACGGCTTACGAATACATCAAGTGCTACTTTCGCACGGTGGTCGCCTTCTTCTTCTTTCGCAATGATGTCACGTAGGTCACTAGAGTAACCAGTAAGACCTAACATACCACTCTTCTTGTTTAATACGTTAACTACTTCTTCTACTGTTTGGCCTGTTTTTTCCATGATGTATGGAATTAACGCAGGGTCAAGGTTACCAGAACGTGTACCCATTGTTACACCAGCAAGTGGAGTGAAGCCCATAGAAGTATCAATAGATTTACCGCCTTCTACTGCTGCGATACTTGCACCGTTACCTAAGTGACAAGAAAGTAAGCTTAAGCTTTCAATTGGACGACCTAATAATTCAGCCGCACGCTCAGTTACATATTTATGAGAAGTTCCGTGGAAACCGTATTTACGGATGCCGAATTTTTCATAGTACTCATATGGTAGGCTGTATAGGAATGCAGATTCCGGCATTGTTTGGTGGAATGCTGTATCGAATACTGCTACTGCTGGTACGTTTGGTAATACTTCTTGGAATGCTTTAATACCAACAACGTTTGCTGGGTTATGAAGTGGTGCTAAATCGCTTAATTCTTCGATATCAGCTAATACTTCATCAGTAATTAAAACAGAGTCAGCAAATTTTTCGCCGCCGTGAACAACACGGTGACCGATACCGCCAATCTCATCTAGAGATTTAACGATTCCGTTTTCAGTTAATTTTTTTAGAAGCATATTAACTGCTACTGCGTGATCTGGAATGTTTGTAATTTCTTTTTGTTTTTCGCCATCTACAGTAATAGTGAAGATACTATCTTCTAAACCGATACGTTCTACTAAACCTTTTGTTAATACTGTTTCACTTGGCATTTCAAATAATTGGAATTTTAAGGAAGAGCTTCCTGCGTTAATCGCGATGATTTTTGACATCTAGTCTTTCGCCCCTTTTTCTCTTGGTAGTTGTGTGGATGTTTCCACAAACCGCTCGATTTTATCTGATCAAATTCACTAAATATGAAAACGTTTCATCATTAGCAAATTTTATACTCACGATTTTAATTTAAACATCGTCCGACATATATTTCAAGTGAAAAAATTGTAACACCAAGAAAAAATATATATTACAGATTTCAAAAAAATTCAGTTAAATCTTGTATATATTTAAAAATATGACATATTATATAAAACTGTACTACATGAATCACTAATGCTGTTACATATACCTAGCTTTATTTATGTGTTGCAAACCAAGTATTTAATTGATCCATAATGTCTTCCATCGCCTTCATGTTAGAGAATTTAGGCAACTCCACTAATAACGCCTGTTTTGGCATTGTTACATTAGCGCCTTTCTTTTGGAGAACAAATATACTTTTTGCATTTTTCTCGTTTTTAAACATGGAAACAGGAAGCTGTAATAACCCTTGAATAAAGCATGTTTCTTTAATAAATGCATGTAATTTTGGTGCCTGGTCACTTTCAAAAATGAAGTTTGGTACTAAGAAGAATAAGTACCCGCCCTCTTTCGTATGTTTCACACTTTGTTCAATAAATAAGTGATGGGCATATGACATTCCTTCATCTGCTTTTAATTTATATTCACTTGCACCGATTTCGTTTGGATAATAACCAACTGGCAAGTCTGAAACGACTGCATCAACTGGATCGATATAAAGTGGTGCTAGTCCATCTTGATGGAAGAATTCGATTGCATGCTTTTGTAAATTTGCATTTACTAAAGCAAGTTTAATTAGCACTTCATCCACTTCTACACCAAATCCACTCATTGTTAGTCCTTCTTTTGCGCTATTAAACACTGTAGTCATTAAGTTACCTGTTCCAATTGCAGGATCTAAAACTGTAATTTCATTTTGCCCTTGCATAAATTTATGGAATAAATAACTCATAAACATACCAACTGCATCAGGTGTCATTTCATGATTCGCTTGTACGCCTTCTTTCATTCCTTTTAAGATGGCTAACTGAAATGCTTTACGAATTTCTTCACCTTTATATGTTTCTTCATTAAACGTACTATATTCACGATTCAGCCTTTCAATTGCTGATTCGGATAATTCTTCTTGTAAAATCGCTCCCTCAAACAAGTTATCACCTGTCTCTACAAGCGCCTCTAAATATGTTACATCTAATTCTTTACGTAAAACTACCGCAGAAGAATCAAAAATAGAAAATAATGTTTCTACTGTCTGACTCACGTACATTCCTCCTTCTCTCTTTTACACATAACTTATATCATACCACAAAGTGTTTTTTTCCAAAAAGAAAAAGCGACCTCCTGTAAAGAGCTCCCTTTTAAGTTATATATGATATAACGTTTTTTCTCATATATCGATGCCGTTATAGAGCAATATATGAGAAAAAACGACCTCTTTATAAGAGGTCATTTCCTTCACATTACTTCGCAGATTTAGCTGCTTCTAATGCTGCTTCATAGTTTGGATGGCTTGTACCTTCGCTTACGTACTCTGCGTAAACTACTTTGTCATTGCTATCTACTACGAATACTGCACGAGCAAGTAAACGAAGCTCTTTCATTACTAAGCCGTAAGCTTCACCGAATGAAAGGTCACGGTGGTCAGAAAGTGTTACAACATTTTCTAAACCGTTTGCTGCACACCAGCGTTTTTGAGCGAATGGTAAATCAGCGCTAATTGTTAATACTTTCGCGTTTTCAATACCTGCTGCATCTTGGTTAAAACGACGTGTTTGTGCATCACAAACACCTGTGTCGATTGAAGGTACAACACTAATTAATTTCACTTCGCCTTTGTATGTTTCTAAACTTACTGGAGATAAGTCGTTTGCTAATACTTGGAAGTTTGGCGCTTGATCGCCAACTTTAACTTCTGTTCCAACTAAAGTCATTGGATTACCTTTAAAAGTTACGTTTGCCACTTGAAAATCCTCCCTTATTTAAACAAAATATGTACAATGTAAATGATAGTTTGTCCCTATCGATAATGCAAATAAAATCGCTTTATTTACAAAAAAATTAAAGAAGCTAACCTATTGATTAGCTTCTTTATTCGTTAAATTTGAAATTCTGGATCATCTTCTTTTCGTTTATCCATCATTTCTTTCACTTTATCAACAGCTTGTGGAGCTAATTCAATTATTTTATCGATGACGTGTGTTTGTTTATCTAAGTGCAATACTTTCACACCATCTCCATTTATAACAAGAAAGGCAACAGGATTAATAGAAACTCCTCCACCACTTCCCCCGCCAAATGGATGGCGGCCTGAATGTTCTACTTTACCAAATTCACTTCCACCAGCAGCAAATCCAAAACTTACTTTTGAAACAGTAAGAATTACACTTCCATCTGCCGCTTTAATTGGGTCACCAACAATGGTATTTACATCAGTCATTTGTTTTAAATGCTGCATTGCGGTTGTCATTAAACCTTGAATTGGATGGTCCATTCTATATCCCCCCTATGCTTGAACAGATTTTTCTGTCATACCAGATCTTTGCTTCCTCATAAATATGAGCAATTTCACCGCTGTTTTTATAGTGCGGAATATCCGAAAAGATGCTGTTAACTCACATCTTGACGCAAATCCTTTCCCTTGAAAAACAGGAGTAATTTCAAATTCTGGTACATCGACAATATGCATATATTGTCCGACAACTCCAGCAGCCATACCTTTTGTCCCCCATGCATATCCAGTGACAATTCCAGTACTAGCTGCGTCGCCTGCTCCAATTTGTGTATGCCATTTCCAACCATTGATTTTCACTCGTTTGAGAAAATCTTTAACAATAGTATGAACTTCTTGAAGCTTTTTTATCAGTTCACCAATGCTGTCAAGTTGCGCCATAATTTTATTATCGAGTCCGCCGTCCTCTTCAGCTTTTTCGATTTTCTGTCCTGTCTTTTTCTGCTGTTTTTCAATTCTTTCCAACACATCAAATGTATATCGAATCATCCATATTTTCACTTGAAGCAAACATTGCTTTTCCATTTCTGAATATAAAAATGTCACCTTAAGCTTTATTTTCGACAATAGTATAAACAAAATAAAAAGAAGAAGAATTATTATTCCAATTACGAACCACTTCATACGTATCATCCTTTCACTCCGTACCCATTATCGACAACTTTATTCATCATTAAACAGGGTTCTATAAGATTGAATATAAAAATTTTTCTAAAAATAAAAAGGTATTTTGACAATTTATATCGAAATATATTATTTGAACATATCATCAGGGAACGGACTCTAATGATATGTAGCACGAAAAACAGAAAATTTAACTGCAGTGGAGGGATACATAATGGCAGATCGTCGCAATTTATTTTTCTTTTATGGTGATGACAAAGCAACGCTCGTTGAAAAAATGAAACCAATCTATCGTATTTTAGAAGAGAATGGATTTACCATATTAGATCATCCAAAAAATGCAAACGCTATCGTCAGTGTTGGAGATGATGCAACCTTCTTACAAGCCGTTCGTAAAACTGGTTTTAGAGAAGATTGTTTATACGCAGGGATTTCTACGAAAGATGAAATTTCTTTCTACTGCGATTTCCATATTGATCACGTTGATACAGCCCTTCAAGAAATTACAAAAAATGAAATTGAAGTGCGTAAATATCCAACAATTCAGGTAGATGTAGATGGCAGTACATCTTTCCATTGTTTAAATGAGTTCTCATTACGTTCTAGCATTATTAAAACATTTGTTGTAGATGTTCACGTTGATGATTTATATTTCGAAACTTTTAGAGGGGACGGTTTAGTAGTTTCTACCCCAACAGGAAGTACTGCTTACAATAAATCATTGCATGGTGCAGTTGTTGACCCGCTTATCCCATGTTTCCAAGTAAGCGAACTAGCATCTTTAAACAACAACACTTACCGTACGCTCGGTTCACCTTTCATTTTAAATCACGAACGTACATTAACTTTAAAACTAAGACCAGACGGTAACGATTATCCTGTTATCGGCATGGATAACGAAGCGCTTAGCATTAAACAAGTGGAAAAAGCTGTTGTACGCTTAAGCGATAAACAAATTAAAACGGTTAAATTAAAAAACAACTCTTTCTGGGAAAAAGTACAGAGAACGTTTTTATAGGATTAAAATAACCGCAGAATTATGGAATTCCATAATTCTGCGGTTATTTATTTACCCAGATTGGCGCGGACAATAATCTCTTACTATCCGGCCGTTATTCTTGTCAGTTTTTGTCGGTAAGTCGATATATTCCGATAATCGCTGATATATTTTTACGCATCTTTTCTATAGGCAACTTGGCCATCTATTACGGTCATTTCTGCTTGTACTTCTTTTATTTCTTCTGCCTCAATTTCAAACATATTGCGGTCTAATATTGTAAAGTCTGCTTCATATCCTTTTGTAATTTGCCCTCGCTTCGCTTCTTTTCCAATTGCATAGGCACTTCCTGTTGTAAATAAAGAAACAGCCTCATATACCGTTAATCTTTCCTCAGGCATATAGCATACACCGTCAATAAAACTTCTACGTGTAACAGCGCTATATATACCTAGAAACGGATTTACTTGTTCAATGGGGGCATCTGAGCCACCATTACAATGTAGCCCTGCTTCCAGTAATGTCTTCCAAGCATACGCATAACGAAGACGGCGCTCTCCTAGTTTTTCAATGACTGACGGAAAATCTGATGAAAGAAAGACTGGCTGTATATCTATAATGACTTGCAAGTTTTTCATTCTTTCAATTAACTCCTCACGAGCAAGCTGACAATGAATAATGCGGTCACGTAACCCTTTTGCTGGTGGATATAATTCGAGTGCATCAATGACATATTCAAGCGATAAATCACCGATAGTATGAATCGCAACTGGCATATGTAAATCTCGTGCTGTCTTCACTAATTCTGCAAGTTCTTCACGTGAGAAAATCGCAACCCCATTCGTTTCCTTCGCATCTTCATACGGTTCACTTAATAATGCTGTTCTTCCGCCAAAAGAACCGTCAGAAAAAATTTTCATTGCCCCAAATTCAATATAATGTTCATTTTCATATTCTTTTCGTTCATGTGCTACTTCATGGTAAACGAGCAAATGGGCTTTAAATGGCATTTCTTTTATAACGTGAGAAAACGCATTATATGTTTTTCTAAAACCACCATAATAATTTAAATCTTCCGTATGCCCGCCAACAAGTCCGTATTTCCAGCAATCTTTAATCGCTGTTTGCAGAGCTCTTTGTAAATAAGCTTCATCAATTTCTGGCTGAACATGTTTAATTAATTCTTGCCCTTGTTCATATAAAAGTCCTGTTAACTTATTTGATGAATCTCTGCCAATTTTCCCGCCTTTTGGATCTTCTGTCGCTTCTGTTATATTCGCTTCTTGCAGTATGTATGAATTTACCCATGTAACGTGACGACAAACTCTCTTTAATAAAATAGGATGGTCTTTCGAAATTTCATCTAAATCACGCGCGTGAACATCTTTCGTATCTGTAAAGTTATTTTCATTCCATCCTTCTCCAATAATCCAGGAGCCCTTTGGAGCTTCTTCCACTCGCTTCTGAACAAGAGTCAGTACTTCGCTATAAGATGTACAATTTGATAAATCTAGACGGAGTAATCTCTCTCCATGCCCAATAAGATGCATATGGCTATCAACGAGACCTGGGATCATTGTTTTTCCTTTTAGGTCATGTAACTTTACGTTTGAATATCTGCTTTCTAATTCTCCCTTATTACCAGCATCAACAATTATGCCGTTTTCAACGTAAACAGCGTCCACTTTTTCATTTTCTTCTCTCATTGTGTAAATGGTGCCGCCATACCAAATTTCTCCCATATATCCCATCTCCTTTATTTTTTATTGTATAAAAAAAAGCACCATTTCAAAACATGGTGCTTTTCTAAAAATTACTTTTGTTCAGTAGTAGACGTTGTAACTTGCCATTCAATATTAAATTTATCTTTTACTTGTCCGTATGCTGGGCTCCAGAATGTTTCTTGAAGTGGCATGATAACTTCTCCACCTTCTTGTAACTTATCGAATACTTCTTTTGCTTTTTCTGCATTACTAATTTGAATTGCGATTGTTACTTGAGATCCGATTGCATGTCCTTGACCTGGGAATGTATCAGAAATCATAAGATCCGTATTACCAACTTTTAAAGTAGCGTGTAAAACACGCTCTTTCGCTTCAGCTGGAATCGGGTATTCTGGATTTTCAGGCATGTCACCAAAAGTTTGCATGACTTCTACTTTTGCATCTAAAGCCTCTTTATAAAACTGTACAGCTTCTTGCCCACTACCATCTAAAACTAAGTACGGATTAATACCTAAAATCATACGGACACCTCTTTTTTAAGTTTATAAAATCGAACTTGTGTTCGTTTTTATATTATCATTGTTTTGCATTTCATTCAACTATTTACTTCACTGTTTTCAAAATTATTTTGACGGAATCTCCATCTCTTGTTTTCTAAGTTCAATACGGCGAATTTTTCCAGAAATCGTTTTTGGTAGTTCATCTACAAATTCAATTTTGCGAGGGTATTTATATGGTGCAGTGAGTTCTTTGACGTGTTGTTGGAGTGTTGGAATTAATGTTTCTTCGTTCTTTTCTATATTCTCTCTTAATACGATAAATGCCTTCACGACACTTCCACGAATTTCATCAGGACTTGCGACAACTGCACATTCTCTTACGTAAGGATGTTTTACAAGTGCATCCTCTACTTCAAACGGCCCGATTGTATAACCAGAGCTAATAATGATATCATCACCGCGCCCTTCAAACCAGAAGTAGCCGTCTTCATCTTTCTTCGCTTTATCACCTGTAATATAATAATCACCGCGGAATTGCATCGCTGTACGTTCATCATCTTTGTAATATTGTTTAAAGAGGGCCGGCGTTTCAATGTGAACTGCAATATCACCAACTTCACCTACTTTAACCGGAGTACCTTCCTCATTTACGATATCGACGTGGTTACCTGGCGTTGGTTTCCCCATTGATCCTGGTCTAATATCCATCCCTTTCATTACACCAACAAGTAATGTATTTTCCGTTTGCCCATAGCCGTCTCTTACTGTAATATGAAAGTGCTTTTGGAACGTTCCAATGACTTCTCTATTTAACGGCTCACCTGCGGATACAGCGCTATGTAACGCCTCTAAATTGTACTGGCTTAAATCTTCTACCTTTGCCATTAATCTATACTCAGTCGGTGTACAACAAAGTACATTCACCTTATTATCGTCTAATAAGTTCAGGTACGTTTTCGGTTCAAACTTACCGTGATATACAAATCCTGTTGCCCCTGATCCTAGCGTTGCTAAAAACGGGCTCCAAATCCACTTTTGCCAGCCTGGACTAGCTGTTGCCCATACAATATCATTCTCTTCAATTCCGAGCCAATTTGGAGCGCTCGTACGTAAATGAGCGTATGCCCACGCATGTGTATGAACGACACCTTTTGGATTTCCTGTCGTTCCTGACGTGTAAGATAAAAAGACCATATCTTCTTTATCTGTCTTCGCCATTTCTAACCTGTCACTCTCTGTTTCTAACGCTGTTTTTAAATTAATCCATCCATCTACTGACTGCTCGCTCAGGACAAATTTTCGAAGAGATTCCATCGCTTCTATATCATCAAACTGCCTAATATACGGCTCATAGCTTACTATCGCTTTTACTTCTCCATGTCCAATTCGATATTCTATATCTTTTTTACGTAACATTTCCGAGCTTGGAATTACGACAAATCCTGCTTTAATAGCAGCAATATACGTCATGTACGCTTCAATTAAACGCGGCATCATAATAAGAAGCTTGTCCCCTTTTTGCAAACCACTTTTTATAAAAGCGTTTCCAATTTTATTCGCACCTTGCATTAATTCAGCGTATGTAACTTCCCTTCGATTCCCTTTATCATCTTGCCAAATTAAAGCTAATTTCCCTTTATCACCCGTATATTTCTCTATTTCAGAAACTAAATTATAAGACGGTGGCGCCAACAATTCTTCTCGCTTCATAAAATATCCTCCCTTTTCTTTATGCCTCCTTTATATAATAAAGAATTTTCTGTTAATTTTGAACCCTCTTCTTTTGACAAATTTTTCAGTTCTGTCGAATTACTAAATGAAATTACATCAACTTACCGACAAATGGCAACACAAAAAAGAAAGAGCGGGAGAACCCGCTCTTTCTAAGCCATCATATGGGATTATTTTTGGTAACCGCCTAATTGTTGCTCAGCTAGTGAAACTAGACGTTTAGTGATTTCACCACCAACAGAACCGTTAGCGCGAGCTGTTGCATCAGCTCCAAGTTGAACACCAAACTCTTGAGCGATTTCGTATTTCATTTGGTCTAATGCTGATTCAGCACCAGGAACCGCTAATTTATTTGTGCTACGTGACATGTTATATCACCTCCTTGTGAGTATAGAGTGTGATAAATAACATGACTTCATACACGTTTTAGATATGGTAATTTATGGTTTAGAAAAGTTCTTCAAATTTTTCTTCTTCCGCCACTACTTCTATCGTTTGTAATACCATTGTTTCTTTGTTCGCTACAGCTTCATCGATTAATGGTGTGAAATCGTATTTCGCTTCAAAACGATTTGCTTTTTCACGTTTCGGCTTCGTCGCTGGGCTTGCTGGTGTAAATACAGTACAGCAATCTTCATATGGACGAATTGAAATATCATACGTGCCGATTTCTTCAGCGATTTTAATAATCTCTAATTTATCCATCGTAATAAGCGGACGAATAACTGGGTAGTTTGTTACTTCGTTAATCGTATGCATACTATCTAACGTTTGGCTTGCTACTTGCCCAAGACTTTCACCAGTCGTAATTGCAAGTGCGTTACGCTCCTCAGCAATACGTTCTGTAATACGCATCATCATACGGCGCATAACCGTCATTGAATAGCTAGATGGGATTTCTTTATTAATCGTTTTTTGCACTTCTGTAAACGGAACAAGGTGAAGCGTTACTCGTTTACAATACTTCGTTAACTCTTGCGCTAAATCGATTACTTTTTGTTTTGCACGCTCACTTGTGAAAGGTGGACTATGGAAGTGAACTGCTTCCACAGATACGCCGCGTTTCATCGTTAAGTAAGCTGCTACTGGGCTATCAATACCACCAGAAAGAAGTACCATTACTTTTCCGCCAACGCCAACTGGTAAACCGCCAGCTCCCATACGCTCATCACACATAATGTAGCTATAACCACTGCGAATTTCTACACGTACATTTACATCTGGATTATGAACATCTACAGTAATATCTTCTGTATTTTCTAGAATGTGTCCACCAATCTCAGGTAATAATTCCATCGTTCTCATTGGGAAATGCTTATAAGAACGATGTACAGTAATTTTAAATGTTTTCACATCGCCTTTTACTTGTAAGAAAGCTGCTAATGCACCTTCTTTAATGTCTTCTAATTCTGATGGTACTTTCATCGCTAAGTTAAATTTATGAATGCCAAATACATCTTTCAATCTTTCAGATACCGCTTCATGATCTTCGCCATTTAACTGGATGTACATACGGTCATGTGTTGCATCGATTTTAATATTTGGGAATTTTTTCAGTTTGAACTTCACGTTATCTTTTAATGTGCTTACAAATTTAGAACGGTTCTTACCTTTTGTCGTCATTTCTCCATAACGCACTAAAATATATTCATATTTCAACATAATTTCTTTACCTCATCACTTCATATAATTTTGGCATCGTCTCTTTTACAATACCTTCAAATTGTTTTACTTCTTCCATTGTGTTTTCTGGTGCCAAACTAATACGAATAGCGCTTGCAGCTGCTGCATGCGGCACTCCCATTGACACTAACACTCTGCTCACTTCATTTGCTTTTGAAGAACAAGCAGATTTCGTTGACACATATACACCGTGTTCTTCTAAAGCATGAACGACTACTTCTGGTTTTAAACCAACAAATGATACATTTAAAATGTGCGGTGCTGCATATGCAAGCGACGTGTTAATCGTTACATCTTCCATCTCTTTAAAGAAACGAACAAGCTCTGCTTGTAAACTTTGCAAATGAGCTACCTTTTCTTTCACTTGTTCCATTGTCATGCGAAGTGCTTTCACCATCGCTACAATGCCAGGTAAATTCTCTGTACCAGAGCGATACTTAAGCTCTTGTTGACCACCTGATAAAATCGGATCTAATCTTACGCCATCGCGTACATAAAGAAGACCTGTTCCTTTTACACTGTGGAATTTATGTCCAGATATTGAGCAAAGATCAATATGAGAAGCATATAAATCAAGCGGTACTTTTCCTATCCCTTGTACATGATCTACATGGAATCTTATTTTCGGATGATTCGATAATAACGTTCCAATTTCAGCAACAGGCTGAATTGCTCCAGTTTCGTTGTTCACATGAATAATTGACACAAGAATCGTATCTTCACGAAGCGCTCGTTTCACATCTTCTACCGATACAACACCATGCTCGTTAACCGGTAAATATGTTACATCAAACCCGAGTTCTTCTAATTGCTTATATGCTTCAAACACAGACGCGTGTTCAATATTTGTTGTAATGACATGTTTACCACGCGAACGATTCCTCATCGCTATCCCTTTAATCGCAAGGTTATTTCCTTCCGTTCCACCTGATGTAAAAATAATTTCAGAAGGTTTAACACGAAGAAGCTGCGCTGCAATCGTTCTTGATTGTGTTAATAGACGCTCTGCCTCTCCTCCAAGCGAATGAATAGAAGAAGGATTACCAAAATATTTCCCAGCAACCGTCACGTACGATTGAAGAGCTTCTGGATATGGCTTAGTCGTCGCACTATTATCAAAATAGATCATCGTTCTTCCCCTTTCAGCGCTATCACATCGTATAATCATATCATAAATACGTGTCATTACGCTAAGACTACGCAAAGGTTCCGTTATATTTTAAAACGAATAACCTTACTGTATTCCGCTATTCATTATAGCAACATCGTCTGCAAAATTACACAAAAAAACAAACCCTTATGAAAGGGTTTGTTCATTGTCTACATATTCAGCTATTTTTTGAACAACGCCAGGCTCAAGTTGCTCTAATACTGAAGCCGCTTGTTCTAAAGCTGCATCGTATTGGTATTCACGGAATAATTTCTCAGCATAATTTAAACTTTCTGCTAGGTTTTCATCATGACTGCGGTAACGGTTACCGTACTGAATTAATTTTTCCACTAAATACGCTTGTCCAATTAACTCTTCTGTCATTTCAGCTACACCGTTCACAGTTGTATATGCTTCTTCTAAACTGCTATTTACAGCGTTCATATTTAACGGCTTCACTTCTAATTGTTTATATACAGCTTGCATTGCCATTTGCCCTCTTTTTAAATCTTCCATAATACTCTCTGGAAGACCTGGCAAATTCGACTTTTGCATAAAGCGTTTCGTTTCGAAAATAGTATTTCGCATTTCTTGTAACTTCTCACGTGCTTCAAATTCTTCTTTGCGCATCGCTTGCAGCATTTCTTTATATTCTGCATGAAGTACTTTTAACGTTTCACATTGCTCATAAACCTCTTCTAGTTCCTCACGAATAATAGAGAAGGCAATATCTTGTTCTGCAACGCGTAATTGTAGCATTTCAAAACGTTTCGTTAAAATGTGCATTTGCTTTTCAATTACTTTTTGAGACTCAATGTCTTTATCTTGTAACTGATAGCTTTGTTTCACAAGTTGTGTTTCTGTTTTCGTTTCAATCGTTTCGATGCGCATTTCTTCTAAATCATCATAAACAGAAAGTGTTTTTTGCTCCACATAATGTCTCGCATGTACTTCTTGTTCCAGTTGATCGTAGAAGCCATCTAAACGTGTTTTTAAGTTTTCTACTTTTTCAGCCGCTTCTGTTATATGAAGCTCCTGTATATCCATTAAACATGTTTGTAGTTGTTTCGTCATATCACGAACTTCTTTAGGGACTTCCAAATAATCTAATACATAACCTTGTCTTACCATATCATTGTGTCCGTGTAATAAATCTTCCAGCTGAACTGGTAACGTCGCTTGACACTCTACCAATAAATCTGGAATTTGGTGAATAATGATTTCTAAATCTGCTAAACCTTCTTCCAAACTAATAACAATTTCTCTCGCTTTTAAATAGTCGCCATTGTTTGTCGCTTCTTCAAAGGTTTTAAATTTCTCAGATTCAGCGTCTAGCATCTCTTCGATTTTCTGCTCTGCTGCTCCATACATATGTCTATGAGCAAGAACACTCTTTTTCATACTACGATATGTATCACGTAACCCTTCAATTTCCGAGCTATTTTTCTCATGGCTTTCTAACAATTGCTGTAATTCATTTAAAATGTCCGTAATACGATTATCAGCGTCATCTAAACCACTTATGGATTCGTTCATCGCATGCTTTGCTTTTCGGAAGGAGAATTGCGAGGCGAATTTTCGCGCTTGCGCTAAATCTTTGTCAGCTTTCGGAAGGGTTGTTGATACAATTTCATCCCATTCTTCACGCCATTTACCAAACAGTTCTTCTGTTTGACCCGTCATGTTTAAATCTTTTACCCGTTTTAGTTCATCTGCCACAGGTTTATCTTTTATCTCTTGTTTCCACTGCTCCAGTGCTTCAATATCTTTATATGAACGATTTCTTATCACAAGCTCTATCATGAGCAGCACTAGAATAGAGCTTACTACAATGATAACGATCGTCAGGATAGAATCCATGCAAAAAAGCCTCCTAGTTATATCTCTTTTTTTGTCCGTTCCGTTTATGAAATGGAAGGCATTATGTATAAAAAGGGAATTCCCCTATATTTAACAACTAACAATGTACTAATCATACCATGTAATGGTTTGTTTTTGACCTAGTTTTTTTAAAAATTTCATGTTCCTTTCAATGTGATTGTAATCTTTCTCAATATTCCGCCTACGTCACTACCTATCCTCAAATGATTGTAATAACAAACAATCTTTCGTATGGGATACGAAATAAATTTTCCGCATGAGTGGTGGTTCAACAGAAATTACATGTACATTTCCTTGCCTTACAGACTGCTCTACTGCCCTTTCTGGAAGTAACGTGATACCAAGGCCAGCTTTTACCATTGCAAGCATCGGTTCTGCGTAAGATGTTTCCACAGCTATAGTTGGTTTTACACCTATTTCATGAAACATGTTCATAATCATTTTCCTTACATCACATATTTCTGGATATACAATTAATTTTTCATTGTGCAGCTCTTCTATTTGAATGACTATCTTCTCTTTGTACGGATGATTATTTGAAATAGCACAAACAATTTTCTCTTGTTGCACTTCTTTTATATACGTAGCACCTTCTACTACTGAATCGATGAACATCGCGTCAATCTCCCGCGCTTTAAATAACTCTCTTAATACTTCCGTATGTCCGATTTGCCATTCCACTTCGAACTCATCACCTAATATATCTTTACATTCTGATATGTAATGCTCCGCTAAACTCGGTAGTATACCAATTGAAAACTTCCGGTTCTCTTGATACCCCCTCATTTCTGTTTTCACTTCATTTATTTGCTCCAAAATTGGTAACATTCTTTTTATAAATAACTCTCCTGCCTCCGTTAACTCTACTCCTTGCGCAGAACGTTTAAGTAAAGTAACCTCTAAATCCGCTTCTAACTTTTGAATTTGTTTACTAAGCGCTGGTTGAGATATATGTAAAATCTTACTTGCCTTTGATAAACTTCGCGTATGCTTCACTTCAATAAACGATCGTACTGCCTCCAAATCCATCGTACACACCTCTAACAAAAAGTTATAACCGTTATAAGAAATCGATATTTCCTCCTATAAACAATTACTCTTTATACTTATTTCATCAACTTACTATAACGAAATGTAAAGGGGAAAGATACTCTTGAACAAAAAACAAATGCTACTCGGATCCTTTCTATGCTTACTCGCCGTCACTGCCTGGGGATTTATGTTTCCTGTAATGGCAAATGCTCTGCAATTTATCGATCCATTCTTCTTCACAACGCTTCGCTATGGATCAGCAGCTATTATTTTTCTTATTTTGCTATTAATTACTGAAGGAAAGACTTCACTCCGCTTAGAAAAAAGAACACTTTCTCTATTCTTTTACGGGACAGTCGGTTTCGCGGGGTATGGTTTTCTCGTTTTCTACGGACAACAACTTGCCGGACCTTCCGGAGCAATCCATGCAGCTATGATTCAATCCCTTATGCCACTGATTGCCTTATCACTGCAATGGATAACGAAAAATCGCCGCCCACAAAACTATACATTCCTTTGTATGTTTGTTGCATTACTTGGTGTTATGCTTGTCATTTCAAAAGGAAATATTGAATTACTATTTGGAGCTGCAAGCCACTTATCAACAAATATATTGATGCTATGCGGCGTTACTTGCTGGGTCATTTATACAAACGGGGGTGCTCGTTTTCAATCTTGGTCACCACTTAGGTACACGACATTAACTTGTTTATTTGGCTCCATTTCACTCATCGTTATTGTTACTTTCTTAACGTACACAAATATAGTTACTATACCGTCACTGCGTACAGTTGTGAGCGTTCGTTTTGAGCTCTTTTATATGTCGATTATCGCAGGCGTTATCGCTGTATTTTGCTGGAATATGGGAAATCGCTATATTTCATCTATTAACGGCATATTATTTATGAATTTAGTTCCTATCCTTGCACTGATTGGTTCTATCTTTCGAGGTTATACAGTGGATAAAATTGAAATCGCTGGAGCTGCATTAACAATTATCGCGCTATTATGTAACAATTTATGGCAAAGAAAAGTAAACATAAAAATCCCCACCTCAGTTCGTTAGGTGGGGATTCTTCACATATGAACAGCTCTTGGCCATTCATGGTACATATTCGCTTTACATAATGCTTGTTCCATCCATTGCTCAATCTCTTTCGTATACATTTCTATGAAAAATGTCTCAGACGGGAAAGAATGGAGTACTTCTGATATATATTGTGGATATAAAAACGGCATACTTATCATACCTTTTAATTGCGTCATAAACATTGTAAATGATACTTTCTGAAATTCTTGTTTCATTTGTCCTTGTCTAATCATTTGTTCTATATAATATCTTTCTTTAGAAAAATAAACGGTCATCACTTCACGAATTAATGTCGTATCAAGCGAAAGCTCTCGGTAGAAGAAACGTGTTAGTTCTCTATTTTCAAATTGATATCGTAAAATCCCACGCACCATTTGCACCATTACATCTTTAGCCGACAAATACTCTCTCTGTTCAAACGACATTTCAATCACATGAATATATCCTTCTAAAAAATCAGTAATAAGCTGTTCTAATAAACCTTGCTTCCCAGCAAAATAATATGAAATATTCGCTACATTCACATCCGCTCGCTTTGCAATGTCTCGCACTGACGTTCCATCATAACCTTTCGTATTAAACAACGATATTGCCGCATCAATTACTTTTTGTTTCGTCTGCTTCATGCGCTCACTTCCCTTCACTGAACAGCTATAGTTTAAATTTCTTGACTTTTAAGACAAATTCCTTTAATTTTCTATCGACAAAGTCATGTGAAATACATCGTATTTTGCTAATATTTTACACATCTCGATAAAAAAGGAGCTGTTTCCATGTTTACTAAAGAAAGTTATGCAGGATCTCGCGTGCAGCAATATGAGACAGTAATTAAACAACTGGATGCGTTATTAACTGGCGAATCAAACGTAGTCGCAAACTTATCAAATGCGTCCGCATTATTAAACCAATTTTTAGATCGCGTTAATTGGGTTGGCTTTTACGTAACAGAAGGAACTCAGCTTGTTCTTGGACCGTTCCAAGGAATGCCTGCTTGCGTGCGCATTCCATTTGGACGAGGCGTTTGCGGCGTAGCAGCTGAAACGAAAACAACACAGCTTGTAGCAGACGTTCACCAATTCCCAGGTCACATCGCTTGCGATAGTGCTTCTAATTCAGAAATCGTTGTACCGATTGTGAAAGAAGGAGCTGTCATTGGTGTACTTGACATTGATAGTCCTGAAAAGAATCGTTTCGATGAAGTAGATCAGCGCTATTTAGAAAAGTTTGTGGAAACACTCCTAAAACATATGTAAAAAGAAAAGAGCGAGTTATCGATTTAGTACGTCCTGTACAAAACCGATAACTCACTCTTTTTTATTGATTAACAGTAGATATTTTCTTTAATGCCTGCTCTAAATCAGAAACGATATCCTCCCACGATTCTAAACCGACTGATAAGCGTATTAAATTATCGAAAATGCCCATTTCTTTTCTTAGTTCAGCTGGAATCGCAGCGTGCGTCATCGTTGCTGGATGCTGAATTAACGTTTCTGTATCTCCTAAACTCACCGCAATTGTAATAAAGTGAAGATCATTAATAAACGCTTGCGTCTCTTCTTTTCCGCCTTTTACTGAAAAAGAAATAACACCGCCCCCGCGTTTCATTTGACGAGATGCTAACTCCCCTTCTGGATACCAAACACCTTCTACCGCATCATGTTTTCTTAGGAACGATACAATTTTTTCTGCATTATCACAATGACGATCCATTCTTACTGCTAACGTCTTTAACCCGCGTAATAATAACCACGCATCAAACGGTGCCATAATACCGCCGATATCCTTTCGCATCGGGCGAATCTTTTCAGCTAATGCTTTCGTTTTACAAATTGTTACGCCCGCTACAACGTCACCGTGACCACCAATATATTTTGTCGCACTATGCACAACAGCGTCACAGCCAAGCTCAAGCGGTCTTTGTAAATAAGGTGAACAAAATGTATTATCAACAATAACAAGTAAGCCATTTCGCTTTGCAACCCGAATCACTTGTTTTAAATCAATTAATTTCATTGTCGGATTAATCGGTGTTTCAACGAAAATAAGCTTTGTATTTGGGCGAATTTTATTTTCAATATCAACCTCTGTCTCCATATCACAAAACGAATGCGTAATCATAAATTTTTCT
Organism: Bacillus sp. FSL W8-0770; assembly: GCF_038008705.1. Taxonomy (NCBI): domain Bacteria; kingdom Bacillati; phylum Bacillota; class Bacilli; order Caryophanales; family Bacillaceae; genus Bacillus; species Bacillus sp. FSL W8-0770. The sequence goes on from NZ_JBBOZR010000001.1 coordinate 4,427,108, forward strand.
TCTAACACTTCTAAAAAACCGTACGTGCATCCATATAATCCATTTGAACAAATAATATGATCTCCAGCTTTTAGAAAACCGATTAACGTTGCTGAAATAGCTGCCATACCAGATCCGAAGGCAAGTGCTTCTTCTCCTCCTTCTAACAACGCCATACGTTCTTCAAATAATTTCACAGTTGGATTTCCAAGCCGTGAGTAAATATAAGATGGATCCACTCCCGCAAAACTCGCCTCTCCTTGCTGCGCAGTCTCAAATGTAAATGTAGAAGTTTGAAATAAAGGTGGTGTTAAACTTCCTTTATGTTCCTCAGGTGTATAACCGTGGTGAATTAACGCTGTCTCCATATGCTTCTTTTTCATAAAAACATCCCCCTTATGTTTTTATTGCCGCATATTCATCCATAAAAATTTGATGAACGTTTTCCTTCATTTTATGTAAGCGTTTTATTTGTGTTTCTATCTCTTCTTCTATATTGTTTTAAATTCCTTCTTATATTAATTCCCAAAATTTTTATGCATAAAACAAAAACGTACTCGCTTGACGAAACTCTGGGTAAAAGATATAATAGCGTTTGTGTAAAATAAAAAGGCAGCCTTGTAATGTGAGTTTATCGTTTGTATTTTGTTCCTCTACGGAGGTGTATCTCGTAACTCCCTGCTGCTGGAGCGAAGGTACATGAAAACAAAATGCCCGTAAATATCGATTACGTCTGTTTTTATTTTACGTAAATAAAAACATTTTTAAAGGAGGAGTCAACTATGGCTCGTTATACAGGTCCAGCTTGGAAACTGTCTCGTCGTCTTGGAATCTCTCTAAGCGGCACAGGAAAAGAATTAGAAAAACGCCCTTACGCACCAGGTCCTCACGGTCCTAACCAACGTAAGAAACTTTCAGAATACGGTTTACAATTACAAGAGAAACAAAAACTTCGTCACATGTACGGCATGACTGAGCGTCAATTCCGTCGCACATTTGACCAAGCAGGTAAAATGCCTGGTAAGCACGGCGAAAACTTCATGATCCTTCTTGAAGCTCGTCTTGACAACTTAGTTTACCGTATGGGCTTAGCTCGCACTCGTCGTGCAGCTCGCCAATTAGTAAACCACGGTCACATCATGGTTGATGGCGCTCGCGTAGATATCCCATCTTACCGTGTAAAACCTGGTCAAACTATCAGCGTTCGCGAAAAATCTAACAGCCTTGTTGTTGTTAAAGAAGCGATCGAAGTTAACAACTTCGTACCAGAATACTTAACTTTCGATGCTGACAAATTAGAAGCTACTTACACTCGTCACGCTGAGCGTTCTGAGTTACCAGCTGAAATCAACGAAGCATTAATCGTAGAGTTCTACTCTCGTTAATTAAATCGCTTTGTAGATACTAGTATTAAAAACCCTAGAAACGTTATTATAACGCCTTTTCTAGGGTTTTTTGCTGTTCTTATGGTTTGTAAAATACCTTAAATAAAATTAATCATTTTGGGGAGGTTTTTGGGGGACTTTTTGGATAAAATAAGCGTGGGCAAATGCTATTTCCCCTATATATTTCAATAGGAATATATATCCAAGATATAATAAAAAGCCACACTCCTTTGAATGTGACTACATTAATTCATCATCTATTAACCTACTCTCTTCTTTATAATACTTTTCAATTACTCACATTATAGAACGCTGATTTTTATAAGAGTCAGTCCGGAAGTTGAATTTTTCTTTTTCATTAGGTGAATCTAAGAAAGAAGCACACCAAAAAATATATTCCGTACTATGGCTCCTTAATTCTTTTGCAAAACTATTCTCTTCATTTAAGTTAATCCATATGTACACTTTATGATTTAACAATTCAAATTTAATCTTTTTCTTCTCATTTTCATCTGTTTCTTCAAAACACTTTCTACCTAAATCAAGAACTTTTGTAATATGATCCATTAAATCCTTTTGCATCCTTCTTTTCTCAGGCAATGATACAGTCACCTTACGGTCTTTCTCTTTGTTTTGATTTAAGGTTCTAGCACTATAAATTGACAATAATAAAGTAAAAAAAGATATAACCAGCGTACCAAATTTAATCCAATCCATTTTTCCCCTCCTTATGTAGTAAATACATATTACCACATAAGGTTATCACTATATAGTAAACCCCTTTTATCACATTACTTCACATTTTTTTTAGCTTCCTCTTCACCCTTACGAGCAGCTAATATACGTGGAACCGATGTTTTCATAAAAAACTCTGCCATTTTTAACGCTGTTTCTTCACTAGGTGGATTATCTAAAATAGTTCGTTCTTTTCTTTCTATAAGATTCTTCCTTTCATTCATAACTTTTTACCTCTTTTCTTTTTATCCCCTTTGTAAGTGAATATCGTACACAACTTACCATCTTCCAGAACAACTTTTCTGTCATAATCCGCTAGAATTTCCTCACGATTTATTTTTTCTACTTTCTCACCAACTCGCCAGTATCCAGCACGAAGCAGAAATTCAGAATACCCTTCTGGAATCGGTAATTCATAACCATCTAAGGTAATTTTAGTTACTTCAATACCTTCTCTAATTATCATCGAATCACCCTTTTAATTTTGAATATGGATAAGTTTGATTTAATATAAAAAATACCTTCAAATATTTTATAAATGAATATAAAAAAGGGTATGAATAATGTTCACAACCTTTTTCGTGATGTCATAGTAAAGGCGTGCCTCATTTTTTCTTTTTAGTTTTTATACTTCCAACTTTTTCTATTGTTGTTCTAAGTTTCCCATCTTCCCCCACAAACCAATGGTATTCATATCCATCTTTTATGTATCTACTCGGGCACGGTTCACTACTTTCACATGGTGTTCCATATTTATCAAGCAAATCGTAAATTCTTTGTGATACTTCTCTTTTTCCAACAGGTGTATTAATGTAAGGCATCATAATCCCTCCAATTATTATCGTTATTGTTTATTCATAATAAAAAATCATTCTTTCAGTTGGAATATGGATAAGTTCGCTTAGAGGTATATTAATACCTCTAATAAACTCATTACAATGTAATATTTACAGTTATCTCCTTAAATCGGTATAATTTACTTATTAAAGGAGGGAGATTTTTGAGTTTAAATATGTATTTAGGGGAAGTACAGGCTCAAACACAAAGTATGAATGCTTTCTGTACCGCTACTATTCAAGGTATGGAACAAGCTATTCAGTCGATTGATGCTTTTACCAGTGATACTGTTCTACAAGGGCAAACTTACGATAGCGCAAAAGCATTCTTTGCAGAAACTTTTCGTCCTTTGGCACAAGGAATCATTTACTTATGTGAGGAATTAATTCGTCAGAACGATGCCTTTCCAAGTCAATTTCAATCACAGGTAGCTTCAACAGATGTTATTGAACAAGAAATATTAGAACAAATTCGAGAAATTGACCGAATGATAGCAAGTACAGAAGCCCTCCATCAAACTATGCCAATTTCGGGCATGGACGCTATGGTAAATCTTTCCATTGCCATGAGGCGCAAACTTCAAGAAAAGTTAGATCATTTGTATCAGTTCAACCAAACATCTAGTAATAACTATAATACAGCAATTCAATTAGCCGCTAGCATTGCGACGGGGCTTGCTGAAGTTCAAAGTGGGAAAGGTTTTAGTCCAGCAAGTGGTACATTTAGTACACAAGGATTAAATATGGAGTGGGCGACTTCAATTCAAGCGATTGCAGAAGATAGGAATCGTCAGGCTGATAATTCAATCGAAGAAGGTGCAATGTGTGGTAAACCAAAATCTGATTTAGAGAAAGCTTGGGATGGTCTTTATGATGGTGCAGGAAAAGGTGTTGGAGATGCTTGGGAAGGATTTAAAGCGTTAGGTGACGGCGAAACATGGTCAGACATGTGGGATGCTGTTGTCAATTATGATGAGACTCTTCCTGCTATGTGGAACGCTTTCTCAGATTCTTTTATGAATGACGTTTGGCATGGCGATGTTGAAAGTGGATTCCGCTGGGGTTCTTATTTAGTAACATCAGTCGGTCTAGGGTTACTTGGTGGGAAAGGTCTTGATAAGGCTTCTAAACTTGCTAGAGGAGCAAACATGTACAAAGTAACTGCAGCTTTTCCACCACGTTTACAACCTGCTTTTGCAGGTGTTGGTCTCACTGGTGAAGCAATAGTAAGCACACTTCCACCATCAGGAAATTGGGTTAATTATTTAAGCGGTTATCTTATGTTTGCTAGACCATCTTGGAGACAATCAGAACTTGACGTAGGTAAGGAGTATCCTAACTATGACGACCAAGTTGCTTTTAAAGACAGAGAAGAAGTTTCAAAAGTTACAAAAGGTAGTACAAGACCTGATTTTTACACAAAGGGTCACAGCTTGGAAGTGAAAAATTATGACTTGTCTACTTCATCAAAAAGAAGTAACCTAGTTAGAGTTATTGTTAAACAAGTTAATGATAGGGTTGATAATTTACCTATAGGTACAAAGCAAACTGTCATCATTGATATACGAGGACAAACTGTTCCTGAAGAGGCCTTATTTGATATCGTAAGAAAAATAAGAGAAAAGTCTAAAGAAACACCCGAGGTAATATTTAAGCGAGAGGATTGATATTAATGGCAGTAGGATTTAAAGTAGATATATTTTTCTATGAAACAGGACACCCTGATTTTTTACATAGCTTTTTTTCAACCATGTCATATCATACAGAGTCTGAAGGTTGGGGCACTAAGTACCCACTATTAATGAAGAATTTATATTTCGACAAGTTACGTTGGGAGGACACAGAAGAAGCACTTCAAAATGTAGAAGAGATAAGAAAAATTTTAAGTGAATTACCTCCTGCAGAAGTCATTTGGGATATTGAGCACATGGAAAAACAGCCACCTTGGGGAAATAAAATCCCTAATAAAATAACTAGTTTAGCCAATTATCATGCTACTCCAACAGGTACAACTTTTTTAGATTTACTAAGCAACGCTTTAAACACTGCAAAAAGAAACAAAATTGATATAACAATTTCAAATCTAGGAAAATAAATCCTGCTAGATATCTTATGGTTTCATTTGAGTTTTATCACTTTACGCTTCGAGGCTGAGGCTGAATAAAAACATTTAAGTCACACTCATATGAGTTGTGGCTTTTATAATGTTGCTTTTCCAAGAGACTTTCAATCACAGGTAGCTTCTACAGATGTTATCGAACAGGAGATATTAGAACAAATTCAAGAAATTAATCAAACCATTGCAAGTATAGAAGCAATAGAGACACTTACACCACTGCCTGGAGTAGACTCAATTGTGGCTGTTTTAATTGCGATGAGAAAAAAGCTTAATGAAAAACTAGAGCGTTTACATATATTCGATTATACATCCAGTAACAACTACAGCACGGCCCTTCAACTAGCAGCTAGTATCACGACAGGTTTAGCTGAAGTACAAAGCGGAAAAGGTTTTAGTCCCGTCAGTGGTACATTTAGTACACAAGGGTTGAATATGGAATGGATAACCTCTATTCAAAAAATTGCAGAGGAAAGAGTCCAAGAAGCCGAAATAAAAAAAGAAATTGAAGAAAAAATGGCTTTGCAGGAACAAGAAGCTAATAGACCGTGGTACCAAAAAACAGCTATTGGCGCTTGGGAACTCTTCCAAGGAATTTGTAATTCAGCTGCTGAAAACTTTACAGGTGTGGAATTACCAATGGGCAATGAATTAGAAACCAAAACAACCTTTCAAGCCGGAAATCTTGTGGGTAATTTTGTATCAGGGGTAGGATCTATTTTTGAAATTTTGGGCGGTATAGCTATTGTAACAGGATCAAATGTTGGCACCGTATTGTTAGAAGGAGTAACTTTCGGGGCAGCATCACCAATTGTTATCCCAGCTGATTTAGCTCTTACAACCGCTGGAGCAGGTGTTGCTACACATGGTACATTTGTATGGTATAATACCGTTCAAAATAGTATCGATACTTTGCAAAGGTTTCAGTCTTCTTTTGGTAAGTCTGGCGAAAGAGTTACGCAGACAGTAAAACCTAACTACAAAGACTATATAAAAGCAGAAAAAGGACAAAGACCGCCAAATTTTACTCCTAAAGGAGCTAAGATAGGTGGAGCTTTCAACGAAGCTAAGAGAGCAAGCGGTATTCCTGTTAATGAACAGCCAACTAAGGTTACACCAGCTGTAGATAAAAGAGGGAATCCTATCCCCGGAAGAGACTATCATTTCAAAGATGGTAAGATTATAAGAGAGCATTCAGGCGGTCATACTTATCCAGATGATCCATCTCAAAATTGAGGATCACATTTCAATGATGTACATGGGAATCATTATGACTATTAAAATTGAGGTGGTAAAATGAAGTGTTGGAATGAAGTAGAAGAAGATGCATTCTCCTACTACAAATGGTTTAGTAAGGATGAAGCAATCAAAAGAGTCGGTAATTTACCAAATTTAAGTTTATTCAGTGTTAATGGCTCCATGTTATTTAGCTCAGATGAAAAAAATCAATTCAAAGAAGTATGCGGCACTGAAATCAAGCAAGTATTTATGAAACATGATTTGACTAATGTCTACAAATTCTACTTGCTTGCAGCTATTGAAATCAAAGACAAAAACTCTAAAATTGAAAAATACCGAAAGGTATGGAAAGCTCTTCAAACCAAATGGAAACTTGAGGGATTTAATAAGGGTCCAGAAGTTGAAATGGAAGTTGGGGGAACAACTTTCTACTCAAGTATTGCAGAGTTTTGTCTCGAGAAACTTACAGATGCCATTGAAATAGTTTCTAGTAATCCTAAAAGATTTACAATCATTGCAAGTAAAAATAATGATATAATTGCGGAAGAAAATGTTAGAAAAATCTTCAAAAAAGCATTTAATGAATATAACAAATGGAAAGATGAAATAGATTATTTTAACCTTTCCATTCATCTCTGCCCAAAAGATGATATAGTTTTTAGATGGGGAGATTCATTAGAGGAAGCGGAAATAGCTGCTATATTTAAAGGAGATATACTTACACTTTTAAATAGCTAACTGCAAAATCTTGCTAAAAATAACTACATTTCAATTAACAATTATAATATTTGAATAGAATTAAACTAAGAAAAATCCGACTCACAAAAGACGGATTTCTTCATGTATCTAAAATGTATACTGCTTTATTTGATCTAATACTAAAAATTAGGGAGGAGTAATTTTTGGCGTATTCATTAAAACCTGAAATACAAGCCAGTCTTACAAAAATTGATTTTATTAAGAGATATAAAGCCTTATCAGAAAAATTTTCTGATAGAGAAAATACATTTGAAAACTATGAAAACGAAAAAGTAATTGCAGTATTTGAGTCTCTTGGCTATAAAGCTCGTTTTATGAAAAAAGAAAACTTTTTATTGTTGGTGAAGTAAAGAACAAGGATTTCTATACTTTCAGATTCAATATCAGCTTAAAATATGGGCTTGTTGAGTTCATTTGGTCTGCAAGGTATAATGGTGAAGTTAGAGTTAGGAATTCATGGGATATGTTTGTAAAAGCATTATCCAATGGTTCTGAAAGATTGCCGGCAGTATGCTTCCACAGTTACGATGAACTCAAAGAAATCATGAAAATCGCCTTTGAAATGTACGAAGATTTCAAGCGAGAATTAATTCCTATTTATTCATAATTCAAAAAGCTACCGAAGACACCAAAACAGTTACTTCGAGTAGCTTTTATTTATATATATTAAAGTTATTTATTTTCCTCTTTTTGAACATATACATAAGCATCTTTCTGCTCTTTATGTATATCAACCTTCGAATTCTCTGCAAGTTGACCCGCGTTTAGCAAAGAAAAAATAATCAACGCTTCTAGTGACATTTCGTTTTACCACTCCTTTCTAATTGTTATACGTTTATCATACCGCTTACATGTGATTTCCGTATGAACTCGAAAAGGAGATTAAAACAAAAAAGCTTTGAGGAAATTCCTCAAAGCTTTTTATTTATTAGTAACGAATTAAGAAATATTTCTTTTTACCGCGGCGAATGATTGTGAATTTACCTTCGATGCGGTCGTTTTCTGTTACAACGTAGTCTAATGCTTGTGTACGCTCACCATTTACGTAGATTGCGCCGTTCGTTACATCTTCACGTGCTTGACGTTTTGATGGAGAGATTTTGCTTTCTACAAGTAAGTCAATTAATACTGTATCTTCTGCAGTACGTTCTACAGATGGTACGTCTTTGAATCCTTGCTCGATTTCGCTTGCAGTCAGTTCTGCTACAGAACCGCTGAATAATGCAGCTGAAATTTTAATCGCTTGCTCTAATGCTTCTTCACCATGAACAAGTTTTGTCATTTCAGAACCTAATGCTTTTTGTGCTGCACGTTTTTCTGGCGCTTCAGCTACTTGCTTTTCAAGCTCAAGAATTTCTTCGTGAGATAAGAATGTGAAGTATTTTAAGTATTTAACAACGTCGCGGTCATCTGTGTTGATCCAGAATTGGTAGAACTCGTAAGGAGTTGTTTTCTCTGGGTCTAACCAAATTGCGCCGCCTTCTGTTTTACCAAACTTCGTACCGTCAGATTTTGTAACAAGTGGAATTGTTAAACCGAATGCTTTCGCATCTTCTTCTGATTTACGGATTAATTCAAGACCAGCTGTAATGTTACCCCATTGGTCACTACCACCGATTTGCAGACGGCAATTATGTTGTTGGTATAAGTTTAAGAAGTCGTATGATTGTAAAATCATGTAACTGAACTCAGTGAATGAAATACCAGTTTCTAAACGAGATGCTACTGTATCTTTTGCTAACATATAGTTTAAACCGAAGTTTTTACCGATATCGCGTAAGAATGAAATGACATCTAAGCTACCAAGCCAGTCGTAGTTGTTAGCCATCGTTGCTGGGTTGTCCACGTTTTCAAACTCTAAGAAGTTTGAAAGTTGGTTTTTAATGCTTTCTGTGTAGTAAGCAACTGTATCTTTCGTATTTAATGTACGTTCTGCTTTTTTACCACTCGGGTCACCGATCATACCAGTACCACCGCCAACAAGTGCGATTGGTTGGTGACCAGCTAATTGGAAACGACGTAACATTAATACTGGTAACATATGACCAATGTGTAAGCTATCCGCTGTCGGGTCGAAACCACAGTATAATTTAACGCTTTCTTTTTCTAATAATTGCTCAAGGCCCTCAGCATCTGTTTGCTGATTAATTAGACCGCGAAATTCAAGATCTTGTAAAATACCCATATCCTACATACTCTCCTTTAAGTTCATTACTGGCGTGAAGGTTAAAAACATAAAAAAATCGCCCCTTCAAATAAGGGACGATTTTGATTATCGCGTTACCACCCTAGTTGCAGGCAAAAAAAGCCTACCACCTTATTTACATAACGGCTTAGCACCGTCTTTTCCCTTTTGAATATAATTCAATCGAAAAAAGATGCTCTAGGGGCGTAATTCGCGATCATCTATGTGCTGATTTTCACCGGCCATCAGCTCTCTAAAACAGGGAAATGATCACTACTTCTCCCTTTCCACGCTCAATTATTCATATACTTTTCTTTATACCATCATTTATATAGGCATGTCAAATAGAGGTCAGGTTTCCCTTCTTGTCAATCCTTTACAACACCATAAAGAGTATTGTAATAAGAGAAAGAATTGGAGCCCCAACTAATAACGATACATGAAACACAATCGATAAATCATTCCCAATGGTCGCCTCCACAGGATCTTTCGCCGGGGAACCAAGAAACCCGATTAATCGATCGAATCGACTTACCGTTTTTGGAAAGTCTGGTATTTCTACATGATCACTATCTAAATGTTGCTTTAACTTATATTCACTCTTAAAGGGATTTTCGCTCAATTTCGTCCACCTCCAGCAATTGTTTCAATTTCTTTATCCCGTTATGAAGTCTCGATTTCACCGTTCCAATCGGAATGTTTAATATCTCTGCAATTTCTTTTTGCTGCATGTCATGATAATAAGAAAGGATTAGGACCGCTCTTTGCTCTTCTGGAACTTTCAAAATTGCTTCTCTTACTGTGAGCCGATCTTCGTGAGAAAATTCTTTTTCCGGAATCGGCACTAAAAATGGCAAAAGCGTACGCCACTTTTTTCTCCTATTTAATTTATTAATCATAAGACGATAACCAATTTGAAATAAATACGTTTTTATTTTACCTTTTTCAAGTTCATACATATGTTTCTTACGCTCTAGCGTCAAAAACGTATCTTGCACAAGATCGATACTTAATTGTTCATCTCGGTTAAATCGATATAAAAATGTGTATAGCGCTGGTTTGATTAAAACATATAGTCTTTCTCCCGCTTGTTTATCTCCACTTTGATACGCAAGCATGAGCTCCTCCTCAATCCCAATCTGCGCCATGATTTTTGATCTCCTTTATTCCTTTTAACGTTAATGAAATACGGGAAATTAAATATGCAATCGCAATAAAAATCCACAATTGTGATTGATTTGTAAAAAATTGCACATATGGGTTTTGAATCGTAAATCCCATTGTAACTAAAGTATTTAACGCTTGCACACATATGCATGCATACAACGCAAGGCAGACAGAAATAGTGTCAAATACATTCCAGCGAAAATACACTTTTGTTTTTGTAAAATCAATTTTATATCCATTTTTCCGTACTATATGTTTTCTATCAAATGGAATAATGATTGAAAACATAACACCCATTATAACTCCAGCTGTAAGCATTGATACTCTATATCCAATTGGTATCGGTAAGAAAAGACCACAAGAAAATACAACTATAATTCCAATTACAGCAAAAGTAAGAAGTAATTTATTAGACATATAAAAACCTCCCTCATCTATTCTTTCATAAATGTATACAGACGAGGAAGGCACTTCGTTCAAATATTATTTTAGTTTTTTTATAATCTTCGCAGGATTCCCGCCAACTACTACATTATTAGGCACATCTTTCGTTACGACAGCACCAGATGCGATCACCGCATTGTCTCCAATTGTTACACCTGGATTAATAATTGCTCTTCCGCCAATCCATACGTTATCGCCAATTGTAACTGATTTTCCGTATTCTGATCCGCTTATACGCTCAATTGGATCAAGTGGGTGCGTTGCTGTATAAATGTGAACACCTGGAGCTAACATACAGTTCACTCCGATTGTTACCGGGCATACGTCTAAAATCGTACAGTCAAAGTTCGCGTAAAAATTTTCACCGACATGAATGTTATAGCCGTAATCACATCTAAAAGAAGATTCAAGATGAATATTATCTCCTGTCGTTCCGAATAATTCTTTTACGATTTCGCTACGCTCTTTCAATTGCTCTTCTGGCGTATCATTTAATTTTCTCGTTAATATACGTGCTTGCTCTCTTTCTTGTACTAAAACTGGATCAGCCGGTATGTACATTTCTCCTAGTATCATCTTTTCCTTTTCTGTTTTCATCATACTACCCCCTTTAACTTATATATATAAGTTCATGATATCATAAAAAAGAAAGGCCTGAACATTTTTCGTTCAGACCTTTCTCTCTTAATCTTCCATCGTTGATAAGTCACCTGTTGGTAAGTTTAACTCCCACGCTTTTAATACGCGTCGCATAATTTTACCACTTCTCGTTTTCGGTAATTTATCTCTAAATTCAATTTGTCGTGGCGCTGCATGAGCTGCTAGGCCTTTCTTTACAAATTGACGAATTTCTTCTTTTAATTCATCAGATGGTTCGTATCCTGCTCGAAGTGCGATAAATGCTTTAATAATTTCGCCGCGCACCGGATCAGGAATACCAATTACACCAGCTTCTGCAACAGCAGCATGCTCGATTAATTTACTTTCTACTTCAAACGGACCAACGCGCTCACCTGACGTCATAATTACATCGTCAATACGTCCTTGGAACCAGAAGTATCCATCTTCATCCATATAGGCAGAGTCGCCTGATACGTACCAATCTCCCGGCATGAAATAAGATTCATATTTTTGCTGGTTATTCCAGATCCCGCGCATCATAGATGGCCAACCTTTCGCAATTGCTAAGTTACCCATTGTGTAAGGAGGCACTTCATTTCCTTCATTATCAACAATCGCTGCTTTCACACCTGGAATTGGTTTACCCATTGAACCTGGACGGATTTCCATACAAGGGTAGTTACAAATAACTTGTCCACCTGTTTCTGTCATCCACCACGTATCATGAATACGAAGTCCAAATGCGTTCATACCCCAGCGAATTACTTCTGGATTTAACGGCTCACCAACGCTTAATACGTGACGAACTTGTGATAAGTCATATTTTTTAATTGCGTCTTGTCCAGCTCCCATTAACATACGGAATGCTGTTGGTGCGCTGTACCAAACCGTCACACCGTAATCTTGCAGTGCTTCATACCAAGCTTCTGGACTAAAGCGTCCACCTAAAATAACGTTTGACGCTCCAACTAACCACGGTGCGAAAATACCGTAAGCTGTTCCAGTTACCCAGCCCGGGTCAGCAGTACACCAATATACATCGTCTTCTTTTAAATCTAATACCCACTTCGCCGTTTGATAGTGCTGAACCATTGCGTTTTGCGCATGAAGCACACCTTTTGGCTTACCAGTAGAACCAGACGTGTAATGTAGAATCAAGCCGTCTTCACGGCCTAACCATTCAATATGTAATTCTTTTGAAGCTTGTTCAAATAAAGGATTGAACGCTACCGTTTTACCGCCTTCTTCTACATTATCTCCAACAAGGAAAACTGTTTTTAAAGCCGGTAAATCATTTAATGGTACGCGCTCTAACAATTCAGGCGTTGTAATTAACACCTTTGCTTCGCTATCTTCTAAGCGATCGCGAACTGCGCCTTCCATAAATGCTTCAAATAGCGGTCCAACAATTGCTCCTAATTTCACTGCACCTAAAAGTGCGAAATATAACTCTGGAGAACGTGGCATAAAAATAAAAACGCGATCGCCTTTTTCTACATCGCCATAATTCTTAAGGACGTTTCCTGCTTTATTAGAAAAATCCTTCATTTCCTTAAATGTATATTTCTCTTTTCGCGATCCATCTTGATAATAAAGAGCTACTTTATTCTTTCGATCGGATTTCGCATGCTTATCAATTGCCTCATACGCCATATTTACTCGGCCTGTTTCATTCCAAGTAAAGTTTTTATTAACCTCTTCCCAGTTAAAATTCGCGTATGCCTCATCATAATTCGGCAAATTATTTTCTCCTTTAATGACAGGAAGCGTTTCTACTTTCATACTTTACATCCCCCTCCTATGTATTCTATTATCTATTATAATGACATTATTTAAAATTTTCAGTATATTTGTTGATTTTTAGACAAATTTTTAATGACAAATTTCGATTCACATCGCATATATTATAAAGTACGATATTAATAGATTCACAAACCCTCAAGGTGGTGAGCAATACATTGATTCATAAAAAAATATATAATGCTAGAAACTTAAAAACAGCGAAAGGCACTTTAATTATTGAAGGTCCTGTCTCTACACATAACTTAGAAATGTATGAGTTTCATCCAGACTTAATTGCGTTTCGTCCTGCCGAACAACAATATAAAGCAATTGTCGAAATTTCTAAATTACCAGAAGCTCGTCTCATTATTGCTAGACATGACCAAACAATTGTTGGATATGTTACATACTTGTATCCTGATCCACTTGAACGATGGTCAGAAGGAAAAATGGAAAACTTAATTGAGCTTGGGGCAATTGAAGTAGTCCCAGCCTTCCGCGGGAGTTCTGTCGGAAAGAACTTACTAGAGGTTTCTATGATGGACGATTATATGGAAGATTACATTATATTGACGACTGAATATTATTGGCACTGGGATTTGAAACAAACAGGATTGAATGTGTGGGAATACCGAAAAGTAATGGAGAAGATGATGAATGCTGGCGGGTTACAATGGATGGCTACAGACGATCCTGAAATTTGTTCACATCCTGCCAACTGTTTAATGGTCCGCATCGGTAAACGCGTTGATACGGATTCTATTCAAGCTTTTGATCGTCTACGTTTTCACAATCGTTTTATGTATTAATAAAGGGGGCAACTGGAATGATTGTAGAAGAAATTATGAATCAAAATGTAGTTACATTACATCCAAACGATACAATCGAAACAGCAATCCGAACGATACGCACGAAAGGCATTCGGCACATTCCAATTGTCGATCAAAATAATCACGTCGTAGGCATTATTTCTGATCGGGATGTAAGAGATGCAAGTCCGTCTATTCTAGATGAACAAGTTTCACTCGATATGCTACAGCAACCGCTCGAACTTATTATGAAACATCCTGTTATGACTTGTCATCCTCTCGATTTTGTTGAGGAAATTGCTACTTTATTTTTTGAAAATAAAATTGGCTGTCTTCCTGTTACAAAGGCTGGGAAGTTAGTTGGAATCATTTCTGAATCTACAGTACTGCACACATTAGTAAAATTAACAGGAGCACATCAACCAAGTTCGCAAATTGAAATTCAAGTAAAAAACGAACCTGGTATTCTTGGAAAAGTCGTTGCTATTTTTAGTGATTTACAAATAAATATCGTGAGCGTTCTCGTCTACCCAGCAAAAGACGAGAATGATAAAGTACTCGTTTTCCGCATTCAAACGATGAATCCTCTAAAAGTGATTGATGCACTTGAAGCAGAAGGTTACCGCGTATTATGGCCAAACATCATGGGGATGCAGGCATGAGTAGCGCGTTTATTTATTCGGATGACTTTCGGGGCTATTCATTTAGCCCTGATCATCCTTTTAACCAACTGCGCGTCACACTTACGTATGATTTATTACAAAAGGGCGGTTTCATCTCTCCCTCTCAAATCATCTCACCACGGATGGCTACAGATGAAGAGATTGCCTACATTCATACAGAGGAGTACATAAATGCGGTAAAACGTGCTGGAGAAGGAAAGTTAGAAAAATCAATTGCGATGACATATGGACTCGGAACAGAAGATACACCAATGTTCCCAAATATGCACGAAGCAAGTGCATTGCTCGTTGGTGGTACGTTAACAGCTGTCGATGCTGTTCTTTCCGGAAAAGTAAAACACGCACTTAATTTGGGCGGCGGCTTACATCACGGCTTTCGCGGCAAAGCATCTGGCTTTTGTATTTATAACGACAGTTCTATCGCAATGAAATATATTCAAAAGAAATACGGTTTACGCGTCTTATATATTGATACAGATGCTCATCACGGTGATGGCGTACAGTGGTCGTTTTATGATGCCCCTAACGTATGCACCATTTCACTGCATGAAACTGGTCGCTATTTATTCCCTGGAACTGGCGCTGTAAACGAACGTGGACAAGGTAATGGTTATAGTTATTCTTTTAACGTTCCACTCGATGCTTTTACAGAAGATGAATCATTCTTAGAATCATATCGAACTGTTGTAAAAGAAGTTGCAGCGTACTTTAAACCGGATATTATTTTAACGCAAAATGGTGCTGACGCACATTATTATGACCCACTTACACATCTTTGTGCGACGATGAATATTTACCGCGAAATACCGAAGCTCGCTCGCGAAATCGCTAACGAATATTGCGACGGTCGCTGGATTGCTGTCGGCGGCGGTGGCTACGATCACTGGCGCGTCGTTCCAAGAGCTTGGGCACTCATTTGGCTCGAAATGAACAACATCCAAAACATCTCAGGTTATCTCCCTCCAGAATGGATTGAAGCTTGGAAAGGACAAGCAGAAACAGAACTTCCCCTCACATGGGAAGATCCAGACAACATGTATAAACCTATCCCCCGTAAACCAGAAATTGAAGAAAAAAACGCATTAACTGTAGCGAAATCCCTTGAAATTATTCGGAATAATATGACAAAATCTTTATACTAAACGAAAAGGAGGCTCGTTTTTGAATAGCCTCCTTTTATTTAAAGCTTGCTATTATTGTCGTTTTCTGTCGGTAAGTCGATATATTTTAATAATCGCTGATATATTCCGAGTTACGCCGATATATTTTGATAATCGCTGATATATTCCGAGTTGCGCCGATATATTCTAATAATCGCTGATATATTTTCATTTTATAACAGTCTGGCCCAACTTTTATGAGAAAAGGTCGTGATATTATGTGGACACAACAAATAATCAACACGAAACGCGGTACATTTGAACTCTTTACAAAAGGAAATGGCGAATCGCTTTGTATTACACATCACTATTCACAATTTAATGAAACTGGGGATTACTTTGCGGATGTTTTTACTGCTACGCATCGTGTATTTCTCATTAATTTACGAGATACTGGTCGCTCTGTAACCGCCCAGTTAGAAAACGAATTAAGCATGATTGAAACAATCCACGACTTAGAAGCCATACGAGAAGCATTACAACTTCCAACATGGCATTTCGCCGGTCATTCAACAGGTGGTATGCTTGGACTTTTATATGCGATTACATATCCAAATTCCTTACAATCATTAGTCGTAGCAGGCGCTGCAGCAAGTAACTATACCGAAACACCATTTTGCATTTATCACCCAGCACATCCACAGTTTCATTATATGCAAAAACTCATCGAAAACTTAAAAAGCCCTCACCTTACAAGTGAAGAACGAAAAGAACTATCTACTGAGAGAACAAAATTATCATTGTTTAAACCAGAAAACTACAACTCTTATTTTTGTAAACCAATCAACAAAACAATGTCCATTAGCCGGATGAATGCTTTCGCCAATGAATATCCTTCATTTGATTTAAGAGAGTATTTACCTTTCATCCAAACAAAGACACTTATTATATGCGGAAGATATGATGTGCAGTGTCCTATTCAATATTCCATCGAGATACATGAGGGTATATGCGATTCTACTTTTGTGACATTTGAGGAGAGCAACCATTATCCTTTTTTAGAAGAAGCTGATCAGTTTACTTCTACTACTCAAACATTTTATAAATCGTTAGTACTATTATTATTAAGAAAACCTAAACACTGACAAAAAGCTCATAGCCTCTATACGACTATGAGCTTTTTTCAAACGAAATATTTCACACTAAAAACAACTAAAAAAATAAAAGAAATAACAACTAAACCCACATCAAGTAATACCGACTTTTTATCTCTATCTTTTAAACTTACCTTAGAGCTAGAAATGCTTTTAATTACCCAAAAGATTGCAAAAAAGACCCAACCGAAATAATCATTCATAGAATCTTCATCATAAAACATTTGTATTGCACCAATAATCAATAAGATAAGTACGATATTAGTTCCAATCTTTAAAGCCTTGTTTGATTTATTATCTTTTAATATATCTCCCAAAATATAGCACGCCCCTCATGCTCTCCTCTGTTTTGTTTCTCTTTACATTTTAACATAAATTACCTATTCCTTCCTTTCCATTTGAATAACATACAAAAAAACCTGCCAATTACTCGGCAGGTATATTACACATTAAAACGATAACCAGCTCCCCATACCGTTTCAATATATTGCGGGTGAGCAGGATCTCTTTCAATTTTTTCACGTAGCTTTCTAATGTGGACGACAACAGTGGCTAAATCCCCAGCGGAATCTAATCCCCAAATGCGTTCAAATAACTGTTCTTTATTTAATACTTGGTTTGGATGTGTGACAAAGAATGTTAATAAATCAAATTCCTTCGTTGTAAACGCCACTTCTTCATTGTTTATAAAAACTTTTCTCGCTCGTTGATCGATAGAAATTCCGTGAATATATAACGTATCACGTTGCTTACTTACATTTCCTAATAATCTTTCATAACGGGCAATATGTGCTTTTACTCTTGCGACTAATTCACTCGGGCTAAACGGTTTCGTTATATAATCATCCGCTCCTAATCCGAGTCCACGAATTTTATCTATATCTTCTTTTTTTGCTGAAACAAGTAGAATCGGAATATCTTTTACAGCACGTATTTGTTTACAAATTTCGAATCCGTTCATTTTCGGAAGCATAATATCTAAAATAATTAAATCATAGTCTTCTTGCAAGGCTGTTTGTAAACCTATTTCTCCTGAATGCTCTACATCAACTTGGAAATCATTAATTTCTAAATAATCTCGCTGTAATTCTGCAATACTTACTTCATCTTCTATTAATAAAATTCTTTTCAATTTACTCACCACATTCCTCTACTTTTTCCAATGAGAAGAAAATGCTTGTGCCTTTACCAAGCTCGCTTTCCGCCCAAATTTCCCCGCCATGTTCTTCAACAATTTGCTTCGCTATTGCTAAACCAAGTCCACTTCCACCTGTGCTAGAATTCCGCGATTGTTCTGCACGATAAAAACGTTCAAAGATATACGGCAATGTATCAGATTCTATACCTGATCCATTGTCCATCACTTTCACAATAACTTTATTATTATCACTCGATACTGTTACAGTAATTTTCTTCTCTTCTTTATCCATGTATTTCACACTATTATGAATTAAATTTGATATAACTCTATTGATCTTTTCGCAATCAGCCGTTACATATAGTGGTGATGCATGTAACTGTAGGCGCACTTCTATACCTTCTTCACTTAAATCCATCTGCATCTCTTCTATTAATTCTTGCATAAACGTATTCAATTCAACTGTTTCAAACTGGAATGGAACTCGATTCAAATCGAGCTTCGAAAATAAAAATAGTTCATCAATGAGTGTGTCCATATGTTTTGCCTTCGTATGGATAGTTGTTAAATACTTATCCATTTTTTCTGGCGTATTTGCTACTCCGTCCTTTATTCCTTCTACATATCCGATAATTGATGTAATCGGTGTTTTTAAATCATGAGAGATGTTTGAAATAAGCTCTTTTCGATTTTCTTCATACTGCGTTTGCATCTCTATCGATTCTTTTAATCTCTTCCTCATTTCCTCAAATCCTTGATTTAATTGCCCTATTTCATCGTGTGATGTAACTGGTATTTGAAAATCTAAATTTCCTTCTTTAATTTTCTCCGTTGCGCCTTTCAATACAAAAATTGGTTTTATTACACTTCTTGAAACGAGGTAACTTAATAATCCAATGAGTAAAATGGCTAGTAGTAAAAGCGATACGAATAAGATTGGAAATAATTTTTGTGTAAGATCTACAAATGAACTTTGCTTTTTTAATACAAATATACTTCCCTCTTCTTCCTGAGGAAAATAAAAATCAAACTTTACATATCGATAAAATGTATCGCCTAGTTCCGTTGTACCACGACTATTAATATTTGCTGATTCAAATTTCGGAAGGGCTTCTTTTAAAGATACACTTTCAAATACGTTTGAAGCATATGAAAGTGTTTCTCCTTTTCTTACTACTATTTTCACACCCTCTTTTTCTATTGCTGAGACAAACGACTCATCTAACAATTGAGATTGATGCTGTTTGGCTGCTGACTTCAACTCAAGATAGGCATTCTCTTCTTCTGGTGTAAGCGGCTTTTGAATGTAAGAACTTTTATAGAAATTTTTCACTGCTTCCAAGTCACCTGTTATCGAAAAAACGATTAAAAATCCCGTGACTAATATAAGCGTAATGGAAACGAGGATAACAGCAATATAAGAAAATAAAAACCTTGTTTTAATAGACATATCTTAAATCCTCACTTTATCAAACCTTATTATTTATAAGCATAAAAATATATGTTCAATTACTCAAGCGATTTTATAGTAATTTTAGCGTCAGTTTATAAAAATTTAATGTTCCTATTTTACAGTTGAAATTAGGAGGTTGAAATTCCATGTTCAAAAAAACATTCAGTATGATATGTTGCGTAATTTTTTTACAAGGATGCTCGCAAGAACAAGAAGTAAAAAAGGAGATGATAAACATGGAGACTGCACTACTAGCAGCTACTGAAAAAAATGAAACGAATACTGTTATATCTTTACTAAAACAAGGCGCAAATATAAATGCGACGGATAGTCAAGGACGTACTCCGCTTATGATTGCTACATACAAAAATGATGTAAAAACCGCAAAGGCACTTATCAAAGCTGGTGCTGACGTAAATATCCAAGATGACATGAAAAATAATCCCTTTCTATACGCCGGTGCGGAAGGTTACTTAGACATTTTAAAACTAACAATTGATGCTGGTGCAGATCCTACGATTACAAATCGTTACGGCGGAACAGCTCTTATCCCAGCCTCAGAACATGGCTATATTGACGTTATAAAAGAACTACTCACTCAAACAAATATTGATGTAAATCATGTAAATAACTTGGGATGGACAGCTTTAATGGAAGCCATCGTACTAAGTAACGGAAACGAAACACAGCAACAAGTCATTCGCCTTCTTATTGAGCACGGTGCAGATGTAAATATTCCAGACAATGATGGTGTTACTCCGCTAGAGCATGCTCGCGCTCATCACTTTGAGGAGATAGAGAAGATTTTGTTAGAAGGCCGTAAGTAAAAAGCTAATTTTTGCCTTCCTCCCCCACCCTATGCTACATTTAAGCCGTTACATTACTATTAATAGGGTGGGAATAAAAATGAACAAACCTAAAATTGGGATGATTGGACTTGGAAGTATTGCGCAAAAGGCCTATCTTCCAACACTTACAAAAGAAACTGATTGGAATTTTGTAGGGGCGTTTACACCTAACGCAGAGAAAAGAAAACAAGTTTGCCAGCAATACCGAATTCAAGACTTTCATTCTATTGAAATGTTAGCTTCGGAATGCGATGCAATCTTCGTTCATAGTTCAACTGCATCGCATTATGAAATCGTTTCTGAACTTCTAAAAAAAGGGATCGACGTTTATGTTGATAAACCGCTAGCAGCTACAGTGGAACAAGCTGAGCAACTAGTCGAGTTGAGCGAGAAGTATAACCGAAAATTAATGGTCGGATTTAATCGCAGATTCGTTCCTATGTATGTCGCTGCCAAAGAACAGGCTCATGATATTTCATGGATTCGAATTGAAAAGCATCGTACAAATAAAGTCGGGCCATATACGTACGACTTCACTATGTTAGATGATTATTTACACATTGTAGATACCGCTCGCTGGTTAGCTAATGATGACCTTAACGCCGTTCACAATATGATGCAAATCAATGAAAAGAATGAACTTCTTTACGGACATCATACATATACAACTCCAAGTGGACTGTTACTTTCTACTGCAATGCATCGCCATGCCGGTACAAATTTAGAACAAATTGAACTTGTAACGCCAGGGAAAATCATTCGCGTAAAAAATATGAATACATTTGAAATTGAACAGGAAAACTCAGTTTCACAAAGTGGTTCCCCATCATGGGATACGACGTTAAAACAACGTGGTTTTGAAGATGCTGTTCATCATTTTATTGAGTGTGTACAAGGCGATACAAAGCCCGTTGTAGATGGATTAGAAGGATTAAAAACACAGCAAATGCTACAATCTTTACTAGATGATGTAAACAAAAATTAAAACGGATACATTTTTCAGAATTTACTTTCATTCCCATTCCCTCTTTATTTCTCTCATAAATTTCTATAGAATATGTTGATAGGAATTATAAATTTCATAATGAATCGTGGAAAGGATGGGATTAACACATGTGGAACGAGTTTAAAAAATTCGCTTTCAAAGGGAATGTCGTTGATTTAGCTGTCGGGGTTGTAATCGGTGCTGCATTCGGTAAAATCGTTAGTTCTTTAGTAAAAGATATCATCACACCATTACTTGGTATGGTATTAGGTGGCGTTGACTTTACAGATTTACACTTTGGATACGGTAAATCTGCTGTTATGTATGGTAACTTCATCCAAACAATTTTTGACTTCTTAATTATCGCAGCTTCTATCTTTATGTTTGTTAAAGTTTTCAACAAACTAACATCTAAAAAAGAAGAAGAAGAAAAAGAGGAAGAAATTCCAGAACCAACAAAAGAAGAAGTTCTTCTTGGCCAAATTCGCGACTTACTAAAACAGCAAAACTCTTCTAAAGATAGAGCATAATTGAACGGATAAAAAGGCATGTCCCTCTGGACATGCCTTTTCTATATGCTATAACGTTTCCGAATTCATATGAATAAATAAAATAATACCAGCAACCATAAGTACCATAATGCTACCTGCAAATAGTGTAATACCAATAAACATTAAACTTGTGCTCATATCTACTGATACACTTTCAATAAAAATAGAAATTACATACGTGATAAGGGCAATTCCTGCAAGAATACTTCCTGGAACAAATCGCTTTAAACCATTTTGTTTTAACGTCATATATGCAAAAATAGCAGTCATACAAAGCGTAATTATCCAAAGAACGATCATCTCTTTTCCCCCCTCACAAGCCTTTTCTTTCTATTATACATGACATTGCCCTATAATAGTTAAATTTGCACTTATGTGACATATAACAAGGAATAGCCCCATCTATAGCGAAGGCATTATGAAGAGAATCACAATACACTTTTTGAAGAAAGCATTATTCTTGTTAAAGCAAACAGTTTAGAGGATGCTCACGAACTTGGTAAAAAAATTGCTATGCAATCTGAAGATACGTACGATAATATGTACGGTGAGCAAATAACGTGGAAGTTCCGAAAAGTGTTGCATGTGTTTGAATTAGACGATACACCATTTGAAACCGGAAAAGAATTGTACGCAAGATTTTTACACGTTAAGAAAAATAACACGGCAGATACAGTAGTACAAAAATACTATCCTGAATACAAATAAAAGCTCACAGCAAATGCTGTGAGCTTTTTTATACTTACTTCGTTGAATCTCTAAATTGGATACGGTGAGGTAATATAACAGTGTGATCTTCCACTTTTTCTTTGTTCATATACTTTGTTAATAAACGCATTGCTACTGCACCGATATCATACATCGGTTGAACAACTGTTGAAAGCTGCGGACGAACCATTAATGCAAGACGTGTATTATCGAAACCAAGTACTTCTACGTCAGTTGGTACGTTTAATCCAGCGTCTTGTGCTGCATGGATTACACCTAGTGCCATTTCATCAGAAGACACGAAGATTGCTGTTGGCTTTTCATCATTGCTCCAAAGCTTTTCGAATGCTTCAATACCTGAGTCATATGTGTAATCTCCATCGATTACAAGATTTTCATCATATGAAATACCTGCTTCTTCTAAAGCTTTTTTATAACCTTGTAACTTCTTCGCGCTTCCCGCTTTATCAATGAAAGGACCAGAGACGAAACCGATACGTTTATGTCCTTGCTCGATAAAGTGCTTCATTGCATCATAAGCTGCTTGTGTATAATCAATATTTACTGATGGCGTTTCATTTTGCTCATCAAATGACGCTGCTAATACAATTGGTACTGGAGATTTTTTAAATTCTTCAATGTGAATGTCTGTAATATCTTCACCCATGAAAACAATTCCGTCCACTTGTTTTCCAAGCATCGTATTTAATAAATGGAACTCTTTCTCTTTGTTTTGATCAGAGTTACTTAAAATGATGTTATATTTGTACATTGTTGCGATATCTTCAATTCCACGTGCAAGTTCTGCATAAAACGTATTTGAGATATCAGGAATAATAACACCTACTGTAGTTGTCTTCTTACTTGCTAGTCCACGTGCTACCGCATTCGGGCGGTATCCTAAACGATCAATTGCTTCTAATACTTTCTTTCTTGTTGTAGGCTTTACATTTGGGTTACCGTTCACAACACGAGATACGGTAGCCATTGAAACGTTTGCTTCGCGCGCTACATCATAGATTGTTACGTTCATCTCATCGCACACTCCTTCTATTTTTGTTATCTATTTTTATGTATCGGTTACTTGAATGAAAAAAAGACATCAACTCTATTTGCAGATGCCACCAATCGTCCCGAGTTCTTCCTTTTACTAATGATACGATAAAAACGCAGGCTCATACAATATTTTCCCGCAAAAGTTTCGAAAAAATTCGCTTCTTTTCTCGTATTTTCGTATTTTTTATGAAAAAAGGGCATTTTTTGTAAAAAAATAGATGTTTCCTAAGTAGAAATCTTATTTTAAGCAGTACGATAGTAAATGAAATTTATATCGGCGATTTTTCGAATACATCGACTATAACTCGAAATATATCAGCGATTTTCCAAATATATCGACCGCAACTCTAATTATATCAGCGATTTTTTAAATATATCAACTTACCAACAAAAATCGACAATGACAGTCGCTATACAATAAGAGAAAGCTGTTCCAAAATCCCTTTTTGGAACAGCTCATTAAAAGTTTTTATAATTTACTTCCAAATGATTTTAATTCATTCATAAAATCATTGAACTGCGGTATATTCATTTGCTGCGCCGCATCTGATAAAGCTACAGCTGGATCTGGATGTACTTCAGCCATAATTGCATCTGCACCAATTGCCATCGCTGCTTTTGCAGTTGGTAAGAGAAGGTCACGTCGCCCTGTAGAATGCGTTACATCGACAACGACAGGTAAATGTGTTTCTTTCTTTAAAATCGGCACAGCGGAAATATCAAGCGTATTACGCGTCGCTCTTTCATACGTGCGAATACCTCGTTCACATAAAATAATGTTCCCATTTCCCTTTGCCATAATATATTCTGCCGCATTAATGAATTCTTCAATCGTTGCTGATAGACCACGTTTTAATAATACTGGTTTATTTACAGCACCAGCTGCCCTTAGCAAATCAAAGTTTTGCATATTGCGAGCACCAATTTGAATAACATCAACGTAATCTAATGACATCTCAATATCATTCGGATTTAAAATTTCACTAATAACAGCCAAATCATATTCATCTGCTACCTGGCGCAAAATTTGTAATCCCTCTAATCCAAGACCTTGAAAATCATACGGTGAAGTACGTGGTTTGAACGCACCACCACGCATTAATTTCAGACCTTGCTCTTTCATTGCTTCAGCAACTTGACGTACTTGTTCATAACTTTCCACTGCACACGGTCCCATAATAAAATGCTGATTTCCGTCACCAATTTTTTCACCATTAATTTCAACAATCGTATCTTCTGTTTTTTTCTTACGAGAAACAAGTAATGCTTTACGATGATCATCTTCTTGTAATTCTAAACCAGCTTGAAAAATTTGTTTGAAAATATGTTGTAAAGTCGAAGTTTCAAATGGACCATTATTATTCTCTGCAATTAAATCCAGCATATTTCTTTCACGTACAGGATCAAAACGTTTCACACCTTGTACTTCTTTTAAATTACCAACTTCTTGTACGAGACGACCTCTTTCGTTTAGTAACTCTAATATTTGTAAATTAAGTTGATCAATTTCAGAACGTAAACGACCTAATTGTTGTGATGCCATAAGAAAGCCACCTCTTTCAAATTCCTATATGTTACTTTTTTAAGATAACTTATTATAGCTGATACATATACGATTGTCACACGATATACAGCAATGAATTACTATCAAAAAACATTGTATATTTTCATTTAAAATAAAAAAAAGACAGTTTACATACTGTCTTTTTTTACAAGAAGGAAACAAACGGTTTATCACTGTTTTTCTCTTTTATAATAACGGCCTCAATTTTACTTTCGGACTTGATCTGTAATTGTACTTTCGCATCTTTAGGCAATTTGTCTAACATACCTTGCGCAGCCAATTGGGTAAGAGCCATTAATTCTGTTTTACCGTTATATTTAATAACAATATTCATATTTAATGTATCCATTTGATCTTTCTTATAAGAAACTTTAGCGTTGACTGGAATAAAATCTCCATTAGAAAAACCTTTTATTTCCTTAGCAAAGTTATTTATTTTTGTATTATCTTCTCCATGTGCTTGTATAAATTCATCAGAAGGATATGAATACGACTTTTCATCAATTGTACTCCAATTTCCAAGGTTCATATCATTCTTTTGAACAGTAGCACTAGCAATAT
The DNA here is from genome assembly GCF_038008705.1 of Bacillus sp. FSL W8-0770. Lineage (NCBI taxonomy): Bacteria > Bacillati > Bacillota > Bacilli > Caryophanales > Bacillaceae > Bacillus > Bacillus sp. FSL W8-0770. The sequence continues at coordinate 4,452,966 of NZ_JBBOZR010000001.1, forward strand.
ACGTACCATTTTTTAAAGAACTAGTACTTTCTTGCTTAAAGATAGCAAACGTAATTGGAGATTTGTTATACTTATCATTTTTGTTAATAGCTTCAATAAGTTGTTTAGCAACTTCAGTCCCTTTAGACATAGCCTCTTCATTCGATACACTTGAAGACATAGCTAAGCCAATCATAACACCAGATAAACTTAATTCATTTGAATTCTGTTTTCCGAAATAGTCTTGTTCTATAATATTCGTCAAAACTGGCGCTTCTACTTTCGCAACTAGTTCATCAATTAGTTTCTCTGGAATATACTGGTTTAATTGCAGTACGTGACTCTCTGTATCAAATTGCTGCGTTGCAATATTTATTAAACCATTTTCATACTCTGCTAAATCTAATTTAGAATTTGTTTTTATATTAGCTGTATTAATAACCTTTTGTTCTTTTAAAGGAATAACAGTTCTATAATAATCTTTAGAAACAGCAGTTCTCGGAATCATACTTTTTTCTTTTGTATCTTTTTGTATAACTTCATCCTTCTTACTAATCGTATTACTATTGTTACTACAAGCTCCCAGTAATAAACTTACGACTGCGAAGGATAATGCCATTTTCTTCATTACTTAAAACCTACTTTCAAAAATCTAGTTATTTAGTTTGAACTATTAATAGTGTACCACTAAATATATTTCAACAAAAACAAAAAAAAGAAGCAAGCACCTTTAGCTTGCTTCTTTTTACTTTATATTCTCTTCTAAAGCATCTTTTTTAATATTCCAATGAGATGTATTCCATACTACCATCCCATCTTTTATGTATAACACTTGCGGTGATTCATGTCTAATACTGTATTGTTCTGCAACACGATTTGACACATCTCTCGCATCTTGTACGTATAAGTAATACGCTGGCACTTCTCTTTCTTCGCTGCAATACGCTTGAAATTCTGTGTATGCACCATGACTAATTGGGCATGTCGTACTATGTTTAAAAAGAACATACGGCTCGTTCTTTTCTACTAAGACTTCAAGCTCTTCAATTGTTTCAAGTTTTGTCATATTCATCACGATTCACCTCTCATACGAAATCTAGAGCGTTTCTCTTTCTTTTCAGCTTTTTTCTCAATTCTTTCTAATTTACGCTCTTCTTTTTCAACCTTCTTCTCTTGTCTCGACGCACGGTAATGATTGTATACTTCAATCGCCGCACTGCTCCACTGTACAACTTGCGCTACTTTATCAGCGTTATTTTCAATTTCGTCCGTTACAGAGTCCGATACATTACGAAGCTTCGTATTTAAAGATTGGATTGTCGTTCCAATCCCATCTACACCCGCTACCACTTTATTTAATGACTGTGACTTCTGTTGAATATCATCAGCTAACGCATTCGTTTTATGTAATAATTGCTCTGTCTCTACGCTAATTCCTTGCATTTGCTTTTCTAAACCTTCTAACGTGCTTGCAACGTTTTCCAACGTCTTCTGAACCGATAACAACGTTCTGCATACATACACTACTAATACTGCGAAAGCAACCGCGATAATAGCCGCACTTACATATAAAAGAACTTGCATTTCATCACTTCCTTTATCTTTTTCATACTTTCCCCTATTATACAATCATTTTCCGTTTCATTCTAATCCCTATCTCATCATTAGAATTTTCATACTTATTCGTTAACTGTAACATAAATCATTCAACAAATTCCACTAAGTAGGTTACAATAGGAGAGGATACATAATTAGTAGGGAGGCTTTACATATGAAAGATCCACGTATTGAAAAGTTAGCATACAATTTAATTAACTACTCTATCCGCTTACAAAAAGGTGAAAAAGTATTAATTGAAAACTTTGGCTTACAAAAAGAACTTGTAACTGCACTTGTAAAAGAAGCATATGCAGCTGGTGGTTTCCCATTCGTCTCTTTAAAAGATCATCAAGTAGATCGCTCTTTATTAATGGGTGCTACTGAAGAACATTTCGAACAAATCGCTGCATATGAAGCAAGCGTAATGAAAGACATGGACGCTTATATCGGCCTTCGCTCTGGCGATAATATTAATGAACAAGCTGACGTTCCAAGTGAGCGTATGAAAGTTCATGGCCAAACAGTTGGTAAAAAAGTTCATAGAGACATTCGCGTTCCAAAAACACGTTGGGTTGTTCTTCGCTACCCAAATGCTTCTATGGCACAGCTTGCTAAAATGAGTACAGAAGCTTTCGAAGACTTCTACTTCGAAGTATGTAACTTAGACTACGGTAAAATGGATAAGGCAATGGATAGCCTTGTTACATTAATGAATAAAACAGATAAAGTTCGTTTAACTGGTCCTGGAACTGACTTAACATTCTCTATTAAAGACATTCCAGCAATTAAATGCTCAGGTCATTTAAACATTCCAGACGGTGAAGTATACTCTGCACCAGTTCGTGATTCTGTTAACGGTACAGTTTCTTACAACACACCATCTCCTTACAACGGTTATACATTTGAAAATGTACAACTTAAGTTTGAGAACGGTCAAATCGTTGAAGCAACTGCAAACGATACAGAGCGCATTAACAAAATCTTCGATACAGACGAAGGCGCACGCTACGTTGGTGAGTTCGCAATTGGCGTAAACCCATACATCTTACATCCAATGGGAGACATCCTATTCGATGAAAAAATCGATGGCAGCTTCCACTTTACTCCTGGACAAGCTTACGACGATGCATGGAACGGCAACAACTCGAACATCCACTGGGATTTAGTATGCATCCAACGCCCTGAATACGGCGGCGGCGAAATTTACTTCGACGACGTACTAATCCGTAAAGACGGACGCTTCGTTGTACCTGAACTAGAAGCTTTAAACCCAGAGAACTTAAAATAATAATAAAAACGCTCGGAATTTTCGCCGAGCGTTTTTATTTCTTCCCTACCATTTCTATTTTCACATGTGGATTTTCTTTCTCTATAAGCCCCAAGAATTCATCCATATTTTGCGGCATCGCAACGATATGTACTTTATATGCATTCGTCGTAATTTCAAGAGACTTTCCGACCTGACGTATAATTCTCACATCTTTTAATACAATATCATCATTTAAAATACCGTACTTTAATACGCCATTTTCTACTTTATGTTTTTTAATAAATACTTCCCAAACGAGTGGTACATTTACAATGAAGCATAAACCCATCCCAATCAACGCTGACATCCAATGCGCTTTATTAGTGAAAAGCATGACAATTGGATATATAAACATAAAAGCTAACGTAAGACAAACAAAAATGACTACTGACTTACTTCTTTGAATTGGAAAGTTCATACCTACACCCCCTAACCCAAATTATACCACTATTTCCATTTTGCTTCATAGAAAAAGGCCATTTCTAAATGACCTTTTACACAATGTACCTATAAAATTTCTTATCTACCTGTAGCACCGGAAAGTTTTTCGGCAACTCGTCTATACTCACACTTTCAAAACCATTCTTTTCATAAAAACGATGTGCCGCTAAAAATTTTACTGTTGTTCCTAAGTAAATATCTTTCAATTTTTTATCCTCAGCCCATGAAATTGCTGTTTGAAGCAACATATGTGACGCGCTCCATTCTTTTCCGCGAAACTCTTTCTTCACGAACATTTTTCTTAGCGCTACTTGAAGATTCTCAATATCTAATAAAGCTACTGTTCCAACTACTTTCCCATCATAAATTGCTACCCAAAAGTTTCCGTGATCCTTTTGATAGAATGTTTCTATTTCAAGTAAATCAGGTTGCTCTTCTTTCGTAATGGGAACATTATATTCTTTTTGCTGAATATGAACGATAAGATCTACTACTTCCTCTTGAAACGTACTTTCATATGGAACAATACGAATCTTCTCGTTCATCGAATCTCTTTCCATTCTGAAGCTAGTAAACTATATACAGCGATATCATGAAAATGATCATATAGCCATTCTTCATCTCGTAAAATACCATCTAACTTAAATCCTAAACGTTCTGGAATTGCGCGGCTCTTCGCATTTCCAACACCGCACCGAATTTCCATTTTATTTAATTTTAAATTCTCAAATGCATAGTGAAGTACAGCCTTTACGCTACGCGTCATAATACCTTTCCCGCCAGCATCTTCTGCAAGATAATACCCAAGACTCGTCGCTTTCTTCCCCCAGCTCACTGGATGAATGCCTACCATCCCAACGAGCTTTCCTTTGTAACGGATACCACTTTCAAAACCGTCTCCCTCTGCAAACTTCTTTAACCACATCGGAAAAATCTCATCATAAGCATCAGCAGATTTCGTCCCATCTACCCAAGGGAGCCATTTTCGTAAATGATTACGGTTTTGATCTAATAATTGATATAATTCCTCTTTATGATGTTTTTCTAGTAATTGTAGTTCGATTTCGTCATCTACTCGGAGTGTGAACATATTTTTCAGTCCCCTTTTTAGTTTTCTTATTATTCTAACACTTATATTTCAAAACGCGTACCAATATATCAACGATTTTTGAAATATATCGAACACAACTCCATATATATAGACGTTTCAACATTAATGCATAACCACGACAACATAAAAAAGACGCATAGCCAAGCTATGCGTCTTTCCTATTACTTCTCTGCAACTTGAACTTCTTTTACGTAAGCTGCTTCGAATTTTTGGATGTCTCCTGCGCCCATGAAAATTAGAACGCCGTTTTTATGTTTCTTTAATACATCCGTTGTTGTATCTGTAATTAGTTCTGCACCGTCAATACGCTTTTGCAGATCTTCGATTGTTAATTCACCTTTGTTTTCGCGTGCTGATCCGAAAATATCACATAAGTATACTTGATCAGCTTTGCTTAGGCTTTCTGCGAACTCATCTAAGAACTTTTCTGTACGTGAGAATGTGTGTGGCTGGAATACAGCGACAATTTCACGCTCTGGATGTTTTTGACGAGCTGCTTCAATCGTTGCATTAATTTCTGTCGGATGGTGTGCGTAGTCATCGATAATCACTTGCTCTCCCATCGGCTTTTCATTAAAGCGACGTTTTACGCCTTCAAAAGTTGTTAGCTGATGCTTAACTGCTTCTACATCAACGTTTTCATAATGGCAAAGTGCAATTACTGCTAACGCATTTAATACGCTGTGATTGCCGTATCCTGTAATTTTGAACGTGTCATAGTACGTATTACGAACGAATACATCAAAAATAGTACCATCTGTTCTCTTTTGGATGTTGCGTGCTTGGAAATCATTATCTTCTCCAAATCCATAGAAAATAACAGGTACTTTCGCTTGAATTTTTTGAAGTTCTTCATCATCTCCACATGCAATAATGCCTTTTTTCACTTGCAATGCCATCTCTTGGAATGCACTGAATACATCATTGATGTCTGCAAAATAATCTGGATGATCAAAATCAATATTCGTCATAATTGCATAGTCTGGATTATAAGACAAGAAATGACGACGATACTCACAAGCTTCAAATACAAAATACTTACTATTTTCTACCCCATGCCCTGTTCCATCTCCAATAAGGTAAGATGTTGGGTGTGCACCTTGCATTACATGGGCTAACAAACCTGTTGTTGATGTTTTTCCGTGTGCACCAGTTACAGCAACACTTGTGTATTGGCTCATCAGGTCACCTAAGAAATGATGGTAACGATGGACTGGGATGTTTAATTCTTTTGCTGCTACGATTTCTTCATGCGTATCAGGAAATGCATTTCCTGCAATAATCACCTGTCCTTCTTCTACATTATTCTTATCAAAAGGAAGGATCGAGATATTGCGCTTTTCCAACGCTGTTTGTGTAAAGAAACGCTTTTCATAATCAGACCCTTGAACAGTATGCTTCATATCATGAAGAATTTGCGCTAATGAACTCATTCCTGTTCCTTTAATTCCTACAAAATGGTAAACTGTCATCTTAAAGAACCTCCAACATTTCGAACTAATACAACGGCCTATCTATAAGACAGTATATGAATCTTTTCTTATTTTGGTAATCATCATACATTTTTGATGTAGTGAAGTTATTCTTCCCTTCACTTATCAGGATAAACTCGTACGTACTTCTTTATATATCCATAACAAGTCCATTATAGCAAAAAAGAAGCCGCTATACTATGATAACAGAAAAACTGATAGGGTCAATCACCTATCAGTTTTTCTCTCTTTTACATCTCTTCTCTTTTTTCTAATTGAACACGCTCTAAACGTGGGTTTGGACGATATTTACGACCAGCTTTTGCTTCTGGTTTCCCATTTAATTCTACATTATCACCAGTAAAGCCAATATTCATTTTTAATAAGCTACTTCCTACCCCGTATATGTCAACAGGTACGTTTTGAGCTTCAAATTCACGAATACGCTTCTCATCAAATCCACCAGTTACAACGATGTCTACATGCTGGAATCCTTCTTCATCAAGTGCTTTACGAAGTGCGAATACAAGCGATGGGTTTACACCACGTGGATCGAATGTTCCAAGTACTTCTGGGTGACGAATGAAGTATTGATCAATCATCGTGCGGGACGTATCTACACGTACACCTTTTAATGTTGATCCAAATTCACGCGCTACGCGAAGTGCATCTGTAATGACATCATTGTTGTAATCAATTAATACAACTAATTCATCTTCTGGGAATTTCTTATGATATGCTTTTGCCGCTTCTACAACATCACCATTAAACATTTGAATTAATGCGTGAGGCATCGTCCCCATACCACTTTTGCCCCACCATTCATTCATCGCATGCGTCGCTTGTGCGCTCATACCTCCGATGTATGCTGCATAACCGTCACCAGCTTGTTGTGTATAATGATCGTCACGATCTCCCATGAAAATAACTGGTTTTTCTTTATCTACGCTACGCGCAGCTTGGACAACGTTATATACGTTTGTCGCAACCGATGTACGACGAGCTAAAATCCCATCAATGACACCTTCTAAAAATCCGAAATTTTCATAAGGACCATGAATTGTTAACACTGTTTCAAATGGACTAATTTTATCGCCATCTTTTAAAGAGTTAATCTCAAGTTCCTCAGGATTTTTAGCGAATGTTTGTAGCAACGCAATTACTTCATCCGTTCCGCAAAGAACTGCATTTTCCTTTTGGAAAAATTGCATCGTTACAACACTTTTCGGGCGAAATTCTTCGATGATTTCTCTAGTCTTTAAAAAGTAAACGGCAGAGAACCACCCTTCTCCAACACGTTCGTCAAATTTAAATGTTTTATTTGTTAGTCTATTTATTTCACCTTTTAATTTTAATTCAATTTCTTTCATGTCGCTTTACTCCCTACTTTACTATCCAACATTTTCTCTTAGTATACAGCATAACCGTTTACTATACATTTGTTTCCTGCATAGCAGCGAATTCATCCTCAGAAATAAGGACATCTCTTGGCTTCGTTCCTCTTGCTTCAGAAATAATTCCTTGCGATTGCATCTCTTCAATGAGACGTGCTGCGCGATTATAACCAATGCGGAATTTTCGCTGTACAGAAGATGTGGACGCTCCCCCTTGTTCTACAACAAATTGACATGCTTCGAAGAACAATTCGTCTTCCGACTCAGCTTGTTCTGTTTTCGCTAATAAATCCTCTTGCTTAAATAAGTAATTCGGCTTCATTTGCTTTTTCACATGATCAACTGTCTTTTCAATCTCATCATCCGATACATATACACCTTGTACACGAACAGGCTTAGATGTACCGTTCCCTAAGAATAACATATCACCACGGCCAAGTAATTTCTCCGCGCCACCAATATCGATAATCGTACGCGAATCAACTTGAGATGATACAGTAAACGCAATACGCGTTGGAATGTTTGACTTAATTAAACCTGTAATAACATCTACAGATGGACGCTGCGTCGCTACTAATAAATGAATACCACAAGCACGTGCTTTTTGCGCAATACGACAAATCGCTTCTTCAACATCACCAGGTGCTACCATCATTAAGTCGGCTAACTCGTCAATGACAATAACGATATAAGGTAATGTTTCTCCCGGAATTTCTCGCTCACTTACAATCGTATTATAACGAGTTAAATCACGAGCACCTGCGTGCGCAAACAATTCATAACGACGTTCCATTTCCTCAACTGCCCATTTTAATGCAGCTGTTGCTGCTTTTACATCCGTAATAACAGGTGCTACAAGATGTGGAACAGAATTGTATGGTGCAAGCTCAACCATCTTCGGATCAATTAACATTAACTTCACTTCATGTGGTTTCGCTTTATATAAAATACTCGTTAAAATCGCGTTAATACACACACTTTTACCTGAACCCGTTGCACCCGCAATAAGTCCGTGCGGCATTTTTCGAATATCCGTTACAATTGGATCCCCTGAAATATCAAGTCCAAGCGCAACAGTAAGCGGTGATTCACTCTTTGTGAATACAGGACTTCTTAAAATTTCGCGAAGAAATACTGGCTTACTTTCTTTATTTGGAACTTCAATTCCAATTGCACTCTTCCCTGGAATCGGTGCTTCAATACGAATATCTTTCGCAGCTAAGCTTAACTTAATATCATCACTTAAATTTGTAATTTTATTTACTTTCACACCTGGGTCTGGCTGCACCTCAAAACGAGTGACTGCCGGACCTTGCGATACATTAATAACATGTGCTCCAACGTGAAAATTATTAAACGTTGTATCTAATAATTCTTTCTGCTCCTCTAACCATTCTGTATTATCTAACGCTGATTGCTGTGGAATCGACAACAGCGCTAATGGCGGAACAGTGTATGTCGGTGGTGTGTGCAATACATTTCGCATATCGTTCTCTCTTTGATTTACAACATATGCTTTCTCTTGTACTTCCGTACTTGAAATTGGCTTTTGTACTTGCTCTACCACTACTTGCTGTATTGGTTGTTCTTCCACTTGTGGCTCTGCTACTACTTGCTGCACTGGGTGCTCTTCCACTTGTGGTTCTGCTACCTCTTGCTGCACTGGGTGCTCTTCCACTTGTGGTTCTGCTACCACCTGCTGCATTGGTTGTTCTTCCACTTGTGGCTCTGCTACTACTTGCTGCACTGGGTGCTCTTCCACTTGTGGTTCTGCTACCTCTTGCTGCACTGGGTGCTTTTCCACTTGTGGTTCTGCTACTACTTGCTGCACTGGGTGCTCTTCCACTTGTGGTTCTGCTACCTCTTGTTGCACTGGCTTATTCTCTACTCGTACATTAGCAGAAGGCTGCATTGCATTTGCTCTAGCTGCATGTCTTTCCATTAATCGTGTTCTATCTTGTTTCAACATAACAACATTAAATGGTACATGACGCTTTTTCTCACGTTTTGGTTCTTCTTTTTGTACAACTGGTTGTTCTTCTGCGACTGGTGTTTCCTCGGCAACTGGTTGTTCTTCTACAACTGATTGCTCTTCTACGACCGGTGCTTCTTCTTCAACTCGTTGCTCTTCTGCGACTGGCGCTTCTTCTTCAACTCGTTGCTCTTCTGCGACTGGTGTTTCTTCTTCAACTTGTTGCTCTTCTACGACCGGTGTTTCTTCTTCAACTTGTTGCTCTTCTACGACCGGTGCTTCTTCTTCAACTCGTCTATTTTCCTCTGTTTCTGCAATTAAAACATTCGCAAAGCTTTGAACATCTTTCTTCGTTTGTTCATCAGCCTCAGCAACATGTATGAATTCACTCTTTTGTTCAATTGCTTCATCTTCTTGCTGAATTTCCTCAAGTGCTACAAATGTCTCTACTACAGGCGCTTTTGTTTCTGCAATCACTTCTGTTTCTTCTGCTTCCGCAATTACTTCCACTTCTTCTAACTCTTCTGCTTCCGCAATTACTTCAGCTTCTTCTGACTCTTCTGCTTCCGCAATTACTTCCACTTCTTCTGACTCTTCCGTTTCTGCAATTACTTCCACTTCTTCTAGCTCTTTTGCTTCCGCAATTACTTCCACTTCTTCTGACTCTTCTGTTTCTGCAATCACTTCTACTTCTTCTGCTTCCGCAATTACTTCCACTTCTTCAGGTGCCTCTGTTTCCATAACTACTTCTTCAAACTCTTCCGTTTCTGCAATTACTTCTACTTTTGACACTTCTTCTGGTATTTCCACAATGATTGTTTCTTCAAGTTTTTCTTCTGCTTTGACAATCACTGATTCTTCTGGAGCTTGCTTTTCTACTTCAATAGTAGGTTGTTTTATTTCTGTATTACGTTTAATTTCTTCTGATAATATTGTATCCTCGTGCTCTACTTTAGAAGCTACTAATTCTTCTTGTAGATTGTTTTCGTTTAACACCACTACATCTTTTTCTAGCTTAGCACTTTCCATCTGCTCAGCTACTGTTTTATGAAGTAATTCATCCGCTGAAACTTCCTGCGGTGCACTGATTTCTTGAAACACTTCTTTTTCTTCTACTATAGGCTCTTGGCGTTCGATTTCATAACCGTTTTTCTCTAACCATTGATCGACAACTGACTTTTCTTCCTTTTTACTCTGTTGATCTTGCTGATCAACTCCTTCATGACTGGAAGAAGTCGGTGCTTGTCCTTCTGAGAAATCAGATAGTGCATATCCTTTTTTCTCTAACCATGCATCAACGACTGATTTGCCCTCTACAGATATTTCAAGGTCTTCTCTTTCCTTTACTTCCTCCTGCTTTTCTTCCTTTTTCTCTACTGAAGGACGGTTATATCCGTAAATTGGCGAAATCATTTCCGTTGGACGAAATGGTCTACGGTTACTTTCTTGCGCTGGTGTAGATGCTTTCTTTACGACAGGCTCTCGATTCGGTTCATATTGCATTTCCGGCTCTTCATATGTAGAAACTACCTTCTCCACATACTGTCGTCTGCTTCTTTCCACTTTGATTCCTCTTTGAATAGGCTGATTCTCATATGTTACAGCTTGAACAGGTTGTTCTTCAAAATGCCCTGCTTCTATAACATCCTCTTCATCGAACCCATTATCCGGTACTAATGGAAAACGGCATTTACCTGCATTCCTACTTGCCATTTGTGCTTCTCTTGCTTCAGTGTAGTGGTTTACACGAGGAATTTTCGGCTGACTTTCAACTTGCTTTGGTACTTCTTTATTCATCGCTGTTTGTTCTTCCTCTTTGTTAAACAGCTTTTTCATCCAATCTAACATGCTTACCACTCTTTCTACTAAATAGTAACATCCTTTATTGTATCAGCATTCGGCAAAAAGTGCAGGTAAAATTAAGCATGTCATATTTATCCATAATATTCTAATTTACGAGTGTTTTCATATGGAAAAACGCAGCCTTACATGTAAGACTGCGTTTAAGCTTTACTCTTCCGATATGCATCTACACTATCTGTTACACTTTGCAACAAGGAATTTACATACTGCGAGTCAGATAATTTTTTATCTTCTTCAGGATTTGACATAAACCCAAGTTCTAATAGTACACCAGGAACCTTTGCCCAATTAAATCCAGAAAGATCATCCCGAAATTTAATTCCATTTACTTTTACTTGCTGGTTCTCCCTCATTTTATTTACAATCATTTGAGAGATTTGAAGACTTTCCGCATAAATCTCTTTCGTATATGGACTTCCTTCTGCCGGCGTCAATACAGCGAATCCACTTTGGTTTGGATTTTCAGAACCATCTGCATGAAGACGTAAAAATAAATTAGCCTTATGATTATTTGCGAATGTCGCCCTTTCTTTATTACTTATATCAACGTCTTGTGATGTTCTCGTCATTAATACTTGTATCCCTTTTGCTTCAAGCTTTTCTTTTAATAAAAAAGCCATTTCTAATACAAGTACAGCCTCTCTTTTTTTCGTCACAACACCAGTTGTACCATCTGTCACTTTATATTTTTGCGTCGCTGCCCCTGGCCCAATCGGCTCTAAATTTAAATTCGCTTTTTGTTGATGCCCTGGATCAATAACAACGAGAAACTTTCCTTGTTTTTCATTACTCTCTACTTTTTGTTCATTATTTTGCACTGGTTGCTCAGTTGGCTGCACTGGCGTAGTTTCTTCTTTCTTTTCCTCAGGCGATACTTCCTCTTGCTTATGTTCTACTTGCTCATTCGTTTGAATTGCTTGCAATTCTTCGTTTTTTTCTTGTTCTTGCTGTTTTTCTACTGGTGCGTCTTCTTTGGTATCTTTGTTCTTCTCTTGTATAGAAGATGTAGTTTCTTTTTTCGGCTGCTCTTGTGAACAACCGGCCATATATATTCCAATGAATGCAATCATGCTCATTATTTTTATATACTTCATACTTCTCTCCCATCACTTTGCACCGGATTCAAAGTTTTTCTTATAACTGCCCTATAATCTCATCCATATTTCCAATATAAACTGGCTGCCATTTTTCTGTACCACGTTCTGCAGTATAAACCGGATAAGCGTCATCATCTATATTTACGAAAACTGGATCGCCCATATCCGTTTCATATCCAATTGTAATCCATCCTTCTTGCCACTTTCCGTTTTCTTCACTTATTAATGAATTTTTATGTTTATCGTATCGGTAACCGATTTGTCCTTTTTCTAATTCACTTTCACTAAACACATATATTTCATAAGTACCTAGCTCAATATCTTGCTGTTTTGAAGTTTCAATTCGTTTTAGAAGTTCTGCGATTTTTGGTTGCTGTTTCATACTTCTATCCCCTTCTACTTTTCTAAATTTTAACTAGTTTGTTTATAAAATACAATATAGATTTTAAGAAAAAAGGTGACATCCTTATCATATTAACAATTTTTTGAATATATCTATCACTACTCTCAATATATCAACGATTCAACATGAAATTTCGAATTACCAACAATGAATGTAAAAAAAGAGAGGCTGTCCAAAAGGACAACCTCTCTTTTCTTATATCAATTAAAATTTGAACTCTTGTCCAACTTCAAAGCTATCTTCTAATACAAGAATACCTTTCTCTTGTGGAGCGTCTGGAAGCTCTAATTCACGTGCAGAGCAGATCATTCCAGAAGAAGGAACACCGCGAAGTTCTGCTGGTTTAATTAACATACCACTTGGCATTACAGCACCAATTTTTGCAACGACAACTTTTTGTCCTGCATCAACGTTTGGTGCGCCACATACGATTTGTAATGTTTCTGTACCGATTTCTACTTTACAAATGTTTAGCTTATCAGCATTTGGATGTTTCTCTTTTTCAGCTACATAGCCTACAACAAATTTCGGAGAAAGATCTGCTTCTACTGTTTCTTCAAAGCCGTTCTTCGCTAAAATTTCGTTGATTTTCTCTACAAGCTCTTTCGTTAATGTAAGGTTGCCTGTTTCTTTTACTTCTAAGTAAGAAGATGCATTAAAGATGTTGAATCCTGCTGTCTCGTTGCTTTCACGATCGTATACGCGTGCAACATCTCCTTTGCGATCAAAAGTACGGTTCTCTAAAGTAATATCTTGTAAGGCAACAATTAAAGTGTCACCAATTCCTTCAAGGTTGTAAAAAACGTTCACTTCGTTCATCCTTTCTCTTTTCCATCTGTCTTCTTCCGATTTTTCGCTAAAATAAAGATTGGTTCAAATTCTCCATCTTCATATACGAATGAAAGTGATGTAATCGGAACATGCCCTTCGGCAAAAAATTTCATTGTCATTTGTGCAATAATATCATAACCGATTTCGTTGACGATATCAGCAATAATTAATACATCTTGGTGAGGAACAGCAACAACCATGTCACCAGAAATCTTTTCACGCATCGATTGTAGTAACGATTCGTTTAAAATACGAGTCGCGTCATACCCATCATTTGTGTTTAAAAAGTAGAATGTATTACCCGCTACTGTGTCTTGTTTAAATTCATAACCTAATGAGCGTGCGTTGAATAATGCCATTTCACGCACTTGCTGTTCTGTAAGTTCTAATTTTTGTAATAGACGCTCATCAATTAGTCGATACGTTTTATTCGAATCTAACGCATAGTAAATACGTGTTTCCGCCGTATGATCCGTCATAATAAACGGATTTCCTTCTTCTGCTTGTTTCGGGAAAGAAGTAGAGCGAATAACAGGTAAAATTTTCGCTCCGCTATTTTCTTCTTTATGCATCGCAATTAGCGCTTCTTGTACGTAATAAGCAACTTCTTCAATTGCCTTTTCTTTGTTCACTTCCCATTTTGCCACAACTCCTGGAAGCGATACGTTAATACCTTTTTTGGAGTCTTTTTGTTCAATACGTAAAACTTCTTTCTCACTATCATACTGAAAGTCCCATTCTGGGCGAGATAATTTCTTTATTAACTCATCTTTCATCTTTTTACTTGTCATCTTCATCTCTTTTTTCCTCCCTTCCAAAAAAATAACCTCCCCCGCGAAGGTAGAGGTTGTTTTACAATTCAATTGGCAAATTGCCTTATTTTAAACCTTCAATGAACTCTTCGATTTGTTCTTGTGTTTTACGATCTTTGTTTACATAGCGACCAGTTTCTTCACCTTTATTGTACGCTACAAAGCTCGGAATGCCAAATACGTCTAATTTTACACATAGATCAATAAACTCATCGCGATCTACATAGTAAAATGAGAAATCACTATATTTCTCTTCTACTTCTGGCATAAATGGATCTACAAAGCGGCAGTCTGGGCACCATTCTGCTGAGAACATAAAGACTACATTCTCTTCATTTTTTAACTGTTGGAATTGCTCCATGCTTTCTAATGACTTCATCTATATTTCCTCCTCTAACGAGTGCATTTTTCATGTTATAATCTTTCTTTTATACTACCATACATCGCGCATGGTGCAAGGTTTATGCTTGCTTTTTGTCATACTTATATTGCCCAACTAACAACTTAACAACGTGTACAAATAATTCCGTACGATCGACATAATCCTCTGTAAAAATACCGATCGCACCTTCGTGACTACGAATATCTTTTCGCTGCACAAACTCTTCCATCACTTCGCTTAATTCCTTACCATCTTCAAGAGGTGCTAAAAAATCGTCTGGTAATGTAATACGCGCTCCTCCGGCCACAAATACTTTCCCATCACTTGTTGCTAGCGCGCCCCAGTTACACATAAATAAACCGTGCTCCGTTTTCATTACGCCGCCTTCTAGCCCAATACCAATTGGAGCTTCTCCTTCCTCTAGCGCTCGCTTCGCTCTATTAATCGCTCCTTGCATCGTCTCTTCATCTGAGAAAGGCTGAGCTGATACTCCTGACGGAACAGAAAGAGATGTAATTTCAGCATCTTTCCAAACCTTCTCCACAGCGCCAACCTTCGTTTTATTCTTTGATCCAACTACTACTTTCATTTCGTTCACCTCTATAAAAATTCTTCATTCTATTCTAATATCCGCTTCGGCACGAATTAAGTACCAACCACTATCACATACCACCAGGGAATCCCTTCTACCTATAAAAGAAGGTGGCTTTCCACAATATTACTGGTCCTAGACACAAAAACAGGCTTCCTCTTTCTTCCTACGCGCGGTCTTCACACATCATTCGAGCATCCATTAGGCACTGACCGCCACCACACACCGCTGGGTCATCTCTCCTACCTAAAAAAAGAAAGAGCTTTTAGCCCTTTCTTCTACGCGTTATTCTTAATTGTCTCTAACGTCGTTTTATCTGTTGTTCTTACAAGCTTCGTAATTAATTCTTTCGCCGCTGCATAATCATCAACATGTAAAATTGAAGCATGTGTATGAATATAGCGTGCACAAACACCAATTACTGCTGATGGGATACCAGAGTTACTTGTATGTACACGGCCCGCATCTGTACCACCTTGTGAAATAAAGTATTGGTACGGAATGTTGTTTGTTTCTGCTGTATCTAAAATGAATTCGCGCATCCCTCTATGTGTTACCATCGTGCGATCATAAATACGAAGAAGAGCACCTTTTCCTAATTGACCGAACTGCGTTTTGTCACCAGATGCATCGTTTGCTGGACTTGCATCAAGCGCATAAAAAATGTCTGGTTGAATCATATTTGCAGCTGTTTGCGCTCCGCGGAGACCTACTTCTTCTTGTACAGTAGCACCAGAGTATAATGTGTTTGGTAATGTTTCATCTTTTAATTCTTTTAACAATTCGATTGCAAGGCCACATCCGTAACGGTTGTCCCAAGCTTTCGCCATAATTTTCTTTTCGTTTGCCATCGGCGTGAATGGGCAAATCGGCACGATTTGTTGTCCTGGTTTTACACCAATTTCAATCGCATCTTCATAACTATCTGCACCTATATCAATTAACATATTTTTTATATCCATCGGTTTTGCACGTTGCGCGTCACTTAATAAATGAGGAGGAATAGAACCAACAACCCCAATAACAGGACCATTCTTCGTCATAACTTGTACACGCTGTGCTAATAGAACTTGACTCCACCATCCGCCTAACGTTTGAAAACGAAGCATTCCGTTTTTCGTAATTTGCGTAATCATGAAACCTACTTCATCCATATGACCTGCTACAAGAACACGCGGGCCAGTTTCGTCCCCTTTTTTCAGACCAAATACGCTCCCTAAACCGTCTTGTACAATTTCATCCGCATATTTGCTTAATTCTTGTTTCATAAAACGGCGTACATTATGTTCAAAACCTGATGCACCTTGTAATTCTGTTAACGTACGAAATAATTGTAATGTCTCTTTATTCACGAAGTCCCCTTCTTTCAAACCTTAGTAGAATACCCCTTTTATTGTAACGAAATTTTCGAAATGTTTCTAGTTTCTTCTTTTTTAGCTGTATTTGCTTTATAATTATTATCGGTACACTATTTTTATTTTATAGAATTGAGGTGAATATATGAGCTGGAAAGGTTTAGTAGCAGGTCTTGGCGTTGGGTTCGCAGCTGGTTATCTCGTTGCAAACAAAGTACAAGAACAATCCCATATTTCTTCAGAAAAAGCATTGAAAATGGTGAAACAAGCATTAAGTCATAAAGGTGAAATTACTGGCTCTTGGGTACATATGGTTCCAGAGACATTTGAAAAATATGATGTCGCATATGAAGTTTATCGCGGCGGTCTTACAACAATGTTAAATGATATACAAGAACGATTTGAATTTTTAGTTGATGCTAAAACAGGTACTGTTTTAGAGGTTATAGCAGCATAAAAAGGAGGGTTCCCATTAGGTGAACCTCTTATTTTTTTGAAATTGCGGGTATTGATTAAAATTATATCAGCGATTTTCCGAATATATCGGCGCAGCTCAATTTATATCAGCGATTTCCCAATTATATCGGCGCAACTCAATTTATATCAGCGATTTCCCAATTATATCGGCGCAACTCAATTTATATCAGCGATTTCCCAATTATATCGGCGCAGCTCAATTTATATCAGCGATTTCCCAATTATATCGGCGCAACTCAATTTATATCAGCGATTTCCCAATTATATCAGCGTTTGTTTAAATATATCGACTTACCGACAAAACCCGACAATAAAAAAGAGGCTGCTCCAATAAATATGATGGAACAACCTCCTATTTTTATGCTTCTATACTCGTTTTCCGTTCTACTTTTTCTACGATATGCCCTTCCTCATTCCACTTCACAGCGCGATAATATGCGTCATGGTAAAACGTAAACCATGCCTCTTTTTCAGCACCATACTTCATCCACTTTTGTTTATTTTCAATCGAGGTCATCGGATAATCGTCGTATGCCATTACCCATAATACATTTTGATGTGCGTGCGTCGGTAATAGGTCTGCTAAATGAAGCATCGTTTCCCCATGGCTTTCTAAAGCAATAACTGCATGTCCATCACTATGACCACCTGTATGCACCATTTTTATTTCATCTGTAATTTCTATTTCTTGCTGGAACGTAACAACTTGATCTACAATCGGCTCCCAATTTTCCTTCCAATATGTATTACGGGATCTAATATTTGGGTTCCTCATTTCATTCCACTCTGTTTCACTTACGTAAACTTTCGCGTTCGGAAACGCTGGTACAAGGTGATCACCTTCCCATTTTGTTAAACCAGATGCATGATCAAAATGAAGGTGCGTCATTAAAACATAGTGAATATCTTCTGGCTTTAATCCTAGTTTTTCTAATGATTCATAAACCGATGATTCTTCTGTTACACCTTGATTCCGCTTCATCTTCTCATTCAATTTACCGTTTCCTATTCCTGAATCAATGAGCATATTTCCATCTTTCGTTTGTAAAAGTAACGGATCTGTTCGTAAGTAAATATGATTTGTGTCATTATGTTTATATTTACGTGACCAAAGTACTTTCGGCACAACACCAAACATTGCCCCTCCATCTAAATGTGTATTTCCGCCTTTTAACCACGTTACTTTTATATCTCCAATTTGTAACTGTTCCATTACACATCCCCCTTTCAATTAATCTTAACATAAAATTCTGATTATTTTAGATATAAAAAACCTATGCATTACTGCATAGGCTCTGTACGATATTTTGCTTCAACTCGGTAAATACGATGACCTTTACTAGAGAATTTCTCTTCGTATTCAGTCATGATGTTACCTTCAAAGTCGCTGTTATGAAGATCTAAGCTTAAGTAAGTTAGTAACATACCATACTCAGCCATACTCATAAGAGAATATTCAAATAAACCTTGGTTATCTGTTTTGAAATGAATTTCTCCACCTTCTACTAACACTTCTTCGTAATTACGTAAAAACGTTTTATACGTTAAACGACGCTTCGTATGACGCTTCTTTGGCCATGGATCTGAGAAGTTTAAATAAACGCGATCAATCTCACCTTTTGCAAAGAAAACTGTTAAATCTTCAGCATCTTTATTAATTAACTTTAAGTTCGGCACTTCTTCTTCAATTAATTTATCAAGTGCATCTACAACAACACTTGTGAATTTTTCAATTCCAATATAATTAATATGTGGATTCGCTTTTGCCATATCATACATAAAGCGGCCACGACCTGTACCTACTTCAATATGAATTGGTTGTTCATTTCCAAATACTTCTTTCCAGTTACCAGCGCGCTCCTCTGGGTTTCCGATTACGATATGTGAATACTCGTTAATTCGATCCATTGCATATGGTTTATGTCTTAAACGCATAGATGTCTCCCTCTCTTTACAAAACTATTTTAAAGGAATAATTCCTTCTTTCTTTTTTTAATCAATCTACCAAACAAAAAACCAAGTACGTACGAGCACTCGGTCCGTTTCTTTCAAGTATAAGATGTACCATTTTGATAAAAACTACATACAGCATTAAACATTCCATGACGAAACAGCTTTTTCTCTTACATTTGAAGAGAAAAACAATCGAAAGGATGATCCGTTCATGCCAATTAATCAACAACATCAATTAGAAGTGCTGAAAGATATTTTAGTCAACCACCAAAGTGATTGCTGCGGGACAGTTTCAGAATGCGAGCAATTAGAGCGCCTCATTCAATCGTTACTCGCAAACGATAATATAAGTAGTGACGCTAAAACAATGCTAAACGATGTATATTCTTATAGTCAATCGGGTAAATCTTCCTCTAATTTGGACAACCATATTTCCAATAATCAAGAACAACTCACTCAGTGGATTGCTGGAATGGACAATTTTTCTTAAGTATTATTCTGAAGCAAGTAGTTGCTGTAAATATTGATGCCAATATTCAGCTTCTGCTTGCTGTTTTTTTGTTGTATGCCATTGAATAGACAAAATCGTTTGTGCTATCACATACCATCTCATACGCCTAAGCAGCGATTCATCCATTTCAATATCATAATAACCGAGCCACTCACTCCACTCCTGGCGCGGAATGTACCAATATAATAACATACCGAGGTCTAGAGCTGGGTCAGCAATTACAGCTCCATCCCAATCAATTAAAAACAATTCATCTTCATCCGACAATAGCCAGTTGTTATGGTTTACATCACAATGGCATACAACGAATTCATTGTATTCAATAGCTTTTAATGAATCCATTAAATATTGAAGGCCTTGCTGAATTGTTTCATCATCCCTTATATCTCCTCTTAAAACGAGTTGCAGTTGTTGTAATAACTCTTGTGCGTGAAGCGGCTGCTTCCCAAGTCTTTGAATCATCTGTACAAGCGCTTTAGAGGAGTGTATTTTCTTCAAAAGTTTCGCAACACGTTCTAGTTTCATATCCTCTGGCTCTAGCTTCTGTCCCGGAAGCCATTTTTGAGCAGAAATTACATCACCATTCGTTACCCTTCTTGTCCAAAGTAATTTTGGAACAATTCCTTCTGCTGACAATACCGCTAAAAAGGGCGATGTATTCCGCTTTAAAAATAACTTCTGTTGTCCGTTTTGCGCAATATATGCATCGCCCGTTACTCCACCAGCCGGTACAAGACTCCACTCTTTTCCTAATAATTGTTCCAACCATTCCATATTCATTACCCGTTAACAAATCCTTATCTTTTATAGTTATGAAAAGAAAAACCGCAACATTTCTACACATGTTGTGGATTCATATATTTTACTGTAAATGAAAAGAAAAATTAGCCTAAGCCAAAAATCCTCTATTTTATTTTACAAAACCTGTCATAGAATGACAACTTATCAAAATCGTCACCTTTGTCAATTCTACATTTATTACATTCTCATCGTCAAGTAGCGATTTGTCACATTATCGTCAATATATACGTGCTAATTGGAGCGAGCCTAAGTTCCTTTCCTCTAAATGAAGAAATTGGCTCTATTTTCGCTTCGTTTTCGTTTACTAACACATGCCACGTTGCTTCTTTCGGAAGTTGCACAGTTTTAGCTTCTAAACCGCTATTAAATAAGACGATAATCTCTTTCCACGGCCCAAACGATTCTGCATGCTCTAGGTGATATGCAAGTACTTCTGTAGATGTTTGTAAAAAAGTCATATGTTTTTTTATAAGGTCTGCATTTTGTAATCGGAATGCCCCATGCTCTTTACGAATCGCAATTAAACCTTTTATATAGTTAACGGTTTCTATCTCTTTCTCTTTTTGATCCCAATCTAATTGATTGATCTCATCATTTGCATTATAACTATTTTCATTTCCTTTCTTCGTACGATAAAACTCTTGCCCTGCGTGTAAGAAAGGAATGCCTTGTGAAAGAATAACCATTGCGCTCGCTAATAGGTGACGTTTTTTCAAAATCGTTTCTGA
Source organism: Bacillus sp. FSL W8-0770 (assembly GCF_038008705.1). Taxonomy (NCBI): domain Bacteria; kingdom Bacillati; phylum Bacillota; class Bacilli; order Caryophanales; family Bacillaceae; genus Bacillus; species Bacillus sp. FSL W8-0770. The sequence continues at coordinate 4,474,048 of NZ_JBBOZR010000001.1, forward strand.
TTCTTCATTACTGCGCACTAGTTTATCCCACATCGTCATATTATCATGACATTCTACATAGTTAATGCTTTGCGCCGGCTCTAAAAACAACCCTGTTTCTTTCATACTTAAAAGACTTCCTGCTGCAATATACTGCAAATGATTACAGTCTACATGCCCACCAAATGCAAAACCACGCTTATTTATATGAAATGTACTCCCTTTTATCCCATCACGAAATTGATCATTAAACTGTGCGATATGTGGCATTTTCTTCGCATTATTTAACGTTGCTTTTTCCTCAAGAGGAAGCGGTGTTTGTAAATCCCATCCTTCTCCTAATAACAAAGCATCTCGTTTTATGTTTCGCACTTCTTTCTCTATCATATTCATTGTATCAATATCTAAAATTCCCATTAAGTCGAATCGGAATCCATCGACATTGTATTCAGTAAGCCAATATAAAATAGACTCTACAATGAATTTCCTCATCATTTTCCGTTCAGACGCTATATCATTTCCGACTCCCGTCCCATTAGAAGGCATACCATCTTCACCATGACGAAAATAATATCCTGGAACAAGCTTCTCAAATGATGATAGCTCTCTTTCATAAACATGATTATATACAACATCTATAATCACCCTAATACCTTGTTCATGAAATGTTTCAATTAGTTGTTTGCACTCAACTATCCTGTTATACGGATCAGAGGGGTTTGTAGCATAATATCCTGTTGGTGCATTGTAATATAATGGATTGTACCCCCAATTATAGGCAGAAGAAGAATTCGCCTCATCCACACCACCGAAACAATATAAAGGCAATAATTCAACATGCGTAACGCCTAAATCTTTTATATGAGACAAACCTGTCAATGTCCCATTTCGTCCTGTTGTTCCTTCTTCCATTAGCCCTTTATACGTCCCTTTTTTACCCACTCCACTGTTCGGATGAATAGTAGCATCACGAATATGCAATTCATACAATATGGCATCTGTCATTGCTTGTAATGGTGGTAATTGCTCTCGTTTCGTTACAGTCGTCTTTTCTAAATCGATAACAATGCCATACTTTCCATTTACAGTCACTGACTTTGCGTAAGGATCCACCGCTTCGTTCCATATTAAATTAATACAAACAAGAAATGTATAGCGTGCTCCGTCTAAATCACCTTGTAATGTTTGAATCCAAACTCCGTTTTCTCCCCTGTACATTTCATGATCGGTATATTCTTTATCGCTCTTATAAATTCTTACTTTCGCAAGCCTTGCAGTTGGAGCCCATACTTTAAATGTCGTTTCTTGTTTTTGATACACAGCACCTAAATCTGTACCTTCGTAATAATACTTTTCATCGAAAATTTTTGTTCGAATAACAGCACCTATTTGTAAATCAGTTTCTTCATTCCGTTCATCTCGTACTGTATAATACTTCCCCACATCTAGCGGCTCTTCTATAAAGCACTCATACTTCGTTGCATCTGGAAGCGCAATAGTATGAGTAATCGGTAAATCTTTCACATTACTTCCTTCTTGCAAACGAAATGTCCGACTTGTTCCATACGCATGTGGGAGCAAAATTGTAATTTTATTCATTTCATCTAAATAGGCATCAAATGGACGTTTTACTTTCAACATAAAAAAATCACCATCATTCTCAAAGTTAAAATAAAGTGAAACTTTAATGAGCGAGAAAATTTTTCCATCCTCACTTATTATTAGCCTTCACCAATTAGGCGAGATAAAATGATCTGCAAATGATAAGGCTTTTCTTATCAACAAGACTCTATACAGTAACTCCATTCTTCTCTATAGTATATTCACCTGCATAAAAAACGTTTTCAACATTCTATTTTTGTAATTTTATTTCAGCAATCGATTTATACTTCGGGGTTTCTTTCACGTGGGATTCGTATAAAGTAATTGTATCTGCTTGAAATGATATTTCAGGCACTTCTTTTATACTTTCTAAACGAAACTTTTCTTCTCCTATCCATTTACGAGCAACGGTAATATGCGGGTGATACGGGCGTATTTCTAGAGAAAATCCATTTTCTTCACAAATGGCATGTACTTGCTTTTGCAACTGAAACAAATCGTGATTCTCACTTACCTTCGCCCAAAAAATACGGGGCTGATCTTCCCTACCAAACGTTGAAAAACCTTGTAACGTGAACGATAGTTCTTTTGTTTCTGCAACTGTTTGTAATCCATTCTTTATTCCCTCTAATTGTTCCTCCGTTGCACTCCCTAAAAATGAAAGGGTAATATGATAGTCTTCTTTATGTACCCATGAACGAAATTGTAATTCCTCTTGCATGTCCTTTTTATAGTTATACAGCATTTCTTTTATATGATTCGGTAACGTAATTGCGACAAAATAATGCAGTTCCATGTACATCTTCTCCTTCTTTCTATTGTTGCTTTTCTTTCTTATCTCATTCAGGTAAAAAGAAGCCGCTCTCCAAAATAGAGAGCGGACATTATTTATATATCCATTACTTCGCTAATTCATGAATTGCTTGTGCGTAAATTGCTGTTGCTTTTAATAAGTCTTCAATTTCGATATACTCATCTTTTTGATGTGCAAGTTCTTCTTTTCCAGGGAATAGCGGGCCAAATGCCACACCAGCTTTTAATGAACGAGCATAAGTACCGCCGCCGATTGCTAATAGTTCTGCTTTTTCACCTGTTTGTTCTTCATACACACGTTGTAACGTACGGATTAATACGTGATCTTTATCGACGTGATGTGGGCGAGAATTAGAATAGTCAGCCACTTCAAAACCATGCGTACCAACATATTCTTTCAACTTCACAATTGTTTCTTCAAAGTTAGTTGTAACTGGGTAACGTACGTTTAGCCCTAAGTTACCACCGTTTTCTTTCGTATAAGAAATGCGACCGACATTCACTGTTAACGGACCGCTAATTTCATCTTTATAAGCAATAGTAGCTTTTTCACCAAAAATATCACCAGTAAATGTTTCTGTTGCAAATGTCGCAAATGCAGTTGCTTTTCCATCAAGTGAAACTGTAGTTAAGAAGTTTGCTAATAATAAACCTGCATTTTCTCCTTTTTCAGGAGTAGATCCGTGCGCTGAAATTCCTTCTATTTGCAACGTCACTGCATTTCCTTCTATAGTCGATTTCCCTATTTTTTTAGCAGTTTGTAAATACTCTTCATATGCTACTGTAAGTGCATTTACATCTTCTCCTGTAATAACCGCTTCTGCAAAATCAGGAACCATATTTAAACGGCGCCCTGAATCAAATGAAACAAGTTCATATGTACCTTTTTTCTCTTTACTACCATTTTGCACAACTTGTATATCAGAAATTCCTTTTTCTGCATTAATAATTGGAAAGTCTGCATCTGGTGCAAAACCGATTGTTGGCATTTCTTCATTTTTAAAGTAGTGATCTACACATTTCCAATTACTTTCCTCATCTGTTCCTATAATCATACGAACACGTTTGGAAAGAGGTAAGCCTAATTCTTTCACAATTTTCATCGCATAATATGCTGCCATCGTTGGGCCTTTATCGTCAATTGCACCACGTGCAAAAATCTTTCCATCGCGAATATCCGCACTATATGCAGGAGTCGTCCAGCCATCTCCTTCTGGTACAACATCAACGTGACAAAGAATGCCTACTAACTCTTCTCCTTGTCCCATTTCAAGATGACCTGCATATCCTTCTAAATTTTTAGAAGCAAAACCTTCAGTTTCTCCTTTATGTAACATGAAAGATAAAGCTTTTTCTACACCTTCACCGAATGGTGCGCCCTCTTTCGCCGATTCTTCTTCCCATACACTTTTAATTTGTAAAAATTGTTGTGTATCACGAATTAAATCATCTTTTCGTTTCGCAACTTCTTCTGTCCAATTAATTGCTGACATCACGCATCCATCCTTCACTATATTGTTTCTTCCATCATAACAAACCGAAATCTCTTATGCCATACACGAAAACTAAATACCGAACAATTGTAATATTTCAGATATTTCTTATTAGTTTTTCTTTTATTTTTCCAAAAAAATTTGCAGGAATTTGGCGTTTTACGTAGAATTTTATGTGTTAGTTGACTGACCATATATACAATGTCAACTACCAATATTTTTCTATATGAATATTTGTTAAATTTCTGTAAAATTTAAGTAGATTAAAGCATGAATTTTATCATGTAGAGTACAATGGTAGTAACGACCTTCTTTCCTGAATGGGGTCAAAAAAACTAGTAGAGGAGTGGTTTTCTCTTGAAACCTACAACTACTCGTATGCTAACACGCATTAAATCAATTTATATGTACATCAATGAAAACGGAACGGTAACGACGAAAGACCTTGTAGATGAGTTCGGGATCACACCGCGAACGATACAACGTGATCTAAATGTGTTGCAGTTTAATGAACTCGTGTATAGCCCTTGCCGCGGTAAGTGGACAACAACAGGAAAGAAAGTGAGAATGACCTCATAATGAAAAATAATTGTATGTAAATAAATACATACCCCTTTCTAATAATTAGAAAGGGGTCTTTTCTGCGCCTATAAAGGTACTACTTTTCAGTATCTACTTGATATGTTTTTAACATTTCTACTTCTTCATCTGTTAGCTCTCGGTATTGTCCAAGTTCTAGTTCTTCATCTAATACTAACGGACCCATCTCTGTTCTCTTTAGGTAGACTACTTTTTTCCCTACCGCTTCAAACATACGTTTCACTTGATGGAATTTCCCTTCCGTAATCACAAGCTCAATTTCAGAAATATCATCGCTTTTCAATATTGTAAGTGCACCTGGCTTTGTTTCATAGCCATCATCTAAAATAACACCTTTAGCAAACTCTTTTACATCCTCTTCTGTTACTACTCCTGCAACGTGTGCATAATATTTTTTCGGCACATGCTTTTTCGGAGATAATAATTGATGTGATAACTTCCCATCATTTGTTATCAATAAGAAACCTTCCGTATCGATATCAAGTCGTCCAACTGGGAACGGATCAAAGATTGCATCTTCTAATTCTAATAAATCTATTACTGTTTCATGATTATCATCTTCCGTCGCTGAAATAACACCTTGTGGTTTATGCATCATTAAGTAAACAAATTCTTTGTATTCCACAACTTCACCGTGAATCATAACTTCTTGCTCTTCTACATTTACATGAACTTTCGCATCTTTTACTGGCGTTCCATCAATTTTCACAACGCCGTCTTTCAATAATTTCTTTACTTCTTTTCTACTTCCATATCCCATATTTGCTAATAATTTATCTAATCTCACGTTTTTCACCTTCTTTATTTATCATAGAAAAGGGGACGTAATTACGCCCCTCTTGATTTCAACTTTATTTTAAATCTACTACCAAGTTTACGTTGAATTTTATCTAATGCTTCTCCGCCAAATACTCTTTCAAGTACTCCTGTGCGGATTGCTAACAATCCGTAAACAAGACCGCCAATACCTGCACAAATTGCAACTGTTATAAGAGCACCCATACGGCCATCAGGCGAAATCATGAAGGATAGAAGCCATTGTGATAGTTTTACAGCAACGACCATTATAAGTGTTAGTACTGCAATTTGGAATGTTCTTTTATATACAACACCGAATGAATAGTGTGCGTATTTTTTAATTTGTTGATTTGTGTACCAAACAGAAGCTAAGAAACCAACTGCTGTTGCTAGAATTGCTCCTACTGTACCGAAATAACGAATAAAGATTACGTTACATACAAATTTCAAAATAACGCCCATTATAAGCGCAATAATCGCATGCTTCTGCTGGTTAATACCTTGCAGGATTGCCGCTGTTACTGTAAATAAAGCGAATAACAACGCAACTGGTGCATACCACATTAATACTTGTCCACCTAGTGGATCTGAATCGTAAAACGCAGTATAAATTGGATATGCCAGTGAAGAAATACCGACAACTGCTGGCAATGTTAAAAACATATTCGCCTGGAATGTTTGTGTAATTTGTAATTTCAAATAACGGTATTGTTTTTCAGTAAATGATTTTGTAATTGCTGGTACAAGCGTTAAACTAAACGCTGTTGCAAGTGATACAGGAATCATAATTAGCTTATGCGTCCACATTGTGAAAATACCGAGAGCTCGCTCTGCGATATCACCTTGACCAATCGCCTGCATAATTGAGTTAAATGTCAATGTATCAATTTGTTGATATAAAGGAATTGTTAACCCAATTACAACGTAAGGAATCGCATATGCAAATAACTCTTTAAACAATTGAACGGTGCTTACTGTTGATTCTGGTACAGTTTGTTCAATTAGATATTGATCCAAATATTTTTTACGTTTTAACCAGTACCAAATTAACACACCGAGTGCTCCAACCGCTGAAACGAACGCAGCAAATGTCGCTACTCCAACTGCTGTTGCAACTGTACCGCCAAGTACTTTAATAACGATAAAACTACCTGCTAATAAAAAGACGATACGAATAATTTGTTCAATAATTTGTGAAACGGTAGTTGGTCCCATAGACTGGTGACCTTGGAAATAACCACGAATTAAACTCGCTGCTGGTACAACAATAAGTGCGAAACTTACAAGACGAATAATCGTCGTAACTTCTCCTACATTATTGTGTATACTTTGTTTACCAAGCATCGCTTCTGCAAACAATGGCGCCGTCATGTACAGTACTAGGAACGAAAGAACTCCTGTTACTATCATCATAACCATTCCCGAGCGGAACATTCTCCGGCTCGTTTTATAATCGCCAAGCGCATTATATTTGGAAACAAATTTTGAAACAGCAAGTGGCACACCTGCCGTTGCGATACTTAAAAAGATCGTATATGGAATGTATCCATATGTATAGAGCGTTCCGCCTTCTGTTCCTACTAATGCATGAAACGGAAAGACGTAAATCATGCCTAAGAACTTTACTAAAAATGTCCCTAGCGTAACAATAAGCGTTCCGCGCAGAAATTTCGAATCGGACATACAAAAATCCTCCTACATCTACATAAAGTGAAACTATAATTAGTTGGAGACTTCTCTCCTACTCCTTATTAGTTGAACCATTCGAGCATTTACAGGCTAACAGACTCCCTATTTACTTCTCCTAAATCTTGAGGTTTTAGTCTTATCGCCTACAAATGGCAGGATAGTGCTGAACTCTAACTTTTGTATTGTACCACAATTCTCTCATTAAGCAGTACTTCACTCTATTTTTCTTTTAAGGGAAAACATGCTATTCTTTTAGGCAGGAAATGTAGAAAATGAGGTCGATATATTATGCATTATGATGTTATTGTCATCGGCGGCGGTCCTTCTGGGCTAATGGCTGCAATTGGTGCTGCAGAAGAAGGCGCAAATGTCTTACTTCTTGATAAAGGAAATAAACTTGGGCGTAAACTTGCAATTTCTGGTGGCGGACGCTGTAACGTAACAAACCGTCTACCACTTGATGAAATTGTTAAACATATACCAGGAAACGGTCGCTTCTTATACAGCGCTTTTTCTATTTTTAATAATGAAGATATTATTACATTCTTCGAAAATCTTGGTGTTAAATTGAAAGAAGAAGACCACGGTCGCATGTTCCCTGTGTCAAACAAAGCACAATCTGTTGTAGACGCACTTTTAACACGATTAAAAGACTTAGGTGTAAAAATTCGTACAAATACGCCTGTTGAAACGATTGAATATGAAAATGGTCAAACGAAAGCAGTTATACTGCAAACAGGTGAAGTGTTAGAAACAAATCACGTCGTTATCGCTGTTGGCGGAAAATCAGTTCCTCAAACCGGATCTACTGGAGACGGATATGCTTGGGCTGAAAAAGCGGGTCATACAATTACAGAATTATTCCCAACAGAAGTACCTATCCTTTCAAACGAGCCGTTTATACGTGACCGCTCATTACAAGGTCTTGCTTTACGTGATATAAACTTAAGCGTATTAAACCCGAAAGGAAAAGCTATCATTTCTCACAAAATGGACATGCTCTTCACTCATTTTGGCCTATCTGGTCCTGCTGCTCTTCGCTGTAGTCAATTCGTCGTGAAAGCACTGAAAAAGTTTAAAACGAATACAATACAAATGAGTATTGATGCATTGCCAGAGGAAAATAGTGAGCAACTATTTCAGCGCATGCTGAAACAAATGAAAGAAGATCCGAAAAAAGGAATTAAAAACGTTTTAAAAGGTTATGTTCCTGAACGTTACTTCCTATTCTTATTAGAAAAAAATGAAATTGACGGCAGCGAACAAGCTGGACAAGTTTCTCACGAAAAGATTCGTGCACTTGTGAAAGACTTTAAAGAGTTTACTGTGAATGTAAATGGTACGCAGTCAATTGAAAAAGCATTCGTTACTGGCGGCGGTGTATCCGTGAAAGAAATTAACCCGAAAGAAATGTCTTCTAAATTTACGAACGGCTTATATTTCTGCGGAGAAGTTCTTGATATTCATGGTTATACTGGTGGCTATAATATTACATCAGCCCTTGTTACTGGTAGAATTGCCGGAACGACAGCTGGAGAAAACGCGAAAATGCAGTATTAAAAAAAGAAACAGGGATTCCTGTTTCTTTTTTTATAGGTACATGAAATTATATGAGCGATTCCACAAATATATCAGCGATTCCGCAACTTATATCGGCGATTTTCCAAATTTATCAGCGATTCTGCAACTTATATCGGCGATTTCCCAAATTTATCGACTTACCGACAAGAAGCGACAAATATCTGCTCCATGTAACTTTCCATTGCTTTTTTGTTGCTTTATTTACCTTAGTACCTTTATATTTTATATTGTTGAATATTTAAAAAAGGGTAAGGGGAAAACAAATGAGAAAAAAAGTCATGATGTCTTTAATGTTAATGACGTTTCTTTCTGCGGTAGAAGGAACGATTGTTAGTACAGCAATCCCTCGTATAACGAGTGATTTGTCAGGCGTCGAACTTGTTAGTTGGGTATATGCAATTTATATGCTTGCAACAGCTGTTTCGACTCCAATATACGGAAAGCTCGCTGATTTATTTGGCCGTAAAAAAGTTTTACTAATCGGAGCTACAATCTTTTTAGTCGGTTCTGCACTTTGCGGAATCGTTACATCGATGGAACAATTAATCTTCTTCCGCGCGCTTCAAGGTATCGGTGCTGGTGCTGTTATGCCAATCACAATGACGATTATTGGAGACTTATATAGCGAAGCGAAAGACCGCGCGAAAGCACAAGGTTGGATGAGTGCCGTTTGGGGTGTATCCGGTGTTATCGGACCGTTAGTAGGTGGATTTTTAGTTGATTCCCTTTCTTGGCGCTATATTTTCTTCCTAAACGTTCCATTCGGAATTATCGCTTGCTTAATGATTGCAATTTACTACAAAGAATCTATTAAACCTGCTAAGCATCATATCGATTATCTTGGTGCAACAGTCTTCTCATTAAGTACAATCGCTCTACTATATGCATTATTAACAGGTAGCAGTAAGCAAAACTGGGGAGACATGACAATTATCGGCCTATTAATCTTTGCCGCTATTTCATTTATTATTTTCTTATTCATCGAGAAAAAATCTCCAGAACCATTAATTCCGCTAGCACTTTTCTCTAACCGTACATTATCTACGATAAATATATTAACTCTTATTGCTGGCGCAATGATTATTAGTATTACAATGTACCTTCCAATTTGGAGCCAAGGTGTATTAGGGAAAAATGCTACAGAAGCTGGACTTATTTTAATGCCAATCCCTGTTATGTGGACATTTGGCGCTATTTTCTCTGGTAACTTAGTAGGCAAATTAAAAACGAAACAAATCATTTTACTTGGAGCTAGCATTTTATCAGTCGCTACGTTCTTATTATTTACACTATCAACAAATTCACCATCGTTCCTTATTTATGTAGCAGTCGGATTATTCGGCTTAGGAATGGGGCTTGTGACACCGATTTACATGGTAACAATTCAAGCAGCCGTACCAGCTCATACACGCGGAACAGCCGTTGGTTTAAACACATTTATTAATACATTCAGTCAAACGTTAGGTGCTGCAATCTTTGGAACAATCTTTAATACGATGATTCATGCACGCGGCATTAAAAACCTTGATCTTGTATCTGGTGGACACGGCGGGACTACAGCAAGTGTAGCCACTGAATCACAATCCGCATTAGCTGCAAGTGTACACGTTATTTATATGAGCACTTTCGTATTAGCAGTATGTACATTAATTATCGGTTGGCTTTTATTAAAGCCAGCTACACAAACAAGTGAGCAACAATAAAAAGGATGACCATTTTGGTCATCCTTTTTTTATTCTTCATTCTCCACAATATGTTTCAGCATGGATAATTTATTATCCCAAAAACGTTCATAATATGAGAGCCACTGTTGTAATTCTTCTAATGGTTCTGGATGCAAACGATATATCTTCTCTCTTCCGCTTTTTCTTCCACTTACTAAATTTGCTTCCGAAAGAATATGAAGGTGCTTTACAACCGCAGTACGACTCATCGGAAAATGATCCGTTATTTTGGAAATCGGTAACTCTTTGTCACTTAATAACCGTATTACTTCTCGGCGGGTTGGATCAGCAATTGCTTGAAATACATCATATTTCGCTGCTGACGAGGACACTTAGCCTTCGACAACCTTTTTCAGTTTTTCATTTACAATCGCTACCCAACCACCGCTCATTCTATCGCGAATAATAGAGCTCTTCGCATTTGCTTTCGGAAGAATTTCATCAGGATGTTTCCAGCCGCCGTGAATTAACGTAAATTCTGTTTTGTTATCTCCTAAGTCTTTCAAATCAAATGAAACAACCCAGCCATCTGTATCCCATGAGAAAGATAAATGGTTTGGCTCATCAATTTCTAACACTTTACATGGTGATGGCCCAAATGGTGATTGCACATGAAATTCATGTCCTACCTCTAATACAAAATCATTTGGCATAAACCATGACGCAATCCCTTCTGCAGTTGATACTACACTCCATACCTTTTGAATAGACGCGTTAAAAACGATTGTTTGTTTAATATCATTTAATGTATTTTGTTGTTCCATCTTCATTCTCCTTTACTCGGCGTTATAACATAACACCTTTTGGTTATACTTCGATAATATAACACCTTTTAGTTTCATGTCAACGCTAATTCTTTTACTGTTGAGAAATTCTCAACATTTTTTCAACAGGACAAACACCCTCTTAGCATTTCCTCATAATATACTCACAAAGGCAATACAAAATAAAAACTTCTCTCAACATGAAACTCCATCATTCATCTTGAGAGAAGCGCCTTACTTATATCATGCGTACTTCGTCTCTCCTCCTTCCCTCAAGGGACAATACGCGAGATATGACAAATCAGAAGGAATATGCCCACCATTTGAGTAGGTAGTTATTTCTCTTCTCCTCAACATTTCCTCAGGAGCGAAATGACTACCGACTCACTTTTTTCAAACAAAAATAAAAAGGGGATGAAAGCTATGTTCTATTGCATTAACTGCTCTGATATTCATCATGAAAAACATCCGAATGATAAAGTATTCAAAAACGGTTTTTATATTGATCCATTTTTAGGTGATCGTTATCACCTTGGTATGTGTAAAGATGCTCAAAATCATGAAACAGGGGAGCCTCTTTTAACGACAAAAAAATTAGGCACACCCCAATCTATTATGAACGTATTACCGACACATGTTGTCCCAACATAAAACATAAAAAAGAGCTGGGTGAGCCAGCTCTTTTTTATGCTTTATAAACGATCATTGCTGAAAAACAATAAATTTGGTTTTCATCGTCGTTAATGGAAACACCAACTTGATACTTAATATCTACAAAGTTGCTATCATCAATCTTTTTCAAAAACACATTCACAGCGTCTTCTAAGTCTTTTTCGTGACTTTCATCAAACACTTTCACACGAATCATGTTAACACCATCCTAGATCGCAGCCCTCCGCCGCTTGATTATTGCCACGGTGCGTATCTATGATGCGATAAAACTTTCCATTCTCATATATATATCCGTCTTCTAACACATATTTTTTATCTTCAGTATAGACATAAAACTTACCTATCATAAATTTACTCGTATATAATTCCAAATAATTTGGTCTAAATTTAGCTACAACTTTATTTGTAATATCAATTTTTATTGTGCGCCCCACCTTCTCTCCCTCCTTTGCAAAGAACGGATTTAGGTATATTGTATTAGCGCTTTTACATTTTATGCTTAAAAATAAGTGGATATGCCTTCTTTCTCACCTGTACTATTTTTCTAAAAAAATCACTATAAAGTGAAACTTTAATCAGCCCGACCCCCACCTAACTTCTTTGCTTTCTCTAAATTTTGAGATGGGGGTCTTATCGCCCGTTAATGCGGGATAAATAAGTTCAAAAAAAAACATAAAAAAAGCACTTTATCTTATTGACTCGAATATAAATGTTATGTTATTATATAAAATTTGACATTTTTACATACGTATGCTATCATTAAAAGTGGTTACCACATATGGAGGTGGATGATTTGTTTCAAATTGGTGATAAAATCGTTTATCCAATGCACGGTGCAGGAATCATCGAAGCAATTGAAGAGAAAGAAATATTAGGTACTTCACGTCAATATTGTGTGATACGCATCATTAGTAAAGATATGCAAGTAATGCTTCCAATGGATCAATTAAAAAAATCAGGTATTCGTTATATCGTTGATCGAGGTACGTTAGATGATATACTTCTTGAATTTCAAAACGGGGAGTCAGACCCATCACTCTCATGGAAACAAAGATATACAATGAATATGGAAAAAATGAAAAATGGCAATTTACAAGATAGCGCAGAAGTGGTTCGGGATTTACTTCGCCGTAATAAAGAGAGAACATTAAATGCGAGCGAAAAACAAATGCTAGATAATGCACGAAAAATGATGATCAGCGAAGTCGCGCTCGTACAAAATGTTACTGAACATCAAGCAACAGAATTTCTTCAAGATACAATTAATCACTAAATTTAAAATAGCTGGCCGCTATTTTTTTTGTAAAAAAAGGACGAAGAGTTTTATCTCTTCGTCCTTTTATATTACCCACGCCCAGCTTGAAACGATGGATATAACGTCATTCCACCATCTGCAAATAGCGTAATTCCCGTTACGTAACTCGCCTCTGATGAAGCAAGCCAAGTTGCTACTGCTGCGATTTCTTCAGGTTTTCCAATATAGCCCATAGGTATCATACTTTCTACGTCAGCACGTTTTTTAGGATCAGCAAACTTTTCTGAATTGATTGGCGTATTAATTGCACCTGGTCCTATATTATTTACTCGAATACCTTTTGGCGCATATTCTAGCGCTAACGTTTCTGTCATCAGTTTAATGCCACCCTTACTTGCTGCATAGTGCACAAATAGTGGCCACGGAATTTTCTCATGAACACTAGACATATTAATGACAGACCCTTTAATATCATGTTCTACAAAATATTTAATCGCTTCACGACTTCCTAAAAAAGCACCTGTTAAATTTGTATTAATTACCCTATTCCAATCTTCAAGCGGCATTTCATGCGACGGTACCGCGTTTTCTATCCCTGCATTATTAATCATAACGTCAAGCGTACCAAACTCTTTCACAGCAGATTGAATAAGATTCACAACATCTGATTCGACGGTTACATCACCTTTTACAGCAATCGCTTCGCCGCCTACCTTTTTAATTTCTTCTAACACATCATTCGCTTCTGATTCTCGTGAGCGATAATTAATAACCACTTTCGCTTTTTCCTTAGCAAACCTTACTCCCATCGCTCTTCCGAGACCAGTTGCTGATCCTGTAATAACGACAACTTTCCCTGCTAAATCACTATACATTTCCATACCTCCTTTAACTTTTGGCTATACCTAACATAATTCCGGCTGCGATAATAAAAACGATACCGACAACGATACCCGTTAATTGACGTTTCGTTTTCTTTTCACCTAATATAAGGATCCCACCAAGCGTGGAAATAATAATTCCCATTTGCGATAGCGAGAAACTTGTTGCGACTCCAACACGCGGCTGTGAAATGAATAAAAACATATTTCCAGCTGCCCAAATTAATCCTGGAATAATATTTCGAATTGCATATTTATTAAATGGATGATGTTTAAAGGTAAGCAAAATCCCACCTAACACCATACCAACTGCTTGTGGCAACAAAGCCGACCAGCCATCTACGTTAAATAACCTAATTACTACTACGTAAACTAAATAACCGACTGTTGAAATTAATAAAATTACGATACCTCTTTTAAAGTTTGCTGCTTGCTCTGCATTCTTTTCTTCTTCACTTTGAAGCGATGTTAAAATAACACCGATAATAATACAAACGAGCGCTAAAATCCCAAGGACGACCGATATTGTCGTGGACCATTCATGAAATACGATAACGCCAAATAAAGTCGTCGCGACTAATTGAAGTCCTGTTGAAATTGGCATCGTCCTCGAAACACCCATTAAATCAATACTTTTCAATTGATTTGCCTGACCAAGCGCCCAAAATAAACCTGACACAACTCCAACTCCGATAACGGTAGGTGTTAATACTGGCTTCATAAAAATATAAACAACAATTGAGAAAATAAGTGCTCCAAACGTTGTTCCGAGCGTTTGACTATACGGGCCCCCGCCCAGTTTTACGTTAAATAGCACAATACTTCCCCAAAATATAGCTGGTAAAATCGCTAAAAATATATCCATCACTCATTACCTTTCTTTACTAAATGCCATAGATTATCACTCTAAGTCGTTAGAGTGAGCTTTTATTTTTTCTTTTTCCCGCTCACAAACTTTTTCTGCAATAACGTCAGAAACATTCTTTTCTCGCTCCACTTTCTTTATCTTTACGTGATCTAAATGATCTTCCAAAGTAAGCGTAACTTTATCGTTCGGCGGATTATGCGCTCCTTGAAATGTAAGAAATTGTAGCTTCACTTCGTATCTAGGAACAAATTCATCTTTCTTGCCAAGACGCTTTATATCTATAACTGAAGCACATTCATATTGATCTTCTGTCACTTGTCTAATAACTGAATAGTACCTATTTGATAATGCACTCTCTAAAAGCTGTTCTCTTGATTCTTTCGCGAAAGAATCGCTTGGAGAAGAGAAAAAGGCCACACATAGCATTGTGATAACTACACATATTTTTTTCATAGTTCCCTCCTTGTTCTATAGATTAGTGTTCTCAAAACTGCCATAAAAAAACGACTTTCCCTATGTAGGAAAGTCGCTTTAATAAATCCAATATTAACCACCGCTCACTGGTGGAATTAGTGCAACAACATCACCAGATTGGACCCTGTCATCTTCATTTGCGTATTCTTCATTAATCGCAACCATAATTGGCTCTGAAACTGGTACATTATATTCGTTCGCAACAACATCTTTTAACTGTGCAACCGTAATATTTTCTTTCTCTATTTGTAATTCACTTGTCCCTGCTTCTTCTTGCAAGTGCGCAAATAACAATACTCTAATCATACTTATAGCTCCTTCCCAGGCTCTCCCGCCGGATATGGTGTTTTTTCTAATTGATCACCAATCCATGAATCACCATCTTCCCAAAACTCCTTTTTCCAAATCGGCACAATTTGTTTTATGCGTTCCATAATATATTCGTTCGCTTCATAAGCCGCTTTACGGTGTGGTGTTGAAACAGCAACAACAACCGCTATATCAGAAATTTGCAACGTACCGATGCGATGTGTAATCGCAACGTATGTACCTGGCCATTTCTCTTTCACTTCCAAGCCAATTTTCTCTAGCATCTTTTCTGCCATCGTCTTATAAGCAACATACTCTAAGTATAATGTACGACGCCCTTTCGTAAACTCTCTAACCGTTCCAATAAATGTTGTAACAGCACCGCATTCACGTCGAATTACTTTCTTCGTTACTTCTTCAATCGAGATTTCTGTATCAATTACTTCATAATATGTATTTATCATTTCGCACTCCTAACCGTTTGTAAAAACCAGTCTATGTACAACTCTTCTTCTGTTATATGAAATACTTTATATTCTTCTCGTATATTTGCCGGAACATCATACCACGTAATAACCGCCACTATATTTTCTACTTTATGTAAAAGCTCAATGTCTTCCGCAGAACGAAGTAACACTACTTTCGAGTAATTCTCTTTTTTATAGCCTTCTATTAAAATTGTATCCACTTCAAAAAACTCATATAAGCGAATAATTTCTTGCAAGGACCATTTCTTTCTTAGTGAAGAAAGTGAAAGCAATCCAGCACCTTCTACACTACTTACAACAGCACCAGCTTTACGGTGTCTTTCGCTATCTTTTTGCGCTACTTCTGGAAACCCTCCGTGCCCGTGATGTTTAATTGTAGCAACTTTCATTTTTCGTTCAGCTAATGCATGCACCACTTTCTCAACAAGTGTTGTTTTCCCGCTATTTTGATATCCTACTATTTGTAAGATTGAAGGGGCTTTGCCCATGGCCAATCACATCCCTCAGAGTGCTCTAACAATAATACGGATACTTTCATTCCGGTCTCAAATCCTCTCGTTCCTCCGGGTAACACGATAAAAGCATTCGCATCTGCAAGTGAAGATACCGCACTCGATTTATCTAAACCAACTGGCATCGCTTGTAACGCCCCGTCCATAATTGTTACGTTCGCTCTTACGAAACGAGTAAATGGATTTGGCTTTGGAAAATCTTTTTGTAAAATAGCATCCGCTCTATATACGTGAGGTTCCTTCGCATACAAATACGTTTTTATAATTGGATGCACAAATAATTCAAAGCCTACATAACAAGCAGACGGATTTCCTGATAAACCAAAGAGTAACTTTCCATCAACTTCAGCTACTGTCGTTACACTTCCGGGCCTCATGGCTATCTTATTAAAGAGTACATTTGCCTGTAACCTTTCATAAATAGCTGGTAAGTAGTCATAATCTCCTACTGATACACCGCCTGTTGTAATTAAAATGTCGACCTCATCCACCGCTGATTGAACAGCTGTAAAACATGCATCTAACTCATCCGGGAGTTGACCATAATAACGAACTTTCCCGCCAGCTTTCATAATTTGAGCTGCGATCATATACGAGTTACTATTTCTAATTTTCCCCGGTTCTAACGGCTCATGTACTTCTAATAATTCACTTCCTGTCGTTACAATACCGACAACAGGCTGTTTTACAACTTTCACAGTACTATATCCAAACGTTGCTAATAAGGCGGCAACACCTGGATTAATTGCAACGCCTTTCTGAACGAGAACTTGATTTTGTTTTATATCTTCTCCTTTAAATGACACATTGTCACCGTTATTAAAAGGGCGTTTTAACTTCATATATATTTTCCCGTTCTTCTCAAACCCTTCTGTCAGCTCTAGCATTACGACTGCATTGCAATCTTTTGGAATAGCTGCTCCTGTCATAATACGAACCACCTGAAAAGATCCTACTTCTTCTGTAAAAACAGAACCCGCCCCGATTTCTCCTATTACTTCAAATTCAACTGGATTCTCTTGAGTTGCTTCTTTCGTATCTTCTGCTCGAATGGCGAAACCATCGTAAGGGGAACGATCAAAATGAGGAACGTCATGATCTGAGACAACATCTTCCCCGAGAATTCTCCCGTAACTTTTCGAAATAGAAATTTCTTCTACTTCACCATGCTTTGCATATTTCATTACCCGTTCTACTGCCTCAGCAACTTGAATTGGAATTCGTTTTTCTACCATCGTTTCTCACCTCATATTTGCAATTTTTTTTATCTCGATTAAACTTTATATATTCAATAGAAATTACTTCAAGGAGGAATTCCATGTCTTCATTTACACACTTTAATGACCAAGGACGCGCGAAGATGGTTGATATAAGTGACAAAAAAGCAACCGTTCGAACAGCAATTGCGTGCTCTAGCATTGTCGTTACGAAAGAAATTTACGATAAAATCTCTCACAATGAAATTGGGAAAGGTGACGTATTAGCAGTTGCGCAAATCGCAGGCATTATGGCTGCGAAACGAACTTCTGATATTATCCCAATGTGCCATCCTTTACTATTAAAAGGTGTTGACGTTTCTTTCGATTGGAAACAATCAGAAGAACAATATCGTTTACTCATTGAAGTAAAAGTTAAAACAGAAGGTAGCACCGGTGTTGAAATGGAAGCTTTAACAGCTGCTTCGGCTACCGCTCTTACTGTGTATGATATGTGTAAAGCTGTCGATAAAAGTATGATTATCGGCGAAACGTACTTACTTGAAAAAACAGGTGGAAAAAGTGGAGATTATACGAGAAATTCATAATCCTTTCTCCGTTGAACCTAAAGGATTTCCTTTAGGTTCAACCTATATATCTTGCATATAAACTTTTCGCTACATTTATATCATTCGTCCCATGAATGAAAGCTCTGCCATCTGTAAATAAAACAAAACGATATTCTTCTACCGGAAACGACAATAAATAAGGTGTCGCCTTTATCTCTACACTTCTTTGTAAGCGCTTTTTAATTTCTTCCAAATTAAAATTCTTCCGCACACCTGGACGAATTTGCACTGTATTTCGCCCACATAACACTTCTGTTTTCGTTTGTGCTTCAAATGTTAAACTCGGATATGTACGTAACCTTCCGCAAGATAAACAAGTATCTTTTTTCTGCCTATTCACTTTAAATGCCATCTGTTGATTATTCCAAAGATCAAATGATAACATCGTTTCACGAAGCGCTCCGTAGTCTTCTACTAATATTTTCAGCGCTTCCGTAGTTTGATGCGCAACTACTAATTGTACTGCCGGTTGTATAATACCAGCTGTGTCACATGTTGCTCCGCTCGCCGGATGCTCCATTAAACAGCGAAAACACGGTGTTTTCCCTGGTAAAATTGTATACGTTACTCCGTAGCTTCCAACGCACCCACCATATATCCACGGAATATTATACTTTTGTGAAATATCATTAATGAGAAGACGCGTTTCAAAATTATCTGTCGCATCTAATATTAAATCTACATCATTCACTAATTCTTCCATTTCTTGCACCGTTACATCTGTCACAACCGGAGTTATTTCCACCTCAGAATTAATCGCTCTTAAATGCTCTGCTGCCGCTACCGCCTTCGGTTTATACTGCTTTGCATCTTCTTCTGTATATAGTTGTTGTCTTTGTAAATTACTCCATTCTACATAATCACGATCAGCAATCGTTACTTTTCCAACACCCGCTCTAACAATCGCTTCTGCATTTGCCGCACCGAGAGCACCAGCACCAATAATAAGCACATGCTTCTCTCTTATTTTTCTCTGCCCTTCTTCTCCAACACCAGAAAATAATATTTGTCTTGAATATCGCTCCTGCATGCGATACCCCCCTTTCTTATCCTCCTATATAAGACATTTCGATTTTCGGACGATTTTTTGCACTTTCTTCTGTTCGTTCATCCGAATACCTATCTTTTCTATTCATCCATACATCTTGTATAACACTTAATAACTCCTCATCCGAAAGATTTCCTCTAAGAAGTTCTCTTACATCCAAACCTTCTGTCGCAAATAAGCACGTATAAAACTTTCCATCTGCCGAAATTCTCGCCCTCGTACAAGAGACACAAAATGACTCAGAAACAGATGTAATAAAACCAACTTCAACATTTGTTCCAACGTACCAATATCGCTTCGCAACTTCACCAAAGTAATGCGCTTCAGCTGGCTCAAGCGGATACACCTTATGAATCATCTCAATCAATTCTCGTTTTGTAACGACTTGATCAAAATTCCACCCATTTGTACTACCAACATCCATAAACTCAATAAACCGAAGCGTGATTCCTTGCTCTTTAAAATACGCAGCCATCGGTAGTACTTGATGATCGTTCATCCCTTTTTTCACAACCATATTTACCTTTACTTCCAAGCCCGCCTCTTTAGCTGCTATAATTCCCTTAATTACCGGTTTCGTATTAATATTTCGACCATTAATATTCTTAAATATGTCATCATCTATCGCATCTAAACTAACATTCACTCTATGTAATCCAGCTTCTTTTAATGCCTTCGCTTGTTTCGTTAAATGAATAGCATTTGTCGTTAACCCTATATCTATTAGCCCATCAATTTTCACAAGACGTGCAATAAGTTTTGTTAAATCTTTACGAAGCAGTGGCTCACCGCCAGTAAGTCTAATTTTCCGTACACCGATGCTAACAAATAATTTTGCCAAACGCTCAATTTCATCAAAAGTTAGTAAAAACTCGTCTTTCAAAAAAGCATATTCTGGCCCAAATATTTCCGCTGGCATACAATATGTACATCTAAAATTGCAACGATCAATGACAGATATACGTAAATCTTGAAGTGGGCGTCCAAAAAAATCTTTAACCATCTCCTGCATCGCCACCCTTCCTTTCTGCCAAATTTCTTTCTTTTCATTCTATTATAATATATTTTCGAACTGCGATGTTTTTGCTCAAGTGAATAAAGTGAAACTTTAAATAATTAGAGGGGATTCACTCCCCCTGGTTAACGAGGTTTACTTACAAATACAAAGATAAAAAAACCTTGAAACATAAAAGCTTCAAGGTTCTCTGCTTATTAACTTAATCTAATAATAGTCAGGGTAGCCCCTGGCGTTGCTGTAGATAATGTAGCTATTGCAACTACTCCAAATAACTGTAAGCTAACAGCAGCTCCAGCAGGCAAGTTAGCAATTATTGTTGCACTAAATGAACCAGTAGCAACTGTCGGAGCATTTATCGTTCCCGCAAGCGGACTGCCATTTACAGTTATACGAGAACTTACAAGTAATCCTGCCGTTAGATTAATTGTATAAGCTATATAATAATTCCCTGCATTCGCAACTGTAAATACAGTATTTCCTCCACTAACAGTAATTCCTGGACCAATATTTTGATTGTTCGGTAATGGTACATTCGTGCCACCTAATAAAACAGAAATAGCGGTTCCTGATGTATTATTCGCAAATGCATATGTTGCAGTTGTACTAACTCCAGTCGCCCCGGTCGCTCCAGTGGCTCCAGCTCCGGTTGGACCTGTATCTCCAGTTGGGCCTTGTGAACCGGTTGCTCCTGTAGCCCCCGTTGGACCTTGGATTCCTTGCGGGCCTTGAATTCCTTGTGGGCCTTGAATTCCTTGGAGACCTGTCGCTCCGGTTGCTCCTGTAGCTCCCGTTGGACCTTGAATTCCTTGCGGGCCTTGAATTCCTTGTGGGCCTTGAATTCCTTGGGGACCTGTCGCTCCGGTTGCTCCTGTAGCTCCCGTTGGACCTTGAATTCCTTGCGGGCCTTGAATTCCTTGGGGACCTTGAATCCCTTGTGGACCTGTCGCTCCGGTTGCTCCTGTAGCTCCCGTTGGGCCTTGAATTCCTTGCGGGCCTTGAATTCCTTGCGGGCCTTGTGGGCCGGTCGGACCTATGTCACCTTGTGGACCTTGGATTCCTTGTGGGCCTTGTGCTCCTGTTGCCCCTGTCGCTCCTTGGATTCCTTGAGGACCTTGTGGACCTTGAATTCCTTGCGGGCCGGTTGGACCTATGTCGCCTTGTGGGCCTTGAATTCCTTGGGGACCTTGTGCTCCGGTTGCCCCCGTTACTCCTTGGATTCCTTGGGGACCTTGAATACCCTGTGGACCGGTTGGACCTATCTCTCCTTGAACACCTTGGATTCCTTGCGGGCCCTGTAAACCCGTCACTCCGGTTGCTCCCGTTGCTCCTGTCGCTCCTGTCACTCCAGTTGAGCCTGTCGCCCCGGTATCTCCTGTTACTCCTGTCGCACCTGTTGCTCCTGTCGGACCAGGTGGTCCACCTGATGGACCTGTCACTCCTGCCGGACCTGATGGCCCCGTTGGGCCGGTCGGTCCTGCTGGTCCTCCTGACGGGCCAGTCACCCCTGTTGGACCGGTTACTCCTGTTGGACCGGTAGTTCCTTCTCCCGTCGCTCCGGTTGCCCCCGTATCTCCTGTTGCTCCCGTCGGACCTTGTATCCCTTGAATCCCTTGTGGGCCTTGCACTCCTTGTGCACCTGTTGCTCCTTGAATCCCTTGTATTCCTTGCACTCCTTGTGCGCCCATCGGACCGGTTGGACCAATCGCCCCTTGTATACCTTGCACTCCTTGGGGGCCCTCTGGACCCGTTGCTCCTATTTCCCCTTGTATCCCTTGAATTCCAGTTGCTCCTTGTGCTCCAGTTGCTCCCGTTATCCCTTGCACACCTTGTATTCCCTGTATTCCTTGTGGACCTTGTGGGCCTGTTGCTCCTACCGGTCCTTGAATGCCTTGTATCCCCTGAGGACCCTCTGGACCCGTTGCTCCAACTGGCCCTTGAACACCTTGTATTCCTTGCGGGCCCTGAAGTCCTTCTGGGCCTTCTGGACCTGTTGGACCTATTTCTCCTTGTATCCCTTGGATTCCAGTTGGGCCTTGTGGCCCAGTCGGACCTATGTCACCTTGCGGACCTTGGATTCCCTGTGGACCTTGTGCTCCTGTTCCCCCTGTCGCTCCTTGGATTCCTTGAGAACCTTGTGGGCCTTGAATTCCTTGTGGGCCGGTTGGACCTATGTCGCCTTGTGGGCCTTGAATCCCTTGCGGACCTTGATCTCCAGTGGCCCCCGTTACTCCTTGAATTCCTTGGGGACCTTGAACACCTTGGGGACCCGTCGGACCTATCTCTCCCTGCACACCTTGGATTCCTTGCGGACCTTGCAAACCCGTCACTCCGGTTGCTCCCGTTTCTCCTGTCGCTCCTGTCACTCCAGTTGAGCCTGTCGCCCCAGTATCTCCTGTTACTCCTGTCGCCCCGGTTGCTCCTGTCGGGCCAGGTGGTCCACCAGATGGACCTGTTACTCCCGCCGGACCTGATGGCCCCGTTGGGCCGGTCGGTCCTGCTGGTCCTCCAGATGGTCCTGTTACCCCTGTTGGACCGGTTACTCCTGTTGGACCTGTAGTGCCTTCCCCTGTCGCCCCAGTTGCTCCCGTATCTCCTGTTGCCCCCGTCGGACCTTGGATTCCTTGAATTCCCTGTGGACCTTGCACTCCTTGTGCGCCCGTCGCTCCTTGAATTCCTTGTACTCCTTGCACACCTTGGGGACCCATCGGACCTGTTGGACCAATCTCCCCTTGAGCACCTTGCACTCCTTGGGGACCCTCTGGACCCGTTGCTCCTATTTCCCCTTGTATCCCTTGAATTCCAGTTACTCCTTGTACTCCAGTTGCTCCCGTTATCCCTTGCACACCTTGTATTCCCTGAATTCCTTGTGGACCTTGTGGGCCTGTTGTTCCTACCGTTCCTTGAATACCTTGTATCCCCTGGGAACCCTCTGGACCCGTTGCTCCAACTGGCCCTGGCACACCTTGTATTCCTTGCGGGCCCTGAAGTCCCTCTGGGCCTTCTGGACCTGTTGGTCCTATATCCCCCATCGGACCTTGTATCCCTTGAACTCCCTGTGGGCCTGTTGCTCCTAATGGCCCTGGTACTCCTTGTATTCCTTGTGGACCTTGATCTCCTGTTGCTCCTGTGGCCCCTTGAGGCCCTATAGCCCCCTGTATCCCTTGTGGACCTTGATCCCCTGTTGCTCCCTTTGCCCCTTGAATACCTTGAACTCCTTGTATTCCTTGTTCACCAGTTACTCCCGTCGGACCAGGAATACCTTGAATACCCTGCGGACCTTCTGGACCTGTTGGCCCAATTGGCCCTTGAATCCCTTGGATTCCTTGCAAGCCCTGTGCTCCCGTGCTTCCAGTCGGACCTGTACTTCCCGTTGCTCCTGTTACCCCTGTACTTCCTGTAGCTCCAGTATTCCCAGTTGCTCCAGTCGCACCTGTACTTCCACTCGGTCCACCGCCCGGACCTGTCGCACCAGTCGGCCCCGTCGGACCAGGAGGTCCTCCAGATGGTCCAGTTATCCCAGTTGGACCTGTTATTCCAGTCGGGCCTGTTATCCCCTGACCAGTTGCTCCGGTTGCACCTGTATTTCCACTCGGTCCTTGTGTTCCTTGTATCCCTTGTGCTCCTTGTATTCCTTGTGGACCAGTTGCACCCGGCAACCCTTGGACACCTTGAATTCCTTGAGGTCCCTCAGGTCCCGTCGCTCCAATTGGCCCCTGTAATCCCTGTATCCCTTGTATACCTTGTGCCCCAGTCGCTCCCGTTGGACCAATCGGACCTTGTAACCCTTGCACCCCTTGAGGTCCTGTCGCTCCAGTTTCTCCTTGTGGTCCTCTCAATCCTTGTGGGCCCTGCTGTCCTTCTGGTCCAGTTGCACCTATTGGCCCAACTGATCCTTGTATCCCTTGCACACCTTGAGGTCCTGTCGGGCCCATCTCCCCCATCGGACCTTGTAATCCTCTTGGTCCTTGAGGTCCTGTTGGGCCTTGTGGACCGGTTGGACCAGTAATCCCTATACCTGTAAACCCAGTTGGAACAGGGGGGAAAGTAGGCCCAATAAGTTCGGGTGGAATTCTAAAATTAGAGCTTAACGAATTTTGCTTCCGATTATTATCACGATTCTTCACACTTTCACCGCCTACAAACCGTCTTTTTCATAATAAATAAGCCTCTTCTTAATCTATTTACAAAAATAATTTCCAAGACTATTTTTATTTTAAATAATAAAAACTCCCTTAATTTCTTAAGGGAGTCCTGCAATTGAATCCATATTATCTGTATTAGGGACAGCTTGCGCTATACTCGATGTATTTACATTTTGCCCCATATTTGCTCCTGTTACAGTACCAGCAGGAGTGCCCCTTGTATACGTCGTCGTCACCGAATCTCCCGGCTGTAAACAAAGCTTCGTCTCCGTCCCTATTACTGTAACAACATCAATCCAAGTACACCCCATTGAACCACTATATGATTTCGAAGCAGTAAATGAAGTGTCACTCAAATTATCACCGGTAAATATATTTCCAGTGTTATTCACAATAACAAACTCTTTTATATGAGCAGGCATAATTACACTCTACCTTTCCTCTATGAACCTAACGTACGTGTACTCGTTGCCAAAGGCGGAAGAAATACTGATGTTCTAATGACCGCTTCTGGCTGCCTTTTTCCATTTAAAAAAATAGCCGCACTCGATCCTCCAGCACCTGCATATACTTTTGCTACAGCTAAAGGTGAGAGATCATAACAGTCACCGACATTAACAGCTCCTGTATTATTAATAATTTTTACTTTACGCAAATTAATCCCCATTTACCCCTCCTCCTTTTTTATACTGTATGCAAAAGAAAAAAACTTGAAACAGACTCGTTTCAAGTTTTTTACAATTAACTATTTCGTTTCACCTTCATATTGAAGCATACCGCCAACCATGTTCACTGTTTTAAACCCTTGCTCATTTAAATAATGACATACATTTTCACTGCGCATTCCTGAACGACAAATAAAGATATATTCATTCTCTTTATTAAAGAAATCTACTTTATGTGGGATATCGCCCATTTTAATATGTACAGCTTCTGGAATCTTTCCTGCCGCTACTTCTTCATCTTCTCTTACATCTACTAAAAATAACGTTTCTCCATTTTCTAAACGCTCTTGCACCTCTTCTGTAGTAATTGTTTTAACTTCTGTCATATGTAGTTCCTCCTTATATACAATAAAACCTTTAGTTTCTTTTTCACAAACATTCTCTACCAATTTTAGCATGCAAAAGAAAGAACGCAAAGAATCGAAAAGCTATTTCTCAATTTTCTCGTAAAACTTATTCTTTACAAACATAACTAGCACATTGTATCCTCAATATACTTGTTTTATGAAAGGAGTCGATTAAAATGACGCTTTTTCTTTTCATTATAGGCATTGTGTTCTTACTCGCTGCAATTATTGTACTTAGTATGAAAAATAATAAAAAGATAAAATCGCCACAAGAAATGTCATTCTTATTTCTATTGCTTAGCATAGCGTTTTTCGGTATAGCAATTGCTACATATATTTTCCGTCTACAAATCATGTAAAAAAAGGTGCCTACTTCAAACACTGCACCTTTTCCCCATCATTTTCCTTCTACACAAAACTAGATACTTTCCGATTCAAAAATTCATAAACTTTCTTTTCGAATAAATGAATATCCAATGCTCCTGCCATATGCCCATTTATACTTTCTATCTCATATACTTCCGCATATTTTCCTTGTTTTTGCAAAATATCTACCATTTTATAATTATAACGAGACGGCTGAAGCAAATCTTGTTTACACGGAATCATAAGTACATTCGCTTCTATGTTAGAAAGAGATTCTTCTAGTGAAGAAAACCCATGTGCAATATCATGCAATAAAACTGCCTTCGCAGTATATATCCATGAATTCGCATCTACTAGCTCCATACTTCTATATGTCGCTTTATTTATTTCTTTTTCAAATGATGTTAGTGTAGCAAACTTTTCATAAGGTTCTATCTCTATACTATTACGAGGAAATGCCATTTCATAAAAATGCTCATCAAACGCGTTCATAAACATCATTCTATTTGCTAAATGAAGCCCCTTTATCGGCTGCTGTTCTCCATATTTTCCATCTTTCCAATTTGGATCGAGTTGAATTGCTTCAATCGCATTTTGCGCTACGTTTACTGACGTAATAATTGGATTTTGTGGGTTCGTAATAACGCCAATCATCCGCTCTACCATATGTGGATAGTGAACCGCCCATTGTTGTGCAATCATTCCCCCCGCCGACGGTCCGATTACAGCGTGTAACCTTGAAATTCCCATACCTTTTATTAACTCATATTGCACACAAGCTACATCAAGAAATGTAAAAATCGGAAAATCCATAGCATATTCTTCTCCAGTTTCTGGATTAATTGATTTCGGTCCTGTTGTAATTACATATGGATTCCTCACCTGCACATTACAAAGATTATCCGTACATATAACAAAATACTTATTTGTATCAATTGCTTTTCCAGGTCCAATTAGCCCATCCCACCAACCAGACTCCTCATCATGCACTGTATATTTTCCTGCCGCATGACTTGTTGCACTAAAATAATGACAAACCAAAATCACATTTGACCTTTCTCTATTTAAAGTGCCATATGTCTCGTATCCCATTTGAACAGGAATTTCTCTGCCATTTTCAAACGTAAACCCTTTTAAAACAAACTTCTCCTTTTTTACAATTTGCACAGGCTCTCCCTCTCCCCGTTATAGTATGAACTGCTTACTAAAGTTTTTTTTCTATGCAAACTAATCTCCTTCTTCTTTTCATAAATAAATGAATAATATACAAAATTAGCCACAAAATAGCACTATATTACAAGATTAAAGAGGGCGTACATATGATTTGGAATTGGTTACGTAAGAAAAAAAAATCAAATACATCAAAATTAAACGAAACAGATAACCAGGAGCAGCATTCTAACAATCAAGAGGATGATAACAAAGAACAGACTAGAAGTATGAAACATAATAAAGGTAAAAATAACGAGCAAAAAGATTCCTCTCAGGATAAGCAACAAAGCGCTAAACAAGGTGATTCGTCTCAGGATAAGCAACAAAACCCTAAACAAGAGGATTCCTCTCAGGATAAGCAACAAAACCCTAAACAAGTTGATTCGTCTCAGGATAAGCAGCAAAGTGCTAAACAAGAGGACCCTTCTCAGGATAAGCAACAAAACCCTAAACAAGAGGATTCGTCTCAAGATAAACAACAAAGTGCTAAACAAGGTGATTCGTCTCAAGATAAACAACAAAGTGCTAAACAAGGTGATTCGTCTCAAGATAAACAACAAAACGCTAAGCAAGGTGATTCGTTTCAAGATAAACAGCAAAACGCTAAGCAAGATGAACCTTCTCAAAGTAAGCAACAAAGCTCTGGAGGTAATAGTATTTATGACTTTACAAAACCAGAAAAAGATCGTATTCATTCTTTACAAAATTTAATAGAGAAGCTGAAAAAGTCTAGTGATTTTGTAAATTATCATACATCCGACGATGAAACGATGCCTTATTGGATTTCTTACTATCGCCCTTCACTTGATGGAGAAAAATTACAAAAGTATTTAATGCCCACTCTTTTAGAACGACCTAACGCATCACTAGAAGAGCTTAAGGAACATATCCCGATGAGCGGCATTACAATTACGAACGACTTACAAAAAATTGAGGATATGGTTTTAAAGGGGCATGCGATTATTCAATTGAATCAGCAAGATCAAAAATGTATGCTTGCAAACATTGCAATTGATAATTATCGTGCACCAACCCCTCCTTTAAACGAATCAACTGTTATTGGTCCGCAAGAAGGTTTCGTAGAGGATATTGATACAAACATTAATTTAGTTCGAAAACGTCTTCCTGTTTTAGATTTACAAACAAAAGAAATGATTATCGGCGAGTTTTCCAAAACAAAAGTTGTCATGATGTATTTAGACAACCTTGCTGAAAAAGATAATGTAGATTTTCTAGAAGAGTCATTACGCGCTCTTGAATATGATCAAATTAATGATAGTGCTTATTTACAAGAATTAATGGGTGAAAAATCGATTTTCCCTCTCTATATCAATACAGAACGTACTGATAGAGTTACAAAAGCACTAATTGATGGAAAAATCGCTATTTTTGTTGATGGTTCTCCAAGTGTTTTACTAACACCCGTATCCTATTTTGATTTTTTCATTTCACCAGAAGACTATAACGTCTCCTGGATGTACGCTACATTTTCAAGGATTTTACGCCTTATCGCCGTTCTATTCTCGATATGTGCTACACCGTTATACGTTGCAGTTTTAAATTATCATTATGAACTTATTCCGAGTGATTTACTTGAAACTTTGATTTTATCAAGGGCACAAGTACCATTCCCACCTTTAATTGAAGCGCTCTTTCTAGAACTCGCAATCGATTTATTAAGAGAAGCCGGGGCGAGGTTACCGATGAAAGTTGGGCAAACACTCGGTATTGTAGGCGGTATCGTAATCGGGCAAGCATCTGTACAAGCTGGGTTAACGAGTAATATTTTATTAATTATCGTTGCACTATCAGCACTCGCTTCTTTTATTACACCTATTTATAAAATGGGTAATGCTGTTCGATTACTACGTTTCCCGTTTCTAGCATTCGCGGAAATAGGGGGGCTTTTCGGTATCTCTCTTGGGTTTATCTTTTTATTTACCCATCTATTTAGACTTACTTCCTTACGTAAACCGTACGCTTTGTTTTATCCGACAAGACAACAATCTGTTAAAGACTCTTGGATTCGTTTCCCGTTAACAATGATCGATACAAGAGATGTACAAGCAAGACCACAACATGTAAAAAAAGCTGCTAAAGGAATTTCAACAAAACATAGATCAGACTTTGATGATTAAGAGATGAGGTGCATTGATGAGTAAAGTTCAAGAAAAATATCAAATATCTCCTATCTTTGTTTTCTTCTTAATTCACGGTGCACAGTTTGGAGCTGGCGTTCTCGGATTTGCTCGAATCACCGCAAAGGCCGCTGGATACGACGGCTGGATAGGCGTTGTAATCACAGGCATCGTTATCCATGTTCTTATGTGGATGATGTATTTTTTATTAAGGGAAACAAACGGGAATTTAATTGATTTACAACGACAAACCTTTGGAAAGTGGATAGGGAACGTCTTTAATATCATCTTTGCAACTTATTTTTTAATCGTCAGTATTTCGGTTATTCGAACATACGTTGAAATTATTCAAGTATGGATGTTCCCAACTGCCTCCACCTTTATGTTAACACTCTTTTTGTGCCTAGTTAGCTATTACATCATTTCTTCTGGATTTCGTGTCATTACAGGCATTTGCGTCATCTCTGTTGGTGGTACACTAGGGTATTTATTTCTAAGCTTATTCGTTTTGAAATATTCACATTGGGATAATTTACTACCTATATTCACACATTCTTTTTCAGACATTTTAAAATCCGCTCAACTGTCAATCTACAGTATGACTGGTTTTGAGATTTACCTCATGGTTTATCCATTTGTGAAAAACCCTAAACAATCTCATAAATTTGCTCAATATGGGGCACTATTTTCAAACCTTCTATATTTATTTAGCACTCTTTTAGCCTTTTCGTTTTTTAGTGAAAAACAATTGTTAAAAACGATATGGGCCCAACTTTCTATGACCCAAGTTGTTCAATTACCATTCATAGAAAGGCTAGAATATATCGCAATTTCAGCTTATGCCCTCGTTATCATTACAAGTTTTATTCTACCTTTGTGGGCGGCAACGAGAGCAACGCACGAAATATTCCTTGTAAAACAAAGAGGTGTTTTAATCGCTTTTATGTTTATCACCCTCATTGTTTCACAACTTCTAACAAACAGACACGATATTAATAATTTTATTAGTAATGCATCAAAAGGAAGCTTTTGGCTCATTTATGTATACATCCCAATTCTATTTATTATTGTGTGGGTGAAAAGAAAATGGAAAAAATCAAAAGAAAATTAATACTTATCTCTTGTATAGCACTCTTTAGTCTAACTGGATGTTTACAAAAAAATATTATCGATGACGTACACCTTATCCAAGGAACTGTCTTCGATGTAGCAAAAGATAATAAAATAAAGGTAACATTTGTTTGTCCTATTCAGCAAAAAGGAAACAAAGTTCAAGTTTTTGAAGGAACAGCAAATGCGGTAAAACAAGTAAAAGCTGACACATCTTTAGAGTCTTCTCAACCATTTGCTAGCGGGCAAATGCGGGTTGCTCTATTTACCACCCGAATTGCTAAGAAAGGAATGGTTGCTTCCTTCGATACATTAATTCGTGATGTAAACATCGGGAATGCCTTATATGTTGCTTTACTTGAAGGTAATGGTACTGAACTTTTAAAAGGAAAGTACACGACTTCATCCAACGTTGCAATTTATATAAAAAAAATGCTAGAACATAATATGGAGACCGGTCCTTTACCAACAGATAATCTGCATATAGGAGCATTCCGTTATTATCAAGAAGGGCAAGACTACTATATTCCAATTTTAAAGAAACATGGTGATAAAATAAAAATAACGGGAATTGGTCTTTTTAAAAAGGATAAATATGTTGGTAAAATTGCAGAAAAAGATATGTTTATATTCAAAGGACTTTTAGAAAAGCATAAGTTAGATTCACATGAATTTAAAGCAGATCCTGGGTACGTAATGATTAATAATATTCGTTCTATTCCAACATACGATATAAAAATAAAAAATGGTAAGCCTTCCTTTTCCATTCATGTTAAACTTGAGGCTCGTATTCAAGAAGTATCGAAACAGATTAACTTAGAGAATGCTAAGAATACAAAAAAGATTGAGAAGGTCGTTCAAAAACAATTGGAGACACAAGGTAAGAAATTAATTAAGCATTTTAAATCTCTAGATGTCGACCCTCTTGGGCTAGGAGCTAAATATAAGCAACATTATCGCCCATTCAAATTAGAAGAGTGGAAACAAATGTACAAAGATGTTCCCGTTACTATAAAATATACCGTAGACATTACAAATTCTGGTGTAATTGAATGAGAAATGATTGAACTCCTCTCTCCAGCATGATACAACGGAGAGAGGAGTTTTTTATTATCAAATAGAGAGAAGATATTTATGGGGGAGCTTATGTCTAAAAAATTAGTAAAGCCTATTTTAAATGGTATTTTATTTCTCGCCGTCTTTTTATTTGCTCATACATACTTAAAAAATGTTTCCTTCACACGTTATTTACTTGTCGTTATACCAATGTTACTCGTTGGTATATTCGGTATTGATCTTATTTTATCTATTTTAATTAAGAAAGAAGAATAACGAGCGAACATCTTATTTCTATAAGATGTTCTTTTCATTTCATAATCACCTTATGTTACAATAAACTTCGGCATAACGTAAGAAAGGATGAAACAACATGACAAACGAAAAAGGTTTAGATAAAGGATATGAACTTGTTGCAAAAATGCATGAAGTATTCGGACATCCTGTAACAAATACTCCAACAAAATTAACAGAAGAGCGTGCAAAAATCCGTGCAAGTTTTATGCAGGAAGAACTAGAAGAATTTCTTGAGGCAACGACTGTTGAAGATCAATACGATGCACTGATTGACCTTATTTACTTTGCATTCGGAACGTTTGCAGAAATGGGCGTACGTCCAGATAAAGGATTCGAAATTGTAAACAACGCCAACATGGCAAAACTATTCCCTGATGGGAAGCCTCGATTCCGTGAAGGCGACGGTAAGATTCTAAAGCCAGAAGGCTGGCAAGCACCGGAACCACAACTTCGTGCTGAAATTGAACGTCAGCGCCAAGAAGCTGAAAAAAACTGCTAGGATTTCCTAGCAGTTTTTTATTATGTCTTTTTTCTGTTGGCTTGTTAATGACCCACGTGTCCCGCGTGCCCTGCTGCTCCACTAATGCTAGCCGCTCCTGCCGCTGCCCCTGCTCCTCCTGCTCCAATTCCACCTGTCCAAGGAGAAGATTGTTGCTGTTGTTGATATTGCTGATATTGTTGGTGTTGGTGCTGTTGACCTTGGTGTCCATGATGTTGGCCTTGGTGCCCATGATGTTGGCCTTGGTGCCCATGATGACCGTGTTGGCCTTGATGACCTTGGTGATGGTGGTGACCTTGGTGTCCATGATGTTGGCCGTGGTGGTGATGTCCATGGTGACCATGTTGGCCTTGGTGCGTTTGATAAAGAACAGCTTGCGGATGAATGTGGTGGTGTCCATGGTGATGTACTTGTTGTTGATGACCTTGGTGATCTTGATGATGATGGTGTCCATGGTGACCTTGATGGTGGTGATGTCCATGATGGCCTTGGTGACCTTGATGATGATGGTGTCCATGATGGCCGTGATGGCCTTGGTGATGATGGTGTCCATGATGGTGGTGATGTTCATGATGACCGTGAACAACTTGCGGATACCCGCCTATCCCTCCAGCTACAACACCTACTCCTGGTACCGGAAATCCTGTCTGCACTCCTCCAACGAAAGAAGGAAATGTAGTTGGTGCTCCTACTGGAATCCCTGTTTGCACGCCAGCTACTGATGTCGGAAAGCTCCCTGTTACTGTAGGAATTCCAGCCCCTGATGTTGAAAAGCCTCCCATTGATGTAGGCATTCCAGTTTGCATGCCCGCTACCGATGTTGGAAATCCTCCTGCTGCTCCACCCATCCAGCTTGGAATTCCACCGTATCCTTGTTGGCCAGCTCCTCCCATTAACATCATTTGTTCATAACTACCCGACCCACCTCCGAAGAAGCCATGTGGTGCATTATTGTCCATCCCTTTCATTCCTTTCACCTCTTCTACTCAATTTAGCCTACCTTTTTTATCATATTTCCTATAGAAAAATAGGTGTTTGTCTGCACTAGAATTCCGCTCCTTTTTCTTCATTCATGATAAAATTAATTAACTGAATATTTTTTCTAGGAGGTATTTCTATTGAAAAACGTAATAAAGGCTTCTATCAATGACTTAGATGCAATCTTACATATAGATATTGATGTAATAGGAAACGATAGTAGACGAGATTATATTAAGGAGACTATTAATGAAGGTAGATGCATCATTGTAAAAGAAGATAATTCTATTTCCGGTTTTCTAACATACGATACAAACTTCTTTAGTTGTACTTTCCTCTCATTAATCATTGTTTCGCCAACTAAAAGAAGGCGAGGCTATGCAAGATCGTTAATCTCATATATGTTAAGTCATTCTCCTACTCGAAAAATATTTTCTTCAACGAACGAATCGAATGACAGTATGCAGAAAGTATTTAACTCGAATGGTTTTATACGTAGCGGAATAGTTGAAAACTTAGATGAAGGTGACCCTGAGATTATTTTCTACACAAAAAAGCTCAGAGCCTAAATGCTCTGAGCTTTTATTTAGCGTTAATTAGTTTGCAACAACGTTAACAAGTTTTCCAGGAACAACAATTACTTTACGAACTGTTTTCCCTTCAATTTGGTCTTGAATTGCTTCAAGTGCAAGTTGTTCCATTTCTTCTTTTGATGCGTCTTTACTCATTGTTAGTTTTGCGCGAACTTTACCCATAACTTGAACAACGATTTCAACTTCATCTTCTACAAGTTTAGACTCATCAAATGTTGGCCAGCTTGCATATGTGATTGTTTCATTGTATCCAAGTTTGCTCCATAGCTCTTCCCCGATATGAGGTGCAACTGGTGCAATCATTTTTACGAAACCTTCTACATATTCTCTTGGAAGTGTTTCAGCTTTGTATGCATCGTTGATGAATACCATCATTTGAGAAATCGCTGTGTTGAAGCGAAGCTCTGCATAGTCTTCTGTTACTTTCTTCACTGTTTGATGGTAAGCTTTTTCAAGCTCTTTATTTGGTGCGTCAGTAATTTTCTCACTTAATTCACCGTTATCTTGAACGAATAGACGCCATACGCGGTCTAGGAAACGACGAGCTCCGTCAAGACCATTTTCAGACCAAGCGATTGAAGCATCTAATGGTCCCATGAACATTTCGTATAGACGAAGTGTATCTGCACCGTGGCTTGCTACGATATCATCAGGGTTTACAACGTTACCTTTTGATTTACTCATTTTCTCGTTGTTTTCACCTAGAATCATACCTTGGTTGAATAATTGTTGGAACGGTTCTTTCGTTGGAACTACACCGATATCGTATAATACTTTATGCCAGAAACGAGCATATAGTAAGTGAAGTACAGCGTGCTCCGCGCCACCGATATAAATATCAACTGGAAGCCATTGTTTTACTTTTTCAGGATCTACAAGTGCTTCGCTATTGTTTGGATCGATGTAACGTAGGTAATACCAACAGCTACCAGCCCATTGCGGCATTGTATTTGTTTCACGACGACCTTTTTTACCAGTCTCAGGATCAACAACATTTACCCACTCGTCAATGTTGGCAAGTGGTGATTCACCTGTACCTGAAGGACGGATGTTTTCTGTTTTCGGAAGAACTAATGGTAATTCCTCTTCTTTCACAGCTGTCATTGTACCATCTTCCCAGTGAATTACTGGAATTGGCTCACCCCAGTAACGTTGACGGCTGAATAACCAGTCACGTAGACGGTACGTTACTTTTTGATTTCCTGCGCTCGTTACTTCAAGCCATTCAATCATTTTTGCGATTGCTTCTTCTTTATTTAAACCATCAAGGAATGCTGAGTTTACGTGTGCACCATCACCTGTGTACACTTCTTTCGTAATATCTCCGCCTTTTACAACTTCTTTCATTGGAAGATTAAATACTGATGCGAATTCATAGTCACGCTCATCGTGAGCTGGAACTGCCATTACAGCACCTGTTCCGTAAGTTGCAAGAACATAATCAGCAATCCAGATTGGTAATTTCTCACCGTTTACTGGGTTAACTGCGTAAGCACCAGTGAATACACCAGTTTTTTCTTTCGCAAGTTCTGTACGCTCTAGGTCACTCTTCATTTTTACAGCGTTAATGTAAGCTTCTACTGCTTCTTTTTGTTCCGCTGTTGTGATTTCTGCAACAAGCGCATGTTCCGGAGCTAGTACACAGTATGTTGCACCAAATAATGTATCAGGGCGCGTTGTGAATACTGTGAACTTCTCGTCTGTACCATCGATGTTAAAGTGTACTTCTGCACCTTCAGAACGACCGATCCAGTTACGTTGCATATCTTTTAAGCTTTCTGGCCAATCAAGCTCATCTAGATCTTCTAATAGACGATCTCCGTAAGCTGTAATTTTTAACATCCACTGTCTCATCGGACGACGCTCAACTGGATGTCCACCACGCTCACTCTTACCGTCAATGATTTCTTCGTTTGCAAGTACTGTACCAAGTGCTGGGCACCAGTTTACAGGTACTTCATCAACGTAAGCTAAGCCTTTTTCAAATAGTTTTAGGAAGATCCATTGCGTCCACTTATAGTAGTTTGGATCTGTTGTATTTACTTCACGGTCCCAATCGTAAGAGAAACCTAATGATTTAATTTGGTTACGGAACGTATTAATATTATGCTCTGTAAATTCAGCTGGGCTGTTTCCAGTATCAAGTGCATATTGCTCTGCTGGAAGACCGAATGCATCCCATCCCATTGGATGAAGAACGTTATATCCTTGCATACGCTTCATACGAGATAAAATATCTGTCGCTGTATAACCTTCTGGATGTCCTACGTGTAAGCCTGCACCTGATGGATATGGGAACATATCTAGTGCATAAAATTTTGGTTTTTCTGTCTCATCTGGCGTACGGAATGTTTTATTTTCTTCCCAGTACCCTTGCCACTTCTTCTCAATTTCTTGATGATTAAAGCTCATGAGATACCCTCCTTGAAATTCTATTTATTTTCACCGCCCAAAATACAAAAAACCTCTCATCCCTAAAAAGGGACGAGAGGTTATAGATTCCCGCGGTACCACCCTAAATTAATGTACAAATGTACATTCGCTTAGATCCGTAACGTGGATTAACGGCAATTGCTACTATTAATTTCACAACTGCAACTCAAAGGCGAGTTCATAACGAAACGTGGATTGACTTGCACCGACCGTCAACTCTCTAAACCAGCTTCTATTACTACTACTCCTTCTCACTGTTATTACACATATAAGTTACGTGAACTATCCTTCACCTAGTATCTCTTAAGAGCTTACTAAAGCGAGGACTTCTCGGTTAATCGTTACTCTTCATAACTAACGAATTCATCTTAAGACAGCCGAGCTATCTCCCTTGTTCTAAAGGTTGTTTTATTTAAATATATTCTAAAACATGTGAACATGTTCCGTCAAACTAAACTGCAATTTTTTCTTCAACTGTTTCTTCTACTTTTACTCGTTTATCATAAATACTTGTTGCTACAAGCGCTACTACAAGCATTACCATGATTGCTATAAACAATACTTCCATATTGTATAAATCTACAATTGCTCCGCCAACGACCGGTCCGAACATTTTCCCTACAGTCGCCGCACTATTTACGACCCCTTGATAAAATCCTAATTTATCTTTTGGTGCAAGTATATTTGCAATCGTTGGAACCGCAGGCCATACAAATAACTCACCAATTGTTAATGTTACCATCGCAACGAGGAACATCGTAAATTGCTGCGCTTGACTTAACACAATGAATGACGCCGCAAAAATGAAAATTCCAATCATAATTTGCTGTTTTAAGGAACGCTTCATCCAGCGAATTAACATACTAACAAGTGGCTGCGCACAAACGATCATTGCTCCGTTTATCGTCCACAATAAACTATAATGACGAAGACTAATGTTTAATTCCTGCATATGTGTTGCAATCGCTCCTTGCCACTGTACGTATGTAACCCAGCATAAAGCATATGCTACACACACGATAAGAAGTGCTTTAAATCCAGGTGTAAGTGACCACCCTTTTTTCGTTTCGACTTCTTTTTGCACTCCTGGCTCTTTCTTGTCTTCCATACCGCGGAATCCAATAAAAGCAATTAAGAAGAAAACAAAGTATAAAATAAAGTTCGCTAAGAAAATATAATCAAAACGATACGATGCAACTAATCCACCACATGCTGTTCCGATCGCAATACCAACATTTTGTCCAACATACATCGCATTAAATGCCCGTCTTCCGCCTTCTGGCCAAACCGTACCAACCATCGCATACATCGATGGGAAGACCATTCCAGAACCGAAGCCGATTAACGCTAGCCATACAACATATAACGGCCAACCGTGGAAGAACACAAGACCTAAAATTGATACAAGTGTAATCACAATCCCTACTAAAGTTGATTTATAACCGCCCCATTTATCAAATAAAACACCGCCGAGCAAGTTTCCTATTACACCAGTAAGCGAATTGATCATTAATACCATTCCGGCCACAGATAAAGATTTTCCTAGGTGATCATGCAAATAAATTGTATTAAAAGGCCATAAAAAAGAAGCACCCGTGACATTAATAATCATCCCAGCTACTAATAGCCATACTTTCCTTGGCATAGCTTCCCCTCCTATTCTATTTTTTTCGTTCATATATATAACAGTAAAATTGTAGTCGTTTTTAAATAGGAAGGCAACTGATTAATAGTTGATGAAATTCAGATAATAGTTCGTCGGTAAATGAATTTATATTGGTTGCTTCTTGGATTATATCAGCGATTATCAGAATATATCGGCGCAACTACAAATATATCAGCGATTATTAAAATATATCGACTTACCGACAAAAAACGACAACAGTAACAATATATAAAAGGGTAGACTGCATGAAATTTTCATGCAGTCTACCCTTATTTGTACTATCCAACTTCCTTTTCTCGCTTCACACGTTCTTTAGCACTCCATTTAAACACCTTATCTAGTAGCGAGTATATTCTCCCAGATTCTTTCGTTAACAAAGGTCCTAACGATGCTAATATTAAAACATACAAAGCTGAGAACGGTTTAATCGCTGCCATTAAGCCACCCGCAATTCCAATATTCGCGACGATAATAGAAAATTCTCCGCGTGATACAAGTGTTAAACCGATATTCGTAGAAGCCTTATGCGATAACCCAGCTTTACGCCCCGCAACCATTCCAGCAGTAAAATTACCGATAAGAGTAATGAAAACTGCTCCTAATGCCAACCACACTGCTCCGCCAAGTGAAAATGGGTCTATACTTAAACCGAAGCTGAAAAAGAATATAGCTCCAAAGAAATCACGAAACGGAACGACAAGCTGTTCAATTCGATCACTATGCTCTGTTTCAGAAAAAACGAGTCCTAGTAATAATGCTCCAATTGCCTCTGCAACATGAATCGTTTCTGAAAATCCTGCTACAAAGAACAAAATAGCGAATATTACAATAATAAAAATTTCATTGGACGAAATATCTAACATTTTATTTAAAAACCGTGTAGCTTTTCTAGCAACTACAAAGAATAGTAGCATATAACCTACTGCGATTAAAATAGATGTAAGAGCACCTACAAATGATGTTGCCCCTCCAAGTACTAATCCTGAAACGACTGATAAATATACCGCTAAAAAGATATCATCAAACATAATGATTCCTAAAATTAGCTCCGTCTCTTTATTACCAGATCTTCTTAAATCAACAATTACTTTCGCAACAATTGCACTCGATGAAATTG
Organism: Bacillus sp. FSL W8-0770; assembly: GCF_038008705.1. Taxonomy (NCBI): domain Bacteria; kingdom Bacillati; phylum Bacillota; class Bacilli; order Caryophanales; family Bacillaceae; genus Bacillus; species Bacillus sp. FSL W8-0770. The sequence goes on from NZ_JBBOZR010000001.1 coordinate 4,513,120, forward strand.
TTATGATCCCAGCAATAATTAATGTTTCTAATAAGGGGAAACCCATTATATATCCGTAAAGTAAACCTAATATAAAATTAAGCGATATATGAACAGTTCCCCCAAAAGCAATTGATTTTCCTGATTTAATTAATTTTTTAATTGAGAATTCTAAACCTAAGTAAAATAGGAGGAATATGACGCCAACACGGCCGAGGAAGGAAATAACTTCTCCACTTTCAATAAATCTTAAATCGATAAGCCCTAAATCTGGGGCATGAGGCCCCACTAGCATACCGAGTATAATAAGAAACGGAATAATCGAGAACTTTAACTTTGCAGCGAGAATAGCTGCAAAAGCGACTAATACTAACGCAGTTCCAACTTCAAAGATTAAAGTATCCATCGATTATGAATCCCCTCCTACTGAAAGCAACTCATTAATAATTCTTTTCACTTCATGTCTTTCACCTGATAATACGAGCATATCGCCAGCTTCAATGATAGAATCTGGGCCTGGATTAAAGAACTTCTTCATATTCTTTTTCAAAATGGCAATAATCGTTACGTTATATGTGTTTCGAACATGTAAACTACCAATTGTTTTTTGTACAACTGGTGCATTATTTTCCACCTTAAACCACTCAATTGATAATCCCTCAAAAGCCATTTCAATCGTATCTAAAGCTTGTGGCCTATATACCATTCCGCCCAATATAGCTGCAATTTGTCTCGCTTCAGAATCACGAAGAGAGACGCTTGAAATACTCTCTTCATGATCAGCATCAAAATGGTACATTTCTCTTCGGCCATCATCATGAATAACGATAACCATCTTTTCATTACCTTTTGTAATCACTTCAAACTTACATCCAATACCCGGCAGTTCACTCTCTCTAATATTCATATTTTCCGCCTCCTAATTTTTTAGTTACGGCTTTTATAAATCGACATCAATCTCCGTTTTAAAGCTCTCATCCTTTGAGATACCTAAATACTTTAGTGTCTCTGATGGAGTCGCGTGATGAAAATGTTTTTGCAATAGTGCAATCGCTATCCCTCTTTTGTACGCATGAAATCCGAACGTTTTTCGCATTGAATTCGTTCCGATTTTACCAACAACTCCAACTGCTTCTGCAGCATTATGAATTACACGATACGCTTGTTGGCGCGTAATTGAATTTGGCGTTTTATTAGATTGGAATACGTAATTTTCTCTTTTAACGCCAATAGATTGTACGTAATCTAAAAGCGCTTCTTTTACTTTTGTATTTAAATAAATATCTTGTTTAAATTTTTCATCTTTCACAGGAAGAGCATAAAACTCTTTAACAGTCCCGTCTTCATTTAATACATCTTCAAATTTCATGCTAAGTAGTTCTGTAATTTTTAATCCTGTGTTAATTCCAATAACAAATAAAAGATAATCTCGCTGGGAGTGCTCTTTTAAATATTTTTTCATAGCCTCAATTTGGCTTATATCTTTTAATGCCTCTACAACTTCCATACATGTATTCTCCTCATCTTATGAACGGTAATTTTCTCATTATGTTGTCCATTTTACCTTATCATGCTATGAGATTTCCATGTGTTATCCATTATTTTCACAATATACTCAGGTGGTTCTGAAAACTTTCAATGTGGAAACTTACGATTGTATAAATACGTTGCGGTAAAAAAATGTGGGGATAAAAGTTCAGCTTCTTTCTACAGATTGGATTCCTCCTTTCCTTATACAGCTACTTCTACTTTTATATTACGTTACTTACTTACATTATATTATACATTTCAGTAACATTAAAGTATTTTTTCTGAAAATAATAAAAACCGAGCGTTTTTGCTCGGTTTTTATTATTAATCTTCTTTCGGAAGAACAATTCCTTTATACAATTGAACTGTAATGAAGTAATAAATCGCATAAATAACTACGAAAATTACAATTGGTACCCAAATACGGAAGTACGGATCGATTAAAATAAATCCGAAAATATTCATACCAACTAATACGTGAGCGATACCCACAATTGCTGGGAATAAGAATACTAGGAATAGCTCTTTATAAATCGATTTCGTTAGTAACTCACGGCGCACACCGATTTTACGAAGCATTTGATAACGCGTAATATCTTTTGATGCACCAGAAAGAATTTTAAACATAAGGCAGCTTGCCATCATTGCTAAGAACGCAATTCCAAGGAAGAATCCCATAAATACTGTTCCACTCGCAATGCCATAGAACCCACTATAAGCTTGATATTTACTATCCATTTGTTCAACTTTTACATTTTTATATTTATCTAGCTGCAACTCGTCAAGTTTTTTCCATTCTTTTTTATATGTTAAAAAATCATCTGTTTTTCCGATAAATGCTATACCTTCTTTACCATTTATCCCATCGTACATTTTTTGATCTACAATTTTAATTGCATGATCATTGTATAAATAATATGGATGGATTGTACTAAAAGCATCTGTCCATTCCGCTGAAAGTTCTTTAGTGTTCGCATCTTTTTGATTCATCTCTCTAGAAACTGCACCTACCGGTAGTTCCTCTGAAACTTTTTTCGTATTTACTAAATCCTTCATAGACTTCATCTTTGCCATATCTTTTACGAAAGGACGATTTTTCTCTAAATCTTCTTTTACATAGTAAACGTATTTATCATCAACTTTATAACGATATTCGCTTTTCTCTTTAAATGTAATACCGTCTAAAACCTTCTTTTCTTCAGCTGTTGGATTATGAACTACTGAATCATATATTACTAAACCATCTACCATTTTTATAACGTTATTTTTGAACGCCATACCGCCCGAAATTGCACCAGCTCCAAGCGCAACTAACATTGCCACTGTTGCAAGTACTTTCGTTAAACTATTAATTCGGAAGTTTAATTGTGCAAATGTAAAAGCATTAAGTCCTTTTTCACTACGCTTTTTATTACTTTTTAACTTTTTAATAATGACTGGAAGAAGTGAGCCAAATAGCATGTAAGTACCAGCTGTCGTTGTAATTAATGCAATAAGGATTCCCATCTCTTTTAGTTTTTCCATATAGATCATAGATGCATAACCTATACCTAATAAAATAACAGCAAGGAATGCCACTACAACTGTCTTTTTACCTTTTACTGCAACACGCTCTGTTTGTGCATCTGCATGTACTAGTTGCAATACAGAAATACGTGACAATTTAATACTGTTCATAATTGCTGATAATACAAATAGTGCAAAGAAGAAGATGCAAGTAACAGTCATAGATGGTAGATAAAATGCTTTATACCCTTCACCAGCAAATTCAAGCTGTTTCATTAATAACTGTCCAATACCTTCTGCAAGTCCTACTCCAACTGCAATCCCGATTGCAAGAGACGCAGCACCTAATACGATTGTTTCAATAAACATAAGTAATGTAACTTTATGTTTTTTCGCACCTAACATCATATACATACCGAACTCTTTTTGACGAAGAGATAATAAGAAAGAGTTTGCATATAAAATGTAGAAGAACGTTATAATTGCTAATAAAAATGATCCTGCTTGGAATACGAATCCAATAGATTTAATCACTGAATTAGATTCTAAAAATGCTTTATTCAGTGCTAACGTTTGGAACATGTAAAAAATTGAAATCGACATGACAAGACCGACAAGTAAGACGATATAATCTTTCAGCTTACTTTTCAGCCCCGACATGGAAAGTTTAAATAACATACTGGAACCTCCTTTCTTACGCCTTTTGTGTACCTAAATCTGCAAGTACATCTAAAATTTCTTTGTAGAACTCTTCACGCGTACCACCGCGATGAATTTCTTTATATAGCTCACCATCTTGAATGAATAAAATACGCTGACAGTAACTTGCACTATATGGATCATGCGTAACCATCATAATCGATACGCCTTGATCTTTATTTAAGTTTGTCATCGCATCAAGTAAACTCGTTGCATTTTTAGAATCAAGCGCTCCTGTTGGCTCGTCCCCTAAAATAATTGCCGGCTCATGCACTAAAGCACGCGCTGCTGCTGAACGTTGTTTCTGTCCACCAGATACTTCAGATGGATACTTTTGAAGTATTTCTGTAATCCCTAACATATCCGCTACTTTTTCTACTTTCGGTCCAATATTACGTGATGCGACACCTTGAAGAGAAAGTGGAAGTGCAATGTTTTCATAAATAGATAAGTTCTCTAATAAGTTAAAATCTTGGAAGATGAATCCTAACTTTTGTGAACGGAAATCAGAAAGCTCACCTTGTTTCATTTTCGTAATATCCGTACCCGCAATTTCAACAACGCCGCCCGTTGCTTTATCAAGCGTTGAAATTACATTTAATAATGTCGTTTTACCAGAACCAGATGGTCCCATAATCCCAACAAACTCACCCTCTTGAATTGAGAATGAAACACCTTTTAACGCGTGTGATTGGTTCTCACCTTTTTTACCGTACACTTTTTGAACGTTTTTCACGTCTACAACTGGTTTCGTCATATATATCCTCCTACGCTTGTTTTTCCATTACCTATTTTGCGCCTTTTGGAGGTGAACTGCTATTTGTTAACATTACATTTACCTTACACTTTTGTAATATAAAGAAGGTGGGCGTGTAAGTTTGGCTTTTCATACTAGTTCGCATTTCGACATAGTAAAACGGTAAATGAAATTATATCGGCGATTGTTAAAATATATCAGCGGTTCTTACACTTTTATCAGCGATTTTTCAAATATATCGGCGATTCTTACACTTTTATCAGCGATTACCAAAATATATCGACTTATCGACAAAAGATGACAATAAAAATAGGCTGTTCCGCGAAAGGAACAGCCCACTGATTAAAGTTTCACTTTATTTCTTTAAAGGTGTTACCGTCCAGTACGTAATAACACGCCAAACCCATTCTAATGGACCCATTTTAAAGATTTTCATCCAAATTACACTAAACACAATTTGAATTGCATAAATTGCGATACATACATATAACGTCTGCATGTATGTTAAATTTCCTGCAAAGTTAAATACACTACTAGCAATTAAAATCATTGCCGTTTGTCCGATATAATTTGTTAAAGCCATACGACCGTAGTATTTCAATGGTGCTAATAATGTTTGAACTGGTTTTAACTGAAGTAATAAAATTAATGCTCCTACATAGAAAGCTGAAATAATTGGTCCAACAGTAATACCAATTTTTAGAAACTGGCTTGCAACATCCATTGTTCCATCTTCAGTTTCCATTATCCCATTTATAAATGGTTCAGCAGGAGCGTGCCCATATTGATACCATACTGCTATGACACTTAAAACAAACATAATACCTGTAAAAATAGCGACTTTCTTTATATTTTGCGTGAGATTTTCAAATACACGATATTGTCCTGCAGCAAGTCCTAATAAAATTAAGCCAAGTGGTAATAGTTCTTTAACTCCCATTACACTGAAGGCAATTGTCAAAATAAGTCCTAGTGCTAGGTTCACTTCTTTTTTCGCTTTATAAAACGGCAAAACGATTAACCCACAAATTGCGTATAACGCTAGTGCTTCTCCAGGCTGAAACATTTGATGAATTAAACCAAAAATAAATAATGCTACTAAACGACGTAAAAATAAAACATAGCCATTCTTCCCTTTCGCAATCGCTCTTGAAATAAAAATATAGAATCCCACTCCAAATAAGAATGAGAAGATTGAGAAGAAACGACCTTCTACAAATAAGTATAAAAATCTTTGATAGCTAGCATCTACTGTATTAGGATCTGGAGTTTTAATATTAAGTAGCGCTAGAATATTTACTAAAATAATCCCCAGTAATGCGAAGCCACGAATGTAATCTAACTCATCAATTCGTTTGTTTGTAATATTGTTCCCCATAAAGCAGCTCCTTGTCCAAAATTTAATCCTCCCTTACTCTACTGGAAAAGTAAGCTTACAACTATCGGCAAACCTTACAGGAATCTTACATTATTGTCATATAACAAAATAAAACCAGGTCATATTGCGACCTGGTTTACTCTGATTGTTTTGATTTTTGAGGTTGTCCTTTTTTACTATTACGCTGTTTTACTTGAACAATGGGATCAAGTTCATTCGAAAACTCAGCGTTATGTCCATTTTGTGTTTTTTGCTCTGGGTTATTTTGATCTGAACGTTTCGCCATTACATTCACTCCTTATTAGTGCGGTGTAATAATCATTTGATGTTGCAATTGGCGAATTGCCATACGTGCTCTATTTAATTGCTCACGTTGCTCATCATTCGCATGTTGTTGCATCGTTTGTAAATCGTTATACGCTTGTTCTAATTGTAACTGTGCATCTGAATACTCCATCGTATTGTAATGCTCTTGTCTCATGCCTTGTTCTAATTGTTCTTTTGCATATTCCACCGCTTGTTCCGCTTGTGTAATATACGATTCAAGTGATTGACGCTCTGCCATAATTGTCCCTCCTTGCTTCAATTCCCCTTTAGTGTGTCCCTTCCATCTCTACCTTATGAGTATGTTATAATGGATTTTGTTTCATTTTGACTCGGCTTAGGAGGGAAAATAATGAAGGTTCAAAACCCTTTTCCATATACAAACGACAATAAACGTTATCATACATGGAATTACCATTTACGAAATCAATTTGGTGAAAAAATCTTTAAAGTTTCATTAGATGCTGGCTTCGATTGTCCAAACCGTGACGGTACAGTTGCTTACGGTGGCTGTACATTTTGTAGCGCTGCCGGATCTGGCGACTTCGCTGGTGATCGCCGCGATGATGTTATAACGCAATATCATGAAATGAAAGAAAAAATGCGTTCAAAGTGGAAAGATGGCAAATGTATCGCTTATTTCCAAGCGTACACAAATACACATGCACCACTTGAAGTGTTAAAAGAAAAATTCGAACCGCTTCTAGCAGAAAAAGACGTTGTCGGTCTTTCTATCGCAACTCGTCCAGATTGTTTACCAGATGATGTTGTTGAATATTTAGCGGACTTAAATAAACGCACATACCTTTGGGTTGAACTCGGTTTACAAACTGTTCACGAACGAACTGCAAACCTTATTAATCGCGCTCACGATTATCCGTCTTACGTGGAAGGCGTAAATAAATTACGTAAGCACGGCATTAAAGTTTGCTCTCATATTATTAACGGTCTTCCACTTGAAGATTACGACATGATGATGGAAACAGCTCGTGAAGTAGCGAAACTTGACGTACAAGGAATTAAAATCCACTTACTTCACTTATTAAAAGGAACGCCAATGGTGAAGCAATATGAAAAAGGACAACTCGAATTCCTTTCTCTTGAGGATTACGTAAGTCTTGTTGTTGACCAACTTGAAATTATTCCAGAAGACGTAATTGTGCACCGTATCACAGGTGACGGCCCACCTGATTTAATGATTGGTCCAATGTGGAGCTTAAATAAATGGGAAGTATTAAATTCCATCGATGCAGAATTTGTACGCCGCGGAAGCTGGCAAGGAAAATATGCAAATGAGGAGAAACAACAATGAAATTAGAACGTGTATTACCGTTTGCTCGCACACTGCTGCAAACGGCTGTTAAAGAAGGCGACTACGCTGTAGATGCAACACTTGGAAATGGTCATGACACTTGCTTCCTAGCTGAAATTGTTGGGGATAGCGGAAAAGTATTTGGATTTGATATTCAAAAAGAAGCGATTGAAAGCTCAACAACTCGTCTAAAAGAAAAAGAACTTTTTGAACGTACTGTTTTAGTTCACGATAGTCACGATACACTTCTATCCGTACTACCAGAAGACGCAAAAGGAAAAGTAACAGGCGCTATCTTCAACTTAGGTTACCTTCCTGGCGGTGACAAGCATATCGTTACAAAACCGAACTCAACAATTTCGGCAATTGAACAATTACTAGAAGTAATGGCACCTGAAGGTATCATCGTCCTCGTCATTTACCACGGACACCCAGAAGGACAAGTAGAACGCGACGCTGTTCTCAAATTTGCAGAAGAACTAGACCAAAAACAAGCTCACGTACTGCGATATGGCTTCATTAACCAGCAAAATAACCCGCCATTTATTGTGGCGATTGAGAAACGATAAAGTGAAACTTTAATCAGTGGGGGGAATCCCCACTGATTATTAGTTGAACCAATCGGGCATTTATGGGCAGTTTATCTCCCAACTAACTTCTTTGCTCCAGCCGAATTTTAAGGTGGAAGTTTTACTGCCCGTTAATAATGCGGAGTAATATATCAACGATTTTTCAATTACATCGATTGTTCGACAAAACATAACAAAAAAAGACGTGCATTCACTGCACGTCTTTTTTTATTCTCCTATATAATGGATATATAGACTATTTAAAGAAAGAAGGATAGAACTTTGCTAGTAGAACTACGGGGAATTCAAAAGAAGTACGGCAAATCACTTATACTAGACAATATTGATTTATCCATTCCAGAAGGAGAAGCACTCGCCATTGTTGGCGGAAACGGGACGGGAAAAAGTACTCTACTCAAAATAATTGCAGGATTTGTTTCACCTACGGCAGGGGCACTTCAAAGAAAAGAACATATACAAATTGGCTATGTACCTGAACATTTTCCTGAAGGGATTCGTTTTACATTAGAGGATTATTTATATCATCTCGGCCACATTCACGGTTTATCAACCAAATATTTAAAAGATAAAATCCCGATGCTTCTTGAATCTTTTCATTTACAGCATGCAAGACATTCTGTTGTACGAAACTTTTCAAAAGGTATGAAACAAAAAACTAGTATTATGCAAGCATTACTTACAGACGTCCATTTATTAATTTTAGATGAACCGCTTTCTGGGCTCGATCCTAACTCTCAGCAAGAATTAGAACATATTTTACTCTCATTAAAACAACAAGGTATATCTATACTCTTCACATGTCACGAAAAACAACTATTAGAAAACTTCGCCGATAGAATTGTGACGTTAGCAAATCATACAATTGCAGAAAATACCTCTGCACAAAAAGTAGCGGAACAGGTCTATATTGAGGCAATCGTTCACGACACATTTTCAGCAATAGAACTAAAAAAGCAATCCGGTTTTATACACGTTGCACACAATGCAAATCCAAATCTTATTCAATTACAAATCGAAAAAGAATATACAAACGAAATACTTCAGTTTTTATTACATAAAAAAGCATCTATCACACTGCTACAACCTAACTTTTAAATCGAAAGAAGGTTTATTATGTTTGCGCTTATTCGTTACCATTTTCTCGACTATACAAAATCGTATAAGTATGTCCCTCCTATTGCGATGTACTTTGTGAGCTTGCTTTTTGTATATACATATAAACCGACTCCTATTGTACCGACATATTTAGAAACAGCTCTCGTGCTTTATTTATTATCTGCCTGGATTACGGTCACAATTTTTCATACTGAAGACCCTGTACAAGAACAAATTACTATTTCTCACACAAATAATATTTCCGCATTATACGTTGGTAAATATATTACAGCTCTTCTCATTTGTACTGTATTATCTTTTATATCCGTAATCTATCCAATTATTTTGCAAATGTTTAATGAAAAAATGACAGTTTCTTTATTTCTAGTCGGATTTCTCTCTCACATGTCTTTCTCTATACTAGGAATTTCAATCGCAACATTATTTACTAGAAATATGATTCAAAAAGCAGGCACTGCTTGGCTTAGCCTTACCTTTATATTGCTTATAACGATCGCATCTATCCGGTTTAAAAAAGAGTTATTATGGTTTTTACCACCTGTCGAAAGCTTTCTAATGCTTGGCCAATACAAATATAATATACTGACTCACACACTATGGCTCACAGCTTGGGCTATCGTATATTCATTTTTATTATTTACCTTATTTCTTTTTATCGTTCGCAAAAAACGTTTTTAATTACATATTAAAGGAGACGAGACAATGATCGGAATACTAGCAGGAATGGGGCCAAAATCAACCGGACCATTCGTCGATACAGTTGTAGCAGAATGCCAAACAATATACGGAGCAAAGCATGATATGGACTTTCCTCATATGATGATCTATTCGTGCCCAACACCGTTTTACATAGATCGCCCTATTGATTACGAAGCGATGAAAAAAGCGATTATTGAAGGAGCACAAAAACTTGAAAGTACTGGCGCAAGCTTTATCGCTATGCCGTGCAATACGGCACATCTTTATTTTGAAGAATTACAGCGTTCTCTTTCTATCCCGATTTTAAATATAGTTGACGAAACGTTAAAAGCAATTCCTGAAACTGCAAAAAGAGTCGCTCTTCTTGCAACGGAAGCGACAGTTCAAGCTGGTATTTATCAAGACGGGATTGCAAAGCGGAATATAGAATACATTCATTATGAAAAATGGCAAACGATGATTAATCAAATTATTACGTATATTAAAAGCGGAGAAGTTGAAGAAGCTCACAAATTATGGAACGCACTCGTTGTGCAATTGAAGGATGAAGTAGATACCGCAATTATCGCATGTACTGATTTGAATGTTGTGGCTAGTGAGGATTTTGTTGATTCTTCTCAATGTCTTGCGAAAGCGGTTGTTAGGATATACTTATCAAATACAAAGAGATCTTCATAAACATAGAAAACATCCCTTTTGAAATGTGTTTTATGTTTGTTGAAACCCCTAAAAACTTTTAACTTTCTTCACAATTCTTTCAAAGTAATCACACTTAATCTCGCTATATTAAATACGTAGTTATTCATATAGGGAAGGTTAGGGGAACTGAAAGTATGAAAGTAAATCGTTCGCTTCATTACATTTTTTGGCGTTGGCATTTTTATGCTGGACTTTTTATTACACCGCTTCTTATTACGTTGTCACTGAGCGGAATTGGGTATTTATTTCGGGAAGAGGTTGAAGATTTCATCTATAAAGATTTATATTTTGGGAAGAGCGCCCAAACAGAATCTATTTCGATGTCTGATTCTATTTCCTTAACCGAGAAAAAATATCCACATTATAGTGTGGCGAAAATTAGTGAGTTTAATGGGGATTATAATACGAGGCTTACGATTGCAAATGAATATACGGGGCAACAAAAGTATGTATATTTAGATAGCAATAATCAAATTGTCGGAGATCAAAACGCAAGTGAAACGTTTGCGAATATAATGAGGGAATTACATAGTTCTCTTTTAATCGGTGGCACTGTCGTCAACTATACTGTAGAACTCGCGGCATGCTGGACAATCTTTTTAATCGTAACCGGATTGTACATGAGTATACGCCAATTCAAAAACACACCATCATCCAATAAGCGAGAAAAAGCAAAAAGACGTCATTCTATTATCGGTATTATATTTACAATTCCACTCGTTTTGTTAGTCGCATCTGGATTGCCATGGTCAGGATTTATGGGTAACCAAATTTATAAAATCGCATCGTCGAATGAATCGATTGGATATCCAAAGTTGTATATGGCACCGCCTGAATCAAAGGTAAAAGAATTGCCATGGGCAACAAGAAAAGAAGCTCCTCCTGAATCGAATTCGAGTAAGCCAAAAACAATTTCTGTCGATGAATTACAAAAAGGAATTGAAATAAAGAAGCCATACGTTATCTCACTACCAGCTGATCCGAAAGGTGTATTCACTGTTTCGAAATCGAGCGGTTCTGGTATTACAGGTATGCATGTTGCACCAAATGAAGAGATAACAGCTTACTTTGACCAATATAGCGGGGAACTCATTTCAAAAACGGACTATCGTGATTATGGATTACTTGCACAATGGTTCACTTACGGCATCCCGCTTCATGAAGGACATTTATTTGGATGGCCAAATAAAATATTATGCTTACTAACGACATTATCTCTACTACTTCTTATTTATTACGGGGTAAAAATGTGGTTAGCAAGAAAGCCGAAAGGAAAATTAGCAGCACCTCCAAAACAAAGAGATAAGAACAGTATATTCGTTTTCTTTATCATGATGGTTATACTGGGCGCTGTCATGCCTTTATTTGGATTATCTGTATTAGTGATTTTTGCGATTGAACTTCTTATATATGTATTTTCAAAAATACAATCATAATGAAAAGAAAACCACTCTACATGAGTGGTTTTCTTCATCACTGCGCTGTTTTCTTTCGGTACATCTTCCCGTTCCAATAGAAGAATCGTGAAGTGAGGCCTCCGTACTTTACAATGCGCCGTGCCATTTTGTGCATATTCTTTTGTGCTGATACTTTTTGATCTGATAAATAAATACCAAGTAACCCTCGGCTTATAAGGCGATGAAACTTCGCATGAGGCAAATCACCAATACTCTTCTCCGCTTCTTCTACAAAATGTTTCATCCGATCTAATATTGCTTGCTCGTTTTCGTAATAACTACAGAAATTCAAATCTCCGCCTATACGGTCTTCTTCTTGATCAATGAAATAATCAAGTAAGATATGAAGCCCTTGTACGTAAGGGAAGTATCCTTGTCTAATTTTCGCAATATCTTCATCATGTAATTCATCATGAAAGGCATATGCGACAAGACAGAAGATTCCAAGTGTAGAACCGGCACATGCTGAAAATTCAAACCAACTCATCTCTGGTAAGTTTTCTTTATGCGCTTCAAACCACTTTTGTAATCGTGGTTCTCTTTCTTCTAATTTTACATGTTTATGAATTTGTAAATCACAATAATAACAAGCAAGTTCATGAAGAACAGGAGCAATTTTGTCATAGTGCTTCGTTTTCTTTAAAACATCTTGGCATGTTTCAACAAGTTCATCTAAATAACCACCATCATCTTGATCATCACGATAACGATAATAATTACCGCCGCCTTCTACTTCAGGTGATAATGCCATTAACATCGATTCATGCAGTGCGGCAAAATCATTTGGATCAAGTGATGTACTGCGATCACATAAATTATCTAAATAGTCGCTGATCGTTTGATACGCTACGATAAAACGAATACATTCTTCTCGGTGTTCATTTGCTAGCAGTGCTAAAATGCCACCGCCCTCGCAATGAAACGTTTTATGCTCAATACTTGCGATTGCCTGACTATGAAGCTCATCATTCGGAATATGGTAGGCACGCTCTTTCCACATCGCTAGCTCATGGTGTACAACCGGAAACACATCACGGTATACTTTCGCCATGAGCGTTATGGGATTACTCGGTACGTTCACTTCTTCCTTCATCTCCTCTATTAAATGTACAAATAATGATTTATTTGTTTGTTTTTACTATATTATTGACATGCATTTCAGTAAATGACTGAATATAACTCAAAATTTCATCACGCTCATACTCATTTAATAGCTCGTGATAACAATTCGGCCATTCTTTAAAAGCCTTATCACTTATTTTAACATTATCAAACCAAGTGCGGACACGTGTTTTATCTACAAGTTTATCCTCACAAGCTTGCATTAGCAAGAGCGGAACATCTGGAAAATCATCTATTTTTTTATGAGCAATTTCGATAGACTTGATCAATTCACTATACCAACGTACTGATACTTTGCGCAAGAACAAAGAATCATTCTCCATTGCATCTCTTACTTTATGGTTACGTGTTGACATTTCCACCGTAAGATTCGTTGCAAATTGCAATTTTGGAGCCACAACATTTAATATTTTTGAAGCAAATTGAAGCGGAGCAGAGGGTCCAGTCACTACCCCTAAACAAGGCGAACTCAAAATAACACCTTCTACATCTTCTCTCTTCGTTTCTTGCATCATACGAATGACAATAAGACCACCCATACTATGACCGAATAGAAAAATAGGTAACCTATACTTTCTTGCTTCTTTCACCCATAATTTAACTTCCTCTATGTATTCATCAAATGAATCAATATGTCCTCTATTTCTTGAAGTCGTTCCATGTGACGGAAGATCCCCCATCACGACGTGGTAGCCGATATGATTCCACATTTCCGCAACTGCTTCGTAACGTCCGTGATATTCCATTGCGCCGTGCACAATAACAATGACAGCTTTTGCTTCCTCCGCTTCATAATTCCACATACGGCTCTCCTCCATTTCACTCTTTCTCATAATTTGATACACTAAAACTAGTCTCTAGGAAAGGAAGACTTTACATGATATATCCTTACAAAGAAAAAAAACCGAAAATTGCGAGTAGTGCTTTTATCGCTGACTATGTTACGATTACAGGCGATGTTTCCGTTGGCGAGGAATCAAGTATTTGGTTTAATACAGTCATCCGTGGTGATGTGTCACCGACAATCATTGGAGACCGAGTAAATGTACAAGACCAATGTACACTTCACCAAAGCCCGCAGTATCCTCTTATTTTAGAAAACGACGTAACAATTGGGCATCAAGTCATTTTACATAGTTGCCATATTAAGAAAGATGCTTTAATTGGAATGGGATCTATTATATTAGATGGTGCTGAAATTGGCGAAGGAGCTTTTATCGGCGCTGGAAGCCTCGTTTCACAAGGAAAGAAAATTCCGCCGAACACGTTAGCTTTCGGTCGTCCCGCGAAAGTCATTCGTGAATTAACAGAAGAAGACCGTAAAGATATGGAGCGTATTCGCACGCAATACGTTGAAAAAGGTCAATATTATAAATCATTACAGAAGTAAATTTCCGCTGCCATAAGATTGGCAGCTTTTTTTATATAAAATCTAACTTTTTCTTTACAAAACATTATTACTCCCTCAACAAAATCTTATTAAAATAAAAGCTAATATCTCCATATATATGTAGATGAGGGAGGAGAATTTTCATGAAGGTCAGTGGATTATATAAAATAGAATGTTACATTTTCAGAGGAATTAACCGCTACTTTGATCAAAAAACATTAAATATCTTTTTCAGCAATATTACTCATATCGGTGGCGCGACTTTCTCCATCGCACTCACACTTTTCTTTTTAATTTTCGCAAAGGGAACTTTGCATCAAGCTGCAATTGCAACTGCTATTTCGTTAGCAATTAGCCATATTCCTGTGCAAATATTAAAAAGGTGGTATCCGCGAAAACGTCCTTATTTAACAATTCAGGATGCAAAATATCCAGTCCATCCATTAAAAGACCACTCTTTCCCGTCTGGTCATACAACAGCCGTTTTCTCTGTCTTCATTCCATTTATTTGCTATAATCCAAGCTTACTTGCTTTCCTATTACCGTTAGCATTATGCGTCGGTATTTCACGTATTTATTTAGGACTTCACTATCCGTCAGATGTATTCGTCGGTATGTGCCTTGGCACTTGCTCTGGCATCATCTCTTTTTATCAATTCATCCCACTTTTCACATAAAGGAGTGATATGATGAGAGTCGCCATTTTTACCGATACTTTTACGCCACAAGTTAACGGGGTTGCGAAAACGTTAGAGCGATTAACACAATATTTTCAGAAAGAACAGATCGCCTATTCTGTTTTCGCTCCTCAGCATACAGCTGAAGATAATTTTGTAGCGAATGTGAATAAGATGAGAAGTATCCCGTTAACAATATTATATCCAGAATGTCGTTTTTCTTTTCCTACTCCGCGCATTAAACGAGAACTACTTTCCTTTAAACCTGACATTATTCACATTGCCACACCTTTCAACATGGGACTTTGTGGATTGTATTATGCAAAAAAGTTAAACATCCCAGTTGTCGGTTCTTATCATACTGATTTCGATGCCTATTTACGTTATTACAAAATCGAATTCCTCTCCAATATGCTGTGGAACTATTTAAAATGGTTTCATAGTCATATGCAAAAAAATTTTGTACCTTCCTTTGAAACATTACATCAATTAAAAAACAAAGGCTTTCAGACCCTCTCTATATGGGGACGTGGTGTAGATTGCACACTCTTTCATCCTGCTTACAATACAGACCTATTCCGAAAAAAATATAATATTACAGTGAAGTATGTCCTTTCCTATGTTGGACGAATTGCTCCTGAAAAAGATATTGATACGCTGCAACACCTTATCGTTAAAACAGCACATACTCGAAACGATATTCATTGGCTCATTTCAGGAGACGGTCCTCTAGCAACAAGTTTACGTGAAGCTGTTCCGAAAACAAATATCACTTTTACTGGCTATTTACAAAGTACAGATTTAGCTGAAGCATATGCTTGTTCTAACATAATGGTGTTTCCATCAGCTACTGAAACATTCGGAAATGTTGTACTTGAATCACTCGCATGCGGTACACCTGTCATTGGTGCAAATAGTGGCGGGGTTAAAAATATTATTACAGATGGAAAAACGGGAGTTCTTTGTCCGCCTAAAAATGAAGATGCATTTCTATCATCCATTTATTTTTTATTACAAAATGAAGAAAAACTTGAGCAGATGGGAATAGCAGCTTCATCTTTTGCGAAATCAAAGAGCTGGGATGAGATCTTTCACGGTTTGCTTAACCAATATGAAGAAGTCCTGCAGCATAACGCATCAGAGTTGCTTGCTTAAATAGAAAAACTCCCTTCAAAAAAACGAAGGGAGTTTATTACATGGTCATAAATTTTAGTTTAATAAATGATACATAAGGTTAAACATTGTTTTATTTCTATATTAATTATATCAAAAATAAACATAACTAAACAGACTTGTAATAAAAACCCATAAAAATTAATATATGGTTATACAGTATTTTAAACTGTATAATGATTTTAAGAATTCCCCTTAAAATCAACTTACTCACATACCTTTATACAGCAATTGTTCCCCAATTCTGTATATCAAAAAACCTTTCATTCATTTGAAAGGTCTTTTTGAGCCTGCACATATTCTTCTTTCGTATTTACATTTATAAACCAATCCGCATTCGCTTGTACATCTTCTCCAGAAACATACTTCACATTACATTGTGATAAAAGCTGGCCCATACTTCTTTTTTCTTCCTGAAGTAAAGCATAAATCTTTTCTTTCACGCGGTTGTGATACGCTGCAAGTAACGGTTGTTTTCTTCCATTAATAATAGGTACAACCGCATCATATTCATTACTCGTTTGCTCTAATAAAATGGTAAACCATTCATGCGAAACATTTGGTGCATCGCAAGGCATAATAGCGTACCAATCTGCTTCTATGTATTCCATACCTGATACAATGCCGGCCAGCGGTCCATTCCCTTTATAGTGCGGGATATCTTCTATAACAGGAACTTGTACGAATTGCTCTACTCGCTCTTTTATATCAGTATGGCTAATTACTACAATGTCTTGCAAAGTAGTTCCCATCACTTTCACAATATGCTCAACAAAAGTAGTTCCCTTCCAAATTGCTAACGCTTTCGGCTCACCAAATCTACTCGACATACCGCCCGCTAATACAATTCCAGCACACTTCCTCATTGGCGATGCAGCTCAAATGTAATATGGCCTAATTCCGGTAAAATTAATTTATTCATCGCAAGTCGAACTGCTCCGCTAGACCCTGGCATCGAGAAGACTACTTTGCGCCCAATTGTACCACCAATCGCTCTACTTAACATTGCGCTGCTTCCGATATCTTCTAAATAACTAATCATACGGAACAGCTCACCAAATCCAACAATTTCTTTATCTAATAACGCTGATACTGCTTCAATTGTAACATCGCGTTTCGTAATACCAGTACCGCCATTTGTTAATACAACATCTACATCTCCCTTATGATAACCAGCTAACACTGCTTGCTGAATACTTTCTTTATCATCTTTTACAATTTCATAAGAAGTTACTTTATGTCCCGCTTCTTTTAACAATTCATGTAATAGTTGTCCGCTCTTATCTGTTTCTTCCGTACGTGTATCGGAAATCGTAACAATCTTGCAACGCACTTCTTTTGGAGCTTGCTTTTTATGTTCAGTTACACTCATTTTTTATCTTTCCTTTCTTAAAGACTTTTCTTCATTTTATCATACATACCTTTACACAATTATGTATGAAGCCACTCATGCGGCATGATACAATATAAGTATACTAACCCACAAAAAGGAAAGTGTACTTTCTTATACTCCTAGACTACACATCTTTAGCTACTCTTTATATTTTCTACATAATAGAATTCAATTTTAAAACTTGTACTAAAAAATAAATTGGAGGTCTACATAGTATGGAACTTTATAAAAAATTAACAACAACATTTATCCTCTTATTCATCGCTTCAATCACTGTCGGCTTTTCCTTAAAAGGCGCAATTCCATACGCTACATTAGTAAGCATTATATTTGCGACACTATTTTTACTAAGTAGTGCCTTTTGCGCAAGTAAAGCACGTCAAATGAAAGGTTGATTACATATGTTCAGAAAGAAATCAATCTTTTGTAAATCATGTAAAACAGAAATACAAACGTATGAAAAAGCGTGGATTCATATGCCCTTTCCGGCGAATGGCATGACGAATATGAAAAAGTATATTGAATTAGAAGGACAAATTTATTGTAGTTCGTGTGTTGAGATAATGAATAAAAACCAGTAAATACAAAAGGGGTGTTTACATTGTTTGAGTCCAACCGAATCCAGTTACGAAAGTTTTCCGAAGATGATATTCTAACATATTATAAATGGCATAATGATATAGACGTTATGAGTTCAACTACACTTACTCTTGATAAATATTCCTTTCAAGACACAGAAAAACTTTGCCAGCAATTTATTCATTCTTCGAACTCTAAGAGCTATATCATTGAAGAAAAAGCTACGCATCTTCCAATTGGTATTACTTCTTTAATTCATATTGATTCGTATAATCGAAACGCTGAATGCATTATTGATATTGGTAAAAAGGATTACTGGGGGCAAGGTTATGGGCAGGAAGCTTTAACCCTATTATTGGATTATGCATTTTTAGAATTAAATTTACATCGCCTTTCTTTACGAGTATTTTCTTTTAACGATAGAGCAGTTAAATTATATAAATCACTTGGTTTTCAACATGAAGGAACTTGTAAAGAAGCTATATTCCGCAACGGCACTTGGCATGACATTGAACTCTTCGCTTTATTCCAACGTAATTATAAATAAAAAAAGCTTTGCGCTCACCGCGCAAAGCTTTTTTTCATATATTATAGACCAGCCTGCTCTTTTAAAGCTGCAGCTTTGTCTGTACGTTCCCATGATAGATCTACATCAGTACGTCCGAAGTGGCCGTAAGCTGCTGTTTGTTTGTAAATTGGGCGACGTAAGTCTAACATTTTAATAATACCAGCTGGGCGAAGATCGAAGTTGTTACGAACTAGTTCTACTAGTACGTCTTCAGATACTTTACCAGTGCCGAATGTATCAACTGAAATTGATACTGGTTGTGCTACACCGATTGCGTATGCAAGTTGTACTTCTGCTTTTTCAGCAAGACCAGCTGCTACGATGTTTTTCGCAACATAACGAGCTGCATATGCTGCAGAACGGTCAACTTTCGTTGCATCTTTACCAGAGAATGCACCGCCACCGTGGCGAGCGTATCCACCGTAAGTATCAACGATGATTTTACGTCCTGTTAAACCAGCATCACCTTGTGGTCCACCAATTACGAAGCGGCCAGTTGGATTAATGAAGAATTTCGTTTCTCCATCCATTAATTCTGCTGGTACTACAGCTTTAATTACGTGCTCTTTTAAATCGCGATCGATTTCTTCCCATGTAACATCTGGGTGATGTTGTGTAGAAATTACGATAGTATCAACACGTACTGGTTTACCATTTTCATCATACTCAACTGTAACTTGCGTTTTTCCATCCGGACGTAAGTATGATAATGTATCATCTTTACGTACTTCAGTTAAACGGCGAGCTAATTTGTGAGCAAGCGAGATTGGAAGTGGCATTAATTCTTGTGTTTCATTACATGCAAAACCAAACATTAAACCTTGGTCTCCTGCACCAATCGCCTCAATCTCAGCGTCAGTCATTTGACCTTCGCGTGCTTCTAGCGCTTGGTCAACACCCATAGCGATGTCAGCAGACTGCTCATCGATAGATGTTAAAACAGCACAAGTTTCTGCATCGAATCCGTATTTTGCGCGTGTGTAACCAATGCCTTGAATTGTTTCACGAACGATTTTCGGAATATCTACGTAAGTAGAAGTCGTAATTTCCCCCGCTACCAATACTAAACCAGTTGTTACAGTTGTTTCACAAGCTACACGTGCATTTGCGTCTTTTGATAAGATCGCATCTAAAATTGAATCAGAAATTTGGTCACAAATTTTATCTGGATGTCCTTCAGTTACAGACTCAGATGTGAACAGATGACGTTTTTTTGTCATGTGGTAAACCTCCCTACAGTAATTGTATATATTGTACGGAACTCATCCTTAATTTGCCACAAACTGCGACATACATTTATTCTCCCACACAAGCATACAGAAAAACCTTTCCTACTTTACATAGAGGAAAGGTTTAATTTGCTACTTGCATACTGCTTTTTGCCCTTCGCTCTTATCGTTCGAGACCTGTAGCCTCGCACAGGTTTTAGCACCTATTCACCTGCATTTATCAATACAAGTGAGGTTGCTGGGCTTCATCGGGCCTGTCCCTCCGCCAGCTCGGGATAAGAGAGTATCCGTCCCAACCTATACTAAAGAAATGATATTCATTTGTCAATTAATATTCACATTTTCCTGAAAGTTTTTCTCAATACGCCTGAAATGAAATATTAATAAGGAAATAATGCATTCACACAAACAAAAAGAAATAAATAGTATACATTATTTATATAATTGTGTTATACTCTTGTTGGGGATTACGAGAAATATTTCATTAAATGAAAAGGATGGTATATAAATATGAGTACTGTGAATGTCCAAATTGGTTTACACGAATTATTGAACGGAAGCAATGCACAGATTCAACTAAGTGTTCCGCAATTAGTGGAAAAAGTATTAATGCGAAATGAAGGGAAATTAACTTCTACTGGTGCCGTTTCTGCTTCAACAGGAAAATATACAGGACGTTCTCCTAAAGATAAATTTATTGTGAAAGAAGCATCGGTTGCTGACAAAATTGCTTGGGGAGCTGTGAACCAACCGATTTCTGAAGAACATTTTAATAAATTATATACTAAAGTTTTAGAATACTTAAAAGAAAAAGAAGAGTTATTCGTCTTCAAAGGATTTGCAGGCGCTGACCGCAATTACCGCCTACCAATTCAAGTTATTAACGAATATGCATGGCACAATTTATTTGTACATCAATTATTCATTCGTCCAACTGAAGAAGAATTAACGACTCATGAATCAGAGTTCACAATTGTTTCTGCACCGAATTTCAAAGCTGATCCAGCTGTTGACGGTACAAACTCTGAAGCATTCATTATGGTTTCATTCGAAAAACGCATCGTATTAATTGGTGGTACAGAATACGCTGGAGAAATGAAAAAATCAATCTTCTCTATTATGAACTTCTTATTACCTGAACAAGATATTCTTTCTATGCACTGTTCTGCAAACGTAGGTGAAGAAGGCGATGTAGCATTATTCTTCGGTTTATCTGGAACAGGTAAAACAACATTATCTGCTGATCCAAACCGTAAATTAATTGGTGATGATGAGCACGGTTGGTCTGATAACGGTGTATTCAATATTGAAGGCGGTTGCTACGCGAAATGTGTAAACCTTTCTCACGAGAAAGAACCACAAATTTTCGATGCAATCACATTTGGATCTGTTTTAGAAAACGTTATCATTAATGACCAAACGCGTATCGCAGACTATAACGATACTACTTTAACAGAAAATACTCGTGCTGCATACCCTATGCATGCGATCGACAATATCGTACTGCCAAGTGTTGCTGGACACCCAAATACAATCATTTTCTTAACTGCTGATGCATCTGGCGTATTGCCTCCAATCAGTAAGTTATCAAAAGAACAAGCTATGTATCATTTCTTAAGTGGTTATACTAGTAAACTAGCAGGAACAGAGCGCGGTGTTACATCTCCGCAAGCAACATTCTCAACTTGCTTCGGTTCACCATTCTTACCACTTGATGCATCTCGCTATGCTGAAATGCTTGGTGAAAAAATTGAGAAACACGATGCGAAAGTATTCTTAGTAAACACTGGCTGGACTGGTGGCGAATACGGCGTTGGTAAACGTATGAACTTAGGTTACACTCGTGCAATGATTCAAGCTGCATTAAACGGTGAACTTGCGAAAACTGAAACAGCTAAACATGACATCTTTGGTCTTGAAGTTCCACTTCACGTACCAGGTGTACCTGACGAAGTGTTAATGCCTGAACAAACTTGGGCTGATAAAGCTGCTTACAAAGCAAAAGCAATCGAACTTGCAAACGAATTCAAAGCTAACTTCAAAAAGTTCGACAGCGTATCTGAAGACATTATTAACTTAGGCGGTCCAATCGCTTAAATTAAAACTTTCTGTTGAAATAACCCTTTACTCATATGAATAAGTGTCGTGTAACCGTAAAGTTTCGCGTACTCACCGACAAAACCCAATGCGGCTTAACGATTACACACACTTACATAAAAAAGAAGCTTACGTGAAAACGTAAGCTTCTTTCTATATCTTATATAAAGTGAAACGCTAATCTCTTCATCTGTGACCTTGATTATAAATATACATTATATCCCTACTCGCTACATCTCTCGGGTTTCACATCGTATGGTGCTAAAAAAGGCCCTGACCGCTTCTATCCGTGGCTGGATCATCTATTCCATCTAAAAAAAGTCTTTTATCTTTTTTAGCTCTTTGTTAGTTCTTTCTCATCTTTCATGCTATAGTAACCTAAATTCACAACAATTAAGAAATAACCGCCCATAATCCCTACTGCAAATGCCCACATAACCATGTGGTGCTCAATTTCGTACATAATAATAGCACCCAAAATGGCAGCTGCAAAACGGTTAAACATACCGAGTGTCGGTGCTTTCGTCTTCTTTACAATACTATCTCCAAGCTTCTCAATTCGTCTCCCTAAAAGCCAAACGCAATACATACTTACAATAAGCCCAATTCCAGCGCCTAAAAAGTGTGCTGAAAACGGTGTTAACATCCAACCTAGTAACAAAATACCTAGTATATAATACGATTGGATTTTAAATGATCTTAGTGACATACTAATCATGCTGTACCTCTCTTCATTCGTTCTTATCTATCCAACAAAAAATTTCTTTCAAATTCATATTCCTTACATCCATTTCATTCAAATTAAAAACAACATAAACAGTATGTTTATGTTGTTTAAATATTTTTAGGAAATAATATTATACAAGATTTCAAACATCATATTCTCATATTTTGTGACGGTTTTTCAAACTTTTTTCGTCCATTTATGAAAAAAATGATATCAATCTATGAACATACGGATATGATGTAATAAGCACACAAATAAAGGGGGCGTCTAATGATTTATTTTTTAATGGCTCTCATTCACCTCATTATCCCTGCACTTATTGGACTTTCATTGTATTGGTACACGAAAAACCATAGCATTTTTTACGCTGTCCTCGGTGTTCTTCTTCCAGGTATTATTCTTATTACACTCTTCCGTATTCCATTTTTAAACTTAATTCCACTTATTACTGCTATCTTATTTCTCATCTTCTTACCAAAAATAAAAAAATAGGAAAGCAGATCATAGGTGATCTGTTTTCCTATTTTGATATAGGTTCCCCTGCAATAGAATGAACTTTTACTTTCTCCGATTTCACAAACCATAGACCGACAAAAATGATAATTCCACCGATGATTTGTTGAAACGATACATATTCATTTGCCCAGACAGCTGCAAATAGAACAGCTACAAGCGGCGTTATATACATATATACCATCGTATGTGACGCCCCAATTTTTTGAACACCAACATACCACATTACTAGACCAAATACTGTTACAAAGAAAATAGAATATAGTAAAGCAAATAGTGTCATTCCGTGAGTAATGTGAAATGGCATGACAAACACATGTGGACCACTTAACAATAATAGCGGAATCGCACCCACTAATGCAGACCATGCTGTAACACGTAATGCTGAATATTTTTTAATTAATGGTCCTGCTAAAACAGGATAAAGCCCCCAGCATATTGATGTAATAAGTCCAATTCCATTGCCATAAAAAGAACTAGTAAGCGAATGTCCTGCTACTAAAACTAATGCTGCACCAACAAAGGCAGTCATAGAACCGATTAACTTTCGAGAAGAAAACTTTTCTTGTTTCAAGAAAATCGCAAATGCAGTTGTAAAAATAGGTGAAATAGAAATGAGTAAAGAGGCATTTGTAGCAGATGTATATTTGACAGTTTCCATAAATAACGTTTGATACAGTACAATACCTACAATGCTAACGATAATTAATCTAGGTATATCCTTTCGCTCCATATAAACCGACTTTTCAATAAAAAAGGTAAGGAGTAACAGAAGCGGTGCCGCCGCCATCATGCGAAGTGCAGTAAACTCAATTGCTGTAAATTCTAAAAGTCCATACTTCGCAATTGTATAGTTAATCCCCCAAATAATAACAACACTTAAAATTAACAACTCAATTCCCCATCTTCTCATGCGTATCCCCTCCGCAAAGAAGATTATACAGAAAATTCAATCACATGTACATTTCATTATGTGAAAAAATCTTTTTACTATTGAAACGTTTTGGTAAATGAAATTATATCGGCGATTTTCTGAATATATCGGCGCAACTCCATTTATATCGGCGATTTCCCAAATATATCAGCGCAACTCCATTTATATCAGCGATTTTTTCAATATATCGACTTATCAACAAAAATCGACAATAATAGCGACTTATAAAATAAAAAAGGTGATTCCAAAATACATTTTGGAATCACCTTTCCTTTACTATATTCGAACGTGTAACTTCATATTTGGATTATAAAACTGGCTTGGGCTCTTCAACTGAAAAGTCCCTCCACCTTCATGCCAATCAACAGTTAACTTATCATCCATAAATACAAGCTTTGTACGATCAGCGATAAAGTTCATTGTGCTTGATTCAATATCCACATCGCGCTCATCTTTCTCTGCTACAGCTACTAAATCGATAATTCCGCTCATAACACAACCGCAACCTTCATTATCGTAAAATAACTTTATATATTTCGCTTCACTTGGAATCGTATCCATAATCTTTTTATATGCTGCTTCTGTTACAGTAACGTACATACGTTAATCTTCATCCTCTCTTCTCTTATCATTCATATATTGTATCACCATTTTTCTCAAAAGTTATATACAGAAAATTAAGACTAATATACAATGTATGTGATAAAGTTTCAGCAATCGAGCTTTTATGAATAGTTCATGCAGGAGAAAGGAGGTTTACTATCCGTGTTCAAACTACAACGATATCCTATGTTATTAGGTCTATTGGGTAGTTTCTTCATTTCTAGCGGAATACTGTTACAGCATGTACTTCCCTATTCTCCTTCTATCGGCTGGATTCTAGGTTTTATTTGTTACCTATCCGCTTCTTATTTTACTACGAAGAATACAAACAACTCATAAAGCAAAAATCATCTTAAGGAGGATTATCAAACATGCCAGCCTTAAAAAAAATAGAGCAATCACTCAATCACTTATTCCAAATTGAAAAATACGGAAAAGATAGTGCCTTTAGTCGATTTATCCCAGCCGTATATGATCCTATCAAATTTCCTTGGCAACAATTTTTCGAAGCAAATTTTGTAGATTTATTTAACGGCCTTATGATGCACGGATCTGAAAATGTAAACAAAGTATTTTTAGCTGTATTCCCTACAGGTGACGTTCTTGAAACATTCATTTCACAATCCACACCTGGTGATTTACTCTTTATGCACCATCCCCTTGTAATGGAGTGTGGTGATCCGCTTGGAAGATCAGGTCGCGGTTTCATACCAATTCCTGAAAAATATTTGCAAGGAATAAAAGAAAAACAACTTTCTATATATACATGTCATGTACCAATGGATTTTCATCAAACGCATGGAACGAGTATTTCAATTGCAAAAGCATTAAACGCTACTGTAGTGGACGACTTTGCATATGGAGGTCCAGAACAAGAACCAATTGGTCTTATTTGTGAAATAGATGAAACATCAACAGAAGCACTCCAAAAACATCTAAAACAACTCTTCCAGATTCCTTACACAGACTTCGAAGGTAAACGACATGATTCCATTAAAAAAATCGCAATTATCGCTGGGTGTGGCGATGTTGTATCTTTAATGAAGGAAGCAGAAGAAAAAGGTGCTGAAGCATATATTACAGGAGAAATCCATTGCCATATCGACAATGATTACGGCCGACATAAATACTCGCTCATTATGGATTATGTAAAAGAAACGAATATGTCTCTAATTGGTGTATCACACTCTGCCTCTGAATATTTAGTGAAAGAGACATTGATGTATGATTGGTTTAAAGAAAATTTTGATGTGGATGTTATTTTGCTTCCGCAGGAGAAATGGTGGCTCTAACGCTATCATTTTTTAAATTTATATACACAATACAATCGACCACAGAAAAATAGAGAAATGTGAAAGCACCACCTGTACCAACGTAAATGCTTTCGTTGTGCCGGAAAACGAACCTACTGGTAGCACCGAGTTTACTGGTGCTACCAGTATTACAGCATGAATATATATTCTATTTTTCTAATCACTGACATATAGCAATTCATTTCATAAAAAAAGACCCGAGATTCGGGTCAAAAAATAGAAATATAAATGAACTACAACAAATAACAGACAAAGCCATTATATATTTTTCATAGTAAAACATCCATTATTTTCTTTTTACACTATCAATATATTATTTTTCGTTATCGTCCTCTTTTTTAGAACGTCTACCTAAGAAGAACACAAAAACATTACTTCCAAATAAGTGATGTTTTTTCTATTTAATGCAGTGGTAACATAACCTCAACCGTTGTTCCAACCCCAACTTCACTTTCAAAACTCATTTTACCATTGTGGTCTTTAATAATTTTTTCTGTAACTACTAAACCTAGACCAGTTCCTGTTTCTTTCGTTGTATAAAAGGCTTCATTTAACTTTGGAATTTTATCTTTCGGAATACCACATCCCTCATCTTTCACTTGAACGATGATTCCATCTTTTACAGTAACTTTAATCGTAATTGTTCCCCCAACTGACATTGCTTCAATTGCATTTTTGATTAAATTAAAAAAGACCTGTTTTAATCGTTTTTCATCACATGTAATGGACGGTAAGTCTTTACTGTAAATACCTTGTATGTGGACTCCTTGTTTTAAAGCAGGCTTTTCCATAACTCGAATAACATAAGAGATAATTTCTTGTATGTTATGAGTTTCTGATTCTAGTGATTTAGATTTCTCAAATCCACTAAGTTCTGTAGCAATTATATGAATCCGATCTACTTCTTGTTTCATAATATCACTATAAATTTTATCCTCTGGATGCTTGTCTGCCTGTTTATTCACAAGTTTTTTTAAGTTTGCTAAAGGTCTTCTAATCTTATAACCAATAACCGTTGCCATTTTTCCAACAACTGCTAGTTTTTCTGTCTGTTTTATTTCTTTGTCCATCATCTCAAGCGTACGAACGTAAGACTGAACCCTCAAAAATATAATCCAACATATAATAGTAAATACACTATATAATGCCATTGGGATTAAAACGAGAGAAGATTGAATAATGATTCCTGTAAGAGCGTACTTCCCGACAAGTATCGCTGGAACTAACCAGAAATATCTTTTGTTCACAAAGATTGGTGCGAACAAAATAAAAAATACTTCTACTATATTTCCACCGTCAAATTCCGCATCGCTACCATAATAAATCATAATGTTATGGATACAATCTAATACATTATAGCCAATTAGAATAATATACTTTACCACAAAAACATTCTTCCATTTCATAAAGTATATTCCACTGCAAAACAATACTACCGTCAAAAAGTAAAGCCATAAACCTAAACCATCTTCAAACTTTCCTACGCCTTCTTGCTCTCCCGCGATTAAAGGTACGATAAATTCATAGGCAAGATCATACACAAAAAATATAATAAAAAATAAACTTAAAAATACTTTCAATGCCTTTATTTCTTCATTTTTAAATATATAGCCTTTATTCATATGGTAACTCCTAGCTTTTCTTCCACTTGGATTTCAGTATTTCCACACTTCCTTGGGAGAATGATGTCTATTCTCGTTCCAGTATCTCTTTCACTTGAAATATGCAGCTCACCAAAGTGCTCGGCGACAATTCGATTCGCTACCGTAAGTCCCAGACCAATTTTATCTTGTTTCGTTGTATAAAAGGCTTCTGTAACACGGGTTAAGTTTTCTTGCTTAATACCATGACCATTATCGATTACGCTGATTATTACATATTCTTTCCCTTTATTCTCTAATTGCAAATGTAATATGCCACCTTGTTCCATTGCCTCTAAAGCATTTTTTATCGTATATAAAAAGACTCCTCTTATTTTTCGTTCATCACATTCAACTTCTATTGTTTTTTCTTCCACATTAGAAATAAACTGCACGTTTAATTCATTCATTTTTCCGCGAAGACTTGTTATTACTTGTAATACAATTTTTCCTACATCATGTTTCTTATAAATAGAAGGTTTGCATGTAGCAACTTCCATCAACTCACTTATCATATTATTCATATTTTCTATTTCAAAAATCATACGTTTATAAATAGGATCCTCTTCATGCTTCTCTCGTTGTAATTGCGTAAATCCTTTTAATGAAGCCAGTGGATTTTTAATTTCATGTCCAACAGTCGCTGCCATTTTTCCGATTACTGCTAATTTTTGTGATTCACTAGCAATCGCAATACTTTCCTTTACGGCTGAAAGATATTGTAAAAATCGATTTAAAATGATATATGCAGCTATTAACATAAGCGTACACATAATAAGGAACATAAATGCTTTTACTTCCTCTAATACAAATAAATAAATTAAATATTTTCCTACAATAGAGGAAAGTAAAAACACATAAAATTTTTTATTTAAAAATATAGGTACAAAGAAAATGAGAATAATTTCTATTATATTTGTCGCATCAAACGCCGCTTTATTATAAAAAACATATGCAAATATATTAGCGATTTCTATCGCTATGTATGCAAATATCCATGCATATTTAACAAGGTTTGCCTTCTCTTTTTTCATTAAATATATATTCACGCACAGTATTGCTACTCCGCAAATAACTTGCCATATTATGTTGTATCCCTTATCCATTATTGATTTATCTTCTAATACGATTGCATAGAAAATTTGATATACAATAACAATGACATATAACACCCATAAAAGGATTTTTGCATTCTTTTCTTCTTCTTTATATGATAGAAAACTTTCTTTCACTTCAACACCCCTTCAAAATAATATCTCGAAGAATACCATTTATTATAATAAATGATTTTCATAGACAAACAAAGATAAATCGAACATTTGAGGAAAATCGTACCAAAAACGCAATATATTTAGACTATATACAGAGCATAAAATCTATGATCATTAATACGTATATTATGGAGGATGTTTTATATAGACGGCCTAAAAAGTAAAACAAAGCTTTTAGAATGGAGCCTATTGATAGAACAGGGGGAGTTTTATGTTTGTTACTGTCGAGAAAGATGTGCATATTTTTGTGCAAGACGTTAATCCTGGTCCAGGTAGTAAGACTGTTTTCTTCGTTCACGGATGGCCTTTAAATCATCAAATGTATCAATATCAACTCAATGTTTTACCAGAGCATGGCTTTCGCTGTATTGCCATGGATATACGAGGGAATGGGCAATCTGATAAGCCATGGTCTGGTTACACGTATGATCGATTAGCCGATGATATCGCAATTGTTCTGGAAGCACTTCAAGTAGAGAACGCTACATTAGTCGGTTTCTCAGTTGGTGGTGCTCTTTCTATTCGCTATATGTCTCGCTATAATGGCCGCCGCATTTCTAAGCTCGCATTAATTGACGCTGTCTCCCCCTCTTTCGTTAAAAATCAAGAGTCCCCTTACGGTGTACCGAAAGAACAAGCAGATGCTCTCATTAATCAAATGTATGCTAATTTACCAAAATTTTTAAATGATGTATCTTTATCCTTTTTCAATAGAAACTTAGGAGCTGCAACCCTTGAATGGTTTTCTTATCTCGGTATGCAGTCCGCTTCTTATGCCCTTATCAAAATTTTACAAGCAGCTGCAAATGAAGATGTAACGAAAGATTTAAATAAAATTAACGTCCCAACAAAAATCTTCCACGGCGTTCACGATCAACTAATTCCTTACAAAAGTGCTGAACTTACACAACAACGAATTAAAAATTCTCAGTTACATGCTCTTACAAATAGTGGTCATGGTTCACCAATCGATCAAGCGGATGAATTAAATAAAGAACTGATAAAATTTTTACAAACATAACAACTGCAATATAAGAATGAAAGTTAACATAATCGTTTTTATAAAACATAAAATTCACACATTTCTCACAAATACACGAATAAAACGATTACATTTTCATATATACTAAATGTACAAGTAATACTCCCTAAACCCAGCTTGTCTGGTTACCCCGTTAAATACTATGAAAAAAGAACTTGTATCGTTATACAAGTTCTTTTTGTTTCTTTTATTTAAAGAGGATATCTTTACTATATTGATTTCCAACGAGTAAATCATATTGAAGCATTTTATATTGCTCTAACATTTCTTTTTGTTTCTTTGTTAAATCATTGATTACTTCTCCATTTTTATCAACTTTTAATTCATCTCTAAGCACTGGTATTTCCTTGTAAAGTTCCGATAAAAATTGATAAAATAAGGATTTATTTAATCCTGCATAATCAAAAATAAGATTAGAAAAATGAATTGGGCTTACTAAACCTAAATTATCATTTGGCATATCAAAGTTTGCATACATTAATAACGGAGTTTGCGCCATCGCTAAACGTTCGCTCGGTGTTTTTTCATTCGTTATATACCCATTTTCTTTATAAAAAGATTTATTTGTTCCTAATGATGGAAGATGATCTCCAAAGAATACTAATAATGTAGGTCTATCTAAATTATCTAGTTGCTCTATTAAATATTGAAGGGCCTCATCTGAACGTCTTAATCCTTCTGTATACGTCTCTAATTCTCCTTTTGATTCTTCATTTTCTAGACCGCTAATTTCTATTAGGTTTTCACCAAATCGGCCTTCTGTAAATGGAAAATGATTTTGCATCGTAACTGCATGAATAAATGTTGGCTGTTTTTGTTCCTCTAACTCAGCAATTATCTCTTTACTCATCGCTAAATCACTAATATAATCTCCATCAATATCCACATTTTCCATCGTGTCCTCTGCATTAAACTTATCAAATCCTAACACCTTATATACATCGTCACGTTTAAAGAATGTGCGACCAAATGAATGAATTGCACTTGTATAATAACCTTCTTTTTTCAACGCCGTAGGGATTGATGGAACTTCTTTCTTATTTGTAATAACCTGCTGATATGGTATAGAACCTGGCTTTAACAAACTCATTGAATAACTTGTTAATGCCTCAAATTCAACGTTCGCTGTATTTCCCCCAAATGTAGGAGAAATAGTTTGTCCCCCAGGAAAGTTTTCTATATAATGATGCAAATTTGGTACAGGATCTTCACTAAAAGAAAGGTTGGTTACTTTCGTCGGATCCCAAAACGATTCACTCATTACAAAAATAATATTCGGTTTCTCTTTTTTCTTTTGATTCCCTATATTTCCACTATATTGTTTTTTTATATCGTTTGCTATTTGAAGCATATTTTCTTTAGAATAATTTTTTGGTTTTTCCATAACTGTTGTATCTAAATTGCTAATAAACCCAAGTACAAAACCATTTGAAGCGTAGTTCTCATTTTGATTCCACAAAACAAAATCTACACCTGATTTTTGAAATACTTTATTCATAAATGTATTCGCAAAATTACCGTACGCATATAGAACAAAAATAGATCCTACTACTAATAAGGCTCTTATTCCTAGATGAATCTTTACATTTTGAATATACCTTCTCATATATATCCCTGCTACAATACAAGCTACGATACTTACGATAATGACAAAAATATAACTCCAACTAAAATAGTCCATCACCATCGGTATAACAGATTGCATATGCGTAATTTGTGTGAAATCAGAAGGATATAACGGATCACCTCTGAAAATAAGCTTCAAATAATTCACAATACACAAAATGACTAACGTACAGCTCGTTAAAACCATACTTAGAAAAACCTTACCTATTAAATTATATACAAGAATATATATTGCATAAATTACTACAAAACTTAATATAAACTGCATATTATAAAAGTAAATCCAATTCATTGCCTCTATGAAACTCATATTAACTTGCATGACAATATAAAATAACGCTACTGTATGAGCTAATAAAAGTAATATAAAATGCACTCGCAGGGATGCTCTAAGTATAGGCATCTCTTTTTTATTGAAATGCGTAATATAAAACGTTATGCCCCATATGAAAATCATCATAACACTTAAAACAAGCTTTTGATTTAAATGATCTTTCATCATGTCTAAATTAAAAACCTTTAAAATCATAAACAGCATAGTTATTACTAATAAAGTCACCATACTACTTATAATGCTAGAAATTAATATATTTCTTTTTGGAAGATGAAAAAGTGTAGAACCATACTTCAATTCATTCCCTCGTTTCTATGTCTTAATTTCCCCCGCATCGAAAGAACTATTTCTATTAAAATAACATATATTACATATTTCGTCTGCATACTTGCTTCTACCATAAATGTATTGTCTTAATATTCCCTTAATCAACAGTTAAATTGTGGTATACAAATTACTCATTCTTGAAAAACTTAATTTCAGCATTCCACTTTATGATATAATAACTATGTTTTGGAAATCCTTAATACTATTAAAGATTTCACATAAAAATACGAAAGAATTAATAAACAGGCGTTGCACGTTTTTAACAACTATTACTATAACGAAAAGAACCTGCCACAAGACAGGTTCTTTTCGTTATTTTATGATAAAAGAGAAAATGATTAGTATGTGTATTATATAAAAGGAAGCAGCCATATTTTCCATACGATACATACGAGCACTATAACTACAAAATCAAAAAAATCTAATCTCGGTCCTTTTTTCATATTCATATGTAGCCACATATGAAACCATTTTATTTTTGTATATTTATGGATGTTTTTCTTTGCAAATCGGTAAATAAGCATTTGCATAATAAAAAATCCGGCCACAAAAATAAATAATAAGATGAGAAATCCAATCACAAAATTCCTCCTATTTTTGTAGCGTTTTTTCTACTATCCGATTTTTCAAAACCCACTCTTCAAACTGGGCACTTCCAAATTCCCAACTAAGATCGCGAGCATGTACAGAAAAAACGTAATAACCGGCATATTCGTCCATAAACCTACCTAACTCTACATCGTCTTTCTGAATACCGTATACTCCAAAATTAAAATACACATCCCATACGTCTTCATTCTTCCTCTTATAAGCGATCGATTCCATATCACATTCTGTCCCGAAATAATCAAGATGTAAATGTACGCTATCATCGTATTCGTACTCCATTTTATCACCCCTTATATTTGTACTTCTTTACCACCCAAAAAATTCCTGCTATCTACACTCACATATGGGCACTTACCTACATATCATGCTTGTAGAGTGACTTCTAGGAGGTGTTATATAGTGAAAAAATTAATCGCGATTTTTTGCATCATGTTACTAGCTGTTTTTACTTTTGCTGCTTGTAGTAGTAAAAAAGAAAGTACGAAAGAACAAACTCAAAACATTCGCGTTGGCGAAGTTACCCATTCTCTCTTCTATGCCCCATTATATGTCGGGATTGAAAAAGGATTTTTTAAAGATGAAGGACTAAATATTGACCTACAAACAACAGCTGGTGGCGATAAAACGATGACCGCCCTATTATCTGGCGGAATTGATATTGCTCTCGTCGGTTCTGAAACGTCTATTTATGTTCATCAACAAGGAGCGAAAGACCCTGTCATTAACTTTGCACAGCTTACACAAACAGATGGGACATTTTTAGTTTCACGTAAAAAACTAGACTCTTTTAATTGGAATGACGTAAAAGGTGTTACATTTTTAGGACAGCGTAAAGGCGGCATGCCGCAAATGGTTGGGGAATACGTTTTAAAGAAAAATGGAATTGATCCTCGGAAAGATACGAACTTAATTCAAAATATCGAATTTGCTAATATTGCAAATGCCTTTGCATCTGGTACAGGAGAGTTTGTGCAGCTCTTTGAACCGACTGCAAGCATATTCGAAAAAGAAGGTAAAGGTTATATCGTCGCTTCATTCGGAAATGAATCTGGTACTGTTCCTTATACAACGTTCATGGCAAAAGAAAGTTTCTTAAAGAAAGATAAAGCTGCTGCTGAAAAGTTCACACGTGCGCTCTATAAAGCACAGCAATGGGTTGATACACATAGTCCAGAAGAGATTGCTGATGCTGTTTCTCCGCTATTTAAAGACACTTCGAAAGACATTACAGTAAAAGTAATTGAACGGTATAAAAAACAACATTCTTATGCGACAAATCCACTACTAGATGCGGAAGAATGGAAACAGCTCCAAACGATTATGAAAGATGCTGGTGAATTACAAAAAGAAGTCCCACATGAAGCGCTCGTCAATACAAAAATTGCCGAAAGCGTTATTAAGAAATAGAGGCGAAGTGTATGAGTTTTTTACAAATACGTAACGTTTCTCACTGTTTTTTCGCAAAAGAGAATGCCAAACTTATTCTCGAAGATATGAGCTTACAAGTGGAAGAAGGCGAATTTATTTCTATACTCGGCCCAAGTGGTTGCGGTAAAACAACGCTCCTCTCAATCATTGCTGGACTACTTGATCCAATTGATGGTATCGTCTTTTTAGATGGTGAACCAATTACAACGAAAACTTCATCTATGGGATATATGTTGCAGCAAGATTACTTATTCCCGTGGAAAACAATTGAAGAAAATATTATGCTTGGACTTCATATTCGAAAGATTTATGATGAACAGATGAAAGAACATACTTTAAATCTTTTAAAACAAGTCGGTCTACATGGGGTAGAAGGACAATATCCTCGTGAACTATCCGGCGGTATGCGTCAACGTGCTGCTCTCGTTCGAACGTTAGCAACTGATCCGAAAATTTTATTACTAGATGAACCATTCTCCGCACTCGATTATCAAACGAAATTAAAACTAGAAGAACTCGTTTTCAACTTACTAAATAAATATAAGAAAACATCACTACTTGTTACTCACGATATTGAAGAGGCGATTGCGATGAGTGATCGTATTTATTTACTGCAAGCGAATCCTGGAAAAATCGCAAAAACCTTTATCGTCCCGGAAAGTATCCGTTCTTTATCACCGTTAGAAGCACGCCATCACTACGATTTCCCAGCCCTCTTTCAAGATATATGGAAGGAGCTGGAACGACTTGGATAATATACAACAACTACATGAACAATTTCGAAAGAAAGAACGCAGGCGTGCTTGGATTGCTC
This sequence comes from Bacillus sp. FSL W8-0770, assembly GCF_038008705.1. Taxonomy (NCBI): domain Bacteria; kingdom Bacillati; phylum Bacillota; class Bacilli; order Caryophanales; family Bacillaceae; genus Bacillus; species Bacillus sp. FSL W8-0770. The sequence goes on from NZ_JBBOZR010000001.1 coordinate 4,548,575, forward strand.
GCTCATTACAGCTTTTACTACTTATTCTTTTCTTTGCACTATGGGAAATAGCTAGCAAAAAAGAATGGATCGATCCTTTACTCTTTAGTTCTCCTTCGAGTATTTGGGATCTCTTCTTAACGAAATGGATCGATGGTTCACTTTGGGTCCACATATGGACGACATTGCTGGAAACAGGAGTAGGCTTCATTCTCGGAACGGTACTCGGTGCTATTATTGCCACGTTTCTTTGGTGGATGCCACTTCTAGCCCGCGTACTTGATCCTTACCTCGTCGTCCTAAATGCAATGCCAAAAGTTGCACTCGGTCCAATCATCATCGTTATTTTCGGTCCAAACATTTCATCTTCTATCGCAATGGGAGTAATCATTTCCATCATCATTACCATTCTCGTTATTTACAGTGCATTTCAAGAAGTCGATTCTAACTATATAAAAGTGATGGACACATTTGGCGCAAATAAATGGCAATGTTATAAGCAAGTCGTTCTCCCTGCATCCTTTCCAGCAATTATCTCAACGTTAAAAGTAAATGTTGGTTTATCCTGGGTCGGTGTTATTTTCGGAGAACTTCTCGTTTCCAAACAAGGACTTGGCTACTTAATTAGCTACGGATTCCAAGTCTTTAACTTCACACTCGTCTTACTTAGCGTACTACTCACATGTGTTCTTGCAACTCTTATGTATGTATTTGTTGAGGCATTTGAAAAAATTCTAATTGGAAAAAGAAAAAGAAGCTGACTCAAAACAGTGCGCTATAGTCAGCTTCTTTCTTTTACCTTTTATCACACATTTTCGTTTCATTTGTAATGTTTCCATCCGCAACCGTAACTGTATGGAAACAGTCTTTCACACGTACTGTAACGACATTATCTTTTCGATCTATCACATGATAATCATTAAACTTTTCATTCAAAGCACTACGAATTTGCTCCCCTTCAAAAATCGGAAAACCGTGAGACATTACCCAAATGAGACCAGCAACAGCAAGAATCGTTTTCATACGTTTCATTACCTCCTCGAGAGTAAACTTATAGTCCCTACAACACGCGCATTATAATTGTGTCTAAATTGTGACATTTTTATACTAATTCTATTTTATACCGCAAGTTCCTTCTTCTTTTTAATAAAAATACAGAATTTTCAATTTTATCAACATAAAAAAACGCAAAGAATTAAAAATTCTTCACGCTTTTCTTTAACGAAACTATATCGAAAGCATAACTCACATTAGTCTCCACTTTGTTCTTCTATCGTTTTTGAAACATCATATAATCCCGACAGCACTTCCGCTCTCATTTTTACAAGCTCAGGGAACTGATAGAAGAAAGCAATTTTTTTATATTTTAACTCTGTTCCTTCTTTCACCTTTTTTGAATCTTGTAAAATGAACGCTGTAAATGTATCTGCGATATCCTCCGTTACATTTGTTGTTCCATACAGCGATACAAAATCATCATGCTTTTCTTTATAAAATTCAATTTGTGCCTCTTCACTTTCTTCTACTTTCTTTTCTGTCCACTCTTGCTCAATTGGTTTCCAAAATTCATTATAAAATTGGTTAATATACGAAGTTTTTCTCGCACATCCATTTTTCAAGAACACCGTTTTACATTTATTTCGATATGATGAAATGTCTTTCTCTTCATCAAACGCCTCTAAATATTTCCTATCCACTGGTACTTGTTTATGCCCAATCGTTAATACGTGAGCCGTTTCATGAATTAATGTTTTCATCACTTCATCTATATTCACCCCAGAATCGAGCACGTCTAAACTAAGCAACCAATCTCTCGGGTCATCCATACTTAGCATGACATGGGCAACAACGCCGTCATAACCATCCGTGATTAGATCAAACCCTGTTATATTCTCACGATATTTCACTGGAATGAGAGTGCGATACATGTCCCATAACGTTTCATGATACTCTCTATCTTGTCGCTGGCTTAACAAATCATCTTTTGCTACTTTGTCATCTGCAAAAACTTTATTCAATCTCTTACGATCCAATTTCTCAAAATAAGGATCTACAATTTCATCATCATCGATATAATAAGAAGCTAAAAAGAAGTAATTGTCATCCTCTTCTTTTTTCTGTTCCGCCTCTTTCATATTCATACTTTCATACTCTTCTATGTCATAATCCTCTACTTTTTCAAGTTCTGAAAGTCCCTCTATCTTTTTATATACTTTTTGTAATGTTTTATCTCCTATTTGCGTGCACTCTTCTTCTGTTTTACAAATTTCTTTTTCTTTCGTAACCTCGATAGCACTCTCGCATCCTGCAACTAAACTGCTTGCTATAATACAACATACTAACTTGCCATACAGTTTCTTCATACAATCCCCCATTATCCCATTCTACAAAATATCATAATCATTTTTTTGCGAATATGCGATAATTAATTATAAAAACTGCAAGGAGGCTTCCCATGATTCGTGCAATCTTATTCGACTTAGATGGAACACTATTAGATCGGCGCCAATCTTTAGAACAATTTATTTGTGAGCAATATAATCGCTTCGCCTCACATTTGAAGAGCGTAGAGAAAACAGAGTATTGTTCTCGATTTCTTGAACTCGATAATAATGGCTATACGTGGAAGGATAAAGTATATGCTACTCTCCTTTCTGAATACAACATTACTACTTTAACGCAAGAACAACTACTACACGACTATATTACAAACTTCCAACATCATTGTATTCCTTTCAAAAACACGCATGAACTACTTCAACAGTTAAAACAGCGAAACATTAAAATTGGTATTATTACAAATGGTTTTACTGAATTTCAGATGAGCAACCTTCGAGCACTACATATACATACGTATACAAACACCATTCTCGTTTCAGAAGCTGAAGGAATTAAAAAACCTCATCCTGAAATTTTCGAACGTGCTTTGCAAAGACTAGATGTGAAGGCAGAAGAATGTCTTTATGTTGGAGATCATCCAGAAAACGATGTGCTTGGTTCTGAACAAGTAGGGATTCTTGGTGTTTGGAAAAAAGATTCGTTTTGGGGGAATTTTAAGCATTCACGTATCGTAGATGATTTGTTGGAGGTGCTTTCGTTTTTAGAGGTGGAGGTGGAGATAAAGTGAAACTTTAATCCGCCGCCCCCACCTACTTCATTGCTCCCGCTGAATTTTGAGGTGGGGGGTCTTACTGCCCGGCAAATAGCGAGATAAAAACATAATAATAGTAATTAAATCATATTAATGATTTTCATAATATATCGATTTACCGGAAAAAAGTGATAATAAAGGAAGAGGGGGCAGTTATTCAAAAACGCCTCCTCTTTCTTTATTATTCATACACTGTAAACTGTGGTTTACTCGGATGATCTTTTACTAGCGCATCATCTGGAAACTTTGAAACTTTTTGATATAAGGCAATGTCACCGATACAACCTGCTGTTAGTAGAATTCCTAAAAATGAGAGTGGCTCCAGATTCATAGCTAATCCCAATACAATTGGCAAAATTCCAGTTGGTAAAAACGGAAGCATTAACACTTTCTTCATTTGCTTTACTGTAACCGCCTGTTTAGAATGAGCATATGCAACACCTAATTTCCAATTAACGCCCCATTTTAGTTCACTCCACGGAACACCTCCGATATAGCGAAAGCCAATTAAATGTATTGCCTCATGAATACAAACGAGAACAATCATTGCGATAATAAAAAGAAACATCGTTAATAATGTAACTTCAACTTGAACCCCACCTGAAAGAAATATATGCAAATAACCAATTCCAAACGACAAAGCAATTATTATAAAAAATAAAGAAAAGTTTAATTTAACCATCGAAACAGTAACAGTCGTTTCTTTTCTTTTATCCATCTTCCCCCTCCTAAAATGTAAATATATCTTTACAAAATTGTATAATATAACCAAAATAATATAAAGATATATTTACATTTATTCTTACATACAAAAAAAGAAACCGGCTACTTTACTTCGTAAAACAGCCGATTTCTTCTATATGTTTCATCGTACGCGCTAATACGTCATCGCGCATTATAAAGCTAAATTTTCTATTCGTTTTAATGTTGTCAGGAATGTCTTTTAATAAAACAGACCCTTTCGTTTCTTCGTAATGCGTATGTTCTTCTACCGCACTAATTGTTGCAAAATAAATGTTTTTAATGATTATTTTGTCTTTTCCAGATACTTTGTATTGTCCTAAGTAAGTTAAATCAGAAACTATGCCGCCGGTTTCTTCATGAACCTCTCGAACTGCCGCTTCTTCCGGTGTTTCCCCTAGTTCTACTTTACCACCTGGAAATTCAAGACCGCGACGTAAATGATGCGTTAATAACCATTGATCCCCGTACCGGCATACAACCCAAACATGCTTTGGCTCAGGAGAAAATGGATAACGTTCAAACGATAATTGTACAGTGTTGTGGTAATAATCTTTAAATTTGTACATGCCATTACTCCCCTATTGATGGTTACAAGTTTTTCCTACCACAAATTGTAGCATATTCTCGCTTTTCTGCATAATATTATCCAATTACAATCCATTGATTATTCCCATTTGCGCGACTAATTCTTTCGTCTCATGATTTCCTAAATCATAAATCATTTTATATGCTTTTTGTAGTTGTTCATCATATCGGTCATTATTTGAATCGTGATGATACTCAACAAATGGAACGTGGGAGCGTACAAATGCCCCTAAATCTTCTACATATGCTTGATCGAAGTGCTCTCTTAATTCCGTAATTTCCTCATCATTTGCGGAAATCTCAAAATTATACGTATCCGCCGTCTTCACTTGTGAAATTTGACCGTTTCCTATTGATATATAATATGTTTTTTTCGTCTCCATGTAACACCCTTCTTTCATCCTTTTAATTTCTATTGTTTTCATCAATTACAAAATTATGTAAAATAAAGAAAAGGAGGGGTTTTATGTTCAAAATATTAATTATCGGTATTATCATCGTCCTAATCATCCTCGTACTCTCCATCATGACAATTAATAAAGGCTATGCTTATAAACATTCCGTCGATAAACTAGAAGATAATCCTTATACAAAAAAGAATAAGGATGATTCCTAATATGCTTCGTATACTCTGCATCATAGTAGCACTCACTGTGATCGTTATGTCGGCAATTGGATTATATACAGGTCAAAATAATTTTCTACCACTTTCACAATTTCTATTAGGAGCTTTAATGTTTCTCATCGCATTTGAATAAATAAAGAAAAAGGAGTTACATACATGCTAAAAGGAGTCCGGATTACTTTATCACTTATTGCCTTATCTATAGCAATCTATGGATTTTTTACTGGTAGTAGAGAAATAATGCCTTATATGTTCATCTTTTTAGGAGGTATGGCCCTCACCATAAGTTTAGAGGAAATATTAAAACGACAAACAGGAGGTAGTCTGCTCGCTCTACTAGCAGGGGCCGCTGCTTTATTTATTGGTTTCACAGAAATATTCTAGTAAATGGTCTAAAGGAGGCCATACAATGCTAACTCTAACTATATTACAGATTTTTTTAGCATTTCTCATGCTTCTCTTACTCACTCTAAGCACTTATGTCCATGTTACCGATAATTTTTCACTTCTTCCATACTTACAATTTATTCTCAGTTGTTCCTTTATTCTTCTAGGAATTAATGAATTAAAATCCGGACGAAAATCAATGAGTATCCCGTATTTTTTCGTTTCTGGTCTTATATTCTTCTTCTTAATATCGAACTACTTTCACTACATGTAGAATGAAATTTTGACCAATTTAGCATTTATAATTATTTTCTCTCAGTAACTATGTCTTTCTACTAAGGGGGATTCCATGTTAAAAAACATTCGAATTATAATCGCCACTATCGCTCTTTCTCTCGCCCTATTTAGCTTCTTTGCAAACTTCACTATTCTTTTACCTTACGTGTTCATCCTTTTTGGAATCGATGAAATAAAGCAGCAGCAAAAAGCGAAAGCATTTGTTTATTTTCTCTGTTCTGCCTTTATTTTATATGTTGGAGTATCTAATATATTTTCATACAAAAGAAGAGTATGGTCGCTCTTAGCACAATAAAAAAACTGCCCTTTCACAGGCAGTTTTTCTTTTTATCCAAAAACTTTCTCAAGTTCATCTTTATCTTGGCTTAACCAGAAGTTCATTAAGCGTTGTGCTCCTTCTAAGTCGTGAAGCTTCGCTTGACCACATTGCGTTTCATTTGCAGCCGGAATTTCTGTAATTTGAACCGCATCTTTTAATGTTAGTTCTAATAAATCAATGATTTCTCGAACTGTCGGCGTTCCGCTCACTACAAGATAATATCCTGTTTGGCAGCCCATCGGTGAAATATCGATAATATCAAAATGCGGATAACGATCAATATATTTACGTAAATTAAATGCTAATAAATGCTCTAACGTATGAATAACATCTGGTTTCATTGCTTGTTTATTCGGTTGACAGAAACGAATATCAAATTTATTTACAATACCGTCACTACCTACATTGTGAACTCCGCAATGTCTTACATAAGGTGCCTTTACAATCGTATGATCTAATTCAAAGCTTTCTACTGATGGCATACAACATCTCTCCCGCTTTTAATTTAATTCCGTTATATCCAATATGATATAACGGAAATGCACATTAGTAAAGTATTATGTACAGTCGTGCTATAATACTTTAAGAATATGCTGAAAAGGAGACCGTTATGAAACAGATTTTTATTGGGATTATACGCTTTTATCAAAAGTTCATTTCTCCGATGACACCACCAACATGCCGCTTTTATCCAACTTGTTCTCATTATGGATTAGAGGCGTTTCAAAAACATGGTGCACTCAAAGGCTTTTGGCTTACTTGTAAGCGTATATTAAAATGTCACCCTTTCCACCCGGGAGGATTTGATCCTGTCCCAGATAAAAAGGATGACAAAGTAAATTCTTAATTGTCGTAACCATTCACAACTAAATCTAATTTTCCTGTATCAGGATCTATAACAAGACCGTGAACAGGTACTTCTTCCGGAAGTAATGGGTGGTTGCGAAGTACTGATACGCTATGTTCTACACTTTCTTCCACACTAGAGAAACCGCGCAAGAATTGTTCTAAATCGATTCCAGAATAACGAAGCATATCTAATTTCTCTTCTGTTATACCGCGTTCTTTCATTCTCTCAATCGTACTGCTTGCTTGAATTTTTGCCATACCACAATCATGGTGACCAACTACACATACTTCATCAGCGCCAAGTTCGTATACAGCGACTAAAATACTACGCATAATACTTCCAAATGGATGTGAAATAACAGCGCCTGCTACTTTAATAATTTTCACATCACCGTTACGCATATTCATCGCTTTCGGTAATAGTTCAACAAGTCGTGTATCCATACAAGAAATAATTACCATCTTTTTGTTTGGAAATTTCCCCGCTACAAACTCTTCATATTTTTTCTCTTCAACAAATTTCTCATTGTACTGCAAAATCTCTTCTAATGACTTCATAGTAAAGGACCCTCTTTTCTCTCGTTTACACTACATAAATAGTGTACCAAAATATGAAAAACTCAAAAAGGATATCGCTTTATAGTAAAAATAAGATATTTTCAGATAATCGACATAATTCTTTCAAAATATACACACATCTTTGTAACAAGTTTCACATACTTTAAACGTATTTTCACTATAAACTGATTGTAGATAATGTAAAAAAGGAGTGAATATTTATTATGTCCGACGTTCTGTTACTGAGTCGTTTTCAATTTGCAATTACTATTTTTTATCACTTTTTATTTGTACCTTTGACAATCGGACTTGTCATTTTAGTAGCATGTATGGAAACTCAATACGCCCGCACATTGAATCCAACATACCGTAAAATGGCAAATTTCTGGGGTAAATTATTTACAATTAACTTCGTAATGGGGATTATAACCGGGATTACGATGGAATTCCAATTTGGAACAAACTGGTCTGAGTACTCCAAATATATGGGAGACATTTTCGGATCACCTCTCGCAATCGAAGCACTCGTTGCCTTCTTCTTAGAATCTACTTTCATGGGAATATGGTTATTCGGTAAAGACAAAATTTCACCAAAGTTCCGTGCCTTCTGTATGTGGATGGTTGCACTTGGAACAAACATTTCCGCACTTTGGATTATTACAGCAAACGGCTTTATGCAAAACCCTGTTGGCTACGTAGTACGTAACGGCCGCGCTGAATTAAATGATTTCTGGGCACTCGTTACGAATCCATACGCTTGGAATATGTTCTTCCATACTGTAGTTGGTTGTTATATTGTAGGTGCTTTCTTCGTTATGGCAATTAGTGCCTATCACTTATTACGTAAAAATGAAGTAGAATTCTTCAAAAAATCATTTAAGTTTGGTTTAATGTTAGGCTTATTCGCCGCAACAATTACACCGTTTATGGGACATCAATCTGGTGTATCAGCAGCTAAATATCAACCCGCAAAAGGAGCTGCGATGGAAGCAGTTTGGGAAACTGGAAAAGGACAAGGCTTCTCAATTGTTCAAATTCCTGATGTAAAAAATGAGAAGAACTTTGAATTCCTTACGATTCCAAAACTCGGAAGCTTCTTCTACACAAATTCATTTGATGGCGAAATTGTTGGTTTAAAAGATATTCCGAAAGATGAACGTCCAAATGTTAACCTTGTGTATTATAGCTTCCGCTTAATGGTTGCACTCGGTATGTTCTTTATGGCATTAACTTGGTATGGTTTCTATTTAAACCGAAAAGGAAAACTAGAAAACTCAAAACGTTATTTAAAAATTACAATATGGTCTGTCTTACTTCCTTATATCGCGATTAACGCAGGATGGATTGTCGCTGAAGTAGGTCGTCAACCATGGACAGTATATAAACTAATGCGTACAGCAGAATCTGTATCACCTATATCTGTCCCGCAAATTTGGTTCTCATTAATTAGTTTAATTTTATTCTACACTTTACTTTTAATCGCAGACGTATACTTAATGCTGAAGTTCGCGAAAAAAGGACCTGCCGCATTAGAAGAACCTGCTACTGAGGGAGGTGTGGCTCATGTCTCATGATATGCTTGCAATCATCTGGTTCGGTTTATGGGGCGTGATTTGGACAGTTTACTTCATTCTTGACGGGTATGCACTTGGTAACGGAATGATTTTTCCTTTCGTTACGAAAGACCGACAAGAACGAAATCAATTACAAGAAGCAATTGGCCCGTTCTGGGGCGGTAATGAAGTATGGTTAATTACAGCTGGTGGCGCAACATTTGCTGCCTTCCCAGTCACATATGCTAATATGTTTAGTTATTTATATACACCGTTATTCTTAGTATTACTTGCACTATTTGCTCGTGCCGCTGGACTGGAATTCATGCATAAAGATGATTCACCAATTTGGCAAAAAACTTGTAAATGGGCATTTGCAATTGGCAGTTTCCTAATCGCCTTCTTATTCGGTGTTACATTCGCTAATCTTTATTACGGACTACAAATCGGAAAAAATGGCTATGAAGGAAATTTACTTAGCTTACTAAACCATTACGGTATATTAGGTGGTCTTTTCTTCACTGCTATATTTGTCGTATCCGGTGCCCTTTGGGTCATGATTAAAACGACTGGTGAAGTATCTGATCGTGCTTATAAAATCGCAAGACCATTTTCAATGGCAGCTGCTATTATTTTAGCTATCTTCTATGTAGCAACTGCTAATAGGACAAACTTATTCCAAAACTTTACGGAATATCCGGTACTATTCATTCTTCCAGTACTTGCAATGCTAATGAGTGTACTCGCACTTATTATGGTGTACAAACATAAAATTGGCCTTGCATTCACATTCATTTGCCTAACAATCGCAATGTTTATGACAACTGGCTTTGCAGGTATGTTCCCAAGAATGTTACCATCTCGTATTAACGATGCATACAGTACAACGTTATACAACGCAGCTGGTAGTCAATTAAACTTAAAAATTATGTTCTTCGTTGCAATGATCATGGTACCAATCGTTATTGGATATCAGCTTTGGAGCTACAGTATTTTTAAAAATAAAATTCATAAAGACTCTGCTAAAGGATATCACTAAAATACAAAAGACACTTCGTTTGAAGTGTCTTTTTTTGTACGTATGATTTTCGATAAGATGTTATATTTCTAATCTAACAACTATAATACAGAAGAATCATTAACAGCTCACAGCTAGAATGTATCATAGGGCAACTTCATCATTTTATGCAATTTTACATATTGTGCTATAAAGTAAACTGTATCCCCTGATCATTTACATCATTATCCCATACATCAGCTGTACTAATCCCGCTAAACGTTTGTACTTTCATTCCTGTATTTGATGACCCCGATCCATTATAAGCCTTCGTCTTTTCAATCGGCTGTACGTTATATTTATCCCCTACATTAATTGTTCCATTGCAATTTTCAATAATAACACCTTCCACAACTGCCGGCATTTTGTCACCCACTTTCATTTCTTTACTTTTATTTTATGAAAATCGCCTAGAAAAATAGCATGTTTCAATAAGAAAAAGCACTCAATTTGAGTGCTTTTTCTTTAAGCATAAAGACAAGTTTGGAGACAGTTGACTTCTTCAAAATTTTATTAGGGGTAATATTTTGAAAAAGAAAGCCTTTCATATGTAGGTTAACACCACTGGAATATATAGTAAATTGATAATATTTATACGGAAGATTGCTAATGTTTAGTATAGATAGTTTACACTACGCTAACAGTGAAAACTATCTATACTAATAAAAAAAGGTGCCTTCAAAAAAGACACATTTCAAAAACAGACACTATAAAACAGAATTATTTATTGTTATACGATTGTTAGATACAAAAAGTAGAGGGAAATGTTTGTATTAAATTCTGCTTTATAAAGTCTGTCTACAAATTATATTGTAATCCTCTTCATTTGAAAAAAAATATAATATGCACAATTGCATACAAAAAGAAAAAGCACTCTACTGAGTGCCTTTTCAACCATTTTACTTTTAATATATCGCTTTACATACATTGTAACATATGTATCTATATATTTTATTGAGAAAATTCTAAATCATTTTTTCTTTCATTTTCAATTATAAAATCATGTAATATAAAGGATATGTCAAATTATTATACAAATTGAGGTGTACTATATTTATGTATTTTGGAATTATTCCTCTTATATTGTTTATTATTTTTCTTATCTCCTATTTAAAAGATCCACGAAAAATAATAAACGGCTTTTTATTTAATGCCTTTTTCTGTTTTTTCCTTCTGTTTTGTATACTTGTCTCTTGGGACTCAAGTAATACTATCCTAGGCTACATAATAGTCTTACCTATTTTAGCAGTGATCGTTATGATTCCTTTCGGTGTTGTTGCTTTAATGTTTGGGCTATTTCTGAATGCGAGAATTTTAATGAAACGAGAAGGACGACGTTTTACTAACTGTTTAACACTTATTGCTGCTTTAGGTATTTTATTCTCTATATTATTCCTTTTCATAAGTCCAGCAAGTTTCTTCTCATCACATTTGCAACCTATTTTTGGTGGAATTTCTCTTATAACCATATATTTCTTTATACACTTATCTAACTTCTTAAGTGCATATTTTTTATACCAATTCAACAGACCAAGACGTAATCAAGATTTCATTATCGTTCTTGGTAGCGGCTTAATTAATGATAAAGTACCACCATTACTTGCAAGCCGCATTAATAAAGCTATCGACTTCTATTGGAAACAAGCAGCTGTAAATACACCACCAACAATTATTTTCTCTGGTGGTCAAGGTCCAGATGAAGGTCTTCCAGAGGCAGAAGCAATGCAAAATTATGCTGTTGAAAAAGGAATTCCTCTTGAACATACAGTGCAAGAAAATCGCTCTGTAAACACATATCAAAATATGTTGTTCTCTAAAGAAATTATGGATTCTTTAAAACCTGAAGGTAAATATAAAAGTATTTTTACCACAAATAATTTCCACCTTTTCCGCGCTGGCATATACGCTAGACAAGCTGGTCTTAATAGCCAAGGAATCGGGTCAAAAACTGCATTTTATTACTGGCCTAACGCAATGATTCGCGAATATGTTGCGATTGTCGTAATGGGACGTAAGCGCCATATGAAAATATGTGGAACTATTTTAGGTTTCGCTTTATTCGTATCAATACTTAGTTTTATATTTTCTTAATAGCATCCCATCCTTTGAAAGGATGGGATTTCTTATACTGATTTCAAAAATATTTTAAAGATAATATGGTGATAATATTCCCTGCATACATCCATTAAAGGAGAATTTTTTCAAATTAAATGTTAAAATAAAATTTAGGTGTGAATGACGTAACAAATAAGAAACTAGTTTGAAACGAGGAAATTATATGGAGAAAATTATCAAAAACAAGCCCAATAAGCTAAAAATTGCTTCAAAAGCTTTGATGATTATTATTGGGGCATTTATTACAGCGTACGGATTAGAAGCAGTATTAATTCCAAATAACGTATCAGACGGTGGTGTGACTGGTTTAAGTATCGTTAGTTCAAGATTATTTGGATTGCCATTAGGAGCTCTAATCGCAGTTATTAACATTCCTTTCGTTTGGTTAGGGTATAAGCAAATCGGTAAAAGCTTTGCGATTTATTCTATTATCGGAATTGCTTCATTAGCAGTAGGTACCGTTGTCATGCACGGAATACCAGCTATTATTGAAGGCGATACATTATTAGTTACAGTTGTTGGTGGTATTATCATCGGTTTTGGTATGGGACTAGCATTACGTAACGGTGGGGCATTAGATGGAATCGATATGCTTGCTGTATTGCTTTCTCGTAAGTTACCATTTGGAACGAGTGACCTTATTTTATTCTTAAACATGTTCGTATTTATTTTCGTATCAACGGTATTCGGTCTTCAAGGAGCTATCCTTTCGGCAATTGCTTACTTTATCGCTTCGAAAGTGATTCATATCGTTGAAGTTGGTTTAAGTGGTTCAAAAGCATTTAAAATTATTACAAAAGAGCCTGAATTAATGGTAGAAACAATTCGCGATCGTTTAGGCCGAAGTGCAACATATAACGAAGTATACGGTGGTTATTCAAGAGAGAAATTCAAAGAAATTTCTTGCGTAATTAACCGTTTAGAAGAAAGTAAAATGAAAGAACTTATTAATGAAATCGATCCACACGCCTTTATTACAGTTTATGACGTAGCAGAAGTAAAAGGCGGTAATTTCAAGAAACGTGATATTCATTAATCGTTATATAAAAGAGGGTGTGCCAAAATTTTGGCACACCCTCTTTTTATTATTAAGTTGCTATCGTTGTCAGTTTTTGTCGGTAAGTCGATATATTCCAATAATCGCTGATATATTTTTACTTCCCCCCTTATGCATAAATCGTACCAACTGAAAGGGATTAATTCCCATAACAAAAAAAGACCAAAAAGCAATTTACACTTTTCGGTCTCTATACTATCTTCTCTTTGTAATTTTTCCTGAACCACCAACCCTTGTTTTCGGAGGAGATGTGTTCCTTGGCGGCGTTTTAATAGATGATTTTGGCTTCACATCTGATCCGCTTGAACCGCCTGGTGTTTTTGTAATTTTACCCTTGCTTCCAGTAGAAGGTGGGGGCGTCGTATTACTTCCTTTTTCAGTAATACTTCCCTTATCACCTACTGATGGTTTCGAATCTACATTATCGCCTCGCTTAATGATAGACCCTTTCCCTTCCTTCGTAATTGGAGGTGGGGTTTTCTTTTCTTCTTTTGTAGGTGGTCTCTCTGGAATAACTGGTTTATGATTTTGTCTATCGTTATATCCTCGATAATCACCGTATGATGATTTTCGTGAACCGAATATATCGTTTAATATGCTACCCATAATATATCCTTGCAAAAAGGACGGTTGGTAATTTTGACGGACAAATTCTTTATTACTTATTTCAATTAACGTATCAGATGGTTTCTCTTTATCCTTTTGCAGGTTATAAATCTTATCAGAATAAACGAGGAACATTTGATTTTCGTCTTCTTTAGATGCTTGCTTCGGTTCTCTTTCGTTAATGAGTTCCTTCGCTACTTCAGGAACTGACCGATTGGCGGCCCTATACACGTAAGATTCTTGTTTACCTTCCTTGGCAACAGATTCAAGTGGATAACGGTCTTGAATCGACTTTGTCTGCCCGCCTTGACAACCTGATAAGGCATAACCAGCAACAACAAGTAATATAACGATAGCAAGTATAGGGATTACAAACGATTTAATCATGGTAAACAATCGGTTTGACATGATTACGCCCCCTTACGTTGCTCTTATAATTTGTACATCAGCAGGAATGATTGCTTCTCCCTCATACATCATTGTGCGACCATTTTGCCATTCAATACGCAATAATTTTCGATTGTCTGATTGGAATTCCCATACGTACTGTTCTTCTGAAGCTGAGAATGGAGTTTTTCCCATCACAACAACACGTCCGTTATATTGTTCTTCCATATGGTACTCGGTATCATCCATTTCAATTGTCGTGGGAATTTCATCAATTGAATCTAAGCGACCATCAATTGGTGTATATAATTTGTAATACGTATTTTCACGATCTTCAATTTTTAAATAACGAATATCTTTTCCATCTTGCAATGTCAAAACAATTTCCTTACGCGAATGCATACTCGTTTTCCCAATTAATTCATACATAACTAATGAAACTTCAATCATATCGCCAGGAGCTAACGTTAAAAGACTTTTTTCCGGCTTCAGTGGCTCTGGGCTTTTCATTATATTTTTTATTCGTTTAAATAAACTCATACTCTACCCCTCCTTTTCTCTTTATAAACAAGCACCTAAAATTAGTGCACCAACAATATGTAATGATCCGGCTAACATCGCATGTGCAACGCTACCTTCTTTCGTACCTTCTTCTAAATCAAGACCAGACATTTTCTTTAATACAAATTCGATAAACATTTCTACCACTAATAAAATAACGAAAGAAACTGCTGAAGCAAGAAGTGCCTGCCATAAGTCATTTGCTTTCGTAATTGATTGGGATAAAATGTACCCTTGTGCAAATAATTTCATAATAAAACGAGTTGTTACAGCTGTATTTCCATTTTTAATTTCTTTTAAATCATTGTATTTTGTAAAAATTGAATCAACCCACATAATTGCAAATAAAAGTACTGCACTCGCTCCAGTCCATACAAGCATGGCAACTACATTCATCCATGTCATTGCAAAACCTCCTCTAAATATAATAGAAAACCGACATGAATATATTTAGACATGTCGGTTAATTTGTCTCTATTCTATATTATTTCTCATACTGCTTCATAATACGAGCTAATTCATCGTCAACAGCAGAATTTTTGTTTAAGCTTGCGAATTCATCATCTAATGATTTTTCTTTCTTATAAACTTCACCGCTTGCTTCTGCTTCAGCCTCTAATTGAAGAGCTTTCTCTTCCATACGGCTTAAACCAGCTTTTGCTGAGTTTGAATCAAATCCAGACATTGCCTGATTAATATTCTTTTGTGCTTTCGCCGCATTTACACGTGCTACAAGTGTTTCACGTTTATTTTTCAGCTCATTTAATTGCTTGCGCATTTCTTCTAGCTTTAGGCGCAGGTTATCAGCAGCAGCTTTATTTTGCTCGTAGCTTGCTTTATACTCATTCATTTTTTGTTCTGCATTTTGTTTCTCTTCTAATGCACGACGCGCAAGATCTAAGTTATTAGCTTGAACAGCCATATGAGCCTGCTCTTCACGTTTTTTCACAAGTGCTTCTTGCTCTTCAAATAATATTTTGAATTTCTTCTCAAGCGCGATTTGAGCTGCTACACTTTTCTCAGCTTCTTGTACATCCGCTTGCATATCGCGTAAATATTGATCAGTCATCTTAACTGGATCTTCCGCTTTTTCAATTAATGAATATACATTCGACATTGTTAAATCTCTTAATCGTTTGAATACAGACATCTAAATTCCTCCTATGATATACCTCATATTTCAAATTCACTACTTGGAAAACTGAAAAATCTCCCTTTACAGTAAAGAATATTCATTTTTACAGCCTATGTGTTTATTATAACAAAACTAATATGTCCTTACATGTTATTTCCAAAATACATCCATTATAATATGACATTCTATATACAATATTGTATTTCTAATATATTCTCATTATCCCTCTTTGAAATTAACTTACTTTTGTGCAATTTCACTAAATTACATAAGTGTAATGTTACTGTAAGCTAACTCGATAGTTGCATTCTAATATTTCTTATACACTAATACCAGAAGCAACAAACAAGCTTCTTCACTTGTAAGCAATAATACAAAAATTGTATTTAATATAAAACATATAAAAGGAGAAATCATCATGAAAAAATTAGTAGGAATCGGATTAGCAGCAGCAATTTCACTTGGAGCATTATCAGGTTGTTCTTTATTAGGAGAGAAAGCGAACGGTTTTGTACTGTACGGCTCAGAAGAACAAGTTCAGCAAATTACAGATAAAAACAAAAAAGAAGTGAAAGAAAAAGACTTTTATAAAATGAAAATGACAACATTAGATGGTAAAAAAGTTCTTGTAATGGATAAGAAAACTGGTGAGGAACTAGTGAAAAAAGAGTTACTTAGCAAAGTTGATGAAAAAGACAACACGAAACCACTTGATAAATTACCAGCTGTAACAACAGAACAAGGTGTATTATTTGCAAAAGAAAAAGTAGAAAATGCTACACTTGATGGAGCCAAATTAAAATATGAAGGCAACACAATTATCGGAAGTGGCCGTGCATATACAGATATGTATGCGATTGTCGATGACGCAACTTACAACAATGTAAAAGGTGATGAAAAATCTGTAGGTGTATTAAAATTTGATAAAGACCCAAGTAAAGAATTCCCTGGTTACAACGGCGTCGAAGCTTCTCAACTTGTAAAAATTAAAAAGTAAAACAAAAAAGCTTTGCGAAATTCGCAAAGCTTTTTTCTATTTATTATGAGCAACTTGTTCCATATCTGGACTACAAGTTTTCGACTGACATGACTTATTTAAAGAACATGCTGCGCATTTTCCTTTTTTACTTCTCTTTACAAAATTAACTAACGTGTATGCTGCATAACCAAAAATGATAGCTCCAATTATAATATTGACCATCATTATACATCTCCTTTTAGAATCCTAGTAAAGATCCAACTTGGTATATAATAAGCGTTAATACATACGCAACAACAAGCGGGTAAACGACTGAGAAAATCGTCCATTTCGCTGATCCTGTTTCACGTTTAATAACAGCCACCGTCGCTAAACATGGAACGTATAATAAAATAAAGAACATAAATGCATAAGCTGATAATGCTGTATAATGTGCTCCCATTACGTTTCCAAGCACATCTTCTTTAACTGCATAAATAATTGCCATTGTTGAAACGACAACTTCCTTCGCCAAAAATCCTGTTAAAAGGGATGCTGCAGCTTGCCACGTTCCAAAGCCGAGCGGTGCAAATAGCGGTGCGATAAATCCACCAATCATCGCTAAGTAACTGTCTCCCATATCAACACCAAATCCTGATGGACCTGCATAGTTTAATAACCAAATGATAACTGAACCACCGAAGATGAATGTACCAGCTTTACGAACAAATCCTTTTCCTTTCTCCCATGTGCTCAGCCATAACGTTTTTGCTTGTGGCACACGATAAGGAGGTAATTCAATTACGAAAATAGACTTTTCCGCTTTCAAAATCGTAAGAGACATAATTTT
The DNA here is from genome assembly GCF_038008705.1 of Bacillus sp. FSL W8-0770. Lineage (NCBI taxonomy): Bacteria > Bacillati > Bacillota > Bacilli > Caryophanales > Bacillaceae > Bacillus > Bacillus sp. FSL W8-0770. The sequence goes on from NZ_JBBOZR010000001.1 coordinate 4,566,348, forward strand.
TGTAACTAATAACGCAAGAACAATCCCTGCAACATATAAAGAAAATACAACAGTCGCCTGACTATGCGGGAAGAATACGCCCGCAAATAATGCATATACAGGTAATCGTGCTGAACAAGACATAAATGGTGTTACTAAAATGGTAAGTAAACGTTCTTTCTCCTGTTCAATCGTTCTCGCAGCCATAATACCTGGAACGTTACATCCAAAACCGATAATCATCGGAATAAAAGCTTTTCCGTTTAAGCCGAAAAACTCCATAATTCTATCCATAACAACCGCAATTCGCGCCATATACCCTGAGTCTTCTAATAATGAAATGAAAAAGAATAGTGCAAAGATTTGTGGTACGAATACTAATACAGCACCAACACCGGCAATAATACCTTCTGTAACGAGTGCTTGAATAAACTGAGAAGCTCCAATACTTGTAAGTCCAGCCGTCACCCAATCCGTAAGCTGGCCACCAAAAAACTCATCTAACATATCAGATAAAGGTGTACCAATCCACGTAAACGTAACCTGAAAAATAAAAAACATAACTGCTAAAAAGATTGGAAGTCCTAAAATTTTATGTGTAATTAATCTATCAATTTTTTCTGAAAAAGGAATTTTTCCTTCTTTCTCATGCTTCATAACATTTGTTTTTAACTTTTCAATATACGCTTCACGAGTTTTGTAAATGTGCTCTTCTAACGTACAATCAAGTTTTCCTTCTAAGCGAGATCGAATGGCTATGAGTTCCTTATAAATTGGTAATGCTTTCATTTCTTTTTCTACTACTTCGTTATTGCTTAAAAATTGAAGTGCTAACCATCTCGGATGCTCGTAATTCACTGTCTCTAAAAGAGCAATTACTTCTCCAATTCCTTCATCCATTTGTACACCATATGAAATAAGGAATGGCTTTTTCTCTTTTTTGTCATTTTCTTTAAGAGTCGTAAGCAGTTCTTCACAGCCTTTTCCACTCCTTGCAACAACAGGAACGACTGTTACACCTAATAGTTCTGATAATCGTTTTACATCAATGACAATTCCTCTTTGCTTCGCCACATCAACCATGTTTAAACCAATTGAGACTGGCTTACCAAATTCAAGTAACTGCAACGTTAAATGCATATTTCTTTCAAACTGCGAGGAATCTACGATATTTAACATATGATTAAATTCTTCTGTTAATAGAAAGTTTGTTACAACACCTTCATCACGTGAAACTGGATTTAAATCATAAACACCTGGTAAATCAATTAATGTTCCTTGTCTATCTTTTAATTTACCAACCTTCTTTTCTACTGTTACACCGCTCCAGTTTCCTACATACTCATAAGAACCAGTAAGTGCATTAAATAATGATGTCTTCCCTGTATTCGGATTCCCTAGCAAAGCTACCTTATTCACGCTAATTCCACCTTTATCATTTTCGCGTCACAATGACGAATACTAATTAACTGTCCACGACACTCCAATGTACAAGGACCTTTAAACATCGCTTTCTGTTTCAGGCGAAGTTCGCTTCCTTCAGCAAGACCGAAAGCAGCTAGTCTACGCTTTAATAGCTGATCTAAAGACTGAATACTTTTTACTAACACTTTCTCTCCAATTTTAATATCTACTAAGCTCATAACCTTCCCCCTCAGAAGAGAATGATAATTATTTTCAAAAAAATTATACCACACCCAATTTCTCTTGTACTATACCCTTTTGCTTCATATTTATTAACATTTCGCTACAATTCTATTTCAATTATTGTCATACTGTATTCGTTTGCCATTCTCATCCATTTCGCTTACAATAAACAATAGCAAATAAAGAATCTCGTTATCACTGGGGGAGCCATGTCGCTGAGAGGGAACACTTCGTTCCGACCCTTCGAACCTGTTAGTTAATGCTAACGCAGGGATTGTGCAAACGTCCGAAATACATACCTCATTTTTATTTACGTATTTCGTATCCTCCTATGATATCTATTCTTTTTTGTACAACTTGGATTTAGGGGGAGACAACATGCGTAACACTAATTTACAAGCGATGATCGAATCTGCTATTCTTGCAGCCTTCGCCTTGGTCATCGACATTTTACCACTTTCAATAAAAATATCAGCAACAGGCGGTTCCATTTCATTTGCTATGATTCCTATTTTTATTATCGCATACCGCTGGGGCTTCAAAATGGCTTTCTTAGGGGGCCTAATTTGGGGATTATTACAAATTGTCGTAGGCGATGCCATTATCGTCACACCAATTCAAGTACTAATTGAATACTTTGTTGCTTTCGCATTCATTGGATTTGCTGGTTTATTCTATCGTCCAATTCAAAAAGCACTTTTAACTTCCAATGATAATAGCGAAGAGCAATCAAATTTAGGTAACCGTAAAGACAAACCTTCATCAAAACCAAACCAAGGAAAGAAAGTAATTGGATACATTATCGTCGCTACTTTTATCGGTAGTCTAGCTCGTTACTTCTGTCACTTTATCGCTGGTATCATTTTCTGGGGACAATATGCACCAAAAGGCCAATCGGCTTTCCTATATTCTTTAATATTTAACGGTAGTACAATGATTGGTTCCTATATTCTATGTACCGTTTTACTTATATTTTTATTTATCACTTCACCACGCTTATTCAAAAGCATCAGTGCTTATCAAATGAATACACAAAAAAAGGGCGCTTAATGAGCGCTCTTTTTTCATATCGTAATATTAATTAAAAATACAATAAATGCGCAAAAGAAAATAAATACCATTATACTTAGCCAATTGCTATGCACGGTTCATCGACTCCTTACATAACCTCATTTTCTAACCAGATTATATCGCTTAAAAATAAAGATTAGGTAAAGATAATATGAAAATAAATTAAAAAAAGCGTAGCATGCATTATCTACGCTTTTTTCGGTAAGTAAAAGTAAAATAATACACCGTCTTCTGTATTTTTCACTCCATATTCAGCATCGTGTAATTCTAAAATATTTTTAGAAATAGCAAGCCCAAGTCCCGTCCCACCTTGTGAACGCTGACGAGCTGTATCCACTCGATAAAAACGATCCCAAATTTTATCTAATTGTTCTTCTTCAATGTGAGTACCTTTATTTTCAATGCACACTTTTATACGATCCTTCTCATCTATTGTAGAAATAATAATATCTTCTTTATTTGGTGTATAACGTATGGCATTCGTAATGAAATTCACGATGACTTGTTCAATCCGGCCTTGATTTGCAATCACTTCAAATGAACATATATTTTTATGAACATGAAGTTCTTTTTTCTCTATTTCCACAGATAGATGTTCACATATATCTTCAATTACTGTATCAATATAAAACGAATCCTTTTTCATTTTATATGTACCAGATTCAAATTTAGCTAACTCAAGCATATCCAAAATTAAAGTATCCATTTTGTCTACTTCTCTCTCCATCGCTTGAAAATAATACTCTTTTTTATGCTCAGCTACCCCGTCTTTTAAAATGGAAATACAACTTTTCATAATACTTAGCGGTGTTTTTAATTCATGTGAAACACCAGAAATGAATTCTTTTCGCGTCCTTTCTAACTTTCTTTCCTTTTCAATATCTTCTTCTAACTGTCCAATATGGGAATGGAGTTTATTTGATAGCACATTAATATTTTTCGATAAATCTCCAATTTCATCTTTTGAAGTAATCGGTATTTTTTCTGTAAAATCTAATTGTGCTATTTTCTTCGTCGTATCATTTATTTTTAATAACGGTTTGGCAATTTGTTTTGAGTAATAGAACGAAGCTAAAAAAATAAGAACAACTACAAATGCAATGATATAGATATAGTAATCTTGCACCATTTGTACAGCTTCATCTACGGGCTGTAAAGAAGCCATCGCATAAATATATGTTACTGATCCGTCTTTTTCTATTGGCTTGATTAATAATTTATATTTAATATCATTTTTTTCATAGTCCATTGTTTGTGTTGTATATTGTATGGGCTTGCTCTCTTTTAATAATAAATTAGTTTGAAATTCTTTTATGCTATCTAAGAAGATGCCATTTTTATAAATTGGATTCACAGGACCTTTTACATCTGGTAACTGTACTTTTGTAACACGTCCTCCTATGTAAACATTTAATTCTTGAGCAGCTTGCTCCTGAACAGCTGGTTTCTTTTCCTTAACAAGTTGTTCCTCAACTGCTCTCTTTTTCTCCTCATTTAATTTGCTCATTTTCTCATTAAATGCTTTTTCTAACGGTTTATTAGATCCACTTAAATTCTGCTTAGATAAAGAAAAAGAGAATGGAATAAAACTATCTTCTTTTCTCACTCCAGAAAAATAAATTTCTTGCCCTAAAAACTGCTCTGATAATTTATTATCAATTTCCTCTATATTGACGAGATTACCTAAGGGAATTTTAAATATTTGTTGTCCAAAGCTCTTTTGTTGCCTACGATCTATCGTTACTTCAAAATAAAAATCATCTGCATGTTTTAAATTCCCGTTCTTATCTAATGTCGTAATCCACGTATTATTTTCTCTTAAAAAGTCTTGCTCTAGTTTCTGAATTTCTTCTGCATTTCCTGCATAATTTAAATAATTCTTCTCAAAAGAATTTAAATTCACTTTAATATCTTCCACTTTTCGATTCGCATAATATTGTTTAAAAAATATCGTTTGTCCAATAAATATCGTCGCTAAAATCAACATACATAATGCTGTTGTAAGAGTAAATAATTTTAGTACAATTCCTTTCTTCATACATTCCCCTCAAATTTATAACCAGTTCGTACTACAGTTGTAATATACTTTGCTTTCTCTCCTAATTTATTTCTTAAATTACGAATATGGCTATTCACCGTTCGATCATCGCCAGCAAATTCATATCCCCAAATTCTTGAAATGAGTTGCTCTCGCGTTAAAACGATTCCTTGATTTTTCATGAAATACACCAATATTTCAAACTCCGTATGCGTTAAACTAACATCTGCCTCATCAACAGTAACAGTACGCGACGGAAAATGGACATGGATGCCATGAATCGATAACGTATCATCTTCGTTCTCTAAAGGTTTCTTCGATGCTTTTCTACTTTCTAATAATCGTTTCGCTCTTGCTAATAAAATTGGAGGACTATACGGCTTCGTCACATAGTCATCTGCTCCAAGTTCAAAACCAAGTAACGTATCGTCTTCATCTACACGCGCCGTCAGCATAATAATAGGCACCTCGGACGTCTTCCTAATCCTTCGGCAAACAGACCATCCATCGAGTTCTGGCAACATGATATCTAAAATAACTAAATCAACCTCTTCTTCTTCAAATACAACTAAAGCCTCTTTCCCGTCCCTCGCTTCAAACACTACATATTGTTCACTTAAAAAATAATCTTTTAATATTTCACGTAATATGTCTTCATCTTCAACAATTAAAATGTTTTTTGACATAACTTATATATCCCCCTCTCGCTTTCAGAAACTATAATTTCACTTTGAATAACTGCCAGTTAACTTCGCCTCGATAATATATCTATCTGGTGCATCCCCTATATAATCAAATGGGTAACAAGTTGTCAGTGTTAATATCGGTTCTTCTTTTTTTATAATAACAGTACGATCATCCGCATGAGTAATCCATGTCTTTTGAATTTCATATGTGTACGTTTTATTATCATACTCTAAAACAAGGGTATCCTTTTCTTTCAACTCTTCTAAATCTGTAAATACAGTATCTCGATGTCCACTCAGTACAGTATGTCCCCCTCCAGATGGAGTTGTCGTTAAATCACTAACGAACATACCCACTCCTTTTTTCAAAGTCGTATCATCTGCTCCCCAATATATAGAAAACTTCTTCTTTATTTTCGGTATGTTTAACATCGCTACCTTTTCTCCTTCTTTATGTTCTGTTTGAGAAGAAGGCACTTGAGAAGTTACAGGTGTTTCATGAGAAAGTTGAGTATCTTGTATATTTTTAAGGCTCTTTATTTCTTCTGCCGTTAATTGCCCGGCAGAGCTTCTTCCTTTATACCATTCCACAGCATAATAGGATCCCATGAATAGCCCTATAGCCATCAATATGATACCGATATAATTGAGTAACTTCATTCTTCATTCCTCCATGCCAAAAATGGTAGGAGTAACCTACCATTTTTAATATATGAAATTATCCCATTCTTTATAGGAAAATATTTTATTTACGCTTTAATCTTATTGCGACGATTCAAACCAAATAATGTACCTACCGCTACAAGACATGCACTTAATCCCATCATTGCTACATTATTTGATGCTGTATTTGGTAATTTTTCACCTTGTACAACTGGCTTTGCTACTTCTTTTTTAGCTACTTCATTCTTTTGCTCGGCTTTTATCGCTGCTTCTTTTTTGGCCATATCGTTTTTTAACTGTTCTTGCGCTATTCTCTTTTTCTCTTCTTCACTTTTTTTCTCAGCTTTTATTGCTTCCTCTTTTTTAGCCATATCATTTTTTTCTTGTACTTGTGCTGCTTGCTTTTTCTCTATTTCACTTTTTTGCTGTTCCTTAATTGCTTCTTCTTTTTTAGCTTTATCCTGTTGTACTTGCGCTTCTTCTTCCTTTGTTACTGTTCCAGTATCCGCACTCGCTACTGAAGAATATCCTACTGTTAAAAGTGCCATTGCACAAATTGGTAATAGTTTCTTTTTCATTTTCACTCTCTCCTTATATTTTATTCACATCTACTCGCATCGGATGTATTACTAGAATAAGCAAGAGATATAAATATAAGATGCAGATGAAATATATTTCATTTAAAGATTTCATTGTAGAAAAAGAAAAAAACATCGCAATATGTACGATGTTTTTTTCGGGTGTGTGTCTCAATTATTTACATGTTACTTTCGCGTGATTTGGAAGTAGAACGGGCCGGAGCGATAACTAATTGTCTCGGCTCAGTTTTCTTGAAGTGATTTTTGACGTTACACTTACGACGTTGAACAACCCACGCTTTAATAGGGTTTGTTAAAATAATCTTTTGCTCTTCGTTAGGGGCCTCTTCTTCAATCTTACAACTCTCGCTCCATTTATTCCATTTCATTGTAAATTTAGAAGAAGAATGATCATTTTCACGATCAAACAAGTGCAAAAAATCCATTTTTCCATCTAGCATTACGGTGTTACTAGTCGCTAAAAAAGAAAAGGTCGTCCAACGTTTCTCCATGCCCTCCTACTCCTTTTTCACATATAGAGTGCCTAAAACTTAATTTACCTAAAATATGCTTGCCTTTTACCTTACACCCATAGTTTATCCAAAATGCTCTTATGCAACTATCGATTTGCCTTACAACTACCTTACATTTTTGTAAGAAACAAAAAAACCTTCACTCTATATAATGAAGGTTTCTCACTTTTTATCTATATGATCTCTCATATCATCAAGTCCAGCTTCTTTTAGCTGCGACATCATACCATGCGAAATTGCTCCTAACACTAAAGTCATTCCAATTAATGAAATACGAATCGCAGGTACATCAATTACGTAAGCCAACAGGCCAAGAACAATTGTTAAAAGTAATGCTTTTATAAATGTTACACTTGTGTACTGTTTCTTCTTCATCATATTCACCCTTCATGGAAGCGTTTTCTTAATACACTTAGTATATCATATCATCAGATGATTTTGTCATTATCTTTGTAAAAAATTACTATCTCCTTTGACTTTTTCTATTCTATCCTTTACAGTCGAAATGTTCATAAGTTTTACACTGTAGGAGGATTACAATGAATATTGAAATAAAAGACACTTTAATTTCTGAAGAACAATTACAAGCAAAAGTTAAAGAATTAGCACTTCAAATCGAACGTGACTTTGAAGGAGAAGAAATCGTAGTTATCGCAGTATTAAAAGGTTCATTCGTATTTGCTGCTGATTTAATTCGTAACATCAAAAATGATGTAACAATTGACTTTATTTCTGCATCTAGCTACGGAAATCAAACAGAAACAACAGGAAAAGTGAAACTACTAAAAGATATCGACGTAAACATTACTGGGAAAAACGTAATTGTTGTAGAAGATATTATCGATTCTGGTTTAACACTTCATTTCCTAAAAGATCACTTCTTTATGCATAAACCAAAAGCACTCAAGTTCTGTACATTACTTGATAAACCAGAACGTCGTAAAGTAGACTTAACAGCTGAATATGTTGGCTTCCAAATTCCAGACGAATTCATCGTTGGATACGGTATCGACTGTGCGGAAAAATATCGTAACTTACCATTCATTGCTTCAGTTGTAACGGAATAATCGTATAACTTAAAAAATCGATAGTACATAAAATGTATATCGGCGATTTTTTAAATATATCGCCTTACCGACAATAACTGACAATCTTAGCACCCAATTAATAGGGAGAAGCTGTTCTAAAATACATGGGAACAGCTCCTTTCTTTCCATTGCAAACTACAGGGAGAGATGAAATATGACAAAGACAAAATTTGAAAAAGTACTCCTCATCGTAAATCCGAAAGCTGGTCAAGGTGACTTACATACAAATTTAACGAAAATCGTACCACCTCTTGCCGCAGCTTTTCCTGATCTACATATCCTTCATACGAAAAAACAAGGTGATGCAACAAAATATTGCCAAGAGTTTGCTAGTAAAGTAGATTTAATTATCGTCTTTGGTGGTGATGGAACAGTATTTGAATGCACAAATGGCTTAGCACCTCTCGAAACTAGACCTACACTTGCAATCATTCCAGGCGGAACTTGCAACGACTTCTCTCGCACACTTGGTGTTCCGCAAAACATTGCAGAAGCGGCAAAACTTATTACAAAAGAACACATAAAACCAGTTGACGTTGCAAAAGCAAATGAACAACATTTCTTAAACTTCTGGGGAATTGGTCTCGTATCTGAAGTATCAAACAATATCGATGCAGAAGAAAAAGCAAAGCTTGGTAAAATCGGTTACTATTTAAGCACAATTCGAACTGTAAAGAATGCTGAAACATTCCCGGTAAAAATTACTTATGACGGACAAGTATATGAAGACGAAGCTGTCCTTGTCATGGTTGGAAATGGTGAATATCTTGGTGGTATTCCATCCTTTATTCCGAACGTAAAATGTGATGACGGAACACTTGATATTTTCGTAGTCAAATCAACAGGTATTCAAGCATTTAAAGATTACATCGGAAAGAAACTATTTGAAGACTCAAATGAAAATGACATCTTCCACGTAAAAGCGAAATCCATTCATATTGAAACGAAAGAAGAAAAAGAAGTAGATACAGATGGAGAAAGCTCGCTTCATACACCTTGTCACATTGAATTATTACCAGGACACTTTACGATGATTTATAATCCTGCGGTTGTGTAATAAAAAAACGAGTGCTAGCACTCGTTTTTTCTCTTCTAATCTAGTTATATTGTTGGATCATTTCCTCTATTTCTTTAACTCTCTCTAAAGTAATTCCATTTCTTTGTTCGATCGCTAAAGGATGCTCGGTTGGCTCTAATTCAACATACGGTGCCATTCCAACTTCTCTTATATGTACATTTGTTTTTAAATTTAATGTTTCTGGATAAACTGGTATTTCTACAGATAACCAACCAAAATAAGGATCACTATTTTCTCGGCCTCTTTCATCCCACTTTTCTAATACTTCATCATAACTTTCTTTACTAAGTGATACCCACACAGTCCATATGAAATTTTCGTGGTAGTCAATTATAGGAATCTCTAAACATCCTCTAATAAAATAATGTTCACCATCCATTACACAAAGATCTGATGTTAAATGGAAGCGTTCCTCTCTTTCATGGGGCGCTACCTCGTAATAATAATATGGTGCTTCACTTCCGTAGCATAGAGGTAGTGCAAAACGATGCATTTGTACTTTTTCTCCGGATTTTCTTCTTCTTTTCATTTGTCATTCTTTCTCCTATCCTTTTCAGTCACAATCAAACTCTACCCAATTTCTCCAATGCGTATTAGCATTTTCATTCACAATAACACTTGGATCTTTCTTCTCTATTGCAGCGGCTACTGATTGGAAGAATTCATTTTCACTTACTTTTTCGTCTTCAACATGTTTCCATTCTTCCGTTTCATACGCTACTTCCCAGTCGCCTTCTAAACCGAACTCTTCTAAAATTTCTCCTTTATCCCACCACAATAATTTTTGAGCTTCCTCATTAGTAGCAAGCATACGCATAAAGTATGTTGGATAATGCTCTGTCGTTTGTACTTCTATTCCATTATTTATATAATCCTCTTCTGTAAATTCATATTCAAAATGATGCTCGCGAATTTTTAAACTGCCGTTATAAATATTCGGTATAAATTCACCTTCATCATCAAACAACTCATAATCGCCATTATTTAATTGTAAAATGCAATCATCACCCATTGAATGAGTAATTCTATCGCCATATACTTGAATATCATTACATACACCTAATGAACCTACACCCACAATTTGAAACACCATTAGCCAATCCTTAGCATCTTTAAAGAAAAGAGAGAATTTCACTTGTGAAATATCCATATATTCATTATCAAAGGCAGGAAATTCATAGTTACTTTGCTTTTTATCTAATAGTTTTAAAATATCTTTTTGCATATGTATCATCTTCACCCCGATATAAACAAAAATTTTTTTTAATTTCACTAGAGTATAACATAACCATACTTACCTGTGACATTCTAATAAAACTACTAAAAAATAGAAGAATGGCTTGTTTGCATACTCTAGTTCTTTTTATGTACAATGAAGGAAAGAAGTACCTTCATATAAGGGAGAGGACAAACTTTGTTCAACCAACAGTTAGTTAATTTACGCATTGATTTTGCATTTAAACAATTGTTTGGTACGAATGGTAGCGAAGATATTCTAATTGCATTTTTAAATGCTATGTTACAAGAGTCTTTAGAGTCGCCCATTGCTTCTCTACAACTAGAAGATCCACATTTACACAGGGAATATGAAGAGGATAAGTTATCTATTTTAGACATTTCAGCAACATTAGACACAGGAACAAAAGTCAATGTAGAAATACAACTCAATAATAATCACGATATGGTTAAACGCAGTTTATATTATTGGGGAAGACTATACACATCTCAACTACAAAAAGGGATGCCCTACAGTGCACTTCACAAAACCATCACCATAAACCTACTAAACTTCGTAATGTTTTCGGAACACCCAGCCTTCCAAACAACAAGCATATTATGGAATACACAACAACAAAAACTCCTGAGTGACGACATTGAAATCCACATTATAGAAATTCCAAAGTTAACTGAACAATGGCATGAAGAAAAAGTAAATCCGTGGAAAGATCCATTTGTTCGTTGGCTTTTATTGCTTTCAGCAAATGAGGATGAGCACTTAACTAAACTATTGGAGGATATTGCTATGAACCAAGACCCTATTTTACAAAAAGCGATAAATAAATGGGAACGTATGAGTCAAGATTCATCTTTCCGACAAGCCTATGACGCAAGGGAGAAAGTTTTAATGGATGAAGCAGCAAAATTCGCCCATGCAGAGACAGAAGGAATAAAAAGAGGAATGGAACAAGGGATGAAACAAGGAATTGAAAAAGGCATTGAACAGGGCATTGAACAGAGCATTGAACAAGGTCGAAAAGAAGGAGTTCAACAGGGGAAAATTCAAATAATTAAAAATATGTATAATCTTGGTATACCACTTGAAACGATTGCTAAGGCAAGTAAATTAAGTTTGCATGAGATTGAGCATATTTTAGGACATAAATAGTGATAAAAAAAGAGCTTGAATAGTTTCAAGCTCTTTTTTATCAACTCTCCTCAATATCATCCAATTGAGTCTTATAACATTTATCACACTCTGGCCTCGTAGGAAGAATCCCTCTTTCATCAGGTAATAAAACCCTCAAAACTTCTCGATCCATCTCTACGAAAGACTTCATAATAATGGGATATCCTTCAATAATATTCGTATACTCAATCCCTTGTTCAAACTTTTTTCCGCTCTTTATTTCTTCTATTATGGTACAAAAAACACTATGCGCGGCTTCAGGATCCATATTTAATGCTATTTGTAAATCTTGATGATTAAAGTTATCTCTTAGACCATGCGTATGATAATTAGCATGGATGCCATCAATATCTTCTGCTAATATGCTATGCATGTACCATCCATACTCTTGTAGCATGTTTTCTTCCCATTCATCTGCATCCTCTTCTAAATCTTCATCAAACAAATTCGGATCATACCACACGTCCTCGTAATCTCCAGCAATTAAAAATCTCCAACCAGGTGGTAACCCTAAATACTTCTTTATTTCAGGTGCCCATTCATCAATATGTTGAACGTGTAAAGGAAGAAAGAAATCTTCTTCTGTCCCCATTTCTTCACCAGCCCAAATGTACCAACCTGTCGTTCCGTTTTCTATAGGCATTCGTAACCCATTAATCGGAGCGATACCATCTTTCACATTTTGCGCTATTCCTAATTTCAAGTCATTCGGAGATTCTACATACTCCGCTTTATATTTATCACATATACTCCTCTGTTCTTTTATGTATTTTTCCATCCTTTTAGCACACTCCCCAATTTTTGAAAGATAGATTTCTTTGCCGAAGCACTCTCTAACTTCCATACCCCACACGGATTATAAAATGGATCCTCTTGTTCATATATATCAATTTCAAAGCCAATCTCTTTCTCCTTATGGTGCATAACATTTCCCGCTAATATATAGTTACTTTTACTCACAACTTCTTGTATTAATTCTGTTCTATCTTTCCATAAACCAGGTACTCCAATAACGATTTGTGTCTCCATCATATGCACTCCACTTCTCATCTATTTTCAATCTATTCTTTCAATCTTCCAAACTAAATTAGCTGGGATATCTTTCTCTAAAAAGGTTAACATCCATACAGTTTAGGCATCCTACTATGATTAAAATCTCCAAATATAACACTCCATGTGTACATTTATATTTATTTTCGTTTACATACTATTGTTATTCATAATCCATTTTAGCTAATAAACAAACGAAAGAGAACTAGGTGGATTAATGTTTACTTAAAAATAAAAAGTCCGAAACTATATAAAGTGATTTCGGACTTTTTATTTTTAAAATATTAAATTACATTTCGAACAAAAAGGAGCTGAATTTCCTCTTCTAATTTTCGTATCACATTTTGGACAATATACATATCGTTCCTCTACCTTTTGTCGTTCTATCATGTGTAAGGATACTATTTTCATACTGCACATAATTCCAATTAAGATAAGGCTAAAAATGAGTAGCACAACGCTTTTCCTCCCTTAACTACTTACCTATATTTTACCATTAAATAAAGATAATTTTATACTTATAATCCTATCTTGTCCTTCATACTGGAAGAAACTTTCTTTACTTCTATTTACTCATCAGCGTGATTCTTTTTTGTCTATATAAATAAAGCATACCTGTAACTATAAAAACAATCACGCCAAAATACACGCCATATTCTATCGCAATCGCTACAATACTTTCAATATGCTTTCCAAATAAAGCACCGAGCACAAAGTAAACGAGTGTCCAAACAAATCCTGTCGTATAAGAATACAAAGCATACGTCTTAAATGACATGTTATTCATTCCAACTAAATACGGTACGATATGTCTTACAACTGGTATGAAGTAACTTGTGACTAACGCATAATGACCATACTTCTCTACCATTTGTTGAGATTTCAAAAGATATTTCGCCTTTTTCTTTTTCACTAGCTTATCAAGTACTTTCGTACCAAATATTTTCCCTAATATATAACCTAAAGAAAGCCCAGATACAACACCTAAATATGTTAATAAAAATGCAGGAATGACACTTAATATCCCTAGTGAAGATACAAAGCCACCACTCATTACGATCATTTCGTCTGGAATTGGCATACCAATAATACCTAACCATAAACAGAAAAATAATGCCCAATAACCGTATTGTTCAATATAAGATAATAATTCATGTAATTCCATTATGCATATGCTCTCCTTAGCTCTTTTTTACAGCTAAAGACATACGCTGGTGGGAAATTGAGCCACACTTTCTCTAGCGTAATTTCAGGAAAGAAGTGCTGTATAAATCCTTTTTTCACAAGTGAATATTGAAATGTAATAAATTCACCATTCTCATGTATCCCTTCCATTACATTGTTTAAAATACGCTTTGAAACTTCTTCTGGTAAAGAGGTAAAAGGTAATCCCGATAAAACGTAATCCACGCATTCTATATTGAGATCTTCTATATACTTTTTTATATTTTCGGCTGAACCGTGTACAACAATGACGTTCTGCTCATCTTTAAATTTTCTCTTTAGCTCCTTGCAAAACACTTCATTAATTTCAATAAGAAGAAATATTGTTTCCTTCTTCTTTCTCTTCATAATTTCTTTCGTAAAGACTCCTGTACCAGGACCTAACTCTACAATGCATTTCGCTTTATTAAAATCAATTACATCTACCATTTTCTTTGCTAATATTTTTGAACTTGGCGCAATTGCACCAGTATGTTTCGGATGTTTAATAAATTCATGTAAGAATGTTATGAGTTGCATATAAACCTCTCCTCATTCGTTCAATAGTTTCTAACTTGTTTCTAAGTATAACTATTATTTCTTAACAAAAATTGAGGAGATTTCTTAAGATTTTATGAAGAATAAAAAAACAGCTATCGTCTCTAGCGATAGCTGTCCCTTATTACTTCGCACTCACGATTTTATAATAAGAACGAACCGTTAAGAAGTAATATCCAATATAAATCGCGCCGTATACTCCGATACTAATTAGAAGCGGAATCATAATTTCAAATGGTAATATATTTGATAAACCTTTTAGTGCAAATAGGCTGTGTAAAATACCGATTACTAACGGAATAGCAAAGATAAAGCTCACTTGTTTTGCGATAGCTCTCTTCATCTCTTGCTTCGTTACACCAATTTTATGAAGAACAACATAACGATCATGGTCAGCACTTGCTTCTGTTAATTGTTTAAAGTAAATGATTGAGCCTGTTGCTAATAGGAATACTAATCCTAAGAATAACCCAATAAACATCATTAAGCCTGTTGTTTCAAGCCCCATTTGGAATCCTGTATAGAAATCGTTAAATGGTTTTAAAACTTCTGATTCTCCAGCTGGCATAATGCTTGCTAATTTTGCTGTTAACTCTTTACTATTTCGCTCACCTTTTACATCAATATTTTTTACAGTACGCGTTTCGTTTACTTGTTTCACTTGCTCATATGTTTTATCAGGAACGATTACAAATAGTTCATTTAAATTTGTAAGGCTTCTATTATTTACACCTTTAATTTTTAATTCTTTTGACTCGTTTCCAACAGGGAATACAGCTGTATTTCCTGTATAAAGAGGACCAAAATCAAGTTTCTCAATATATAAGCTATCATATACGAAAGCTTCATTCGCACTTAAATTTACAGGCTCTACATCTAAATGTTTCACAAGTGTATTAAAGCTTGATTGAGAAATAAGCTGGTACTGATTCGTAACATTATAGTGTGTGTTCAGAACTTGATCAGCTCTTTCACCTTTAAATGTTCCCTTCACAGGAATCATTTCAACTTCTGATTCATATGTGACTGGGTGATTATTCTTCTCTCCAGCAAGTATTTCATTTACTTTTTTATCTAATGCTGCATCTTTTTTCTCATAGGAATAACTATACGGCGCAGCAACTTTTGATTGCGTAAATGTGTTGTAATACATCGTAACTGATGTACCAACCGCTGTTAATGTTACCGCACTTAAAATAGAAATTGTCGCAAGTGATTTTGCATTTCCTTTAATACGATATAGTAGCTGTGACGTCGTTACCATATTCATACCGTTATAAAACGATGATTTATTATTTCTTGCACGTTTCAATACAAATACTGTGAAGAACATGAACAGTAAATAAGTCCCTGCTACTGTCGCTAATAAAATATATAATGCAACGACCATAAAGTCTGCATACATAACTGCTTTCATGTACATTAATGCTAAAAAATAACCTGAACCGATTAAGAAAACTGAAATTAATGCCATAATGACAGATCCTTTTGGCATTGCTTCTCCTTCACGTTCTGCACGGAAAAGTTCAATTAACTTAAAGCGATAAATTAAACGATATCCTTGAAGTGATGTATATAAAATAATCACAAAGAAAATAATTGCTGTATCAATAATGGCAGCCATCGGTACTTCAAAATGAACGTTTAAATTTAATCCCATCATATTTACTAATAACTCAAGGAATAATTTTGAAAGGACACTACCGATCGCAATCCCAATTACTAATGACATTAATCCCATTAACATATTTTCATAAAAGAGCATTTTACCAATTTGTCTTTTACGAATACCTAATAACGAATATAAGCCAACTTCTTTTTTACGTTTACGTGTAAAGAATCCGTTCGAATATATAATGAACACTGCTACGAAAATGATAAGCATCACACTTGAAACTTGGAACGCTCCGCTAATTTTTTTTGAAGCTTCTGCTGCTTTTTCCATTTGTGAATTATATTGCAGTGCTTTAAATGTAAAATAAATAACGATACTAAAAATCATAGATGCAAAATATACAAAGTAGTCTTTAAAGTTCCGCTGTATGTTGCGGAGGGCAATGCTAGATAAGGTCATCAGCCATACCTCCAGAAATAGAAGACATTACGTCAACAATTTTTTGGAAGAACTGTTTACGCGTCGATTCACCACGGTGCAATTCTTTATATAGTTCACCATCTTTAATGAAAATAACTCGTTTACAATAACTTGCTGCAAATGCATCATGCGTTACCATTAAAATTGTTGAGTTATCATATTCATTTAATGACTTCATACTTTCAAGTAAATCTGTTGCAGATTTAGAATCAAGTGCTCCAGTTGGCTCGTCTCCGAAAATCATACTTGGATTCGTAACAATTGCACGCGATGCTGCACAGCGCTGCTTCTGTCCACCAGATACTTGATATGGGAACTGACTTAAAATATGATCAATACCGAATTTCTTTGAGATTTCAAGAACGCGGCGATCAATCTCACTCGCTTTCACCTTTGATAACGCAAGTGGTAAAGCGATATTCTCTTTCACTGTTAACGTATCTAATAAGTTATAATCTTGGAAAATGAAACCTAAATGATCGCGGCGGAATAACGCTAACTTATCATCATTCATCTTTACAATATCTTTTCCATCAATTAAAATTTCACCGTTCGTCGCATTATCAATTGTAGAAAGAACATTTAGTAAAGTCGTCTTACCAGAACCAGAAGGTCCCATAATTCCAACGAACTCACCTTCTTTTACTTGTAAGTTAATACCTTTTAACGCTGCAAATTTATTCCCACCCGTGTCGTACACTTTTTCAATATTTTTTGCTTCTAACACTGTTTTCATCTCGACATCCCTCATTTCTTCTATTCTCTATTTTCAACTATATACACTCTCTACTCTTGCCACTATCGATGTTTCTTACACAAACATGACAGTTATGTAAGACGCATAAGTAAAGATATAAAAATTTAACCTACTGAACAAAAGTACTTTGTTACTATAACATTGGGATATCATACCATCCATTCATTCTCCTTACAGGAACATTACAATTTTGTAAGGTTAAAAATGTCCCCTACAAAGTTGTGCACGAAATGTCGGATGGAGCTATTTCGTTCCTGCTATTCTATGTACAGAGGAGGTCATAATATGGATTCACTTAAAAATATGAATACTGCAATGCGCTATATTGAAGATAACCTTACGAATGAAATTGATTTTAAAGAAGTTGCGAGGCTAGCTCTCTGTTCTGAGTATCACTTTAAAAGAATGTTTTCGTTTTTAGCAGGTATATCACTATCTGATTATATTCGCTGTAGACGTCTTACTCTTGCTGCCTTTGAACTAAAAAATAGCAATGCAAAAGTCATTGATGTCGCTATAAAATATGGCTACAACTCACCAGATTCATTCGCTCGTGCATTTCAAAACTTGCACGGTATAACACCTTCTGAAGCCCGAAATAGTAGCCGTTCTTTGAAAGCTTATTCACCAATGACCTTCCAGTTATCCATTCAAGGAGGAAATGAAATGAACTATCGAATTGAAGAAAAAGAGCCATTTCGAATTATAGGTATTACAAAACGAGTACCAATTGTTTTTAACGGTGTAAATGAAGAAATTGCTTCTATGTGGAAAAGTTTAAACCCAGAGTCTATTCAAACATTAAAGTCCCTTTCAAACATTGAACCTACTGGAATTATTAGTGCTTCTACTAATTTTTCTGAAGGAAGAATGGAGGAAAAAGGCGAACTCGATCACTATATTGGAGTAGCCACAACAAAGGATTGTCCAGAGGAGTTTAAACAGCTTGAAGTTGCTGCTTCAACATGGGCTATATTCGAAGCTGTCGGTCCATTTCCTGATGCACTACAAAATGTATGGGGACGTATTTATTCTGAATGGTTCCCTTCTTCGAACTATGAACTAGCGGAAGGACCGGAGATATTGTGGAATGAACAGAAAGATATATCTTCTCCAAACTTTAAAAGTGAAATTTGGATACCGGTTTTGAAGAAGTGATAAAAAACAAAGCTGCTCTTCCCTAAAAGGAAAAGCAGCTTTATTTACATTTACATTTTCAACTCTTCTTTATAAATACTATATGACTTTATTGTTGATACGATAATGCATATTAATATGATTCCAATCCCTATAAAAATATTAAATGGATCTGGAAGCAAAGCCCCGGCATATATACAAAGTGAACCTATTACAAATACCCTCGAAGCAAATCTATGTGTTTTCCTCCAAACTACAGGATTTTCTAATGTCCAGTCCATTCGAATGCCTACTAACCCGTTTGGCTTCGTTTGTTGCATGTAATTACCTAGTACAAGAAACAATGTTCCAAGTCCAAAATTAAATGCAATTGAGCCCGATGCAATATAATTAGACGCTGCTAATAGTGCAAATAAGTTACAGCCGAATCCTATCAAAAGAATAGCATAACGGATTGCGGAAAGGACTTTAGCATGCTGTTTATACTTATCTTTCGTTACGTCAATATACCCAAGAGCTAGCCATATCAAATACAGCAACATCATGCTTCCTATTGAAACAGAACTTGCTTCTACTTTAGAAAAATATCCATCTACTACTCCTGCTCCATTATAATGGCGTGGAATTTGTTCTGGTAAATATGGCCATACAATATACCATCCAATTGCAATACCAATAATTAAACTCCATGGTAATACGTGTCTTTTCATCCTCTCTCCCCCATAATTTTTTATTAGGCCCCTATTTCTTTTTTATAAGCAATATATGAATATCCCATTGTTAATCCTACTGCACCGGTAATAATTCCAACCATTACGAAAGATTTCCACGTTACTGGTACAAAAACACTTAGAATCATAATAATTCCTAATATAACAAACACCTTTCCGCTAAAACGGTGTGTCTTTCTCCATACTTCCTCGTTACTTAATGTCCACGGTGTTTTTATACCTACAAAGTAATTTGGTTTACATTGTGGTAAATAGTTACCGATGACTATAAATAAAATACCAACTAATAATTCCGGCACACGATTAATGAATAAGTTATATCCTAATCCACTTGTAATAATATCCATATTTCCTACAAATAGTAGCAATAGTACACCATTATTCATCATCATAAAAGCTTTAGAGAACTTCTCGTAATTTACTTTCTTTGGGTCAATCTTTGGTAACACGTTTAGAAAAATATATAAAACAATCATAATTCCAATCATAGAAATCATTCCATACAATTTAGAAGAATATCCATCTACCTTACCACCGCTCCAATGCGTTGCAATTGTATCCGGCAAATGTGGCCAAGCAAACGCCCAAGCTAAACAAGTTATAACAATTAATAAGATTGCAAAAAGATGTTTTTTCATTTCCCCTCTTCCCCCTTATTCGTAAATGTAAACACCCAAGTTAATAAATCTTGAAAGACAGTTGTGTTTAAAGAGTACACAACAAATTGCCCTTTCTTTTCATCTTGAATAAGTTCAGCATTTTTAAGTGCGCTTAAGTGGTGTGAAATACTTGGTTTTGTCATATTGAAATGTTCAGCGATTTCACCAGCGGTTAAATCACCTTCTTTTAATAAGTCTAAAATTTTTCGCCTTGTTGGATCTGCTAATGCTTTGAATGCTTGATTCAATGTCTTTCTTCCTTTCGATAATTAGACATTTAGATATTTATCTAAATGTTAAACCGATTACTGTTATTTGTCAATTGTATCCAGTGCCCTTTTTACTTTTCTCACTTTTAACCTATACTGTTTACTAGCTTATCTTTCAACATAATGAAAAGACTTGAAACACATGATACACTATAGCTACAATTGTTTTTCTGAGGAGGAATATACATATGTATAAAATTTTAATCGTTGAAGACGATCCAAATATTTCATCATTACTGCAATCTCACATTCAGAAGTACGGTTATGAAGCTGTTGTTGCAGAGAATTTCGATGATATTATGGAATCGTTTAACGCTGTGAAACCACATCTTGTTTTACTTGATGTAAACTTACCGAAATTCGATGGTTTCTATTGGTGCCGTCAAATTCGTCATGAATCTACTTGTCCAATTATTTTCATTTCAGCGCGTGCTGGTGAGATGGAACAAATTATGGCAATTGAAAGCGGTGCGGATGATTACATTACAAAACCATTCCACTACGACGTTGTAATGGCAAAAATTAAAGGACAATTACGCCGTATTTACGGTGATTATGCACCAAATATTTCTGAACGTATCGTTGAAGTAGAAGGTTTAAAACTATTCCCAGAACGTCCTGAAATTCACTTCGGATCTGAACAAGTTCTTTTAACGAAAAAAGAAGCTATTTTAGCTGAAATGTTATTATCTAAATTCCCTCGTACAGCAAGCCGTGAAGATTTATTAGCTGCGCTTTGGGATGACGAAAGCTTCGTTGAAGAAAATACATTAAACGTAAACATTACGCGTCTTCGTAAAAAGTTTAATGAGCTTGGTATTGAGAACTCTATTGAAACAGTACGTGGACTTGGATATCGCTTTAACGCAACTTGGAGTGAATAAGCATGAAGCTATTTTTACGTGATCATTTTGCATTTTTCCTACTGTACGTTTTAAACTTCGGTATCATTTTCGTTCTTTATGATGCAGTAGATGGATTTCAAAACAATAAATTTTATTTCGTCGTTTTAAGTTTATATTTATTTATTTGTTTCCTCGCTTACCGTTACGTTCGCAATCGTAGAATGTACCATAGATTAAGCGAGCAACCAGAAAAAATGGAAGATGCGTTTATTGAAAGAGCAACTGCTCCGATGCCTCACGGTGTCAATGAACTCGTGCGTACGCAGTACCGCCTCTTCCAAAAAGAACTACAATCGTATGAAGTAAAACAACAAGAACATCAATTATTCATTAACCACTGGGTACATCAAATGAAAACACCTGTTTCTGTTATGCAGCTTATGGTGCTAGAAATGGAAGACGAGCATTTAATTCCAAAGTTTAAAAAAGAATTAGAGCGTCTAAACCAAGGGCTTGATATGGCTTTATACATGGCTAGGTTAAATAACTTCCATGAAGATTTCCATGTCGAGACGATTTCATTAAAAGATACGGTAACAAAAAATATTAACGGATTAAAAGAACTATTCATTCGTAATGGTGTCTTTCCTGTTTTAGAAGTTCATTCTGATTTAAAGGTTGCTTCTGATGCAAAATGGCTAAAATTTATCATCTATCAGTTAATGACAAATGCTGTTCGTTACTCTGGTGAGCGCGGAAAGAAAGTTTTCTTATCTGCTTACCGAAACGGAAAAGATATTATTTTAGAAGTTCGCGATGAAGGTGTTGGTATTCCGCAAGAAGATATTCGAAGAGTATTTGAACCATTTTACACTGGGAAAAACGGTCGCGCATTCGGAGAATCTACTGGTATGGGACTTTATATTGTAAGTAAAATTTGTGATTATTTAGGTCACTCTGTCAAACTAGATTCTGAAGTTGGTAAAGGAACGACGATTAAAATCATCTTCCACAACGCTGCAAATAATCAAGCAGAACATACGGAGAAGGTGACCGAAGCATGATCGTAACATATGCAAGCAAAATGTATGAGAACTCACTCTCATACATTTTTTGCAATACAACTACTTCTATATCTTCTAGCCGGAGGTATAATCTATGACATTTTGGCAATTTGCATTTAAAAACGTCACGCGCAACTCAAGAGCTTATTTTGCTTACTTTGTAAGTAGCTCCTTTTCCATTGCTGTGTTCTTTTCGTTTGCTGTTTACTTATTCCATCCGAAATTACAAAACTTTGACATGACTTCTGAAATTTCAGGATTAATGATATTTTCAGAAGTAGTAATTGTATTTTTCTCTTTCTTCTTTTTACTATATTCCATTGGTACTTTTTTAAAAGTTAGAAAAAAACAATTTGGTGTTTTGACCATTTTAGGAATATCGAGAAAACAATTACATCGTCTTGTTTTTATGGAGAATATGTTAATCGGGATTTTATCTATCTTTTTCGGCATGCAGTTTGGAGTTGTTTTTTCTCAATTTTTCTTATTAGTAACATCCAAACTTACGCATGTTCCAGGAATATATTTATACGGTCCTACTAACGCGTTTATTTTAACAACCATTGTTTTCCTTAGTCTTTTTATCATTGTATCTGCATTCACACCAATGCTTATTCGTACCAAAAAAGCGGTACACCTTTTAAAAACAAATGGTGGAAAACAAAAAGAAAGAAAACCATCCATACTTGTTTCATTATTTGGTGCGATTTGTTTATTTGGTGGTTATGCGTTAGCTGGAAATCCTAAATATTTCGTATCAGTAAGCCCGCAAATCGGTGTTATATATATGGTTTCAAGTATTTTCGTTATCCCAATGCTTGTTACAATCGGAACATATTTCTTCTTTTCACAAATTAGTTTCTTACTGATTTATATTTTAAAGAAAAGAAGGAAGTTTTATATGAAACAGATTAATATGCTTTGGATTTCGGATTTAGCGAGCCGTATTCGAACGAATATTAATATGCTTTTTATTGTAGCAATGCTATCTACAATTGCTTTCACAATGATTACGTTTCTATATGGATTCGGGAAATTTATTAAGCTAGAAGTTAATAGAACTTCTCCTTTTCCAATTTCTTATTTCTCTTATGATGCGAACCCTTTTGTTACAGAGCATTTAAATTGGCTTGAGCAACAATTACAAAAAGAGCATTTCCCTTATCAAAAAATAGAAGCTGATATATATGAAACACCACTAAAAGAAGATAAAGATATAGCTATTTATAATGACGTATACGCAATTAAGCAAAGTGACTATAACAAACTTGCAGATTCTTTACGAATGAAACAACTATTTATGGATGATAACGAAGCATATGTGCTAACAGGGACATCTTATATCACCATATTCAACGAATTTGAGCAAAGCTACAAAAGAGATTACATTACACTCTCTAGTACAAATACGAAATTACGAGTAAAAGGCTATGAGCATGTAAACGCAATCCCATCTGACTTTTCATATCAAACGATAGTGTTGCCTGATGTTATCGTAAATAACTTACCTAACACCGTAAAACATATATCAGCATACAATTACAAAATTCAAAACTGGGAACAGACATATGAAATTGCTGATAATTTTATAGAAAAGGTACAAAAAGATCGAAATAAATACCAGTATGAAGGGCCTCTTATTCGCTCCTTTGAATCAGCGGGATCGTTATACAAAATAACATCAGGTAGTGCCGCGTACTTCCTAATCGGGACATTTTTAGGAGTTATTTTCTTCATTGGAGCTGGTAGCGTTCTTTACTTTAGAATGTATACGGATTTGACGAACGACCAAGAGAAATATATAACGATTTCTAAAATCGGTGTAACAGATACAGAGATGAAACGATCTGCAACCATTCAACTTAGTATTTTATTTTTCATTCCGTACATTATGGCATCCATTCATACAATGTTCGCAACAAAAATGCTACAAGATGTAATTGGTTTATCTCTGTTCAAAGAAGTTTCAGCCGTTCTTATTATTTTTGGATTCGTTGAAATCGTATTTTTCTTATTCATTCGTTCACTTTATATGCAAAAATTATCACATTACACGAGTGGACAAAATATTTAAAACAAACTTGATGAAAAGAGTATTTCTTATGCTCTTCTCATCTTCACCCTATCAGGAGGTTCAGGTGAATGACATTTTGGCAGTTTGCATTTAAAAACGTGACGCGGAACGCCAGAGCTTATTTCGCCTATTTTGTAAGCAGTGCGTTCTCCATCGCAATCTTTTTCTCATTTGCAGTTTATTTATTTCATCCTAAATTGCATATGACAGACGTGAATTTTTCTCTGAACATATTAATGACAATTTCAGAAGTTGTCATTGTGTTCTTTTCATTTTTCTTTTTACTGTATTCAATCGGGACGTTTTTAAAAGTACGAAAAAAACAGTTCGGGATTTTAACAGTACTTGGCATATCTCAAAAACAATTAAAGCGACTCATATTTATAGAAAATATGTTAATTGGTGCTCTTTCTATATTTTTTGGCATTCAACTTGGACTTGTCTTTTCACAGTTCTTTTTGTTAGTTACCGCCAAAATTACACACGTACCTGGTTTATATTTATATCCGCCTACAAGTGCTATCGTTTTAACTATCATCATCTTTCTCGGGCTCTTCATTCTCGTATCATCTTTTACACCGATGCTCATTCGCACGAGAAAAGCCGTACGTCTTTTAAAAGAAGGAAAACAACAAAAAGAAAGAAAAGCATCCGTGCTCATCTCTCTATTTGGTGCGATCTGTTTAATATGTGGATATGCGTTAGCCGCAAATCCGCTGTATTTTATGTCGCTAGGTGACATAATTGGACTTTTATATGCCGTCTCTAGTATATTTGTCATCCCATCGCTTATTGCAGCTGGAACATACTTTTTCTTTTCACAAATTAGTTTTTTACTTATTCGTATTTTAAAAACACGAAGAAAGTTTTATATGAAACGAATTAATATGCTTTGGATTTCCGATCTAGCATCACGTATTCGGACAAACATTAACATGCTCTTTATTGTAGCGATGCTATCGACGCTCGCTTTTACAATGATTACATTCTTATATGGATTCGGGAAATTTACAAAGTTTGATGCGATTAGACAAAACCCTTTCCCGTTTACTTATTTATCACATACTGAAAATACGTTAGCTGATGAACATTTAAACTGGTTAGAGCAGAAATTTAATGAAGAGCACTTTACTTATACAAAATTTAAAACGGATATATATGAAGTATCTTCGGCTGAAGATAACACGCAGCTCTATTATGCCATTAAACAAAGTGACTATAATGTACTTGCTAAGGCTTTAAATTGGGAAAAACTCACGGTAAATAAGAATGAATCTTATATTCTTATGAAAGACTTAGATGATCAGGTTATTGGAACGCTTCATAATAAAGACAACAAAAATACTCTTACACTTACTCAAAACAATTTACAACTACAAGTGAAAGAATATAAAAGTTATAGCCCATTCCCAAACAGCTTAATATACCAATTACTCATACTATCTAATGAAAATGTAGAAGCCTTATCCACAGTTTCCAAACAAATGAGTGTATATAACTTCAAAGTTACAGATTGGGAAAAAGCACATAATATCGGTTCATCGTTTATAACAAAAATCCATAACGATAATGCAGCAATTCAAGCAGAGCATCCACCTTTCCATGCAAGTGAAGCGAGCGATTCTCTATATAAGACAAAACTAAATGTCGCTTCGTTCTTCTTAATTGGTACTTTCCTAGGAGTTATTTTCTTTATCGGTGCTGGCAGTGTTCTTTACTTCCGGATGTATACAGATTTAACAAATGAGCAAGAAAAATATATAACGATTACGAAAATCGGCTTAACTGAGACTGAAATGAAACGTTCAGCGACAATTCAGCTTGGGATTCTTTTCTTCGTACCTTACATTATGGCATCAATCCATACGATGTTTGCGACAAAGATGCTACAAGAAATATTACATCTCTCGTTCTTCGCTGAAATTACAGTCGTACTGTTGATTTTTGGAACAGTTGAAATTTTATTTTTCCTTTTAATTCGTTCCTTTTATATGCAAAAATTATCACAACACATTAAGTTTTAAAAAGTAGAAAGGTGATTACTATGGAAGAAGTATTACACATAAAAAACGTCTCAAAAGTATATGAGGGAAAAGTCCCTCATACTGCTTTAAAAAATATAAATTTACACGTGGATAAAGGGGAATTCGTTGCCATTATGGGACCATCTGGTAGCGGAAAATCTACATTTTTAAACGTTATCTCTACAATCGATTCTCCGACTTCTGGTGATGTCGTGATTAACGGAAAAAAACCGCACACATTTCGTAGAGAGAAGTTAGCTATTTTCCGAAGACAAGAGTTAGGATTTGTTTTCCAAAACTTTAACTTACTAGATACACTAACAATCGGTGAAAATATCGTACTACCTTTAACATTAGATAATGTTCCATTAAAAGAAATGGATGAAAAGCTTGATAACATTTCACAAAAGCTTGGAATTGATCATATTTTGGACAAGCGTATTTTTGAAGTTTCTGGAGGACAAGCACAGCGTACCGCAGTAGCACGTGCTGTTATTCATCATCCTTCACTTCTACTAGCCGATGAACCGACAGGAAACTTAGATTCAAAAGCGGCAATTGACGTAATGGAGTTATTTACGAAATTAAATAAAGAAGAAGATGCAACGATTTTAATGGTTACGCACGATCCGTTTGCAGCAAGTTATTGTAACCGTGTTATTTTCATTAAAGATGGCGAGCTTTACAATGAACTGCACCGCGGATTATATCGCGAGAAATTTTATCAAGAAATATTAGATGTTCTAGCGTTATTAGGAGGAAGACGTGGATGACATTTTGGCAATTCGCATTTAAAAATGTCTCGCGTAATTCGAAAGCATATTTCGCCTACTTTGTAAGTAGTGCTTTTTCTATCATGGTTTTCTTTTCATTTACTGTATACGCGTATCATCCGCGCTTACAGAGTGTACAAAGCTTTCAAGAACGTGATCCTCTAATGAACTTAGCTAGTACAGCACAGCTTGTGATTGTTATGTTCTCGTTCTTCTTTCTCTTATATTCAATTGGAACATTTTTAAATGTTCGGAAGCAGCAATTCGGGATACTCACTATTCTTGGTATCTCACAGAGACAATTAAAAAGATTGTTATTTACTGAAAATATGATAATCGGGATATTGTCTATCTTTATCGGCATTCAAGGTGGACTTGTATTTTCTAACTTTTTCTTATTAGTCACTTCGAAATTAACAAGTGCGAAAGGTCTCTATTTATATTGGCCAACAGAAGCGATTATCGTTACAACCGTAACGTTTATCATTTTATTTTTAATCGTTTCTACGTTTACACCAATGTTTATTCGTACTCGAAAAACAGCCCACCTCATTAAGGGGAACAAGAAAATGCCAGCTGAAAAAAGACCATCTATACTCATCTCTTTATTCGCTTTAATTTGTTTAGGGCTATGCTATTATATCGCTGGTTATCCGCGAGGCTACGTAACGGAAAAAAATGTGCAAAATGGATCTGTCTTTTTTATTATGTTATCTATTTTACCGCTCGTAATAGTCGGGACATATTTATTCTTTTCACAAACATTCCTTCTTTTCATCTATATTTTAAAGAAGCGCAGAAAGTTTTATTTGAAACAAATAAATATGTTATGGATTTCAGATTTAGTTTCTCGTACACGCAGTAATATTAATGTACTCTTTATTGTTTCTATGCTATCTGCACTTGCATTTACGATTATTATCGGGTTATTTGCTGCTAATAACAATACGAAGGCATCAGTACTAGAGCGATATCCCGTTCCCTTCACGTATACATCAGAAGGTGACAATTCCCTTGAACAAAAGCATATTTCTACAATTGAAACGGAGCTTACAACTAATAATTTTCTTTACAAAAAATATAAGTTTACAGTATTAAAAGATACAGCTTCCAAAGAAGATATTATGCTTATGAAGATGAGTGATTATAACGCAATTGCTAAACAATTGAAAAGACCGGAAATAACAATCGATTCTACAGAAGTTTATATTATTTCTCGGCACTCACCAGAACTTCTCGATCTCGTATCTAATCCATTTGCAAAGCAAAATACGATTACACTCGGGTCTAATAAAAAAGAATTTCATATTAAAGGGTTTATTAATAAGGGAATCGAACCATCCTTTGCATTCCCACATTTAGCTGTCGTACAAGATTATGTATTTGATAATATGATTCCTCATATTGAAACAACTGTAATCTATAACTACTTCGTAGAAAACTGGGAAAATGCAATAGTTCCAACCAAAAATATGTTACGTGTTATTAGTGGCGATGCGCGTGAGTTCTACGAAAAGCATACAGAAGAGAACGCTCAAGTTCCTTTCTTCATACACACGGCTACGGATGAACTCATTTACGGTAAAGGAAATGCAGTTGCTCAATTCTTTATTTGGGCATTTCTCGGCTTTATTTTCTTTATCGGTGCGGCTAGTGTTTTATACTTCCGTATGTATAATGACTTAACAACTGAAAGACAAAAGTATATTACGATTACAAAGCTTGGCTTAACTGAATCAGAAATGTTTCGCTCTGCAACGATTCAATTAGGAATTTTATTTTTCGTTCCTTACATCGTTGCTGGTGTTCACACGTTATTTGCGGTTAAGTTTTTACAAAGCATGTTTTCTTTCTCATTACTAAAAGAGACATGTATCGTACTCACCTTTTTCGGGATTATCGAGATTATTTTCTTCTTCTTAATCCGTTCTCTGTACATTAATAAATTATCACAGCATATAAAAATATGAATAAAATGGCCTTGTGCATATTGCACAAGGCCATTTTCAATAGTTTTTAATAATTAGCAGCAATATCCGCCGTAGCCGCCTGCATAACCGCCGTAACCACCATAGCCACAACCGCCGCCTCCGCCGAAGCAGCTAGCACCGATGATAATTAATAAAATAAACAATACGATTAGAAGCGCAAAACCGCCTCCGCAACCATGTCTGCGGTTACAATCATCATGTCTGTGTTCACACTTTTCGCTCATTACTCTATTCCTCCTTTAGTATCATTCATAACAAGTTCACCTTGCTCTAAATGAGGGGATTCCATTTATAGTATGTTTTCAGGGCGAATAGGAAGCTTGGCTTTCTTAAAAACGGGCTTGTTTTCGGAAATGGGCTTCATCAAAAAAAGATACCAATTAAGGTATCTTCTAAATAAACATATTTAATAAAAGAGCAAAACCAAATGCAATAAATGATAACAATGTCTCGAGTACCGTCCACGTTTTAAATGTTTCCTTCACCGTTAATCCTAAATACTCTTTTACAAGCCAGAATCCTGCATCATTTACGTGAGAAAACATTAATGATCCCGCACCGGTTGCAATAACTAGCAACTCTAAATTCACACCAGACATGTGCTGAATAACTGGTGAAACAATCCCTGCTGCTGTCGTTAATGCTACTGTAGCTGAACCTGTTGCAATTCGAATTAAACCAGCTACCATGAAAGCTAATACAATTGGTGATAACGAAATATGTTCTGCCATTTGTGCAATAGCTGTTCCAACGCCGCTTTCAATTAATATTTGTTTAAATCCACCGCCTGCACCAATAATTAAAATAATGGAACCGACTGGTAATAAACTTTCATCCGTTAACTTTTTAATCATCTTTTTATTAATTCCTTGTCTTATTCCAAGTAAATAAAATGCTGCGAAACATGAAATAAGTAAGGCGATTACTGGACTTCCTATAAACACAAAAAATTCAGTCATTTTTTTCGGTAATGAAATATATGGTGCAACTACTGATAAAATCATCAATACAACTGGTAATAAAATAATAAAGAATGAAATTTTACGACTTGGCAAATCAGTTGATACTGTCGTAACTCGAACAAGCTCCGGTTCATTTTCAGGTATAACCCTTTTATGTACCCACTTTGCAAATATCGGTCCTGCGATAATGGCTGCTGGTAACGCGATAAGTAATGAATATAAAAGTACCTTTCCTAAGTTCGCGTTATAAATACCGATTGCTGTCATCGCCCCTGGATGTGGTGGCACAAGCCCGTGAACAATAGATAATCCTGCAATGACAGGTAACGCAATTAATAATATATTTTGCTTCGTCGTTTTTCGAATTGAAATAACGAGTGGTAATAAAATGACAATCCCCACTTCAAAAAATACGGGAATCCCTATAACAAACCCTGCAAATAACATAGCCCAAGGTAATTTTTTTACGCCGAAAAATCGAATAAAGAAATCTGCAACTTGCATGCCTGCCCCTGAATCGGACATCATTTTTCCTAAAATTGTTCCAAGTGCTAAAATACCAACTAAATGCCCTAGTACACTACCAACACCAGTTTCATAGGCAGTCACTATTTTCGTTACATTCAGTCCAGACATAATGGCTAAAAATAAACTCGCAACTGTTAAACTAATAAATGCATGCCATTTCCACCATGATACCCCTAAAATAACAATTGTGATCGCAAGTAACGTGACGATTAATAAGTATATATCCATCTCTCATTCCCCTTATTTTTATCCCGATTGGTGTGAGCTAATAATTAGTGGATGATGCTCTCCTCCACTAATTAAAGTTTTACTTTATAAAAAAAGAGGGAACATCCCCTCTTTTTTATACGTCATAATTCACTACATAATGCTGCATCTCTGTATTGTAGTAGCCTTCACTATATTCAATTACTTCGCCAACTTCATCATAAGAATAACGCATACGTTTTAATAGCGCTGCCCCCTCTTTTTCACCTAGCGCTTCTGCAACGAACCTAGGCGCAAGGCCAACAGCGAATTCATCTCTGAAGTTTTCTAAGTGAATGCCTCGGTCTTCAACTAAATCATAAAGCGATTGCAAGTCAAAGTCCGATAAATCTGTACTTGCCATTCCTGCTGAGAAATAGTGCGTATAATGAATGTACGGTGCATCATTTAACGTATATAAACGTTCAATACGAAAACTCTCCTTGCCGAATAATCGAAATGGCACTGTTCCTTCTTCAATCTGAACGATTTCTGCTTTTAGCAATTTCTTCTGTACTTTATATCCTTCTTCCACTAACACTTCAGTAAATTTCTTACCTTTTGACAACTTCGTCGCAGAAGTATTACGGATAACTTTCGTTCCTTTACCGCTTTTCTTTTCTAAATATCCTTCTTGAGCGAGTTCTTTAATTGCATTACGCACTGTAATTTTGCTCACTTTGAACTCTTCTTCTAACTGCGGTTCGGAAGGAATATTCGTATGAATGGCATATACACCATGCAATATTCGATCACGAATAATATTTTTTATTTGTAAATATAATGGTCCTTTTTTCCTCGTTACGTTCACCGTTACACCCACTACCTTTCTACATCACCTACTGATGCCGTCATCGCCCGAAGTATATCTTTCTCTGATGACATTGGCGTATCACCGACGATTGTATGTGCTAGCATTCCAGCTGCTGACGCAAATGAAACAGCTTTCTCTGGTGCAAACTCTTTTATCTCGCCATGAATAATTCCGCTCGTATAAGCATCTCCAGCACCTATTCTATCATATACAGAAAACGTAAGTGTTTTTGCAAAAGTGAACGCGCCATCTTTACATATAAATCCGCGAAGCGAATGTGTATTATCACTGTTAATAGAGCGATGAGTACCAGCGATTGTAGCGATATGATACGTTTCAGCTACCTTTGGAATAAGATCAACAAGTTGCGCCTCTCGCTCCGTTTCTTCGGTTTTTATTCCTAAAACAAACATTGCATCTTTTTCGTTCATCATAACGATATCAGCAAGTCCCAGCATTTCTTCATAATGCGGTTTTGCCTGTTCATATCCGTCTTCTCCCCAAAGTGATGGACGATAATTGCAATCAAAAACGACGGTTCCTCCGTTTTCTTTCACTGCTTTCGCTAAAGATTTCATATGATGGCGCACAGTATCATTCATCGCAAGTGTAATACCACAAAAATGAACGATATCAATTTCCTTTGCGATTTCTTCAAATTGATACATTTCTTCACATGCCATATTGAAGCTACTTTCTAGTCGATTCGAATACGTAACGCGGCTTGCCCTTGCGCCAAATCCATTTTCTAAAAAGTACATGCCGACATATTTACCGCTTCTTGAAATAAACGGTGCCTGAATGCCTAACTTTTGAATATGTGATACTGCAGCATCCCCAACAGAATTTTCCGGTAAAGTTGAAATAAGAAAGCCTTCATGACCGAGATGAGAAAGTGCTGCTGCAACGTTCACACCTGTACCAGAAAATGAGTAATTTAATGTGTTAGCTTGCGACAACAATTCATATCCTGGTACTTGCAGGCGCATCATTACTTCACCAAATGCTGCAATTTTCTTACGCATATTGATCAACTAACTTTTTCACGACTGCTAATAATTCACGAACATCTTCTACTTTCGTGTTACCAGTTTCTTTATCAATAATAGAAGAGTACACGTGCGGGATAACTTGCTCTACGTTTGCTTCAAGCGCAATACGTACAATTGTTTCGAAGTTTTCTTTATCAATTCCGCCTGTTGGCTCTAATGCAAATCCTTCTTCTGCACAAGCCTTCGCAACTGCGCGATATTCTTCCTCATGAGCTAAACCTTTCATTGGGAAGTATTTCAATGAATTTCCGCCCATATCACGTACAAGTGCAATTGCTGTTTTAATTGGAACGATTGCTTTTTCTTCTCCAGCTGCGCTAATTGGACCAGTAGAAATATTTACGTAACCTACTTTTCCTGTTGGCGATACTAAACTATTAATCCAGCTATCTTTTTCGCCGAGATTTGCACGTGTCGCTCCAACTGAAGGGAACACTTGGTTAATATGGCTGCCAGGATAATGCTTCGCAATCTCAGCTACAACTGCCGCTTGGCGATTATCTCCTGCTCCTAGTCCGATTGATACAGCGTCATCAATTTCTTTTCCGTATGCTTTCATCGCTGTAACGGCTTCTTCTACTGTTGGGTAGTCTTTTGATAATACCCCCACTACTACATACCCTTCTGCTGCTTCAAAAATATCTTTCGCATTTCGGATATTGTTCGCTAATACATTTAATGCTACGCGGCCTTTATAAAAACGTTTTTGAATGTTTGTCATTTTAGTTTCCCCCTACAATTTCTCTCAATTTTTCTTGAATCACATGTATGTCATCACCTTGAAGTGGACGTGGATCAATATCAAAGAATCCTTGTCTTACTCCGTAATCACGTGTATAGATTGCGATTTCCCCTTCGCGTAATGCTGTCACAACGTCTTTTGCCGATTTATTTAACTCTTTTTCGTTAATATGAATACGTGCTCTAAAGATTGCTCTTCCCGCTTCATCTTGAACGATCGTTACATTTACACCTTTTAATTCTTTTAGCGGCATAAGTATTTGTAGCAATTCTTTTTCTTGCTCGCTCTTATCTTCTTTTACTCCGTACTCATCAAGTGCTTGAAGTAAACCAAAAGTTGTTTCTTTCCCAACTTTCATGCTTCTTCCGATGCAATGTAACTGCACTTTCAGCCATTCAATATATTTTCGTTTCCCACCAACAATACCAGAAGTAGGTCCTTCAATTGCCTTTGAACCGCTATAAATAGCAAGGTCTGAATACTTCACATACTTTTGAATGTCTTCTTCAGCTGCTGCATCCACGATAAGCGGTACGTTATTTCGCTGCGCAACTTCCCATGCTTCTTCAACAGAAATCATATTTTTTTGCACTGCATGATGTGATTTCACATACAGAATCGCTGCTGTATTTTCACCAATTGCCTCTTCAATATGCTCTGCTTTCCCTTCATTTGCATAGCCAACTTCTACAAGTTTACCGCCGCCTAAATAAATCATCGTTTCAACAGGAGCACCGTATTGAACGTTATGACCTTTTAACATAATCACTTCGTTTTTCGCGATTACTTCTTGATGAAGTCTTTCACTTTTACGGCGATTTCCTTCTGTAACGATACCAGCGATAGAAAGCGCAATTCCGCTCGATGCTGAATTTACAACGACCGCTGCCTCTGAATCTAGAATTCTCGCAATATGGTCTCCTGCTTTATCTACTAAATCAGCAATTTCCACATAATTTTGTCCACCATGTTTCATCGCATCCATTACCGTATCTGTAGGAGCAGATACACCTAAAATACTCATTCTACCGCTCGCATTAATTACTCTTTTTAATCCATACTTAGCATTCAATGAATGACCCATTGATTACAACCCCTTTCGTATCAATTCTTCTTTCAGCAACGCGCTGATTCCCTTCTGAATCAATTAACGTAACCTTCTCATCTTTCACCGTAAATAAAGTTAAGTTTGCAATATCGCCTTCTTGAATGCGGCCAAGCTCTGGTTTTTTCAGCCACTCTGCTGCATTTTTCGTAACCGCGTCAATTACTTCTTCTAGCGGATAACCTAAGTAAAGGAATTTCGAAAGAACATGGGCCATACTATACACCGGACCATGCACACGATTCTTCCGGTAAATATCTGTACTAATCGTATTAAAGATGATATCGTGACGCTTCGCAGCCTCTGCTACTTTAAAAGAAAAACTGGCATTACCATGCCCAACATCTAAATGCACACCGCGCTTCACTGCATCTAGTAACACAGGTAACGGTTTGCCTTCTTCATCAAATAAATTATTTTCTTTCCCGTTTAAGTAATGTGTAATGACATCATCTTTTTCTAAAAGAGGTACAACTTCCTCAATGCGAGGAGGCGCTGAACCGATATGTACCATAATTGGTAATGATGTTTCACGAGATAAAGAGCGTGCAACATGAAGCGGTTCAATTCCGCTATCACAAACGACACTTTTACTCATTCTCGCCTTTAACCCAACGATTACATCTTTATACTTTTCTACTGCTTCTATCACTTTCTCTTTATCGATCCATTCCATATTGGATAATTCATCAATTCGTTTCAAACCGATACGAGAAATATTTAAAAAGGCAAATAAATTCGTTTTTGCCTGCTCTCTACTTTTTACTAAATCTGCAATGCGATCAGCTCCGCAGCTACCCGCATCAACAATTGTCGTTACCCCTTGCTTAACGCCAATTTCATCCACCTCATCGCCATACGGATCAAACTCTGGAAAAGCGTGAACGTGCAAATCAATCCAGCCACTCGATACGTAAGTACCAGAGTAATCAAGAACCTTTCCACCCTCGCCAGCACCAGCTTTCGTCACCTGTGCGATTTTGTTATTTTCAATTACAATGTCAATCTCTTCCCCGTTCACACGTTTCACATTACGTAGTACGAATCGTTCTGTCATTGTACTTCCACCCTTTTCTATAAGAAGCCATAAGAATACGCTTACATTAAAATTTCATTTTATGTCTCTTTCACACGTTTAGCGTAACACAAAAAAAGGGAGAAGTAAATATAACGTTATAATGTTTGAAAATGAATAAAAAGATGCTCCTCCAAAATGGTAATAGTATAGGAAATTATATCAACGATTTTTTGAATATATCTATCATAACTTACAATATATCAACGATTTTTCAATTATATCTATCATAACTTATAATATATCAACGATTCGACAAGGAATATCGATTTATCGACAAGAAACGTCAATTCCTTTCTTATATAAAAAAAGCTGTCCCAAATGGCACAGCCTTTTTCTTTATTCCTGAACCGTCACAATAACCCCATCCATATTATTCCCCGAAATTTCATACTGCTTGTTTGTCGGAATGTTCACTTTCATATTCTCAGAAACTTTATAATAAGAAACAGTATATTTCTTACCTTCTACTTCAGTTGAAATCCCTTTTTCCTCTTTTAAAAACTCTAAATATTCCTCTAGTGTGAAATTCTTTTTTTGCATAATTGCGCTATGAGGTAGGCCAACATAACGGATATGCCATGGCTCATATTGAATTCCAGTAATGTTACTTTTATTTTTCGGATAACGTAATACAAAGCCATGCTTCCATACGTTCTCTTCGATCCATTTTCCTTCAGGCGCTTTCTCCATCTTCTTTTGCGTTGATCCAACGTCTAGTGATAATCCTAAATTATGTTCACTATATCCTGCTGGAAGCGCGTAATCAGATCCCATTTCTTTATATAATTTACTTTGTTCTTTAAAATCTCGATACCCACTACTCATTAAGAAATGCTGTACGCCATCTTTTCCAGCCGCATCGACAACGTTCAAAAACTTTTTTACAACATACTTTGATAAACGAAGATTTCTATCAAATATTACGTAGCCTCTTACTAATTCACTATTATGATTTACATTTATAATATCAGACCTAATACTATCTTTTTTTACTGGATAATCCCTATTAACTAATAATAAATCACCCTTATAAATTTGTTCCTTCGTAATCTCTTTCCTCTCGGTATTTGCCGCCTTTACTAGCTCATCTTTTCCGACAATTTTAACATCGATTTCCTTTTGAAATAACGGTGATATATAAAAGCCTACACATACTGTGCATGCTATAAAAAAAGAAATAAATACCCACTTTTTCATTTCTAGTTCCTCCTTAACGTAACTTACGTATAGAATAGAAAAAACTATTAAAATAAAAAGTGGGATAAAGTTTAAATTTTTATTAAATTGTTAAGTTCTCGTCTTTTGGCAATCGCACTTCAAACATTGTTCTAACTACATTACTTTCAGCAGAAATTGTACCGTTATGCTGCTCAACAATATTTTTCGCAATAAACAGTCCAAGGCCTGTCCCGCCACGGTTCTCAGTTCTCGATTTATCACCTGTATAAAACATATCAAAAAGATACGGTAAATCTTCTTCTGGAATGCTGTCTCCATAATTCATAACTTGTACGACAACTTCTCCATTATCGATATACCCATTCAGATCAACAAATTGCCCATCATATCCGTATCGAACGGCATTTGTTAACAAGTTTTCAAATACTCTAGCTAACAATTTTCCATCACCGTTAATTGGCAAATGAGGATCAATATTCAACCTAGCTTGTAAATGATGTTTCTCTAATAAAGGATACAATTCCTCATCTAACTGTATAAGTAGTTCACTTATATCAATCGGCTTTTTATCCAGCTTTAGCATGCCATAATTCATACGTGTAATTTCAAATAACTCATCAATTAAACTTTCGAGCCTTTGCGATTTCGTATATGCAATCGTGGAAAAATGTTTAATTTGTTCTTTTGTTAAATTCTCATCTTTAAGAATTAAATCTAAATACCCTAACACGGATGTTAATGGTGTCCTTAAATCATGAGCTAAGTTTACAACGAGCTGATCTTTACTACTTTCAGCAAAGTCTCCTCTTTCCACCGCTTCTTTTAACTTTTCACTCGCAACATTTATTTCACGTGCGATATCTCCAAACTCATCGTTTGATGAAACTTGAACTTTATTCGTAAAGTTACCGTTCGCAAGATGATGAATCCCGTTAGAAATCTCACTAAAATACTTTAAATACGGTTTTGTCAAAAAGAAGAAAAAGATAATAGATAACGGAATAAAGAAAATTAAAAAGAAGTTAATGTCTCCAACTTCCCTTACCACTGACCTAAATTGCGCTAAAGGCTCTTCGTAGCGAACCATCGTTTTATAATACAGCTGCAATCCTTTATAAATTATATAAGTTACAGTTGCTGCAAGCACCATACTTAACGCAAATAAGGCAATCATTTTAAATCGAAAACTTTTCATCATATTAGCCATTGAAAGTATAACCTACTCCCCACACTGTTTTTATTAATTTATCCTTTCTTTTATCTTCCCCAAGCTTTTTCCGCAACGTACGAATATGTACCATAACTGTATTTCCGCCTTCATAATAATCATCTGCCCATACTTGCTGAAAAATATTTTCCACATTATACACTTTCTTCGGATGGCTCGCTAATAAATATAAAATATCAAACTCTTTCGGTGTTAACTCAATTTGCTCTCCATAGACGTTCACTGTTCTTCGCTCAGGATCAATAATAACTCCGCCTATCTCTAAAGCAGATTTATTCTCCGCTACTTTCGGCTGATTTAATGTAAGAAACCTACGTAATTGTGCATTTACACGCGCAACTAATTCAATCGGTGTAAAAGGTTTCGTCATATAATCATCTGCACCTAATACTAAACCTGTCACCTTATCAAAATCAGATGTTTTCGCACTTAAGAAAATGATTGGCATATGATGCTTCGCGCGAATTTGGCGCGTCACCTCATACCCATCCATTTTCGGCATCATAATATCTAAAACCACTAAGTCGATTGGCTGCGTTTCAATAATATGAACAGCCTCTTCCCCGTCTGCTGCCTTCACGACGTGGTACCCTTCTTTTTCTAAATGTATCTCAATTAAATCAGCAATTTCTGCCTCATCATCCACTATTAAAATTGAAATGCGCTTCATTTTACTCCCCCTTTTATACGCTCGATTGTAAACTAGTCTATCCAATTTGTACAATACGAAAAGGTTACCCATTAGAGTAACCTTTGTAAATAAAATTATATCAGCGATTTTCCAAATATATCGACCATAACTTGAATTATATCGGCGATTTCTCAATTATATCGACCGTAACTTGCATTATATCAGCGATTATTGAAATATATCGACTTACCGACAATTAACAACGAAATTCGCCCGCTACTTTAAAGACTCAAGTTACCGCTCCAAAACAATTCGCTGTTTCGTGATCTCCGCCAACCTTCCGCGGTCTACTTCATACTCAGCTTCAACACTTTGCGGCACCATAACTTTCCCGCTCTCAAGCATCACTTCCGGCGAAATAATATCCTGCTCCCAATGTCTGCTAGAAGCAGATATATCGCCTGGAATCGTAAAGTTCGGCAATGAGGCAAGCGCAACATTTTGTGCTCTTGAAATCCCCATCTCCACCATACCGCCGCACCAAACGGGTATGTTGTGCTCCATGCAATAATTATGGATTTGAACCGATTCTGTTAATCCGCCCACTCGCCCTGGTTTAATGTTCACAATTTGGCAGCTACCAAGGGTAATCGCAACGCGTGCATCTTCTAAACTATGAATACTTTCATCTAAACAAATCGGCGTTTCAATTTTC
Source organism: Bacillus sp. FSL W8-0770 (assembly GCF_038008705.1). Lineage (NCBI taxonomy): Bacteria > Bacillati > Bacillota > Bacilli > Caryophanales > Bacillaceae > Bacillus > Bacillus sp. FSL W8-0770. The sequence continues at coordinate 4,605,626 of NZ_JBBOZR010000001.1, forward strand.
TTTTGCAACTCCGCGTGATCAAGAAAATCATAATCGGCTAACGGTTGTTCAATCATCATTAATTGGAATTCATCTAGTCGTTTCAGCCTCTCCGTATCCCCTAATGTATATGCTGAATTTGCATCTGCCATTAGCGGGATATGCGGAAACTCTTTTCGAATCTCTTTCAATAATTCGTAATCATGCTCTGGCTTTATTTTCACTTTAAAACGCTCGTATCCTTCTTCTGCGTACTTCTCGATTTGTTTTAACATAACCGGAATCGTATTGATCCCAATTACAACGCCGACTTCAATTTCAGACTTCGTTCCGCCAAGCACTGTCGCTAACGATTTCTTTTGACACTTCGCATATAAATCCCAAACAGCCCCTTCAATTCCGGCCTTTGCCATTCGGTTTCTTTTTATATGTTGAAATAGACCCGGTACCTCATTCGGATGAGAAATTTCAGCCTTTAATAAATCAGGTATTAAAAAGTCTTGCAGTACATGCAGCGCCGTCTTCACCGTTTCTTCCGTATACCACGGTTCAGAGAACGCAACGACTTCGCCAAATCCAATGTACCCGTCTTCATCTTCTAATTCAATAACGATACTCTCACGCTTTTCGTAAGTCCCATAGCTTGCAGCAAACGGGATTACGAGTGGCATTTCTGTTATATGAAGTGTCGCTTTTTTTATTTCCACCTACATCTGCTACTAAAAATATAGACAAATGTATATTCTTAGAGTATTCCTGCTTCTACGTGCCCTGCCTCGCTAATCACTTGCTACTACAGTTTGCTGTGACACTCCACAGGCGTAAATTCCGATGTAGCCCACCGTACATATATACAATCTATTTACGTTAGTATTGTATATTTTTTTGCTTGTAAAAGGTTGATAGATGCATTTAAATCTCTATCCATTACATTTCCACAATCACATGTATATACTCGGTCAGACAGCTTTAAATCCGACTTTTTTGACCGCAACATGAACATATTTTAGAAGATGGATAGAATCTGTCCACTTGCCGTAGTTCAATTCCATATTCCCTACATTTCGTTGATAACCATGTTTTAAAAGCATAAAAACATTGTTGCGCTACAGCTTTAGATAGATGTTTGTTCTTCATCATACCTTTCACATTCAAATCTTCTACTGTAATAAACATTGGCTTGGTTTTCACCACATCATTTACAATAGACTTTACATACGCTAATCGAATATTTGCTAGCCTAGCATGTAGCTGTTGCACCCTAAGAATATTTTTGTTTATATTCGCTCTTTTATTAGTAACAGGTTGTTCACCTCTCTTTCTTATATTTTCAAATTTGCGTGATAAAGAGCGTTGTTCACGTTTTAACCGTTTTTCTATCTTTTTTACTTGTACTGTTTTATTTATATTTTTGTGAGTTTTTCCATCGCTACGTACAGCGAAGTCTTTAATTCCCAAATCAATTCCTATACCTACTGCATTGAGAATTGAATTTGGTTTTACCTCTTTCACTTCACAGAGTATAGACACATAGTATCTTCCTGCTCTTTGATATACTGTACCACTTTTTACAGTTGTATTTTTTGAAATATATCCATACTCTTTTAACCTTATCCAACCAATTGTAGGGACTTTTACTCTATGTCTTTCTACTGTCCAATCTGTTTTGTTGTTTTTCGGAAAGTAGCACTTCACATCTTGCTTCTTCTTTTTTTTATATCGTGGAAACTTAGATAAACCTTTAAAAAATCGCTTAAAAGCTTTATCTCCATTCATAATCGCTTGTTTTACCGCTTTGCTCGACACTTCTTTAATCCACTGGTCACACTCTTTTGTATGAATGTTGTTTAACCATTTAGAAAAGTCATAGCCACTAAGAAATTTCCCATCCGACTCATATGCCTCTTTATTTTTAGAGATATACAGGTTATATACATATCGACACACCCCAATAGTTTGACGGATTTTACTAACTTGTTCAGTTGTCGGTTTGATTTCTATTAAATATGCTCTTTTCATAAATCTTCATCCTCCGACATTTTCTTTTTGTATTTTCTCAACCCATATATTCTACCGCTAAATACATGAATGATAGATATTAAATCCTGCACAAGTTCTTCTTGAGGAGATAGTTTTTCATTGTTAACAATCATAATTTCCACTCCCATTTTACGAAGAAACTTTTCAAACCACTCATATCCAAAACGTACAAATCTATCTTTGTGTGCAATGATGATAGTCGAAATATTTCTTTCCATACAACTGTCAATCAGGTTATTCCACTGTTTTCTTTTGTAGTTTAATCCGCTACCAATATCTTTGATAACTTCATCTACAATCATCCCTCGTGCATTTGCGAATGTTTTTAAAAACTCAACCTGATTTTCTAAATCATCTTTCTGACCTGGATTTGATACTCTTGTGTAAATAACTACTTTGCCTACTTTATTTTCTTCTTGAATACCCATATATTCCTTATACTGTTCTTCTGTATAGTATCATCTTCCTTTTTGGTTTCGGTAAGCAGTTAAAACACCTTGATTGTCCCACCTTTGCAATGTCTTAACAGAGACATTAAGCATTTCTGAAAATTCTTTTGGTTTATATTGTTTCATAATTACTTTTTATTATATATGCCTACTTTTGTCTATGTTTTTGTTTACTGTTTCTTTCTCCTCCACTAATTCTCTTAACTCTCGTCTTAACAATTTTTTCGAAGCGTTACGTGGTAATTCCTCTAAGAAACATGCTTTCTTCGGCACTTTATATTTCGCTAATTTCTCCTCGCAAAAGTGAAGAATTTCTTCTTCTGTTACCGCCCCGCTTTTCACAACAAAAGCAGCGGGTACTTGTCCCCATTTATCATCAGTCATACCTACAACACCAGCTTCCGCTACCGCTGGATGGGACAGCAACACTTCTTCAATTTGAGCCGGATATATATTCTCTCCGCCAGAAATAATTAAATCACTGCGGCGATCTAATACGTATAAAAATCCTTCTTCATCTAAATAACCGAGGTCGCCAGTATGAAGCCATCCGTTTTGAATAGTCTCACGCGTCGCATCTTCACGGTTAAAGTAACCACCTGTTACGTTCGGTCCTTTTACTACAATTTCACCTTCCGCATGTGGCGGCACTACTACGCCATCTTTTTCAATACGAAGTTGGCACTGAAATAGTGGCTTTCCAGCTGATCCTACTTTCGTTAACATGTAATCTGCGGACAACGTACAAATTTGCGAAGACGTTTCTGTCATACCGTACGTTTGATACACAGGAATTCCTTTATCTACACACGTTTCGAGTAACGGTTTTGGCGCTGGTCCTCCGCCAAGTAACATACATCGTAAAGAAGATGGATATGTTTCTTCTCCAAGTCTCTCTAATAAATCAGTTAACATTTTTGATACGACTGAAATAATCGTTACGCCTCTCGTTTGAAGTGCTGTATGAATAAAATCAGCATCATATTTCGGAACGAGTAAAATGCGCATGCCGTACATAATATTTTTCATTAGAAGAGATAACCCGCCAACATGGAACATCGGCATACACGCTAACCAGCAATCATCATCACGAAGTCCTAAATTAAGCGAAGAGCCAACCGCGCTGGCCCAGTGATTTCCATATGTTAAAATAACGCCTTTCGGTTTCCCTGTCGTCCCTGACGTATAAATAATCGTCATCGCTTCTTCTAAAGAGAATTCTTCTTGTATAGAGGCTTCCTCTTTTGGTCCATTCATCACTTCGGCGAATGAATAGACAGGAACATCTTTAGCCTCAAAATCTTGATCCGTCACTAAACAAATAACTTCAGCATCATCCATTTGCCAAAGTAGCTCTTCTCTTGAAAGACGCGTATTTAAAAGTACAGCTACTGCCCCTACGTACGATAGGGCGTGAATAACTGTAATCATCTCCATACCATTTTTCATCAGAACAGCCACCTTTTGCCCTCGCTTCACTCCAACATGCGTGAGACGTTCACAAACAGATACTACTGTTTCATGCAGCTGCATAAAAGTAACTTTCTCTTCCTCTATTTCAATTGCAGTACGATCTGGTGTTAAAAATGCACGTTGCTTTAACCAATTTGGCATCGTCTCCATCATACATTCTCCTTTCATGAAAGAAAGAGACTTGATGTGACATCAAGTCTCTTAGTTGTTTTGTTTCCGGTTTGTCACATCCAGCTACAGCGGCTAGAACAGTCGGTCGTTTCACTTCTTCCTACGAGGCAAAAAACGCCTCTACGTCAGAAGCTCCATCCCCCTCACATTCTGAACGAGCTGCTTCCGCTTTTGATTTTATCCAGCTGCGCCTCCTAGCCCCTTCCGTCTAAGAACCTTCCGCACAAGAAAGTAAAAAACACTTTCTGTGCGAAAGAACCTTAGCCAACGGGGCTAAACAGTCGGCTCCGCTTTCATCACGGGAAACGAGGGAATTGACCGAAGTCCGGACTGCGTTTTTCTTTGAATGCGTCGCGACCTTCTTTTGCTTCGTCAGTTGTGTAGTACAATAACGTTGCATCTCCAGCTAGTTGTTGAATACCAGCTAGACCGTCTGTGTCTGCGTTGAATGCAGCTTTTAGGAAACGAAGTGCCATTGGGCTGTTTGCTAAGATTTCTTGTGCCCATTGTACTGTTTCTGCTTCAAGTTGTTCTAATGGTACTACTGTATTTACTAAGCCCATATCAAGCGCTTCCCCAGCACTGTATTGACGGCATAGGTACCAAATTTCGCGAGCTTTCTTGTGGCCTACCATACGAGCTAAGTAACCAGCTCCGTATCCACCGTCAAAGCTTCCTACTTTAGGACCTGTTTGTCCGAATACAGCATTTTCTGCAGCGATTGTTAAGTCACATACGATATGAAGTACGTGTCCTCCACCGATTGCATAACCTGCTACCATTGCGATAACTGGTTTAGGAATTGCGCGAATTAGACGTTGTAAGTCTAATACGTTTAGACGTGGGATTTGGTCGTCACCTACATATCCACCATGACCACGAACTTTTTGGTCGCCGCCAGAACAGAATGCACGTCCACCTTCACCTGTTAAAATGATAACGCCAACATTTGCATCATCACGAGCTTGTGCAAAAGCGTCGATTAACTCCATTACCGTTTTTGGACGGAATGCGTTATGTACTTCAGGACGGTTAATCGAAATTTTTGCGATACCATTGTATGTTGAATAAATAATATCTTCGTAATTGCCTTCTTTTACCCATTCAATAGCCATTACAACTACCTCCTTGTATATTTCTGATCTCCTCTATAAGTGTAACTTCATTCTTAACTGAAAAAAGCATCACTGCATAGTTTTTAGAAATCCCTTTACTATTGTATCAAACTTTTCCGGTTGTTCCACATGAATTGCATGGCCAGCACCATCAATTTTGACAATTTTCGCATCAGAGACGCATTTTTCGATGTTTTTTAATATGCGAAAGAACTTTTCATCATGCTCTCCGTTCATTAAAAGAACAGGTATTTTTAAGTTTTTTAGCTCATCCCACCATGAAGGCTGAGCCCCAGTTCCCATGCCGCGCAAGCTATTTGCGAGCCCTTTTGGGTTGTTAGCAAGTCGTTCTTTTCGCACCGCTTCTTGTACGTTTTTTGCTAAACGTTTTTGCGTTTCAAACAGCGGAATATTTTCCCACATCGATACAAAACTTTCTATGCCTTCTCGCTCAATTTTATCGGCAAGTCGCTCATCTTTTTCACAGCGTTCTTTTCGCTCATCTTCACTTTTGAGTCCAGCTGTACAATTTTCTAATAAAAGAGAACGTACATATTCTGGATATAGACATGCCATCGTAATCGCCAGTCTACCGCCCATTGAATAGCCAAGCATATGTGCTTTTTCAATATGAAGGTAATCTAATAGTTCTTTCATTTGCAATGCCACATTTCGAATATCATAATGCGCAACATCTTCAGGACTCTCGGTCTTTCCGTGTCCAACAAGATCCACTACAATAACTTGAAACTGCCCACTCCATGAAGAGATAAAAGAACGCCACGTTTCCATGCTTCCCGTAAAACCATGAAGAAGTAGAAGTGGTTCCCCGCTTCCGACTACTTCATATTCATACGATACACCTTGCAGCGTTACTTTCATTTTGATTCACCTTGCAATGATGTAGTAATTACGTCCTGTGTTTTTGCCCATAACGTACGGTGCAACGTTAAGTTTTCATCACGGTTCGTACAAATTTCTACAACGTGTAAACCTTCTGTCGTTGCTCCCTTTTGTACTTCCTCCCGGAATTGCTCCCAACCATTTACACGGCTAAATGAACCACCGTACATTTTAACAACATGCTCATAGTCAAGCCCAATCGGCGTTCCAAATAACGATTCGAAGTGTTCCTTTTTCTCATATTGTGGTAAGAATGAGAAAATACCCCCACCATCATTATTTACAACGACAATCGTTATATTTAATTCATGTAATTTTGCAGCTAATAGTCCATTTAAATCGTGATAGAATGATAAGTCACCGATGACTAATACGAGCGGATCGCAAATCATGCTCGCTCCTAAAGCTGTCGAAATGATGCCATCAATCCCATTTACACCGCGGTTTGCCATCACTTGAATATTTTTATCTGATGTGAAGAAGAATGAATCTGTATCACGAATTGGCATACTATTACTCGCAAATAACGTTGCTCCTTCTGGTAATACGCGTACAATATCTGTAATGACTTTTCCTTCAAATGCAGTTTCATATGTTTCCATTTCACGAAGCGTTTCCTTCGTTTTTTCGTTTATATGTTGCCACATTTGGGACCAATCATTCTTTTTCATAACTGGCATTTTTTCTATTAATGTACTGCAAAATGCAATATCACTTGCCTGTACAACTTCTGTCGCAACAAGAGCTGGATCTCTCCATTGTCCAGATTCGTCAACAACGATATGAACAGCTTTCGTTTGTTTTTTAATGAACTGCGTTAATGCTTTCGAAACAGGCATACCACCAAAACGAATTAAAACGTCCGGCTTCCACGTCTCTTTTAACAATTCATTTCGTAAAAATGTATCATAACAGTCGATTACCATCGTTTTATCGTGGTGTCCGCTACGAATATTAGAAAGTGGGTCTGCTAATATTGGGTATCCCGTTTTTTCAGCTAGTTGCGTTGCAAATGCTGCGATTTCTGAATGACTATCATCTCCACAAATAATAAGCCCCTTTTCCATATGTGAAAGGCGCCCTACAAGAGAATCTACATATTCACTCGGCATCATCACGTTCCCTTGCTGAACTACTCCTGTATATTCCCCGCGTCCTTTATCCCATAAACTTTCTAATGAAAAGTCCGGGATAAGCGGTTCGCGAACTGGAAAATTAAGATGAACAGGTCCTTGCGGCGCTAGAAGTGCGCTTGCTATCGTGCGCTGCGTCGTCATGCGAGCGTAATGGTACATCGCTTCACTCGCTTCTGGAAGTGCCATCTCTGTAAATTGCTTCACAAACGTACCGTATAAATTAATTTGATTCATCGCTTGTGGTGCACCGACATCTCTTAATTCATGCGGTCTATCTGCTGTTAAGACGATAAGCGGGACCCTTGAATGAAAAGCTTCACATACAGCTGGATAGTAGTTCGCTGCTGCCGTTCCTGACGTACATAATAATGCAACCGGACGTTTTTTTGCTTTCGCAATACCAAGCGCAAAAAATCCTGCAGATCTTTCATCTACATGTAAATATGTGTTCATTCCTTCGTGTTGTTCCATTAGCAGAGCAATCGGTGTTGACCGTGAGCCTGGACTAATGACAACATCACATACATTTAGACGCGTCAGTTCATCCACGAACGCGCCTAAATAATATGATAATGCTTCTATATGATTGTTCATTTCATTAATTCCTCCAAAGCACCAAGCATCGGTCTAAACTTCAAACTTGTTTCTTCATATTCAAGTTGTGGTACTGAATCAATTACAATCCCGCAACCGGCAAATAAGGATGCTTTCTTGCCATTTAATAACCCGCAGCGGAGTGCAACCGCAAACTCACCATTTCCTTCATCATCTATCCAGCCAATCGGTGCGCCATATAATCCTCTGTCTAACAATTCAACATCACGAATCAGTTTCATCGCTTCCAAACGAGGTGTCCCGCCAAGAGCTGGTGTTGGATGTAATTCTTCTACCATTGTTAAAAGACTCGCATCGCCCTTTGCCTCTACAGGCGTATATAAATGAATTAAGTTTTTCGTTGTTAATAAGTCCGGACTTTCCGGAATATTAACAGATTCGCAGTGCTCATTTAATACTCCTCGAATCATGTTTACAACATAACCGTGTTCAGCTAAATTCTTTTCATCATGAAGAAGCGCATTACTATTTCGCTTACTTTCTTCTATAGATTGACCATGACCAGTTGAACCAGCAAGACACATCGAAGTAAACTTCTCATCTTCTTTGCGAATTAACCTCTCTGGCGTCGCTCCTAAGAAGCATGCTCCTTTATAATCAAAAGAAAATACGTAACAATCCGGTTGCCCAATGCGAAGTGCTTCTAAAACAAGAGCAGAATCAATATGATGATCCATTTCTACTTTTAGCTCCCTCGCTAATACAACCTTCTGCACGTTACCCTGCTTCATCTCATCTTGCACTTTCTCAATGGCTTTCATCCAGCCTTTCGGATCCACTTCCACTTTAGAAGTAACTGTTAATTTCAATCCTTCTAATGCACATTTACTCTCCCCCAAAATTTTCTCTTCTAAAGAAACAATTTCGTTATAAAGAGTTTCTGCACAATCTGTTGCTGAAACGAATGTATTCATTGTTAACCATGCTTTTTCATTTTTTACAGTTAATAAAAATGCTGGTAGTGAAAATGTCGTATCATCGAATTCTTTCCATAAGTCCGTTTTCTCTTTTTCTTGGTCAAATGAAAATCCACCAAATAAAAGAGGACCTGTTCCAAATTCATATTTTTCTCTTTGTACAAATGCTTTCTCTTTTACTTTATCCCACTCGTCACGAGCCGCTTGAAAGCGTTTGTGAGAAGAATTTGCTATAGTGAAAACAGAGCCAATTCCAGCAAATATTACATGCTGAGCTGGATCTGCAAAATAACATCTATTTTCCAATGCAATCCTTTTTCCTGCTGCATAAAACAGAAGCGGATCCATCCAGTCTATTTGTTTTACAAAACTAACCAATATTTTTTCATCAGTTGCATGCTTAATAGCTGCACTAAGAACTTCTTGCAAGCCTTTTTGTTTCGTTTGAATCACAATTGTCTCCCCCCTATGGGCGAAAAATAGTCATAATTACGCTTGATTTTAAGATACACCTCAAACGAAAGGCCTGTCAACGTTTAGCATTTCTGAGAAATTCACCTTCTCTTCCTAGAAAATAAACGTTGACACTAAATGATGCTTTTTCTACACTTAGTTGTGTACAATATGTGACCAAAGGAGGATTCAACATGGAAATGAACGTCGAAACGAATTCCTCTCCTACGGCGCCAAAACCAAGCAAGCAAACAGGCTGGCGCATTTGGTGGAGTTTACTACGTCCCCATACATTAACAGCAGCTTTCGTTCCTGTTTTCATCGGAACAGCCTATGCAATGCAGGTCGGAGGTATAAATCAAATACATCTCCCTCTTTTCCTTATAATGCTTCTTGCTTGTCTTCTCATTCAGGCAGCAACAAACATGTTTAATGAATACTTTGATTATAAAAGAGGACTCGATCACGAAGGTTCAGTTGGTATCGGCGGCGCTATCGTTCGCGATGGCATTCAGCCAAAAACAGTGCTTAACTTAGCATTTGGATTTTTCGGCATCGCAATACTATTAGGTGTTTATATTTGTATGAATTCTAGCTGGTGGCTTGCTGGAATCGGTCTTGTTTGTATGGCCGTTGCTTACCTTTACACGGGTGGCCCACTTCCCATTGCCTATACACCATTTGGAGAGTTAACAGCCGGATTATTTATGGGTGTTATCATTATTGGAATTTCATTCTTTATTCAAACTGGAACTGTAACATCAGAAGTCATTTTACTATCTATTCCAAGCTCCATTTTAATTGGTGCCATTTTACTAGCTAATAATATTCGTGACTTAGATGGCGATAAAGAAAATGGTCGTAAAACGTTAGCAATTCTCGTTGGACGCGAGCGAGCGGTTGGTGTACTTGCTTCTATGTTCATCGTTTCCTACATTTGGACAATTGCTTTAATTATCGTGGGCATCGTATCACCATGGATGCTTATCGTATTTTTAAGTGCACCGAAAGCATTTAAAGCGACGAAAGGATTTATCGGCAAAAGCATTCCAATGGAAATGGTACCTGCGATGATTGCAACAGCAAAAACAAATACGATCTTCGGTCTCCTCATGGGAATCGGATTATTACTTGGATACTTTCTATAAAAGGAGCTGCTTATGCGGCTCCTTTTTCATATCTAAAATTCATCTCATAATTCCTACTCGCAACGCTCATACTATGTAAAGAAACTGAATTGTAGGAAGGTGGACGACTATGTTAACTCCACAACAAGTAGGTCAATTTAAATCCATTTTAGAAAAACAAAAACAAGAACTAGAGCAAACGATACAAACACACGAAAATGAAGATCGTGCATCTGAACGTGAGTCTGTTGGAGAATTATCTAGCTATGATAACCATCCAGCTGATATGGCAACAGAGCTATATGAACGTGAAAAAGACTTCGGGCTTATTGAACTTTGGCATAAACAGCTAGAGGATACGAAACATGCCTTGCAAAAAATAGAAGCGGGTACGTACGGCATTTGCGAAGTGTCTGGCGAAGAAATTCCATTTGAAAGATTAGAAGCAATGCCGACTGCTACAACATGCATCCAGCACGCGACAAATAAGCTAAATATGAATACACGACCAGTCGAAGAAGAAGTGTTATCTCCTTCTTTCCACAAACATGATGAAGATCGTTCTGTTGAATATGATGCAGAAGATGCATGGCAAGATGTTGCTAATTACGGAACATCTGAAACACCATCTGATTTAGAAAGACAAGATTCGAAAAACTATAATGGCATGTACGTAAATAGTGAAGAAAACGTAGGCTACGTAGAGGATTTCGAAAACTTTATCGGTACAGATATGTATGGAAAAAATCCGCAAGTTTTCGCTACGGAAGAGCATGAAGAATATGAACAAATGCTTGATGACTTTGAAGAGCGTACGTTTAAGGGCGAATTGTCTTCAAATGAGTCGAGTTCCAAAGAATAAAAAAAAGCATTCCGAAAATCGGAATGCTTTTTATCGCTAGCTAATTAGTTTTTTGTAACGTTAGCAGCTTGTGGTCCACGGTTACCTTCAACGATTTCGAAAGAAACTTCTTGACCTTCTTCTAAAGTTTTGAATCCGTCACCTTGGATAGCTGAGAAGTGAACGAATACATCGTCTCCACCTTCAACTTCGATGAAACCGAAACCTTTTTCGCTGTTGAACCATTTAACTTTACCTGTTTGCATGTCATGTACCTCCTAAATAAAAATGAAACTATGAATCCACATGAAAAGGTGGATATAAAGGACATGAATGTATAACAAGCTTACAGCCTTTAATTCAACGTGCTTTATTTCCGTACCACATTATGTAGCTCAATAGTGATTTCACTATATCACGCTATATCCAAAACGTCAAATGAGAACACTTTCATTCCACCATTTTTTTATAATTTTAATATAATGTTGAATTTCCATATTCATATTTTAGCCCGGTATTTGCGGACAGCTTGATTGGCGGGAGCTGATAATCAGTTTTGGTTTGTTCCACTTTATTTGAAAATTAACAAAACTAAAGTATTCTAATCCTATTAAATTCTGTACAATATAAGTATCTATTACATACGAGGTGAAAAAAATGAGAGCACATGAAATTGAGTATAAGTTATATGGCGATGATATGCAGTTTGTTGAAATTGAGTTAGATCCAGAAGAAAGCGTGATCGCAGAAGCTGGCGCAATGATGATGATGGAAGATTACATAGAAATGGAAACAATCTTCGGTGATGGTTCTGGCCCATCTGGAGGTTTATTCGGAAAATTAATGGGCGCTGGTAAGCGTCTCGTTACAGGCGAAAGTATGTTTATGACTGTATTTACAAATACAGGTCACGGCAAACGCCACGTCTCATTTGCTGCTCCTTATCCTGGTAAAATTATTCCTGTAGATTTAACAGAATATCAAGGAAAAGTAGTTTGTCAAAAAGATGCCTTTCTTTGTGCCGCAAAAGGTGTTTCTATCGGAATTGAATTTACGAAAAAAATAGGAACTGGTTTCTTCGGTGGTGAAGGTTTCATCATGCAGAAACTTGAAGGTGACGGTCTTGCTTTCATGCACGCAGGTGGAACTGTATATAAACGTGAATTAAAACCTGGTGAGAAACTTCGCATTGATACAGGTTGTCTTGTTGCTATGACAAAAGACATTAACTATGATGTCGAGTTCGTTGGAAAAGTAAAAACAGCTCTATTTGGCGGCGAAGGTTTATTCTTCGCAACGTTAGAAGGACCTGGAACAGTTTGGATTCAGTCCTTAACACTTAGCCGATTAGCAGCACGCCTTACAAGCCCAGCAGCGCAAAGTACTGGCGAAGGTAGTGTATTAGGTGGCCTTGGTCGTTTATTAGATGGGAAAGAGTAAACTGTGCCCTTATGTGGGCATGACCATCAACTAATAAAATAATAAAATTAAAACGCCCTTGCTTGCAGTAATGCAGTGAAAGGGTGTTTTAATTTACGTCTACAAACGAGAAAAAGCAGTTAAAATAAAGTAATAAGGTTTACTTAAGGAAAATAAGGTATATTATATTTGTTGAGTAGATTCTCTTTAGAGACAAGAAAAGTAGGTGAACAAAGTGGGAAAATATCAATTGGATTCCAAAAGTCAGGTAGCTGTGGCAAAGTTCCATGAAAAACAGAAGCCTGCCAAATTTGATAAAAAGCAGCAACTTGAAAAATTGCGTACGGAGTATTTGAAAAAGAAGCAAAAACAAACAGATAAATAATATGTTTTATTTTCCGAATTTTTTCTGTATGTAACGCAAACAAACACAAGAAAATAGGTAAGTTATTCATCATTCAAATATATACAGGCTATTTTTTCAAACCTCTTACTTATGCAACTAACGCATGCGTCAGTTCATTAAGAATAACTAAAAAAGTCGATTCCTTGAGATGAAAAAGAGTAAACAGTGTCCTTATCAGGCACTGTTTTATTTTGACATTATAATTTCCTCCACTGATTTAGGTAAGCGATACAAGCTATTCCCCACCTCCAAAAGAATGAATCAAGTTCCTCACCGCATATATTAAACTATACCTTTTCTTAAGGAGGGCTACCTTAATGCGTACTCCTTTATCCTTTGATAAAGAAACTGCCATACTGTTAGCTTCTTGTTGTGAGTTAACGTATGAACAATATAAACAAAATGGTATTTTCGAAATACCAGATGGTTTTCAATATGTACAAGGTTTTCAAGGAAAGGCCATTCAAACAACAGAATGGTTCGGATTTATATTAGAATCTGAGGATACAATTATCGTTGCCTTCAGAGGCACTCAAACAGATCCAGATTGGATTATTGATTCTCTCGTCAATCAAAAACCTTATCCTTATGCTTTAAATGGCGGAAATGTCCATAACGGTTTTCTCTCTATTTATGAGTCTTGTCGTGATTCTATTATGGATATGCTCGTATCATTGCCAGCACATAAAAAACTGCTAGCTACTGGGCATAGTCTAGGTGGCGCGCTTGCCACATTACACATATTAGATGCACGTATAAATACTGCCTTCGCACAGTATGGACTTTATACATTCGCTTCTCCAAAAGTAGGAGATATCGCTTTTCGAAATTATTATAAACTACAAGTAGCTAGTAGCTTTCGTTTCGTCAACTTATTCGATGTCGTCCCACTTCTCCCTCCCCGAAACATAAATTTTAATGATCATGATTGGGAGTATGCACACGTCCATCACAACATGACATTTACAAAAAACACAAAATCCATTACAAATAATCATTCCATTACAACATACAAAACATGTCTGACTTCTCATTTTTAACCAGTAAACAATTGGAAATAAAATATTCGTATACTATAATAATCTATGAAGTTATTTTTGGATGAGGGGACCTTACATGTTAAAATTTATCTTCGCATTTTTCCTTATTGTAATTTTTACGGTTACAGGTTTCTTTACATTTTCATACTTTGCGACAGGAGAGTATGATGGGGCAGGTATCATATATACCACTGTTCCATTTCTTTCTTAAGCAAAATAAATAAAACGAGCTTAATTTTATTAAGCACGTTTTATTTATTAATATCCATTTCTGTTGGTAAATCGATAATATATCTCCCAATATAGCAACCTCTTTAAAACTGTTTAACTGTATTACCAATACCCCAAATTTCATTACTGTACTGCAAAATCGTTCGATCGCTCGCAAAATGACCAGACTGTGCAATATTTAAAATCGACATTTCTAGCCACTTCGTTCGGTTCTCATAAGCTCTACCGACAACTTCTTGTCTTTCAGCATATGGACCAAAATCTCGCAGAACAAAATATTCATCATTTTGAATAACGAGAGAATCGTAAATTGCTTCAAATTCGGCTCCCGACTGTGCAAAGAAACCATTCGTTAACTGATCTACTACCTTTTTAATGTGCCCATTGTGGTGATAATAATCACTTGCACGATATCCACCATTTTGATAGTAATGAAGAACCTCTTCTGCTGTTAAACCAAAAATAAAACAGTTATCATCACCGACCCGGTCTTTTATTTCAACGTTAGCACCGTCTAGCGTTCCGAGTGTAATCGCACCATTCATCATAAATTTCATATTACCTGTTCCCGATGCTTCTTTACTCGCCGTTGAAATTTGTTCACTTACATCCGCCGCCGGGAATATATCTTCTGCTAAAGAAACTCGATAGTTTTCTAGAAAGATAACTTTCATATATTGACTGACATACGGGTCATTATTTACTTTTCTTGCGAGTTCATTTATTAATTTAATAATTTTTTTCGCGTAATAATAGCCAGGTGATGCTTTCGCTCCAAAAATAAAAGTACGCGGATAAAATGTAAAACTAGCATCCTCTTTCAAACGGTTATACAAATATAAAATATGAAGAACATTTAATAATTGTCGTTTATAAGCATGTAATCTTTTCACTTGCACATCAAAAATAGAATTTGGATCAATGGTAATCCCCATTGTATTATGAATACGCTCCGCTAAAATCTCTTTACGCTCTTGCTTTACCTCTGCAAATTTCTCTTGGAAACTCGCATCATATTGAACTAATTGTAGCTCTTGAAGCTTAATCGGTTCTTTCTTCCACTCTGTTCCAATCGCCTCTGAAATGAGATTTGTTAACTGTGGATTTGCTTTCATAAGCCAGCGCCTATGAGCAATTCCATTCGTCTTATTATTAAACTTATCTGGATAAAATTCATAAAACAATCGCATTTCCCGCTGCTTTAATATTTCCGTATGAATTTTCGCTACACCATTTACGCTATGGCTACCGACAATCGCTAAATGAGCCATTTTCACAAGGTCATGTGCAATAATCGCCATTGCTTCAATACGATCCCACTCATACGGATACTGTTCCCAAAGTTCATGACAGAAACGTTCATTAATCTCTTCAATAATCATATAAATTCTCGGTAATAACGGTTTAAAAATGTGAATTGGCCACTTTTCGAGCGCTTCTGATAACGTCGTATGATTCGTATAAGAAATCGTCTGCGTCGTTATGTGCCAAGCTTCTTCCCATGCTAACTTTTCTTCGTCTAGTAAAATACGCATCAGTTCCGGAATTGCTAAAACCGGATGTGTATCGTTAATGTGGATCGCAATTTTTTCATGTAGTTGACGAAGGTCACCATATCTTTCTCTATGCATTCGAACGATATTTTGCAAACTTGCTGATACGAGGAAATACTGTTGTTTTAAACGAAGTATTTTTCCCTCATCATGCGTATCATCTGGATATAAAAACTCCGATACAGCCTCTGTTTCACGCTTATATTTCAAAATATCTTTGCAGTTTTGCGGGAAAGGAACTGGTTCAGCATTCCAAAGTCTAAGTGTATTTACAGTACTCGTCTCATAGCCAACTACCGGCACATCATATGGCACGGCCATAATGACTTCTGCATTTGTATGCCTAAACTCTAAACGCCCGTCAATTTCTAGCGGTTCAACATTGCCGAAATAACTTACTTCTACAGCTTGATCATGCCTTCTTACTTCCCATACGTTTTCATGAAGAAGCCACTGTTCTGGAAATTCAACTTGATAACCATCAACAATTTTCTGATCAAACAAACCATGTTTATAACGAATTCCACAGCCGTGTCCTGGCAAGTTTAAAGATGCAAGTGAATCGAGAAAACAGGCTGCTAAGCGTCCAAGCCCACCATTACCAAGGCCTGCATCTGCTTCCACTTCTTCTAACTCTTGTAACGAAATCCCTAGTTCAGATAACCCCTGCTCGCATACATCTCGAATACCTAAATTCAAGATATTACTTCCAAGCAAACGTCCAAGCAAAAACTCAATAGACAAGTAATACATTTGCTTTTGCTCTCCGGATCGATAACTCTCGTTCGTTGCAATCCATTGACTATTCATATATTCACGCACCATGTACCCAAGCGTATTGTATTGATCACGTGTTGTAGAGTCTTTGAAACTTTTACCATACATCGTCTCTAACTTTTCTAGAAAAGCTGATTTGAAACTTTCAACATGAGTAAACATTTCTTCACCACCTACATGTTATTCCATGAGACTTTTATACAATTTCTTATAAGCAAGAGCTGACTTCTCCCAGCTATAATCTTCCGTCATCGCTTGCTTTACAAGCTGCTCCCATACCGGTTTATCGTGATAAAATTCAATTGCACGAAGAACTGTGTGCAACATGTCATGTGCATTAAAGTTCGTGAAACTGAAACCATTTCCTTCTCCAGTTTCTTCATCATAAGATTGTACCGTATCGTTTAATCCGCCTGTTTCTCTTACAATTGGAATCGTACCGTAAGCTAATGCGATAAGTTGTCCAAGTCCACACGGTTCAAACAGTGATGGCATTAAGAATAAATCACTTCCCGCATATACTTGGTGAGCTAATTCTTCATTAAATCCGATGTACACTTTTACCTTCTCAGGATACTCGTATGCCATCCACTCAAAGAATTGCTCATATTCCAAATCACCTGATCCTAAAATAATACATTGTACATCTTCCTCCATTATTTCACGGAATACAGTACGTACTAAATCAAGCCCCTTTTGCTTCGTTAATCTCGTTACCATTGAAATAATTGGTGTATCCTCTTTTTCTGGCAAACCAAAATAACGCTGCAAGGCGCGTTTATTTTCACTCTTTTCATATAATGAATCTGCATCGTACTGAGCAGTAATATACGAATCCGTTTCTGGATTATATACGCTCGTATCAATACCATTTACGATGCCGCTTAGCTTATCATTATATTTTCGCAGTAATCCATCTAACTTCTCACCGAAAAACTCATATTGAATTTCTTCTTTATATGTCGGGCTAACTGCTGTAATTTGATCCGAAGCGATAATACCGCCTTTCATAAAGTTTACGTTTCCATAAAACTCTAGCTGCTCACTATGAAAATATTCATCACCAAGCTCTAACAAGTCGTACATCACTTCAGGAGGAAATACTCCTTGGAACTGCAAGTTGTGAATTGTATATACCGTTTTAATACGCTCATATAACGGGTTATCTTGATACTTTTCACGAAGTAAGAAATTAACCATAGCCGTATGCCAATCGTGGCTATGAAGAACATCCACTTCAAAATCAAGGTGCGGAATACACTCTAACACCGCTTTTGAGAAATAAGAAAAACGCTCTCCGTCATCATAATGACCATACAGAGAATCTCTCTTAAAATAATATTCATTATCTATTAAGTAATACGTAATTCCGTCTTGCTCACCTTTTAAAATTCCACAATATTGATTTCTCCACCCAAGCGGGACGTTAATTACTTTATGTAACGTACATCCATCTCTTAACTTTTGCGGAATGAGGCTATAATTTGGAAGTATAATACGAACGTCCACTCCTAATTTTTTCAGCTCTTTTGGGAGCGCACCCGCTACATCAGCTAATCCTCCCGATTTCACAAACGGTACACATTCTGATACTGCAAATAAAATATTCACTTGTTGTCCCACTGCGCGAAAAGTTTTTATTACTCCTCTTGCAGCTTCCTCCCTTCGAGTTTTCATTTGAATTAAAACTTTAATCAGTGGAGGAAGACCCCCACTGATTCTTTTAAGAATAACTATTAATCGTACTGTTTTGTACGCTTCCTTTTTCTACAACATACGGCCCATCGGCGGTTCCTTTTAATACGACACCGTCACCAATTTTCACGTCTTTATCAATAATAACACCATCTATTATACAGTTATCTCCAATTTGGCTCTTTTGCATAATAATGCTATTACGAATAATTGAACCTTTTCCAATTTTAACTGAACGGGAAACAACACTGTTTTCGACTTCCCCTTCAATAATACTACCGTTTGCAATCATTGTATTTTTCACAACTGCACCCTTTAGATAACGAGTTGGTGGCTCATCTTTTACTTTCGTAAAGATCGGTGCTTCTTTCTTAAATAATTGCTTCCAAATAGCAGGTTGCAAAATTTCTAAGCTATGTTTATAGTAACTTTCAATCGAGTCAATAATTGCTACATATCCAGTATGTTCATATGTAGCAATGTGTAATGATTTCCCGCGCTTTTCTCTCACTACATCAAATAAACTGTATTGTTCCACATCTTTATATGACTCAAATAAGTCTAACAATAATTGTTTCTTTAACACATATGTTTGAAGCGAAACCCCTTCATGGCAAACTTCCGTAATATCAGCTGCCGTATGTATATGTCGCTCTAACACCGCTTGAAAATTTAATGCTGTTACGAGATGGCTATTCGTAATAACAACGTACTCTTCTCTGCTTCTTAGAAAATAATCAATATGTCTTCTAAAGTGTGCAAAAGACCCAAATTCATCTTGGTCACATTGGCAGTTTGGCGGGAATAAAAATAGTCCGTCTCGTTTTCTATCTAAATCCCACTGTTTTCCTGAACCAACATGGTCCATTAACGAACGATTTTTATGGCTTGTAAAAACTGCCACACTATGAATACTAGAATTCACCATATTTGAAAGCATGAAATCAATGAGTCGATAACGGCCCCCAAACGGTAACGCCGCTAGTGAACGATGCCCTGTTACTTTCTTTAAGGAAGGAAAACTTCCCGTTGCATTAATAATTCCTAACATTTTTTCTCCCATTCATTTCATCCCCCTTTTCTATTTCCCTTCAGCAATTAATACTACATCGTCAACATTCTTTTCTGGACGAATGATTGTTCCATCTTCGATAACCATTTCTGATCCAACAATCGCTCTTTCAATCACAACATTTTTACCAATCTTAGCCCCTGGCATAACGACAGAATCAATCACCATACTTCCTTCTTCCACCGTCACTCCTTGGAATAACACAGAATGCTTCACGTCCCCTTCAATGACGCACCCTTCGTTAATAAGCGATTCTTCTACTTTCGCCTTTTCAGCAATATATTGAGGCGGTTCGTTTGGATTGACAGAGTAAATACGCCAATTACGATCGTTTAAATTCAGTGATGTTTCATCGCGAAGCAAATCCATATTCGCTTCCCATAAGCTCTTCACCGTTCCAACATCTTTCCAATATCCTTCAAACGGATACGCCATTAGCTTCTTCCCTTCATCCAATAAAAGCGGAAGTACGTCTTTTCCGAAATCGTTACTAGATTCAGGATTTCTTGCATCCATCTCTAAATACTCTTTCAAAATTGACCAATTAAAAATATAGATTCCCATTGATGCAAGATTACTTCTTGGAAATTGCGGTTTCTCTTCAAACTCAACAATCTCCATTTCTTCATTTGTATTCATAATGCCAAAGCGACTTGCTTCATCCCAAGGTACTTCAATAACAGAAATGGATACGTCCGATTCTTTCTCAATATGGTAATCTAGCATCTTACTGTAATCCATTTTATAAATATGGTCGCCTGATAAAATGAGAACATACTCCGGTTCATACTGACTTAAATAGTTTAAGTTTTGATAAATGGCACTTGCCGTACCTGTATACCACTTAACCCCTGAAGACTCCGCATAAGGAGGTAAGACTGTGACCCCACCGTTTACTCGGTCTAAATCCCACGCATTTCCGATTCCGATATAATTATGAAGTTCGAGTGGTTGATATTGCGTTAAAATCCCAACCGTTTCAATACCAGAATTCGCACAGTTACTTAGCGTAAAATCAATAATGCGATATTTACCACCAAATGGAACAGCTGGCTTGGCTAAATTCTTTGTTAATGCACTTAAACGACTACCTTTTCCCCCTGCTAGTAACATTGCTACGCACTTTTGTTTTTGAGCCATCTTGTTTTTTGCTCCCCTTTCTCGTCTTCACTGGTCGTAATATGGATACGCCAAATGGTGGAATTGTAATCTCTACATGTGCTGCTTGATTATGGTACGGTTCTAGAAACGTCTTAAGACGTTTCTTATTCACTTGTCCCGAACCTCCATATTGCTGTGCATCACTGTTTAAAATCTCGTTATAATACTCGAAATCTGGTACACCTACTTTATAGTTTTCATATGTAGCTTTCGTAAAATTACATACGATAACTAACGCATCTTCTTGTTTATCCCCTTGGCGGATAAACGAGAAAATACTTTGCTCGTTATTATTAGCATCAATCCACTGAAAACCTTCAGGCGAATGATCAAGCTGCCAAAGTGGTTTTGAGCGCTTATACAATGCTATGAGCTCTTTAAAGTAATCATGCATATAACGATGCATTTCAAAATCATGTAAATTCCAATCTAAATCTTCAAGGTCTTTCCACTCATCAAACTGCCCGAATTCTCCTCCCATGAAAAGTAATTTCTTTCCTGGGTGAGTAAAGAAATATCCATATAATAAACGAAGCTGAGCAAACTTATCCCAGTAATCACCTGGCATTTTATTTAATAACGACTTTTTCCCATGAACGACTTCATCATGAGAAAGGGGTAATATGAAGTTTTCAGAGTAAGCATATAGTAAAGAGAACGTCATTTTCTCATGAATATATTTTCTGTACTCTGGCGCACACTCCATATATTTCAGCACGTCATTCATCCAGCCC
Source organism: Bacillus sp. FSL W8-0770 (assembly GCF_038008705.1). Taxonomy (NCBI): domain Bacteria; kingdom Bacillati; phylum Bacillota; class Bacilli; order Caryophanales; family Bacillaceae; genus Bacillus; species Bacillus sp. FSL W8-0770. The sequence goes on from NZ_JBBOZR010000001.1 coordinate 4,626,933, forward strand.
ATATTCCATTTGTAATTGAATCCAAGCCCACCTTCATACGTTGGTGCTGTTACAAGTGGCCAAGCTGTTGAATCCTCTGCCGTCATAAGAAAATCTTCATCCTCTGCAAATACCGCTTCATTTAACTCCCGTAAAAATGACACAGCGTACTCATTACTTTGCTCTTGTCCTTCTTTATTCCAGTACAACATGTTCGCAACTGCATCTACTCTGAAACCATCAATATGGAAATATTTCATCCAAAATAACGCATTTGAAATTAAGAAATTACGTACCTCTCTCTTTCCTAAATCAAAATTGACAGTTCCCCATACTAGATTTTCTTGTACATCTTTATCTTTATATTCATAGGTCGGTGTGCCATCAAACAAATATAAACCGTGAGCATCTTTACAAAAGTGCCCCGGTACCCAATCTAAAATGACACCGATTCCATATTTATGACATTCGTCGACAAAATACATTAAATCATGCGGTGTACCAAATCTACTCGTCGCTGCATAATATCCCGTTCCTTGATATCCCCAAGAACGATCATATGGATGCTCAACAAGCGGCATAATTTCAATATGTGTAAATTGATGTTCCACCACATACGGAATGAGTTCTTCTGCCATTTCCCTGTAAGAATATAGTGTTCCATCTTCTTTCTTTTTCCAAGAACCAAAATGTAATTCATAAACTGTCATCGCTTCTTTATAAATCGGTTTTTTCTTTTTCTTACGATTCCAGTTTTTATCCTTCCATTCATATCCTTTTATATCAAAAACTACAGATGCCGTATTCGGTCTTACTTCTGCATATATAGCATACGGATCTGCCTTTAAAATGACGTCACCAGCCAACGTTTCAATCGCATATTTATATATTTCTCCTTCTTCAATATGCGGTATAAATAAGGACCAAATGCCTTCTTCTGTCACTTGTAGCATCTTATGTTGCTCATAATCCCACTCATTAAAATCTCCAACAACACTCATTGCTTTCGCATGAGGAGCCCACACTGTAAATCGTACCCCTTGAATCTCATCTTCCGTCACAACATGTGCGCCAAAGATGTTATAACTTTCATAGTACTTTTCTGTATGAAACTCATCTCGTTTCACTTCTTCACAATTTATTACACTCAATATGCTCACCTCACTTAGATGACAGAATTTTTTATACTTTAACTATTTCTGCGAAAAACTGCAATATCCTTGTTAATTTATAAAAAACATTCGTTTTTTTCTTAAAAATGTTAGTTTTTCTTCACATTTCCGTGTAAAATATCGAATTTTGACGAATATTCATTGAAAACGCTTTATTACCCTTGTATATTTTTTCTTATTATTTTTTCTCAATCTTTATTTTAGTAGGTTTATCCTACTTTTCATGCTATTTTCCACTCAAAATCAAAACAAAATAATCTATCATAAAAAAATGTTTATCAATATTTTTTGTCATAATTTTATTAAAATGCGAAATTTAATCCTGCTTTTGAAAAGCTACTTTCCGACAAAGGAGTAACCGCAAAAGTAAATGAACCGAAACTAGAGGCAGGTTCTGTTACAGTTGGCGGCGCTATCGATGACAAAAACTTTGCTGGATTAGATGGTGATTTCCCGTTCATTGATGTAACTTTCAAAGTAGAAAATGATGAATTTTATGAGGCAAACGCTCAATTAGAGTCACCAATTTTTGTTTACTGGAAACAAGGTGAATCAGAACCAAATAGAATGCGTGTACTTCAAGATCAAACATTCTCAGTTATGTCCTTAAACTCACTAGTAGAAGGAAATATTAAACCTGGTGCGTTCTTAAATGAATGCGGATATTTAGATGAAAAGTTCGATTATACAAAGCTTGGCGTAAAAGTATATGCGACTGATTCTTACCGTCATAAGTTTGAAGGCTCACTAGATAAATACGGATACTTCAAACTAAATGAACTTCCAGTTAATAAACGCGACTATAACTTATATGTAGAGGTGCCAAGACATTTAACAAGCCGCCTAACAACGAAACTTGGTACTGAAAAAGACGGTAAGCTGCTTGGCCAATATTATTATGCAAGACCTGACGAAAACCTTGTCGGCGATGTAAATGGTGATAAAGTAATCGATATTAAAGATGCTGAAATTATCGCTAGCAACTATGGTAAAAAAGAACTAACTGTAAAAGACGGAGACCTTAATAAAGATGGTATTGTCGACGAAAAAGATATTCGCTTCGTTGAAAGGAACTTCTTGAAAAAAGGTCCAGATGCATCTAAATCACAAACACCTGTAGAAAAATCCAAAAGCGGTACACTGGCAGATATTTTAAAGAAATTAGGATTAACACCTAAAAAATAATAAATTGAAACTTTAATCAGTGGGTTTTTACTGCCCGACAAATAGCGGAATAATAAAGAGCACTCTACGTAAAATAGAGTGCTCTTTTCTATAAACGACCCTTATCCAGCAAAAGGGGTATATTGGGGATATACAAGGGAAACCGGAAAAGGAATTTATATTAAATTATATAAGTTCAGAGGTAAGAAGCAGTTTCCCACCTCTGAATTATTTAGCAATTATTATAGTACTGGTGCCATTGTTTCTTTTAATACTTTTACAGAATGAGCGAATTTCGCTTTTTCCTCTTCATTTAGCTCAAGTTCTACGATTTCACGTACACCTTCGCGGTTAATTACAGCTGGAACACCTACGTAAGCATCTTTCTCGCCGTATTGACCTTCAAGGTATGCAGATACAGTTAATACGCTGTTCTCGTTGTTTAAGATTGCTTTCGTTACACGAAGTAGTGACATACCGATTCCGTAGTAAGTTGCACCTTTACGCTCGATGATATGGTAAGCTGCATCACGTACGTTTTCGAAGATTTTGTCTAAGTCTTCTTGTTTGTACTGTTCGTTGTTAGCTAAGATTGTTTCTAATTTTTGTACACCGATGGTAGCGTGGCTCCATACTGGAAGTTCAGTGTCACCGTGTTCACCAACGATGTAAGCATGAACGTTGCGTGGATCTACATCTAAGTAGTCACCTAACATGTAACGGAAACGAGCAGAGTCTAAAGTAGTACCAGAACCGATTACGCGCTCTTTCGGTAAACCAGATTCTTTCCAAGTTACGTAAGTTAAAATATCAACTGGGTTAGTTGCGATTAAGAAGATTCCATCGAATCCGCTATCCATAATGCCGCGAACGATTTGTTTAAAGATCTTTGTATTTTTCTCAACTAAGTCTAAACGAGTTTCACCTGGCTTTTGTGGTAACCCAGCAGTGATAACAACTAAATCTGCATCTTTACAATCTGCATAGCTACCGCTCCAAACTTTTGTTGGTGATGGAGAGAATGGTACCGCATGGCTTAAGTCCATTGCTTCCCCTTCTGCTTTTGCTTCATTAACATCTACTAATACGAATTCTTCAGCTACACCTTGGTTGATCATTGAGTAAGCGTAACTACAACCTACAGCTCCTGTTCCTACTAATACTACACGATTGATACCTTTTTTCATGGTAATTTCCCCTCTCTATTGTTCACATATATTTTTTTATGATTGTTTAAGTAATTAATTAAAATACTAATTTAATGTTGTTTAACTTCTTTACATTCATATTGTAGCACGTATTATTGTGAATTACTTCACAAATTATGACCTATTTGTGAACTTTTTCACATAGAGTGTAAAGTTATTGGAATAGGTGTGGAATCCATTTCAATGGAGGCGTTTTCTTTAGATTGTGAAAGGGATTTTCTTGTGTTTTTCGTCGGTAAGTGAAATTATATCGGCGATTTTTAGAATATATCGACCGTAACTCCAAATATATCAGCGATTATTAAAATTTATCGATCGTAACTCAAATTATATCAGCGATTTTTGCAATATATCGACTTACCGACAAAACTCGACAATAATGACAACATAAAAAAGCTGTCTCCAGTAGATCACACCTGTTGAAAGAAGCAGCTTCTTCTATATATTATTTATTTTCATCGGTTTCTCCAAGTGTAGGAGGCTACAGCCATACAGCTGGGGTAAATAAACAACATGATTGTATTTACGGCTCTCTATACCCAACTGCAACAGCCCATACTTCATATTTCTTCTATTGCATAAAAAAGCAGACTATCCAAAGTCCACCTTTATACAACAAAAAAGAGATAGCAGATTATGCTATCTCTTTTAGTATGACCCGTACGGGATTCGAACCCGTGTTACCGCCGTGAAAGGGCGGTGTCTTAACCACTTGACCAACGGGCCAGTTCTGGCAGAGAAGAAGGGATTCGAACCCTCGCACCGCGTTCGCGATCTACTCCCTTAGCAGGGGAGCCCCTTGAGCCACTTGGGTACTTCTCTATAAATATGGCTCCGCAGGTAGGACTCGAACCTACGACCGATCGGTTAACAGCCGATAGCTCTACCACTGAGCTACTGCGGAACAATTATGGTGGGCCTAAATGGACTCGAACCATCGACCTCACGCTTATCAGGCGTGCGCTCTAACCAGCTGAGCTATAGGCCCATAATTGAAAAGCGGGTGAAGAGAATCGAACTCTCGACCAGAGCTTGGAAGGCTCTTGTTTTACCACTAAACTACACCCGCATTAAATTGTAAATGGTGAGCCATGAAGGACTCGAACCTTCGACCCTCTGATTAAAAGTCAGATGCTCTACCAACTGAGCTAATGGCTCATTTTGAAAGTGGTGCCGACTAGAGGACTTGAACCCCCAACCTACTGATTACAAGTCAGTTGCTCTACCAATTGAGCTAAGTCGGCTCGTGATTTCAAAATGGTGGCTCGGGACGGAATCGAACCGCCGACACGAGGATTTTCAGTCCTCTGCTCTACCGACTGAGCTACCGAGCCTTTATGTAAAAAATGGCGGTCCCGACCGGGGTCGAACCGGCGATCTCCTGCGTGACAGGCAGGCATGTTAACCACTACACCACGGGACCATTTGGTTGCGGGGACAGGATTTGAACCTGCGACCTTCGGGTTATGAGCCCGACGAGCTACCGTGCTGCTCCACCCCGCGATGATAAAATATTCACTTTAGAAAAAAATGGAGGAGGTAGAGGGATTCGAACCCCCGCGCGACTCTCGCCGCCTGTCGGTTTTCAAGACCGATCCCTTCAGCCGAACTTGGGTATACCTCCGAGATATATACGTCTAATGGTGGACCTTGTAGGACTCGAACCTACGACCGGACGGTTATGAGCCGTCTGCTCTAACCAACTGAGCTAAAGGTCCTTTATGGTAGCGGCGGAGGGGATCGAACCCCCGACCTCACGGGTATGAACCGTACGCTCTAGCCAAGCTGAGCTACACCGCCATAAATGATATTAATATAAGTGGAGCCTAGCGGGATCGAACCGCTGACCTCCTGCGTGCAAGGCAGGCGCTCTCCCATCTGAGCTAAGGCCCCATGTTTTTTGGAATATCGGGAAGACAGGATTTGAACCTGCGACCCCCTGGTCCCAAACCAGGTGCTCTACCAAGCTGAGCCACTTCCCGTTAATAAAAGCGCGCCCGAGAGGAGTCGAACCCCTAACCTCTTGATCCGTAGTCAAACGCTCTATCCAATTGAGCTACGGGCGCATATGGTGCCGAGGGCGGGGGTCGAACCCGCACGGTGGTCACCCACCGCAGGATTTTAAGTCCTGTGCGTCTGCCTGTTCCGCCACCCCGGCATGTCATATTGAAAATTGGAGCGGAAGACGGGATTCGAACCCGCGACCCCAACCTTGGCAAGGTTGTATTCTACCACTGAACTACTTCCGCAAGACATGTATGAGTTATTTAATTAAAAGTGCGGGTGAAGGGAGTCGAACCCCCACGCCAAAGGCGCCAGATCCTAAGTCTGGTGCGTCTGCCAATTCCGCCACACCCGCATATTAATGTATTTAAGAAAAATGGGGCGACTGATGGGAATCGAACCCACGAATGCCGGAGCCACAATCCGGTGCGTTAACCACTTCGCCACAACCGCCATGATTTCTGGTGCCGACTAGAGGACTTGAACCCCCAACCTACTGATTACAAGTCAGTTGCTCTACCAATTGAGCTAAGTCGGCTAAATGGTGGAGGATGACGGGATCGAACCGCCGACCCCCTGCTTGTAAGGCAGGTGCTCTCCCAGCTGAGCTAATCCTCCATTTGTCTGGCAACGTCCTACTCTCACAGGGACAAGGTCCCAACTACCATCGGCGCTAGAGAGCTTAACTTCCGTGTTCGGTATGGGAACGGGTGTGGCCTCTCTGCCATCATTACCAGACTGTATTCATTTAAGACAAGAATTATTGTAACTCATTTACTTTTGAAAGTCAACAAGTTTTTTATATTCTTTCAAAACTAGATAACATTGCTTCATATTATATGGTTAAGTCCTCGATCTATTAGTATTCGTCAGCTCCACATGTCACCATGCTTCCACCTCGAACCTATCAACCTGATCATCTTTCAGGGATCTTACTAGCTTACGCTATGGGAAATCTCATCTTGAGGGGGCTTCATGCTTAGATGCTTTCAGCACTTATCCCTTCCGCACATAGCTACCCAGCTATGCCCTTGGCAGAACAACTGGTACACCAGCGGTGCGTCCATCCCGGTCCTCTCGTACTAAGGACAGCTCCTCTCAAATTTCCTACGCCCACGACGGATAGGGACCGAACTGTCTCACGACGTTCTGAACCCAGCTCGCGTACCGCTTTAATGGGCGAACAGCCCAACCCTTGGGACCGACTACAGCCCCAGGATGCGATGAGCCGACATCGAGGTGCCAAACCTCCCCGTCGATGTGGACTCTTGGGGGAGATAAGCCTGTTATCCCCGGGGTAGCTTTTATCCGTTGAGCGATGGCCCTTCCATGCGGAACCACCGGATCACTAAGCCCGACTTTCGTCCCTGCTCGACTTGTAGGTCTCGCAGTCAAGCTCCCTTATGCCTTTGCACTCTACGAATGATTTCCAACCATTCTGAGGGAACCTTTGGGCGCCTCCGTTACACTTTAGGAGGCGACCGCCCCAGTCAAACTGCCCACCTGACACTGTCTCCCGGGTCGATAAGACCCGTAGGTTAGAATTTCAATACAGTCAGGGCGGTATCCCACCAGCGCCTCCACCGAAGCTAGCGCTCCGGTTTCAATGGCTCCCGCCTATCCTGTACAAACTGTACCAAAATTCAATATCAGGCTACAGTAAAGCTCCACGGGGTCTTTCCGTCCTGTCGCGGGTAACCTGCATCTTCACAGGTACTATAATTTCACCGAGTCTCTGGTTGAGACAGTGCCCAAATCGTTACACCTTTCGTGCGGGTCGGAACTTACCCGACAAGGAATTTCGCTACCTTAGGACCGTTATAGTTACGGCCGCCGTTTACTGGGGCTTCAGTTCAGAGCTTCGCTTACGCTAACCCCTCTCCTTAACCTTCCAGCACCGGGCAGGTGTCACCCCCTATACTTCGCCTTACGGCTTCGCAGAGAGCTGTGTTTTTGCTAAACAGTCGCTTGGGCCTATTCACTGCGGCTTTCCGTTAAGAAAGCACCCCTTCTCCCGAAGTTACGGGGTCATTTTGCCGAGTTCCTTAACCAGAGTTCTCTCGCACACCTTAGGATTCTCTCCTCGCCTACCTGTGTCGGTTTGCGGTACAGGCACCTTTTATCTCGCTAAGCTTTTCTTGGCAGCGGGGAATCAAAGACTTCGCTCCATAAGGAGCTTCCCCATCACAGCTCAGCCTTTATGATAAGCGGATTTGCCTACTTATCAGCCTAACTGCTTGGACGTGCACAACCAATCGCACGCTTCTTCTATCCTTCTGCGTCCCTCCATTGCTCAAACGATAAAGAGGTGGTACAGGAATATCAACCTGTTGTCCATCGCCTACGCCTGTCGGCCTCGGCTTAGGTCCTGACTAACCCTGAGCGGACGAGCCTTCCTCAGGAAACCTTAGGCATTCGGTGGACGGGATTCTCACCCGTCTTTCGCTACTCATACCGGCATTCTCACTTCTAAGCACTCCACCAGTCCTTACGGTCTGACTTCACTGTCCTTAGAACGCTCCCCTACCACTGATACCATTG